>NZ_AHCA01000056.1 GCF_000238355.1 Pseudoalteromonas haloplanktis ATCC 14393
TGGTGTCCTGTATGTCTAAAGTCTAAACCGATATTTTGAAATTTATTTTCTGATTCTGAATGAGTAAGCATTGCATCAAAAGTCCAATCCCCTACAACGTAGTCGCCGTATAAAAATAAGCCTTTTGCTTCTTCAAAAAAGGTCGTTTCACGATTGGTAAAAAGATACTCACCATCCGTTATAGCGGTTTTACTGACGGCATATACAGGGGTGCCATCCTCCAAGCTGTCATAAATGAATGGTGCTGTGTTCATATCAGGTTCAATCATATAGAACCTGTCACTATTTTGCGGTTTGTTTTGATTATAACCGGCGCTAAATTGAGCGTCTTGTTTGGTCCCACTGTCTAAGTCACGCTTGGTGTATAATAAGTGTGCGCCAATCGTCATGTCGCTGGTAGGCCGCCATTCGATATTACCCGTAAAAGAAATACGATCACCTTCACTGTACTCAGTAACGTTTCGTATTGAAGATGGGCTGCGGATTGCTGCATCCTCAGGTAT
>NZ_AHCA01000055.1 GCF_000238355.1 Pseudoalteromonas haloplanktis ATCC 14393
TTGAAAACTCTTGATAAATACGAATATTTATCAGAATTTTATTATCAGCTTTTCCAAATTTTTAAAGAGCAGAGAATCAAAAACTTCTCAAAATTAAACACACTCTATTCTCAGGTGGTGTTGCTACCCGATAAAGAATATTTATTTTTAAGAAGTAAAAGTGGTGGAGCTAAGCAGGATCGAACTGCTGACCTCCTGCGTGCAAGGCAGGCGCTCTCCCAGCTGAGCTATAGCCCCACATGTGCTGGTACTTATTGTTTGTATACCGACTTTGTTTCCAGACAAGGCATGGTATAACGACGTTTAGTCCACTAAACGAGGCGTGCCATAACGAAGTATGGGAGCAAAGTGGTGGGTCTGAGTAGATTTGAACTACCGACCTCACCCTTATCAGGGGTGCGCTCTAACCAACTGAGCTACAGACCCAAACAATAAGTGTTGTTCTCTTTACAATAACAATCATCTGTGTGGACACTTCGAACAAATAAGTTCTAAATCGTATAAGGAGGTGATCCAGCCCCAGG
>NZ_AHCA01000054.1 GCF_000238355.1 Pseudoalteromonas haloplanktis ATCC 14393
ATGCTTACTCATTCAGAATCAGAAAATAAATTTCAAAATATCGGTTTAGACTTTAGACATACAGGACACCACCTAGCGACAACAAAGGTAAATGGGGTTAATGTTGATACTGTTCCGACCGGTATTGATATTCAATTAGACTCTGCTCAAGGTGATTTAAGTCAAGCATTTGTTAATGCCCAAGGCTGGGATAATTACAACTACGATGTTGATTGGCAAAGTCCAACAGCCTTAACTGCGCAGTCGCTCACTACCGCTGATGCATTAAATGATGGTCGCCGATTAAGCCACTATATTACAGGTCGGGTTGATAATCCTGTGCGCGAAATGTCTACTGGTGAGTTTGATGCTAAGCGCTATGTAGACTTTGGCTTCGGCGATGGTTTTATGTTTGGTGCTGTGAAGTTCGGCGTACGTTACAGTCGTGAGGTACTTGAAAACTTTGACCAAGCAGTTAGTGCTGCCGGTGTTAATGCTGATGCGGTCGGCAGCTTTACAATTAGTGATGCGTTAGTCTCTGATGGTCAAACCGAGTTTTTTAATGGTAATTTCCCAGGCACATTTGG
>NZ_AHCA01000053.1 GCF_000238355.1 Pseudoalteromonas haloplanktis ATCC 14393
ATGCTTACTCATTCAGAATCAGAAAATAAATTTCAAAATATCGGTTTAGACTTTAGACATACAGGACACCATAAAGCGACAACAAAAGTAAATGGGGTTAATGTTGATACTGTTCCGACCGGTATTGATATTCAATTAGACTCTGCTCAAGGTGATTTAAGTCAAGCATTTGTTAATGCCCAAGGCTGGGATAATTACAACTACGATGTTGATTGGCAAAGTCCAACAGCCTTAACTGCGCAGTCGCTCACTACCGCTGATGCATTAAATGATGGTCGCCGATTAAGCCACTATATTACAGGTCGGGTTGATAATCCTGTGCGCGAAATGTCTACTGGTGAGTTTGATGCTAAGCGCTATGTAGACTTTGGCTTCGGCGATGGTTTTATGTTTGGTGCTGTGAAGTTCGGCGTACGTTACAGTCGTGAGGTACTTGAAAACTTTGACCAAGCAATCGGTGCTGTCGGTGTTAATGCTGATGCGGTCGGCAGCTTCACAATTAGTGATGCGTTAGTCTCTGATGGTCAAACCGAGTTTTTTAATGGTAATTTCCCAGGCACATTTGG
>NZ_AHCA01000051.1 GCF_000238355.1 Pseudoalteromonas haloplanktis ATCC 14393
CATCTTTAATTTTAAAACTGATTAACCTAGAACCTAAAAATTTGAGCTTAATTTATCAGAACGTAGGAACTACAACCTAGGGGCGGAAGCGTGCCTAAAGGGATAGTTCTAGGTAAGTGACTAGGAACTAGAGCCTAAAACCGAGCACCTGTGCTTCCAAATGTAGGAGCCGGCTTTAGCCGCGAAGGTTTAATTTATTTAGTAACTGATAATGCCTAAAACCTAGGTTTATGACTTTGTAGTTCGGGCTTTATAAAATTCATGGCTAAAGCCATTTCCTACAGGGTTTAAATTTATCGTAGGAGCCGGCTTTAGCCGCGAAAGGTTTGACCTTTCATCTTTAATTTTAAAACTGATTAACCTAGAACCTAAAAATTTGAGCTTAATTTATCAGAACGTAGGAACTGCAACCTAGGGGCGGAAGCGTGCCTAAAGGGATAGGTTCTAGGTAAGTGACTAGGATCTAGAGCCTAAAACCGAGCACCTGTGCTTCCAAATGTAGGAGCCGCTTAATGCCGTGTTGTTTATAAAATCATGGCTAAAGCCATTTCCTACAGGGTTTAAATTTATCGTAGGAGCCGGCTTTAGCCGCGAAAGGTTTGA
>NZ_AHCA01000050.1 GCF_000238355.1 Pseudoalteromonas haloplanktis ATCC 14393
GGTACATTACCTATATCCCCATAAATATCAGTCATGAAGTAAGCTGAAGATATAGTCTGCTCCACGTCAAAATTAGTGGCGTACTGCTGTGGGTGCGGTCCATTAAAGCGCTCATAAAACCCACTATCGCCCGCTTTGATACCCCCTTCAATATCAGCCATGCCATCTTGTAATGCTGCAATGTGGGATAAATTATCAATCGTTTTCCAGCCCGAATTTGCGCCAAATGTGCCTGGGAAATTACCATTAAAAAACTCGGTTTGACCATCAGAGACTAACGCATCACTAATTGTGAAGCTGCCGACCGCATCAGCATTAACACCGACAGCACCGATTGCTTGGTCAAAGTTTTCAAGTACCTCACGACTGTAACGTACGCCGAACTTCACAGCACCAAACATAAAACCATCGCCGAAGCCAAAGTCTACATAGCGCTTAGCATCAAACTCACCAGTAGACATTTCGCGCACAGGATTATCAATTCTACCTGTAATATAGTGGCTTAATCGGCGGCCATCATTTAATGCATCAGCGGTAGTAAGCGACAACGCATTTAACGCAGTCGGGCTTTGCCAATCAACATCGTAGTTGTAATTATCCCAGCCTTGGGCATTAACAAATGCTTGACTTAAATCACC
>NZ_AHCA01000049.1 GCF_000238355.1 Pseudoalteromonas haloplanktis ATCC 14393
GGTACATTACCTATATCCCCATAAATATCAGTCATGAAGTAAGCTGAAGATATAGTCTGCTCCACGTCAAAGTTTGTTGCATATTTCTGTGGGTGAGGGCCAGTGAAAACCTCATAGAAACCAGTCTCCCCCGCTTTGATACCCCCTTCAATATCAGCCATGCCATCTTGTAATGCTGCAATGTGGGATAAATTATCAATCGTTTTCCAGCCCGAATTTGCGCCAAATGTGCCTGGGAAATTACCATTAAAAAACTCGGTTTGACCATCAGAGACTAACGCATCACTAATTGTGAAGCTGCCGACCGCATCAGCATTAACACCGACAGCACCGATTGCTTGGTCAAAGTTTTCAAGTACCTCACGACTGTAACGTACGCCGAACTTCACAGCACCAAACATAAAACCATCGCCGAAGCCAAAGTCTACATAGCGCTTAGCATCAAACTCACCAGTAGACATTTCGCGCACAGGATTATCAACCCGACCTGTAATATAGTGGCTTAATCGGCGACCATCATTTAATGCATCAGCGGTAGTGAGCGACTGCGCAGTTAAGGCTGTTGGACTTTGCCAATCAACATCGTAGTTGTAATTATCCCAGCCTTGGGCATTAACAAATGCTTGACTTAAATCACC
>NZ_AHCA01000048.1 GCF_000238355.1 Pseudoalteromonas haloplanktis ATCC 14393
GATAGCTGGCTGTATACACCCACAACTAACTACAATGGCAGTGACAGCTTTAGCTTTATTGCCAACGATGGCGCGTTAGACTCAGCCCCAGTGAGTGTAAACCTGAGTGTCAATGCCATCAATGATGCACCGGTTGCCAGCAATGATACCGTGTCTGTTAATGAAGACAGTGCAATTACTATCAATCTGGCTGGCAGCGATATCGAAGGAGATACTTTAACTTATCAAATAAGTACACAGCCTCAAAATGGCACCGTGACCCTGACAGGATCACAAGCCGTGTATCAAGGGGATAGCCACTTCTTTGGTAGCGACTCCTTTAGCTTTATGGTCAACGACGGCACGGTGGATTCAGCACCGGCCGACATCACTGTGAATGTCACTAGCGTAAATGACGTGCCAGTGATCAGCGGCGCGCCAAGTGTGTCAATCAGTGAGAAAACCGCCTACAGCTTCACCCCAACGGCCGTTGATACAGAAGGCGACAGCCTCACCTTTAGTATTACCAATAAGCCAAGTTGGTTGAGCTTTGATAGCAGCACTGGAACACTCAGTGGCACCGCCAGTAACAGCGATGTGGGCGTGCACAGCAATATTGTGATCAGTGTCAGCGATGGCATGGATACCGTCAGCCTGCCAGCCTTTAACTTAACTGTGGTAAACGTTAATGACGCCCCAACGATTGGTGGTGTTCCTGCATTAAATGTTGATCAAGATGCACCGTA
>NZ_AHCA01000047.1 GCF_000238355.1 Pseudoalteromonas haloplanktis ATCC 14393
TTTGACGTGGAGCAGACTATATCTTCAGCTTACTTCATGACTGATATTTATGGGGATATAGGTAATGTACCTTGGCGAGGTAACGTTGGTATGCGTTATGTGTATACTAATAATGATTTTGATGGCATTAAGCGAGATCGCGAAGCTGGTGACATTTTAGTGCCAACTAAACTTAGCGACGACTATGATCACTGGTTACCTTCACTTAACTTATCGTTTGAATTAACGGAAGATCTTGTATTTCGAACTGCTTATAGTAAAGGGTTTGTGCGTCCAAACTTACGTGTAATGACGCCTACTACAGATGTGAGTGGTGGTAATACAAATGTTAAAGTAGATAAGCCAGCCAGTTTTGTTAAACCGTATGATGCTGATAACTATGATTTATCACTTGAGTGGTATAACCGTGATGGTAGTGCAATCTCTGTTGGTCTGTTCCGTAAAGAATTAACAGGTTTCTTTGAAGACAGAGACACATGCCCTGAAGGTGATGCTTTAGTGATAGATGCGTTAGGCAGCGATGTGGTTCGTGAAGACAACCCTGCAACGGGTGGTTTTACTTGTACACAAGTTGAACCGTACTTAGGTGATGATGGTACAGAGTACTATCGCTCTGTACGGGTTGTTGAAAAGTATAACGACAGTGACACAATTGAACTGACTGGTGTTGAATTGGCAATTCAGCAGAAGCTAGACTTTTTATCATACCCGTGGAATGGCTTCGGTGGTGTGTTTAACTATACCTATATCGATCAAGATGGCACAGAAGATAGTACGTTATATGCAGTGGCACCTCAGTCATTTAACGTAATTGGTTACTATGAGAATGATGGATTTAGTTTTAGACTTGCATATAACTGGAAAGATGACTCCTATTT
>NZ_AHCA01000046.1 GCF_000238355.1 Pseudoalteromonas haloplanktis ATCC 14393
AGCAGTGATGTGACCCCGCTCATTAGTGGCCAAAGCAGTGGCGTGCCAGCGGGCACGCAAGTGAGCGTGACGCTCATTGGCGCCAATGGGGCAGTCCAAAGCGCGACAGCGACAACGGATGCAGCAGGCAATTGGTCAGTGGAGGCCAGTAACGCGATAGCCGAAGGTGAGTACACAGTCAATGTGAGTGTCACAGACGCCGCAGGCAATATCGGCAGCGATAGCGTAACTGGGGTGATAGACACACAAGCGCCAACCGTCAGCATCGATGCACCGACATTAACCAACGATAATACGCCAGTAGTAACAGGTACATCGGATTTAGCGAACAGTGATATCGCGATTACCTTCACTGATAGCAATGGCAGCCATACAGTGACAGTGCAAACCGATGGCAGTGGTCATTGGAGCGCCGAAGCTGCGCAACCATTGCTTGATGGCGCTTATACAGTCACCGCCAGCCTCAGCGATGCAGCCGGCAACACTGGCAGCGCTACTGACAATGGCGTGGTGGATACCATACCGCCAGCGCTTGCCTTTGTGCCCACCTTCTTGCTTGGGCAACTCGTGACCCTCACCGGTACTTCTGATTTACCAGCGGGTAGCACAATCACCATCACCGAAAACTTACTCGGCGGCGGTATTGGGGCAACCTACACCACAACCACCGATGCCAATGGTGATTGGAGTCTACTCGGTTTAACCATTCCATTACTGAGTGTGGCCTCCGTGACCGCCAGTGCCAGCGATGAAGCAGGTAATATACGCACGATTAACTCGCTTGATTTTGATGGTACACCGCCGACTTTAACCGTGAATGTGGATACACTTAGCAACGATAATACCCCAGAAGTCAGCGGCACAACGGATGCAGGGCAAGGCGCAGCGGTGACCGTGTTAGTCACCGATAAAGACGGTAATACGCAAACCGTCACCGCCATAGT
>NZ_AHCA01000045.1 GCF_000238355.1 Pseudoalteromonas haloplanktis ATCC 14393
GATTATGTTAAAAACATGATCACTGGTGCTGCTCAAATGGACGGCGCTATCCTAGTTGTTGCTGCGACTGACGGCCCTATGCCACAAACGCGTGAGCACATCCTTCTTTCTCGTCAAGTTGGCGTACCTTACATCGTTGTGTTCATGAACAAATGTGACATGGTTGATGACGAAGAGCTACTTGAATTAGTAGAAATGGAAGTTCGTGAACTTCTTTCTGAGTACGACTTCCCAGGTGATGACTTACCACTAATCGCTGGTTCTGCGCTTAAAGCGTTAGAAGGCGAGAAAGAGTGGGAAGACAAGATCATTGAACTTGCAGACGCACTTGATTCTTACATCCCAGAGCCAGAGCGCGACATCGATAAGCCATTCATCATGCCTATCGAAGACGTTTTCTCAATCCAAGGTCGTGGTACAGTTGTAACTGGTCGTGTTGAAGCTGGTATCATCAACGTGAATGACGAAGTAGAAATCGTTGGTATCCGTGATACAACTAAATCTACTTGTACTGGTGTTGAAATGTTCCGTAAGCTACTAGACGAAGGTCGTGCTGGTGAGAACATTGGTGCACTTTTACGTGGTACTAAGCGTGAAGACGTTGAACGTGGTCAAGTACTAGCTAAGCCTGGTTCAATCAAGCCACACACTACATTCACTTCAGAAGTATACGTACTTTCTAAAGATGAAGGTGGTCGTCATACTCCTTTCTTCAAAGGTTACCGTCCACAGTTCTACTTCCGTACAACTGACGTAACAGGTGACGTACAGTTACCAGAAGGCGTAGAAATGGTAATGCCTGGTGATAACGTTAAGATGACAGTAACTCTAATCGCGCCAATCGCGATGGACGAAGGTCTTCGTTTCGCTATCCGTGAAGGTGGCCGTACTGTAGGTGCTGGTGTTGTAGCAACTATCGTAGAGTAATAGTTAGCCTAGCTAATTAATACTAAAAAAACCCGAG
>NZ_AHCA01000044.1 GCF_000238355.1 Pseudoalteromonas haloplanktis ATCC 14393
CCATCGTTGGCAATAAAGCTAAAGCTGTCACTGCCATTGTAGTTAGTTGTGGGTGTATACAGCCAGCTATCTGCACTTTGTTGCACGAGTGTGCCTTGGCTCACATCGCTATCAATGCGATAAGTTAAGCTGTCGTTTTCAATGTCCGTGGCAAGTAAAGTGATCAATAAACTGGCGTCTTCATCCAATGCCAAGCTTTGTGCTTGGCCGACTGGCGCATCATTCACTGGGTTGACCGTCATGGTCACAGTAGCCACGTTGGAGGTTGCGCCGTTGCTGTCTTTAACTGTGTA
Source organism: Pseudoalteromonas haloplanktis ATCC 14393 (assembly GCF_000238355.1). GTDB lineage: Bacteria > Pseudomonadota > Gammaproteobacteria > Enterobacterales > Alteromonadaceae > Pseudoalteromonas > Pseudoalteromonas haloplanktis. The sequence continues at coordinate 294 of NZ_AHCA01000044.1, forward strand.
GGTAAAGCTGTCGCTGCCGAAGTAATCGGCGTTGGCGGTGTAAATAATCGCGCCCGTTGCGGTGATTTGCGTTTGACCATTCGTGGCATCTGTGACAATGGTGACACTGCTGGCATCTAAGCTGTCGCCGGTATCCACATCGCTGTCGTTACCCAGTACGTTAACCTCAAATGAGCCTTCTTCTTGTAGTTGCGCGGTGTTATCCATGGCAACAGGTGCGTCATTGATGGCGTTAATGGTCAGTGTCACGGTGGCAGGCGTTGAGCTTAACCCTTCGCTGTCGGTGAGGGTGTAGGTAAAGCTATACACACCGTTGACATCTTGTTTAGGTGTTATCGCTAAACTGCCATCCAAATTGACACTCACATCCGCAAAGTCATACATGCCAGCGCCGGTGCCTTTGTTCTCTAAGCTGACGTTCGCTGCGTTAAAGCCGCTGTCTTCCACGTCTGAGTCGTTGGCTAAAATAGCCAAGGTCGCTGCGGTGTCTTCATCGGTGTTAATGCTGTCATCAGCCACTACAGGACGGTCGTTCACAGCACCGATATTCACGGTAACGGTTGCAGGTAGTGATACCCCGCCTTCGCTATCGGTTAAGGTATAGGTGAAACTATCTTGCCCTGTCACGTTGGCATCAGGGGTATACACAAAGGTACCCGCGACTTGATCTAACACCACTTGCCCTGA
>NZ_AHCA01000043.1 GCF_000238355.1 Pseudoalteromonas haloplanktis ATCC 14393
GGGCAAGGCGCAGCGGTGACCGTGTTAGTCACCGATAAAGACGGTAATACGCAAACCGTCACCGCCATAGTGGATGCCAATGGTGAGTGGGCAATCAGCCCAACCACCCCATTACCCGATGGTGAATTTACGATTGATGTGAGTGTTAGCGACGGGGTCGGCAACGAAACCAGCGACTCAATTAGCGGCGTGATTGACACCGCCGCGCCGAGCCTCACTGTGCAAGGGGTCGGAGATGGTAAAGATGTCACCCCAGTATTCAGTGGCACAAGTAATGAAATCGGCGGCACAGTCACCTTAGTTGTCACAGATGCAAACGGGGTGACACAAACCCTGACTGCAACAGTACAAAGCAATGGCCAATGGTCAGTTGAAGTTCCTAATGGCCTCAGTGAAGGCGACTATAGCGTGGATGCAAGCATCACTGATGCGGCAGGAAATGACACGCAACTTGCCTTAACCGGTAATATTGATACGTCAGTGCCGGGTGTGACTGTTAATGATAATGGCCTGGGCAATAACGCCACGCCGACAATCACAGGCACCTCAACCGAGCCTGCGGGCACCGTGGTCAGTATCAGGATAGATGATGCCAATGGCGACAGTTATGGGTTAAGCGCCACCGTTCAAGAAGATGGCTCATGGCAGGTTACAGCGCCAAGCTTACCTGATGGCGGCTATACCGTGACAGCCAGCATCACGGATGCCGCGGGCAACACCGGCAGTGACACCGGCACCGGCCGTTTAGACACCCTTGATCCGCTGATCAGCATTAATAACCTTGGGGCAATCAATGATGACACCCCAACACTCAGTGGTACTTCATCAGAGCCACAAGGGACAGTGATCAGCCTCACCGTCACCGACAGCAGCGGCACCGTCACCTCACTCAGTGCCACGGTTGATAGTAATGGCGAGTGGGCGGTCACCGCGCCGGTGCTTGCTGATGATGATTATACCGTGGTTGCCAGCGTCAGCGATGCAGCAGGCAATAACAACAGTGCCACCGATAACTTCACACTCAACACCTTAGCCCCGAGTGTTACCATCAATGTCATTGGCGAAACCAACGACACCAC
>NZ_AHCA01000042.1 GCF_000238355.1 Pseudoalteromonas haloplanktis ATCC 14393
AATCCGCAGCTTCGGTGCATAGTTTAGCCCCGTTACATCTTCCGCGCAGACCGACTCGACCAGTGAGCTATTACGCTTTCTTTAAAGGATGGCTGCTTCTAAGCCAACCTCCTGGCTGTCTGGGCCTTTCCACATCGTTTCCCACTTAACTATGACTTTGGGACCTTAGCTGGCGGTCTGGGTTGTTTCCCTCTTCACGACGGACGTTAGCACCCGCCGTGTGTCTCCCGGATAGTACTTTACGGTATTCGGAGTTTGCAAAGGGTTGGTAAGTCGGGATGACCCCCTAGCCTTAACAGTGCTCTACCCCCGTAAGTATTCGTCCGAGGCTCTACCTAAATAGATTTCGGGGAGAACCAGCTATCTCCCGGTTTGATTAGCCTTTCACTCCTAGCCACAGGTCATCCCCTAACTTTTCAACGTTAGTGGGTTCGGTCCTCCAGTTGATGTTACTCAACCTTCAACCTGCCCATGGCTAGATCACCGGGTTTCGGGTCTATACCTTGCAACTATTCGCCCAGTTAAGACTCGGTTTCCCTACGGCTACCCTAATCGGTTAACCTCGCTACAAAATATAAGTCGCTGACCCATTATACAAAAGGTACGCAGTCACAGAACTAGTCTGCTCCTACTGCTTGTACGTACACGGTTTCAGGTTCTATTTCACTCCCCTCACAGGGGTTCTTTTCGCCTTTCCCTCACGGTACTGGTTCACTATCGGTCAGTTGGGAGTATTTAGCCTTAGATGATGGTCCACCTATATTCAGTCAAAGTTTCACGTGCTCCGACCTACTCGATTTCACTTAAAATGCATTTTCATGTACGGGACTATCACCCTGTATCGTGGCACTTTCCAGAGCCTTCCATTAACACATAATAAGCTTAAGGGCTGTTCCGGTTTCGCTCGCCGCTACTTCCGGAATCTCGGTTGATTTCTTTTCCTACGGGTACTTAGATGTTTCAGTTCTCCGCGTTCGCCTCGTTAACCTATGTATTCAGTTAACGATACCTGCAAGCAGGTGGGTTTCCCCATTCGGAAATCTTAGTCTCAAGTGCTTTTTACTAGCTCGACTAAGCTTATCGCAAGTTAATACGTCCTTCATCGCCTCCAACTGCCAAGGCATCCACCGTGTACGCTTAGTCACTTAACCATACAACCCAAACGGGTCTT
>NZ_AHCA01000041.1 GCF_000238355.1 Pseudoalteromonas haloplanktis ATCC 14393
TGAACTGGTTTAATTGAGCCGGACACTTTAATAATGGACAATGTTCTAATATTGAGGTGTTAAATGACAAAACGTAAAAATAAATCTTATACAACTGAATTTAAGCAAGAAGCAGTCGCTCTGGTAACAGAACAAGGCTATTCAGTTTCAGAGGCCGCAGCCTCCCTGGGGATCACCACCAAACTTATTTATAACTGGAAAGCTAAACTTGAAGGGCAACAAACTGGCAATTCACTCAATGAAGATGAGCGAGCCGAGCTAAAACGCCTGAGAAAAGAAGTGAAAGATCTCAAAACGGAGAAAGAGATCTTAAAAAAGGCCAGCGCCTTCTTTGCGAGAGAAATGAAGTAAAGTATCAGTTCATCAAAGAGAATAGCCAAGCTTATCGCGTTATGAAATTATGCTCTGCTATGAAGGTAAATCGCTCAAGCTATTACGCGTGGCTGGCACGTCCAGCAAAGCTTATACCGGCAGAAGAGCTACATCTTTACCGAAGAGCAAAAGCATTGTTTAAACGCAGCAGAGCAAGCTTAGGCTACCGTGAGTTATGTAAGAACTTACGTAAAGAAGGTTTTAAAATAACGCGCTACAAAACTAGAAAGTTAATGGCGAAGCTCAATTTAGTTGTTAAACAACGTGTGGCTTATAGAGTGACAACTAAACGTAAGCACTCAGATGCAGTTGCGGATAATTTGCTTAATCAGAACTTTAATCCGGTAGCACCGAATCAAATTTGGGCAGGCGATGTGACATACTTAAGAACTGGCGAAGGCTGGATGTATCTAGCCATTGTTATGGACTTGTATTCTCGTCGTATTGTTGGTTGGCATATTGATAAACGCATGACGACCGATTTGGTCAGTAAAGCAATGATAAAAGCGTATAACTTACGGCAGCCGCCCAAGGGATTAGTATTTCACAGCGACAGGGGCTCACAATATACAAGCAAGCAATATCGGCAATTACTTAGGAGCTATAGTGTTAGAGCAAGCATGGGTGATGTGGGAGCGTGTTGGGATAACGCTGTTGTTGAAAGGTTCTTTGGTAGCTTGAAACATGATTGGTTACTAAAAGTGGCTCAACCAACGCGTGAGCACATGAAAAATGATGTTGCAGAATATATGAAGTATTACAATCTGGAAAGACTGCACTCAGCTAATAACGATCAGTCACCAGTAGAGTATGAAAATTCTTTAGGAAAAGTGTCCGGCTGGAGTTGACCAGAACA
>NZ_AHCA01000040.1 GCF_000238355.1 Pseudoalteromonas haloplanktis ATCC 14393
TGAAGTTGCTGATGCCATACTTCCAGGAAAAGCCTCTAAGCTTCAGATTATACCGAATCGTACCCCAAACCGACACAGGTGGTCAGGTAGAGAATACTAAGGCGCTTGAGAGAACTCGGGTGAAGGAACTAGGCAAAATCGTACCGTAACTTCGGGAGAAGGTACGCTCCTATCTGTGATGAGATTTACTCTCTAAGCGGACGGGAGCCGCAGTGACCAGGTGGCTGGGACTGTTTATTAAAAACACAGCACTGTGCAAAATCGCAAGATGACGTATACGGTGTGACACCTGCCCGGTGCCGGAAGGTTAATTGATGGGGTTAGTTTTCGGACGAAGCTCTTGATCGAAGCCCCGGTAAACGGCGGCCGTAACTATAACGGTCCTAAGGTAGCGAAATTCCTTGTCGGGTAAGTTCCGACCTGCACGAATGGTGTAACCATGGCCACGCTGTCTCCACCCGAGACTCAGTGAAATTGAAATCGCAGTGAAGATGCTGTGTACCCGCGGCTAGACGGAAAGACCCCGTGAACCTTTACTACAGCTTGGCACTGAACATTGAACCTACATGTGTAGGATAGGTGGGAGACTTAGAAGATGAGACGCTAGTCTTGTTGGAGTCGTCCTTGAAATACCACCCTTGTAGTTTTGATGTTCTAACGTTGGCCCCTGAATCGGGGTTACGGACAGTGCCTGGTGGGTAGTTTGACTGGGGCGGTCTCCTCCCAAAGAGTAACGGAGGAGCACGAAGGTTGGCTAAGTACGGTCGGACATCGTACGGTTAGTGTAATGGTAGAAGCCAGCTTAACTGCGAGACAGACACGTCGAGCAGGTACGAAAGTAGGTCATAGTGATCCGGTGGTTCTGAATGGAAGGGCCATCGCTCAACGGATAAAAGGTACTCCGGGGATAACAGGCTGATACCGCCCAAGAGTTCATATCGACGGCGGTGTTTGGCACCTCGATGTCGGCTCATCACATCCTGGGGCTGAAGTCGGTCCCAAGGGTATGGCTGTTCGCCATTTAAAGTGGTACGCGAGCTGGGTTTAGAACGTCGTGAGACAGTTCGGTCCCTATCTGCCGTGGGCGTTTGAGAATTGAGAGGGGTTGCTCCTAGTACGAGAGGACCGGAGTGAACGAACCGCTGGTGTTCGGGTTGTCATGCCAATGGCATTGCCCGGTAGCTACGTTCGGAACTGATAAGCGCTGAAAGCATCTAAGCGCGAAGCAGGCCTCGAGATGAGTTCTCACTAGACTTTTAAAGTCTCTGAAGGGCCGTTGAAGACTACAACGTTGATAGGCAAGATGTGGAAGCATAGTGATATGTTAAGCTAACTTGTACTAATTACCCGTGAGGCTTAACCATACAACGCCAAACGCGTTTTAT
>NZ_AHCA01000039.1 GCF_000238355.1 Pseudoalteromonas haloplanktis ATCC 14393
GCAGGGGTAAAGCCTGCTACTGTTGCGCTCTGCCCACTAACAACACCTAAATCACTTGCTTTCATACTTCCCAAAGTCATCTCAATTGTTTCATTCGCATTAGAACCAACTTGAAAAGATTTTGTGCCGAAGTTACCATCTAAAAGTTGCTGACCACCAAATGAGGTTGTATCAGCTATGCGTGTTAATTCTGTTTGTAATGCTTCAACTTCTTTTTGCAGTGAATCGCGGTCATCGGCTGAGTTTGAACCATTAGCTGATTGCAGTGCTAGTTCACGCATACGCTGTAGAATATTAGTAGACTCACTCATTGCGCCTTCCGCTGTTTGCGCCATTGAAATACCATCATTGGCGTTACGCTGTGCTACGGCTAAACCATTTACCTGTGAGGTTAAACGATTTGAAATTTGTAAGCCTGCTGCATCGTCTTTAGCGCTGTTGATACGCATACCTGAAGCAAGACGCTCCATAGATGTCGCTAAGCCTTGGCTCGACTTGTTCAAGTTACGCTGAGCATTTAATGAAGATACATTTGTATTTACTGATAAAGCCATGATAAAACTCCTGATTACTTTCGTAATGTTGCTGTTTTGATTTAACCAAGAACTGTCACAATTGTATGTTCAAGCTCCGTACTGATTAAGTTAACGGCAGATGAAAATTTATCTTTAGGCTTTTTTTTAAAAAAGTGGACTTTATTTGCAGAATTAAACTTAAAACACTAATTTTAAACAGCTTTTATTTTTATCTATTTTATAATTTTTTGCTAAAACCGTTTAAATCTTATATTAAAAATGACAAACACAGTGCCGTAAGCGAGATTTTATACCACGCTTTTCATTAAACATCCTACACTTATTTCAGCTTTTTACTTTGGTTTCTCTGTGTAACTCTGCGCATCTCGGTGGTGAAATTGATTTAGACATTAATTACCACAGAGGAGCAAGAGGCGCTGCGCGCTTCACCGAGAAATAAGGAACTTGAGATACAAGAGCGTTAAGTAAATTGCCGCCTACATGCTTTATTGTTACGCGATAAAAAAAGCGCAACCAGTGCGCTTTTCATATATAAAGCTATAACTTTAATTAACCACCTAACAAGCTGATTGCCGCTTGTGGTATTTGATTTGCTTGCGACAAGATTGAGGTACCCGCTTGCTGCAAAATTTGGTTTTTCGTCATTTCTGCCGTTTCAGTTGCAAAGTCAGTATCTTGAATACGGCTACGTGAAGCTGACACATTCTCTTGAATATTCGCTAAATTACTAATCGTATGACCAAAACGGTTTTGAATCGCACCTAAATCGGCACGTTGATCGTCAATTTGTTTCAATGCCGCATCAATTGATTCAAGCGCTGCTTGTGCCCCCGTTCCATCCGCTCCACTTATATCAATCGAACCGACAGCAGTACCACCAATAGCACTATTAACACCACCTAATGTTGCTGCACCAGGAGTGGTATTAAAAGCACCTGCATCACCTGCTATATCACTACCCGCAGTAAAAGCTGTTACTTCATTTGTTGTAGTAAATGTAATTGAACCTGAACCATCA
>NZ_AHCA01000038.1 GCF_000238355.1 Pseudoalteromonas haloplanktis ATCC 14393
GCGGGTAATTCAGGCGACGCCACTGACACTGTACTGAAAGATGTGTTGGCTGAAATTACCCTGCAACTCAATGATGCCGATCTCGTCATTAATGAAAACGAGGTAACGACCAATAACTTCTCTGGTACCGTCACCGATGTGGAAGATGGTCAAACAATCACCCTGCTGTTCCTTGATAAAAATGGCAATAGCACCAGTGCAACGACAACCGTTGTCGCAGGTGCATGGACTGTTGAAAACGTTGATTTATCTAACTTAGTGGATGGGGTTATTACCGCTCAAGCGCGTGTGAGCGATCAACCTGAAAACCCTGCCAGCAGTACCATTACCTTCTTAAAAGACACCACGGCCGATATCACTGTCAGCGTGAACGATGTTGATCAATTGATCAACACTGCGGAGCAAACAAGTGTGGCACTATCAGGCTCTGTGACGGGCATTGAAAATGGTCAAACCGTGACTATCACCCTCAGTGATAATACAGGGCGAGAGCTGCAATTTACCACCACCGTTATTGATGGCAACTGGGCCCTGTCAAACATCGATTTGAGCAGCTTTGCAGAGGGTGAGTTTACCGTAACAGCCAGCGCGCAAGATAGCTATGGCAATCAAGCGGATGCCAGCACGAGCGCAACTAAAGACACCCAAGCCATTGTTACTATTGATGTTGACAGCGGCAGTGATAACTTACTCAATGGGGCAGAAGTCGGCAGTGTCGATTTAGCAGGCGATGCACTTTATATCGAAAATGGCCAAACGGTAACGGTCACCATTACTGATAGCGATGGTAAAACCCAAATCCTCACCACCACAGTCATGAATGAACGCTGGGCAATTGACGGCGTTGATATGAGTGGTTTTGCTGAAGGGGCGCTTGATTTCACGGTCGCCACAACGGATATTGCAGGGAATACCGCCACTAACACAGATCAAGTATTTAAAGACACCTTATCCACCATTTCAATGCAAGTACAGACGAATGGTGATGACATTCTCAATGAATTAGAAGTCAATCCAGCCACCTTTGGTGGGGTTGCAAATGATATTGAAACTGGTCAAGCCGTTGAAGTCACGGTAACCGATAGCCAAGGCACAACGCTGACCTTTAATACCGTGGTGCGTAATGGCTACTTTATTATTGAAGATGGGGATTTATCCGGACTTGCGGATGGCGATCTCACTTTTACCGCCAATACGACTGATATTAACGGCAACCCAGCGACCGCAACCACCACAGTCGTGAAAAACACTGCCCCAGTTGACATCACCATTGATATCGACACTCTTCAAGATAATGTTATTAACGATGTTGAATCGCCACTGGTTGATATCACCGGCACCACAGTGAATGTGCAAGACGGTGCCGTTGTGACGGTTATTTTAACCGATGCCAATGGCACTACATTGCGCTTTACCACTACTGTAGCTAACAATACTTGGCGTTTAGATAATGTGGATACATCAACATTATTAGATGGCACCATCACCGGCACAGCGACTGTCACCAATAGTGTGGGTAACTCAGGCTCAGCACAAGAGATTGTTGGCAAAGATGTGGTGGCGAACATCACAGTACAACTTAACGA
>NZ_AHCA01000037.1 GCF_000238355.1 Pseudoalteromonas haloplanktis ATCC 14393
GACCAAGTAATTAATCAAACTGAGGCTAAACTCAATAACTTCTCTGGCACCGTCACCGATGTCGAAGACGGGCAAACCGTCACGCTTACACTGACCGATAAAAATGGCCTCACCGTAACCGCCACCACCTTAGTCGTCAATGGTGCATGGACGCTCGGGGATGTTAATTTATCCACTCTGGCTGACGGGGAGATCACCGCAACGGTTGCAGTCGCCGATGCTGCTGAGAACCCAGCAAACAACAGTATTACCTTTACTAAAGACACCACAGCAACAATTTCTATCACCGTTGAAGACGTTGACCAAATTATTAATGCTGCAGAGCAAAGTGCAGTGAGTGTGTCTGGTACCGTGTCTGGTATTGAAGACGGCCAAACAGTCACTATTTCTGTTACAGATAGCCGTGGCACAACTCGCACCAATGACTCACTAACAATTGTTGATGGTAAATGGTCTTTGAGCGATGTTGATATCAACGATCTGGCGGAAGGCGATTTAGTCGTTACTGTAACCAGCACCGATATCGCAGGCAATGTCGCAACAACCAGTGTGACGGTAGTTAAAGATACCCTCGCAAGTCTCACCATTAATGTAGCTGATGGCGGTGATAATTCGTTAAATGCTGTAGAGGTCGCCGATGTAGCAATCTCTGGTACTGCGCTTAACGTGGATGACGGTCAAACAGTCACTGTGCTCGTCACTGACTCTGCAGGTAAAACACAGGAATATTATGCCAGCGTATCAGCCGGTGCATGGGCGTTAACTAACACAGATCTATCTGGCTTTGCTGAAGGTGTATTGACCTTCAGTGCCAGTGTAACCGATGTAGCAGGTAACCCTGCAAGCGCTGATACCACAGTCTTCAAAGACACTTTATCGACTATCTCTATTCAAGTGGGCACCAATGGCGACGGCATTCTAAATAGCGATGAAGTTATCACCACCACCTTTGGTGGTGCAGCCACGGATATTGAAGACGGCCAAGTAGTGACCGTTACAGTAACTGACAGTGCAAATGCAACGCTGAGCTTTACCACGACTGTGCGTAACGGCTATTACCTCATTGAAAATGAAGATTTAAGCTCACTTGCCGATGGCGAGCTGACGTTTACCGCTGAAGGGCTGGATAGAAATGGCAACCCTGCAACAGCCACCACTAACGTAATTAAAAATACCGCTGCGGTTGAAATCACCATTGATATCGACACAATCCAAGATAATATTATCAATGCTGCTGAAGCCCCTACGGTTGATATCAACGGCACGGTGAGTAATGTTGAAGATGGTCAAACTGTCACTGTTACTCTCACCGATGGCGTAAACACCATCACTCGTACTGCTGTCGTTAATGGCGGCGTGTGGATGATTAGTGATATTGATACCCGTATCTTAAAAGACGGCGATATCACCGGCACAGCCACCGTAACGAACCAAGCGGGTAATTCAGGCTCAAGCCAAGAAGTCGTACAAAAAGACGTCGTCGCAGAGGTGAGTGTCACCTTCAATGACGTTGACCAAATCATTAATACCGCTGACAGCACAACCAATAGCTTCTCTGGCACCGTGATTAATGTCGAAGACGGCCAAACCGTTACCCTCACCTTCACTGATACGAATGGCAACACAACCCAAGTAACCACCACCGTCACCAGTGGC
>NZ_AHCA01000036.1 GCF_000238355.1 Pseudoalteromonas haloplanktis ATCC 14393
CGATCACCTTCACTGTACTCAGTAACGTTTCGTATTGAAGATGGGCTGCGGATTGCTGCATCCTCAGGTATACCATACTTAGCGCGGTAAGCATCAATCGTTGTTGAGTTTACACGTAAATTGGCATCTGTTGCGGCACCATTTGCGCCAATTAAAGGAGCGTAATTGGTGAAGTTAGCAGTATCACGACGGAAAGTTTGACCAGAGCCAGCGACTTTAAAGGCTACTGCAAGTTCATCTTCAATAAGGTGTTTACTCATAGAAAATTTAACAGATTCATCCCAATTTTGGGTTAAATCCTCATAGCGCCCACCAACGCTGATGTTATATTTTCCATCAGGCTTTGCAAGCGCGCGTTGTAATTGTTTATCAACGATACCAGCAATTCCTCCCGCTTGCATATCAGCAGTAGGAGACTTAACAACAGTCACACCATCGAATACACTCGCCTCAAATGCTGCGAATGGGTTACTTGAACCAACATCACTAAAGCTTCTGCTTGGTGTTGCAAAGCTTTGACCTGCTGAGGTTGTTTTGACGAAGCCACCCCCTAAGCCACGTAAACTAATTTCAGACTGTCGCCCCTCACCAGAACGTTCAATTTGAACACCAGGTACTGCTTGCAGAGCTTCACCTAAATCAAGTGCTGGCAATGCATCAATATCTGAAGCAGAAATAGCATCAACAATTGAGGGGGCATCTCTTTTTGTATTCAGAGCATTTTCTAATGACCCACGAATACCTTGCACTTCAATAACTTCAAATTCGGCTTCTCTTTCTTTAACTCTTGCATCTCTTGCTTTTGGAGTTTCCTGATTAGCATCTATAGCTTGTTTAACTTCTTGTGCCAAAATTGAAGGTGTAAATACCGCCAAAGCTAAACCTAACGAACCTCCAATCAATGCCTTTGAAGTGAATATTTTTCTATTTTTATTCATCATTGTGTCCCCATAAATTGTGTGTGTAGATTACTACTTATTTTACATATTGATTAATTAACAACTTGGCCAGCCAATTAACAATACCGTAACACATTAAAAGTCACATTAAAATCAAAAATAATCATTATCAGTCTTTTTGCTAAATAACACAACTAAAACAATGGCATGCACAATAAAATATTTACCGAAATATAATGAAAAATAAGATTTAAACATAATTTAACACACCCAAGTGACTAATTGTGACCAAACGTGATTGTCAATTTAAGGAGTTAAAGCTCAACAAGGTTGCTCATAAACATTAATAAGCCCATCATCAAATTGGGGCTTGTTTACTCTGAGGTGGGATATAAGAAATTAAGAAGTTGTTGGCTATTGTATAACTTTGATGCATGCCAAAACGAGAAAAGCCTAACAATGTGGCATTGTTAGGCTTCTGATAAGTAATTAAAGTACCTACTTAAAAACTGTAGCTAAAGCTTACTTCATAGATACGCCCAGTGTAATCAACGCGCGAGACCGCACTTTCATTGTTACCCCAGTACTCATAACGTTGCTCATCAGTTAAGTTGTAACCTCTTAAATAACCACTAAAGTTCTTTGTAAACTTATATGATGTCACTAGATCCAAACGGCCTGTTGCTTTTTGTACACGAGGTTGGACACCTAGGTAAGAGTTATCACCTTTTAAATAGGAGTCATCTTTCCAGTTATATGCAAGTCTAAAACTAAATCCATCATTCTCATAGTAACCAATTAC
>NZ_AHCA01000035.1 GCF_000238355.1 Pseudoalteromonas haloplanktis ATCC 14393
TGCAACATCGTTAATTGACGCGGTTGCGGTGATTTGACCATCAGTAAGGCCGGTTAAATCAACATTATCAATAGCCCATAAGCCACTGGTGACGGTGGTGGTTACTTGGGTTGTGTTGCCATTCGTATCAGTGAAGGTGAGGGTGACGAGTTGGCCATCTTCCACATTACTCACGGTGCCCGAGAAGCTATTGGTTGTGCTATCGGCGGTATTAATGATTTGGTCAACGTCATTAAATGTCACGTTAATATCTGCGACGACGTCTTTTTGTACGACTTCTTGGCTTGAGCCTGAATTACCTGCTTGGTTCGTTACGGTGGCTGTGCCGGTGATATCGCCGTCTTTTAAGATACGGGTATCAATATCACTAATCATCCACACGTCGCCATTAACGACAGCAGTACGAGTAATGGTGTTTACGCCATCGGTGAGAGTAACAGTGACAGTTTGACCATCTTCAACATTACTCACCGTACCGGTGATATCAACCACCGGCGCTTCTACAGCATTAATAATATTGTCTTGGAGGGTGTCGATATCAATGGTGATATCAATAGGGGCTGTATTTTTGATAACGGTATTTGAAGCCGTTGCTACATTTCCATTACTATCAATACTGGTTGCTGTAAACGTTAAGGTACCATCGGCAAGGCCACTTAAGTCACCATCTTCAATTATAAAAAAGCCATTTTTTACAGTGGTATTAAATGTCAGAGTTTGACCATTTGCATCAACCACTTTGATGACGACGGGTTGACCTGTTTCTATATCATTAGCCGCACCACCAAATACTGCTGGGTCTACTTCTGTGCTATTGAGGATCTCGTCGCCATTATGCTTAATTTGTACAGAGATCACAGATACTGTGTCTTTAAATACTTGTGTATTTGCTGTTGCTGAGTTTCCTGCTATATCATTGCCTGCTACATCAAACTCTAGTGGGCCTTCAGCAAAGTCAGATAAATCAAGTTCGCCTAACGACCAAAGCCCGTTAGTGACAGTTGCTTGGTATGTTTGTTGTATGTTGGCGCTGTCAGTGATGGTTATTGTTAAACGTTGACCCTCTTCAATACCGGTAGCTGAGCCACTGATCAAAACGTTACTTATTTCACGGGCGTTGAGAAGATCATCAGTACCAGAAGCAACATCTATAGTTAGCGCGGCTTGGGTATCTTTAACCACAGTTACCGTGCTTGTTGCCACATTGCCAGCACTATCAGTGCTGGTAACGGTGACGACTAAATCGCCTTCGGCGAGATCGTTGATATCTACGTCACTAAGCGACCATTTTCCATCAACTAAGGTAACTGAGTCGTTAGTGCGTGTAGTGCCGCGGCTATCGGTGACAGAAATAATGACTGTTTGGCCATCTTCTATGCCCATTGCCACACCTGATACGCTCACCGCACTTTGTTCTGCAGCATTGATAATTTGGTCAGCGTCTTCAACTGTAATCGAAATCGTCGCTGTGGTGTCTTTAGTAAAGGTGATGCTGTTATTGGCTGGATTTTCAGCCACGTCAGAAACTGCCACGCTTGCCGTGATCTCACCATCAGCAAGGGATGATAAGTCCACATCTCCCAACGTCCATAGACCGTTAACAATCAAGGTTGTTGCTGTAACGGTTGCACCATTTTTATCAGTCAACGTGAGGGTGACTGTTCGGCCGTCTTCGACATCGGTGACGGTGCCAGAGAAGTTATTGAGTTTAGCCTCAGTTTGATTAATTACTTGGTC
>NZ_AHCA01000034.1 GCF_000238355.1 Pseudoalteromonas haloplanktis ATCC 14393
GTGGTAAACGTTAATGACGCCCCAACGATTGGTGGTGTTCCTGCATTAAATGTTGATCAAGATGCACCGTATAGCTTTACCCCAACCGCGAATGACATTGATGGTGACAGCTTAACCTTTAGCATCAGCAATAAGCCAAGTTGGGCGAGCTTTGATAGCAGCACAGGGCAGCTATCTGGCCCCCCGAGGAATGATGATGTGGGGGTAAATAATAACATTATTATCTCCGTATCAGACGGCGCGATCACCACAGCATTGAGTAGTTTTAACCTCAGGTAAATAACATCAATGATGCACCCACAATCAGTGTCACACCAAGCATCACGGTGAGTGAAGACAGCCCGTATCAATTTACCCCTACCGTGAGCGATATTGATGGCGACAGTTTAAGCTTTAGTATTATCAATAGACCAAGCTGGGCCAGCTTTAATACCAGCACTGGTGAGTTATCGGGCACACCGGATAACAGCCATGTGGGCAGTTATGCAGCGATTACCATCAGTGTGAGCGATGGCACAGTGAGCGCAAGCTTAGCGCCGTTTACCTTAGCAGTGACTAACACCAATGATGCCCCTGTTGGGCAAAACTTTAGCTTTAATCTTGATGAAGCAGCAACGCTTACCGTGGCGCTGGCCAATGGCTTATTAAGTAATGCCAGCGATGATGACACCGGCGATACACTGACGGCGGTCGGGGTGAGCCAACCGCAATTTGGTAGTTTAACGCTGAGCGGTGATGGCAGCTTTAGTTATCAACATGATGGCAGTGAAAACCATAGCGACAGCTTTACCTTCCAAGTACGCGACAGCGATGGGGCATTATCGGCGGTGCATACCGTGACACTGACGATAGCAGCGGTTGCCGATGCGCCTATTGCTGTTAATGACAGTGCTACAACCGATGAAGACACCGCCGTTAACTTTAGTTTGGTTGATAATGACACGGATGCCGAAGGGGACTTAGTGGCCGCCTCAGCTGCCATAGTATTACCGGCAAGTAAAGGCTCGGTGAGTATCACCAATGGCATTGCCACGTATACACCGAACGCCAATGAAACCGGGGTTGATACCTTTACCTATACTGTAAAAGATGCGGCGCTGAATACCTCCGCAGCGGCAACAGTGACCGTCACTATCACGCCAGTGAACGACATGCCTGTGGTACAGGCGGTGAGTATCAATGTGGATGAAGACACGCCATCAGCAGCAACGGCGCTGCGTAGTTTAGCAACGGATGTGGAAGACACTACGCCAACAGGGGATATCACCCTTGTCAGCGGCCCAACGTCAGGGCAGGTGGTGTTAGATCAAGTCGCGGGCACCTTTGTGTATACCCCTGATGCCAACGTGACAGGGCAAGATAGTTTCAGCTATACCTTAACCGATAGCGAAGGCGGGGTATCACTGCCTGCCACGGTGACCGTGAATATCGGTGCTGTGAACGACCGCCCAATTGTAGTCGATGATGCGATAACAACCGATGAAGACACCGCCGCGACCTTGGCTATTTTAGCCAACGACTCAGACGTGGAAGACAGCGGCTTTAACGCAGCGAATGTCAGCTTAGAGAACAAAGGCACCGGCGCTGGTATGTATGACTTTGCGGATGTGAGTGTCAATTTGGATGGCAGTTTAGCGATAACACCTAAACAAGATGTCAACGGTGTGTTTAGCTTTACCTACACCCTCACCGACAGTGAAGGGCTAAGCTCAACGCCTGCCACCGTGACACTGACCATTAACGCCATCAATGACGCCCCCGTTGCCATGGATAACACCGCACAACTGCAAGAAGAAGGCTCATTTGAGGTTAACGTGCTGGGTAACGACAGCGATGTAGATACCGGCGACAGCTTAGATGTAAGCAGTGTCAGCATCGTCACTGATGCTGTAAATGGTCAAACGCAAATCACCGCAACGGGCGCGATTATCTACACCGCCAACGCCGATTACTTCGGCAGCGACAGCTTCACCTATACCGTCAAAGACAGCAACGGCGCAACCTCCAACGTGGCTACTGTGACCATGACGGTCAACCCGGTGAATGACGCGCCAGTCGCACAAGCACAAACTTTGTCGCTCGATGAAGACGCCAGTTTATTGATCACTTTACTTGCCACCGACATTGAAAACGACAGCTTAACTTATCGCATTGATAGCGATGTGAGCCAAGGCACACTCGTGCAACAAAGTGCGGATAGCTGGCTGTATACACCCACAACTAACTACAATGGCAGTGACAGCTTTAGCTTTATTGCCAACGATGG
>NZ_AHCA01000033.1 GCF_000238355.1 Pseudoalteromonas haloplanktis ATCC 14393
TGCGTATTCTCATGACTTTGATCACCGATTCTCATCAGCTTTGATCACCTGATTTATCATTTTGTAGAGCCATTTTTAAATTAGCTTAACTGATCATCATCAGTCAATTTATTTAGTTGTTTTCGTATCGATTCTCCTTTTAAGTTCAACTTAATCGAACCATGAATTAGCCTATCTAAAATGGCGTCAGCGTGAGTTGATTCTCCTATCATCTCATGCCAGTTTTCCTGCGGGAGCTGGCTTATAATTATGTGTGATTTATATCCATACCGCGCATCGATTAATTCGAGTAAGTCACCTCGTTGTTGCGCACTCAGTGGTTCAAGACCCCAGTCGTCTAAAATCAGTAGATCATACTTTATTAGCTTCGCCAGTAATTTCCGGTAACTGCCATCTGCTTGTGCTAGAAACAGGCTTTCAAGTAGTTCTTTCAATCGAATATAGTAAACACTTTTTCCTTGCAAACAGTGTTCATGCCCTAATGCACATGCGAGGTAGGTTTTTCCACAGCCTGTTGCGCCAGTGATTAAGATATTTTGGTGTAAGTTCAGCCAGCTATTTTGGCTTAAGTTACGTATCTGTGCTTTTTCTATATTGCGTGTCGGCGAGTAAATCAGTTGATTTAACTGAGCCGGTAAGCGGAATTTAGCGTGGCGTACGAGTCGGTCGATTTTTCTTTGCTCACGCGAGTCAATTTCATGTGTTAGCAATAAACTGATGCGCTCTATAAAGCTTTGTTCTTGATATAGATTTGGCTGTTCAAGCTGCTGCTTGAGTGCTTGCTTTATACCCGATAACTTGAGTAGTTGAAGTTGCTGGTTAATGGTATCTATCATGTTTTCATTCCTTAATGGTAATAATCTGTACCACGTATGTTGCTGTGTGTAATTGGCTTTTCTGGCTCTGTTTGCTGTGTGGGTAACGGTTGTTGATCCAACCCTTTCTTCAGCATCTGCTTTATTGATTTGAGTGTGGTCGTATTCATCACGATTGCGCGATAACACGCTTGCTCAAGCCGCTCTTTTGAATAGATTTTAGCTAAACTCAACACCCCTAAACAGGCGCGATAAGCATGCTCGGGGTGACGCCGTCCACTGAGCTGTAACTCAATAACTTGGTGGGTATACTCCCCGATACTTAATGCCCATGAGCGTAAATTTATCGGTGACTGCTCATGCTGTTTTTGATGCGCCAGAGGCATATGATGAGACTGTGTTGTATGCCCACCTAAACGGTGTGAGCGCGGATGCTGTGCGATTAAGGTATCGTCATGATAAAGCTGTACTAGCTGATTGGTTATATGTGCGCGTAATTGTTTCTTAACCCATTGATACGGCACACTGTAATAATGTTTTTCTATTTCAACATGATAATCAATGTGTACTCGCACCGTTTTAATTTGTGTATAGTGATAGGGCTTTTCTGGCAATGGCTTTAATGCGCTTTTATCCACCCTATCAAATAGCTGTTTACGTGACTGTTGATATTGCTTCATAACCTTATTGTTCATTACATCAAGTAGCTTTGCTATTTCTTGATTTAGGTGCGCTAAGCTGTAGAAGGTTTGGTTACGCAGACGTGCCATGATCCAACGCTCAACAATTTGTACACCGACTTCAGCCTTCGATTTATCTTTGGGTTTATAAGGTCTAGCAGGTATGACAGCGACGTTAAAATACTCAGCTAATTGATGATACGTGGGGTTTAAATCTGGCTCGTAGCGACAGGGTTTACTGACAGCACTTCTGAGATTATCGGGAATAACAAGCGCTGGTACACCGCCTAAAAACGCAAAGCAACGGGCATGACTCATCACCCAATCTTCAAGTTGTTGGCTATACGTTGCTTCAGCATAGGTATAATTTGATGCGCCGAGTACGGCAACAAACACTTGAGCAGTCCGTGTCTTCTGCGTTGTAGGGCATGTGATGGTCAATGTGGGGCCACAATAATCCACAAACAGCTTTTCACCACCTTTATGATGTTGACGCATCGATAACCGTTGTTTTCCCAACCATTCCCGGTAGGCGCGGCAGAAGTGGCTGTAGCTGTAATAAGGCTCACCGATTTTCTCAAGTAATTCATCGAATACTAACTGCAACGTTAAATGTTTATGCTGCTTTAAATCCCTGTTGATAGCGAGCCAATCAGGTGTTGGGTATCTTTTTTGACGGGTTGAGAAGTCCCTGATTTTTGTATTAAGAAAAGCACCGTGTTGCTTATCTTCAGGTAACGGCCATTGGTTTAAGCCTAACTCATTGGCTTTTTTAACGTAATTAGCGACGGTACCAGGGGAGATATTTAAGCTTCTGGCAATCTCTCGATGGGATAATTTAGCTGAATATTTCAGCCGTAAAATAGCCTGTAATTTACTCATAGATATAGGTCTTGTTGACATGATTGTTATCCTCATCAAACGATTTAGATAACGGTTTAACATACCTACAAAAATGATAAAACGTGAACTCGGTAACGAGTGGCATTAAGCTTTGATCGGCAAAATTATTAAGAACACAAAAGTGATCATTATCAAGTAATTTTCGTGATCAAAGCTTAATGAGAATAAGCGATCAAAGTTAATGCCATTGGGTGATCAAAGCTAGGGAGAATATGCA
>NZ_AHCA01000032.1 GCF_000238355.1 Pseudoalteromonas haloplanktis ATCC 14393
GCAAATTGACGCACAAGACTATTCAATGTTTCTTTTGCATCACCAAATATCATTCGACAATTCGGCTTAAAGAATAACGGGTTATCAACACCCGCAAACCCCGTCGCCATTCCACGCTTGAGTACAAACACGTTCTTCGCTAAATCCGCATTTATCACCGGCATACCATAAATCGGACTCCCAACCATCTCCCGTGCCGCTGGGTTGACTACGTCATTCGCACCTATCACTATCGCCACATCAAATCCTTCTATACGTGGGTTGATTTCATCCATTTCAAATAGCTGTTCGTACGACACATCCGCCTCGGCTAGCAGTACATTCATGTGCCCCGGCATTCGCCCTGCTACCGGGTGGATCGCATACGCAACCTCAGCACCCTTGTTTTCCAACAATGCTTGCAACTCTTTCATCGTGTGTTGCGCTTGTGCCACTGCCATACCGTAACCCGGGATAACCAAGACTGATTGCGCCGCTTCTAGTACATAAAAGGCATCATCTGGGCTTAATGGTTTAATTTCACCCTCGATTTTCATTTCATTCGTGTGCACTTTTTGAAAGCCTGACGTCAATACATTCACTAATGAACGGTTCATCGCTTTACACATGATATTCGTTAAAATGATACCGCTGGCTCCCACCAACGCACCGGCCACAATCAGTAAGTTGTTCTCCAGTGCAAAGCCCGCCGCACACGCTGCTAACCCCGAGTAACTGTTCAGCAATGAAATCACCACCGGCATATCCGCACCACCAATGGGCAGTACTAACATCACCCCCATTAATAGCGCCAAACCAATGGCCACATAGTGCCACGTCGTTATCGCCGGCTCCGTCACTAATAAATAACCTGATGCCGCTATCGCTAGAATAAGTACAACATTCGCAATCGCTTGTCCTTTAAAAACAATCGGACGACCCACAATACGTTCACTTAACTTCGCCCACGCAACCACACTGCCTGAGAACGTTACGGCACCTATAAGCAATGCTAAAAAGCTCACTATCAGCACAAATACACTGGCAGACGCATCATTCACTATGGCCGCATACGCCACCGCTAAACTCGCTAAACCACCCACACCATTAAACAACGACACCAACTCGGGCATCGAGGTCATCTCAACTTTCTTCGCTGCAATCACCCCGATTGCTGAGCCCACAATAATCGCCCCTAAAATAAACTCAAACGAGATTATCTGCTTATCAAGTAACGTTACCACCACGGCGATTAACATCGCTAAGCCCGATAACAAGTTCCCTTTTCGTGCAGTAGAAGGATGGCTCAACAGTTTTAAACCAAAAATAAACAACAGTGCACACACCACATACGTGGCGTTAATTAATATTGAAAAATCGCTCATCATTTTCTCCTAGCGCTTTTTAAACATGGCAAGCATGCGGTCTGTCACTAAGTAACCCCCCACCACATTCACCGTCGCCAACATCACCGCCAGTGCGCCTAACCAGGTCGCTAACTGATGTGATCCACCGCCCGCTAAACTCAAGGCCCCAATCACGGTAATACCCGATATCGCATTCGCACCTGACATCAGTGGCGTATGCAAGGTGGCCGGTACTTTACGAATAAGCTCAAAGCCCACAAAAATAGATAACATTAAGATGAATAAAAGGTAGATACCGGTCATGATGCTTGCTCCATTGCATGCGTGTCTTGTTGCGCGCGTAACTCACTGATTGTCTGATTTGTAATGTGACCTTGATGCGTAATAACGGCACTCTTTTGAATGTCGTCCTCTAAATCTATCGCATAGGTGTTGCTGTCTTTTTGCCAAAATTCACTGACTAGGTTAAACAAGTTATTGGCGTACATTTGTGAGGCATTGAGCGCCACTTCGTTTGACCAATTCCCCGTGCCGATGATTTTTACTCCCTCAATCACTGTGGTGTCACCCGCAACAGACCCTGCAACATTGCCACCACTTTCGGCTGCCATATCCACAATCACTGAGCCCGCTTTCATTTGTTTAATGGTGTCATGATTGATTAACACCGGCGGTTTTCGACCAAACAATTGTGCTGTCGTGATAACAATGTCTGATTGTGCAATACACTGCGCTTGCGCCGCTTGTTGTTTTGCCATTTGCTCTGGGCTAAGTGCTTGCGCATACCCTTGGGCTGTTTGACCCGTTTCACCTAAATCAATGTCTAAGAACTTTGCACCTAACGAACGTACTTGCTCTGCAACCACTGAGCGTGTATCAAAGGCGGTCACCGCCGCACCTAAACGTTTTGCCGTCGCAATAGCTTGTAACCCCGCCACACCTGCGCCGATAATAAACACTTTCGCTGGCTTAATTGTGCCCGCTGCGGTCATCATCATCGGTAAAATACTCGGTAATTCCGCAATCGCTTTCGTCACCATCACATACCCCGCCAAACTAGCTTGAGAGCTCAACGCATCCATTTTTTGGCAACGCGTACTGCGCGGTATCATTTCCATACTAAAGCTGGTTACCTGGTGCTCGCACAGTAAGTCCACATACGCATGGCTATTAAACGGGTCTAAAAAGCTAATGACCGTTTTGTTTTTTGCGTGCACAATATCCTCGGCCGGTAACTTATCAACCGATAAAATCACATCCGCTTGCGCTAAAATCTCAGCGCGGTCATTCAGAACCGTAGCCCCTGCACTGGCATACTCGTCATCGCTGATGAAAATCCCTTCACCCAATCCTGATTCAACAATCACGTCTGCTCCTAGCAGCGCATACGCTTTAACATTCGCGGGTAATAACGCGCACCGCCGCTCAGTCGCGGCAGCCTCTTTTAAACAGGCTATTTTGGCCATAAATTTTCCTCATTCCTAAATTTAGGGTGCAACAATGTCTCCAGCAATGAATGCCGGATACTGTTTTTTATACCCACTGAGTGGGCAAATTGGGTCGCCCAAACACACTCACTGTGTGAGTGCTTACCAAGTCTGGCGTGTTTGGGGTATCACTGCTGGCGGTCGCCAGCGGGTGGCAGGCGAGCGCTTAGTTACAATGCATCATCTGATTAACGTAATGCACTCACCTGGATGTGGTCCATGTCATCAAATTCTTGGTTTTCTCCACCCATCGCCCAAATGAACGTGTAGTTAGATGTACCCACACCACTGTGGATTGACCAACTCGGTGACGCAATTGCCACTTCACTTTCTATCGGTAATGTGCGCACTTCCGTTGGCTCACCCATTAAATGAAAGATTTTTTCATCTTTTGGTAAGTCAAAGTACATATACACTTCGGTGCGTCTAAAGTGTGTGTGCGGTGGTTTTGTATTCCATACACTGCCTTTTTTAAGCTCGGTAATACCCATCACTAATTGACAGCTATCCACAATACCTGGGCGAATTGATTGGAATATCGTGCGCTCATTCGAGGTCTCTTGAGAGCCAAGTTCAATGCACTTCGCTTTGCTTTTTGGTACGTGCACAGTCTTCGTAACACGGTGTGCAGGATACGACGCTAAATAGAACTTTGCTGGGTTCGCTGTATCCTTCGATGCAAACACCACGTCTTGGCTTTCTTTCGCAATGTATAGACTGTCACGGTTGTTCATTGGGTAGTCTGTGCCATCAACGGTAATCACCCCTTCGCCACCGATATTAATAATGCCCACTTCACGGCGTTGACAAAAATAGTCCGCAGCCAGCTCTTTGTGGGTCGGTAACAAAATCGGTTCCGCGGCCGGAGTAATCCCCCCAATCACAGCGCGGTCGACATCAGTGTA
>NZ_AHCA01000031.1 GCF_000238355.1 Pseudoalteromonas haloplanktis ATCC 14393
CTCTACAAAATGATAAATCAGGTGATCAAAGCTGATGAGAATCGGTGATCAAAGTCATGAGAATACGCACTTTCAAGGTTATAATTCGCTGAGCTTTTTTCTAGCATTAAAAATGAGCTCATTTAAACTAGCAAGTAAAATCCCATATATGGTTAAAATATGAAATTGCTCATCCGTAAGGCAAGTTTTAAATAGTTGAATACACTTATCTCAATGCTGTGCGCTGACAAATAGTGCTATACATGTTATTTCATAAGCACTTTGCTAAATCAATTCCAAGCTAGCTGAAACTTTTTATTTACGCATCACCTGCAGCAAAACGTACCTCAGGTAGTGCATCATCTTTTGCCTCACTTACGATCCGTTTTAAGTCTTCATACTTATCATCTGATAGCTTCGTGCCTTTTATAATTTCAATTGATAACTTCACACATTCAGATCTAAGTAGTGATATATTAACTTTCTTATCTTCTGTATGTGATGCGAGGTGTGGTGGCAAAAATAATTCGCTGAGGATTGTACTTTCATCACAGTTTGCACGGAATGGAGAATTAACGAGTTAGTACCTTAGTCCGCTTATGGCTGTGAGTTCAACCACTCAACAACATTAAATATTGATAATAAATGGCTAGGTACCTCACTGCGTCAGATGACACTTCGCTTGTCCGACCTACTCCGGCACTAACTGAAAATACTTTTACTCTAAATTTAAAGTGAAGTTCTAATCAAAAAAATATCAACTTTTGTGCCCTACTTTGCTTTAAATTAAAGCTACTCTCAATCTATGGTGCCCACAAGCCCACACCTGAAGTCTTATATTTCATAATTTATACGTTGATGTTTGTCGAATCAAAATATTTTAGCTAACTTAAAGGCTGGCTGATTAAACACTTAAATGCTTATAAAACTAAAAAGCGCCCTGATTAAATCAGGGCGCTTTGCTTTAGGACAAATAAAAAGTTTTAAAAAAATCGAAACAAAACACATTTGAGCATTTCACGAACACTCTGTTGGCCGTCAATACGAGTTTTAAAATACAGCTCTATACCAATACCAGCCTTAACGTAGTAGACGCTGATTGCAACCAGCCATACAAAATTCAGTGTTTCAAAGTATTGATATGCGAGTGGGGTAATCACTGCAAGCGAAGTTATTACATAAGCAATTAATATACGTTTTTGCCAAATTTTATTGGCATTAAAAGCCACTGAAACTATCATCATAAATATTAAAATCATCAAAAACGGTACCGTAAACCGAGTCATTATGAGTTGTTTCTTGCCATAAACTGTCACTGAAGTCAGTCCCATATGGATTACCTGCAACGTCGACAGTATTACCGTACTCAGCATTACGTATCGGTAACCCTGTAGCTGGGTTTTTGTGATTTACCGCTATTACGTCTAATTTTCTTTTCATTTTAGTGGGCCTATTAATTTAATTAATGTTATTTGAAACATTAATGATTTCATGATAAAAAACAAACTCGTTTGACTGCGAAGCTCAGCAACAAACAGTTTGAATTTAGCACTGATTAACCCCCACTTTTCCCATTATTTAGTGCAAATTTTATCTTTTTTATTGCTAAAAAATTACGCTCCTACCTTAATTTAAAGACGTTTTTTGTCTGAAAGACAGGGGTTCAAACGCATTTCTCGGCACGAGAAACTGCAAAAAAAGCGTCTCAGAATGAGACCAACAAGCGCGTAATGTGTTGTAGGCGAAGCCGTAAACACATGGAGAAAGCGCGAATGTACAGCTGGTCTGTACTAACCGCGATAATGTTTCGCCTCAGCGAAATTCGATTGAAATTTGGCACAAATTGAGAGAGAACCCCCCATTTTTGTAAAAAATGACAGCGAATGAAAAAGGCGAATAGTGAGGCACTCACAGCCTTGTCATATGCGGCAGGATGGCGGTTAGTACAGAGCGTAGCTCGGTGCATTCGCGCAGGGTCTTAAACGCTAGCGCGATAGCGCGTTGAGTCAGCTCGTTGCGGAGCAACATCAGAGATGGCGGGCGTTTTAGACCCTATGGTTGAACAACGAAGTTGAGAGGCCATCAGCTGAAAGCTGCTTTTTGTTGCGATTATTATCGCGACATCCATTACGTGCATGCTGTTAAAGCATCTCGGAATGAAAAACGGAGGTTAAATCATCGAATAACGGTAATGTGTGTGTTGCGGCGCTAGTTAATTTTACAAATTAACTCACCTAAAAGATTTCAAGAAAT
Source organism: Pseudoalteromonas haloplanktis ATCC 14393 (assembly GCF_000238355.1). Lineage (GTDB taxonomy): Bacteria > Pseudomonadota > Gammaproteobacteria > Enterobacterales > Alteromonadaceae > Pseudoalteromonas > Pseudoalteromonas haloplanktis. The sequence goes on from NZ_AHCA01000031.1 coordinate 2,233, forward strand.
GACTCAGCAACAATCAAAAAGTTTAGAAGCAAATAATCAATTACATATTCACTACCCTCGCTACTTCGGTATCAATATGCGCTACTTTGAAGGCGTAAACAATCATCAAAAAGGCGTTAATCGAACCAAGCTTTCGGTGCTTATTGCGATACGGTTTTCTATCGTTACACCAAGTATAGTTCGTTGGTTATATGGCATCACTCATCGCCTCGCGTTAGAGCATTTAAACCGGCTTGAAAAAGGCGGCTTTTTACGCGTAGTAAAAACACATAGAAGCCTTGATGGCCGAGTATATGTACCCACCTACTCTGCCGCAAAGTTTGCAGAAGAGTTAATGGGTATCGATGTGTACTTTAGAAACAATATAAACCCTGCACTGCAGTTCAATCAGAACAATGTAATGCACAACTTGATTAATGCGTTTGTGATGCTCAGAGGCATTCACAATTATCACAGTGATGGGACGTACGCACCAATGTGGAATGGGTTTATTACCGAACCTGAATTTAAACGTATTAATAACCTATCCGATACACGAACGGTAGATGGCGCTGTGCGACTTCCTGATGGCTCAATTGCAGCGATTGAAGTGGAACACTCATTTAAAAATAAATCCGCTCGACAGGCTATATTGCTAAAATACTTGTCGTCGTTAAAAAAAGGCGATTACAACAAAGTATTTTTGTTTTCACAGTCACAGCAAATTTTCGATGATATTAAGCGTCTCCACACACAATTATTTGAGGAAATGCCACTACGTTTTGACAAAAAAACACGTACCCCACTGCTGAGCGAAAGCGACGCAGAGTTACTGCGTACGTCTATTATTTACCGCACTAAACTGTGTGAAGAAATTAATGAGATGTTCTATAGGTAGGTAGCGTGTATAAACATAATACAATGCAGCATTATTGCCTTTGATATAGACGACAACAATACTGATGAACTTCAGTCATTAGATTTTGGGGCAACGAAGAACGATAGTAGTCGTCTCATCCATTTAAAAATCCCACGAATAAGCAACTGACTTAATAAGTTAGCTCTAATACCAAATAGTAAAAGGGAAGTGGATATTAATCCACTTCCCTTTTGTTGTTTGCCTTTAAAAGCCTTGCCAACATTATTATTAAAAACACGCTTTTGTGAAGTAACAACAAGACGCTATATTTGCATCACGCCCTCCCCAAGTATGTAACCTCTATAGGTTTAAGTTTGGCTGCTTAAACCAGATTTAAATTTAAGCAGTGAGTCTGCAAATAATGACTCGTGGCATATTTCAGGGGTAATGGTTAGGCTGTTATTTTATGATTTAAATAACTGGTATGTGCCCTGTATTATTCATTTCGAAGGCAGTTTATTGCATCTTGAATGTTACGGTTTATACGGTCTTCTTCACACTCATATTTAAACTCATCTTCAATATCATTCTTATAGTCATCTTCCATCTCATCTTCAAACTGGCTACTAAACACTGAATCAAAGCGCTCTTCTGGTTCATCACTAAATGGTTGCTCAGATTCACCATAAAACTCATCATCATAATCAGGCCATGCTGACACAGGTTGGTGGACATCTTGGATTAAACAAATCATTAATTTGTACATCAAAACTTTTACGCCACGGTAATTAAGGTGTTTTTTGTTAAAAACTTGAGGCTCTACAGTCGCCCACAAACCTTTAAAGTTGGGATTATCAGCGCTTAGCATCAATTTGTTTATTTTATGGTCGTTATCTCTAATAACCATTATTATCTCTTCTAACAGGGTGATAATATCTAGCGTTGACGTATATCTACTTGTCATAGGGTTTCCTTATCGGTAATAAATTAGTATCAACCCCTTTTTATGAGGTTATTGATAAGTAAGCACTGATGAGGCAAAGCATGGGCATTTTTTATTAATTTTAAATTATTTTTTTAAAACACATTTGAATTAGAGTCTTCAAAATAAAAAAGCGAACCGAGGTCCGCTTAGGGTTTTATGCATTTTCGATAATATCGACCCAGATACTTTCTGCTGCTGCAAAAAACACATTAGGTTTAAGCATAAATAGTCGTTCAAATTCTACAGTAAATAAGCTGCAAAAATGAGTTATTTCCTCAATATGTATTAGTAAAAATCCAAACATTTCAACTCCCTCTAGATACCGCCCTGAAAATTCAGGGTAAGTTTCTAAAAACTTCTGAGAAATACTGATACCTAAAACACTCCCAACACTATCTCGATGCAAATAAATGTAATGTGTGAAGCTAAGCTCCTCCCTTTGCTCATCTACAATGTCTGCTAGCAGCAAAATGGTTGAACTGTCCTCCCAAGGCGATTTACTGGCTCGTACATATTGGCGAATGAAGGGGGATTTTTTATTGTTCATATTATTTCCTAATTAGTTTTGACCTCAGTACTAACTAGGCACATCAAACGCAAACAGCTAAAGTATTTGATGCTAATGATTCAATGAGCTAATTTATTACTATAAATAGACGAAGGAGATCACCATGTCTGATGAAATTTTATGGTTAATACCAGCAGCAATCTTAACAGTGGGAGTTTTTTTGGCCGTTTATAGAGCGAAATTTAAAAACAATTAACTTTCAATGTCGCAGTTGAACTCACAGCAATTACCGAAAGTCGCTCAAACACGTTTTTGGACAATTCTGAGTTAGAATAACTTTCCAATAAAAATCTAAATGATACCTTCATTTATTCGAACTTAGAAAGTTATTATGGCAACAATCTTGTCAAAGCATCATTTTGTTATAATGCTCTTCAAAATCAGTTCTGATAAATACATCCTTAAATTTAGCAATAAATCTATCTGATTCGATTTCTCCGAGATCTGTGATATTTACAGAGTCAGAGTGAGATTCTCTATTTATAAACCTGAAGAAAGGTGAAAATTCAGAATCCATTTCTTCTAGCTCGTCCAGTGTGGCTTTTAAAGCATCTGTCTTATGTACAAAAGAAAAGTAATACTCGAGAATATTTCTCATAATATTAGGTAAAACAATATTATTTGTAGTGCCGTTTTGAGCGTCTTTTATGATCTGCCAATATGATTGGTAATCATTTTTTATATCATCTCTACCCATAGGTATGATGCTACTGTTAGTATTTTTTAAAACTCTAAATAAATTACATTTATTATTGAATTGGTTATTTCCTCTAGGGAGGTACTTTATTAATTCATGTAAAAAATAAAGGCTATGAGTGAGTAATATAACCTGAGCGTATTGTTCTTCTTTAATCAGTCTTTTATTCGTGAGAGCACCTATTTCATATATGTAATTATGAGAAAGGCTCGATATAGGATCGTCTACTACAATAATTTTCTTATTTCTTGGGGTTGAAGAGTCACTGTTTACACTTCCTTGGCACAATTCTAAAAAGTATAGATAAGTAATAAGTGTTTTTTCTCCTTCACTGAGTGACTTATATACGTCATGACCGCTCGATGAAACACCTCGACATAAGTAATAATGGTTACTTTCTTCTGATTTCTGTTTAATCTCGAAACCTTCTAAACCTATCGATTTTATTTGGTTATTTATGCTGATTACAGACGTTTCAATATTGGTAATTAATTTACGATTTTCAGCGATAACGTCATTGTGAGTTTGAATAGCTAACGTGAGGGTTTCTTCTTCCTCTTTAACTGTTTCTATATCAGTTTTAATAGATTTAATTAAAGTATCGTGAGCTTCTATAGCCGCATCGTATTTTATACGAACCAAAGACCAAAACTTATTTTTAATAGCTGCGAGAGACTGTTTTTTCTTGCTGAGCTTAGCGTTGAAAGCTCTTCTAGAATTGTTTTTATCATTAATAATATCATTAAGAGCCTGAACAAAATCAGACGTATATTCCATGCTAACTTTGATGCTTGGATCAGCTAATTTTTGTCCTAGCTTAATAAGGTTTGCTTGTAGTACACCTGAAAGTTTTTCTTTTGCCAGGTCAAATTTTGTATCATTAAAAGCTGTATAGTGAGTACTAGATAATACTTCGTTTAAAGTTTCGATAGATTGTTCGTATCCGCTTTTTAGTGTATTTAATTCATCCTTTTTGCCTTCATATGATATGTCAAAAAGATTATTTATATTTTCAATTAAATCCTCATCTATTGCTTGTTGGCAAAACGGGCATTTACCTTCAGCATCATCGAAATAAATACGCCCTTTATCAATCCATGTGGAGTTTTGCAATTTCTTCACTAGCTCCGCTAAATAGCTTTCACTAGAGCCTACAATTACCTCTGTTAAGATGGTATTTGATTCACTTGATATTAGGTTTAAAACAACATTAGGAATCATACTTTTTGATACAGCACTTTTATTATTTAGCTCTTTAGATTCAGTCGCTAAACTTTCAAACGTGTACTCAGGTGTTTCGATGAGGTCTGTTTTTAGAAGTTCATCATAAAATGCAGCAGCCGAACCTTTAAAGCCAATTAAACAGTGGTCCAGGTCTTTTTTGTCATGCTCTTTTTTAATCTCAAAGCACTTATTCTTAATTGCTTTAACTTGAGCTACTTCTTTCTCTTCGTGTTGTTTTTTAAGCGTTTGCTTTTGAGTTCTTTGCTCTTCTAATTTTACTATTTCTTCTTCGGCAACGCTTATAGCCTGTTCAGCCATTACATTCGTTTCACCCAAAGTAAAAACTCCCTCAAAGCTATCTTGAGAGAAGTTTTTTTCAACAAAGTCTGTGTTGTAAACTAGAATTTGATAGTCTTGAGCGTTGGGTAACACGTAACTACAATTGCTATAATTACTGTGCTTTGTGTCTTGCAAATACCTTGCTAATGTTGATTTTCCAGTACCGTTATGACCATAAAGCAGCACTGCTTTTTTATTTGTGTTTAAATATACAGGGGTAGTGTTTTGAAAGCTCGCTACTCCTTGCAAAGAAATTGATTCAATCATATACCTAATCCTTGGTTATTGCTTAAAGCGGCGTATAAGTGTAACAAAAAAATTACCACATATATGTGTTGGAAATCTAGTTCTATAAGTTTTGCCGGCATATGAAGATATTAGAAACAAAGAAAGTTACGATCTTTCAATGAACTAAATACGTCTTTGGGCAGAAATGTGTCAGCTCGAAAAAACTGAAACGAAAATGTACAGAAGCAAATCAGGATAAAAGCGTGTTCTTCACCTCAAAATAGCTTGAATACACGAGAAACAAATTCTCGTTGTCCTTACTTATATAATGACCTCCGAACGGTAACTCCTTTGCCTATCCATCATGTTATAAGATACTCAAATTTGATGTTTGACAACTTAATGCCATTAATATCAACTGGTTGTATTAATGAGTTGTATCAAGTGGCATAATACATATCTCTTAAACTGGATTTTGTTCTTTAGGTAATTGAATTGGAACTCAAAAAAGCCAATCCAATGTAGTTCTCTATCGATTATAGGATGTATATCATGAAGCTATCAAAAGTTCGCATATCAAACTTTCAATGTTTTGACCAAAGAGAGACTGAAATTGACTTTTCAAATCAATTAACCGCTCTTATTGGGTTAAACGGCAGTGGTAAGACTTCAACGCTCCAAGCATTAATGTTCTGGTCAACTCCAGCCGGACACTTTTCCTAAAGAATTTTCATACTCTACTGGTGACTGATCGTTATT
>NZ_AHCA01000030.1 GCF_000238355.1 Pseudoalteromonas haloplanktis ATCC 14393
TTGTCATTTAACACCTCAATATTAGAACATTGTCCATTATTAAAGTGTCCGGCTCAATTAAACCAGTTCATGGTTTTGACGAGGGAATGACACGTGGTTTTCCTGAAGCTGGAGGGCGTCATGGTGATGATGGCCTTAAGATTGGCCGTGAGGGTATGGAACCGGTGACTTCATTCATTGATCGAGCCCTTAATGATAAAAAGCCTTTTTTAGTTTGGTATGCTCCTTACATGCCCCATTCACCCCATAATCCGATTGAAAGAATTTACAAAAAATATAAAGACTTAGATTTGCCTGAATCAGTAAAAAAATACTATGCAATGATAGAGTGGTTTGATGAGACAAATGGAATACTTCTTAAGCACCTAGAAGACAAAGGAGTAAAAGATAATACGATTATTGTTTATGTATCTGACAATGGGTGGATATCTAATCCTGATCGATTGAATAGTTTTTTACCTCGCTCTAAACAAAGCCCAAGCGAGGCTGGGGTTCGAACACCGATTATTTTTTCATGGCCAAAGAAACTGAAACCGCAGTCAAGACATGATTTGATCAGCAGTATAGATATAGTACCGACATTGCTTGGAGCGGTTGGGTTACCTATACCAAAAGATATGCCTGGATTGAATCTGATGGATAACATGCTGTCAGAAACTCCAATCAATAGAAAGGAGATTTTTGGTGAAGGTTTTGCACATGATATTGCGGATTTAGATGACCCTGAAGGTTCATTGCTTTACCGCTGGATTATAGAAGGTGATTGGAAATTAATATTAAGCTACGATGGGAAAACCGATAACTATCGTAAGCGTCATACTACACTAACTAGTCCACAGCTATTTCATCTTGCTACAGATGAGCATGAACAAAATAATTTAATTGACCAATATCCTGATGTGGCTCAGAGACTAGCAAAAAAAATAGAACAATGGTATCCATTGAAAACACGTAAAATAATACAGTAGATTTATTCACAAAAATTGTAGTGGCAAAGGCAGTTTTACTTGCCAATAACGTCGGAATACAAGACATTTTGTCTTTAAAAAAGCCTCATTATGAGGCTTTTCTTTTTAGTTTAATTATTTTTTCTTATCCCAACTTGAAACAGTGTGATTCTTCTTTCTGCATAATATTTATAGCCTCTGTAGTTCTGATTTTATGTGAAACACATTTATATTCAATTGTTTATGATTTTATTGTACATAATAATCGTTATTGAACTTAAAAGATTAACTAATAAATGAACAAACTTCTTGATGTTAACTCATTGCTTTGGTTAAATAGGTAGGTGGCCTTACCAATATTATTTAAATTAAAGCGAGACTTTCAATGATAGAAACATGGCGGTGGTTTGATCTGAATGATCCTATTTCCCTTAAAAAAGTTGCCCAGACTGGTGCACAAGGAATAGTCAGTTCCTTGAATGAGGTCCCGACTGGCGAGCCTTGGCCATTGGAAAATTTGTTATCGCGAAAAGAAGCGATTGAAAATGCAGGGTTGAAATGGACTGTGGTTGAAAGCATCCCTGTTCATAATGATATTAAAACCCGCAAAGGGAATTACCAGCAGCTTATTGAAAATTATAAAGAATCTATTAAAAATGTTGGTAAAGCGGGCATTGGTGCGGTGTGTTATAACTTTATGCCTGTTGTTGATTGGACCAGAACCAACTTAGATTATTTACTTGAGAATACGGGTTCTGCACTGCGCTTTGATATGGTTGATTTTGTGGCTTATGACATTTTTGTTCTTGAACGCCCTAATGCAAAAGCTAGTTATAATGACGATTTAATAAGTGAAGCTAAAGCATATTTTGAAAAAATGTCACCAGAGCAAGTAGCACTGCTTGAGCGTAATATAATCGCAGGCTTACCTGGTGGTGAAGGTTCTTATACCCGAGAATCAATTAGAGCAGCAATTGCAGAGTTTATAGAACTTGGTGAAGAAGGGCTAAGACAAAACTTAATTGCGTTTTTAGCTGAAATTGTACCAGTCGCACAGCAAAGTGGCGTGAATTTATGTGTTCACCCAGATGATCCTCCGTTTTCATTATTTGGATTACCACGTGTTGTCTCAACTGCAGAAGATGTTCGCAAAATACTTTCCGCTGTAGATAGCCCTGCTAATGGCCTAACTTTATGTGCAGGTTCATTTGGTGCACGAGCTGATAATAACTTGGTTGATATGGCAAATGAGTTTGGACCAAAAATTCACTTTGTACATTTACGCAATGTGGTTCGTGAAGAAAATGGTTCATTTTATGAAGCGGAGCACCTTGATGGTGATAATGATATGGTTGGTTTAATCGATGCACTCTTAACTGAAGAAAAGCGCCGAAAATTGGCTGGCCAAGATATGCCAATTCCAATGCGTCCAGATCATGGCCACTTACTTGACGATGAAGCAGGACAACCTAATGTAAAACCAGGTTACTCATACCTTGGACGCTTAAAAGGCTTGGCAGAATTACGTGGTGTTATCCACGCTATTTCACACATTAAACAATAATAAAAAGGAGGGCGTGTGGCCCAACAATTATTACATCCCGATAGATTATTTAGCGCTGATGTGACTCAGCGTGAAATAGCTAAGCGCCTTTATAATGGTGTAAAAGATTTACCAATAGTTAGCCCGCATGGCCACACAGATCCGCGTTGGTTTGCAGATGATCAGTGTTTTTCAAATGCGACAGAATTATTAATTCAACCAGACCATTACTTGCTTCGTATGCTTTATAGTCAAGGTATTACTATGGAGCAGTTAGGCTTTAGTACTGACGGTAGACAAAGTGCAGTAGATCCGAAATCAGTGTGGCGTATATTTGCTGCACACTATTATTTGTTTTTAGGCACTCCAACACGCATGTGGATGGATTATGTTTTTGCTGAAGTGTTTTCATTAAATGAATGTTTAACTATAGATAATGCAGACCTGTTTTATGAGCACATAACTGATGCATTACAGCAAGATGAGTTTAAGCCTCGGGCATTATTTGAACGTTTTAATATTGAAGTTATCGCAACTACGGAATCCCCTCTTGATGACTTAAAACATCACAAAAAAATTAAAGATAGCGGTTGGCAGGGTAAAGTGATCACCGCTTTTAGACCTGACAATGTGATTGACCCTGAATTTGAAGGTTTTGAAGCTAACCTAAAACGTTTAAGCGAACTCACGGATGAGCCGCTTGATACATTTTCTAGTTATTTAAGTAGCTTATTTAAGCGTCGTGCATTTTTCAAAGAAATGGGAGCCACATCTTCAGATCATGGTCATCTTAGCGCACGGACGTTAGATTTGAGTGCGGATGAAAAAGAACAGCTTTATCTAACGATTCGCTCTGGTAACTTTAGTGCTGATGATGCAGATAAGTTTCGCGCGCAGATGCTTACAGAAATGGCCGTCATGAGTTTAGACGATGGCTTGGTCATGCAAATTCACCCTGGTGTGCATCGTAATCATAACCAACAGTTATTTAACCAGTTTGGTCGCGATAAAGGAGCTGACATTCCTATTGCCACTGAATATGTTGCAAACCTTAAACCTCTATTAAATAAACTAGGTAATAATCCTAAGTTTAGACTCATCATCTTTACTTTAGATGAGACAACATATGCGCGCGAGTTAGCGCCTTTAGCTGGCCATTATCCTTCATTAAAATTAGGCCCTGCTTGGTGGTTTAATGATAGTCCAGAAGGAATGCGTCGTTTCCGAGAGCAAACAACAGAAACCGCAGGCTTTTATAACACTGTCGGCTTTAATGATGATACGCGTGCTTTTTTATCAATCCCTGCACGTCACGATGTAGCACGTCGTATGGATTGTGCGTTTTTAGCACAGCTTGTTGCAGAACATCGTTTAACAGAGTCGCAAGCCAGTCAAATAGCTTACGACCTAACTTACACTCTTGTTAAACAGGCCTATGATTTATAATGACTAATTTATTATCAAAGCAAACACTTGATACATTGAGTGAGGCAGTGAAAAAACCTGCTTATGCATACCAAACAGCAGAAGTCGGTATTGTTCATATCGGTATTGGCGCATTTCATCGTGCTCACCAAGCGGTGTTCACAGATGATTTATTAGCATTGGACCCGCATTGGAAGATTACTGCGGTGAGCCTACGCTCGCCAGCTATTCGCGATAGTATGGCACCACAAGATAATTTGTACACGGTTGTAGAGCGTGGTGCGCAAGAAGATAAATTTCGTATAGTTGGTGCAATTGATCAGGTCCTCGTTGCGCCTGAAGAGCCGCAACGAGTCATTGATGAAATTGCCAATTCCAAAACTAAAGTAGTTACGTTGACAGTAACTGAGAAAGGCTATTGTCGTGACAAAAGCGGGAAAAACTTAGATTTTACTAATCCTGTTATTGTTCATGATATTGCAGATCTCAGCACGCCAAAATCACTGCCGGGTTTTATAGTTGCTGCCTGTAAGCTGCGTATGCGTACTAATGAAAAATTAACAATCATTAGTTGCGACAATTTATCTGCAAATGGCCAAGTGACTGAACGTGTTATACAGCAATTTGCGCAGCATGTTGCGCCAGATGTGGCTGCATGGATCACGAAAAATGTCAGCTTTTGTAATTCTATGGTTGATCGTATTGTTCCTGCAACAACAGAAAAAGATATTGATTCTGTAAGTCAAATACTGGGTGTAGTAGACAAGAGCACTGTGGTAACAGAACCTTTTAAGCAGTGGGTAATAGAAGATAACTTTGCAAATGACAAGCCTGCTTGGGATAAGGTTGGGGCGTTATTTGTTGCCGATGTGCACGCTTATGAGCATATGAAGCTGCGGTTATTAAATGGAATACACTCAACGTTAGCTTACATTGGTTTCTTAAAAGGCTATGAATATATTCATCAAGCCGTGGCCGATGAAGATTGTTTATTGTTTGTAAAAGCATTACAAGCTCAATTGGTATCAACACTCGATGATGTTCCTGGTATTGATCTATCCGCCTATGCCGACACTATTTTAGCTCGTTTCGCTAATGAGCGAGTGCCGTACAAAACTTCTCAAGTTGCTTGTGATGGTTCGCAAAAACTAGCACAACGGCTCGTAAAACCATGCGAAATTATCAGAAAAAGTGGTGCAATATCCGAATACATTACTTTTGTTTTGGCAGCATGGTGCAGGTTTTTAGAAGGGACGGACAGTGCCGGGAGTGCTTTTAGCATTACAGACCCGCTAGGTGACGCACTCAATAATTTAGCTGTGCGACATTGTAATAATGAGTTAAAGCAAGTTGAGAGTATCTTACGTGAATCTGGAATATGCACTACTCAACAATTAGCTGATAGTGATTTTTTAACTGCAATTGCAACACATTTAAAAGAGATACATCAAGTAGGTGTGACACAAGCGTTAAGTGCCTTTCTGAAGCGCTAAATGCTGGTGAGTGTGAGGCAAAAGAGGTAACTAAGTTACCTCTTTTTTTAATTAAGCTAGAGCTTAAACAAGCGACACTATAAAGTTAAAATACGTTAGTGTTTTAATAGAAATCCCGTTGCTTTGTCTTACTCTTAAAGTTTAATTTTGCTAAAAGGATCGTTATCAAAATAAGTAGCAGCAGCTTCTGTTGCATTTTCTAAATGCTTCTTCATCGCTTGCTCTGCCTTTTTTGCATTACGTTTTTCGAGAGCGTCGACAATGTCTTTGTGATCTTGAATTGATGGATGGACACCTTCAGCACGAAGTCTTTGAGCGAAGGCTGCGCTTAAATCTGATTTACCTCTTAGCTCCCACAACCAATTAACCACAGAGGTGATAGCACTGTTTTGTGTCGCTTCGGCAATAATACTATGAAATTTCCAGTCAGCTTTCTCAGAACTATCTGGACGCTTCTCTTCTTCTTCCATTTCTAAAATTGTGTCTTTTAACTGCTTAATTTGCTCGTCAGTTATATGCTCAACAGCAAGCGCACAGGCTTGTGATTCTATAATGCCGCGGATCTGTAAGATATCAAATGGGCCAATACCTTTATCTTCAGTGGCAATAAAAGGTTTCTTCTCATTAACGTAAATTCCAGAACCAGTTCTAATTTCCACAATACCCGAGAGCTCAAGGGCAATCATTGCTTCACGTATAGTTGGACGACTTACATTTAATTTTTCAGCGAGTTCTCTTTCAGAAGGTAAGCGATCACCGGGCAAAATCACACCATCACTTACAAGTTTTGAAAGCTGGGCTGCCACTTTAACATAAAGTCGATCTGTTTTTATTGCTTGTAATTCCATAGTTTCCCTTACTCTGTACGTTAGTTACGTCAGAACTCTATTAATGAGCATGTATTGCATTTCCATTCTACCAAAGGTTATCCAGATTAGGGATAACAAATTTTTAAAATGCATTTAATTTATAGTTGCTTTACAAATGTTTTACTTGTTAGTATGGAAAGATAGTAAGGTGGCATGACCAATATTGCAAGTGCTTTGTAAAAGCGTAAGGAAGGTAGTGTGGTAAAAGTAGCAGTAATAGGCGAATGTATGATTGAACTGAGTAAACACTCAGACAACCAATATACTATGGGGTTTGGTGGCGACACTCTTAATACGGCCGTTTACTTAACCCGTTGTGGCGGGCATGCAGATTATTTTACGGTGCTTGGTACAGACTTATATAGTCAACAGATGATAACTCAGTGGCAAGATGAGGGTGTTGGCACTGATGAGGTGAAGTTTAACAATAATAAACAACCAGGCCTCTATATCATTAATAACGATGATAAAGGTGAACGCTTTTTTAATTATTGGCGACAAAATTCGGCTGCCAGAACGTTATTTTCTGACTACCCAGAAGTGTTTAGCACTCTTAAAAACTACGATCTTATTTTCCTAAGTGGTATTTCTTTATCATTGTACGCAGAGGATGACTTAGCTGCTTTGTTTCGCTTTTTAACTGATTATCGTAAAGCGGGTGGTTTGGTAGCATTCGACAATAACTATCGTCAACAAGGATGGTTAAATGCAAGTCATGCTCAATCCGTATTTGCAAAAATGATCGCTTTAACTGATATCGCTTTAATCAGCTTTGACGATGAAATAGCGCTATACGGTCAGCATAGCATAGAGCGTTGTATAGCCCGTTATAGCGATGTTGGTGTAAATGAAATCATCATTAAGAATGGCCACCATGGCTGTCATGTATTCAAAGATCAAAAACAACACTTTTATGCTTTAACTAAAATATTGGCGCCAGTAGATACGACTGCAGCAGGGGATTCATTTAACGGAGCTTACTTGGCCGCAAAAGTAAAAGGTAAATCACTTGAGAAATGTATCCGTGACGCGCAGTCATGTGCTGGTACCGTGATTATGCATAAAGGGGCAATTATCAATAGAGCCATTGCGCTGTTAGAGGATGCATCATGAGTAATTATTCAGTCTTCATTCGCAGTATCGTAGTTGCTCTTTTAATTATGGTTTTATCAGCATGCTCAGATAAACAAAACGAGCATGTTGCGATTCGCTTCTCGCATGGTTTAGATACTCAGCACCCTGTCCATAAATCATTAATTTATATGAATGAGGTATTACAGCAGGTATCAGGTGGCTCTATGGAGCTGATTATTTATCCTTCAGCCCAGTTAGGATCGGAGCGTGAAGTTCTTGAACTGCTACAAATTGGTAGTTTAGGGATGACAAAGGTATCAGCAAGTTCACTTGAAGCGTTTGTGCCCCAAATGAAGGTATTTAGCTTACCTTATTTATTTAATAATCATGCTCATTTTTGGCAAACCCTCAATAGTGAGATTGGCCAGCAACTGCTAGATGCTGGTACACCATATCGAGTTAAAGGGTTAGGTTACTTTGATGCTGGTAGCCGTAGCTTTTATACCACGAAACGAAAAGTTGAAAATCCTGAACAGCTAACTGGATTAAAGATCCGAGTTATGAATAGTCAATCTGCCGTTGATATGGTTAATACGATGGGCGCATCGGCAACACCTGTGAGTTGGGGGGAGCTTTATACCGCATTGCAGCAAGGCATTGTAGAAGGAGCAGAGAATAACCCACCTAGTTTTTATTTTTCTAAGCATTATGAGGTAAGTAAATATTATTTGCTTGATGAGCATACCGCTATTCCTGATGTGATTGTCATTGGAACGCATAAATGGAATAGCCTTACGCAGCAACAGCAGTCATGGCTAACCCAAGCAATGCAAGAAGCGGTTGTGTATCAAAGAATACTTTGGGCAGAAGCAACGAAAGACTCATTACAAAAAGTAAAAGATGCCGGTGTTGAAGTCATTGTGGCAGATAAAACGAGTTTTCAGAAAAGTGTTGAGCCTATTTATCAGAAACTACAAGGGACAAAACTTGAGCCACTGGTTAATAGCATTAAAGCATTAGGGGAACATTAATGAACATACTAGAACAAGCTGTCAGTAAATCGGATGGCATATTAAGAATCTTATTGGCATTAATGATGACACTTTTAGTGATAGATGTTACTTGGCAGGTATTAACACGTTTCATTTTGACTCAACCAAGTTCATTTACAGAGGAAGTAGCACGGTTTTTATTAATTTGGGTCAGTCTTTTAGGTGGAGCCTATGCGTATCGAGAGCATAGTCATTTAGGGTTTGACTTATTAGTGAGAAAACTATCGCAACAGAAGGCGCGTTGGGTGTTTAAATTATGCTGTGTTTTGGTTGCTGTATTTGCGATCAGTGTATTGATTATTGGTGGCCTGAATTTGGTGTATTTAACATGGTTGCTTGGCCAACAATCTCCAGTATTAGATATCCCTATGGCATGGGTGTATATCGTACTACCACTGAGTGGATTACTTTTTCTTCTATACAGTGTGTTTTTCTTTTTTAATGCAGAACAACAATTTATAACACAGGAGTGTATCCAATGACCGCAGCAATATTATTTGGTTTGTTTGGTTTATTACTGTTTATTAATTTACCAATTGCACTGGCGATTATCTTTGCAACGTTAGTAGCTATGCTTGCAACAATTGATACGCTTCCGGCATTAACCACTATTGCACAGCGCTTGAGTGCTGGGATCGATAGTTTTTCGCTCTTAGCCATTCCATATTTTATTCTATCAGGTTACTTAATGGGTCAAGGTGGTATTGCAGCAAGGCTTATTGCATTCGCAAAAGTATTAGTAGGTCGTCTCCCTGGGGGTCTTGCTTTTGTGAATGTAATTTCTTGTGCCTTGTTTGGATCTATATCTGGTTCGGCAGTGGCTGCTACGTCTGCAATTGGTGGCTTTATGATCCCCGCTATGAAGAAGGAGGGGTATGATAAGCCATTTAGTGCCGCTGTTACTGTCACTGCTGCAACAACCGGTATGTTAATACCACCAAGTAATATTCTAATTATTTACTCGCTTGCTTCAGGTGGCGTGTCTATTGCTGCCTTATTTATTGCAGGTTATCTACCTGGTCTATTAGTCACTTTATTACTTATAGTTGCTTGTTATATATACGTAGCACGAAATAACATTAAAGCATTGTCTGCGCAGAGCATTGAACCATTTTGGCCTTCATTATTTGGTGCAGTCCCAAGTTTATTTTTAATCGTGTTGATTATTGGCGGTATCATTGGTGGCTTTTTTACACCTACAGAGGCTGGGGCTATAGCGGTATTGTATTCGTTAGCGCTGTCATTGGTGTTTTATCGTCAATTAACAGTAAAAGACTTATACCCTATTTTACTTAAATCAGTAAATACGACTGCTATTGTGATGTTGTTAATTGGCGCATCATCTGCAATGTCATGGCTTATGTCGTATGCATTAATTCCGCAAACAATTAGTGAGACTTTATTAGCTTTGTCACAGAATCCATTAATCATCTTACTTATTATTAATCTGACCTTATTAGTGATAGGTACTTTTATGGATATGACCCCTGCGGTACTTATTTTTACACCTATATTTTTGCCTGTTGCAGAGAGTTTAGGTATTTCGCCATTGCACTTTGGCATTATGATGATTTTGAATTTATCGATTGGGCTATGCACTCCGCCAGTTGGAAGTGTGCTGTTTGTCGGCTGCAGTATCGGTAAGGTTGCAATTAGCGAGATTGTGAAGCCTATTTTACCGCTCTACGCAGCAATGGTTACAGCTTTGGTACTGGTTACTGTTTTTCCTGCAATCAGTGAATTCTTGCCGCGTCTTTTAGGTTTAATTTAATTAGCTAAATTAGGAAAATAATAATGAACACATATTTACAACAACAATTTGGTTTAGAGAATAAGGTAGCGGTCGTCACTGGTGCTAGCCGTGGCTTAGGGCAAGCTATGGCAATTGCTTTGGGACAAGCAGGCGCAACAGTGGTTGCCGTGGGTTCTAAAGCAGAAAACCTAGCAAAAACGATCGCATTATTAGAAGAAAAAGGTATTCAATGTCTAGCGTTAGGTTGCGATCAATCTAACGGCGAAGAAATTTCTCAGACTATCGCCTCAACAATCGAAGCATATGGAAAAATTGATATTTTAGTGAACAACGCAGGCACTATTAAACGCTCACCAGCTCATGAGTTTAGTGATGATGATTGGCTAGAGGTGATCAATGTGAATCTAAATGGTGTGTTTAAGTTTTGCCGGGAAGCAGGTAAACACATGATCAAACAAGGTTCAGGAAAAATCATCAACATTGCCTCATTACTTAGTTTTTCGGGTGGGATCACAGTGCCAGCTTATGCGGCTAGTAAAGGTGGTGTGGCGCAGCTAACTAAAGCTCTTGCAAATGAATGGGCTGCACATAACATTCAAGTAAATGCAATCGCTCCGGGCTATTTTGAAACAGATAACACTTATAATATTCGCCAAGATGCGGCGCGTTATGAAAGTATTACAGCACGTATACCTAGTGGCGTTTGGGGTCAGCCAGACGATCTTGCTGGTGCGACGGTGTTCTTGTCTTCTAAAGCGGCAAGCTATATGAACGGGCATATTATGCTGGTTGATGGCGGCTGGATGGCACGTTAAGGAGCGATGATGAAATCACTACAATTAAAAATAATGAATTCTTTGCTTGCTAGAGTTGTACTTAGCTTCATGGCAGTAATAGCATTCAATGCAACAGCACACACACAAAATATAAATCAAGATTGGCAATATTTAGAAAGCAATGAAACTAGCTTTAATAAAGCGAAAGCCGATAATAATTGGCAGTCGGTAACACTTCCACATACTTGGAATGCGACTGACACTGTAGACTCAACCCCAGGCTATCGCCGTGATGCGAGTTGGTATAGTAAAACCCTGACTTTACCTAAGGGCGCTGAAAAAAAACACCGTTATGTGCTGTATTTTGAAGCCGTAAATATGCAAGCCGAAGTCTATGTAAATGGTAAGAAAGCATTTGAACACATAGGTGGCTACATTGGCTTTGATGTTGAAATTACACCTTATCTAAATACTTCAGGTAGTAACGAAGTTTTGGTGCGTGCAAGTAATGAGTATAACCGCGACCTAATTCCATCACAAAAGTCTGACTTTTTTATTCATGGCGGTATTACCCGTGATGTATGGTTAAAAAAATTGCCAAAGAACTTTATTAGTGGTGTACAGGTGGATACGCCTGATGTGTCTGTTCAGTCGGCAAAAACAGTAATTACCACTGAATTTGATGTCCAGCATTCTCAAAAAGCCTTACTCACGTATACCTTGGTAGGTCCTAATAATGAGAAAGTCTCGCTAAAAACTAAACAGGTAAGTTTAAAACCAGGTAAGCAAGCAGTAATAGAAAGCTTGAACGAACTTAATAGCCCGAAGTTATGGTCACCAAAAAATCCTAATCTATATAATTTGACAGTTTCCCTTTCTTCGGGTGGAAAAGAACTACAAAAAGTAGAGCAAGTAGTTGGCTATCGCTGGTTTGAAATGAGAGCAAATAAAGGGTTTTTTGTTAACGGAGAAAAAATGCTGATCCGTGGCACCCACCGTCATGAAGAGCATGCAGGTCTAGGAGCTGCAATGCCTAACCAATTACACTATAAAGATATGCAGCAAATTAAGGAAATGGGCGCTAACTTTGTACGACTAGGGCATTACCCACAAGATCCTGAAGTATACAAAGCTGCTAATGAGTTAGGCCTTGTGATCTGGGATGAATTACCTTGGTGCCGTGGTGGTATCGGTGGTGAAGTCTGGAAAAAGAATACGGAAACATTATTAAAAGCACAAATTAAACAAAACCGTAATGAGCCTAGTATCGCATTTTGGTCATTGGGTAACGAAATGTATTGGGAAGAAGATTTTGAAGGGGGCGGTGACCCTGAAAAAATCACTCCATATCTTAAAAAGTTAAATAAAATAGCTAAAGATCTTGATCCAAGCCGTATTACTACTATTCGTAAATATTATCCTGGTGCTGAGCTAGTTGATGCATTTTCTCCGTCTATATGGGCTGGTTGGTATGGAGGTTCGTACGGCCAATACGGTGAAGCAATTAAATCATCTATGAAGAAATACCCAACTTTCCTTCACATGGAGTACGGTGCGTCAAGTCATGTTGGCCGTCATACAGAGTACCCAATAAGTAAAGATGGTATGCAAGGCGCACAAGTTAGTGTTGATGAAGCAATGAATCAAGCAGTAGTTAAAAGTGTAGCCAAAGACAGTGATTGGACTGAAAACTATGCAGTTGATTTGTTTGATTGGCATTTAATCGTCAGTGAAAGCACTGAAAACTTTGCTGGTAATGCACAGTGGGCATTTAAAGATTTTGGGACACCATTAAGACCTGAAAACCCAATTCCTTACATGAACCAAAAAGGTTTAGTTGATCGCAATGGTAAACCTAAAGATGCCTATTATGTCTTTGCAAGTCACTGGTCAGATAAACCATTTTGTTATATTGAATCTAAATCTTGGACTCACAGAAATGGTCCAAAAGAAGGCCAAAAAGTAGATGTATTCTGTAACACACAAAGTGCTGAATTAAGCCTTAATGGTAAAAGCCTAGGTGAAAAGCAACGTGACGCAAATATATTTCCTGCTGGTGGCTTAGTGTGGCAAGTTCCCTTCAAAAATGGTGTGAATACGCTATCTGTAGTTGGGCGTACTAAATCTGGTGCAGAAGTAACGGATGAGCTGAAGGTGCACTATTTAATTGGTCAGCACGGTAAGTTTGATCGAATTCAGCTAACGGCTAAAACCCTAAGTAATGGTAATAAACTTATAGAAGCACAAGCGCTTGATAAAGATGGAAACCGTGTGCTTGATTATAATCAACGAAGTTACTTTTTTAATATGACTAGCCATGGCACTTTGCTTGAAAATCAGGGTACGCCTACTGGTAGTAGCCTCATTGAAATGGCGAGTGGCTATGCTGCAATAGAATTTATTCCAGGTGATAAGCCGACCACTATAGAGTATAGAAACCAAAATGTTAAAGGTGTGTATTTAGCCCTTTAACGAATAAAAGTTGTGATCTTCCCTTGTTGTAAAAATGACCTGAAAAATGGTCATTTTTTTTCAAAAAACAAGTTGGTAAGGTGGCATTACCAATTATTTTGCAGTATATTGATCCATGAAATAAGGTTTGTTGTTTTAACTAAATTGAGACGATTGACTTTTAATGCACACTTAAAATATTAATTAAGGAAACGTTATGGACTTTATGTTCTCAGCGGATATCAGAAGTTATAAAACCATGCGTAATGATGAATTACGTGATGCATTCGTCACCGCGCCATTATTTGAAAGCGGTAAGATCAACCTAACGTACACTGATGTCGACCGCGCTGTGATTGGGGGGATTACTCCGGCCGCGGAACCGATTTTGTTACCGACCCA
>NZ_AHCA01000029.1 GCF_000238355.1 Pseudoalteromonas haloplanktis ATCC 14393
CGGACACCTCGTAGGAGCGACTTTAGTCGCGAAGTTTGGTTGTGGAGCACAGTGCAGAAAAATACATAGCTCCAGTGCAAATCCATACCATTCATGGCTGAAGCTATTTCCTACGCGGACATCTCGTAGGAGCGACTTTAGTCGCGAAGTTTGGTTGTGGAGCACAGTGCAGAAAAAACATAGCTACAGTGCAAATCCATACCATTCATGGCTGAAGCCATTTCCTACGCGGACACCTCGTAGGAGCGACTTTAGTCGCGAAGTTTGGTTACGAAGCACAGTGCAAAAAAATACATAGCTACAGTGCAAATCCATACCATTCATGGCTGAAGCCATTTCCTACGCGGACACCTCGTAGGAGAGCGCTTTAGCGCCGAATAATTGACCCTCGCTAACTTTACGCTAGTCAGCTCGCAAACGGCTTCACTTTCTTCCAGACAAAAAAATGCCACCTTTCGGTGGCATTACACACGGGATTATTTCTACATTATAGAAATTCTTTTCAAAAATTAGGTTCTAGGTTCTAGGTTCTACAAACAAAGTTTAACTTTAACCTTGCAACTTTATCCTTTCATCTTATAGCTTATAGCTTATCTATTTCCAGCTTTTCATTTTATGCCCTTTAACAGCATAGAAAAGAATGAATAAATAACAAGGTAACATAACGATATAAGCGCCTTGCTGAGCTTCTGCTGAGTCTACACCGCCACTTGCGAGGCCCCAGAATAATGGACCAAATGCGCCACCGGCTATACCCATTACGAGTAAGCCCGAGCCAACACTGGTTAATTTACCTAAACCAGATAACGCCAGTGGCCAAACTGCTGGCCATACGATTGCATTTGCAAATCCTAGCACAGCTATCATCAATAGTGTATCAGGTAATTGTACTTCTAAGCCTAGAGTCGTAGCTATAACCACTGAGCTTGTATCACTAAATACCACCGCAAGTGTTAAAATACAGCCCAAAATCGCAGATACACTTAAAGCCGCTTGCTGTGAAATTACACGTGGGATAAGTGCTATGCCTAAAATATAACCAAGCACCATACATCCCATAGTATAGGAGGTCATTACACTGTATTTTTCAACACCTAGTGATAATGCAAACGTTCCGATGGTATCACCAGCGATGACTTCTACGGCCACGTACACAAACAATGCCACTACACCTAATGCAAGGCTCGGGTGTGCCAGAGCCGCTTTAACTTGGCCTTGCGCACCTTGCTCTTCATCATCGAGTAATTCTGGCAGTGGCATTTTAGTAACGGCAAAACCCAGTACACCAATAAATAAAGCCATACCTAAATATGGGTAGATAAGACTGTTTGCCATTGAGTCAATTTCAGCTTGTGATAAGTCTTTACCCACAAGGCCTGTAAATTCACTTAAAATCAAAGCAGTAAACACGATTGGTGCAATTACGCCTGCACCTTTATTTAATATGCCCATAATGCTTACACGAGCAGCGGCTGATTCTTCAGGCCCAATGCGTACCACATAAGGATTAACAGCAGTTTGTAGTAATGTTTGACCGGCACCCATTACTAATTGCGCAAATAAAAATAGTGCAAATACTTGAGTTTTAGCTGCAGGAATAAACAGTAGGCCTGCAACCATCATGGTTGCCATACCAATAGCCATACCATTTTTGTAACCGACTTTACGGATGATCATCGCCGATGGTACTGCGGTGAATGTTACCGCAATATAAAATGAGAATAAAATGAGTGATGCTTGAAATGGGGTCAACTGCAATACTTGCTTTAAGTAAGGCATAAGTGAGCCATTCAACCAGGTTGCAAAACCTAGAATAAAGAATAACGTGGCAACTATGGCCATAGGTATAAAATTACTTTGTTTGTTAGTTTTTGACACAGTGACTTCCATAAAACTTCTTCTTGTTGCGAGCTATCGTTATAATTATTTGTTTCAATTAAGCCCTTCGGGACTTAAAACGACGATTAGCGTTGCTGCATTATGTAACACTTAAGCGAGAAATCAATAACACTCTCGCAACAAAAATGACAGCGCTGCCATAAAACTTTACGTTAATTGCCGCCATATTACTAGTAACTATTTACTTTACAATGGCACAAAAAAGGGCCAATTAGGCCCTTTCAAAACAAAAGTTCTTACTAATACATTAATTTATATGAGTAATTCGACTTTTCAGTTGGCTATTTAAACTGCTGCGCAATGCCACTGATTGCTGTTTAGAAACACTGATCGGAGCTGTATACTGCTGCCAAGTTGCACCATCATCCAAACTATATTCAGTATTTAAATAAGCAAATGGTGTATTTACTTCAAGCTTACCATTGTTGATCACGCCTCCTGGCACGGGTAAATGCAAGTTAACACCCGAGCTTGCCAATTTAGTAAGCTCTTTTAACCCGACCGCAGCTGAAAATTGCGCCCAATCTTTTGCACGACTATTACTATCAACTTGCTCGCCTTCCCATGGCGCTTTGTACCATGCTCGCTCTGCAACCGATAAAATACGCGGGAAGATCATTGCTAATACTTGCTCTTCTGTGCGGATCGTTTCTGACCAAACCTGTCCTTGCATACCAAGAATGTTTTCTGGTTTTTCCAACTTTGGCAATGGTCGACCAACTAACGCTTCTAGGTTGTCGATAGGTTCACGAGTCCGAGTGTAATCAGCATTTGCATAAACATCATCTGGCATGTAGTTAAATGCTTTTTGCGTATCGGTGTAGCGTGTAGCCCAATAATAACCACGCTCTTGCGGGTGCGCTTCATATGGGTGATCAAAGTATAAGTGTGTACCATGAGATAATATCACTTGGTATCCCGCGTTCGCTAAACGATAAGCTCGGTCTGCAACACCCCATTCCCAAATGTTATCCCAAACGTTTGCAGTAAAGGTTTTATTTGGAAATTCATCGCGCTTAAATGGATTTGTGCGGTCATACATTAAACCATCTTCCCATGCGCCTGGTGAAATACCACGTTTTTCCAGCAACTTAGCAACACGCTGTGTAAAGTATGGCTTTAAATCTGCGGGTCCTGCTACACCGTTATTTGGATCAGCAAACATTGCTTGGCAGATTGGTGAGCCAACCCATGAGCCCGCGCCTACTTCATCACCACCAAAGTGTAAATTAGTTAACTGTACACCCGCCTCACGGTACATTTGTTGTAGTTCGTAAGTTACCTTGTCTAAAAAGGCATAAGTTGAGTCCATACACACATTCATTGAATTATCTTTGTAGTTTTGCACCGTCATATACACTGAGGTGTCTTTTGGATCATTCAATAAATATTGCGTTGCCGCACTGATATCAACCTGTTGAATTTCTTTATCTGTTTGCTTTGTATTTACTAAGTTATTTTTAGCGGCTTGTTTAGCTTCATCACTTAGCTTGTGGTAGCGTGCTTCCATTGCTTTTATAGAGGCACGAGCATGACCTGGCCCTTCAATTTCAGGAATAATTTGAATATGACGGTCTTTCGCAAACTTTAATAGCTCAATAAACTCTGCACGGCTTAAATATCCGTTTCCTGAGCCAGACTTAAATGGCCCTGTACCTAACTGTGTTAATAGGCACTCTCTCTCTTCAAGATCAAAGCAACGATATCCACCAACCTCTGTTAGCTCTGGTAAATCAGGAATTTCTAAACGCCAACCTTCATCTTCCGAAAAATGCCAGTGTAGTTTGTTCATTTTATAGCGTGCCATTTGCTCAACAAGTTTGAACATGGCGTCTTTGCCGTGATAGTTGCGGCCATTATCGTAATGCATACCACGCCAACTATAACGCGGGCTATCTTCGATCTCTAACTGTGGAACTGTAACGGCCCCCTGGCTATTTGCAGGTAGTAAATTAAGCAAACTTTGCATGGCATAGAACACGCCAGCGTTATCACTACCTACAATTTCAATGCGTTTGTCATCAATCTCTAACGTGTAGCTCTCTGACTTTCCTGCAGCCAATTGTGGGTTTACTTTTAAGCTGATCAACTTTTCTTTATTGGTTTTAATGTGATCTGGCTGGGCTTTTAATGTAAGTCCGTAATCATCTTGTAAGTCTTGCATAAAGACGATTACTTCGTTTTTTAATTGACCTTGGAAACTAATTTGCCAATTATTATCTAGTGTTGCTGTGCCACGGTTAAACTCTACTTTTTGTGGTTGTGGAATAATCCGTTTCAATGCATCTTCTTTTGAAACTTTGCTACTACTAGCTTGATTGCGTTCAAAACGAATTTCAGGTGTGATCAACACAGTGCGATCTTGCGGTTGATTATAACGACGTAATTGATTTTCGCGCTCAAATGGGGCAACGAACTGACTCATATCTTCGCTGTCGGTATTTGCAAAAATAGCTGGCTTATGATCACCCGATACAAAAAATGCACGGGGCATAAAATCGGTATAAGCAACAATAAAGGCTTGTGCATCAAATTCAAATTCTAAGCTTTTGCCTGCTGCAAGCCCTTTGAATTTTTTTGTAGGTGTAATACGGTGTAAATCACCATTAACATGCTCAATATTTAAACCTGCAACAAGCTCAGTGCTTATTTTACGCACCGAGTGGATATACAGCTGCCAATCGCTCTCCCCTGCAGGAAGTGCTACATCAGATTGGTTGTTTAGTGTAATTTTCCCCAAAAAACCAGCATCTTTATTATGAAAATTATCGACGACGGCAAATGTTAGGGCGGTTTCTTTTGCAAAGTTATTCACTTCAGTTTGCGAAAACTGCGCCTGCGCCAATAACGGCATCATCGCGATCAAACTCGCTAAAGTTCGCTTTTTAAAATCCATTACTCTCTCCTCGTTGTATACCCTAAGATTACGCATTTCCCCCCGCGTAATCTCTTATTATTATTTATTTACTCCTCCCCATCATATAAAAGATAAAATGACAGCGCTATCATTAATTGAAAATAAAGCTATCAGCTATCAGCTATCAGCTATCAGCTATCAGCTATCAGCTATCAGCTATCAGCTATCAGCTCTTAGGTGTCAAGACGAATTTGTCTTAGGCTGACGGCTGACGGCTGACGGCTAAAAGCTTCTGGCTTTAAATTTTCATACACACATATTTTTCTTCGAGGTATTCGTCGAGTCCTTGGTGTCCGCCTTCACGTCCTAGGCCGGATTGTTTAACGCCACCAAACGGGGCGACGGGGTTGGAGATAAGTCCCTCATTAATACCAACCATGCCGTATTCTAACGCTTCACTTACACGATAGACTTGTTTGATGTCTTGACTGTAAAAATACGCGGCGAGGCCATAAGGTACGTCGTTAGCCATCGCTAACACTTCAGCTTCCTCGTCAAAAGGAATAATACTAGCAACGGGACCAAATACTTCTTGATGATAAATATCCATTGCACTGGTAACGCCAGTTAAAATAAGCGGTGCCTGGAAGTTCCCTCCGAGATCTTTATCATCCCCGATTACTGATGCTCCCTTAGTGATTGCATCAGCCACTAACTCTTGCACTTTTTGCTTGGCTTTAGGGTAAATTAGTGGGCCAATATCCGTGTCTTCAGCAATGCCGTTGCCCACTTTGAGTGCCGCTACTTGTACCGCTAGTTTTTTGAGTACTTTATCAAGTATGCTGCGCTGCACAAAAATACGGTTCGCTGCAACACACGTTTGCCCAGCATTTCTAAATTTTGCGCCCATTAAGCCAGTGACAGCCTCATCTAAATCAGCGTTATCAAAAATTATAAACGGCGCATTACCACCCAACTCCATTGAAGTGCGCTTGATTGTCGATGCACATTGCGTAAGCAACTGCTTACCAACACCGGTTGACCCTGTGAATGTAAACTTACGTACGGTGTTTGATTCGGTAAGGATTTTACCGACCATTTTTGCATTTTCAGAAAGTAATACGTTAAAAGCGCCTTTTTCAAAACCAGCTTGATCTGCCAAATATGCTAATGCTAAAGCGCATAAAGGCGTATGTTCTGATGGCTTTAATACAAAGCTACACCCTGCTGCATAAGCAGGGGCTACTTTTCGAGTGACCATAGCAATCGGGAAGTTCCAAGGCGTGATGCCAGCAACCACACCAATGGGTTGTTTAAAACTGGTTAAACGATGATTGTCATCCGTGGCAGGAATAACATCACCATAACTACGTTTTGCTTGCTCGGCATACCACTTTATAAAGCCGGCGCCATAGTCAACTTCACCCTGCGCTTCTTTTAGTGGCTTACCTTGTTCTTTAGTCATTAATTCTGCAAGTACTTGCTTATGCTGCATAACTAGTTCATACCAACGCATTAAAACTTCACTGCGGGTAGTAGCATTGGTCGCTTTTAATTTTACAAATGCCCCGTGGGCAGCATTAATAGCTTTATTAACCCCATCATCATCTATATCACTTACCATGACGATGCTTTGCTGGGTGGCAGGATCATCAACACTGAAGTGTTTTTCAGTGTGGTAAAACTCACCATTGATGAAAGAGTCGTTAAATATAAGATGTGGCATAGAAATCCCTCCGGTCTGTAACTATCAGCTATCAGCTATCAGCTATCAGCTATCAGCTATCAGCTATCAGCTATCAGCTATCAGCTATCAGCTATCAGCTATCAGCTATCAGCTATCAGCTATCAGCTATCAGCTATCAGCTATCAGCTATCAGCTATCAGCTATCAGCTATCAGCTATCAGCTATCAGCTATCAGCTATCAGCTATCAGCTATCAGCTATCAGCTATCAGCTATCAGCTATCAGCTATCAGCTATCAGCTATCAGCTATCAGCTATCAGCTATCAGCTATCAGCTATCAGCTATCAGCTATCAGCTATCAGCTATCAGCTATCAGCTATCAGCTATCAGCTATCAGCTATCAGCTATCAGCTATCAGCTATCAGCTATCAGCTATCAGCTATCAGCTATCAGCTATCAGCTATCAGCTATCAGCTATCAGCTATCAGCTATCAGCTATCAGCTATCAGCTATCAGCTATCAGCTATCAGCTATCAGCTATCAGCTATCAGCTATCAGCTATCAGCTATCAGCTATCAGCTATCAGCTATCAGCTTAAAATAAAAAAACCATGCTTGTTAAGTCAAGCATGGTTTTATCTCTATACTGACGGCTGACGGCTGACGGCTGACGGCTCAAAGCTTACTGCTTTAAATCAATGCTCTTCATTAACGATATTGAGATTGTACTTCGGTATTTCAACTATTAAGTCTTCATCACGGATAATTGCTTGACAACCTAAGCGTGATTCTGGTTCTAAGCCCCATGCTTTATCTAACATGTCGTCTTCAAGTTCGTCGCTTTCATCAAGTGAATCAAAACCTTCACGGATCACTAGGTGGCACGTAGTGCATGCGCATGATTTTTCGCATGCATGGGGAATGCTAATGCCGTTTTTAAGTGCTACATCCAGTACGGTTTCACCACTTGGTGCATCAATTGCAGCGCCGTCAGGACATAATTCCGGATGGGGAAGAAAAATAATTTGTGGCATTCTAACCTCTTTTAAACGTTGTCTACTGACTGCCCTTGCAGTGCTTTTTTAATCGATGCATCCATTCTTAGCTCAGCAAATTTACTACTGGCGTTATCAACTTTTTCAATGGCTGCTTTTATTTCATTTGGCTCTGTGGCTGTTTCACGAACTTTAACCAGTTTAGCAATTTCAGCGTTTAGGTCATTTAATTCGTTTTCATCAAGCAATGCACTATCTGTTGCCAGTGATGCATAAAGCGCTTCGATAACACGCAATGCCTCAACCTGTTGCTCTTTAAGCATACGCGCTTGCATGTCATCTTTAGCGTTAGTCATCGACTCTTTAAGCATATTAGCGACTTGGTCGTCTGACAAACCAAACGATGGTTTAACTTGAATTTCAGCTTGCACACCGGTGGATTTTTCCATTGCAGATACACTAAGGAGACCATCGGCATCGACTTTAAAAGTCACCCGAATATGCGCAGCTCCAGCTGCCATTGGTGGAATACCTTTTAAGCTAAATTTAGCTAATGAACGGCAATCATCTACCAGCTCTCGCTCACCTTGTAATACATGTAAAGACATCGCCGTTTGGCCATCTTTAAAGGTAGTGAATTCTTGTGCGCGCGCAACAGGAATAGTGGTATTACGTGGAATGATTTTTTCAACCAAGCCACCCATGGTCTCTAAACCCAGTGACAAAGGTAAAACATCAAGCAATAGCATATCTGAATCAGGCTTGTTACCTACCAATACATCAGCTTGTAATGCTGCGCCCAGCGCAACTACACGATCAGGGTCGATAGAAGTTAGCGGCTCTTTATTAAAAAACTCAGCAACTTGGCTACGTACAATTGGCATGCGGGTTGAACCGCCGACCATAACCACTTGCAGTACTTCGTCATTGCTAATGCCAGCATCTTTCACTGCGCGACGACACGAACGAAGTGTCTTTTTAACCAATACCATAGCAAGTTCTTCAAACTTGTCACGGGTTACTTCAACCATGTGCTTTTCGTTATCAAACTCAAGACCAACATTCACTTTCGCATATTGGCTGAGTGCTTCTTTACAGGCTTTCGCTTTATTAATAAATAAACGCAAGTTCGAAGGTGATAAAGTCATTACCCCCGTTTCACGTTTAAAATGATCCACCAATAAAGAGTCAAAATCATCACCACCTAGGCTTGAGTCACCACCGGTTGCCAGTACTTCAAACACACCTTGGTTTAATCGTAAGATTGAAATATCAAACGTACCGCCACCTAGATCATAAACTGCAATAATACCTTCTTGGCCTGAATCTAAGCCATAAGCAACGGCGGCGGCAGTGGGTTCATTTAATAAGCGCAGTACATTGATACCGGCAAGCTCTGCAGCATCTTTGGTGCTTTGGCGCTGCGCATCATCAAAGTAAGCTGGCACTGTGATCACGGCACCTAAAATATCTTGCCCTGCAAAACTTTCTGCTGCGCGTTGTTTTAACGCTTTTAAAATATCGCTTGATGCAGTGACTGGACTAATATTACCGGCAGCGGTAGTAATGGCAAGTGCACCATCATGCTGGCAAAAATCATAGGGTAGTTGACCGTAGCTATGCTCGATCTCAGCTTGGGTTTTACCTAAAAAACGTTTAACTGAAATCAGGGTATTGGCAGGATCTTGCGTGGCCGCTTGAGCTGCTTCTGCACCAACCGTAATACTGTCAGCTTGATAGCGAACAACTGAAGGGAGCATTGCTGCACCACTAATATCAGTAAGGGTACGGGCTTCGCCACTTTGCACTGTCGCAACTAATGAGTTGGTAGTACCCAGATCAATACCTATTGCTAACTTATGTTCATGTGGTGCCGCGCTCTGCCCCGGCTCAGCAATCTGCAATAATGCCATAATGCTCTTTAACTCTTGTTTGACTTACTTGTAGTTCAGTAAGTTAGATAATTAATCGTCGAATAAACTGTCTTCAATCCGCTCTAATTCATCACGTAGCTTATATACAAACTTTAATTTACGAATGTTATCAGCGGCGAGCTGCCATTGCTGCTCATCATCACTTGCCAGTTGCTCTGCAAGCTGTGCACTGTATTGGCTATCAAGTTGTTTTATTTGTTGTTCGAATTGGGCTATCGCTGCATCTGGATCTGCACTTGCAGTTAACTCTTCTAGCTCTTCACGTAATTCCATTTGCTGCATTAAAAAAAGCGGATCTTGCAGGGTTTGCTGCTCGGCACGAATATCAACACCCAACTCACTGAGCATATATTCAGCACGTTTTACGGGATGCTTTAAGGTTTGTAGGGCGTCGTTGATTTCTGCTGTATTTTGTACGGCTAGCAATTTATCTCGGCTGCTAGCATTCGCATGACGATCAGGGTGAACTGCACGC
Organism: Pseudoalteromonas haloplanktis ATCC 14393; assembly: GCF_000238355.1. GTDB lineage: Bacteria > Pseudomonadota > Gammaproteobacteria > Enterobacterales > Alteromonadaceae > Pseudoalteromonas > Pseudoalteromonas haloplanktis. The sequence goes on from NZ_AHCA01000029.1 coordinate 9,846, forward strand.
TGAAGTTCGAGGTAATTTTTATTTACTGTTGCTAAATCTATATTGTAATCAACAGGTATCGCAAACAATTCAAAATAGCGCATAATTCCAACCATGCCAAATTAACATATTGGCTTAAAATTCAGATAGAACAAAGCCCTACAGATGCAGGGCTTAAGAATACAATAGCGTTACCTAGTTATACTGTGAAACTTTCGCCACAACCACACTCATCAGCTTGATTTGGGTTGATAAATTTAAACCCTTCGTTCAAACCTTCTTTAGTGTAGTCAAGCTCAGTGCCATCAATATAAACTAAGCTTTTAGCATCGACGATTACTTTAACCCCTTGAGATTCAAATACTTCATCGCCATCAGCTAACTCGTCAACAAACTCAAGAACATAAGCAAGACCTGAACAGCCCGTCGTTTTAATGCCAACGCGCAGGCCAAGGCCTTTACCGCGATTTGCTAAAAATGATTCTACGCGGTTTGCTGCCGCATCTGTCAATGTCACTGCCATGATTATCTCTTACTTCGCTTGTTTACTTTTGTAGTCTGCAATAGCTGCTTGGATTGCATCTTCAGCTAGAATTGAACAGTGAATTTTCACTGGTGGTAATTCAAGCTCAGCACTAATGTCAGTGTTTTTGATCATTGCAGCTTCATCTAAAGTTTTACCTTTTACCCACTCTGTTACCAAAGATGATGAAGCAATTGCGCTACCACAACCGTATGTTTTGAATTTAGCGTCTTCAATGACGCCTGCAGCTGATACTTTAATTTGCAGCTTCATTACGTCACCACATGCTGGTGCGCCAACCATACCTGTTGCTACTGATGGATCATTTTTGTCTAAAACACCTACGTTACGTGGGTTTTCAACATGATCGATTACTTTATCACTATACGCCATAATACTATCCTCATTACCTGCTAGCGGATGTACTCAATCAATTAATGATGAGCCCATTCAACTGAATCTAAATCAACACCTTCTTGATGCATTTCCCAAAGCGGTGACATCTCACGTAAGCGACCGATAGAGCTCTTCATTAAATTGACGGTATAATCAATCTCTTCTTCGGTAGTAAAACGACCAATACTAAAACGAATTGAGCTGTGTGCTAATTCGTCGTTACGGCCAAGCGCACGTAATACATAAGAAGGCTCTAAGCTTGCTGAAGTACAGGCAGAACCTGATGATACAGCAATATCTTTAACAGCCATCAATAACGACTCACCTTCAACAAAGTTGAAGCTGATGTTAACAATTCCTGGCACTGATTGGTCCTGTGCACCGTTAAAGTACACTTCTTCCATATCAGCCATAATGCCATCAATTAAACGCTTACGAAGCGCACTGATGTGGGCATGGTCTTTTTCAAAATCTTGTTTCGCAATTCTAAATGCAGCACCCATACCAACTAGCTGGTGTGTTGCTAAAGTACCTGAACGCATCCCACGCTCATGACCACCGCCGTGCATTTGCGCTTCTAAGCGTGCACGTGGCTTACGACGAACATAAAGTGCACCAATACCTTTAGGGCCATATATTTTGTGCGCAGAGAATGACATAAAATCAACTTTAAGCTGCTGTACGTCAATTAACACTTTACCTGCGCTTTGCGCTGCATCAACGTGGAACATGATTTTACGTTCACGACACATTTCGCCAATTGTTGCGATATCTTGAATCACACCTAACTCGTTATTCACGTGCATAATGCTTACTAATACGGTGTCGTCACGCATTGTTTGTTCAAGCTTTTTAAGATCCAGTAGGCCGTTTTCTTCAACGTCCATATAAGTAACTTCAAAACCTTGGCGCTCAAGTTCACGACAGGTGTCGATTACGGCTTTATGCTCAGTTTTTGCGGTAATAACGTGCTTACCTTTCTTTTTGTAAAACTGTGCAGCACCTTTAATAGCAAGGTTGTTTGATTCTGTCGCACCTGAAGTGAAAACGATTTCACGTGGGTCTGCGTTAATTAGATCTGCGATATCAGTACGTGCCTGATCAATCGCCTCTTCAGCTTGCCAACCAAAACGGTGTGAACGTGATGCAGGGTTACCAAAGTTGCCATCCATTGTTAGGCATTGCATCATTTCTTTTGCAACACGCTCGTCAACTGGCGTGGTTGCTGCGTAATCTAAATAAATCGGTAACTTCATTTCTTTCTCCGCTGGACGCCAACCTATAGTTGGCAGCTTACTTGAATATTTTCCAATTGCTTAATTGCATTGCTAACGTTGCTATTTTGGCGAGATGCAACTTCTTGCACATCTGATTGTTCCACCAATTCCGCAAGAGTAATACCATTTAAAAAGTCTTCTATTCGGGCACTTAAATCTGACCACAACGTATGCGTTAAACAACGCATGCCGCTTTGGCAACCACCAGTTGCACCGTGGCAACGGGTTGCATCTATTGATTCATCAACAGCGTTGATCACATCACCGACCGAAATAGCATGCGTTTCACGACCTAGTAGATAACCCCCACCGGGACCACGCACAGAGCTGACTAAACCATTTTTACGTAATCGGGCAAATAACTGCTCAAGATATGACAACGAAATTTCTTGTCGCTCTGAAATGTCGGCAAGGGGAACTGGCCCTATACTTGCGTGTAGCGCAACATCAAGCATCGCTGTAACGGCATATCTGCCTTTTGATGTTAACTTCATTGAGCCCCCGCACTACCAAAGAGTGCAAATTTTAATTACCAGAGTAAAATAGTCAAGTATTATATTAGTAGCTATCAGCTATCAGCTATCAGCTATCAGCTATCAGCTATCAGCTATCAGCTATCAGCTATCAGCTATCATGTTTTGGTCAAGTATTGTGTTCATTGTAATTACCTGAGTAATTTAGTCAAGTATTAGTCTTATAACTTTCGCTTATTTAGTAGACTTATTTATTGAGGTCAAAATACCGCGTAAGATATTCAGCTCAGCATCTTCAGGACGTGCGCGGTTAAACAAGCGACGTAGCTTGGTCATTACCATGCCTGGGTGCTGCTTGATGATAAAACCGGTGTCAAAGAGGGTTTTTTCTAAATGCTCGTAAAATAGCTCTGTTTGTTTTGAGCTTGGGTAAACGGCATCATCTTCTTGATTTGCTTTTGGCTGCTGAGTTAAAAATGCCATGCGTGTTTCATAACATAACGTTTGTACTGCCATCGCCAAATTCAATGAGCTATATTCAGGGTTGGCTGGAATGCATACATGATAATTGCACAATTGCAGCTCTTCGTTTGTCAAGCCACTGTTTTCACGGCCAAACACTAAGGCTACAGGGCCATTGGCGGCTTCAGTTACTAATTTTTCACCACATTCACGGGGCTCAACCATAGGCCATGATAAAGTGCGTGAACGTGCACTGGTACCAATCGTTAGCGCGCAATCGGCAATTGCATCCGCCACAGTATCGACTATCACTGCATTACCAAGCACATCAGTAGCACCTGCTGCTAATGCGCTTGCGTGGCTGTCTATTTCACACGCAGGATCAACTAAATAGAGTTTTGATAAACCCATGGTTTTCATCGCTCGCGCGGCAGAACCAATATTGCCTGAATGCGAGGTATTTACTAAAACAATACGGATGTCATCTAAGATCATTGCTGTGCTACTTTAACCCATACAAAAAATTGCGCGGATTATAACACAGCTATCAGCTATCAGCTATCAGCTATCAGCCAGAACTTCAATACCCGACTGTTTTGGTCAAGTATTGTGTTCATTGTAATTACCTGAGTAATTTAGTCAAGTATTAGTCTTATAACTTTCGCTTATTTAGTAGACTTATTTATTGAGGTCAAAATACCGCGTAAGATATTCAGCTCAGCATCTTCAGGACGTGCGCGGTTAAACAAGCGACGTAGCTTGGTCATTACCATGCCTGGGTGCTGCTTGATGATAAAACCGGTGTCAAAGAGGGTTTTTTCTAAATGCTCGTAAAATAGCTCTGTTTGTTTTGAGCTTGGGTAAACGGCATCATCTTCTTGATTTGCTTTTGGCTGCTGAGTTAAAAATGCCATGCGTGTTTCATAACATAACGTTTGTACTGCCATCGCCAAATTCAATGAGCTATATTCAGGGTTGGCTGGAATGCATACATGATAATTGCACAATTGCAGCTCTTCGTTTGTCAAGCCACTGTTTTCACGGCCAAACACTAAGGCTACAGGGCCATTGGCGGCTTCAGTTACTAATTTTTCACCACATTCACGGGGCTCAACCATAGGCCATGATAAAGTGCGTGAACGTGCACTGGTACCAATCGTTAGCGCGCAATCGGCAATTGCATCCGCCACAGTATCGACTATCACTGCATTACCAAGCACATCAGTAGCACCTGCTGCTAATGCGCTTGCGTGGCTGTCTATTTCACACGCAGGATCAACTAAATAGAGTTTTGATAAACCCATGGTTTTCATCGCTCGCGCGGCAGAACCAATATTGCCTGAATGCGAGGTATTTACTAAAACAATACGGATGTCATCTAAGATCATTGCTGTGCTACTTTAACCCATACAAAAAATTGCGCGGATTATAACACAGCTATCAGCTATCAGCTATCAGCTATCAGCTATCAGCTATCAGCTATCAGCTATCAGCTATCAGCTATC
>NZ_AHCA01000028.1 GCF_000238355.1 Pseudoalteromonas haloplanktis ATCC 14393
CGGTTTTAGGCTCTAGATCCTAGTCACTTCCCTAGAACCTATCCCTTTAGGCACGCTTCCGCCCCTAGGTTACAGTTCCTACGTACTGATAAATTAAGCTCAAATTTTTAGGTTCTAGGTTAATCAGTTTTAAAATTAAAGATGAAAGGTCAAACCTTTCGCGGCTAAAGCCGGCTCCTACGATAAATTTAAAACCTGTAGGAAAAGGCTTTAGCCATGAATTTTATAAAGACCGAACTACAAAGTCATAAACCTAGGTTTTAGGCATTATCAGTTTCTAAATAAATTAAACCTTCGCGGCTAAAGCCGGCTCCTACATTTGGAAGCACAGGTGCTCGGTTTTAGGCTCTAGCCTCTAGTCACTTACCTAGAACCTATCCCTTTAGGCACGCTTCCGCCCCTAGGTTGCAGTTCCTACGTTCTGATCAGTTTATTCAAATTGTAAAATACAAAATCTTTTGCGGTGGCAAGCCACCTTACACCTTACACCTTACAGCTTATAGCTTATAGCTTATAGCTTATAGCTTATAGCTTACAGCTTACAGCTTACAGCTATTATCCTACCTTCTTCACTTCGCGATTATCTACGCTCATTTCTATTTTTTGGTTAAGTAAATTTACTAACAAAATACTGCGCATATCGCCGTCTGGCTCTTTAAATATTGCCTGTACATCTTTGAACGAGCCATTATTTAGGTACACCAAATCACCAGACTGCGGTAAATTGCTGTCACATTGGTTTAGCTCAAAGTTCTTTAATTCGTTGATGAGTTGCTCAGGTACTATTTGGTAGGTCGCGCCATAAGTTACAAAACCGCTGATGCCACGAGTATTTTTTACCGAAGAAAAATTGCCAGTTGTTGCATTTAAGCGAACAAATAAGTAATTGGGAAATACTGCGGATTGCTTAAAAGTACGGCGACCTTTAATGAGTTGATGTTTTTCTAATTGCGGAAAAAACGCTTCAATCCCTTGGTTTTGCAAATTAATTTGAGCGCGAGCTTCTTGCTTTGATTTACAAAATAATAAGTACCAACTATCCATATCAATCCCTTTAATACTGACTTTGTGCCTGTTTGTGCCTGATAATTATTTTTATTTTGCCACAGACGGCGGGGATTATACGTGTTCAATTGCTATGGTGTCTATAAAAACCCCATTAAAAGTTTTCATGTTTTGCATCGATTGTGTAGCAGGTTATTTTTAATACGGGGGTAGGCTTTCAACAAGTTAACAATTACTTGGATTGAAAGCCTTTTAGGCAGGTTATTCTTCACTCGATACTGGTTGATGTTTTTCTATCCAATACCACAAAATGAATTGCACTAGTAAAAGTAGTCCATACGCAACATTTAGAGCAACGGCTATTCCTACACCATTACTTGACGGTATCAGTAAATATGAAAATGCCAATACAGTTACAGCCCATAAAAAATTCAACGCAAAGCCAAACCAAGCTTTATTGGTTGCAGGCCAATAACTCCCAAATGCTGCATTCAGTGAATATAAGATAACGCAAGGTATTAGGTAGTTAAATATTTCGCTGGCATTAATATAGTATTCTTCACCAGCTAGTTTTAATATGAGCCCTTTGCAGATAAACAAAAAAGCGACTACAACGGTAGAAAAAATTAAGTTAGCGCCCATTATATTCATAACATTTACATTACCACCTTTCTTTGAAAGCGTTGATATGTAATAACCTGATAAGGAGCTAGGAATAAAAATGGCTACCAAATAAACTTGATATACCCATGAAAAATAAGCAATTTCTTCTTTTGAACTATTAAACTCGTTGAGTAACCCCAAGGTCATAGTTATTGCTGGCGCAACCATCATTGCGCCAAGGATAGAAGGAGCACTTAAGCTTTTAAAAATCTTAAATACACTTTTATCTATACAGAAAAAAAACCGCCAATCAATCGCCAGTTGAGATTTAAAAAACAACTCAAAAGTACCAAATGCATTAAAAAGTAATCGAAATACTGCAACCGCGAGCAAGCCTCCAATTACGGCATATGTATCAACCAAATAGATAGCAAGTGGCAAAAACAATATAAAGGTAACAATTGAATAGGCAAACAAGGTTTTATATTTTGAAGAGCCATAAAGAGCACCTTCATATACACCACTAAACCCAATCAGGGTCATCAAAGCAACAAACAGTATAAAAAAACTATTATCTGAGGATATATCAACCAGCTCACCTTTCAAATAGGGTAAGGTTAGTAAAAACAATCCTAAAACTAATAAAAAGGTAAAGCTAATGCTAGCGCACAAAGTTTTACTTTTTAGAGTTATATCATCAGCATACTTTGAAAACACAGTGTTTGTAGTAACTGAGCAACCAAATGCAACAAATGTCGCCAAGCTTGATACAATACTCAGTAAATATGAAAACTCTCCAAACTCACTGCCTGTTAATAACTTTACTGCGATAAAGTTTATTAACAGTAATGAACCACGCGAAACAACCCCATAACCTACTGAGTAAACGACATTTAAATTCACATTTCACACCATTAGCTAATAGAAGCTATTTTAATCTGACAAAACATCACAGATGCGCTGACATGCTTGGCCGTCACCATACGGGTTATGGGCACGGCTCATTGCTTTATAGGCTGCGTCATCCGTTAGTAACTCATTTAGTGCGGTGGTAATTTTTGCTACGTCTGTGCCAACTAATTTAACTGTACCAGCCTCTACTGCTTCTGGGCGCTCTGTTGTATCACGCATTACCAGTACCGGCTTACCTAAGCTTGGTGCTTCTTCTTGTATGCCACCTGAGTCTGTTAAAATAATGTGTGAACGATTCATTAAGTATACAAATGGTAAGTACTGCTGTGGTTCAATTAAATGTACGTTATCTACATCTTTTAAAATACGCTTTACGGGCTCTTGTACATTTGGGTTTAAATGCACTGGGTAAAGTATTTGTGTATTTGGATGGGTTTTAGCTGTTTGTGCGAGCGCTTCACAAATACGCTCAAACCCGCCACCAAAACTTTCGCGACGATGGCCCGTAACCAAAATTAGTTTTTTACTTTCGTCAAGCATAGGAAATTGTGATGCTAATGTGTTGCTCAGCTGCGCATCATCTTCTATTTGTTGCTTAACCAATAGTAAAGCATCAATAACCGTGTTACCGGTTACATATATATTTTCCTCTGCGTAATTTTCTTTCAGCAAGTTCGCTTTTGAGGTATCCGTTGGTGCAAAGTGGAACTTAGTTAAAGCCCCTGTTAATTTACGGTTACCTTCCTCTGGCCAAGGTGAGTAAATATTACCTGTACGTAAGCCTGCTTCTACGTGGCCTACTGCTATTTGCTCATAATACGCAGCTAAGCTCGCTGCAAAAGTCGTTGCGGTATCACCATGCACAAGCACTACATCTGGTTTAAACTCTTTAAGTACGGGTGTTAGCTCTTGTAAAATACGGCTTGTTACTTCTGGCAGTGTTTGCCCTGCTTTCATTAAGTTTAAGTCGTACTCTGGGGTGATTTTAAACAGCTCTAGTACTTGGTCTAGCATTTCACGATGCTGTGCCGTTACACATACTTTAGCATCAAAGCGGCTATCGTTAGCTAGGGCGTGTACAAGAGGTGCCATTTTAATGGCTTCTGGGCGGGTACCAAATACTGTTAATACTTTCACTTTTGAATCACTTTTTTAATTAATGGATTAAAAATCTCATTTACGTTTAAACCTAATTTGTCTGAATATAATTGGCAAACCTTTTTGGTTCGATCGTTTATATCAAAGCTAGACTCGATTTTATTGCGCGCATTAGTCGCTAGTAGATCTGCAAAATCAGGATCATCCAGCAGTTTTTCAAGGCATTGAACTAAACCATCAACGTCTTTCGCCTCAAATAACAAGCCATCCAATTGATCTTTTACTAGGTGATTATTCCCTTGAATATTTGAAACCACACAAGGTAACTTTGTTGACTGTGCTTCAAGTATTGCTAAAGGCATACCCTCCCATAATGAGGGCAATACAAACACATCAAACTCACGTAATTGTTCTGCAATGTCGTCCTTCCAACCTAACAATTTAATATGTTGCTGCGCTTGTGCTTCGTGAATAATCTCTTTTAATGATTCCTCTAACTCACCACCGCCTATAAATCTTATTTCGAAGTCATTTCTACTAGAGAACAACTTGACTCCTGCTTTAGCTAAAGTGAGGGGATCTTTCTGTGGCCATAAGCGACCAACCATCCCAATCACTTTTCTATTATTTTTATCGTTTTCAGCCGAAGGGGAAAACTTATCAATGTTAACACCGTTAGCAATAACACAAACATTAGATTCTTTCGTTTTTAATTGATTAACCGCAATATCTTTATCATCTTGATGCAGGCAAATTACTTTATCACTAAACTTACTTCCCATATATTCCATAACAAAATAGAGTGCCTTTGCAAATTTACTTTGTGCTGCTGGGAATGAAAAACCATGTACCGTATGTACAACCATAGGAACGCCAGCCAGTTTTGCTGCAATACGCCCCAACACGCCTGTTTTCGAGGAGTGAGTGTGAACCACATCGAACTTTTCTTTTTTGCACAGTTTATACAACTTATAAAACGCTTTTAAGTCATTAACTAAACTAATTTCACGTACTAAAGAATCGATAAAAATTGATTTAATACCAACACTGTCAGCATATTTTGTTAGCTCACCACTTTCTTTATAAATTAAATACCGGTCAACACTTTGACTATTCAAGCGGATCAGCTCTTCAAAACTAACTCGTTGAACACCTGTCATAAGTGGTAATAATTGCACGTGAGCAATCTTCATTTAATTTCTCCATCAAGATTGGGAGGCTTTGTTACCCAATGATACATAAATATAAGTAAAGGAACTAAAAAAGGATAAAAATTCTGCCTGTAGCGTATCGCTGAACCTGGGTTAAAAATTCCAAATGGGTAATGAACTAGCAACAGCCAAAATAAGCTAAAAAATAACACGCCAAATGCGATAAAGTTGAACTTGTATGATAGGAGCTTATAAATTTGTCCAAAATACAAAAATACAAAAACAAGCATTATTACAAGGCTTTCTAGAAAAAAGACTGCCCATACAGGTCTAGTGATCGTTTCATTAATCGTTGGCCCCCAGAAGCTTAAAAACATGCCGTGCAGCATACCTCGAAAGAAGTCGCCTTCATTTACAAAGTAAATATTCTCTCTGGTCGACTTTGCATTTTCAGGATCAAAATGTGAATACATATTGAGCGTAACTAAATCAATATATTCACTAACTGAAACAAGCAAAGCGAATTGTACAATAAAAATGCATAAAAAAAGTAATATAGAAAGATAAGCGTTAAGTCTAAATTTAATCAATAGATATAAATAAATGGCTACACTAATAATGGCAACAAAGTATTGAGGTTTGAAAATCAATAAAAGATAGCAAAAAAACAAAAGTAAAACTTTGCTTACCTTCTCTCTTTTATCAATCATGTTAATAAGTAATACGGCAAAGTAGCTCATGAATAAAGTCGCGATGGCTTCTTTTGAGTGTATAGAGGTCCAAATCAAGTAGGATGGCATTAAATTCAAAAGAATAAATATATATAACAACCACTTATTTCTAAACACGTCTCTCTTTTTTAATGCATTAAAAGAAATTACAACGCCTATAAAACTTAAAATCATGGCAGGGAAGTGATAAAGCGGTGGTTGTAAATATTTTACAATTGCCCCTGTAAATTCCATCAATGCTGTTGACGAGTACAGAACTGAAGCACTAAAAGTAAGTGTTGACTCTAAATACCTATGACTATCTCCTAACTGAGATACTTTTGAATAACCAAACTCTGCGATAAAAATAAATAAAAATTTAATTATAAACAGATAAAAAAGCACCGCATTTTGTTTATAAGATATTTTCATTTTTTAATTAAAGCAAGGTAAGTCGGTTTTAAAAATTGATCAAAATAGTTTAAATAGTATTTTTCCCAACATTCACCTGCATTCTCACCTAGCTCTAAAATGTTATTTCTATTGCTATCATTCTCTAACCAGTCAAGTAACTCTTCAAGTTCATTGAGTGAGTCACCAATCACCCAGCCACTGTTATTGAGCGTAACTTTCTCGCCTGGTGGAGTCCCTTTAGAAGTAATTAACGGCTTAGATAAAAATAAATGCTCGTAATATTTGTTTGGTGATGCATAAATATGGTTTGGGTTAGACAAGTAGTACAAGCCTAGCAATACATCGCTACTGGACATCAGTTCAATTGCTTTTTCATGATCAACAGAACCGTAAAAAAACACATTATTATGCTTGGTTTCTTTAAACAGCTGCTCACAACCGCCAAAGCCTGCTATATGAAGCTCTATACGTCGCCCTTCAATCGCCTTAAGAATATTTTCTAACCCTCGGCAATTTGACTCTAATACACCGACGTAACAAATTTTTATGGGCTTGTTTACTTCAACGTCTTTGTTTTTAAGAAACTGATTGTTCGGTACATTTTCTATTATGTGAATATTGCTTGCTGATGAAAAGCCGTGCTGCTTAATGCGTTTTTTATCTACTAAAATAATATCGTTTGCATACTTTGCAACTAAAGACTCTAATTTACATGCAACAGTTCTGGCAACACCATTAAGGTTCCGTGAATCAGCAAAATGATCATATACCTCATATATATATTGAGATTTAAAAAGCATTTTAGCCAACATGGCGACCATGCTGGTATCTAAATCAATAGCATGAATTACAGTAATATCTTTTCGGTGGTTACGAATATAACTTAATATAAATTTAAACCATCCTAGGTAACCTAAGAGGCTTTTTAGCTTGGCGCCGTAAGTCGCTTTTCTAGTATAAAAAGTTGTATTCTCTTGCTTTTCAGGCTCTCGGTTACGAGGCCAATAGAGCACATGATATTCAATATTCTCTCGCTCTAGCAGGGTAATATACTTGTTAATTCTTGAGTCAAACTTTATGTCAGCCGATCTAATTAATAAAACCATTTTTTACCTATAGTATTTTATCTAGGAGCACTTTTAAGTTCTTTGTATAAACCCAAGCATGCTGAATAAAATGACAGTAGAATAGAAAAAAGGCACAGAATATTAATAGTGAAAACCACTCAGGGACTGCAAAATACTCAAAGCTTAAACCTAGTAGCATAAATAATGTGGCGAAGATAACAAGTATCAACAATGCTTGCCTGTCACTAAACCCCAAACGCATAAATATATGGTGAATATGATCTCTATCAGCTTTGAATGGAGATTCTTTCTTTTTCACTCTGCGATACATAATTGCAATCATGTCCATTAAAGGCAGAGCAAGCAGATACAAGGCTGTTACAGGTCTAAAAAGTGACTCTTTGCCATCTGGTAGTTCTAAAGACAACACTATCAACCAAGTAATTAAAAAGCCAACCAGCATTGAGCCTGCATCACCCATAAACACTTTATTTTTAAATACTTTAAATGGGTTAATATTAAAAAATAAATACACCGAAAGCGCGACAATCATTGCTATGCAAATTGAAAGTATTGTTATATTTGAATTGGTATATGCGATTGCTGCTATTCCTATTAACGATACTATCGAAGAGCCACCAACTAAACCATCAATTCCATCCAGCATATTAAAAGCATTGATCGCAGCAACTACTGCTATGATTGTGAACACAATACCAAACACACCTAATGAAATATTACCAAACCCCAAGATATTACCTAGGTAAGATATATAGTGCCCTTGATAAAAAATTAAGCTAATTGTCAAGACTGACTGAAAAAACAACCTGATAGTGACACTTAGATCATATTTATCATCGAGTACACCTAATAATACAATCCCCATTGCCACTAAAAATAACGAGAGCAATTCATTAGTAATAGGCCCAATAATGAGCAAGCTCGAAAAGGCACCAACAAAAACACAGATACCACCAATTAACGGTACCATTCCATCATGGAGCTTACGTTCATTTGGCTTATCCAACAAACCAATACTCAAAGAAACTCGTTTCATGATAATCAGTGAAAAAAGTGTAACTAATGATGAATAAATAATAAGACTCAATTTTTTGTCCTTGCAAACATTTTAAATGAGTGGAACAGAAAGCCAAATAACATACCTATAAATGCACCTACCACAATGATCAAAACACGCTTTGGCGAACTCGGTTTTTCAACAACGATGGGGGGATCTAGGGTTTTTAAAACATACTCATCTCTTACATTCGCTAACATTTTCTTTTGTAATTGTTGTTCGATTAAATTATAGATAGCCCCTTTAACCTGGCTAACATTTGTATTTTTAATTGATTCTTCTAAAAATTTAATATTTTTATCAGCCTCATTTATATCACGAATCTTCATTTGGCTATTTAACTCTGAGACCAAGTTTACAAGCATTTGTTGAGCAATGATTGGTGAGTAATGATTTATTGAAACTGTAATAAAACCAGTTGTTTTTTCAGTTGAAATTGTTAACGTATTTTTTTTGAAATACTTAAACATTTCCTGTAAAGATGGTTCTTTAGATGAACCATCTTCATTTTCGAGCCATTTTGATTCAGCCGCTATATAGTCTGAGTCAAATATAGGTGTATTCTCTTTTTTATTCCAACCGGTGTGAGCCATTAGTTCATCTTGATAAGAAAACTTCTCTATGAAGTTTGATATAAACTGATAACTTCTTAAAATTTCAAGACCTTCATTAACTTGCCCTGAGCCTGAGTCATTTAAATTTATACCCGCAAGAGATGCAACACCGCCTAATTGAGATGATAGCCCATCTAGCAACCCACTATTTTTACTTTCATTAGGGGCAAGTATTGTTGATGATGTATAGATATCAGCTCGTGTAAAAGCAAACAATACAGCAATAAGTGCAAATACAATACCTGAAATAAAAATACTCCATTTGCCTTTGCATATAAAGTTTAATACGTCTCTTAGGTCTACTTCCTGCTCTTCGAGCTTATATGTATCTTTCACTATTGCCGCCTATATACTACTAATCGCAGCAACTGCTACACCAAGTTGATAAACGATCTGTGTGGCTGTGCTCCACAGAGTAAGGTTATCCATGTAATCTGAGTTAAGCGGTACTACAATAGTATCACCAGCTTCTATTAGTTGAGTATCACTCACTGCAAACCAACTACCGCTATCTGGAATTTTAACTGAGCCGTTTGCCTTGATTATGTATATACGCTCATCATCAGCACGCTCTTTTAGGCCGCCACTTAAAGCAATGTACTCTTCAAAACCAGTTCCTGGTTTATATAAATGTGAAGTCGCGTAATTTACCTCGCCAATGACGCTTATCGAATCTCGTTTACTTGGTACATATAAAGCATCGCCATCTTGTAGTACTAAGCGCTGTTTGTTTTCTACAATTAAAGGTAAGTCAATAACCAAACGCCCTACTGCTTCTACATTTGCCAAGTCATTCAATAGTTTATTCATTTCATCATAAGACAGTGAGTTACTGCCAACAGAGTTTTCAAAGCTTTTTTGTGCGATATCTCGGCGTAATTCTTCTGATAACTTAGCAAGTTGCTGCTGCTCTTGCTTGCGAATAGATTCTCTAGTAAAAATCGCTGCGTTTTCTTCTGCAAACTCTGAAAAGCCGCCAGCCCTTTGCAATAGATCAGTTAATGTTTCTCCGCGGCGAATAGTGTAAGTACCTGGAAACTTAACTTCACCTCTAAGCTCTACTTTTACATTTTCTTGCCAATTTGGAATTGAAAAGATATTTAAGCTATCTTTGCTTCGAAGAATACGATTTTCACCAATCTCTCCAAGTATTGCTTTATGCAAGTTAAACTTAATATGTTCGACTTTTGATGCATCTCCAGCAACTACACGGGTAATTTCAGCTTGTTCTGTATAAGCTGATTCAAGCAACCCACCCGCAGCTATGATAAGTTCATTAACTTCACTACCTCTCGTTAGCGGGTAAATACCAGGATAAGTAACATGACCGTTAATTTCGACTAACTGCATTCCTTGAGTAATATTTGCCTGAAGTTTTAATTTTGCAATTACTGGTTTTAATAGGTTATTCCGACTAAATAACGCGTAGTCTTCTGGTTGTAGTTTCTGTTTTTCTTTTTCAGCTTTACGTTTTGAAATTTCTGCAATAGTTAAAGTCGATTTGTTATCGAGTTCTGTATCTAAATCTTCAACTGAAACACCAATGTATTTTTCAAACTCTTGTTGCTGATATTTATGCCACTGCTTGGTTTTTAGCTGTAATGCTTGTTGTTCTGCTGTCAGTGCCATGTTTTCGAGCGCCAACTCTTCGGCTTCTTTTTCTTCAAAGCGGCTAAATATAAGCAGTTTATCATTTGCTTGTAACTCTAAGTCGTGCGGTTGCGCTTCTACAATTGCTTGTGCAACATCGAATTGATGCACTTCAATATCACCTGAAATATTAACTTCACGAACCAACAACGCATAACTAAGGTCAGCTTGCGGTAATAAATCTCCGCGGACGGAGGTAAACACGTCTGATATACGTTTACCTTGATGCCACTGGTAATGTCCAGGACGAGCAACAGCACCAATGACACTAATTGAGTTTTGGTACTGTAGACTAACTGGGTTAAAACGGATGCGGTCGCCATCGCGTGGGGTGTAAGCAATTTGTTTGGCTGCAAAATTGACCGATAATATCTCTTTTGCATTATGATTATTAAAGCGTTCAACAATTGCTTTTTGTGCGTAAGCTTGTGGTTTTAAACCACCAGCCATTTTTAGCAGATCCTGTGCGCTTTCATTATCTTTTATCTCGAATATTGCAGGACGCTTAACTAATCCTTCTACAGCTACTTGTGAGCCTACTGGCGGGATAAATACCACATCGCCTGGTTTTAAGATGATATCGTTTCGGCTATCCCCTTTAATAAGCAAATCATAAAGGTCAAAATTTGTAACGACTTTACCTGCGCGCTTTACTTGAATATTACGCAGCGATGCAATCTCTGATACACCACCACTAATAAAAAGTGCATGCGATACTGTAGTTAAGGACGACACGCTATAGCTACCTGGCTTATGTGCCTCACCTAGCACTAATATACGCATGCTGCGTAACTGCCCTAGTGATACAAACGCTTTAACACCAATTACTTCTTGCTCTACTTTTGCTTTAATAAGTTGTTTTATTTCGCCAAAAGTTAAGCCTGCAACCTCTACGGGGCTTAAGTTTGGTATATTGAGCCGACCTTCGCGATCAACATTCACTTCGTAACTTTCACTTTCTTTACCGTAGAAATTAATTTTTAATTGATCGCCACGGCCTATTAAATAAGTCTCTGGTACTGCAGCATTTTCACTAGGCATAAACGTACTTGGCTCACCTGCGAACAGCTCATAACCAAATGGTTTTATTTCATCTTGTTTTGGTTTAAAACGTTCTTCGTCAGTTAATACTGGCTCAGGAGCTTCTTCGCGAGACTGAATAGTTGGTACTTCTTCTTGTACTGAACTAGATGCTGCTTTTCCGGTTATTGTTGATAAGTCAACACCATACTGTCTTGCTAGCGCTTCTTGTTGCGCCTTTGGCAACTTTTTAAATTGCTCAATCTGCGATGCACTTGGGGTAAATGCCATTGCAGTAGCTGTTGTAAACAGTAGAAAAGTTATTAAAAATCGTTTAAAAAGCATCACAAGTCAGTTTATCCCTAGAACCACAGCAAAAAGATTGGCTATTCTACATTATTTAGCTACAAATAAAAAAGGGACTTTCGTCCCTTTATTTCACTTAAATGTCATTTAACTAGAGGAAACTGTTAAAAACTGTAAACCAATGTCAATGAGGTTTCTGTATCAGTACTTTCTTTGTCATCTGCAACATCTGAGTTGTTGGTGATGTTATAAGCAACTTTCATTTGTAATGAACCGTTGATTTTAGCTAGAAGTGCAGTTTCTGAACGCGTTTTAGTGTTGGTATCACCATATTCAACGGCAACTAACTGAGTAAACTTAGCGTTGTCAGAAATCTGCCAATTGTAATCTAATTTACCTAATGCGATTACTTCACCTTCACTCTCACCTGCATTTGAAATACCGTTATCATCAACGCTACCCTCAGGGAATTCAAAATACTTATAACCAGGACCAATCTCTGCGTTTAACCACATGTCAGCACGGTCTAATAAACGTTGACCGTAACCTGCTGAAATTACAGACTCATTACGGTAAGCGCCAAAGTAATCAGATACATATGAACCATAAATATATAAATGAGAGTGCTCTTCATTTAACTTATAGTTACCTTGCGCTGATAATGAGTACTTTTCATTCGTGCGTTGCGTTTCTTTCACACCAGCAGCATTTTCGACTTCGTCTTCTTTATAAAGACCATCGATTTTGTATTCATTATTCCAGTTTTCTAGGTTATGTAACGCCTTGATACCACCCTTTAGAGTAGTTGTTTCAGTGTTACCGCTGGTGATAATAGCACCTAACTCACTGGTAATGTCCCATGTTTGAGTTTCTTCAGCGAATGCGTTAGTTGCAGCAGATGCTGCAACTAAAATTGATAAAAGCTTTAATTTCATTAAAAAATAACCTTAGCTACTTGGGTTGATTAGTTTTGCTTGTGCAAATGAACATCCATTTGTGGGAATGGAATAGTAATATCAGCATCATCTAGTGAAATTTTGATGTTTTCCATTAGATCAAAATAGGTTGGCCAGTAGTCTGTAGAGTTAACCCAAGGGCGTACCACAAAGTTAACGCTTGAATCAGCCAGTTCTAACACTGCCACTGTATATGCTGGATCTTTTAAAATGCGCGACTCATTGTCTAGTACTGATTTAAGAACTTCTTTTGCCTTACGTAAGTCGGCATCGTAGCCAACACCTATAACTAAATCGATACGACGTGTTGATTCGCGCGAATAGTTAATAATTGAGTCCGACATAATTTTAGAGTTTGGCATGATGATAACTTTGTTATCTGGTGTGCGTAATTCAGTAGAGAATATTTCGATTTTCTTGACTGTACCAGCTTTACCGCCAGCTTCGACATAATCACCCGATTTGAAAGGGCGTAATAAGATAATAAGTACACCTGATGCGAAATTAGATAGTGAGCCTTGTAACGCTAAACCAACAGCTAAACCTGCAGCACCTAAAATTGCAATGAATGAAGTTGTTTCAATGCCAATCTGAGAAAGTGCCATTAAGATAGTTGCCATAAATACAATGGCGTAAACAATGCTTGATACAAATGAACCAACAGCCTTGTCTACTTTTTTCTTCTCGAATGCTTTTTCTGTTAAGTTTGAACAAAATTTTGCAACCCGACCACCCAGTAAAAAGATCACCAATGCAATTACAGCTTGAATGCCGTAATGTAAGATCAAACCTGAGTTTTCGTTTATCCAGTTAAGTATTGTATCCATTATCACTCCTGATATTCAGTATTAAGCAGTTTGCTGGTTAAATTATATCTGATTTTAATTTATTATTTCATTAATTTATGTATTTAAATATTAAACATAGCTTTTAGTATTGTTTTTATTTTACCTTACCAGATAAAAAAACGATTTAAAAACCCCCGCACTGAGTGTTTTATAAACAAAAGTGAAAAAAATTAAATTTTTTTCACTTTTTTTGCCCTGAACCCTTCACAACATTTATTATTTTATGTATTATCCGCGCCACACCAAACGAGGTGTGTTGTGGCGGTTGTAGCTCAGTTGGTAGAGCCCCGGATTGTGATTCCGGTTGTCGCGGGTTCAAGCCCCGTCAATCGCCCCATTTTTCCCTTCTTAGTAATTCAAATTTTCTTAAACCTCCTTCTAATTGTAAACTTTTTTTATCTAACTTATTTTTATCTGCTTGCTGAATTATTAGCACCGATTAGCTTTAGCATAGAGCTCGAATCCATAACATCATTCACGGCTAAAGCCTGTTCCTACCAAAAAACAACACATCTCCGCCCGTAGGAGAGCGCTTTAGCACCGAATAGCTTTAACATAGAGCTCAGTTCCATAACATCATTCACGGCTAAAGCCTGTTCCTACAAAGCAATACACACCTCCGCCCGTAGGAGAGCGCTTTAGCACCGATTAGCTTTAGCATAGAGCTCAGTTCCATAACATCATTCACGGCTAAAGCCTGTTCCTACAAAGCAATACACATCTCCGCCCGTAGGAGAGCGCTTTAGCGCCGAATAGCTTTAGCATAGAGCTCAGTTCCATAACATTATTCACGGCTAAAGCCATTTCCTACAAGTAACTTTAACTTCTGCTATCTTTAATATTTATATTTTAAGGATAGAAATATGTACGCTCATGCACAAGCGTTAAGAAAAGGACGCACTTCAGTTGTTAATCATTTTTATTCTGTCACAGTGATAACCTACCAACGCCATAAATACTTCCTAGACTTTGATAACGCAAGAAAAGTTATAGCCGCATTGAAAAATTCAGATGAGCTAGGGTTTACACAAACAATTAGCTTTATAGTCATGCCTGATCATTTTCACTGGTTGTTTCAATTAAAAAATAAAGAAAATTTATCTGAAGTTCTTAGACGAGTAAAAGGATGTAGCTCTTTCAATATAAAAAACAAACACACACCTCAAGTTTGGCAGCAAGGCTTTTACGATTCATTAATTCGTAATGAAGATCATTTAATTGCACAAGCGAGATATATTGTAGCAACCCCCTTGCGTGCGAGTTTGGTTAAATATATTGGGGATTATCCTTTCTGGGATTGTATATACCTCAAATAACCGAATCAACGAGGCTGTACTACAATGGACCGGAATTTTTTCATTCATGGCTGAAGCCATTTCCTACGCGGACACCTCGTAGGAGCGACTTTAGTCGCGAAGTTTAGGTTGT
>NZ_AHCA01000027.1 GCF_000238355.1 Pseudoalteromonas haloplanktis ATCC 14393
GATAACTTCACACTCAACACCTTAGCCCCGAGTGTTACCATCAATGTCATTGGCGAAACCAACGACACCACACCGACCATAAATGGCACCAGCAGTGCACCTGATGGCAGTGTTGTCACCGTGGTGATAAATGACGGCATTAATCCCGCCGAGACCCTGCAAACCACAGTCTCAGGGAATACGTGGAGTGTTACCGCGAATACAGCGCTCGCCGAAGGCGACTTTAGCGTTACCGCCACCGTGGCAGATATCGCGGGTAATGAAGGCACGGCCACAGCGACAGGGATCATCGATACCACGATGCCGGATATAACGATCACTCCACCGGCAGACAGTAACGATACCACCCCGACCATCAGCGGCACAGCCAGTGCGCCACAAGGCAGCACCGTCACGCTGGTGTTTAATGATGCAGAAGGAAATTCACACACAGTCACCACACAAATGTCACCAAACGGCACCTGGTCAGTTCCAGCCATGGACGCATTAGCAGAAGGGACGTACACGGTGACAGCGAGTGTTTCAGATCAAGCAGGGAACCCAGCCAGCGCAAGTGTAACAGGAGTCATCGATTTAACTGCGCCAGTTATCAGCGTGAATGCGCTGGCAGACAGCAGTGATGTGACCCCGCTCATTAGTGGCCAAAGCAGTGGCGTGCCAGCGGGCACGCAAGTGAGCGTGACACTCATTGGCGCCAATGGGGCAGTCCAAAGCGCGACAGCGACAACGGATGCAGCAGGCAATTGGTCCGTGGAGGCCAGTAACGCGATAGCCGAAGGTGAGTACACAGTCAATGTGAGTATCACCGACGCCGCAGGCAACACCGGCAGCGATAGCGCAACGGGCATGATAGACACGCAAGCGCCAACCGTCAGCATCGATGCACCGGCATTAACCAACGACAATACCCCAGTAGTGACCGGTACATCGGATTTAGCGAACAGTGATATCGCGATTACCTTCACCGATAGTAATGGCAGCCATACAGTGACAGTGCAAACCGATGGCAGTGGCAATTGGAGCGCCGAAGCTGCGCAACCATTACTTGATGGCGCTTACACAGTCACCGCCAGTCTCAGTGATGCAGCAGGTAACACCGGCAGTGCTACAGATAACGGCGTGGTGGATACCGTTGCCCCTGATCTGAGAATTATACCTTCATTCTTGCTTGGTAATTTGGTGTCGCTATCTGGAGATTCAGATTTACCTGCTGGTAGTACTATTACCATCACGGAGAACTTGGTTGGTGGGCTGATAGGTGCAACTTATACAGCAACCACAGATGAAAATGGTAATTGGCAACTGCTTAACTTAACGGTGCCATTACTAAATCTTGCGTATGTTACAGCCAGCGCAACCGATGCCGCAGGGAATACGAGTACGGTCAGTACACTCGACTTTGATAACACAGCACCTACTTTAACTGTCAGTGTTAATGCATTGAGTAATGACACAACCCCTGTCATATCAGGTGACACTGATATGGGCGAAGGCACAGTGATCAATTTGACTGTGGTTGATAGTGATAATGTCAGTCAAGTATTTACCGCAGTAGTACAAGCTGATCAAACTTGGTCTGTATCAGTGCCGCAAGCACTTGCACAGGGAACCTACACCGTTAGCGCCTCAGTGCGTGATGGCGTTGGTAATTTAACAACAGAGCAAACCACCGGCGTAGTTGATAGTGTCGCACCGAGTTTACTGATAGACAATCTACAACCAACAGCTAATGCAACACCAACTATCACCGGTAGTAGTAATGAAATTGGTGGTGAAGTATCTGTAGTGGTTAACGGGCAAACTCTACAAGCAACGGTTGCAAATGATGGAACGTGGCAGGTCACAGTTCCCACGGCATTGGGTGATGGTGATTACCCTGTCGAAGTGACCATTACTGATGCTGCTGGTAATCAACAAACGGCATCTGCCACATTATCGATTGATAGCATCGCACCGGTATTGACTCTGACAGATCCAGGTGTAACGAATGATGCAACACCGACAATTTCAGGTACTTCAACAGAGCCTCAAGGCACTGAAGTGGTCATCGTCCTGGTTGACGCTAATGGTGATAGTCAGCAATTTACAGCGCAAGTGCAAGCCGATGGCAGTTACTCAGCAAGTCCAGCCGCTGATATTGCTGATGGTGATTACACTGTCACGGCAACCATTACTGATGCTGCTAACAATAGTGGCACAGCGCAAGGTAACGGCACTGTTGATACATTAGATCCAACTTTAACCTTAGATGGACTAGGTACATTTAATGACAATACGCCGATCATTTCTGGCAGTAGTGATGAAATTGGCGCAACGGTGACAGTCAATGTCAGTGATGACTCAAACAGTTATCAACTAAGTGCCGTTGTACAAGCGGATGGCAGTTGGTCAGTACAAATTATTGACGCCTTAGATGATGGTGCAATTACTATTACGGCTAACGTGAGTGATGCTGCTGGTAATCAAGCCTCGGCTACTGGTAACGCAATATTAGATACCAATGCGCCAACTATTTCGATTGCTAACTTACAACCGATGATGGATACCACACCGACTATTTCTGGCAGCACAGATGCCAGAGATGGTACTGATGTAACGATTGAGATTATAGCGGCAGGGGTTGTGATACAAACATTGACTACTCAAGCTGCGGCTGGGCAATGGACTATTGAGGTCAATGATGCACTTGTTGAAGGTAGTTACACAGTGAGTGCTAGTGTTAGTGAGGATGGTTTAACTGGCTCATCTAGTACAAGTTTGGCAATAGACTTAACCGCACCAACATTAGCCATTAACACACCAAGTATTACCAATGATACAACGCCATTAATTAGTGGTACATCAGATGCAGCGCAAGGCACAGTCGTTTCGTTGTTGGTCACCGACAGTGCTGGTACAGAGCAATCAGCTCAGGCTACAGTCAAAGCCAATGGGTCATGGTCTGTAGCGCTTGGCAGTGAGCTTGTAGAAGGAAGTTACAGCATTGCAGCTACAATCACAGATATCGCTGGTAATAGCAATTTAGCTCAAACAACAGGTGTAATAGATTTAACTGCACCGACAGTGTTGCTTGATCCATTAACTACTACAGCAGATAAAACTCCTGTTGTTACAGGGGCTGCCTTAGATGCCGTGGCAGGAAACACAGTTGCAGTTACTTTTGTTGATGCACAAGGCACTAGTCATACAATCAATACAACACTTGCTGCGGACTTAACATGGCAGGTTGAAGCTGCTCAGACGCTTGCCGAAGGGGCTTTCACCGTGACGGTAGTGGTCACCGATACTGCGGGTAATGCTGGAAAACAAACGGCTAACGCTGTTATTGACAGTATTAACCCAGAGATCACAATCAACCAAAGTAGTTTAGTTTTAACACAAGATACAACACCACTTATTAGTGGCACATCCGATGAAGCAAATGCCAGTGTTGAGGTTACTTTTACAGATGCAGATGGTATCAAGCATGTTGTAACTGTCACTACCGATGATCAAGGTGATTGGCAAGCCGCTGCAAATACCGCATTAGCAGAGGGGATTTACTCTGTTAAAGCAACCATTACCGATATGGCTGGTAATCAAGGTGAAGATAGTAAAACTGGAGGTGAAGTTGATATAACACCACCAGAATTAACAATAGTTCCTTCTTTCTTACTGGGTAATTTGATTTCCTTATCAGGCACATCTGATTTGCCTGAAGGCAGTATTGTTACTATTACCAATCATTTAGTGGGAGACGTAATTGGCCTACCTTATACCGCAACAGTTGACGCAAATGGTGATTGGAGAGTATTAAATTTATCTGTATCACTACTGACACTTGCTCATGTTGAAGCATCTGCAACTGATGCTGCGGGAAATACAACCACCATTAGTACTTTAGATTTTGATAATACAGCGCCAGAACTTACGTTATCTATCCCCACATTAACAATGGATAGCACACCAACTATTAGCGGTACCACTGATTTAGGTGAAGGCGCACAAGTAACACTATTGGTCACAGGGCAAGGAGTGGCGACACAAACCTTTACTGCGACCGTGCAAGCAAATGGTAGTTGGTCAGTTAATGTACCGCAAAGCTTAGGTGATGGACAGTACACCGTTAAAGCGAGTGTTCGCGATGGAGTTGGTAACCTAACAGAGCAAACGGCCAATGGTGTTATTGATACCACCGCACCAAGCTTAGTGCTTAATGCAACAGCGATCACCAGTGATGATACACCACTAATTAGTGGCACGAGCAACTTAACCGGTGGCGAGGTCACTGTAACCATAGACGGGCAAACTTTAACAGCAACGGTTGCAGCAACTGGTTTGTGGCAAGTGTCAGCTGGGACACTAATCGATGGTACTTATACTGTCACTGCAACGATAGCAGATCAAGCGGGTAACACAGTTACTCGTACTGGCAGTATCACTATAGATACAGTCGCTCCAAATATTACGGTGACCAGCCAAGGGCTTACGAATGATGCCACCCCAATAATCACAGGAACAAGTGATGAAGCGCAGGGTAGTACAGTTTCAGTCATAATTGTTGATGGTAATGGCGATACTCATGCTTTAACAGCGTTGGTTGACATTAATGGTGATTGGCAAGTGCAGGCAAATACGCTGCCTGAAGGTGGTTACACTGTAACGGCATCAATTATTGATGCTGCAGGGCTCACGTCAAGCGCGACAACAACTGGTGAGATAGACACGATAACACCAGTTGTGACTGTAAATGCAATAGGCACAATAAACCTCGCAACACCTACAATTACTGGTAGCAGTGATGAGCCAGTAGGTACTGTGATCAATGTTACAGTAACGGATAGTTCTCAAGTTTATAGTTATACAACTGAAGTGCTTGCAGATGGTAGCTGGGTTGTTGATGTTCCTGATAGTTTAGCGGATGGTGTTATTAGTGTTGTTGCCTCAGTTACTGATCTAGCTGGCAATATTGGTGTATCTCTAAGCGCGACAGGGGTGCTTAATACCAGTGCTCCTAGCATTGGCATCACTCCATTAGCAGCTACAAACGATACTACACCTACAATTAGCGGCACGAGTGACGCACCAGATACAAGTATCATTAATTTGCTGATCAGTAATGTAAGTGGTGAGGTGCAAAGCTTTACCACAACTTTAAACGCAGGTGTGTGGAGTATTGATGTCCCTCAAGTGTTGTTAGAAGGAACTTACACCGTAACAGCCAGTGTTACTGAGACCGGACTCACGTCATCAAGTTCAGCTTCACTTGTTATTGACTTAACAGCACCAATACTTGAAATTACTTCTGCATTATCTTCGGCTGATTCAACACCGTTAATTTCAGGAACTACTGTTGATGCATCTCTAGGCTCTGTTGTTGAGGTAACAATAGTCGATAGTAGCGGTGCTACACAGGTTTTATCAACACAAGTCCTTGCTAATGGTAGCTGGAGTGTTGCTGCAACCTCAGCGCTTGCTGAAGGTGATGCTCAGGTTACAGCTGTGATAACGGATACAGCGGGTAACAGTAGTAATGATACGATTACACTCAATATGGATTATACAGGGCCGGTTATTGTAGTAACTGCGCCGGTAATTACCAATGATTGGACACCATTAATTAGTGGCACAATTAGTAATGCACCATTAGCTACTTTATTGACAATATTAATTACTGATAGTGCGGGCAGCTCGCAAACCCTGACAACAACGGCAAATGCCGATGGTAGTTGGAGTGCTGAAGCAACAAAAGTATTGAGTGATGGTAATTATACTGTTGCAGTAAGTGCCGCCGATGCACTGGGTAATACAACAACATCAACAGCTACAGGCATTATAGATACGGTTCAACCTGTTATTGCAATTACTGGAGGATTAATTCTAACCGCCGATACAACACCTTTGATAACGGGTACATCAAATGAGTTTAATGCCGATATCACGGTAATATTTGATAACGGCTCCAGCCAGGTGGAAGTGACCACAACAACCGATGGTTCGGGTAATTGGAGTATCTCATCGAATGTGAGCTTAAGTGATGCTAATTATACCGTTATAGCGCAAGTAAGTGATGAAGCTGGGAATATAGGTACGGCTTCGGCTGCTGGCCTAATCGTTGATACTACGCCTGTCGCTTTTGAAGTAACTAACTATTACTGGGGAATATTAGGTATTGGCCTTACTGCAGAAGGAACCGTTGAAGAAGGCAGTAGTGTTTATGTAGTAGGGGCAAATTTACTTGGTTTGGGTTTACTTGATATTGATGTGTTAGAAGGTGGTTTTGAGGTCCAGCCCAATGCTTTAGGTCAGTGGTCAGCGTTACTTTCTGTGCTTGATTTGGGATCCTGGTTAGATTATCGGTTTGTAACAGTGGATGACGCTGGCAATTACTTAGTGAGGGACATATTGAACAATGTTATAGAGCAAGGAAATGAGCCCGAGCTAGCGGTGACTAATACAGCGCCAGAAAGTGAGAATACATTTGGTATTGAACTTATCGCGGAACAACAAACTGAGTCAGAAGTCGCGCAAGCAAATCTAATGGCGGAGCCTGTTGTAATGGCTGAAAGCATCGATTTAAGCCATATATTAGAAAGTGATGCCGCTAGCAGTAACCTTGTTGAGCCAGTTGAGTTAACAATCAATGATGTATTGAGCGATGTTGAACAGACTGATTTGTTAGCCTTAGATTCTGTGAGCGAAGAAAACAGTATTGCTTTCAATGGTGATACATCAACATCAGCAGAGCCGGCGCTTGATGTACAAAATCAATCAGAGGAAATGATTAAGAAACTAATAGAAAGCGGCAATAACCAAATCGATAGCTAATGATCGCATGGTGAGCAAAATAAAGCGCGGGTTGTCTCGCGCTTTATTGTATTTATTTTGTGGTTTTTAATACCAATCGTGTTAAGTCGATTGGTATAATACCAATCGACTTAAATATTTAACCATTCTAGCGGGCTAAATAAAGCGCTAACTGCGTTATAAATTTTTCATGTAGAACAACTACATGTCAAAATTTATGCCTTGTTATCACTCCATTTATCTGTCGCTATAAATGGTCAGTAACTTAACACGATTGGTATAAGCACAACTCATTAGTATAGCAGTGGTTATTGGGTATACATCTAGATATGGAAAAGTATCAGAATTAGGAAAGTAAGAGAGCAAAGTATATTTTTAAGCGCCAGCGCTAAGCTTTTAAGTTATGAACTATTTTGCTGCTACCATGTACAACACTACCGCCTTGATCATAGGTTGTTGAAGTTGGCACACCAATTAAAATATCTTTTAACTGTTTTACCGTTAATTGTGCCTGATGTGCTGCATGCGCATTGACATCATTCTTCTTTTTACATGATTCTAATAGTTTGCGCACATCACCAATTAGGTCTGATACTTCTTCAGACTCACTTTCATTATTAGCAAGTAATGCTTTGAGCTCTTTATCTAACGTTTGAACTTTACTTAAAAAGGTCAGTTTTTGCTTAGCAATATCTTTTAAGCCTTCACCACGACGAGAGGCTATCGCGGTTAACTCATCATCCAAGATATCAGCAAGTGATGTTAAGCAATTTAATTGCATAACAAGTTTAGAGCAAATTAAACGATTGTGATCAGCCATACACATCAAACTCAAACGCAGCGATATTTTTGGCTAACTTTTCAGCATCAATCTGATATTTACCTTCACTAATAGCCTTTTTAAGTTCAGCAACTTTATTACTATCAAAACCAGAAGACTGTTGCGCCTTATCTTGTAATGATTTTAATTGCTGAGCTTGCGGCGTCAAACTTACTGAATCAGCAGCTGCTTTAGGCGCATTTGCTTGTGCAGTATTTGCATTATTGTTTTGTAAATCAACTTTCTGCTGTTTGGCATTGGTCAACACATTAGCCTGTTGCTGACCTTTATTTACTTGGCTTACCATGATTTTAACCTATACGTTACCCAACTTATGCCTAGTTATCGGCACACACATCAGAAACTTTAGCATAAAAGTAAAAGTTTAGATAATTACTTGCACTGACTCAACACCGTCAACACGGGCATTTAAAACTTTTCCTGATTTTGCATTTTTTACTTTAACTTGCTCACCTAAAGTACCATCTTCTAGGGCTAAACCGGAAGTTTTTATTTTTAACCCACGAATTACAGCAAAAATAGTCACATTATCTCCTTTGCACACCATACAAATTTGATTTAAAGCAACGGGATAACCGCTGCGAATATTACGTTTACTACGACTACCAATTAATAGTTCTTCGTCTTGTAAGTACTGGGCGCGAACAAAATGTTTTGGCTTCATGATCAAGCTTAAATGGTGAGCTTCAATGACTTCACCGCGACTTAGGTTTTCACTCGCGACGACAACGGGTGAAAGCTCAATTATGCGTACGTGCACATACTGACTCCAACCATTTAAATCATTGCACTTAATTTGTACGGTGATCTGCCGACTAAAAGGAGGCTCGGTTGGAATAGTATAAGAAGGTGCACTTTCGCAACTGCGATCAGGAATGCGACTGTCTAAACTTAATGCATTAAGTTGTTTATCATCGGCGGTAGCGGGATCAAGTTGATCGTATATATAAGATACAGCGAGTTCTTGCAGTTGCTCTTTACTGTAAGTTTGCGCAGTCAGTGGTGTAACTAGGCATAGGCTAGCAAGAAAATAAAAAACACTGTATCTTCGGCTTTTTTTTAACAAACTCATAATGTTTCGACTATGCTTATGGTTGAAAACAGGGTATAAATATTTAGCGTCAATAAATAGACGCTCCCGTGTAGTTATGTAGCTTTACAGAAAGAAAGCAATTATTGTTCCGTTATTATTAGCTTTCTTTAGGAGATTGAAATGGCAGGCATTTTAGACTCAGTTAATCAACGTACTCAGTTGGTTGGGCAAAACCGCCTTGAATTATTATTATTCAAGCTCAGAGGGCGGCAGCGCTTTGGTATTAATGTGTTTAAAGTGAGAGAAGTACTGCAATGCCCTCCTTTAACAAACATGCCAAAATCAAACCCCTATATAAGAGGCGTCGCGCATATTCGTGGACAGACTATTTCTGTCATCGATTTATCGATGGCCGTAGGTGGCCCAGCGATCGAAAATATTAAAGATAGTTTTATCATCATTGCTGAATATAACCGTTCTGTACAAGGCTTTTTAGTCGGTGGTGTTGAGCGAATCGTTAATATGAATTGGGAAAAAATAATGCCGCCACCATCAGGGGCTGGTCGATATTCATATTTAACAGCAGTAACTGAAATTGAAAATGAACTGGTCGAAATTCTCGATGTTGAAAAAATCCTCAATGAAATTTGTCCAGTAAATACTGAAGTCAGTGCAGAGATAGCTAATGATGGTGAAATTCAAAAAGATTTAGGTGAGCGTATTGTATTTATTGCCGATGATTCAGCGGTTGCGCGTAATCAAGTCAAACGCGCGCTTGAACCACTAGGCGTACAAACAGAGCTTGCCAAAAATGGCAAAGAAGCGTTAATAAGATTACGAGAGATTGCCGAGCTAGACTGTAAAAACAATATCACCGAACGAGTAGGGTTGTTGATCTCCGATGTTGAAATGCCTGAAATGGACGGTTATACCTTAACAGCAGAAATTAAAGCAGATCCTAAATTAGCTCCACTGCATGTGATTTTACATACATCGCTCAGTGGTGTATTTAATCAGGCAATGATTGAGAAAGTAGGCGCTGATGACTTTATTGCTAAGTTCAACCCGGATGAATTAGCTACAGCAGTGAAAAAATGGGTTCATTGTGACTAATCTGAAAAGGCGGTGTAACTTTGGAAAATAAGCATTTAGAGCAAAGTGAGTACGATCAGTTTCGTTCTTTTTTAGAACAACAATGTGGCATTGTGTTAGGTGATAATAAGCTTTATTTAGTGAAAAGCAGACTTGCACCATTAATGGTGCGTTTTAATGTCGCATCTTTATCACAATTAGTGAGTAAAACGTTGAGTCCACATGAGCGGCAGTTACGTGCCGCCGTTGTTGATGCTATGACGACTAATGAAACATTATGGTTTCGGGACCAATATCCGTTTGAGCTTTTACAAAGCAAATTATTCCCTGAACATAAAGAATTACGTCGGCCGCTAAAAATTTGGTCCGCGGCAAGTTCGTCGGGCCAAGAGCCATACTCTATTGCTATGTCTGTTGCAGAGTTTCAGGCTAAACAGCCTGGTGTGTTAAAAATGGGTGCGCAAATTATCGGCACTGATATTTCTAACACTATGCTGGATATGTGTAAACATGCGGAGTATGACTCACTTGCTCTGGCCCGAGGGTTGTCGGTAGAACGCAGGAAAAAGTTTTTTAAAGACAGTGGTAATGGCATGGCGCAAGTGAATGAGTCGATTAAGAAGTTGGTTAGTTTTCGGCATCTTAATTTATTAGATTCATATGCACTGATGGGCAAGTTCGATATTATTTTCTGCCGTAATGTGCTCATTTACTTTTCGCCAGAAGTGAAAGCGAAAATTATTGCTCAATTTTCCCAAGCACTGAACCCTAAAGGGTATTTGTTTTTAGGTGCCTCTGAATCTATGTCGGGTTTAAGCGATGAGTTTGATATGGTGCGGTGTAATCCTGGCATTATTTACCAAAAGAAATAATGCCTTCGCATGACATAAATTAAATGCTAAATTTCCAACCGTTTTACTAGTAAAACTGAGTTAATAATCTTATAAACGATGTGTTACCACATCGTTTTTCTTTTTAAATCAAATCATTAAACACTTCGTGAAATTCTAATTCAGTTGGCTCATCTTTTGCATTAATCATCCTAAGTCAATTTTTTGGAGATGGTTATGGCTATCAGTTTTGATAAAGCATTTGGGGTTCATCCTCATGCAATGTTGATCCGTTCGCAACGTGCAGAGTTATTAGCAACCAATATCGCTAATGCTGATACGCCGGGCTATAAAGCGAAAGACATCGATTTTGCCTCAGCGTTAAAAGCGGCAAAAAGCCACCAACAAGGCGGCAATAGCATGGTCACTACGGATGCAAATCACATTGCCGGTGGCAGTCGTTATGTTGGTAATAGTGAAATGTTTCGCTCGCCAAATCAAACAGATACAGGTGATGGCAACTCGGTTGATATACAAGTGGAACGAAACTTGTATACAAAGAACTCATTAGAGTATCAGGCAAGCCTGCAATTTATGAGTAGTAAAATTAAAGGCCTTAAAAAAGCCCTCGGTAGTCAAGGAGCATAAGCATGAGTTTATATAACGTTTTTGATATTTCAGGTACTGGTATGAGTGCACAAAATGTGCGCTTGAATACAACCGCAAGTAATATTTCGAATGCGAATACCATTAGCTCAAGCCAAGACAAAACATACCGAGCGCGTCACCCTGTGTTTGCTGCTGAACTGATGAAAGCATCAGAATCAACAGGTAATAATAATCAGGGGTCGTCTGTTGGCGTTAAAGTACTAGGTATTGTAGAGAGTGATAAACCGCTGCAAATTGAATATAACCCAAATCACCCAAGTGCGGATGAAAATGGTTATATCTATAAACCTAACGTTAATGTCGTTGAAGAAATGGCTAATATGATTTCCGCCTCTCGCTCTTATCAAACCAATGTGCAAGTTGCTGATGCAGCGAAGCAAATGTTAAGTAAAACACTGTTGCTTGGGCAGCGGTAATTGAGGAAAGATTATGAGTAACGATATCAGCACCGCATCGTCAACTTATTTAGATTCACTTAAGTGGCAAGATAATCAAGTCTCAAGTGAAGAGAAAAGTGATGCACTAACACAAGAAGATTTCTTCTCGTTGTTAACGCAGCAGTTGTCGTTTCAGGATCCCAGCAAACCTGCAGACAACGATCAGATGATTGCACAAATGACCAACTTTACTATGGCGGAAGGTATTTCTAACCTCAATAGTAACTTTCAATCATTAGCAGCATCGATGACCTCCAATTCAGCATTACAAGCATCTACGTTAGTCGGTAAGCAAGCGTTACTTGAATCAGATAGCTTAGACCTTAACGAGTCAGGCACAGCTAAAGGCACAGTGGTTGCTCAAGAACCTGTTGAGAACCTGTTTTTACGAATTGAAGATTCGTCAGGGCAATTGGTACGCAGTATTGATTTAGGTGCACAATCTGCCGGTGCGATCCGTTTTGAATGGGATGGCATGAATGATAACGAGGAACGTTTACCACCTGGTGAATATAAAATTAAGGCTGAAGGGCAGCTAAATGGCGAATATACCAGCTTGCCTATTGCGACTTTTAAGAATATCGAAAGTGTCAATATTAACGGTGCCAATGGCATTATTATTAACACCAAAGAAGGTGCGGTTAGGCTAACTGACGTTGCAGAAATCGCGTAAAAAATTTAATTATTCGTTAGCCTTAGGCTAAACATTGACAGAGTTAGAGGTGAATTATGAGCTTCAATATTGCGTTAACAGGCATAGCTGCCGCACAAAAAGATTTAGATGTTACAGCTAATAACATCGCCAACGTAAATACCACAGGTTTTAAAGAGTCGAGAGCGGAGTTTGCGGATGTCTATGCGTCATCGGTGTTTAGCTCAGGTAAAACTAAAAATGGTGATGGTGTACAAACAACTATGGTTGCGCAGCAGTTCCATCAAGGGTCACTAAAATTTACGCAAAATTCACTTGATTTAGCGATCACGGGTGAAGGTTACTTTGCAATGAGCCAGGATTTAGGTGCACAAGATTTTACTTATACACGTGCTGGTGCATTTAAGTTAAATAAAGATAACTTTATTGTTGATGCTAAAGGTAACTACCTACAGGGCTTTCCCGTTGATGAAGCGACAGGTGATACAACATCGGTTAGTTTAAGTACTTCTTCAGCATTACAAATCCCTGACTCATCAGGCTCGCCACGTGCTACCACGAATGTTTACTCGTCGTTCAATCTAGATTCACGAGCAAGCAGTCCTTCAGTAACAACGTTTGATCCTGAAGTGAGCGCGTCATATAACAGCTCGACTTCAACAACGGTTTACGACTCATTGGGCGAACCGCATGTATTACAGTTTTTCTTTGTAAAAACTGATTCGGCAGTGACAGGTAATGATAATGAATGGCAAACCTATGCAACCTTAGATGAAAAGCCATTTAGCCCAGCTGGTGTTGAAGAAACAGCCGCTCCTTACACTCCTATTTCAACGTTTCAATTTGATTCAAGTGGTCTACCACAAGCAACTGATGGGACTGCGAATACTGGAACTACATTTAATCCATTAGCTATCCCAGGTGGTGCGGGTGCCGCAACTGGCCTTTCAGATTTATTATCAAACGGCGCAAGTTTCCCTGAAGATATAAATATTAACTGGCGCGATGAAGCGGGCACTGCAAATAAGGTACCTACTCAATATGCAAGTCGCTTTGAAGTTAAAGCCTTAGATCAGGATGGCGCAACAGTAGGACGTTTAGCAGGTATTGATATTGGTACAGATGGTAAAATTGTTGCATCTTACAGCAATGGTGATACGTCATTCTTAGGTCAAGTAGCGATGGTACGCTTTTCAAACTCGCAAGGTTTACAACAAGCGGGTGATACAGGTTGGAAAAAAAGTTTAACCTCAGGTGAGCCTATTGCCGGAGAGCCAGGTTCAGGTACATTAGGCTCAATTAACTCGTCTGCACTTGAGCAATCAAATGTAAACTTAACGAACGAGTTAGTTGATTTGATCAGTGCACAACGTAACTTCCAAGCCAACTCTCGAGCATTGGAAGTAAACTCAACACTCCAACAGAATATCTTGCAGATCCGATAATCTCGGCGCTACTTTTTATAATCCGACACCTAGGCTGCTACTCATTAGCAGCCTTTTTTATTTCAATACGTTGGTTAGCCGTTGTGTATGCAATGACACTGAACGCTATGTCAATTTATTGTGGCACTTATCTTGCATTTATCTCGTTATAGATTTTTCAACGTGAGTCGATGATATGGACAAGATGGTCTACATTGCAGCGTCTGGGGCTAAGCAAAGTTTGCGGGGCCTTGCGCTTAAAGCAAATAACTTAGCTAATGCCAATACCACAGGCTTTAAAGCTGACTTCGCACAAGCGCGTTCAATGCAAGCGTTTGGTGAAGGCCTGCCTACGCGGGTGTTTTCCATGCAAGAACGTCCCGGCTCTAATATGACCTCTGGCGGTATTATTGAAACTGGTCGCGACTTAGATATTGCTATGAGTGATAAAGGGTGGCTTACCGTACAAGATGCAGCTGGCAATGAAGCCTATACAAAAGTCGGCACACTCAATATCAGTCCTGATGGGGCGTTGATGACAAGTCACGGGCGCCAAGTTATTGGCGAGGGTGGGCCAATCATTTTGCCACTGCCAATTGAAAAAGTTGAATTTAGTGAAGATGGTTCCATTCAAATTCGCCCACAGGGCGCACCTGCTAATTTTTTAGAGGTCGTTGATCGTTTAAAAGTGATCAAGGCAAACAACTCTGAGCTTGAAAAAGGCAATGACGGTCTGTTTAGACCTAAGCCAGAACTACTCGTAAATGATATATGTGGATTTTGCGATATTGCCACTGACGTAAAAGTAATGAGTGGCACCTTAGAGATGTCAAACGTAAATCCGGTACACGAGATGGTGGATATGATAAGCCATCAACGACAATTTGAATTACAAGTTAAGTTAATGAAAACAGCTGAAGAAATTGACGAACGTCATACTCAATTGCTGCGTATTGTTTAACTTTATTGAGAGGACACGACTATGAATCCTGCATTGTGGATAAGTAAAACAGGGCTTGATGCTCAACAAACCGATATTTCGGTGATCTCAAATAATTTAGCCAATGCCAGTACTGTTGGTTATAAGAAAAGCCGTGCGGTGTTTGAGGACTTATTGTATCAAAATATTAATCAGCCTGGTGGTCGCTCATCACAAGACACTGAAATGCCTTCAGGTTTAATGCTCGGTGCCGGTGCTAAAGTGGTTGCAAACCAAAAAAACTTTTCTCAAGGGAATATGTTAACCACTGAGAATTCACTTGATTGGATGATCTCAGGGCCTGGTTTTTTTGAAGTGTTGCAACCTGATGGCAATATTGCTTATTCGCGCAATGGGCAATTTACCACTGATGAAGACGGCCGTATTGTAACCGCGGGGGCGGGGTTTCCTGTGCAACCAGAAATGAATGTGCCTGATGATGCGCAATCAATTACCGTGTCGCAAGATGGTGAAGTATCTGTTCGCATTGCAGGCCAGCCAGATAACGTGGTGATTGGTCAGTTGACGATCAGCGATTTTATCAATCCATCGGGTCTAGAGCCTGTTGGACAAAACTTATATACCGAGACCGCAGTAAGTGGTGCTCCAGTACAAGGGAATCCGGGTCTCGAAGGTTTAGGAACTGTGGTGCAAGGGGCACTTGAAACCTCAAATGTAAATGTAACAGAAGAGTTGGTGAACTTGATTGAAACTCAACGCATCTATGAAATGAACTCAAAAGTGATTTCAGCAGTAGATGAAATGATGAGTTATATCAATCAACAACTTTAATAATTATTGGAGTAAAGTGATGCGTAATTTATCCATAGTTTTAGCGGGTGCATGTGTCTTGAGTGGTTGTATGACCACTCAAAATCTCCATGTGGTTCAAGATGATCCATACTACGCTCCAATGTACCCAGAGCCAGCTGCCGAGCAAGTTGTGCCAACCGGTTCGTTATTTGATAGCTACTTATCAAACGACCTCTATTCTGATAAAAAAGCGTTGCGAACGGGCGACATTATCACTGTTAAGCTCCAAGAGTCGACCCAAGCTAGTAAGGCAGCAAAAACAGAAACAGATAAAGAAAGTGATGCTAATTTAGATCCTGTGATTGGTTTAGGTGGCTTACCTGTCAATATTGGCGGTGACAGCATTCAGTTTGGTATTGGTAGTGATTCATCATTTAAAGGTGATTCTAAGTCCAATCAATCAAATAGCCTGTTTGGTGATATTTCAGTGAATGTAATGCGTGTATTACCCAACGGCAATTTAGTGATCCGTGGTGAGAAGTGGCTCACTTTAAACACCGGTGAAGAATTTATTCGTCTGGAGGGACTCGTTCGTCCGCAAGATGTAACGTCAGATAATACAGTGACCTCTAACAGAATTGCCAATGCACGTATTCAATATTCTGGTAAAGGGCAAATACAAGAGTCGCAAAGTGGCGGATGGTTAACACGCTTCTTTAGCAGTGCTCTGTTCCCTTTTTAAAGGAAGTTGATGATGAAAAGTCTAAAAGTGTTGCTATGTATTGGTTTGTTGGGTTGGCACTTTACTGCCAGCGCTGAGCGTATAAAAGATGTTTCTATGGTTGAAGGCGTTCGCTCAAACCAATTGGTCGGTTATGGCCTTGTTGTCGGTTTGCCTGGCACCGGTGAGCAAAGTCGTTTTACCGAGCAAAGCTTTAAAGCTATGCTAAACAGCTTTGGCATCACATTGGAAGCAAGCTTAAAACCTAAGATAAAAAATGTAGCGGCGGTTGCCGTTCATGCTGAATTACCAGCCTTTAGAAAGCCTGGACAGACGATTGATATCACAGTCTCTTCAATCGGGAGTGCTGGCAGTTTACGCGGTGGTACATTACTGCAAACTTTTTTAAAAGGGGTTGATGGTAATACCTACGCGATAGCGCAAGGTAGCTTAATTGTAGGCGGGTTAGGCGTTGAAGGGGCTGATGGTAGTCGAGTCGTGATGAATACACCGACAGTCGGTCGTATCCCTAACGGGGCAACAGTCGAGCGTGCGATTAACAGCCCTTTTATGCAAGGTGACTATATTACCTTTAACTTAAACCGCCCAGATTTCACTACCGCAAAACGATTAGAGCAAACAATTAATGATTTGGTTGGCCCACAAAGTGCGCAAGCAATCGATGCGGCGTCTATTCGTGTTATTGCTCCACGTGATGCTTCGCAACGAGTCGCTTATTTATCGACTTTGGAAAATCTTGAGTTTAAACCCGCCGATACGTCTGCAAAAATAATTGTTAACTCTCGTACGGGTACTATAGTGATTGGCAAAAATGTCAAATTACAAGCAGCCGCAGTTACTCATGGCGGATTAACAGTCACGATTGCCGAACAGCAAAATGTATCGCAGCCAAACGCGCTAAGTGATGGTGAAACAACAGTGACTAATCAAAGTATTATTGACGTTGACCAAGATGATTCAAGAGCATTTGTTTTCAACCCAGGAGTAAGTCTTGACGATTTAGTTCGGGCAATTAATGAAGTGGGTGCAGCACCAGGTGATTTAATGGCAATCCTTGAAGCATTAAAAGAAGCGGGCGCAATTAGCGGTCAACTTGTTGTTATTTAAAATATATCCCCCTAAGTTTATGATTAAACTTTAGGGGGATGTTATTTGTATAACGAACTTATCTCTATCATCTTGGCAAACTTGCACTCCTTATAAGTAATCTGCAAACTCGCTTTGGCTCAATTATTGCATTGTTAATTTCATTATTAATCACTGTGTCAAATTGCTGATGGATACTAATCATCTCGATAAACAAAACTTCTTTGATTTAGGCAATCTTAATACGTTACGCCAAGACGCCTTAAAAAGTGATGCCTCGCCTGAAGCGTCAAAAGAAGCATTAAAAAAAGCAGCGGCACAATTTGAATCTATTTTTACGCAAATGCTATTAAAAAGCATGCGTAAAGCCAATGAAGCGTTTGAAGATAAAGACAGCCCGTTTAATTCCAGTGGCGTAAAGTTCTTTGAAGAAATGCATGATCAACAACTATCCGTTGATCTGTCATCAAAAGGCTCACTGGGTTTAGCCGATTTAATCGTGCAGCAACTCTCCCCTGACGCTAAAAACTTTACACCTAGTTCAGTGCTACGCACAGTCGATAACTTTAGTAGTGATCGCCGCGCAAACGGGCAAAGTACAGCAAGTAAAACGCAACCGGACAGTGTCGATACCACGTCATCCACACAGCAAAAGCCATTGTTTGAAAATGCTGATGATTTTATTAGTACCGTTTGGGAACATGCTAAAACGGCTGCTGAGAAAATTGGTTTGAATCCAGCGGTGATGGTTGCCCAAGCGGCTCTGGAAACCGGCTGGGGAAAACATGTGATTAATAAAAGTGATGGCAATAGCAGCTTTAACTTATTTAATATTAAATCAGATAAAAGCTGGCAAGGCGATAAAGCCAATAAAGTGACGCTCGAGTTTGAGCAAGGTACCCCTGTCAAAAAACAAGCAAGCTTTCGGGCTTACGATTCAATTAAAGACAGCGTGAATGACTTTGTGCAGTTTTTAACAGACAACCCGCGCTATCAAGAAGCACTACAAAATACTGCAAAACCTGCTGCATTCTTAGATTCATTACAAAAAGCAGGTTATGCCACCGACCCCAACTATGCCGACAAAATTAAGCAAGTTCTTAATCGGACTGAGCTTAAAACACTGGCGACAACACTCGTTCGCCAAGGAGTAAATTAAGATGTCGTTTAATCTTTATGACATAGCAAGCTCAGGAATTTATTCAAGTTCGCAGCTTTTGCAAACTGCAAGTAAAAATATTGCCAATGTAAATACCGAAGGGTATGTACGAGAGCGTACAGAGTTTTCTACCATGATCGATAATCAAGTCGGTCGTGGCGAAACGTATCGCTTATTAAATGAGTTTGCGCAAAAGCAGCTCAATCGTGACACCTCAAGCAAAACTTTTTTTGACCAATTTGTCACTGAAGCAAATCGTGTTGATACATTGTTCTCAGAAGAGTCAAATAGTTTGTCTACCGGTATCAATTCATTTTTTAGTAATATTCAAGAAAGTTTGAATCAGCCATCATCAGTGGCACGTTCACTAGTGATGACGGACGCACAGAATTTAATCGATCAAATGGATAGGCTATCAGGAATCGTTGTTGATCAGCAATCAGTGGTTAATGAGCAATTAGAAATTTTTTCTGATGAAGCAAACAACCTTATTCAAAACATTAGTGATCTTAATAATAAAATTGCTGCAGTAGATGGTACATCGCAAGAGTCTGGTTCAAGTAGTCTATATAACGAAAGAGATAAAGCTATCCGAGATTTATCTGAGCTAATCGATGTTGAAACGCTTGACGGCCCAAATGGTTCAAAACAAGTTTACATGGGCACTGGGCAAGCGTTGGTTATGGAAAATGGCACCTTTAATTTATTTTCGATGACTGGCGATCCAGATCCTAATTTTAAACAATTGAAACTGGATGTGAATGGCGGCAAAGCTGTGCCGCTAGAATTAGATGTTGACAAATTAAAAGGCAAAATAGGTGGCTTATTAGCATTTCGCGATGACATATTAATCCCTGCGCAAAACCAGCTAGGACAAATGGGGTTGGCTTTGGCTGATACATTTAATCAGCAAAACCACTTAGGGATGGATGCTGACGGCAATTTAGGGGGCGACATTTTTAATATTCCTGAAGTCCAGGCATTTGCTTATCAAGCAAACACGGGCAACGGCAGCATGACCGCAACCGTTGAAGCTGGTAAAGGCAATGAATTGCCAGCAAGTGATTTTATTGTAAAGTACAGTGACACGAATGAGGTTGAAATTTACCCTATTGATAATAAAGGGGAGATGATAAAAGATGCCAATGGTAACAATCTTTTTACAACGGCATCAGTCGACCCAGCTACAGGTAAAGTTAATTCACAAAACAACACAGGGTTAGATCTATTCGGGTTAGAATTAACATTGGATGTGTCTTCTACACCTAATATTGATGATCAATTTATGGTCAAACTCAACTCTCAAGCATCAACGAGCTTAGAGCTTGCAACAAATCGCCCAGAAGATATAGCTCTTGCTTCGCCTGTTCGAACTGCAAATGATATCAATAATACAGGTGCAGCCAGTATTTCAGCTGGTACCGTATCTGATGTATCAAACTTTACTGATACCCCATCGTTACAATTATCCACAGGCTCGTTAACCTTAACAAAAAGCGCTGAAAACCCAGATATGTATACCTTAAGTGATGGTACTAATACAACGGATCCTTTTGCAATTGATTCTTCTGGAAAAAATGTTATTCAACAAGCTGAAACAGCAGGTGTGTTAGATGATATAACAACATTTTCAGCTGAGGAGATTGGTTTTGATTTTAACATCGAGGGGACGCCAGCGTTAGGTGATTCATTCACAATCGAGGCTAATGCAGATGGTTTTGACGATAACCGGAATGGCCAGTTGTTATCCGATATCCAAAACTCAAATATAGTTAGACAAAATGTAGTGGGTAACGCTAGTAATAACCACAAAACTTTAAATCAATCATACACAGGTTTAGTATCAGATATCGGCGTAATTACACATCAAGCTCAAACCAGTGGGGCGGCGTTTACTGCGTTGGCAGAGCAGTCTGAAGCTTGGTATGAATCTTTATCTGGGGTTAATCTTGACGAGGAAGCGGCAAATTTATTACGTTTCCAACAATCGTATGCCGCATCGGCGCAAGTTTTGTCTACCGCTCGTTCTATATTTGACACCTTATTAAGTGCTGCGAGGTAATTATGCGTTTATCAAATAATCAAATGTACCAAAGTAATATAAATAAAATACTTGATGGCCAACAAGGTGTTGCCAATGCGCAAGAGCGAGTTACCACAGGCAAAAAATATTTAAGTACCTCAGAAAGCCCTTCTGCGTATTCGCAGGCATCATTGTATACAAATAAAATACAAATGAATGAGCAATATACTAAAAATATTAATCAGCTCAATGGTCGCCTTGAAACCGAAGAAAGCATATTGCAAAGCATTAATACCACTATTCAAGCAGCGCAAGAGCTTACTATTCGAGCCGGTAATGGTGCAATGAGCCAAACTGATTTAGAGACAATTGCAGGTGAACTTAAAGAGTTGCAAAAATCGTTAGTCAATTTAATGAATAGCCAATCAGAAGATGGTAAGTATATATTTTCTGGTTACCAAGACAGCACTCAAAGTTATAGCTTTAATAGTGGCACGGGTAAATACGAATACCAAGGAGACCAAGGACAGCACTCGGTCACCATTGCACAAGGGGTTGAAGTAAAATCAAGTGACAATGGCTTTAGCACGTTTGAAAAAGTAGATGCACGATTAAATGTTGCATCAAACACTGGGACTGTAGGCGGCACCATTACTGGTGGCACTGTATATGTTAAAAACCAAGCCGATTTTGATAAATTCCATCAAGCCAATTACGACCTAAGCCCAACAGCGACTGTAGCAGATAATTCTTTTCAAGTTGAACTTGTCGCCGGTGTTAACCCCGGAGATCCAGATACCTATGTTATAAATGATGGCTATGGTAATCCAATCACACCAGCAGTCACAGGTGAGTATACCGGTGAGCCTATTGAATACGCTGGCATGGAGTTTAAGCTTGAAGGTGATGTACCGGGCACAATGGAGTTTACTCTTGAAAAGCCAGCGAAAGAAAACATACTTAATACGTTACAAGGGCTCATTACTAGTTTGAATTCTAACCTTACAGGTGATGCACTACAAGATGCACTAGCCGATGGCTCAGTACAGTTACAAAATGCCAGTGATCAAGTGGTATTTACACAATCAAGCTTAGGTGCTCGTATGATTGTGGTTGAGCGAGTAGCAGATTCAAACAGCGCACTTGATATAAATAATAAAGCTAATAAAGCCAGCCTTGTTGAGGTTGATATGGCAGAGGCTATCAGTGAACTCACAAAACAAGAAACCGCATTACAAGCATCGCAGGCAACTTTTGGCCGTTTAGCTAACCTTTCATTATTCGACTATTTATAAACTCATTACTATTCGCATCCAAGCTAGAGGTTTTTGTTTTATCCTAGGGTAATAACTTGCCCCACTCACCAGATAAACAAGCGGCAAAAAATTGTCGCTTATTTATTTTCAACTTAAAAATCTTTTTCTAAATAAAATTTATATCATATAAACAGTTGGTTATGTGTTTTTTAAAGTTGGCACAACAAGTGCATTGATAAAACCATCTAGTAGTGGTTCCTGCATAGGCGTTTTGGACCACGTCCTGTTTAAAACTTGGAGATGGTAAAATGGCATTAACAGTCAATACTAATGTGTCGTCACTTAACGCACAACGTAACTTAAATAAATCAAGCCAAGGCTTATCTACCTCAATGGAACGCTTAGCGTCAGGTATGCGTATTAATAGCGCTAAAGATGATGCCGCCGGCCTACAAATTTCAAACCGTTTAACCTCACAGATAAATGGTTTAGCAGTCGCTCAGCGTAATGCCAACGATGGTATTTCAATGGCGCAAACAGCGGAAGGTGCAATGCAAGAGTCAAGCAATATCTTACAGCGTATGCGTGAGCTTGCCTTGCAATCTGCCAATGGTTCAAACTCAGCTGAAGATCGTGATGCACTGCAAAAAGAGGTTGCCCAATTACAAACAGAGCTCACTCGTATTGCAGACACAACTTCCTTTGGTGGCCAGCAACTTTTGGATGGCTCTTACGGTACTAAAAGCTTTCAGGTTGGTTCTAATGCGAATGAAACGATTGAAATGACTTTAGGAAGTATGAAAGCAAGTGATTTAGGTGTTGTTAGTGGGCAGAGCGCAACAGTAGCAGGCTTTACCCCTGC
>NZ_AHCA01000026.1 GCF_000238355.1 Pseudoalteromonas haloplanktis ATCC 14393
GCTCTACAAAATGATAAATCAGGTGATCAAAGCTGATGAGAATCGGTGATCAAAGTCATGAGAATACGCACCCCCCTTATTTCAACACATTTAACCTCTGCTGAAGGCGAATATAAATCACCTTATGGTGAGATAAAGTCGAAATGGCAAAAAACAGATTCGGGGTTAATCCTAGAAGTAATCATTCCTGCCAATACGACAGCTCGTATTCAGATCCCATTAATAGAACACACAAGTCTCGCTAAAAAGTCGCTCTTAAACCAAAAAGAAAACACAGCTGCACTTTTTGGCCAGAAGGTTCTAGTGAATGGTGAAATATTGAATGACGAAGATTTGGTTGGGCAAGATAAAAAAAGCAAAACCATTACTGTCGATGCCGGCAGTTATATCATTGAGGTGAAATAAGTGGTGCACCTTAACATTAATGACTTGAGCGAATATACCGCTACATTCCTTATAAATATCAAAATAACTAAGGAAAGTAGCTATTTTATACCTCTCTTAGCACTTGGATTAACAACATGCTGCATTGGAGCCTGTGCTAAAAACGCCTAAAGACAAAGAAAGTGACCAACAAGAGGAAATCTGATTATTTCAGGTAGCGCAATATACGCAGCGCTGAAATTAATATAGTACACAAAAAGTATTCGTACTATTTGTTTCTACATGTTTTTAATAAAAATATATTTTTAGGGTTTCTTTCTGATATATCACAAATAGTAGATTGTAGTATTTCCGACTTATTAAGTTGCATTAACTGTCAAATTCAATCAATATTACTCATGTGAACGGGCATTAAAATGCACCTTAATATAACTAAAACTTTATAATCAACAGGTTATTGGTGATCGAATGAAAAAAGTAAGTGTGTTAGCAGCAGCTGTGACTCTATTCCTATCTGGGTGTAGTAATAATAACTTAAAAAAAGTAGAGCAAAGCGATCACTTTGCTGATGATGCGATTGGAAATCCTTTAGCGATCGTTCAACACCCAGCTGGGATTTATCGAGATGGTATCACCTATGTTTCTTATCAAGGACCATTAGAAGATCCATATGTTGCTTCTTACAACCATAAAACACAAGAGTGGAAAGGCCCTTATAAAGCAGGGATAAGCGACATGGGTAAAGACCCATCGAGAAAGATAGATAACCACGGTAAACCAACAATGTTAATGGACGACCTAGGTTACATTCATGTTTTCTTCGGTGGTCA
Organism: Pseudoalteromonas haloplanktis ATCC 14393; assembly: GCF_000238355.1. Taxonomy (GTDB): domain Bacteria; phylum Pseudomonadota; class Gammaproteobacteria; order Enterobacterales; family Alteromonadaceae; genus Pseudoalteromonas; species Pseudoalteromonas haloplanktis. The sequence goes on from NZ_AHCA01000026.1 coordinate 1,215, forward strand.
CGGTGGTATGCCGCACCATGGGAAAAACCCCTTGGGTAATATACATTATGGGCGAAATATACATGTCGTTTCAAAAAATCCGTATGACATTAGTAGTTGGGAAGAGCTAGACACAATACCTGTATTTGGCACGTATAACCAAGCGGTCAAAATGGATAATGGCGATATTTATTTATTTTATAGACATGGAGCACACCGAAGCGATTGGGTTTATCAAAAATCAACAGATCACGGACGTACATTTGAAAAACCTGTTTCATTCTTAAAGCACAAACGACGCGATGACCTTGATGCAGTAGATAGCTGGTATGCTTGGGTTGAAAAAGGTGAAAATGACGAAATCATTGTTGGCTATGATTATCATATTTGTTGGGATGGTAAAGCCGGTATTAACGGCCGAGGTCACACTACAGAGCGGCATAATGCTTATTATATGACGTTTAATACTAAAGATGGCACATGGCGTAATGTTCAAGATGAACAATTAAATCTCCCTATTACACGTGAGGTGGCCGATCAGAAGACTTTGGCCTTCAACACCGGGGAAAAATGGACGTTTAATGGCTCTGTACATTTAGACGCCAAAGGCCATCCTCATTTAGCTACTAATGTCGGAAAAGATTTAGGTTATAAAACAGGTGGTCCGAAGCAAACGACGCATATTCGCTGGGATGGATCTAATTGGATTGTGAACGATGCCGTAAATGTAGCAGCGGTTGCGAGTAATCAAGATACACGCGGTGATTTCATGGTTAAATCACCTGATGAAGTTAGCTTTATTCTTGAATTTAAAGATGGAGATGATGGCGTTATTTCATACTGGAACAGCAATGATGCAGGTAAAACCTTCGATAAAGGTAATGAACTAATTCGCCGTAAAGGAGCAAACTGGGCATTAACGTCAATAATCCAAGATGGACACCCTGATGCAAGAATGATTGTTGCTGAAAAGCAGAAGGGAGAAGCTAATCGAAGAGTCTATTTAATTGGTGATAATGGACCAGTTAAACGCTTGAAGTCAGAAGTAGGTAATTAAAAATGCGCCGAGCTTTGGGAAGCTTAGCGCATTAATTGGATAAAGCTGGGTCGATTATGCGTTGGCGTTTATTAATGCCAACGCTGTATTTACTACATTGTCGGCGGTAAAGCCAAAGTGCTCTAGTAATACATTACCAGGGGCTGACTCACCGAAGGTGCTCATACCAATCACTTTGCCTTGTAAGCCAACATATTTTAGCCAGTAATCTTGGTGTGATGTTTCAATTGCGATACGGTTTACCACTGAGGTAGGAAGTATAGCTTGTTGGTAATCACTCGATTGCTGATCAAAAATTGTGGTGCTTGGCATCGATACCACACGCACGGCTACACCCTGTGCTGCAAGCTCTTTTGACGCTTGCATTGCTAAATCTACCTCAGAGCCGGTAGCTATTAAAATTAACTCTGGTGTTGCAGAACAATCAGCTAGAATATAACCGCCTTTTTCTATGTCACTTATTTGCTGAGCGTTACGTTGCTGGTGGTTTAGCCCTTGGCGACTAAAAATAAGCGCTGTAGGTTGCTGCTGATTTTGTATGGCATTTTTCCACGACACAGCGGTTTCTACCGCATCACATGGGCGCCATGTTACTAAGTTTGGCGTCATACGTAGGTTAGCAAGTTGCTCAATAGGTTGATGAGTTGGGCCGTCTTCACCTTGGCCTATAGAGTCGTGGGTATATACAAATATATTTTGGATCCCCATCAGTGCCGACATTCTTACAGCGTTACGGGCATATTCCATAAACATTAAAAATGTTGCACCGTAATTAATAAAACCACTGTGCAGTGATATACCATTCATAATACCGCTCATACCAAACTCACGCACACCATAAAACAGGTAATTACCGCCGGCATCCTCTGCGCTTATTCCTTTTGAGCCTGACCAAAGCGTTAAGTTAGAACCAGCTAAGTCGGCCGAGCCACCAAGTAACTCAGGTAAATGTGGAGCAAACGCTTCAATAGTGTTTTGCGAGGCTTTTCGGCTGGCAATGTTTGCTGCGTCTTTATCACATTGTGCAATATAGTTATTTGCGATGTCTTCAAAGTTGTCAGGCAGGGCACGTTTAATAACGCGACGATCGAACTCTTTGGCAAGTTCAGGATAATGGCTAGCGTATTCGTCAAACAATTGTTGCCATTGTTGTTGTTTTTCATCACCGCTTTTTTTCGCATCCCAATGGGCGTATATATCATTGCTGATACTAAATGCCTCACTCGGTAGATTTAAAAATTTACGTGCTGCAGCTATTTCATCATTACCCAGTGGTGAGCCGTGGCAATTATGTGAGCCAGACTTATTGGGTGAACCAAAGCCTATCACGGTTTTACAACAAAGTAGGGTGGGTTTGTCGGTGACACTTTTTGCCTGTGCAATTGCGTTGGCAATTTGCTCAGGGTCGTGTCCGTCTATGTCTTTAATGACATGCCAGCCGTAAGCGTCAAAGCGCTTAGCGGTGTCGTCACTAAACCAACCCTCAACATGACCATCAATAGATATGCCATTGTCATCCCAAAAGGCAATCAGTTTATCAAGCCCTAATGTGCCAGCAAGCGAGCAGGCTTCGTGAGAAATGCCTTCCATTAAACAGCCATCACCCATAAAGCAGTAAGTGTAATGATCAACCAGATCAAAACCATCTTGATTAAATTGGGCGGCGAGGGTTTTCTCAGCAATCGCCATGCCTACAGCATTTGATATACCTGCGCCAAGCGGGCCAGTGGTTGTTTCAACGCCTGGTGTATAACCGTACTCTGGGTGCCCAGGGGTTTTTGAATGCATTTGTCTAAATTGCTTTAGTTCATCAAGTGGTAACTCGTACCCGCTTAAATGCAATAAAGAATAAATGAGCATTGAACCGTGACCGTTGCTGAGTACAAAGCGGTCTCTGTTTGGCCAATTTGGATCGTTTGGATTGTGATTTAAAAAGTCGTTCCATAGTACTTCGGCGATATCGGCCATACCCATAGGAGCACCCGGGTGACCAGAGTTGGCTTGCTGTACTGCATCCATGCTCAGTGCGCGTATGGCATTTGCAAAGGGGGCACGAGAAGAAAGCTGGGTCATATATTACCTCAAATGTCATTAAAAAAGCCTGCATGTAAAGTGGCAGAGCAGGCTTGAGGGGAACTAGTCTAGTAAGTCTTCAACTAATTTTGCTAAAATACGCTGATCTTTAGCAAAGTTGCGAATACCCTCACCGAGTTTTTCACAGGCCATGGCATCTTCATTGTGCTGCCATAAAAATTGCTCGTGAGTCAGCGGAGTTATTTCGCTTTGTGACGCTTTGGAAATCTTTGCACTGTCGAGCTTAGTTTCAAGCGTACCTTCTTCATTTTGCAAGCTATTAAGCAATGCAGGCGAGATTGTCAGTAAATCACAGCCAGCAAGTTCAATAATTTCTTCGATGTTTCTAAAGCTTGCACCCATCACTACGGTTTTATAGTCGTACTTTTTGTAGTACTGATAAATTCCTGTGACTGATTGCACACCTGGGTCTTCGCTCGGGGCGTAATCTTTGTTCTCTCGTGCTTTGTACCAATCAAGAATACGACCAACAAACGGGGAAATGAGGGTAACATTAGCTTGTGCACAAGCGATTGCTTGAGCCATCGAAAAAAGCAGTGTTAAGTTACACTTAATACCTTCTTTTTCTAATTGCTCGGCGGCTTTAATACCTTCCCATGTTGAAGCAAGTTTAATAAGTACACGGTCTTTTGAAATACCAGCTTGCTCGTAAAGCGAAATCAGTTTACGACCTTTTGCAATACTCGCTTGTGTATCAAATGATAAACGTGCATCTACTTCACTTGATATACGACCAGGGATCACCTTTAATATTTCGCAGCCAAAATTAACAATAAGTTGATCGCAAATTGCATCAACATCATTGCCAGCTTTATCTATTGCATCATCTATTAAATGTTTATACTGAGGTAATTTTGCTGCTTGTAGTATTAATGATGGGTTCGTTGTGGCATCAACTGGTTGCAGGGCTTTGATTGATTCCACATCACCACTGTCGGCAACGACTGTGGTTACTTTTTTGAGTTGTTCTAACAAGTTCATAATGATGTACGCCCCGGTTTTTAAGCCGAGGCGATGTCCTTATACGTAGCGGTTTACAATATTTTCAAGCAGTTCCTGACGACCAGAAACTTGCTTAGGATCGATGTTGTTCTCGTGTACTAGCGCAGCAAGGCTTTCTAATGACTGTTCGCCTTTCAGAATGCTCTGACCCAAGTCTTCTTTCCAACCTGCGTAGCGTTTTTCAACAAAATCAGCAAGCTCACCGCCTTCAATCATGGCTGCTGCATTAAGTAATGCTTTTGCCATCGTATCCATTCCGCCAATATGGCCAATAAATAGATCATCGCGTTCACATGATTGACGACGCAGTTTAGTATCAAAGTTAAAGCCACCAGTCGTTAAACCGCCTGATTTTAAAATCTCGTACATAACGAGCGTACATTCAGCTACATCGTTAGGGAATTGATCTGTATCCCAACCATTTTGCATGTCACCACGGTTAGCATCAATACTACCCATAATGCCTTCAGCACAGGCAACGGCAATTTCGTGGTGGAAGCTATGACCCGCAAGTGTTGCGTGGTTTGCCTCAATGTTTACTTTAATTTCGTCTTGTAAACCGTGTTTGTGTAAGAAACCTGCAACCGTTGCTGTATCGTAATCGTATTGGTGTTTTGTAGGCTCTTGTGGTTTTGGTTCAATTAATAATGTGCCTTTGAAACCAATTTTTTTCTTATGCTCAACTACCATTTTTAAGAAGCGCGCGTACTGCTCGCTTTCTTGCGCAAGATCTGTATTTAGTAGCGTATCGTAACCTTCACGGCCACCCCAAAGTACGTAGTTTTCACCGCCTAAACGATGGGTAATTTCCATTGCGTGTTTAACTTGTGCTGCTGCGTATGCATATGTATTTGGGTTTGGATTTGTAGCACCGCCAGCACAAAAACGTTTGTTCGAGAATAAGTTAGCTGTACCCCAAAGTAATTTTACACCAGTGCGCTGCATTTCTTTTTCGATAATGTTTGCAATGTGCGTTACGTTATCGTGGCTTTCCTGTAGTGTTTCGCCTTCTGGTGCAATATCAACATCATGAAAACAAAAGTAAGGCACGCCTAGTTTTTCGAAAAATTCAAACGCAACTTTTACTTTTTGTTCTGCAAGTTCAAGTTGGTTGCCGACAGGTTGGATCCAAGGGCGGTCGAACGTACCTTCACCAAAAATATCAAAACCTGTAGAACAAAAGTTATGCCAGTAGCAGGCAGCAAAACGTAAATGTTCTTTCATTGTTTTGCCAAGAACAACCTTGTTTTCGTCGTAGTAACGAAATGCAAATGGGTTTTTAGAGTTTTCACCCTCAAATTTAATTTTTTCAACGTTAGAAAAGAATTGCTCGCTCATAATGTGCTCCATTAATTTAAAATTATTCTATTAAAAGTATGTTTTTACACTTTGATAAAGTGCTTTGTATGTTGTGTATTGCTGTGCGTAAAAGTCTTGCATAACAGGGTCTGGCTCAATTGTTTGCGTTACTTTGCCATTAACACACACTTGTTGTGCAGGGAGTTGCTCTACTCCTATTCGGGCAAGTCTTGCAGCGCCAAATGCAGGGCCAACTTCTGAACCTTCTCGGTAAATTAGTGGGCGATTAAGTACGCTTGCGATGATTTTTCCCCATAGTGGGCTTTTTGCGCCGCCACCTATAACAGTTACATCGTCAATTTGTGCACCTGCATCAAGCAGTACTTGCTGTCCGTCGGCAAAAGCAAAAGCGACGCCTTCTAAAACTGCGCGGCCAAGGGTTGCTGCATCGGTATCACTGTCTAACCCAAAAAACACACCTTTGGCATCAGGGTTATTATGCGGAGTACGTTCGCCGGTTAAATAAGGTAAAAATATCACTGAACTCTGCTTGCTAAAGTCGCATTTACTAACTTGTTCAAGCAATGCACCTTCATTTTCAAAGCCGGTTAATTTAGTGACCCAGCTTAAACAGCTTGCTGCGCTTAACACCACTGACATTTGATGCCAAGTATTTGCAATACAATGACAAAACGTATGTACGGCACCTGCTGGGTTAGGTAAGTATTTTTCGTTGGCAACAAAGTAAACGCCTGACGTACCTAATGATAGAAATGCTTGATTTGGTGTTATAACGCCGACACCAGCCGCGCCTGCCGCATTATCGCCACCACCGGCAATTACAGGAACTTGTTCCATGCCCCATTTTGTCGCAACCTCAGCGGTTAACGTGCCAGTGATCTCTGTTCCTTCAAACAGCGTTGGCATGTGTTGTTCAGTTAATCCAGTTGCTGCAAGCATTTTTTCTGACCAAGCTCTTTTTTCTACATCAAGCCACAATGTGCCTGCAGAGTCCGACATATCTGAAGCAAAATCGCCGGTCATTAAAAAGCGTAAGTAGTCTTTTGGTAGTAATACTTTAGCGACTTTTGCAAAGTTTTCTGGCTCATGCTCTTTTAACCATACCAACTTAGGCGCTGTAAAACCGGGCATTGCAATATTGCCGGTAATGTTACGAGAGTCCGGCTCTCGTTTTTCAAGTTCTACGCACTGTGCTGCGCTACGTCCGTCGTTCCATAAAATGGCAGGTCGGATAATATTATTGTCTTTATCAAGTAATGTAGCGCCATGCATTTGACCAGAAAGCCCAACCGCTTTGACCGATTGTAGTAATGCAGGGTGAGTATTTTTAAGTTCATCAATTGCGGTGCAGGTGGCAAGCCACCAATCTGCAGGGTTTTGCTCAGAGTAAAGTGGAGCAGGACGAGACACGTTTAACGGGCTGCTTGCTTGAGCAAGTAAACAATCTTGCTCGTCTAAAATAATTACTTTTACACCTGAAGTGCCTAAATCGATACCAAGGAACATAAATTGTTATACTCGAATGTTGTTTAGTGTTAGCGCTAACATTATTGGTTTGGTATTATGAAGTCAAGTTAGTTTTAAGCTATGTAGGATAAATGTCACATTGCGTTGTAATTGAGGTTGCAAAAAAGCTGGTGAAAAATTATTTACTCATGTGTAAGTTGGTGTGTGATAGAAATGTATGGGTAAATTTATCTGTTGTTATATCTATTACACCAGTGAAAGTTAGCGATAACATTTGTTGGTGCTGATTTTTATCTAAAATAGAATGATTTAAACACTGCAGGCAATATCAAGCTTTGTAATTATGTATAATGTGAAATTAAGAGGTTAATTATAACAATCGAATGATTGTTAGTAGGTAATATTAAACATGGCCGATCATAAAAGAGCAAGAATACAAGATGTAGCCGAGCAGGCTGGTGTATCAATGATGACAGTTTCGCGTGTGCTCAATCAAGACAAGAAAGTAAGCGATAAAACGCGTGAAAAAGTAATGGCGGTTGTTGAACAATTAAATTACCGGCCAAATGTGTCAGCAAGACGCCTCGCAAGTACTAAATCGTTCTTTTTAGGGCTTTTGTACGATAACCCAAGTGATACATATATTAGCCAATTTCTGTTAGCAGCATTAAAAAAATGCCGAACTTTGGGTTATCACCTTATCGTAGATGAAGCTCATGCTGATATAAATAAGACGATTGAATCGGTGAAGCAACTTATTGATGTAACACAAGTTGATGGCATGATTTTACTACCACCTATGTGCGATAACGAAGCTGTTTTAGATGTACTAACTAAAGCCGATGTTCCTTTTGTCCGAATAACTCCAGATACTAAATTAAATCGCTCACCATATATTTGCATGGACGATTACCAAGCGGCCTTTGATGTGACAGAGCATTTAATAAATCAAGGTCATAGTAAAATTGCACATATTATTGGCGACACTAAACAAGGTGTTAGTCGCATGCGTTATCAAGGTTATTTAGATGCGCTGCGCTCTAATCAAATAGTGACGCCACCTGAGTATATAGAGCAGGGCAGTTTTACCTATCAATCAGGTATGGAAGCTGCGATGAAGTTACTTTCCCTCGATGATAAGCCGACAGCAATTTTTGCAGCAAACGATGATATGGCAGCCGCGGTTATTTCAATTGCTCAAAAGCAAGGTATTAATATTCCAAATGAACTGTCGGTCGTGGGTTTTGATGATACGCAACTTGCAACTGTTGTGTGGCCAAATATTTCTACAGTAAGGCAACCTATTAACGAAATGGCTGAGCTGTCTATTACATTACTGGCATCTGGGCAGTATAGCGATTTAAGTAATGTTAAAAGCTTAGACTTACGACATATTTTAGATTTTGAGCTGATAGAAAGAGAATCTAGTTCAATAAAGAGCAATTAAAAATTTGGTAATGATGCTGGCATAACTTGAGCTGAAGTTTATTGTTCGCTGACAACGTATAGACGTTGAATTAGATAGTTATAAAGTTGCTTTTTGTTCTTTTGGCTAATGTAACTTTTCAGCGGTGTAATTTTAGCTGGTTCTTCCCCAAAAATAATTACGGGGATATGACCATAAAACATTACAGTGGCTGTATCATCCATAAAAGAGACATTTAATTTTGGAGCAACGGGAAGAGGGCGTTTAATTTTAATAAGAGCCCCTGCCTTAGCATTAATTAGATCAATTTCTTTATTGACCCAGGGAGCCCATTCGGCTTTTGTTTGACCTGTAGGTGGATTTTCTCTACTACCTTTTAAGTATGCTAAAAACTCTTCTTTTTTTATAGTTCGCATACTATTTTTATTACACCAAGTAAAACCGACGCGCTTCACTGGTGCTGAGGATGATTTTATCAGGCGGTAAATTTGTAATGTAATTGCGTTTGGGCAAATATTTTGAATGAGTTCTCGTTTTTGACCAGGGTTTAATTTTGATGTAGTAAGTAGGCTTTTAATACGTTGCTTGTGCTGGTTACAATGAGCAACCAACTCTGTCACTTGCTCTCTATGTATAGGATCTAATTGAATAAAACCAGGTAAACGAAATGGATATTTCGCTGAGTGTTCGTAATCAGGCGTAAATCTTGAGAATGCACCAACTGACATACTTAAAGCAGTAAACCCTGTATAAGTTTGCGGCGTGAGAAACTCCCAGCCACTCGTATTGTTTGCTATATCACCTGAGGAAGGTGGTAATTTATAGCATTCAGCATGAATTACTGTCGCATCCAATAAGTAGTCGTTTAGTGTATTAACGGCATCCACTAGTAAACGATATTCAAATTCAATTTCACTATATAAAGTCATAAAAACTATACCATCATACCAATAGAAGTAACTATGGCACACCCTAAACGACTTGTATATTTTAATTTTGATCCGGTTATCGTCTAACTGTTGATCTTGAATTTAAAATGTTCAAAACAGATGTAGGAGTGTTTCGTATAATATTAATTTCTAGTATGATGGTATAGTTTTACACAAAAGAAAAACATTACTGTCTTTCTTTTGTGTATGAAAATTCTAGCAATATTTCATCTAAGTTATCTAAAGCAAAACCTCTAAAGGAAACTTCATAGCCTTTCTTATTTAAGCTCTGTAGTAAACTTTTGGATTTCATTATTAGCTTGGCTTCGCTGTAACGTTTATAACGGCGCTTAACTTCAGCAATTAGTATTTTTTTATTAAAGTCATCTATTGCAACAATATCGATTTCATCTTCACCTTTGCTATCCCAGTAACTACCGATATTATTAAACAGCTTAGACTCTGCAAGAATTGCTTTAAATAGTTCTTCCAGTTGTGATCCTGAATAGGTATCAAAGTCACGATCAATAATGCGTTTTATAAAATCGTAGTTTTCTATTTCTACTGCACTTCTATTACTGTAGATAAACCTAAACCAAAAACTTAAAAATTCATCAGCTATTTCATAGCGAATATCTCTAGAATTATCTTTTGCAGTGATAGGCCTAAGCTTATTAATAATATCAAAATCTTTTTCAAGCTTTTCAAGATTTACGCCAACACCTGTATTGAGGTAGCTTTCTATTCTAGGACGACTATTATATCCATTGGCTATAGCACCTAAAACATCAAAATAGGCTCTGTGCTCTGATCCAAAGTCTTCTACAAGTCGGTGCATACCTTCTTTGATTAATGGAGAGCCATTAGAAATCAGCTTCTCTAAAGGGGCGGAGCCTGAGTTATTCAACCATTCTAAATATTTAGGAATGCCGCCTGATAAACACCACCAAACAAGGAAGTCATTAGGGTTATACTTACCATTATCTTCCATTATTTCTTTAATATAACTAGGTGTTAGCGGATTAATTTTGAAAAAGTGATCGTCACGGTTGAGCAATGGCTGCTTTTCATCTTTAAAGAGCTTAGTCATAAGGTTATATAAAGAGCCGCAGCAGACTAAGTGCATCATGGATTTATTTTTATAGTTATCCCATAAGTTTTGTAAGTCGGAAAAGAGGCTATTATTAACTCTTTCAATATCCTGAAATTCATCTATAACTAGAGTAATAGGCGTCTTTGTTGAATAGTCTAATAAAAATTCAAAAACGTCTTTTAAAGATTCTGGGTGAAAAAACTTTGTATTGAATGTGCTTTGTATAATTGCGCTAAACTCAGCTACTAACGCACTTTCTGATTTACGACTGATAAATAGATAGATATGTTGATTAGTTACTTCTTTAAATACTTCGTTGAGCAAACGAGTTTTACCTACACGACGGCGACCAACGACAACACTTAATCGTCCTTTCGTTTTCTCTGTATTATCAGAGATATTTCTCAGCTCCTTTAGCTGTAACTCGCGGTTATAAAACTTTTGCATCTCATTTACCTAACACTGATTACTGATGAATTACACTATACACTACTGTATTTATTATTACAGTATTTTTAATTACAGTATATAAGCCATATTCTGGCTAACGATTACATTCATAAATCATTGTATTAAGGTATAGTTTTAAACAACTTATCATCTACGGTGTCCATTACATCTTGGTGATCTACTTGAATATATCGCTCAGTCGTTTTGATACTCGAATGCCCCATGAGCTTGGCTATATGCTTTATATCAGCACCGTTGCTATCTAATAAAGTCGCATATGAACGCCGCAAACTATGTGGCGCTATATCCTTGTCGATCAAGCCATATTTTCTACACAACATATACATAGCTTCAGTAGACAAACCACTTATCCGGCTTTCGTTGCTTACTAACCACGCAGGCAGAGAGCCTGATTTGTAAATCCGAACGAACAACGGACCTGGTGTAGTTCCCCGTACAGCGAGCCATTCTTGTAAAGCTGCGAAAGTGACATTATGTAATTTTACCTCACGCTGTTTACGTCCTTTGCCGTCAAAAATAATCGTGTGAGATTGAAGATTGATATTTTCGAGCTTTAGGTTTACAAGTTCAAACCGCCTTAAGCCACAGCCAATAAATAAGTGAAAAATAGCTTTATCGCGCACGGCCATTACCGAGTTGCTACTTGTAATATCAATAGTATGAAGCAACTCTTTGAATTCAAATTCATTTAACACATTGTGTATTTTCTGTCTTCCGGCCTGCGGCTTTTGAACTGATTTAATGCGCTCCCAATGTTTAGTATCAATAAGGTCTAATAGGTATGCTTCAAAAAGCACACGTTTGACCACTGAAATATATAAACTAATTGTGTCGGGGGCTTTATCTTTATCAATTAATATCTTAACTAATTGGTTTAATGTATTTCTATCAAAGTTTTGCCAAATGATGCTGTAATAACCGGGTTGACCCAAGTGTTTCGCTATTGATTGTAATACTCGTATGACAGTCTGTTGTGAATTAGCTGATTTAAGTGACATTAAATAAGCATAAATAGGGCAGTTATCATCACGCACAACTGGCGCAGTCTTTTCCGCCCGTATACTAAGAGCGAGGGCCTTGCTACCATTTGTAATGTGTTTCAGTCGTGTATTCATATTGCTATTCCAACACCATCCCGAAAATTAATTATCACTAGCAATATGCTCATCAGTGTCATTCGTATTTCAACCAGATTTTATCAATCGGCTTAAGGAGAATTTCTAGTGTAATTTAAAATGCTATATATTACTACCGTAAACTGTTATTTATGGTAGTAAATATTATGTTAAATGGCGTAATGAATTAATTATCAGGGAACTTTGTCTTAGAATTTTAAATTTTGGTGGCAGGGCGATACAATGTACCAATTAAGCTATGATTTTGCTATAAACACTTTGATGTCATATAATGTGTCATTATATAGGTCGATATTGGTGACGTTTTATGGATATGCTATTAAGTCCTGTAGAAAATAACAGGCAATATGAAGAGCCTAAGTTTTGGCTGAATTTTTTTCACACGAATATAGAAACACTTGCTAATGCAACAAGCTTACCTATTTCCAGCTTAAGCCGAAAGGATCGTATTCGCTCGCCAAAAGTGCAGAACCGGTTACGTGATGTGCATGCCATCTTGATCAGTGTATCACCATGGTTTCAAAGCATGGATGCCGCATGGCTTTGGTTCAGAAGTGCACCGCTGCCTGGCTTTAACAATATGTCTCCGTCAGAAGTACTTTCTATTTATGGTGATGAAGGTGTGGCCTTGATCCAAAAACACATACGTCGCAAAAAATTTGGTGGTTTTGCGTGAGTTTACTCGACGAGATAGATTTTGTTGTCGAGCCATTTGAAGGTGTTGTTTACCGGATGCACAATCCTGAATGGGCTTTTGCGCCATTATCAGGAGAAGGTGCAAGGTTGTTTGGTGGCCGGTTTAATATTGAAGGTGAATCGGCACTCTATACAGCAACGGATCATAAAACAGCTTTTATTGAGGCTAGTGATTGTGCAGCTACACCTGGTTTAGTATCGCCTATGCTACTTGTCAGCTATAAAGTGAGGATTAATAAGGCATTGAATTTAGTGCATTATAAGGAATTATTTGACGTTCCATGGGAGCTACTAGGTGATCGTTATATTGCCGGAAAAGGGGATATTCCAATCACATGGGAGCTATATTTGAAAGCGAGACAATTATCTGTTGAAGCACTATTAGTACCCAGTTATGCCAATGAAGGCGGAGTAAATATGGTGTTCATAGAATGGTCAAATACATCGATTCAAATCCATGATCCAGAACACAGGCTTAAATCCGTGTATGGTGACAAGTTAGAGCTAATATAATTTAGCTAAAAAATCAACAGTTTAACAATAAATGGTCCGATACTGGTTAGTATCGGACTTTATATTGAGAGCAATATTTTACGAACTCACATCATTGCTCACAATAATCCACTAAGAAATTGGCATATTTCACGTCTAGCTAAGCATTAAATCCAGTTTCGTTTCTAATATAGAACCAAAAGTAACAGTAGTAAGTTAAATACTGATCCATTGTTGATTCCCCTTGTATGCTATCTTAAACACCGGCTTGTCTTTATTAACAACAAATTTGATTCTTACCGTTGTTTTTTGCGCGATATAAATTGTTGTCTGCGGAGTTAATCGCAGAGTCTATCGAATCTGCAGGTGAGATTTCTTTAACACCACCACTAATTGTAAAATGAACTGATTGGTTTTCGATATTCATAGCTGTATTTTGGATCTTTAAGCGAAGAGTATCTGCAATTTTTATAGCGGCATTTTCGGTCGTATTTTCTAACACTAATAAGAACTCTTCACCTCCCCAACGTGCAATAATATCCTTACTGCAGCAAATATCAGTAAAAATAGAAGCTAAATGCACAAGAGCTTGATCTCCAACACTATGCCCGTAAGTGTCATTGATCTTTTTAAAGTCATCTATATCAAATAAAACGATTGAAAGAGGAGCATGCTTAGGTTTGTTTAACTCATTTATATAATCTATTGTGTAACGGCGATTTGGCAGCCCGGTTAAGGGATCTTTTGTGGCTAGAGTTTCGTTTTCTTTTGCTAAAGCAATGATTTTTTTACTGTGGCTTTCCCTAAAAAATTCATAAAAACCACTCAGTAATACCACAATAAAAAAACATAAAATAATTCTGAACACCAATTCAGGACTGTTATATTCATATATCTCAAAATAATCAGCCGAAATAAAAGCAGCAATAATACACAGTATGAATACGGAGCTATCGATAGCACCGAGTTTTAGCCCCCTTATAAAAAAAGTCACTGGAGGTACAATAAAAATCCATATTGGGCCAGTCCCTTTTGCCCCGCCTGTTAAAACAAGATATAACATCAATGTATAGAGTGTGTATGAAATTATTGAAGCTGCGACTTTCTCTTTTTTATGTATAAACCACGAATACAAAAAAAGGCTTGAGCAAGTAAAAAGAGAAAAAAACAATATATATTGCTGGTTAAATATTGCTAATGATCCCATTAAAGCCGTTGCAGAAAAGCCTATGCATGCAAAATACTTGATGACCAGCTTCCTTTCATCTTGATCAGAGTAATTTTTTAACAAAATTGACCTATCATTAAAGGTTTATAACACATTAATATAATGCAGCTAGCTCATGTTCTCTACTTAAAAATAAAATATATCCTCTAATTACAATCAACTCTAGTAGCAGATCCTTAATGCAAAAACATACGTAAAAGTTCCCACTGACGCGATTGCGCTTAGCCAGCGGGATTTCTTTGGTTGGAAGTCTTATTAAATATTGTTGAGTTTAGCCTCTGCACATAAACGCCATTGTTTTTGGTATTCCTTGAGACCTGTTAATTCAGTACTGGCTGATGGTGAGCATTCAAGATTGCATTTTACATGACCCCAATCAGATAAATACCCAGCACCTTGAACAGTGCCAGTTGAATCCATTGATAACATAACCTTATTATCTTCTCTTAACTGGTTAAGTACCGCACATAGTAAAGGGTTTTTCAAAAATGCACCTTCGATGAAAATATCACCTTTTGCTCCAAGCATATCAAGTTGGTAATCAATCATTAAAGCGCAATAAATAGTTGCTAGTGCAATTCCACTAACTTTATCAACATTCTCACTAAATCCACTTTCTGATCCACCAAATGGACCACTCCCATCACTAAAATCAGGTAAAGCGAAAACTTGCTGATCAATAATATTCTGAATATCGTCGACATTAAACTGCTCACCTAGCCAAGAACCAGCCTTGTCGCAAATTGCTTCAAACTCTCTGCCCCCCATAAATCGGGCACATGCTATAGGCTCTCTCATAGCATCGATATTTGCTAACATATCTTTTTTGGCGTCCAAGTTATTTAGTGGTACTTGTGAAGCCATTAAAATAGTCCACGTTCCTGTAGATACTACAGTAAATGGTGCATCTTTCTGTGTTAGTTTATAGCGTAAGAAGCTCGCATTGCTATCGTGAATGCCATTAAAAAAGTGACATTGAGGATCTAAACCAAGCTCCTCAATCAGTTCAACCTTTACTAATCCACAATCGAACCATGCAGGCTCCACTGGTGGTAACAATTCCTCACACTCTAAATAATCAACCAAAGAAGAGTACTTATTATTTTTTATTGACCACAAATCTGTATGGCAACCTAATGACGTAATTTCACTAACTCTTTGACCTGTAAAGCGCCACGCCCAATACTGTGGGTACATTAAAATATCAGTAGCTTTCGCAAAATCATTAGCGAATTTAGTTTTTAACCAATAAAGTTGACGACCTAAATTTAAACCGGCAGGTAGAGATGGGGAATAAGTATCGCTAAATAATGGTCGAATATTATCGTATTCAGGGGTTTCTTCAAAAGTACCTGTATATTCATAATCAAGAATAGGAAGAACGAGACCATCTTTAGATGTTGTATTCCTATCAATCAATGCCGCAGTCGCACCATGTGTAGTAATATTTATAGCTTTAATTCGGTACTTTTGTGTAACGTCTTTAATACCTGCAATAAGCCAATTCCAAATGGTATCTATATCTATACTCGGAAAAGGACCATTATTGTCAACAATGTTTTTCATTTGTTTTGAAAATACAGAATCAAAAACACTATTTAGTACATGCAATTTTACATGTGTTTTACCTATATCAATCACTAAAGAGCCAGATGTTATTTGAGCAGTCATTTTTTATTACTTATTATTCATATAATTAAGGGTATAGCTTGTTGTAACTAATAACTAAACTATTGATTTTAGTGATTAATAATGGTTACTTGGTTAAGCTATATGATGGTATTAGTAAGTTTACACATAACAGAGGTGATTGCAAATGATTTATATAGCTTGAATATGAGCGATTCAATGGCTT
The DNA here is from genome assembly GCF_000238355.1 of Pseudoalteromonas haloplanktis ATCC 14393. Lineage (GTDB taxonomy): Bacteria > Pseudomonadota > Gammaproteobacteria > Enterobacterales > Alteromonadaceae > Pseudoalteromonas > Pseudoalteromonas haloplanktis. The sequence goes on from NZ_AHCA01000026.1 coordinate 17,460, forward strand.
GGAGATTAATCTTTCCGCAAAGTACTGAATGATTTTTATTTATAACAATTTTCATGAACACCACAATGCATTCACAAACCATTGTTTTTAATCAATTATTTATAAAATCTATTTTTTCCTTTTTCAGTTATATAATGATAAACTTTTACTAATAGATACGCTCATAAGTTGGTAAATAAGCCTTTTCGAGGCTTTCAAACTAAATGGAATAGTTATAAATGTTAGAAAAACATAGACAGCAACTAATTAAAGAAATCGTAGATCAACAAAGTTTTGCTAGTGTAAAAGTTTTAACTGATAAATTATCTTCATCTGAAGCCACGATTCGCCGAGATTTAACTAAAATGGCTAAACGCGGTGAAATAGTTAAAATTAGAGGTGGAGCACAATCAAACTCCAACAAAAGAAAAAATATTCAAAGCTCCGCATTTAATGTTGATAAAACTAAAAGAACAGATACAAAGAAATTAATAGCCAAAAGAGCTGTTGAATTATGCGCTGAGAATGATTCAATCATCATTAATGGTGGTAGTTCAACCTACATGATGGGCGAATATTTAACTGATAAGAACTTAAACATCTTAACAAATTCATTTGTTCTAGCGAATTATTTATCTGAAAATAGCAATAATTTAGTTTCACTGCCTGGTGGCGAAATATATCGCGAACAAGGGATCATATTAAGCTCTTACGAGAAAGATAATACTGAGCATTATCGAAGCTCAATGATGTTTATGGGCACACCGGGTATCGGTAAATTTGGCGTTATGGAATCAGATCCATTATTGATACTTTCAGAACAGAAACTAAAAAAACAAACGGATAAGTTAATTGTTCTTGCTGATAGCACAAAGTTAGGAAAGCGTAGTAACTTTGTTTTCTGTCCACTAGAAGAAGTAGATGTATTAATCACTGATTCAAAAGCAGATAAAGAGCTAATTGATTACTTTAAAGATCAAGATATTGAAGTCATCATCGTTGATTCTTTAGACGATTAGAGTTACCACTAACATTTATACGTTTTACATTTTTAAGTTATTACTAATAATTTAAAAATGTAAAACACCACCTCAATTATTAGACATAGCAAACCTATTGTCACTTACCAAAAATAAAAGTATCTAAATTGCCCGTTTACGCTCCCTGCCGCAAAATAAATTTATAGCTTAACCACTTACTTAAACTACCGTCATTTAGATTCCACATTGTGGAATACCTAATATAAAAATTCGCAGCTGTAATCTATGCTAAACCAACTATTTTTTTAGATTGTCATTTACATTACCATAAATATGCAGCATTATAAGGCTAATACAAGAAAAGCTGCACACAACAAGGTATCAAGATGGATGATAGGATTTTAAAAATAGCTACAAGAGCCAAGCTTACTTTAGAAGCTCTTTCTGAAAAGATCACCAGTTCAAAAATTGAATTTGACGCAGAAAACTATGAACAAACTTTTTCAAAGTCCGCAGTTGCCAGTTTGCCAGATCTTGCAAAAGCGAAAGTCGATAAAGCCGTTGCTGAAATGGAGCTGCAAGGCTATCAATTTCAAAAGAAGCAGGCTGGACTCAATAATGTATACAGCATGGGTCAAAAGGATGTCACTGCTATTTATGAACATCGTGGTGTGCCAAAATATCGAGACCAATTCAAAGAAGCTCACACCGTATTTCTTACAAATTTAAAAGGTGGTGTAGCTAAAACGGTAAGCTCTGTAACACTTGCTCATGGATTAAGATGTACTCCAGCATTAATAAAACATGATTTAAGAATACTCGTTTTAGATTTAGACCCACAAGCTAGTGCAACAATGTTCATGAAACATGACTTGTCGATTGGAATTGTAGATGAAACTGTCGCACAAGCAATGCTACAAAATGTAAGCCGCGAAGAGCTAATTAACGACTTTATAAAACCCTCTAGCGTTAATGGTGTAGACATAATTCCGGCATCTATTGAAGATGCATTCATTGCATCACAATTTGAAAAACTGGCTAATGAACATTTACCAAATCAAAACATTTATGATGTGTTAAAAAATAACATCATTGATAAATTAAAAAATGACTATGATTTTATTTTTATCGATAGCGGCCCACACCTAGACGCTTTTCTACTTAATTCTTTTGTCGCAGCTGATACTTTCTTGATACCTGTACCACCTGCACAAGTTGATTTTCACTCAACGTTAAAATTCATGCAGAGATTGCCTGAGTTATTTGATATGGCTGAAAGCGCTGGCAGTGAAATAAAGCTCAATTCTATTTTTGGCTATATGGCTAAAATAGCTCGTAAATCCGACCATGCTGATGCTCAAAGCTTATTAAGAGAAGTGTGTGGCGCTGATATGTTAGATACCTCACTGCCACTGTCGACAGCTTTTGAGCGTTGTGGTGAAAGTTTTGGTACGGTATTTTCAACAAATCCTAAGTTTTATCCAGGTGATAGAGACGCACTCAAAAAAGCACGTATTAAAGCCGAAGAGTTTACTCGCTCAGTATTCGATACAATTACATTTAATAGAAAGAACGAAGGTTAATTCGCCATGAACAATAAAAAAAGAAACGTCATAGGTCGTAAAATTTCAAATACGAATCTAGACGCTCTGATCACACAAAGTGCTAGCGATGGTTTAACTGAACAGTCTCCTATTGATGGACGAGATATTAAGTGGGAAAGAGTAACAATACAAAGCCACGATGTATTTAATAAATGTATTAAATCTATTTATAATAAACGTTCATTCGACGATTTATCACTTGCATCAGTTTTAGATATTTATCATTCAATTAAGTCTTCAAACGGTAATACAGAGCCTGTAAGAGCCGAATTAGTCAATGGTAAATACGAAATTCTAGGCGGTTTAAGACGAGCATATACAGTCTCGATACTCCCAAATACTAAGCTAAACCTAATTGTAGCTAAGGATCTAACTGAAAAAGAACGAGCTCACTTTGCTCGTGTAATGGATGAGTACGCTGAACCTAGCTTTATGGATAAGGCTAAATCAATAAAAACACTCAAAGCAAAGTTAGATTCAAGCAGTGACAAAGAAATAACAGGTCTAGAGTTAAGCGACATTCTAGGGATGAAAAAAAGTAATGTTTACTACGCATTAAGCTACGCAAACCTCCCGGCAGAACTGATTGGCTTATTCCCTGCATTGAAATATATTGCGACTCCCCTATTACGTGAATTAGTAAAACACAATAAAGATGGCTATTTAGAATCGTTGGCTCAACAATTTTCTGCAATAAAACCAATTACTTTGACTGGAAATGAAACAGCTGAAGAAATTAATGATATTGAAGAAGGCCTTCAAAAATCGTCTAAGAAACTACAAGTAGACCTCTTAGCAAAAATTCGTGCTGATAAAGCGTCTGCACCAGTTAGCTATAACGGAAAATTAAAAGAATTTGCTAACCAAGAGCTTGCAGGGATCAAAATCAAAACCACTAAATCAGGTTTAAGTATCACCATTAATGAGTCAAAGGTTGACCCTAAAATACTCGATAAGTTAATTACAGTATTCAATGGTAATGAACAATAACATGCTAACTTAAATTGAATAAATTTTAACTGAACTACCAGATTTGATTTCTAAAATTGAATCAAATCTGGCAATGAATAGCCGATTTAAAACTATATTTACTTGTTTCGACCTAAAAGCTTTTCTAACTTTTGCCCCGCTACTTTATCATCTAATGATAGAGCCTTATATTCATCAATAAGCTTTGTTAAGCCTGAATTTTTTTCACCACGAAAATATTCAATATTACGCTCTATTTTCTTCAAGATCTTAATTAGGCTAACATCATTAACTAGTGAAACATCTTCTTTGTCAGCAAATAGGTTTTTCTCTTGCGGGAAGTTCACAAAGTAACGTAAACCACGCTTACCTTCACCTGACGGGTAAAGCAAGCCATTATCAACTAATGATTTTAAATCCCTCGTTGCGGTTGCTGGTGGCGCCCCGGTAATTGCTCGATATTTTTCATTAGTTAAACCATCACGCACAAAGCCGTCAGCGCCTACAGTGAAGATTTTTTTCATCACCTTTTCTTGCCGTTGGTTGAGTTTGACTTCTCCATATTCAGCCCAAAATTTTGATTTTTGCAATACAAATTCAACGGATTCAAGCGATTTATCTTGCGAAGTTCTAACCAACTCAATAAACCACGCTATCCACTCATTAATTTGTAAGCCAGTATTAGTATTTCTAAGCTGTTGATAATATTCAATTCTATTAGTATTAATCATGCTCGACATACTAAAAAGCGGAGGTCTCGAAAAGTCTTGAAATAATGCATGCTCGGCTATGGCCCTACCAACACGGCCATTACCATCTTGAAACGGATGAATAGCGACAAACCATAAATGAGCAACTGCTGCTTTTATAGGGCCTGAACAATTGGCGCTGTTATACCACTGTATAAAAGTATCCATTTCATGTTCAACCTCAGTGCGATTATTACCGGGAGCTTTGTAGGTTATTTCACTGTCACCGTATAAGTCTTCTCTTATTACATCAATAGGCGAATCTCTATAATCGCCTTTAGTAATAGGGTTTACATAATAATCTTCACTACCGTGTAATAGCTGCGTGTGCCAATGACAAAGTAAGGTTTTAGACATAGCGCTTTTAATGCTTTTGCGCACATCAACAAGCATCGCCGCAATGCCTTTTTCTTTAGGGAAATAACCACCACGCTCTGGCTCTTTTAATCCTAGGAAACGAGCAACCGATGAGCGCACCTCTTCACGGTTAAGTTTCTCACCTTCAATGGCACTGGTGCTTAATGCTTCTTCCACTAGTAAGTGGACAAATGCATCGTTATGGTCATTTAACGGTATTTGCGATAATGCTCCTTCAATGCTGTAGGCTTTTTTCGAATACTCGCTAACACTTGTCTCAAAGCGTGTCACATCATATTCAAATTGAGGCCAATTTTTTTGTTGCCACTGATACATGTGATTTAAACCTTCGTTTGCTATAAATCAATTTATATCAAATTATGATTTAAAAAGATATATTTTATGAATCACATGGAGGTGAGTTTTGATTTATAAAGTGAAGATGTATAAATCAAAATAATCCTTTTGGGCAGGATTGAGTTATTTAAACGTCCGCTTTGTAAAAATGTTCAAATCGTTGTAAATGGTAGCGACCATCTCTTGAGAGTTTAAAATCGCCTGTCCGGTGAAGTCCAACTTATACATCGAAACTACTACACTTAAATAGCTTATAGCTAAACTGTCAGGCTTGATTATCAAAACTAAATCAAATCTGGCAGTCGCGCACATGGAAACTCTAGCCTTATTTTAAGACTAAGCTCACTTCATTTTCATAAATACGTAAAGTTGATTGGAGAAATGTGATAAACATCTCAATCATAATGAAAAAGAGCTTTAGATGGTTACTTAGACAAAAAAGAAAATATTCTGACTTTTTATACACAAAAGGCGCCTCATTCACAGAGGCACCTTTAGTTTTAATACACAAACTTCACTAAAATTAATCAGCAAATTGACGCACAAGACTATTCAATGTTTCTTTTGCATCACCAAATATCATTCGACAATTCGGCTTAAA
>NZ_AHCA01000025.1 GCF_000238355.1 Pseudoalteromonas haloplanktis ATCC 14393
TTTGTCATTTAACACCTCAATATTAGAACATTGTCCATTATTAAAGTGTCCGGCTCAATTAAACCAGTTCAGCTGGCAGATACAACGAGCTTGAGAAAGTTTGTCAAGAAGACTTCATTCCACAATTAGAACAATTAAACTATTCGACGCTTTCTCATAAATGTGAAGAAATTCAAAAGTCTTTTCTATCCTTAAAGTTGCACAAGCTATACGCAAAGTTAGCTTTGTGTGCAGAAAGAGAAAATCAAACTGAGGATGAAAAAAGATATATTAGTTTTAGCCAGCATTATTATGGTGTTTATGAAGATCTTTTAGAGCAAGGTACTAAGGTAGAGGAGCTTAAAGAGTTTAAAAACATAGTGAAACGATACGGAAAGAACAGTCATTTGTGGCCTGAGTTTTTGCAAAAAGAATTTTCTAAATATATAAAATAGTTAAACTCAGATAGTACAGTTATTTACAGAACTCCAAGTAAGAGCCTTTTTGCCATTCTGGCAAGTGGTTAGCTAAAGGTTATTCTTGGCTTAGTCGTGATGTTTGATATGAGCTAAAGCTTAGTGAAGAGCTTTAACTATTTGAAATGTTGTATTTAACTGCGGTTTTATCTAAAAGTGATAGCTTTAGCTAACTCGCCCTAGCTTTAAGTTATGCCTTTCTACCTTCCATGAATAGTGCCTCGTGATTATGGCTTTACCAGCAAACCAAAGACCTTTTACTTTTTGGATTAGCTCACCATCGTAATAACTTTGCGAGCATTCGCCAGTTTCTTCAACGATGTTTAAATTGGTGTGTAATTTGATAGGTCTATCTTTTAGTTTTGTGTGTAAACCGCCCATAGCGAGTACGTAGCTTTTCCAATCGCTGTTATCAGCAGCAAAGCGAGCTTGTTCTAATAAGTATTACTGTTTTGATTAGTGTAAACCTTAGGTTTACTAAATTCGTAATATTCATACTTTAGGTGTTGAAATGTCATCTAAGATAAACTGGTTGGTTACCCATACATACTCTGGAGCCCTTGTCCTCAGGGGGGAAATCCTTGACTTCAGATATCATAATTTCGATTAACGCGTAATCAGTAATTAACCTGACTTAACTATTTAATTTTAGTCGTGTTATCTATCTTCACATTCATTGTTTTACACTTTATTGCGCGAATAAATGCAAGTTTTCACACTTTTATGCGCGAATAAATGGGTTTTTCTACACTTTTATGCGCGAATAAGTGTGGTTATCTCATGTGAATTAAATTTACTACCATTTTAAACGCTGATGTTTTACCTTGTTGTGCAGTAGCTTTTAAAGGATAACGAAGATATGGTAAGGCCTATTTCAGTCGATAACGCTGAACATTACAAATGGAGCGATGACTGCGATGGTTGGCATTTAGTAAAAAGTGCGGCATTGAGTGTGATCCAAGAGCGAGTGCCGTCGGGCTGTTGTGAACAGTCGCATAAGCATGAGTTTGCTGAGCAGTTCTTTTTTGTGCTTAGTGGGCAGGCTACATTAATTGTGGACTCAGTGAGCCATATTTTAAACCCGCAGCAGGGCTTACATGTGCCAGCAGGGTTGGTGCATCAATTATGTAATTATGGCGAAGTTAACCTTGAGTTTATTATTACTTCAACGCCGCCAAGTCATGGTGATAGGGTTAATCAATCATAACCAAGGAGGCTTAGACCTCCTTGAATATTAGTTATATTTTTATCCTATCAAACTATCAAACTATCAAACTATCAAACTATCAAGCTAGTAACCTAATAACCTAGCCCTAATTCCCCGGGCCACATTCCATACATTGGTTAATAATGTCTGGGCCAAATTTAAGTTTGGCGTTTAAATCACGCAGTGCGGTACGAAGGCCTTCTTCTATCACTGGGTGATAAAATGGCATATCCAGCATTTGTGGTACGGTCATTTTGTTTTGCACAGCCCATGCGAGTAGATGAGCGATGTGCTCAGCTTGTGGGCCAATAAATTCAGCACCTAAAAATAAGCCTGTACCTTGCTCTGCGTATAAACGCATGTGGCCTTTATTTTTCAACATTACGCGGCTGCGGCCTTGGTTTTCAAAGCTGACTTCGCCAATTTCAAAGCAACCACATTCACCAAAACGTTCGGTTATTTGCTTGTAGCTTTCGCCCACCATAGCTATTTGCGGGTCGCTGAAAACGGCTGCAATAGGTGCGCGGCGCAGGCCGTTACGAACATCTGGGAAGCGGCCGGCGTTTTGTCCGGCAATAGTGCCTTGATCGCTGGCTTCATGCAGTAGTGGGATCATATTGCTGGCATCCCCTGCGATAAATATTGTTGAGTCGCCACATTGCATAGTGTGCTTATCAGCCACTGGTACACCGCGTTCATCAAGTTCGATACCGGTGTTTTCAAGGCCTAGTTTATCTGTATTTGGCACGCGGCCAGTAGCGGCTAGCACGTAATCAAATTGTTCAGTTTGTTTCTGACCGTTTTTGTCAATATAGCTAAGCTGGGCTTTATCACCGACTTTTTGCATATCAGATATGTTTGAATCAGTATCAACAAAAAATTCTTCTGCAAATACAGTGTTTGCGTAGTCTTTTATAACTGGGTCGGTAATAGGACCGATAGCGCCACCTACACCAAACAGTTTTACCTTTACGCCTAAACGGTGCAGCGCTTGGCCAATTTCAAGGCCAATAACACCTGGGCCAAATACGGCAACGGATTCTGGTAAGTCCTGCCAATCAAATACGTCGTCGTTAATTATTAATCTGTCGCCAAAGTTATTAAATACACCTGGGTAAGCTGGGCGAGAGCCGGTGGCAATCACAAAGCGTTTTGCTGTAATAATTGTATGGTCGTCAATTTGCACGCGGTTGGCATCTAAAAATTTTGCATAACCACGAATTTTATCTTCGTTGGGTAATTCATCTACGGCTTCTACTACAAAGCCTGCAAAGCGGTCGCGTTCGTTACGTACTCGTGCCATTACTTCCACGCCGTTAATTGTTGGCTTTGAGCTATGTACACCAAAAGCGGGGGCTGCTTCAATTGCATGGGCTGCTTCTGCGGCGGCAATGAGTAATTTACTTGGCATGCAACCTACACGAGCGCAAGTGGTGCCATACGGGCCTGATTCGATCATTAATACATTGGGAGTGTGTTGCTTTGCATTACGATAAGCGCTTAAACCTGCTGTGCCAGCACCAATTACAACAACGTCTGTTTGTAGTTCTTTCATTATGTTGCTCCAGAATACCAATTTTATTAATCAATTGGTGTGTAAATAAGTTAATAAAATGAGTATAAAAAAGGGGCTAAAAAGCCCCTGTATTTAATTGCGTGGGGGTTTAAATATTAAGCAAAATATTTTGCTAAATCGTCAGAGCCACCAATGTGTTTTCCGCCAATAAATACTTGTGGTACGGTTTCACGGCCTGAGATTGCTTTAAGGCTCGTTAATGATGCACCTGCGCCCATGGTGATTTCTTCGTACACTAGGCCTTTTTCTTCAAGTAAAGCTTTTGCTTTAGTACAGAAAGGGCAACCTGGTTTAGTAAATATGCTGACTGCCTCTGGTTTTACTTGCTTAGGGTTGATGTAATCAAGCATAGTGTCTGCGTCGGATACTTCAAACGGGTCGCCTGGTAAATCTGGTTCGATGAACATTTTTTCAATTACGCCATCTTTAACTAACATTGAATAGCGCCAGCTACGTTTACCAAAGCCTAGGTCATTTTTGTCTACTAACATACCCATACCGTCAGTAAATTCACCGTTGCCATCTGGTAATAAAGTAATGTTTTGTGCTTCTTGGTTTTGTGCCCAAGCGTTCATTACGAAAGTATCGTTTACTGATACACACACGATGTCGTCAACGCCATTTTGCTTAAGTACTGCAGCTAGTTCGTTATAGCGTGGTAAATGCGTTGATGAACACGTTGGTGTAAATGCACCTGGTAGCGAAAATACAACAACCGTTTTACCTTTAAAAATGTCGTCAGATGTTACTGATTTCCACTCATCATTTACGCGAGTTGCAAATGTAACCTGTGGAATTGTTTGACCTTCAATATTCTTTAACATGTTTTTTAGTTCCTCTTGATTTGTTGATAGCCATTATGTCGTAAAAGTTATAATAGCTCCAATCGTTTGTTTGTATTAATATGATAGTTATTATCTATTAGTTGTGGTTTGCAATGAATTTAAAAGACCTTGAATATGTAAAAGCAATTGCGCACTTTAAGCATTTTCGTAAAGCTGCCGATGCGTGTTATGTCAGCCAGCCGACCCTCAGTGGCCAAGTAAAAAAATTAGAACAAGAGCTGGGAGTGACCTTATTTGATCGCTCCACTAAGCAAGTTACTTTAACGGTGCAAGGTGAACGTTTGTTGACACAGATCAAAGTGATCTTAGAGCAAACCCAAATATTAAAAGAACTAGCAGCAACCTCAAGCGCACCACTACAAGGTAGGGTAAAAATCGGCATTATTCCAACGATTGCGCCGTATTTACTCCCTACTTTGCTTACGTCTATGAAAGAGGCGTTTGCTGAAAGCCAGTTTGCTTTTGTTGAAATGCAAACTGCTAATATTTTAACTGCGTTAGATAATGGTGAGTTAGACATTGCAATCTTAGCAGATGTGCCTGAACTTAAGCTTTATCATACAGTTAATATATATAAAGAAGATTTCTTGGTAGCAATGTCAAATCAAAATAACCTTGCTAAACGTGATAAAGTTGCTTTGGATGAACTGCAATCGTGCAGTTTGTTGATGCTTAGCGATGGTCATTGCTTTAAAGACCAAGCGCAGCAGTTTTGTTTTGCTGCTGGGGTGGATGTATCAAACGAGTACCAAGGTAATAGTCTGGAGACTTTATTGGCACTGGTGGCTATGGATGATGGTGTTACATTTGTACCAAAGCTCGCTTGCAGCGAGCGCATAGGGATCCGTTATTTACCAATCTTTCCTACTCAGCAACGTCGTGTCGTATTGGCTTGTCGTAAACATTATCCACATTTAGCTGGAATTGAGTTACTCGCAAACTGGCTGAGTGAGCACCCGAGTTTACGCCAACAATTGACTAAGGTTTTAAATTAGTGAGCTCGACTACATCATTGATTTGAATATTAGGCAAAGGTTGCTGATCAACACTCACGGCAACGGCACTTTGCTGATACACCTGTTCGACCTGAACTTGATTTAATGTGGTGATCAAGTTCGGCATTTTATTACCCGCTGCATCGGTTAAATAGTTATGATGAGCAATATTCAAGCGTTGACCTTTTTCAATGCCATGTGCTTTACCTAAGTTGATGATCAATTTATTGTTTTCAATATGTAGAATTTTTCCTTGAGTCTCTAAGCATGCCATTGCAGCTTGTAGATCGTAACTGACGGTTTGGTTTATATCAGTAATACTTTGACCATAATCAGAGCTCCAGAACTTTTCGCTGAATACATCGATGATTTGTGTTTTTTCAAATGGCCAGATACCTTGGCTGCGATAGCTTTTTTGCCAAAGTCGTTCATACGTGGTGCCATCAAATAAAGCAAAGTCCACCTTGTATGAGCGTTGGTACGTTTCGTCTTGCCAGAATGCGTAACTATTATTGAGCTTATCACTATTAGAAATATCAACAATCTGACTCAACAGCACATACTGTGAGTTGCTGCGGCTTGATATTTCTTCTAATAGTGCATCACTGTAATCGTATTGTTGATTAAAAAACTCGCTCACGCGGATCGGAAAGTTAAAATAAGCGGTTGGCTTAGCATTCATTGCCGATTGGCTTAATGTTTTATACAGGGCTTCGCTAGTGGCTTTATTAATGTCAAAAATTTGACCCATCATGGCCTGTTCACGATTGACTAATTGCGTTTGGGTGATCGCAACAAACTTAGTGAACTCATTAGCGGGGCAGTGCTCTTGTTGTGGGAAAATATCCAAGCGTAGCGTGATCGCAAATTGATCTGACTTTCGATCTTCACTGATCATTTCTATTTTTTGAATTTCGCCGTGACTGTTTATTTTTAGTTGATCTTGCGTAAGTACGCCGTCAACTAAGGTTTGCATTGAGCTCACACGGGCACCTGAGAACACTAACGCTTGGGTGATTGCATCTTTTATAGCCGCAGATTTTGCCGCCGCCACGTCATCATTTTTGATACTGGCATGGCCTGTTGATTCATACCACTGTGCTGAGCTATTAGGCGAAAAAAGGCTGGCTGTTAGCCAACTTGTGGCGATCATGATTGTTGATAAACTATGCTTCATTACCCAAACCTTATACATAAACATCTGCTATATACAGTGACAGAGCAAGGACTATACCAATTGTTTGACAACTTTGTTCTAAAACGACAGTAAGTACTAATTTTGGCATTGATTGTGCATTGGTTTAGACATTATGACTTCTTTTAAGCGTGAGAGACGCCATGCGTAGTGTGATTGCAATTTGCATTTTTGCGAGTCTAGGTTTAGTAGGCTGTAGTAGTATTTTTGATAAACATGTGGAATATAAGTACATAGAGCCAGATAACTACCCAGTTTTAAAAGCGGTCGGGTATGCGCCAATTAGTGCTCAGCCCGGGGAGAATCAGTCACAGCGCTCGTTGATGGCAATTAAAGCATCTAAGCTTGAAGCGTACCGCGAGCTTGCAGAACAAGTATATGGGCAAAAGATTACCGCCGGCACCACTGTGCAAGGCAGTATTGCGCAAAATGATCAATTACACAGCCAAGTGCAAGGCATTATTAAAGGGGCGCAAGTCATTAAAAGCTATGCAGTTGGAGATACTTACGCTACCGAGTTACAGCTTGATATGAAACGTGTCCATGACTTATACATAGGCGAAATAAAGCCACGTGAAGTTAAAAAAGTCACTTATTACTAAAGTTAATTATTGAGCGTTAAATAGTCACAAAATAATGGCTAAAATATCTCACTGTTAACGCTTCAGTGCTATGCTTTATTTACTGTTTTTTACTGAATAAAGATTGTGGCAAGAAAAGGTTTGACGCGTTTTTTAGTGTACAACTCAAGGTTGCTTTTGTGAGCGAGTGTCGCTCAGTTAGTGTGCCTTTGAGTAAATGGAGTAATCGCCCGTTACTGCATTTTTTGCTGCCTCTTATATTTGCAACCTCTTTTGTGTGTGCCGATCGCCTATCGATTCAGTTCACTACCTTTTTAGAAAAAATGCACCAACAGTTTGGTCCTTCACGTGTGGCAGTTGCTCGTAATTGGCAAACAATGTTAGTCCAGTCACAGAACAAAACTGAACAACAAAAAATTTTAATCGTAAATGATTTTTTTGCTCGTAACTTGCGCTACCGAACCGATATGCAGCTTTGGCAACAAAATGATTATTGGGCAACTCCACTTGAAACTTTAGGGAAAGGGCTGGGTGATTGTGAAGATTATGCAATTGCTAAGTATATCAGTCTGCGCGCCCTAGGTATTGCAGATGATAAGTTACGGCTTATTTATGTAAAAGCACAGATCGGTGGGCCAAACTCTAGACAAACTCAAGCGCATATGGTGCTTGGTTACTTTGCTGTGCCAAATGCGCAACCACTGATTTTAGATAGTTTAATTGCAAAGGTATTGCCCGCAGCTAAACGTACAGATCTGAGCCCTGTTTTTAGTTTTAATAGTCAAGGTTTATGGGCTAATAATTCAACGCAAAGTGTTGCAAACCCTACTGCTAGATTATCTCGCTGGCGACGTATTCTCGAACAAACACAACAAGAAGGAATTATGTGGTGATGTCATTTATGTCCTTGTTTAAACGCAAAAGTAAAATCACTTTACGGCAAGAGTTATGGCTGGGGATTTTAGTCATTATTGCAGTGGGCTTTATGAGTAGTGTATTAATTAGTACTTATACTGCTAAACAGTATTTTTCTTCTCAGTTACATTTAAAGAATATCGATAATGCAAATAGCTTAGCTTTGATGCTAAGCCAGTTGCAGAAAGATCCTGTTGAATTAGAGCTACTAATTTCAGCTACTTTTGATACTGGGCACTATCAGCGCATAGAGTTACAAAACCCATTAGGGGAGCCGCTTATAAAACGCGTTTTTAGTGGTAAGCTTGATACAACGGCGCCAGGGTGGTTTCATCACTTTTATCACTTACAAGTTCAGCCAGGGGTGGCGCAAGTGAGCGATGGTTGGCAGCAGTTCGGTACTTTATATTTAGAAAGTCACAGCCAATATACTGAGCAAGCGCTATGGGAAAGTGCCGTACGATTATTTTTTAGCTTTTTTATCGTTGCGATTATAGCTTGTATAGCAAGTGCTTACTTTTTAAGGAAAATATTACGTCCTTTGGACGATGTCGTGCAACAAGCGAATGCTTTAGGCGATAAACGCTTTATTAGATCGAAAGTACCCAGAACCTATGAATTTGCACGGTTAGTGAGCTCGATGAATTTACTTTCAAAGCGATTTAGCCGGATTGTTAAAGAAGACAAAAAACGCTTAGAAGAGTTTCGTTTTAAAAGCCAACATGATGAGTTAACAGGGTTAGCAAACAGAGAGTACTTTAGCGCAACTTTAGAGGCACAATTACAGCAATCAAAAGAGCATGCCCATGGCGCATTATTTTTATTTCGAGTTGTTAACCTTGATCAAATAAGTGAACAAATTAATCGCGTTGAAATGGTCACTTTTTTACGTCGTTTTACGCAAACTCTAGTTGCTTTTTTAGAGTCGAATGAGGATCGATTTTCTGAAAATCATATAGCGCGAATTTCTCATACCGACTTCGCCGTGTTGGTGAATGACACAGACGATATTGAAAACCTAAGTTCACAGGTATTTAAGCAGCATCAGGCCTTGCTTGCTGATTACAGTCATATTGAATTATCCATACCTCATAGTTGTAGCTATATAGAGCGTGAGGATAGTCGTTTTACACTGTTAAAGAGGGTTGATAATTTATTAAAAGCCGCAGTAGCAGAGCCAACACAACAGGTACAGGTAAATAATAATAAGCAGCGCAATGAATTATTTGCAGACGCTGATAGTTGGCGTGAAGCAATTGAGCATGCACTAGATAATAATGACTTAGATGTTTTGCTTTACCCCGTTAAATCTTTTTCGGGCAAGTTATTACAAAACCAAGTAAGTCTAAGCTTATTGCTTAATGGTGAACTGTATCGTAGCGGTTATTACTTACAATGGGCAAAAAGATTAAAGCTACTTGCTCGCTTAGATTGGGGCTTAGTTAAATACTTAGTTAAGGTATTTGAGCAAAGAGAAGACTTAAAGCTTATTTCAGTGGAGCTATCGCAAGAAACGTTGTTAGACGATGCAGCACTTGCTGCAATATTGACGTATTTACTCGCATATCCAAAATTAGCTGAGCATATTTGTTTTGATATACGTGAAAGTTTAGCGGTTGCTGAATTGGCTATTTTTAAAGACTTTTGTATGCAAGTGAAAAGCATGGGCGCCAAAGTGGCGCTTAAGCGGGTTGGCCAAGGTTTCAGTAAAATTGATAAAATTCATGAACTTGGTCTTGAGATGATTAAAATAGATAGCGTTTATGGCCACAATATAAGCTATAGCCAAGATAATCAGACCTTCCTCAGAGGATTGTGTTCATTAGCGCATTCGATAGGTATTAAAGTGATTGCTGAGGGGGTTAAGAGCCCTGAAGATCAGCAGACATTAAAAGGAATAGGGTTCGATGGCTATGTATCACAACCGATTGATGATACTCAGGAAGACCTAATAGAATAAAATACAAAGCGATGTATTGTATGTGAAATAAATGGGGTAAACCCGAGCCGACGGGCATGGAGCCACAAATGGTGTAGCAGCGATTTTACATCGCGACTGGGTTACAAGGTTTTATACCGCGACGGGGTTTATTGCATTCCACATCGTGAAAGGGCTTAAATATTTTATGAATCAACGCACAAAGTAACAATTTCGTACGTTTAGCTGCCTTTGATTGCTAGCATCAACTGCATGCGGTCACGAACTTGGAGCTTATTAAATATTGAGCTCATATGTTCTTTTACTGTACGCTCTGTGATATTTAATTGATTCGCTACAGCTTTGTTACTGGCACCAGTAATAACAACATCAACGACTTGGCGCTCGCGCTTCGTTAATAACGTTAGGTCGCAGGCGTGCTGATAGCTAATAGCTTGCTTTGAGAGTACACCAACCAAGTTAGATAATAACTGGCCCGGTAACCAAATACCGCCACTGATAATTGTTTCTGCAACTTGCTCTATGATTATTTGACTAGCAAAAGCTTCAACATAACCGCGAGCGCCCACTTGTAATGCAGCACATAACTCTGCCATGTTTAACTCTTTGGTCATCACAATCACTGGAATACGACTTTTGCTGTATTTTTGTACAACACTAAGCCAGTCAGGACTGCCAGCTAAAATCCATAAAATGGTGTCGGCTGTGATCTTATGTGGCTGCTGTTCACGAATTTCACATTCAGGGTAGGCGGCTTGCCAGTGCGGTGAAATAAGTTCAGCTTCGGTGATAAATACACTTTGGCGCATTATTAATCCATTTAAAAGTTTGAAAAAATATTAATTAACGCTCTGTCATTGCTAATGATGTTGCTCGTAATACTGGTTTTAATAGGTATTCCAGCACGGTTTTTTTGCCAGTAATAATATCCACTTGAGTCGTCATGCCTGGAATAATAGTGAGATTATCGGCAAACTGATTTTTGTTAGTTTTAAGTTGCACTAAATAAAACGTGTTATCGCGCTCATCGGTTATCGTATCGGCACTAATTTGAATAACCTCGGCACTTAAGCCACCGTAAATAGCAAAATCATAGGCGCTAAATTTGATCATTGCTGTTTGCCCTGGGCGTAAGAATGCAATATCTTTGGGAGGGATCTTAGCCTCGACTATCAATTGATCATCCAGCGGTATAATTTCTAGAACATCACTACCAGGTTGTAAAATCCCTCCAACCGTGTTCACCATTAAGCGCTGTACAGTGCCATTAACAGGCGAGCGAATTTCAGTTTGGGCTACTTTATCAGCCAACCCTGATTCGGTTTCTTTAATTGCATCTAACCGCAATCGTGCTTCTGAGAGCTCGTTGTTCCATCGATTGATCATAGATAGTTCAACCTCGGCTACTTTGTTTTTTGCTTCATTGATTGCAGATACACTGCGGTTGATGACCGCTCTGGATCGATTTATCTCGCCATTTAAGTCAACGGCTTGGCGTTCTAGGCGAATTATATCGATATCAGATACTGCACCTGAGCGAAGGAGTGGCCGGGTAACTTGTAATTCACGGTTTATTAAACGTAATGCATTGGTATGTTGTTGCAGGGCTGCTTGTGCTTCAATATGGTCTTGACGACGTTGCTCTAATTGACGTTTATGAATGGCGACTTGTTGTTCAAGCTCTTGGTTATTACTGGTGTAAAGTGCTTGTTCGTGCATTACCACCGCGGGTGCATCAGTGGTGAGCTTAGGGTCAAAAATTAAAGGCTGCTTTTTAGTAAGTGCTTCAAGTCGCGCGACTTTAGCACTGAGTGACAGCACTTTAGATTGATTTTCACGAAAATTAGAAATATACCGAGTAGGATCAATTTTTATTAGTACATCACCAGTACTGACTACTTGTCCTTCACGTACATTAATTTGTTCGACCATCCCGCCATCATAAGATTGAATCAGTTGTAATTTATTTGACGGTATAACACGACCTTCACCGCGAGCGACTTCATCAAGATTAGCAAACGCAGACCAAATAAATAACAACATCATGCTAAAACAAATTAAGTACAGCAATAACTTGGCACTTGCCGGTTGTTGTTGCATTTTTTCCCATTGTGCATCAACCACCCAATCTTGACTGTTTGGTGGCGATAACCAGCCTTTGAATAAGTTATTAAAAATAGATGGTTTTTTTCCTTTAGTCGCTTCTATAGCACGTCCTACAGATTCAAAAGAGCGTTGTTCTAGTGTGGGTTTGTTTTTACTCATGATGCTCGCTCCACAGTTTGATTACTCAACGAGGCAATTACCCGAGCTTTTGGTCCATCGGCAATTATTTTACCGTTATCAACGACAATAATTCGATCAACCAACTCCAGTAGCGATGTTCGGTGTGTTACTACCAGCAGGGTTTTATCATGGTTGTACTGTTTTAAATTAGCGATGATTTTTGCTTCACTATTGTGATCCAGTGCTGAGGTTGGCTCATCAAGAATGAGTATTGGCGGATCGTTTATCAAAGCACGAGCAATACCAACAGCTTGACGCTGCCCACCAGAGAGGAGCCGGCCTTGTTCGCCAACTTGTAGATCAAAGCCATCAGGGTGAGAGTTAATTAAGTCGAATAATTGGCTACGTTCGCACGCACTTATAATTTGTTCATCTTTGGCGTGCCATGCACTTAAGGTGATATTGTCTTTCAGCGAGCCAAAAAATAGCGAGATTGTTTGCGGGACATAACCAATATTATGGCGCAATTCTGCAGGATCTATTTGGTGGATATCGGTGTTATCAATTAAAATAGAACCCGAGGTCGGATCATGTAACCCTAAAATGAGTTTCTCTAGCGTGCTTTTACCTGAACCATTACGCCCTAAGATAGCAACTTTTTCACCGGCTTTAATTTTAAACGAAACTCCAGATAGCGCTTCGTTACTTTCATCTGAGTATTTAAAATGTACGTTTTGAAATTCTATATCTCCGCGTAAAACAGGGTGACTTAACCAATGTTTACCAGCTGGGCGCTCAACCTCTTTTTCCATGATCTCATTCAGTGAATGCATTGCAATGGCCGCATGGTGAAATTGTGCAAGTACCGCAGCGGATTGACCAATTGGTCCCATAGTTCTTGATGATAATAAATATGCTGCAATTAAGCCGCCTTGGGTTAAATCACCTGCGATGACTAAATGCACGCCAATGATCATTATAATCACGCCAACACATTGTTGTAACCACGTGGCAGAGTTGGCTATTGAGCCAGATATAAGCCGACTCTGCGCATTAACGCGAGCAATGTAAATTGTTGACTTTTCCCATGCTGCTTGAGTTTTACATTCGCTATGAAAGCTTTTTACATCTTCAATATTGGTAAGGCTTTCAACTAAAATAGCATTACGCATAGAGCTGGCTTTCATCGTTTGCTCTGACAGTGCTTCTAACTTTCTGTGGGCGGCTAAGGCATAACACAGCAATATTATTGCCCCGACTATAATAGGAATACTCAGCTCTACACCAATGATTGCGATGACTGTGAGGTATAAAAATACAAAAGGTAAATCAACCAATGCGATGAGGGTAATGGAGCTAAAGAAGCCACGCACAGCTTCGAAAGACTGGATATTGCTGGCAAATGAGCCTGCTGATGTGGGTCGGTTTTTTAATTGCATTCCCAGTACTCGTTCCATAATTACCGCAGAGACTTTTACATCGATGCGACTGGCAGCAAGTTCGACAAAATAACTACGTACTAACCTCAAAGCAAAGTCTGCGGTCAGTGCTATTAGTACGCCTATGGCTAATACCCATAAGGTTTCTACCGCTTGATTGGGTACGACTCGGTCATACACGTTCATGACAAACAAGGGCATTGCAATCGATAATACACCCAGTGCAATGGCTGAAATAATGACGTCTTTATATAAGGAACGGCACTCTTTAATGACCCCCCAAAACCAGCCATCTTTAGATAATTTTTGTAACACCGGTGAGCGTGCATCAAAAGTGAATTCTGGACGTGTATAAATAATAACATCAGTTGGGTTTTGACTGAGATCTGCCACATTTAACGTTACAGCTGAGTCGCTTAGCTCTGGATAAATTACTTCAACGGTTTGTGTGAGTGGATCCAATGCTGTAATTACGCAAGCTTGGTTATTCTCAAGTAATAAAATAGCAGGAAGTAAAGCGGTATTGATTTTGGTTAGTTGTTTATTAACAACTTTAGTTTTAAAACCAATACGTTTAGCTGCTCGTGAAAAACCAGAAGGCGTGAGATTGCCTTGCTCAAGGGGAAGCCCATTAAGCAAAGTCTCACGGGAAAATTCACGATCATGGTAGTGACATAAAATTTCTAAACAGTCTACTAAAATACCACCATGACTGACTACATCATCTATTTCCATATAACTTCCATTGTTATTGCATTAAGTTTAACGATTTAAAAATGGGACGTATTACTTTGTTATGATTGAAATCGAGTTACCAAAGGACGATTAATGCGTATGGGTTTTAGTTAAGCATCGAGCGGAGCCTTGTTATTACATTAAGCTTTTTTACTTACAGCGCTTTAACATGCCCATAAATAGAGCCATCCAGACAGCATGTGCTGGCATTTATACGTGGTTACTGCTATTTAAAAAGAATAACTACACTGATAAGTTTTCTTTTGCCTAAAAGCCAAACACAGCTGTAAACTTAACTTCTAAAGTAAGTGCGTCTTAGTAACTGGATGCGACAAAACTGTTTCCTGTATTGGTATCGGTGATCACCGCTTCTATACGTCTGTTTGCCGCATTAGCCCGGACGGATATTTCATTGATCCTAGGTTTATCTATACCGTAGCCAAGTGATTTAACTCGCTTAGGCAATACACCATACTGTTGAATTAATATTTCTGCGACTGAGAATGCGCGTTTTTCAGAGAGCTTTTTATTGTAAAGCGCAGGCCCTTCAAGTGATGCATGTCCTTGTATTTCTACATTTTTAGATGGGTGAGATTTTAAAAAGTCTGCAAGACGTGCTATTTCCTGTAAGTACTCAGGACGTACTACACTGGAGTCAGCCGCAAACGGAATGCCGATTTCTACATTACTGGTATTACTATTGTATTTAGTACAGCCTTTTTCATCTACCTCGGTAAAAGCAGGTGTTGATGGACAGTCATCCTGTTCGTTTGCAACACCGTCATTATCATCATCACTAAAGGTACTCGAAAGCGCTGGCGCATTGAGATAGCTTGGCATTGCCGTGACGGTCATGTAGGCGTTATCTTGCTGGGCTTTTTTTTGTAAAAACTCCTGACGGCTGATGGTGGCTGCCACGTCGTATTTAGGGCAAATAAATTCGGCATTGTGGGCAATAGGGTCATCGGTTAATTCCGTGATTTTCGGAAATTTGTCAGAGGTTACATTTAAGGTTGGCAGTAGTTTGCCCATTTCTGCGAGCATGGCGAGTATCGCTGCTTGACGATCGTAAAGTGCTGCAGTATATGAACGGTTAGATTGGAATGATTCATTTTCGGCATCGAGTACGTCTAATAGAGTACGTTGGCCAATATCAAATTGATCTTTGTAGGCTATTTTCACTTTGTCAGATGAGCGACGATGTTGATCTAATGAAGGAAGCTTACTCTCAAGGATTTTTACATTGTTATATGCAACTTGCAGGTTTTGACGTATTTCAATACACGATTGATCACGTTGGAATTTCGCTATATTGACTTCTTGGTATGCTTGATCAAGATTGGCGCTGTCTAAACCACCATTGTATAAGTTGTATCGCACATCAATGCCAACTCTGGCTTCTGTTCTGGTTTCATTAAAGCCAAGTTCATCACGGTCTTGGGAGCCATAACGCGCAGATAAATCAACCTTAGGATGAAACGCAGCTTTTTGTGATTGCGCATTCGCTTGTTGGGCTTCAATATTATACAAAGATGCATAAAAGCTAGGACTGTTTTTATAAGCAATATCAAGCGCTTGGTTAATAGAAATTGGGATGCTATCTTCACTTAACTTAGCTGCAACCGTGCCTTGTTGAGGCAGCTCTCCCACAATCCGTAAGTAGCGTGCGCTAACATCATGTAGGTTTGCGTATTCGGTCATTACATTGGATTGAGCAAGTGATAGGCGACCACTGATTTGCTCCAGGTCAGCCGCTCTGGCTACGCCGGCTCCTACGCTTTGTTCAATTTGTTGATATACCGACTCATGCTCGCTTAGGTTTTTCTGCGCCAGCTCTACTAAGGTGGTGAATTTTTGCACGTCAAGATAAGCAACGCTTGCTTGTAGCGCTATTTGCTCAGCTTGTGAGAGCATTTCAAAGTAGCGAATAAGTTGAATGCGTTCAAATCGTTTAACGGTATTTGATGTTTGAAAGCCATCATACAGCATTTGCCCTAAGGTAAGCTCTGCGGTATTGCGGTTATATTCATCTTCTACGCCGTAGTTACGTTTTTCATAACCTGCACTGATTGATGCATCTAATGTAGGTTTATACCCTGATTTTGCAGCATCAATACCATAAATTGATGCTTTAAAAGCATGCCAAGCTTGTTGAACTTCTGGGTTACTGGCTATTGCTTTGTCGGCGACATAAGTCAAAGGCATGAGGGAAGTTTGCTCAGCATGAAGATGAGCAGTAAATCCATTTGTAGCTAAAACCAAACCAATTAGAATTGTAGCTCTAGTGCGGGTAAAGTTATTTTTCCTAGCCATTTCGTCCTCTTAGATCCAAGTTGATGATCATTTAGATTAGTTTTAGACAAGGAAATTGATTAGTGCAAATAGAAGTTTTGCCTAGCATAAAAAAAATTTTTCACCAGTTCTTTAAGCTTTTAATATTAATTTAAGTTTTGTTACCTGTACTTTAGTCCAGTGTCCTTTTTACTGTGCTGTTCTAAATTTAGTCATACAAAGGTTTAATTTCTAATGATGCAGGTAGCAAAATGGACGCAAATCAATTACTAATCATAGATATACAGGGCTCTGTTGGGATCGTTTTAGAAGACGGCTCTATTAAGGCGTTGTCACTAGGGGACACAATTACCGTTGGCGATATTGTGATCACCGCAGCTAATTCGTCATTATTGATTGATGTAAAAGGAATATCGCTTGCTATTCCAGCTAATCAGCGAGTGCAAATTACACCTGATTTGGTTGCTGATGCCGCAAGAGATAGCTCAGAAACCACCATTTTCGATGATAGTATTGATGATGCTATTGCAAGTTTAAACCAACCGGATCCAACGTCAACGACAGAAGCTTCATCGTTAACTGATAATGTTAGTGATTTTTTAAATGCCCTTGAAAGTGGCGGGGATATATTGGATAACTTGGAAGCGACTGCTGCGGGTGGTAACGCTGCTGCTGGCTCTGGTGGTGGTACTTCCTTTGTAGAATTAGCTCGTATTGCTGAATCTGTAGATCCAAATAGCCTTTCTTTTGATGATAGTTTTGAGGCGAGTAATGATGGTATTTTCGCTGTTCGTGATACCACCGATGGGGTGCTCCCAGAGACCGCATTAATTGGTAGTTTAGCGTTGAATGAGCTTGGTCTAATAAATAATCCACAGCCAGTTATTTCAGGAACATCGAGCAACTTGGCCGGTGAAACAGTATTAATCACTATCACAGATGCATTAGATAATGTACAAACCATTACAGTGATTGTACAACCAGATGGCACGTTTACCTCACCTACAATTGAGCCATTACCTGATGGCCCAATTGTTGTAGATGTAACAGTAACGGGTCCTGATGGTGAGCCAGTTTCAGACACAATTACAGCCAATATAGATACCACAGCGCCGCTGGTCAGTATTGCGACATTAACTGACTCTGCTTCGCCTGTAGTAACAATTACAGGCTCTGTTGTGGGCTTAGATACAGGCGATGATGTGGTACTGACGGTGACTGATAGCGCCGGGCAAGTGCAAACATTTATTACCCAGCTTGATCCTCAAGGCAATTGGGCAATTACAACAGCAGCACTAGCAGAGGGCCCTTATAATGTCCAAGCTAATGTTGTTGACGATGCTGGGAATGAAGGCAATGCGCAAGCCACTGCCACCATTGATTTAACAGCCCCTATCATAGCGATTGATGTTATTGCAGATACCAATGATGTTACTCCTACATTGACTGGATCGGTAAATGGTGTGGCCATCGGTACACTTGTATCAATAACTGTTGTCGCAAGTAACGGTGCAACACAAACCTTAACAGCGACGGTAACAGCTGGTGGTAGTTGGTCTACAGAGGTAACTGGTACGCTTGTAGAGGGTGAATTTACTGTAACTGCAACTGTGGCAGACAGTGCAGGTAATACAGCAAGTGCTACAGAAGTAGGTTTAATAGATACAACTGCGCCGATTATTACTATTAATGCACTCGCACAAAGTAACGATACAACACCTACTATAAGTGGAACGACATTGGGTGTTAATGCTGGCACGACAGTGACCTTAGTGATTACTGATAGTAATGGCGATCAACAAACACTAACTACCGTCACTGACGCGGCTGGAAACTGGCAACTAGAGCCTAGTATTGCATTAGCTGAAGGTGATTATACTGTTGCTGCAAGTGTAAGTGATGAGGCAGGTAACAGCAGCACGGCGACAACAACGGGAAATATTGATTTAACCCCACCTTTGATTAGCATTAATGCTATTGCAGATACAAACGATCAAACTCCAGATATTTCCGGGGTCAGTCAAGGCTTATCAGCAGGTAGCAACGTTACTGTTACAGTGACAGACAGTACTGGTGCAGTACAGGTATTTAATACTATAACGGCGAGTGATGGTAGTTGGAGCGTATCGGTAGTAAATACACTCGCACAAGGGCAGTTTAATGTTATCGCTCAAACCCAAGATACGGCAGGCAATTCAGCACAAGATAGCGCAATAGGCAATGTTGATATCACTGCACCTATAATTAATATTGACGCTTTTGCAGATAGTAATGATACGACACCTGTAATTACAGGAACGGTATCAGGCGTTGATATTGGTAGCACGATCACAGTTACAGTCGTAGACAATAACGGTGTTCAACAAATACTAACGGCAGTTGTAAACACAACTAATACTTGGCAAGTTGAGCTAACTACAGCCTTGGCTGAAGGTGAATTTACTATTACCGCAACAGTCAGTGATAATGCGGGTAATCAGGCCAGCGACACCAGTGATGGTTTAATTGATATAACTGCTCCACTCATAAATTTAGATACCTTGGTGGATTCGGCAGATGATACCCCCATTATTACAGGTCAAGTACAAGGTGTTGCTAATGGCACGCTGGTGGCTATTGTAGTGGTTGATGCTAATGGTGTGCAGCAAACATTTGCAACACAAACTTTAAATGATGGCAGCTTTGCGGTTGAGGTACCAAACAGTTTAGCACAAGGGCAATATTCAGTTGTGGCAACGGTTGCTGATACGGCTGGTAATCAAGCATCAGACTCTACTACGGGACTGATTGATCTCAGTTTATTATCAATAAACATAAATATTGTTGGTGAGACAAATGACACCACCCCAGAGCTGACAGGTAATACATTAAATGCTGCTGCTGGCGATCAAGTACAAGTTATTATTACGGATATTAATGGTCAAACCGAAACACTGTTAACTTCAGTTGATGCTAATGGTAATTGGTCTGTTACACCATCACTGGATTTAGCTGAAGGTGAGTTTAGCGTTACGGCGATGGTAACTGATAGTTTTGGTAATACAGCCAATGCAGCTATTACGGGTATTGTTGATACTACTGCACCGATAATATTAATAGACACTGTTGGGGATATTAATGACGCTACACCAGTGATTTCTGGAACCAGTCAAGGTGCGGCATCAGGCAGTATAGTTACAGTTGTTGTCACCGATTCACAAAACAATAGTCAAATCTATTCTGCTTCAACTGATGCCAATGGTAATTGGTCCTTTGCTGTAACAACTCCTGTTGCGATAGGTGAGTTTACTATCACGGCATCTGTAACAGACGATGCTGGAAACACAGGAACAGATACTGAATTAGGTGCATTTGATAATACAAGCCCAGTATTAACGTTGGATTTTGATCAACTCACCAGTGATACAACCCCATTGATTAGCGGTACTAGTGATACTGATACAGGCAGCGTTGTAACAGTATTAGTAACGGATAGCAGTGGCATTACACAAACGCTGTTAGCCGTTGTAGGCGCTGATGGTAGCTGGTCTATTAGTCCTGATAACGCGCTATCTGATGGTGACTTTACTGTTACAGCAAGCGTCGCAGATACTTTCGGTAATCAAAGTACAGTGTCAGATACCGGGGTTGTTGATGCAACAGCACCAACATTAACTATTGATAATCTAGGTACAGTGAATGATACAACCCCAACAATCAGCGGCCAAACAAGCGAACCCGTGGGCAGTGTTGTAAACTTGGTTGTAAATGATGGTGCAAATTCACAAAACTTGACCGCGATAGTAAATGGGGACGGTAGTTGGTCGGTGGAAGTGCCTACTGCATTGCAAAATGGCACTATTGCTGTTGTTGCTAATATTACTGATGCTGCGGGCAATCAGGCAACGGCAAATAGCAGTTTTATTTTAAATGATAATGCGCCGAGTCTGAGCATAGATGCAATTGCAGATAGTAATGATGTAACGCCAACTATTAGTGGCGCATCCGATGCGCCAGATGGCAGCATTATTACAGTGGTGATCACTGATAGTAATAACAGTAACCAAACTCTTACCACAACAGTCACTGCAGGTGTTTGGAGTGTTGAAGCACAAAATACGGTTGCAGAAGGGCAGTTTACTGTAGCAGCAAGCGTTACCGTTGATGGTTTAACAAGTGATGCGCAAGCTATCGGGGTAATCGATACCCAAGCTCCTGTTTTTGATATTAATCCACTGGCTGAAACGAGCGATACCACGCCTACCATCACCGGTAGCAGTGATGAAATTGGCGGTATTGTTACAATTGCTGTCACAGATGCGAATGGCGCGGTGCAAACTTTAACGGCGACTGTGCTTGCTGATGGCACTTGGTCGGTGGATGTACCCACCCCCCTTGCTGAGGGCGCATTCCAAGTGGATG
Organism: Pseudoalteromonas haloplanktis ATCC 14393; assembly: GCF_000238355.1. Lineage (GTDB taxonomy): Bacteria > Pseudomonadota > Gammaproteobacteria > Enterobacterales > Alteromonadaceae > Pseudoalteromonas > Pseudoalteromonas haloplanktis. The sequence continues at coordinate 20,802 of NZ_AHCA01000025.1, forward strand.
CCAGCGTCACCGATGCGGCAGGTAATATTGCAAGCGACACTGAAAATGGTGGCGTGATTGACACGCAAGCGCCGAGTTTTGATATTGATCCGCTTGCAGCTACAAGCGATACCACGCCTACCATCACCGGTAGCAGTGATGAAATTGGCGGTATTGTTACAATTGCTGTCACAGATGCGAATGGCGCGGTGCAAACCTTAACCGCGACAGTATTGGCCGATGGCACTTGGGCGGTGGATGTACCCACACCACTTGCAGAAGGTGCATTCCAAGTGGATGCCAATATCACCGATGCGGCGGGCAATACTGCCAGCGACACTGAGAATGGTGGGGTAATCGATACGCAAGCGCCGAGCTTTGATATTGATCCGCTTGCAGCTACGAGCGATACCACACCGGCCATCACCGGTAGCAGTGATGAAATTGGCGGTATTGTTAATCTAACCGTGACCGATGCCACTGGCGCGGTGCAAACTTTAACAGCGACTGTGCTTGCTGATGGCACTTGGGCGGTGGATGTACCCACACCACTTGCAGAAGGCGCATTCCAAGTGGATGCCAGCATCACCGATGCGGCAGGTAATACTGCCAGCGACACTGAGAATGGTGGGGTAATCGATACGCAAGCGCCGAGTTTTGATATTGATCCGCTTGCAGCTACAAGCGATACCACACCGACCATCACCGGTAGCAGTGATGAAATTGGCGGTATTGTTAATCTAACCGTGACCGATGCCACTGGCGCGGTGCAAACTTTAACGGCGACAGTATTGGCCGATGGCACTTGGGCGGTGGATGTACTCACCCCCCTTGCTGAGGGCGCATTCCAAGTGGATGCCAGCATCACCGATGCGGCAGGCAATACTGCATCGGATAGCGAAAATGGCGGGGTGATTGACACGCAAGCGCCGAGTTTTGATATTGATCCGCTTGCAGCTACAAGCGATACCACACCGACCATCACCGGTAGCAGTGATGAAATTGGTGGGGTTGTTAATCTAACCGTGACCGATGCCACTGGCGCGGTGCAAATCTTAACCGCGACAGTATTGGCCGATGGCACTTGGGCGGTGGATGTACCTACACCACTTGCAGAAGGGGCATTCCAAGTGGATGCCAGCATCACCGATGCGGCAGGCAATACAGCCACGGATAGTGAAAATGGTGGCGTGATTGACACGCAAGCGCCAAGCTTTGATATTGATCCATTAGCTGATACAAGCGATACCACGCCTACCATTACCGGTAGCAGTGATGAAATTGGTGGTATTGTTACAATTGCTGTCACAGATGCGAATGGCGCGGTGCAAACTTTAACGGCGACTGTGCTTGCTGATGGCACTTGGTCGGTGGATGTACCCACCCCACTTGCTGAGGGCGCATTCCAAGTGGATGCCAGCATCACCGATGCGGCGGGTAATACAGCATCGGATAGTGAAAACGGTGGGGTGATTGACACGCAAGCGCCGAGTTTTGATATTGATCCGCTTGCAGCTACAAGCGATACCACACCAACCATCACCGGTAGCAGTGATGAAATTGGCGGTATTGTTACAATTGCTGTCACAGATGCGAATGGCGCGGTGCAAACCTTAACCGCGACAGTATTGGCCGATGGCACTTGGTCTGTGGATGTACCGACCCCCCTTGCAGAAGGTGCATTCCAAGTGGATGCCAATATCACCGATGCGGCGGGCAATACAGCATCGGATAGTGAAAACGGCGGGGTGATTGACACGCAAGCGCCGAGCTTTGATATTGATCCGCTTGCAGCTACGAGCGATACCACACCGACCATCACCGGTAGCAGTGATGAAATTGGCGGTACTGTTACAATTGCCGTAACAGATGCGAATGGCACAGTACAAAATCTCACAGCGACAGTATTGGCCGATGGCACTTGGTCGGTGGATGTGCCCACCCCCCTTGCAGAAGGCGCATTCCAAGTGGATGCCAGCGTTACCGATGCGGCAGGCAATACAGCCACGGATAGTGAAAACGGTGGGGTGATTGACACGCAAGCGCCGAGTTTTGATATTGATCCATTGGCAGATACAAGCGATACCACACCGACCATCACCGGTAGCAGTGATGAAATAGGCGGTATTGTTAATCTAACCGTGACCGATGCGAATGGCGCAGTGCAAACTTTAACGGCGACTGTGCTTGCTGATGGCACTTGGTCGGTGGATGTACCCACACCTCTTGCAGAAGGCGCTTTCCAAGTGGATGCCAGTGTCACCGATGCAGCAGGCAATACTGCCAGCGACACTGAAAATGGTGGCGTAGTAGACACGCAAGCGCCAACCGTCAGCATCGATGCACCGACATTAACCAACGACAATACCCCAGTAGTAACCGGTACATCGGATTTAGCGAACAGTGATATCGCCATTACCTTCAGCGATAGCAATGGCAGTCATACAGTGACAGTGCAAACCGATGGCAGTGGTAATTGGAGCGCTGAAGCTGCGCAACCATTACTTGATGGCGCTTATACAGTAACCGCCACTCTTAGTGATGCAGCAGGCAACACTGGCAGCGCTACTGACAATGGCGTGGTGGATACCATACCGCCAGAGCTTGCCTTTGTGCCCACCTTCTTGTTAGGGCAACTCGTGACCCTCAACGGCACTTCCGATTTACCAGCGGGCAGCACTGTTACTGTCACTCAAAACTTACTCGGCGGTGGGGTGATCAATTACACAGCGACCACCGATGCGGCGGGTAACTGGTCATTGGCAGGTCTCAGTATCCCACTGTTAACACTCAGCTCAATTACCGCCAGTGCCAGCGATGAAGCAGGCAATATACGCACGATTAACTCAACAGATTTTGATAGCACGCCACCGACTTTAACCGTTAGCGTTGATACGCTTAGTAATGATAATACCCCAGCAATTAGTGGCACAACGGATGCAGGGCAAGGGGCAAGTGTGACTGTAGTGGTCACAGATAAAGATGGTAACAGCGAAGTATTAACAGCTACTGTAGATGCCAGTGGTGACTGGGTAATCAGTCCAACAACTCCTTTAGCCGATGGTGGGTTTACGGTTGATGTAAGTGTTAGAGATGGTGTGGGTAACGAAGCAACTGAGTCAGTCAGTGGGGTGATTGATACAGTTGCGCCGACACTTACTGTTCAGGGTGTCGGGGATGGCAAAGATGTTACACCTGTATTTAGCGGTACCAGCAACGAAGTTGGGGGCAAAGTTATACTCACGGTGACTGATGCGAATGGTGTTGAGCAAACATTAGAGGCAACCGTAGGTGCCGATAACCGCTGGTCAGTTGAAGTTCGCAATGGACTTGCCGAAGGGGATTACACTGTCGTTGCGGTTATTACGGATGATGCGGGTAATGAAACGTCACTGTCATTAACTGGCAACATAGATACCTTAGTGCCTGTTCTTACTGTAAATGATAATGGTCTTGGTAATGATGCAACGCCTAGTATCAGTGGTTCATCAACAGAGCCTGAAAACACCTTAGTTAATGTGATTATTACTGATAGTAATGGCGATAATTATTCACTAATTGCAGTCGTGCAAGCAGGTGGTAGTTGGCAAGTAGTAGCTCCGAGCCTACCTGATGGTGGATACACAGTAAATGCTAGTATTACAGATGCAGCGGGTAATACGGGAAGCGCTTCAGGTTCGGGTAATATAGATACTCAAGCACCATTATTAACAATCAATAATTTAGGCACTATTAATGATGCAACACCCAGTATTAATGGGTCATCGTCAGAGCCACAAGGGACGATTATTAATCTTGTTGTCACAGATAGCAGTGGTAATGACACAGTACTATCAGCCACAGTAGATGCTAGCGGTAATTGGTCCGTGACTGCGCCTACACTCGCTGAAGATGATTATACTGTCAGTGCTACAGTGTCTGATACAGCAGGAAATACCACAACTGCGCAAAGTTCATTCACGCTCAATACCACAGCCCCCAGTATTGCAATTAATGAGATTGGTAATACTAATGACGCAACACCTATTATTTCAGGAACAAGTAATGCACCTGACAATACACTCGTTACAGTAACGATTGATGATGGTGTTAATGCACCAGAGATCCTAACTGCACAAGTCTTAGCTGGGGTTTGGTCTGTAACGGCTACTCAACCTCTTGCCGAAGGAGATTTTACGGTGAGAGCGGATGTTACAGTGGTAGGAAATACAGGCACTGCAAATACACAAGGGGTAATAGATACAATTGCACCTGTTATCGAGATCAATCAGCTTGCAGAAACCAATGATACAACCCCTACTATCAGCGGCACAACGGATGCGCGAGCTGGGGCACAAGTGACGTTAGTGATCACTGATGCAAATGGAGCAAATCAAACAGTCACCACCACAGTTAAGGCTAATGGCACTTGGTCAATATCGGCTACAACAGCATTAGCTGAAGGCAGTTTTGTGGTTGTAGCTTCAGTAACTGATGCCGCGGGTAATACAGGTTCAGACACAGAAAATGGCGGTTTAATAGACACTCAAGCGCCGAGTTTTGATATTGATCCGCTTGCAGCTACAAGCGATACCACGCCTACCATTACCGGTAGCAGTGATGAAATTGGTGGGGTTGTTAATCTAACCGTGACCGATGCCACTGGCGCGGTGCAAATCTTAACCGCGACAGTATTGGCCGATGGTAGTTGGGCGGTGGATGTACCCACACCACTTGCAGAAGGCGCATTCCAAGTGGATGCCAGCATCACCGATGCGGCAGGCAATACAGCCACGGATAGTGAAAATGGTGGCGTAGTAGACACGCAAGCGCCAACAGTCACCATTGATGCACCGACATTAACCAACGACAATACCCCAGTAGTAACCGGTACATCGGATTTAGCGAACAGTGATATCGCGATTACCTTCAGCGATAGCAATGGCAGTCATACAGTGACAGTGCAAACCGATGGCAGTGGTCATTGGAGCGCCGAAGCTGCGCAACCATTGCTTGATGGCGCTTACACAGTCACCGCCAGCCTCAGCGATGCAGCCGGCAACACTGGCAGCGCTACTGACAACGGCGTGGTGGATACCATACCGCCAGCGCTTGCCTTTGTGCCCACCTTCTTGCTTGGGCAACTCGTGACTCTTAACGGCACTTCCGATTTACCAGCGGGTAGCACTGTGACTGTCACTCAAAACTTACTCGGCGGTGGGGTGGTCAATTACACAGCGACCACCGATGCAGCGGGTAATTGGTCACTACTTGGGTTGAGCATTCCGCTGTTAACACTCAGCTCAATTACCGCCAGTGCCAGCGATGAAGCAGGCAATATCCGCACGATTAACTCGACAGACTTTGATGGTACGCCGCCGACTTTAACCGTGAATGTGGATACACTTAGCAACGATAATACCCCAGAAGTCAGCGGCACGACTGATGCGGGGCAAGGCGCAGCGGTGACCGTGTTAGTCACCGATAAAGACGGTAATACGCAAACCGTCACCGCCATAGT
>NZ_AHCA01000024.1 GCF_000238355.1 Pseudoalteromonas haloplanktis ATCC 14393
GTAATTGGTTACTATGAGAATGATGGATTTAGTTTTAGACTTGCATATAACTGGAAAGATGACTCCTATTTGAAAGGACAAAACTCGTACCTAGGTGTCCAGCCTCGTGTGCAAAAAGCAACAGGCCGTTTGGATCTAGTGACATCATATAAGTTCACAAAGAACTTTAGAGGTTATTTAAGAGGTTACAACTTAACTGATGAGCAACGTTATGAGTACTGGGGTAACAATGAAAGTGCGGTCTCGCGCGTTGATTACACTGGGCGTATCTATGAAGTAAGCTTTAGCTATAGCTTCTAAAATGTAGTGAAGCACTTATATGAAGCCTAACAATGTTGAATATTCATTGTTAGGCTTTTTTATTGCTTTTGTCTAATTACTCGTTCTAATATCAGTACTTTCAAGTAATATGATTGGATAAATAAGGATTATGATTAAGCGTGGCTATCTCTAGAATTGCGCTGGATGATTGTTGCTCTGATATGGTTGTAGCTCAAGTTAAATAGGAAAGCGTAAATAGTTATAAAAATAGTCACGCCTAAATTCATTGCAAAAATTCTTCATAAAATCACCGATAAAAATAAGATATAACTGGAATAGTCAATATCAAGAAACCCGCTTCGAATAAAGTGACGTGTAATAGGCGGATTGAAAGCGTACGTTTAGTTTTGTCTCCTTTAAAATATAAATCAAAGACCCAAATAAAAACATAAATCCAAATCATAGCGATACTAGCAATAACTATCATCTTTTATGTAGTGCAGTAACATCATGTGTAGCAAAAATAGCTAAACCGACATGGCTAAACTCACTGCTATTATTTCAAATGAATTTGAGCACGAGTTGGTTATTGCTGTTGATAAAAGAGTGAAGGAAGCAGATAAGCTAAGGTAAAAGTATCGTATTACCGGTTACTTATGAGCCAATGGCTGGTTAACGCTAGTGGGATGTTTAATTGGGGGTTGACTTGGTGGGTTTAATTGACACATCAACAATATCATTTCAATTAGCCTTTATTAGCTATGTCATGCTTATGTAATTTGTAAATAGTTGTTGAATTAATAATTATCACTGTAGTTTCTAATAAAATTCCACCAAGTGAACCTACAATCACGTTATTTATAAGCCATAAGCATGAACCAACGAATACCACCAAACGCATCTTGATTCCATTAAGGCAAAACAAAGCATATGTACCAATACAGGAACCCACTATGGCGATATAATCTGTCCATTGGCTTATAGTAAAATAACCAATCAACATGGTAAGTATAATGAATAAGCTAGCGACCCATTTCGCTTTTGTTTGTAATGAAACTGCTGTTCGTCCGACAGCAAATAAAGAACAAAGTGAGGAGGTTACTGCATTTAATAAGTAATAGTGTAACGCATGGTTTAAGTTCATGACAATCATCATAATTTTAAAATGACGATCATCTTTTTGCATAAAACACAGCATTGCTAATATAAAGCTTATAAATCCTAAAGCTTGAGCAAAATAATTATCAAACACATACTCACCTAGTATTATTGCTGTTTTATTAAATGGTAGAACCGATAGTTGTAGCCTCAGGGATATAAAAATTAATCTTAATGAATTGAAGAGCCAGATATCCTAAGAGGCAGCTGCCCTGACTATGTTATTGCTCAGTAATATATACTCTACCAACGGTTGAACGATCTAATAGTGCTTGCCATTCACTCGTATCCCAATTCGCGGAGTTGCCTCGTTTAATAGCTGTGCGCATATTACTTACAAATTTACTAAAGTCTCTTGCCTTCCTATCTCGAAAAGATAAAGCTAACAAATAATAGTACTCAGGGTTATTGGCATGTTTATGCTCAATTTCTTGTAAATCAAGTACGGCAGACTCCACATCAATTAATGATTTATCTTTGGCGTTAAGCTTAATATCAATTGCTCTGATAGCTGAATTAATATCGCCTTTATTCATTGCGGAGCTGAACCAAAATAATGCTTTTCGTTGATCTTGTTGCACCCATGGGCTGGAGTTTAGGATCATGCCTAAGCGATACTCGCTACGAACTAATCCGTATTTGCTCGATTGAGAAATCCAATTGATAGCAGTGGGGATATCTCGTTGTTCTCTATAAAGCAACAGTCCGTATTCATACATCGCGCCGGGATGCCCAATGTTCGCTAGTGCTAATAGTTTTTTTTCTGCTTCGCCTTCTTCTTGAGTTAGCCAAGGAAAATTGAGCAAGGCCATCGCATGTTGATATCGTTCGTTTAAGCTTTCTCCTTTTGCCAACTTTCTAGCTACGCGGAGTATTTGGCTATACATTTGCTCATTCTCATTTACCAGCGTTGATTTTGAATGGCCAGCTGCACCAAGAAATACGCGATGAACAAAATCAATATGATGGCCATTAATTGAAGGTTTAGGTTGTGGGAAATGTACGAACTCTTCAATCAACCTTGAAACGGGCCCGCCTAATTTTTGCACTTCGAAATAATTACGCACAGATCCATCAGGGGCAATATCTATGTCTAAAATTAAATAGGGCTCTTTTGGCGTAGACATAAAAAAAGCATCTTCATTACCGCCTTCTTCAATCGCTAAATTGTTCATATTAGCAATTGAATTGTCAACGAAGTCTTCACTATAAAATACAGGCTCTAATTGGGCTTTATCATCAAATGTAACCCGTGCAGTTATTGTATCTTGTTTAAGCACGGGGAAATACTTTGCATCAATAACACTTTTACCCTGTTTGCTTTTATAGTCATTCATGACTTTTTTAAAAGCTGCCTGAGATTCTGTTGGTAGTTTTAGTAAGGTATTGTCGATGACTTTCTGCGCATCAAAATAGTTATATTCTGCTGCTAAAGAGTAATAGATAAGCGCATTAATAATATCTTGTTCTACGCCTAAGCCCTTGGCATAAATTCGTGCTAGTTGATAATAAGCATGAGGGTTACCTAGCTGTGCTGCTTCTAGATAGCCAGATTTTGCCAAGTCGTAGTGTTGGGCAGTAAAATAGCTGTCAGTTTTTAGTATGTCCGCAGCCGTCAAGGTCGAGGCATATATTGCTGTTGCGAACAACAGCCATTTTGTATTCTTCTTCATCATATTTTCCAATAATGATAGCCATTAATATGAGCGTTATTTGCCAATTTTTACTGCTGGATCAGGTTCTTTATATATTCCAGGTTTAATTTTAATATTAATTTGTGCTTTATTTTTGGGCCACGATAGTATAATGAGTTGCTGTCTATCCTTATCCCAAACTACCTTACTTGGTTGTGTATTTTTGGTTGAGTGATGAACATCTAAACCTGCTTTTATCGGGCTTTTACTCATAATGAGGTCATCGCCGATGTAGACAGTAAATCCATCTGGATAATGCCTATCTGCACCAACAAAAATACGTGAAACCCCTTTAGCATTATCACTTGTGATATTTAAATCTAATGTGCGTGTCGCAAAGTGAAATTTAAAGTTTTTGATGTCACCGGCAATTAGTTGTGGGTATGGGCGTGCAATAATGTCAGTTATATACTTTCTTTCTACAGTACCAATTGCTTGTTCATCACTGAAAATAGCCCAAGTAGAAGGACCACCTGGTAAAAAGTTTTGATAACTACGATTGCCTAGAAACCATGCTTTAATTGAGCCAACCCCCATTTCATCAAAAATTTCAGCTGTTTTTATATAAAACTCAATGTAATTTAGTTGTTCTTTGACTGAGTTATCTGTTGTTACTAGAGTAGGGAATCCCCATTCACCAATGAGTATCGGTGCACCTAATAACTGAGATTCTTTATCAAATCTTTCCATCGTTGGAGCTATGTAATCTAAATGCTCTTGGTAGATATGTGGGGCAAAAATAATATTTTTACGATCTATTCTTTTTGTTATTTCTGCATATTGGTTTTTGTTGATGGCATCGCCTTTATTCATGAAAATGGTTTGTATTAAAAACTGTTTATTGTCGCTGTAAGGAATAGCAGCATCGATAATTTTTTCATATAGCGGGATCAAATAGCGACGAGTTAGCTGATCGTAAGAAATATCCATATCTTTTTTACGAGGCTCATTAACTAAATCATATCCAATCACATAATCATCATCTTTAAACGCTTCCCATATATGCTTCCAAGCATTGATATAAGTTTCTTGTTCATTACTTTTGTTTAGGTATAACTCTTCCCACGAAAAATCAGTTGCACCATAAACAGTCATTTTAAATACTGTTTTAATGCCAGCCTCGCGGCCTAACTTAGTGGCACGTTTAACTCTGGCTAAATATTCAGGTTCAAACGTGTTGTCGCCAAGCTCACTTAATTTGCCCATTTCAAGTCGAATAACTTGAACATTGGCACCCATTCTTACCATTCTTAAATAGTCTTCAGGGTTGAAGTCCACCGCACCTGCATGGTCATTGGTATTAATGACATAACCTCTAGGGATCATATGTCTACCATCATTATCTCTTAAACCGTGTTTAATATCAGCAAAACTAAATGGTGATAATAACCATATCGTTACTAGTACCAAAACCTTACAAATGCGATGTGACATAACGACTCCTATATTTTAATCTAAGTGGAATACCTGTTCGATAGGTGTAACAATCGGCGAATTGTCGGCGTTTGTTTCCATAATGTCAGACATAAATGCCCACCACTTTTTAACAATTGGTGTAAGTGGTAAGTCGTCCATTTTGTGATCATTAGTTCTTTTCAAAACAGCAAATAGTGTGTTTGACGATGGCTCATGAAATATTGAGTAATCAGATACACCTGCGTTTTTTAGCTCTATAACTAGTTCAGGCCAGATCTCGTCATGACGCTTTTTATATTCAGCTTCATTGCCTGCTAGTAAAGTCATGGTGAATGCAATTTTTTCCATGTTAATACCTATATTATTTTTTAAATGTATCTAAATAGTTTTGCCATTGAGCACGTGTTGTAATCTCGCCTGCTGCTTCCCATGCAAAACCAGCATGGTACTCAAGTGAGCCATCTTTATCTGATTTTGTGAATATCCATATGTGACTCTCGTCTTTTGCTTGTTTAGCTATATGTTGAATATCTTGTACTTTAGAAGGATCTATAATCGCGCCGGTACCGAGAGCTATGCCGTCAAACATTTCCCAAGCAGAGATTCGCCCTGTTTGCTTATTATGCGCCACTAAGGCTTTCTCATCATGAGTTGTAACGCCGATAGCAATTGGGAGTGAGGCCGGTTTACCATTGAGTTTGAACGTGGAGTTGACTTTATAAAGGTTAGAGCCCATTGAGAGAGAAATCGTTTTTGATTCGTTAACTAACCCTAGTGGTGTTTGCCATTCATATTGAAGAGTGAATATAACTTTTTCTGGGCCATTTTGCTGAATTTCAAAACTTTTATAGTTATGGGCTGTATAATCCTTACCATCAACCCAAACTGCAGAACCACCAACACCACGACTAATACCGACATGGTATGGGTCATAACCCTCACCTGAGTCTGTGTGGTATGAAGCGGTGCCTTTAAATGCTTGGTCGTACCATTTATCTATGATCGAGTAATCAACCTTTTTTAGCCAAGCATCCACGCCACTCGCGTGTCCTTTTATAGGGGCTGCTGGTCCATACACTCGAAAAGCAACTTTATCATTCTCCCATGCAAAGTCGTCCTGTCGTTTAGGGACATATACAGCATATGCCTTTACTTCTTTCGCGTAGGTATTTTGCTCTTGAACTACGGTTGAGGTTGCATCTGCACAGCCGGTTAACACAGCATAGCTGGTGGCTATAACGAGCAATGAAGATGTTTTTAAATTAAGCGATTTTTTCATCGTAATACCTATTTATCGTGTGTTTATAATGAGTTAACTGTGCACTTTTTAATTATTCAATGCGCCATAGTTATATTAATTATCCTGCACTTTATATTTCAAATTAGCGAACATAGGAGCGACTTGGCTGAGAGTTAATATATTTTGTTGCATCTACGTGATTGATATTGCATCATTGTGACTAATATTGCAATTTAATGTGTTAATCTTGACTGTATAAAGTTGATCTCAATTGCAGCAACTAGAGCAGGGGGGGATAAATTTTGAATAGACGAAAGTTTCTCATTGGTAGTGCTGGTTTGGCTGCAGCAACCATGACTGCATACGAGCTTGACTGGTTAACTCAATTAAAGAAAGAATACCCGAATGTGTTAATGCTAATTATTGATGATTTAAATGATTGGATTGGGCCACTAGCTGGGCACCCAAACACAAAAACGCCTAATATTGACCGACTCGCCAACATGGGAACGGTGTTTACCAATGCGCATGCTCCCGCTCCTTTATGTGGTCCATCACGTGCGAGTATTATGACGGGGCTTGCTCCCTCATCAACGGGGATATATGGGCACATTCATGATAAAGATATTAAAAATGCAAACGATAAAGCCAGCCAATCTATTTTTTTAAGCGAGTACTTTAGAAAGCATGGTTACTACACTGCAGCTGTTGGTAAAGTTTTTCATGAACGAGTAGCGCCAGATAGCTTTGATACCTATGGCGGTCGTACAGCGGGGTTTGGCCCGTATCCACAAAGCAGAATGAAATGGCATGATCCACGCACAAATACTGACTGGGGGGCATTTCCCGATACAGATCAGCAGATGCCAGATTATGAATCAGCGCAATGGCTTGCGAAGCAGCTTGCGATGGATTATGACAAGCCATTTTTTATGGTAGGTGGTTTTTTACGCCCGCATGTGCCTTGGCATGTACCTCAGAAGTGGTTTGATATGCATCCTGTCGAAGAGCTTGAATTACCGGCATACTTTAAAAATGATTTAGATGATGTGCCAGAGATTGCCACGCAAGTATCTGAATTACCTATGATGCCTACCACTGAATGGGCTATTGAAAGTGGTGAGTGGAAAAATATGGTTCAAGCATATTTAGCAAGTATTTCATTTGTTGACTCTTGTGTCGGAACTGTACTTGATGCGCTTGAAAAAAGTGAATATGCGGATAACACGGCTATTGTTCTATGGGGAGATCATGGTTACCAATTAGGAGAAAAAGGTAAGTTCGCTAAAATGGCTTTATGGGAAAGAGCAACTCGCACACCATTAATAATCAAACCACCCAAGTCATCTGGTGGACAAGTAAGTAACCGTCCTGTCAGTTTACTTGATTTATACCCTACGCTTATCAAAATGTGTGGGTTACCTGAAAACCCGTTAAATCAAGGGCAAGATTTATCACCATTGCTAAATAACCCAGATGCGCAATGGGAGCATGCAGCAGTCACAACGTATGGCCCAAATAACCATGCAGTGAAAACAGAGCGTTATCGCTATATACGCTACGAAGACGGTAGTGAAGAGTTATACGACCATGAAAATGATAAGAATGAATGGCATAACGTCGCTGAGGCAGACGAGTATAAAAATGTGAAAGCGCGTTTATCTGCCTTTCTGCCTAAAGAAAATGCCAGTTGGTCTGCTGCTTCATACTATACAGGTAACCCGTATTTTTCAGATTTGACCGAAAGATCATTAACAAAGAGTAAGTAATAAACCCGCGGAAAAAAATAGCTTGTTGGTAAAAACTAAATATTCAACGGTTTTAGAGAAACACTTGGATTTTGAACAAATAGAAAGGGATTTAGCTCTATTTAAATAAAGTTTGATATGCAGATATCGAATTAAAATTCTATAAAGATAACAACACACACAATTTGGATAATTATGAACAATAAAGAAAATGTATTATTAATTGTCATGGTTTGCTTTGTCGCAACAATTGGCGGTTTTTTATTTGGTTTTGATAGTGGTGTTATAAATGGCACTGTAGATGGCTTGCAAGCTGCATTTGGTTCAAGCAGTGCGGGCACAGGATTCAACGTATCAAGTATGTTGATTGGCTGCGCAATTGGTGCTTTTAGTGCCGGCCGATTAGCTGATAAATTTGGTCGCCGCCGAATCTTACTTGTTGCTGCTGTGTTTTTTATTATTAGTGCCTGGGGATCTGGGGTTGCAGATTCATCTTTAGAATTTGTGATCTATCGTATCTTAGGTGGTTTAGCTGTAGGTGCTGCATCAGTGATGACGCCAGCTTACATTAGCGAAATTGCTCCAGCACGATACAGAGGTACGCTGTCTACTTTACAACAAGTTGCAATCCTTTTTGGTCTGTTTAGTGCATTTGTTAGTAATTACTTTTTGGCAAACAGCGCTGGTGGTTCAACAGCGGTATTTTGGCTTGATTTAGAAACATGGCGTTGGATGTTTTGGGTTGAGCTAGTACCTGCAAGTTTATTTTTTATCGCTTTATTTTTTATCCCAGAAAGCCCACGTTATTTAATTATGGCGGGGAAAAAACAGGCTGCAATAAATGTACTGTCTCGCTTATATGGTTCTGAGTCAGCGCAATCAAAACATGACGAGATAGCAGCTTCACTTGCTGTTGATAAACACCAACCAAAACTTTCTGATTTAATTGATAAATCTAAAAACAAATTACGCCCAATTGTATGGGTGGGTATTGGTCTTGCTACATTCCAGCAATTAGTCGGTATCAATGTGGTTTTTTATTATGGAGCAGTGCTTTGGCAAGCGGCAGGTTTTACAGAGTCTGATGCATTACTCATTAATATAATCAGCGGCATGGTCAGTATTTTAGCGGTATTTATTACTATGTACTTTATTGACAAAGTAGGTCGAAAGCCATTTCTACTGATTGGCTCTGTCGGCATGACAGTTACGCTTTCGATTATGGTTTACGCTTTTTTAAACGCAGAAACTGGCGCATCGGGAAACTTAGAGTTGGGTGATCAAGGTATTGTTGCTTTGATAGCTGCAAACGCATACGTGTTTTTCTTTAACTTATCGTGGGGCCCTGTTATGTGGGTCATGTTAGGTGAAATGTTTCCTAACCAAATCCGCGGCTCAGGCCTTGCGGTCGCAGGTTTTGCACAGTGGATCGCCAACTTCTTAATTACTTGGTCATTCCCAATTATGCTTACTGGTATTGGTTTAGCAGGGGCTTATGGTTTTTACGCAATTTGCGCGCTAATTTCGGTGGTATTTGTATTTAAGTTCTTAAATGAAACGAAAGGCAAAGAACTCGAAGAGATGGGTGGGTAATTCTATATATTTCAGATAACAATGTGGGGCTAATGAAACCCAAGTCCCACCTTTTGACCCACAATGACATTTATAGTCAGATAATTATAAGCTAGGAAAAATATGAAATTACATACTATATTCATTTCTTTATGCGTTATGTTATTGAGTGCCTGTGGTGGAAAAACCAATACTTCTGCTGTTGAGTCACCGCAAACGTCTACGTTGAAAAAGCCAAACATTTTAATGATTGTAGTTGATGACTTAGGTTGGTCTGACGTAGGTTACAATCAAACTACTGACTTATTTGAAACCCCCAATATTGATGAGCTATCAAAGCAAAGCTTACGTTTTGATCAAGCTTATGCGGGAGCAGCAAATTGTGCACCTAGTCGTGCGGTTTTAATGTCTGGCCAATATGGTCCACGCCATGGTGTTTATACGGTCTCTCCATCGACGAGAGGAAATGAGAAGACGCGTAAATTAATTCCAATTAAGAATAAGCGTGGGCTAAACCTAGAAGTAATTACATTGGCTGAATCGTTAAAAGCAGCGGGTTATGCGACGGGTCACTTTGGAAAATGGCATTTGGGAGCAGATCCGGATAAACAAGGCTTTGACACAAATATTGCTGGTAGCCACCAAGGGATGACCTTTCATTATTTTAGTCCTTATAAATTACCTAATATTGAAGATGGACCAAAAGGAGAGTACCTAACAGACCGCTTGACTACAGAAGTAATTGATTGGGTAAAATCTAAAAAGAATGAGCCATTTTTTGCATACCTACCTTATTATACTGTACATACCCCATTTCAAGCGGTCGCTGATACTGTAAAAAAATATCAGGATAAAGGTATCAAAGATATAAAACAGGCAACTTATGCGGCGATGGTAGAGTCGATGGATACTAATGTTGGCCGTATATTGTCGATGCTTGAGGCTGAAAACTTAGCTGATGATACCCTCGTTATTTTCACCTCTGACAATGGTGGTTACCGCATGTCATCATTTCCTTCACCATTAAGAGCAGGTAAGGGCTCTTATTATGATGGGGGATTACGTGTTCCTTTATTGGTTCGTTGGCCTGATGTGATAACTCCCAATATTGATCAGACACCAGTTATTAATGCCGATTTTTATCCAACACTTTTGAGCTTTGCTAATGCTGAGCAACCAGACCAAGAGTTGGATGGAATGGATCTGAGCTCACTACTACTAGGAAACGAAACAATTACATCTCGTGATTTGTTTTGGCATTTTCCTATTTATCTTCAAGCACATCACGCTTTAACTGACCAAGGACAAGATCCCTTATTTAGAACTCGCCCCGGCAGTGCTATTAGAAGCGGTAATTGGAAACTAATTCAATATTATGAAAATAATGAATTTGAATTGTACGATCTTGCTACTGACCAAGGTGAAACGGTGAATTTAGTTAACAGTGCGCCTGAAAAGTTTAAAGAGCTTAAAACAAAGCTACTAAATTGGCAGCAACAAATTGGTGCTGATATACCTACGCAATTAAACCCCAAGTACGATGCTCAGTTTAATGAGCAATTAATTGCTGAGAAGTTATTGCAAATTAAAGAGCAGTAAACCGACAAAATATTAATTTACAATATGTGGTAACACACTAAAAATCGATGATGCTTATCTCATTGTGATATAGGATTTTGTTACCACATTTATATCTTGTAGCTTAAATAGATAACGATATTTAACAGATCTATTTAAATTTGAGAGAATTTATTATGCACTTAAGGCGTACTAATCTTAAAGCTAAGTATATATTTCTTTGTAGCTTAGCCTTTTTATCTATTCTAGTGAGTTTTGCATCGCAATCACGTCAACATGAGCAAACAGTTACTTCAATAGCGATTGACCGTGTGTGGTCTGGGCATCGCATTAAACCTTATTTGTTAACTAGAGGGCAGCAACAGTTTGTTGCTTACTATGATGCAAATAGGCAAATGACGATTGCACACCGCCACCTAACTGGAAAATGGCGTTATTATAAAGTTGATAGTTGGCTTGGTTGGGATAGCCATAACTATGTCACGATGGAGTTAGATTCTGACGGGCATTTGCATGTAATGGGTAATATGCATGCTGACCCTATTGAATATTTTCGTACTAGCGAGCCTTTGAATGTTCGTTCACTGAAACGTATCGATGTTATGGCTGATGAGGCATTAGAGCAAAGAATGACCTATCCAATATTTTTGTTAAATAAGAATAATGAGCTAATTGCTAAGTATCGGGATGGTGGCAGTGGTAACGGAAATGAAATCTATAATATCTATGACACTAAATCAAAAACTTGGTCGCGTTTGCATGCAAATAAATTTCTAGATGGTGAAGGGAAGATGAGTGGCTATTTTGAAGGGCCAACGCTAGGCCCTGACGGAATGTTTCACCTCATTTGGGTATGGAGAAATACCCCTAATGCAGCGACTAACCATAGTCTATCTTATGCAAAGAGTCCTGATCTCGTTAATTGGCAGGATTCAAATGGGCAAAAGTTAGCGTTACCCATTACTTTAAAAATGACAGAAGTTGTTGATCCTGTCCCTCCGCTTGGAGGCATGATCAATGGGAATGTTAAGTTAGGGTTTGATCAGCAGAAAAAGCCAATAATTGTTTATCATAAATATGATGATAACGGTGATACACAAATCTATATTGCTCGTAAAAGCAGCTCAGATGACTGGGAAAGCAAAAAGATTAGTGATTGGAAGGGCTTTAGATGGGACTTTGGCGGGCACGGTTCACTAGGTCGTTTTATGGTTAAACCTTATACACCGCAAGTGATAGATGAACAGACATTAGGTGTTACGGTTAGACGTGAAGATGTTGTTATGCGCTTTATAGTAGATGCTAATAGCTTAGAGACAGTTAAAGTTGAAAAAGCAGATATCTTTCCTCCGATGATTGAAAAGCAAACTTTAGCTGCTAATAAGCATCTTGCAAAAGATAAAACTATAAAGCTAGAGCACCATGTTTTTGAAGGACAGGGTGATTCAAGCTCAAATGGCAAAAAATATTACCTATCATGGCAAAGCCAGCCAGGCAACAGAGATAAAGCTCATAGTGTGATTACTGAACCGAGTGTTTTACTTTTAAATGAAATAGCTCAGCCTTAGCTACACCGCTACTTAATAGCCTGAAAAGCCGCTAGTAAGTTACTTATTAGCGGCTTTTGAATTATAGGAGGATACATTACCTTTTAGAGCTTCATATAAAAATAAAACAAAAGCTAAATGTCACAGCTTGAGATTGGAAAAGTATTGGGCTAACGATATAACTTGAATATAAATTCATTTCGACAGCAAGGTACATCTAGTCTTCGCCTATTTCAGATACGTCACGTCGCCAGCCCAAATATGATTTGGTGCTACCACATTGTGGTTCTGATTAAGCAAGTTATCAGTTATTGTATCCGAGCGCTAACGGTTGGTTGCCACTTCATAAGTCATTCGTCGTTTAACATTTAAATTGAGCCTCGTCATTAACTTTATAGTTTTATAAAACGTTATTTTGAAGCCCTTTTCGTAAGTTCTTATATAACTAGCGATAGCGATCAGTTGCAATTTGTCTTTTCTAAAGTAGATGAAACAGTTTGACCAAATTAAGTGTTAAGTATAGGTTAGTGAAAAGGTATAACTGTACTTCCCTCTCTAAGGTACGTCATGATTTGCTACCTTGCAAACGTGAGATAACCGGAAAGACAGACCTATAGTGTTGTATAATTATTAAGTCTCTTGTTATTGATGAAAATCGGATTGTATTTTGTTATTTAATAAAATAGTGAAACTTGAACCTTCTGCTAGCAAAGCGTTATGCTCTACTGACGCCAGCCGAGCACAACAGTTTAACGAGTTATTTGAAGCCGATAAAAATCGACTTTATCGCTATATATATGCTTCAGTTTGGAATACTAGTGCTGCTGATGATATTTTTCAAGAAACCAGCTTAACCTTATGGAATGAATTCTCTAAATTTGAACTCGGAAGTGACTTTTCAAAATGGGCAACTTGCATTGCCTTTAATCGTATTAGAGCCTACAAACGCAAACAAAATAAATATCAGTTGGGATTAGAAGATGACTTATTACAAGAATTTAGTAATAACCTTTCTGTGCTAGAAGAGAATACGGTACCTCAAGAAACAAGATGGCGTTATTTAGAACATTGTCACAGTTTACTCTCTCCACCAATGCAGGAGATATATCAATATTTTTATAATCATAACTTAATGGCGCAAGAGATTGCAGATCAATCTGGCCGATCTATCTATGCTATTCGCAAGGCTATCCACAAATTAAGAAAAAAATTATTCGATTGTGTTGAGCAAAAAATTAGCGGAGATGAGAAATGAAGAGAAGTGAAAAGTTTGCCGCTATCCGAGAAATAGCTGACGCAATAGGTACTAAAACAGCTACGCCCGAACAACAAAAAAAATTGTCACAATTACTTAAAGGCAATCTTGAAGCACAACAATTTTTTTATGATTACATGAGTATGCACGCCCAATTACTCTCTGGTGCTGATAGTAATTTAGAATTTTCTTACAAACGCAAAGCTGAAACCGCCATCACAGAAGAGTTTGTGATTAGACGAAAAGACAACGCAGATATCATTAACGACATAAATATAGATGCAAGTAAGTTACAGCAAAAAACAGTTTCACCATTAAATACCTTGGCAGATCTAAGTAATGCACAACCACAAAAAACTCCTAATAAGCTGTTAAAATTCTGGATAATACTCACCGCACTAACCTTTTTACTATTCTTAGTTTGGCAATCATTTAATCAAAACACTTTGCCAGTTATTGCAGAAATTGAACAAGGAAAAATTTCCATTATTGGTCAGGGGAGAATCGAAAACTCGCAGCTATTTTCGGGCGAATACCAAGTTGAACAAGACGCCGGTTTAATACTAGCCAGTGGTGACAAGTTGCGCTTAACCGCTCATACCCATATTAAGTTTTTTAATCACAATGAAATACTCCTAACTCAAGGAAAATTGATCATTGAGCCAGTATCAAATAACAATATTATTCTTCATGGCCCCAATTTTACCTTACACTCAAATGGTGGTTCGCTTACTATCGACTTAACTCAAGCGCATCTCAATCCCATCATCCAAAGTAGCGATAACACCTTATTAATTCCTAGCCGTTGGCAACCTAAACATTTTTGGAGTTTTGATAGCCAAAGTGATCGCGCGATTGATTCAGCGGGCGGAGCAACAGGCATTCCCTCGACAGGAACCTTGCGAACAAAGGGACTAGTAGGACAAGGGGCATTTATTTTTGATAATAGCGCCAATGCAAGAATAGATGTTGGCTCAGGTGGAGGTACAGCACCAGCGACAGGATCTTTTTCGGTTACAGATGGCGTTACCATTGAAGCGCTGATCCGCCCTGAGTATTCAGGCAAGTTTAAAGAAATAGATGTTATCTTTCGAAAAGATAAGGGCGATAATGAACTTCGCATGCTGCTCAGCTTTCAGCATGATCAAGGTAAAAACTACCTGCGACCGGAAGGTCAATTTAACGAAAGTTTAAGTTTTGGTCTTTACATTGTTGGCCAAGGCTATCATGAATTAAAGCTACCACTGGATGGACTCAAAGGGCGCCCGACATTAGCGCAACTAAAACAAGGTCATTTTCATCATGTTGTGGCCAGTTACAATGTAAGCACAGGTTTAAAAGCCATCTATATAAATGGTGAACGACTTGCAAGTTACCAATATCCACCAGGGTCAAAAATTCTAAGTGGTGGTCCAGGACAGGCTTCTATCGGTAATAATCCAGCAGAGTCTCGTTGGGCGGTGGAGGCTTTTTCAGGCATTATTGATGAAGTTGCATTTTACGATTTTGCTTTACCTTCAATGTCAATAAATCAGCACTTCAAAAATGCCCTAAAAGGGCATAACTACTTTAGTTTACTGCAAAGTGCTGACCCACTCCCCAAAACAACCCAATTACCCTTACCTATGCGATCTACACTTGAACTTGATAGATTAACGGGATTACCACTACAACTTACATCACAATAAAACAATAGCGTTAAAATCACTTCTGCCAAGGCTTTACTCAAAATCTTGGCTAGATTTTATTAAAAATTAAAAAAAGGGTATCAATCCCTCATATTGGTGACTAAGTCTTATATACATTAAAGCATTTATACATCACAGCTAACCATTGCTATGTAAAATGATAATTAGGACACCAAATGACTAAACGAAAAACATTCTTCTGGTTCATAGCCAGCTTATTAACTTTATTTTCTTTCCAATCAGCCGCCGTTAAATGGGATGCAGAATGGATTTGGACCAAACAAAAAATTGGCAATCCAAACGATTGGGTGATGCTACGTAAAGAAGTCGACATCACTGATTTTGATAAGATAACGCCTAATGAAGCAATAACCGCTTATATCAGCGCCGAGACCAAATATTGGTTATGGATCAATGGTGAAATGGTGGTGTTTGAAGGCAGTTATACTGGCGGTCCTTCGCCGGTAAAACCCTCCCCTAGGGTTGACAGTTTTCCCATTGCTTCTAATAAATATTACGACCAAGTAGATATCAAAAAATATTTGAAAAAAGGCAAAAATACCATTGCCGCTTTAGCATGGTATTACGGTGCAAATGGCGACAAAGGCACCCATATTTCTGCGAGAATTGGTGGTTTTATATTTCAGGCTAAAGTGGATGAAAAGCTCATTATTTCTGATACCTCATGGAAAGCTAAAAAACATGAAGCTTACCAACCTGTAGCGAAAGAAAAACATCGCCGTGTTGCTGCATGGAGTGTTAATTATGATGCCCGCAATGATATGGGTGATTGGGGTAAGGACGCATGGTATTTACCAGGTTATGATGACTCTAACTGGGAGCTGGCTAGCAGTGCTAAAAAACCACCGCGTGCACCGTTTTTCGAATTATTTCCGAGTGAAATACCACCGTTAAATAACTTTGGTTTAGCCAATTGCACTAATTTCCCAGAGTCCAAATTCCCGTTTGTCAGTGACGGTAAAAAAATTAAATGTAAGTTAGATTTTAATAAAAATTTTACCCCTTATTTTGATATTGAAGCACCTGCGGGCTTAAGCATTCACATTAAGTCTAATATGCGATTAAACACTATTGAAACCTTTTACACGACCAAACAAGGTCGCCAACAGTTTGAATCTTATTCTTGGTTAAATGGTCGCATAATAGAATACACCATTCCCAAAGGCGTAACCGTGCACGGTTTAAAGTACCGTTGGACAGGTGTTGGCAAGCCTGTTGGTCATTTTGAAAGTGACGATGCATGGTATTCACGTATATGGCAAATGTCAGAAAACACCCTGTATATTTGTGCCCGAGATAATTTTATGGACACCCCCGACCGTGAACGCGGTTTATGGATTGGCGATGTCGCCGACCAAGCTAGTTATCTATTTTATAGCATGGATAAACCCGGCCGAGATCTATTGAAAAAAGCGATTAAAGTCACTATGGCCTTTAGTGATTCAGAATCGGGCGTATTTGCAGGCTTAGGCCCGGGACGTTTTCGTGAACTACCGGCACAAAGCTTACAGTTTATTGAACAAGGCGTTTGGCATTATTATTACAATACTGGTGATTTAGAAACCCTCGCCTACGCTTACCCCTATGTGCATAAATATTTATCCATCTGGGAAAAACAAGAGAATGGTTTAATCGTTTTTAGGGATGGCGCTTGGAAATGGACTGATTGGGGCCCGCAAGACACTATTGATTACGATGTAATCCAAAACGCCCTGTATTACAGCGCTTTAGTATCTGCTCGTAAAATGGCAAAAGTCTTAAACGATAATACTCATATGGCGTTTTACGATCAACGAATTACAGAGCTTAAACAAGCCTTCCAACAGCACTTTTGGCAAGATGGTTTCTATAGTAGTAAACCGAGCAAACTCAAAGATGATCGCGCTAACGCCGTCGCCATTATATTTGGCTTAGCCGAACCAGCTCAGTACCAACAAATTGTCGATAACGTATTGATCCCTAATCAATATGCCAGTCCGCATTTTGAATGGATGATTTATAACGCCATGGCTATTGCCGGCCGTTATGACGATGCGCTAGCACGAATGAAACAACGTTATGGCAAACAAGTGGATAACAAAGAGCGCTCAACCTTAACCGAATATATGACAGGTGGCGGCACCGAAAACCACGCATGGAATGCGCCAGCAACCGTATTAAGTCAATATATTGCCGGTATCGCACCAACGTCTGTTGCATGGGAAACTTACGAAATCATGCCAAATATGGCGCACATGAAACACATCAAACAATTAGTGCCGAGCGTGCAAGGTGATATTGAATTTGAAATAAGCCGTGATAATAACAGTATCAATATGACGCTAACGTCACCTAAAGGCAGTACAGCAACTGTCGGCATTCCAAAGGCCTACTTCAAGGTCAACACGCTAAGTATCAATGACAAGCAGGTATTCAAAGCAGGTTTGTTATGGTCAACCGACAATACAGATCAATATCCAGGTATTCGTTATATGGGAGAAGACGATAAATACTTGAAGTTTGAACTGGCTCCAGGCGATTGGACCATTCAAGCAGGTCAATAGCCATCGTTTGAGCAAACACATGTATATCGGAGTCATAATCTGATTTTTAGGAATGTGACTTCGATATACAAAGCATTGAAGAGTAAGCTAGGAGTACAATATGTTTAATGATAATAACGTGATAAATAAATCAACTTTAATCACAATATTCAAGCATCGTTTCACAAACACCAATACGATTAAACAAATTAGACTGCTAGCCCAAACTTAAAATGCGCCTTTGTGCACATTACAAACAAATTTTAAGAATCCCGAGAAACATAACTACCCTGAAACTTGGTTTCTGGATAATGGCAAAATATTAGTAACCGAGGTTTATCCGCAGATCAGAATGTCAGCAGAGAGCAGCGCCTATAAAAGAAAAAGTAGCTGCTCAAACAACGATTGCTCAAATGCAAGCTGCTTTTTAAAAATCGTGATACAGAGTTTAGAACTCACGCGTGATGGCATTGGATGAGTGGTGAAGTATCCGACTTAATTGGTGCGGTAATACTTAAAGAATGGATTGCTGTCGCTCTTGATTAAGCTGACAAGCTATTTTAAATAAATTGAATAATAATTAACGTTGGACAATAACAATATGAAAAAACTAGCCTTATATGCTGTAAGCATAACAATATTGGCTACTGGCTGTGCTAATGATATTCAACTGGCTAAAACGGCAACGGTTGTTAGCGAGGAGAGCACAACATCAGTAAGCCAAAAAATGCCGCCTGTAGTATTAGACGGAAAGCTCATTTACGAATCCTTCGAAAATGGCGGCTGGAATGCTCCTGGCGCTCGCGGCTTTACGCCGGGTTTGATCGAATCCTTACCAAAAAACTTTATGTTTAATCAACACCAAGGTGAACATTCCTTTGTCTTAGAGAGAAAAATAGTACGCGGAGGAAAATATGCCGCTAAATTGGTTTGGCATCATGAGAATCCTGCGGCCTACAATGGCAAAGAAGACAAAATAGATAATGTTGACCGCAAAGCAATGTTCCATGGTTATAAAACCAAAAAAGTGATGGGGGCTCATGCTTGGTATGGTTTTAGTTTCTATTTCCCCGGTGAAGGTACTAAAAACGAAGATAATCACTGGCTGTTTTTTCAAATCCACGGTAGTGCAGATAAACGCTTAAAAGAGCACTCGCGAAATCCGCCTTTCTATATTTCACTCGATAAAAATGGTCTATATGGTGGTTATAAATGGGATCCTGATGAAAAGAGTACTACTAGAAAGGGGAAAGGCACCAAAAATTATCGAATTCCAGGCGCTAAAAGCCAATATCTTGACCGATGGGTCGATTTTGTTGTTCATACCAAAGTAGATTATTCAGATGCTAAAACCGGTGTAGTCGAACTATGGGTTGATGGCAAGAAAGTGCTCAATGAGCAAAACGTTCAGTTTGGCTATAACGATGATAAAGGCATTTACCCATCGTGGGGTATGTACTTTAACGGTGATTTAAGTGTCATGAATCACGATCACTTTTTATACCTTGACGAAATTCGTATGACGGATGAAGAAAATGCAAACTATAAGGATGTTGCACCTCGTTAGAATTAAACACAATGATGTACTTCATATCATTAGATCTTACTTTGGGTATGCTTGGCTTGGTTCATAATAAAGAAATAAGGTAAATTATATAATCCCACTTCCGCCAAGGTTTTTGCTCAAAACCTTGGCGAGACTTTATTTATTTTTACTAAAAATTTAAAAAAAGGGTATCAATCTCTCATATTGGTGACTAAGTCTTATATACATTAAAACATTTAGGACTCCAAATGACTAAGCGGAAGACATTAATTTGGCTGTTTACCAATTTATTAATTTTATTTTCTTTTCAATCAGCCGCGATTAAACAAAGCCAACCGCTAGCTCAAACTCAAAATGTCCCTTTACCTTTTAGCACATTAAAAACAAATTTTAAGAATCCCGAGAAACATTATTACCCTGAAACTTGGTTTCACCTCAATGGCAAAAATATTAGTAAACTAGGTTTAACCGCAGATTTAGCAGCAATTAAAAAAGCTGGATTACAAGGTATACAGTTATTTAATACCCGATCTCAGCCATACCCGAATGTCGAACAAGTGCCAATTTTAACCCCAAAATGGGAAGAGATGATTAGTCATATCGCAGATGAAACAGAGCGTTTAGGATTAAATTTAACTCTCCAAAACTGCCCCGGTTGGTCGATGGCTGGTGGTCCTTGGGTTCCCGCTGAAGAGTCACAGCGAGAGATAATTGAGCATGTATTTCAATTAAAAGGCGGGCAACTTGTTCAAAAATCGTTAGATCTTAAAGCTGAGTATTTAACTTTTGACCGTAACTACCAAGATATTAAAACCATCGCCTTTAAAACGCCTAAAAATGAAAGTTCGGTTAAGCCAATTCCCCAAATTTCACCCATGAGTTATCAAACTAATAATTCGATGGTGCCATGGGATACCGTATTTGAAGAAGCAAAACAGGTGATGTATGACCCTAAAAAAATTCATTCACAGGAGCCTTATAGAACCTATCAACAGAAGAACATTCAATATGTTGATGAAAAACCGACGTGGGTGGCCGTCACATTTGCAGAAAAAACCACCTTACGAAGTTTAGAATTACCCCCTATTCGTACTGTTTTGACTAATCGCCTTTTGCCCAAGGTAAATATCGGCATTTTAGTTGAAGCTCAACAAGATAATGAGCAGTGGCAAACCCTTGCTTCACTCAAAGTTCCTACAAGTCATTGGTACGATAATGATTACCCCGTGACGTTTAATTTACCTGAAACAAAAGCCAAAACCTTTAAATTAACCTTTACTGATGATCCCTTATTTTTGTCTTATGTCCGTTTAAATGGTCACGTGCGTTTACATAACCATGAAGCTAAAGCCTCAAAAAGCTCGCGCGGTTTACAAAGCGACATCAAGCAATTTGTTACTGCTGAAGATACGATAAACCCCAATGACATTATTGATTTAACCTCATATGTTAATAACCAAGGTCAACTAAACTGGCAAGTCCCCAAAGGTGACTGGACAGTGATCCGCTTTGGTCACGTCAATATGTTAAAAACCAACCGTCCTGCCGAGCCAGAAGCAACCGGTTGGGAAACCAGCAAGCTCGATAAAATTGCAATAGAAAACCATTTACGCCATGGCATGATGGGGAATTTAATGCGCGATGGTGGCCCACTAGATGGTCATAAACTACATGGCATGTTAATCGACAGCTGGGAAAGCGGCGTGCCTACATGGACCATGCACAAAGATGATTTACCCCAAGCATTTAAACAGCGTCGTGGTTACGACATGATGCCATATTTACCTGCCACATTAGGCTATATCGTCAGTTCAGTCGATGACACAAATAAGTTTTTAAGGGATCTTCGTCAAACCATGGCTGATTTGTATGTCGATAATTTCTTTGACCATTTTAGAACCGTAGCTCACGATATGGGATCTAAAGTTTACACCGAGGGGGCAACCGGCGAAACATTACCTGGAGATCCCTTACGCTATTACGGCGTAAGTGATTTCCCAATGACCGAATTCTGGTACCCGAAAGCTCCGCAAAATCAAAAAGAAGCCAAACCTATCTACGCCGCGGCATCGGCTTATCATTTATATAACAAACCGTTTTTAGCTGCTGAAGCCGCAACGCAATTAGGGGTGAAATGGAATGAGTCCCCTAAAGATATCAAATACCTGATCAATGAAAATTTTACCAAAGGTGTTAACCATTTAGTCTTTCATACTTTTTCTCATACCCCACAACTTGATGTCGTGCCCGGATCTAGCTTTGGTGGCAATATTGGCTTCCCCTTTTTACGCACGCAAACATGGTGGCGTCATACACCTACATGGATCAAGTCTTTAGCGCGCAGCCAATATTTATTGCAACAAGGTGAATTTGTAGCCGACGTACTTTGGTATTTAGGTGATGATTTAGACCGTCATCCGTTTGATACCCATCCATTTCCACAAGGTTATAAGTTCGATTATTTAAATGAGGAACTATTGCAAGAAAAAGTGCACGTATCTAACGGTCAATTGTATGTTGAAGATGCAGGTCAATATAAAGTCATTATGCTGCGTGACTCTCAGCGCATGTTGTTATCTACCGCGCAAAAACTTAAAACCTTAGTAGAACAAGGCGCGGTTATTTTAGGTAACAAACCACAAACATCACCGAGTTTGATGGATGATGCCCAAGATTTAAGCAAGCTCACTCAAATAGCAAATCAGTTATGGGACGATACCAATACCGGCATGAGAAAAGTGGGTAAAGGTAAAGTTTATTGGGGGCACACATTACAACAAGTATTGAACGCTGAAGCAATTATGCCGGATGTTTCGTTTGCCAAAGAGCTTGATTTACGCTGGATACATCGCAGTATTGGCGACACTGACGTTTATTACATAACGAATCAGCTCGATAAACCTATTGATGCTTCCATCCGATTAAGAACAACCGGTACAGCACCAGAAATTTGGAATCTAGATACGGGCAACACCCATATTGCGCCAATTTGGCAGCAAGACGATGCTCACATGAATGTCGCTATTAGCCTCGATCCTCATGGTAGTCTGTTTATTGTGATTAACAAAAAACGTGCAGATGCAGCCACGGTGAAAAAATCGCTAGAACAAGGGTATATTGCGCTTAAACAAAGTAAAAGTTCCTTATTAAGTAGCCAACAGAATTGGTTTAAAATTCACGATACTTACACATCGCCGCTATCTTTTATAAATGCTCAGTTACTGCCAAAACAAACAGGTATGTATCAATGGCTCTCACATAACGGCGGTATCGATGAGCAATTTATTCAGACAGAAACCAAGCCCTTAAATAAGCCTTGGGTATTAGAATTTGAAGCCGGCTGGGAAACGCCATCACAGCTAACGTTAACAAATTTAATTCCGTTAAATGACCACGCAGAGCCTGCTATTCAACATTACTCAGGCACAATCGCCTATAACACTTCATTTACCCTGCAACATAAATCAAAGTTGATGCAATTAGATCTCGGTCAAGTGGCCGATATTGCCGAAGTGTGGTTAAACAACCAACGGGTCGGGACTCGCTGGGCCCCCCCTTATACCTTTGATATTACAAAACATGTAATTGATGGAGAAAATCAACTCAAGGTGTTGGTCACAAATACCTGGCGAAATCAACTGATATACGATGCCAAACGAAAAACATCACATAAGAAAACTTGGACGACCAATCCACCAAAAGAACATGAAACACAACTTGATCTTTCAGGACTCATTGGTCCTGTGAGTATTCAGCAAATTAATAATAACAGTGTAGATGGGATATAAACATCGGCATGATCAATTATAGAGATCCATTCAAGATGATGAAACAGATTAACGAAACTTTAACGCTTAGATATACGAAACAATCAAAGCGAGCTTTTTCAAAGTATGGTCGTTTTTCCATTTGCGCTTTTAGCTTTTTAATATTGTCTGCTTGCACAGGCGTTGAAGAAATTTCAACAGTTGATTCTGGCGCTGAGCAGTTTGAAGAACAAGCAATACAAGCATTAAGCTTATCTTCCGAACAATTTTATCAAGCGCCTACAGAAGTATTAAAAGCCAATTTTAAGACGCCGCCTGAGCAAGTAAAACCTTGGGTTTATTGGTATTGGGTTAGTGATCACATTTCGAAAACGGGGATTGAAAAAGACTTAGCGGCGATGCAAAAAGCCGGTATTAATACTGCGCTAATCGGTATTATTCATCTTAAAGACGAACAAGGCGAAGTCAAAGCCTTAAGTGCCCCTTGGTGGGATCATGTGCGTTTTGCCATTAAAAAAGCAGCTGAATACAACATCGACATTGGATTGTTTAACTCACCCGGCTGGAGTCAATCAGGAGGCCCTTGGGTGACGCTTGATAAATCGATGCGTTATTTAGACTCAAGTGAACATCAGGTTGTTGGCCCGAAGCAACTTCACATGGCGTTAAATGCACCAGAAGCCAAAGGCCTAAAAAGTAACAGCGCAGACTTTTATCAAGATGTTCGCATTGTCGCGTTTAAAACACCAATTTATGAACAAGACAAACTAACAGCAAGCAATAGCGAAATTAGTATTAGTAATCCGATCACAAATAGTTTGCTAAAAAACCAAGCGGTAGACGCACTTTTTGACGGCAACGGCAGCACGGTTTACGCGCTGCCACAAGAAGTACTTAACCATCAACGTCAAGGATCACAAAGCAAAGGTCAGCTACAAATTGACTTAGTGCATCCAACAGCATTTCAAGCCCGTAGCTTAGAGATTTATCCTTACAAAACCTTAAAAACAACCGTTACCCTGTCTGCTAAAAATAAGGCTGGTGTATTTGAAGAAATTAAAACCTTCGAAATGCAACGTCCACGTGATATGGCAGCTATTGGTCCAGATCATGACGCGCCGATTGCCGTCACTTTTCCAGCGGTTGATGCCAAACATTTTCGTTTAACGTTTAATGGATTTCATCGTTGGCGTAGCGATAACCCAACCGACCCAGTTGGTTTTAAAGACATCGTATTATCAAAGGCTTACAAACTTGAACGTTATGCCGAGAAAAAACTAGCCAAAGTTTTCCCCAACCCGATGCCTAAATTTGATACTTACCAATGGCCAATGTCTACTGATGTTAGTGATCCGGCGTTATTAGTTGCCGCTGATGAAGTAATAGATATCACCAAACATGTCGAAGATGGACACCTAACTTGGCAAGCACCTGCGGGCGATTGGACAATTGTGCGTTATTTTATGCGCACTACTGGCACCGAAAACGGCCCATCAAGTGGACCCGCTCGAGGCCCAGAAATAGATAAACTCAGTAAAGAAATTGCTCAGTTTCATTTTGATGCGTACATCGGTAAATTTATTGAAAGCATGCCAGCAGCTGATCGCACCGCGTTAAAATATGCTGTCGTTGATAGTTACGAAAAAGGCGCACAAAACTGGAGTGACGGTTTTGCTGAAAAATTTGAGCAACGTTACGGTTACGACCCTGTTCCCTTTTTACCAGTTTATAGTGGCCGCGCTGTTAACAGTGTTGCACAAAGTGAGCGGTTTTTATGGGATGTCCGCCGGCTAGTTGCCGATGGTGTTGCCTACGAATATACCGCAGGTCTTAGAGAAAGAGCCCACCAGCACGGGTTAAAACTGTGGTTAGAAAACTATGGTCATTGGGGTTTTCCCGCTGAGTTTTTACAATACGGTGGCCAAGCTGACATCGTCAGTGGTGAATTTTGGGCCAGTGGCAATTTAGGCGCAATAGAACTCAAAGCCGCTTCCTCTGCTGCCCATATTTACGGCCAAAAAACCGTGATGTCAGAGTCTTTTACCTCGGGGCGTGATACCAGTTTTAAAAATCACCCATGGAATTTCAAAAAGCGTGGTGATTGGTCGTTTGTAGAGGGGATAAATCACACCTTGTTACATGTTTATATACATCAAGCGTATGATGACCGTTTTCCGGGGGTAAATGCTTGGTTTGGCTCTGAGTTTAATCGTAATAATACGTGGTTTGATTTTATGGGCAGTTGGCTTGATTATATAAAACGCGCGAACTACATGATGCAACAAGGGAAATATGTTGCTGACATTATGTATTTTATTGGCGAAGATGCGCCGAAAATGACTGGCGAAATTAACCCCGCAGTGCCTGAGGGCTATTCCTACGACTTCATAAACGCTGAGGTGATTTTAGAGCGGTTAACCGTTAAAAGTGGTTATTTTCATTTGCCAGATGGCATGCATTTTAAATTATTGGTGTTACCTAATTTAACAGCCATGCGCCCAGCGGTGTTAACTAAAATTCAGCAACTGGTTAAACAAGGCGGTACGATTTATGGACCTAAGCCAATACATTCTCCAAGTTTAGAAAACTTTCCGATTGCCGATCAAACCGTCCAACAGATTGCAAATTCATTGTGGCAAAACATTGATGGTGAAACTGTTACCCAAGCCAGTTACGGCCAAGGACAGGTTTTTTACACTGCAAATATCAATGCAAGCAACAGCGCAGATCTAAGCAGTGTCTTATCTACCACCAACACGCCAGCAGACTTAACGGGCTTGCCAGAAAATGTTATTTGGAGTCATCGCAGCAGCGATACTCATGATATTTATTTTATCGCCAACCAATCAGAGCAAAGCCTTGATATCAATCCAAGTTTTAGAATTAACCATGCAACTGGCAGTGCCGCGTCGTCATCACACATGCAGCCACAACGTTGGAATGCAGTGACTGGTGACATTGTTGATATTGCCCGGTTTGAATTAACCGATAACAACACCCGCATCCAAACACCGGTGACTTTACAAGGGTTAGAGTCGAGCTTTTTTGTTTTTGAAAAATCACCCGCGGCAAAACAAACCAGCCATAAAGTCAGCATCAAAAGTATTAACAAAGAAGAAAAAAACATGTTTTTACCATCGATGTTTAACCAAGATGGCACGACAACGATTGACGTTAGCGAAAATGGCGTTTACCAAGTCACAACAACAGACAATGTTAAACGCACATTAAAGGTTGATGATATCCCAACGCCACTAATACTTAACAAACCTTGGCAGTTAACGTTCGAACAAAATCGCGATGTGCCAAACACACTCACCTTAAACCAGCTCTCGTCGTTAACCACTTTAGAAAGCAAAGCCCTACAACATTATTCAGGAAAAATAAGTTATCAAACCACCTTTAGTCTTGATGAAAACATGTTACTTGATGATCAAACCTTACAGCTCGATTTAGGCGAAGTTGGTGTGATTGCGCGCGTAACGCTTAACGGTAAAGATTTAGGTGAGTTATGGAGCCGACCGTTAACGGTTGATATCACCGACGCTGCGCAACTTGGCGACAATACATTAACCGTAGAAGTAGCAACCACTTGGTTAAACCGTATGGTCGGAGATTTAAAATATCCTGAACAGTTCCCCGACAATCAAGTGGTTAAAAACTTTAATACCGACGTAACCTTTACCACTAACCTATCAGCCAAAACGCCATTACAACCGTCAGGTTTGCTTGGGCCAGTATCGATTAGACCTATCCGCGCACTTAGGTTTTAAGCCATGTTTTTGTGCAATAAAAGCATCATAAAATAACGAACATTTAGAATAGAGACAATTATGTTGAAGTCCATTTTAAAAAAATTAACTAACCACTATATCAATGCCCAATACAGCATTTTAATCTGCTTGATATTTTTGTTATCGGCTTGCACCTTTACCAATAATACCGAGCTTGAAGGACAAGCCCCTATAGCCCTAAAAGTCGGTGAAGGTTTTATTAACCCAATTGGTTATTACGAACAAAACCCACGATTCTCTTGGCAAATTGCACCTTCAGCCAATTATCAATTTCAACAGGCCTATCAAATTCAGGTAGCTACCAGTGCCGATAACATTGCTAAAGCGGATTTATGGGATAGTCAAAAACAATTATCCACCAGCAACGCTTGGATACAATATCAAGGCACCCCGTTATCCTCTCGCCAGAAAGTATATTGGCGGGTGCGAATTTGGGATGAACAAGATAAGGTTTCACAGTGGAGTGAGCCAGCCTTTATTGAATTAGGTTTATTATCCAATGATGATTGGCAAGGCCAATGGATCCGACACCCTGAAACCGGTGAAACTGTCACATTTGATATAATCGACAATAAAACAAAAAATACCAAAACAGTCACCAATAAAGTATATCGGCCACAATATTTAAGACGATCTTTTACCACCCTAAACAATACTGTCTTAGAAGCGCCAGAAGTTAAGCCAAGCATCAAACAAGCACGTTTATACATTACCTCAAAAGGTATTTTTAACGCTTATGTTAATGGTCAAAAAGTTTCTGAAGATGTAATGACTCCAGGGTGGACACCTTATAAACAACGTATTGAAACCTTAACTTATGATGTAACTTCATTGGTCCATTCCGGTGAAAATGTGCTTGCTGCTACTGTCGCTGAGGGCTGGCATACCGGACGTTATTTAAAGTTAAGAGCGTTAAAAGTCAAACCTTCAGCTTTGTTAGCACAGCTTGAAATTATCTATAGCAATGACACAACGCAAATTATTACAACTGACGACAACTGGCAAGTTACACTTAACGGACCTATTCGCAATGCCGGTAATTATGATGGCGAAACCTATGACGCTAATTATGAAATGCCAGGTTGGCATACGGTTAATTTTATCCCTGATAACTGGAACTCTGTGATCACCGAAGCGTTAGAACCTGATGTTGAGTTAGCGCCAAAACGGCATCAAGCGGCAGCCGTAAAATTAACTTTGCCGGCAGTCAAAATAGTTGAGGTAGCCAATCCGAAACCGGGTGTTGTAGTGTTTGATATGGGACAAAATATGCTGGGCGTGCCTGAATTATCATTGCCTGGTATTGCCAATCAAAAAATGACTTTTCGATTTGCTGAAGCCTTACATAAAAATACGTTTTATACTAAGAATTTACGTACCGCAAAAGCAACTGATTACTATACACCTGCTAAATCAGGCCAAATCAATTATGTGCCAACCTTTACTTTTCATGGGTATCGATATGTTGAAGTATCAGGCTTTGATCAATCTAAAACGCCTAATTTAAGTTGGGTCAAAGGCCGAGTATTACACTCAAACTTTAACGTACATGCTAACTTTAAAAGTTCTCATAAAAAGCTTAATAAACTAGCTGAAAACGTGGTTTGGGGCTTGCGTGGCAATTTTTTAGATATTCCAACTGACTGCCCTCAACGTGATGAACGTTTAGGCTGGACAGGAGATGCTCAAGTATTTGCCGCACCATCGATGTACATGGCCGATGTATATGGCTTTTGGGCAGCATGGATGCAATCGGTCAGAGAAGCTCAAGCTAAAGACGGCGGCGTACCAAATTTCGTACCAAATAAAGGCCATGGTTTTGGTAAATTAGCCTCAGCAGGCTGGGGTGATGTTGCCGTGATCATCCCTTGGGAGCTGTATTTATTAAATGGCGATAAACAATTTTTACAAGACAACTATGCCATGATTAAACGTTGGCTCGATTTTCACAAATCTAAGTCAGAACAGTATATTTCGAGCCTACGTGGTTTTAAAGATTGGTTGCAACCATACGCCAAACAAGGTCAAACGCCTCAATACTTAATATCTACGGCTTATTATGCACGTTCATTAGATTACGCCGCCAAAATAGCCAAAGTACTAGGTTATGAAAATGATGCCACAACCTATACTGATACCTTAAATAAAGTAAAACACGCCTTTCGCCAAAAATTTTACGATGAAAAGACAAAGGTAAAAAGTGCGTCAACGCAAACCAGTTACCTGTTACCACTAGCATTTGAGTTATTTGAAGGCCAAGACCTGTTGAATGCGCAGCAACATTTAGTCGAAACAATTGAAGCCAGCGATAAGCATTTAGGCACTGGATTTCTTGGCACACCTTTATTGGCCCCTGTATTACAAAACATAGGTCGTAGCGATCTCATGTTTGATGTTTTGTTTAAAGAAACCTATCCCTCATGGTTTTATTCCATTAATAATGGTGCGACCACCACTTGGGAGCGTTGGAATTCATACTCACTTGAAGAGGGTTTTAGTGAAGAATCTATGAACTCACTTAATCATTACGCCTATGGTGCCGTGGCTAAGTGGTTTTACGAGGGGATTTTAGGCATTAATGCTGCCAGTGCGGGTTTTAAAGATATTACCATTGCACCACAGTTTAATCAGCGCTTAGGTCATGCAGCTGGCAGCTATCACACACCACAAGGTGAAATTAAAGTGAGCTGGAAGATTGGCCAAGATCAACTGGATATGCAAGTAACCATTCCGAAAAATAGCCGAGCAAAGCTTGTATTACCGCACGTTTCACTATTAACGATTAATGGCGAAAAAGTTGCTTCTGATGAGTTATTGAAAAAGCAGGCAATGACCAAACTCACACCAGGTGTATATCAGCTTAGTGGGAAGGTTAAAGTAATCTAGTAAGTTAATTCGCCTTGAACACTTAAGTGTAAAACCCATTATCAAATAAGAATAAAATGATTAAGAGTACCCTATGATAGTTAAATCGATAATAAAAAACCTAGGTCGTATAGTCGCAGTGTTAAGTGCTATATTAACACTGCAAGCATGCGGTTTACTTGATGAAAACGATAGTACAGCAGCTACATCGCACCTATCTAAGCCTTATGCTTTAAAGATCAATGAAGGTTTTAACAACCCTTTAGGTTTTTACGATCCCAAACCGAATTTTTCATGGCAGCTGTCCGCTGATAACAACACTTTAGCGCAAACAAAATATCAAATTGTCTCCGCTAGTCAGCCAGATTTATTACCTAGTCAGGCTGATCTTTGGGATAGTGGCGTGGTGACAAGTGCGCAAAGCACCTTTGTTGATTACCAAGGAAAAACGTTAAGTTCAAGGCAGCAAGCTTACTGGCAAGTACGTTATTGGGATGAACAAGGAGAAGTATCAAGCTGGAGTGATGTTGCACACTTTGAATTAGGTTTATTATCTAATAAAGACTGGTCGGCCAAATGGATCGAAATCAAACAAACAGCCCCTGTTAAACTAAGTAATTACGGTACGCCGATTCATATTCCACAACATTTACGTACTGAGTTTGAGTTAAAAACGGCTAACTCAAGCACAAGTGCTAACAATACGAATATCAAAAAAGCACGGTTATACATTACTGCAAAAGGAGTATTTGAAGCTTTTATCAATGGTCAGCGGATTGGCGACGATATTTTAACGCCGGGTTACACCCCGTATAAGAAG
Organism: Pseudoalteromonas haloplanktis ATCC 14393; assembly: GCF_000238355.1. GTDB lineage: Bacteria > Pseudomonadota > Gammaproteobacteria > Enterobacterales > Alteromonadaceae > Pseudoalteromonas > Pseudoalteromonas haloplanktis. Next base: position 30,493 of record NZ_AHCA01000024.1, read on the forward strand.
CGCATTGAAACCCTCACCTACGATGTCACAGCACAGTTACAAGATGGCAAAAATGCTTTTGGTATTCAGCTAGCTGAAGGCTGGTATGCCGGCCGTTTTGGCCCTAAACGTCATTGGCATAAAAAATTAAACCTCTCCCCCAAAGTTTTAGCCCAACTTGAAATTGAATACAACGACGGGAGTAAGCAAATAGTAGCAACCGATAATAGCTGGCAAGCGACACAAAATGGCCCTATTCGTACCTCGGGTTTATACGATGGTGAACGTTATGATGCGCACTATGAATTATTCGACCAAAACGTGTCGTGGCACCAAGCCGGTTATAACGCATCGAACTGGTCAAATGTCACCACCAGCGCATTAGAGCCACAAGTGCTATTGCAACCTAAACGCCACTATACTTCGAAAAATAAACAGCTATTACCTGCCCTTGCGATAAAACAAGTCGGTGGTAAAACCGTATTTGATTTAGGGCAGAACATGGTGGGTGTGCCTAAAATTAGAGTTCCGATGAAAAAAGGCCAAACCCTGAATTTACGTTTTGGCGAAGGGGTCAATCCAGACGGTTCATTATTTACCAAAAACCTAGGCAGTGCCAAACAGTTAGATTTTTATACCGCCAAAACCGGTGGCGTGATTGAGTGGCAACCACAATTCACCTTTCATGGTTTTAGATATGTTGAGCTCAGTGGTTTTGACGCAACAGTTAAGCCAGAGCTTTCATGGGTAACGGGCGTAGTACAGTATACAGATTTTGATATTAACGGTAAATTCACCACTTCACACCCAGAATTAAACCAATTCCAATCTAATATCGAATGGGGTCTAAAAGGTAACTTCTTAGATATTCCCACCGACTGCCCGCAACGTGCTGAGCGTTTAGGTTGGACTGGCGATGCTTTAGCGTTTGCCAATACCTCACTTTTTATAGCCGATAGTCACGCATTTTGGTCGGCTTGGTTGCAATCGATTCGAGAAGAGCAATTTGACGATAACAGTATTCCGGTTGTTGTGCCTAATGAAGTAGGAGAAATTGCCCAAGCAGGTTGGTCTGACGCGGCAGTGACCATTCCATGGGATGTGTACTGGCGTACCGGCGATAAAAAGATCCTCGCTGAAAACTACGAAATGATGACCCGTTGGATCCTATATCACCAAACCCAACTAAAAGATGGCATCAGTGAAATGTGGACTGTGGGTGATTGGTTACAACCTTATTCAAAACGTGAAGATTCTCGTCGTGGTGAAACCGATAACAGCCTCATTTCTACCGCATTTTACGCACGTTCAGTTGAGTTCACTTTAAACAGCGCCAAAGTATTAGGCAAAATCGACGATGTAAAAAAATACAGTAAATTATTAGCCGAAATAAAAGCCAAATTTCAGCAGCACTTTTTTGCTGACAATGGTCGGTTACAAGTAGGTGAACAAGCACAAACGGCTTACCTACTCGCGATTGGTTTTGATTTACTCGACGCTGAAATGACCCAAAAGGCAGTTCCGCATTTATTAGCCACTTTTGAAGCTGCTAACGGTCATTTACGCACCGGCTTTTTAGGAACTCCGTTGCTTGCGCCAGTATTAGATAAAATTGACCGCGCCGATATCGCGTTTGATTTAGTCTTTAAACAAAGTTACCCGTCGTGGTTATTCTCGGTGACACAAGGCGCAACAACGGTCTGGGAACGTTGGGATGGTTACACTCACGATAAAGGTTATGCCAAAAAAGCTGGATCGCTCAATCACTATGCCTATGGCGCAATTGGTCAGTGGTTATATGACAGAGTTGCTGGTATTAGCCCGTTAAGTGCTGGGTATAAAACTATTAGTATTGCCCCCTGCATATTCTCCCTAGCTTTGATCACCCAATGGCATTAACTTTGATCGCTTATTCTCATTAAGCTTTGAT
>NZ_AHCA01000023.1 GCF_000238355.1 Pseudoalteromonas haloplanktis ATCC 14393
TCAGTCGCAGCAACAACTAGGATAGCGCCGTCCATTTGAGCAGCACCAGTGATCATGTTTTTAACATAATCCGCGTGTCCAGGACAGTCTACGTGTGCGTAGTGACGAGTAGGTGTATCGTACTCAACGTGTGAAGTTGAGATTGTGATACCACGCTCGCGCTCTTCTGGAGCGTTATCGATTGATGCGAAATCTTTAGCAACACCGCCGTATACTTTTGCAAGTACGTTAGTGATTGCTGCAGTTAGGGTTGTTTTACCATGGTCAACGTGGCCGATTGTACCTACGTTTACGTGCGGTTTTACGCGTTCAAACTTTGCTTTTGCCATCTTAAAAAATTCCTATAAAGAAATTAAAGGTTCAGTCCACTGTGGACCAAACCGAGCTAAAAAATTACTTAACAGCGCGAGCTGTAATTATTGTATCTGCAACATGCTTCGAGGCTTCAGCGTACTTCAAAAACTCCATAGAGTATGAGGCACGACCTTGTGTCGCAGATCGTAGATCAGTAGCATAACCAAACATTTCAGAAAGCGGAACCTGAGCGTTAACTAATTTAAGCCCGCCTAGCGCTTCTTCCATGCCTTCGATCATACCGCGGCGACGATTTAAGTCACCAACTACATCACCCATGTTTGCTTCAGGAGTGAGTACTTCAACCTTCATCATTGGCTCTAAAAGTACAGGGTCTGCTTGTAGCGCCCCCTGCTTCATCGCCATTGAACCTGCTATTTTAAATGCCATTTCATTCGAGTCTACATCATGGAATGAACCATCATATAAAGTCGCTTTCACGCCAAGTAATGGGTAGCCTGCCAACACACCTTGAGCCATTTGCTCTTGGATGCCTTTGTCTACCGCAGGGATGTATTCTTTCGGTACTGAGCCACCTACGGTTTCGTTAACGAATTCGTAAATTGGTGCTTCATCATCCGAAATATCCATCGGTTCAAGTTTAAGCCAGACATGACCATATTGACCACGTCCACCTGATTGACGTATGAATTTACCTTCAACTTTAACAGTTGAACGAATAGCTTCACGATATGATACCTGCGGCTTACCAACGTTACATTCAACACTGAATTCACGTTTCATACGATCGACAATGATATCAAGGTGAAGTTCACCCATGCCAGAAATAATAGTCTGGCCTGACTCATCATCAGTTTGTACTCGAAAAGACGGATCTTCAGCCGCTAGTTTACCTAGCGCGATAGCCATCTTATCTTGGTCAGCGATTGTGCGAGGCTCAACCGCAACAGAGATTACTGGTTCAGGGAACTCCATACGCTCAAGCGTAATAATTGAGTTCGGATCACACAGTGTTTCACCTGTTGTTACGTCTTTAAGACCAATAGCCGCCGCGATGTCGCCTGCGTGGACTTCTTTGATCTCTTCACGTGAGTTTGAATGCATCTGAACGATACGGCCAAGACGCTCACGCTTACTTTTTACTGAGTTGTAAACCGCATCACCCTGTTTAACAGTACCAGAGTAAACACGGAAGAAAGTTAAAGTACCAACGAACGGATCTGTTGCAATCTTAAAAGCAAGTGCAGCAAACGGTGCGTTGTCATCAGCAGGACGTTCTTCCTCAGTGCCATTTTCAAGGATACCTTGAATTTGTTTCACTTGTGTTGGTGCAGGCATATATTCAACAACGCCATCAAGCACAGCTTGAACACCTTTGTTTTTAAATGCACTACCACAAGTTACAGGGACGATTTCGTTCGCTAATGTACGCTGACGTAAAGCAGCCTTAATCTCTGCTTCACTCAGGTCTTCACCTTCCAAATACTTATCCATTAGTTCTTCAGATGCTTCAGCAGCGCTTTCAACTAAGTTTGAGCGCCATTCTTCAGCTAAATCTTGAAGTTCTGCCGGTATTGCCTCATAAGTGAAAGTCATTCCCTGGTCTTCATCATTCCAGTTAATCATTTTCATTTTTATAAGGTCAATAACACCTTTAAAGTCGTCTTCAGCGCCGACCGGCAACTGAATTGGAACAGGCGTTGCTCCAAGACGAGATTTCACTTGGCTAACAACCGTTAAGAAGTCAGCGCCCGTGCGATCCATTTTATTTACGAAGATCATTCTCGGAACTTCGTATTTGTTCGCTTGACGCCAAACTGTCTCTGTTTGCGGCTGTACACCTGATGAAGCACAAAGCACAACTACCGCACCATCAAGTACGCGTAAAGAACGCTCTACTTCGATAGTGAAATCTACGTGTCCTGGTGTATCAATAATATTGATACGATGGTCGTCAAATTGCGCGTCCATCCCTTTCCAGAAACACGTTGTTGCAGCAGAAGTGATTGTGATACCACGCTCTTGTTCCTGCTCCATCCAATCCATAGTTGCGGCGCCATCATGTACCTCACCGATCTTATGAGAAAGACCCGTGTAGAACAAAATACGTTCTGTTGTAGTGGTTTTGCCTGCATCTACGTGAGCAACAATACCTATATTACGGTAGCGCTCAAGTGGAGTTGTACGTGCCATAAAATCCTCTTAAAGGTTAAGGACAGATTACCAACGGTAATGAGCGAATGCTTTATTCGCTTCAGCCATACGGTGAACGTCTTCACGTTTCTTAACCGCAGTGCCTTTGTTATCAGCAGCGTCAACAAGTTCTTGAGCTAAACGTAAGCCCATAGATTTCTCGCCACGCTTACGTGCAGCGTCTACTAACCAACGCATACCTAATGCGTTGCGACGTACTGGACGTACTTCAACTGGTACTTGATACGTTGAACCACCAACACGGCGAGATTTAACCTCTACCTGTGGGCGGATGTTTTCAAGTGCAGTTTCAAAGATTTCAAGGTGCGATTTGCCTGATTTCTCAGCAGCCACATCTAGCGCACCGTAAACGATTTTTTCAGCAGTAGATTTCTTGCCGTCTAACATTACGATGTTAACGAATTTTGCAAGAAGTTCCGATCCGAACTTAGGATCTGGAAGAATTTTACGTTGACCTATTACGCGTCTTCTAGGCATTTTGTATCTCCGGTTTATTCAGGTTTGCTCTTTCGAGTCAATCACCCAAAACAATAATTAATAATATTTAGTGCTTGGCCTTACTAACGGATAACAATTAGCCTTTAGGGCGTTTTGCACCGTATTTAGAACGAGCTTGACGACGGTCGCTAACGCCTGCACAGTCAAGTGCACCACGAACAGTGTGAAAACGCACACCTGGTAAATCTTTAACACGACCACCACGGATTAGGATTACACTGTGCTCTTGAAGGTTATGACCTTCACCACCGATGTATGATGTTACTTCGAAACCGTTAGTTAAACGAACACGAGCTACTTTACGTAACGCCGAGTTTGGTTTCTTAGGGGTAGTTGTATATACGCGAGTACATACACCACGCTTTTGCGGACACGCTTTAAGCGCAGCTGAGTTACTTTTAGTAACCTTGCTACGACGTGGCTTACGCACTAGCTGGTTAATAGTTGCCATTTAAATAGCTCCTGAAATTAAAATTACTACTGAAAAAATAAAAAAATCCGCCCTTTATTTACAAGCCCGTATTATACGTACAAGTAAATGGGTGGCGGAATTTTAATGAGCAAAGATTGAGCTGTCAACCTAAACCGTCAGCAAGGCAGTATATAACTGCCTTGCAAAAACATAATCTATTGATTAAGTTAAGTTTATTGATTTCCAGATAAATCCGCGTTTAAAGCGTCTGTTAGTGCTTGAGTTGCCTCTTCTGCACTTACTGTTTGCTCTTCAACAACTACTTTGCTCTGCTTACGACGCGCCATACGATCTTGATGATACGCAAAACCGGTACCGGCTGGGATCAAGCGACCCACAATTACGTTTTCTTTCAGACCGCGAAGTTCATCGCTCTTACCATTTACAGCGGCTTCAGTTAGGACACGAGTTGTCTCCTGGAACGAGGCTGCCGAGATGAAAGATTCTGTGGCTAGTGATGCTTTAGTGATACCCATTAACTGGATCTCAAATTTAGCTGGTAACTTGCCTTGAGCTTCTAATTCACGGTTTGCGATATTAACGCGTGCCACTTCAATTTGCTCACCAACTAAGAACTCACTATGACCACCATCAGTGATCGTACACTTACGGATCATCTGACGGATAATTGTTTCAATGTGCTTGTCATTGATCTTAACGCCTTGCAAACGGTAAACCTCTTGCACTTCGTTAACGATGTAGTTAGCAACATGAGTCACACCACGTAGGCGTAAGATGTCATGCGGTGATTCAGGACCATCGGCGATAACCTCACCTTTAGACACTTGCTCACCCTCAAACACGTTAAGTTGACGCCACTTAGGAATCATTTCTTCGTAATGATCGCCTTCAGCTGGTGTAATAACTAAACGCTTCTTACCTTTAGTCTCTTTACCGAAGCTAATCGTACCGGTGATTTCAGCTAAGATAGCTGGCTCTTTCGGTTTACGCGCTTCAAATAAGTCGGCTACGCGTGGTAGACCACCCGTGATATCACGAGTTTTCGAACCTTCTTGCGGAATACGTGCTAGCACGTCACCTGGGTTTGCTGTAACGCCGTCAGTTACTTCAATCGTAGTGAATGAAGGAAGACGAGTTTCTTGCAGACCGCGCTCTTCACTTTCGATGATAAGCTTCGGCTCTTTCGCATTGATCTTAGCAAGATCTTTAACAACTACACGGGTTAAACCGGTTAGTTCATCAGTCTGTGCTTCAGTATTTGAGTCATCGATATCGCTGAACGATACTTTTGACTTATGCTCAAGAACGATTGGGTGACTATGCGGGTCCCAAGTAGCAACAATGTCGTTACCTTGAACTTCAGCATTATCTTGAACTGTTAATACCGCACCGTAAGGTACTTTATAACGCTCTTTCTCACGGCCATAACTATCGATAATAGTGATTTCCGTAGAACGTGAAGTAATAACAATCTTACCGTCTGTGTTTAATACATATTTTGCGTTATGAAGCTTCAATGTACCGTTAGTTTTAACTTGTACATTGTTCTCAGCAGAGGCTCTTGATGCCGCACCACCGATGTGGAATGTACGCATCGTAAGCTGTGTACCCGGCTCACCGATTGATTGTGCCGCGATAACACCCACTGATTCACCCGCGTTGATGATATGACCACGTGCAAGGTCACGACCATAACACTTAGCACATACACCAAAGTCGTTATCACACGTGATAACTGAGCGTACACGAACTTCATCAACTGAATGCTCTTCTAAAAGGTCACACAGTTTTTCGTCAAGCATCACGTTACGCTCTACTAGCACTTCATTAGTGCCAGGGATCACAACATCTTCTGCAACAACACGACCTAGAACACGTTCACGAAGTGCTTCTACAACGTCACCACCTTCGATAAGCGGTTTCATTGTTAAGCCATCTTCTGTGCCACAGTCGTCTTCATTGATTACCAAATCTTGTGCAACGTCTACTAGACGACGCGTTAGATAACCCGAGTTCGCTGTTTTCAGTGCTGTATCGGCAAGACCTTTACGCGCACCGTGCGTTGAGATGAAGTACTGTAGTACGTTTAGACCTTCACGGAAGTTAGCCGTGATTGGTGTTTCGATGATTGAACCATCTGGACGTGCCATTAGACCACGCATACCAGCTAGCTGACGGATCTGAGCGGCACTACCACGAGCACCTGAGTCGGCCATCATAAACACTGAGTTAAATGAAGCTTGCTCTTCTTCTTCGCCTTTGGCGTTAATAACCGTGTCTTTTGACAAGTTCGCCATCATCTCACGTGATAAGTTTTCATTTACACGTGACCAGATATCGATAACTTTATTGTACTTTTCACCAGCCGTTACAAGACCTGATTGGAATTGTTGGTTGATTTCAGTTACTTCAGCTTCTGCTGCTTCAATGATTGATGCTTTAACCGGTGGGATAACTAAGTCATCAATACCGATAGAAACACCTGACTTCATTGCGTAATGGAAACCGGTGTACATTACTTGGTCAGCAAAGATAACCGTATCTTTAAGACCTAAACGACGGTAACACTCGTTTAATAAGCTAGAAATCTGCTTTTTACCTAACGCTTGGTTAATTGAAGCGTACGGCATACCTTTTGGTAAAATAAGCGATAAAATTGCACGACCTACAGTAGTGTCGATAATTGTTGTAGTATCAACAACTTCACCGTCTTCGTTTTTAACAGCTTCTTTAATACGTACTTTTACACGCGCATGCAGTTCGGCATTACCACTACGGTAAGCTTTTTCTGCTTCTTTAGGATCTTTAAATACAATACCTTCGCCTTTCGCATTAATGCGATCGCGCGTCATGTAATAAAGACCTAATACAACGTCCTGTGATGGAACAATGATTGGTTCACCATTCGCAGGAGATAAGATGTTGTTTGTTGACATCATCAATGCACGGGCTTCAAGCTGTGCTTCAATCGTTAGCGGTACGTGTACCGCCATTTGGTCACCATCGAAGTCAGCGTTGTACGCCGCACAAACTAATGGGTGCAAATGGATTGCTTTACCTTCGATAAGCACAGGCTCAAACGCTTGGATACCCAAACGGTGAAGTGTTGGTGCACGGTTAAGTAATACTGGATGTTCACGAATTACTTCGTCTAATACATCCCATACTTCCGGAACTTCACGTTCTACCATTTTCTTCGCAGCTTTGATTGTCGTAGCCATGCCGCGACGCTCTAATTTGCCATAGATAAATGGTTTGAATAGCTCAAGTGCCATCTTCTTAGGAAGACCACATTGGTGAAGCTTAAGTGTAGGACCAACCGTGATTACAGAACGGCCAGAGTAATCTACACGCTTACCAAGTAAGTTCTGACGGAAACGACCTTGCTTACCCTTGATCATATCAGCAAGCGATTTAAGTGGACGTTTGTTAGAACCTGTAATTGCACGACCACGACGACCGTTATCAAGTAGCGCATCTACCGCTTCTTGTAACATACGTTTTTCGTTGCGTACGATAATATCTGGTGCTGCTAAGTCTAATAGACGCTTAAGACGGTTATTACGGTTAATAACACGACGATAAAGGTCATTTAGATCAGAAGTCGCAAAACGGCCACCGTCAAGTGGTACTAATGGACGTAGATCAGGTGGCAATACTGGTAGTACTGTCATGATCATCCACTCAGGGTTATTACCTGATTGGTGGAACGATTCCATTAATTTAAGACGTTTAGTGATCTTCTTGCGCTTAGTTTCAGAGTTAATTGTTGGTAACTCTTCACGCATTTCAGCAATTAATTGTGCAAGATCGAGTTCACGCAGTAAGTCTAATACTGCTTCAGCACCCATCTTCGCTTCAAACTCATCACCGTGCTCTTCAAGTGCATCTAGGTATTCTTCTTCACCTAATAGCTGACTACGCTCAAGCGTTGTCATACCAGGCTCAGTTACGACGAATGATTCGAAGTAAAGAACACGTTCAATATCACGAAGCGTCATATCAAGCATTAAGCCGATACGTGACGGTAATGATTTTAAAAACCATATATGTGCAACTGGGCTCGCAAGGTCGATGTGACCCATACGATCACGACGCACTTTAGTGAGTGTTACTTCAACGCCACACTTTTCACAGATCACACCACGGTGTTTAAGACGCTTATATTTACCACATAAGCATTCATAATCTTTCACTGGTCCGAAAATACGGGCACAGAATAAGCCATCGCGCTCAGGCTTGAAAGTACGGTAGTTAATAGTCTCAGGTTTCTTTACTTCACCGTATGACCATGAACGAACCATGTCTGGTGAAGCAAGACCAATGCGAATTGCATCGAATTCTTCGGTCTTATTTTGTTGCTTCAGAAACTTAAGTAAGTCTTTCACCTTAGCTCTCCTGTCGGAGTTAATCTTGAGGACGGATAATTTCGTCCCTACATTCTATTCGGCCGTAACAGGTGCTACAGGCTAGCTGTAGCACCTAATTGGCTTAATTTTCTTCCAACTCGATGTTGATACCCAATGAGCGGATTTCTTTCAACAATACATTGAACGATTCTGGCATACCTGGTTCCATTTTATGGTTACCATCAACGATGTTTTTATACATCTTAGTACGACCGTTCACGTCATCCGACTTCACTGTTAGCATTTCTTGTAGTGTGTAAGCAGCACCGTAAGCTTCAAGTGCCCATACTTCCATCTCACCGAAACGCTGGCCACCGAACTGTGCTTTACCACCCAGCGGCTGCTGAGTAACAAGGCTGTAAGAACCAGTTGAACGCGCATGCATCTTGTCATCAACTAAGTGATTTAGTTTCAGCATGTACATGTAACCTACAGTTACTTGACGTTCGAACTGATCGCCAGTACGGCCATCATAAAGTGTAACCTGACCACTACGTGGGTAGCCACCTAGCTCAAGCATGTCTTTGATTTCGCTTTCTTTCGCGCCATCAAATGCAGGAGTAGCAATTGGTAAACCACCTTTTAAGTTTTCAGCTAAACGACGGATTTCGTCATCAGAGAAGCTAGCAATATCGACAACCTGACGAGATTCACCGATCTCATAAGCTTGCTTGATGAATTCACGCAGCTCATGTAGCTCACGTTGTTCTTTCATCATTTCTTCAATACGCTCACCAATACCACGTGCAGCTAGACCCATATGTGTTTCTAGGATCTGACCGATGTTCATACGTGATGGTACACCCAGTGGGTTAAGTACGATATCAACAGTACGACCTTTGTCATCGTATGGCATATCTTCTACTGGTACGATAGTCGAGATAACACCTTTGTTACCGTGACGACCCGCCATTTTATCACCTGGTTGAATACGACGTTTAACAGCTAGGTATACTTTAACAATCTTAAGTACGCCTGGTGCTAAGTCATCACCTTGGGTAATTTTACGACGTTTGTTTTCAAACTTCTTATCGTATTCAGCTTTAAGCTCATCATACTGGGCTGCTAGTTGCTCAAGTTCAGCTTGCTTGTCTTCTTCAGCAAGGCTTTGAGTAAGTAGTTTCTCAGCATTTAGTGATGCTAATCTTTCTTCGTCTTGACCGGCTGCAATAAGTAACTTACGAGCACGATCTAACACGCCTGCTTCAAGAATACGGAATTCTTCATTAAAGTCTTTTTTCGCATCACGAAGTTGCATTTCTTCAACTTCTAGCGCGCGCTTGTCTTTTTCAACACCGTCACGGGTGAAAACTTGCACGTCAATTACAGTACCAGTTACAGAGTTTGGTACACGTAATGAGCTGTCTTTAACGTCAGACGCTTTCTCACCGAAGATCGCACGTAGTAGCTTCTCTTCAGGAGTTAATTGCGTTTCGCCTTTCGGAGTCACTTTACCTACTAGAATATCGCCGCCTTTAACTTCAGCACCGATATAAACAACGCCTGATTCATCAAGCTTGCCTAGTGCAGATTCACCCACATTCGGGATATCTGCTGTGATTTCTTCTGGACCTAACTTAGTATCACGGGCAACACACTGTAGTTCTTGAATGTGGATAGTCGTTAGACGATCTTCTTCAACTACGCGCTCTGATAGTAGGATTGAATCCTCGAAGTTATAACCGTTCCATGGCATGAATGCCACGCGCAGGTTTTGACCAAGGGCTAAGTCACCTAAGTCAGTCGAAGGACCATCTGCTAACACGTCACCACGAGTAACCGGTTCGCCAACCATACAAGTTGGTTTTTGGTTAATACATGTATTTTGGTTAGAACGTGTGTATTTGGTTAAGTTGTAGATGTCGATGCCCGCTTCACCAGGGATGCGTTCTTCTTCATGTACATTAACAACGATGCGACTTGCGTCAGCATACATTACTTCACCACCACGTTTTGCAACAATCGTTACACCAGAATCTTTCGCTAGTGTTAACTCAATACCTGTACCTACTAACGGTTTGTCCGCTTTCAATGTTGGTACTGCTTGACGTTGCATGTTTGAACCCATCAATGCACGGTTAGCATCATCGTGTTCTAGGAACGGGATAAGTGCTGCCGCTACAGAGATCACCTGTTGTGGTGATACATCCATATATTGCTGGTCCATGCGACCCATAAAGGTTGATTCACCTTTGTGACGACATGGAATTAATTCATCTACAAACTCATTGTTTTCAGTTAAGTTTGAGTTCGCCTGTGCGATAACAAACTGACCTTCTTCAATGGCTGATAAGTAATCAACTTCATCAGTTACAACACCATCTACCACTTTGCGGTAAGGTGTTTCTAAGAAACCGTAGTCATTTGTACGTGCGTACGTAGACAATGAGTTAATTAGACCGATGTTTGGACCCTCAGGCGTCTCGATTGGACATACGCGACCATAGTGAGTTACGTGAACGTCACGTACTTCGAAGCCAGCGCGCTCACGAGTAAGACCACCCGGCCCTAATGCAGAAATACGACGCTTATGCGTTACTTCTGATAGCGGGTTATTTTGGTCCATAAACTGTGATAACTGAGATGAGCCAAAGAACTCTTTAACCGCTGCCGAAATAGGCTTAGCGTTAATAAGATCTTGTGGCATGATCGCATCTAGGTCACCTAAGCTTAAACGCTCACGTACAGCACGTTCAACACGTACTAGACCTACACGGAACTGATTCTCAGCCATTTCGCCAACACTACGGATACGACGGTTACCTAAGTGATCGATATCATCAACTTCACCTTGACCGTTACGAATAGCAATAAGTACTTTCATAACAGACACGATGTCGTCTTTGCTTAATGTGCCTGGGCCTGTGTCAGTGTCATAACCAACACGGCTATTGAACTTCATACGACCTACAGTAGATAAGTCATAACGTTCTTCAGAAAAGAACAAGTTCTCAAATAAGGCTTCAGCCGCGTCTTTCGTCGGTGGCTCGCCTGGGCGCATCATGCGATAAATTTCTACTAGTGCTTCTAAGCGGTTAGTGCTTGAATCGATACGTAAGGTATCTGAAATGTATGCACCACTGTCCACTTCATTGATATATAACGTATCAATTTTAGTGTGACCTGCTTTAACCAATTCAGCCATTAACTCTAGAGTTAATTCATCATTTGCGTTAGCGATGATCTCACCCGTTGACTCATCAACGTAGTTTTTCGCAACAACGCGACCAATGATGTACTCATGTGGTACTTCTAAATTGTTGATGCCTTTTTTCTCAATGCTCTTGATATGGCGCGCAGTTACACGACGGCCTTTTTCAACTAGCACTTCACCGTCTTCACCTTTAATATCAAAGGCAGCGGTTTCACCACGTAAACGTGAAGGCACAAGTTCCATAAGAACTTTACCGTCAGTTACTTCAAACGCAGTGGTTTCGAAGAAGATGTCTAAGATCTCTTCTGTCGTGTACTCAAGTGCACGCAGCATGATTGACGCCGGTAATTTACGACGGCGATCGATACGTACATACAAGTTATCTTTTGCATCAAACTCAAAATCTAACCATGAACCACGGTATGGGATAACACGTGCATTATAAAGCACTTTACCTGATGAGTGAGTTTTACCGCGGTCGTTATCAAAGAATACACCAGGGCTACGGTGTAGCTGAGAAACGATAACACGCTCTGTACCATTGATTACAAAAGTACCGGTATCGGTCATGAGCGGAATTTCGCCCATGTAAACTTCTTGCTCTTTAATGTCTTTAACTGTGCCTGGAGCTTCTTTGTCCATCACTACAAGGCGCAATTTTACGCGAAGTGGAGCAGAATAAGTCACACCGCGAATTTGACATTCTTTTACATCGAAAACTGGCTCACCAATACGATAACTTACGTATTGAAGCTCAGAATTTCCCGAGTAGCTTTTGATTGGAAACACAGAACGGAAGGCAGCTTCCAAACCATGATCGCCATCAGCGTCCGGCACTAAGAATTTTTTAAACGATTCTAACTGCGTTGACAGTAAGAAAGGTATATCCAAAACTTGTGGACGTTTACCAAAATCCTTACGGATACGTTTCTTTTCAGAATAAGAGTAAGCCATGGGGTTCCTCAGCTTGCTGATCTTTGACCCGACCTGTTCTTGTAAGAACAGACTTAACTGGCATCTAAGCCAAGATTGTACAACATTTAATTGTTGTTCCGATAAACTCTCACTTTAACACTAGCAAACTATAAAGCGTTGAAAGTAAAGAGAAAACCAGATTTTATTTGCGCGATAGGAATACATCGCTCTATAGCGCAAAAAGGCCGGTGATTATATAATCACCAGCCCTTGCCTGATTGCTCAGGCAGCGAACCTAGCGTGAGCTAGATTACTTAACCTCAACTTCAGCACCAGCTTCAGTAAGTTCTTTTGCAAGTGCTTCAGCTTCTTCTTTAGATACACCTTCTTTAACAGGTGTAGGAGCAGCTTCAACAAGCGCTTTCGCTTCTTTAAGGCCTAGGCCAGTTGCGCCACGTACAGCTTTGATTGCCGCAACCTTGTTAGCGCCAGCGCCAGTAAGGATTACGTCAAATTCAGTTTTCTCTTCAGCAGCTTCAGCAGCAGGACCTGCTACCATAGCAGCTGCAGCAGTTACGCCGAATTTTTCTTCCATTGCTTCAACAAGAGCAACAACGTCCATTACTGACATTTCAGCAATTGCGTCAAGGATTTGGTCTTTAGTTACAGACATTACAAATTTCCTAATAATTAACGGACTCTAGGTCCAAAAAAATTTTACACCGAAAGGTTGATTAAACAGCTTAAAATTAAGCAGCTTGCTCAGCTTTCTGTACACGTACTGCTTCAATTGTTTTACACAATTTGCCAGCAGACGCTTCTTTCATAGCGCTCATTAAGCGTGCAACAGCTTCGTCGTATGTAGGTAGAGTTGCAAGCATAGCTGCATCTACTACATTGCCTTCAAAAGCGGCCGTTTTAAGCTCAAATTTCTCGTTCTTTTTTGCAAAAGCAGAAAAGATACGCGCAGCAGCACCTGGGTGCTCTGATGAGAAAGCGATTAAGCTTGGACCAACAAATGAATCAGAAAGGCACTCAAACTGTGTTCCTTCAAGAGCACGTTTTGCTAGAGTGTTACGGACAACTTTCATCCAAACACCATTTGCACGAGCTTCTTTACGAAGGGCAGTGATTGCGCCAACTGTTACACCACGAGAATCTGCAACAACTGCAGATAGAGCACCATTGGCTGCTTCGTTGACTTCAGCAACAATTGCTTTTTTGCCTTGAAGATTTAAAGCCATGGGTGTTACTCCTGGTTTAATGGGGTTACCGACATTCGGTTTCCCTGTTCTACTCTTCCCTATCAAACAAGATAGAGATGCTTTTTACGGCGAGAGCCAGAAGGATTAGGAAAAATCTATCTGGGGATTCACACCGTCTACGTAGGTTAATATTAAGGCCGAAGCCACCTACGGTCTTGGACGGAAGCCCAATTTATCGCTTTACCCGAAGGCGCACCGAAATTATGGACTTCAACCCGAATTCTTTACTTGTCGAAAAATTAAATTTTTCAACAAAATGGCGCAAGATTATAGTACAAATTTCACGCCATGTAAACACTCAATTAAACAACAGCAGTGCTTAAAGTGCTTTGGTCAACAGATACACCTGCGCCCATTGTTGTAGAGATGGTTACTTTCTTCACGTAAACACCTTTTGCTTGTGAAGGTTTAGCCTTCTTAAGCGCAACAATAAGAGCTTCAAGGTTTTGTTGAAGTTGCTCAGCTGTGAAATCAACCTTACCAATAGTAGTATGGATGATACCATTTTTGTCATTGCGGTAACGCACTTGACCAGCTTTTGCATTTTTAACTGCTTCTGCAACGTTAGGTGTTACAGTACCAGTTTTAGGGTTTGGCATTAGACCACGTGGACCTAAGATTTGACCTAGTTGACCAACAACACGCATAGCGTCTGGTGATGCAACAACAACGTCAAAGTTCATCTCGCCTTTTTTAACTAATTCAGCAAGATCTTCCATACCTACTAATTCAGCACCGGCTTCTTTCGCAGCTTCTGCGTTAGCGCCTTGTGTGAATACTGCAACGCGAACGTCACGACCAGTACCGTTTGGTAGTACAGTTGCACCACGAACGTTTTGGTCAGATTTACGAGCATCAATACCAAGGTTAACAGCAACGTCAACACTTTCTACGAATTTAGCTGTCGCTAACTCTTTTAAAAGAGCAACTGCTTCGTTGATTTCGTAATCTTTAGTCGTTTCCACTTTTTCGCGGATAGTACGCATACGTTTAGTTAATTTAGCCATTATCTTAGTCCTCTACGTTCAAGCCCATCGCACGCGCAGAACCTGCGATAGTGCGAACCGCAGCTTCTAAATCAGAAGCTGTAAGGTCAGGTTTTTTAGTCTCAACGATCTCTTCAAGTTGAGCACGTGTTACTGTGCCTACTTTTTCAGTGTTAGGACGGCCTGAACCAGATTTGATACCTGCAGCTTTCTTAAGTAAGTAAGCAGCCGGTGGCGTTTTCATGTCGAACGTAAATGAACGGTCGCCGTAAACAGAGATCACTACAGGAACTGGAGCGCCTTTTTCGATAGATTCTGTACGTGCGTTGAACGCTTTACAGAATTCCATGATGTTTACACCGTGTTGACCTAGTGCTGGACCTACTGGAGGACTAGGGTTAGCCATACCAGCAGCAACTTGTAGCTTGATTAGAGCTTCAACTTTCTTAGCCATTATAAATACCTCATTAGGTGGGTCTTAGCCTTGTGCGCGCGAGGACGCGTACTCTAACGGCTTCCCAGTTTAAAAATTGGTTTCTCACTTTCTGTAAGCAAATCAAGAAACTCTTGCTCTGAATACAAAAAGGCCGCTGATTATAAGTTAATCAGCGGCCTTTATCAAGCTTTATACCAAAACATTAAAACATTTGGTATAAACCATTTAATTTAATTAGCGATCTTGCTCAACTTGACCGAATTCAAGTTCAACTGGAGTTGAACGACCAAAAATAAGTACCGATACTTTTACGCGGCTCTTTTCATAGTCAACGGCTTCAACCACACCGCTAAAGTCAGCAAATGGGCCATCAACAACGCGTACCACTTCACCTGGCTCAAACAATGTTGCAGGTTTAGGCGCTTCAGCATTTTCTTGTAAACGGTTCAGGATACGATCTGCTTCTTTAGAGCTAATAGGTGCTGGACGATCAGACGTGCCACCAATAAAGCCCATTACACGTGCAGTGCTGTTCACTAAGTGCCAGCTTGCATCGTTCATATCCATTTGGATAAGCACATAACCTGGGAAGAACTTACGCTCAGATTTACGCTTTTGACCTGCGCGCATCTCAACCACTTCTTCAGTAGGCACTAATACTTCACCAAAACTATCTTCCAAACCTTCGATCTTGATATGCTCAAGAATAGTCTGTGCAACACGCTTCTCATAACCTGAGAAAGCCTGTACTACGTACCAACGTAGTTTCTTTTCGTTGTTCTCATCCGACATGGGATCAGATCTCCAATCCAGTTAAAAAGCCTACTGCGCGGAATAATATACCATCTAATCCCCAAAGGATAAGTGCCATAATCGCAGTTGCAACCATTACAATAAATGTCGTATGGGTAGTTTCTTGGCGCGTTGGCCACACTACTTTACGTACTTCGATGCGTGCTTCTTTTGCAAAAGCAAGAAAGGTACGCCCTTTTTCAGTTTGTGATGCAATGCCTAAACCAGCAGCCACCGCAACCACAACACCAATAGCACGGAGTAACACAGATTGATCTGCGTACATGTAGTTTCCAACTACTGCGCCTGCAAGTAGCGCAATTGCTACAAGCCACTTTACTGAATCCATCGCACTTGATGGCGTTTCTACATTCGTGCTCATAATATTATTACCTTAACTACAGACACAACAACCCTACACTATGGCAGGGTTAATCCATTAAAATCCAAACTTAAAAACAGACTTATTTAAACCGATTTTTAACCCTAGACTTTACCCACTAACAGGAAAATTGGCAGGGGCGGAGAGATTCGAACTCCCAACCGTCGGTTTTGGAGACCGCTGTTCTACCAATTGGAACTACGCCCCTGCAAAGTGGATGCCTATTATACTTACGCAATTCATTAACACAAGTGTAAAAGATACCCAGAAGTCAAAATCTCACCACTGGATTGAAAAATCCACCTTAACATTGATTAAAAAGCAGTTTATGATTGTTTCAATTAAAGGGATTTTAACATTTATCAGGAACGTAGTGCCTACAATAAAAACAAGCATCTATATCGCCCTTTTAGGGTTTATTGGGTTATTGCACAGTCAAGCTTTTGCCCTATCACTGCATTTGGATTCATTTTCTAATGAGCAAGGTTTAACGCAAAATTCGATTACTTGTAGCGTTACTGATGCACGAGGGTTTCACTGGTTTGCTACTCAAAGTGGCCTTAATCGCTTTGATGGCTATGAGTTTAAACGCTTTAAGTCACATCCTACCCAGCCAAGTATAGCTGGGAATTGGATCACAGACTGCCTTAAAACAAGCGATAACTTGCTGTGGTTTGCCACCGCCACACAGGGGCTGAACGCACTAAATACTGAAACAGGTGTATTTACCCAGTTTGATCAAAATAGTGCACTTGCAATAAAAGATAACCGCATTTGGTCAATCCTAGCAGATCAACAGAATAATATTTGGTTAGGCCATGAAGAAGGGTCTTTAACCCGTTTAAACCTGATAAACAATGAAGTTGAGTATTTTCAATACACACAGCATGGTAATCTTATTTTTCAGGATATGGTCATTGATACGCAGCAAAATTTATGGCTTGCGAGTAACCAAGGTCTCGTTAAATTTAATCCAGCAACTGGGCAGTTTAGTTACTTCCCAACAAGTAAAAAGCAACTATGGCGCCTTAAGCTAACTACACAAGGGCAATTGCTGATTGCTAGTAAAACAGGTCTGAGTATATTTGATCTCCATAAAGAGCACTTTACTGAGGTCACGCAACTGACCAATATATGGATCAGTGATATCTTAATTGATGATAATAATAATTTATGGCTAAGCAGTTATGGCCATGGTTTGTACTATAACCCTAACTATCAGACTAAACTTAACGACTTTACTCAGCTTAAGCATCAGCCACAACAACGCCATGGCCTTGTTAATGACCACCTACTCTCCTTGTATCAAGATACTCAGGGCATTATTTGGATTGGAAGTGATGGCTATGGTTTACAACGCTATGATCCTCGTCAAAATCAGTTTCATCATCAACAACATCATGACGAGCAAGCCACAACTATTAGCCACAACTTTGTGCGTGCCTTACTCAAGGATAGCCAAGGGCAATTATGGGTCGGTACTCGTAATGGCTTAAATCGACAAACCGAAGACGGTTTTGTGCGTTATCTGATCAACAACAGTAATCTCACTAATAACAATATCTTTAGTCTCCATCAAGATAACCAACAACGCATATGGATTGGCACCTACGGTGGTGGACTTCTGCGTTATAATCACGATAGCGATGACTTTACAGCATTTACGGTGCAAAGCCACCAGCTCAGCAGCGACTATATCTACGCGATCACCAGTGATCAAAGCGGTAATTTATGGCTAGGTAGTAACCAAGGATTAAGCCGGTTTAACCCCAGTAATTACGCCGTAACGCATTTTCAACATTCGGAACAATCGTTAAGCCTATCGAATAATATTGTATTTAGCCTAATTTACGACACTCAAGCCAATGCGATTTGGGCTGGTACCCGCGTGGGTTTAAACAAACTCTCGCTAGATAACTACCAATTTAGCCACTACCAAGCTGAGCCAACAAAAGCTAACAGCTTAACTCACAACATGGTCACAGCTTTGCATTTGCAAGATGAAAATACCCTATGGGTGGGAACATTCGGGGGCTTAAACAAATTCGATAAAGTCAGCGGTACAATAACTCCCATCACTGAACATAATGGCCTGCTCAATGATAATATCTTTGCTATTAAACAAGATAAGACAGGCCAGTTATGGTTGGCAAGCAATCAAGGTTTGACTCGTTATGAGCCAAACTCTAATAGTATGCAGCACTTTTTACCCCGAGATGGAGTACAACATAATTCATTTATCCTTGGAGCCGCTTTTCAGGCAGCAGATGGCGAGCTACTCTTTGGTGGGATCAACGGCTTTAATCAGTTCGATCCGCTCAAGCTGCAACTAGCCGCAAAGACTCCTGAACCAGTATTAACTGAGTTACTGATTAACAACCAAGTTATTAGCACAGCACAATATACCAAACACCAATCTCATACTGCCCCCATGATGAGCTACACTAAAACACTACGCTTTAATAAAAGTGATGGCGTAATTGGTTTTAAATTCGCAGCGCTTAATAGCCCTTCCGCACCTCAACAATATCAATATGCCTATAAACTGGCAGGCTTTGATAAACAATTTCTTTATACTGATGCCCAACAACGGCAGATAAATTATCCACAATTGCCCGCGGGAGATTATCAACTAAAGCTAAAAGTAAAAGATCAATATGGCCTGTGGAGCAAAACCAGCACGCTAGTTGCACTAACAGTGGTACCACCTTGGTGGCAAAGCCAATTTGCAATTGCTGTTTATTGTATCGTCACTGTGCTTATCATCTGGTTGATTGTCGCCTCGCTATATCGTGCTAAACTTGCTGAGCAGAGCAGCCAACAAGCCCAACAGCTAAATCGTTTAAAGAGCCAGTTCTTAGATAATATTAGCCATGAGTTAAAAACGCCATTGAGCCTAATTTTAGCCCCACTGGAAAGCCTACAACTTCAACATCAAGATCACGCAAGCTCTACACAGCTGTCGATGATCAAACGAAACAGCCTGCGTTTACTTAGCTTAATTAATCAACTACTGCAGCTAAGCCAACGTCCCAGCACTGCCATTCAGTATGTTTCCCCCTACCCACTGGCATCATTTATAGAGCAATTGGTAGCCGATTTCAGTGTCTTGTTTGAGCAAAAAGGTATTCAATTAACATTTACGGATCTCACTTCCCAAGACTGCCTAATTATCCTAGCACCAGAACATACAACTTCTATTATAAGTAATTTAATCAACAATGCCTTGAAATACACACACTCTGGTGGGCGAGTTGAGGTGAGTTTATCAGTGCAGAATACACATGCTGTGATCATGATTACTGATACAGGTATCGGCATTGAAAAGCATCAACAACACTTAATTTTTGAACGTTTTACTCGTGTTACAACCCAACAAAGCGGCAGCGGTATTGGCTTAGCTTTAGTGAAGCAGCTATTAGCGCAATATGGAGGAGAGATCTCACTAACCAGCACAATCGGTGAAGGTAGCTGCTTTAGTGTCACACTCCCTTTAGTAACCGCTGAGCATAAGAGCGTCTCACAGCCGGTAGCTTTAAGTAACAACAACGACATAAACAAAATGAAAAAGCTGTTGATTGTTGAAGATCACACTGACATGCGCGAACTATTACTTACTTTATTTGCTGAGCATTATCATTGTTTAACGGCTATTGACGGAGAGCAAGGGTTAGCCATGTGTCAAACTGAGATGCCAGACTTAGTGATCAGCGATGTCATGATGCCTTGTATGGATGGCTACCAATTACTTAATACACTACGAACCAACAATCTGACTAGCCATATACCGGTATTATTACTCTCAGCTAAAGCCGATACCCAAAGTAGACTCAAGGGCCTTGATCTACTTGCCGATGACTTTTTAAGTAAACCATTTGAGCCCCAATTACTACTTAGCCGAGTACAAGGATTACTCAATATTCGCGCTGTACTTAATCGCCATTTAGCAAAACAACTAGCAGCCCATACCCCAACTTTAGAGCTAGATCCACAGCTTACCCAAAGTAAAGATTATCTGTTTACCGAACGACTAAAAACGGTGATCCGCGGCAACTACCATAACGACACATTTACTATCGAGGAATTTGCCGCTGAGTTATACCTCAGCCCCCGAGCCTTACAGCTAAAAATGAAAGCGCTCTACAACTTAACCCCCAGTGATTACATTCGTAACACCCGCATAGAATATGCCGAGCAATTACTGACTGATAGTGAGCTGGCGATTGGTTTGGTTGCCGAGCAAGTCGGCTTTAGTTCACAAAGTTACTTTGCTCGCTGCTTTAAAACTAAGCATGGCATCTCGCCAAAGCAATTTAGAGAAAAGAGCTGTCGCAATGTCAAAGTTTCGCCTGTGTGACCAAAGTGTTCGTTTCAGTACTACTTTTAACTTTATGATTTCTTTAAATTAACTTTAAAACAATTTGTAAAATATAAAACCCTACAGTTTTAATTTGGCATAGTAATTAAGGAAAATCATATGTTCACAACAACCAAAAAAGCACTGCTTGCAACCCTTATTGCAGGGAGCCTCAGTGCTTGTCAAAGTACTTCAACACAAGTGACCTCAAACCAAGACTCGCCAAATATTAACGACGTTGCTCAGCAGCAATACAATGGCCCAAAAGCACGTATTGCAGTGGCACGCTTTACTGACAAATCAAACGACTCGCGTTGGTGGCGTAAAGAAATTGGCGATGGCATGGCTGATCAACTCACTACCGCCTTAGTGGGAACTAATCGCTTTATTGTACTGGAACGCCAAGCATTAGATGCCGTGTTATCAGAGCAAGATTTAGCCGTATCAGGGCGTGTCAGCGCAGCTTCTGGTGCCGCTTATGGTGAAATTGAAGGTGCTGAAATCGTTGTAGTTGCAGCTGTGACAGAATTTGACGATGACAGCTCAGGTGCAAGTATGGGTTCAGGTGGCTTTATTGGTGATGTGTTTAGTTCTGTATCTGCGGGCTTTTCAGGCTCACATATGGCGATTGATTTACGCCTAATAGACACTCGCACTTCACGTATTTTAGCCGCAACCAGTGTCGAGGGCGGTAGTAAAGACTTTGACTTCACCAGTGCCGCTACCAACTTTGGTGGTGCGCTTGTTGGGGGTAACTTAAGCGGCTGGTCAGATACCCCAAAAGAGAAAGCACTCAGAGAAGTGATCATCAAAGCAGTTGAGTTTTTACAAACAAAGGTACCTGACACTTACTACCGCTACAACAGTAATAACACTTTAGCCGCTGGATACACTGCGCCACCACCACTGACGATTAGCGCAGCCGCAACACCTAAAGCTGTTGCCCCCGTTGCTGCTGTTGATGTACCCACACATAGAATGCCGCATTATGAAAAAATGGATCTAGCTATGTCACGCATGAATCTAGTTTGTTTAGGGTATTTAAAAAGCCAACCGCATTACGAAGAATTTGAGACTGAAGATGTTGCCTATGACCGTCAAACCGTCATTGCTCTGCGTGAATATCAACAAGAAAAACAATTAAAAGTAACCGGCCTTGCTGATGAGGTAACAAAAAAATCCTTAGATGATAGCCAGTGCTTAGCTAAAACAAATAAATCTGGCTTAGAAAGCTTAGGCAGTATGTTTAACTTTTAGAGCACTTGCTCTGACTCCAACTTGCAGCCAGTTTTATACTGGCTGCTATTTTCAGCTTACAGTAACTGTAATATGTCACTTTGGTAAAGTCACACAGCAAGCAAATTTGCTCAGATGGATGTTCTGCAGGTATCACCATCCACTGTAGTGCATTTTCAAAATCAGCTTTGTGCCAAAAAACAATTTAGCCGCATCATGCTCCAGCCGTAACTTTTCTAATTCACTCTGACGCGTCATTGAGTACCGTATAAACGTCAGTAAGTAAGCTTGAGGCGCCAAACCTAAAAGTCGTAGGTTGTAAATACTGCTCACCCATTAAATCGTGAGCTAAACGTAAGTAATTACTTGCATCAGATACTGTTTTAACCCCACCTGCGGCTTTAAAACCCACCACTTGTGATGATTGCTTAATGGTACTCAACATGATCTCTGTAGCTTCAAGAGTTGCATTTATAGCAACCTTTCCTGTACTGGTTTTTACAAAGTCAGCACCGCCGGCAATGGCCAGTTCTGTCGCTTGTTTAATCAATTCAGGGGTTTTTAACTCTCCCGACTCAATAATGACTTTAAGTTGTACATGTTCAGGGCAAAGCTCTTTAGATGCGCGTACATAATGCAGTGCTGTATCTGCATCACCATCAATCAATGCTTGATATGGCATTACTAAATCAATTTCATCAGCACCACGCTCAATCGCAATTAAGGTCTCGTTTACAACATTATTTAACGGGTTATTGCCCGTGGGAAAGTTAGTCACAGTGGCCACCTTTACGAAACTCAGCTCACGCTGTGCTAGAGCCAATTTAGCATCAGCAACAAACTGGCTGTACACACACACCGCCGCGGGAATACCTACGTTTGGCTCAATACTAGTGATCAAAGCCTGAATACTGGCTGTGGTATCGTCATCATTTAAACTGGTTAAATCCATTAATTTTACTGCTAGTGTCGCAGCGTCTAATTGTGTTGTCATAAAATCACCAAATCAGGTCAGGTATGAGTAATAGTACCAAAAATAGCAAATCTCGCTATAGCTAATAACCAAACACTCTAAGCTAACAAACGGCCCTCTATATAGCTTGCAACTCGTCGCAATCCCCTGTTAACTAAGGCTTAAGCCAAACCTAACCACCACATATAACATTTGGTTATATCAACTGGGTTTTAATTATTTTTTACTTCGCTTGCACCGCTATATTCTGCGTTTGTTGAAAAAGCATTTATGCTGCGATTTTTCTCTAGGGGTCTACTACATGCAATATTTACCTATTTTTACTAAGCTCGACAACAAACCTGTATTAGTTTTGGGTGGGGGAGATGTTGCGTTACGTAAATGTCGTGCATTTTTAAAAGCACGCGCTGCGGTAACGTTAGTAGCACCTGAATTCTGTGATGAGCTAAATACTTTAGCCAATAATAACGAAGTTACGTTGATCACGGATTACTTTAACGAACAGCACCTAGACGGCATGATGCTGGTAATTGCAGCAACCGATCTGGAAGATGTAAACGCGCAAGTGTTTGAATTAGCTAATGCGCGCAATGTTTTTGTTAACGTGGTTGATGACCAACCCAAATGCAGCTTTATTTTTCCATCCATTGTTGATCGCAACCCAATCACTATTGCGATCTCCAGTTCTGGTACAGCACCAGTACTAGCACGACGCTTACGCGAAAAATTAGAAACACTTATTCCACAGCACATCGGTCCGCTTGCTAGTTTAGTAGGCAGCTTTCGCGAAAAGGTAAAACAACGCTTTACACATTTTTCAGACCGTCGTCAGTTTTGGGAAACCGTATTTGATTCATCGGTAGTAAGTAAAGTGCAAAGTGGCGATACCACAGCCGCAGCACAGCAGCTTGAACAACTACTGGATGCGAAACCTGAGCCTGAAGGCGAAGTGTATGTGATTGGTGCAGGCCCTGGAGACCCTGAGTTGTTAACACTAAAAGCATTGCAATTAATGCAACAAGCTGATGTCGTAGTATACGACTATTTAGTTTCTGATGAAATTATGGAGCTTGTTCGCCGTGATGCCGACTTAGTGTGTGTTGGTAAACGTTTAGGTGATCACAGTGTGCCGCAAGAAGATACCAATCAAATGCTGGTCGATTTTGCCAAACAAGGTAAAAAAGTATGCCGTATTAAAGGGGGTGACCCATTCATTTACGGCCGTGGCGGCGAAGAAGTACAAGTGCTTGCAGCTAACCAAGTGAACTATCAGATAGTCCCAGGTATTACTGCAGCTGCAGGTTGCAGTGCCTATGCGGGTATTCCACTTACGCATCGTGACCATGCACAAGCAATACAGTTTGTCACCGGCCATTGTAAAAAAGACGGCCAAGAACTCGATTGGCAATCACTGGCTAAGCCAAACCAAACTTTAGCAATTTATATGGGGGTGATTAAATCCCCTCACATCCAAGCGCAGTTACTTAAACATGGCCGTGGTGCAGATACGCCAGTGGCAATTATTGAAAACGGCACGCGTAAAAACCAACGCGTAGTAACTGGGCAATTAGGTGAGCTGGCTGATTTAATCGAACGCCACAGCATTATTTCACCAGCATTATTAATTATTGGTGAAGTTGCGTCATTACATGAACAACTTCATTGGTTTGGCGAAAAAGCCCAAACCAGCAGCTTTGCACAACCCCTTACTGGTGTGGCATAGCTGTAAACTATTTAGATTTTAACTTTTAATCATTTTAGTAGGACGACTAACAATGGCTTTAACTCACCTTCAGCAATTAGAAGCTGAAAGTATCAAAATCATGCGCGAAGTTGCTGCTGAGTTTGAGAACCCAGTTATGCTTTACTCTATCGGTAAAGACTCATCGGTACTTTTACACTTAGCGCGTAAAGCGTTTTACCCAGGTAAAATTCCATTTCCACTGCTTCACGTTGATACCAACTGGAAGTTTAAAGAAATGATCGAATTTCGTGATCGCCTAGCCAAAGAGTATGGTTTTGACTTAATCGTCCATAAAAATCCTGAAGGTTTAGCGATTAATATCAGCCCATTTACCCATGGCTCTGGTAAGCACACCGACATTATGAAAACTCAAGGCTTAAAACAAGCTCTTGATAAGTATGGCTTTGACGCTGCATTTGGTGGTGCGCGCCGTGATGAAGAAAAATCACGAGCAAAAGAGCGTGTTTACTCGTTCCGAGATAAACACCACCGCTGGGATCCAAAAAACCAACGTCCTGAGCTTTGGAATACCTATAACAGCCAAGTTAACCCAGGCGAAAGCATTCGTGTATTCCCGCTTTCTAACTGGACTGAACTTGATATTTGGCAATATATCTATCAAGAAAACATTGACATGGTTCCGCTTTATTTAGCTAAAGAGCGCCCAGTGGTTGAACGTGACGGCACCTTGATTATGGTTGACGATGAACGTATGCCACTTGCTGATGGCGAAGTACCCATGATGAAGTCAGTGCGTTTTCGTACTTTAGGTTGTTACCCGCTTACTGGTGCGGTGGAATCAACAGCCAGTTCACTGACTGAGATTATCGAAGAAATGCTGCTATCGACTTCATCAGAGCGTGAAGGCCGAGTGATTGACCATGATTCAGCAGGTTCAATGGAAAAGAAAAAACGTGAGGGCTATTTCTAATGTCTACCAATACTAACGATACAATTAATGAAGTAAGAGCAATTGGCATCGACGCCTACCTTGCTCGCCAACAAGATAAAAGCCTGTTACGTATGTTGACCTGTGGTAGTGTGGATGATGGTAAATCAACCCTGATTGGCCGCCTATTACATGACAGTCACCAGATTTATGAAGATCAATTAGCGGCATTACACAAAGATAACGAAAAAGTAGGTAACGCTGGTGAAGAGCTAGATTTAGCGCTACTGGTTGACGGCCTCCAAGCCGAACGTGAGCAAGGCATCACGATTGACGTAGCGTACCGTTATTTTTCAACAGCAAAACGTAAGTTTATTATTGCTGATACCCCAGGGCACGAGCAATACACCCGCAACATGGTAACTGGCGCATCCACCAGTGACGTGGCTATCATTCTTGTTGATGCGCGTTATGGCGTACAAGTACAAACTAAACGCCATAGCTTTATTTGTGACTCTTTAGGCATTAAACAATTTGTTGTAGCAATCAATAAAATGGATATCGTTGATTTTGACGAAACTGTTTATGAGCGCATTAAAGCAGATTACCTAAAATTTGCCGAGCAACTTAACGTAGCTAACATTAAGTTTGTACCTATGTCGGCACTTAAAGGTGATAACGTAGTAACACGCTCTGAGCACACGCCGTATTACACTGACAAACCACTGCTTGAGTTATTAGAAGACTCGCCAGCGGCAGAAACAGACACAGGCTTTGAAGCGCGTTTTCCTGTGCAATATGTAGTGCGCCCTAACCTGAACTTCCGTGGTTTCCAAGGTACATTAACCTCAGGAAAGTTACGTGTAGGCGATGCTGTAAAAGTATTACCATCAGGCAAAACATCAAGCATCAAAGAGATCGTAACCTTTGATGGGAACTTAGACACAGTCGAAGCTGGCCAAGCAGTAACCTTAACGCTTAACACTGAAATTGATATTAGCCGAGGGGACGTCATTGTACCTGCTGAGTCAACCGCAACAGTTACAAACCAAGTACAAGCAAAACTTGTATGGATGCATGAAGCACCATTGGTGTTAGGTAAAAGCTACAACTTTAAGTTAGGTAGTAAAAACACCTCAGCGATCGTGAAAAAGATTGATCACACTATCGATGTGAACACCCTTGAGCACGGCAGTGCAGATAGCCTACAGCTAAACGAAATCGCGATTGTAACTTTAGAGTTGACCGAAACTATTTTGGCTGATGCTTATCACAACAATCACGAAACCGGTGCTTTCATTTTGATCGACCGTTTATCTAACTTAACGGTTGCTGCGGGTATGATTGAAACTGTACTTGCTAAGCAAGAACAAACAAGTAACTTTAGTGAGTTTGAAGTTGAATTTAATGCCTTAGTACGCAAGCACTTTCCTCATTGGCAAGCGCTTGATATCTCAAAGCTTAAATAATCAACTTTGCCTGTTAAGGACGTATAAAGCATGTATCAACAGCTAGTATTAACAGGCATAATGCTAACTTTAGTCGGGTGCCTTTTTGGTACACGACTAAAGCCAGCATGGCTTTTTGTTGGCGCAATTGGCACCGCTTATCTTGGTGGCTTAATCGAGCTTGAAGATATGTTGATCAACTACGCTAACCCATCACTGATCACCTTAGTACTTTTAGTGTTGGTTTCTATCGCGGTTGAAAAAACCACGCTAGTACAAAAGCTTGCCCAATCATTATCAAAAGGAAGCTTAACCAGCTCAGTAACAAAGCTTGGGCTTTCTACTGCCTTTTTATCATCATTTACTAACAATACAGCGGTTGTCGCATCGCTTATTACCGCGATTAAAGACAGCCCTACACATTCCCCCTCTAAGCTACTATTACCGCTGTCGTATACCGCTATTTTAGGTGGCACAATTACCTTAATTGGTACCTCAACTAATTTAATCGTCAACGGTTTTGCCGTTGATGCAGGCATGGCACCACTGGGCTTTTTCGACTTTACCTTAGTTGGCTTAGGCGCATTAAGTGTGGGCCTTATTACTATTTTGGTGATGCTAAAATACTTACCTGACAACGGTAAAAACGACCAAGAAGTCGTGCCTTTCTACCTCGAAGGTAAAGTAGAGCCAGGCTCAAAACTGATAGGCAAAAGCGTTGAAGAAAATGGCCTGCGCGAGCTTAAAGATTTATTCCTCGCTGAAATTCTACGTGGCGACAGGCGTATTTGTGCGGTAACTCCGCAACAAGTGATAAAGTCTGGCGATATATTATTGTTTGTTGGCGACATCAAATCAGTGCCACTGCTCACCCGCTTTGACGGTTTAAAAGTCGTCCATGATAAACACGAAAAAGACGTAGAGCACCTTGTTGAAGTAGTAGTAAGCCAATCGTCAAAGTTTATTGGCAAAACAGTCAAAGAAATTCGCTTTCGCGAACAGTTTCATGCTGCCGTTATTGCCATTCGTCGCGGCCACGACCGCTTACAAGGTGGATTAGGTAAAGTACAATTACAAGCTGGCGATTCGCTGATCCTCGCCCCCGGTAAAGATTTTTATAATTTACCTAACCTAAAGCGTGAATTTGTGTATATCTCTGGGCTTGATTTACAAACTCATTTAGCGCCGAAACAGTCAAACTTAGTACTTGCCAGTTTTGCGGGTGTACTCGCGCTTAGTATTTTCAGCATCGTGCCTTTAGTTAAGGGCCTATTAGTATTACTAATTGCTTTAATGCTTACTGGTACTATTAAGCTCAGTGAAGTAAAACGTCGCTTTCCGATAGAGTTACTCGCAGTGGTAGGTAGCGCCATTGGCCTTGCTAAACTGATGATAGGCACCGGCCTTGCGGGGCAAATATCCAGCGCGATGTTTTATGTGTTGGGTGACTTTGGCCCCTACGGGGCATTTATCGCTATTTTTGTGATGACCGTAATGTTTACCGAGCTGATCACTAATAACGCAGCTGCGGCATTATCATTCCCTGTCGCCTATGCATTAGCGATTGGTTTTAATGTTGATCCACTACCATTTATTATGGCGGTGGCGTTTGGTGCATCAGCGAGCTTTATCTCCCCGTTCGGTTATCAAACTAACTTAATGGTATATAGCGCCGGCAACTATCGCTTAAAAGATTATGTATTAATGGGTTTACCGCTTTCTATTATTTATTCAATAACGGTATTAACCCTTATTCCGCTGGTGTTTCCTTTTTAAGCCAGCGCTACTTAGTATTTGATAAGAGAGTTTTACAATGGATGAGAACATTGTTTGGCATAATTATGCCATTACTAAAGCACAGCGTAGCGAGCAAAAAAGTCACAAGCCAGCAATTTTATGGTTTACTGGTTTTTCAGGCTCAGGTAAAAGCACCGTTGCTAACGCATTAGAAAGCGCACTTAATCAGCAAGGCATCCATACTTACCTGCTTGATGGCGACAACGTACGCCATGGCTTGTGTAAAGATTTAGGCTTTAGTGACGAAGACCGGATTGAGAATATCCGTCGCGTGGGTGAAACCGCTAAACTAATGGTCGATGCGGGGCTTTTGGTGCTCACCGCATTTATTTCCCCCTTCCGTGCCGAACGCGATATGGTAAGAGGCTTGGTCGACGAGAGTGAATTTATCGAAGTGTTTTTAGACACCCCACTGGACGTATGCGAAAGCCGCGATCCAAAAGGCTTGTATAAAAAAGCCCGTGCTGGTGAAATAAAGCACTTCACTGGTATTGATTCAGACTATCAAATACCTCATTCACCAGAAATAATTTTAGATACCAGCAAAAACACCCTAGACCAATCGGTGCAAGAGCTGATAGCGTATCTAAAGCAACAGCAAATAATCAAAGGTTAAGTCATGAACCAAACGGAACTGCTCGAAGAAATATTGATCCTCGCCCGCCAAGCTGGCAGCGCCATTATGGGGATTTACGAAAAGGATTTTAACGTTGAATACAAAGCCGATGAAAGCCCAGTAACCGACGCCGATCTAGCAGCTCATAAAGTGATTGCCAATGGCCTAGCCCACTTAACTCCAGACATCCCAGTACTCAGTGAAGAAAGCGCGAATATTAGCTGGGATGTACGAAAAACTTGGACCCGCTACTGGTTAGTCGATCCAATTGACGGCACCAAAGAGTTCATTAAAAAGAACGGTGAGTTTACCGTCAACATCGCGTTAATTGAAAATGGCAAACCCATATTAGCCGTAGTAGACGCCCCTGCCTTAGGCGTATCTTACCTCGCAAGCGACGCCATCGGCGCCTTTAAAGACCGCGGCGATGAGCGCATCGAACTTAAAGTAACAACTAAAGCTAACAAAGGGTTAATTCGTGTTGTCGGCAGCCGCTCGCACCCTTCCCCTGATCTAGCCGAGTTTGTAAAACAATTTGATGACGTTGAAATGGTCTCCAAAGGTAGTTCTCTCAAATTATGTTTAGTCGCCGAAGGTAGTGCCGATATTTACCCACGCCTCGGCCCAACCTGCGAATGGGATACGGGTGCCGGCCATGCGATTGCCGAAATCGCTGGTGCAAAAGTCACTAAACTCGACGGCAGCCCGCTGTTATACAACACCAAAGATGAATACTTAAACCCGTATTTTGTAGTTTCAGCACTGGAAGAATAAGAGCTTTCAGCTGTAAGCTATCAGCCGTCAGTTAAAGAGCAGACCGGCGTTAAATTTATCATCGTAGGCTGGGTTGAGCGATGCGAAACCCAGCATGTTTAAGCCATAAGCTGTAGAGCTTAAAGCGGTAAGTTATAAGCCAGCACTGCACTGAGGTCTGGTATTTCCGCTCTTTTGTAGGTCGGGATTTATCCCGTCACATTTTCAGGCTAAAGCCTGACCTACAAGACATAAAAGCGTCCCCCCTTAGGAGTTAGCTTCAGCCACGAATAACTCTGCACGATGTTTGAGTTTATAAACAATCTCACCACAGAGCTCACCGAGGCTCTTTGCTACACAGAGGCTTAATATTTGTGTTCTTTTGTAGGTCGGGATTTATCCCGAAAAGGACTGACAAGCAAGTCAACGTTAAATTGACCATTACAGAGTTAATTGAGTATCACAAAATCAGCCGACATAAACAGTAAGCTAAACTTCCCACCGGAGGCTTTAGTACGAAAATATTCCCCTACCTAAAAAGCCGCTCGTAAAATCAACTATTGTGCTTTAACATTCGCGATTCAATTAATTGATTCTATGGAATAAGTAATGACGACTATCGAAAGTGCGATTGATTCAGCCTACCAAGCACAGATTAAAAATCTCTATAATGCGCTAAGCCAAGGTGTATTGGCAGCAAATGGCGATGCAGATGCTATTTGTGCTGCAGAAGCAAGTTTTAAAAAAGGTCTAATCTTTGCAGCTGATATTAGAGCCCGCGCTATGGCTGCAATAGCATAATCTAAAAGCCCTGTAAGTTTGCACCTACAGGGCTTTTATTTGATCTAACTAAATACTCGATAGCGACTCACTAAGCAACAAAACCATAGATCAAAGCGGCCACTGCTAATAAGCCTACCACCAATACAAACAAAGAACTCATGCCACGGTACTGCTTTAATGCTGGCACTTTATATACCGCAATCATCGGCATGATAAATAATATCATCGCAATAATTGGCCCCGATAGTTGATCCATCATATCTAAGATACTTGGGTTTTTAACGGCACAAAACCAAATAGCAAAGAACATGATAGCTACACCAATTTTATCAGCGCTTTTCATCGACAAGCTTGTTTGTTTAGTCACCAACCCATTAAAGCTTTCTCGCGCACCTAAAAAATGACCTAAGAAAGATGAGGTAATAGCAATAAATGCAACCAAAGGACCAAAGGTAGCAATAAACGAGTTATCTGTGACATTAGCTAAGTAAGACAATATTGACACGTTCTGTGCTTTTGCTTGCAGCATTTGCTCTGGTGTTAAAGATAGTACACACGAAAATACAAATAGCAGCACAAATACAATTAACAACAAGCTAGTACGCTTTAGAATCGCCTCAGACTTAGCTGTCGCTTGATCGCCATAGTGACTTCGTTGCACATTTACAAAGCTTGAGATCGCCGCTGCGTGGCTAAATGAGAACACAATAATAGGGATTGACAGCCACAATGTTTTACTAAAGCCTGTAAACTCAGGAAAGGCCATATTGGGCACTTGCCAACTAGGGATCAAGTACAACGATAAGAACAATAAAATTCCTACTAAGGGATACACTAAAATTGCAAAAGCACGAAGCATCAATCGCTCACCGCCAAGCATGAGGCTAATCATACCAGCAACTAACACACCAGAAAGTAGTACTCGAGAAGGTGATTCCATACCAAGCTGATTAACAATAAAGCTATCAACGGTATTGGTTAAACCTACACCATAGATCAATAAAATCGGAAAGATTGATAAGAAGTACAAAAGAGAAATTAATCGACCCGCATTAGCACCAAAGTGCTCTTCGACCACATCAGTAAAATCCGCATCTTTATTTTTTGATGACAGCACAAAACGCGCTAAGCCACGGTGGGCTAAAAATGTCATCGGCAACGCCATGCACGCTAAAATGATCAGCGGCCAAAATCCACCAATACCGATGTTGATTGGTAAAAACAAAATACCAGCCCCAACGGCAGTACCAAAAAGACTTAATACCCACTGGGTATCATGAAAATTCCATTTTGAGTTACTTGTTGTCGATGCGTCATACTGCGTAGCATCTGTGGAAGAGTTCATGCACTTAACCTATTAGTATAATAATTTGGCAAGAGCATATAGAAGTTAACTCACTATTGCAGTTTTTGGCGATGTATTTAAGTAAAAAATATAGCTTAATTTGTAATTACTCGGTTACTTACTGTCATGAATTTGAAACGGTCATAAAATGAAAGTTCACTCACAAATAGAGGAAATTAGTTTCGAGTTTCGAGTTTCGAGTTTCGAGTTTCGAGTTTTTCAAGATTAAAGTATAGGGGAGTTAAAGAGGCACCGTTTTAAAGGGGTATGTTGCGCTCTGAGGAGTTCGTGGCGTTCTTTAATCCGTGGGAGCCCTCAACCCACGCTGCGGTATCCAGGTTGACACTGTGCGGCTGATAGCTGACGGCTTAACGCTGACAGCTATACTTTATTCCAGACAACAAAAAACCCGTCACATCGCTGTAACGGGTTTCTCTTATTTGGAGCCTGGCATGACGTAGTGCCTACAGCGGTAGAGAGCCGCATAGCAAATGCTACGCTCTCATTGTCTGTGGCTTTATTTATCCATGAGTATCAGATACTCAACTCACGCTACGGTATCCAGGTTGACACTGTGCGGCTGATAGCTGACCGCTGACAGCTATACTTTATTCCAGACAACAAAAAACCCGTTACATCGCTGTAACGGGTTTCTCTTATTTGGAGCCTGGCGATGACCTACTTTCACATAGCAAATGCTACACTATCAT
>NZ_AHCA01000022.1 GCF_000238355.1 Pseudoalteromonas haloplanktis ATCC 14393
TCAGTCGCAGCAACAACTAGGATAGCGCCGTCCATTTGAGCAGCACCAGTGATCATGTTTTTAACATAATCGGCGTGTCCTGGACAATCTACGTGTGCGTAGTGACGAGTAGGTGTATCGTACTCAACGTGTGAAGTTGAGATTGTGATACCACGCTCACGCTCTTCTGGAGCGTTATCGATTGATGCGAAATCTTTAGCAACACCGCCGTATACTTTTGCAAGTACGTTAGTGATTGCTGCAGTTAGGGTTGTTTTACCGTGGTCAACGTGGCCGATTGTACCTACGTTTACGTGCGGTTTTACGCGTTCAAACTTTGCTTTTGCCATGACGGAACCTATCAGTTTTGTGTATCTAGATTACATATGAAAATAATCCACCGGAGGTAGATTAAGTTAAATTTTTCAAATTTCAAATAGTATTTTCTGACAGATAAAGGAAGTATTCAAGAAGATTCGTGTGACTGGTGCTGATAGGCAGATTTGAACTGCCGACCTCACCCTTACCAAGGGTGCGCTCTACCAACTGAGCTATATCAGCAACACCAGAAACTGGAGCGGGCAGCGGGAATCGAACCCGCATCATCAGCTTGGAAGGCTGAGGTAATAGCCATTATACGATGCCCGCGTTAGGAACCTGTTCTTAAACTACCTCTAACCGTCAAGAATAAAGTGGTGGAGGGAGCTGGATTCGAACCAGCGAAGGCTGAGCCGTCAGATTTACAGTCTGATCCCTTTGGCCCGCTCGGGAACCCCTCCACGGGAACCCCTCCACGATAATTCTTTACTAAGCACTTTCGGTAAAAGGAAAGTGGTGC
Organism: Pseudoalteromonas haloplanktis ATCC 14393; assembly: GCF_000238355.1. GTDB lineage: Bacteria > Pseudomonadota > Gammaproteobacteria > Enterobacterales > Alteromonadaceae > Pseudoalteromonas > Pseudoalteromonas haloplanktis. Next base: position 818 of record NZ_AHCA01000022.1, read on the forward strand.
CGACTAACCGAGTCGAACGGTTGACCTACTGATTACAAGTCAGTTGCTCTACCAGCTGAGCTAAGTCGGCACTGCTTTAGTACGGGGCGAGATATTAGAGGAAGGTTGGAGGTGATGCAACAATAAATTTGAAAAAAATGTAATTTTTTAGCTTGAATGCTCACAAATCAGGCAAAACAAGGGCTTTTTGTTACTTTTCGCTCAATTCATACCAATAGTTGAGCCCTTTCATCACTAGTTGCGGCTCATAAGTCGCGCCTAAAAACTGTGCTTTGAGTAATGCGCCATAACCACCAGCAAAAATTAGTTGCGGGTTTTTATTAGATAAATGTAATTTTGCTTGTTCAACAGCTCCTAACGTTGCCACTAGCGCGCCGTTTTTTAAACCATTCGGTGTGTTTACACCCAACTCATTTGCAAACACTGTGTTGGCATCATCAAAAACGCGCTGAGTATTTTGTGTCAATGAGCGTGTCATTAGATCAAGGCCAGGTAATATCCAGCCACCTAAATGCTGCCCTTGTGCTGTGAGCACATCAATTGTGGTGGCTGTTCCGGTGTCTATTACTATGCAATCTTGCTGTGGCCATAGTTTAAAGGCGGCAATTAAACCAAGCCAACGATCAATCCCTAAATTATTAAATTGCTGATACGCACAACGTAGGTTACTAAGTTGCTTTGTTACTTTGGCTTCAAAGCATGGCACCTGAAGTGAACGGGCTTGGGTTAATAGTTCATTTAGCTGCTCACTTTTACCAACACTGGCATAAACAACGTCATTAATTTGCGACCACGGTAATGCACTGAGCTCACATTGCTTAATCTGCCCACCTTGCCAGATTGCAGCTTTTAATGCGGTGTTGCCTACATCAATTAATAATCTCATACGCTTGCCTTACGTAATGATATTTCGCCGCCATAATAACTTTTCACTTCACCATCTTGGCGGATACGGATCCCGCCATTAGCATCAATACCTTCACAGATTCCGCTCCAACTGCGGTGTCCAGTATTCAACTCTACACATTGCCCAACGAAGACATTTAAACTATTCCATTGTTGATACATATCATTTAAGCCCGATTGACTATATTGTGCGAGCCGCTGTTCAAGGTAGTAAGTTAAATATGCCACCAGCTGGTTTTTATCAACCTGCTGAGTGTGCTGACTTAAATCGGTCCACGCTTGATCGATGTGTTGACTAAAGCTTTCTGGCATTTGTAAATTAATACCAATACCAATAACCAACTGACACGGCCCTTGCGGTTGACCATCTAACTCAACTAACACGCCTGCGAGCTTTTCATTATTGAGATAAATATCGTTCGGCCACTTCAGTTGAACCTCTAATTTATACAGTGCTTTTAAAGCGTCGTAGACCGCTAACCCTACGGCAATCGACATCCCCATTGCCGCTTGTAGTCCGTCATCTAAACGCCAGTAATAACTATAATATAAGTTTGCGCCAAAGGGCGATTGCCACACGCGACCACGACGACCACGCCCTGCTTGCTGCATTTCAGCCACAATCACCGTTCCCGACTCTAAGGTTTGTTTAGCGGCAATACGGCGCATTAACTCACTGTTAGTCGAGTCAATAATTGGCTGAACTTCCACTTGCGCGGTATGTGCACCTAAGCTTTGGTAATGCTGTTGGATCTTAGTTTGCTCTAATAAGCCGACATTATTATTTAAGCTGTAACCTTTACCGCTGACTTTAAAAATATCTAAACCCATTTCTTGTAGACTTTGAATGTGCTTACTCACCGCCGCGCGGCTAATACCTAATTGCTCACCCAATAATTGCCCTGAGATAAAGCCACCTTGATTAAGGGCATTTAAAATAGCCAGTTTATTGCCATCAGGTGCTTTCATATTGCTTCTCCTAAACCGATATGGCATTCGTGAACACTGTTCATCAAGCGAACTTCGTGCTGCAATTTTATTTGATAGCGTTGCCAAATTTGTTGCTGGATATACTTGATCATAGCAACGAGGTCTTCACCGCTGCTATCACCATGATTAACCAGTACCAACGCTTGTTGTTGGTGCACTTCAATTCCAGCTATACGATGTCCCTTTAAGCCTGCTTGCTCTATCAACCAACCTGCAGCCACTTTATGGTGCTCGTTATCGTAGTGATAATGAGGTAGCTGTGGGTGTGCAGCGAGTAAATCTCTCAGCAAGCGATTTTCTATAATGGGATTTTTAAAAAAGCTTCCAGCATTTGCCAGCACATAAGGGTCGGGTAATTTGCTGTTACGGGTTTTAATGACGTGCTCAAAAACGGCTATAGGCGTTACATGTTCAAGTTGTTGCAAAGGACCATAACTTAATTCTGGCTGCCATAGCTTGGGTAAAGCTAATCCCACAGATGTGATCACCGCTTTATTTTTTAATGCATGTTTAAAAATAGAATCGCGATAGCCAAACTCGCACTGCTCAGCAGTAAGGCGAACGAGTTGCTTACTGGAGATATCAAAATACTCAACGTATGCAATAAATTTTGCCAGCTCCACACCATAAGCACCAATATTTTGTACTGGCGCAGCACCCACTGTACCGGGGATCAATGCAAGGTTTTCAAGCCCAGGTATACCGTGTTTAAGTGTATAAGCAACAAGTTTATGCCAATTTTCCCCCGCAGCAACTTCTAGTAGGTAGTCATCTTGACGCTCTATGACCTGCACTCCGGCAGTGGCCATTTTGATTACCGTGCCTTGGTAATCGTTTAAAAACACGGTGTTACTCCCTTCTCCTAAAATGCAAAAAGGGGCATCAAAGGTGAGTTGCTGCAATTGCGCAGAGTCAGTAATTTCGATTAGTTGCGAGCACTGGCTCTTTAAAGAAAAGGTATGGAAAGATTGCAGGGACTGAGCCACAAAACGCCTCAAAGGTTAATTGTCACTAATCGCACTAGTGTAACTCTTAGTCGCAAATCTTGCACTAGATTGTAAAAAATGCTCAACCAAGAATCGCAATCATGATATAAAACCTGCACTTTTTATTCGTGTTCAGGGTATTTATGAAAATCAAACCTCTCTTTTTAAGCCTCGCTATGGCTGGAATGTGCTCTCAAGCAATGGCCAGTGCCATTGATCAAAACTCATATGCCAATCTCGATGACGTCATCACGACGCATTTAAACCTTGATTTAGACGTCGACTTTGCCGACAAGCAATTAGAAGGTTTTGTTGAACACACGCTCGAATGGCAAAACACGACCAGCAAAACCTTAGTGCTTGATACGCGCGATTTAGACATCGATAAAGTAATGTATCAAAGCCAAAGTGGCAGCTGGCACAAAGCCAAATTCACACTTGCTCAGCGCGATGACGTTAAAGGCTCAAAGCTTACTATTACGTTTAAAGACCAAGCTCCTAAAGTACGTATTTATTATAACAGCCGCCCTGAAGCATCTGGCTTACAATGGTTAACCCCAGAGCAAACAGCCAGTAAAAGCCATCCATTTATGTACAGCCAATCGCAAGCGATCCACGCTCGTAGTTGGATCCCAGTACAAGATACGCCAGCAATGCGTGTAACTTACTCAGCACGTATCCACACGCCGGAAGATATTCGTGCGGTAATGAGTGCCGATAACAAAGATGCACTTTATAAAGATGGTGATTATCACTTTGAAATGCCGCAAGCTATCTCTCCTTACCTAATTGCTATTGGTGCAGGTAACTTAGAATTTAAAGCGATGTCTAAGCAAACCGGTATTTTTGCTGAACCAACAATCCTAGATGCGTCAGTTGCCGAATTTAATGACACACAAGCGATGATCGATAAAACCAATGCCATGTATGGCGAGTATGCATGGGGCCGTTATGACCTACTCATGTTACCACCTAGCTTTCCGTTTGGTGGTATGGAAAACCCGCGCCTTTCTTTTATCACACCAACGGTTGTTGCTGGTGATAAAAGCTTAGTAAATCTGATTGCTCACGAACTTGCGCACTCTTGGTCTGGTAACTTGGTAACCAATGCAACGTGGGAAGATTTATGGCTAAACGAAGGTTTCACCTCGTACGTTGAAAACCGCATTATGGAAGAAGTCTTTGGTCGTGACCGTGCAGTTATGGAACAAGCACTTGATGCAGCTGGTTTACGCGCACAATTAAAAACTATCGACGCACCTGATACGCGCCTTAATTTAAAGCTTAATGGCCGTGATCCCGATGATGCTTTCAGCTCAGTGCCTTATACAAAAGGTCAGCTTTTCTTAATTTACCTTGAAAACCAATACGGCCGTGAAAAGTTTGATGATTTTGTAAAAACTTACTTCAACGAATTTGCTTTTAAATCATTAACGACGGCTCAATTTGTTACCTACATCAAAGCTAACTTAATTGAAAAATACCCAGGCGTTGTTAGCATGGACAAAGTTAACGAGTGGATTTTTCAGCCTGGATTACCAAGTGATGCACCAAACCCAACCTCTGATGCGTTTGATAAGGTCGATAACGCCACGCAAGCATGGTTAAAAGGTGAGACAACTGCCGCGCAACTTCCGACGACTAATTGGACAGTGCACGAGTGGTTACACTTTTTAAATAACTTACCGCGCGATTTAAGCCTAGAAAAAATGGCTGCATTAGATGCAGAGTTTAACTTAACTCAATCAACCAATGCCGAACGTGCATTTGCATGGTATATGCTTGCGGTAGGTAATGGCTATCAACCGATTTACCCATCACTTGATAAGCACTTATCAGGCATTGGCCGTCGTAAATTGATTGTGCCGCTATACAAGGCATTGATCAAAAATGGTAAGCGTGAATGGGCGCACGATGTTTACCTTAAAGCTCGCCCAGGCTATCACCCATTAGCGCAAGGTACCGTTGACGACTTGTTTGCTAAGTAAGCTTAACGAGCACATAAAAAGGGCGATTTATTCGCCCTTTTTGCTATTTACTTTTAGTCACTTTTTCAATGAAAGCTTGCTTTTCTTGAGCACTGGCTTGTTGCCACCAAAAATCGAGCATAGCTGCAGCATTTGGTGCGTTAGAAACGCTTGGCGCTGGGCGCGATACAGGGGCTTGCGCAGCAGTCACCGAAGCAATAGCTGCCGTACTCGCGGTAGGTGCCGCTTTTGTTGATGCAACTTGAGCTGCAGCGCCACTGCTAAAGTTTGGTTCAGGAATAACGCTTAAAGGCGTGCCTAACGACTGCCCCTTTGCTTGCAAACTCACTTGCGGCGCCTCGGCAAATACTTTTGCCGCCACTGCATTGTCTGCACGATTAAACACCACATCGTAATCCGTATCGGCGGCAATGGTCATCGTCACCCAAAATGGTTCTGAGTCAACCACTTGGTGCTCATCATAGCCTTGCTCATATAAATCTGTGTACTTAAGTTTGAGCTGATACACGCCTGGGGTAAGTTCCACCTCATCAACCCGACTGAAAAATGAATGTTCTATTTTTTTATCGCCTACTTGTAACGGCACAATTTCTTCAGGAAAACTCACCGTTTCAGCAATACTTGGCACACTCAAAAACAATGAAACAATCCCGCTTAAAAATATATATTTCCGCATAATAACTCCTTGTGATTTGATTTCAGTTTGACACTGCAAGCAAAGTTTGTCATTAGTGATATTTATTAGATTACAATGGAGCAGATCTTAACGTGAGCGAAGACACTATTTTTACTAAAATTATCAATCGCGAAATTCCAGCTGACATCGTCTATGAAGATGAGCTGAGTTTGGCTTTTAAAGACATTAACCCGCAAGCCCCTTTTCATGTATTGATTATCCCAAAAAAAGAGATTGCGACAATTAATGATATTAGCGAACAAGATGCACCTCTTGTTGGTCACCTTTATGTAGTAGCTGCGAAAATAGCCAAACAACAAGGCTTTGCAGAGGATGGATTTAGAGTTGTAATGAATTGTAATGACCATGGCGGTCAAACGGTTTATCACATCCATTTACATATGTTAGCTGGTAAAATAATGGGATGGCCACCCTATCAGGATAGGATAAAAGGCTGATTTTTAAATTTGGCGTGTAAATATTTGTAAAAGGAACCCTTTTCTGGGTTTTTATATTATTTTATATAAATATCAAAACCTTGAATTAAATTACAGCTGAATTTTTTAATGACTAATGTACAAAACGTTATAAAACTATGTTTATCCTGCCCCAATCTGGGAAATTTCTAATACGAAAGGGGTGGATTGCATGTTAGGATTGATTAGTCAACTTTATTCAAGAGTATATAAGTATGAGTAGTTCAGCCTTTTTGTTACTAGATCTAGAGCCAATTAATACAATTGGTATTAATGTATTAGAGCCTTTATTAAAAACCCAAGGGCTCAATGTTGCTACCGGAACAAACATATTAGACGTTCCTGAAGGAACTCGTTTATTGTTTATTGAAACATCAAGCCAAGACGCTTGGGGAAAATTAAAAGAGCAACTAGTAAATTTGCGCGTAAAATGCGATATCGTGTTATTCAACTTAGATGAAAATCCAGAGCTTGCTAATCGTGCACTTTTAAGCGGTATTCGCGGTGTTTTTTATACCACAGACAATGCCGATGTATTGATGAAAGGTATTCGCTTATTACTAGAGGACCAGCTTTGGTATCGCCGTGATATTATGTGTAATGCATTAAATCGCATGCTGCAATTTAATAAAGATGCCTTACATAAACTTACTGACGGTGATATTGAACCTGTAAAACTCACTAAACGTGAGAAAGCAATTATCTCGCTGATGAGTAATGGCTCTAAGAACAAAGAAATCGCAGAAGCACTCAGCATTAGCCCACACACAGTAAAAACACATTTATACAGTGCATTTAGAAAAACCAAATGCCGTAACCGTATCGAGCTACTGTCATGGGCGCAGCAAAATATTCCAGATGAAATTCGCTGATCTAGCAACTTTCATTTAATTATAAAAACAGGTACTTTGTTACCTGTTTTTCATTTCTATCCGCCAGCTTATTTGCTAACACTGGCAATTGCCATTATTCTAATCCCGTTACCCAAACCGCTTGGAATATGCATGCTCGACTCCCTCACATTGTATTTTGCTAGTGCTGCCATGATGGCTGTAATGGCGCTGCTTAATTTTTTAACTTGGCGCGCGAACAAACACACTCCCGGCACTATGCTCTACATATTCTATCCATTAGTGTTGTTTACGGCATTAATGAGCTTTGCTTTGCATGGATATGTCGATAATCTCATCACTATTATCTTGGCAAACAGTTTATGGTTTAGCGCATCCATTATTCATGCATTAGCAATTAGCCAATTTTTAGGGTATCGCGGTAAAGAATTTCGATTTTTTATAATTGCGACATTACTATGTGGTGCATTGTTGATGTATTTTACGGTCGTCGATTCAAGCTTACGCAATCGTGTACTTGCTTCTGATTTACAACATATCAGCGAAGCACTATTTTTGCTGTATTTGTTTATTCGCTTCGCCCGCAAACCCTACCCCAATGGCAGTATTGTCTACATTTTAATCCTTACTATTATTAGCAGTATTTTTGTCGGGCGTGCTTTTTTAATGGAAGATGTAAACAACTTTACACTATTAAAAGAGAACTGGTTTAGCGTTACTTTACTGGTCAATGGCGTGATCGCTCCCATGTTTTACACCACCGGAATGGCACTATTATGTAACGAACGTCGAGAACAGAATCTCAACCAGTTAACTAATAAAGCGCAAAAGGATCTGGAAATAAGGGGCTTGTTTTTATCAACCATTAGTCATGAGATCCGCACTCCACTCAATGGGATTTTAGGCAGTGCGCAATTGATCTTAAACCAATCAACTGACCCACGAGACAAACCTTACTGTGAAGCCATCATAAACTCAGCTGAATCACTTAATTTACTGGTAGATAAAGTACTTGATTACGCAAGCCTTGATCAGCATAACGAAGCACTCTATGAAGAAGATGTTGAGTTTAGAACTTGGCTACACAACCTGTGTTTATTGTTGAGTCCTCTTGCAGAACAAAAGCGTTTAAAATTTGAATTAATTTACAACCTACCAGAACAGGCTTGTTATTACTGTGATCAGCAAAAACTTCGGCAAATAATTATAAACCTCGTTGGTAATGCGATTAAGTTCACTGATAAAGGTGAGGTTAAAATTCGTGTTGAACTACTTGAAGAGCGCCAACTTGAGCATCATATTCGCATTAGTGTAATTGACTCAGGGCCTGGTATTGAAGATGACGAAATAGAATATCTTACAGAACCTTACGTGCAAAGCAGTGCAGGCAAAGAAAAAGGCGGAACAGGCCTTGGCCTCGCGATCACTAGCCGCCTATTGGCTAAACTAGGCTCGCAACTCGATATTATCAGTGAGCTCGATAAAGGCAGTTCGTTTAGCTTTGACATCGTGTTAGCGCTGGGTGAATTAAGCTTAGTAGAACAGCGCCACCAATCAAAAGACTATTTAACTGGTCTAGATGTATTACTGGTTGAAGATTTAGATTTAAATCAAAAAATAGCCATTGAGTTTATGGCTGATGATGAGCATAAAATCAAACTCGCTCGTGATGGTAAAAGCGCCATCGAGCTGATGCAAACCTACCACTTTGATGTGGTCTTATTGGACATGAACCTGCCCGATCTCACCGGCCAAGAAGTACTTAAAACCCTTAAAGGAATGGAGCATAAAAACCAACGCACGCCAGTATTGGCCTTTACAGCTAGCTTAAGTCCTGACGAGATAAAGGAATACTTTGCACTTGGCATTAAAGACATTGTTGGCAAACCCATCAAGCAACAAAAGTTGCGCCAAGCATTAAGTGATTCACAAAGCAGCCAAGCGCCCAGTATTGCGGTAGAGCTTAGTGATGTTTTGTACGACGGTACAGCAGCAGACACACTAAAAAGCTCTTTTAGTGAAGACGAGGTTTCGTCTATTTATAACGAGTTTGTATTATCTGCACGCAATAAATTGATTCGTGCACAACAACTGCTGGAGGAAGATAAAGAACAATGTATAAAGCTACTGCATCGTCAAGCCAGCACTGCATTACAGCTTGGCTTTAACCGCTATGGCAACGAACTAAAAAAAATCGAGCGGCGCTTACTCGATAATAAACCACTTAAAGAATCACTTACTGAAGCCTTAGTGCTGTGGCAAAGTAGCCTTGAGCAGTATTTAAAGTATGTCAGAAGTGAGTTAGCGAGTTAGCGAGTTAGCGAGTTAGCGAGTTAGCGAGTTAGCGAGTTAGCGAGTTAGCGAGAGTGAAGTTTCAAGGAAAAACAAGCAAGGTTAAAGTTTAAAAGATTCCATGCTCTTTAGTTTTAGCAGCTCATATAGAGTCTTGCAGCTTTGACGAGTTGGTTACGGCTTATCGGAAAGACGGTTATGGGCGAAAAGCAGATGCTCAATCAAACTCATTTTTGGACATAAACGCTTCAGAGCCGAAGACAGCTCTGTGCCAATAGGGGACAGTCAGCAGCGAGCCTATAGAATAACTCGTTTTTAATTTATTTTTATTGGTGGTTTAACCATGCCAATACTAAGCGCTCAGTTTCCCTCATCCCCTTCTCTTTTTGCAAAAAATTTAGTGAATTATTCACAAAGAGGTTAAGAGGCGCTGCGCTTAAGAGTAATATATTATAGAGCCAAAAGTATTTGCGCGGCTGGGGACACTACTACCTAATGGCCAACGCTTATCAGCTAACGGTGGATTTAGATCACTGGATCCGCCGTAGGATAAGAATGTGCTACTGGCGGCAATGGCGCAAACCTCGCACCAAAGTACGCAGTTTAATGAAATTGGGTGTTAACGAACGACTCGCCATTGCATGTGGTATCACCAGTAAAGGTCCTTGTAGAAGCTCAAAAACAAAAGGAATTAACATTGCGATAGGCAATGACTATCTAGCGTCACAAGGGTTAGCGTCATTAAGAGATATTTGGATCAATATTCATTACGGGAGATGAACCGCCCATTGCACTTCCTGCTAATAAAAGGCGCATGATGGGTGGTGTGGGGGCTGGAGGTTAGAAACCTCCGGCTACCCGATTATGAGATCAAGTTGCAACAAGTTCATACACAGCTCCAATCTTCTTAAGAATCTCAAGCCCTTTGGGTAATAGTTTCCCATCTTGATCGGACAGGGCATGGCTCGAAAGTCCTGTTATTGCGCCGCCATGAATAATATTTTTTGATACAAGTTCACTAAACTTTTTGATCAATAACCTTTCATCGTCATTAACGACACTGCTAGGTGTTATATGTCGCGTTGCTGCCTTTAAGATTTGATAACGACCAGGAGTTATTCCGTAATCTTGAACCATTAAGTTGCAATGCTCTTCTTCACTAATTCCAGCAGTAGGAACTAAGTCGAAATGATCAATGCCAAAAATTTTTCCGTTACATCGTGCGTACACAACTGCGTTAATCAAGAGATTAATCCAGCCATAGTCAAGAACCATTGTATTACCGCAACCAATTGATACGTTCACACCACCATTATTAACACTTAGATTTTGATTTGCACTTGGAGCACTGAACTCAATATCTTCTGGCAATTCGCCTTCATGCACCAGTTCACAGCGATAGTACTTATAGAGAATATAAGCAACATCATGCTGCTTACCCTTGAAGTTCACACTAATTCCGCTATTGCCAATATCAGGCCCACCAAAATCTCCAAAGAGTATTTTTCTGATTCTGCCACCAACAAATAGAGTAAACGCTTCTCTGTCACCCATTTTCTTAGTTGGATCTTCTAGTGATTTAGCTTTACCTTTTGGAAATGTTTTTCTAGATGAAGCAGCAACAGCAAGCATCAAGTTAGTAAGAGCGCCTAAGTATCTTTTATTTTCAGCGAGAAACGCAGCATCTTCGACTTGTTGTTTAATGCTCATGATGATTCCCTCTCATAACTTATTGAACACCATTTTGGTGGTTTATAACACACCAAAACGGCGTATATTACATACCCTGATAATTTCACCAAAAATTACCTTTGTAAACAATTAATTAAAATAGCTAGGAAGTAAGCTTGTTATTTTGCACCTAAACGGCGTTTAATAATGTTATCGGACAAAATTAGGTTTCTACTCAAAACATAGGAATAAATTTAATTTTTTAATGACTGGTTATCGCTCAAAGGCGACCTTAGAGTATTTACGTTAACTCATTTTGGGGCAGAAACGAGTTACGGTTGAAGGTCAGCTCATGGCACATATGGACAGCCAGATTTGAGCTAAACCTAAAAATCATTTCTGCCATATTAAGTGAATTGTATATCTCACTTTAACCTTGTCACTTTAGCCTTGTTAACTTGCCACTATCTTCCATACTGATCATCAAAGCGTTCTATGTCGCTTTCATCAAGTATTGCGCCAGTTTGTACTTCTATTACGATCAAAGGCTCACTTTGGGTATTCGCTAAACTGTGCACATGGCCTGCAGCAATATAACAAGATTGATCGGCAGTTAAAGTGCTTGCTTTACCATCAATGTTAACATCAGCAATGCCTGATACCACCACCCAATGCTCCGCACGATGTTGATGACGTTGAGTCGAAAGCTTGCCATTGCTATTAACAATAATCTTTTTAACTTTAAAGCCAACGCCTTCAACTAACACTCGGTAACTGCCCCAAGGTCGATACATAGCTTGATGATGAAGTAGCTTATCACTATGCTTAAAAGCTAATAGTTTTAATAATTCAGGCAATTGATCTAATTGGTTTTTATCTGCCACCAATGTAGCATCATGAGTGTGAATAACGGCTAAATCTTTAACCCCTAACGCTGCAATAGTATGACCGCTTTCACTGTTAAGTAAGTTATTCTCACTATTTAACAACACAGTATCTGCACTTTGATTATTACCTTGCGTGTCTTTATCAGTGCTTTGCCACAACGCGTTAAAACCACCCACATCATTCCAGTTGAGCGCTAACGGCAGCACCACCACATTTGCACTGCGTTCTAAAATTGCATAATCGATAGAATCACTTGGGCAACTTTTTAAGATGTCGTTTTCTGCACGGGTAAAACCTAAATCAACAGTAAAATTAGCGGCTTGTGCAATGCAACCGGCTATTTTTGGGGCAAAACGTTCAAGCTCTGCAAGATATGCACGGGGCGTGAATAAAAACATACCGCTATTCCAGCTGTATCCACCACCGGCTAGATATTGCTGGGCCTGCTGTAAGCTGGGCTTTTCTTTAAACTCATCAACTTCATAACAGTTTGAGGCTGCTATTTTAGCTCCTCTTTTGATATAACCGTAACCACAATGAGCAATATCAGGCTCGATTGCAAAAGTAATTAACTTGCCCTGCTGCGCTAATTTTACTGCATCTGGCAGCTGCGCGACTAACAATTCAAAATTATCAATATGATGATCGGCAGGCATCACCAACAAAGGAGTATCCAGCTCTTGCTGCAGCACATAATGTGCCGCAAGGGCTATCGCAGGGGCGGTATTTTTCCCTTCTGGCTCGAGTAACAATGCATTCGGTTGGACATTTATTTGCTGGCATTGGCTACTGACAATAAAACGATGCTGCTCATTACAAACCAAAATAGCATCAGTAAAGCATTCGTTGTCACAGCGTTTTAGAGTGCTCTGTAATAACGATTCATCTCCAAGTAAAGATAAAAACTGCTTTGGCATAGCTTGGCGTGACAATGGCCATAACCGCGACCCTATGCCGCCGGCCAAAATTACGGGAGTGATTGAATGTTTCATAATAGCCAGTACAGTAATGAGAAGAGGGTAGTTTAGCAGATGTTAAGCATCGAAATAACTGCGGTCTGCGAAGTAATCCACCAAAACCCTATTATAGAATTGTTACCTTTACCAACTTCAGGCATTATTATTCTCAATAAACAGCTAATCTGTGACGTCAAATATGGTTCGAGCTATCATCCTAAGCATTGCATTTATCACCATTCCAGCCTTTTCTGCTGTTTATCAATGTACTATTGATGGCGTCGTCACGTTTAGCCAACTCCCCTGTGGTGAAGACGCTAAAGAAATTACTATTCCAGCCACTAATGTAGCGCAAAGTACTGGTGCAAAGCAGGGCAAGACCATTGACGAAGACATAGATAGTTATCTTGCCACGCAAAAAATTGACCGAAACATCGCACTTATCCAGCGTGAAATAAAACAATTGCAAGATACTTTGGCAGCACAAAAAACTAAAATAAACTATATGACTCAGGATACTGCAAATAGAATGGGGGCAAGCTCAATTGCAGATGCCATTGCACAGCGCACCGCCCAAGTGGAACAACGCATCAAACCGCAAATAGAGCAATATCAACAGCAGCTTGAGGCGTTAAACACCTTGAAAATACAACTAAACCAGTAATTATTTTATTACCTGTTTAACCACTTTTATTAGTTGCTCAATATCGCTACTGTCGTTGTAAATATGCGGTGATACTCGCATCCCGTATGCCCGCACATCAACACTAATATTCGCCTCAGCCAATGCAGCTAAAACCGCAGTTTGTTGCTCGGCAAAATTAATGATTGCCGTGCCACTGCACCTAGCTGGTTCAACTGGCGATACTACATAAGGAGCCAATGCGGTGGTTAATTGCGCAAGCAGCGCTAAATTATGAGTCCGTACCTTATTAATACCTAACCGAGCAAAGTAATGAATACTGTGCCCTGCAATGACAAATGGTGCTATTGAAGGCGTTCCGCCCCAAAAGCGCAGCGCGCTCTCATGATAAACGAAATGATTAATATCAAACTCGAACGGGTTTTGATGAGAAAACCAACCAACATCTTGTGGTTCACACATCGCTAGCTGCGCTTTACTCACCCATAAATAAGCTGCACCAGGACCAGAACAGAGCCATTTAACACTGGAGCCAATCATAAAATCAACGTCAATTTGGCTTAAATCTAACGGCAATATACCCGCCGATTGCGCCACATCAACAATACTTAAGCACCCGATTTGCTTACAGTATTTGCTAATTTCTGCCACAGGCGCTTGCTGCCCTGTATTTGAATAAACATGACTAATAAACACTAAATCAATATCTGGTTTTATATACTGTTGCCATACTGCGCTGTCGGTTAAATCTAGGTGCTCAGGAATAAACTCAATTTTAGCACTACTGGCTAAAGCTTTTTGCATCGCAAACCCCATGCTAGGGAAGTCACTTTGCGCCATTAGCACTTTACAGTCCGCTTGTTGCAACCGAGGGTGAGACATCACAAGCTTAGTTAATGCACTGGAGAGGTTCACTTGTGGGCAAAACTGCTCACTTGGAGAATTAAATAGCAAGCTAAGCGCCGCAGTAAAACGGTTTATAGCTGGTAACCACTGCTGCCAAGGCTCTTTATTACTCGTTTGCCACGGAGCAAAAAAGTGTTGGTTAAAGTCATCTTGACTACTTTTTAATGCCCGACCAACAGAGTGATTTAACAAGTAGCAGCCAGATGCGAGGTTAAAATCATCTTTATACATCTTAATTACCCACCCATTGTTTAAGCTGTGTTAAATCATGATACCGGGTTTTGATATCATCACGCTTTGCTGCTGCTCGACGATCTCTTAATTGCTCAAGTGAATCTAATAACACATGCAATGGCGGGCCGCTGGCGGTCACTTTATTCATATGTTGCTGTTGCATTTGTTGCGCCGGTTGGGCAATAAATTTACTCACCAATTGATTATGATGACCAATTGCCGTATCACCATGAAGTTTACACACTTGAATAAATAACTTAGCGTTGGTTTTAAACCACTCTGTGTGGCGCGCTTCACCTGATGCTAAAAAATCATCCATTAAACTAGGCATGCGCATTGATTCACGTAGTATTTGCTGATCCTCAGGCATCATATATAAAAATTTATCCACCAACATTTGTGAATAACTTGGCTCATTAGCAAAACACAGCCCTAATAACATATCAATCACGTTAATACCGGCAAAATCGCCCGCATTCGCGCCGCGATAAATCTCTTTACCGACCCGATATGGTTTATAGTAAGGACGAACACAAAAGAAGAACCGTTCGGTATCGAGCTGATTATATAGCGCCGTATTTGACTCAATAACATCTACAAGTGCCTGCTTAGCCACTTTTAGCAACTCACCGCACAATGGGTGTGAAATTCCTAACGGCTGAATTTTAAGTAAAGCATCTGCGGCGCGCTTATAGGCTAAAATGCCTTTGGTGTTGTAATCAATAAATAGCTTTTCATCGCTCAGATCAGTAAAGCGCTTATATAAGCCATTTACCGCTTTGTTATGAGTGGTTAAGTGCGCTGTCGCAAAACGTGGCGTTACCCCGATTGACGCACCAATATGCATGGCCAGTGCTGAGGCTTCCACCAGCGGTGACGTTGTTTCTCGTGATGGTTCAGTGATCTCATGGCGTCTACACGCAGCCATAAATAACCCCACATTTCCTAGCAAATCAAAGGCGCGATCAAACCCTTCATCGGTATTGCCCTCGGCCAGTAACTTACGGATATGCGCGTTACCTTCGCTTTCTAGCTGATGTTTAAATTGCTCCCCAACAAACTCTACATTGGCTTTATCTTCTTGCTGCCAATAAATAACCTCTAACTGACTGTTGATCTCTACAAAGCGGGTTCTGAGCCACTCGTCAAATGCCTGAGTATTATTGCTCATCTGCATAACTCCCCATCAAATATTTATTGCATTTATGTTAACAGATAACATGGAGTACAAATCAGCAAAACCACTAATAAAAAAGCATAAAATTAGTGAAATTCACTCTATAATAAAAGTTAAACACGACTTATTGCCACCATTTATGAATCTAGATAAAAAAGATCAACAGCTACTAACCTTGTTACAAAATAATGCGCGCACTGCTGTTTCAGAGCTTGCAACAGCAGTCAGCCTTTCTGACACCCCATGTTTACGGCGTATCAAAAAACTTGAGGCAAGCAAAGTGATCTGCGGCTACCATACCGCTATAAACCCCCGCTCACTTGGCTTAAATGTATTGGTTTATGCATTTGTGCGCTTAAGTCAAAATTCGGTCAGCGCAGCTAATATATTTGAAGAACAAGTTGAAAAGCTTAATCATGTACTTGAATGCTCTGTAATATCTGGCAGCTATGACTATTTATTAAAAATAATTGCAACCGATTTAGAAAGCTATGAAAGCTTTGTAAAACATAAACTGGGGAGTATTAATTGCATCGCGAATATTGAGTCTACGGTAGTTTTAAAGCAGACATTTAGTAAAAAGCAGCTACCGCTTTAAAAAATAACACTATTTAATGCTGATTCGCTATACTGAAAAATCTTCTATAAAAATAATTTTCAACAAGGAAGCATGTGAAGATCTTTCGCTCAACATTGAACTCGTTTGTTTTTTACATACTTTTTGCTGTCGCGTATTTTACAGCTGGTAAATTACTGACAAACTTTGCTTTTCAATCACAAGTTATCCCTATTTGGATACCAGCAGGAATTGCGTTGGTTGGCTGCTTTATTTGGTGGTGGCGCTTCATTCCTGCGTTGTTTATTGCCTCTGTTGCATTTAATTTGAGCATCAACGATAACGCCATCAATGACCAAGTGTTGATTGGCAGTACTTTAAACGAAGTGGCATTAATTGGCTTAGGAGTGATTTTGCAAGCCCTCGTTGGTGCTACTTTACTGAGATATTGGTTAGGAAATCCTCTGCATTTAAAGAAACGCCAATCAATTATTTATTTCATTGCAGTTGTTGGTATTGCCGTTAGTCTTATATCAGCCAATATTGGGGTGTTTGCATTAAGTGAATTTAACCCTGCGTATAGTGCCGCTAACCATTGGCAAAATGTTATTTATTGGTGGCTCGGAGACGCCCTTGGCGTACTCATTGCCACGCCATTTTTATTAGCATTATTACAACCTACATTTAAACAGCGCTATGTTTCTCCATTACCGACGATTGCTGTCTGTTCTGTATTATTTGTCTCAGTAGCTTTAACAACCAAACTCTACAATCAAGAAAGTTATTCCAACGCTATACAAATTGCAAAGCGCGAAACGTCCATCATTGAAAACAGCTTACTTCGTCATTTAAATCTCAGCCAAATTGCGGTGCAGAGCCTCGCAAGCCAAATCCAATCAACCCCGACGGTCAGTAAGCAAGAGTTCGACAGTTACAGTGCAAAATTACTGGCTGAACACTCTTTTATCAAAGCATTTTCTTGGAATCGAAAAATCTCACCCGATCAAGTCGTTGCTTTTAATACCCGCTTAAGCGAACTGTATGAGCCCTTTAGCTTAACTCCTCGTGTTACGGGGGCGCCATTAGCAGATGACGATCCTCTTGTAGTCGTTACCTATATAGCTCCGCTTGCAGGCAATGAATCAGTTATTGGCTTTAATTTATTTTCCCGCGAAGATCGTCGTGAAACTTTACTCGACCCGCGAATTAAGAATCACCCTGTTAGCACCAAAATAATTCAACTTGTGCAAACAACACAGCCTGAGCCCGCTTATTTATTATTTGCTCCAGTGTACCAACAAAATAATGAGGTCGCGTCTATCAAGGGTTACGCTACTGGGGTGTTTTTAGTGGAGAATATGATCGCGCAATCACTTTCTATCGCCCAGAATGAAATGTTTAATATCTCTATTTATGAATCGCCAAGTAGCCCTCCTTTTTATAATAACGCTCAAAATGTGCCAACAAACACGAACAAATTAACAACCATTGAGATTAATTTTGCCGGGCAAACTTGGTTCGTCGATTTAACCATCAAAGATGAATTCTTACCCCATCAAAACAATAACATGACCCTCTTTTTACTTATTTTGCAGGTCATTGTCAGCTCACTAATTTTGCTGATCCTGTTATTGTTTAATTATCAACATAGTGCCCTCTCACGTTTAGTCGCTGAGCGAACCCGATCATTAGTCAAAGCTAAAAAGCAATCCGATTTAGCGAACCAAGCGAAGAGCCGCTTTTTGGCAAATATGAGCCATGAGATTCGTACCCCACTGAATGCCGTAATAGGGTTTTCCACACTCGCGAAAAATGAAGACAGCGTTGAAACCTTAAGTGGTTATCTTCATAAAATTAATTTGTCCTCAAAATCATTATTAAGCCTGATTAATGACATACTCGACATCTCTAAAATTGAATCACAAAAGCTCACTTTAGAAGTCGCTCCATTTGATTTAAATAATTTACTTGATCGGATCAACAGCATGTTTGAACAAAGTGCACAGCAAAAAGGTATTGGTTGGAAGATTGATAATAACTTACCAATCGATACTTGGTTTGAAGGTGATGTTATGCGGATCGAGCAAATTTTATTAAACTTATGCAGTAACGCCATTAAATTCACCTCAGAAGGTGAAGTAAAGCTCAGTGCATCTAGCAAGAAGCTATCCGAACAACGTCTGCAAGTTGCCCTTGCAATTTCAGACACAGGTATCGGAATTGCAGCAACTGAGCAAAGTAAATTATTTGATGCCTTTACTCAGGCTGATAATTCAACATCCCGTAAGTTTGGGGGAACAGGGTTGGGGTTAACAATCGCAAAGGAACTCAGTTTACTTATGTCAGGAGACATTAGTATTCAAAGTGAAGTTGGTAAAGGCTCTACGTTTACTCTTTGTGTCGAATTAAATAGCTGCGCGGCACAACCAACGGCGCCTCAAAAATCGCCCCAACATGTTGACCTAAGCCGATTAAAAATATTGGTTGCAGAAGACAATAGTGTTAATCAACTCGTCATAAAAGCAATGCTTGGCTCTTTGGGGATCACCCCAACAGTGGTAGAAAATGGGGAGCTTGCTGTAGCACAAATCAAAATGCATGACTTTGATTTAGTTTTAATGGACTGCCAAATGCCAGTCATGGATGGTTATCAAGCAACGGCCCTGATACGGAAAATTAAAAACGCCGAGCAATTACCTATTATTGCGTTAACCGCTGATGTTATGCCTGAAGATAAAGCTCACGCTTTAGCAATTGGCTTTAATCAACATCTTGCAAAACCACTCGAACTCGATAAGCTAACCGAGTGCCTAATCAATTATGTAGATGTTTATGAATCTTAATGGAATATTACTCACTCTTGTTTTACTAATGACGTCTAGCTTTGCTATCAGCCAAACCAACTGCGTGACCCAGTTAACTGATTTAAACTATATAATGAAAAGCAAACAACAAGGGCTTTTGCGGTTCGAGAAAAATAAGCCGACCACTGAGTTTGCCTATCAAACAACACCGGCATACAGTGACTACCTAAACTTCGCATATCAGTCTATTTTGCATGCTAACCCTCGTGCTTCGATGCCTTGCCCTATTCAAACCGAAACCTATCAGCTGTTAGTTAAGCAACAGCAACGACCAAGTACACCAAACATTGTCGACCTTATCGCACCTTTTGAGTTGCGCCAAAACAATACTAAAAAAGCGGTATTGTTAATTCACGGCCTGACAGACTCACCGTTTACTTTTCATGACTTAGCAAAAGTTTACTTTGAACAAGGTTACAACGTACGAACTTTATTATTACCCGGTCATGGGACAGCCGCAGACGCGTTGAGCAGCGTTACAGCCAAGCAATGGCAACAAGCGGTAGACTATGCGATTACTCGTACCAGCCAGGATTTCGAGCAGGTTATATTAGGCGGTTATTCAACAGGTGCCGCTCTTTTACTTAATTCTTTAACGCTTAACCCAATCAATACAAGAATAACTGCGCTGATGTTGTTTTCGCCTGCCACCGAGCCACACAATAAAAATGGCTGGCTTGCCAAATGGATTGACCGTATCCCTTTTGTTAATTGGATAGATAAAGACGCCGACATTGATTTTGCTAAGTATGAGTCTTTTCCTTTTAATGCTGCGGCAGCTGCTGATGATGCAATGAGCAATATTGCGCTGCATAAATTAACTCAGCGACCATTACCCAATCTACCTATTTTTTCCGTAATGAGTGGTGTAGATACCACTATTGATACACGTGCCTCATTGCAATTATTAAGCACATTACATGATGTAACAGTACGCCCCGCCAACCGGTTAGATACATTGATTTATTATGGCGACAAAAAAATCATGAACAGTGATTTCCCCACAGATTACACAGTCATAAATCCACAATGCCAAAATGCAAGTTGTAAGCATATTCATGGTATTTCTCATATTGCCGTGGTTAACTCACCTAACAACCCGCATTATGGTGCGCAAGCTCATTACCGTAATTGTGGCAGTTACCTTGATGACGACGCCCTGTACTCAAGCTGTAAAACCACGAATGAGCCAAATATTGGCGAACGTACGGCAGAAAATATTGCAAGGTTTCCAACCTTTCAACGGCTCACTTATAACCCCTACTTTGATGAGCAAGCAAGGTATATCAAACGATTCATAGAGCAGGTTGAAAACTTGCAAGGCAAACAATAATGACCGCATTTAGCCATCGTTGGTTCACCAGTATTAATGAAATAGATGCGAGTGTTTGGAAATCATTTTTTGCAACAAACCCATTTACCGAACATGCCTTTTTATTTGCTTTAGAGCAGAGCCAGTGTGTATCTGCTGAAACTGGCTGGCAACCGCATCATTTAGCGGTGTATGAAAATGACACTCTGGTCGCACTTGCGCCTGGTTATCTAAAAAGTCACTCTTACGGTGAGTATGTATTCGATTGGGCGTGGGCCGAGGCTTACCAACAACATGGCTTAGAGTATTATCCTAAATGGCTTTGTGGCTCTCCTTTTAGCCCCATTGAAGGACCACGCATTGCTGTTGCCTGCACACAACCAGAGCAAGTATATCTGTATATTACGGAGTTATTAACAACTCACTGCCAGCAACAAGGGTGGTCGGGTTGGCATATTAATTTTTGTACGCAACAGCAAGCCTCACAACTGACAGCCCATCATGGGATGCATCGCATAGGCGTGCAATTTCAATGGCAGAATCATGGATATGCTAGCTTTGATGACTTTTTAGCCAAAATGACTGCACGAAAACGCAAAGTATTAAAAAAAGAGCGCAGTAAAATAGCCCAGCAAAACATCACTATTAAGTGGCTGCAAGGTGAACAAATTACACTTGCTGTTATGAGTCAGTTTTGTGAGTTCTATCAGCGCACTTACCTAAAGCGTTCTGGTCATATGGGGTATTTAAGTCATGATTTTTTTGTGCTGTTACACGCGCTTATGGCAGATAAATTAGTGATTATGCATGCAATACGTGGCGATGAAGTGATCGCTGCAACACTGAGCTTTAAAAGCACTGACACTTTATATGGGCGCTATTGGGGAGCTTTAGAGGAAGTAGACTGCCTACACTTTGAGCTGTGCTATTACCAAGGGATTGAGTATTGTATTCAGCAGCAATTAAATTGCTTTCACTCCGGCGCACAAGGCGAGCATAAAATAGCGCGCGGATTTGCTCCTGTATTTACTCACTCAGTGCACCACGTTCTCGATGCAGATTTTAGTCCTGCGATTGCCGATTACTTAAAGCGCGAGCAGCAACATTTACGTATTTACCACCAGCAATGCACTGAGTTATTACCCTTTAAAAGTGCCAGTTAAGAACGATACCGCTTAAACATCAATAGTTGATTATTCGCAGGCATAGCAATGTCATTTACTAACATTAACCCTGCTGACATAGCTAATTGTTGGATCCACTCAAAGTCACGAATACCACTTAAATTATCTTGTTGTTTTAAAAACTCATCAAAACGCTGATTACTTTCACTGGTAAAGTGCCCCTGATATTTAAACGGCCCATAAATACATAACATGCCTTGCGCTGCTAAATGCTGTTCAACCCCATTAAAAAATCGCTCAACGAGTGCTTTGCTAACTATATGTAACGTGTTGGCAGTGTAAATCGCGTTGACCTTTTTAACCGGCCATGGCTCATTTAAATCAAGCTCTATCGGCTCATGTAAATTAGCTAACTGTGCCTCAGCAAGCCATTGTTTGATGCCATAGTGATTGATCAACCGATCACTTGTGTACCATTGTAAGTGCGGTAAATGTGCAGCAAAGTGCACGCTATGCTGACCCGTGCCTGAGCCAATTTCTAACACGTTATCAATATCAGCAAAGTAGCCTTTTAGCTCGCTAAGAATAGGAGATTTATTATTTTCACAGGCTTGAGAGAAAGGTTTATCCATGCAAATTTGTGCACCATGTTTGGTAATTAATGCACAACAGTAAAGCAAAAATATAAAACGATGTCTTGTCCTAATTTATTAAAAACCAAATAACTCACTTTAATTCATATAGTTAAAAATTTTAATAATCATTGGTACGAGTTATGCTTTTACTAGTGTGAATCAACCAAATGGAGAACATTATGTATATTTCACCCTATACCGCACTTGATGCTGCTTTGGCTGCAAGTGAAAAGTCAGACACAGATAAAACGACCTGCGACGAACGTGGCACTATCATCGACTTACTTTCGCAATCAAATCAACACACACAAGCCTTGAGAAAACATGAAACCGATCAAATATTTATTCTTGGTTACAATTAAACACTTACTCTCTCGTCAAAATTTTCAATTTGTGACTTGCACCAAAACCGATTAACTGTAATGATAACAATTATCGTTACAGTTAATCGATTTTCTTATGCACGACCATCAAGCCATGCTTTTCTATCAACAGCAAATGAAGTGCGCTTGCCCGCGCCCTGGTCTACATGCCCCAGCCTTAGTGGCAGACTATATTGAAGCAGGATTAAAGGCGGCTCGCTATTACGAGAAACAGCAGTGCGCGCTGCTACAAGAACTTTATTTAAGACGCACTTTCCATGAAATTCTCAACAAAATGTGCGATTCTTTAATTCATTGTGCCATTCGTAAACAATGTTTAGAGCAACTTTATAAACCTCTGATGGCCTTAAAGCGCTTTTATAAAACCCATAACAGTACCAGAAAATACCTTATCTTGGAGCGAGAAGCGCGTATTCTCAGCCACGAATTCAACCCTTTTTAGGAGCTTTTATGAGCGAATTTAGAACCGAATCAGATAGCATGGGAGAATTACAAGTCCCAGCTGATGCACTTTATCAAGCCCAAACTCAACGTGCGGTAAATAATTTTCGTATCAGCGGCTTAGTGATGCCAAAGCAGTTTATTACCGCCCTTGCCTACATAAAACAAGCCGCTGCGCAAAGTAACTATGAGCTTGGTCACTTAAGTCAAAACAAGGCAAAATTAATTGAGCGTGCTTGCCAAGAAATTATCGATGGCCAGCATTTAGCGCATTTTCCTATTGATGTATTTCAAACGGGATCAGGTACCAGCACTAATATGAATGCCAATGAAGTGATCGCAACATTAGCGAGTAGCTATGGCGATGAAACTATTCATCCAAATGATGACGTAAATATGGGGCAAAGCTCTAACGACGTGATCCCCACAGCCATTG
Source organism: Pseudoalteromonas haloplanktis ATCC 14393 (assembly GCF_000238355.1). Lineage (GTDB taxonomy): Bacteria > Pseudomonadota > Gammaproteobacteria > Enterobacterales > Alteromonadaceae > Pseudoalteromonas > Pseudoalteromonas haloplanktis. Next base: position 24,209 of record NZ_AHCA01000022.1, read on the forward strand.
CAGTAAGTAGTGTAATTAACGTGGTGTATGAGTTATTTCCGGCGTTGGATCAGCTATCTCAAACATTAGAGCGCAAAAAATCAGAAGTGGGTGACATAGTAAAAACGGGCCGTACTCACTTAATGGATGCTATGCCTGTCACTTTCGCGCAGACCCTAAACACTTGGCAACACCAAGTTGATACGGCCATGGCTGGTATTCGCTATAGCCTCGAAGGAGTTTCAGCATTAGCACAAGGTGGCACTGCGGTAGGTACCGGCGTCAATGCCGATCCACTATTTGCAGAGCAATTTTGTAAAAACCTTAGTGCAAATGTAGGGGTACGCTTTGTACCGAGTAAAAACTTTTTCTACAACATTGGCTCACAAGACGCGATCGTAGCCCTTTCAGGGCAGTTAAAAGTACTCGCAGTTGCACAAATGAAGATGGCAAACGATCTACGCTGGATGAATTCAGGCCCGCTTGCTGGGTTAGGTGAAATTGAGCTTGAAGCACTGCAACCGGGCTCTTCAATTATGCCAGGCAAGGTTAACCCTGTGATCCCTGAAGCGGCGGCGATGGTGAGTGCCCAAGTTATCGGTAATGACGCTACTATTACCGTAGCAGGCCAATCTGGTAATTTTGAACTCAACGTCATGCTACCCGTGATCGCCTATAATATCTTGCAAAGTATCGAGTTGCTTGCCAATAGTAGCCAAGCATTAGCTGATAAAGCGCTACGCTCCTTCAAGGTAAATCAAAGTAACATCGATAAAGCACTCGCTAAAAACCCCATTTTAGTGACCGCTCTTAACCCGGTTATTGGCTATGAAAAAGCAGCCAAAATAGCCAAACAAGCTTATCAAAGTGGACAACCGATTATTGATGTAGCAGAACAAGAAACTGATCTTTCACGGAGCGAGCTAGAAGCCTTGCTCAACCCAGCAAAGTTAACCCAAGGCGGATTATAAACAATACTAAGCCCGTCATTTGGCGGGTTTAACCTTTGAATGTCATAGTTTTTATTGCTGTGTTATGTGCAAAGTGTATGATAGTGGTTACTTGTTCATCACTGTGAAGGTTTCTCATGCGCTTATCTATTATCGCTGTACTACTCCCACTTTGCTTATCTGCTTGTTCAGATGCAGCCACCTCTAATAGCAACCAACTTAGTCCTGCCCCTGCAGCACTAGTGAAAGGCAATCAAGCAACTAAGTTAGACCCGCAAATGCAAGAACAACCAACAAGAGAAAATATTAAAAAAGTCCATCAACAGTTAACAGCGCTAACCGCGGACTTACAATGTGATAGCAGCGCACAATGTAAAGTAGTACCTGTTGGTAGCCGTGCTTGCGGCGGCCCTAGTAGTTACCTTGTTTACTCGAGTAAAACGGCAGACGAGCAAGCAATAGAGCAACTAAGCAAAAAAATTACCACCCTAGAAAGCCAATTTAACGCTGAGAACTCGATGGTCAGTATTTGTCAGCACCTAATGGCACCAGGGGCGCAATGTGTTGAAAATAAATGTGTTAAACTAGACAGCTCTGCGGCAAGTGTTTATTAAGGGATAACCATATGAGTTGTTTATCATATTTTAAATGTTTAGTTTCAACAGCCTGCTTGGTAATTGTCAGTGGCTGTATGAGCACTACAGATTCAGCCCCGGCAGGAAGCGCCAGTTTGGCTCAAGTAAATAATAATTTAAATGAATTAGTACAAGACACAAGCTGTACAGCGAGCTTTCAATGTAAAGTGCTTGAAGTTGGCCAACGTGCATGTGGTGGCCCAAGTCGTTATGTGGTGTATTCTACGCTCAACACTGAGCAAGAAAAAGCCGAACAGTTAGCGCAACAAACCAACTTGCTAGAAGCTGACAATAATAAAACTAATGGTTTAACTGATTGTTTACCCGTGTTACCCGTACAAGCGCTGTGTATAGATAAAACGTGTCAGTCGTTTGAGCTAAAATAGTGCTATGATATCTGTGCTAAACCAACAATGGGATTAGTACAGATATAATCAACACGCCAATAATACAAATACCCGCTTTAAAAATATGCTGCATTGGCATTTGTTTTTTCACCCAGTAAGCATAAATAAATCGCACAAAATAACTCGCGGCAGTGCCAAACAAGGCGAAAATAATTAAGTACGCGATTAAAACTATATTCACAGCAACTCATTTTTTATAAGGAATTAAGCCCTTAGTGTAAGGGCTTAATTTAAAGAAGGCAAAACAGACTGTATTAGCGCTTATTGGTATGAGCAATCAATAGCTCTGCAACTTGTTGCTTTACTGCCCGTTTATCATCAGTGTCTACGCCAAACCGCTCAGCAAGTAGGGCGATTTCCTCATCATTTAGATTAAATGAAAGGCGCTGACGCGTCTTCTTTGATTTCACTTCAAGCGCTAAAATTTTACGGATCATATCCGAGGGCGTGAGTTCTTGATCAATGGCTTGCTTTTTTATCGACTTTTGCACTTCACTGCTAAGATCAAAAGCCATTTGCGTCGCTCTTACAGCTTGCTCTTGGCGTAACCATTTATCTTTTGTATTGCTCACTGCGCATCTCCTGGAAACAGGTCAACTATATCAGTGATTGGCCGAGTTAAAGTAAGTGACACTTCAGTTTCACCGCCATCCCAAATTTCAATATTGAGGCCATGGCTTTCATCACTTGATTCGAGACAAATCATCTCACAAGGTTCGCCACCTTGCTGTTCATACTGAGGAAGCGCTTGGTTGCGATAATCTTTATTATGAAAGTAACACACAAACGGCGTTTCAGTTTGTTGATAGCTGCTACCTAAAAACTGCATATAACGCTCTGGGGTATTTTTTACCTCAATGAAAGTTAGGTCTTCTTCATCAAAAATACGCGCAAATTCATCCAGCGTGAAAATTTCATCCACTTCATCACGTTGAATCTTAATTGAAAAATTAGCCCATTCTTCACCATCACTACGTTCAATTTGCAAAAATACAACTTTACCTGCATCACTTTCAAGCACCAGCTCATAATCAGCACTATGCTGATATTGATAAGTTTGTACATCTGTAACACGCAAAGTTTGCCCTTTTAGCCAACTCGGGTAAGCAAACGAATCAATCACTGTGAACATGTCGCCTATTTTAAGCTCACTTGGGTGGTTGAGCTGGCGTTCAGGGGCTTTTTTAGATTTAAAGAAGTTAAACATAGTCTGCCTCATAAGCAAAAAAGGTAACCAAACAGTGCTCGGTTACCTTTTTAATAATCAATAATACCGCGTTAGCCGTTTTGCTTAGCTTTAATACGCGCTAGGATATCTGCACTTTTCGGGCTGGTATCGCCAATTCCGGCTTCAGCCATTTTTGCTTTAAGATCATCGCCGTTAGTGTCCGCTTCAAGTTGCTTTGCAGCACCTAGTTGATCTTGACGATCTTGTTGACGTTGCTTAATACGCTCAAGTGACTGACGTGCATTAGTCATCGACGAGCTATTTGTATTAAGCGTACTGTTTACCGCCATGGTAGCTTGTTGTACGCTTTCAGTGGTTTTAACCATAGTAAGCTGACGCTGATTTTCTTTAATCGACTTTTCTGCATCTTTTACTTGCTGCTTAAGTGTCACAATGTGATTACTAAAGCCCGCTAACACTTGATCATGCTCTGCTTTTTCATTTTCAAAATCACCGATTTTCTCAGCAATCTCTAGCGCTAATGCTTCATTACCTTTTTCAAGCGCTTGACCAGCATAAGCTTCGTGCTCAGCTATTGAGGCATCTAATGCGCTAATTTTACGCTTCGTTTGCATCTCTTTTGCCATCACTTCCGTTAAGCTTTTTTTAGCACGTTGTAAGGCATTTTGTGCATCAGCAATTTCTTGTTCAAAAATACGGATACCATTGGCATCAACAATTGCTTCGCCTGCTTCACGAGCGCCGCCACGTACTGCTGTAAATAGTTTCTTTAAAATACTCATAATCTTAACTCCACGTAAAATAGCTAGCTATTAATCGTTTAAATAAATGGTTACCGCTTCTAATGCATCAATGGCATTATCGGCTAATGTAACTAGCTCATGGGTAATATCATCAAACGATGAATTAACCGACAAAGCACCAAAGATCGCATATTTATCATCAATCTTTGCAAATGCACTCAGTGGGATTGGTACATTTAAACGTAATAATGTTTCGTTTAACTCACCACGTAATTCAGATTTAACTTCCTCGTCCGCAAATAAGTAACTAATACATAATAGTTGCTCTTGTGTTTGCGTAACAAAAATTGGAAGCTCATCATTGCCATCAACTATGACTTGCAACACATCTTGCTCACCTGGGTTGGCAATCAAGAAAGACTCAAAGTTAGCGCCTTCGGTTTCAAAAGATGCTAGTTTTATTGAAAGTTCATTTAATTCCATGTCTCTGCCTTTTGTCATTTGACATATTATGTCTGAGTTAAGATTCGCACGGTCGACATATTATGTCAACCATGTTTTATTAATTTTTATACAATTCGCTTTCTATCTGCCATGCACTTCGATAGTAATCGTATAAAGTACCTGACCCTAATTGATTGACTTCAATATCATTTATTTGTTCAAAATAATGACTAGGGAATATAAATGCAGCCAATAAATATTTTTGACTGACCCACCTAGAAGCAACAGGAAGCTGTGTCGTCTCTGCAATTCTCGCACTAGCGGATTTGCCTGTAGTCGTTGCAATTGTCCAACCCCACTGCCCAAATGAAGGGATATTTTGCTGATATTGCTCTACATGTTTAAAACCAGCTGCTTTAACCGTTTTACCAATACTTAAAAAAGCTTTTTTAGCATGATAAGGCGAGGTTGACTGCACAGCCATCGCCCCATCTGCGGCCAACAATTGCCGAATATGATTATAGAAATAATCGCTGTACATCTTATTTAAGTCAGGGTGATTTGGATCAGGTAAGTCAATAATAATAGTATCGAAACGCTTACCTTCATCAAGCAACCGCTCAACCTCTATAAATGCATCGCCTACGATTACGTTCGCTCTAGGATCAAGCATGGCGTTACCATTAAGTTTTCGCAACCGTGCATTGATCTGTGCCGGCGCTGTAAACTCATTGCTTGGGTGGCCAAATAAATTAAGTAACTGACCATCCAAATCAATTAATGTGACTTCTTGTACTGGCCACTTTAATACATCACGCATAGCAAGCCCGTCGCCACCACCAATAATCAACACGTTATCATGGCGATTAGAGGCTAACAGTGCGGGATATACGAGCATAGAATGATAAATTTGTTCATCAACGCTAGAAAACTGTAAGCGACCATTTAAATAGAGATCGGTAATTGGTTCTGGTTGATTACGACTTAACCGCTCAGTTAATACCAAATGCTGATATTTCGTCGCTTCAGAGTAAATAACTTTATCTTTATAAAGCACGTTACTTAAATTCTTCATCCAACTACTGCCAAGTACAAGGATAAAAGCAAACAACACCAATAAACCAATATGGCAAACAAGCAGTAGCTTGGCATAACGTACATGGCTGTGATAACGCCATAAGAAAGCTAAGCCGGCAATAATATTAAATAGCGCGGTCCACGCAGCGGCTTGCATAATTGGCATCGCCAACATAATGCTCACCCATATGGCTGCGCCAATACCAGCGCCAATGTAGTCAGCCCCGTAGATTGTACCGGCATTATTTTCTAAAAATCGGCCATAAACATGCTGACGAATACGGGCTATCAAGGGGATCTCCATCCCTATCAATAAGCCAAGCAATAAACCAAATACATAGGGTAAGAAACGTGACCATTCTTGAAGTTTCTGAAAAACATAGCCATTGAGCACCACATCGGCGGGCAGGTTAAAAATCTCAGAAAATATATGTGGTAATGAATAACTAACGGCTATTACGCTGGCAATAGCTAATATGCAACCCATGCCAACTAAAGCTATCAGACTCTCAAGCCAAGCAAATGCAGTAAATGGATCTTTAAACCAGCGGGCTAAAAAAGCCCCCATGCCCATAGCGACAATCATAGTACCGATCATTGCATAAATAGCACTCTCTACTGAACCAAGAACACGCCCTGCATAGTGAGATAACAGATACTCATAAATAAGGCCGCACCCAGCGAGTACGGCCATAACAGTTATTAATAAAAAATCATGCCCAAGTAAACTAAACTTACTTGGGCTTTGGTTTGTGTGTGACAAGTTTTATGCGCCTAATAGAGTTGCCATAGTAATACCCACTGCAAATGAAACAGCAGCAGAAATAGTGGCTACACCAATATTTTTTTGGCGATTGACTTCATCTGAAATATCACAACCTGATAAGATTATTTTGATAGTAATTAAATGCAGAGCAATAAACACCACTAAGCTCACCAATGCACTAATCGCCCAGTAAACTAAGCTAGTGTTAATACTATCTGCAACATAAGGGGCAATACCTGAAGCCGCCGTAATTGCAAGCGCACTACCAATTAGAAAACCAGCGTAGCGGATACCAACCGCCAAATTACCATCTATAATAGCTTGCTGTAGGCAATCACCACTGCGATTAGTGCGCTTAAACAACTGTACGCGATACTGACTCACTAACAATAAAGCAATACTGCCAATAATAAATGCCGCAATCACTATTGGTAGGCCGTGCCAACCCTCTGTTGCCACCCAAAACAACGCTGAACGTATTACGATCGCCACACTGACAACATGACCAAAATCAATCACAGCAGCAGTCACATTCCCTTTAACGATTTCGTCATGCAGGCTTACTTTACGCAATGCAACTTTATCTTGAAAAAAGTGACCAAGCTTGATCATCACAATCGCTAATAAACCATAGCCACCCATTTGCAGTGCTTCTTGTTGTAAAGACGCAGCAAATGCACCACTACTGACACCTGTAAGCACAATGGCTAACGCAACTAGTCCTGCCGCAAAACTGATACCAAACGCAAAGTTATCACGTTCAGTAATTTCATCATTGGCATGTAAGTTTGATACCCAGCCTTTAATAAACTTCAAGCTCACAAATAAGGCAATGATAATTGCAAAATCAATCGCAATTGCTTGCAGCGACCACATAGTTATTCCATTAAAATCGTACATATTCTTATAACTCCAACACTAAATCTTTTAAATAGCCGCTTACTTACCGCGGCTAACACCGCGAGAGGTTCTGCTACTACTGTCTCTAACCGAGCCCGAACTTTTACTATAACTACTGCTCTTTGAATAACTACTACGGGTTTTCGGGGGGGTATAACTGCTTCGACTTAACCCGGAAGCACCGGTCTTCTTCGACGCATAAGGACTAGTAAACTGCTTACCTTGACGTTGATAAGACTGACGTGTTCGTGTTTCTACAGCTGTCTGTGCTTTCATCTGTTTCGGGCTAGTATATCGAGCACGACCGTAATCGTTATAATAGCTGTATTTACGTCGCTTGCTCCAACTACCATATTCAACACGATCAAAGACATCACCTAAAATACGGTACATACCATACCATTGCCAGAAACTAATACCGTTACTATTTGTTTGCCAGTTCCCATAGTTTGGGTTTCCGACAAGTTGATTGCCTTCCCCCTCACCTTCCGCTTGCTTGCTAATTGCACCAACACGCGCCAATGAACCGCCAGACATATCTGCAAGCATATTAATAGGGTCGGTCAACGCATCTGAAAATAGCGTAGGCTTAACTGCATCACGTAATAAATCAATATTAAGTAATGTATCTTCATAAGGAGGGATTAAATAAGTACTTTTTATATCAGCTAATCGCTGAGTCAAGCCAGTATAGAGTGCACCTTTGCGAGTTGCATCCAGAGCCAGTACATTTGCGATTTGCGCCAGTTCAGGCTTTTCTTCGCTAATTATACGACCGTATTCACTCAATAACACCGCGTTGCGAATTGAGCCATTGTCCAATGCTTTACCGAGTCCTTCTAACTCAGCTTCAGCTTTAGTGATAGATTGTTGAATTGTTTGTTGCAACTGCTCTTCTTTTGATTCACAGCCCATAAGCAAGCTTACCAAACAAAACAGGCTGATAAGTTTCCAAGCTTTTATTTGAGACATTCATGTCACCTGATTTACTAATTAACCCCGCTAGTTTTACACAGCTCAGAAAGTAAACCAAGGATGAAATTGCAACAAGATAATATTTAAGAAAAATAAAAGGCAGAAATAGTTTTCGAGTTTCGAGTTTCGAGTTTCGAGTTTCGAGTTTCGAGTTTCGAGTTTCGAGTTTCGAGTTTCGAG
>NZ_AHCA01000021.1 GCF_000238355.1 Pseudoalteromonas haloplanktis ATCC 14393
AACTCTTCAATTAAAAGTTTTTTCTGTCTTCTCCCATAAAGAGAGCCGACACGCTCAATGAATTCTGAATTATTTAATATCTTTCGATATTGAATTGACTGTGCTGAATAATTACTAAAAGTAACTATTCTGTTGGTCACTCAGTTCAATTGAGACTCTAAATTTGTTTGCGTCATCTAGCGAACTAGAATCTGCTGTTAGAACTCAATCTGTACGAGTGCCCACACAGATGATTGCTTTATATTGTTAAAGAACGTTTGAGTTGCCTTGGCGACTCAAGGGAAGCGAATCTTACGCTTTCCTATATTTTTGTCAACACTTAATTTTAAGAAGTTTTAATATTAAGTTTTACTCGACTCACTTACCGTTTGTTCAGCGCTTTTCATTGCTGCCTGCCGGGTCAGTGGATGCGCATTATAGGGATTATCTTGAGGCCGTCAACGCTTTATTTCAGTTTTATTAAATTAATTTAAAATCCGTATAAAATGAGTACAAAAAATGCTTAAAACCTTATCTTCTGTGCATAAATCAAACAACCATAAACACACAAACTGTAAAAATGACCATTTTATAGAAAGAATTGCCAATTACAATTGAGAATGTATACTAATCGCGTTTACGTAGGCGGGCTTATTTATTTCCATAGAATTAAGGAGTAATCGTGTTGAAGAAAGTAACGTTAAGATTATCAGCTATATCATTATGTCTAATTAGCAACTATTGCTTAGCAACAGAAGTAGTAGACGAGGATATAGAAAACATAGAAGTATATGGCAAAAGCTATCGTTCAACGGGGACTAAATCAAGTTTAACTCCGATTGAGTCGCCTATGAGTTTTGAAGTGTACAACAGTAAGTTACTTGAATTACGCCAAGTGGATACCGTAAATGAGGCTCTGCGTTATGTTTCAGGTATAACACCAGAAAACCGCGCTACAGTGACTATTTTTGATCAATACACGATTCGTGGCTTTGAAAGTTACCGTAATTTTTACGACGGTTTACCTCTGCAATACAATCTGGCTTATAACTTAGCTCCACAAGTTGATGCGTTTGCAACGCAAAGTGTGGAGGTTTTAAAAGGCCCGGCTTCTGTATTATATGGCTCTGCACCACCAGGAGGAATGGTCAATCAAACAGCTAAAACTCCGCAAGCTATTTCAGAGCATAACTTTAGAGCACGTATAGGCACAAATAATTTGGCTGAACTGGCTGTAGATAGCACAGGCGCGATCACTGACGGTGTGAATTATAGATTCATTGCGCTTGCTCGTAGTCGCGATGGCCAGCAACAGACCACAGAGGAAGAAAGGATAACCATTGCACCTTCTGTCACTTTTGATATTAGTGAGCAAACTAGCTTAAATGTTAATTTATATTATCAAGATGATCCTAAGATGGTGCCATCAACAACCCTTCCCGGTAAAGGAACTCTTTACGAAGCTAGTTACGGGAAATTGGAGCCTGATGCATATGCTGGTGATGAAAACTGGGCTGAGTTTGCCCGCGAAGTCACTATGATTGGTTATAAATTAAACCATGAATTTTCAAACTCAATATCATTTTTACAGAATTTCCGCTACACCAATGCAGACGCCACGCAACAAAATAGTTATGACTTTGGTTTAGCTGATGGAGATAAAGTATTATCCCGTACAGCATATAAAACTATCGAAGATGCGGAAGGCTTTGTAGTTGATAACCAACTCGCTATGCAATTCAAACTTGCTGATAGCAATCACCACCTTTTATTTGGTTTTGAATACCAAACTCTAGATTCAACTTTCGACTATGCTGATACCTTTGGTGCTAGTACCCCAAGCTTAGATTTATCAAATCCTGATTACAATCAGTTTAATGACGATACCACTGCCGCTTTAGATACTTATCGTCAATTTGATCGTTTAGAACAATCACAACGCGGTTTTTATCTGCAAGATGAAATTAAAATTGATGCGCTTACAGTGATTGCGGGTCTACGCCATGATAACTACTACAGCTTAACCGATACCTTGGTAAGTGGCGCTACTAGTAACCAAGAAATAGACCAAAGCGATACGACTTATAGAATGGCGGCTATCTATACTTTTGAAAATAATATTGCTCCATATGCAAGTTATTCAGAATCGTTCGAGCCCACCCCCGGAGTTGATAGTGAAACAGGGCAAGCATTTAAACCGACAACGGCAGAACAAATCGAGTTAGGTTTGAAATACCATAATAGTGATTCAAGCACAAAAATTACTGCCGCCTTCTTTGACCTACGTAAACAAGATGTTGTGGTTAATACCCCTGACTTCATGAAGAAGACGCAAAATGGCGAAGTACAATCAAAAGGTTTTGAAGCGAGCATCTATCAACAACTTAATGACTCATTAGATGTAACATTAAACCTTACGGATATGGATGTTGAAGTAACCGATAACCCACAAAACCCAACACTAGAAGGTAAAACTCCTATTTGGGTGGCAGAACAACAAGCATCGCTGTGGCTAAATTACTTCTTTAGTGACGCGTTAGAATTTAACGGCGGCGTACGATATGTAGGTGAAAGTCAATTAGATGCACAAAACTCTGGTACCGTACCAGGGTATACTTTGTTTGATGCCGCAGCCAGTTACCGCTTTAATGATAGTTATAGACTAGGTTTAGCTATAAGCAACTTAACCGATAAGCGTTATGTAGGTGCTTGTTATGATATCAGTAAGTGCTGGATGGGCGCAGAACGTAGTATTGAGCTGAGCTTAAATGCTTCATTCTAACTAACATGTACTCTGGAAAATAAAAAGACCCCCAGTAATTGGAATGTCCAACTATTGGGGGTCACTTCATAATTCGCTTTCTTGTTACATTAGGGTAATGTAAATAAGGAGTTATTTTTTAACTGGGCGTTTCCAACCGGTTAAATTGCGCTGTTTTGAACGTGCGATTGCGAGCTGTTCATCTTCAACCGTGCTAGTGATCACAGAACCTGCACCAACAGTTGCTGTTGCACCAATATTTACAGGAGCAACCAATGAAGAGTTAGAGCCTATAAAAGCATTATCGCCAATAATAGTTTTTGATTTATTAACGCCATCGTAGTTACAGGTAATAGTGCCAGCACCGATATTAACTTTTTCGCCAATTTCCGCATCACCTAAGTAACTTAAGTGGTTTGCTTTAGAGCCTTTACCTAAACGAGTTTTTTTCATCTCAACAAAGTTACCAATATGCGAGTCTTCTTCCATAATCGCACCTGGGCGCAGGCGAGCATAAGGACCTAAAGTGCACTTATCGGCTACGCTAGCATCCTCAATTAAGGTATTGGCTTTAATAAGTACGTTATCGCCAATAGTACAATTTTTAAGTACACAGTTAGGGCCCACTTCAACGTTGTTACCAAGGGTAACTTTACCTTCAAAAATAACGTTTACATCAATTAGTACATCTTCACCCGTTGTCACTTCGCCGCGTACATCAATGCGAGCAGGATCAGCCAGTGTTGCACCATTTAACATTAATTCTTCTGCTTGCCATGCTTGATACGCGCGCTCAAGGCCTGCAAGTTGTACGCGGTTGTTTGCGCCCTCAACTTCCATTGGGTGATCGGGTTGTGCTGAGCTGATCTCAACACCTTCACTGTGCGCCATGGCGACTATATCTGTGAGGTAGTATTCACCTTGCGCGTTTTCGTTAGATAAGTTGCCTAACCAGCTTTTGAGTAGCTTGCCATTAACAGCCATAATGCCAGTGTTTACTTCGTTAATAAGTAATTGCTCTGCGCTTGCATCTTTTTGTTCAACAATCCCTACTAGCTTGCCATCAACACGTAACATGCGGCCATAACCATTAGGGTTAGCTAAATTTACAGTAAGCACGGCTAAGCCGTTTTCAGGTGTGGCAGCGAGTAAACGCTCAAGGGTTGATTGTTTTGTCAGTGGTACGTCACCGTATAAAACCAATACAGTGTCTTCATCATTAATATGTGGGTTTGCTTGGGCCACTGCATGGCCAGTACCAAGCTGCTCAGCTTGAAGCACCCAGTTTACATCGTTGTCAGCAAGTTGTTGTTGTAATAATTCGCCGCCATGACCATAAACTAAGTTAGTCGATGTAGCACCGAGTGCTTTAGCATTATCGATAACGTGTTGCACCATAGGTTTACCGGCAACTTTATGCAATACCTTAGGTAAAGCAGAACGCATACGAGTACCTTTACCCGCAGCAAGAATTACTGTAGTCAGAGACATTAAAACAATATCCTTCTTTCTTTGTTTTATTGGAATGAGTAAGCGTGTGTAAATTCAACCAAGATAACGTAAGTCACATCATGTGCACCTACTCAATGGGCAATCTAACAATAGCCACTGAATCTAAGCTGAAATTATTATTCGCTTTATTTGTGACTATTGTAACGAGGATTGGTGAAGGATATAAGTAAAATATTATGACAGTATTTCGATTGTCTTATTATTGAAAAATATCTCAACGACTCTAAAAAGTTACTGGGGCACTTCAACCACTTTTATGAGCTTATTATTGTTAGTTTCAATGGTGGTAATCGATAAGCTATCCTGCCCATTCGCATAACTTAGCTGACTTATTAGTTTATTATCCTTTAGCGTGTAAACAAGCTCTGCTTTAACCTCAAAACCTAAGCTAAAATCATATAAATAGATATTCAAGCCATCAGAATGAAAAAGTTTATCTCCATCAAGAGTAAACGAATGCATATACAATACAGGGCTTATTTCAAACTCGTGAGTTATTAAATTATTCCAACTATCAAAAATTTGTAACTTATTTTGTGCTGAAAGAAATATATACTTTGAGGATGAAAGCTGCTCAAACCAAATTGGATTACTTATTGGTAGCAATATACTTTTTTTGTTTCCCTATCATACAGATAGGATTTGTTACTGGTCGTATTATTACCACGCACAATATAGCCAATATTTCTATTATTTAGATACTCAACATTGATGATATTGCCATCAATTGTAATAGTATCTTTTAAATTTAACTCAGCTGTATCACGAACCTCAATTTCATTAGCTTTTATTGTTAATAGTTCTTCCCCATCACTTGAAACTCTTATTTCCCTAAAATCAACACTATTTGATTTAATACTCACAGTACCCGTGGTAGTGTCTAATACAGCTAACTTAACTATTTGTGCATCTTGAAATAGATAATAAATATACCCATTATCAGTGTTTTGCGCATTAAATGGATATATGTCTTTTGGCATCATATCTTTAAAATTAAAGTTATCCAAATCTAATTGGTGAATGCGTACGCTAAATGGGTATTCAATCGCGAGCATCTCGCTGGGATTCAATGGCATTGTAGATGAATAATCTGAAATCCCTCGCATAGATATTTTTTGAAGCAATTTCTGATTACCTAGGGAGTATTGATAAAGAATACGATCAACATTATCGTACCAAAGTAATGAATCTGATCCCTGATGATATTTCAATGTCCAAATACGATTCTTAGTGGTATATAGATGAGTTTGAGATCCTCCCTCAATATCTGCAATATACAACTCGCTGGAATCGAGTTGATGCCGCTCAAAAACCACCTTATTTTTACCTTCTATGTACGCTAAAAATTTATCTCCGTAAGAATTTAAATTGGGGGAGCTTACTTGATACTCTTCACCTGTTATGAGGTTACGGTTCATCAATACAACAAGCTCATCCCGATTACGATAACCAAATTTAGAATATACGAGGCTAGTATCATTAACCCCCTGCCCAGAAAAAGGTAAATGTGAGCAATCAAACAAATATCGACTCTCGCCAGAAAAGTTACTATCAACAATAAATACCTGACAATCCAAGCCATTACTTTGCCAGTAGATAATCTCATTATTGTTATGTGACCAACCAACTGGATATAATTTATAACCGGGTTTTGATAATGATTTTTCTTTTCCTGTATCAAGTTCCTTATTAATTAATTGATTCCCTACTCCACCTTTTGAAACAATGAACGCTATGTTCTTTTCATTGGGTGAAAGTACAAGATAAGAATGAGATCCGTCCTTCATTGACAAAACCTCTTCTTGATAGCTTTTATCAATGATTTTTACTTCGTTTTTTGTAGCTGTCCATTTAAATAAGCTAACTACAATGCTTGCTAGCAGAATGATCAGTAAGGCTAATACCCAAACAGTGTATTTTTTTGCCACCGGCTTAGCGGCTTCTTTAGAATCTAGCTCATTGACTGGATTTGAGTTCGGGCTTTGGTATCCACTTTCTATAAACTCAACATTGGGTACAAAACTATATCCTTTTCGATAATGTGTTTTGACAACTAAAGCAGCTTGGTTAGGGGATTTTAAGATTTTTCTAAGTTCTGATATCGCTCTATTTATCGCGTTATCATCAACATAACTTTGACACCAAACATCATCGATTAGATTTTGGCGGGTGATAATAGTATTTTTATTTAGGATGAGGTAACTTAAAATTTTAAACAGTAGCGGCTCTAGCTCTTTTTCAACGATGCCATCATTAATTATTTGCCGCTTTATATTTAAACACCAAGTACCAAATTTTACTTCTATTACTGAATCAGGAAACTCTGCTTGTTTCATTTTTTCGCTTACATTATATCCTTACAGCAGCTTATTTATTGCTTGATTCCGATAATAAACCACCACATACGATTAACTGCAGATTAACAGCTTAGTCTTTCCATGTCATCTCTACAGGCACAAAAAAGCCCACATAAAGTGGGCTTTTAAAAAACCAGATAGGCTTACTTATTACGTAATTGCTGAATAACACGTAACTGAGCGATTGCTTCAGCTAGTTGTATCGCTGCTTGGCTATAATCTAGCTCAGCAGTTCCACCTTGTGCCATTTGTTGTTCAGCGTCACGTTTAGCTTGTTCTGCAGCTTGCTCATCAAGGTCTTCACCACGAATTGCAGTATCTGCAAGGACAGTCACTATGTTCGGTTGAACTTCTAGTGTACCGCCAGCAATATAGATGAGCTCTTCTTCACCATGTTGCTTAACTAAACGTACCATACCAGGTTTAAGGGCAGTTAGTAGTGGAGCGTGACCAGCATTAACACCTAGCTCACCTTCACTACCACTTACTTGAATAGATTCAACTAAACCAGAAAATAAACTCTGCTCAGCACTTACTACGTCAAGATGTACAGTCATAGCTGCCATACTACCCTCCTAATTACATGCTTTTGGCTTTTTCTTGAGCTTCTTCGATAGAGCCAACCATGTAGAACGCTTGCTCTGGCATATCATCAAATTCACCGTTTAAGATGCCTTTGAAGCCAGCAATTGTGTCTTTAAGTGACACGTATTTACCCGGCGATCCTGTGAATACCTCTGCCACGAAGAATGGCTGAGATAGGAAACGTTGGATTTTACGTGCACGAGATACAAGTTGCTTATCTTCGTCAGAAAGCTCGTCCATACCTAGGATTGCAATGATGTCTTTAAGTTCTTTATAACGCTGAAGAACTGTTTGAACGCCACGTGCTGTATCGTAGTGCTCTTGACCAATTACTAATGGGTCAAGTTGACGTGAAGATGAATCAAGTGGATCTACCGCTGGGTAGATACCAAGTGATGCGATATCACGTGAAAGTACTACTGTTGCATCTAAGTGAGCAAAGGTAGTTGCTGGAGATGGATCCGTTAAATCATCCGCAGGTACGTATACCGCTTGGATTGAAGTAATTGAACCCGTCTTAGTTGAAGCGATACGCTCTTGCAGTACACCCATTTCTTCAGCAAGTGTAGGCTGGTAACCTACCGCTGATGGCATACGACCAAGTAGTGCAGATACTTCTGTACCAGCAAGCGTGTAACGGTAGATGTTATCTACGAAGAAAAGTACATCGCGACCTTCATCACGGAACTTTTCAGCCATAGTAAGACCAGTTAACGCTACGCGTAAACGGTTACCTGGAGGCTCGTTCATCTGACCGTATACAAGCGATACTTTATCAAGTACGTTTGAATCGTTCATTTCATGATAGAAATCGTTACCCTCACGAGTACGCTCACCAACACCTGCGAATACTGAGTAGCCGCTGTGCTCGATTGCGATGTTACGGATAAGTTCCATCATGTTTACGGTTTTACCAACACCGGCACCACCGAATAAACCAACTTTACCACCTTTAGCAAATGGACATACAAGGTCGATTACCTTGATACCAGTTTCTAAAAGTTCTACTGAACTTGATTGCTCTTCGTAAGTAGGCGCTGCACGGTGAATAGACATACGGTCTTCTTCGCCGATTGGGCCAGCTTCATCGATTGGCTCACCAAGTACGTTCATGATACGACCAAGTGTTGCTTTACCAACTGGAACTTGAATCGCTTCACCTGTGTTTGATACTAAAGCACCACGACGTAAACCGTCAGTAGTACCTAGTGCGATAGTACGTACCACACCGCCACCTAGCTGTTGTTGAACTTCTAGAGTCAAACCAGCTAAATCACCGTCTGTTACTTTTAGCGCGTCATATACGGCTGGCACGTTGTCTTGTGAAAACTCAATATCCACAACGGCACCGATAATTTGGACGACCTTACCTAAACTCATGTCTATTCCTCTCGTTAATCTTTGCCAGAAGCATTAAACTGCGGCTGAGCCAGAAACAATCTCACTAATTTCTTGTGTGATTGCCGCTTGACGGGCCTTGTTATAAACAAGCTGTAACTCATCCATAAGGTCGCCAGCGTTATCAGTTGCAGCTTTCATTGCAACCATACGGGCGGCCTGTTCAGAGGCAGCGTTTTCAACTACACCTTGGTATACTTGAGACTCAATGAAACGTACTAACAAAGACTCTAAAATAGCCTCTGGGTTTGGCTCATATAAGTAATCCCATGTGTAAGCAGATACTTCTTTTTCAGCTTTTGGCAAAGGGAGTAACTGATCTATAATTGGCTCTTGCTTCATGGTATTAACGAAGTTGTTATATACCAAGAATAAACGGTCAATTTTTCCTTCAGAGAATGCATCTAGCATTATTTTTACAGGACCAATAATGTCTTGTACTGAAGGCTTATCTCCTAAACCCGCTTTTTTAGCGAGTAGTTGACCACCAAAACGTTGGAAGAAACCAGCAGCTTTACTGCCTAAAGTTGCAAACTCAGCGTTTACACCTTTTTCTTTCCACGCTTTAACATCTAATGCAACTTTTTTAAACTCGTTAGAGTTTAAACCGCCACACAGACCACGGTCTGTAGAGATAACAATATAACCAACTCGTTTTACTTCACGCTCTTCTAAGAACGGGTGAGTAAAATCAAGATTTGCTTGAGCAACACGACCAATCACTTTGCGTAATTTTTCAGCGTATGGACGGCTTGAAGCTACACGATCTTGCGCCTTTTTCATTTTAGACGCTGCAACCATTTCCATTGCGCTAGTGATCTTTTGAGTATTTTTAATACTTCCGATCTTGCTTTTAATCTCTTTTCCGCTGGCCATGACTCTCTCTCCGAATCAAGGTGTGCTTTAGCAAACTAAAGCGCACCATTAATAACTAAATTACCAAGTTTGCGTAGACTTGAACTTCTCTAGAAGTTCTTTAAGTTGCGCTTCGATCTCGGCGTTGTAGTTACCAGTTTCATTGATTTGAGCCACAAGCTCTGCGTATGTGCTATTAGCATAAGAAAGTAAAGATGCTTCAAAATCCATGATCTTAGCGATTTCGATATCTTTCAGATAACCTTTCTCAGCTGCAAATAACGACAAAGACATTTCAGCAACAGACATTGGCGCGTACTGTTTCTGCTTCATTAGCTCTGTTACACGCTCACCATGCTCAAGTTGAGCACGTGTTGCATCATCAAGGTCAGACGCGAACTGCGAGAACGCAGCTAATTCACGGTACTGAGCTAGGGCTAGACGGATACCGCCACCTAGTTTCTTAACGATTTTAGTTTGTGCAGCACCACCAACACGCGATACCGAGATACCAGCATTTACTGCCGGACGGATACCTGAGTTGAATAAGTCAGTTTCTAAGAAGATCTGACCATCGGTGATAGAGATAACGTTAGTCGGTACGAACGCAGAAACGTCGCCGCCTTGAGTTTCAATGATAGGCAATGCCGTCAATGAACCTGTTTTACCTTTCACTTCACCATTGGTGAATTTCTCAACGTACTCAGCGTTTACACGCGATGCACGCTCTAAAAGACGAGAGTGAAGGTAGAATACGTCACCTGGGTATGCTTCACGACCTGGTGGACGCTTAAGTAGCAATGAGATTTGACGATAAGCAACAGCTTGCTTAGATAAATCATCATAGATAATTAGCGCGTCTTCACCACGGTCACGGAAGTATTCACCCATAGTACAGCCCGAGAACGGAGCTAAGTACTGAAGTGCCGCAGACTCAGAAGCAGATGCAACAACTACGATAGTATTTGCAAGTGCACCGTGCTCTTCTAATTTACGTACTACGTTAGCAATAGTAGATGCTTTTTGACCAACCGCTACATACACACACTTAACGCCTGTGCCTTTTTGGTTGATGATTGCATCGATTGCTAGTGCAGTTTTACCTGTTTGACGGTCACCGATGATAAGCTCACGTTGACCACGACCAACTGGGATCATCGCATCAATAGATTTATAACCAGTTTGAACTGGCTCATCTACTGATTTACGTTCGATTACACCAGGGGCAATTTTTTCTACAGGTTCAAAACCGTCGTTATCTAAAGCGCCTTTACCATCGATAGGGGCACCTAGTGTGTTTACAACACGACCAAGTAGACCACGACCAACAGGAACTTCTAAGATACGGCCAGTTGTATAAACTTTTACGCCTTCAGTAAGGTCAGCGTATGGACCCATTACTACTGCACCAATTGAGTCACGCTCAAGGTTTAGTGCGATAGCATAACGGTTGCCAGGAAGCTCAATCATTTCACCTTGCATACAGTCAGCTAGACCGTGAATGCGGATGATACCGTCTGTAACAGATACGATAGTACCTTCGTTACGAGCTTCACTTACAACTTCGAACTGCTCAATACGTTGTTTGATCAGATCTGAAATTTCAGTGGAATTAAGTTGCATGCTCTTTTTCCCAATTACGATTGTAGTGTTGTGGCTAGGCGGTTTAATTTACCGCGTACTGAGCCGTCGATAACAGTGTCGCCAGACTTAATAATAAGTCCGCCAACGACTGTTGCGTCTTCACTACAATTCAGCTTAACTTTGCGTGCGAAACGTTTTTCAAGTGCCGCTACCAATGTCTCCTGCTGCGCTGCAGCAAGAGGTGTTGCCGAAATCACGTCTACTTCGATTTCTTTATCGTATTCTGCTTTAAACTCAGCAAATAACTCTGCAACTGCAGGTAGGGCTATCAAACGTCCATTTTCAGCCATCACCTTCACTAGGTTCTGACCTTGTTCGTTGAGCTGCTCAGCACAAATTTTGTTAAATAACTCAGCTTGTGCAGTAGCAGTAGGCAATCCAGCTAAAATGCTTGATGCTTGTTCATTGCTGGCAACTTGGCCAGCAAAAAACAACATATCATTCCAGCTTTCAATAGTGCCTTTTTCAACGGCAAGTTCAAAAGCCGCTTTAGCGTATGGGCGAGCGATAGTAGTCAATTCAGACATGCTCATACCCTCCTAATTACAGCTCAGCGACAAGTTTTTCAACGATGTCACTGTGTGCGGCTTGATTGATTTCGCGCTCTAAAATACGTTCAGCACCAACCACTGCAAGAGTAGCTACTTGTTTACGTAGCTCTTCAGTTACACGGTTACGCTCTGATTCGATTTCAGAATGCCCTTGAGCAATAATTTTTTCACGCTCTTGCTGACCACGAACAGTTTCTTCGTCAACAATTAGCACGGCACGCTTTTTAGCTTGATCAATGATATCAGCCGCTTGAGCTTTTGCATCTTTAAGCTGTTCAGCAGCTTTCTTTTGCGCAAGTTCTAAGTCTTTTTCGGCTCTATCAGAGGCAGCTAAACCATCTTCGATTTTCTTCTGGCGAGCTTCAATTGCACCGTTTAGTGGTGGCCATACGAATTTCATACAAAAAAGTACGAACACCGTAAATGCAATTAGTTCACCGATAAGAGTGGCGTTTAAGTTCACGACCGCTCCTCCTTAAATAGTAAGCTGTTCAAAAAATAAAATTAAAGTACGAACAAGATTACCATCGCGATACCAACACCGATCATTGCAACAGCATCGATAAGACCAGCAAGGATGAACATCTTAACTTGTAGTGAAGGTGCAAGCTCAGGTTGACGCGCACATGCTTCTAGGAATTTACCACCCATGTTACCGAAGCCGATTGCAGTGCCGATTGCACCAAAACCGATAAGTAAAGCAACTGCGATGTACTTAAGACCTAATACTAGTTCCATTTTTTTCTCCAAAGTTTCAATTGTAAATTAAAGTTAAAAGTAAAATTGTAAATATATAAATTAGTGATTATCTGAGCTCGCCATGCTTAGGTATACGATAGTCAGCATCATAAATACGAATGCTTGCAATACGATAACTAAGATGTGGAATACAGCCCAAACAAAGTGCAACGGTAGTTGCATTAAACCTACTGCGCCGATCAAGATGAATATCAACTCACCAGCATACAAGTTACCGAACAAACGTAGTGCTAACGAGAAAGGCTTAGACACAAGTGCAATTAGTTCTAGTAATAAGTTACAAGGGATTAAGAAAATCATCGCCAGTTTGTTGTTTGAGCTAAACGGGTGAAGTGTAAGCTCAGCAATAAAACCAGTAATACCCTTGATTTTAATTGAGTAACCGATCATCAAAATAAACACGCCTAATGCTAAAGCAGCGGTTAAGTTGATATCAGTGGTAGGTACGATTTTCATGTATACGTCATGAGAATCCATACCAAATGCGTTTTCGCCAACAAATCCAGCAAATGCAGGTAAGAAGTCAACAGGTATTAAATCCATTAAGTTCATTAAGAATATCCAAACGAATATTGTTAATGCTAATGGTGCAATTAACTTGCTTTTGCCATGGAAGGTATCGCGTACGTTGTCACCAACGAACTCAACGATCATTTCAATAAAGCATTGAAATTTTCCTGGTACACCAATTGTTGATTTTTTAGCGGCACTACGGAAGATCCATAAAAATACTAGACCTAGTCCAATAGACCATGCGAGGGTATCTATATGCCATGTCCAGAAGCCACTGTCCGCACATGCTTTGTTGAAGGCAAGACCGGTATCGGTCGAGCACATCTTAGCATTGGTTAAGTGGTGCTGGATATGGCTTGATATAGTCACTTCTTCAGCCATGTTATATCCCAAAAGTTAATGTTTAAAAAAAACGGGCGCAAACAATCCAGTAAATAACGCGAGTACATAACAACTAAAGAAAGGTAATAAAATTACCGGAAAATGCTTTAGTACTAACGCAAACAATACGATTGTCAGCATAAATTTTAGTCCGTTACCACGTTTTAACGAGGCATACGCTTGATCTGCTCTGCTTGCACCCATATATCTGAATGCATAGATGGCAAATACACAGTGAGGAAGTAAGGCTACAGCGCCTCCAGCTAATGCTGAGAGACCGGCACTTACTCCCCAACCGATAAAAACGATTATGGCAGCAACTAGGGCTACACTACCTTGCAAATAGATTAATTTTAATGCAGCCAATCGATAAGGCGCTGCTAACTTATTTGTCACTTTTAGTTAACCTTATTGGCGTTCTATTTGTCAGGGCATGAAAACTGGCGAAATTATACTGATTCCTGCCAGTTTTGCAACTTGAGTCGGTGTATTGTGGTGCAAATTTGCGACGAATGTCTCTTTTTGGACATGATATTTATTAATGCTCTAAACTTTCGGCATTTATACGGCTTAAAATGCCATCTAACTCTTCTAAATTAGTATAGGAAATAACCAAATTTCCTTTGCCTTTTTTATTGTAGTTAATTTCTACTTTAGCCCCGAGATTTTCAGCTAATTTCAACTCTAACTGTATGACATCTGGATCTTTTTTAACAGTTTCTTTTTTAGGGGCGGGCTCTAAGATTGAACGAACGAGTTTTTCCGTTTCACGTACTGTGAGTGCTTTCGCTACAGCAAGTCGGGCGGCATCAGATTGCGCTTCACCTTCAAGGGCTAATAAACAACGTGCATGGCCCATTTCAATGTCACCATGTTCCAACAAAATTTTAACATCATCATTAAGATTATTTAGTCGTAATAAATTGGTGACAGTGGTACGAGATTTGCCAACCGCATCCGCTACTTGTTGATGAGTTAATTCAAATTCAGTTAATAAACGATGTAACGCAACGGCTTCTTCCATGGCATTTAAATCTTCACGCTGAATATTCTCAATCAGTGCGATAGCCACAGCTGCTTCATCTGGTACATCTTTGATTATACATGGTACAACATCAAGTTTGGCTAGTTGTGCAGCGCGCCAGCGACGCTCACCAGCGATAATTTCATAACTATCCTGCGCAACAGGACGCACTACGATAGGTTGAATAATGCCTTGCGAACGAATTGAACTAGCAAGCTCTTCAAGCGCTTCTTCTGACATGTCTTTGCGTGGCTGATATTTGCCTGAATGTAAGAATTCAATTGGTAGCTTTTGTAACTCACCACTAGTAGGCTGAACAATAACATCCTGCTCACTCGTATTGAGTTGTTCTTTGTCGATACTCGGTGCTGGTTTTGACGAACTTAATAAAGCATCGAGTCCTCGGCCTAAGCCACGTTTTTTAGCAGACATGTTCTTTTTACCTCAAGTTAGGCGACGATTGGGGATATTTTTTCTTTTCTGCGTAACATTTCACCGGCTAATGCTAAATACGCTTTAGCACCACTTGATGCCCGGTCATAATACATAGCAGGTGCACCAAAACTGGGCGCTTCAGCTAAACGGACATTACGTGGGATCACAGTGCGGTATACTTTATCGCCAAAATGCTGTTTAAGTTGTTCAGATACATCATTAGCCAAACGATTACGTGGATCATACATAGTACGTAAAATCCCTTCAATTTGTAGTTTTGGATTAACTAACTTAGCTAATTGGGTAATGGTGTCCATTAATGCGGTTAAGCCTTCTAAAGCGTAATACTCACATTGCATAGGCACTAAAATAGAATCAGCGGCCGCCATCGCATTAACTGTCAACATATTCAACGATGGAGGACAATCAATGAAAATAAACTCGTACTGATCAGATATTTTTTCCAAGGCATTGCGCAAACGTACTTCACGCGCATACAGCTCCATCAACTTGACTTCAGCAGCGGTTACATCACCGTTAGCGGCAATTAAATGATATTCACCTGAGGTTTCTTTACAAACAACATCATCAATCGGTTTATCTTCGATTAATAAATCATAAATTGTTGCTACATCACCGTATTTATCAACGCCACTACCCATAGTCGCATTGCCTTGTGGATCAAGATCAATCAGTAGCACTTTGCGTTTGGTTGCGGCCATTGAAGCTGCGAGATTTACCGCAGTGGTGGTTTTACCCACACCACCTTTTTGGTTTGCTATTGCGATGACTTTTGCCACAGTGTTTCTGATCCCTAGTCTTTAGATAGAATAATTAAATGCCTTTGCGCATCTAACTCTGGTACTTCCAAGGAAATTTTTTGCTCAAATTTGATACCCGAAGGTAATGAGTCTAGCTCTTCACTTGGAAACACGCCTTTTAAAGCAATAAATTTACCTGAATGATCAATCAAGTGTGAACACCAGTCAACCATATCTTGTAAAGAGGCAAATGCGCGACTTAAAACACCATCTAATTTAACACTTGGTTGATAATCTTCAACTCTAGACTGCACAGGGG
The DNA here is from genome assembly GCF_000238355.1 of Pseudoalteromonas haloplanktis ATCC 14393. Lineage (GTDB taxonomy): Bacteria > Pseudomonadota > Gammaproteobacteria > Enterobacterales > Alteromonadaceae > Pseudoalteromonas > Pseudoalteromonas haloplanktis. The sequence goes on from NZ_AHCA01000021.1 coordinate 15,835, forward strand.
TTACATTTTTAAGGCCAAGTTCGTGTTTAACCTGCATTAAAAAACGAACTCGCTTACCTAAACTATCTAATAAAATAAATTGTGTATCAGGTAAAGCAATGGCCAAAACGATACCCGGAAGACCAGGACCTGTGCCAACATCAATATAATGATGACCGGGTAGGTGAGGAGCAACAACCAAGCTATCCATGATGTGTTTAATCATCATATCCTCAGGTAAACGTACTGAGGTTAAATTATAAGCTTTGTTCCATTTATTAAGTAACTCAACATATTGAACAAGTTGTTGCTGTTGTTTTTCGGTTAGCGCAATATCAGTTTGCGCTAACAAAGTAGTTAATTGTTGCTGTAACACAATATTCCTTAATGACTACGCAATTTTACGCAGTAAACCTTGCTTCTTTAGATACACTAATAATAGCGAAATAGCCGCAGGCGTGATACCAGAAATGCGCGATGCTTGGCCTATTGTATCAGGACGAGCAGCAGTTAACTTAGCTACAACTTCATTTGATAAACCTGAAACAACCGAATAATCATAATCTTTAGGTAGCACAGTTAACTCATGACGAAGTTGTTTATTGATCTCATCTTGCTGGCGTGCAATATAACCCGCGTATTTTGTATGGATCTCAACTTGTTCTAATGCAGCGGCGTGATCAAACTCTGATCCTAAACCTTCGATCGCCATAAGATCGTTATAGCGGATCTCAGGACGACGTAATAACTCTTCTAAACTTGCTTCACGGGTTAATGGCGTTTTTAGTAAGCTATTTACTTGATCAATAACGGCATGATCTTTATGGATCCAAACATCTTTAATACGTTGTGATTCTTTCGCTATAATATCCATTTTTTCATTAAATGCCTGCCAGCGCTCGTCATTAACCAAGCCTAACTCACGACCTTTAGCTGTTAAACGGATATCAGCATTATCTTCACGTAACAATAAGCGGTATTCAGCACGGCTAGTAAACATACGGTATGGTTCTTTAGTACCGAGTGTTGTTAAGTCATCAATCAATACGCCTACATAAGCTTCATCACGGCGTGGTGTCCAAGGTTCTTTACCTTGTACTTGTAATGCTGCATTCATACCTGCAATCAGACCTTGCGCACCGGCTTCTTCATAGCCTGTAGTACCATTTATTTGACCAGCAAAGAATAAACCGTCAATAAATTTAGTTTCTAATGACTTTTTAAGATCTCGTGGATCGAAGAAATCATACTCAATAGCGTAGCCTGGGCGACAAATATGGGCATTTTCAAAACCGGTGATCGACTGTACAATTTCAAGTTGTACATCAAATGGTAAGCTTGTTGATATACCATTAGGGTATAGCTCATAAGAGGTTAAACCTTCTGGCTCAACAAAAATTTGGTGCTTATCTTTATCAGCAAAACGAACAATTTTATCTTCAATAGAAGGGCAGTAGCGCGGGCCAATTCCTTCAATTACACCTGAATACATTGGTGAACGGTGTAAGTTATTACGGATCACCTCATGGGTTTTTTCATTAGTATAAGTGATATAACATGGGATCTGTTGTGGGTGATCTGTTTGTTTACCCATGAATGAAAATACAGGGGTTGGCGCATCACCTGGTTGTTCCTGCATTTTAGTAAAATCGACAGTGCGTGCATCAATTCGTGGTGGCGTGCCTGTTTTTAAGCGATCAACACGAAATGGTAATTCACGTAAACGCTTTGCTAAGGCAATTGAAGGTGGATCACCCGCACGACCACCTTTAAAGTTTTCTAAACCAATATGGATCTGTCCACCGAGGAAAGTACCTACAGTCAATACAACTGATGGAGCACTAAAACGTAGGCCCATTTGGGTTACTACACCGGTAACTTTATTGTTTTCAACGATCAGATCATCACATGATTGTTGAAAGATCTTTAAGTTTTCTTGGTGTTGTAAAATATCTTGGATAGCAGCTTTATATAATGCGCGATCAGCTTGCGCGCGAGTTGCACGAACAGCAGGGCCTTTCGAAGAATTTAAAGTTCGAAACTGGATGCCACCTTTATCGATCGCTTGTGCCATTGCGCCGCCCAGTGCATCAATTTCTTTGACCAAGTGACCTTTGCCAATGCCACCAATTGCTGGATTACATGACATTTGACCAAGGGTATCCATATTATGAGTCAGCAGTAGGGTATTCATACCCATACGCGCAGCAGCTAACGCAGCTTCTGTACCTGCATGTCCACCACCAACAACAATAACATCAAAATTTTCGTGAAAAATCATTTCGGGATCCTACTTAAATCAACCAGCAAACTTCCAAGGGGGAGCGTATTCTACCTATAAATTGTCAGAAGATAAATGATTAAACTATCGGCAAGATCTAAGTAAATGATCTCTAATAATATAAAGGATCTTTTAAAGAGATCTTTTATTTCTATTACTACTACTGAACACTATTTCTGTTGATAAGGCTTAATTTACTTATTAAAACATTAAGTTAGATCGGATCTAAAGGTGTTGATATGATCAGATCTAACTGAATATAAGCTCTGATCAAAAAGGCTCTTTATACACAGGGGGTATTGGATCAGATCTTATCCAATGGATAAGATACCTTTAAATCGCAGTTAGATCATAGTTTATCCACAATTAGATCTAAATAGTCAGTAAATTGTGGGTAACTTTTCGGGTGGATCTAAGTTGTTAACTTGATTCTATGCACGTATTTTTTCGATCCAACTAGGTAACCAGGCTAGTGCAGTGTCTTCGGGCAGTTGTTCATCAAGAATATTTAACTCTAAACGTTCTGCTACACAGCTGGCACCTTTGCTAAGTAACAGTTGCTCAAGGTTACGGCCTGCAAGGTTGTAATTATCGTAACTTGTATCTCCTAAGCCGATCACTGAGAACTTTAAGCCTTTTAAATCATTAACTTGATTAATGTCTTCTACAAAAGCTAAAAGGTTTTCAGGGTAATCCCCAGCGCCATAAGTTGAGGTACAAAGTAACCAAGTTGTATTTTCTTGATTTATTTCAAAAAAGTTAGGTTGATCATGGACTTCTGTCGCGATCCCTTGGGAAATTAACTGCTCTGCAAGTTGTTCACCTACGTATTCCGCAGATCCCATTTGGCTACCTATAATGATATTGACTGAGGTCATTCTTGAGCTGATCACACAATGGGTTATTAGTGCGCTTATAATAACTGAGTTTATTCAGCAGTAAAGCCCTGAACATACTTTATGTATAAGTTTTTTAGGTACAAATGTTGTTATTTTCCCTTTTATTATTTTAAGTGTCTGATATTTATAATGTTAAATAACTTATTCCAATATGTAATCATCTGATCAAGCTGTTGATAAAAAGTGGGGAAATAACATCAAGTATTTATTTTTAGTTATTTTTTTTATGCTAAGTAATTGATCTTTCATTTTATAGATGATCAATTATAAGATTGTTTATAATTTTATAAATGGCGATCATTATGTGGATAGATCGACTGTTGATAAGGATCATTATTGTGAAAAGTAAATTTTGAGAAAGTTAGAAATGAGCTAAAAATAGAGGGTAAGTAGAAAATAAACAGCAATAAAAGACTTGTTTGTAGTTTTTTTGTACTTTATAGGTGGTTTTATTTAATAAGTAGTATGTTTAAAACGGATCACTTTATTAAAAATGCATAAAAAAGCCCAAATTGTGGATAACAATTTGGGCTCTGTTAGATCAATTTTCAGATATGTTGGTATTTCCGTCACTAATTTTGATCTTTACGTTATCTATTTTGCGTTGAAAAACTATCACTGGAATAAATGATCGCAATTTTTAGCGTTATTAAAGGTACAACTGGCCGTTAAAATAAAGTGTTTTGTCGCATCAAATAAGCTATTTCCCAGCGAAAAGCGCTGCACGCCTTGAGTAAATAAGCTATTTGAATCGGTTGCTAAATCATCAGCCATTATATTTAGTGGCACACTTAACGCAGTTTTTAGTTGTTTTATTGCTGCTGAATCAGTTAATCCAGGGACGAATACTCCATCAATGCCGGCCGCTTGATATGCTAAAGATCTGGTTATTGTTGGGCCTATTTTAGCTGTTTGCAGGAAACAGTCTGTTCGTGCATTTATAAATAATTGCGAAAATCCGTGCTTATTTAGAGTTTCTTTAATGGCAGATAGGATAGCTATTTGCTGTTTTTGAGTGCGTAATTTGCCCGTTTTTATATCAGAATCTTCTATATTTATACCCACAGCCCCTAATTTTGCGACGGCTAAAACATGCTGACAAATGGTGTTTATATCATTACTGTACCCCGATTCAATATCGACAGAAATAGGGATACTAACCGCATTTACAATTGGTTTTAGTTGATTTAAAAATTCTGCAAATGAGCATTGCTCACCATCTTGTTGGCCACGAGCTTGCGCCATTCCTCAACTGGTTGTGGCTATTGCTGCAAAACCTGCTTGTTCTAATAGCAGAGCGCTGAGAGGATCCCATGCGTTTGGTAATAGTAATATGTCGTTATGCAATTGGTGAAAGATTTTAAATTTATTCATAATGATCTCTGTGTTGAATTTCATTATGACTATAAAAGAATGTGTTGTTTATGCTGGCCAAATTCGGTATTGAACGCTATTGGCATAAAAAAACCTTAGCCAAGGCGGCTAAGGTTTTTATGGCTTTTAATTACCGTAAAGCTGCCACTGTTTTTTGTAGCCTGTTGAATCTGGAAGACTTAATACAGCAATCAGGCGAGTATCACGACCGGCAAGGTTTTTCGGCATATGAATAGGGTATTCATAGGTTTCTGTTTGCAAGCGACTGCTACTTACGCCATTCGCAATAAGTATATCTGTGACCGTTTTAATACGACGTTGAGCAAGCTTACGATTGTATTCATCAGTGCCTTCAATACTGGTATCACCAATTAAATATAACTGAGTTTGCGTATATTGCTTCATTTCTTCGGCAAGTTCGATCACTTTAACTTGCTCTTGCGGCGTTAATTTATCTTTATCAAAACCAAAATCAATAACACGTATATCAGCTTGTGGAATGTTTGTTGCTGTTGGGCAGCCGTCGTTATCAGTCATTGCTTGATCTTGCGTTTGTGCGCAATTGTCACGGGCATTAATTACACCATCGACATCGCTATCATATAGATCCCGTGATTGTTCTTGTGGGGCGTATAGAACAGCATCTGAGGCGCAGCCGCTAAGGCCTAAAATAGTTACAATTAATAATAAATTTTTCATGATGATTATTCCTTATCGTCTTCTAAACGCCATGCTTCTGGTGTATCAACACGCAGTGCTTCCACCAGCTTTCCTGTTGCATTAATCAAACGATAGCTAGCTTTACGTTCATCAAATGCGGCATTTAGGTAGTTACGACGAGCAACAAATAGTTCAATCTTAGAATCCAGAACATCTAATAGTGAGCGTCGCCCTAAATCAAATTGTTTATCGTAGCCTTGCTGTGCTTGGCTGGCAAAATCGACATTTTGTTGGTAGAAGTTTTTTTGCTCGCCTACAAAAGTATAGGCATTCCAAGCTAACTTAGTGCCTTCTGTAACTTGTCGAAGAGTGTTATCGCGTACAGCGGTGGCTTCTTGATAGCGCCATTTTGAGGCTTCTGTTTTAGCATTAGTGCGACCGCCATTATAGAGATCATAACTCATGGTCAGCATGATACGCGCGTCATCATCTGGGCCCTCAAAGCCACCAATGTTTTCGTTATCATTCACATCAAGCTCAAGAGCTAGTTTAGGCCAATAACCACTTTTATCGCGCTCTATTTGTTTACTGGCGGCATTGATATCTAAATTAGCAGCGCTTACCTCAGGGTGTGAAGTAACTGCCAAGTCAATTGCTTGTTTTAAATCCGTAGGTAAATAGTTGGCATCAGGCTTTGGGATCATTAGATTATCAGGATAACTACCTACTAGATCATAGTAATTAGCCTCTAAATCGAATTGATTATTTTTTGCTGCTAATAAGCCTGATTGTGCGGTCGTTAAGCGAGCTTGTACTTGAGCAACATCGGCATCGCTACTAAGTCCTTTGGACTTTCGACTTTGAATATCTTTTAATATATTTTGGTGATCGACCACATTTTTTTGTTGTAATTTAACTATTTCTTGGGCTTTGATCAGATCTAAATATACTTGGCTTACTTCTAGGCCAATGTTTTCTGCTTCTGACACTAAGCTTTGCTGATCTGCACGCATTTCATAATCAAGTCGTGCTACATCAGATGAAGTTTTAAAGCCATCAAACAGCATTTGTGAGATTTTTAGGCCCAATTCACGGCGATCCATCTCTGTATCAACGGCGTTACCGCTGTTATTGGTGACATTTTCGTAGCCATAAGCAGCATAAAGCCTAATTTGTGGTAAATATTCGCTAAACGCGGTGCGTTTATCACGATATTTTGCCTCAAAGTGCGCATATTTTTGTAATAAGCGCGGATTTTTGTTGAGTGCTTCAGCAACTGACTGTTCGAGTGTTAAAGCATGAGCAGTACCACTCAATGCAATTAATGGGAGTATAGCTAAAATACGCATTCCGTGTCCTTTTTATGGTTCTCTCATGGCATTGGCTTTAGCACGCAAAAGCGGCTTTAACCAATACTGTAAAACGGTTTTTTTACCAGTCAAAATATCTACACTGGCTTGCATGCCGGGTATTATTGGTTGTTGAGCCAATATATTCCCATCGGTTTTTATATGTGCTTCGTAATAGGTGGTGCCATCTTCAAGCTGTGAGGCGTCAGGACTCACATAGATAACTTCCCCTTTTAGTCCGCCGTAGATTACAAAGTCATAAGCGCTAAACTTCACCATGGCAGGCATACCTTGGCGAATAAAACCAATATCTTTAGGTGCTATTTTGGTTTCGACAATAAGTTTGTCGTCCAAAGGCACTATTTCCATAATGACTTGGCCTGGCTCAATAACTCCTCCTACTGAGCGTGAGGCGATATTTTTTACAGTGCCAGTTAGCGGCGATTTAATCTGGGTTTTTATTAATCTGTCTTCTAATGCTTTACTACTTTCTCTAATTTTAGCTAAGTTATTGGTAACTTCATCTAATTCATTTTGGGCGTTGGCAATATAGTCAAGGGCAACTGACGTACGCTCTTCTTTGCCTTGTTCCTTAGCCGCCATAAGTTGCTGTAATAGCGCATTGGCGCGATTAACTTCTCCCGAGAGCATGACTTCTTCACGCTGTAGTTTAACTAGTTCCATTTCAGCTACTGCGCCATCATCAACGCCTTCAGAAGTTAATTTTACTTCACGAGAAATCAATTCTAGGCGTTGTTTTAATGAATCAATATTGGCTTGTTGTTCAATAATAGCTTGGCTTTGTTGCAAAATCATTTGCTGGCTTTGCTGTAGCAAAGAACGCAGTTGCGATAAACGTGCTCGGTAGCTATTACGTGCACTGTTTGCAATATGGGTAGGAACATCGCTTGCAGCTAAATTGACCTCAGTAATTGCAACTCCGGTGACGGTATTACGATCTATGACGATGGTTTCTAGCTCTGCTTTTAAGCGTAATTGTTTCGCTATTAAGGCATCTCGTTCTTGATTAGATTCGGCAAATGCTGCAGCAAAACGTGTATCATCAAGGAGTAACACAGGTTGTCCTTGTTGAACTAGTTCACCTTCTTGAACCAAGACTTGTTTTAAAATACCACCATCGAGATTTTCTACGGTTTGTACTGTTTGTGCTGGTACTACGTTTCCTTCTCCTACGATGACTTCATCAAGAGTGGCAAATGTTGCCCATATAATCATTGTAATTAGGACTAAAAATACAATAGCTATTAATTTTTGTGCTTGGCGCGCGGCTGCTAATTGCGACACTTGTAGTTGACTCATTGCGAATCTCCTTTTGGTGTCACTTTGATTGCGCGTAAACGGCGATTACTGCCACTAAATAATTGTTGCGGCGTTTGTATGTCTCGTAGTTCTCCATTTTCGAGTACGATTATTTTATCGCACATAGCCAGCACTGCGGCTTTATGGCTGGCAATGATCATCGTGGTATCGTCGATACTTTTTAAGCTGCTTATTATGTGGCGTTCGCTGATTTCATCCATCGCGCTGGTGGGTTCATCAAGTAATAATAGTTTAGGGCGCTGTAATAATGCTCTTGCTAACATTACAGCTTGGCGTTGCCCACCTGATAAGCAGCGGCCAAATTCTCCTACTTGGCTTTCAAGACCTGACTCTAATCGTTCCATAAAGTGGTGAATACCCGCTAATTTAATGGCTCTGGCAAGCTCATTAGGGTCGATATTCTGTGCACCTACAGTGATGTTTTCTAATAAACTGCCATAAAAAAGCTGTGGATTTTGTGCCATCCATCCAGTATTTCGGCGAATTGTTTTCAGTGACCATTGTTTTATTTCAATATCGTCGTAAAAAATTTGTCCGCGTGTCGCTTCATATTGACCAGCAAGTAAAGCCAGTAGCGACGATTTACCTGAGCCCGCAACGCCAAAAATACCTATTTTTTCGCCTTTTTCTATACTCAAGCTAATATTTTTCAATACCGCAAGTTGTTGCTCTGGGTAATTAAAAGTTAGCTGTTTAACGCGAATGTTACCGCTAATATCGCTGTAATTATTTAGCACACTTTGTTGATTTTCTTGTGGCAGTTCAAGTACTGCTTTGACAGAGTCTATTGCAGACTCTGTCTGCTTATACTTGAGTAATAAACTGGCTATTTGACTCACTGCGCCACCAGCTCGGCCGCTTATCATCACCATGGCGATTAATGCGCCCATACTCACTTCTCCAGCTTGTATGAGGTAAACGCCCGCGACGATTAAACCGATAGTAGTAACTTGTTGTAAAGTGGCAACAGAGTGGCTTAGGGTATTGGCACTGTGACGAGATTTATTTTGCCAAAGAGATAACTGCGCCATGGTTTGCTCCCATGTTCGCTGTGCTTTTTGCTCACTACGGCTTTGCTTTAGCTCTACAATTTGGTTTAAGTATTCAATTAAATAGGCTTGGCGCTGGGTGCTGAGCTTTGCGGCTTCTTCAACGCTATGGGTTAATCTACCTTGTAAGAATGCACCAATTAATACGATTAACAACATTGTGGTGATAGGGATCAACACGATTAACCCACCTAACCAGGCTATTAATGCCAAAAACATAATTGTAAATGGTAAGTCTATAGCTGATACCAATGTTGCCGATGTAAGGAACTCCCTAACACTATCAAAATCTTGTACTTGTTTTGCATAAGCGCCAGCTGATTCAGGTCGATGCTCTAAGCGCATACCAATCACTTTGCTAAATAGGGTGCTAGATACCTTTAAATCAATCTGCTGGCCCGCCGTATCAGTAAGCTGAGTACGGGCTTGTTTTAAAAACCAGTCAAATGAAATAGCTAAAAAAGCACCAAAAGCAAGTACCCATAAGGTATCGGTTGCGGCATTTGGCACGACTCTGTCATATACATTCATTGTGAATAACGGGATCACTACGGCGAGTAGGTTTACTGTAAACGAACCTAATAATAATGAACCGTAAAAAGGTTTTACCTCATCAATAACGGGTTTTAGCCAACTTGGAATTTTACTGTGGATTGAAGTTGAGCGTTTATCTATCACTTCGTGAACACTGATAAACCAACTCAATTGACCCTGTAAACTCGTTAATTCCTTTATGGGCTCTTCAGCATTCGTGTATAGCAGTTGCAATTGTTGATCTTGTTTATTCAGTAAGTAAAGATCGCCGTTATTATCGACAACTAAAGCAGGAAACTGCATTTTACTTAGCTGAACATTTTGCTGAGCTGCATTGATGTTGCCATTGAGTAAAGCGCGTTCAATGTGATTATGAGTTATTGCAAGGTCAGGCAATCCATCTAGAACTTGATCGTCATTACATCGCTGTGCAAATAACTCATTTGCACAGCGTACCAAAGTAATGATTTGTTGCTGATTAATATTCATTTTCATGGTTCGATTGAATCCACACTATCCATTATGCGTAGTAGCTCATGCTCAAAGTTATCGGCACTGCCACTAAATGATTCACTGTTGTCTCTACTAATATCATGATTTGCATAAGTTTGCTTATCTAAGATTAATTGCAACTGTCCGATTGTTAACTCAGACATCAGTTCTGTGTTGTTACCAGTTTGGTTATTACTTGATATTAAAACGGCGATATCTTGTATCTGGCCAACTTGAGTTTCACCATTTAACTCGGCATAAGGCGTAATAACTAAAGTAAAGTTATCATTGTTTTGTGTGCCTAAAACTTCTAAGCCATCAAGTTGATCAAGCTCTACTTTCCATACATTGCCATTTTGGCTACCTGCACTAAATGTAACATTACTTGGGTAACCACTTATTTCAATGTAACCCGATTCTTGTGTTGTTGGGTTTTGCAAATCAACATCAAGATTAAGTACGATAGTATCGCCTTCTTGGGCATTGATATCTTGAGGGTCTTGTTGCCAAATAGGAGCATCGACCTGAGGTTCTAGCGTAACAGTAAACTCAGATGTTATGACTTCGCTAGTGTCTGACATTTGATTACCTAGCACTGTAGCTGTATCTATACTGGCAATATCGACCTGCATGTCGAGGTTACCCCAAGCAAGAGTGCCGGCATTAAAGTCAAATCCTTGTACTTGATTACTAGCAACGACCATGGTTGCAATAAAGCCACCAGCGCCGTCGCTAGTAAAGTTTACGCGCTGTCCATTAACATCAATAAAGCCGCCTTCTAAGCCTATGAGAGCTGTGGCATCAGAGGTTGCTGCTATTTTTACTGTTAATTGAATCTGTTCGTCATTGTTACTATCTTCACTAATCGCAGCAAGATGAATATTAACGGTATCGTCTTCATTTGCGTTATAGGATGTATCTGGCGCTCGGATGAGGTCAACACCATCACCAATAGGACGAACTCCCACAGTAAATTCAGCCGTTGTGGTTAAATATCCACCTGGGTCTTGATCTTTGGTTATCGCTTTTAACGTCAGCGGGATATCGCCATTAAAATCTTCAGGTGGAATAATTACCACATTACCACTAGCTAGTTGCTCAGATGTTACACTCCAGTTATAGGTTTCTAAGCCTTTAAAGTCGCCACCATCAGTACCATTATTTGCTAAGGTTGTGTAGGTCCCATCACCATTATTTATAGCAAGGATAGCCCCGTCAGGTACGCCTGAAATACTAACGTACATGACTTCTGAACCATCAGTATCAAATAGCTCTGCTCTGATGCCATTTAAGCTGATTGCGCTATCTTCATCACCTAAGATGTTAATAACAGTTAGTGTTGCATAATCTGTAACTGGTTTTACATCTAATGTTAAGGTTGTGGTAAAGCTATCTGTATCAGTGACTGTTCCTGTTGAAATAGTAGCTGTATCTGTTACTTGGCCTGATATCTCAAGCCTTACGATGTTCGAGCCAGATAAGTTAAGGGGTGGAGTAACGCTCACTCCAGCAAGTGCACTTGTCAGTTCTGTTGCAGATGTGCCTGTAAATACATAACTATTATCAGTACCTTCAATTAGCTCAAACATACCGGAAGGATCGTTTAATGTGCCACCATCCAATAGTGTGATTGTTAGGTTGTTACTCGGATCATTGTGATCAATGAGTACATTTTCTACACCTCCGCTTGTTGCTGAAAGGTCGCTATCAGCAAAGGCTAAGGCAATACCTAAAGGTTGCGAGGTATCTTCTTCAATTTCATTGGTTGTCACTGTGGCTATGATGCCATCAACATCTGGGGTTACATCAATAGAAATAATTTGACTATCATCTATCACCGTATCACCACTGACAGGGTCAACCGCTATAACACGGATAGGAATATCTAAGATTCCGGCGAAGTTATTGCCAGGGGTTGAAATGCTAATGCCGTCTAATGCACTTGCTGGAAATACATATTCATACACAGCTTGGCCACTTGCGTTATGAATAACTTCTACGCCAGCGCCACTAATTGTCGTACCTGCTGGCAAGTCAGAAGCTAAAATTCTAATACTGATTTCATCATTATTATCTGATGTGAAATTATCAGTAAAGTGACCATTAAAATCTATTACACCATCTTCAATGGCATCCACAACAGTATTTTGGATCTGATTTACAGGACCCGCGACGGAGTCAGTAGCACCTTGAGTGAACTCTACTTGTAAAGTGCCAAAAATGGCATCGTTATCCGTTAAATCTGTGACTTTTGCAGCCACAGTTACTTCTATTGCACCATCAGTTGCATTGTCACTAACAAGAGTAACACCACTTAGAATATCTACAACATCAACACTAGATGCAGTCGTGCCCGCAGTGACTGGTATTATCCAACGACCATCTCCATCAGGAAGAGCGCCTGGGTAGTCAACATAAAAACCTTCACCTTCAGGAAGAATTAGCACGATATAATCGATGGTTTCTGAGCCATCAATATCGGCTTCATTAAAGGTAATAGCACCCGTTAAATCTAAGCGACCAGTGTTACTAACTAATATATCGTTTGATGTGGCTACTAATTCACTTCTATTACCATCGACTTCAATATTTTTGTCGAAGTCAGGAGCAATTGTAACTGTACTAGTTGTGGCTATTTCTACAGGTGTTGTATTACCATTATCTGAAGTATCAATTACGGTATAAGTGATATTGATTACATATTCACCAGAGGCATCTTGTGGTGGTAATATGGCTAAGCGACCACTGGCTAAGAAACCAGCTAGATCTCCATTTGCTAAAGTATCTAAATCAAGAGAACCAGTAAATTCAATTTCTGCACCATCAAGTAGCAGTTTTACACCTGCTGGTAACCCTGTGATGACCGCGCCAATAATGACTTCACTGCTATCAGCATCGGGTGTTATTGGATTAACATTCAATACCGCGGCTTGATCTTCAGTACCTGATGAGCTGGTGGCTAGGTTAGATTCATTAGAGTCAAGAATCGGCGTGAGGGTGATATCTACTTCCATTGAGTACTCACCAGAATCACCATCAGGCTCTGTAGTTACTGTGTAAATATTAAAATTAATACCTGTGCCACTAAAATCACCTTGTGGTTTTAAGTACAGAGTTTGTAATTGCTCGGCAGAAACTTCAAACACAGGTTTACCATTTTCAGCGCGGATAACTTCAAGGGCAACAGGATCACCATTACTATCTACGATAGTAACGCCATCAGGAAGGTTGGCAATCAGTAAGTTAATTACTTCAGAGCCATCGTCATCTGAGGTCTTTACAAGGAAGTCGAGTGCAATTAAGTCATCTTCATCAAATTCAACGGCGTTAGTAAGCAAGGCTAAGTCATCGTCATAAGCCCAGTTTGCCCCTGTATCTACAGTGGGTGGGTCAATCACTCCTTTTACTGTTACAGTGAGTGTTTTTTCTTCACTGCGAGCAGACTCAGCTCCTAGTTTAATTGCCACGCCATCAACGATTGATTCATAAGACACCGCGACCACTGAAACTGTAAAGGTATCAGAGAAAGAGCTGATATCTTCAAGTGGGATAAGTTGAATATTGCCTGCGATGATATCGGCACTACTTGCACTGTATGTGCCATTTCCTAAATCTGTGATTGTAGCGCCATTAAGCGCAGTCATAGACCAGCCTGTTGGTACAGTGAATTCATAAAACAAACTTTCTGAACCATCGGTATCAGTCAGTTGCCCGGTGACAAATTGATTTGCATTAATCGCTTCATCTTCATTACTACGCACATTAGCAACGATTAACTCAGGAACATCAGCTACAGGCTGCAAATCAACAGTAATCGTTTGCGCATCTTGTTCTGCTACATCTTGATTATCTTGCTCCGTGGCAATGGCGGTTACATCAAAGGTAAACGAGCCTGCTAGGTTTTCTGTGCCTTCAGCAGTTAGGTTTGCTATTTCACTTGCGCTTAGAATGTCACCATTATTAACAACTGTACCGTTAACTTTGAGGATCAAGCCCGATTCAATATTTTCAATACGGAAAGTAAGGACTTCTGAGCCATCAGTATCTTGTAAATTAGCCACTAGGTTGAGAGCTAATGGAGCACCATCTTCTTCGCCAAGGTAATAGAAATCTGAGCTTTCATCCCACAAAGGTGTATCTGCCACTGAATTTATGGTTACAGGGATCTCACTGGAAATTGTTCGAGAGCCCGCATCATCATCGGTGATAATAACATCAACATTTAGGGTGACTTGTTGTTCGTTTATGGCATCAGAGGTGTTTTCTGCTGGGATGAAGATTAAAATACCTGCAGGCAGTGTGGTTCCTGCTGGCACTGTAGAGCCTGTAGGTAGAGTCGTTTCTTCCTGTAAAACGCGTAGGTTGTCGCCTCTAAATACCACAAAACCATTTTCAATAGGTAAGCTGATTGGGGCGCCTCCAGGGCCCTGTAAAATTAACGTTCCGCCATTAAGCGAATCAACACTTATCTTAATCTCAGTGATTTCGTCACCGCTATCTAAGTCACCTGGGTAAGCTGCTAGTTCAACAATAATATTGCCATCTTCGTCACCTTCGGGTTTATAAAATACAATTTTACCTTCGCTGTCTTGAACGTGTAAGTTAAGAGTGTTTGTAACTACATCCCCATCAGCATCGGTTACCTGGTATCGTAAAGAATCTTCATAGATGTTGGTATCAGCTATAAATGGGCTGGTCGTAATCGAAACACTACCATCAGCATTTATCGTAATCGAACCATACTCTTGGTCGCCACTACGCAGTATAATGGTATCGCCAGCTTGATAGTTGACATTTAGGTAAGTGATTTGTGTGATCTGGGCACCATCAGCGCCTTGTTTAATACCATCGAGTAGGTCAGCCGTTAGGCTGTCTCCTTCTGAGAAGGTTAGTTCAGTATCAACAGCAACAGGTATATCATCTTTAATTGAAACGGTTAGGTTTTGTGCTGAAGATTTATCACCATCAGCATCAATAGCTTGAATTTCAAAGAGTATATCTAACTGATTAGTGCCATCCCCAGTTGCATGATCAAGTGCTTGGCTTTGCTTATACTGATATGTGCCGTCAGTTAAAAAGCGGATTCTAAATACTTCACTACTATCTGTTGCTCTTGCAATGTACCAACCACTATCCGTTGCTGTATCTGATAAGGTTACGGTTTGTCCACCTTTTGTGATTCCATCAAGGCTAAAGCCATCAGCTAATGCCACGGCAACGATTTCATCGCTACCTTGAGATAAAGTATATTTTCCGTGAATTGTAATACTGTCGTTATTGTTTAAATCAAATTCGTCGACGATAGTATCAGGGGTACCAGGTGTCACAATCTCAGGTGCTAAACCATCGTCCACATTGACGATGATTTCGTTAATAATGCTACTGTTATCAGCATCGATAATGGCAACAGGTACAATTAAGCTTAGTTGAGTCTCTTGCTCATTTAGATGGTCAATTCCACCAAATAAATTGAAGCTAATGGTTGCACTGGATGTTTGACCTGCAGCTAAGTTGAAATTAGTTGGTAAACTGGTTTCAAATATAACTGTGCCATCTGATAGTTGCCCTTGAGCCATGCCATTGCCTAAGTTGACCCAAGTGATGGCTTGACCGTTTTGGGTTAAGGCGTTGCCTTGACTATCGACTACCGCATCACCACTATTAAATTGGAAATTAATATCAATAACAGGGTCGTTACCGGCGGTGATCGTTATTTCACCTTCATCGCTATTATTAAAGCTACTACCATCTTTAGGTATTTCACTCACATTGAGAATAGGCGTATCACCGTCAATGCTGTCGTCATCTATCACTGTGATGTCTAAATTTGCGGTTACTTCATCACCGTCAAAGTCAATCATCTGTACTTTTAAGTTAATTGCATCTGTAATATCTTGGTCAAGCGCACGATATAAGGTAACAACATAATCTTGTGCAAGAGAGTCGGTTTCAGCATTGAATGTGCCTGTCAGCTCAACCTTAAACACAGGATCATTACTATCACCAGTATGGCCTATAATTGTTTTACCGTCAGCGCTGATAGAGTAACTAATGGTCACATTGTTACTGGTGAGCAACGGTTGCTCAAAGCTTGGTGAGAACGATACATCCACAATACTATCTGAGCCAATTAAGGTTGATAATTGGCCCGTAGCAACTTGAATGCCTTGAGATAAGTTACGCTCATCTAAAGTAACACTCGTGATGCCTGCAAATTGCGGATCGTTACCGTCAAAAATAGTAATTGATGCATCACCTGCTGCTATTTCTGTGCCGTCTAAATCTTGTGCTGTGACTGTAAAAACTAATTGTAACTGCTCTGAAATAGTATGATCTAAAGGTCCTTGCTGTTGATAAAGCGCTGTGGCCAGTAAGTCGTCGCCCTCATTAATTGCAGATAGCGTGATATTAATTATGGTGTTTTCACCCGCTGTTCCTATTAGGGTTTTACCATCTTCAGATAGAGTGAATATGATTTCATTGTCATCACTTGTGAGGTCTAGTGCGTTTAAGCGAGCCAATGTTGCACTATTAAATGCGATAGAATCAGCTAGCAACGTATCTGAGCCAGAAAAAATAGTAAAGTTTATAGTATCGTTATAAGTTTGATCATAGTCAGGTTCAGTGAGGTTTAGATTATTATCAACCATGTAACCAGCCTCACCATCTGTAACTTTAATGGTTGCTGTTGCCGTATCTAAACTGCCATCCTTGTCCGTGATCGTATAATCAAAGCTAAATTGTTGCGGTATTTTGTGGTTTAAATTATCACTCGCGGTAAATTGCCAAACACCTGTGCTATTTACAACTAAAACGCCATATTTGAGTGTAACCGTAGCTGGAGTATCTTGAGTTATAGTGTAAGTTTCACCTGCTATTACTATTTGTGTAACAGTAAGTGGTCCTTCTATAGTGAAGTCATTACCTAAAACTGTACCATTACTCACCTGATCTTCTACTACACTGAAACTGTCATCACGAGCAAAAGGAGGTGTATCATTTATGGTGATGTAAGTCGGTAGAATCACCAGTTCGGATGTACCATCACTATCATTTTGCAGGGCTTCAATCATTACCGCTGTTTTTAGCGTATTGGTAATCGGTTGGTCGAATGATAAAAATTGCGTTACTTTTACAGCATTTGGAATTAATGCGATTGTCATTGCAATACTATTATTACCATCTTCGCGTATCACGTTAAGTGATTGGCCATCAGCTGAGACCTCAACTCGAACAGTATTACCGCCTTCATATGTTAACTCACTCAATGCTTCCTGGATTGCAGCAAAGCTAAGCTCGGCGTTATCTATATTTAGTGCACTGGTATCCGTTGTTGAATCGGTGACATCCAGGAAGTATTCGTATAACTCCTGTGTCTGAATAGCATCTAATGTAGGCATGTCATCGGTGGCTGTGTTGCCTGCAAGATCGGTCACTGTAGCTGTTAGTTCCCAAGCACTTGCTTGATTTAGTGTTGTAACATTGATGTTATTGACAACCCAATTTCCCGTATTTGTTACACTGCCGGTGAAATAAAGTGTTTGCCCACCATCATAAATTGCAATGGTTACAAGCTGACCAATTTCTGCGTCTGTTGTGCCGGACATTGATGTTAGTTCACCGACTCTGAATGCTTCTAAATCAAAGCCTGTGCCGGTATCTATATCAATGCTAACTGTGGTATCAATAATTGCATCATCGCTATTACTAACATCATTGCCTGCTAAGTCTGTTGCAGCTGCTGTAACACTGATATTCCCATCAGACCAACCTGATAAGTCGACGCTGGTGGTGTAGCTTAAGTCATTTTGAACTTGGGCTGACACGGTTAAGGTTTCACCGTTAGCCCCAGTTAAGCTCAAGGTAACGAGTTGACCTACTTCAATATTGCTAACATTACCGCGTAAAACTAACTGGCCTAATTCATTAGCTATCAGGTAGTTGTCTTCACCTGATACAATTTCAACCGTAATATCTGCAAGCGTATCTTTACCAGAGGTTGTGCTTGCTGCCGCAGAGTTTCCTGCGGCATCAGTTACAGTTGCACTATAACTTAATTCACCATCAACTAGGCCTGTTAGGTCTTGCGTTATTTCCCAAAGACCCGCAGTAACAGTGGTTGTGAAAGTAAGCTCTTTACCGTTTTCATCAGTAATAGTAATGGTAACTAAGCGTCCGTCTTCGACATTATTAACAGTACCAAAAATACGAGTTGCGGGTGCTTCGGCGGCGTTAATTACATTATCTGTAAAGTCTTCATTGGTATCGACCGCAATAGTAATGCTTGCCTGAGTGTCTTTTATAATCGTGGTGGTATCGGTGGCATTGTTACCAGCAATATCTTGTGCAGTTGCTGTTATGTCTATATTACCTTCAGCAAAGTCTGAAAAATCAACATTTTCAACTGCCCAATAGCCATCGACTACTGTGGTTGTAAAGGTTTGCACAGTGTTGCCATCAGTAACGGTAACAGTGACCATTTGGCCATTTTGAATCCCCAGTACAGCTCCACCTAAATCGACACTATTTTGCTCGTTTGCATTTATTACGCCGTCTAAATCAAGCGTGGTTGCAGCTATGATTGCAAGGGTATCTTTATTAAATAAAAGTGTATTTGAGGCTGGATTTTCGGCTTGATCTGCAACGTCAGCTTGTACTTGAATTTTACCGTCAACTAAATTACTTAAATCAACGTTATCAATCCGCCAAGCTCCAGCAGTTACAGTGGTGGTAGCCGTTGCTGTGTTACCGTTTCGATCAACAAAATATAGAGTCACTGTTTGACCATCTTCGATATCAGTCACGGTGCCAGAGAAGCTATTATTGCTGGTGACTTCATTTTCATTGATCACTTGATCTGCAAGATCTGTATCACTTAGCTCGACTGTGATCCTTGCTGCTACGTCTTTTTGTGCAGTATCTGTAGCTTGATTGCTGTTTCCTGCGCGGTTTTCGACACTTGCAGTTGCAGTAATATCACCATCTATTAGGAATCGAGAGTCAAAGTTTTCAATGAGCCATTCACCGTTCTCAACGACAGCTGTTAATTCAATTGCTGTGCCTTGAGAATCAGTCACGACGACAGTAACTATCTGACCATTTTCAGCATCAGTGGTGCCGCTAATGCGAACCCTTGGTGCTTCGGCGGCATTGATAGTGTCATCTTGCACGGTATCTATTTCCACCGTTATTGCTGGTGGTAGAGTGTCTTTCGTTATTGTGTTGGTGGCAATCGCAGGGTTACCAAAGCTGTCGATACTGGTTGCAGTGAAGGTTAGGTCGCCATCCAGTAAACTCGATAAATCGCCATCTTCAATGATGAAGAAGCCATTTTGTACTATCGCACTAAAGATCAAACGATTACCCGCTTCATCACGGACAATAATTTCCACTGGTTGGCCGTCTTCAATGTCGTTGGCCACCCCACCAAAGGTCGCTGGGTTAACCTCAAGGCTATTTAAAATGCCGTCGCCATTGGTTTGTATCTGCATTGAAATGGCTGAAATGGTGTCTTTAAATGTCTGCGTGTCTGCTGCCGCGGCATTGCCTGCTGCATCAGTGCCACTGACGCTAAAACTTAATTCGCCTTCAGCAAAGGTTGATAAATCTAATTCACCTAAGCTCCACGTGCCATTAGTAATCGTGGTGGTGTATTGTTGAGTGACGCCGTCCACATCGCTAATAAGGATGGTTACGCTTTGGCCGTCTTCAATGTTGGTGGCTGTACCATTGACCAGCACCGCAGTGACTTCGCGGGCATTGATTGAGTTATCGCCGCCATCATCCACGCTGATAGTCAGACTTGCTTGCGTATCTTTGACAACCGTTGTGGTGTTTGTTGCTGGGTTGCCAGCCACATCGGTGCTGGTTGCGGTAACGGTTAATTCACCTTGAGCAAACACAGTTAAATCAAGATTAGCCAATGCCCAGGCACCATTGACAACGGTGGTGGTAAATTCAAGGCTGCGGTTTTGGCTATCAGTGACGGTGATAGTCACGGTTTGGCCTTCTTCAATACCGCTGACAGCGCCGGATAAATCCACGGCACTTTGCTCAGCATTATTAATCACTTGGTCGGTATCAATCACGTTTACGGTGATTGTTGCCGCGGTGTCTTTATTAACAGAAATCGTCGCTGTAGCTGGATTTTCTGCAATGTCACTGACTGTGGCAGTGACATTCACTTGACCATCAGCAAGGCCGGTTAAATTAACATTATCAACGGCCCATAGGCCACTGGTGACGGTGGTGGTTACTTGGGTTGTGTTGCCATTCGTATCAGTGAAGGTGAGGGTAACGGTTT
>NZ_AHCA01000020.1 GCF_000238355.1 Pseudoalteromonas haloplanktis ATCC 14393
TGAAACGAAACAGCGCCGATGATAGTGTAGCATTTGCTATGTGAAAGTAGGTCATCGCCAGGCTCCAAATTTAGTTGAAGAACTTTAACCTTAAAAATTAGAATAAGAAAATCGAAAAGAATTTTCTTGGTGACAATAGCGTTTTGGACCCACCTGACCCCATGCCGAACTCAGTAGTGAAACGAAACAGCGCCGATGATAGTGTAGCATTTGCTATGTGAAAGTAGGTCATCGCCAGGATTCAATTAAAAGAAACCCGCTTCAGAAATGAAGCGGGTTTTTGTTGTTCTAGAATAAAGTATATTAAACCGTCAGCTCTCAGCAGTACGGTGTCAACCTAAACACCGTAACGTGAGTTGAGTAATCACGCCACGGAGAAAAGAACGCGACGACCCCCTCAGAGCGTAACGTACACCTTTAAACTGCTTTCCTCTTTAACTCTCCTGCATTTTAATCTTGAAAAACTCGAAACTCGAAACTCGAAACTCGAAACTCGAAACTCGAAACTCGAAACTCGAAATCAGGGTTAATTTTAACTATTAGATAAAAACGAAAATACTATCCACAGTCCTCAGGGTTAATTTTAACTATTAGATAAAAACACTGTGAGCTTATCACCTACTTTTAAACGGTCGCCTGAAAGGCTGTTCCATTGTTTTAGTTTAGTGATGCTGACTTTATAATGGTTGGCTATTTTCCATAAGCTTTCGCCAGATTTTACCTTGTGCTCTATTTGTGTATCGGCTAACTGCGGCAGTACCAACTTTTGGCCAATACGTATGGTACTACTTTTTAAATTATTGAATGCTTTAAGCTGACTCACACTCACTTTGTAGCGTTTTGCAATAACACTCAAACTATCGCCACGTTTAACCGTGTAATGCTGCCATTGGCTGTAATCGTTGCTTTTTTGATTTGCGATCATGGTTTCAAATTGTATTTTTTCGCTGGCAGGCACGACGATATGCGGCGCATCAATAATTGCTGGGAAGCGAATAACCCCGTAGTTTAAAGACTCTAACTGTTGCCATTGAGCTTTATTATCTAAAATAACTGAGCCAGAAATGGCCACTTTGGCTATCGCATCTTTATTTGCTATTGCAGGGAACGCCATCTTTTGGTTTTTTAATAATTGCGCAGCAGCAAGTAGCTTTGGTACATATTGACTGGTTTGTTTAGGTAATTTTAAACTAAAAAAGTCAGTCGGTTTGCCTTGCTTTTTATTGTTGCTGATTGCTCTAAGTACACGGCCTTCACCTAAGTTATAGGCTGCTATAGCGTGATACCAATCGCCATCAAAGCGTTTGTATAAGTACTCCATAAAATCCAGAGCAGCGCGGGTACTGTCTATCACATCTTGGCGACCATCGTACCAAGGACTAATTTTCACCTTAAAATACTTAGCTATTGAAGGGGTTAATTGCCAAAGTCCAGATGCATGTTTGTGCGAATAGGCACTGGCATCAAAGTCGCTTTCAATCAGCGGCATTAGCGCTAATTCTATCGGTAGATCCCGCTTTTCAACCTCAGTGACTATATAGTAAAGGTAAGGCTCAGCACGGCGACTTATTTCATCCATGTAATTTGGGTGCGATAAATACCAAGCAATGCGTTGCTGCACATCTGGGTGGCTAGAGTTAGCAAATGTTAGCTGGGCTCGGATACGTTGCCAAACATCATCAAGCTCCTGAGGGCTCAAGGGGGCTATTTGTGCAAGATCTTCGTTTTGTTCACTAAAGATCGTTTTAGGGTTTGCCTTAACTTTCACTTCAGGTTTAGGTTGTGAGGCTGGTTCTTCTTGTGTAGTTTCACAACCGGTTAAAATAATAACTAAAGGCAGAATGCGGATAAATTGACTTGAAAACACGTACTACACTACTCCAAAAATATGAATGTGGCTAACCTAAAGCAGACTAGCTTAACATAGAGTGATTTATACCCAAACGGCAGATGAATTAATCTGTCCCTTAAATTGCTCTTTGTAGCGACGGGATAGGTTAAGTACTTTTCCTGTTATTAACTTTACTTCGCTATCGCCACTGGATAAAGGCGTTATTGATTCAATCGCATCGAGTCTAATAGCATGAGAGCGATGAATCCGGCAAAAGCCTTGTGGCTCTAACCGAGATATAAGATGGGTCATGGTTGCACGTAGCGGGTAAATCCGAGTGCCAATATGCAGGTTTACGTAATTGCCGCTAGACTCAAGCCAGTCAATTAGATCAGTACAGATAATAAATTCTTTACCTAGTTTTTTAACGAGTAATCGGTCGAAATTCAAGTCCTGCGGTGCGTCCTCTGCATGTGTGATTGGTGTGGCTTGACCGGTTAATTGGCCAACAACATATTGATACGTTTTAATAACCACGATTAAAAACAAAAACCCCCATAGGTCTTTACGGTATTCATAGAGTAGCTCAAACCACACTAACCCAAAGTCATACTGCATGCCTTGTACGTTATAAATGATCTTGCGAATAGCGACCATGATCCCTACATGTAGTAATGAAAAAATAACACTCGCAATGAAATAAATGAATAATGAACGTGTTATTTTTTGCCAATTAAGGGGTTGGGCTTGTAATAACCAAACTAAAGCAGGAAACAACAACAAGGTGCCAATAGCGCTGGAATATTCCCATACAAACGGCTCCCAGATCATAAATGGGAGTTCGCCATCGCGCTGAGCTTCCATAATGTTTGAGCTGGCATTAATCGTGTTGTTGATAAAAATATAACTAGATAAAAAAAATGCCGCATACCAAGTTTGGTAGCGTTGAAAGTGCGTTAAGGAGATCATTATTATTGTTACTCTTTAAAAGCCTTATTATCAGATTACCAACATAGTGAACAATCACCAAACTTATCATCCCTGTTATCCACCGTTTATCCCTACTGACTGTTTTCTCAGCCTTTTTTTATTGTAATACGCAGTGTGTTGTTCATAGTTGCTATTAATTAGTCGCAAGTTAAATCTAATATGAAACTTAAAATAGTCATTAAAAACACAGCCCGTATGCTATTACAGCCATGGCTACATGTGTTTAATAAAACCGTTGAATTGCCACTGCGTCGCTATGATTTAGATTGGCTGCGAGTACTTGCCTTTGGTCTACTAATTTTTTATCACACCGGCATGTTATACAGTGAAAACTGGGGTTTTCATTTTAAAAGCCAGTATTTATCCAGCAGCATTGAAAATATTATGCTCTTACTGTCGCCATGGCGGATGGGACTAATTTGGTTTATTTCAGGTGTGGCGCTGCGCTTTATTGTTGCGCGTTTTAACCTAGGTATGTTTTTAACTACGCGCAGTGTAAAAATATTACTGCCTTTATTGTTTGGCATTTGGTTTATTGTGCCTATCCAGCTTTATGCGAAAATGAGCCAAGAAGTTGGTTTATCCATGAGCTTTTGGCAGTTTTATAGCCAGTTTTTTGATTTAACCAATCCGTTATTTGAGCACTACCAAGCAGGTATTTGGCCACACGTTGATGTAAACCACCTGTGGTATTTACGTTCCTTATGGCAATTTACTTTATTGCTGGTGTTAGTGCTGCCGTTGCTTCATCACGCTACAGTGCAAGCAGTTATCACGCGTTTGTGTAATCGCTCGTTACTGATGATTTTCATCACCTTGTTACTGCCGCTGTGTATTTTAAAGTTGAGCTGGCCAAGTGATACATTCAGATATCCCATGGGCGCGCTGTTTTTACTATACGGTTACTTGCTTGCGTGGCAGCCTGCATTTTACAGCCAGCTACTTCGCCATTGGCGAGTGTTACTCGGTGCATTTATTGTTGGTTATTTGCTTGTGGTAGTGGGTTATCACATGATTTGGCAAAACCTTGCTGCTAGCCAATGGCAAATTACCAGCATGGATATGCTGTATACCTCGCAACGATTAGTGGGGGTGTTATTGATGCTGGGACTCGCACAACGTTTTTTGAATCACGATCACCCTAAACTGGCTTTACTAAACTCAGCCGTATTTTCGTTTTATCTTTTACATCAAAGTGTAATTATTGGTCTAGCGTTTTATTTATCGAAGCTGCAATTAGGTGGTTTTGTGGAGCCATTGCTTATACTGAGCCTCACTTTCATTATTTGTTGGCTAGTATTTATTGTTGCGCGCCGAGTCGATCTATTAAGCCCATTGCTAGGGATTAAAGTCACAGGGAAATATAAAGCATGGCAAGTTAAAGCAGGCTTTTGTTGCGGACTAATATTGGTAAGCCCGCTGATCTTTAGGTTGATTTAACTATCTGTATTACAGACTAATTGTCGCCGTAAACGACGACCTACGAGATATGCTGTGCAATTTTGTAGGTCGTGTTTTAGCGCGAAAGTGCCAATGCTAATGAGTCATCATCTTAAATGGTGCCTACACTCAACCAAACACACATCTAAAGCATGCGCCTTGTGGTTTTTGCACATAAATTAAATCACCGCCGTGGTTGAGCATAATTTGCCTTGATAGGCTCAAACCAATGCCGGAGCCTTGTTGCTTGGTGGTAAAAAATGGCACGAAGATCATATCAACCACATGTTCGCTGATGCCTGGGCCGTTGTCGCTGATTTCTATATAAAGTTGTTGGCTGGTGTTTTGTGCCAAGCTAATTTCGATCCTTGCTTGAACTGCATTCTCAGCGCTGTATTTTTGGCTACTCTTTAGTACTTCAAGTGCATTTTTTATTAAGTTTACTAATACCTGCTCTATTTGGCTGCTATCAAGCATTACTAGCTGGTGATTTTTAATCGACAGTTCAATATGGGTGTGTTGATCGTGTGCTTGTTGCTGATGTAAAGCGACTATGCGCGATAGCATATCAGCTAAATTTGCGGGCGCTAAGTTGGGCTTAGGTAAGCTACTCACTTGGCGAAAACGAGCAATAAAATCACCTAAATGTGCCGTTCTTGATGCTAACGTGCTTAGTGCAAGCTGTAAGTCTTGTTTATCTTCAAGCTCATCAAAACATAACTCTTGTGGTAGTAAATTGCTACAGGTATCAGCTAACGATGAAAGTGGCGTAATAGAGTTGGCAATTTCGTGAGTGAGCACTTTAGTTAAGCGTTTATACGCTTGTTGTTCTTTGAGCTGTAATTGGTCGTGAATTGACTGTAAGCTCACTACACGGCGAACTTTACCTTGTATTTCAGCGATACTAAGTTGAATTGATAGGGTGTCGTGCTGCTCGCCATTTTGCCAGTAGGTAGTGCTGCGGATACTATGTTCGGCGTTTAAAATTAACTCTCCAACAGCGCCTAACTCATGTAAGTGTTGAAAACTCTTCCCCAGTAATTTACTAACGGCTGGGTTTGATTCGATTACCTTACCATTGTCATCACATACCAATACGGCTAAATCAACATGGATGAGTAAAGCTTGTAAAAACTGCGCTTGTTGCTCGGCATTAAACCGTGCTGTTTGCATTTGTGTTTTTACTTGCTCAAATTGCTTAAGCATAGGGTGGTGTTGGCCAAGTCCCAAAGTGCTGTCGCCATTGGCAAGGGCGCGAATGACCATTTCAGCTTGTTTTTGTTGGCGCTTAAACAGCGTAAAAATATGCGCTATTAACGCCATGGCGACTAAAATTATTAACAATGTCGTCGCTGAAAAGCCATGTGTTTGTAATACATAGCTAAGCAACGCACTTGCACTTATAAGTGCGATAATATTAAACGAAAGCAATAAATTAGCACGCATGATTACAACCCATATTTTTCAAGGCGGCGGTACATAGCACCGCGGGTTAAACCGAGCGCTTTGGCGGCATGACTAACATTACCTTGATGGTGCTTAAGTGCTGCGCGAACTGTGCGTTGTTCAAGTATCTCTAAATCGAAAGTATCGTACTGCACCTCACTGTTTAATCGCCCAGAGCTTTGCTCTATATTGTTGGCGTTAAGTACTGCTATGTTGCCAACCACTGAGTTTATATCTAGAGTATCCCCTTCAGTTAAAATAACCGCTCGCTCTATTGCGTGGGCTAGCTCTCGGACATTGCCTGGCCATGAATACTGGCAAAGTGAAGTCATGTCATGATCGCTAATGGCTAAGCTGCGTTTATATTTTTGGCAAAAATGATTAAGGTAATAATTTGCTAAAAGCGGAATATCATCACTTCGCTCACGTAATGCTGGTAGGCGAATTTCAACGGTGTTTATTCGGTATAACAAATCTTGGCGAAAACGCCCTTCAATAACTGCTTGTTCAAGGTTATCGTTGGTGGCACAAATTAGGCGGATATCAATATCAACTGCTTTACTGCCGCCAACAGGCGTAATTTGCCTATTTTGTAGTGCAGCCAGTAATTTAGCTTGATGCTCTAGTGGTAAATTACCCAGCTCATCTAAAAATAAGCTGCCACCTTGGGCAAGTTCAAATTTACCAATTCGATCGCTTTTTGCATCGGTAAACGCGCCTTTTTTATGGCCGAATAGCTCGCTTTCAAATAAATTCTGCGCCACTGCGCCCATGTCTAAACTCATAAAGGTTTGGCTGTGCCGCTTGCTTGCTTGATGAATGGCGTGCGCGGTGAGCTCTTTACCTGTGCCGCTTTCACCGGTTATTAGTATATTGGCATCAGTTTGTGCGGCTTTTTCTATAGTGCTAAATACCTGTTGCATAGCCGCACTTTGGCCCAAAAACTCGAAGCTTGGTGTGTTTAAAGCTTGGTTTAACCCTTGCTTTTGCCGCGTTAATTGACCGACTTGCTGCTTGTCTTTGGCGTGTGAAAATGCGGCGGCGACTGCGCCAAGTAATTGCTCGTTTTGCCAAGGCTTGGCAATAAAGTCAGAGGCCCCCGCTTTAATTGCATCGACTGCCAGTTGAATATCGCCGTAGGCAGTCATTAACAAAACAACGATATTAGCGTCTTGCTCGATGATTTTTTTTAGCCAATAAAAGCCTTCTTTGCCACTGATTGAGTCTTGAGTAAAGTTCATATCAAGCAATACTATATCAATTGGTTGATCAGCTTTGCGTTGCTCGTCAATGATGCCTGCAATCTCAAATGGGTTGTCAGTGGTTTTAACACTTTGATAATGCTGCTTTAGTAATAACCGTGCAGCAATGAGGATATCCGGGTTGTCATCAACAATTAAAAGTGAGCCTGTGTGTTTCATGATTATTATTTTTATAGGGTTTTATTTAGCCTAAAACAAAAAAGGAACAGTGTCCATAAATGGACGTTCATAAAATAACAAAGTGTTCTATTAGCGGACACTATAAACATGTGAATAATTAAATGTAACTTTAACTAATTGAATTTACTAGTTAAAAAAGTTGGCACAGTGATTGTAATAACTATCGGTAATTAGTTATTAAACCTGTATCAAGGTAGCCAACATGGACAAAAAAATAGAACGCTCATTTACTCAAAAGTATTTAAAAAAATTCACCTTTGCAGCGCTGGCTTTAGGTGTTGCTGCCGCTGCATACGGTTTTACGCAAAGCAGTGATACAGGTCGTAGCCAGAATATTGATCGTAGCAGCCTTACGGTTAGCACGGTTAAACAAGGTGCCTTTAAAGATGCACTGAGCCTACGGGGTCAAGTGGTACCAAAAACCAGCATTTATCTCGATACTATTGCTGGTGGTCAAGTAGAAGAGCGCTTAGTTGAACAGGGCGAATATGTTGAAAAAGGCCAACCGCTAGTGCGTTTAAGCAATACCAACTTACAACTTGATGTAATGAGCCGTGAAGCGCAGGTAACTGAACAGCTTAATTTTTTACGCAACACGCAAATGACGATGGAAACCAGCCGTTTAAATTTACGTCGTGACTTATTAGAAATCGAGCTAAAAATAACTCATTTAACACGTCGTTTAAAACAAACAAAGCCCTTGGTTAAAAGTGGCGTATTGGCGCAAGACCAACTTGCAGAGCTAGAAGAAGATTTAAGCTATTACCAAGCCCGTAAAGAGCTCACCCTTGAGCGCCAAAAACAGGAAAACTCAATCCGTGAGGTGCAAGTGGCACAGCTTTCAGACAGCGCTAAAATGCTTGAGAAAAACCTGCAGTTTGCGCGCAGAAATCTCGACAACTTATTAATCAAAGCACCCGTTTCAGGTTACCTAAGCGAGCTTGATGTGGAAATTGGTGAATCTAAAAACAGTGGCGCGCGGTTAGGCCAAATAGATATTCCTAATGAATATAAATTAGTGGTGCGCCTTGATGAATTTTATTTAAACCAAGTGCAGCGTGACATGACCGTGATGATTGAACTTGAAAGCGGCACGGTGAATGCCAAAGTGAGCAAAATTGATAGCCGCGTACAGCAGTCACAATTTCAAATTGAAGTGGATTTACCCAGTAACACCAAAAGCATTAAGCGCGGCCAAAGTATTGATATTGAGTTAATGCTGGGAGGCGATAAAAACAATGCCTTACTGCTTAAACGTGGCGCCTTTTTTACCAATTCTGGCGGTAACTGGGTTTATGTAATTGACCCTAATGGCGACAAAGCACTGCGTCGTGATATTCGCTTAGGCAAGAAGAATCAACACTATTTTGAAGTGCTTGAAGGGCTAAACGCGGGAGATCGAGTAATTACCTCAAGCTACAGCAACTTTGATAAAGCACAGCAACTACAATTTTAAGGATAATAACAATGATTAAATTAACTAATTTAAGCCGCGTATTTCGTACTCAAGATGTTGAAACTACAGCGCTCAGTAATATCAATCTAACTGTAAATGAAGGTGATTTTCTAGCGATTATGGGGCCGTCTGGCTGCGGCAAATCAACACTACTTTCTATTTTGGGTATGTTGGACTCACCAAGCTCTGGCAGTTTTGATTTTGCGGGAACTGACATTGCAGGGTACAGCGAAAAGCAATTGTCGGAGCTTCGCAAAGCCTCTATTGGTTTTGTATTTCAAAGCTTTAATTTAATTGACGAGCTAACCGTTTATGAAAACGTAGAGCTGCCATTACAGTATCAAAAAATATCAAAAAGTGAGCGTAAGCAACGCGTTGAAGCGATTTTAAAAAGAGTAGGTATTGATCATCGCGGTGAGCATTTACCTCAGCAGTTATCAGGTGGTCAACAGCAGCGGGTAGCCGTTGCGCGTGCATTAGTGATTAACCCTAAACTTATTTTAGCCGATGAGCCAACTGGTAACCTCGACTCTAAAAACGGTGATGAAGTGATGGCCATGCTACGCGAATTGAATAAAGAAGGCACCACGGTAATTATGGTGACTCACTCAGAAAAAGAAGGTGCCTATGCTGACCGCCTAGTACGCCTACTAGATGGCCAAGTGATGCTTGATAAGGCGAATGTTGTACAGCAAAGTGCTGTTGAGGTTGCTTAACATGTTTATTAATTATTTAGTAACCGCCTTACGGGCATTCAAACAGCAAAAACAGCACTTTTTACTCAATATAATTGGCTTGAGTGTTGGCTTAGCTGCGGCAATTTTAGTGGCTATGTTTGCCTTTAATGAAGCCTCGTATGACGAGCAACAACCTCATGCGGATCGTGTGTATCGTATCTATCAATATTTTCCGTCACTGGGTATGGGAGCACCAGTGGTCAATAAAGATGTGATCGCGTCTTTTAAAGACATGACTGAAATTGAAGACATTATGTCACTTGAAATGGTCCCGCCTGGATCTGAATTTGTGCGTGATGGCGTTGGCTTTAAATTAGAAAATGTACTCGCGGCGAGTAGTAATGTGGCTGATTTCATCAATATCGATATTGTAGCTGGGGAACTGGCAACAGTACTTGCAACGCCTAATATGATTGCACTCAATGAGCAGTATGCAATACGGATTTTTGGTAGCACAGCGATTATTGGTGAAACTTTAATTCAGGGCAAGAAGCGTTGGCAAGTTGGTGCGGTATTTGCTGATCTGCCAGATAATACTCACTTTTTCTTTCAAGCGTTAATTAAAGAGACTCCTGCAAATAATTACTATCAGAACAATAATGGTTATTCTTACATTCGTGTTGCGCCAGGTACTAAGGTAAATAAATTGGCTAGCACTCTTGAGCAGCGTTATACAGAGGTTGCTTATAATGACTCAGAATATGATTCCACACAATTGGCTCTGCACCCATTAACATCTTTACATTTAACGGCAAGCTCTAGTTATGAAATGAAAATGAATGGTTCACTTTCAACGCTGCGTATTTGTATTGGTTTAAGTATTTTGTTGGTGCTGCTAGCGGCTTTTAATTTTATCAATATGAGTATTGCGCAATCTGCAAAGCGCGCAAAAGAAGTGGGGGTGCGTAAGGCGCTTGGTGCGAGCAAATCACAAATTGTTAGCCAGTTTTTAGTTGAATCACTGCTTATTACCATTATTGCAGCACTGATAGCGTGCATGCTGGTTGAGTTACTTACACCGACTTTTAATCAATTAGTTGACCGTCAGCTAGCGCTTAATTACAGCTCAGCTTTAGGGGTAGCAATAGCCTTTGTTGTCTTGTTGGTAGGTTTACTAGCTGGGATTTATCCAGCGATGTTTATGTCGGCTTTTAGTGCTAAGCGGGTGCTCAGTGGCGATATGCAACGGGGACGAACAGCCATTGTCGTTAGAAAAAGCTTATTGGTTTTACAGGCTGCATTATCGGTTGGGTTGATTATTTCGGCACTGCTATTGCAACAGCAACTAGCGCATTTACAGTCGCTGCCAATTGGATTTGCTAAGGAAGGTAAGTTGATTGTCAGTGATATCGATGCGGGAGATATATTCTACAACCAAAACAATGTGCTGTTAGATCGCATTAACGCTATTAATGGTGTGAAGCAAGCTAGTGTTATAGACATTTCTTTAACGGGTAACTATAACTCATACCGTATGTTTACTGCAGATAATGGTCAGTTTAGTAATCAAACATTACCATTTGTTGGCGCCGGTACAAATATAGTAAGTGCATTGGATTTATCACTAATTGCAGGGCGTGATTTTAGTAAAAAAATGGCAGCTGATTGGTTTAATAAAGTCAGTGATACTCAAGCTACTGCGTCTGCAATATTGACTGAATCTTTAGCTAAGCAGGCGGGTTATGCTACACCCGAAGATGCGATAGGTAGTGTTTGGCACACAGACACGGGCTTTGGTCAGCAACTAACAGTCAACGTTGTTGGTGTGGTTAAAGATATTAAAGTGGGCAGTGTCAAAGATGCGCAACCAGCGACTATTTTTATTTGTGGCTATACCAGCAGCTGGATGGGAAGAATTGTTATTAATTTAGATTTAGCACAGCTCCCCCATGTTAAAACGCAACTTGCTACTATTTTGGCCGAAACGCTTGATATTTATGACCCAAAAATAGAAATGATGGCGGACAACTACCGTGCACTTTATCGTAATGATGAACGTGCCACTGAGTTTGTCACTTTATTCTCCGGCTTAGCTGTATTTTTAGCGTGTGTTGGCACATTTGGTTTAGCATCATTTTCGGTATTACGCCGCCAAAAAGAAGTGGCGGTACGTAAAGTGCTTGGCGCATCACGCATAAGCATTATGAACCTACTGGCAAAAGAATTTTTAATTTTAGTACTGGGAAGTGTAGCCATAGCATACCCGCTAACCTATTGGCTGGTGGGTGATTGGCTTGCCAATTTTAACGAGCGTGTTGATCAAGCGCTGTGGGTTTATTTGGTTGCTGCTTTGAGTGTTGCTGCAATCACTTGGCTCACCGTTGCAAGCCTTGCGTTTAAAGCCGCCAGTACAAGACCATCGCTGACGTTACGGTATGAGTAATTCTGCTTTATTGCTATAACATTCGTGGCGGAAATTAATTTTTATTCCGCAAATCTATTACTTTAATCAGTGAAAACATTATTAATTCACAAGGAATAAAAAGTGCTCGTAAACTATTTTAAAACGGCGATTGGTGCCGCTAAACGTCAACCGTTAATCTACAGTCTCAATCTATTTAGTTTAAGTGTGGGTTTAGTCGCTGTTTTTTTTATGGCGTTATACATTAATTATGAGTTTAGTTATGACCAGCAATGGCAAGATAGCGAGCATGTTTATCGAGTTGAACTACATAATAACCAACAAGGTACTCACTCAGCCTTTGTTAACGCATTGCTGGCTAAAAGCTTTGAGAGTATTAGTAATATTGAATCGGTACAAAAGTTAGCGCCAATGGATTATTGGTTTTGGTTTGAGCAGCAGGTCTCTATTAATAATAAGTCGTTTAAATTAACTAAAACGATAGCCGCAACACAGAATATTACCGATATATTTTCATTCACTATGCTTCACGGAGAATTATCTACAGCATTAAGAAAGCCAAACAGTATTGTTTTATCAAAATCGGAAGCTATCCGTTTATTTGGTGAAAGTAATGTTGTGGGTAAGCGCTTACAACGTGATGCGGATACTTTAATAGTAACTGCTGTTTTTGCCGATTTAGCGCAGAATACGCATCTCGATTTTCGCTCTATAGTGCCGCTATCTGAACGATACCTTGGTTATATTCGAGAATATCATGACGATAGTTTTGTGTATGTAAAGCTCAATGCAAGTGCACAAATTAACGTCATAGAGCAGGCGTTATCGCAGCTTATGAATCAGCGTAAATTAGCAAAAGAGCCTCAGCTAACCGTTAAGCTTAATCATATTAGTAATATACATTTGCAAGGTGCAGGAACCGAAGAAATGAAAGCAGGTGGCGCGATAGAGTCGGTATTGATTTGTATTGCGGTGTGCGTGGTGTTGTTATTAGTTTTAGCTATTAATTTTATTAATATGAGTGCTGCAGCACTAAGTAAGCGCGGTCGAGAAATAGGGATTAAAAAGGCGCTTGGTGTTACTTGGGGGCAATTGCTTGGTCAATTTTCGGTAGAGTCATTTTTGTTGGTAGCTTTCACTATATTATTGAGTGTAGGCGTATGTGAGCAATTGCTTCCTTGGTTTAGTGATCTTGTTGGACGTCCTTTGAGTATCAGTCAGGCTTGGTGGCAAATCGCTATCATCGCATTTTTTACTTTGTTTTTTGGGATGTTGCTCACAGCATATTCGGTATTTATTGTTGCGAAAAAGCCAATAACCTACTTATTAAGCGGCAGTATGAGCAGTGGTAGAAAAGCATCAAAATTCAAATCAACCTTGATCATATTGCAAACAAGCTGCGCGATTGTACTTATTATTGGTGCAGTTAACCTTAATAAGCAGCTTGATTTTTTACAAAATTTACCTGTTGGTTATGATAGTCAAAATCGCTTGTATATTCCTAATATAGATAGATCCGCCTTTGAGCCACAGAGTTCATTACTCGCTAGAATAAATACGTTACCTGATGTTGATAGTGCCACTTTTGTTGATAGTGATTTAACGAAAGAAATGCCTATTTCTATGCCTATTAGTTGGGTTAATAAGCGAAATAATGAAGCATCAGTGCATTTTTCTGGTGTGGGTTATCAAGCTGCACAAGTATTAGGTTTATCGCTAATAGCGGGGCGTGACTTTTCTGCTGAATTTGGTGGCGATTGGTATCATAAAGTTACCAAGGTTGAGGCTGATAAAAGTTACGCCGCCAGTGTTATTGTTACCCGTAGTTTAGTGGCTCAAATGGGAATAGAAAGCGCTGAGTTGGCTATTGGTCATTCTTTCACGAGTGTTGATTCAGGTAGATTAAACACTTTTACTATTATTGGCGTGGTGAATAACGTAAAAATAGGAAATGTTCGACAAAGCACTAAGCCTTTATTTTTTGCGTGTGGTTTGTCATGGATGGGCAAGGTTGCTATTCAAACACGGTTAAAACCAGCAGCCAGTTATGCTGTTAAAGCCGAAATAAATCAGTTAATAACCAAAAAATTAGCTATGGCCGAGCTAGCAATTGAAAATTTGGCTGATAATTACGGCGCTATTTATCAGCAAGAGCAGTTTTTAGGGCGAGTTATTAACCTATTTACAGGGCTATCGATATTACTAAGTTGTATAGGCGTTTTTGCATTAGCGGCTTATGGCGTAAGGTCACGGCAAAAAGAAACCTCAATACGAAAAGTATTAGGGGCTTCGCGCTTAGGTTTAATTAATTTATTCGCACGTGAATATTTATATTTAGTGTTAGTTAGTACTGTTGTAGCCTTACCGATAGCTTACCTCTTTGTTACCGATTGGCTTGCCAATTTTAACGAGCGTGTTGATCAGTCGCTGTGGGTTTATTTAATAGCAGCCCTTAGTGTTGCTGCGATTACTTGGCTCACGGTTGCAAGCCTCGCGTTTAAAGCCGCCAGTACAAGGCCGTCGCTTATCTTACGTGATGAATAGATAAGTCATTATATAAAATTAGTTACAATTTTCTAACTAAGGCCTTTCGTTTACCGAGAGGCCTTTTATATTATAGTCGCCATGAATGACGGACCTACCGTAGGACGTGCTTTAGCGCGTAAATAGGCTATATTTTATTTCTGCTTTAGGAAAAGGAATTTATCAAATGAGCTGGAGTAACTTAAAGAAAGGGCGTGTATCAATTCAATCAGGCGAATACTTCATTACATTTACATGCCACCGCAGAGAAGGGATATTTAGTAATTTCGATCATGCTAATATCTTTTGTAGATGCATTGCGAGTAATGAGCTCAAGTATCAATGCCGTTGGTTAACTTGGGTTTTAATGCCTGATCATTTCCATGGTTTGTTGCAGCTTAAAAACAGTGAATTAGGGGTTGTAGTGGGTCACTTGAAAGGCGCATCAGCTCGGGAAGTTAATAAAGTACGAGATTTAAATCAGCCTGTATGGCAAAGAGCTTATTATGATCATGCGCTGCGAGAAGAAGAAAATAGAGTTGAAATAGCAAGGTACATTGCTGCAAATCCTTTGAGGCGCAAGTTGGTCACTAGAATTGGTGATTATCCGTATTGGAATTCAGTTTATTTGTAAATTTAATATCGCAGGGAGTTGTCGCCGTAAACGACGACCTACAGGATGTGTTTGAGATTATGTAGGACGTGCTTTAGCGCGTAAAGTGTAACTTGGGTTTTTTGTGTTCTTGTCGCCATGAATGACGACCTACAAAATATACGATCAAACCTCTTTAATTTTCACTGCGGGATTACCAGCAACCACGGTGTTTTTAGCAATATCTTTGGTCACTACTGACCCTGCGCCCACGACAGCATTATCACCAATGGCAACCCCCGCTAACACTATAACCCCCGCGCCAATCCACACGTTATTGCCGATAGTTATTGGCGCTGCAAAGTTTTCTTTTTGTAGTCTTTGCTTAGGCTCAATTGCATGAGAAACGGCCAATAGCTGAACGTTTGGGCCAATTAAACAATCGTCGCCAATGCTTATTGCACCCTCATTAATTGGTGCATCTAACACAGTGCAGTTAATGTTTATAAAAGTACGATCACCAATTTGCATTTGCGAGCCATAATCACAATGAAAGCCAGCTTCAATGATCACGCCTTCACCACATATTGCAAACAAACTCTTAATACGTTTTAAGTTGCCTTTACTCGGGCTTTTTGAAAATAACCGGCAAGTCTCATGAGCTGTTTTGCGCAGCTCTAAATATGATTTATCAAGGTTGTTGAATTTAGTATTCATTATTACCCTTTATTATTTTTCGTCAGGCAAGCCAATATGGGCGTGGCCATTTTTGTAATCAATAGTTATCAAAAAATGCTTTAGTACATCATAACCTATCAATCCTTGAACCTTACGTCCTTTAATACGTGACCCTGTCGCTTCGTATTGGCTTTCTAGATACGCTTTTTGTCCTTCAGCAGGTATACTGACTAAAACATTTTCAAGCTCAAAAGGGCCAAATTTTAAAGTCGGTATTCGAAAACTTTCTGTTGTTGCTATTGAGTTTGCTCCCATGCTAATGCCTGATGTGATATCTAAATTATCCAACCAACCCATTTGCCGAGCTACTTTACGCTCAATGGCTAGACCGCCGTTATTCCCAGTATCAAGTAGCAACCAGACAGATTGACCATCTTGCAAGCCAACTTCGACTATGGGCATGCCGGACCCTTTCTGCGTTTGCATTTTAATATTTTCAAGGTCGCGTAACTTAATAGAATCATGGGTTATTAAACGCATTTTTTGGTTTGGGTAATCAAGCTGCATTACAAACTGATTAAAAAAGCCTGCGCCAAATAGTAGTGAGGTAGTGTGAAATCCCAAATTAACTTCGGTTAAATTATCAAGTTCAGTATTAATGCCAAAAAAGCTAGTTGGTACGTTATTGTAGGATTTCTTATCTTCAATACCATAAATCCCCTTAACCCTGACTTTTTTACCTTTATCAAAACTTAATTGGTGTTTATTGATAAAGCGCGGGTTAATAGCATTGAGTTGCGCACCTGTGTCTAATAGTGCGTAGCCATCTATACCTGCCACAATAACGGGTATTTTTACATGACCACTTTCGAGCGTAAAATCAATCCACTGCGTTGCGCCGGCAATACTATTTACACTGTAGAACAGCATGCTTAATAAAAGTAGCAATTTCATTTTAGTCCTTTAAATTATTGTTATTTATACTAATGAGTGTATATAAGTTACACCCTTAAATCGAGAGTAGTTTGGTAAGATCTGGGTATCAATATCAAAGAGTTTGCTTCTAGATAGATTAAATAAGCCGGATTTTTATACATTTACTTGCCATTTACTTAGTTTCGTTTAAAATTCCCTAACTTTCGAAACGAAACTTAAATGGTTCACTTAATGACTAAACGAAACACTCAGCAACGTCGTCACCTTATTC
This sequence comes from Pseudoalteromonas haloplanktis ATCC 14393, assembly GCF_000238355.1. Classification (GTDB taxonomy): domain Bacteria; phylum Pseudomonadota; class Gammaproteobacteria; order Enterobacterales; family Alteromonadaceae; genus Pseudoalteromonas; species Pseudoalteromonas haloplanktis. Next base: position 16,705 of record NZ_AHCA01000020.1, read on the forward strand.
TTACTCAAGTTAATGAGTTAGGTGAGGTAGCCGTAGATATTTTAGCTGAACAGTTTCAAACCTCTGAAGTAACCATTCGTAAAGACCTAACTGCGCTTGAAAAAAGCGGCTTACTATTGCGCCGTTATGGCGGTGCAATTGCGTTGCCACAAGAAATCGTTAGTGATGATATTGATTCAAAACGCAAAGTAGCGATTGCTAAAGCCGCAGCTGGGCTGATCAAAGATCATAACCGCATAATAATCGACAGCGGTCGCACAACGGCGGCGATGATCCCAGAGTTGGGTAATAAGCGCGGTTTAGTGGTGATGACCAATGCAATTAAGGTCGCCAACCGATTGTTAGCGCTTGAAAATGAGCCAACACTTTTGATGACTGGGGGCACTTGGGACCCGCATTCTGAGTCATTCCAAGGCCAAGTTGCAGAGAACGTTTTACGTTCGTATGACTTTGATCAGCTATTTATTGGTGCAGATGGCATTGATGTTGAGCGCGGTACAACCACTTTTAACGAGCTGGTGGGTTTAAGCCAAGTAATGGCTGAATCTGCTCGTGAGGTAATTGTGCTAGTTGAGTCTGAAAAAATAGGTCGTCGAATACCCAATTTAGAATTGCCTTGGCAGCAAGTCACCACACTCATCACAGATAGCAATTTGGCGCTTGATACCCGCCAAGCAATTGAAGCGTGTGGCGTACAGTTAATTTGCGCTGAGCTATAGATTTTATAAATTCGTGTTTATTACAGGCCGACAACACCTGTGATAGGCATTTAAATATTAAACAACACATACAAACCCAAAGTTAACGCTTTGGCATGTGCAAAAGGAGAGACTATGTGTGGAATCGTTGGGGCTGTTGCAGAACGTCCAGTAAATAAAATTTTAGTAGAAGGTCTAAAGCGCCTTGAATACCGTGGTTACGACTCAGCAGGTGTGGCACTTTTAGAAGGTAATACGCTGAATACTGTTAAAGCGGTTGGTAAAGTCGTAAACCTTGAAAACGCGCTAAATGAAGCAGGCGTTAAAGGTACTACCGGTATCGCACATACACGCTGGGCTACTCACGGCAGCGTGACTGAAGCTAACGCGCACCCGCATATTTCAAATAGCGAAATTGCTTTAGTGCATAACGGTATTATTGAAAACCACGCGAGTTTGCGTGAAGCGCTTAAAGGCGACGGCTACGAGTTTTTATCAGAAACTGACACAGAAGTAATGGTGCACTTAATCCATCAACTTCGCCAGCAACATACAACTCTATTGGCAGCAGTACAAGCAGCCGTTAAACAGTTTGAAGGCGCCTTTGGTACTGTAGTATTTGATAAAGCTAACGATAACGAAATCATTGTAGCTCGTTCAGGCAGCCCACTGGTTATAGGCTTAGGCCTTGGTGAAAACTTTATTGCCTCTGATCAGTTAGCATTATTACCAGTAACTCGTAGCTTTATTTACCTTGAAGAAGGTGATGTCGCGCGTATTACTCGTGATAGTGTAGAAATCTTTGATATAGATGGTAATGCCGTTGAGCGTGAAGTGATCGAATCAAACATCACTCAAGATGCATCAGGTAAAGGCGAATACCGTCACTACATGCTTAAAGAAATTTACGAACAGCCACTTGCTGTACGTAATACACTCGAAGGGCGTTTAAATGATGACCGCGTAGCAATTGATGCTTTTGGTGACAGTGCACAGCAGATTTTTAAAGATGTAAAACATGTACAGATCATCGCCTGTGGTACGTCTTATCACTCGGGTATGGTTGCCCGCTACTGGCTTGAGCAATTTGCAGGCGTAAGCTGTAATGTAGAAATTGCCTCTGAATTCCGCTATCGCGAGTCTTTCGTACATGAAAACAGCCTACTTGTGACAATTTCACAATCGGGTGAAACAGCCGATACTTTAGCAGCCCTGCGTTTAGCGAAAGAGCAAGGCTACATGGCCTCAATGACCATTTGTAACGTGCCTGGTTCATCATTAGTACGCGAATCAGACTTAGCATTTATGACTAAAGCTGGCGCTGAAATTGGTGTTGCGTCGACTAAAGCATTTACCACGCAATTGGTTGGTTTGTTAATGCTTACTGCGTCTATAGCGCAAGAAAAAGGCCTAGATCAAAGCGTAATCGTTAACGCGATTAAAACCTTACCAAACAAGCTAGAAGAAGCGTTATTGCTTGCAAATGGTATTGAAGACTTAGCAGAAGAGTTTGCTGACAAGCACCACTCTCTGTTTTTAGGTCGCGGCTCACAATACCCAATCGCGATGGAAGGTGCACTTAAGCTGAAAGAGATTTCATACATTCACGCTGAAGCTTATGCAGCCGGTGAACTTAAGCACGGCCCATTAGCGCTTATTGACGCCGACATGCCAATTATTGTTGTAGCACCAAACAACGAATTGCTTGAAAAGCTTAAATCAAACGTAGAAGAAGTGCGCGCTCGCGGCGGCATCATCTATGTATTCGCAGATAAAGATTCACACTTTGCATCAGACGACACAATGCGCGTGATCAACGTAAACCACGTAGATGACGTGATCGCCCCTGTTGTATATACAATCCCACTGCAGTTACTTTCGTACTATGTAGCAGTGATAAAAGGCACCGACGTTGACCAGCCACGCAACCTAGCAAAATCGGTTACAGTTGAGTAAAATCAATAGATTGGTAATTACTGTTGTGGGTGAACAATAAAGTTTCACCCCATACAATAAAGTATCATACCAAACAATAAAGATTCATACTCAAAGCGCTAGACTAGAGTAGTCATACCAAATGTGCTCTTAAAGTTTTTTCTATGATTACGAATATGAGTTATAAAGACTCAGTGAATGGTTACTTAGCCGGCAAACAATTGCCAGCTAAGCTGTGGTGTTAACTCTGTTAGGAGTAGCGCCGTAAACTTTTTCAAGAATCTCTCCCTTCGTAGGACCTTGTCCGTGTGGGTAAGTTGCCACTTTTAAAGTTTCCCCATACTTCAATTTCAAACTATTGATAACTTCTATGTCTGTTTTATTTGCATCCCGACTGTCAGAGCTGCTTGGATAAAAGCGCCAATCATTATCTCCAAATGCAGCAATAACTCGGCCTTTTACCTCAAGCACAGTATGTTGGTGCACATGGTTTTGGGCGTTTATTTGCTGCTGGTAGTCTTCCATGCCATGCGGTTGTAGTTCTGATACTTTTTTCTTTATATCAACAAGCTCATCTGAAGAAAGCTTTCTTATTTGAGTATACTCAATCGGTATAGGTGTCGAGTTTGCGAGAAAAATAGCCATAAGTTTGTTCCTTTTACTTTATAAAGTAGATAGCAAAGTACATACCAGTTATTAAAAGTTAACAAAGGTTCTTATTCTTTTCATAGGATGAAGCATTATGTCTTAGTGGTCATAATATGCTCTCAGTCCGCTTTAAGTCTCGAGTTTTGCATTCCTATATTTTCTGGAGCTTTCGTTGCTCCTTTCAAGTTTAAGATTGTTTACTAAAATTGAAAGTCTTGCCCCGAGAGTTATACGCAATATGTTTGGAAAAAGGTGAGCTAAGTTAATTGTATTATTATTAGGGATGGATTATTCTTTAAACACTTAGGGGAGTAGTCTCTTGCATTTAGCAAGGAAACTGTCAACAGTCTCCGAGCAACACCGCTCGTGGCAGTTTCGAACCTTATCAGGTTTTGACAAGACTTAAGGCAATGGATCATTTCGGGCAGAGATGGTTTGTTGTCTTTTTAGTCTAGTCTGCCCTAAGGGTAAATAATGAAACTACGTCACTGCCAAAGCTCACTTCATTTTGCAAATAGACCAGACAACTCTGTCATACGCCTTTCAGGTATTGATATCGTGGGGGTTCAGTCATGCTCTTAGCCATAGCCGCTATTATTGCGGGGTTTATCTTACTCGTATGGAGTGCAGACCGCTTTGTTGAAGGAGCGGCATCTACGGCTGGCCATGCTGGCTTACCTTCAATTTTAATTGGTATGGTCATTGTTGGTTTTGGGACTTCAGCCCCTGAAATGGTCGTATCAGCAATGGCGGCAAGTGATGGAAACCCTGACTTGGCGTTAGGCAATGCTCTCGGGTCCAACATTGTAAATATCAGCTTAATCCTTGGTGTAACAGCCATCATTGCTCCTATCACTGTTCAATCTAAAATTGTTAAAAATGAGCTTCCCTTACTATTAGTTGTCGTACTTTTTTGTGGGTACTTGCTGTATGACGGCGCTTTATCAGCGATTGATGCAAGTCTGTTGTTGGGCGGATTAGTCTTCTTCTTAGCATGGTCTGTCTATTCAGGTATGAAATCACCGAGCGATACCCTCGAAACAGAATTTGATACTGAGCTTAAAAGTCACGCCATGTCTTTAGGGAAAGCAATTTTCTGGCTCATCGTGGGTTTAACATTACTCATAATTAGCTCTCGTATACTTGTTTGGGGAGCGGTTGAAATTGCAACTACGCTGGGTGTCAGTGACCTTATTATTGGCTTAACTATCGTTGCATTAGGGACATCTTTGCCAGAGCTTGCAGCTTCTATCATTGCAGCCAAAAAGGGAGAGCATGACATCGCCATTGGCAATGTTGTGGGTTCGAATATGTTTAACATCTTAGCTGTGATTGGTATCGCCGGTATTATTGAACCTATACCTCATATTTCTACAGACGTATTTTTCAGAGATTGGAGTGTGATGCTTGTACTTTCTGTCATGTTGTTGGTTATGGCTTACGGTTTTGGCCGACAAGGCAGAATAAATCGTTGGGAAGGTGGTGTCTTGCTTACTTCCTACATTGCTTACAATGGTTACTTAGTTACCAGTATCATTAGATAGCATTAGTTGTTACACCGTTTAGAGCAAAGCACATACTTTATTTATATTAAAAGGGAAACCACCGATGGAAACCATCATAAACTTTTTTTCTGAGCATCAATTACAACTCATAGCGATAGCCAAGAATACGTTGCTTACTATTTTCATCTTTATAGGAGCTAGTATTTGTTCAAAACTACTTAAACGAGCTGTGCATAAGGGTGTTTACCGATTGAGCAAGCACGATGAAATCATTACAAAGCTGCTTACCACGCTATCAGGCTATGTTGTTTATTTAATTGCTATTGTGATTATTTTAGATTTATTTGGAGTCAATACGGCCAGTCTTGTCGCACTCGTCGGTGCCGCAGGCTTAGCGATTGGTCTAGCGTTAAAAGACACACTCAGTAATGTGGCTGCGGGGGTCATGCTACTTTTCTTAAAGCCACTAAAAAAGGCAGAGTTTGTTGAAGTATCAAGCTATACAGGGAGTGTAAAAGATTAAGGACTATTTACCACAGTTCTTGAAACCGCCGATGGTGTTTTTGTATCAATCCCAAATAGCACGGTTTGGGCAAATGCGATAAAAAACTTTACGAGAAATGAAAAGCGCCGTATGGATATAACTGTGTGTATTTCCTATGGTGATTCAATAGAGGATGGGCTTGCTGCATTAAGGGAGCTTGTCAGTGAAGAATCTCGAATTTTGATTGAGCCGGCCCCTCAATATCTTGTACACACATTAGCAGATAGCTCTGTGAACTTGCAGCTTCGTGCTTGGGTAGCAACGACACATTATTGGGATATATATTGGCAAACACAGCGTAAAATTAAAGATAAAGTGCAGAGCAAAGGAATTACTATCCCGTTCCCTCAACGTGATTTACATATTATTGAGTCAAAAAATAACGCTTAAATTACTTACCTCTACTCAGAGCAGTGAGATTATATGCGTGCACTTGCTAAACCAAATACTACAACATCAGCTTTAAATAATTATCAAATTAACACTAGTAATGGATTTGATACTTTCGCAGATTATGATGTTTGGACAACAGATCAAAACCTCACTGATTTAGTTCACTATTTTCATACAGAAGCTTACTCTAATTTAAGTGCAGGTGGTAAGGTGGTTGATGCCAATGGTGCTCCCGTTATAGGTGAAAAAATAGTTGTTGTAACCGCTGTTAATGGCCAGCAAATACATGAGGTTGTTACAACAAATACAGCAGGCCAATTTTCAGCTTCTTTTGATTTACCTCGATGTAGTGGTAATACCATTACTGAGCGATTTGATTCTAACTTTGGAACACCTAGAGATGTATGGGAAATTGAATATAAACCAGCCCAAGTAGTTATAATGTATCCTCTTTCTCAAGATGGCAATATACAAGATAAAAGAGAGTTAAAATATATTCACATTTGCGATGAAACGTTTATAGAAACAATTACCCGCTAGCATTTTACTTTAAAGTGAGCATCTAATGCTCACTCTCCCCTTCACAACTCAAAAAAATGGCTTAAGTTAACAGAAAAGTAGTCGATAACTATTATATCAAGTTTATAAATAACGTTTAAAAGGAAGTGAGCATGAAACCTATTACTTCAACACCAATAGTTACTACAATGAACTCGTCTGCACAAGCAGAAAAAATTAATAATATGGAAGTAAGTTCTGATAAGAAACAGTATGTTGCTAACATCTCTAACGATACGATAACAACATCATCACAACAAAATACCGCCACAATTAAAATAGTGACAAATCAGCTCTCTGCTGATGAAACTGTAGCCCTACGGAAGAGTCTTGAATGGCTTTCTGATTTCACTAAAAAAAAGGAAAGCTCTGCTAATGATATGGTCTCTGAAACTAAGCGCATCTTAGCTGAAGTGGCGAAAGAACAACCTAATCTACTAAATAAAAAATTCGACTTCACCAACACGGGCGATGAAATAGACATCATTGATCACGACCTAACAAAGAGAGAATACAATTACTTAAAAGCTAAGCTCAACGCGAGCGATAAACTAGTTGAAGCCACTGATTTTTTAAACACTGCTGTAGCTGACTCCAAAAGTTCGACATCAAGGAGTAATACAAAATACACGAAAGAAGATGTTGTTGGCCGAATTCACGTTAGAGAGGTTATCGAACAGGCTGAAAAAAGATCAGCTGAAAGAATTAGAATTACCGAAGAAAATATTGTTATGAAACCTTATGATGAAAGAGCAATGTTCAGGGAGGAAGTCCATTTCAATGTACTAGATATAGTAGAAAATACAAGTGTTCGTTTTAGTGCTAAAGTATAATAACTTCAGGTTTAAGTATAAAATCGAAAATATGAAACGCCAAGGCTTCGATAGGTGTGCTGTTGACTTTGTTTAGTACATTGCAAGTGTTTTTTGCGCTTAAAGCAGCTTTACCACCGTATGCTACTGGTGTGGATGATATCTTCTGATTCGTTTTTGCCCCTTAACGAGTTAGCAAAGTGCAAAACTTGCAAATTGCTTCTGTTCCTAACTGATTTAGGATTAAGTTTAAGGCATCTTGTTTTAAGGCCCTCCAAAAATTTTCGAATGACAGATAGCACTCTGCCTTCATTTTCTGTTCAGTATGAAAATCAAGCAATGAATCACTCTTTAGTGAATGGCATTGTTATGGACTCGTAGCTTTCGCTTTGAATTTAGCGGTACTGATCTTCCAACTGAGTTAAGTTTTCGGGGGGTTAAATTGCTGCAGTTGTTATGGTAGCGCCTCTTCTCTATCTAAGTTTCCATCGGGTTTTAGCTCTTTTTGTTGAACTGCTGTGAGTGCACGATTGAGCCATAGCAGCCCAGATAAAGACGCGATAACACTGCCAACTACAATAGCTACCCAGACAGTCCAAATTTCTAACGCGAATACGTTAATGGTAATAAAGCTGATAACGAGAGAAATGCCGATTCTTGCAAATGTAATCCAGAAACCTGGCCATGACTTACCTATACCTTGAAAAATACTGGCTTCAATAAAGGCAACGGCAAAAAAGAGATAGCCTAATGGTACGATACGAAAATATTGCAGAGCATACTCTGTGACAAGCGGATCAGCTGTAAAAATGGCTACGATATAAGGAGCAAAGATTAACACGAGCAAGCTAAACAGCAAGGCGGAGCCTGAGCCGTATCGTACAGACATATTTAAAACTGCACGAACTCTGTCGTGATTACCTGCTCCGATATTTTGTCCAATCATCGACATTGCAGCAAAACCAAAGCCAATAGCGGGAATAAAAGCAAAAAACTCTATTCTAAAACCGATAGCAAAAGCGGCAGCCCCAGCTTCTAAAAAAGTGGCTGACACAAGAAACATTAATGCAGAAAAACCTAATGGATTAAGCACTTGATTGAGCGATGCAGGCAATCCAATATCGATGACTTTTTTTACCGACGACCAACTTAGCTGTAAATACTTTAGGTGTAGTGGCACCATCATAGTGGGTTTCATCAATAACCTTAAAGCTAGCACGATAAAAACGGCTTGAGAGATTAAGGTTGCATACGCAGCACCTGCAATCCCCAGCGCTGGGAAACCTGCAAAGCCAAAAATAAAAATGGGATCAAGCACCATATTAATTATAGTGGAAAGGGCGAAGAGTTTAGTCATGGTAAAATTATCACCCTGAGCATTGTAAGAAATCGAGATCATCATCATTAAAAATGTCAGTATCGATCCCGCAGTAATTACAGTGAAATAGGGGGTTGCTAGCGGTAATATGTCGCCAACTGCGCCAGAAATAATCAGAAACTCATTACGGAAACTAAAAATGATCAGGGTAAAAAGCAGTGCTGCAATAACGGTTAATAGAAAACCTTGACCGAGCACTCGCTCAGCGGTGGCTATTCTTTTGGCGCCAATATTTTGTCCAACTAAGACAGATGTGCCAACAGAGATGCCCATTGCCAAACTTATCATTATAAATAAAATTATTTGTGAAATTGATACTGCGGCAATGGCAGAAGCTGAAATTTTCGCAACCCAAAATGCATCCACTAAGTTGTAGAGGGAATGAAAAAACATTGAGAGCATCATAGGCCATGCCAAAGACCATAACTGCTTTGGAATAGGACCGCTTGTTAGGTTTTGTCCTTGCATTGTTAAACCTTCCTTAATTTAAATGATAATAGATTTTCTACTTAGTCGTATGAGCAGGCGTGCATTCGACATCGTTAAACACTAGATAAATTTTAGATCCGGCTAAAGCATTGTATTCAATATTATCGTTTTTGTCTTATTTAGGTACATTTATATTGAGGTTATGCGGCATTTAATATTTTGATACATAAACATTTATAAATTATGTAGGACTGATAAAAAGAGATTAGTTAAAACGGCGCGTAGTTTTATTGCTACGCGCGTTTGAGTTGGTTGTTTAGAATATTGCGCGAACGCTTAGCGCGTAACGTCGGTCTGTAGTAAAGCTAAGTGCTTCAGTTTTTGTTCCGTCTTGATCTAATTGATACTGAGTTTTTGTTTCTGTATCGAGTAGATTGCTCGCTTCAAAGCCTATTTTCCAATGATCATTGATTGTGTAGTATAAGCTAGCGTCCATCATGCCTGATGCTTCAGCGTAAGCTGGTACGTATTCTTCAGATTCACGTAGAGTCAACAGATACTCTGAGCGCCAAGTATAAGCGAGACGAAACGAAATGTTTTCGTATTCATACATACCAATAATATTTAAATTTTGGTCTGAATACCCTTGGAGCGGTAAATCACTAAATACACGGAAAGTGTTGCGATTATCTGCGATAGGATTACCATTTTCATCAAAACCAAGAGTACCAGCGGATACCTCGTTGGGGTCTTCTAAACCATCTTGATCTATATAAGTGTAGTTAAACTGCAAACCTAAGCCGCTAAATGCGCCAGGTAACATGTCATAGAATTGAGAATAAGAAAACTCAGCCCCACGGATGGTGCCAGAGCCCGTATTTGCAGGGCCATAAGCAGATACATCGTAGGTTTCATCATTGAATGTCACGTCCAAATCGAAAGCTCTGTTACGAATAATGTTACTTAGTTTTTTATTAAACAATCCCACAGTGACATAGCCTGCTGGAGCAAAATACCACTCCGTTGATAGGTCAAGGTTTATTGATTCTTCAGGTTTTAAATTTGGATTGCCTGATAATGCTGACAGCTCAATATCATCAAGTGCAACAACGGGGTTATTGGCTTCGTCGTAGTCTGCGCCTGGAGTTTGTAGGCGGCGTGTATAATCTAAATTAAGAATACTGATGTTACGGGCGTCTACTAAGCTTGGGTAATAAAGTGCTTTCGATGCACCAAATCGCACAACGACATCTTCGCTTACGCCAAAACTTAAGTTTAGACTAGGTAAAATAGTGTTGTAGTCGGTGCCGTCAACGGTACTTAATTGAGATTCACCATTGGCAATATCGTAGTAACGCTTATATTCATCTTGTTGCATCACTTGGTTTAATGACGTGCCTGGCTCACCGCGTTTAATGACTTGTGGCTGTACAAAGGCACCTGTTGACTCCAATTGATAGCTAACATAGCGCAAGCCAATATTACCAGTGACTGGAATCGCTAAATCTATAAAGTCAAAATCGCTGCGAATATAGAACTCACTTCGCTTTTCATTAGTTGAACTAATGTTATGCGCTGCAAAAGGTCCTTCAACCCGGTTTTCTTTATCTGCATAGGGCACGTAAGTACCGGAGCATGTACCACCGTTAGCTGCGCTATTGGTCGCATTATGCCAACCATCTTGACAACCTTGGCGCAAGGAATCAGCGTAGTTTCTTACTAAATCCATGCTAGGGAATAGAAAGTTATTTACATTACCTTGTAGTACTTGACCATGGTAATAGTCTGAAAAGTCGACACGCTCAAATAGCTCTGGGCGATTAACTGCAGCTGCAGCATTGCGGTCTGCTTGTATCCAAGGGGTACCGATTGCCGACCATCCCTCATAAGCTGTGTCGCGTACTGTTAGGTCTTTATCTGAAACATAGAAACCTGCTTTAATATTTGTAAAATTACCATCAAGTTCATAATTTACATCAAATTTAAAGCTATTTGCCGTTGCTGTATTGTGCTCTTCTTGCTCCATACCACTGCCTAGAAATAAATTAGGCACTGGACCGTCCCAGTCTTCATTTGGCGACCAACCTGCAGTCATTATGTTATCACTGAGAAACTCAACGGTTGGCCTATCGCCGCGCATATCAAGGAAATACGGTGATACAGCATGAACATGATTGCCTCTAGTTTGACCTGACATGCTGTAATTGTGGACTATTTTTTCTGAGTCTACATGTTGGTAATCGAACTCTAAAGTTAGTCTATCGATAGGTTTTAAAACAAGGTTAAAAGAGGTGTCTTCTACGGTGCTTTCATTGTAGTTCCAACGGCTACGGTAAAAGAAAGGTGTTTCAGGGCTAACGCCAAGTGCAATACCTGATGTGACAAAGCCATTCTCTGTCGTTAATGGATAGCCATTTTCTGAGTCATCTTGCCAATTTTGCGATGATCCCATAAAGCCTCTAAAGCCCTGTGCAGCCTGTCCTATTTGACGCTCATCCCACTCTAAAGATGCTTTTGAATTGATGTGCTCAACCGTTGCGACAATTTTGTCATCATCACTTGCCCATTGTAATGAACTGGTTAAGCCCGTTCGTTTTCGGTCATTTGTTGCTGTGCTCATGTGGATCGCTGCAGGCACATACCAGACACTATTTGCAGGTTGACCAGGAAGTGCAGCACCATCTACAGGTGAGCTTGGGTCCACGCCAGTGATGCCTCCCCATTGATCAAGTGTCGGTATGAAGGAGTCACCACGAGCATGAAAGTTACCTAAGCCAACGCCATCACCGCGGGTTTTATATTCGGATTGAGATGCGGCAATTAAAAAGCCAAACTTACCCGCATTGGTTTCCCAATTATCAGAAAAAAGCGCTGAGAAAGAAGGGGTTGTTTCTTCGCGAAAATCACTATAGTTTGCTTTGGCGTTAAAAGAGATGATGCGATCGGTGGAATCAAAAGGTTTACGGGTAATTAAATTTACAGTCCCTGCAACACCACCAGAAATAAGATCGGATGTTTGATTTTTCACTACCTCTACGGCACTGAGTAATTCGGCAGGAAAATCTTCATAGCTTAAGCCACCATTTGGGTTCGCACTGAATGCGTCACGGCCATTTACTTCAGAGCGCACTCGGTCTAAGCCGCGTACCAAAACGCCAGTACCTTCATCAGCATAATGCTTTGGATCACTTGATGATGCAAAACGTTCGATTGTGACACCTGGTACACGTTGTAAGGCCTCTGTTACAGATTTATCAGGCAATGCACCAATATCTGAAGCAGTAATGACATCTTTTACGGTATCGGCATAACGTTTAAGGTTTTGTGCGCTATTGATACTACCTCTGATCCCTGTTACTTCGATGACTTCCATAGCTTCGTCTTTACTTTCAGTGATGACATCGCTGTCATTTTGTTGCGAAGTTTGAGCCGCAAGCAGCAGTGGGCATAAGCCCAATAGCGCATAAGAAATCGCTAAGCTAAGCCGATTTTTAGTGCGTTTTATATTGTTATAATTGCTATCGATGACTAATTTTGACATGGTTTAATCTCTTTTGTTTCTTTTTATAACCAGTGTTAGCTTGACTGACTAAGAGCCAGAGTAGCTATTCCCTTTAACCGACATTACGACCCTAATATGCCCAGTATTTTGTACCATTTTACGAAATGGGTTGTTCACATAAAGGTACAAAAGTAACATTTTATTAAAAATGCACTGTTACTTTTTAACATAAAACAAAATAAAGTAAATGTTTTCGGGTAAAATAATTTAAATAGTACGTGTTGATTATTTAGGCGAGTACAAGAGTTTTTAGTGGTAAGGGAGAAAAAACAAATTACGCGGTGGAGGCTAATTCCGTTTGATCATGAATAATGTTTTGTATTAGTAAACGCAAAACGCCAGCAGATGCTGGCGCTTAAAGTTCGGTTTTAAAGCATGTTACTGTGCTTTTGGCCCTGCATTTTTAATTTCGTCTGACACATCGTATTTAGCGAAGTTTTCAGTGAAATCGGCTGCAAGTTTAGCTGCATATTCAGCGTATTTAGCTTTGTCAGCCCATGTATTAATAGGGTTAAGTAGCTCGCTGTCAACGCCAGGAACTGCAACAGGAACATCGAGGTTTAGAACGTCGATGTGTTGAGTTTCAACACCAACAAGTTTACCAGATACAATTGCATCAACAACGGCGCGTGTTGTTGGGATATCAAAGCGTTTACCCGTACCGTAAGGGCCACCAGTCCAACCAGTGTTAACTAAGTATACTTTAGCGCCAAACTCACGTACGCGCTTCATAAGAAGCTCAGCGTAAACGCCTGCCGGGCGTGGGAAGAACGGAGCACCAAAACAGGTTGAGAATGTTGATTCAATATCACTTGTTGAACCAATTTCAGTTGAACCTACTTTTGCTGTGTAGCCACTTAGGAAGTGGAATGCAGCAGCTTCTTCGGTTAATACAGATACCGGCGGTAATACACCACTTACATCGCATGTTAAGAATACAACAGCCTTAGGTTCACCAGCGCGGTTTTCTACTTTACGTTTTTCAACATGCTCTAGTGGGTAAGCTGCGCGGCTATTTTGAGTTAGGCTGGTATCGTTAAAGTCTGGTACGCGATTTTCGTCAAGTACCACGTTCTCTAAAATAGTACCGAAGCGAATGGCATCCCAAATAACAGGCTCGTTCTTTTGCGATAAATCAATACATTTAGCGTAACAACCGCCTTCGATGTTAAATACACTGCCAGGTGCCCAGCCATGCTCGTCATCACCGATTAAAAAGCGAGTTGGATCTGCTGATAAAGTGGTTTTACCTGTACCAGATAAACCAAAGAATAATGCTGTGTCACCAGCTTCACCTACGTTGGCAGAGCAGTGCATTGGTAATACACCTTTTGCTGGTAGTAGGAAGTTCTGTACTGAGAACATTGATTTTTTCATTTCACCGGCATAACGCATACCTGCTAGCAATACTTTACGTTGTGCAAAGTTGATAATAACTGTGCCATCGCTATTTGTGCCATCACGCTCTGGATCACAAACAAACGAAGGTACATTCATTACCTGCCACTCGGGTAAATCAGATGCATTATAAGATTTAGGTTCGATAAACATGTTTTTGGCAAAAATATGGTGCCATGCAGTTTCTGTTGTAACAACAACAGGTAAATAGTGCTCAGGATCAGCGCCTACTTCAAGGTGAGAGATGAAGTGGTCATTGCTTTGCACATGTGCTTCTACACGTGCCCATAAAGCGTCAAATTTATCTGCATCGAAAGGGCGGTTTACATTACCCCATTGAATATCATTTTCAGTGCTTAATTCTTGAACAATAAAACGGTCTTTTGGAGAACGGCCAGTTCTGTGACCAGTCTTAGCAACAAAAGCTCCATTTGCGGCTAAAGTCCCTTCGCCACGACGGATCGCGTGTTCGACAAGTTCAGCTGCAGTTAGATCGACAAAACGAGTAGCGCTTGAAGTCATGTTTATACCTAAATTGTGTGAGATTGAACGGGATAGCTCTGGGGTTCTTGTTTCCCTTTAAGCTGTAATTATAGTAACAGATGGATTAAGGATATTCGAGCCTATGAAAGGCCTAAAAACACATATATTTAGTAAAAAACATGAATAATTTCAATGATACCGGTGTCATAAAAACCATTAAATTCATGACACCGGTATCAATTTAATGCACAAAAAAAACACAACAAATTTGCTTGTAGATTATTGAAAAGGTCTAGGTACAAACCTAGGCTTTTTATCACTATCATTATGATGAAATCTGTTAGGCGGTATTTTGAGGGGTTGGGTGTTACCTACCTTTTATAGCATCTACCTTCGCGCTGCTTTGGCAATTTAAAGTAACCTAACTGATCTTTAATTGTTTTTGTAACTAAGCGAGCATTACGCTCAATACGCTTTTTTTGTGTCTAAAAGTCTGTTAGCTTAAGTAACTTATTTTTCTCTAAGGGATTAGTTATGCGGTTATTTGCTGCCATTTGTTTTATTAGCTTTAGTATTTTTATTTTTAGTTCACAAAATGTCCTTGCACAATCTGATACTAAACAACAAAGTGCTGATTACTCTGTGCACACGCATACATTTAAATCGGCTGTTTTAAATGAACAGCGCACAGTTGTCGTTCAGTTACCGAAGAGCTATCAATCTGAGCCAAATAAGGTATATCCAGTTATTTATCGCTTAGATGGCGCGGGTAATATACCGCTTGCCAGTGCGGTAATTGAGCGTTTACAAAATGATAATCGTGCGCCTGAGGTTATTATTGTCGCTATTGAAAACACTAATCGGCTCAGAGATATGTATCCTACAGTGAATAAAGAGCCGCAGGGTCCTGTTGGTGAAGGGGGCGGCGCGGCAAAATTTTTAGCGTTCTTTGAGCAAGAGCTTATTCCTTTAGTAAATAAGAACTATCGTACGCATAATTATAAAGTGATTGCTGGCGCCTCTGCTGGTGGTGTATTTGCGCTGTATGCGTTGCAGGCCAAACCTGAGTTATTCCAAGCGCACATTGCTTATAGCCCTGCAGTTTGGTGGAACTATGGCGCATCGGTAAAAAGTACAAAATCGTTTTTAGCTAAAAGCAAAGAGCTTAACAATTACGTTTATATAAATATCGGCGAAGAAGCCGGCATCATGCGCGAACGATATGATGATTTACAGCAATCACTGCAATCGAATAAGTTGGCAAATTTGCGTTTCTTTAGTGATGCGTTTGATGGTATCTCGCATGGCTTAACCACCGCTGCTGGGGCATTTAATGCCTATTACAACTTATTCTTGCCAAAACAAATGCCGATAACTGCTTTAACTGATGATATAGCCTCTATTGATGCTTATTATCAAAACTTATCTCAACAATGGGGCGAGCAGATATCGCCACCAGATCGCGCTGTTAGATCACTAGGTTATAACTTAACGGGCAGCAAACAGTTTACCCGTGCAATTGAGGTGTTTAAGTACAATTTAAAAAACCACCCAAATTCAGTCGATGCGCTTTCAGCCTTATCTTATGGTTATGAAATGCAAGGCGATACTCGCCAAGCACTAGAACAGATGGAATCTGCTTTAGCGATTGCAGATGACTCATATCCTTATATAAATTACTTAAAAGAAACAAAAGCTAGGCTGCAAGCAGAACTGAGTAAGAGCTAATAATATAATGGCTTCAAACTCTATTAAAGCTCAGGATAAACCTGAGCTAACAAATACACAGACATGCTCGTGACTTGCAGATCGAAACTCGTAGCTGTTATCTAAACCACATTTAAATCACTAATCTCTACTTAACGGGCAATAAATACGCTAAAATTGCAGGCTATTTTTAGTAATGAGCCCGCACCTTTTATGACCTCAGCCGCAAACCCTAGCAATTTCAACGAACTTGGCCTTATCCCAGAGCTAATTGCTCGATTGTCTGATCTTGAATACACGCAACCTACGCCGATTCAGGCAAAAGCAATTCCCAGTATCTTGGCGGGAAGTGACTTAATTGCAGGGGCGAATACCGGCTCGGGTAAAACGGCCACGTTTGCATTACCGATGCTACAAATGCTGTTTTTAGCGCAAGGTGCGAATAAAACACCGAGCAAAGGTAACTTTGTTTCAGGGCTTATTTTAGTGCCTACGCGCGAGCTTGCTACGCAAGTGGCTGATAGTGTTAAATCATACTCAGCGAACTTTAATGGCGCGATTAAAACGGTAGCGGTGTTTGGTGGTGTGTCGGTTAATACGCAAATGCAGGCACTTCGTGGTGGTGCTGATATTATCGTGGCAACACCAGGTCGTTTGCTCGATTTAATCTCAAGCAATGCCATTAAGCTGGATAAAGTGAGTACATTGGTGCTTGACGAAGCTGACCGCATGTTAAGCCTTGGCTTTACTGAAGAGCTTGCTGAGCTATTGGCATTAATGCCAGCTAAAAAGCAAACCATGTTGTTCTCAGCGACTTTCCCTGAGCAAGTTAAGCTATTAACGCAAGAGCTGCTAAACGACCCTGTTGAAATTCAAGTTCAAAGCAAAGACGAAAGCACTTTAGTACAGCGTGTATTTACGGTAAATAAAGGCGAGAAAACCACAGTTTTAGCGCATTTAATTAAAACTCATCAATGGCGCCAAGCATTGATTTTTGTCAACGCCAAAAAAGACTGTGAGCATTTAGCGGGCAAACTTGAAAAGCGCGGCGTGAATGCGCAAGTGTTCCACGGTGATAAAGGCCAAAGCGAGCGTACCCGAGTAATCGAAAAGTTTAAAAACGGTGAAATAGACGTGCTAATAGCCACTGACATTGCCGCCCGTGGTTTAGATATTGCCAAGCTGCCAGTAGTTATTAATTTTAACCTACCACGTAGCCCCGCTGATTATATGCACCGTATTGGCCGAAGTGGCCGTGCTGGTGAAGTTGGTTTAGCGTTATCACTGATTGATTATGAAGATTTTCATCACTTTAAGGTGATTGAGAAGAAAAACAAACTACGTTTAGAGCGCGAAGAGGTAGCAGGCTTTGCTGTAAACCAAGCCAACCTTGATGCGGCAGAGGCGCTTAAAAACGACAAGCCAATGGCCAAGCCAGAAGGCACTGGTAAGAAAAAGAACAAAAAAGCCAACCAAGAAGACGATGTATGGAGCGGCTGGCGCCGGAAATAGTTTTTACGTTGTTGCTTAGTAATTATTTGTTAGCTGTTTAATTGTTGACGAAATAGTCATTTTTGACTAGTATTGTTTTTAACAACTAACCCTACTTCCACGCGTAGCATTGAGTCTCCTGGATATAGGGGGGAAAAGCCGACCTTAGTGTCGGTTTTTTTGTCACTAAAATTTAAGGATAAATTTTGAAGACTCGCATATATATTGATGGATATATTTAGACTATTTGACAGCTTTATTCTCCCCAGCTCAACAAATGAAATCCATACTAGTGATAATCTAAGTATTAAGTTTTTTACTGCTGATATTATAGAAAAAGCAGCTATGTCAAAAGATTCATTAGTTGATCAGCAGGCATATCATCGAGCTTTAACTTTTCATAGTCTCAAAAATCAGTTAGAAATCATTAAAGGTTATTACTCTATAAACCCAACCCGCGCATTTAAAATTGACGAAAAAGAACCTAAAAAGCCCCCAAATGAATGTGAATATGTAGATATTTGGAAGTTAGAGGAAAAGCAAACCGATGTAAATATTGCCGTTGAGGCATTATTTGATGTGTTAACAGATGAGTCAATTGAGCAAGTCGTATTCGTCACTAATGATACTGATTTAGAAAGAGCTCTCGAAAAAATAAAATCTCTTAATAAAGTTAAAATTGGGTTAGTGATCCCTACAACGGATAATGTTCGCTACCCTAATGAGAAGTTAGATATACACGCTGACTGGACTCGTAAGAATATTCTTATTGATGAGCTAAAGCTGTCGCAGTTACCGCGAGTGATTCAAGGAGGTAGAAAGCCAGTTACCAAACCTATAGGTTGGTTTGGTCAGCCTGAAATTCTTGAGGAAATAATGCTAACTTTATTAAAAGTTGAAGCTAACCGGACTAAGTGTTGGCGTTGGTTGGAAAAACCATTACCTAGCTTTGATGATTTACCGCCATTAGCTGAGCCACCAATTCAATTACTCGATAATGAAGAAACAGCAAAAATAGTACTGAGTTATGCCAAAAGATACACTCAGTTATTTAAAAGCTAGGCATATAAGACTTTTCGAAATATTCTCGATATCACCTAAATAAAAAATGCCGAATAATAAAATATACTATTCGGCATTAGACTCTTATAATTTAAGCGTTTAATTTAACGGTTAAATACGCTACAAGCTTAATGATCGTGGTCGTGATCTTCTTCCTCTTCTGCAATACCTAACCAAGTGATAGCAGCTGGTGGGAATGTAAGTTCTAGTTCACCTTCAATCTCTAAATCTTCTAGGTGTACTTGTACAACATGTTGAGCGATTGGGTCGGCTACATAAGCAAATTGACCATTTTGCGCTACAGTCATACTAAACTTCATGCCTTCAGGCATGGTTGTTACGTCTTCTTCAGTGATATCAACTTGGCCTGCTAATTCCCAGTGGGTATGGCCGTCGTGTTCATGCGCCTCTAGTACGTTTAAAAAGCCTAAGCTGTCTAATACTAAAAAGTGCTCGCCATTTGCTGAGAAAGAGTAAGAAACAGCACTTGCGCCATCGGCTAGTTGCCATTCTAATTCTTCCATTTCAGCGCTTGCTGGATCTATACTTAAAATCACTGCAGGGCCGCCACCGTGGCCTGATGCAACGCCAATAAAGGTCTCGCTGTCTTCATGACCGTATATAGTGCCAATACGTAAATCACCAACCGCGTCGATATTTGCTATTTTTTCAGCTTCGTACTCGTCATCATATTGGTGTGCTAATAATACGCCGTCACTACAACCAAAGATTACGTAATCGTGGTTTTGTGCTGCACCATGTAAATCTGGGCAGGTAAGTTCTAAAGTTTGTTCTAGTTCGTATTCGCCATCATGAAAATGATAAACACCTACTTGATCAGGCAAAACTTTAGCAACAGATGTGCTGTCTGCATCATCACGACGAATGGTTGATAGTAAATGTTCGCCACGAGGCTCTGCAACACCATGCATATTTATATCGTAAGTGATGCCAGGTAACGTTGCTGTTGCACTTGTGATGTCGCTATCTGTCAATACTTCAACAGATGCAACTGTGCCAGACGTTGCATCACCATCGTAAAAAATGGCTAATTTACCATCGTGTTTAACAAGGTGGGTTGGGCGGCTACCGTTGGTTAGTTCATAACTACTTGCAGCAGGGCTTTGCTTGTAGTCATGTAAATGCTCACCGTGATCTTCACGCCATAAACCACCATCAATAAAACCTAGGTAGTCTTGTGCGCGGCTAGTAATCACTGCATAACGAAAATCAGGTGATGACGACAACGTGTTTGAATCATTGGTTAGTGTAAATGTGTCAAGCAACGCATTGTCGTCTAAGTCAAAGAAGCTTGCTGTGTTGCTGTCACCTGCAAGTACTACAAGTCGACCTAATGAATCAATGGTGTATTCATCGCCATGGTCGTGATCGTCACCATCACCATCACCGTGATCATGGTCATCAGGCACTTCAATAGGATCTTTCTCAACGATATTTGTTTCTGCATCACCACAGGCGGTAATTAATGTACTGCTTATTGCCAGTGCTATGAGTTTTAATTTGAATAGTTTAGTCATGTTAATTTCCTTAATTTATAATTGTTTTTGCGCTTAAAAATAACCGCGAATACCGAGTGCAAAACTACGTCCTGGACGTGGTGCAATATCTTTCAAAAATGAGCTATGTACGCGTGCTTCTGTGTTTGTTAGGTTGGTACCGCGCAGATACAGAGAAAGATCTTGATTTAGCACTGATAAGTCATATGAAACACTGGCATCAAGCATGGTGTAACCGTCTGTAGAGGTTTCTTCTGGTGCAGTACGATCTTGCTCTTGATAGCGAGTTACATGTAGGTGAGCACTTAAATTATTGGTTTCATAACTAAGCTCAGTACCAAAACGAAGCGGTGGTGTACGTGGTAAATCGCCACCATCTTGTAAGCGAGCGCGAACGTAATCTGAGAATAGATCTACTTTAAACTCATCGGTTAACTGCCATGCAACTTGCGCTTCAAAACCATGTAAAATTACGTCATCTGTTTTAAATAAATAGACAGGTAGTTCAGATGAGTGGTCGTGTTCGTCACTATGATCATGGCCGTCTTCATCGCCATGACTATGGCCACTTTCTGCGTATAACCCGGTGTCGACTTGGTAATAATAGTTATCTACTTGGTTGTAAAAGGCATTAAAAATAAAGCCAATATCACCCTCTGTTTTACGGAAGGTTAAATCAATATTGTTGGCTGTTTCTAAATCGATAGGGTTATCAGATAGTTCAAAATGACCATCATGAATATCAAATAATGCACCCACTTCATAAGTACCAGTACCAATGTGTGGACCAAATGATAATAACTCAGAAGCCGACGGCGCACGTTCAGAACGTGAAACTGACAGGCCTAAGTTATAACCAGGGGTAAAGTCCCATACGGCACCTGCTGATAAGCTGACAGGGGTAAATTCTTGCTCAACATCAAATACACGGGTGTACGAGCTTTCAGAACCGTGATCATGCCCATGGTCATGTCCATGACCATCATCGTCATGAGGGTGAGCATCAATGTCTGGCAATAATACATTGTCAGCATCAAGGGTTACACGTTCTACACGGCCACCTAGTTGTACTAAAACGTCACCAAAGTGTTTTCCTTCCATTAATGCGATGGCAATGCTTTCTGTTTCAGATGGAGGTGTGAATGCTTCTGAGCCTTGAGCTTCTACATCACTGTTTTTGTAATGAAAACTTAAACCACCATTCCACTCACTAAATGGGTTATGCATTAAGTCTACGCGGAGCTCGTTGGTTTCGTTTTTAAAGGTTGTACCTACCGCGCCATGTTCAATTTCGGCATGTTCGTAATCAGTGTGACCAACACGTAAGTTAATTTTATTAAGCCACTCATTATCAAAGTTATATTCAGCTAAAAGCTGAACTTTTGTTTGATCTAGGTCAGCGAATACCGCTTCTTCTTCGCTGTGTTCTTCTTCGCCACCGTGAGTGTGGCCTGGGATGCCGTATTGACGGTTGAATTGCTCAACAGCCATGCCCACATAGCCTTGGTCGAATAAATAGCTGGCACCGACAGTAAAGCCCTCAGATTCTTCATTGCTGTTTTCAACAACGTAATCGCCACTGTGTTCTTCGTGGTCATGATCATCGTGTTCAACTTCAGGGGCTACAGGTACTTCATAGTCATCAGCTTCACGCCAAAATGCATCGGCATAAAATGCGAATGAATCAGTACCAGTGGTGGCATTAAACGAAGCCACTTTTTGATTATCAACAGAGTTGTGTTCAAGATTCCATTCGCCACGAGTTATGCTGTCTGTTGGTACACGGTTATCAACCACATTAACAACACCACCAATTGCGCCACTACCGTAAAATAATGTTGCAGGGCCACGTAAAACTTCAATTTGTTGTGCTGTTGATGCTTCTGAAGCAACTGAATGATCAGGGCCTACTCGTGACACATCACTGACATCAAGGCCATTTTGAGTAATAAGTACACGGGGGCCACTTAAGCCACGAATAATAGGCGTACTAGCTACTTTTGCATGAAAGTTGGTATTAACACCAGGCAGCTTTTCAAGGCTGTCGCCAAGAGTTGCAGCTTGTTGACGTCTTAATTGTTCGCCAGATAAAACACTAACAGGAGACGCTGATTCCATTGCAGACATATGAATTGGGGTGGCTTCAATGTCAATCACTTCGATTGGAGAACGTTTTAAATTAAATGTAATAGATTGTTTTTCATTGTTATTTATTGTTATGTCGCTATGGAGGTGAGCATAACCTGGTGCAACAATGTGAAGCTCTTTTAAGCCATTTTTTAAATCTGCGATGACAAATTTGCCGTTTTCATCTGTGGTGACTGTTATATCTGTTCCTTCCACTTCTACAGTTGCGTTGGTGACAGCATTTCCTTGATTGTTTAGAACAATCCCTTCGATGGTTTTTGCAAGCACACTTGCAGGTAACAAAGCTGCTATGAGCACAGCTAATTGAGATCTTCGTTTCATTTGACTACCTTGTTGGATGTTATACTATATCAATTGTGCTTGAAATGTTATATTGTATCAAGTAAAAGTTGAGTGTTGTTAACAAAGGCACCAATCAGGGCTTTAAAAGAAGTATTTAAAACGGCTTATGAGCTCATTACAAAGGACAAGGAATGGGGAAAATAAATTCAAGAAACTCCGATTTAGTGTGGCTTCTATGAATCAACAGCAGTTAAAAAAAACAATTCGTTTTGCAAATATAAAGTGTGCGACTGCTGGAGGAAAGTTCACTGAAAAACGCCAGCAGGTTCTAGAAATTTTATTAAAAGCAAATAAGCCGTTATCTGCTTATGAGCTGACAGAGCAATTTAATAAAGTAATGAGCGTGCCTATTTTGGCTATGTCAGTTTATCGAATTTTAGACTTTTTAGAATCAGTCAGTTTAGTGCATCGCTTGAAGTCAGAAAATAAATTCATGGCGTGTACGCATGTAAATGATGGCTGCTCACATCAATTATCAATGTTTTTAATATGCAGTAAATGTAACAAGGTGATTGAGATGAGCGATGTCGACGACAAAATAAAAGCATTGTTTGCACAAGTGCATATTCTCCCTAGCTTTGATCACCCAATGGCATTAACTTTGATCGCTTATTCTCATTAAGCTTTG
>NZ_AHCA01000019.1 GCF_000238355.1 Pseudoalteromonas haloplanktis ATCC 14393
TTTAAGCCGAATTGTCGAATGATATTTGGTGATGCAAAAGAAACATTGAATAGTCTTGTGCGTCAATTTGCAGATTAAATTAACTAAAGGCTCAATATATGATGTTATTTTCAGATTTACTTAACGGGCAGAAAATCCTGCCAATTATACAAACTAGCTCTGTTGAAGAGGGAGTACAAATAGCAAAGGCGATGCAGGAAGGAGGCTTGAACTTAGTTGAAGTGGTGTTGCGTAGCGAGGCCTCATTAGCGGCGCTCAGTGCTATCAAAGATCAGGTTCCAGGTTTGTTAGTGGGCGCAGGAACGGTTACTGACAGTGATGTTTTGCAACAAGCTATTGATGCTGGAGCTGATTTTATTGTTACTCCAGCGATATCCCCGCGTTTATTGGATGCCCTGAGCTGCTGTAAGATACCTGTATTACCAGGGGTATCCAACACTGCAGATATTTTACTTGCTAAAGAGTTTGGTTTTACACAAATGAAGTTTTTTCCCGCAAATTTAAGTGGTGGAGCTGCTTTTATAAAAGGTGTCGCAACTGTTTTTCCAACCATTAGTTTTTGCCCTACAGGAGGCATTAATGCGGAGAATAGGCAAGATTATCTCGCTTTAAATAATGTATTAGCTGTAGGTGGCACTTGGGTCTGCCAACCTCAATGGCTTGAAAATAAACAATGGCAACATATTAGCCAAGCCTGTAAAGAAGCTAATAGCTAAAAGTTATTGGCTGATAAGGATATTGGCCTTTTTAAATTGCATCGCAAGGGTCACAACTACGTGACAGAAAATGAATATAAATGCTGTAGAGAGCTCACCTTAACACTTTAACATTGTTCTTCATTTTGACCCTCTTTTCTATACTGACTACTTGATAATCAAATACCTTAAAAAAATTTACGATTTAAATTCATTTTAATATCATAAAGTTAACATTTGGTAAGGCCGCTTTACATCAAGGCCACCTTGCCTTTTCTGTGTTTGATGATAAATTGTTCTAAGCGCATATTTATTGTGCTCACACACAAAGATAATAAAATTAAAGATCGTTGGGGAACTCAATGGGTACTATTAGAAAAAATAAGACAATAAAGTTTAAACGTTCAGTGCTAAGCAGTGTAATCGCATTATATTGTTTAAATGGGGTTGCAGCCGAAACTGTTGCAAATAAAAATGAGTTCGAAGTTATTGAAGTGACAAGTGGCTTTAAACAAAATTTAGAGTCGGCTATTTTTGATAAAAAAGCATCGGATGAAATTGGTGACAGCATTTCTGCGGAAGATATAGGTTCATTACCAGCTCTAGATATGGGGGAGGCATTACAAGCCGTTCCGGGTGTACAACTAAATCGTGAAGGCTCACGTCGTGAATCGAGTGTTAATTTGCGAGGGTTGCCATCAGGTTTTGTTTTGACGACTGCCAATAATCAAGCTATTGCAACACCTACGCGTAACTCATCTAGCTCAGCATTTGGCCCAGGTAACCCATTTGGTGCTTATGACCCGTCTGTTTTTAGTGGCCTAAAAGTAGTTAAGTCATTATCTGCGGATATGATTGAAGGTGGTATCGCGGGTACTATTGACCAAGGCTTAAAGGGCGCACTAAGTAAAAAAGATTCATTTGTTACTCAAATTGGTGCTCGCTATGAAGAGCTAGCTGATGAAACTGATTTGGAAGGTGTTATTTCTGGTACCAAACATTTAATAGAAGATACTTTGGCTATTACTGCGACATTAGCTTATTCAGATCAATCGTTTCGACGCGATGCTATTAGAATAAACGCTTATGACACCATTTCAGAACAGCAATTTGATCAAGGTAATAACACTGACAGTTTTGCTGAATATAAAGCAGCGAATAATCTTCCTGACAACGCAATACTACAAATGCCTGGTGAATATCGCCAACAAAGCGAAACTAATTCAGGAGACCGAATTTCGTTTTCTGGCGGGATTGAGTATCAAGCGACAGAAGACTTGAAGCTTGGTTTTAATACTATCATCACAAAAAGAGAATTAAGTGGTGCTCGTTTAGAGCAACTTGAAATGCGCTTGGACCAAAAAACGGTGGGTATTACCCCTAAAGATGAATTCAAGCCTCGTGATACCGGGCAAACAGGCACCTCTGGTGAACCTATTTATGTTTTATCTGGCGTAGATTTTAACAATATACGTTATTACTTTGATAACCGCGGTGAAGCGCAAAAAGAGCAAGCGCAAGCGTATATTTTTGATGCAGAATACACCCTTGGTATGTGGAAGTTTGATGGTGCATTAACACTTTCATCGGCTGAAAATGAGTGGTCACAAGTGTTGATTTCTTCACGTATAGATAGCCCATCAGGTGTTGATGGTAGTATTTATACAGGTGAAGGGAATATTGAAAACTTTTATATGAATTTAACTGGCACTGAAAACTCTATGGATTGGGATGGTGCTACGTGGGTACCTAAAATGCAAGTTGCAAATACAGCTGTTACAAGCACAACCGGTGCTAATGGTTTATATATGTTACTTACAGGAAACTATGAAAAAATAGAGCACCAAAATGATTCATTTGAAATAAATGCAGAGCGAGATTTTGACGACAGTTTTATCAAAAGTATTCGTTTTGGTTATCGTTATGCAGAGACCACGCTTGATTCAGCATATGCAAAAGGTTCACCAGTGGGGGTAGATCCTACAGGTATTTTGACTTCAGATGCGATGATTGATCCATCTTATGTCAACGAGCATGCATTCTTTGGTGGCGATGCTCCTGGTTTTGTGACAGCGGCAAATGGTTGGCGCTCATTTGATTTTGATTCAGTAAACAGTGCGTTATTATCAACTATCGATATTAATCAAATATCACCTTCTGCAGATGGTGAAAAACCTGTTTTATCACCAACTGGTTACGTGACTCGTGGTGGTCGTCAAGCTGATGGTTTAGTATATTCATCAACACTTGAAACAAATGCTCTGTATTTAATGGCCAATTATGAGTTTATATTTGGCGATCATTATCTACGCGGTAACTTAGGTGGGCGGTATATTGAGTCTAAAACGGAATCTCGTGCACCACTTGCCGGTCAGGGTGATATAAATAATCTAGAAGAAGGGATATATCCTGATGATTACAATCACTTCTTGCCAACTTTAAATGCAGCAATTAATTTAGATGAAGATGACGATCTATTGTTACGCTTTGCGTATGGACAGTCGTTAGTACGACCAGATTTACGTTCAGCAACCCCATCAGCGTCGTTTAACTATATTCCAGGTTTAACAACAGTTCGCCTACCTGGCGTTGGCATTAAGCCATTTGAAGCAGACTCTTATGATTTATCGCTAGAGTGGTATAACCGACCAGGCAGTGCCATTAGTGTGGCCTTATTTCAAAAAGAAATTAAAAATTTATTCCAATCACAGCAGGTTTGTGATGCCTCTACCCTTGCTGGAACCGGTGTTAGTTTAGGTAAACTTACGGAAGATGCTGACGGTACATGCCGAACAGATGGTAATGATAATTTGACCGACACTGGATTAGTTTCTGCCGGTGATGAAGTACGCCTAAGTGGTATTGTTAATATCGAAGATACTATTGAAGTTAGAGGTTATGAACTATCAATTCAGCAAAATTTAGATTTTTTACCATACCCGTGGAATGGCTTTGGTGGTGTATTTAACTACTCAAAAACGTCGCAAGATGACTCTGATGAGATCCGTGTATCTGGTATTTCAGAAGATACTTTTAATGTGATCGGTTATTACGAACAAGAAAACTATGGGTTTAGGCTTGCATATAACTACCGCTCAGATTATGACTTAAGAACGGTAGGTACCTCAAATGGTTCAGGTGATAGAAGTGTTAAAGCTGCTGGTCGTTTAGATGCTTCAATTTATTACAACTTTAGTGAACAATTAACAATGAGTTTAAAAGCATATAACTTAACTAATACTTTGTATGAAGAGTATCAGAATAACGAATGGCAACCTCGTTCTACCATGTATGATGGCCAAGTTTATGCGTTAGCAATGAAGTATACTTTTTAATAATTACTGATAATAAAATTACAGTTGAGGTTAAACAATGTTTAACCTCAACTGCTGCATAAGATCATCAATTCCTGCTTTTTATAGGTGTGATGATTACTCTCATCTTTAGCTAACCCCCCCCTAAGCATTTATTGTGCAGTTGTTACTTTTAAACTTTTAACTACATGATATATAAGATATAAATCATTTGTCTTTTTCTTGAAAAATACCACATTGGCAAGGTTGCCTTACCAATAATTGTGTTCTATTGTTTAAAACGGTTGCAGTGAATTGCTTTTTGAGTCGCTGTACAAACCTCTAATAAAAAATCAGGACACACAATGAAAATAAATAAAAAAACAATCGCGGCTTTCAAGCTGAGTAACCTTGTTGCATGTATAATTTTAAGTACATATGTACAAGCTGAAGTAGTGCAGGTTTACACTGCTACTGAATTGCAAAATGCGTTGAAAACCGCCAGTGCGGGCGATGAAATAGTCGTAAATGCTGGCAGTTACGTTGGCAACAAAGCAACCAGTGGTAGTAGCAAAGCACATTTTTACAGTGATCGAAGTGGTGAAGCTAATGATCCAATAATACTCAGAAGCGCTGATATTAGTAATAAGCAAGTACTTAAAGGGTCTACCATTGATTCAGGTTATATCTTCTACCTTAATGGTGATAACTGGGTTATTAAAGATTTAAAATTTAGCACTGCACAAAAAGGCATCATGCTCGAAGGTTCAAACCACAACGAGATTGATAATGTAGAGTTATCAAATTTAGGTGCAGAAGCAGTACATATGCGTTATTTCAGTAGTGATAATGTACTGTCTAATTGCTATATCCACGACACAGGTAAGCGTGTTGGGCAGGAAGGCTTTGGTGAAGGAGTATATATTGGTACTCATGATGGTCATACTGCAGAAAAGCTTGACCATAGCGACAATAATCGCATTGGCGGCTGTGTTATTGGCCCAAACGTAACAGCCGAAGCATTTGATATTAAAGCGGGTGTAAGTGGTACTGTGATTGAATTTAACTCTATTAATGGCAGTGGCATTATTGGTGATGCAGGTAATCCTGCTGCAGATAGTTTTATTGATTTAAAAGGTACAAATAATGTGATTAGAAATAATCATCTTGATTGGGGGGGAGACAGTAATATTGCCCATGCGATTTTTACTTATCAGGAACATCGTTCTTCCAATATATATAACAATAAAATCAACCTAAGCGTCGACGCTCCCACTTATAAAATATTAGAAGAAACTATTCACGCACAAAATAATATCCGCTTAGATGGTGGAACCAAGCAGGTTGATGCAAGTTACCAAGCTAATAAAATTGATAGCATTCTTGATCAGTCAATTGAAAAACCTTCACGAAGCTATACTTGTTTTGATGAACTCAATGGTTGCGGTATGCCTACTACTTCCCCTAATCCGCCACCAACGTATCCAATTGTCACCGCTAGTAGTAATGATGGCAATGTACCTGAAAATACAGTTGATGGTGATTTGTCAGAAAGTTCTCGTTGGTCTGCTTATGGCATAGGAGAGTGGGTTAAGTTTGAGTTAGCGCAAGCTGAAAATGTCGCTTTATTGAAAATTGCTTTTTATATGGGCGATACACGCCAAAGTAATATTCAGATTCAGCGTTCTCTTGATGGTAATAGTTGGGATAACTTACTTACAACAACCAGTAGTGGTGAGACATTAGGGTTTGAGTCATTTAATTTAAATGGTGCACAAGGGCGTTACTTTAAAATAATTGGTAACGGAAATAGTGTTAATGACTGGAATAGCTTTACTGAAGTTGCATTTGAATTTGGTCAAGAAACAGCACCACCATCAAGTATTGCAGGCTGCAATGGAATAGCTGATATTAGCTGGGGAGATAAAACCGAGGTAAGTATAGCCGCAACTGACTGCATTCGTTTTGATACCGACCTAACAAATGGCGTTTTACAAGCTTGGGATAGTGATGCAAATAATTCATGCGATTTTAGAGGTGAAATTACGGCAACAAACAACAGCTCTATTGGTGTAACCATCAATTCAAACTATCACGCTATTAATAGCTTAAGTGGTAAAACATTTAAACTTAGCCCGAGTAATAACTGTCAATACATCAAACTCAGGGCGTATTAACCGCTTTTTATCCAACGTATATCCAAGTTTTTGAATAGTGGCTTGGGTATACATTCCCCTTTT
This sequence comes from Pseudoalteromonas haloplanktis ATCC 14393, assembly GCF_000238355.1. Classification (GTDB taxonomy): domain Bacteria; phylum Pseudomonadota; class Gammaproteobacteria; order Enterobacterales; family Alteromonadaceae; genus Pseudoalteromonas; species Pseudoalteromonas haloplanktis. The sequence continues at coordinate 6,229 of NZ_AHCA01000019.1, forward strand.
TTCTTAGAAACAATCCCCATGAATATGAAAACATTGTATTTACAAAAAATTTAACCTTTTAAGTTATTGATCTTTAATTATTTACAAAAAATGTAGCAATTATTTTATTGGTAAGGCCGCTTTGCCGCTTTACCTTGGTGTGTTGAGGTGATATGTTGAGCTATAAATCACACACAATGATACATTTTAAGGTAATAAAGATGACTATAAGAAAACAGAATAAACATTCTCTAAACTTAAAAAAAACATTACTCGCTTCATTGATTGCTATGAATGTTACAAGTGTTAGTGCGCAATCGGAGCAAGAGCAACTTACCGAAGATGATCAAATTGAGGTTATAGAGGTCTCTGGTCTGCGTGATTCATACAAAAACGCTATCAGTACTAAACGTGCTGCAGTAACAATTGTGGATTCCATCTCGCTCGAGGATATGGGTGCTTTACCTGATAATTCAGTGGCTGAAACTTTAGAGCGTATTACAGGTGTTGCAGCTGATCGATTTAAAGGTGGAGCTAGTGAAATATCTATTCGTGGTTTAGGCCCTTTCTTAGGCATGTCGACACTTAATGGGCGTGCAATTTCGTCAGGTAGCGGTAACCGTAGTGTTGCGTTTAGCCAATTTCCATCTGAGCTCGTGAATGGGGTTAAAGTCTATAAATCACAATCGGCTAACCTACTTGAAGGGGGTGTTTCAGGTGTGATTGACCTCGGTACTATTAAACCAGTTGATTACGGTAAAGAGAATTTTCAAGCTGAGGTAAAAGGCACCTACGACGAATATCAAAGCAAATTAGAAGATGATAATGGATTTGGTAATAAAATATCATTTTCATATACCAATACTTATGATGTTGGCGATGGTCAGTTAGGCTTTGCTATTGGTTATGCTGGCGGCGAGTCTCCACGTCCTGAAGAAACATATTTAACGAGTTCAACACTTAGAAATTGTAACTCAGATTATGGTTTGGATGGCGGGAGCAGCTGTAGTTTTAAAGACGCAAATGCTGCAGCAAACGGCGGTGATGCAATTGATGGTGATTACTATTTTATCTCTAATGCATTTACTTATCGTCAAATGGAATCTGTTGAAGATGATGATGCAGTGATTGCTGCAGTGCAATGGAAACCAACTGATAAATTAGATATAAATTTTGATGCACAATGGTCCGAAAGTTCATATTTTGAAGATCGTCACGACCTAAGTTTCGACGATGCAAGACGTCGCGTGTCAAACTGGCAAACAAATGATGATCATATTCTTACCAGTTATACTGGCGAGTCTCGGATTGCGAATATGAACGAAATGCGTACCCGTGACGAAGAATATAAAGGTGCAGGTTTTAATGTTAAGTGGCAAGTTACAGATGATTTAGAACTTGCATTTGACGCTGCATACTCAGGTACAAATAGATGGCAAGATCGTACTTATACGCGCTTTAGAAGTAAGCGTAAATTTTATGACTGGCAGCAAAGAAATAGTCAACAATTTCCGGATGTAACAAATGTATATACCGATTTTGATGATGCTGCAGGTAGTAGTATTAACTGGCAAAGTGATGTAAATGATTTGGCATTCTTTGATGACGATAGTGAAGCACGTAAATATCGCTTTGAAATCGACGACCGAATTCGCAGTACTAAACTAGATGCTAAATACTTATTAGATGCTGGTATGTTTACCTTTTTGAGTTCAGGTTTTGCGTATTCTTCACGCTCTCATCAAAACTATGCCGAAGATCAGGTAAGTAAAGCAACAGCAGCAGATGATCGTGCAGATGTGCTCGCAAGTGCCGCAAGTTGTCTCGAGTCTTGGCCCCAATCGGGTTATGGTGAGGATGGAGATAGCCCTGTATCACAATGGGCATATTTAGATACATCATGTGCTTATAACACCTTGGTTGGAAGTGATGTGTTATCCCCTGATCCCAAAGCACCATCAGAAGCTGACATTGACTTAACTGAAGAAATAACGTCTTTCTATGTGATGTCTGATTTTGAGAGTGAATTAGGTGGTATGTATGTTCGTGGTAATGTTGGGGTTCGTTATGTTCACACCAATATTGAATCAAAAGGGGTGACACAATCCTATACAGTCCAAACTAATGAAAATGGCTTTATAGAATTAGACGGTAATAATTCAGTTGAAATTAATCACTTCGAGAACTCATTCAGTAATGTTTTACCAAGCTTAAATGTAATTCTAGAATTACGTGAAGATACTGAACTTCGTTTTGCTGCATTTAAAGCTATTTCTCGTCCTGATATGTGGTTTTATGGTGCTGGGCGTGAAGTGAGTGATATTACATACGACGATGGTTATACAACCCCAGAGCAAGCACTTGATGATGGTAATGTTTCTGCCCGCGGTAATCCAAATTTAGAGCTGATCAAATCAAATAACTATGAGTTAGGGCTAAATTGGTATTGGGAAGATGAAACGATGCTTTCAGCTTCATACTATTATAAAACTTTTTCAGCGCGTTTTGGGGCGGATACATCTGATGAGCAAATCATTGTAGATGGCACGTCGTATGATACAACAGTACAAGGTGTACCAACTATTTATGATGATGAATCGAGCATCCAAGGTGTTGAATTTACTGCGGTCCATCGTTTTAAAACATTACCAGAACCATTTGATGGCTTAGGTTTATCTTTAAGCTATAACTACTCTGATTCTGACTATATTACACCAGAAGCTGGTGGTTCTATAACTGAAGATGTGCGAGCAGAAGTGACCCCTGGTAATTTGGCTGGTTTGTCTGAACACGTAGCTAACACACAAGTTTATTGGGAAGGTGAAGCTGCTTCTATTCGTTTATCGTATAAATATCGCTCAGATTATTTAAAGCCATTCGGTAATGATTTATCACAAACTAATCGCTTTGTTGATGATCAAAAAACGGTAGATCTAAGTTTAGGTTACAAGTTAACGAAACAGCTTACTGCTAAGTTCGAAGTTTTAAACTTGACTAATGAGCCTGCGGTACAGCAACGCGTGGCGCAAGGAGCTTATAATCAAATAGAGTACAGCGGTTCTAAAGTATTCTTTGGTATTAAATACAAAATGTAGCCTCATCTTGAATTAACGTTAATCGATAGCTTCCTTCGCTGTCGGTTAACGTCCCTCCTATTTCATTTTTAGTTTTAAGGCAAAAATATGACGTCTTTTATAATGAAAGCACTCACGTTCATGGTGTTCTACTTCGCAGTATCTGTTACCTCTGCTATTGCAAATGGGCCGGATGTGTTTAATAAAGTTTATTTACCTGATTACTCATATGCTGGTTATGAATTTGGTGAGAAACAACCCAACATAAAAGGATGGCGAGTAATAAATGTGGTTGATCATGGTTTAATTGCCAATGATGGCCTAGATGATACGCAGGCGCTTCAGGTGTTACTTAAAAAATTACAAAACGACCCTGAACCCGTAGTAATTCAGTTCGGGATCGGTCGTTATCAAATATCAGATATTATTCGCATTAGTCGAAGTCATCTAGTGATCCGTGGTGCAGGCAAGTCGGCAACAGAGTTTTACTTCCCTCGACCGCTAATGTACGCAACAATTCCTCGAGAGATGGAGGAGTTGTCTGATTATTTAACTCGTGAAAGTAAAGTACAAAAAGAAAAGAAGCAAAATATACTTTTGCCCTACACACTATGGTCATGGAGTGGCGGTTTTTTTTGGACAGGTGTTGAAGGTGTTAGAGTTAAAGCGTATTTGAGTAGTTATGATTCGTCAGAGCCTGTATTAGCTAAAGTGGTAAGCGGTAAGAAAGATGATTTTTCTTTTGAGGTAAATAATGTAGAAAAACTGGAAGTCGGTCAGGTTGTTGAGATTGAATGGCACAACCCTGAAGGTAAAACTGGCTCCTTTTTACAACAGTTATATGGTGAGAGTGATGTAAAACTTGGCTCTAGACACTGGGAAAACCCAGAACTTGCTTTATCTAAACAACAGGCACTTATCACTTCAAGAAATGCAAACAAAGTGACGATTAAAAGCCCATTATTGCATGATATTGAAACAAAATGGAATGTTAACGTCCGTCGTTGGCAGCATATCGAACAGGTTGGTTTTGAGCATTTTAGTATTCGTTTTGATGAACACCCATATGTTGCTCATCATGTAGAGAGTGGTTATAACGCTATTTATTTAACACGTACGTTCAATAGTTGGGTTAAAGATATTACGATTGAAAATTCAGATAGTGCTATTTTGACTGAGAGTATCGCTAACGTCACAATCGCTGATGTGACAACCACGGGGAAATCTTTAGCTCATTATACGGTGCAACTTGGTGGTGTGCATAATGTATTGGTAAAAGGATTAACTATAGAGAACCCGTCAATTCATCCATTGAGTTTTAATACTTTCGCTAATAAAAATGTCTATTTAGATTCTGATGTGAGAGTACAGCCCGTGTTAGATCAGCACTCAGGCGCGAATCATCATAATTTATTCGATAATACGCGTGTTCACATTACGCTTAAAGAAACCCAAAACCAATATAAATACCCCTTATTTTTGGGTGGCGGCGCATCTTACTGGAAACCTTCGCACGGTAATTACACCACTTTATGGAACACCCGTATTAACTTTACAAATGGCGCGCTGAGTGATCAGCCTATCGTTCTTTATGGCATGAAAGATGGTACAAATGCTCGTCTAGTTGGTGTGTCTGCAAACTTACCTTTTAAAATCGAATATGGCCCGAACAGCTATCAAGAAGGAATTGGGGAGTATTTTACTAATATTCCTTCTTTATATATTTATCAATTACAAAAGCGACTTAGCAAACTCAAATCACTCTGAATTTTTGCTTAAATTAATTTATGGATAGATAGAAACGATATGACTCAGTTAATCAATTTAGTACCTAGTGGTGTTGTCAGTGGTCAGCATTTAAAAACTTTGTATCGAGTAGCACGTGAAAATCAGTTTGCTTACCCTGCAGTAAATGTTGTGAGTACAAATTCAATAAATGCGGCTTTAGAAGCGGCTCATAAATGCAAGTCTCCAATTATTATTCAGTTATCTTACGGTGGAGCTGCTTTTTTTGCAGGCAAAGGCATCCCTTTACAAGGACATGAAGCTGCAATTGTAGGGGCTATTGCCGCTGCCCATTACATCCATACTGTAGCGCAAAGTTACGGTATACCAGTAGTTCTTCATACTGATCATGCGTCTAAAAAGTTATTGCCTTGGATCGATGGTTTGCTGGATGCAGGTGAAACCTATTATAAATTGCATAACAAGCCGTTGTTTAGTTCTCATATGCTCGATTTATCTGAAGAAAGTGTAGAAGAAAATATTACAGTTTGTCAGCGTTATTTGGCGCGTATGCACACTATGGATATGGCAATTGAAATAGAGCTTGGGTGTACTGGTGGTGAAGAAGATGGCATTGATAACTCTGATCTTGATAGTTCGCTACTTTATACTCAGCCAGAGGATGTTAGCTTTGCATTTGAGAAATTAAGGAAAGTTAGTGATTTATTTACTATCGCCGCAGCATTTGGCAACGTACATGGTGTTTATAAACCAGGTAATGTACAACTCACTCCTAAAATACTAAAGAACTCTCAACAATATGTCGCAAACAAGTTTGATACCTGTTCTAAACCAATTGATTTTGTATTTCATGGCGGTTCTGGATCGCTGCAAGATGAAATAAACGAAGCCATTAGTTACGGGGTGGTAAAAATGAATATTGATACCGATACCCAGTGGGCATCTTGGCAAGGTGTTCTTACATATTATCAAGATCATCAGGCGTTTTTGCACAGTCAAATTGGTAATCCACTTGGTGATGATATTCCTAATAAAAAATATTACGACCCACGTGCATGGTTACGGCATCTAGAAGAATCAATGACAGAGCGTTTAATCACTTCTTTCACGGCATTAAACTGTTTAGGTAGATTTTAAAGTTATGATCAGCATTGATGAAAAACTCAAAGAACAACATACAAAAGAGGACTTATGTCTGCTTATTAATGTGATTTTAGATACCACAAAAGTCATTGATTATAAGGTTAATCAAGGTGCACTTGGTGATATTTTAGGCGCAACCAGCGAGGTTAATATTCAAGGTGAAACACAAAAAAAACTGGATGTTATCTGTAACCAGTTATTAAAAGACAGTCTTAAGTCATGTGGCTTGGTAAGAACGATTGCATCAGAAGAAGAGGATTTTGTAGTAGAAGGGCATCTAGATGCACCTTATATAGTCGCTTTTGATCCACTTGATGGTTCATCAAATATAGATATAAATGGTCAAATTGGCACCATTTTTACTATTTACCAAGCACGCAGCGATGTCGCAAGTAACAGTGAAGAGCAATTTTCACAAGCGGGGCATGCACAGGTATGTGCAGGATATGTTTTATACTCTGCTTCTACCATGTTGGCAATTACCACGACGGGGCCGACTAGTTTTTATACATTAGATAAAAATTCACAAGCATACATATTAACCACTGACAGCATTGAACTTCCTACGCAAACGAATGAGTTCTCAGTCAATATGGCCAACAGTGCATGTTGGTCTCAAGGTTTTAATAATTATATTAATGACTTAGTGAGCTCAGATAATACACGTGGACGGCGGTTTAATATGCGCTGGAATGGTGCAATGGTTGCAGATATTCACCGTGTATTGTCTCGTGGTGGAATTTTTTGTTACCCAACACATTTTGATACACCACAGCCCTCAGCCAAGTTAAGGCTACTCTATGAAGCTAACCCAATGGCGCTCTTAATTGAAAAGGCCGGTGGTAAAGCATACACAGAGTCTACTCGTATCTTGGATTTAAAACCGGATGATATTCATCAACGAGTTGCTGTCATTATGGGATCAGCGAGTGAAGTTGATTTTTGCTTAGGTTATCTGGACTAAAACAACTGCATTAGTATCTTGTAGAAAATAAATACAATGTGGTATGGTGGCATTACCAATTTAAACGCTTACACTAATAATAAAGGGCACAATGATGAAGAAAACACTTTGTTTACTGTTAAGTATGGGGATCTTTGGTTGTTCTCAGCAAGTAACAAATACAACTGTTGATAATGACAGTAAAAACAAATTAGGCTCTACGGCTGAGTTCTCGAACGAAATGGCGCACGCAAATTTAGCGTTTATTAAAGACCAATATATCAGAATGATTGAAAATGTAGAAAACAATCAGCACGTTAAATATGCTAAAGGGTGCCATGCGGAACAAACAGTTTGCTTTCCTCGCTCAGAAGAACACGGTGACATCTTTTTAGAAAAGCCAGCAAAATGGACGAATGGTTTTTACCCTGGAGTATTATGGAAGCTGTTAAGTGAGCGAGATAAAATTGACGGCTTTTCAGCTGCTGAACAGCAACTTATATTTACAAAAGCTAAGTATTATCAGGATGCGCTTACACCAGAGGCAAAAAGAGGGTCAACCCATGATTTAGGGTTTATTTTATATGATTCATTTGGTGAAGCATTACACTTTAATAACCTAACGGCACAGGACAAACTGCGTTATACACACACTCTTGAAGAAGGCAGAAAAACGTTAATCACGCGTTTTGATCAAGGAAAAGGCGTAATTAAATCATGGGATTTTGGTCCAACTTTTCCTGCTCATTATAAGCAAGATGACGATATAAAAAATCAAAATATGTCATTAGCAGATCCGTGGACCTTCCCAGTTATTGTCGATAACATGATGAACTTAGAATTCTTAATGAGCAGTGACAATGAACAATATCGAGATATTGCATTTAGTCATGCTAAACAGACTTATGAGCATCATTATTTCTATGACAAAGATGACAAAAATCAAGAGTTTCCAATTGCATATCATTTATTTGATTATGACTCTATGCGTCCAGGTAATTGGCAAGGAGTTGGTAATGTCTCTGCATGGGCGCGTGGTCAAGGTTGGTCGTTGTATGGCTATGTGACTGTCGTCGAAGCGTTACAGCAGAAAAGCTCTCAGCAATCATTACCTGACTTCGAAAAACATGTTGAGCGTCTTGTTAACTCATTAGATAATTTACTAGAAACTGATGTTGTTCCAGACTGGGATTTTTTTGCGGCATCAAATAACGCGCAAGCTATCGCTGAAGATCAAAGCTCAGATACAGTGCGATACTCTCGAATTTTAGATTTATGTGATTTTGAAATACCAAACAACATTCTTCCTTATAAGGGATATCGCCCTATTAAAATCGATAAGTCTATCCTTTCTGAGCAAACACTAGACGCTTTATCAACAATGACTTCAGCTTATGATCAACCTTTTATTCAAGGTGACTCAGTCCTACCATGTGGTAGTAAAGCATATCAACGCAATGCGACTCATATTCCTAAAGATACATCGGCTGCAGCACTTTATGCAGCGGCATTATATCGCTTAGCTCAGCTAAGTATTACTGAACAATTACGGGACAAATCGATTATTTTGGCTGATAAAATTATGGCGGAATTAACAAATAATTACCTGACCAAAAATGAGAAAGGCCGTGACTTTGAACTTGGGTTTGTTTTGAATCAAGCTACAGGTAATTTACCTAATGCGAGTGAAATCAATACTTCTATTGTTTATGCCGACTTTTATTTCTTAGAAGCAAATATTCGCAAATTAGCACTGCAAGATAGTTTATAAACGTAAGGGGTATAGTTATGCGCATTAAATGTATTAATCACTTGCTTATAGCTTCGTTAAGCTTGTGGGTATCGGCCTTGCTATTGGGTTGTAATAGCAAGGCCAAGCCATCTGAAAGCAACGAGAGCCTTTTAGAAAGTAATGCTAATGAACAGCAAGAAATTAGAGCTTATGCGCGTTTTGTTCCTCAAAGAAACGACGACTTTGCATGGGAAAATGATAAGGTCGCGTTTCGTGTGTATGGGCCAGCTGCACCACTTAAAGGGCATGGTAGCGGTGTTGATGCTTGGTTTAAAAAAGTCAATTATTCAATTATAGATAAATGGTATGACAACCATTTAAGTGGTTTGTCATACCATGTTGACCGTGGTGAAGGTTATGATCCATACCATACAGGAACGAGTCGTGGAGTAGGTAGCACTGCTGTATGGATTCAAGGTCAAGCATATTTTGCTCATAGCTTTAAAAACTACAATATTGAGGTTAACAACTCTACTAAAGTGGTTTTCACACTTGAATATGAATGGCAGACTCCACTAGGTCTAGTGCATGAGAGTAAAACAGTTTCACTGTTCTTAGGCAGCCAACTATTTTCAGTTAATTCAGTTTTTTCATTAGATGGAGTACCTACGTCATTACCCATTGCGTTAGGTGTTACAACACATGATGAAAAAGCCACTGTGTCATTCAATTATGAAACTGGGCGAATCGCCGCATGGGAAATTATTGATGGGATAGGTGTGGGCACTGGTGCATTGATTGCTCCCAGTAAAATTAAAGGGATCAAACATATGCCTAGTACCGAGAAGGATAAAAGTCATATTTGGATATTCACTAATAGTGATGAGAATGGCTCTTTACACTATTCAGCTGGGTTTGCATGGGCTGGTGCAAAAGATATCACGAGTTTTGAACAGTGGAATAAGTACTTAGATAACTACAAGTAATTTGCGAGTTGTTTAGATATTTTTGCGTGCTAAATTTTGAGACCATCAGTTGACTGATGGTCTTACGCTGTTATGGCGCAAAAATGTTGACTTAAACTCGGATCACAGAGGTACTTGCAATGGGGATTGAGGGGAATACATGTGCTAGTTGTTGAGGTGTTAATTTCCAGTGTTCATTGAGGATCTTAGCAATCCACGAAAACGTATTTGAAGTAGGCATTAAATCCCGTTTTTCAAAAAGCAGCTCATCAGCAAGGCCGGGCCACTGGCCAGCAATTTGTCCACCTTTTACTTTTCCACCAGCGATAAACATGGCACTTGCGGTGCCGTGATCTGTACCTAGGGTACCATTTTCTTTAACCGTTCGACCAAACTCAGTAGCTACTATTACAACCGTGTTTTGCCATTGCGTTCCAAGTCCCTGTTTAAGCGCGTGCAAGCCGTTATCAAGTTCTTCTAGTTGTCTCGCTAAGCGATTGTTTTGATTGCTATGTGTGTCCCACCCACCAAGCTCTAGCATGGCGCAGTCAACATTACTTTTTGGGTCAATAATTAACTTGGCACATGCTTTACTTAAATCAACAAATCTACCAGTGCTTTTGTTTGATTCTTGTTGCGTGAGCCCTTGTAATGCTAGGCCTTGGTTTAAACGATCAAGTAACAATTTATCATCAGCATACATAGATGATAATGCTTGATACACATCACTATCAGCATCTTTCAATCTACTCGGATACCAAGTATTTGCTTGTGGTGTATTACGTAAGCTAATAGGGGTTGAGCGTGCAAGGGCAATGGCATTAACATTCCTTTGAGATATAGCCCTTGCTAGCCAGCCAGAGTCATGATCAATACTAGCTAAACCACTTTCCAAATAATCTTGCCCATCAAAATGAGAGCGTTCTTTATAGCCAGATGAAACAGCAACAACAGGTAAAAGCTGCTTATCTTTATACCATTGATGAAGGTTTGCTAGTGCTGGGTGAAAACCATACCCCTTATCCAACGGTAATAGTTGTTCTTTGATACTGCTTGCGAGTTTTGGCCGTTGCTTTAGAAGATTTGCATCAAATGCAGGAACTAAAGTACCCAGTGAGTCCATAGCTCCACGCAATACAACCCACACAAGCTTTGCCGGTTGTGCACTTGCTGGCTGCTTAGTTTCTAAGCTCATTGCGAGTAATGGGGTTTGAAACACCACTAAACTTGCGCCTAACGCTTTAATAAAGTCTCTACGTTCCATCATTATCTCCTTAAAAACTCTGGGCTCATTAAAAACAATGTCAGCGCTTGCTTGCGACTTTCTGCTCTAGATATGGTTTGATAGCTCAATTGACTAATAGACTCTGAAAAACTATTTTTTATGATGGCTTCAATCTGTACTTTTTTGGCTCTAGCTGCAACCGTGGCTGCCCAGTTAACCCTTGAAATTAAAGCACTAGCGCCATTCCAATCATCTTCTTTATCACTGTAACCTGCCGGAGATCCTGCTTTAAATGGTTGTTGACCAAGAGTTACCAGCGATGAATATAGTTGTCGATTATTGGTTTTTAAATCCAGTGCTCTAAGCGAGGAAATTACAAATTCGCGAGGCGTTTTAAATTTTAGCTTCTCAGCGTGCCATGCTTCATCTGCGTTGATCATTGTGGTCATGACTGCTTTGAGATCACCATTTGTAGCCAGCCAATTATCAGCCATTTTATTTACTAGGCTTGCTGGAGGATTATCGCTAATAAAGTGATGGGCTAGTTTGTAGCTAATATGCTTGGCTGTTGCTGGGTGTATAGCTAAATCCCGAAGCATACTTTTGCCTTGCTCACTATCTTTTTGTGAATACATTTTATTTAATAGAGTACGTACGCCAGGTTCATGTCCTGAACGACGATATTTAAAGCCCTGCTCTTTATCCTTAAGTGGGTTAGCTACGCTCCAACCAGTAATTCCTTTCGCCAACTCAATTACATCTTTTTGGCTGTAGCCACTGTCGACACCTAATGTATGCAGCTCTAAAATTTCCCGGGCTAAGTTTTCGTTTAAACCTCTACCACTCTTTTTAGCAACCTTTGAATTAGGCCCAAATGATTTTTCGTTATTCAAATAAATTAACATGGCTGGGTGTTGTATAACACTAATGAGCAAATCATCAAATCGGCCCAATAAATTAGGGGCAACGGCTTCTCGCTCTAGCGTTGGTGCTAATGCAGTCATCACAGGACCTGCACCACTAACACTAAAATGATTAGAGAAAAAGTCTAACAGTCGCCAATTTAAACTATGCTCTGAGTTAATTGCATGTTCAAGTGTATCAATACTTAATTGCAGGTAAATTTGTCGGTGATAACTTACTTTTGGTGCTTTAGTTTGCGGTGTTTCAGAGGGTTTATCACTTTTTAGATTATTTTTATCAGATTTCTTTTGTTCACGTAATTCAGCCAACTTCTGTATGATTTCATTCGAGTGGGCTACATTTGAGTCAAAATGAATGGCTGGTTTTAAATGCAATTGATTAATAAGCCATTGCTTAGGATCTTTATTAGCGATAGTGAGCTCTGAGGGTTTAGCTCCCAAACCAAAACGATTTATCGCAATAGTAGCTTGAATTGACATAATGACCTCAAACGGTTGTACTTAATAATGAAAATAAACTTTCCAGCTTTTATCGCTATTTAATTTACATATCTTTACTCAACTCACTTCTATTCAGTCCGATGATATCAAGCAAAGTTCCTTAATAATTAAACAAAGCACTAGATGATTGGGTTGATATAGGAAATAGTGTTTTTTATTATTGCTGATATACAACTAATTGCAACTCAAGTAAATTGAAGTAAGTCCATCTGATTACATGTTTTATTGGAAACAAAATGATTATTTCAGCCTCTACAGATTATCGCAAAGCCGCTAAAGCAAAGTTACCGCCATTCCTTTTTCACTATATTGATGGCGGCTCTTATAAAGAACATACTTTAAATAGAAACGTACAAGACTTGTCTGATATTGCCTTGAGACAGCGTGTATTAAAGGATATGTCTGACTTAGATTTAAGTACGGAATTATTTGGCGAAAAGTTGAGCCTACCTTTAATTTTAGCGCCAGTGGGCTTAACAGGTATGTATGCAAGGCGAGGAGAAGTACAAGCTGCTAAGGCGGCAGAAAATAAAGGCATCCCCTTCACAATGTCTACAGTGTCTGTATGCCCAATTGAAGAGGTAACCCCTAATATTGATCGCGCTATGTGGTTCCAGTTATATGTATTAAGAGATAGGGGCTTCATGAAAAATGCGCTTGAAAGAGCCAAAGCTGCAGGAGTTAAAACGCTTGTATTTACGGTTGATATGCCTGTCCCAGGTGCGCGATACCGGGATATGCACTCTGGGATGAGTGGCCCATTTGCAGCTTCAAGAAGAATTTTGCAAGCAATGACACACCCTCGCTGGGCTATGGACGTGGGTTTAATGGGTAAACCTCATGATCTTGGCAATATCTCTGCTTACCGTAATGAGAAAACTTCGCTAGTCGATTATATCGGTTGGTTAGGAAGTAATTTTGATCCATCAATAAGTTGGAAGGACCTTGAGTGGATCAGGGATTTTTGGGATGGTCCGATGATCATAAAGGGTATCCTTGACGAAGAAGACGCTAAAGATGCAGTTCGCTTCGGCGCAGACGGGATTGTTGTATCCAATCATGGTGGTCGACAACTTGATGGCGTTTTGTCGTCGGCTAGAGCTTTACCTAAGATAGCCGATGCAGTGAAGGGTGATATAAAAATTCTCGTAGACTCAGGTATTCGAAATGGGCTTGATGTAGTCAGAATGTTGGCTTTAGGTGCCGATTCCGCGATGTTAGGGCGCTCCTATATTTATGCCTTAGCAGCTAAGGGTCAGAAAGGGGTTGAGCATCTTCTTGATCTGTATACCAATGAAATGAAAGTTGCTATGACGTTGACCGGTGCAAAATCGATTAAAGACTTGGGTGCACACTCCTTAGTATCGTATTAACGGTTTATGCAACGAGCTAAAGTCTTTAGCCATTGGATTTAGTTTAATTTTCTGCGTTTATCAGGCTTGAAGCTCACTAATTATTTATAAAACTTCAGAGTCAAAGAAATTTGCCCCACTGGGCAAAAGAGCCTTAAAGGCCACTACTGGTAAAGCTTACTTTTTAATTTATGCCTTGCAGAGCAATATAGCCCTGTAAGGCATTTTTATAAGTATTGAATATAAGTAATCAAATCGATGTAAATAAAAGATGTTTCTATGTCTGAATATGACTTGCATCAATTATACCGCAGGCATTTTTCAAAACTCTGGTGTATTTAACTTCTTTAATTCATATGGTTTTTTACGTATGTAACACCAAAATTAAGCGTTACTGGTAAAGCCAGTAACGTAGGGAGTAGGGTTTTGTACCAACTCTTAAAAACTGAAAATTTGCTTATGGTCGATGAATTTTATTTTTATATATTAAATTCAGGTGGTTATAGATTATTGTTTGCGCCAGTAACACAAAAATTCAGAAAGTTTTAATACGTTACTGGCAAAGCCAGTAACGTAGGGAGTAGGGTTTTGTATCAGGTTAAAAAGAGGCTAGTTTTCATTACTTTTGCGCGACCGGAAGGTTCTGATACTTTAGGGCGCTTACCTCGTGAGGCATAACAAGTTGATTTTGATAAATCATGTCGCTGGCATGTACATTTAACTAGGCCAATTTATTTAGCCGATGCTCAAACTTGAGTTTTAGCATCGGACAGTATTTTGTTGCTATAAAGCTTCAATATTCCACGTGCCACCTGTTACTTTAAATTTTAAGTATTTTCTATCAGCTTCTATAAATGTTACCCCTTCAATGTTTTTTGGTTTAGACCAAAATGAGGCGTCTTTAAGCCACGCTTTAGCGTCATTAAAGCTGACACTTTCTATATTAAAAAACTCTCTAGGAATCCCGACTATTGCGCTGGTGTTTTGTGGAAGCTTAATGGATATGTTGATTGAATCATCATTACGTTTTATCTCATAGTCGATATCGCCTTTTACAGAAGGTACTCGTTGTTTAATCGTCTTCAAATGGACCATATTTGGGAGCACTCTGAATGTCTCCCATGCCACGGAAGTGGGTTCAATACCTGCAATATACTGGCTCAACACTGTACTTGGTGCATTCCATGCGTGGTTTTCTGTACCGCCGCTTGGTAGGTATTCAGCGAGTGTAGATAAGGCTGGGTTGTTAACTTGTTTAGCATAGCGATCTTTCATTCTTGCTAAAGCGTCTTCATAGCGCCCAGCTTTAGCCATTGCGTTATATACCATCCACTCAAAATGGGGGCTTGCGAATTGATTAGGCACTAACACATTATCAACAATTTTTTTATATTGAGATGGGTCTGCTAAGTCATACAAGATAGCAAGAGCATTTGCGCGATCATCCTTAAATTTTTCAGGGTTACTGCTATAAAATCCGTTCTGCCAATATAGCTTTTGATAGGCATCTTTAATTGATCCTATGCGGGTATCGTAATAATCAAGGTGCTCTTTATTGTTAAGTGTAATAGCCATCTTTTTCGCTGCGACTAATGCACTGTAATATAAAGCACTTTGGATAGCGTCGTAATCAATTGTCTCTTGAGGGCCCCAATCAGTCCATTTCCAGTCACCACTTCTAAAAGTAGGGAGTCCATTGTCTTTAATGTCCCATAATGTTAAATAACGATGCACGTAAGGGTATGCAAACTCGAGTGTTTCCAAATCACCTGTATTGTAATAGTAATGCCAAATTGCTTGGTCAATAAATTGAAGACTCTGTGCTGGAAGTTCACGAAAACGACCTGGACCTAAACCTGCGAAGATACCCGATTCGCTATCACTAAAGGTCATTGTAACTTTGATCGCTTTTTTAAGTAAATCATGCCCAGGTTTATCCATAGAGTAAAACAAGTAACTGGCTTGGTCAGCTACGTCACCAATCCAAAGCCCTCTTTCGCGATCAGGAGTATCCATAAAATTATCCCGAGCACATATATAAAGCGTATTTTCAGCCATTTGCCATATACGAGTAAACCATGCATCATCAGACTCAAAGTGGCCAGGTGTGCTTCCAACTCCTGTCCATCGATACTTTAAGCCGTGTACTGTTATACCTTTAGGTATTGTATATTCAATAAAGCGACCATTGGTCCATGAGAGAGACTCAAATTGTTGACGGCCTTTTTTTGTCGTGTAAAAAGTTTCAATAGTATTTAGTCGCATGTTTGATTTTATATGGATTTTCTGACCTTCAGAGGCCTCAATATCAAAATAGGGTGTGAAGTTTTTATTTATATCGAGGTAACATTTTACTTTTTTACCATCACTAATAAACGGAAAATCAGACTCCGAAAAATTAGTGCAATTGGCTAGACCAAAATCATTTAAAATTGGGATTTCACTAGGAAATAGCTCATAAAAAGGAGCAGTAGGCGGTCTTCGCATGCTTTTAGCCTCTAGCCATTCAGAGTCATCAAAACCTGGTAAATACCAAGCTTGCTCACTCCAATCACCTAAATCTTTTCTTGCATCGTAATTAATGTTCCATGCAGCAACCCTGTATGGTGAATTTTTAAACGTTTGTTGGTAGGCAGTGTGATCCTGTGCCTTCCATGTTTGATCGGAAACAACGGTCGTGTCATCAATCTGCGCTTGAAAAATAAAACCAGCCTTTGACGCTGAAATATGTGTCCCTTTTTTTCCGTTATCTCCGTAATACCAAGCTAAGGCTGCAATTGTATTGTTACCTTTTTTTAAGTATTTTTTGATATCAACAGTGTCGTAGTATTTATTTGACGCTATTGCAAAATCATCAACCCTAGGGGAGCTTTTAACAGGAGAGGGTCCTCCTGTGTAGCTGCCTTCAAAAACAACCATTTCTCCATTGATCCAAAGCCAATACTTGGTATCAGCACTGATATACGCGGTGGCTGATTGATTAATATCATCAAGGGTTACTTCCTTACGCAAAGCAACCCATGTGTTTGGATTACCAGCTCGTTGTTTGGTCCAAATCCACTCGGCCTCCCAATCTATAGCGAATAAATTAAAGGAGCTGGTAGCTATTATTAATGTAATAACGTTAACTATGTTTGTTATTTTCATGTTTTTGCTCATCATGTTGTCAAGTTATAGGCTGGGTTGGATTATACGAACAGGGCCTATTAGCCCCGAGCTCTGCAGCTTTTTATTTTTCTCTTTCGCAAAAAAGTTATATCCTGTGAAAGTCACACGCTGACTCTTTGGCGGTGGTTCATTTGCATTGAGCCAAGGGACAGTTTTACCTGTCATTTTATAGCCACTGGTATCTGGAAGTGCTTCATCACCAACTAATCGGTTCACCCATGTATTCGTTATTTTTACTTCGAGTTCATTGCGACCAACCCTGATCGCTTTACTAATGTTTAAAGCGAATGGTGGTTTCCACAATGTTCCTAACTTTTTACCATTAAGTGAGACTTCTGCTATTTGCTGTACTTCACCTAAATCAAGATAAATAGCTTTATCAGAACTGATTTGCTGCTTAGTGATAGAAAATGTTTTGGAATAATTGGCGGTGCCAGAGTAATGTTTGATGTCTTCTTCTTTACGTGTGATCCAATCTTGTAATCTATCAAAAGTAACTAAGCCTGGACCTGCCAACTTTTGATCAAACTCAATGGTCCATGGGCCTGTGAGCTCTTGTACCTTTGTTTCTTTTTTATCATTTAGATACACATCTTTAACTAGTTGAGAGTGGGCACCGGTATATTGTGGCGTGTTTTTATCACGACGAATCAAAATAAATCGGCTGGCATAAGGCTCAAGCGCTAAGTCAATGATGATTCGATTACCGTCCCTGCGGTAATTTTGGACTTGTTCAATCGTGCCATCCGTATTGTTCCAAATCTCCGGTGAGCCACCACCATCACGGATTTCGACGCTGATTTGTTGAAACTCTGGTTTTTCACTGTGAAAAAAGTATAAGTCGTTACCATCAATGCGGCGTTTAGCAAAAACTTTTACGGGTTCGTCGTTTATCAAAAGATCTGGTTGTAATTTAAGTTGTTTAATTGTCTCAGCAAGACTTAAATTGCTTACAAGGCCTTTTTGATAAGCTTTAATGGTGTTTGCAGTGTTTGGCCAAAGCTCATCAGCAATTTGCTTAAATTTGGCTTTATTTGGCCACTCACTAAACCCGATCACATCTTTCGGTTTGTTACCAATAACGGTTGCACCAGCAGCTACTAACGACTGTATACGTTTTAACGTTTTTAAGTGGAGGTAATCAGTTTTGGTCAAGTATAATGCTTTATAGCGCGTACCTTCAGGTAGGACAAGCCAGCCATCTTTTACGCTTATACGATTAAGCAATACATCGGTATTGGTGAAGTCGTGGCCAAAGCCCACAGGTATTTCAACTTCGCTATTTCCTCGTACTGGTGCAACATCGCCTAAATGCACTAAAAAGTCAGCGTCCGGCACACCTTGTTGTAATAGGTAAGATCCACGGGCTAAATATTTAAACCAATGCGTACCCCCATTATTCCACCATGTTTGAGTGCGATCGATATGAGACCCAATTGAGTCCATTGTCATACCCGGCTTAATATGATTGTTGGGCTGATGTGCAAAGCGGTGAAACATGGTCTCGTTAATGCCTCGAGCCCACATACGATCACCATGATGTTTGTAATAGAATGGGTGGCCTTTCCAGTTAACGGTTGTAGAGGTAAATGACTCCGCGGAGATGATTTTTTTACCGTAAATATGACCTGATGAAATAGCAGCACTGGTTCGCCCATGATAAACCTTGTCTGTGCCTGGGAATGATTTCACCCAAAACTCGCCCATTAAACGGTCTGCTTTACCGCCTGAGGCTAATTCATCAAAAGGGCCCCAGCCATAAGGTTCAATGTATGACTCTAAGCCATATTGGTGTGATAAACGAGTAAACTCACCAAAGTAGTTTTCAACCATTAAATCTGATTGATGCTGGCGGAGCTCTTGTAAAATAGCTCCCGTATGTTCTGCTGATTCAATTACGCGGCCAGTTAGTAAAGGTAACCACTTAATTAAGTCGTAACCGAACTTTTCTTGGAAGGTGTTTTCTATCCCTGCGGTCCAATTTTGTCCACCCACTTCATAGCTATCAATTTCAGTGGTTTTTAGTGAGTTAATGCCTTTTGCTTGCACTTTTTTCACTAATTTCCCTACAAAAGCATCAAAGTGGAACTGTAAGGCTTTTGCATCAAACTTATCAACCTCTAACCCTTCCCCTTCAACTGTCGCGGGTACATTATAAGCGCCGGTACTGGTGTAACCAAAACGCAAGACGCGCCACTTACCTTCAGGGAGTTTGATGCCATTTTTGGGTAACTCGCCACGATTCAACACTAAAACATCTTTTGCTTTGGTAATCGCTAATGGATTAATTTTAGGTGCTAAACTTACTCGGCCTCGTTCCATCGAATTCATCGAAAACCAATCATCAATTCGTGGTACAGACCACAAGTCAAAACGTTTAAGTGTAATTGGTTTATCGAAAACTAAGCGAAAATACTTAGCTTTATAGCCATCTGTTTTATCACTGACAAGTTGCGGGCTAAAAGCCCATAACCTAGCACCTGGGCGAGGGCGCCTTAGCTTTTCAACGACGGTATTGAAGTTAATACCATCAGCTGATATTTGTAATGCTGCATCACCATGACGGTTAGGGGTTTCAATATGTAAACTACGCAATGTGGTTGGTTCATCAACTTCCACTTGTACCCAATAGCTGTTGTCTTTGTTTGCGTTGAACGTTAATGTGCTATCCCAATCATTGTCAGTAAGTAGTTCTGCATTTAATGTTGGATCTGAAACCGTTATTTTCGCATTGGCAAATGCGTTACTCTGGTTGTATTTATTTGCCGGTAGTGCAATCACCGCAACATCACGATAAAATTGTTCATAATAGCCAGGCTGTGGCGGTAAAAACATTTTGTTATTATGGTCATTTTGGTTTACTTGGACATATTGCTCTGACCAAGTGATCCTTTTCATTGACATTTCAGGAGTCACCCAAGGTCCACCACTTGAAGTCCAACCATCGGCGTTATGAATGCCAAATTCAATGTTATTTTTATCGGCTTGTGCGGCAGCATGAACAAGGTGATCATAAAATTCTTCAGTGCCAAATCGAATAGGACCATCTGATGAATATGGTTTATCACGGCGATGTACATGAAAAAATATAGCCCCTCCAATGCCCGCTTCTTTCATGGCTTTAAAGTCTTGAGTAAACCCCGGTTTACTGAGGTTACCGTTCATTGCATGCATCCACGTTTTAGGTAAATAATTTTGTTCGGGATCATTAAACGAGTCAGGGGATAATTGTTCTGCTAAAGCATTTAGAGAAAATACAGCTATAGCTAATGGCAGAATGGTATGAGTTTTGAGTTTCATATTGTTCTCTTTAAAAATTTAAGGCATTGATTTAGCTTAGAGGGAAGCGTTTGTTTTACTCTTTAGGGGAAAATAAACAGAGTATATGGGTTTAGCACTTGGCTAAACCCACCTTAGAACGCCATACTAGTTAGCCTTTGACGCAACGTCCTGGTAGTTAATATCATCCCCTTGTGCTTGACGCACTTCATCAAGGTACATGATTACATCTTGATCACGCTTGGCATAATCACCCCATAAGTACCAGCCGAATGATGGATAAACACCCATATCATCGTTATAACCAACTTTAACATTGGTACGATTAACTACGTGTTTACCATCGATCCATAGGTTTAGTTCGCCTTTTTTTTCAAAAGGATTCGTTTTGACTTTGAGAACGAAATCGACCCAACGGTCTTGATAATCTGCTAGCTTGGCTGGTATCTCAAACGTTTTATTCCCTTCTCCGTGAGTGCTCGTGCTGAGTTTTTTACTGTCCCATGAATAACCCATGGTAAAGCCGTCTTTGACCAAGTTGATAGAAACTGGAGGGATGCGATTAGGTTCTTTATTACCATCTCTCGCACCATGTATCTGGAAGAACAATGCACCTTGCCCCTCTTTTAATTGTGTATCCTCACTTGGGAAATAAGCGCTAAATCCATACCAAACCGTGGCAATATTACTCTGGGCTTTATAGCCATGAAACATAGCCTTTCTATCAGTGTTATCAAGTACTTTTGGGTCGCCATTGTATTTTGTTTGGTTGGCATGTTTCCAGTGCAGTTTAGCTGAGTAGTCTCCATAGCGAACAATTGATTGCTCTGCGCTAAAGGAGTGCGGCCCTTGTAATTGTGCGAATAAGAAGTTTTTTGGTAATGCAGTATTTAGCCCCGGTTGATGAGTGCTAATACTTAACGTCGTGTTTTCTGCATTCCAGCCCCCTTGCTCGAACGACTCATAGATAACCGTTTTCAACGTTGGGGTAGCATTATTCATATTTTCTGTTTGAGTACTACAACCAGTGAGCACTAATGCTAAAGCTGGTAGTAGATAATTTATATTTTTCATTAAATTTACTTCTTCATTTTAATCGAGTTATTAAAGGGTAAATTACCAACGGATCTGATACTTTTGCACAGCAAAAGAGGGCAACGTATTGTTAATTTTTACTAATGAGTTTCCAGAGAGCTCACTAGACGTCGTTTCGCCTTGTCGCCATTTACCCCAATTTAGTTTATTTTTTTTGCCATATTTTGAGTAAGTTTGTTCATAAGCTTGAATACCCTCTTCATTTAATGCGTTTGCGACAGAAGCGGTGGGGTGGGCATCTTCTTTTCGCCATCCACCTTGACTCTGTGGTATGTTGGCTTTTGGGTGCTCAGCAAAAAATAATTGATCAAGGTTACTTGTTTGATCTATCTGCGCAACACGATACTGGAATTTTGTACCCTCATTTTTATCTACCCGTAATGACAGTGAAATGGGCTCTGGCTTTTGATATTCCATATTGTCTTTATTAAAATTAAACAACAGGACATCAATATCTTGATTACCTTGCTTCTGAGAGAAAATACCATCGACACGATTTCCTTTTACGGCTGGATCTCCATTAACAGTATTGTTGTAAAACGTATCACCGACCATATCATTCAGTGCTAATTGGGTCATTGCCTCAGGACTGTACGAGCCATTTTTAGCATTACCCCATTGAAAAACCTCTTTTATGTCTTTATCTAGCATCATCTTTGATAGCATGGCAAAAAATGCAGAGTTATGTGAGGTTGCGACACTCACAAAGCCTGCTCGTTTCATTTTTACTATGAATTTATATTCATGAATTTCGAAACTGGCATTTGGATTATAATCAGGGTTTTCAAGGATCGGTGCTATCTGCTCCTGATAAACTTGTTCCATATCCATTTCGTGGGGGTGGGTGATGTGCGGATAATATGAAATAGCTAAGAAATCATAAGGTACGTTATTCTGTTTTGCCCAAGTAACAAAGTATGGTGCATAAGCTTCTTCGGTATTACCAGTATAATCTACATACGTACTTTTATGACTTGCTTCTCTAAAGTGAGTACCGACTATCGCATTTGGTAGCACGGATTTAACTGCTGTAACAGTGTTTAAGTAATGATCAAAAAATTCTTGGCGAGTAGCAGCCCAGTGTTGTGGTCGAGTGTCTATTTCTGAGCCAACTCTAAAGCGCCATTTCATAACAACATCTTCGCCATAGGTTTTAACAAGGTGTGTTATGAAGGCTTCGATATAATTATGCCAAGCCTGAGGATCATTGGGTGGCAAACCATTCCCGTATACGCCAACTCGGTCTTTTTCTAAATAATTTTTACCGTTTGGTTTATCTACAAATGTATAGCCTTGCTGAAATGCCCAAGGTGGGTTATCTAATACTATTTGAAAAACGTCCCAGTCATCATTGAGCCAGCTATCAATTCGTTTAGTCGCTTGATCAAAGTTGTACGTGTATTTTTCTCCATCCCACAAGTACGTATCGCCCGTTATATCTTGATTGTACCATCCACCTAACATGCGCACTGTATTAACTTTAGCTTTGCGGCCAAATGTTGCTGGTTTGGATTTTGGGTTTCCACGCTCTGTTCTTACTGCAACGTCAAAGAAATCGTAAATGATACCCGCTTGCTCAGTATCACTGGTAAAGTCAGCATATAACATTGTTGATGGTTGGGCTATTACATCAACTGTCGTCTCATTTTTTTCAGGTGATAAAGCTGATTGGCAACCGGCAGTACATAGGAGTGCGGGCAGTAACATTTTTCTCAGTAGCTTCATGATTTTTCCTTACCTCGTCTTAATGATTATTCACATGTCGTTTTACATAAAACGAAGGTGCATTAAGAGGAAACTTGTTATGCAATAGTGCTTTTAAATGTTGTTCGAGTTCATGGTATTGTGGTCTACCTGAAATATTTGCTATGGCTACATCGCTGGTGGTGTGATCGTATAGTTCAGTATCTTTAATTTCTTGGGTTGCGGCATTGCGCCATTCTGTGTAACGCCATTGACCGTTTGTGACAGAAACACCCATAATCTTCCCGCGATTAAATAAACTGTATGCTGCTTCTTTAAATTGCATATCAGGGTTATCAAGCAAAGGTAATAAGCTTTGGCCATCTACTTTCGGCATTTCTAAGCCTGCGGCTTGAGCAACCGATGGGAAAATATCAACATTTTCAACAAGTGCGTTTGACGTTACACCCGCTTTACGGTTTTCATGTGATAACTCACGGCTGATAATAAGGGGAACTTTTGTGTCTAGTTCCATATTGCTGTGCTTATTCCATGCACCATATTCTCCCAGCTTATATCCGTGATCGCTCATAAAAACGACCATTGTATTGTCACGCAAGCCCATTTCATCTACCGCTTTCATAACACGGCCTATTTGTGCATCCATGTAACTTACCGATGCGTAGTAAGCGTGAATAAGCGTTTTAGTCAGCTCATCATCAACATCACCTTTTTTCGGAATGCCGCCATACATGCGAAGTTCCCCCCACTTGGTTAGAGCTAGCCTATACATATTGTCTGGTTTATCTTTACTAGGAACGGTGAACTGTTCTCGATCATAAAGATCCCAATATTTCTTAGGAGCATTAAAGGGTAGGTGTGGTTTACTTAAACCGACAAACATTAAAAATTTATCGTCTTTGAGCTGTTGTAATGTTTTTATTGCATCAGTTGCGACTTTACCATCTTTGTAAAAGTCATCTTCTACATCACCTGCTTCATAGGCAAACTTAGTTTTAGCTTTTTCAGGATCAGCATAAAAGTTATCGAGTTTTTTTATGTGCGTAGACCAATTGTCTTGATCATCCGTTACGCTGTGATAAACCTTACCGATGCTGACCGTTTTGTATCCATTGTTCTTAAATAACTCTGGCATTGAAACTACGTTTGGCTGGTTAGGACGTAGACGGCCATTTTTGTCTATTGTATACAATCCCGTTGTTTCAGGCCGTAAGCCAGTCATGATACTTACACGAGAAGGCCCACAAATAGCTTGTTGTGCGTAAGCGTGAGTAAATTTCACGCCTTCGTTGGCCAGTTTATCAATGTTTGGGCTAAGTACATGGCTGTGCCCATAGGTGCCAAGATCTGAACGTAGATCATCTACCAAGAAAATGAGCACATTTAACGGCTCTTGAATCTTGGTTTGAGATACTGTTTGCTCTACTTTTTGTGCACTACAAGCACTGAGTAAAAAAGCGAGCAATACTGTTAAAGTTTTAGAGTTTGCCATTTATTTGATACTCACCTGGTGTTAATTTTTCATGATTACTGATTTGGATACCGTTTTGTGCAACGGTCACTTCTTGTAAATGTGTTAAGTCTAAAATGGCCGCTGAGTTTTTAGGTACTAGAAGGTTGATAGATACTTCATCAGCTTTTACAAACCAATTAATTTCAATTTCACCATTCATTGTATGAACAGTGCCATTCGCTTGATCCAAATAGTGCGAAAATTGCGGTGATACTTTGAACTCTTTAAAGCCAGGAAGCGTTTGTTGTATGCCTAAAATGCCTTCATAAAACCAGCGGGAAACAGTTCCGTAAGCGTAGTGGTTTAGCGAATTCATACCTTGAGGATTAAAACCATCCTCCAATGAATATGAATTCCAACGTTCCCATGTTGTTGTTGCACCATTGTTTATTGAATAAAACCATGATGGGTAAGTTTCTTTAAATAACAACTGATAGATTAAATCACTTCTTCCTGCATCTTGTAGCACTGAGGTAAGTAAAGGCGTACCTAAGAAACCTGTGCGAAGGTGGTTATCAGCTTGGCCAATAAGCGCTATTAACAGCTCTTGCGCTTTTAACTTTTCTTGAGCATTGAATAGATTGAACTCTAATGCCAGTAGATACGCAGTTTGAGTTGCTTCACCTTTTTTAGGCGTAAGTTGAACATCAAAAAAGTGTGTTCTGAAAGCGTTTTTTATGCGTGCATGTAATGCCGATAAAGCGTCAATATCAGCTTGTTTTTGTAGAACTGTTGCGGCTTTGAGTGTTAACTCAACCGATCGTGCATAAAAAGCAGTACCGATCAGGTTAAAATCTGTATCACCCCGGTTTGCTCCTTTACCTTCGGCTTTAGGGTAGGGTTGTAACCAGTCACCAAAGGTATTCATTTTTGAAATACTATTTGTACTTTGGCTTGTATGGTAATCCACCCATTTTTTCATCATGTCATAGTTTTCGGTTAGGATGGTTTCATCCCCGGTCATTGTGTACAGTTCCCAAGGGATTATCGTTGCTGCATCTCCCCAGCCAGACGATGCCCAATTGATCCAGGTAATAAAAGGAACATATAAAGGGATCATCCCATCACTGGCTTGCTCTTCTCTCATGCTTTCAAGCCATGCTGACCAGAAACCATAAACGTCTGCTATATACATTGAAGGTGTAACAAATGCGTTTGCATCACCTGTCCATCCTAAACGTTCATCTCGTTGTGGGCAGTCCAGTGGAATGTCATAAAAATTACCGCGTAGACCCCAATTTATATTACTAAAGAGCTTATTTAATTTAGGGTGCGAGCTATTAAAGTTATTGTAGAGTTTGATATCTGAGTGTTGAACGAGCGACGTGACCCAATCTTTTGATGGGGCTTTAGACGCATCAAAGCCTGATAATTTGATATAGCGATAACCATGAAAAGTAAAAGTTGGTTGGTATTGGATAAATTCAGTTTTAGCTGGGGAGTAAAAGTTGGTAGATAAAGCACTGCGATAATTGTCTGTATAAAACTCACCTTTATGTAATGCTTCTGCAAATTCAACTTTAACTTGTTGGTTAGCAACGACAGGAATATTTAAACGAGGCACGCCGACCATATTTTGGCCAAAATCAAAGATAACACTATTTTCATTGTGCTCTAAAAGAGCAATCGGGCTCAGTTCATCAACGATACGAATAGGTTCGTGGCGTTTAGGTCTTAGCTTGATCGCATTATCGATATCTTGTGCGTAAGCATTTTGCCAACTACTGCTGTCAAACTTTGTTCGGTTCCAGTTTGGCATTTCAAACGCTTGGTCGTAACGTTCGCCATCATAATTACTTGCAAATCGAATCGGGCCTTGCTGTGTCGCTTTCCATGTTTCATCGGTAGTTATTGTTTGTTTAGTACCATCAATGAGTGTAATTTCTAGTTGTGCTAATAGCCGAGGAGGAAGAGTATGTTCAGGCTCTTTCAAGTCAGCCACTCGTGCTGAGTACCAACCACCAGCAAGCGATGCTGCTATGGTATTTTCCCCTAAATTTAGCTTATCAGTTAAGTCATATGTTAAGGTTTCTATACGCTGACTATAAGGCGTCCAACCTGGGGTCATAACATCTTTTGCAGATACCTCATCACCATTTATATATGGCTTAAATACTCCTTTGGCTGTGATATAAAGACGCGCATCTGCGACTTTGTTAGAAAGGGTGAATGATTTTCTAAAGTATTGTGGTGTTGCGATTAAGTCTTTGCTTGGTTGATTTGCAAGGGCTGTATCAGGGTGTCCAATCCATTTGGCCTGCCAATCTTCATTTTTAAGCAAACCAAGTTCGAGGGTTTGCACATCACTCCAGCGAGAAGCTTTATCACTTTCATCCCATAAACGAACACGCCAATATACTTGTTGTCTAGAGCTTAGCGGCTGTCCTTGATAATGTATCCAGCTTGTATTTGTTGAATTTATTTTGCTGCTGTCCCATAAATCTGGTTGCGTTGAAAATAGTTCTGGAGTAGAGCTTACCTGTATTTGATATGCAGATTGGGCACTAGATTGACTGTTTTGAGGCATTTGCCAAGAGAACCGAGGTGTACTTTCATAATATCCAACGGGGGCTTTAAACCCTTCACCTACTTTTAATTCAATAGGGGCTGCTATCAAGCTTATAGTTTGTTGTGGTGAATTTAAGGCCTCTTTTTCGTTACTACAAGAAGCACTTAGGCACACTACGAGAGCTAATGATAATGGTTTTACTACGCTCTTAAATAGGCTGTTCAATCTTGGCTTATTCATTTTTTTGTTGTTTATGTTAATCAATAATTGTTTTACAGTAACATTAAAATTGTCATTTTCAAGCTAAATGAGTCATAGTGTGTGATTATATTGATTGAATATGATTTTTAATGTATTTTGCTTTAGCAGAATTTTTATAGGTGGATAACATGCTAATTTATTGTAAGTATATGTTTTTTATATTTTTGATTTCTATTTCATTTGCTTCCCTTAGCGTAGCAGCCGAAGAAAAAGAAACTGAATCTGGGCAGCCAAATATCTTATTTATTCTAGCCGATGATCATCGTTGGGATTTACTAGGTAAAACACATCCAATAATAAAAACCCCCAACCTTGATAAGCTGGCTGATCAAGGTGTTCGTTTTTCTAATTCATTCGTTACCACGCCAATTTGTGCTTCTAGCCGTATTAGTATATTAACGGGATTAACGGAACGTACGCATGACTATACCTTTAGTCGCCCACCGACAGGCAAGATAGAGTCCGAAAACATTTACCCTAAGCAATTAAAGAATCAAGGTTATACATCAGGGTTTGTAGGTAAATACGAAATTAAGTTAACAGGTGAAGATTTTGACCGATTTGATTACTTTGAGCCATTGCTGCATTCAAAAACAAATACTTATAAAGGGAATGATATTCCACAGACTAACTACATAACGCAAAGAGCAAAAGATTTCTTAGAAAGGGCTCAAGATTCATCAAAACCATGGGTATTAAATGTTAACTTTTGGAACCCTCATGCACTTGATAGTGATAAAAAGGATCAATACCACTACCCAGCAAAGTTTGAACATTTGTACACTGATATAACTATTCCTCCTGCTAAACTATCGGATGATGCAACATTTGCAGCACTGCCAGAGTTTTTAAAAACCTCTATGGGTCGTGTTCGTTGGGAGTATAGATATTCGAATGAGGCACTGTATCAAAAAATGATCAAACGCCATTATCGTGCGATAAGTGCGGTTGATGAAGGGGTAGGTCAGATTATTCAGCAGCTTGAAAAGCTAGATATGCTCAAAAACACTGTCATTATTTACACTGGCGATAATGGTTACAGCTTAAATGAACGCCAGTTAGCAGGTAAGTGGTTTGGTTGGGAAGAAGATCTCAGAGTTCCTTTAATTATTTATGATCCGCGTAATACGAGTCAGCAAGGTCAGGTTATTGATAAAACAGTACTTAATATCGATATTGCTCCTACTATTTTAGATTATGCTCGTGTTGCTATCCCTGAATCGTATCAAGGTCAGAGTTTAGTTGATTTGATGGAAGGTAAAACCCCTGCGAATTGGCGAGATGAATTCTTTTTTGAACATATGTATCAGCCTAAAAGAGCATCAATTCCACCAATTGTTGGGGTTCGTAACAATACTTGGAAATTTGTTGATTTTTATAAAAATGATTATATTCAGCTATATAATTTAAAAGACGATCCACAAGAAAAAGTAAATCTTGCGCAATTGCCTGAATATAAATCAAAGGTGGAAGAATTACGCAAGCGCACTGCTTATTATATTGATAAGTATGAAAGTCAGCGAACGGAAGAAGTTAAAAGTAGAACATCTTTTTTAAACTCAGAAGATTAATTCGTTATTTTCATTTAAATACCTCAACTTAATAAAGGTCGTCTTATTATCCATAAGGCGACCTTTTATTTTTTGATACTGTATGTTGTATAAGCAGAAAGCTACTAACCAGATTATTTAATCTGAAGCCAAATGAACGTTTGTTGTTACTTTTCTCGATAGTGAGCGGAAGTGGTTACTTAGACTTGCTGACTATTTCGCTTTACGCTGCTGACGAATTAAGAATTAATATAATCAAATCAGTTATTAATTTACTCGATTTGGTGATGGCAGCACGGCTCTGCTATTTTAAGGTGGATATGAAATTAGCTGCCGTTAAACTTAAGTTTAACGGCAGCTAAAATGATGTTTTTACGAAAATGAGTTGAAAGGGGAGTCACCTACAATTAGCAAGCACCTAGTCTAATTTAAATACCTTAACGGCTTGTTGTAGCTCATTAGATATCATTGATAGTTCGTTTGCATTTTCTACCGTGCCATCAGAACTAATCGCTGTTTTATTGGCTAAGTCCCTTATTGAGACAATACTCTGATTGATATCGGACGCTACGTTTGTCTGTTCTTCAGCCGCAGCTGCTATTTGAGTGCTCATGCTTTCAATAAATATAATGGACTCCCTAATTCCCTCAAGAGCTTGACTTGCAGTCGTTGATTTTTGTGCTGTCGACTGAGCGTCTTGCATATTTTTTTTCATGAGTGAAACAGATTGCTGAGCAGCATTTTGTAGCTGCGAAATCATTTGCTGAATTTCTTCGGTACTTTGCTGTGTTCTAGTAGCTAAGTGTCTAACTTCATCTGCTACCACTGCAAAACCTCTCCCTTGTTCACCAGCTCTTGCGGCTTCTATAGCCGCATTAAGAGCAAGTAAATTTGTTTGCTCTGAAATGCCACGAATGACATCTAAAATACTGCCAATGCCTACCGTTTTTACTTCAAGCTCAGTAATAACTTGCTGTACTTGTTCCATACCAGCTAGCAAGCATGTAATACTCTGGTTCATACTTGAGACAATTTTATTCCCTTGGTCTGCGTTTTCATTCGCGCTTTGTGTTGCATTAGCTGCATCAAGCGCGTTACGAGCGACTTCTTCAGCAGTAAATGTCATTTCATTCATTGCTGTCGCTGTTTGCTCAAGTTGCTCCATTTGCGTCTGTGAATCAAGTTTAACCAGATGTGCACTTTCTATCATTCTGCCTGCAGAAGTATTAAGTGAATGTGTAGCGCTATTAATACCTGAAATTATATTCTGTAGCTTGTTCACCATTTGATAAACCGCACCATAAATTCCTATTGGTTCAATATTACCTCGATTTATCGATGTAAAATCCCCAGATGCAATCCTTTGTACAACGGATTCTATTTCATAAGGTTCACCACCAATTACAGCGTATAAACGTTTAACAAATGCAAAAGCAAGCATGACTACAATCAGTAATAATGCAAATGAAACTAATATTAAGTTTCTAATTAAATAGTTGAGTTCAGCCTCTCCTTTGCTTTGTTTTTCTTTGATAGTGTGCGCAATTTCATCGATATAAAAGCCAGTTCCTATATACCAGTTAGTATTTGGGATCATTTCCAAGTAAGCCATTTTTTCATGAACGCCAGAATCATCGCCTGGGCGGCCTGAAAGATAAGTTAAATAACCATCTTTTTTTGTAACCGCTTCGATTTGATTTAGCACGCTTTTATTGTTGCTAAAATCTTTCCCTCTAATAGCTGGGTTTCTGCCATTTGCGAGTGCAGTTCCATCTAATGTCATGATGAAGAAGTAGTTTGAAGTATCAAATTTGAGGGTGTTTATTATATCTATAGCCTGATCTAAATTACCTTCAGAAACAGGTTTTTCTATGGTGTTAATCGCGAGGCTAACTAAGCTTTTTAAATGAGCACGTTTTGCCTTTTTAATATCAATTTGATACTGGCTTAAATCGTTTTCAAAAGTATCCATTGAGTTATGATAAGTGAGAATTACAAATGCAGTAATAATCACAATAATAGGTGTAATAACGCTAAGTATTGTTTTTTTTCTAAAGCTTAAATCCATATTCATTCCTGCCCTGAGAATGCTATTTTTATGCGAACATGGTTATAAAGTTTGCATAAAATTTAAAGATGGTGCTTGTTGCAGTTATATAGTTTGTTGCGATGGGAGAATCACCGAGTACATGGTGTTGTCAGGCAATTAGCCAGCTTCTACTAGATGCTTTGAAACAGCTGAATAGTGGTTGTGTTGATAATTTTCAAACATAATTGTTACCTAAAATTGTGTGTGTTTATTCAGATAAGCGTCAAACTTATTGACTCTTTTTGATTTGTTGTGATTGACTTTGCTTATATTGGTTAGTGTTTTGTTAAATGTCAAGAGTGACTTTGATGAAGTGAGTTGTGACGGACAATATTAATTTGCGCTTCAATACATTATTTTTAGTTTGTATTGAGTTAATTAAAAATATGCTCAAGTGAGCGATAGGCTTGTTTTATGTTTTCAATCAATAAGGTAATTTTTTCTGGTTTGTGCCGAGTGTAAGGGTAAATAGCAAATACGCCTAATGAGCGCGCTTTATACTGCTGTAATACTTGTACAAGTGAGCCATCTCGTAGTTCTTCATACACACTGCATTTTGGAACGTAAATTACACCCATATCGTTCAGAGCTGCTTTTTTTAATGAAAGGGCATTGTTTGATGACATGCTTCCTTTGACGAGAATTGACTTCTGTTGCTCGCCTTTAGTAAAACGCCATTCATTGCCACCGTTTGCCTGTAAATCATAGCAAAGGCAGTTGTGCATTTTTAGGTCGTCGATCTCTTTAAGTGGGTTTGTAGAGTTTAGATATTCAGGAGAGCAACAAACAACCCAACTTGATTGTAATAATGGCACTGCTATTAGTGATGAGTCAGCAAGTTCAGCCGTTCTTATAGCTAAATCCACCCCTTCTTCAACTAAATCTACCAGTTTATTTTCAAGCCTTAATTCAATGCTAACTTTAGGGTATTTTTTACAAAATTTAGCAACTAAATCAGCTAAAAGTAACTCCCCTGAAATTGTGGGGACTGACATAATAATATGACCAGAGACTTCTTGAGAAAGCTCATTAATTGCTGTGAATGCATCATTTGCTTGCTGGTTAATTCCTTTTGCATGCTTGTATAAAAGTTTTCCTGCATCAGTTAGGCTCAGCTTTCTTGTTGTTCTGTAAAGTAGTTGGGTATTTAATTCTTGCTCTAACGCAGAGACTTTTTTGCTTACCACTGTTTTTGACAAACCAATTTTTAATGCTGCTTGACTGAATGAGCTTTCCTCAACAACAGCAGCAAAAATAGCAAGTTCAGACGCGCCTATCATAAAGTAACCTTGATTATGTCTTGTTTCGAAACAGTTTGTTTATTTATTGTCAATATACACATAAATGACGGCGGAGTATATTGTTTAGCTGGTTAATAGCTAGGAAGCGTTTTGGTCCATGTGCTTGAATTGCAGGCGATCAGCGACGTTAAAAGATCATGATAAAAATCTAGGAAATTAAATTGCAAAGATTAATACCTGTACTAAAGAGAGATAATGTTGAACTTGAGTTGATCATGCTTATAAGAACAGTTCTTGCTGCATCGAAAGAAATTTCATTTCGGGTTAGCCAAGGCGCATTAGCAGGTGTACTCGGCTCTACATTGGATGAAAACATTCAAGGTGAGGTTCAGAAAAAACTAGATGTTTTGGCTAATCAACTGCTCAAAGATATGCTTTTAGATGATGATTCAGTAAGAGCAATTGCATCTGAAGAGGAGGACTTTGTGGTAGCTGGTACGCCAAACGCTCCTTATATTGTCGCCTTTGATCCACTTGATGGCTCTTCTAATGTTGATATTAATGGCCAAATAGGGACTATCTTTACAATCTATAAGGCTCGAAATGATGTACCTGATGATAGTGAACTCCAGTTTGCTCAACCAGGTAATCAACAGTTGTGTGCAGGATATGTGCTTTATGGAGCGTCAACTTTGCTTGTGATGACAACTGGCGGACCTACACGTTGTTACACACTGGACTCAACACATGGTGGCTACCTACTTACAGAAAATAGCTTTGAAATACCATTAAAAACAAAAGAATTTGCCGTTAATTTAGCCAATTACCGCTACTGGTCTGAAAGTATACAATCCTACTTTAACGAAATTTTATATAAGAGTGATGAACATGCCGGCTCGTCAATGCGATGGAATGCAGCTATGGTCGGTGATATCCATCGTGTGATCAGTCGTGGTGGGCTATTTTTATACCCTCAAGATTCAAGAAGTGGCAATGAAAATGGAAAAATTAGGCTGCTTTATGAAGCTAATCCGCTCGCTTTGTTGGTTGAAAATAGTGGCGGGCAAGCATTCAGTTTAGGACAACCAATCTTAGACATTCAGCCAACCTCTTTACATCAACGAGTACCTGTCGCCATTGGCTCTAAAGAGCAAGTTGAGTACTATAATAAGTTTCTTTAATCAGTTGTTTTTTATGTAAATGTAAAAGCTCCAAAGAGAAGGCTTTTACATTTACTTTTCTCCGCTCATTAATATGAGGTGTAGCAATTTTTCCATGCGATCAATGTTGTGATTGATTATGTTTGGTTTTGACTTATTTTGTTGTAATGATGGCAGGGGTTGATACAATAGCTACTTTGTTGCGAGTGCAAATGTAACTGAATTTGTACGTTTGAATTACGGATAGGAGCGCATCAGTTTTGCTTAGTCATATTTTTGATATTGATGGTACTTTAACTAAAAGTGGTCATGATCTTTGGTTTTTAACAATGCAGGAGTTATGTGAGCCTATTGCTTTCAAAGCGTTAGTTACTGAATGGGAGAAAAAAAATAAGACGTATGAGCATTCTTATCAATTGCTTGTTGGTACGCTCAAGTTACTACGTGATATTTCAAATCCTGAAGAGCAGATCTTTAATACAGCCAAAAGATTAACCCTTGGCTTAATTGATGAGCAGCTTGTTCCTGCACAAGCAATTCTAACACTAAGACAGAGTATTCGCTTATGTGACTTGGTGGTATTGAATACCGCAAACTATCGTGAGGCTGCGAAAGGCTTCACTGCGGCATTATTAGAACGCGATTTAATTAGTTTATCTGAATATAAGAAGTTGGTTATTCTAGCAACAAATACAAATTGGGCCGATTATTCAGCTGAATGCTTTAATATGGGGGATGTTAAAATCCACACATATTATAGATATTTACAACGTGAAGGCTACCCAGTGAAAGTACCCGATAAAGCATTTGTGGATGACCCTTTCTTTAATGATGCTTCTTTAGCAAGCGATGCTTTGGAAGTCGTTGTAGTAGATAATGCAAAAAATAAAGACTATGTCAGAAAGACGGGGTTTGAGCGTGTTTTTTGGTATTAATTCAGGGTACTCGTTATTAAGTAAAAGAATAACGAGTACTTCCCCATTATAGATAATGAGTATTAATCGATAGCATCAACAATTAATACTTCAATATTTTGACTTTCAAACTTTTTAATCAGTGCCGGCTCGGCA
This sequence comes from Pseudoalteromonas haloplanktis ATCC 14393, assembly GCF_000238355.1. Classification (GTDB taxonomy): domain Bacteria; phylum Pseudomonadota; class Gammaproteobacteria; order Enterobacterales; family Alteromonadaceae; genus Pseudoalteromonas; species Pseudoalteromonas haloplanktis. The sequence continues at coordinate 40,451 of NZ_AHCA01000019.1, forward strand.
TTTGAATCAGTGATTAAAATATCCACTTCAGACAGTGGGCAAAATATAAAATTACTATGTTGGCCTAGCTTGGTACTGTCAGCTAGGATAACTAGTTTTTCCGTTTGTCTTTTTAACTTTTGTTCTGAGCGGATAAGTAGTGGATCTGATTCCATTACGCCAAATTCACCAAGACCAGGGGTTCCCATAAACATCATTGAGCCACGATAATTTTCAGTCGTATCGCTTTCATAAGAGCTCAAGATTATCCCTTGCTCTCGATATATTTCTCCACCAGGGAGTGAAACCTGATTATCGCTATTTTCTGTTAGGTAATTTGCTAGAACAAACGAGTTTGTAAGTATATTTAGCTGCAGTTTACAAAGGTATTCACCCATCATGTAAGTAGAACTACCGCCATTGATAATTATTGAATCACCTTCCGAACACAACGACACTGCGCGTCGAGCAATCAGCTTTTTGGTTTTTTCTCGCTTGGTTTTATCGACACTAAACGAGGTGCTTGAGATTTGTTTTTTGGTTTTCTCGCCATTTATTGCTTCTGCACCTCCTCTTATCTTAGTGATTTCACCTCGCTTAGACATTTTAGTGATATCGCGTCGAATTGTCGCCTCGGAAGCATTGAGCTGCTGAGTCAAACTTCGAACGCTAGCAAATTGACTTTGTTCTAAAATGTCTATGATTAGTTGTTGTCTGTGCTTTTCGAGCATTGGTAGCGCTTGCTCATCATTCTCAGTTTTTCCAAGGGAGTTATTCATATTTATCGATAGATCATCCAGTCATTAATTGAAACTTAATTATACACAATTTGATTGTAAAAGACATTTTTTGACGATAATTGTTTCTTTTAGTTATAAGGGTCGCTCAATAATTATAAGTAATTGCCTATTTTTTATGTGCTTTTATTATTTCGGCCTGCTTAATCGTCGATTAATCTTATCGGAAAATGTCTCATATTTGACAAATATAAAACATTCGGTCAATATCGCTCAATATAATCATTTACAATCACGCAACCTGTAGTTAAAATCATTCACTTCCACACACTAATATGTTTTCTTCTGTCGGTGGGTAGTAAATAGCAATGATTTTATTAAAAAGCAGCTTATGTGAATTAAATCTAAAGGTGAATTGTGAAAGTAGCAGTATTAGGTGAATGCATGGTTGAGTTGAGTCAGCAAGCCGCTGATCAGTTTAAAATTGGTTTTGGTGGGGATACTTTAAATACTGCTATTTATTTATGCCGCTGCCACGGTAACGCCGATTATTTTACGGCTTTAGGTAATGATCATTATAGCAAGGTTATGCTGGAAGCATGGCAAGAAGAAGGGATCGGCATTGAGCATGTTAGAATCAAAAATGGTCAGTTACCTGGTTTGTACATAATAAATAATGATGACAATGGTGAACGTTATTTTCATTATTGGCGTCAAAATGCGCCAGCCAGAACTTTATTGACAGACTTTCCAGAAGTTTTGAATGAAATAAAACAATACGACATGGTGTTCCTTAGTGGAATTACATTATCTCTTTACCCTCAAGATGATCTAATTGCTTTATTCAACTGCTTATCACAGTATCGAAAAAATGGTGGTTTAGTTGTTTTCGATAATAATTATCGTGCGCGTAATTGGATGGATGTAAGCACTGCGATACAGGTGTTTACTAAGATGATGTCCTTAACGGATATTGCCCTTATTAGTTTTGATGATGAGAAAACTCTCTATGGCGATCATACGGCTGAAGAGTGTATCGATCGTTGGGCTGATGCAGGTGTGGGCGAGATTGTTGTTAAAAATGGACACCATGGTTGTCATTTATACAAAGACAACCAGCGTTTATTTTATCCATTAAAATCGGTTCTAACACCTGTTGATACTACAGCAGCAGGCGATTCATTCAATGGCGCATACCTTGCAGCAAAATTACAAGGCAAAAGTGTTCAAGCGTGTATTAAGGCTGGGCAGCAATGCGCTAGTACTGTAATTATGCATAAAGGTGCAATTATAAACCGAAGTATTCCGCTTATGGGTGAGGGGGTATGATGTATATGCGTACTTTTATTAAACTCTTTATGATTACAGTATCTTGCCTCGTTTTATCAGCATGTAATAAAAGTGATGAAAGACATACATCAATTCGGTTGGCTCATCATTTAGATACTCAACATCCGGTTCATAAATCACTCGTTCACATGAATGAAGTACTCCAGCAGCTTTCAGGTGGAACGATGGAGTTAATTATTTATCCTTCTGCACAAGTTGGTACCGAACGCGAAGTACTTGAACTTTTACAGATTGGCAGTATGGGGATGACAAAGGTTTCTGCCAGCTCACTTGAAGCATTCGTTCCGCAAATGAAGGTATTTAGCCTTCCTTACTTATTTAATGATCATGCGCATTATTGGAAGACATTAGATAGTGATATTGGTCGAGACTTATTAAACGCGGGTACTCCATTTCTGATCAAAGGTTTAGGTTATTTTGATGCAGGCAGCCGTAGTTTCTATACGACAAAACGAAAAGTTGAAAGCCCAGCAGATTTAAACGGGTTGAAAATTCGTGTGATGAGTAGCCAAACCGCCGTTGATATGGTCAATACGATGGGCGGTGCAGCAACGCCAGTAAGCTGGGGTGAGCTCTATACAGCGTTACAACAAGGTATTGTTGGAGGTGCAGAAAATAATCCCCCTAGTTTCTATTATTCAAAGCACTATGAGGTGAGTAAATATTATTTATTAGATGAGCATACCTCTATTCCAGACGTAATCGTTATTGGCACTAAAGTGTGGGACAAGCTAAAGCCTCAAGAACAGCAATGGTTAAGTCAAGCTATGCATGAAGCAACTGAGTATCAAAAAGTACTTTGGGCAGAATCGACTGAGATGTCTTTACAGAAAGTAGAAGAAGCAGGTGTTGAAATTATTACTGCAGATAAAACCCTGTTTCAAGACAGCGTAAGCTCAATTTATGATTCATTGGAAGGCACTATGCTCGAGCCTCTCGTTGACAGTATTAAAGCTATGGGAGAATCAGAGTGAAACAGTTTGAACACGTCTTACACACAATTGACCGTTCTTTACGGGTTTTATTAGCCATTATGCTGACTTTATTAGTTGTAGATGTTACTTGGCAAGTTTTAACGCGGTTTGTGTTACCGCAGCCAAGTTCTTTTACTGAGGAAGTAGCTAGGTTTTTACTTATTTGGATAAGTTTGCTAGGTGGGGCTTACGCGTATAGAGAGCATAGTCACCTAGGGTTTGACTTAATTGTAAGGAATTTATCAGTAGCGAAAGCCAAAATCGTTTTTCAACTATGTTGTCTATTGGTCGCTATATTTGCGATCACTGTATTGATAATTGGTGGTTTGAATTTAGTACTTCTAACTTGGACATTAGGCCAACACTCGGCGGTATTAAATGTACCAATGGCAGCTGTATACCTCGTACTGCCTCTTAGTGGATTGCTTTTTTTACTCTATAGCATCTATTTCTTTTTTAATGCCCCAAATCATTCAATAGAGCAGGAGGACATCATATGACGAGCATGATTTTATTTGGTGTTTTTGCACTGTTATTGCTAATTAATTTACCTATAGCACTGGCTATTATCTTCGCTACATTAGTTACTATGTTAGCAACAATAGACACACTACCTGCACTGACTACTATCGCACAGAGGTTAACAGCTGGTATTGATAGTTTTGCTTTATTAGCTATTCCATACTTTATTTTATCTGGGTATATCATGGGGCAAGGCGGTATTGCATTAAGATTAATTGAATTTGCTAAAGTCTTAGTCGGACGCCTTCCTGGTGGATTGGCATTTGTTAATGTGATTTCATGCGCATTGTTTGGCTCAATCTCAGGGTCGGCTGTTGCTGCTACCTCCGCAATTGGCGGCTTTATGATCCCAGCAATGAAAAAAGAAGGCTACGATAAACCTTTTAGTACTGCTGTAACTGTAACCGCTGCGACTACAGGGATGCTTATTCCGCCTAGTAATATTTTGATCATCTATTCACTGGCTAGTGGTGGGGTGTCAATAGCAGCCTTATTTATTGCCGGTTACTTACCTGGATTATTAGTCACGCTCTTATTAATCATAGGTGCTGCTATTTACGTTAAACGTAAAAATATTCAGCCGTTATCTAAAGAGTCAATTGGTCCATTTTGGCCTTCGCTTTTTGGTGCCGTTCCTAGTTTATTTCTAATTTTCTTGATAATCGGTGGCATTATTGGTGGCTTTTTCACACCAACAGAAGCGGGTGCAATAGCTGTACTCTATTCATTGGTTATTTCTCTGTATTTTTATAAAGAACTTAATTATAAAGATCTGTATCCAATTTTGCTTAAAGCCGTTAATACAACAGCTATTGTGATGCTATTGATCGGTGCATCTTCCGCAATGTCGTGGTTAATGTCTTACGAATTGATCCCACAAACTATTAGTCAGACATTATTAGCCTTGTCAGAGAACCCATTAATTATCCTATTAATAATTAATATTACGTTGTTATTGATTGGTACATTTATGGATATGACCCCAGCGGTACTCATTTTCACCCCAATCTTTTTACCTGTTGCTGAGTCTCTAGGGATATCGCCCTTACACTTTGGCATCATGATGATTCTAAATTTATCAATCGGCCTGTGCACACCACCTGTAGGTAGCGTGTTATTCGTCGGCTGCAGTATAGGTAAGGTTTCTATTAGTGAAATAGTTAAGCCTATTTTACCTTTGTATGCGGCAATGGTCGTTGCACTTGTTTTAGTCACTATCTTCCCTTCGATCAGTGAATTCTTACCTCAACTTTTAGGCTTAATTTAAGAATTAAGCTGTTTATAGGAGTTTTAAAATGAACACATATTTGCAAGAACAGTTTGGTTTAGAAAATAAGGTTGCAATTGTTACTGGTGCTAGCCGTGGTTTGGGCCAAGCCATGGCGGTTGCTTTAGGTGAAGCAGGTGCAACAGTCGTTGCAATTGGTTCAAAGGTTGAGAATGTTGAAGCGACAATCTCTTTACTAAAAGACAAGGGTGTTTCGTGCCTGGCGCTTGGCTGTGATCAAGGTGATGGCGAACAAATCAAGCAGGCAATTGCAGATACTATTAGCGAATTTGGACGAATTGATATTCTAGTGAATAACGCAGGCACTATTAAACGTGCGCCAGCACATGAATTCTCTGATGAAGATTGGAATGAAGTTATCAATACTAACTTAAATGGTGTGTTCAAATTCTGTCGTGAAGCCGGTAAGCACATGCTTAAACAAGGCTCGGGTAAAATTATCAATATCGCATCATTATTAAGTTTTTCTGGCGGTATTACTGTTCCAGCTTATGCCGCAAGTAAAGGTGGTGTAGCGCAGTTAACTAAAGCTTTAGCAAATGAATGGGCGGCTAGCAACATTCAAGTGAATGCTATTGCACCGGGTTATTTTGAAACTGATAACACGTATAACCTTCGCCAAGACAAAGAACGTCATCAAAGTATTACGGCGCGAATTCCAAGTGGTGTTTGGGGTAAACCTGAAGATCTTGCCGGTGCTACCGTATTTTTATCAAGCAATGCAGCCAATTATGTTAATGGACATGTGATGTTAGTTGATGGCGGTTGGATGGCTCGCTAAGCCATTATTATTTTAATTTTTTAAGATGTATAAACAAATTATACAAAGGGGCAATTATGGACTTTATGTTCTCAGCGGATATCAGAAGTTATAAAACCATGCGTAATGATGAATTACGTGATGCATTCATCACCGCGCCATTATTTGAAAGCGGTAAGATCAACCTAACTTACACTGATGTCGACCGCGCTGTGATTGGGGGGATTACTCCGGCCGCGGAACCGATTTTGTTACCGACCCA
>NZ_AHCA01000018.1 GCF_000238355.1 Pseudoalteromonas haloplanktis ATCC 14393
TAAAGAGAGCCGACACGCTCAATGAATTCTGAATTTATTTAATATCTTTCGATATTGAATTGACTGTGCTGAATAATTACCGAAGTAACTATTCTGTTGGTCACTCAGTTCAATTGAGACTCTAAATTTGTTTGCGTCATCTAGCGAACTAGAATCTGCTGTTAGAACTCAATCTGTACGAGTGCCCACACAGATGATTGCTTTATATTGTTAAAGAACGTTGCGATTAAAGCGCTTTGCTTTATCTCGCTAGGGCTGCGCATGTTACGCTTTCCTATTTTTTTGTCAACACTTAATTTTAAACTTTCTAAAAAATCTAAACTCAAGTTTTACTCGACTTACTGATTAGCTGCTGCCTCGCTAAGCGTTGCCTGCTCTGCCGTCTCAGTGGGGTCGCATTATAGGGAGAACAGATTTTAACGCAAGCGTTTTTTAAAGAAAACTTCAAATAAAGTGCTGTTCGTCTGTTTTACGAGCTAAACACACCAAAAACGATACTTTTCTAAGCAACCTAACTACCCACTGGCCATTTTATAGGCTCTGCTGATACACTCTACTTTACTTACTTCAATATTTTTAGGTACTCAAATGACTATCCGTTCTTATAAAGGAGTTACTCCAAATTTTGATCAATCTGTGTATATAGATGAATCTGCTGTTTTGGTTGGTGATATTACTTTAGGCGCAAACAGTAGTGTTTGGCCTCTAGTCGCAGCGCGTGGAGATGTTAACTATATACGTATTGGTGAGCGTACCAATATACAAGATGGCAGCGTATTACATTTAACACGTTCTAGTAAAAGTAATCCTGATGGCTACCCACTAATTATTGGTGATGATGTAACCGTAGGGCATAAGGTAATGCTGCACGGGTGCCGTTTAGGAAACCGTATATTAGTAGGCATGGGTGCCATTGTAATGGATAACGCTATTGTCGAGGATAATGTGATTATTGGCGGTGGCTCATTAGTGCCACCAAATAAACGTTTAGAGTCAGGCTACCTTTATGTTGGTAGCCCTGTAAAGCAAGCTCGTCTGTTAACTGAGCAAGAACTGAGTTTTTTAAAGATCTCTGCGAATAACTATGTAGAGCTAAAAGACGAGTACTTAGAAGAAGGCTAATTGAGTGCTTTAATTTCAATTTGCCCTGCTGAGTTATACTCTTCATCTTCGATTAGTTGCTCAGCAAGCTCTTCATAATCAAAACGCAGTGATTCAAAATACAGTTTTGCGGCTGCATTATCCGAAATGGCTAGGCTGTGCGTATCAATAATACATTCAACCATCAATCCGCTAACCTGCGCGAAAAAAGTTAATAGCTGAGTTTGCTCATTAAACTCAATTCTATCTATAAATTGGATGGCTTGATTCATTTGAGCTCCCCTGCTTTTAACGCTCTTACGACAGGTAATATCTCTGGCATTTTATTGCGCCATACATAGAATGCTTGTGCAGCTTGGCCAACCAACATCCCACTACCATCAAGTACGTTAATATCAGCTTTATGATCCTGAGCCCACTGCATAAACAAGGTGCTTTTTAGTGAATAAAACATATCATAAACGCAGTCACAGCCGCTTAGGTGTTTTTTGTTTAGTGCAGGTAACTCACCCAACATGCTGCTAGATGTAGAGTTTACAATTAGCGAGTAATCACCAACTGGCAAATCATCAAAACCGTAGCCTGTTACTTTTCCATATTGTGCAAATAATTCAGCAAGCGCTTTAGCTTTTGCCGCAGTACGGTTTACGATAACAATTTCACTAGGCTGCTGAGCTAATAGCGGTAGCACGACACCTCGAGCAGCACCACCAGCACCAATTAATAAAATACGTTTACCTTTAAGCTCAACGTTATTTGCCAATAAGTCATTAACAAAGCCAACACCATCGGTGTTATCACCTAGTAAACGACCATCATCTAGTAGCTTTATTGTGTTTACAGCACCAACAATGGTCGCTAACTCTGTTCGCTCGTCAACCAATTCATAAGCTTGCTCTTTAAATGGCATCGTCACATTTGCTCCAAGGCCTCCCTGCACAAAAAAGTCTGAGACTGATTTTTTAAAACCGTCAATCGGTGCTAATATTGCGCGGTAGTCGATTTGTTCACCTAAAGAGGCTGCAAATTGCGTATGTATTGCGGGTGATTTTGAGTGTTCGATTGGGTTTCCAAAAACCGCATATTTGTCCATGTTCAAGCAACCTCTTTGTACAGTAAACACTGTTAATTAACGATGATAAAATTATGATTAGACGACTTTTCTCAAAATCGAAACCAGCTGAACCACAACAAGCGCCAACGCCAGAAAATACCCCCTATCAAATAATGGGTGGTGAACAAGGTGCGCGTGCCCTAGCCAATAGATTCTACGATATTATGGCAAGCGATGAATACGCCAAACCGTTATATGATATGCATCCTCAACCATTAGATCGTATACGCCAAGTATTTTTTGAATTTTTATCCGGTTGGTTAGGTGGCCCAGACTTATTTGTTGAGAAATATGGCCACCCAATGTTGCGTAAACGCCATATGCCATTTCCGATCGATCAAGATTTACGCGATCAATGGATGTACTGTATGAATAAAGCGCTTGATATTGAAATTGATAACCCATTACTGCGCGAAGGGCTACGAAAATCACTTGAACAGCTTGCTAGCCATATGATTAACCAACATTAAACAGCAAAGTTCAGGTTAAGCAAAAAGGCGCATTCTCAGCGCCTTTGCAATTTATAACTGCCACTCTCTGGCGATTAAGTTACTTGGCTCTGCACTTAGCCAATCTTGGGGGCGTAAGTAATATTGGTATAATTGTGCTTCAGCGCTATCAGCAGCAGGAACATAATTATATTCCCAACGAGCAAGTGGTGGCATCGACATTAAAATTGATTCTGTGCGCCCTCCTGTTTGTAAGCCAAACAAGGTACCACGGTCCCACACTAGATTAAACTCAACATAACGGCCACGACGATACAATTGAAAGTCCCGCTGTTGCTGTGTAATTGGGGTGTCTTTACGGCATTCAATAATTGGTAAATATGCATCTAAAAAACCATTACCTACTGCTTGCATAAAGGCAAAACTCTTTTCAAACCCTTGCTCATTTAAATCATCAAAGAACAAGCCACCTACTCCACGGGTTTCATCACGATGTTTAATATAAAAATACTCGTCGCACCATTTTTTATATTTCGGGTATACGTCATCACCAAACGGCGCACAAAGATCATGAGCAACTTGGTGCCAGTGTTTAACATCGTCAAACACGGGATAAAATGGTGTTAAGTCAAAACCGCCACCAAACCACCAAATTGGCTGTTCACCTTCTTTTTCAGCAATAAAGAAGCGTACATTGGCGTGACTTGTTGGAATGTGCGGATTTTTTGGATGAATAACCAAAGATACGCCACAAGCATGAAAACTACGCCCTGCGAGCTCTGGCCTATGCGCTGTCGCTGATGCTGGCATTGATGCACCAAACACGTGAGAATAATTAACACCGCCTTGCTCGATAACATTGCCATCACGAATCACGCGAGTGCGACCACCGCCCCCTTCAGCACGTTGCCAGCTATCTTCGACAAATTGGGCTTGCCCGTCAGCCTGCTCTAAACCTTGGCAAATTGTATCTTGCAAAGCCATTAGGTAGCTTTTTACTTGTTCGAGTAAATTACTGTGCATGTTTATCCTCTAAATACTTTGCCAGTCATAGCATCTTTTATAGTGCTTGGTTGGGTGTTACCGCCAAGCGCTTCGTCAACATAAAACGCCACTTGTTGGTCAAATTCTGTTTTCGCCATTGCAATGCTGGTCACGGTATCTTGGCCTGATAGATTCGCACTGGTAGAAACTAGCGGCTTGCCAAACTGTTGGCATAACTGCTTGACTGTTGGATGGTTTGTAACACGAACAGCAATGGTATCAAACTGGCCGGTTAGCCATTTGGGTGTGTTTTTAGCTGCAGGCATCACCCAAGTTATCGCACCCGGCCACTGCGAAAAAATATCAGCACGCTTATCCATAGGAATTTTTGCATCATCAACGTACTTTAATAATTGCCCGTAGTTATCTGCAATTAAAATGAGGCCTTTTTCTACTGGACGCTGTTTTATTGCCAATAAGCGTTCTACCGCTTGTTGGTTATCTGGATCGCAACCTAAACCATAAACGGCTTCGGTTGGATAAACAATAACGCCACCTTGCTCTAGTGCAGCAACGGCAGTTAAAGGAACTGAAGTTGAATCAGTCACAAAAAATCTCCAATACTAAAAATATAAGCGGGTAATTATTGCTCGACAGTGAATTTATGCGAACAACTTTTCTGTGGGCATTGTAACACAACACTGTTAGTCATTTGCTTTTGCATCATCACTGGCCACTGACATGCAGGGCAAGTGTGGGCAACAGGTTTAAAATTCAATGTATATTTGCAACTTGGATAGCTGTTGCATGAATAAAAGGTTTTACCAAATTTATTGCTACGTGCGACCAACTGGCCTTTTTCACATTTCGGGCAAGTTGGCAAGGCCTCTTGATTAGGCTCGGGTTCATCATGAGCAATATAATGACAATTGGGATAATCCGTGCAGCCGATAAACATGCCATAGCGGCCATTTTTAACAACTAATGGATTGCCGCATACTGGGCATGGGCTGTCCTCAAGCACTTTAATTTGGTGATTATCATGCTGAGCGAGCGAGCGAATAAAATCACACTTAGGGTAACTAGCACAACCAAGAAAAGGGCCCGACTTACTATTGCGAATTACAAGTTCTGACCCACATTTAGGGCACACTTCGTATTCTTTTTCTAAGGCATGTTGGTTTGCAGAGAAAAGAGATTGATCAATTTTACTCATGTGTTTCCTAAGCAGCTGGCTAATTTTCGCCTAATATACCCAAACTAATTAAAGATACAAGTTAATGTAATACTTCTGCTGGCTCATCAAAAATGAGCTCTTCCATTTGTGCATAAGCTTGCTCTGAACCTGGCACATTGAACAACACCATAAGTACAACCCATTTAAGATCATCGAGAGAGATGAAAGGCTTGTCTAACGCAAATAAACGATCCATCACCATTTCACGGGTGGCGCTATTGATCACCCCAACTTGCTCAACAAACATTAGAAAGCCGCGACATTCAGTACTGAGCATCTGGCATTCGCTGTCGGTAAAAATACGTACGGCATGATGTGGGTGAGCATTTAGATAAGGGAATTCATCACTGTGCTGTAAATCAGCAAGCTGTTCTAGCCAATCAAGTGCTTTGTATATTTCGGGCTTATTAAAACCGGCCCGCAGCAACTCATCGGTGAGTTCGTTGTGCTCAACAAAGACTTCTGCTTCACTGTGAATATAGTTTTCAAACAAATACATGAGGATATCGAACATGTTACTTCCTCCAAGCTTGCACTCTAAAACTAAAGCTTATCGAATTCTAATATAGCCATCTAATACACGTTCTACTTTATCTGCTAACTCAAGATCAAGCAAACGAGCTTGTACTTTATCTATTGACCATTGGCTACGTTGGGCTATTAAGTCTACCGCTGTCACTTCATAACCAACACTGCTTAGCACTCGACAGGCAGCTTCATCATCTTTCAACTCCTCTATATTATATAGACTGCTTTCACAAAAAAAGCTTACTTCATCAAGAATATCACTGACATTTTCAACTAACTTTGCTCCTTGCTTAATTAAAAAGTGACTGGCTTCAGAGAGTGGGTTTTTAATTGAACCCGGCACCGCAAACACTTCTTTATTTTGTTCCAGCGCATAACGCACCGTAATCAACGAACCACTTTTAATTTGCGCCTCAACAATTAACACCCCAAGTGATAAACCAGATATTATACGGTTACGCCGAGGGAAGTTATTGGCATTAGCAGCCGTACCGGGTAAAAACTCACTGACTAACAACCCATGCTCACAAACTTGCTCCGTCAGTAGTTTATGCCGTTTCGGATAATGAACATCCACACCAGTACCTAACACAGCTATCGTATTGCCGCTCCCTGCCAGCGCACCTTTATGAGCTGCACCATCAATGCCAAGCGCCATCCCAGAAGTAACCGTGAGTCCAGCTAATGTCAGTTGATGGGCAAATTCAGCTGCAATTTCCAGCCCGGTGGGCGTCGCATTACGACTTCCAACAATCGCGATCTGCGGGCTACTCAATAACGCTAAGTTACCACGACAAAACAATAATAAAGGCGCGCTGGCGATTTCTTTTAATAAAGGAGGATAGAGAGGATCAAAGTAATTAATTGCGGTTATCTGTGCTTGCTTAATTAATGTGTGGTAATGCTCTACTTGGCGCCAATCAGTTGCTAATAAACTGCTGGCAACCTGAGGGCTTAGGCCGCATTCTGTGAGCTGCTTGTGTGTCAGCTTGAATAGACTTTCAAGCGGCTGCGTTTGCGATAATGCGAGTAGGGTTTTGACCCCCAAACCTTTGCATAAATAAAAGGCAAGCCAATCTGTTAACTTGCCTGATGAATCTTTCATGCTCTCTCCTTAGAGCACACAAACCTGCATTAATTTATTACTGCAAAATCACCGACTCGGATTGGGTGCTGGTTTTTTACGATTAAAGCGTAGCTAACATTGTTATAAACTTTAAATACCATTAGCTCACCGACTTTTTCTTTTGGCATATGCCACACTTTAGTGTCTTCATCCGGTTCAGCGCCAAAAAATTCGTTGGTTTTAGTCACTAATTTCTCAAGACTATTCGAATCTTCTTTATAGCGAGGACCATTTCGACCATCAAAAACCGTTGGTGATTGACGCTCAATATCTAAAATGTGACCTTCTTTAATTGCCTGCTCTGACCCTAAGTTTAGCACTACAATGTCCATTGTGCTGAATTCTCGCAAACCACTAACTGATGATATGATTGTTCCGTCTACTGGTTGCTCAGGACGGTGAATATTAAAATAGGCTGGTAATAACTGACCATCCATTGCCGGCATTAAAAAATCAGCCGGTTTTATTTCTTGCTTTACCTGTTCAAGTTTAACTGAAGCAGGTACACCGTTAGCAACATCCCCCTTTCTAAATACCCGACCTACAGCCACCAATTGCGTATTATTGGCGAGTACTTCATTGGTGTTGGGATCAATAAACTCTTGGCCTTTACGGTAAATAGCGTACGATTCGTAAAGCTCTAGATCACCTTTAACGTAAACAATGTGCCCTTCGGTGTTCATTTTAGTATTCACATTCGCGCCAAGAATATACGGTTTTTCTGCAATTTCTTTTGCATCAATTGCTTGCTCGTAGGTTAGGTAAGGTCGTAATAATTCCAGTGGGAGCGTAGGAACCGCATTTTTACCTTTTGGCGTAATACGCCCATGTGGAGAAAGCTTTTTATAGCCCGAATTTACCACCAAACGCGGATTACCATGCTCATCATAGATCAAAGACAAAGCATCGCCTGGATAAATCAGGTGTGGATTATTAATTTGCGGGTTCATTTGCCAAAGCTCAGGCCATTGCCACGGCTGCTCCAAATAAATGCCTGAAATATCCCATAACGTATCGCCTTTTTTTACAACGTATTGTTTAGGCGCATCTTTTTTTATTGTTAATACATCAGCTAATGATGGAAAAGTAGCACTAAATGCCAACATTGCCGCAAATAATGGGTATTTCATTGAGCTTCCTTGTAGTGTTTTTTCATTATTATCGACCAAAACCTGTTAAAGGTGAACGCGAATGGCTAAAATAAGAGCATACAATACCCTAAATTAAGCACAAGTGAAAAAGGTTACTATGGCTAGGTTAGAAGTTTTAAGATTTCCAGATGAGCGTTTACGTACTATAGCAAAAGAAGTCACTGCAGTTGACGATCAAGTTCGCGAAATTGTTAAAGACATGCTGGAGACTATGTATGATGAAAACGGCATTGGGTTAGCTGCCACACAAGTCGATATTCATCAACGTATAGTGGTCATTGATGTCTCTGAAGAGCGTAATGAGCCGTTAGTGCTGATCAATCCAACTATCATTAAACAAGATGGTAAAACTGTGAGTGAAGAAGGTTGTTTATCAGTACCGCACTCTTATGCAAAAGTTGACCGCGCAGAAACCGTTACAGTGACCGCGCTAAACGAGCAAGGCGAAGAATTCAGCTTAGATGCCGATGAGCTGCTAGCGATTTGTATTCAACATGAATTAGATCACTTAAAAGGCAAATTATTTATCGATTATTTATCGCCGCTAAAGCGCCAACGTATTCGTAAAAAGCTTGAAAAAGAAGCTAAATTTGCAGCACAGTAATAAGCACCTTAGGAAAACTCAGTGACACAACCATTACGCATTATTTTTGCCGGTACGCCCGATTTTGCTGCGCGCCATTTACAAGCTCTAATTGATTCTGAACATCAAATAGTGGGCGTTTACAGCCAACCAGATCGCCCCGCTGGCCGCGGTAAAAAACTAAAAGCCAGTGAGGTCAAAGAACTGGCTTTACAGCACGACTTACCTGTTTTTCAACCTGCGTCATTAAAAAGCGACGACGCTCTCAGTGAATTAAGCAGCTTAAATGCCGACATTATGATTGTAGTCGCTTATGGTCTATTACTACCAAAAGCAATTTTAGAAGCGCCGCGTCTTGGTTGCTTAAATGTGCATGGCTCAATTTTACCGCGCTGGCGTGGAGCTGCGCCAATTCAACGCGCAATTTGGGCGGGTGATGAAGAAACAGGCGTTACAATAATGCAAATGGATGAAGGCTTAGATACTGGCGACATGCTACATATCAGCCGCTGCCCTATTGAAGCAACTGAAACAAGTGCAAGTTTGTACAGCAAACTTGCCGAACTAGGCCCAAAGTCACTAATCGACACCATCACTAAATTGGTCAATGGCGAAATTACCCCGCAAGTACAAGATGATGAACAGGCTAATTACGCTAAAAAGCTATCTAAAGAAGAAGCAAATATCGACTGGGCTATGGATGCGCTACAAATAGAGCGTAATATTCGCGCATTCACTCCTTGGCCAGTATGTTTTACCCAAATGGGCGGCAACACGGTTAAAATCTACCAAGCAAATGTGGTTGAACAACAAGGTACTCCCGGCACTGTATTACAAAGTGATAAACACGGTATTGTGGTTGCCTGCGGGACTCACGCGCTAAATATCACCCAACTACAACCACAAGGCAAAAAGCCAATGGCCATTACAGACTTTTTAAACGGTCGAGCAGACTGGGTAACCCCTGGCACACTAATAGGCGAACATAATGAGTAATGTCAGGGCGCTGGCCGCCGAAATCTTATATAACGTGGTTGATAAGGGCGCGTCACTCAATCAAGAATTACCATTTGCAAGCCAAGGTTTACCGCCTAAAGATAAAGCCCTTTTGCAACAAATTTGCTATGGTGTGTTACGTTATTTACCAAGCTTAGATAATTACTGCCAACACTTAGTTGAGCAACCTCTCAAAGGGAAGCGCCGTATTTTTCAGTTTTTGTTGTATGTGGGCATTTACCAACTTCAACATATGCGCGTCCCACCGCACGCAGCTATTAGTGAAACCGTTAATGCCTTAGCACAGCTGCGAGCATTAGGATTAAAAGGATTGATCAACGCAATCTTACGTAGCTTTCAGCGTCAACAAGCAGAGCTAGAAGAACAAGCCAAGCAAATTCCTGTGTGTTTATACAATCACCCTAATTGGTTTATCAAACAAGTCACTGAGGCTTATCCTGATGATTGGCAGGCACTGCTAGAGGCCAATCAGCAACAAGCTCCAATGTGGTTGCGCGTTAACCAAGCGCAATATAGCACTGCTGAATATAGCGAAATGCTCACAGCTAATGATATTGCACACATGCTCAATCCTGACTTTCCTGACGGTATTAAACTTGATAAACCACGTGATGTATTCTCATTGCCTGAATTCGACACCGGTGCTTGCTCAGTACAAGATGCTGCAGCACAACTTGCAGCACGCTTTTTAGATCCAAAAGCAGACGAACATATTCTAGATGCCTGTGCAGCGCCTGGTGGTAAAACGTGTCATATATTAGAGTTAGCTGATGCCGATGTCCTCGCTCTCGATAGCGATGCCACTCGACTTGA
Organism: Pseudoalteromonas haloplanktis ATCC 14393; assembly: GCF_000238355.1. Lineage (GTDB taxonomy): Bacteria > Pseudomonadota > Gammaproteobacteria > Enterobacterales > Alteromonadaceae > Pseudoalteromonas > Pseudoalteromonas haloplanktis. Next base: position 10,104 of record NZ_AHCA01000018.1, read on the forward strand.
ACGTGTTAAGCAAAACTTGGTACGTATAGGTTTAGGTGCCGACTTACAATGTGCCGATGCGTCACAACCTCATAAATGGTGGGATGAACGTCATTTTGACCGTATCTTGCTGGATGTGCCCTGCTCTGCAACGGGCGTCATTCGTCGCCATCCAGATATAAAGTGGCTACGTCGCGCGTCTGATATTAATGATCTGGCAACATTACAAGGCGATATTTTAAATAGTATTTGGCCTTTATTAAAACCAGGCGGCACATTAGTGTATGCAACCTGCTCTGTATTACCACAGGAAAACCAGCAGCAAGTCGCTAAGTTTTTAGCAAATAATAGCGATGCCGAACATATTCCGCTGCATGATAACGATACCCCAAACAACCCAGGGCTGCAGTTACTGCCTGGTGAGAGTGACGGATTTTATTATGCCAAGCTTGTAAAAACACACTCATAAGAAGCGTTTAGTAAACCATGAAAATAATCATACTCGGTGCAGGACAAGTAGGCGGTACACTCGCAGAAAACCTGGTAGGTGAACAAAACGAAATCACGGTTGTAGATATTGATGGTAACCGGTTACGTGAGTTACAAGATAAATACGATCTACAGGGTGTTACTGGTCACAGTGCGCACCCTGATGTATTACGCCGCGCTGGTGCGGAAGACGCCGATATGATCATTGCAGTGACCAGTTCAGATGAAGTAAACATGGTCGCTTGCCAAGTCGCGTATAGTATTTTTAATACACCGACTAAAATTGCGCGAATTCGCTCGGAGCAATACTTAAAGTATCGCGAAAAGCTCTTTCAAAACGACGACTTACCAGTTGATCACTATATTGCGCCTGAGCAATTGGTGACCAAGTATATTCGACGTTTAATTGATTATCCGGGAGCATTACAAGTATTAGAGTTCGGCGATGGCATGCTTTCGCTTGTGGCCGTAAAAGCCTACTACGGGGGCTTGTTGGTAGGTTATGCACTGTCAGCATTAAAAGAGCATATACCCAATGTTGAAACCCGTGTTGCTGCGATTTACCGCCAAGGTAAAGCCATCAAGCCATTGGGCACAACGGTCATCGAAGCAGATGATGAAGTGTTCTTCCTTGCGGCGACGAAACATATTCGTGCTGTAATGAACGAACTACAAAAGCTAGAGCGTTCATACAAAAAGATTATGATTGCAGGTGGTGGTAACATCGGTGCGGGGCTTGCACACTCTTTGGAAAAAAATCACAGTGTAAAGTTGCTTGAGCGTAATAAAGAGCGTGCCGAGCAACTTTCAGAAATGCTTGATAATACGGTGGTATTTTGTGGTGATGCCTCTGATCAAGAGTTGTTATCTGAAGAGCATATCGAGCAGGTTGATGTGTTCATCGCGGTAACCAATGATGATGAAGCTAATATCATGTCAGCCATGCTCGCTAAACGTATGGGCGCGCAAAAAACCATGGTGTTAATACAGCGTGGCGCTTACGTTGATTTAGTACAGGGTGGCGAAATTGATATTGCCATTTCACCACAACAAGCCACAATTTCAGCCTTACTTACCCATGTTCGTCGCGGTGATATTGTTAATGTGTATTCATTACGTAAAGGCGCAGCAGAAGCCATTGAAGCGGTGGCTCATGGCGATGAACACACCTCAAAAGTAGTAGGTCGCGCAATTGCTGATATTAAGTTGCCAGCAGGTACTACGATTGGCGCGATTGTTCGTAACGATGATGTGTTAATTGCGCATGATGACACGGTGATCCACTCTGGCGATCACGTTATTATGTTTTTGATCGATAAAAAACATATCAATGTCGTTGAAAAACTATTCCAAGTTAGCGCTATTTTCCTCTAAAACTTACCTTTCGAAACAAAGCGACTGTATCGAAAGGTGAATTTTCACAACAAACCAACGTAAATAGAAATCAATCTCAAAAGCATTTACTTTAGTACCTAAATCCATTACCCTCCTCGCTGTTTGATAATCAAGCACCAACTTCTGTGAAAAGTTAATTTCACCTTCTTTAACATTAAATGGATTTCCTAAGATGATGTACCCAGCTTTAAACACGTCTCTTCGCGTTACATACTGCAGCGTTATTAGTATTCTTTTGTGTGGACTAGCCACTAACGCAAATGCTGAAGCTAAAAAAGATATTGAAAAGCTCACCATTGTTGGCGAGCAAGATAATGGTTATAAAGTTAGTTCAATGAACTCAGCTACCGGTCTCGATCTCAGTCACTTGCAAACACCGCAATCAGCGATTGCAATCACCAGTGAATTTATGGCTGATCAACAACTCACTAGCGCTATAGAAGCTATCACCAGTGTAACAGGCATCAACGCCAGAGAAGCCGACAATGGAAAGTTTTCAATTTCAGCTCGTGGTATTAGTGTCACAAGTATTTTATATGATGGTATCGCAACAACTTACGATACCCGTTTCAATTACGGCGATAACCTAACAGATACAGCGATATATGAACGTATTGAAGTTGTTCGCGGCGCAACAGGGTTAATGCTTGGTGCGGGTAACCCATCTGCTGCAATTAATTTAATACGCAAACGCCCTACAGTCCATAATCAAGTAAAACTCAGTGCATCCGTGGGATCTTGGCAAAACTATCGTGGCGTAGTTGACATCTCTGGTAGCTTAAATGACAGCGAAAGTGTCCGTGGACGAGCTGTTGCAGCCTACCAAGATCAGCAATCGTACCAAGATCGATTCTCGCAAAGTCGTAGTACTTTATATGGCATTGTTGAAGCAGATGTCACCGATAATACCTTGCTGACCTTTGCCCTAGATACGCAAACAACTACTCCAAAAGGCACTATGTCCGGCGGTTTACCTATTTTTTATAGCGATGGCAGCCGTACCAACTATGCCAGAGAAACATCGACCGCCCCAAGCTGGTCATCATCTAAAACAAAAGCATTAAATAGCTTTATCAAAGTTGAGCATTATTTCAATAGTAATTGGCAGTTAAGCGCAAGCTATATCTATGGAAATAACGACTTAGAGTATGATGTGTTTTGGGCAACCGGACACCCAGATCCACAAACTAATATAGGTATGGTTCCAGGCTCGTTAAATTATATTGATGCAAACCGCATTCAACGTACCTATGAAATAGAGTTATCGGGTCGATTTAATTGGTTTGGGCAAAACCATCAAATACTTGTTGGCTATAATGACCAAGAGCAAGATTTCTCAACGCCGTACTTTCCTGCTCAAGAAAATGCCACTATTATCGGCGACTTTAGCGCACCAGATTACGACTACCCAAAGCCAACCTGGCAAGCGGCGCCTGCTTATGGCTCATACGGCACCACACAACAGAGTGCGCTTTATTTTGCCACTCAACTTAACTTAACCAATGATTTATCGGTAATTTTAGGTAGCCGCTTAAACCAATGGCAAACGTCGCAAGATAACTTTGGTAGCGTTCATGATTATAAGTTAGATAATGAACTAACTAATTACCTAGGCACTACCTACGCTATAAATCAAAATTGGGCGCTATATGCAAATTACACAGATATATTTACACCGCAAAGCCGAGTTGACGAAAATGGTAATTACTTAGCGCCAATTCAAGGTAAAAATTACGAAGTGGGAATTAAGGCTTCATTATTAAATGAGCGTTTAGATATCTCATTGTCTGGTTTTGAAATTCATCAAGACAATTGGGGGGAATATACGGGTGAAACCATTCCAGATACTTTACAAGCAATTTATCAACCTATTGATGGCACAGTCACAGATGGCTTTGAGTTCGAGCTCAATGGGGCAATTAGTGATGTATGGAATGCATACTTTGGATATACCCGCAGTGAAGGTGAAAACCCCGATGGTACACCTTTAAATACCACCAACCCAAAAGATCAGTTTAAATTATTCACTAGTTATCAACTAAGTGATAGCTTACAAGGAGTGAAAATTGGCGGAGGTTATCGCTGGCAAAGTCGCAGCTATGATGAGGTAAGCAACCCTGTACTGGGCACAGTTGAAGTTGAACAACAAGCCTATGGAGTGGCCAGTTTAATGGCTAGCTACCAAATCAATCAGCAAATGGCCGTGAGCTTAAATGTTGATAACTTATTTGATAAAACGTACTACAACCAAATCGGTTTTTACAACCAATATCGTTACGGCAGTCCGCGGAAATTCTCTTTGCAGTTTGACTACAGTTTGTAACCAGACGCGTTCAAAATTAAATAAAAAAAGCAGCTTAATGAAGCTGCTTTTTTGTGTAGGAGTATATTTCTATCTGTTTATTGTACTTTGGCAAACTCTTCTTTTGATAATTCACCGTTGCTATCAGTGTCTAAATCAGAAAAGATTTCAACTAGCTGTGCATTAACCGACGCTTCTTTTTGGCTTATCACACCATCACCATCGGTATCAAAAGTATCAAAGCTAACTGCCGCAAACGCAGTAGATGAAGCCGCTAGGGCAATAATTGCAAGTGTTGTATTAATATGTTTCATAGTGTTATTCCTAATAATTTAAAGTGAGAGAAATCCTTTTCAGAGATCCCTGTTTGTGGAAACTGAAATTACGCTTTTGAAAATTCTTCTTTCGATAACTCACCGTCTTGGTCAGTATCTAATTCAGCAAATTGGCTCATCAGCTTGGCATCAACAGCCGCTTCGCTTTGACTAATTGTGCCGCTACCATCAACATCTAAAGTATCAAAGTCAGTGCCAGCAAAAGCTGCGGAAGAAGATGCTAATGCAATAAGTGCTAATGTTTTATTTAATGTATTCATAATCTGTTCCTTCAATGTACTATCAAAAAAATTACTCATGTTTTCGCTACTCACACTGTCCTTGTTATTCTTTTTAATAGGCTCCTTGCCTATTTAGGTGTCTTGGGCACTCAGAACTGAGCAGCATTTTATGCAAGCTAGGTTCAGCACCATTAAGCTTTTGAAAATTCTTCTTTTGATAACTCACCGTTTTGGTCAGTATCAAGTTCAGTAAATTTAGCCGAAAGAGCTGCATCAACAGATGCTTCTTGCTGACTAATTGCGCCATTGCCATCAACGTCTAACGTATCGAAATCTGTACCAGCAAAAGCTGCAGAAGAAGACGCTAATGCGATAAGTGCTAATGTTTTATTTAATGTGTTCATAATAAATATTCCTTCAAAGTTTATGGTTGTGAACGTAAGCGGTAATCAGCTTTTCGTTCAGTACAACTAGACTATTACAACTTCGGTGCCAACAATTTTTAGTTCTTTAATATCATTAGCTTGCAGGTTAAAAGTGAGGATTTTAAAGATCTAACGATTGATTTTTGTGGCTAATTTGCAACAGGGAATTTGAAAGGAAAAATAAGTCATTTAAAATCATAGGTTTAAATTTATTTAAAATGACGCAATTTTAGATTACCTAAGTAGTTATATACGATATTAGAGCGCAAGCAGCCATACAGTAGCTAAACCATAATAATTTTTTAAATTTAATTTAAAAATAGACACTCACAACACTTTGATTTTAAATGATTTAAAAATAAATTTTAAAGAAAAACAAAATAAAAATATCATTTTTTGAGTAAAAGTAGGTTTTGTTGCCATTGTGCGAAAGTTCAATGGCGAAGTAATTCAATTCACTATAATTAAGTCTCACCAAGATAGTCAATTTCAGTCACTATGTTTGTTTTTACTGAATTGGCGATAAAGCACAATTCATGAGCTTGATGATGAAATGACTCTAACTGCGCCAAGCTTAATTTATGCCCTGCTGCTGGTTTAACTGCGGGCTTTAATGTCACTTGGGTCATTGCCATTCGTCCTTGGTTGTCTTTTTCCATCACACCGACGGCATTATCAATATAACTATCAATTTTAATTTGATGCTTGGCCACAATCGATAGAAAAAACAACATGTGACAGCTCGACAAAGATGCAATAAATGCTTCTTCTGGATCGATATTTTCGACCACCGAATAAGGCAGCGGCACGATATGTGGAGAAGACGATGCCGCCACACTTAACCCGCCATCAAATTCCCAGCGGTGAGCACGGCTATACTTATTATCTACAAACTCTTCATCTGCTTGGCGCGACCAAGCAACACTTGCTACATACTCAGACATTGAAATTTCCCACCCTAATTAAATTTACACATCCCACAGCCGAGCTCTTCATTTGGCCGACTCAAGTAACCGTAACGAGCATAAAAAGCCTCTTTACCTTTAACTGAGAGCAGCCCAATTGTCGCACCGTTTTTAGCCGCTTCGGACAAGTACTGCTCTATATTACCCATTATTAACGTACCAATACCTTGCCTTTGAAAATTGGGGTCAACAGCAACATCCTGAATATAAAAAAATAAGCCACTATCCCCGATCACACGACCCATACCAACAAGTAAGCCTTCCAGCCTGATCACGACATGAAATAGCGAGCTGTTTAAGCTCGCCTTTGCCAGCTCTGGGGCGACTTTCCCCCAGCCAACTTTTTCTCTTAATAAACAATACTCTTCCAAAGTTGGGCTACTCAACTCCACTGTATACCTTACACTTTGCATTACCTCTGCCTCTTTGCAGCTCTAAAAACAACTGCCGTTGTTAAACCTAATATTAAATCACTAACGAAAATGCGCTTAACCACAGCAATTGCACACCATAAGCAAGCCGTTGATACAATCCGGCATCACCCTGCTGCTTAAATGCTCTTGCCAACAAAATTACAAAATAACCCGTAAAGGCCACGGCCAGTATTGAAAAAAACCTAAAGCCGATACTGACATAATCACTCATGGCGACAAAAATAGCGGCAAAAAACAAAGATAACAACATAATAAGCCCTGCCCAAGAGTGTATTTGGCAACTCAAGGTTGGCGTTTTTGTTTGAGGATCCGCATCCATCGGGAAGTACCCTGCAAGCCAAGTCGCTACACCATGACTGATGGTTAACCAACCAACTAATGTAATGAGTGTGGGAGTATCTTTCAGCTGCAACACATGCCAGCCAAATAAACAGAATAATAAACCAAGTGGGTAATTATTAATGATAGGAGAAAGTTTTTCGGTAGGACTGCCAGCGGCACCGAGCTCACTGCAAAACTGTTTTTTATGGCTATAACCAGGGTAATATTTACCAGCAATATACACCCCAACAATAATCCAAGTACTAGCAATTAAAGCGGAATATAAGCCAAAAAAACTTAACATAATCAACGTCCATGCTTAAATTAGGAACTTGATAATAAGCTGATTTAGTTAAGCTGTAAACTAGATACCGTGTTATGAGAAAAAGACCAAGTATAAAAAAAGCAGCCCGGGGTATTGGCTGCTTTTGAACGTAATAAATGAAAAATCCTTTTCAAGAATCCTTGTCCGCGAAGGGTTAATTACGCGTTTTCGAACTCTTCTTTAGATAACTCACCGTTACCATCAGTATCAAGCTCTGTAAACATACTCATCAGCTTGGCATCAACTGACGCTTCGCTTTGGCTGATTGCGCCATTGCCATCAACATCTAACGTGTCAAAGTCTGTTGCTGCGAATGCTGCTGATGAAGATGCTAGAGCAATAAGTGCTAGTGTTTTATTTAATGTGTTCATAATTAATATTCCTTCAATGTACTATCAAAAAATTTGTTCAATACCGATTTAAAATGCAGTGAAAGTCTTCCTTGTTATCCTTTATCATGGGGTCCTTTCCCACTTAGGTTGTCTTTGGCAACTCAGGATAATCTCAGCATTTGTTTTTAAGCTTTAGAAAACTCTTCTTTTGATAACTCACCGTTTTGGTCAGTATCAAGCTCTGCAAATTGGCTCATAAGGTCTGCATCAACTGACGCTTCGCTTTGGCTGATTGCGCCATTACCATCAACATCTAACGTGTCAAAGTCTGTTGCTGCGAATGCTGCTGATGAAGATGCTAAAGCAATAAGTGCTAGTGTTTTATTTAATGTGTTCATAATAATATTCCTTAAAAATCAATTAAGAATGGAAGTCCTTTTCAGAGATCCCTGCTTTAAAACTGCGACCTAACTTACGCTTTAGAAAACTCTTCTTTTGAAAGTTCGCCATTGCCATCAGTATCAAGTTCTGCAAATTGGCTCATAAGTTCTGCATCAACTGACGCTTCGCTTTGGCTGATTGCGCCATTGCCATCAACATCTAACGTGTCAAAGTCTGTTGCCGCGAATGCTGCTGATGATGATGCTAGAGCAATAAGTGCTAATGTTTTATTTAATGTGTTCATAATAATATTCCTTCAATGTTTATGGTTTCGAACGTTGCTGATAAATCATCATTTCGTTCAGTACAACTAGACTATTACAACTTCAGTGCCAAAGTTTAAAAACACATAAAAATCAATGAATTAAAATTAAAAATAGGTTTTTACAGAAAATTACCGCTGTTTTTTGTTGCCATTTAGCAACATGCAAGAAGAGATTTTTGCCTTTTATTTTAAAATCAATGAGTTAAAAAAGATGAAAATGACGCAGATTAAGTGAGATTCACTTTATAGCAGGTAAGTAAAGTAATAGGCTGTAGAATTAACGCACTAAAAAGTAATAGACAAAATAAATTTAAAAGATTAAAACATTGATATTTAACAATAATAAAAATAAATTTGCGGTTATTTGATTGCACTCTTTGATATTCGCTATTTTGTTGCAAAATAGCGAATACCTTCAGAATTAGACTAGCGGCTCGAGTACCGAAAGATCAATAAAGTGCTCTTTCATAAAGGTTTTCATTTCATCCTCACTGGCACTTAATTGAATTCCGAACTGTGCCCCCATAGCCCGACTTTTAATACTGCATATTTGCCCACTAAACTCAGTGGTGCCCTTGTTGCTTTTATCAAGCACAATATTGCACTGGGTATTTTTTAATTCACTAAGATCATCTTGACCTTTAACATCAAATAAAACCCCCGTGACGGAAATATCTTTAATTACCCCGTGCAACTCGCGTTCGTCACACAGTTTTATTTTTGCTGGTAATAATGTAGGAATACGAGTTTGCGAACGTAAACTAAACAATTGTACTTGGCTTGGAAAGTTGAGATAAATAAGCCGTGCGGGGTGTGAGGATACCGACATGATTTGCTCTCGAAATGCGATGACTTGCCCACCACCACTTTCAAGTACAGCTCGGACTATGACCACCACACCATCTTTTAAATACTCTCCTGCGTTATTTAAACGCTTTACAGGTGGGTAGTTTAAAATTACAAAGCGATCATGCAATAGCCCAACAAACTCAGTTTTAAGGCGTTTGCTGGTTGTTGGCGTTAATATTTCTACATCAACAATACTACCAGCACTAATATGGGCTAGGTTTTCTAAATTTAATTGCCGTCTTGTTTTTGGCATATCCTTTCCAACTGCAAAAGTAATTTAAGATAAATAATAACCGATATAAAATTTAAAGCGATAAGCTTAAGTACTGATCAGCCACGCCAGAATGTTGGTGTAAATAACACTAACAAAGTAAATATCTCTAACCGGCCAAATACCATAGCAATAGTTAATAACCATTTAGCCCCATCACTTATTGCACCATAGTGTGCTGCAACATCACCAAGGCCTGGACCTAAGTTATTTAAACAAGCTGCGGTGGCTGAGAATGCCGTAATGTTGTCCATTCCGGTGCCCATTAATGCCAGCATGATGATCACAAATACCAACGCATAGGCGGAGAAAAACCCCCAAACGGCCTCAACAACTTTATCTGGTAAGGCCTTACGCCCCAGTTTTATTGAATAGATAGCACGAGGATGGACAAGACGGTTAAGCTCACGCACCCCTTGAAGATAAAGTAAAAACACTCGCACTACTTTCATACCACCACCGGTAGAGCCTGCGCAACCACCTATAAAGCTAGAAAATATCAGCAGGATTGGTAAGAACAACGGCCAAGCTGAAAAAGTATCTGTTGCAAAGCCTGCTGTTGTGCTGATAGACACAGCTTGAAATAGTGCTTGGTCCAGTGTTTCGTCACCATCGGCATAGATGTTATTCGATGATAAAACAGTAAAGCACACGACAACCAATGCTAATTGAATAAACAAGAACACCTTAAATTCAGGGTCACGTAAATATACGCGCAGATTGCGACTTGATACTGCTGCATAGTGCAAAGAAAAGTTAACCGCCGCAATAATCAAAAAAACCACACAAATAAAGTTAATTAACGGGCTGTCAAAATGCCCTATTGATGCATCATAGGTAGAGAACCCACCAATCGCGACTGTCGAAAATGAATGGCAAATTGCGTCAAACCAGTCCATTCCTGCCGCCCAATATGCCAGTGTACATGCAATGGTTAACGACACGTAGATATACCAAAGGTGTTTAGCTGTGTCGGCTATGCGTGGGGTCATTTTAGAATCTTTAACTGGGCCCGGTATTTCGGCGCGATATAACTGCATACCACCAACACCAAGCATAGGCAAAATAGCAACGGCTAGCACGATTATCCCCATACCGCCAAACCATTGCAGTTGCTGACGATAAAACAAGACTGATTTGGGAAGGTACTCAATCCCTGTAAGCACTGTCGCACCGGTTGTGGTTAAACCAGAAAAAGCCTCAAATACAGCATCGGCTAAGGATAAATTAGGTTCTTGTAAAAAAATTAGTGGTAAGGAGGCGAATGCACCAAGTACTAACCAAAATAACACTACGATTAAAAAGCCTTCCCGCGCTTTTAAATCACCATGTTCTTGTCGATTAGGATAATAAGCAGCTAAGCCAATAATAACGCTGAAAATAAACGCCAATACAAAAGGCACACCGCCACCATCTTTATAAACTAGCGAGACAACTGCCGGTGGCACCATAGTAATACTAAATAAGACAACTAGTTGGCCAAGAATTTTAATGATGGTACGAAATTGCATGTAGCTATCGCTTTTATTATTAGTTAATCGTTCTGATGTATGGTTATTGTCTTACTGTTTAATACTTAACTCAACTGCGCCATGGCTCAAATCATAAATATCTTTAATAGCTTGCGCAGCTTGACGACTATCAATGGTGATCATCCATTCAATATTAGCAGTAAATTGCTTTTCTATATTAAGAACTTGGAATTGTGTTTTTAATAATTGTTCAATTGCTCCTTGAATACTGTAATCACTATAACCAATCAACTCAACACTCGGTACTTTTACCGTTGTTGTTAACTGTGTCAGTGCATTATTCAATGAGCCACCGTATGCTCTTACTAGACCTCCAGTGCCCAGTTTTATACCACCAAAATAACGCGTTACAACGGCGGTTACTTCCCCAAGCCCAGAACCAATTAATACGTTAAGCATAGGTTTGCCTGCCGTACCATTAGGCTCACCATCATCAGAAAAGCCATAAACATGGCTACCGCCAGGATTACCAGCAACATGTGCCCAACAATTATGACGAGCATCACTGTATTTATTTTCAATTTCACGAATAAACGCTTTGGCTGACGCTAAATCAGGCGTGTGCGCAATATGCACAATAAACGTGCTTTTTTTTATCTCTTCTTGATAAAAAACTGGGGCTGCGGGGTAGTTATATTCAGACATTTTATATACTTATACAAAAATGGGGCCGGCAGGCCCCAATTCTAACTCTGACTTATGATCAATCTAATGCCAGATCACGCGTCATATTTTCAAGGCTATCTTCGTGAACGATGATGTTATCTTCGATTCGAATACCGCCAAATGGTTTGAACGCTTCGACTTTTTCCCAATTAATGAACTGCTTGTTGTCGGTTTGCGCTAAGTCACCCAATAATGAATCGATAAAGTATAATCCTGGCTCAATCGTAAACACTTGGTTTTTCTCAATTAAACGAGTGCAACGCAAGAAAGGGTGTCCTTCTGGTGGCGCTTGATGAGTGCCTTTCTCGTCAGCCATAAAGCCACCCATATCATGCACTTGCAGCCCTAAATGGTGGCCAAGTCCATGCGGGAAGAAAGTAGAAGTAATACCGCGTTCCACAATTTCTGCCGCTGGTAACTTAACAATATTAAAATCACTCAGAACTTGTGCAACACGCTGATGGCAATCTAAATGTAACTCGCCGTAAAGCAATCCTGGTTTTAACGCTTTACCTAAAGCAATTTGATGTTGCGTCATAGCTGCAATTAATTCAGCAAACTCGCCAGACTTTTTAAAATCATAAGTACGCGTAATATCAGCAGCGTAGCCATTAAAATTAGCACCAGCGTCAATTAAAAATGAATGATGCGTTTGTGGTACTTTCGGCTCAAAGTGGGTGTAATGTAAAATCGCGCAATTTTCATTAAGTGCGACAATATTGCCATACGGCATTTCATTTTCACTTTGGCGTGTTGCGATTAAATAGGCTTGCTGAATATCAAACTCAGATCCCCCATTAAAGAATGTATCGCGAGCGGCTTTATGACCATCTACGGCAATACGGTTAGCTTGTCGCAAACATTCAAGCTCGTATTGCGTTTTATACGCACGGTGGTAATTAAAGTAATTAAGAACCGGCTCTGGATTCATAACACTAAAGCCCAGTGCTTGAGCAACTTCTAAATACTCACCAATATAGGCGAATTTCTCTTTATCGTAAGGTAATAACTTTTCTACCTGATCAGGCTTGAGCAACAATTCAATATCAAAATAGTCAGCCCAAAACTCGCGAGGCTCATCAGGTACTTTGTGCCAAAAATCAACCGGACGATAAAATATAAGTTTTGGTTTATCACTACCATTCACTACAACCCAACAATGCGGGTTATCTATTACAGGTAACCAAGCTTTAAAATGCGGGTTAACTTTGAACGGATAATACATGTCGTCTAAAAACTGGCGCTTAGCTTGCCCTGAGTGGATCACTAAACCCTCTAAACCTTCACGATCAATAATAGTGCGAGTACGCTGTTGCAGTGTTGCAATATGTTCGGCGTATGAAACGGCTAATTTATCCATAGTATACCCATCTGTTAAAATTTAACTTATACGAGAGTCTATCATAGACTCATATATACCTAAACGCAGATACGTTAAAGCACCTGCCAGTGCTGATGTATATTCCTAACCACCCATTTTCATATCCAATATTGGCGCCAAAATATTCCCCTCACGACCCATTCGAGTATGGTAAACCTGCCGATAAGCATAGACATTTTTTACGTACTCACGCGTTTCACGATACGGTATTAATTCTATCCATAATTCAGCGGGCATAGCCTCATCAGGTAACCATTTTTTAATTCTATGATAACCTGCATTATAGGAAGCCGTTGCTAGGATCTCATTCCCCTGATTCTTCTTTTTCAAGTATTCTAAATACTCAGTACCTAAGCGAATATTTGTTTGCGGTTGATTCAGCCGCTTACTCGAGACCGTGCCTTTATTTACATACTTTGCTGTACTTGGCAGTAATTGCATTAGACCACGAGCATTCGCGTGAGAGCGCGCATCAGGTGCAAAAGAGCTTTCACGGCGCGAAATAGCAATACTCCAAGTTACATCAATATGATTGCGCTTGCTGTAACGCTCAAACAAATCTTGAAAAGCGAACGGAAAGCGTAACTCTACATAGTCCCATGCTTTAATTTGCGCCAAGGTATAAATAGTGCTGTCGTACCAATCTAATTCTGCAGCGAGCTTAGATGCTGCAAGTTTTTCTTCTTCGCTTGAGGTGCGAGTTAAATAGTTCCATTCTCTGCGCGCGGAAGTAAAACGTTCAAGTTCATACATAGCTTTTGCTCGCTTAAAACCGGGTGCCTGTGCAACTTCGTCAACTAACTTATCACTGACAAGTAATGGCTGGTTATTAAGCTCGACAGGTAATCCCAATCGCGCAGCGGCCAAAAAGCCATAATAGTCACGCTCTTTTGCTACTGTTTGCCAAATCACTTTAGCGCGTTCACTATCACCACGTTGCTCTAAACTGTATGCCAACCAATATTGTTGGCCAAGACTCAAGTTCTCTTTGCCGGTAAAAAACGCCACAATGCCAGACCAATCTTGGGTTTTCAGCATATTACCCAATTGCCACTGCATCAATTTACGGTCTTGGCGATCTTTGGGGACTTTATTGAGCCAAAAGCGCGCCTCTGCATGACCGCTCGATGCCAAGGCCAACGCAAATGTATAATACACATCGGCTTTTTGCTCATCAGAATAAGCAAACATCTTATCTAGCTTTTCCCAGGCTTTGAGCGCTAACGTTTTATCTCGCCAAATTAACCGCTTAATGCCGTAATGGGCAATTTCGCCTTCTTTCACTGTTTTATTTTTATAACGGTACATACCCGCAGCAGCGCTCGGATCACTGCGTACTTTGCGATAAAAATCAGCTAAGTATTGCTCATTCTTGGGCAATAGTGTTTTTAAATACGGTAGTAAACTTTGTGATCCCCCTTGTGCCGATAAGGTAATACGTTGCCAAATCAACTCTTGACTCATATGGCCTTTTTTACGCCAAATACTAAATAAAGGGTCACATTCTTCTGGTTGCGACTTACCTACAGTCCAGAGCTCTGTCACTTGATTCATAATCGCTTTTTCAGGGGCGCCTAAATCAAGCTGGTATTGTAAAAACGTACAGGTCAATTCACTGTTGGAGGTTTCACGGTAATTATTAATAAAAGCCGCTTTACGTTTTTTCTTTTGCAGGTTCTGCAACCATGCTTTACGCACAGGCCACTCTAATGGTGTATTTTGATAAATAGTTAAATAGCGTTCAATCTCTGATTGATGCTCAATATCTGGATGGCGTTGCCAGTAAACTTTTTCAACATAAGGCTTTAGTGGGTGATCCAGTTTTTCAACAGCGTCCTTAAACTCTTGATAACTTCCATATCTAGCTGTTTTCTCCGCATCTAAAAATGCGTCATGCTCTGTATTAGCGTCGGCAGAAAATAAAGGAAATAATAATGCAGCTGCCGCAAAGCTTAAAAATTGTTTTTTCATGATGACCTTAATATTCAAAGGTAAATAAAAGACAAACACTTCTCCTACACCTTAGCACCAAACAAGCTATATTTTAACCAGTAGAAAGCTTGGTGAGTAAATTTTTCGTTGCAATTTTAATTTAAAGCAAGCACACTGATTGAAATGCAAACTCATCGTACCAGTCTTAGTTCACTAACTAGGGAGAATAATAATGTTATATAAAAGCGATTCCTTTGAAGTTGCTTTCATCAAGGATAATATCGCCGAGTTCAAGTTTTGTGTTGCCGGCTCTGTCAACACTTTGTCTCAGCAAACCTTGAAAGATTGCGCCTCTGCATTAAAAGAATTAGCAGCAAATACTGATATCAAAGGCATGATTTTTACCAGTGATAAAGAGCACTTTATTATTGGCGCCGATATTTTCGAATTTTTACCAACGTTTACTAAACCAGAAACTGAATTAGTAACCTGGATCAAAGATGCCACAGATGTATTTGACGCATTAGAAGATTTACCATTCCCAACTTTAAGCGCAATAAATGGCTTAGCACTTGGTGGCGGATGTGAGTGGGTACTTGCTACCGATTATCGCGTTGCAAGCTCTACAGCTAAAATTGGCCTTCCAGAAGTAAAACTAGGCATTATGCCTGGTTTTGGTGGCACAGTTCGCTTACCACGCATCGTTGGTGCCGATAATGCCATGCTTTGGATCACCTCTGGTGCAGAAAACCGCGCTGCTGATGCTCTTAAAGTAGGTGCTGTTGATGCGGTAGTTAGTGCTGACAAACTTTTAGACTCAGGTATTTCAACACTTGAATTAGCAATTGCTGGCAAGCTAGATTGGCAAGCCAAACGTAATGTTAAGCTGCAGCCACTTAAATTAAACCGCGTTGAGCAAGGTATGAGCTTTGCAATGGCTGAAGGTATGGTAATGGGTAAAACCAAAGGCCACTATCCTGCTCCGATCATGGCGGTTCGCACTATTAAAGCAGCAGCTAACTGTGGACGCGCGGAAGCAATGGCAATCGAAAATGCTAATTTTGCTAAACTTGCTCGTACTCCAGAAGCTGCCGCACAAACAGGTATCTTCCTTGCTGATCAATACATCAAGGGTAAAGCACGTAAGTCTGCTAAAACCAGTGATTTAGAAATAAAACAAGCCGCTGTTCTTGGCGCAGGTATTATGGGCGGCGGTATCGCTTACCAATCTGCCTATAAAGGCACACCAATCATAATGAAAGACATCCAACAAGATGCACTTGATTTAGGTATGGGTGAAGCATCTAAGCTATTAGGCCAAAAAGTACAGCGCGGTCATATGGCAATGGAGAAAATGGTTGCCACGTTAGGAAAAATTAAACCAACCCTTAATGATAGCGACTTACAAAGTGCAGATATCATTGTAGAAGCCGTGGTTGAAAACCCTAAAGTGAAGCAAGCAGTTTTAGCCGGTCTTGAAAAAGATATGCCAGCGGGCACTATTTTAACTTCTAACACGTCAACGATTCGTATTGACGAGCTAGCAACAGCCCTTGAAAAACCTGAAAACTTCTGTGGTATGCACTTCTTTAACCCAGTGCCTAAAATGCCACTAGTTGAAATTATCCGTGGCGAGAAAACTTCAGAGCAAACAATTAATGCCGTAGTTGATTACGCCTTAAAACTAGGTAAGTCGCCAATTGTTGTAAACGACTGCCCAGGCTTCTTTGTAAACCGCGTTTTATTCCCTTACTTTGCAGGCTTTAGTAAATTAGTTGTTGAAGGCGCTGATTTTGCCAAAGTAGATAAAGTCATGGAAAACGTATTTGGCTGGCCAATGGGCCCTGCCTACTTACTTGATGTTGTAGGTATTGATACGGCTTACCATTGTACTGGCGTTATGGCTGATGGTTTCCCTGAGCGTATGTCTCGTCAAGAAAAAGACCCTGTGACTGTATTCGCCAACGAAAAACGCTTTGGTCAGAAGAACAAAGCAGGTTTCTATCAATATGCACCAGACAGACGTGGCCGCTTGAAAAAAGCCCAAGATCCACAAGCTGTTGAACTACTTAGTTCTATCACTGATGCGCCAAAAGAGTTCGATAAACAAGAAATTATCGACCGCTGTATGGTACCAATGATCAACGAAGTACTGCTTTGTTTACAAGAGAACATTATTGCCTCACCACAAGAAGCTGATATGGCGCTTATTTACGGTATTGGTTTCCCTCCATTTAGAGGCGGTGCGTTCCGTTACTTAGATCAAACTGGACTAGCTAATTTTGTTGCAACAGCAGACAAATATGCTCACCTAGGTGCGATTTACCAAGTATCTGAGCAAACTCGTAAATGGGCTGAAGAAGGCCGTGTTTTCTATAAGGTGGAAGGATAAGACCATGAATACTCCTGTAATTGTAGATTGTATCCGCACGCCAATGGGCCGCTCTAAAGGCGGTGTATTTAAAAATAAGCGTGCTGAAGATTTAAGTGCCCACTTAATGAAGGGCCTCCTTGATCGTAACCCAGCCGTTGATCCAGCATCGATTGACGATATTTATTGGGGTTGCGTGCAACAAACGTTAGAGCAAGGTTTTAACGTTGCTCGTAATGCCGCACTGCTTGCAGGCATTCCGCATACCGTGCCTGCGGTAACAGTAAATCGCTTATGTGGTTCATCAATGCAAGCCTTGCATGATGCTGCTCGCGCAATTATGACCGGCGCTGGCGATACTTACCTTATTGGCGGTGTTGAGCACATGGGTCACGTACCTATGACGCACGGTAACGACTTTCACCCAGGCCTTGCTACTTCAATTGCACAAGCATCCGGTTCTATGGGGTTAACTGCAGAATACCTTGCAACAATTCATGGTATTAGCCGTGAGCAGCAAGACCAATTTGCCTATCGTTCGCACCAACGCGCCCATGCAGCCACGGTTGAAGGCCGCTTCCGCCGCGAAATCCTCGCAATGGAAGGTCATGACGCAGACGGCTCACTGATTTTAGTTGAAGATGACGAAGTCATTCGCCCAGAAACAACCGTAGAAGGCTTGTCACAGCTTCGCCCTGTGTTTAACCCAGCATCCGGGTCTGTAACTGCGGGTACTTCTTCTGCACTTTCTGATGGCGCTTCGGCGATGTTAGTAATGAGCGAAGAAAAAGCCAAAGCAATAGGCTTACCAATTCGTGCCCGCGTTAAGGCAATGGCGGTAGCTGGTTGCGATCCATCAATCATGGGTTACGGCCCAGTACCTGCAAGTAAAAAAGCCTTGGCACAAGCAGGTATCACCATTGATGACATCGACGTAGCTGAGCTTAATGAAGCGTTTGCAGCACAATCACTACCGGTATTAAAAGACTTAGGTCTTGCTGATGTGGTTGATGAAAAAGTGAACCTGAACGGCGGCGCAATCGCCCTTGGTCACCCACTGGGTTGTTCAGGCTCGCGTATCAGCACGTCACTTATTCACTTAATGGAAGACAAAAACGCAAAATATGGTTTAGCGACTATGTGTATTGGTTTAGGCCAAGGCATCGCAACCGTATTTGAGCGTGTTCAAGACTGATTAACTTTAGAAACGTAACCAACTCTTGGTGATAAAAAGCCACGTTGATTTATAAATCAACGTGGCTTTTTTATATGTTTTTGCAAATATATTTTTATGGCTGGAGTAGCATTGGTGATGTGACTTTATTTATTGCGGTTAGGCCGTTAAACTAGCAGCCTTAAATTAATCGCTTAGCGCCATTTTAATAAAGGTCACCGCCATGAGTTTTGATAACCCCGATCACCAATTAGACGCCATCGGCCTACGCTGCCCAGAGCCTGTCATGATGATCCGCGGCGCAGTACGTAAAATGGCAGAAGGCGAAACCTTACTCATCATCGCCGACGACCCATCCACCACCCGCGACATCCCCAGCTTCTGCCGCTTTATGGATCACACATTAATAGCCAAAGAAGTAGATGCAGCGCCGTATCGGTATTTGGTGAAAAAAGGGTTGTAATAGCTATCAGCTATCAGCTATCAGCTATCAGCTATCAGATATCAGATATCAGATATCAGAAAATTTATTAGTTAAGCTTATTAAACTCAAGTAGTAATCGAAGGTCACTAGGTTTATTCCAAATAAAGTCATATATGCTTGTAATAATTGAGGGCCGCTAATATCACCACGACCATCGTAATCACTTCTTCATTCCATTGCTTAATACTCATTCTAACGTCCTTGTCACAAATCTATAAGTTCTCTCGGGCAACTGAAAGCTGACGGCTTATCGCTTACAGCTATTTTTTAGTTATCGTCACTTTCGGTTTATCGTAATTCTGATAATCGATGCTGACGATGTAGCTGCCTTTGATCGCTGGGGTGAAGCTGAAGTAATTATAGATGGTATTACAGTCGGCGATGGCGGCTTGGCCAAGTACTAATGACTGCCCTGCAGGGTCGACTTCACTGAAGCCACAGTTATAGCCTTCACTAAAATCGGCATCGGCAATTTTAAATTCGTATACTTTACCTGGCGTTGAGAACTTTACATTGGCTTGGTAAATTGCTGGTGCAACTTGCTCAAACTGATATTGTGGCTCTGCATCCCATAAGGTGAAATCGCCGCGTAAGTACATGGTTTTATCAAGCTCTTTGCTAGGCAATACATCGTCAATACTTGGGAGTTGAATTTGACTCGAACATGCAGTTAATAAGCTAACTACCGCAAGCGTTAAAATACGTTTCATAGGTTAACCTCTAATACAAAAAAGCCAGCATAGTTGCTGGCTTTTTAAGCTAAGCTGAACTTACTTCTGTAATACAGAAATATCAGCAATATCTAAAAATAAGCCACTTAATTGACTGAGCAACGCCAAGCGGTTTTGCTTAACAGCTTCATTGTCAGCCATTACCATTACATTATCAAAGAAGTTATCGACACTTTCGCGGATACCCGCTAATTGTGCAAGCGCTTCTTGATAATCGCCGGCGGCATACAGTGGTGCAAGTTCGGTGGCAAATTTAGCAACTTGCGACGCTAATACTTTTTCAGCATCATCGCTCAATAAGCTCTGCTCTACAGTACCTTGGCTGGTAATGTCATTCTTAGCAAGAATATTACTTACACGCTTATTAGCTGCTGCAAGTGCTTCTGCGGCGTCTAATGTACGGAAGTGGCTCACTGCTTTAACACGACGGTCAAAATCTACAGGCTTGGTTGGGCGTCGCGCAAGTACAGCTTGAATTACGTCAACCTCAATGCCTTCATCTTGATACCAAGCACGGAAGCGACCTAACATAAACTCAAATACATCTGTTGATACATTTAAGTTAGTAAGCTTATCGCCAAACAGGCTTTGTGACTTAGCAACCAGATCGAGGATATCTAATGGTAGCTCTTTCTCTACCATGATACGTAACGCACCAATTGCAGCACGACGAAGTGCAAACGGATCTTTATCACCTTTTGGTGCTTGGCCAATGCCAAAAATACCCACCAAGGTGTCAAACTTATCGGCGATTGCAACCGCACAGCTGATCAAGTTTGTTGGTAAGCTGTCGCCTGCAAAGCGTGGCATGTATTGTTCATTTTGCGCAATGGCTACGTCTTCTGCTTCACCATCATGGCGCGCGTAGTGCATGCCCATCACACCCTGAACATCGGTAAATTCCATGACCATTTCGGTCATCAAGTCTGTTTTGCTAAGTAAGCCCGCTCGCTCGGCAAGCGCTTTATCGGCACCTAGTTGCTCAGCAATGTAACCCGCAAGTGCAGCAATACGCTCAGACTTATCTTTTAGCGTACCAAGCTGCTGCTGGAACAATACGCTATCAAGCGATTCTAAACGGCTTTCTAAGGTTTTCTTTTTATCAGTTTCAAAGAAGAACTGCGCATCGGCTAAACGTGGACGTACAACTTTTTCGTTACCCGCGATAACTACACTTGGGTTTTTGCTTTCGATATTTGAAACAAACAAAAACTTGTTAAGTAGCTTGCCGTCTTGGTCAAGTAACGGGAAGTATTTTTGGTCATCTTTCATGGTGTAGATCAGCGCTTCAGCTGGTACATCTAAAAAGGCTTCTTCAAATGTCGCCGTCAGTGTCACTGGCCACTCCACTAAAGACGTTACTTCTTCAAGTAAATCTTCATCCATTGCAACCACTGCATCAACAGCTTTGGCTGCGGCTTCAATTTGGCTGCGAATTTGTGCTTTACGAGTCGAGTAATCTGCAATAACGTAGGCCGATTTAAGCACTGAAAATACATCATCAGCATGGTTAATAGTCACTTTTTCTGGGTGATGAAAACGATGACCTTGCAGTTGATTACTAATAGTTTTACCTAGCACCTCGCCTTCGATTAGCTTATCGCCAAACAAAATTGTTGCGGTATGAACTGGGCGAATAAATTGTGTTTTATTCGCGCCCCAACGCATTGGTTTAGGAATAGGTAATTTAGCAAGAGCTTTATTGACGACATCATTCAGTAGCGCTGTTGTTTCTTGCCCTGCTACTTTTGCAATATGTAATAGCCATGCACCTTTATCTGTTTCCAGGGTTTGCGCTTCACTCACCTCGATACCGCAACCACGCGCCCAGCCCATTGCCGCTTTTGTCGGGTTACCTTCGCTATCAAATGCAGCTTTTGTTGCAGGACCACGTTTTTCAACTTCTTTATCTTGTTGCTTTGCTGCAAGTGCTGTGACTTGCAAACCTAAGCGACGTGGTGATGCATACCATTTCACACCTTGGTGAGCCAACTCTAAGCTTTCAAGTTCTGAACTAAGGTTTTCTGCAAATGCTTCTGCAAGTTTTCGTAGCGCTTTTGGTGGCAACTCTTCGGTGCCAATTTCTACTAATAAATTTTGTGCTGACATGTTTAATCCTTACAAAGCGGGAAGCCAAGCGCTTCGCGAGCATCATAATAACTTTGTGCACATGCTTTTGATAATGCACGAACACGTAATATATAACGTTGGCGTTCTGTCACTGAGATTGCGTGACGAGCATCCAATAAGTTAAATGCATGCGATGCTTTCATTACTTGCTCGTAGGCAGGTAACGGTAAGCCAGCTTCAATTAGCTTTTGGCTCTCAGCTTCACATTTATCAAACTGTGCAAAAAGGTCTTCAACATTTGCGTGTTCAAAGTTATAAGTCGATTGCTCTACTTCGTTTTGGTGGAAAACATCACCATACGTTACGCGACCCATTGGGCCGTCTGCCCAGACAAGATCGTAAATACTGTCTACGCCTTGAATGTACATAGCTAGGCGCTCTAGTCCATAAGTAATTTCACCAGTTACCGGTGAACACTCTAAACCACCCACTTGCTGGAAATAAGTAAACTGAGTTACTTCCATGCCATTTAGCCAGATCTCCCAACCAAGTCCCCATGCACCTAACGTAGGCGACTCCCAGTTATCTTCTACGAAGCGAACCTCATCCGTAAGGGTATCAATCCCCACTGCCGCTAAAGAGCCTAAATATAGCTCCTGGATGTTATCTGGCGATGGTTTCAATACAACCTGGAACTGATAGTAGTGCTGCAGTCTATTTGGGTTTTCACCATAGCGACCATCGGTAGGACGTCGGCATGGTTGCACGTACGCGCTTGACATCGGCTCTGGGCCAATCGACTTCAAAAATGTTTGTGGATGGAATGTACCCGCGCCAACTTCCATATCAAGTGGCTGAATAATGACACAGCCTTGCTGTGCCCAGTAATCCTGTAAAGCCAGGATCAAACCTTGAAAGGTTTTAACGTCATATTTTTGCATATTTGGCTTTTAGTATCTGCTGTGATGTAGCGTGAAAATTACCCTCAGTATACCTTGTGCGTAGTCATGTTTTAAGCAGTTTGTGCAATTGCAGCCAATAAAAAAGGAGCCATTTGGCTCCTTTTATATAACGCTGTAATTATTATACGTCTAAATTAACAACACGCAGTGCGTTAGTTTCGATAAAGTCACGACGTGGCTCTACTTGGTCACCCATTAAGGTTGCGAATAACTGGTCTGCACCAACTGCATCTTCAATAGTAACCTGCAGCATACGACGAGCTGATGGGTCCATGGTTGTTTCCCACAATTGATCAGGGTTCATCTCACCCAGTCCTTTATAGCGTTGGATATAGAGGCCACGCTTAGATTCAGCGATTAACCATTCCAATGCGTCCACAAAGTTATCAACAGCTAAGGTCTTTTCACCACGTTGGATATAAGCACCTTCGCTTAAGATATTCGCAATATTAGTGCCTGTGACTGCAATACGCTTGTAATCACGAGACGAGATAAAGTCATGGCTTAATACATGCGCTTTGTCCACACCATGCTGGCGTATATTCACTACTGGGTAATATAAGTTACGCTCAGTATCATGCTCTGTTGCAGCAGCAAATATTGTGGCATCTTCATCACGTTTAACTAAATCATCAACAAGATCTTTAGTCCAAGCAATTACTTTTTCTTCATCAGCTAAGTCAGCTTCTGTTAGCTCACTTTGATAAATTAAACGCTCCATCACCGTGTTCGGGTACTTGCGTTTTAAGCGCTCAATAACTTTAACTGTATTTTGATAATCATGAACAATACTTTCAAGCGCTTCACCTTCTAAGGCTGATGCGTCAGCACTAGTGTAAAGAGCTGCGCCATTTAGCGCTAAAGACGTAAGGTAATCTACTAATGCAGGATCATCTTTAATATAACGCTCTTGCTTGCCTTTTTTCACTTTATAAAGCGGAGGCTGAGCAATATAAATATAACCACGCTCGACAATTTCTGGCATTTGACGATAGAAGAAGGTCAATAATAGCGTACGAATATGCGAACCATCGACGTCAGCATCGGTCATGATTATGATGCGATGATAACGTAATTTTTCAGGGTTATACTCATCACGGCCGATACCACAGCCTAATGCTGTAATTAAAGTCGCGACTTCTTGTGAAGAAAGCATTTTATCAAAACGTGCTTTTTCAACGTTTAGAATTTTACCTTTAAGCGGCAAAATCGCCTGATTTTTACGATTACGACCCTGCTTGGCAGAACCGCCAGCTGAGTCACCCTCCACTATGTATAGTTCAGATAGTGCTGGATCTTTTTCTTGGCAGTCAGCAAGTTTACCTGGTAGACCTGCTAAATCCATCGCACCTTTACGACGTGTCATTTCACGTGCTTTACGAGCAGCTTCACGGGCACGTGCAGCATCGATAATTTTGCCGACAACGATTTTCGCATCTAATGGGTTTTCTAATAAAAACTCAGTGAATTTCTCAGCCATTGCTTGTTCTACAGCAGACTTAACTTCACTAGATACTAGCTTATCTTTAGTTTGTGATGAGAACTTAGGATCTGGCACTTTAACACTTACAACCGCAGTTAAGCCTTCGCGAGCATCATCGCCTGTGGCATTACTGGTTGTTTTAGCTTTTTTGTTAAAGCCTTCTTTTTCCATATAAGTGTTTAATGTACGTGTTAGCGCAGATCTAAAACCGGCTAAGTGAGTACCACCATCACGTTGTGGAATATTATTAGTAAAACAGTAAATGTTTTCTTGGAAGGCATCATTCCACTGCATGGATACTTCAACACTAATCCCATCTTCTTCACGCTCGTGGGTAAAGTGGAATACACCTTTATGGACAGGTGTTTTATTTCGGTTTAAGTATTCAACGAAAGCACGAATACCCCCTTCATATTTGAAGTGGTCGCTTTTATTCTCTTCACGCTCATCATTTAAAATGATACTCACTCCTGAATTTAGGAATGATAGTTCACGTAAACGCTTAGCTAAAATATCGTAATGGAAATCAAGATTTGTAAATGTTTCGCCACTTGGCCAAAAGCGTATTTCGGTACCTGTAGTTTCAGAGTCACCAATTACTGCAAGTGGTGCATCTGGCACACCCATAGTGTAAAACTGTTCATGTAACTTGCCTTCACGACGAATAGTTAGCTTTAACTTTTCTGAAAGCGCGTTTACAACTGAAACACCAACACCGTGTAAGCCACCAGATACTTTGTAAGAGTTATCATCAAATTTACCACCGGCATGCAGTACCGTCATGATTACTTCTGCAGCTGAGACGCCTTCTTCTTCATGAATTGAAGTAGGAATCCCACGGCCGTTATCTCTTACAGAAACTGAACCATCTAAATGAATAGTGACATAGATATCATCACAGTGGCCTGCTAAGGCTTCATCAATAGAGTTATCAACGACCTCAAACACCATGTGGTGCAAGCCTGTGCCATCATCGGTGTCCCCTATATACATTCCAGGACGCTTTCTTACTGCGTCTAATCCTTTTAGTACTTTAATACTCGACGAATCGTAATTCTCAGACATGGTTAATCCCACTTATCTTGTTATTAGGTTGCCATGTTTCACGTGGAACATTTGTAGTTCTCGTTGCATGGGTTCCACCACAGCAGAAATACTTTCAGATTCGATCGCAGAGATAAATATTTGAGAGTTGCAGTGCGACAAAAGCTGCCCTACTTTCTCTTTAGTATCTTCCCCTAGCTCTGAAGGTAAATCATCTATTAGCAATATTGATTGCTTTTCTGTCTCTGACTCAATCAAACTATTTTGCGTTACTTTTAACGCATAAAGCAATAGTTTCAATTGGCCGCGTGAAAAGGTATTTTCCACACTGTTGCCAGCGACACTAAAACTGAAATCTGCCTTATGCGGGCCTTTACTAGTAAAACCTTGGCGACTATCGCGCTCAAAACTTTGCTCAAGAGCCTCAGTTAGAGATTCACTCTCTTTCCAACCCGCATGAAAACTTATTTCTAAATCGCGTATAAGCGTTAATTCTGCACACATTTTATCAAAAAACTGCCGCTTAAACCTACTTATATACGCAATTCGTAAATTATTTATTTGTTCTGCCAGTCTAACAAATTCTTTATCCCAAAACTTAATTTGGTCAAAATAATTCTTAGGCTTACTTTTTAATAATGCGTTACGCTGCTTTAAAACTTTATTAAAAGATTGCCACAGGTAAAAAAAGTCTTGTTCCACGTGGAACAACCCTAAATCTAAAAACTTGCGCCGTTCTTTAGGGCCACCAAAAAATAATGAATAACTTTCAGGGGTGATAACTTGCACTGGCATTAACTGAGCAAGCTCAGACACTCGGCGGCTAGAATTACCCTGTATTTTTAATTCAGTCTCGCCGTTTATTGTTTTACTGATACCGATGGGTATCGATAAATTATAAAGAGACTTGCGTCCGTGAATGGTAAATTTTTCTTTATGATGTTGAATGATGCTTTTGTGCTTTAATGTACGAAAAGACTTGCCATGAGAAAGATAATAAATCGCCTCTAAAAGGCTGGTTTTGCCACTGCCATTTTCACCATAAATTACATTAATACCATTCACCGGCTCTACAGTGATCGCCTCAATATTACGAAAATTATTGAGGCTCAAATGACTTAAACTCATAATGCCTTATAAGCGCATTGGCATAACAACGTACATAGCTTCTTCATCGCCAGCACCTTCTATTAACGCACTACTATTTGAATCAGCAAGTGTAAATAAAACGTCTTCTGTTTTTAATGTATTTAACACATCTAAAACATACGATACGTTAAAACCAATTTCTAAATCATCACCTTGGTAATTAACTTCAACCACTTCTTCAGCTTGTTCTTGCTCTGGGTTATTAGCAGTAATTTTTAACAAACCATTCGATAAGTTTAAGCGTACACCTCTAAACTTTTCATTTGATAAAATAGATACCCGCTGAAATGCACTACGTAACCACTCACGATTAGCGGTGATCACTTTATCACCACCACGCGGCAACACACGGCGATAGTCAGGGAAACGGCCATCAACCAATTTACTGGTGAAAGTGAATTCTGTATCAATAATTCGAATATGATTTGCGCCAAATTGTATTGTCACCAACTCATCGTCAGCAACCATCAAACGCATTATTTCTTGCACACCTTTGCGAGGAATAATCAGCTGGCGCTGGGCACTTAATGACTGTGGTAATTGTTTTTGCGCAATAGCTAAACGGTGACCATCAGTAGCCACTGTTTTAATGTCTGCATTATCAATTTCAAATGACATACCATTTAAGTAATAGCGTACGTCTTGATTTGCCATTGAGAAATGAGTGCTTTCTAATAACTTACGTAGTTCTAAACGTGTCAGCTGAAATTCGACTTCGCCATCCCATTGTTCAAGGTTAGGGAAATCTTCAGCAGCAAGTGTAGTTAATGAAAAGCGACTCTTACCGCTGGTCAATAATAATTGATGATCTTGGCTGCTCAATGTTAAATCTGAACCGTCTGGTAGACTTTTACAAATATCGAGTAATTTTTTAGCGGGCAAAGTCAATTTAGCATCGGCGGTATCATCGCCAACAAAAACCTTTGCGACAAGTTCAATTTCAAGGTCTGTGCCTGTCATTGAAAGCTCACCGTTTTCAACCTCTAACAAAACGTTAGATAAAATTGGCAAGGTGTGTTTGCGCTCAATTGCACCCGACACTTGCATCAAAGGTTTTAAAAATTGTTCTCTTGATATAGTTATTTGCATAATAAAGTCAGCCCTAAGATGACAATGTTCTTATTAGGTTTTGATAATCTTCTTTCACTTCATGACTTTCATCACGTAGTGATTTAATTTTTCTGCACGCATGTAATACTGTGGTGTGGTCACGGCCACCGAAGGCGTCCCCAATCTCTGGTAAGCTATGGTTGGTAAGCTCTTTAGATAATGCCATGGCAACTTGACGTGGCCTTGCGATAGAGCGGCTACGACGCTTTGATAGTAAGTCAGAAACACGAATACGATAATACTCTGCTACTGTACGCTGAATATTATCTATAGTGACCAACTTATCTTGCAATGCAAGTAAGTCACGTAGTGCTTCTTTTACAAAATCGATAGAGATTGGTCTGCCAGTAAAGTTTGCATTAGCGATTACACGATTAAGTGCGCCTTCTAATTCACGCACATTTGAACGTAATTTCTTTGCGATAAAAAAAGCCACTTCATGAGGTAAATTAATTTTACTCTGCTGGGCTTTTTTCATCAAAATAGCTACGCGCGTTTCGAGCTCTGGCGGCTCAATAGCAATGGTTAAACCCCAACCAAACCGTGATTTAAGGCGATCTTCAACCCCTTCAATTTCTTTTGGGTAACGATCTGAGGTTAAAATAATCTGCTGGTTACCTTCAAGTAACGCGTTGAAAGTATGAAAGAACTCTTCTTGAGAACGCTCTTTATTAGCAAAAAATTGAATATCATCGATCATTAGCGCATCAACACTGCGGTAATAACGTTTAAATTCTTCAATGGCATTGTTTTGCAGCGCTTTTACCATATCCTGTACAAAGCGCTCTGAATGCATGTAAACAATTTTGGCATCTGGCTTGTTTGCCATAATGCCATTACCAACGGCATGCAGTAAGTGCGTTTTACCTAAACCAGTACCACCGTAAATAAATACGGGATTAAAGGCTGCACCTGGATTGTCAGCAACTTGTGTAGCCGCAGCTTTTGCTAGCTGGTTAGACTTACCTTCAACAAAACTATCAAAGGTATAGTTTTCTTTGATGTTTGACTTATAACCAGACTTAGGCGCAGGCTCAACGGCAACTTTAGCTTCTTTAGATTGCTGTTTATTAGCAGCAGACTGATTTGTTGGTGTTGATACACTAGCTCCTGATGGTGCAGCTACTTGTGTATTTAAGATGGGCTTACTACCAACATCAAATCTTAACTCTGGTGCTTCATCTTTACATATTTCAACAAGTAACTCATTTATGCGGTTTAAGTACTTTTCTCTGACCCAATCGAGTACAAAACGATTAGGTGCGTAAATCGTCAGGGTATCTTCGGTACTTTCTGCTTGTAGTGGTCTTACCCACATACTGAATTGCTGCGAAGGCAATTCATCTTGCAATACATATAAACAACTTTGCCAAACCGACAGATACACAGTTAAACTCCCAAAGATTTAGTATTTATTCCCGTTCATCTTAAATGATGGAAAATCATACATTTATTACTATTATTTAGGCAATTTATTAACCCAAGACCGAGTATTATGAATGCACTTTATCCACAAGTACAAGATTGATTTTTTTGAAAAATATGATCTCGCCAGAAAAAACAACCAAAACACTGATTTTTAACAATAATTATTTTTAACCAGAAAGCATGATCATAGCAAAAAAGGGCTTGGATCGCGATCAAAATATGTGATCTATTTTAGTTACCCCAAGCTTTTATGCACTTTCTATACAGTGCCTGTGGAAAACTTCTTAAATATAAGGATCCTAGCAGATCCCACAACACCATCTATTAGTCCTTCTCTATTATAAATGCGATTATGGTTGACTTTAAGGTGCTTCATCGATAATATCTCGCGCTCGCAATGGCACCTGTGCCAGGATCGCGACCTGCATAGGATGTTTTAACCTTTAACCGATCGGATGGAATTGTTATGAAAAGAACTTTTCAACCTAGCGTTTTAAAACGCAAACGTGCTCACGGTTTCCGTGCTCGCATGGCAACTGTAAATGGCCGTAAAGTATTAGCTCGTCGCCGCGCTAAAGGCCGTAAAGTTCTTTCTGCTTAATATATAAGTGGAAGACTTTAACTTTGGCAGGGAGTTACGTCTGTTAACTCCCTCGCATTACTCTCGTATCTTTAATGAACCCGCTCGGGCCGCAACTCCTTTCTTTACCTTATTAGCAAAACCGAATGACCAAGCAAAACCTCGCTTAGGACTGACTGTCGCTAAAAAACGAGTTAAAAAAGCTTGCCAACGAAATCGTATTAAACGTCTTGCTCGCGAAAGTTTTCGTTTAAATCAACACACCATTGATAATATAGATATTGTACTAATGGTTAAAAGCGGCATTGATGAACAATCAAATGAAGAGCTAACCAAACAACTCACTAAATTGTGGCGTAAAATTAACGAGCGCTGTAAACCTGGTGCGCCTAAACCACCACCTTTTAAAAAACGCCCTAACAAATCGGCGAAATCCAATAAACAAAGCCAATAGCAATAGAATTATAGGGTTAATTAAGGTATCTTTAGCTCACCTTTTAATCATGCATTTAAAATTCCGCTTTGGGTGTTTAAATTCATGGTATCAACCCACTAAATCTACACAGAGGATAGAACATCATGAGGTTACTTAAACCACTTGTTGCTTTTCCAAAGTTATGTTTAGTGTTATTAATTCGCGGTTATCAAAAGTGGATTAGCCCACTGTTAGGCCCGCATTGTCGTTTTAATCCTACTTGCTCAAGTTATGCTATTCAGGCAATTAATTTGCACGGATCAGTAAAAGGCAGTTGGTTAGCGCTCAAACGCATATTAAAATGTCACCCTTTACATTCAGGCGGAGACGACCCCGTACCTGAAAAAACAACCCATATTAACCACCAACACGAGAAATAAGAGCTGTTATGGAATCGCAACGCACGTTTTTATTCATCGGTTTGATGCTTGTATCGTTTTTATTGTTCCAAGAGTGGAACAACGACTACAACGCACCAAAAGCCGATCCTAGTGCCAACACACAAACACTACAAACTAACTCACCTGATTCTGATGATTATATACCGTCATCAACAGATGGTGATTTACCAACTGCAGCAACCAGTGCAAAGCGTTCAGTGATTGACATCACGACAGACGTATTCACTGTAAAAATTGATACCCGCGGTGGTGATATTGTTGAAGCCGACTTACTCCAATACGAAGATAAAAAAGGTAGTGAAATACCTTATATGTTACTGGGTGAGTTTGATGGTAATCAATACTTCTCACAAAGTGGTTTAATCGGCTTAAACGGACCAGATGCATCAGCAGAGGGTCGCCCAGTTTATAGCACTGCACAAAAAAGCTTTACCTTAAACGGTGATGAACTTCGTGTTCCTTTAACCTTCACTGATAGCAAGGGTGTTACTTTTACCAAAACCTATGTATTCAAAAAAGGCCAATACGATGTGGCTTTAGAGTACACAGTAAACAACACCACAGCCGAGCCAATCCAAGTACAGCTTTACACTCAAGTAAAACGCACAGTGCAAGAAAAAGGCGGCTTAGTTGATCAAACATACTTAGGTGCGGCTTACGGCTCTAGCGAAGAAAAGTACGATAAGTACAGCTTTTCTGACATGGCTGATAAAAACCTAAATATTAATACACAAGGTGGTTATATAGCTTTTATTCAACACTACTTTGTAAGTGCTTGGGTACCTTCTCAAGATCAGCAAAATACACTTTACAGTTTAATTGCTAAAGGCAACGCTGCAATTATTGGTGCAAAGGGTGAGCCGGTAAATATTCAAGCTAACCAACAAGCTACTATTGGTGCTACTTACTACATGGGCCCGAAAGAGTCTGATAAACTAGCTGCACTTCACCCTAACCTAGATTTAACCGTTGATTACGGTTGGTTATGGTTCATCTCACAGCCTTTATTTGTGCTGTTAAAGTGGTTACACGGCATCTTAGGTAACTGGGGTTTGGCGATCATTGCTATCACCATAATCATTAAAACATTAATGTACCCACTAACGAAAGCGCAATACACGTCAATGGCGAAGATGCGTGCCCTACAACCAAAAATGGCTGCACTAAAAGAAAAGTATGGCGATGACCGTCAAAAATTCGGTCAGGCAACGATGGAAATGTACCGCAAAGAAAAAGTTAACCCAATGGGTGGTTGTTTCCCT
Source organism: Pseudoalteromonas haloplanktis ATCC 14393 (assembly GCF_000238355.1). Classification (GTDB taxonomy): domain Bacteria; phylum Pseudomonadota; class Gammaproteobacteria; order Enterobacterales; family Alteromonadaceae; genus Pseudoalteromonas; species Pseudoalteromonas haloplanktis. The sequence goes on from NZ_AHCA01000018.1 coordinate 41,688, forward strand.
ATTTTGCTACAAATGCCTATTTTCTTAGCCTTGTTCTATGTATTCTTAGAATCAACTGAGCTACGCCATGCTGAGTTTGTCTTATGGTTAACAGACTTATCTGCGCAAGACCCATACTATGTATTACCAATTTTATTTGGTGCGAGTATGTTTATAACGCAAAAACTCCAACCAATGACGGTCACCGATCCAATGCAACAAAAGATGATGACTTACATGCCAGTTATCTTCTCTGTGTTCTTCTTATGGTTCCCGTCTGGCCTAGTACTTTACTGGTTAGTGTCTAACCTAATTTCAATCGCACAAATGTTAATCATTTACCGTGGTATGGAAAAACAAGGAATAAAAGTGAGGGGCTAGTAGCTCTTTTACTTAGAAAAAGGCGACTTAGGTCGCCTTTTTTATTGGCTGTTTTTAGCCACAGCTATTCGCTACAAATAGCTGCATAGGTTACAATACGCACATACCATTATTCATTAAATTGGCAAATTATTAGCATGATCAATCAAGATACAATTGCAGCACAAGCAACCGCGCCAGGGCGTGGTGGTGTTGGTATTATTCGCGTTTCAGGTAACTTAGCAAAAAGTGTTGCAGAGCAAATAATTGGTCGTTGCCCTAAAGTACGCTACGCCGATTACGTGCCATTTAATAGTCTTGCTGGCGAACAACTTGATCAAGGTATTGCTATTTTCTTTGCAGGCCCTAACTCATTTACTGGTGAAGACGTACTAGAACTACAAGGTCACGGCGGCCCTGTTGTACTTGATATGCTATTGAAAGAAATAAGCCAAATAGATGGCGTACGACTTGCCAAGCCAGGTGAGTTTTCAGAGCGCGCCTTTATGAACGATAAAATGGATTTAACCCAAGCAGAAGCGATTGCCGATTTAATTAACGCAACAAGTGAACAAGCAGCTAAAAGCGCCTTACAATCACTTCAAGGTGAATTTTCAAAGCATATTGAGATGCTCGTAGAAAAAGTAATTCACCTGCGTATGTATGTTGAAGCAGCTATTGATTTTCCCGATGAAGAAATCGATTTTCTATCAGACGGTAAAGTTGCTGGTGATTTAGACGCAATAATAGAGCAGCTTTACAATGTCACCAATCAAGCCAAACAAGGCAGCATCATGCGCGAAGGTATGCGCGTTGTTATTGCTGGTCGCCCAAATGCAGGTAAATCGAGTTTACTTAACGCGCTCGCCGGCAGAGAAGCTGCCATTGTAACCGAAATTGCCGGCACAACGCGTGATGTACTACGAGAGCATATTCATATTGATGGTATGCCGCTGCACATTATTGATACTGCGGGTTTACGTGAAAGCCCAGACCGAGTTGAACAGATCGGCATTGAACGTGCGTGGGATGAGATAAAGCAAGCTGATCGGGTGCTATTTATGCTCGACGGTACAGATACTACAGACACGGACCCGCATGCTATTTGGCCGGAGTTTATGGCTAAACTTCCTGAAGGAATGGGGGTTACTGTGATCAGAAATAAGGCCGATTTATCTGGTGACGAAGTAGGTATGAGCGAAAACCAGCAATACCCGGTGATAAGTTTAAGCGCTAAAAATGCTGATGGTATAGAGTTAGTTCGTACTCACTTAAAGGCTTGTATTGGTTTTCAAGGGGCTACTGAAGGCGGCTTTATGGCACGTCGTCGCCACTTAGATGCTCTCGATAGTGCAGCCCATCATTTACACACAGGTAAAGACCAATTAGAAATGCATATTGCAGGTGAAATTCTTGCCGAAGAACTGCGCTTAACGCAGCACTACCTCAATGAAATTACCGGCGAATTTACCTCTGACGACTTACTAGGTAAGATCTTTAGTTCGTTCTGTATCGGTAAATAACACTTTTTATCAAAGGCGCAGCTCATCTGCGCCTGCTCCAACTCACCCAATTCAACCTTCTCAAACTGGCTTTAATGTATCGCTATGGGTACAATAAAGCACCTTAAAAGCTGATAATAATTCACACTTTACCATTTCTATCTCTCTTGACCTATCCACTAAACTGGTGAATAGTAAGCTATAGAGATATATCAGTATTTTCCATGAATTTTTAGCAAAATAAACTAAACTCATTGTTTTAACTATGATGCGGTCACTTTAGTTAAAACACATAAGAAAAATGACTGACTTATAAATAAAATTAAATACTGCTGCGACACATTATTAAATTGCGACTCTTTACAGGATTAAGGTTTCACCAATGGATATAGCAAAACAAGATATAGCTGCCATCGTTCAAATTTCTGGCCAAACATGGGTAATTACCAACTCTGGACAATGGATTCTAGCGCAAGAGGTAACAAGCTCCCTTGCTGATATTGAAGTCATCACCTTAACCGCAGAGCAAATAGATTTAAACGCAGAGCAACCCCAAGTACTTGTAAATGGTCAATGGTTAACTCTCCCCTCACAAGTCATTACTTCTATAACAACAATAAACGAAAACAACCAACCGCCAACCGAACAACAACCTACAAATCAACAAAGTGCAAACGAAGGCCAACAAGGTAATAACTTCTTTTATCAATTTATTCAGCGAAGTGCGGATTCTATTGTCCCTGAGTCGGGCTTTGATACAACTGGCGCGATTAATACCGATGATGAGAACAGCCCCTTAACTGGCGGTAATGATGGAGATAATGGCGGTGAGATTCTGTTACCTGAATTATCAATTACCATTGCAGATGGTGGTGATGAATGGGTCAATCAATTTGAAACTCCTAACACAGATTTATTTGGTAAAGCCCTGTATGCTAATGATGGCCAAAGCTTAACAGTGACACTCACCGATATTAATGGAAAAACGGTCACTTTAACGACTACTGCACAAAACCAAGCATGGCAAATTAACGATATTGATTTAAGTATGTTTGCTGAAGGGCAAATTATTGCAGATATCCAGCTTACCACCCCCTTCAATAATGCCAATATTAATGCTCAAGATACGAGTGTTAAAGATACCCTTGCTGAGATCAGCTTATCTGTCCAAAAAGTAGAGAAAACTGCGGATAATATATTAGTTGTGTCTTTTTCCGGTGATGTAACCAATATTCAAGATGGCCAACCTGTTACTGTGCAGCTATTTTTCCCAGACGGCACCCTCATTACCAGCGCAGAAACAACCGTTATTGATGGGCAATGGAGTTTGGAAAACATCAGCACAGCCCCGCTTCTTGATGGCAATTATTTAGTAACTGTTACCAGTAACGATTTAGCGGGCAACCCAGCTACGGCTGAGCGCTTTGTGTTTAAAGATACTTTGGCAGAGATCACTGTTAATGTACTAGAAAATTGCAGCACAGAAGGTGAGACCTACGATGTTGTTGGCACAGTCAACGATGTAGAGGATGGTAATATAGTCACTCTCGTTTTAACCGATAGCAATGGCACAAGTAAGACCTTTCAAACCACAGTGCAAAACGGCGCTTATGCATTAATTGATGCCGATATGAGTGGCTTAGCTGATGGTTCTATCACTGTTACAGCAACAGTGAGTGACTTCTCAGATAACCAAGCAAGCGCCAACACTGACTTTATTTATGACTCTCTAGCTCTATTAACAATTAATATTAATGATACCGATGATAGCGTTATAAACGCCGCTGAAGATAACAATGTGTCAATATCTGGCACGGCGGTAGGCATAGAAAATGGCCAAACTGTGTTTATTACCTTAACTGATGTTAATGGTAATACCTTAGAGCTTAGCGCGACAGTAAGTAATGAAGCATGGCTGCTCAACAATGTTGATATTTCAAGTTTAGATAACGGCACAATAACGGCGACCGCAAATAGCACAGATTTAAATTGTAACCCAGCTACTGCAATTGACACAGCCGAGCATGATAAACTCGCTGAAATCACTGTAAATACCACAACTACACTCGCAAGCAACGGCTTACTGTATAATTTTAACGGCACTGTTATCGATATTGAAGATGGTAATGCGGTAACGCTCACAATCACTGATAGAAACGGCCAAAACCAGGTTTTAACTGCCGTTATAATCAATGGCAGCTATAGTGTACAAGGCGTTGAACTGACGCTTGCCGATGGCCCACTTTCGATCACTGTAAACAGCCAAGATGACGCTGGAAACCCTGCCACTGCAAAGCAGCAAGTTGACTTTGATAACAGCGCAAGTATTACAGTTAATATTGATACCGGCGGTGACGCTATCGTAAACTTAGCTGAGTCATCTAACCGAACATTATTTGGTGATGTTACTGATGTTGAAGATGGCCAAATGGTCACAGTTACAGTAACCGACGACAATGGCATTAGCCTTACTTTTACTACACAAGTAAACAATGGCAGTTGGCAAGTCGATAACGCTGATTTAGCAGCTCTTGCCGATGGCACATTAATCATTACTAGCAGCGTTACTGATTTAAGTTATAACACAGCACAAGCAAGTACCACCACCACAAAAGACACACAAGCAAGTGTTACCATACACATTGATTCTGGTAGTGATGAGTTGCTTAATAAAGAAGAAGTTCTCGCTACAAGTATTGCAGGAACAGCGACCGCTATTGAAGATGGTCAATTTGTTCTAGTAACTGTTACTGATAGCCAAAACAAGCAATTAAGCTTTAGAGCAGAGATAATCAATGGCAGTTGGTCACTAACTGATTTAGATCTCAGCAGTTTAGCTGAAGGGCCTATCAATGCCGTTGCAACTGTAAGTGACTTAGCAGGAAATTCAGCAACCGCAACCGATATAGCGTTCAAAGATACGCAATCAAACATCACTGTTGAAGTTGCTGAGCAATGCCATGATGGTGTTGAAATAATCGATTTACTTGGTACTGTTGAGAATGTTGAAGATGGCGCACCAGTAGTGCTGATCATCACCGATAGTGAAGGTAATACCCTGCGTTTTGATACCACCAGTAATAACGGAGCTTGGGCATATACAGGTGCCGATTTAACTGGATTAATCGATGGCGACTTAAACATTCGTGCCTACACCACAGATCTCAGTGGCAATATTGTTTCAACCGATATCAGTTATGTAAAAGACACTATCGCGCAAATCACCATAGACGTAGATACAGGCACTGATGAAGTAATTAATAGTACAGAAACCCCAGCAACGAGCATTTCTGGTACTGTTACTAATGTTGAGGATGGCCAAACAGTAACCGTTTCTGTAAAAGATATTAACGGTAAAATCGTTACCTTTAGCGCCACAGTTTTGGCTGGAGAGTGGCTAGTTGCCGATGCCGATTTAAGTATTTTAGCGCAAGGTCAACTTATCTTCTCGGCAACCGTTAAAGATTTAAGCTGTAATACTGCAACAGCAACCGCAGATCATATTAAAGATACACTCGCCGAAGTAACGATTGTTGTTGAATCAAATGGTGATAACTTAATCAACAGCAATGAAGTCAATGCCGTTACGCTTTATGGTGAGGCGACTCACATAGAAGATGGTCAATTAGTCACTATTACCGTTACGGATTCAGCGGGTATCAGCCAACAATTCACCACAACCGTGATGAATCAACAGTGGCAATTGGCGGATCTTGATTTTACCAGCTTTGCCGAAGGTAAATTAGACTTTACCGTAACGGCTAACGACCTAGCAGGTAACTCAGCCAGCAATACAACTGATGTCTTTAAAGATACCTTATCCACCATTTCGATGCAGATCCAAACTAATGGTGATGACATTCTCAATGAGTTAGAAGTCAACCCAGCTATATTTGGTGGGGTTGCAAATGATATTGAAACTGGTCAAGCCGTTGAAATCACGGTAACCGATAGCCAAGGCACGATACTGACCTTTAATACCGTGGTGCGTAATGGCTATTTTATTATTGAAGACGGTGACTTATCAACATTGGCTGATGGTGAACTCACCTTCACAGCCACTACCACAGACATCAATGGCAACCCTGCAACGGCAACAACGGTAGTAACAAAAAATACAGCGCCAGTTGACATCACTATAGATATAGATACGGGTTCAGATAATGTCATTAATGACGCTGAGTCAGCAACTGTAGATATTACTGGTACCACAGTGAATGTTGAAGACGGTGCAATCGTTACTGTTGTGTTAACAGATAGCAATGGAGATAGCTTAACCTTTACTACTCAAGTATTTAATAACCAATGGCGACTCGATAATATTGATTCCCGGTTTTTAATTGATGGCAACATTAATGGCACAGCGACTGTCACTAACAGCGTCGGTAACTCAGGCTCAGCACAAGAGATTGTTGGCAAAGATGTGGTGGCGAACATCACAGTACAACTTAACGA
>NZ_AHCA01000017.1 GCF_000238355.1 Pseudoalteromonas haloplanktis ATCC 14393
CGATCACCTTCACTGTACTCAGTAACGTTTCGTATTGAAGATGGGCTGCGGATTGCTGCATCCTCAGGTATGCCATACTTAGCGCGGTAAGCATCGATTGTTTCTGAGTTCACACGAAGATTACTATCTAGCTCACCATGAGCATCCCCAATCAACGGCGCATAATTGGTAAAATTTGCAGTATCACGACGAAAAGTTTGACCAGAGCCAGCGACTTTAAAAGCCACTGCAAGTTCATCTTTAATAAGGTGTTTACTCATAGAAAGTTTAACAGATTCATCCCAATGCTGAGTTAAATCCTCATAGCGCCCACCAACGCTGATGTTATATTTTCCATCAGGCTTTGCAAGCGCGCGTTGTAATTGTTTATCAACGATACCAGCAATTCCTCCCGCTTGCATATCAGCAGTAGGAGACTTAACAACAGTCACACCATCGAATACACTCGCCTCAAATGCTGCGAATGGGTTACTTGAACCAACGTCATCAAAACTTCTGCTTGGTGTTGCAAAGCTTTGACCTGCTGAGGTTGTTTTGACGAAGCCGCCCCCTAAGCCACGTAAACTAATTTCAGACTGTCGCCCCTCACCAGAACGTTCAATTTGAACACCAGGTACTGCTTGCAGAGCTTCACCTAAATCAAGTGCTGGCAATGCATCAATATCTGAAGCAGAAATAGCATCAACAATTGAGGGGGCATCTCTTTTTGTATTCAGAGCATTTTCTAATGACCCACGAATACCTTGCACTTCAATAACTTCAAATTCGGCTTCTCTTTCTTTAACTCTTGCATCTCTTGCTTTTGGAGTTTCCTGATTAGCATCTATAGCTTGTTTAACTTCTTGTGCCAAAATTGAAGGTGCAAATAGTGTTAGAGCTATACCTAACGAGCCACTGATCAGTGTCGTTGAGTTAAGTTTTTTTCTCTCTTTATTAAACATTGTATTCCCCATAAATTGTGTGTGCTGACATCTATTTTGATGTTTTAGATTATTGCAAACTTCTATAAGTTAGAACTTCACTTATCAACCAACAATAAGATAACACAAGGGTTGAAATTTAAAAATCATTTTTAATCACTTTTAATCATATTTAATCTTAAATACAACATATTGATAACCATTTGCCTGCATTACCTTTACTTTACGCACTTATAAATAGGTTTTCTATTGATTAGTTAAAACAATTAAAAGCATGCTAATGAAAAAAATGACCAAAAATGACTAAATGAATTATTGGAAAGTACACTTTTCAATAAAAAATCCATCATTATGGTCGTTTCTGTAATAAGCAAGAGGGATAATAACTTAAGTCACTCTGCCATTAGCGTGGTACAAATCTAGTTGATCTTGGCTAATACACCCTTTATATGTACCAGGAACTAACATAAAGTTTGGATTAGCCTCTTCAGAAGTATAAAAAATATGAAATATCATTTCTTTTAACTTTCGATAGCTTATCGATAATTCTGATGTTCGATCTGCAAATGCGCGCTTATCCAACTCAGTGATAAGGCTTTCTCTATCAGACTGTGAGGCACTTTGATAATCACTCTTAAAACTTGCTAGTGCAATTTGTTCAACCTGTTTGATAATCGATTTATATCTAAACTTTGTCTCTACACCAGCCCAACTAAACATCAAGCCATCTAGCACATTAATTACATGAGCATCTGTAGCGCCGGGCTGGTTGGTTCTTGGGATCATGATTTCTGCGATATCAGTGAGAATAGTTAACTCATCTGCAGTAAAAAACTGACCACTTTCAGTAAATACAGCTAACGCATTAGCGCTATTAAAAACAGAAGCCCATATAGGTGTTGCCACTAAATACATTGACGCCCCAATAAAAACACGTCGACTTATATTAATGTTAGACATGCCAATTCCCCCTACAGTTTGCCCTGTTTCATTTGTTTAGCTGCATAATCTGCAGCGCGAGCTGTAATTGCCATATATGTCAAAGATGGATTTTGAGTAGCGCATGAAGACATACAGGCACCATCGGTAACAAATAAGTTTTTTACATCATGGCTTTGAGCCCACTTGTTCAATACAGAGCTCTTTGGATCTTCGCCCATACACGCTCCTCCCATTTCATGTACACGATCGCCGACAAAAATAGGTTTGCTTTCAGGGAACTCATTCACTTGAATATCAACGCACCCACCAACAGTTAAAATTTCTTTAATGTCTTTTGCTGCTTGTTTAATCATTTTGCGCTCGTTATCTCTGATACGAGCATCAATATGCAATATTGGAATACCCCATTGATCTTTATCAGTTGAATGTAACCGCGCATGATTATCATAGTTTGGTAGCATTTCACCGTACATAATCGCTCTAAACCGCCAAGGACCTGTTTGATTACTTTGCTCTTTCACTGCTGCTCCAATCCCAACTTTTTTTGCTGTTGTACCGGTATTACTGCGGTTTTGAGCTGTTCCTTGAAAACCAAACCCTCGGACAAAATCGACGCCATCTTTTTGCTCATGACGATAATTAGGAATATAAGTTGCAATTGGCCTGCGCCCTATCGAGAACTTATCATCAAATCCAGGTACTTCAGCATTTGCTAATACACCGGAAAAATGATCCATAATGTAATGACCTACAACTCCGCTTGAGTTAGCAATGCCATTTGGAAATGACTTTGATTTAGAATTGAGTAAAATTTGAACCGTCCCCAACGAAGAGGCACATAAAAATATGACTTTTGCACGATATTGACGTTTCTCTTTCGTGTGCGCATCAATAACCGTTACACCAGTTGCCTTGCCAAGTTTGTCATCGTAATTAACAGACTCAACAATTGAATCGGTAACGACTGTTAAGTTACCGGTACGCTCAGCTGCGGGTAATGTCGCTGATAATGAGCTGAAATAACCACCAAAAGTACACCCACGGTTACAGTAAGCACGCGCTTGACATTGCCCTCGTCCTAGTTCAATCTGTTCTTTCGTCGGCTCAGTTAAGTTAGCTGAACGGCCAATAATCAACCGTCTATCGGAATACGCTTTCTTCAAATTTTCTGAGATAAATTTCTCAGCACAACTCATTTCCCACGGTTTCTGAAACACACCATCAGGTAGCGTATCCAAACCATCTTTGTTTGCTGAAACACCGATAAAAGACTCAACATAATCATACCAAGGGGCTAAATCTTCATAACCAATAGGCCAAGGAACTCCGTTACCATCTTTCGCATTTGCCTGAAAATCTTTAACTCCCCAGCGTAGTGACTGCCTACCCCATGTGAGTGAGCGGCCGCCCAATTGATAACCACGAATCCATTTAAAAGGACTCTCTTTTGGATAAGAGATAGGGTGTTCTTTATCATCAATGAAAAACTGTTTTGTTGCGTTTTTAAAATAGCCTTTACGCTCAATCATCGCATAGCGGCCTTCTTCATCAAAAAGTTCTGGAACCTTATTACGGTTCTCTATCTGCCAAGGTGCCTGCATATCTGTATATTCAGCCCCGCGATGATCGATGTGCCTACCACGCTCAATGACTAATGTTTTAAAGCCTTTTTCACAAAACTCTTTAGCAGCCCAACCACCGGTTATACCAGAGCCAACAACAATTACGTCATACATCTTGCTCATCCTCTTGTTTTATAGTTGTTATTTTTAGTTGGTTTGTTAAATTAATTTTTCGATAAAGATGTTTCTAAACCTAACAACGTTATCGCTATGACCTGTTTCTTTATATAATTTGCTACCGTGGTGTTGCAGCCCAATCACACCTTCCTTATCTTTAGTATCTTCAACATGTGTAGTAAGTACGCCATTGAGGAATATTTTTAACGTAGAACCATTACACTCAATCCGTAGATGATTCCACTCACCCTGTTTATAAGCGCTCGCTTGTTGCTCTGACCACTGCGGTAAATAGCTTTTTATGAAATCTTCATCCCGATGACTGCGTTTAGGGTGTAAAGGATAAAGCCACTTTCTGCGACCTTGATCGAATAATCCGCCGCTCCAACGTCGCTCACTCGGATCAATTTCCGCCTGATAGCCAACAACAAATTTACCTTTGTCATTTTCTTCAATTTGACCTCTGAAAATAACGCCGGAATTGCTATATTCTTTCACTTGCGGCATTTTAATATCCACCGTAAGGATAAAGTTGTCATAACGTTGCTTCGTCGTTAAAAACCAATTCTGGGTTGATAATAAATGCAACTCGCCATCTACGAATTTTGCATCACCATCTGCATAGACATTAACAAATTGACTCAACTGCGGATCAAGAAGATTAACGCGTTGTTCAGCCTTACAAACACCGATAAAAAACGAGAATAAAACAAACAAGAATAGTTTTAAGCGCATCAAAATAGCCTCCATAGATATGATTGCGTGTGATTAATTTTGATTGATATTGGCATATAAAGTCGGTTTTACGCAACTTAAAAATAAAAGATGAGCCTAATGTTGAAATCAAATCAGCTTTATTCTACCGAGGAGTTCTATTACTGTAAGCGTCAGTCGCCCGCAAGGTATCACCTAATAACGAGCGACTGTATTTTTTAGAAGAAGTGAGTGCTAGTGTTGAAATAACACTTTAAACTCATTGATACTTGGCCAGTTACCAATCACTTTTAATTTAACGTACCTGCCTTCAGCATAAAATGAAGTAGTACTTGGCTGATGATAACTATCTCTGTTTTGATGTTTGGCGACCTTTGAGTATTCGCTATCAATATCGTTAGCCACATAGATTTGGTATTTTATTTCTTTACCTGCCTGCGTCCAAAGCTGTGTGCCTGTAATCGTCTTCGACTCTCCCAAATCAAACACAACAAACTGAGTGCCATTTTTAGCCGCACGCCAGTTTGAAGCATCCGCTATATCACCATCTAATAGGTTTGATGCCAAATAATCACCATGTTCTGAAGTTACCGATACGATCGAAGGTTTAACCACAAGAGGCATTTCAACGCGTGATGATTTACCATTACTGTCAGTAGCTACAGCTTTTAGAGCATGAACGCCAGCAGGTAGCCCTTGTAACTCAGCTGGGTATTCTTCCCCACCCCATGTAAATGGTGGCTGCCAAAGATCGCGAACCAGCGTATCATCAACATAAAGCTCAACACGCTCTATATCAACCCCATTTACCACAGACTCACTATGCACTGAGAGCGATAAGGACTCATAACCAACATTTAAACTAACCTCTGATTCAACAAAATTAACACTCGGTGCAGGGACTTCTTCGACGATCAGCGTCATCGAACCTTCTCCTTCAAGACCTTCACTATCCACAGCCACAGCGGTAATAGTATGGTGGCCAACACCAAGCGGGTTGGGGTTAGGCTCATGTTGCTCTAACCACCCCATAGCGCCAAGCTCATAAGGCGCAAAGGAGTGACCAAAGTTCCATATAGGTTTAGTGTCTGTTCGCACCAACTCACCGTTTACATAAAGCGTAACGGACTGAATGGTTCGATCATCCTCAGGAGATTCTGCCGCAATTGTCACCCCCAATTTTTCATAACCTGCAAAAACAGTCATCGATTCTTCAGGGAACATTACAATAGGAGGTTTTGGTTCGCCTTGTACCTTTAAGATCATTGTTGCGGTGCCTTCATCTCCTTCGCTGTCGATAGCCACAGCTGTGAAAGTATGGGTGCCAACCGCCAGAGGTGATGGGTTTGGTTCATGAGTGTCTAACCAGCCCATTGCACCAGTTTCATGAGGGCTTAACTGATGGCCAAAATTAAAAGGCGCTGCGCTATCTTTACGAACAAGTTCGCCATTAATATATAAAGTCACCGAGTCTATACTGCGACCAGTAACTGGACTTGTCGCTTGCAAGGTAAATGAAAGCTGCTCATAGCCTTCTTGTAGCGTTAAGTTAGGTTCAGGAAAGCTCAATTTAGGACCATTCGATTGCACAATTAACTGCATGGTAGACGAGCCAACATTGCCCTCACTATCAGTAGCAACCGCCTTAAAAGTGTGAGTCCCTGGTAATAGCCCTAACAGTTCTGCTGGTTTATTTTGATGGCCCCAAACAAAAGGCGCGGCAGAATCTGAGCGAATAAACGTATCATCGACATATAAATCAACTTTACTTATCGTGCGTTGTGCAACAGGACTTGTCGCAGAGACGCTGAAAGATAACTCATTATAACCTTCCTCTACAGTTAGTGATGTGGACGGAAAATTCACAACAGGTGCGTTTGCATCAGCTTCAATATCTAAATCAATGATTTGCAAGTGAAGTGGTAAGGCATTACCCGCACCTCGTTCCATCAAATAGTAATAGACTTTGCCATCTTTAATATAAATGGTGCCGTGATCGAATACAGGACCATCAGTCGCTTCATACACTCTTGTAAAATCATTGGTTCCGCCTTTAGCTTTTTCAATATACGGGCGACCATTTTTCAAACCGATAATGTAAATATTATCACCCGCGGTATAAACCTCACTAGCTCCGACAAAATCTGTTGTAGTAATAAAATCAGTCGCACCAGCCGGTTTATAAGAATGTAAGTAAACTTCCTCATAATCAGGACGGTTTTTATCACTTGAACGTGCTTTACTAATAAAGTGAACATCACCCTTTTGAGTCACAGTCCAGTCAAAGCTATCAACAATATAAACAGAGTTTGCTTCTTGATGACTAATATAGTCACCAGGCTCTAAAACTTTAATCTCATCGGAATTGACAAGCGGCCATGTCATTGGCTGACCCTGATGATTTTTCCACTGACCGGCTCCATCGGGGTGATCTGAATAAGCGTAATAAATACCGTTTTGATATGTATACCTATCGTCGTTATCACCACTACGTTGCTGAAAGCCAACTCGCAACTTACCATTAACGTACTTCATGTTGCCGTAAAGGCCCCAGTTGTACTCATTACCAAAGCTTTTTTGATTATTATTATTAAATTTAGTGAAACTTGACCACTTTCCAGTTTCCGCATCATAACGGTTAAATACATAGGCACCGTTATTGTTTCCTCCTAAACGCATATAAAGCAGTAATGTGCCATCAGTATTAGTAAAGAACTTCGGGTATGTTAAACGTGCAAAGTTTCCTTTGTCGGCTAAATCTCCAGTCATGGTCAAGTGCTTATAATCATCGGCTCCTTGACTCACACTACTGGTGTCTTTCACAAATTTATCTAATGTAAATTGCTCATCAGGCAAATCCGCCGCACCATTTTGACTGAATGAATAACGGAAAAAGTCATTTTTAAACTTTCCACCATGATTGTTATCATCATAAGCGTGCATATCGTAAACCATGTGAATAGTGCCATTCACAGGACTAACAGCCAACCCAATCGTATTATGCGACTCCCCCACTAATGGATCACCTCTAAAGCCAGTATGACGATGAGGAAATTCAATCGTCGCCAAAGTCCCTGTTAGCGTATTATAACGACTTAGCATCACATTACGGTCATACTTACCACCCTTATACCATGTCATAAATACATAATGTTTATACGTTTTTACCGCATCACCATGGGCTGATATATTTCGGCCAAAAAAGAAATCATATGATTGACCTGTATCGGGATCACCAACATTGCCATAGTCTAAATCTTGACCATCAAAATGTAGCCCAATATCTGAGATTTTAACTTGCTGCTCTAATACCACATCCGCTTGCGCAGTCGCTATATGTATTGAAGAACTAAAGAGAAACAGTGATGTTGCCAGTTTAGGCAAAGATTTTATTGTGTAGTTTTTCATAATTATCTCTATTTATAGTCGGTGTCATCTAAAGACCCCTTGTTTTAATTGTGTGTAATGTCATAAAAATAAAACTTCACCTCTAATGTTAATTAGAGGTTAACAACACTACAATAAAACACAGAAACGATCAAATTAAATCAAAACAAACCAAATAAATTCAAATATTGTTAACAAGTAAAGGCCAAAATTAGGCTAATGCTTCTTTGTTAGTAGCAAAGATAATAATGCGCCTACCTTAGCTGCATTGCTGCATTGCTGCATTGCTGCATTGCTGCATTGCTGCATTGCTGCATTGCTGCATTGCTGCATTGCTGCATTGCTGCATTGCTGCATGCTGCTGCTGCATTGCTGCTTGGAGGTTTGAAATAGCTTTTAAATGTTGGGTTAAAGTGAAAAGTCAGTTATTACAATGCACCAACTTCTATCGAGCAGGTATTAGGCGATGACCTTTAAACCAATAGATAAGCTAGAAGTAAAATATACACTATCAGATTTTCATCAGAGTTAAAGGTTGGTGTGCTTACTCACAATCGGCAAGGTGTTTATTTCCAATTCGATCACAACTATTTAGACACCTTAAGACGATAAAGTAACAGACTGTTTTTAAGAAACTTAAAAACAGTCATAAGGTGAAACTCAAGTACCCCACCAATATATACGGTACTTCAAAAGGTGGGTTGCTCACCACACACCAAAGTGTATCTCTTAGTGAATAGGGTTATAAACAACAGGCGCACTTTCTCTATAACCGATTCGATGTGCAACAACTTTTAGTGATGTTTGAGCAGTTACTGGCACAGGGTGCTGGTACAGCTGCCATGCAGAAGATTCATCTGCATCTGATGATTGATAAGATATTACCGCACCAGGTGTTGAGCTACTAATATACAACTTACCATTTTTAACAATAAGCTTAGGTGCTTGAGTTACTGGTTGCGTGTTACTCTCTGACCATAAATTTTTTATTAGTTGTGACTCCGAGACACGTGGATCATCATTAATATCAACTAACCAACGGTCCATCTCAGCACGCAATTCACCGACTACTTTAGCATATTTAGGATCGTCAATGATGTTATTGATTTCATGTGGGTCATTAGCTAAATCAAATAACTCTTCAGGATCTTTTTTCTCTCTAAACCATAAAGACTGCTCTGCTGTTAATTTATTTTCACCTTTCAAGCGTAGTAACTCTTGCATGGTTGGAATTTTTTCACGATACGCCACAGGTAAATAATACCCCTGCTCTGGTCTATAATTTCGTATGTATTTAAATCGCTTATTTCTTACGGCTCTAATAACATCAGTAAAACCATCGAACCGATCAGCTGCCGCATGAATATATTTACGCTCTGCAGTTTGCTGCGCTCCTAAAAAGTCTCGTCCTTGCATATGAGCTGGTATATCAATTCCAGCCAAGCTTAATAATGTCGGTGCAAAATCAACAAAGCTAACAAGTTGATCCTCTTTATCGCCTGCATTTTTAGCGTTAGGATATCTGATAATAAACGGTACCTGTAGGCCACTGTCGTACACCAAACGCTTTTGGCGTGGTAAAGGGCCACCGTGATCTGAATAAAACATAATAATTGTATTATCGTACAAGCCATCGTCTTTTAACTGCTGTAATACGGCTGCAATCTGATTATCTGTCTCTGCTAAGTTATTGTACATTTTCCATAAATCACGTCTGACGATTGGCGTATCTGGTAAATAAGGAGGGATAGGAAAATCAAGATCTTTGGCCACTAGAACCGGTGTGTCTGCTTCAGATGATTTTACCGCATGGTGTTGAGGCAATAGGGCAATCTTTTTCCTATCATCAGAAAAATAATGACGTGATTCTATTTTTCTAAAGCCATAAGGTTCAAATAACCCAGACTCATGAGTCGTTGTAAAGTTGACCACTGCATAAAATGGTTGTCCAGCTTTGCGATTACGCCAGTGGGCGTAAGGACCGCTTTCATCCCATGCGCCTTTTGGTGCCTGAAATTGATAATCTGTTTTTAAGTTATTCGTCGTGTAATAACCATGTTCACGCAGATATTGACTTAACATCTTTGCACTGGCTGGTGGTACCGCTTCATACTTTGGTAAACCAGTTTCTTCTGTATTTGACGTTGTACGCATATTATTAGCGCCAACAGATGAAGGATACATACCAAGGGCTATTGCAGCTCTACTCGGAGCGCATACACCCGAGGTTGAGTAAACATTCGTATAAGTTACCCCTTGATTGGCAAGTTCAGTGATTGTTGGCGTCTTTATAGTTTTATCACCATACGGCTCAATAATAGGGCTCATATCTTCTAACACTAGCCATAAGATATTTGGCTTAGTAGCGCTGCTTTTCTTACTGTCGTTCTCTTTTTTTGCCTCTGCAAATACAGTATTTGCACAAAATAAAAGTACCCCAGCCATAATAACTTTATAACTAAACTGAATGCGACTCACAGGCGAACTACCTCCTAATGTTTAAAAAAGCAAAACCATTGGATTAATAAAATGGCTATGCACTTTCGATAAATTACTCCATATTTATATTAAATATGTAACAATTCGCTCTCATAACAGTCACAATATATCATTTTCAATCAAATTCAATTAAAACTATGGCGTAACAGTAAATATCGCCACCTTAAATAAGTATTGTCTCTATTTATGTTTAAGAATCGTTTTAGCCCTTTTTTGTGCCAAAACTCCTCGCAAAACCAGACTATTATTATGCTTGATCAAGGTGAATCGATGGTAATGTTGCAAAAACAAGCGCAAGCATTACCTGATTGGAGTAAAATGGTATTTCGATTTGCGCCGCGCACAACAAATCACGGCAACAATATAAACGTCATTAATTAATTCTGCTAAGTACTAGCGCACGCCATCTGCCTCTGGCATATGCGGTCCCTCCGTTTTCAGGAACTTTACCATTGGTGACGGCTTTAGAAGAAACGCTTATTATATCGCCTGAAGTTAGTTCAACCCTTTGCATGCTAAAGTATATTTCTTGGTAATCATTACTCGTTTCAGGGTTAGTAAACTCGCCAATCACTTTGTCGTTTATTGAAACAATATATGTCGACTCGCCGTCTATTTCTGCCAATGTTACTAAGTTAAGAATATAGCTTCCGGCTTCTTTGGCTTGCACAATATATTCTGCACGCGCAAATTTATTTCTGTAAGCAGTTTTCACCGCATTTATAGCCAAAGCATTCTCTGCTTTATGTTGGTAATAGGGAATTTCACCCGTATTTTCTATCTTAAAGTCGTCTATAGCGTATAAAACCCGCGTGTAATCAGTTATTTCTAATAGTTGTGTTTTCTCTTGTAATGGCTTCGGGCTACTTAGGGTTTCTGATTTATCTTTGCCTACAGGTATGTAGTCCTTGTCTTTAGTTAAGAGTAATTTATCAAGCTCAAAGCCATCTTCGCGCATTGATATCATAATGGTATGAACGCCTTTATGGGGTAAATCAACATAAATGGTATTGGGTGTACCGCAATGATTTGTTTCAATTCGCTGTGCAGAAGACCATGTCCAAGCATGTTTTCCCTCGCATAGTTGCAAGCGCTTCGCTGATTCTGGCCACTGCCCATTTATACCTAAATGCACCCCATTATCCTCACTGCCGGTACTGTATGCTCTTGCCCAAGCGTAATATCTTCCGGGTGTTTCAAAATAAACGGGATAACTTAGCACTGCCATTGTGCCGGCATCATTTGTGAAGTTCTCATTTCTAACTAGCGCTTCGTGATGATTACTGCGGGTATCGGGAAGTATTTCAATATAGGAACCGTTACTAGCGTCATGATAATGAGCTTGATCTGCATCAGCGAAATTATGAGCTGGCGTATTTTTTGAAAACACCAGCCATCGCCTCTTATCATCTAGATGTTGGGTTGAAAAGTTTTCTGCTTCTATGACCACGAAGCCTGCATCCTCGTGATAAACCTGCTCCGCATAAATGTTTGTCGTTGTAGCTGCAATACTCGCTATCATGAGCGGTAAGTGGAAAAGCTTTAATTTCATATTTTGGGTCTCAAATTTTTAGCTTTTATTAACGGTATTTAACAGTAATACGTCTTTTATTTCTTTTGGTGTGGAGTGTTTATTACCACCATTATCAGCACCCGTTATCCACCAATAAATCATCCCTGCATCAGAGCAATCAAATTTATTAGTTTGAAAAGGAACAACACCATCTTTCTCAGCGTAAGCCATCATTTCCCAAATAAATGCAATGCCGCTATCTGAATGTTTTTTGGCCCAATCCCAATCAGCTATAGGCCCTTGTAGACCAACATTTTGATCTCCTATTTGGTGTTCTTTTACACCAAAATCTAAAATTTGCTGCCAAGTAAAAAAATCACCACTGTTATCATTTGCAGGGTGATGAGAAACAACATGAACATGCTGTATTTTACTTTTTTCTGCAGCTTCCAGTGCATAACCTATAAGATCAGGTTCGCCCGCTTCAATTATCCACAGCGGATTATCAATAGATGATGTGTTAATTGCATCAACTAAATCTTGTGTTGCCCCTACTTGGTCGGCCCTGCAATTATAAAAACTGCGTAAATTATTAAATGGCCCAAATAAATCAATACCTCTGCGACTTAGCTCATCTAGTTTATTTTGTCGGCGCATTTCATTTTCGGCATCTATTTGATATCGCGCTTTGTTTCTAAAAGGATCTAAATCGCAGGAATGAGATAAATGAACAAGGCGACTAGATAAACCGGTATTTTGTAAAAGCGCCAGCATTACAGGTGTTGCGCCAATATCATCGGGATCAGGAGAGTTACCATCTATAACTACAGCCAAACGACCTTTAGGAGGATTCAGGGGTTCAAATTCGCCTTTTATCATTTGCTCTGAAGAATATTCTTTTGTTTCCCCCTCCAAATGTGCAGTGGTCTTACTGCAAGCTACGCTTAAAAAAGTGCTTAAAATAATGCAAGGGATTAATAGTTTTCTCATTGTTTATTTCTCTATTTTGATAAAAGTCGGTAATTTGTAACAGCTATTTTTATTGACCTAAATTGAGTAAATATGATTGTAATTGAATAGCAGCAAATTAACAAACTGTTAATTGCTTGTATTTTGAGCACAATCTTAACTAGACAACTCCCTTATGCCCAAGTTGCACCAATGAAAATAACTGCGTAACGCAGTTTTAATTCTGACTAAGAAACTTGAGGCAAGTAATTTAACAGCAAAAAGGTGGGTGTTATTAAGTGATTCGATAAGGAAAGTAATTGTCAATGAAGCAAAGACATCGTTAGACACACCACCAGCTGAAATCAATAAAGACTGGGTAAGTGATCAAAAATGTTATAAATAAAAATGGCCCTTAAGTTAGTACTAACTTAAGGGCCATTATTTACCGTCTGCAATAAAATGCCAACCGGTTATTAAGCTAATAAAGACTTAACATAATCAATAATGTCTTGATCTTGGCCATGGTCAAATAAACACGCTTGGAAACGTTCACCTGATACAGCAGTTTTAACTAGTTCTTGATCAAGATTTTTCAATGATTCAACGTAACTGCGATTAACTAAAGCTGACTTCACTTGCGTTAGAATTGAGGCATTTTGAACCTGTGGCTCTTTGCGCTCAACAGGGTAACCAGCACCGCGCTCACCAGTAAGTGCTTTTTCAAAGATATAACGCGCATTTAATTCAGCGCCCCAACCGAACCCCTTCGCAAAAGGAAGCGCTAATGCGTTACCGTTATTTACCTGATTAAACAAAAAGGCATCAGAAGGGTCGATACAATAACCACAAAACACTCCGTCATGGGCATTTGAAGACATCATCGCCCCTTGTCCAGTGCCACAACCAGTAAAAACAAAATCGACCGCTTTAGCGTTAAGTAAAATACCCGCCATAATACCTAAATGAATATAAGTTAAGTGATGATCGTTTTCACCGTTCATACCAACGTTAAACACGCTGTGATCTAATGGCAAAGCCACAGCTTCAAGCTCATTTAAAATTACTGGGTTCTTAGCCGCTTGGCTATTTTCCATCATTAACGCTATTTTCATGATTTGTTTTACACCTTATTGAGTGAATTTGACCTCAGTGTATCATTTGTTTAGGTAAAAATTAACACGTAAAAGCCTAAGAAAAGGTCATTAAGCTTGTTTTAAACCATATTAATTAAACCTGATTAAGCAATAATTAATGAGGGTCTGTAAAACTTAGCCTTTGTTACTTAAGAAGGATTTGCTTTTATGTCATTCAAAATATGCTTCTTAAATAGTTTTTTATCTAAATAATGTGTTTTCGACAAACCAAAAGATACCAACTTTGTTATTCAGGTTGTATGCAAATATTGTGGTCAACTAATTCCGGATATTGAATAACAAGTGAGGAACACCCGCGAACTTTTTAAGCCGACATTTCAACTTAGCCCAATGTTAGATTCCTAGCTTGTATACCAGAAAGGCATCAGCCTTTAGATCTGTTACCATGATAGTAAATAAAAATGAAAATACCTCCAAAATGCTACTATTGTAGCATAAATGATAGCGCTAGCACTATCATTTATGCTATAAAACAACACCAGCCACAAACCAATCTGCTACAGTGATAGCAATAAAATCAATATTTGTGCTATAATCGATAAGATAATAGCAATTTTTAGAGGACTGTATGTTATCCCTTTATACCGCTTATGACTTGCAGATGGATCTCAAAGAGTTTATCAAATCAGCTCGAAAAAAGGATAAACTCAGTGTTCAAAAGCTGGCTGATCTCTCTGGCGTACCTTACGCGACAATCCGCAAGTTTGAATCATCTGGCAACATCTCATTGCGTCAGTTCCTCATGCTTTATGAAACAGTCGGTGACTTGAAAAAAGTGAAAAACCTGACAAAGTCGTCTGAGCCTGAATTTAAATCAATAGAGGATGTGCTCAAACATGCTTGAATCAGCACTAACCGTAAAACGAACGCTTAGCACAGGTGAAAAAGTACTTGTTGGCAAGCTCGTTGAAAATAGAAAGCAAAGCTTTTTTCAATTTGATGAGGATTATTTAGGTGCTCACCCAACCTCTCTAGCTCCATTTAATTTAAAGGCAGATACAAGCCTGCAAGCTGCGCCTAGAGAGCCGCATTACGGCATTCATGGGGTTTTTGGGGATAGTCTCCCCGATGGTTGGGGTCTTTATCTCATGGATCGTGTATTTAGACAGAACAACCATAACCCAAAGGAAATTACCGCGTTAGAGCGTTTGGCTTACCTAGGTGACAGATGCATGGGTGCGTTGAGCTATGAGCCAGAATTAGATTTACTTGATGAGTCCAAAGAGTCAATTGATATCATTACCCTTGGCCGCGCTGCGATTGAAGAGTTTGAAGGCACCGAGTCA
Organism: Pseudoalteromonas haloplanktis ATCC 14393; assembly: GCF_000238355.1. Classification (GTDB taxonomy): domain Bacteria; phylum Pseudomonadota; class Gammaproteobacteria; order Enterobacterales; family Alteromonadaceae; genus Pseudoalteromonas; species Pseudoalteromonas haloplanktis. The sequence goes on from NZ_AHCA01000017.1 coordinate 15,106, forward strand.
GCTCTGCTTGAGCATTTAATGAATACTGGTGGTTCGGGTGGTGCTAGGCCCAAAATGAACATAACACGTTTATCAAATGGGGAATATTCAACATTAGATGACGCGCCAGGTACAAAGCTTATCGTTAAGCTGACGTCTGAAAAGTTTGACTTGAAGCATTCTGAATCATTAGTCGAATATTGCTACATGCAGATGGCCCGTAATGTCGGCATTGAGGTTCCTGATTTTAATTTGATTGATACGGGTAATGGACGATTTTGGCTAGAGCAGGAACGATTCGATTGCACCGAGCAAGGCGGTCGAGTCCATATGATTTCTGCGTGTGGGTTGTTAGATGCACCGTTTCGAGAGCCTTCTTTGGACTATATTGATTTAGTTAAAGCTACGCGCATCATGTGCAGTGTCACAGAGTCTCAGAAGCTCATTAAGCGCTGCTTGTTTAATTACCTGACTGTTAACCAAGATGATCACTCCAAGAACTTCAGCTTTCTCGCCAGTGACGCCGATAACTGGACGTTATCGCCTTTCTACGACATTGTTTACAGTCCTAATCCTTACAAAGAGCATATGACGGCATTTGGTGGTAATGGCCAAACACCCAAGAGCGCACTTGATCAGTTAGCGGCTCAGTCGGGGTTATCTTCAAAGAAAGCAATTTTGCTTATGGCTGAAGAAATATTTGAAACATTACGTTCGTTTAGCCATGAAGCCAAACATCTAGGCTTGTCACCTAATCTAATCAAGGAGATTGATCAGGATATGGTAAAAAAATATAAAGCGCTGCAAGTTTAATTTTGTCTGACCTATACAACTGAGTCAGTCGCATTTAATCATTCCACAGTGTGGAATGATTAATTTTATCTCTACACTTCAATAACTTTAAAATTATAATCATCGATATAGGTGATTATATGTATTCCAAACAACTATCACGACAAAACTGTCCGAAAATACCACTCAGATATTAGGATTTAAATAGCTCGTCATCATTCTCAAATGACTTAAACTCTAAAGGGTTTCCACTATAATCGAGCACAAACATTGTTTTTTGCTGACCGCTTTTGCCCTCATATCTAATTTGAGGTTTTATAATGAATTTCACCTTTGCTTTCTCCAGCCTTTCTGCCAGCTCATCAAATTGAGCTGAAGTAAGTATGCAACCAAAATGTGGTATTGGCACCGATACTCCGTCAACTTTTCCACAATAGTCGAGCTCTTTATCTACAACCCCCACATGTGCAGATAATTGATTTCCATACAAATCAAAATCAATCCAACTATCAGTCGACCTTCCCTCTGGACACCCTAATACTTTTATGTAGAAGTCTTTTGTACTAGCAATATCTTTAACTTTAAAAGCATAATGAAAGCTGTTACTCACTTTAATTCACCTTATATTCTAATTTTAAGTTTTTTCCGGTTTCCAGCAACCCTATTCGAGGGTTAAGAATTGTTTATCTAAATGTTGAGAAACACAAACAGCAGGTTGTTACTGCGCAACTTTACCGCTTGGTGCCCATATACCCTAGCTTATACCGTATCAAAAGGAGCCTTGCTAGTAACCAATAATCTGGGCCAAGCAACAAAGAGGATATAAAAGCACTATATCAATTTGCCCCTTCGGTTGTTTTTATTTTTTATTCTCCCAATGCTCGATTACATAGTAATCCTCTGGCTTTAATATATTTTGGTGCTCTTTACTCACACTGGTTCTCAGTGGCGGTCTATTTTGATCTAACTTAAATAATGGTGCACTTATGATAGGCAGGTTTCCAAGTCGCTCATCCAAGATATCACCCTGCTCTGCCATCCAACTGAATAATTGTGTTTTTAGCCGTTGTTTTACGTTTTGTAATTGAGGGTCATTAATTAAGTTTATTTGCTCAAATGGATCGTTGTCTAAATCATATAACTCTTCAAAAGGTTCATCTTTATGCTTCATAGCACCTTGGCGAATAAACACATTAATATTAGGGTTATCGGTTAAGTTTTTATCCAAAACTTCAAGTGCGTTAAAATTACGAATGTACTTATAGCGTTTATCACGGATCATACGAGATGGAAAAATATGCGCGTTGATAATATTTTGATTAGTTCGTATGCCGTATACATACTGATGAATTGGAGCATCATTACCTTCAAGAATAGGTAAGAAACTTTTCCCATCCATACTTGAGTCTTGCTTGCCACCAGCAATATCCATAAAGGTAGGCAATACATCTGTATAGTGGATCAATTGCCCTGAAGTAGACCCAGGTTTAATAACCCGCGGCCATCGTGCTACAAATGGTACATTTAAACCGATGTCTTTAACTGTAAATTTACCAGATACCCCATGATCTGCGCTGTATATAAATAAGGTGTTGTCTGTTAAGTATTTATCAACCATTTTTAAGACGTGTTCGATTTGCGTATTATCCTCAGCAATACTGCGATAATAGCCTGCTCTTTTCTTAATATAGGCTTTATCTGATTTAAGGTGACTATCAAATGGGTGAAACTTAATATCTTCTACTTCTGGGTTCTTTACATCAAAGTACTTGCCATGCGGATACTTAGAGGTAATAAACATAACAAATGGTTTTGTAGCAGATTTAAAGTAGCGTTCAATATTTTCAAGTGGAATATAGTCTCGCGGAACACCTTCTTTTGGTACTGGTTCCCACTCTTGGTCCCAATCATACACACTGGCTGGCTTTACGTGGCTTTTACCCGCTAATACAACTTGGTAACCTAACTCTCTCATTTGCTTAGTAACAGAGGAAATATCTGGCTTAGTTGGAGTATGGTTTGCAAATGCACCATTTTTTAAAGGGTATTTACCAGTAAAAAGTTGCGTTCTACTTGGCGCGCATATGGCTTGTGCTGTAAATGCTCGATTAAACAGCATCCCCTCTTGTGCCAACTTATCTATGGCTGGTGTATGAACTTTCTCGTTACCATATACACCGTAATCTGTAATGTCTTGGTCATCAGCCAAGTAAAAAATGATATTTGGCTTACTGTTGTTCTCGATATTAGTGCTTTGAGCAACTGTAGTGTTCGCATGTACCTTGGTTGTATTTATTAGCATTAATGCTATTAAACTAACCAAACGTATTACTGTTGATGATTGTTTCATGTTCAACTCTAATTATTTTATGGTATAGAAGTAACAATATGATCTAATTCTTAATTTTACCGTTGCCTAGGAGATTCACTAGACAACGGTAGCATCAAGCCATTAGTTAGTTTTGCAATTACGTAGCGTTATACAAGCTGTTAACTGCTCTCTTAACGCAGCAGCTTGTTTTTGATAACGCGGGTCATTAACGACGTTATTTATTTCGTGAGGATCTTCTGAGTGATCGTATAGCATTTCCTCAACCTTGTTATCTTCTGTGATGTAAGACGAGAAAATATAATTATCTGTGATGATAGAGTCCCCTGTTTTAAAGCGGCTATATACTTGTTTTTTATGTACACGATCTGGCTGTTTTAGGACATCAACAAAGCTTTCCCCATCAATTTTTATTGATGGATTGATATTAGCTATTTCTGTGATAGTAGGGAAAATATCAATGAGCTCAACTAATGCATTAGTTTTTTGATTTTTCACTGCATGTGGCGAAGAAACAATCATAGGTATACGTAATGACGTGTCCAGCAAAGTGTGCTTAGTCCAAAAATTATGCTCGCCAAGCTGAAAACCATGATCACTGATCAACATGATTGTTGTGTTATCACGTAAACCAAGATCATCTATTTTATCAACAATGTCACCCACTAATGCATCAATGTAACTGACTGAAGCATAATAGCCTTGAATTGAAGAAAGGTGGAATGCATCACTATTATACTCATAATCTTTAAAGTGATAGGTGTGAATCTCACCTGAGCCACGTAAAGAACTAGGCGCTAAATGAGGACGCTCACGAAAGAAAAAGGGAGTGAATTTTTCTTTTGGGTGCAAATCGTAATACTTTTTCGGTGCATAAAAAGGTAAATGTGGTCTGATAAAACCCACACTCATAAAAAACGGTTGTTGTTCTGCTGATAACCGCGTTAGAGCTTGTAATGCTTTTTGCTTAACTTTGCCATCTGGGTATGCTTCATCAGGCACATCAGCGGTTTCATACCAAGGACCATTTTTTAGCCATTCAACGTGAGCATTTTCTTTAATATAGTTTTTCGAATCTGGGTTTAACATTGTTGCATGAGGCATACCAGATACCTGTATTTTTTCACTCCAGCTCACTGTTGCTAAATCTTTAGCATTATGAAAAATCTTACCCAAACCAATTGTATGGTAGCCAGACTCTCTTAAAACTTGCGGCAGTGATTTTGCATTAGGCGCATCTTTTTCTGCCATCGCTTTATAGTCGATGAAACGGTTTTTTGTGGGTCTTAAGCCAGTCAACATACTTGCTCGAGATGCTCCACACACCGGTACATTGCTATATGCATAGTCAAACGTAACCCCCTCTTTCGCTAAGGCATCAATATTGGGGGTATACGCTTTTTCATCTCCATATGCGCCAAGCACCGGTCTAAGGTCGTCAATCACTATCATCACAATATTTTGTTTTTCTGTAATTTTGGTTGTTTTGACTTCCTCAGCTGCTGCGCCTTTAGAACTTATACACAACGAGCTCATAAGCAGTATAAAGCTGTAAACTAGCTTGCTATTTTTAAAAATAATTTTCATAGTAATTATCCTTTAATATTTTAATCTGCAACACTGTCGTCTTATATAAGCAAAGGGGATGAATACAACTCATACGTCCTCTGCAAATCAAGAGTATGTATTAATTAGCGTGGACGAAACTGACCATCACGCCATAGATACAGACGCTGTGCACTGCCTTTTTTAACGTTGAGTAAAACAGCCACTCCTTGACCATTGCTGGCTTTTACAATTTCCATTTCGATTCTTGATTTAGCTAGATTTAAGTAAGTTTGGTCAATGCGCCAACGTTGAGCATCATCACTTTTTGCAATAGCAAAAACTGCTTTACCTTGCCGGTCTTTATAAGTGACAGCCGCTGTATAGCGATTAGGTTCTTTAGTTAATATTTCTAGCTTCCCTATGTTTGATATCGTGTTGTTTTCACTGTCAACTAAGGTTCTGTTAGCAGTGCCAGGCATGGGTTTACTATGCTCCCATTGACCATCTTTAAAGACTGTCATTCGCCATTCTCTGTAGTCTTTAGTTCGCGCTTGATAAGCAACAGCTGGAGCTTTGTCAGACAGAATAAGAGGGGCTGTAGTAAAGGGAGTTTCTTCTCTTTGCGTAGAATCAAAGGCAAGTGTTTTTTGATTTGCGACTTCTAACGTAATTGGTAACGTTAACTTTTCGTTTTCGGCGTTATAGAATGTGTCAGTTGTAGTATCCAGCTTCATATAATAAGCGTTAATACGACTATACGTTGACTTGTCATGCACCTCTAAGAAGTTGCATTCATGCCATAAAGAACTGATCACTATTTCCGTATCCGACACTTTCATGGGATTAATATAAAAGGTGTCTACATTAATAGGGTTTTCTACCTGCGGGGTTGGTATAGTGATAACGACTGGAGGCTCAAAAGTTTGCTCCCCATTTTTCATTTTGTAATATACCCATGGCGATTTATGCGTGCCCGCTCGAGTAAATAGATAAATATCACCATTAGCCATTTTTTCACTCGCGGTATATGAAGCGAACGGTGTGATGTCATTCACGTATACAAACTTACTGATATCATTTGGTTTTTCTGACATTACATGCAGCATCCTACCGCCAGCATGAGGCGTATCAATTGACAACGGATTTAACCCGTCCTCCCTTTCACCGCCATGTCCCCCATAAATAATATGAAAGTGCCCCTTGCTATCCTGTTCAATAATTGGCCGACCATGACTGTCAATTTTTCTATCGCCTTTTGAAAGGGTACTTTCAGCTGCTTTATAAGGTCCACCCCATTGCTGTGTTTTAAGATCATAACTAGCAATATAAGGGTCTGTTAAATGCCCTTGATAAGTAATATATAATTTGTCACCAATTACATCATGCCAGCCAGTATGTGGATTTCCTTGTAAGTTGTCGGTAAAAAATCCTTCAGGCAAATCAGGTACAGATGTGGGTAAAGTATTTTTAGGTCCTAAATTCTCCGGTGGTAAATCGTAAATTTGATGGAAAGTTTTATTCTGTGAATATGTATCATAAATTGGCTGGTACTCTGGGTATTGGCCATATAGATACTGATCTACCCGCCAACGCCAATATTCTTTACTTTCTTGCTGGCTAGGATCAACTTGTGCTTTTAAAGCAGCAAAAACATTATCTGTTGCTGAGTATTTCTCAATCAAAGCCGCTCTTTGGTTTAAAAAAGCTTGCTCGTCGTCAGTATGAGTTGTTGAAGAGCATGCAGAAATTAAAATTCCCGATGTAAAAATGATATTTATCGCTATTACCTTTTTAAAGCTATCAAAGATAAACGATTGGCGTCGTGTTGATAATTGCATAATGAGACACTTAAAAATTGAGTTTATTGATGCATCAACTAAGAAATGATTTAAAGTGATTAACAAAGAGTAGTACTTGGCCCTGATTCACTTGAGTCGGGCGTGATTCTATTAAAATTAATAAAAACCACACCCCACCGCTTTCAAAGTTCACGCGTTAAAAATTAAATTTTCAGATAACCCGAGTTTTTATAATACGAGCTAAGTGAGTGATCTTTGAATCGTAAACTTTTACCTTTGCCAATATACATATCAACAAGTTCACTTTGGTCATTTAAAGTAACAACAGCAAACTGCCCCTGAAAATGAATCCCTAATGATGCATCTTCATACACGTCATCATTATTCTCTTGAAGAACAATGTATTGGATTAAAGACCTGCCATCGACGTGAGCACTTACTTTCACACCTTTGAATTCACCATTAGAAAAGATACGCTCAACAGACTTAACCGCATAGTCTTCCCCTTCAGTGATAGATTCATACGCAACAGTAAATGGGTTACTCCACGTTTGACCTTGATGACGCATTACAAACGTTGGTAATGGCTTTTTATTATATGGTGCAGACGCGCCATAAGCTTGCGGTGCGTTTACAGTAGTAAGTTCTACATCAAGCCCTGCAGGGATCAACGCACGCATCGCAATTGATTTATCCCCTAATTTACTCGCTGTAAACGTTGCCTCATATTGCTGTGAAGATTTTTTAGCTGTTTTAACATCTTCAAAGTAATGCCAGCCTGGGTGTTGATAGTCTTTATGTTTAACCCAAGGAGTTTTACTCGCAGCTTGATATCTCTCAGTATCTGGTCGTAAATCTACTTCTTTGGCATGTGAGGTGATAGAAACGTGATCACCAATGTTGTGGTATACATAATCATGAAATTCTTGATGATGACTGCTTTTAGCTCTAAAAATATCAAGGTAGTACCCTTTCGTGTCAGAGAGCTTAATTAAAGCTAAAGTACGCTGGTGGTCTGCTGGTGATACTTTATTAAACTCATCATAGAAAGAAGAAGTATTAAATGAGTACTTATCTGAGACTCCTTCTTCACCTGCTGCAGGCTCCATAGCAATAGATATCACACGGTTAATACCTAAGTTGATCCAATCACCACTAGAGGCTGATGCGCCATTACTAATTACAGAGTTATGCGCTGCAAACAATCTATAATAGTTTTCATGAATTGGTGTCCTGTAAGTACCTTTACCACCATCGACACCAAGTACGTGACCTTGACCATATAGCTCCATATCCATGCCAGAGGCATGACCATGAATATAAGACCCACCAGCAACAAATGCCATCAAGCTATTTTTAACGGGGTCAGTTTTACTAATATTACGTTGAATATTCATACCAGCATATTCTAGACGCTTAGTTCTAGGGCGTGGTGGTGCTACGTCTACTTCTTGGCTGCTTTGTATTTCTTTGGTAAACCATAATAACTGTAATGGCGTGTAATACGGACTCGCGCCATAAGAACGCTTATGCAGATGCCCACGATCATATACGCCAGCATTTATGCTCGAAGCGAGGTAATTACTAAAGTCATTTATCTGTTTTTCGTTGTTATTTAATTTTGCTAACAACAATGACATTTCTAAAGCAGAATACTCTGGTTTATAAGTACGGTGACCATCACCAATATAGGGGTATTCATTATTAGGATATTGAAGATCATAATATGATGTAAATGCCGCAGGAATATTGGTATATTTTTGTCCCAATTTTAGTGTCGGGTCATAGCGGTCAAGTAAAGTCATTAAGTACACCGAAAACGCTGCAACATGTTTTGAATACTGAAAAGATTCAGGCCATATATCCCCTTCATTTTCAAAGCTTTTAGCTACTGTTTTCAAAGAGGCTTGATGCTTAGTATCCACATGTGTGTAATAAGGCAGGTTTTTCGCAATTTCTTTTGGGTTATCTAAAGCCAACGTATTATGTACTAAGCTTGATGACTCAAGAACTGGCCAGTTTGAGTCCAATAACCCTTTGTTTAATGCTAACCAAACATACGTTTTAAATACACTTTGTGCTTGAGCAAAATCAAACGCGACTAAGCTATTCGATTGCAGATCGTAAACCTTACCTCCTGACTTCAAATACGGATAAACAAAGTCGTAAATAATTGGCAGCTGTGCACCAATTACGCGCGCTTCGTAAAGATGATCACCAGGGAACATCCAACTTGAATTCATAGCGCCTTCTTTATGGACCTTCATTAGCATTAATGCGTTGGTATATGTATTGAGAATGTCAGCACCACAGGCGGCGTATTTATCTTCCTGAGTTAAATAATACATTACACCACAATCAACACCGTCTTGAAGTGCTTTAACAACGCGTGTTAGCTGCTCTTTAGTACCACCATCTTTCACTAAGAAATTAGGTAAAGTCGGGGCTTGAGACTTATCTTCACTCCAAATTAGTGGCAACTCTTCTAGCGGTTTTAGGCGTTTTTCTTTATTAAGTGAAGCGATTGGCTCAACACGGTGTTTAAGCTCTTCAAATAAAGACTCAGCCCATGGCTCAGTTTTTATTTTATTTAAAATCTCTGGGCGCTCTGAATTTGTTACCCAAATTGACGGGCGCTCAACCTCAGCAGCTGACACTCTAAATGTTGTCAGTACAACTAAAATAACAGACATTACAGCTAAGCAAGGCTTATCACTTAGGGATCGTAATGGCATTTTCCAACTCATTTTGCTGTTAATTGCAAACATCGTAAGTTCCTAAATTATTGTGTGTGAATGTTTTATTCTTGGTTATTCGAAAAACCTATAAACTTTTACAGCGATTAAGTGCTTCTAAATAGTAATAATCGCCATAATTTAATGCCGCATTTAGCTCCTTACCAGCGGGGTAATGGCCCGTTGCTTGCTTTAACAAAAAGTGTCCATTTTCACCTTTTGCGGCTAAATATTCTGACGAACTTAAACTGCGTAACATTGTCATCGCCGCTTTGCGGTAGCGAGCAGCTTCGTCTTCTTCAACATAGTTAGCTAATTCAATTAAACCACTAGCTAATAATGATGCAGCTGAAGAGTCTCGGTAGTTAATAACATCAGGATGTTCTGGCGCGTCGTAATCAAAATACGGCACTAAATCTTCAGGCATATTTTTATGAGTAAGTAGGTAGTTAACGATATTACGGGCATGGTTTAAGAATTTTTCATCTTTAGTATATCGGTATACCATTGTATAACCATACGCTCCCCAGGCTTGACCTCTTGACCAAGAAGAGTCATCCGTCAGCCCCTGAAATGTCTGTTTTGATATAGGCAAACCAGTGTCGCGGCTATAGTTTACTAAATGATACGAACTATAATCGTCACGGAAGTGGTGCTTCATTGTGACTGTCGCATGGCTGACTGCCGCGTCATAATATTTCTTATCGCCAGTCGCTATCGAGGCGTTAAATAGCAACTCTAAATTCATCATATTGTCGATAATGACCGGAAATTCCCATGTTCCCCAGCTCCATGAGAATGTAGTGCCTATATCCGGATTATAACGTTCCATTAGTGTCTTAGCTGTACTAACCAAAATAGGGCTATAACTTTGATTGCCCGTTAGCCTTAATCCGTTACCAAAGCTATTGTTCATAATAAAACCTACGTCATGCGTTTTACGGTTGAACTGCATATTCTCTAATGCATTCGTCCATTCAGTCGCAGTATCAAGCCAACTTTTATCCTGACTATGTTCATAAACATACCAAAAGCTGCCCGCAACAAAACCACTGGTCCATCCCATTGGGTTAATGAAGTTCACTTTACCATCACTGTATGAGGTAGGAATTTTTGTAGGGTTAGTATAAGCTTTTCTAAAGTCATCCATTTGTAGTTGTGCTTTATCCAGTGCTGCACTACAAAAAGCCGCATCGTCTGCTAGTAATTGCTTATTCCCTTCAAGTGCATTACAGGCCGGTAGCGCAAATAATATTGATATGGCCAATGCACTTTTAGTTAAACTTTTTTTCATAGAACCCCCTTTAACTCACGTTCAATTTTTAATAATTTTTATTTGAGCGAATTTAATATTTATACCTGTCACATGCTGAAAATTGCACCCTAGGAGCAATTAACAAGTTTCCTTCGCTATTCCCAATAGTTTGCCTGCAAGGCTCTGCTTTTTATCGCAAGTTAAATTTACATAAACAGGGCACACCAACTTGACTGATATTGACCCATATTGAGCGATAATGTCAAATTGTAAGTGATGAATCACCAATTAAAATGCAATAAGGATGTTTTCCTTGCAGGTATACCGTGTTTATTAGGCTAAGAATAGAAAGGGAGGGCATTAACCAAATGTATAAATCGGTCATTTACAATCATAGTTAGCGCCACTTACTTATGCACGCTAGCTAAATTAAAATGACCGGTAATCTAATTTAAAATGCAACAGTTCCGCGAATTTCATACTCGCCTGGGAGCAGTACTTCGCTTTCTGAGACCGCTATTGAGCGATTACGGATCACAGCTATGTCTTCGATTTTTGGTAAAACTAATCTAGCCTCTGTATTCTTAGGGACGGTTAAAGACATGATGAGTTGCCCATCAGTGATAGCCCAACTAACAGCTATATCGCCATACGGGGTGGGATGGCTACCATTCACCGTAGACAGCTTGTCAGTAAACTGCGGCTCAACTTTAAAATGTTTAAAGCCAGGCTGAGTTTGTTCAATACCTAGCATTCCACGATAAAACCAACTAGCAATAGCGCCGTAAGCATAGTGATTAAGCGAATTCATTTTCTCACCATTAAAACCAGTTTCTAGCGAGTAAGAATCCCAACGCTCCCAGGTGGTAGTAGCGCCGTTTTTTATCGAATAAAACCATGATGGATAGCTTTCTTTAAATAAAATCTCGTACATGAGATCGCTATGACCAAATTTTTGTAATACTGGCGCTAATAGTGGCGTACCTAAGAATCCAGTGCGTAAATGACGATCGCTTTTTTCAATTAAAGTAACCAACTGTTCAACCGCTTGATTTTGTTCTTCAACAGCAAACAGATCAAAAGCGAGGGGCAGCAAATAACTGGTTTGTGTGGTTTTAGGTGATATTTTTTTTGTTGGGCCTTGTCTTTCACTGCCATTATTGTAGATCGGCGGTTTGATAATATTGGTGCGAAGTAACAAGTTTTCATCAAAGAAGTAATCTCGAAACTTGCGTTTAATATTATTGAACAAAACCTCATATTGATCAGCATCAGTGTGGTAACCTAGAATGCGAGCCGTTTTAGCAACAATATCTGCTGAATAGGCGTAATAAGCCGTTGCAATTAAATCTCTGTGAGTGTCGCCACCATTATTACCATCACTGGTGAAAGGTTGTAGCCAGTCTCCATGGCTACTCATGGTAGAAATATGCTGATAACTGTTAAATGTATGATAACCCAACCAACGTTTCATCATGATGTAGTTTTCTGCAAGAATGGTTTTGTCGCCAGTAAACTGATAAAGCTCCCAAGGCACAATAGTAGCAGCATCTCCCCATGCAGAACCTGTCAAACTAGTTAAGAAATTACGAAAAGGTACAAAGTTTGGCACCATGCCATCGATACTTTGCTCTTCACGAACACTTTCAAGCCAAGCAGCCCAAAAACCATAAACGTCTGCTTTATACATTGATGTCTGAGCAAAAACTTGCGCATCACCAGTCCAACCTAAACGTTCATCCCGCTGTGGGCAATCGGTTGGAATATCTAAAAAGTTTCCGCGTAAGCCCCAAGATACATTATCTGAAAGCTGGTTTAGATCAGCGTTAGTGCTAGTGAAATTATCATAAACCTCAAAATCGGAATGCAATACTTTCCCTTTCACCCAATCAAGCGTAGGTGTGGAAGCTTGGTCATAACCAGATAATTCAACAAATTGATAGCCATGAAAGGTAAAGGTTGGTTGATAACGGACCACCCCCGTTTTGTTTGGAGTATAGAGATCGGTAGCTTTTGCAGAACGTAAGTTCGTTACGGCAAACTCACCTTTATCAATAGCTTCTGCAAAACGTAATTTGACTTGCTGATTTTTAATGACAGGAATATTGATTTCTGGCACTCCCACCATATTTTGCCCCATATCAAAAATTGTTATGCCATTTTTCTGGCTAACAATCTTTACTGCTGGAATAGTTAACGTTTCACGAACCGTAGAATGACGCTTAGGCTTCAATAACACATGTTGTTCAAGTGGTTCCGTAATAACCTTTTGCCATTTATCTGCATCTTGATTTTTATCAAAGTCAGCGCTGTGCCAATTAGTTAGTTCAAAATTAGCATCATAAATTTCCCCATCATAATTACTCGCTTCGCGAATTGGGCCTTGGTCAGTCGATTGCCAATCTTTATTTGATGCAACGATTTGCTGAGTGCCATCTGTAAATGTGACTTCTAATTGCGCCAATAAGCGCATAGGTAACATATACTGCTGCTCTGTTGGGTGGAATATTCTTCCGCTGTGCCAACCTTCAGCAACAATTGCAGCTAATGTATTTTCACCTATTTTTAAATGTGATGTCACATCATAAGTGAGTGTTTCGATACGTTTGTGATAAGGAGTCCAACCGGGAGTCATCACATCATTACTAATGGCTTTACCATTTATAAAAGGTTTAAATACACCTTTTGATGTGATGTATAACCGTGCTTGATAGATGTCTTTATCTAAACTAAAACCCTTGCGTAAGTAGTGTGGTCGGTAGTATTTATTATTAGGTGCGGGGAAACGCCCACCTTTGACGGTTCGATTAAACACACTATCTTCATCAAACTCATTAGCATCTGGATGGCCTATCCATTTTGCTTGCCAGTCATCATTATTCAATAGACCTATTTCAAGGTGGTTAACCTCACTCCATTTAGAAGCTTGATCATTTTCATCCCACATTTTTACCCGCCAATAAACCTTTTGACGAGACAATAACTTTTTACCTTGATAGCTTATCCAAGCGCTATTGTCTGAGACAACCTTTTCGCTATCCCAAATAACTTGGGTATCAAGAAATTTAGCTGAAGTCGCAACCTGAATTTGATAAGCAGATTGAAACTGAGCTTTGCCGTACTGGGGGATTTTCCAACTAAAACGTGGCCGTTGTTCATAATAACCAAGTGGATTGACAAACCCTTCCCCCACTTTTAACTGTATCGGAGCAGCTACTTGCGCTACAACTTTGCTAGATTCTGATTCAGTAGAGTGCTGATTGTGTTCTGCACAACCTGCTAAAAATATAAAAACAGAAAATAGACTTACATGAACTTTATTTGCCCTATTAACAAAACTACTTAATGATCTTATCAATTTACTCATGGTGATATTCCTCTAAGATACGTTATATAAGCATTACTTTATAAGTGCTTATCGCATTGTTACACCGGTAGTAAAAAGCATAATGTCATCTGTTACTTCGCTACGACCAACATATATCCCCCAGCGGAAGCCTATTTCTTCTGTACGTGGCCATTGGCCATTACCAACTTTATTGCCATCAATATAAACTTCGTAATCTATACCGTTATCCCTTACTCGCACATCAAAGCCTTTACCATTCATATTTTTAGCTACTATGTACTTGTTATTTCCTATCTCAGGCTGCTCTTTTCGCGGTACATACCAAATATTTCCGTGTTCATCTAAGCGGATCATCACAGACCAGTGGTCGACATTATTTCCTTTAGCTTGAAATATTGAGCACATGTGCGGTAGTGCACATCCAGCTGACTTTATAATAGTGAAACGCCCTTCCCACTCTCTCCATACGCCGTCTTGTGGCGCCCACTTATCGGTCACGCTAAAGCTTTCTATGCGTGCTGCATTTTCACGTTGATTTCGAAGATTTTCTTCATCTTTAAATAAGCGGAAAACTTGTGTATTACCGTCTTCTTGGTACCAACGAGTCCAACGTTCGAACTCATTACGACGAATTGACGCATGGCCAACAGTATGAATCGCTAAATTGTCTTGGATGATTGGGTTATTCGCATAAGGACCAACTTCAACAAGAGCGTTATTTACATCAATTTTAGAGCCTTTAAACCCCTTATTAGTATTAGTGTGATGTGGTCTTAACGCGTCACTGTCTTTTACTTCTTGCCACAGAGGATCTGTGCCTGTTTGAACATAAAGTGTCGACTCAGCTTGAGGACTAGCTTGTTTAGAACTACAAGCAGATAGTGTGCAAACTAACGATAAGGATAATAATGCTGTACGGATAACCATGTTTAATTTCCTTTATTATTTTTAAAGCAAGACCTACCACAATTAGGCATCCTGCTTTTACCAGTTAATACGTTTTGTATGCTGATGAACTCGTACTCTCGACTTTCAGTAACGAGTCTCGAAAACTCAATTGCGTACCTGAACCAATATAGAGATCGGTCAACTTATTATTTTTGAGTGTAATAATCCCAAAGGAGCCGATGAATGATATGCCAAGTTCTTTATTTTCATAATGTTGGCTACTATTTTCTTGGATCAAAATGTATTGAGTCACATTTGAAATGCCCACTTTAGAGACTACTTTGACTCCCTTAAATACATCGTTATGCATCAGACGAGAAGTAGATTGAATAGCAGGCTGCTCAACCCCTTGATACGATTCAAACGTTAATACAAACGGGTTAAGCCAAGCATCTCCTTCATGACGTAACACCATCATTGGTATCTCGTGCTTATTATAAGGTGGGTCTTCACTTTTAATTTTAGGGGCTATCGCTGTAGACAATGCCAGCTCCAAACCCGCCACAATAGTGCTTTGCATCATAACGGGTGAATTTAGGAACTTATGTGCGGTAAAGGTTGCAGTAAGAGTTTTAGCTGTTTTCGAAGAGGTATTCACATTTTTTAAGAAATGCCATCCTGGGTGAACAAAATTCCGGTCATGCGTCCACTTATCGATCATTGACGGGTCAAAAGGTTGAAAACGATTTTTATCAGAATGAAACTTAATCGTTTGCCCATCAGTGGCTACATCAAGCGAATCGCCAAGGTTACGATATAAATAATCATGATATTGATTTTCAACCTCTGATCTTGCTCTAAAAATATCGAGGTAATAACCAAGCTGGTCACTTAACCGTATAACCGCGGTAGTTCGCTGATGGTATGCCGGTTTTACTAAATTATATTCATCATAAAAACGAGTCGTTATAAAAGAGTACTTATCGCTAATTGGGTTTGCATTAATTTCTGGCTCCATAACAACTTTTTCAACGGGGTTTGTTGCCAATTGTAGCCATCCACCTTTTGAAGCTGATGCACCATTACTAATAACTGTATTATGGCCTGCAAATAAGCGATTATAATTTTGATGAACATTTGTAGGGTAACCGCCTTTTCCAGATTCTAAACCTAATACGTGCCCTTGCCCATACAACTCCATATCAATTCCTGACGCATGGCCATGCACATAACTACCGCCACCAATAGTTGCCATAAGGCTATTTTTAACAGGGTCGTCAGAGGATAAATTTCGTTGAATGAAAAGCCCTGCAAATGGAATATGAACCGTGTTATATACATTTAAAGGTGTGTCAATTTTCTGCTCCCCCAAGTCAGTTTCTGGCCACAATAGCGCTAAAGGCGCAAAGTATGGCTTTGCTGAGGTATGTCTGGGTAACAGTGTTGAGCGATCATATTGGCCTGTCTTAATTAACTGCTTTAGCCTGCTAGCAAACTTAGCGATTAATGCTTTGTTGTTATTCAAAACAGCTGACTTATATGCCAATTCATATTCAAAATAGTTATCTTGATGACTGCGATGACTATCTCCGAATGCCGGATAATCACCATTTGGAAAGCGTAATTGCTCATAGGTTAATAATGCACTGGAAATATTAGGGTACTTATTTCCAAGCTGTAATGAAGGCTCAATCCGGTCAATTAAGTTCATTAAATATAAGCTAAAATAGCCAACATGCATCGCATAGCCTAGAGACTCAGGCCATATATCTCCTGCCTTTACATAATTTTTTGCTACTTTTGCTAAAGAGTCTTGATGGGCTGTATCTAGGGTAAGGTAATGTTCAAGGTAGTGTTGGCGCAGATGCTCATCATCAATTGCTAACGCGTTATGCACTAAACTCGATGACTCCAAAATAGGCCAGTTATTATCAATAAGACCAGAATCAAGTGCTAACTGCGCATAAGTGGTAAACACATGCTGTGCTGCACTGAAATCAAATACAGTAAACTTGTTTTGATGTGCATCATAAACTTTTCCACCTTTCTTTAGGTAATTATAAACAAAGTCATATATAAGTGGGATTTGAGCTGCGTAGATCCGGGATTCTAGAAGGTGGTTTTTTGGTATGATCCAGCCTCGATTGTTTAAATGCACCGGCTGTATACCAATCTCTGTACTATTTAACCCTTGTACAACGGTGTATAAAATATCTGCTGCGCAGTGTGCATATTTATCTTCACCAATTAAAGCATACATAACCCCGCAATCAATGGCCGCTTGTAGGCTTAACTGTAATGGATTGCGAAGTTCGTTATTGCCTACATTTTTTTGCACGATAAACGCAGGAAATTTATTAGTTTTTTCTTGCCAGGATAATGGCAGCCTTTTTATATTCTCAACGCGCTCATCAACACTTGTCGGAACAAAATCATCAGCCCGTTTTTTTAAAGCTAAGAAGCGCTCTTTAGCCCATTGTTCAGTCTCTATTTTTTTCAAAACAATGGGCTTTTCTTTGGCTGTTAGCCAAATTAAAGGACGCTCAGTAGCAAGTAACTTAGTGCTGTAAAGGCTAGTCACTAATGAACCTAGCACTAAGTATAGACACCTGATTTTGTTCACAAGTGTGCTCTATTAAATAGGCTTAATATATCTTTGAAATTCAAACGAATACTTACCAGCTTGGTATAGTTTTTTACGCGTATTAGGGATTGTTACGTAAGCACTGGTATTACTAGGAATTTCAATATCCCATTTGATGACACCGTCTTTTTGAGTCCATTTACTTTTAATTTTTCCATAACCAGTTTGGTAACTGACGTCGACCCATTCTAAGTCTTTAGGAAATACAGGGCGAAGTTCAAACTCCTGAAAGCCAGCATTATCATCTAATGGTCGGATCCCACCAAGCCCTTCATAGAACCACCCATCATAACCACTGTGAAATGGGTGGTTTAATGAACGACCAGGGGCGTTTCTACGTTCGGGATCAAGATCTGGGTCTAAAACCCCTTTTCGCTCCCAAAGGGTTGTCGCGTTAAGTTTTTCAAATTGAAATGAGTAGCCAGGGTAACCATCTGCAGTAAAAATATTAAAAGCAGTGTCCGCATAACCGTAATCGCTTAATGCTAAATATAAATAGGTTTGACCAAGTGCACCTACAGAGCCATGACCACCCCACGTCTCGACCACATCTTTATTTAAAGCAGTTGCGATTGATTGGCGTAAATCAACTGGCGCAATCCCAAAGCGTAGTGCCATTGCATCGGCGGTTTGACTACCATAATGTCCGGTCTGCGGGTTATAAAACTCTTTGTTGAACTGCGCACTGATTGCTTGGAATAAGTCATTAAATTGTTGTGATTTATCTGCCTCATTGAGTAAAGCAGCTATTTTACTCATTAGATCGGCGCCATGAGCAAGTAAAGCTGAACTCGTAATTGTTGGCGAAGTGTGCTGTGGATTACAGCGTTTTCGACCCATACCCGGTTTTAAAACGGGATCACACCAATCACCGTAGCCTATACGTAATAAGCCATTATCTAATTTACTTTCGGCTAACTGCATATACTCCAGTAAACTATCGAATTGTCTCTGTAGTACTTGTAAGTCACCGTGATGACGATAATGTTCCCAAGCAATAATTATCTCAGCAACGGCCCAATCAAAATTGCCACCGTGTGTACGCTTACCTGGAACCACGGCAGGGGCTTGGAATGTCGCCGTACTAAAGTCACCTAAATACTTTTGCCAAAAGTTGTCCATATTATAATTATAGTTACCAGTGATAAGCGCAGCATGTGCATCACCAGTCCAGCCCGCACGCTCTCTGATAGGGCAATCCATTGGTACAGCCATTAAATTACTTTCATAACTCCATAACGCCATATCATGAATGCGGTTAATTAAATCATTAGAGCTTTTAAAAGTCCCCGCAATTTCAACATCACTTCTTACTAAATGCGCTTTAATGGCATCAATAGCAGGTGCTTGTTTAAGTCCTGTTATTTCTAAATAACGAAAGCCATGCCAAGAAAATTCAGGTGTCCACGTTGATGCATCATTACCAGAAGCAATATAACCATCCACTTGCTTTAATAGTGGTGCTCCACCGCCTGTTTTTTGACTAATGTTACCATCTATATCAGCCCATTCAGCATAACGAAGATACACTGAACTTCCCTTTTCTAAATTCAACTTATCAAGATTTAGAGTAGGTACACCAGTAAAGTTCTGTCCAAAATCCAATACCCAGACACCTGGTTTAGGTTGATATATTTTTTGTACAGTCATTTCTTTTACAGCCCGAATAGGCGGTAATAATTGTGGCTCTAGTTTTTCTGTAGGCCACTGGCTAAGTACTTCTACAGGCTGCCAGTTGTCAAGATTACTCGTGTTGCGATTCCAATCAGACAGCATTTTATTAGCATCAAACAATTCACCAGAAAAGATGCCTTCTTTTATTACTGCAGACGGATGACTGAGCCACTGTTGATTTGAAGTGATTAATTGCGTAGAGCCATCATCAAATGCTAACTCTAATTGAGCAATAAATTTAGGTTGGCCATAAGAAAGAGTTTTCGATGGTTTATCTTCTGAACCATCAGGATTTTTCCATCGACTAAATGCAATGTTTTCATCATACCAGCCACTTCCTAAGTGAACGGCAATAGTGTTTTCACCCGGTAAAAGAAAATTAGACACTTCATCAGTGTTGTAAAGAATACGCTTATCAAAATCAGTTTGTCCTGGGTCCATAATACGATCTGAAACCCTCTGCCCATTAAGATACACTTCGTAATACCCACCGGCAGTACTGTGAAGCTTAGCTTTAACTATTTTTTTACCACTTTCAGCTTTAAAAGTATGGCGAAATAAACTGGCTGTAGGTTGTACTTTAACTTGTTCAATAACCAGCTCTTGGGTTTTAGTTTTATCCTTGGTTAAAGTTGATAAATCTTCAGGGTTAAGACCAGTTGCATAGAGCGCCCACTGTTCTACACTCGGTGTAACAGGTGTAATCTCTTGTTTTTCAACTTGTAGCCACTTAGCTTGCCAATCATCTTTGGTTAACAATCCCATTTCCCATGAGCTAATACGACTCCACTCACTCATTTGTTCTGATTGCCAAACGCGTACCCGCCAAAAGGCAGTATCATTTGCTTCAAGTACAGTGCCTTGATATGCAATATTTAACGATTGTTTTGCTTTGACCTTACCACTATCCCATAGCAATAAATCAGGTTGATCAAATGATTGGGTCTGGCTAACTTGAATTTGATAGTGAGATTGACTTTCTACATTAGAGTGCCAAGAAAGTTTAGGGTTTGGATTATGGACGTTTAGAGGGTTTAGATTCCCTTCAACCAATAAGTTATTGGGTTGAATAATTACATTATCTTGCGTGTTTTTATAACTACAAGCAGATAAAAAGATAAAAAAAAATAAAAATATAACGTTTTTCATGATAGTTCTCACATTTATGCGAATACGACACAATAAAACCCTACCGCCGAAAAATTCCTATTAACATTACAGTTAATAGGAATAAGCTTTCAAAACCTCTATTGAGGAAAAAGTAAGGGAGTTACTTGAAAATTTTAAAGGCTGTTAACCTTCCCACTTCACCATCTCGGAAGCGGCAAGAAGAACAGCACCTACGCCATATAGCTGTGAGTCAGTCTTTTTAACTGGGTCTGGTGATTTACCAACATGCTGAACCCAATTTACTCGACCGTTAGGTTCCACTGCTTGCTCGAGAGCATGCCAACCTTTTTCTACGATGTCTTTTGACTTTTGATCGGTCAGAATACCGTTATTAACACCCCATGCTAAGCCAAATGTAATAAAGCCTGTTGCACTTACTTCTGGTGTTTTAACAATGTCAGGATCCATCAATGAAGCTGGCCAATAACCGTTTTCACGTTGTAATTTCATCAAACCAGCTGCATTCTTTTTATATAATTCAATATAACGATCTTTAGATGGGTGCCCCATAGGTAGATCATCAATAATCAATGGAATTGCAGCAAATACCCAGCCATTACCGCGCCCCCAAAATACAGGTTCTCCGTTATCACTTTTCATATCGAAATAACGGCTATCACGGAAGAACAACCCATACTTATCAGAAAATAAATAATCTGCACTAGCCCAAAACTCTTTATCTGCGTAGTCAAAATATTTAGGATCGCCTGTAACATTGCTTAGCTTTAACCATGTTCTTGGAGCCATATACAATGCATCAGCCCAACACCAACGATCTTGGCAGTTCCCTTCAAAATGAGCACCGTTTTGCGTAGAGCTTGTTTCATCTCGCATTTCCAATCCAACTTGTGGCGGATTTGCTAAAATTTGATCAAATAATTTTTGAGTCGGCTTATAAGCGTCGGTATTACCTGTTTGTTCTGTTAGCCATAAATATGTTTGGCCGATAGTATGATCATCAGCATGGTAAGGGCGGTCTAATAATAATTCATAATTCTGCTCTTTAGCCATTGCAGCTATAAAGTCAGTGTAATCTTGATTTTTAGTTGTTTCAGCCCAACGAGTTAGACCAATATAAAATGAAGCTTGAATCCAAAATTTAGGGTTTTCTGATTTTGCACGATGTGACTCAGGAATATAAGATAGATCATCAAGATGCGATATCTGCCAATCAGCGGCTCTATTCGCAATATCTCTTGCTGACTTGACGATAGAATCCGCGTTGCCTGCCTCTATCGGCGCTACTGCAGCTTTCTCAGTCTTAATTTGATTCTGAGTATTTGGCTCTGAGCACCCTGTAAGCAACAAACCAACTGTCAGTGGTAGCAGTGCTAATTTCATTGTTTTTTTCATTTCGAAACCCTAATTATTATTGTGTGTGAGCGAAAGTTACCAACTTCACGCATAAATACTGTTGTCTATTGTAAAAATATAGTGAGTGCCAATAACTCGACAGAATTTCTCAAACAGTAGACTGAGTCATTACAAATTATAAAAATTCACGAATATGCAATAACAATAAAACAATGTGACTTAATTTGCAACAATTTGAGCGATAAAGATTAAAGATATATTAATGGATGAGATAGAGTAAAAATGTGCCGAACTATAATCTACCTTAGATTGTAGGATCTGGATTTATTAAAACGTCATTGTGGTGGTTGCCCCACCACAATGATTAAAACAAATTCATTTAGTCCTTATACTTTTCAAAAAGCTCGAAAAACTCTTTTGTAAGTGCTTTATTACTTGAAGCAAGGTTGTTTTTCTCACCAGGATCTTTAATGATATTGTATAGCTCTACCTTTGCATCAAAGCCATAGCGAACAGCCTTATAATCACCTTTGCGGGCAGCTTGGTATGTATCACCAATTATCCCTGAGTTTGGATCACCCACTTGTTTAGCAAATTCCCAATACAGCACACGCTCAGGCTGCGGCTCAGGCTTATCATTAAGGAGCCCTTTAATAGACACACCATTAGTCCTAACTCGTGGAATAATATTAAGATCAACACCCGTAATATCAGCTAAAGTTGGCAAGACGTCTGCAAATAACCATGGAGTATTATCAACACGGGACTTTTTGATTTTGTCAGGCCATTGAACAAGCATAGGAACGTGGATCCCACCATCATAAAGATCACGCTTTTGTCCTTTATAAGGTGTGGCTGCTTTTAAATACTCAGGATCAGCTCCACCTTCATCGTGCGGCCCATTATCAGACGTAAATACAATCAGCGTATTATCTAGGATGCCTTTTTTCTCAAGCGCCTTCGTTATTTGACCAACATAATCATCTAATGCACTTACCATGCCCGCTAAAGTAGCATTAGGTTTTGCTACCGGCTCAGGGTAGTAAGCTGCATATTTATCACTTGGTTTTCCAGAAGACATACCTGTGTATGGTGTTTCTTTAAAAGAATATTGCTTGCTGTATTTCTCCGGTACAGCTAACTCAGCATGTGGAGAAGAGAAAGTTAACATAACAAAAAATGGGTTTTCACGTTTTTGATTTATATAGTCAATCGCTTCATTGGCAAATAACTCCTGCGCATAAGCCCCTTTTTTGCCACCTTCATTCTCTGTAATACGTATTTTTTTACCATCCCGCCATAAAATTTGCGGGTATTGGCGATGGCCTTCTAATATAGAATACATTCCGTACCAAGTATCAAAGCCCATCGCTAATGGATCAGTAACGCCCATCTGTGAACCAATCGAATATTTTCCGAATAATGCAGTATCATAACCTGCATACTTCAATACATGTGCAACCGTAATATCACTTTCTTCTAATTGAACTGTATTAGAGTTGTTAGTCATATAGCGACCGTCACGACCAGTAAACAATGATACTCTTGATGGAGAACAAACAGTGTTGCCTGCATAGGCTTGGTCAAATCGAATACCGTTGTTAGCGATATTATCTAGATTTGGGGTTTTGATTGGGGTGTTACCATATGCCCCAACCTGATTAAAGCCAAGGTCATCAGTTAAGATAAAGATAATATTTGGTTTTTCAGTTGCAAATACAGGTTTGGATAAACCTAATAGTAGGCAACCTACAACACCTAATAACTTGTGTGTGTTTTTTATCATTTTTATTCCTTAATTTTCTGTAGAAAAATTAAAATGTCTATTTGAACTAAAGTATGAAACCCATCATAGTTATCGCAGTACCAATAATATAAAAATAAGATCAAATACTTTAATTAAGCCCATTCTTAGTAAAACATTCTTCCACACTGATTTCGGTTTTTGTTAACTTTGAATTGGCGCAACTTGACTATTTTGTTAAAAATTAATAAGTTGTGGCTATTTATATTTGCCACCCCCTGTTATTAATCAACTCGAAAGCACTAAGTTAAATTGAGCGACCAAGACAAATTATGAGCGATAATGACGATTCTCACACAAAAAACACAATATTGACAAGTTATATTAACTAAAAATGATGCGTCTACCTTTCTAAAACAGTGACACACAGATCGCCCAACTTTAACCGTCACTTATAAAAAAGTCATAAATTCAAAGGCTCCTAGCAAAAAATAAAATACACACTCAATTAATTTATATACTTTTCTCAATTCAAGATAACCCCTTAACTTCACAGAGTTAGCTATATCTAAACAAACCTTTTGCGTGTAATTCACTCAATTATGTTAATTTCAATATTAATAGAGGTTAGATTTTTTGATGGTTGACTTAAACAGTTATCAAAATTAAGCTAAAACAATCAAAATAAATCATTATACACACAAGAAAAGTAGAAACTATGAAAATTACATTACGAAGTACAAAGCTAAGTGCATTAACTTTATCACTAGTTGCAGCTCTATCCGGTTGTAATGCTCATGTAGACAGTGAGTCAACAACGCCCTATGTAAAAGAACAAGTCCCTGCGCAAGTAGGTAGTTTTGGCGATCAGGGGGATGGTACTTATATTAATCCAATATTAAATGCAGATTACCCGGACTCAGATATAGAGCAAGTTGGTGATACCTACTATATGATCACTTCTAAACAACATATGTCTCCAGGCATGCCTATCCTAAAGTCGAAAGATATGGTGAATTGGACCAACGTTGGGCATGCATTTCCTAAGCTATCATGGGCTCCTGAGTATAATTGGGATCGCATGAACGGTTATTCATTTGGTACTTGGGCTGGCGATATCGCATATCACGAAGGAAAGTGGTACGTATATCAGATAGATTATCAACACGGTTTAATGGTCACAACAGCTGATAATATTGAAGGCCCATGGAGTGAGCCAATAATGATGTTGCCAAAAGCTGATGTACTCGATGATCCTGCTGTTTATTGGGATAAAGAAACAAGAAAAGCTTATGTAATCATTAATACTGGTGCAAAACAAAAGTCTTCTGACAATAAAATAGAAGGTAATGAAAACCGTATTTATGAAATGAGCTGGGATGGAACAAAAATTCTAGATGAAGGCAAACTAGTTCATACCGGCTTAGGCGCAGAAGCGGCCAAAATTTATAAAATTGATGGTACTTGGTACATCTTTATGGCTCAGTGGACTATGGGCGATAAATCCACCAAACCTGGTGTTAAAAATCCTAAAAATGACAGAAAACAATTAGTACTTCGTTCAAAAGAAAGTATATACGGCCCTTACGAAGTGAAAACTGTTTTAGAAAAAGGATCTGAATTCAATAACCGCAGTGCTAGCCAAGGTGGTCTAATGCAAGCCCCTGACGGTTCTTGGTGGTATATGCATCAGCTAATTCAAAATGATGATATTCCATTCCAAGGTAGACCTCAGGTATTAGAACCCGTTACTTGGGTTGATGGTTGGCCAATTATTGGTGTTGACGAAGATAATGATGGTATTGGCGAACCAGTTAAACGCTACAAAAAACCTATTGATGGTTACCCTATCACAGCCCCTAAAAGTGACGATGATTTTTCATCAACAAAATTAGGGTTGCAATGGGAGTGGAACCATAATCCTAGAGATAGCCATTGGTCTTTAACTGAGCGTCCAGGCTGGTTACGTCTAAAAGCCAGTAAAGTATTACCTAATAAAGAAGGTCATGGTCCAAAGATCAATGAATGGACTAATAATGACGGCTCTGATGGTGATTTTTGGAGAGCAAACAATACTCTTAGTCAAAGAATGATGGGGATCACTACAGGCACAGCTGTTGCTAAATTTGATATATCAGGTATGAAACCTAATCAATTAGCTGGCTTCGTTCGATATGGTGGGATTTTTAATCTTCTAGGTGTTGAAATGGATGAGCAAGGCAAGAAGCATCTATTTTATATGAATGGAATGAGTGAAAAAACTATAGGCCCAGAATTAACCAGCGATACATTATTTGTTCGAACATCTAACGCTCGAAATCAGGCTACTTATGAATACAGCTTTGATGGAAAGAGCTTTAAAGCATTTGGACCAACATTCACTATAGCTTTTGGTAAATGGACTGGTGACCGTTTAGGTTTCTTCTCATGGAATGAAAAAGAGGATGCTGGTTACATAGATGTTGATTGGTTTAAATATGATTACGATGGCCCAAAGGCGGCTTCTTCACAAGTATTTAAAAATTAGTATATTTCATTGCTCCCTTTGTTTTTCAGAGGGAGCTACTTCAACTTTTCATCTCTTTCCTACCCAAAAATGTATTTTCCACATTGTGGAATACACTATTACTACCGTGTGATAAATCTAACTGTTCCCCTTTCCCAATTTTTAAATCGTGACTGAAAATCAACTTTTCTTTATATGAGAATTATGGCATTTATAAGTTTACCTTCACTTTAGCTGTTGCAGGCCAAATGATTGAAGCTTAATGTTGACCTTGTTTTAGCAACCGGTGATATTACTGAATACAGATCAGAATCAGATTATGTTCAATAGATGGATTAAGTAGCTTCGCCATTATAGAATGCAGGAATTGACCTATTTCTAGTGCGAGGTAATCACGAGATTATTAACGGACGTAATTGGCCTTCATGGTTCAAAAACACTCTGGAATGGGAATGTCAATTTGTGAACAATGTTTGCAACCTATATGAAGATAAAAACCAAGTAAATTTTTATCAGGGTTAGAGTTTTACTTTGCAGATAACCGTACCTTTTATGAGTTCGTTTTTGATTCTATTTAATGACTATTAAGTTACATATATTTCAGATTACGATCATCAATATATGCGTAGTCTATTTATACCTATAAAAAACATAAAGATACAAACTAATGTGTGTCATTATAAAGGTAATTTTATGGTTATTAAAAGTCTAATTTAAATCTTTAAACGATAATTCATATGTTGAAAATAGTTATCAACATATCCACACACGCTATAAATTCTATTATTAATATAAAGAACTATAAATAATATTAGATCTATAGGCCTTGTAACATACTGATTTTAAGTAATTTTAAGGCCCTTTTAGATCACATTTATGGCGTTGTTGATCACAAAACTCGTGTTTTAGATCATTTTACTGGTCAAGTTGATCACAATATTGGTGTTACTGATCAGCAAATTGGTATTAAGATAACACCTTTATGGTGTGATTTAGTACTCAATATCTTTTGTTAATTGCATTATTGACGCTAGCTCGTCTTTAACACCTTTCTCTTCTTCATATTCTTCAAATTCAGGTTCTGACTTTTGAAATGCTTGTAGCGCTTTTTCAACTCTATCAGCTTCTTCATCTTGGCCTAAATACCTATATGCCAGCATTAATTGTGTTAATTCAGCCGGTGAAAGCTTTTGCTTACTGGTCACTTGTTTAGAAATAAGTTCTTTAACTATTTTTAAAGCATCATGAGTATTAAGCTCTTCTACAGTCCCTTTGTCTACCCAGCGAACTAAGAACTTAATTTCTGATATTTTTTTACCTTGAGTTCTTAATTCATACCCTACTTCGTTGTTTTCACTATTTAAAAATAAAAACTCTTTTCTGGCTATAGGGTGATTACTCAGCTTTTCAATACTGTCTCTAATGCAGCGTTTCATAAATACGCCGTTGTTAGCGAACGAAGCTTTGTTTTTCTTTAATTTACCTTTTTCATCTAGCAGCCCAAATAGGCCTTTAAGCTCTTCAATTTTAATGAAATGCATCTCATAGCCATCTTTCTTAAAGCGGCTTAGAATCTCATACAGGCGCTTTGCATACTCTTGTTTAATATCAAGGTAAGTTTTTGTTGTGATCAACGCAAAGCCTTGTCGGTATTCGATATACTCACTCTCTAGCATATCGTTTGGTACCATGGTCAGTAGCCCTTTTTTATACCTAATACGTTTGAATAATGGTTTGTAATCAAAGTCTTCGTCCCCATCTTCGTTCTCGACTTTAATACCTATCTTATAGCTAGAAAGACGCTCAGCGGCAGGAGATAGAATCGAACCAACATGTTTTGAGTCTATCTTAAGCCATTCAGACAATTGGCTTGCGGTGAAAGTATACTGTGGTGTTGTATTTGCCCAGTCGCCGCTTTTCATTTGAGCCATCATTAACGCAAACAAATCAGCTTCACGTTGTGATAGATCTTTACGGCTAAACACGAGTTTATGGCCTTGCTTGATGTGCTTAGGCAAGTTATTTCGTGAAATTGGCTTATTACTTAACTGTTTGGTCATCCGGCTATCACCACAAATCTGTATTCATAATTATTAAGTGTACACAATACTGGTTTTTTTCACCAGAAATATGTAAACATTAAACCTATCAATACATTTTTATGGTGTTTTTAATCTTAAGAGTACATAAAAGTGGTGAGTTACACCATAAAAGTGTAAACAAACCGGCTTTTCACCATAAATGTGTCATTATATTTGGATCATGAATATCACTCTATGCCGTTCTTTCCTTACAGTTTATAGTCCCAGGGCTAGGTTTTTATATAAGTAATTGATTTTCAGTTTATATATTTTATTTTTAGAGGTGGTTAGTTATTTGTTTTTGATTTCTATGTTTACATAAAAATGGTGTGAGACACCAGTTTTATGTAACGTAAACTCATTGGTACTAGCCTATCGTGCTGTTTTTAGGTTTAGAAACGGTTTTATCTGTCATGTGTACATATTTATGAATACACTTTTATGGTGTGCTAGACCAGAAAAGTGTCATCTAAACGTTTTTGATTACATATTTATGGTGTGTTTGGTAACTTGAGTGACCATTTGCTCTAATCTCAAAGTTAAATTGCGGTTAAAGCCTACTTTAAATAACACTATTCTGGCTTTCATTTGTTTTAGACTACATAAATCTGGTGCCAAACCTTAAGTTCTATTGACTTTACATACTTAGATAACATCATTCTGGTGGTTTTAGCGTTTTAGATAACTTGATTCTGGTGTAATAACCAGTTTTATGTAACTTTAAAATCTAAAGCGAATGTTTTTTAAGCTATAAATGACATATTACTGGTAAATACTTATTAAGATACCTCGAAAGTGGTGTTTGTCATTGGTTCAAGCCATTAGGATCATAAATGGTTACTTTATTCTGGTGCTTGATAACAGCATTCTGGTATTTAAACTAATAAATAACGTAAAACTGGTGTGTAACACCAGCTTTAAGGTATGTTCAAAAGGAAAAACACATAATTCTGGTGTTTTGATAAGGTGGTAGAGTTGTTTTACGCCAAATCAACAATTGAATTGTGTTGTTTGAGTAAGCACTCATTTTAAGATAACAGTATTCTGGTGTAGTGCACCAGAATACTGTTATCTTAAAACATGGTTAAAGCAAATGATGCCATTTTTAGAGTTGCGTGTATTGTAGCGCTTTAGAGAAGCATATCTAGTACACCGATAATTAAAGTCAAAAGCGAGTTAAGTCATTCCACAATGTGGAAAGCTTATTTATAGCTGGTAGCTTTCAGCCCCCTCCCCTACTTTCAAATTATCATCAATATTGCGGTTCAAACTTATATTGATAGATAAGTGCATAGGGTTAATCCATTACGTTTAATTGGATTTAACGATATTCCACAATGTGGAATAAACAACTTCATGCCCAAATGTGGCTATAAAAATTATGGCGAGCACTAAAACCGGAAGTATTTAAACGAAAAAAGTGGTCAAATATAGCAAGCTTTCTAATAAAGCTGACACCCCCTACCCTATCTCGTTAAGGATTCAACTCGTACGATATATAGCTAGATATTTATATTTGGCTAGTAAACTTGTTAAAGCTATTGATAAAGCAATTACTGTATACAAGCGTTAGGGGAAAGGTGGCTTTGAGTTGTGAATTCAGACGGTCGATCTAACTCATTTTTGGACAGAAATGAGTCAGAGCCGAAGGACGGTTCTGTGCCATGAGCGGACGTTAGTACACCCTGTTAACAGGCAAAATTTAGTTGGTTAAGATGTTTAGCGGAGCCAAACCCTCTGTTTCACTCGGTTTAAATGCAGTCTTAAATGTTTGCGTCAACGCTGAAATGATTTTTTCTTTTTTCAGTTCGAATTCTCTTAGTTGTTGACCTTCTAATATATTGGCAACCAATATTCCTGCTGTAATTAGATAATTAGCTAGGTTAGCAATGTAAAATTCGTAATCAGTAGCGGTATCTTTGCTATGAATAACCAAATTAACTTTATTTTCCATATTGCCATGCTCAAAGTGCCTTGAAAATATTGCCTCTAAACTACAGTGAGATTCTGCGCTTAATTTTGGATATAAGCCTCTATACTCTTCTTCCATCCCAGCTGAGCTAAATTTTTCATAAATATTTGCGCACAATTTAAAGTTGTTACTTTCTTTTAACAGCTTAATTTCATTTTCTACTTCAGGTATTTTATTATCTGCGTACTGAGCAATAGAAGTTAGATAAGGATTACCTTGTTTGGCAGCCTTAAACATCCGTTTATTTTGCTCGTAGCTACCGAAATCTAGTTGATTTACATAAAGTCCATTTAACTTGAGGTTTTTCAAATCAACGAAATTCTCAATAAATGAACGGTATATCGAAAGAGAGCCTGTATAATTCTGGGTTTGAATCAATGTATAAAATGATTCAGATAATTCAATTAATGTACAGTAAATCCCCATACTATAAGCTGCTAGTTTACTTCTAGATTCAAATTGAAATAACACAGCTTTATCAGTTGAAAAGTCGATAGTTTCTTTCAGAATCTGACGCATAAAACTCCTATACAATTGACCCGCTCCAATGAGCAGAGTGAATGAAAATGATGTGCCTGTGAGAGCCGTTAACTAAAAAAATCTATCTGTGAATCTTTAAGAGCTTTTGTATGGCTATATTTTATACCTTGTTTAGTTTTACGCACATCATCGCCTTCAATTACTTCTACAACAGTTGTAACGGCATAGCCAGTGACCTTAACCTCACCAACTTCGTCTATCTCTCTAGATTTTCTCAATACACATTTTATACATGAACCATGTTTGAAAGCTATATTTTCAAGTAGAACATCTTCTTTAAAATCTGCATCATTCATATCGAAGGAAATTACAGATTCTTCGTAGACTCCCTTCCACTTAAAACGGCCCTCTTTGAGTACTGGAGAGATAATTTCAATAACAGCATTTTCGTCAACATCTGCACGAAGGGTGTCAGAGCGTAAAATAAATTTAGTGAAATTTTCTCTTAATATCTGCCGCTCATCACTAAAATTTTCACCACTATTAGAGTCTGAAAGGGTAAAACCCACCTTATCTATAGTGTCTTCATTTGACAGCAAGCTATAAAGATTTGATCTTCTTTTCACTACTTTGAGATTTTTGTCTATTACATTTGCAGCTTTCTTTATTATGTTTTTATCGACTTCTGAAACTAGCTTACTTTCGAGTTCAAGCTTAAGCTTTTCTATGTTCAATTTTTTCTCTTCAATAGTAAGCTTTTTAATTTCTTTCTCTAAAGATTCCATTTCGGGATCCGTTGTAGGAATTCGAGAGAGAACTATCGTCGCGATTACTAATAATATTGTGATTTGATTACTATTTTTACCCATTGCTTTCCAAAAGTCTCTAAACCCACCTTCGCTGGGGATACTAGAATATAAGGAAACATCAATGGATAAAATTGAGGCAGCTTCATTAAGGATTGCTAATACTTCACCTTCACACCTATTTCGCAACGATGCGTCGATTAAGTGTGAATCGTTATTAAAGTAATAGTGAAGCTCAAATAAGTTTACTGTACTGCTCATTGAAATTCCTTTTTCATGGTCAAAACGACTTAAACCAAATGCAAAAACTTCTCAGGCTCTAAAGCGCATTTGTATCAGGCGTTTTTGTGTAGTCGAGTTTTACAGCAAAGTAGCATAGCCATCGCAAACAGAGCGTAACAAAAAATGTCCTTTTGACAAACTTGTTAGACATTACCATGCCCCGCCAATGCTGTTGTTTACAGGTGTTAAATAAATTATTTCACCTAGGTCATTAGTAATATTGAAGCTAGAAATCTTCTTCTTACTTTTTTTGCACCACTCTAAACATATTTTGGTCAAATCCTGAGAGGCTGGTTTCTCAAATATTTTAGTTAATAAATAGCCGGTAAGTTCTAGGTTTGGCTCAAGGTAAAAATCACCAACATTTATCATTTTGAGTGGACTTTCAGCCATTGAAGATTTCTCTTTCTGGAACATGTTTCTTTTTATTATGTTTTCTGAACCAGCTAGAGTTAAGGCTTCCCTATATTCTGGAGCTGTAAAATCTATAATATTGTTCTCAGTTTCTACCCAGCAATGGAATGCATCTGGACTGCTATAAAAACTACCATCCTCTTCGCCTGCGAAGGATAAAGTATTTCCACTTTCAGTTAGCCGTATAAAGGCTGCACCCATGACAGGCCTAGCTTTCACCTTAAATATTTTCTCTAAAATGAATGCCCCATTTACATTATAGAACTGACAAGACTTGCCCGCACCGTGAGAAAGCTCTCTGCCGACACTTGCAACAATCTTATAGATTAGCTCATATTGCTTTAATGTAATATCAAATTTCATTTCGATAGCTCTTTGTATTGCCTAACATCTTGAGGAACGCCATTTTGGTGATTTATAAAAAACTAAAACGGCGTGTATTACATACCCTGATAATTTCACCAATAATTACCTTTGTAAACAGGTAATTAAAATAGCTAGGAATTATGCTTGTTATTTTGCCCCAAAGCGGTGGTTAATAATGTTATCGGACAAAGTTATAACCCTACTCAAAAAAGTAGGAATAAATTTAACTTTTCTATGACCGGTTTTCGCTCAAAGTCGCCCTTAGAGCAATTACGTTTACTCGTTTTGGGGCAGAAACAAGTTACGCTTGAATGTATATGCCACAAAGGTGTTGGGCGTTGTGTGTTTAAGCATTCTTGATTTTAAATTCCACATTGTGGAAAAGTTATATTTGCTTAAATTCTAAAGAAAAGTAAGCACTCCGCCTTTCCACAATGTGGAATCCTGCTAGTTATAAAAAATCTTTCAGCAGATACCATCAAATATTTCATTAGCTTTGCAGATATCACGTGTTGACGGCCTTACACAGCAAAAGTTATTTAGTTTTAGAGTAGGGGGAGATTAAGCTAACTTTTTATCATGTTCTATAATGAAATTATGAAAGTGAAGCCCAGTTTAAAATAAATAATAACTAGGAGTGTAGCTCTATAGTTATGTTGTGAGTTGTGAAATTTAAAACAGTATTAAGGATACTATGGACAGTCATGGAAAAATTTCTTTCACTTGGAAAAAAGACGTTTTTGAATTAATCGTAGAGGATGAATTCAACGAAGAAGGTATAGATGTAAATGTACCATTATTAAAGCAGTCTGTTTTGAATAAGGCTCCGAAAGATTGGAAGCGTATAGAAATGTGGGATCAAAAGGTCCTAGGTTCACCGGAGACGATTAAAAAGTGTCAGTCAATTTGGAATTGGTTCACTATTAAAGGATGTACAAAAACTGCTTTTGTTGTTTCTAATAATATTCAGGTTCAAGTACTAGAAAAATATGCAGATAAAAACTCTGGAATTTTTTTAGACATAGAAAAAGCATACAAATGGCTTCAAGAATGAAGCTAAGTCTAATTATTATATTTTGTACAGTATAAAGTTTATTCATTAGGGCGTGCAGGCATTTGTCAGCAACTTTTAATTTTAGATACCTTTATTAACCCCATGCATTACTAAGAACTCACCTGAGATACGTAATATTATATTTCAACACTTCGATTTAACTTACTGAAACGTCGCTTAAAAATTGTATGGAACAAGGTAAGACAAATTCCACATTGTGGAATAAGCACATCTCATATTTAACTCTGTAAAAATAAAGCCTGTTTTCCACATTGTGGAAAGCAGATAATTACTTTGTCAGTTATTAATATTTTTTATAAAACTCTATATGCTTCTGTACTGATTTAAATCCTACCTTTTACGTCCAGATGCCTTTGAGCTTGTGCAAAAATATATGGCAGGGCAGGGGAGTGAGCCTTAATTTTTACTGGCTTGTTGCCCTTCTTGCGTTCCGCAGTTTGTAAATCTCTATAAATGAATATGTGTACTTTGTTCCTATAGTTCGCTTTTGATTTACAGACAAAAAACATTTTGGGTACATGCGATTAGAGTCAATTTCGCTCAGACGTAGCGTGATTGATGATTAATTCATGTTTTTTCATTAAGTTAATCTTTATGTATTAGTGATATATCAGACTTTAGTGACATCAAGTGAATGATTGGTGATTGAAAATGATTTAAAATGCTTGACTGTGTTTGCTATCGCTGTAATATTGGAACAATAGTGTTGTAAAACGTTTAAAAATAATTAACAGCTGGAGTTAATCAGAAGATGCCAAGCAAACTAAATGAATATAAACATGTAAATTATAGCTGGGATGACTCTGTTGCAGATGAGTTAACCCCAATTGAGAGTTTGGTTTATCGCTCTAATATTTTAGGGGCTGACCAACGCATTACTAATACGGGTGGTGGTAACACTTCTGCAAAATTAATGGAAACAGATCCATTAACAGGTGAACAAGTTGAAGTACTCTGGGTTAAAGGCTCAGGCGGTGATTTAAGAACAGCCAAGAAAGAAAACTTTTCATCTTTATATCAAGGTAAGCTACAAGCACTAGACGAAACGTACCAAGCATTTCCAGATAAGGGTTATAAGTCTGCTGGCGAAGATGCGATGATTGGTATGTATAAACATTGTAACTTTTGTCTGAACCCTCGTGCTTCTTCAATTGATACCCCATTACACTCAATGATTGATGAAAAGCATGTCGACCACTTACATCCAAATGCAGTCATCGCTGTCGCTTCTTGTAAAGATCAAAAAGAGTTAACCGAAGTTATTTGGGGCGGAAAGATGGCTTACGTGCCTTGGATGCGTCCAGGTTGGGAAGCGGCTAAGGTATGTGAAGAAGCTTATGCTGAGAAACCTGATAGTGTTGGTATTTTATTAGGTCAACATGGTCATACTAACTGGGATAGCGAAAGTAAGAGCTGTTACGAAACATCTTTATGGGTAATTGAAACTGCTGCTCGCTATATTGAAGAGCATGATAAAGGTGAGCAAACTTTTGGTGGAGCTAAATATAACAGCTTACCAGAAGATGAAAGAAATCAGCTATTAACGAAGTTTTTACCTGTTGCACGTGGTCTTTTATCTAATAAAGTGAAGTTTATCTCAACGGTACAAACAGATGAAACTGCGCTTCGATTTGTTAACAGTGTTGATGCTCCTCGTTTAGCTAAACTAGGTACTTCATGCCCAGATCATTTCTTACGTACAAAGATTCAACCTCTTTATGTTGATTTCAATCCACAAGAAGATGATTTTGATACCTTAGTAGAAAAGCTAAATGCAGGCATTGAACAATATCGTGTTGATTACATTGAGTATTATAATAATTGTAAACGTGATGATTCTCCTGCAATGCGAGATCCAAGTCCTACCGTTATTCTAATTCCTGGTGTCGGTATTATCGGCTGGGGTAAAAATAAAAGCGAATCACGTGTTACTACTGAATTTTATAATTGCGCTATTGAAGTTATGCGTGGTGCAGAAGCGATCAGTGAATATACGGCATTACCTCAACAAGAAGCGTTTGATATAGAATATTGGGCGCTTGAAGAAGCTAAGCTACAACGTATGCCAAAAGAAGCACCGCTAGCACGTGATGTAGTGGTTGTAATTGGCGCGGGTGATGGTATCGGCAAAGAAACTGCATTCCGCGTTGCTAAAGAGGGTGCTCATGTTGTTTGTGCAGATCTGCGCGTTGAAGCTGCACAGAAAACAGCTGAAGAATTAACTGCTATCTACGGCCAAGGTATTGGTGTTGCTGGTACAGGGATTTCAAGTTGTGGCCCGGCTATCGCGCAAGGTGTTGATATTACCGACCGTGAAAGCGTTAAGAAAATGTTTGAAGCTGTTACCTTAGCTTATGGCGGTATCGATAAAGTAATCGTGACCGCGGGTGTATTCTTAGCACCAGGCCAAGCTGGCATGACAAATGACCAACAATTTGATGTAAGTTTTGCTGTAAATGTTAAAGGTGGTTATATCGTTGGCACAGAAGCTAACGAAATTTGGAAAGCACAAGGCCTTAAAGGTGCGCTTGTTCTAACTACCAGTGTTAATGCCGCAGTGTCTAAAAAAGGTTCGCTTGCCTATGACACATCAAAAGCAGCAGCTAATCACCTAGTTCGTGAGTTAGCAGTTGAACTATCACCACTTGTTAATGTGAATGGTTTAGCGCCTGCAACGGTTGTAAAAGGTAGCACAATGTTCCCACGTGACCGTGTTTTAGCCTCTTTGACTAAATATAATGTTGAATTTACTGAGCAAGATTCAGATGATGAACTTCGCGATAAACTAGCTAATTTCTATGCTCAAAGAACACTGACTAAACAACCTATTACACCAGAAGATCAAGCTGAGGCAGCTTATCTTTTAGTATCAGGTCAGTTAAGCAAAACCACTGGTCAGATTATTAGTGTTGATGGTGGTCTTCACGAAGCCTTCTTACGCTAAGATAATAATAAACAGGATTAATGAATATGACACAACGTATTGATAAAGCTCTAATTGCAGATGAAAACGCAAAATTATTGAGCGACTTAAATGAAGACTATCAAGCATTAGGCAACAAACTTGCTCGCAATGATATTAATATCGAAGAAGTCACAGCTAAAGCAGAAGCTTTTCAAATAGCTGTGCCATCTTGGGGCACAGGTACAGGCGGAACACGTTTTGCTCGTTTCCCTGGTGAAGGTGAGCCGCGTAATATCTTTGAAAAGCTTGAAGATAGTGCTGTGATCAATGATTTATCTCAGTGTACTGAGCGTGTATCGCCACACTTCCCTTGGGATAAAGTAGATGATTTTACAGAGTTAAAGCAGTTCTCTGATGAGCTGAACTTAAGCTGGGATTCGATTAACTCGAATACTTTCCAAGATCAACCAGGTCAAGAACATAGCTTTAAATACGGTAGTTTAAGTAACACCAGTGCAGCTTCACGTGAGCTAGCTATTGCGCACAACCTTGATTGTATTGAATGGGGTAAAGCACTTGGTTCAAAAACATTAACAGTTTGGGTTGGTGACGGTTCAAACCACCCAGGTCAGCAACATTTCCAAAGTGCTTTTGAGCGTTACTTAGAAAGTATGAAAACGATTTATGCTGGCTTACCAAGTGATTGGGAACTACATATTGAACACAAAATGTTTGAGCCTGCTTTTTACTCAACTATCATTCAAGACTGGGGTAGTAATATCCTTGCAGCTATGGAGCTTGGCCCACAAGCTAAATCATTAGTTGATTTAGGCCACCATGCACCAAACGTAAACATTGAAATGATTGTTTCTCGTTTGATTCAATTTAAAAAGTTAGGTGGTTTCCACTTTAACGATAGTAAGTATGGTGATGATGACCTAGATAGCGGTAGCTTACACCCATATCAACAGTTCTTAATTTTTAACGAGTTGGTTGATGCACAGTATCGCAATCAAGAAGGCTTTAATCCTAACTACATGTTAGATCAATCACATAACGTGACTGACCCGATTGAAAGTTTAATGAACTCTGCAGCAAGTGTTCAGCGTTCTTATGTATCGGCTTTATTAGTTGATCGTGAGAAGTTGAGTGAATATCAGCAAAATAATGATGCGTTAATGGCAAGTAACACGCTTAAAAATGCATTTAACACTGATGTTAGCCCAATCTTAGCAATGGCTCGTCTACGCAAAGGTGGAGCTATTGATCCAATTGCTACTTACCGTAAAGCAAGTTATCGCTCTGCGGTTGCAGCTAAACGTCCATCAAGTGGCGGTAATGGTTCAGGTATCGTGTAAAGCGAACTTTAATCATGAAAAAACATGCAGAGGTATTTTAGCGCCTTTGCATGTTTTTTAGTTTGAAACACACACATAATAATAAAGATCGTCGATTGAATTGTATTAAAAGAACAAAAAATTGGCGCAGTGGAGGCAGTATGTCGACAGCAGAAGAATTTGAAACACAACCCGTTTCTCCCAATAAATTACAATCAGCTCATACGTTTGCAGGCAGTTATGCCGGTGAGCACGTTGCAGGTACTGAGTTTGTGATCGGTGCTTTATTTGTTTCATGGGGGGTAGGGGCGAGTGATATTTTACTCGGGTTACTATTAGGTAACTTACTCGCCGTACTAACATGGGGTTTAATTACAGCTCCGATAGCTACAGATACTCGTTTAACACTTTATGCTTATTTAGAAAAAATTGCAGGCCCAGGCACAATCAAACTTTACAGTGTTATTAACGGTATTTTGTTTTGTGTATTGGCAGGGGCAATGATCACAGTATCAGCATCCGCTGTTCGCGTACTTTTTGATATTCCGCCACAAGTAGACTGGTATCCAACAGATTTAAGGTTTGTACTTGTTGCACTAGGTGTTGGGGCTGTAGTTGTTTTTATGGCCGTGAAAGGGTTTGAGAAACTTGCTGCGTTTGCTGAAATTTGCGCGCCGTGGATGATTTTAATGTTCCTTGTTGGTGCTTTGGTTTTATTACCAACAATAGTAGCAGCTACAAACGGGGTTG
Source organism: Pseudoalteromonas haloplanktis ATCC 14393 (assembly GCF_000238355.1). GTDB lineage: Bacteria > Pseudomonadota > Gammaproteobacteria > Enterobacterales > Alteromonadaceae > Pseudoalteromonas > Pseudoalteromonas haloplanktis. The sequence goes on from NZ_AHCA01000017.1 coordinate 53,300, forward strand.
ATTCAATCGGTAGCTTTGATGATTTCTTGCATATTGCGAGTGAGTCTATCTGGGTTCAAACTGACAGCGGTATTGGTTTTTGGCATGTTGCAGCTTTCGCATGGGTTGCTAATTTAGCGATGCATGGTGGTATGGGAGATATGACCTTATTACGTTTTGCACGTCATTCTCGTTATGGTTACTTTTCAGCCCTAGGTATGTTCATTGGCCATTATTTAGCGTGGATCTGCGCCGGTGTTATGGGAGCGGGAGCAGCTATATTACTCAGCACGACAATTGTTGCGCTTGATCCAGGGGCTGTTGCATATCAGGCGTTAGGTACGTGTGGGATCATAGCTGTAATCATCGCAGGTTGGACAACCTCAAACCCAACAATTTATAGAGCAGGCCTTGCGTTTAGTTCATTAAACCATAAATGGGGCCGTACAAAAGTAACAGTAGTGGTTGGTATTGTTACAACAATTATTGCTTGTTTCCCTTTTGTATTTTCGCAATTACTAGGATTTGTAGGAATTATGGGGCTTATGATGGCGCCAGTTGGTGCTGTTATTGTTGCGGAACATTGGTTATTCCCTCGTATAGGCTTCACACGTTATTGGTCTAAATATAAGGGCAATACAACTAATTACGCTGCAATCATTACATGGCTTAGTTCACTTGCTGTGAGTTATTATTTAGAAGCATCCGGCACGTTACATTTATTCTTTATATTAATTCCAATTTGGATTTTCGCGACTGCTTTATATTGCTTATTAGCCTATGCAATGGGGGCAAAAAAATCTTACCCGCAGCAACAATCTGAAGAAAATGCAGAAACAGAGCGAAAAGCAATTGAAAAAGCGTATATAAAGAATTTAGAGAGCAATCATGGCCAGAATGACAAAGTGACGTTACCAATATTAACGCGTTTCGCTTTAGTTACATCGTATTTATCGCTGTTAGCATGTGTCTTCCTTGGGGTATCAGCTTATATAAATCAGGATATAGAAACGATTAGAGCGTGGCTTATCGTTCCAACACTTGTTTATTTTATAAGTGCTACATATGCGTATTTACAAAAAAGTAAAATCAGCCAAGAAGATCAATCGTCCAATACGATTGAACAAGGGCTGGTCATAACTAAATAAAATAACCGAGTTCGTTTATAGAAGTAATAAAGCTACGCAGGTTTAAAATTGTTAAATTCTGTGTAGCTTTTTTTATGCTTAAAAAAGCTAATTTTTGATAGTTAATTAATTGGAGTTTTAATGACTGATTTACGTGACCTAGTACCATCAGGCGTGGTGAACGAGTGCCAGATGAAGGTTTTATTTGAATATGCACGAGAGAATAACTTTGCTTACCCTGCGGTAAATGTTGTAAGTACAAACTCTATTAATGCAGCGCTTGAATCGGCTAAAGAATGTAAATCACCCATTATAATCCAACTCTCCTATAGTGGTTCAGCATTCTTTATTGGTAAAGGCGTGTCACTAACTGGACATCAACCTTCTATTGCTGGCGCTATTGCAGCAGCCCATTATGTTCATGCTGTTGCAAAACACTATGGCATACCGGTTATTCTACATACCGACCATGCAGCTAAAAAATTATTACCTTGGATTGATGGGCTACTAGAAGAGGGCGAAAATTTTTATAAATTAACTGGCAAGCCTCTATTTAGTTCACACATGCTTGATTTGTCTGAAGAAAGTTTAGAAGAAAATATTACTATATGTAAAGCTTACCTAGCAAAAATGGCAAAGCTTGATATGGGAATTGAGATTGAACTTGGTTGTACGGGTGGCGAAGAAGACGGAGTAGATAACTCTGGTATTGATAGTTCATTGCTCTATACACAACCAGAAGATGTGGCTTATGCCTATGAAAGCCTGATCGAAGTAAGTGATGCATTTACAATTGCAGCGTCATTTGGCAATGTTCACGGTGTATATAAACCAGGCAATGTGAAATTAACACCTATTATTCTTAAAAACTCACAAGCATTTGTGCAAGAGAAGTATGGCCTTGACCATAATAGTTTAAACTTTGTTTTTCATGGTGGCTCAGGATCTACGCCAGCAGAAATCACTGAAGCTATTGGTTATGGTGTGATTAAGATGAACATTGATACTGATACGCAGTGGGCTTGTTGGCAAGGAGTTCATAAGTATTATCTAGAAAACAGTGACTTCTTACAGACACAAATAGGCTCACCTTCAAACCCAGACTCGCCGAATAAGAAATATTATGACCCACGTGTTTGGCTACGTCAGATTGAATTATCAATGGCAGCACGGCTTTGTCTTGCTTTTAAAGAACTCAATTGTCTCAATAGATACTGATATTAAGTAGTAAAATAGCTGAGTATTTTCAGCAATACTCAGTTACACATAACCTCAAGTAAAAAATGATTTTACACACAATATAAAGAGATTGATTATGGATAATAAAAATATTATAAGCCGCATAAAAACCTTGTTCTATTGGGTTTTCTTATCGTTTTTAATTAGCCCTGTATACGCTGAAGATACGCCACCTAATATAGTCTTGATCCTGTCAGATGATCACGCTTGGTATGATTATGGATTTATGGGACATCCAATTGTTAAAACTCCTTCACTTGATAAACTTGCAAGGGATGGCCTTACTTTTAAAGGAAGCTATGTACCTACAGCTCTATGTCGACCTTCGTTAGCAACGATCGCAACAGGCTATTATGCATCAACAATTGGTATCACAGGTAATACTCCTGCGTTTGATGTCTATGGGAAAAAGGGATCTGCAGAACATAATCTACAGCGTGAGAAGTTGATTTCTAAGATTGACAATATAGACACATTACCACAACTATTAAAGTCAAAAGGTTATGTTTCTTTTCAATCTGGGAAATGGTGGGAAGGTAGCTACAAACGTGGTGGTGTTCTGGTCAACTCCAGCCGGACACTTTTCCTAAAGAATTTTCATACTCTACTGGTGACTGATCGTTATT
>NZ_AHCA01000016.1 GCF_000238355.1 Pseudoalteromonas haloplanktis ATCC 14393
GGCTCTACAAAATGATAAATCAGGTGATCAAAGCTGATGAGAATCGGTGATCAAAGTCATGAGAATACGCAACAAGTAGAGTTATCAGGCTTTTCGCCACGTGAAACACAATTAGAAATTTCAGGGCTGTGTCGCCAATGTAAGCCAACTATTGAACAATTAGAGGAAAAACAATGAAACCAACGCAAAGTGTGATGGATAAACTCGCCATAGGGCTGTCAATAATGTGCACAATCCACTGTTTTGCAACACCTATTTTACTCACACTGTTACCTAGCTTTGCAGCACTACAGCTAGATAACGAACAGTTTCATATATGGATATTAGCGGCCGTTATACCGACCAGTGTACTTGCATTGAGTTTAGGTTGTAAAAAGCATAAACGCTTTCGTTATATGGTGTCAGGGTTTGTTGGTGTGATTTTAATGGTACTCGCAGTGACTGCTGGTGAGGCGTTATTCGGTGAGTTGGGTGAAAAGTGGCTTACGCTTGTTGGTGCGGCTTTTATTGCTGTTGCGCATTGGTTTAATTATCGCCAATGTTTAGCTAAAGATGATGAAGAGTGCCCATGCACTGGTAGTGTATCGGAGCAAGCAAATTGAAAGTGACTTTACCTGATGTTACATCGAAACAACTGACAACAGCTTCGTTACCTTTAAAATGGGTGGGTATGGAAGGTATTGCGCTGCCTATCACACTCGTTGAGCAACCTAGTTCATCACTATCTGCTAAAGCCAATGTATTTGTGAGTTTAGATAAGGCGGATGCAAAAGGCATTCATATGTCGCGGCTGTATTTGCGGTTAAAAGAGTCATTAACCAATGAACCTCTCACGATGGATGCTCTAGCAACGTTATTACAGACCTTGGTGAGCTCACAAGAGGGATTAAGTTTAGCTGCAAGGCTACAATTAGACTTTGAATTAACTATACGTAAACCTGCGTTATTGAGCGGCCAGTTTGGTTATCAAACTTATCCGGTGAGTATTCGCTGTGAATATATTAATGAGCAGATAATTACTGAGTTATCGTTGAGTATTCCCTACTCAAGCACTTGCCCTTGTTCCGCTGCATTATCAAGACAAGCGATGAGTGATGCAATTGCCGCGCAATTTAGTGAAGAAGTCGTATCAAAAGAGGCACTGTTAGCGTGGATCACTTCGCAACAGGGTTCAGTTGCAACACCCCATAGTCAACGTTCATTTGCTTATTTAAAAATGCAATGGCAGCGTAATACTCTACCCAACTTTTTAGCGATGATTGAACACTTTGAAAGCGTTATTGGTACGCCAGTGCAAACGGCGGTAAAGCGCGAAGACGAGCAAGCATTTGCTAAATTAAACGCCGAAAACCTAATGTTTTGTGAAGATGCCGCAAGGCGGATAAAACAAGCGCTGGAGAATAACGAGCAAATCTCAGATTACTGGTTTAAAGTAGAGCATCAAGAGAGTTTACATGCTCACAATGCAGTGGTGGTTGATCATAAATTTCCACATGGCTACGCAAAGCTATAATGCTTTAAAACACGGCTAAGCAATACTATGTCATACAAATGACATGATCTTGCTATAAATTTATCATTCTTTACGTTGTGTTTAAGTGATATGCAAGGCCGAAATTCATTGCTTGTAAGTAAGTATTTGCTGACTTTTATTGTCTTTAGTATAGCTATTTTGGGGCTTTCAAAGCATCAAGTAAAAGATATTACTATTGGCCAATTATATGTTCAGCAATGCGATGTAGTTAATGCAAAAGGCGACCAGGATTTTAATGTTTATTTACCCGTTAATTTGCGGGTGTCTGAGCTTGCTAAACAATTATGTGAAGACACTTTAAAAGGGAGTATTTATAGTAGAGTCAGTATTTCTTGGCAGCCAAGAGAGTCCCTTACGAGTGATCTGATCATCTCTCAACAGTTTAACCTGATGATGCATAGAGCGCATGCGATCACTGGGTTACTGCCAAACTGGAAAGATTTTTATTTGCAGAGCATAAGCTTACCAAGCTATGAAACTTTTTGGTTTTCGCATAATAAAAACATTAGTGTAACTCCTGACTATTTTACCAATAAGCGTATAGGTTTATTAGCAGATAAAAAAAGTGCCTCCGGGTATTTAATGCCAATGAGTCAGATTACTCAAGCCGGAGTCACCCTTACCAAAGAACAATTACATTTATACCCGAACAGAGAGGTATTAATAGATGATTTTCTTAGAGAAAAAATAGATCTAATGCCTAGCACAATGCATATACAGCAGTTAATGGAATGGCCTGTAGAAAAAAGGCTCTTAATTACTGAACCAAACGCGCAGTTAAGTTGGTTCATTAGCAATAACACACCACAAAACCTATCAACTGCACTCACCGTTGCCGTTAAAGAGTATCAAACGAAGCTATTTAGCGGGTTACCCAGAACAACTTACGCAAAGCCTAAGGTCACTACGCTATGAAATTAAAAGCAGTAGCGATTTATTTAGTAGTTAGTCTTTGTTTGAGTTTGCATGCATGGCACAGTGCATCAAGTTCCTTAAAACAGCTCTTAATGACAGAACTACCTACCTTAACAGATGCATCTTTAAGAAATTCACTAGATGAACAGCAGGAATTAAATCGTATTAGTAAACAGCTAGTTACTACTTTACAGTTTGTAGCTGTAGACAACATATTACCGATTAAATTAATTGAAAGACTTCAAGTAACTCAACTTCAATTGTTAAAAGTCACTGAAAGAAATAGCTATGACTCTGCCTTAAAGTGGACATTCAATGGGCAGAAAATTGCAATGCAAATTAGTACTAAAGCAGACTTCAAGTTGGTAAATATAGCGTTGGTAAGCTTGCTACTAACTTTTGTATTTTGGAAGAGTCAGTTAGTACTCAATAGACTTTGCACACTAATTAGTAAAGATAGGGATATGACTAAGCACAGTAACAGCATAGATGCTAAAAATAATCTGCAACATGACTGTGCTGCATTTAAATTACTATCGAGTAAAACAAAGTTGCCTGCAGATGAACTAAAAGCAATATGTGAAAAAGGTGACGTCAAAATGCTTTCAACCAATCAATTACATTGGTTTATTATCGCTATAAATAATGATTTAAGTATTGAAAGTGCGTTAACGGTGGCTAAGCAACCTGACTCCTTAGTATTTGATCTTGAAAATCAATGCGTCATTATTCATGGCTTACATATTCGCTTAGCTAAAACACCTTTATTTTATTATTACTGGTATGCGCAACGCGAAGTAAATCACCTACCTCCTTATTTAAACCCACCATTAAATAAATCTGATATGGAAAGCGCCCAACAACTATCAAAATTAATGTCTAAATATAAAGGTCACCAAAAAGCGATTAGAGATTTACAAGAAGGAGGCTTAAAAGGAAAAACGCTAGATCAAAACCGTAATAAAATAAAAGCGGAATTACAAAAAGTATTGGGTGAATTAGCTGATGAATACCTTTTTATCAGTGAGCGCGATATTAAAACTGCACGTTATAAGTATCGATTAAATGCACAGGGAAAAAGCATAACAATATAATAAATATATGCTTTTAATTTTAAAGACATCTCTAAAAAGTCAGAGATATCTAATTCACTAAAATGTCATAAGTGCTTTCTATGGTATTGGCAACTAAACCAAACTCAATGGAAGTATCATGAAAACTTACTCTTTATTAGCCGCAGCAATCACAGCTGCAACATTATCAATGCCAGCCAGCGCACTTAATATCGTGCTAACAAATGACGATAGTTGGAGTACTGGGAATATCCAAACACTATTCACTAAACTGACCGAAGCGGGGCACAGTGTGGTGATGTCTGCACCATGTACAGGACAAAGTGGTAAAGGTGGTGCAATTCACTTTATGAAGCCTGTGAATGTTGACCGTTCTAAAGTTGAACAAAATCAGGTTTGTATTGGTGATACAGATGAAACAGTCGCTTTTTCAGACTTTGTTGAAGGCACGCCAGTCATGGCTGCACTTTATGGCGTTGATGTACTTGCACAGGAAAAGTGGGGGCAGTTACCCGATTTAGTTATTTCGGGGCCAAATGAAGGGAATAACTTAGGTTATATGACGAATAACTCAGGTACGTTAGGTGCAGCTAATGTAGTTATTGCACGTGGTATTCCTGCAATTGCAGTAAGTGCATATGATGCAGATGAAGCCAAAGCGCCACTTGTAGCAAACGTGGTTGTTGAGTTAGTGGATGAATTGGTTAAAAACCAACAGCCAAATCAACCCTTACTACCTAAGTTCACGGGCTTAAATGTTAATACTCCAGAAGATATGAGTAATCACCAAGGCTATAAGTTTAGTCAAGTTGGTTGGAATGCGGGTGGCCTTGAAGTGAAGTTTGCAGGTGATATGTCACAAGATCAGCTGGCTATGGGCTATGTAGCACAAGGTATCTTAGCGCAAGGCTACGCGGCAACATTCGAAGAAGCTTATGCCATAGCTCAAGCGCAATATATTGGTAAATCAGGGGTTTCAATCGCTCAAGACCAAGGTTTAGTGAATGATGAAAATGAGCTTAGTGAAGGTGTTTTAATTGAGCAGGGTTACATTACGATCAGTACAATTGAAGCGAATGTTCAAGCTAGCCGTGCAAAAACAGCGCTTAGCCAAATCAAACTTAATAACTTGATTAAGTAGGGCGCTGAAATGAAAAAATTATTATTTTTAAGTGCTATTGCATTGTCACTATCTGGATGTAACTTAGACAATGATCCGACAGAGGAGGAGCTTACACATGAATACCTCTCTGATCACGTAGGTCTATATGAAACAGCCTATGAGCTTGAAGGACACGCAATGTTAGCGCGCCTTGCGGTGAGTGATTTAGGTGCTACTTTGGTGTTAACAAATGATACGGAAGTTTCAATTAGCCTATCCGCAGAAGTTGTAGATCAAAATTTAGAGTTTGCTTCACAGCAAAGTTGTACTGATGTTGGTTCCGGCTTTAGCTGTACTCTTACTTCGCAAACAATTAATTTAGCACGTATTGATACTCGCCATTATACTGCGGTTAACCAATTAGCTGGAGATTACAGAGTTATTGCTGACGAACAAGTAGTCGATATAAACCTTGATAGCCAAGGTACTTTCGTAGCTCAGTTTCAAGGTTGTAATATAACGGGAACAATTAGCACTGAAAATACATTTTTTAGTGTTACCCCAGCTGCCAACTCTTGTGGATCGGAGCATGCTGTTGGCGTTGCTTTCAGTAACAATTATGAGTTTGATCCAACAAGCTTGGAAGTGTATTTACCGGGTAGTGTTTTGTCTGGTGAATGGGTGAAAATGTAATAGCGATAAAAAAGCCGACGCAAGTCGGCTTTTCTATCTAAGTAGCTATTACTTATAAAAAACGTCTACAGTGCCTTTTACTTTCATAAGTAAAGGCTGGCCGCGACGGTCAAGTGCTTTAGGTGCTGCGATTTTGATCCAACCTTCGCTGATACAGTACTCTTCCACGTCAAAACGCTCTTTGCCATTAAGAGTTACACCAATTTCATGTTCGAAAACTTCTTCTACATAAAACTTGCTGCGCGGGTTGATAGATAATTGGTCTGGTAACTCTGGTTTATTTGTATCAGTCATAATTGTGATCTGCATTGAATAGATTGTGCGCTATTGTAGGCAATACAAGCCTTAGGCTCAATATACTGATTAAAATAAATTAACTGCAGACTTGTTCCGATTGCTTGATGCAGTGGTTAATTATTTCATCACGAGTGAGGTCACTTTCAAAGCAGTAATCAAAGCGCATAGTGAGATTAGTTGCTTGTTCTTGCTCAGGCCAATGCCATTTACGCACGAGTTGTCGAGTGGCTGTTTGCAGTTGGCGACCATAACGTTTTGGATCAGTATTATTTATTTTAATATTTTTCACTGTGCCATTTTTTGAAATAACAAAGCTGGTTTCTGCACATCCTTTCCCCTGAATATTTAATAGTTCAAGTGGGTATTCATGATTGGGGATCTTCTGTAGCCGGTGCCACACACCTTGTTGATCTAGGAATTGAGCTTGGATGTCTGCAATGGGCCTTTTATCAGAAATATCATTGCTTTGTGAAGAAGCAGCAAATGAAAAAATTAAGCAGGTGGAGTACACGATAGTTTTCATAATCATCCTTAAATATTGCTCAGAAGTACAACTTTAGCGCATTCTATTTATGATTAATAGCTTGGGTTTTAGGCTGATTTATTTCTTTAAATTGAATGTTATAGTATATCATTAACGTTGCAGTATGTTATATTATATCCAAATTAACCGAGCAATTATAAAAGTGGATCATGAAGTACTCAGCATTAACTCTCGCATTTTTAGCAATTTCTTTCGGCTCCGCTGCTTCTGAGTCAGATATAGAAACCATCACCATTGCACATAAGCAAGCCTTTCGGGGTGATATTCCGCTTAAAGAGCTACCGCAGTCAATTACCACATTAAGTAAAGAAATGATGGTTGATAATGGCATTACCAAGTTTAGAGATGCACTGGATTTTTCAGCGAGTATTTCTCGTAAAAATAACGGCGGTGCACTGTGGGATAGCTATTCTATTCGCGGTTTGTCAGGTAATGAAAATATGCCGTCGGGTTACTTAATCAATGGCTTTAGTGGTGGTAGAGGGTTTGCGGGTCCACGTGACGTGTCAAATATTGATTATATTGAAGTACTAAAAGGGCCCGGTTCGGCTTTATATGGTCGCTCTGAGCCTGGCGGCACAATCAACATTATTACTAAAAAGCCGCAGTTTTATCAGCAAGGCCAATTAAAAGCAGAGCTTGGTAGTGATAATCATAAACGTGTGCAAGGTGATTACACTAACGGCCTTACAGATGATATCGCTTTTCGAGTTAACGGGGCATGGCAAGACAGCGACAGTTTTCGTGATTACGTACATCACGATAAGTTTGTGATCACGCCTTCGCTTTATTATCAACTTAACGACAAGTCATCATTAACATACGAATTTGAATATGTTGATCAGCAACAAATGTATGACCGTGGCATTGTCGTTCTTAACGATAATTTTGATACTGTGCCTGAAAACCGCTTCTTAGGTAATCCAAACGATGGCCCTACTAAGGTTCATTCACGTGGTCATCAGCTAAGTTATGACTATGATATTAGTAGTGATTGGACATTATTACTGGGTGCAAACTACCGTACAGCAACGTTAAATGGCTATTCTTCTGATGCGGAACTTTCGCCATCACGTCAATCATTGTTTGATGATGGCCACACCTTAACCCGCCAACATCGCTATCGAGATTATGAGTCTGAGGATTTAAGCTTGCGTTTTGAGCTCAGTGGTAACTTTGAGTTAGCGGGTATCACTAATCACGTTTTGCTTGGTGCTGATGCTTATGATTACGAACTTCGTACAGGGCTGTATCGTTATCGTGGTGGCAATGGCACGTATACCATTGATATTTATGAGCCAAATTACAGTACTGGCCCTGGTCCTGATGTTGAAATGCAGTATGAAAACAACGAACAGCAAAACGCATACGGTATCTACATGCAAGATCAGCTAGATATTACCGAGCGCTTTAAAGTGATGGTGGGTTTGCGTTTTGATGAGATTGAACAAGACATCTTCGAAACTAAGTCAGGTGTTGCCTCAAATAGTAAAGAAAACAGAGTCAGTCCTCGCTTTGGTATGGTGTATGAGCTAAACGATGCGATTAATCTTTATACCAGTTATTCAGAAGGTTTTTTGCCATTAAGTGGCACTGACGCACAAGGCGAACCGTTTGGTTTTGAAGAAAGTGACTCGTTTGAAGTGGGCATGAAGTTTAGCTTTGAAAAAATTAGCGGCACTATTGCATTATTCGATGCCAGTAAGAGCAATATGTTGGTTGCCGATCCGGTGAACGTTGGCTATTCCGCACCAGTAGGTAAAGCGACAAGTAAAGGTTTTGAAGTTGATGTAACAGGTAATTTAGGAGCTAATACTGAGTACACAGTGTCTTATGCCTATGTAAAAGCTGAAACAGCGAACGATGTAGTTAATGTTGATTGGTTAGTACCAATTCCCAAAGGCAGCCCTTTAGTTAATGTACCTGAAAATAACTTTTCGCTTTCACTAAATCATGATGCCCGTGTATTTGAACAAGACATCAAAATTGGTGGGCATTATCAATATATTTCAGACCGACTCGGCGACCCTGCTGATTTAACGTTCCGCTTACCGAGTTATCAGTTAGTGGGTTTATTTGCTAAATGGCAAGCAACCGATCGTACGGCAGTGTCACTGAATGCTGATAATGTATTCGATGAAAGTTATATCGCCAGTAGTTACAACGCTTTATGGGCTTATCCTGGTGCGCCAACCCAGTTTAAGCTAGGTTTATCTTATGACTTCTGAGCAAATTAAAAACCGTATTCATAGTATCGACATCATGCGTGGTGTGGTTATTTTACTAATGCTTGTTGACCACGTTCGTGAACGGTTCTTTTTGCATATGCAGGTGTCTGATCCTATGGATGTAGACACCACCAGCCCAGGGCTTTTCTGGAGTCGCTTTGCGGCGCACTTTTGTGCGCCCACCTTCATATTTTTAACCGGACTTTCGGCGTGGCTTTACAGCCACCCAGCGAATGGTGTTGCGCGCTCAGCCCGTAGCTTTTTGATTAAACGGGGGCTGTTTTTAATCGCACTTGAAATCACGGTTATTTGTTTTTCATGGATGGGCTACTTTCACACTATTTGGTTGCAAGTCATGTGGGCAATTGGGTTGTGTATGCTCACGCTCGCGCTGCTTATTAACTTGCCGCAACGGGTGTTATTGGTGTTAGGTTTACTCATTGTATTTGGTCACAACTTACTTACACCAATTAGTTTTAGCCCTGATGAATGGGGTTATACCCTGTGGACTATATTGCACGATCGCGGTTATATTTCTCAGGGTGGCTTAATTGATGTAAAAATTAGTTATCCCGTATTGCCTTGGATTGGGGTTATTTTATTAGGTTACTGTGCAGGCCCTATATATGCTCCTAGTCGCGATAGCGATGATAGAAAGCAGTGGCTAGTCGGTTTAGGCTTAGCTTGTGTGGCACTGTTTGCTATTTTACGTGGTTTTAATATTTATGGTGAAACTTTGCCTTGGCAACAGTTTGCAAGCAGTTCTGAGACCTTAATGTCGCTGTTTAATGTGACTAAATACCCGCCATCGTTAAGCTTTTTACTTATAACGCTCGCAATGATGTTTTTTGGTTTATGGCTATTTGAGCGACCGTTAAATCGCTTTTTAAATGCACTGCGTACCTTTGGCTCGGTGCCAATGTTCTTCTATATTGTGCACCTTTATGCGTTACTTGTACTTTATGCAATTGGTCATGCCATTTATGGTGCTAATCAAGGGCGTTATTTTGGGGTGGATCACATTGGCTGGATTTGGCTTATCGCCGCCTTATTAGCTCTAGCACTTTATTGGCCCACTCAATGGTTTAGTGCCTATAAACGCAAAAGTAAAAAGCCGTGGTTAAAGTATTTATAAATTACCCGCAATCGTTATAACGCAGCATGTTTATCCATGTGCTATACCTTAGCTTCGGATTAGCCATAACAAGGATAATTAACATGAAGAAATTAAGCCTAAGCTTCGCATTACTGCTACCGTTTGCTGTTAATGCGGGTATTACTGACCCTGATTGCACCGCTGAAAAAGCGGTAAAAAGTGCTGCGACTAAAGCCGCTATTGGGGTGGGTGGGCGTTGTAATCCTGCCGAGACTGCAAAAGATAGCGCCGGCAAAGTGATAGAAAATGCCCTACCAGATGACGGTGTTGCAGGAAAAGCAGTTGATAAAGCAACTGGCCGTAACGACACGCTTAAAGACAAAGCGGCAGATGCGGTTGATGAAAAAGTAGACGAAATTGTGCCAGACAAGCTGCAAAAAGACAACGATGGCAAAAACATCAAAAAGACAGTAAAAAAGAAAATAGAGTAAGCGGTGTTAACACCGCTTAATTTAAACCTTACTGACAAAGCCTTCGTTAAGCACTCTAACTTCGCGTTGTGGGAATGGAATTGCAATATCATGCGCTTTGAGAGTTTCTAATATGATTAGCAATAAGTCGCCACCAACGCGATTTTTACCATCATCTATGCCTTGCATCCAAAATTCCACAAACATATTAATCCCGTTATCACCAAAGCTATCTATTTCGCAATCAGGGCGTTCTTCAAATGGCACATCAGGGCCACTAATAACTTGAGGGTGCTCAGCAACCGCGTCTTTAATAATCTCGACCATGGCGCGAACATCAGTGGCGTATGCCACACTAAAATCGACACGATAACGTTGTTTAGGATCTTTGTGCGTCCAGTTTGTGAGTAAAGACGAAATGAATGTTTCGTTAGGGACTAGTATGTCTTTACCGTCATAGGTTTCAAGAATAGCATGGCGCATCTTGAACTCTCTTACAAAGCCACTTTTACCGTTTTCTAGCTCAACAAAATCACCAATGGTGAGAGATTTATCGAGCAAAATAATAATACCAGAAATAAAATTAGAGGCGATTGATTGCAGCCCTAAGCCAAGGCCGACACCTAGCGCGCCGCCAAACACTGCCAATGCAGTAAGATTTACTCCCATTATATTCAGTAGCAACAATGCGATAATGCAAAATAAGCCAACTTCAAAGAGTTTCGTAAATACTTCGCGGGTACTGATATCCAGTGTTTGCTGATTACGAATGATAACTTTACCAACATTACTAGATGCTCGGCCTAGCCAAAATAAAATAGCGCCAAAAAATAACACCCGAGTCAGCCCATATAAACTGACTTGAATATTACCTAGGTTTATAGAAACTCCTTCAAGAGCTTTAATAAATACCGGTAAAAAGCCAAGTAAGTGCAATAGTAATATAGGCAAACCAACCAGCTTAAATAGCGCTGACATAAAGGGGCTATTAACAAACTCTTTAATAATAGAGTAAGCAAACAATAATATGGCAATGCTGAGTGCAGTATTCATTAACCATACTTGCAGATCCGCAGTGAGACCTATAGAAGTAAATATTTTCAGTAAAATGATTGCTGCCAGCGGGTAGACGATATTACTGAGTCGAAACAGCATAATGTTGATCGGATGTTCTGACGCTACTTTAGTATGCTTATCGACTCGCTTCTTTACTGTTTTTGAATAAATCCAGTAGGCTACAGCATAGCTGGCGATGATCACCAGTATCTGTAGATAGGTTGCTGGTTGGCTAAGCATTGATTGGATCAATAACCAAACAGACTCAAATTGTTTGGAAAAAAACTCACTATCCATAAAAAAGACTTTTTTAGGTAAATTCAGATGCTTTACTATGGCTGATAAGTTTGAAAATTTACAGAATAATTAACGACACTTTTAAAGCTTATTATGTTAACTAGATGGCGTGTTTAACAAAACACTGATAAATGACTTAGGATTATAACGCCAGTATTTCATCGCGGTTACTCGGTGACCACGCTTTCTCTGCTGCTTGTTGTTGTGTTAGCCAAACAAAGTCAGTGTGCTCATTAGGATCTAACACAATAGTGATATCATCCGGCACGCAAATACTAAACACATGTTCAGTATTGACTAACGCGTTGGCTTGATAGCGATGTCGCCATGATTCCCTAATCGTATATTGATTTGTTTTTTTGTGATCTTGCATAGTCAGACCCAGCGCGCGGGCATCTATCCCTGTTTCTTCTAAAAGCTCTCGATACGCTGTTGTTATAGGCGTTTCGCCTTCATCAATCCCCCCTGTTACAGATTGCCAAAAGTTGGCATCATCAGTGCGTTGGATCAGTAAGCAATCTTTATTTTTTTTATAAATAACAACCAGTACAGAGAAGGGTTTGCGAAGTGGTTGATTATCTAACAAAGTGGAACCTCAAAGACAGTATGTTACATGAGTGTACCTGAGCATGAATTATTTAACTAGCCAGATCACTTAGCTAATAACCAGATGCCTAGTAGCAGCAACAGGAAATTCATCATTCTTAAGAACTGTGCGGTATTGAGCTTGCTTTGTAACCAAATCCCTAAACGGTTGCCTATAAAAGCAATAGGCAAGCTAGCTAGGGCTATTAATACCCATTTTACTTCGATTAAACCAAGGCTAATAAAGCCAATTAGTTTGATGGCATTCATCATTGCAAAAATAATCGCAACAGTGGCTACAAAACGTTTTGGGGGGAGTTGAATGGTACTGAAATACATAATCAGTGGCGGTCCTCCCGCATGTATTAAAGTGCTGGTAATACCGGCTAAACCACCCATAGATAACGCACCTAAACGGCTATTTAGGGCGCTTAAGGTAAATTGGCTAAAGGCTAAGCTGCGAATAGCAAACACAATACATAAAATAGCAATCGTGGTTTTTATAAACGCCGCATCAAGCCAGCCAATTAGAATGTGAGCCGTTATAACACCAGCTAATAAACCTGGCAGTAAGCGTTTAAGTTGTTTTATATCCCATTGTTGCCAGTAACTTTTTAAGCTAAATACATCGGCAACTATAAGTACGGGCAGCATTAAACCAATTGCAGCCACAGGTGGCATAATAAGCATAAGGATAGGCACAGAGAACACACCAAGCGCACCGGCAAATCCAGATTTAGATACGCCGGTAAGTAATACCACAAATGCGATGATCGCGAGGGTTGTAGCTGTCATTAACTTCCTTATTTAAGCTGGTAAATCAAACCATAATGCCTCTAGCTGGTCTTTAGCTGTGAGTGTTACGCGCTGTTCACTATTTAAGGCAAATGCATCGCCTGAGCTAAAGGTATCAGCATCGGCCTCAACAGAGCCTGATATTACATGAAAATACCCTTTACGATGGTTGGTTTGCAAGTCATATGTTTGCCCAGTAGTTAACTGTAAACGGTATAAACTGGCATCTTGATTTATACTAACGCTGCCTTGTTCGCCGCTTGGTGTGACCAGTGGAGTGAGGGGCGCAGTTTGAATAATGCTTTTTTGTTCATAACTTGGCGTGATACCGCGCAATTTAGGTTGGATCCAAATTTGTAAGAAATGCGCTGTTTCTGAGTTCGAAGCATTATACTCGCTATGCATGATACCACTGCCTGCGCTCATGCGCTGAATGTCTCCTGCGGGCACGCTGTATTCATTGCCTGTGCTGTCTTTATGTTTTAATGCACCCGCAATGACATAAGAGATAATCTCCATATCACGATGCCCGTGAGTCGCAAAGCCTTGACCAGGGCTGAGCTTATCTTCATTAATTACTCTAAGAGTTGAAAACCCCATATGTTTTGGATCAAGGTAACGGCCAAATGAAAAGCTATGCTTACTTTGCAGCCAGCCAAAATTTGCTTGTCCACGTTCGTGTGCTTTGCGTATATAGTGCATAACTTAACTCCTGATCAGATGCTAACTTTAATAACAGCAGTATAAGTTTTATGTGAAAGATTAAAATCGCTTTTAAAAGGACTATTCATTCTATTTAATAGAATGAAAGCCCTTAGTTAATTAACAATCAAGTTCAGCTTGCATTACTTGATAGCGTAACTCACCAATGAATGTACGAGCGGCTGGGCCGAGACGGTCACTGTCTTTAAAGAGCAAGTGAAGCATGGCACTGCGTTTACTATTGTGGCTAAGGTTAAGGGGTTTGAGCTGATTTTGAGCTAATTGATTGACGATCGCTGTGCTAGGCAGCCAAGCAAAGCCCAAGCCGTTGCTGATCATGTCGATAGAAGTACGCATATGACTGACAGTCCAGCGTTGGTCAGCACCTAGCCAGCCACCGTCTTGCTTATTATGTAAGGCTGAATCGCGGACCACAATTTGCCGGTGCGATTTCAAGTCTTCAAGGGTGATAGGTCGGGTGATGCTATGTAGGGCATGATCTGGGTGTGCAACAGCCGTAAACTCGATATTGCATAACTCTTCACTAAATCCGGCTTTGCCAGTAAACCCCGATATTGCAATATCTACATTGGTGTTCTCTAGTAATTCATTCGCGCCAGTTAACACTGATTCGTGTAGTTCAATGCGTAATAATGGATACATGGCTGAGGTGTTATTGAGCACTTTATAAAGTAGTGCTTGGGGAAATATTTCATCGACTGCAATACGTAGCTTGCTTTCAATCCCTTCACTTAAAGTATGGCCAACGGCTTCGACTTTTGCGGCTTCCTCGAGTAGATAATTGGCGCGGCGAAGTATCATTTCGCCAGCTTCGGTGATCACCGTTTTTCGGCCTGCGATGGTAAATAGTTTGACCCCTAGCGCGGTTTCAATTTTACCAACCGAATTATGAATACTCGATTGGCTTTTATGAATCTTTTGCGCCGCTTGGTTAAAGCCACCATGCTCCACAACGGCTCTAAACATACGCCACTGTTCTAAAGTTATTCTAAGCATTTTTATTATGGTCCTCACAATCGCCTTGATCACAGGTATTTAATGATTGGCGTGCTTGTTTATCTTGGTTGAGTACTTGTTTTAAGTCTTCAGTACGTTGGCGTACCGCTACACCATAGCTGTGGTCGTCGCCCCATAGTTTGGCCAGTTGTATAACAGAAGCACGGTCATGCTCTCTAAATAAGTGCCCAGCACGTTGTGCATCTTGCGCTGAATTACCTAGCAGTTGCAACGTTTCAACGCCTAAGTTGATAGCTGAATCAACGGTTTCACGGTTAAAGGCGTCGACTTCTAATTGTAGTAACTGATAAGCATGGCGGCGGTCAATTGCACGAGCAACAATTTTTAATTGTGGGAAATGTTTACGCGCAAGTTTCACTATTTCGAGGGTTTTATCCGCATTATCGATAGCAATTACTAATAATTGAGCTGTATCAGCACCTGCTGCTTCGAGTAGCTCTTTACGCGCGGCATCACCATAATGTACGGTGTTACCAAAGCGGCGCAGCAAATCAATTTGGCTCGGACTGTGATCAAGCACGCTGATATCATAACCTTGGGTACTCAATAAGCGTCCTATAATTTGCCCGAAGCGACCGTAACCGGCGATGATCACATGCTTTGCTGGGCTGATTTGCTCAGGTTTATCAAAATCAGGTTTGGTTGTTGTGTTGTGGCGTTTTTGGAGTGTGTCGTAAAGCATTAAAAGTAATGGCGCGATCAGCATGGAAATTGCCACTACCAAAGTAGTTAAGCTGCTTTGCTCTGGCGTTAATATTTGCAATGTATTAGTCATAGTAAGGAGTACAAAGGCAAACTCACCGCCTTGTGCAAGTGCTAAGGTAAATAACAGCTGGTGGCTGTGATGAATTTTAAAAATACGTGCCAGTGTATATAACACCGCAGCTTTAACTAATATCAGAGCAACAACAAGCAATGCCACTATCGCAAACTGGTTAAATAACAAGCCAAAATCAATCGATGCGCCCACTGCTACAAAGAATAAGCCTAGTAACAAGCCTTTAAAAGGCTCTATGTCGGCCTCTAACTCGTGACGAAACTCACTTTCAGCTAACACCACACCGGCTAAAAAAGTACCAAGAGCAGGTGATAGACCAACGTTTTGCATAATAAGCGCAATAGCCACTACTAAAAATAACGCAAATACGGTGAATATTTCCCGCATACGGGTTTCAGCAATGTATCTAAATAATGGTGCTGAAATGTATTTGCCAGCGAGTATTATGGCTGCAATTACTGTCACTGAAGCGCTAACTTGCCCCCATACCGGCCAATCAGCAGTTAGTGAGTGGCTCATATTGGTGGTGTTTAATTGTGGCTCAAACGCCAATAGTGGCAATAAAGCTAAAATGGGAATAACCGCAATATCTTGAAATAACAATACCGAAAATGCGTTTTGCCCAGCTTCATTCTTTAGCCAGCCTTTTTCTTCAAGGCTTTGTAATACAATGGCGGTTGAAGAAAGCGCCAGCATTAAACCGATTGCCAAAGCACTTTGCCACTGCATTGCAAGTAGCCAATAACTTATTGCAAAAATCACGGCTGCAGTAAGAATAACTTGCAGGCCACCAAGTCCTAAAATTGAATGGCGCAGTTTCCATAAACGAGCAGGCTGTAATTCAAGGCCAACGAGAAACAGCATCATCACTACACCAAACTCAGCAAAGTGCATTACTGAAGTTTGATCGCCCACTAAACCTAATATAAATGGGCCGATTAAAATACCAGCTAGTAAATAGCCAAGCACGGAGCCAAGCCCAAGGCGTTTAGCGATTGGCACCGCAACAATGGCTGCAGCTAAATAAATTAATGCAATTTCTAACATGGATATCCTTTGATAATGCAGGCTAACTTATTCCTAGTATGCCTTAAATTTTGCAAAGAAATAGAGCCCAGTGTGGTTATTGCTCTGGACTCTTATGATGTGAAAGGTTAAGACGGACGGTTTAACAATAGATGATCAATACTAAATTTGCCCGCACCGTGACTTGCTAATGCTAAGAAGCCACCGGCTATAGTGATATTTTTATAAAACATTAAAAACTGTATTTGATCATCCAGTTGAAAGTGAAATAACAAGGCACTTACAACACTAAAAGCGGCAAAGGCAATGGCGGTTAGTTGCGTTAAAAACCCTAGTACTATCAATAGACCACCAATTAGTTCAAAGGCGATAACCAGCGGCAACAAAAACTCAGGTAAGCCCGCGGTTGTCATATACTGAGCTGTAGCATCAAAATATTGTATTTTGCTAAAGCTCGTTAAGATAAATAAAGTTGCCAGACCCACACGGGCAAATAAGCTGCTAATATTAGTGAGTGTTGGGTGTTTTGTAATAAGCGTTAAAATGTTCATATTGTTAATTCCTGTTGTTTATTATGCAGTACTACTGCGATGAATTAAGTTTATGTTCATTTTATGAGGGTGAAAATTAGTTATTTTATTGTATATCATTCTGTTTATGAGAATGTTGCTGGTAAGGGATTAAAATGCACACTACGTTATTTTATAAAATCATACTGATAGCTATGTTTATGCTGGTTGTCTTAACGCAACCGATAAGTGCAGGGCAGCATCAGGTTGTGTTTGATCCTGAGTCCAGTACTCAGCGAGTAGAATTTGAGCAGCAGATCACAGGGAATGAGTTTAACGATTATTTAGTAAGCGGTAATGCTGGTGATATTCTTAATGTAACTCTTACACCTTCAAATTTAAGCAATAATTTTAATATTTTACCCGCAGATAGCAGCCAAGCTGTGTTTATTGGCTCAATTGAGGGGCATTATGTAAAGCATCAACTTGCTAAAGATGGTGATTATATTGTGCGAGTTTATTTAATGCGTAATGCGGCTCGACGTAATGAAAGCAGCAATTACAAACTCACAATTATCAAACATGTGGATGGCAATATGCCCACAAAAACCATGCATCCAAGTTGGGACAGGGATGGTGATGGGATGAATGATTGTGAGAATGATGGCAGTTGTGACCACACGATTGATTACACCAAAGCGCGGCCACAAAAAGGGCTGTAAATTAGTCTAGCTTTACTGGGCCATTGATGTTGTCGATGCTCAAATCACCAGAGCCATCGTCAATAATGGTTAAGCCTTTGGCGTGATTAACACGAATACTGCCAGAGCCATCCTCAATAGTGACTAGGCCATTTACATGTTCAACATAAATATCGCCTGATTCATCTTCAATGTTGATGTAACTGCCTAACTGTTCAGCAGAAATACTGCCCGAGTTATCGTCAATATCTACGCTGCCAGTGATATTGGTAAGGGTTATATCACCTGAGTCATCTTCAATAGTCATATTGCCAGCAACGTTACGTGCAGTAATACTGCCAGAGTCATCACTGATCTCGACATTGCCAGTAATATTTTGCAGGTCTATATCGCCTGAATCGTCATCAATCGTGACGTGATGACCTTGATCAATACGAATGCTGCCTGAGTCATCATCGATATCAATATTACCCTGTACACCAGCAATATTGATATCACCGGAATCATCATCAATATCTAAATTAAATGAACTTGGCACAGTAATAACTAAATCAATACTAGGTGAATTGCCTTGGTACACCACCATACCTGATGGGTTGTGGTTTTTGGCGACTAATATTGCTTTGTCGCCTTTGTGTTCAAGAGTTAGCGTATAAGGGTCATCACTTTTTGCTGAATAAATCGTTGCATCTACTGTGATTTCAGTCGCAGTGCTTGAGCCAATGACTTTAAGCGAGCCTGCTTCAGCTTCAATGCCGAGTTGTTGTAATTGTACGGCCGATATTGAGCGTTGCTGCTGTTGCTGCATATTGGCTGATGAGGTTGAGACATGCACAATACAGCCACTGAGTAGTAGTAAGCTGGCGGCGATAGGTAGTGATTTAGTTAGTAAAGACAGAGATTTATTCGTCATTTTAGCGCACTCGTTTTTAGTTAGACATTCCATATACGCTAGTAATAGCAAAAACGAAGCCAAAATTTAAGTTTTTGTTTTATAATTGGTTTTGTTATGCAGATAAAACTTACTGACTATAAAGTAGTGTATAGCGCTAACGAGTAGTGAAAATGAAAGTGGTTAGCAAGCGCTAACCACTCGGTTATAAGTTAATTATTCTGGCGCTACATCTAAGGTAGTAAATAATGAATAGCGTACGCTATCGATACCTTTTTCAGATGAATCTTCGCTCACGCTTGCTTCAATCAGGTATAAACCTGGGTGTTGCCATGTATTAGTGAAAAAGCCGTCTTTATCTGTGGTTACTTTAACTTCGCCACGCTCATTACGGTAACGAGTGTCACCTTTTAAAATAGCAAGTTCTACGTTTGCTGCAGGTTTGCCATCTTTTAATAACTGAAAGCGCGCCTCTTCACCAACAAATAAATCATTAGGGTGAGTTGGGCCGCTGATCTCTAAGCCCTGACCAAGTAGCGCTGGCTTTGAAGTACCGTTACGACTTACAAATGTATCTACAGTTGCGATTGATTTTGTCGTTCTAATATCAGTGGCGCCAGCTGGTATATCTTTGCTGTCCTTAGGACCAAATACACGACCGCGCTCGCCTTTTGCATCTTTATAAAAAGTCATTATGCGTGGCTCTTGGCTCATCGCAATATGGTAAGTACCTTCGCTGCTTAGTTTAACTGCAGCAGAATTTTTACGTTGTAGGTAGTAAGCGCGAATTTTATCACTGACAGGCTGACCATCAGGACCAAGTGCCATGATCAGGTTATCATCATATTCTGCGCCTTTTTGCTCAGGGCGATATGCTTTGTCTGGCGCAAAAATTTCATTGGAGATACTGGCATCAATCATTACATAATGGGCTTTATCACCAGAAAGAGATGTATGCGACGGCACTAACCAGCGAGCATGAGCATTAGCATAACTAGATGCGAGGGCAGTAAACGTAAGTGCGCCAATAAAAGCGCTTTTTAGTAAATTGATTTTCATGATCTTTCCTTATTTAAATAATGTGTAGCATTTGTTTTACTTGCTAGTTATTTAATGCTGCTATTTAGCTTTGATAGTGACGAAGCTTTGTGAAAACTCTTTAGTGCCATCAATGGTAATTTTGCCATCTTTACTTAAATCAAGCTCAACACGGGTGTAATCTCGGCCTCCTTCTTCACGTACAACTTCTAAATTAAGTAGGTATGTTCCAGCAGTAACAGCTTTGC
Organism: Pseudoalteromonas haloplanktis ATCC 14393; assembly: GCF_000238355.1. Taxonomy (GTDB): domain Bacteria; phylum Pseudomonadota; class Gammaproteobacteria; order Enterobacterales; family Alteromonadaceae; genus Pseudoalteromonas; species Pseudoalteromonas haloplanktis. The sequence continues at coordinate 19,618 of NZ_AHCA01000016.1, forward strand.
CTGCTAAGTCAGTGCCATCCCAGTTAATTGTGTATGTTCCTGGGCGTTTTGTAGCGCCAGTGACACCGTCAAAGTTAGCGTCGCTTTTTCCTGCTTTACGCCACCATTGACGTAGGTCTTTAAACCATTCTGCTTTCTCAACCCATAGTGCAACTGTGGTGACGTGTTTGCGCTCAGGTGTTTCTAACCATACAGCCACATAAGGGCGATGATAAGGCTGTACGTCTAGATCAGGTAGAGTAAGTTCAATTTCAAGCTCTGTAGCATGGGCTTGATGTTGAAATAAAGCGGCTGTAAATAATACAACAGCAGCAATTAGGGTATTAAGTTTTAGCATTAAGACACTCCTTTTAGTTGCGGAACCCAGCATAAATAAATGACTGCCGGTGTCGCGATCCCAAGCACTGTTAGCCATATTCCTACTAAGCGTTTTTTTCTATTTTGAAATAAGATAATCATGCCGGTGATAGCAAATAGAATCATTAATATTGCAGATATATCAATGACCCAACTCCATGCCTCGCCGGTATGGCGACCTTTATGTAGATCGCCAATAAGGCTTAAAAAACCACCTGTTTGATATTCGAGATTCAATTCACCGCTAATAAAATCAAGTTCAGCAAAGGCAAAACCTGCAGGCAGTGGGTAGTCGAGCATTACCAGCGCATCTTCTTTTTCCCAATCAATACTTTTTACTTTTGTTAGGCCATGTTCAGCAGCTAAATAAGCCTCTATTTGCGGGTATAAAGAGGGAAGCGTGTCTATATTTGTTTTTGCTTGTGCGATTAGTTCTGTTGGCAGTTGGATGGTGAGTTGACCATCATCTTTGTCGCCTTCAAGCCAATCTACATGGTTAAGAACAATGCCACTTACACAAAATAAGATCAGTAAAAACAGCAGTGCAGTTGATAGGTAAATATGTAACGCACGGCTGGTGCTATATAAAGTTCGTTTATTTATTAACGGCATAAATAATGTAGTTGCTAAGCTATAATTGCTATATGGTAATCATTTGCATTAGCTATAACAACTTTATTTACGAACTTTACATTTGTGTTGCTATATATACGTTGCTATGTAATAGCGCCAGAGACTGGTTTATAGATGATAATAGCGATAGTAATACCATGGATAAGCACAGCCATAAAAATACACAAAAGTTTAATTTGTTTTTGTTTCATCACGTTACATTGCGGCTGTGTGAGAGCCGAAGGGCGCGATATCAAGTAAATCATAACCACAGACTCGATTACTGCGATAAGGTAAATAACCCAACCCGCAGGATCTGACATGAGTAACAATATAAAGCCTAATGACATACCTAAGCCCGCATACCACTTTGCTTTGGTGGGGACAATTTTGTGATCCTGCCAATGTCGCAATGTTGTGCCATAACGAGGATGGTTCAGCAACCAAGCCGCAAGTTTTGGCGATGAGCGGGTAAAACAGGCTAGTGCCAAAATGAAAAAAATAGTGGTGGGCATAACAGGTAAAACAATGCCTACAATACCAAGCCCGACAAGGATTAAACCAAGTAGTTGGTAGCCAATATTTTTATACGTGACTAAAGTTGCCTTTAAATTCATAAATAGACTTAAGCCTGAAAAGTTAAAAATGGGACGATGCGGTTAATCAATAGTACAAGATGACGACATACACTGTCACGCCAAGCCCTCAACACCATAAAGCCACCCTAGAGCTGTGGTAAAACCACAGTCAATACTCAGTATTGGTGTAAATGCACACATTGGCAACGGTTGATTTTTGTGGATCGAGTTGGATTAATATATAACGGCAGCAATGCTTTGCTGCCGCATAATGAAAATTACAGTTTGATTTCTAAGCCTATGGTGACAGTACGTCCAGGCTCTGGGACAGCAACAATTGAGCCAGCAGAAACAGCGTAACGGTCGGTCACATTGGTGATTGAGGTATAAGCACTAAAGCGTGGGCTAAATGTATAGTCTAAATACATATCAAGCTGATAACTAGCAGGAATATACGCTAGTACATTGGCTGCACCTGTGCCTGACAAAAATCCGCCTGGATGAGACTTATCTGAATGTTTTTTATAAATAAAACCAGCATCAAGAGCATCATCAAAGAGGGTGAAGCCAAGTGTTGCTACATAGTTTTTTTCTGGTGGAATACGCAGTGGAGTTAAGCTGCCTGAAAAACCTAAGTTATTACAAGTTGCTACGCCAGCAAGTTCCGCCATTTGTGCAGAGCAAATTTCAATATTCTGATATTTAGTAATGGATGCCGAGGCATATACGTATTGACTCGTATAGTTAAGCAATACCTCTATACCCGGTAAAGTAAAGCTATCGTAATTGGTAAAGGTTGAGGACGTTTCAAGCCACTCAGGCGCCGCAGGATCTAAGTTGGGTAGATTGGCCGTGGCAATCATATCTTTAATTTGCGTATCAAAATAGTTAGCGGCAATGGTTAATGAATCTGTTGTTACTAGCGCTCCACTGAACTGGCTTTCCACACCGACTTCAAATGAATTAGTTTGCTCTGGGGCAACTGGGTAATAAGGAGAGTATGAGAATACCTCATTTGAAACTGTGGTCTCATACACACTCGGCATTCTATAAGCGTGGCTGTATTTTGCTTTTAAGGTCGTATTGCTAAGTAATTGATAATAAAGCTGCGCAGTAAAATCAGTTTTCTCATCAAATTCTTGGTTCAAGCCGGTTTGATAATCTTCAGTTTCAGCATTGTGGATATTGGCATTAAGTACTAATTCTAGCGCGTCGAAGTCTAGCTGCGCATTGGCAAATAAGCTTTGGCTGGTTTGTTTACCGTTACGTGACGTTGTCGTGCCTGACCAAAAGTTGTCTTCAGAGCCTTCTTTTGGTGTGAGCTTTTCATCTTGCCACGAAAACCCCGTTGTTAGTACGGTAGGAATGGAATCTGCAAGTTTAAAAGTCGCTGTATTATAAACACTGACACCGTGACGTCGGTTTGAGTATTCGTGTAAATACTGCAGTGCATTTGGGCCTAAATTCGATCCTAATGCATTGTATTGTTTAAGCTTTGCATTGGTACTCCACAGATTAACCTTTAAATCAACCTTGTTATTATTGGTGGGTAAATAATGGTAAGTTGCGCTGGCGCTATTTACATGGGCAGTACCTGGCTCCCATTGTGGCATGGCTTCAATGCCTTGTGGAATAATACCAAAAGTACCATCGGGTAAGCGCCAGTAATCACCCTCTGTATATTTTAACCAATACGATGCAAGCATTTCACCGGCTTCTTGTTGATGGTGGCGAGTATTTACTTCTACGCTGTGCTCGTCATTAAAAGCGTAATTAAACTTGGCAAGGTAAGACTCACTGGCAAAGCTGGTGTTAACCACTTCTGCACCTTGATTGACGGGAGGCAGTCGTTCAAAGCCGCTATCGGTTACATCAACAAACTGATCATAACCATGACTCCCAGCAAAATAATTGCCGGTTTCTTTTTTACTGTAGGCAAGTACCCCGCTAAAATCATCGCCTTTGTAAGCTGATGCCAGTACCAAGCCGCCATTTTCAAATTGGCTACTGTCTTGATCTTGAGTTACTTGATAATACTCTTGTTGCCAAGGATCATCGCTTATCTCGGGTGTTTTATTGTTGTTGTAAGTTTTTAATTTCATTAACACACCAAACTCTTGATTGGCGCTTAAAATATCGCTCGGGTTGAGGGTGCTAATTGTGACCGTACCGCCAATAGCACCTGCACCATAAGGTGAAACTCGACTAGAGGCGCCTTTTTCAACACTGACTGTGCTGATCAAATCAGAATCAATATAGGTTCTGTCAGATGTACCCATATAGCCTCGGTTGGTATGGGTTGACTGCAAACTCCCATCAATAAAAACCGGCACACGGCCTTCCCCCTGTACACCACGAATACCAATATCCAGTGCACCAGCTTCATTACGCAGGTTGTTAGCTTCAATACTGGTATGAGTTGAGAAAATATCAGCGTTGGAACTACCTTTAGTACGCTCTAACTGTTCGCGATTGAGGTTTATTTGATCGCCTTTGACAACAATGACTTCGATGTCGTCAGCGTGTTTTGGCTGCTCTGCTAAATTAGCCTGCAAATCAGCGGGAGCAGTTGTTGTGGCTGTTGTGTCAGTACCTTTGAGGATAATAGTGTTGCCCACTATTTCAGCTATTATTGCCGTGCCTTGCAAGGTTTGCGTTAATGCATCGCGTACTGTTTTTTGCCCATACAAAGCGGGTGCTTGCAAGTTATCAAGTAAATTTGCATCTGCGATTAAGCTCATATCAGCTTGTTCAGCGAGTTGGTTAAGTGCTTGGCTAAGTGGTTGTTGAGCAATATTAAAGGTGACTATATTGCTCTGTGCTTGAGCCGCTAAAGGCTGGCTTAACACTAGCCCTAAAGCAAGCGTGAGAGTGGTTAACTTTGAACAGTGTCGCGAAGTGCTGAGCATTGTAATTGTTCCATATAAAGCAAAATTGATTTATATGAAAACGAATGAAAATGAGAATCCCTCAATAAATTTTGAGTTTTTTTAAATTAATTAATTTTCACTCATAACCACATGATTATTATTGTTTTTAATTTCTATAGGCAATACGTGGGGAAGAAGATTTAAAAAATTGTCCAGCTCATTAGCATTAAATGTACCTGAAATCATCATGTTTCTAACGCTGAGTTTGGTAAATTCAAAGTTAACATCGTGATAGCGGGTAAACTCAGCACATACTTCGTATAGGGGCACATTGTTAAAGACTAAGCGGCCGTTACGCCACGCATCGACAAGGTGTGGATTTATATTTTGCACCTCGACTCCTTGTTTTGTCAGTACGGCTTGTTGCCCCTGAACTAGTTCAATGAGGTGCTGTGAGTTATCAGTGCTCTGTACTTTTACACGGCCATGATCAACGCTTATCCGCGTGCTATTGCTTTTACTATCAACACTAAAGCGAGTACCTAACACGGTAATATTTGCGCCGTTAGTATTTACAATAAAGGGACGCTGTGGATCTTTGGCAATATCAAATAAGGCACGACCTTGCTTTAACTGGCTGACTCTTTGCTTAGCATCAAACACTAATAACAGTTGGCTTTGCGCATCCAAACTGAGCTGACTACCATCGGGTAGTTCAAAGTCGATTTGTTCTCCCCGCGCTGATTGATATTGAGCATGAAAACTTGGCAAGTCACTGTTTGGCCAATACTGATAACTAATAAGGCTGATCACCATCAGTGCTGCACAGGCGGCGATAGCCCATATTTTACTCAAGCCTGAGTGCTTGGTTGCATCATTAACTTTGGCTGTTTGTGCATCGTCAAATTTTGCCAGTAGTAGGTTTACTTGCTGAGTTTCTTGATAAGCTGCTTGGTGTGCTGGGCTTTCATTTAGCCAATGCATAAATGCTTGTTGCTGGGTTTTATTTAAACCAGTTCGTTGTAGCTCGAGCCAGTGGTTAGCCTGCTGTTGAAGTTGCAAAGGTGTTTGATGACGGGTCATGATTGTTATTCTCGCACTTATTTCTTTATTGCATCACGGCATGCAAGCATGGCTGTCGCTAAATGTTTTTCCACCATACTTACTGAAATACCCATTTGTTCGGCTACTTGTTGGTAGCTTAGATTTTTAAATTTATACAGCGTAAAGGCTTGTTTAGTTTTCAGTGGCAGCTGATCAATGCAAGTATAAAGTAATTCGAGCTGTTGTTGGCTAGCTAATTTTGCTTCAGGCTCATAATCACAGGGGGCAACGAGTTCGCATTCTATGGGATCAACGAACTTCTGGTTGCGGCGATAATGATCGATCACAATATTTTTAGCTGCAGTAAAAAATAGTGCCCGTTGGTGATTTTCATCGTAGTTTGTTTGATTAATGCGCCCACGGAGTAATCGAGTATAAGCTTCTTGTACTATGTTTTCGGCTTTATCACGACAGCCCACAGAGCGAGAAATAAAGCTTAGAACTTCAGCGTAATGTCGTTCCAATGTGTACCATCCGTTTCCAAAAAAGAGCCAGATGTTAGCGGTTTATTTAGTAAATAGCAATTATTATCGTTTATAAATATTGTGAATTCTCGATTGTGTGCGGTTATTACTGTGCAGAATGAAAGTAAGCGTAGGTGAGAATGCACCCAGCAAACACGCTGGGTGACTGAATAAGCCTAAAAATAATAGCCTATATTGATATTAAAGCGACGTTCTGTTTCATCGCTATCGCCTGCGACAGAGCCGCCAACAAAAGCTTGGTTTCGAGCATGCACTAAATCAAAGTAGGTAAATAAGCCACCTGCAGCAACGGATACGCCGGTCACATTCATCCAAGTATCTGCGGTATCATCAGACTTGTTATAAACAGCGCTGTAATCATTGTAAAATTGCAGATTGCTCACAGGCCCCCATTCTACCGGTAAACTATACGCGACATTCAAACTGCTGGTGGTTGCATCGGCTGCAATTGAGTCATAAAACGCATAGGCGCCTACCGCGATGCGGTTGGTGTCATCAATGTTGTAATCATATTCTCCATGCTGTAGCTGAATATTCCAGTTATTAATATTGCTATTTACATGCAATGCCCATGCATTGTAACTTCCGGCACGCTCTTGGCCGTCATGTAAGCCCCCAGCTAAGCCAGATACACCCACTTCGGTGATCATGCCTTCACCGTGTTCAAAGTAATAAGCGTAGCGCCCTGTAAAGGTATTGTACTCACCAAGCTCTCTGGTTGGTGTAGCATAAATACCTTCGTCGGCGGTGCGGCTGCCGACAATATCGTACGAATAGCGGTGGCTACGATCTTCTACGTAACCATCAATCCCACCGAGTTCATCGTTTTTGAAAAACCCTAAGTCTAATTGCCAGTTATCAGCCACTTTGCGTTTAAACATTATCCCTAAATCATGGTCATCTTCGAGGCCAAGGTAGTAGTTTGCGCTAAAAAAGTAGTTATGCGAATTATATGGATCGTTACCAAATGGGACTTTTGTTATACCTACCTGCATTTGCCAATCATCAGTAAATTGATACCCTGCCCAAGCTGATTTTATCGCGGTCATGTAATCAAAAAAGCGAATTTCGCCGCCTATCAACACGCCGCCGATATCACCAGAAACATTTAAACGGAAGATATCAAAATCAAAATCGCCACCGCGATTTTTATTACCGTCATCGTAAGAAGTATGGCTGTAGTTGGTACGAATCGCGCCACCAAACTTTACCCCAGATAACGCTGTTTCAGTATTATCCTGCGCTTGCTTTGCAATGATCTCGTTTTGCTGCTCAAGCTGTTGGTTAATTTTTGTTTGTTTGGCTTTTTCAGCGGCTAACTGCTGTTGTAGTTGCTGCATTTGTTGTTGCAGTTGATTTAGTTGGGCTTGTATAGCTTCAATGTTCGAAGAAGCGTATGAGGCGCTAGTTGTAACGCCTAGCATAGTTGCGACAGCCAACTGAGATAGTTTGAGCATGATATATCGCTAATCTAGAAATGGATATAGATAGGATAGACTAATTGTACCTCAAACCCAAGTTGGTCATTTATAAACTATGCTTAAATGTATGTTTAATATATTTATTCTGTTATTTTTCCTTCAGCAGCTCGGGTAAGCAGACCCACTTCTAATAATGGTGCCGCGTCGATACTTTGTGCATCCATCATAGTTGCAATGCGCTGCATTGATGAAAGTAACTGGCTTTGTTCCCACTCTTCTAAAGCGCTAAATTGTTCGATAAAGTGCTCTTGCAAAGGTTGTGGCGCTGCTAGCAATATAGACTTACCACTTTGTGTTAAATACAGACTGACTCGACGCTTATCTAATTGGCTACGCACACGAGTCACTAAATCTCGGTTCTCTAAGCGGTCTAAAATATTGGTAACAGTTGCGGGGCTTAAATTAACATTTTGCGCGATGCGACTGGCGGTAATACCGTCTGTTTGAGCGACTTCTGTCATAATTAGTAGCTGTGGACCGGTCAGACCTGACGTTTTATTTAACTGCTTAGAGTGCAGATCGATCGCGCGGATCACTTTACGTAAAGAAACCAATAACTCGTCATATTTTTTCATTTTTATCTCATTAGCAGCAGGTTTGCAGTTTAGGTGTGATCGCAACTAATAAATATTACACATCTAATAAATAGAGTTCAAATTAATGAAGAGGATTAATACTGTAATACTGGCTTTACAGAGTGGTTTAAAGACTTTTTATATTATTTGAGTTGAAATCAATTTCCTCTAAAACATCGTTGTTAAATTACACGTTATTACCAGATATTTTACTAATAAGAAGCGACAGAGTGAAAAATTATAGAATTTGACACAAAAACTCACTAAATAATATTTACTAACAGGCCGAGTATTGGGTAAGGTGGGTTAGGCTTTTCATTTTTATGGGACGTATTATGAAGTTATCTCCATCTGTAAGCATAGAACAAACAGACACAGGCTTAGAGTATATTAATGTTGCAAGTGAGTTTTGTAGCGCGAAAATTTTCCTACAGGGCGCGCAGCTCACTGAATTTACACCAACTGACAAAAAACCTTTAATCTGGGTATCAAGCGAAGAAGATTACCAAGAAGGCAAAAGTGTACGTGGTGGTATTCCCATTTGCTGGCCATGGTTTGGGGTTAATGCAAATCCAGATTGGCCAATTCATGGTGTCGCGCGCACAAGCCTATGGCGTGCGAATGAAGTATCTGAGCAAGATGATGAAATACGTGTCAGTTTAACTCTGCCGATGGCTCAAGTGGATGAGACTTATTGGCCGCATAAATCAACGCTTAAAGTGGAATTTATACTAACAACTAAGCTTGAAGTGCGTTTAACAACAACAAATCTAAGCGATCAAACGATTACGTTTACGCAAGCACTGCACACCTACTTCCCAACACCAGCAATTACTGAAACTCAGGTTGATGGACTACAAGGCTCAAAATATATTGAATTTGCTGAGGGCCCATTTGAACAAAATGAACTGGTTGGTTTTGCTCGTGAAACAGACATGGTTTATACCCAAGCTGCTGCGACACAGCGTATCATTACCCCTGATGGTATTATTGAAGTAGGCCGCGAAAATTCAACATCGTGCGTACTATGGAACCCATGGATTGATAAATCAAAACGTTTATCTAATTTTGCTGATGACGAATACCACACGATGTTGTGTTTAGAAGCCGCAAATGTAATGGATGACAGTGCTGTTGTAGCCCCAGGTGCAAGCCATACTTTAGCGACGACCATTCGTTGGGTTTAATACATAGGTTATAGTGGTATTATAAATTGAGCCAACGCCTTACTACGTTGGCTTTTAAGGAATTAAAGTGTTCGAAAACCACCAATTAGACGCCTTGCCTCAACATCAAAAAATTATTTTTAAGCCGCTTGCAGAAAAGGCGTTATTACACGCTCAGCTAAGTTGGCTATTGTTTTATATTCCATTAATGGCTGCCTTAGCGGTGGTTTGCTTTTTTAACCACGCTTTTGCTGCTATTGCGCAAACACCGTTACTCATTGCTTTACCAAGCATTTTGGTTATCTCCTTACTGTATAATATCGTAAGTATACGATTGAAAGGAATTGCTATGCGCGAGCATGATATTGCGTATCGTAAAGGGGTTATCTGGCAACAAGTGACTGTTTTACCGCTGGCACGGATACAACATACTGAAATTCATCGTGGGCCCCTAGAGCGAAAATTGGGCTTGGCGAGCTTGCGATTATACAGCGCGGGTGGCATGAGTGCAGACCTTAATATCAGTGGCTTAAGCCATGACGATTGCAAAGACATTCGTCAATTTATTCAAAAGTACACCGAAGCGAGGCAAACATCTGTCCATAGTTCAGCGCCGCTTAGTGATAATAATGAGTTAGTCGGATGAATAACATAGTGTGGCAGCGTGTATCGCCCTGGGCGCTTGGTTATTTTGTATTACATTTTGCGTTTCGATTTGTAAAAGACGGTATTTTTAATTTACTGCCAATTTTGGTGGTGTTTGTTACCCAAGTGCAAAACAAGCTGTTTTGGGGGCAGGTAGCTGTCGCAATAGCGGTTGTTGCGTTATTGGTTTATTCGTTTGCCTATTACGTTAACTTCCGTTTTTGTATTTCTGATGAGCATGAGATCTTGCTCAATAAAGGGGTGTTTAAAAAAGAGCGCTTAACGCTTAACTTTTTAAGGGTGCAAAACGTTAATATTACGGAGCCGTTTTATTTTAAACCACTTGGCTTAGTTAATTGTATTTTTGATGCCGCAGGTAGTGTGGGTCAAGAGGCTGTACTACCAGGGGTGACAACTCAATATGCTGAACAAATACGCGAGCAGGTGCTGGCTTTTAAAGAAACGCAGCAAGCAGATGAGTTGCAACCACGTACTGAAGATACACGGCCAAATGCTATGGAACATCACTTAGCGCTAACGAATAAAGAAGTTGCGAAGTTTGGCTTGATGTCGAACATGGCGATTTTAGCGCTGGCTGCGCTTGCGCCATTTATGAATGTGATGCTGGATTTTCTAGAAGAAGTCGTGATCAACCGCCTTGAATCTTTTTATCAGCAAGAAGTTGGCATGTTGGTGGATGCAGCGGCGTTAGCTGTTTTTTCGCTACTTGTGGTGATCGTTGTGATTGCGGTTTTGTTATCGATATTGATGTCGTTAATTCGCTTTTACAATTATCAGTTGTACTTTCAGGGAGGAAAATTTAAACGCATTGCAGGGTTGTTAGAACGTCATCAACTGTCGGTCAGTTTTGAAAAAGTGCAATCGATTGTGATTAAGCAAAACTTAATTGCGCGATTATTAAAGCGTTATACCGTGCAATGTTTCCAAGCTTCTAGCGGTGGCTTTGCGGGCGCTAAGAGTAAACAAAGTTTAGTAATGCCCGTGCTTGATGTTGAGCAAGTTAACCAGGTGTGTCAGTGGTTGTATCCATGGCTTGATTTTAAGGCCCTTAATTTTAAAAGGGTTGAAAGAGCATTATTAATTAAAAATATGTTCGTATACGCCTTAATTCCTAGCTTACTCTTTGCTGGGCTGTGCATGATGAGTGACACGCTAACACCTGCTTATGGGGTATTAAGCTTTTTGCTGTTAAGCGTTTTAGTGTATTTATCATATAGTCGTTATGGCTATTACTTTTACCAACATGAAGGCCGCTTTTATGGAGTATTTCGCAGCGGTATGATTGGCGTACAATATAGAGTCTTTGAGTTATATAAAGCACAAAGCACACACAGTACGAGTACTTTCCTGATGCGTAAAGCGAAGTTGAAGAGCTTGTCTATACAACTTGCAGCAGGCATAGTTTCCTTGCCTTACCTCACGACAGAACGAGCTGATGAGATTATCAACTTTACTTTGTACCAAGCTGAATCAGATCTACGAAGTTGGATGTAAAAAACATGCAATTGCAAATAATTATCAATTGCATTGATCTATTTTAAATTCACTTTATACTTAATCTCATCTTATCTCATTCAATGCGGGGTTATGATGGCATTAGTACTTTGTTTAATCGCCTTTTGTTGTGTATTGCTATTAATGTGTAACATACGTAGCCAGAAAAAAAATTCACAGTCTTGTATACGTTGTGGGGTGTTTGTTATTGGTAGTTTGATTACCCTTGCTATGTATAGTGCGGGCCTTGGCGTGTTACGTACTATATTGGTATTTGTCGTTTCAATATTCATAGTGAGTTTGTTGATCACTTTAGTACAGCCGTTGGATCTTGACTAGCAAATCAGTTGCACACGCTTTCTTACATTTTTATGCTCTCTTTTTATGCTTATTTATGACCATAATAGTTATAAATAAAATATCAGGGAACATGATGAAAAAAACACTACTGACTTTATCGTTATTCTTAGCCTCCCATGTGCAAGCGGCACCACAATGGCAAACCATCCACACAGAGCATTTTAATATTCATTACAGCGAAGAGAATGCTGACTGGGCACGCTCAGCTGCAAATGAGTTAGAAATAGTGCGCGCTAAGGTGCTCGAGCAACAAAATCGTGCGTTGGATGAAACAGTTGATGTGGTCGTGTTTGATCCGCTCAATGCAGCGAATGGCTTTGCTTTACCTGTGTCTAATAAACCCTTGATGGCACTTTTTACTACACCACCGCAATCAGATACGGTAATTTCTAATAGTAGTGGTTGGCAGCAGTTACTTGTTTTACATGAGTACATTCATTTAGTGCACTTGGCACAACCAACACGCAGTCAATGGCGTCAAAAACTGCGTAATATTTGGGATCTTTATGATATTAGCTACAGCGATATGCCGCGCTGGGTAGCCGAAGGTTACGCAACGTTACTCGAATCAAAAATGACAGGTCGTGGGCGCTTATTCGATAACTACAGTGAAGCAATTTTAACTGAGTTTGCTCAGCAGGGGGCTCTGCCCAGCTATAGCCAGTTAAATAGCACTGATGGTGGTTATTTAGCTGGCTCTATGGCTTATCTAATGGGCTCACGCTTTTTAGATTGGTTAGAGAAAAACAGCTCAGAACAAACTCTTGATGCAGTTTGGACCCGCATGCAAGGTGTAAAGCAGCGTGATTTTGATAAGGCTTTTACAGGTGTATTTGGTGACTCTGCAAGTAAGCTATATAGACGTTTTATTGCCGAATATACCTATCAAGCAATGAATAAAGAGCAGAGTGAGCAGTCACTTACTAGTGAGTTGTGGCTCAAATTAGATTTATATGCCAGCAACCCAATATTATCACCTAATAATCAACAGCTTGCAGTTGTGGAACGTAATAAAGAGGGGAAAACACAGTTATCCTTGTATAGCACAGAAGATAACCTCGAGGCGGCTGAAGAGTTTCAAAAAGCACAGCAAGAGTTACTTGCAGACGATCCTAAAGATATTGCCGATAAGCCGCCAGTGATATTTAAACGTAAGCAAAAGCAGCTACTTAATCAGATCAATCGCGCAGGTTTGCAAAACCCTCAGTGGCTAAATGACGAGGTGCTATATTTTTCGGCTTATAGTCGAGTCGATCACCTTGAGCTGCAACGATTATCTGACATATTTAGCTGGCATACAAAAACTGGTGAAGTAAAACAGCTTACCGAGTTAGCAGGATTGAGACGTTTTACTATTGCTGATAACGGACAAGTACTTTACGCCGAACAAGTTAAGGGCGGTTACTCGGAGTTAGTGCGAGTTGACTTACAGACAGGACAAAGTCAGCCATTATTTGAAAAGAGTTTAGCAACGGTTTACGACTACCCTGTACTTAACCCAAATCAGCAGCAACTCGCGTTCCTCAAAACGGAGTTTAACCACAATTGGCAGTTGTATATACAAGATTTGCAAGGGCAAAAAGCCTTGGCTGTGCCTATGCCAAAGGGTTATCAGTATTTATCCCAACCGAGTTGGAGTGAAGATGGTAGGCAGCTCTATTTTGTCGCGGGACTTACTGGTTCTACAGATATTTATCGTTATGATTTAACTTCTCAGCGTTTATTTAAACTAACTCAAGGACAGCAAGCAGTCGCTAATCCGTTACCATTGACAGAGCAAGAGTTGCTGTATTTCTCAATCAGTAGTGATGGCCCCGATATTATGAAGCTACAGCTAAGTGATAGTGAAGAAGTAACAGAGTTTGCAACGACGAGCATTGCACCACTATTACTCGTTAATGAGCACACTTTGCCAAAAGCTAAAGTCTATCAACAGCCTATCGGGGAGCAAATGAGTTATGATTTATGGCAGCAAAAAGCCACGTTTGCGCTAGGTGAGCAATATCACTCTGCTGCTGCGGCTTTACTTTCAGCCAGTGTTAAAGGCAGTGATCTGCTCAAGCAGCTTGATTGGCAACTCGGCTATAGCATTGACTTACATGACACAGCCTTAAAAGGCATTTATGCTCAGGCGCGTTACAGTGCGCTCGCGGTGAAGCTCGATAGTCAGTTATTTTCTTATGACTTGGATGCTAGCAAGCAGTATCAACAAAGCCTATTCGCAGAACAATCAGTACAAGGTGGTTACTTTGCTGCAAGTTTACCGCTGCGTTTTGGTGAATTTAAAGTACAACCAGAGTTGGCTTATAATTACTCTGAAATAGATGATGTAATTTATGACCAAAAGCAAAGTTCACAATGGCTTAGAGTCGCTGTTAAGCAATCGTGGAGTTATGACATACAAGATTTTGCAATTGGCCAGGCGGTTAATGCACGCTGGTACAGTGGTGACAATGAGATACAAAACTGGCAGGGCTATGATCTTGCTGCACAGCTGTTCGGCAAAATATTCGATATTCCTTTATACGCCAATTTCAGCCAACAATATCGAGATGACAGTGAGCTGGCATTGGGTGGTTTTAGCTCGTCTTTATTATCAAAAAACACTCGCAGTGACTATGTTTTTGCACCAGAACTCCCTTTTTATAGCGCGCTCGGTAATCGCTACCAAGGCTATGGAGGGGGGATTAGTTGGGAAGAAGGCATGCCATGGCTTTATTACCAACAACATCAAGTTGATCAACACGTGTATGGCCAAAGTTACGGTATTAAGTGGCAAGGTCCGTTTAGTTTTGGCCTTGGTCCTGCAGGGTTAAATGATCTGCAGTTTGACTTTGGCTTGGTCAAAGTTGAAGGTGATAGTTTTGCCGATGAGCTCAGAGGCTGGCTCGGGTTTTATTATTCGCTGTAAATGTTAATAGAGGCCAGCTTTGCAGCGTAAACATTGCGTTGCTGCTGGTCTTTTTCAAGTTTTATTGCTTGTTTTAATAGTTTGTGAGCATCATTTAAATTACCTTGTTGATAACGAACTTTGGCAAGCGCGACATAAGGTTCAGCTAAATAAGGTGCTTTTTCCATTGCGTCAGTGATGTGCTTTTTAGCACTCATTAATCGACCTCTTAATGCTTCGTTTTCACCCAGCGCAATTAATTCGAAAGGATCTTTTTCTTGTGCGCTTAATAATGAGTCAAGTTGTGCAACTAATATTTCATTCCCAATATCCTCAGCAAGAACTTTATAATTACTCAATAAGTTTAAACTTTGCAGTTGTTGATCGAGTGCCTTTTGATAGATCTGTTGGCTGGTTGTTAAGTCGTTAACACGTCGGTGTAGTATGGCTGCAAGATTAAATAATTCAGGGTTGCTTGGAGTGTATTGATGCGCTTTTAATAGCAAGCTATAGACTAAGTCGTAATCTTGTTTTAGCAAGGCATCAGCTGCTAGATTGCTGTAATACTTAGCAACGAGATCCTCATAACTGGCAGTTCCGACATAAAAACTACCCTGTGAAGGAAAATAATCAATAAGCACGCCTGGTCTAATGAAGTTGATATGACCCTTTTTCTCAATTAAAGGGCGGTATAACTTAGTGCGAAAGTGATTAGCCACAAAGACTAGATTACTTTCTTTACCATAGACCGGTTCACTCGTCATTTCTTGAAAACTAGTCTCAAGGTTAATTAAGTTGGCGTAAGCTTGCGTTAATATCGCTAGGCTTATGCAGTTACCATGGGCTGATTCAATCGTTTGTTGTGCTGTAAGGGTATCACCGTGATAACTAAAATGATTTAAGCTACGCTCAATGTAGTTATAAACAATAATATCGTCGGTTAAATCATTTTGGCGCTGTTTTTCCACATAGGCTAGAAATGTTTGTACTTCATTATTAGCAAGTTGAAAAATAACTTGCTCAGTTGCAACAGGGCGTAACTTAAAAAGCGAGTGGTTGAGCAAGCTCGTAAGTGATGGAGCTGTGGGAGGGGGCGATTCCGTACTTTTACAAGCCGTTAATAAACATATTAAAAGTAATAAATAGTAGAATTTCATAGTTACCTCAGCGTTTCAATCAAAGTACGCTGAGGTGATTATTTAATCAAGCATTTAATTCGTTTGTTGCGCGCCTGTGCTTACGGTTTTTTTGAGACTGTTTTTTACGATTACGGCGACTCAGCCATAAGTAAAATCCCGTGCCAGCAAGCCATACTGGGCTTAGCCCAATGACGCACCATAAGATTTTACTGAGTAAACCTGCAAAGTAGCCAAAGTGGAGTTTTCTAAAACTATCAATTACTTGCCAACCAATGCCCACTTCGCGAATATCCCAGTTTGCCATATGTTCACCGGTTTGTTTGTTATAACTAACTGTGTTGGCGTATTCGCTTGCCAGCGGGTTACGGCTATCCACTTCGCCGAATAGCGTGATATTTTCATCAGGTTCAAGTGGCATTACTAAAAATGTGCCGTTAAAAGTGGGGATCTGCTTTTTGCTATCATCAAGAATAGCTTGAAAATTAATGTTCTCGCTGTATAAGTTATTAGTGAGTATAAAATGCTCTTCTTCAGCGTGCTCCACGACTTCGTGGTACCACACAGCCCAATTGAAGTAACCACCAGTGATCGCCAATATCAAAATAATCGGTGAACCCAGTACGCCGGTCATTTTATGTATATCACTGAGTACAATTTGCAGCGTTGCACGCCAGCGCACTGAAAATAAACGCTGCCAGAATTTACGATAAATAATTAAACCGGTTACACCGAGTACGAATAAAAATATTGCAAAGAAGAAACCCAAAACAGTACCCGTTTGCCCTGGTAAAGACTTTAAATCATTGAGTAAAAAGGTGTAATGCAGCTCTAAAAACCAATCGGTAAAGTAGTGGCTGGTACCAACGGGTTGCGACAAAACCTCTCCAGTATATTGATTTAAATGAAATTTATACCAAGAGTCAGTACCGCGTTTTACTAAATAAACGCGATCGGCGGTGTTATCATTAAAAATCTCCCAACTACCTACGACATAATCCGGAAATGTGTTTTCTGCCACTGCGATCAGGTTATCAATAGGCTGTCGCTCTAAGGAATTGTTAACAACAAAGTGGCTATCAGGCATCAGCAGGCCATCAATTTCACTTTTAAATACTAATACACTACCAGTAATACTGATCACGATGAGTGGCACTAAAGCGCAAAGGGCAATCCAGCTGTGTATTTTAAAAAGTGTTTTTCTCATGGGCCAACTAGCTATTAACGTAAATTTACTGGCATGATAACAATTCTCAGTGTTATTTCAATTTTAGACGGCAATTTAACCGTCGCTTTTTAGCCGACATAAAAGCATTTCAACTTGGCAACTGTAAGCTTATCTTGCCGCGTTGTACCTGAACTAATTTTGTACTGTTGGTTGCTTGTTTACGTTAGATCTTTACAATGCCGCCCCTTTTATAAAGCACGTAAAAACAGTGCTTTACAATAATTTTCTGTTTTATTCATACATTGCTAACTTATTAATCAATTACTAACGAACGAGGTTTACTTTGGCGCATTACCTGCCTATTTTATCGTCATTTATTTTGGTGTTTAGTTTTTTACCGCTACTCAATAAAATTAGAAAAAACCGCAGTGTATCAGGGTTGTCACTATTGATGATGAGCTTTGGTGTGGCGCAAAGTATTTACTTCATTACTTATAATTTGTATTTTTCGCGCTTTTACATGGTATTACCATTTGTGGTGACGGGGTGTTTGAGTGGATTAATTTTGTATTATTTTGCGCGTTATAACGCAAAGCGTGAAGAGCGAGTGCAACTAGCAGCTATGCTTGGCTTCTCCCTATTACCATTCTTACTGCTGCTCAACCCAGCTCTTGAGGTTGCAACAGTACTTACGTGGCTTACTTTTGTAGGGTTAATTATGAGTTCAGTAAGAGTGATGCCACAAACCTATAAAACATTGCGCAGTGGTGATATTAGTAACCTAAGTGCCCGTTATTTCAGCTTGCAGTTTATTGCTGGTGTTTGTGGCTTATTTGCAGAGCTTGCAATGGCAGCGCCTAGTACTTCGCATATTTTAACGTTTGTAATGATCTTACTCACCAATGCCGCTCAACTTGGTTGTATTCAATATTATAAATTACGCCCTGCTATGATTTAAATTACCTGAATAAAAAACATTCAATTTAAAAGTTACTGGTTTTATGGCAAATTACTCTATCAAAACAAAAGGGATAGAGTATGAACTGGAATCAGCTCGGCTATTTATGCCGGTTATTTTTGCCATCAAGTAACCTTACATCAGCGCAAAAAGCTCAATTAAGCAGTGCTAGGCATTTACGTATTTATAAGTGTGGGCAGCCAGACAGTTCACTTGCTACGCAATTATCGGCACATATTATAAATAGTAGTACGGAGCATGAGCAGCAAAAGCTGGCGCTATGCTACGAGCAATTACCCAGTACAATTGACTATCGCGGCTTTGAATACAAAAATAAGGTAAGTTACTTGGCGGTTGTTTTTGCCATTTTTATCGCGATTAATGTTATTTATCAGCTTTACGTAATACCAACCTTTGTAGCTGTATTTAATGACTATCAGGTGCAGCTGAATAGTTCATTTAGTTACGTAACGCAATTTTGGTACGTATTTGTATTATTACTAGGATGCCTTTTTATAACCACTTGGCTCAGTGCTATACGTTTAAGTCAAATAAGTAATTTACTTAAAGCTGATAACTCCCCCAGTATATTTGATTTTATAATTCCACAAAAAATTAAGCGCCAGCATATTGCCCTTATAGCAATACTTGAGTTTCCAATTAAAGGCTTGAAAGAAAATTCGGATATTCCCGAGCTTGATCACCTACACAGTTGCCAACTACACGGCTTAGATATAAGTAAAGAGTTTGCCTTTTTAGTAAAACAAAAAGCGTTAGAGTTAAAGCAAGATGCCAACGCGCACCTTAATAAATTTATCAGTGTTCTAACTATTGTGATGGTTATTGTTATCGCACTATTTTTAAAAGACGCTTACCAGCCTATTTTTGCACTTGGAGAAATATTATGAGATACAAGGGATTTACCCTCATAGAGCTGATGGTGGTTATAGCTATAATAGGTATTCTAGCCTCTGTAGCATTGCCGCAATATAGTAAATACATTCAACGTAGTGAGCTTGTAGAGCCACTAGCCATGGCGGCAACCATTCGCGAAGATGTCGCTGCATTTTATTTAGAGCAAGGGCGGTTTCCTGTTAATAATGAACAAGCGGGCGTACCGAACGCTGAGCTTTTGATTGGTAATAGAGTCACAAGCATTACTGTTGAAAGTGGTGCTATTCATATTAACCTTGGTAACAAGGCATCAACCCCATTACAAAAAACAATATTGTCATTTCGTCCAGCGGTTGTGACCGGCAGTCCAACGAGCCCGATCACTTGGTTGTGCGGGTATGATCAGCCAGTAACAGGTATGCAGGCGGTGGGTGAAAACAAAACTAATGTACCCAAAGAACTTTTGCCGTCATCATGTATTAACCGATCTTTTTAGAATTAAAGGACAGCAATGCAACTAACTATCCACCAAATAGATGCGTTTACTAACGAGTTATTTAAAGGTAACTATGCAGCGGTAATCGACTTAGACACTTGGCTTGATGATGAGCTGATGCTAAAAATTGGCGCGGAAAATAATGTCTCAGAAACAGCGTTTACTTGTCGCCAAGCTGATGGCAGTTATGCCATTCGTTGGTTTTCACCGTTAATGGAAATTGACTTTTGTGGGCACGCCACTTTAGCGGCTGCTTTTGTATTGTGTGAACAGCATGATTTATCGCAAATTCGTTTTCAGGCAGCTGCAGTAGGCGAGTTAATCATTAATAAAAATAATGATGGCAGCTTTGCTATGACCTTTCCAAAGCAAGCACCGATTGAGGCTGAAAATATACCCGTTGAACTATTAAACGGCTTGTCTATACAACCATGTAAGGTGTTGAAAAGTAAACAGGCTTACTTTGCAGTTTATAAAAGCGAGCAAGATATAATTAATCTTAAAACGGATTCTAAATTACTTAAAACCTTATTCCCACTGGATGTAGTGGCTACAGCGCCGGGCACAGAGTACGACTTTATCTCGCGTTACTTTTGGCCTGCCAGTGGCGGCGATGAAGATTTTGTAACAGGCTCTATCCATACTGGCCTTGCACCTTATTGGGCGCACGTGCTGGGTAAAACCTCGCTTAACGCTTACCAAGCTTCTAGCCGCGGTGGGAATATTTACTGTGAAGTCGCTGATAATACGGTAACGTTAACAGGTCATGCGGTACGCTATATGCAAGGTACACTTTATTTGTAATGTGTTTAAAGATACCGCGGCGGGTTTTAAATACTTGGCTTTGTAGTCAGTAACCAGTGTGTCATCGCAAAAAATTAAAGTAAGCGTGTTGTTTCTGTAACAGTTGCTTACAAATGTCACCTTAATGTTTCATCTAGCTCTGGTATTATGGCTCAAGTAGAAAATTAAGGGGTAGTAATTATGCGAACAACGATATTGAAGTGGGCGCTTCCATTTGTTGCGCTAAGCTTAGGGGTTGCTGGTTTTGTAGGGATCAACGCGATTGCCCAAGAGCCAGAAAAAAAAGAAGTAGTTGATACACGGCCGGTGGTGAGAGTTGAACCCGTTGCAGCAAATAACCATCAAGTCGTTATAAATAGCTACGGCGAAGTTAAGCCACTGGAGAGCACTCGGTTATCAGCACAGGTGTCAGGTGAAGTTGTCAGCTGGCACCCTAATTTTGTTGCTGGTGGTATTGTTGCTCGTGGTGAGATCTTATTCACAATAGAAAAAGATAACTACCAAGCGGCTTTATTACAAGCGCAAGCTGAACTAGCTCAAGCTCAAGCGCAATTAATTGAAGAACAAGCACAAGCTAAAGTAGCTGAGGATGAAGCAAAACGTTTCCCAGATAAAGAACGTACAGCTTTATTCTTACGCAAACCACAAGTATTGAGTGCTGAGGCGTCGGTTAAATCAGCCCAAGCTCGATTAAAACGCGCGCAACGTGACCTAGATAACTGCGAAGTAACAGCCCCTTATGATGCACTTGTTGTGAGTCGTGAAATTGGTGTGGGTCAATATATCAATATGGGCACACAAGTGGCTGAGTTAAACAATATTGAAACTGCAGAAATTATTATCCCTATCGCTGGTTTTGACAGTGTATTTTTACCAGAACGTGTAAAAGGTATAAAAGCAACTGTTATGAAAACAGGTCTGCATGGTTTTAGCCGCGAAGCTAAAATCGACCGTGATTTAGGTGTGGTAGATAACGCAACCCGCATGAGCAGTTTAGTGGTGCGTATCGATGACCCATATGGCCTAATAAACAAGCAACATGCGATTAAGTACGGTACCTATGTGCAAGTAAATTTTGCCGGTGCTATGTTGGAGAATATCTACCGTTTACCGCAAGAGTTAGTCAATAATCAAACTGTGTGGATTGTTAACGCAGAGCAACAGTTAGAGCCTCGTAAAGTAAAAGTGATCCGTGAGGAAGGGGAATATTTTTACATTAGCGATGGTTTAGAAGCGAATGATCAACTCGTACTTACCTTACCTGAGTATCCGCAAAAGGGCATGGCAGTAAAAGTCGCTGGTGTTCAGGATGTTAAAAAAGTGGATGCACTAGATAGTGCCGCCACTGAAAAACTATAAAAGGTAGATTACGTTATGAGCAACACTGAACTGCCTAATAATGAAAAACAAAGCGGCCTGATCGCTTATTTTGCTAATAACTCCGTCGCGGCAAATTTAATGATGGTTTTCATTATTGTGATGGGGATCATTAGCTTTTTAACCATTCAAAGGCAGATGTTCCCGAACATTGAAATTAATTACATTACTATAAATGCCAATTACCCAGGGGCATCGCCGCAAGAAATGGAAGAAAGTATCTTAATTAAGATTGAAGAATCTTTAAAAGATATTACTGAAATTAAAAAAGGCACCTATCGGGCATTTCGAAATGGTGGCAGCGCGCAGTTAGAAATTAATACTGATGCTGAGTTAACAGAGGTGCTGGATAAAATTAAGTTGCGAGTTGATGGTATTGCAACTTTCCCCGCGGGAATGGAACCGGTCACTATAAGTCAGATTGAGTTTCGCCAAGATGTAATTGGTATGACGCTTGTTGCCGATTTACCTCTTGATGAGCTAAAACCGATAGCTAACCGCATAGAAGATGAGCTATTGCAGCTATCAAATGTGTCATTGGTGGTTAATGATGTACCTTTAGATGAAATTGCCATTGAGATAGAGCCTGATACATTACGCCGTTATAATCTTACTTTGAGTGAAGTCGCAGCTGCAGTACGCCGCTATTCAGCAAACTTTTCTGCAGGACAACTGAAAACCGACTCAGGTGTCATATCCGTAAGGGTTGAAAACCAACTTTACTCTGGTGAAGAGTTTCGTCAAATACCAGTAAAAATTGGTGCTAATGGTGCAAAAGTATTACTGCAAGATATTGCAGTGATAAAAGATCAGTTCATTGAGGGCGAACGTTACTTTAAGTTTAATGGTGAAAACGCCGTTTACTTATCGGTCAAAGCGACAGAGGAACAAAGTATTATTCCTGTTGCGGATTCAGTAAAAGCATTTATAGATCAAAAAAATAAAGAGTTACCTCCGGGCGTACGTTTAGAGCCATTAATGGATATGACTTATTACTTGAATGCGCGTTTAGAGATGATGCTAAGTAACCTGATCCAAGGTGCTATTTTAGTGGCTATTATGCTGTCGTTGTTCTTGCGCTTTAAGCTTGCATTATGGGTAATGATTGGTCTGCCAGTGTGCTTTTTAGGTGCGATGATGATGATGCCATTGTTTGGCGTCACTATTAATATTTTGTCATTATTTGCCTTTATTATGGTGCTAGGGATTGTGGTGGATGACGCCATTGTCATTGGCGAAAGTGCTTATACGGAAATAGAGAAGAAGGGCGGTGGTGTTGTTAATGTGGTTAATGGCGCTAAAAAAGTCGCCACTCCAGCCACATTCGGTGTACTAACTACTGTGGCGGTATTTGCGCCATTTACCCTGTCTTCAGGCCCTGAGAGTGCATTCTTTTACGGTATTGCAGTGGTGGTTATGCTGTGTTTAATTTTCAGCTTAATCGAGTCAAAACTGATTTTACCAGCACACATTGCACATACTAACTTTTCGCCGATCAAACCAGATAGTTGGCGTGCGCGTTTTAATAAGCGTTTTTTTGGTTTCGTAAATGGACCTTATCGACGTTTTATCGTGCGTTGCGTTGAGTGGCGATGGGCTGTATTTTGCTCATTTATTGCTTTGCTAATTATTACCTTTGCTCTGATTGCATCAAACCAAGTGCGCACTGGTTTTATGCCTAAGATCCCGCACGATTTTCCGCAAATTAATTTAGAAATGAACGATAACGTCTCTGATATGCAAACTATCGAAGCAATACGTGAAATTGAAGCCATGGTGGTGGCGGTCGATAAAGAAACTGAGCGTGAGTACGGGCATAAGTTAGTTCGAGATGTATTAGTGTTTAACCAAGGCCGTACAGAAGCACAGTTATTAGCGCCTTTGGTTGAAGAGGATTTACGTCCTTATAATGCATTTGAGCTGTCTCGTCGCTGGCGTGAACGAATGCCAGTTATTGCCGGCGTTAAGTCGTTAACGATTTATGATGATGTGAACAGTCAAGGCGGTGGTGATGGTGAGTTTGGTTACTTACTGTATGGCTCAGACATTGACACGTTAAATGATGCAGGACGTCGTTTTATTCAACTATTACAGCAACAAGAAGGCTTGTTTGATATTAGTTCGACCATCGATCCTGCCAGTAAAGAAGTGCAAATGAGCTTAAAACCGGTTGCATATGATTTAGGCTTGGATTTAGCGTCGATTGCAAATCAAGTCGGCGCCAGTTTTTACGGTGGCGAGGCACAACGTGTTATTCGCCGTGGCGAAGAAGTACGCGTTATGGTGCGCTACCCTAAATTGACCCGTGAAGCATTTTCATCACTTAAACATGCTGTAGTTACAACACCGCAAGGCAAAGAAGTGCTGCTTGGTGATGTAGTAGAACTGACGGAAACACCTGGGATCAGCTATATTCGTCGCGAAGGTGGTTATCGTACTGTTTATGTTTATGGCAATATTGATGAAGAAGTGATTGAACCAAACGAAGTAATAAATCAAGTCAAAGACAAACTGTTACCGCAGCTTAAAGAAGAATTCCCTACTGTTAAATCGGAGCTAGGTGGCGCAATTGAAGAGCAGCAGGCGCAAGCCAATCAACAGGTAATGTTCTTTTGGGGGGGGATGATTTTAGTCTATATCTTATTAGCTGTACCGCTAAAAAGTTATGCGCAACCTTTGATTGTGATGTCGGTGATCCCATTTAGTTTAACTGGCGCAGTTTGGGGCCATTACTGGTTTGGCTTAGATCTGACCTTAATGTCTGGTTTTGGTATCATTGCAGCAGCGGGTGTGGTTATTAATGACTCGCTGGTAATGACTGACTTTGTTAATCAAGCGCGCCGAGAGGGGATCGCGATTAAAGATGCGGTAATAGAAGCAGGTTGTGCGCGTTTTAGGCCAATTTTACTGACCTCGATCACAACCTTTGCAGGTGTATTACCGATCATGTTTGAAACCAGCTTGCAAGCCCGATTTGTCATACCAATGGCCGTTGCACTTGGTTTTGCAGTGATGTTTGCAACGCTAATTACTTTAATTTTGGTGCCGTGTTTATACATTATCATGAGTGATATAGGTAAAATGTTTAAAGCTTTTTTTATGAGGGCTGCTCACCTATTAAACCCTAAGGCATATAGCAGTTAAATACTGAGAATTAAAAGCCAATACTTTATGTGTTGGCTTTTTTGTTTTTATAGACCTAAGTATTGGTTTTTATTCACGGTTACATTCTTTAGTTTGATCTTTGTACTGTGTCACATTATACTCACGCTGTTTTGGCAAACTAATCGAAAGGTTAGGACGCAAAGTTTCCGGTCTAAGGTTTTAGCATGCTAAAACTAGGATAGCGGGGCCGTCGCACAGGGTAATATTAACCTCGCTGTGTGTCATTAGCCCTACAACGTATTGAAAAAGTATTTCTTTTATCCAATAAATACTGGATAGTACCTATTAGATGTTCTTAAGGTGTTGCTGTGTTTATGCATACGTCATTGGCCTGTGGTAATTGGATGCCAATAGGTTGTCTAAATCATCATACCCAATTATTTGTTGGTGATATGGTGACGGTGACTTTTTATGATACGCAAGGAGAGCTAGTCGATTTATCATTTAAATATGAAATTATCACTGAGGAACAGGGCGAGCCACATAATTGGCCGCGCTATGTTGCACAGTATATTAATACCCATATACCGCTTGTTGAAGCGGGTAGAATGACAGAGCAAGGCTTGGTTGTTGCTTATCGTTCAAATCAGATTTATGCGCTTGAGGGCTGTGGTATTAACCGAGCTGAATTAACGTTTCAGTGCATTGCTAAATGCGATGACTTTCCTGCTGTGAAGCCCGCATATGATTATATCTACCCTGAAAAATGCAGTACGTATAATGCCGGCGTAAAAGTATTACAGCCGAAAACGGGCTTAATATATAAATGCAAACCTTGGCCTTTCAGTCAGTTTTGCAATGTAAAAGAAGAAAATAACCCGCTTTATGAACCAGGTGTAGGGCAAAGTTGGCACCTAGCTTGGCAGCAAGTTTCCCCTTAATGCTAGTTAGCATTTTCGGCCCACTCTTTGAGTGGGCTTTTTTATGTACTTTTGAAAATTATGGTAAACTCTCGTCATCAAAATTTTTTATTGGTTTTTCTGTGGCTTTATCAAACTTATCGTTGTCTTCTCTTTTAAATGCGCCTGTTGCACGTAAACAGCCGCACGTTTTAACAACGCACCAGCAAACACGCATAGATGATTATTATTGGATGCGTGATGACGAGCGCACAGAGCAAACTATATTGGCGCATTTAGCTGCGGAAAATGATTATTGCGAACAACAGTTAGCACCAATTAAGCCGTTGCAAACGGCTTTGTTTGACGAACTTAAAGACCGCATAGTGAAAGATGACAATACCTTTCCTGTTAAGGATGGTCAGTATTGGTATCACTCTGAGGTTCGCGGTGATGACGAGTACTCTCGTCACTACCGTAGTCGTGAAATAAACGCGACCGATAAGCAATTATTATTAGATGTAAATAGCTTGGCAGCAGGCTTTGAGTTTTATGACTTAGGCGAAGTTGCGATTAGTCCCAATGAGCAGTTGCTCGCTTACTCGCAAGATACTGATGGCCGCCGTATTTATACCGTAAAGTTTAAGACGATTGATAATGATAGGTTACTCGACGACGTATTAGAAAACACCGAAGGTCAGATTGTTTGGGCAAATGACAACAAAACAGTATTTTATGTAAAGAAAGATTTGCAAACTTTACTGGGCTATCAGGTTTATCGTCATGTGTTAGGAACTAAACAAGCACAAGATGTATTGGTTTATGAAGAGCAAGATCGTAGTTTTTTCATGGGACTTGGTAAAAGCCGTGATGAAAGCCTAATTATTATTGATTTAGCCACCACTGAAACTAATGATACTTGGGTATTAGATGCCAATCAGCCTAGCGGTGAGTTTACGCAATTAATGCCGCGTGAAGAAGGCCATGAGTTTGATATTGATAAACTCGGAGATACCTTTTATATCGTGACCAATTGGCAGGCTAAAAACTTTCGTTTAATGACTGCGAGCGCCGCAACAGTTGCTGATAAAACGCAGTGGCTTGAACACACCCCTCACAGAGCTGAAGTACTGCTTGAAGGTGTTGAATTATTTAATGATTTTTTATTGTTAACAGAGCGAGAGCAAGGACAAACTCGCTTTATTGTGATCAATAAGCAACAGCAGCGTATGACCTTAGAATTCGATGACCCCTGTTTTTATGCATCTGTGGCGATAAATCCTGAACCAAACTCTCAATCGGCACGTATCTATTATTCAAGTTTGACTACGCCAGGCTCGCTTTATGAGGTTAATCTAATAACTGCAGAGAAAACCCTGCTTAAACAACAGCAGGTGTTAGGTGAGTTTGATGTTGACAATTACGGCTCGGAGCGATTGATGATCACGGCGCGAGATGGTGTAAAAGTACCGGTGTCATTGGTTTATCGTAAAGAATTATTTAATAAAGACGGCACTAATCCGTTATTTCAATATGGTTATGGTGCGTACGGTATCACCATTGATCCGAGTTTCTCGAGTACTTCACTCAGCTTACTTGATCGTGGCTTTGTGTACGCTATAGCCCATGTTCGCGGTAGTGAAATGTTGGGGCGTCAGTGGTATGAACAAGGTAAAAAACAACATAAGCAAAATAGTTTTAATGACTTTATTGATGTGACTAAGTCACTTGTTGCGCAGGGATATGGTGCGCAAAATAAAGTGTTTGCTTCTGGCGGTAGCGCGGGAGGTTTGTTGATGGGCGCTGTTGTGAATCAAGCCCCTGAGCTTTACTTAGGTGTGGGGTGTCATGTGCCATTTTTAGATGTGCTAACCACCATGCTTGATGAGTCTATTCCGCTGACCACGAATGAATATGATGAGTGGGGAAACCCGAATGATCCAGATTATTATGACGTGATTGCAAAGTATTCACCGTATGACAATATTAGCGCTCAGGCTTACCCAAATATCTTAGTTACTACGGGGCTGCATGATTCGCAAGTGCAATATTGGGAACCCATGAAATGGGTGGCTAAAATGCGTGAATATAAAACCGATGATAATATTTTAGTGTTTAAAACCGATATGGATGCAGGGCATGGTGGCGCATCGGGTCGCTTTAAAAGCTTGGCAGAAAAAGCCCTAGAAATGGCATTTTTCATTAGCTTAGCTGAATAACATGGCAGCTATATGTGATTGAGTTGAGAGGTGTAGATATGTTTGAAGTGCATGGAAGTTGGGAATACTCAATAGAGCCGCCAATCATTTATATTAAAGTCATTGGTTGCTTTAACCGAGAAGGGGTCATTGCGTTTGCTAACAGTGTACAAGCCGACTTATCAACATTACCTGCAAACTCAATTGAATATGCTGTAATTAATTTAGCTGAATTTGAATTAACCACCGCAGATAGCTTAGCGGTGGCAACCGAGTATTTTCATGGCGTTAAAGCGCGAGGCTATAAACGCGTTACCTACATACAACCAAGTATTGTAGCTCAAAGTATGTTAGAAAGTGTTTGGCTTGGTAGTGGCATGGATGTGCAATTTTGTATGAATGCTCAGCGTTACTTAGCACAGTACCCTGAGCATCAATATGTAAAAAATTGGCTATGAGTAATCACGAACCAAGCCTTTTACAAAGCTTGGAGTTAATTAATTTAAGTATGCTTTTAACATCCAAACCAGTTTTTCTTGCTCAGTGATGTAATCACCCATTAATGATGCAGTACCTTCATCTTGTGCATCACCCGCCTGTTCTAGAATTTCGCGCTGCATGTTAATTAATGTGCTATACCCTGCTAGTAGATTTTCTACAGCAGCCTCACCATCACTAATATTCTTAGCTTCTTTAATTTTGCTGATCTCTAAATAATCAGAAAACGCATGCAGTGGCGCACCATCAAGGGTAAGAATACGCTCTGCTATTTCATCAACTTTTAATAGTAGTAGGTTATAAATTTCTTCAAACTTAACGTGTAACTCAAAAAAGTTACGTCCTTTAATATTCCAATGAAAACCACGAGCATTCATATACTGAATTTGATAACTACTTAGCAGGGTATTTAGTGACTTTACGATATCTTCACTTTTCGCACTGTTAAGACCGATTGCGTTTACCTGTGACATATTACTCTCCTTAAATAAACTGATAAGTTATTTTCGAATGACTGATAGTAAGTATCAGCCATTATTGATGAACTGTAAAATGGTTAGAATCGATGATAGCCATAGCTTTTACCTATCAACAATAAACCACTCAAATAAAACTCGTTACTTTCGTAAGCATTACTGTAATAGAAATGGGTGCCAAACTTTAAAAATCTACCCCTTAGGGGAAAATAACGGATATTTACTTAAAGATAGAACAAAACCATGATCCAGAACAAACTTTATAATTACACTTTTTGACTGTCTACGAGGGTTTGATTTAGGTCAAGAGTTCAATTTTTAGCCGGCGCATAATCAACATAGATTAATTACATGGAGAAAGATCATGCGCGCTAAAACTAACAAAGAGAATAAATTTGAGTTGATAGTTATAGGTATAGCGTTGTTAGCATTTGTAGTTGGCTTGGTTGGCCACTTAGCAGGGGCGAGCTTTGCGAACTTTGCTACGTTTGGTTATATCGCCGCACCAACACCGTTAATCTTGGCAATTATCGCTTTTATTGCTTATAAAATAGCAGCCAGTGCACAAGATTAAGTTATTAGGTCAAGAATATAGCTCATTACCTGGCGTGAGTAGATCATACTGGTGTGGCTTAGGTGAAACACCTTGTGCTCTGCCATGCCATTGAGTTTGGTTTCATCGAGTAACACAGTGCCATCTGATTGACTGCCTTTTGCTATTAGTGGCATCAAGCCTATGGGTAAATCACCAGCAATACTATAAAGCTTAGCATTAAATGGCCAATCGCCATTTTCGGTGAGTAAAAATTCCACACTATTTCTTAAAAACACATCAAAGCCTTTTTGCTGCATCCTGCGCGCAATATGACTGCCTTTGTGAGGAGTGCCTAAGGTAATGACTTTTTCAACGTTTTGACTTTGTGAAGAGTTAGCTGCTAAGTAGGCTCGTGCCACTAGCCCGCCCATTGAGTGGCACACAAGTGCGGTGCTTTTATCATCAATAAAATCATCAATCTGTTTAAAAATAGCGGCACGATCGGGAGACAATGTATTGTAGGAAAGGTTGAGTATGCTCAAGCCTGACTTTTCTAGTTGCGAACATAAAGGGCGCATAACAAAGCCAGACATATACAATCCATGTAATACCACAACTTGCTTAATAGCCATACACCCTCTTTTACTAAATACACTTTACATTAATTGTACTGGTTTTATCTCAATGTTCACTGAATCAGAGCTCACCCATACATCACCATCTTGAATGGTGATCGTCAGTGATATATTGCGATCAACTAATGCCGCCAGCGCTTGAGTTGCAGCAAAGTCTAAACTGAAAATGCTTAGATTTTTAAACTCATACAACTTAGGTTGATGTTTTTGCCACCAAATTGCTTGGTTGTTTTCACCATAAGTGTATAACACCACTTTTTTAGATTTATTACAGGCTTTTTTAACGCGCTTCTCGTCTGGTAAGCCAAGTTCAACCCACAGCTCTATTTCTTCACTGTAGTTTTTATGCCACAGTTCAGGCTCATCATCAGCCGATAAACCTTTTGTGAATTCTAAACCATCACAGGCATTGAGTGCATACGCAAGCAAGCGGATCATCAAGCGCTGCTCAGTTTCTGATGGGTGTTGCGCCAAAGTTAAATTAAAGTCTTGGTATACGTGGCGGTCCATATCGCTTAGCGATAACTGCGCCTTAATAATCGTCGATTTAAGAGCCATAATAGTTTATTTGAAAAAATTTGCGCCAGTATAGCGCAATTACGACTGGCACTTGTGAAAATAGTACATAGTTAACCCCACAACAATTTTTAGTGGTAGGAGCCATGTATAAAAATTTGTATACACGGCTCTTTATGAGGGTTTAGGTAGTACCTGAGCAATGAGTATTTTAAATGAGTGTGTTAGTTGAAAATACTTTTCACATCTTGTTCATTAAACACATAATCTTTTAAGCAGTAGTGACAGCTGATTTTCACTTCTCCATTTTCGGCAACGTCATCTAACAATGCTTGTTGGCCTACATTAACCAGTGCGGTGATGGTTTTCTCTCTACTACAACCACATTTAAATTGGATTGTTTGCGGCTCATATACGCGAGGGTTATCTTCATGGTACAGGCGTGTTAATACCGTGGCGGCATCAAGCTTTAAGAGTTCTTCATCTTTAATAGTATTACTAAGCGCTTCTAAATGGATAAAGTCTTCAACAGATTTTTCTTTATTAACAGGGAGTACCTGTAGTAATAAACCCGCAGCCTTTGCATTATCTGCGGTGGTGTCTGTGGCAAACCATAGGCGAGTTTGTAATTGCTCTGACTGAGTGAAATAAGCTTCTAGACATGCAGCTAAGGTATCGTGCTCAAGCGGCACTATACCTTGGTAACGTTCTCCCTTGGTTGGGGTTATAGTCAATACCATTACACCATTGCCAATTAAATCTTGAATTGTTGAGCCTGTTACTTCACTTTGTAAGCGAGCAATACCGCGCATGTTTTGTTTATGGTCACCATTGATAACGGCGTATTTCACTGGGCCATCGCCTTGCAGTTGCACGGCAATGTCACCTTCAAACTTTAAAGTCGCAGTAAGTAGACAGGTTGCGACCAATAACTCCCCTAATAGTGCTTGTACTGGAGCTGGGTAATTATGATTGGCAATCATTTCATTATAAGCTTGCTCTATTTGCACGAGTTCGCCGCGGACGTCTAGTTGATCAAATGTATAACGATGAAGTAAATCTTGTTGCATGAGTGGCTTTACCTAACTTGATTTCATTTTTAAAAGTTCGCGTCTTTGCTTTTTATCTGGTTTACGATCCGGATGCGGTGCAAAAAAGCTATTGTTCTTGCGCGCGATGCTATTGGCTTCGCGTTTTTCGATACTTGCATCTGATTCTTGATACAAGGTTTGAGCAATGGGGGCACTTAAGCGTTTATCAAGTAATTTAAGCACAGTGATAACTTTTTCATCAACTCCTTGAGCAAGTTTAATCACGGCATCTAATTCGACTATTTTGCTAGGTTTAGTGCGTTGACCATTATAATGCACTTTACCACCTTGCACCATGTCCCGTGCGATTGCGCGGGTTTTATAAAAGCGAGCAGCCCACAACCACTTGTCTAAGCGGACACTCATTGCTTCATCTTTTGACGTGGAATTACGGGTGTTACTTTTTGACACAATTGTACTCTTTAAAAGCGTGGCTCTGTAAGGCAAAATTTAGCATGAAACTTACTAACAAAGAAATAGTCGAAGCTTTTCAGGTTCATCGTAAGCGTTAATTTACCTTGTTTACAAAGTTTAATATTAGTGCGCTTGTTGAATGAAAAATGAAAAGGTACTATAGGCCAGCGATAAAGCAGTAAATTAAAATAAGAACATCATTTATGGAACAACGATTACAACAGCTAAAACACTTAGTAAGTAAATTACCCCATGCTAAATTGAGTTGGGTGGTAACGCTTTTAGCCGTTGTTTATATTGCCTTTTTAGCTGCAAAGTTATTTTGGCTAATATGGCCCTTGCCTGCTAACCAAAGCCTTTCTCCAAGCTATATTAATACTGCTACAGGTAAACCCGAACGCGTAAATACGCAATCAATTTTAGAGCAAAACTTGTTTGGTAAGGCTGATGCAGCCCCTAAAAAACCAGTAAGTAAGCAAACACAAGTTATTAACAATGCTCCAGAAACACGATTAAGTATTAATTTAACTGGTATCGTTGCGGTCAGTGGCAATGATCTGACCGGTTTGGCAATTATTGAATCTCAAGGGCAACAAACAACTTATTTAGTTGATGATGTTATACAGGGCACGCGCGCTAAACTAGCGCAAGTATTGCCTGACCGCGTAATTTTAGATGTCAGTGGTCGCTTTGAAACATTAATGCTAGATGGTATGGATTTTACCAAAACAGTATCAATGCCTGTACTTGCTGAGCGCGAAAGTGATGAGCCAGAACTTGACGCCGGCCCGCAAATGGAAAGTGATCGACAAATAGATGTAACAGCGGACCAAGATGTAAAAGAAGAAATTATAGAAACTCGGGAAGAACTGTTAAAGGATCCCGGTAAATTATTTGATTATATTCGAGTGTCTCAGGCTATGAAAGACGGTGAACTAGTTGGTTACCGTTTAAGCCCAGGTAAAGATCCTGCCTTATTTACTAAGATGGGACTACAAAATAATGATTTAGCTGTTTCGATTAACGGCTATCAACTAACTGATTTACAACAGGCCATGTCAGCTATTAACGAGCTGCGTAATAGCACCGATGCAAACATCACGATTGAACGTGATGGCGAGCAAATCGATGTACAATTTAGCCTGCAATAACCTAGCTTTGGAGTTCTAATATAATGGTTCACGCGCTACACCTCAAAAAAATCAGAAAAGGGTTAGCTAAGTACGCAACACTTTTTTTTGCGGCTAGTTTATCTCTATCGGTGTCTGCCGTGGAGTATGCTGCAAACTTTAAAGGGACCGATATTAACGAGTTCATAAATATCGTTGGTAAGAATCTGAATAAAACCGTCATTATTGATCCTAACGTGCGTGGAAAAGTAAATGTGCGTAGTTATGAATTGATGGACGAGGCGCTTTATTATCAATTCTTTTTAAATGTTTTAGAGGTTTACGGCTATTCAGTCGTTGAAATGGATAATGGCATTTTAAAGATCGAAAAAAGCTCTGATGCAAAAAAATCAAACGTGCCGTTAGTCACGCAAGATGATCAAGCTCGTGGAGATATGATGATCACCCGCGTTGTGCGCGTTAAAAATGTGAGTGTGCAAGAGCTTGGTCCATTAGTACGCCAGTTTAGCGATCAAAAGGATGGTGGTCATGTAGCAAACTTCAACGCCGCTAACGTAATGATGTTGACCGGCCATGCTGCGTCAGTAAATCGTCTTGTGGAAATTATTCGCTCAGTTGACCAAGCGGGTGATAAACGCGTTGATATTGTGAAGCTAAACTTTGCTACGGCAGATGATGTGGTTTCTGTTGTCGAAAATATTTATAAAGATAGCGGCAAAGGCAGTATTCCTGAATTTTTGATCCCTAAAGTAGTCGCCGATGGTCGTACCAATAGCGTAATTGTTAGTGGTGAAGGTCAAGCTAGAACTCGTGCAATTGAATTAATTAAACGCTTAGATGGTGAATTACAAAGCCAAGGTAATACGAAAGTAATTTATCTTAATTACGCAAACTCTGAAGACTTAGTAAAAGTGCTACAAGGGGTAAGTAAAACCCTAGCCGAAGAAGGCCAAGGTGCGGCAACTAAAACTCGTAGCCGCAGTCAAAATGAAACCAGTATTGAAGCGCATCCTGATTCCAATTCATTAGTCATTACTGCACAACCTGATACTATGCGTTCACTGGAGTCGGTTATTGAGCGTTTGGATATCCGCCGCGCGCAAGTACTTGTTGAAGCCATTATTGTTGAAGTAATGGAAGCCGATGGGATTAACTTTGGCTTACAGTGGATTACAGAGCAAGGTGGCATGATGCAGTTTAATAACGGCAGTACCGTGCCTGTTGGCTCACTTGCTGTTGCCGCAGAGCAAGCTCGCGATACGACAGTAACAAAAACCGTCACTGGCGATAATGCCGAATTAAACGAGTATGACGAAACAGTTGAAGGTGACTTAGGTCCTCTAGCTACATTACTCGGTGGTATCAATGGCTTAGCCATGGGTATTATCAAAAATGACTGGGGCGCGATTATTCAGGCGGTCTCTACTGATACTAACTCTAATATTCTTGCTACGCCTTCTGTTACCACTATGGATAACGAAGAAGCGTCAATCATTGTTGGTCAAGAAGTGCCTATTATCACCGGCTCACAAACTGGTTCTAACAATTCAAACCCATTCCAAACAGTTGAGCGCCAAGAAGTGGGTGTAAAACTAAAAGTAACACCGCAGATTAATGATGGTACTGCTGTACAGTTAACTATCGAGCAAGAAGTGTCAGGTGTAAGCGGTGCTACTTCAGTTGATATTTCAATTAATAAACGTGCAATTAAAACCACGGTGATGGCTGATGATGGTGGCATGGTGGTACTGGGTGGTCTAATCGATGAAGACGTGCAAGAAAGTGTCTCTAAAGTGCCATTGTTAGGTGATATTCCTATTCTTGGTCATTTATTCCGTTCAACTAGCACCAGTAAACGTAAACGTAACTTAATCGTGTTTATTCGCCCAACGATTGTTCGTGATGGCATTAAAATGAATAAACTCAGCCACAGTAAATATAACTTTATTCGTGGTGAGCAGTATAAACAGAAAGAAGATGGTATTGATCTAATGCCGCTCACTGAAGCGCCTATCTTACCTGAGTGGAATGATGCCCTGGTACTGCCGCCGACCTATGAAGAGTATTTAAAGCAACAAAACGCAGATGAGCGCAATAATGACTGATGCAATCACTGAGATCACCGATGAGCACGCTAAGCCGTTAGATAACAGCGAATTGATGACTAGCGATGACTTGGTCGAGCTGCCAAATAAGCGATTGCCGTTTTCTTATGCGCGACGTGCTGGCATGTTATTAAGTAAGAATAATGATGACCGAGTAGTTTTCTATCGTGGTGAGCTCGATATAGATGCACTGCTAGAAGTACGCCGCATCGCTGGGCACGGTTTTACGCTTGAGCAATTACCGGATGATAAATTTGAGTTGTTACTAGAAGCCTCTTATCAACGCGATAGCTCGGAAACCCAGCAGATGATGGAAGATATCGGTAATGAAGTTGATTTATTCTCGCTTGCTGAAGAAATGCCGCAAACTGAAGATTTATTAGCAGGCGATGATGATGCGCCAATTATTAAGCTGATCAATGCGATGCTCAGTGAGGCGATTAAAGAAGGTGCCTCGGATATTCATATTGAAACCTTTGAGCAAGAGTTAGTGATCCGTTTTCGGGTTGATGGTGTGCTTAAAGAAGTACTGAAACCAAACCGTAAGCTGGCCTCGTTACTTGTTTCGCGTATTAAGGTAATGGCGAAACTCGATATTGCTGAAAAGCGTATCCCACAAGATGGACGAATTAGTTTAAGGATTGCCGGACGTGCAGTTGATGTCCGGGTATCAACTATGCCATCAAGTTTTGGTGAGCGTGTAGTACTGCGTTTACTCGATAAAAATAACGCCCGCTTAAACCTTGAAGATTTAGGTATGACGTTGCGTAACCGTGAGTTATTTTCTGACCTGATCAGCAAACCGCACGGTATCATTTTGGTGACCGGGCCAACAGGCTCCGGTAAAAGTACCACGCTGTATGCGGGAATGAGCCAAATTAATTCTCGCGACCGTAATATTTTAACGGTTGAAGATCCAATCGAGTATGAAATCCCAGGCATTGGTCAAACACAGGTCAATACCAAAGTTGATATGACCTTTGCTCGTGGCCTGCGTGCCATATTGCGTCAAGATCCTGATGTGGTGATGGTTGGTGAAATACGTGACCTTGAAACCGCGCAAATAGGCGTTCAAGCTTCATTAACGGGTCACTTAGTGATGTCTACGTTGCATACAAATACTGCCGCGGGTGCAATATCGCGTATGGAAGACATGGGGGTTGAGCCTTTCTTATTATCATCCTCCTTACTCGGTGTGCTTTCACAACGACTAGTACGAACTTTATGTAACAGCTGTAAAGAAGCACATGTAGCCGATGAGCGAGAATGTGAATTACTTGGCGTACCATTTGCTGAGCCGCCGACAATTTATCGAGCAGTTGGCTGTGAAGAGTGTAACTTTAATGGTTATCGTGGTCGTACAGGTATTCACGAACTGTTGGTCGTTGATGAAACTGTGCGTGAACTAGTGCACAGTGGTAAAGGTGAGCAGAGTGTTGAAAAGTACATTCGTAAGCATACGCCAAGTATTCGCCAAGATGGTTGCAGCCGTGTATTAGCTGGTAAAACGACCCTTGAAGAAGTATTACGTGTAACACGTGAGGAAGGCTAACCATGGCAGCATTTGAATACCGCGCTTTAGACAGTCGTGGCAAAGAAAAAAAAGGTATTCAAGAAGCGGACACTGCAAAGCAAATTCGCCAGTCTTTACGTGAACAAGGGCTTACTCCCCTTGAAGTGGTTGCGGCCGCAGAAGGTGAAAAGCATGTCAAAGGTGAAAAAAGCTCACTTTTTGGTAGTTTTTTTAAACCGAAAATATCCACCTCTGATCTTGCGTTAATTACCCGTCAATTAGCGACTTTAATTCAATCGGCACTGCCAGTTGAAGGGGCGGTGATGGCCGTAGCTGAGCAATGTGAGAAACCGCGCATGAAACGTATGCTTATGTCAGTACGTTCAAAAGTGGTTGAGGGTTATACGCTTGCTGATGGGATGTCAGAGTTTCCTCATGTATTTGATAACTTATATCGCGCCATGGTGGCCGCAGGTGAAAAGTCAGGCCATTTAGATGCCGTATTGAACCGTTTGGCTGATTACACAGAGCAACGTCAACACATGCGCAGTCAAATCACTCAAGCGATGGTTTACCCTGTGATCTTAGTTATTTTTGCAATCGGTATCGTTTCAATATTACTTGGTACTGTTGTACCAAAAATATTAAAGACGTTTGAAAAGTCGAAGCAGGTGTTGCCTTGGACTACAGAATGGGTAATGGCGGCCAGTAACTTTGTACAAAACTATTGGTTGATCACTTTAGTACTATTCACCGCAACAGTAATTGGCGTTAAACACGCATTAAAACAACCTAAAATTCGTTTTTGGTATGACTCTAAAGTTTTAATGCTACCGGGAATTGGTAAAGTCGCACGTAGTATCAATACAGCCCGTTTTGCCCGTACCTTGAGCATTTTGTCATCAAGCTCAGTGCCGCTACTTGAAGGTATGCGTATTTCTGGTGGGGTATTAATCAATGAGAAAATTAAAAAGTCAGTAGCCGATGCCGCTACTCGTGTCAGTGAAGGGGCCAGCTTAAGAGCCTCTTTACAGCAAACCAAATTATTCCCGCCGATGATGCTGCATATGATCGCAAGTGGTGAAAAATCAGGCGAGCTTGAGCAGATGCTTGAGCGTGCTGCAAACAACCAAGATCGTGAATTTGAAAGCATGGTAAATGTCTCGCTAAAACTCTTAGAGCCTGCGATGATAGCGTCCATGGCGGTTATTGTATTGTTTATCGTTATGGCAATATTGCAGCCTATCATGGCTATGAATAAAGCGATTGGACTTTAACAGTTTTAGGGATTTCGTAATGCATTTTCAGCGTGTTACGATGGTTAATTATTAAGAACAACAGAGGTATGTACGTGAATAAACAAGCAGGTTTCTCATTACTCGAAGTTATGGTGGTACTGGTTATCATTGGCATGATTATGTCGATCGTGGCACCCAATATTATGGGTCAGCAAGAAGAAGCTGCGTTAGATAAAGCGCATCTTGATATTCAGCAATTAGAAGATGCGATGAGTCTTTATAAATTAAAGAACAAAGCGTACTTAACCACAGAGCAAGGCCTTGAAGGGTTAGTGACAAAAACGAGCATTGAGCCAGTACCAAAGCGTTTTCCTGAAGGTGGCTTTATTTCTAAATTACCAGAAGATCCATGGGGTAACCCGTATCAGCTAATCAGCCCGGGAGAAATCGGCAAAATAGATTTATTTTCTATGGGGCCAGATGGCGAAGCGGGTACTGATGATGACATTGGTAACTGGGATGAAGAAAAATAATAATGCATTTTGAAGAAGCGTTTTTATACTCAGTATTGAGCTTAGCATGTTATTAAGCTGCAATGAGTCGCGCTTTGCAAAGCTAAAGTCACCAAGTCGTGGCTTTAGCTTAATTGAAATTTTAGTTGTACTAGTGGTGATTGCCTTTGCCACAAAAATGGTGGTATACAGCCTTGACGGTGGTGATGAAGACGAGCTGGATAAACAAGCGCTGAGACTGCATACCACGATTAATATGGCCTCTGAATTTGCAATATTAAATCAAGTTGAACTCGGCTTTCACTTAGATAAGAATACGTTCGAGTTTTTAGTGTTTGATGGTGAAAAGTGGGTTACCTTTGACCGTGAAAAGTTGTTTGCGCCAATTACTGTCGATGAACGTTTAAAGTTAACGCTTAATATAGACGATTTAGCTTGGTCACAGGATAATTTATTAGAGCAGTCTAATTGGCGAGAGCTCATGAGTGGCGGCGACGACGAAAGTTTACTCGAATTACAAAAAATGAAAATTCCACAAGTACTACTTTTATCCTCAGGTGAAGTCAGTGCATTTCAACTTATCTATGAATTACAAGACGAAAAAGACCCTGTGTACTTCATTGAGGGGGAATTTTCGGCGCCAGTGAACTTACGCAGAGAGCCAGAATAATGCATAACAAAAATCAAGGTTTTACCTTACTAGAAGTTATGGTGGCGCTGAGTATTTGCGCTATGGCTGGGATTGCTGCGATGCAAGCGACAGGTGAGCACATTAATCATTTATCAAGCCTTGAAGAGCAAACGTATGCTTCATGGGTCGCTGAAAATGTATTGATTGAACAGCGCACCTTAGGTGAAAAGTGGCAAGGCAAAAATGGCGCGAAAGGCACTGAAACAATGGCCGGTATAGACTGGTATTGGCGACAAGACACTGAAGTGACAGCAGATAAAAGTTTTGTAAAAGTCACCATTAATGTATTTAGTGATGAAAAGCTTGAGCACTCAGTTTATGAGCTAAGCAGCTATCTAAATAAAGGCAGTAAGTAAGTGAAGCAGCGTGGTTTTACACTCTTGGAGGTGATGGTAGCGCTGGGTATTTTAGCCTTCGTGGTGTTGGCTACCCACCAAATCCTTGATTCGACCACCAAAGCTAAAGATGCATCGGATGAAAAAATTGCTGAGTTAAATGGCTTACAAACCGCTTTTAGATTAATGGACCAAGACTTTAGTCAAATGACTAAGCGCGAAGTGCGCAATGAAGCGGGTGATATACAAGAGCAATACTTACTCGCAGGGCGTTACACATTAGACAGCCAGTACGACGGTATTGGTTTTGTGCGCGATGGCTGGGTTAACCCAATTAACTTACTGCCACGCTCAGAATTACAAGCCGTCGGGTATCGGGTTGTTGATGATAACCTTGAACGTATCTACAGAGTTTATGTTGATCAGCTCGATAACCTTGAG
Source organism: Pseudoalteromonas haloplanktis ATCC 14393 (assembly GCF_000238355.1). Classification (GTDB taxonomy): domain Bacteria; phylum Pseudomonadota; class Gammaproteobacteria; order Enterobacterales; family Alteromonadaceae; genus Pseudoalteromonas; species Pseudoalteromonas haloplanktis. Next base: position 59,421 of record NZ_AHCA01000016.1, read on the forward strand.
CCGCGTGTACAAGTGATTCTAAATGATATCGAAGATCTAAAATTTGAATTTTTAGATGACCAGAATGAATGGCAAGAGCAATGGCAAATTAAAGCATTGCCAAAGGCGGTTGCGGTTACTATACAGCAAATAGAAGCTGAGCCTATTCGCCGTGTGTTTTTAGTTCCAGGTGATGGTAAAGTTACAGTGCAAGTACCTACAGGCAATAATACTGTGGGCGGCAATGGCAGTAATAACAATGGTGGGCAAAATCAGCGAGAGGATGAAAATGGCAATTAAGTCTTCCCGTGGTGCTGCGCTAATTATTGTATTATTTATTGTTGCTTTAGCGTCAATTTTAGCGGTCGAGATGAGTGCCAATTTACTCGTTCAAGTGCAAAAAAGTACCAATATACAAGGTCATCAACAAGCTAAATGGTATGCCTATGCTGCTGAGGAGCTTGCCATAAAAGCAATTTTGCAAAGTAAAAAAGACGACCCAGACAAAACTACCTTGAAACAAATATGGGCACAACAAGGCGATGTACCTTATCCGGTTGATAATGGTACTTTGCAAGGGAAAATCACCGATTTGCAGGCGTGTTTGAACCTTAATGCTTTACGTGCTCAAGCCCCGCAAACCGGCAGTGGAAGTACGAATAAAACTAATCCTGCTCATTCGGCGTTATTGGCTTTATTGGAAAATATAGAAAATTTGCCAGCAGAAGAATCTGAAGAAGCAATGGCAGACAGTGTATACGATTGGCTCGATGAAGACAGTATTACTTATCGCTCAGGTGCGGAAGAAGACGAGTACTTATCGCGTCAATCACCCTATATGACGGCGAATAGTTATTTTGCATCTACCTCGGAGCTGCGTTTAGTGAAGGGCTTTAATCCTTTAGTAATGGAAAAAGTATTGCCTTATGTGTGTGTGATACCGGGCAGCGAATTATTAGCGATTAATGTCAATACTATTGATCCTGAACAAGCATTATTATTGAGTGCACTGATTGATGGTTTGAGTGAATCAGGCGCACAAAGTGTGTTATCTGCTCGCCCAGAAGATGGCTTTACAGATATTGAAGAATTTTTTGAACAGGTTAACCAACAAGGGGCACAAAATGTTAAGTCGGTTGAGAACTTGTTCACTATAAAAAGCGAATATTTTAAACTACAAACGCAGGCTAAATTTGTTGAACTGCGTTTTTCGATGACCACTTTACTGCAAGCCAAAGATGGCGAGGTAACTATACTGGCGCGAAAATTTGGAGGCGTACAGTGACTGAAATACTGTTGATCCGTACGGGTCAAACTCAACAAGAAAGTATTAATTGGCTGATTTATTCACCATTAGAACAAGAAATCATTGCCAGTGGCGAATTACCTAACGCTGAGCAACTGAATGAACTCGCTGAAAAATCACAGAGCCGTGAAGTTGTCGTATTATTGCCTTGTGATCAAGTGCAACTAAAAACGGTAATTTTACCAACAAAGTGGAACCGCAAGCTTGAGCAAGCTCTCCCGTATATGCTCGAAGAAGAAATTGCATGCGATGTCGACGACTTATTCATTGCCATTGCTGAACCTACTATGGTGGCAGATAAGCACGCTATTAAAGTTGCCATGACAGATCGAGACTGGTTTGAAGCTTGGTTAGCGGTATTTGCTGAGCATGACATTGAAGTGTTTAAATTGTTACCTGATGCATTATTGCTGCCTGATGCACAAGGTGATGGACTCAGTGTTATTGAGCTTAATAACCAATGGTTATGTAAACAAGGCGCATGGCGAATTAGTGCGGTAGAGCAAAGCTGGTTAGCTGAGTATTTAACTGCGCTTGGTCATCCGAATGTTGCTCATTACAGTCCCGCATCACAATTTCCAGAAACAGTTACACTAAGCGCACAGACGGATGCTTATGACTTGCCACTGGCATTATTTGCAAAGCAATTACCAAATATTAAGTTCAACTTGCGCCAAGGTCAGTATCAACTGAAAAAGAAAAGCGCATTATGGTGGGGGTATTGGCAAAGTGCAGCCATTGCAGCCAGTATTGCATTAGTTGCTTCTGTTGCAGTAAAAGGCTTTGAGTTGCATAAGTTAAATAGCGATCTTGAGGTTGCTAAAACACAAGTCGTTTCGCGTTACCAAGCTGCTTTTCCTGGCAAGACTGTGCGCCCACATTTAATTAAAAACCAAATTCAAGGTGAACTGGCTAAATTAGAAGGCGGTAGCAGTGCTGGGTTCCTCGATTTAACCAATGAGCTTGTCGGTGTATTTAGTCAAGTTAAAGAGTTTACCCCTGAAACATTACGTTATGATCAACGTCGTAATGAACTTCGGATCCGTGCCCGTGGTAAAGACTTCCAAACATTTGGTAAAGTTAAGTCAATCCTCGAGCAGCGAGGTCTAACGGTTGATCAAGGCTCATTGAATAATGATGGCGACTTTGTAGTCGGTGAAATCAAACTACGAGGTGCTGCATGAAGCAACAACTTTTAAAACAGTGGCATAGCTTAAAAGAGCAAGAGCAGCAGTTGGTAATGGTTGCTGGGGTTATTTTTGTTATCTTTATTTTAGTCATGGGAATTTTTAGACCATTAAATAATGCTATTGCAGAAGCTGAAAAGAACCAAGTTAAACAGCAAGAGTTATTAACCTGGGTTGACAGCAGTATCGTGAAGCTAAAAGCTGGCAATGCACGCACAGTGACAAGCAGTCAAAATTTGAGCCAGATAGTGAATGCCACTCGTGGTCGCTATAATATTACTATCAGTAAAATGCAACCTAATGACGAGTCACTTAGGTTAACCATCGACTCTGTACAATTTAATAAACTTGTAGAGTGGCTGGATGAGTTAGTAAATACAAAAGGCGTATTGATTGAAAATTTAGATCTTAGTCGCGACGATAAACCAGGCTATGTACGTGTAAGCCGATTGGTATTAGAGAAGTAAATAATGAAAAAAATAGCGATTATAATAGTAGTGTTTTTGTTCGGTTTTGTTTTTTTTGCATTATTAAAGACCCCTGCTGCCGTTGCGCTTAATTTAGCAAACCCTTATCTACCAAAAGATCTGCAAATTGGTCAAGCCTCGGGCAGCATTTGGCAGGGGCGGATCATGCAGTTGCGTTATCAGGGAGAGCAAATTAATAACCTAAGCTGGGATATTTCAGGTTGGGCATTGTTTAGTGGACGGCTCAAAGGCAATATAAAGTTTGGTGATGCACGCAATACCGATGAAATGTCTGGTCGCGGCGATTTTAGTTATGGTCTATTGAATCAAGCAGTGGCATTAAATGATGCAACTTTACGCCTAAGTGTTGAACGTGCGATGCAGCGCTTACAATTGCCGTTACCTATTAATGCTAAAGGCAGAGTTATTGTTGAACTAGAGCAATACAATTCAGGACAACCTTATTGTGAGGCGTTAAGCGGTGAGATTGCTAGCCCAAATATAGATGTACAGGGGCTGTCAGGTTGGTTTAGTGTTGGTCCATTAAGTGGCAAGTTAAGTTGTAAATCAGGCGACATTGCGGTGTTGGTTGATCCAGAAAATCGTTTAGGTCTAGCAGCGGACGCCACCTTAAAGGCTAATCTAGATTTCAAAGTCGCAGGCTTTATTAAGCCTGAAGCATCACTACCAAAAGAAGTACATGATGCAGCTAAATTTTTGGGGCGCGCAGATAGTAATGGCCGTTATCCACTAAACTTTTAGGCAAGATTAGGTTTTATATGCAAATCCCAGAGTTTTCAGTACAACATGCTCAGCAGCTAAATGCATATTTAGCCAGTCATGACGGTGCCATGAGCTTAGTGCAAAGTAAGGGTTACTTGTTTGCGGTAATATGCTCACCAGAACCATTAGATGTTCATGAGTGGCTTGAACAAATAGTACCAAACAGCAACGGGCAACTAGAAGAACAAGTGCTGTTTGCCTTTATGGCTTTATATCATCAGATCAGTGAGCAGGTGTATGAGACGGGATTTAAGCTTCCTGTTAGTTTGCAAGTTAATGGCGAAGATGACAGTTACCTAGATTTACACGAGTGCCAACAATGGTGCCAGGGGTTTGTACAAGGTGCTAAAAGCTATATAGATAAGCTAATGCAAGCTGATACCCTTACGGCCGAGCTAGTTGATGCATTGCAAACCGCTTATGCGAGTTTAGGTTTTTTTGCCCTAGAACCTCAGCTAATTACAACTATTGCGGAGCAAAATCAGCTTAGTGAGATACAGTTAAGTCTGCAGCAATTTGCTGTAATGGGAGACTTTGCATTAGGCTTTGCAGAGCTAATAGAGATAATTGCAGTGCAAAGTGGCCTTTATAGCGATGAAGAAGAAAGTTGGAGCTAGCGTTACGCTAAATCCAACATTATTTCTGTGCAGCCTTTCTGGCATTTAGCAACCCCTTGGCCGGGTTGTTGAGTTTTTAAATCCAAGGTTAATATGCCTTGGCATACTTCACATTTTACAGTGTGTCCTTTCGCGAGCTTCTTCAGTAAATTTTTATGCTGATTAAAAGACGCGCTACTTTTTTTTGTTAATGCTGAAAAGTCCACTATTTACCTCTACGTTCCGCCAGTGCGGTCGCTGCAATGCCACACACTGTATTTAAACGGTCTTCGTAAAAATATAAATTGAGATCTTTACTACGGCAATAACGAGTATGGAATAGTTGTAACTGCTCATCGGTTTGCATGGTTTCTTCAAGGTATTCTAATTCTGTTTCTGAGAGTGTTAATTCAGATTTAATACGATTTTTTGCCATGCTGGCGGCTGGCCCACGGTTTACTTTACTAGCACTACTTAACAGACCAACGCCTTCCCCCAGCAGTTTTTCTCTGGGTTCTTTTATCATGGGGTGATCAATTGTGAATAGGGCGAGTATCACTACTACAAGTACAAGGAATTTTTTCATATTGTATGTAAACTTTGATCTGAACGGGTACGAATTGACCACCAGTGTAATAAAATGCCCCTTTGTAAAGCAAGTAAGTTAGATGAATAAATTATTAGCGATCAACTTCAGCATTTTTATCAATTGTAGGTATAATGGACAGGAACAATTAGATTTTTCAGAAATCTCTGAACTTTTACGGCGTTGTGGTTCAGTTTGCACTACTTTTAAATATAAGCGCAGTGATTCGCTATTTAAATTGCATTTGATTGTTTGACTTTCATTCTCCAAGCGGCGTTGAGGAACTTCGATGGACAAGCAAATAAAAGTAAAGAATATTCCGAGTGAGGTAAAGATCGAAAAGCCCGATCTGCATTCCCATCAGGATAGGTTTAACCCCCGAAATCGTATTTATGTACGTGCGGTAACGGGATTGCACCAGTTATTAAGACAACGAATTGGCTTTTTAGGTATGTTAGCGTTTATGGCTTTGCCATGGATAAACTTTAACGACCAGCAAGCCGTGTTGTTTGATCTTATAGGTCAAAAATATAATATCTTTGGGCTAACGTTATGGCCGCAAGATTTCACTATCCTCGCATTTATTCTCATGCTCGCTGCATTTGCATTATTTTTAGTTACCACTTTTTATGGCCGGGTGTGGTGTGGCTACACATGTCCGCAAACAGTCTGGACCTTTATTTTTATTTGGTTTGAAGAGAAGTTTGAAGGTACTGCAAATCAACGTAAAAAGCTTGATCAACGACCAATGGACTTTGATAAGTTTTGGCGCAAAACAGCCAAACATACTAGTTGGGTTGCATTTTCTCTCTATACTGCTATTTCTTTTGTTGGTTATTTTACGCCCATTCGTGAGCTCGTTCCTGATTTTGTAACCTTTAATGTTGGTGGCTATGCATTAGTTAGTATTATTTTCTTTGCTGTGTGTACATATGGTAATGCAGGTTGGATGCGCGAAATCATGTGTTTGCATATCTGTCCGTACTCACGCTTTCAATCAGCAATGTTTGATAAAGACACTTACACAGTAAGTTATGACGAAAAGCGTGGGGAAAACCGTGGCCCACGTTCTCGTAAGCAAGACCCCAAAGAGCTTAACTTAGGCGATTGTATTGACTGTAACTTATGTGTCCAAGTGTGCCCAACAGGGATCGATATACGTAACGGCTTGCAAGCAGAATGTATTAACTGTGGTGCTTGTATCGATGCTTGTGATGGGGTTATGGATAAAATGAACTATCCACGCGGCCTGATTTCTTATACCACAGAGCGTAATTTAGAAACACCAGAGAATAAAACCAATCCGCTGCGGGCTAAAATCATTGGCTACAGTGTTATTTTAGTGGTGCTGAGTGCGGCGCTGGTGGCCAATATCGTGATGCGCAAACCAATGGACTTAGATATTATTCGCGATCGTAATCAGCTATATCGAGTTGATTTTAACGGTCTTGTTGAAAATACCTATACACTAAAGGTGATCAACAAAGCGCAATACGAGCAAACCTTTAATATCAAAGTGCAAGGATTGGAGAATTTTAAATACATAGGTAAGCAAACCTTTACCGTGCAGGCAGGGGAATCGCATAATGTGCCATTGTCTTTAGTCATGGACCCTTATGATTTGAAAGCGCCAATGACAGAGTTTAGCTTTGTGTTGTCGCCGACGAACGACCCTAGTTCACAAATATCGCAGCCGAGTAACTTCTTTAAAGCGCGATAGTTAAGTACACTATAGATAAGCACATAAAAAGCGGGATGTTCTCGCTTTTTTTATAACTGATGAGAATTATGAGTAAATTTAGTTTTGTAGATCTTACCCCAGATTCGATTTTAGATGCGGTAGAAAGTATTGGTATTTATGCAGAATCGGGCTTGCTCGCACTGAATAGTTACGAAAACCGTGTTTATCAATTTAAAGCAGACGATGGCCTGCGTTATGTGGTGAAATTTTATCGCCCAGAACGCTGGAGTAAGGCGCAAATACTGGAGGAGCATAATTTTACATTTGAATTAGCTGATGCTGAAGTACCCGTTGTTGCCCCTATTCGCCGTAATGGCGAAAGCTTATTTGAGCATAATGGCTACCTGTTTACGCTATTTCCAAGTGTTGGTGGGCGTATCTTTGAAATGGATAACCTTGATCAGCTAGATGTACTTGGGCGTTTAATTGGCCGAATGCATCAGGTAGCGAAAGGAAATGTTTTTAGTGAACGTCCGGTCATAGGATGTGATGAGTATTTAGATACAGCTAAAATTCAGTTGCAAAACAGTAATCTGGTGCCTAGTAGTTTAACCACTGCGTTTTATACTATTTTGGATATGGTGATTGCTAAAACGAAGTCACTCTATCAGCAAGTAGAAACTATTCGCTTACATGGTGATTGTCATGCTGGAAACATTCTCTGGGCAGGTGATGCGTTAATGTTTGTTGATTTGGACGATAGCCGCCAAGGACCAGCGATTCAAGATTTATGGATGATGCTCAGTGGTGATCGACACAATCAACTGTTACAGTTAGACACCTTGGTGGCAGCGTATGAAGAATTTTGTGATTTTGATCACACACAACTCAAATTGATTGAACCTTTACGCGCGATGCGTATGATTCATTATATGGGTTGGTTAGCTAAACGCTGGGAAGATCCAGCATTCCCGCGGAACTTTTCATGGTTTGCTGATGACAAATACTGGGAGCAACAGATTTTAGCGTTAAAAGAGCAATACTCTGCATTGCAAGAGCCGCCGTTAAAGTTGCTACCTAACTAATTATTAAAATATCGAAACGAGAGTCCAATGCTTAAAAAACTAAAACTGAGTTTATTATTGTTATGTTTACCCTTTGCAGCGATGGCTGCAGACTTTAAAGCGGGTGATCAATACGAAGTACTTAAAATTGAAAAAAGCAAAACACCTCAGGTCACTGAGTTTTTCTCTTTTTATTGTCCGCACTGTTTTAAGTTTGAAGCCGTTGCGAAAGCAATGGAAAAAAGTTTACCCGCAGGCACTGAGTTTGTAAAAAATCATGTTAATTTTTTAGGTGGTTTAGCGCCAGAAGTGCAAAGCAACCTAAGTTATGCGTACATCATTGCTAAGCAGCACAATAAAGGTGAGCAAGTTGCAGATCAAATTTTTGACAGCATTCATGTAAAACGCGCTCCTTTAAATAATATTAAAGACGTTAAAGCATTGCTTGACGTTAACGGCATAGATAGTGATACGTTTGATAAAGAAATTGCGAGCATGCCTGTGATTGCTGCTGAAAAAGCCATGCAAGATAAGCAGAATAAATTCTCGCAAATGGGTGCTCTAACCGGCGTACCTACTTTTATCGTTAACGATAAATACAAAATTAATATCAATACCATCAAGAGCCAACAGCAGCTTGATGAGCTAGTTGCCTTTTTATTAAAACAATAATTTTTGGAGTTTTTCCCGATGATCAAATTAGTTAAAGCTGGATTGCTGGCCTTGTTATTACCGTTAGCTGCAAATGCAACAAGCACATACGAAGAAGGTGTGCATTATGATGTTGTATCCGAGCGAGCGAGTAAAAAACCTGAGGTAAAAGAGTTTTTCTCATTTTATTGCCCAGCGTGTAATAACTATGAAGCGCTACTAGCGGATGTGAAGCCTAAGCTTGATAAAACAGTCGAGTTTAAAAAGAGCCATGTTGATTTTGTTGGAGTTCGTGATCCTGAAAATCAACAAATGATTTCTCAAGCATTAGCAACTGCGGAAGTGTTACCACAAAAAGATGCCATCATTGCAGCTATGTTTAGCCATATTCATGTTAAGCGTGCTAAGTTTAATGAATTAGCGGATGTTAAAGATGTATTCGTAGCCCAAGGCGTTGACGGCGATAAGTTCGACAAACTTTATAAAAGTTTTTCAGTACGTACTATGAGCTCAAAAATGAAGCGTGACCAAGATTACTATAAAGATAAAGGCGCACTGCGTGGTGTACCCACTTTTATCGTAAATGGTAAATATAAGCTTAACTTGGGGCGTGAATCAGGAATTACCGAGCCTGAAGATATTAGTAAACTAATTAACTATTTAGCTGCTAAATAAAACTAGTTAGCTGTATAAAAAGCTCCGTACGCGGAGCTTTTTTGTTAGTGGTGAAAATACAATGGAAAAAATACTCATTTCAAGCTGTTTGCTTGGCACTCCTGTGCGTTACGACGGCACGGGAGTGCAATTACTTCATCCGCAAATAATGACCTGGCAACAGCAAAAGCTGATCGTGTCTTTTTGCCCCGAGGTTGCTGGTGGTTTACCTACCCCCAGAGATCCTGCTGAAATCAGCAATGATAAAGTGATTACCAATATAGGTGATGATGTGACCGCTGAATTTAAGTTAGGTGCACGCAAAGCGCTGCAACTTTGCCAGCAGCACAATATTCGTTTTGCGCTGTTAAAGGAATCAAGCCCTTCTTGTGGCCGCAACACAATTTATGATGGTTCGCACAGTGGCACTAAGGTTAAGGGGATGGGCCTGAAGCTGCATTGTTAACTCAACATGGCATTGAAGTGTATAGTGAGCAGCAAATGCCAGCGCTAGTCCAAGCACTGGCATGATAAAACCTTCTGTTACTTACGTTGTAAAAACACCCCTGATTCTATGTGATGAGTGTAAGGAAATTGGTCAAAAATTGCGAAGCGCTTAACTTCATGAGTACGACTTAGGTGCTCTAAGTCTCGCTCTAGGGTATCTGGATTACATGAAATATAAATAATGCTTTCATAGTTAGCGACTAAATCACAGGTCAGTGTATCCATGCCAGACCGCGGCGGGTCAACTAAAATGGTTTGACAGTTATAGCTTTTTAAATCAATACCCTCTAAGCGTGAAAACGTGCGCTCGCCATTCATCGCTTGAGTGAACTCCTCACTAGACATGCGAATAATATCTAAGTTAGTCACCTTGTTTTTGGCAATATTGTACTGTGCAGAGTGCACTGATGACTTTGAGATCTCTGTAGCTAACACACGATTAAACGAGCTTGCCAATGCAATCGAAAAATTACCATTGCCACAATACAGCTCAAGCAAATCATTTTTTAATGGCTTACATAAATCCTGGGCCCACTCTAGCATCTTAATATTTACTTTGGCATTAGGCTGGGTAAAGCTATTTTCTACTTGTTGATAAATAAGCTCTTGGCCATTAACGGTTAGACGTTCAGTAACATAGTCATCACCCAACACTTCTTTTTGTTTGCGGGCACGGCCAATAAAATCAATTTTAAAGCGTTCACTCAGCGCCACTTTTAACGCTTTAATGGCTGTTAGCCATTCATCATCTAATGGTTTGTGGTAAAGCAAGCTTACAAGAATTTCACCACTGAGACTTGATAAATAATCTATTTGAAATAACTTGCGGCGTAATATCTCACAACCCTTTAAATTTTCGATCATCGCTTGCATAACTTCGCCAATCAGCGGTGCTGCTGGATCAAAGGTATCTACACGAATTTTTTCTTTGGTAGCTTGGTCAAACATAATATGGAATAAATCATCCCCATCATGCCACACTCTAAACTCAGCGCGTTGACGGTAGTGAATAGGCTCTGAGCCAAATACTTCTAATTGCTCAACCCCAAATCGTTGGAATTGCGCAATAATACGCTGCTCTTTTTCGCTTAATTGCGCATCGTATATTGATGTATCGATCTTAATAACTGCCATTATGCCCACTACCTTCTATCTTTAAGCTATTTATCGGCGCTATTGTAGGGGGCAGGGAGTATTTGTCTAGTTTTGCGTAATGAAAGGTGCTGTTTTTTTGTACATTTCGCTTCAGTTATTTATTTTTAGGCCGATACTAAAGAATGCAACTATAGGAGTCGGATCATGAAAATAGGTAACTTTGGCTTTGTTCCAAATAACAATGTCAATAAATACAGTAACAAAGGTGCATTACAGCAACCTACAATACAGTCTCCCCAAGATAGTTACCAGCAACGTGGTAGGGAGTTAGCCGCAAAAGTATTAGGTGATAAAATGGCACAAGCTTTGGGTTTACCTGTCGCTGAAGAGAAAAAAGACAAACCGTTATTCGATTTTGAAGAAATTGTCAAAAATGTACTGGATTTTGTAACGGGTGCGGTTAAAAAAGCACAAGCCGGTGGTGCCGATGATGACAAACTCAAAGGGATGCTCAGTGATGCACGCAAAGGTGTGCAAATAGGTATCGATGATGCTTATGAAGAGCTCAAAGGCACAGGGGTTTTAAATGACGAAATAGAAGAAGGCATCGAAAAATCAAAAGCAGGTATTTTTAGTGGCCTTGATGAATTTGAAGAAAACTTATTTAACCCAAAACCTGAGTCTGTGAGTGTGAGCCAAGCACAGTATCTAAGTTTAAGTAATAACGCAGAATATAACTTTACCACTGCAGAAGGTGACGAGGTGACTATTAGCTTTGCTGATGCCTTTAAACAACAATCAGCAAGTAGTTATCAACGTAATGGTCAAAACGAAGGTTATGCTAGTGAATCATCACAATCACGTGAACTGTCCTTTAGTATGTCGGTCAATGGTGATTTAAATGAAGACGAGCAAGAGGCAATAAATGCCTTAATGGAGGATCTTCAAAATGTGAGCCAAACCTTTTTTGGTGGCGATTTAGAGCAGGCGTTTGCACAAGCACAAGAGCTAAGCCTTGGTAATGAACAGCTGGTGGCGTTTTCAATGGATTTAAGGCAGACCAAAACCTTCGCTGCAATAAAAGGCTATGAAGAAAATAAACCTGCCCCAGAGAAAAAAGTTGCTGAAAAAATAGCCCCATTTAATGATGATTTAAAAGAAGCATTCAATAAAGCGGGTGATCTAGGTTTACAAAATGAGCTTGCAGGTATCTTACAATGGCTGAATCAAGATAAAGAAGAGATTGGCAAGCTGGTTGAATATACTAAATCGATGTTTGAGCAAATGAATAAGCTACGCTCAGCCGCGTCAGAAAGCGAAGCGTAAACTTTATTTCTGTTTAACTGCATGGCAAACTGCTTCGCTTAAAGTAATACGGGGCGAGTAGTTTGTCTGCACATATTTTAGTTTTTGACTCAGGCCTTGGTGGCACCACTGTACTTGAGCATATTCAACGCGCGCTCCCAGAAGCGCAATTTAGTTATTTTATGGATAATGCCTACTTACCCTATGGTAAGCAAAGTCAACAAACCATCATTAACCGTCTTAGTGCTTTGCTTGAGTTTATCGCAGTTAATCAATTAGCGGTTGATATCATAGTGATCGCCTGTAATACCGCTTCAACAGCAGCTCTGTCAGCAGTTAGGAAACTAGCGAGTATCCCTATTGTAGGTGTTGTTCCTGCAATAAAGCCTGCCACCTTAGTAACGCAAACAAAGCATATTGCATTATTAGCAACACCTGCAACAGTACAAAGTGCTTATACGCAGCAATTAATACAAGAGTATGCAAAGGATGTAACTGTTCATTTATACGCAAGTGTAGAGTTGGTTAATATTGCAGAGCAGGCTTACTTAAGTAAGCAACTAGACCAGAATAAACTAACCGCCGAACTAGATAGGTTAGCAATTGATCATAGTGTGGATGTCATAGTTTTAGGATGTACACATTTCCCGCTCCTAACTCATGGCATTAATGACTATTTTGCGGGAGCTGTTAGGCTACTTGATTCAGGGGCTGCAATTGCAAAGAGAGTTGTAACTTTATTAGCAACTGAAAAAAGGCCTGAAGTAGCGGTAGATAAAAAAAAGCCGCTGCATTTTTACGCAACGGCTTCTATTTATATCGATAAGCAACCGGTGGAGCTAGTTACGCTGACTGATCTGACTCAGAACGAAAAGAGCTAGATTCATCATCTTGTTTTTGTTTTGCCTCACGTACCTTTAACGTACGCTGTTGAAACTCACTATCGTTTAATTTAGCAATGGCGTTGTCAGCATCAAGTTCTGCCATTTCAACAAAACCGAAGCCACGACGTTTGCCAGTATTCTTATCCTTTAATAAACGAACATTAAATACTTTACCTTGCTCTTCAAATAAAGTGCGAACTACGCCTTCATTTGCACGATAAGGAAGGTTGCCAACATAAAGTGTTTTTGTTTTTACTTCGGCATCTTCAACATCGTCAGATGACATTGCAGCAATAACCACACCACCAATTAATAAACCAGCAGCAAATAATAGTGCAGGACTTAATTGTAAGCTTGAAAGTGCAAAGTTAACTATAACGAAACCAATAACAGCAAGGATAACTGAAGAGATAAGAGATTTTTGATCGGGTAATTTCATTTTGATCTACCAATAAACAGGAAATAAACATTAATTTAACATTGTGAACTTGCTATCTTAACGCGATAAATGAACATAGCAATGTTATTTGTGTGAAATTATTTAATTTGCAGCAAAAAAAGTGCATAAAAAGCGGCTTTAATGTGTTTTTTTAGTGGTTTTGCATGCTTTTTGAGCGAACGATCAAAAGATTACAAAAAAGTGTTGATCTGTTTTTGGATCTCCCTATAATGCGACCCCACTGAGACGGCAGAGCGCATCGCATAGCGAAGCACGCTACTCACAGAGTTAAATAAAACTTACGTTTAAATCATCGAAAGAAACTTTAAATTAAGTGTTGACTCGAAAAATAAAGGATGTATTATACGCATCCCT
>NZ_AHCA01000015.1 GCF_000238355.1 Pseudoalteromonas haloplanktis ATCC 14393
ACTGACGATAGCAGCGGTTGCCGATGCACCAATAGCCATGGATGACAGTGCAACGACGGATGAAGATACCGACGTTAGCGTTAACTTGGTTGATAATGACACGGATGCCGAAGGGGACTTAGTGGCCGCCTCAGCTGCCATAGTATTACCGGCAAGCAAAGGCTCGGTGAGTATCACCAATGGCATTGCCACGTATACACCGAACGCCAATGAAACCGGGGTTGATACCTTTACCTATACTGTAAAAGATGCGGCGCTGAATACCTCAGCAGCGGCAACAGTGACCATCACTATCACGCCAGTGAACGACATGCCTGTGGTACAGGCGGTGAGTATCAATGTGGATGAAGACACGCCTTCAATCGCAACGGCGCTGCGCAGTTTAGCAACGGATGTGGAAGACACTACGCCCACAGGGGATATCACCCTTGTCAGTGGCCCAACGTCAGGGCAAGTGGTGTTAGATCAAGTCGCGGGTACCTTTGTGTATACCCCTGATGCCAACGTGACAGGGCAGGATAGTTTCAGCTATACCTTAACCGATAGCGAAGGTGGGGTATCACTGCCTGCCACGGTGACCGTGAATATCGGTGCTGTGAACGACCGTCCTGTAGTGGCTGATGACAGTATTAACACCGATGAAGACACTGCCGCGACCTTGGCTATTTTAGCCAACGACTCAGACGTGGAAGACAGCGGCTTTAACGCAGCGAATGTCAGCTTAGAGAACAAAGGCACCGGCGCTGGCATGTATGACTTTGCGGATGTGAGTGTCAATTTGGATGGCAGTTTAGCGATAACGCCTCAGCAAGATGTCAACGGTGTGTATAGCTTTACCTACACCCTCACCGACAGTGAAGGGCTAAGCTCAACGCCTGCCACCGTGACACTGACCATTAACGCCATCAATGACGCCCCCGTTGCCATGGATAACACCGCGCAACTACAAGAAGAAGGCGCATTTGAGGTTAACGTACTGGGTAACGACAGCGATGTGGATACCGGCGACAGCTTAGATGTAAGCAGTGTCAGCATCGTCACAGATGCCACGAATGGACAAACGCAAATCACCGCAACGGGCGCGATTATTTACACCGCCAACGCCGATTACTTCGGAAGCGACAGCTTTACCTACACAGTTAAAGACAGCAACGGCGCAACCTCCAACGTGGCTACTGTGACCATGACGGTCAACCCGGTTAATGACGCGCCCATCGCACAAGCACAGACTCTGCGGTTAGCAGAAGATGAAACGATATTGATCACGCTAACGGGTTCAGATATTGAAAACGACGCGTTGAGTTATCGCATTGATGAAGGTACGTTACATGGCTCGCTAGTGCAGCAAAGTAATGACAGTTGGTTGTATACGCCAACCGCTAATTACAATGGTAGTGATAACTTCAGTTTTGTCGCTAATGATGGTCAGTTAGATTCGGTATCTGCGGTTGTTTCGTTAGTCATTACTGCTGTAAATGATGCGCCAATAGTAAGTGCGCAAAGTGCAAGCGTTGATGAAGACACAGCTGTAGTTATAAACTTACTCGGTAGTGATATTGAGGGCGATAGCTTAACGTATACAATCGTTGATCTGCCAGTCAATGGTGTGGCTACTATCTCTGGTGACCAATTAACTTACCAAGGTAATGCAAATTACTTTGGTGAAGATCAGTTTAGCTATATTGCAAATGATGGACTACTCGACTCAGCACCTAATACAGTTTCAATCACAGTGAATAGTATTAATGATGTACCCGTAATAACGGGGGTGCCAAGTTTAGCCATTAATGAAAATGCGCTATATAACTTTGTACCAACAGCCACGGATAGTGATGGTGATAGTTTAAGTTTTAGCATTGAAAATCAACCAAGTTGGTTGGCATTTGATTCTGTAACAGGGCAACTTAGCGGCATGCCAAGTAATGCTGACGTAGGTCGCTATTCAGATATAACATTGAGTGTAACCGATGGACAGGCTACGCAAAGCTTAGCACCTTTCGCACTAACAGTGGTGAATGTTAATGATGCACCCACAATCAGTGGTGCACCTGCAACATCTATTGCGCAAGACACCGCGTATTTGTTTACCCCTAATGTGACCGATATCGATAATACAACGCTATCATTTAGTATTACCAACAAGCCGAACTGGGCCACTTTTGATAGTCGCAGTGGGACCTTAAGCGGAGTTCCGACACGGGAAAACGTCGGCTTACATAGCAATATTTTGATCAGCGTAACGGATGGACAACTAAGTAACACGCTTAATCCATTTAGTATTGATGTAACGTATGTAAATGCGTTGCCTATTGCTAATGATATGCAGCTGAATATTGAAGAAGATACGGCTATCAGTGTTAGCGCACAAATTAGTGATAGTGATGAAGATAGTTTAGCGATACAGCTAGTCACTGAGCCACAATTTGGTAGCTTAACAGTGCAAGGGCGAGTATTTAGCTATCAACCTGAGGCGAATTATCATGGTAGTGACAGTTTTAGTTACTCAGTATCTGACGGCAAAGATAGCTCGCAAACTGCGACTGTAGTAATAAACGTTGCCCCCGTGAATGATGAACCGGTGGCTTTGGCAGATGCTTTTAATCTAACGCCTACGCAAAGTGGTCAATATACCCTTGACGTTCTTGCTAATGACACTGATGTTGACGGTGATACGCTTAGTATTATTGGCGCTAAAGCGAGTGTAGGCACAGTCTCGATTGTTGATAATCAATTACTATTTGAGTTGGCCGCAAGCACACAGGGCAGTATCAATATAGAATATATGATTGCTGATCCAGAAAAGGCTAGAAGCCGTGCTGTTGCTACGCTTAGTTTTAATGGCAGCATAGATGGTGCGCCAACAATTACAGCACCTGCAGATGTTAGCATAAATGCAACAGGGTTATTTACACGGGTTAAATTGGGCACCGCGACAGCCTTTGATGAGCAGGGGAACCCGCTTGCAGTAGGCATTGTTGAGCCAAATATGTTGTTTGCCCCTGGTGCACATCAAGTATATTGGCAAACTACCGATAGCAACGGTAATTGGGCAATGGCTGAGCAACAGGTATTTGTCCATCCACAAGTAACTATTGAGAAGAATAAAGTAGTGGCTGAGCAACAAAGCTACACCACATACGTTTATTTAAATGGAACCGCACCGAGTTACCCGGTAATAATTCCTTATAGTATTTCAGGAACTGCCAGCGAGGACGACCATGATCTAGTTGCTGGCGAAGTGGTGATAGAGCAAGGTTTAGTAGGCGAGATTAACTTTACTATATTTGCAGATAGTGACGTTGAACCAGATGAAACTCTGATCATCACCCTTGCTGAAAGCGTTAATTTGGTAGCAGATACTTCAAGTACCATAACAATTACAGAGCAAAATATTGCACCGACTCTGTTAACGACTATTGAGCAAAATAATCAAACACGGCCCTTTGTATTAGCCAATAACGACTTGGTTACTATTCGTGCCATCGCATCTGATCACAACCCAGAGGATAGTATTTCACTCAGTTGGCAAGTAGAGGATGAGCGTATTATTAATTTGGCTGATAACTCAGATAGCTTCGTGTTTTCAACAGCTGAACTCACAGAGGGGATTTATGCTATCACTGCTACCGCTACTGACAATGCGCAACAAAGCTTATCAAGTACAGTGACTAGCTATGTGGAGGTGGTTGCACAATTACCGGAGTTAACCGCAGCTGATACAGATAAAGACTTACTCCCCGATATTTTAGAGGGTTATCAAGACAGTGATCATGATGGGATTGCTGATTATTTAGATCCAATCAGTATGTGTTATGTCATGCCAGAACAAGTTAATGAAACAACACGATTCTTAGTCGAAGGAGAGGTGAGCGGTTGTTTAAGAAAAGTTTACTCAGGTTTATTAACGAGTAGCGGCGGGTTGCAAATCTTATCTTCAGAACTGTTAGGTGATGAGGGCATGATCAATACGGGTGGGTATTTTGGTTTTGTTATTACAAGCATAGAGCCAATAGGTGCACACTATAATATTGTATTGCCGCAACGTATGCCCATTCCTGCCAATGCGGTTTACCGTAAGCTAATAGATAATGAGTGGAGAGACTTTGATAGCATAGAAGGAGATCAAGTTTATTCTAGCCAAGGTGAGCAAGGTTATTGTCCATCACCATCTAGTGAGTTATGGCAAGAAGGCCTACATGAAGGGGATTGGTGCGTACAATTACGTATGGCTGATGGGGGAGGCAATGATGCTGACGGCTTAGTTAATGGTCAAATTGTCGACCCAGGCGGGATAGCTGTTGTTAAAACAGATAACACGAACCCCGTAACTCAACCAGACCAAGCAACCATCGCGATGGACAATGCTATTACGCTTGATGTACTCGAGAATGACAGTGATGCAGATGCAAATGAGCTACGTCTTACTGGTGCAAGTGTAGACTTTGGCGAAGTCACTATTGTTGATAATCAACTTAGTTATACACCGATAACTAACTTTATTGGTACTGCCACAATTCATTATAGCGTATCTGATGGTCAAGGCGGCACAGCGTTTGATGTTGCCACGATAACTGTTGTTGTCAACAGTGCACCGACAACAACAGCAGACAGTGCATCAACCAATGACCGTACCGACATTGTTATTGATGTACTGAGCAATGACACGGATGCAGATGGCGATACATTTACCGTCACCGACGCAATCGCCAATCAAGGTGATGTGACCATTAACCCTGATAATACCTTAAATTATCAGCCGAAGCCTGGCTTTGAAGGTATGGATTTTATTACATACACAGTAACAGATAGCAAAGGCGCCAGTAGCAAAGGGGAGGTTAAAGTGACGGTGAAAGCATATACAACCGCAACGGTAAAAAATAGTTCGTCAGGAAGTATGGGAGGCGCGTTATTACTGTTGATGATTGGGGTCATTATAATTCGTCGCCAGTCAAAATTAACACCGTGGGTATTGTTAGCGACAGTCTCTGTGTCAAGCCAATCGGCGTTAGCTGGTGAGTGGTCAATTGATGCCAAAATCGGCTATGCTACTGTGGCAGGCGTCACTTCTATTGAGGGAGATACTGTTTTTGCTCAGAGCGACTATGACGATACGGATGTAAGTTGGTCTATCGGCAGTCATTATACAATGGCTGAAAATTGGCAACTTGGCCTGCGCTATATTGATTTAGGTGAAGGAAGTATGTCCTTTGTTGGTGATACGCTTGAACCAGATCATGTTCATCAGAGCTTATCGCAAACAGTGCCTGTATTAGGTCAAGGGCCTGCACTGCAAACCGCTTATATTTTCCCACACATAGGGTATCTAAAGAGCAAGCTCTTTATTGGCGCATTTTATTACCACTATTCAATTGAAAGCCTAAACAATTCGGGGCAAACAATTAAAAATAATGCATCTAACACTCGGGCTTATTTTGGCGGGCAATTAGCTTACCCGATATTAAAAAATACAGATATTTCTCTTAATTTTAGTCATTACAAGTTAAAAGAAAATGATGTAAATGAATGGGCTTTGGGTTTTGAGTATCAATTCTAAGATGACAATTGGCCAGCCTAAACAGCAGGCCAATTATTTTTAATATTTAAATAACCCTAATTTTTGTACAATACCTTTTTCTAAGTCGTTAAGCTGTTTTATCGTCACATCAAGGTGTTCAGCTTCTTGAGCTAGTGATTTTGCCCCAAAGTTGATCTTTTCCATCGTGACTAAAACCCCTTGTGTGGTTAGTGTTTGCTGCTCTGAACTGGCAGCTATTCGTTCATTCATCAGATTTATTTCGTCAACTTGTTGCGCAATATTGTGAAACACATACTGGCTTTGCTCATTGGCTACAATTACTTGGCTGCTAACGTGTTTGCTTTTTTGAGAAGCGGCTACGCATTCGCTGGCGTTGGTTTGTAGTGCACCAATAATGGCCTCTATTTCAGATGTGGAATGATATGTCTTACTCGCCAGTGCACGAACTTCATCGGCCACCACGGCAAATCCTCGACCGGACTCCCCAGCTCTGGCAGCTTCAATCGCCGCATTAAGCGCAAGTAAGTTTGTTTGCTCGGCAATGTTTTTGATGACGTCAAGCACTTGGCTTATTTCATTACTGCGACTGTCAAGTTGTTCAACCACACTTGCGGTATTATCTAATTGTTTTTCTAGCTCATGGATCAAAGTACTGTTATTACCCATACTTAACTGTCCTTCTTGACATAAGCTTTGTACTTTGGCTGTCTGATCTGCTGTTTGGGTTGCACCAAATGCAATTTCTTTGGTTGCTTCGCTAAGTTGGCTTAATGATAAGGTAGCGGCATCAGTTAGTGCATATTCTTGCTCTGCTTCATATTTAGATCTGACCGTGGCCTCATTCACAGAGCCTGCAATGATCTCCAGCTCTGTGGCTGTTTTACCAAGGTTGGCAATGATTTGCTGAACCTCGTTAATAAAGCGATTAAAACCTGCGACTAAATAGCCAATTTCATCACTCGATTGATAGTTAATACGTTGGGTTAAATCACCGCCGCCGCGTACTAATTCATCAACAAGTTGGTTTACACCAACAATGGGTTTAATAATGATAAAACGGCACACGTAAATGAGGGTCACACCGAGCAGTAAAAATGAAATAGCCAAAGTGATCACCATGGTTTGCACCGCTTTAAAAATACCTTCATTGAGCTTATCTTGGCTATATTTAATGTTGATTGCGCCAATTGCTTGTTCAGCAGTAAATAAAGGTAATTGGTGAGTAAGTAAATCTTGGCCATTGTTTTTTTGACCAACTACACCTAGCAGCTTGTTACGATGATCAACGACTTCTATATGTTGAATGTTATGGTTATTTGCGAAGGCATTTATAATTTGTGTAATCAGTGGTTTATCGTATGAAAAAACGGGCTCAGCTAAGATCACGGTTAATTGTTGATCCAATGCGGTTATGTTTTCTTGCCATTGCCCAGTTTCACTATTTTTTAATAGGTAATAATTAACACTAACAACGAAAGAAAAAATGATAACTAGGCAAATGCTGAGCGCGATAATTATTTTATATTGTAATGATTTCATTGTGTTACGGTTCTCTCTTTAAGTGGGTCGAACCAAAGTTCTGGGCGGGAAAGTGGGGTCATTGAGCTTAGGTTAGGGTTGTTTAATGGAATAATTATCCGCTGCTGCAAGTTAGCTTTTTGCAATACCATTTGTACCTGACTGTCGTTAAAAAACATGCGATTAAAACTGCCATCGGCAATCATGTTATTAAGCGATTGTGTGAGCTTATTTGCAAGTTGTGTATTTTCTTTGGCAACAAAAAAATACAGTGGTGCGGTGTATTTTAATAGTATGTATGGGTCGACGGTTAAGTTTAAATCCTGATAATTGATTAGCTCATCCCAGGGCTCATTGACGCCACGTGGAAAATAATCGAATCGCCCACCTTCAAGCATTGGGAATAGGTTTGGATACTTTAGAGTAGTGACTACATTCAGGCCATTTTCTTTTAAAATTGTAGTGTCTGGCCACGTTTTACCTTGACCTGCACTAAACCTTTTTAAGTCATTTAAGTTACTTATCTGTTTAAAAAGATCGGCATTTTGCTCGGTGACAACTGCTAAGCGCATACCCAGAAGGCCTCTAAAAAGTGGGATGTATATCGCTTGGTAATCTTGCTCAAGGGATTGCGAGGTCATGCTCCACATGACATCGAGCTGACCTATCTTTACATCATTTAAAATACGCGCATTTGAAATGTCTTTATCACTTTCGTATGGGTGAACATAGTCCAAGTTTGCATTATCCAATGCTGCAATTAATAATTTATGGGGGAGGGATGTATCCTTTGAGTAACTTTGTAATTTTACAGGCTCGCCATAGCTAACAAAGCTGATGAAGAGTATTAAGCTTAAGAGTAAATAATGCATAAAAATCGTATTGTTATAATTGTGTAAATTACAAACTACGATTGTTTTATATTCGGCTCAACCTTTTGTTATATGCATACGTATTCAACGTGCCGCAAGGTCAAAAAGCGATCACTTGGTAACCATGATGGCAATCTCTGTTTTATAGTCATTTGCATAAAGACTAATACGGATATTGTCATTTCCTGACGCGTAAAATAACGTCATGCGTGTATTATTACCTCGCGTTAATTGTGGTTCACCAAGCTTTAAAAGGTAAAACTTTGCAACATCAGTAACTGATTGCGCAGAATAACCCGTTTGTACGAGCGGGTAGTCATCGGCAATATGTAAGGTTGATTTAAAGTCATTCGGCAAAGGGACTGAGCTTAAACCTGCATCACTCGAAAATGCAGTAAACGTGAGTATTATCAGCGTAGCCCGTATTAGTTTATTCACATTATGCCTCTTGCAAACTGAATTTTATTTATAAAGCACTTACACTAAATTTTATTACGAATTAAGTCACGCACTAAAAAACGTGCAGGATGAATTGCTTGGCTTACGCGCTCACTCAGCGGGCTTGGCTCATTATTTAAATGGGCAATTAAATGCTCTGCTGCTAATGGTGCACTACATAAGCCTCGGGCGCCAAAGCCCGTAAGTATGTGTAAGCCTTGTTGGGGTTGTTGTAATGGCTGATACTGATAGCGCTTACCCAAGCGTAGGTTTGCAAACGCAGTTACATAATCGGTTTGCTCTGCCCATTCCCCAGCCATTGGTAGGTGATCAATAAAACTACATCGAATAGCCGCTTTGGCTGAATTTATTTCACCTAAACTGGTCGCAAACTCACAATGACCGTAAAAATTAAGCAGCTGGTCGCGATTTTTGACATTGTCTTGTTCAGTGACTTCGCGGCTTTTTGAGTTTTTTTCAAATGTCGCTCCCATGCAATGTTTACCTAAATAGGCTGGCGTAAAATACCCTTTATGACACAGTACCGTTTTAAGTTTTTTAGACGCCTCGCTTGCTTGTACATGGGATACCTGACCTCGCACCCCTACAATGGGCAGTGCTTTAGTTTGTGTAAAACGATCACTATGCTCGCCAGCGCAAATAATAACATCACTAAATGGGCCGAATTGTGCTTGCTCACTTTTGAGTATCCAACCATTGGGTGTTTTTTCAAGTGTGTCGATGTCACAGTTAAAGTGACTTTGTATATCAGACAGGGCACGTGCTTGCTCAAAGAGAGCGTTAACTAGTTGCGGCGGGTTAACCCAACCAGCTAAGGGAAAATACACCCCTGCGTAACCAGACTCAACCCCCGCTATTTCATCCGCCTGCTCTGGGGTCACACTGTGCATTAACGCATTGGGCCAAAGTTGTTTGGTTTCAATATTTAGATGGCGCTCTGCTAAAGGCTGCTTAACAGCGTGTTGCAGCACTCCGCACCATTGATGGTCAAAGCTATAGCCATTAGTCGTTAATTGCTGATACAAACGCTTTGCATATAAAAAACTATGCGCAAAAAATTCACTGTGTGGCGAATTTTTGGCTTGCAAATGAGGATAAACAGCCCCTTGCACATTATGAGACGCGCCCATTGCAAGTTGACTATCTTGACAAAATAATTGGCTCTTAATTCCTCGCTTCGCCAAGCTATAAAGCGCCGCACTACTGGCAATCCCCCCGCCTATAACTGCAACATTGGTTAATTGACTTGCTTGATTAGCAAAATAAGGCGGAGCTGAATGTGTGCTATTTGCTTGCGCTAACTTGCCCGTTAGCATTTCTCGTTTGCGGCCATACCCTTTGGCTTTTTGCACTTCAAAGCCTGCTGCAATTAACCCTCTGCGTACAAACCCTGCGGCAGTGAAGGTTGCTAAGGTGGCATTATTACGAGAAATATCAACCATGCGCTGAAATAAGCTTTGTTGCCACATGTCGGGATTTTTACTCGGTGCAAAACCATCTAAATACCAAGCATCAATCAGCCCTAATTGGTTATAAGCCATATTATTAATCGACTCTTGTACATCCCCAAAATATAAATCGAGAACAACGCAGCCGTTATCAAATTCAAGGCGATGGCAGCCTGCCAAGTTAATTGGGTAATTCTGTAAGAGTTGTTTACTCAATAGTGCCAGTTCAGGCCATGCTTGTAATGCAGTCGCTAAATCACTTCTCTTAATGGGATACTTTTCAAAAGAAATAAAATAGAGTCGGTTAACGTTTTGTTGATTTTGAACTTTATTCTCGTCATGCTGCCTATTGGCTAAGTGAGTTTTAAATTGCAGCCACGTATTAAGAAAGTTAAGCCCAGTACCAAAGCCAGTTTCAGCAATAACAAAATGTGATCGGTCATGATTTTGTAATCGTCTGGGAATATCATTTTGTTGATAGAACACGTAATTGGACTCTGCCAGACCGTCGTCGTTAGAAAAATAAACGTCGTCGAAGTTATTGGCAACGGGAGTGCCTAAGTGATTAAAGTGAATATCAGCGTTTTTGATCATGGCATGCAATTAATTAAAGAGTACTTTTTTTCATTATTTTACGTGTTTTCTTTGAAATAGTCTGGCGTTATTTATAAGCTATACGTTCAGAGTACATGTGTACGCTAGAAAGCTGACCACTTAGTTATAAAATTCAGCGTAAAATAGATCACAATTTAGTATCAAGCTAAGGTAATTACCCATGAGAAGAGCCGTTATTACGGGCATCGGTGTTGTTTCAAGCATCGGCAACAACAAAGAAGAAGTGTTAGAATCGTTAAAAACAGGGAAAAGCGGGATTGCTTTTAACCCTGAATTTGCTGAATATAATTTACGCAGTAACGTATCAGGCAAAATTGATATTGACGTTAAAGAGTTTGTTGACCGTAAAGCAATGCGCTTTATGGGCGATGCCGCAGCCTATTCGTATATTTCAATGGCTGAAGCGATTGCAGATTCAGGCTTGTCAGATGAGCAAGTATCAAATGAACGTACAGGGATCATTGTTGGTTCTGGTGGCGGCTCATCTAAATGGCAAGTAGAAGCGGCTGACATTTTACGCGAAAAAGGCGTTAAACGTGTAGGCCCTTATATGGTGCCACGTACTATGGCCAGTACGACTTCTGCATGTTTAGCGACACCGTTTAAAATTAAAGGTGTTAACTACTCAATCAGTTCAGCATGTGCGACGTCTGCGCATTGTATTGGCAACGCTGTAGAACAAATTCAGCTAGGCAAGCAAGACGTTGTTTTTGCCGGTGGTGGTGAAGAGCTACACTGGACTCTAGCAATGGAATTTGACGCTATGG
The DNA here is from genome assembly GCF_000238355.1 of Pseudoalteromonas haloplanktis ATCC 14393. Lineage (GTDB taxonomy): Bacteria > Pseudomonadota > Gammaproteobacteria > Enterobacterales > Alteromonadaceae > Pseudoalteromonas > Pseudoalteromonas haloplanktis. The sequence goes on from NZ_AHCA01000015.1 coordinate 11,216, forward strand.
GTGCACTTTCAACTAAATATAATGAAACACCAGAAAAAGCCTCTCGTACTTACGATGCTAATCGTGATGGTTTTGTTATCTCTGGCGGCGGCGGTATTGTCGTTGTTGAAGAGCTTGAGCACGCGCTTGCACGTGGTGCTCACATTTATGCTGAAATAGTTGGTTATGGTGCGACATCAGATGGTTATGACATGGTTGCTCCGTCAGGTGAAGGTGCGGCGCGTTGTATGCGTCAAGCAATGCAAGGCGTAGATAGCATTGATTACTTAAATACTCATGGCACATCAACACCGGTTGGTGATGTTAAAGAGCTTGGCGCAATTCAAGAAGTATTTGGTAGTAATTCACCAATGATCAGCGCAACGAAAGCAATGACAGGCCACGCATTAGGTGCCGCTGGTGTTCATGAAGCTATTTTCTCATTGCTTATGCTTGAACATGGTTTTGTTGCACCATCAATTAATATTGATGAGCTAGATGAGCAAGCCGCAGGCTTAAACATTGTTACTGAGCGTAAAGACGTTGAACTAAATACTGTTATGTCTAACAGCTTCGGTTTTGGTGGTACTAACGCTACATTAGTAATGAGCAAGTACAAAGGCTAATTTAGTCAAGACGAATTAGTTTAGAAGCCGAGCAACTTGCTCGGCTTTTTCGTTTTCAAAAGTGGCTGAGGTTCGTTACAATAGCGCCTCTTCGTGTCAACTGGACTTGTTAATGAAAATTCTTGCGGATCAAAACATGCCACTCGTTGAGCAGTACTTTGCTGATTTTGGTGAAGTAACGCGTTTTGACGGTCGTACATTACACAGCGAACAGCTAATTGATGTTGATGTATTATTAACTCGCTCAGTCACACTTGTGAACCAAGCGTTGTTAAGTCACGCTGATAAATTACAATTTGTAGGCACGGCAACGATTGGCATTGATCACATTGATACCGATTTACTCAATCAACGTAATATCACTTTTACCAGTGCCCCTGGCTGTAATGCTGTTGCGGTTGCTGAGTATGTGATTAGCAGTTTGTTTGCATTGTGCCAAGAAAATGCGACTAGCTTAGAGGGAAAAACCATCGGTATAGTTGGTGTTGGCAACATAGGGAGTTGTTTACGAGAGAAGCTTGCAGCTCTTGATGTCAACGTGTTGCTGTGTGATCCGCCTAAGCATGAAGCAGGGCAATTAGCAGAGCATATCGACATTGATACACTCCTCGCTAAAGCCGATATTGTTACTTTTCATGTCCCATTGGTGACCACGGGCAAACATAAAACCTTACATTTACTGGATAAAGTGCGATTAGCTTCACTAAAATCAGGCATGACAGTGATCAATGCCAGTCGTGGTGATGTCATTGATAATAAAGCCTTGTTAGAAGTGATGCAAAACGGTGCTCAATTGGATTTAGTGTTAGATGTATGGGAAAACGAGCCGACCATACTCACAGAGCTACTCGAATATGTGCGCTATGCCAGTGTACATATAGCAGGACATACACTAGAGGGTAAAGCTCGTGGCACACAAATGCTGTATCAAAAATTGTGCGTACACAAAGGTGTGCAAGCAAATAAAACCTTAGCTGATTTTTTACCAACGCCGGCTATTACCCAAATCACATTACAAGAAACGTTCAGTTTTGCTGACTTAGGTCAATTGATCCATGCTGTTTACGATGTTCGTCGTGATGACGGTATTTTACGTCGTAACCTAGCAACGGATGGATTTGATAGTTTACGCAAAAAGTACCCGATCCGTCGTGAATTTAGCACTGTAACTATTGCAGGCGCGAAACACAATAAAGCGCTTTTATCTGGGCTTGGTTTCGTAGTCGAATAATTTAAAATTTAAGCAGCGGCCATAATGGCGGTTGTTAAACGAGGAATACACATGTCACAAAAATATAATGTTGCCGTACTTGGCGCTACAGGCCTTGTTGGTCGCCAAATTATTGAAACGTTAGAAGATCGTAAGTTTCCTGTTGATCAATTATTTCTATTGGCAAGTAGCCGCAGTGCCGGTGAAGATATTAAATTTCGTGGTGAAACTATCGAAGTGCAAGATGTTGAAGGGTTTGACTTTAGCCAAGCACATATCGGCTTGTTCTCGGCAGGGGCAAGTGTGTCAGAAAAATACGCACCGATAGCAGCTGATGCAGGTTGTATTGTAATTGATAACACCTCACATTTTAGAAACGACTTTGAAGTGCCATTAGTTGTACCAGAGGTTAACGCTGCAAGTCTTGCTGATTTTAGAAATCGCAACATCATCGCTAATCCAAATTGTTCAACTATTCAAATGATGGTGGCGTTAAAACCAATTTATGATGCTTATGGCATTGATCGTATCAATGTATCAACTTATCAAGCAGTGTCTGGTGCGGGTAAACAAGCGGTTGATGAACTTGCTAAACAAACTGCTAATTTAATGAATGCGCGCCCAATAGATAACCAATTATTTCCAAAGCAAATAGCGTTTAACGTCATTCCACAAATTGATGTGTTTGAAGATAACGGTTACACCCGCGAAGAAATGAAAATGGTTAACGAAACTCACAAAATATTAGGTGATACTACTATTGCGGTTAACCCGACTTGTGTACGAGTACCTGTTTTCTTTGGTCATAGTGAAGCAATTAACCTTGAAACGCGTATGCCATATGACTTTGAACATGTTAAACAGCTATTGAATGATGCCCCAGGTCTTGAGTTAATTGATGATGAAGGGGATTACCCAACACCTGTATCAGATGCCAGTGGTAACGATACTGTGTATGTTGGTCGTTTACGCCAAGATATTTCTCATCCCCACGGCTTAAATATGTGGGTTGTTAGTGATAACACCCGTAAAGGTGCTGCGACTAATAGTGTGCAAATAGCTGAAGAGCTAATAGCTAACTACCTTTAATAAAAGATTAAAAAAGCGGCAATTTGCCGCTTTTTTATTTTTTAACCGCCAAATAATTGCCGCATAGCAGCTAAAAGCGTATAAACTTAATCTTAACGAAAACAAACTCTTTCAGCTGAGAAATTTTAAGCCATTACGTATCAAAGTGTTGCGATGGATATTAGACTGCAACTGGTTTATAGTCTGCAACTGGAATAGAGCTTGCAATATAAATTTAATTAACTATTTATGTAAGTTATTTCTGTTAGAAATAATCAATGTTTAAGTGCCTAATTGTTAGGTGCTGCGTTAACATTTAAACATTAAAGGATCAGCATGCGCGGTTTAGCTTCACTCCTCTTATTAGCGTCTGCATTGGTGGTAACACCGATATACTCCCAAGACGGAGCTCAATTAAAAGGGCCTAAAGGCGTTGACTATGGCGTTCAAGGACGTTCAATCGGGCCAATAAAGCCGACTGATACATTATGGCGTATTGCAGCAAAAGTACGACCAGATAACTCGGTAAGTATTTATCAGGTTATGCAGGCTTTTTATGAAAAAAACCCTCAGTCATTTCTAGATCAAAACCTGAATCATATGCGTGATGGCGCGTATCTAAAAATCCCTACATTAGCTGAGATGCAAGCTGTAAGCCCTGAATTGGCAAAGCAACGCTCTGAGCAGGATGATGAGTTATGGGAAAAAAAGAAAAACGGCACACTGACAACAAGCGAAATAACCGCATCACAAAAGAAAGTTACTCAAGCGCGTAAAGTTGATGTTGATGAAGCAAAACAAGAATTAAAACAAGAAATCAACAGCATTAAAGCGCAGCAAGGTACGCAACTGGTCGAACTGCAAAAACAGTTCAAGTCATCCGTGGATAATGTTGAAGAGATATTAGTTGAGAATAATAAACTAAAGCAGCAGCTTACAGGAGTTTCTAAAGAGCTTGAGAGCATTCGCGAGCAACTCGGCCAAGACAGTGAAATTCAACGACAATTAAAAGAATTAATCGCCAAGCAAAATGAAATTATAGAGCAACAAAATGCAAAAAAGCTCGAAGAGACTAGCGAGTTTAGTTTTGCTGGACTATTAGCCAATCCGCTAGTTCTCATACTATTAATGACTATACCTGCCTTGTTGGTCATCTTTGCCATTATCATGTTTTTACGTAAACGTAATAACAGCCAAGATGAAAGTGCAGATGATGATGAATTTTTACCGCAAAGCCCAAGTTATACCGCAGATGATATTGATGATGTAGGCCCTCCACTTGACCCCATTATTCCTGATCCAGTGCCCAATGATCTTGATGATTTAAGTGTGCAGTTGGACGATGTGAATGACGATATTTTACCAGACGATGACGACATTATTTTTGATGACAACATTGATGATGAATTTGAAGATGGGGATAGCTTATTAAATCAAGATGAACTCGATGGTTTACTGAGCGATGACATCGTATTTGATGATGAAAATAAAGAGCAAGAAGATGAGCTCGATATTTTCATGCAACAAGATTTTGACCAAACAGATGATGATAGTTTGGGTGACGATATCGATTTAGATATGAAGACGGATTCTGATGATGGCGGTATCTTGAGTGCTGCTGATTTAGATGATCTCTTCGCAAATGATAGCGATGAGCCTGTAGTGGCCGAAGAAGATGACTCAGATGATGAATTAGCTGCACTCAGTGAAGAATTAGCAGGTGAAAGTGGTGATTTTGACATCGACGCCTTGATCGACGAGCAAAGTACTAATAAATCAACCTCAGCAGAGCCTGAACTAGTTGAAGAAGACGATGAGTTTGATTTAGATGACATCGACGGCTTGATTGACGAAGCTGCAAGTGAAAAGAGTGCCGCAGAGCCTGAACTAGTTGAAGAAGACGATGAGTTTGATTTAGCTGACATCGATGGCTTGATTGACGAAGCTGCAAGTGAAGAGAGTGCCGCCGAGTCTGAACTAGTTGAAGAAGACGATGAGTTTGACTTAGATGACATCGACGGCTTGATTGACGAAGCTGCAAGTGAAAAGAGTGCCGCAGAGCCTGAACTAGTTGAAGAAGACGATGAGTTTGATTTAGATGACATCGATGGCTTGATTGACGAAGCTGCAAGTGAAGAGAGTGCCGCCGAGCCTGAACTAGTTGAAGAAGACGATGAGTTTGATTTAGATGACATCGACGGCTTGATTGACGAAGCTGCAAGTGAAAAGAGTGCCGCAGAGCCTGAACTAGTTGAAGAAGACGATGAGTTTGACTTAGATGACATCGACGGCTTGATTGACGAAGCTGCGGGTGAAAAGAGTGCCGCAGAGCCTGAACTAGTTGAAGAAGACGATGAGTTTGACTTAGATGACATCGACACATTAGCTGATGAAACCGCGGGTGAAGGCAGTGCCGCAGAGCCTGAACTTGTTGAAGAAGATGATGAATTCGATTTAGATGACATCGACGAATTAGTCAATGAAACTGCAAGTGAAAAGAGTGCCGCAGAGCCTGAACTAGTTGAAGAAGACGATGAGTTTGACTTAGGTGACATCGACACATTAGCTGATGAAACCGCGGGTGAAGACAGTGCCGCAGAGCCTGAACTAGTTGAAGAAGACGATGAGTTTGATTTAGATGACATCGACGGCTTGATTGACGAAGCTGCAAGTGAAGAGAGTGCCGCAGAGCCTGAGCTTGTTGAAGAAGACGACGAGTTTGATTTAGATGACATCGACGAATTAATAGATGAAGCTGCGGGTGATGACAGCTCAGCAGTGGCAGAACTAGCTGAGGAAGATGACACATTAGATGTTGATGAACTCGACGAATTAATAGATGAAGCTGCTGGTGAAGACAGCCCAGCAGAGCCTGATCTTGTTGAAGACAACGATGAATTTGATTTTGGCGATATTGATAGCTTATTAGATCAAACTGCTGATACACACTCTGAGCCTGAAGCTGGCATAGAGCCTATCGAAGCCGAAGATGAACTTGATTTAGGGGATATTGAAAGTTTAGCGGATGACACACATAACACGCAGCTTGATGAAGCACTTGCAGATTCGATGGAAGAGTTATCGAATGTAGAAGATGAGCTTGATGTTGAAGATGTTGAATCAATCGCTTCTAGTCTTGTTGATGAATTAGAACCTGAGTCAGAGATTATAGATACAGATGATTTATTGGCGCAATCGAGTGAAGAAACAACAGATGAGCTACTCGATGAAGACGATTTACTCGATGAATATGACGATCCATCACTCAAAAGTGTTGATGACTTACTCAATGAGCTACAGCAAGAAGATGATTATGTAGAGCCGCCAGAATGGTCTGACGTTGATGAATTGAATGATGAACTCAATGATGAAATTGAGGAAGTTGAAATAGACTTGGGCGATGACCCGCTTGCAGATGAAGAGCTTGCAGACGAGTTTGATCTTGCATTAGCAGATGAACCGCTTAACACAGAAACAGTGACCCCAAGCGTAGAGCTTGATGAATACCCTGAGCTTGAACTTGATGATGAAGAGAGTGAAGGTAGCGAAACGTTAGATGACTCTAATGCTGATACGCCCGAGCTACAACTTAGTCAAGCAGAGCAAGATCTGGCCAACGCCATGGCGACAGGACAAGACTTAGATAGCTTAGAGCAAGACTTTGACGATGAATTATTAATTGAAGATGAGTTGCTTGCTGATGATATCCCATCAAGCGAAGAGCCACAGCTTAGCGATGCGCTTACGGCGGATGAAAATACTGACGATGCAATTGAGTCAGCGACCGAGTTAGACGAGTCTTTAAAGCAGCCACCTGTATTGGATGATAGTTTAGATCCACAGCAAAATGAACTGTCAGACGATCAGCTTGATGACGACTTTATGGCTGATTTAACGCAAACTGATTTTGATGCATTACTCAGTGAGTTAGCTGAACCTGAGTCGCTAGAAATTGATGAAAGCAGTGACTTTGAAGTTGATTTTAATGCGTTGTTAAGTGAAGATCTTGCTGAATTAGAAGAGTTTTCAACAGCTGATGAAATGGACTTGCCTGAGCTAGTTGACGAGGTTGTTACTGCGCCAACAAATGAAGATGAGACTACCGAAGAATTTGTAGATATAGATGCATTGATTGAACAAAGTGATGACGCAAACTTAGATCATGAGCCTTATGATGATGTAAATATGGATGTCGGTCTGAGTGAGTTTGACGCTTTGTTAGCGGGGGATAACCCAACAGATGTTGATTTAGAAAGCGGCGGTTTTTCAGCTAAACTTGATTTAGCGCGAGCTTATATAGAAATAGGTGACATGGACGCAGCTCTGGATGCTATTGAGGATGTGATTGCCAATGGGCCTGAAGAAGTGCAAGAAGAAGCGCTTAGTTTAAAAGCCAAATTAGCTTAAATTAACAAAAGGGTATAAACGCAGTTTATACCCTTTTTTCATCAAAATGCGTTAGCTTTAAGAAAGACAACACTGCTAATTTGTAATGAGTTACTTTTATTAGATTAGCATATAGCATAAAATGCCCGTCCTTTAGTACAGTAGGTAAAGCAGTAATTATGCGAGTAGCACTTGGAGTTGAGTACAACGGCGCCCGTTACAGTGGTTGGCAACGTCAATCACATGTAAATAGTGTACAACAAGAAGTAGAAACCGCGCTTTCGCGTATCTGTAATCATCCAGTAGAAATCGTTTGCGCAGGCCGTACAGATGCGGGTGTGCATGGTACAGGTCAAGTTGTGCACTTTGATACCGATGCTGCGCGTGAGATGGTTGCATTTACGATGGGCATGAATACTTTATTGCCTAAAGATATTGCAATTCGTTTTGCTAAACCTGTTAGCGAAGATTTTCATGCTCGCTTTAGCGCGACAGCAAGACGCTACCGTTATGTGATTTACAATTCCTCCTACCGTGGCGCAATCATGAATGAAGGTGTTACTCATTTTCACCACCCCCTTGATGAGAAAAAAATGCAAGAGGCCTGTCAGTATCTGGTCGGTGAGCATGACTTTACATCGTTTCGCGCGTTACACTGTCAAGCTAATACAGCCAACCGAACTATTCATCATTTATCGGTAAAGCGCCAAGGTGAGTATGTGATCATTGATATTAAAGCAAATGCTTTTTTACATCACATGGTACGTAATATTACAGGGTGTTTGATGGATATCGGTTTACATAAGCAGCAACCGGTGTGGCTTAAAGAGCTACTTGATTTTAAAGAGCGTGCTAAAGCCAGTGCGACAGCAAAAGCAGCGGGTTTATACTTAGTAGATGTTGATTACCCTGAGCAGTTTGAAATACCATCAACGCCGCTGGGGCCATTATTTTTAGCAGATACTGAAGTTTGATGGGTGATATTTTGAACGTATTCGCATAGGCATTTCACTACTAAGACCAGTTTTTTATACCGCCTATGTGTAATTCATGTTTTAATTGAAAAAATTTGTCTGTCAATTATCTTTTGGCAGGAACGCAGCAAAGCACAGAATAGTATTAAGAGAGTTGCAAATGAGTTGGTTAGAAAAAATCCTACCTAAAACAACAAAGTCTTCGGCTCGTAAAGAGATACCTGAAGGTGTTTGGGCAAAATGTACAGATTGTGATTCGATTTTATATAAAGCTGAATTAGAAAAATCACTGAATGTATGCCCTAAATGCAATCATCACATGCGTGTGAGTGGTCGTAAGCGTCTTGAGCACTTCCTTGATGATGCAGATCGTCAAGAGTTAGGCGCAGAGCACGAGCCAAAAGATGTTTTAAAATTTAAAGATTCTAAGAAATATTCAGATCGCATTACTGCTGCGCAGAAAGCCAGTGGTGAAAAAGACGCGTTAGTTGCCATGAAAGGCCGCTTAAAAGGTATTCCTGTCGCCGCTGTTGCATTTGAATTCTCATTTATGGGTGGTTCAATGGCATCGGTGGTTGGCGCGCGTTTTGTTGACGCAGTTGATCAGTGTTTAGAACATAATATGCCACTCATTTGTTTTTCTGCTTCTGGTGGCGCGCGAATGCAAGAGGCACTTATGTCGCTTATGCAAATGGCTAAAACCAGTGCAGCTCTTGCGAAAATGAGCGAAAAAGGCTTGCCGTTTATTTCTGTTCTTACTGATCCGACCATGGGTGGTGTATCAGCATCATTAGCCATGCTAGGTGATATCAACGTTGCAGAGCCAAAGGCATTAATTGGTTTTGCGGGTCCGCGTGTTATTGAGCAAACGGTACGTGAAACGTTACCGGAAGGTTTCCAGCGCAGTGAGTTTTTACTTGAGCACGGTGCAATTGATATGATTGTAGATCGCCGTGAGATGCGCGATACGCTAGCACGTGTATTGGCTAAATTTATGAACTTGCCTTCTACCGAACAAGAGCATAGAGTAGCGTAAATTTCAGCTTAACTAATTACATGCTATGACAAAAAACATTCCTAGCCAATCATCAAGCCTTGATGATTGGCTTTGTTATTTAGAAAGTGTTCACCCTGCAAATATTGCCATGGGCCTTGAACGCGTAGCCGACGTTGCTAACAACATTGGTTTATTAGACACTTCAAGTAAAATCATTCTGATTGGTGGTACTAACGGCAAAGGCACCACAGCCCGCTGTTTAGAGTCGCTATTATTAGCACAAGGCTACAGCGTAGGTACGTATGCATCTCCGCACTTGATCCGTTATAACGAACGCGTACGAATAAACGGCGCAGAGCTTGATGATCAATTTCATATTGATGCATTTGATTTATTAGAGCAGGGGCGTGGCGACACACCACTGACTTATTTTGAATATGGTACACTTGGCGCGCTGGCTATTTTTAAGCGTCACGCTGTGGATTATGTGTTGTTAGAAGTGGGGCTGGGTGGGCGTTTTGACGCAACCAACATAGTCACACCTTATGCAAGTGTAATTACCACCATCGATTTAGATCACAAAGAATACCTAGGTGATACCCGCGAATTAGTGGGTTATGATAAAGCTGGTATTTTTAGAGCAGGCACCCCAGCTATTGTCGGCGATTTAAATATACCCCACACAGTGACTGATTACGGGCGGCAAATAAATGCTGACATGTATTTATCAGGGCAGCAGTTTAACTTTGCTGAGTATGAACACACGTTTAGTTGGCAGTATCAAGGGCAGCAACTTGAATTTTCAAAGCCTGCCATTCCGTGTCAAAACGTGGCAACAGCGCTGACTACATTAGCCGTGTTAAACTTATTGCCGGATGAGACAATGATCCGCGACTGTTTAACTAATTTAGTCGTTGAAGGTCGTTTTCAGCAACTAAGTCGTGAGCCTTTGGTCTATACTGATGTTGCGCATAATCCTGAATCTGCACGCTATTTAGCTAAAAAGTTAGCTCAGCTACAAGATCAAGGCTTTAAAGTTCATGCGTTAGTCGCTATGCTGGCTGATAAAGATAAAGTTGCTGTATTAAATGAACTGAACTCAGTCGTTGATACTTGGTATTTAGCTGGACTAACTTGCTTTCGTGGCGATAAAGTAGAAAACCTAGCTAAATCAATGGAGCAAGTGCAAACGCACGCGCGGATTGAACAATATCAAAGTGTTGATGACGCGTTAGATACGGTGTTGCCTCAGCTAGATGAGCAATCGATTTTGATTGTATTCGGCTCCTTTTTTACCGTAGCAGCTGCCATTAATTATTGGAAAAAATAGAGAGGAATCTGGTGAACTCAGGCTTTATAAATCGTTTGGTCGGCACAAGTATTGTGGTGATTGCAGCTATCGTGTTTATTCCTAACATTCTTGATGGCGAAAAAGTACATTACAAAGAAGGCTTTAAAGCCATCCCTGACCGCCCTGAGTTCAAAACCATCGATCTCCAAGAGGCAATTAATGATCAAGTGGCTAATGCTCAACAGCCAACAGCAGAAGCCGAGGAAGATATCTCAGCGGATGATAAACTGCTCACCAGTGCCGCTGAGGTCGCCGTGGAGTCAACATCCGCAGAGCAAGTAATGGTTGAAGCATCAACAGAGCAAGAAGCTGTTGTAGCTAAAGCGCAACCAGTTGAAAAGCAGCCAGAACCAGCTCGTAAACCTGAAGAGAACTTATCGAAAATGGCGTATGTGATCCAGCTTGGAAGCTTCTCACATGCTGCGAATGTTAAATCATTACAAGCGAAACTCAGTGACAAAGGGTTTAAAACGTTTACTCGTCCAGTGAAAACACCGAATGGTACTTTAACCAAAGTTTTTGTGGGTCCGTCGCTAAATAAAGCAGAGCTTGAGAGTAAACTCCCTGAATTAAAAGCGCTTACTAAACTCAATGGTAAAGTTACCCAATTTGAAGTAACAAAATGATCTGGCATTTAGTGTCGACCTCTTATAGAATGCGCCCCAAATTAACGACTAGTTGGTTCATATGATCTGGGTTGATTACGCCATTCTTGGCATTATTGCACTGTCTACTATTATCGGTTTAATTCGTGGCTTTATCAAAGAAGCAATGTCTTTGGCCGTGTGGGCTGGCGCATTTATCATCTCTAGTTTGTTTTACCAATATTTAGCTTCCTTTCTAACCAGTATTTCTGAACCCCTTTTAAGAAATGCAGCGGCCATTGCCATATTATTCTTTGCGACGCTATTGTTAGGCGGATTGTTAAACTACCTTTTGGGTGAACTGGTACATCGTACCGGCTTATCTGGCACTGACCGTGTCTTTGGCATTGTCTTTGGTGCACTTCGTGGCGTGTTGGTCGTGAGCGCGTTACTCTTCTTTCTTGATGCTTTTACTGGTGCACCTAATACGCACTGGTGGGGTAACTCTATTTTGATCCCAGAATTTGGCTTTGTTGTTGAGTGGTTTTTTTCATACCTCGAAAACAATTCAAGCTTCTTAAATTCGGTCAACCGTTAATCGGCGAGGAAAAATTTCATGTGTGGTATCGTTGGAATAGTCGGAACATCTCCTGTAAATCAGGCGATTTATGATGGCTTAACTGTTTTGCAACACCGTGGCCAAGATGCTGCGGGCATCATTACCATTGAAAACAACACCTTTAGTTTACGTAAAGCAAATGGCTTAGTGAAAGATGTATTTCACACCCGTCATATGAAGCGCTTACAAGGTACTATTGGTATCGGTCATGTGCGCTATCCGACTGCTGGCTCGTCTAGTTCGTCAGAAGCACAGCCGTTCTATGTTAACTCACCGTTTGGTATTGCTTTAGCGCACAATGGTAATTTAACTAATGCTGAGCAGCTTAAAGAGCAATTGTTCTGCGAAGCTCGTCGCCACGTTAACACAACCTCAGATTCAGAAATTTTACTTAACATCATGGCCCATGAATTAAGTAAACCGAATAAACTTAAGCTTGATCCTGAAGATATTTTTAACGGCATTACAGAAGTAATCAATAAAGTGCAGGGCGGCTATGCCACTATTGCGATGATTATTGGTCACGGTATTGTTGCCTTTCGTGATCCAAATGGCATTCGTCCATTAGTATTTGGTAAGCGTGATACAGCTCAGGGGACAGAATATATGTTCGCGTCGGAGAGCGTTGCACTTAAAACTGATGGCTTTGAGTTTGTTCGTGATGTAGCTCCAGGCGAAGCAATTTACGTGACTGAAGCAGGCGAGTTCTTCTCACAAACATGTGCAGAAAAGGCCTCGTATTCACCGTGTATTTTCGAGTTTGTATATTTTGCGCGTCCTGATTCAAATATTGACCGCATGTCTGTTTACGCGACTCGCGTTAATATGGGCACTAAATTAGGTGAAAAAATTGCACGTGAATGGGCAGATAAAGATATCGATGTCGTTATCCCAATCCCTGAAACATCGTGCGATGTAGCATTAGAAATTGCCCGTGTACTGGAACTACCATACCGCCAAGGTTTTGTTAAAAACCGTTATATTGGCCGCACGTTTATCATGCCTGGCCAAGAAATGCGTAAAAAGTCGGTACGTCAAAAGCTTAATGCGATTGACCGTGAGTTTAAAGGTAAAAACGTATTGTTAGTAGATGACTCAATTGTACGTGGTACTACATCTGCTCAAATCGTTGAAATGGCTCGCGAGTCTGGTGCTAAAAATGTTTACTTTGCTTCTGCTGCTCCAGAAATCCGCTTCCCGAATGTGTATGGTATCGATATGCCATCTGCTGCGGAGCTAATTGCTCATGGCCGTGAAGTTGAAGACATTAACGCAAGTATTGGTTCTGATGGTTTGATCTTCCAATCATTGACTGATTTAATTGCTGCAGTATCGCAAGAGAATCCTGAGATCACGCGATTTGAAACGTCAGTATTTGATGGTCAATATATTACCGGCGGCATTGATCAAGATTATTTAAATCGGATCGAGCAGCTACGTAATGATTCAGCAAAAAGTAGCCGTGAAAGTGCGATGTCTTCTGGTTTAGAGTTACATAACCAAGAAGAAAATGGTTCAGATTAACAAATAGTTAAATTCAAGATATAAAAAAAGGAGCTAAATTAAGCTCCTTTTTTATGAAGGAAAGAAATAATAACACTACTTTTTAATACAACTCACTGAACTTTTTAAACGCATTTATCCTATGTTTATGTAAAAGTTGGGCTGACAATACCATTAGTCCAAAGCATTGCGGTGACTGCTAAAATAATCACCAGTAAAATTAATCCACAAGTTACTACTGAGCTTGCGTAAATAAAGCCGCGCTCTTGCGGTATATGCATTAAAATAGGCACTCCTGTGTACAATAAATAAACTGAGTAAGCTAAAGCAACAATACCTGCGCATACAACAAACCACAACTCCGGCCAAAACGCTGCTAACGCAGACATAAACACCGGTGTTGAAGTATAGGCTGCAAGCTCTAGGGTTTGGGTGAATGTTGGCTCGGCACCAAAAGTAACTGCCATCCAATGCGCTAAATAAGCCAATGCAAATACACCAACAATGAGTGCGGCGTACATTGCAGCTGCAATCAATATTGCACTATCGTGGGTTAAAAATACTGGATCACCAGTACCTATACTCCAACCTAAATAAACAGATGAGTAATAACCCATTACTGACGGAAACAGCGCTATCAACAATATATGTGAAAGGCTATACGTCAAACTTTCGTGACGGTTATCTATGGTTTGCCACTCTTCGAGCGGGTGGGCATAAATGCCCCATAAATGGTTTAATATCATAGTGTGTGCCCCATAAAAGGAAGTAGACGCTGTTTTATTTTTATACAGCTTGTATTAAGTTATGGTTCAGTAATGGGGGCTTGTCAAGCAACTGTAATTTGAAAGTACGCCTTACGACAAGGATAATATATGGCTTAGTTTTATTCTTGCTATGGTTTCGTGATAAAATGACTGGTCGATAAATTTTATTATAATGAGCAGCCTAAGTCGTGCCATATAGCCAACTCTTACAACCAATCAATAACTTCCTGCAATGTGAAACCCCGCAGGCTTGGATAGATGAAGCCATAAAGCCTGAAAATTTAAACATTTTACTGATTGATCACCTGATATGTGAGCTTAAAGCAGCCCAGTCGGCTATGTTTTTGATTCGTAAATATGCCGTTGATAAAGACAGCAGTGACGCATTGCTTGAGTGGCTTAAGCCATTTGAAACACTTATTTATAAGCGGGAAGGGAATTGGCAAGATTTAGCGGCAAAAAATAAGCTGAATAAATCGGTGATCCCAAAATCGGATTCACCCTACGGGCAAGATTTGGTTGATAAAATGGTAATGCTGATAAAAGAAGAACTGCATCATTTTTATCAAGTACTCGAGATCATGGATGAATACGGCGTTGAATATCAAAGTATTACGCCATGTCGTTATGCTAAGGGTATGCTCAGGCATGTTAAAACCTATGAGCCTGATGCGCTGGTCGATAAGCTTATAGTGGGCGCTTACATTGAAGCACGTTCGTGCGAACGTTTTGCAAAACTTGCTCCGCATTTAGATAAACGGTTAGGTGATTTTTATATTTCATTACTGCGCTCTGAAGCCCGTCATTATCAAGACTACTTAACACTCGCACAAGAAATTGCAGATTTCGATATCACAGAACGTGTTGAATTTTTTGCTGAAAAAGAACGTGAATTAATTGTCTCGGTAGATACTGATTTTAAGTTTCATTCGGGTACACCTACTTCTTAATTAGGTTATATGAACTGGCTCTAACAATTAAAATTATAAGGATATTAAATGAAGAAGTTAATTGGGTTTTTATCACTATTTAGTGTATCTGTTTGGGCTAATGAAGGAGGGGTTCCTACTTTTTTTAATTCAGAATCAAATAAAGAATACATTGCGCTAATAGACCACCTTGTTGCAGTGTTACCAAAGAACGGTAATCCTGAGTTTTTAAGTGTGTTAGCGTCCCCTTATGGTTTGTTAGATGTGCAAGCGACTAAGTTTAGCGATGACTTAGATAAAAACAGTTTTGCTAATTTTAATATGGGTGTTATGGGCTCTGCGATTTTTGATACTGAGCAAAAATATGTGAAGGATTTGCCAAACCGCTTTTTATGCCATCAAAGCAGCTGCAGAAAGCCGAGGCTACAACTTGCAAAAGAACTGACTTCTCATATAAATACCATAGAAGCATTTTTCACTGAAAACCCAACGATAAATTTAGTCAGCATTTTAGATCAGTACGTATACCGTATAAATAATGCCTTTTATACGCCAGACAGTGTAATTGATTATACGCCTTCTGCTGAAGCTGGTTTTGTACCATCAGCCGAATTTAAACAGTATGTTAGTGCAATTGAACGTTCCCCTTATTATAAAATCGAAGAGCAGACTTTAGCTATTCGACAGCTTATGCACAAAATGGGCATCAAGGTAATCCAGCAAGTAAGTGCTTCACAACTGCGTATCATTGTGATGGGGATAAGTAATAATCAGTGGGGGATAGTATATAGCCCTGATAATAGTTACATTCCTGTGCTTGGTGAGCGAAATTTGCAAGGGTTTGCATTTGATGATGTTGAAAAGTTGGCTGAAAACATATTTTATTATCAAACCAATTAATATTCTATTTGTTCGCTACAAATGGCTCGCTAATTAGGGTTTGCTGTTTTTCAGTTACCACCAAGTAGGAGCCTTGGCTATACCAGTCACCTAAAACAGTGCGCGTCAGTTGCGTACCAGCTATATTGTAATGATGCACATCAGGGCGGTGGGTATGTCCGTGGATCATATTAGTGACTTGGTGTTTAGCAAAAACGTCAAGTACTGCGTCTTCTGTTACATCAAGAATTTCTAACGCTTTACCTGCTTGGTTTTGTTTTGATTTTTCGCGTGCTTTTTTGGCAACACCACGGCGATACCACAGAGGCAGTGCCAGCATTAAACGCGGCCACCACCAACCACGGCCTTTTTTGCGAAATTTTTGATACTCAATATCTTGAGTACACATTTCATCGCCATGTAAAATAACAGTTGGCGTACCGTATAAATCGATGACAGTTTGTTCGTTGAGTAAGGTCATGCCAGCTTTTTTCGCGTAGCCATTTCGCATGATAAAGTCACGGTTGCCATGAATAAAAAATACTGGGGTACCGTTGTCACTCACTTGCCTAAGTCGAGCTGCTACTTGAGTTGATAGAGGCGTAACATAATCATCGCCTACCCATACCTCAAAGAAGTCACCTAAAATATATAATGCATCTACATCTTGATTTACGATGTGGTTATCTAAGAATTGGTAAAAAGCAGCGCTTATATCAGGGCGGCTCTCAGTTAAATGTAGATCGGCAATAAAGTAAGTTTGGCGCATTGTGACTCGGTCATGTTAACGAAAAATAAAAAGCGGATAAAATATCCGCTTTATAATATACCCACCAGCCCCAAGTCGCGAGCTTGAGACTAAGTGAGCACAAAGCTAACTTAGTCTACAGTTACGCTTTTGATGATAACGTCATCAAGCGGTACATCTTGATGAAAGCCTGAGCTGCCAGTAGCAACGGCTTTGATTTTTTCAACTACGTCCATGCCTTCTACTACTTCTGCAAATACGCAATAACCCCAGCCTTGTGATGTTTCACTGCTAAAGTTTAAGAAATCATTGTCGTTCACGTTAATGAAAAACTGGGCCGTTGCTGAATGTGGATCTGGCGTACGTGCCATTGCTAATGTGCCTTTTTTGTTCGAAAGGCCATTATTTGCTTCGTTTTGAATAGGATCATGCACTTCTTTTTGAATCATGCCAGGTTCAAAACCACCACCTTGAACCATAAAACCATCGATTACACGGTGAAAGATAGTACCGTCATAAAAGCCAGCATTAGCATACTGTAAAAAATTTTTAACCGTGTTTGGTGCTTCTGTTTTGTGCATGTTAATGGTGATATCACCAAAATTTGTGTGTAGAACAACCATGAGGTTTCCTATTAGCTGATTTAATTAACGCTATTTTATCTTAGTTAGCTAAGATTAACAAAGTGCTTATTGATTTGATAAAGCGCTAGAGCAGGGGCTTTGCAAGTGGTAACATAGCCAACCAAGTAAACAGTCAAGGATTAAAAATAAATGGTAAATATTTACAACACACTCACGCGTCAAAAAGAGCAATTTAAACCTATGGTCGAAGGCAAAATCGACATGTATGTGTGTGGTATCACCATTTATGATTACTGTCACATTGGGCATGCTCGTACCTTTGTTGGTTTTGATGTAATAGTGCGCTACCTTCGTCACTTAGGTTACGATTTAAAGTATGTACGTAACATCACAGATGTTGATGACAAAATTATTAAGCGTGCCAATGACAATGGCGAAGCGATTAATGATTTAACCGTACGCATGACCAAAGCTATGCATGAAGACTTTGATAGTTTAAATATGCTACGCCCCGATGTTGAACCAACAGTAACAGGGCACATGGATGAAATTATTGAGATGGTTGAGCGCTTGATTACAAAAGGCCATGCCTATGTTGCAACCGACGGTGACGTGCTTTTCGATGTGTCTACCTTTGAGCAATACGGTGCATTATCGCAACAAGACTTAACTATGTTACAAGCTGGCTCGCGGGTAGAAGTTGCCCAAGATAAAGACGATCCACTTGATTTTGTATTGTGGAAAAAAGCAAAGCCAGGTGAACCATCATGGTCATCACCTTGGGGTGAGGGTCGCCCTGGTTGGCACATTGAATGTTCAGCAATGAGCTCTAAGCATTTAGGCGAGCATTTTGATATTCACGGTGGTGGTTCGGATTTACAGTTCCCGCATCATGAAAACGAAATTGCGCAATCGTGCTGTGCAAATAACGGGAAATACGTAAACACGTGGATCCACACCGGCATGGTGCAAGTAAATAAAGAAAAGATGTCTAAATCATTAGACAACTTTTTTACCGTTCGTGATGTGCTTAACGAGTATGACGCTGAATCAGTCCGTTATTTCTTGATTTCAGGTCATTACCGTAGCCAGCTAAATTACTCGCAAGAGAATCTAGACCAAGCTCGCTCTTCACTTGAACGTATTTATACTGCGTTGCGTAATGTTGAGCCAATTGCGTGTGAGCTTAAAAGTAACGAGTATGTCGCTAAATTTAGAAAAGCCATGAATGATGACTTTAATACTCCAGAAGCGCTGCCAGTTTTATTTGAACTTGCTAAAGAGCTTAACCGTGTTAAAGACTCAGATGCTGAGCAAGCAGGAAAATTGGCGTATACCTTACGCAGTATTGGTGAAGTACTGGGCGTTGCACAGCAAGCTCCTGAAATGTTTTTACAAGGTGGTCAAGCGGATGACGAAGTCGCTGAAATTGAAGCGCTTATAGTTAAGCGTAACGATGCCCGTGCAAATAAAGATTGGGCCGCAGCTGATGAAGCACGCGATGCACTTAACGCATTAGGCGTCGTACTTGAAGATTCAGCAGGTAAAACGACGTGGCGTAAAGCGTAAGTTAACTTTATTTCTCGTTTAAAAGGTTGCCTCATTGGCAACCTTTTTTGTTTTCTATATTGACCTCAACTGACGTTGAGGTTTTACCTTAACATTTCTTCAATATAACAAGGAATGAAATGAATATTCTTCTCGCTATGATCCCAGCATTTCTTTGGGGTACCACGTATGCTGTGACTAAGTATGCAACACCTGATTGGCCGCCAATTTTACTGGGTGCAATACGAGCATTGCCAGCGGGGTTATTATTGTTGCTTATCAAACCAACTTGGCCACAGTTAAGACAGTGGCGAGGCTTAATTGTATTAGCATTCGTTAATATCGCTTTATTCTTTAGTTTTATCTTTGTGATGGCGATCAACTTGCCTGCTGCAATTGCAGGCGTGGGCATGGTTTCCGTGCCTGTTGTGGCCTTATTGTATGCATGGCTGTTTAAAGGACAGCGGCCTGCATTATTACAGTCGGTGTGTGCGTTAACATTAGTTTATTTGGCGTGGCGACTATTCGATCCGCAACACGTTACACTTAACATGTTAGGTATTGTTGCTCTGATAGGCGCATTATTGACAATAGTGATTGGGAGTACTTTGGTACAAAAGATCACGACACATATTCATTGGTGGACAGTACTGACGTGGCAGCTCATTCTAGGTGGCGCCGTGCTGGCAATCGCAGCGTTAGTGCAAGCATTGTATATTGAACCACAGGCCTATCAAGTGCTTGCTCAAGTGTTTACCCCCAGCCAGTGGTTTGTGCTTTTTTGGTTAGTAGTGCCGAATACCGCGCTTGCTTATACATTATATGTTTGGCTGCTTGGGCGAATGACTGTGGTTGAGTTTACTTTTGGTACTATTGCAAACCCAATCGCGGGGATTATCTGCGCTGTCGTTTTATTAAATGAACAATATCAAGCATGGCAATATATGCTGATGGCATTAATGATTTTCTTCTCTGTGTTACCCCAGTTATTAAAGTTAGTAGGGCGCAGGCGTAAAATCGCGCGATGAATAAAAAAGGGTTGCTAAATAGCAACCCTTTTCTATCTTGGTGCGCCAAGCGTCGCGAGTTTATCAACTATGGTATTTTTCGCATGCTTCTAGTGTATTTTCAATTAAGCTTGCTACTGTCATAGGACCTACACCACCTGGTACAGGGGTAATAAAGTGTGCTTTTTGCTCAGCGATATCATATTCAACGTCACCTACCAATTTACCAGTATCTAAACGATTGATACCTACATCGATCACGATCGCGCCATCTTTCACCCAGTCGCCAGGGATAAATTCAGGCTTACCCACAGCAACAACAAGTAAATCAGCACGGCGAACATGCGTTTCTAAATCTTGGGTAAATTTATGACAAACAGTGGTAGTGCAACCAGCGAGTAATAATTCAAGTGCCATTGGACGGCCAACAATATTAGACGCACCCACTACAACGGCATGCATGCCTTTATATTTAACACCGGTTGAATTAAGAAGAGTGATAATCCCTTTTGGTGTACATGGACGAAGGGCAGGCATACGTTGTGCTAATCGACCAATATTATAGGGATGAAAACCGTCTACATCTTTTAGCGGGGTTATGCGCTCAAGAATTTTTTCAGCATCAAGGCCTTCAGGTAATGGCAGTTGCACTAAAATACCATCGACTTGTGCATCGTTATTGAGCTCATCAATCAAATCTAATAATGCTTGCTCGTTTGTATCAGCTGGTAAATCAAAAGATTTTGATACAAATCCAACTTCTTCACAGGCTTTACGCTTAGAGCCTACGTAAACTTGGCTTGCTGGATCTTGCCCAACAAGTACAACGGCAAGTCCAGGTGCGCGAAGACCATTTGCGACACGTTCTGTTACTCTTTGTGCTACTGCACTGCGTACTTGTTTAGCTATTGCCTTACCATCAATGATGTTTGCCGTCATGGGTGACCTTTAATTGGGGTTAGTTAACTTATATAACGATACTTTAATAAAAACGAGTGCATACAAAATAGGGGTAATAATGCTAAGTAGAAAACATACTCTCTACTGCTCGCTTTCAATATGTATTACTATTTTCGCAGAAAAGCGTTAAGGCGCCAAGTTGCTTTTCTGATATTAAGTTGCTTTTCTAATATAAACAGTCGAATAATATCAAAGAGTCGAAATTTTAGCTTAGTTTTGCAATATTTAACCATTGTGAACTAAAAATGACCGATTGATTTATTTTCTTAAAAAAAGGTTTGACCTGACTCAGTCAAATCACTATTATGCACCCCGTTGTCAACGAGGTCACTCGCAGATAATAGTAAGCATCGGCGATTAGCGCAGTTTGGTAGCGCACTTGGTTTGGGTCCAAGGGGTCGCAGGTTCAAATCCTGCATCGCCGACCACTTTCATTTATAATTTTTTTATAATCGATTGGCTTATTGGTAAACTATGAAGTTTTCGATGCGCCCATAGCTCAGCTGGATAGAGCAACGCCCTTCTAAGGCGTCGGTCGAAGGTTCGAATCCTTCTGGGTGCGCCATTTTGAAAACATGTAAATATAGCGGTGGTTGTAGCTCAGTTGGTAGAGCCCCGGATTGTGATTCCGGTTGTCGTGGGTTCGAGCCCCATCAGTCACCCCATTTACAAAAAAGAATATCGGCGATTAGCGCAGTTTGGTAGCGCACTTGGTTTGGGTCCAAGGGGTCGCAGGTTCAAATCCTGCATCGCCGACCACTTTCTCAAAGTGGTCTTAAACTCACCGTTTAAGTGTTCAAATAGAAAACGAAGTTTCATACTTCAATATCGGCGATTAGCGCAGTTTGGTAGCGCACTTGGTTTGGGTCCAAGGGGTCGCAGGTTCAAATCCTGCATCGCCGACCACTTTCTCAACATCTAATATCTAAAAAATCTAATATCTAAAAAATCTAAAATCTATTTATTAACTCAAAGCGACAATTATTGTTTTCCTGATAGCTTCGGGCGCCTACTTTTCATCCAGTCAACTGCTATAATCCGTGATCTAACCAAATAATTGCCCCCTAGACTCGACTATCATAAATATTAGGTTATAATGCCGCGTCTATTGTTTAACATAGTGCCCGAAGGGCAGAGCAGCATTGGTATCGTATAGTGAAGATGGAGTTTAAATGTCCTTTAAGTGACTTTTAACGTATCAAGCGCATAGTGATCACCGTGTTTGTAAGGAAGGCGAACAGTCGCCAAAATTGAAGATTGAGGTATATCATGCAAGTTTCTGTTGAGACGACTCAAGGCCTTGAGCGCCGTCTGACTATCACCGTTCCTGCAGAGAACGTTGAGACCGAAGTAAAAAAACGCTTACAACAACTGTCTAAAACCCAGCGTATTGATGGTTTCCGTCCTGGTAAAGTACCAACGTCTGTGATCAACAAGCGTTATGGTGGTGCAGTTCGTCAAGAAGTTGCTGGTGAATTAATGCAGCGTAACTTCTACGAAGCGATCGTAGCTGAAAAAATTAACCCAGCTGGTGCGCCTACATTTGCTCCTAAAGCACTTGAAGCAGGTAAAGATTTAGAGTTCGCTGCAACATTTGAAGTGTACCCTGAAGTAGAAGTTCAAGGTTTAGATAAAATTGCAGTAGAAAAGCCAGTAGTAGCAGTAACTGACGAAGACTTAGCTAACATGCTAGAAACACTTCGTAAGCAACACGCTTCATGGGCTGAAGTTGATGCAGCTGCTGGCGAGAAAGACCGTGTAACGGTTGATTTCGTAGGTACTATCGACGGTGAAGTATTTGAAGGCGGTAAAGCTGAAGATTTCCCATTAGAACTTGGTCAAGGTCGTATGATCCCAGGTTTTGAAGATAACATCGTAGGTAAAAAAGCAGGCGAAGAAGTCGTTTCTGACGTGACTTTCCCTGAAGATTACCACGCTGAAAACCTAAAAGGTAAAGCGGCTCAATTCACTATCACAGTGAAAAAAGTTGAAGCACAAGAGCTTCCAGAATTAAATGAAGAATTCGCAACTAAATTCGGTGTAACTGAAGGTGGCGTTGACGCACTTAAAGAAGAAGTTAAAAAGAACATGTCACGTGAACTTGACCAAGCGGTTAAAGCAAACGTAAAAGATCAAGCAATCAAAGGTCTTTTAGCTAACAACGAAATCGACGTGCCTAAAGCGCTAGTAGATCAAGAAATTGATGCACTACGTCAACAAGCTGCACAACGTTTTGGTGGCGATGCTAAAAACATGCCTGAGCTTCCAGCTGAACTGTTCCACGAGCAAGCTGTAACACGCGTTAAAACTGGTCTTTTATTAGGTGAAGTGATCAAAGCGAATGAGCTTAAAGTTGACGATGCAAAAGTAGACGCATTAATTGCAACAGTGGCTTCTGCATACGAAGATCCAACAGAAGTAGTTGAATACTACAAAGCAAATGATCAACTTATGCAACAAATGCGTAATGTAGCAATGGAAGAGCAAGCTGTTGAAGCTATTTTAGCTAAAGCAAATGTAACTGACGTTGAAAAAGCATTTGATGACATCATGAATCCACAGCAAGGCGCTTAATAAGTCATTGACTTAAGCCTCTGCTAACGATTAAATGGCTCGTGTTACTCTGTATTATGCAGTGTGCCCGAGCCATTTTAGTTTGTGGCCTTCAATTTTGCTAAAAAGATAACTATGCTTCCTTATAAATAAGGATAAGTATAAGCGCATAAGGAATAAAATAAATATGAACACTGGTATTACAGATCCTCTCAATGCATTAGTACCTATGGTTGTTGAACAAACAGCGAAAGGCGAGCGCTCGTATGATATTTATTCGAGACTATTAAAAGAGCGAATCATATTCTTAACGGGTCAAGTTGAAGACAATATGGCCAATCTAATTTTAGCGCAAATGCTATTTTTAGAATCAGAAAACCCAGAGAAAGATATCTTCTTGTATATCAATTCACCAGGTGGCTCTGTTACTGCTGGTATGGCAATTTACGACACGATGAATTTCATTAAGCCAGATGTAAGCACGATTTGTGTTGGTCAAGCGGCGAGTATGGGGGCATTTTTACTCTCTGGTGGCACTAAAGGTAAACGTTATTGCTTGCCTAATTCACGTGTAATGATTCACCAACCTTTAGGTGGTTTCCAAGGTCAAGCATCTGACTTTGAAATACATGCTAAAGAAATCCTGTCTATTAAAGATAAGTTAAATCGTTTAATGGCTGAACATACAGGACAACCATTGGATGTGATTTCTCACGATACCGACCGTGATAACTTTATGACGGCAAGTCAAGCTGTTGACTATGGTTTAGTGGATGCAGTCTTTACTAGCCGAGCAGGTAAATAAACCCTTTGAGCTGGTGACTATGTCGCCAGCTAAGCCTTTACTATGCGAAAAGCATTTTTTTTTGGTATAGTTAAGCGTATTGAAATAGCTGCTAAGTAGTTTGGCAGCCAACGTATAAGATGAGGTAGCTGAATGTCTGACACTCCTACAGACGGCGACAAAAGTAATAAATTGTTATACTGCTCTTTTTGTGGCAAAAGCCAGCATGAAGTTCGTAAACTAATTGCCGGCCCTTCAGTATATATTTGTGATGAATGTGTTGAGCTGTGTAACGACATTATCAGGGAAGAGATCAAAGACATTGCGCCTAAGCACAATACCTCTGATAAACTGCCTGCACCAAAAGAAATTCGTAATCACTTAGATGATTATGTGATTGGCCAAGACCATGCAAAGAAAGTACTTTCTGTGGCGGTTTACAATCACTACAAGCGTTTACGTAATCAAAACACGAAGACTGAAATCGAATTAGGCAAAAGTAATATCTTGCTAATTGGTCCTACTGGTAGTGGTAAAACACTATTAGCAGAGACATTAGCACGCCTACTTGATGTGCCATTTACTATGGCTGATGCAACCACATTAACCGAAGCCGGTTATGTGGGTGAAGATGTTGAAAACATCATTCAAAAGTTATTGCAAAAATGCGATTACGATGTAGAAAAAGCGCAACGTGGTATTGTTTACATTGATGAAATTGACAAAATTTCACGTAAATCAGACAACCCATCAATCACTCGAGATGTATCAGGTGAAGGCGTGCAACAAGCACTGCTTAAATTGATAGAAGGGACTGTCGCATCAGTGCCACCACAAGGCGGACGTAAACATCCACAGCAAGAGTTTTTACAGGTTGATACCTCAAAAATCTTATTTATCTGTGGTGGTGCATTCTCAGGTCTTGATAAAGTGATTGAGCAGCGTAGTCATAAAAACACCGGCATTGGTTTTGGTGTTGATGTGAAAGAATCTGCGGCGAGTCGCTCTTTAAGTGAAACGTTTAAAGATGTAGAGCCTGAAGATTTAGTGAAATATGGTTTAATTCCAGAGTTCATTGGCCGTTTACCGGTTGTGGCAACGCTTACTGAGCTTGATGAAGCTGCACTTATCCAAATTTTAAGTGAGCCGAAAAATGCCCTGACTAAACAGTATGGCGCATTATTCGGTATGGAAGATGTTGAGCTCGAATTCCGTGAAGATGCGCTTCGTGCTATCGCTCATAAAGCGATGGAACGCAAAACGGGTGCACGTGGTTTGCGTTCAATCGTTGAATCTGTATTGCTTGATACTATGTATGAACTGCCATCTATGGAAGATGTGAGTAAGGTAGTGATTGACGAAACCGTGATCAAAGGTGAGTCTGACCCTATTTTGATTTATCAAAGTGCCGGTCAAGATAAAGCGGCATCTGAATAAACTTTAGCCAGTTTATTTACAAAAAGGAGCCTCGTGCTCCTTTTTTTGTAATTTATTTAACTCTGTTGGGTTAAATTGTTGAACTTTAGCTAGGTTATCCCCATATACTTGAGTAATCTTTAAAATAAATGAAGAGCGAAGAGAAAAATAATGACGCTTGAGAGAACAGATCGAGTCGAAATCCCGGTACTGGCACTGCGCGATGTTGTGGTGTATCCGCACATGGTGATCCCGCTTTTTGTAGGCCGTGAAAAATCTATTAAATGCCTTGAAGCGGCAATGGATAAAGACAAACAAATTTTCCTTGTTGCGCAAAAAGACGCAACCGTGGATGAGCCAGAGCAAGACGATATTTATCGTGTTGGTACTATTGCCACTGTACTACAGCTACTTAAACTACCTGATGGCACTGTTAAAGTGTTAGTTGAGGGTACACAACGCGCAAAACTAGAAAGCTTTATTGATAATGATGACTTTTTTATTGCCAATGCGCAGTTTATAGGCTCAGAAGAAATTGATGAGCAAGAACAAGATGTGTTTATTCGCAGCGCCATTAATCAATTTGAAGGCTATGTAAAGCTTAATAAAAAGATTCCGCCGGAGGTACTTACCTCGGTGAGTGGCATTGATGAAGCGCCGCGCCTAGCGGATACCATGGCTGCGCATATGCCATTGAAAGTGCCTGAAAAACAAAAAGTGCTCGAGATCACTAATGTCACAGAACGCCTTGAGTATTTAATGGCATTAATGGAAGGCGAAATTGACTTACTGCAAGTTGAGAAAAAAATTCGTACCCGCGTTAAAAAGCAAATGGAAAAGTCGCAGCGCGAGTATTACCTCAATGAGCAAATGAAAGCCATTCAAAAAGAACTAGGCGAACTTGATGATGTGCCTGATGAATTTGAAGCGTTGAAAAAGCGCATTGAAGAATCGGGCATGAGCAGCGATGCACAAGAAAAAGCCAATTCAGAACTTGCCAAGCTAAAAATGATGTCGCCAATGTCGGCAGAAGCTACGGTTGTGCGTTCATATATTGATACGCTAATTAATGTACCGTGGAAAAAACGCTCTAAAGTGAAAAAAGACTTAGCCGGAGCGCAAAAGATTTTAGACAGCGATCATCATGGTCTTGATAAAGTTAAAGAGCGTATTATTGAGTATCTTGCGGTTCAGCAACGTACTAATAAGCTTAAAGGGCCTATTTTATGCCTAGTTGGCCCTCCAGGTGTTGGTAAAACCTCACTAGGGCAATCGATTGCGCGCTCAACGGGTCGTAAGTATATTCGTATGGCACTTGGTGGCGTGCGCGATGAAGCGGAAATTCGTGGCCACCGTCGTACGTATATCGGTTCAATGCCGGGTAAGCTTATTCAAAACATGAGCAAAGTGGGCGTTAAAAACCCATTATTCTTATTAGATGAAATCGACAAAATGTCTTCGGATATGCGTGGCGATCCGGCATCAGCACTGCTAGAAGTACTCGACCCTGAGCAAAATAGTCATTTTGCTGATCACTACTTAGAAGTTGATTATGACTTATCTGACGTTATGTTTGTGGCGACTTCAAATAGCTTTAATATTCCAGGTCCACTATTAGATCGGATGGAAGTAATTCGTTTATCGGGTTACACCGAAGATGAAAAGCTAAATATTGCAAAAGAGCATTTGATCCCTAAACAAGTTAAGCGTAATGGCTTAAAAGAGGGTGAAGTGGTTATCGAAGACAGTGCTATTGTTGGCATTATTCGTTATTACACTCGTGAAGCGGGTGTACGTAATTTAGAGCGAGAAGTGTCTAAGTTATGTCGCAAAGCTGTAAAAAACATTTTGCTCGAAAAAGACACGAAAGTAGTCACTATCAATGAGCAAAACCTAGAAGAGTTTTTAGGTGTGCAGCGTTTTGATTACGGTAAAGCTGAAGATGGCGACCGTATTGGTCAAGTAACAGGTTTAGCGTGGACTGAAGTCGGCGGTGATTTATTAACAATTGAGTGTGCAGCAGTACCTGGCAAAGGCAAACTAAGCTACACAGGCTCATTAGGTGATGTAATGCAAGAGTCGATTCAAGCAGCGATGACCGTTGTACGTAATCGTGCTGATGCATTTAGGATCAACAGTGATTTTTACGAAAAGCGTGATATTCACGTACACGTACCTGAGGGGGCAACTCCAAAAGATGGCCCAAGCGCCGGTGCGGCGATGGTTACTGGGTTAGTATCAAGTCTAACCGGTAACCCTGTGCGCGCTGATGTGGCGATGACGGGTGAAATCACTTTACGTGGTGAAGTGTTACCAATTGGTGGTTTAAAAGAAAAGCTCTTAGCCGCTCACCGTGGCGGTATTAAAACCGTTATTATTCCAAAAATTAACGAACGTGACCTAAAAGAGATCCCTGACAATGTATTGGCAGGCCTTGATATTCACCCAGTTACATGGATTGATGAGGTTTTAAAACTGGCTTTAGTGCACCCAGTTGAGAGTTTTTCAGTCGAAACAGCTAAAAACCAGTAAAAAAGCGAAAAAAAGTGCATTAAAGGGCTTTTCAAATCTAGATGATATGATAAGTTAAGCACTGGTTTTCAAGCCTAGGCCTTATGTGGCCTAGGTTTAAGAAAAATTACAATCGTATGAGCATGAAAAAGTTTGCTCTAAAATTTTCAAAACAGTGATGTTAGTTTAAAAAACAATCGCTCTTGATAATAACAATGAAAGAGGATGATATTGTGAATAAATCTCAATTAATCGATCAAATCGCAGCTGACGCTGACATTTCTAAAGCGGCTGCGGGTCGTGCACTTGATTCATTCATCGAGGCTGTTTCTGGCGCGCTTAAAGATGGCGATTCAGTAGCATTAGTAGGTTTCGGCACTTTCTCAGTGCGCGAGCGTGCTGCTCGTTCTGGCCGTAACCCACAAACGGGCGAAACAATTCAAATCGCTGCAGCGACTATCCCAGCTTTTAAAGCGGGTAAAGCGCTTAAAGACGCATGTAATAGCTAATCACTACTCTTTAGTGAGTTAGTTTTGGCAGTGTAAGAAGTTAATCGCTTTTACAGCTTAATTAACTATCTTTCTCGCCAACTGCTTCAAGTAAAAAAGCGTATCTGGTAAGATACGCTTTTTTTACATAAGCAAGGCGATTTCTGCCTCGAATAGAATAGAGATAAATAAATGCTTGAGAAAATCAGAGAAGGTTCGCAAGGACCGGTAGCTAAAGTTATTTTAGGCGCGGTGATTTTATCTTTTGCCTTAGCAGGGATCGGTGGTTACTTAGGTCAAACCACAGAGCAGCCCGTCGCTGAAGTAAATGGAGTTAAAATTAGCCAAACTGAATTTAGCCGTGCGTTCCAAAACGAACGTGCACGTTTAGAGCAACAATTTGGCGAATACTTTGCACAAATTGCGGCTGATCCAAATTATATGGCACAAATACGTCAAGGCGTTATTGACCGTCTAGTACAACAAGAATTACAAACACAACTAGCGGCAGAACTCGGTTTACGTGTTAGTGATGAGAGTGTTAAAAAAGCGATTTTAGAGCTGCCATACTTCGAAATTGGTGGCAAGTTTAATAACGATCGTTACTTACAAGTAATTCGTCAAATGAACTTCCAACCAGACGCATTTCGCGAATATTTACGTGAAGAAATGACTCGCAGCCAATTAATTTCGGCCGTTGCGGGAACTGATTTTGCCTTAGAAAGTGAGCTAGCTAGTGCGATTGCGCTACAGCAGCAAACACGTAGTATTGATTACGTTGTGGTTAGCAAAGAATCACTACAAGAAGGGATTGCAGTAACTGAGCAAGAAATTGCAGATTACTATGACTTGAACTCGTCACAGTTTTTAGCACCAGAGCAAGTATCGGTAAGCTATATTGATTTAAATGCAGCAAACTTAGACTTACAAAGCAATGTAAGCGAAGAAGACGTAAAAGCATATTACGATCAAAACAGTGCACAATACATTGAGCCTGAAAAGCGCCGCGTATCACATATCTTAATTGATAACACTGAAGACGACGATGCAGCAAAAGCGAAAGCCGAAGACTTGTTAGCACAATTACAACAAGGTACTGACTTTGCTACATTAGCTGAATCATCATCTGACGATATTGTCAGTGCTGAAATGGGCGGTGATCTTGATTGGATCGAACGCGATATGATGGATCCAGCGTTTGAAGATGCAGCATTTGCACTGCAAAGCAAAGGTGATTTTTCAGACGTAGTGCAATCTGAGTTTGGTTATCACATCATTCAGTTAACTGATATTCAAAGCCAGCAAGTTAAAGCATATGATGCAGTAAAAGCTGACCTACGTGCTGAACTTGAGCGTGCTGAGAAAGTAAATGCATTTTACGAAAAGCAAACAGAAATGGGTGCTATCGCATTTGAAATTTCAGATACACTTGTTGACGCTGCAGAAGTGGCCGGTGTTGAAGTACAAACGACTGGACTAGTTGACCGTAATTCATTACCAGCACCGTTAAATACACCCGCGGTCATGACTGCAATTTTCTCTGTTGATGTTCTTGAAGATAAAATGAACTCAGAAGTTATCGAAGTGGGTGACGAGCATGTGGTGTTAGTGCGTGTTAAAGAGCACAAACCAGCTGCAACAAAACCACTTGCAGATGTATCTGAGCAAATTAAAGCACGCTTAGTTAGCCAAAAAGCATCAGAGCTTGCGAAAGAAAAAGCGACAACTCTATACGCAGAGATTGAAGCAGGTAAGAGCTTAACTGACTTAGCAACTGAGCATAGCTTAGAGCTACGTCAAGAAGCTGCATTGACTCGTCAAGCTTACACTGTTTCACCAGCTATCGTGCAACATGCCTTTAAAATGGCTCACCCAACAGATACTGCAGTGGTTGACAAAGTTGAGTTAAATAACGGTGATGCTGCAATCGTTGCCCTAAAATCAGTGACTAACGCCACTGTTGAAGGTGAAATTGAAGCGCAGCTTAAGCAAAATATTACTATGGCCCAAGTTAACAAAAACTACATGGTATTCATTGACGCTTTAAAAGCAAATGCCGAGCTTAACTTACCTAAAGCGCAAGCCGCCACAGAGTAATGTTAATTATGCAAACCTAAAAAAGCGCCTAATGGCGCTTTTTTTGTGAGCAAAATATAAAGGTTAAAGGTAAAAGTTAAAGGTGCTAGGTATCTAGGGGCTAGGGGAGTTGGTTTGGAGATTCCAGTTTACTTCGCGCAATGATTATAATTTTTAAGTGCTGTAGTGGTATCTCAGTTGAGCGATTAAAAGCGTATCGTCTAGGTACTTGTATACTATTCTGTGCTCATCATTTATCCGTCGAGACCAATATCCCGATAAACCATGCTTAAGTGGCTCAGGTTTTCCAAGTCCTTCATGTGGGCTGCGTTGAATATCTTTAATGAGCAAATTTATACGTTTCAGTATTTTTTTATCATCGCCCTGCCAATAAAGGTACTCTTGCCACGCATGAGTAGAAAAGGTTAATTTCACTCAATTAGCTCTCTTTGTGTGCCTTCACCTTGCTCAAGTTCGGCAATCGACTCCAAAAGCTTGCGGGCATTGGCCGGGGATCTAAGTAGGTAAGTGGTTTCTTGCATCGCGTTATAGTCTTCTAACGACATCATAACCACTGGGCTTTCACTTTTACGGGTAATAATAATCGGCGCATGATCATCGCACACCTGCGCCATGGTACTCGCTAAATTAGCGCGAGCAGCAGTATAACTAATAGCATCCATAACAACTCCAAAATGTTCATGTACGTTAATTTGTACAGTATAGCTCATGCACAAATAATAAGTCACTTTAAATTAGGCCACAGGAGCTAAGTTAAAGGTTAAAAGTAAAAGGTGCTAGGTATCTAGGGGCTAGGGGAGTTGGTTTGGAGACTCGAGTTTACCTCGCGCCGCTTTATGTAACACGCGTAGGTTGGGAAGAGTGCAACGAAACCCAACGAAAAAATACCTTGTAAGTCTGGATCTAGGGCCCCATTTTTCAATAAAAACTGCGTGATGGGGTTGGAGGTTAGAGACCTCCGGCTACCCGATTAGGTTAATTGTGCTCGGTAATCATGAAACACTTTTTTACCCGAAGTAAGGTTCGCTCCATGCATTTTATAAAAATTGCTCTTTTGAGGAGTAAAATCGTCATCATGTATTTGTACAATTTCTGGAATATAACCTTTAGAAATAGCATCAGGAGTAAGCCAAGTATTATTTTTAACAAAGTCTGCACAGGTTATTGTCAATTCGTCCCAAGCTTGTTGATATTGAAATTTCTTCCGATTCACAGCGTCAGAATACTGCATCGGTAATTCGAAACTTACTCCATGCTCGCTACGATTTTTAATGCACTCAGCTCTAAGTTCTTCTTCTGAAATGCAGTAACTCCAAAAACACTTTTCTGCGTTAACAAGTGATTTATACTGTTCCTGATGTTTAAACTGATTTTTCCATGTACTCAAAGCCTCCTGCGCAATAAATAACGTGCAAACTGAAACTATTAAACCAAGTGTCGGAAATATATCAAAAACAAGTAAATTACTATGCGAGGCTCCAAAGTAATAACCAACTATAGCCAAAAGTAAAGCGACAATAATATTTGTAATATCTATTTTCATTAACACCTCTTTAAGTTAACGCTGCCATAATTTGCCGCCTGAAGCGCAGTGTAAGGCGGTCAAATTGATTTTCATGGGCTTGACTTATGAGGTGAAAGTCCTCTGTAGGAAGATCACCGCTTAAATAACATTCTGTTATTAAACGATAGGCACTCGCGAATGGCAAGGGCTAAATCGCGAGAGATAGTCTGGAGGAAGCCGCTAGTATTCTTTATATAAGTATGTGCGAGCTGATGAACAAAAACATCAAGGTGGGCCATTACCCCCTTTACTTTCTAATATTTTACTCGATGAATTAGATAATAAACTAACCTACAAACAACAGAAGTTTGCACGTTACGCTGATGACATAATCATTTTAGTAAAAACGAAAAACGAAAAACGAAAAACGAAAAACGAAAAACGAAAAACGAAGGGCTAATAATCCAACGGGAAATTACTGTGTTTATCACTAAGCGATTAAAGCTCAAAGTGAACGAATCGAAAAGTCGGGTCGGTCCAGTATCAGGCTCGAAATTTCTCGGGTTCACCTTCTGTTACGGTCAAGTACAAATCCACGAACAGGCGCTAAAGAAATTTAAAGTGACTCGCCATATCGTGTGGTGTGGGGGCTGGAGGTTAGAAACCTCCGGCTACTCGATTAGCTTTTTTACCACGGGTGCTTTATTGGAACATCTATATCATTGTCCATGATAAATGAAACCAATTCCCGATAACTTGCCAGTAAGCTTCCACGATTGCACCAGTTGTTTTGTTCATCAGACACGTTTGGATTAATAAACGTAGCATTAGGGGAAATATAATAGTTTAAATATTCAGGGTCTAGCGATTGAATAGTATGCTCCCAATCAGCATCAAAAACCAAGTCAAACATACTTAAAAATCTTGAGATTAAAGAATTAAAATGTTGAGATTTATCATCATTAAGCTTCAACTTGTCTGCTTTTAGAATATTGCGAGATAAACCAAGTATTTCTTCTAATAGCTCACGCTCACTTCGAGTATGTGATTCATTATTCGAAGTGTCACTAGCTAAGAGTTCCATCACACGTGTTTCAAGCTTTGGCCAAAAAGCTTCAAATACATCACGAAGTACGTCATCAGCAAGTACATTATCAGTATTTGAATTATTAATTGTAGTAACAAGAGCATACATGTCTGACTTATTAAAAAGCGTTGTTTGAAATTGAGTCAGTGGCCCTGATATATCAGCATTACCTAAGCCAAAGAGAATTGGGCATACTAGAGAAGCATCAACTTTTTTTGATATAGCTCCTGCCTCAAACATTATCCAAGGGCTATTTAAATTCTCTTTTGTTATACAAAAAATACCAACCGAAGAATTGTCTAACTCATCTGCAATATCAGATGACCAGCGGTTTCCCTTATCTATATCGCTAGGAGTAAAATATGGTTTTACCGTTTGTAATACACTTGGTAACCAAGCTCGTATAGCTTGTGCTATATCTTTACTTTGATCTCCTGACCAACTAATAAATACTTTCAAAACAACTCCATATTTGAGATAAAGCGAACAGCTTAATGAACACCATTTTGGTGGTTTATAACACACCAAAACGGCGTATATTACATACTCTGATAATTTCACCAATAATTACTTTTGTAAACATGTAATTAAAATAGCAAAATCTTAAGCTTGTTATTTTGCTCTAAACCGTCTTTCAACTTGCTCTTTACACCTTGGGTTTCGTAACTCTCTACCCAACCTGCAACAACCAACGGTAAAATTTAACGCCGGGCTGCTCTAAAACTGATAGCTGACAGCTTAAGGCTTACAGCTATACCTTTAGCAACTCAACAATTTTTGAGTAACTTTTGACTGTGGATTTTGAAATACATCTCTAGTTTTACCGTATTCAACGATTTCACCGTGATCCAATACCACGAGTTGGTCGCTAATATGGCGTACTAGGCTTAAATGGTGGGTGATCAAAATATAGCTTAGGCCAGTGTCTTGTTGAAGCTTGAGTAACAGGTTAACGGTTTGCGCGCGTACGGATGGATCTAAAGATGATAACGCTTCATCGAGTACCACCACTTTGGGATCTAAAATTAATGCGCGGGCGAGGGCGACTCGTTGTAGTTGACCACCACTGAACATGTGTGGGTAATAATGTTGGTGGTCGTTTAACAAGCCTACTTTAGATAAGGTGGCGGTGATTTTTTCAGCACGACTTTGTTTATCTAAGTGAGTATTATATTGCAGGCAGTCGTTGAGCATTTCGCCTATGGTGAGGCCCGGGTTTAATGAAGCTTCCGAGTCTTGGAAAATCATCCGAATATGGCGACATTGTTGGTCGCGAATGCCTTTGTCTTCAATGATATTGCCACTGAGTAAAATTTGCCCTGCATCTGCGCTATCAGCTCCAGCAAGCAATTTTGCAAGGGTGCTTTTTCCTGAACCTGTTTCGCCGATAATAGCGAGGGTTTCACCTTGCTCTAGGCAAAATGAAATGTTTTTTAATACTTCGAATCGTTTTCGTGAAAATAAGCCAGCTCTAAGGTTAAAGCTTTTCGATAAGGCTTGCACTTTTAACAGAGGTTGCATTATTTCATTGCCTTAATTAAAGGAAAATGACACGCATAGCTGTGGCCATGCTGCTTAGTTAAAGGCGGTGTAACAACACAAGCTTTCTGGGCTTGTGGACAACGAGGGCCTAGTCGGCAACCGATTGGTAAATGTTGCAAAGTGGGAATTGTCCCTTTGAGCGCATAAAAAGGCTCTTTATGAGCAAGCCCTTGCTCGTAATCTGGCAAGCTTTTTAATAACGCTTGTGTATACGGATGACGTGGCAAAGTAAAAATACGTTGGGTTGGGCCAGCTTCAACCATTTGTCCGCAGTAAAGTACGTGAATGCCATGAGACCAGTTGACGATTTCTTCAAGTTCATGAGAGATCATTAAAATAGACATATTTTTCAGCTGATTTAAGCTTTTTAATAACCTAAAGACTTGTGCGCGAGTAGTGCTTTCAAGGGCGGTAGTTGGCTCATCGGCAATCAGTAACTTAGGGGTACGGGCAATGGCCATTGCAATCATTACTTTTTGACACACGCCTTCTGAGAGCTCATGAGGGTAGCTTGATAGTACTTTCTCGTGATCTTTAATACCCACTTTATGGATCAATGCTTTGACACGTTCTTTGCGCTCGCGGTTGCGCTTTAAGAAAAAGCCAGAGCTTGCTATTTCAGGAAGCGTTTCAGCAATTTGCTCAAATATTTTGGCGGTTGGATCAAGGCAGCGACTGGGATCTTGATAAATCATGGCGATATCGCTGCCAACAATTTTACGGCGCTGCTCGTTTGATAAACGCATTAAGTCAACACCGCGCCAGTGCATACGGTCGGCGGTGATATGCCAGCGCTTATTTAAAACGCCAACAATGGCTTTGGCGATCAAGCTTTTACCAGATCCTGATTCACCAACTAATGCATGGACTTCACCTTCTTTGAGGCTCAGGCTCACTCTATCTACGGCTCGGATCACAGTATCTGAAGTACGTAGCTCTATGGTTAAGTTTCGTATATCAAGTAATTGCATTTAGTCAGCCTTACGTGCTTTAAGCACTTGGCGTAGCCCGTCGCCAACTAAGTTGGTCGACAGCACAGCTAAAAAGAGTAATACCCCGGGCAAGCCTACAGTCCAAGGCGCCAAATAAATTAAACCAAGGTTTTCAGCTAAAATTGCGCCCCATTCGGTGGTGGGAGGTTGTGCGCCTAATTTTAAAAAGCCCAATGCTGAAATATCAAGAATAGCGGTCGAAAGCGCCATAGTAAAAATAACCACGATATGCTCATAAATATTAGGGAAAATTCCCCGTGAGAGGATATGCCAATTAGAGGCGCCATCGAGTTTAAATGCGGTGATGTAGTCTTTTCCAAGCTCTGTGACAATCAGGTTTCGTACCGAATGAATAAATTGTGGTAATAAGGCTAAAATAATCGCCCAAACGGTATTCATCAATCCAGGACCTAGTATTGCAATAATAATAATAGCTAATAGTAAGGAGGGGATTGATAAGGTGATATCAAGTAAGTGGTTTAAAAAACTTGAGCGTAATCCACGGCTAATACCTGCAAAAGTACCCACGAGTACACCAATCACTGTGGTTATAAGTGCTGCGATAACGGATAACCCAAAAGTATAGGTTGCGCCGTTCATTAATCGCGAGAGTACATCTCGGCCTAAATCATCTGTACCTAAAATAAAGCGTACATCGCCCATTTCATGCCATGATGGAGGGATCAGTAAGGCATCACTGTGCTGTTGGTTTACTCCATAAGGGGCAATCAGTGGTGCGGCGGCAGCTAAAATGGCAAAGGCAATAAAAATCCAAAGTCCAACAACGGCGGGGGGATTGGATTTAAACTTTCGCCAAAACCGCGCCAGTGGCGATTTATTTGATTCTTCTGAAAATAAATTAAACTTTGCCATGCGCTTGATTCCGTGACAGCGGGTCGAACAAGGTATAAGTTAATTCTGCAATAATGGTTGCCAGAATTACAAACATCGATACCGCTAATAAACCACCTTGAATGGCTGGGTAATCCCGTTGGTATATACTATCAATTAACCAACGACCAATGCCAGGCCATGAGAAAATGACTTCGGTGATCATAGCAAGTGTGATCAAAGTGCTAAACTGCAAACCAATTTGTTTGATAACGGGTAATAGCGCATTACGTAACGCGTGATGGATAATTAATTGGGCGCGGTTTAAGCCCTTGGCTCGAGCAGTTTTAATATAACTTTGATCAAGTACATGTAACATCGACTCGCGAGTAAAGCGCACTAATACGGTAGTCGGATACATTGCCAGCACTATGGTGGGTAATGTTAAGTGATGTAAGGCATCAAGCATTGCCATACCAGCATACGGGAAGTCAGCGAGGATAATATCCAGTAAAATAAAGCCTGTTTGGTAGGGGATCTCGTATAGTAAACCCATTCGCCCAGACATTGGGAACCAACCTAGCTGCAATGAAAACACCATAATCAATAGCAATGCCAACCAAAACACCGGCATAGAGTAACCCACCAAGGTGGTAGAGTTAACTAGTTTATCAGGCCATCGGTGGTGATATGCCGCTGCAAATATCCCCGCTGGCACACCAACCACTACTGAGATAATCAATGCATAAAGACTGAGTTCCAGAGTTGCCGGAAAGAGGCCAATAATATGGCTGAATACGCTATCTCCTGAGGCAAAAGACAGGCCCCAATCGCCTTGTACAATACGGGCCAGAAACGCAAAATATTGAATTAAATAATTATCTTCAAAATGGTATTTTTCTTGTAACTCACTGGTTTGTGAAAAGCTGGTATTACTGATGCCACTTAAATTACTAAGTGGATCACCGGGAAACAAATAACTCAGCGAAAATGTAAATACACTTAAAGTAAACATCATGAAAAACAGTAAGCCTAAGCGGCGCAAAATATAATGTAATACCATTATTTTTTCCTCGCATTAGCTAAGGAAATTGCCCCAAATGGACCAAGAGGAATACCCTCTACGTCAGCGCTACTGGCTTGAAAACGCATACCATGAGCCAATGGCAGTAGCGGCAGTTCATTTATCAGCATGGCTT
This sequence comes from Pseudoalteromonas haloplanktis ATCC 14393, assembly GCF_000238355.1. Lineage (GTDB taxonomy): Bacteria > Pseudomonadota > Gammaproteobacteria > Enterobacterales > Alteromonadaceae > Pseudoalteromonas > Pseudoalteromonas haloplanktis. The sequence goes on from NZ_AHCA01000015.1 coordinate 48,939, forward strand.
GTATTTGTTGGTAATATTCTTTACGTTTGGTTAGATCCGTGGTGTCGAGTGCCTGAGTGAGTAATAAATCAAACTCAGGGTTACACCAATTTGCAGAGTTTTTACCACTAAATGCTGCGGTACAACTAAGCAGCGGACTAAAAAAGTTATCTGGATCGGGGGTATCTGCGGCCCAACCTAATAAAACGCTATCGTGGCGATGTTCACCAATTCGTTGAATAAAGGTATTCCATTCATATTCAACAATGCTGACGTTGACACCGATTTTTCGTAAATCGCTTTGCATTAGCTCAGCCATTTTACGCGCGTTAGGATTATATATACGGCTTACAGGCATCGCCCAAATAGTCATATCAAAACCATTTGGCAGCCCTGCATCAATTAATAGTTTTTTAGCTAGATCCGGATTAAAGGTGGGTAATTTAGGTTGTGCCTGATATGCCCACGATGTTGGTGGTAATAATGATTGTGCTCGAATACCATTGCCGTAATAAACAGCCTGCATGATTTTTTCAACATCAATAGCATGAGCCAGTGCTTGGCGCACGCGCAAGTCATCAAATGGCGGTCGCTGGGTATTAAACGCCCAATAACCTATGTTTAAATTGGTTTCTTTTTGTACGTTGATATCGTCACGTTGCGCTAAAATACTCAGCTGTGCGCTGCTTGGATGTGCCGTGATATCACACTCTTTGGTCAGCATTTTTGCAATGCGTGTAGTACCATTTGGCGTTATGTCGTAGACCAATTGTTCAAGTACAACGTGGTGCTTCCAATAATCTGGATTACGATAATAGCGCACTAAGTGATCGCGTCGATATTCTTTATAGATATAAGGACCTGTACCAACAGGGTATTGATCAAATAAATTCAGTTGCTCGCGCTGCTTTAATTGCATGGCGTATTCGCGAGATAACACGACGGCGAAATCAGTCGCCATATTAGCTAAAAAGCTACTTTCAGCATTAAATAGTTCAAAGCGCACTTGGTAGTCAGACACTCTGACTATTTGGCGGATCAGCTGATCGATTCCAACACTTTGAAAATAGGGGTAGTCAGCATTACCAACAAAATGATAAGGGTTATACACGTCGAATAAACGGCTAAAAGTGAAAATCACATCATCGGCGTTAAACTCTCTGCTTGGTGTAAAGTAAGCAGTGGTATGAAACTTAACCCCTTTACGGAGTGTAAAAGTGACTGATTTACCGTCTTTACTTATTTTCCAATCAGTGGCGAGCTCGCTTTTAAACTCTGCGGTAACCGGATCGATACTGATCAAACGGTCATATAATTGATTGGCAATAATATCGATAGTTGAACCCGTAGTCGTTACTTGCGGGTTAAACGACACAGGATTAGCCTCAGCGCAATAAACTAAGCCCTGGTTCTTTTCTTCTAACGTCTTTTCTTTGGTATCTAAGCATCCCGTTAGGGATAGCGATAAGATTCCAAGTAATAATTTATACACCCGTTTAGCCTCTGACTATTATTGTTGATCTAACAAGTTGTATTTTTTCAAATAGCCTCGTAGTTGATGATACGTCAAACCAAGTACTTCTGCAGTTTTCTTTTGATTAAATTGACTAAATTCCAACGCTTTTTTTATTAAATCAATTTCAAACTCATTGGAGAGCGCTTTTAAACTACAAGGAAACTGAAATTGTGTACGCGTTGTTGCAACAATCGGTTCTTCAGTGGCAGCAGGAATAGGGGGCGCCTCTGCTGTTTTTGTGATCGGCTTTTTGATCCGTTGCTTTGGTCTAAAGCGACTTTCAAATGGGTCTAAAATAATCTGGTGAACGGGAATATGTTCATTACCATGGCGGTATAAACTCCGTTCAACAACATTTTTTAATTCTCGAATATTTCCTGGCCAGTCATAGCCTTGTAATATTTCCATGGCACTGCGGGTAAAGCCACTGAATAGTTGCCAGTCTAAATCTCGGGCCATATTCATGGCAAATTGCTCGGCCAGTAGCATGATGTCTTCTTGACGTTCTCGCAAGGGAGGCAATGTAATAACATCAAACGCGAGTCTATCGAGTAAGTCGCTTCTAAATTCGCCTTGCTCGGCTAAATAAGGGAGATCTTCATTGGTTGCACACACTAGGCGGGTATCGACCTTGACGGTTTGCTTACCGCCTACACGTTCGAATTCGCCGTATTCAATTACTCTTAATAGTTTTTCCTGCACCATGGCGGACGTATTGGCTAATTCATCTAAGAATAGAGTGCCGCTGTTGGCGCGTTCAAATCGTCCTTCGTGGCGTTTACTTGCTCCCGTAAATGCGCCGCTTTCATGACCAAATAATTCACTTTCAAGCAGGTTTTCGTTCAGTGCCGCACAGTTGAGCTTAATGTAGTTTTGCTCCCAGCGCTTTGATAAAAAGTGTAACCGCGCTGCTATTAGCTCTTTACCCGTACCACGTTCACCAATAATCAGCACAGGTTTATCTAAACTTGCCAGTTGTGAAACTTGATCAAGGACAGCTAAAAAGCTGTCTGATTGGCCGAGTAAATTATCTTGTTGGCGAAATTGGCTCATATTCCCTAACTCTTAGTCATTTTTACTAACAGTTAGTGTATTTCATAATCAAGAAGAACTAAAGGAATTTGTATTTTTAGTTTAACATTATGAAATTATTACTGTATTTTATGTTTTATAAAGTTGGCAAGCATATTGTAATAGTAACTGCAGACCAATTAAGTTAAACACTACAGAGGTAAATGTTATGGGAATTTTTTCGCGTTTTGCAGATATTGTTAATTCTAATATCAATGCCATTTTAGATAAAGCTGAAGATCCTGAAAAAATGGTACGTCTGATCATCCAAGAGATGGAAGACACGTTAGTTGAAGTACGTTCAACCTCTGCAAAAACATTAGCAGAGAAAAAAGAACTAGTACGTCGTGTTGATACACTGAAAGAGCAAGTTGCCCAGTGGCAAGATAAAGCTGAGCTTGCCTTGAGTAAAGATCGTGATGATTTAGCCCGCGCCGCACTACTTGAAAAGCAAAAGTCAGCGCAAGCGGTGACTGCTGTTGAAGAAGAGCTAAATCATGTTGAATCACACATTGACAAGTTACAGCAAGAGGTGAGCACGTTACAAGATAAGCTCGCAGACGCAAAAGCACGTCAAAAAGCAATTATTTTACGTCAGCGCTCGGCAGAGTCGCGCCTTGAGGTGAAAAAAGCACTCGACAGCTCTAAAGTAGAAGATGCACTAAATCGCTTTGAACGTTACGAAACCAAGATTGATGGACTAGAATCACAAGTAGAATCGTACGATTTAGGCAAAAAGTCATTAGCGGATGAAATTGCTGAATTACAGCAAAATGAAAAAATTGATGACGAACTTGCAGCGCTTAAAAAGAAGCTTGCTGATAAATAAAGCCAATAATTAATAAAAGGGGGAGCATCTCCCCCTATGCTTAAATAAACGGATTGTGTAGGAGAGGGTTATGTTTAATGCAGAAGTGTTTGTTGCGCCAATTATCATTTTTATGGTTGTGGTCGCACCCCTTTGGTTAATTTTACATTACCGAAGCAAAAAGCAAGTAAGTCAAGGTTTGAGCGAGCACGAACATCGCCAATTAGTTGAGCTTGCTCAAAAAGCTGAGAAAATGGCTGATCGAATAGAAACACTAGAAGCTTTACTTGATCAAGAGGCCCCACAGTGGAGGCGTAAAATATGAGTACTAAACGAGAATTGTTAAGAGACCCAGTACGCGGCAAGATAGCAGGTGTATGCGCAGGACTCAGTGATTATTTCAATATGGAATTGTGGCTAGTACGTATAATTACTGTTTCAGCATTCATACTAACAGGTGGCTCGTTCGTGTTTGTTATTTATATTGCAGCGTGGTTTATCCTAGATAAAAAACCCCGTAATGCACATGGTAAAACTGATGCGTCGTTACATGAAGATCCGCTTGAAGTAAAATTTAAAGTATGGCAAAAAGGTGAGCCACCACGTCGTGCTTTACAAGATTTAAAAGATCGTTTGGGACGTGTTGATACGCGCTTACAAGAAATTGAACGCTATGTAACGTCAACAGAGTTTACGGTTAGCCGTGAAATCAATAAGCTATAAAGGATTTAATAGCACTTTAGACTAAGTAATTATGTAGCTGAAGTGCTAGCTCATTATGATAAATACTTCATCTGCAAAAAACGCCTTTAATAAGCTCAAAGGAAAGGCTGAAAAAGCCGTACATCGTAGCTTAGATCAACATGTAAAATTAGCGGTTACTGGCCTCAGCGGCAGTGGAAAAACCGCTTTTATTACCGCCTTAGTGAAACATTTGACCAGCCAAGCAACAGATAAAAACCTACCGTTTTTTGATGTTATGCAGCAACAGCGTCATATCGCGACCAAAATTGTACCGCAACAAGCATTGACGATACCGACTTTTGATTATTCAAAGGCCTTAAGTGCGTTATTACCGCTAGAAGGACAGCCTCAATGGCCTGCTTCAACTGAGCGTATAAACACGTTGCGCTTGGCTATTAAATATCGCAGTGACTCGGGTTTACGTGGCCACTTTGCCCCGCAATCAACCTTGTATTTAGATATTATTGATTACCCTGGTGAATGGTTGCTTGATTTACCAATGCTAGAGCAAAGCTATCAGCAGTGGAGTGAGCAGCAATATGCGCTATTACAACGCTCTCCTCGGGTTGAAAAAGCGCAGGCATTTTTAACCGCGTTGAGTGAACTTGATTTAAATGCTCCTGTAGATGAAAACGCGTTGAGCGAGATTGCTGCACATTATCAAACGCTATTAATCGGCCTAAAAAAAGACACAAAGCTTGCTATGTTACAACCTGGGCGGATGTTGATGCCCGGTGAATTACAAGGCGCCCCACTTTTATTGTTTTTTCCGGTTGCAAAGTTTACTGATGAAATCATTGCAGGATCGAATTTAGCGCATTTGAAAAAGCGTTTTGATGCTTATGTAAAAGAAGTGGTTAAACCATTTTATAGTCAACACTTTCGTAATTTTGATCGGCAAATCGTGCTGGTTGATGTACTCAGTGCGCTTAATGAAGGAGCAGAGACGCTGCAAGAGCAAGGTGATGTGATCAAACAATTACTTGCTCATTTTAATTATGGCGAAACGGGCTTTTTAAAACGTTTATTCAAACCCAATATCGATAAACTGCTATTTGCCGCCAACAAATCGGATCACATAAGCAGTGCGCACCATAAAGACTTAGCGCTGTTATTAGATTCGTTAGTGCATGAACAAAGTAACCATTTAAAATTTGATGGCGTTAAAATTGAAACTATGGCGATGTCCTCGATTGCTGCCACCATGCCAAAGCAGGTAGTTGAGCAAGGTAAAACGCTTAATTGTATTTATGGTAAACCATTAGCTGAGTCACAATGGCTAACGTACTTACCGCCACAGCCCCCCATGCGTATCCTAGGTAAAGATGAGTGGCCAAGCCATGGATTTGAGTTTTTATCGTTTGCGCCAATGCCAAGTCCAGATAAACAGTTAAAACATATTCGTTTGGATCATGTCATGCAGTACCTTTTAGGAGACAAATTAACATGAGTGAGACCGCACCCGGTTTTCAAGCTGGAAGACGCATTGAAACCAGTGAGCAGCCTTTAGATAATGAGCTTGCTTTAACTCCAGCAAAAGTGATTGATCAAGGAGAATATGAATATCAAGCAATAAATGACGAACTGTTGGATGAAGAGATTGATTTAGCGCCAGTTTATAAAAAGTCAAAATGGCAAACACTGAAAGCCGTGTTTGCCATTAGCTTTATTGTTTTGGTGTTGCTGGAATTTATATTTTCCATGGTGTTCACATTTGAGCAGTCAATTATCTTAGGTAGTGTGTACTTAATTGCAGTGCTGAGTGGGGTGTTGTTATTAGGCAAGCTGTTATGGCGCGAGTATAGAATGTTGCGTAGTTTAAAGCGCAATCAATTGCATCGTCATGAAGCCGACCGCTTACTTAACAGTGAACAAGTGGGGGGAGCATTGCCATGGCTTGAAAAGCTAAACAAGCATCAGCAATTAACAGGCTTTGACGAGTTTAAAGCCAGTATTGATCATCATCACAGCGATAAAGAGATCATGACTTTATACGCTGATAGTTTACTGGTAAAACAAGATACTCAAGCTAAAAAGCTGATCAACCGGTTTGCCACTGAATCAGGTTTATTAGTAGCACTTAGCCCTTTGGCGCTGGTGGATATGATGGCTGTATTGTGGCGTGGTACTAAACTAATTGAACAAATTGGCCGTATTTACGGTATTGGTTTTGGTTATGCAAGCCGTATTAAGCTTTATAAAATGCTGATCAAACAGGTTATGTTTGTTGGTAGTGCGGAGTTAGTATCAGACTTAGCTGCTACGGCACTCAGTGCAGAGCTGTTGGGCAAGTTATCTGGGCGTGCAGCACAAGGTTTAAGTGCTGGTATTTTTACGGCACGAATCGGTTATAAAGCGATGGAGTTAAGTCGTCCATTACCGCGGCTCGAGCATAAGCGCAGTTTACTCAAAGGCACCGCACAGTTAATCGCAAGTAAAATAGTCTCTCGTAAAAAGACGGTTCAAGAGCAAGACGAGCCAGTTAACTGACAAGATATCTGTACAGTGCTTAAAAAGCGCTGTACAGATGATAGCCATCTGAGCATCCGGCATGCTTGTGATCTATCAGCTGATACGCTTTGATTATCATATTAATAATAATCAAAAAAGATCAAACAATGAACACACTCCACATCGACAGTCAATGCATTCATGGACCAGAAAAAGCCAACGATCCTCATGGAGCGTTAACCGCACCGTTATATCAAACATCAACGTTTCATTTTAGCAGTGCTGCACAAGGGGCTGCGCGTTTTGCTGGTGAAGAGCCTGGTTATATTTATACCCGTTTAGGTAATCCAACTACTACTGAACTTGAGCAAAAGGTTGCACAACTGGAAAGCTGTGAAGCTGCTGCAGCGACAGCAACGGGAATGGGGGCTGTTTCTGCTTCGGTATTAAGCTTCCTGTCGCAAGGCGATCACTTAGTGGCATCAAGTGCTCTATATGGTTGTACGTTTGCGTTCTTCGCTCATATGCTGCCACGCTGGGGAATTGAAGTGACCTTTGTGGATATGACTGATGAACAACAATTACACGATGCAATTAAGCCAAATTCAAAAATGATTTTTGCAGAAACGCCAGTTAATCCAACGATGGCAGTGATTGATTTAGCGCTAATAGGACAAGTGGCAAAACAGCATAACTTGATTAGCGTAATAGATAACACCTTTCTTACGCCACTTTTGCAAAAGCCAATGGATTACGGCATTGATTTGATTGTTCACAGCGCCACTAAATATTTAAACGGCCATGGCGATGTGGTCGCAGGGTTAGTGTGTGGCTCAGATGAACATATTAACTTAATTAAAATGACGGTGCTTAAAGACATTGGCGCAACTATTAGTCCTCATGATGCCTGGCTAATAAACCGCGGGTTAAAAACATTAGCTATCAGAATGCAGCGCCATTGTGAGAGCGCGCAAATTATTGCTGAGTTTTTAGAGCAACACCCACAAGTGAATACTGTTTACTACCCGGGGCTTGCATCTCATCCTGGGTTCAAGTTTATTGGCAAGCAAATGAAAGCGGCCGGTGGCGTAATTGCTTTTGAGTTAAAGGGCAGCCTCAAAGATGGCGAACAGTTTATTAATAGTACACAGCTTTGCACGCTGGCGGTGAGTTTAGGTGATGCAGAAACACTTATTCAGCATCCCGCATCGATGACTCATTCTCCGTATTCACCAGAAGAAAGAGCCGCCGCGGGGATCAGCGATGGTTTGATCCGACTATCTGTTGGTCTTGAAGATGTTAACGACATAATTAACGATCTTAACCATGCCTTTACCTGTATTCGTTAGTTTGTTATCTTAAGTTTACAGTTCTGTAGTTGTAAGTCCCTTTAAAATAAAGGGTGTAAACTTTTTGGTTTATCTCTGTAATTAAATGTGTACAAATTTGGGACCGGTATCAATTACTGATATTGGCTCAGCTATTAAACTTTGTCTTACATTTGCTTAGTATCCCTTTAACACGTTGACACCGACACCGGTTTAACACTAAGAAGGTTATTATGGCTAAAGCAAGTAAATACACCTCCAGAACTCCCGATGAAAATGGGGTGATCCACTGGAGCGAAGAAGAAAATAAAATATGGTCAGAATTAGTCGCACGCCAGTTAAAATGCATTGCAGGCAAAGCGTGTAATGAGTACATGGAAGGCCTTGAAAAAATAAACCTTCCTCATGATCGTATTCCACAGTTAAGTGAGCTTAACGAGGTATTATTAGCGACAACGGGCTGGCAAGTTGCGCCTGTGCCGGCGTTAATTGATTTTGATGAATTTTTTCGTTTGCTAGCGAATAAACAGTTTCCAGTTGCAACCTTTATTCGTAGCCGAGAAGAGTTTGATTATCTGCAAGAGCCGGATATTTTTCATGAAATATTTGGTCACTGTGCCATGCTTACTAACCCTGATTTTGCTGAGTTTACTCATAAATATGGCCAGTTAGGGTATGCGGCTGAGAAAAAAGATCGCGTTTATTTAGCGCGTATGTATTGGTTTACAGTAGAATTTGGCTTGATGCAAACTGATGAAGGCCTACGCATTTATGGGGGCGGTATTCTATCAAGCCCAGGTGAAACACAATATGTGTACTCAGACAAGCCTGAGATCAACCCAATGAATGTATTGGATGTATTACGTACGCCATATCGAATTGATATTATGCAGCCTTTGTACTACACCATTAATTCTATCCATGATTTATTTGATATTTCACAATTAGATATTATGGCGTTAGTTGCCCAAGCAAAAGAATTAGGGTTACATGACCCAAAGTTTCCTCCTAAAGAAAAATTAGCAAGTTAAGGATTTAAGATGTCATCATTAAGCGCACAAAAATGCGAAGCCTGTCACGTAGACGCTCCAAAAGTATCAGATGCCGAGTTAGCTGAATTAATCAAGATGATCCCAGATTGGGTGCCAGAAGTACGCGATGGCATTATGCAATTAGAGCGTGTTTATAAGTTTAAAAACTTTAAGCAAGCAATCGCGTTTACTAATAAAGTGGGCGATATGGCTGAAGATGAAGGCCATCACCCTGGCCTATTAACTGAGTGGGGAAAAGTGACGGTAACGTGGTGGAGCCATTCAATTAAAGGCTTGCATAAAAATGATTTTATTTGTGCTGCTAAAACGGATGAAGTATTCGCTGCACTATAAACACAATAGTGTTCTGCCAAAAGTACAGTAAAGGCGCTTAATAAGCACCTTAGTTTAATGATAGACCCTGCATTTTATGCGGGGTTTATTTTTGTGCTTTCCCTGCGTCAGGTGTGTAAATAGGCTCAAACAGGTAGATAGTGGTACGCCATATTACGGCTGAGAATAATGATTTGCAGTCCCTAAAGTCACCTTATTCACTCTAGGTGGCAGTACCTGTAATGAAATAATAAGCGGTTATAGTAAAACCGATAACCAAAAACTAAAACTAATCACACTTAATACGGTTGACAGTACCACAGCTCCCGCAAGCGTAACTTGATGTTTGCCGATTTGACTCGCTATGAGGTAGGCGTTAACTCCCACTGGGGAGGCACTTAATAACACCAACACATTTAAAATTTCTCTGTCGAGTACAAATACATAGCTGCCGATTAAAAACACCCCAGCCGGAAGTACAAGAATTTTCATTAATGAGGCAATTAATGCAGGTTGCCAATTTGCAGCTATTTTGTAAAACGCCAAGTTTGCACCTAAAACAAAGAGTGCGCAGGCAATAGCTGGTGTTGCTAATAAGTCTAAACTATTGGCTAAATTATCAAATAAACGAATGCCGCCGATGTTTAATAAAAGTCCACAACCAATACTTAACACAATTGGATTAAGTACCATACTTTTAATAAATGTTGGCCATGAAAAAGCATGTTCGCTTCCCTTGGCACCTATTAAATAAGTCAATGCAAATAAAAGCGTGCTATGAAAAGTAATGATCATAAATGCAATCGCTATCATCTCTTTGCCCAAAGACGCGATCACAATAGGTATTCCTACTAATACCATATTTGAGTAACTAGAGGCTAAACCAAAGACACTGTGCTCTTGGTAGTTTTTTTCTTTCGCTAGATAGAATCGGTCGATGAGTATGCCACTGGCAAAAACCAACAGAACCGGAATGTAAAAACTGAGAAAAGCCGACAAACTAATACTCTGTTGTAGATCAATACGTGACATATTCAGCAATAAAAAAGCAGGTAAGCTAATATAGAAAGTAAACTTACTTAGGCCAGCAATATGTTGTTGCTGAAAAAACTTTAACTTACAACAGCCGTAACCCAGAGCCACAATAAAAATCAGCGGAAAGATAATTGAAAAAATATGCACGGCTTTATTGCCTTAAAGTTAAAGTAAATATGAAACTGACAGCGTGTTATTAACGCCTAAATTCATCGCTTTGTGGTAAGTTTATTAAAATAAGTACCGCGCCTTTACCACCATATTCAAGAGGCGCTTGGTGTATAGCAATAACATCTGGGTGTTGTACAAGGTATTGCGGTACTTTATGTCTGAGGATATGTCCGCCAATGCCATGCACTACACAGGCACAGTAATAATGCTTCTTTTTGCATTCATGGATTAGGCCCGCTAGCTCATCTTTTGCGATTTCTTTATTTAAACCGTGCAGATCTAATGTTAAATCAGGAATAAAATCCCCACGACGCAGTTGTTTAGCTAAAAATCGGTCATGGCCTTCTCGCACATAATTAACTGTGCCATGTGTGTCTATATCTGGCACATATTCATCAGAAAAGAAAAATTCTGACTGATGTTGCTTTTTTTGCTGGGCAAATTGCTTAGCTTGTGACACTTTAGGTTTACTGGCAAAACGGTGAGTGTCTTGTTTAAACACACGGGCACCACTAATACTTTGACGAAACAAGTCAATGTCGTCAGTGCTGATTTGGCTGTTTGAGGAAGGATCTTTTTTCATGGCGGCAGTCTAAACAAAAAAATGCTAAAAATCGAGGAAAAAGCAAGAGAAAAGGCGTTACAATAGGGCAATCATGGGGACAATGATGCGCCCCGATTGAGTTAATATTTTGAAAGTAGCAGGCAGGAACACATGAGCGAATTACTAATAGAAGAAGCAACCTTAGATGAAGCTGTTGCAGAACTTTCAACATTGCACGATTGGCTTCGTTGGACAACCAGCCAGTTTGCTAGTAGTGGTATTTTCTTTGGTCACGGCACTGATAACGCGTGGGATGAAGCTGTTAGCTTATTACTACCGGCGTTAAGTTTACCGATCGACGCACCAAAAGAACTAATGCATGCACGATTAACCAGCACCGAAAAAAACCGCCTTGCAGGCTTAATTGCTGAACGTATTAACGATTTTACCCCTGTTCCATATCTGACTAACATTGCTTGGTTTGCAAATATGCCTTTTTATGTGGATGAACGTGTTCTTATACCACGCTCGCCATTTGCAGAGCTGATCAATAATCGTTTTACCCCTTGGCTTGAAGAGCCACAATCAGTTAACCGCATTTTAGATTTATGCACAGGCTCTGGTTGTATCGCAATCGCACTAGCACAAGCGTTTGAACAAGCACAAGTTGATGCCGTTGATATCTCGTATGAAGCACTCGAAGTGGCCGATATTAATATTACTGATTATCAGTTGAATGATCGTGTTTTACCAATTCAATCAGATGTGTTTAGTGGTGTTCCTGGTCAAAAGTATGATCTTATCGTGGCCAACCCACCGTATGTTGATGCCGAAGATATGGCTGATTTACCCCGTGAATTCCACCACGAGCCAGAGCTTGGCTTAGCGTCAGGTCATGATGGTCTAGATGTTACTCGTACAATTTTGAGTGAAGCGGCAGATCATCTAACTGATAACGGTTTGTTATTTGTCGAAGTAGGTAACTCTATGGTACACATGGATGCACTTTACCCTGGCGCACCGTTTGAATGGATTGAATTTGAACAAGGTGGCTTAGGCGTATTTGTGATCAGCAAACAGCAGCTAGTTGAATATTTCGCTGACTGAGCAATATAAAAATTAAAGCCGAGCCTAAGGCTCGGTACTTAGTAGTCATTAGGAATGAGGAAAGTTAATGGCAGGTAATAGCATAGGGCAATTATTTAAAGTGTCCACCTTTGGCGAAAGCCACGGCGTTGCCCTAGGCGGTGTTGTGGATGGCACGCCCGCAGGCCTTGAAATCACAGAGGCTGATTTACAAATTGATTTAGACCGTCGCAAACCGGGGCAAAGTCGTTATACAACACAGCGCCGCGAAGACGATCAAATAAAAATTCTTTCTGGTGTATTTGAAGGTAAAACCACCGGTACTAGCATTGGTTTACTGATTGAAAATACCGATCAGCGTTCAAAAGATTACGGCAAAATTAAAGATGTATTTCGTCCAGGTCATGGCGATTACACTTATTGGCATAAATACGGCTTGCGCGATTACCGTGGTGGTGGCCGTTCATCAGCGCGAGAAACAGCTATCCGCGTAGCGGCAGGGGCTATTGCGAAAAAATACTTAAAGCAATTTCATGATATTGAAGTACGTGCATGTTTAAGTCAACTTGGGCCAATTAAAGCGCAAAGTTACGATTGGGATGAAGTTGAAAACAATTTATTTTTCTTCCCTGATGCCAGTAAGCTTGAAGCCCTTGATGAATACATGCGTGACCTTAAAAAACAAGGTGACTCAGTGGGCGCTAAAGTAAAAGTAGTCGCTAAAAACGTACCTGTTGGTTTAGGTGAGCCAGTATTTGATAGGCTTGATGCCGAGCTTGCTCACTCATTAATGAGTATTAATGCAGTAAAAGGCGTTGAAATTGGCGACGGCTTTGATGTGGTAGAGCAAAAAGGCTCAGAGCATCGTGATGAGTTAACACCTGATGGTTTTACTTCAAATCATGCAGGTGGCGTGCTTGCAGGTATCTCTACTGGGCAAGATATTATCGCATCAATTGCACTTAAGCCCACTTCGAGTATTACTATTCCTGGTAACAGTATTAACACCGAAAACGAAGCGGTGGAAATGATCACTAAAGGTCGTCACGATCCTTGTGTGGGTATTCGTGCAATCCCAATAGCGGAAGCTATGATGGCGATTACATTAATGGACCATTTACTGCGCCAACGGGGGCAAAACCCGCATGTTCATCATGAGCATGGGCCAATTAAAGGCTCAATTTAGCGGCTAGTTAATTGTATTTAGAGTGATTTAGAAGCGCGACTATATGTCGCGCTTTTTTGTTGTGAACGGTTTCATATATCAAAGCTTAAGGAGTGGGATCAGGCTGTGTTTCTGATCTGTCCATTGTGTAATACGTGTTTTTGAATAGGGGGTAACGGGTGATAGATCAGTAATCGCTATAGAGTTTAAGAATGCCTGATTACTGGTTAGTACAACCCACTCAGATCCTAATTGCGTATCCGTATATTTAAATTTAAGCAGCGATTTATTAAAACGTTTACTGTGTATTTGTAACACCGGCATTAAATCAATATGGTTATTGGATATATGTAGGATCAATAAACCATTACGCGTTAAACGCTGCCAGTATAATGAAAATGCTTCTTCAGTGAGCAAATGAGTTGGAATTACATCACTAGAAAAAGCATCAATGATCAGTGCGTTCATCAATGGTGCTTTATTTTTGACTTCTTCGGTTAAGGTGATCCTGCCATCGCCAATGGCAACCTCAATTTGTGCAGGACTATCTTGTAAATACGAGAAATAACTTGTCGCCATAGTATAAACCGCAGGGTTAAGCTCATAAAAACGGATTCTATCGTGTTTATCGCCAAACTTTGCTAATACGCCTGCACCTAAACCTACAATGCCTATATTGAGGTTTTCTTGTTTTTTTAACGCAGACAGTGATTTGGCGATACCAGTATGTTGATGGTAATAGCTATTTTTAAGCTCAGTGTGTTGATCAAGTGGCTGCGAGCCGTGAATGGTTGTGCCATCAATTAACCGTCTTTCAGCAAGATCAGGGGTTGTAATGTCTTTGACGGTGACATACCCATAGAAGTTTCGTTCAGAGGCCAAATTGTATTGATTAAAATTTATAAACAAATAACTGTAACTTGCGCCCCAAACCAACAGCGTAGAGAGTAAAGTCGCTTTATAAAGTACTGATAACTTTTCGGTTTCTGCGAATTGTAGGTAAATAAATAACGTGAGTATCGCAGCTAAGGCGACAATGTACTCTGTTATTTGTGTAAATAATACCGGGGCCAGTAATGCACTGAATAAACTGCCTATCACACCACCTAAAGCGATATATAAGTAAAATACAGTAAGCTGTGAGCCATCGGGTGCGAGCTTCCTAAGTTCACCATGACAGATCATACAAACAATAAACAAAATAAAGCCATAAATTAGTAGTTGAGCAAGGGCATTAAACTGGCTACCGAGGAAAAACATAATGAGGCCTGCAAATACACTGAGTATGAGTAAATAAGCCCAATGAGTACGGTTATAGTTTTTTACAGAGGCAAAAGTATAACTGAAGGTCAGCAAATAAATTGCTAGGGGCAAAGTCCAGACCAGTGGCATAGGCGGGATATTAGTACTGATCATTTGTGTTGTTGCAATCAGCATTATTGAACTGGTTGCGGAAAATGCGATCCAGAGCACGTTAGGTTTAACGAACAAGCGATTTTTTTGCGCCGTAGCTGTTTGCTTTATAAGCGTACCATTTCTAAACAATACATAAAGCAAGCACAGTAGCAGGGTACAGTAGGTGATTAACCCCACTATCCAATAGTGCTTTTGTTCATTGATTGACAATGTCACTTCAAAAATAAATGGGTAGCTCATCAAAGCAAGTAGTGATCCCAAGTTAGAAAGTGAATACCAATGATACGGGACTGTTGAATGGGTTGATTCAATATACCAACGTTGTAAAAGCACGCTGGTGGCACTGAGTAATATAAAAGCAAGGCCGACTTGCACGAACAGTTTAGCGAATACTAAGGTTGTAGGGCAGAGCAGTAAAAACGTAGTAACATCAAGGTGGCTAAAGGTAATGATGCTTGATAAAAGCACAAGTACAGTATGGGTAAGAAGTTGGTTTTTTAGCTGATAACGACTTAGTAAGTGGGCATATAAATAGCCAAGTAAGAGCATACCTTGATAGAAAAATAGGCTGCTAGACCACACCGAAGCACCGCCACCAAACTCTGGAAGCAGTTGTTTTGATAAGATAGGTTGAACTTGAAAGAGCAAAAATGCGCTCACAAAAATAATGAATGTTGATAATATCCGTTGCATCTTTTTTATTACGTAATAAATGGTGCACGAACCATCGACTTAACTCATTTATTCAGCAATGTAATAACCCTTGAGTTTATCTTAAGAAAACCTTAATCTATGATTTATATATATTTATTGGAGTTGTGAGTGACTGGGTTTCGTATAGGAAATTTTGATGTTGATGTTAGTCGGTGTAAAATTTCGTCAGCTGAAAGTGAACAAGTTGTGGAACCTAAGGTCATGGATGTGCTCCAATTTTTGTATTCTCAGCGTGGTAAGGTGGTTAGCCAAGAAGACATTTTTGCCGCTGTATGGCCTAACGCTGTTTTTAGTCCAAGCAACGTACAACGCAATATTGCTTTACTGCGCAAAGCATTAAAAGAAGACTCAAAAAGCCCGCAATTTATTATTACTCATCCTAAACGGGGTTACTGCCTTGAACTTGATAAAGAAGAAAGTTCGCAAGGTGTAAAATGGCCGATATTCGTTTTTATTGCTGTAACAGTAATATGTATAGCTGGAGGCTGGTTTAGTTTTTCTAAACAGATCATAAAAACCGACTTTTCTGTGCTTGTGCCTGTAACCTCTAATGAAGAGAATGAGTCTTATCAATCGCAATCCCAGAGTGGAGATTATCTTGCGTTTGTGCGCGGCGATGATAATAAACAACACATATGGTTAAAAGAATTTAAAACAGGTAAAGAAGTAAAATTAACTCGTAACCCTTCGACTTACACTAGTTTAGGTTGGAGCCCTGATGATCGTGCGCTCGCTTTTATAGAAACATATAATGATGCAGTACAATTGGCGTATTTTAATTTGGATATGCTTAATTTAACGACTTTAAGTTATAGTAAGATACTAGAATTTAAAGAATATTTAGTTACTAGTCAGCAATTACAGTGGGCTAATAACAATCAGATTTATTTTATTGAGCGACAAAAAAATAACAATGAAACGCAGCTTTCGCTTGCCAATATAGAAACCAAACGAAAAAAAGTAATCAAAGCATCAGTGGGTCAAGACTGGTTAAAGTTACATGCGTTGTCGCCAGATCAAACGCAATTAGCACTAGGTTACGAGGCTGGGCAAAATAACTACCGCATTGACATACTCAATTTATCGGATAATAGCAGCAAAGCAATTGCTATAGTTGAAAATGGTATTCAGGGCCTTAGTTGGCATCCAAGCGGGGAATACCTGTTAATAAGCAACACCAATAAACTAGTGCTTATCGATCGACAGGGTAATTCAACTGATATTGCATTTAATAATTATCAAATTATCCGAGATGCGAGTTATACCCCATCGGGTGAAGAAATATTAATGGAGCTTGTTAATATTGATGTTGATATTTTGCGCAGCACCAATACAACACCTCAACAGTATGAAAAACTTATTGATACTTCATCGGTTGATTTCTTACCTGTATTCTCGCCTGATTCAAGTAAATTTGTATTTGAATCTCATCGGTTTGGTTTAAAGCAACTATTTCTGTATGAGCAAGGTAAGCAAACACTTATTTTTGCAAACCCAAATAATGAAGAGCTGTTTGGGGTGGTTTGGTCAAAAAACGGCGAAGAAGTGATCACGGCAAGTAAAGATAAGCTATTTCGCATAGATTTAAATAGCGGTGATTATCAAGAAATACCTCATCCACATCATTCATTTTATCTCAGAGAAAAGTTTAATAACGAAGATGCGATATTAGTTTCATATCGCTCTGAAGACGGTGTTACATTTCATCCAGCAAAATTAGACATGCAAACACTAAGTTTAACGCCATTTACTGGCCAAGGGGAGCGGTTGGCTTGTTATGCAATGGCTTTAGATAAATACGATCGGGTTTACTTTTCTAACAACAAACAAGTATTTAGACTCGCTCATGATAACAGCTTTGAGCAACTATGGCAGGCTGATGACAACGATATTATCGGTCTGGCGGTCGATGATCAAACATTGAATATTACCTCAGAGCAACACGATGGCTATCTGCTCACTATGCTTAATTTACACAGTGCTCGCTCAGAAGTACGGCATATAGTGAATGAGAAGGGCAATATGCTAATCAATGCTTCACATGATAGTACGCAGTTTTTATATCTTACCAAGCCGAAGCGAACACGCACTTTGGTGAGGTTACGGTAGCGCCTTTAAACACCTAAATTGACATGTTTAGTGAATAATCTAGCGCTATTAGTTTCACTAATTCTCTTTTTATAGGGTTGTGAGGAGCGTGATCAGCATGAAGCAACACAATATCAATAACGGGCAAAGGTGGTAGAGCTGGATCATTAATCACCATTAGTCCATTAGTGTTACTTACCTCAGCCATTACACCAACGGCCAGATTAGCTTGCACCAGTGCAGTGAGTGCGCTTACGGAGCCACAGCAGGCAATAATGTTGAATTGGCGCTCGGCCTTTAATAATCCTTCTACAGCTGCTTGATGAAATTTGCAATCACGCTGAAATATCGCAATAGGCAAAGTCATATCGGGTTGATAGTTAAATTTAGGGCTTTTAACCCACACACCTTTACTTGCTTGTAAAAAGTAACCTTCTTCTGAGCTGGGTGAGCGCGTCGCTATTACCATATCAAGTAAGCCTTGATCTAGCTGTGCTTTGAGCTGATTGGTAGGCGCGCAACTAACTTGCAGATCAAGGTGGGGTATATGTTTATGCAGTAATGCCACAACTTTCACTAATACCGTCCCAGCATAATCGTCAGGGCAGGCTAAGCGCACACGGGTTTGTCCGCTAGCGGTTTTAAGTTGTTTATAGGCTTCATCATGCAGTGCTAATAACTGCTTTGCGTAGCTTGCTAAATGAATGCCGCTGGTAGATAAAACCAGTTGTCGTCCTTGTTTTACAAATAGTTGATTACCCAGCTCTTGTTCGAGTTTTTTCATTTGCATACTGACCGCTGATTGGGTGCGGCATACCTGTTGCGCTGCACGAGTAAAGCTACCAGTATCAACAAAGGCGCAAAAAGTGCGCAGGGCGTCTAAATCCATAGTTAACTCATTTATCAATTTTACTTATGTATTGTATAAAAACTATTGGTAAGTAATTAGTTTAACACTGCTATATAGTGAGGCTATTAAACACTAGCAAGGAACACAAATGCAATTATTTATCGGTAATAAAAACTATTCGACGTGGTCACTTAGAGCATGGTATTTAATGAGTAAATTCAATATTATTTTTACTGAAAAACAACTCGTGTTAGATACTCCTGAGTTTTATGAAGCGCTTAAAAATAATTTTTCAGTACAAAAAGTCCCCGCCTTGATAGATGGTGACTTACAGGTGTGGGACTCACTGGCAATTTGTGAATACATCAATGATACTTATTTATCTAATGCAGCTTGGCCGAAAGAGCGTGCACAGCGAGCGACAGCCCGCAGCTTAAGTGCTGAAATGCATTCGAGCTTTATGGCATTACGTAATGAAATGCCGATGAATATACGCGCTAAGCGCAAAGTTGAGTTATCTGTGGCGGCAAAAAAAGATCTAGCGCGCATTGATGAAATTTTTACCACACAACAAGCGTGTTACCCCAATGCGTGGTTGTTTGGTGAGTTTAGTATTGCAGACGCCATGTACGCTCCGGTTGTGCTTAGGCTAAAAACCTATCAAATAGTTTTGTCAGCTGCAGCAGAGCAATATTGCCAGCATGTTTTAAGTTGCCCTACTTTACAACAGTGGATCATTGAATCAGGCAAAGAAACAGATATTGTTGCTTGCGATGAAGCGGGTATTGATGTTACCTAAAGTGAATTGTTAATCGATAAGTGTATACGTATGGAACAGATGGAGCTATCACATCAGAGGGCATTAAAGCGGTTAGAAAGGTTTAGTCGTTTTACCGATAGTAGTATTGGTATTCCTTTTACCAATTTTAAATTAGGTGCAGAGTCTCTGATTGGCATTTTGCCTGGGGTAGGCGATTTAGCAGGCCTAATTTTATCAAGTTATGTGCTTTTTGAAGCGCAGCGTTTAGGTGTTGGTTGGGGTGTTAAATTACGGATAATCACAAATATGCTGATTGATTTTTTTGGTGGCCTAATTCCTATAGTGGGCGATATTTTTGATATGTTTTTTAAAGCCAATACCCGTAATACGAAGCTATTGAAAAAGCACTTAGCAGAACGGGTAGAATAGCGGGTTTATTTGTTACTATTAAAAAAGTACTCAGCAATCACTTGTTTTTGTTGGCCAAACTGGTCTGAAATGCCAATACCAATACCGATAATTTTGCCCTCTGCAAATGGGGGATGAGCTTGCATATAGTCATTAACCGTCGCGAGGTTTGGGTTTTTCTCGTTCGCTAGTAATGTTAAATGTGGCTGAAAATTTTGAAATACATTAGGACTACCATAGCGTTCAAATGCCGTTAATTTATTTGGGTAGTGTTTAACCCAGCTTGGGACGGCCGCGTTTGTATCACGCAATGGCTCAATGGCGAGTGTTACTTCGTCAGATAGCCTTTGTAGCTCAGATGAATAGTGCAAATTAATAAATGCCCAATTACTTTGTGACACACTAAAACCTTGTGCGGTGATAGTAAATGCTTGATGTTGCTTAGTAATACTTTCGACCGCATGTTTAATTGCTTGCTCCGAACCTTCTGCAAAATCAGTTAAATATAAAGTAGCGTGAACAGGCATGCCTTTTTCATAAAAGCTAATCATCCCTTGTTTTTTTAATGCTTCGCTGGTTTGTTCAACTAAGTTAATAATTGGCTTTGAAGGAATGGCAAATACATTAATGCTGATACTTTGTGCAAAAGAGGGCAAAGACACGGAAAGTAACCCAATTAACGTTACAACTAAACGTAAAGGCTGTTTTATAAAAGCTAATTTGAACATGAGAGATAACTTCATTCTTAAATTTACAGATTAAATGCAAAGAGTAAGGGTTCTTGCCTGCACAGTAAATAAAAGGAGATAGATAACTGTAAATTTTATGTCCTTAGCCTAAACGTTAAATTTGCGATACAAAGACAACAACGTGTGAGGCCTGCTACCATTATCAATTTTTACATTCTGAGTAAAAGCCCGTACAATTCGCCTCGATTTAGCGTGTACGCATTGTATTTTTTCGAGGCGAAATAACAGAATTATATGCATCAAATAGCCGATCTTACTTCTATTTTCGAACACACTTTCTACCAAAGTCACAATACGCGCTTGGTTAAAGGTGAGCATGAGCCTATTTATATTCCCGCTAATGCTAATACCTCGTTTCATCAAATTGTGTTTGCGCATGGTTTCTACGCCAGTGCCTTGCACGAAATTGCTCACTGGCTGGTGGCCGGAGAAAAACGTCGTCTAGTAGAGGACTATGGCTATTGGTATTGCCCTGATGGCCGCGATAAGGCACAGCAGGCTGAGTTTGAAGCGGTTGAAGTAAAACCGCAGGCCATTGAATGGGCACTGAGTGTTGCCGCGGGGTTTGATTTTAATGTCTCGGTTGATAATTTAAATGGTGAGCAAACCTGTCGATTTGATTTCCAAAAGCGTGTACATCAACAGCTTCAACAATTAATAAAAACTGGCTTTAATTCTCGCACTACCGCACTTTTAAAAGCGTTAAGTGATTTTTATAACACGCCATGGCCTTTAACTGCGGCGCAGTTTGTATGGCAACATCCTCAGGAGTTTAGTGATGCAGTTTAAATTAGGTTTAATCGTTAATCCGGTCGCAGGATTAGGTGGCAGTGTCGCACTTAAAGGCAGTGACGATGTTGCGGCTAAAGCAATAGAGCTTGGCGCAGAGCCGAAAGCCAATTTACGCACTAAAGCCGCACTTGAGGTATTGCTGTCTTATCAAGATCAAATAACAATTTATACTGTTAGTGACTTAATGGGTGAGAACACAGCGAAAGAGCTTGGTTTTAATACCGAGGTTGTTTATCAATGTGAAGATGAAAGCTGCGCTGGCGATACTGAAAATGCAGCCAAAGCCTTGCAACAATTAGGTGTTGATTTGATTTTATTTGCCGGTGGCGACGGCACGGCACGCAATATTTGTCATGCTGTAGAAGACGCAGCCCCCGTGCTTGGGATCCCAGCAGGTTGTAAAATTCATTCAGGGGTCTATGCCATTACCCCAAAAGCGGCTGGTCGAGTTGTTGAAATGCTAGTGAAAGGTGAGCTGGTCACCTTGGCTGATGCTGATGTGATGGATATTGACGAAGATGCGTTTCGTCAAGGAACAGTAAAAGCAAAACGTTATGGCGAAATGCAAGTACCGAGTGAAGTACGTTATGTGCAAGCGGTTAAAAACGGTGGTAAAGAAACCGATGAATTGGTGCTAGCAGATATTGCTGCACATGTTGTTAGTGAAATGGAAGAAGATACCTTGTATGTGATGGGCAGCGGCTCAACAGTCGAAGCAATTATGCAAGAGATGGGGCTTGAAAACACCCTGTTAGGGGTTGATTTAGTTGAAAATCAAAGTTTACTTGCTCAAGATCTGACTGCACAACAATTGTTAGAGCTTACTCATGCACGCAATACTAAATTAGTGATCACCCTAATTGGTGGGCAGGGGCATATTTTTGGCCGCGGTAATCAGCAATTAAGCCCCGCACTTATTCGCGCTGTTGGTAAAGACAATATTATTGTCGTGGCAACTAAAACCAAATTACAGGCTTTAAATGGCCGACCGCTTATTGCCGATACAGGTGATAGCGAATTAGATGATGAATTAAGCGGTTATATTCGAGTAACGACCGGATTTAACGACCATGTTATGTACGCTGTGGGTCACCAAGATAGCCTGCAAGCACAGGAGAAGTAATAGTGAGTTTAGTAAATTATATTGATGCAGCTCAACAGTATTTTGACGACTTAGTGGTCAAAGCCACTGATGATGAGCTATTTGCCGGTGGTTATTTACGCGGCCATTTTGATTTAGCCGTAGGCTATGCGCAAGTTGAAGAACTGAACCTAGAAGTTGATGAACTTAACGAAACTGTTGAAAAAAGCCTAGTGAAGGCATATCGCAATGGCGAGCTTAATGAAGAAGATAAAGCCCTGGTTGTAAGACTATGGGATGAAGTAAAAGCATTAGCATAATACTCAACTCATACAAAAAAACGGCTTTTTAGCCGTTTTTTTGTGCGCTTGAGATAATAACGTTCCTAAAAAGTGAGTTTTTATTCACTTAAAATTTACCTACCGTAGCATTTACGGTAGTGTATATACGTTAAACTTCTAGGGAATAAGCGAAATGAATAACAATAATGATGCGACAATGCCGACAGGGCTAGTTGCACGATTTTTAAACTTTGTAGAAAGGGTGGGTAACAAGCTACCTGATCCAGCGATTATCTTTTTGTTCGCCATGTTACTAATTTGGTTTTTGTCGTGGTGGCTATCGGGGGTTAATTTTGACGCTATCGATCCACGTACAGGCGAAGCCATTATTGTTAATAACATGCTGGCAAGCGACTCATTGGCGACCTTTTTATCGTCAATGGTCAAAACCTTTACAGGTTTTGCACCATTAGGTGTGGTGTTAGTGGCAATGCTAGGTGTTGGTGTGGCCGAACACTCAGGCTTTATTAATACCGGTTTAAAGCTCATGCTTAAAGTAACACCTAAGCAGCTGCTTACGCCGTCAATTATCCTTGTGGCAATTGTGAGTCATACAGCCACTGATGCAGGCTACGTGCTAGTTATTCCACTGGCGGGTGTTATTTTTTATGCCGCAGGACGCCATCCACTTGCAGGTATTGCTGCTGCATTTGCTGGGGTTAGCGGTGGTTTTGGTGCTAACTTTATTCCATCAGGGATCGACCCACTACTGCAAAGTTTTACCCAAAGTGCAGCACAAATTATCAATCCAGCGATGTCGATTAACCCGCTTAATAACTGGGCGTTTACCTCCGCTTCAAGCTTATTCATTATTTTACTAGGTTGGTACATTACAGATAAAATTATTGAACCACGGTTAAAAAACACCCCACTTGATGGCAATAAAGAAGACTTACCTGTATTTGAAGATGCCCGTAGTGATGAAAAACGCGCGTTTTTTATTGCAAGTGCTGTGATGGTTGCAGGGCTTGCGTTGTTAGCGTTTGTATCAGCACCAGCAGATTCAGCAATGCGCAGCGCAGATGGCTCGCTCACTAACTTCCGTTCACCGTTAATGCAGTCAATTGTACCGCTCATCTTCTTACTGTTTTGGATACCGGGTGCGGTTTATGGTTTTACCGTTGGTACCTTTAAAAGCTCTAAAGATATGATCGATGCCATGAGCAAAGCAATGAGCGGCATGGCGTATTACATTGTAATGGCGTTCTTCTGTGCTTTATTTATTGCCGCGTTTAGTAAATCTAATTTGGGCGCATTATTGGCAATAGAAGGGGCGCAGTTGTTAAAGGCCATGCAATTACCTAGTGCAGTAACTGTTGTGGGCATCATCTTTTTAACGGGCTTTGTTAACTTATTTGTGGGTTCGAGCTCTGCTAAATGGGCGTTACTAGGCCCTGTATTTGTGCCTATGCTGATGCAACTGGGTATTTCACCGGACTTAACCCAAGCGGCGTACCGAGTGGGCGATTCCAGTTCAAATATCATCACGCCATTAATGCCGTACTTCCCGCTGGTCGTGGTGTATTGCCAGAAATACGTCAAAGGCACAGGCATCGGCACGCTGATCGCCATGATGCTGCCATACTCAATCGCTTTTATGATCGGTTGGAGTTTATTTTTACTCGGCTACTGGGCATTAGGTATACCACTAGGCTTAGATGCAAGTTACGTTTATCCTGCTATAGCACCTTAATAACTAGGACGTAAACTTTAAAAAGGGGGCCTCATCATGAAAATGGTGAGGCTTTTATTTTAGTTTTAAATTTTATGAAAAACTAAACAAGCTCATTTTTTTTACTTTTGTTTACAAGTAATATTCATTACCTTGTATCTTCCGAAGGTTTTTTATACTATTATTGATGTTGACTACTATAAGGATTAAGGATTAAGGATTAAGGATTAAGGATTAAGGATTATGATTAAAAAACTATTTTTACTTATTGGTGTATATTTTTTATTTACATCAGCCCCTACACTAGCAAACTCTTGCCTAGATAGCTTGAAAAGTTCAAACCCAACTTGCCAACAGAGTTACTCTTATGATGTATTAGTTATGTATTTTAAGGATGCAGACAACAAAGAGCATAAAGTACATGCGAAGCGGGTGCGTCAAAAATCAACAGGGGCTTTAGTGCATGTTGACTATGATTTTGTGTCAAACTGTACAAATGATTGCAGCTCATTAGATGCAAAAACAAATGATATTCTTTGGGCATTTCGCACCGCTTATATGGAAAACAAACTTTATCAAAAAGTGATTTATAAATGCGATCCAACAGTCGAAGTTTGTTGTGATGAAACTGGCTGTACTGAAATATACGATGTAGATAAGCCATTGGATGAGAGTCGCTCTTCACTCGAAGAAGTTTATAATGATCATCAATTTATTCAGAAAAGAGGTAGTAAAAATAAAGATGGAGATTTGATTGATAAGTATATTGGCCGAGCTGATGGTGTTACTAACATAATAGATAAAATCATGCGTAATAGTTCCAACGGGCAACAAGTTAAGCAGGACATGGAGGAGGCAACTGCTCAACCATTGCAATTTCAAATTGTACAAACAGATACTGGTGCAACTTTCGTATGTGCTGTTACAGGAGCGTTTTGTAAAACAATTTCTGGGATAGCAACCTCAAGTGCTCACATGGCAAAGTTTGATTTATATCATGATAAAGGTGACAGATTTAATAGGAATCTACGAAACTTTTTAGAAGGCATTTATCAAGATGGACGAGAAATGACTTGTAGTCAATCAACATCATGTAGCTCAGATGGGAAAAACTGCACAATTAATATGACTTGCAGAAAGTATTAGTAATATTTGCTTCTGTATGAAAATACAGAAGCTTTTAATTTTAAATCAACTTCACTTCTCATAGCTAATTATAATTTTTTCAGTAGTGGTGGATATAACGCCACCATTTTTATTGAGCATCTTTGTTATACGTATGTCTGGCAGGCCGTCCCCGGTAATATCTTTAATGATTATTTCTTTTTGATCACTGAAACTGGTAAAAGTAGAGAAAATAAGATTATCTTTCCTATTGATCACAAAAGGAGAGGGGGTAACGCTCGTTTCTTGTATTTCATAACTAGTGTCAGTAAAAGCTAAACTAGTTTTAAAGTTATCCGTCCATACCGTAGAACTTAAGTTATCATTTATAGCTGATATTACCGCAGGATTAGCCTTAACAGCTAAAGTAAATATAATAAGTAGTAGAGCAGTAAATAGCCTCATGATTTTTCCTTAACTAGCAGTTTGCGTGTGTTGATAAGTGGAAGATCATCAAAGCATAGTTACTTTGATGATCTTACATTTGCTATTTATAGGCTGATAGTTGAGTTATTATTTGAAGTAGGCAGGTTCTGCTGGTTTTGATCTTGTGCGCCAACATCTGTCGATGGGCTTGTTGATGAAGCAATATTATATGTAGCACCAGAAGAGCTTTGGATTTGTAGTACCAGAATATACGCTGTAGCACTTACTTCAAAGCCTGGGATCAAACCGGTTACCATAAGATCAACATCCACAGAGCCGTTACTGTTGACTAAGTTCTTGCATTGCTTCTTTGATTTCTTGCTTGTGCGTTTCGGCATTGGCACCGAAACCAAGCCAGCCCCAAAAGCCACTAACACCCCCAGGTATACTGTATTCAGACACCATTTTTTGATAGGTGCGAGAGCTTTCTAGATTTACAATCGAAAAATCAAACGAGCCAGACATTTTTGCCCAAGCACCTGCACCGGATACCGTGACCCCGCCCCCTGAAATAGTCCCTTTTTTTCTGAGAGCTGCCAAGTTTCAGCTTCAGTTGATGCAAGCGCGGTTTTATTCGCAGGAGTCGTATTCGTGACTAAGATTGTTGTTGGATTCGAAAATATAGTAAGTGTATTTGACATGATAAATCTCCATTTTAAGTTTGCTGAGTATTAACTTGAATAAAGTGCATATTCTCCCTAGCTTTGATCACCCAATGGCATTAACTTTGATCGCTTATTCTCATTAAGCTTTG
>NZ_AHCA01000014.1 GCF_000238355.1 Pseudoalteromonas haloplanktis ATCC 14393
TAGTGATATGTTAAGCTAACTTGTACTAATTACCCGTGAGGCTTAACCATACAACGCCAAACGCGTTTTATGCGACAGTTTAAGCGCAGAAGTTAAGATTGTAGGTCGTGATTTATCGCGACAACTAAAGTAGATTTACTAGCAGCTGTAAGCAATAAGCTTTAAGTTGTAAGAAAACAATTATCAGATTTTCCAGATTTTAATTAATTGGCTCGCAAGAGCGGATTAATACCAAATTTGCTTGGTGACAATAGCGTTTTGGACCCACCTGACCCCATGCCGAACTCAGTAGTGAAACGAAACAGCGCCGATGATAGTGTAGCATTTGCTATGTGAAAGTAGGTCATCGCCAGGCTCCAAATAAGAGAAACCCGTGACAGCAACGTGACGGGTTTTTTGTTGCCTGGAATAAAGTATAGCTGTCAGCGTTAAGCCGTCAGCTATCAGCCGCACAGTGTCAACCTGGACACCGTAGCGTGAGTTGAATATCTGATACTCATGGATAAATAAAGCCACAGACAATGAGGGCGTAGCATTTGCTATGTGGCTCTCTACCGCTGTAGGCACTACGTCATCCCAGGCTCCAAATAAGAGAAACCCGTTACAGCAATGTGACGGGTTTTTTGTTGTCTGGAATAAAGTATAGCTTTCAGCGTTAAGCCGTCAGCTATCAGCCGCACAGTGTCAACCTGGACACCGTAGCGTGGGTTGAGTCTCCCCACGGATTAAAGAACGCCACGAACTCCTCAGAGCGCAACATACACCTTTAAAACGGTGCCTCTTTAACTCCCCTATACTTTAATCTTGAAAAACTCGAAACTCGAAACTCGAAACGAAAATACTATCCACAGTCCTCAGGGATACTAAAACAGCCCGTATGCTTCGGTTTCTTCTGATTGTTGATTCATTAGGTGTGCAGGTCTGAAGATAGCGCTGGGATCTATCAGTACGCTGTGTTTTTGTTCAAGCTTGATAAGTCCTCTCATCATATTTTTAGTTTGTGAGTCGATCTCGAATCCAACGTCTGTCAGTTTATCGAGCGGTTTTACATCTTCTTTTTTGTAGTTGATACTGTCTTCTACTTTATCGACGAGTAGCCCGATATGTGGATTAATACCGTCTTTGGTCGTGAATATTATAATCGGTTTGTAATCTAGGCTTAACTGCTCTTTTGCGGATTCAAAAAGCCTTATCAGTTGAGTAAAGCTGCTATTTCGTTCAGAGTTTAGCTCTTTTTTAGCTCTTTCAGTTTGGCCTGATTTTGTTAGTTCAATAAGTTCGCTCGCACGTTGATATAAGTGCTCATGTGGAATTCTAAATCGTCCTATAATGGCTTGTAGATCTTCATTATCTGTTTTAAAGCTCTTATACCATTTGGCAAAACTCGATTGCTGACAATCTATATTGTCATTAAATACTGTTTGTTGGTTAATACTACTTTCTAATGAAGAAAACCAGTCTTGTTGCTTACGCTGCCACTTACTAAATACTTCGAGTAACGATTGGTTGGCCTCTTGAGTGGATTTCTTATTGAGAATAATACCCAAATCAAAAATAGGGGTGGGTATTTCCATGTAGTCTTTAACACCGATAAAACTTTTATTATCGTTTGGTAATGAGGTTAAATTATCTTCAAAGCGCTCAGTTAAAAGTATGTCGAGAATTTTTAATGAAATCGTCTTTTGACCTACTTTAAAATTAATTAAATCCATACCGCCCTCATCTCCTAGATTGATAGCTTAAGAATAGAACATTATTTAGAAAGCGCTGTAATTTTGTTAAAACGTAGAACGATAGACAATATGTTTATTTTTATCTGTTTTATTGATGAATAGTGCATGTATTTTCTGGTCTTCACTGAAAATTATATTCAAGTGATGCATTAAGCAATTTTCTTGTAATGGTAGAGGGCAACGTTGTGCGGCGGCGGTAAATATTACTGCATTCAGATAGCCTTCAAAGTGTATGCGATTTGGTTTATTAATATTGGCCACTGCCATATCTTTTAGAAACTCACGACACCAATAGACGTTGCATTTATGTGGGTTTGGCACTACTTCGGTCACCATTACTTCACTAGGGTATTTCAGTCGCGCAAATAGGTCTGAACTTGAAGCAAACGAGACGCTGGTATAGTCTGGGTTAAATTTTTGCTCATAGGCATTATTTATAAACTCTGATAATGGCTTATAAGTACCTACTAAACTAATGGCTGTTACGCCACTGGCTTTAAGTGTTTTTAGGGCGTTTGCGATATCAAGACTATTTCGTTGATAGCGCGCAACCTTGACTGGTTTTAGGTTAAATTTAGCGAGTGACTTTCTTAGCCCTGACTCCACGACGAAGCCAAACTCATCAGCTTGAATCAACAAGCCAATACGGCTGTGATTCTTCTCTTTGACAAGGTACTTTATTTGTTCGTCGGCTTCATCTTCATAGCTGGCACGCAGGTTAAACACATTTATTTTTGGTTGGAAATGCAAAAATTCGGCACCGCTGTAAGGCATCAGATAAGGTGTTTGTAATTTTTCAAGTAAAGCAGAAACAGCGAAGCTTGTTGGCGTGCCCATTGCCCCAAATAGAGTATCGACTTTGTCTTCATAAATAAACTGGCGAGTGTTACTTACTGCTCGTTTTGGTTCGTAACCATCATCGGCAACTTTGAGTAATACTTTAGCGCCATTGATGCCTCCATTTTTATTGATCTTGCTAAAATAAACATTACTACCTTGATACAGTTGTTCACCAATTTGTTTCGCAGGCCCTGTTAATGCGGTCGACATTCCTAGCTTGATAACAGGTTTTTTTTCAGCATGGGCGTAATGGCTGCTTAAAAAGAAAAGAAATAAAACAGCACTAAGGTAATTTCTTAAGTAAATATTGCTCATACCATTTAGCTACAACCTGTTTGAATTGTTTGTTGAGTGATTTATTACCATTGATCTGCAAGGCTGCTTGTGCCTTTTGTGGAGACCAATTTTGTAATATTAGCCTAATAAAAAGACATTTGGTATTTTCATCACAATTGAACAAGCTGCTAGGTGTGCACCAAAGTGTGCGCCACAGTAAAGGTTTAATGGCATGCAAATGGTAGTCTGTTGTTAATAAAGATTTTAATCGTCTATCTAAATGGCAATCTATATGTTGTGGTATAAAAGCTGTAAGTATTTGCTCAACTAATTGTGTGTCTAGCTGATTAAAATGATCGAGTAGTTGTAATGCAAAGTCGGCCTGAAATTCATTTTTGAGTTGATCATTTAAGGTGTTGTCATGACTTAAACTTTTGAGCACCAGCGCGGCATGCTCTGCAGTTGCTTTATCTTGTTTGAACCCGAGTTTAATTAAATTAAACCCCGCAGTTTGCCAAAACCTTAGTAAGCTAGCATTTGCGCCAAAACTAGCACCAAACCAGTGACAAGCGGTGGCTAATTGTTGCTCGCAATGCGCCAGTAATTTTGAGCCAATCTTGTTGTTATGCTGGGATGGTGCAATAGCAATGCGCACCACACGGGCACAGTTTAAAGTGAGAATACTTGGCTCAACGGTTAGCTGTGCTAAGGTTTGCGCCATTAAATGTCCTTGTGGCCGGCGTTGGCCACTGGCGATCTGTTTACTTATTACGGTATTTAAACCACCTTCAATAGCAATTAAACATACTCCAATAAGTGTATTGCGTTGTTGGCAGGCAAAAATACGCTGGGCTGTGGCATCCAATAGGTGGCGCAAATCATTCACGCTGGTTTGATAGTGCGCTAATGATAACAGCCCTATGACTTGGCGAAGTAATGTTTCATCACAGGCTAATTCAGCCGCTTTTAGTTCAGTAAACTGTAGTGTAGCGCTATCAAGCTCAGTATTTTTGTAGTCGGCATCTAGGGCCAGTAATTTGCAAATATGTTGTTCGAGCGGATCAGCTGCAGCAAAACGAATTGGTTGCTCTAGATTAACACTACGCATATTTTTAAAGTGTGTTTCTAAGTAGCGCTTAAAGCGTAAAGTATAACCACGACCATTTCCTTCATAGCCAATCATAGTGCTGGCAAATACTACTCGTGGGTAATGATCGAGCATTTTGATAAGCATGGGCACAGGGATTGCTGCAGCTTCATCAACCAACAGCACATCGCACTGAGGCAACTCACTTAATAATTGATCGGGAGCAATGTAACGTAAGTTAGCGAGTTGTTTTTGTGGGGCTTGATAATTGATTCCTTGTTCGTCAGCAAAGTGTTTAAAGCTGCTATGCAGCGCTGAAAATTGCTGTGAACAGATAATTATATCTTTACCGCTTAGCTTTGCAGCTGCAAATCCCAATGCAGCGGATTTTCCTCGGCCCCGATCAGCGCTGATCAATAGCGGGCGATTTGCTCTTCCTGTTGCCGTTTTAATTATTTGCTCAATACAATACTGCTGCTCTATCAGTGAAATTACACCCGCTTTAGGGCTAACTTTAGGTAACCGCTGCCAGCCATTCGTTTGGTTAAAATGTGGCAGAGAGTTATCGCTGAGCAAACGAGCTAAACGCTGATTAAAGTAGCTGTGCTGGCGTTGTTGAGCAAATGATTGAAAAGTCTCTAGAGCAGGATCGCACCAATGTTGTAAGTCAGCAAGCTCTGGCAAGAGTAAAATGAATAAGCTGCCAGCTTGGACAGTTCCGCTCAGTGCTGCGAGTTTGTCTGGTACTAGCCCACTAAAGCCATCATAAATAACATGTTGGAATTCTTGGCCCAGTATTTGATGAGTATGTTTAGGCCAACTGCTGTTTGTCAGATCGTCATTGTTTGATAATACTTTGCACAGGGTCGGATTCAATTGCTGGTATAATTCGTTGGCTTGTTGGTAACACCAATTTTGCTCGCCAGTAATTAGCAGTAATTGCCTATGTTTTGCATAGGCAAGTTGCGTGAGAAATGTTGCAAATTGCGGGCTAAATAGCTTGTAGTCGTGCATACACTGTTACTAACCATTTGCTACCAAAGTCATCAAAGTTAACTTGTACGCGTGATTGCGCGCCACTGCCTTCATAATTGATCACAGTACCCACACCAAACTTAGCATGTAACACGCGTTGCCCTAAATTAAAGCCGCTTTCTTCAAAAACAGCATGGCTTACTGATGAGCTGAAGCGTCCTGCTGCTGGCGGGCGAGATACTTGGGTTTTGATACGAATTTCTTCAATACAATCTTCCGGCATCTCACGTAAAAAACGTGATGGACTGTGGTATTTTTCTTGCCCATAGAGGCGGCGACTTTCAGCGTGACTTATGTAGAGTTTTTCCATTGCGCGAGTCATGCCGACATAACACAGGCGACGTTCTTCTTCTAAGCGACCAGATTCTTCATTACTTTGCTGAGAGGGGAACATGCCTTCTTCAACACCGACCATAAATACCAGCGGAAACTCTAAGCCCTTCGCAGAGTGCAAGGTCATCATTTGCACAGCATCTTCATGTTCTTCTGCTTGTCCATCACCGGATTCAAGCGAGGTATACGCTAAAAACCCTTGTAGTGGTGAACTAAACTCTTCATCTTCAGGTAGTTCGTACTGACCACACGCGCTAATAAGCTCTTCTAAGTTTTCTACTCGCGCACGGCCTTTTTCGCCTTTTTCAGCTTGGTACATCGCCATTAAGCCGGATGTTTGAATTGCGTATTTGGCTTGCTCTTCTAATGTTAGATCGCTAATTTTATCTTCAATATGTTCAACCAACTCAACAAACTTAGTAACAACACTGGCGGCACGCCCTGATAAGTGCTGTTGTTCAATAATGGCTTTAGCCGCATACCAAAGTGGCAATGATTCAGCGCGAGCGCAATCACGTATATGGCTGAGTGTTTTATCACCAATACCGCGCGCTGGGGTATTAATAACCCGTTCAAAGGCTGCGTCATCTTGGCGGTTCCCTACAAGGCGTAAATAAGCAAGGGCGTCTTTGATCTCTTGACGTTCGAAGAAGCGCATACCGCCGTAAATACGGTATTTTAAGCCTTCTTGCAACATGGCTTCTTCAAGTACCCGCGACTGCGCATTACTACGGTATAAAATTGCGGCATCTTGCAGTGCATTGCCGGCATTGAGCCAGCTACGTAATTTGCTACTAACAAAGCGTGCTTCATCGAGTTCATTAAAGGCAGCATACACTGAGATTGGCTCGCCATCATTACCATCGGTCCAGAGGCTTTTACCCATGCGCTCGGAATTGTTTTGAATAAGCGCATTGGATGCTTTTAGAATGGTAGCTGTTGAACGGTAGTTTTGCTCAAGACGAATTGTTTCGGCTTCAAAGTCAGTTAAAAAGCGTTTAATGTTTTCAATTTTTGCACCACGCCAACCATAAATACTTTGATCATCATCACCAACAATCATAATGCTATTGGTGTCGCCAGCGAGTAATTTTAGCCAGGCATATTGAATGGTATTGGTATCTTGGAACTCGTCTACAAGCATGTGCGCAAAGCGTTGCTGATAATGGCGCAACAAGGTTGGGTTGTTTTTTAGTACTTCAAAACTACGTAGCAGAATTTCGGCAAAGTCAACTAAGCCTGCACGGTCACACGCTTCTTGATAAGCAGTATAAACTTTGAGCATCATTTGCTCGTTAATATCATAGGCTTGAATGTCTTTTGGACGTAGGCCTTCGTCTTTCTTTGCGCTGATATACCAACCGAATTGCTTTGCGGGCCATTTTTTATCATCGATATTCATGGCTTTTAATAAGCGTTTGATCATTCGTAGCTGATCGTCTGAATCTAAAATTTGAAATGCTTCAGGCAGATTAGCTTCACGGTGATGGGCGCGTAAAATACGGTGTGATAAACCATGGAAAGTACCGATCCACATACCACCTACGGGCGCTTGAAGGGCTTGCTCTACACGCGTGCGCATTTCTTTGGCGGCTTTATTGGTAAAGGTTACTGCAAAAATACTGTAAGCAGAGGCTTGCTCTACTTGCATAAGCCAAGCGATACGATGAACCAGTACTCGAGTTTTTCCTGAGCCTGCGCCTGCCAACACCAACATATTTTGCAGTGGAGCAGCTACGGCATCCCGTTGTTTATCATTTAAACCGTCGAGTAATTCTGAAACGTCCATCATCACGCCTTTTCAATCAATATTGTGAGCAGTATAACAGGTGTTTTTGTTAGGCTAAATAAAATACTGTTTTTATAAACAGTTAATTTCAAAAAGTTCTTTGTTCTATTCGCAGTGCTTTTTAGCTAAGCTATTGTTGTAAGCAATATTTGCTGTAGCCAATTTGACTGATATTTAGTAAAAACCACTATTAAAGGAGAAACTTTATTAGCTAGGTTTGTTGTAACTTTTTGATAGTTAATGAGTTAAAGAATTGGCACGATGTGTGTAAGTATCTAATAAGAAAATCAAATTAATAAATTGAGGTTAACATGGCAGAGCAAGGTTCAGGCGGTAATGTAATCGCGGCAATTTGTAATATCTTTTTTCCAGGTCTTGGGCAATTAGTCCAAGGCAGGATCATGGCAGCGATTGGTTTTTTCCTCGCTTGGGTTATTAGCGGTGCGCTTATTTATGTTGCGATTGGCTTTATTTTACTTCCTATCGTTTACATTTGGGCGATTATTGATGCCGCACGCTTTAAAACCTATCGGTAGCAATTCTAATTAAGAAAATAGCGCTTTATAGCGCTATTTTTGTATCTGGCTTTCTTAATTCACAGCTGACTAGGGTATAATCCTAGGCATGAGATGTATTTAGGTAAAGTTATGGAATATCAATTTATACGTGATCCAATAAGTGGCTTACGTATTAAAATTAGCAGTGAACATGCAGTAATTGGCCGTTGGCTGAATGAAGAAATCGGCAAAGAAAAAATAGCTATGGGTACAGGCTTTGATCAGTGCTGTTGCCACAAGTTTTGAGCCTTTAACTTTACAGGGGCAAGAAATTGATTTGATTTTAAATAAAGACGAAGCGATTTTTGAAGCACATGCACTACACCAAGATTCAGAAGATTTGTTAGCCTATCAAGATGATGAGCTAATGCTAGAAGAAAGCGGCTTGAGCAGTGGCTGCGGTTTTGAAGATTTTGTTGATTTAATTAATTCGTGGCAAGAGTTCGCATCTGGAAAGTAAACAGAGAGCTGAGGCTCTCTGCTAAGTAATTATTTACTGTTCAGATACCGATTTCACGGCTGCTAATAATAAGTTTTCGGTTAAGCGAACCTTGTAATTTGGGTTTGCATACTGAAAATGCACCAAGCCTTTTTTATCAATTACAAAAACGGCTGGAACCGGTAAGGCGACCTTTGCTTTGCCATCAAGAGACACAAAATTAACCCCTAATTTATTGCGGTAAATGGTTGCTGTTTTATCATCGAGATAAAAAGCTAAGCCAAGTGCTTGGCTTAAAATCAGACTATCGTCAGATAGTAACTGATAGTTTGGTGAATCAATTTTACTTTCAGCCAGCTTTTCAGGGCTATCAGGTGAAACCGCGATAATTTGTGCGCCTAATTCCGCTAGCTCAGCTTCAATTTTTTGTACATTAGCCAGTTGCTTAGAGCAGTATGGGCACCAATCACCACGGTATACGATTAAAACAGTGGTTTTTTCTGCGAAGCGTTCAGCTAAAACAACATTGTTACCGTCTTTATCTTTTAGCGTTAAAGCTGGAATTGTTAAGCCGGGCATTAAAGGGCTAACTTTTTCAGCAGCAGAGGCAATATTGGTTGCAGTCGCAGCATTAGCAAAGCTTGCCACAAAGAATGTGCATGCAAGTACAATAGATTTAAACATAGACCACCTTATTTCAGTTATTTTAATAGTGAAGTTTACAGAGTAACAGTACAAAGCTTTTCCTCCAATACGCTCCTTGAGCTGATTTGTGTATACCTGTACTATTAACCGTAATTAAATAGAGTAACTGGGATCGAAATGTCTGCCAATTTAAATAAACTAGTGGTGATGCTAGAAATGCAAAATGCCATGAATACCAAAGTTCATGAACAGTGGTTTAGCCAAGGGTTTGAGTGGTATCGCGCGATCTGGGTTGAATGTGCTGAAATGCTTGATCACTACGGTTGGAAGTGGTGGAAAAAGCAAACACCAGATACAGAGCAAGTGATTCTAGAGCTTGTCGATATTTTTCACTTTGGTTTATCACTACGAATCGACGGAGTAACCAGTTACACCGAGCTGGCTAAGCAGCTTGAGCAACAGTTAAGCGCACCGCAACAAGCCAATGATTTTAAACAGACGCTAGAAATTTTAGCAGCATCAGCGGTTGCTGATAAAACCTTTAATGCGGCTGCTTTTGCAGGTTGTATGGCGCAAATAGGCATGGATATTGATGACTTATATCGTGGCTATGTTGGTAAAAATACACTTAATTTCTTCCGCCAAGATCATGGTTATAAGGATGGTAGCTATATTAAAGTTTGGCATGGTCAAGAAGATAACGAGCATTTAGTCGAGGTGGTAAAGAGCCTTGATACTGAGCATGCTGATTTCGCAAAGCTTGTTTACCAAGGCTTAGAGGCTCGCTACCCGAAAAGCTAGGGAAGCAGCGTGCGAAAATCAGTCACGTTTAAATAATCTCTGAGTTCATTGTGCGGTTGTTTGCTATCAGGGTTAGCAACCGCCAATAAATGACCTATACCATACTCTTTAGCGGCATTTAGCACTGCTAAACTATCATCGACAAATAACGTTCGTTGTTTCTCAAAACCTAATTCTGCCTGTACTTGTTGCCATAATGGTTGGTGTTCTTTACTTACACCATATTGATGCGTTGAGATCACCCCATCGAGATAATTATCTATGTCGGTTTGCTCAAATTTGAGCATCACACTTTCTGGGTGCGCGTTGGTTAATAATATTAATTCTTTACCAGCTTTGCGTAGTGCCGTTAAAAACTCAGGCACATCGTCACGTACTTTGATCAAATGCTGGTGTTGGCGTTTTAGTTCCATGATTGGCAGGTTAAGTTGTTGTTCCCAGTACTCCAAGCAATACCACTGAATTTGCCCGCTGACTGCTTGATAGCGTTTGAGAATATCTGCTTGGGCCATTGCTAAACTGATATTTTTAGCAATGGCGAGTTGCTCGGGGATCACCGTTAGCCAAAAGTGATTATCAAAATGGAGATCGAGTAAAGTACCATCCATATCTAACAGTACTGTATCGATTTTCGACCAATTTAGCATAGGAATTTCATCTCATAGGGTTTATTATTAAACTAACTGCCATGATAGCAAATTAATGCCAATGACACAGAAAAAGCACCCAACACCACCACAAATTCTTAGCTGCGAAGTGGTTGCTAAAAGCCGCCTATTTACGGTGGAATCACTTGAGCTTAAGTTTTCAAATGACGAACAGCGTCAATATGAGCGGATCCGCGGCGGTGGCCGAGGCGCAGTAATGATTGTGCCATTAACCACTGACAATGAATTATTGTTGGTACGTGAATACTGCGCAGGCACTAATGACTATCAACTTGGTTTCCCGAAAGGACTAATTGACCCAGGTGAAACTCCTGAGCAAGCCGCTAATCGAGAGTTAAAAGAAGAAGTGGGCTTCGGTGCTGAGCAATTACAAACACTGAAAACAGTGTCTATGGCGCCCAGTTATTTTAATGCCACTATGCACATACTGTTTGCTCAACAACTGTATCCTGAGGCTTTAGTAGGCGATGAGCCTGAAGCTTTAGTGGTTGTTAAGTGGCCATTAACTGATTGGCAGTCATTATTACAGCAATCCGATTTCACAGAAGCACGAAGCGTTGCAGCTTTGCTATTATTAACTAAGTATTTAGAAGTAGGAGCTGCGAATGATTGAATTACTTGAGCCATGCATTGAACTTGCACAAAGTGCAGGTGCTGCAATTATGGCAATTTACAAGAAAGATGATATTGGCCAGCAAGAAAAGTCAGACCATACCCCCGTAACTAAAGCCGACTTAGCTGCTAATGATGTATTGGTTGCCGGGTTAAAAGCATTGGCGCCTGATATTCCTATCATGTCGGAAGAAACACCGATCCCAGCTTTAGCTGACAGACAAAACTGGCAGCGTTACTGGTTGCTCGATCCAATGGATGGCACAGGAGAGTTTATTTTAGAAAGCGGTGATTTTGCTGTTAATATCGCTCTGATTGAAAACAATCGCCCTGTACTTGGGGTGATCTATTGGCCTGCGAAAGAAACCACTTATTTTGCCAGTTATCAAAATGGTGCCTTTAAGCGTATTGATGGTAAAGATCAACAAATTAATGTTGCTACTCCTGATAACCTAACCTTAGCGGTCAGCCGTCGCCAAAAGATTGAAGCAGTGAGTCAGTACCTGAATATGCAGTTTACCACGGTTGCTGTGGGGTCTTGCTCCCTAAAGGCTTGCATTGTCGCTGAAGGTAAAGCTGATTGTTTTTTACGAATAGGACCAACGGGTGAGTGGGATACGGGCGCATCGCAAATCATCGTTGAAGAAGCAGGTGGGTGTATTACTGATGCTGAGTTTAACCCGCTAACCTACAATCAGCGTGAGAGTACAGAGAACCCTGATTTTATAGTAATGGGTCACCCTGATTGGGAATGGCAAAAAATGATAAATCCACATCAAAGAGCTGTTTAATCGCTCTGTTTGTTTGCTTTTTGTGCGGTTAAACTGCTTTAAGTGGTTTAACAGTTGCATTCTAATTTGATTACTATATTATAGCGCTCTCTTCGAAACAGGCTCGCAAATAACACGAAACTGTTAAGAAGAAATTACAGGCGCGGGATGGAGCAGAATGATAAATCATTCGCCGGACTGCTTAAACCTGAAGTCGAAGGTCGTCGGTTCAAATCCGGCTCTGGGACTCTAAACATACAGGCGCGGGATGGAGCAGCCTGGTAGCTCGTCGGGCTCATAACCCGAAGGTCGTCGGTTCAAATCCGGCTCCCGCAACCAATTCTTTTATTTAAGATTGGTGCTGTAAAACTCTAACTTAAGAGATTAAATTAAGTAGTCGATAGACTTAAAATATACAGGCGCGGGATGGAGCAGCCTGGTAGCTCGTCGGGCTCATAACCCGAAGGTCGTCGGTTCAAATCCGGCTCCCGCAACCAATTTCCTTTAGAGGCTTGAGGTTACTGTAGAATGTAAGTTAAGGAAAAGCTTGTCGGTCTCAGCTCTTCATTAGCCAGCAAAGGTAGTCGTTTTAAATCCGGCTCCCGCAACCAATTTCCTTAGAGAGTTGGCTGACTTCTTTAATTAAGTAAGAAGTAAAATAACACTTAATATTTCAGGCGCGGGATGGAGCAGCCTGGTAGCTCGTCGGGCTCATAACCCGAAGGTCGTCGGTTCAAATCCGGCTCCCGCAACCACTGAAATAAAAATAGTAATATTAAACAGACACGCCTAAAGCGTGTTTTTTATGTCTGAAATTCAGTGAAATAAATAGCTCGTCGGTCTCAGCTCTACATTAGCCAGCAAAGGTCATCTATTTAAATCTGGCTCCCGCAACCACTGAAATAAAAATAGTAATATTAAACAGACACGCCTAAAGCGTGTTTTTTTATGTCTGAAATTCAGTGAATCAAACTAAAAAGGCTCGCCGCTAACGGCATGGACTACTCCCCTTCGTAAGTTCAAGCTCTCGCAACTAAATAAATTAATTCAGAATTTTCTAACGCGTTATGTGAGAGTTTCGGTTGCTATAGCTGAGGTTTTTTGCGAATTTAATACTTCGTTAATTCTGAGTCAGAATGTCGTCAATAGTTTATTTTTATATTCCTTGGATCTGTATTTTTTATTATGGTGTCGCAATTGAGTATTATTAAAACACATCATTAGTTTATGTTTTCTATTTACATTTAATTTCTTTTTGGGTACGTTGTTTGTGCTGACTGTATTAAGAGCTAATTAAAATAATATTAAAAGGATAAACATATGAAAAATTCATTGAGGAAATCATTATAGAAACACTTGAGCATGTACAGCTTCTGTCGATTATGCCTAAAAATTGAACGACCCATACACCATGCTCTGGTAAACGGTGTGTCACTATAACAACATGTTCACAACCCCTGAATTTCAATACCCGTTGTAACACTATAATAATTATATAAGCTTCAATGCAGGTAGTTATGAAACAACATTTGACTATAAAAAAAAGAAAGACATTAAAAATTTATTTAATACCGATAGCAATCTTTCTTGTGATTGTCATTTTTTTTCACTGGTTAAAAAACGACACTATCCCTACGCAATATCTTAGACCTATTAAGGTAGGCTCTACAATTGAGAACCAAATTTTAAAAGGCATAGGTACAATACAGCCTACGCAAAGAGAACTTGTTTCTGCTCCCTCAGATGGCACCATAAAGTTGTTAAATATTCGCGAAGGGCAAACCATTAAACGTGGAGATATACTCGCAGAACTGAATAACTATGACTTAGAACAGAAAATACACACTGCACAATTAGAATTACTAAATATTTCTTCTCAAGTATCTATCGATAAAAGTAATTTAGCAATACGACTATCACAAGTTCAGTCTGAATTAGCAAATTCGGTCATGCAGCTTAAACAGCAAAAGCTTGAACTAAACGCAAACGAAGCGCTTGCAGAAAAAGGTATTATTTCATCTATTCGTTTTAAACAAAGCCGTATGCAATTTGAACAAAATGAATTAGAAGTTGAGGCTAAAAAAGCAGAGTTAGCTCTTTTTAAAGATGCCTACGAGCAGCAATTGCTCGCATACGATAATAAAATCAAACTTGCTCAAAATCAGCTTGAATATCTAAACAAAAAACAATCAAAATTGATTTTAACTGCTCAATTTGATGGCGTAATAAGTCAAAATAGCAGTAAACTGGGACAGGTTGTTAAACAAGGCCAGTCTTTATTTGAGTTGATAGAAACCAATAACTTATTAGCGAAGGTACAAGTTCCACAGTATTCTTCCGATCAATTAGAAAGAGGCCAAGCTGCTGAAATCATAACACCTTCGGGTCGCATTCAAGCAAAAGTGGATTATATAGATACAGTCATTAGAAATGGCTCGATCAATGTTTTTCTTACGCTTAATTCAGTAACGCCTAATTGGCTTCGAAGCGACCAAGCAATTGAAGCGAATATCTATACCGCACAGCAGCAAGCAACTTACAATATACAAAAACCAGATGATTTCAACGATTTCAAACATTGGAATATTTTTGAAGTTAACGCTAATAACCAAGCTGTACTTACTCGTATTAATTATCATGAAGTTGATGGTAGCCAATTGAGCTTTGCAGAAAAATTAAGTGGTAATTATGTGCTGCTGATACCTGATAAATATACAAAGGAACACACAATAGACTTTAATCTAGGTTCATATCATGAGTAAATCTTTAATAGTATTAGAAAATGTTTCATTTAAGTATTCTGGCAATACAAAAAACACATTAGAAGACGTCAACTTCATCGTTAATAAAGGTGATTACATTGCTATTACTGGTACGTCTGGGAGCGGTAAAAGTACTCTACTTTCAATATTGGGGCTAATGAATAAACCTTCTAATGGCAATTACTTAATATCAGGGATAAATACTCAAGAATTAACAAATGACTCTATCGCAACGGTAAAAAATAGAGAGGTAGGTTTTGTGTTTCAAAATTTCAATTTGCTCAGTCACTTAACAGTATTTGATAACGTGGCGTTGCCATTAACTTATAATAATACAGTTAAACGAAGTGAGTATAAAACTAAAGTAAAAGAAGCGCTTAAGCGAGTTGCGATGGAGGACTTTTTAAATAAAAAACCGAATCAGCTTTCAGGTGGTCAACAACAGCGTGTAGCAATTGCTAGGGCATTAATAAATCAACCGTCAATAATACTTGCGGATGAACCTACGGGAAATTTAGATTCTGACAATAGTCAGCTTGTTTATGAGCTTTTAGAACAATTAAATGAGCAAGGCAATACGATTTGCTTAATAACCCATGATGAAAATTATGCTAAGAATGCGAAATGCAGATTCCGTATGCATGATGGTAAGTTGATAGATTAAATGCAGAAATTAATTACCGACATCACGTTAAATTGGTTTAAATATCAATTTATATCTTGGAAGTTATTACTAAGTAATATCTTGCTAATTATTCCCTTATGCTTCATTTTAAATTTAAAAGCAATTGAAAGTACGTTTTTATCAACCGAATTTACTTCCATTAAAAATACAGAAATTATCCACCAGATATTTATAAATGATAAAACAAGTAATTTGCCGGTTGATAAATTTATATTTGATGAACTACATAATCAATTTCCATATTTAGTGGGTATGTTCGAAAGAACACTGCAATTAAGTACAAAAAAAGCGATGGCAGAAGAAGAGCAAGCGGCCAAAGTCAGTTTTGTATCTAATACTATTGGTAAATTAGATATCGATACTCATTTAGGGTCACTTAGGGCATTCAGCATGGCATCTACGGGTAGTAGTTTAATAACTGCTGTTAGTTTTACCTATTGGAAAAACAATCTAAACAGTGATCCGACTGTAATAGATAAACAAATTATTATTAATGGTAAAAGTACTAAAATAGTCGCGGTGTTAAATGCAGGTTTCAAATCTCTAAGGCGAGATAGTTCTACTGATTTATTATTACCTTACCATCAACTTTCTGAATTACTGCCTAATGAGCAGGAGTTAACACCTGATACTTTCACTTATGTGCTTGGTAATATCACTGACGTAGAAAGCTTTGTTATTAGTTTAGATGCATATTTAAAAAAAGAATTATTCATTTTTGATAATACAAAGTTGATGGTTAGTAAGTCTGTGGGAGTAGATCCTGAACAGTTTCAAACAGTGTCAAAAAGAGTTGATTTATTAGCTATATTATTCGGTATTTTATTTGTATTTAGCTTGATATCTTTTTCGGCATTTTATGCTGCACAATGCATCAATAAAAAGAAAGAAGTTGAGTTACGTAAGTTATGTGGTGCGAATGAAAAGCATATAATTTTGCAACGTTATATTGAGGTGGGTCTGTTAGCTTGTTACCTTGTTTTTATGCTGGTTATTTTTACACCTTTAACTAGTAAGTTAGCATATTTAACTATGCCAATAATCGGTGTTTTTAATGTTATGACTAATATTGTTACTTTAATTACTCTTTTAGTGGGTTTTATCTTATATCTGATGGTATTAAATTTCTTACAAGAAAAAACGACAATAACTCATATAGGGCGTGGTAGTAGCGCTTCTTTGAGTGAAAAGGTACAAGTGTTTACCTTATTATCACTTTTAATTAGTCTCGCAATATTAAGTCTTTATGTAAGTTATTTAGTAATTATAAGCCAAACTAATTTAAACAAGCATAAGATAGGTTTTGAACATAAAAACTTATATATTGCCAGTTTTGACTTTCCATCTTCACCAGAGCATAGCTTTATAGCGGATAATTCAGCACAGCAATTACTGTTACAGCTAAATTCTTTAGATTATATTGAGTCAGCCGCATTAACTAACGTCCCCCCTTTAACTGACCGTAGCGCATTTAGTCGTTGGTATACATTATCAGGTAAACCAGTCTCCTCAAGTAAAAATGCGCAAACTTCAAATCACAGAGTCAGTCCCAATTATTTCGATACTATTGGCACACGGCTAATAGTGGGTAATAGTTTGTCTTGGGGGCAATATAGGAATATAGTTGTGAATCAAGCTCTTTGGGAACAATATTTTGCGGATACAGGTTTAGGTCAAGCCTACTTACTTACCGACTTTGGCAATGAAAAAGTAAAATATAAGGTTGTTGGGGTAGTTGATAATATTCATATCAAAGGTAGTGATACGCCTGTGCAGCCTACGGTTTATACTCTTATCAGTGTTATAACGGGTTTTGAAAGTATCGTCTTTAAATCTAAAGGGGGTCTACCGACTAATTTAACTCAAGAAATGATGAGTATTACCAAAAATATTAGCCCTTATTTGAAAAATTTATCAATAGTTGAATTGTCTGAGTTAGTAAAAAAAGAAGCGCAACCAAGAAAAGCAATTTTAGTGATAACTATAACTTGTTCAGTAGTTCTTTTGGTCAGCGCCTTATTGTATTGCTTTAATAGTATAAAGCAGTTGGCAATGAAGTCTGCGACAGAGATTTCGTTAAAGCGGGCGCTTGGCGCACGTACTAAAAATATTGGGTGGTCTTTTGGCAAGTTTTATTTCATCATACAGGGCATTGTACATTTTATTATTTTAGCCTGCGTTTATTTTAATATGAGTAAACTACAGCCTTTTCTTTTCAAAGTTGATTTAATCGACATTCCAGTAATTACACTACTTCACTTTGCAGCCTTTTCTATTTTGATCGTTG
This sequence comes from Pseudoalteromonas haloplanktis ATCC 14393, assembly GCF_000238355.1. Lineage (GTDB taxonomy): Bacteria > Pseudomonadota > Gammaproteobacteria > Enterobacterales > Alteromonadaceae > Pseudoalteromonas > Pseudoalteromonas haloplanktis. The sequence continues at coordinate 17,320 of NZ_AHCA01000014.1, forward strand.
TGTTCTTTTTAGAAATTAAAAATATATTAAATAAATCTTGGCAAAATCTGAGTTAAGGAAAATCATGAAATATAGAAGTTTGATAATGTTAGCTAGTTTAGTTTTTACCAGTAATTGCTTAGCTGAAAATTACGAGTTCACGCATCGGGAAATCGTTGCAAGCCCCATAGATAACACCGCGCCTCAGCTCTTTTTATTTAACAACCAAGGCCAGCTTATACATTATTCAGACCGTTACCTGCAAAATATCTTATCAATCTTTAGAAAAAGAGAAGTACTACCAAACAGCGAGCAATCAAAAAGTGATCTGTTCACTCTTTTAAATAAAAAGATTGATTTTAGTGCACATGATTACACCTTGTTTTACACCTCAATTGATGAAGGTATTGGTCCATGTGAACCATGTCGCCAGCAAGAAGAAAAAATAGCTTTATTAGATGCTAAGTTTCCAAAAGATAAGCTATCAATTCATCGAATTACCATCATAAACGAAGTGTATACAATAAAGGATTAGTATGAAAATAAGAGATTTATTATTTTATTTAACGGTAACTTTGATAGCTATTACATTGACCCATTTCTTTATTAAAGAACAGGGGGCTGCCCCTATAGATACTATTGAATCCTTACAAAATAATTGGCATAAGAACCCAAAAAATGAAATTACACTTTATTCGGCTCAGTGGTGCAAAGCTTGTCAAGCGACAAAAGAATATTTTAATAGAAGAAATATTAACTACACAAATATAGATATTGAACTTAGCCCTACAGGTAGTAAATTATTAAAGGAAAATAATATCGATTCAATTCCGGTGATCACATTTAATGATGTCACTATCGTGGGGTTTGATGTAAATAAGCTTGATACACTAGCAACAAGTATAAAAGTAAAATGATTGAAAACACATTACTTACTTTTAGCTGATGAAAAGTACTCTAGTTACTTCCAAAGATCAGGATCTTCTTCTGGGCGTGAGTTTTGCCTATCTAGAACCTGCGAGAATCGATTAGCAAAAATACCAAGGTAACCCCAGGCTGCGAAGAACAGTGCGATGGTTAAAATTACTAAGCCGATGATTTGTAAGCTGTAGTGGCTATAATAGCCGAGGGCAATAAATAACACGGCCAGCACAAACAGTGCTAGGCCGCGTAAAAAGCGCTTTAAGCTGAGCTTAGGTTCAGAGCCTAAGCGATATATCAGCTGCTTTAACATTATGATGGGCGATTAATAGTAAGAATGGTCACCAGCTTTGTGGTCTGTGATATCAGCAACACCTGTGATTTCATCAAACTTTGCTACCATCTCTTTTTCAATGCCTTCTTTTAGCGTAACGTCGATCATTGAACAACCATTACAGCCACCGCCAAATTGTAGAACAGCAATACCTTCAGCCGTTACTTCAACAAGACTTACTTGACCACCATGATTAGCAAGCTGAGGATTCACTTCAGTTTCGAGCATGTGTTGAATACGCTCGTTCAGGCTTGCGTCATCACCTATTTTACGGGCTTTGGCATTTGGGGCTTTAAGTGTTAACTGCGTGCCCATTTTATCGGTAACGAAGTCAATTTCAGCTTCTTCTAAAAATGGTGCGCTTTCTGCATCAACCACTGCATCAAAGCCATTAAAAGGAAGGCGAATGTCAGTGTCTTCTACAGCATCTTCAGGGCAGTAAGATACACCACATTCCGCTTGTGATGTGCCAGGGTTTACAACAAATACACGAATATTTGTTTGCTCAGCTTGGTCAGCTAATAATTTTGCAAAATGCGATTGTGCGGTTTCGGAAATAGATATCATAAAACGGAATTCAGACTATTCTTGACTAGATACTGAGTATCATACTCCGCTCATCGCGTTGTCGCCAGTGTTGAGCGTAAAAATTTGGCATCTATTTTAAGCAATGGTAGCGTGCAAACATTGATCATTAACTGAGTGTTTTCTATGCGTTTGATAATAACAATCTTTACACTATTGCTGAGCTTTTCTTGTTTAGCGCAACCGCTTTCCTATTATTTTAATAATGATGTGAAATTTGATCCAACAATTCCGACTCCTGAGCAGGTTTTAGGTTATGAAGTCGGGCAGTGGCACGTACGTCATGATCAACTTGTACGTTATATGGAGATATTGGCAGACAAGAGTGACCGAATTAACTTTGAAGTGATTGGCCGTACTCATGAACAGCGTCCATTGGTGATGCTTACTATCACTGCTGCTAATAAGTTAGCAAATGTAGAGCAACTACGTCAGGCGCATTTAGCGCGTTTAGTTGACTCAGAAAAAGCCAAAGAGACCGATCAACCTGCGGTAGTATGGATGGGGTATAGCGTCCATGGTAATGAATCATCAGGTAGTAATTCAGCCTTGTTGGTGGCGTATTATTTAGCTGCTGCACAAGGTAAAGAAATTGATACATTATTAAATAATACGGTTATTTTACTCGATCCTTCATTAAACCCCGATGGTTTAGCACGCTTTGCGAATTGGGCGAATAGTAACCGAGGCATGAACTTATCGTCTGATCCACAAACTAGAGAGCATATTGAAAGTTGGCCTAGTAGCCGTACTAACCACTATTGGTTTGATTTAAATCGTGACTGGTTGTTATTACAACACCCTGAATCACGGGCACGAATTGCCAAATTTCATCATTGGAAGCCTAATATTTTAACTGATTTTCATGAAATGGGGCCAAACAGCACTTTTTTCTTTCAGCCAGGCATCCCATCGCGCAAACACCCAATTACGCCGGATGAAAATGTGAGCCTCACTAAAGCGATCGGTAACTACCATGCAAAAACATTAGATGAACATAATGCGTTATATTTTACTGAAGAAAGCTTTGATGACTTTTACTATGGCAAAGGCTCTACCTATCCAGATGTAAACGGCGGTGTGGGCATTTTATTTGAACAAGCTAGCTCGCGGGGTCATGTACAGGAAACACAAAACGGTACTTTAACTTTCCCTTTCACAATTAAGAATCAGCTGCTTACCAGTCTATCTACATTTCAGGCCGCGATAGATAACCGTCAGGCATTACTTGATTATCAAGCCAGTTTTTATAATCATGCTATCGAGCTTGCCAATGATGAAGATTATAAAGGGTACGTAGTTCAAGGTGGTGCTGATACTGCGCGCATGGCGTTGTTTTTAGACTTACTAAAACAGCATCAAATTCAGGCATACCCTCTTAATAAAGCAGTAAAAGCAGATGGTAAGAGTTTTTCAGCATCAAGCTATTTTGTCCCACTTGCACAGCCACAATTTCGTTTAGTAAAAGCCATTTTTAGTGAACAAAAACGCTTTGTTGATAATACATTTTATGACGTTTCAGGTTGGACCTTGGCTCATGCTTTTAACTTAGAGTTTGCGGCGATAAAAAGTGGTTGGGGCTTGGATGTTAGCAATGATGCATGGCAGCAACCACAACAACCGCAATTTCCAGTCTTGAATGCGCAGTATGCGTTTGGCTTTAAGTGGGATAATTACTTAGCACCAAAAATGCTTAATAAGTTATTGCAGCAAGGTGTACAAGCACGTGTTGCATTAAGTCCATTATCGGCTAAGTCGCTTACAAGCACAGAAGAGTTTGCTGCGGGCAGTATTATTGTTCCTGCAGGGATCCAAACAAATCCACAATGGGTGTCGTTATTAAACAGTGCTCAAACTGAGTTTGGTATTGCTATTACGCCAATTACTTCAGGCTTGACCTCACAAGGAGCCGATTTAGGATCACGAACACTTGCGGTAGTTAAAGCACCTAAAGTGTTATTGGTCGGCGGACAAGGAACGAGCCAATATGAAGTCGGTGAAGTATGGTATTACTTAGACCGCTTTGTAGGTGTAGCGCCTACCATAGTTGAAATGGAGCGCTTGGGTAATTTAGAGCTTAGTGACTACAGTCATATTGTTTTGGCGCATGGTAACTATAATCAGTTGTCAGATGCTGACAAAGTGGCACTTAAAACTTGGGTGCGTAAAGGTGGCGTTATCTGGGGACATAAAGGCGGAGCGAAGTTCTTAGTCGATCAACAACTTTTAAAAACCTCTTATTTATCACGCCGGGATGTTGCCAGCGCCTTCAAAACGGATGGCTTGCATTATGGCGATAAAGATCACCTAGCAGGGCGCCAGCGTATCGCTGGGGCAATCTTTAATACAAAAGTTGATTTAACTCACCCACTCACTTTTTCATTACAGCGTGACACTTTACCAGTATTTAAAAATAGTACCTGGTTATTGGAAATGTCATCTGCACCGTTTGTAAATGTATTGCAGTACACACAGAATCCGTTACTTGCTGGTTTCACCGATGACGTAAATGTGGAGCAAGTTGCTGGTGCAGCAGGTTTGGTCGCTCACTCTTATGGGCGCGGCAATGTAATAGGTATGACAGATAATCCCGTATTTAGAGGGTATTGGTATGGTACTAGCCGATTATTGAGCAATGCATTGTTCTTTGGTCATACATTTAGAGCGAATGCTGATTAAGTACTAGATCCTAATGGTGTTAAGCAGGTTACAAAAGCCCAAACTTGCTTAGCTCCAGCATTTTTAAGTGCGACAGTAGCGGCATTAAGTGTGGCTCCTGTCGTCATCACATCATCAATAATAGCAACGGTTTTTCCTGTCATATCGGTATTACACATAAATGCCCCCTGTAAGTTTTTAATCCGCTTGGTCTTACTGAGAGATGACTGTGCTTGTGTTTTTTTCGTGCGCTGTAAACTATGGCTATCAATGTTTTCATCAACTAAACATGGCAGCCAACATTGTGCAACTTGGTTAAAACCTCGCTTTAAAAAGCGTTGCTGATGCAAAGGTAAAATAATAAAAAGCTCAGGCCACACCTCACAATGCTGCTTACTAATGGCTAGTTGTAGGCTAATAATTAACGATAATGCTTTTTTATAATGGATTTGATTACTGAATTTTAGTTGTGTAAGCCAGCTATCAAATGGAGAACGATACCAAGCACAAGCAAATAGATGATCGAACTGGCAATCTGGGAACAGCTCGACTATATCAGGGCGATACAATAAATTCGGATGTTTACGTAAATCGAGTAGTGGCAAGTCTGCTAAGCATTGCTCACATAGGCTAGAATTACTGTTAACAACGTGCTGGCATTGCACGCAAAAGGAAGGGAAAAACCAATCACCTAACTGTCGAATATATTGCTTACAAGCAGTCATTGCATTCATTCCTTTAAACGCTATTATGGGCCCTAAGTTTGGATGAGGGTTTGCTAAAATGCAAAATGAGTTAGTGCTATTACATGGTTGGGGAATGAACCAAGGTGTGTGGCAAGTGATTTTACCTGAGTTAGAGTTTTTACACAGCGGGACTGTACGGTGTTTAGATTTACCTGGGTATGGGAATAACCACCAATGTCCGCTCCCTTACAATTTACATGATGCCGCAAAGCAGTTAAGTGAGCAGTTGCAGGCCAATTCGACGCTAATGGGTTGGTCACTGGGGGGCTTATTTGCAATGTATATTGCGAAACATTGGCCTGAAAAAGTAGCCAAAGTACTCTTAATTGCGTCAACCCCATTTTTTGCAGAGAGTGATGATTGGCCTGGCATCAAAACTAATGTATTAGCTGCTTTTAAAGAGCAGTTAGTCATGCATCGTGAAAAAACCATAGAACGGTTTTTGGCGATCCAAGCTATGGGCAGTGACAGTGCTCGTGATGATATAAAACAACTGAAAAAGCTGTTAAATGAATACCCAGCCCCGCAAGGAAGTGCCTTAAGTGGTGGTTTAGATATTTTGCAGCGTGATGATTTACGTGAGGCTTTTGCCAATTGCCCGGTGCCAATTCGCGCTGTGTTTGGTCGCTTAGATGCGTTGGTTCCATACCGCGCTGTAGCTAAAATGCAGGCATTAAACAGTGACTTTGAGTACGAAGTGATAGATAAAGCATCCCACGCACCTTTTATCTCTCATAAAAGAGAATTTTTATCCGCCATCAAATCAATGCTTTAAAAATTAACTCTAGAAAGGCTCGAAAAACTCCGTAGGAAAGCTTTATTTTGGCTGTTTTATGAGCGATAATTAATCAATCTACAATTGGTGGAGGTGTAGCATGCCAATCGGATCTGTATTTAATAACGGTGTTGAAGGCTTTAATCGTGCCAGTCAGGGTATTGAAAAAGCCAGCGCAGAAATAAATCGCGCCAGCATTGAACAACAAGATGATGCTCAGCTGGCTCAGCAGCGTCAACTACAAGCCGCTCGCCCAGAAGAGGCCGTAACTGCGCCTGTATCGCAGCCTGCCCGTATAGACGAGGCTTTGGTAAACTTAAAAGTTGAAGAGTTTAATGCCAAAGCCAATACGCAATCAATTCAAACCGCCGATGAAGTGTTGGGCACTTTAATTGATGTGCGAGTTTAACTAACCATGAATATTGTCACGCCATTTCCAAGTATTAATATAAACACCGCAAATGTTTATACAGAAACGGCTAGGCGTGACAATCAGCTGCGTGAAGTTATTCCGCCTCCAGCCGCTACAAAACCAAGTAATGCTGAAAATAAAGCCCTTGGCGATAATGAAAAAGCAAAGCAGCCTGGCACTAACGAAAGCGCCACATATGATGCTAAAGGGAAACTTGCTGACGAAAAGGTAATTCAAGAGCGTCAGCAAAGTGATGCACAGCAAGATCCTGAGCAAAGTGAAGAGCAGCAAGACGCTAAAAAAGAAGCGCAACAACAAGAGCAAACGGCACAACAAGAACAGCAAGATGCTGAGCAAATAAAAGAGCTTAAAGCGCGTGATACAGAAGTGCGGATTCATGAACAAGCGCATGCCTCTGTTGGGGGTCAATACGCCGGCTCTCCTAGCTATGAATATCAGCGTGGCCCCGATGGTACTAATTACGCTGTTGGTGGTGAAGTACAAATAGACGTTGCTGAAATTGAAGGTGATCCACAAGCCACGATAGAAAAAATGCAAACGGTTCGTGCCGCGGCACTCGCACCAGCAGAACCTTCTGGCGCTGATCGCGCAATTGCTGCTGATGCAACGCAAAAGCTTGCTGCAGCGCAGGCTGAGTTAACAAATACAGAAGGGGAAAATAATACTCAAGCTGCGTCACTCAAGACCGAAGACGCATTGGAAATAGATGAGCCCGTAGAGTCTACGACATCAGAAATCACTAAACGTGATAGTGAGGTTGATCAGCGTGCGGTACGCATTGCACAGTTTTATCAAGCGGCGATCTCACCTTATGGACAATCAGGCTTTTCTGCGACTATATAAACTTTCTTGTAATACCTGCCTTTGAATCTTAAAAAGTGAAATTAAAATAAACCAGTAACCTCCAGTGTTTCTCAATAGTATCCGCAACATTAAGTTTTAGTTATTTTAAAAGGGTTTGCGAGCAAACTTAATCTGCGAATCCTTCTTTATATAACTCTTTTTAATACTAAATTACTTTTTTAAATAACTAGGTTATATAGATACAAAAAGATACATTTGTTATCTATTTGCACGAAAACTGCGCCTGGTGTGACTTTGTTGTTGTTGGTTTGTTAATTTTGTGTGTTTTTCGGTGCTTTGTAAAATTGACCGTTAAAACAACCCTCTGTATATCTGATCCTTGCTAAATGTATTTAGCATTAACAGGAATAATTCAAAGCAGGATATCTGCCTAACAAACGAATTTAATAGGATGAATATGCAACCGTGCAATAATAAGAAAATGCACTTAAAGAAAAGCTCTCTCGCAATTTTGACTGCAATTTATGTGGGAGCCACTGGTTATGCGGCAGCAGAGCCAGGTTTTAAGAAAGTGCCGAATACAAGTTTATATGAACCTACATTTACAGCTGAAGATATCGCAAATTATAAAGCGCAAAAAGAAGCAAACCCAAACACAGGTCTATTACGAGGCAGTGTTGGTCGATTAAACCAACAATATCAAAGCCAGCAGCCAGAAAATGTTTTTCAGCCACAAGACGGTGTTACAGGATTGCAGACTTATATTGTGCAATTAGATGACGCACCCGTTACAAGTTATAACGGTGAATTACAAGGTTATGCTGCGACCGCCGTTAAACAAACACGTTCAGTTATGGTGAAAGAACGAGTAAATCTTGCTTCAAAAGATGTTCGCTCTTATCAAAATTATTTGAAACAACGCCAAACCTCTATCTTAAGTAACGCTCGAGGTCAGGGTGCAAGTATAGAAGTTAAGAAACAATTTACATTGGCAAATAATGCCGCAGTTGTTGAAATGACACAGCAAGACGCAATGTTACTTGCGCAGCAAAGTGGTGTGAAACGTATTACCCCTAACCGCATTTTTGAACTGCGCACAGATCGCGGACCTGAATTCATTGGTGCTGAGCAAATTTGGCAAGGCAATAATGATATCGGCGGCGTTGCAGCAAAGGGTGAAGGCATGGTTGTGGGTATTATAGATACCGGTATCAATACTGACCATCCAGCCTTTGCTAGCGACGCAGAGTACGCCAAGATGAATCCGTTTGGTGCAGGTAACTTTGTCGGTGATTGCGAAGTGGATGAAACTCTATGTAACGATAAGTTGATAGGCGTACGTTCATACCCTGAAATTACAGCTGCAAACAGTGACTATATTTTTGATCGAAATGATCGCCGTCCAGAAAATGGTGAAGATTATAATGGTCATGGCTCACATACCGCTAGTACCGCTGCAGGTAACACTTTAGTGGATACACCCCTGCAAGCTGCAACAGGTGATAAAGTAAGCGATGGTGAAAATATGCCATTTTCTTTTGAGCAAACAAGCGGTGTGGCTCCGCGTGCTCATATTATCGCTTATCAAGTCTGTTGGGCGGGTAATGCGGGTGATCCCTATTCTGGTTGCCCTGAATCCGCGATTCTTTCTGCTTTTGAGGATGCCATTGCTGATGGCGTAGATGCGATTAACTTCTCAATTGGTGGTGCTGAGGGATTCCCATGGGAAGATCCTATGGAATTGGCTTTTTTAAATGCACGTAAAGCTGGAATTTCAGTTGCTGCCGCTGCTGGTAACTCAGGTCCTTCATACTATACAGCTGATCATGCTTCACCTTGGGTAACGACTGTCGGTGCATCAACACATGACCGTGTTTCATCATTTGGTGACAAGTCATTAAGTGGTTTTCAAGGCGAGAAAGCGCCTAGCACTGCTGTCATGGAAGGTAAAAGTTTTTCAGGTGGCTTAACCGGTCCCGTAGTACTTGCGGAAAGCTACGCAGATCCTGATGAGACAGATAGCTATACAGCCGCATCATGTAACGTACCATTTCCAGCTGGAACATTTACAGCGGATCAAATTGTTATTTGTGAACGAGGTGATGCACCACGTGTTGAAAAAGCGAAAAATGTTGCCGCCGGTGGTGCTGGTGGCTTCATTTTACAGAATATTAGTTATTCAGCGAATGATATTGCGACTGATAATTATGTAATACCTGGTATTCACTTGGCTGCGAACGTTCGTTCACAATTAAGAAATTGGGTAAAGGCTAATCTGACAGGGGAAGCAATTGCAACAATTTCTGATGCTGTAAATACATATACATTTGATCCTGAGGCTGGGAATGAACTGGCAATCTTTAGCTCAATGGGGCCTAGCAGAACGAATAATACCTTAGTACCTGATTTAACCGCTCCCGGTGTTGATATTTACGCTGCAAATGCGGATGAACAACCATTTACAGCAAATCCACGGGCGTCTGATTGGACATTTATGAGTGGTACCTCAATGGCTGCGCCACATGTTACAGGTGCTATGACATTGTTAATGCAACTTCATCCAGATTGGACGCCTGCAGAAGTGCAATCAGCACTGATGATGACTGCACATAATGTAAAGATTATGACTAACTCAGGTTTGATTGACCCTTACTATAACTTTATGGCGGGTGCCGGTGCGATTAATGTAGCTGACGCGGCTAAATCAGGCTTGATCATGGATGTGCCGCTTGAGGATTATGAAGCTGCTAATCCTAATAATGGCGGTATAGCAAACTGGTTGAACTTACCTTCAATGGTAGAAATGGATTGTGAGTTAACGTGTAGTTGGATGCGTACTGTGACAGCAACCCAAGATGGTAGCTGGAATGCAGAAGCCTTAGCATGGACTGCCGATGGTCGTCGCGAAGAAGCCGGCGTATTTGCAACTGTTACACCAAGCCAATTTGATCTTAAAGCGGGCGAGTCACAAGATATTTTGGTGACGATGACATTGCCTAATGTAGTTGAACATAAGCTTGATCCCGTTGATGCTGGTGAGCCGTGGGATATAGTTCAAAATTTAGGTGCTTCCTTTAATGGTAAGGTAGTGTTAAAGGAAATAAATGGCGCTGCACCAGATGCACATTTACCAATTGTGGCAAGTAATAACTTAGATGAGCTGCCATTATCAGCAGAAATTCATATGGCGAGAAATAAAGCCAGTGAGACAATAATTGTAAATACTGATAGTTACAGTCAATTTACCCCACGTTATTATGGTTTAGTACAGCCAACAGAATCTTCATTTGAAATCGAAGCGGTTGCACCTTTTGTAACTTTAGATCGCATTGAAACAGGTTGGAATATTCAATTTATTGATGTACCAGAAGGCACAAAGCGACTGGTTGCAAAGGTTACTGATACAGAGCAATTGACTTCATTAGGTGATATTCAAGACCCACGTTTTCAACGCAGCTATGCGCACTTAATGATAGGTGCTGATCGCAATAATAGTGGTGGCTTTATCCCTTCACAAGAGGAAATTGATTCTAACCCAGGTGCAATAAAAAATGCGCTCTATGATGAGATGGTTTGTTACTCATCAAGTAATTCAGAAGCTAATTATTGTAACATTATTGATCCTGTACCAGGTAAATACTGGGTTGTAACGACTAATCTAGGCGGCTTACGTGGTGAAAACTACAAAGCCACAATGCATTATGCGTTAGTAATGGATGATTCAGATACTGGCAATTTATCAGTGTCAGGTCCTGCATCTCATGACGGTAATGGTAATTATAGCTTAGACATTAATTGGGATATTGCTGATGCACAGCAAGGTGATATTTACTACGGTGGTTTTGACCTTGGAGATATGCCAGGAGCTGAAGGAACCTTAGGGTTTACATCTTTAGATTTACACCGTGATGAAGATGCGATCACATTAGATGTTAGCGCTGATAAAGCGCGTAGCATGGATGTTATTGATGTAAATGTTAAGCTCAAAGCAAATGCAGAATCACACCCAAGGGCTTACGACTTAACTGTTAATATACCTGAAGGTCTGCGCCTTGCGAGTGATACATTAAAAAGTAACAATCCAGAAGTTGCTGAATTAATCTCGGTTGATGGTAATAAACTTACGATTAAAGGGGAGCAGTTAAATACTCGTAATGTGGAGCGAGAATATAAAGTTACAACGAATGTAACGGATTCAATGTGTCACACTCCACTGATTGATGAGTATTCTACAGGTGGTTATATAGACTTACATGGAGAGTTTGGTATGCAGCCTAATGCTGATTGGTATTTGGGTAGCTCAAAGGATTACTTTGATGTCCCAACTGATTGGTTATTCTGGCTTGATAATGCTAAGTTCAACTTGTACAACCAAGCTAATATGAATGAAATCCGTATGCATGCAGTTGGTGTCTTATAATTAACGCCTTACTCTTGGATAATGGATCAACATCGTGGCCCTGGGTTCTTATTAGAAGCCTTAGCACCGTTCTGGCGTGGTTCGTTTGAAGTTGAATATTTACGTCATCCAACAGATCCAAAAGGTTTAACGCTTGCTTCTCAATATGCAAGTGAACGTCCTGATTTAGGTGACCTTGTGTTCCTTGAGTTCGACAATGTTACAGATAGTAATACTTCTGAAACATTTGACTATGAAGTAATTTTGCGTAGTGGCATTGATGACCATCCAGGTATGCATGAAATGATTTTTGCATACGATAACTTGGGTGCAGGTGTTGCCGAAGGAGCAATTTTTGTTGAAGGTGGTGAAGGTAAGTACTCTAAAAATGCCGGTTTTAAAAATGGCAATTTATTTGAAATGCTAGGCTATAACGACCTTGATAAATTACTTCATGATGATCTTGTGGTGTGTTTTGACTATGTCGGTCCTGAACAAAGTGAAGTTAGCCTTAGCTTTAAAGTTGCAGTACAGCCTGAAGCGAAAGGTACATTACAAGATATTACGCTAGATTATCAATTAGCCAATGGTGTCACTGAAACAATTACACACTCAGTTTCAGTACAAAGCAACCTGAAAGTATCAGCACTTGACGATATGACAGTGGCTGAAAATGGTCGTATTGACGGTATTGAAGTGATGGTACTGGATGCTGATCAATCACCTAATGAGCTTGTAATCACAGGTGAAGGTATTTCAGCAGAAGTAAATGGCATGTCATTTAACCTGATCCCTGATCCACATTTCTTTGGTGAAACGTATGTCACTGTAACCGTGCAAGATAAAGCTGACCCAACTGATAAAGTAAGCACTGAGTTTATGCTAACGGTTGTTTCAGATGGTATCGATGCGCCTGCAACAATTGTTGAGATTGCTGACAAAACAGTTATGGAAGATGGCGTACTTGAAGCAATCACAGTTGCACTATCGCGTGAAACCGATGAAGAGTTTACTCTTTCTGTAGCGGCCGATAATGCAACAACGACAATAAATGGTATGGAGTTTAGCCTTAAACCAGATGCTGGTTTCTATGGTGAAATACCCGTTGTTGTGACGCTTACTGGTACTGAGAACGTGTTAACCACTGAGTTTATGGTTACAGTAACGCCAAGCGATCTTGCGATTGTGGAACTTGCAGATATGACAGTGATCGAAAATGGCAAGCTAGAAGACATTAACGTTGCATTATCGCGTGAGACTGACGAAGAGTTTACTCTGTCTGTTACGGCGCAAAATGCAGCAGTAGTTGTCGATGGTATGTCATTTAGTATTGAGCCTACCGCTCATTTCTTCGGTAATATTCCAGTAATGGTGACATTAACCAGCGGTGCAAAATCGTTGACTACAGAGTTCACCTTATCGGTTATTTCTGATGGTATTGAGTTGGGTTGTACGTATCCAGAAGCGACTAACTTTGATCCTGACGCTAATAGCGATGATGGTAGCTGTATTTATCCTGAAGTCGAGGATGAAGAAGACAGTGGTTCGTTTGGTTATTTGATGTTGTTACTACTACCACTGCTTAATGTGCGTCGTCGTAAATAATGATTATTGAATAGCTCGGTCAGTGAAAGCTGATCATATATCAGATAAAAAGCCGCGAGTGTGAATTCGCGGCTTTTTCTGTTGTAGAAACAAAAAGAAGCTGTTACTTTTGCTGCGATTTTTACTATGGAAGACAATTAAATGAAATATGCAGTAATCGCAGGAGCTTTATCGCTTTTTTCAATCACCGCTGCGGCAAACCAAACATCAGGCTTAAGTTACGACTATGTCGAAGTTGGCTATGCAAAAATGGACGTAGATGATTTAGATGATCTCAGTTTTGACGGTTATGCCGTTAAGATCAGTAAACAGCTTAGTGATAATTGGTACTTGACCGGTATGTATGCGAGTACATCAGATGAGATGTCAAATAGTGTCTCTGAGGATTATCGTGATATTTATCAAAATGGTGAATATGTAGGAACATCAACCCTTAATACACAAGGGACACTCGACGCTGAATTTACTCGGATCGAACTCGGCGCAGGTTATATTCAACGCTTATCGGCAGTTACTAATATAGATTACAGTATTAATTTAGGTAAACTTAAATATAGTACCGATTTTGATTTCACCGTTGAAGAAAGATTTAATGGTCAAGTGTTTTCATCTTCTGAAGAAGGTTATTCAGATTCAGATAGTGCAGATATTCTTTCAGCCAATATACAAATTAGACATTTATTAACGGACAAATTTGAAGTAAATGCAGGGGTTGGCTATGAGCGTTTACATGATGAAGAAAGTGATAATAATCTAGTGTTAAAAGCGGGTGTTAATTACACCTTAACTGAAAAAGCAACTTTGGGTGCTTCATACCGTTATGTTGATGAATATGCAGATATCGCAGCGACTTTACGTTATTACTTTTAATCTTGAAATAAAAAATTACAATCGCTGCAAATAGATTTTGTGGCGATTTTAGTATGGAAGACAATTAAATGAAATATGCAGTAATCGCAGGTGCTTTATCTCTTTTTTCAATCACCGCTGCGGCAAACCAAACATCACTTTTAAGCTACGATTATGTTGAAGTAGGCTATGCAAAAACGGACATCAAGAGCTATGATAAAACGGATGTAGACCGCTCAGGTGCGCCTAGTTATGGTGGGTATATTATAAACCTCAGTAAACAATTTTCTGAAAATTGGTATTTTACAGGCTCGTACTCTCAAAGTAGCGCTGACTATTCATACGTTGCTAAAAACTTGTCTTCACCTTTGCCTGATGGGACTTATTCAAGCGATGTTATCGATACATATAGCAGTGTCATCGATATGGAGCTAACACGTTATAGCCTTGGCTTTGGGTATATTCAGCATTTTTCAAGAGAAACTTCTGTTGACTATGCCTTGAAATATGGGAAAAGTAAGATTAAGACTGAGGAAACACTTATACATAGACTTGAATCTGATGGTAATGTTTTTGATGTTTCAAAAAAATACTATGAAGATTCAGAAACAGCTGACTCCTTTGAAATAACTGCACAAATTAGACATTTATTGACCGAACAATTTGAAGTAAATGCAGGCTTTGGTTATGAGCGTTTGCATGGTGTAGGTGCTGGTTATGTACGCTTACATGATGAAGAAAGTGAAAATAACCTCCTGTTAAAAGTAGGTTTAAGTTACGCAGTTACTGAAAAAATAACGTTTGCTGCTTCCTACAGTTACACAGGTGAATACGCTGACATCGCAGCAGCGACTTTACGTTATTACTTTTAAATCTGATTTAAATTGAAAACGCCACAAACTAAGTTTGTGGCGTTTTTGTTTACGAGCTATTTTTTCACTTTGGCATTGGCGAAAGCATCGGCAAAGGCATTGCCCATCATCGCATTACCGGTATCGCGTTTTGGTTTAGCGGCGCGAGGTTGCTGAGCATTACCACGATTATTTTGCGACTTTTGGTTAACTGATGGCGTTGATTTATTGCTGGTATCAATATCATCATCTAAACGCATGGTAAAACTAATACGTTTACGAGCGGCATCTACTTCCACCACTTTAACTTTCACAATATCGCCAGCTTTAACCACTTCGCGCGGATCAGAAATAAACTTATTAGTAATTGCTGAAATATGCACTAGGCCATCTTGGTGTACACCCACATCAACGAACGCACCAAAGTTAGCAACGTTAGACACTACCCCTTCTAAAATCATGCCTGGTTTTAAGTCATTGATGGTTTCTACGCCGGCTTTAAATTCGGCGGTTTTAAAATCAGGACGAGGATCGCGGCCGGGCTTATCAAGCTCACTGATGATATCGGTGACAGTCGGTAAGCCAAATTTCTCATCAGTGTAGTCGTTAGCGACTAACTTATTAAGGAGCTCAGAATTACCTATAAGTTGAGTAACATCAAGGTTATTTTTCTCACAGATACGTTTAACAACAGGATAAGCTTCAGGGTGAACCGATGACTTATCAAGTGGATCGCTGCCATTGCTGATTTTTAAGAAGCCCGCGGCTTGCTCAAATGCTTTTGGCCCTAAACGTTCTACTTTCTTAAGCTCTGAGCGTTTAGCGAATGAACCGTTAGCATCGCGATAATTAACAATGTTTTGCGCTAAAGTTTTGTTCAAACCGGATACGCGAGCAAGTAATGGCACTGAGGCCATGTTTAAATCTACACCGACTAAGTTAACACAATCTTCAACAACCGATGTGAGCGTTTGACCTAGCTGACTTTGCGATACGTCATGTTGATATTGGCCTACACCAATTGATTTTGGCTCTACTTTAACAAGCTCTGCGAGTGGGTCTTGCAAGCGACGTGCAATAGACACAGCGCCACGTAACGATACATCTAAATCGGGGAATTCATTGGCTGCAAATTCTGACGCCGAGTATACAGACGCCCCAGCTTCGCTGACCATAATCTTATTTAGTTTAAGCTCGCTATTCGCTTTGATGAGTTCAGCAACGAGTTTGTCTGACTCACGAGAGGCCGTGCCGTTACCAATAGCAATCAGCTCAACTTTGTGCTGGCGACATAATTGTTCTAGCGTACGTATTGATTTATCCCAATGATTTTGTGGCGCATGTGGGAATATTGTTTGTGTCGCCAATAATTTACCAGTGCTATCGACGACTGCGATTTTACAGCCTGTACGTAGGCCAGGATCAAGGCCAAGTGTAGTGCGTGCGCCAGCAGGTGCTGCCATTAATAAGTCTTTTAAATTTTTCGCAAATACATCAATTGCACCGGTTTCGGCTTTTTCGCGCATGGCTGCTAAAAATTCATTTTCTAAATGCAGACCAAGTTTAATTTTCCATGCCCATTGTACAACGCTAAGCAACCATGCACTTGCTGCTTGGTTATTAATATCAAGGCGATAGTGATCTGCAATCATTACAGCACACATTTGAGCTGGGTTTTCTGAACTTGGCTCAGGGTTAATACTCAGCTGTAAAACTCCTTCATTTCGAGCACGAAGCATAGCTAATGCACGGTGCGAAGGCACTTTCTTAAGAGCTTCTTGATGCTCAAAGTAATCACGGTATTTAGTGCCTGCTTGTTCTTGACCTGCAATAAGGCTTGCTTCAATTTGGCCATGTTGGCTAATGTGACTGCGAAACTTAGCAAGCAGTTTCGCATCTTCAGCAAAGCGCTCCATAAGAATAAACTTAGCGCCATCTAGCACTGCTTTTTCATCGGCAAAACCCGCTTCAGGGTTTAAATAACCTGCGGCCTGTTGTTCTGGATCTAATGAGGCGTCATTAAACAGGGCATCAGCTAACGGCTGTATACCTGCTTCGATCGCGATTTGCCCTTTAGTACGGCGTTTTGCCTTATAAGGTAAGTACAGATCCTCTAACTCGGTTTTACTATCTGCATTATTAATATCTGCCGCTAAACTTGCCGTGAGCTTATCTTGAGATTCAATGGTTGTTAAAATAAAAGCTCTACGCTCTTCTAGTTCACGTAAATATGATAAACGCTGTTCGAGTAAACGTAATTGAGTATCGTCTAATCCGCCCGTTACTTCTTTGCGGTAGCGAGCGATAAAAGGCACGGTTGAACCTTCATCGAGTAATTTTGTAGCAGCTATAATTTGTTGCTCTTGGGCGTTCAGCTCAGTGGCTAAACGTGCAGAGATATTGCTCATGCAAAAACCTTATTAAACAATTTGAAGACCAGAACGAGAGTTTTGGCGTAATGAATTGCCTGAATAATATCACAGCAACGCACAATAAAAAGGCCTTAAAGTATGCTTTAAGGCCTTTGCTGTAAAGATAATGACTACTTACGAAATACGTAAATAGTTAAAAATTAATGTGGGTGCTCAATATGCTCCATTACTTCACTAAAAGAGTGGGCGATAGGGCTAATATGAACAGGGATTTGCAATGTTTTTGCAATCTCACGAGCAGAGATCAAGCCACAAATTTCATTATGTACACTAGTAACTAATAAAAACATAACACCGGCTTGCTCCATTGTTTGTAATGCATCACCAACACATGCATAGCTTAAGCTTTGCATACTGACACCTGTTAAGTGGCTAAGTGGCGTCATCACGTGACGCAAGCTGATTTCAGCACGAGAAATATTCAAACGCTGTGCTAAAATCATTACTTTTGAGCTTTGTAGATCAGCACTAGATGCGATCCCTAGTAATTTCTCTTGGTCATCAATTACTAAAATAAAACCGGTATGTTGACTGGTTATTTGTTTTAGTGCATCAACAATGGTGGTTTCATAATGCGCGCGAAGCGGATCTTTTTGAGTGAAATTATTAACCATAGTTAAAGCCGGAGAAGTTAAATCAATTAACGGCTGAGTTTCACGGTAAGTGTGAGATAAAACGCCTTCAGAAATATTTTGAGTACGAAGCTCTTTAAAGTTAGTCATAGTAATCACCAATTATGTTATTAAATTTAATAAAGTTTTAAGCAGTAAATTAAATCAAATAACTTGGTGGACCACGCTGGTAAGCTTGGCTAAAAGGTTGTGTTAAAGTAGTGCTCACATAAAGTGATAAAGCATTTTCAGGGAGTGGTTGAAGCACCCTGATAGAGAGTCCGTCAACGTGTGTATCTAGGTCAACGTCAGGGGTAGTTTGCTCTGCTGTGTCACAAACAAAGTAGTGTGGGGTTGGAGAAGCTAATTCTTTAGAATTGGTAACGTCATGCGCAAATGAAGTCAAACTCACACTTACTAAAAGTGTGAATAACATGGCATTACTAATTATGCGATGTATTGCGTTTGACATGACAACGACCTTCCAATTCTGAACTCAAGTGCGAAATGCTTGACTTGAGTATCTTTAGTTATAGTCTACAAATTCACTTTAGACAACCAATAATTAATCTTATCTGAATAATAAATCGAATGTGTTGCTTGCTCTGTCTTACACGTTTTAAGAGCCTGGGTAGTAAATACTGTTAACGTACCACTCTTTCTTTCCTTGTGGGGTTGTGACATAAAATTCATCATCAACTTGCTTGTTTAATAGTGCACGTGCCATTGGAGAATCAATGGAAATATAATCTTTGCGGTCATAAATCTCATCAGGGCCGACAATTCTAAATTTAAGCACTTCACCTTGCTCATTTTCAATTTCCACCCAAGCACCAAAAAACACTTTACCAGCTTGTTGTGGTGAGTAATCAATTATTTTTAGATCTGGCATACGTTTACGCAAATACCGAACACGGCGGTCTATTTGTCGTAGTAAACGCTTATTGTATTGATAGTCTGCATTTTCAGAGCGATCCCCCAAACTTGCTGCCCAGCTCACTATTTTAGTGACTTCAGGACGCTTAACATTCCATAAGTGATCATGTTCTTGTTGTAGTTGTAAATAGCCCTCTCGGGTAATTAAATTGGTTTTCACGTTGCAATTTTTACTTTGGGAGACACGTACGCAAGGTATAAAAATCTCGTTGCCTTGTCGAGCTGATTTTTACGATCTTTTATATTTATGGTGCCTTGAAATGTTCAGTAACAATCTAGTGAGCTAATTAGTTTTTTATTATCAAGTTTTTCATTTATATTAATCAGTAACAGTAAAAACAATAAGAATGAAATTAATGGGACATGAAACTACAAAAGTATTAGTCGTTGATGATGATATGCGCTTACGCGGCTTGTTAGAGCGCTACTTGGTAGAACAAGGATTTATTGTACGTACAGCGGGCAACTCAGAACAAATGGATCGCTTACTAGAACGTGAAAACTTTCACTTAATGGTGCTCGATTTAATGCTTCCGGGCGAAGATGGCTTATCTATTTGCCAGCGCTTACGTCAAAAAGAAAATGAAATCCCCATTGTAATGCTGACCGCTAAAGGTGATGAAGTTGACCGAATTATTGGTTTAGAACTTGGCGCAGATGACTACATTCCAAAGCCATTTAATCCACGCGAATTATTAGCTCGTATTAAAGCCATTTTGCGCCGTCGCGCAAAAGAAGTACCTGGGGCGCCTGCTGCAGAAGAAAATGAAATTACGTTCGGGGAATTCTCACTTAATTTAGCCACGCGAGAAATGAGCCAAGGTGACAAGACCATGTCGTTAACCAGTGGCGAGTTTGCGGTATTAAAAGCGTTGGTGACTCACCCGCGAGAGCCGCTAAGCCGTGATAAGTTAATGAATTTAGCTAGAGGGCGTGATTACAGTGCGCTAGAGCGTAGTATCGATGTACAAGTATCGCGTTTGCGTCGGATGATTGAAGTCGATGCGGCTAATCCTCGCTATATTCAAACCGTGTGGGGCTTAGGCTACGTATTTGTACCTGATGGTGAAAAATAGTCTGCTATGAGTATGTTTCCCAAGAGTGCATTTGGACAAACAGTGTTTTTGGTAGCAGCATTATTGTTGATCAACCAAGTAGTATCTTACATCACTGTGAGTCTATACGTAGTTAAACCGACCATTGAACAAGTTAATCTGATTTTAGCCAAGCAGATCAAAACCGTGTTTATAGATTGGGAAGATGGCGTTGAGATCAGCGATGAAGTATCGAATAAGTTTTTTGAAATAACGGGTATCGAAGTCATGACTCAGCGCCAAGCGATGAGCGAGGGACTTGGCCAAACTCGTGAGTATTCAATGCTATCACGCAGTATGTCTGAGCAATTAAATGGCTCTGCCCGAGTGCGTATAAGCCAAACAGATCCGTTAGTATATTGGGTTGAAGCACCGCAAGCCCCTGGTTACTGGGTTAAAGTTCCTCTGACTGGTTTTAAAGAAAACAACCTCGAATTTTTGACCTTCTATTTATCCAGTATCGGTTTTTTAAGTGTGCTTGGTGGCTGGCTTTTTGCTCGTCACTTAAATCGACCATTAAAAGCATTGCAGCAAGCGGCTGTTAAAGTAGGTGTTGGTGACTTTTCCACTAAACTTGAAGAACATGGTTCAACTGAAGTGATTGAGGTAACACGGGCATTTAATCAAATGTCACGAGGGATTGCTGCACTTGAAAATGACCGTCGATTATTGATGGCGGGTGTGTCTCATGATTTACGTACGCCACTGACACGCATTCGCTTAGCCACCGAAATGATGTCGGATGAAGAAGACTACCTGCGAGAAGGGATTATCTACGACATTGAAGATATGAATGCCATTATCGATCAATTTATTGAGTATTTGCGCCACCACAAACGTGAAGAGCTCGCGCTTGAAGATCTTAATGCGATTGTTTCAGAAGTGGTGCACTCAGAGCAAAAACATCAACGTACTATCACCTTTCGCGAAAACCCTAGTATTAGTAATATCCCTTTAAGTATGGTGGCAATTAAACGCGTTGTTACCAACATGATTGAAAATGCGATACGTTATTCGGATGGCGATATTGAGGTTGAAACGGCGATCAGCAGTGATAAAAAATACGCTGTGGTGATGGTAAATGATCATGGCCCCGGTATTCCTGAGAGTGAACTAGAAACTGTATTTGAACCCTTTAAACAAGGTGATGCAGCCAGAGGCAGTGAAGGTAGCGGCTTAGGTTTGGCAATTATCAAACGCATAATTGATATGCACGGTGGTAAGGTAAAATTAGTAAACCGCCCTGAAGGCGGTTTAAGTGCACAAATTTATTTACCTAAGTAGCCTTTAGCCGTAAGCAACTTAAAGCTTACGGCTTAAAACTTATGGCTACCTTTAAAGCGCTTTAAATCTAATTGCTGTGCCGCCGCTGGTGGCAAGTTTCAGCGTTAGCTTATCTGTTGCTGTAACAATGCGTTTTTCGATTTTTAAATCGTAAGGGTTGTTCTTCCACTCGGCTTTGTCACCATCACGGTAAATGTGTGCTTCAAACTTTTTACCTTGCTCTAAAAAGTCGAGTTCAACTTCTATGCTACGGGCTTGCTCATCGGTGACTGCGCCTAAGTACCAATCGTTACCTGAATAGTGATCACGTTTGCGCTCTTTACGAGCAAATACTACGTAGTCGCCAACTTCCCCTGCGATAGCGATACTTTGTTGCCAATCAGTGGGTACGTCTTGAATAAACTGGAAGGCATCAGGCTTGGCCAAATAGTTACGCGGTAAGTCAGCGGCCATTTGAATTGGGCTATACATTACAACATATAAAGCCAGTTGCTTCGCTAAAGTGGTTTGTGGGCGATTAGTATCAGCGCCTAAACCATTAAAACTCATATCAAAAATACCCGGAGTAAAATCCATCGGCCCTGCCAGCATACGAGTGAAGGCAAGCATTGGAATATGTTCAGGTGGATTAGGTGGTGTGCCCCAAGCATTAAATTCTTGGCCGCGAGCACCTTCACGAGCGATCCAATTTGGATACGTACGGCGCAGGCCGGTGTCTTTAATTGGCTCATGGGTATTAATGCTGAGCTTATGTTTAGCGGCTAGTTTGATACTGTGAAGGTACTCGTTAACCATAAATTGGCCGTCATGCCATTCTTTTCGAACAATACCATTGTCGTCAATGCGTTTGATATTACCGCCATCAGCAACGTATCCTGTCTTCACTTGGCTAACGTTGGATTTTTCATAGAGTGCGTAGGCATCTTCCATTTGCTTGCGGTAGTTTGTAACGTTACCAGATGTTTCGTGGTGGCCAATCAGTTGTACACCTTTTTGTTTACCGTAACGAGTAAGTTCAGCAATATCAAAATCATCGTAAGGTTTGGTAAAGCTAAATACATCGCCATTAAAGAACCAGTCGCCATCCCAGCCAATATTCCAGCCTTCCACTAACACACCATCAAAACCGTATTTAGCGGCAAAATCCATGTAACGCTTTGTCTCGCTGGTAGTGGCGCCGTGTTTTTCACCGCTCCCCCAAGTATTTTCATTGATGTGCATGCCCCACCAAATACCGACATACTTCCCTGGTTTAACCCATGACACATCACCGAGTTTATTGGGTTCATTGAGGTTTAAAATAATATCTGAGTTGATCAAATCAACGGCTTTTGCACCAATTTGAATGGTACGCCACGGTGTATTAAACGCGCCGTGTTTTTTTACAGCGATGCCATCAGACCAAGGAGTTAAATCGGCTTGTAAAGTACCTGGGCGACGTTGATTTAACACCATACTGGCGTAATCAACTAGCGCTGCTTCGTGAATACTGACATGCACTCCATCGGCATTTTTAAAAGTAAATGGTGTGTGTACCAACGCGGCATCGTGTAATGGCGTGGTGTTATATGCGTATTCATAGCGATTCCAGCCACGCGCCGGGATCCACCATGCAGTGGTTTTATCAGCACCGGCAATTGCAAACTCAGTAAGCTCTTTGGTGATTTCTATGTTTTCAAAACCTACTTGTTTAGGTACTTCGTAGCGAAAACCTACGCCATCATCAAATGCTCTAAAGCGTACGGTGTAAGTAGCTGCGTGTGGGGCCGATTTGCTAAAAGTAACGGCCACTTCATTATGCTGATCAATAACGGTTTCGCGTTCTCCCCAAGGTTGTTGCCATTGGCTATCATGTTGGGTGTTTTGTACGTCGATGATTTTAAACCCTTCAGCAAAGGCGGCTTGCTGTTTAAATTCAAAACCAAGCACTGAGTTTTCGATGATATCTTTGCCGTTAAAGCTGATTTTATAGCTTGGCATTATTTGCTGATCTGAAATGGTTATTTTTATATTTCCATTCGGAGATTGAATTGTCGCGTCTTTAGCAAAGCAAGCGCTTGAAAATCCTAATAGAAGTAGCAAAGGTAATCGCATAGCTGTTCCTTGAGGTGTAACCTAATTGAATCATTTAGCATAAAACGCCAGTGCTTTTATTACGAGATGGTTGCATACGTATTCAATTTATTGTCAGCTAAGCTGAAACTAAATCTTGGTAATAAAATTAACAAAGTATCAATTGAATCGGTCTATAATGAATAAAAATAAAATAATAAGACATTCAGATGTTCAAACTATTTATTACTGCTTTATTCATTTTTATGGGCTGTAAAAGCTATGCTGCAACCATCACTATTCATGATCAAAACCAGCAACCGCTCGCAAATGCGGTAGTATGGCTAACTGCAACTGATCATACCCTACAAACACTGCCTGTGAGTTCACTCTTTACGATGACGCAAAAAGACCGGCAATTTACTCCTCATGTTTTAGTGGTACCGCAAAATGCGCAGGTTGAATTCCCCAATGCTGATTCAATCATGCATCATGTTTATTCGTTTTCAAACGCTAAATCATTTGAACTAAAGCTTTACCGTGAGCAACCGCAAGCTCCGATCCGCTTTGAGCAAACGGGAGTTGTTGAGCTTGGTTGTAATATTCATGATTGGATGTTGGGTTATATAGTAGTGGTTGATAGTCCATTTTATGGCATCACAAATACTCAAGGACAAATAGCGCTGACTCCACAACACGGTGAGTATGAGCTTAATGTATGGCATGAAGGATTTAGCGATATTAGTCAAACCGAAAGTAAAACTATCGCGCTTGGTAGCGCAGCGGTTGTTTATCAAATAAAGCAGGTTATTGTTCCTCGCATTACGATTGGTGTAGATGAATTTGATGACTATGAATAAGGTTAGTTTAGCTTTTATCCTACTAGGGCTAGCATTTAGCTTTAATGCACTGGCACAGGTTAAGGGATTACTGCAATTGACAGCTGTAAATGGTGACCCGCAACTTAGTTGGCAAGAAGGTGGCGTTGGACTTTACCGTTACGATAGTGACAACGATGGTATTGTACTTTCGCAGGGTCTTATCGATTTTAGGGTTGATTTAAGTACTAATTGGTCGGCGCATGGGGTTGTTAATGCTTATCAAGATCCGCAAGCCTCGTTAGGTTTTAGCCAAGCCTATTTTCAATATCAGCCACTAACGAGTAGCAAGTATAAATGGCATGTTAGAGCGGGGGGATTTTACCCGTTATTATCACTGGAAAACCCGGATATGGGTTGGATCTCTCCTTATAATTACACCAACTCTGCTATTAATTCTTGGATTGGTGAGGAGGTTCGTACTGTGGGGGTTGAAGCAACTATCAAGCGCCCTGGGCGCAGCTTTAACAGTAAACATAGCTTTGCGTTTGTTGGTGCAACATTTAAAGGGAATGATCCCGCAGGTACGCTTTTAGCGTGGCGTGGATTTGCAATGCATGACCGACAAACAACCTTTAATGAAGCGGTTGCATTTGCACCCGTTGCATCACTTAATACATCTCAGCTGCAACATCAAGCAAATCAGGTTTTGCCTTTTGAAGAAGTTGATGGTCGCTTTGGTTATTATGGTGGCATTCATTGGGACTATCTTAAAAAGTCACAGTTTCGTTTTTATTATTATGATAATAATGGCGATCCAGCGGCATTAAATTACAGCACAGGGCAATATGCGTGGGATACGCGGTTTTCAAGTGTTGCATGGTTGTATAAATTTACAGCTCAAACTCGCCTGATAGTACAAGCTATGTCTGGCAACACGGCGATGGGCGAGAGCCGTGGTGTTGATAATGACTTTTATAGTCACTTTATCCTATTAAGCCACAAAAAGGCAGCGCATAGGTTGTCTATTCGCTATGACTACTTTGAAGTTACTGACAAAGATGATTGGACGTTTGACCCAAATGCCAGTCATGGCGAAGGGATCACAGCTACTTTGCGCTACCAGCTTTCACCACAATGGCAGTTAGGGATCGAGGGGTCAGCTTTGCATAGTCAAGCTGACAACCGTGAAGCGATGGGCATTGCCAGAAAATTATCGCAACAGCAGCTGAGCTTAAATGTGCAGTGGCGCTATTAATGGTAATTTTATTCATTTGAACTATCTTTAAGTAACTATTGATACAGCATTTTTTGTAAAGGTAAAACATGAAATTACAGAGTATTCGTGTGAAAAGCTCCATTCCAATCATGTTACTTGGGATTGCAATAATTGTATTGATCACAGGTTACAGCCATTTGATTAATTTACAAAAAGTTGCTTTAGATACACAGTCTGAGCGATTCCTTAATGCTATTTCAGTGGTTGTTAATGGCGATCGTGATCTCTACCAAGCCAAAGTTGCAGAGTTGCATTTAGTCACGAATAAAATCGGCAATGCTGAAGAGTTGCAAGAGCATCAAGAAAACGCCCAACAAGTGGCTGAGCGATTTAAGCAGTATTTGCAGTACTTATCTGTCTATCCACAAGTTACTGCACAATTTAGTGGCTTTAACAACGCATTTGATAAATGGCTATCGGCATCAAATGCCTATATTGATGACCCACAAAACCGACAAAAAAATCTTCAAGCTGATAGAGAGTTTGCTGCACTGCGTGGCATTTTAGATAAGGCAGGTGAGCAAGCGGAGCTGACATCGAAAGATGAAAAACAAAAGCTGCTTGAAAAAATTAGCACTACAAAAGGATTCTTATTGGTTATGGTGGTAGTACTGTTAGCCATTTCTGGTTGGTTCAGTTATATCATTCCGCGTCAGTTAACTAAACAGATGCATTATGTGACTGCACGGATCAATGATATTGCCTCCGGTGACGGTGATTTAACGGGCAGGATCGCCGTCAAAAGCCAAGATGAATTTTCTGAGTTAGCGACAGCATTTAATCGTTTTTTGGATAATTTACAGCAATTGATCCGTGATATTTTAGAACAAGCAAAAGAGTTAAATCACTTAGGTATCGATCTTAATCAGTTCGCCAAGCAAAATAATCAGGTCAACCAAAAACTCAGCCAAGCATCCGAGTCAATTGTCAGTGCTGTGCATGAGATGAGTGTTGCTAGTCGTGAAGTGGCCAATGTTGCGCAGCAGTCATCTAAAGAAGCAGATAACTCACAACAATTTGCTAAGCAGGGGTTAGCGGCGGTGGCTAATTCCAGTGATAAAATAGTTGCGTTATCTGATAATATGGAACACGCGAGTAATAAATCAACCGAGCTACAGGAAAACTCCGAGAATATAGCGAAAGTGCTAGATGTGATCCGTGCAATTGCAGAACAAACTAATCTACTGGCGTTGAATGCGGCGATAGAAGCTGCGCGCGCCGGTGAGCAAGGTCGAGGTTTTGCGGTGGTGGCTGATGAAGTGCGCACTTTGGCAACTCGCACTCAAGAAAGCACTAATGATATACAAACTATGGTGGAGCAATTTGCTAATAGTGTAGAGCAATCATTAGCGGCAATTAATGGTGGCAAGCGCTTTGCTGATGAAGCTGTTGCTTCATTTGCGCAAACTAATGATGTGCTTAATGCTATGCAGCAATCATCGATAAAAGTGAATGATATGGCGATGCAAACAGCGCAAGCAACCGATGAGCAAACCGCCGTTGCTGAAGAAATTAGCCATAATTTATCGTCATTAAATGATCAAACCGTGCAAGGTGGTGAGCTTGCACATTCTACTGAAGAGGTGGCTGTAAGGATGAACCAGTTAACCGATGAGCTGAGTCGTTTAGTGCAACGTTTTAAGGTTTAGTTAATCTTAAATACAGGCAATAAAAAGGGTTCGTACGAACCCTTTTACATATCAATTTTTACTACAACGTTTACTTTTTCTCAAAAGCGCGTTTCATATAATTAGGTGTTGCTAGCGCGCCGTGGTGAATACCACTGTTGTAGTATTCTGTACCTTGTGCGATGTCTGCAGCAGCATCTTCTCTAAATCCTGCAAATGCTTCATCTTTACGAGCAAGCGTCACTGACCATAAACCACTTGGGTAAATTGGCTGTGGGAATGGCAGTGTTTGCAAATCGTTAAAGCCAACATCTGTCATTGCATCACGCATTTCTACTAATAATGGCATATGCATAAGGGGTGATTCACTTTGTTGCACCATAATACCGCCAGGGCGAAGCGCGTTTAAACAGCTCGTGTAAAAAGCATGGTTGAACAAGCCTTCACCAGGGCCTACCGGATCAGTACCATCAACAATAACCACATCAATTGACTCAGCAGCAAGTTCACGCATGTACTTGATACCATCGTCAAACATGACAGTGGCACGTGGATCTTGGTTCGCTTCACATAATTCAGGGAAGTATTTTAATGACATTTGTGTCACAACTTCGTCAATATCAATCTGTGTAACAGATTCAACGCTAGGGTGTTTGAGCACTTCACGTAAGGTGCCGCAATCACCACCGCCGATAATGACTACATTTTTCGGGTTTGGGTGAGCAAGCAATGCTGGGTGGCTGATCATTTCATGGTAAAAAAAGTTCTCGCGACTACTTACCATAGTACAACCATCAATAATCATTAGGTTACCAAAGTCGGTAGTTTCATACATTTCGACTTTTTGGAAAGGTGATTGCTGCTCATCTAACTTTTTATTGATGCGTAGAGAGAACGCACTGCCGTCACGTTCACTGATTTCGGTAAACCATTTGCTTTGCTCTAAATTTGCCATGTCGCTAGTTACACTTTTGAGTTGAGTATGAAAAAGGGGCAATTTTGCCAGTGCTTGGCGTTTTGCTCAATGAAATTTTAACCAGTATAGCGAATATTTTATCTTAGCTTTGGTTTAAAGGTTATTTTTTGTTAGCTTAGGGCGTTATGACGTATTAAAATAACCGATTCCGCGAAACTTGTTAACTAGAGAAGAATTTGCCATGACTTGGGGTTTAGACACAGCACGCTCTACATATAACGTCGCACATTGGAGCGATGGTTACTTTGACATTAATAGCCAAGGTGAGTTAGTCGCTTACCCAGATGGCGATCAAACTAAAGCCGCTATTTCATTAACTGAGTTGACTGAGCAATTCAAAAAACAAGGGTTAACGCTACCTGTACTAGTACGTTTTACTGATATTTTACAAAACCGCGTTGATACTTTGACCAGTGCTTTTCGCAGTGCACGTAATGCTCGTACCTATCAGGGGCAATATACTTGTGTATACCCAATAAAAGTAAACCAACAGCGCTCAGTGGTCAGTAAGTTATTAGCCCACCCTAGTGGTTTAGTCGGTTTAGAGGCAGGCTCAAAACCTGAGTTAATGGCTATTTTAGGTGTAGCTAAACAGCCAATAACTATCGTTTGTAATGGCTATAAAGATAGCGAGTTTTTACGTTTAGCGTGTATTGGCCAAGCAATGGGGCACAAAGTTAAAATCGTGGTTGAAAAACTCTCCGAATTAACAACCTTACTCGCAGAAATTGAAGATTTAGGCATTGAGCCTGCCATTGGTATTCGTATCCGTTTAAATTCAGTGGGCAAAGGTAAATGGCAAAATACCGGTGGTGAAAAAGGTAAGTTTGGTTTAACAGCAGGGCAAGTATTAGCGGCTGTTGAAGTCCTTAAAAAACATGACAAACTGCATTTAATGCAAATGGTGCATTTTCATATTGGTTCACAAATTGCCAATATTCGTGATATTCACCGCGCTTTACGTGAATGTTCCCGTCACTTTGCTGAATTAAGCCAGTTAGGTGTACCACTGAATACCGTGGATGTGGGAGGTGGTTTAGGGGTTGATTACGAAGGTTCGGGTTCACGCAGTGCTTGTTCAATGAATTATACAGTTGAAGAATACGCGCGTAATGTGGTTAATGCGTTTGCTGAAGTATGTGAGCAGCATGATTTACCACACCCTGCCATTATTACTGAATCAGGCCGCGCACTCACTGCGCATCATGCGGTATTGATCACCGATGTTATTGATGTTGAACAAGCACCAAATCACAGCAACCCAAGTGCCCCGGAGCCGAATAGTGCCTTAGTACTTGATGATATGTGGCAATGTTTACAGCGTTTAAATCCACGTATGGCACTGGAAATTTACCATGATGCCATGCACTTATTCAGCGAGGCACACGATCAATATGTACACGGCCTAGTAAGCATGTTGGAATGGGCTAAGATAGAACAGCTTTATTTTACTATTTTGCATCGCGTTCGTGCTTCTTTAAGCAATGCCCGTGCTCACCGTGAAGTGCTTGATGACCTAAACGAAAAATTAGCTGATAAACTGTTTGTGAACTTTTCTTTATTTCAGTCGCTGCCAGATGTCTGGGGGATTCAGCAGTTATTTCCGGTGATGCCGATTGAAAATCTCGACAAACCACTAACACAACGCGCTATTATTCAAGATATTACCTGTGATTCTGATGGGCAAATTCGTGAGTATGTGGAAGGTGCGGGAATTGAAACTAGCCTACCTATCCCACAATATGTTCCTGGACAGCAGTATCACATTGCTATGTTTATGGTCGGGGCGTACCAAGAGATATTAGGTGATCTGCATAATTTGTTTGGTGATACTGATTCTGTACACGTAGAGCTTACCGAGCAAGGTTACCAGCTTACGAATGCAATTAAGGGTGATAGTGTTAAGGATGTATTAAAGTTTGTTGATTATGATAGCGATATTTTTTCGGACAACTTTACTAGCACAGTGCAGCAGTTAGATATCAGTGAGCCAATTAAGCAACAATATTTAGCAGAGCTCAATGCAGGTCTTGAAGGGTATACCTATTTTGAAGATTAATTGCAATATTGGGTATGGCTTAATCAATTGCCTAACAGTTTTAATGAAAGGAATTAAGTAGTAATGTCTTTGATCCGTTGTATTTTTAGCATCTTTTTCTACACCCTAAATACGATAATTTGGTTTGTGCCTATTTTTATTTGTGGCTTAATTAAATTACTGCCGATTAAACCATTGCAAAAAGCCATGAGTTGGTCGGCTAAAAAGTGTGCCAGTATTTGGGTGTCTTGCAATTCGATTAATCAAAATATTTTTACTCCTCATCAGCTAAATGTCACTGGGCTTGAAGAAATAAAGCTAAAAGACTGGTATTTAGTTATTGCCAACCACCAAAGTTGGGTGGATATTTTAGTGATGCAGCGTGTACTTAATCGCCGCATTCCATTTTTAAACTTCTTTTTAAAGAAAGAGCTTATTTATGTGCCATTTTTAGGCTTGGCATGGTGGGCACTGGATTTCCCATTTATGACGCGCACAAGCAAAAGCCAATTAAAAAAGAACCCTAAACTGCGAGGCAAAGACTTAGAAACAACACGTAAGGCTTGTGAAAAATTTAAAGAAATGCCGGTAAGTATTGTTAACTTTGTTGAAGGTACACGTTTTACAGCACAAAAACACGCTCGTCAGAACAGCCCTTTCCCACATTTATTGAAACCAAAAGCGGGTGGAGTAGCATTTGTAATGCAAGCGATGGGCGAGCAGATCTCTAAGGTAGTTAATGTGACTATCCATTACCCAGATGGCATTCCTAGCTTTGTCGACTTTGCAAGTGGTCGCGTTAAGAACATAAATGTACACATAGAAGTGCGGCCTGTAAGCCCCGAGTTAATAGGTGATTACACGGGAGACTCTGAATTTAGGGTTGGCTTTCAGTCTGAATTAAACCGCCTATGGCAAGAAAAAGAGCAACAGTTAGTTAAGCTTGAGCAACAAGCTAAGTGATCTGTACAAGCGAGTATGTATGCTAAAAAATATCATCCCTAAATGGCTAAATGGCCTAGCAGTAGGTACACTGCTTTTTAGTAATACCTTGCTGTGGGGCTGCATTGTGTTAATACTCGGTCTAATAAAGTTAGTATTACCCATGGCTTGGGTAAGTAACTTACTACATAGCGCTTATCAAGGCTGGTGTAGTGGGAATCGGCTTGGCTTAAAATTCAGTAATGCCAAAGTGACAACAGTGATTAATGGTGATGTTAATAAGCTGGGTTGGTATTTATTGATATCGAATCATTTTAGCTGGCTCGATATTGTGGTGCTAAGTGCAATTGACGTATTACCAGCGCCGAAATTTTTTCTAAAAGATGAGCTAAAATATGTGCCGCTGATTGGCTCTGGTGCGTGGGCGATGGGTATGCCATTCATGAAGCGCATCAGTAAGGCGCAAGTGGCGAAAAACCCAAAGCTCAAAGGTCTTGATGTTGAGCGCACTAAGCACAGTTGCCGAAACTTTCGTAGCCACCCAACCACCATCATTAATTTTGTTGAAGGGACGCGTTTTACTGCTGCAAAACATCAAGCTCAGCAAAGCCCATTTAAACATTTATTAAAGCCGAAAGCGGGTGGTGTTGCATTTGCATTAGAGGTGCTGGGTGAGCAGTTTGATGCCATTCTTAATACAACCTTGATGTACCAAGCACAAAGCAATCATATTTGTGCGAGCTTTCTGCGAGGGCGCTTAAGTGAAGTTACAATAAATATTACTTTAGTGCCAGTCAGTTCTGAGTTACTTGGTAACTACCAGCAAGATAGTCAGTTTAGAGCTCGCTTCCAAGCGTCGATTAACCAATTATGGTTAGCTAAAGATAGCGAATTGGCTATGGCATATGCACAGCGCAACGCTGAAGCTGTCCTAATCAACAATAAGGAGATTAAACTACCGTGACTACACAGACGCGTCTACAACAATTGGTGACACCTTGGTTTGAAGGTATGCCAGATACGGCATTGTTTAGCTCTCTTACTGCTACCGCAATTGGAGTTTTCTCACTCTTGGTCGTGTATTTATTTACTCGTAGGTTAATGCTGCCTGGTATTCAAAAAGTGGTGACAAAACTTTCACCAGAGCGCATTGGTGTGTTAGCCCCCATGCTAACAAAGTTAAACCGTCGTTTTGCAGGGATGTTGTGTTGCGTTTTATTTTTAGCCACGTTTGATAGTGTCTACCCTGTAAGTGAGTTTGTAGCCGAAGTGTTTAAAACGATCGGCCAAACGTTGTTGATTATTCATGTCGGTTTTATTATCAGTAGTATTGTAAGTATTGCGGGTGGTATTTATAACCAGCTTGAATTTGCCCGAGAAGTGCCTATTCAAGGGTTGATCCAAGTCGTAAAGCTGATCACCTTTATGATTTGTGCGATCCTAATTGTGAGTATCGTACTGGAAAAATCACCCACCTATATTCTTTCGGGCTTTGGCGCGATTGCCGCCGTGACTTTATTAGTATTTAAAGACACTATTTTAGGATTTGTTGCCAGCATTCAAATAGCCGCAAATCGCTTGGTAACCTACGGAGATTGGATCCAGGTAGATAACTATGGCGCAGATGGTGAAGTGATTGATCTGGGTTTAAATACGGTAAAAGTACGAAACTGGGATAATACAATCACCACGATCCCTACTTATATGTTGGTAGCGGGATCATTTAAAAATTGGCGCGGTATGCAAGAGTCTGGCGGACGTCGTATCAAGCGCTCCCTTAATATTGATATGAATAGTATACGTTTAGCCGATGATGAATTGACCAAAACGATAGGTCAAACTATCGCTTTAAAAGAATATATCAAGATGAATACGCTACCAGATCCGGTATCGAATCTCGGCTTGTTCCGTCGTTATGCTGAAGGTTATTTAAAACAGCACAGTAAGATCAATACCTCACTGACATTAATGGTGCGTGAGCTACAGCCGCTTAATCACGGCTTACCTATTGAATTTTACTGTTTTAGTGAAGACAAACGTTGGATATCTTATGAGCATCTGCAAGCAGAGATCATGGACCATCTGCTTGCTGTATTGCCTATTTTTGATTTGCGTCCTTACCAAAGTGTTACAGGACAATTTAGTCCTGCTTCCATTAACCCAACAGGTATTAAGCCCACAATTAAAGTGGCAAATAATACTGAAGAAGACCCATACTAATAAAGGCTATCAACAGCCACCAAATAGGTGGCTTAGCAAGTCTTAACCATGCAAATGCAACGGCAACAATCACACTATGCCAAATAGAGTGGACCGCAGATGTCCAGATTGGTGAATACAACGCCGCTGCTAAAAATCCCACCACGGCAGCGTTGAGAGCAGCAATACTACTTGCAAAACGAGGGCGTTTGGCTAATTGTAGCCAACTGTTTTGCAAAGCAAACATTAGTAACAACCCAGGTAAAAAAATTAAAATGGTAGCAATTAATGCACCTACAACAGGCTGAATCCCCTCAAATTGCGCACCTAAATAACTCGCAATAGTGAACATAGGCCCAGGTACTGCTTGAGCGCTGGCATAAGCTGTTAGAAATTGTTCCGTACTAAGGGTAGGCAAACCTGCTTGCAGAATGGGTAACACGACATGCCCACCACCAAACACCATTGCACCCGCTTGATAAAAAGGCGCAAATAACGCGATACTTTCATTTAGGGGAATAAAGCTTAAAGCCAGTAGTAAGGCAAATAGCAGTAAAGCAAACCAGTTAATTCCCGCTTTAGTTGTGGTTTTACTCTCATCATTATTTAAGTTGAGCATTGGCCAAATAGCACCAACACTGGCAGCTATTACTAAAACAGCTATTTGACTGGTTAGATTTGGTATTAATATAAGCAATATGGTACTTGCTACGGCCAATATTTTTAATATCCAATTAGTGCAAAAGCTTTTCGCCATACTGAGAGTGGCATCGGCGACAATAACCACAGCGAACAGCTTTAATCCTGCAATAATCGCAAAGTAAATGGCATCAAACTGATGGGTACTAATCGCAAGTAATATCATGATCAACAAGGATGGCAGTGTAAAGCCAATAAATGCCGCAATACCACCGAGTAATCCACCGCGTTCAACTCCTATGGCAAATCCCACTTGGCTTGAGCCTGGCCCCGGTAGTGCTTGGCTTAAACTAATTAATTGCGCATAACGTTGGGTAGTTAACCACTTAAGGTTATCAACAAAATGGCGTTTAAAGTAGCCCAAGTGTGCCGCTGGCCCGCCAAAGCTCATACAACCGAGTAAAAAAAACTGTTTAAATATAGCGAGTAACATAATGAATGTATTTTCCTTTACCACTTTTATATTTCATTATGACAAATTTTAGTGACAGTTTTATGGTTTTTAATTGATGTACCTATTTAGCTTAGATAACGAAATACCTCGGTTCTTAACCGAAAATTCAACAGTTGCTCACAAGGCGATGGGCTT
This sequence comes from Pseudoalteromonas haloplanktis ATCC 14393, assembly GCF_000238355.1. Classification (GTDB taxonomy): domain Bacteria; phylum Pseudomonadota; class Gammaproteobacteria; order Enterobacterales; family Alteromonadaceae; genus Pseudoalteromonas; species Pseudoalteromonas haloplanktis. The sequence continues at coordinate 51,836 of NZ_AHCA01000014.1, forward strand.
TTAACTGAGTCTTCATCGTTTGTTCATGGATAACTTTGCATACTTGCTGGCAAATGAGAATTTATAGGTAAGGAGTTACCATGACGTTAACTAAACCATTACTAACAGCAGCAATCGTAGGTATACTACTGACTGGGTGTGAAACCACCAACACAGGTGTGGGAGCGGGTATTGGTGCCGCAACCGGCGCTGTGCTAGGTAAAGCAACCGGTGACCACGATGATAAACGTATCTTTATTGGTGCTGCTATTGGTGCACTAGCTGGCGCCGCTGTCGGTGACTACATGGACAAACAAGAAGCGGCTTTTCGTGATGAACTTGCGGGTTCTGGCGTCGAGGTTGTGCGTGAAGGTGATAACTTACGCTTAGTTATGCCATCTAATATTACTTTTGCCACTGATCAATCGTATATTTCATCGGGTTTTCATAACACCTTAGATGCTATTGCTAAAGTTATGAATAAATACGAAAAAACATTTTTAAGTATTGAAGGCCATACTGATAGCACAGGTAAAGACAGCTACAACATGACGTTATCTGAGCAGCGCGCACAAAGCGTAAAAAGCTACTTAGTGAACCAACAGATCCTAGCTGGGCGTATTAGTACACGCGGCTACGGGGAAACTCGGCCAATTGCCAGTAACGACAGCGCTAACGGCCGCGCACAAAACCGCCGTGTAGAAATTCAAATCGTACCAAACACCGAAGGTTAGTTATTTGCATTTATTTATCTCAATCACTTGTTTATTAGCTGGTGATTGAGATTATTTACCGCTGACCGCCCCCTCAATCTCTATTAAACTGCAGCTCACATAATTGTTTATACAGCGGATTAGACTCTATTAATTGTTGGTGAGTCCCCGTTGCAATAATTTCACCTTGCTCCATCACTACAATTACATCGGCATGTTTTACGGTTGCTAAGCGGTGAGCAATGATCAAGGTTGTTCTGTCTAGCATTAAATGTTCAAGCGCGGCTTGTACGTGGTGTTCACTTTGTGCATCTAAGGCGCTAGTTGCTTCATCTAATAGCAGTATTTCAGGGTCTTTTAGTATGGCTCTTGCTAATACAATGCGCTGTTTTTGCCCGCCGGATAAACGCACACCTTGCTCACCTAAAAAGCTTTCATAGCCATTTGGTAATTGCGCTATAAACTCATCGGCATGAGCATGCTTAGTGGCAGCATATACTTGCTCGTCAGTGGCATCGGGGTTGCCATAGCGAATGTTGTGCATGACATCCGAGCTAAATAAAATTGGGTTTTGTGCCACCATACCCATGCTATTGCGCAGCGTATTGAGTGACAGATCTTTAATATTTATGCCATGAAATTTAATGTCGCCATGGGCGGGGTCGTAAAAGCGTTGTAATAGTTCAAAAAGAGTGGTTTTACCTGCACCAGATGGGCCGACAATCGCCACTGTTTGGCCTTGTTTTATATTAAGCGTTACATTTCTCAGTGCACTTACATCAGGACGTGATGGGTAATTAAAAGTAATGTTATTGAGCTCAATGGCCGCTGATTTATTGTTTAACTGCAACTGTTCATCAAGTGGTGCTTCAGGGTTTACAATTTCACTTTTTACCGCTAACAGCTCAAGCAGTCGTGCTGCGGCACCAGCCGCACGCTGTAATTCACCATATACTTCGGCCACGGTTGCCACTGACATAGCCACCATAATGGCGTAAAACACAAACGCGCCTAGCTCACCACCGGTCATGGTGCCTGCGAGTACATCGCTGCCGCCAACCCAAAGCATCACGCTTATGGCACTAAAGGTTAAAAATATCACTGCGGCAATTAAAAACGAGCGTTGCTTAATGCGGCTTTTGGCAACCTTAAAGGCTTTTTCGGTCTCGAGTGCAAAGGCGTGCTGCTCACGCTGTTCATGACTATAGCTTTGTACCACTTTGATGTTTTGAATAATTTCGCCAGCATACGTGCTTATATCGGCAATCGCATCTTGGCTGGAGCTGGCAAGCTTACGTACTTTTTTGCCAAATACCATCATCGGCACTAAAACCAACGGTACACAAGCAACCACCACCAAAGTGAGTTTTAAGTTAGTGATTAATAGCATAGCTAAACCACCCACCAACATTAGTGCGCTTCGCAGCGCCATAGAAAATGACGAGCCAATAATAGATTGCAGTAAGGTGGTATCAGTGGTGAGTCGTGACATTAATTCGCCACTGCGGTTTTCTTCAAAATAACTCGGATGAAGGGTAACAATGCGGTCAAACACCGCTTTACGAATATCATTACTAACACGTTCACCAATCCACGACATTAAATAAAAACGGCTAAAGGTGCCAATGGCTAGTAAGCTGATCAACCCAATGAGCACTAACACGGCTTGTTTTAGCTGCTCTTGAGAGCCTGCAATAAAGCCGTGATCGATGACAAATTTAACCCCTTGACCGAGTGATAAGTTAACTCCCGCGGTTACTAGTAGCGCTGCAAGTGCAGAAAAAACCACCCATTTGTAAGGTTTAATAAACTGAAAAATTGGAATTAAACTACTAAAAGCAGCTTTTTCTTTTGGCTCGGGTTTGCTGGTGCTCATGCTGGATTCTTTTTGGTGGATAAGGTATAGATATGGTTACATAAATCATAATTTCAATAACTAACTCTATAACAACGAAGGGACTAGCTATGGCGACTCAAAAAGTAACGGGCGAATTTAACGTTAAACTCAACCCCATTGAAGGTTATGCGAAAGGCGTTGATGGCGTAAATTTGGGGCGTATGTCAATTGATAAAACCTTTACCGGTGAGCTTGATGCAACCAGCACGGGCGAAATGCTCAGTGCAATGACAGCCACGCAAGGTAGTGCCGGTTATGTCGCCATTGAGCAAGTAACGGGGAGTTTATCAGGCAAAAAAGGCAGTTTTGTGCTTCAGCACTATGGGCAAATGAATAAAGGCAAAGACAGTCTAATCTTACAAGTTGTGCCTGATTCAGCAAGCGGTGAGCTAGAAGGATTAACTGGTGATATGGCAATCCGCATTGAACAAGGCATTCACTTTTATGACTTTGAATATCAACTGTAAAGGCTAAAGCTATGCAAAAAATAATAGAATTTAAAAAAACACGCTTTTTCGGTGGCGTAAACATCGAGGCACTAAACGAAAAAATTTATCAATTAAACCAAGATGGTTGGAAAGTGATAACGGTAAGTTCGATTACAGGTTTTTTCGGCGAAGCGAATGGTTATGCGTTACTTATCGAAAATACGGAATTGTAAATGACGTTATCGCTAAGTTTAGTCGCCATTTGGATGGTGGGTGCGATGTCACCTGGGCTAAGGTTGGCTGTGGTTTTTATAGGACTAGCAATAAGAGCTGTGCTTATGATGTAGGTTATTAAATTTTATTAATCTTTACCGCTTACCTTAAAAGTTGTTTCTAGTAATTTGTAATTTCCCCGCGAGATCGTGGCATAAAGCGAGCTTTCTGCTCGCATATCGATTTATTTCACGTTATCTACACGATCGCAGCACTTCGTAACTAAGTTCCTTTCCCCGCAAGCTATTGTCTTTGCTAATGCATACGTATTCATCACACTTAATTTACTTTTTAGTTACACTTTATTGGTTTTATTTTATCCACAATTTAAAAATAAACGGCACACCTTTTTAAAAAATACAACACACAACTATAAAGTTAATAGGGTAGGAAGCTCATGGGGAAATTCAAACTGAGTGCACTAATGCTCGCAATGTTTGCAGCGAGTAGTGCGTTAGGCGCGGTTGAAAATGATGCACAAAATAATGCTGAAAAACCGCAATTAGGTGAGGAACTTGAAGTTATTGAAGTGACTGGGTTTAGTCGCAGTTTAATTCAATCACTTAATCAAAAACGTTTTACTGATACAGTATCAGAGCAGTTATCGGCAGATGACTTAGGGGCATTGCCTGATGTCTCTATGGCTGATGCATTGACTCGATTACCGGGGATATCAGCGGTACGAACTGGCGGACAAGCCGCGGAAATCAACATTCGTGGTATGTCTGGTGGGTTTGTATTTTCCACCTTAAATGGTCGCGAACAAGTATCAACCAGCGGCAGTCGTAGTATTGAGTTTGATCAGTATCCATCAGAATTAATTAGCTCTGCAGCCGTGTATAAATCCCCGAAAGCCTCGCTTATTGAAGGCGGTGTGGCAGGGACTGTAGAACTGCAAACAGCCAGTCCGCTAGATAATGATCAGCAGCATAAGTTTGTGGTTAACGCCAGAGGTATGTACAACGATCGCGCGTCAGAGGTGAACGATGCCACTGAATTTGGCGACCGCATTAGTTTTTCTTACCAAGGCAAGTACCTTGACGATACTTTAGGTGTTGCACTTGGTTATGCTCGCTTATTTCAACCTAGTGTAGCAACGCAATTCATTGGTCTTGCGTATAACGATCATAAAGATGTCGACGGTGTTGCTAATGATACTAATGGCCCTGAGGTAAAACCAGAAAACGAATACATCAGCGAAGGCTTTGAGCTTCAGCATTTAGGCGGTGAAGAAACCCGTAACGGTTATATGGCAGCAATTGAGTGGGTGCCGGTGGATAATTTTAAATTAAAAGGGGACGTGTTTTTATCACGCTTTGATACAGAATCATTTGCCCGTGGCTTACGAGTGAAATTAGGCGGCCCAACGGCCACTTATACAAACGCTCAGCTAGAGGGAAATTCGGTGGTTGGTGCCTCTGTTAATCGTACTTCAAAAGGCTACACTCACGTTGAAATTGTAAATGATGATAACCAAGACTTTGACGAAGTAGACAGCTATGGCATTAACGCCGATTGGCAAGTGACAGAACGTTTAAACGTTAATGTTGATGTGTCGCTATCACGGGCTAAAAGTAATTTCCGCAATGGTTTATTGTGGGCGTTGGTTGCCGAAGATGCTACAGCGCAAGAACCAGTGTTAGATAAAAATGTATCAATAAACTATCAGCTCAATGGTTTGAATTTACCGGATGTTGGCTTTAATCAAGCGGCTGCATTTAGCGATATCGAACGGGTAATGGTGAGTAAGTACGGTATTTACCCTTATCAGAATGAAGATGAAGTAAGCGCTTATCGCCTTGATTTTAAATACGAGTTGGATAACAGCTGGTTTAGCTCAGTTGAATTTGGTGCTCGTTACTCTGATCGCGAATACAGTAACAATCGTTCAGTGTTTGAATACGGTAATGATGGTGATTTTTCAGTGAGTGAGCCGCCACTGCGTTTAACCAATGACATGGTAAACGTCGTAGATTGGGAAGGTGATTTTAGTTATTTTCCATCATATTTGGCGATTGATTTAGATAAGGCGCTTAATGCTTGGTTTCCAGAAGGGGCGCCACAGCCAGTTAAAACTTGGGGTAATGCAGATGGGGTAGTCGACCCACAAGGTTACACCACTAACTATTCGTGGACCATGTTACAAAGTGGCTCAGTGTATGAGGAAGTGCTTTCAGCGTACGCCATGCTTAATATTAATGCTGAGATCGGCAATATGCCAGTGTTAGGTAATATTGGTATTCGCCGTGTTGATACTGACCAATCGGCCACTATTTTAGAAAACGTTAATGGTGATTTGGCACTGGGTGCCCAAAACATTACCGACAGTATTGGTATCGTAAATAAAAACTATTTACCTAATGTACTTGGCACAACTTATACTGATTATCTGCCATCCCTTAATTTAAACTTTCAGCTAACGGATAACACGCAATTACGTTTTGCGGCGGCTAAAGTGATGTCGCGTCCACCAATCAACCGACTGGCAGGGGACGCCAGTGCGCAGGCCGATAAAACCACCGGTAAAATTAACGGCTCAAGTACCAATAATCCATTCTTAAAACCATTTTATGCCGACCAATACGATATCTCTTACGAGCACTATTTTGATGAATCAGATGGTGCGCTTGTGATCGCTGGTTTTTATAAAAACATCGATTCGTTTATCGATACCATCGCCATTGAAGGATTTGATTTTAAAGGTAATGGCTTTAACGTTCCTGACTATATTGAAAACCCAGTCAGTGGCGAGCAGGTAGCAACGACTAACGGTACTTATACCACTGCAGTTAATAACGCTAATGGTGGTTATATTCGCGGTATTGAACTTGCCTACACACAAGTTTTTTCCTTTTTACCTGCGCCATTTGATGGCCTAGGTTTTAATGGGAGTTACTCATACACCGAGAGCGAAGTTGAATCCATCACTAGCTTAGGCGGTGAAACGGTAACGCAAGGTTTGCCTGGTTTGTCTAAAAATGTATTAAATGGCACCTTGTTTTACAGCCTAGATAATTTTGAAACCCGCCTTAATGTGCGTTATCGCTCAGACTTTGTTTCAGAGCAAGTAGCTATCAATGAACAGATAGTTAACTTTGATGCTGAGACAGTGGTCGACTTTCAAACCTCTTATCAATTTACTGACTCATTTGGCATGTTGCTACAGGTTAATAACCTTACCGATGAACCAACCCAAAGTTACTTTGGCAATGAAAATATCACCGGTACGACCCAGTACTTTGGTCGTCAGGTTTATTTAGGTTTTACCTATAGTCACTAATAGCAAATTGGAGCATAAATAATGAATAAAATAACTAAATTGACTCATTTGCTATTTGCAGTGAGCTTAACACTACTTTTTGGCTGTGGTGGTTCAGGCAGTAGTGACGTAAAAGCAGGCCAAGCCTTATTGGCTTGTGATGTACCACAAGTGCCTAACAGTGAAGGGACTCAGTGTGTTGATCCTGAGCCTATTTCTTGCGATGCACCGTTGTTTCCAGATGCAAATAATGAAAGCTGTATTAATGGCTATAACCCTGACTTACCAGACCCTGTGGTATTTGCAGGGGAAAATGAAGCCGTATTATTTTATAAACGTAATAAAAATGAAGGATACGAAGGCTACCGTTTACACTCTTGGAATACCGACGGCTGTGACGCTTACGCGCCGCCATTTGATGCTACCGATTGGGCTAATGGCCATGAATATGATGGTGTGGATCCAAACTATGGGGCCTATTGGATAGTTGCGCTAAAAGACGGCTATACCGAGTGCGCTAATTTTATTATTCACATAGGCACCGAGGGCACCGGTAAGGCCCATGGTGATGTGGATTTAACCATGCCACTGATGCAAGACGATGAACGTTTTGTGCGTATGAACTTTACCTTTGATGGAGAGCCAACAGTATTTGAATACCCAGTTGCGAGCCTTGGTGAACGCCCAGTTGCAATTGATGGTGCATCAGCGCATTGGATAGATTTAAATACGGTTTTGTATAAGCCCGGCAATGAGCTTACGCAGATTATTAAGCTGCATTCATCAGCTGCCGCCGATTTGGTTGTTGATTTAGATGCGGGCTTAAATGGTGAAACAGTTGAACTAATCGCCACAAATTTAACCGATGAACAAGCAGCCAAAGTGCCGCACCTCGCAGATTGGACTGCTTATCAAGGCAATTGGGATGCCGCTACTGCAAAACAACTTATAAAACAACAGCTGGTTGTGGCGGGCTACGACGCCGACGGCAAGCTACTTGAAGCAAGCTTTGTACAAACAGCAAAAGCCCTCGATGCTCTATACACCCAAGGTGAAAACGACGCGAACGAAGCCATGCTGGGTGTGCAATATAATAACAATGCAATAGATGTATCAGTGTGGGCACCAACTGCTAGCAATATGATGATCAACGTGTTTGATGCCGAAAAAGCGCAAGTGCATAGCACAGCCATGACGTTAGACAACAATACCGGTATTTGGTCAGTGAGTTTAGACAGCCAATACGACCGTCATTATTACCGCTTTGCGTTTGATGTTTACCATCCCACTACTCAAGCGATTGAAAGTTTATGGAGTACAGACCCTTACTCACTCAATGTATCAAGCAATGGCCTGTATTCGCAGTTGATCAACTTAAATGATGACGATACCAAACCAGAGGGCTGGGATGAGCGCATTGTGCCAACAATCACTAACCCAGAAGATGCTATTATCTATGAAGGTCATGTGCGTGATTTTAGTGTTCGCGATCAGTCAGTAAGTGAAGTAAATCGTGGTAAGTACCTCGCGTTTACGGAACTTGAAAGCGTGCCAATGCAGCACCTTAAACAACTGGCAGATAAAGGCTTAACGCATTTTCATTTACTCCCTGTAACAGACATTGGCACCATTGAAGAAGATACAGAGCAACGCGTTGAAATCACCGATACCTTAGGTAAATTATGCGAGCGTATTAACGAAGAAGCAGATGCCTGTAAAATCGAAGATAAAAACAGCATCATTGCAGATTTAATGCAAAGCTACTTACCGGGCTCTGATGATGCACAAGCACTTGCCAGCGCCATGCGTGATTTAGACGGTTTTAACTGGGGTTATGACCCACACCATTTTATAGCTCCGGAGGGCTCGTATGCATCAAGTAGCGAAGGCATTGCTCGTGTTAAAGAGACACGCGCCATGGTACAGTCACTACAAGAGGTCGGCCTTCGTGTGGTTCTTGATGTGGTATACAACCATACAACGTCATCAGGCATTTGGGAAAAATCAGTATTTGATAAACTCGTGCCGGGTTATTACCACAGATACAGTGAAATAACCGGTGAGATTGAGCGTTCAACCTGTTGTGAAAACACCGCGACTGAACATGTGATGATGGACAAGTTTGTTAGCGATTCACTGGTTATTCTTGCTCGCGACTTTGGTTACGACAGCTTCCGCTTTGATGTTATGGGGCACATGCCTAAATCATCAATTTTAGCAGCGCGTGAAGCAGTGCAAGCTGTTGACCCTGATAACTACTTTTATGGCGAAGGCTGGGATTTTGGTGAAGTCGCTAATAACCGATTGTTCACTCAAGCTAAGCAAGCTGATATGGCAGGCTCCGAAGTGGGCACATTCAATGACCGCATCCGTGAGGCTGTTCGCGGTGGGGCTATGTTTAGTAATAACCCGACCGATGGTAATTTAGCAGACCAAGATACCTTACGTTTATCGCTGGCGGGTAATTTACAAAACTATATTCTTAAGGACTTTAAAGGTAATTCGGCAAAAGGTAATAGCTTTAGCTGGAATACTCAGCCGACGGCTTATGCTTTAGACCCTGCTGACAGCATTAACTACGTATCAAAGCACGATAACGAAACCTTATGGGATCAACTGCAATATAAGCATGCAGCAAGTATGAGTATTGAGCATCGCGTGCGTGCCCATAATATGGCATTAGCAATTCCATTGGTAAGCCAAGGTATCCCGTTTATGCAATTGGGAGCTGACTTACTGCGCTCAAAATCAATGGATCGTGACAGCTATAATGCAGGGGATTGGTTTAATGCGGTAGATTTAACGAAAGAAAATAATAATTGGAATATTGGTTTACCTAATGCGGAGAAAAACCAAGAGAAATGGCCTGAGATCATTAAGGTCTCAGGTAATCCACAAGCTGCTGCACAGCCGCAAGATATAGCGTACGCAGGGGATGTGTTCCAAGAGTTTTTAGCTATTCGTAGTAGCAGCCCTTTATTTAGATTAACCACAGAGCAAGATGTTATTGACCGTGTAGGTTTTCACAATGTCGGTAAAAACCAGCAACATGGTTTGATTGTAATGAGCATTGATGATGGTCAAGGTCTTGCTGATTTAGATAACCAAGTAGATGCGCTCGTAGTAGTAATTAATGCAACTGAGCATGCGCTTTCACATACAGTACCAACCGCTGCTGGGTTTGAATTACATCCAATACTTAAAAACAGCACCGATAGCAGTATGTCTGGAGTAAGTTTTAGTGCTAATGAAACTGAAGGCACGTTCAATGTTCCTGCTTACACCATAGCTGTGTTTATTAAACCACAAGGCGAAGCGCAAGGCGTTGGTTTGAGTGCTAATGCAACAGTGGGTGCGCCAGATGTGGTGCCTTTTGGTAGCACAACAGTGTATGTGCGTGGCAGTTTAAATGATTGGGGCACAGCTGACAGCTTTGAATATGTAGGCAATGGTGAATACCGTGTCGCTATTACTTTAGCTGCGGGAGACTATGAATTTAAAATTGCCTCTGAAGATTGGTCGAGTGTGGATTTTGGTGCGCTATCAGACGCTGATAAAGAGGTGTTGGAAAATCAAGCCGAAGCACTCACACGCAGTGGCGCTAATATGACCTTTAATGCTGCAATTGATGCAACTTATGTATTCTCGTTTGATGCCAGTGATAAAGACAATCCACAGCTGAGAATTTATAACGAAGAACCATTTGTAGGTACGCCTGTATTTGTTCGTGGCAGCTTGAATGAATGGGGTACCAGTGATGAGTTAATCTATCAAGGCAAAGGAATATATAGCTTTTCGACTTTTCTTAATGCCGGTAGCTATGAATTTAAAATAGCTTCTGAAGATTGGGATACCATTGATTATGGTTCTGGTGAAGCGGATGCAACCGTAACCGTTGCCGAAGATAAGTTATTAGCTGTTAAAGGCGCTAATATGACGATGGATATTGCAACCGAGGGCGAATATCAGTTTATTTTTGATGCCAGTGATTTGAATGCACCCACGCTGAATGTATTTAATGCGCAAATGTTTGCAGACACGCAAGTTTATTTACGCGGCAGCTTAAATGGTTGGGGCACAGATAACCCATTAATCTATCAAGCTAATGCTATTTATAGTACATCACTTGATTTAGAGCCTGGAGACTATGAGTTCAAAATTGCGTCTGAAGATTGGAGTACTGTTGATTATGGTGGAGTTGGTGAATCGCCAATTGTTATGGTTGGCGAGCACAGTTTACTTGAAGCTGTGGGGGCAAATATTAATGTAGCCATTATAGATGCAGGTAATTATACCTTTACGGTGATTGGCCCTAATCGTGACAATGTGCAGGTACTGATCAATAAGAACTAAGCATTGATACACTTTATAAACAAATAGAACCGAGCATCCTAGATGCTCGGTTTTTTTATGATCAAATTGCAGCTAAAACAAAGTTCGCGTATTTTATAATCATAATCCAACTATGAGTAGCTAAGATGTCAGAAGTTATTTTAAAAAGTGCCTCTTTTGATCCTAAAATTAAGTCGTATTGGCTAGTCTTTGCTGTGTGTGTCAGTACATTAGGGATTGTGACTATTCCTTTAATTCCCGTGATTTTGCTGCTTGTTTGGATTGTCAGTGGCAGAATCTTGGCTGCTATGTCGGCTCAATTACTCGAGCGTAAACTGGTGGTTAAACGTGGTGTATTTTTTAAAGAAGAAAAGTCTATCCCACTTGAAAAAATCACCGACGTTGGGTTAAGCCAAGGGCCACTGATGCGCTTATTTGGTTTGTATCGCTTGAGTTTTGAAACCGCAGGGCAATCTGGCCATGGCGCTCTCGTGTCACTGCTTGGCGTAGTCGATGCCAGCGAGTTTCGCGAGGCAATCTTAACGCAAAAAGATAACCTAGCCGAAACAAAACCAAGCAAGGTTAAAGTTGATGAGCCACAAAGCCAAGTCGAATTACTTCGCGCACTCACCTACAGTGTGAAAAACATTGAGCAGATGATGGTCACGCTACTGGATGAGAGAAAGTAAAATTAACTTATTATTGTACTACGTTTTGCACAAAGAGAAGAAAATGAGAAGTGAGTGAGGGTAGAACAATAAATATCGTTGTGCTGTTTTAGTTTTCTCTCCCCACAGCGCAGCGTTTATAAATTTCTTTAACAGTTGCTAAGGGCAGTGATAAGCCTCTGCAATAAATGTGGCTGAAGTGGTTAATTCTATTTGTTCTCTCAGTAGCACCGTGTTAGCGCCATATTGCGCAGTTTGATTTTTTAAGTCATTCAACGCACCAGTTACAAGATCTCTATCAGCTGTAAACCAATAGCTTATAATATCTCCTTGAGAGCCCACCAACAGGCCTTTGTATTGGCAATGTTGGGTTGTTTTTTTAGTATCAAAGCTGATATCAATATCTTGTGCGCTCGGTTGTAATGGATGTGCGCTGCACCCTACGAGTATGAGTAAGCCTAAACAAAGGAACTGTTTCATTAATACCATTCACCTTTATTAAAACGATAAATTAATGTCACTGCGGCAACATCATCAAGATTGTCGTAGCGAGTGCCTATGTAGCGTTTTATGTCTGCTTGTACAGCAAACTTGTTATTTATTTTGTAATGTAGTCCCAGTCCTGCATGGCTTACAAAGGTTTTCTTATCGCGATCTTGGTCGCGCATCATTTCGCCAAAGCCAGCTAGTAGATATGGGCGCAAGTCGGTATCAGTATTAAAATAATATTGACCATTTACACTATAGTTTTCATAGGTTACTCGTTCATCAGCGGTTTCACTTTCAAGCTCACTGCGCGCATAACTAAGTCTCGCTGAAAAGTGTTTGGTAAAATAAAGGCCTAAACTTGTTTCAGCGAAAGTACCTGGTTTTAGCTGCCAACTTGAATGTGGATTAATATAGCCGCCGCCTAATGTTATACCAATAATACTGGTATCTATAGGGTCCCCACTGTATTTGGTATAGTCACTGTAACCGGTATAGCCAGAATAAGGCTTACCAGAGCCTAAGGCATAACTTAAATTAACTTGAAATTGCTGCTCACTACCACCTTTAGGAAGAGGAACATCCGTAATGTTGATATAGCCCGTCCCGGCAGTGATAATTTCGCGTCCGAACATTGAATTTATACCGCGGCCAATACTATCAACTGGGTCGAGAGCAAACAGCGAGATATCGCCTAGCAGATCAGAACCCATTACGGTGCCACCACCTTTACGAATATCCATTTCTGTTTGATATGCCCATTCACCAGCAACCCAGCCCAGTACAGGCGTAATCACTAAGTCTTGAATCGACGGCACTTCAGCAAATGCTTCTAGCCCATATTCCCAATAAAAAGTACTCATCAGTACCGAGTACATAAACGAATCCCATTGGCGATAACCTGATTTACGTGCGGCTTGATAATAGACTCCACCAAAATAAGGATGGCCAATAAAATTGATCCAACCTACGTCACGATCCCATACGGGGCCTTCTTTAACGTGCTCACCCCATTTTTTTAAGGTGCTACCGTCTTTGTCCCATTGTGAAATATCTTCAGGCAATAGCCAGATAACGCCTGCTACGCCAAAGCCATAACCAAAAATTGACTTACTTTGTGACCATAAACGTTCTGAGTCTTCGCCATTTTTGGGATCAAATAAGCTTAATTGGAATGGGTCTTTATAAAAACCATCAACAGCTATGAGGTGTTCGTAAGTGGTGTTAGTGGCAAAGTTATAATGGGGTGTTGGGCGAGCTATTTGTTCATCCATAGTTGCACTGCTGGTTTGTGCTAGTGCGGCAGTGGGCAATGCAATAGATACTAGTAAGGCGTAATATACGTTCATAATGTCATTATTAAATCCTTTAATAAGTTAATTTTGTACTATAAATATGACTTTACCAATAATAAATTCATTTATTAATTTTTGTTTTGTGCTAAATCATCGTTATAGAGAACATGCGGGGCTAAAAAAGCCCCGTATATTTTAAAATACTTGGCAAATAGTATCTGCGTTACAAGTAATCACAGTGACGTTTTCATACCCTACACGGGTTAATGCTTCCGCACTTAAAGTTGCCCGCGCGCCACTGGCACAATGAAGGTAAATCGGTCGTGTAGGGTCTTTTTCAATTTCCATTAACTTCATTTCCAGCAAGCCGCGAGGAATATTAATAGCGCCAGTGGCTGCTTTAGTTGCATGCTCTGCGGGCTCTCTGACGTCAATTAGTAGGCCGTGATTTTGCTCAAGCTCTTGCTTTGCTTGCTCAGCATCAATACGGCGCTGGTTGGGGGTAATTATTTTCATTAGATCTGGGATTGAAGTAAGCATTAGTCTGTAAACCCTCGTTTGCGCAAAAAATTTATAAGTGGGCACCATTTAGTAAACGCTGTTTGGATCAGGTTTACTCCTATAAATAATGTTAACCACATAAAACGGCTATCTACAAAGTAGCTTAATATGACTGAAATTGTCACCATACTACCTGCAAGTAAAAGAATACCGTCACTAATTTTCATATTTATACCTTATATTAGTTTTTCCTAATGTTATTTATATTAGATTTTACTAATGTAAAAATCTATACTTTGCTTAGAACGTTTTAGTGGGATCGTTATGAATATTGAGCAATTAGCGAATAATGCACAGCAGGCTGAACAGTTTTTAAAACTGATGGCGAATAAAAATCGGTTAATGATTTTATGTAGCCTATTAAACAATGAGTTAAGTGTAGGGCAGTTAAATGAGCGTGTGCCGTTAGCGCAATCTGCGCTGTCGCAACATTTGGCGAGCTTACGTAAAGCCGAGATGGTGGCTACACGCCGTGATGGACAAACAATTTATTACTATTTGACCGACCCAAAAGTTGAGTCGGTCATTGCAATGCTTTATCAGTGGTTTTGCAAAGAGGAAGGTGCTAAATAAACGTTGCAATTTCGTCCAGCGATTTTTTCACTAAGGCATGATTAGGTACGGTTGCCTCATCACTGGGGTAACCTGCTACCAAAAGCATATAAGGGCGCTCGTTGTCTTTATCACGACCGCATATATCGGTTAAAAAACTCATTGGCTTTGGTGTATGGGTGAGTGTTGCAAGGCCAGCTCTATGCAGTGCCTGAATTAAAAAGCCTGTTGCAAGGCCGACCGATTCATGCACGTAATAGTTAGTGTTTTTATCATCAGCATTTAACCCACCTTTCTTTTGACTAAATACGGCAATTAACCACGGTGCATGTTCTAAATAGGGCTTGTTAGCATCTGTGCCAAGGGGTTTTAACGCATCAAGCCACTCTTCGCCTGCGCGGCCTTCATAAAAAGAGCGTTCTAGTTTTTCAGCTGCTTCACGAATTTGTTTTTTAACGTCACTAGAATGAATCGCCACAAAATGCCACGGCTGGTGGTTCGCCCCACTTGGTGCTGTGCCTGCGGCTTTAATGCAGGTTTCTATGATGGCTTTTGGCACAGGGCGATCGCTAAAACTACGAATGCTATGACGGCGCTGGCTGGTGGTTAAAAATTCCGTTGCCCGTTCGAGCATTACATCTTCAGGGTATTCGGTAAAATCATTAAGTGGCTGATTATCATGTTGCTGCATGGCTTTTCGCTTCTTATAAAGTGTGTGTGCTATTTTTATACCTAGTGGCGAGAACAGGTGCAAGTACTATCTACTTTACACTTTTGCTTTTTTAGATTGGGTTGTTTATTTATTGAACGTTGTGTTCACAAAATATTCAGCTATGTTTGCATATAGTGTCGATCTAGATGGAGAGAGATCATGAACATTCAAGCCGCTAATCAAGTTAATCAATATCAACTTAACACGCGTTTAAGTGATGCAAATAAACAGGTTGCAACAGCGCAAACTACGCCTGTAGAGAAAACCGCTAAGACTGATGTGATTCAAATATCAGCACAAGCACGGGCTTTGAATGCTCAGCCTATCACACCAGAAGTACCTGCAATTGGTCAAATAGAGCAGCCGATTAACAACAAGGTTCAGCAATATTTAGATATTCAAAAATCATTAGCCAAAGCTGATGCCGTTGATAACTTTACTGATGATAATTTTTCGATCGGTGAAGCGTATTTAGCAAAAAACAACGATACCGTACGTAATGCGTATTTAGCTAAAGATAATATTGAACAAACCAATGAAATTGCTGACATCATGATTGATTCTATCGATCAAGATGATGAGCAAGATGAAAATAATTTACTACAATATTAATCATTAATTTTAGTTAAGTGATATATCAGAATTAAGTCACCTCTCCTAAAGAGTGAAACCAAGCCGCATTTATGCGGCTTTTCTGTTTTCATTCTGTTACAAAGTTATAACCTGCTGCTATTGTTACTAACCTACTGGTAATGTAAGTTAATGAACTTAAATAATTACTATAATTAAATACTAGGAAGTAATAATGCTATCTATTAAAGGGCTCTCGAAAACCTATGACAATGGCGTGCATGCCTTGCAAGGTGTTGATTTAAATATTGAAAAAGGTATGTTTGGATTGCTCGGGCCAAATGGCGCGGGTAAATCATCGTTAATGCGTAGTATTGCCACTTTACAATCGGCTGATTCGGGCAGCATTACTTTTAATAGTATTGATGTCTTCAAAGAACCACAAAAACTACGGGAGCGACTAGGCTACTTACCACAAGATTTTGGTGTTTACCCTCGTGTTTCTGCCTATGATTTACTGGATCACATGGCGGTTTTAAAAGGACTAGACAACAAAGCGCAGCGCAAGGAGTCAGTTGAAGGTTTATTGGCGCACACTAATTTATATCAACACCGTAATAAAGCGGTAAGTGGTTTTTCTGGTGGTATGCGCCAACGTTTTGGTATTGCACAAGCATTACTTGGCGATCCTGATTTATTAATTGTTGATGAGCCTACAGCAGGGCTTGATCCTGAAGAACGTAATCGCTTTCATAACTTACTAGTAAGCTTGGGCGAGAAGAAAGTAGTTATATTATCAACTCATATCGTTGAAGATGTGGCAGAGCTTTGTCCTAACATGGCGGTCCTCGCTGGCGGTAAAATACTACTTGAAGGCAACCCTATCGCGCTGACCGATAAGCTGCAAGGTAAAATTTGGCACAAAACAATGAGCCAAACTGAAGCGCAAGAGCTAGAGCAGCATCTACCTGTTATTTCTAAGCGTTTGTTTGCAGGGCAGACAATTTTAAATGTATATAGTGAGCAAGCTCCAGAAGGGTTTTCTGCAAGCCAGGCCAACTTAGAAGATGTGTATTTTTCTACTTTGCATCAGCATCGCAATACCAGTGCAGCGTAGGGGAATATCATGTTTTTGAATATGCTTACTTTTGAGCTGCGTTATTTTATACGTCAGCCTTCATTTTATGTGACCGCTTTAATCTTTTTTTTAGTGGCTTTTTTTGCAAGTAGCAGTGACAACGTCTTACTTGGTGGCAGTAATGTCAATGTAAACTCACCATTTAGTATTTTGATGTTAATGAGTGGCTTACTGCAGTTTGCTATTTTTCTGGTGGTAAATTTTGTTGCTGGTTCTGCGATTCGTAATGATGAAACGAATATGTCAGAGCTGGTTTTTAGCAAGCCATTCAAGCCATTAATGTATCAATTAGGGCGCTTTTTAGGTGCGTACTGTGTTGTTGCGCTTATTTTTGCGTTTGTACCGCTGGGAATATATTTGGGTTCTGGTTTTGGTTTACTGGTTGGCTGGCTAGATCCTGAGCTCGTCGGGGCTAATAAGTTACATTATTATTTCACTGCTTATTTCTATATCGCAGTGCCTAGTCTGTTTGTTTTAGCGGCTATTTTTAATGGTGTGGCCACATATTTTCGTTCAATGATGGCGGTATATCTTACCGCTGTGGCTTTTTTAATTGCCTATTCAACGATATCTGTTTACTTCGATGATTTAGCGTTTCGTTGGATTGTAGGCTATGCCGATCCTTTTGCTAGTGGCTCATTACTGGATGTTACTCGTTATTGGACTGCAAGTGATAAAAATAGCCAAACGTTAGAACTGACGGGTGTTTTACTTTTTAACCGGGTGTTATGGATTGCCCTTGCTATTATTATATTTTTTGCGTCTGGAAAACTGTCGTCACGTATTGTTATTAAACGTGAGAAGAAAAAACTCGCAGCGTCTAATTTTACTAAACAAAAAGAGGCTGCATTGATTGCCTCTTCGGTGAATCACAAAGCAAGCGCAAGCTCGTTCAAACAGCAACTATTATTACGCTGCGTCTTTGAATTTAAGCATGTCGTGATCAGTGCGCCATTTTTAATTTTAGGCCTTATTACTTTAGCCGTATTAATTGTGCCTTTATTCGCACCGATTGGTTGGTATGGCACAGTTAACTGGCCTGTTACCCAAAATATGGTAGGGATCATTCAAAACGCAATCGGATTATTAATCACCATTGTTATAGTGTACTACAGTGCTGAATTAGTCTGGCGTGAACGTAACAGCGGGATGGGCGATATTGTCGATAGCTTCCCTGTACACAATAGCGTGTTTTGGGTTTCTAAATTAGTGGCTTTAGTAAGTGTTATTGGCTTGCTTTATGTTTTTAGCATGATACTGACAATTGTTGTGCAGTTAGTTAAAGGGCAGTTTAATTTAGAGCTTGGGCAATATCTGTTTAGGTTGGGTTATTTTTCTTTCTTACCTTTTGTGATGCTCGCTATTATGGCGTTCTTTTTGCAAATAGTGAGTGCCAATAAATATATCGGGATGGGATTATTTGCACTGTATTATTTAGTTTCAATTGTACTGAGTAATTATGGTTTTAGTCATAATATGTTTCATTTTGCTCAGTCAAGTCCAGCTCCTTATTCTGATATTAATGGCTATGGTCATTACTTAACTGGGGTGGCATGGTACACACTTTATTGGGGTGGTTTGAGTGTGGTGCTAGCCGTTATTGGGCTTGCATTGTGGCACCGTGGTCCGTCGCAAAGCTTACGCAATCGTTTGGCGCAGTTACAGTATAATTTAGGTCGCAAAGGGCAGGCTATAACCGTGCTTGGCTTAGTGGTATTTGTCGCTGCAGGTGCACAAATTTATTACAACACACGAGTGCTGAATGATTTTTACACAGAAGATCAGTTAGAAAACTTGCAAGTTGAATATGAGCAGAAGTTTGTACAGTATGAAAATGATCCACTGCCGATAATCACTGATGTTGAACTTAATGTGGAGATATATCCGCAGCAACGTAAAATGCTCGCCACAGCCAATGTACTTATTACCAATACCAGTGACCAAGCGATTAAGCGCTTTTTGGTAAGTAAACCGGATAGCAGCCCACAGTGGGGCGTTAAAATTGCCGGTGGCGAAATTGTTGAACAATTACCTGACTATAATTCAGCGTGGTTTGAATTTACCCAGCCGTTAATGCCTGGTGAAGTGCGCAAAGGTGAGATTTCAGTTGAGCGCAGCCACCAAGGTTTTGCGGATAACATTACAGATACTAAGCTTGTTGCTAATGGTACCTTTATTGATAATTGGCGCTTATTCCCACGCTTTGGTTATAACGACAGTTATCAATTAACGGATAAACATGAGCGCCGTAAACGAGGCTTACCTGAGTTACAGCGCGCTAATAAACTTGAAGACACTCAGTATTATAAGCAAAGCATGTTTGGCGCGAATGGCGGTTTTATCAACTTTGCTGCAACCATTACTACCGATGAGTCGCAATTTGCAATTGCCCCTGGTTATTTAAAAAGTGAAACCGTGACTGATGGGCGACGTACGTTCCGTTATGAAATGGATTCACCAATAATAAACTTTTATGCCATTTTATCTGCTCGTTTAGAGTCTAAAAAAATAACGCATAACGGAGTCAATGTTGAAGTTTATTACCATCAAGACCATCCGTGGAACGTAGATCGTATGATTGAGTCGGTTACTGATTCAATTGATTATTTTTCTGCTGAATTTGGTCCTTATCAACATAAGCAAATGCGTATTATTGAGTTCCCTGGCTATCAGTCATTTGCACAAAGTTTTGCAAATACCGTACCTTATTCTGAGCAAATTGGTTTTATTACTGATAACCGAGATAGCAGTAAGATTGATGTGCCGTATTATGTTACAGCGCATGAAGTGGCGCACCAGTGGTGGGGGCATCAGGTTACCGGCGCTAATGTACAAGGTGCAGCGGTATTGTCAGAAAGCCTATCGCAATACAGCGCAATTATGGTGCTTAAGAAAAAATACGGGGAGCAAAAGCTACGTAAATTCTTAAAGTATGAGCTTGATAAGTATTTACAAGGTCGCTCGGTTGAAGCGTATCAAGAAATGCCGTTGTATAAAGTAGAAACTCAAGCGCATATTTATTACCAAAAAGGTTCAGTGGTGATGATGGCCATGCATGATCTGTTTGGTGAGGAACGTTTGAATCGTATCTTAAAAGAGTTTGTTAGTGACTTTAAGTATCAAAATAATCCTTATCCTACTACGCTTGATTTACTTAGCTATTTAAAGCGTGATGCGACTCCCGCTGAGCAAGCGTTTATTGATGATCAGTTTATGTTTATCACTTTATATGAGCTGACCATGAAAGAAGCGAAAGTATCTGATGAGGTTGATAGTGACGGTTTATATACGGTAACACTCACTGTTGAAGCTGCTAAAAAGCGTGCTGATGGTCAAGGGGAAGAAACAGACCAGCCACTTGATGAAATGATTGATATTGCATTATTCAACGATGATCCTGAAAACCTACTAGCAGAAGACTTTGTGATTTATTCACAAAAGCATCGGCTTGTAACAGGCACCAATACAATTGAATTAAAGGTGAAAGAAAAGCCGCTATTCGCGGGGGTTGATCCCTTTGTTAAGTTAATTGATAAAGACAGTGTTGATAACCTAGCTAAGTTTTAGGTTAGTTGACTGGTTTTTAAAAACAACAAGGCCGCACTTATTGCGGCTTTGTTGTATTTCTAAAACGTGTTAATTCATCGGTTAACCACTTATTGGCGGTAACTGTAGTGCCATTAGCTAGGATCACAGTGTAAGGCTTACCACTCCATGAGCTTTTACTGGCAAGGTTGTCAATAAAATCATCAGCTGTTTTTGCATAGCGCCCGGCTCTGCGGTATTTCATGGCTAAGTGTTCAGCGGCTTCTGTACTGGTATGTTCATCGCCATTACGAATAAAGGTGGCCTGACTTTGCTCAATAAAACTAATTAAGTGATTCACTTCTTGTTCTGCGCTTGCGGCAATACTTAGCTGACTAATACAGAGTAAAAGACAGCCGATAAGAATGTGTATATTACGGGATAGATGTTTCATTTTCAGCCTCGTCTAGGTGAAGTGTTACCTGTATTGGGTTGTGGTCCGAACTTTGATATTGCGGTACGCGAGTTGTGCTGATGGTTACACCACGAGTCCACACTTGATCAAGGGCTAAGCCAAACGCTTTAGTGCGTTTATCGTCTAGGTAGAGCGTTTCAGATAACCCGAGTTTGCTTAAAGCATTTACCACCACAGCTTGTCTCGCATCGCTCCATGCATTGAGATCACCTGCAAAAATAATCGGCCCTTGGTGTTGCTGCATCACTTGTACGGCAGCCTCGATTTGTTGTTGGTAGTTCTCAGTACCTAGTGTGAAGTTTATGCCATGTAAATTCACACTTAATAAGCGTTGTTGACCTGCCATAGCATATTCAACGATATTGGTTGCTTTAGGGCTGCGTAACCAGGGCTCAGTATGAGTAAATGTACAATGCACGGTTGCAGGCCAGCGGCTTAATGTCATCACGCCTGATTGTTGATCGCCACTTTTGTAACCGGGTGAAAAGCGCCAGTATGGTTTGAGTGTACTTAGTTGTGAATCTGCAATCGCCTCTTGCAGCAACACCATATCGGCCTGCTCATTTAACTGTGCCAGATCTTGATAAAGCCCTTTATTTTGCGCTTTATAAATATTCCAACTCAGCAGTTTAAGCTGTTCAGGGATAATGTATTTGTTACTATATGTTTGTTGCCTGCTGGCATGAAGCTGTTGGGCGCATTGCGCGGGTGTATGTGCTGTTTCAGTAAAGCCCTTGTCTTCATCTGATTGTGGTGTGCTGGCCAAAGCTGTGATGCTTAGCGAAACAATTACAGAAGTAACACAAGTAACAAGAAAAAGTGATTTTATCTGCATCAATTACCTTAAAGCAAAGTGGCTAAAAAGAGAGTTATCCACATATTAGGCACCATAAATACGATAAAGTTCCTATAAGAGCTTGCCAAGCTAGTGAATACCGCTTGCTGTCTACATTTTCAATACAGTTTCTTACTTTTTTTAGTACGCATTCATTTTACACTTCGTATCAATAAATTAATTAGGATGAAGTAATGCGAATATTTATAGCTGGTTTGTTATTTTTAGTGCTTGCAGGTTGTTCGGCCGTAACAATTCAACCACAAAAAATAGCTAAACTAAACTCAAAACCGACTTATCAAGATAGTCGGCCATTTTTTATGTGGGGACTGGTTGGTGAGCAACGTGTTGATGTGAAAAAAGTCTGTGGCGAGCAAGCTGTAGTGCAAATGCAGTCTCAGCAAACATTTACCGACGGCGCGTTAGGATTAGTAACATTAGGCATTTATGCTCCCCATACCATTAGCGTGTGGTGTAATGAACAACAAGTTAAAGGAGCTGAAATATGAAGAACTTAAGCTTTTTAATACTGTGTATATTCATGATGATTTTAACGGGTTGCACAAATATTCACTTTGATAATGGTGAATATGATGATTTAGCTAATAATCATAAAAGTGAGCAGTGGCATCACAACTTTGCCGCCGCTCTTTATGAGGGCTCCGACGCAGTTGATTTATCAGCTATTTGCCCAGATACGCAGTGGCAAAGTGTCCACACATACAAATCGTTTACTAATGGCTTAGCCGAGCTGGTTGTAAATGAAGTAGGCCCTATTTGGTATCCTAAAACAGTTGAAGTTAGCTGTGCAAAGGTGCCTTACCAAGTAAAATAACAGTAACTATAAGAACAGTACGGTTGGCTTCACAATAACTACATTGGAGCCAACTTTATAATCACAATCCGAAATATTATCCATTTCTTCCCTATTTATTTCAGTTAACCTTTTAACACTGTTAAAAATATGTCAAGTCGGTAGAATAAAGCGCACTAAATTAAAAGCTAACGGCTCGTTAGTACTGAAATAAATATCCCAGATAAATAAGAGATAATTATGAGCGGCTCAGATCGTGTTATTGAACAATTAGTACTTGGTTTTTGGCGATTATTAGACTGGCAAATTACACCGCAACAATGTTTAACTTTTCTTGAGCAAGCTGTTGAAGCGGGTGTAACACATACAGATCATGCTGATATTTATGGTGAATATGGCTGTGAGCGTGAGTTTGGTAAAGCCTTGGCACTAAAGCCAAGTATTCGTGATGAAATTAAAATTATTACTAAATGCGGTATTAAACCGGCCTTTGCAAGCTTAGGCTTAGCGGGTAAAGCCAATCATTATGATTCAAGTACACAGCATATCATCACTTCAGCTCAGCAATCCCTTAAGCACTTTAATACCGACCGTTTAGACGTATTACTTATTCATCGCCCTGATTACTTGATGGATGCAGATGAAGTTGCTCAAGCATTTAATACTCTTAAGCAAAATGGTGATGTACTGGAATTTGGGGTATCTAATTTTACTCCTTCACAGTTGAGTTTATTGCAGTCACGTTTGGACTTTGAATTGGTCACTAACCAAATAGAGTTTTCACCTTATGAAATGAAAGCGCTTGATGATGGCACGTTGGATCAATGTCAGTTGCTCGATATAAAACCTATGTGTTGGTCGCCGCTGGCAGGCGGGCGCTTGTTCGCAGAAAACGATGAAAAAGCCATTCGTCTACGCCATGTGCTTGAACAAGTTGGCAATGAAATTGGTGCAAGCTCAATTGACCAAGTCGTTTATGCTTGGTTGTTAATGCACCCAAGTGCACCATCGGTAGTACTTGGTACGGGCAATATCAAACGTATTGAGTCTGCGGTTGCAGCTAAGCGGTTAAAATTAAACCGTGAGCAATGGTATCGTATTTGGCAGGGCTCTACAGGGCATAGTGTGCCGTAGGAGTTTTATGCTATAAGTTTGAAGCAGTCTGAGTTTAAGGTAAGTCTTGACATAAAATCTGGATTGATTAGTTTCTTGGCTTACCGCTTACCGCTTACCGCTTACCGCTTACCAAGATCGAGAAAGGGCCTTGCGGCCCTTAGTGTTGCAGCAAGTAACACATTCTTTTTATAGGCTAAAGTCCATTGCAAAAG
Source organism: Pseudoalteromonas haloplanktis ATCC 14393 (assembly GCF_000238355.1). Taxonomy (GTDB): domain Bacteria; phylum Pseudomonadota; class Gammaproteobacteria; order Enterobacterales; family Alteromonadaceae; genus Pseudoalteromonas; species Pseudoalteromonas haloplanktis. The sequence continues at coordinate 75,676 of NZ_AHCA01000014.1, forward strand.
CAACGTAAGCCTTAATATCACTGTCATCCATATCTGTATCTGATAGGCCAAAAGTGAAACCATCTTTAGAAATAGACACACCGTAGTCGATGATGTCGTCATCACCAATAAAATCGCCAGAATAATGACCTAGGTGCAGTGCCATTTCAGTACCATTACTACCAAGTGCAAACCCATAATCTGCGGTTAAGTACAATGAGTCACCAAAATCTGTGCCATCACCACTTGCCGCTGAAGTTGCAAGCACTGAAGCGCCAAAACTAAAGCCGCCCATGCTAATGCTACCGTAGATTTCAGAAAAATCTGCATCAGCACCTGATGCAGCATCTGGGTATGCATAATAGATGTAACCAACGTCGTAACTCATGTTTTCATTAATATCACCACCAAAGCCTGCGTAAAGGTCAAGCTCATAGGTCATTCCATCGGCCCAACTAGCATTAGATGCCCAAGTACCTGCATAAAAGCCTGACTCGCTGGCGTAATCAATACCGCCAGATATAGCTGCATCACCACCAGTTTGTTCTTGACCACGCCATAAGTAGTTTGACGTTGCGGCGGCGTTGGCTGTTACTTCGGCATAAGCTGCTGTTGATGTAGCTGCCATAAATGCAAGTGTGCTGATAGCAATCGCTGATTTTAGTTTTAACATGTTTAGTATCCTGTTGTTATGCTGATTTTTTGGTTAAGCAATTATTAATTAGATTGCAGTCTATAAATTGCTGGTCCCATTTCTAGTTGTCTGATTGGATAATTGCACCGCTTATGCCAAGTTAAATAAAAATCCTTAAAATAAATTTAATATCTTTTTAAAACATGTGGTTAAATTGTGAGCTTAGAATGATAGGAGAATCTTGATTGATTGTTGTGCACTTAGTTGGTGCATAAAAAAACCCGCATGCACAAATCAGTTGCAGCGGGTTTTTGTATTCTTTACTGGGGTTTAGCCAAAGATAGTACGCATTAGGCTGATAGTCTCAGCAACCCCTCGGCCTTTTTGTACTTCACTGATAATTGAGTCACGTTTCGCACGGATATGTTCTGGCATATCTTCGGCAGCAAGAGCGCGGTCAACGAGTATTTCAGCTGACTCTTTGCCACGACGTACTTTTTTAGTGGTGGTACTTGTAGCCCGCTTCGGTTTATTTAATAATTTGATATAGTTTGAGTTTTCAGCAGTAGTCGTATCTGCATAATAGAAAAAACATGGTATAAGAGCTTTGATTGCTACAAGTTGTTGATCTTGTTCGCTATCACCATTGGCCATTTTAAACCAAGACATAGCATGCACAGCTTGTACAATATCTTGCCAGTAGCGTGCAAAATCACGATTACTGAGTTTGGTAATTGCTAACGCAGAGCATAATGAGTCTAGACGTGAGTTATTAATTGGCGTAAATACATCAGGGCGACGCATTGCCAACAGACGGGTTGCAGGTGCTAGCGTTGGTTTCTCATTATTATCGGTAAAAGCATGTACGTATTTAAGCACAAAATCTTGGTAATTAGCTTCTGTTACTTCACCTTCAAGAGGAATGTGTGCTAACGCTTCATCAAATAAAGCGGGTAGGTCTGCAAGCATTTGATGAAAGGCTTTGGCGCTCTTTGTAGAGCAAAACCATTCAACATCAAAGTTATAGCTACTTGGATCAAGCGCTGAAGTATGTTTACCAGTAAAGGTTAATAAGTCTTCAGGGATCATCTCTTTTAAAGATTGCTCACGGATACTAGCAATATACTGAGTCAGACGTAACTGCTCATCAAGCGCTAATGCGTCTTTGTGCTGTTCAACAAATACACTGACAACCGGCCAAGGCGCGACACGAAGTGTTTTTAATTGTAAAAAGCTAATAGCTGAAATTAATAGGTCATGAAGTTTTTTTAAAACCGGTAATTGCTTTGTTTCAAGTAAATCGTGATTGATACGATCGCGACTAGCGCTCAGTAATTCATAGCACCAACCCAAGAAGTCTTCAGGATGATTTTCTATTTTTACCGCCATCAGGTTTAAGCTGATTTCAGAAGCCTGCTTTAGAATATTTTGATAAATATGGCCTTCTTGCTCGCTTAATGCCATTTGTGAGGGGGAAATGAGCAGTTTTTTCATGCCTGATGGTACTCCGGTTAGATACATTTTCAGTTGTTTAATTTTAGCGCAAAATGGCTTAGAACAACAGGGCTGTGCATCATACCGAAGAATACAAGGGATGCAATCAAGATAGTTATGAAATCTCAAGATTGCATCATTGCTGTATTAATCGTGCTCATCGAGTATAAATAGACTCTCAACCGAGGTATTAAAGTGCAGTGCTATTTTCAACGCAATGATCACCGACGGTGTAAAGCGCGATGTTTCGACCGTACTAATGGTTTTGCGCGAAACATTAATCGCATCGGCTAGTTCTTGCTGCGATAGCCCCGCGGCTTTGCGAAATTCTGCTATATGGTTTTGCACATTAACTCCTAATCACGACTTTGCCAAAGGATGGAAATACCGTACACCAAACTCATAACAGCTAAGTAAAAAGTAGCCATCATACTATGCGATACTTGTAACGCGAGACTGTCAGAGCATAAATATATTGTGCCCATGCTAAATAACAGTGCCAGTACAACATGTTTATAGGCAATCGTATCTATGGTGTTTAAATACTCATCTTTATAAGTCAGGCGGTAACTTAATTTCCATGTAAAACCGCCTCTGATCACAAACATAAAGAATGAGCCAAGAAAAGCTGCACTTCCTAAAAACAACAACGGTACTGATGTGTGATTAAGTATGGGGTAACCACTGATAATTAGTAAAGTTACACCCATGAATATGGAAAACCATGCGTTTTGCGCCATAAATTTTTCTTCGGTTTTAATATCTTGTTGTTTCATAATATCCATCCTGTGAAAGTTTTAATTTGTGTTTTTGTAACCTACAGGTATCAATGTAACCTTGAGGTATCATTTGGTCAACTTGTTTCTGTAACCTAAAGGTATCAAAATATTTCAGTAAGAATTTATATCGAAGGTGTAACAGCTAGGAAATGGCTTTTTTATAGTTATAGCAATGATTTTCGTGCTAACTCCCGCTATGATAAGAGTATTATTTGCACATTTGAAAGGACCATCATGAAAACCTTATTTAAAGTTATTGGCGTTATACTGTTATTGCTTGTTGCTTTAATTGTTGCTGCGCCGTTTTTAATCCCTACCGATGCAATCTTTAACAAAGTTTCGCAACAGGTAGAGCAAACCACAGGGCGAGCTCTGACCATTAAAGGTGATAAAACCTTATCTGTTTTTCCGTCATTAAAACTTGAGCTTGAAGATGTGCACTTTGCCAATATGAAAACGGGCTCACGCGCTGATATGGCAAGCATGCAGCAACTGGCCATTCATATTCCGTGGTTTTCGCTATTTGGTGGTGAACTGAAACTAGAAAAGTTTGTGATCAATGAACCAAATATTCTGCTTGAAACAGATAAAAATGGTAAAGCAAACTGGCAATTATTTGATGCGGTTGCAGAGCAGCCAGCAGCGCAGCAACAAAATAGTGGCCCAGTTAAGCTACCTGAAAACTTTGATATTGCATTAGGTGAAGTGGCCATTTACGGCGGTAAGTTTGTTTACTTAGATGGTGCGACTGGCGTTAAGCAAGAGATCAGCGATCTTGAGTTAGCAATTTTACTGCCTTCATTACATAAAACATTAGAGGTAAAAGGCGCAATTACTTATATGCAAGAGCGCTTTGAACTGGATGTAACGGTTGATAACCCCGCTAAAGCCATTGCAGGTGATACCTTTAATGTGACTAAAAGTGTGACTTCTCGATTGGTCGATGTTGAGTTTAAAGGCTCAATTGCTGAGCAAGGCAAAGATATTCAAGGTCAATTAGCACTTAGCGGTGATTCCGTTAAAGATATTGCTAAATGGCAAGGAGTAGAGCTGAACGCTAAAGAAAACGCATTTAATGCCTTTAGCGTTAGCGGTAAAATGCGCATGCAAGGTGACAAGTTTAACCTAGCTGAATTAGTTGCGACATTGGATTCGTTAGAGATCAAGGGTAAAAGTGAGTTAAACCTTGGCAAGCGCCTAGCTGTTACGGCTGATATTGATTTAGGCATGCTTGATTTAAATCCATACCTACCAGAAGCGGTTGCACAAACTGAAGCGCCAGAGCCTGCAAAGGATGCTCCCGCGCAGCCAATTGTTTGGAATGACACAAAAATGGATTTAAGTGGCTTAAATGCCCTTGATGCTAATGTCGTGATCCGCTCAAGTGGCTTAAAAGCAAATGAAATCAAACTTGGTGCCAATCAGTTTACAATTAATCTTAAAAACGCGTTTGCTTCCGTTAGTCTAGATAAATTTGCCGCCTACGAAGGTAATGGTAAAGGCACAATTACAGTTAATGCGAAACAAGCACCATATAAAATTGCCACCAACTTCTCATTAGATAAAATAGATGCCCAACCATTGCTAACCGATGCTGCTGGTTTTGATAAGCTAATGGGCAAAGGCTCGTTAAATTGGGACTTAGCAACATCAGGGCAAAGCCAAAAAGATTTTATGGGTGCCCTGCAAGGTAAACTAGCATTTGAGTTTGCTGATGGCGCAGTTAAAGGCGCTAATATCGCTGAAATGGTACGTAAAGGCAAAGAGCTAATTAAAGGCAACCTTGGAGCAGTATCAGAAGGGCTCGATACTGGCTTTGATAATTCCCAGCAAACCGATTTCTCAGCACTGACTGGTAGTTTTAACTTTACCAATGGCGTTGGCAAGAACACAGATCTGAGTTTACTAAGCCCGTTAGTACGTATCAGTGGTGAAGGAGATATAAACCTTCCAGCTACGACGGTTAACTATCGCTTAGTCACTGGCATTGTTGATTCACTTGAGGGGCAGGGCACGACAGATGATAGCACTGGCTTTAAAATACCGGTGCGTATCAAAGGACCATTCCATGATGTTGGCATTAGTTTAGACGTAAGCAAAGCCGCAGAAGACGAAGTTAAAGAAAAAGCAAAAGATAAAATTAAAGATAAATTAAAAGGTTTATTTGGCAATTAAGCCGATTTTATTCGGTGATAAAACAATCAGGGCATAAATTTGCCTTGATTGTTTTATAATCAATGAAAAAATAGCAAAAACTGTTTGCCAAGCAAAATAACCACCCTCGTATTTCTAAATTAATTAAAAAATAACCTACCACTACCCCTCCAATGCTGATACAATTGCCCGCCCTTGGAATGCAACTAGATTGTTTTTCGAGTGGTTTTTAACCTAAATGCCTTGATTTTAAACGATTTAAGGCAGTTGTAATAACTACACCGGAGGTCATTAACATGATCCAAATGCAAACTCAGCTGGAAGTTGCTGATAACAGCGGCGCTCGCAAAGTGCAGTGTATTAAAGTCTTAGGCGGTTCGCACCGTCGTTATGCAGCGATTGGTGACATCATTAAAGTTTCTGTTAAAGAAGCAATTCCTCGCGGTAAAGTGAAGAAAGGTGATGTTAAAAACGCGGTAGTTGTGCGTACTAAGAAAGGCGTTCGTCGTCCAGATGGTTCTTTGATCCGTTTTGACAGCAATGCGGCTGTTATCTTAAATGATAACTTGCAGCCAATTGGTACACGTATTTTCGGCCCTGTGACTCGCGAACTTCGTAATGATAAGTTCATGAAAATCGTTTCACTAGCCCCAGAAGTACTGTAAGGAGTCAATCATGGCAGCAAAAATCCGTCGTGATGACGAAGTAATCGTTCTAGCAGGTAAAGACAAAGGTAAGCGCGGCAAAGTGCTTTCAGTTGTTACCGAGTCTGGTCGAGTATTTGTCGAAGGCATTAACTTAATCAAGAAGCACCAAAAGCCGGTTCCACAATTGAACCAGCCTGGCGGCATTGTTGAGAAAGAAGCGTCTATTGACGTATCAAACGTTGCGATCTTCAACTCGGAAACGAGTAAAGCAGATCGTGTAGGTTTCAAGATTGAAGATGGTAAGAAATTACGTATCTTTAAATCTACTGGTAAAACTATCTAATAGTTGGAGTAGAATGATGGCGAAACTGCATGAAGTATATAAAGACAAAGTAGTTGCTGAACTTCAAGAGAAGTTTGGTTTCAGCTCTGTCATGCAAGTCCCTCAGATCGAAAAGATCACATTGAATATGGGTGTGGGCGAAGCCCTAGCTGACAAGAAAATTTTAGATAACGCTGTTGCGGATCTAGAAGCTATTGCTGGTCAGAAGCCACTTATTACTAAAGCACGCAAATCTGTTGCTGGCTTTAAAGTACGTGAAGGCTACCCAATTGGCTGTAAAGTAACCTTACGCGGCGAGCGTATGTGGGACTTTTTTGAGCGTTTGGTTTCAATCGCTATCCCACGTATCCGTGACTTCCGTGGTGTAAGTGCTAAGTCTTTTGATGGGCGTGGTAACTACAGCATGGGCGTACGTGAACAAATCATCTTCCCAGAAATTGATTATGATAAAGTAGACCGTGTACGCGGTATGGATATCACAATCACTACATCTGCGAAAACAGATGAGGAAGGCCGTGCGTTGTTAGAAGCGTTTAACTTCCCATTCAAGAAATAAGGGTAGGGTTATGGCAAAGAATTCTATGAAAGCGCGCGAAGCAAAGCGCACGAAATTAGTTGCTCAGTACGCTGAAAAGCGCGCAGCACTAAAAGCTATCATCAGTGATGTGAAAACATCTGACGATGATCGTTGGGACGCGGTATTAAAGCTACAAGCTTTACCACGTGATTCTAGCCCTGCACGTCAACGTAATCGTTGTAACATTACGGGCCGCCCACATGGTTACCTTCGCAAATTCGGCATGAGCCGTATTAAAGTTCGCGAAGCAGCTATGCGCGGTGAAATTCCTGGCCTTAAAAAGGCTAGCTGGTAATAGAATCACGGGAGTAAGACTATGAGCTTGCAAGATCCTATCGCGGATTTGTTCACACGTATCCGTAACGGTCAGTCAGCGAAGAAAGTATCTGTAACGATGCCTAATTCAAAACTGAAAGTAGCATTAGCTAAAGTATTAAAAGATGAAGGTTACATCACTGATTTCACTGTAAGTGGTGATGTTAAACCTGAGCTTTCTATCGAGTTGAAATACTTCGAAGGCAAAGCTGTTATTGAAAATATCCAGCGTGTTAGCCGCCCTGGTTTACGTATCTATAAGAAACGTGACGAATTACCGAAGGTAATGGGTGGTCTAGGTATCGCTATCGTATCAACTTCTAAAGGCCTAATGACAGACCGCGCCGCACGTAGTGCTGGTGTTGGTGGTGAAATCATTGGTTTTGTAGCTTAATCGGAGGGGAACTATGTCTCGCATAGCAAAGGCACCAATTAATGTTCCTGCCGGTGTAGAAGTTACATTAAAAGGCCAGGACATCACAGTTAAAGGCAAAAACGGTGAATTAACGCGTACTATCAACGATGCCGTTGAAGTACAAGTTAACGACAACGTTATTACAACTTTACCTCGTGAAGGCGTAGCCAATGCATGGGCACAAGCAGGTACTGCTCGCGCTCTAATCAACAACATGGTTGTTGGTACGCATGAAGGTTACGAGAAGAAACTTCAGTTAGTGGGCGTTGGTTACCGTGCTGCAGCTAAGGGTAAAACATTAGATTTAACTCTTGGTTTCTCACACCCAGTTAACTTCGCAGTTCCTGAGGGAATTACGATTGAAACTCCAAGCCAAACAGAAGTTCTAGTTAAGGGCGTAGATAAGCAGTTAGTTGGTCAAACAGCTGCTAACATTCGTGCATACCGTAAACCTGAGCCTTATAAAGGTAAAGGTGTTCGCTATTCAGATGAGAATGTACGCCGTAAAGAGGCTAAGAAGAAGTAAGGTAAGACGATGGATAAAAAAACAGCTCGTCTACGTCGTGCTAAACGCACTCGTAGAAATTATATTGAACAAGGCACAACGCGTCTTGTTATCCACCGCACGCCACGTCACATTTACGCTCAAGTTGTAAACGCTGAGGGTAATGTACTGGCTGCTGCTTCTACTGTTGAAAAAGCTATTAGCGAAACAGTTAAAGGCACAGGCAACATTGCAGCTGCACAAGCAGTTGGTAAAGCAGTTGCTGAACGTGCGGCTGACAAAGGCATCGAAAAGATTGCTTTTGATCGCAGTGGCTTTAAATATCACGGCCGTGTGAAGGCGCTAGCAGATGCTGCGCGTGAAGCCGGTTTGCAATTCTAGGAGTAGACAATGGCTAACGTAGAAGCAAAGCAACAACAGCCTGATCTAGCTGAAAAGCTAATCGCGGTGAACCGTGTGTCTAAAGTAGTTAAAGGTGGTCGTATCTTTAGCTTCACTGCACTAACAGTAGTTGGTGACGGCGCAGGTAAAGTAGGTTTCGGTTATGGTAAAGCACGTGAAGTTCCAGCTGCTATTCAAAAAGCAATGGAAAAAGCACGTCGTAACATGATCAACGTAGACCTAAATGGCAACACATTACAGCATCCTGTTAAAGGACGTCATGCTGGCTCACAAGTGTTCATGAAACCAGCATCTGAAGGTACTGGTATCATCGCAGGTGGTGCTATGCGTGCAGTACTTGAAGTGACTGGTGTGCAGAACGTACTTTCTAAATGTTACGGTTCTACTAACCCGATCAACGTTGTACGTGCAACGATCTCAGCTCTTGAGAACATGAACTCTCCTGAGTCTATCGCTGCAAAACGTGGTCTTCGAGTAGATGAGATTCTGGGGTAAACCATGGCTAATAAAACTGTAAAAGTAACACAAGTAAAGAGCTCTATCGGTCGTTTACCGAAGCATAAAGCTACATTACGCGGTCTTGGTTTACGTCGTATCAATCACACTGTTGAGTTGGAAGACACAGCATGTGTACGTGGTATGATCAACCAAGTTTCATACATGGTTAAGGTTGAGGGGTAATTCGAATGCATTTGAATACACTTTCTCCTGCTGCAGGTTCAAAATCTGCTGGTAAACGTGTTGGTCGTGGTATCGGTTCTGGTCTTGGTAAGACTGGTGGCCGTGGTCACAAAGGTCAAAAATCACGTTCTGGCGGTAAAGTACGCGTTGGTTTTGAAGGCGGTCAAATGCCTATGCAACGTCGTCTACCAAAGTTTGGTTTCACTTCTCGCAAATCGTTAGTATCTGCAGAAATTAACCTATACGAAATCGCTAAAGTTGAAGGCGATGTGGTAGACCTAGGTACGTTACAGGCAGCTGGTCTAGTTAAAAAGAACGTTCAGTTCGTTAAAGTTGTTAAATCTGGCGAAGTTTCACGCGCAGTTACTGTTAAAGGCCTTAAAGCCTCTAAAGGTGCTCGCGAAGCTATCGAAGCCGCCGGAGGCAAGGTAGAAGACTAAGGAAGTACTAATGGCTAAACCAGGTCAAGATATACAAAGTGCACAAAGTGGGCTTTCGGAATTGAAACGTCGATTACTATTTGTATTGGGCGCTATCATTATTTACCGTCTAGGTTCATTTGTGCCAATCCCTGGGATTGACGCCGCTGTACTTGCCGATTTCTTCGAGCAACAAAAGGGCACCATTGTTGAAATGTTTAACATGTTCAGCGGTGGTGCGCTTGAGCGCGCTTCGGTGTTAGCACTGGGTATTATGCCTTACATCACAGCTTCAATTATTACGCAACTATTAACGCATATGTATCCGCCGTTTATAGAGCTTAAGAAAGAAGGTGAACAAGGTCGTAAGAAAATTAGCCAGTACACACGCTACGGCACGCTCTTGCTTGCTACTATCCAATCAATCGGTATTGCCACAAGCTTACCGGGTATGATGGACGGGTTAGTTGTTAACCCTGGTCTCGGTTTCTACTTCACCGCTGTGGTGAGCTTAGTAACCGGTACTATGTTCCTAATGTGGTTGGGCGAGCAAATAACTGAACGTGGTATCGGTAACGGTATCTCAGTTCTGATATTTGTTGGTATTGTAGCTAACCTGCCGTCTGCTATTGGTTCGACAGCCGAAATGGCGCGCCAAGGTGATTTACATGTTTTAGCACTGTTATTGATTGCGGTAATCGTATTCGCTGTTACTTATCTTGTAGTGTTCTTTGAACGTGGTCAACGTCGTATTGTCGTTAACTACGCAAAACGCCAACAAGGTCGTCAAGTATTTGCTGCCCAAAGCACGCATTTACCACTAAAAGTAAACATGGCGGGTGTTATTCCACCAATCTTTGCTAGCAGTATAATTCTGTTCCCTGGTACAATTGCCAGCTGGTTCGGCCAGGGTGAAGGTCCTGTCGCTGATGTGCTACAAGCCATTGCTACAACGTTGACTCCAGGTCAACCTTTGTATGCATTAGTTTTAGCTGCGGCTATTATCTTCTTCTGCTTTTTCTATACAGCGTTGGTGTTTAACCCACGTGAAACTGCAGATAACCTGAAAAAATCTGGCGCATTTATCCCAGGTATTCGTCCAGGCGAGCAGACATCGAAATACATTGATAAAGTGATGACACGCCTGACATTGGCAGGTGCTTTGTATATAACCTTTATCTGTCTGGTGCCCGAATTCATGACGATGGCATGGCAAACGCCATTCTACTTCGGCGGTACATCAATTTTGATTATCGTTGTTGTCATCATGGACTTTATGGCACAAGTACAGACTCATATGATGTCTCATCAATATGATTCTGTGCTGAAAAAAGCGAACCTTAAAGGCTATGGTCGATAAGGTCAGTTTACGGAGTTGAGCAATGAAAGTACGTGCTTCCGTTAAGAAAATATGCCGTAACTGTAAAGTTATTAAACGTGCCGGTGTTGTACGTGTAATTTGCAGTGAGCCTAAGCATAAGCAAAGGCAAGGTTAATTAATAAGTCGTGCAGGCTGAGGTTTCTCGGCCTGTGTTTTCAGTTGTGATTTGGTCTTCGTTTGAGTATCCTTACGGGCTCTTCAAACAGATGATAACCGAATTCAAATATAGGAGATGTGTTAGTGGCCCGTATCGCTGGCATTAACGTCCCTGATCATAAACATGCAGTTATTGGTTTAACAGCTATTTATGGCATAGGTAAGACTCGCTCTAAGGCTATCTTAGTAGCGACTGGTATCGCCGAGACCACAAAAATCGGTGAACTTTCAGACGAAACACTTGACGTACTTCGTGAAGAAGTTGGCAAGTACACTGTAGAAGGTGACCTTCGTCGTGAAGTTACTTTGAATATCAAGCGCCTTATGGACCTTGGTTGTTACCGTGGCCTACGTCACCGTCGCTCTTTACCACTACGTGGTCAAAGAACTAAGACTAACGCGCGTACCCGTAAGGGTCCTCGTAAGCCTATTAAGCGATAAGGGGATAGTATTATGGCTAAGACACCAATTCGTCGTAAAAAGGTTAAAAAGCAAGTTGCTGATGGTATGGCTCACGTTCATGCTTCTTTCAACAACACTATTGTTACAATTACCGACCGTCAAGGTAATGCACTATCATGGGCTACTGCCGGTGGTTCAGGTTTCCGTGGTTCACGTAAATCTACACCATTCGCTGCTCAGGTTGCTGCAGAGCGTGCAGGTACTGCTGCTCAAGAATACGGTTTAAAAAATCTAGAAGTTTTCATTAAAGGTCCAGGTCCAGGTCGTGAATCTGCTGTACGTGCTTTGAATGCTGCTGGTTACCGTATCACCAACATCACTGACGTGACGCCAATACCACATAATGGTTGTCGTCCACCGAAGAAACGTCGCGTTTAACAATAGGTTAGGAGAAATAACATGGCAAGATATTTGGGCCCTAAGCTCAAGCTGAGTCGTCGTGAAGGTACTGACCTGTTCCTTAAGAGCGGCGTAAGAGCTATCGACTCTAAGTGTAAACTTGAGACTGCACCTGGTCAGCACGGCGCTCGTAAAGGTCGCTTATCTGATTACGGTTTACAATTACGTGAAAAGCAAAAAGTACGTCGTATCTACGGTGTATTAGAAAAGCAATTCCGTAACTACTACAAAGAAGCTGCTCGCCTTAAAGGCAACACAGGTGAAAACTTGTTACAGCTTTTAGAGCAACGTTTAGACAATGTTGTATACCGCATGGGTTTTGCAAGCACACGTGCTGAAGCACGTCAGTTAGTAAGCCACAAAGCGGTTTTAGTTAATGGTCGTGTAGTGAACATTCCTTCATTTGTAATTACTCCAGAAGATGTAGTAGTTATCCGTGAAAAGTCTAAGACACAAGCTCGTATCATCGCTGCTCTAGAACTAGCCGAGCAACGTGAAAAACCGACTTGGGTTGAAGTTGACGGTAAGAAAATGGAAGGTAATTTTAAACGCCTACCAGAGCGTTCAGACCTGTCTGCGGACATCAATGAACAACTAATCGTCGAACTTTACTCTAAGTAAAGTTAAGAGTTAAGAGAGGATAAAATGCAGGGTTCTGTTACAGAATTTCTAAAACCAAGGTTAGTCGATATCGACGCTATTAACCCAACTCGTTCTAAAGTAGTTTTAGAGCCATTAGAGCGTGGCTTCGGTCATACTCTTGGGAATGCCTTACGCCGTATACTTCTTTCGTCAATGCCAGGATGTGCAGTAACCGAAGTTGAAATCGACGGTGTGTTGCACGAATACAGCGCGAAAGAAGGCGTACAAGAAGACATCATTGAAATTCTGTTAAATCTTAAAGGTCTAGCAGTTACTTTGGAAGGTAAAGATGAAGTTTTTCTTACCCTGACTAAGTCTGGTGTAGGCCCTGTGACTGCGGCTGATATTCAGCACGACGGCGATGTAACAATTGCTAACCCAGATCATGTTATTTGTCATTTAACGGCAGATAATAGTGCGATCAGCATGAGAATTCGTGTTGAACGTGGTCGTGGGTATGTGCCGGCATCAAGCCGATTATCCTCTGATGACGATGAGCGTCCAATTGGTAGATTGTTGCTTGATGCATCATTTAGTCCTGTTGAACGTATTGCGTACTCGGTTGAATCAGCACGTGTTGAACAACGTACAGACTTAGACAAGTTAATCATTGATATGGAAACAAACGGCACTTTAGATCCTGAAGAAGCGATCCGCCGTGCGTCTACTATCTTAGCTGAACAGCTAGAAGCATTCGTAGATCTACGTGATGTTACTGAGCCAGAAGAGAAAGAAGAGAAGCCAGAATTCGATCCTATTCTACTTCGTCCAGTTGATGATCTTGAACTAACAGTACGTTCTGCAAACTGTTTGAAAGCCGAGCAAATTCAATATATCGGTGATTTAGTTCAGCGCACAGAAGTTGAGCTTCTTAAAACGCCTAACTTAGGCAAGAAGTCTCTGACTGAAATTAAAGACGTGCTAGCTTCACGTGGTCTATCTCTAGGTATGCGCCTAGAAAACTGGCCACCTGCAAGCCTAGCTGAATAATCTAAATCACTATATTAGTTTAGTTAGAAGGATAGGGTCATGCGCCATCGTAAGAGTGGTCGTCAATTAAACCGTAACAGCAGCCATCGTAAAGCGATGTTCAGCAATATGGCAGGTTCTTTGGTGAAACATGAAATCATCAAAACTACTTTGCCAAAAGCGAAAGAGTTACGTCGTGTAATTGAACCTTTAATCACACTGGCTAAGACTGACAGTGTAGCAAATCGCCGTTTAGCGTTTGCTCGCACGCGTGATAAAGAAGTAGTTGGTAAATTGTTCAGTGAAATCGGTCCTCGTAACACAGACCGTCCAGGTGGTTACACTCGTATTATCAAGTGTGGCTTCCGTGCTGGTGACAATGCACCAATGGCTTATATTGAACTAGTAGGTCGCACATCTGCGAACGAAGAAGTTCAAGAAGACGCGCAGTCTGCTGAGTAAGTCTTAAAGACACCAAAAAGCCGAGCTTAATGCTCGGCTTTTTAATGCTTAAAATTCCTAACAATAAACAAGCTACTTAAGTTCCCTCAAATAAGCACTGCTTTCTTTCAAAACATCTCTAATGTAATAGCAAGCAGTCATACCAATCGACTTAAATATTTAACCATTCTAGCGAGCTAAATAAAGCGCTAACTGCGTTATAAATTTTTCATGTAGAACAACTACATGTCAAAATTTATGCCTTGTTATCACGTCATTTATCTGTCGCTATAAATGGTCAGTAACTTAACACGATTGGTATCACTTTATTTTTACTACTTACTACGCATATTGATCGCATTGTGGATCTTCAATAATGATCATTGAGTTTAAGGTATTTAAAAGATCTTATGTTTAGTAGGCCAAAGAGGCTGATAAAAGGCCAGTTTAGTATTTTTTTTGGGCGCTTAGTTTAAATAATCAACGAAAAGTCATTTATTTCATGTTTTCTTCAAAAAAGGGTTGATCTGTTTTTGGATCGCCCTATAATGCGACCCCACTGAGACGGCAGAGCAGGCAACGCTTAAGCTGCAAGCAAGTCACTTAGTAAGTCGAGTAAAACTTGAGTTTAGATTTTTTAGAAAGTTTAAAATTAAGTGTTGACAAAAAAATAGGAAAGCGTAACATGCGCAGCCCTAGCGAGATAAAGCCAAGCGCTTTAATCGCAACGTTCTTTAACAATATAAAGCAATCATCTGTGTGGGCACTCGTACAGATTGAGTTCTAACAGCAGATTCTAGTTCGCTAGATGACGCAAACAAATTTAGAGTCTCAATTGAACTGAGTGACCAACAGCAGTAAATTTATTTATTGCAGCACAGTCAATTCAATATCGAAAGATATTAAATAATTCAGAATTCATTGAGCTGTCGAAAGACAAAAAACTTTTAATTGAAGAGTTTGATCATGGCTCAGATTGAACGCTGGCGGCAGGCCTAACACATGCAAG
>NZ_AHCA01000013.1 GCF_000238355.1 Pseudoalteromonas haloplanktis ATCC 14393
AACTAGAATCTGCTGTTAGAACTCAATCTGTACGAGTGCCCACACAGATGATTGCTTTATATTGTTAAAGAGCTATACCGGTTATCCGGTTGCGATTAAAGCGCTTGGCTTTATCTCGCTAGGGCTGCGCATGTTACGCTTTCCTATTTTTTTGTCAACACTTAATTTTAAACTTTCTAAAAAATCTAAACTCAAGTTTTACTCGACTTACTAAGTGACTTACTTGGCTCGCTATGCGTTGCCTGCTCTGCCGTCTCAGTGGGGTCGCATTATAGGGCGCCGCGAATTTTACGCAAGCGTTTTTTAACGTTTTTTATGATTTATTGGTGTTTGGTTTAATTTTCAAACGAACAGCTTAAAAACAAACCTAAACTCATCTGTAAATAACGAATAAAAGTAATTTAACACTAACTTTGGATAAAAATACGTTATATAGAACTGCAGTAGTTAAAATTAAAATAGACATCGCACTTGAATATATACAAAAACGAATATACACTTTATTGCATATTCTATGTAAGGTGTGATTTATGAATAATCAAACTTCAACTAAGCGTTCAGTTTTATTTTTATGTACTGGTAATTCTGCCCGCTCACAAATGGCTGAGGCATTGCTACGCCATAAAGCAGGTGATCAATTTGAAATTTCGAGTGCAGGTACGTCACCTGAAGAAATAGATTCACGCACTTTAGACGCACTTAAAAAATTTGGTTTAACCATTGATGAATTAAAATCTCAAAGCATTGAGGAATTCTCAGGACAAGAGTTCGACTTTGTAATTACCCTGTGTGATAAAGCAAATCAAGAATGCCGAAACTTCCCCGGCGCTAAAGCACAACTTGCTTGGGATTTTCCAGATCCAAAAGAGCGCACCTGCAATAATCCATTTGCTACCACATTAAGTGAACTGAATAATCGTCTATCGATGTTTATACTTTTAGAGTCAAAAAACCAACCTAGCAATAAAACACAACCTACCCTACGTATTGATGAGCAAATATCAGCGCTTGATAATATATCGATTGATCCAATCTCATTTTATAAATGTCTCACCGATGACATTCGTTTAAAAACACTAATGCTAACTAATTATCATGGTGAGCTATGTGTTTGCGAAATCATGGAGGCCTTACAAGAAGACAGCCAACCAAAAGTCTCTCGTAACTTAGCTGTTCTAAAACGAGCTAATATTATTACTGACAGAAAACATGGCCAATGGGTGTTTTATAAAATAAATCCAGAATTACCTCTTTGGATAAAAAAAGTGATCAGCGAAACCACCGAAAATAACCTTCCGCTGATAGCTAAAAATTTAGAAAACCTTACTAATATGTGTAACCGCCCAAGCAAAACTGACTTTTGTCGGTAATAGAGGAGAATAAAATGGGAATTTTCGAACGTTATTTATCTCTATGGGTTGGCTTAGCCATTATTACCGGTGTTTTACTTGGTCAATGGCAACCTGATGTATTTCAAATGATTGCTGATTTTGAGATTGCTCATGTAAATATTGCCGTCGCTGTTTTTATTTGGGTGATGATCTTCCCTATGATGGCACAAATCGATTTTTCATCGATTAAAGATGTCGGTAAAAACCCTAAAGGGCTAATACTGACACTAATAATAAACTGGTTAATTAAACCGTTCACTATGGCAGCGCTTGGTTGGTTATTCTTTAACTTTATATTTGCAGATTTAGTCGACCCGCAATCTGCACAAGAGTATATAGCCGGTATGATCTTACTAGGCGTTGCCCCTTGTACTGCGATGGTGTTTGTTTGGTCACAACTCACTAAAGGTGATGCTAATTACACACTAATCCAAGTATCTGTGAACGATGTGATCATGATTTTTGCCTTTGCCCCGATTTCAGCATTGTTATTAGGCGTAAGCGATATTCAAGTACCATGGGAAACATTACTGATCTCAGTAGTTTTATATGTATTACTACCTTTAACTGCAGGCGTATTAACCCGTAGAGCACTGAATAAAAGTAAAGATGAGCAAGCACTTGAACACTTTTTAGCAAAGCTAAAACCATGGTCTATGGTGGGTTTAATCGCAACGGTGGTTTTACTGTTTGGTTTTCAAGCTAATACAATTATCTCTGAACCGCAGACTATTGTATTAATTGCTATTCCTCTGATCATTCAAACCTACGGCATTTTTATCATTGCTTACGCTGCCGCTATTTGGATGAAGCTACCACAAAAAATAGCAGCGCCGTCATGCCTAATCGGTACTTCAAACTTTTTTGAACTTGCTGTCGCGGTCGCTATTTCATTATTTGGTTTACATTCTGGCGCTGCACTTGCCACTGTTGTAGGTGTATTAGTAGAAGTCCCCGTGATGCTATCGTTAGTTGCCATCATTAATCGCACCCAACATTGGTTTAAATAATTATAGAAAAGGATTTAACAATGCCACTTCACCCATTTGATTCGTTAAATTTAGAAAATGGCGCAAAACTTATTTTTACGCCTTGCCCTGGAAGCAAAGAAGCATCTTTAGAAGAGTCTGTACTAACTCTAAAACAAGCCGGCACCAGCATGCTACTTACGCTTATGTATGATCATGAAATTGCTAAAAATGATATACAACGGTTACCAAACCTATGCGCAGAGCATGATATTACTTGGTTGCAGCTACCAATATTAGATGATGAGGCACCCTCTCAGGAGTTTGAAGCACAGTGGGCGTTACATAAAGATGCGATCATAAACGCTATCAATAACCAACAGACGATTGCCGTTCATTGTAAAGGTGGTACAGGCAGAACTGGCTTAGTGATTGCGCTTATTTTACTTACTCATGGTTGGCCTAGCGACAAAATCATGCAGCAAGTACAACACATAAGACCTAAAGCACTGAAGAATACACTTCAACTTAATTATTTTAATTCGCAGTTATAACGAGTATTAAGGAATAAACAATGACAATTAAAGTAGGTATTAATGGTTTTGGCCGTATGGGCCGCTTATCAATGCGTGCAGCATTTGATTGGGATGATGTAGAAATCGTTCATATTAATGACCCTGCAGGTAACGCTGAAATATTTGCCCATTTAATGACATTTGACTCAGTACACGGAAAATGGCATCACGAAGCAAGCCATACTGATAATGCAATTGTAATCAATGGTAAAGAAATCAGCTTTAGCCAAAACACAAAAACACAAGAGACTGACTGGTCAAAATGTGACGTAGTAATTGAAGCCTCTGGTAAAATAAAAACCAAAGCATTGTTACAAGCTTACCTTGATCAAGGCGTAAAACGCGTTGTGGTAACAGCCCCAGTAAAAGAAGAGGGTATTTTAAATATTGTTATGGGTGTAAATGATCACCTTTATAATAAAGATACCCACCCTATTGTTACTGCTGCTTCATGTACAACCAACTGCTTGGCACCTGTCGTTAAAGTGATTCATGAAAAAATCGGTATCAAACATGGTTCAATCACGACCATTCACGATATCACTAATACCCAAACAATTATTGATGCCCCCCATAAAGACTTACGTCGCGCCCGTTCATGTGGCACAAGTTTAATTCCAACAACCACGGGATCAGCGACTGCCATTACACATATTTTCCCTGAATTAAAAGGGAAATTAAACGGCCACGCTATTCGTGTTCCTTTAACAAATGCCTCTATTACTGACTGTGTATTTGAGCTTGAACGTGGCACAACGATTGATGAAGTAAATAAACTGCTAAAAGACGCTGCTGCTAACGAACTTAAAGACATTATGGGTTATGAAGAACGACCGCTTGTATCTATCGATTACAAAACCGATCCTCGTTCAAGTGTTATTGATGCCCTTTCAACTATGGTGATCAACGACACTCAAGTAAAACTCTACGTGTGGTATGACAATGAGTGGGGCTATGCGAACCGAACTGCAGAGCTTATGCGCAAAGTTGGCCTAGCCGATAAAGGATAATTAACCGTGGATCGATTAAAAGCACTGCCGCCACAGATAAAACAATACTTAATAATTACCGGTAATTATTGGGCGTTTACCTTAACTGACGGTGCCCTGCGTATGCTTGTGGTACTGTATTTTCATCAACTTGGTTACAGCCCTTTAAGTATTGCCATGTTGTTTTTGTTTTATGAAATCTTTGGTGTGATCACTAACTTAGTGGGCGGATGGCTAGGTGCTCGATTCGGTCTCAATAAAACCATGAACATTGGCTTGGGCTTACAAATAGTTTCTTTAGCTATGCTCATGGTGCCTGTAGATGCACTCACTGTTATTTATGTTATGGCTGCACAAGCGTTATCGGGAATAGCCAAAGATCTCAATAAAATGAGTGCAAAAAGTGCCATTAAGCTTTTAGTACCAAAAGATGCACAAGGCCAACTCTATAAGTGGGTAGCTATATTAACCGGCTCTAAAAATGCACTCAAAGGGGTTGGCTTCTTTTTAGGTGGCTTATTACTCACCTTGCTAGACTTCCACGGTGCGATACTAAGCATGATTTGCATGCTAACAGCTGTATGGCTATTTAGTATCTTTGCTTTAAAACAAGACTTAGGTAAAGCCAAGCACAAAGCCAAATTTAGTGAGCTATTCTCAAAGAGTAAAGCCATTAATGTGCTCTCCGCCGCACGGATGTTTTTATTTGGTGCTAGAGATGTATGGTTTGTTGTTGCCTTGCCCGTATTTTTAGCAGCAACCTTTGGCTGGGATCATTGGTGGGTTGGTGGCTTTATGGCAAGCTGGGTAATTGGCTATGGCATAGTGCAATCTTTTGCCCCCTCTTTTACCGGTAAAAAGTCAGGGCAAGTCCCAAGTGGCCGCAGCGCATTTTTATGGGCTAGTTACCTAACGGCAATACCAGTACTGATTGCTTTAGCACTACATTATGATTTTTATATTCAGGCATCGATTATTGGTGGCTTACTTATATTTGGCGCTGTATTTGCTATTAACTCATCATTACATAGTTATTTAATCGTCAGCCTAGCTGATAGTGATGGCGTATCGTTAGATGTAGGCTTTTATTATATGGCTAACGCCATGGGCCGATTAATTGGCACCGTGTTATCTGGTTGGGTATATCAGCAATACGGACTTGAAGCATGCTTATGGATTTCAAGCGCATTTATAGCCTTCGCCGCCCTACTGTCATTGGCATTACCACAAAAAACCACCGTACCTGCGTAATCCCCCCTCCCCTGCATAGTACGCTAGCTATGCAGGGCTTATGCCTCTTGAGCCCAAATGTGGAACAATTAATGCATCGCCTTTGACAATAAAAGCATGTCAATTTTTAGTCGCACGGGACGCATAATGAACTTAACCAACATACCTACATCACTACTTACTGATCCAAATTTTTTAAAGCACACCCAAACAGGCACCCAACAAACAACGGGCCAAGCCGAAGAGACCGGCTCAAACACAAACAAAATTAAAAGTACTGATGAAAAATCCCGCCCAGATGAAGTGACCCCTGATGAAGCGGCAGACACCACTCAACAGCAGATGATAAAAAATATTAAAGAGCTACAACAGAAGTTGCGCGCACTTGAAGCAGACAACAGCCTCACAAAAGCAGATCAACAAACACAAATTTCTGAATTACAGCAAGAGTTAGATGAAGAACTAGTTGCAATACAATTAAGCGTTAAAAAGAATGTGTCAACGTTGATGGGAAGTTTATTTTCGTCAGCAGGGAACACTAACTCTGGTTTATTGTTTAAGTACAACGCTTAGACTTAATTAAATAGAGGGAAAGTTTGAAAAGTGGTACCCCTCGTAAACTTAAATTGGGGGTTCTAATGATTATGAAGCCCCAATAGCAAGCTTGTAACCCCTTTAATGTTACGGTCGTTTATCGATATTGTTACCATCTATAAATCGTATGATGTAACTCAAATTGATTTTTACCAGTTCTGAACTAAACTTCATTATGGTAGGATTAAGTAGGATTATATCCTTACAAAGTTTCTTTCATTGGAGGTAAATTATGGCAATGGTCAAGAAAAGTATCACAGTAACTGATCAGCAAGAACAATGGATGCAAGCTCAACTTGCAACTGGTCATTATGCTAGTGACAGCGAGTTATTGCGAGATTTAATTAGAAAAGAGCAAATGCGAACTAGCGAAGTTGAAGTTATTAGACAAGAACTTATCAAAGCAGAGAAAAGCGGTTTTAGCTCTCGTTCTCCTGAGGATATTGTTAATGCGGTGATTGCTAGAAAGCAAACTAATGACGAAATTTAGATTAAGTACAGCTGCCGTTCAGGACTTCGAGCAGCTATTTGATATGGTATAGACAGCTTTGGTTTAGTTCAGGCTGAATCATACATTGATGGGTTGATTATACAGTTTCAAAGCATTGCAGAAAACCCATTGCATTACCAGGCAGTTGACCATATTCGTAAAGGATATAGACGCAGTATCTACGGAACTCATGCTATTTACTACGTCGTTTCTAATGACTGTGTTGATGTTATGCGAATACTAAGCTCAGAAAACCTTAAAACTGCTTTTGAGTAATGACTGTGTCTAGCTCGTTATCTGATAGGCTTTTAGATATTGATAATCGACTTCAGCGACTCGCTGAAGAAAAAGAGTCATTATTAAATGAACGTAATAATATTCTTGCACAGCAAGAAGTCGAGCTAGCCAAACACTTTAACCAACACGTTTCACCTGAAGCTAAAGTCAATTTATTCATCTCTTATTTTAAAGGTCGCAATGACGTTTACCCGTTTCGTTGGCAATCGAAAAATGGGCGAAGTGGTTATTCGCCTGCATGTTGGAATGAATGGAAACCTAAAATCTGTGATAAACCAAAGATTAGTTGCACTGAATGTTCAAATCAACACTTTAAGCATTATGATGGTCAGGCAATATTTGATCACCTTAAAGGCAATCAAACGATTGGGATTTACCCACTTCTAGAGAACAATAGAACTCACATTCTTGCCACTGATTTCGATAAAGAAGATTGGATTCACTGCGTTAAAGCTTTTGCTGAAGCCTGTGATTTTTATAAAGTACCACACATTATAGAACGCTCTAGAAGCGGTAACGGTGGACATGTATGGATTTTCTTTTCGCAAGCTGTTGAAGCGACCAAAGCTAGAAAGTTAGGTAATGGTTTATTAACCAAAGCCATGGAAATGTATCCAGCGCTCTCATTTACTTGTTTCGATCGCCTATTTCCGAATCAAGATGTAATGCCGGAAGGTGGTTTTGGTAATTTGATTGCATTACCACTTCAACTAGAACCAAGAAAGCAAGGTAATAGTGTATTTATAGATTCGTCAGGAGTACCTTTTAAAGACCAATGGGCCAAGCTTGCTTCTATTCAAAAAATTGATACTACGACACTTGATAGCTTACTTGGCAAAATAACACTAATAGATAACAAAACTAATGATGACTTGGCAAATACGCCTTGGAAGAAGCTATCTACTATTGAGAATGATGTGATAGCCCATTGCCCTGAAGAAGTAACCTTGGTTATTGCAGATCAAATTTATATTCCAATCGATAAGCTTCCTGGCAAATTAACATCAAGGCTTAAGCAATTAGCTGTGTTTTCTAACCCTGAGTTTTACAAAAGGCAAAGTCTTCGATTATCTACGATTGGAGTCCCTAGATACATTTGTGCCGCTCGTGTTGAGGGTAATTTCTTAATTATACCGCGTGGCTGCCTATCATCTGTAAAAGAAAAATTAACCGAGCAAAAAATTAAAGTGAATTTCGATGATAAGCGTTTTTCAGGTGACAAGCTTGCTAAGGTTAAATTTACAGGAAAATTGAAAAGTCAGCAGAATAAAGCGGTTAATGCATTATTAGATTCATCGGTTGGGATACTAGAAGCTTCTACTGGCTTTGGTAAAACAGTTACTGCATTAGCACTGATTGCTAAGCGCAAGGTGAACACACTGATATTAGTTCACAGTCGGCAACTTGCAGAGCAGTGGCTGGAACGTATTAATGTTTTTCTCAAAGACACCGAAGTTGGTTCATTACTTGGTGGTAAAGAAAAACTGTCGTATCAAGTTGATGTAGCAACATATCAAAGTTTAGTGGGCCGAAATGGCATGGATATTAAGCCATACATTGAAAAGTATGGCCAGGTTATTGTTGATGAATGCCACCATTTACCTGCTTCAAACTATGAAAGCCTGATTAAGTCCAGCCATGCCAAATTCATTCATGGATTTACCGCAACACCAAAACGCCAAGATGGTTTAGAAAAACTGATGATGCTACAACTAGGAGATATTGTTTATAAAGGCGTTAAATCAGGTTCACTGCTTAATCAGCAAGTTAAAGCACATGAAACCAATACAGCGTTTCCGAATGAGTGGTTAGATCCTGATACAAAGCCCCATATCGCACAAATTTATAAGCACCTAGTTAACAGTGATGACAGGAACCAAAAGATTGTCGATGATATTGTCTGTTGTATCGATGAAAAACGTGCAGTGATGGTGTTAACCGAGAGAAAAGAACACATCGAGCTTCTATCAGCTTTACTCACACAAAAAAACCTAATGGTTGTAGAACTGCATGGTGGAATATCAACGAAGCAGCGCCAAGAACGCATTGCTTTACTCGAAGAAAACAAAGATTTAAGTAACGCTAAACAGGTTATACTTGCAACGGGTAAATACGTTGGAGAAGGATTTGATTTACCTTATTTAGATACGTTGTTCATCACCTTACCTATAGCGTGGAAGGGCATATTAGCTCAATATGCAGGTCGAATCGGGCGAGAGTGGAGTAACAAAAACTCGGTGCTGATTTATGATTACATTGATACTTTCCCAACACTTAAGCGAATGTTTTCAAAACGAGAAAAGGGATACAGAGCGCTGGGTTATGAAATCACTTATCGCTAACCAATATACTTGAGTATTTTTCCCAATAGCTCGATTTCAGATAGTTCAATACTATGGTCGTTCCCCAATCAAAAGCGCCTACTTTTTAAAATGAAATTTAGGGAAGTTATAGGTAGTCCAAGATAACCATGCTTGAGATTGGCGACTTATCTAGTAAAACAGGAAGTAGTGAGTTTCCATCTAACCACATATTGAGTGGAGATGGTGGCCCCTCCCAGACTTGAACTGGGGACCTAACGATTATGAGTTGCAAAACAAGGACTTACTACGAGTTACTTTTTGATATAACTATTTACTAATTTTCATAGCTATATCATAGGGTTATTGAATAAAACCTACCTCTGATGCATAAATCATTATGTATTTCAGAACGTTAAATTTTACGTTCAAAGTAGCACAGAGGTAGCACCATATGTCAGACACAAAATTTCGCTTCACTGAATTGTCGCTTGAAAAGATAGAATCAAACGATAAACGCACTCGCTATTATGACAGCCTATTGTCAGGACTGATTCTAGATGTGAGCGTAGCTGGTAAAAAGTCATTTAGAGTTTATAAAAAGATACCAGGGAGAGACACCCCGATTAATGTCACCCTTGGTTACTTTCCATCAATTGCACTTGATGATGCAAGGCGAATGGCTAGAAAGGTAATGGCTGATATAGCTGAGGGTATTAATCCTAATGACCTTAAGCGCCAGTTTAGAGCGGCTTCGATTACTCTAAAAGAAGCTTTTGATTCATACATCGAATCTAGAGATCTCAAGCCTATAACTGAAAGAGGTTATAAGCAAAAAATGGACTGCTATCTACCTGACTGGCATAACAAGCGCTTGGCCGACATTAATCAAACAATGATTTTAAAGCGCCAACGAGAAATCACCTCAAGAAGCCCAGCTCAAGCAAACTGCACAATGCGCCTACTGCGTGCTTTGTTTAACTTTGCCAAGGCTGAGTACAAGTCTTCTGAAGGACGCTCATTATTCCCAGAAAACCCTGTTGCAGCCCTTTCTGAAAAACGTAGTTGGAATAATATAAAACGCAAAACAACACGGCTGCGCCGTTCACAACTCAAACCTTTTGTGGACGCACTATACGAAGTTAGAAATGAAGCTGCCAAATATCGTCAGAATAGCCGCGTTGCTTTTTGTGATTACCTAGAATTTTTAACCTTTTCAGGCCTAAGAAGATCAGAGTTACTGCAACTTCCTTGGTCACAAGTACACCTTGAAGATAGGATATTCATTTTAGAAGACACAAAAAACGGGTTGGACGTTGAGTTTCCTATTACAGATCGATTAGCTGAGATATTTAATCGACGTAAAGAATATAAGGTATCTAACTATGTATTTGGGACAGATAGTAAAAAGGGCTACCTCACTGATCCTAAAAAAACGTTGAAACATGTATGCCAAATTGCAGGGGTAAAAATCACTTCGCATGATTTGCGCCGCACATTTACATCAATGGCTGAGAGTAGCGGAGTATCAGGATACCTCCTGAAACGCCTTCTAAACCATATTACAGACAAAAGTGATGTAACTGCAGGCTATTTAATCTTAACCGCTGAGGAGCTTAAAGAGCCAGCAGAAAAAGTAACAGAAACGATAGCCAAATATGCGGGGCTTATCAGTCCCTGTTACAACTTGGGATTAACAGATATTAAGCTGCAGCTAGAGAGTTTAAGCAAGGAGCAAAAAATAGAACTAGTAAGTACGTTATTGAGATGATGCCTGCGAACTGCTCTGCTTGAATTATAATTTGCAGCTTCATAAAAGCTGCAAATAGATATTAAATTACTTTCTAGATACCTGCTTAATTTAGCAACTATCAATACGAGTACGTAAACTAAATCTAATTATTTTCAACTAAATTAAGTCAGCACGGTTCAAAAGCAACTCACTATCTTTCATCGTAAGAAACAACCTATAAGGCTCGTCAGGAAAAGCAATGAATCCATATTTCTCATAAAACTCTTTTGCTTTATCATCTTTAGCATCTACAACTAGCATGGGGGTAGGGACTGAAAGAGAGGCAATATATGAATTGCGGATAGCGTCTATCAACAGGAACTCACCATGCCCTTGCCCTTGATGCTGAAGGTCTATTGCGAGCCTGCCTAAAAGAGAGCAATTTAAATTGCCTTTTGGAAGCTTCTTGACCATTTCCGGAGGTAAAGATGATTGGTCAATACTCATCATAGCTAAGGTATAAAAGCCGATGATTTTTGAAGGTACTTTTCCATCTGAAAGAACAAATGTTCTTGCAAGATGTTTTTTTTCGTGTTGGCCTGAGATTGTTTTCAGGTAATTATTTAGCGGTTGAACACCGCAGTCAAATGACTTTTTATCATGTTCGGTGGTAATTTTCTCTATTTTCATTATTCTTACGAGCCTTATATTTCATGGCTGCTTGTAAGAGCTTATCATTAACATTCGCAGGTTTGTCTAACGCTTCAAATAATGCGTTTGCATTTGCTTCACTCAGCCGTAATACATTCGTATAATTCACAACTCGCTGAGCCTCTGAAATAGCTACATTAGTCAAAAAACTATTAAGACTTGTTGCACCAGATAATAATGCTGCTCTTTCCAGCAACTCTCTATTTTCTATTGTAACTCGAGCAGTAATACGCTCGGTCGCCATATTTTGAGTTTTCATATTTGATCCTCTATTCCCCTCCAGAATTAAATTCTTAGAGAGTGGCCTTATAAAGGCCTAGTTCCAAAAATCTTATCGAGCTTCCTTTGTTTATAAAATAGGACAGCTGCAACTAAGTTCGATTGGGCCAATAACAAGTAATTAAAACTTTACTTGTATTCTTACATTATAAAGTGATTCCACCTTGCTGTCAATAGCGGTGCCATTTTGGCACCAAGCTTAAGTTTTTATTTTGACTAACCAACTTTAAAAGTCGAATATTATAATTTTAGAGGTTATAACTGATAATCAGAATTAAGCGGTATAAATTTAGGGGTTATAATATCAGAGCTATAAAATACGTTTATTTATATATTTAAAATACGTTTCGCTATCCCACCCGTTTAAAACTTAAAATTTACAATAAATACAAAACTTTAAAAGAGGAATGAAATTCAAAAGTACGACTCAGAAAAACTAAAAGTACGATAATTTGGATCAAAAGTACGATACTATCCAAAATTAAAAGTACGACGCTTATCTGGCTTTTACCCTTTTCGTAAACGTTCAATTTCAAACTTTGCAAGCTGTCTTCTCCCACTTTCATTATCGCGAAAAATGAGTACGTTATCGCTCTCAACCCTAAGTCGATAATCTAAAATTTTTTTAAGTTTTTCGATACGGTTCTTTAAGGCTGATAGCGGTAGTCTTACACCGATTCTTTCTCGTAAATTATCTAACTTGATAACTTGCTTAGAAGGTCTACCACAGCGCTTCCGGCAAACTTCATAAAGTCTGCGATCAAATGGTTTGGATAATTGAAAGTAATCTTCATGTAATGTTAAGACATCATTGTCATCAACCGTCTCAATGAGCCAATCGGGCAGTGTTACTTGCCAACAACTTAAACCACTATCTTCGATTAACTTAAAATCTTCGATGAGGCCCATACTTTCCAAAAACCTTCGACCATTAAACTTATAATCAGTAGTGATTAAAGTCCCTGCGAGCCGATATAAAGCCTTTTCAACAAGTTTGTACTCTTTTCCTGATGTTCCTCTCCCAGTAGCCTTTAGGAGATCATAGGTGTTGAAGCGAACCGTGTTACTGAGCTCTAACTTAGCATTTTTTGCAGCCATGATATGGCTCAAGCAATAAATGAGTACTTCTTTGTCTTTGATGGTTGCTCGACCCTGGACGCTTGGAACGATTTTTATTGATACACCTTTATATGAGAAATCTAATCTACCTTTAGACTTTCCGTCTAATGCAAACACAGGCCACACCATTGAAAACATATCTGATTTCAAATTGACATGAGTCATTTTGCACTCGAAATACGCCATAACTAGCGTTACTTGTTTCTTGGTTGAGAAGCTAACCAGTTATGAAAGTCTTCAACAGGGAAGAGTAATCGAGCGCCAATTTTAATATGTGGCGGTAATGGATAATTACCACAGCCTTGTTTGTTCTTAGAGATTTGATTAAAAAGGGCTTGTTTGCTGATAAAAAGTAAGTCGGCTACTTCTTCTGAACGATAAAATATCTTTTCCATTATAATTGACCTCAAAGCGTAAGCGTTGAGCTCAATTATTAGCTCAACACATTATTAATTAGTTGAGCGACAATGGTAATTAGGTGATCAGATATTTGTCCTTGAAAAGCTAGGGGAACTTTCAGGGGGTTTTTGATGTTTTAGGGACAAAGTGAAATGGTTTAGTAAACGAAAAAGAATAACTTTATGATTTTTATCTATATTATTTTTTAAAAGTGGGGATTGGCTAGTGAAAATGCCTACAAAAAAATTTTCTTGATAATCTTTTTAAGTAGGCTTTTGGAGAGGTCTACGCAATATCACTTACATTTAAGATAAAACAAAGTAGCGAAGAAGATCACTAGACTTAGAATCAAAGCGCAACCAGCGAGTACAGGAGCCATGTTTAAATTCTGCCTTCTTTTATTGCTGTGAAAAGATCATTTTTCAGCTTGTCATAGCGTCGAATAGCGCGAATCGCTAACACCATTAAAATCCACATTTGAAACCATTCGTACAATGTCATAACTGCAATCTCTGCTAATGCTTTGCACTTGAATATAGAAAAAATCCTTCCCAATTACACAAAGCAATAATCCACTCACTAATATTTTGTTGCTTCTGCTCATTACACCCCATGAATGGAAAGGCGATTTTTTTGCTTCGAGATTTAAAATGGCTGAAAGGCTCTAATCTAATATCCCAAACCTCACCCATTTCATTTGTTACATCGAAAGCCAACGCTTTTTGAGAAATCAGAGCAAAAAAGATTTCTTGCTCTGACTGCACTTCTTTCTCAAATGATAGCCCTAATGGCTCACATTCAGCTTCGATACCAGCTAAGCGCCTTTGAAACTCAGCTACAACAGGGATAAATGGTCTTAGCTCAACTTTTTTGTATAGATCAAAAAAAAGCATTACATTGCTCCTTAAAATTAGGCATGCCTAATTTTGCCCCCTTATTCTTTAAGTGATTAGTAATAGGTGTCGTAAAGCTCACCACGTGATTGCGCATCTTCTGCCTCTTCATGCGACATAAATTCACCATCAGCGATAATATTGCCCATACCATCATTCAATTTATCTAGTTGCTCGTTTTCTTTCGACGATTGCTCATCACTTGTAAATATACTTACCAACAAGTAGATAGTCCCGACTGATACACACACAAATGTTTCAAGCATATTCATTCCTCCAAATTCAAATTACCCACGAAAGCAAAAGCTAAGTATTCCTTAGTATCTAGATTCAATTAAAGCTAAGAAACTCTTAGTTTTCAAGCTAAGAACAATAAATAATGAAAACTAATGACGAATCACCATTTCCAAAACGCTTAAAAGAGGCTAGAAAAGCCAAAGGGCTATCACAAAAACAGTTGGGAATTTTGGCTGGTATAGATCAGTTTGCAGCATCAGCAAGAATGAACCAGTACGAAAAAGGTGTACATGCTCCTGACTTTAAAACTGTGAAAGCACTTGCTGATATTTTAGAAGTGCCAACTGCGTACCTGTATTGTATCGAAGATAAATTGGCTATCGAAATTTTAGATTTTATGGGCTGACGGGAAGTTCTATTGTGTCGTAGTTCAATAAATCCGGAAACAACTTTAGGTGATAGCATTACCACTCATCAATTAGAGCTCCCCTGATTTATCGAACCATAACAGAATACAAAGTTGAATAAATCCTCTTGTTACAATCTATACTTTAGAAATCTTCCTCTAGAGGAACCCAACAATTGTTTCCATATGATGTATAATTGAGTTTTCCTTTACTGGGCCTAAATTTGGATAGTGCTTTCTATTGTAAAGGTCAACAAAACTTTGAAATCCAATAGTTGTTTGATCTAGAGACGGTGTAGCCTGAGCAAAGCTCATAAGTTGTTGTAGAGCTTCCAGAAATTTCGATGCAGGATCATTCACAGAGCCACTATTAATTGTTGATACACAATGTTTTATATACATCATATTCATCTGTTGGCTATTAATATACGTGATATGAATTGCTACCGCTCGCGCAGGCCCCCCGTTCTCACTCCATGTCTCTCCAACAATTGTAAAGTCACCAAATCCTATTTGATTCGGATTATTTTTAAAAGTTAAATGGGCATCAGAGAAAGGGTTTGGAGTATTTGGATAGTCAGCATTCCTTGGGTAAACTGGAAATGGGTCCTTTAAAATTACCAAATTAGGCGTAGCTGCTACTACCGCAGCACTTACACTTGCAGTGTCTTTTATGATGTTAACAGCCGAAGCACTCAAAAGGTGTGATATATTTAATGATAAGCCTTCGTTAACATATATCGAGAATTTCACCTTGCTGGTGATATATTGGTTAGCTAATTGTAGAGCTTGCTGGCAATTATTATTATTAAAAAGAATACATGGGATAACGTTTAGATTTTTTTTGTACAAGCTTGGTAAAATCATGTTTGGAAGCTGGTTAGACAGTTCCCCCACTATTGGATTTACTATAATAAGCGGAACAAGAGAGTTTTTATTCAACTCATCTACTGTGGAAATTAGCTCATTTAGATTTGCTTTTACCGGCTCTATTATTGGTGCAAACTTATCAGAAGAGAATTTAGGTGCCGTTTTTCTTAGGGCCGATAATTCATGCCGCTTGCCTCTGAGGTATGGATAGTACATTCAAAATCTCCTTGGTTATCCCTTAATGTATCAGACAGTGAATTAATGATCTGATTTTTAAACTTCCTACTAATACTATAACTTACCTCAACGTTACGCATTGATCTAGGTAATGATGTGATGAAAGAGGCATCATTTTTCCTAAAACTCTTCAAACTACTTTTAAACAACCTATTTGCATTTTCAATAGATAAATTATTGAATACTTCCTTACAAAATTGATACGTTTGAGTGTTCGGAATATCAGGCATATCTCCCTGAACATTCCTTGCAATGCTAACATACTCATTTTTACGCAAAACGTTAAACATTAGCTCCGGCTCATAATTATAATTATTGGGAGCGCTCACTTTAACACTAAGAGTGTTTCTTTTAGTCAACTCAATAATACCGAAATTAGGACTAAGCTTATGGAATTCATACAAATACTCTAAATGTTTGGCTGTTGCCACTATGTATGTTTTGTCAAAAACTTTTGTATAAGTATTTACTTGGTCTTTTAACCTAGATAAGGAATCCAGCTCTGTTTTTATCTCGTAACAAGTAGATTCCCCATTTACAATAACGCAATCAGCTTTGTTATTCCCAACCCAAACTTCACTAAGCATTGTTGCTGTTTTTAATGAATGACGGCCCAAGAGAACTTTATTAGCGATCTCATTTTTTACCACATATTCATTTCGATAGTTTTTTAGTAACAGTTCATATGACTTTTCATATAGCTCTAATAAAGTCATTGAAGGGCTTAACAATAAGTTGAACTCATCCACAACATCTTTGATCAATGACCAATCATTGCTTCCAATTTTTACAATTCCCTGACTTGAGAATAGCTTTGCTAAATTATTAAAGTTCATTTGCCAATTTACTAAAGTTAAATGCTACTTATGAAATACTCTTTAAGTAGCAAGATTAATTAATCTCTCTTTTGTCATAGTACTAAATTTTCGCTCATACTTCCTCTGAATTTTAAAGCGCGAGTCACAAATACATATGCTTAAAGGAGTTTCATACATTTGTAAACTCGTAAAACCAAGCACTTTGAAATGAGGCATCATGAGCAATTGCCTCCTCTTTTCTGGGCTTCGCCCATACCCCGCTATGTAGAAGCCTAAAATAGGCTTGCACATAGCGGGGTATGGGCTCTAGAGCATCTTATACGCAGATTTTTATTTGCAGATTGAAATTTAAATTAAAGCTGCTAATCTAAATATTAATCAAGCCCTTCGGGCAAGAAAAAACAGGCGCTTTTCTGCTGCCTTCAACACGTCGTTACATTCTCTGTAACCCCCATTTCAGAAGCTTTCAGCTTCATCATAAAACCAAGTCTTTTGATTTTTAGGCGCGATCAGTCCGAGCCTTACGCATGCGTAAAACAGGGGCGAATAGGCGTTAGCCGCTGAGCTTAATCAGCCAGTTTTTCTTACAATCATTCCGGAGAATAACTATGACCTTTAATGCCGAAGCAGAAGCATTGCGCCTAAAAAACGAGAAAAAATTGATCAGTAAAAAACGATTTAAGCCATCCAAGCTAGATAAACATAAACAACGACTTCTGGCTCTTTACGAGGAAGATACAAGTATTGCCAATCTTCAAAGGTGGCTCTTGCGTAAAGGAATGAGAGTACATTGGACAACTGTAAAACGTTGGGTACAAAAGAATGCCTAAGTTCGCAAAACCAGAAACGCAAGCGGAGAAGCTGGCTAAAAACTTATATAAGCACAAAATTATTAAATCTCTAGGTACCGCTCGAAGCTATAAAACAGCACTTATAAAAATAGCTCGGTGGTCAAAAGATATTGGAATTAATGGAGTACAGGGTATGAGCCTTCAAGATGCTTATAAATACCTTGATTACCGCAGTGAGTTTGCAGGCCAAAAAACGTTGGATATGGAACGGCAAGCAATTCAAGCTATGTTTAAACTCAATGGCAAACTTGGCCCTAAAGAAACGCTGACAGTAATAAAATCCGAAAAAGAGATAATCGAAAAGTCTCGCGCCTACACTCCTGCTCAAGCCCATGCAATTAATGAGCATCAAACTAGAAAATATAATTTATCTACACAAATAGCCTACGCAGCAGGATTAAGAGCCCATGAGCTATTAACTATAGCCAGAGTATCAGAGCGAAAAGCTGATTGCCGTCCAGCGCTAGACAGCAAGTGGCTTGGTCGAGAAGGTAGTATTTATACAGTGAAAGGCAAAGGCGGCCTAATCCGTGATGTACTAATACCGAATGCATTAGCTACACAGTTAGAACAAAGGCGCTTAGCGCAGCCTGTAACAGTTCGTGATAGGGAAATTAACTATTTGCAACGCTACGACCTTGGCGGTGGCCATAAATGGACGTGCTCATTCTCAAAAGCATCTGTTCGCACACTCTTTTTTTCAAATGGCGGTCATGGCCTCAGGCATAGCTACGCACAAGAGAGAATGAATGAATTAAAAAACTTTGGCTTAAGTAGAGCAACAGCTCTCGAAACTGTGTCGCAAGAGCTAGGTCATTTCAGGGCTGAAATTACTGAGGTTTATCTCAAGTAAGGTATAAGATATTTAGTAATCTCAACAATAAAAAGGTTCCGCAATTAATAATCAAGATCATAATCTAGCTCATCAATTTCATCATCTAAATATTCCGTGTATTTCGGATCTGATTTAGTCTCATCAACCAGAGCAATATTTAACTTACGTGTGAAACGATTTTTTTGACTCTCTCGGCTAAATTGAATAATAGACTTCAATAACTCTTTTATTTCTGTTGCATAGCCATTCTGTATAGCGTCCTCTAGAATCCAATCTACAGATTTTGTATCTTGGCAGTAAAGAATGACTACATCATGCCACCAGTTAGAGCTTACAAATTTATACATTTGAAGCCCTCGTCTATAACCAAACTCTTTAGATGCTAAGTACTCCTGAAACCTCAAATGTCCAAAGCTAAAAAGTCCGTCATTTGTGGGCTGTATGATTTCACAAGGCGAAATAAGCTCGTTGATTACATCTTCACTTGGCGTTAAATCATAGTTATCTTCATAATCTTTACAAATAATAATGGCCTCTTCTCTCGAAAATTTTCTATGGCCTAATTTATGTATTTCAAATGCAAGATACTGAGCTGTTTTTAACAAGTTTTCCGGTTGTATTGTGGATCTATTCACACCTTTAAATCTATCAAACATACCGCTCAGTAACTCAAACCTTTTTTGATAAAGAGATGCTTCTGTTGTAGGTAATGGGATATTGTTCTCTTTGAGGGTTGCTAAGATAGTTGCAGATAATGGATTAGTAACAACTTCACTTAACTTAGGGTTATTTTTTAAGTGTTCAATAATGTGAATAGATTCGTCTGTATCGGCAAACCATTTATTAAAAAATTGCTCCTTCTGCTTTTCATTAAAAGGACACAAGGATAAAGATAAAAAGTTTAATTCACTGATCTCTTCTACTGTGTAACGAGAAGAGGTAATAATCTTCCCATGTTTAATTTCTTTTGCAAATGTAGATAGTGAATCAATTACCCAGGGATATGTAGATATCGCCTCATCGATACTATCCAATATGATCACACAGTTTTGATTTCTTATAGATTCGATGATTTCCTGAGGACTTTTCTGAATTCCAACATCAAGCATATAACTAGCTATTAAATTAAATAAACAAGCCTCATTCTTTTTATATTGGCATAGCTCATTTAGAGATGAATAAAATACAATCCCCTCGAAACCATTCTCATACAGAGTATTTGCATGTACTTGAAGGTTTGTTGTTTTCCCTGATCCTGCATCTCCTAATAAAAGGACGTTATACTCAGAATAAAGAGCGTCTGAGAGAGTTATTTTAGTATTGTTTACATGTTTTATTGGTTGTATATCAAATTCACTGATATATCCTCTCAAATTAGATATTAACTCATTGAGACCGCTCACAGCCAATAAGTACTCATCTGTTGAGCACCGCTTTGAGTATGACTCTCTAACTTTTTTTGCAACTGTATTAAATGCTTTAGCGACAGAGTCTAAATTAATTTCAATAGAAGCATCTAGGTCATCGATACGCTCCCTTATTTTTCTTATTTGTAAATTTAAGACATCGATGTTACTACAAGCCCTTCGAATCTTTACCATTAATGCTTGATATAAAACACTGTCATCTTCGTCTTTAAAGTTGTGCTCTATCAATAATTTTTCATCACTTTTAATTAGACTAAGGATAGCACCAACATCAATATTTAAAGAGTTATACTTTGTAAAAACCTCCTCCGCTGCCAGTTCTGATATTTCTCTCCTGAAAGAACTAATCTTGGCACGAACAGCCTTATCTTCAGCTTCTAATGACTCAGCTTCTTTAAACTTCTTTTGTGCTGAGTTAACTTCATCCTTATCTAATATTTCTACACCTGAGCTGGCTTCAATAGCTTTGAAAGTACTACAGAATAGAGGGAAGTGTGAGGATGATACTCTTTCTACTTTTACAGCTTGTTTAGCTTCAATTGTTTTAAATTGGTCTAAAGAACTTCTAATATTCCCAAAAGTAAAATCAATATCACAATAAATATCGCAAACCTTTTTTCCGGTGCCCATATTCAAAGCTTTCATGAGAAGGCTATTTGTTAATTTAGGGCTTACATAACTTTTAAGAAGCTGTTCATTTTCGAGTAACGAATTAAGCAAGAAAGGTGCTTTTTCCTTTAATAGAGTAATTAGCTTAAAACCATCAACTATCGTTATTCCAATTAATCTAGCTTTGCTGAAAGCCCCCTTATGAGTATCAATTACTTTCTGTTCTAATAAATATGGAGTGATAAAAAGTACTTTTTTAATCGCTGTCTCGTGAGATGTTTCTGGATCTATAATTGTTTCATCTTGAGCTTGAGAAAGTTGATTTAATAGTTGTTGAAATGACTTAGATTGAGAATTTGCAGAGGGAGATATCTTCTTAACTTGGACAGCAATTGGCTCTAACTCACCAAGTTCATCTTTTTTATAAATTATTATATCCCTTCCTTTTTCGTATAAACCACCTGTAAATTCAACTCGAGCACCATAAACCTCTTTAAGAAGGGGAACGAGTACCGTCTGGCTTAATTCATTCTCTTTGAGAGAGACTAGTTTTTTTTCAATATCTTGAGCGGAAACATCGAGTCGATTCATTTATAAGTACTTCCGTGTAAATAATTATTAATACAGCCTAACACCAACGGACTTACTCACAAACGAAATTGATTCGAAAACCTTTAAATAGTTTAAAAATTAAAATTACTAGTTTATTTTGCTATATTTAAAGTAGCACAGAGGTAGCACAGGGTAATTTCTGTTAGTAGGTATTTACTTGGGAAGCTTTTAAAAGTGGTGGCCCCTCCCAGACTCGAACTGGGGACCTAACGATTATGAGTCGTGTGCTCTAACCAACTGAGCTAAGGGGCCATTTTGTATTAGCATGTGTTTTGAACAAGGCTAAATTTTTGAAGCGTTTAACCACCACAGCGATTAAAGCGGGTTGCAGTATAAAAAGTTTTTACTGGCTTGTCACTAGCAAAAAGCTTTATTTTAACAATCAACAAGCTAACTGCTTAAATAGTAATCGTAAACGCTCTCTATTCATGGTTAAAGCCATTTCCTACGAACGCTTGTATCACGTAAGTGTAAGGTTAGACTTAACGAATACATAAATTTCATTTAAAGAAAAAACAAGAAATGCGGGCGGCATAAAGTTTAATACCAATCGACTTAAATATTTAACCATTCTAGCGGGCTAAATAAAGCGCTAACTGCGTTATAAATTTTTCATGTAGAACAACTACATGTCAAAATTTGTGCCTTGTTATCACTCCATTTATCTGTCGCTATAAATGGTCAGTAACTTAACACGATTGGTATAACTTGATACGACAACTAACTTGAAAAACTCCGAGACATAAAAAAACCGCTACTAAGCGGTTTTTATCAAACAATTACATATTACTTAATAACACGTAAATGTGAGCCTTTTTTCTTTTCTGGCTTAGCTGGTGCTGGTTCGTCAGGTAGTAATTCATCTGCGACATCAACACTTTCTAACTCAGCTGCAAATTCGTCTTCGTCCTCTAAAAACTCATCTGCGGTAAACACCGTGCCTTCACCGTTTTCGCGGGCATAGATAGCAAGTACAGCACCGATTGGTACATAAACTTGCATTGGCTGACCGCCAAAACGTGCATTGAAGCTTAACTGCTGATTATCCATTGAGAATTGTGTTACAGCAGAAGGACTAATATTCAATACAATTTGACCATCTTGAACAAACTGTGTTGGTATTTGTACTGCTGGAAAATCAGCGTTAACCACTAAATGCGGTGTACACTGATTATCGACAATCCAATCAAAGAAAGCGCGTAATAAATAAGGACGATTAGGCGTCATTACAAACGGATCTCGCGCTCAGTTTCAGTCAAAGAAGCTTGGAATGATTCACGTTCAAATAAACGGATCATATATTCTTTCATTTCTTTTGAACCTGCACCTGTTAACTCAATACCAAGCTCTGGTAAACGCCATAATAACGGCGCTAAGTAACAATCAACTAAGCTGAATTCTTCGCTCATAAAATATGGCGCTTCGGTGAAGATGGCTGAAACAGCAAGTAGAGCTTCTGTTAATTCTTTACGTGCTTGAGCAGATTCTGCACCATTGTCGTAAATTTTAGCAGCTAAACTATACCAGTCTGTATCGATACGATGCATCATCAAACGGCTACGGCCACGCATTACCGGATAAACAGGCATTAGTGGAGGATGAGGAAAACGTTCATCAAGGTATTCCATGATGATGTTTGCCTGATATAAACCAAGCTCACGGTCGATCAGTGTTGGCACTGTACCGTAAGGGTTAATTTCATGAAGTGCTTCTGGCAGGTTGTCCTTTTCAGCCAGATGAATATCTACACTTACGCCTTTTTCAGCAAGTACAATGCGTACTTGATGGCTATACATACAGTTAGCACCAGAAAAAAGGGTCATTACAGGGCGCTTATTGGCAGCTACGGCCATGCCTACCTCCATTAAATAACAAAAACAGCAATAGGGGCTTAAGCCCCTATTGCAAAATTACCTTTAAATATGTTCAAGATTAATGAACATCTCTCCAGTATTCTTTCTTCAGCATAAATGACAAGATAAAGAGGATAATTAAGAATCCGATTACCTTAAGGCCAAGCGCTTCCGATTCAAGACGCGTAGGCTCACCTACGTACTCTAGGAAGTTCGTTAAATCACGAACAGCTTGGTCATACTCATCTACACTTAATTCGCCAGTGCCATCTGTTTTAGTGCCAACAACTTTAGTCACAGTTTGACCATGTTCTTCCACTTCTTCAGTGATAGGCGTAGGTAAACCTTGCAGCTCTTGTAGAACATGCGGCATACCTACCGATGGGAATATTGTATTATTCACACCGAACGGACGAGATTCATCTTTATAAAACGATTTTAAATAGGTGTAAATCCAATCACTGCCACGCACTCGCGCAACATTTGTTAGATCCGGCGGAGCCGCACCAAACCATTTTGCAGCATCATCTTTAGTAATTGCATTGGTAATATGGCTACCTACTTTTGAACCGTCAAAAATTAACTGCTCAAGACCTACCTCTGTAGGAATACCGATATCACGAAAAGTACGCTCATAACGTTGATACTGCATTTGGTGACAACCAAGACAGTAATTCATGAACAACTTTGCACCACGTTGCAATGATGGCTGATCTGTAAGGTCATTGCCCGCTTCCATTAACGGAACCGAAGGACCTGCAGCCATTGCCGGCAATACGTTTATTGATAAAGCAAATAAACCGATAATTAGCTTCTTCATCATTTCGTTAACCTCTCTGGCAATGGCTTAGTTTTTTCATTCTTACTGTATACAAATAACAGCACGAAGAACATAAAGTAAGTCACAGTACAGATTTGCGAGATAATCGTTTTCAAATCAGTTTGTGGAGTTGCGCCCACCCAACCAAGTAAAACGAAAGTCACCACAAAACCTGCGATGTTCCATTTATGGAAGCCACAACGGTAACGAACTGATTTAACTGTACCACGGTCAATCCAAGGTAACAGAGCCAGTACAACAATCGATGCACCCATAGCGACAACACCGATTAATTTATCTGGGATTGCACGTAAGATTGCATAGAATGGCGTAAAGTACCAAACAGGGAAAATATGTTCAGGCGTCTTAAGTGGGTTTGCTGGCTCAAAGTTCGGCGCTTCTAAAAAGAACCCACCCATCGCAGGCATAAAGAACACAACCCAACAAAATAAGATTAAGAAACCTACCACGCCCATAATATCTTTTACTGTGTAATATGGGTGGAACGGTATCGCATCAACAATGTCTTTCTTGTCAGTGTAATACTCATGGAATTTAAATTTAGGCTTATCTTCTTCTGCAACAGAGCCTTTCTTACGTTTGATTTCAACACCATCAGGGTTATTTGAACCCACTTCGTGAAGTGCAACAATATGTAAGAATACTAAGATAACGATCACTAAAGGTAACGCAATTACATGCAGTGCGAAGAAGCGGTTAAGCGTTGCACCTGAAATTACGTAGTCACCACGGATCCAAAGCGTTAAGTCATCACCAATAACCGGAATCGCACCGAATAATGAAATGATTACCTGTGCACCCCAAAATGACATTTGACCCCAAGGTAATAAGTAACCCATGAAGGCTTCAGCCATAAGCGCTAAGAAGATAAACATACCAAACAACCACAGTAATTCACGTGGTTTTTGATAAGAACCGTAGATCATGCCACGGAACATATGTAGATAGACAACGATAAAGAACGCTGATGCACCGGTTGAATGCAAATAACGTAATAACCAGCCGTATTCAACATCACGCATGATGTATTCTACAGAAGCAAATGCACCTTCAGCTGACGGAACAAAGTTCATCGTTAACCAAATACCAGTTAGGATTTGGTTTACCAGCACTAACATAGCTAAAGAGCCAAAGAAGTACCAGAAGTTAAAGTTTTTTGGTGCTGGATACTGTGCAATATGCATATTCCAAACACGTGTCATTGGGATACGGTCGTCGATCCAACCAATAATCTTACCAAACATTAGGCAGCCCCTTCTTCTTCGCCCACTAAAATAGTGGTGTCATCGATAAAGGTGTAAGGCGGTACTTCTAAATTTAATGGTGCTGGAACCGCTTGGAATACGCGACCTGCCATATCAAATTTAGAACCGTGACATGGGCAGTAGAAACCATCATCGGTTCCTTCTACTTTTTCACTAAAGTTGCCTTCAAAAAAGCCTGGTGAACAACCTAAGTGTGTACAAATACCAACAGCAACGAAAATTTCCGGACGTTTTGAACGGTATTCGTTTACAGCTGATTCAGGTTGTTGAGGCTCTTCAGATGCAGGATCACGAAGTTGATCTTCGTGAGCTTTCATCTGCTCAAGCATTTTTGGGGTACGTGATACAACCCATACAGGTTTACCACGCCACTCGACACGTATTAATTGCCCAGGCTCAAGCTTGCTGATATCTACTTCTACAGGCGCACCCGCAGATTTAGCTCGCTCACTTGGATTCCAAGACGCAATAAAAGGAACAGCAGCCCCAGCCGCACCAACACCACCTACAACAGAGGTAGCTATGGTTAAAAAGCGACGTCGGCCATTGTCTACAGGCGCATTGCTCATCCACTTATCTCCACTATGATTCCCAACACTTGCTATATTGAGAACATCAGTTACAGCAGGTTAATTTTTAGAAATTTTAAAATAGACGCGATCATAATTAAAACCCTTGATTAAAACAAGGTTATTCACAGTTCCATGCTCGAATAAACCCGATTTAATTAAATTATTAATAGGGTCGGCTCGAGTATGAAGCCGTTTGTTATAATAGCGTCTTTAAAAAACAATATACTGACCAAGATCAACCTCACTAAGAGGAAACAGATAAACTGCACATGGTGCTGTTGAACTCACTCACATTACTTGCCAGACAATTGTAGCAAAAAAATTCACCAATTAACTGACGGATTTACACTTATTACAATAATTATTGAACTTTTTTTTGAGTTACACGCAGTAAAGGCCAAAGCAGGTTAATTATTAGGCGCATATTTGATGCGAGTTTGCTGGTTACTAATAAAAAGTGCGAATTTGCATTCACTTATAGAGAGCGCGAGTTGCGAGTTGCGAGTTGCGAGTTGCGAGTTGCGAGTTGCGAGTTGCGAGTTGCGAGTTGCGAGTTGCGAGTTGCGAGTTGCGAGTTGCGAGTTGCGACGAGTTGAGTTGCGAGTTGCGAGTTGCGAGTTGCGAGTTTTTCAAGATTAAATAATACCACCATATAAAACTCAAGGCTTATCGCTAACTTTTATAGCCGCAAAAACAAAAAACCCAGCCGAGGCTGGGTTTTTGAATTCTTGATAACGTAAATATTAACGTTTTGAGAACTGTGGACGCTTACGCGCTTTCTTAAGACCCACTTTCTTACGTTCAACTTTACGTGCATCACGAGTAACGAAACCTGCTTTACGAAGTTGTGGACGTAGTGACTCGTCAAACTCCATAAGTGCACGAGTGATACCGTGACGGATAGCACCAGCTTGACCAGTAGTACCACCACCAGCAACGGTGATGTAAAGATCAAACTTTTCAGTCATATCAACAAGCCCTAGAGCTTGACGAACAACCATGCGTGCTGTTTCGCGACCAAAATACTCTTCTAAAGAGCGATTGTTGATTACGATGTTACCAGTGCCTGGGCGTAAGAATACGCGAGCACTTGAACTTTTACGACGACCTGTACCGTAGTATTGATTTGCCATGTTAGTGCTCCTTAAATGTCTAGAACCTGAGGCTGTTGTGCAGCATGGTTGTGCTCAGTACCCGCGTAAACTTTAAGTTTACGGTACATTGCGCGGCCTAAAGGACCACGTGGCAACATGCCCTTAACAGCTTTCTCGATGATCATTTCAGGCTTTGCAGCTTGAAGTTTATCAAAAGTAGTAGACTTAAGACCACCTGGGAAACCAGAGTGAGCATAGTACACTTTATCTTTGAACTTGTTACCAGTTACAGTAACTTTCTCCGCGTTGATAACGATGATGTAATCACCAGTATCTACGTGTGGAGTGTACTCAGCTTTGTGCTTACCGCGTAGGCGATGAGCGATTTCAGTAGCGATGCGACCTAAAGTTTTACCTTCAGCGTCAACTACGTACCAGTCACGTTTTACTGTTTCTGGTTTAGCAACAAACGTTTTCATTTATAAAAATCCAATGTTTTTCAATTAAAACCACAGGTAATTATTATTAATTACCGCTCTAAATGTTTGCTCCAACCCCTTCGAGTTTAAGACTTTAGCGCCATTCAAAAGAGGCTAATCTGATGAAGGCAATAGAACGCAACGTGGCAGACGCGGGAGTATACCAGCACTTTTACCACATTGCTACTCGACGGTTGTTTTTTCCGCAAGAAATTTCTTCTATCAGCTATCAGCTATCAGCTATCAGCTATCAGCTATCAGCTATCAGCTAGAAAATTTGCCCGCTGCAACTTTCGTGTAAAGACGAATTTGTCTTAAACTGACGGCTGACGGCTCAGACTAAGCCAAATGCTCTCTTGCTAAATACTCTAGTGACTGCATTTCTTGTAATCGGCTAATGCAGCGCTTGAACTCGAAGTTAAGGTTACCTTGCGTGTAAAGCTCAGTGATCGGTTTCTCAGCAGAGATAATTAATGTTACGTGGCGTTCGTAAAACTCATCTACCAACGCAATAAAACGGCGTGCAGCATCATCATTACTTTGCCCGAGCTGCTTTACGTTAGATAAGATCACGGTGTTATAAAGACGGCTGATCTCCATGTAGTCCACTTGACTACGGGCGGTTTCGCAAAGCTCTGGAAAATCAAACATTACAATACAATCTGACACTTTACGTGTTTTGATCATCCGCCCTTCAATCTCAATTGATTTATCAAGTACGCCCGGCTCTGGCGATAATTTATCAAAATATTCAAATAAGTTTTTATCCGCTTGCGCATCGAGTGGGCTGTGGAATATCTCTGCTTGCTCTAAAGTACGTAACCGGTAATCAATCCCCGAATCTACGTTCACAATCACTGTGTTTTCATTGACCAACTTAATGGCAGGTAAAAAACGGGCGCGTTGCAGGCCATTACGGTATAACTCATCAGGTACGATATTCGATGTAGCAACTAATACTATGCCTCGCTCAAATAAGGCCTCCATTAAACCACCAAGTAGCATAGCATCGGTGATATCTTGAACAAAAAACTCATCAAAACAAATAATGTCAGTTTCGGTTTTTAAAATATCCGCAACAACTTCAAGTGGATTCGCTGTTTTATCTAATTTCTTTAACTCATCATGAACTCGGTGCATAAAGCGATGAAAATGCACACGCATCTTTCGCTTGCCAGGTAGCGCTTCATAAAAGGTATCAACTAAGTATGTTTTACCACGACCTACCCCACCCCAAAAATACAAACCTTTTATAGGTGGCGTGCTATCTTTATTATTAAAGAGCTTAGAAAACCAACCTTTAGCGGCAGGCTTTGGAGCTGTTAAGTCATCAAAGAGTCTTTGTAAGTGACGCACGGCATTTTCTTGCGCGGCATCGTAAACAAAGTCATCGCGTTGTAAATCTTGTTGATATTTTTGCCAAGGAGTCATAGATAGTTACAATAAAACACGGTTTAATTTACGCAATATGTTAACACGCATCGTAACTCGGGGTATATTAGCAACAACAGGATTTATTATTGAATACGCAATTTAGGCGTTATTTTTATTTTTTACGTATTAATTCCCAAAGGGGTAGAATTTATGGGCACAGTTACTTGGATCGGCATTATTATTATTGTGGCAGTGGCGGCTTTTTTCCTAGGTGCATTTGTAACCAAAAAGCAATTTAAACAAGATGAGCTGGAACAACAAGCTGAACAAGCTAAAAATGCCTTGGAGCAATATCGCCAAGACGTTGCAGATCACTTAGCAAGTACCAGTAAGTTAGTTAGCAAAATGAAAGACAACTATGATCAATTATTAAATCATGTTGATGAAACAAATAAGCTACTGTTGACTGACAAAAAACAACACCCTGCAGAACCATTCTTCTCAAAAGAAACGACAGAGCAATTACAACGTTCATTAAAAGAGCGTCAAAGTGATCGTTCATCAGCACACGCACAACCTTCTGACTATGTAGCCGGTACTTCAGGATTATTTGCTGGTGAAAATAAAGTTTCAGAACATTCTAAAGTATCTTGATGAACTTTTTTTTGACCCCATAGTCTTTAAATGTAACAGCTTTATATTTAAATTCGAAAAGGCTGCTTACATGCAGCCTTTTTTGTTTGTGCTTTTTCCTGTGATGTGGAGTAAACCCTGACTATGAAAATGAAACTATCGTTAATCAGTGCAGCAATGTTATCTACCAGCTTATTATTGGCCCCTGCTGTATCAATGGCAAAAATGCCTATCGCTGTTAATGGTCAACAAT
Organism: Pseudoalteromonas haloplanktis ATCC 14393; assembly: GCF_000238355.1. Taxonomy (GTDB): domain Bacteria; phylum Pseudomonadota; class Gammaproteobacteria; order Enterobacterales; family Alteromonadaceae; genus Pseudoalteromonas; species Pseudoalteromonas haloplanktis. The sequence goes on from NZ_AHCA01000013.1 coordinate 29,234, forward strand.
TACCAACGTTAGCGCCTATGCTAGAACAAATAACACCGGGCGTTGTCAGCATCCAAGTATCCGGCTCAAAAGAAGTTCGTCGTCGCGCCGATCCGCTTGATTTCTTTTTTGGCAACCCGCAACCACGCAGTCAAAAACGTGAATTTAGTGGTTTAGGATCAGGGGTTATTATTGATGCTAAAGAAGGCTACGTAGTGACTAACAATCATGTAGTTCAAGACGCAGAAAAAATGCTAGTGACTCTTGAAGATGGCCGCGAATATGAAGCAACTAAAATCGGCAGCGATAAAGAGTCAGATATCGCCCTATTGCAAATTGATGCTGAAGACTTAGTAGCCGTAAAGCTGGCTAATTCAGATCAACTGCGCGTGGGTGATTTTGCCGTTGCTATTGGTAATCCTTTTGGTTTAAGCCATACCGTAACATCAGGTATTGTCAGTGCGCTTGGCCGCAGCGGCTTAAATATTGAAGGCTATGAAGACTTTATTCAAACTGACGCCGCGATAAATCAAGGTAACTCTGGTGGTGCACTCGTTAATCTCAACGGTGAGCTAATCGGCATTAACACTGCTATTTTAGGTGCCTCTGGTGGTAATGTGGGCATTGGCTTTGCCATCCCATCTAATATGATGAAAAACCTAGTTGATCAAATTATTGAGCATGGCGAGGTACGTCGTGGCTCATTAGGTATTTCTGGCCGTCCACTTGACGCAGGCCTTGCCAAAGCGCAAAAGCTAGATGTAAAACAAGGTGCTTACGTCATGCAAGTGATGGATGATTCTGCTGCAAGTAAAGCAGGCATCAAAGCCGGTGACGTAATTATTAGCATTGATGGTAGCGAAATCAGTGGCTTCCACGAACTACGCAGTAAAATTGCTACCTTAGGTGAAGGTAAAAAAGTTAAACTGGGAATTTACCGCGATGGCAAAGTACAAACGGTTAAAGTGACACTTGATGGCGCATCAGGCCTCACTGCCGCAGGGGATGAACTTCACCCTGCATTCCAAGGAGCCACGCTTGAGAACACCCAGAAAAACGGAGCAAAAGGCGTCGAAGTAACAACTGTTGACCCACGTTCACCATCAGCAAGAGTCGGTCTTGAAGAAGGTGATGTTATTATGCAGGTCAATCGCCAGCGCGTTGCAACAATTCATGATATGAATAAGATCATTGAGAATACCAAAGGAAACATAGTACTTGGGGTACAACGTGGTCGTGAGTCAGTATTTGTTTTAATTCAATAAAGTAAATATTGCACAAATGACATAAAAAATAGCAGTGGCACTTGCCGCTGCTATTTTTTTTGTGCCATCATTACCAGATTGCTCACTAAGAATAAGAAAATTGTGCTGAAATTCTTTAAGTTTGTCCTTCCTCCGCTGTTTGCCGGACTCGGCATCGCCTTTTTGGTCGTTTTTTTTAGCCCAAATATGCGTGCAACCTTACTACCCAATGTCCCACTGCCAAGCGCCATGAGTGTTAATCACCTGAGCTTTGCTGATGCAGTGCAACGCGCCGCACCTTCGGTTGTAACTATCATTTCTGAAAGCATTTCAAAAGAGCCACGCTACAAACGGCAAAATACCGTGCAAGAACTTGGCTCAGGCGTGATCATGTCAAGTGATGGCTATATTCTAACTAACTATCATGTGATCAATAACGCTGACCAAATTATGGTGCTACTCACTGATGGCCGTCGTTATTTTGATGTGCAGCTGATCGGCTTTGATACCATCACCGACCTAGCATTATTAAAAATTAATGTAGAGCACTTGCCAGTGATCCCGATCAGCGACCGTTTTATACCACGAGTTGGCGATGTCGTCCTTGCAATTGGTAACCCGCTTAATTTAGGACAAACCATCACCCAAGGGATCATCAGTGCAACGGGAAAACAAAAAATTACCGACAGCCCCTACAACAGCCTGTTACAAATGGATGCCGCAATCAATGTTGGCAATTCAGGCGGCGCACTGGTCAATTCTAACGGCGATCTCGTTGGCATCACCTCCGCACAATTTAAAACCCGGGAGAACTTAGATATTCAAGGAATATTCTTTGCAGTTCCTTACTCGTTAGCCAAAGAAGTAATGGATAAACTGATCCGTCATGGACGTGTTGTACGCGGCTATCTAGGTTTCACGGGTACCGCTGTTGATAGCACAGGTAAAGAGGTCAGTGATAACTATACGCCAGTGGCTGGTCTGCGTATAACCAACCTTGATCCATTAGGCCCTGCGTGGCAAGCGGGGATCAAAGAGCAAGACATAGTGGTAAAAATTGCAGGCGAAAATGTCACTAACCCACAAAAGACCTTAAATATTATTGGTAATTCAGAGCCCGGCCATGAAATTGAGTTTGAGCTTTATCGCAATGGTGAAATATTGAAAGTGATGGTTAAAGTGGCAGAGCTTGAGACTAAACTATAAAACCTAGGGCCTAGAAGCTAGGACCTAGGTTCTAGGCTATTAACTACTTCTACGTTTGATATTGGCACCTAATGCACTGAGTTTATCTTCAATGCGTTGATAGCCACGATCAACATGATAGATACGATCAACAACCGTTTCACCCTGCGCTACTATCCCCGTTAAAATCAAACTCGCTGAAGCACGTAAGTCTGTTGCCATCACTTGCGCACCAGTTAGGCTTTTAGTGTCACCACAGATAGCGGTATTGCCTTCTAAACGAATATTAGCACCCATACGCTGTAACTCAGGTACATGCATAAAGCGGTTTTCAAAAATCGTCTCAGTGATTGTCGCACTACCATTAGCAACCACATTTAACGCGGTAAATTGAGCTTGCATATCAGTAGGAAAGCCTGGGTGTGGCATGGTTTTGATATTTACGGCTTTGAGTTCACGGCCGCGCATATCAAGGTAAATGCTGTCGTCGTGTACTTCAATTAACGCATTAGTGGCGCGCAGCTTTTCAATCACAGGCTCTAGGCTGTGAAAATCAGTAAGTTTACACAGCACTTCACCACCCGCCATCGCTGCAGCCACCAAGAAAGTACCGGTTTCAATGCGATCCGGTAAAATACGGTGTTCACAACCATGGAGTTTTTCAACACCTTCAATTTCAATACGGCTGGTGCCCGCACCTGTAATTTTTGCGCCCATAGCGGTTAAGCACACAGCTAAATCAATGATCTCTGGTTCACGAGCGGCATTTTCTAATACAGTTTTACCATCGGCCAAAGTAGCGGCCATCAATAAGTTTTCCGTTGCGCCAACGCTAACCATTTCCATGTATATTTCAGCGCCTTTTAAACGCCCGTCAACCTTGGCATTAATGTAACCATTCTCAACACTTATTACCGCGCCCATGCGCTCTAAGCCTTGAATATGAATATCAACAGGACGTGCGCCAATTGCACAGCCTCCAGGCAACGATACTTGCGCTTGACCAAAACGCGCAACCAAAGGCCCTAAAGCTAATACCGATGCACGCATTTGCTTAACAAGTTCATAAGGAGCGAGTGTTTTATCTACTTTGCCACCATCAATAACAAGCTGCTCACCATGCCATTGGGTTTCTGCGCCAAGGGTTTTTAATAACGCTTCAGTAGTCCCAATATCACGTAAACGAGGCACATTGTTAAAGGTACTTTTGCCATCCGCAAGTAAAGCGGCAAAGAGGATGGGCAGCGCAGCATTTTTAGCGCCTGAAATAGTGACTTCACCGGCAAGTCCGGTTCCACCCTGAATTACAAATTGATCCATGAGGAAACCTTTTTATTGAGGTAAAATGAATTTTTGTTCGCGCTTCCACTCAGTCGGTGTAAAGGCTTTAATCGACACCGCATGGATTGTACCATCAGAAATAGTATTCATTAACGGCCCATACACTAGCTGTTGTTTTTTCACACGGCTCAAACCATCAAAGCAATCACCAACTGCGATGACTTCATAATGGCTACCATTGGCTTTTACATGTACTTCAGCTAATTGTAGTTCGTCGCGTAATAGGGTTTCGACCTGGCTCGTTTGCATAACTCTCACTCAAATAGGTTTGTAACCTGTCCCAACTGCATCAATTTTTGCAATTGCTCAGGAATATTTTGCAATTCAAGGTGAATACCTTGCTGCTTTAATTCTGCGAAAGAGTGAATTAACCAAGCTAAGCCCGCCGTGTCAACCCTAGACACCTCAGAAAGGTCAAAATACCATGTTTTATGGTCACTTTGTGGTGTTTTATTCAGAAGTCGTTCAGCAGAAATTGAATTTCGAGTCAATTCACCACTGACTCGAAATTGCTGTTCATTGAGCTGAGTAACCGTCACTTTACTCATTACCGCCTTCGCCTCTAAATTGCACTGGTAACTTACTTTTCTGTTCAAGTAGATTACTTACATGGTCAATGCCTTGTTGGCGTAAAATACCTTGGAATTCACTTTGCTTTGCATCTAATAAGCTAATGCCCTCAGCAACCATGTCATAAGCACGCCATTCGCCATCGCGGTCTTCACGCACTTTAAAATCAATTTTAATTTCTGGCTTACCCGGCTCAATGATTTTTGTTTTTACTAATACTAAATCTTGTCCAGCAAACTCTTTACTTGGGCCAAACTCTACTTTTTGGTTTGTGTATTGGGTAAACACACCAGCATACGTTGCAATTAAATATTCTTGAAACACATCAATAAAGCGTTTAATGTCTTCAACCGCTTGTTTTTGCTCTGCAGGATCTTTAATTGAGCGAACTTTAGAAACATGGCTACCTAACACCCGAAGTGCAGCATATTTATAATCTATATACGGCATTAGCTCTTCTTTTACGATCACCCGTAAATGCTCTTTGTCTTTTTCAATTAAAGGCTGGTCACGCGTAATGCGCTGAAACGTATTATCTGAAACTTGGCGTACCATTTTGTAAGGGTCTTTTAAGTCAACCGGCTCACTTGCAATACTGATAGCGCTGAAAGTAAGCGCCACTATCATTAAAAATTGTTTAAACATAATTATTTACTCGCCGCCTTGATTGAATAAAAACTGCCCGATTAACTCTTCAAGCACCAATGCAGATTTAGTGTCCGTGATATAGTCGCCATCTTTTAAGGCTTTGCTTTCAACACCAAATAGCTCATCTAAACCTAAATCTTTATCATCACTGGTGACTGCTACACCGAAACAAGCTTGCTCAGCCGACTTCGGCGCAATAACAGGGTTAATACCTAGGTACTGCTCACCTAAAATACCTGAGGTCAAAATTGACACTGAGCTGGTGTCTGAAAAACGACATTGATATTGCGCATCAATCGTCATATCAACAACTGGCACAAATTCTTGCGGATGAATTGAAATCGACTCAACTCGACCAACTACAACCCCACCCACTTTGATTGGCGCACGCGCCTTTAACGAACCAATATTTTCAAATTTGGCTTTTAATAAATACGTTTCGCCATTACCGCTGATCCCTGCATTGGCCACTTTTAACGCCAACATTGCAAATGCAGCAATACCTAACGCAACAAAAAAACCAACTAAAATTTCCAATTTCCGTGAATTCATTTTTTATACCTTTATTAGCTGGTAAACATTACCGCTGTCAAAATAAAATCAAACCCTAAAACAGCCAAAGAAGAGTGTACTACCGTCTCTGTTGTTGCTTTACTGATCCCTTCAGAGGTCGGTATACAATCATAACCTTTATAAAGTGCTATCCATGTAACCACGATGGCAAATACAAAACTTTTGATCATGCCATTTAAAATATCTTGCTGGAATGACACTTGCGACTGCATGATTGACCAAAAACTGCCTGTATCAACGCCTAGCCAATCAACGCCAACTAAGTGAGCACCAATAATTGCAACAGCAGAAAATATTAATGCTAACAATGGCATACTGATAAAACCTGCCCAAAAGCGCGGTGCAATAATACGTTTAAGAGGATCAATCGCCATCATTTCAAGGCTAGATAACTGCTCAGTTGCTTTCATTAAACCTATTTCTGCAGTCAACGCACTCCCTGCTCGTCCAGCAAATAATAACGCGGTGACTACCGGCCCTAACTCTCGCAATAAACTCAATGCCACTAACGGCCCTAAGCTGTCTTCTGCCCCATAGCCAACCAGCACAGTGTAGCCCTGTAACGCTAACACCATACCAATAAATAAGCCCGATACCATGATAATCAATAATGACTGCGAACCAACCATATATAATTGACGAACCAGTAACGGGGTACCTTTTCTAAAGTTAGGTAAATGGCATAACGCGCCAAACAACATTTGTGTCGAACGGCCAAGCGCCGCAAAACGACCTAATGCTTTATGACCTAACATTTGCAAAAAATCTAACATTAGCGGCGCCCTCCCAGTAACTCTTGCTGGTAAGGTTGCGCAGGGAAATGAAATGGCACAGGGCCATCAGATAACCCTTTTAAGAACTGCTGTACAAGCGGTGACTCATGATGACGCATTTCATCTGGTGTACCGCTACCAATAACGCCTTGCTCTGCAATAATAATAACGTGATCAGCAATACTCATTACTTCGGTTACATCATGGGTGACAATTAGCGATGACAAACCAAGCACTTGGTTAAGTGACTTAATTAATTTAACCAACACCCCCATTGAAATCGGATCTTGGCCTGCAAACGGCTCATCATACATAATTAAATCAGGATCAAGTGCAATAGAACGCGCTAATGCAGCGCGACGCGCCATTCCGCCAGAGAGCTCAGAAGGCATTAAATCCTGAGCGCCACGTAGGCCAACGGCTTGTAGTTTCATGAGCACCACAAGACGGATCAAATCTTCACTGAGACGAGTGTGTTCACGCAGCGGAAAAGCGATATTGTCAAACACCGACATATCGGTAAATAATGCGCCGCTTTGGAATAACATACTCATTTTGGTACGTGCCGCATAAAGCTCTTTACGGGACATGGTAGGAATGTTGTTGCCTTCGAATAAAATAGTACCGCTATCTGGTTTTAATTGGCCACCAATTAAACGCAGCATGGTGGTTTTACCAATTCCGCTTGGTCCCATGATCGCCGTAATTTTCCCTTTAGGAACACTAAAGCTCATATTTTTATATATGCTGCGATTGCCTCGAGAAAAGCTTACATCCTTGATTTCTACTATTGGTTGCGACAAGCCGCTCTCCATTACTATTTTCACTAGTTCCCCTATTTTAAGCGTTTTTACAGCAAGATGGAAAAAACAAATCGTAAAATTTTGTAATATTCTATGTAATAACAGCCAAAACCTTACAGCAGCAGGCTTAACAGGCGCTTAAAAAAATTCTATTAAGCAAAATCAATACAACAAGTTGACCTGATTCTTTTATTTATACTTTCAGGTTCGCTTTTGTTACTATTTGCAGCCATCTCATTTTGAATAATTGGCGTAACATAATGGTGACTTCTTTTGTCATTTTAATTTTCGGGTTTGCAGCTCTTGTGTGGAGTGCAGATCGTTTTGTTTACGGTGCAGCAGCACTGGCAAAAAATTTCGGTGTCCCTACACTTATTGTTGGTTTAACCGTAGTTGCAATGGGCTCGTCAGCGCCTGAAATGATGGTCTCTGCCTCAGCGGCTCTGGCAGGTAAAACCGACACCGCAGTAGGTAATGCGGTAGGATCAAATATCACTAATATTTTACTTGTTTTAGGTATTACCGCGCTGTTACGTCCACTTTCGGTGTCATCAATGACCCTAAAGCGTGAAATGCCGTTAGTATTATTAGTTTCGATTGCTGCTTGGTATGTGTTTTCCGATAACTACTTTTCATTTGCTGAGGGTGTTGCATTAATTATTGGCTTTGTTGTCTTTATTGCAGGTTTAATTGTTATTTCTATTCGCGCAAAAAACCAAGCTGATGACCCTTTTGTCAGCGAAGCCTGTGAAGACGTCCCAGATAACGTATCAACTAAATCAGCGTTATTTTGGCTCATTATTGGCATGATTGTGTTACCTATTAGCTCGCACTTCTTAGTTGGTTCAGCGGTTGATATTGCCAAATTCTTCGGCTTAAGTGATCTGGTTATCGGCTTAACCATTATTGCCGTTGGTACCAGCTTACCAGAGCTTGCTGCCTGTATTGCTGGAGTATTGAAAAAAGAAGATGATTTAGCACTGGGTAATATCGTCGGCTCTAATATCTTTAACATCTTAGCGGTATTGCCGCTGGCTGGTATTATCAACCCATCAATTATCGATCCATCCGCGGCAAACCGTGATGCATTAATTATGATTGGTGCCACCATAGCATTGATTGCTATGTCTTTGAGTTTTAGAGGCACAAGACGCATTAACCGCGTTGAAGGTGGCCTTTTATTGGTCGCGTTTTTAATCTATCAAGGTTATATTTTCAACCAAGTTGCTTAATGCTACTCAAAAAATGGACAACACATGACGCAGTTAAATTTTATTGAACAAGGTAAGCGGGTACTCGATATCGAGCGCCAAGCACTAACTGAGATAGCCCAATACCTAGACGAAAACTTTAATCAAGCTTGCCAGCTGATATATCAATGTCATGGCAGGATCATTGTTGTTGGCATGGGAAAATCAGGTCATATCGGTAATAAAATTGCAGCAACATTGGCAAGTACAGGTACACCTGCGTTTTTTGTTCATCCCGGTGAAGCAAGCCACGGCGATTTAGGAATGATAACCCGCGATGATGTCGTCATGCTGTTATCAAACTCTGGTGAAACCAGCGAAGTACTGAATATCATTCCAGTAATCAAACGAATTGGCGCAAAAATGATTGCCATTACTGGAAACCCTGCATCGTCAATGGCGAATTGGGCAGATGCCCATGTGTGTACAAAAGTAAGTCAAGAAGCCTGCCCATTAGGACTAGCCCCTACAGCAAGCACTACTGCAATGCTTGCAATGGGTGATGCTATGGCCGTTGCCTTGTTAGAGACCCGCGGCTTTACCGCCGACGACTTTGCATTATCGCACCCAGGTGGCAGCTTAGGCAAACGCCTACTGCTATGCTTAAAAGATATTATGCACACGGGGACTGCAACACCTATCATTAATGATAAACAATGTATTAAAGATGCATTAATTGAAATGTCAGCCAAAGGATTAGGGATGACCGCCATTGTTGATGATAGCAACCAACTTGCAGGATTATTTACTGATGGTGACTTACGCCGCATTTTAGAGCAGCGGGTCGATATTCATAGCACCTTAATCAGCGAAGTAATGACCCGCTCTTGTACTACAGCAAGCGCTGATATGTTGGCAGCAGAGGCACTCAATATTATGGAAAATAAGCGTATCAACGGCTTAATTGTGATTGACGATAATCAACACCCTATTGGTGCACTCAACATGCAAGACTTGCTCAAAGCAGGAGTTTTATAATGCAGTTTGCTGATTTATACCAGCCGCTTAGTGATGATGCCCGTAGTCGCGCGCAAAAAGTTAAACTGCTTATTTGCGACATCGATGGTGTATTTTCAGATGGCCGTATTTACTTAGGTAATCATGGTGAAGAACTCAAAGCCTTTAATACTAAAGATGGTTTTGGCATTAAAGCCTTAATCAACAGTGGCTTTGAAGTGGCAGTGATCACTGGTCGTCATTCACAGATAGTTCAGCAACGAATGACTAGCCTGACTGTAGAGCATATTTATCAAGGTCAAGAAAACAAGTTGCAAGCTTATCAACAGCTCAAAAATAAATTGCAGTTAACAGATGAGCAAATAGCCTATATAGGTGACGATGGACCAGATATGCCGGTTATGGAATTAGTCGGTTTTGCTGTAGCAGTGAATGATGCACACCCGCTCATCAAACGCATCTCGCATTATACAACCATGCTACCAGGTGGTTTTGGTGCAGTGCGTGAGCTCACTGATTTATTGATGCTTGAAAATGGTAAGTCACTAACAAGCGAAGGGACTAGCTCATGAATAGTGCGCGTTTAATATTATGCGTATTGTTCGTCGCTTGCATGGTGTGGTTGTGGTTTCCCTATTTTAATCAGCCAACAAATGCACCACAAAACCAAGAAGATATAATAGCAAAACCCGATTACACTGCCGTAGCATTAAAACAAACAGCATTTGATGAACAAGGTAAAATTAGCCACAAAGTAACCGCTGCAAAAATGGAGCTCTATCAACAGTTAGGCTTCACTTACTTTGAGCAACCTATTTTTACTTTATATAATCAACAACAAACGTGGCAAATTAATGCAAACGAAGCCACTTTATATGAAAACCATCAATTAATTTTAGAAGGCAATGTGGTGGCTAAAAACCTGACCAACAATGCCATGATTGAGCACATCAATGCAGATAACATTCAGGTTGATATTGAACTACAAACCATGAGCTCTGAACAACCTGTAGAATTGATTGGGCCAAATTTAAAGATCACTGGGCGCGGCCTCAATGCCGACTTAAAAGCCGAAGTGGTAGAACTAATTAACCATACGCGAACCATATATTATGACCAATAAATTTGCTCACTTGCTTGTTATACCAAGCTTATTCATGGCCTTTGCAAGCTTTGCTGAGACTAATTTACCACCTGCGGACCAAGTATCGATCAGTGCAGACAAACAACTTGCCCAGTTAAAAGATAACATCGGTATTTTTGAAAACAACGTTGAAATTATTCATGGTAACCGCCGTATTAAAGCTGATCGCCTTGAAGTACACAAACGTGAAGACTTAGGCGACAATAAACAACTGCTTGTAGCCACAGGAAGTCCAGCTTATTTTGAAGAAAAACAAGCTGATGGCACAATTATGAGCGCCAGCGCTAAAGAAGTTCGTTACGACGTTGCCAAGCGCTACTTAACCTTAATTGGCGATGCGCAGGTTACTCAAGCAGGGCAAAAAATTAATGCTAAAAGCATTACCTACGACATGGACCAACAGCTTATCAGCGCCGAAAAAGGCGAAAGCTCAAATGATCGCGTGCACACTATTTTAGTACCGGTAAGTAACAAAAAAGACAAATCTAAAGGCCAGCCATGAGTACATTAAAAGCTGAATTTTTAGCTAAAAGCTACAAAGGTCGCCAAGTTGTCAAAAGTGTAGGCTTAGAAGTTACCGCCGGCAGCATTGTTGGCTTACTGGGCCCAAATGGTGCGGGTAAAACCACAACCTTTTATATGATTGTAGGCTTAGTGCCTAGCGACAAAGGCAAGATCAGTATAGATGACAACGACATCACCTTACTGCCAATGCATAGTCGCGCTCGCTTGGGGATTGGTTACTTACCGCAAGAGTCATCAATTTTTCGTAAATTGACTGTTTATCAAAATTTGATGGCTATTTTAGAGACCCGAAAAGACCTTAAAAAACAAGCAAGAGAAGAAGCTCTTGACAGCTTACTTGATGAATTTAGCATTCAACATATTCGGGACAGCCAAGGTATGGCTCTATCTGGCGGTGAACGTCGTCGTGTTGAAATTGCCCGTGCATTAGCCGCAGACCCAAAATTTATCTTGTTAGATGAGCCTTTTGCTGGTGTTGATCCAATTTCAGTGTTAGATATAAAGAAGATTATTGAACACCTTAAAAACCGTGGTATTGGCGTGCTTATCACCGACCATAATGTACGAGAAACTCTTGATGTTTGTGAAAAAGCCTACATAGTTTCTCATGGGGAGTTAATTGCATCAGGCACACCTGAGCATGTACTCGCCGACCAAACAGTTCGCGATGTTTACCTAGGTGAGCAATTTAGGCTATAAAGCCACACTTGGCTAAGCATCTGCTAAACTTAACAATGACAACAATAAAAGGATTGTTAGAGATACATGAGGCAATCACTCCAGCTGCGCATGGGCCAGCAACTTACAATGACACCGCAACTGCAACAAGCTATCCGCTTATTGCAGCTCAGCACATTGGATCTGCAGCAAGAAATTCAAGAAGCGTTAGATAGCAATCCGTTACTAGAGCTAGAAGAGCATGAGTATTCAGACGACACGGCGGGCAAGAATGAGCAAAAGCAAGATAACGACGACTTAACCGTTAGCGCCTCAGCAGATGACAAGCCCAGCGAATACGAACAAGAAAGCAGCGAAGCACTCACCAAAGAAACACTCAGTGATGAAATGGCGATGGATGTCACATGGGATGAGTACATGAGCGCTGCACCAAATAGCTCAGCAGGCCCAATGCCAGAGGACGAATCTATATATCAAGGCGCCTCAACAGAAACCTTGCATGAATATTTAATGTGGCAGCTACAGCTAACTCCATTTAGCCCTACAGATGAAGCAATAGCCATTGCAATTGTTGAGGCCATTGATGACTCAGGTATTTTAACGCTTAGCTGTGAAGACATTGTAGAGAGCTTAAATCAAGGCAACAACGAAGAAGAAATCGAACTTGACGAAGTACAAGCGGTTTTAAAACGTATCCAATTATTTGACCCTGTAGGCATCGCGGCTCGCAGTCTACAAGAGTGTTTATGTATTCAGCTAAATCAATTTGATCCGGCAACCCCTTGGATTAATGAGACAAAAATGATTTTAACTGATCATATCGATTTATTAGCTAGTCGCGACTATCGCACTTTGATGAAAAAGACTAAGCTTAAGGAAGATGAACTAAAAGAAGTGATGACTCTGATCCACAGCCTAAATCCAAAGCCTGCGGATACCATAGTACGAGAAGAGTCAGAATACGTTATTCCTGACGTATCAGTGAAAAAAATTAAAGGCCGCTGGGTGGTTGAACTTAATCCAGACAGCATGCCAAAAATCAGAGTGAACAGCCAATATGCAGCTATGTCGCGCTCAGTAAAGTCGAGCACTGATAGTCAGTTTATTCGTTCGCATCTGCAAGAAGCTAAATGGTTTATAAAAAGCCTAGAAAGTCGCAATGACACATTGCTCAAAGTAACCAATTGCATCGTAAAACAGCAGCAAGGTTTCTTTGAACATGGCCCTGAAGCCATGCGACCTATGGTACTCAATGACGTTGCTGAAATGGTAGAGATGCATGAGTCAACAATTTCTCGTGTAACTACCCAAAAATACATGCATACCCCGCGTGGTATTTTTGAGTTAAAGTATTTTTTCTCAAGCCATGTTAGTACTGAAAATGGCGGCGAATGCTCATCGACAGCTATTCGCGCACTAATCAAAAAACTGATTAGCGCAGAAAACTCAGCGAAACCATTGAGTGATAGTAAAATTGCAGATATATTGGCAGAGCAAGGTATCAAAGTAGCTAGACGGACTATTGCAAAATACCGCGAGTCACTGGCTATTCCACCGTCAAATCAAAGAAAGAGTTTGATTTAAGGCGTAAAATCAAAAAAGGAAAATGCTTATGCAACTAAATTTAACTGGTCGTCACGTAGAAATTACTGATTCATTAAGAGACTATGTAAACAATAAGTTTGCGAAGCTTGAGAGGCATTTTGATCACATCAACAATGTCCATGTTATTCTTGACGTAGAAAAGCTAAGCCAAAAAGCAGAAGCCACCATCCATGTCAGTGGTGCTGAGTTATTTGCTTCAACTGAACATCAAGACATGTATGCAGCCATTGACGGACTAATCGACAAGCTCGACCGTCAAGTAATCAAACACAAAGAGAAGCACGCTCGACACTAACACTATGAAATTAAGCTCACTTATTTGCCAGGACTGCAGTAAAACTGCGGTCCTTTTTAATAGCAAAAAACGGATCATTGAATTTATCAGCCAATTGGCTCATGAACAACTTCCTCAGCTATCACAACAAGAAATCCTCGATGCATTACTCGCTAGAGAAAAACTAGGTAGTACTGGTATTGGTCGTGGCATTGCCATTCCTCATGGTCGAATGAGTGGTATTGAAAATCCACTAGCAATCATTTTAGTGAGCGAAACGCCTATTAATTTTGACGCAATTGATAATCGCCCTGTGGATCTGTTTGTCGCTCTCATCGTACCAGAGGGTGATAGTCAACTTCATTTAAAGACGTTAGCCACAATTGCTGATAAACTTAACGACAAAGATTTTTGTAAACAACTACGTAGCGCGAAAACAGATCAAGATTTATATCACGTTATTGTTGAGCAATCGTAAGTCATACCTCTTGCGTTAGTGATCTATTATGGCGGTACAAAGTAGTTCAATAACAAGGAAAAATTATGACAGGTAGTTATTCTGTACACATAATTTTTAATAACGTTAATGAGTTATTTAACCAGCTAGAGTGATCATGTTTTTAATAAAATTGCTATTAAGTGAAGGAGAGTTTACATGGAGTTAATCATCATCAGTGGGCGCTCTGGCTCAGGTAAATCGGTTGCCCTGCGTGTAGTTGAAGATCTTGGTTATTATTGTGTCGATAATATCCCTGTAAACTTACTGCCTTCATTAGTTCGTAGTGTCTCTGATAATTACGACAAAATTGCTGTTAGTATTGATGTTCGTAACTTACCCAAAGAACAAGAAGAATTTAACGACATTCTTGAGTACTTACCCGGCTTTGCCAATCCAACATTATTTTATTTAGATTGTGATGATCAAACACTGATCAAACGTTTTTCTGAAACGCGCCGTTTGCATCCACTTTCTTTAGATTCATTGCCGCTTGATTTAGCCATCAAACAAGAAAAAGTATTACTTGATGTGTTAACAACACGTGCTGACTTTATGTTAGATACCACTGATCTAAGTGTCCATCAACTTGCCGAGACGATTCGCGAAAAGATTTTAGGTAAAAAAGATAAAAAGCTAATTATCACCTTTGAATCGTTTGGCTTTAAACATGGTATTCCAAAAGAAGCGGATTATGTATTTGACGCGCGCTTTTTACCTAACCCACATTGGGAGCCTGAGCTAAAGCCACTGACAGGTCTTGATCAACCAGTTAAAGATTACTTAGCCAGCCACAGTATTGTGCAAAAATTCACTTGGCAGATCCAAACCTTTGTACAAACCTGGTTACCGCACTTAGAACGTAATAACCGCAGTTATTTAACCATTGCAATCGGCTGCACAGGTGGCCAACATCGTTCGGTTTATTTAGCGCAAACCATTGGCGAAAGCTTTTCAATGAGCCACAGCAATGTAAAAATTCGCCATCGCGAGCAAGAATAACAACCACTGTTACAGTAAGGAATGTGGATGCGCTTAGAAGATACATTTTTAATAAAAAACAAACTTGGATTACATGCCCGCGCAGCCAGTGTATTAGCACAGTTAGCCGTGCAGTTTGATGCCAGTATCACACTTCACCAAGATGACAAACAAGCCGCTGGCGACAGTGTTCTAGGCCTAATGTTATTAGAAAGCAGCCAAGGTAAAGAAGTTAAAGTTGTGTGTGAAGGGCCCGATGCCGAACTCGCACTTGCTGCTATTGGAGAGCTGATTGCGCACCGCTTTAACGAGCAAGAATAGTCCATAGTCAGCACAATAAAATTACGTTAAACTTAATAAGCTACTGGTCAACGCAACCAGTGTAATTATCAAAGTTTCATCCCACCAATTAAGTGTATTTATTATTTAAGGACGCCAATGCCAGAAGCTTTTGAACAAGATTACCCACTACAACAACTAAAGCAAGTGACCAAGTCACTTAACAGTGGTCAATTTGTTCAAGTAAGGCGTATGTTGGCAAAAACAGCTCCCTGTGACACAGCTTTACTACTAGAATCATCGCCGCATAAAATTCGTACATTGCTCTGGCAACTGGTAGATCCAGATGTACAAGGTGATGTACTCGAAGAGCTTTCTGAAGATGTTCGCCTAGGGATCATTGCCCAAATGGCGCCAGAGCATATTGCTGCGGCGACCGAAGACATGAGTCACGATGACTTAGGGGAAGTATTACGTAGCTTACCTGACACAGTCTACCAAGACGTTGTCAGCGCCATGGATAGCCAAGACCGTGAGCGGGCAACTCAAGCGCTTTCCTATCAAGAGCGCTCAGCTGGCGCATTGATGAATACCGATACGGTCACTATTCGTCCCGATGTCACTATTGACGTGGTACTGCGCTACTTACGCTTACGTGGCGAACTGCCTGAAGGCACTGATGACCTTTATGTGGTTGATAAACACAACTGCTTTTTAGGCGCAATGTCGCTCACCACGCTACTCACCAACTCGCCGGATAAAGTTATTCGCGAATTAATGGACGAAGATTGTGAATCAATCCCTATTTCCATGGATGAAAGTGAAGTAGCCCAATTGTTCGAACGCCATAACTGGATATCTGCACCTGTTGTTGATGATAACGACCACCTGCTGGGCCGGATCACCATCGATGATATCGTTGACGTTATCCGTGAAGATGCAGAGCACAGCTTATTGAGCTTAGCGGGTCTTGACGACGAAGAAGATACCTTCGCCCCAGTATTAAAAAGTTCGAAAAAGCGCTCAGTATGGCTTGGCGTTAACTTATTAACCGCGTTGCTCGCTGCAATTGTAGCAAGCTTCTTTGAAAACACCTTAGCGATTCTACCGATCCTAGCTGTACTCAACGGGATTGTGCCCTCAATGGGTGGCGTAGCTGGTAGCCAAACACTTACTCTAGTGATCCGTGGTATCGCTGTAGGTCATATTAACCAAACTAACCAACGCTTTTTACTAATGAAAGAGCTCGCGATCGGCGCTATAAACGGCATGGTATGGTCAATTTTAATAGCAGGTGTAGTCGCACTATGGCAGTGGGACTTTAAACTCGGCGGCGTACTCGCCTTTGCCATGTTTATGAATTTAGTCGCAGCAGGCGTCGCCGGCGCAAGTATCCCACTACTGTTAAAGAAAATGAAAATAGACCCTGCACTAGCTGGTAGTGTAGTGTTGACTACTGTAACTGATATTGTAGGCATTTTTGCCTTTCTCGGCACCGCAACTTGGTTGTTAGTCTAGATAGGAATAGAGGTTCTAGAAGCTAGGTTTTAGGCCCTAGTATCTAGCCGCTTCCCTAGAACCTAGCGCCTTTTAAGCGCGGCATAAAGCCGCGCCTACAATAACCCCAAACACCGGTGTAAACCCGTAGCCGCGAGTTTACCTCGCGCAGGCTTATATTCACCACCGAGAATAAAAGTCACGGGCTACGGGTAACGAGTTTCGAGCTATGAATCCTAGCTCCTAGTCTTTAATGGTTGTAGGAGAGCGCTTTAGCGCCGATGAGCTTTAGCACATAACCAAAAACAATCACGGCTAAAGCCTGTTCCCACAAAAGCCAAGACACCTAGCCCCTAGTCTCTTCCCTAGCGCCTAGCACCTTTAACCTCTTCAATACGCTGTGTCCCGAAACTTCCCCTGTTCGCGTAAGCAGGTAAAAAAGCATTTTCAGTCTGACAAAGGCACCAATAAGTATTTAAAAGCGGGGAAATTTTCTTTCGGTCTACTTCCTTTCGCTTTGCACATTTAGTTAATCCCGACATTAAACACAACATAATCTTTGCCTGCATTTACAACATTCACTGAGTATAGACAGTAAAAACCATAGGGGCAGAGTATTGTTTAAAGTATCCCTTACAGGCAAACTCTATTGTCACTCTACACACAAATTAACAATACTGCCCCGCTGCGAAGCCGCAGCTCCACGCGTACTGAAAATTGTACCCTCCTAACCAACCTGTTACGTCGGTTACTTCACCAATAAAGTACAGCCCTTGGGCTTTTTTAGCTTCGAAGGTTTTTGAGCTAAGTTCGTCGGTGTCTACCCCACCAAGTGTAACCTCGGCTGTGCGATAACCTTCTGTGCCATTTGGTTTAATTTTCCAGTTATGAATGTAATTAGCTAGCTCGTCAATTTGACTATGGGTAAGCTGGTTTACATTGCAGTCTGGGATGGCTTTGCTCTCGTGTAGTATTTCAATAAAGCGTTTAGGTAAAATAGTGGCAAGGCTATTTTTTAATGATTTTTGTGCTTGAGTTTCTCGCCATGTGGCTAATTGCGCTTTTAAATCAAGCTCTGGTAACAGGTTAATAGTCACCGCCTGCCCTGCGCGCCAAAACGAGCTAATTTGTAAAATAGCGGGGCCTGATAAACCACGGTGAGTAAACAAGATATTTTCTTTAAAGCGGGTGCCGTCTTCACTGCTGACAATGCATGGAATACTAATACCTGATAGCCCTTCAAAGCGGTCTTTGTCATGTTGATGCAAAGTAAAAGGCACCAGAGCTGCCATGGTCGGTAATACTTTTAAGCCAAATTGCTCTGCAATTTTATAGCCTATGGGTGTTGCGCCTAGTTTTGGCATAGTTAAACCACCCGCTGCAACTACGAGTGATTCACAACGGAATTCCCCTTGCTCTGTGCTCACAAGGTAACCCGCATCCGTTTTTTCAACACGCAACACTTCATTGCGCAGCGCAATGTTAACGCCGGCCCATTCACATTCGGTAAGTAAAATATCAACAATATCCTGCGCGCTGTTATCGCAAAATAATTGCCCGAGGGTCTTATGGTGATATGCCAAACCGTGTCTGTCCACCAGCTCAATAAAATCATGCTGTGTATAGCGGCTCAAACAAGATTTAACAAAATGAGGATTACCACATAAGTAGTTTTCTGGGCTGGCATTTTCGTTAGTAAAATTACAACGTCCACCGCCACTAATAAGAATTTTACGACCTGGCTTTTTGCCCATATCAAGCACTGTAACACTGCGGCCACGGTAACCTGCTTGCGCTGCACACATTAAACCTGCGGCACCAGCACCGATCACTATTACATCTACTTGGGTCATTTGTTCATCTCATCAGGAAATTTTTGCAATTGTAGCAAATTTAAAAGTACAAACTGAGTGGTATTTCACTATTTAATTATTAACAATAAAAAGTAAAAAATAAATGCCCCCTCATACTACCGCACAAACAAACCAATACTTTATAACTATCAAGACTGCATTGTAAGAATCATAAATGCGTATTTAGCCATATAAACATCCTGATATAACCAAAATAGAGACAGTCATAATAAAACGTTATTTTAACTATTTTAACAGATCATTTACCTTTGTTCCCCTTCTCGATAATCAATCGCGAAGTAAACCATTACAATCTAGGGATCATTATGACAACAACAACATTTAAAAAATGTGCGATAGCACTAACATTAGGCACGCTACTTGGTGCCACTACGAGTATGGCAAATCCAAGCCAAGCATTTATGCCATCAATGGCTGAAACAGCAGTAAAACTGCAAGGCCAAGACCCGCTAGGTACTCGCTTTATTATCAAATATAAAAGTAATAGCAGCGAAATGGCAACGCTTTCGGCAACTGAGATTAGCCCACAAATGATGAACAAAAAAGCACAGAGCTTTGTGAAGAACTTTACCAGCAAAAAGGGTAAAGTGAAGGCGAAATACGTTCGAGCTATGGCTTTAAGCAATCACCATGTAATGCGTGCAGAGAAAAAACTAAGTCCAAATGAAGCGCAAGAATATATGCAGGAAGTAATTGCATCTGGCAATGTTGAATACATTGAAATTGACCAAATGTTAAAGCCATTCGCCACCCCCAATGATCCTATGTATGCGGATCAATGGCATTACTATGAGCAAGCTGGCGGTTTAAACCTGCCAACAGCATGGGATACTGCTACTGGTAGCGGTGTAACCGTTGCGGTGCTCGATACAGGTTACCGTCCACATATTGATCTTAACGCCAATATTTTACCAGGCTACGATATGATCTCTGACACCTTTGTTGCTAATGATGGTGGCGCACGCGATAGTGATGCTCGCGATCCAGGTGATGCGATCAGTGCTAACGAATGTGGTTATACTCATGGCGCACAAAGCTCTAGCTGGCACGGCACTCACGTGGCAGGTACAGTTGCTGCAGTAACAAATAATGGCGAAGGTGTTGCCGGTGTTGCATACAACGCGAAAGTAGTACCAGTTCGGGTGCTTGGTAAATGCGGTGGTTTAACATCAGATATTGCTGACGGGATTATTTGGGCATCAGGCGGCTCTGTATCTGGAGTGCCTGCAAATGCGAACCCTGCTGATGTTATCAACATGAGTTTAGGCGGTAGCGGTTCGTGTAGCTCAACCACACAATCTGCTATTAACCAAGCGCGTAATAACGGCACAGTGATTGTAATTGCCGCAGGTAACGATAACGACAACGCTAACAACTACAACCCTGGTAACTGTAGTGGCGTAGTAAATGTTGCTTCGGTTGGTCGTAATGGCGGTCGTGCTTATTATTCTAACTATGGTACATCTATCGATGTTGCAGCACCGGGTGGCGCGCAAAGCTTTGCGAATGACTCTGAGGGTGTGCTTTCAACTCATAACTCAGGCTCATCAAGCCCTTCAAATGATAGCTACCACTACTCACAAGGTACATCAATGGCAGCACCACACGTTGCTGGTGTTGCTGCATTAATTAAACAGGTTAAGCCAAGTGCAACGCCTGACGAAATTGAGAGCATCTTAAAGTCAACAACCCGTTCATTCCCAGCAACCTGTACTAACTGTGGTACTGGTATTGTTGATGCCGCCGCCGCTGTTGCTGCTGCTGGAGGAACAACACCGCCACCACCAACAGGTAATGAATTAGTTGATGGCCAAGCACTAACCAACCTAAGTGGTAGTGCAGGCAGTACTACATTCTATACGATGACCGTACCAAGTGGCGCTGCAAATGTTACTTTCACTATGAGTGGCGGTAGTGGCGATGCAGATATGTACGTACGTGCTGGCAGCGTGCCAACGTCATCAACTTATGATTGTCGTCCATATAAAAATGGCAATAACGAAGAGTGCTCTATCAATAACCCAACAGCAGGAACATATCATGTCATGCTGAGCGGCTATTCAGCTTACGCAAATGTGAGTTTAGTCGGTAATTTAACAACCTCAGGTGGTACAGGTAACCCACAAGCAGGTGGTGGTACGGTTGAAAATGTAGCAGCGAGTGCTGGTCAGTGGAAACACTACACTTTAGATGTCCCAGCAGGTATGGCGAACTTTACCGTAACGACCTCTGGCGGCTCGGGTGATGCTGATTTATTCGTTAAATTTGGCAGCCAACCAACCAGCGCTAGTTATGATTGCCGCCCCTATAAAAATGGTAACGTTGAAACATGTACATTCAGTAATCCACAAGCGGGCACTTGGCATCTGAGTGTAAATGCATATAAAACCTTTGCTGGTTTAACGCTTGACGCGCAATATCAGCCGTAAGCAATAAAAATGCGAGTTTCAATATTATTGACACTCGCATCTTATTCAACCAGTTTCCCCTGGTGATTTTTAGCCGAGCTTTGCTCGGCTTTTTTATTATAACTGTGCTAACACGGCTTCTGCACGGCTGACTACAAATTCTTTGTCTTTTTCAACAAACAAACCAGTAACAGTTTGATCTTCAACAATCATCGCATAACGGGTTGAACGAACACCACCAAAACCAGCAGTGTCTTTGTCTAAACCAAGTGCTTTGGTAAAACTTGCATCACCATCTGCTAGCATTTGAATATGCTCGGCATTGTGTGCTTCACCCCACGCTTTCATAACAAAGGCATCATTCACTGATACGCAGTAAATAGCGTCGACACCTTTCGCTTTTATTTTATCTGCAAGCGTAATAAATTCAGGCAAATGTGCATTTGAACAGGTTGGTGTAAATGCCCCTGGAACGGCAAATAGCACCACTTTTTTAGCCGCGAATAAATCGTCATTAGTCAGTGTTTGCATACCCTCGTCGGTTAATTGCGTAAGACTAATTGCTGGTAATACTTGGCCTTGAGAAATCATAATATTTCCTTTTAAAGTAATAGGTTCTGAACGCCTTCAAAATAGCACAAAAGTGCCTACTACCCTAACACCTAAAAACGAGTAGCTTGCAACCAAAGTTACAACCCCAAACTACTACGAATTGTGTGCATTTGCTGCTGTAAACGTTGGTGAATATCAGCCACTAGTAGGCTTGACTCACTCACTTGGCCTTTCATGCTTTGCATTGACTGGCTAAAATTATCCAACAATGCATTTTGTTGTTTTGCTAACTCCATTGCTTCAAACGCGACTTTATTAGCGTCTTGGGCGTTATCGGCGACCCCTTCTGAATTACGTTTTAGTTCTTGCGCATTCTTAGTCTGTAATTGAGCGTCATCGGCCAGTGCTGATATTTGCGTTGATACCATGGTTGAATTTTCACTCAAGAGGTTTAGCTGGCTATTAATATCACTCAGTGAACCTTGGGTTTGACGAGCCAACTTACGTACTTCATCCGCTACCACAGCAAAACCACGGCCATGCTCTCCAGCACGAGCAGATTCAATTGCCGCATTGAGCGCCAATAAATTGGTTTGATCAGCAATATTGCGGATCATCTCAATAACTTGTCCAACATCTTGTACGCCGCTGAGTAGTTCTTGTAGGCTATGTAAACCTTGATCGACACGTTGTTGCGTATTCGAACTAGCACTTAACATATTCTGTGCAAAGCCTAAGCTTTGCTCCATTGCTGAAAAGGTGTGCTTCGCGTTATCTGCTACTTTGCCGTTTATATCATTAACTTGTTCACCAATATGTTGAATATCCGTTAGTAACCCTTGGTTTTGCTCCACTTGATGGTGACTGGCATCAGTTTGCTCACTTATTGTTTGTAAGTGCTCGCTCATCTCTTGCATAAAGTCATTAATCACCTTTAGCATTTGTGCCCGCTCATCTGCCTCGAGGCGCTGGCGCTCAATTAACTGATTGAAGTAATGAGCAATTTCACCCACTTCCGTTTTTGGGTTTTTACTTTCTATATTTTTTAACTCATTACTTTCAATTAAAAATGCAAACCCATCCCGTAACTGGCGAAGTGGTGCTAATACTTGATTTCGCTGTACAAAATAAACCCCAATAGCTAATACCACTAACATGCTAATAGCAATACAAAACACCACTAGCACTTGCTGTTTTAACGTACCTTGTTGAATTTTAAGTTGTTGCTCGGCGTTAATAACCGTCTCAGAAAGCGTGCTAATTTGTTTGCGCATGGCTTGCATACCAATTTGACGTTGCTGAGCTTGTGCAATGGTATTTTCTAAATCACGTGGATAACGGTTTGGCCAACTGCTTAGTTCGGCTTTAATTTCGTCAGCTAAATCTTCGGCTTCTTCATCAAAAAATAAACTATCTTCTTCAACTTCACTCATCACGCCTAAGTTTTCAAGCTCATCTATCTGCTGCGCTAATCGATTTAAGTTAGTAATACTTTGCTGCAAATTAGCTTGCGTATCTTGATCAAAGCTCAGCAATAATTGATATGTAAATAACGACAAATTAGTCACTTCACGATAGTAATCACTAGCAAGCTGATAATAATCAAGCGCATGTATATTTTGTTGCGCAGCTTTATTGGCATAACCAATTAAAGAAGACGCGGAGCCCGCCATTTGCCTAAGCGCGTTATCCAGTAATGCAGTTTCATTACCGGAAAGTTTACCCAACGCACGATATTTACCGTTTATTTCCGTATCTAGCTGAGTTAATTGCGTATCCAACTGCTGCTTTAAGTCACTAGGTAAAATAGCCAGCTGAGTGCTTTTTACTTGGCTAATTAAATCTGACGCTTGCCCTAAATACAGACTATCGCCCTGAGCTAAATAATCTTCAAGTAAGCCTTTTAAATCGACGAGTATTTTATTTTTTAATTGATTATAAGAATGGTCTTGCTGTTCAAGTTTAACTAATGTTTGACTTGCCCAGAACAGAGTGCCGCCTAATAGCAGGCTGGCTAATGCCAACAATATAGCTAATAGCCGAGTAAATGATGACACGCGCATGAAATTCAATTCCTCTAAATAACTGCGCGTACACTATTAACTATTTATGACAATTTAATGAAAAGCCGCATTAAACACTGATGGTTAATGAGATTAAATTTAAAATATACGAATAAAGGACTACACCATTGCCGCTTTTACGTATACATCGAATCTGTTTTTCTTGGTTTTGATTTGCATGCTTGGAGCTTTATTATTTAAAAACGGTGCGTAGTCGGGGCGCTTAACAACAACTCGTTTACTGGCAAGTGGATAGGCAAATTCAAGTAAATCATCGGCATCGTTATCTGCGCCGACTAAATCCTGGAACACCCGCATTTCTTTTTTAACCAGTGCTGATTTTTCACGATGGGGGAACATAGGGTCAAGGTAAACCACATCTGGCATACTCTCACATTGTGCAAGTAAGGTATGACTAGAGCCAAATACTAAGCTCATGTTTTGCTTCATCCACGAGCCAATTTCAATATCATTATAAGCACGTTGTAAGCCATCATAAAGCAATGCGGCTACAACAGGATGGCGTTCATGTAAAATCACCTTACAACCCAGTGATGCCAAAACAAAGCCATCACGGCCAAGGCCTGCTGTGGCATCGAGCACAACCGGCGTTGCGCCTTTATTTAAGCCTACCGCTTTGGCGATAGATTGCCCTTTACCGCCCCCAAATTTACGACGATGAGCAACAGCCCCCGTCACAAAATCAACACTGATAGCGCCAAGCTTTGGTTCATCGGTTTTACGCAGACTGAGCCCTTGATCATCATAATGTAATGAAAAGCCAGCCGTGTTTGCCGCCCATTCAACTAGCCCAAAACGCTGCTCGATTTCATTGAGATAAGGACGTACTTCTTTAAAAGGACACTGTATAACCAAAATAAACTCCGACCGTAAATAGCCCGCGAAGTATATCAACTGCTCAGCGTCATAGCACTAAAATAGCTCAATATCGGTTTGTGATGTAACGTCTTGAGTGTGTTCGGGGCTAGCAATTTTACTTAAACTGTCGATCAACTCACTACGCGAATCAATAATATGATTAAGCTGATGTTCAATAAAAGTTAAATCATCATTCAAGGTAGCTAACTGTAACTGCGTTTGCTCTAACTGCGCTATGTGTGATGCTAATGCCTGATCATCGGCAGCGCAGCTTTGTTGCAACAGTATGCGTAACTCTGCTAGCTGGGCTGCCAATACTGCGACTGTGCTTTCACGCGCTTCACTGCTGCCAAACAGTTGCGAGGCAAGCTCATTAAAGGCATTACCCACAGTGTGTGCTTGGGCTAGCGCTTTTTCGTTTACTTCCATATCTTGAATTTTCGCGTTAGTGACTTCCAAAATATGCGGGAATAAATCTTTATAACGGCCATACAGTGCCACATCATCAAGGGGCATGTTTTTAATTAAAATAGACACTTTAGGGTAATTAATTATCGTGCGGCTGCTAAAGTCAACAAACCGGTTTGAATAACGGTGCTTTTCTAGCAGCTCTTGCTCTAATGGGCAAACGCCGCCATCATCAGTACACACCACTCCCACATCTTGATACCAAAAAGCCACCACCACATCGAGGTTTAACGGCCGGAAAAACTCAAAAAAATAGCTCGATAATGATTGCAGATCATGCGCGTGATACGTTTGCCCAACATATCGCATGATACGGCCCATATCGCCTGAATCTGTCATAGCTATTTCAGCGGTGATCTGCGCTCGCTCAACATCATTTTTTAACTTTATTGAATGCTGGCGGTACTGGTATAACACCCTAATGCGTGCCATTAATTCTTCGGCATTAAAGGGTTTAACAATGTAATCTGCGGCCCCTGCGTTATAGCCTTTAACGCGCTCTGGTAACTCACTCTTGCCAGATAAAAACATTACGGGGATGTCTTTAGTCTGCTCATTATTTTTAAGTTCAGTACATACTTGATAACCGCTTTTCCCGGGCATTTCTACATCCAGTAAAATAATGTCGGGATTATATTTTAGTGCTTGTCTGAGTCCATCATCACCATTTTTAGCATGTATTAGCTGACAAAAACCTGCTAATGATTCTTCAATTACATGGTGAACGTACTTATCGTCATCAATCGCCAGTACCAGTTTTGTCATGCCCCATTCCTTTTTATTAATTACTTAAAAAGCATAGTACGGAGCTATTATTTTGCGACAATTTATTAGAATTCATCATCACACAGGTTAAATTAAACAATAAAAAAGCGCCAAACGGCGCTTTTAAAACAACTTAATGTACATAGTGCTTATGCTGCTATACCACTGTGGCGCAGTAATGCCTCAACACTTGGCTCGCGGCCACGGAAGTTCTTAAATAATTCCATTGGCTCTTCACTGCCGCCTTTTTCTAAAATATGTTGCATAAAGGCTTGGCCCGTTTCTGGGTTAAAAATACCTTCTTCTTCAAATTTAGAAAATGCATCAGCTGAAAGCACTTCAGCCCATTTATACGAGTAATAACCGGCGCTATAGCCACCAGCAAAAATATGGCTAAAACCATGTTGAAAACGGTTAAACTCCGGTGGCTTAACAACAGAGGTGTGGCTACGCACTTCGTCTAAGCGCGCTTGAATTTGGCATTCTTCACCCGCTTGGTAATCATTATGAATTCTAAAATCAAACAATGAGAATTCAATTTGACGTAACATTTGCATGCCTGAATTATAGTTTTTAGCTGCTAATAGCTTATCCAATAACTCTTTAGGTAATGGCTCGCCCGTCTCAAAATGACCGGAAATAAAATTAAGCGCTTCTTCTTCATAACACCAGTTTTCTAAAAATTGACTTGGTAGCTCAACAGCATCCCAGGCAACACCATTAATACCAGCAACCGGTGCCGCTTCAACTTGCGTTAGCATGTGATGAATACCATGGCCAAACTCATGGAATAAGGTTGTTACTTCGTTATGCGTAAACAATGCAGGCTTATCGCCAACCGCTTTATTAAAGTTACACACTAAATAGGCTACAGGAGTTTGCAACTCGCCGTTCGCACGAACTTTGCGGCCCATACAATCATCCATCCACGCACCACCACGCTTGTGATCGCGTGCATATAAGTCTAGGTAAAAACGACCACGCAAGGTATTGCTGTTATCGTAGATTTCAAAGAAGCGTACATCTTTATGATAACTGTCAAAGTCTTTTACTTCTTTTACGGTAATACCGAATAAACGATTTACTGTTTCAAACAAGCCGCTTAGCACTTTATCTGCTGGGAAATACGGACGCAGTACTTCGTCTGATATTGAGTATTTCTCTTGCTTTAGCTTTTCGCCATAATAGCCATAGTCCCACGCAGCAAGCTCGTCAATACCATGCTTATCTTTAGCATAAGCTTGTAACTCAGCGAGTTCTTGCTCTGCTTGCGGCTTAGATTTAGCGGCTAAGTCTTCTAAGAATGAGAATACCTGCTCAGGTGTTTCAGCCATTTTAGTTGCCAGTGATTTTTCAGCGTAGCTGGCAAAACCTAACAATTGAGCTAACTCATGGCGTAGCGCCAGTTCTTCACTCATAATTGCTGAGTTATCAAATTCACCCGCGTTAGGACCTTGATCAGACGCACGGGTGACAAATGCCGTATACGTTTCTTCCCGTAACTCGCGGTTATCTGCATAAGTCATAATTGGCAAGTACGATGGGAAATCTAACGTGAACACCCAACCATCTAATTCTTTACTTGCAGCAGTATCTGCCGCCAGCGCTAATGCCGATTCAGGTAAACCCGCAAGTTCACTTTCATTGGTAATGTGTTTTTGCCAAGCCAAGGTGGCATCCATTACATTATTACCAAACTTTGCAGCCAGCTCAGATAAACGCGCACTAATTTCGCCATAACGTTTTTGCTGCTCTGGTGCCAAGGCAATACCTGAAAGCTCAAAATCGCGCAGTGCATTGGTGATCGTTTTTTGCTCTGCTGCGCTTAAGGTTTTAAATTCATCGCTATTATGCAACGCATTATACGCTTCATACAGACCTTGATGCTGACCAACATAAGTTGAATACTCAGAGATAAGCGGTAAACACTGTTCATAGGCTTCGCGTAGCTCATCAGAGTTTACCACTGAGTTCATGTGCGATACGGGAGAGAACATACGTGATAACTTATCATCCACTTCTTCAAGCGGTAACACTAAGTCTTGCCAAGTGAACGATTTATTAGCCAACACTTCATCTATTTTTGCACGGCACTCACTGATGCCCGCTTTGAGCGCTGGCACAACATGCTCAGGCTTGATTTTAGAAAATGGCGGTAAGCCTTCAAGGCCTATTAGTGGGTTATTTTGTAAATCGCTCATGTTAGCTCTCAAGTCGTTTCGAATATGATTTTTAAGTTGGGGCGTATCTGTTGAAATACAAGGGGCTTTTAACAGGTCTTGCTTATGCTATTATCAAACCAATTGATTTATTTTTGAGGAATAACTATGGCTCAGCATTTTGACTACATTGCAATTGGCGGCGGCAGCGGCGGTATAGGGTCGGCTAACCGAGCAGCAATGCGCGGCGCAAAAGTAGCGTTAATTGAAGCAAAACACATGGGCGGAACTTGTGTAAATGTCGGTTGCGTCCCCAAGAAAGTAATGTGGCATGGCGCTCAAGTTGCTGAAGCAATTAACCTATATGCCCCTGATTACGGCTTTAATGTTGAAGTAAAAGACTTTAACTGGAGCAAACTAGTTGAAAGTCGTGAAGCTTACATAGGCCGAATTCATAAAGGCTATGATAATGGTCTTGCCAAAAACGGCGTTACCGTTATCAAAGGCTTCGCTAAATTTGTTGACAGTAAAACCGTTGAAGTAGACGGTGAGCTATACACAGCTGATCATATTTTAATAGCCGTAGGCGGTCGTCCTAGCATTCCAAACATCCCTGGTGCTGAACACGGTATTGATTCAAATGGCTTTTTTGAGCTGAATGAACAGCCAAAACGCGTAGCCGTTGTTGGTGCAGGTTATATCGCGGTAGAGATTGCTGGTGTACTACATAGCTTAGGCACAGAAACCCACTTATTTGTTCGTAAAAATAAACCACTGCGCACCTTTGACCCATACATCATCGACACCCTAGTTGATATTATGGCTAAAGAAGGGCCTACGTTACATACCGAATGTTCACCAAAAGAAGTGGTGAAAGAAAGCGATGGTAGCTTAACCATTCACTTTGAAAACGGTTACAGCCAAAACGTTGACCAAGTAATTTGGGCAATTGGCCGCACGCCAACGACTGATAAAATTAACCTTGAAGCCGCAGGCGTAGAAGTTAACGAAAGCGGTTATGTGAAAGTTGATGAGTACCAAAATACCACTGCTAAAAATGTCTACGCTGTGGGCGACATCATCGAAGGCGGTATTGAACTTACCCCGGTAGCGGTAAAAGCCGGTCGTACTTTATCAGAGCGCTTGTTTAATAAAGAGCTGCCAGATGATTTAAAAATGGATTACAGCCTAGTACCAACAGTGGTATTTAGCCATCCGCCAATTGGTACTATTGGATTAACTGAGCAAGAAGCGATTTCACAGTACGGCAACGAAAACGTAAAAGTGTATAAATCAACGTTTGCGGCTATGTACACCGCCGTTACTCAGCACCGTCAACCTTGTAACATGATGTTAGTGTGTGCAGGTGATGATGAAAAAGTAGTTGGCTTACACGGCTTAGGCTTTGCTGTTGATGAAATGATCCAAGGTTTTGCAGTAGCCATGAAAATGGGCGCCACCAAAGCA
Source organism: Pseudoalteromonas haloplanktis ATCC 14393 (assembly GCF_000238355.1). Lineage (GTDB taxonomy): Bacteria > Pseudomonadota > Gammaproteobacteria > Enterobacterales > Alteromonadaceae > Pseudoalteromonas > Pseudoalteromonas haloplanktis. The sequence continues at coordinate 58,671 of NZ_AHCA01000013.1, forward strand.
GACTTTGATGCCGTTGTAGCGATTCACCCAACTGGCTCAGAAGAGTTCGTTACTATGAGATAAGCTTTGGGCACTTACCGCTTATAGCTTATATGATACTAATTTAGTTTTGAGATATTCTATGGGAAGGTTATAAGTGCATGCTCTGCCTTTAAAAAGTAGCATGCACTTATAATTTTTCGGTATTTAACATCCTAGTAAATTCCTTATAATTTAAAGCCCGCTCCTTGTTGCTTTGGCTTCACTCCTTGTTGCCTTATCCATTAGCTGCTTCCATTGCTGTGCCGTCCACAGTGGCGTAACACTGACTGTTCTTCCTTGTTGGTTTTTCCTTAATATGTTGTCCATAATATTTCTCCTTGCCATAAGGCTGCCCATCCTTGTTTTATTGAACATTGCGCGCTTAACGCCTAGCAATTATATAAATTGCATGAATTAAGCCTGGAATATACCCCAGCAATGTTAACAAAATATTAATCCAAAACTGTATCCCTAAGCCCACTTGTAAAAAAACACCCAGTGGCGGGATCAATACTGAAAATATAATACGAATTAAGTCCATATTGTTTACTCCATAAGAAAGCCCAGCCTAGCTGGGCATTCTTGACTTATAGATTATTCAGCGACGATTGTTAACTCATCAATCACATCACGAACATCTTCAGCATTTTTGGCAATTTTCACTGCAAGCTGTTTTTCAGCTTCAGATTCAACAGTACCTTTGAGTGTAACTACACCTTTATCGGTATCAACGTCGATATCAGTACCACCTACTTCAGAGTTGAACAAGAAACGAGTTGTGATAACAGTACTGATTTTAGCGTCAGTTAAGTCACTTTCAGTGCTATCAGATTTCATTTTCTTGTTTTTGGCTTCGACATTTTTAACAACCGTTAATTCGTTATCAACATCAGTTACGCCATCAAGGCTTAATACAAGCTCTTCGGCTAGCTCTTTATCAAGCTCACTTTCAACTTTACCAGTGAGTACAACTTTGCCATTTTTTACATCAGTGTTAATGTCAAAATTGTTTAAGTTAGTGTTCATTAGAAGAACTGTTTCTGCCTTACCATCAATCCAAGCATCTTTACTTTCATTTTCCCAGCTACTTGCTTGAGCACCCATTGCTGTTGTACCAAGAACTAACGCTGCAATAATAGATTTGTTAAATGTTTTCATAATCTTTCTCCTTTTGATTAAAGACAATATGATTAATGCGAACATCAGGCCAACATTTAAAACAATAAAAATCAGACTGTTACAAAATAAATGTGACAACAGTGTGTTTTGTCTTGGTAATAATTTACCGACTATTCGGTAATTTATTCTGGTCGTTGCAAAATTAACTATTTAATAGCATTATTCGTTAATCTGTCGTTAATATAACGAACCATTTTAGTTTCATAAAATCTAACAGATTGATTTTTATTGCAATTAATAATGGCCTAAGCCTTGCTTAGTTATAGTTGAACTTAGTAATAGTACATATACAGCAACTGCTTCACTAAAAAGGAATACACCATGCCTGTAAAACTAGAAGATCGCCCAATTGAGCAAGTGCGTGAACAAGTTATTGATAAATTAATTTATAACTACAGTCATGCGGTTATTTCAGCAGAGGCTTTTGAGCGCCGATTAGACCAAGCGATGGAAGCTAAAGATAACCAAACCTTAATTGATTTGGTAAGTGACCTTGAACTAACAACTGATAGTAGCTATCAGTCTGAAAAAAGAGCACAGTTTAGCCCAAATTACAGTAATAAAAACAACGATGAAGCATTGCACCTACGCAGCATATTGGGATCAAATGAGCGCAGTGGTCAATGGGTCGTACCCAAAGAAATTCACCTAACTAACCTGCTAGGTTCGATTGAACTTGATTTTACTGATGCCATATTCCAGCATCAAAATATCACCCTCTATGTTAATTGCTTGCTTGGTAGTGACCAAATTTATGTTCCAGAGCACGTTAATGTTGTATCAAAACTATTTAGTATTATTGGCAGTGTTGAAAATACATCTGTGTCACTGAACAAGCAGCAAGGACCAACCATTACTATCGAAGGTAAAGTGTTGCTTGGCTCGGTAGAAATTAAAATCAAGCGAACCATTAAAGAAAAGTTTATCTCCTTCGCCAACAGCCTCAAAACCAGCTGGCAAGATATGAATAAGCGCTCGTAAAGCCGATAAAGCGGCCAGCTATCTACACGCTAGCCGCGAGTTACTTAATCGCTTTATAAATCATTATTACGCTCACTGGGAATGTCACTTAGGTACTCCACAAACTCAATTTCAAATCCAGCCGGATCGATAAAATAAACATTTTTACGAAAAGGGTTTTCCGCGCCAGGCTTATCAATACGGTAACCCGCACTTTCTAAACGCGAAATAACCGCTGCAATATTATTTGTAACATATGCAAAATGCGCTAAACCAATTTGATGGCCCGTTAAATCCCGATTACGTTGTTCACCATTATCACTTAGTGCCAAATACTGTCGGTCATCACCAAAGTGCAACCATTTTCGCGGTTTTCCATGCCACGCCCCTTCACCTTGGCTTCTTATAGACCAATGTGGAAAAGCGGCTTTATAAAAATGCAGCATAGCTTCAACATCATCAACAACTAAATTCACGTGCTCTAAATACATAATAAAATTCCTTTATTTGAGTAATTAAAGGCACAATAAAACCTCAAGCAAAGTTGAGGTAAAGTGTTTTTTATGAAAAATGAAATAATAAAAATGGGGATGGTTCTAGGTTCTAGGTTCTAGGTTCTAGGTTCTAGGTTAACAGCATGACGTAGGAAATGGCTTTAGCCATGAATCTTCACACCGCGCGGCATAAAGCCACGGGCTGCGGGTAACGAGTTTCGGGCTATGAATCCTAGCCCCTAGTCTTTAATGATTGTAGGAGAGCGCTTTAGCGCCGATGAGCTTTAACACATAACTAAAAACAATCACGGCTAAAGCTTGTTCCCACAAAAGCCAAGACACCTAGCCCCTAGTCACTTCCCTAGCTCCTAGCGCCTTTAATTTTTAACCTTTTACCTGTCTCCTCTACAGCGCAGCGCCTCTTAACCTCTGTGGTAAATAAATTACTTAAAATCATTTTTGCACAAAGAGAAAACAATGAGAGGAAATGAGAAACCAAAAAATTAATATTTTACTTTTTCGGGCTAAAGCCCGACCTACAAAAGCATATTCCCTAGCATCTTTAACCTTTCCCGCTGATGCGCGGCATTAAGCCGCGCCTTAAACATTTTTACACAAAGAGAAAACAATGAGGGGAAATGAGAAACCAAAAAATTAATATTTTACTTTTCGGGCTAAAGCCCGACCTACAAAAGCATATTCCCTAGCATCTTTAACCTTTCCCGCTGATGCGCGGCATTAAGCCGCGCCTATAAACATTTTGCACAAAGAGAAAACAATGAGGGGAAATGAGAAACCAAAAAAATTAATATTTTACTTTTCGGGCTAAAGCCCGACCTACAAAAGCATATTCCCTAGCATCTTTAACCTTTCCCGCTGATGCGCGGCATAAAGCCGCGCCTACGCAAATTCAGGCACCGAGCAAAACTTATTGCTTAAAACTTAGGACTTATAGCTTAAAAAATTATGACTTAAAGCTTTAACCTAACTTCCCGCTATTTGCATTTGCTCAACCAATACAGAGCCGGTTTGAATACCGCCACGACGCTCTATGTCGCCACCTATACCGCTAATACCTTTAAACATGTCTTGCAGTTTACCTGCAATGGTTATTTCACTTACAGGGTATTGTATTTCACCATTTTCAACCCAAAAACCAGCGGCGCCACGCGAGTAATCACCTGTTACGGTATTAACTCCTTGGCCCATTAATTCAGTCACTAATAAGCCAGTGCCCATGGTTTTTAACAAGGCCGCTAAGTCAGCATGGGTTTGTTCAACTAGCCAATTATGAATACCACCTGCATGACCGGTAGGTGTCATATTCATCTTACGCGCTGCGTAGCTTGCTAATAAGTAAGTTTGTAGCTCACCGCCTTGAATGATTTCGCGGTCAATTGTTTTTACCCCTTCACTATCAAATGGTGAAGACGCTAGGCCTTTTAATATATGCGGACGTTCTGAAATATTAACGCAGTTATTGAACACTTGTGTGCCAAGGCTATCAAGTAAAAAACTCGACTTTCGGTATAATGCACCACCACCAATTGCCGACACAAGGTGACCAAATAATGAGTTAGCAATATCGGCACGAAAAACCACAGGTACTTTCATGGTGCCTAATTTTTGGCTATTAAGTTTTGCTAATGTTTCATGAGCGGCTTCAAGCCCAACCGCTGCGGCACTATTCAAACCAGCTTGGTCACGCGCGACCGTGTAGGCTGAATCTCGTTGCATTTGCTCGCCATCTTTACCAATCACCATGGTACTAATACTGTGGCGCGTACGCGGATAACCGGTAATTAAGCCGTGGCTATTACCATACACTCGTAGACCTTGGTGTGATGAAAAACTCGCACCATCTGAATTAACAATACGCGTATCAGCGTTTAGTGCAGCCTGCTCAGCAGTATGACACAGCTCAATTCCCTGTTCAGGACTAACATCCCACGGATGATATAAATCTAAATCAAGTGGAGCAAACTCAAGAAGTGCCTTATCAGCAACACCATTATGCGGATCATCTGAGGTAAATTTAGCAATATCAATGGCTTTTTCGACCACTGTACGCAATGTTTTCGGGCTTAAGTCAGCAGTTGATGCTGAACCTTTATGATTACCAACATAAACGCTGATCCCCAAGCCACCATCCTGATTAAACTCGATGGTTTCAACTTCCCCCATGCGTGTGCTTACCGATAAACCTGATGTGCTCGACATAGCAGCTTCAGCGCCTGTGGCGCCAAGTTTTTTAGCGTGTTCTAAAACTTCTGCAACGGCATCTTTAATTTGAGAAATTTGAGTATAAATAGGATCTTGCTGTTGGCTTTTCATCTTTTTAGTCCTGAGCTTAGAGCGTTTTACGGGCGCAATCATAATACTTAAATGCTAACACACTCACCGCATTGCATCAGCTAATATTAATCATTAAAAGAATCACGTATATACCCAAGCCACCTCAAGATGCAGAATTCAGCGTTTCACAGGGGCTTAATATCAAGGCGTTACTTTGCAAGAATGGCAGTCCCTTTTAAGAAGTAACAACGACGAGAGTAAGTCCCTGTGAAACGCCCAAGGGGTTGGTTTAAAAGCGATTTATACTGCGTTATTGATTTTAACAATAGAACCACTATTACTTGCAATCAATGCCTTGCCTAAATCGCTTTTAACTCCGACGACACTCGCATCTTGGGGTAGTTTGGGTATAATGACCGCAGTTAACGTTATCATATGAGTACCCCATGGCGAAGAAAAAAGGCAAGCCTGCTGAAATTGAAGAAGAAATTATCTATATATCAAAAAGTGAACTAAAGCGCGAAGCGCAAGAGTTTCATCAGTTAGGTTCAGAAATTGCCAAAATGGGGAAAAAACAGCGTGAACGCTTACCCTTAAATGATGATTTAAAAGAAGCCATGGTAGTCGCAGATAAAATCAGCAACAAAAGTGATGCGTATCGTCGTCATTTAAATTACATAGCTAAAACATTACGTACTGTTGAAAATATCGAAGAGATCAAAGCTATCATCGATATTATGCTCAATAAAAACAACCAAGCAGAGGTTTTGATTAAAAAAATTGAGCAGTTACGCGAAGACTTAATTACGCAAGGTGATGATTTAGTTAATCAAACGATTGAAGAGCACCCTGTTATTGAGCGTCAAAAGCTACGTCAATTAGTACGCAATGCCGCAAAAGAAGTAAAAGCTGAAAAACCAGCCAAAAGCTACAAAGAGTTATTTCAGTACCTTAAGGAAAGCATCATGCGCTAAACTACATTTAGCGCTGAGTTGCCTATAAAACCCCTTTATAGGCAATTACTTATTAACTGTTATAGCAGTTATAGCAGTTATATTTCCCCACATAGGTTAGAATTTTTTGAACGCGGGATATGGCTTAACAAGACTCTTTTATTTTTTCTATAATCTCTACATTTGCAGCAGGGAAGTTATATTCATCTAACTGCTCAATAGCAACCCAAGAGCTTTGCTGGCCTTCTGCGCCATGAGCCTGGCCGCTAAAGTCAGTCACTAAATGCACATCGAGTTTTACGCATTTATCGCCGTAATCATGCTCAATCACCATCAATTCACTTGAGCTATTAATTGTTAAACCAACTTCTTCTTGAAGCTCACGTTGCAGTGCTGCAAAAACGCTTTCGCCAGCTTCCACTTTACCACCTGGAAACTCCCATAAACCACCTTGGTGTTTATCATCTGGACGCTTACAGATAAATAAAGTGTTACCCGCTTTGATAACCCCCACCGCTACATGCACAATTTTTTTAGTCATTATCATCTTACCTTTATTATTAATCTACACCGCCAAAAAACCGCGTGGCATAAAGCACGGGCTACGAGTTACGGGTTACGGGCTACGAGTTACGGGCTACGAGTTACGGGCTATGAAAACACCTAGCTCCTAGTCACTTCCCTAGAACCTAGCGCCTTCCCCCTTTCCCCTTAATTTAAAACAAAAAAAGCGACGTAGGCGTCGCTTTTTCAGTACTCAAACAGGTTATTTTAACTTACCACAACACTGCTTAAACTTTTGACCTGAGCCACAAGGGCATGGTTCATTACGGCCAACTTTAGGTTCCGCGCGAGCGCTAACTACAGCGCCCTGTGGTGTCTCACCACCTACGTGCTCAACTTCTTCATGCTGATATTCACGAGGGGCATTTTCACTCTTACGGTGTTGCTCTTCTACTTTTTCAACATCTTCTTCAGCACGTACTTGCACTTTACTTAAAATGCTCACTACATCGATTTTAAGGTTCTCAAGCATTTCTGAGAACAATTCAAACGACTCACGCTTGTACTCTTGCTTAGGATTCTTTTGTGCGTAACCACGTAAATGAATACCTTGGCGCAAATGATCCATCGCCGCAAGGTGGTCTTTCCAATGTTGATCTAAGCTTTGTAGCATGATCGCCTTTTCAAATTGACGAAGTACTGACTCACCAACTTGTTGCTCTTTCTCTTTATAAGCTTGCTCGACCGCTTCTTCGATACGCTCACGTAATTTTTCTTCGTAAAGCTTGTTATCGTCAGCTAGCCACTGTGCAATTGGTAACTCGATTAAGAAATCTTGCTTTAAACGCTCTTCAAGACCAGGAATATCCCACATTTCAGCTAAACTTTGCGGCGCGATATATTGGTCAATAGTATTGCCTAATACGTCACCACGAATAACCGAGATAGTCTCTGAAATATCGCCTTCCTCAAGTAACTCGTTACGTTGTGAGTAAACAACACGACGCTGATCGTTTGCCACATCATCGTACTCAAGTAATTGTTTACGAACATCAAAGTTACGCGCTTCTACTTTACGTTGTGCATTTTCAATGGCGCGGTTAACCCACGGATGCTCAATCGCTTCACCACGTTGCATACCGAGTTTACGCATCATATTGGTCATGCGTTCACCTGCGAAAATACGCATTAATGCATCATCCATTGATAAGTAAAAACGGCTTGAACCCGCATCACCTTGACGACCAGAACGACCACGTAGCTGGTTATCAATACGACGTGATTCATGACGTTCCGTACCAATAATATGTAAACCACCAGCCGCAATTACAGCATCATGGCGAACTTGCCATGCGTCTTTAATTGCCTTAATTTGCTCATCAGTTGGGTTGTCTAGTTTTTCAACTTCGCTTTGCCAATTACCACCTAATACGATATCGGTACCACGACCAGCCATGTTAGTGGCAATCGTAACGGTACCTGGTAAACCAGCATCGGCGACTATGTCAGCTTCCTGCGCATGGAATTTAGCATTTAGGACATTATGCTTAATTTTTTCTTTACGTAAAAACTGTGATAAATACTCTGAGCTTTCAATTGAAATAGTACCCACCAATACTGGTTGGCCGCGCTCTTGGCAATCTTTAATATCAACTAAAATTGCTTCGTATTTCTCTTCCTGCGTTAAATAAACTAAATCAGCACGATCCTCACGGATCATCGGCTTATTCGTCGGCATTACAACGGTGTCTAGGCCGTAGATTGACTGGAACTCAAATGCTTCAGTGTCAGCAGTACCTGTCATACCTGCAAGCGTGTCGTAAATACGGAAGTAGTTTTGGAAAGTAATTGACGCTAACGTTTGGTTTTCGTTTTGAATTTTCACACCTTCTTTTGCTTCTACAGCTTGGTGTAAACCTTCAGACCAACGACGTCCTTCCATAGTCCGGCCAGTGTGCTCATCAACAATGATTACTTCGTTTTCTTTTACTACGTAATCAATGTCTTTTTGATACAACTTATGAGCACGTAATGCCGCATAAATATGGCTCAATAGCGTAATACTTGCAGCAGAATAAAGCGAATCACCTTCTTCAATCAAGCCACGCTCGATTAGCAATTCTTCCACCTTGATTTGGCCGCGCTCAGTTAAGTGAACTTGCTTGGCTTTTTCATCAATGGTGAAATCGCCATCACCTTCAACCCCTTCTTCGTCTTCTTTCTCTTGCAATTCAAGAAGCGGGACTATGGTATTAATTTCAGCATATAACTGCGAGCTGTCTTCTGCAGGACCTGAAATGATCAATGGTGTACGTGCTTCATCAATTAAAATTGAGTCAACTTCATCGACTACCGCATAGTAAAGTGGGCGTTGAACACGCTCGTTAATGCTAAACGCCATATTGTCACGTAGGTAATCAAAACCAAATTCGTTATTAGTACCGTAGGTGATATCTGCTGCGTAGGCTTCTTTTTTCTGTTGCGGCATCATACCAGGCACGTTACAGCCAACCGTTAACCCTAAAAACTCAAACAATGGTCGGTTAGTCTCAGCATCACGCTTAGCAAGGTAATCATTCACGGTAATAACGTGAACCCCTTTACCCGTGATACCGCGTAGGTATGCCGGTAAGCTTGCGGTAAGAGTTTTACCTTCACCAGTACGCATTTCTGCGATGCGGCCTTGGTGTAACACCATGCCGCCTAGTAACTGTACGTCAAAGTGGCGCATACCATTAACACGTTTCGATGCTTCACGTACCACTGCAAATGCTTCTGGTAAAATGTCATCAAGGCTTTGCCCGTTATCATAACGCTCTCTAAACTCTGCTGTTTTGGCTTTTAAGTCTTCATCTGAAAGCGCTTCAAGTTGCGTTTCAAGTGCGTTGATCAGCGCGACCGTCTTTCTTAAATTTTTAATAGTGCGGTCATTGCGACTACCAAAAATCTTGGTAAATAAATTAGATATCATGATAAAACCGTTACAATGTATTCTTTGCTAGCCGATTATCAGCTAACCCATTTTTATAATTACTAATTAATAGATTACTCATTTGAGCACATATTAATTAGCAATTTCGAGAAACGTTGCCAAATGCAGCGTTCAATACGTGCGCTACTATACCAGACTATGCGAAACATCAAACCATCGCGTAGTTAAGATATGCGTTTTCTGCAAGAAAATTTACAATAACTCGTAAACATAACTTTAATAAAAGCGATGAAACGACATTAACTCTGAAGATATGGAGGTAGATAAAATAAAATCAAGAGGTGAAAAAAACTTAGGTTCTAGCGCCAAAACCTTTATTTCTTACCATGCCTTGCCAATCGTTCAAGCTTTTCTTTTAGTGATGGCGGTGCATCTGCGGCGATAGCAGTAAGGTAATCTGCTGTTTGCTCACTCATAGCAAGTTTTTTAGCGGGCATAGCGTTTGCGGTTTTTGTAGCATTGTTTGGTGTCAAACGCTGGCTTGCTTGTGGGTTAGCAGTAATTTTGATCTGCCCAAGCTCAGCCATTCCTGCACCGCGAAAGTGCGACAGCATATCCATTTTTAAGTAATTTAACCGTAAAGCAATTGGAGCAGAAACGGCTTCAATCATCAAAGTGCCATCTCGATAATTACTTACCCGACATTTAGCACTTAAATTAGACCCTAAAAATTCGCTTAATAAGCTCTGCTGTTTATCCAGCGCTTGGCTTTTACCCGCATACGACGACAACCGGCCACTGAGACCTGCCATAATATCGTTTAACGGTTTTGGCGCAAACCTATCTTTAGCCATGAAAAACACCAAATTACATCGAGAGATCAATTCTAGATGAATAGCAAAGTTAAAGCTACCAGGGAAAAGAAAGAGATTAGATTTTAGATTTTAGATTCAAGGTTCAAGGTTCAAGGTTCAAGGTTCAAGGTTCAAGGTTCAAGGTTAACATCGTAACGTAGGAAATGGCTTTAGCCATGAATCTTTACACCGCACGGCATAAAGCCACGCCTACAATAACCCAAACACCGGTGCAAACCCGTAGGCGCGAGTTTACCTCGCGCAGGTTTATGTTCACCCCTAGAAGAAAAGCCACGGGCTGCGAGCTATGGATCCTAGCCCCTAGTCACTTCCCTAGAGCCTCGTCCCTTCCCCCTTTAATTTTTTAACCCACAACCCCCAACGGCTTGGCATTTTGCCACGCGCCACGGGTAAAATCAGGAATATCAATCGATGCGCTGCGGTTACTCACTGACTCTGCTGAAAGCGGTGATATTACAGACCACGCGGCGCCATCGTATACATCTTGATCGAGCGCTTCGCCATTGCGTAAACAATAAATCATTCGCCAAAACATTAAAAAATCCATGCCACCATGGCCGCCGTTACGCTGCGCTTCTTCACCCATTTTTATCCACAAGGGATGGTCGTACTTTTTATACCAATCAGCCATTTCGTAATCCCACTCATGGAAGCTTTTTGAGCCACCGTCTTCTAGTGCAATACGATTTGGGAACCCAGCAAATACCCCATTAGTGCCCTGAATTAAATTATGGCGAGAGTAAGGTCGAGGCGTAGTTGTATCATGCTGCACCATAATACTGCGACCTTTAACGGTTTTGATTAGCGTCGTGTTCATATCACCAGCAATATAATTAAGTTGATTACGCTGATGATCGGCTGGAAACTCTTTTTTTGCATAAGCGCTGCGCCCCAAAGCAGGTGAGCTCATTGAGGTCAAAAAGTCAAAACGGTCACCGCGATTGATATTCATATACTGCGACACAGGCCCTAAGCCATGGGTAGGATACAAGTTACCATCTCGTCTTGCATGCCAAGCGGTACGCCAAGAGCCGGTTTTATGCTCAATCTCTTTCATTTGCCAGCGTAATTCATGAATATACGCCGCTTCGCCATGCAGTAATTCACCAAATACACCTTGGCGAACCATATTCAAAACCATTAGCTCATCACGACCATAATTGACGTTTTCCATCATCATGCAGTTCTTTTGGGTGCGCTCTGCGGTATCAACAATTTGCCACATTTCTGCAACGGTTAATGCTAGCGGCACTTCAACAAACGCATGTTTACCGCTATTCATAGTATCTATCGCCATTGGCGCATGCCATGCCCACGGAGTGGAAATAATGACAATATCAATATCGTCACGCTCAAGCATTTGTTGGTAAGCGTTATCTGACCCAGTATACAAAGCAGGCTTTGCTAACCCTTTATCGGTGAGATACTTTGCGGACTGTTCTAATACTTCGTTATGCGTGTCACAAATCGCTTTGATCTCAGTACCAGCAATACGACTCATGCGTTTTACATGGCCAAAACCTCGTTGGCCTACACCAATAAAGCCAACCCGTACTACATCCATTTTTGGCGCAATCAAGCCAATTACTGAACGGCCTTGTTGTTTCGGAGTTATAGCTGCAGAATTAGTATTACCTGCACAGCCGGCCACCACACTGGCAGCCGCAGCCGCGCTGGCTGCTTTTAAAAAATCGCGACGATTTATTTGCTTCATTTTATAATTATCCCTGGATTTACTTCACTGCAACTTACCTAAAATAGGGTAACAGGTAAAGTAGATGAGGATAGATAACATAATAAAAGAAGGGGTTAGAATTACCCTTAACCGCGCGGCATAAAGCCGCGCCTACAATAACCCAAACACCGGTGCAAACCCGTAGGCGCGAGTTTACCTCGCGCAGGTTTATGCCCCCCTAGAAGAAAAGCCACGGGCTGCGGGCTACGAATCCTAGCCCCTAGTCACTTCCCTAGCTCCTAGCGCCTAGCTCCTAGCGCCTTTAATTTTTAACCTTTATTACACGTCTCTTAAAATAGCTTTAAGTGTGCTTTTTTTGGCAAGAATATCACGATATAAAGCAAACTGATTCTGTGCTCGCTCTAAGTTATGGTTAGCATGCTTAATTGAAAAATAGTGATCGCCATCAATGTAATCAGTTAAAAAGCGCAGACCAATCATAAAGGTCATCACTTTAGTACCTAACCAAAAACTCTGTTTTTCTTGCTCGGTAATTAAATCTTTTAAAGGCTCAACATAACCTTTAACCACGGCTTCAAAAATTTCTTCGCGAACACACACATTGTCTAAATTGGTTGAGTCTTCTTGCTCTGGCGAGCAAAAAGTTCGCACCATATCACCAAAATCATACAGCCAGTAACCTGGCATACATGTGTCTAAATCAATCACCGCCTTGGCATCATGTGACTTATTACAGAACAGCATATTATTGATTTTAGTATCATTATGGCAAGGTCTAACAGGCACATTACCAGCTAACGATTTTAGCTCATCAATTAACCCAAACTGCGCCATACAAAAATCAACTTCTGCTTGGCAACTAGCTAAACGATTAACAGGGTCATTAGCAACCACTGCTTTAAGTTTTTCGGCTCGCATCGCTAAGTTATGAAAATCAGGAATAACATGATGCAATTGCTTGGCATCAAAGTCTTCTAATGCAACAGCAAATTGACCAAATGCATTGGCCGCAGTTTGCGCTTGCGAAGTGTTTAGCACAACATCTTCACTGTAACTGCCGCCAATAAATTCGAGTGCACGCCAAACGCCATTATCACAATCAACTAAATACCCATCTTCAACAGTAGGAACATGACGAATAATGGCTAAATCATAATCACCCGACTGGCGCTTTTTAGTTAAATGCTGCTCGATTAAACGGGCATTTTTTACCAGCATGTCAGGCTCAGGAAAAACCTCTGTATTTAACTTTTGCACGACTAAAGATTTTTTAGGTGCAGTTAACAACATAGTGGTATTGATATGACCACTACCAATTGGTTTCATGCTGACTTTTTCATTGCCAAGGCCAAAACTTTCAGACAAGTAAACCGCAAGGGAATTTGACTTCATACTTACTTCGCTATTATTGTGCCCAGGAAAAGGCATGATCGGGGCTAACTCATCCGTGACGTAGTTCATATAATTTACCTGTAACATCCTGTAATTCTGATTTATAAGTTACTCCATACCAAGACTCTTGTGCAGTATAAATAGTAACTTTTTGTTGATTAGATGTGATCACATGTTGAATTTGATCTGGTAAATAATACTCCATTTTGACACCGTTGTCATATTTTTGCAGAAACTCCGTAAAGCCAACTTCAAGCGCATCAAAAAGTACAGGTGTAATGCCCCAAAAACTCATTGATCCCAAAGCATCTAAAGCGATTTTTTCACGCTGTCCGTGTGGATTATCACCCATTATGTGCCCTTGCTCAATTTGTATATTTAAATACTCAACAACATCTCTTAATTGATTATTTTCAACTTGGCAAACGCCACGGTTTACACCACCTTGTGCTGATAACGTGTCAATGATTGGATACCCAACCATCGCCCAGCTACTGGAATTTTTAAAATGATCAGCAAGTAAAGTAAATGAAGACGCGCCATAATAATCATCAGCGGTAATGACAATAGCAGGATTATGAATATATTCTTTAGCGCACAATAACGCATGCCCCGTACCCCACGGTTTTTCTCGTTGTTGCACTAAATTTTGGTACTGCTCAGGTACTAAATCAATTCTCTGCTCCACCAAAACAACATCAACCCCCGCAGGTAAACGCGGTAGAATCACTTGCTCTATTTCGTTTCGCACAGCTTGGTTGATCACTAATACAACTTGAGTAACCCCAGCCGTAACCGCATCAGCAATACTAAGCTCCATAATAGTACAGCCAAGCCCTGCGATTTCTGCTATTTGCTTATTACCACCAAAACGAGAGCCCAAACCACCCGCCAGAACCACTAAACTTAGGTGATGTTTTTTAGTTTTCATTTTTGTACCGTTTAATCATTAATAGCCCGAGTCTACCAGTTTCAACCACCAGATCTAGCATAGGGATAGGTTTTAGATGTTAGATGTTAGATTTTAGATTTTAGGTTTTAGATTTTAGGTTTTAGGTTTTAGATTTTAGGTTTTAGATGTTAGATTTTAGGTTTTAGATTTTAGATTTTAGGTTTTAGGTTTTAGATTTTAGGTTTTAGATTTTAGATTTTAGATTTTAGGTTTTAGATTTTAGGTTTTAGGTTTTAGGTTTTAGATTTTAGATTTTAGATTTTAGATTCAAGGTTAACATCGTAACGCAGGAAATAGCTTCAGCCATGAATCTTTAAACCGCGCGGGATAAAGCCACGGGCTGCGGGTAACGAGTTTCTGTAGCTCCTTTTACCTTTAACCTTTTACCTTTAACCTTTTACCTTTAACCTTTTACCTTTAACCTTTAACCTTTAACCTTTAACCTTTAACCTTTAACCTTTTACCTTTTACCTTTTCCCTTTAACCTTTTCCCTTTTACCTTTTACCTTTTCCCTTTAACCTTTTCCCTTTAACTTTTAACCTTTTAACCTTTTAACCTTTTCCCTTTGCTCTTGTTATTTATCGCACCTCGTAACCCGTAACTCGCGGCTATTTCTCTAATCTCTAACCTCTAACCTCTAACAAAAACGGTGGCCTGAGCCACCGTTTTTATACATTAAAAATTAATTACCAAATTTTTACACGCTCTGCTGGGGCGATATACATTTTATCGCCTTCTTTTACATCAAACGCTTGGTAAAACTCCGGCATATTCGACAAAATCCCAATTACGCGGTAATGACTAGGTGAATGAGGGTCTGTCATTAAGCGGTTACGTAGCTCTTCATCACGATATTTACGGCGCCAAATTTGCGACCAGCCCATAAAAAAGCGTTGCTCGCCAGTGTAGCCATCAATCACTGGTGCTTTACCATCGCCAAGTGATAATTGGTATGCAGTATAAGCAACCGTTAAGCCACCTAAATCACCAATATTTTCACCTAAGGTGAGTTGGCCATTAACGCTGGCATCTTCGAATGGTTTGTACTCATTGTACTGCGCCACTAATTGCCCTGTACGCTCTTCAAACTGCTTAAGGTCTGACTCGCTCCACCAGTCACGTAAATTGCCATCACCATCATACTTAGCACCTTGGTCATCAAAACCGTGGCCTAACTCATGGCCAATTACTGCACCAATAGCACCGTAGTTAACCGCATCATCAGCTTCTAAGTTAAAAAATGGCGGTTGTAAAATTGCCGCTGGAAATACAATTTCATTATTCACAGGGTTGTAGTAAGCATTTACTGTTTGTGGTGTCATGTGCCACTCAGAGCGATCAACTGGCTTACCTAACTTGTCGATCATATCCGCATAAGCCCATTCACTGTGGCGAATATAATTACCGACCAAATCATCGGCATTAATGCTTAACTGTGAGTAGTCTTTCCAGTTATCTGGGTAACCAATTTTTGGCGTAAACTTGTCGAGTTTTTCTTTCGCGGCAAGCTTAGTTTCAGGGCTCATCCATTCTAGGTTTTCAATTGCTACAGCGTAGCCTTTGATCACGTTATCAACTAACTCTTCCATGCGAGCTTTCGCTTCTGGTGGAAAGTTTTCTTTAACGTAAACTTTACCTAAAATCTCGCCTAGCACTGCGTTAGAGGCATCAACAGCTTGCTTCCAAAGTGGCGCTTGCTCTTTTACACCACGTAATGTGGTGCTATAAAAATTAAAGTTTAAATCAACCAATTCTTTATCTAGCACACCGGCATAGTTGCTTACTAGGTGGAATTTTAAATATTGTTGCCACGTTGCCAAGTCTGTTGTTTTATAAATATCTGCAAATTTTTCAAAGTAGCTCGGTTGGCTAACAATAATGTCGGCAGTATTCACGCCTGACGCTTTAAAGTATTCAACAAGGTCAAACTCACCGGTTAACTTGCTTGCATCAACAACGCTCATTTTATTGTAAGACTTGGTTGCATCACGGCTTTCAACACGCGTCCACTGTGCTTCGGCAATGCTAGTCTCTAGGGCAATAATAGCTTTGGCAGCTTCGTCTGCATTTTTAACACCAGCGTGGGTTAAAATATCAGTCACGTAAACTTGATACTGCGCACGGATCTTAGTGAACTTTTCGTCATCTTTTAAGTAATAATCACGATCAGGTAAACCCAAACCTGATTGATAAGCATATAAGGCATTTTCGCTAGAATTTTTAGCATCGTTATTTACATACCAACCAAATGGCACGGCACCGCCTTGCATGCGAATTTTAGCCATAAGCGCCACTAAATCTGACTTATTTTTTACGTCATCAATTGCAGCTAAAGGTGCATTTAACGGGGTAATGCCTAGCTCATTACGTTTTGCTTCATTCATGTAGCTTTTAAAGAATGCACCTAATTTATACTCATCCGTGCCCTCTTTAACTGCGGTATTTGCAGCCGCTTTTTCAAGCACAATTTTCATCGCTTGTTGCGAATCATCGTATAACTGTGAGAACGAACCATAATTAGACTTATCGCCTGGGATTTCGGTACTAGCTAACCATTGGCCATTTACGTGATAGTAAAAATCGTCTTGAGCACGGACCGACTTGTCCATATTTGCTAATTCAATACCTGAATTAAGCTGCGTTGCAGGTGCGCTAACTTGAGCGACTTCGATTTTTTTTGTGGTTTCTTGTTTATCGCCGCAGCCGACTAACCCCAAAGCAAGTGCAATACTTGCTGCAGTAAGCGTTACTTTTTTCATGATTGTCTCGTTTGTTAGTTATCGTTTGAATATTCAGCCACTAAAAAAGTATTGAACTAGAATATTCGGTATCCCATCTTAAACCTGTTCAATGCAACAATAAACCGATAAGCCAAAACAGACGTTTTAAATATGTAACAAAGTTTGTAAGCGCGAGCTTAGCTTTTAATTTTGCTCGTTTTACCCTAACCTTGTTTCTAATTTATATAATTAAAATAAGGACGACGATGAAAATTATCCACCATGGAGCGGTGAACGGAGTTACAGGCTCTTGCCACCAGCTAGACTACGAGCAACACTCAGCGGTATTGATTGACTGCGGGTTATTTCAAGGTGAGGATTCAGGGCCAAGTTTGGCTATCGACTTTGATATATCAACAATTACAGCGCTTATTGTTACACATTGCCATATTGATCATGTTGGCCGCATTCCTTATTTATTCGCTGCTGGTTTTGCAGGCCCTATTTTTACCTCACAAGCATCGGCCAGTTTATTACCCTTAGTAATTGAAGATGCACTTAAAGTTGGTGTAACGCGGGATCAAAAAATTATCAACGCCTGTTTAAGCCTACTCAATAAGCGCATAACCGCTGTCGCATTTAATAACTGGTTTTATTTACCCAGTAACCACAACGAGCCAACCGCAAAAGCCCGCTTACAACGCGCGGGGCATATTTTAGGCTCAGCTTATGTTGAGATTGATATAGGAAGCAAGCCAAACACACACCGAGTTGTTTTCTCTGGAGATTTAGGCGCCCCACACACTCCATTGTTGCCGTCACCAAAAGCACCTTATAAAGCAGACACATTAGTGATCGAATCAACCTATGGTGATAAAAACCATCAAGGCCGAAAAGAACGTACACAAACTCTAAAAACAGTCATTGAAAAAGCCGTGGCCGACAACGGCGTTGTGTTAGTACCCGCTTTTAGCATTGGCCGTACCCAAGAGCTGCTATATGAACTAGAGCAAATAATTCATAGCGCTGCTAAAAACTCACCTTGGCGCAATTTAGAGGTGATAGTTGACTCTCCCATGGCGGCTAACTTTACTGTTGAATACCGTAATTTCAAAACATTATGGGATGATGAAGCCAAAAAGCGCCTAGCCAAGGGGCGTCATCCATTAAACTTTGCACAACTACATACCATTGACAGCCATAAAGAGCATATCGCCGTTATTAATTATTTAAGTAACCGCAAACAACCAGCCATTATTATTGCCGCCAGCGGCATGTGCACCGGCGGTCGAATCGTCAATTATTTAGAGCGCTTTTTGCCCGATAAAACCACCGATGTCATTTTTGTAGGTTACCAAGGCCGCGGTACGCTTGGCCGCGACATTCAAACCTACGGCCCAAGTAATGGTTATGTTCATATAAACGATCGCAAGATCACCATTAACGCAGCAATACACACTATCAGCGGCTACAGCGCCCACGCAGATCAAAATGGTTTAATTAAATTCGTAACCGGCATGCGCAAAAAACCAACATTAATAAAAATTGTTCACGGTGACGATAATGCCAAACAGGCACTAGCACAGAAATATAAAGAGATCCTAGGAGAAGGGACTGAAATTGAAATAGCACAGTTAAGTGACGGGCTTTGAGTTACGGGTTGCGGGCTACGAGTTACGGGCTTCGGGTTGCGGGTTTCGGGTTTCGGGTTTCGGGTTTCGGGTTTCGGGTTTCGGGTTTCGGGTTTCGGGTTGCGGGTTTCGGGTTACGGGTTTCGGGTTTCGGGTTTCGGGTTTCGGGTTTCGGGTTGCGGGTTTCGGGTTACGAGCTTCGGGTTGCGGGCAAACAACTTAGCCTAGCCTTTGGATTTTATTATAAGGTTAGTGGAAGTTGTGAGGGTCTCATGAGCTTTTGATTACATAAATCAATTTCCCAAGCATCTTTCCAATTACTTCGCACTCATTTAATGCAAACTCTGCTTGCTCATGATTAATATAACCGAGTTCAAAAGCAATCATAAGTTGTGTTTTTAATTCTCCTACAGAGCCTTTTGCCACAGAAAGAAAGTAGGTTCTTTCTTTATCGGAATAGCGTTCATATCCCTCTGCTATATTACTTGGTACAGAAACAGCACTGCGGCACATTTGATCTTTAAGGCCAAAATCTCGTAAATCATTAAAAACACGATATATCAATAAACTTAATGAAAAAGATTTCTTCCATACATCTAAACTTTCATATTTCATCACATACCCTAGTGTTGTTACTTCCTTGCAAAAACGACCAAATAATTATGCACCTATGATTTAATTGAAGAGTGTAGCATACAGCACCCGAGCCTAAGCTACGATTATATCGTAGCCGTAGCTCGAAGCACGAAACTCGTAGCCTGTTACACTTAAACTGCTTTTAGGTGGCTTGCTTTTTTAGGGTTAACTAATTCAGTTACAAAGCTTGTAAAGTCTGTTCCTAGGTTTTCGTCGCGCATGCTGTATTCCACAATCGCTTTTAAATAACCTAGTTTGTCGCCGCAATCATGGGCGCGGCCACTCATGTGAAATGCTTCAACCGTTTCAATTTTCATCAACATGTCTATCGCATCTGTTAATTGAATTTCACCACCAGCACCCACAGGCGTTTTGCTGAGTAATTGCCAAATAGTTTTTGATAGTACATAACGGCCAACAACCGCCAAGTTTGATGGCGCATCTGCCACTTTTGGTTTTTCAACCATAGTTTTAATTTTCGCGCTTTCACCTGCACTAATCACCGCGCCATCAATATCAGCAATACCATATTTGCTAACATCTTGTTCAGGCACTGGCTCAAGCATAATTTGGCTTGCTTTAACGTCATTAAAACGTTTGATCATTGCAGCCAAGTTTTCAGTTTTTTGGTCTGCGGTGTAAGCGTCTAATATTACGTCTGGCAGTAAAACTACAAAATCATCATCACCAATAATTGGCTTGGCGCACAAAATAGCATGTCCTAGGCCTTTTGCTTCACCTTGGCGAACACTCATAATAGTTACATCAACAGGGCAAATTGAACGCACTTCATCAAGTAGCGTACGTTTTACACGTTTTTCGAGTGTTGCTTCAAGCTCAAAGCTGGTATCAAAATGATTCTCGATGGCATTTTTAGAGCTATGTGTAACAAGCACAATGTCTTTAATACCCGCGGCAACGCATTCATTAACAATATATTGAATGAGTGGTTTATCTACCAAAGGTAGCATTTCTTTTGGAATCGCTTTAGTCATTGGCAGCATACGCGTACCAAGGCCAGCAACAGGGATAACAGCTTTCATGGTTAGTCCTTTATTTAAAATATTTTATTTAATTCAATTTAAGTTAACAACGTGAAGCTTTATAGGAAGTGAATGACTTCGGGCTTCGGGCTTCGGGCTTCGGGCTTCGGGCTTCGGGCTTCGGCAAGATTATAAACACTAGTTGCACAAAGGGAAGATAAAGCCACGGGCTGCGGGTAACGGGCTAATTGCACCTAGCCCCTAGTCACGTCCCTAGAATCTTTAATCTTGTTATTTCTCGCATCTCGTAGCCCGAAACTCGCAGCTATCTCTTTAACCTTTAATCTTGTTACTTACAACTAGGCGCTGCGCGCCTAATCACTACCAAACAAGTCGCGGGTATATACTTTATCTGCAATATCACTTAGCTCTTCAACCATACGGTTTGATACCACAACATCTGCAAGTTGTTTAAACTCATTAAGATCTTTTATTACTCGTGAATTAAAAAAGGCTTCTTCTTGTAATGCTGGTTCATAAACAACTACCTCAATGCCTTTCGCTTTAATACGCTTCATAATGCCTTGAATAGCTGAGGCTCTAAAGTTATCTGAACCTGTTTTCATTACTAAGCGATACACGCCAACCACTTTAGGGTTGCGTTTAATTATTGAGTTAGCAATAAAGTCTTTACGGGTGGTGTTAGCATCAACAATGGCGCCAATCATATTATTTGGCACATCTTTATAGTTTGCTAATAATTGTTTAGTGTCTTTAGGTAAACAATAACCCCCATAACCAAATGACGGGTTATTATAATGATTACCAATACGAGGATCTAACCCTACCCCTTGAATAATCTGCTTTGCATTTAAACCGTGGCTTTCAGCATAGCTATCAAGCTCATTAAAGTAGGCAACACGCATAGCCAAGTAAGTATTAGAGAACAGCTTAATTGCCTCAGCTTCGGTTGAGTCAGTAAATAAAATTTCAATATTTTGCTTTACTGCGCCTTGTGCTAACAAATTAGCAAACGTTTTAGCGCGCTCACTTTGTTCACCCACAATAATACGTGATGGGTGCAGGTTATCGTAAAGGGCTTTACCTTCGCGTAAAAACTCCGGCGAGAACACAATGTTATCAGTCGCAAACTTTGCTTTAACTGATTGGGTATAGCCAACTGGTACCGTCGACTTTATCACCATAGTGGCTGCAGGGTTAATTTTTAATACATCTTTAATTACAGATTCAACACTGTTGGTATTAAAGTAATTTGTTTCCGGGTCGTAATCCGTCGGCGTGGCGATAATAACAAATTCAGCACCAACAAGTGCAGACTCTTTGTTAGTGGTAGCGGTAAAATTTAACTGCTTATTTTGTAAAAAATCACTAATTTCAACATCAACAATCGGTGATTGCTTATCTTTTAAAAGTGCGACTTTTTTTTCATCAATATCAAGTGCAACTACTTTATTATGTTGCGCAAGTAACATCGCATTAGACAAGCCCACATAGCCTGTACCAACAACTGCAATTTTCATTTTAAATTCCTTAAACATCTTAAATTTTGCTTCCAAGCTTAAGCTTATTCCGCTTAGCACTAAAGCTATTAAAATACGGGCTGCCGGAGACGTGCTGCGGATAACGAGTTCCGAGCTATGAAAACACCTAACTCCTTTAACCTTTAACCTTTAACCTTTAACCTCTAAAGCGCAGCGCCCTCTTACCCTCTTTGTGAATAAATCACTAAAAAATTTTACCACCGAGGCGCTTCGCTGCACAGAGAGAAAAGCCACGGGCTGCGGGTAACGAGTTTCGAGCTATGAATCCTAGCTCCTAGTCTTTAATGGTTGTAGGAGAGCGCTTTAGCGCCGATGAGCTTTAACACATAACCAAAAACAATCACGGCTAAAGCCTGTTCCCACAAGAGCCAAGACACCCAACCTCTAACCTCTAACCTCTAACCTCTAACCTCTAACCTCTAACCTCTAACCTCTAACCTCTAACCTCTAACCTCTAACCTCTAACCTC
The DNA here is from genome assembly GCF_000238355.1 of Pseudoalteromonas haloplanktis ATCC 14393. Taxonomy (GTDB): domain Bacteria; phylum Pseudomonadota; class Gammaproteobacteria; order Enterobacterales; family Alteromonadaceae; genus Pseudoalteromonas; species Pseudoalteromonas haloplanktis. Next base: position 80,926 of record NZ_AHCA01000013.1, read on the forward strand.
TAACCTCTAACCTCTAACCTCTAACCTCTAACCTCTAACCTCTAACCTCTAACCTCTAACCTCTAACCTCTAACCTCTAACCTCTAACCTCTAACCTCTAACCTCTAACCTCTAACCTCTAACCTCTAACCTCTAACCTCTAACCTCTAACCTCTAACCTCTAACCTCTAACCTCTAACCTCTAACCTCTAACCTCTAACCTCTAACCTCTAACCTCTAACCTCTAACCTCTAACCTCTAACCTCTAACCTCTAACCTCTAACCTCTAACCTCTAACCTCTAACCTCTAACCTCTAACCTCTAACCTCTAACCTCTAACCTCTAACCTCTAACCTCTAACCTCTAACCTCTAACCTCTAACCTCTAACCTCTAACCTCTAACCTCTAACCTCTAACCTCTAACCTCTAACCTCTAACCTCTAACCTCTAACCTCTAACCTCTAACCTCTAACCTCTAACCTCTAACCTCTAACCTCTAACCTCTAACTTCTAACTTCTAACCTCTAACCTCTAACCTCTAACCTCTAACCTCTAACCTCTTCAGCGCAGCGCCTCTTTACCTCTTTGTGAATAAATCACTTAAAAACCATTTGCACAAAGAGAAGTGAATGAGAACAAAATGAGAAAAGCCACGAGTTTCGAGTTTCGAGCTACGAAAACACCTAGCACCTAGCACCTTTTAACCTCTAACCTCTAACCTCTTCAGCGCAGCGCCTCTTTACCTCTTTGTGAATAAATCACTTAAAAACCATTTGCACAAAGAGAAGAGAGTAAACCACGGCTATTTCTTTACCCCTTCAAATTAACCACTTTCGTTTGAGGGGGGTTTCCAAGTTGCGCGCTTTTTTTAGCATTCCATACTAAATCACAAATACCATCGGTTGGATTAAACCCTGTTGGGGCATCGAGCAACAATTGGCGGATCATTTCATGGTCAAAATTATGGCAAGCGATATCAAACGCTTCTAAAAATACTTTTAACTCAGGCAGTGGCAGCATTGCTTCACTGGCGGTCATAATGCGTTCGTGCGGTGTTTCGCCTACGTTATCGCCAATTAATAGCTCTTCATATAGCTTTTCACCTGGGCGCAGGCCGGTGCATAAAATTTCAATATCACCATGTGGGTTATTTTCGTCTTTCACTTCAAAGCCCGACAAGCGAATCATCTTACTGGCTAAATCTTTAATTTTTACCGAGTCGCCCATATCGAGCACAAATACATCGCCCCCTTTACCCATAGAGCCTGCTTGAATTACCAACTGCGCAGCTTCTGGTATGGTCATAAAAAAGCGGGTGATATCTTGATGGGTCAGCGTAATTGGGCCACCTTCTTTAATTTGACGACGGAATAATGGTACAACAGAGCCAGACGAACCAAGTACATTACCAAAACGTACCATACAAAAACGGGTGCGATGCTCTTTGCCCTTAGTTTGCGCTAAACCTTGCAGCACCAGCTCAGCCATGCGCTTGGTTGCGCCCATAACATTGGTAGGGCGTACAGCTTTATCGGTAGATATTAATACAAAGGTCTCAACCTTAGCATTTACCGCAGCTTTAGCTGCATAGTAAGTACCAAACACATTATTACGTACACCTTCAACCACATTATGCTCAACTAGAGGCACGTGTTTATAAGCCGCAGCGTGATAAACCGTTTGTACTTTAAATGCCATCATTACGGTTTCGATACGGTTAATACGTTGCACCGAGCCCATAATAGGTATTAGTTCTAACTCTAACTGGTTATGAGTAACGTATTCGTTAAGCTCTTTTTCGATTGAGTATAAACCAAACTCAGATATTTCAAACAACACCAGTTTTTTAGGTTTTTGCCTAACTATTTGCCTACACAGCTCTGACCCAATAGAGCCACCGGCTCCCGTTACCATAACCACTTTGCCAGTAATATTAGCAGCCATCAGCTCAGGTTTAGGTGTTACAGGGTCGCGGCCTAGTAAATCTTCAATTTCGACTTCTCTAAACTCAGACAGCTGCGCTTTACCTTCAACCACATCAGCCATACCAGGGATAGATAAAACCTTAATCGTGAGAGGCTCTAGTTGAGCGAGTACTTCTTTACGGCGTGCGCGGCTAGCGCTTGGTAATGCAAGTAGCACTTTAGTGGCTTTGCCTTTATTAATAAGCTCGTAAATATCTTTAAAGCAAATTACCGGAATGCCTTGAATGATCGAGCCTTGCTTGGTTTCATCGTCATCAATAAAAGCGCGTACATAATATTCAGGACCTGCACCAAGGGCGGTGGCAAGCTGCCTACCGGCTGAACCAGCACCATAAATAATCACTGACTCTTTATTCGCGGTAGCCATTTTGCCGATCATGGCGCGTACTAAAATACGTGAGCCGCCTACTGTAAGTAAGCACAACCACGCAAAAATAAATGGCATAGTACGCGGAATAGTAATACCCACAAAAAACGACAGTAACACTAAGCTAACTGTCGTTATAACCGTACCTAGCACAATAGCCCATAACGCTTGAGCATTCATGTACCTAAGTACAGCGCGGTATAAGCCTAAATTAATAAACGCGATTAAACCGGTAGGAATTAATATAGCTAGCAGTAGCCAATTACCGAGTTCACTGAAAGGCGCGAGGCTATCTAAACGCACAATAAGTGCAAGCCAAAATGCCGCAGCGATAAAAAGTGAATCAATAAATAAAGTAATCACGCGTTTTTTCGCACGCGAGGCATTCAAAATAGATTGGATGAAACTATCCACAACAAGTTCCCTTTTCTTGTACATTATCAGTTAAAAAATTAAAGAGCTAATACTGTAGCCCTATAATTGTTAAAATTTCATTAATTATAGCTCTAAACGAAAAAAATCACCACAAACCAATACATAATCATTAGTTATTGATTTGGATGGAAATATAGGAGCTAGGAGCTAGGAGCTATCAGCTATCAGCTATCAGCTATCAGCTATCAGCTATCAGCTATCAGCTATCAGCTATCAGCTATCAGGTGTCAAGACGAATTTGTCTTAGGCTGACGGCTGACGGCTGACGGCTGACGAATTTTATTTTTGACTTTAGGGCTGTCAACATTTTTGATAACTCAATGGTTTCATTTATCCACTGGGCGCCGATATTTTTATCTATATAACTAATGTCTATACCAATATAAATCTGTGTTCTAGCTTCCGCTAAAGAAGATCTAGATATATCTAAAAATCTAAGCCGCTCTTTATTACTTTCACGAGTCATCCCCTCCGCTATATTACTAGGCACTGATAGGCTGGAGCGTGTTAATTGATCCCTAAAACCAAAATCTTTAAGGTATGATGTCTTTTTATATACATCAGCACTCAATCGTGCGGCACGTTTCCATACTTCTAACTTTTCGAAATTCATTGGTTACTCTTTTAAAGTGTTTTAAAACCTTATAGGTACAAAACATTTAAAAAGCAAATAATCTCTGTGATCTGACGGCTGACGGCTGACGGCTGACGGCTGACGGCTGACGGCTCGAAACTTAGCCCTTCCCTAGCACCTAGTAACCTATCACTTACTCGCCAACTCAAACACTTCTTTCATTACTTGGGTTGTTTTGGCTATTTCATCTTCAGTTAACGTTGGGTGTACTAAAAACATAATAGACGTTTCGCCAAGCTCAACTGCATTTGGTAGGCGAGTCTTTGGGCGCCATGGCGTGTTGTCAAAAGCTTTTTCTAAATACACTTCTGAGCAGCTACCTTGAAAACACGGTACGCCGCGCTCTACTATGGTATTCACAATACGATCGCGATCCCAACCTTCGGCTAAGTGTTCAGGTTTAATAAACATATAATGTTTATATTCAGCGTGTTCACTGTATTCAGGAACCTCAACTAAACGGATACAATCAAAAGCACTTGCGGCTTTATCAAGCTCGGCGCCATACGCTTGGCGTTTTGCAGTCCACTCAGTCATGCGGGTTAATTGTATGCGGCCAAGTACAGCTTGTATTTCGGTCATCCGCCAGTTAGTACCAAAGCTTTCGTGTAACCATCTAAACCCTGGTGGGTGTTCACGGTTATAAATTGCATCAAAGCTTTTACCGTGGTCTTTATAGCTCCACATAAATGACCATAACTCTTTTGAGTTAGTGGTTACCATGCCGCCTTCGCCGCCGGTGGTCATAATTTTGTCTTGGCAAAAACTCCACGCGCCAACATGGCCTATACTACCAACAGACTTACCTTTATATTTAGCGCCATGGGCTTGAGCGCAGTCTTCAATTACATAAAAGCCATGCTGTTTACTCAGCGCCATTATTTCGTCCATTTCAGCTGGCATACCCGCTAAATGCACAACAATGACCGCTTTAGTTTTTGGTGTAAGTACCGCTTTAATAGATTCAGCAGTAATGGCTTGACTGTTTAGGTCAACATCAGCAAATACCGGCGCTGCGCCGGCTGTAACAATACTTGAGGCAGATGCTAAAAAAGTACGAGGTGTAGTGATAACCTCATCTCCGGCACCTACATTTAGCGCTTTAAGCGCAACATCCAATGCAAGCGTACCGTTACCAAGCGCTATTGCGTATTCGCTATCAGCCCAAGTGGCAAATTCTTTTTCAAATTCGCGGCCTTCAGTGCCTGTCCAATAATTAACTTTGTTTGATAAAACTACGCGGCTTACAGCATCAGCCTCTTGCTGAGTAAAGCTAGGCCAAGGAGAAAATGGGGTATTTAACATGATGTTCCTATTAGTTCGATATAGAAATTAGTGTTTAATTTATTTTGGTACTGCAGGAGAGCCAAATGCAGTAACGTTATTAGGTATATTTTTTACAACGGTGCTACCAGCACCAATCAAGCAATTATCGCCAATAGCGATTAACTGCCTCACTTGGCTGCCAATACCAACCCAGCTTTTACTGCCAACAATAACGCCGCCCGCTAAAGCAACATTAGGGCAAATATGGGTAAAATCACCAATAGTACAGTCGTGCTCAACAACTGCTGAGGTGTTGATAATACAACCCTGCCCAACTTTAGCAAATGCATTAATAATAGCACCGGCAAAAACTACAGTGCCCTGCGCTATTACTGCGTATTTACTTATCACTGCAGTGGGATGAATTAACGTTATGAGGTTAAAACTATTTTGTTGTAATAACTGTATTTTTTGCTGGCGAATTTCGTTATTGCCAATAGCAACAACAACATCGATTGGCATAGTATGTAAGGCAATTAAATCAGCGCAGGTACCCTGTATTGGCCAATGCTCAATGTGGGTTTTAGTTGGGTAAGCGTCATCATAAAACTTAACAGTAAAGCCCAATTGCTCGGCAATATCGGCAATAACCTTACCGTGCCCGCTAGCGCCAACAATCGCTAACTGTTTAGTCATTATTAGAGCCCTTAAATGGCTCAATCGTTACATGCCCGTCAGCGCTGATCCCTTCACGAACAAACACTTTTTTTACTGTGAGTAACAGTATTTTAAAATCCAGCAACAAGCTTTGGTTGTCAACATACCATACATCGAACTTAAATTTTTGTTCCCAACTAATTGCATTACGGCCATTTACTTGCGCCCAACCGGTAATGCCTGGGCGTACATTATGGCGGCGTGCTTGCTCAGCACTATAAAGCGGTAAATATTGCACAAGCAGTGGCCTTGGCCCTACTAAGCTCATATCTCCTTTTAATACGTTAAATAAACCGGGCAATTCATCTAAACTAGTAGAGCGCAAAAATAAGCCAAATTTAGTCATACGTTCACTATCTGGCAGTAAATTACCCTGTTTATCTTTACAGTCAAGCATGGTTCTAAACTTCATCATTTTAAATACTTTACCATTCAAGCCTGGACGATCTTGGGTAAATATAATGGGAATTCCTTGCTGGAAAAATATTAAAAATCCTATACATACAAGAATAGGGGATATGACCAATAGCACACTCAGAGCAATTATTAAATCAAAAAAACGTTTAATCATTAATAGCTTCCATTAAAGTTTTCTCTATCCGTGCAGCCATAATATCTCTTGAGAAGTACTCATACGAAAGCAGTTTGCAACTTTGAACGGCTTTATTGTACTCACTTTGTGAGTTTAAAAACCGAGAAATACTTGCAGATGCCTTTTCGTAATCGCTGCCATCTAAAACTAAACCACAATTATGCTCATCAATAAACTCTTTTTGCCACCCCGAGTAATTAATTGCAATTGGGGTTTGTGATGCCAAAGCGTCAAACAGCTTGTTAGCAGAGTTATGCCACATCTCCTTTACTGGGCCAAATAAAGATAACGATAAATCAGCCGCAGATAACAAGTCGACAATTTCAGTTTTGGGAACTGGTGGTAGTATATAAAGATTATTATTTAAAACCCCAGCTTTTTCTGCATCAGCAATCACTTGCTGTTTTTCCATACCATCACCAATAGCCACAAAGCATAAATTAGGGTCAAGCTTCTGTGCAGCTTTAGCTAAATCAACAATATAGCCCACTTTATTAATTAAACCAAAAGTACCTGTGTAGGTAATCAATTTACGGCCATTAACAAAACATAGTTTAGTGTTTAAATAATTACGACCAACACTTTTATCAACATCAAATAAATCAGTATCACAACTATTAGTAGCTAAAGTGACATGCTCTGCTGGAATACCATGCCTTGTGATACCATCGCACATACCTGGCGATAAACCAATAAGACGCTTAGAGTTCTTGTAAGTGTATTTTTCTAACCAAGTAGCAATTTTAATAATCCACTTATTTTTTATAACACCCGTTGCTACAGGTAACTCAGGCCAAAGGTCACGTACCTCAAACACTAGGGGAACTTTTTTCAGTTTAGAATAAATTAACCCTGGAATTGCGATGGTTAAGGGTGTGCTAGTAGCAAAAACAACATCAGCTTTGATCGAAAGCGACTTTAAAGTAGACCTAATTGAAAAGTTTATAAACTTCAAAATTCGCTTTACAAAACTATCTTTATTTGAGTAATCAAGATGTAATACATGTAACTTGATGCCATCAATTTCAATTAAGTTCCAACCATTTCGTAAATTGTAATTATCTGAAAAATAGGCAGAGCTAGTTACAAATGTAACATTATGACCATTTTTAACAAACCGTTTCGCCATTTCATAGGAACGTGTCCCCGCATTAGATTCAGGTGTGGCAAAATATTGGTGTAAATAGAGTATTTTCAATTTAATTTTTAAACTCCCTTTTTATAACTTTTATGATATGCTGAAAATCATAAAATATTTTATAACCTTTTTTAAGGCTATAAAATAAACGAGAAAGCAAAAGTTTCATACCAAATTTCCTAGCGTTCCATATGTGTCCAGACATAGCAGCTAAATTACTATCTTCATGGGAAATTAAAAAATCGTTATATCTTGAAATAGCGTTAAATCGAGAATTACTGACTTCCAAAGTTGTTAACTTCGTTAAACTTGAATCACTCTCTACAACACAGTAAATTTCATCTTTAAGTGCAATTATATTTTTCGCATAAAAAGATGACTTAAGTGAAAAATTAACGTCATTTGATGCAATCACTTCATCAAAAGTAATATTATTATCCACAACTAATGATTTCTTTATTAATTTACTCCACGGGACGTGGTAACGATATTTAATGCTAACATCTTGCTTTTCTATATAAGCGTCGACTAACTCTTTATAAGAGGTATGTCGTTTTGATTTCTCCCCATTATCTTTTATACTTGTTGGAGTGAAATAAACAATATCGTAATTTTTAGCACAACAAGTCAAAATGACGTTAAAAGCATTTGGTAAAAAATAATCATCTGCATCTGCAAAAAGAAGATACTCACCTTTTGAAATAGACATCCCTAAATTGCGAGCAGCACCAGCCCATTTTTTACCTTTTTGTTGTCTTAATAGCTGAACACAAGGATGTCTAATATCTTTTATATCAATATCGTAAGAGTGATCGTCAATAATAATTATCTCAATCCCTTCAACTTCAGGAATGCTTTTTACCAGTTTCAAAAGAGATTTCTTAGATTTATAATATGGGATAATAATAGAAACTTTAATTTTCATTCTTTTTTCCTGAACTTATTTTCACTAAAACACCTAACATAATTGCTGATAAAAAGGACATTTTTGATTGCTCAATCATAACACCACTTAACTGAGTTAAAGGAAGTGTTATTCCCCACATAAAAACTATTAACGAGTAAACTTTAACTTTATATTCAGAATATAAAAACAATGATTTTAATGAATAAAAAATAATAAATATAGTTAGCAACAAGAATAAAGTGAGTCCTATCAAACCATATCTGAAAAGGTAAGCCGCTGGAAGAGACTCTAAACTTTCCTGTCGACCCAATCCAGCGCCAAAAACTAAATTCTTTTCCATTGCCATATTAAATGAAAACATTATCTGTTCATTTCTAACATTTAAACTACCAGACTCTTCAGCACCATTCATTAGAGTTGCTAACGACTTCAAAGAAGTTAAATCTGTTGAAAATAAAAAACTTACAATGAGTTCCATATATAGATATAGCATAACGACTAAAAACAGAGGAGTTAAAAAGAGAAGTATTTTAAAAAAAGCATTTTTTACCTTAAAAATAAAATATACAAACAAAGATATAAAAACAGCTAGAAAAATTGTTTTACTTTGAGCCAGTAAAACAAGCGCAAAAAAAGATATTATACAAAAAACACCAATTTTATTTTTATTATATAACTCATAATTAACTATACTAAGATAAAAGAGAATTAAAAATGAATAACCTGAGTAATATGTAGTACCAAAAAAAGCAACACCACTATGAATTAGCTCAAACCTAAAGTCTCTTTTATATAGAAAGAATATAAAATCGCTAAAAAAACTAGTTAAAAACAACTCTATTAAAACATAAAGAAGAGAAATCAATGCAATAAAGAAAATTAGTTTCCCTTTATAAAAATCTGATTTATCTAGCATCCGACATGCTGCTAGTGTAATTATTAATAACATTGTTGGTCTAAGATAAGATAAAAAGCTTAAAAAACTGAAGTCATCTCCAGAGGCATCCTCAAGCAAAGAAAAAGTTATTATAAACTGTAAAGAAAAATAGTATAAAACAACTATTTTTTTCAGCCAATTATATTCACCAAAAGAAAAGAAAGCTAAATATATTAAAGAAAGAGTAAAAACCAATATATTAATATGTATTTGAGAATTAATTAAATAAGTTGGCAATAATGGGAAGAAAAATATGAGCAAGAAAAAAAGTTTACTAATCAAATCTCTTTTATAAGTATTACCAGAACTATAATTCATAGTTTATCACTCATCTACTGTGATAAACTTTCGATTAAGATCTATACTTAATCTTGCTAATTCATATAGCCTAGCAAAACTAGTATGCTCATCATGCACACCTTTAATATTATATTTTCCGGTAATATTAAAGTTTCTTTGAATTGTATTTAATACTGAATCATAGTTATCTTTTACTGTTGGTTGTCTAGAAAGAAAAACAGCTTCTTCATAACCAGGTGGATTATACTGAAATGAATACTTCGATTTTTGAAGTGTCTTTTGATATTCTTTTGAAAAAATAACATTTCCTATTTTTTTAAATTTTTCACTTGTAAAAAAAGAGTCATCAAGGAAGCTATCCTGTAAAATACTAAAAGCATATAGATTGAACGAATGATAACCAACCGATTTAGAATACAAGCCACTCTTACTTTTCATATTAAAAAAAGAGTCTATAAGGAAGTTAACTAACGATAATACCCCAAGTTTCGATTCGATACTAAATTTAAAAATACTAGACTTATGATAGATAACACCATCCGAATAAACCTCTATATTTCTAATAACATTATTAAAAAATAATTTAATATCATCTTTTATTGAATCTCTGGGTATCTGAGAAGCTATTGCGGCAAACCATAATTGGTGATTAAATGTTTTATCGAAGTCAGAGTAGCTTCCATCAACATTCAAAATCCTCCAAATCCCTCTTTTTTTATCAAAAAAATGCTTAAAATATATTTCTTCAGCAAGCTGTAATAAGCTCTTATCTTCTAATATCTCATAAGAAAATAAAAGCGCTTCCATGACCCAGGCTTGTCCCATAAGGCCATTAGAAAAATCTTTGTTTGGATTGCTACGACAATGAAAGGATGCAGCCATAGGTCTGAATAGGCAGCCTTTGAGCTCACTTATAATTTTCTGAGCAAATAAATAATAATTTTCATTGTTTGTTTCACGATATAGCGTCATTGCTATAATTAACCAATGACTATAGTTTCTACATAATGTTTCTGGATCCATATATGGTCCATTATGACCAGGTTTTATATTAGTCAATTCGCCATTAATTCTATTATAAGCCATTTCGAATATATCAATTATACTAACTTTCATTTTTAATTAAACCTAAATAGTTATCCAGGGTATTTCTATGGTTGAATGTTTTTTTTGCAAAAATGAAGTCACTATCTAAATGAGTATTTTCAATATTATTAGTATCGACATCAGAAAATGCTTTTACTAAAGAATCTATCGAAATAGCATCACAAATAATAGGTGACTTTATACCGAAGTTATATAAATACTTATAACTGTCAATTGGAGACAATATATTTGTAACCCCTCGTGATATTGCATAGGTTATACTAACTGTTAATTGATCGTAATTTCCAAAGCATAAATTATAATCAGCATTATCATAGAGAGCCATTAATTCTCTTCCTTCATACCACTTATCTATTTCAATAGTAACCCTATCCTCCATTGAATACTTTTTAATGCTATTAATAATATTCTCATATACTCTTTCATCATGACCATATGCCGATATAACCTTCAACATATTTTTGCTCGGTGATGGAAATGCTATACAAAAAGATTCAACAACTTTATCCACGTTATTGTATGCATGTAATGCTCGAGTTGATAAGAAGTTTAATTGATCTTTTTCTATTTTACATTGTGGGATATCCCACCATTGGTCTTGGATCCCCCAAGGAAATAGCTTTAGTTTACCCGAAAACTCAGGAAATTCTTTCAAAAACAACTCAAATGTTGAATACCAGTTGAAGACTATAAAATCTACTTTATCCAACACTTCACAGTAAGCACTTCTCAACTTCGTATTATTTTTTACTTTAGGCCATTTGCTAATGAAGTCACTACCATAGATATTTAGCAAGCTAGTATTATAATTTATTTTATTTAAAACTTTTAAATTATTCTCCGGAGTATAGTTACCTTGTAAAACAAGTAAGTCATATTTAGTATAATTTTTTAAATACTCCAAATACAAAGGTAAAGTAAATTTACTAGCTAATGCTTTTTTCAATCGAGTAAAAAAACCTTTTGATGATTTACTACCGTATGCTTTATATACTTTAAAGTCATGCGTTAATGTGCACTCTGTCCTAGCTAGCATTTCAATTGAAATAGGGTCATTAGCTTCTACCATATTATTAAACAGCTCAAACCAAATAAGAGCATTTCCTCCCGTAGCCTGTCCATAGAAAAGAACTTTTTTACTCACAACAACTACTCCCTATTTTTAAGTCTATGAAATAATTCGATAAAACTATTTTTATGGACTATCGATATAATAATAAAAATAATTAGCCAGATAAGTATTGAAAAACTTATAGTAATGACTTTAAATGCTGTAAGAGTAGTAATTAAAATACATAACAATAACAGCACATATACTTTTCTTCTTTCTATTTTCTCCCACACAAAACAAGATATCTCAGTTCGTATAAGTAAGAAGAAAAAGAAAGATATCAATGTACTTACAGCCGCTCCGGCCGCACCATAAATTGGAATGAGAAAAAAATTCCCCAATAGATTCATAGCTAACGCTATTAATGTTGGAATGAAACTCAATACAGTTCTTTTTGTTAAATTTATGCCTATAGAAGTTATTTCTGAAAGCATATATAAAAGAGGATACCCTAAACAAGCAGCTAAAAATAATTTTATATTTTCGTACCCAGGAGGAAGGAAAAAATCAATAGTCCAACTAAACATACCGACACAAGAAAAAACGAGTACTATAAAAAGGGTAATATAATTAGCCATCTCATTTATATTACCTTTCACATCAATGTGTTGTGAATGCCATTTATATACCAAAGGTACCCAAATACTACTAAACATAGACTTCAAAATAAAGCCAGCAAAAGCTAAACTAGTTGCTATTGAATACAAGCCAACATCTGATAATGAAGATAAGTATTTTAAGCTAATTTTATCTAAAGCAGTTAATCCCCAGAATAAAAGACCATTCAAAGCTAGTGGAAAACTATACTTAAATAATTTAGATAAAAGAGAAAAATCAATTAAATTTATACATTTATTAAATACACAAATAAACAAACGCCAATTAAGTAATAGATGCACTAATAGCAATACTAACCAAGAAATAGATACTAAATAAATTAAAAAATAAAAATCTATGCTACCAGTATTATATTTATTCAGTAATATTATAATACCTATAATTAAAATTATTTTTTGTATTGATTGCGTAATAGAAAAAAGAGCGGCCTCTTCATTCATTCGTAAAATAGAAGATGATATTCTTGATAACAAATGGCAGAAAATACAAAGTAGAATCAAATTTGTATACGTTGTATTTTCTAGATCAAAAATCCACTTAGATAATGTACTACTGTTTAATAATAAGAGTGCGGTTATACTAAATAGTATTATTCCAGGAAATAAAGCATTACAAAGTAGCTTTTTCTTATCTTCTATTTCATTATAAAACCTAAGAAAAGATTGATCTAATCCTAACGCTAATGTTAAAAAAGACAAATTTAAGAAGACACTTAACAAGGCAACTCTACCAATGTCCTCTTTTGAAAATGCCCACGCCATTAAAGGCAGTGAAAATACACTTAAAACACCAGATAATAGTGGCCCCAGAGCAAAAGTGATTATTTTTTTGTTATTCAAAGGTTAGGACTTTTCATTTGATTTATATTCGTAGTTGTAGTAACCATAATAACCATATGCATTGCTGGCTTTTTTAACTACGCCGTTGAATACCACGCCTTTAACGTCGGTGCCGTTTTGCTCAAAGCGGTTACGGGTTAGTTCTATTTCTTTAATATGGTTTTCGCCAAAACGCGTTACTAACAATGTAGTGCCGGTGTGGGCGCTGACAATTGCCGGATCAGTTACTGCTAAAATAGGTGGCGTATCTACAATTACAATATCGTACGCTGCGCTTACCTCTGCTACCAGTTTGCTAAAGTTGCTGTGCATTAATAGCTCTGATGGGTTTGGCGGTATTTGCCCGCGGGTAATTACATTTAGGCCTTCAACCTGAGTTGGTTTAGTAACTTGCGCAAGATCTAAACGCCCTGATAAATAGTCGCTTAAGCCATCGTCCCACTTAATGCCGAATTGGGTTTGTAGGTAACCTTTACGCATATCGGCATCGATGATCAGTACCTTTTTACCGCTTTGCGCCAGCACTATTGCAAGGTTAACTGAGATAAACGATTTACCTACACCTGGGCTTGGGCCAGATATAGCAATCAGGTTATTTTTAGCTTCCATCATCGCAAAATGTAGGCTGGTACGTAAGCTGCGCAAAGCCTCAACCGATAAATCTGCTGGGTTATCTAAAGCCAAAATTGATTTAGGCTTATTGGTTTTATTTTTTAGCGCTTTACTAAAGCCGGTGAGTTTATCTTGGTAGTCTGAATACGGTACGCTAGCGTAAACAGGTAGGCCAATTGCTTCAATTTCGTTAGGGTCTTCTACCCCTTTGTGCATAGCTTTTTGCACTAGCACAATTGCCACTGCTAGCATGCCGCCTAGCATAGTGGCCATTACTACAATCAGTGCTTTTTTAGGTTTAACCGGTTTTGAGGTATTAACCTCTGCGTGGTCAATCACTCGTACGTTACCCACTGTACCGGCACGCACAATATCAAGCTCTTGAGTTTTGCTCAGTAATAGCGTGTAAATTTGGTTACTTACCTCTACATCACGCTTTAAGCGCAGTAGCTCTTGCTGGGTCTCTGGTAGGTTACCTACTTCGCCAACTAGTTCTTTTTTCTGCTCGTTAACCGCGCTAATTTGCTCAACTAAGCCTTGGTAACTCGGGTGGTCTTTTTTAAACTTACGGCTCATTTCAAGGCGTTTTAGTTCTAGCTCTTGCAGTTTAGTTTCAAGCTTTACTACTTGCTCAAGCACACCTTGGGTTTCAAGGGAAATATTAATTGACTGGCGCTGAATTTGGTAATCGTTAAAACGCTGCTCGGCAAACTCTAGCTGCTTTTTAATTTCAGGTAGCTGTACTTCTAAAAACTCTAATGATTTTTGCGCCTCTGCTGAGTTACGCTCTACATTACGGCGTACATAAATAGCCGCTACTTTATCAAGCACTTTTTCTGCGTAGTGTGGTTTTGCACTTTGTAGGCTTAAATTAATAATGCCAGAGTCTTTACCCTTTTCACTTGCGCCAATAGCGGCTTGTAAATCTAAAATAGTATTTAAGCGATCTTTACGTAAGATTGTAAACTCAGTGCCTGCGCGGGCATTTAAACTACGTACAGTTAGGTTAAATTTACCGTTAGTCAGCTCTTGCCCTACTTTACCCGCTAATATTTGTTCGCCTTCGCCATTTAATAACGCAATGCTATTATTTTCTTGCGCTACTAAGGTAAAACCTAAACCAATCGCCGAACGGGGTACATCAAACCTAAATACATTAATACTCTCACCGCCCCACGCATAAGAGCTTGCGCCAAAGCTTGGCTCTGCTAATTCACCCTCGTTCATTGGGGTAAATTTACGAAACGCCCGGCTACCAATAAATGGGAATAACTTAGGCTCTGCCACTATATCAAGTTGCAACGTATCCACTGCTTCACCAATCACTGAGCGAGATTTGAGTAGTTCGATCTCTGTTACTGCGGCGGAGGTACTTTCAAACATGCCTGCCATGTCGTCAAAACCAGGTACTGAGCCACCGCTTTCTTCCACTTGGATCATCGCAGTCGCTTGGTATATAGGGGTCGAAAACACCGCATAGACCACACCAATCGCCATAAATACGGCGGTTAATGCAATAATAAAATATTTGCGGTCAATTAATGCGCCTAATAGCGCCATTAAATCTATTTCTTGGCTTGCTTGTGTGTCTTGTCTGTTTTGTTTGTTTGCTGCTAATGCAGTGGGCTGAGCATTCATGTACTAGCCTATCCTTATAAATACTTTTGCCAAGCGCTACAGGCGCTGTCGATTAATGCATAAACGTGTTGAAACGCTTCAAGGCTTTGCCGGTATGGATCGGGAACTTCTTTATCACCTAACCATTTACCTAGTAAAAACGTTTTGCCGCGAGCCTCTGGGTAACGGCTACACAAATCGGTTAAATGGCGGTGTTCCATAACTAAAATCACACTATTTTGTGCCACTAGGCTTGCGGTTAACTGCCTACCTTGGTGCTCGTCCATAGTTATACCATGCACCGCTGCTATTTGCTTTGCTGTAGCATCAGCAGGTTTACCTTCAAGCGCGGTTAAACCCGCTGAAGACACTTTAATACTTTTACCTGCCAATTTACTTTTTAATACGTATTCTGCTGTTGGGCTGCGGCAAATGTTGCCCGCACACACCACTAAGATAGAATCAAACATCGTAATCCTTAGTTTGTTGCAGCTAGATCATCAATTGAATCAACCGTTGCGATAGACGGTAATAGTAAGCTTATTACACGGTTCCAACGGGCAAGTGGTGCTGAGGTTACATACACTATATCGTGCGGTTGTAATTCAAACTGCTCTGCCAATACCAGGGCTGCCACATTTTTTGCGTGTAATTGGTATACATCAGCAATCACACCGTCGGTTTCAAGGTTGCGCTTACGCAGTACAAATACGCCATTTGCATCGGCGGTGTTTTCGTTTAAGCCACCCGAGTTGCTCAGTGCTTCGGCTAGATTTAGGCCATAGCGGTTAATCCCCACAGAGCCTGCTTTTTTAACATCACCTAGTACAAATACATTTTGTAGGTCATTACGATTTACATGCACTATATCACCGTGTTGTAGTAAACGGTTTTGCGAAATATCACCATGAGCATAAAAGTCATCTAGTTTGATAATTTCGGTTTTATCGCCACGGGTAAATGTTACGGTGCGCCAGTCGGCAGCTGCTGTTAAGCCACCTGCTTTATTTAAAGCATCAATTAAAGTCAGTGGAATTTCTGTAACAGGTAGTACACCAGGTTGTTGAACCTCACCGGTTACATATGCTTTTTGACTTCTAAAACCTACCACTTTTACATCAACCTGAGGGTCTTCAATCACTCGACTTAGGCGTTTTACGAGTTCAGCATGAACTTGTTGTACGGTTTTACCCGCGGCTTGAATATTTGGTGCATAGGCATAGGTAATTGTACCGTCGGCTTGTACACGAAAACCATCAAACTCTGCGGTACGTTGTACTGCGGCGGGTATTGTTAGCTCTGGGTGATCCCATACGCCAATGGTGAGTACGTCACCTACGCCGAGTATGTATTCGTAATTTTGGGTGTCTAAACCTTCAAGGCTTGAAGGTGGCTTAACTTTTTTACGTGCTTGCTTTTGCTGATAAATCAAAGATGAATCAATAATTTGAATGTTTACTTTTTCAAGGTCTTGTTCAAGGTTTTTTGTTTGTTCACCCGATTCGATTCCTTCGAAATGGCTACCGGGGATGATTGTACAACCTGTCATTGTTAGCAACGTGAGTGATGCTACAAGTGTTTTACAGCTTAGCGCCATTGTTTATTCCCAAAATAATATTAAATTCTAAAACTTTCAGCTTATTTTAAATAAATTGCTGTTATTTTTTTGCTGGCTAATTAAAGCATGGCTACCCTTGCTTCGCAAGGTTGGCTGCACGTTTAGTGTGCAAGCGGTTAACTTTTTTGTAATCTTGGTTAAAGTTTCGGGCTTCGGGCTTCGGGCTTCGGGCTTCGGGCTTCGGGCTTCGGGCTTCGGGCTTCGGGCTTCGGGCTTTTATTATCAAGCATTCTTGATTGTTTTTATTTACTTGCCAAACATTTTCCCATTTAAGCGCGGCGCGTCTTAACCTTTTGTGAATAAGTCATTTAAGAACCATTTGCACAAAGAGAAGTGTATGAGAAAAGCCACGGGCTGCGGGTAACGAGTTTCTGGCTACGAATCCTAGCTCCTAACCTTTAATGGTTGTAGGAGAGCGCTTTAGCGCCGATGAGCTTTAACACATAACCAAAAACAATCACGGCTAAAGCCTGTTCCCACAAAAGCCAAAACACCTAGCCCCTAGTCACTTACCTAGAACCTATCCCTTTAGGCACGCTTCCGCCCCTAGGTTACAGTTCCTACGTTCTGATAAATTAAGCTCAAATTTTTAGGTTCTAGGTTAATCAGTTTTAAAATTAAAGAT
>NZ_AHCA01000012.1 GCF_000238355.1 Pseudoalteromonas haloplanktis ATCC 14393
AACTCGAAACTCGAAACTCGAAACTCGAAACTCGAAACTCGAAACTCGAAACTCGAAACTCGAAACTCGAATGTAGCAGGTCATCCTATAGTGTAGTTTTCAGCTGTCATACCAATCTGCATAAAGATTAAGTCAATTTTATCCAGTCTCTAGAGCATATGCTTTTAACCGTATCAGGCACTGAGATGAATTTATTCCACGCTTGCGACACCTGTTCGACTATTTCTTCGTAACCACTAAACACGCGATTAGACAGACAGTGTTGCCGTATCCAACTCCATACTTGCTCTATTGGATTTAACTCTGGCGAATAAGGTGGGAGGTTGATAAGTGAAGATATACGCACAAATACATTTACGATAGATTTGGTGTTCAATACAAACTCAATAATGACGAGCTTGCGCTATAAAGCGTTTAAATGCTTTAGAGCCATCTTACAAGGTGATAGCTTTATTTTCTCATAGGCTTTCAGTCTGGCAAGAACAAGCTCAGTTAACACTGGCGTAAACAATGCCCCCTTTTAGCGGCTAATTCAAAGCCATCTTCTTTAGAAGGTGGAGCTTTTACTTCTTTATTTGTAGAAGATATAAACCATTGGTGTATTTTTGTCCATAAACATAAATTGTACTTATGTAGCTGAGATATACTACTGGTTTCATTTAAACGAGAAGTTTAAAGGGATTATGTAGTAAACTACGGATCATTAGTGAGGTGATAAATCGAAGTTATTCACCCAGTACCCCGCATAGCACTTAATTAAGTACCCATGGTGTTATGGGTTGAAATAAAAGGTTTACATATCAAATGAGTAGAGCAGGAATACAGTGGTTCCCTGGGCATATGAATAAAGCCCGTAATGAAATTAAAGAAATCATGCCACAGATGGATGTGATCATTGAAGTGCTTGATGCGCGCATTCCTTACAGTAGTGAAAACCCGATGGTGGCTACTTTGCGTGAAGGTAAGCCGGTCATCAAAATTTTGAATAAAGCGGATTTAGCTGATCCTAAAATGACCCAGGCATGGAAGGATTACTTTGAGCAAGAAAATGGCGTAAAGGCGATTGCGTTTGGTAATGATAAAGCAGCTGAGGTTCATCGTATTAATGAGCTGTGTAAAAAGCTGGTGCCGCATAAAGTCGGTGCCGATAAGCAAATTAAAGCCATGATCATGGGTATTCCAAACGTCGGTAAGTCAACGCTAATAAATGTGTTAGCCGGTCGCATAGTCGCTAAAACTGGTAACGAACCCGCGGTTACTAAAGCACAGCAGCGTATTAAGCTTGAAGACGGTATTATGCTTTATGACACGCCGGGTATGTTATGGCCAAAAGTTGAAAACGAAAACTCAGGCTACCGTTTAGGTGCGACAGGTGCGATACGTGATACTGCGCTTGAATATGAAGAGGTGGCAAGTTATACCGCTGAGTATTTATTGCGTGCTTACCCTGAGCTTTTAAAGGTACGTTATAAAATCGATGAATTACCAGAAAATGATTGGGAGTTTGTTGAAATGGCGGGAAAAAAGCGCGGCTGTATTCGCGGTGGCAATCAAATTGATACCTATAAAATGTCGGAAATTCTCATTAATGAATTACGCGATGGCATTATAGGTCGTATCACCATGGAAACGCCTGCGATGCGTGAAGAGGAAGAAATAATGGTTGCTGAGCTTCGTGCTGCAGCTGAGGCTAAAAAAGCGGCTAAAGAAGAAGAGAAAAAACAACGTAGGGCCCGCGCTCGTAAAAATCGCCGTTAATTGTTTTATACCGGTTAGCCTATTAAAATTTAGACATGAAAAAAGCCCGTAAGGGCTTTTTTAGTTTCATATCTACCGTCACCGATATGAGCAATGTAGCAAGTAAAATAGTAGGGCGGTCACCCGTTATCAACATCAAGGGGCGTTGCGATTAATAACAGGTAACCATAGCTTTAACGTGGGCTACACGTGTTTCAGGGTCGAGAAACAAATTCAGTTTATTCCGTACAAGCCGTAGTGCTTTATCGTCTTGTTGATATTGATTATCAGTTAGATTTCAAAAAGTGTCAACACCTATTTGAAAATAATTCTCATTAAGTTTTGTTTGTTTTATTTTTCTATTAAATTTAGTCGGTTATATAAAAAGTAAATTTTTATATAGGAATTTTTGGCATAAAAAAAGCCCGTAAGGGCTTTTTAGTTTCATATCTACCGTCACCGATATGAGCAATGTAGCAAGTAAAGTAGGGCGGTTACCTGTCACCAACATCAAGGGGCGTTGCGGTTAGAAACAGGAAACCTTAGCAGTTTACGTGCGCCACACGTGTTTCAGGGTCGAGAAACAAATTCAGTTTATTCCGTACAAGTCGTTATGTTTTGCCGTCTTGTTGATATTGATTATCAGTTAGATCTAAAGAACTGTCAACACTCAATTGAAAATAATTCTCATTTATTTGTTTGTGTCTAAATAAATACAAACAAAGCAAAGACTTGGCTGTTAAAATAATTTCTCATATCAAGTAAATATTCATTAGAGATAGGTTTGTTGAATCTATCTCTGGTTGTTGCTATCTAAGCGGCGGTTTATTCGCTTAACTAGTTCTGTATCTGCTTTTCCTTCGCTGTCGACGATAAGTAAGAAATGCTCGCCTTGCTGATCAATAACTTTGATCAGCGTATTATCTAGTTGAGTTTTACCATAAGTCACCTCTATGCTAGTTATATCTTTGAAGTGCTTTAAGTTTGACTCAATTTGCCCTTGTTCATTTTGCCAGTAACTAAATATATAGTTGTCAGTAATGCCATTACCATCACTGCGAAAATCAATAAATGCATCACTATAAAAATATAAGATAGCTTCATCCAGAGGTATTAGTTGCTGACGTTTCATAAATTGCACTTGATATGGCCATAATTTATCACCTTTAACAATTGATGTGCTGGGAATCAAATAGCTCTCTTGGAGTAACCCTAAAAATAAAATAGGTGCCCACATGATGCTGATAATGATGTTTCTTACGCGCCATTTTGAATTGTATGTCAGTGCTTCAGATGAGTGATTTATATGTTGAATATAATTAACCATCGGCAGCCAAATAAATGGAATAATACACAAACCAATCGTTGCATAAGCACTAAAACGCGTTGTCGCTGTAAGCACCATAAGTAGTAACCAGATAATTAACGCCAGCGCATTTGGCATGACTTTATTCTTTTTATGGTGCTCCTGACTGTGCGCGAGGAGCTCTAAAAATAACGAGTAGAAAAAGAACAGTGCAAAAATACCGCGAGCAATTGGCATGATATGACTATTTTGTTGTATTTTAATCGCCCGCCAGTTTCGGTAGCTCCAATAGTTTATAAATAGCCCTAAGGTGAGGATACTATAAAGAATAAACTTAGCATTTGTAACAGGGTAAAACTGTGCATCACTAAATGTCGGGCGTTTTGCTGATTCAATACGCCATGCGACAATAAAAAAGAGCATCGCAAGTAGATAAACAAGTAACACTAAAATGATCCAATCATCTTCTAGCGCAAAGCCGTCAGTGGTATCCGCACTTACATATTTAACAATGCCAAACTGTGTATCGTCGATGAGTTTTGCTCGTTCGCTCAGGTAAAGTTTAATCTGAGCGGCTGGAATATGATCTTGCTTGGCATTAAATGAAAAGTTAAGTGTTAAGGTGTCTTCCACAAAGTGGGTGGTTTTTTTAAAATTAAAAAAAGCATTATCAATTTCGCTTTGCTCATTATCAAAATGCCAATTAGGCTCTAAAAACTTAACCTTAATTACGGTTTCAATATTGTTGGGGTATTTAAAATACAGCGGCGCTGTACGATTGATTTGATCGGGTTCGTAAACGCTATTTTGTATATCTGAGGCATAAAAGTCAGCTCTTAACCCTTCGTCGTCAGGTTGCCAAAAGTCATTAATAAGGTAAAACTCGTCACTTAGAAACTCGCCATTATTTGTGCTTTCAGTCACTGTCATCGGCTTATCAATGGTAATGCCTTTAAAATAGCCTTGATAATATTCAAGGTAATCTTTTGCTATTTTATCTAGCCCATTGCGTGCTAACGAACTGCGTCTATTTATTGCCTCAAACTGGCTATAAATGTAGCGAGTTTGAAATGTTGCAGCTTGCTCAGGTTCAACGGCGATGGTGTAATTATCATAGCTTTTAATTGCGACTGCATCGACAGGTGGAGTCATAGCCGTGAGACGTGATTCGGAAGGTTTAACTATTAAGGCATAACCATAATTAGGCTGTGCTAAATGTGCTAGGGTTCCGGTTTGATAGTTTATTGTTGGGTCTAGCCAATAGCGTTGCTCTGCATACTCAAGGGTAACGATGACATGATTAAACACACGAGCAGAGGCGGGCAGTTCAATCAGCCGTTTTCCCTCATCTGTGTTTACTAGGGCAGGGTAAGCTTTGATGTCCATTGCTTTTAGTAATGAAATAAGCAGAACGGTTTTGTCTTTACAGTCACCGTAGCGAAGTGCCAGAGTTTCAGAAGCTGAAGTCGGTTGATGGGAGTTTGTGCCCATTTCAAGACCTAGGTACCGAATCTCGTCTTGGCTAAATTTTAATGCGGCTGCAATACGGTCAGCAATCGCTGGGTTGTTTAGGGCTATTTCATCGGCAACCTGTGTAATAGAGGGGGTTACTTCTATTGCTGATTCATATAACGGAACTGCCCAATTTGCTACGTCTTGCCATGATTTTAACTCTGAGAAAAATACTTGTTTATAAGGACTATACCAGTGAGGAACTTGGTTTGAAGATGCAACCGTTGGCTGATTTTGCAAACTAATTTGGTAGTCATGCCCGAGCTCTAAAGGGGTGTCGGTTATATCAACTTCGCCATTGACGGTATTGATGTATAAAGGTGCGTCCTTTTGCCATAGCACGCGCATAAACTGCTGCGCCACCGGTACGGACCAGTTTAAGGTGCGAGATGCCGCAAAATGTTGATAAATGGGGTTGCGACCAGTAATAGTGTAACTGTAGTCAAGCTTATCCATCGTACGCATATCATCAACAATAATATTTAACGTTAAACTGCCGTTGTAAATGCGATTAGCTAAATCGGTTTCACGCTGCAATACCTTAAACTGCGCACTGGCTAATTTATCTATGTATTGTCCGTCACGAATAATGCCTAAGCCGTTGAGCTCCAGCGTTTGATAACTTGGATCAAAATCAATATTCAGTTGGCTGATGTAATCAATACCTGATTGATTTACAGCTTGCATAACGGTACGAGTGTAACGTTGTGAGGGTTGTTGCTCTGTGGCCTTTATTTGCGTATCGAGTAATAAATAATAAGTGCCATCTGCGATTTTGTTTGTGGGGATCTCAGTCGTGATCAATGTGCGCTGTTCTATCCAGTCTTCGGCTGGCTGTATTTGGTACTCTTGGCTTGCACTTAAAAAACTGATCATGAGTAAAAAAGCATAGAACATGCTCGTTGCTAATTGAGTCCATTTCATTATTGTTCTTCTTATTGGTAAAGTTTGAGTGTCCTTTTGGCTACAAGATTACCAAGCAAAGGAATATAAGCCAATAAAATCTAGGGGATTATATTGGCAAACAAATTATGACTTGTGTGCCTCGATCGTGTGGGTTGGCTAATAATTGTAACTGGCCAGCTTGATTACGAATGAGCTCGCGACTGATCACTAAACCTATACCTGCACCTTGGGCTTTAGTTGAGTAAAATGGCACAAAGAGGTTGTCGGGGTTGGCAATGCCTGTGCCGCTGTCAGTCAGCTCAATCACAACGCCATCATTTTGCTGTTGCCAGTTAAGTGTGGGGGGCGTGTTACCGCCCGCTTCAAAGGCATTTTTTATTAGGTTAATAAGTGCTTGCTCAAGCTGACCTAAATCGGCGGTAAAATTCACTGGCTGAGATGAGTGAATTACGAGCTCAGGGAATATTGCCTGTAGCCGTAAGTTCACTTGCTCGCTATTGATTTGCTGTTTGTTTGGTGTGGGGAGCTTTGCAAACGCGCTGTAGCTATTTACAAAATCTAATAAATGTTGCGCACGTTTTTCAATCACTTGTAGCATATCTTGGGCAAGGTCTGGGCTCGGGGTTATTTGCCCTTGTTGTTTCATGGTTTGCAGTGACTGGCTCATGGAGTAAATTGGCGTTAAGGAGTTGCGCACTTCATGATTGAGCACACGAATTAAGCGCTGCCAAATGTCTTGTTCATTTGCGCGCAGCTGTTGTTCGATTGAAAATAGTGTAAGCAGTTCGTAATTTCGCCCTGAGCGCCAAAATGTTTGTGCTGATACGATAAAGCGGCGCTTAAAACGAGACTCTTTCTCTATTTGCCAACTACCGTCGCTATAAACTAACCCTAAATCGGCGCTACTTAACCCCTCAACATTGGGGGCTGTTAAGGTGTTTAAAAATGCTTTATTGGTAAAGTAAACTTGCCCGTGAGGATCTAAAATAACAATAGGTAAATCAAGCATGCTGGCAAACTCAAACACGAACTCTTCGGTTTGCATATAGTGGCGTTTACTTTGCGCTATTTTGTTACTGAGCTTGGTAAAGTCATTTTTAAGGTTGGCGACACGCCCGCTTTGATACTGCGCTAAATGCCAGCTATTACTCTCGTTGTTAGCGAGGGCATCGAGTTGTGTACCAAAGCGCTCGATAACATCAAGGGTCAATTTGTAGCTTTTGACTACTGCAAACAGGCTTACTGCGACGACGGGGAGCATTATACTAATGCTTGCAAACCAATCGAGCTCCCACGTTATTACAAGCAAAATACACAGCATTAATACAACAAACATCACTAAGGCGGCATAACGCATTAGGCGCTGTTCGAGCGAGTGAGTGCGGGCCATTAAAAGTCTGCTTCTTTTAAATCAAGCTGATGTTTATCGATTCGTCTGTAAATCGCCGATTTACTTAAACCTAAAAACTCACCCGCGGCAACAACATTCCCATTAAATTGCGCCAGCGCTTTTTGGATCATCTGTTTTTCAAGTTCTTCCAGTGGCAGCAACGGTAATGATTCACTTGTTGCGCTGTTACTTGTATCACTACTGGGTTGTTCAAGAATTAAATCACTGGCGTCAATATTGTCGTTATCGCTCATGATCACGGCACGTTCAATACAATGGCTAAGTTCTCGGACATTGCCCGGCCACGTGTAGTTCGTAAGTGCTTTGGTCGCAGCTGCTGAAAGTGACATGCCTTCACGCTGGTATTTTTTACTGTGCGTTGCAAGTAAGTGATGGGCTAATTCTATAATGTCTTCGGGGCGCTCACGCAGTGGCGGAATATGCAGTTCAATGGTGTTGAGTCTGAACAATAAATCGCGGCGAAATTCACCCGCTTCAATGGCTTTAGCCAGCTCTGCGTTAGTGGCAGCAATAATGCGTACATCCGCTGTTTGGGTGTGGCTTGAGCCTAATACTTCAAACTCTTGGCTTTCTAGCACGCGCAGCATTTTACTTTGTAACTCTAGCGGCAGGGTGGCTATTTCATCTAAAAACAAGGTGCCGCCATTGGCTATTTCAAAACGGCCAAGGCGGTCTTTTTTGGCGTCGGTAAAGGCGCCTTTTTTGTGACCAAATAATTCGCTTTCAAATAAAGAGGGCGCAATAGCACCAATATTTACGCTCACATAGCGTTGCTCGCAGCGGTTAGAGTGTTGGTGAATATAGTTTGCGAGTAGGCTTTTACCGGTGCCATTTTCTCCGGTGATTAAAATACTGGCATCGGTTTTTGCGGCGCGTTTAGCGCGTGTTAGTAATTGTTGCATCACCGCTGAATTTGCAATGTAATCAGTACTTTTTGGCAAGTTTAGCGCCTTTAAACAGGCATTATCATGATTGCTTTTTTTCAGCGCTAGTTGCTGTTGTACAACGCTAGTTAAACGCAAGTTATTCCAAGGCTTCTCAACAAAATCAACAGCGCCTAATTGCATCGCTTTTACCGCGACATCAACACTCGCCCACGCGGTCATTACGATAACTGGAGTGGTTGAACTAATTGATTGCAGTTGCTTTAAAAATCGCAGTCCTTCTTCACCGGAAGTGGTATCGAGCCTAAAGTTCATATCGAGCAAAATAAGGCTAATTGCATTACTGTTTATAATTTCGAGGGCTTGCTCAGGGCCTTGTGCTTCAATACATTGCAAGCCAAGCTGGTTTAGCGCCACGATGGCGGCCATGCGAACATCGGCTTGGTCGTCGATTACTAAAATTGGGTCCATTTTATATGTATGATCCTGTCGTGGTGGCCCTCTTTGGGCCACCCTTATCATTATTATTCGTTACGAAGTGCGGCCATAGGTTTGGCTTTAATTAACAACAAGAGTGGCCTAAAGCAGGCGAACATTGCAATAATCAAAGTGATAAACCATGCCATTAGTTGTAAACGCACGTCTAAAATTAACCACGAAATAAGCTGCTCTTGTAACACTAAGTAACCCGCTAATACGGTTGCTAGGGCTAGAATAAAACCAATGAGTACAGGGATAACAGCTTCTTTACTCATGAGTTTAAATAGGCGTGCTTTTTTAGCCCCAAGTGCCATACGAATACCAAATTCATAACGACGCAGGCCTAAGTTATAGCTAAGTACGCCAAATATACCTATTGCTGCTAATAATAGAGTAAATAATGCCAAGGTACTACACAGTGCAACGGTTAGGTGGCTCATATACAATAAATCATCGTACTCTTGTTGTAAGTCTCTAAATTGCCATAAGGTTAGGTGACTATTGGCTTTTCTTAATAAACTTAAAACGTGCTTGCTGGTAAGCTCAACACCTTGCTCTGTTTCAATAACAAACATATAGCTGCGAGGTTGTGCAGGCCACCATATGTGTCGGCCAAATGATTCGTCGTAGTATTTAGGGTGGTTAAAATCCTCCGTTATGCCGACAATTTCAAACATTTTGTCTTCTAACCCTCTGTAGCTTTTACCGATAATATTTGTATAGTCTTGATCGGGTAGTAGCCATTTTGCGACACTGATAGATACCAATAGCTCGTTAGTTTCACCGCGAATTGCTTGCTCACTAAAGGTGCGCCCAGCGAGTATTTTTGTACCGACTAAAGCAAAATAATCAGAGCCGACCCATTGGCTTGGGAAGAAGATTGAGCTTTTACCTTCAACATCGGTCAAGCTAGTGGCATTTTGCCTTGGTGTCACAGGGCTATGGCCAAGTGCAACATCTTTAATGCCTTCGCTATTTTGTAATACTTTTTGATACTGCTTAACTTGTTCATAGCGCTCAGCTATTGTTGCATCATTATTAGTTTGAAATAACTGTGCAAAGTACAGGTTTTCAGTGTCGCTACCCAGTGGGCGATTAATGGTGTCGAGCGCTTTGCTAACAATCATAATTGAAAAGCTAACTAATAAAGCGGCCACAAACATTTGTGTGCCAATTAGTATACGCACAGTACGTCCAGACACTTGCGACACGCCGCCTTTGCCACTGTTTTGCATTTGGCTGTTTAAAGTTTTGTAGTTAACTAAACGAGCAGTGATCACTGAGAATATATACGCTAAAGCAATACACATAACTACCGCTATCAGCACCAAATTAGTATCAACAGCCAAGCTGTTCACGAGTGGCAAGCGTCCCTCGGCTAATACTTTAAAGAGCCTAATTCCCCAGATAGATAAAAACAGTGCAATACTGACCGATATGCTCATTAAAATAAGAGATTGCAGCAATATACTGTTAAATAACGTTTTACGCTTTGCACCCAGTACAGCTTGTAATGCTAATGTTTTATGTTGCGCTAGAGCCCGGGAGAAGAACAAGGTACTGACGTTTAGTACGGCAATAACGAGTAGCCCTAACGCACCAGCGAGCATCATTAAACTTAATTGGTCATTATTACCCAGCTCAACCTCGCGATACGGTGTAACAACAGGCTTTACATCAGTTATACCGCCATTATTTAGCCACTCAGATTTTATGCTATCAATTTGGGCTTTTAAGTCGGATTTTACTTGCTCGTTAGTGACGCCAGGTTTTAATACTGCAATTAGTTTTAGGTTTCTAAACGTGTTGGTCCACGGGCTTTGCCAGTTATCATTATGGAAAAACCGACGGTCAGAACTAGTTGGATACCAAACTTCAACAGAGCCTGCTTTAATCATATAGGGGGGGCTGAAATTAGCCGCTACAACACCTATTATTATATGCCCATTACCTTCATCTTCGCTGGCTGTTTTTAAGGATTTACCAATTATATCAGGGTCATTATTAAAGTGTTCTTTCCAGAACTTCTCTGAAATGACTACGCTATTATTGGCTTCCTCTATGGTTCCGCCCTTTTTAAAGCCATGTCCGAGTACAAAGGGAGTATGAAGGAGTTCAAAATATTCACCGCCTACATACAGCACATCCTCTTTAGGTTGTCCGTCTAAGTTTGAAAAAACATGTTCAGCGGCATTTATCATAAAGGTGCGCTCAAAGCTTTGATTGTTTTTAAGCCAGTGCACCATCGACTGATAACTTTGAAAGCCAACCGCATCGTAATCGTTATAGGTTAGGCTTTGCTCAACCACCACCATGCGACTTTCATCAAATACATCAAGGGGTTTTAAAAAGTAGCTATTTACTAGGCTTAGTACTACAAATAACGTCGCGAGCGTGAGCGCCAAGGTGGCTACAACGGCGGTAACAAACCCCGGTGCGTTCATCAGTGATGCCCATGCTAAGCGTAATTGGCTGCGTGTTTTAGTTAAACGACTCATGCTAAATTACCTCTGCAGTATCAGCGGGTACGGCGCTTGTATTTTCAGTATGCGCATCTTGGCGTGCTTGCGAATACGAGATGATTTCGCCATCGAGAAGTTTTAGCTGAGTTTTTGCCCGCCCTGCGTAGCGCAAATCATGGGTTACCATACAAATGGTGGTGCCTTTTTGGTTCAGTGCATCAAGTAAGTCCATCACTGCATCGCCGTTTTTAGAGTCGAGGTTACCGGTTGGCTCATCCACTAATAAAATACTGGGTTTACCGGCAAGGGCGCGAGCAATGGCAATACGCTGTTGTTGACCACCAGAGAGTTGATTGGGTTTATGTTGAGCGCGGTGCCCCATTTCAACTTCATCAAGCGCGTGTTTTACTGCACTTTGAATATCGGCTTGGCTCATAGCGGGTTCTCGATAAGTAAGCGGAAGCGCCACGTTATCAAATACCGAGAGTTCATCTATTAAATTAAATGACTGAAAAATAAAGCCAATGTGTAAATTGCGCAGCTCGGCTTGTTGGTCCATATCAAGGGTTTTAGTATCGACGTTTTTAATTAAATATTGTCCCTCGGTAGGGCTGTCGAGTAAGCCAAGTAAAGACAGCAGTGTTGATTTACCACAACCCGATGGGCCGCTAATACAAATATAATCACCTTCATTAATAGTCAGGTCGATGTTTTTTAAAGCATAGGTTTCAACATTTTGGCTGCGATAAACCTTGGCGATGTTCTTTAATGAGATAAGCGTATTGTTGTTCATAAACTTTCCTGTTCGATTTTTATAGTTGCCAAATGCTGCCATTTAGAAAGGTCTGAAATGATCAGCTGTTCGCCCACTGTAGCGCCACTTAAAAGTTGAATTTTATTATCACTGAGTGTACCAAATTCAATATCTATCGGGGCGGCTAAATGAGTGTTGGGATTAAGTTTAAAAAGCATCGCTTTTGAATGAGCTTTTGCTTTTTGCGGTAATTTAATGGTCAGTGCATTAGCAATAATGTCGCTTATAACATGGCCTTCAATGCTTAAGTCGGGGCGAGCATTAGCGGGTAATTCGCCAATAAGGTCGAGTTCAATCATTACCCGGCCATCACTAACAATAGGGTCAATTCGGGTCACTTTGGCTGCCACTTCACCTTGCTTTGAGTTGCTAAAGGTATTTACGCGAGCATCCATATTGAGTGCAATTTTTTCAGCGTCACTTTGTTTAATACTGAGCTCTGCTTTGAGGGCGCTATCAGACCCCACTACCGCTAAACGGGTCCCTGGAGTGAGGTTTTGGCCTAGTTCAACGTTGAGCTCTTGCAGCATGCCATCTATGCCCGCAGTGATTTGCAGGTCATCAAAAGCTTGCTGTTGTACCTTATAATTCAACTCAAATTGACGTAATAGTTCTTGTTGGACCTTAATTCTCTGTAAATGCATTTGCGCTAATTGCGCGAGGCGTTTTTGTTCAATCTCAACGCGCTGTTGTAGCTGTTTTACGGTGAGTAAGCTGCGTTTGTAATCAAGGCTTGAGACAATCCCTTGCTCGATTAATTGACTCTCTGCTTCGCTTTTAAGCTGGGCGCTTTCAAGCTCACTTTGTAAAAGGGTGAGGTTAGCTTCGCGCTCTAATAGCTGACTTTGTTGATTGATTTTTTGCTCGCTAAAGCTTGCTTGTTGGCGTGCAAGCTCCAGCCTTGCGACCGATAAACGCTGCGCTTGAAGCGGGTTTACTAAGCTGATAATAACCGTGTCTTTGCTAACACGCGTACCTGGATACACATGGATGGCCTCGACCATTGCAACGTCAGTATTGGTTAAATAACGTTGATATTTGGATTTCAATCGGCCAAATCCTTGCACTTTTACAATAAAATCGGCTTGGCTAACGCTGGCAATCTGTAATTGGCTGGCTGGAATTGTGTGCGGTGAGAACCATTGCACTAAGGCGAAGCTGATAAGCATAGCGCCAATGACGACTAAACCAAAAATGAGCTTTTTGGTTGAGACTGTTTTGTTACTACGTTTTAGCGTGCTGTCTATATCCATGATGTGGTTATTGATTTGTAAAATAGTTATGGAGACTAAAGCGAGTTACATGCCACATTTAATGCATTGAAAATAAAGTATATTTTCATTTTGTTTTTATTGCGGCTTCCCATTAATGGGAATATAAGAAGAAAGCGGGAAAGTAAATCGCATAGTAAAGCGGGTTATTTGTTTAGTAATTCTGTTCATTTTATTTATTTGGAAAAACAACGTTACCAGTCTACCTTTTAACTACACGTTGTATCTCTGGTAATGGGCTGCATGTAATTTTTCTTTAATTGGTTAAGTGGTATTTATGAATAGCTTATTAAATAATTTAAGTTTCCGCGCTAAGTTTGCTATCCCAGTAGTGGTTGCGCTGGTGATTTTTTCAGTTTTGTCGGGATATGTTTTATATACTTTTCATTCACAACAAAAACTTAATAACTTTATTAGTTTAGAAGTGAGAACGGTTTTAGATAACTTGGAAGATGGTTATCGTGACTTGTTTCAGGTAAAAACGGCTGGTTTGAGTATGGTGTTGGGTCAGGGGGATCTAGAAAACTACCAAGTGCAGAAACAAGAATATGAAGACAATATAGCTCGTGTTGATGCACGTTTATCTAGCCCACTTAATTTAGTGAAATTGGGTTATATCAGCAATATCAATAATGACCGTATTAACAATATTAAAGCCGATGTGGTGATCTGGGCAGATCATTACAAGCAGTTATTTGCTGATCAAACATTTGCTGCGAGCTATTTAGCATCAAATAAACAAGAGATGGAGGTAGTGCTGGGACGTATTAGAAAAAACGTGACAGCAATGCGTGATGAGATCGATGCTAAATTAGCTGATTCTCTAGTATTTAGTGAACAGCAAGAAGCTACTGCGAGCCGAGTTTTACAGGTTGGTATTATCGTTAGCTTTGTTTTATCGATAGCAGCTACTTGGCTACTATCTAAAATCATATTATCACCGATGATAAAAATGCAAAGCGCACTCGAAGATATAGCCTCAGGGGAGGGGGATTTAACGCAGCGACTGCAAATTGAATCAAACGATGAAATGGGTGCACTTGCGAAATCTTTTAATACCTTTATTAGTAAAATCCATACTACGGTATTGGCTGTGGTGAAATCCTCAGAGCAGGTGCGTAGTGAAACACAAAACTTACAAAGTATTACAGCCAGCGTGCTAAGCGAAGCGAGCAATCAACAAGTTGAGAGTGAGCAAGTTGCGGCGGCTGTAAATGAAATGAGTACCACCAGTGACAATGTCAGTCAAAATGCCAATGATGCTGCAGATGCAACGAGTGATGCGAGTAACGACGCGAATGTAGCTAAAGCAACCATAGAAGAAACAATTAATTTAATTAATGATCTAGTGGCGGAGATCACCAACTCAAGTAATGTAATAAATACGTTAGAGCAAGATGTAGCTAACATAGCAACCGTACTGGATGTGATCCGCGGCATTGCTGAACAAACGAATTTACTAGCATTAAATGCTGCCATTGAAGCGGCTCGTGCTGGTGAGCAAGGGCGTGGTTTTGCCGTGGTAGCCGATGAAGTGCGTTCGTTGGCAAGCCGTACTCAAGAAAGTACGGGCGAAATTAACGATATGATAGAAAAGCTGCAATTAGGCACTAACCAAGCTGTTACCGCTATGATGTCGAGCACTGCCAGCGGCCAGAAAACCATTGAGCATTCTCATGGTGCGGCACAATCGGTGCAACGGATCAACGATGCCGTTACTATTATTAATGACATGAACATGCAGATTGCCACAGCGGCTACTGAGCAAAGTCAAGTAAGTGAAGATGTGAACGTGAATGTACAGCGCATTGCAACCTCAAGCGCAACAATGTTAGAGCGAGTTGATCATGCTGAGCGCTCTTGCCAAGCACTATCAGAGCAGTGTGTGCAATTGGATCAATTGGTGAGTAACTTTAAAGTGTAGTCAAAGTATAAGAACGCACGTTTCAATTTATAGATTGATAGGTAGCCTATGATAAAGCTCGTTGTTTGTTGTTGCTTGTTGGTTAGTTATTCATTATTTGCTCAGTGTAATGCGACGCTGAAAATTGCGGTTGTAAACAATTCACCACCTTATAGTTACCTTCAAGGCAGCCAGTATGCAGGAGTCGACGTTGATCTAGCCCGCAAAGCATTACACGCTGTGGGAGTGTGCTTTGAGTTTGTAAAAATGCCGAATGTAGAGCGCGCAAAACGGTATTTAGCGGTGGGAAAAGTGAACATGATGATGGGCATTCAATACACGGACGCATTGAATCGCTCGGCTATTTTCTCATTGAGTTACCGAGATAATGTACAACGGCTGTTTATAAATAAAGCTGAGTTTTTAAAAAAGCGTACTCTGATTGAGTTACTACAATTGCAACCGTTAATTTTATTCGACACTGGTCAATATGCAGGTCCTGAAATTGATTACCTCCGCTTAGAACCTTCCTTTAGCGATAACTTTCAAAGTGTAGCAACGATGCCGCAGCGACTGATGATGTTGAGCCGTAACTACGGTGATATAAGCATCGAAAACGAGTTAGCTGGTCAATACTTTATTCGTGAACAACAATTAACCACTATTATAATGCACCCTTATTTAGTGCATCGTGACCCCGTTTTTTTTATTTTTAGCCGTAAAAAGCCAATTTTAACACAGGAGCAACGCCAACAGTTTGATCAGTTTTTATTGACTGAAACTGAAAAAACACCACGAAAATAGAATAACACTAATTATATCAACCTCTTATTGTGTTCATATTGGTCATGGTTTTTATGGTCAAAAAGCACGAAACGAACATCAATGAAACTTAACTTCTAAACATTTCGTTAATCAAGCGTTAACACTATGCTCGATGTTAGATAGCAGATTGCAGTAGCTCATCTAAACGACAACAAAATTATACACAGGTGTGGAGAAAATAATGAAAGCAAGTAACACACAATTGGCTTTAGCCATTGCCGCAGCACTAGCAAGTACCTCAGCATTAGCTGCCACTGATACTGAAAAATTACAACAGCAACTGGATGAGCTACAAAAAGAAGTCGACTCAATGAAAGGCAATAAAGCCTTCAACCTAGAATTTGGTGGCCGTTTACAAGTGGATTATAACCACTTTGATGGTGCTTACAACGCCGGCCCTAACCGCTCTGGTGAAGATGCCAGCGACTTTTTTGTACGTCGCGCTCGTTTATATGTTGAAAGTGAGCATGGTGACTGGGATAACAAATTGCTATTAGATTTTGCAGATAACAGTGGCGAAATCGTGATGGCACGTTTGCGTTACAGTGGTTTTGGTAATGGCTTAAAAGTGCAAGTTGGTAAATTGCGTGAAGATATCTCGTTAAACGCGTTAACCAGTTCAAAGCATATTGCCACGATTGAGCGTAGCTCACTGGCAGATAACGTATCGCCTTATTTCCAATGGGGTACATCGGTATACCAGTATTTTAAAGATAGTGGTTTTCGTTATGCACTAGGTGTTTATAAAAATGAAGCGTTCGGCGCTAATGGTAACAATAATGATGATGGCTCACTCGCACTGTCACTTACTGGTCGTTTGACGTGGCAAAAAGATCTCGATAATGGTGTTCTTCACTTAGGTAGCTGGTATTCGAAACGTGACATGGGTGGCCGTGTATTAACCGGCGCACTGGCTCGTGGCGAAGTACGCAGTACCAATACACGCTTACTTAACTATGCGGCTGGTGGTGAATTAGTTCGTTTGAATAGCTTTGAGCAAATGGGTCTTGAAGCTGCTTACCAAAACAAAGGTTTTAGCGTTGAAGCCGAATACGCAACTCGCGAGTTAGACACATTAGAAGCAAGTTCAGTTCTTAATGGTGAGCGCTTTGATGCTTACGCTGTCACGGCAAGCTACTTTCTTGATGGTTCGCAAAAAAGCTACTCGAAAGGTAGTGCGGTTTTTTCTCAACCTAAAGGTATTAAAAATGCGTGGGAATTGGTAGCACGCGTAAGTGGTGCCGATGCCACCAGTGACTTCCAGGGTACTGAAGTAACAACCTATACCGCAGGTGCAAACTATTACTACTCTTCACAAATTAAGTTTATGGCCAATGTGATCTACTCCGAAGTTGAGGGTCCTGGTGCTGTTGATCTGATTGGCGATGAAGATGATGGGTTAGGCCTTGCAGCACGTATTCAGTATTTATTTTAGGGGTAAGTTTTTATGAAACTATTTAAATCATTTAAAACCACAGTACTGGCGGCATCGCTAGTATTAAGCAGCCCATTTGCGATGGCTGATATTCACTTTTTAGTACCAGGTGGTCCGGGTGGTGGTTGGGATACAACAGCGCGTGGCGTTGGTGAAGGTTTAGTGAAATCGGGCATTGAGGACAATGCTTCATTCCAAAATATGTCTGGCGGCGGCGGTGGCCGTGCAATCGCCTACTTGATTGAGTCTGGTACTAAAAAAGGCGATATTTTGATGGTTAACTCAACACCCATCGTGTTGCGTGCATTAACCGGTAAAATTCCTTACAGCTACCGAGATCTAACACCCGTTGCCAGCATGATTGCCGATTATGGTGCATTCGTGGTACGTAACGATTCACCATATAAAACATGGCAAGATGTGGTTGCCGCCATGAAGGATGACCCAAGCTCTGTAAAAGTGGCGGGTGGCTCGGCACGTGGCAGCATGGATCATTTAGTTGCAGCACAAGCAGTTAAAGCCGCGGGTATTGATGGTCGTCGCCTTCGCTATATCCCTTATGATGCAGGTGGTAAAGCAAAAGCGGGCTTGTTATCGGGCGAAGTTAACCTACTTTCAACGGGTTTAAGTGAAGCGTTAGAAGTGGCCAATGGCGGCCAAGCACGTATTCTAGCGGTCACATCGGGTGAAGCATTACCGGATTACCCAGAAATTCCAACGCTTAAATCATTAGGTTATGACATGGAGTTTATTAACTGGCGTGGCTTTTTTGCCGCACCTAACTTACCTGCTGACAAACTTGCACAATACACCGAGAAGTTACGTAAGTTACAAACGACTCCTGAGTGGGAAGTTGTGCGTGCACGTAATGGTTGGTTAAACCTATTTCAAGAAAAAGATCAATTTATAAAGTCACTTGAGCAGCAAGAAGCACAGCTTAAAGTTGTTATGGAAGAACTCGGCTTTATTCGTACGTTACGTTAATCGAGGCTCTGATGTTGAATCGCGAATTACTAGGGCCAAGTTTATTCTTGGCGCTATTTACACTATACGCCATTGTTGCATGGCAAATTCCATTACTCCCATTTGAAGAGTATGAAACCGTTACCTCCGCCACTTTACCTAAAGTATATGCGGCATTCGGTATTATCGTTTGCTTACTTTCAATTGGAGCTACTTTACTTAAACCAACAGAAAAAACAAATGCGGATGATGTACTTGAAAAATCACATGTATTAAGAACATTTGGCTTGCTGATATTAATGGTGTTGTACAGCGCAATGCTTGAACCAATTGGCTTTTTAATATCAACCAGTGTGTTTTTATTAGTGGGTTTTTTTGTTATGGGAGAGCGTCGCAAGAAGATTTTATTGCTGGCTTCTATTCCTGTTGCGGTAGTGTTTTGGTTCTTAATGACCCAAGTGCTCGGTATTTATTTGGTTCCTGGCAACCTGTGGAGTTAAGTTATGTTTGATGGAATTATGTTGGGTTTGTCGACCGTACTCGACTGGAACAACCTGTTGTATGTGATAGTAGGTTGTTTTGTTGGTACTTTTATTGGCATGCTACCGGGCTTGGGCCCTATTACAGCAATCGCATTAATGATCCCAATTACTTATAGCATCGGTGCCGATTCAGGCATGATCTTAATGGCTGGGGTTTATTATGGTGCAATTTTTGGCGGTTCAACCTCATCTATATTGATCAATGCCCCAGGGGTTGCAGGCACGGTTGCCTCCTCCTTTGACGGTTACCCGCTTGCTAAGCAAGGTCATGCTGGTAAAGCATTGGCGATTGCTGCGTACGCTTCCTTTATAGGCGGAACAGTGGGCGCTATTTTATTGATGGTTGCTGCGCCTTTGTTGGCAAAAGTATCACTGAGCTTTCAATCCCCTGACTATGTCGTACTGATGTTTTTAGGTTTAACAGCGATTGCTGCTTTTTCGAATAAAGGACAATTTTTAAAAGCTATGATGATGACAGTGTTTGGTTTAATGCTTGCAACCGTCGGTATTGATCCATCATCTGGTACAGAGCGATTTACTTTTGGCCAAGCGGATTTACTTGATGGTATTAGCTTTTTACTCGTGGCAATGGCAACCTTTGCCTTAGCTGAGGCGTTAATCAATGTTGTGCGCCCAGAGAAAAAAGAAGTGAAGAGCATTAATGATTCAGATACCCCACAAATTGGTTCAACTAAACTGACTAAAGCAGAAGTTAAAGAGATGGCACCTACGGTGGGTCGTTCATCTATCCTTGGCTTTATTATTGGCGTGTTGCCGGGTGCCGGTGCAACCATTGCTAGCTTTATGGCGTATGCCACTGAGCGCAACTTAGCCCCTAAAGGCTTAAAAGAGAAGTTTGGTAAAGGGTCATTACGTGGTTTAGCAGCCCCTGAGTCTGCTAATAATGCAGCTTGTACAGGTTCGTTCGTACCACTATTAACGTTAGGTATTCCTGGTTCTGGCACTACAGCGATTATGTTAGGTGCATTAATTGCTTATGGTATTCAACCAGGTCCGATGTTGATGCAAGAAAACCCAAGTGTGTTTTGGGCGGTTATCGTTAGCATGTATTTTGGTAATATCGTATTGCTGATTTTGAACTTACCGTTGATCCCATATTTTGCAAAAGTATTAGCGATGCCAAAATCAGTGCTCACTATTATGATTTTGTTCTTCAGCTTAATAGGGGTGTATTTAGTCTCCTTTAATACTTTTGATTTATTTATGATGGTTGGGTTTGCTGTTGTAGCGCTGGTATTACGCTTGCTGGCTTTCCCAATGGCACCATTGCTACTAGGCTTTATTTTAGGTGATATGATTGAACGTAACTTCCGTCGCTCAATGATGATCTCTGATGGTTCATTAAGTTTCTTATGGGAACGTCCATTGACCTTGAGTATTTTTGTAATCTCAATCGTGGTGTTGTTATTTCCATTAAAAGACTTTATAACTCAGCGCCGAGCAGATAAAGTGGCTCTGAAAGAGAAACAAGAGCATGCTTAATTGAGGTAATCATGAGCAACACCAAGAAGCAAAACCCGTTACAAAGCATGGTTAAAAGACCCAAGCGTTTAGAAACGCGACTCATAATTTGGGTAACAGGACTATGTGTATTGCAAGCGGTGTTGTTTGGCGGCTTGGTGTATCAAATTACTGCACAAAGTTTACATAATCACATCGGTGATAAGGCACTTGCTGTAGCGACTAGTATTGCATCAAGCGATGAGGTTGTGAAGGCGTTAAAAAATCCCAGTAACTTGGTGGCAATTAACCAAGAAATAGAAAATCTGCGTCAGCTTACTGACGCAGATTTTATTGTTATTGGCGATAAAAATGCCCATCGGATTGCCCACCCTGATAGTAATAAACTGGGTAAGCGGATGGTTGGCGGCGATAGCCAAGCGGCGTTAAGAGGTGAACGTTATATCTCAGTGGCACAAGGCAGCTTAGGTGAATCTATTCGCGGTAAAGTGCCAGTTTATGATGAACAGCAAAACATTATAGGTTTAGTATCGGTTGGCTTTTTAGTGCAGTCGGTTGAGCCGTTGATCAGAGCGCGCATTGTCGAAATTATGATCTGGGGTTTGCTGTTAGTGGCGTTGAGTATTATTGCCGCTATTTTTATCGGACAGCGAGTGCGCAATGCCATTTTTGGTTTGCAACCTGATGAAATTGCACGGTTGTTTTCAGAGCAAGATGCCATTTTAAATACTATGCGCAGCGGCGTGATAGCACTTGATCCTGATGGTCGCGTGCGAAAGCTAACTCAGCGAGCCTGTGAAATTTTAGATAAACCAGCGGCCTGTAGCAATAAATCACTCACGCTTAAAGATTTACTACCAGAGCATGCTGAATTTTTACTGCGTAACCAACGCCGAAAAATGGTTGGCTTTGAACTATTTGCAGCGGATAAGCGCTTAGTGCTTTCGCGTTTTTCATTGCAAGTGCAAGGACAGGCCGATGGTATTTTACTGACCCTGCGTCCTGCAGATGAGCTTGAATACTTAAGCCAACAACTTACTAAAGTACAAGCCTTTGCAGAGCTTTTAAGAGTGCAAACACATGATTATTCGAACAAGCTAAACTTAATTGGTGCGCTTATTCAGATGGGTAAAAATGAGCAAGCTATCGAATTAATTGGTCAAGAAAGTCAAGGTTCACAAGCGCAGATCCACCACTTGCTAGAGCGCATTCAAGATCCTGTTCTAGCCGGATTATTAGTCGGTAAATATCATAAAGCACGTGAGTTAAATGTAGTGCTTGAGCTAAATCCAGATAGCTTACTCGGTGCGATAGAGCGGACCGAAATGTTAGAACGGGTAGTGTCAATATTAGGGAATTTAATTGATAATGCCATTGATGCAGCGATCAGAGCCAGTGAAGAACGCACGCCTTATGTACGAGTAACCGTGGATGAAACCAGTCAAACTTTATTGTTTGATGTAGAAGACAGTGGCTTCGGTTTGGGCAGTGATCACGAGGTAATTTTTACCCCACAATATAGTTCTAAAAGCGGTGCAGAACATGGTATTGGGTTATATTTAGTAAAAACTAATTTGGACTCCTGTGGTGGCAGTTTAGAAATTGGTGAGTCAGATTTAAAAGGGGCTCGACTGAGCGTCTATATTCCTAAGTAACAGCAAGTTATTTAGGGTGATAAGCTGCGACGAAGCAAATTATAACAAAAGTAAATGCGATAGCGCAGCAATGCTAAAAATGAGTAATAAAAAATGACATATTCAGTAGTTATCATCGAAGATGAACTAGAGGTTGCACAGCTGCTTGCGCAATACTTGTTGCTACCTAATGGGGTTGCAGGGAATCAAACTGCGCGACAAAGCTTGCGTCAAGGTCAGTATCAGGTTGTTGGAATTGCCGCTAATCTCAGTACGGCTAACGGGTTATTGCAGGCGATAGAGCCTGATCTAATCTTATTGGATATTCACTTGCCAGACGGTAATGGGCTCGATTTATTAAGTGAATTAAGGGCACGTGCGATTAAAAGCGATGTCATGCTATTGACCGCAGCCAAGGAAGTCGAAACGCTTGAAAAAGCCATGCAGTTGGGTGCTTGTGATTTTTTGGTAAAGCCATTAATGCTTAATCGTCTTGATCAAGCATTAGCACGATTTGAATCACGCCAACAGTGCTTGTCGGATGCCAACGAAGTGACGCAATCAATGGTTGACACCTTATTCGGCTCAAATGAACAAACAAAGGCCCCCGTCAGGTTACCTAAAGGTGTTGATCAACTCACCTTAAGAAAAATTATTGATGCTTTTAAAGAGCATAAAAAAACACCTTTTACAGCACAACAAATGGGCGATTTAGTTGGCGTTAGCCGCTCTACGGCACGGCGCTATCTCGAGTATTTGCTAGAAGCAGAGCAAGTCAGTGCCGACCAAAGCTATGGCAGCATAGGTCGACCTGAGCGTTGTTATAAAATGGGATAACAGTTTATCTATCTGATTTATAGTGTGATCCCTGGTTTTTTTGTTGTTCTAAGTTATGTGAAATTAAGATGTAGAGAACAGCAGTAAAAATATTTTCTAGAATTGATTGCATTTTAAGCGACTTCTATGGTGATGTTCGCATTAAGTAATGCTATACTCCCGCCGAATAATTTTTCGACTTTATTAAGAGTAAAATAATGGCAGATTTATCGAAGTACAGAAACATTGGTATTTTCGCGCACGTTGATGCGGGTAAGACCACGACTACTGAGCGTATCCTAAAGCTTACTGGTCAAATCCATAAAACAGGTGAGGTTCATGATGGTGAATCAACAACTGACTTCATGGAACAAGAAGCTGAGCGCGGTATTACTATCCAGTCTGCGGCTGTAAGCTGTTTCTGGAAAGATCACCGTTTTAACGTTATCGATACTCCTGGACACGTTGACTTCACTGTTGAAGTATACCGTTCACT
Organism: Pseudoalteromonas haloplanktis ATCC 14393; assembly: GCF_000238355.1. Lineage (GTDB taxonomy): Bacteria > Pseudomonadota > Gammaproteobacteria > Enterobacterales > Alteromonadaceae > Pseudoalteromonas > Pseudoalteromonas haloplanktis. The sequence continues at coordinate 22,880 of NZ_AHCA01000012.1, forward strand.
TAAAGTACTTGATGGCGGCATCGGTGTATTCTGTGGTTCTGGTGGTGTTGAACCACAATCAGAAACTAACTGGCGTTATGCTAACGAATCAGAAGTTGCACGTGTTATTTTCGTAAACAAATTAGACCGTATGGGTGCTGATTTTTACCGTGTAACAGAGCAAGTACGTAAAGTACTTGGCGCAAACCCATTAATCATGACGTTACCAATTGGTATCGAAGATGAGTTCTGTGGTGTTGTTGACGTTTTAACTAAAAAAGCATACATCTGGGACGAAACTGGTCTTCCAGAGAACTACACAGTTGAAGACGTTCCTGCAGACATGGTAGACAAAGTTGATGAATACCATGAAATGCTAATCGAAACTGCTGTAGAGCAAGACGATGATCTAATGGAAGCGTACATGGAAGGTGAAGTACCTTCTTTAGAAGATATCAAGCGTTGTATCCGTAAAGGTACTCGTGACCTTGCTTTCTTCCCTACATACTGTGGTTCTGCGTTCAAGAACAAAGGTATGCAGTTAGTACTTGATGCTGTTGTTGATTACTTACCAGCGCCTACAGAAGTTGATCCTCAACCTCTTATGGACGAAGAAGGTAATGAAAACGGTGAATTCGCAATCGTATCTGCTGACGAACCATTCAAAGCGTTAGCGTTTAAGATCATGGATGACCGTTTCGGTGCATTAACTTTCGTACGTATCTACTCTGGTAAACTTAACAAGGGTGACACTATCCTTAACGCGTTTACTGGTAAAACTGAGCGTGTTGGCCGTATGGTTGAGATGCAAGCAGACGACCGTAACGAATTAACTAGCGCACAAGCTGGTGACATCATTGCAATCGTAGGTATGAAAAACGTGCAAACTGGTCACACTCTTTGTGATCCAAAGCACCCAGTAACACTTGAGCCAATGGTATTCCCAACGCCAGTAATCTCGATTGCTGTACAGCCTAAAGATAAAGGCGGTAATGAGAAAATGGGTGTTGCTATCGGTAAAATGGTTGCAGAAGATCCATCTTTCCAAGTTGAGACTGATGAAGATTCAGGCGAAACTATCCTTAAAGGTATGGGTGAGCTTCACTTAGATATCAAAGTAGATATCCTTAAGCGTACTTACGGTGTAGACCTTATCGTTGGTCAACCACAGGTTGCTTACCGTGAAACTATCACTCGTGAAATCGAAGATAGCTACACGCATAAGAAACAATCTGGTGGTTCTGGTCAGTTCGGTAAAATCGACTACCGCATCAAGCCAGGCGAAGTTGCTTCAGGCTTCACGTTTAAATCAACAGTTGTTGGTGGTAACGTACCTAAAGAATTCTGGCCTGCAGTTGAGAAAGGCTTTAAGTCAATGATGAGCGAAGGTGTGCTAGCTGGCTTCCCTGTGCTTGACGTTGAAGTTGAACTTTTCGACGGTGGCTTCCACGCCGTGGATTCATCAGCAATCGCATTCGAAATCGCTGCTAAAGGCGCTTTCCGTCAATCGATCCCTAAAGCGGGCGCACAACTTCTTGAGCCAATCATGAAAGTTGACGTGTTCACGCCAGAAGATCACGTTGGTGACGTAATCGGTGACCTTAACCGTCGTCGTGGTATGATGAAAGACCAAGAAGCTGGTTTAACAGGCGTTCGTATTAAAGCAGACGTTCCGTTATCAGAAATGTTCGGTTACATCGGTTCATTACGTACAATGACATCAGGTCGTGGTCAGTTCTCTATGGAGTTCTCACACTATGCACCATGTCCACAAAACGTAGCTGAAACTGTAATCGCTGCAGAAAAAGAGAAAAAAGCAGCTAAATAATTAGCCTTTTAAATCTTTGAAAAAACCCGCACTTGTTGCGGGTTTTTTGTTTCTATAATCAAAATAAAGCCCTCATAAATAAACGGGTACACTTTTTTGATGTTATGACTTTTTGCTGTTGTTATCGCTTAGGTAATTTCTCGTTTAAGCGCTGTAAATGCTACTCAAATATAACTAATCATTTATTCCTTCTTTCTATAATCTGACCCGTTAATAAGTATTATCTGAATGGAGTATTATTCAGAATATTGAAACTAATCGTTTGTACCTAGGGAAAAAGTAGTGCAAATACTTGAATACGATCAACTAAAGCGGGTAAGATAATAACTTATGGCCATCTTTATGGTTATATAAGGGAAATGGAAGTCTCTCGAAGAAAGAGACATAAACAGGTACTTTTTAGGACGTTTATATGAACGCAATTAAATTGAGCCCAAATTGGTTGTTACAGTTAGTGATAATTTTAATTGTGGCGCTGGTCACTTTTTCATTAACACTTATCTTTACTGTAAATCAAACTGTTTTAGCTTTAATAATTACGCCGATTATATTTATGATTTCAATTCTAAATATAATCAATTTACGATTTTTGCACTGTTATAAAGCGGGAATTTATTACTCTCAAGGATTTGGTAAGAAATATATCAACGCAGATGAAATAGTTGATATACATTTTCATTCATTCAAATTATTAACTGTGCTTGTCGTAACGTTAGAAAATAACAAGGTCGTTCGCTTTTATAATTGGCAGTTTGATACGCAAACTCAGCAGTCGATTAAGTGTTGGTATAAGAAAAATAAAAGTAGTTGCGATAAACTACAGCAAACACCCTGTAATGCATAAAAAGAGGCCGCTAAATAGCGGCCTTTTTATTAACCTGAACTCTTAAGAGTAAACCTATTACAATCAGAGCTTAGTTCATATTACACTTTTTTACGGCGTAACAACGTTAGCGGCAGTGCTAATAATGTTAGCCAAAATAGTGAGCCGGAGTCATCATCTTCGTCATCTGATTCATCATTGTTGATATTAATATAGACAAGTTGCGCATCTGATAAGTTACCCGCACTGTCTTTAGCTTGTACCATTAATGTGATTTTCTTTTCAAATTCGAAGTCTAAGTCGCCAGCGACGATTAACTGGCCTTGCTGATTAATCGTTACGCCATTGTGACCCTGAACTATAAATTCAACAACCGGTGTGTACTGCGCATCGGCGTCAGTGAACTCCAGCTGACCTATAACTGTACCAATAGCGCTGTTTTCTAACACGCTGAAGCTTTGCTCTGGTGATAATACCGGCGCTTGTGGCTCTGGTGTTGGCTGTTCAGCAATAGCAGATTTAATATCTACAATCACAGGATCATGATCCGATGCTCTGTAGGCATCACTAGCATATAAACTTGCTTGTTGTGAATCTGATTTAAACTCAACATTATAGTCTAAGCTGATTGGCTCATCTGCATTGATATGCCAGTCTGTTGCAGCCACTACTTTAGTTAGCAAGCTTGGGCTAGCTACAGCATGATCTAGGCTACCCAGGCGGCCTGAGAAGCTATATGAATAGCTAAAGGTATTGCCGTCTAATTCTGCAACAACATTCTTAAACCCTTTATCAGCAAACGCGCGGATTGGATCTTCCATTGCGTATGCATTCATATCGCCGACTAAAATGATATCTTCATCATCGATACCTGTAGGTGCGGTGTTTAGCCAATCCGCAAAGGCATTGGCACCAGTTACGCGAATTTCATTCCAGCATGCTTGACCATCGCCTAAATCGGCGTTATTGCCATCTGCACTACCGCATCCTTTTGATTTCAAATGTGCAACAGCAACAGTAAACACCTCTTCAGACTCAAGTGATTTGAAGCTTTGTGCGATTGGTGGGCGATTGCTGTAGTCAAATGGATATTCCGTTGTAATTGCAGCAGTGCCGACTTGGGCTACTTTATTCGCGCGATAAATAAGGGCTGTTGTTATTTCATCAGTACCTACTTTATCAACATTGAAATTAACGAATGCATATTCATTAGTGCTATCTTCATCGTTTAACGCATTCACTAAGCTCGCAATAGCGCTATTTGCGCCAAAACCATCATTTTCGATTTCCATTAAACCGATAACATCTGCTTCTAAAGCAGCAATAGCACTAACAATTTTTGCTTGCTGGCGAATAAACTCAGCTTCACTGTCTGCGCCACGACTGGTTGGGAAACCTGCACCTTGGCCATCACCGTTAAAGTAGTTAAGAACGTTAAAGCTTGCAATACGTAGATCGGCATCAGCATGCAGAGCTGGGGCATCTGTGCGCGGATTTGTTGCAATAAAAGCGGGCTGGATTGTTGGGTGAATGCGATAGCGATCAAAGCTGTACCCTAGAACACCTGTAACGGTATTTACAGTATCACCTAAGCGCAGTGTGTTGTATGCGTCCAAGCCTGTACCAGGGTATGAAACTGGATCAAGGTTTTGCTTTGTTGAGCCATCATCAAGTAAAATTTGTTTTTTCTCATTTTCAACTTCTACTGCATTTGCTGCATCCCCAGGTAGGGCTATTTGTGTGCCTTGATATAAACGCTCTGTTGCTAGATCAACTTCACCATAACGCCCTAAGCCATAGTTATTGGTAACAACAAGGGGTTGTTCTAAGGTCACTAGCATGCCTTCATAGGCTTCTAAATCCGCTACCTCAGAAACAGGCAGTGATATTTTTGTTGCAGTGGTTGTCAGGCCCGTAGCACATACTTCTATTTGGCTAACGTTACCAATTTGTGTGGCGTTGTAGTACTCAGCAACATTTCCTTTGATACGTACATGATCACCGACATTGACCTCACTATCAGCAAAGTAAACAAATACCCCTTCAGACGTTAAAGGATTAGTATCAATATCAGCTTCCAGTGATGTAATGAAGAAACCATTTAATTGCTCTGCGCCTTGGAAATCAGCAGTTACAATACCTTCAAGCTCAATTTCTGTGTTCAATAGAGGGCTATCACCGCCTTCACCTTGAATTGCGTTGATAAGGGTTTTAGCTGCACCACATTCAAGTGGTGTAACCGGCTCAGGTTCAGGCTCTGGATCCGGTTGATTATTTTCCCCATGGAAACCTAAGCCCGAAAAGTCATCTTTATCAAATTGTAGCCATTGCTCACTTGGATCAAATGTCGCGGCGGCATCGGTACGTCCAGACGTGATATCTGATTTACGACGCAAGCTTCTATCTTTAGTGACAACACCACCCGCTGACCATTGACCATTATCAGGGCGCACGCCTATTTGGCCAAAGCTATCAACAATGGTATCACCGAGCGTAAGTGTAAAAGCATCATCACCATTAAAGTTAACAGTACCACTGAATATATTGGCCTTGGCTTTTAGCTCTTCTACAGCTCGATCATCTGACGTGACGATGACATAAGCACTATTTGCGGCAATAGAACCGGATAATTCTTCACTTGTGGAAGGGGCTTCACTGCCGTTTGAATATAAATTGAGGGTATAACCGTCAAGAGATACAGCTGTGGATGTAGTATTATAAATTTCAATTGCTTTATTGTAACCGCCACCTTCTACATATTCAGAGATGATTAAGTTAGCTGAAGCTGGTGCACTGAGGCTTGCAATAACAAGCGCCAATGGCGTTATTTTTGTATTTAACATTATTATTTTTTCCCGTGTATTGTGTCCCGAATGGGACAAACAGTTTAAGGGTAATTTATGACAAATAAAATAATAATTGTTAATAAAATGAAAATAAAAAGAGCGTATTAACGCTCTTTTAAAATTAGCGCTATGAGCTGTTATTTATTTAGCCATTGCGCAGCTTGCTTGGCAAAATAAGTTAAAATGCCATCTGCACCAGCACGTTTAAATGCCAATAAAGATTCCATTATAGTCGCTTCTTCGGCTAACCAGCCGTTATCAATAGCCGCTTTATGCATAGCGTATTCACCGCTAACCTGATAAGCGAAAGTTGGTACGCCAAACTCATCTTTGACACGACGTACTACATCTAAATAAGGCATGCCGGGCTTAACCATTACCATGTCAGCGCCTTCTTGCAAATCGAGTGCAACTTCACGAATTGCTTCATCAGAATTTGCAGGATCCATTTGGTAGGTTTTTTTGTCAGCGCCTTTTAAGTTGCCAGCTGAGCCGACTGCATCACGAAATGGTCCATAATAACTTGAAGCGTATTTAGCTGAGTAAGCCATTATACGTGTATGAATATGCCCATTTGCTTCTAACGCTTCACGAATAGCGCCAATACGACCATCCATCATATCCGAAGGAGCAACAACATCTGCACCAGCCTCAGCATGGGATAACGCTTGTTTTACTAAAATTTCAGTAGTGACATCGTTAATCACATAGCCGTCTTCATCAATAATGCCATCCTGACCATGTACCGTAAATGGATCAAGTGCGACGTCAGTGATCACACCAAGTTCAGGGTATGCTGCTTTTAAAGCGCGTACAGTACGTTGTGCAAGTGCATCATCATTGTAGGCTTCTTCGGCTAATAATGATTTTTTGTCAGCAGGAGTAACCGGAAATATAGCGATAGCTGGCACACCTAATGCGACTAGCTCTTTTGCTTCAATAAGGAGTTGGTCGATAGATAAACGCTCTATACCCGGCATTGACTCAATCGCCTCACGACGGTTGTTGCCTTCAAGTACAAATACTGGATAAATTAAGTCATTTACAGTGAGTTGGTTTTCAGCCATTAAACGGCGAGAGAAATCACTGCGGCGCATGCGGCGCATGCGAGTGTAAGGGAAAAGGTCGAGACCTGATTGGGCCATTATTTGCTCCTAGTCTAAAATTGGAAAGCTAACTACACGATTACGACCACTTTGTTTGGCATGATAAAGTGCTTGATCAGCGCAGCCGGTGAATAATCCAGGGTTATTAATGTCTTCAGCGATGGCGCTATATACACCAGCACTTATAGTAAATTTGATTTCAGTATTTGCAACAGTAATAGCCGTATCCATGATTGCTTGGCGTATTTGCTCTGCTAACTCAATAGCACCACTGAGAACCGTGTTGGGGAGTAAAACGACAAACTCTTCTCCCCCATAACGGACCACTTCGTCGAGAGGTCGTTTTAGGCGGTTTTTTATAATGTCTGCGACAGCACGAATAGTTTGGTCGCCAATTAGGTGGCCATAAGTATCATTAATGCTTTTAAAGTGATCGATATCGAGCATTATGACACTCAATGGAGTTTGTTCGCGACGAGAGCGGCGCAAATCCATGACAAGTTTCTTATCAAAGTAGCGACGATTTTTGATTTTGGTTAATGGATCTTCCATATTGATTTGTTCGAGAGCGCGGTTTTTTTCTTCTAATTCGCGCAGCGTAACTTGTAGCTCAAACGTACGCTCTTCAATATTTGCTTCGAGATCTAATCTGGCTTGTTCTTGTAATTCTAAACGCTCTTGGAGTAAGGCATCATGAGCTTCGCTTTGTGCTATTTTACTTTGTTGGGCGGCGACTTGTGCGTCACGCTCGATTAAGTAATGTTTAATAGTGGCAAAACTTAGACTGAGCGAACAGATTAAAAAGCTAAAGAATACAAATGGTAAACCACGGGTATTAAAATCATAAACATTAAAAACCACGCTGATTAAGTAAAGTAAAGCGGAGAAATACACGATTGCCGCTGTTAACAAAGCTATTAATGGTTGTGTTCGTTTGGTTCTTATATCTAAGGTGATTGCAGTGATATGCATAAACATTACCACTGTCGGAGCTGCTAAGCTGATAATAATCATAGCATTTGGCGGCAGCAACCAAATGAATAACAGGCTGATGCCAAGCAACCTATTACACCAATTATGCACAGGGTGTAGATAAACATTAATATTTTTACGTAGTTGCTCAAGTAACGGCTTAAACAAGTATGCTGTAAGCATTAACATTGTAGGGATTGCAACTTGCTGCAAGGCGGGGACCGAAGGGTGAAAGTAGCGATAGCCAAACCCATATAAATAAATGAGCAGTAACCACAAAGTAATTAAAATGCCACCGCTAAGTGCAAAGTAGTGTTTGCGTGAAAAACCAAACAACACCAAACATGTGATTGCTAACGAGAGAATAAACCCGACGAGCAAGCCGTACATTAGATTAAATTTACTTTTATACTTTAAATATTCATCGTGTTGCCAAAGACTTAAAGGGACTCTAACGCCATTTTTACTTTCAACACGTAGTAATAATTTTGAGTCACTGTTTGGTGGCAGCACCAGCTTAACTAATAGAGACTCTGTTTTAATTTGCCGATTATTCAGTGGTAAAGCATCACCAATCTCTTTAAATAATAAGGTACTTTGCCCGTCATAATGATAGACCGCAACCTTATCTAATAATGGGTTGTCAATTGAGAGCAGTAGCGCTAGAGGTGAGTTTTCAGTATTACTAACTTGTAGACGAAGCCATACAGCTTGGTCTGTTACCCCTAAATTGAGCGCTTGATCTGTGAGTTGTTGCCATTGTGGATTGGGTGCTAACTTAGCTTGGTTGAGTGTTAGGGGCTGCAATGAGTACTCAAAAGGAATATCTTGCAAGCGTTTAAAGTTTTTATCTAAGACGATATTCGTGGCATGAGATGAAAATGAAATCAATAGCAAGCTACATAGCAGCAACCAAACACGCTTCATTATCAGCCCTTATGGTTGAATAACTGTTGGAAGTTAAGTGTAGTTTGCTCTGCAACGGTTGTAAATTCTAACCCTTTTAAGGTGGCAATCGTTTCGCAGATATGTGGTAAATAGCTTGGCTCATTACGATGAGATTTTGGTCTTGGTGTTATCGAACGTGGAATTAAAAACGGCGCGTCCGTTTCTATCAATAACCGCTCAAGTGGAATACTTGGTATAAGTTGTTGTAACTGCTTACCACGGCGCTCATCGCAAACCCAACCGGTAATACCAATATATAAACCTAGCGTTAAATATTGCTCAAGTGCATGTTGGTCACCGGTGAAGCAATGTAATACACCACGGATAGAGTATTGTTGCAAGATTGCAAGCATATCTTCGCTGGCATCACGTTCATGTAAATATACCGGAAGGTTTAGTGCTACTGCCAACGCTAATTGTCGGTGTAATACGGAGCGTTGAATCTCGCGAGGAGAAAAATCGCGATTATAATCCAATCCGCACTCGCCAATAGCGACTACTTGTGGGGCGGCTGCCAATGCGCGTAATTGTATTTCTAATTGTTCATCTGCTGATTTGGCATCATGTGGATGAATGCCAGCAGTTGCGAGCAGTTGATATTGCTTTGCTAGCTCTAAGGCGTGTTGGCTAGAATCAATATCGCAGCCAATTAACAGCATTTGACTAACATTGTGTGCTTTTGCACGAGTAATGATAGCCAAATGTTGATCGTCAAATTGATGATTGGTGAGGTTTACGCCAGCATCAATAAGGAGTGTGGTCATTAATTAGTGCGCTTAACGCGGATCGAACGATTCAGACCTTCTTTCTTCAATAAAAAGGAGTTGAACAAACCTCGCTCGATCACAATTGTGTCGTTGGCAGTAAGGCGTAAGCTGTCAGAACCAATTTGGCGCCATTGCTGACCATTATCTAAGTTAATAATTAACTCGCCATACGGTGCTTCTTCAACGCTGGTTACGATGGCAGAAATTTCATCGTCGTTATCTTTAGCTGCTTCTTTATGTTCAAGGCCAAAGTTTTCGTTCTTCGTTTTAACTATCTGCTCACTCGCGACAGCAGTGCCTGTAGTTGCGGCAACCGCAGGCGCAGCGCTATTTGTAGCAGGTGTTAACGTTTTCGAGGTGGTTGGCTTACTTAATGATTTACCTGCCATAGTGTTGTCGTAACAAAGTAGGCGGTTAAAATCATTTTCTACAAATGTACAAGCCTGTAAAGCTTGAAGGTTTACATCGTTGGCATGAACCGTTGGAATACTTAGCAAAGCAAGTATTGGCAGTAGTTGTTTTTTCATTTATTCCTCTGACTCATTTTGCTGAGGCTTAGCGCTATAAAAAGACGCTAAAATTAACCCCAATTCAAATAACAGTAGCATGGGCAATGCTAATAATGACTGTGAAAGTACATCGGGCGGTGTTAAAAACATCGCCACCACAAAAACACCTACCACAATATAGGGGCGTTTTTCTTTTAAACTCTGTGTTGTCGTCGCACCGCTGAAGCACAACAGCATAATAGCTACAGGGATTTCAAAGGCCACACCAAAGGCAAAAAATAACTTTAACGCGAAACTTAAGTAACTACTAATATCCGGTGCTAGGGTCATCATTTCTGGGCCGACACTGGTAAAAAACCCAAGAATAATTGGTAGCACTACAAAGTAACAAAATGCGATCCCGCTATAAAAAAGTACAATGCTTGATGCCAAAATAGGCATTAGCATGCGCTTTTCATGCTGGTATAGCCCTGGTGCTATAAAGCCCCATATTTGATGTAATATCACCGGAAACGCTGCAAACAAAGCGACAAATAAGGTTAACTTAAATGGTGCAAAAAATGGTGCCGTTACATCTGTGGCTATCATAGTTGCGGTGCTTGGTAAATGCGCAATTAAGGGCGCGGCAACAAAACTGTATATATCGTTTGCGAAATAAACCAATGCTATAAAAAATAGCAAAATAGCTAATAAGGCTTTCATTAGCCTGTTTCGCAGTTCGATTAAATGACTTACAAAGCCGGATTTTACTTGTTCAGTCATAATTTAACTCGTTACCGATATATAGACCACAGCTAACAAAAATAATTTCATTTTTGTTCATCAATATTCGCTTTTTTGGTTAGATCCGAAGAGGCTTTTTTATAACTGTGTGTGACGGACTCAGCCGCTTTTTGCAACTCGTCAACCGAGTCTTTTATGGCAGGGTTGAGATCTTGCATGCCTTGCTGTTCAGCTTTTTTTAAATTTTGATGCAACTCATGCACTCTTAACTCTTCGTTGACCTCGGCCTTAACTGAATTTGCTAAAGATTTTATCGTTTTTATCCAGCGGCTTACCGTGCGAACAGCAACGGGCAACCGCTCAGGGCCGAGCACCACTAAGCCGACGATTAACACCACAACCAGTTCCCACATACCCATGCTAATTAAACCTTATGGTCTTCTTTGCTTTTATCAGCAGACTCTTTATTTTGTATAGGGTTATTTGCTTGCTCAATGGGTTCTGCAGGCTTGCTTTGCTCGTCATCAGATACTGCTTTTTTGAAACCTTTTACTGCATTACCTAAGTCACCGCCAATGCCACGTAATTTTTTTGTGCCAAAAAGTAACACAATGATTGCTAGTACAATTAATAATTGCCAAATACTAATACCGCCAAAACCCATGGTTTACTCCAAATTTCATTGTATGTTTACGCTGATTATACTCAGCAGAGTTTAAATAGCACTTAGTTTATGCGTTTCGCCACGCTAAAACAAAGCCAATTAGTGAACAGCTTGCAGCAACCACGGTAGCGATAAAATCATGTTGTAAATAACATAACCCCGAAACTATCATTGCTGCGCCTGCAAATACACCAAGTAACAATGGCTTATGCGATGGTTGTGGCAATGCTGGTTGATTGTGTTGCTGTTGTTGTTTTAGATTCTGATAAATTAAATCAGGTAGCTCGGGCATTTTTTCAGCCCAAAATGGCAAGTTTGCATAGACTTGCTTAAGCACCGACCAAGGACCTACTTGTTGTTTTACCCACTCCTCTAAAAAGGGTTTGGCTGTTTTCCACAAGTCTAGCTGTGGATATAGCTGTCGACCTAAACCTTCAACATACAACAAGGTTTTTTGCAGTAGAACCAATTGCGGTTGAACTTGCATATTAAAGCGACGAGCGGTATTAAATAGGTTAACTAGTACGTGACCAAATGAAATCTCGGCAAGCGGTTTATTAAAGATTGGTTCGCAGACAGTACGAATGGCAAACTCAAATTCTTCAACACTGGTATCTTTTGGTACCCATCCTGAATCAACGTGTAATTGTGCCACTTGACGATAATCACGGTTAAAGAATGCAATAAAATTTTCTGCTAAATAGCGTTTATCTTCTTTATTTAAAGTGCCAACGATACCGCAGTCTATACCAATGAATTTTGGGTTTTCAGGTGTATCGTAAGAGACAAACACATTACCCGGATGCATGTCAGCATGAAAAAAGCTATCCCGAAATACTTGGGTAAAAAACACCTCCACGCCTCGCTCAGCGAGTAATTTCATATTGGTGTTTTGTGCAATGAGTGCATCTGTATCAGACACCGGAATGCCATAGATACGTTCCATAACCAATACATTTACTCGGCTGTAGTCACTATAAACATACGGAATATAAAGGGACTCAGACCCCTCAAAATTGCGCTTTAATTGAATTGCATTAGCGCCTTCACGCAGTAAGTCTAATTCATCAAGTAAGGTTTTTTTATACTCTTTAACAACTTCTACAGGGCGTAACCTTTTCGCTTCATTGATTAATTTGGCGACTACTTTGGCAAACTGTTCCATGAGCGCTAAATCAGCATCAATTTGATTTTTGATATCTGGGCGAATAACTTTGATCACCACATTTTGTGGCTGGTTTTGTTCATCAATTAAGGTTGCAGTATGTACTTGTGCTATGGATGCGGATGCCAACGGTGTTTGATCAAAGTCACTAAAATATTCGCTGATATCCTCTATTTCAAGGGCAGTTTCAATTAACTTTTGTGCTAACACGCCATCAAATGGCTGTACTTGATCTTGCAATAAAGCCAGTTCTAAAGCGATATCCAGAGGTAACAAGTCACGTCGAGTCGATAGCATTTGGCCAAATTTTATCCACACAGGCCCTAATTGCTGTAGTGCTAAGCGCAGCCTTAAACCCGCAGGTTTTTCGGGGTGTTTGTTTTTCAACCAAAACAAACAAGCGCGACTTACTTTGCCGTACCAAGGTATTTTTTGTGATGGTATTAATTCATCTAAACCATAGTTAAGCAGGGTTTTAGTGATGTTATAAAGCCGAGCAGCTGACACAAATAATCCTTACTGATTTATTTAGCTTGAAGTAATTGGTTAATTCGCAACTCAAGTTGCGCAGTATGACTTTTCAGTTGACGTGTGTGTTGCTTAAATTGTTCCAGCTCTAAAGGGTGAATGGTCACCTTAAGTTCGTCTTGGCATAAAGTTGTTACTGTCGTTGCCAGTTGCATGCTGGTTTTTTTCCCGTGTTGCTGAGCTTGTTGCAACAGCAGCCATAACTGTTGAGCTGCGGCATCACCCAGATAGCCTGATAAGTGCTCAGGCCAGTCGATATCAAGCATTGCAAAGGCATTGCTAAAACCTTGCGCGATATTGAGGTCACCTTGCAAATCAAGCTTGTCTTGGCGAATTAATTGAGTGAGCATGGCTGGGTTTTTAAGGGCCATTAAGGTCTGTATATCAGCACTGATCATGCAATCAAATTGCTGTTCAGTGGTGTTATAGATATGCAGTTGCTGACCAGTAAATACAACTAAAAACTGCTGCTGCCAATCGCGTATATCAATTAATAAGCGCTGTTGAGCAATGGCGGCAAGTCTATTGCTAAGGGTTGGGTCGAGCTTAAGTGCCGTATTTAAAATACGCTCTACGATAGCGACTATAAAGTTATTTAACATACCAATACCTTAGCAATCAATGTGATGAGCTTGGCGACTGTTAATATTTAAAGCCGCGATGCAATGCAACAATTCCGCCTGTTAGGTTTTGATATGTTGTTTGCTCAAACCCTGCGTCGTTCATCATTGCTTTTAGTGTTTCTTGATCAGGATGCATACGAATCGATTCAGCTAAATATTTGTATGATTCACCATCATTTGCAACGAGTTCACCCATTTTTGGTAGCAGGTTGAATGAGTAAAAATCATAGGCTTTACTGAGTACTTCATGCTCTGGTTTAGAAAACTCGAGTACCAGTAAACGGCCACCAGGCTTCAAAATACGGTACATTGAGCGCAGCGCTTTGTTTTGGTCGGTAACATTACGTAAGCCAAAAGCAATAGTAATTAAGTCAAAGCTATTGTCAGGGAAAGGCAGTGCTTCGGCATTCATTTGCACGTAGTCGATATTGCTAACAAGACCTAAGTTATGCAGCTTTTCACGGCCTACCTTAAGCATTGATGAGTTGATATCTCCTAAGACAACTTGCCCTGTATCACCCACTAGCTGGCTAAACTTAGCGGTTAAGTCTCCTGTGCCACCGGCTAAATCCAGCACATGATGACCTTTACGAACCCCTGAGCTGGCGATAGTTTGACGTTTCCATAAGCGATGAATACCAAACGACATGAGATCATTCATTACATCATATTTAGTCGCAACAGAATGAAACACATCGGCAACCATGGAGGCTTTTTCTGTTTCGGCAACGGTTTTGTAACCAAAATGCGTAGTCTTTTCTGGATTCTCGTTCATGATTAATCTCTATCGTGGTAATAAAGACTAGTGTACTTGATTGTGCCTGTGGGGTGCAATTTGAATCTAGTTAAATTGCTTGTGGATCAAACTGATTAAAGACTATTGACCAGCAATAAAACTACTTTGGCCAAGTGATCTCGCTTTATGTGCAGCATTGGAAGCTTTGCGAGCAAGATTATTAAAATCTTTTTCATCTTGATGTTTGGCAATACCTAATGACAGGTTGATTGCTGGCAGCTTGATACCATTTTTAGAGCTGACAAAGCGTAGTTTTTCGACACCATTGCGGACTTTCTCAGCAATAACATTGGCTGTTTCAGGGTCAATATCAGCCAACAAGATGGTAAAGGCATCTTTACTAGTACGCCCCGGAAGGCCGCTTTCAAATACATATTTTTGAATTTGTTTAGCGACTTTACTCAAAATGACTTCACCAATTACATCGCCATAATTATCAATAAAATGATCTAAGTTATCGATTTGGATAGCAATGGCGCACACCGATTTATTTTGGTCTAGCCATAACTGAGTTTGTTGATTTAAATAATGACGTTTAAATAGGCCTGTTTGTTGATCAGTAATATGTTGTTTGCGTAACTGCACAAGTTGCTGTTGGGTTTTTTCTTGTAATCGTTTTGCTTTGATCAGCTCTTGCTTAAATTGTTTGTGTTGGGTGAGTAAATGAGCGGTTTGTTTGTTTAACGTTTCAAGCGCTTGGCGGCTTTGAGAAACATTGTTCTCATCTAGCGAATGTACGCAATCACTAACTTGGCTTGCAAAGCGGATAATATCTTTTTCGGTTGAATGCGCGCTACGTGATAATGAATTAATAATACCGTCGACATTACGAACCATATTTGTTTCAGCTTTGTGAGCGTGATCCATGTAATCGAAATATAATTGCTCGATATAGACACAATCAATTGCTTGGCCTTGGGCAATTGCGCGATCAATGGTGGTGTTTAAATGAGTATTCGCTTGGCTAACGTAGGTATAAACAACGTGATAATTAAGTGGAGTCGGTGGTAATACGTGATGTTCTAAAAAGATACATACCTTGGTCATTTTTTCTTGAGCAATAGCCATGGAATCATGGAACATCATTGTATACACCAATTAAATATACGTAACAGTGAAATTAAAGAACTCTCTCCATGAGATATTTACGCAATCCTAGCGTTTGACATAACCTTACATTAATCTGTATCGGGAATATTTAAAAGTAAAAAGATGTAATTTGGGGGCGAAAATTCTATTTTTCTCGCTCAATCGCTGGTTTTCTCAGCAATCTGCTTAAGCCTATGGCGCGCTGATTAACTACTAGACAATAGTCGCGGTTAATTTAACCTCGCATTTATCGCCCTTGGTCGCATTTTTTTGGTTATTTTAGTTGTCTAGGTTAGGTTAAACGCCACGTTTTATGTAGCAGATCTCAAATTATGAAAAAATCAGCATCATTCGTTGTGCGACATTCACTATTAAGTATCGCTTTGGCATGCACATTAACAGCTTGTCAAATGACTGCAATTGATGATAATCAACAATTTACGCAAGTTGCGCAATCAATTGTTGATTACCGTAAAAGCATTAGCCCTTATAGCAATCCCGAAGGTGTTGATGGTTATTTGCTCACTAATTTATCAGCAGAATTTCTGGAAAAAAAATACCAGCATAATACTGAGTTGTTAGCACAGTTAGATGCGATTGATAAAGATAAACTCAGTGAAGAAAATCGTATTAATCTCACTATTATTCGTGGCCAAGTGCAAAATAGTGTTGATGAGTATGTATTTAATAGTCATTACATGCCGTTGACTTCAGAGTATGGTTTTCATTCCAGCTTATCGTTTATGGTATCACGTTCAGATTACAAGAAGCAGGCTGATTACCAGCTTTATCTTGAGCGTTTGCAACAAGTTCCACGATTTTTCCAGCAAAATATTGGCTGGATGCGCAAAGGTTTAGAGGTGGGGTTAACACAACCGCAAGCGGTACTCGTTGGTTATCAAGATTCGATCAGTGCCTATATTGTCGATGACGTCACTAAATCTGAGTTTTATAAACCATTTTTAAATAATACCGCAGGCCTTGCTGAAAGTGAGTTTTTTGCTTTGCAACAACAAGCGAAAAAAATCATTAAAGAGCAAGTGATCCCAGCTTACCAAGGCTATTTAACGTTTTTTAATGACGAGTATCAACCTGGTGCGCGTACTGATATTGGTATTTCGTCGACACCTAACGGTGAAGCGTTTTATGCTAATCGTGCAAAATATTACACCACCACAGATATGACCCCGAAAGAAATCCATGAACTAGGGTTAAAAGAAGTGGCACGTATTCGGGCTGAGATGGATGAAGTGATTAAGCAGGTGGGTTTTGAAGGCACATTTGCCGAATTTGTGCATTTTTTACGTACGGATCCTCAATTTTATGCCAAAACACCTGAAGAGCTTTTAAAAGAAGCATCGTATATCGCTAAAAAAATGGATGCGCAATTACCTAAGCTGTTCCATACCTTACCACGTATGCCGTATGGTGTTGCGCCAGTTCCGGCGAGCATAGCGCCTAAGTACACTACTGGGCGTTACTCAGGTTCAAGCCGTGACGATCAAGCTGGCTTCTACTGGGTAAACACTTATGCACTGGATAAGCGACCTTTATATGTACTAGAAGCGCTGACATTTCATGAAGCTGTGCCTGGCCACCATTTACAAATTTCGCTTAATGCGGAGTTAGAAAATTTGCCAAGCTACCGTCAAGATGCTTATTTATCTGCGTTCGGTGAAGGCTGGGGACTATATGCTGAATATTTAGGCATTGAAGCGGGCTTTTATCAAGACCCATATAGTAACTTTGGTCGTTTAACGTATGAAATGTGGCGTGCTGCTCGTTTAGTGGTTGATACTGGAATGCATATGTATGGTTGGAGCCGTGATCGTGCCATGAAGTTTATGAGCGAAAATACCGCGCTTTCATTACATAACGTAAAAACAGAAACCGATCGTTATATTTCATGGCCTGCACAAGCTTTATCGTACAAAATTGGTGAATTGACAATTAAGCGTTTACGTCAAGAGACTGAACAAGCACTGGGCCAAGATTTTGATGTGCGTGAGTTTCACCATCAGATACTTCGCCATGGCTCTGTGCCAATGTCGGTATTAGAAGAGCAAATCCATCAATATATTCAAACTGAGCTGGCTAAATAAACAGCTAGCCTAATCATATCTGGATCACTGTAATAATTGCAGTGATCCATTAAAACATTTTGCTTGAAATTTAATCTGCTTATATGCTCTCTACTGTAATAGAATCCTTATTAATAAATTTTGCTAGCTAGCTTAGGCTATGCGTTTCAGTATTAGTAAGATGAGAAAATAATCAGCAAGGGGTGTTGCGTGAGTAATTTTATTGTTTTTAGTATTGATGTGTTTGCCAGTTTATTTATTGTGGTGCTGGGCTGTTTAGTTTTAGTGGTGATCTATTTTTACATTAGTGATGTTACTCAATCAAAACAAGCAATTAGGCGTAATTACCCGGTAATTGGTCGATTTCGTTATTTTTTTGAACGCCAAGGCGAGTTTTTCCGTCAGTATTTCTTTGCAATGGACCGTGAGGAAATGCCATTTAACCGCGCTGATCGTAGTTGGGTTTATAAAGCAGCTAAAAATGTTGATCGTACTACCGCGTTTGGCTCCACTCAAAGCCTGGAGGTTACCGGCACAGTAATGTTTATGAATTGTGCGTTTCCTACCTTAGATGAAGAGGCGCTCGAACCCAGTGCAGTTACCTTAGGTCCTTATTGCCCAAATCCTTATATTACTAAATCGCTGTTTAATGTGTCGGGCATGAGTTTTGGTGCTTTATCAAAACCGGCAGTGCGTGCATTGTCAAAAGGTGCAAAGCTGGCTGGTTGCTGGATGAACACCGGTGAAGGAGGGTTAAGTCCTTATCACCTTGAAGGCGGTGCTGATATCGTGTTTCAAATAGGCACCGCTAAATATGGTGTACGTGATGAGCAAGGTAAGTTAAGCCATGACAAGCTCAAACAAATAGCTGCCCATGAACAAGTAAAAATGTTTGAAATTAAAATGAGTCAAGGAGCGAAACCAGGTAAAGGCGGTATGCTACCAGGGAAAAAGGTAACCGCTGAAATTGCCGCTATTCGTGGTATCCCAGAAGGTCACGATTCAATAAGCCCAAATGGTCACCCTGAAGTTAAAAACCCTGCCGACTTATTGGATATGATTACTAGCGTGCGAGAAACTACAGGTAAACCGACAGGGTTTAAAGCGGTGATTGGTGCTTATGCATGGCTGGAAACGCTATTTGCCGAGATTAATCATCGCGGCATTGAATCGGCACCTGACTTTATTACTATTGATAGTGCTGATGGCGGCACTGGCGCTGCACCACAGCCACTTATGGATTCTGTAGGGTTACCGCTGAAAGAAAGCTTACCGTTAGTTGTCAATATGCTGGAAAAGCATGGCTTACGAGAGCGGATTAAGGTTATTGCGTCAGGTAAACTGATTGTGCCGTCAAAAGTTGCTTGGGCGTTAGCGCTAGGCGCAGACTTTGTGGTTTCAGCACGTGGTCATATGTTTGCGTTGGGTTGTATTCAGGCGCTGCAATGCAATAAAGATACTTGCCCAACAGGTATTACTACGCATAATGAGCGGCTACAGCGTGGCTTGGATGTGAATGATAAAGCCCAGCGTGTCGCCAACTATAATAAGTATATTCATTATGGAGCGGGTTTAATTGCCCACTCATGCGGAGTATTTAGTGCCCGTGAACTCGGTCGACAACATGTACGCGTTGTGCAAGAAAATGGCCTGTCAGAGCCGCTTGATAAAATGTATGAAAATTATCAGTAATTAGAGAGTAAAAAGGCGCTTTAAGCGCCTTTTTACTGAATGTTGAAGCTTAATTTAATTGGCTGATCAATAAAGAGAAAAACGCTTCTTTGCTATTGCAGGTATGGGCGTTAAGCACTAATTGCTCACCCAGCGCTAAGGTATGACGTTGCACCTCTAAACGCGCTTGCTCGTCTTCAATGCCATCAATATCAGCAACATGGGCTAAGCCGATGGTACGACGAATAAGCTCTGTGCCACAGTAGCCAATCGCGTCTTGCAATACTTGCTGCATAAAATACTCGCCATAACCGGCGGCTTTTAAATTGTTATCCGTTGTTTGCTCGGCAATTAATGTTAGCCACTGTTGTTCAAATAAAGTGTAGCTCTCTTGTAAGCAGGTCAATAAATGGGAGTGGTAGTTGCGGCGACTAACAAATTCATTAATACGGGCATTTTGAGCGCAGTAGTTTAATAATAAGTTGCCGATAAATGATCCGATATCAAAGCCAACAGGGCCAAAAAAACCAAACTCAGGGTCGATCATCTTAGTCGTATTTTGATCGACAAAAATACTGCCACTATGCATATCACCATGTAATAGAGTTTGTGGGCACGATAAAAACTTAGCTTTTAGTTTTGCGATCGCTAAATGCAGTGCGGCATTATTTTGTAATTTACTAACTGTACTTTGTAGCTCGCTTGGGTAGTTATTACGCTCATGCTCACGCAAAATATCGTTAAAAAATAAGTCTTCTGTAATTTGGCATAATTCAGGATTAGTAAACTGACTGACTTTAGCTTTTTTATCTTGCGCGGTTAAGTAAAAATCTGAGTTATAAAAACCTGTGTGGCTTAGGTAGTGAGCAACATGTTGTCCTAAAAGCGGAAATTGCTCTGCGTTTATTTGTGCACGGCGCAGTATTTGCAAATGGCCGAGATCTTCTAAAATAGTCAGTGCTTGCTCTGGGTTATGATGCAGTACTTTGGCGGTATAATCTGGACTTAATGCGCTATGGTTGAGCAAAACCTCGGCTTCAATACGTGCTCGGTCTAGTGTCAATGGCCATGACTCACCCACACAGCGGGCATAAGGTAGGGCTTGTTTTAAAATAACGCTATTATTTTGCTCATCACTGATTCTAAATACTAAGTTTAAATTGCCATCGCCAAATTCATAAGCCGATAACGTTTGGTCAGGATCAAACAAATCATAGCCATCTTTAGTTACAAGATTTTTAATATAATCAATTGCATGCTGTGCATTAAAGGCAACGTATTCGGCCATGGGCGTACTCTCAGAAAATGATAAACAATAGCATTCTATACCTTCAACCGTTTAGATGTCTACACTTCTGGGTTGTGCGTTTTGAAAACTACTGTAAAATAACCTCAGCCTAACGATTATTCAGGATCAATCATGCAAGACCTCATAGCGAGCAGCTTAAAATATCAAAACAATACACTCAGCGTGCTAGATCAATACCTGCTGCCACATCAGCAGGTGTGGCATGTGTGTGATGATGTAGCTAGTATGAGGGAATTGATCTTAAATCTAAAAATACGCGGCGCACCCTTGATTGGCTTAGGAGCGAGTTTGCTGGTTGCCCATCTAGCTGAGCAAGGCATAGCTAAAGCAGCATTAGCACAGGCGATTGATGATTTAGAAGCCACGCGACCAACTGCGGTTAATTTAATGCATTGCATGGCAAAGTTACGCATTGCGTTACAGCAAGATGATTATGTAATGGCAATTGTAAGTGCCGCTGTTAGCCTGTTTAATGAAGATATCGCCCTGTGTGAAAGCATGGCAAAGCATGGCGCAGCACTGGTTAATAGTGGTGATAATATTCTGACTCACTGTAATACAGGTGCTTTAGCAACAGCTGGGATTGGTACAGCTTTGGGTGTTATTTATAAAGCTCAGCAACGTCATGGCGATATTCATGTGTGGGTGGATGAAACACGTCCGTTATTACAAGGCGGGCGTTTAACCGCATTTGAGCTTGAGCGCTGGCAAGTACCTTACACTTTGATTTGCGATAATATGGCAGCGAGCTTAATGGCTGCGGGTAAAGTGGATAAAATTTTTGTTGGTGCTGATCGTATTGCCGCCAATGGTGACTTCGCTAATAAAGTCGGTACTTATAATTTAGCCGTATTGGCGCATTTTCATAACATCCCATTTTATGTAGTAGCGCCATTAACCACTTTAGATGTAAGTACAGCATGCGGCGCAGACATTGAAATTGAGCAGCGCAATAGCGCAGAAGTGCGCGGTGTAAGTGGCAGTTTTGGTGAGGCGCTGTGGGCACCGACAAATGCTCAAGTATACAATCCAGCATTTGACGTAACGCCTGCAAAGCTCATTACCGGCTGGGTGCTCGATACTGGTGTTTATGAGCAACAACAAGTGTTAGCTGGTAAACTGAAAGACTTAAATTAAAATTTAACCCAGTAATACACGGCTGAATTCTGAAAGAAATTCAGAAGTGTCATTAAGGTAGTTGGGATAGGCTTTTTCGATAGATTTTAAGTCATTTCCTGCTACTAATAATACGTTGTTGTGAGTTTGTCGCTCTTGCTCTGCATAGTGCGTTAATGCTTCTTGCTTTTTATTGGCTGCGTACAAAAAAACCCGACCCATTTGAGTTTCGGTATTGTGAACAAGTAAGGCAAAACCTGTATCTTTTGATTTATTTTTAATCTCGTCAACTTGAAATGCACGGTTAAATGCATCGAGTTTATGAAATGCTGCGAGCTTTTTATTTAAAGCAGCTAACTCATCAATAAAGCTTTGTGATTGTTCATCGCTTAATTGATTTGAGCCATCTTTAACGGCAAGGAATTCACCCATAATAAAAAATAATCGCTGCCAATCTGTATCAGCGGCTTGTGGGTTGGTTTTCAGTGTTTCTTTTTCAATAATATCGACGATTTCGACTGTAGTTGCCCATAAATGCTGAAGTCGAGTACGTAATTGAACTTCTATTTGAAAACCTTTGTAATCGTGAGACTCTAAATTATTATAGCTTTTATAGACACGATGAATCCCCCTATAGCCAGTGGCTTTAGGATTTTCAATATAATCATATGACTTTACGCTATGGACTGTTCGACTTGAATCTAAACTCGTATTGAGCTTATACAGGGTATCTAAATTGTCTAAAATAACTCTGCAACCACCTATATCGTGCATACGTTTGAGGCTGATGGCATTTTCACTTTTACCGTCTAATGACTCACGTTGCAGTTTATCAATAATTGTCGGTAAGCGTTTTAAGCGACGTACAATAGTAGCAGAATCAAGCAGGTTGAGTTTTTTTACGTGTTTCCATATTAAATTTTTGATGATGGTCAGCGGGTATAAATGAGCCGCGCGATAATTTTGAATGACTTCGGTAGCAAACTCAAAATCGCCATCTTGTTTACGAAAAATACGGCCAGCTTTTTCAACTTGCTTACGAGAATACGCAAGTTGTTGTTTGGACTTTTGATATTGTTCGTTGACCATTTCACGTTCACTTAATTGAGTAAAACTAACACTGAAAATATACTACAGAGTTAAGTTGTTTAAGTCATCCTTGATATGAGCTTAACCTTTTGCCACGTACACCCAAGCTTTAATGCCGCTATGAAATGACTCTTCTATACGTAGGTAGTCATCAACTTCATAGCTATCTGCGCTAGCAAGTTCTTCTGAGGTAATCGTAAAAATAGTGCCGGTTACGGTATCTGTTGCTAGCCCTGTTTTAATTAAGGCCGGGTGAAAACGCTGGCCGCTGCTTTTTAAAACAGCGGCGTCGGTGATTTCAACTTCGCCCACTATATAACCCGTTAAAATATCGGCTTGGCCCTCGAGCAAGCGGCCAAAGGTATCAAGCTGTACTTGCTCTAATTGCAGTGTGCCGTAGGAAAATAATTTTTCCATTTAAACTCCTTTACTAAATGATGGCTAGTCCAATAAAGGAAATTGCTTAGCAATCTCAGACTCGGTACTTTGTGCAACCCAGCCTTCGGTATTATTGAACAAACGGATCGCAGTAAATTCAGGTTCACTGCCCATATCAAACCAATGCGGGGTTAATTCTGGTACTGAAATTAAATCACCTTGTTGACACAGCACTTGGTAAACCTTGTCGTTAATATGTAGGCAAAATAAGCCTTGGCCTTTTACAAAAAAGCGCACTTCGTCTTCGCTGTGAGTGTGCTCAAACAAAAACTTAGCACGTAAATCAGCCGCTGCTGGGTTGCCTTTAGCCAATGAGATAACATCCACGGTTTGATAACCGCCTTGTTGCTTTAAACGTTCAATATCGGCGTTATAAGCGGCAATGATCTCGTCGTGACTGGTATCAGCCGTGATCGCAGCGCTTGCTTGCCATTGCTCAAAGCGGACATTCACTTTATTTAGTTCAGCGGCAATTTGTGTTGCATCTTGAGTGCTTAATAAGGCATTACTGCCGTTACAATCAGCAAAAATAGTTAATTGGCTCATGCTAAATGCTCCGCAGTAAATTGGCTAAAATCATTAATATAGTTATGTTCAGGCGAGCGTGCTTGACCATCACGAATTAAGTGCAACGTTTTTAAACCAGCGGCTTTGGCGGCATCAAGTTCAGCGGCTACATCACTTAAAAACAAGACTTCATTAGCGGCAAGTGGTAGTTGCGCAATAATGTTTTCATACGCTGCTTGTTGTTGTTTTGCGCCAACCTTGGTATCAAAGTAGTCAGTAAATAATGGGCGGATATCACCAAAATCTGAGTATTGAAAAATCAAATGTTGCGCCTTTACTGAACCTGAAGAGTACACATATAGTTGCTGACCAGCTTGTTGCTGCGCAACTAAAAACTGGTAGGCATCTGGGTATAAATGGCCGGTAAAATCGCCATTTTCATAGCCAGTTTGCCAAATGAGGCCTTGCAACTGTTTTAATGGGGTGATTTTTTTATCGTCGCGGATCCATTCAAGTAAGGTGTTAATTACTAGATCAATACTGGCATTGGGTTGTTCTATAATCGTTTTAACAGCATCAATTTGCTCTGCTACCGCGCTTTGTGTCTGATGAGTTTTGACAAATTCAGGGAGCTGGTTTGCGGCATAAGGAAATAGCACCTCTTTAACAAATGAAATGCGGGTAATGGTGCCTTCAATATCGGTCAGTAGTGCTTTGATCATGATTCTAATCCTACTAATTTTAAGCGTTCTAGCTCACATGCAAATAAGAATTCAAGACCTTCTAACTGACGACGAACCTCGCTAATTGTTCGACCCACGACATACAAGCCGTGGCCGCGGATAAGTACGCCATGCTCAATAGGAGTATGTAGGTGGTGATCACTCACTAATAAGCTTAAGCGATCGATATCTTGGTCATTATCAAAGATTGGAATACTCAAGGTTTCTAAATGTGAGGTAATGCCCGTTAATGATTTTTGCATCTCATAGCCGTGTAAATCCAGGCTGTGGCCTTTAATAACTCGTGATAAAACGGTTGCTGCAACCGAATGAGTGTGTAATACAAAGTGAGCTGAAGGAATCAGTTTATACATACTTAAATGTAATTCAGTCTCAGCAGAGGGTTTTGCTGCGCTAGCACTACGTGAACCGGCATGATCAAGTTCAATAAAAGCATGGGGTGCTAATTGGCCTTTATCAAAACCGCTGGCAGTAACCACAAAGCCAGTATTGGTTCGTGCTGAAAAGTTACCACCTGTGGCAGGTACCCAACCACGTTGACTGATCCACTTTCCTGCTTCTATAAGTTCTGAAATAGCGGTATTGTTATGCATACATTCCTCTAGCTAGTTTAGACGGCTATACTTCTGTTAATAGCAATGATAGCATCGCTTTGGGCGCAAAACCATCATTAAGGGTAACCAGTGTTTGAAAGTAAATTGCCAAATTTAGGCACCAGTATTTTTAGTCAAATGACCGCATTAGCAAATCAATTCGACGCGATTAATTTATCGCAGGGCTTTCCTGAGTTTGATGCGCCAGAGCTACTTAAAAAACAACTTAATCATTATGTGCTTGAAGGAGTTAATCAATATTCGCCGTCATCAGGTGTACCGCGCTTGCAGCAACAAATAGCGCAATTGGTTAAGCGTAAATATGCAGCGGAAATAGACGCGACGCAGCAAGTAACAGTCACTTCCGGTGCAACGGAAGCTTTGTTTGTAGCCATTCAAGCACTTGTGCGTGAAGGTGATGAAGTGATTGTGTTTGACCCTGCTTATGACTCTTACCAACCGGCAATAGAATTGGCCGGTGGTAAGTCAGTAAATATTGCACTGCATGCCCCTGATTACGCAATTGATTGGCAAGCGGTTACTGAGGCTGTAAATAGTAAAACCCGCGCTATTATTATCAATACGCCACACAACCCAAGCGGAAAAACGTTAAAACAACACGATATAAATGCCTTGAAAGCGTTGGTAAGCAAGCATGATTTATATGTAATAAGTGATGAAGTTTACGAGCATATTACGTTTGATAACCAGCCCCACTTAAGTGTGCTACGCGATGCAGAGCTGTTTGCTAGGAGCTTTGTGATCTCAAGCTTTGGCAAAACCTTTCATAGCACAGGTTGGAAAATGGGTTACTGTATTGCTCCTGTAGCACTGGCTGTCGAATTTCGTAAAATTCACCAGTACGTGACATTTTCAAGCTTTACCCCCGCGCAGCATGCATTGGCCGATATGCTAGAGCAACAAGGTGAACATGTAGACGAATTGAGTGAGTTTTATCAACAAAAGCGTGATGTGTTGAGCAATGCTCTCAAAGAGAGCCGCTTTACGATTTTACCAAGTGAAGGTACTTACTTTTTACTGCTGGATTACAGTGATGTATCTGATTTGAATGATGTTGAATTTTGCCAGTGGTTAGTCGAGCAAGCGGGGGTTGCGGCAATTCCACTGAGCGTATTTTATCAGCAACCGAGTAACGATAAAGTGATTCGTCTGTGTTTTGCAAAACACGATGCCACACTGCTACAAGCTGCGGAGATTTTATGTCAACTTTAACCCTAGCACTTATACAAACATCGCTTAACTGGCTAGATAAAGATGCTAATTTGGCACATTTTAGCGCTAAAATAGCCAATGTAGACAATTCAGTTGAGCTTATATTATTACCAGAAACATTCGCTACAGGGTTTGCTATTAATCTCGATTGTGCCGAACCTGAAAACGGGAACGTACTTGCTTGGATGATTGCGAGCGCAAAGTCAGCGAATGCTGTGATAGCAGGCTCAGTGCTAGTTAAGCAAGGCGACAAAAAAGCCAACCGTTTTTACTGGGTATGGCCTAACGGCAACGTGCAGTTTTACGACAAACGTCATTTATTTTGTTTAGGCAAAGAAGGTGACTTTGTCAGTGCTGGGCAACAGCGTGAAGTATTCGAATTGAATGGCTTTAGAATATTACCGCAAGTGTGTTACGACTTACGTTTTCCGGTTTTTCAACGTAATCGTAATGATTACGATGTCATGGTGAATGTTGCCAATTGGCCAGCAGCACGACGTAAAGTGTGGGACACTTTACTGATGGCACGGGCAATGGAAAATCAGTGTTATGTAATTGGCGTTAATCGCATCGGTGATGATGGTAATGGGATTGCGCATAATGGCGGCACTGCAGTGTATGACTTCAAAGGTGATACGTTAGCTATTGCTAAAGATAATGGCTCGCAAGTTGTAACCGTCACACTTGATAAAGGCCCACTTGAGCTATTTAAACAAAGCTTCCCCGCGCATTTAGATGCAGATGGGTTTAGTTTGCAGGATTAACCGGCGTAACAACCGGAGAGGCTATTTATTTAGCCTCAATACTTCTGATCACTTTACAGGGGTTACCCACGGCTACTGAATTAGCAGGAATATTCTTAGTGACCACACTGCCTGCACCAATTACACAGCGATCACCAATGCTCACCCCAGGCAAAACCGAAACGTTGCCACCAAGCCAAACATCATTACCAATAGTAATTGGGGAGCCTGATTCAGTACTGCGCCGCTCGATAGGGTCAATCGGGTGAGTGGCTGTCGATATCATCACGTTTGGGCCAAACATCACATTATTACCAATTGTGACTTTGCAGACATCTAAAATAGTTAAGTTATGATTCGCATAAAAGTTATCGCCCAGTTCAATATTAAAACCATAATCACAATAAAACATTGGCTCAAGATAGGCTTTGCCTTTAAACTTTAGTAACTCGGCAAGAATTTTAATTCGTACATGGGGTGTTGTAGGGTCTGCCAAATTAAATTGATGACATGCCAATTTAGCGAGGCTACGTGCTTTTACCAGTTCAGGCTCTGAGGCTTTATAAGGCAAGCCAGCAAGCATTTTTTCAAATTCAGTTATGGTGTTAGTCATAGTTTCTAGTGCTTAAATTGAGTTGTTTTAGCACATTAGCAAAAAGAATTCGTGGAGCATAGTTTTCGCCATGAATGACGACATTGCATGAGTTTTATATCATAGAAGGTAGATTAACCTGCTGATTTATATTGTTATTAAATTCTCTTTGTGAAAAGTAAAATTTAAGTCGATTGGTATTAGAGCTGTGTAAAGGTTACGGACATAAAACGATAGGCTTTTTATGCTGATATGTGCGTCAAACGTGGGGATGGGCTTGCTTACGTCCATGTAATCAATTGCGGGAGGCGCTTGCAGCGGCCCCAAATGTTCCTGACATGTGAAAAAATACATCCCTATATTTTACCCTTCGGGCCGCACTACGTGCGTTTAACTTTGTTCCAGACAAAGTTTGGTCGAACCCTGATCGAGGGTTCTCACCCTCCTTCTGCCATTTTTAATAACGAAGAAAGCCCCGCAATAAATTGCGGGGCTTTCTTCGTTATTAAATGGCGGAGAAGGAGGGATGGGCTTGCTTACGTCCATGTAATCAATCGCTTCGCGACGCTTGCTGCGGCCTAAAATGTTCCAGACATTTTATCGAACCCTGATCGAGGGTTCTCACCCTCCTTCATCGGTGTAAAGGTTACGGACATAAAAAAACCGCAATTAAGCGGTTTAATTTAATAAATGGCGGAGAAGGAGGGATTCGAACCCTCGATAGAGCTACAAACCCTATACTCCCTTAGCAGGGGAGCGCCTTCGGCCACTCGGCCACCTCTCCGGCGCATAAACTGTCATTTTGATAGTCGAGTGAACCACCAAAACGTAATAATGGTGGAGAGATAGGGATTTGAACCCTAGAGGGGCTATAAACCCCTGCCGGTTTTCAAGACCGGTGCATTCGACCACTCTGCCATCTCTCCGTTGGGAAAGAATAATACGCAGGTGATTGGGGTGTGTAAATAGGAAAAAGATCGTTTGCTGTTTTTTTGTTCTAAAAAGTGGTTTTTTTTATGAAAAAGGGATTTTTAAGGAGCTTAAAGAAGAGGTTGCAGCAAACGAGGGAGCTAAATAAGTGGTTTCATTTAGTGGTTGGGTGTTTGCTGCACCGCTAAAGTAATCATGGTTGGGTGATTACTTGTATTGAACTGCGCCGCCAAGAGCGAGCTTTTTGCCGAAACGGTTAAGTTTAGCAAGCATTTTCGCTTTGCGATTGGTTGGTTTTACGGCAACATGAGTAGCTGCATTTTCGTTTAATGTATTTACTGGGTTCATTACTTTGCTCCGGGTTATGTCTGTTTTGACAACACGGCTATTTTGACTCTAAATTGCACAAAAATAAAACGATAAAAACTAGGGTGGTCGGATAAAAATAACTAATGTGAATTGCTTTTATTAACTTGCGGTTAAGTTTGGTTTTTCCAATTTTTTTGCATGGCTATGAATAGTTAAAATGTATTAACTCTTTAAATATAGTCGCTTTAAGTTTTTAATGTCACTTTTTATGCATTACAAGATACAAAAAGTGATTAAATATTCAGATTAATTTATTTTTTGAAAATGTCTGTTGTCATGTTTTTAAAATGGCTGGTATCCAGATGCTCAT
This sequence comes from Pseudoalteromonas haloplanktis ATCC 14393, assembly GCF_000238355.1. Lineage (GTDB taxonomy): Bacteria > Pseudomonadota > Gammaproteobacteria > Enterobacterales > Alteromonadaceae > Pseudoalteromonas > Pseudoalteromonas haloplanktis. The sequence continues at coordinate 51,970 of NZ_AHCA01000012.1, forward strand.
AATTATTAAACCAAGTACGCAAAAAAAACATAAAAAAAATTGTGCTTGGTTGCTAAAGCAATGCCAAAAACGGCAAATTAGTTACACTCTTGTCTACACAACAGGGGATTTTACAGATGACTGCAAAAAAATAACGATGTTGGCTCAATCACAAAAGCGCGTTGTTGTGCTCGGTGGTGACGGTAGCCTGCATTTGGCTGTAAATGCATTAATGGGATTAAACTGTACATTGGCGTTATTACCGCAAGGAACGGGTAATGATTTTGCCCGTGGCTTTGGTTGTACAATCTCAGCTTGGCGTACTGCTATTTTTAGTGATTTCTCAGAAAAATAGATATTGGACAAATAAATAGTCGTTACTTTATTAATATTGCAGGGATTGGTTTTGATGCCCATGTAGTACAGGCATTGCAAAGCAAACCAGCATTATCTGCATTAGGTTATAGTTTTGCTGGTTTTAAACATTTATTGGGCTATCAGGCTAAATGGCTAGCAGGGCGCTTGGCTGGGCAACCAGTTAAGTATCATAATTTGATTACTGTATTTGCTAACCACCATTATTTTGGAGGGGGGCTGCGGATAGCGCCTAAAGCAGAATTAAATAATGGTTATTTAGAGTGCTACGGTATGCCTGCACGGGGTTTAGTTGGTAATTTATATAGTTTTATCCGTTTATTGCTACGTAATCACCACGCTATGTCAGGGCTTAATTATCAGCGATTAACCACAGCATATATCCAAACCCCTGATTTACCATTAGAGGCAGATGGTGAGCTGGCCGGTGTCTCGCCAGCTAAAGTAACAATTCATCCACAAGCACTACGCTTTTGCATACCCAAGAGCAGCGTTACACAAGTTTAAGGTTGTAAAAAAGCGCCTAACAAGTAGGCGCTTTGGCGTTAGTTGCGTATATACGCATTCTAACTGGGGATGGAGCTTTTTTGCAGCAATGAACGCGTTGCAAAAAATGCTTTAATTCTTTTTGTGGGGGTCAGTACAATGGCGTTACCTACTAATACCAAGCTAAAGCCTATAAACGTATTGGCCTGCCAAATAAAACCTTCAAACAGTGTGCTTAAAATCACTGCAACTAACGGAAACAGCACAATGACATAACTGGCGCGCTCTGGGCCGATGTTTTTCAATAGTGCAAAGTAACAAGCAAAAGCTATTACGGTGCCAAGTACAGCTAAATAAACTAATGAATACCAGTAACTCGCAGGTGCAGAGAAGCTCAAACTAGCATCGGTTATAAATACATAACATAACAACCCAATCGCACTGTAGAGCATGCCCCAAGCATTGCCTTGCATAACGCCAATTTGCTGTTGAGAGTTACGAACACTCACCATATTACCTAATGAGGCCACAAACGTACCGGCTAAAGCAAGTAGTAAACCGACCAACGCCCCATTACTTAAGTCGAACTGCTGTAATTGTGGCCAAAACAAGCTGACGATGCCAACAACACCAATTAATGCACCGCTGTAAATTCGTTTTGCAATCGGCTTACCAAAGAATAAGCGAGTATTTACGATATTCATAAGTAATAACATTGAAAATGCGATTGACGCCATGGCAGACGTTAAATAATTTTGCGCCCAGTACAGTACTAAGTAGTTTAGACCAAAATTACACAGTGCCAATAATATGAAAAAGCCATGGTCGCGACGGCTATAATTCATTGGTAACTTTTTAACACTTACCCAAACCCACATTAATATGGCCGCTAAACTAAAACGATAAAATAGTGATACTTCTACGGCTATGTCGCCAAGTTGAAATTCGATTGCAAGCCACGTCGAGCCCCAAATCAAAACAGTGATAATATAAAGCGCGATGCTTTTCATGGCCGATCCTAGTATGTCGATTAAGTGTTTATTTTAATACGCTTCTGTATACTTAACATATACAGAAAACTAGAAATGCAACCTATACAGATTTTGACTGTTGATAGGACTGTTTTAAGAGGTTTCAGATGTCGTTAGTTGTCAGTAAAAGTAATCATGACTTTTTATACTTGCAAGTTATGCAGTTGATCCGTGAATTATCAGAGAAGGGAACTTTACTGCCCGGTGAAAAGCTACCTTCACTGCGCAAAATGGCCGATAAACTTAAAGTAAGTATTCCGACGGTTAAACTGGCTTATCAATCACTTGAAGCACAAGGTTTGGTAGAAGCACGTGAAAAATCAGGCTACTTTTTAAAGTCATCGACTACGCCATTAGCACGGCCTAAGCGAGTCAAACTCAGCCGTGAGCCAGTTGCAGTGAATATGCAAGTGTTGATAGAGCAAGTTTATGATGCTATCCATCAAGCAGATGTGGTGCCATTTGGCATTGCTAATCCGGTGGCGGCGGCACCCACCGATAAAATGCTTAGCCGGACAATGCGCCGAGTTATGTCTATTGCTGGTAGCCGAGCCATTAATTATGGCGCAATTGATGGTTTTGCCCCGCTGAAAAAGCAACTGATACATCGTTATTTAGATTTTGGTATTGGCGTTGACCCGCAAGAGTTGGTGATCACTAATGGTGCGCAAGAGGCGTTAGCAATCGCTCTTAAATGTGTGACTAAAGCGGGTGATGTGATCGCCATTGAGTCGCCTTGCTATTTCGGCATTATTGAACTGATCGAAAGTTTAGGGTTGAAAGCACTTGAGATCCCATTATGCCCTGATGATGGGATCTGGCTTGATGATCTGAGTCAGGCTTTACAGGATCATGATATTAAAGCGTGTGTTTTCTCTACCTCGATTAATAATCCTGTTGGCAGCTTTATGCCAGATAATAAGCGTAAAGATCTGGTCGCATTATTAGAGTCTCATAATGTGGTATTGATTGAAGATGATGTTTACGGTGACTTACACTTTACTGCACAACGTGGCACACCTGCGCAAACCTATTCAACCAAAGGCTTGGTGCTCACTTGTGCATCGTTTTCAAAAACGGCAGCACCGAGCTATCGCGTTGGTTGGTTGATTGCTGGTAAGTTTGCTGCCCAAGCTCGGCGCTATAAACGTGCATTGAGTTGTTCGACTTCGTTGATCAATCAGTGGACGTTATATGAGTTTGTGCAAAGCGGTGAATACGAGCGTAATCTTAAGCTACTGAAACAGCGTTTACGAAATAACAAAGAGCGGATGATCTGGTGTTTACAACAAGCGTTTCCGAGTACTGCGCGGATCAGCGATCCGCAAGGTGGTTGTGTGATTTGGGTTGAGCTAGGTAGCGGTTATGATAGCGTTAAACTGTTTCAGCTTGCGCTTGAAAATGGCATTAGTATTACTCCAGGCTACATTTTTTCTGCCACCAATAAATACCGTAATTGCATTAGGTTAAGTTATGGTTTGCCGTGGACTGAAAAACTTGAGCAAGCCATAAAAACACTGGGTGAACTTATTCATTTAGCGAAAAAATAAAAAAGCAGCACCTTAAAAAGAGTGCTGCTAAAGGGATATCAAATTTTTGTCGTTAACTAAAGACTCTGCTTAGTTATTTTTTTTATAGCTAAACAGTTGATAATCTTTTAATTCTGGTACTAGTTTCACCAGTTGTTGCTCTTGCTCTGCAATGGTAGAAAAGTTACCACACAGTGCGTCAGCGCGTTTTTCTAATTGATTCGCTTGTTGCTCAACCTTGGCTTCGATTTCTGCGCCCATGTTCTCCATACGTTGTTCAAAGGCTTGCATGTCCCCGCCGGAGCCCATTAGTTCTGAACCTACCGCCATTAAAATACTGCCCATTGATTGCATCATGGCTGATTGCACAGCTGTTTCTATTTGCTCATCAAACTGGCTTTCAAAGTTTTCACCAAACTGCTGAAAACTCTGCTGTCCCATCACAAATGTACCTTGTTGATAAAAGGTATTCTCAACTTCCACTTTAATATCAGCCATTAGCTCATTAATGCTATCCAGGCTATCAATATTAAATGCATTAGCCACTTCTTCAATGGCAACACCAGCAATTTTAACACCGTCAAGGGCAATGTTTGCGACTTCAGGTAATTGGCTGCGTAGGCTATTTGAATACGTCGTAATTGCTTGGCGTTGTTGATTGTTAAGTGCCACTGTTTGGCCATTTATTTTTAGATCGCCTTGCTCGGCAAAACTCATCGTGTTGTTGTCTGCGGTAAAGATTTCTAGCTCATTTGGGTTTATACGCACGTCATTTTTAAATTCGACGTCGCAAGAATCGCCACTGAAAGAAATATTAGTCTCATTATCAGTATGCGCTACTGCCCCTGTGGCAATAAAAAAAGAGCCGATTAATAGTAATTTTTTCATTTTAATATCCTGCAAATTTGTTGATTTTAACGAGTGCGTATTTTTCGTATTTAAAACTTATCAAGTTTGATGCCAATAATTTTTAACATTATAAAACAATGTATTAGTTGTTTTTTTTATATTTTTAATCGTATGAGTAGATAATAATAAAACTACTTTTTAGTCATTTTGACTAACTTTGTTGTATTAATAAAATATGTTTATCGTTTCGATAAAAAACTCTCACTTTCCAGAATTAAAATTTAGCGCTATTTATTCACAATATTGACATGACACCATTTTAAGATTGGGTTGTGGCTTTATTTTGGTGCACTTTCGACGTATGAAATTGTGCTGAACATTTTTAATTTCACCAATGACAGTGATAAAAAATCCTTAATTGGTCTCAAACACTTTATGGAGTGGGTTGTGGGTAAGACATTTAGTTACGATGCGCTAGATGACGATTTTGTTGAAGACGAGTACGAAATGGTCGGGCGTAATCAACACGACAAGAATAAGCAAAAGGTTAAGAAAAAGTTGGAAGACTACCTTGAGCAAAAACGCTTGCGTAAAAACTTGGGCGAAGATGACTTGGATGAGTACTTAAACGACTAAGTGATAATTTAGATAAAGAGGCAGATTGCCTCTTTATTGCTTTTAGTGTTTACGTATTACTGCTTTTAAGGGCTTTAATAATAGCACCTTCGATTTGCTGCGGCTTAGTAAATGGTGCAAAGCGTTTAATTGCCTCGCCATTTCGGCCTATTAAAAACTTAGTAAAATTCCACTTTATTTTACGTGTTAAAAACCCAGGCAAAGCCGATTTTAAGTGCCTAAACACCGGATGAGCGTGTTCACCGTTGACATCTACCTTGCTCATCATCACAAAGTCTACACCGTAATTAATTAAGCACCCTTGCTCAATATCTTTGGCACTGCCTGGTTCTTGCTTGCCAAACTGATTACATGGAAAGCCAATAATGACTAAGCCTTGCTGATGATATTTTTCATGCAGCGCTTGTAAGCCAGCATATTGTGGGGTGAAGCCACATTGACTAGCGGTGTTAACCACAAGCACAACTTTGTTTTTAAAGTCATTAAACTCAATAGATTGCCCTTGCAGGCTGGTGGCGCTAAGCTGATAAAAGTCGTTCATATTGGAGGTTTTTTATTTTTGTTTGTTAAAGTTTATCCTGTGTAGCGACAGACTTAAAGTTTAAATTTTAGTCATTAGAAAAACTAGTTAATAAGTATTCAATTAGTAATCGAACACGGTAGGGCATTAAATCCTTGCGAGGGTACACCAGCCAAGATGCATTATCGGTCACTTGATATTCATCAAGTAAAGTTACCAGCTGACCTTGTTGCACATAGGGCTGAACAATATCACTGGCTAAGTGAGCAATACCTAAGCCAGCTAAAGACGCGCTGAGTAATGCTCTTGGGTGATTACTACGCCAATTACCATTTATTTTTACTTCTTTTATTTCACCAGCAAAACTAAATCGCCAACGCTTACCCATAGCAACTAAGCAATTATGATCTATTAGTTGTAATGGTGTGGTGGGTGATGTGTAGTGTGCTAAGTATTCAGGGCTGGCAACCAAAGTCATTATGCGTGGGCTAAGTGGTCGTGCTATTAAGTTTGAGTCTTGCATACGACCAAAGCGAATAGCGAGATCAAAGCCTTCTTCAACTAAATCGACATTGCGATTGTTAAAGTCCATATCCACTTCCACCTCAGGGTAGCGTTTTACAAACTCAACTATTTTCGGTGCAACATGGCAGGCAACGAATTCACCCGCACCAGAAATTCGAATTAGCCCTTTAGGTTTGCGTTGCTCACCTTGTAATTGATTATTAGCGTCAATTAATTCTTGTTTAATGGCTTTGAGTTTAACGGCATATTCACGGCCAGCATCCGTGAGGCTTATTTTTCGCGTAGTGCGTTGAAACAGTAGTGAACCTAGGCGGTTTTCAAGCTGCTGTACTTGGCGGCTAATATGGGATGTAGATACTTCCATAGCTTTTGCCGCTTGAGTAAAGCTGCCATGTTCAACTACATGTAAAAATTCATCAAGGCCTTGCCACATTTTTAGTTCTCAAAATTTAAGTAATAGTAGTTTATAGCATCTATTGTTGCAGCTGTGCAAAAGTGATTCTCTGATCTTAGTCTTTTAATAAATGATTTAACCCCTACAATTACATGGTCAGCAAATTTTAGCTCATACGAATGAGCACTCTAAGCAATGGAGCAAGCATGTTAAATTTTAGTTTTGCAAACCCCACCAAAATTCATTTTGGTGAACAGCAAATCGCAGCAATTAAAAGTGAGATCCCTGCCAACGCGACAGTATTGGTTACGTATGGCGGCGGCAGTATTAAAAGTAATGGTATTTATGATCAAGTCGCAGATGCCTTGAGTGAACATACTTGGTTTGAATTTTCGGGTATTGAACCAAATCCAAGCTATCAAACATGTATGAAGGCTGTGGCTTTGGTAAAAGAAAAGCACGTAGATTTTATTCTTGCCGTGGGTGGCGGGTCGGTTATTGATGGTAGTAAGTTTATTGCCGCTGCGGCAAACTACGATGGTGAGCCGTGGGATATTTTAGCCAAAGGTGGTGAAGTTAAATCAGCCATTGCATTGGGTGTGGTATTAACCTTACCTGCCACGGGGTCTGAATCAAACTCTTTCAGTGTGGTTTCTAATCTTGATAGCCACGATAAACTGCCATTTTCAAGCCCTTCAGTGCAACCGAAATTTGCTGTGCTTGACCCTGCAGTGACCTACTCATTACCAAAGCGCCAAGTTGCTAATGGTATTGTAGATGCGTTTGTACATACTATGGAGCAGTACTTAACTTATGACGTAGGCGCTAAACTACAAGATCGTTTCGCCGAAGGCATTTTAATGACCTTAATAGAAGAAGGTCCTAAAGCATTCAGTGAGCCAGATAATTACCAAGTACGTGCAAATATTATGTGGTCAGCCACTATGGCGTTAAATGGCTTAATTGGTGCGGGTGTACCGCAAGATTGGTCTACACATATGTTAGGACATGAAATGACGGCGGTTTACGGCCTTGATCATGCTCAAACATTAGCCATTGTTTTACCACGCATGATGGCTGAGCAAAAAGAGACTAAGCGCGGTAAAATTTTGCAATATGCAGAGCGTGTTTTAGGGTTGGATATCACTGATGAAGATGCAGCTATTGAGCAAGCAATTGCTGCTACTGAAGCGTTTTTCCACAGTGTTAATATGCCAACACGTTTAAGTGATTATGAATTGGGTGAAGAAGTGGCTGACAAAATTATTGAGCAACTTGAGCGCCACGGGATGACGGCATTGGGTGAGCGCGAGCAAGTCACTTTAGATAAAAGTCGCGCTATTTTACTCGCTAGCGTTTAATACTGCTAATAGCGCATTAGCACGCTACTAATGCGCTAATTTAATATTAAAAACAAACCCATACCAACCAAGGTCGTGTAATAAATATTGTGTGTTTTATATGCGACAATAATGGCTGCGATTGCTGCGCTAAGATAAGGGTTTTGCCAATCTAAATTTATCCCATCATCTGTTACAAATACAATTGGCACCCAAATAGCGGTTAACACAGCTGGGGCGCTAAAACTTAAAAACTGCTGCATTTTCGGGCCGACTTTAAAAGGCAAAGCGCGGTGCAAAAATAAGTAGCGAGTAAAAAAGGTAATGCAGGCCATGAGTAAAATAGTGGTCATCATAGGTTATGCTCCGCTTGAGTATTCACACGGCTGATAGCATAGCCTACAGTCATTGCTGTTAATGCTGCGACTACCAACCATAATTCGAATCCGTGGCTTTTAAGTAGTGTTGCCACCACGCCTGCGGTGATCACTGTTGCTAATGTGGCAAGGTTTTTAATCCCTGGGATCACTAGTGCGATAAAGGTTGCCGCTATAGCAAAGTCTAACCCTAAATTAGTTAGATCAGGTAGTAAGCTACCAGCAATAATGCCTATAAAGGTCCATAGGTTCCATGCAATGTAAAAGCTAAATCCAGCACTTAATGCATACACTAACCGTGTTTTTGTGCGGTACGCTTTACGATGATGTGAAAATGCAAATAACTCGTCGGTCAGTACAAAGCTTACAGGTAGGCGCCAGCGCATGGGTTGATCGATTACTTTATGGCGCACGGCTAAGCCATATAAGAAATGCCGTGAGCTAATAATTAAAGTGGTAAATAAAATGGTCAGTAATGGTGTGTTGCCTGCTATTAGTTCAATGGCAACGAGCTGCGCCGAGCCTGCGAATACCAGTAATGACATCGCTTGGGTTTCAACAGCAGTAAAGCCATTCTGGATTGCCAAAGAGCCACATAATATCCCCCACGGGATCACCGCTAAACACAGCGGTAGCATATCTAAGAACCCTTTTAATAACGCCTTTCTCACTGTTTTCCCCTTTATTACTTTAAGCTGATTTAGTCTTGCTGCTTGTTAATGTTGAACTGGTTTTAGATTGTAATAATAACGTTAGTTGATGTTTGCAGGTGCACTTTTGTTAGAACTAAAGAGATTACGATACTGACCCGGTGTTACGCCAAGCCGAGATTTAAAGTGATGATGTAAGTGGCTTTGATCATGAAAGCCACATTCGCTTGCCGTTTGGCTAACGTTTAAACCATGTTTTAATAATGTTTTTGCCTGCAGAATACGGCGTTGTATTTGATACGCGTGAGGGGTTAAACCATATTGTTTTTTATATTGGCGAATAAAATGAAATGGACTCATATGGCTAAGTGCAGCTAGTCGCTCTAGGCTAATTTCTTCACAACAAAAAGCATCAAGGTATTGTTGCGCATGTGCAAGATTTGCTTTGGCTTTTAGTTGTTTTAATTGTCGACAGTCTTGTTTAAACGACAGCATTAACTGAGTCATCACACTATAAAATAAGCTTTCTGTGTGCAGTTGGTTATTACCATTGCTGGTTAAGCCGTTTAATAATTGGTTTAACTGACGGGTTAAAGCTTGATTGTTATAAACTGCGCTATCAAAATACGGCGCGCCACAGCGAATACCGTTTAGCTCTTGAGAGAGTGCAGAAAATTGCTCTGGGCGAGGGTACATGGCACGATACGCCCAACCCGATTCAGTGGCTGTTTGGCCGTTATGAATTTGATCTGCATTGACTAAAATAATGCTATTTTTCGGTGCTATATGGTTACTGCCGCTACGATAAAATTTTTGCGCCCCACAATCAATCAAGCCAATGGTATAGCCTTCATGACTATGACGAGAAAAATTTTGACGCGTAAAGCTTGCCTGTAAAGCCTCTAACCCTCCTAATTTTTCATGGTAAAAAAAAGTTGATTGTTCATCTTTCATTCGCACCACTTTTGTTATTTTACATTAATTAAGATTGAGTATATCTAAACTGATATACAAAGCTTGTAAAAAATTGCTCGTTGTTGGCCGCATAATAAACCGCGGTTCGACGAGTTCAATAGGCGTATAAAGTTGTCTGTGGCATTATTACGTAAGAGACGCATTTAAGGGGAATAATTTCGATGGATCAGCAAGTTTTGCAGAAAATTAAAGTATGGGACGGGTTTATCCGCAGTTTTCATTGGTTATTAGTGATTGCTATCGCAACACTCTATTTTAGTGCTGAAGAAGGCATGATGGAGTTGCACTTTGTCGCTGGGTATTTCACTTTAGCCTTGCTGTTAACTCGGCTTATTTGGGGAGTAGTTGGTAGCCAAACGGCTAAATTGAGCGCTCTACTTCATTCACCTATTGCTGCACTAAAATCATTTAAGCAAACAGATAATAAACCTGGGCACGGTGCTGCGGGCAGTTATATGGTGTTAGCATTTTTTGCTTTATTGCTAACGCAACTGGTTAGTGGTTTGATGACCACTGACGATATTTTAACTGATGGCCCGTTGGTCCAATATGTTTCAAGCCAAGTGGTTGAGTGGGCAGGCTGGGTGCATCATAAAAACTTTGATCTATTATTCTACGCGATTATTTTGCACGTAGCCGCGATTATTATTTACCGTATCAAAGGTAAAAAGTTAGTAAAAGCGATGGTTACGGGATATGCAGAGCAAAGTGTTACTAATAGCGATGCAAAGTTAACTAAGTCGCCATGGCTGGCGGTTGTTATTTTTGTGCTGTTATTGGCAGGTTTAATGATGACGTGGGGCGCAGAGCCTCTCAGTTACTTGTTTAGTTAAAGTAAAAGTAAAAGCATATCAAAAACGGCGCTAGTTAAGCGCCGTTTTAGTGTAAAAATCTGCTAGAGATTAATCTTTAAATGAAGAGTGGCAGTCTTTACAGCCTTTAGCCCATGGGCCAAATGCTTTGGCGATTATTTTTTTATCGCCCGTTTGTGCTGCAACAGCAAGCTCATCAGCGTATTGCTGGAAAGCAGTTGCTTTTTTCATAAAGGTTTCGTTATCACTCCAAATAGCAGGGAGCGCTGATGTTTCACCTTTATCTGAATCTGCTACAAATGCTTCCCATGGCATTTTTGATAATGCGGCAGCGTTATTTGCACGGTGTTTAAAGCGCTCTGCATCAAAAGGCACTTTGCCTTTTAACATGTCGCCCATATCACCAATTTGTACACGGATCATTGAAAACGCAGCTTGGCGATATTCAATTGCATCCGATGGTTTTTCAAATGCTGAGTTTGCTGTCGCGCTTAGCGCGAGTGTAGAAAGTGCCGCACCTAAAAATATTTGCTTTAACTTCATTCCTTTTGCCCCTTGTTAGTAATTCATTGCTTGAATAGCTGCTGTTGTATCTCAGCAGGGTCGATTATTCAAGTTTATTGCGGTTAAACTGAACTGCTATTGAATTTAATCACTCAAATCTTTAGTCATTGATATCAATATCGGCAAAGATCATCCCGCGGCGCATACTGCGAGTTGCTAAGAATACTTCTCCAAGTAGCGACATAAAGGCACAAATAAGCAATGCCATCGCGCCTACGAAGCAAATGCCAATAGTAACCCCTAAATTCACAGATTGAATATGCGATAAAAACAGCAGCATAACCACAGCACACACAAGCACTGCACTTAATACACTTAAACTAAAAGCAATATGAATACAGCGAGAGCGTTTTAACAATGCTCGAAGTTCAGTGGTCAGGGACGAATTAAATTCTTCATCGGTGCTGACTTTTAATTTTCGCTCAAGCTGTCTGGCTCGATCAGTGATGCGCGCTAAACGATTGGATAAGACCCCAAGCGTAGCAGCAATACCAGTGATTAAAAAAACCGGCGCAACGGCAGTTTGGATCACTTTTGCCATTGTTAATATATTTATTACATCAGAGTTCATTGTTTCTCTTTTAGGTTAAAGGTGCGTATTGGTTACGTTTATTTACAATGGTTTACATTTTATGGATTTTAAATTTAATGTTTGTTTACAATGGTTTATAGCTTTTTTTTAGAGTTTCCGCTCGACTTTGTAATTAATATGTAATCGAGTTGTTGTTATTTTTGGTTGTGAAGCCCTATATTAGTTCGGCACTATTTTAGGATCACTAAGTAAGTACAATAATATATAACATATCCCAGGGGAAACTATGTCTAATAATTTAATAAAAAGAACAGCAGTTGCAACTGCTGTCACCAGTGTTTTAATTACTTCATTTGCGAGTGCAAGCTCATTAGCAACTTCTGTAAACTTAAAAAATTATAGCTCAGAGATTACTAAAATCGAGCAGGCAGATGTAAAAGAACAACAACCTTCTGCTCATATGATTGTATTACGGGCGACAACAGCAGCAGATCTTATGGCGCAAGGCACTTATCAGGCTGGTGATAGTCGCGCAACAATTGCACAAATTGAACAAGTGCAAAGTGAAGTGACTCTTGAATTAAGTAGCTTAGATTTTGCTACAAAAATTATTGGTCAAACTAAAGTACTTGCGCCAACATTGATTGTGCAAGCAAGTCCAGCTGCATTAGAAAAAATTGCTAATGACCATCGCGTTGCCAAAGTTCTACCTATGTATGATTATGAGTTACATGTAGCTGCATCGGCCGACTATTTAAAAGCCTCACCGCTGGTTGCTAATGGCACTGTCACCGGTAAAGGTCAAACAGTGGCTGTACTTGATACTGGTATTGACTATACGCACAAAATTTTTGGTGGTGCAGGTACTGTTGAAGCGTATGACGCAGCGCAAGCAGATCCAACATCCGTGGCTTGGCCACAAGGCATCGTACACGGGGGTTATGATTATATCCGTGATGACGCAGATCCTATTGAACACGATCCTGAAGTTGTAATACCTGATGTTGATGAGCCAACAAGTCACGGTACGTCAGTTTCCCACTCTGTTACCGGTATTGCTCCTGAGGTTGAATTATATGTGTATTCAGTGTGTGGTGGTGGTTGTCCAAGTGCGGCACAAGCATCTGCATTAGAAGCGGCAATGGATCCTAATGGTGATGGTGATATCTCTGATCGTGTTGATGTTATTAACATGTCTTTAGGCGGTGAATTTGGGGGGACTTACATAGATGGTGGTGCTCAATACTTAATTCAAAAAGCCGTTGATTTAGGAGTTAATGTTGTTATCTCAGCAGGTAATGACGGTGATAATCCTTTTCGAGTGGGTGGCCCAAGTACGACACCAAACGCATTATCAGTGGGGGCGATGACACATCCAACGTTAGATGTAGGTGTTGCATCAGGTACAGTACTAGGTGAAGAAGTTGTTTTTCAGCCTTCTGGTTTTGGTCCACAAACTGCGTTTGCAATGACAGATACAGATGCTGAACTTGTCTATCCTGCAGAAAATCAAAATGGCTGTGTCGAATTCTCACCAGAGACTGACTTTTCCGGTAAAGCCGTGCTTATAGATCGTGGCGCGTGTAACTTCACTGCAAAAGTGTTGCATGCGCAGCAGCGCGGTGCGTCGTTTGTATTTATTGCAAATAATGTCGATGATGGCACGCCTGCATCAATGGGCGGATTTGACGCAGCGGTTACCATCCCAAATATTGGGATCACTTTTGCGACCGGTACAGCGATGAAAGCTGAACTTGAAGCTGCAAATAAGGTGGCTTATAACGTTGTAGTTGAACGCAAAGTGACATCAGGTGCAGTGGCAACGTTCTCTTCACGTGGACCATCAATGGACGGTTTGTTAAAGCCGGAAATTACCGCTCCAGGTACGAGTATTATGGTGGCTGCAACGGGCACGCAAGATCAATTAGCTCCGGCATCAGGAACGTCTTTCTCTGGTCCTATTACTGCGGGCGCTGTAGCCTTAGTACGCGAAGCGCATCCAGATCGCAATGCTTTTGAAATTAAAGCGACGCTAATGAATACCGCAGATCTCAATGTGACTAATAAGCCACTAAGCACCAATCCAGATTCTGAACTTGCACCGATTAGTATGATTGGTGCGGGTTTAGTTAATGTTGAAAAAGCGGTTAACTTACCGGTAGCGGCATGGGTGGATAATACTGAGTTTAATACTAAGCAAGCAGCATTATCGTTTGGCTTAGAGAACTTGAAAGAGGTTACGGATTTCACTAAAACAGTGACAGTGAAAAACTTCTCGACAGCAGCAAAAACTTATAAGCTCCGTACTGAAGCACGCTATCAAAATGATGAAGAGACAGGTGCAATTAGCTGGGATATTCCAGCTAGTGTGACAATACCTGCAGGTCAGACGACAGAGTTTGATGTAACGCTAAGTGTTGATCCTAGTAAATTACCTGCGTGGAAACTTGAGAACCCAATTGATGGTGAAGCCGTTGCAGCACGTAGTGCAGCTTTGACATTGGTTGAATTTGACGGTGCCTTGGTGTTTGATGATGTGGATGACAGTGAATCAGACTACGCGCTGCATGTTGTTTATCATGCATTACCAAAAGCTGCATCTGAATTAAGTCTTGCTCCAGAGGTTGTGGGTAATGAAATGCAGCTTGTTGTTGAAAATACTGGTGCTACCACCGTTTCAACAATGACAGAAAACATTGTGGCCATTGGCACTGAAAAATCAGCACCAGAAGCGCCATTTAATATTCTAGCTACAACATTTAATGCCATTGCATTAGAAGGGTGTGAATCAGGCGTATTGGTCACAGCATCGATTCAATTACGTGATGAAATCACGCATGTATTCCAAGCGGGTTATCGTTTGGATATCGACATCAATAATGATGGTGCTTACGATTACTTATTACAAAATTATAATGATCGCGGTCGTACGACGCCTACTCCAGGACGCTCACGCACTGTTATTGGCACTATTGATGAAGCTGGTGTTGAAACGCTTCGCTATTTAATGCCGTTATATCAATCAGCTGGCGAAGATACCATTACCTTCTCTGCATGTAGTGAGAGACTAGGGCTAACTCAAGACAATTTAGGTGATCCGTTAAATATTAAAGCCTCTGTAGGTTATGCGTCTTACTCCAGCGGTGTGTATTTTGAAACAGATAGCCTAGTTGGTGCGACTACTTTTAGTACTTCAGCACCAGTGAGCCTCACTTCGCTGGATGGCAGCGATACTGAAGTGTATCAACTCGCTCCAGGTGAAAAAGCAATCGTTAATGCGACAACACCTTTCGCTTTTACATCTGTATCTTTACAAGATGTAGTGAAGCTTGTGACAGCTGAAGATTTAGCACTACCAGAGACACAAGCGCCTAAGCTTGCAAATGCATCATTTGATGTCGCTGAAGATGCTGAAAATGGTCATCGAGTAGGCACTTTACAGGTTGTTGAATCAGATAGAGATTTAGAGATTTCTGAGTTTTACGTACAGTCTCAAACTCATCAAGGTTTTAGTGTTGATAAGACAGGGCAAATTCTTGTATCGAACAGCTCACTTCTTGATTTTGAATCAGGTCAACAAACGGCAGAGTTGGTTATCGTAGCAATTGATACTTTAGGTAATACTTCAGAGCCTGCTTTAGTCACTATCAACATCACTAATGTTGCAGATGAAGCGAGTGAGGTCACTCCAATTGTTAATCCTGGGCAAGTATTTTCTGTAGCAGAAAATACGCCTGTTGCGACTGCATTTGCGCAACTGGCATTCAGCGATCCAGATAACAGTTCAATCACTATGTTTACTGTAACGGGCAGTGATGCAATCACTATTGATAACACTGGTATGCTAACCGTTGCACAACCACTTAATTTTGAAGAGCAAAGTACAGTGGTATTAATGGTTGTAGCGATTGATGAAGACGGTAATCAGTCAGCATCTGAATCTGTGACAATTAACGTGCTGAATGTTGCCGATGAAGGCGCCGAAGTGACACCAGTGATTGAAGCTGGCCAAACCTTCAAAGTGCAAGAGAATGCAGAAGCAGGCACTGTCATTGGTCAATTGCGCGCTATTGACCCTGATACAGAAGTAACGCCAATTGAAAGTTACACTGTGGAAGGTCATGACGGTATTACCATTGATGAGCTTGGTCAAATCACGGTTACTGGTGAAATTGATTTTGATGCAACACCAGAAATCAAATTAATGGTTAGCGCAACAGATAGTGCTGGTAATCAATCTACAGCTGTTGAAGTGATTATTACAGTAACTGAAGATGCCTTGGAAAACACGCCAGTGATTGCTGAAAATCAGCGTTTTAGTGTTGATGAAAATGCCGCGCTTGGTACAGTGATTGGTACGCTTAACTTCAGTGATCCAGATGCCGATGTTAGCCCAGTTACTAAGTTTTTAGTATCTGGTACAGACTTGGTAACAGTCAATGCTGCAGGTGAAATAGTTGTTGCAGGTAGTATTGATTATGAATATGAGCGTAACTTTACTTTCAGTGTTATTGCAGTAGATACAGCAGGAAATAGCTCGAAAGCTGTCGCTGTTGAAATCCGTGTGAAAAACATTGTGAGCAATGATGATGATGACAATGATGGTGATAGTGGTTCACTAGCTTGGTTATCATTACTAGTTGCGCCATTTGCGTTTATGCGTCGTCGTAAACAAAAATAATAGTATAACTAGAAAATAGTGATAGTTAGTAAAGGGAGCTTCGGCTCCCTTTTTACATCCCTTTACAAACGCCTATAGGTAACGGCTAAGAAACTAGATATATTATAACTATGGAAAAATAATAACTTTATTTAGGGAATACTATGAAAACTCTCCATTCTTTTGCACTTGCAGCGCTATCTGTCGCTATTTTATCGGCATGCGATAAAGCGCCAGAGCAAAAAATACAATCAACAATGAGTGAAACTCAAAGTGTAACCGAGCAAACTCAAGTGACTGCTCCTGTTGCAAAAAAAGTGCCCCATGAAATGACCATACATGAAGATACGCGGATCGATAACTACTACTGGATGCGTGATGATGAACGCAAAGATCCTGCGGTAATAGCGCACCTTAATGCAGAAAATACCTACACTGATGCGATGTTAAAGCACACTGAAACGCTACAAGCGACCTTGTTTGAAGAGCTAAAAGGGCGTATTCAAAAAGATGATGATTCAGTACCAACCAAAAGTGGTGATTATTACTATTCATCACAAACTCGTGGGGACAATGAATACCCAACGTATGTGCGCAGCCTTGATGCTAAAGGCACTGAGCAGCGGATTATATTAGATGTAAATGAGTTGGCTAAAGAGCATGATTATTATGCAGTGACAGGTTTATCTGTCAGTCCAAATGGTAATTTACTTGCCTATGGAGAGGATACTGTTAGTCGTCGCATTTACACCATTTGGGTTAAAGATCTCAGTACTGGTAAATTACTAACAGATAAGCTTGAGGGCACTGATGGTGATATCGTTTGGGCTAATGATAATAAAACCTTTTATTACATTAAAAAAGACTTACAAACGCTGTTAGGTTATCAGGTATATCGCCATACATTAGGCACGCCACAAGCGCAAGATGAGCTCGTCTACGAAGAGACGAACACGAGTTATTACACCGGTCTTGGTAAGAGTAAAGACAAGCAAGAAATTTATGTTTGGCATGCTAGCACCAATGCGTCAGGCGTATCTGTTATTGATGCGAACGATACCAAGGCACTGCCAAAACGTTTAATTGAGCGTGAAGAAAACCTGGAATATGACATTGCCAAGCTTGGTGATATTTATTATATCGTGACGAACCTAAATGCAGTGAACTTTCAGTTAATGACAGTGCATAAAGATAAAGCACATGATAAAGCGAATTGGCAAACGCTGATCCCCGCTCGTGATGATATTAAACTGGAAGGCATTGATTTATTCGCTAATCACTTAGTGTATAAAGAGCGTGAAATGGGGCAATCTCGTGTCACTATCCGTAACCTAACGTCAGGTGATGAGCAGCAACTGAGCTTTAACGACAGCAGTTATATGATCCACGCTTATGGTAATAACGAGTTAGATAGCGACAGCTTACGTGTGTACTACACCAGTATGACTACCCCAGGTACCTCATACGACATTGATTTAGATAGCGCTGAAAAAACCTTACTCAAACAGCAAAAAGTTGTTGGTGATTTTAATGCTGAAAACTATGCATCGGAGCGCTTATTTATAACGGCCCGAGATGGTGTAAAAGTGCCAGTGAGTCTGGTTTACCGTAAAGACAAATTTAAACAAGATGGCAGTAACCCATTATTACAATATGCGTATGGCTCATACGGTGCAACGATGGATCCGAGTTTTTCAAGTGGCCGTTTAAGCTTGCTTGATCGCGGCTTTGTATTTGCAATTGCCCATATTCGTGGCTCGCAAATGCTGGGTCGTCCTTGGTATGAAGATGGTAAATTACTTCATAAGAAGAATACTTTTAATGATTTTGTTGATGTGACCAAGGCCTTAGTTGCCCAGCAGTATGGTGCATCCGATAACATATTTGCTATGGGTGGCAGTGCCGGTGGCTTATTAATGGGCGCGGTGGCAAATCAAGCTCCAGAGCTTTATAAAGGGATGGTTGCGGCAGTACCTTTTGTGGATGTAGTAACCACTATGTTAGATGCTAGTTTACCGCTGACGACCAATGAATATGGCGAGTGGGGTAACCCAAATGACAAAGTATATTATGACTATATGTTATCGTACTCACCGTATGATCAAGTGAGCAAACAAGCGTACCCAAATATGTTAGTGACTACGGGTTTGCATGACTCGCAAGTGCAGTACTTTGAACCGGCCAAGTGGGTTGCGAAACTACGCGAATTTAAAACAGATGATAATAAGTTAGTGTTTAAAATTGACATGGAAGCAGGTCACGGCGGTGCATCAGGGCGTTTTAAAAGCCTTGAAGATACCGCACTTAACTATGCCTTCATTTTAGATTTAGCGGGAATTAAAAAATAGCGCTAGATGTGAGTACATTACAGCGAAGGCGTGACTAGTTCACGCCTTCGTTTTCTGTGGTAAGTTAAAGCTAAATTGGCTGCCTTTACCGAGCTCACTACGCACCTTAATTTCGCTGTTCATCAGTTGCAGTAAACCTTTGCAAATAGCCAAACCGAGTCCGCCTTGCTGATGACCTACAGTGTTGGAGTTACTTGCTTGATAGTGGGGTTCAAATATCGCGATTAATTCATCTTGTTGGATGCCCACCCCAGTATCACTAATATCTACATAGAGTTGCTCTGCGTCGGCCTGTTGTACTTGAACAATAATTTTACCACCTTTGGGCGTATGTCGAATCGCATTATCAATTAAGTTGCTTATTACTCGCTCCAGTTTGGCGATATCGGCAACCACAGTAAAGTCACAGATCACGGGTTCAACACGTAACGTCACTCCTTTGTTATCGGCTGCGACACAAAACTTAGCAACACAATCATAAATAAGCTCACCTAAATTGAAGGTTTCGGTATGCACTCTCATTTGGCCATTTTCTAAGTTTGCCAGCTCAAATATTTGCTCTATCAATAGCTTTAGTTGCTGACAATTATCGCTTGAAACACTAAGGTAATGCTGACGTTCTTGCTCACTTAATTGACGGTGAGGCTGGCTTAAAACTTCTAAAAAACCTTGCACAGATGCTAATGGTGTTCGTAAATCATGTGATAGGTGAGTGAGCAACTCTCGGCGTTGTTTATCACTTTGTGCTAATGCTTTAAATTGCTCATCAATGCGAGTAAGCATGGCTTGAATGCTTCTACCAAGGCTATCCACTTCATTATTTTTATTTGAGTAACTTGATAATTGATTATCGACTAAGCTGTAATTAGCTGCTTCTATCATGCTTACCTCAGTCGCGAGCTTTTTTATTGGTGCAGTAAAAAAGCGGAATAGAATTAAAAGTGCGATGAGTAAGAATAACAAAGCGCCAGCAAGCCACAGTCCGGCAATCCACACGTTATCATTGGCTTTAATAGTGTTAAGTGTAGTGTCGTAAGCTTCCCCACCGATGATCACATATAAGTAACCTTGTAGTACGTCTTGGTTGTAAACGGGTGCAACTGAAAAGATTTTTTGCCTACTAGGATCGCGTGGATCATCACCGTATAAAGGGGTTAATGTTCTATCTAGAATTAAGCGCTTTAGTGGAGTGAGGTTAATGTGGTCACGCTTTACTTTACCTGGTTCGGCTGAATAGGTGAGGATCGCACCTTGCGGATCCACAAAATAAAATTCAAATGCAGGACCTAACAACATCAACGTATGGAATAAATTTTCTAGAGCTTGATAGTCGTAAATGCCTAGCTGAAGGAGTGGGTTATCTTGGACTAGATGTTCAGCAAGCTGTAGGTGTAAATTTTGTTCGCCATGATGCTTAGAGGTACGCTCAAGCTGTTTGCTCCAGCCATATACTAAGGCACAAATAAAGCAAAAGATAATGACTAACGATGATGCTAATTTTTGATATAAAGATAAATTCATAATTGGCCGTCAATTGTTTAGTTGGGAGGGGTTTAGTTTATAGCCTACGCCCCACACGGTTTCGATAAACGGCGCTTGGTGATCTAGTTCAAGTTTTGCACGGAGCCGGTTAATATGTGAGTTTACGGTATGCTCGTAACCACTATGCTGATAACCCCAGACTCTATCTAACAACTGTTGACGGCTAAAGACATGATTTGGATGGCGGGCAAAATAGGCTAATAAATCAAATTCGGTAGCGGTTAAATTAAGTGCCTTATTTGCTAAATAAACTTGATGGCTAGTAAATTCGATCTGTAACGAGCCCAGTTGAATAGCGTGCTCTGTTGTTGGTGTTTCGGTTTCTTTGAAGTTTGCTGCTAATAGCTGTGCGCGATGACGTAGCTGAGTCTTTATTCGCGCCTGTAATTCACGAGAAAAAAAAGGTTTGCAAATGTAGTCATCAGCGCCCATTTCTAGGCCTATCACTTTATCCATGTCAGAGTTTAATGAAGTAACTAAAATTACGGCAATTGTTGGGTAATGCTCTTTTATTTTTCGGCACAAACTCAAGCCATCCATGTGTGGCAAATTAATATCGAGTAAAATCAAACCATAACTGTGTTTTGTTATTTTTTTCAGCGCGAGTTCTGCACTTTCAACATGATCTATATGTAAATTTAGCGGTTCAAGTTGCGTTATTATGAGTTGCCCAATTGCTTTATCGTCTTCGACGATTAGTACTTTTTCGTGTTGCATACGGTCACCTTATGGGAGGGCGCATCCATGTGCCCTAAAGCCAATAAAATTTACTGTGTCCGTGTGATAACAACTTTAGCGAGTGGGTTATCAAACTTATGTTCACTATATAAGATGGAGCCAGACAGCCCGTCTTGTTGGCTTACAACACCTGGGTGCATAGCAACATAGTTGATATCATCACGCGTTTCATTAAACCCTTCACCGCCATCAGCAGGACCAGGTATTGAGCCTGCAGCTTCAGTATTAGCTTCAGTGCCTGCGTCATACGCGAAAGTAAAGTGTGTTAATGTTTCATCAACAGCCAGTGAGGACACATCAATAGAGTTAAGACCGGTAAAACCATCATTTGTATTCACCATCATAGTTGCTAACGATAATTTTAATACTTCAATGGCATCGGTGGTGATAGTTAGGGTCGTTTGTGCACCCGGCCCCAGTGGTGCCTCCCCGGAGCTGCTGGCAATCGCCGATGTAAAAGTGAGTAACTCAGAGTTATCACCGCCTTCGGCCATCAGCTCCAAGGCTAAAGAGGCGCTTTGACCTATTTGCCATAAGTTACCCTCATGATGTGCAATCAATGCGATAGGCGATAAAGGTTGTCCGGCCGTTAAGTTGCTAACCTGCACGGTAAACTGAAAACTGATTGGTTCAGGAGCAGGGGGAGTTACCACTGTGGGGGTATTGTCATCTGAATCGCTACATGCAGCCAAGCTGGCACCTAGCGCGAGAATGATAAGGCTTTTACTAAAACGTGACATAACTACGCTCCTATTTTACCGTGACGGTGAGTTTCGCAACAGGGTTTAACCATCTATGCACTGTATTGCTTAAATCACTTGTGCCTGCTGTTAAGTCATCGTCGCCTAAATTTCCAGGGTGAATATGCACATTGGTATTTGTTTGAGTGCTGCTTACACCGGCACCACCAGTTCCTGCATCGCCACCCGGCGCCGCAGGGATCCCTGGTGTACCTGGTGCGCCAGAATCGGTAACAATAAGCTCGTCATTTGCTTCTGTGCCCGCATCATAACCATTTAAGTAGATAGTGTAAGTACCTGCCTCTGTAGGGATTTTCCAGCTATCTAGGCCAACAAAGCCATCATTCGTTGGCAGTAGCATGGCGGTTAATGAGAGATATTCATTGCCTTCACTGGTCATCAGTGTGGTCATGGTTGATGCTGTAGGTAGTAATAGACCATTAGCTGGGTTTGCTGCTATATCACTACTAGACGCGGTAGCTTGTGCTATTAATGGCTCCAGATTGCCACCTTCAGCCATTGTTTGCAGCGCTGTGGAGGCAGGCATTGCAAGTTCAAACAAATGCTCTTCACCATTATGGGCCGTTACTAAAATGGGGGTGAAGTGAATTCCTTGGGTGAGGTTGGTCAGTTGTATTTCTAGTTCAGCGGCTGACGTTGCGTAACTTGCAAACGCAGTTAGAGTAGCAATAGTGAGAGTAGAGATTTTCATGATTCGTTCCTATTATTGATGATTCACAATGAGTATCAAAGAGCGACATCAAGAAAACCTCACGAACTTATCACTTTTTTATCACAACAGTACCAATCAACTTACTTGATGTTTATCAAGCAAAATTAAGGAGGGCATTTTTTAGCATATTGATCATAAATCAGCCTAGACATTATGCCTTAAAGCAGTCACTATTAACAAAAAACAAGGAGATGATAATGGAAGAAAATCAACAGGTTGAACCAGTTGTAGCGAGTAAAGATGAACGTATGTGGGCAATGCTTTGTCATTTAAGTGCGTTAGCCGGGTTTGTTGTCCCGTTAGGCGCTATACTCGGTCCGCTGGTCGTGTGGTTAATTAAAAAAGAAGAAATGCCACTAGTGGCAGAGCATGGGCGTAAGTCGCTTAATTTTCAAATCACGATGTTAATTGCTTATATACTGTGTTTTATTCTGATGTTTGCAGTTATTGGCGTCATTTTATTACCCATAGTGGCTATTTTCTCGTTTATTATGGTGGTTATCGGTGCCATTAAAACCAATGATGGCAAACCGTTTAGCTACCCATTTAGTTTAAATTTGATAAAATAAGCCATACTAGATTTTAACAAAAACCCAGCTTTTGCTGGGTTTTTTATATGCTTGAAAAGGCTTAAATGGCTTATTTAACATTATTTCTTACTGCGTTTGTTGCCGCTACTTTGCTGCCTAGCTCATCTGAAATTGTACTGACAGCGATGGTTACAAAAGGTGAGTACACAATTTGGCTGTTGTGGCTTAGTGCTACAGTAGGCAATGTGCTGGGGAGCTGTGTTAATTATTGGCTCGGTACTCAAGTGCTACGGTTTAAAGATCGCAAATGGTTTCCTGTTTCGCAACAGAATATTGATAAAGCTCAGCAACGTTTTGAAAAATATGGGGTGTATAGCTTATTTTTGGCATGGGTGCCGATCATTGGTGATCCGCTGACCGTCGTTGGTGGAATTTTTAAGGTTCGCTGGTGGACTTTTTTATGGATTGTTACCCTTGGCAAAGGGGCACGATATTTAGTGGTGCTCGCCTTTGCCTTAGGTGTGGATAAACTGATTTAACTTTTCGCCCAATCAAGTGTCAGTGATACTGAGTCGGCAAAACGTAAGGCATGAGGCTTATCAACTCGTACTTTAGCGTAGTTGACGCTAGAATGACGATGACACACTTCGAGTATTTCGGCGACGAGCTTTTCAAGCAGTAAAAAGTGCCCTTGTTCTACCAGCGCAATAACTTCTTTAGTGATCACTTTATAATTTAATGCTTGCTCTACTTGATCAGTCTCGCAGGCTTGATCTGCAGGGTAGTGAATTTCTAAATTAATCACTACATCCTGTTTTTTCTCACGCTCTTCTGGATTAAAACCGATAAAAGTACGCAGCCGTAAATTGGTGACATTTATAATTGCATTACCCATAAGGTTAACCTTTTACAAGCTGCAAAAATTCATTACGGGTTTTTGGGTCTGCTCTAAAGTTACCTAACATGACGGATGTACGCATACTGGAATTTTGCTTTTCAACACCACGCATCATCATACACATATGTTTTGCTTCAATAATAACGCCCACGCCTTTAGCACCGGTTACTTCTTCTACCGCTTTAGCTATTTGGTGAGTGAGTTGTTCTTGAATTTGAAAGCGGCGCGCGTACATATCAACAATACGAGCAAATTTAGATAAACCAAGTACCTTGCCGTTAGGGATATAAGCAATATGACAACGACCAACAAATGGCAGTAAATGGTGTTCGCACATCGAGTAAAGCTCAATATCTTGCACCAATACCATGTCGTCTGCATCAGAAGTAAATACTGCGTTGTTGGTAATTTCGTCAAGTGTTTGACGATAGCCTTTGGTTAAATACTCCATGGCTTTGGCGGCACGCTTTGGCGTGTCTAGAAGACCTTCGCGCTGAGGGTCTTCACCTACGGCAGCGATGATCTCTTGGTAACTATTTTTTAATTCGTTATGCATAAATTTCTCAATTTTAAATTCGTTATTTTAAGTGTCTGCCGCCATCTACGGGCAATGAACGCCCCGTTATGTAATGGCTATTTAGTAATAAATCGACACTATTAATGATTTCACGGCAACCGGGTTCGATGCCCATTAAAGATTTTTTTAACGTTTTAGCACGGTATGCGTCATCGTCATCTTCATTAAAAATAATGAGTGATGGTGCAATTGCATTAACTTTGATTTGTGGTGCATACTTAGCTGCAAACGACTTGGTTAAGTTATCAAGAGCAGCTTTACTTGCAGCGTATGCTAAGTGTTTAGGGCTACCAGTATCGACCACATAATCGGTTAAATGAATAATGTCGGCTGGCGCAGCATGTTGTTCGTAATAACGTTGTAATAACTCACTGCTAGCAAGGTTGATCAAGTAAGGGGTTTTGGCATGGATGCGCATCATATTATCAAAAAGCGCCGCGCTATCAGGATTATTCGCTTCACAATCCCAGCTAGAGGCGTTGTGAATAATCGCTTTAAGACTGCTAGTATGGCTTTTTAATATCGCAATAAACTCTACAATAGCATTATCGTCACTAAAGTCTGCAGCGATACAAATAGCGCCTTGTTGCGCTAATTCGTCAATGGCTTTATGACGAGTGCGGTAGGTCACTATGATCGTTTGCCCAGCGGCAATAAAATGCTTAGCAAGTGCTAGACCAATACGCTGGCCTGCGCCAGTGATTAAAATGGGCGATGTCATATAATGCGATGTTCTCTATTTAACGCTAAGTATTAATAAGCTAACTATAAACTAAATTACAGTAATGTTTCACCCATTAGCGTAGCAAACTCATTACTGCATTATTAAGTTGTACATTACGGTTGACGATAAGAGATCGATCATACAAATAAACCGAGCGCAGCTTTTTATATTTGCAGGCACACGCTCAGTTTAGTTAGTAGGCAATTAATCGTAAATTGTTGGGATGGCTTGACGTTTATGTTGAGTGCGCAGATATATAGCAATTAGTTTTTCGCTGACTTCATCACTCACCGATTTACCTTCTAAAAAGTCATCAATTTGTTCATAGCTTAAACCTAGGGCTTCTTCGTCAGTAAGGCCTGGGCGGTCGCATTCTAAATCGGCAGTTGGTGCCTTATTCACTAATAAGTCTGGTGCACCAAGTTGTTTTGCTAATGCGCGTACTTGGCGTTTTGACAAACCAAATAAAGGGGCTAAGTCACAGGCTCCGTCACCAAATTTAGTGTAAAAACCAGTAATGTTTTCGGCACTGTGATCAGTACCAACGACAAGTCCTTGGCATAAGCCAGCAATTTCATATTGTGCCACCATACGTTGGCGAGCTTTTACATTACCTTTAATAAAATCAATTTGCGCTTGCTCAGGTAGGCTTTCACCGCTACCTACGACAGCTGCTAAAGCTTGTTCATGCATGCCATCAGCTGCAGGCTTGATGTTTACCGTCATCCGTTTACTTGGTTGAATAAAATCAACGGCTAATTGCGCTTCGGCTTCATCAGCTTGAATACCGTAAGGTAAGCGAACGGCTATAAATTGATATTTTTCAGTTTGTTGTTCAGTATTTAATTCGTTCACGGCAAGTTGGCATAAACGCCCGCAGGTAGATGAATCCACGCCACCACTGATCCCCAGCACTAAAGAGCGTGAATATGCTGCCACAAGGCGGTTTTTTATAAAGTTAACACGGCGTGTAATTTCTTGGTCAACGTCTATAGTTGGCTGGACTTTCATTTCAGCCATTATCTCAGCGCGCATGCTGGGCTCCTAACAGTTCATTATTGTGGTTATAGTCTAATTCAAAGGGTTTAATTTAAAGCCCTAAATGCTGTTTTATTTTTTGTAACTCGGCTTTGAGGTCATCAATTTCAGCAAGTAATTCATTCAGCTCATCAGCTTTGATGTCGGGTAACTCCACTGCTTGCGCAACGGTAGTACTTTCAGGATCTGCAAATAAATGACTGTAACGACTTTCACGTTTGCCGGGCTCTCGCGGATGTTTAACGACATGTTCTGCGTTGATTAGCTCGTTCAGTGCAGTTTCTACCTCTGCGACGTTGTTAAACTCAGCAAGACGATTACTACGGGTTCTTAACTCACCTGGAGTTTGTGGCCCGCGTAGGAGGAGCAAACAAATAATCGCGCGTTGTTGCTCAGTCAATTGTAAATTACCAAACTCGGTGTTGCAAAAACGATGTGCAAACTTGGTTACACGGCCAGAAAACCCTTCATCCTGTGTCACTAAGCGTTGAGCAAGCAAGGTGTCTAATGCTTGTTGAACTTGTGTTTCACTGAGAGTTAATACTGGCTCACGGTTTGACTTTTGATTACAGGCATTCGTTAGTGCGTTGAGTGACAACGGGTAATGTTCAGGGGTCGTGCTTTGTTTTTCAAGTAAACAGCCGATCACACGTTGTTCAATAGCTGTGAGTTGCATAATAAATCCTTCTTTTGTTATGCCTAAGCTTACACTTTTATTGTGTATCAAGCCATTGTTGTAACTTTGGCTGAAGCGCTTCAAAATCGAGCGGTTTGGTTAAATAATCACTCATCCCAGCATTCAAGCATTTGTCTCTATCGCCTTGCATTGCATTTGCAGTTAAGGCAATGATAGTTACGTTTTTATAATGTTCTCCGGCATCGCCATTACGGATCGCACGAGTTGCTTGGTAACCGTCCATTTCAGGCATTTGGCAATCCATTAACAATAACTTGTAAGGCTGTGCCATATTATTTTTTAGCTTTTCTATCGCTTCTAAACCATTTTCGGCGATATCGAAATTAACGCCAGCCTGTTTAAGCAAGGCACTGGCAACAACCTGATTGACCTTGTTGTCTTCGACGAGCAGAATTTTCTCTTGATTTGCAGAGTCTACGCTGTTAACTGCAATGTTGGTATGTGGTAGGGGGTTATTTTGCTGCTGCTCAATAAACTTGTCATTAGCCAGTGAGTCAAATAAGTCAGAAGGAGTTAGTGGCTTAAATATCATGCAATTAACATTAACAGGTAAGTTGGTATGTTCTTTTGAGAAACTCATTGGAGCCATGAGTATTAGTTTTACTTGGTGCTGGTCTAGGTAGCCTTGGAGCAGCTTTATTACTTCAGCATCGGCTTGTCTAATAAAGCTATAATCAAGTAATACAGCATCAATCGTTACTTCGCTTGATGTTAGGTGCTTTGTAATGCTTGGGTAGTGGCTAACGATATCTGCATACGCACCCCATACTTGCAATTGTTTATGAGCTATTGCGCCATTTAAAGGGCAGCTATCTACAATTAAAATCCGCTTATTTTTGATTAAATGGCTTGGTAAGTCTTGTTCTCTACTGAGCAATGGTTGTACTTTTATGGAGAAAGTAAAAGTGCTCCCTTCACCGTATACACTGGTAACGTTCACTTCACCATTCATTAAATTACAAAGTTGCTTTACTATCGCCAGTCCCAAACCTGTGCCGCCATATTGGCGAGTCGTTGAGGTGTCTGCTTGGGTAAATGAGTCAAACAAAGCAGCTTGCTTGTCGGCTTTTATACCAATACCAGTATCAATTATTGAACAATTTAAGAAAGTCCCATCTGTGGTGTTATTTAAATCTGCAATAACGATGATTTCTCCATCGTGAGTAAATTTAACAGCGTTGCCGAGCAAGTTATTAAGAATTTGTCGTAGCCTATTTGGATCGCTAATAACTTCATTTACATCAATTTTAGTGGCGTCTAGAATCAGTTTGGTATTATGCTGCTCTACTTTCAGAGCAAAGGATTCGACGATTTCACCTAGTAATTTAGGTAAGTTAAAGGCAATTTCTTCAATATCTAATTTACCAGCTTCAATTTTAGAAAAGTCCAAAATATCGTTAATAATGTTAAGCAGAGACTGTGCTGATGATTGTGCTAACTCGATATGGTGAGCTTGTTGTGCGTCTAACTGGGTCTGCTGCACAATATTCAGCATCCCGAGTACCCCGTTCATGGGTGTGCGAATTTCATGACTCATGCTCGCTAAAAACTCCCCTTTAGCGGTCACTGCTTGTTCAGCTGCTTCTTTCGCTGTTACTAATTGTTGCTCTGTTTCTATACGTTGTTCGCTTGAGTATAAGCTGCCAATTAAGGCAGCCACAGCGATTAGAAAACTTTCTTCGTTACGGGACCATGCACGTGGGAGTTGGCATTGCTCTGCACATACAATACCAATGGCCCCGCTTCCTGCTGGAATCGAAGCACTTAGCATAGATTGGATATTTAAAGGTGCTAAATAATGCTCAGTTAGTGGCGTGGTAAGTTCGTTGCTAAGTGCATTGGCGGCGCTGAGTACTGCTTGATTATTTATGGCGGCAAAAAAACTTGGTAGCTCACTTTGTTGCCATGTTTGCAGTATTGTGTGTTCAGACGCGTGCTTGCCGTGATAGGCAAATAAGAGTAACTGATCTTTACTTTCATTGAATAGCCAAATACTGGCTCGTTCAACATTGAGGGCATCGCATACTGATCGTGTGATGATATCTTTAGATTGCTTTAAATTCCCTGTCAACACTGCGCTGTTAACGGTAAGAGAGGCAAGAGCTTCATTGTGCAGCGCTGTTTTATTGCTTTCTAGTTCAATACATTTACGGGTATGTATATCTTGCAGCGAACCAAAAATTCTGACGCAGCGGCCGTTACGAATTTCAGCTTCACCATGAACTAATACCCACACAGATTGATTAAGAGAATTTATGACTTCGAGTTCGACTTCGTAGCTTTCACCGTATTTTATAGCACGCTCAATAAGTCTTTGCACGGTATCGCGGCTTTCACCAGCTTTAAAGTAATTAAGGTTGGTTGGCCAATCAGGTTGTTCGTCTAGCGGGTATTTGAAAATTTCTTTGGTCATATCAGACCAATACACTTGTTGGGTTTCGAGATTGAATGACCATGCGCCAATTTTGGCAAGGCTACTCATAGTGACTAACATTTTTTCATTTTGTAATTGCCGGTTGAGCATTTTTAAGAACACTAAAAACGCTAAGCAAAGCAACCCGCAAATTGTAAAAATTGCTAACCTTAGCGGCCAGACAGATGAGCCTGGAGGTGCCCAGCCAGCTTTTGGAGAAACAAATAACAGCCATTCCCCACCTTGGAAAGTGAGCGTAAACGCAAGCGGGTTGTGTGTTAAAATTTCAGAGTCGCCATGAAAAAACTCTCCTTTGCTACCTAAGCCATTGCGCCCTTGGATAGCCACATCGTAGTGTTCTTCTAATTCATAGATACCTGCTTTGGTGTACATTTTCTCAATATCGAGTACTACAGAGAGTAATCCCCAAAAGTGTTTATCTGGGGGTAGGTAAACAGGAACTCTAGCAATTAAGGCCTCGCCACCTTGGACCAATGTGAGAGGACCCGCCATCACTATTTCATTATTATCACGTGCGCGAATAGCATCGGCACGTTGCTCTTGGTTTTCTAAAAAGTTTAGGCCAATTGCCTTTTCATTGCCCGCAAGCGGGTAGGTCATGCGGATCACCATATCAGGTGCACCGCCGATATTACGTAATTCAGATGAAGTGTCGAATAATGGTGCAGCGATTTGTGCAAAACGCTGTTGTTCTAAATTAGGTTCTGCGGCAACAGCGACCGCTAAACCTCGTACTAATTGAATATTTGACACTAAAGTAGATTCAAGTTGCGTACGATAGCTACTGACTTCAGATAGAATCAACAGCCGGTGAGATTGTTTGGCGCGCTCATAGCTGACTTGATCCAGCACTAGGCTAATCAAGAAAATAAACGCGAGCGAACACCAAAATGTCAGTTTGAATTTGTATACCTTTTTATCATCTTGTGTTTTTGGCAATGACATTACGCTTTATGCATTTAAGAATTGGCAGTTCAACTATAGTCAATTTATCGTAGAAATAGAAATGCTTCTGATAAATAGGGGGACATATTTTTTATTTAAATTACGATATGTTAGCTGGCAGATTAACTGTTAATTCAATTATCACTGGGCTGGTTTTGCGGTTTGCAGTAATTAATTTGCTGAGAAACCAATGAAGAACATTATTTTTCATAAAACTATGTTTATGATAGACAGAATTCAAAGTGAAAAGGATTAGTCCATGTTTAAAGTAGTCAAATGGTTGGTGTTGGCAGTGGTTATTCTAGGGTTAGCAGTAACGGCTGTTGTTTACGGGGTGTTGGCAATCAGTTTACCCGCCTTGGATGGCAAGGGCCGCAGCCATAATGTTAATCATGAGGTGAAAATTTCGCGAGACCAACTTGGACAAGCTGTTATTTTTGCTGAAAGCCGAAATGATGCTGCTTATGGCTTAGGTTTTGCGCATGGCCAAGATCGATTCTTTCAAATGGATTTATTGCGTCGTAATGCTGCGGGTGAATTGAGTGAGTTATTTGGTAAAGCGGCATTAGATTTAGATAAAAAAATGCGTTTTCATCAATTACGAAAGCGCAGTGCAGCAATTGTTAAGCAATTACCAGAGGCTGATCAGGCACTATTAACAAGCTACGCTGCAGGTGTTAATGAGGGCTTAGCGCAGATCGGTTTTACTAGCTTTGAATATTTACTAACAGGTGCAGAGCAACAGCCTTGGCGCAGTGAAGATAGTTTGTTAGTGATTTACAGCATGTATCTAGATTTACAAACCGCAACTTTTGAGCGTGACCAAGCGTTGATCCAAATTGCCGATATTTATGGCTCTGACATGGTCAGCTTTTTAACTCAACCGAGTCAATATCAAGCAGCATTAGATGGCAGTAAGCTCCCCCCTTACACATTAGGGATCCCTGAGTTACCTAAACAAGCCTTACAGGCAGTATTAAATATAGATGCAAACCAAGAACGTGGCAGTAATAACTGGGCAGTTACAGGGCAGTTAACAAGTACTGGAGCGGGGATGTTGTCGGATGATATGCATTTATCTATGGCGGTGCCTGTTATTTGGTATCGCGCGCAACTTAATTTTACAACTAAGCAAGGTAAACAGCGCCAAGTTACAGGGGTATCTTTACCGGGAGCACCAGCAATTGTGGTAGGTACCAATAATGACATTGCTTGGGGATTTACCAATGGCTATCTCGATACTGCCGATTGGGTAGCCTTAACAGATAGCACTAAAACGTGGCAAGAAGTTGAGCAAATAGCTCTACCGGATGGCACGAGTGAACAATACTCACTTACCCTCAGTGAATTTGGTCCGGTACGAGAAATCAATGGTAACTCTTACGCATTGAGTTGGGTGGGTCATCAGCCATACGCTGTGGATATGGATTTATTGCAGTTAGAACACGCGACGACAGTCGATGATGCGCTACTTATTGCCAGTGACGTGGGGATCCCAGTACAAAATTTAATGGTAGTAGATAGTCAAGGTAATGCAGCATGGAAAAATATGGGGGCACTCCCTGGGCGTACTAATCCAACTGCGCTGGCGGTCTCTGCTAGCGACTATTCAGCGCGCTGGCAACATAATGAACAACAAAGGCCGGCGCTAAAAAACCCGCCTGATGGCCGTTTGTGGACGGGTAATTCACGGGTTGTGTCGGCTCAGGATGATTTACGTTTTGGCAATGGGGGTTATGCATTAGGTGCACGCGCTACGCAAATTCGTGACCGATTATATGAAAAACAGCAGTTTAATGAAGCTGACTTTAACCAGTTACAGCATGATAATCAGGCGCGCTTTTTACAGCCGTGGCATAGCTTACTACTCAAACAGCTTAATAAAAATAGTGTGGTTAATCAGCAATACATCAAAGAACTCGAAAATTGGCAAGGGTGCGCGTGTGCGACTTCAATAGGTTATACCTTGGTAAGACGCTACCGTGATGAGATTATTAATAGTGTATTTTCCGCGATGCAAGCAACCTTGCAAACACAAGGCGGGTCATTAAAGTATGTGAAGCGGGATCTAGAACCTGCAATCTGGCAACTAATCGAACAACAACCTGACAGTTGGTTAAATCCACAGTTTGCTGACTGGGATGCGCAATTAAGGGGGGCATTTAGCCAAGTTGTAAGTAAATTAACAACAGAGTTTGGTGCGAACATGCAAAGTTGGCAGTGGGGTAAAGTAAATGAACTTGTGATTGAGCATCCATTTGCACAGCAAATACCGCAATTGAGCAAATTACTCAATATGCCAACAGCGCCAGGGTTTGGTGATAGTTATATGCCTGCAGTACAAGGACGTAGCTTTGGCGCATCACAGCGGTTTATTGCCCAGCCTGGGCATCTAGAAAACGCCATAATGGCTATTCCCGGGGGCCAATCAGGGCATCCATTATCGCCGTTTTATCGCACCGGGTTTGATGACTATATCGCCGCCAAAGCAACGCCGTTATTACCACAGGCATTAACACATGAAATTATTATAGCGCCTTTAAATACTTTTTAATTCAGCGGTGTAGTCTGTTTCAGTAGTGGCAATGGTTGTTTGATTTCGGCCATTTTCTTTACTCTTATAAAGTGCTGCATCGGCTTGTTGCAGCATTTCCTCAAGACTTGCGTTAGACTGCCACTGGATCAAACCAAAGCTCATCGTTATATTCAAGTTCCCCCCTTGTTCGGCACAGTTAAGGGCTGCAATGTTGTCTCGCATTCTTTCTATTCGAGTAAAAGCATTTTGCTCATTGGTATTAGTAAGTACGATTAAAAACTCTTCTCCACCCCAACGAACAGCAATGTCTTGTTCAGCGATATGTTGGTTTATTACATTCGCAACTCTGACTAAGATCGCGTCGCCTTTGTCATGGCCATAGGTATCGTTAAAGTGTTTAAAAAAATCAATGTCAGCCATAACTAAACAAAGGTTAGTGTTAGTAAACACACTTTTTTGCTGCGCGGCTAAAATAAGTTTTTTTGCAAAACGGCGGTTATATAGTTTAGTTAAGTGGTCTTTAGCGGCCATATCCGTTAGTGCGATGCGTTGTGAAATGCTGATCTCTCGGATCAAGCCAATAGCATAAACCATTGGTAGGCCAGCAATGACTATAT
This sequence comes from Pseudoalteromonas haloplanktis ATCC 14393, assembly GCF_000238355.1. GTDB lineage: Bacteria > Pseudomonadota > Gammaproteobacteria > Enterobacterales > Alteromonadaceae > Pseudoalteromonas > Pseudoalteromonas haloplanktis. The sequence goes on from NZ_AHCA01000012.1 coordinate 85,301, forward strand.
TGAGCATATTGATGTAGAGTAAAAAATCCTTGTATGCATAGCTATAAACGACATCACTGAAAAACAAATATAGCGCTGCAAAAGTGAATATAAGCATCAGGCTGTAGATAAAAGCATGTTTGAGTTTGAGCTGATAGTCGACAAGTAGTAAGCATGAAATCGTCCATAAGTAGAATTGGAAGCCCAATTCTAATCCTAACGTTGCGCAGACTAATATAGAGTGTAATAGCACTTCTATTGAAAAAACCTTCAATGCGAGGGAGTGTCGGCCTTTATTGATTAAGTTGATACCACTTGCCCAAGCAAAAACACTAAAAATATTTGCCAGTGCTAGCATAGATGCGCCGAGATGATAAAAAATAAAGATCAATGCCACGTGGATAGCAAGAGCAAAATAGGCCACCCTTTGGATTATTTGAAATTTAATGGTTTCAACATCGTCGAGATTTTGATGTTTAATTTGCATTAGTGCTGGCAAAACAACTCCTGATCTTAGATGCGTAAATACAGAGTATAGGTGAGTTTACTTAGAGTAAAAAATTTCTGTGCGGCTCCTTTTGAGGTTTGTGCGGCTGAAATAATAATGCCGTACGCACAACTTAAATTAAAACAAAAATAAATGCTTACTTTACTTACTTCAACACTGCTGTTGGTGCTATCTTAAAATAAATAATCAGTGCTGAATATGCTTGCTAAGCATGTGTTCAGAGCTAATAACGTATATGTTGGTTTGTTTATCGAATTTAATGTCCTACGCCTAAAGGAGTTGTGTATGTCGGCAGAAAAAACCCATCTTGAGATTTGTAATTTAACCAAAGAGCAGTACCCACAAATAAAAACCTTGATGGATCAAGCCTACCCAGGTTTAGGCGGTGCATGGCCTAGCCATACCATTTTTAGATTAATTGACCAGTTTCCAGAAGGCCAGTTGGGCATGGTGGATGATGGTGTATTAGTGGGGATCGCTTTGAGCGTCCAAGTGGATTATGCACGATTTTCAAATCCACATACTTATGAAGATATAGTTGATGGCCATGATCGGGTATTCAGCGATCCTGATGGTGATGCTTTGTACGGTTTAGATGTGGTTATTTCGCCAACTCATCGTGGTATGCGTTTAGGGCGACGACTGTACGATGCGCGTAAAGAATTATGCCGTCAATACAACTTACGCGCTATTCTAGCTGGTGGGCGGATCCCGCGTTATTACAATCACAGCAATGACGTGACACCGACACAATATATTGAGAAAGTTGATCATAAGGAGTTATATGATCCGATTTTAAGTTTTCAATTATCAAATGATTTCCAAGTTAAGCGATTACTAAAAAAATATTTGCCTGAAGATCAGGAGTCGGTAGGTTATGCCACTTTATTAGAGTGGAATAACATTATGTTTGAACCCACGGATACAGTGCTTGAATCTACTAAATCAATAGTACGGGTCGGGGCTGTGCAGTGGCAAATGCGCTGCGTAGATTCGGTTGATGAGCTGCTAAAACAAGTGGAATATTTTGTTGATACTGTTTCTGACTATAAAAGTGACTTTATTTTATTTCCAGAGTTCTTTAATGCGCCTTTAATGGGGTTAACAGAGCAGAAAAGTCAGACTGAAGCGATCCGCAATTTAGCGGAATACACAGAAACTTTTCGTGATGCAATGTCGCGTATGGCGGTTGAATACAATGCCAATATTATTACTGGCTCTATGCCATTGGCTGAAGAAGATAAAATTTATAATGTCAGCTATTTATGTCATCGCAGCGGTAAAATTGACGAACAACGCAAGATTCATATCACGCCACATGAACAAAATGATTGGGTGATTCAAGGCGGCGATAAAATCGCTGTATTCGATACTGACGCAGGACGAGTCGGCATTCAAATTTGCTATGACGTTGAGTTTCCTGAGTTGTCGCGAATTTTAGCCAAGCAAGGGCTCGATATTTTATTTGTACCATTTTGGACTGACACTAAAAATAGTTACCTACGCGTACGCCATTGTGCACAAGCACGTGCTATTGAAAACGAGTGTTATGTGGTTATTGCCGGTTCTGTGGGTAACTTACCTGAAGTGGAAAGCCTGGATGTGCAATATTCGCAATCAGCTGTGCTAACGCCATCAGATTTTTCGTTCCCGCATGATGCCGTACTAAACGAAGCAACGCCGAATACTGAAATGTTGTTATTTAGTGATTTAGATATGGATAAATTAAAAATTCTACATAGCGAAGGAACTGTACGAAACTTAAAAGACCGTCGCGAAGATTTATATGACGTAATATTGAAAAAGAGTGTTAATTAATGGCGTGGATTTATTTAATTATCGCCGGTTTGCTTGAAATCGGCTGGCCAGTGGGATTAAAAATGTCGCAAGAGGGAGAAAACCGATGGCTAGGAATTGCTATTGCGGTGGCATTTATGGTCGCGAGTGGTTTTATGTTATGGCTGGCTCAACGGGATATCTCTATGGGGACCTCCTATGCGGTTTGGACTGGTATTGGTGCCGCAGGGACATTCTTAGTAGGGATATTGTTTTATAATGACGCGGCCACATTTGGCCGTATTGCTGGTGTGTTAATGATCATCAGTGGCGTGATCACGTTGAAAATTAGTCATTAACAGCACATTTAAAAATTGCGGTGCGGCCCTATGGGGGCCGCTTTTTATGCTGAGGGAAACATCACTAAAACTGCAGCTATGGCAATTAATAGCAGTCCTGCGCTGTCTTGACGTTTTAAAGGCTGTTTGAGCCATAATACGGAAATCAAGATGGTAAAAAACACTTCCACTTGCCCTAAGGTTTTAACATAGGCGACATGTTGTAAGCTCATCGCACTAAACCAGCCTATGGAACCAATACAACTGAAAAAACTAACTGCACTGGTGGTTTTTTTATGTATCCACATAGCGCGAAATGTCGGACGTTCTTTCACTGCAATGTAACCACCCAGCATTATGGTTTGTAAGCTAATAATAAGCAGTAAAACCCAGGCTGCTGAATAAGGAAATGCAAGCCCAGAGCTCAAACTTGCTTCTCTGATCCACGATGAAGATAGAGCAAATGCAGTGCCGCAGGCTAAACCTAACAAGGCTGTTTTCAAGCTAAAGTGCTTAACATTAGTAATGCCACTCAATAGTAATACTGCAATGGAGCCAAGAAATACGCCTAACCAACCAAGTAAAGATAAGGTCGCACCAAAAAACAGTACCCCTAAAATAGCTGCGACCAGAGCTTCGCTTTTTGCAAGGCCTGCACCCACTGCAAAGTTATTCATTTTAAATAACTTCACCATTAGCCCAGTGGCAATAATTTGCACAATACTTGCGCCGATAATATAACCAATAAAATGGAGGTTAAAGGAGGGTAAAGGAGCATCTCGGTAGCTATATAATGCCAGTAAGTAAATCAACGCTAGCGGGCTTGCTAGTATAAAACGCGCTAAAGTGACTCCCGCAACACTAACATGTGCACTTAGCTGACTTTGCAAAGCGTTGCGCCACGACTGCATAAAAGCAGCTAAAATAGTTAAGAATATCCAGATCATAATAAAAAATGGCAAGTAAGAGGAACCAATACGTTATCAGTGCCAGGGCTCTAAAGCGAACTAAAAATAGCTAAAATGAAAATAACTCAGCTGCGACAATATGTCACAGTTTCATAATGTTTGCACTGAGCTATAGTAAAGGTGATGTTATTGTTAGCCGCCATTGTTTAGTAAGCAACGGCGGCTTTTTTATTACTCGTTTTTACACTACGCGCTTCGCTGTGCTAAGTTGGTGAGGAGTAATAATGACTATTATTAATTTGTGCGCTACTTGCTGTGTGTTTATAGATTAGTTCTGAAAACGCTAAAGCAAGCGGCTTAAACAAGGCGCTTGCTTTAGGGTCTTTGCGGTTTGTGACTTATTTAGCCGCAACTGTTACCTTTTCGATGAGATCATCTGATTTGTAATGCTTATCTATGGCAAAATCCAGTTGTACCAGTACATCTTTAAAGCCAAAGTTCGAAGGCTTATATTGCCACTGCTTTAATGCTCTTTTTGCTTCCCTATTAAATACGCCCTCTGGTTTTGCGTTTACCACTGAGATATTTGCGGTGTTTCCAGCAGGGTCAATGTCGTACTTTAATACCACAGAACCACTGATCCCTTGCTCAGCTGCTTGCTTGGGATAAAGAGGTTCAATGCGCATGATCGGTGAAATTGACTGCTTCTGGGCTTTTGCCTCTGGTTGTTTAGCAATTGCAAAGCTGCTTAACATTCCCGCAGCAAAAATGAGCAGAGCAGCCTTGGCAACCAGTGAGCTGTTGCCGTTATTTTTGATTTGATTGAGTCGTTGTAACATAGTGTTTTTATCTCCATAGTGTGAATAAGCCATCAAGCCTGCGCGACTACTTGCTGCACAATTAATGAGGGCCTTGCTGTATAAAATCCGTTGTTGGGTGTTTTTATTAGCGAGTACTGTTTCGTCACATGAAAGCTCTTGTAGGCGCCTGAAACTCAGGTAACCAAGCCAAGCAAGTGGGTTAAACCAAAACACCAATGTTGTTATTAGTAACAACATATTTAATAAGTTATCGGCACGTTTTATATGTACTTTTTCATGCTCAATGATGAGCTTTAATGAGGCACTATCGGTTTTTTGCAGATAGCCAGTTGGTAATACTAATTGTGTACGTAATAACCCAATCACCATCGGTGTGCTGACCGCATCACTTTGTAGTAACTGAATAGTTGGGTTATCCCTAGCAAACGATTTATCGTTTAGAGGCATTAATTGCAACTGTTTGATAAAACGCTGATGTGTCAATGCGGTAATCACAGCTAATAGGCTGAATATCACGCCATAGAGTAGCGCCCAACTTATACTAAAATTAGGCACCAACGCTTTATGTGGGGTGACCAACATAGTGCTAATAGCGGCACTTTGTAATGGTTTTAAGTGTGCGGGTAAATTTGCCAGCAGTAGTGCAATGGGGATTAATAGCCACAATTTATAGACAAAATTTGCATTGAGCCATTTTAATGCGTAGCGCTCTAACACGAGTAGACTAACTATCAGTATGCTGAATAAGAGTTGTTGCTCAATAAGCCAATTAAAGGTTATTTCTAGCATGTTGAATCCTTACTTTTGCTGCTTTTCCCACTCATCAATGACTTTTTTAAGTTCATTGATGTCTTGTTGCGAAAGTTGTTCTGATTTAGCAAAACCACTTACCAAAGGTGCAATACGGCCGCTAAAAAATCGCTCTATAAAGTTTTGGCTTTCCTTGAGTGTGTATTCAGCGCGTTCCATACAGGGCGTATAAATATATTGGCGGCCCTCTTTTTCAAAGCTGAGAGCGCCTTTTTTTACCAGTCGTCCAAGTAAGGTTTTAATGGTTTTTTCGTGCCACTGTTTTTCATCGCTTAAACGGTCGATGATCTGGCTTGCTGTTGCTGGGTAATTTAGCCAAAGTGCATCGAGCACTTCAAATTCTGCTTTCGATAATTCAATCATGAGTGTCGCCTACAGGTGTAATCTTTAAGTGAAGATTACGCCTGTAATCATTTTTTGCAACTAGTTTGTGTAAAAATTAATTAATTTTTTAGAATGTCAGACTTGTTTATTTGCTGGTAGCTATTTTCTGCAAGGTTGAGTGGCGTTAATTCGAGATGGGCAATTTGTTCACGGTAAAGGTCGGTAACCTTATAGCCACAGTAGTGTGCCATTTTTCGTATTTGGCGGTTAAGGCCTTGCTTTAAAATAATACTAAACTGGTACTCTGTTATTTTTTCAACTGTGCAAGGTAAAGTAATGTGCTTGTCTACGGGCACACCGTTTGCCATTGTTTGGCAAAAATTATCATTAAGTGGCTTATCTACAGTCACTAAATAACGCTTTGGCTGGTGGAAATCAGGATGGATCAGCTGATTACAAAATCCGCCATCATTGGTCAGTATTAGTAAACCTCGAGAGTCTTTATCTAGCCTGCCAATTGGATACACTCGGGTTGTTTGTGGCAGGTGATGAATCAAGCTGCTGGAGTCGGTTTGATTAAGTTTACAGTCAATACCAACGGGTTTGTGGTAGGCAAAGTAAACCAGTGGGGCCGCACCTTGTATGCGCTCACCATTAACACGTATATCGTCGCTGTCATCTACATGATCAATATGATTCGCGGGGTGGGCGTTCACAGTTACAATGCCTTGATCAATTAATCGAGATGCTTGTTTACGAGAGCAAATCCCCGCATGGGCAAGGTATTTAGCAAGGCGAGTTTTTTCAATCATAGCATAAGCTGGACAGTTAATAATGCTGCGAGTATAACAAGCCACAAGCTAATGATGGGTTATTATTTTTTGAAGGGGTTATGAATGTACTCACTACAGCGAGATGACTCACAGTGTTTGCAAGAGGAATTAAGATCCGCCATGCAGGCTTTTAATCAAGCGCACTTTGATACGCAGAGAATTCCTTTAGGGTTTAAGTTTGTCGATGAAAATCAGCAGCTAGTGGCAGGGATCACAGCTCAGGTATTTGGTAATTGGTTAATGATAAGCTGGTTGTGGTGTGCTGAGACTGCTCGTGGTCATGGTTTGGCGACTCAGCTATTACATACAATTGAGGAGCATGGGCAACAACTTGGCGCTAAATGGGCTCAGTTAGATACGTTAGATTTTCAGGCTAAGCCGTTTTATGAAAAAAACGGCTATGTGGTGAAATACCAATTAAATAATTATCCGCTTTCAGGCACGCGATACTTTATGGAAAAAGAGCTTTAGGCTATTTCTAACAACGGTTGTTGCTCAAAAGTCAGTCCTAAAAATGGCGTGGCTTCGGGTGCGAGCATAAAGGTACGAATGTTCATATGATCGTGACCATCAGGATTTCCTAATACATCCTCTCGGTAAAATGCGCCAAAGCAATCTAAGGTATTTTGTTTGCTTAATTGGTTGAGCTTAGCAAAAGCAAAAATTTTGCACGAGCCGTTGTTTTCACCAGCAGCACTTTTTAAACCGTGGTTATTAAATGCGCTTGGCGTAAAGCGATAATTTGCATCAATCACTGCCATGCAATCGCTAAACTCAAGCTGTTGCGGTTGTTCAGCTAAGCGGCTTAAAAAATCGTTGAGTGTCATGTTTATCCTTAAATTAAGTTATTGTTTTTCTAGTTCAAGCTGATTATCTAGCTGATTAATATTAAATTTAAAATGTTGTAAAAAATTCATTCCTAATAGGCCATAGCCACTATGATTGTTGATCACCAAAATGTCAAAGTTGTGTAAAATTTGTTGGCCAATTTTAATCGACTCAACTTGATAGTGAGCAGCCTTTACTTGGCCATTAGCTGTATTTACGGTCATCTCGTTGATATATTTTGGTTGTGGGTAGAGCGACTCTAACAGTTGCTTTGGTAGTACCGTAAAGCTTGCTCCAGTATCTATCATCAGTTGCGTATTTACATCGTTATTAATAATGATATCAATAAGGTAATGCGCTCCTCGTTTTTCTAAAGGGACTTTATCTAGGCCGTTAATGGCATGGTTAATTTGCTCTTGTAATGCAGCTGCTTGACTTTGCAATGGGTGTTCCAGAGGTAGGCGGTCTAAACTTGACTGTGCACTGGGTAAGTCATTGAGCTGATAATAAGCATGCGCAAGGGCAAATAAATAACGAGGGTTTTCATTATCATAATCAAGCCACGCCAGTGTTTGTTCAGTAATTGTTTGCCATGCCCTACGTTCATTGAGTGCCTGTAGTTGGGCAATAGTAAGCTGGGTTAAGCGCATATTTATGGCTGCTAACTGACTTTCATTGGCAAGTGATTGTAAAGCTAACAATGCCACAATGGCTTGATTGGGTTGTTGGCTTTTTACTAAGCGCTCGGCATCAAGTTGTAACATACTGACATTGTAAGGTTCGCTGGTTAAAAAGGCCTGTAAAAAACGCTCAACGGTCGTCAATTGCCCATCGTTCAGCCAATCCTCTACGCTATTACGCCATTGAAAATATAGCTGCTCAGCTTGTAATGGTTGGGCTGTGTGTAATTGCTGATAACTGGCAACGGCAGCGCTAAACTGTTGCTGGTCAAACTGCCGTATAGCTTGTTGGTAATAAGGGCTAAATAACTCTGAGGGCGGTTGCTGTGTTTTAGATTGTGTAACAGCCTCTTTACTGGGCCTAACGACTTCTGTTGGCCATAATAAATAGCCATTCAACGCAACGGAGGCGGTTAACGCCGTGATGAGTAAGTATGTGGAAAACGTCCTTTTCATTTTAAACCCCCGTTACTTTAAAAAGTACTTTAGCGCTTGAATATCTTTAATTTCAATGTCGGCTAAGCCTTTATATGCATAGTTTGCGGCTTGGTTATTGAGCCATATAGATTGGCAGCCTGCATTATGCGCGCCGTGTACGTCAGTATCTAAACTATCGCCGATATGTAAAATTTGTTGTGGTGCTACGTTTAAATGATTACATGCTTGTTCGAACATAGTGGCATGCGGTTTTGCTTTACCGTGAATGCCCGCTTGCAGCACCAGCTCAAATACACCGTTTAAGTTAAATCGCTCAACTTCAACATTACCATTGGTTATAGCAATTAAACGATAGTGCTTTGTAAGTTTAGCGAGTAGCTCAAGCACTTCATCACTAACCGTAATTTGGCTGCGTGCATCGGCAAATGCTTGGTATGCGTAATTAGCGTGCTGTTCCAGCTCTACTCCTTGGTAGCCGAGCTTGGCAAGTGCCACTCGTAATGTGCTTTTACGCCATTGAGTTACGTTGTCGATGAGTTCAGGGTTGTCAATTACCGCTTGTTCACGGCATTGTTGCCAGTAGTTTTTGCCTTGCGCTTGCCAGTTGGGAAGCGCATTGAGGTAATCTATTTGTGCTTGCACAGCCGCTTTGATGATGGGGTGATTGTTGTATAGTGTGTCATCTAAATCAAAACTGAGTACAGAAAAATGGCTTATGGCACGATTAAAGCGGATCATATCAGCTCCTGGCTAGTCGGTATTTGAGCGCTTTTTAGCGCGAGGGTGAGTGTTGTCGTACACTTTGGCTAAATGCTGAAAGTCTAAATGAGTGTACACTTGGGTTGCTGATAAACTGCTATGACCTAATAACTCTTGTACAGCTCGTAAGTCGCCTGAGGATTCTAAAATATGTGATGCAAATGAATGGCGCAATTTATGCGGATGTACTTGGCTACTAATGCCTTGTTTTATACCCCACTCTTGCATTCTGAGCCGCACGTGACGCGCGGATATACGACATTTTTTACTACTAACAAATATCGCAACTTCATCAGGGTGAGCAAATTGCGGCCGAAGCTTTAACCACTTATTTAGTGATTCTAACGCCTTACCACCAACCGGTAAGAGGCGTTCTTTATTGCCTTTACCGCGGACTAAAATTTCAGCTGAACTGCGGTTAATATCCTGTAAGTTGGCGCCGACTAACTCGCTTATCCTTAAGCCAGAAGAATACATTAATTCCATCATCGCCTGGTCACGTATTGCTAGTGGGTCATCGTCTTGAATATCAAGTAACCGCGTCATTTGATCAACATCGAGATTTTTTGGCAGTGGCTTGGCAAATTTAGGGCCTTTGATTGCCTGTGCTGGATTATGGTAATGGTGTTGTTGATTGGTATTCTTTGTTTTTAAAAACTTATATAAGCTGCGAATACAGCTGAGTTTTAAGCTAATTGTGCGTCCGCTTAATTGTTTGCCTCTGAGCTGCATACTGTAACGACGTATATGTTCACCTTGCACATTTGACCAATCATCGCAGAGTTTACTGAAGTATAAGGCTGCAAAACCAAGCTGGCTGGTGTATTGCGTTATCGTGTGCGGTGAGTATTGTTTTTCAAACTTAAGGTAGTCGCTAAATTGTTGAATAGGTGTGCGCCATGCATCGCTTAGTTGCTCGCAAAGCTCTGCTATATCAGGTGGGAGCTGCTCGCTCATGCAAGTTCCTGTTCTAACTCCAGCAATCTGAGTTGCAATGAGCGCACAAACTCAAGCACAAATAAGCTGTCTTTTGCTGGCTCGAAATGATTCGGATCTGCGCTACCAAATGCCAAAATGGCGATAGGGTGCTGACTGTTGCCAATTAAATACAGTGCACTTGATTGGATATCAATTTTAAACAGTAAATCTCGCTCTTGCTGATTTACGCGACCTAGATAAATCCCGTCTGGTTGTAAACGATGGGCAATTAGCTCATCAAACTTACTTTCATACTTTAGTAAGTGGCATTCACTAATAGCAGGGTTAGTACAAATAATATTACGTAAGTTAATAGCTAAGGTTTTAAAATCGTAGTTAGTCCAAAGCTGACGATGACATTCACTAAATAAGCTATAAATGAGCTCGTTTTCTTTGGCATGCGCAATCAAGGAGGCTATTTTACTTTTTAGCATCGTATTATGCTCACGTAATTGGCGTTGTTGAATATGCACCAATGAGGTTGCACCTTGCGCATGTTGCTGAAGCTCTAATTGCGCTAAAAGGTCACTGTTTTGCTGTAAAAAGCATGGGTTTTCACGTAAAAAATCAGCAACTTGTTCAGGTGTTATTTGACTCATAAAGCAACTTGTCCATCAAATACATGTTCAGCAGGGCCTGTCATTCTTACCGGGTGACCTTCACCTTGCCAGCGAATTTGCAAACTACCGCCAGGTAAATCGACCTGCACTGTGGTAGAGAGTTTACTTTGAATTTGGCCAATCACCATAGCGGCACAAGCACCGGTACCGCAAGCCAGAGTTTCGTTAACGCCGCGCTCCCAAACTCGCAGTTTAATGTGCTCTGGGTTGATCACCTGCATAAAGCCAACGTTAACTCGCTGCGGAAAACGTTCGTGATTTTCAAGTAATGGCCCTAGGGTGTTTACGTCGGCGGTATCTATGTCATCCACCTCCAGTACGCAATGTGGGTTACCCATTGATACAGCACCGCTAAATACGGTGTGTTCTTCAGCGCGGATAATATAAGTGAGTTCACGCTTAGTCGCTTTGAGCGGTATTTTACTTGGCTCGAAATTAGGATGACCCATATTGACTGTTACTTGACCATCTTTTTCAATATATAAAGTCAAGTTACCTGATTTGGTCGATACGGTAACCTTATGCTTGTTGGTAAGGCCTTTCATTCGTACAAAACGAGCAAAGCAGCGAGCGCCATTGCCACATTGTTCGACTTCGTTACCATCGGCATTGAAAATACGATAATGGAAATCAAGATCAGGAGAATAAGGCGCTTCTACCATAAGTAATTGGTCAAAGCCGATGCCGAAATGGCGATCTGCCAGTTTTCTTATTTGATCTCGTGACAGGAAAACGTTTTGTGTAATGTTATCAATTACAACAAAATCGTTGCCTAGGCCGTGCATTTTGGAAAAATTAACTAACATAGCGCTCTAATTCGGGTTGCTCTGCGCTAATCATGCCACAGAGCAGCCGTGTTACAAAAAGTTTATGGTAAAATTTTCTCACCTTGCCATAAGCTTTCAATTGTTTCACGTGCGCGGATCAAATGACTCTGCTCACCATCAACCATAATCTCTGCCACACGAGGGCGAGAATTATAATTTGAACTCATAGTAAAGCCGTATGCACCCGCACTGCGCTGTGCTAGTAAATCACCTTGTTGCAATGCCAACATGCGATCTTTACCTAAAAAGTCACCGGTTTCACACACAGGGCCAACAATATCAAAATTGTGGGTGGGGGTGTCGTCATTGCGTGGGGTTACTGGCACAATGTTTTGCCATGCTTGATATAATGCAGGGCGCAGCATATCGTTCATACCGGCATCAACGATCGCAAAAAACTTATCTTGGTTTTGTTTAATAAACTCAACTTTAGTAACTAAAATACCGGCATTAGCAGCAATTGCACGGCCAGGCTCAAAAATAAGCTCTAGGTGTTGGTAGTCACTTAAACGCTCGGTGATATGTGCCACGTATTCGCTGGGGTGTGGCGGGGTTTCACCGTTATAAGGTACGCCTAAGCCACCGCCAATATCTAAGTGGCTCAGTTCAATGCCATTTGCTTTTAACTCATCAATCAGTGCCAGCACTTTATCGAGGGCTTCTAGGAATGGTTTTATTTCAGTAAGTTGAGAGCCTATATGGCAGTCAACGCCGGTAATTTTTAAACCAGGTAATGATGCTGCATATTGATAAACGCTTACAGCCGTTAGAATATCTATACCGAATTTATTTTCTTTTAAGCCTGTTGAAATGTAAGGGTGGGTTTTAGCGTCAATATCAGGGTTTACACGAATCGAAATCGGCGCGACTAAATTAAGCTCGCTAGCAACGTGTGATATGCGATCTAATTCAGACACTGACTCTACATTGAAGCATTTAATGCCTAGTTTTAGCGCATAGGCAATTTCGTCAGCTGTTTTTGCGACCCCTGAAAAAACTACTTTACTGGGATCACCACCTGCTTCAATAACACGCGCAAGTTCACCTTTAGAAACAATATCAAACCCTGAACCTAAACGCGCAAGCACGTTTAACACGGCAATGTTTGAATTCGCTTTTACAGCATAGCACACTAAGTTTTTATGATTGGTAGCCGCTTCAGCAAAGGCAAGATAATGACGTTCAAATGTTTTGCGTGAATAGATATAGCAAGGTGTGCCGTATTGCGCTGCAAGCTCATTGACAGCGATGTCTTCAGCATGTAGCTGATTATTTTTATAGTCAAAAAAGTCCATTATTGGTCCTGTTTCGATTCAGTAGTTGATGACGGTGTTTTAGTAGCGGCAGGCGCTACTTGTTCTGGTTGATTCGGCTCTGCATTTTCTTCAGGTAAATACAGTGGACCACTTTGTCCGCAACCAGCTAAAGCGATAAGAAGTACACTGAGTGAGGAAAGTCGTGTTAATTGTTTAAGATGCATCTCTTTCATTAGATTAATCGTGTTGCTGGCTTTATAATCGCAGATTAACAGAATATCTAAAAAATGCAGCTATTCGCGGATGAATTTATTCCTGTTACACTAGTTGCACGCAATTCGTACCGAATACCTGGCTAAATGCCCGTAAAAGGAAACAATTATGACTGATCATGAATACCATCAATTAGCCGAAGCACTTATGTTTACCATTGAAGAGCAAGTGGATGACTGTGAAGCCGACTTAGACTATGAATCTGGCGAAGGTATTTTGGAAATTATTTTTGCCGATCGCAGTAAAATTGTCATTAATAAGCAAGCACCTTTACATCAAGTGTGGGTTGCAACTAAGTTTAATGGTCATCACTTTGAATTACGTGGTGATCAGTGGATTGATAACCGTTCGGGCGCTGAGTTTTGGCAGTTTATGAATGAGGCGACCACGCGTCAGGCCGGTCAAACAGTTGAGTGGCAACCAGCCTTATGAGTTTAGCGTTTGTAGAGTACCCGGCAAAGGGCGAGCATAAAGCAACGATTATTTGGTTGCATGGCTTGGGCGACTCAGGCGATGGTTTTTTGCCTGTTGCATCACAACTTGCGTTACCTGATGAGCTTGGTTTGCGGTTTGTATTTCCCCATGCACCAGTACAGCCGGTCACCATAAATGGTGGTATGGCTATGCGATCTTGGTATGATATTAAATCAATGGATTTAGATAAGCGTGCGGATGAAGCTGGGGTGTGTGAATCAGCGGCTAAAGTTGAGTTATTGATCAATCAAGAACTCGAGAAAGGCATTCCAGCAAATAAAATAATATTAGCTGGTTTTTCTCAAGGTGGCGTTATTTCATTACATTTAGCACCGCGCTTAAAGCAAAAGCTGGCTGGTGTGATGGCGTTGTCGACATACATGTGCGTGCCTGAGAAATTAACAGCTGAAGCAAAACAAACAGGTTTAAATGTATTTATGGCTCATGGTAGCCAAGATCCAGTCGTACCTTATGAGGCTGGCCGTCATGCGTTTGATGTACTGGTAGCGCATAACATGGAGGTAAGTTGGCAAGACTATCCTATGGGCCATCAGGTCTGTGGGGAAGAGCTATTGGCTATCCGCCACTGGTTAATTGCCCGCTTAAGTTAATAGTGTTGAGTAGCCGAGGCTAAAATGAAACAAAAAATAGTGATCACCGCAAATATGAGTCGTGCAGCAGCACCTACTGCCCCAGAAGTCACCTATCAATGGCATTGGCAGCGCATTGTGGCTGTTATGTTATTGGTGGTATTTGCGTTAGTTATTGTTGCATATAGCCTATTGGGCTCGGTAAACGCCGAGCAAAATGATCAACAGCCTATTGATAGCTCAGTGGCGGAGGTGGTAACTGACAGTGTAACTGATGACCCGCAGCTAGTTGACCCACGTATTGAGGAAAGTGATACTGAACTTGATTCAGCCTCAGCAATACCAGTTATTGCAGCCGTTATTGAAAACTCCGATATTGATGACCTTGAAGCATCAGCCAGTGAGCCTGAAGCGCAAATTACTGTTCAGGAACAAGAAGTCCGCGAGGAGTTACCTGCTAGCACCACTGTTATTCCTGATACGAATGAGGAATTGGTTGGACAAGAGGTAACCGTTCAACAAACTGATAGCTTTGCACCTTCGGCACATGTGGCCAGCGTTGCGCTTGGTGCGCGAATTGATACCGACAAAGTAAGTCGAGCTGTATTGACGCGTGAAGTCGTAGACCGTGAGCCGGTTAACGTATTTAAAGCAGATGTGCGTTTTAATGAATTTACAGAGACGATGGCATTTTTTAGTGAACTCAAAAACCTGCAAGGGCAAAAAGTTAAGCATGTTTGGCGCTACGAAGATGAAGTGCTAGCCAGCATTGAGCTCGATGTTACTTCGCCTCGTTATCGTACTTTCTCTAACAAAACGATTTTACCTGAACAAGTTGGTAATTGGCGCGTTGATGTTGTTGATGAACATGGCCATTTGTTGGCACAAAAAGAATTTCGCATTTTGGCTGAGTAAGCGTTTAGCGTACTTTGAGACTCAGCAAAGAAAATTAATTGGACTCTATTTATGATTGGAAAAGCGACAAAAAAATCTCAACTAATCCGTATTGCGACTCGTAAAAGTGCCTTAGCACTGTGGCAGGCGGAATTTGTAAAAGCACAACTTGAGCATTTTCATGCTGATCTTACGGTTGAGTTAGTGCCTATGTCGACCCAAGGGGATATCATTCTCGATACTCCGCTTGCAAAAATTGGCGGTAAAGGCTTATTTGTTAAAGAGCTTGAGCAAGCTATGTTAGATGGCCGTGCTGATATCGCTGTGCATTCAATGAAAGATGTACCGGTGGATTTTCCACAAGGGTTAGCGCTGCATACTATTTGTGAGCGCGAAGATCCGCGGGATGCGTTTGTATCGAATAGCTTTGATAATATTGCACAGTTACCGCAAGGTGCTATTGTTGGTACATCCAGTCTACGTCGTCAGTGCCAAATACGTGCATTGCGCCCTGATTTAGAAATTCGTGATTTACGTGGTAACGTGAACACGCGTTTAGCCAAGCTTGATGATGGCCAATATGATGCGATTATTTTAGCGGCTGCAGGTTTAATTCGCTTAGAAATGCATGATCGCATTAAAGCCTTTATTGAGCCGGAGCAATCGCTACCAGCTAATGGTCAAGGTGCGGTAGGTATTGAGTGTCGTATTGATGATGAAGTAACTAAAGCATTACTTGCACCGCTAGAGCACAATGAAACGCGTATTCGTGTAAATGCAGAGCGTGCCATGAATCGCCGTTTAGAAGGCGGTTGCCAAGTGCCAATTGGTGCGTATGCATTAGTTGATGGCGAGCAAGTGCATTTACGTGGCTTAGTGGGCGCGATTGATGGCAGCGAAATTTTGCGTGCTGAGATCAGTGGTAATGCCAGCGATGCAGAACAACTAGGTATACAACTGGCCGAGCAATTACTTGCATTAGGTGCAGATAAAATTTTAGCAGACGTATATAGAGACGCATAAATGGCACAGATCCTGATAACTCGCCCACATGGAAAAGGCGCCGACCTTGCGCAGCAACTGTCGCAGAAGGGTTATCAGGCGACCTTGTTTCCAGTTTTGAAGATCGATTATTTCACACCAAACAACACCCAGCTAACGCCTCTACTGAATGCAGATAAAGTTATTTTTATCTCTCAAGATGCCGTCAATGCACTGCTGGCTCTAAAACCCGATATTAATACCAAAGCACAGTTTTATGCTGTAGGCGAACAAACTGCTGAAGCCATTTGGCAGGCATTTGGCGTGCGCGCCGCGGTGCCTAAGCAGCATGATTCTGAAGGATTATTAGCGCTGAAGTCATTACAGCAGATTGATGGGCAAAATATTGTTTTAGTGAAAGGCAAAGATGGCCGACCTACTATTGCAAAAACGCTCAAACAGCGTGGAGCATTTTTAAATAATTTAGTTGTTTATCAACGTAGCCCTACTGAGGGAAATTCAGCTGACTGGCTAGACCACTGGCAAAGCATTGATGTTAAAGGTATAGTCATTACAAGTAATGCGGCCGTTGACGCGATTTTTCGCCAGCTGAGCGTGCAACAACTAGAATGGTTAAGACACTGTCAGTTTTATGTTGCCAGTGCTCGCATTAGCGAACACCTTGCGGCGCAGCAAATTGACTCGGCAAATATACACATTGCCGCAGGTGCAAGTGATAGCGCTATGTTTACTTGTATCAGCGAAGGTACCCTTATGAGTGAAGATACAAAGCCAATAGCTGACACTAAAGCA
The DNA here is from genome assembly GCF_000238355.1 of Pseudoalteromonas haloplanktis ATCC 14393. Lineage (GTDB taxonomy): Bacteria > Pseudomonadota > Gammaproteobacteria > Enterobacterales > Alteromonadaceae > Pseudoalteromonas > Pseudoalteromonas haloplanktis. Next base: position 102,009 of record NZ_AHCA01000012.1, read on the forward strand.
GCACAAAGCAGTACAACCAAAGTGAATACTAAGGTTACAGACTCTCCTTCGGCAACAAAAAAAGACTTTGCTATGAAACAAGAAACGCCCCCAACTAACAAACAAAAAGTAAGTAAAACTGGCAGCTTAGCACTGCTGATCTCGTTAATAGTGGCTGCTGGGGTGGGGTATCAGTTTTATCAAAAATTAAATACGCAGCAGCAAGCTAATCAAGTGATCAATCAACTATCTGCTGACAACCAACTGCTTGGTAAAGAGCTACAAGCCGTAAAAGTCGCCCAGCAAACCTTGCAGCAAGCCTTGTTTAACAGTGAGCAAAAAGTGACGGCAGCTTTAGCTGCAAGCAAAACACAAACACAGCAGCAACTAGAAAGTGCGTTACAGCGTGCAGAGCAACAAGCTTATAGCCTCAACCCCCAAGAAGTTACCAGCTTGCAACGTATGGCTGAGTTTAAATTGTGGGCTGAAAAAGATTATCAAGGTGCAACGGCTGTATTATCTCGCTTAGATGCGCTACTTGCTGAACACCCCGGCACAGGCGCTATTCGCCAGGCAATACATCAAGACTTGCAAGCGCTAAGTACTGTTGAACCGGTGGCAGTAGAAGCCATTTATTTAACGCTGCACGGCGTGCTTGGGCAAGTTGATAAGCTTGTTTTTAACGCGGTGGCATTACCACAAGAAGTGGAACAAGAAGATCAACATGCGTTAAGTGAGAATATCAGTGATTGGCAGCAAAACTTAGCGAATTCATGGCAGCAATTTAAAGATAACTTTATTAAAATTCGCCAACGTGAAGATATTGCTATTGAACCTTTATTAACCGAGCAAGAGCGCCATCTTATCCAACAGCGCTTAAGCTTATATTTATCGCAAGCGCAAGATGCACTGTTGACTAAACAAGCCAGTGTTTATTTTACCGCGTTGAGTCAAGCCGAAGTATTAGTAAAAGATTACTTTAAACATGATGACGCTCTCACTAAAAGTACGCTTAAAACGTTGCAGGAGTTGAGCAAAGAGCAGTTAAACTTTAGTCCAGCTATCACTTTGAAAAGTACTGAGCAGGTCAAGGAGTGGGCACAATGATCCGCTTAATATTGGTTATTTTAGCCGTTGCGCTACTGCTTGCTTTATCGCCGATGCTAATAGGTGAAGTGGGTTATGTATTAATTTCGTTTAATCAAACAACTATTGAAGGGTCTATTGTCGCTTTTTGTGCGACCATTTTGGTTATCGCGCTCGGGCTGTATTTAACTTATAAGTTGATCCGTTATATTTGGTCTATGTATAGCAACACTCGTCATCGTTTTTTTGCCCGTAGTGAAGAGCGTAAGCAAGCTGCGATTGAGCAAGGTGTATGGAGCTTAATTAATGGCGATAGCGAGCAGCTTGAACTTGCACTGGCTAACAACAGCGTGGCTGATAATTGGCAAGATGTGCGTTATGCGTTACTAGCCAAAGCGGCTTTACAGCATAATGACCCGAGTAAAGCAATTGGTTTACTTGATCAAATATCACCAGCAAATCAATTGAAGGCCGCGAAACTTTGGCTTGCCAGTGGTGATTGCAGCACCGTAGCGGGAGAGCTAAAGGTGTTGGCTGAGGCTAAGAAAGCCACTGCCTTGGAACTGAAACTCTATGCAGAGGTACTTGTGCAGCAGCAAAAATGGACGGCACTTGAGCAATTTATGCCGCGTTTATTAGCTAAAAAAGCATTAACACAGAGCCAATGGACAGTGTTATTAACCAGCTATTTTATGGCGCAGCCACAGTCGCAATTAACCGATAAATACCAGCAGTTACCCAAGCCGGTAAAAGCAAAAGCGCAGAACTGTTATTTAGCGGCAATGGCCAGTGCCGGATGCTTAAATGAAATAGAGTTAAGCCTGATAAAAATGCTGAAAAAACCAGAGCAACATGCCGAGCTTGCACAGGTTTTGAAAGTCTCCGCACCGGGAGACGCGCTAAAATTACAAGCAAGTTTGCAAGATACGTTAAAGAAAGACCCTGATAATCAAGACTTGCTACTTGCGCTTGCTTGTCTTGCGAATGCGCATGGGGAGTATGACCTCGCCGCGCGGGTATTTGATAAGGCCTTAACCCGAGAGAATAGCAAGGCATATTTCGCTCAAGCACAGCTTAGTTATAGTAAAAGTGCGCAGCCACAAAAAGCACTCGATCTTTATTCGTAGAGACCGCGGATCCATACCGGCATAGGAGCGCCAGAGCATTGAAAAATATATTTACTCTGACGTTTAGCATTGCTTTTGCTTATTTTTTAACTGGCTTCTTTAGCAATTCACTGCTGGCAATAGATGGCTATGCAGTGGCCTCGTGGCCACCATCAGGGATCGCGCTTGCTAGTTTTTTATTGTGTGGAAAACGCGCCACCTTCGGCATTTTACTCGGCGCTTTATTGACTAACTTGCTCCATCTTGATCAAGTTGTTGATATTCTCCATTGGCAGGTTTTTCTACAAGCTTTAATTGTCTCGTTAGGGGCGGTGTTGCAGGCTTGGGTTGGTTGTTATCTGATAGTCAAAATCATAAAAGCCCCCCTTGATCTCTCCTCTTTAAAGCACAGTATACAAAGTTTGATCGTTGCAGGACCTATTTGCTGTGTAATTTCAGCATCGATCGGCACAAGCTTATTAGTCTTTAATCATGTTATTCCCATGCATGATGCATTTGATAATTTTATAGCATGGTGGATCGGCGACAGTATTGGTGTCTTGATTTTTACGCCACTTATATTAGCTGCTTTCAATTACGCGCAAATGCGTCACCGTTTACAAGTCATTTTGCCTTCGTTATTGATCTATATTGTGATCAGTATCAGTTTTTATGCCGCGGCAAGTGTGAAAAGAGATAAAGAGATTCAAAAGCAAGAAGCGAAAATTGCCGAAATAAAATTGGAGATAAGCCATAAATTAGATGAAATAACCAGCCATTTAACACTACTGTCGACCTTTTTTGCCAGTAGTGATGAGGTTAGTTACGGTGAGTTTGAGCGTTTTACTTCAAAACAACTGAATTATAGCCCTGAAGTACTCGCGTTTGATTGGGTGCCAAATATCTTGTTAGCGGATGTTGAGCACCATCAAGACAAAGTGCGCCAGCAAGGCATGCATAACTATTATATAAAAGAAAAGCCACAGCAGTATTGGCAGGGTGTTACCAAACGTGAAGGCTATTACCCTATACTGTACGTAAACCCTATAGCGGGGAATGAAGAGGTGATAGGTTTTGATTTAGCGTCAAATAGTCAGCGCCGTAGCGCATTAATGATGTCCAAGGAATTGAATGAATTAGTCATTAGTGAACCCGTTAAGCTAATACAAACAAAGAACGATGATAGTGGAGTGTTGTTTTTCTTTCCGGTGTTTGGCGATTTACAAACCCAAGGTGATTTTAGGGGATTTGTGGTAGCTGTTGTTAGCTTGGCACGTTTGGCTGAGGCATTACAATTTAACCATCATAGTCAAATTAGCAGTCATTTCTATGATGTAACTGAGGCTGATGCACGACAATTAATTTATCGCACTTCGCGCACTGATATAGAGCTGTTGAGTGAATACCAACTAACGATAGGCAAGCGAGTTTGGCAAGTACAGCTCTTTGAGCCAAAGGCACAAATGTCGTGGTTATTGTATTGGCTTGCGCAAATATTAGGGATGTTATTTGTGTGGTTGTTGATTACATTTTTGATCTCGGTAACGGGGACTAATATTCAGATCCGTGAGCAGGTTGCTCAACAAACACGAATTTTGCGTCAAGAAAAACAAAAAGCCGATAAAGCAAGTCAGACCAAAAGTCAGTTTTTGGCTAATATGAGTCACGAAGTCCGCACCCCAATAAATGGTATTAAGGGGCTGCACTATCTGGCATTACAGCAGCAAGATTGGCAGCAAGCACGAGGTTATATTGAGCAAGCAGATGGTGCGCTTAGCGTCTTGTTGCGAGTATTAAATGACGTACTCGATTTTTCTAAAATGGAAGCAGGTAAACTCGACTTAATGCAAGAGCCCATTGCGCTGAATAAGCTGATTGATGAGCTCGTTAACTTAGTGCAGTTTGAAGTTGATATGAAGTCACTGCAACTTATTGTCGATTTAGAAAATAATTTAGATTTTCAGCTTGATAGTGACCCAATTCGCTTAAAACAAGTGTTGCTTAACTTATTAAATAATGCGATTAAATTTACTGCTACTGGCGCTATCACGTTAAAGGTGTGGCAACAGCAAGACAGCGTATACTTTAGCGTCAGTGACACGGGTATTGGTATTAACGAAACAGCTCAACAACAACTATTCCAACCTTTTGCCCAAGCGGATAGTTCTACCTCTCGGCAGTTTGGTGGTACTGGATTAGGATTAAGCATTTGTAAAAAGTTAGTTGAGTTAATGGGGGGAGCAATTAGCCTCGTCAGTAAGGAAGGAGTGGGTTCAACGTTTACCTTCACCCTGCCACGCATCTCACCGCTGGCTAGGGCAGAGCAATTAGAGCCGCAGTTTAATGATATTGATACCAGCACTTTATCGCTTGCTAATTTTAAAATTTTATTAGTTGAAGATAACCCGCTGAATCAACATGTTGCTACCGCTATTTTAAAAACCAAAGGCTGTGTTGCAGATGTTGCCAATGATGGATTTGAAGCCATCGAAAAAGTGTCTGCAGCACGTTATGATTTAGTACTGATGGATATTCAAATGCCGAATATGGATGGTTTGCAAGCCACTAAAGTGATCCGCTATGAGTTATTTATGCATGAGCTGCCGATTATTGCTTTGTCTGCCAATGCTCATGACGACGATGTTAAAAAAGCACTCGCGGTCGGTATGGATGGCTACTTAACAAAACCAATCGATGCTGAGAAACTCTTTAAAACAGTGTGGCACTATTTGCATAAAGATGTTTCACAGCAATAAAGTCACTGTGATTTAACCTTTTATTGTAATGGGCTGACAAATGACCTCAATAATATGAATAAAATCATCTAAACTTGAATTACCGATTTAAGTGCGTATCATTCGCGCAAATTAACTGAACTGAGTGCTCATTATGATCAATAAAAAACTCCCCTTGCTAGATATACATCGCCATTTAGATGGTAATGTCCGTGCACAAACAATTCTTGATTTAGGTCGCCAGTTCAATATCAAACTGCCAGCTGACAATGTTGAAGCACTTATTCCACATGTACAAGTTATTGATCCTGAACCGAACCTAATGGCTTTCTTACAAAAGCTTGATTGGGGTGTTGCAGTACTTGGTGACTATGATGCATGTCGGCGTATCGCCATAGAAAATATCGAAGATGCTCAAGCGCAAGGCTTAGATTATGTTGAGCTACGTTTTAGCCCGTATTACATGGCGCAGAGCTGTGGTTTGCATCCACAAGGTGTGGTTGAAGCCGTTGTTGATGGTATTAAAAGTGCCACTCAAAACAACAGCGTGAAAGCGAATTTAATTGGTATTATGTCGCGCACTTACGGAACTAAAATTTGCCAACAAGAGCTTGATGCCTTGCTAGCGTTTAAAAATGACTTAGTCGCGGTTGATTTAGCGGGTGATGAAATTGGTTTTCCGGGCGAGCTGTTTGTTGATCATTTTAAACAGGTACGCGATGCCTACTTGGCTGCAACAATTCATGCTGGAGAAGCATTAGGCGCTGCCAGTATTTGGCAAGCGATTAATCAGCTTGGTGCTGAGCGTATTGGTCATGGTGTAAAAGCGATTGAAGATGCCAAGTTGATGGATTACCTGCGAGATCAGCGTATCGGTATTGAGTCGTGCTTAACCAGTAATGTACAAACGAGCACGGTAGCAAGCTTAGACGTACATCCTCTGAAGCGCTTTTTAGATCATGGTATTTTGGCTTGTATTAATACCGATGATCCCGCAGTTGAAGGCATCGAAATTGAGCATGAATACGCGATTGCAGCACCCGCTGCGGGGTTAACTCAAGCCGATATAGAAAAAGCTCAAGCAAATGCGCTGGCAATAGCTTATTTAAGTGATACAGAAAAACAGCAACTAATACACGCTGCTGCCGCACGCTAATAAGGGGTAGGCGTTTTTTATACGCCTAATATTTTTATTGGCAGCTCAGATAGTTATCAAACATTGCTTTGAGAATATCACTACGACCAATCATCCCAATTACTTTAGTGCCTTCAACAACAGGGTAGTTTTTTGGCTTCCCTGTTTTCATTTGCTCCGCAAGCTCTATGATGTTGGTGTCGGCGTTGACGGTGACAACCTCTGTCTGCATTAGTTGCGCAACCTTAACCACGCCGTCACAAAAATAACTACTTTGCATTAATGGCCTAAGTAGTTCTTGCTCAGAGATAAATCCTACTAAACATTTATTGTCATCAAACACCGGTGCACCGAGTAATTTAAATTTTTGCAGTTCCGCAATGGCGGTGGTCATTTCAGTCTCTGGTGTGATGTGTGGCAACTTACGTTGCATGAAATCTTTTACTTTTGTATTTAACATTTGGGTCTCTCCCAATTAATGACTTGTACAAAGTATGGTTAAGGATCCGCTTTTTGGGAAATTGTTTATGTTGATTATATTGATAGGTAGAAACAATCATTACTCAATTTAATTGCATTCTACTCATACTAACTTGTTTGATATTTAGCTTTTACTAACTCAATGTAATGAGCTAAATTTTTTTGTGGGTGGGTAACAAATACTTTGCAAACAGGCGTTATAGCTTGGATACGATCTAAACGAAATTCACGATAGTCAGTACGTAATTGGCAATAAGCAATCAGCGTCCATTTTGCTCCCCAGTACACAAGCCCTAAAGGCTCTGCAATACGGTGAGTGGACTGCTGGTTAACATCAATATAGTGAAATTCTATACAGGTTTTATTAGCAATCGCTTGGCGGAGTAGCAAGGTGGTTTGTTGCTGGCTTTTATCATGGCTAAAAGAGGGGACGATATAAGGCAACTCGTCGACTTGTTGTTTTAGTTTTTCAGGTAATACGGCATTTATTTTAGTTATTGCAGCTTGGGCATTTGCAGCTAATTGTGGGTCGGTCCATGCACTCACCATGTTACTACCCAGCAGTAGTGCTTGTAACTCCTCTAGCGTAAACATCATGGGAGGAAGGTCGTATTCAGTAATTAGATAGCCAACACCCGCCTCACCTGCAACAGGAACTCCTGAGCTTTGGAGGTGTTGAATATCACGGTAAATAGTGCGCTCAGACACATCTAACCTAGCGGCGAGATCACTTGCAGTGATCGCAAAGCGGCGACTTTTTAGTATATTTACTAGTTGAAATAGCCGCTCTGATTTGTGCACGAATGGATCCTTTATTTAGTTTAACTTTGCTGGCAAGCTGTTTGGCTCAGTACTTCATAATGAGTTAACTGTACACTTTGTTTTGCTATTAGCGCAGCAAATTGTTGGCAAATGGCATTTTCAGAAAACGCATCACTTATACGCTTTGCATCTGTTGGTGTAGCAAAGTATATGACATCGATGTAAAGCGGGGTATCAGGTTGCTTAGCAAGAGAGCGATAAAATACGCCCGGTTGTTGGTCAATGAAATTTTGAAATGCGTTATTAGCAATATGAAATTGTGCTAAATCGGCGTCAGTGTTGAGTGTGAAATTAACAACTTCGATTACGTTAGTGGTCATAATTATGCTCCTTGTTTAAGAGCGTTCAGTAAATCATAAGGTTTTGTCAGAGAGTGTCAGTAATGTAATCGTTGTTCTACATTAATGTTTTTTGCGCAATTTCTTTGCTGTATGTCTCAAAGTCCGAAAGATGGTTATTAATCACCGCAATGATGATATCACTTGCATTTGCAATACGGTTGATGCCGAGTTTAAGTCAACGAGGTCAATATCGCTATTTTTGTTGGCAGTCCCCTAATTATGAGAGCCAAATAAATAGATCAGTTTTATGCCTTTAATATGTTTAAGTAAAAAAGTTACGATACGCTGTTCGATTGCCGAAGCCATAAAACGGCACTGATTCTATTTATTAAGTGAACTCAGTATAACTTTAATGGATGGGATTTGTATATTTAGTGAGGATTAGCCCATATAAAAAAAGCGCCACCGGCGCTTTAATACGCTACTTTATAAATGCAAAAGCATCGGCATACATGTTTTCGCGGATTGCGCCATGCGCCAAAAAGTCATCACGAACAATGCCAATCATATCAAAACGACCGGCCATGTAGATATCGTATGGTGCAAGTGAAACGATATCTTGCATTACGGCCTTATGTACATAACCGGTGTGCCCTGTCCAACTGTCCGTGGGATTTTCAACCACTGGAATAAAAGTAAAGTTTTCACGGCTATCAGCCCATGCTTGCATTTCGCTATGTGCATAAAGAGCTGACTCTTCACGGACGCCCCAATAAAATAACACTGGGCGGTCACAGCCAATTTCACTTAAATGGTCGGCCATCGATTTCACGTATGAGAACCCTGTGCCGCCAGCAAGTAAAATAATTGGGCGTTCGCATTGTATACGTAATTGTGAAATACCAAGGCCAGCTTCGATGGTCACTAAGCTTTTATCAGCATGTGCCGCACGAAGGTGTTCAAGGGTTTGCATTGCGTATGAATCAGCCGCAGATGCACCAATGTGCAGCTCTAGCTGATCACATTGTGAAGGGCGGCTCGCAATTGAAAAGGCACGTTTGTCTTTTTCACCGAGTACAACTTGTAAATATTGGCCTGCTTCAAAAGTAACGCTTTGTGCAGGTTTTAAAATGACCTTGTGAACAAATTCTGTTAATGGGCTGATAGCTACAACTTCAGCGTGTAATGTTTGCATGTTTTACCTTAAATTAGCGGATACGCACTTTATTTGAGCAATACTAGCATATCCGCAGGGTGAGTTTATAGCCTCTTCCAGCGCTGTTAGAGAATATCTAGGCTTTGCCAAATTTCATCTACACGATCTTTAGTCGCTTGATCCATCACGATAGGCTCGCCCCATTCTCGAGTTGTTTCACCAGGCCATTTATTGGTGGCATCCATCCCCATTTTAGAACCTAAACCTGATACGGGTGAGGCAAAATCAAGGTAATCAATTGGCGTGTTTTCAATTAACGTGGTATCACGAGCAGGGTCCATACGCGTGGTGATTGCCCAAATGACATCATTCCAGTCTCGCGCGTTGACGTCATCATCGCAAACAATCACAAATTTAGTGTACATAAACTGGCGTAAGAACGACCATACCCCCATCATTACCCGCTTTGCATGGCCTGGGTATTGCTTTTTCATTGTCACAACGGCCATACGGTAAGAGCAGCCTTCAGGGGGTAAGTAAAAATCGACAATTTCAGGGTATTGCTTTTGTAGTACAGGTACAAAGACTTCGTTTAACGCAACACCTAAAATCGCGGGTTCATCTGGCGGGCGGCCAGTAAAGGTACTGTGATAAATAGGATCTTTGCGATGTGTCATGTGTGTAACTGTCATCACTGGAAAGTCATCGACTTCGTTATAGTATCCGGTGTGATCACCATAAGGGCCTTCAGGAGCCATTTCGCCCGGCATAATATAGCCTTCAAGGACAATTTCAGCGCTAGCAGGCACTTGTAAATCATTGGATATGGATTTTACTACTTCAGTTTTGCTACCGCGTAGTAAGCCCGCAAAGGCATATTCGCTTAAGGTATCAGGTACAGGGGTGACGGCGCCTAAAATAGTCGCCGGATCTGCGCCTAGTGCCACCGATACCGGATAAGGCTGGCCTGGGTTTTCTTTGCACCATTCTTGAAAATCAAGTGCGCCGCCGCGATGGGATAACCAGCGCATAATGATTTTATTTTTACCAAGTAATTGTTGGCGATAAATCCCAAGATTTTGGCGCTTTTTATAGGGGCCTTTGGTGACGGTTAAACCCCATGTAATCAACGGGGCTACATCGCCTGGCCAGCAATGCTGAATAGGAAGTTTAGTTAAATCAACATCATCACCTTCAATAATGACTTGTTGGCACGGCGCTTTTTTTACTTCTTTAGCTGGCATGTTTAATACTTGCTTAAACACAGGTATTTGCCCGAATGCTTCTTTTAAGCCCTTTGGTGGCTCAGGCTCTTTTAAAAATGCCAGTAGTTTACCCACTTCTCGTAATTCACTGACATCTTCTTTACCCATCCCCATAGCGACGCGCTCTGGCGTACCAAATAAGTTAGCTAATACTGGGATGTCATAGCCTTTAGGGTTTTCAAACAATAAAGCAGGGCCTTTAGCACGTAAGGTACGATCGGCAATTTCTGTCATTTCTAAATAAGGATCAACTTCTTGTTGAATACGTTTTAACTCACCTTTTTTTTCGAGTAACTCGATAAAATCGCGCAGATCTTTGTATTTCATTATGGGCCGCTTTAAAGCTGAAAAAGACTGCTGGTATTATACTTAAATTAATACGTTAAGCGAATTAAAGCGGCTTATTAAGTGAGTGTTTAATGAGCATTTTCATTACATTATTAGTGGAGTAAGCTATAGTGTAGAGCAGATGTATGAAATGAGTTTTCAATAAATGGGCGGGCTTATCATAAAGTTATTTATCAAGGTCATAGTTGCTTATTTTGTAATTACTGGTGCGGGACATGCAATTGCAAAGTCGTCTTTTGATTCTGTGATCAATGTGTCGCTTTTAAATGAGCACAGTGCAGTCATGCTCGTGGTTGAGCCGCAAACAGGTGAGATTAAATATGCCAATCAGGCTGCGGCATTATTTTATGGTTACAGTGTTGCACAATTGCAAACAATGCGGATTCAGCAAATTAATATATTTACTGAACAACAAGTTGCGCAAGAGCGTCAAGCCGCGCTCAATAAAGGGCAGAATTATTTTGTCTTTCAACACCGTTTAGCTAATGGTGAAACACGTACTGTAAGTGTTTATTCAGCCCCATTTAGAGTTGAAAATAAAGATTTCTTATTTTCAGTTGTGCATGATATTTCTTCGCAGCGTAGCCTCGAAGCTGCGCTTTGGCATTACCAAGAAAACCTTGAGGAATTGGTTGCGAGCCAAACTAAAGAAATCGAAGAAAAAAGCGCGGACCAATTAATATTAGCGCTCATTTCAATTTCTTTATTGATGATCTTGTTAGCTATTTTAACTTTATTAGCTGCTAGGTTACGCCGTGCTAAAAAGTCGGCACAAAAAGACAGCGCAATGCTAAAAGCTATTTTTAACAGTATTGATGATCTAGTGGTTTTCACCGATACCGAGCATGTTGTGATTACCGCTAATACGATGGCTATACAAAAGTTAGCAGCAGGAGAGTCACTGCAAGGGAAAAATATTTACTCATTTACACAGTGCCCAAAAGGTATAATTGGTGTTGATAACGAATGCCAGTTTCATGGTTTAGAAGAGGATTTTTGGGGAGAGGCACGAGTAACAGCTGTAAATGATAAAGCTAACATTAAGATAGGTGAAATACATTTAATTCGCGATATCAGCCAAAAGCTGCAAACCCGACAACAACAGCGCTTAGCAAGTACCGTATTCTCAGCAACCAATGAGGGTATTTTGGTATCTAATCGTAACAATGAAATTCAAGCAGTTAATCAAGCCTTTACGCATATTACAGGTTATCAAGAACAGGATGTGATAGGTAAAACACCGGCAATATTAAATTCTGGGCGCCATAAACCTGCGTTTTTCCAAGCGCTATATCAACGTTTGAATGAAGAAGGACATTGGGAAGGTGAAGTTTGGAATCGTCGTAAAGATGGCAGTATTTATCCTAGTTGGCTCAATATTTCGGTGGTTTTTGATGATGATAAAGAGATTGAGCAGTATGTTGCTTTATTCAACGATATTTCTTTACGTAAAGAAAATGAGCAAGAGATGTGGTTGCAAACTAATTTTGATAACCTGACAGGGTTAGCGAATAGATACCATTACAACAATAAGCTTGATCAAGAAATGATCCGTGCCAGTGCTGACAATAAACGCTTGGCTATTTGTTTTATAGATTTAGATCGATTTAAAAGCGTGAATGATACGCTAGGGCATAATAGCGGTGATTTATTATTACTTGAGGCCGCTAAAAGGCTAAAAGCATGTATGCGCAGCTCTGATGTTGTTGCGCGTTTAGGCGGTGATGAGTTTGCGTTACTGCTTCCAGGGATCAACACCTTAGCTGATATTGAACGATTAGCCCAAAAGGCACTGCAGGCACTCAATTCCTCATTTAAAATTGGTGAGCAAGATGTGTTTTTGTCGGGTAGTATGGGGATCACTATTTTCCCTGATGATGCTGTTGAACGTAAAATATTACTGCGTAATGCTGACAGTGCTATGTACAAAGCTAAGGAGCAAGGGCGTAATTGTTTTGAATTCTTTACCAGTGGTTTGCATGAACAAGCAACAGCCCGCAGCAAACTTGAGAATGCTCTGCATAAAGCGCTGAGTAATAATGAATTTACAGTTTATTTTCAGCCAATTGTTAGCCATGATAAAAAAACGGTTGGGTGTGAAGCGTTATTACGTTGGCATAGTGCAGAATTAGGTGCTGTGTCTCCTGCGCAATTTATTCCTGTGTGTGAAGAACTGGGGCTAATAATTCCCATTGGCGAGTGGGTGTTAAGAGAAGCGTGTCGGGAAGCGTCTACATGGTGTAATTGTTTTGGTGAGCAATTTTTTGTCACTGTCAATATGTCGAGTGTTCAGTTCATACGCCAGGATATTGAAGCGCTAGTCAAAACTGTACTGCGAGAAACACAGTTATCACCTAAGTGCTTAACGCTTGAAATTACCGAAACGTTACTCGCTGACAACAGTGTGAACACGTTACAGCAGTTGCAAGCCTTACGAGCGATAGGTGTTGGATTAGCAATTGATGACTTTGGCACTGGTTACTCGTCGTTGAGTTATTTAAAACGCTTTCCACTGAGTAAATTAAAAATAGATCGGGAATTTATTAAAGATTTACCTGATGATCTTGAAGACTGCGCAATGGTGAGCGCAATAATTTCAATGGCAAGTAATTTACATTTAGAAGTGGTTGCTGAGGGCGTTGAAACCGCCGCGCAACGGTCTTTTCTTACAGCTTTGAATTGTGATTACATTCAAGGTTTCTTATACAGTAAACCATTACCCGCGGCATCATTTGACAAGTACATTAGAGAGTTTATAGATGGTCAACATCTTAACCAGCATTAGAATTTAAACCTTTCTACTGCGCTGGTAAGAGAATGAGCGAGCTGTTTCACATCTTCACTTTGAGTTGCTAATGTACTTGCATGTTCAGCATTGCTTTGTGCCTGCAAGGTTACTTGAGTCATGAGCTGTTTTATATCATTGCTGTTATCTAGTTGATGATGTGATGACCCCGCAATTTGTATACTCATCTGATTAATAGTCACTAAGGTACTTTTTATTTTATCTACAGCTAGATTGAGCTCACTGCTATTTTCTACACACTCTGTGGCTTGTTGCTGAGCATCATTAATTTCATGGCCTGCGGTGTTAGCTTGCTGTTGCAATGTTTGGATCATAGCGTGAATTTCACTTGTAGAGCTTTGTGTGCGTGCAGCTAAAGAGCGCACTTCATCTGCGACAACTGCAAAGCCTCGGCCATTTTCACCTGCGCGGGCAGCTTCAATTGCAGCATTGAGTGCGAGTAAATTGGTTTGTTCAGCAATACTGCTAATTGTATCTACTATCGCGCCAATTAATTGTGTGTGTTGAGTGAGTTCATTCGTGCTTTGTACTGCTTGATCAAGACGAGAGAGTAAAGCAACAATTCGTTGACTGTTACGATCAGCTATGTGGTTTACATCGTTAGCAAATTGCGAGGCGTTTGTAACTTCACCGGAAGTGTTATCTGCTTGTTCGCAAACAGCTTGTGAATTGCTAAGCATGTTATGAGCCACTGCACTGGCCTGAGCAATGTGATCTAGTTGCTGTTGTGCAGCCTCAGTCATTTGTTGGCCTTGCTCACTAGTTTGCATTGCTGATTGATCCAAAGTATGGGCGTTGTCACTTATTGCACTGAGTAGTTCACTCAAATCATCACTTAATTGGTTGATATTATTTAAAAGTATGCCAAATTCATCATCGTTCAGTGGTTTTGTACGTTTTGATAAATCTCCTGAGGCGATGCGTGATAGCGCTTTATTAACTGCATTTAATGGTTTTAGCATGGCTCGTGTCGTTAAAAAACAGATCAAGGCTGCGAACGAGATGAGTACTAAAGAGATGATAATAGCGAGTTTTGATCCCGTGCTGATCACTGATTGAGCATCGCTTTGTAAGCTGTTAAAGCGTTTATCAGCTAATTGGTTGAGCTCAATAATAAGTTGTTCAGTAAGTTGGAATTGCTGCTGAAAGGCTGAAAAGGCTTGCTCAGCCGCTACTTTACTGCTTAAAAGTGTACTTTGTTGTTGATATAGCGTTATTAGTTGTTGATTTATTAAGTTTAGTAACTCTTTTAGGCTGGTAAAGTTGGTGATATTTTTTAGTTCACTTGCTTGTTGCTGCAGGTAAGTAAAATTAGATTGGATATTATCGAGCAAGAAGCGAGTGTCTTGTTGATGCTCATCAAGTGTTTGTAGGCTGTTTATATGATTGATCCCCTTAACATTGTTCCCCAAGGTGAAAAGCAAATCATCAATGCGGGTCGCGGTACCAACAATCGCGGCTAATAAAGTCTGCTGTTCAGCTGTTACTTCGATTAACTCTAAATCAAGTAGCCCATTACTTAAATCTGCGAGGTTGTTAGCGTAATCATTGGCTAATGCAGCCACCTGTGTTTCGGCGGTTAACCCTTGCTGTTTGGCACTAAACATGGTTGTGCTGGTCGTACTAAATAGCTGGTATTGCTGTGCTACTTTTGACAGCAACTGCTGCATTTGCGGTTGGTCACTAAGTTGTGTGTTTAACTCTTTTAATTTGGAGGCAAATAGAGCTTGGTTTTCGCGGGTACTTTGCAGTTGCTGGTGTAAAGCTTCTTCACTTGTTTGGCTATACGCAACGGCATTATATTTAGTTATTGATAATAAAGATAAACGTAGCGCGTTACTTTGTTGTTGTACGGGGACTGCTAACGTTTCTATGTCTGAAGTGGCATGGTCAATTTTTCCGAGCGACCAGTAAAAAAAACCACTGCTGGCCAGCATTAAAAAACCAATGGTGGCAAAGGAAAAAATGAGTTTTGTTTTGATAGCAATAGCGCGCATAGCTAACCCGTAAATACTTAATTACTTATGAGTGTAGCAGTGTTTTTATAAATTATAAGCGTGGCGCGCGAATGCTTTACTCTAAGTTACAGTGGTATTTGTTGCCATCAATGATCAACATAGCTTCGTTACCTTTGGTCCAAAACAGCACATCATCATTGCTATACTTTACACCTGAAGCGCTGGTTTGCTGCGTTAACTGGTAAGTAACCTGATTATAGGCTAATGAAGCTGTTTCTTCACTTTCACTGGTGATAACCGCTGTAAGTTGGCTATCGCAGGAGAAAGACTGACTGTTTTGTTGTTCGGTACATGCGCTCAAGCTCAAAACACCGAGTGCAATTAATACGCTTTTATACATAAATTGTTACCTTGGTAAGTGGGTTTGACTACTAGCATAGCAAACGAAAATTAACCGTTGGTGAAAATGGCTGTTTAGGCTATGTTGATTATTATAAATATTTAAGTACAAGGAAATTTAATGGCAGGTACGAATCTATTAACTTTGTTGGATGATATCACGACGCTATTAGATGATATTGCCACAATGAGCAAAGTTGCGACAAAAAAAACCGCCGGTGTGTTGGGTGACGATTTGGCATTAAATGCCCAGCAAGTTACCGGTGTGAGTGCCGAACGCGAGTTACCAGTAGTGTGGGCCGTGGCTAAAGGATCCTTTCTGAATAAAGCGATTCTTGTTCCTGCCGCTTTGTTGATAAGTGTGTGGCTGCCTTGGCTAATAACGCCATTATTAATGATGGGTGGGTTATTTCTATGCTTTGAAGGTGCTGAAAAGCTCGTTGAAAAGTTCATACCTCACTCGAGCAACGACGATGTTAGTGATAGTGAAAATGTAGATTTAGTGGAATACGAAAAGCAAAAAATTAAAGGGGCAATTAGAACCGATTTTATTTTATCGGCAGAAATAATTGTCATCACACTTGGCACTGTGGCCGGTGCCAGTTTGCTTAATCAAGCGTTAGTGCTGAGCGTGATTGCAGTGATCATGACGATAGGTGTCTATGGTTTAGTGGCTGGAATTGTTAAACTTGATGACGCGGGTTTGTACTTGCTCACTCAAGCACAGCAAACCGGTAACCGATTTAAAGAGTTGTTAGGCAAAGGTTTATTAGCTGCTGCGCCGCGGCTAATGGCATTTTTAGCTTTTGCTGGAACGGTCGCTATGTTTCTCGTCGGCGGTGGTATTTTAGTACATGGCATTAGTGTGTTGCATCATTGGCAAATAACGGTGGCTGAGTTTGGAGCAAACTATTTAGGAGCGACAGGGGGAGTTATTGCCCCTTTACTGTTTGATGGTTTATTAGGCGTATTAGCAGGGGCGGTGGTGGTGTTGATACATCATGCTGTTGTGAGTATGAAAACAAAAAAGCCGGCAAAGTAAATTTGCCGGCAATGGCTTAGCAAGGGAATGCTATGAAAGTCATTTAATCTTATACCAATCGACTTAAATATTTAACCATTCTAGCGGGCTAAATAAAGCGCTAACTGCGTTATAAATTTTTCATGTAGAACAACTACATGTCAAAATTTATGCCTTGTTATCACGCCATTTATCTGTCGCTATAAATGGTCAGTAACTTAACACGATTGGTATTAGTGGTTGTGTTCTTCATCTGATTCTTCAGCAATACCTAACCAGGTTATTTTATTTGGAGTAAAATCAAGATTCAGAATAATTTCAGCCGCTTGTTCATGAGTATCGACACTTAATACGGTTTGGCTGTTTGCCTCTGCGATATATAAAGTATCATCAACTGCCGATGCAGCAAGTGCATAGTTACCTGTTGGGTTTTCTAGTACTTGAAAACGAGCACTGACTTGCCAATCATCTTCAGCGTTTAATATCGATAAGAAACCGTCACTCTCAAGTACGTAAAATTCACCCGTTATACTATCAAGTGCACTTGCTAATAAGGTGTTTTCAGTATCTTGTTGCCAGGCAAGTTGTGTCATTGCACCGGCTTTGGGATCAACGGTGTAAAAGAGTTTGCTTTGCGCGATACCTAAAAAGAGCTCGCTGTGCTCGCTTCCTTTTAGTGTGCCAATACGGGCACCTACAGCAAAGTCGTCCAGGTTATTTATTTTGGCTGCATTAAACTCACCATCTTGTTCAGTGATAATAAGTACGCCATCAGCACAACCAAATGCAATGTGCTGGTGGTTCTGCGCGCTACCGTGTAGCGCTGGACAATCAAGCTCAAAGCGTTGCTCTTGATGGAAATGATCGCCATGAATATGCAATTGCTCTACATAGTTTGGTAATGTGTTGGTTGTGTCTTCTGTGCGGTAGGTGGTGATCACCGAGTCACCACGAATTTGCGCGGTGCCATGCATAGCGTTAGCAAAATTATGCGTGGCGAGTGTCTCGCCATTTACGATCGATTCATCAGTTAAAATAGCAAAACTTGCGGGAATACCTGCATCTATATTGCCATCAAAGAATAGAGCTGCTTGCTGCTCACTTACATCAAAATGAGTTGGCTTATCGCTTGTTAGAGTAAAACTTGATAAAGATGGTGCTTGTTTGTAATCATGGAGGTGGTCGCCATGATCTTCACGGTATAAACCTCCATCAATAAACTCTACATAGTTATCAGCGCGTTGTATAAGTACCGCAAAGCGATTTGTAGGGCTTGCATATAAGCCGCTAACAATATTTGCTGTATTAAACATCTCAAGTAACGCGTTATCGTCAGTATCAAAAATAGAGACGTTTGCAGTATCGGCATGACTAATAGCTAAACGCCCAGTTGAGGTGACTTCGCTATGATCATGGTGATCAGTTTGTTCGTCATTTTTATTAGCAATGTCATCAATCTCACTATTACAGGCACATAGGATGGCGATCATAGAAGCGAGCAGGCTAGTTTTTAAGTTAGGTAAATACATTAACATTCCAATGTTTTGTTATAATATATCGGTAATGTTATATTGTAACCAAATTAAAGTAAATAGGTACACCGTGTTCTTTATTTAAGTATTTAGATGGATACCGATGTCAAACTTTATTAGGTACAATTGGTGTAATTATAAAAAGTATAAATTTAAAGGGATGTTTTATGGATAAAATAATGACGTTGATTGTTGTGATTGCGTTGTGTATTGCAAGTTCAATCAGTTATGCAAATCAATCAGCTCCTACAGTCGAGGACTTTAGCCGCAGCAGTGAATATAGCCAAGTGAAAATCTCTCCTAATGGAAGCTACCTTGCAGTAATTATGCAACCTAAAGGTAAGAAAGTGTTGGTTATTTTGGATGCTAAAAAATTCACAGTTCATCATGCTGTTAATTTTCAAGGGAATGCCCAAGTTGGCGCTTATCACTGGGTAAGTGATGAGCGTGTTGTGGTTGCAAAAGAGTATTTGCGCGGTTGGCAGGATCACCCTGAATATTATGGTGAGTTATATGGCGTGAATGCCGATGGCTCGAAAGCTAAGTACTTAGTTGGCTATCAAGGGGAAATGCAAACAGGTTCTCGTCTCAAAAAAGCAACACCGCTTTATGGTACCTCTTATTTGCTAGATCCTTTGCTTCACGATGATAATAAAATGCTTATAGTGACTTATCCGTGGACATCGAGTAGTGAGCCACACACGGTTGTCTATAAGGTTGATGTTTTTACAGGCAAGCGTCGTAAAGTGACGCGTTCACCGTCACGAATGGCCAACTTTTTGACTGATCATGAAGGGAATGTCAGAGTCGCAGTCGCCAGTGATGATTACATTAAACCAACAATCCATACCCGCGAAAAGTCAGGTGGCAATTGGCAAGCACTTAACTTAGGTGATTTGAGTTACAGTGATGTGACATTACATGCTTTTGATAGTAGTGGTGACGCTGTTTATGTCACAGCTTCAGTAAGTGGTGAAGCACAAGGCTTATATAAATTGAATCTAAAAACTAAAGTAATTGATTTAATTCATAAGGAAGAGGAAGTATCACCAAAGCAAATATGGGTTGATGAAGCATCAAAAGAGTTATTTGCGATTGAAACCGAACTAGGTTATCCGACTTATGCTTTTGTCGATGGACAATCTGATAAAAGCATGCGTTTAAAAGCTTTAATCTCCGCTTTACCAGGCGAGCAAGTGCAGCTCGTTAGTAGCACTGAAGATGGCGATACGAATGTTATCTATGCTTCGAATGATCGAAACCCTGGGCAATATTATTTATTTGACGCCAAAAATAATAACTTACGATTTTTGTTTGCATCTCGTAGTTGGCTTGATGCAGAGCAAATGGCCCAGACCAAGCCAGTGAGTTTTACTAGTCGAGATGGTTTAACCATTTATGGTTATTTAACAGTGCCGAATAACACTTCAGAGCAAAACTTACCTTTAGTAGTTATGCCACACGGTGGTCCACACGGCCCTCGCGATTGGTGGGGATTTGACCCCGATGCACAGTTGCTTGCAAATCGCGGTATGGCTGTACTAAAAGTTAATTTTAGGGGCTCTGGTGGTTTTGGCCGTAACTTTGAGCATGCGGGGCATCAAAAGTGGGGAGCTGAAATTCAATTTGATATTATTGATGGTGTGAAATATTTAATTGAGCAGGGCACGGTTAATAAAAATAACATCTGCATTATGGGCGCAAGTTTTGGTGGATACTCAGCGCTACAAAGTGCGATTTTAGAACCTAATATGTTTAAGTGTGCGATTGGGGTAGTGGGTGTTTATGACTTACCTTTAATGTTTGAAGAAGGGGATGTTGCAGGGCGCGACAGTGGCCAACGTTATTTACAAAGTGTATTGGGCACAGATGAAGCGCAATTAAAGGCTTTTTCACCTAGCTATAATATTGATAAGTTAAAGGCTCCAGTGTTAATAGTGCACGGTGGCGAAGATAAGCGAGCACCGATTGAACAAGCTGAATCACTGATTGCAGCGCTTAAAAAAGCGAAACACCCCTATATTTATGAGCTACTTGAAGATGAAGGACATGGTTTTTATAAAACAGAACATCGCACTCGTTATTATAAGCAAGTGCTGGCATTTTTAGATCAGCATCTAACATTGTAAAAATCATAGCCTAAATACATGGCAAGCCTTTAGCTTGCCATGTATATTAACAGGTGTGTTCTAGGCACAATTCTTTGAGCTGTATTTTGGCTTTGTGGTTATTCTGCTTAGCTGCTTGTTGATACCAATAAATAGCCTGCGTTATATCTCTCTCTACCCCTTCACCATCGCGATACATTTGTGCTGTATTAAGTTGGCCCCACTGTGAGCCTTCCTTACTGGCGAGTAAAAAGTTCTCAAAGGCATCTTTGAATAAACCATCTTTGTAGTAAAGAATACCTTGTTGGTTATTTTTATTCAGCTTTACCCCTTCGTATAAAGGTTTGGGTCGTGGGGGAAACATCACAAAACCGCCATACAAACTATATGCGTAAGGGCGTAATACATCATAAATCGTACCTTCGTCATACAATCGTTGTACTTCACTTCGGGGTAAGGTTAATGTCTTTGAAGAAAAGTAATCTTTTTGCACCAATAAACTAGTGCGCATCGCCATTGTAATTGCATTATCACGCTTATAGCGATAGTTGCTTATTTGAAAGGTAATAAACTTTTCGTCGAACTCGAGAATTTGCGCCACCTTCAAGTTTTCTGGGCGTAATGGCTCATGAGAGAATTTATCAGCCTTTACTAAATAAGTGTCATAGGCTTGCGGATTATTGAGGATCGTTTGTTGTAAGGCTAATTTTGCATGATGCTGATTATAAAAAAACACCAATAACCATAGTAATAATAGTGAGCCGATAAAGTATTTCACTAATGATATTTTTTCGAGAATAGGTAAATTTTTTAACGGTACTGCTGCTGTGTATTGGCATTGATTGCACTGAAATTGATAACACCATGCCAAAGGTATTAAGGGGATAATTGCAAAACGTAAAAATCGGCTGTGGTTTTTTAGCTGGTAGTCGTTACTTTGACAGCAAGGGCAGGTTGTTCTTTGACTAAAAGAAGATAATGAATCACAGGTATTAAAAAGTAGCATTAGGGCCCTCCTTGCGTTTACTTATTAAAATAGAGTAAAGAGGGCCCAGAGCAAAGCGGTAAACTGTAAGTAAATATGTTTACTTGGCAGGCTTGGCTTTGATGGTTGTTTTAGCGTCTGCTGCCATCAATGCAAATACAGCATACGCCGCGGTATTTTGCTTAAGCTTAGCTGGATCTACTTTATCAAGCGTATCATCAGCAGTGTGATGATAGTCAAAGTAGTCAGTGCCATCTTGATGCAGTTCAAAAATTGGTGCACTGGTGGCATTTTTCAGTGGAATTAAGTCAGGCCCGCCATTGGCGCTATTTTTGCCAATGTACTCTACGTTAAGTGGTGCAAGCTGTTGAGCTATCGCACGTACTACTGGTAGTGATGCTGCAGATACATTTGATTCAAAACCATACACAACATCAGCACCAAAGTCTGACTCAGCCGCTGCTACAATATTATCAAGCTCCTTAGCATGCTGCTTAAAGTACGCTTTAGCACCCCATAAACCAAGCTCTTCAGCGGCAAATAACACCACACGTATACTGCGCTTAGGGCGCTTTATTTCGCTGATATGTTTGGCTGCCGCCATTGTTAATGCAACACCTGCACCATCATCTAATGCGCCAGTGCCTAAATCCCAAGAATCTAAATGGCCGCCAATGAGTACATATTGTTCTGGATTTTGCGTACCATTGAACTGGCCGATCACATTGTAACCCGTGCCTTGTCCGCGATCTTCTGTTTGTACATTGATATTAACGGTGACGCTTTTACCGAGTGCGATAAGGCGCGCTATTTGATCGGCATCAGGGTTGGCAATGGTCACATTAGGAATTTTGGTTACGCCATCTTTGTAATGACTGCCGCCGGTATGTGCAAAACGGTGGTGGGCAGTGCTGACTGAGCGCATCATGTAACCAATCGCGCCTTTCTTAGCTGCTTCAACAGAGCCTGTTGAGCGTGCGCGCACAGCAGGACCGTAGCCGTTACCATCAATATGGCGGTTCATACGGTAATTAATATAAGCAATTTTGCCTTTTAAGCTATTTGCAGGCGCTGCGATAAGCTCATCTAGGGTTTCAAACAATACCACTTCAGCAGTAATACCGTCTTTTGGTGTGCTTACGCTGTGGCCAAGTGCGGTTAGATGCAGTGGTTGCTCGCTTGGCGTTAATATTTTGCCGCTTTCGCTAAAGCGTCGCCACTCAGGAAATGTTGCTTCTTCAAGCCATACTTTATCAAATCCTAGCTCTTTAAATTTAGCTTGCGCCCATGCAACGGCTTTTTTATCGTTTTCAGTACCTGGTAAGCGTGGACCAACTTCGGTGGTTAGAGATTCAAGTAATTGATAGCTTAAGTCACTGCTGCTGGCATTTGTTCTAAGCTCTGCAACTTGCTGAAGTTGTTTCTCGGTAAACTCAGGCGCAGCGGCGCTGACTAAAAAACTACTGGTAAGTAGTAATCCTGTGATGATTTTTTTCATTATTGACCTTGGCTTGTTAGATATTTACTGGCTATTTAACCATTAAATGAGTCACTTAAAAAATACAATGAGATAAAAAGCAAAAAGCCCGCACTTTTCGCAAAGTACGGGCTTTTTAAGGGGTATTAACCTTAGAAGTTAAATTGTGCAGCTAAACGTAAGTTAGTACCTTCGCCAACGGTGACATTATTGTCACCACCACCGCCTAGGTAGTCTGTATCAAATAAGTTTTCTACATTAAGGCGTAGGTTTATATCGGTATTGCTAACATTAAACTTATACGTTGCACCCACATCAACACGCGTGTATGCATCTTTAGTGATGGTGTTGGCGCTATCTGCGAAGCGTTCGCCTTCATAAAACGCACCTGCATTAAAAGCAATGGCATCGTTTAACTCGTAACGAGTCCAAAGCGAAGCAGACCATTTAGGGACATCTGTAGGGCGAGCGCCTCCTTGAACATATTCAGCATCAAGGTACATAGTAGAAGCCATAACAAATAAACGGTCAGTTGCTGCACCTTGCGCACCTAGCTCAAAACCTTTATGACGTTGTTCACCGGCTTGTGTTGTGATTGTTTCAATATCACCCACTGGATTATCTAGTTGCTCGGTGATCAAGGTGCCTGTTTTACTGATATCAAATAATGCACTGCTTAGCATTAAGCGGTCATCAAACAACTGCCACTTGATACCAATTTCTTTTTGTTCAGAAGTTACTGCGTCTAACTTCATACCGTTATTGATATCACTTTCATTAATTAATGTATCACTGCTTTGTGGTTCAAAGCCTTCAGAATAGCTTCCATATACAGTAGCTGACGCATTTGGATGATATAACACTCCAAATTTAGGTACGAAAGACTCGTTATCAGCGCCTTCTTTGTTTTGTTTATCAAAACGGCCACCAAGTGATACTTGCCACTCTGGTGAGAAAGTAATTAAATCTTGGAAGTACACGCCGTAAAAATCATACTCAGATTCACTTTTTGTCGGATCTGATTTGTAGCTTATGTCTGGGCGCGTTGGCTCAGTTTGGCCTGCTGAATAAAAAATCGAATCACTTGAAGTACGTAATTGTCCGTAGTAGTAATCAAGAGAGTTGGCGCCAATTAATAATTGGTGCTGAACGCCTGCGGTTTCAAACTCACCGATAAAATCAATAAATGCGGTTGTAAACTGCCAATCGTCAAAACGGTCATAAGGGCGTGATTCATAGCTATCGCCTTCCATAAAGTCTGATGGTTTACGTGCAGCTGATTCAAAGCGTTGACGCTCAAACGTTTGCTCGTTGTAGCCAATATTTACTTGCCAGTTGTCAGATAAGAATACTTGAAAATCCACACCAAGGTTTTCAACTGTAATATCAGTAAATGCCCATGACATATCGCGAATGGTTTTATCATCGCCAATTACATTAGCATTGTCATCAATCCATGCACCTGTATCTAGGCCTGCTTCATCATCGGTGCGATCGTAGTGGAAACGGACTAAGGCATTATCAGTGATATCGTAATCAACCACTAACGCACCTAAAAAACGGTCGCGTTCACGGTTTTCACCATTTTGGTATTCGCGCCAGTAATCAACGTCTTGTTTTACTAAAATACCACGAGCACGTAAATCCTCAGCCTCGGTTAGCGCGCCGCCAGCATCAACCATAAAGCGTGTTGAGCCATGCTGATCAACATCGGCACTGGCATTAAATAATGTTTGCGCAGTTGGTTTTTTGGTGACCATGTTCACTAAACCACCAGGGCCCGATTGGCCATATAAAATACTTGATGGGCCTTTAATTACTTCGACTTGCTGGAGTATTTCAATCGGTTGCTGGTAATGTGACCAGTGCTGGTGGCCGTCACGTAAATAGCCAGTTGATGAACTCAGCTCAAAACCACGTAGATTAAATACTTCACGGTTACGTTGCTGTGAACCTGCAGTCAAGCTGGCATCGTTGGTTAATACTTCACCGAGTGTGGTTGCTAATTGCTCATTGACTATAGTGTCGGTGATTACAGTAACTGATTGTGCTGTTTCTAGTAATGAAGCTGATGTACGCATTGCCCCTGATGCATTATCTACTTTGTAATCATTAAAGTAGCTTCCTTTGACTTCAACTCGTTCAAGGTTGTCGTTGTTTTCTGCTGCGCTTGCTACGCTCGCAGAGGCGATCAGGGCAAGATAAAGTGGACTTAGTTTCATTAATGCTTCCAGCTTAGTGAATGTAAAAATAGGTACGGATCTTAATGAAAACGACTTTTATTTACAATGCCTTTATTGAATAATTTATAATAAAAGGTGCTGATGGTTGCAAATGCACAACTCTGCTATCATTAACACACTTTCAGCAGGGGCCTTATCCCTTGTTAATTTAATCAAATTTTTTGTTTTGGAATTAATTGTGACTGCAACTGCTTTTTCATCTCTCGCTTTACCAACTGGGTTGGTAGATAACTTATCAACGTTAGGTTATACCCAAATGACGGCCGTTCAGGCACAAAGTTTGCCGCCTGTGTTGGAAGGTAAAGACATTATCGCACAAGCCAAAACAGGCTCAGGTAAAACCGCTGCGTTTAGTCTGGGTGTACTTGCTAAGCTCAATGTGAAACGTTTTCGTATTCAATCGTTAGTACTTTGCCCAACCCGAGAGCTTGCTGAACAAGTTGCCGTGGAAATGCGAAAATTAGCGCGTGGTATTCACAATATTAAAATTTTAACTTTATGTGGTGGTGTATCAATAGGGCCGCAAATTGGTTCTTTGGAACATGGCGCGCACATTATTGTTGGTACACCAGGGCGTGTTGATGATCATATTCGTAAAGGCACCTTACGTTTAGATGATGTTGAAACCTTAGTGCTTGATGAAGCTGATCAAATGCTTGATATGGGCTTCCAAGATACCTTAGATGCTATTATTGATTGTATTCCTAAGCAGCGGCAAACATTATTATTTAGCGCGACTTTCCCACGTGCAATCGAAGCGATTGCTAAACGAGTGTTAAGTAACCCTGTTATGGTGAAAGTAGAAGAAGAGCAAGAAAAAAGCACCATTAAGCAATACTTCTATAAAATGGATAATAACAAACAGCGTTTTAATACTTTAAAACTACTGTTACTTAAATTCCAACCTGAAAGCTGTGTAGTGTTTTGTAATACCAAAGTTGAAACACAGCAGGTGTGTGATGATTTATCCGCTGAAGGATTTAGCGCAGTTGCCTTACATGGCGATTTAGAACAACGTGATCGTGAACGCACACTTATCCACTTTGCCAATAAAAGTGCCTCTATTTTAGTGGCCACCGATGTAGCCGCTCGTGGTTTAGATATTGACGACATGGACATGGTAATTAATTACCACCTTGCTCATGATCCACAAACTCACGTACACCGTATTGGTCGTACTGGTCGTGCTGGTAAAAAAGGTATTGCGTGTTCAATTTATGGTGACGCAGAACAATTTAAAGTGGCGCAAATTGGCGATCACTACGAATGTGATTTTTTGCCTGAGCAACTGCCTCCATTTAGCTTACTTGAAAAGCCACCATATAAACCGCAAATGGTCACCTTGATGATTGATGCGGGTAAAAAACAAAAAGTACGGGCTGGTGATATTTTAGGTGCGCTAACGGGTAAAGATGGCGTTGCAGGGCGTCAGGTTGGTAAAATTAACGTACTTGATAACGTGGCTTTTGTTGCTGTTGAACGTAACTCTTCAAAACCAGCACTACGTAAATTAACAGAAGGTAATATTAAAGGCCGTAAAATTCGTGCTCGCCGCCTAACTCGTTAATAATCAACGGTTGAGCAGCTTGCCTTAAGCTGCTCATATTCACTCTTTAATTCTTTAAATTTCTCTGTATCGCCCGTTTCTTTATCAGGGTGGTATTGCATTGCTAGCTGTCGCCAGCGCTTTTGTATCTCTTTTAAGCTACATTGCTTACTCAATTTCCAGCGTTGTAATAGCTTATTATGCGCTTTGCTATCAAGTGTTTGTAGCGACGATCGATTGCCTGCAAAACGTTGCCAGAAGTCACAGAGTAATGCTTCAATTTCATCACTGGAAGTTTCGTAATTTTGCCAATCAAGATAATAATCTCTCAGCGGATCAGCATGTTGTAAGGACTGATTGGGGGAGGTATCCGTGAGGGTGATTTGTAAGCTGGCAATCGCTAAATGTTGGGAGGGGTGCAGTTGCTGTTGTAATTGATACAAAGCATTCATGATTAAAAAATTACGTTTAAATAAATCACGATCTGGCTGAATGTCGAGTGAGTCGATAGCGCCTTGCTGCTGTAATTTTAATGCTAAAGTATGAACCATCCATGTGTCTTTCGTTAGAATAAGCTCAAAAATCTCATCTATCAGTGGGTTAAGCATTGTTTGCAGTCTAGTTATTAGTGTATCTTGGCTAAATTATCATAGCTTCTACTGTTAACAAAATTCCAAGGAAAAAATTATGCTGGGTCAGTTTAAGCGCCTATTATTTATTTGCTTGATTATTGTGCTTGGTGTTTTTTCTCAATCAGGTAATGCACAACAACAAAGAGCGCTTTTCGAACAGTTTAAAATTACCGATGAGTGGTCAGAAAAGCAGCAGTTAGCTAATCAATTACTTGCCACACAGCTTTCAAATCAACAACAAGTCACGATTTATTCTGCTTTAGCTGAGCTTGCCTTTGAACGCAAAAATTACCCTCAAGCACTGCATTATTATAAGTTGTTAGAGCAACATAGCTCATTTTCAACACTACCTGAGTTGCACTTTAGAGCAATAAAAATGCAAGGGGTGGTGCATTATTTTCAAGGTTTGCTGCAGCAAGCTGTTATTGACTATAGTCGGGCTTTAAATTTGGCCGTAAATTTAAAGAGCCCAATAAAACAAGCTAACTTATTGAGTAACATTGGCCTCGCATATTTTAACATGCACAACATGGAGCTGGCCTTAGATTATTACCAGCAGGCAAAAACACTTTATGAAAAGGATGGTAGTGCGCAAGATAAAGCTGACATTCTTCATAATATTGCAGGTATCTACATTCGCTTATCTCGCTATGATTCAGCCCTTGAAATTTACCGTGAAGTAGTGGATGTATTCCAGCAGTTAGGCGATGAAGAAGGCGTTGCGCTTTCCTATGGGAATATGGGGGTGGCTTATACGGAATCGGGTCAAAATCAGTTGGCATTGCATTATTATCAACGTGCTTTACGTTATTACCAAAGTGTAAATGATGCTTATCAGCTGTCAGTACAGCATACAAACTTGGCAAATATAAACTTAAAAATGGATGAGTTAGATGCTGCTTTGTATCATGCAAAATCAGCTCAAAAATTTGCTCAACAGATTGACAACCAATCGCTGTGGTTAGCTTCATTGCATGTATTGGCAAAAATACAACTAGTGATGGGTGATATTGATACTGCAAAACAAAACTTAGAAAAATCAATAGAGTTAGCGAAAGAATATAAAGATGAGCTACGGGTTAAAGATGGCTTAGGGATCCAGGCACTATTAAGTGCCGGTGCCGGTGATTATAAGCGAGCTATTCATTTACATCAGCAGTTTGTTGATTATCAGCGTAGCATGACCAGTGAAGAAGTCATGAAAGCATTGAATGTGTTTCAGTTGCAGTTTAAATCGAATCAGTTAAACCAAGAAATTAAGCAGCTTAAGCAAGAGCGCAGTCTACAAGAATTAAAAATCGAAAAGCGTTCTCAATTAACTGTTTTATTGGCGATCGTATTACTGTTGGTCTTACTTTGTGTGGTTGTACTTTATCGCCGTGCGATAGAAAAGAAAGCTAAAACGCAATTAGAGCAGAAAGTTGAGCAGCGCACCCAAGAACTAGAGTACGTAGCACAAGAGCTGCGTGCTGCAAATCAAGTGAAAAGCCAATTTTTAGCAAATATTAGCCATGAAATTCGTACACCACTTACAGCAATTTTAGGGCAAACAGACGACTTATTACAGGGTTTATATCAGCCACAACAGTTACAAACTGAACTATTAGTGATTAAAAAACATAGCGATCACTTAAAAGATTTGATTAATGATGTGCTTGATATCAGCAAAATAGAAGCAAATCGTTTAGATTTGCACACCAGTGAATTCGATCTTGTTGTGATGATTAATGATGTTTACGCGATGTCGAGTATGCAAGCTAAAAGCAAAGGCCTAACGCTGTTATTAGAGAATCAGCTAGGGGCAAGTTACTGGACTAAGTTAGATTTAATTCGTGTGAAACAAATACTAATTAACTTATTAACGAATGCGATTAAATTTACAGAAGTCGGCAGTGTTACTTTGCATGTTAATACTATAGAGCAAGGGGTGTGCTTTAAAGTTAAAGATACCGGTATTGGTATGAACACCGAGCAAATTAAAAATATTTTTGAATGCTTTCAGCAAGGCGATAATACTATAAGTCGTAGGTTTGGTGGCTCTGGATTGGGCTTGAGTCTGTCGCAGCAATTAGCAATTATGATGGGCGGGTACATTAGTGTTGAAAGTGAGTTTGGTAAAGGCAGTGAATTTATTTTTAATGTACCATGTAAAGAATATACTCCAAGACTCGTTAGCCCAGATATCTCCACCCAACCGCCCTCAACACAGCTTACAGGGCGTGTATTGCTAGCAGAAGATCACCCTGATAATCGCAGACTTATTAGTCGTTTTTTAAAGTCAATGGGTCTCGAAGTGATTGCTGTGTCTAATGGTGAGCAAGCGGTTGAGCAGTGCCTAAGTGAATTTCCAGATATTGTGCTATTAGATATACAAATGCCGGTAATGGATGGTTTAAGCGCGTTTGAACTCTTAAAAAAATGTGGCTTTAATAAACCAATTTTTGCGTTAACTGCCAATGCAATGAGCCATGAGATCGATAATTACTTAGCAATGGGATTTACCGGCTACTTAAGTAAACCAATCGAGAAAGAAACCTTCTATCGTACACTGGCATCACATTTAAGTGAGCCAATAATGTTACCGTTAGCTAATCCAGATATTAGTGATTTGGTAAGCAGTTTTATCGCCAGCTTTGATGACGAAATTAAAGCCTTGGCTCAGCACGTTAAAGAAAAGAATTTTATTGAATTACAGCAAGATAGTCATCGTATTTTAGGTGCTGCGCAGATCTTTTCATTAACTAATGTCGCTAAGGCTGCGATGAATTTAGATAAAGTCTTGTTAGCAAAAGATCAGCAACCGACAGATGTACAGATAACAGAGTTAGTTAACCAATTAATCGAGCAATTATCACTACACTTATCTAGCACTACAACGAGTTAATAACTTAACCCGATTATTATTTAAAACGAAAAAATGCCTGTATTAACAGGCATTTTATAATTTCGTAAATGGAATTACTGACGTTTCATTGAATCAAAAAATTCATCATTGGTTTTACTCATTGAGAGTTTATCAATTAGAAACTCCATGGCATCAATTTCAGACATTTCATGAACGATCTTACGTAAAATCCACATTTTTTGTAGCTCATCTGGTTTCGTCAGCAATTCTTCACGACGGGTACCAGAACGGTTAAAGTCGATTGCAGGGAATACACGCTTTTCAGCAATCTTACGATTTAAGTGTAATTCCATATTACCGGTGCCTTTAAACTCTTCGTAGATTACTTCATCCATCTTAGAGCCTGTATCGATAAGCGCAGTAGCGATAATAGTTAAACTGCCGCCCTCTTCAACGTTACGGGCAGCACCAAAGAAACGCTTTGGTTTATGAAGTGCGTTCGCATCAACACCACCGGTCAGTACTTTACCTGATGAAGGAATAACGGTGTTGTATGCACGTGCTAAACGAGTGATTGAATCAAGTAGGATGATGACATCTTTTTTATGCTCAACAAGGCGTTTTGCTTTTTCGATTACCATTTCCGCAACCTGTACGTGACGGCTCGCTGGCTCATCAAACGTTGATGCAATGACTTCACCTTTTACAAGGCGTTGCATTTCAGTTACTTCCTCTGGACGCTCATCGATAAGTAATACCATCAAGGTTGCATCAGGGTGGTTATGAGTAATTGATTGGGCAATGTTTTGTAGTAGCATTGTTTTACCCGCTTTTGGCGGTGCTACTAATAAACCACGTTGGCCACGGCCAATGGGTGATGCTAAATCGAGTACTCGAGCAGTTATATCCTCGGTACTACCATTACCACGTTCCATACGTAAGCGTTCGTTGGCATGTAGTGGGGTAAGGTTTTCAAAAAGGATTTTAGTACGGGAGTTTTCTGGTCTATCAAAGTTGACTTCGTTTACTTTTAGTAATGCGAAGTAACGTTCACCGTCTTTAGGTGGGCGTATCAGACCCATTATAGAGTCACCAGTACGCATACTAAAACGACGAATTTGGCTAGGTGATATATAAATGTCATCAGGGCCAGCTAGGTAAGAGGCTTCTGATGAT
The DNA here is from genome assembly GCF_000238355.1 of Pseudoalteromonas haloplanktis ATCC 14393. GTDB lineage: Bacteria > Pseudomonadota > Gammaproteobacteria > Enterobacterales > Alteromonadaceae > Pseudoalteromonas > Pseudoalteromonas haloplanktis. Next base: position 133,130 of record NZ_AHCA01000012.1, read on the forward strand.
CTTAAGAAACCAAAACCATCCTGTAAGATTTCTAGTACACCACCGCCAAAAATATTCTCTCCACTTTTGGCGTGGGCTTTAAGGATAGCAAAGATAATATCTTGCTTTCTTAAGCGGGCTACGTTTTCGAGCCCCATGGACTCAGCTAAGTCTACAAGTTCTTTGATCGACTTGTCTTTTAATTCGCGTAAATGCATATTGGTGGGTTCTTTATTACAGTTATCATGCTCATATAATCGAAATTGATTAGTGAGAGAGGTTCGTTGGTAAACTAAGGATTAGTTGGCTTTATAAACTAGCAGGTCACTGGCTAGGCGTCCAGTCTTTATACAAAAAAAATGTAAAAAAAGGGCAAAAAGCCCTTTTTTTCATCTGCATTTAGATGTTGTTTTCTAAAAACTCAACTAATTGAGTTTTAGAAAGTGCACCAACTTTAGTTGCTGCTACTTGGCCTTCTTTAAAAAGAAGTAGTGTAGGGATGCCGCGAATACCAAACTTAGGTGGTGTGCCAGCATTTTGGTCGATATTTAATTTACCGATCACAACACGGCCATCAAATTCATCTGCTACTTCATTAAGAATTGGTGCGATCATTTTACATGGTCCACACCATTCTGCCCAAAAATCAACTAATACAGGCTTGTCTGATTGTAATACGTCAGCCTCAAAGCCGTCGTCAGTTAATTGAATAATTTTCTCGCTCATTGCGCTCTCCGATAAGTTAGGCGAATTATTTAATGCGTATTTAAACACTCTTGTTTCTTATTGCAAGTTTAAACGTTATGCTTAAACGCTATGACTAAGACACATTTGACCGATAAAAAGTTTTCAGACTTTGCTATTGCACCGGAAGTGGTTGCCGGGTTAACCGAAAGTGGGTTTGAATATTGCACACCCATACAAGCTAAATGCCTACCTTTTATTTGTGATGGCCGCGATATTGCGGGTCAAGCACAAACGGGTACAGGCAAAACGTTGGCGTTTTTAACCGCCACGTGCCATCGGTTATTACAATCTAGCAAAGCACCTAGTAAACATCCAAGAGCCCTGATCATGGCCCCTACTCGGGAGCTTGCGATTCAGATCCACAAAGATGCAAAAATTTTAGCGCCACACTGTAATCTTAACTTAGGTTTAGTATATGGTGGCGAAGATTACGAAAAACAACGTGCACAGTTAGAAAAAGGCGTTGATATTTTAATTGGCACCACAGGTCGCTTAATCGATTTATATAAACAAGGGTGTTATACCCTCAATGAAATCGAAGTAGTGGTCCTTGATGAAGCCGATCGTATGTTTGATTTGGGTTTTATTAAAGATATTCGTTATATGTTTCGTCGTATGCCGGATACATCGCAACGACTTAACTTATTATTCTCCGCCACATTATCGTATCGGGTACAAGAGTTGGCGTTTGAGCACATGACAAATCCAGAGCATGTGCAAATTGAGCCAGATGTAAAAACTGGCAAACGTATTGAAGAAGAACTATTTCATCCTTCACAAGAAGATAAGGTTAAGCTGTTATTAACCTTGATTGAAGAAGAATGGCCTGAAAAAGCGATTGTGTTTGCAAATACTAAGCATAGCTGCGAAACAGTGTATGCCTGGTTAAAAGCGGATGGTCATCGTGTTGGTATGCTTACTGGCGACGTTAACCAGAAAAAGCGTCAATCAATTTTAGCGCAATTCAGCAAAGGTGATTTAGACTTCTTGGTAGCAACGGATGTAGCAGCACGTGGCTTGCATATCCCTGAAGTAAGTCATGTATTTAACTTCGACTTACCAGATGATTGTGAAGATTACGTTCATCGAATCGGTCGTACAGGTCGTGCAGGCGCATCTGGTAAAGCAATAAGTTTTGCATGTGAGCAGTATGCATATAACCTTCATGAAATTGAAGAATACATAGAGCACAGCATACCTTTATCGCATTATGATAAAAGTGCATTGCTTGATGATGTAACTAAGCCTACTATTCAAAGAAAACGTAATTATTCAACAGGCCCGCGTAGCCGTAGTAACAACAACGGACGTAGACCCAATAATAGTTACCAAAAAGCACGGTCGTAGTTACGACCGTCGTTATAGTCGTAGTAGTAACTAGAGGTTTTTGAACGGTGGGGCAACTTAAACCGCAAAAAAATGTTTATGCAGTCATTGATTTAGGATCTAACAGTTTCCACATGTTGATCGCTAAGTCAATTGCTGGCGGCTTGCAAACTATAGGCCGCGTTAAACGTAAAGTTAGATTAGCCGCTGGGCTAAATGAAGATAACTTATTGAGCACACAAGCAATGCAACGAGGCTGGGAATGTCTCGCGTTATTTGCTGAACGCCTTCAAGATATTCCGAAACAGAACATTACTATCGTTGCCACCGCTACTTTGCGTTTAGCAACTAATGCAGATGAATTTAAAGTCAAAGCCGAACAAATCCTTGCGCATAAAATTAATGTTATTAGTGGTGAATTAGAAGCACGAACTATTTATAAGGGCGTTGCCCACACTTCATCATGCAGTGGCCGTCAATTAGTTATTGATATTGGTGGTGCTAGTACCGAAGTGGTAATTGGTAAAGGTTTTGATGCACTGCATTATAAAAGTCTTAATATGGGCTGTGTTACTTTTCTTGAACGTTACTTTAAAGACTGCAAGCTCAATGAAGCAAACTTTAATGCCGCAATTAAAGCAGCTAGAGTTGTTATTGATGATATTGCTCCCAGCTATAAAGCAACGGGCTGGGAAATTGCATCGGGTGCATCAGGCACTGTGCAAGCAATTCAAGAAATCATGGTGGCACAATCACTCGATGAGACACTCAGCCTAGATAAACTTAATGAAATTAAACAACAGTCGATAGCCTACAATACAATTGCTGAACTCGATCTACCAGGTCTAAGTGAAGAAAGACGGCTAGTCTTTGTTTCAGGGTTGGCGATTTTAATAGCATTATTTGAAGCACTCGAAATTGATAAAATGGGCCTAGCAGGCGGGGCACTTCGTGAAGGTGTGCTCTACAGCATGATACCTGAATTTCATAACCACGATATACGTAAGCGTACCGTCGATGGTCTAATGAGCCGTTATCATGTGGATCAAAAGCAAGCGAACAGAGTTGCAGAACTTAGTATTCAGCTTGCCGCACAAATCAATGAGCAGTGGCACTTACTCGATAATAATGGCCTACCTTTACTTAAAGCAATTGCGCAATTACACGAGATTGGTTTATTAATTGAATATAAGCAATACCAAAAACACACCGCTTATATTCTTGAAAATACGGATATGCCGGGCTTTTCACAATCTGAGCATAAAATTATTGCTGCCGTTGCTAATGCTCATCGTTCTGATCTACAAAAGAATGTGTTTGCGCATCTAGGCTGTCATGCGCAATTAACACAATATCTAACTCGCTTGATTAGGATCGCAGTGATCTTATCAATGCGTCGCCAAGATGACGTATTACCAGATTTAAACTTAACTGTTCATAATGAAGCTTTAACACTAATATTTGAAAGTGATTGGTTAAAAGCACATCCGCTTATGGCAAGTGAGCTACAGCAAGAGTGTAAACAGCAAGCAAAAGCAGGCTGGAAGTTTATAGTTAAACAATAAAAGGGCTTTTATAGCTCTTTTATTGTATTAAAAAACACCGTTGTGTAGTAAATTTGTTCGAACAGTCAATAAAATCAAAAAAGATCAAAAAAACAGTTGATCTGTTTTTGGATCTCCCTATAATGCGACCCCACTGAGACGGCAAACAGCAACGCATAGCGAAGCACGCTACTCACAGAGTTAAATAAAACTTACATTTAAATCATCGAAAGAAACTTTAAATTAAGTGTTGACTCGAAAAATAAAGGATGTATTATACGCATCCCT
>NZ_AHCA01000011.1 GCF_000238355.1 Pseudoalteromonas haloplanktis ATCC 14393
AATAACGATCAGTCACCAGTAGAGTATGAAAATTCTTTAGGAAAAGTGTCCGGCTGGAGTTGACCAGAACAAGCTTTCTGATAATAGGGCAATACTTTTAAAATGTCAGCTTCTGATGATATTCCACTTTGATAAGCGAACAATAAAATTTCTATAGCTTCATCAAATAACCCCTCTTTAGCTTTAGTCGTTGCGAGTTTTAGTTGATTCATATTAGTGTTCCCCCTTGATTACTGTTTCATTCCCTGTTTTTCAATATATTATTTAACTGCTCTATCGTAAGCTCTTCTCTCGAAGTTATATCAGGTTCACCAAGAGGAAGGTTGATTTTATATGAATGGCTTGTTATTCCATCACTACAGTCAACTTTTTCATAATGTATGTTCTCGGCTATCGCTTTTGGTGCTAATTGCTCAGCTTTAAAAAATAATTTGCTAGTTGGAGAAAAAGGGAAGTAAATAAAAAAGTTATTAAATTGGCAATATAAAATATAGATGATGTGATTATCAGAAATTTCTCTAGTTAATTCGATTTCCATTTTTATTGGAAAGTTAACATCGGGCATTCTGTATCCACACCAAAAAATAGGAAAATGATTAAGGCTTTCAAAATTCTGATTTGATCTCAACCACCCAATAGCAGTATTAAATTCTTTTAATTTTTCATCTGGAAGAATGGATATTAAACTCTTTAAAATTGCTTTGTAAACTTTGACCATATCAAAAGTTTGTGAAGAAAAATTTAATGAGCTTTTCTCTGAAGATTTTTCTTGTATTAATGTTATAAATTGATCATCTCCATAAACTTTACTACCACCTTTTATATAATTCGGCCGATAACCTTTCTTGCCTCTTAGTCGAGTAATAATCGTTGGGGGTATAAAATTGCTTAAATCTTTCTCTATTTTTGAAAATCTAGCATTGCACTCATCACATTCATTAACTGTAAAGATGCTTTTATTGCCAAGAAACTCAGGAAAGGAATGGGCTCTTTTTTTATTGAACTTCACATCATTTAACTTGCAGAACCTACATAAAGAATCTCTTTCACCAACTTCAACTGTTGGAGATAAATTATAATTATGCTGTATATGACTAAAAATCTGCTCAAACAAAAACTAATCCTTTAACTTGCTAAAGTTTATATTCTCACTCAAATAAATATGCTACACAGAAAATAAGAAAGAGGGAAAAAACTATAACTCATTGATTTTATTGGTAGCCCCTACAGGAATCGAACCTGTAACTGCCCCTTAGGAGGGGGCCGTTATATCCATTTAACTAAGAGGCCACATTCGAGCTTCGAGCTTCAAGTTGATAGCTTCAAGTTGATAGCTTCAAGTTGATAGCTTCAAGTTGATAGCTGATAGCTGATAGCTGATAGCTGATAGCTGATAGCTGATAGCTGATAGCTGATAGCAAAAGTATAACGGTTTATCCCATTTACAATCAAGCAGTTAAATAGGCTTGATTGACCTTAGTTAATACTCGCGCGTTGTAGGTGGATATCGACGTTGTTGAGCACGTAATACGGCAGAGTTTTATTGCTGCTGGCGATAACGCGTTTACTGTTGATATCAATAATACGGGCGTTTACTTCGACGCCGTTGCTGCGATAAATTAGTGTGCCTGATAACACATGGCTGGCAATGTGTTTATCAGCCAGTTGCTCTATATCACGAGAAAACACAAAATCGCCGCGGGCGGTCATAGCTATGTGGTCGGTAGTTTTAAAATCGACAATGCCATAACCAAATTTTTGCAGTTGATGAATAAAGCTCTCTGATAACTGGTTGCCTAATTGGCTGCTGTTATTAAGGCTGGCATCTAAATCAACAAATGAGGTAACGGCAATTGATACATCTAGCTCAGTTTGCATGGTATCTACAAGATCTAGCGCCATTTGCTCAACATAATTAACTAAGGTTTTATGGTGTTTATTTGGCGTAAACTGGGCACCATTATCTATCGGTTCAGCATTGCTTGCTTGAGCCTGTTGCAGCATGTGAGTAAGGTCGTACTGGCTGGTGGTGCTTTGCACTGGCTCAACGGCTGTGCTGTCATTAACCGTACTGCATGCACTGAGAGTACTGAAAAGTACCCCTGTCGTTGCGATTAAAAATGCGCGATGTGTTAGCTTACTCATCATTAGCCTCACTTACTCACTTGTTTTAGCATGACGCCATCTGTGCGGTAGCTACTGTCGAGTGCATCCACCACTGATTGAGGAATAAACCCTTGCGCAGAGCCTACTACGGCTTTACTTGCTAAACCAATTATACGGGCATTAACCAACACACCACCTTGGTGGTTTACCATAGTGCCAGCCAGTACGTAGTTAAAGTTTTGATCTTGGCTAAGCTCTAAATAGTCGCGGCTAAAAACAAAATCACCCGTTGGCGTGACACGCATAAAGTCAGTGGTTTTAAAATCAATCACGGGCACACCAAAGCTGTGTAACTCATGCATAAAACTTTCGGCAATTTGATTACCCAGTAAAGTAGCGTCGTTGTAGTTGTCATCTAAAAAAATAAAGCTCGACACGGCAAGTGGCGTTTTACTGTTTACGTATTGCAGATTTTCAGCCATATCTTGCATGATGCCGCGTACGTAGTGATTAATATTTTTACGCGTTGGCACGCTAACTTGGCTGCTGTCATTAATAACGGGGGCATTGCTTTGATACAAAGAATTAGTTTGCCCTGGCGCAGCAACAGCTCGTTGATCATTTACCAATTGTGGGGAGTTATTGGTCAGTTGTGCGCCACTGCTCGGTTCCATCACTTGTGCACACCCAAATCCCAGTGGCAAACATAAAGTTAATATTAAGCGTTTCATGAGAGCTCCTAATTAGTATTCGCTGCGGTAGATGTAACCGTCGCGCTGTTGTATTTTTTCATCACCCCACATAACGTTGATGGGGATCTCGGTGCTAGCGGCAGATACAACGCGGCTGTCCTGGGTATTTACCATGCGGGCATTAACTATATAGGCATGTTGTTGCCGTGTAAGTGTGCCGGTGATCACAAAGTCAATATTCTGACGTTGGCGTAATTTACTAATATCGCGACTTAACATACCGTCAGCGTTACTGGCTAGGTTAAGGTGTTTTTCAAGGCGATATTCAATGGTGTTATAGCCTAGTTGCGTAAACTGGGTTAATAAACTTTCTTGAATTTGTTGACTCAGCCCAGCTCCCTGCCCTTGCGCCAGCTCAGTATCAAGCGCATCGGCTAAGTAAAAGCTAGTGACGGCAATCCGCGCGCTGCTTTTAAATGGCCCATTGACGTGGCTAAGCTGGGTGCTTAAATCGCTCACATACTGATGCACCGTATACGGTGCCATCGTCGCTTTTGGCGCTTCGGTGCTCGGTGCTGGTGGTTTTTCTTGCGTTAAGCTACACGCAGTTAAACTCAGCAATAATAAACATAACAAAAGGCGCATAATTGCCATCCTTACTAAACATGGCAATTACAAAGCAAGTATTATGCCTATTTATAGTTTTACTGGGTTATCTGTGTAGTAACTCACAATACAACTCACTTGCTGCTGTTTTAATTTGTCGCAATCAGCTTGGGCATTTTTTTGATACTGGTAAGCCCCAAGTTTTAAGCGATAGTAAGTTATGCCTTTTACATTTGCCGTTTCAACATTGGCGATAGTCGTTCCCGTCAGTAAACTTGGGGCTTTATGTTGCATGGCTTGCCAACTTGTTGCCAGTTGCGCTTGCTGAGTGACTGAGATAATTTGTAATGCAAATAACGCGGGGGGTGTACGTTGTGGCTGAGCTACGGGTGCCTGTATTGGCGGCTGTGCTTGCGCGGTCATCGCAGTATTACTTTGAGCTGGCTCTTCATTGGCTATTGCTGTTAATTGGGTTATCAATAAATTTAAATCACTCTCAATCAATAACAACCTTTCAATATCAGGTTTTATTGCTTGCCACTGCGCTGAGCTTGTTTGTAGCTGTTGTAACTCTGATTTGGTTATTTGTACGTACTGCTCATTGTTTGTTTGCATTGTTTGCTTGGTGCTACTGCAGCCAAAAAGTAATAAGCCAGATAATACAAATACGGCGCACTTAATCATGACAAGAGGTGGTGTAATATTCATTGGCATTCCTTTAATGAAGTATTGTTCGTTGTTCAAGCTTACAGTTTAAACCCTGTGCGATCAGCGACTGGCAGATAGTTGCAAACTCAGGTTGCGCCTGCTCAGCATACCCTAAAGCGAGTATATACTTATTTTGCTGTCGATCGTGAATATAGAATACTTCCTGCTGCTGTAACCCAAGCCGTGGGCTTATTAAACGTAAATAGGCTTTTAACATCATTAACGATGAGAAGTTGCCCGCATTTACTATTGTGCCAGCCACTTGTTCTAGGGGTTTAAGGGTAAAATCAACACCAAGTAATACATCTCCCTTCGGGGATAAATTAACCTTAACATGTTGCGTATTTTTTAATGCTTTACGTTCTTTAAACTGCCCATCAATCACCGCCTGATATTGCCCTGGCCGCAAATCGGTAAAAAGATAATAACCATCGAAAGCGGCTTGTGTTTGGGCTACTTTTTTACCGTTTTCATCTAGTAACGCTATGTTGGCATACGGTTGTATTTGCGTATGTTCACCTTGTTGGGTGTATATCACCCCTTCAATTTCACTGGCATTGTTTAACGGGTAATCCATATACTCAATAAATCCGGCCCGTGGTGTGATTGAAAAACCATCGTGGGCGGGGATCATAAATGGATCTGCAAAACTATTTCTATCAAGTATGATATCAGTAGTACGGTTAGCGGGCATGCTGGTTAACAGCGCAATGCCTTGCTCATCTGTAATCGCTTGGCGATGATTTTGCACACCTTTGACTTTAATACCCGCGACCCCCTGCTCGTCAGGATCCATTATGCCGTTGTTATTCTGATCTAAAAATACTTTAACCAGTAAACTCCCCGTACTGGTTAAGCTTCGATTTGACATAAAAGCACGGTTATTTTCCCTATCATAACCAAAACTAAAGCGGCTATATAAGCTAAACAGCCAATTATCATTACTGTCGTAGTTAATAGTACTGCTTAAGTTAAAATCATCATTTTGCCAATTCAAGCCCAGATCTGCAGATTGAACGTTCTCATTTAGGGTATTTCTAAGTGTCAGCTCAGCTTGCAACTTTGCAGTAATACTGCGATTAAATTCGGCTTGGTAACTTAAAATATCACTCTCTGGTGATATTAAATAATCAACACCAAAACGGCTGTATACCCGTCCTATTCGCCCTTGAATGCGTGTTGCGCCATATATTTGGCTCTGTTCATTTACTTTTTGCCATTGTAAAAGGTTGTTTACCGAAAACCCTGAATAGCTATAATTAAATCGGTTATAGGCTTGCTGTAAATCACGACCTGAACTTGAGTGCTGTAATAAAAAGTTATTTTGATAATTAAGCCGACCATAATTATTATCCATCAATTCACCTGACATATCGAATTGATAGCTTTGAAAATCTTGCTGTTGTTCCGAACGGTCCGTTACAGTAAAAAGGAGTGATTGTTCTGCCAGTTGCGTTCTTGCTGTGAGCTCTAATTCATTTTGCTGTTGGTTGTTTTGCTCGTAGTCAACATTAAGCAACAGTCTTTCAAACAAGTTAATGTTGCTGCCAAAAGCGAATTGGTAAAAGTCATCATCTTCGCGCTTTTGCGCCATAGCGCCGGTGTAAATAGCAATATTATCTGTTAAGCCTCGTTCGTAACGCCCCGCAGCCAACCAACCACTTTGCTGTGGATTACTCTCGCTCCCTAATAATTGTTTACCTTGCTCTGAGATTGACACTTCGTATGTCGCTTCACCTTGGCCTAATTGGTTGCCGTCAATAAAGTAATATTCTGTTTTACGTTCAACTTGCCCTTGCGGGCCGTAAAAGATCAATTCAAAGTTATTTTCACCATACAATAAATCAACATCAGCAAAGACATAGCGGCCATCGGCAAGGCTTAACTGTTGTTCAATTAACAAACCATTACGGTAAAGTTCAACATCCCAGCCCGGCTGAATGGCACCTGTGAGGTTAATTCGATTATTGTCTATATTGCGGTCTAACTGGTAATTAGAAAACTTAACACCACGCCCGTACTGACTATTATAGCGACTCCCAACTTGCGTCGCGGTGATATCACCAAAGCGTATTTCGCTTGCAGCAAAAGCACCGAGTAAGCTGCTATCTAATGCTTGTTTAGAGAATGTGAGTCGTGAGTCTGTTAATAGGTCTTGCTCTCGCCCGGCTAAAAAGTATTCCGCTGAAAGGTATGCAAAATCTTGCGCACCTAATAATGAATAACTAGTGCGGCTACTGTCATTATCTCGGCGGTAATTAAGTTGTAAATCAGCCACTGGGACAGAAATAACTTGATAAGGGCTTGCTTTCCAAGGCTGGGTAGGCTGATTATCCGTATGATGCTGGTTATTAAATTGACGGTTTTTTCTCTGCTGTTGAGCGACAACAGGAAATAACTCATCAGTGGTTACTTCGAGCGTTAAATTCGCGTAATCAGGTATGATCTCCACCATAAAAGCAGATTCTAAAACCGCGGCATCGATATAAATATCATCATCAATCAATAGTTGCTGTGAAAAAAGTACCACCTCTTGATTATTTACAACGAGTTTAGCGGGTTCAGTAGCACTGAGTGAAAATAAATTACCTTGCTCAATAAACCATCCTGCGGCAGAGCCGCTCGCCACATCAACATCAATAGCAAGTTGTAATATTTCAACTAACCCCGACAAACCAAGCAAGACCCCTTGCTCGCTTTTTATTGCAAACGCTTCACCAAGATACATATCGTTGAGCGATAAAGAAAAAAGTAAAAACTCACCAGCCGCAATACGCTGCGCAGCAGGCTGGCTGTGTTCGACTATAGCGGGCGGTGGCGCACTCACTGGTGAGTGAGATTGATTTAATTTAGCTTGAATGGCTTTAAGCGTGCGCAGCGCATCATTGGTCGGCACAGTGCTTGCAAAACAGTGCGCGCTTAACAACATAAGGCCTATGGCCAATACACGGGTCATTTTAATAACTTAATATCGCTTAAAGTTATTTCCCTATAGCCAAAGTGTAAGAGGCAAAATCAACCGCGTTATATTCTTCAGCCCCTTTGTAATCAATGAGTACATAGCCATTTGCAGGTAACTGTTTATCTTTAAATAAACTGAGCGTTGCTGTCACTGTATCAACTTCAGGGTAAACACTTAAATTGCTAATTTCAGCAATTTTCTCTTGCCCACCCGATGCATTTTTAACATAAGCACTGAGCTTGCCATAACTACTAAAGTTAGTATGTCGTTGCAATTGAACTTGAATTTGCGGCTTGGCTTGATCAGCACTTTTTACAATGCTTGCCTGTGCAATAGTCACCTTAGGCTGCTCTGCTTGCTCACGAAAAATAACGGGAATGCTAAAACTCATAATCATATTGATCTGTATTCCTGACTTTTGCTCTGTATTTTCGTTAGGTAAAGCTTGAAATAATAAGTGCGAGCGATATTCGCCAGGCTGTAAACCTTTCGGTTTGCGAATTGCAATTTTAACCGTTTGTTTTTCGCCCGGTGCTAAAGTCACCTGTTTCGGGGATAAGCGTGTCATTGGCGATAAACTACCTTCACTCACCTGCTCTAGATTTTTATAACCGCCAGTGGGTAAAGCTTGTTTTTCACTCCAAACTACTCGATACGTACGTTGTTCATTCGAATTGTTGATCACCGTGACTTTAGCACTACGTTGACGCTCATCAAAGGTAACACGAGTAGGTGAAATCAATAAGTTTGCCACTGCCACTTGGCTAAAAAATGCTGTTAGCAGCACACACATCACTGTTAATTTATTGAACATGTCAATCCTTAGTAGTCAATCGAAATTTCTAAATTGGTCGTAGAGGAATAGTCGCCATCTGAGTAATTCTTACTGCTAGGTTTTGTTATTAAAGTGCCGCCAATAAACACTTTAGCTTCACCAAAGTCGTCGGTAATGACAGACATATTAGATAAACCATTTAGGCGTACTTCAAACTCGGCACTACTGCTGCCTTGGGTATTGTGCTGAACTTGTACAGGGCGAACCAATGTTATTTTCAGCTCGGTATGTGCAGGGTAATCGAGTAGTAAAAGCTCGGCTGGACGCCCTTTTTCAAGCACATAAATATTACCTAATGTATTTATGTCGCCGTCAGCTTTGATGATCACAGAGCTCGTATTTGTATTGCTTGGTATAACCAAAGTGCCAAAATCCAGCGACTGCTGCTCAATACTCTTAGCAAGATAATTAGGGCTGTAAATTAAAGCACTTACAGCCACTGCATACGAAAGTAGGCGCATTAAATATGATTAATACGCAACTTCGATTTGAAAAGTGCCAGCATAAACACCGTCAGCATACGTTTTGCTAGTTACTTTGTTAGATGTTTTTAACGTTGCGCCAATATTAAATGACACCGTGCCATCCTGCCCCACTTGTAGATTAGGTGTGCCAGGCGTATAGGGAGCGTTATTATTATCCCCACTGGTGATCACATAATTCCAATCGCCAATAGTAAAATCAGGACGGTCAGTATCTTGCCCATTCTCAAACTCTAAATTTGTTTTAATTGGATCAATAATTGTTAATACCGCACTTGGTACTGCTTCTGATACTGTAAAAGAGGCAGGCTCACCGTCTTCGATAATCGCAAATAATGCACTAGCAGTATTATTTTTACTCTCTGAAATAGGGCTTGCGTCAGGAGTAGCGCTTACCACAAGTTCAGCAATATCAGTACCTGCTGGATCGGCAACCGCACGAACGGTACCAAAATTTAAATCAGTATCTTTAGTTAATACAACGGCATTTTGTACCGTTACCTCTGCTCGAAACGTCTCGGTAGCAGATATCGCACTAAAAGGCACAGCTAAGATGCTTACAGCAAGTAATGGAAAAGATAATTTCATATTAAGTCCTTATAAGAATTGGGATATTACCGTATTTGGCCCCATCATAATTTTTATCGACACTTAGAACAATTACTTTAAGCTTAATTACTAAAAAATCAGATAAATAACTTATTTTATTACAAAAGCTGACCAACAAATGGGGCACTGATACACTTGTGCCCTAAATTTTGCGCTAAAGAACAAAACAGATTCGCCTCTGTATAATTTTTGAATGGCCCAACACGTAGCCCATATAAAGTAACGCCTTTATTTTGACGCTCAGTCATTACAAAATCTAATTGGCTAAATGCTTGAGGGTATTCACGCTGTAACCTTGCTATTTGTGTTCTTACTATTTCCGGCTTTAGATAAAGTCCGAGCTGAGCTCCAGGTAAAGAATCACTTGAATATGGCTGTTCATTACTTGCAGCTAATTGAGTTTGCTCTTTTGACTTGATATCAGCTCCAGGTGCTATGATATCATCCCGACTGTGCACGGCTGCGGTACTCGCTTGGCGTAGTACTACTGGGTTTTCAGCTATTTCGGTGTTAGACGAAAGTGCCATGATTAGCAATTGTAAGTCTGCTTCCATTGCAGCTAAACGCTCGATACTCTCTTGTTGTGAATGCCATTGCTGAACATACTCTTTGACTTGTTGATCTGATATTAATGCTGGTTTTTTTTCAGGCTCGTGCGCTTTGCTACTGCACCCGTTTAGCAAAATAGTTATGGTGATCAATGCAATTGTAGGCCAAGCTTGCTTTTTTAAACACATCATTTTTTGCACATCATGAAATAACAATGCTGTATTGTAAGCAAAGTAAGTGCCAGTTTCAGTATTTTAGATCATAAAAAAAGTGCCATACTGGCACTTTTTAAATTGGATTAGCTAAATAAACTTAAACTAAGGTTTTAATAAAGTCACTAAGCTCATCTTTAAACTCATCACGACGTAATGCAAATTCAATAGTCGCTTTTAAGTAACCTAACTTGCTGCCACAATCATGACTACGGCCTTTAATGGCGTATGCATCAACGGCTTCTTTGTCCATTAACATGGCAATAGCGTCGGTAAGTTGAATTTCATCACCTGCCCCAGCTGGGGTTTTCGCAAGTAATGGCCAAATGTTTTTACTTAAAACATAGCGTCCTACAACAGCTAGGTTTGATGGCGCCGAATGCACGGGGGGTTTTTCCACCATATTTTTAATCGGTGCGCTATGCCCTTGTTCTAGCGTAGCTTCACCTAAGTCAACCACACCAAATTTATCAACATCTTGCATTGGTACTGGCTCAACCATAATTTGGCTGTGTGCGGTTTCATTAAAATGCGCGATCATTTCTGCAAGGTTGTCTTTATGCAGATCGCTTTCTACATCATCAATAATCACATCAGGTAAAATAACCACAAATGGCTCATTGCCAATAATAGGGGCCGCGCAGTTAATCGCATGACCTAAGCCTTTTGCTTCACCTTGGCGAACATGGATTATAGTCACGTCCTTAGGGCAAATAGCTTGTACTTCTGCAAGTAATTGGCGTTTTACGCGTTTTTCTAACGTCGCTTCAAGCTCAAAACTGGTATCAAAATGGTTTTCGATCGAGTTTTTACTAGAGTGAGTCACTAAAACGATTTCTTTAATACCTGCAGCAACGGCTTCATTTACTACATACTGGATCAGTGGTTTATCTACAACCGGTAACATTTCTTTTGGGATAGCTTTCGTTGCTGGCAACATGCGGGTACCAAGTCCTGCAACGGGGATCACTGCTTTCATAATATTTTTCCTTAAATAGTAACTATATTTAATGATTATACCGAAAATGGATATTTAATTGCGTCATGGCATTGGTAACCATGTACTTCAAAATCATCACGGGTTACCCAAGTCTCAATGTCTTCAAGTGATTTAATATCTGGGTTGATAGTCAGAGTCGGTGATGCAAATGGTTCGCGCTGTAACTGTACATCACGCATTAATTCAAGCTGATTTTCATAAATATGTGCATTCACAATTTTATGATAGGCCTTGCCCGCTTTATGTCCAGTAATTTGCGCAACCAAAGCAAGTAAAACAAAGCATTGAATTTGGTTGAAATTTAAGCCTAGCGGTACATCACAACTACGCTGATATGACGTTAAGTAAAGTGTATCACCAAGAAGTGAGAATGTATGAGTATGCATGCATGGACGCAAACAGCCTAAATCGAATTCTCCCGGATTATAAAAGGTGATAATTTCACCCCGGTCATCAACCCCATTTTTTAAATTATCAATAACCTTTTTTAACTGATCTAAAGGTGTGCCATCTGGACGCTGCCACTCTCGAGCTTGTACGCCATATACACGCCCCATGTCATCCTCACCTTTGCGGTTTGGATTATTTAACCAGGCTTGGTTTTCATTGGCATTAGCATCCCAAGTCATACAGCCAATGTCGCGAAATTGCGCGGCACTGCTATAACCACGCAAATAACCTAAAAGCTCAGCAATAGCGGCTTTGTAATAGCTTTTTCGGGTGGTGATCATCGGGAACTTGTTATTGGCTACATCGTATTCAAGCTCCGCATTAATAACCGTTAAGCAACGCGTTCCTGTCCGTTTATTTTCGACCCAGATACCTTCATCAACAATGCGCTGACATAACTCTAAATATTGTTTCATTTTTGACTTCTTTTTATGCTTTGGTTGCAACAGTAGGTTGTGGCTTTTTATACGCCCATATTATCAAACCAAGGCCTGCAATGACCATTGGCAATGACAATATTTGCCCCATAGAAATAAAGCCGCCAAACAAACCTAAATGAGCATCGGGTTCACGTACATATTCAACGCAGAATCTAAATACACCGTAACCGAGCAAAAATAATCCACCAACACTACCAGCTGGGCGCGGTTTTTTGGTAAATACATATAAAATAATAAACAGCACTAAGCCTTCTAAAAACGCTTCATACAATTGTGATGGGTGACGTGCAAGCGGCCCGCCAGTAGGAAACACCATACCCCAAGGTACGTCGGTTGTTCTGCCCCACAATTCACCGTTTATAAAATTGCCAATCCGTCCTGCCAATAAACCAACAGGCACGAGTGGTGCAACAAAATCGCCTACTGCTAATAATTGTTTTTTGCGGGTCCAAGCAAAAATACAAATGGCTGTGATAACCCCTAACGTACCGCCATGAAATGACATGCCACCTTGATCGATTCTGAATAAGTAAAGTGGATTTTCTATAAAATAACTAAACTGATAAAACAATACATAACCAACACGCCCACCAAGAATAACCCCCAGCATGCCGTAAAAAAGTAAATCACTGACTTCTTCTTTTGTCCAACCAGAGTTTGGTTTGGCTGCTTGTCTATTTGCCCACCACATTGCAAAGGCAAAACCAATTAAATACATTAAACCGTACCAACGTACGCTTAGAGGACCAACCGAAAAGATGACCGGATCGATCTCTGGGAATTCAAGAGCCATATAAATTAAACCTTAACTAAAAACCATTTGAAGCGCGATAATAACCAATAACACCGCGAACACTTTTTTTATCGTTGAAACGGGTAAATAATGCGTTGCTTTGGCCCCTACTGGCGCCATAAACCACGACGTTATTACTATACCTAATAATACAGGTAAATACACAAAACCTGCAAAGCCATGTTGTAAATCGGTAACTTGCCAGCCCGCGCTGATGTAGCCAACAGATCCAAATAGCGCGATCACAATGCCGCACGCTGCCGCACAGCCTATGGCTTTTTTAATATCGACCGAAAAATAATGCAGTAACGGTACAATCAATGCGCCACCGCCAATTCCAATTAAGCCCGAGAGGCCCCCCATTAAGGCACTAACAGCGCCAAGAAGAGTGCGGCTTGGCATAGCTTTAGTAGCAACTGCTTTATTACGGGCAGATAACACCATACGGGCTGCAATAAACACGACACTGATAGCAAAGATGATACGTAATAGTTGTTCTGGAATTAAACTGGCTGCAAAACCGCTGATCAAAGCACCGACACCAACACCCGTCATAACCCAAGGCGCGATGTCCCAGGGCACATTATTGTTTTTATGATGAGCTAATGCAGATGACGTAGACGTGAATAAAATCGATGCGAGCGAGGTGGCAATAGCAGTTATGAGAACATGCTCAACCGCCACAACATCAAAATTCACGAGTAACGCACTGAGCACGGGCACAATAATCAAGCCACCACCAATGCCTAATAACCCCGCTAAAAACCCAACCACACAACCTAATAACGCGCAGCTGAGGATCAGTATGATTAAATCATGCATAGCAAACTCTTATATTTAAATTGTTATATGCATATACTAATCGATTATATCTAATCTTTACAGTACTCGTTTAGGTAACTAAGATGCCTGATTAGGGGTATAAAACAGCTCCCCTAATTGATGTTCAATCATAAAGTTACGTGTAAGCCTAAGCACTTGTTTTGCTGTAGATTGTGCTAAACACTCAGCTAGCAATACTTCCATATCACTGGCTTTTAAACGTCTTAACACCCACTTCACTTTACTTAAGGAAGAATAGTTCATACTCAAACGGCGATATCCCATAGCAATGAGTAATATTGCTCCCTCTGGATCACCACCTAATTCTCCACATAAACTAAATGACATTTCATTTTGCTGACACTCGGTAGCTACTTTTTGCAATACTCTTAATACTGCCGGATGATAGGGATTAAATAAGTCAGCTACGCGGGCGTTAGAGCGATCAACGGCGAGTAAATATTGCGTTAAATCGTTACTCCCTACAGAACAAAAATCGACCTTATTAGCCCACTCTGGCAGCATAAATACACTTGATGGCACTTCTAGCATCACGCCAATTTCGGGACGCTCAATCGCTTGCTCTGGGTATTGCTCTGCAAGCTCAAAATAAGCCTGCTCTAATAGTGCTAAAGATTCATCGACTTCTTCTGTACCGCTGATCATAGGCAGCATTATTTTTAAATTGCCCAAACCTATATTGGCTTTTACCATTGCTTTGAGCTGATCTAAAAATAACTCAGGGTGATCTAAGGTAACGCGAATACCACGCCAGCCTAAAAATGGGTTTTCTTCTGTTATATCAAAGTAATCAAGTACTTTGTCTCCCCCAATGTCGAGGGTACGCATTACAACAGGCTCAGGGTGATAACTAGCTAAAACTTCGCGATACCAGTTTTCTTGTTCTATTTGTGACGGGAACTGGCCTTTTTGCATAAACCAAGCTTCGGTTCGGTATAAACCTACGCCATCACACACTTTGGTGTTGGCTTTTTCAGTATTGAGATCCAAACCTGCATTGAGTAATAAACTAATATGTTCACCATCCAATGTCACCGCATCACACTCTTGTTCAGCTATAAATTTATCATTTAATAGACTTTCCTGGTGTTGCAGTTGTAAGTATTCAGCTTGTAACATTTGCGAGGGTGAAATATACAACCGCCCTGCATAGGCATCCAAAATCATTGCTTTGCCATCAAACTGCAACAGGGGTAAGTCTTCAATCCCCCAAATTGCAGGGATCCCCATAGCACGAGTTAAAATTGACGCATGACTATTTGCAGCACCGTTAACACTCACCACGCCAACCAAGTGCCCTTTTGGTACTTCAGCCAACATAGCTGGTGTTAAGGTATTAGCGATAAGTACCGTATCTTTGGGAAAACTTTTTACCGCATGCTCGGTATTAACAAGGTGATGTAATACTCGCAAACCAATGTCTTTCACATCAACAGCACGCTCTTTTATATAAGGGTCCTGCATAGCATTAAATTGCGAAATTAAACGTTCAATAACTATTTTTAGAGCGCTCTTTGCACACCAGCCTTCTTGCAGCTGCGCTTCAACATTCTGCCCCAAACTTCTAGCATCGAGTAGTTGCTGATACACATCAAAAACAGCCAGTGCTTCTTTAGGAATTGAGTCACTTAATGTCATTGATAAGGTATTAAACTCTTTACGAGTTGCAGCAACCGCTTGAGTAAATAAACGACGCTGCTCAGTGCTGTTTTCGTCTTTTTTTAACTCAATGGACTTAAAATCAAGTTTTGGAAGAACAACAAATGCTTGCCCAATCGCAATCCCTGGTGCACTCGAAACTCCTTTAAGAACAGAAGTTTGATGGGAAAATTCATCTTGGCGTAGTACTTCTTTAATTTCCGCATGCGCTAATTGTGAGGCAAGTTGAGCAGATAAAGTAATTAAAAATGACTCTTCGTCTTGGCTAAATACACGGGCAATTTTTTGCTGTACAACAATAACCCCCAGCACTTTTTTCTGATGTACTACAGGCACAGATAAAAATGCATTATAACCTTCTTCATTTACTTCAGGAGAGAGCTTAAAGCGCGGATGGGATTTAGCAAAAGCAATATTTATCGGCTCTTCACGTTGCGCCACTAAACCAACCAAGCCTTCAGTGAAACCGATTCTGAATTTGCCTACAGCATCAGGGTTTAGGCCCCTGGTTGCCATTAAAACGAAATTATCTTGGCTATAATCGGCAAAGTAAATGGAGCAGCACTCAGTCTTCATGGCATCTTTCACCATTTCAACAAAACATGCCAGCGCACTATCCAAATTCGCTTGTTGCGAAACGGATTCAGCGATAGCTCTGAGTGTAGCCAGCATAATACTGCTCCTTATATTATTTACCTTTGTGGCGCCATGTATCTTTTGGCTGTTCACGTTTATTAAAAGGCATCGCGAAAGGTGCAAACTCTTTCATTACACGACGATAAACATCGCGCTTGAACGAGACAACTTGCCTTACCGGATACCAATAACTAACCCATCGCCAATCATCAAACTCAGGATGATGTGTTTTTAGTAAATTTACGTCTTCGTCTTTACAACGAAGTTTAAGTAAAAACCATTTTTGTTTTTGCCCAATACACACCGGACTTGAGTCTCGGCGGATCAATCGCTTGGGTAATTTATAGCGTAACCAATGTTTTGAACTTGCAACAATTTCTACATCTTCAGGGCGTAAGCCAACTTCTTCGTGTAACTCACGAAACATTGTCTGCTCAGCGGTTTCACCGCTATCAACTCCCCCTTGCGGAAACTGCCAAGAGTGTTGACCATAACGTCTGGCCCAAAAGACCTGTCCCTGATTATTGCAAATTACAATTCCGACATTGGCACGAAAACCTTCGGCATCAATCACCTTAGTGCCTCATTTGTAAGTCGATTTTTAATGATTGTTCCACATTACCTGCGATACGGCAATCAATAATGGCAGTTTTACGCATCTTACTCACAGCTTGTGCATAACTTTAGTTTATACAGCTCATTTTGCAAACAAATCCACAATACTAGATCTTATAACTTGCCTTTTCCACAATTTCTGTGGATAACATTGTTCATAGTTGTGTATTTATCCCTGCAAGTTTTCATTCCACTTTTAGCTCCCGTTGCTAAAACAGATTAAAACCTATAAAATTCAACAAATTAACTGCATTCTCTACTGATTTTAGTTTGCCTAAAAATACAACCAAGTCACTCTGGACAAAAAACGCCCAAACACAAAGATATCCACGGTTAAACTCTTTTGCTATCATAAGTGGTGAATTTATACAATTAAATAACGCCCTATGCGACCGATAAAACCACATTCAATCAATGAACTAATGCAACGTGTTAATAACATTGCAGGCCTCACTTTAGGTCAGTTAGCGAGTCAATATCAGTTTAAAACACCGGAACACTTATTAAAGGAAAAAGGCTGGACGGGGCAATTGATTGAATATGTATTAGGAGCAACGGCAGGCTCAAAACCCACGCCAGATTTTGAAGAACTGGGTATAGAGCTAAAAACCTTACCTATTTCATACAAAGGTAAACCGCTCGAGACTACTTTTGTATCAGTTACCCCACTATTAAATGTTACAGGCATGGTTTGGCAACAAAGCACTGTTCGCAAAAAACTTAATCATGTTTTGTGGCTACCAATTTTAAGTGAGCGCGATATTGCTCCTTTTGATAGAACCATTGGCAGCGGCTTTTTATGGCAACCGACCGCTGAACAAGATGCGCAATTACAGCGTGATTGGGAAGAACAAATGGAGCTTATTGCATTAGGGCGTGTTGATGAAATTTCAGGGCACTTAGGAGATGTAATGCAAATTCGCCCAAAAGCTGCCAACAGTCGTATCGTTACCGACGCTATTGGCCCTAATGGGCAAATAATAAAAACCCTTCCCCGCGGCTTTTATTTAAAAACCAGTTTTACTGGCGAGATTTTAAGACAGCAATTTCAGCTTTAACGCCTGAAAATGCACGAGGTAAACAAAACAATCCAACAGATATAAAAAATCCCCGCTGTTGCGAGGATTCTTCTAAAGTTTAAATCAGATTTTATAAAAAATTACTGACCTTTTACTTCTTTAAGACCTTTGTAAGGTGCTTTAGCGCCTAATTGCTCTTCGATACGTAGCAATTGGTTATACTTAGCAACACGGTCAGAACGGCTTAATGAACCCGTCTTAATTTGACCTGCCGCAGTACCTACAGCTAAATCAGCAATCGTTGCGTCTTCTGTTTCACCAGAGCGATGAGAGATAACAGCTGTAAAGCCTGCATCTTTCGCCATTTTGATTGCAGCTAACGTTTCAGTTAGTGAACCAATCTGGTTGAATTTAATTAAGATAGAGTTAGCAATACCGTTGTCGATACCGCGCTTTAAGATCTTAGTATTGGTCACGAAAAGGTCATCACCCACTAACTGAACTTTATCGCCCATTAGTTTAGTTTGATGTGCAAAACCATCCCAATCTGACTCATCAAGACCGTCTTCGATAGAAACGATTGGGTACTGCTCAGTCAGTTTTTGTAAGAATAAGTTAAATTCTTCAGATGTGAATTGCTTACCTTCACCTTTAAGATCATAGATATTCGCTTCTTTGTCGTAGAACTCAGATGCAGCACAATCAAGTGCAAGTGTAATATCTTTACCAAGCTCATAACCTGCGTTAGCAACCGCTACTTTAATTGCAGCAAGTGCAGCTTCATTTGACTCAAGGTTTGGTGCAAAACCACCTTCGTCACCCACTGCTGTTGAGTGGCCATCAGCTTTCAATACTTTTGCAAGGCTGTGGAACACTTCAGCACCCATGCGTAGTGCTTCACGGAAGTTAGCAGCGCCAACTGGTTGGATCATAAACTCTTGAATATCAACTGAGTTATCAGCATGCTCACCACCATTGATGATGTTCATCATTGGTAATGGCATAGAGTAAACGCCTGGCGTACCGTTTAGGTCTGCGATGTGCTCATAAAGCTCTACTTTTTTAGATTGAGCAGCGGCTTTTGCAGTTGCAAGTGAAACAGCTAGTATTGCGTTGGCACCTAATTTTTCTTTATTTTCAGTACCATCTAAATCTAACATGATTTGGTCAACCGTGCTCTGCTCTAATGCACTTTGGCCTTCTAGCGCGCTATTGATTTCATTATTAATAAAACCAACCGCTTTTAATACACCTTTACCTAAATAACGTGCTTTATCACCATCACGTAATTCTAGTGCTTCGCGAGTACCTGTTGATGCACCAGAAGGTGCAGCAGCGCGGCCCCATGAACCGTCAGCTAAATGTACATCAGCTTCTACAGTTGGGTTACCACGCGAGTCCATAATTTCGCGACCGATCACTTTTACGATATTTGACATCTTGTTTCCTCTTTTCCCAAAATGGTGAGTTTACCGACTTTATTAATTTTCCTTAATGCCATCGGTTTTAAAAACAAATAAGCCGTGCATAGTGCACGGCTTATTCACATTATGATGACGCTTTTTGATGAGTATGAGCAGCTGCAACAAACCCTTCAAATAACGGGTGACCATCACGTGGTGTTGACGTGAATTCCGGATGGAATTGCGCGGCAATAAACCAAGGGTGATCTTTATTTTCGATAATTTCTACTAGCTTTTTATCTTCAGATAAACCAGTGAAACTCAAACCAGCTTGTTCAAGCTGTTCAACAAAGTTGTTATTTACTTCGTAACGATGACGATGACGTTCAACAATTTCATCACTGCCATAAACTTCGTGTACTTTAGAGCCTGGAGTTAAATGACACTTCTGTGCGCCTAAACGCATCGTGCCACCTAAATCTGATGCTTCATCACGTATTTCAATGTTACCGTCAGCATCTAACCATTCAGTAATTAGGCCAACAACTGGTGCAGACGATTTTGCGTTAAACTCAGTTGAGTTTGCATCGCTAAGACCTGCCACGTTACGCGCGTATTCAATTAACGCAACTTGCATCCCTAAACAAATACCAAGGTAAGGAACTTTATTCTCACGAGCATATTGCGCCGCTAAAATCTTACCTTCAACACCACGGCCACCAAAGCCGCCTGGTACTAAAATAGCATCAAGGTGAGCTAGTAGTTCGGTACCTTTGCTTTCAATATCTTGTGAATCAACATATTCAATGTTTACTGTTAAACGATTTTTAAGACCTGCATGTTTAAGTGCTTCGTTTACAGATTTATAAGCATCTGGTAATTCAATGTATTTTCCAACCATACCAATGGTCACTTCACCCGTAGGGTTTGACTCTTGATATAATACTTGTTCCCACTCTACTAAGTCTGCTTCTGGGCATTCTAAGTGGAAACGACGGCATACAAAGTTATCAAGCTCTTGTGACTTTAATAGCGCAGGAATTTTATAAATGCTGTCTACATCTGGTAATGAAATAACCGCTTTTTCTTCAACGTTAGTGAAAAGTGCAATCTTCGCACGTTCGTTGTTTGGCAGTTTACGATCAGAACGACAAATAAGAATATCTGGCTGAATACCAATTGAGCGTAATTCTTTTACAGAATGCTGAGTTGGTTTAGTTTTCACTTCACCCGCAGGGCCTAAGAATGGCACTAAGGTTAAGTGAATAAACAATGCGCGCTCACGGCCGATTTCTGTGCCAAGCTGACGAATTGCTTCTAAGAATGGTTGTGACTCAATATCACCAACCGTGCCACCAATTTCAACGATTGCCACATCGTGGCCTTCAGCACCGTCATATACGCGTTGCTTAATATCGTTGGTAATATGTGGAATGACCTGAATTGTTGCACCAAGGTACTCACCACGACGCTCACGACGTAGCACATCTTCATATACACGACCTTGTGTGAAGTTGTTACGGCTTGTCATTTTGGTACGGATGAAACGCTCATAGTGACCTAAATCAAGGTCGGTTTCAGCACCGTCTTCGGTGACAAATACTTCACCATGTTGAATTGGGCTCATTGTGCCTGGGTCAACGTTGATATAAGGATCCAGCTTTAAAATGGTAACATTTAAACCGCGGGCCTCTAAAATAGCTGCCAACGATGCTGCTGCAATACCTTTACCCAACGAGGAAACAACCCCGCCGGTAACGAAGATAAATTTTGTACTCATGCGAACCCTAGAATATCAGGAATTAAAAGGAAAAATATAGAATCAAGACGGGGCGAAATTATAGCAAAGGCACTGCCATCAATCCAGTGAAAGTTAGCAATTCTCTGCACAAAAAACACACTCAGAGTCCATCCTTATTTACACCTGCTTTTTTATCGCCTCCCATGCATCATCCATTTGTTCTAGGGTGGCCGTGTCAAGAGACAGCCCATGTGCAGCTAAATATGCTTGCACTTTTTCAAACCGCGCCGAGAACTTATCATTAGCGGCACGCAATAATTGCTCAGGATCACGTTTAATATGGCGCGCTACATTAACGGTTGCAAAGAGTAGGTCGCCCACTTCTTCGGCGCTATGTGCCGAGTGCGGATCAACCGCGAGTGCTTCTTTTACTTCACCTACTTCTTCGGCCACTTTAGCTAATGCACCATGATAATTTGGCCAATCAAAGCCTAACCCTGCAACTCGCTGTTGAATTTTTTTAGCTTTAGTTAAACTCGGTAAGTGTAATGGAATATCTTGCCAAAGTGACGAACTAGCAGTTCCTGCTTTCGCTGCTCGCTCTTGCGTTTTAATTGCTTGCCACTGCTCGCTAAGTTGCTGCTCAGTCAATGCGTGTTGTTGCTTAAATACATGTGGATGTCGCCTTACTAGTTTATCATTTAGCCCCGCCATCACATCATTAAAGTCGAATAAGCCTTGCTCTTTTGCCAGTTGCGAATAAAAAATGATTTGAAAAAGTAAGTCACCAAGTTCATTTTTAAGCTCTGTTAAGTCATTTTTCTCAATGCAGTCTGCAACCTCGTACACCTCTTCTAAGGTATGGGGCACAATTGATTTAAAATCTTGTTTTACATCCCACGGGCAGCCCGTTTCCGGATCACGTAATTTAGCCATAATGGCTAATAACTCAGTCAGCGTATCTGGTGAGATCTCGATTGTTTGACTCATTTACTTACCTACACTCATCTTAATGGCTGCGCTTGGCTTCATGTACGCCTTCGATTTGATCTAACTTTGATAATAATCGGTTAGTACTTGATAAGTCATGCACTTCAACTTGCATAGTAAATAATGCTAGTTGGCGGTCGTCCACAGTTTCCATGTTCATATTTAAAACATTTACTTTTTCATTGGCGAGTACCGAACTGATATCGCGAATAAGACCGGGCCTGTCGCTGGCTTCAATTTTAATTGCTAAGGCATATGAGCCGTTAATTTCATCAGACCAGCTCACCGCAATAACTCGCTCCGGATGCTGTGCTTTTAAATTACTGAACGAATCACAATCAACTCTGTGCACACCAATCCCACGCCCTTGGGTAATATAACCGATGATCTGTTCACCCGGCACTGGACGACAACACTTAGCCACATGGCTCATTAAACTGCCTACTCCATCAACCACAATCCCGTTTTTATCACCACTAGTTTTAGTCGGGTTCTTAAAGCGGATCACCGGCTCATCATCTGAGCGGTCAGTGATAAAGTTCAGTAATTGATTTAAGCGCACATCCCCTGCACCAATCGCAACCATCAAGTCATCGAGCTCTTTAAAGTTATAACGCGAAATGGCTGGTTCTAAATGCTTGTAGGTAAGATCGAGCTTTTGTAATTCGTTATCAAGGATCTCTTTACCGGCACTGAGATTTTTATCACGGTCAAGTTGTTTAAACCAATGATGTATTTTTGCTCTAGCGCGCGATGATTTGATATAACCCAGTGATGGGTTTAACCAGTCACGACTCGGATTAGGTTGCTTTTGAGTTAAAATTTCAACCTGATCACCGGTGTGTAGTTGGTGGGTAAACGGCACAATTTTGCCAAATATCTTTGCTCCAATACACCGGTGACCCACGTTTGAATGAATGTAATAAGCAAAATCCAGCGGTGTAGCACCAAGCGGTAAATCAAAAATGTCGCCACGGGGAGTAAAAACATATACTCGGTCTTCAACAACTTGATTTTTTAGTTCATCAGCTAAATCGCTGCCATCAACCACTTCTTCTTGCCATTGCAGTAATTTACGTAACCAGCTAATTTTTTGCTCATAGCCTGAGCCTCGCCCTGGTAATGCGCCTTCTTTATACATCCAGTGCGCAGCAACACCAAGCTCTGCATCTTGGTGCATTGCATGAGTACGGATTTGAATTTCAACGGTTTTGCCTTCTGGGCCAAACACCACGGTGTGAATAGATTGATAGCCATTTTGTTTAGGGGTGGCAATATAATCATCAAATTCTTTATTGAGGTGGCGCCAATTAGTATGCACGATACCCAAAGCACCGTAACAATCTTGTAATTCATCTACCACAATACGCATGGCGCGAATATCAAACAGCTGGTCAAACTCATAATTTTTTTGCGCCATTTTTTTATAAATGCTGTAGATATGTTTTGGTCGGCCATAAACTTCACCTTTAATGCCTGCTTGAGCAAGTTTACTTTTAACTTGTTCAACCATATCGACCATATAGGCTTCACGACCTAATCGCTTATCATCTAATTGCTTGGCAATATTTTTGTAAACATCAGGGTGTAAATAGCGAAACGCTAAATCTTCTAACTCCCACTTTAATTGGCCAATCCCTAAACGGTTAGCAAGTGGAGCAAAAATATCGGCGGTTTCTTTGGCGGCAATTACACGCTCTTCTTCACTGGCATTCTTAACATCACGTAGATGACACACTTGCTCTGCAAGTTTGATAACAACAGCACGAACATCTTCAACCATGGCTAATAGCATACGGCGGATATTGTCAACTTGAACAGTGCCTGTACCTTGATGTGCCAAAGTACTAATGGTTGCCATTTGTGCCACACCCGTTAATAAGGTTGCTACGTGGTTGCCCATCACATCAGTGACTTTTTCTATATCAATCAGCTCAGCTAAAAAACATGGCGTAATATACGCAGTAGCTAGGGTGTCTGCATCGAGGTTCATTTCTACCAAAATTTCGACCATTTCCATGGCAATATTTTGTTGTTGATGATTATGCAGCTCAGCGCAAAGGGCATTCGCCTTCGTTAAAAGCTCGCGTTTTTCTTGCGTTAAGTTCAGTAAACTAAGCCGTGTACTAAAATCACCCTGCTTGTCGTGTTGGTGTGATTGCCGAGTAGCTACCATAATGCGCTCTACCTCCTTTGAAATAACGCCATTGTTTCAATATGCCCAGTATGCGGAAACATATTCATTAGCCCAATTTTTTCAAGTGAAAATCTAGCTTGCGTAATAATTGCACTGTCACGGGCTAAAGTCACAGGATCGCAAGAGACATATAAAATCGTTTTAAATTGCTCAAGAGGCAGTTGCTCTAAAATAGCGAATGCACCTGTACGTGATGGATCGAGTACTAAAATATCCAACTCTGTACTAAACCACGGTGCTTGCTGCATGTTTTGTGTTAAATCAAAACAATGAAAATGAGCGTTGGCTATATGGTTAGTTTGCGCATTTTGCGTCGCCATTGCAACCGCAGAAGCCACTCCTTCGACCCCAACCACACTTTTTGCGTACTTTGCCAGCGCTAATGAGAAATTACCGATACCGCAAAATAGATCGAGTACTTGCTCCTTTACACTTAAGTTAAGCCAATCAACTGCTTGAGATAACATGGCCTGATTAACCTGCGCATTAACCTGAATAAAGTTTTCTAAACCAAATTCAAACTTTAAACCAAGCTCAGCTAACTGATAAAATGGCATGGGTAAATGTCCATGGTGAATTTGCTGGGTTTCCCCCTGCCATATAATCTGCCATTGATGACTCAACCCAAGTTGCTCAATTGTATTTTTTAATTTATCACTGATGGTTTTAGTATGGCGTATAACTACAAAGTTTTGTTCGTCTGCCTGGCATAATTGAAGATGACTCACACTTCGCAGCTCGCTATGTAGATTTAATACCTCATCAAAAACAGTAAAAATAGCCGAAAAAGCATCGCTTAGTACCGCACAGTGCTGCACACTGACAATTTGCTTGGAGCCTTGCGCCCGATACCCAACACGCATTTTTTTTGCAGTTTTATCGTACATTACCGCCAAACGTGCACTGCGGCGGTAATGTGTTGACTCGCTCAATAACGGATCTTGCCAGTTCAATGTATTAAGTTTTGCGAACTTGGCAAACAATTGGCTCACTGCCAATTGCTTTTCTACTAATTGTTGATCAAGACGCAAATGCTGCAGTTGGCAGCCTCCACATTGTTGGTAGTACTCACAAAATGGTTTTACTCTCGCATCACTAGCTTGTTCAACTTTTACTGTTTTAGCAGCACTATAACGGGCTTTATCTTCAATTAATTTGGCTTTCACCGTTTCGCCTGTAAGTGCCCCATTCACAAAACACACTTTATTATTGTGTTTAGCAATGCCCCGACCTTGATGATCCATGCCGGTAACGGCCAACGTTAACGACTGCCCTGAAAGGGTTTTCTTTTTTGCTTGGAAAAACTGCGCCATCGGGCAACACCTTAAATATTGATTCTACGAGGGTGATTGATTACTAGCTTATAAGTATATACTCTTTAACTAACTAATAATGATAACAACGTTCACTTATGACTAAACTTGGTTTGCGCGACTCAGTTTTAACGCTAACACTCATTCCCACAGTGATTATTGGATTACTCCTTGGCGGCTATTTTACAATAAATCGTTACATTGAGCTTGATGAAATTTTATATCAGCAAGGCACGACAATTTCCGAGCCACTTTCAATCGCCATTGAACAACCACTCTTAGCAAAAAATAAACAGCTACTAAACCGTTTGATCAGTCATGCCCATAATAAGCACTCCCCGGCAATTAAAACGATCGCTATTTTTGACGAGCACAATGAACTGGTATTAACCAGTAACTATCATCGTGACTTTGATGATCTAATGCATACCGAACAGTTACAAATGGGCAAAAGCACTAAAGTTGTCACCAGCAATCACCTTATTACTTTTTTCACACCAATCATCAACCACTCAACCCCAGATGCACAGTGGAACAACGCCGCCTTTCAGACATCTTTGGGGACTGTGGTAATTCAGCTCAATAAAGATCAAGCTATAATAGGCCAGCAGCAAGCATTGTTGATCAGCGGCATCGTGATCATTTTAGCCTTAGTATTAGCAGCTATTCTTGCCATTAGGCTTAGCCACATGTTTATGCACCCTTTAAATAAGTTAGTACTTGCTACCGACAAATTAATTGAAGGGAAAAGAGATACCGGGCTCACAGTGCCGATGATGGGAGAGTTTGAGTTATTGCGCCAAGGTCTCAACACTATTTCAGACACAATGGTGATGCAAAAAGATGAAATGCAAAAGCACATTGATCAAGCTACCAGCGATTTACGTGAATCATTAGAACTGTACGAAACACAAAACATTCAGCTTAGTATTGCGAAAACCGATGCTCAAGATGCGAACCGAGTAAAGTCTGACTTTTTAGCAAAAATGAGTCACGAACTGCGTACGCCACTCAATGGCGTTATCGGTTTCACCCGACAACTTCATAAAACTCCCTTGAATAAACATCAAAAAGACTACCTTGATACCATTGAGCTCTCAGCAAATAGTTTAATGACTATCATTAGTGATATTTTAGATTTTTCTAAGCTTGAAGCAGGCGCCATGGAACTTGAATCTATTCAGTTTCAGCTGCGCGATACTATAAATGAAGTACTCACTTTACTTGCGCCAAGTGCACATGAAAAACAACTTGAGCTATCAATTTATATCAATGCGCAAGTGCCAGATAACATTACTGGCGATCCTACTCGATTTAAACAAGTACTGATCAACCTGATCAGTAATGCCATAAAATTCACTGAAAAAGGCGCTATAAAAATTGATGTTGGTCACCGCTTACTTGATGAAGAGCGCACATCTATTTTGGTGTCTGTCACTGACACAGGTGTCGGTATCCCAATGGATAAACAAGATGCCTTGTTCACTCCATTTGGCCAAGCTGATTCTAGTATTACCCGTAAGTTCGGTGGCACAGGGTTAGGTCTTATCATTACTAAACACATTGTTGAAAACATGGGCGGCCGTATTACCCTAAATTCGGCGCCAGGCAGTGGCACCTGTTTTACTTTTAATAGCGTATTTAGATTACCAAGTCATACTTACACCAGTGATCTACCAAGTAAATCGCTTGCTAATAAACGTATTTTATATCTAGAGCCCCATGAGCATACTCACCATGCCGTGCTTTCATTACTGAATGAGTGGCAAACTCAAGTTACAGCCTGCTTTGATCAAGAAAGCTTTTTACAAGAGCTCAATAAAGAGTTTAATTACGATATTTGTATTATTGGTCACGTCGCTGCTGTTGATGAAATGCAGCGATTAAAAAGCTATATCAAAGCGGTGCGCGAATCAACTGACTACCTGTATTTAATGCTCAACTCAGTGTCGCATAATATGCGTGAAGCTTATATTGGCTGTGGCGCAGATGCGTGTTTAAGTAAGCCGCTCAATCACCGTAAACTCTGTGAAGTGTTAGCTGCACCATATCGACTTGATCACCCAGTGCATAATATTGAAGAGAGTGACGAGAAACTATTGCCACTAAAAGTATTAGTTGTTGATGATAACGATGCCAATTTAAAGCTAATCTGTACTTTACTCGAAGAGCAAATTGAAATTATTGATACTGCTCACAATGGTTCGCAAGCCTATAGCTTAAGTAAGAGCCATAAATACGACATTATTTTTATGGATATTCAGATGCCAATTATGGACGGTATCACCGCCTGTAAATTGATTAGAGAATCATCATTAAACGAAGATACCCCCATTATTGCAGTTACCGCCCATGCCTTAGCTGGTGAAAAAGAACAGCTCATTAAAGATGGTTTTAAAGGTTACTTAACCAAGCCGATTGATGAGGATATGCTGAAACAAATTATTAGTGATTACAGCCCACAGTCTCCCCTCAGACGTGACAAAAGTCGTAATGATTTAGTAACTCAAGAGCCGCCATTTACAAGCAGCTCATTAGATTGGTCTTTAGCGCTACAACGCGCCGGTGGCAAAAACGAGCTGGCACTAGAAATGCTAAATATGCTGCTGCTGAGCGTGCCTGAAACCTTACGCCTACTTGATGAAGCGATTAATAACCAAGATTGTGAACACTTATTGAGTATTATTCATAAGTTTCATGGTGCCTGCTGCTACACAGGCGTTCCTAAATTAAAAGCACTTGCTGAAGCATTAGAAACCGCATTAAAAGGTGATTGTGATTTAAGCTATATTGAGCCTGAATTATTTGAGCTGCAAGACGAGCTTAATAACCTAATGACCGATGCGGGCTTAGCTGAGCCTTAACGGCATTGTATTTCAAGCGGTTTACCTGTTCTTAAACTGCTGATCTGCCAAGTTACAGTTGCATCTTGTTGCGCCAACGTAACCTTAGCAATATCACTGACCATATAGTCACCAGGCACATTAAGCCTCGTTAAGTTGTTTGATAAGCGTTGCTGACAATACGGACCTGTGTCACCGTGGATCACTAAAACAGGCTTTTTTACCGTGCTTGCAAACTCTCTTAATGCATCTCGGTAAACTTTAAAACCATCGCACGCTTGCTGTACCTTTGCGCTACATTGCGGTTGCTCAGTTTGATGTGTATAAATATCAGCTTGAAAAGCAATAATATAGCCTTTCGCTGTTGGGGTTGCTTGCGCCAGCCATTGAAGATTATTAGCATCTCTTGCATCGGCTTGTTGATAAGCAAGTTGCTTATCACTTTTCAGTATCTGCCTACGGCCATTATGTGTGCCAGCAATATGTAGCGTCATAAACTCTACATCAGCAAACTGCCAACGGGCATTTTCAACCATGTTTGCTTGGTGGTTAAATTTCTCCAGTTGCTGGGCTTTTTTAAAGTAGGCACTGTCATACATCAACCCCTTTAAGTAGGCCAAACGCGCTAATTCATCATAGCGCGGCGATAAATTATCACGGTCGCAGTCTGTCCATTCATTATCACCGGGAGTATAAATGAATGGTTGAGCTGTTAACATGCTCAGCAACTGTTTGTTTTTTGTTAGTCGCTCATCAGTACAAGGTTCTGAACCCGATTTCATATCACCTACATGCAGTAAAAAAGCATGCTCCGTAGTATTTATTTTACGACCTAGAACGCCCTCTGGCGCTAAATTGAGCTCATCTATTGGCGTATATGGCATATCCCCCATTACCAAAAATGTATTGCTAGACAACGCCCAAGTTAACCCTATTAAACTCAACATCATCACCCCCCAAATTACCAATAAAACAACAAGCTTACATTCGCATAGTAACAAATAAATGAATACTTAAAAAAACGGCTTTTTTTAGGCAAGCTTGCTAAAATGGCAACATAGTTACAGCAGAATTAATCAGCCATGTCATTTACGACCACTTATACATTAGATAAACCTTACTTTTATGAATGCTTTGATGAGTCGCTACCTTATAGCGCTCAAGCAAAACCTAAATATATTTTTTTAGTCTTACTTGTGAGCCTAGGACTCACTGCTATTTATGCCTTGGAGCAACACTACCTAGGCAACTTTTTAATTATGGCAGCAGTACTTGAATGTGTGGCATTTTATTATCGCAGGCCTTGGTGGGTCACGCGCCAAATGCTCAGCCGTGCATCGGGATCAGAAGCTACTTTAACAATTGATGATGCAGGCTTTAAAAGTGTAAATCCGCATAAAAGCTATCAGCTAGCGTGGCAAGATATTGACGAGGTAATTTATACCTCACGCGGTATTATTTTAAAAAGCCGTCGCGGTATGCAGTACATTTCAAACAGTGTACTTAATGATGAGGTTATTGAATTCATAAAAAAAAGAGCCACTAAATAGTGGCTCTTTTATATCAATTGAATTGATTAAGTTAATTAAGCATTGCCCGGGTTCGGGTTAGACTTTTCAGCTTGAATACGCATGTAAATTTCTTCACGGTGCACTGAAACGTCTTTAGGTGCATTAACACCAATACGTACTTGATTTCCTTTAACACCTAGCACAGTGACAGTTACTTCATCACCAATCATTAGGGTTTCACCGACTCGACGAGTTAGTATTAGCATTCTCTTGCTCCCGTATTCCAATAAATTAAAAGATTCCGCGTTTGTATCTTAAAGAAAATAAAGCGTAAAAGTAAGTAAAAACTCTAAATCGATTCATTTTCTGTTAAAAAAACTGTTTGTAATGCGCCTATTGCCAAGTTTAAGTCTATTTCATCTATTCAAACTCATATTTTAATATTAGATATTAACTTAGTAAGTAAATAGGTTGACCTATGAACACACACTTAATGCACTAGGGTGTGATCCCGTACTCACTGCTAGATAAAGTTTTAGCAACTAAGTAACCACCAGAAATCTCTTTACACTTAATATAATGGTGATTATTGCTCAATACTTCAAGTCGCTACTAAGAATCTTTATCCGTACTACATAGCATAGTCTATTTTCAAAGTTATGATTAATCATAACTATTTTGACGCTCTGGGCAGCAAAAAGTTTCAAATTTAAAGGAAAGGTAATAAAAAGCCGAGAATGTGGGGAGCAAGCACCAGAGAAAACTCAATTGAGTCTTCTCTGGTGCTCCAGCAAAAGCACGATATGCGCTTTTAGGTACGTTCGGTTAACCAAGCCGCTACACTATCCAGTGCTGAGCTTAAATTTTGCGGTTGCGAACCACCAGCTTGAGCCATATCAGGACGACCGCCGCCTTTACCACCTACTTGCGAGGCCATGTGATTAACAAGCTCACCGGCTTTTACTTTGCCAGTTAAGTCTTTAGTTACACCAGCAATTAAGCTTACTTTGTCGCCATCAGCTACACCAAGTGCAATTACACCAGAGCCAATTTTGTTTTTCAGATCATCAACCATACCGCGTAACGCTTTTGATTCAGTCCCTTCAACGTTCGCAACCAATAGTTTAACACCATTAATTTCAACCACTGAATCTAACAGTGACGCACCCGCAGCGCTTGCTAGTTTATCGTTAAGCTGAGCAATTTGTTTCTCAAGGCCTTTTGACTTTTCAAGCAAAGCCGTTACTTTTTCAAGTACCGACGCGCTGTCACCTTTAACCAATGCCGCAACATCATTTAAGTGTTGTTCTTGCTCGCTAACGTAGGCAATCGCATCGGCACCCGTTACGGCTTCAATACGGCGCACACCAGCTGCAATACCGCTCTCTGATACGATTTTAAATAAACCAATATCACCAGCACGGTTTACGTGAGTACCACCACATAACTCGATAGAGTAATCACCAATAGTGACTACGCGCACTTCGTCATCATACTTCTCACCAAATAACGCCATAGCGCCTTTTTCTTTGGCTTCATCGATTGCCATCAATTCAGTGTTAAGAGCAAAGTTACGACGAATTTCATTATTAACAACGCGCTCAATCTCACGCAGCTCGGCTTTTGTCACAGCTTCAAAGTGTGAAAAGTCAAAACGTAAACGCTCTGGATCAACCAATGAACCTTTTTGCGATACGTGCTCACCTAATAACTGACGCAATGCTTCGTGGAGAATATGCGTTGCTGTGTGGTTCTTTTTAACGCGATCGCGGCGCGCATCATCAATGGTCGCTTCAACTCTATCATTAACGCCAATACGGCCCATTACAGTACCATGATGAGCGAATGCATTACCGAGTTTGGTCGTATTAGTAACGCTGAACTCACCACCGGCTACAGTTAATGTGCCGGTATCGCCAACTTGACCACCCGATTCAGCGTAGAACGGTGTACGGTCAAGTACCACAATACCTTGTTGGCCATCTTCAAGCACTGATACCGCTTTACCTTCTGCAAACATTTCTATCACTGTGCCGCTGTAATGTGTTGCATCATAGCCTTTAAAGTCTGTGTGTTTCTCAGACTTTAATTGTTGGTTATAGTCGGCGCCAAACTTACCTGCTTGCTGAGCCGTTTTGCGCTGTACGTCCATGCACTCTTGGAAGCCTTTCTCGTCAATGGTCATAAAGCGTTCACGAGCAACGTCTGCGGTTAAATCGGCAGGGAAACCATAAGTATCATAAAGTTTAAAGACGAGCTCACCTGGGATAACATCACCGCTTAAGTTCGTTAAGCTGTCTTCTAAAATAGCTAAACCACGCTCAAGGGTTTTGCCAAACTGTTCTTCTTCGATACGTAGAACTTTTTCGATAATTTCTTGCTGCTTAGCTAGTTCAGGGTATGCTTGTCCCATTTGCTCAATTAACGCAGCCACTAATTTATAGAAAAACGCGCCCTGTGCGCCAAGCTTGTTACCATGGCGAACCGCACGGCGAATAATACGACGCAGTACATAACCACGGCCTTCATTTGACGGCATAACGCCATCAGAAATCAAAAATGCACATGAGCGAATATGATCAGCAACTACGCGCAGTGATTTATCATCCATATCTTGAGCATTGGTAACGTCTGCCGCGGCTTTAATTAAGCCTTGGAATAAATCGATTTCGTAGTTTGAATGCACGCCTTGTAAAATAGCAGCAATACGTTCAAGACCCATACCCGTATCAACAGACTGTTTAGGAAGCGGCTCCATAGTACCGTCGCTTTGACGGTTGTATTGCATAAATACTAGATTCCAAATCTCAATGAAACGGTCGCCATCTTCTTCAGGAGAGCCTGGAGGTCCCCCCCAAATTTCTTCACCGTGATCATAAAAAATTTCAGAGCATGGACCACATGGACCGGTATCACCCATCGACCAAAAGTTATCACTGGTTGCAATACGAATAATGCGATCTTCAGGTAAACCAATTTCGTTAGACCAATAGCCAAACGCTTCTTCATCATCGTGATAGATAGTAACCAGCAGTTTTTCTTTAGGTAGCTTAACTACGTCAGTTAAAAACTCCCACGCAAACTTAATTGCATCTTGCTTAAAGTAATCACCAAAGCTGAAGTTACCTAACATTTCAAAAAAAGTGTGGTGGCGGGCTGTGTAGCCGACATTTTCTAAATCATTATGTTTACCACCGGCACGCACACAACGTTGTGAGCTAGTTGCGCGGTTATAAGGGCGGCTTTCTGCGCCTAAAAATACATCTTTAAATTGCACCATACCGGCATTATTAAATAATAACGTCGCATCGTTACCCGGAATAAGCGAGCTTGATGGAACAATTTGGTGTTGTTTAGAGGCAAAAAAGTCTAAAAACTGTTGCCTGATCTGTGCGGTAGTCATGTGCTGCATTTGAAAGTCTCACCCATTTTTACTGTGCTTGCATTGCAAAATCAATTTGTTCGTAACTGAACCCTCGATACATTAAGTAGCGCACGCGCTTAGCTTTTTCTTTGTGATCGAAGTCGTCCTGTGAATTTGAATATTTCTTTAAATACGCATCCTGCGCTAACTCAAACCAATCGATTTCGAATGATTCTATAACACTCTCTAGTAGTGTTCGGTCAATCCTTTTGCCCATGGCTTCACTTTGTATACGCTTTAAGCCATGCTTTTTAGCAATATGGCGACGCACAAACCCTTCAACATACCGTTGTTCATTAATAAAATTGTGTTCTTCACACCAATCTAATAAGGCTTCGATAAATTCAGGCGTCGCCTCTTTTTGCTGTAACTTTTGAGTTAACTCACGGCGCGAATATTCTTGGCGACCAAGTAACCAAAGTACGTAATTCTTTAATTTTTTTTGTAGCGCTTCATCCATTTCACCAGCCATTATGCGTCAAAGCGACCGCTGTCGTCATTCTGCTGCGGTGCTATAGGCTTGGCATCAGCGGGCGGTACAATCGGCATAAAAATAGCTTGATAAGAAACAAAAAAGCTAATGTAGCAAATTGGCATTAAAACCAACAGAGGTAAGAACGATAAGAACATTGAAACCATCATCAAACCTGCTGCAATCGCGCCATATACACTCAGTGGTGCCATATTATGATAAAACACCATAAGTGAGCTTTTAAGTACCTCAAAAATTCGTCGTTGTTGATTAAAATAAACCAGCGGCACTGCATACGAAAAAGCAGTTAAATACACCGATAAGGCAATTAAAAACAACGCCACATTTGCCATGGAAATACTATCTATCACTTGCTGTAGAGCAATATTCGGGTCAACATTTGGATTACTCATAATTTCAATGGCTTCGGAAAATAAGCCACCTGCCAATAACGCCATCAACACACCCGCAGCCATTTGATAGAGCGCTAAGCGAAGTAATCCCATACGATTACCTTTGTTAGTAAACGGCTTTAGGATATCGGCGAGCATTATTTTTCCACCTTGCTGCTTGGTGATCACCGCTTGATAAAAACCGGCGGTTAAAAAGGGGGTAGCTAATGCAGCAATAATTTGTAAAAAAGGTAGAAATAACGATAACAGACCAATAATACCGATAAATAAATGCATAAAAATAAAGGTAAAAGGCTGAGTTTTAAAAATAAGCCAGCCTGCTTTAAACCATTTCAACCCAGCATCGGCTTTAAATACTCGTAATTCAATTGACATACTTGCTCTTAAATTAACAACAAAACACGCCGAGTATAACTCGGCGTTGGATCGGATAACATAGACGACAGCGTAAAATTAAGGTTTTTTAATCTTCTTTATGTCTAACATATGCGCGCCGTGCTTAATTTTTGTTTCTAGGTAGGACTGGTTGCCCGCCACACCCGCTTTGATATGTGCATGGGTGCCGATAACAGAATCAACCGCAATGCCGCCATCTTTTAACGCATTAAGCTTTTTAGGGTTATTCGTCATTAATTTAACGTGCTTTAATCCCAGCGCTTCTAACATCAGTACTGCGTCTGAAAAATCACGTAAATCATCAGCAAAACCTAAATGGTTATTCGCTTCATAAGTATTCATACCTTGTGATTGCAATACATAGGCATCAATTTTATTGTATAAACCTATTCCTCGCCCTTCTTGGCGTAAATAAAGCAAAATACCGCCTTGTTCGTGCATCATTTCAATACACTCATTAAGCTGCTCACCACAATCACAACGAGATGAATGAAATACATCGCCGGTTAAACACTCTGAATGCATACGAATAAGTGGTACAGACTGCTCGCTATCAGCACGATTAAATACCAAAGCAACATGCTCTTGGCCATCTTTCAAATCGCGAAATGACACGATTTCTGCGGGAATATCACTGTTTTTGCCAACATTTAGCTGGACTCTAGCTCTTACTTGCGCCACGACAAATCCAAAATTATAAAGTAATGCGATACTGAAAATGTGATAATATCACAAAGACAAACTGCATTAAAAATAATACAACACCGCAATGAGTAGTAACTATATTGAGGCAGTTACTTGCAATTCAAGCATTATAACTCAGTTTAGCGTCGTGCTGAATCCACTGTAAGTGTTTTATAGTGTATTTCCTTTTTCAGAATGAAATTTAACTTTGCTTCCCTTAGTCGTAATGATCAATTAGGATGAATTGTTCGTAATAACACCTATACCTTGATTTAAGTAACCAACGTTTGAGGAGTTTTGATGAGTAACAACGAAAACTATACCCCACCAGCCGTGTGGCAATGGGATGCAGAAAATGGCGGTGAATGGGCCAAGACCAATCGACCCATTGCCGGCGCAACTCACCCTCAAGACCTGCCAGTTGGCGAACATGCTTTACAACTATACTCTTTAGCAACCCCGAACGGTCAAAAAGTCACTATCATGCTTGAAGAGCTATTAGAGTTAGGCATCTCTGCAGCTGAGTATGATGCATTTTTAATTAAAATTGCTGATGGCGATCAATTTGGCTCAGGTTTTGTGAGTGTTAACCCTAATTCGAAAATTCCAGCGTTAATGGATCACAGTACCAATCCTGTAACTCGAGTATTTGAATCTGGCGCTATTTTACAATACTTAGCTGAAAAGTTTGAGGTACTCGTACCAAGCGATCACACCAGTAAAACAGAGTGCCGTAACTGGCTGTTCTGGCAAATGGGCTCTGCACCTTATTTAGGTGGAGGCTTTGGTCATTTTTACGCTTATGCCCCCTTTAAAATGCAATACCCTATCGATCGTTTTACCATGGAAGTTAAACGGCAGCTAGACGTGTTAAATCGTCACTTAAGCGACCATGATTATATGGCAGGCAGTGAGTATTCAATTGCCGATATCGCTATTTGGCCTTGGTATGGCTCATTGGTTTTAGGCAACCTGTATGATGCAGCAGAGTTTTTAGATGTCGAGTCGTACACTCACGTATTACGCTGGGCAAAACAGATTGAACGCCGCCCTGCGGTAAAACGTGGTCGTCGCGTAAACCGTGTCTGGGGCCCTGAAGAAGAGCAACTCGCTGAACGCCATAGTAAAAACGATTTTTAAACACTAACTAAAATTAACAAAAACGCGGTGAACGAAGGATCACCAAGCATTGTGCCACCGCGTTTTGGTTTATGGTTTTAGTTAACTGTAAATTTAGCGAATTACCTCTCAGCTGTGGTATAAAGCTGTTGCCAAAAATACACCTCAAGACATTTCAGATAAAATACTCAAACCTGCTCACCTTGCTTATTGTATGTGCTCACTAAGGCAGTGCATTTTCACTCGAACTTAAGTTATCATAATGTTTTATAACAAAGGACTATCCATGAGAAAGCTCATTATTTTAGCAGCAACTGCCGCTGCATTATCAGGTTGTAGCACGTTAGTACAAATGCGTAATTTTGATGATAACTTAGTGCCACAAAATGCAAATAGAACACATACGCAAGAAAGTGTTGGGGAAGCAATTTTGCTCGCATGTAAACAACTTACTTGGAAATGCCGCATACAAGAAACAGGTAAAATATTAGGGGTGTTAGATATTCGTAAACATCAGCTGCGAGTTAATATTGACTATAATGAAGCGCAGTATGATATTGATTATAAAGACTCGATAAATCTAGACTATAACGGTGAAAAAATACATCGCCAATACGTAAATTGGGTAACTAACCTAACCCGCCACATCGATTCTGAATTAGCAAATTAATAAAGTTCTTAATAACTAAAAAATGCTCACTGATGACCGTTTTTTAGTTATTTAACCTCAGCTCAGGTTTTTATCCTTTATAAGCAAAACTCATTAGTCCCATTTAGCTTACACTCTGTATATATTTGGCTTTTATATTGCAACTGCTACAGTAACTAGCCTATTTCACGTTAAAAATGTGAAGGCTTTTCACAATCAGCGAAATTATTACAAAGGAGATGAATATGACGATTAAGAAATCAGCACTCTCACATTGGTCTGGTGATATAAAATCAGGTAAAGGCCAAATAAACACTGAAAGCGGAGCGTTAACAAACCAACCGTATGGCTTCAACACTCGCTTTGAAGATAAACAAGGGACTAACCCTGAAGAGCTTATCGCTGCTGCGCACAGTGCCTGTTTTAGTATGGCGCTTTCACTTGCACTAACAGAAGCTAATTATGTCGCCGATGATATCACCACGAGTGCGGTGGTTAGTTTAGATGAAGTAGATGACGGCTTTGAGGTGACTCATATTGCGTTACATGTTGAGGCAAAAATCGCCGGTATTTCTGAGCAGGAGTTTAATAAGCTTTGTGATCAAACCAAACAAGGCTGCCCTATTTCCAAATTAATGAATGCAGAGATCTCACTTTCTACGGCACTCAATTAAATTCAAGATGCATATACTCAAGCTACCGTGAGGTAGTTTGAGTATAAATTAACTTACGTGTGCTCATGAGTTAAAAGTTAATATCTAACTTCAAATAGCCACGTCTGCCGAGTAAATCGTAGGTCATTACATCGGTATTTGCGTCATTCCATGAGGTTAAAAAGGGCGCATTTTTATCAAAGATATTATCGATCCCTATCGCTAGTGATGTATTTTGCGTAATAAAATAACGACCTTGAATATCGTTATAAACAATACTCGGTACTGCACTGCCAATGGGCCCGCCGCCATTTACATCATCAGCGGTACCAATATAACGCATGGCATAATGTGCCGACCACGTAGCTGCTTTGACACTCACGCCTAAATTTGCGCGCCACTTGGTGTAACTTCCCTGATCTTCGGTTATATAACCTAATAAACTTTGTGTGGCTTGACCGGCAAAAGGAGTGTTTTCATGTTTTAGTAAACGTGTCGCATCCAGTTCAAATTGACTACTTAAACCAAATAAATCGGTATTGTAGCGGGTGTTAAAATCTATTCCACTGACTTTCTCAAAGGCTGCATTTACTGGCCGCTGGCTTAGGGAGTTAACTTGACCTGTCACAGGATGACGGGTAAATGTATCGCAGTAAGCACTATAAACATCAGGATCGGTATAACATAATTTGAGCGCATCTGAGCCATTTACCGAAGTAATTGCATCTTCCACTTCAATATCAAAATAATCAACGGTAGTAGATAAACCTTCAATAAAATTAGATTGCCATACCATGCCTAAAGTTAGTGTGTCTGCAGATTCTGGATTTACATCAGGATTGCCGCCAACTGAGGTGCGAATTGTAGTACCGTCTTGCACAAAATCAGCGGGTAAACCAGCCGCTAAGCAATTTGCAGCTATCTCACCTGTTGCGTTTTCACAGGGGTCAATAGTGCGAAGATTTTCAGCATTTGTACCACCAAAAAGCTCGGTTATCATCGGTGTTCTAAAGGCTGTTGATTTAACCCCACGCAGCATTAAACTATCAACAACTTGCCATGTTAGGCCTACTTTATAAGTCATCTTACTGCCAAACGTACTGTAATCTGAATACCGAGTCGCAACCTGCGCCTCAACGCTCTCAAGTACAGGGATAGCAAGCTCTATAAAACCTTCGGTTACTGAATAGCTGCCATCAATGGCATCTTCACCGCCATTTGCAAGTACCGTTGAATCAGGATTACGCCAGCCACTTTCATCTCGTTTTTCAAGCCCTGCAGCAAAGGCAAGTTCCCCTGCTGGCAACTCTAGTAAATCACCAGATAAATTAAAGGTCAGTGAACGTAATTCATTACCTCCATTACCTTCGCGACGATATTTTACGTAATCAATCACCTCAGGGGTTAATTCATCAACGCCAAACCAGTCGCCACATGGGATCGCGGCAGCACTTTCATAGCTACAAATAGTGTCATCAAGGGTATTTGCTACTTTGCTAATATCTTGATCAAACGTCCAGCCATCAGTACCGGTGTTGCGACCATAGTTATAAGCTAACTGCCAAGTCCAATTATTATTTAAAACCCCATCAAGGCCAACCACAATGCGCGCAGTATTGGTCTCTTGGAAAAAATACGGTGCACCTAGCTCAACATTACGTCGCCTTGTTAGTTCTAAGTCTTGCCCGGTAGGATTATAAGCAAAGTCTTTTGATACCATAATGCCACTGATACTACGCGGTGTTACAATCTGCTCTGATTGACGATTGCTGTACTGCGCTTCGGTAAATAAATTTAAGTTATCACTTAGCTCATAGGTAAAGTTGGTCGATACATTTATCCGCTCACTTGGGTTAACGGCATTTAAGTAACTGATATAATTAAAGCCATGTTTAGCTGAGTCATAAGCTTCATAGCTATTACCATCACCATTTGGGTCTTGATTAAACTGAACACTGCTACCATCCGCCAATAAAGCACGCCCACCTGCCGTTGTTGCGCTGCCAAAACAATCTAACTGGCTACTGCCATCTTCATGAACCGTTTCACTTTTAGCGCAATCGATTCTATCTGACTGCCTGACTGCTTCGGTATTTATATAGCTTGCACTAAACACAAAATGGCCTCGTTCAAACTCCCCCCCAACATTAAAACTAAATTCTTGGCTTTGCCCTTCACCATCGTCAGCTGCGCCTATTTGAGCGCTAAACTCTGCGCCATCTAGTTGTGTTTTAGTGATGATATTAACCACCCCTGCAACCGCATCAGCGCCATAAATAGCCGATGCACCATCTTTAAGTACTTCCACTCGCTCAATAATAGATGTGGGGATCATATTTAAATCAACTGAACTATTAGCTCCCGTACCACCATTGACAATACGGCGGCCATTGAGTAGCACAAGCGTGCGTTTAATC
The DNA here is from genome assembly GCF_000238355.1 of Pseudoalteromonas haloplanktis ATCC 14393. Classification (GTDB taxonomy): domain Bacteria; phylum Pseudomonadota; class Gammaproteobacteria; order Enterobacterales; family Alteromonadaceae; genus Pseudoalteromonas; species Pseudoalteromonas haloplanktis. Next base: position 39,442 of record NZ_AHCA01000011.1, read on the forward strand.
CCCATCCCTCTCAAATTGACTTGTGCTGTGCCATAACCCCCACTGGTCCAATAGGCATTAGTGGCATTACCTGCAACCCCAGCAGAAAACGACATACGCTGCAGCAAGTCTTCTACATTTACTATGCCCGTTTGGACGATTTGTGCGGCATCAATAACCGTTACAGGGCTGGCACTTTCAAAATCAGTGCGCTTAATATGAGAGCCGGTGACATTAATGTGCTCGATATTATCGCCGCCGTCATTAGCAACAGCGTGTAAACTTGTTAGTGCAAGGGAAATGGCTGAAAATGCCAGGAGATTATTCATAAATACGGCCTATTAATGATTTTTATTGTAGAAATAGGCGCTTATGATAATGATTTATGTGTCACTGAGAATGTGACAAATTGTCGCAGGAGCAGGTTAACCTATCGAAACTGGCCACAGGTTAACCTATCGATTGTTTATGCTTTTACAGAAAGTAATGAGTCACTTTGTGATAGACCAAACTTCTCTTGCACGGATGCTAAAATAGACGCTTTATCTTCATCATTTAATTGATCTGAATAGTTGGTAAGCAACTCATCTAAGTAACTGACCATCTCTTGGGTGTTAACCTGCTCAGCACCACCTTGTGGTGGAGGGCCAGGCGGGCGACCACCTTCAGGGCGACCCATTTCTCCCACTTGCGCGGCATCAAAGCCTGCCTCAGCCATCAGCTCTTGCATTTCTTGACCAGGTTGAATACCCGCTTCTTGAAAAGCTGCAACAATAGACTGTGCGTCTGCTGTTGTTAAATTTTCTGGGTCAAATTGAGATAAGGTTTCGCTCATTAACTCTGTTTGTTCACTCGTTAGAGGCTGAGCTTTTGGGCGCTGCATTGGCTCAAAACTGGCGCCAGATGAAATACTATTGATCATGGTTGTTCCTTATCTTTGACGGTGCGGTGGTTTATGAGAGGTAAATTCTTCTTCGCTGATCTCACCATTTTGATTGGTATCTATCTGATTAAAAAATTCTTCGATATCATCTACGCCTGGTGGTAGCTCTTGAGCACTGAATTCTGATAGATCTATAATGCCATTACCATCTACATCAATGGTTGAAAAATCAGGGCGTGGTGGTCGGTTTTCTCGGTTTTTAGCATCTACATGGGCTGTAAAGCCAACACATAATGTAGTTAATAAGGCGATTGCTGTTAACGATTTCATAATTCAACCTCTTGCAGGTATTAAGTAACTACCGACAAGAGTAAGTGTTAAAAGCGCAAACAATGTGCAAAAAATAAGGAAGTTTAAGGTTTTACAAAGCGATAACCAACGCCATAAACCGATTGAATAACACTGTCTTGTTCACACACTTCATCGAGTTTTTTACGTAATTTTTTAATATGACTATCAATAGTACGAAAGCTCACAATACGTTGATCAGTATACATATTAGCCATTAAGCTTTCACGGTTAAAAATGCGGTTAGGTTTTTCAAATAATGGTTTAAATAACTGAAATTCAACACTGGTAAGTTCTACTGAGCGCCCTTTATATTGCACACTAAAAGTATTTTCATCTAGATACATATCCGTATTTTGCTGTGGCTTTGCCAATTCACTACGCCTTAATAAGGATTTTACACGGGCAACAACTTCGGCATAACTAAACGGTTTACAAACATAGTCGTCCGCGCCGAGCTCCAAACCTAATAGGCGATCTATTTCTTCAACTTTGGCTGAAACCATTATGATTGGCACTGTTGAAAACTGTCTGATCTGTTTGCACAACTCAATACCACTTGTTCCTGGCAGCATCACATCAAGTAAAATGACATTAGGGTGATTTTCTTTGAGCCACGGCAGTACTTCATCACCATGATGGATTTGATGAGTAGCAAAATGTTGATTTAATAAAAAATCGCTCATTAAATTAGCAAGTTTAACTTCGTCTTCGACTATAAGTACTTTCGCTGGGGCTGCCATTTTAATACTCCATGGGTAATTTTATCATAATACCTAAACCGCCCAATGGGGCTCTCATCGCAGCGATTTCACCTTGATGGGCATGCACTATATGTTGACAAAGAGACAAGCCAAGTCCCGAACCACCTTGCTGGCGGTTGCGCGCATCATCTACGCGATATAAATACTCGAATAAATGCGCTAAATGTTCATCTTCAACTCCTATGCCATTGTCTTCAATGTTGATAACAACATAGTTTTGGCTTATTGACGTGACTTTAGTGACTGCTATTTGTAATTTTGAACACTGAGCATAATGCACCGCGTTCATTAAAATATTACCAAATAACTGCATCAAACGGGTATTGTCAGCACTAATTGTTATTTCTTCGCTGAATTCAGTGATATTTAATTCAATTGCGTTATTTTTAAAAATAGTGGTGTATTTTTGTTTAACTGTAAGCAGTAACTCAGCAATTGATAATGGCTGCATCGTAAAATGCATACCGCCTAACTCTGCACTATTGAGCATATGTAAGTCTTCAATCAAACGCTTTAAATGATGAGCTTCATCATTTGCAGAACGAATATTCTCAACAGATAAAGGGCGGACGCCAAGTTGCATTGCTTCAAGCTCCCCCATTAAAATCGCAATTGGAGTGCGGAGTTCATGCGATGTATTAGCAAGCCAACGTTTACGTACTTGCTCATTGTGGGCGAGTGTCAATGCTAGCGTGTTATAGTCTTCACTTAATTGACCAATTTCATCATGACGTTTGAGTTTTAGTTGATGCTCAAAGTTTCCTTGACTAAGCTGGTGCATACCTTTGGCTATTTTTTTAACTGGGCCGACTAAATTCCGCGCTAAAAAAAATGTAATGAGTAAGGTACACGAAAGTGCGATTAAGCCAATCAACCATAGGTAACTGGTTTGTTGCTCTAAAAAGTCTAATTCGTAACCATCAACTAAACCTTTGCGTTTAGACACTGCAAGGTAACCTATTACTTTGTCATTGAGTTCAATAGGGATGTCAGTATACTTTAAATCACTTTTATAGTGCCCTACTATCACTTTTTTATGACTATCAAGTAGCGCATAATCTGCTGCGTGCCCGGGGGGTAATCTGTGCTCGGGGGGGACTGGTCTGTCTAAGGTCATAGAACGCTCAAGCCTTTGCCTATGAGGCTCTCTTTTACGAGGCGGTATATCTGGTACAAATTGGCTATCTACTAGTTGCTGTATTACTAACCTGAAAAACTGTCGTTCATCACCTTCGAAGCTTCGCCACGATGAATCCCTTTGATAACGCTGTGCAAATTGACTCACTAACGGTTGTAACGCTTTGACTTCTTTTGCATTGACATAATCAATCATGCCTTGGCCTATGCTCCATTGCATCAGCAATACAAGGCTTGTGATCAGTAAAAAGCTGAAACTAAAGAGGATCAAAAATAATTTATTGTGTATTTTCATTTCTACCGCTTATAAAAAAGGTATCCCTACCTTTTGGGAAATATTAATCGTCGCTTGATGTTATCAAGTTACTTGTTTTTAGCTAACTTAGATAGCACTGGAAAGCTTTCAAATCGGTAAGTGATTAGCTCATCTACTTGATCGTTAATGTATAAAGTAGCAACAATTTTTTTATCTTGCGCACTCCAATACATATGACCATGATTATTCAGTGTCACCGAAATGGTATTAATACCCGCACTAAACAACGTTGTAGGTAAATGGACATACTGTCCATAAACACGCTGAATTTTAACCCCATTAATATATAAATGAGCATGGCCTGCCAACATGCCTGTTTTTGGGTCTTGCTGTGCAGACATGAGAGCGTTCATACTGATACCCGCAGGTGGCGGTGTCAGTACATAATTTTGGGTATTAATTGTCAGGTTATACCCTGACATCGCATCTTGCTCAAGCGCTAAGCTCAGAGCAGGCACAGGGATCTCAGCGGGCACAGCAATTGGCAGATGTGAGTGATCCATTGCCATAGTTTGCACCTGAGCCACGCCAACACTCAACCTCAACAAAAGCGTTAAACACACAGTAGAAATTATTACTTTCATCATAACTTCCTACGAACGTGGTGGCGGCCCCATGGTATCACCCGTACTACAACGGCCAATTGAATTCTCTGGTAGCTGACCTTTAAAACGCGGCCCTATTTGGTATGGAAATGACGGTTGCAATTTGCCATTACTATCAAGAGCAAGTGTAATATGGTAGTGATAGCCTTTACCATCATTGGTATCATGGCCGTTATGTTCATCAAGCTGAGCACCTGCTACAGCTTTTTGTGCATAGTAATAATCTTCAAAATAATAACCCGCATCTGCAGCTAATCTATTACCAGAAAGCGTAGTCACCAACTCGCCAATAGCAGGGCCTACCTCGGCACTTTCAACCCCTTGGCTAATATCGTATTGATCGATTAACACACAACTACGTTGACCTTCTGTAGCGCAACCAGCCTCACTTGTTGGCGCGCCATAATCACGTATTTGCCAACCACTGAGTGCTAATTCATCTTTGCTTTCATAAGGTCCATAAAGCGGATATCCATCCGCAGCAAAACCATAAATAGGCGAATGCGCTGAGCCATCATCATTTAACATGTCAGCTAAACAACGGGTATAAAAGTGATGATGATATTCACCATTAGCAGCATGCCCACCGCATACATCGACATCGTACTGCTCAGCAATGGGAGCAAGTGTGTACCAGACATTTTGGCCATAACTCATGCCATCACCCCAGTTAAAAATACTGGTGCCATTAACCATCAAACCAACCGTGCCTAAGCCCGTCTCACACACGTCTTCGTTGTCTGTGGGTTCAAGGGTAAAATAAGCATCAACAGCTTGCTCTGTTGGACAACCAGGACCTGGTGGCCAATAACCGGCCCCCCCGGTATCATTACAGTTTTCAGTACTGCTGTTATAACCGATATCTTCACCAAACAAGACCATTTGCCCCACTTGAGCCGAGGTAACACCATTGGCAAAATCGGTCGCAGCACGAGGACGGTTATTCAACCAGTCTATTTGCTCTTCACTCATAGTGACATCATAACGAGGCACCCCAGTGGCGTTAATATGCATATAATCAACATCAGCAATATTAACCACCTCAGCTAATTGCACATTTTCAGTGACGCCGGTGCTGCTATTTTGAATATAGGTTGAGTTAGTATCATTATTGATAATCCAACTCGATACTAAGCTGCTATCGTTGTTTTGCGCTACAGTGACTAAAACCTCTACGGTATCGCTTACGGCTGCATTTACGCCATCGTCTACCGTTAAAGTAAAAACGAAGGTTTCATTGTCTAATAAGGTCGGTGCTATAAATTGTGTCGCCGTAGAGCTACCATCACTTAAGGTAACCTCTGTACCTGATTTCTGTGACCACAGTATAGATACATAGGCATCATCGTCATCAACACTGCCCATCAAATAAACTGTATCGCCACTGCTGACTTGTTGATCAACACCCGCATTTACCACTGGCGAGCTATTGACTACGTCAGTTGAAGTATCTGAATCACTGTTACAAGCCGCTAAACAAACACATAATATGCTGAGCGTAAATAAACTTGAAACTGATTTAAATGTAGACATTGCAAGACCCTTAGATTGAACTTTTAGTAAAAGTACCGTCAAAAAGTGCAAACAATGTGCAAAAATTAAGAAACAGCCAACAGCGCTGTTATTACTATACTATTGGTCGTGCAAGACTGAATAAATCGTTTGTTTGTACAAAATAATCACCGCCCATTTTACCCACAGTACCTAACGCTTGAGGGTCAATATAACCATCACGTAATACACTGTCAGCAACATAAATCCCAATAACATCAAGCAGCATTATTTGCCCACCAGCAGGCAATTCACTGATCGTAATAACTTCGCGCAGGGTACATTCGTAGCGTACTTTTGATGCTTTGACACTTAAAGGCTTTACTCGTTTACTCGCGGTTGATTCAATATTGGCAGCCTCAAATTCACTTACCGAATGTGAGTAATTTGCGCAACTTTGATTCATTTGTTCAACCTGCTGATGGCTGACAATATTGATCACGCATTCTTTGGTTGCGAGTAAATTTTTTAATGTGTCTTTGTTTTTATGATCAGCTGGGTTTACCTGAGTCACACTCAATACTGGCGGGTTTACACTGGCCACCGTAAAAAATGAGTAAGGCGCGATATTGTCAATGCCATCGGCACTTAAAGTACTTACCCAAGCAATCGGCCTAGGGGTAATACCACCAACTAGCTGACTGTACACATTGATTTTATTGCCTTCCCGCGTTAAATCTAAGTACACCTTCGCTTCACCTCAGTTGTCATAAATGATTATAGATTTGCTCTTTTTAAACGTGTTTTAAGTTTATTATAAATAGGCCCTACATGTATGAGCAAAATGAGTTTACAGACGCTCTCTTCCAGTTCTTGCGCCAACTCAATTATGATAATAAAGTTATTAACAGAAAACAAAAATACTGCGAGCCTGAATAGATAATATAATACATCAGTGCAGTTACTTTTCTATTGACTCTAATAATGTGCATTACAACCTAGAAACACTATAAACAAGCTCATAGAGGGTAATAAACCTTTGTTATGGCCTCCAAAAGTAAGGTAACATCATTGTTATTATTAATAATAAATAGCAATAATTATCCTATAGGCGGTTTTTTAGGGTAAGCAAAAAAATTAAGGGATACTATGAATTGTACAAGTTGTGGTAAAGATTTACTTAAACCTAGTTTTATTGAAGGCCAATTTCGCTCACACACATGCACCCATTGTAATGGCCACTGGGTACTAATCGAAGACTTTGCGGCTTGGAAAGAGCGTAACCCAAACTTTGCATTTGCTGACAACATCTCATTTGAAGCCGACGTCACAGACACTAAAAAAGCATTAATTTGCCCGGTATCAGGTGTCATCATGCGGAAATTTCGTATTTCATCATCAACTGACTACCGTATAGATTACAGCGCACCGGTAGGTGGGATCTGGTTAGATGCTGGTGAGTGGGAATTACTAAAAGAGGAAGGCTTAGCTGGTACATTGAATGCAGTAGTAACCCAACAATGGCAAAACCAAATTCGTGAACAAAGTACCAAACAAAACTTTAGTGATATATACGCTGACAAATTTGGTACAGACACGTACGCAAAAGTAAAAGAGCTCAGAGAATGGCTTAATGCACAGCCACAAAAAGCCGACTTAAGGGCCTACCTGATGGCCGAAGACCCATACTCAGCAGATAAGTAATGTTTTAATTGAGTAAAATTATACTGCCATATTTAAAAAATAAAGTATGGCAGTAGACTTTCTGTTCCCAAATCCAATGTCATACTGAAAACACACCGAGAAAGATTGCGAACAAACGCAACTAGCAATACAAGTAGCCAGATTTGATTATGCCAAGCAAAGCCTTATACGCTTATGGGTTAAACGCGCTTTTCTATCTGTTCAATAACATTTGGATCAATAAATATTTCTAATGTTATTGATGCTGTTTTTACCGCGATAGCAACCAATAAACCAGTAAGAAGGATCCCCGTCCAAGCGATAATAACGGCCAATACCTTGGATGGTTTCTTTAACGGTCGAATATCGCCATAGCCTACCGTCAGCGCCGTAATAAACGCCCAATAAATTGAATCAAACCGGCTCCAGGATTCTAATCGGCCGACAACCAAACCAAGCCCTATGATCACAAAGCACAATACGGCCAAAAGAGGTAAACCAAGATACACTCCAATAAAAAATAATTGAAAAAACGTAATCGAAAATTCCATACAACACAACCAACTTATTTTTAATTTTTCTTACCACTTATAGCGTGATTTTCTAAGCCTTTAACAAAGCGAGGCGTTTATAGAGCTCGCATACATCACTTAGCACTCCACGCAGTAATCAGTTTTTCAAACTGAGTATGCATATTGTTACTATTGATGCTCTTCGTTTGCTGATTAATTGCATTCACAAGCTCAGTAAATGATGCTTGGTTGTTATTACTACTGACCACTGCGGTCAACGCATTCACAGCCTCTTTGTTATCTAGTGATTGCACTATACTCTGAATTGCTTGTTTATTATCTAAGCTTTGTATATTCACACCAAGGCTTTGCAGTAACTGGCTATAATCGTGATTTAGATTGTTTTTAGTGAGTTTACCAGCAATCTCTTCCAGTGATTGGTGCAAATAACCCATTTGCTCCACCGCCATCATCACAGGACTGCCGGCTCCATCGAGTTTATTTAAACGTACAAAGTCACCTTTAATTTGACTAAAGCGCTGTTGCTCTGATTCGCTTAAGGTACCCCGCAGTTCCCCAAGTTTTAGTAAGTTCTCTTCAGAGCCTTTACTGAGTGTTTGCGCTTCACCACGATAATGATCGCAAATCAGGTTTTCTAGTTCTTCGTCATTCATGGCGGCGACGACTTTCTCCGCCATTTTATTCATATTACGGTAACTGCCTTGTAGTTTAAATGGCGGCTCAGTGCGGTAATTATTATCTTGCGCAGCTGAGGCAATATACTGGGCGTTCACTTTTAATACCGTATTACGAATCGTGATTAATCGTGTGAGGACCGCTTTGATTTCGTTAACTTCCGCTTGAGAATAGCCGTGCTCAAGCTCATTTAATGAAATATCTTCGCCTTGGCACATCCGCACTAATTTATATAGATCCTCCATATTGCGATTAGCCAATGGCGCTAATACTGCATTAGAGGTTAGCGCATTTTCTATAAAGCTCATGGCAAACTCTTGCTCACACCCGGCTAAGGTATCACCAAGATTATAAATATCGGCGCGGTTTGCCAACATATCAGGAATTTTAAAACTCTCGCCCGATTCCGTATACGGGTTACCTGCCATCACTACAGCAAACTTTTTACCACGTAAGTCATAAGTTTTACTTTTGCCATTCCATACTCCGTCTATTCGACGTGAGCCATCACACAATGAAATAAACTTTTGTAAAAATTCAGGATTAGTATGCTGAATATCATCCAAATAGAGCATCACGTTATTGCCCATTTCAAAACTTTGGTTGATTTTTGCAATCTCTTTTTCTGCAGTGGCGTTAATAGCTTGAGTAGGATCCAATGACACTTGATCGTGCCCTATAGACGGGCAGTTTACTTTTACAAAGGTCAATCCTAAACGGTTAGCAACGTATTCTACTAAGGTAGTTTTACCGTAACCCGGTGGCGAGATCAGTAATAACATGCCCATTAAGTCAGTGCGTTTGTTTTTACCTGCTGAACCAATTTGCTTAGCTAGGTTATCGCCAATAATTGGAAAGTACACTTTATTGATCAGCTGATTACGCACAAACGAGCTCAGTGGCCTAGCTTTAAATTCATCAAGCTGCAGGCGCTCTTTTTGCTCTGTCAAAATGTCACTACGCAATGCATGATATTGCTCAAAAGCTGGGACTTGCTCTGTGATGTATTTACGAGTTCTGGCATAAAACTCTGCATAATCAAGATTTAAAACTTGCTCTTGCACTCGCTTATGCTGTCCCATTAAACGCTCAACCTGGGTATTTGGGGTGACGTCTAGCACTGCGTATTTTAATGTTGTGGTGGCACTAAGATGCAAATAGTTAGCCGCTTCCGCTTGCACCATTGCTGGCACTTTAGGGCTTTGCGAGCAATACGCATTAAGCCAACTTAAAAATAGCAATGCTCGCTCATCAGTTTGCTTTACATTTTCGCACGCCTGAGTCAGCTCGTTAATATAGCCTTTTGCTTTGGCGTCACTATTAAACTGCTCAGCTAAATTTTTAGCTTGTTGAGAAACAATAAATAGCTGTTGATCCGCCGCTTTTTGTTGTGCTAATTGTTGTACTAAATAAGCAGCGGCCAAATCAGTGGATAAATCAGCAAAGCGTGCTGATAATTTACTAATTTGTAGCAAAAAGTCGTTGATCTGTTCACTTAACTGCACGGTTAGCGTGGTGATAAAACTAGTCGCAGCAAAGTGTTTATCCATCAAAATAGCATTGCTCGCTTGATGGAAATATTCGTTCAGTTGTGTGGTTGACAATTGTGCACTAAATAACTGCGCAACAATACGACAACTAGGGGGATAAATAAGTAAGTCCAAACTACTTTTTTGCGTTAATAAGGTATCAATAATCGCACTGGCATCATGATCATGAATGCCTTTTTCATAACCTTCTTGGTAACGCGGTTCGGCAAATTTTTGCACCAGCTGTAATAACTGTTTATCTCGTTGCGCTTGCTCTAACTGTGTAAAAGTCAGCGAGTGCTCACTGTTTTCACATGCAAGTATTATTTGTGCTGCTAAATATTCAGCGCGATAAACGTAATCGTTTTCTGATACTAATGTTTGCTGCCACAAATGACGGCTTTGCTGTAACGTTGCAAGGTCTTGTTTATCAATTATCGGCTCAAAATAATCTGTGCCGGTTAAGTGCAACATTAGCTGCTCATCACGCGGTAATAAGGTTAAATCGAGTAATTGCTTATTTACACTAAAGGCATGCTTACCAATGCTGACCGTATTGCCGCCGTCAGTGAAAATATCTTGCTTATCACGTAACGAACGGATGCCCTGATCTTTACTGGCTTTGAGTTTTGATTGAATATCATCGGCACGAATTTCGTCGCCTAACTCTTTAAGTTCAGTGGTAAGAGCACGCAATTTACTGATCATAGGATCGGCAGCAAAATAAGTGTTTAACGCATCCAACTCAGTAAAACTTTGCGCACGACGGTTAACGCCTTGCAGTATTCGCTCAGCGGCATTGGCTAAATTCAATGCACGGCGCTGGCGGGTGTCAATTAAGCTTTGTTTATGTGCTTCAAAGCTTTCATATACGTCATCACGCTTGGCAATGATCTCTGTCAGGTACTCGTCAAAATCACTAAATTGTGATTCCAATTCTTCAAGCTGAATAACCAAACGTGAAAGTTGATCATCACATGCTTCAGGCGTTTTGGCATTATTTAATGCATTGGTGATACTTTGTGAAAAGAGCTTAAAGCGTGCGGCAAATTCAGCTTTCGCTTCAACACTACCGAGGCTCTTTTGACGAATTTCAATACTGGCCTTTGCACGATTCACCAATGCATACACAGCGCTGATATCTTCGAGTATCTGTGTGCGCACACGGCTATCGTCTATGTCCAGGTCAAGCATAGTGTGGTTAAGTAAATCCAGCTCTACACTTTGCGCATCTAACTGCGCAATATAGGTTTTAAGCTCGCTCACGCTTTCGCTTTTACTGCTGAGATCTTCAAGCTGTTTGAGTTTTTCGTGATACGGCGTCAGCGCGCTGTCTTGTTGTAAAAACGCTGCGGTTGCTTGGCTTACTTCCACCAGCCGCTCATCAATTTCACTTTGTAAGTTATTCAGTGCCGTAATATCAATATATTTAATGTCTTCAAGGCTTATTACTTGGCCTTTGAGTACTTTTAAAGCATCAAGACCTTGCACAAACTCTGGGGCGGTTTTAAAGTTATCTGGGCGCACTTCACGGGTTACGTCCGTGTAGTGCTTATTAATATCCACCAGCGCTTGCTTGGCTTTGTTTTGAATTTCGGTGACTTTTTCAAATTCATCAAGCACTTGCTCAGCGGTTTCATTAATGCTGTGCAAGTTTTGCGCGATTTCTGTAAATTCACTTTCGTTAAGCCAATGATAACGGTCAAAAATATTTCGGCTGAGGGCAATTAAATCTTCGTAATGAAATAAGCTCGGGCTTTGCTCGCTAATGGCTTTACTGACACTGTATAAATCAGAAATACCACGCACTAAATCAGGGTTACCAATTTTGCCAAAAAAGCTGGTAAGTGGTGGCGCATTAGCGGCAAACTCGGCCGAGACAAACGGGCTTTGCCAAATTTGAATGGGGTGTACTCGCTCCGCTTGGTCTTTATCAGCCTTAAAGGTGAGTGTTACACCATCGTTATAAATTGCGTAGCCGTGGCAATAAATCGGATTTTGTAGGTTTTTATCAATAATATTATAGGCAAAAAGTGCGTAACGGCCTTCGCTTGGCTCATAAAACACATATAACACATCTTCGCCATTGGGTGACTTTATATGCCGGTGAAATTCTAAATCATCTATTTGCTCTTCAAATGAACGAGCTTGTCCTGACTGTAAATAATAACCACCAGGGAAAATAATACCGTGATCTTCAGGCAAGGTAACACAGGCACTACCAATTGCATCTTGACGCATCACCAGCTGAGAACGGGTGTTATAAATAAAATAACGCCATGCTTTTTCACGGTATGGAAGAATTTTTAGCAGCACTAAGTCGCCTACTAAGGCGTACTCAACTTCGCCATCAGCAAGGGATTGGTTTTTATCATCAACCGTTTCTTGATAAATCCCTTCACCAGTGTCTGTGCTGTTTTCTATTTTAATGGTCAGTGAGCCACCAATGGTTTCGACAAACACTTGATCGGCAATGTTAATATGAGCGTGACGCCCTTCTACATGGTTACTTCTGTCAGTTTTGAGCCATTCAAAATCATAGTCATGGGCGTGTTGAATATCACGCTCACCGCGATTATCGATATAGTTAATGGTGTTATCTGGGTGAATTTCCCAGCGAAAAACCCGCACATCCGATAATTTGTCACCGATTTGGAATAACGCAAACAGCTTGCCGTTTTGTTGATATAAATGCTGTAAGCTGGTTTGTTTGTAATAAGTATACAATTCTTCAAAGTCACGGATAAAACGACTATCCGTTAAAAAGCGTGTTGTATCAGGGTACGGCTCTATTTCATAATGGTTGTCTTGCGCGACTAGTTTTTGTACACTAAATACGTCACTGATTGCCGTTTCTTTTTTTAAGCCCAAGAACACGTTGTAAGCAAAAATAACTTTGTCGCCAACGATCACGATATCACGCGGGGTACAATTTTGCTCTGTACGAACGCGAACACGTCCTTTAACTTGTAGTTCAGTACTGCCAAACTCGTTTATACGCTGTTTATTAATATCGTCTATTTGCGCTTTTAAATCAGCACCAAAATTATTTAAACGACGTTTAATTAAGTCGTACGAGCCTTGCTCTAGCGCTTGTTGAGTTACGTCCGTCATGAAACCTATCCTGAAATTTAATAAAAGTTAGCCGCAATAATCAACTATTGCGGCTAAAACGATAGAACTTAGAAGCTAAACTAGTCTTTTGGATCTAGTTGAATTTTTTCATCTAATCCACCGCCTAAATTACCGCCTAACATGCTTAGTAATTGGCTTTTTTCAGCCGCAGACGTATTACTCAACTGCTTTAATAACTTACTCATGTTGAAGTTTTTAAGTGTTTCTGCGGAGCCATTTGCTCCAGCTAACACCCCTTTTAGGTCTTCGATTAAATTACGATCACCGTTTAAATGATCTTTAAACACGGTTTGTACAGTTTTACTTTCATCAACTAAGCCATCGATTGATTTACCTAAACTAATTGCACTCATAAATTGATTAAAGAACTGGCCATCACCGCCCATAATATTGATATCAGCATCACCTAAGGCTTTAGCCATAATATGTGCTTGGTGCTCGGCAATATCTCTGCTGGCGGAAATTTTTGCCAATACCAGCTCTTTTTGCTGATTAAGTTGTAGCGTAAAGCTTTCGTAATCGCGAGCATCTTGGTCCATCGCATTTAAGGCTTGTAGTTTCTCCTCTAGGCCTTTTGCTTCTGCACGCATTTTACGCTCAAGGTTAATCGCTTCTACTTCACCTTGTTTTTCATTCGCATCAGCCATCGCTGTTTGTACTTGTGCTTGAGATAAGCCAATTTCACGGTTACCTTGTGCTTCAGCTTCAAGTTTTTGACGCATTACCTTGGCATCAATCTCACCCTGAATTGCATTTGCCTCGGCTTTTGCTTTAATAACATCCGCTTCAGCAAGTCCTTTAGCAGCTGTTTCAACTTGTTGCGCATGCGCCAAAATTTTCTTCGACTCTGCTTGTTGATTAGCAATTCTAAGTTCAGCATTAGCCATTGTTTCAAGCTCACGGGCTTTATATTCTGCGGCTTGCTCTTGCGCTTTTGCAGCTTCGATGTCTTTTACTAATGACTCTTCAGCTTCAGCTTTAGCACGAATGATGATTGCATTTTTCTCACGCTCTGCGCCTGCGAGTACTTTCACATCTTTAATACGCTCTTCTTCTTCGGCTACTGATTTTTCAACAATGACGCGATCACGCACTACATCGGCAATTTCTTTACGCTCTACTTCCAGCGCTTTTTCTTTATTGATACGCAGGATTTCAGTTTCTCTTTCACGTTCTATCACTTCAATTTCACGTGAGCGGGCAACTTTCTCTTCTTCAATACCCAAAACGCGTAATCGGTTTTGCTCTGCAATATCCAGTTCGCGTTGCTTATTTTGCTCGCTAATGCCAATGGCTTCTTCGGTTTGAATGCGGGCTTGCTCTGATTTTAAGCGCTCTTCTTGACGTACTTTTTCAGCTTCTGCATATTCGCGGGCTTTCACGGTTTCAATTTCACGTACTTGACGAGACATGGCATCTTGTTTTTGACGCTCAATTTCTAGTGACTTTTCAGTGGCTTCTTGATTTTGGATCTCAATTTTAGCGCGCTCATCACACTTTAATTGATTGGTAGACACATTTTGTAATGCTGTCATTTCTGTGATGCGGCGAATACCTTCAGCGTCAAGAATATTCTGCGGATCGAGCTTATCAATTGCCGTTTGTTCAAGGTAATCAATGGCAACATCTTCAAGGGTATAACCCGATAAATCTTGGCCTATTACCTCTTTGATATTATCGCGAAATTCATTTCGATGAGTAAATAACTCAACAAAATCCATACGCTTACCAACAGTTTTAAGCGCTTCTGAAAATTTCGCTTCAAATAACTCTTGCAGTGTGTCGTGCTCTGACGCACGGGCGCAGCCGACTTGCTTGGCAACACGTAAAATATCTTCTTTGTTTTCATTAACACGAATGTAAAAAGTAATAGCGATATCAGCGCGTATATTATCTTTACAGATCAAACCGCCTTTATCTTTGCGCTCAAGCACCATACGCTTAGTTGAGATATCCATTACTTCCATTTTATGGATCACAGGATAAACAATGCCACCTGTTGTGGTGACGTCCGGCTCGCTTTTCATTTTATTTATGATCAGTGCTTGGCCTTGCTCTACCTTGCGATAAAACTTGCCTATGATCAGCAAAATAGCAAAAATAACAGCGATTGCTATACCTACAAATGTCAATATAGGTATGAGGTTATCTAAAAATTCCATGTTATGTCCTAACGTGATTATCGATTTTATTATGTGTTACTTATCCCTCAATAAACGCGGGTATTACCAAGGCTTACTAGTAATAATGTAACAGTGTTGCTCTTTGAGATGTTCAAGCAACACTGCGGTGTCGCCTGATGTAAATAATTCGTCATTCTCAGCCCTGACTTCAATTAACTGCTCAGTGCCTTGAAATAGAACCCGTGCTTGGCCGAATTTGTTGGTTACCTTGCCAGTGACAATAATGCATTCTAAGCCTAGTAAATCTGAACTTTGCGAGGTTTCTGCACTACTAAAAAAGCGCTGTAAGGGGCGTGAAATAATAGCGGCAACGGGTATGGCTATTAATAAGCAAGTCAGTAGCATTAACACGCCAAAAATATAAAACCAGATACCGTCACCTAACAGGTTGGCAAAAAACTTATGGGCATAGATACTGATCAACCAGCTACTCATGACCACTAAGCTTATGGAGACAGTAATGGGAATGCCACCAAAACCCGTGCTAAACCATGAACTCAATCCTGAGCTTTGCGATGCATCGGCTTCAATGTCGAGATCAGACTCAAACATATCAATATCAGCAAAGCCAATTAGAGTTATTAGCCAAAACAACATCACAACTAACAACAGAGCTGAAAAGATAACGGTGGGGAAAGTAAGCGCTAAGTTTAAAAATTCCATCATTACAACTATCCATTTATTTTAAACGCAGTAGGCGATAAAACTTTTTATCATTTAGTGGCTATGATGTTAAGCGTTTTAATGGAAAATTAACGTTTAAATATAAAATATTGTAAATGAACTACTACTTTTTTATGTTTTCTTTGTTTAATTAAAGACTTAGTGGTTAAATTTTTAGCATGCGGTAGCTATTAATCCCCCCTAAAAACTTATAGTATTCGCTCCTAGTTTTGTACCCCCGAAAAGTAAATTATATTAAAATCATTAAGAAAGGACACTTATGCGTTATTTATTACCAATCTCACTACTTGCGTTATCTTGCTCGGCGACTGTAAGTGCGCAGCAATCAGAGACTCGCCAATGGTTCAATAGCATTGAATATAACACGTTAGAAAATGCAGACTTGGATTACGATTCAACTCAACTTTCAAGCCATTATTATTTTGCACCACAACAAAATACCGGCGTGTGGGATGATTATGGTTACCTAGATACTGATTCTAACATTGCTTTTCATTACTACGAGAGTAATGGTTATGATAATTTTTCTTTTAACGGTGAAGGCTTTTATGGCAACTGGTTTGTTAGCGCTGAATTATCTGATTTAAGTAATTTAGATAACTACTCTATTGGTGCAGGCTACTTATTCAACGATTCACTTAAAGCCTCAGTGCGGATGCAGGAGTTTGAATATGGAGATGAAATATTCTGGTTTAAAGCACAGTATAACCATCAATTGAATGACACTGACTATATAGGTTTTACTATAGAAGCTGATGATAGCCTAGATAATTGGAATACATCTTCGCGTTACTTTAGCCACCTTGGTAACGACCGTTATTTTAGCTTAGACGTAGATTATCAAGACCCCACCAATGCAGTATCAGCAATGGCTAATTACTACTTTAATCGAAATGTCGCGATTGGTGCAGGCGCTAGCGATTCTGACCTGCAACTTGAAGCTAAGTACTTTATTGATAGCCAATATTACTTCATTGCTAAGTTTACTGACTATGACCATGGTGATTTATATACTGTGAAATTTGTCGCCCAGTTTTAATAAGTGAAAAATGAAACGCCGCTATTTAGCGGCGTTTTACTGCATAGCTAAATTACATATTACCCAATTCAATCATCATTGCTGTATACATTTTAAGATTTAACTTAAGCTGTTCTACGGTAATAAATTCATGCTCTGAGTGGCCAGTATATTTTTTACCTGGCATTGAAGGGCCAAATGATACGGCGTTATCAAATAACTTGGCATTCGTGCCACCACCAATTGAGACAAACCCAGCCTCTTGATCACCAGTAAAATGTTTAAAAATATCAAGCAAAGCTTGCGCATGCGGTGCGCCATCAAGCAACATTGGTGTGCCAATAATCACCTGCGTATTTTTTAGCTTAACCTGATTATTAGCCTGCCAATTAGCCAATGCCGTGTCGATTTGTTGCTTTAGCACGGCTTCATCTTTGCCAACTGGACGGCGCATATTTACCGATAAGGTAATATCATTACCATCACGTTTTAATAACGTTGGCGAAACCGTCATCGGCCCCATAAAGTCATGTGCGTAAGCGATATCACCAAACTGCTTGCCATATAAATCAAGACCAATAAGCTGATTGATAAACTCAATGGCTTGGCCGTCGCTGTTATTTTCAAGTTCGATACCTTTAAATAATTCAGCCAGATGCGCTATCGCATTATGCCCTGCTTCAGGCTCTGATGAATGCGCAGACATACCCTTTACTGAAACTTCAATACCAGAGGTAAGCTCTGTGATAGCGACTTTAACATCACTAAGTTGTGCTACATTGCTATTCAATGTGGCAATGTCTGCAGGCGTTGCATTATGCAATATGGCACTTGCGTCTTCAGGTATTTGGCTGACAAATGCGCCACCTTTTAAATTACTTACATACACACCGGTTTTTGCTGAACTGCCTACAAAGGTTGGCGCAATTAAACTCCAGCCTTTTTCAGCCACGACAACGGGATATGAAGCATCAATTGTCACCGCATACTTTGGTTGTTGGTAAGTTTTCATAAATTCTTCAAGTGGGCCCCAATCAGACTCTTCCGCTAAATAAATCATCAACTCAATGCGATTATTCAACGTGATGTTTTGATCTTTAATGGCTTTCATTGCATAAAGCGCGGTGGCAATTGCGCCTTTGTCGTCTTCTGTACCACGCGCAATCAGCTTACCTGGCTCTGAGGTGCTATCGATTTCAAATGGACTATTTTTCCACTTACTGGCATCCGCAGGTTGCACGTCGCCATGAGTCACAATGGTGACTTTTTCAGTTTGTTGACCCATGCCTATCAAAATGGTGTAACCTAAATCTTGATAATCAAACCCCAGCTCAGCCGCTTTCATTTTTAATAGCGCTTTAAAGCCCATAAAGTCGGGGTTATCTGGTGTATTGATCCCCTCTTTATTTACGGTTGGGTATGAGACTAAATTAGCTAAAGTATGAATTTGTGCATCTTGATACGTTTTTACTGCATAGTCTGCAGCAGCATCACTGCGACTATTGATATTGGCGTTGGCGTTAAGTGCTAATAATGCCAAACTGGCTAAAACGAACTGTTTCAAAGCAAATTCCTATTTTTAAAAGACGAAGGGGTGGAAACACACGCTAATTGTAACGCTGTTGACCTTTACTAAGCCAGCACTGTACCTGCTACGTTCTGATTTTATAGCAGAATATTTAATTAGCTTATAGCTTCAATAACGCTGTATACTATGCCACCAATTTTAAGCGCGTGAAGATAAACCATGAACCGCAGAAAAAAGATCATTACAAAATTTAATCAAAAAGATAAACGCGCTAACGCTAAATTACACAAAAGTAATAAGCCCGTTTATGTATCAAAGGCTGAACGTGAAAAGCGAGCATTAGAAGCAGAGCAAGCTGCTGTGCAAGAGCAATTAAACGCTGAATAATCACTTAAACAATTTGGGCTAGGGTAAAATTAGCGATACCATTTATTATTTATATCGCCAGTGGTTACCAAATAGGGGTGAGGATATTAGAGACTTTCCGTGTTTTTTCATTGCTTCAACCTTATTCATGAAGTTGATGAATGTGCTTTAATTACCGATATCTCCCTTCTAATCAAGTAACTAAAACCGTGATAGCAAGGCTATCACGGTTGTTGTTTACTAAAAGCTGTAGCTCATACCAATATTAACTGAACGCCCCTGCCCTGCAAGCTGGCTAAAGCCTTGACTCATATCAGCTTTAAACTCAGCAATACTCACTCCACCCAGTGGCTGCTGATAATATTCATCTAATAAGTTAGTAACGGCTAATTGCACTGTTAACTTATCCCAGGTTGCTTTAGTTTGCAGGTTAAGCACACTATAACTTTGCGTTGAATTTTCAAGACGTCGTGGATCAACATGGGTTTTACTATCAACCCACTCCCAACTAAGTGAGTTTTGCCATTTACCAAGTTGCTGGTCTATAGCAATTTTACTGTGCAATGGCATTATTTGATAAAGAGGCTCATCGCTGTCGTCGCGTTCACCATGGGTTGCAGTAATAGCTGCGGTTAAATCCCAAGTACCAGCCTTTTTACTATCAACAACGCGAACAATGCTTTCTAGCTTGCCGCCATAGAGTGTGGCATCTAAATTAGTAAATTTTAATGTATTACGTTGTGTTAATGGCATATCAGTACGGTTTGTACTGCCAACAACTGCGCCATCAATATAATCATTCACCTGTGTATACCACGTATTAGCAGTTACTTGCCAAGTCCCATCTGTTGCTGATTTAGTATAACTGGCACTCACCGTATGCGCGGTTTCAGCGGCTAAATCTGGATCACCTATATAGCCATTACCATCGCCAAACCAGCCAATCATGCTGGTTGACATGGTACTCACTCCCCAACTGTAGCGTTCATATAAATTAGGGGCTCGATTTTTACGTGCTAAGCCAAATTCTAGCTCATCTTCATTTGTTATTTGATAGCGCACGAGTAGGCTTGCATCAACTAATGTATCGCTGCGTTCTCTATCCATAGCATTAAATGCCATTGCTGCATCTTGATTTGGATCATCCATCATCATGGCTGACATGTCGCCCATACCCGACATATCACCCATTGAATCCATACCTGACATATCGTCCATGCCGCCATCCATGGTCATATCGCTATAAGGTTGTACTTCGCCAGCATCCGTGTGCACATATTCAATTCGTGCGCCCGCTGATACCCACCACTTTTTATCTAGCTGCTTTTGTAACTCGGCAAAAGCAGTGTAGCGATCGCGTTCACCATCATTTATATTTACGTAATCATTCGGTCCCATCATCATTGAACCTTCAATCGCAGGCCACCAATCATCAATGCGATAACCAAAGTATTCTTGTCCTAATAATAATGTGGTGTCTTTGTCGAGTTCTAAACGCCAATTAAGTTGATAACTGATATCTTGGGCGTCGGTATTCATCGGCATCATGCCGGTTTTTTCAGCCGTGAAAAAACCCATTTCGTGCTTCACATCATTGTAGTTAATTTGTGCTTGGAACTCACCGCTTTCAAGAGTGCGTTTATATTGGCTGATCAACCCATAACTGGTGTTATCGGTCATATCCATGTATTGATTAGGAAAACCTTGGAAAGGAATTTTTTGATGGGTTAGCTTTACAACGAGTTGTTGTTTTTCATCACGAACCGCCGCTGTCAATGCGTGGTTTTGTACACGATAAAGTGTATCAAGTACTAAGTCACCATTGCCATCTTCATAGCTGTCAGCATCTTCAAATGACCCTTGATAGTTAATACTCACCGAATCACTTGCAAGTCTTGCACCGACTCCCACAGCTTGAGCATTATTACTACTGCGATATTGAGCAGATACATACCCCGAATGCCAATCAAACTCGGCCTTATCACTGTATTGTGGTGCTATTGAATTTACTTGAATAACCCCGGCAATATTGTCTCCTCCTGCACTAACCGGTGATACTCCAGCAACAACACGATAAGAAGCAACCTGATTGGCTGAAATATACGATAATGGTGGGTTCATTTGATTACCACACGCAGCTGTTATATCTGCACCATCAACCAAAATTTTTACTCGATCACCCATCATGCCATTTAAAATAGGTAAACTCGACACGCCACCCGCGGCAGAAAAATCAACGCCCAAGTCACTCAGCAATTGTTCAGCTGAGCCCAAACGTTCATGCGCATTTAGGTGCTGACCTTGAACTTCAATAACTTCAATTGAATCGTCTGCCAGTGCATAAGGAGAAAGTAAACAGGCAATCCAAAGTGCAATTGGGTTTAATACATGCTTTGAATTTGAAAGTGACTGAGGGTTGTTCATTATGTTCTTTATTTACAACAAGTTTAGAATGAGCAAAGTATATCGTTTGGCAATAAAGCTGAACACGTGACAAATTGTCGCACCTAGGCTACTCAGAGCAAGATAATAGCAATACGGGATAAATCGTGATTATTTAAAAGATCATGACAAGCGCTGATAAAATTAATAATGCCCCGTTACAGGGCACTATTAAACGAATATAACTAAATCGCTGTTAGCTGGGGGTTAATTTGCTCAATAAACTCATGAATACGCGCAGCATTTTTTCCTAAATCACTCTTTCCGACTCGCGACTTACTACGCACATCAACTAACGTGATACCTTGCTTGCTTTTGATTCGAATAACCACATCATCTTTAAAACCAAACCACGCAGTGGTGTCGGTCGCTTCAATAATACCTTGTGATGGATCGGCACTCACTAATTCCCATCCTAACTGCTCAACGGCATTTTTAGCCACGCCAAACACTGTTTTTGTATTATCCGTGTACTTCAAGGTAACTAGTTCAGGGTACGCTTTTAACTGCTGAGCTGCGGTTTCGGCACCTGCATATTCAACAGGGTTTGGGGCATCCACGCGTATTGCAGCAATTGCTACAAACTCTGGTGGTGCTGCAACATCCGTTGAAATATCATGAATTGGCGGTACGCCTTTGGCTTTATTCATTAAGCTCAATGGCATAGCCACTGCGACAATGGCAAAAACAGCACTCACAATTGTTGCTAACCAATTAATGTTTTTACGCATAAATAGTAGTTGCACAGCCAATAATACTAAACCGGCAACGCCTGCATACACACCAAAGCGAATACCTGTAAACGCGGTACTTAAATCCAATATATGCCATTTATATAAAGGCCCAGGTAACACGACTAACAAAATAGCCAATGCACATACAAAACTAACAAGCGCTTTCATTTACGATCTCCGTACAACTATTGAAATGGTTTTAAATCTAAACACCACAATACCTGCTTTTTGTCACTAAAGATCATTTTTTATCACTGTTGAAAGTATTTATTTGCTAGCAAAAAGTTGCATTCCCCATGAAGTTGCTAAAACCAAACATTTATACACTTACTTTCAAACCGAACACTGGTAATACTGACTGCTTAAATGTAAAATTCCTCCATTAAAATTAGAACGTTCCTATTCGAGTAAGAACGCTTCAATCTAACACCATATTTTAAGATCTAAGTTCACCGTTTTTTGGATAAGACGCTGTCTTATTTTTATCATACAATTGCGGTTTAATTCATTCTTCAAAATTGTAGTTCTCAGCTTTTTATTAAATAAATCATTTACATTTTTATCGTCTATCTTTTTACAAGGGTTATCTATGTCAGCTGATATCAGCGCAGCCACTAATACGTTAAGTACGACCGCTATTTTGTTAGTACTTGCTCTGGGCACTTTTATTTTAGGGTTATCGGAGTTTTCGATGATGCCTATGTTGCCGTTATTCAGTGAAACATTTGCCGCAACGCCAGCACAAAGTGGTTATACCATTAGCGCCTATGCAATTGGCGTCGTGATTGGTGCCCCAGTATTTATGATCACTACAGCTAACATGCGAAAACGCAATGCCTTACTATTGTTTGTGTCGATGATGTTTGTATTTAACGGCTTAAGTGCATTTGCAAATTCATTAGAGCAACTTATATTATTTCGTTTTTTAAGCGGTTTACCCCATGGCGCTTATTTTGCCGTAGCTATTTTATTAGCTGCAGATATAGCACCTAGTAATAAACGTGCTAGTTTCATGTCTAAAGTATTTATGGGGCTGACCATCGCTACGATTGTTGGTGTGCCAATGGTCACCTTAATCGGGCAAAATTTTAGCTGGCGTTATTGTTTAGCAGGCACCGCAGTTTTGGCACTTGTTGCTTTAGTACTTATTGTAAAATATATCCCAAATACAAAAAATGCAGCTCCTTCGTCGTTATTAAGCGAGTTAAGTGTATTGAAGAACAAGCTTGTTTGGTCAATATTAGGCATCATTATTGTTGGCTTTGGGGGCGTATTTTGTATTTATACCTATATTGCAGATACAATTTTAGTGGTCACCCATACACCAGCCTACACCATCTCAATCGCAATGGTGATGTTTGGGGTTGGCTGTACGCTAGGAAATTATGTACTAGGTAAAGCAGCGGATCATTCTCCGCTTAAAACGACCGGTGCAGCATTAATAGGCGCTATTATTTTTGCTGTAAGTTACGTACTTGCAAGCCAGCATATTTGGCTACTTTATGCAGTCATATTTTTTATTGGCTTTAGTGTAGGATTGGGCACGGTTATCCAAACTATGTTAATGGACGTATCTCCACATGGCCACGCAATGATTGGCGCACTTGTACAATGCGCATTCAATACTGCAAATGCAATTGGTCCTTGGGTTGGTGGCTTAGCTATTGCACAAGGCGCTCTACCGAATCAAACCGGTTATGTGGCAGCTGCTTTATTTAGCGGTGGCTTTATCATGTGGTTACTCAGTGCATTACAAATGACTAAACGAAAACCGCAATTAGTTGCCCAATAAATAAACTACACTCTGCGTATTGGTCGTGCTTATGCTTCTTCATCTTGAAAAATATCTTCAATTGTTAATTTAAATAACCGAGCAGCTTTAAACGCAAGCGGTAAACTAGGATCAAACTTACCTTTTTCAATCGCATTAACCGTTTGCCTTGATACATCGAGTAACTCTGCTAGTTTTGCTTGCGTTAAATTATGCTCTGCACGTAACACTTTAAGGCGGTTTTTCATTCCTCTTCCTCTGTGCCAAGCTGTTTAGTCATTAGTACAACACACACGAAATAAGTTATCCCCATAAACATCACTAAGTGAGAAATACCTTGTCGTAACGAAATGACCCCACTCGTTTGCAATACCGAATAAGCTAAGCCGAAAACTAAACTGCCACCTAAGGTAATCGCCATCGCATTTAAATGTAGCCGTTGCTGCAATTCATCCAAGCCTGATAAATGACGTTTATTTGCCATAATCATCATTATCCCCGCGCATATATTTATTATCACCGCCACTATGCTAAATAATGTATTCGTTTCAGCCCATAATGATCCCGGCCCTATTGACGCCAGCGCCAACGTTAAAACCCATCCCAAAGTCCACTTTGCTAAATAAATTGTATTGAGTTTGTTGCGTTGCTTGAATGTCAATCCTGTTTGTTGCTTCATGATCCTACCTTCTTAGTAAAGTAAACTTGACCAAGTGTTGTCAATGCCAAACAAAAAGTCAAGCAAGCTTTACACAAAGTCATGTAAGTCATACATAAAAGTTTAATATAGCGAGTGAACATTAAACTCAGAACATTGTATTAACTTACTGCTTACAGTAGGATTAAACTAAACTATTAAGAACACCTCAATTTCAACAATAACAATAATGAGCCCAGCATGAGTAAATCTGTTTTCTTTGTTGGTGAATGGCAAGTAAATCCGGCCACCAATAGTCTAAGACGAGGCGCGCAACTCAAACAGCTTGAGCCCAAAGCGATGGATGTTTTATTGTTATTATGCGAAAAACAAGGAGAATTAGTTAGCAGTGAAGAGATCATTAATCACTGTTGGGCTACGGTCGCGGTAGGCGATAATCCCCTACACAAAGTCATCACGCAATTACGTAAAGCATTTGATGACAAAGCCAATGAGCCGCAATACATAGAGACAATCCGTAAACGCGGCTACCGCGTTATCGCCAAAATAGATTTCCCATTAAATGAAGAACAAAAAGCAACTCACGCAAAATGGCAAGGTAGCTCCCCCTTTGTTGGCTTAAGTGCATTTACACCCAATGAAGCGAAAGTATTTTTTGGTCGAACAAAACAAATTACCACGTTGCTACAACGCGTATCAGCACAAATAAGTTATGGCCGGGCTTTTAGTTTATTGCTTGGCGCTAGCGGCTCAGGTAAATCATCACTGGTCAATGCAGGTATTTTGCCCGCATTAATGAGTGAGTCAGGTTTTGATGGCTTTCGAGTTGAGTCATACTGTCAGCTTGATTTTGCTGATATAACTAAAGGCCGACTATTACTCGATTTAGCCTCTACCCTACTTGATTTAGAAATAAACGATGCTCCCGTTTTCAGCAACATGAGTGCCGAAACTCTGAGCGAGTTATTACAAAACACACCAGAGCACGTCATTAGCTACTGCCAAACGGCTTTAAGTCAGCAAAACAGCGATATTAAACCCTATTTGTTTTTATTTATTGACCGGTTAGAAGTATTACTTTCATCGCCCATTTTTAGTGAGTCAGAGCGCAGCCACTTTTTATCAATTATAGAGTTACTAGCAACCAGTAACTGCATGATTATATTTAGCGCCTGTCGAAATGACTTTTATCCACACGTGGTTAATCAACCCAGCTTAATGGCAGGCAAAGCCAATGGCGCCCACTTTGATTTACTGCCACCAACCCGCTCTGAGCTTAAGCAAATGATCCGCCTACCGGCTTTAGCCGCTGGGCTTAGTTGGCAGCTTGATCCTGAGCACCAAACACCACTGGATGAAACTCTCTGTAACGACACCGCCAATAACCCCGATGCCCTGCCAATGTTGCAATACACCTTGCAACAACTGTACTTACAACGCAGCGAAAACGATGAGTTATTAGTCTCTGAATATCAAGCATTAGGCAACATAGAGGGCGCAATTGGCCAAAAAGCTGAGCACGTATTTACGCAGCTGCCAAAACAACAGCAAGCACAGCTCAGCATGGTTTTATCAAAACTAATTACCCTGCATGTCGATGGTGAGACCCTCACTAGCCGCGCTGCACGTTGGGATGAGCTCACCGATCCTGCACAAATCCAGCTTGCACAAGCGATGGTCGATAGCCGCTTATTTGTATCTCACCTTAAAAATAACCAAGCCTGTTTTAGTTTGGCTCATGAAGCACTACTACGTCATTGGCAACGAGCAATCGACTGGGTAAAAGAGCACCAACAAAGCTTAGCAATTAAAAGTCGCTTACAAATCACCACCGTTCGCTGGTTAAACGAACAAAAGCACGGCGATTATTTATTAGCCCAAGGCAAACCACTGCAAGAAGCACAAAGCCTTGTTAATAATGCTATGTTTAGCCTCTCCCCTGACGAGCTTAGTTTGATCAAAGCATCAAATAGCCGAGCAAAACGTAAAAAAAGAGTGTTGCAAGCCACCGCAGTTACACTTATTTTGCTTAGCTTTATTGCCAGTTTTATGAGCGTGCGTAGTTACCATGCAGAGCAAATAGCCCAACAAAAGCGTTTAGAGGCAGAAAGCCTACTCGGTTTTATGGTCGGAGAATTTGCCGATAAATTGCGTAGCGTTAAACGCATGGACTTACTTGATGGGATTAGTAATAAAGCGCTGGAATATTTTACTAACCAACAGGATAACGACTCGTTATTTAATTTCACCGATAACCAAGCTGACTTTAACAACCGCTTTCAATATGCACAAACCCTTGAGGCCATGGGCGAAGTGGCCTATTCCCGCGGAAAAACAGACGAAGCCTTTACCGCCTTTGAAAACGCCCGCATTCGCCTTGAAACATTATTAATAGCACAGCCAAACAATTTAGAGCTGCTAACCCTTGCAGGTGCCAATGCCTTTTGGTTGGGCCAGTTAAGTTATGATAAAAATGATTACGTTGCCAGTGAGCCACTGTTAAAAAAATACCACGCTTACAGTGAGAGAATGTATTCATTAGCAGCCAATGATTTTAACTCCATTATGGAGCTGTCGTATTCCCATAACTCATTAGGCTCCCTGTATTTAAAGCAACTCAACTATACTGCTGCAAAGCAAAGTTTTACGAAATCGCTAACCCTGAAAAACAAAGCCCTTGAGCTTAAACCCAATAATAAAAACTTATTGCGAGATAAAGCAGATACGATTAGTTGGCTTGCCAGTATTGATGAAAGACTCGGTAATTTGAACGAGGCACTAGCAATGCTTGAACAAGCCAGTGATCAGCTAAATGCCTTACTTATACAAAAGCCTGATGATGCAAGTATCCTTAGCGACATATTTAATATTTACATGCAACAAAGTTATCTTTTAACTTATTTCACAGAACAAAATAACGCTTATTTAAATTCCGAAAAAGCAATGCTTACAATAAGCAAAGCACGTATACAAGACCCTGAAAATGAAAATTTCAAACGTAAATATTACACAGCGCTGTCATATCAATTAATGTTACTAGATATAAATAAGACAAGTAATAAAACGGATGAAATTATCAGTTATATTGATAGTAATGGCCTTTCAAACACAAATGTTGTTAACATGCAAATCAGCTTAATACACTATTTTATCAATCGTGGTAACTTCGAGAAAGCTGAAAGCCTTTTATTTAAAATTGAAAACAACAGTTATTTTAACGAAGCAATTAATGATGCAGCAGAAATAGAAAACAACACTGACCTTATAAAAATATACTTAATAAAAGCAAAACTAGCGAAAGACAAACTAGCCAAACACGCTTTATGCCAAGAAATTATACACACTATAGAGAAAAATAATAATGGAAGCAAAAGCATAAAGTTAATCTACCCGCTCGTGCAAGCTTACACCTGCTTAAACAAAACCAATAATATCAGCAGCATCAAAAACAAATTAACCGAGTTAGGTATAACTAACTTTGATCTATAAGAAATAATAAGAAGGTAATACATGATAGAAAGTCAAACTTACAATTTTACAGTAAATATTGTACTCGACAGCAATAATGAAGCGATATTTACTTACTTCCAAGATGGCCAACAAGTATCAGGTGGTGGCACAGTTAACGAAAGAAACTGCCTAGGCATTTATACGTTAAATGAGACAACTTTTGAACAAGGTTTTAAGTTTACTAGAGCCAAGTTTACTAATATTGAAGGGGAATGTGCTCAAGATTTTAGCTATCTTGTAACTGACGCTGGTAAAACTATTCAAATTTCAGATTCAGATGAAAATAGCGGCACAGCTTGTATGATTTTCACTGCAAAGTATAACGGTGATAACTATGAAAGCGCCGATCCACAAATCAAAAATGAAGGGTAAAACTAATTTCGAGAGGCTTTGTCACAAAGCCTTTCAAATAAGCTATGTTAAGCAGCGCCATTCTAACAATGAATAAAATACTTCTACCTGTAAACATGCGAGCAGGAAGCAACACTAAAACAAGGCATTATTGCTCTGTAAGAGCGAAAAATTAAGCCTGAGCCCAGTCTGCAATCAACAAACCTAAACAAGCAAGATCCTTAGCGTTTGAATGTTTCAATATTTAAAATAAAACATTACAATTCAACATATTAAAACCAGAAGGTTACCAGAAGGTTTATTTGCATTTTTTTAAGTAAATTTATAGACACCAAAACGTATGCGAAAGCGAAGGATCAAACGTGTCTAAGCAAACAAACAACAATAACCAAATACTTAGTGTAATTAAGCAATCCGCAACAACTGGTAAAAGCCTTTCAACCTGCCTCTCTCATTTACAGTTTGGTGCTTTAATTGAATTATTCAACGACACCAGTGAAGGTATTTTTATCATCGATGAGCAAGGCACCTTTGAGTTTGTTAATCCGATGGCGGCACAACTTTTAGGTAACTCTCAGCAATCATTGATTGGGCAAAGCTTGCTACAGTTTTTACACGAAACTGATCGCGACAAATACATGTATACGTTACTAAACTGGTTAGATATAAAAGATACTCGCCTTAACTTTGGTCCTAATGAAGTAAAAATAAATAAAGCGGATGGCAGTATACTGGAAGCCGATTTATCTATTTCTAATATGCCAGAAAGTATAGCATCTGCACAAAAACTTTATGTCTGCATTCTACATGATTTAAGTATTCACAAAGCGACATATAACAAATTAAAAGTACAAGCATCTACAGATCATTTAACTGGGCTTGCTAATCGTTTCACATTAGATGAATCATTAAATAAATATTGGTCAGAAAGCATTCAAAGCCACCAGCCATTGAGTAGTATACTCATTGATGTTGATCACTTTAAAAAGTTTAATGATAGCTATGGTCATATTAAAGGCGATAAGTGTTTGCAAAAAATAGCTAAAGTGATTTTACAATGTATACCATCAAGAGACTGTTTAGCAGCTCGCTATGGCGGTGAAGAATTTGCGGTTATATTACCGCGTTGTAATCGTGACAGTGCCAGCGTTGTTGCTAAACATATTCAACAACAAATTAATGCCATGACATTTACAGATATTGGCTTACCGCCAGAAGTTAAGATTAGTGTTAGCCAAGGTATTGCCTGCGAATTTAATAATCAATATCGTACTTGTGAAGCGCTTATATGCGCTGCAGATACTGCATTATATAGAGCAAAGTCAGATGGCAGAAATAAAATTAGCATTAGTATTTAGTGCCAAATAGTAATTTAAATAAATCTTAGTGTTGCTGTAAGTTTGCTTTAAGCTGATTATAAAGCGTTAAATGGTGCGGGCGCAAATACGCGTGATCCACCGCTGCTAGCCACTTTATAGCCTGCTCATTATCTGCAGCTTGCCAATTCACCTGTGCCAACCTTAACTTATAGGTTGCCTTTATAATGTCATCGCTTGGGGTGACCATATTGCCTAATGCTGCAACATAGTATTTATTTGCTTGCTTATACTCTGAGAGCAACTGATAAGTACGAGCTAAATTGCCTTGCGCTACAATAATTTTATTTTGATGCTGTGTGGGGTAAATCCAGTCAAGTGCTTGCTTGCGGCTCTTTCTAGCATTTTCTAGGTCACCAAGAGCATGGTAAGCATTTGCCTTATTAGAGTGTAATTCAAAATTGAAAATGGGGTCTTTACTTTTACCAAATTTTCGTTCGGTTTTTAATAGCATTTGGAAAGCCGTTTCTTTATTACCAAAAACATACTGTAAATTAGCCAACTCCAGTATCCGCATTGGATCTGAAAACGATTCATACATTTGCTGTATATCGTTAAAAGCTTTGGTTGCATATACTTTTGCACGTTCATTATCATTGTAATAACGTAACATTTTGGCGTAATAAAAATACGTTTGCACTTTAAAAACTTTAGGTAAATCATTTCGATCTGCAAAGGGTTCAACAACAAGCTTTAAGCTTGCGTAGTCATTTTTGTCATAGTAATAATCAAATAAATAAGACTTAGCTTTATACCATTGGGTTGAGTGTAACGCCGATTGCTCGATGACTTCATTTATATAGGTTAAGCACTCTTTTTCGGGTTGCTGTAAGCAAAACTGTTCGTGATCGCTAAAGTGCTCAGATGAATGAGTTACCTTGGATGTAATGCACATAAAAGTAACTAAAAAAAAGTAAATTTCTCTCATGAAGTCGAAATGCAGTAAAGCGATATATTGATTAAAACATATTTGCTTAAGGATATTAACAAATATTACACGATTATATCGGGAGCTGTGCGCTGGCAAAAGATGATAACAAAGAAGTGATCTGGCAATTTAAAAATATTTCATAATTACCAAAGAACGGTTTATTTACATACCATGACTGATAAATAAGCTACATATCAGTCATCAGCATGTTTGAGTGGCGAAATTACGCCACTTTTTTCAGTGCTTTTTTAAGCTTACCAATTTTTGCTTTTTGTTTTGCTACTTTTTCTTTACGTGCGCTGATTTCTTTTTTAATTGATTTCACTTCTTTTTTAGCAAGTTTTACGTCGTTTTTCTTAGCTTTAGCTGGTTTCTTAGTCATTATCTTTCCTTTAAAATAGATGAATCTCGTATTAGTGAGATAGCTACAATATTATATAAAAGTAGTAGTTAATAGCCTGCAACCACTTATTCAATAAAAATTCATAAACCAGTAATAAAACTGCAATTAATTGAATTGATAAGTATAGCCTACACCAAGGTTTGTATCTGAGCCATAATCGCTATTTTGAGTCGCACCAAATACCTTTAACTTTTGTCGTTTATCTATTTGATAACTAGCGCCTAAGGCTGCAAAATAACCAGAGTAGTCATCAGAACCCATTGAATAGGCAGCAGCAGTAATTAATGTCCAATTCCCTGCTAATGGTTTTAATGCAAAAGCCCCTAAATACCCACCATTAGTAGCATTTGGTACTAATACCCAGCCATCCGTAGAAGGCATTTCGATTATAGGGCAATTATTTGACTCTGTTTCACACGCAATATCACCTTCAGTGTGACTATATCCGCCCATAGCAAATATTTGCCACCCCATAGGTTCTATATCAAAGTAGCTCAACGGTATGAATGTACCCACACTGTAACTGGTTTTTTCAGCACCATGGTCAAATGCTTGCTTGCCAAAATTAAAATTGACGATACCAATATCAAATAACCAAGAACCACCAAATCGCCACTCTTCACTTTCTAGACTAATACTTGCATTTAGCTTTCTTATTGGGTCTAAACTAAGTGAACCGCTGACTTTAACTTCATCTGAGTAACTAGCCCCTAACTGCGTAACAACTTTTGTTGGGTCTTCAGTTAATTTATCATCATTTGCCAAAACGCCATTACTGACAATTGCTAAACAGGCCCCTATTAATAATTTTCCATTTAACTCTATACTCATCCCTTTTCCTTTTATTTAAATAACTGTTTATAAAGTAGTATTAAAGTAGTTTATACACATTAAAGCAACAGTAAGCTGCCTAACCCTAAGAATGTCACAAAGCCAACAATATCGGTTACAGTAGTTAAAATTACCGAGCCTGATAACGCCGGATCGATTTTCATTTTATCTAAAATCGATGGGATCACTACACCAGATAAAGAAGCTGCTATTAAATTGAGTAAAATAGCGACTGTAATAGTAATACTCAGCATCACATCACTAAACCACACATACGTAAGTACACCTATAACCATAGCCCATACACAGCCATTTACCGCACCAACTCGAAGCTCTTTTTTAAGTAAAGCTTTTCGGTTTGAATCTGTAACTTGGCCAAGTGCTAAACCACGTACAATAACGGTAAGTGTTTGACTGCCAGCAATCCCCCCCATTGAAGCTACCACAGGCATTAATACTGCAAGTGCAACAACTTGTTCAATTGTCGCACCAAACAAGCCAATAAACCACGACGCTAAAAATGCCGTGGCTAAATTAATACCTAGCCAAATCCCTCGGTTTTTAGCACTTTTGCGTACGCTGGCAAATAGATCTTCGTCTTCGCGTAAACCACCGGCTTTAGCTGCAGCTTCATCGGTTATTTCTTGACGTAATTCGTAGGCTGAAGTGACTTTTAAGCGACCAAGTAATTTGTTATCGACATTCACTACAGGCATTGCCATTCTTTCACTGTGGATCACCACTTCAGCAGCTTCATACAAGTCATCATCAGCATGTAATGATGCCACATCATGTTCAGCAAAACTCAGTAGTGTGTCCGAATCATTCGCTTTAAATAATGCATTGACTGACACCTGACCAATTAAGGTGCCTTTTCGACTCACCAAATAGATCACTTCAGTATATTGCGGTAAGCCTTTTTGTAATATTTTACGCGCTCCCGCAACAGTTAGCTTTTCTGATACTTTAATGGCATCAAAATCAAGCCAGTGACCCAATTGTTCTGGATTGTATTGCTGCGCTAATTCGTATTGCTTAGTTTGCACTTCATCGAGCTGTTGGCGAGCATATTCAACAAAGCGCTCCGGGATAACCTCTTCAAGCTCGAGTAATTCTTCAACACTGACTTCATCAAGTAATTTAAAACCCGCAGCTTCATCAAGAGACTGTAATAACCAACGACAGCTGTCTGCGCCTAAATTTATAAATATTTCGTGTTGGGTATCTTCATCTAATAGCTGCCAAATATCTAAACGCTGCTCTTTTGGCAATGCCTCAAACAATAATGATAAATGCTCAGTTGAGAGAATTTCTTTAGCATCGGCTAAAAGTTTGTTTTTACGCTCTGTGGTATCACATTGCAGAAGCTCATCAATAAGCTGAGGGAGTTGGTCAACTGGGTATTCAATCATGTTGAAGCCTTTGAATTTAACTACTTTGTAGTTAGTTTACCTCAGCTTGAAAAAATAGTTTGAGAAATTTGCAACCTATTCCCCACAACCAAATTAGTCGTGGGGAATAATTAATTATTTAAACCAGCCTTGTACTCGCTCCATCAATAAGTAATTAACGGGTACTAATAACAAGGTAATAAAAGTTGCGAAGATAATGCCAAAACCAAGGCTCACCGCCATCGGGATCAAAAACTGCGCTTGTGTGGCTTTTTCAAACAACAGTGGCATTAAGCCAATGAAGGTAGTTAAACTCGTTAACATAACGGGGCGAAAACGGGCTGCACCAGCACGTTTGACCGCTTCAAGTAAATCACCACCTTCACTGCGCTTTTTGTTTATATAGTCAACCAATACCAGAGAGTCGTTCACGACAACACCAACCAGCGCAAGCATGCCAAGCATACTCATAATGGTTAAATCCATCCCCATGATCCAATGCCCCATCACAGCACCTATCATACCAAATGGGATCACGCTCATGACAATTAGCGGCTGCAAGTATGACTTAAACGGAATTGCTAGTAAGGCATAAATAATAAAGAACACAAACAACAAGCCCCAAGCAAGTGAGCCAAATGACTCTCGCTGCTCTTTAGCTTCCCCCTCTAAGGTGTAATTAACACCAGGATATTGCTGTACTAGCTCGTCTAAATACCCTTTAAGGTCAGCTTGAAGAACCGTCATATTGGTGTTGTTTTTCTCAACATCGGCGGTGACATTTAATGTTCGGTAACGATCAATGCGACGAATACTCGACGGACTCTCACCGGTTACTAACTTTGCAACATGAGATAACGGCACAGTGCCACCATCAGGTAAGTCAATTAAAATGTCAGTTAAATCTGCCACTGAGCGACGCTCATCCAATGGTAATCTCACCATCACACGGACATCGTCACGGCCACGCTGAATACGTTGTGCTTGCGAGCCAAAAAACGAATTACGAATTTGCTGTAATACATCAGTACGATTTAGGCCAAGTGCTAAACCTTGATCGGTCAGCTCAACTTGCAGCTCTTCTTTACCATCTGACAAACTATCTGCAATTTCAAATACTGTAGGATAAGTGGCTAAACGCAGTTTGATTTTCTCAGCGACGGTTTCAAGTGTTTCAATGGTACTGCCTGACAGTTGTACATTGATTGGATCTGAACTTCGGCCAATTTCAGCCCTAAAGGTCATGCTTTCAACCCCAGGGATCACACCAATTAAATCACGCCATTCACTCGATAACTGCTGCGATCCAATATCTGAGTCGCGCTCTTCAGCAGGCGTGATTTCAAAACGCACTGAACCTGTATTTGACGCACCACCACGCCCCCCGGTACTTGCCAAGATATTAAGAATTACACTCTCGCCGTCTTCATCACGGTATTTATCTTGTAACTCTTTAGCTTTATCTGACATCAGCACTATGTATTTGTTAGTCACTTCAAATGGTGTACCAGCTGGGAAAGTGATATTAGCTCGCACAGTTTCACTTGGGATCCGCGGGAAAAATACAAACTTAGTCCAACCACTCGATATAAGCGTTAAAATTATTAAAAATATGCCAACAAACGAGCTTACCGTTGCCAGCTTATTTTTCAGCGCCAAGTTCAAGATCGGCTGATAGTACTTCATAATCGCCATTTCAAAACCATCTGCAAAACGCTGCTGTAGTCGTTCTAATTTAGACGGCTCAGATTTTTGGTTACGTAATTTGATGTATTTTAAATGCGCAGGTAGCACAAATTTAGATTCAATTAACGAGAACAGTAATACCGGAATAACCACTACAGGAATTTGTGCAAACAAAGCACCACGGCCACCTTCAATAAATGCCAACGGTAAAAATGCCGCTACCGTTGTTAAAACACCAAAGGTAACGGGCGTTGCAACTTCTTGCGTACCGCGAATTGCCGCTTGCTCACCCGACTCGGCGGTTTTTAAATGAGTGTAGACATTTTCACCGGTGACAATCGCATCATCAACAACAATACCCAGTACTAAGATAAAACCAAATAAGCTCATTATATTGAGCGTTATACCAAACAACGGCATCGCTAAAAATGCGCCCATAAAGGATACCGGAATACCCACAAACACCCATATCGCAATAGCTGGGCGTAAAAATAGTGTCAGTAGTGCCAGTACTAAAATACCACCTTGAATCGCATTGGTTGTTAGTGTGGCAATACGACCTTTAACAATTTGCGAATCATCGTCCCAATAACTGAGCTGAAAGCCTTGTGGTAGGCTATCTTGCTGTTCATTAATGTAGTCTTTTACTGCATCAGCCACACCAATAGCACTTTGCGGGCCAATACGATAAACATCGATAAATGCAGCTTGTTTACCATTAAAACGGGTGCGTACAGGGGTTTCTTCAAAGTCATCAGTAATACTGGCAATATCACCTAAACGAATAATAGTGCCATCAGCTTGTTGTTTAACAACAATTTGAGCAAACTCATCTTTACGATAGGCCTGACCTTTTGAACGAATAAGTACTTCACCACCTTCGGTTTTTAAGTTACCCGCAGAGACATCAGTACTTGAACGAGAAATCGCAGATGAAATTTGCGCTAAGCTTAAATCATATTGACGTAATATATCTTGGCTTACTTCAACAGCAATTTCGTAATCACGCACCCCGCTTAGTTCAACTTGGGTAATTAACGGAATACGTAGCAAATCATCACGTACTTTTTCAGCATACTCGAGTGTTTCTTTTTCACCATATTCACTCGAAACCGTCACCGCTATTACTTCGCGTATACGTTGGTCAAGGGCAACAACGGGCTTTTCTGCATCCACTGGGAAAGTATTAATGGCATCAACTCGGCTTTTTATATCAGCCAATAAGTCTCGCGCATCGTAGCCTGTTTCAACCTCAATGGTCACTGACGATGAGCCTTCAGAAGAGCTGCTAGAGATTTGCTCAATACCTTCCAAATCTTGTACCGCTTCTTCAATGCGGATAGTAACACCTTTTTCAACATCTTCAGGAGTGGAACCGCGCAAAGTTACTCTTACGCTAATCCGATCCGCTTCAAATGAAGGAAAGACTTCTAAAGGTATTTGGGTTGATAAACTAAATAGCCCAGCCAATACAATACTAATAAGCAATAGATTGGCGGCTACATGGTTTTTAGTAAACCAGGCTATCATTGCTTAGCTCCTTGGCCGCGAGCTTCGCGACGCTGCTTCATTAGCTCTTGAACTGAAATGCCTTGCTCTTTAGCCATAGCTTCCAGTTGCTCTTTAGTTGGGCGCTCACCTCGGCCTTGTTTATTACCACGCGTACTTTGGTAAGCTTGCTCACCCATAATATTTACTTGGGTACCTGAGCTCACTTGACCAAGCGGTGTAATAACTAAGTTGTCGCCTGCTTTTAGACCCGATGCAATAATTGCATCATTGGCATTTTGCCATCTTAAGGTGATGTCTTTACGTTTTAAGACACCTTGCTCTGCAATATACACATAACTGCCTTGGTAAATAGCACTGTTTGGAATGACGATAGCATCTTGTACTTCAACACCTTTAATTTGCGCCGTTATATATTGGCCAATTTTAATTGGGTATTGGTTATTAGCAGTTGCTTTGTATGGATCATTGATTTGACCAACGACATAAAGCTGCTGAGCCGATGAATCAATCGCGCCCTCAGTACGTACTACTTGCCCTTGCCATTGTTGCAAGCCAACCAGATCAGAACGAAAAACTACCGGTGAACCTTGCTCATTACTCACCCCATCACGAAATTGTTCCGGTAATTCAACAAAAGGTAAGTCTTTATTTTTAATCGGCAAACGAATTTCAACGCTGTCGATAGCATAGATAGATGCAAGCTCTGTATTATTATTAACGACTTGCCCTAAATCGACACTGCGACTTAATACTCTACCTGCATAAGGAGCGCTAATTTTTGTGCGTTCTAAATCAAGTTCAGCCTTTTCAAGTTGCGCTTGTGCTGATAACACCTCAGCTTGCGCTGCTGCTAATTGTGGCTGACGTAGCACTAACGAACTTGCTTGTTGGCCATTACCTAAGCGCTGCCAGTCCGTCTGTGCTTGATTGCCACGCGCTTCTTCTTCTAACAAAGCTTGTTGCGCACTTAGTAAATTAGCTTGTGCAGATTTGACCTCGGCACGATGATCTCTATCATCTAATTCAAGTAGCACTTCACCTTTATCAAAAAAGCCACCTTCACGAAATCGGTCACTAATTTTAATGATTTGCCCAGATGCTTGCGACACTAACATACTTTGTGTTCGCGGTTTTACAGTGCCAAAGCTATTGATCATTATTTGATACGGCTTAGCTTCTAGTGGAGAAACAGCCACAGTGACATTTGCTTTAGGAGCAGAGCCAAAACGTCTGGTTTCAGGTGGGTTACCTTTAATAACGACAATCAACGTCGCAGTAACTGCAATTATAATAGTTGGAATTAGAAATTTACGAAGTTTACTGTTCATAATTATTGCTCTTCTGACTCTTGGTTAGGCTCGGAAAAATCGCCACCAAGGGCAATATGTAGCTTTATTCTATTTAGGATTAATTGGTTTTTGATATTGATCACTGAGTTTTGCGCAGTGAAGGAACGATCTTGCGCATCTAATACGGTTGTGTAATCAACTAAACCACTTTGATACTGTTCAAACGAGAGCTGCTCTGCTGTAATAGCGTTAGTTTGTGCTTCGAGGGTTTTCTCGTATCGTTGCTGCAGTGACTGCTCTTGGGTAATCGCATTTTCCACATCACTAAACGCATCGTATAATGACTCAAGATAAACTTGCTCTTGACGTTTCACTGTCAAACGCGCCTGCTCTTCATTAGCAGCCAAGCGACCGCCATCAAATATTGGCATAGCAATGCTGCCCACTAGCGACCACGCTAAACTTGAAGGCGAAAATAAATCGCTAACCCTATCAGTGCTATCACCTAATGACGCAGTCAGATTTAAGCTAGGAAATCGTTGTTTGTGAGCATAAGCTAAACCAGCATCAGTGCTTAATAATTGATACCAACTTGCCATTAAACTTGGTTTACGAGTGATCAGCTCCGATGGCAGGCCGATAGGAATGGGGTTATCGAGTAAAGGTAAATCAGCATCAACGCTCAATGCCCCTTTCGGGTATTCACCAGTTAAACGCTCGAGTACACGAATTGATTCTGTTAAGGTTGCTTGCTGCTCGGCAATATTAGAGCGTTCAGTGTTGAGTTCATTACGAGTCAAATACACATCCAACGCTTCATTAAGCCCTTGGCGATAACCCGACTCAATAATCGAAAGATTTTGCTCTGCAATTTTTTCTCTTTGTTTATAGAGTTCTAATAATTGTTGAGCGGTGATCACATTGAACCAACCACTTACTACATCAGCAACAAGCTGTTGACGAGCTTGCTCAAAGCTTGCCTTCTCTGCCAAGTATTCTAAGTTTGCTTGTCGCTCTGCTGCTGAAAGCTTGCCCCATAAGTCAACTTCATAACTCAATCCAACATCCGCTGAGCTTGCGTTGTTATAACTAACAGGGCGGTTATCTTTACTGCGGCTTGTACGTGCCGATAAGTCTAAGCTTGGCCAAAGCGCAGCACCCGTTGCTAGTAGCTGCTGTTGCTTTATTGCCACATCAAAACCTGCTTGCAATAGCGCTTGATTATATTTAAGCGCTTGCTCCACAAGTGCAAATACTTGTGGGTTTTCTAGTTGCTGCAACCAATTATCAGCAACAACCGCAACGATCTCTTTACTAGAATTTTGCTGCCAGTTACTTGGCAGTGTTTCGAGCTGTTGCACCCGCTCTTGTTGAGTTGGTGAGGTTGTGCATGCGCCAATAAACAACATAGATAATGCAACAATACTCGGCTTTAATTGCCCGTTCATGTTTTACCCTGAATACATCTTTTACTGAGTGTAATTCAATCACTCAAGCCCTAATAGCTCAACTGACTTTACATAACATTACAAACTCTTAGCATACAATGCGTTAAAGTGCTGGATTAGTAAGATAAAAGGTTAAAAGTGAAAGGTGCTAGGTGCTAGAATTAAAAATCACTGCCAAGTAGAAGGTAAACTTTATTATCTAAATAACAACTTATTTCAAAAACAAAAAAGCCCTGCGAGTGCAGGGCTTTAATATAAATGGTGCCTCGACGCGGAATCGAACCACGGACACGAGGATTTTCAATCCTCTGCTCTACCGACTGAGCTATCGAGGCACATTAACTGTGCTGATTCACCGTTAGTTTAACAGTAAATCTAAAAAATGGTGCCGACTAACCGAGTCGAACGGATAACCTGAATGAATTACTGATTACAAGTCAGTTGCTCTTTTCAAATTATCTAAAATAAATGGTGCCGACTAACCGAGTCGAACGGTTGACCTACTGATTACAAGTCAGTTGCTCTACCAGCTGAGCTAAGTCGGCACACTAAACTGTGTGCTAAGGCACGTATCAATTTTGAAGATTGATAAACTTAAATAAATGGTGCACTGAGGCGGCAAAAAATTGTCAGGAACAATTTTTAACATCCGAAGGATGGCCCGCAGGGCAAAATACATGTATGTATTTTGTAATCGAACGTAGTTCGATGACGCATACACCTAAATATCTAACAATAAATGGTGCCTCGACGCGGAATCGAACCACGGACACGAGGATTTTCAATCCTCTGCTCTACCGACTGAGCTATCGAGGCACATTAACTGTGCTGATTCACCGTGAGTTTAACAGTAAATCTAAATAAATGGTGCCGACTAACCAAGTCGAGCGGATAACCTGAATGAATTACTGATTACGAGTCAGTGCTCTTTTTCAAATTATCTAAAATAAATGGTGCCGACTAACCGAGTCGAACGGTTGACCTACTGATTACAAGTCAGTTGCTCTACCAGCTGAGCTAAGTCGGCACACTAAACTGTGTGCTAAGGCACGTGTAATAATGTTTTAATCATTTAATTTAAACACTATTACTAAAACAATGGTGCCCAGACGCGGAATCGAACCACGGACACGAGGATTTTCAATCCTCTGCTCTACCGACTGAGCTATCTGGGCGTGCGGCGTATTAAACTGGTTTTGCCCTTTCAAGTCAACTTTTTTTTTATTCTTTATAACTGTTTGCACAGTTTTCAAACAAAGCGATTAATAAATATAAAGTACGCTGTTTTTTGCAGCAATAACTTTTTATTTTGGGCACTACATAGGTATTTCAATGATGCTTTGTTTATCTAGGCACTAAAAACGTAGTGAATTATTTCTGGTAAATGATAGGATTGATTTCAAGTACAGAAGCGACTGTTTAGATTGCGGTTGATAATAGACAAGTTGGATAATAAATGCAGAGTAAATTTTCTTCTCCTGTAAAAGGCCTGTTGCCTCTTTTTATAATTATAAACCTAGCAGTAACCGCACTCGCTGTAGTTGCGTACTCCTTTTACCCCACACAAAATGCTAACGCAGAGCAAAACTCCGTAAGCTTACTGCAGTTAGCCGAGCAACTAGATACACCTTTAGTAAACGCATTAACTCGCCCAGGGCAAGATAATGCAAACAAACTACTCGATTTAAGTGTCGCACTGAATGCTGAGTTTGATTATTACTTATATAGATATACTCCAACAACACAAGCACAATTAGTTTTCGCCAGTAATGAGTCAGTAATTGCAGCTGTGAAACTAAACCAACACTTAGTTGAACAAGGTATTATTCACCATCAACTAAACTTAAATGATCAACCCGTTGGTGAATTGATTATTCAACAAAAATCCAATTCATCAGCCGTGTTGCCCCAACACTCATCAGTATTCTCAATGGCTATTG
The DNA here is from genome assembly GCF_000238355.1 of Pseudoalteromonas haloplanktis ATCC 14393. GTDB lineage: Bacteria > Pseudomonadota > Gammaproteobacteria > Enterobacterales > Alteromonadaceae > Pseudoalteromonas > Pseudoalteromonas haloplanktis. The sequence continues at coordinate 80,572 of NZ_AHCA01000011.1, forward strand.
CTGGATTTGCTGTTGTCAGCTTATTTTTACTGGCACTGTTTTTTAATGCTTACCTCAATAATCGGATCCGCAAAAGCAGTGACATGCTTGCCCATGAATTAGAAAGCATTACAAAATCTAACAGCTACAACACCAAAGTCGATGAGCAACTAGATATTGGCCTTGATATTGTGGCAAAAAATATCAATCAGCTATTATTACAAGTACAAAACGCAATTAGTAATAATGATATCGCTCAACGAGATTTACAGAATCTACAAAGTAGCCTTGAAACGGAAGTACAAAACCGTACCTTAGCACTTGAAAATGCAAGCCAAAGAGCTGAACAAGCCAGCGAAGCAAAAACCACATTCTTAGCAACTATGAGCCATGAAATACGTACGCCAATGAACGGTGTTATCGGCACAATTGATTTATTAAGGCAAACCGAACTAAATGGCGCGCAACATCGCTTAACTACGATTATTCGTGAATCGGCCTTTTCTTTATTGGGGATTTTGGATGATATTTTAGACTTTTCAAAAATTGAAGCCGGTAAACTCAACATCGATCCAACGCCATTTTCAGTGTCAGATACAATCGAGGAAGTTGCTAGAGTATTATCATCTGTGGCTAAAAAGCGTCAATTAGAATTAGACCTAGCTATCGCTCCCGATATACCAGTTAATTTAATCGGTGATACGGTACGTGTCCGCCAAGTACTTTATAACTTATGCAGTAATGCAATTAAGTTTACCAGCAGCAATGATGACCGCGTAGGCTATGTGCGCATTTCGGTAGAAGTAGCACAAAATACCACAGATCACTTCACCTTACGTTTTACAGTAAGTGATAATGGTAAAGGCATGAGTCAAACTCAGCTTCGGGAAATATTTAATCCATTTATTCAAGCTGAAGGCTCTATCACCCGTGAATACGGTGGTACTGGTTTAGGCTTATCTATTTGTAAAAGTTTGACCGAGCTAATGCTCGGCTCAATCAGTGTTACTAGCAACATCGGGATTGGTAGTGATTTTGTTGTAGAGCTGCCATTTAGTACAGAAAACAAAATTAAATATGCTCATAAAAACACATTAAAAGATCACCGAGTTGTACTTGTTACTGAGCACCCAACCAGAAAGCAAACTTTAAATCGTTACTTATCATTTATGGGTGCTAGAACAATTACAGCACAAACGGTAGAAGAAATTGAACAGCATCAAGACACTCACGGTATTATTTGGGTGCTTGATGGTGTTGATACTATGGATAAGACCAACTCTTTGCTACGCCGATTATTGTATACGCTTGAAGATAATAACCAGCAAGTTGTGGTACTTAGTAAGTTAGACCAAACAGCTATTAACCATAAAAACATTTTTTACCTAAATGCCGCACCACTGTGTAAATCAAACTTTATGATGTCCCTGTTGGTTGCTGCTGGCCTTCACATACCTAGAGAAGTTAAACCAGTTAAAACCCTTAATAACTATTTAAATATTGAACAAGCTCGCGATGAAAACAAGCTCGTACTACTTGTTGAAGACAATATTTTAAATCAGCAAGTACTCACTGACCAATTACATTTACTCGGGTTTGGCGTAGAGGTTGCTGAAAATGGTGAAGAAGGCTTAAAAATGTGGCAAAGCGGCCATTACCCATTAATTTTAACTGATTTACACATGCCTAAAATGTCAGGCTATGACATGGTCGAAAAAATCCGTGATGAAGCCGCTCAGCTAGAAGATATAAATGCTCAACCTTATATTATCGCTGTAACAGCAAATGCCCTTAAAGGTGAAAAAGAACGCTGTTTAAACGTGGGAATTAATGACTTTATTACTAAACCGGTTGAATTAAATACACTAGAAGCAACCCTTAACAACTGGAGTAATGTAAGCAAGCAAGGACCTGTCGTAGCAACACAAAATAAGCCTACAGCACCGATTAACCTAGAGATGCTTGCCAAATACATTAACAATGATGAAGCAAAACAATTACGCTTCTTTAAAATGTACTTAGAGCAAAGTCACATTTTAGCTAAAGAAATTAATACTGGTGTGATGACTGCTGATTATGAAATAATTATCTCAGCTTGCCATCAGTTAAAATCAATATCGAAAACCATTGGTGCTGAAAAAGTTGCCGAGCTCGCCAGTGACTTTGAGAGCCATTGTAAAGAGCAAGACTTAACCAGTGATCAATTAATTGAATTGCGTGATAATTTAGAAATTGAATACTCTCGAGTTGCGCAATATTTAAAAGAGCAAGTACGTAACGCCCAAGAGCAAGATGACCTGATTTAATAGCAAGCATTAAAAAAGGGCTTCAGTAGCCCTTTTTAACTATAAATTATTTCTCTGGTGGGCGATAACCTTCGATCTCCACCTCTTGGCCTTCGAATAAAAAGCCAACCATTTGCTCTTCTAGAAACGTGCGGTGCTCTGGATCCATCATGTTCAAATGCTTTTCATTGATCAACATAGTTTGTTTATGTTGCCACTGGCTCCATGCTTCCTTAGAAATATTATTAAAAATCTTTTCACCAAGTTCACCAGGGTATAGTTGATAACCAAGGCCTTCGGCTTCTTTTTGTAACTTTTGACAAAATACTGTACGTGACATAATTGATCTCTTATGCTGTATTAAAACGAAAGATATTAGCTAGTGTAAACCATTGTGCTAATTTGTTTAACCAGCTTTTTAGTCGGTGCAGCTAAACCGACTTCAATTGACTGATCTAACGGGTACCAAACTAACTGCCGCTCATTAACTACATCGGGGATTTTACTCACATTTAACACATGAGGGTTAATAGTTAGCTCAAAGTGTGAAAACACATGGGTAAATGGTGTTATTTCGGTGGTGTTTAATCCAAGCCCCTGCTGTACCAAAAAAGCATCAAGTTGGCTTTTTTGTGTAAATTCAAAAAAGCTAAATAACCCGCCCCAAATCCCTGAGTTTGGCCTTTTTTCCATTAACACTTGGTCATCGCATTGAATAATCAGTTGATAACACTCTTTTTTAGGTACGATTTTTTTAGGTTTAGAGTGCGGAAACTGCTTAACCACTCCCTCATTAAATGCCCTGCAACGTGTACTCAATGGGCAAAGCTCACATTCGAACTTGCTACGTGAGCAAAGGCTTGCGCCTAAATCCATCATAGCTTGGTTAAACTCAATCACACTTTCTTTAGGTGTAAGCTGCTCTGTTAACTGCCATAATTGGTTCTCAACTTTTTTAACACCATACCAACCTTCGACCATAAAGTAGCGAGCAAGCACACGTTTTACATTACCATCTAAAATAGGATGATGTTGACCAAGTGATAACGATAACACCGCTCCAGCGGTGGAACGCCCTATTCCTGGCAGCGCGACAACTTCATCTAACGTTGTGGGAAACTTTCCCTGATATTGATCACGAATTATTTTAGCCGTTTTATGCAGATTTCGAGCTCGGGCGTAATAACCTAAACCAGTCCAGTGATGTAATACCACATCTTCATCTGCATCCGCTAAAGCAATAATATCGGGAAAGCTTGCCATAAATTTTTCAAAATAAGGAATAACTGTTACAACTTGAGTTTGCTGTAACATAACCTCAGACACCCATACTTTATAAGGCGTTTTATTCAGCTGCCATGGCAAGGTTTTACGGCCATGTAAGTGATACCAATCGACAACCTGCCCTGAAAACCAGTTTGCGTCACTGTTGTTTAACTTCAAAATAATTACTTTTATAACTCGACCCTTGATGGCAAGCAGTCTATTGCAGTGAGTTAAAATATCAAGTTCTGAACATACACAAAGGATAAAACCTTGTGATCAAGCCCGTGGTCAGGGATAATACGCCACCATTTTATGACATGTTGTTTTCATCAGGCCAAAATATATGAGTGATTCAAGTAACGATAACCTTGAGCAAGCAAAGCAAGAAGGTAAATATATTCGTACAATTCGCAGCTTTGTAAAACGCGAAGGTCGTTTAACCAAAGGACAAGCTGCTGCAATTGAAAAGTGCTGGCCAACAATGGGTCTTGAGCACAAAAATGGCATGCTTGATTTAGCGCAAGTATTTGGTAATGACAACGACGTTGTTTTAGAAATTGGTTTTGGTATGGGTAAATCATTAGTCGAGATGGCTAAAAACGCACCACACCTTAATTTTATCGGTATTGAAGTTCACCGCCCAGGTGTTGGCGCTTGTTTAATGGATGCCGATGAAGCAGGAATTAGTAACTTACGTATTTTTGAACATGATGCGGTTGAAGTATTTGCTGATTGCATTGCTGAAGGTAGCATTACCACAGTGCAGTTGTTCTTCCCTGATCCATGGCATAAAAAGCGTCATCATAAACGCCGTATAGTGCAACCAGCATTTGTTGAAAGCCTCCGTAGTAAATTAAAAATTGGCGGTGTTTTTCATATGGCTACTGATTGGGAAAATTACGCTGAACACATGCTTGAAGTCATGCAAGCAGCTGAGCACTTTACAAACCAATCACAGACAAACGACTATGTACCACGCCCAGATTTGCGCCCATTGACGAAATTTGAACAACGTGGCCACCGTTTAGGTCACGGTGTTTGGGACCTAATGTTTGAACGCATTAGTTAATAACATACTTAATCAAAGGCAAAGCCATTTATGAGCGCATTAACCAACCCTAGTTCATTATTACTTCGTAATAGCGAAAACCTCAAGGCAGACTCTATTTTAGTGGTTAATTTTGTCCAAGATGGTTTTTTGTCACAGCTTCAACAGCTAAACCCTAACAGTAGGATTAGTGCTTTTAGCTACAACCATGCAAATGGCGAGTTTGCAAAAAGCATCAAAGGTATTGATGTTTGCGTAAGCCATGAAATAGCGGCACACAATTTTGATTTAGTTATTTATTATTACCCTAAAGCCAAACCAGAAGCACTGATGACGCTGGATAATATCCGTGCAGTTATTAACCCTGAAGCCGAACTATTGGTGGTTGGTGAAAATAAAAGTGGTGTAAAATCAATTGAAAAGCAATTTAGCAGTTACTGTGAATACAGTAATAAAATTGACAGTGCTCGCCATTGTGCTTTGTATCTATTTACAGAAATAACTACATTAGCTGAATTTGCAATCACTCGTTACCACAAACAATTCAATGTTGATGTTGCTAGCTTGAGTTTTAATGCGATTAGCATTCCTGGCGTGTTCAACCACGGCGAACTTGATGGTGGCACTAAAATATTGCTTGAGAATGCACCAACTATTAAGTCAGGGAATGTACTCGATTTTGGTTGTGGCGCAGGTCTTATTGCCACTTTTTTGGGTTTGAAAAATCCAGCATTGAATTTTACTTGTACAGATGTCAGCGCCCTTGCCGCTTATGCAACGGAGCAAACACTAAAGCTTAATAATATCAGCGGCAAAGCTTTATTAAGTGATGGTTTAGCTAAGGTAAGCGGAAAGTTCGAACTAATTATTTCAAACCCGCCGTTTCATACCGGTATTGCGACTGATTATACCGTAGCAGAACAATTCTTAAGTGGCGCGAAACAGCATTTGACTAAACAAGGTAAATTAACAATTGTTGCAAACAGTTTCTTAAAATATCCACCTATTTTAGAAAGCCAATTTGGTGAGTATCAAACGGTGCATAAAACCAATAAGTTTGCAGTATATAGCAGCTAATTAAGCCGAAAGCTCAATACCGCAACGCGCTCAAAAAGCTGCTGAAAATAAAAATAGGTAGCTTTACAACAAACTTAGGATATTTTTTAGTTACTTTGATAGGTCTTTGCTAGACTTATGGTAATTCTATCCCAATTATATATTCGGCTTTCATCATAATAATGCCTAAATCAACGTCGCAAACAAGTATTCGTAAAGCTCTGATCAGCGCAGTGATGCTTGTTACAGCCTTGTCTTTATCATTATCAATTTCAATATCTACTTACCTTGATGTAAAAGAACAAAAACTTTTAATAATAAACAAACTCAATATTTTAGCTGAAATTATCGCATTTAATGCGCAAGTTACAGTATTGTTTGATGATAGAAAAACCGAAGAGCAACGACTTAAATCTTTTGAAAGCATTCCACTCGTTAAAAACATACACATTTATGCGATCGATGATATTTCAAACAAACCTGTATTTTTTACCAGTTTCAATGCCAAGAAAACCCCACCTGTGCCGCTGCGTGTAGATAACATTGAACAGCTGCAGCAACCAAAGATCACCGAAGATTATGTAGAGTTGATCAAACCGATCAACTACGAGGGCAATATTAAAGGCTACGTCTATATTCGTGGTGGACTAGAACGTCTCAATGCCTATATTAATAAAAAAATCCTTATCGATATTCTTTTAACATTATTCGTTTTAGTGTTGGTCTATTTTGTTGCAAAGCGCATTCAAAAACGTATTGCCGACCCAATTGACCAGTTAAGCACCTTACTGCAGGATGTCTCAAAAAATCATAATTATGACGCCAGAGCCAAAAAAACAAATATTTCCGAAATAAATACCCTTTCAAATAGTTTAAATATCATGCTGACTCGCACTCAAAACCAAATCGAGCGGCATAAAAATGATAAACAAGAAATTAAGCAATTAAACCAAAGTTTAGAAGAGAAAGTAAATCAACGTACCATCGCACTCAGAGAAGCTAACCAAGAGCTACTAACAACGCTAGAGCGAATGCATCAATATCAAAATCAAATTGTTGAAAGCGAAAAAATGGCCTCTCTAGGACAAATGGTTGCCGGTGTTGCCCACGAGGTGAATACGCCCATAGGTTTGGGGATCACCGGCTCCACTTTACTACGTGATAAGCTGGCAGAAATAAGCCAAGGGTTTGATCAAAAAACGTTAACCTCAAGCCAGCTAAAACGTTTTATTGATAATGGCATAGAAAACTTAGATCTTATCTATCGAAATTTAAATCGTGCGGCTGAGCTGGTTTCCAGCTTTAAAAAAGTCGCTGTGAATCAAGACGGGGAACTAAGTTCGCTGATTAATATGCATGATTTGCTCAGCAATGTAATCGTTTCAATGCGTACAGAATTACTCGTAAAAAACCCTAACATTGTTATTCATTGTTCATCGCAACTAATGTTTGAAACCAAAGCTGGGCCACTGCAGCAAGTACTGCAACAATTATTAAGCAACTCTATCATCCATGGCTTTCGAGATAATCAAAACAATGAAATCGAAATTACAGTTGAGCGAAACGAAAGCAGCCTGACCATTAACTACTTTGATAATGGTGTTGGCGTTGATAAGAGTATTAAAAAACGTATTTTTGACCCCTTTGTTACAACAAAGCGTGGCGAAGGCGGTAGTGGCTTAGGTATGCATTTAGTTTACAATTTAGTCACTCAAGCCTTAGGCGGGAGTGTTTATTTTGATGACCAAAATTCAACTGGAACCCGTTTTATTATCACCTTGCCATTAACCGAGGCAAGTCGAATATGAAACTAAGCGGTTTACTCCTGGCTTTGATAATCGCTTTTCCATGCTTTGTACTGGCTAAATCACCAGAGCAAGTTAAGTCCGCCTTTTTATTTCAGATTGCAAAATTTGTAGAGTTCCCCCAAATTAGCAATAATCGGCCGGTGACTTTTTGTTTTTACAACATTAAAAAGGGGGTTGGCGAGTTATTAAAGAGTAATTCTAGCCTGAAAATTAACAATAGACCGATTGAAACTGTCTTAATTGATAAAAATCAGCAAATTTCTGAACTTTCTCGTGTTTGTGATATCACATACATTGATGAAACAATGGAAGATGATATAATTCCACTTTGGATCGATACCATTTCATTAAATACCTTAACAGTTGGTGAGAGTATTAATTTTTTAGAAAAAGGTGGCGTTATTTCTTTGATCCAAGAAGGGAATAAAATCCGACTGTATATCAATAAACAGCAGTTGTTGCGCAGTAGTTTTAAAGTGCAATCTCGGTTATTAGCTGTTTCTAAATTTCATCCGAATTGATTTTACTTGTTAACAATTGGATATACTCCTATAATCACTAGTATTCGGTTTTATAATACAATACCGAATTAATTGTAAATAAAATATTCCGAAAAAGGTTAATTAATAATGCAAACGCCAGTCATTCTGATTGTAGAGGATGAAGACGTAACTCGACTAAACCTCGTTAGTTTATTTGAAGCTGAAGGTTACAAAGTTATTGAAGCCATTGATGGCGATGACATGCATGACAAGCTTACAAATAATGATGATGTGAACCTTGTAGTTATGGACATCAACCTGCCAGGCAAAAACGGGCTAATTTTAGCGCGTGAATTACGTCAAAAGCGTAACGTTGGACTTATTTTCCTAACCGGTCGTGATAATGATGTAGACCGTATATTAGGCCTAGAAATTGGTGCGGACGACTATATTACTAAGCCGTTCAATCCTCGTGAACTAACTATTCGTGCTCGTAACTTGCTTTCTCGTACTGCTCTTGGCGGTGAAGAATCAAGCCTTGAAACAAATGGTGTGATCACCTTCAATGGCTGGGAACTTGACGAAAATAGCCGCTGTTTAACATCGCCAAATGGTGACGCTAAGCGTTTACCTAAAGGTGAATACAGAGCACTACGTTTAATGCTTGACTCTCCAGGCCGTATTTTTAGCCGCGAGCAATTGATCAAGCATATGACTGGTCGTGAACTTCGTGCAAATGACCGTACTGTTGACGTAACGATCCGTCGTATTCGTAAACATTTTGAAAGTGATAACAGCACATCTGAGCTGATCAGCACCATCCATGGTGAAGGTTATCGTTTCATTGGCAAAATTGATAGTTAATATCTTTTTTAGCAAATACCTGCAGCATTAACGTTCTAATTGCTGTAAGAATAAATGAAGGGCCTGCTGCCCTTCATTTATTTTATCTGCCAATATAGTTAGCCAATCTTTTAATTCTTCATCACTTTCCTCAATCGCACCGTGTTCCATTTTCTTAGCATGCAATTGCACATCATTTAGACCAACAGAGCCAGCTGCGCCTTTGAGTTTATGTGCTACGGATTTATATTCTTCACGATCTCCATCAGCTAATGATGCAGCTAATTCTTGCTGGTATTGCGGATTCAATTTTTCAAATAAACTACTGCTACGTTTAAAGATCACAATACCCATTGAGTTAACAAAGTCTTCAATGGTCTCAACATCCAATAACTCAACATTGATATTTACACTGGCTTCTTTACTCACTGTCAAACGCGTCTCAGCGCATTGGTGTTGCTGTTTTATATCAAATAGTTCCGCCAACATTTTATCAAGCTTAGTGGTATTGATCGGCTTAGCTAAAGCACCTTGAATTGAGATCCCTTGCAGCTCTTCTTCAGCACTGCGAACATTGGCCGTCAGCGCAACAATAGGTAACTTATCAAAATGACTATCGGCACGGATCTGGCGTGCAACTTCATCACCGTTAATATCTGGAAGTTGCATATCAAGTAATACAAGATCGAGATCATCTTCTGTTTCAACGAACGACAGCGCATCTTCACCTGTTTCAGCCCAGATCACTTCGTGGCCACGCTGTTCAAGTAAGTTAGTGGCGATTTCAGCATTAAGTGGCACATCTTCAACCAAAAGAATATTTAAACTACGGCCAACATAACTATGCTCAGCTGGCGCAATACATAGAGTCAACGGTATTTCTACTACAAAACAGCTACCCTCACCTTCTGTACTGCTAACATGTAACTGCCCTTTCATGGCAGTTACCAGCGCTTTAGTTACGGCTAAACCAATACCCGATCCAATTGCATTTGTGCCATTTAAGTCGGGGGCTTTATAGTACATATCAAAAATACGATGTAATTGTTCTTGTGGAATGCCTTGGCCGGTGTCGGTGACTTTCATTACCAACCACGCACCATCTGCTCGGTTCTCTCGGTTACACGCTAATTCCACCTTACCTTGTTGGGTAAATTTGACGGCATTGTTAATTAAGTTCCAAACAACTTGTCGTAAGCGTGTTGGATCTAACTGTGCGTAAATATCCAACATACCCTTGCGTTTAATTTCAAACTCTAGGCCTTTTTGCTCTGCTATTAGCCCTGCAAAGTTAACAACATCATTTATAAAGTCAGATACATTGATAGAATCAGTCACGATATCAAGCTGTTCGCGGTCAATTTTATCTAGATCAATAATATCGTTAAAAATATTGCCTAACGTTTCAGCGCTTGAAAAGACCGTATTACACCAGCTTCGTTGTTGCTTATCTAAGTCGGTATCAAGCAGCATTCGGGTTAAACCTACAATTCCGTTAAGTGGTGTACGTAATTCATGGCTCAAAGTGGCAATAAATTTCCCTTTATCTTTATACGCAGTTTCAAGTGCCTGCGCAGCTTCTTTACGACTGGTGATATCACGGCCAAACGCAAGCAAACCAATGTACTCACCATCATCATTAATAAACGGTAGTTTTCGCATTTCAAACCAACGCTTTTCATTGCCAACAGGGTATTCAACATCTAGGGTTAATGCTGCGTGGGTTTTTTCAACTTTATTATCTGTAATGAGTACTTCCGGTAAATATTGCGTTGGGTAAATTTCCTCTGCCGTTTTACCGATTAATTCCTCACTCGATTTCCCAATAACTTCCTCAAACATTTTATTACAGCCTGCAAACACGCCATTGTTGTCCCGGTAATAAAATAAGTCAGGTGAGGAATCGACTATAGATCGCAATAACATGCCCTGTTGTGCAAGTTCTTGTTGCGTTTTTTTACGTTCAACAATTTCTCGTCTAAGCTCTTCAATTGCACGATGCTTGGCATGAAAAGCCATTTTACGCTCGTCTATCTCAACATTTAGCCGATTAATATTATCTTTTAATGTTTGGTTTAATAGCTTTTCTTGTTTAGTGGCACTATCTAAATAGGCATATGAGGCATCTAACTGACGAATAGAGTTGATCAGGACGCTGATAATAATAGGAGACACAACCGCAGTAAAAAACATCACGGCAAGCACATCGACAAGCGTTACTGTGCCCACCGCAACATAATAAAACATACACGATAGTATTAATGCGAGCACTAATAGTAATGCATAACAAATAGTTGCGGTTTTGAATTCACCAAATCGAGTAATTAAACTGGAAAGTATTCGAGCCCATGGGCTCAAAGAGGAATCGATCATATAAATCTGTCTCTTAACTATACGTTTGTGTATATAAAAGTCAGCTGATTACACAGCTACACATAAAAAATTACTATTGCTATGATTTTAGCATTTTTGTATTAACTATTTTCATCTTCCGCGACGAAAACAGAAAATTTTCATCTACCACGTATTTTTAGATTTTTTCGTGTAAAATACCGCGCTTTACAATTGTCAATTACGAGATTTTTCATGCAAAGCAACATGCCCGATATAGCAGATACGGCTCCCGCCTTACAATCAGGTAAATTAGACTGGGTTGGTATGGCTGATATTGAACTGCCTTTTATATTCGAGTCTCGTGATCTTGCAGCAATTCATGTCAATGCTAAAGCCCGCGCTTTTGTTAACTTACATAAAGAAGACGCCAAAGGCATCCATATGTCACGGTTATTTTTAGCACTCGATACTTTATCCACTGAGCAACAGGTTAACCCGCTGACGATTGCCCAAGCGCTAGATACCTTTATCTCCAGTCATGAAGGGCTATCCGATCAAGCTAAAATTGAATTCAAATTTGAATTACCACTGCGCAGAAAATCACTGTTAAGCGGCAAAGCTGGCTGGAAAAGCTACCCGCTAACAATAGAGGCAAAAATTGACCGCGGTGTGCTAAGTTTTGAACTGAGCCTTGATGTAACTTATTCATCAACATGTCCTTGCTCTGCAGCATTAGCACGTCAGCTTATTCAACAAGCGTTTGCTGAAAAATTTAGTAGGCAAACATTAAATCATGAACATGTACTCAACTGGCTTGGTAGTACTGACGGCATTGTGGCAACCCCTCATTCACAGCGCTCTATCGCCAATGTAAAAGTTAAACTTGCGAGCAATATCACTGAGTTTGATATTTTAAGCCTGATAGATACCCTAGAAGGTGAGCTTAAAACGCCAGTTCAAGCAGCTGTTAAACGCGAAGATGAGCAAGAGTTTGCTCGTTTAAATGGTCAGAATTTAATGTTCTGTGAAGATGCTGCTCGTAAAATAAAAGCAGTATTAGAAGATGCACAATACGCTGATTACTGGTTACAAATAAACCATTATGAATCACTTCACGCCCATGATGCCGTAGCGATTGCTGTAAAAGGAATTGATGGCGGATACCAGCCATAACTTAATGGTTATTAAAGTGTAACTTTGCACCAACTGGGCACGTAAATTGCTATTAGAATTACAGTGTCAATTTGTTGTTGTGGAGTTACCGTATGGAATTCGCTTTATTATCAATTTTAGTATTAGTGGTTGGGGCATCTGTTGTTGCGTCAAAGTTTACCGACGATGGCGGAAATCCTTACCCATTCACGCGTAAAACCAGTGTTTTTACGCAAGTTGAAAGTTCTTTCCTTAATCTTTTAGAGCGCGCTGTAGGCGACCAATTCAAAATTGTTAGCCGCGTGAAATTAATCGATATCATTGATTGTAAGAAAGGTTTGTCACCTAAAGCTAAACGTGCAGCAATCGCTAAAGCAAAAAACAAACAGCTTGACTATGTATTAATCGACAAAGAAAAAATGACCATTGTTGCGGCCGTTGATTTAGTTAATAACGCCAACAAAGATGGCCATAAAGCACAACGCGATTGGTTTGTTAACGGCGCACTAGAAGCCGCTGGGATCCCACACATTCGCATGAAAGTAAAATCTGGCTATCGCCCGAGTGAAGTACGCGAAGCAATTATGTTTAAGCTTGGTAAACCAGCGACGGCAAGTTTACGCCCTACTCGTAATCGAGTTACTAAGCCTGCGGTACTCTCTCCTTCTCAAGCCAAAGCACATTCCACTGCTTTAGCTGAAATATAAGCTGCCTTAAACGATAAAATGCGAGCTTTATACGCTCGCATTTTTTGTTTGTTTTACCCTACTCTTATTTTTACAGTATAATCATGGCATTCAATTCGAGGAATTTAAAATTATGAATGTTGGTATTATTGGCGCAATGGAGCCAGAAGTTAAAATTTTGCGTGCAGCAATGCAAAATCCACAAGTGCTAACTAAAGCTGGTTTCACTTTCTACACTGGTGAGTTAGCTGGTAATACAGTAACTTTAGTGCAATCAGGTATTGGCAAAGTAGCCTCAAGTATCGCCACCACCTTATTGATCGATAACTTTCAACCTGATTGCGTGATCAACACAGGCTCTGCAGGTGGTTTTGAGCCATCACTAAATGTTGGTGATGTGGTTATTTCATCAGAAGTACGTCATCACGATGTTGATGTAACCGCATTCGGTTATGAAATTGGCCAAGTACCGCAAATGCCAGCTGGGTTTGCCGCACACCCTAAATTAATTGACGCAGCTGAGCAAAGCATTGCCCAAATCGGCGATGTTAAAACTATGGTTGGCTTAATTTGTACGGGAGACTCATTTATGTGTGATCCAGTACGCATTGATAAAGCGCGTGCAGACTTTCCAACAATGCTTGCCGTTGAAATGGAAGGTGCTGCAATTGCACAAGTATGTTTTAGCTTAGAAACTCCTTTTGTTGTGATCCGTTCAATGTCTGACATTGCCGGCAAAGAATCACCACAGTCGTTTGAAGAATACCTAGAAACTGCTTCTATTAATTCATCTAAAATGGTTGTGGCATTACTAGAAAAACTAACATCGGTAACGCTATAAGGTGTTATCCAATTTAGTTCAACAACATGTGGACTTTATTGTATTTATATTAGCGCTCCTTGCTGAGCGCTTTTTGCCTTTAGTAAGCTGGTATCACCCAAACACATTTTTAGGCGCAGTATTTAACGCACTAGCCAAACGTGTTTATCGTAGTACAGAATCCACAAGTTACCAGTATTTATCCTCTTCGCTATGTTTCACTTTAGTCCTTCTAGTGATCATGACCTTAGTGATCCTGCTGCTTGAATTTGCCTACTACCCCGAACTTTTAGCAGGATTAATCCTTTATCTAAGCCTAGAGTGGTGCACAGTAGAAAGCAAAACGCTACGAATTGCACGACTGCTCAAACAAAACCAAAAAGCCACTGCTCGCGAGTTATTAAAGCCCCTACTTGCCCGTCAAGTTAATACACTATCTAGCCCAGGGATTTGTAAAGCCGCTATGGAGGCGTTGATCCTCAGAGTTGCTCGGCACTATTTTAGCGTAATATTTATTTACTTACTGTTTGGGCCAATGGCTGCCCTTGCTTATCGCTTACTTACTTTGATCCATCAAGCTTGGCGCAGAGATTTATTGCCTAATAGCCCTTTTCTAAAGTCACTTAGTGGCTTGTTGTTTATTATTGAGTGGCTACCCACTCGGCTACTCGCATTAACTATTGCAGCTAGTAAAGCGAGTAAATTGAGCATTCATTATATCAAACATTATGGCCGACACTTTTATCAAACCAACAGTGGCTGGTTGCTCAGTTGTTGCTCAGCCTCTATTGGCGTGCAACTAGGTGGCCCTGCTATATACCAAGGAGTTCGTTTTGATAAAATGCGCATTGGCACCGAACGCTTACCAAAAGCAGATGATATTCCGGTGTTGATCAATCGACTCAATCAAGCCCGTGGTTTTTGGCTACTGATAATACTTGGGGCAGAGATAGTTAAAACAATTGTATAGAATACAGAGAGAAAAAAACCAGCCGAAGCTGGTTTTTATTACTTAAATATCTAACTGAATTTTCATTCTTTATTCATTAAGCACAGGTAATGTTTGCGAATTTACGTTTACCAACTTGATAAATTGCCGTCGTGCCTTTTGCAATTTCTAGCTTAGTATCAGTGACTTTTTCTTCGCCATTGATTTTCACCGCACCTTGTTTGATCATTCGCATCGCTTCTGAAGTACTTGCCACTAAACCAGCTTCTTTAAGTAAGTTCGTGATAAATACCGTATCTTCATCTATGGTTACAGTCATATCAGGGATATCATCTGGTAACGCATTTTTTTGGAAACGTTTAATAAAGTCTTCATGCGCTTCTGTTGCCGCTTCATTACTATGAAAACGAGCAATCATTTCTTTTGCTAAATCAATTTTAATATCGCGCGGGTTGGTGCCTTGCGCAACGTTCTCTTTTAGTGCGGCAATTTCCTCAATTGATAAGCTGCTTAACAAATCATAATAACGCCACATCAATTCATCACTGATAGACATAATTTTACCAAACATATCGTTCGGCGCATCTGTAATACCAATGTAGTTACCTAATGACTTAGACATTTTTTGCACACCGTCGGTGCCTTCTAATAGAGGCATCATTAATACAGTTTGCGGTTTTTGTCCTTCGTCTTTTTGCAGCTCACGACCCATTAGCAAGTTAAAGCGTTGATCCGTACCACCAAGCTCAACATCCGCTTCAAGTGCCACTGAATCCCAACCTTGTACTAAAGGATACAGAAACTCGTGAATGGCAATAGATTGTCCGCCTGCATAACGCTTTTTAAAATCATCGCGTTCCAGCATACGAGCAACCGTTTGCCGTGCTGCTAATTTGATCATACCTGCCGCGCCTAGGTTTTCCATCCAAGTAGAGTTAAACGCAACAGTTGTTTTAGCAGGGTCTAAAATCTTAAATACTTGTTCTTTATATGTTTCAGCATTCGCTAGTACATCATCACGGGTAAGCGGTTTACGAGTTACATTTTTTCCCGTAGGGTCACCTATCATGCCAGTGAAATCACCAATTAAGAAAATGACTTCATGACCTAAGTCTTGGAAGGTTTTCATTTTATTAATTAACACTGTGTGGCCTAAGTGTAAGTCAGGTGCGGTTGGATCAAAACCCGCTTTGATCTTTAGCTTTTTACCAGACTTCAGCTTTTCAACTAATTCGTCTTCAATTAATATTTCTTCTGCACCGCGTTTAATCTCTGCTAGAGCGGTTTGTAAATCCACTGTGTATTACTCCAAAAAATTCAGTCAACCTAGGGATTCTAGCGTAAATTAACGCCAGTTTAAATCTACAAAACACTGGTATTAACGCTTTATTAAGTATATCCTGCAATATTAGTGATTAATTATCTTGACAGCAGGAAAAGGCACGTTATGGTTCGCGTTGTGCACAAACTCCCAAAAAAACACAAATTGCTTATTCTAGGCTTAGTTTCTGCTATTGCTGCTTTAACACTCATACCTTCAGAAAAAGCAACTGCCTCTAAAGACAATAGCGCTGATGCACTAGAAATTGGTAAACGCTACGAATTACAAATTAAAGTTGATGACGTTGAACAATTAACTGAATTAAATTCGCAAGAAGACGCAGCAAAATTACCAGAATATGACCTAGTCGATTTTGAAGTAAAAAACGGTGACAATTTAGCACTTATCTTCAAGCGCGCTGGTTTTAACGCGCAAACCGTTCATAAATTACTTAATACTAATGCGGAAACACGTAAACTAACTAAAATTCATCCTGGTGAAGTGCTTAGTTTTGCCACCGCAGAGGACGGCTCTTTAGCGCAACTACGCTATGTGATCTCAAAAACAGATACTTTATTTGTAACCTTGAACGAAGAAGGTAATTACGATACTTCTATCGACAGTAAAGAGATCGAAACCCTCACTAAATCTACTGGTGGCGAAATTACCAATAGCTTTTGGACCTCAGGTATTGCAGCTGGTTTGAGCGAACGTCAAATTATGAACTTTGCAGATATTTTTGGTTGGGATGTGGATTTTGCTAACGATATTCGTAAAGGCGATCAATTCGGCTTAATTTACGAGTCGCACTATGTTGATGGCGAATTTATAGGAACAGGCAAAATTATTGCCGCAGAGTTTATTAACCAAGGCCAACGCTACGCGGCTATTCGCCATAGCGACGATACTTTTTATACCCCTGAAGGCCGTAGCATGAAAAAAGCCTTTTTACGTGCCCCGGTTAACTTTAAGTATATTAGCTCAAGCTTTAACCCACGCCGCTTGCACCCGGTTACTAAAACGGTAAAACCCCATAACGGTATTGATTACGCAGCACGCACAGGCACACCCGTTGTGTCATCAGGTAATGGTAAAGTAATTAAATCAGGTTACAGCAAGTACAATGGTAATTATGTATTTATTAGCCATGGTACTCAGTACGTAACTAAGTACTTACACTTAAATAAACGTATGGTTAAAACAGGTCAAAAGGTTAAGCAAGGCCAAAAAATTGGCACCGTCGGCGCAACAGGTCGAGTAACCGGAGCTCACTTACACTATGAGTTTTTAGTTAACGGCGTTCACCGAAACCCTAAAACTGTTAAGCTACCTAAATCTGAGCCGTTACCACGCGACGAGCTTGCTAAGTTCAAGCCAATCGCAGATAACTTCTTAGCCCAGTTAGAGCGCAACAGAGAGCTACAGTTAGCGCTTAAGTAAGAGCGGTCAGCGGTCAGCGGTCAGCGGTCAGCGGTCAGCGGTCAGCGGTCAGCGGTCAGCGGTCAGAAAATATAAAACCGTTGCTATGCAAATAGCAACGGTTTTTTGTTGAGCAGTCAGTATCACTGCGCTATCTTCTGCAAGTCAAGACTCATATAGACATTTAGAGTTTTATTACCCCAAACACACTAACGAGCGACTTATTGCTCAAGATGCTTGTTTTACTATTTTTCCTTATCCTGAGGTTCTGGTTGAGCTTGACGATTTACGTAATCCTAATTGTTTCAGTCATAATAGCCTAAGGTCAATCAAAACAATAACAATTGACGCTTCAAAGAAAGCGCTTTTAAGAGACCAATTAAATATTTTAGACGTCAACCATATGTCGATGTATCCTAGTACAGAAGGTGTAACTAAGCACATAATGAGCCCATACAAATAAGCAAGCAGTAAGCTATTCTACACATTATAACCCACTATTTTTATCCGCTTAATTCGGTATTTAAGCTGTACGATTATATTTTAAGAAAATAGCTGTTTTATTGGTTCCAAATATATTAATTAATAGCTTAGAATTAATTTTAGGATTTCGTTTTTTAATTGAATTTGGCTGCTGGATTAATTCTACAGCTTCGTTATTTCCTAATGCTAATGGTCGTCGTAATGCCCACCAATGGCGAAAATATATATGCACTCATCATCAAACTTATAAATTAACCGATCTTTTTGTGATATCCGCTTTGACCATAATCCTGATAAATTGTGCTTTAAAGGCTCTGGTTTACCTAAGCCTTTACTTGGATCTGAGTGCATCATTTCTTTTAGTATTTTGCATAAAGCTGTATGCAACTTTTTATCTTTCACTCGTAATTGTTCATAGGTGAGCCAAGTTTTCCCCTCAAAGGTTAATGATCTCATCTAGCTGCTCTTGTGTTGGTTTATAACCTGAATTGGCTGTGTGAGTTTTCATTGAGTCAGCGATTTGTTGCATTAAACTGCTACTCTGTAAAACATGTAAAGTTTCCTGCTCTCGTTCCCAGTCATCTGCACTCATTACTATAAATGCATCTCCTGCACGCCTAGTAACCTTTATAGGCTCATGATCACTAACGGTTTGTTCCACGTATGTTTTTAAGTTTTCTCTAAATTGATTGACACTGATGCTATCCATAATTAAAACCTCATTAATGTACGGTAATGTCGTACATTATAGTTTAAAAAATATATCAAGTCACTTAAAAGGCTTTGCCCAAAGTGAAGAAATAAAAACATTCGATAATGCATTTCTTTGATGCAGACTGAAAGGGTATTTTTTCGTTGGGTTTCGCGGTGCTCAACCCAACCTACGTAGCCTATTTTAACGCCGAGCAGCCTTAAAACTTACAGCTTACCGCTCCTAGCGGCTCTAAAACTGACGGCTGCGCTCTACCTCACCAACACATAAATCAACTGCACTATCAATGAAATCATCACTAATGGCCAAATGTACTTGGCATATTTAGTCGCGCCATCTAGGCCCATTTTTGACTGGTACTTTTCAAGTAGTGGCACAAGAATGATGAGTGCAATAAACAGTGAAATTAAAATTACGAAAATATTCATATCAGTCCTTATTTATACCAATCGACTTAAATATTTAACCATTCTAGCGAGCTAAATAAATGGTCAGTAACTTAACACGATTGGTATTATTGAATATCCATCGAGTATACCCAAAAGGCGAGCAAAAAAAAGCGCAGTCTACACTGCGCCAGTCGGTTGGAAGTAAAAAGTTACTTACAGTTGCTCAACATAGTTAAGCAGCTTTGGTTGTCTGTTATTACCCTACTAAGGCGAGCAAAATACCGGCAGCTACGGCGCTACCAAGAACACCGGCAACGTTTGGCCCCATAGCATGCATTAACAAGAAGTTATGCGGATTACTCTCAAGACCCACTTTGTTAACTACTCGTGCAGCCATCGGAACAGCTGATACACCTGCAGCACCTACTAATGGATTAATAGGAGATTTGGAGAACTTATTCATACCTTTTGCCATGAATACACCTGAAGCCGTACCAATTGCAAAAGCCAAGGCACCGAGTACTAAAATACCAAGCGTCTCTACCGTTAAAAACTTATCAGCAGCCAACTTTGAGCCTACAGCTAAGCCTAAAAAGATGGTCGTGATATTTATGATCTCGTTTTGCGCGCTGTTACTTAAGCGGTCAACCACACCAGATTCACGCATTAAGTTACCTAAGCAGAACATACCGACTAACGGCGTAGCTGCGGGTAAAAATAGCATTGTTAATGTAAGCACCATTAATGGGAAAATAATTTTTTCCTTTTTCGATACTGTACGTAACTGTGGCATTTGAATCTTTCGCTCTTCTGCGGTCGTTAATGCACGCATAATTGGCGGCTGAATAATGGGCACCAACGCCATATAAGAATAGGCAGCTACCGCAATAGCCCCTAATAAATCAGGCGCTAACTTTGACGCTAAGAAGATAGCTGTAGGGCCATCTGCGCCGCCGATGATCGCTATAGCCGATGCATCTTGCAGAGTAAACTCAAAGCCAGGCACATAGTTAAGTAAAATTGCGCCAAATAAAGTCGCAAAAATACCAAACTGCGCCGCAGCTCCCAGTAATAACATACGCGGATTAGCGATTAATGCACTAAAGTCAGTTAATGCTCCTACACCCATAAATATTAATAGCGGGAAAACACCGGTATCAATACCAATATGGTATACGTAGTACAGTAAGCCACCAGGGTCTGACAAACCTGCTACTGGGATATTTGTTAATATCGCACCAAAACCTATAGGTAATAATAATAATGGCTCAAAATTACGGGCAATTGCGAGATACAGCAATAAGCACCCCACTGCGATCATAATAAGCGCAGGGAATGTAAAATTAGCAATACCTGTGGCCTGCCAGAGGTTTAATACAGCTTCCATCCTCTGTCTCCTAAGCTAACGAAATCATAGCATCACCCGTTGCCACTGAATCACCTTCAGCAACGAGAATTTCAGCAATAGTACCTGTGTGAGTAGCGCGGATTTCAGTTTCCATTTTCATCGCTTCCATGATGATCACAACATCGCCTTCGTTGACCGTTTGCCCTGTTTTCACCTTTATTTTAAAGATGTTACCAGCTAGAGGCGCGTTCAGTGTTTCACCAGAAGCAACCGACGCTGATTGTGGAATAAGCTCACTGTCTTTAAGTGTTACTTCTTTAAGTTCACCACCTTGTGCAACGACAACGTCATACACTTTACCGTCAACTTTTACGCTGTATTGTTCTGCTTTAACGGTATTGTTGTTGCTTGGCTGATTGTTTGCAGGTTGCTCTTTCTTCGCAGGCTCTGCACTTGGCACAGCTTCAAAAGCATCTGGATTATTACGATTTTTAATGAACTTCAAGCCAATCTGTGGGAATAAAGCATACGTTAATACATCATCAATCTGCTCATCAGCTAGGCTTAAACCCTGCTCTTTTGCAGCTGCTAATAATTCTGCTTGCAGGGTTTCAAGTTCTGGCTGCAATAAATCTGCTGGGCGACAGGTAATTACGTCTGCACCATCAAGTACACGCTCTTGTAGTTCTTTATTCATGGCTGCAGGTGTTGCACCATATTCACCTTTTAGAACACCGGCGGTTTCTTTAGTAATTGTTTTATAACGCTCACCTGTAAGTACATTTAATACTGCTTGTGTGCCGACAATTTGCGAAGTTGGCGTCACTAAAGGTAAGAAGCCTAAATCTTCACGAACACGCGGGATCTCTAATAACACTTCATTGAGTTTATCAGCTGCGCCTTGCTCTTTAAGCTGATTTTCCATATTTGTTAGCATGCCACCTGGCACTTGTGCTAATAAAATACGGCCATCAACGCCTTTTAAGCTGCCTTCAAATGCCGCATATTTCTTGCGAACATCACGAAAATAAGCCGCAATTTCTTCTAACTGATTTAAATCAAGTTCAGTATCACGGTCAGTGCCTTCAACAATCGATACAATTGTCTCGGTTGCACTGTGACCATATGTCATACTCATCGAAGAAATCGCGGTATCAAGCATATCAATACCTGCATCGATCGCTTTTTGATAAGTGGCTGTACTTAAGCCAGTTGTTGCATGGCATTGCATTGCGATAGGAATAGAGACCGTTTCTTTTAAGCCTTTGATTAACTGCTCACAATCATACGGTTTAAGTAAACCTGCCATATCTTTAATACAAATTGAATGACAACCTAAATCTTCTAGCTGCTTAGCTAAAGTGAGCCACATATCTAGCGTATGTACTGGGCTAACTGTATATGAAATAGTACCTTGTGCATGAGCACCGACTTTTACTGCGGCTTTAATGGCTGTTTCAAGATTACGAACATCGTTCATGGCATCAAAAATACGGAATACATCAACGCCATTTTTGTGCGCTCGCTCGACAAACTTTTCAACCACATCATCTGCATAATGGCGGTAACCTAACAGGTTTTGACCACGTAATAGCATTTGTTGCTTGGTGTTTGGCATGGCTTTTTTCAAAGCACGGATCCGCTCCCAAGGATCTTCGCCTAAATAACGGATACATGAATCAAATGTTGCCCCACCCCATGACTCAATAGACCAATAGCCCGCATCATCTAATTTTTGTGCAATTGGCAGCATGTCATCTAAACGCATGCGCGTTGCTAATAATGATTGATGTGCGTCTCTAAGTACTAATTCGGTTAATTTTAATTTAGCCACAAGTCACCCCTTATAGTTTTTGTTTATTTTTGTACTGAGCAATCGCTGCACTGATCGCAGCAATGTGTGCACTTGGCACACCTGGTGCTTTGATTGACGGCGTACGCGTAGGCGCTGCAACCGGCTGTTCAAAACGGCTCGCTAATTTAGACATAATGATGATTGCTGAAATCAACAACGAAAGAAAAACAAATACGCCTACCATACCGGTGACCATTAAGTTTGCTGCTGTAGCTAGTAACTGACCTATATCCATGCTGCTCCCCTTGACTTCATTTACCCAACCTCGAGATTAGGTAAAAAATCACTTTATTTAAATAATTATGCACCAATGATAACAAAGAAACAGAGCAAGTCCAACACTTTGTAAATTGGTAAAACCAATTAATATAAAACTAACATACTAACACTAAATTTAACACTCTACATTTTGCGATAATTTTACGAGAACTAGATAATAAAAATAGTGAATATAGCTATAAATTATAAGTGCAAGCCAAGATAAACCTCTGTGCAATGCGCCATCACAAGCATTTTTTGTATATGACTATTGCAATTAGTCGCACCAGATCAATTGGTCTTACCAAATAAATAGAGCTTTAAAGCAAATTTATATAGTCAGGAATAAGTTACAGGTGAAGTTGTAAATTATTCCCATCACTTTCATTTAGCCACATCATAAAAACTATAAGCACATGATAATAAAGAGTTTATTTAATTGGCATGCAACTAGCATCATCTACTTCGAACAAATTAACAAACCAAGGAGACAACAATGTTACGCTGGACAATTACATTTCTAGTTATTGCACTCATTGCTGCAGTGTTAGGTTTTGGTGGTATCGCTGGTGCCGCAGCAGGAATTGCTAAGATTATATTTTTTATCTTTATAGTATTGTTAGTTATTTCACTTATTTCAGGCGCATTGCGCGGCAATGTTCCTAAGTGATCCAAATTAATCTCTAACATAATTAACAAAACATTATTTTTACAAGGAATTACATTATGAAATCGACTACATTAAAAACAGCCGTTATCGCCCTTTTTGCTAGCTTTTTTATCATGGGTTGCGAAGACAACCACGCAGAAGAAGCAGGTGAGCGCATTGATGAAGCAGTTACTGATGTGCAAAACAAGGTTGAAGACGCCTGTGAAGAAGTGAAAGAAGGCGTAAATGCCGAAGAAACTAACTGTTAATATAGTTAGTTCTAAATAATAAAAAACGACTCATCTGAGTCGTTTTTGCTTTTAATCTGATCTCAAGCTCTTGCTTCTAGCATAAGCCGCTTCATATCACGCACGGCTTTATCTAAACCATCAATCGCAGCGCGCGCTATGATCGCATGGCCAATATTAAGTTCGTAAATCTCTTCCATCGCTGCTATTGGTTTTACATTGTGGTAATGCAAACCATGCCCTGCGTTTACTATCAAGCCTAAACTCGCTGCGTATTTTACGCCTTGACGAATGTGCTCAAGTTCTTCTTTCAGCTCTGCTTCAGTCTCAGCATCTGCATATGCGCCCGTATGTATCTCAACATAAGGGGCATTGCACGCTTTTGCTGCATCTAGCTGCGCTTTATCCGCATCGATAAATAACGACACTTTAATTCCAGCGTTACTTAGTTTTGCCGTTGCGGCTTTAATTTTATCTAAGTTACCAACCACATCTAGGCCACCTTCGGTGGTTAACTCTTCGCGTTTTTCTGGTACTAAGCAGACATAAGCAGGCTTTACATCTAGTGCGATATCGATCATTTCATCAGTGACGGCTATTTCTAGGTTCATACGTGTTTGAATTGTTTTAGCCATCACATACACATCACGGTCTTGAATATGACGTCTGTCTTCACGTAAATGAATGGTAATGCCATCAGCACCTGCATGTTCTGCAACACTGGCTGCATGTGCAGGATCTGGATAACGGGTACCACGAGCTTGACGTAATGTAGCAATGTGATCAACATTTATACCCAAAAGTATATCTTTCATTGTTTTACCTATAAAAATAACGGTTCAATTCCGCACTAGAGTTAGGGTGAATATCCAAACTATTTGGATATAAAAAGCTCGCGGCTTTTTAATGGTTTTTTTCCTAGCAAAGGTTTCATTAAATGACGGCTTAATTGTTTTGCCATATATAACACATCTGGCGCGCTAAAGTCATGGGCTGCGATGGCGTTTAACTGCGCACCAGAAAAACCACTACCGGTTTGCTGCTGAACAACAAAGCCGTATTCAGCAAAATAACTATAAGTTTGCTTTAACGAAATAGGCTCTCCCGCCGCATCGAAACTAAAGTCAACGCCATAACCTAGCAATTCTAATAATTGAAATTCATAAGAGCGTAATACCGCTTGTAAATTCGGATGTTGATTTAGCTGCTGTAGGTGAGTTTGATACAATTGATAAACCTGTTCAACTGGTTCATTGATAGGAACGATACGATTAGTCAGCTCATTGAGGTAAAAGCCACAATAAAGCTGATCTCCTACTAAAGTTGATTGTGTACCATGCAATTCAAAGCGCTGAATATATTTTAGATCGTGCCTGCCAGTGTAATTAACGAGTAGTGTTTGGAAGGGTTGTAGCTGGGCTTTATACTTAGTTGCTTGGCGACCACTGATACGAGCCAGCATACGGAGTTGGCCAACGCCCTCTACTAGCATATCAAGCATTACTTGTGAGTCGCTAAAAGGACGTCGATGTAATAAATATGCTGTGTAGAAGTCGCTATCCATTGGTTTTTCTTAGGCTATTAATCTTCACCATAGCCTAAGCTGCGTAATGCTCGCTCATCGTCAGCCCAGCCTGATTTAACCTTTACCCAGAGCTCTAAGAATACTTTGTTATCAAGCATCTCTTCGAGATCTTTACGTGCTTCACGGCCTATCACTTTAAGCTTTTCGCCTTTATTACCTATTACCATGCGCTTTTGCGTTTCACGCTCAACTAAGATCAAGCCATTGATGTGCCAAATACCATTGTCTTGCCACTTGAATTGCTCGATTTCAACAGTAACAGAATAAGGTAATTCTTCACCCATAAAGCGCATCAGTTTTTCACGAATAACTTCAGCCGCCATAAAACGCATTGAGCGGTCAGTGACATAATCTTCTGGGAAATAAAATTCACACGGTGGTAGGCGTTTAGTTACTTCATCTTTGATAAGGTTGATGTTCTTACCTTGTGTAGCCGACACAGGCATAATACCCACAAAGTCAAATTTTTCACCTAACCACTTCATATGTGGTAATACTAAGTCACGATCTTTTACTTGATCAATTTTATTGATCACTAATAAAACGGGTTTACCATTTTGCTTAACTTTATTAAGCACCATTTCATCATCGGCATTCCAGTGAGTTCCCTCAACAACAAAAATAACCAACTCAACATCACCTAATGAACTCGATGCAGCACGGTTCATCAAACGGTTAATGGCACGCTTTTCTTCAACATGCAGACCAGGCGTATCAACATACACCGCTTGGTGTTTGCCTTCGGTATGAATCCCCATAATACGGTGACGTGTGGTTTGTGGCTTACGCGAGGTAATACTTACTTTTTGCTCAATAATTTCATTCAGCAAGGTCGATTTACCAACATTTGGGCGACCAACAATAGCGACCATGCCACAAAATGTATCAATATCACCGCTACGAGGTTGGATCAATGTATCAAGATTCATTTTTAAGTATCTTCAATGCTTTTTCAGCGGCTTTTTGTTCAGCTTTACGACGAGAGCTACCCACTGAGATAATGCTATCCATACCTTCAACAATACATTCAACCGTGAACGTTTGATTGTGAGCCTGACCTTTTGTATCGACTACAGTATAGCCTGGCAAAGGTAATTTGCGGGCTTGTAAGTATTCTTGTAATAAGGTTTTAGGATCTTTTTGATTTAAACCCGGTGAAATTGCATCTAAACGCGTTTCATACCAAGCTAAAATTAAATCACCACACACATCGATGCCGCTATCTAAAAAGACTGCACCTATGATTGCTTCAACAGCATCAGCTAAAGTTGACTCACGTCTAAAACCGCCGCTTTTAAGTTCACCAGGCCCTAAACGTAGGTAATCACCCAAACCAAACTCTAAACCAAACTCAGCTAGAGTTTGACCACGCACAAGCGTAGAGCGCATTCGACTCAAGTCACCTTCGCGTGCTTTAGGAAATTTGCTATATAAAGCATTAGCAATAACGAAACTTAAAATTGAATCACCTAAAAACTCTAAGCGCTCATTATGTTGGCCTTTATGGCTGCGATGGGTCATCGCCTGCTCAAGCAGCGCTTGCTCAGTAAAGGTATACCCTATTTTGCTATATAACTCTGTTACATTTTTTTTCATTGTTACTGAATATTACCTAGGCGTTCAAAACGAACACCAGTTGGAACCCAGCTTGGTAAAATGTCATCTGGGCCATTTTCAAATTCAAAACTCATCCATATAAAGACAGCTTTACCCACCAAGTTTTCTTTTGGCACAAAGCCCCATACGCGACTATCTTGGCTGTTATCGCGGTTGTCACCCATCATAAAGTAATGATCAGCCGGCACTACCCATTCGTCAGAACGTGTACCCGGTTGTTGATAGTAACGCCCTTTCATTTCCAGCGCTTCTGGGTTTATTAAAATATCATGTTTTAGCGTAGTTAAGTTCTCATTTAAACGCACTAAATCCATTGAACCTTGTTTAAATTCATCACGGTTTACGATTTCCATATCAATTTTATTAAATTCATTACACAGTAAATCACCTTGTTGTGCTTCTCCTTCTGCACAATTTGGTTGAATATATAAACGCTTGTCACGGTAAACAATTTTATCACCCGGTAGACCAATCGCACGCTTAATGTAATCGACTCGCTCATCTAAAGGGTATTTAAAAACCACAATATCCCCACGCTCAGGTTCCGCAACATCCACTAGTTGTGAACGCCACACAGGGTCTTTTATACCGTACGAATATTTTTGTACTAAAATAAAGTCACCCACCAACAGTGTTGGCATCATTGAACCTGATGGAATTTGAAACGGTTCAAATAAAAACGATCTAAAGATAGTAATGGCCGCTATCATCGGGAAAATTGATTTTGCCGTTTCCGTAATTGTTGGTTCAGGGGCAATCAATGCAGCAGTTTCTTCATCTAGCTCGCCGCCAGCAGAACTCTGCGCCAGCGCCAAGCGTTGCTGTCTTTTTGGTGCAAACACAAAGTGGTCAATTAACCAAATTAAGCCTGATCCCAGTGTCAGCAACACTAAAAATATTGAAAAATAACCTGCCATTCATTACATCCTTAATCTTACGTAATTAGATTACGAAATTTATTTACCAACTTTAAGAATTGCTAAAAATGCTTCTTGAGGCACTTCAACGTTTCCGAGTTGTTTCATTCGTTTTTTACCATCTTTTTGCTTTTGTAGAAGCTTTTTCTTACGACTTACATCTCCACCATAACACTTTGCAATTACATTTTTACGTAATTGTTTTACGGTTGTACGAGCAATAACATGTTGACCAATTGCAGCTTGGATCGCAATATCAAACATTTGACGTGGGATTAAGTCCTTTAATGCATCCGCTAACTGACGACCACGTGACTGCGCACTGTCTCTATGTACAATAATAGCAAGTGCATCAACCCGCTCACCATTAATTAAGATATCAACTCGCACCATATCTGAGGTTTGGAAGTACTTAAAGTTATAATCAAGTGAAGCAAAACCACGACTCGTTGATTTTAACTTATCAAAAAAGTCCATTACCACTTCAGCCATCGGCAGTTCGTACGTAACAGCAACTTGTTTACCGTGGTAACTCATTTTCGTTTGCATACCGCGTTTTTCGATACACAATGTAATCACGCTGCCTAAATACTCTTGCGGTACAAGAATATTTGCCTCAACCATTGGCTCACGAATTTCTAAAATATCATTTACTGCTGGTAAATCAGACGGATTATCAATCTGAATAGTACCAGCCTTAGTAACTACTTCATAGATTACCGTTGGTGCGGTAGTGATTAGATCGATATCATATTCACGCTCTAAACGCTCTTGAATGATTTCCATGTGAAGCATGCCTAAGAAGCCGCAGCGGAAACCAAAACCGAGTGCCGTTGAGTTTTCAGGCTCAAAGAATAACGACGCATCGTTTAAACTTAATTTGTTTAGTGCATCACGAAAAGATTCATACTCATCAGAAGCAATCGGGAACATACCGGCATAAACCTGAGGTTTAATTTTTTGGAACCCTGGTAAACGCTGCGGCGCCGCATTTTTTTGATGAGTAATAGTATCCCCCACCGGCGCACCATGAATTTCTTTAATACCCGCAATCACAAAACCCACTTCACCTGTTTTTAAAATGCCAGTATTTGTTTGTTTTGGTGTGAAAATACCAACTTGATCAGCGGTATGAATATGCTCGTTCGACATGATTTTTATTTTATCGCCCGTACGTAGTTCACCGTGCTTAATACGCACAAGAGATACTACACCTTGATACGGGTCAAACCATGAATCAATAATCAATGCTTGAAGCGGTTCGTCTTTTTCACCAACCGGTGGCGGGATGTCTTTAACAATCATCTCTAGCACTTCGGCAATACCAACCCCTGTTTTGGCACTACATTGCACAGCATCTAGAGCATCAATACCAATAATATCTTCAATTTCTTCAGCTACACGAAGCGGATCCGCTTGCGGTAAATCGATTTTATTCAGTACCGGAATAACTTCTAAATCCATTTCAATTGCGGTATAGCAGTTTGCAAGTGTTTGCGCTTCCACGCCTTGCCCAGCATCAACAACTAACAATGCACCTTCACAAGCTGCCAGTGAACGCGATACTTCATATGTAAAGTCAACGTGTCCCGGGGTATCGATAAAGTTTAGTTGATAAGTTTCGCCATCATTGGCTTTATAATTTAGTGTTACACTTTGCGCTTTAATGGTGATCCCACGCTCGCGCTCAATGTCCATTGAATCCAATACTTGTTTTTGCATTTCACGGTCAGTTAAACCACCACAAACTTGGATCAAACGATCAGAAAGGGTCGATTTACCGTGGTCAATATGGGCGATGATCGAAAAATTACGGATATGCTTCATAAACTGGATTCTAAACTTCTATTTTAATGGATTGAGTGTATAAAGCCGCAATTTTACATTCAATTGGCCTTAATCACCATCTATTTGAGTTAAAGGAAGACTAATTGGGTGAATTTTTATTACTTTTATATCATGCCTGAGGCTCTTAACTCGGCTTTTAGCAATAGCAAAACCAGTAAAACCACCGCCTATAGCGGCAATGATTTGTAGCCACTCTGGTGCAGAAAAAACCCCAGCCGCCGTTAACGCAAAACCTAAACTTAACACTAGAGGTAACATATACACAACCAAAGCATGCTTTACCATGTGGCTATCATCTAATGCTAAGGTCACTCTTTGCCCTACAACCACAGGCACAGAAAATTGATAAGGGAAGGTTTTTTTAGCCGTGCCGAATAGCTTACTGAAAACTTGTGAGCCGCACCGGCCATTACAACCAGCACATGCTTGTTTTTGTTGGGCTTCTAAATGCGCAGTGGTGCCTTTAATCGACACCACCGTAAGAGTTTGTTCTATCATTATCTGCTTATTTTACAAAGGTCTTGCAACCGACTCAGCAATCGCCTTAGCTGTTGTTGCAGGTATATTCCCCACTACAGACACATCAAAACTGCCACTATTATGCACATAGACAGTTGTTGCACCAGATGACAAAGCACCACTTGGTCTGCGCCCTGGTAATGGCCGTTGTACAAACACCGAGACTTCTACAAAGCCATCTGAATAAAGGTAGTAGTCGGTCAACTCATTGTTTAAATCCAGTTTATGGCGATCTGATTTTAATAAACTAAATCCATCAGGTAACCAGCCAATTTGCCAATTGCTACTACTTGTATTGATGTCACTTTGAGATGTTGCCGTCGCAGGCAATGGGGTTGGAAATTCACGGCTTAGCATTTCCAGCAGTAGTGCAGCTGGCTCTTCTGTTACACTTATGTGGGTTAATTGTAACTGCTCCAACATCTCACCCGCTTGATTCACGTAGGCTGATTTAAGTAACAATGATGATTCAGCATCTAGCCACAGCCAGTAATTAAACTTGTGCTCATCTTTTGATTCGATACGAACAAGCTGAGCTGCTCGCCCTGCTATGCGACCTTTACCGCCTAGCACAAAATCATAATGCTGGCTTAAACGTTCAATATCTTTAAACAACACTTCTGGGATGGGACCCGCTATAGAATCGGTATCAATTGAGTAAGGCTCTGATTGTGGTTCGAAATAAGTAACTTGACTATCGATACGCACCATTTCCAGGCCGGCACCATTGAGCAAACTTAAATGCTCAAGTTCGGTGTCACCTTGCTTTGCATGTAACCAGCGGTATGGTTCCATTGATTTACCTTTAACGACCACAAAGGACGCGTCAAAGTTGCGGTTATGTACAGCGTCAGCCATTTTCAACAATAGCTGTTTTGCGGGGTTTTCGTCGTTAGCGAAGGCAGGGGCCATAAGCGCTAACGACAAAATAAAAGTGATTACTTTCATTTAATTAGTTTTTTTCCTCTTCGGCTTGCGCCTCAGTGTGAGCTTTTTCTAATGAATATGCAACACGTGCTTGGCGTTGGTGTTCTAAAACTAACGCGCCAATTCGTTGTTGTTGTAACTCACGTAAACCTTGTTCAGCATTTTGTAATGCAGGTTCTGATGAGTAACTAACAGGTGAAGCCATGCCTGTTACAGGTGTTGTTTGTAACATTGGAATTTCATTAGTTGGTGAGTTTTCACCTTGCGGCAAGGTTTGAATACCCACGATTGCAAACATAGCGACACTGGCTGCAATCGCCAGCTGCGCAACTGGTTTACGCCAGTTAAATGCCACAACATTATCAGTGCCCGTTGCCACAGTAACTGCTGATTGAGACTCTTTTTGAGTAAAGTCAGCATAAACAGGCTCACTTTCCAGCGCTTTTGCCACGCTATCACTAATATCAAAGACGAAGGCATCCTCAGACTCAGCACGCATTACATCACCGATTAGCGCATAACGTCCTAAGGTAGCTGCATCTTGCGGTGCAATGACCTCATCAGTTAATGATTGTTCGCCGTCAAGTAACGCGGATAAATGCTGATCATCCAACTTGTTAACGTGTGCTTTTGTCATATTAAGACTCGCCTATTAATGGGTTTAATTTGTTATCAATTGCTTCACGGGCACGGAAAATACGCGAACGCACCGTCCCGACTGGGCAATCCATCACTACGGCTATTTCTTCATAGCTCATCCCTTCAATTTCTCGTAGGGTGATCGCAGTTTTAAGATCTTCAGGCAAACTATCAATAGTGTTAAAAATCACTGCGCGAACTTCTTCGCTTAATAACACGTTCTCAGGTGATGCATTTGAACGCATTGCATCCGCACCATCATAAAATTCGGCATCGTCAGCATCGATATCATTTGCTGGCGGTTTACGCCCCTGAGCCACTAAGTAATTTTTAGCACAATTAACGGCGATACGGTATAACCAAGTATAAAAGGCACTGTCACCTCTAAAGTTTGGAAGTGCACGGTACGCTTTAATAAAAGCTTCTTGAGCAACATCAGCAATATCACCTTGATTTGAAACATAACGAGAAATCAAACTGGCTATTTTATTCTGATACTTCTTTACTAAAAGATTGAAGGCATTTTTATCGCCTTGCTGGACCCTTTTTACTAGCGCTAAATCCAAATCCTGCTCGCTCATTCGAGCCGGTACTCCTCTGTCTGATTATTGCTTGTCATTCATATCCTGCCATTGTTTACGAATACTCTGACTAGCGAATGAATGAAAAGTTCTGTTTAATATTATTTTTTTATAGAATAGACCATAAATTAACTCGCGAACGATGAAAATCACTAATAGTGTCGCGCCAAATATGATACATATACGCCTATCATAATATTATTTGCTCATTGCTATTTATAAGCGAGTAGTGGGCATTGTAACCGCAAAGAACACGGACATGAACCAAAATAAACACCACATCGCTGATGTCGCTATTATTGGTAGCGGCGCTGCCGGCCTTTCATTAGCACTTTCTTTAGCTAATCATTGTAACGTTACCGTGATCAGCAAAGGTGAATTAACGGAAGGTTCTACCCTTTATGCGCAAGGTGGTATTGCCGCCGTGTTCGATAAAAAGAATGACAGCATTGAATCACATGTGCAAGATACTTTAGACGCTGGCGGTGGTTTGTGTGATCGCGATGCCGTTCATTATACAGCAAGTAATGCTCCAAACTGTTTGCAATGGCTAATTGAGCAAGGCGTGCCTTTTGATATGGAATTTGATAGCAAAGGCAAAGAGCGCTTTCACTTAACTCGTGAAGGTGGTCACAGCCACCGTCGTATTTTACATGCTGCCGATGCAACAGGCCGTGCAGTACAAACAACCTTGATCAGCCAAGTTCAAGCACATGCCAATATCACTTTGCTTGAGCAATATAATGCGATCGATTTGATTGGCGATAAAAAACTAGCGCAAACTGGTAAGCATATTCATGGTATCTATATGTGGAACCGGTGTGCTAAACGTGTCGAGACTATTTCAGCTAAGTTTTTTGCACTGGCGACTGGTGGTGCCAGTAAAGTATATTTATATACCTCAAACCCAGATGTATCCAGTGGTGATGGCATAGCCATGGCTTGGCGGGCAGGCTGTCGAGTTGCTAATATGGAATTTAATCAATTTCACCCGACCAGTTTGTATCACCCTGAATTACAAAATTTCTTAATCACTGAAGCTATGCGTGGCGAAGGGGCATATTTAAAGCGTCCTGATGGGACACGCTTTATGAAAGACTTTGATGAACGAGAAGAACTTGCCCCGCGAGATATTGTAGCGCGTGCTATCGACTTTGAAATGAAACGTTTAGGCGCTAATTGTGTCTATCTAGACATCAGCCATAAAGATAAAGATTTTATTATTGAGCACTTCCCAACCATTTATGCAAAATGTTTAAGTGTAGGCCTTGATATTACAAAAGAGCCTATTCCTGTGGTGCCTGCGGCGCACTATACCTGTGGTGGGGTGATGACGGACTTTAATGGCAAAACTGATTTAGATAATCTATATGCAATTGGTGAAGTTGCTTATACTGGTCTGCATGGCGCTAATCGTATGGCCAGTAACTCTTTATTAGAATGTATTGTATTTGCCCATGCTGCAGCTAAAGATATTTTAGCAAAAATACAGCACAGCCCGGCACTCAAAGAGTTGCCTGTATGGGATGAAAGTCGCGTGACTAACTCAGACGAAGAAGTAGTGATCACCCATAACTGGCATGAGTTACGCTTATTTATGTGGGATTATGTCGGAATTGTCCGTTCAACTAAACGCTTAGAGCGCGCCCTACACCGTGTTGAATTATTACAGCAAGAAATCCGTGATTACTATGCAAACTTCCGTGTCTCAAATAACTTACTTGAGCTACGTAATTTAGTACAGGTCGCGGAGCTTATCATTCGTAGTGCGATGGAACGTAAAGAAAGCCGCGGTTTACATTACACCATTGACTATCCGCAATTAAATGACAACCCAACCCCCACTATTTTGACTCCCCACACTCACGACGAGCAGCCAAAGTAGCGCGTTTTAATCGAACAAAACTTTGTTTATCCACCCCACTGGCGTTAATTATTAGCCAGTGGGAGCTTGTAAAGCCCTCAATATAGAGCCATACACTGCGCTGATAAGCGCGGCTTTTGTTACTGATATGACCATTTATCTTAATGGTGTCGTTTTCAAAACGACACTGTTCAGAATCGAGTATAAACACGCCGTGTTCAGGGTGAGATTTGCTATACCATTGCCAACTAATAAAGCCGCAAATCGCGCAACAAATCACACAAACTATTTGCGCATAGATAGTCGTTAAAAATAAGCTATAACATATTGCAAACAAGCTAAAATAGACCACAAAAGGCTTGTGGTCCGCTAGATTGTTTTCAATGATAAACCTATACACGAACTCGGTCTAAGATCAGTTGCACCATTTGCTTAAGCTCAGGATCTTTACATTCTTGATGCCCCATAAACCATGCAAATAGGTCCGGATCATCCGCTTCTAACAAACGTTGCAGTACTGCTTGCTGCTGTGCTGATAACGAATCAAATGCCTCATCTACAAATGGCATAAATAACACGTCTAGTTCTAACATGCCGCGACGACAAGCCCAGCGAATACGCGCTTTATTGTGAATTTCAGTCATTTTCTACCTCGAACTTAGTTGCTGTGCAGTTTAACAAATTGCACCTGAATAAACAGCTATTTATGCACCTATACCAGCAGCGCTAACTACGTTATTATATGTGCCTACATTTCTTGTCACGCAGGTTTTTATGTCAACAGTATACGCATGCCCTTTATCACATCAGCTGATCCGTATAAGCGGTGTTGATAAACTCGCCTACCTTCATGGCCAAATCACCCAAGATATTAATAAACTCAGTCAAACTAATTTTTTATGGACTGGGCACTGCAATGCCAAAGGCAAACTCTGGAGTGTTGCCAAACTTTTTGCATATCAAGAAAGTTACTACTTAGCCGCCTCTGCCGCTGAAGTTGCACAATCTCTAGCTGAGTTAAAAAAGTATGCGGTGTTTTCAAAAGTAGAAATACAGACTGATAACAACAAGCTAATTGGCCTTCTCGGTGATGATTTAACAGCAACATTAGCGGCATTAGAGATCCACTTTAATGAGCAAGACAGTGCATGTAATTTTAGTCATGGTAAAGCACTTAAATTAGCAGATAACCGTATATTGCTTATGGTTAATGCTGACTTTTCTCTGCCTGACGATGTTATTGCCTTAGAAAACGATGCACTTTGGCAACAACATAGTATTTTAGCTGGCGAGCCTGAGCTTAACGAAGAAGCACTCGGTGAATACGTACCGCAAATGGTTAACCTGCAAGCAATTAACGGAATAAGCTTTCGTAAAGGCTGCTACACAGGCCAAGAAACCGTTGCGAGAATGAAATACCTTGGTAAAAACAAACGTGCGATGTATATCGTATCAGGACACAGTGATGGTGAGCTCGCGGAGCCAGAGCTTGAAACCCAAATGGGTGAAAACTGGCGTCGTGCTGGTAAATTAATCAGCCAAGCCTACAATCAACAAAGTAAAACCTTATTTGGCCTTGTTGTGTTGCCAAACGACAGTGAACCTAGTCAGTTGCTGCGTGCAAAACATGCCCCAACGGTAGAGTTATCAATTCTTCCTCTACCCTACTCTCTCGAAGACGCATAAATAGGAGTGACTATGATCATTGCAGCAAACAAAGTGGTAAAAATGCATTATTCAGTAATGGATAACGACAAAAACTCTATCGATAACTCATTTGATGGCGAACCACTCATCTTTATCGTTGGTACCGGTTACCTAATTCAAGGGCTAGAAGATGCGTTACAAGGCAAACAAGCTGGCGATACTCTAAGTGTCACAGTGCCACCAGAGCAAGGCTATGGTGAGCGCCATGATGAACTAATGCAAGCTGTACCAAAATCGATGTTTGAAGGAATGGAAATTGAAGTTGGCATGCAATTTAGAGCCTCAACAGATGACGGCGACCAATCGGTAATGATCATTGATATTCAAGAAGATGAAGTGATTGTTGATGGTAATAACCCACTAGCTGGTATTACTCTAAACTTTGATGTAGAAATACTTGAAGTACGCGATGCAACAGCTGACGAACTAGCTCATGGGCATGTTCACGGTGCAGGCGGTTGTGGTCACGATCACTAATATCGACAGTATTACCGATATAAAAAAGCGCTACGGCGCTTTTTTTATATTGCCCAAATTATACGGCTTCAATTTCTTCAGGCTGGCTAATTTTATCAGCTAAAGCGGCTAATAACCCAGCTTGATCATTGGTCCCTAATCGATATTGGCTACCATCTTTTAAAGTTAACTGTACTGCACTAAAACCTGACACTGTGTATACCCAGCCATCATGTGTAATACGTAGGCCTATACCATGTCGAAAAGAGTTTTCTACGGCTTTAGCTTCCACGATATCCGCTAATTGTAATGTATCACCGAAGACCCCAGGACCAAAACCCCAACTTATCTGGCTGTCATCCACTTTAATCGTTAAACCATGGAATAAAAAACCTACCAGCACTAAAATCGCAGCAAATACCATTAACGGCATATCTGCACCAATTAAATACCACGCTAGACCTACAAAGCTGGCTATCCAGCTTAAAATTACAAAAATGAACAGTGCAAATTGCTTATGTTGATACATACTACTCTCTAAAAACTATAAACTAATGTCGCACTTAGCTCTGAGTCAAACTTTAATTTGTCGTCTTCCGGTTTGGAGTTATAACGATACAAATAGGCGAACTTTAGGGATACTGAGCCCATAACTTGACTTATTAATGAGGTTTCTGACTTTAATCGCGAGTTGAGCCCTGATAAAGATTGCTCAATACTTAAATCTTGATTAAAGCGAGTGCGTGTTGATACTGTACGCTCCCACTGCAAGGCTAGGCGTAATAAATAACCGGTTTTGGTTTCATCTTCATCCTCTTCGAGTTCGGCATCATCCTCTGCCACAGAGCGATATAAACCAGGCCCAATATCAAAATCCACTTGGTTCTTCACTCCTTGATATAAACGATTACCGTAACCGGCAGCTAACGTACTTTTGAAATCAAGACCACTGAATTCATCTTCTTCATAATCACCATATATAAAGAAGGAGGCATTTTTTTCCCCTACTTTATAGTTGCCTTGAGCAGAGAGAAAAATACGGTTAGCAGACACTTCATCATTGCCTGTAGTGTCATTTCGATCACGCTTATATAAGCTGTCTATTTTAAATTGATTGCGCCACTTTTCGAGATCTTGATATAAATTACCTTTAAACTTCAAGCTCGTCGAATTGGTATTACCACGGCTAACAATAAAACCAAACTCAGTATCGCCGTATAAAAGCTCACCTTGGTGGATTTTATGGATCTCTTCATCCGAGAGTTGCCCATACTCATGGAAATCTTCAAAAGGATCAACGGCCCAAGCATTAACACTCAGCAAGCAGCTTATTAACAGTAATAACCTAATCACTGTACGCTCACTTGACTGATGCTTAAAACAGGGCGTCTTTCACACAAATACAACATCGATATTATTCGCTATCTTTCCACAAAATATGACAAAACGGGGCGTCTTTATCACGGCTGATCAAAATTTTCGCAAATAATATATCTTGATTGTCGAACTCAAGGCCAACCAAAACCTGTAGAAATAATTCCGGCTCTATTTCCAATGCCACAAAGTCATGCCATTGATCATCAGGTTCACCTTCTTCAATAAAGCCAAGCTCTTCACGGTGTTGATTAAAATCTTCAATATCTTGCTCGCTAAGGTTATCAGGGGCTAACTCTAGAAAGATATCGTAAGCTTGGTGTGTTACTTCTTCTTCGCTGTATAAACGTGGTCCTGTCATTGCCATAAACCTTTCATGCTGCTAATGCGAGATATAGTATCAAACCTCAGTAAATTTTTGACAAAAAAAAGCCAGGTTTCCCTGACTTTTTTTATATGGCGCGTATTTTACTCTTGTGTCGTCGCTGTACCTTTGACTTTTTCACGCATTAATTGCACCAAACTATAAAATAGCGGTACCAGTAAAGTGCCAAATATCGTCGCCGCTAACATACCAGCAAATACAGTGACACCCAGTGATACACGGCTTCCAGCTCCCGCACCAGTAGCAAATACTAATGGTAATATACCAAGCACAAATGATAATGCGGTCATTAGCACCGCACGAAACCTCATTTTAGCGGCACTAAGTGCCGCATCAAATATGCTCTTCCCCGCGAGGCGTTCTTCCATAGCAAACTCAACAATCAAAATTGCGGTTTTGGTCGACATGCCTATTAACAATACTAACCCCACCTGCGCATAAATATTATTCTCCATACCTAATACATAAAGCGCTAACATAGCACCAAACATCGCCAGTGGTATTGCCGCAATCACCGAAAACGGAATAGTCCAACTTTCATATTGCGCCACTAAGAATAAGTAAACAAAAATAACAGCTAAACCAAATAAGATTGGCGCCATATTCCCTGCTTCAATCTCTTGCTTTGATTGCCCAGCCCATTCAAAGATATAACCATTGGGAAGTTGCTCGGCAAGCTCTTGCATTGCTGCAATTGCATCGCCACTTGAAAAACCCGCCGCTGCCTGGCCACTGATACTGGCACTGCGATATAAGTTAAAGTGATTTAAGGTGGTTGGACCTAGGATTGGCTCAAGTTTAGCTAAGGTGGTGAGCGGCACCATAGCTCCCTCGTCATTGCGAACAAAATAATGCTGTAAGTCAGCTGGGTTTTTACGAAACTCGCTCTCAGCCTGTATTATAACTTTATAAGTACGGCTAAACTGATTGAAATCATTAATATATAGTGAACCCAGCTGAGCTTGCAGGGTTAAGAAAATATCACTTAACGCAACTCCTTGAGCTTTAGCTTTGTTTCGGTCTATTTCTAAAAAGTACTGCGGTACATTTGCTCTAAAGGTACTGTATACATTACTTAAGTTTGGATGCTGATTGGCTTCATAAACTAACCCATTAAGTACTTGTGCCAGCTCACTCGGATCACGCCCTTCACTGTCTTGCAAACGGAACTCAAATCCTGCACTTGCACCTAACCCTGGTATTGGTGGCGGGTTAAATACCATGATCTGTGCGTCAGGCATCGCCCACAATTGCCCCATTAATCGACCAATCACTGACTTCAATCCGAGTTCGGGTGTCGTACGTTCTTCCCAATCTTTTAAAACAACAATACCAAGTGCATTATTAGAACCTGCGCCACCAAGTAATGAAAACCCCGATACGGCGATAAAATCAGTTGCCGCAGGCTCTTGTTTTACAATTTCCCCAATTTTATGCATCACACTCTGTGTGCGCCCTGAGGCCGCAGCATCTGGTAATTGTACATCGACAAATACAAAGCCTTGGTCTTCTGCTGGTACAAAGCCCGTTGGCACGCTTTTAGCAAGCCAACCTGCCGCAACAAAAATAACTAATACAAATATGGCCATCCGTGCAGAACGCTTTAAAATAAAGTGAATTATTTTACTGTAAACTGAGGTTGATTTAGTGATACCACTTTCAATAGGTGCCAACCACTTAATTGGTTTCATGGCTTTTTCATTTAGCAATAACGCACATAAAGCAGGGCTTAAAGTTAATGCATTCACCGACGAGATAAGTACCGCAAACGAGATAGTTACTGAAAACTGCTTATAAAGCTCACCGGTTATGCCCGGCATAAAACCGACCGGTACAAATACAGCTAACAACACTAAGGTAGTCGCAATAATAGGCCCTGTCACTTGCTCCATTGCTTTAGTTACCGCGTCTTTAATTGGTAGTTTTTCTTCTTTGAGGATCCGTTCAACATTCTCAACCACGATAATCGCGTCATCCACCACAATACCAATGGCAAGCACTAAACCAAATAAAGTAATTAAATTAATTGAGTAACCCATTGCCATCATAAACGCAAAAGTGCCCACTAAAGAAACGGGAATTGCAATGGTGGGAATTAGTGTCGCACGCCAGTTTTGTAAGAATAAAAACACGACTAACACAACCAAACCAACCGCTTGAAATAAGGTAATAACAACTTCTTCAATAGAGCGATTGATAAACTCTGTGGTGTCATAAGGAATTGAGTACTGCACACCATCAGGTAACTGTTTTGCGAGCTCTGCCATGGTTGCTTTTACATCACTGGCGACTTGCGTTGCATTAGCATCAGTTAACTGATAAATAACGATAAAGGCGGTATCTTGTTGATTTAACTTGGCGCTGGTGCTGTAGTCAGCAGAGCCAAGTTCAATACGGGCAATATCATTTAAACGTACAAAGTTACCGTCTTTATTGGCTCGAATAATAGTCTGACCAAATTCTTCTGGGGTTTTTAAGCGCCCTTTAGCTTGGATTGAATACTCAAATTGCTGACTTGGTAAGCTCGGCGCGGCGCCTAATTTCCCTGCCGCAACTATGGTATTTTGCTCTTGTAATGCAGCTTGTACTTCACCTACAGTCAGCCCTAAAGCGGCCATTTTATCAGGGCGTAACCATAATCGCATCGAGTAAGTTTTCTCACCCATTACTTCAGCTGAGGCTACACCTGATATACGTCCTAGCGGTTCAGTTAAATAGTTAGTGGCATAGTTGCTTAAAAATATTGCATCGATATTTTGTTGATCAGAGTACAAATTAATACCGAGTAACATTGAACTGGACTTTTTCTTAACTGAAACGCCTTGGCGTGTTACTTCATTTGGTAAGCCGGGCTCTGCAAGTGCCACTCTATTTTGTACATTCACTTGCGCAATATCAGTATCAGTACCGACTTTAAAATACACGGTAATAGTTGCCGTCCCATTATTAGTAGAGCTGGACTCGATATACATCATATCTTCAACACCATTGACTTGCTCTTCAATGGGTCTGATCACCGACTCTTCAACAATTTGCGCACTCGCGCCAGGGTAAACAGCAGTTATTTGTACTTGTGGCGGGGTTATTTCGGGGTACATATTCACTGGTAGTAAAGCCATTGAAATCAAACCCGCAAGAGTTATCACAATGGAAATCACTAAAGCAAATTTAGGCCGCGCGATAAACGTTTTACTTATCATGTGGGTTCTCTTTAGCTTACTGCATCTGTTTTGTTAGAAATAGTACCTGTGGTGTGATCAACTTTTTTCTCAACCGGTTTTACTTCAACCCCTTGGCGTACTTTTTGTAAGCCTTCAACAATTACTTGCTCACCTTCTTTGAGCCCAGACTCAACCACCCACATGGCGTTAATACGACGACCAAGCTTAACAATACGCGTTGCAACTTTATGATCTTTACCCACGACTAAGACAAATTTACCTTGCTGGTTTTCTTGTACTGCAGCTTGAGGAATAAGAGCTTGTTGTTTTTTATCTTTACTTTCAACAATCAATGTCACAAACAAGCCTGGCATTATGATATTTTGTGGGTTCGCAAAAGTCGCTCTTAGCTCTACCGTCCCTGTGCTGCGATCAATTTTAGTATCAGCGAAGTCAAGTCGCCCTTTTGAATCTAAACTTGAGTTATTAGGTAAGCGCAGCGATAAATCAATAGGCACATTTTGTGGGTTATTAGCACTATCTTGATGCTTTTGACGATAACTAATAAAATCGGCTTCTTCTACTTGAAAATTCACATAAATAGGATCAACATCGGTCAGTTCAGCCAATTCATTTGAAGCAGGCCCTACGATATTACCCACATCATAATTCACCTTACCGATACGTCCTGCAAACGGAGCTTTTATTTCCGTATAGCTTAGATTTAGCTTCGCTTTTTCAAGACTTGCTCGTGAAGAAGTAACAGCCGCTGCAGCTTGATCATACTTAGTGGTTAATTTATCTAAATCAGATTGAGAGATAAACCCCTGTGAAGCCACTTCTTTACCACGCTTTAAATCACGGAATGCGCCATCTTGACCCGCAAGTTTACTCTTTAAATCCGCCTCGATTTCTGCAACAGATGATTGGTATTCGCTTGGATCTATTTTTAATAATAATTGCCCTTTTTCAACAAATGAGCCTTCATCAAAATGTCGCTCTATCAGCTCCCCCTCAACACGAGCGCGAATTTTAACTTCCTGATAAGCTTGTGTACGCGCAACAAACTCTCGATAATCCCCCACTTCTTGAGTCACCACATTAAACACAGAGACCGCCGGAGCAGGAGCCACTTGTTTTGTCGCATTGTCATCTGAGCAACCAGCTATATATGCAAGTAATGTTATACTCACAACGCCTTTTATAGCGAGTGACATGTAAGTTCCTAAAATGCTTGGCGTGAACCGTTTTAGCATGGTTTTTCTCCTTGGTAGGGTGCGCATCCTACCTTAATGATTGTTTGCAAAATGTGCTTAAACGCAACTTGCGTTAAGTGGCTATATTGATCGATAAGATAACAGTTAGTTCAGCTAAAAATATACACCACTTTGTAATCATTTGTGCGCCAAATTAACAATAAACGATGTTTTTATAGCTTATTTTTCAACTAACAAGCCATTCTTTACATCAATTCAAATAACTCGTAAGCTAATCTTAAACAGGTCTGAGGAGTTAGCATGATAAACTTTGAAAAACGACAATCGATTGCGTATGTAACATTATCCCGAAAGGATAAGCAGAACGCGTTAAACTTTGATATGTTCAAACAGCTCGCAACAATGATTA
Organism: Pseudoalteromonas haloplanktis ATCC 14393; assembly: GCF_000238355.1. Lineage (GTDB taxonomy): Bacteria > Pseudomonadota > Gammaproteobacteria > Enterobacterales > Alteromonadaceae > Pseudoalteromonas > Pseudoalteromonas haloplanktis. Next base: position 123,168 of record NZ_AHCA01000011.1, read on the forward strand.
AGCTAATTAAAAAAGACGCCTGTATCCGTGCTGTTGTCATTCAAGGAGACGGAGAACATTTTTGTGCCGGATTGGATGTATCAGCCGTGATGAAAAGTCCTGCTAATATTGCCAAGCTGCTGTTTAAGTGGTTACCTGGGAACTGTAATTTAGCTCAGCAAGTTGTTCTTGGCTGGCAATCGTTAAGTGTGCCAGTATTTGCGGTAATTCAAGGTAACTGCTTTGGTGGCGGGCTACAAATAGCACTTGGCGCTGATTATCGTATTGTTCATCCAGATGCTCAATTAGCGATTATGGAAGCACGCTGGGGACTTTGTCCTGATATGGGGGCGAATGTGATTTTACCCAGCTTAATAAAACGTGATGATGCCATGTGGCTTGCCAGTCATGCCGCGCCTATCAGTGCAGATAAAGCATTGCAATTGGGCTTAATTACGCAAGTAAGTGATGACCCCTCACAGTGTTGTTTAGCAATGATAGACACCCTGTTAGCTCGCTCACCCGATACATTGGCGGCAATCAAGCGTGTTACCCAACAAAGTTTTAGCTCCTCAAAAAGACAAATTTTGGCCAAAGAAACAATTAGCCAAATTCGCTTACTAATGAATGGCAATACCAAAAAAGCCATTGCTATAGCAAAAGGCGCCGATAACATTGAGTATCACAATAGCAAACGCTGGTAACAAAACGCGCTTAATATGACGACTCAACAATAAGTCGCATAGTGTTAAGTAACAAAACATGGTGAAGTAATACCCAAACAGCTATGAGTCAATAATTAATGGACGTTAAAACATCTTTGCCCATCAAGCTTCTCCCATATTTGATCAGCAGTACATTAATTGTAGGCTGCTTAGCCGTTGCCAAGCTGATAATGAATTGGTTGCAAGGCAGTTTCCCCGCCCCATTATTAGGTATGTTGATCTTACTTACACTGCTTTTAACCAAAACAGTAAAAGAGCACCATATCGCACCATCAGCTAAACCACTGTTAAACTTTATGCCATTATTTTTTATCCCTGCGGGGGTCGGCTTTATCGAGCACCTTGAACTCATCAAACAACAATGGCAGTTCTTAACCGCAACACTTATTTTGGTACCGTTAACTAGCTTATTATTAATCGCTTTTGTGATTGGCTTATTTAAAGGACGTGCTGAGCATGGATGAGCTCGGATGGCTAAGTACCATCGTCATTATCACGTTATTTTTAGGGTTAAAAAAACTGAATGCAATCATTAAGAACCCTTTGCTTAAAGCGCTAACTAACCCAGTTTTGATGACGATTATGTTGCTTGCTTTATTATTAATCAGTTGCTCACTACCCTACTCACAACTTGCAAACGATAGTCAATTATTAACTAGCCTGTTGGAGCCGGCAATTGTTGCACTTGCATTACCTCTATACCAACAATTTATACATATACGGAACAACCTAATACTCATTTTTATCAGTTGTAGTATAGGGATAATCAATGCCACCGTCATGGCAACGCTGCTCAGTGCCGCATTTGATGCTCCTCCGCAATTGGCGGCATCTGTTGCCGCTTTATCAGTCACAACACCGATTACATTATTAGTAACCGAATCACTCGGTGGGATCCCTTCTTTAGCAGCTACAATGGTCATTTTTATAGGTATACTCGGCGCATTATTTGCTTTGATGATCTTGCGGTTAGTGGGCGTTCACAATCACCAAGCACAAGGCGTCGCAATTGGCACCACTTTCCATGCCATTGGCACTGCAGCGGTCTTAACTGAGCCTCAAAAAATCAGCGCATTTGCGTCCGTTGCTATGGCATTAAGTGCATTACTTACGGCATTAATTGTGCCGCTACTTTATCCATTTTTAAGTCAAGCTCTGCTATGATGATCTGTAATATTCTAATCGAACTATTTATGGCAAAGAGATGATCAGCACAGAAATTCAGCAAGTCGAAAAATACTACACCATGATCAGTGAGTACCTCGTTAAATACAGCATGCAGTTAGTGGGTGCATTGTTGATATTAGTTTTTGGCTTATGGGTCGCACAGAAAATCTCAAAAATGGTTGCCGCTTTAATGACGCGCAATAACATTGACGTGACGCTCACCAACTTTATCAGTAATGTTGTGAAAGTTTTACTGATCGTGATTTTTGTCATTATTGCGTTAGGTAAAATCGGCATAAGTGTTACCCCTTTTGTTGCCGCTATTGGTGCTGCTTCCTTAGGTGCAGGTTTAGCGTTACAAGGTATGCTATCAAACTATGGCGCTGGCTTAGCCATTATTGCTACTCGCCCCTTTATTGTTGGTGACACGATTGAAGTTAAAAATGTCAGTGGTCAAGTCAAGACTATCGAACTGGGCTATACCATTTTAATTAACGAAGAAAAAGTCGAAATAACCATTCCCAATAAACATATTGTTGGAGAAATACTGCATAACTCGTTTAACTACTCATTAGTCAAAGGGGAGATTGATATAGCCTACAATGCCAATGCAGAGCATGCCATCGAGCTTATTGAAAAGGTTTTAAAAGTACATGAGTTAGTTGCTGATGAACCTAATGCGCAAGTGGGTATTGAGCGCTTTGCACAAAGCGGTGTAACCATTAGCTATCGATACTGGGTGCCAACAACAAAAATTATCGAAACTAAGCTGGCAATAAATGGCGGTGTTTATAACGCAATTCAGGGGGCAGATATTGAAATTCCATTCCCGCAACGTGTTATTACTATTAATAATCAAGAACGTGATAGTTGACCCTGATAATCTTTGGGGTTTAATTTTCTGTGCCGGTGGCAGGTTATCTACACGAATGTAAACAAGATGCGATAATCAACTCAAATTAATAAGGGAGCAAATAGCTCCCTTATTAATTACGCTATTTTTTAAAACTTATAACGAACATTCGCCGACACCGTACGACGTTGCCCATAAAAGCAGTCGCCGCGCGCCAAACACGAAGTAATAACCGTTTTATCAGTAATATTTTGTGCCTGTAGACTCAGGCTATACTTCTCAAAGTCATACCCTATCATGGCATCAAATAGAGTAAAATCATCCGTCTTGATCGGATCATTCAGTACCACATTATCTATACTGACATAAGCACTACCATCAGAGGTTTCTCCTACATAACGAGCACCAAACCCCACCTTAAACCCATGCATATTCTCAGGTCGCCATGTTGTCCAAATTGAAGCTTGTTGTTCAGGTAAAGCAGCAAGTGTTGCGCCCTTTTCTCCTAGCGTATTACTTTGGCTCACATAACCATCGCTGTATGCATATGATGCATATACGTCAACACTTTGCCACGCTAGCTGCGCTTCAAGTTCAAGCCCTTTTACGGTAACTTCACCTTGCTGTACTTGGCCATTAGGATCAATAACGTTACTGTCTGTAGCTTGGTCTGCATTCAACGAGGTCGTACGGTTTTGCTCTACTATATGATACAACGCAGCCGTTAATAAATGCTCAGTTCCAGCGGGTTGATATTTAATACCAGCCTCGACTTGCTCACCTGTTTTTGGTACAAATGCATTACCAAACGCATCAGAACCTAATAAAGGTTCAAATGATTCACTGTAACTTGCGTATGGTGACACTCCACTATCAAATAAGTACATTAATCCAAGACGACCTGTTGTGGCATACTGTGATTCAGGCTCACCATTTTGTGGATTAGTGGTGGCTTTATCACGGCGCAATGCTGCTGATATGATCCATTGCTGCGCTATTTTCATACTATCTTGGATATATAAACCGGTTTGATAAGTTTTTGATGAATCATAATCAACAACATCTTCTAAGGTTGGTAAATTATCAACCTGTCCATATTCAGGGCTAAATAAGTCTAAAGTGCCGCCAACTCCATAAGCAGAGTCGTTGTCAGTATAGGCATTTTGATAGTCAAGACCGACGACTATTGAGTGCTCTATATTGCCAGTTACCACATTGCCATGAAACTGTGCGTCACTTGCAATAGCACGTGAATCAGCAGAGCTAATATAAGCTACTCGGCTAACTGTTCGACCATCATCAAGGTACTTTGGTGGCCAACCATAAATAGTATGATAATCAGCATGACTGTCTGTATAACGCGCTGCTAATTTAAATTGCCAGTCGGTATTAATATTTTGTTCTAAAATAGCGGTAACTGACGCTTGCTCAGTATCATAACGGTCAAAACCTGGTTCAGAAACAAATCGATTTGAAGGTATTTGACCGTTTTCATTTTCCAAAATCGTTCCCGAGTGAGGTAAAAAGGAGGTGCTTGTACCAGACTCATTTTTTTGCCAATTGGTTAACAAGGTTATTTTAGTATCTTGTGCGGCGTACCAAGTAAGTGATGGAGAAAACACCATGCTATTATCCGGGACATAATCTGTTTGCGTGTCACTATCACGCCATAAGCCAACAACCCGTCCCTGCAGTGACGCATCATCATTTAATGCACCTGTAATATCACCTGCAACTTGCTTACGAGAGTAATTACCCACTTGCCCCCAAAGCTGCCCTGACGTTTCAGCTTCTGGCTTTTTACTCACTAAGTTAACAATTCCACCAATTGAGCCTTGTCCATAAAGCACCGAACTTGGGCCTTTGAGAATTTCAATTTGTGATAAAGCATACGGGTTTGTACGAACATTATTGTAATAGCCATATAATGACTTTAAACCATCAAGATATTGCACCGGCGACACACCACGAATGACAGACCAATCACCACGTGTATCAACACCATAGGGACCATTATACAGACCTGCAACATAGCCGATTGCATCCTGAACGGTTAGTGCACCTAAATCTTCAATACGTTCTTGCGTTAAAACAGACACAGATAGTGGAGTTTCAATGATTGGCACATCTGATTTTGCACCAGACGCACTCATATATGAAATTAGACCCCGCTGGCTTTTGACCGTAATAACCTCTAAATCTTGATCTTCTTTCGTGATTACTTCATCGCGTGCGATAACTGTCGATGCATTAAAAAGTGTATATAAAGTCAGCGACAATACACTTAATCGCGTAGTTATTCTGTTTAACTGCATTACTATCTCTTAGTCGTAAATTGAAATTGCCTATAGTTTAATAGTACAATTACTCAAATACAATGGTAATGATAATAAATATCATTTAAATAGAGTTTAAAGATGGCAAAAATTAGCAAGCGGTTTTGGTTTCAATTACATGGGTGGTTCTCGTTACCTGTGTGGGTATTGTTCTGTTTTATTTGTTTAACTGGCACTATTTCAGTGATCAGTCATGAGCTAACATGGCTAACAAACTCACACGCGCGCGCTAGTAACCCTGACAACTTACCTGAGAAATCTAAACAATCGCTGATTAATAGCTTAACCAGTGAATACCCAACTGCTGATGTGATGAGTGTTGTTAGTTACGAACCTTATTTAGTTAATGCCATTATTTTTACTGATACCGATAAGCCATACGCAACAGCCTATGTAAATCAATACACAGGTGAAATACAAGCCATAAATCAAACAACATCGTTTATTGAATTCATGCGCACTTTACACGGCTGGTTATATTTTCCATGGCAAGCGGGCTATAGTGTAGGCTACTACCTAGTGAGCGCTATGGCATTAGTGATCTTCGGTGCCTTGGCAACTGGCTTAATAATCTATAAAAACTTCTGGCGTGCCTTTACTCAGCCAAAAATACGCTTTGGGCAAGGTAGTAAAACATTGCTAAAAGACTTACACACTGTGGCAGGTGTTTGGTCTATTTGGTTTATGGCGATTATGAGCTTAACTGGGCTTTGGTACTTAACTCAAGCCATTATGTGGCATAACGAGATCGATATTGAAGAGCATGCGCCGATAGTAAGCGAAGCCCAATTACCTAGCTCTAAAAACACACAAGCAATTGATTTAAATAGTGCTATTACAATAACTAAAAACCAGTTTAGCGAATTTACTCCGACTTACATCATGCTTCCTGAACACAACCGCGGTATGTATAGCATCATGGGGGCTGGCGATACGGTTTTTTATGATGGCTATTCATATTCTACATCTGTGAATCCTTGGACAGGCGAGATCGCAGCTAGCAAAAGTCCTGAAACCATGAGCACATTACAAACATTGTCACATATCGCAGATCCGTTACATTACGGCACAATTGGTGGTATTTGGACCAAAGTAATTTGGTTCCTTTTTGGCGTAATTTTAACGGGCATGTCTGTTACTGGTTTTATGATGTATTCAAAAAAGCTGGTTAAAGTGAAAAAGCCAAGCTCTGTCACACTGAATAATACTGCGGAGACAAACTAATGGCACGTTTACAACAAACCTGGTGGCAAGGTAACAAGTATTTACTCAATGCACTGATCTTGGTGTTGCCTTGTATCTATATTTATCAAGCGTTAAACCCTACTTTTCCTGAGCTATGGCAAGAACACACTGTAGGTGAGTTTAAAATAGCCCCTATGCCATTAAATATGGAACAACCATATTCGCATCATAACGAATATGTAAAAGACTTCTTTTTAGCATTTAACCAAGGTGAAATCAGTAATATTCGCCAAGCTTATTTAAATATAGGCCCGTATCCTTTGCCGCTAACTGAGTTAGCAAAGGGTGATGAAGGTATTATGCACGGCACCAATCATGGACAACACGCCCATGCTATAGCACCGTCGGGTATCAGCAAGGACGATAAGCTTTGGATCACCATTCAAACTTGGCAAGGTGAAGAACTCATTCAACACTGGGCGATCCCAAACCAATTAATACCGTAAACTATTCGCTTGGGGCACCTTGCCCTAAGCCTCTCCCTTCTTAGTGTGCTACTTAAAGTGTGCTCTCGTTTATAAAAACCAGCTTAAATCATTAGTTCATTAACTTTTATTGAACATTACAAAACAAACCCTTTACAAATATATTAATATAATAAAGTATTACAATTCATAAAGGCTAATTATCTGCCTTCGCTAATAATCTAATCCACACACAATAATTTGGAGACACTATGATATTTTCTAATAAAGTGATAGCCACTGCATGTATAGCTGTTGGTTTTTGTGCTAATAGTGCTTATGCAATTGATAACGGTGTTTACACTATTGAATCAAAATACAGCGCCAAACTTGTCGAAGTTAGTAGCGCACAAACCAATGATGGCGCAAATATAAGCCAGTGGACTGCAAATCAACATAATACTCAACGTTGGATCATTACCAATGTTGGAGGTAATAATTACTCTGTGATCAACTTAAACAGTGGTAAAGCGATGGAGGTGTACGACTGGGCCATAGCTGATGGTGCAAATGTCGCACAATATGAATATTCTGCAGTGGCTACACAACATTGGCAAATCAATGACAATGGCAACGGTTACGTGAGTTTCATTAATGCCAATAGCGGCAAAGCGCTCGATTTGTATGAGTTTAACGGTAGCGATGGCGCTAATATTAGTCAATGGACCTACAACGGCAGTGATGCTCAGCTTTGGCAACTCAATAAGCTGGCAAACGTAGAGTCTGCCCCGTTTGATCCTTCAACCACCAATGGTGCAACAAATCATTGGCCATTAACAGGTAGTTTAGTGACTCATGATCCGACCATTAGTTACGAAAATGGCACTTGGTGGATTTTTCAAACCGGGCCTGGCATTGCCGGAAAATGGTCAGATAATGGAGTTACTTGGAATGATGCAGCAGCGATTTTCCCTAATGGTTTAAATTGGTGGTCTAACTATGTGCCTGAGCATGATGGCATCGATGTCTGGGCACCAGAGCTGAAAAGCTATAATGGCCGTAGTTGGCTTTACTATGCCGTATCCACCTTTGGTTCACGGGTTTCAGCTATTGGTTTAACGTCAGCCACTAGCGTGTCAGCCGGTAACTGGCGAGATGATGGTTTAGTTATTAATACCACCAACAGCAATAACTACAATGCCATTGACCCTGATCTCGTCATCGCTAAAGATGGCGCCCCTTGGTTAGTCTTCGGTTCATGGAATTCAGGCATCAAATTAATGCGTATTAATCCGATCACCATGAAACCATTTGGTGAGCTCTATTCATTAGCTAGTCGCTCTGGTGGGATTGAAGCACCAACTATTATTTATCGTCAAGGTTATTACTATTTATTTGTCTCCGTGGGTAAATGCTGCGCGGGAACCGACAGTACCTACCGTATCGCATATGGCCGTGCCAGTGATATCCGCGGCCCTTACTTAGATAAAAATGGCAACAACATGCTCTCTGCTGGCGGCAGTATTTTAGATGCTGGTAACAATCAATGGGTCGGCCCAGGTGGGCAAGATATCCTAAATACTGATGTGATGGTTCGCCATGCTTATGACGGCGGTGACAACGGTGTGCCAAAGTTACTGATCAGTACGCTTAATTGGGACTCAAATGGTTGGCCAAAATATTAAATAACCTTGTTAGCTTTTCATCAAGCTTATTTACGCGCTTGATGAAAAGCTGTTAACAGCCAAACCTGTTTGCGCACTGTTAAAATCATTCATAAGCAGTTAATTGCTGAAATGTTTCCATCGTACACAATTGCCTAATTGCACTTAATTAGTGTAGCGTAGGCGAGTTGGTCTAGGTTAATGGGGAATACATGCAAAGCAAACAACGAAATGTTATCAAGTATATTGCCATACTTATACTAATAGTGCTTTGTTGGTTAGAGCAATTTAATAGCTATATAATGGCTTTTCTTGATCAAGCTTTAGTCCAAGCCTCACTCGTGTACGCTTCTGCTCGCAGCGTAAACGGGATTATTTCGTTACTGCAATCGGCCGAAGTGGGCATCGGCATAGCCAGCATTGCGCCTGCACAATTACTTGATCCCGTTAACGATTTAGCCGAATACATTGCCGATGCAATGCGTATGTCATTAGGTTCATTATTTATCCAACGAATATTATTTAGCATCTCTTCAGGTGTCTTTTTCAGTAGCCTATTCACCGCCAGTGCTATTGGTTATCTACTCTGTGATTACTTTGGCTATTTTAAACAGCTCACAAGCAAACTACTCGCCAGTCTTGTTTTAGTGCGGTTTTTAATCCCACTGGTGGTGCTCACCACAGGTCTTGCCAGCCAAGCGTTTTTAGATGAAGAGATTAACTCTCAAAATCAATATGTTGAAAACACCGTTGACACGCTCAGTGCCAAAGCCAACACAACCTCAGCGTTATCAGCGCAGTTAAGCGCAAAAATTAATAGCCAAAAGCAAAGTAGCCTCGATGAACTGGAACTCATTGCTGTTCAACAACAGCAATTAAAGGCAATTATTACCGATAATAAACAGCAACTTGATGAATTAGATAAACAAATTGAGGCTATTCAAACAACCCGTAGTTTAACCGAAAAACTCACCTTAACAGAGCTGCCACAAGCCAAACCATTATTAAAAAAACAGCGCGATCTAAGGCAACAGCAAGCGTCGCTCAACAACCAATTAGCGGCATTACATCTACAAAAAAATCAACAGCTGAAATTGTTACATGATTATAATGATCAACTAACGGGTAACTCGGGGAATTTAATTAGCAAAGTTGTTGATACTGTTAGCACTGGTATTGCCGAAATGGCCGATTCGTTGGAAGGGTTATTTATTGAATTTTTAAACCTTGTGTCGCTGCTGATCATCAAATTATTTTTAATGCCTTTACTATTTTTATACTTATTTTGTAAGGCGTTTAAAGCTATTTGGCAACGCTCTGTATTACAGGCTTTAGCACAACTAAAATCACAAATAACCACCACTATCACAGACAAATAATGGCTTAGGGTCAAATCAGCTCACCCTGTATTTTATAGATAAAAGAGTCAATAACAACTCAAAACGCTCAATATAAATAAAATTAAAACAATGAGTTATATTATTTAAAGTGATACCTAGATAAAAATAATCAATTTAACCTTTGTGGTAAAAGTCTTAATTTTGTCACGGCTTTGTCATAAAAGTTATTTAGCTTGCACCGCATATCTGGCTAACTTAGGACTTACTTGTGCCAACACTTAAACCACTGGCTTATGCACTGAGCATAATTACATTCACAGCAACATTAGGCGCTTGCAGCAACCAAAATGTGCAACCCTCTGCGTCAGAGCACACTGCGCTCAAGCTAAATAGCACGCCATTTTGGCAACAAAATAATATTCAAGGCTCGCAAGCCGCTTGGCTTGTTGACGACTCATGGTTACTCGCGAGTGAGAGTCAGGGCCTAATTATCGTTTCAAAAAATGGCCAACACAGTGACATTATTAAGTCAGGTAATTTTGAAACATTATCAGTACGCACTATTGCTGAGAACACGTTTTTAGTGGCCAGTATAGATAACGAGCATGATCACGTTGCAATATTCAAACTAACAAATACTAATGGTAATTGGCAACTTACAACACACTCTGCCATTATCACCCCACAGGCAAAACCTGAAGCAGTATGCCTATTTAACAACCTCAATACTGGCAGTATTTCAGCATTTGTTGCCGATGTACGAGGTTTAATGACAGAAACCTTAGTGTACAATTTTGTCACAGGCAAAGCTCCAAACATTGCAGTACGTGAGTTTGCAGCGGTCAATGAAGCTGCTGGCTGTACAGTTAATGATAAAAATCAACAACTATTTATTAGTGAAGAAGAACTGGGGATTTGGCAAATGAATGCCAATGCAGAGTCAACGGCAGCTAAGCACCCTGTAGCCATGGTTACGCCATTTGGAGAGCTTGCCAGTGGTATTGGTGGATTAACCACCAGTGCTGATGGCAGCTTATGGTTTACCACCAGCAACGACAATAGCTTATACCGATACAATACCGAGCATAACTTGCAACAAAAATGGCAGCTAGCTGGCGATCACAGTATTGGTTCAGTGGCCGTGACAAATGACGTAGCCGGTACGCAAGCTATTATGTACGATGACGAGACTGGCGCGTACCTCAGCAGCCAACTAGTGCTAGAGCCACTTAGTAGCGCTTCATCATCACCGAGCAGCGTGACTAAAACAGCACATGTATATGCAAACCTACAAACTGAGCCAGTTGCGGCCTTTGGCGATGCCGCTGACGACCCCGCCATTTGGGTGCACCCAACAGATACCAGCAAAAGTCTGATCCTAGGGACCGATAAACGCCGCGGCCTTATGGTATACAACTTAGCGGGTGAGCAAACGCAAGCGTTGGAAGTGGGTAGAGTTAACAATGTTGATGTTCGCCAAAATCGTCGCATCAATAACCCTACTAATACCTTAATAGCAGCAAGTAACCGCAGTGAAAATAGCATTAGTTTATTCACCGTCGATCTACAAAATAACGTGCAACTGCTAGGCAGCGTAGCAACAAATTTAACTGAAATTTATGGTTTATGTATGTACTCTTCTCACTCTGGGAATTACGTATTTGTTAATGATAAATCAGGGCTATACCAGCAATATAAAATTACCAACCAACAACAAAAAGTGGCCGGTGAACTGGTGCGTGAATTTAATCTACCAAGTCAGCCCGAGGGCTGCAGTAGTGACGATAAGAATGGCGAACTTTTTGCCGGTGAAGAAGACGCTGGAATTTGGTTTATCAGTGCTGAGCCCGATACAAAACAGCAACCCATTTTACTGCAATCAATTAATGAAATGTTGATTGATGATGTCGAAGGGATGGAAATTTATCAAGGTACTAATGAGCGTTTACTCGTGGTATCAAGCCAAGGTGATAATAGCTATGTGGTATATAGGATAAACAAAGGTGAACATCACCCGACACTAGAATTTACCAGCAAATTTAATATTATTGCCAATTTAGCTCACGGCATTGATGGCGTGTCAGAAACGGATGGCTTAACAGTAACCGCTAAGCCTCTGCCAGGTTACCCACAAGGCGTGTTAATTGTGCAAGATGGCTATAACCGTATGCCTCAACAACCGCAGAATTTTAAACTGGTTGATTGGCGCCAGATACAAAACCTGAAATAAAAGTCGCCACTCAAGCCTTGTTATTGCCGCTTTTAGGCGGCTATAGCAAGGTTGTTATCCACCAAATAAGTAACACTAATAGCGTTAAGCCAATCACCGCTTTGGTTTTATGTTTTTTAATAACCCGCTCTGCTTGATTACCCGCAAAGTAAACCACCAACGCCAACCCAAAGTAGCGGATTGAACGCGCGATAGTCGTGGCAATTAAAAACATCACAAGTGAATATTTAGTCGCACCTGCAGCAAGCATGGCAATTTGAAAGGGGATGGGCACGATCCCTAACGTGATCACAAACCAAAAGCCTTGTGCCTGCATTTGCTGTTTTACTTGTTCAAACTGTTCAGGATTTGAAAAAGTATTAATTACCCAATCTCCAACCGCATCAAATAAATAATAACCCAGTGCATAACCAAATAGCGCACCAATGATACAGCCGACTGTCGCCATTAAGGCGATTAACCACAGCTTTTCACGGCGAGCTTGCATTAAAGGCACTAACACCGCTTCAAGTGGGATAGGAACGATTGTTGATTCTAAAAATGAAGCCGCTGTTATGCTGGTAAGCATATGTTTTGAATCAATCAATTGTCGCGTTTTCTGCTTTAAACGCTTAACAACAGTCATGGTAATCCTTTAGAAAATAAATTCATAATATCAATACACTGCAAGCTCAATACCAACCGCTTCAGTGAAATAAAGGCATTGTTTAATAATGATTTTTCTTAAAAAAGTTAATTAATTGGCCGGCTTGTCTGAATGAGGCTGTAAAAATCCCAGTCAAAATTGTAAATTTTACTGTAATCAATAGCTTAGATATTAAGCAAGGTTATATTGGTCTCGCCCACTGTTTTTAGCTTTATATAACGCCTGATCAGCACGCTTAACGACCTCAGTAAGCGATTCGTTGGCAGTCTTAAACGACACCCCAATACTCACTGTAACCTTACGTTGCTTATTCAACTCTATAGTTCGTGCAATTGCGAGTAACTGCTGGCTAAGCTCGATGGCAAATTGCTGATCATCGCCGGGCACAAATACAGCAAACTCCTCACCTCCTAAGCGAGCAAACACACATTCTTGACTAAATGCCTTGCTATATAATGCCGCCAGTTCAGTCAGAACCTTATCGCCCACATCATGACCAAATTCATCGTTAATCGATTTAAAAAAATCGATATCAATAATTATCAGGGTAAATCGCTGAGTTTGCACCTGCTGCATATGTTGATAAAAAAAGCGTCGATTAGCTATTTTAGTTAGATAGTCTGTGGTCAACTCTTTTGATAAGCGTTGCTGAGTGCGCTTTAAATCCGCCATTGTTAGCTTTAAACCATAACAGGTAAGCAACATGCCCGCAGTACGTAAAATATCTTCAACATAAATACCAATAAATAATGGCTGAGTTAAAATTTCATCAAGAAGATCAAAAGTTAATCCTGCTGTCCAAAGCGTCAAACCGAGACTCAAGTGAACATAAGCAGTCGTCGACAAATTGGCTTTTTGTACGATCACAAAAATAGCCACCACAATTAAAAAGTTAATAGCGTCAGTAAGTACACCGTTTAAAAATATATGCTCATCAAGATCAGGTAAAAAAATACAATATAAAACAACAATCAATACCAGTGACAATATAAACATCGACGCAAACGCTCGGTGTAGCCACTTTCTCTCAAGCTGCTGATTAAATTCATTTTCACAGTATGCCATACGCGATTATCACTGCTTAAATTATCACTTAATAACTAACCTTAGCACAAACACATGAACCTATACTGCAGCTAATGCATCACGCGTGTATTTAATAACTTAGTCACCACGATAGAAAAATTTTGACACCTGTGTTCCTAACTGTCGTTTAGAGCAACTTACTGTGCAGCCATGTTTTGCCTTACTCAATCAGGGTAAGGCTAATCTTCGTCAGGTGCTTGTGCAGCCTTTATTCGCGCTTGGTTCTCTTGCATTTGCTCAAATGCCGCTCTGATTTCATCAAGTACTGAGTCTACATTAGCGGCAGTATGATCATCTGCGATATCACCATAAAGCACGGTTTCAGGAGTTAATTCACCCGCTTGGTACAAAGCCCACATTTCTTCACCAAAACGGGTATCGAGTATTTCTGGTGCGTACTGTCCGTAATACAAACGCATATTACGTACGTCACGTAAAAACATCTCGTGGGCATTATTATTCGCCGCCGCATTAACCGCTTGCGGTAAATCAATCACAACTGGACCATAACTGTCGACTAACACATTAAATTCAGACAAATCACCATGCACAATCCCAGCACAAAGCATCAAGCGAATGTAATGAATCATAGTGGCGTGATCTTCGATGGCCTGCTCTGCAGTTAAACTGACATCGTTTAAACGCGGTGCAACATCACCTTCATTATCGGTCACTAAGTCCATGATCAGTACACCATCATAACAACCATAAGGCTGCGGTACTTTTACACCAACCCGAGCCAGCGTGAACAGCGCATCTACCTCTGCATTTTGCCAGACGTTCTCTTGTTCTTTACGCCCAAACTTCGAGCCTTTCTCCATCGCCCGACCACGACGGCTATTACGTACTTTACGCCCCTCTTGGTATTTTACGGCTTGTTTGAAGCTGCGATGCTGCACATCTTTATAGACTTTTGCACAGCGAATGTCATTGCCGCAACGGACAACATAAACCGACGCTTCTTTACCACTCATTAACTGGCTGATGACTTCATCAACGATACCGTCTTCGATTAACGGTAGGATCTGTTTTGGCGTTTTCATAACACGTTTATACCGAACTTAGGCATACCTTTTAATCTTCTCGCACACTATTTTATTTGACAGGCCCTTACGTTAAAGCAAAAGCACATGAAAACCAATGCTAATAAACACACTATCGAATTTATCAAACTGGTTAAATAACAAAAAACTTGACTAAATCAGCTAAATCCACAAACTGCGAGGTTAACAGCCTAAATTATACTTACTTTATATGAATTCAGAAATACGCTACCACTTCCAATCAGCTCAAATAGCAAATCGTTTTTTAAACGAATTAAAACACTGGCCTATCGCTCGGGTGAAAACAAAACTGCTTAATGGTGGCTTTGATGTAAAAGTAAGTTATCAATTTGATGGTGAAGGGTTTGACTACACGTGTGCTGAACTTGATGACTTAGCCGCAAAACATGGCGGCGAAGAAGTCAGCTAACTTTTGTTCAGTCACTGCGATTAATTTTGTTTGTTGTGCAGACAGCAATATACATTGTCAGCGCTCTCAGCTATGTTATTAAAAAACTAAATCATCAATAACATAAGGTACTGCAATGAATAACCCACATTCAGATCATATTCCTCAAGAAGCGTTTGATTGGTACGACGAATACGCCCATGGCAAAATGAACCGACGTACCTTTATGAAAAAACTAGGTGGCTTAGTCGCACTTGGTTACTCCATGACCGTACTCACTTCAGCACTATTACCTAATTACGCCCTCGCCGAACAAGTCTCATTTAATGACGAAGCAATCAAAGCCACTTACCAAACCTTTGATTCACCCGATGGCCACAGTAAAGGCCAAGGTTACTTGGTCATACCTACGGGCCTTACAGGTAAACGTCCCGTGGTACTAGTGATCCACGAGAACCGTGGCTTAAATCCATACATTAAAGATGTTGCCCGCCGTTTAGCTAAAGCGGGCTTTATTGCTTTTGCACCCGATGCACTATACCCACTTGGGGGTTACCCTGGCAATGATGATGAAGGGCGAGCAATGCAACGCTCTATGGACAAAGAAAAAATTCAAAATGATTTTGTCGCGGCCGCTAACTATTTAAAATCACACCCAAACAGTAATGGTAAACTCGGCGCTGTAGGCTTTTGTTTTGGTGGCTATATTGTCAATTATTTAGCGGCTGTGGAATCAACCTTATTAAATGCCGGTGTACCTTTTTACGGCACTCCTGCCAGCGAAGCACTGCGCAAAAATATAAAAGCTCCGTTGGTAATTCAACTTGCAGAGCTCGATGAGCGGGTAAATGCAACATGGCCTGATTATGAGCGTGACTTAAAAAGCCTCGGTGTAGATTACCAAATGCACATGTATCCCAAAACTAACCATGGTTTTCATAACGATTCAACGGGTCGTTACGATAAAGAAAACGCTGAACTTGCTTGGCAACGAACACTGGCATTTTTTAACGAAAAACTCGTATAACTTCAGTGCAGTGTTTAGTAACATAGCTAATAACAAGCTAAGCACTGCCACTTTCTCACTAAACTCATTTAAGAAATCACCGCCCTCATGAGCAAATTTTTCCTGTTAAAATACCTGACATTTTTTTTCGGTTGCATGAGTTGTTTTATTCTTCATACTCAGTTTGCTATTCCTGCTGTTATTGCATCTTGTTTAACTGGCCTCGTTGGTAGCTTTATTCCTTTTCCCAAGCAGTATGAATCTCACCCTTACGCAGCTATTTATGCAGGAAGTTTTGCCGGTATGTGCTCTCAAGGTTTGATCAGTAGTTACTGGGAACTTGCCATTATTTCTTTCATTGGCGCTACGTTATATGTACTGACTAGGAAAATGTTTACTGGCTTTGGTGGGAAACTAGGCAGTATTGCCTTTATCAGTGTTGCTTTATTTGTCCTTGCGAAAGGGATTGTACTATGAATTTAGCATCGATTTTATTGGCATTACTAGGCGCATTCTCGACTTTTTATTTGGCGAGACATCATCGTCTGGGTGCTATTAGAGCCTCTGCCATTTTGTCTATCCTTACTTACCTTATACTCCTGCCGACTGATTTTAACGCAGAGCTATACAGCACCCTCTTTTTTGGTGGCTCTTTTATTGGCATGAGTGCGCCAAAACGCTTTGGTATCTATACCCTATTTTCATCCAGTATTATGTTTGCAATGCTATTTGAAAACTTAATTCCGTATTTTAATAACTTTGGTGGCGCTTTAGGCGTCAGTGCATTTTTATCTGTATGTATTTGCCAAGTGGCAATTATACTTGGCGCGCCACGCAGTAAAAAGCACCACTAATCGTATTGATAAACTAAGGTGATTTAACGGGGATTAACCTTTACGCGTCTTCTTCTTTGCTAATTAAATCAGCCATACGTTGGCTTATTTCGTCTTCGCTAAGATCTTCTTTATGGGTGCCAATAGTCCAAACATGGCCAAATGGATCTTGTAATGTACCTGCTCTATCTCCGTAAAACTGATCGTGTACAGGGCGAATTTCTGTAGCGCCTCCTGCAATCGCGTTAGCAAACACGCTATCTACATCCTCAACGTACAACATTAAACTAACCGGTGTCCCCCCTAATTCATCAGGGCTTTTAAAATGTACCTCTGGGCACATATCTGAAAGCATAATATGCGAGTCACCTATTTTAATCTCCGCATGGGCAATACCGCCATCAGGTAAAGGCATTTGCATAATAAGCTGAGCATTGAATACCTGCACATAATACTCTATTGCTTTCGCTGCACCGTTAATTATCAAATAAGGAGTTATTGCATGATACCCCTTTGGAATAGCTGAAACCGTCATTTTATTCTCCAAATGTGTGTTCTTGTTCATAAAGATAGTCGATCTTAGCTGAAAGTCAGCTTTATAAAGTAATAATCGAGACATTCAATTACTGATCAAAACAATCGCAATAACGATTGCCCCTTTAAAAATAAAATTTCCCCCCAAGGTCTATGTGTACTGTAAGCAATTTAACTAGTTGATAAGGAGTTATGTATGAGTAAGACATTAATCATAGGCGCGAGTGGTCAAATTGGTAAATTAACAACGCAATTACTACTTAATGATCAGCAGCATGTGGTCGCACTGGTACGTGATAAAAACAAACTAAGCGAGTTAAACAGCCCTTACTTAACAGTGCTTGAGCAAGATCTTGAAGGGGACTTTAATCAAGCATTTACAGATTGTGATAAGGTTATTTTTGTAGCTGGCTCGGGCGGTAACACCGGTGCAGATAAAACCTTATTAATTGATTTATGGGCCGCAGTCAAAGCCGTTGACTATGCAAAGCAACATACTATTAAACACTTTATTATGGTCAGCTCAATCGGTGCAAATGACCCAGATGCGATTGAAAGTGACATAAAGCCTTACTTAGTTGCAAAGCATATGGCTGACGAACACTTAATCAATAGTGGCTTAAATTATACGATTGTACGCCCTGGTACACTTACTAACGACAGTGCCTCATTAAAAATTACCACACAACGACCCAGTGACCGTAAAGAGGCCAAAATTAGCCGAGGAAATGTTGCCAATGCATTATTACAAGTAGCTAAAAATGCCCCGAGTGAGAATCAAATTTTTGAATTATTTGATATGAACTAACTCCAAGCAGTGTAGATCGGGGCGTGTATACATGCTCCGATCTAAGCCCAAATTAAACTTCTGCGTTTTTCGCATACCTGCAATTGAAGCTACATTTACTTACAAAACATTACATTTTTAAGGTACAAAAATAGACGTGTCTCTCTAAACTAATTAGTAACTAACACATAAAAGGACTTAGTTATGCTAACTAGAATGCTCTGTATTGTAACCTTATCAAGCTTTATTAGTGCGTGTGATTCTGAAGATCTCGAAACTGCTAATTTTGGTTCTTCACTTTATAAAAATGATTACACACTAATCAACGCGACGAATAGCGAAATTGATTTCCACATGGCAAATACCGAAATTGCAGGCGATGAACGAGACGTAAGCAGTAATAAGTACTATATTGAAACCCTAGCCAGTGGTGATGAGCCAACAACCATCCGCCACGAACATAATGTGGGCTATAAAATTTCTTTTTATGTGCAAGAGCACAGTAAAGCTAGCCGCCACCACAAAAAGCAATTTAAGGTAAAAAACGATCAGGATTATCATTTCATTGCTTGGCAAGAGCAAGATGCCTTGCGCTTAAGCTTAATGAAAAACCAAACAAACAATAAACCTGACTTTTTTGCAGTGAGATTTTTAGCCACAGAATCAATGACACTTATGGTGAACAAACAACCACTCATCATGGCCAAAGGAGAGATAAGCCTATGGCGCCATGTTGACGACTGTAATGATGATATTAAAATTAATGATGAAACACTCTCAATTTGTCACACATCTTATGGTAACTCTTATACATTCGTGATCGATAAAAGCGGCATTAAAGCAACCATTAACGAATGATAAACCTCGCATTAGTGATGTAAAACATACCTACATTTTTAAATAAAAATCCTTACACAGGGCAATATACTCATCACTATATTGCCCAGCTTCACCATGAATCGTTAAATGGGTCAGCTCACATAAACGAGCCTGATAGGCAAAACACATTAAGCTGCGACTTGGCGCTTTTGCTTTTGTTGTATTCACCAAACAATGGCGTACTAAATGCAAATCTTGCAGTTGTGCTTGTGTTATAAATTGCTGTGCTTCTGGACATGGTAAAATTACATTTAGAAATGACTTTTCATGGCTAAGTCGTTTAAATGCGCTGATAAGCTCACTAAAACTCAAACTATCAGTATGACGTGCTGTATTACGCGCTTGATCATCCCCTTTTAAACTGGCATTAAAATACGGAGGATTACTGATCACTACATCAAACTTAGTAATGCTGTTTACTTGCTGAATAGCTTTTTGCACCAGTGCAATATCGGGCCATGGACTATTGGCAAAGTTTTGCTGCGCATCAGCACACGCATTCTCATCAATTTCAACAGCACTAACGGCCATGCAGGGCTTGCGTTGCTTACACATCAATGCCAATAAGCCTGTTCCCGTGCCAACATCCAGCAACCGCTGTGCAGTGACTAAATCAGCCCAAGCGCCCAGTAAAATACCGTCCGTCGAGACCTTCATCGCGCTGCGCGTTTGCGCTACTTTAAATTGTTTAAACACAAAGCCTGACATTTTTTCACCTTTTCATTCACCAACTGGCGGATAGCGCGTATAATTAACGGCAATTGTCCTCTATTTTTGACACTCTATGCAATTTTCTGATTTTGATATTGATAACAAGCTACTGCAAGCCGTTGCTAAGATGGGTTACGAAACCCCAACGAGCATCCAACAACAAGCTATTCCTGAAGCGCTGCAAGGGCGAGACATTTTAGCTTCTGCACCTACCGGTACTGGTAAAACAGCTGCATTTTTGATCCCAGCTATTCAATACTTACTTGATTTTCCACGTCGGGAGCCAGGCTTCGCCCGTGTTTTGATCATGACGCCAACCCGTGAGTTAGCTTATCAAATTCATGAACAATGTGAACTACTTGCTAAAGGCACCAACCTTAAGATTGGGGTGGTAACTGGCGGTATTAACTACGGTACGCATAAAGAAATATTTGAAAAAAATAACGACATTCTAATCGCCACACCGGGGCGATTAATGGAATATTTAGAAACTGAAAACTTCCACGCCGAAAACGTCGAAATGCTTATTTTAGACGAAGCCGACCGCATGCTCGACATGGGCTTTCGTAAAGAAATGATGCGCATTTGTGAAGAAGCTAAAAATCGACGCCAATGCTTTTTGTTCTCAGCCACCCTTGAAGGCGACAGTGTTGAGCGTTTTGCTGAGCAAATATTAAATGACCCTGCGCTGCTTGAAGCTGAGTCATCACGAAAAGAAAAAGCCAAAATCCATCAATGGATCCATTTAGCCGATGACTACCATCATAAACTCGAGTTATTAGTTAATACACTAAATGGCCCTGATGTTAGCAAAGCGATTGTGTTTGTAAAAACCCGTGAACGCCTTGAAACCTTAATTGGTGAACTCACTAACAACGGTGTTAAAGCAGCATGGTTACGTGGTGAAATGCCACAAGACAAGCGTATGAAGGCAATGGAAAACTTCCACAGTGGCCGCACTAAAATACTCGTGGCGACTGATGTTGCAGCCCGAGGAATTGATGTGGCAGATATCAGCCATGTCATTAACTTTGATATGCCACGCACCGCAGATGTATATGTGCACCGTATTGGCCGTACTGGTCGCGCGGGTAAAAAAGGCATTGCGATTTCATTAGTGGAAGCCCACGATATTGCAATTGTAGCAAAAGTAGAACGTTACACAGAGCAAAAGCTTAAACGTCGTGTTATTAAAGGGCTCGAGCCAAGACATAAAGAAGCTAAGTTGCCAATTAAAAAACTCAAAGATCCGGCAAAAATTAAAGCCCGCAAAAAGGCGAAAGCTAAGAAAAAGAAGTAATCATTTTCTTTAATGTGTACAAAAGCCGAGACTGTTATAGCCTCGGCTTTTTAGTATAACTTACTGGCATTTACCTAAATCTTTCCATACCGCCCATGCAGATGAATTATCAGCAGGGTTGGCACCTTGTGTCCACCACTTAACGCTGTAACGGTTGCCACTATAGGCGACTTCATTTCCTGCGGTGTAGGCCGTTGAGGCACTCCACGCAGCTAAACCACTGCAACCTGCTGGTGGCGTATCACCATCAGTTACTATCACTGTTTTTACTAAACTGTGATTGAGGCCTTGCGCATCACTTACTGTTAATTTTACTTCATAAGAGCCGGGAGCTTGATAAGTATGAGTTGGTGTTTTTGCATTGGCTGCATTACCGTCGCCAAACGTCCAGTTATAAGCCGTTACCGCTACATCATCGGTTGATGCGTTAGTAAAGCTCACCGCTAAACCAGTTACGCTAAAATCAAAGTTAGCTTTTGGCGCTTGATTTACAGCACCACCACCGCTACTTTGACAGTTACCTTGACGTGACCATACATTCGAAAAGACTGCCGGACTTGCACCCGTTGACCACCAAGTTGCTTTATATTTAGCTTGGTTATACTCAACTAAATCACCGACACGGTATGCTTTTGCTGCATCCCAACTTGCTAAACCATCACACCCACCTACCGGGGTCGATGAAACCGTCACCGTCTGACTGCGTTGATTTTTTTGCCCTATCGTATCCGTCACTTCTAAAACAACCGTGTAGTTACCTTCTGCTGCATAAGTATGAACAGGGTTTTGCGTGCTTGCAGTATTTCCATCACCAAAACTCCAGCTATAACTGCTAATGCCTTTATCATCAGTGGATGTATTACTGAATGTCACTTGTTTGTCATTTACCGAGGCACTAAAGCGCGCGACTGGTGCATTATCAACACCACTGCCACCACCACATTCAGATTGCGTTAAATAATCATAAGCATCTTTTGCTTTAACAATACCAAAGCCGTATGACGTATCACGCCCTGGTGTGCCTTTGTCTTGGGCTGTTACATTAAGTGCATCACGAATTTGTTGATTACTACAATTTGGAAAGTAACTCCATACTAGTGCTGCAACACCCGATACATGCGGTGTCGCCATTGAGGTACCACTAATACTTTTATAACCGCCGTTATTCCACGTTGAATTAGTGCCTACACCCGGCGCTGCAATTTCAACTTGTGAGTTATATTGTGAGAAGGAGGCTTTATTGCCATTACGATCAACCGCAGCCACCGATACCACAGAGTCATACGATGCCGGGTAGCTTAGCGAGCTATTTGCATCATTACCTGCCGCCGCAATATGTAACATGCCTTGCGCATAACTATTGGCAAATGCTTGACGTTCAGCATTAGATG
Organism: Pseudoalteromonas haloplanktis ATCC 14393; assembly: GCF_000238355.1. GTDB lineage: Bacteria > Pseudomonadota > Gammaproteobacteria > Enterobacterales > Alteromonadaceae > Pseudoalteromonas > Pseudoalteromonas haloplanktis. The sequence goes on from NZ_AHCA01000011.1 coordinate 145,736, forward strand.
ATTGTGGTCCCCCTAAGCTCATACTTGTCACACTTGCACCTGCTGACTGACACTGAGCAATTGCAGCAACAAGATCAGAGCCGTATGCCCAGTGACCTTGATCGTTAAATACCTTAACTATATGCAGCCCTAATTGACCCGATGAATTAACCCCAACAACGCCCAACCCATTACCGCCAAGTGCCGCAATGGTTCCCGCTACGTGAGTACCGTGACCATTACCATCGTTGTACCAATTCCCCGTATTATTAGCGCCATATCCATCACTACCTGTGATCCCTGTATTTGGTAAGTCAGGATGGTTAAGTGCATAACCGGTATCCATAATACATACTTTTTGATTACCAGTTAGATTGTCTGATAACTGTTGAGCTTGTACCATAGTGATCCCATAAGGCGTGCTCTCAGCCATTAAATAGCGCTTTGGATCTACTTCGATACTGGCTACATCCTCACTTTGCAACAATCGCGCTTTTTGCTCCGCCGTTAAAACCACCGCCATAGCATTAATATCTGGTAAACTTTGCAGCACTTCTACATTTGCTTGCAGAGCAATATCACTCATCAAATTCATTTTAATCGTATCAACGTGGGCTTTACTGCGCGCAAACGCAGTGTGTACCGCTGCTGTTTGCTCTGATAAATGCACGATAAAACGCGCTGATTCTACTTGCTCTGCCATTGCAGTGCTTGCAGTTGATAATAGAATCGCACTCGCTAATGCAGTTATTTTCAATGCGGGGGTTTTCGACGCTTTCATTTTAAAATCCTTGGATGTAAATTTAAATAAGCTATGAACTTACAATTAATTCACAACCCTTTAATGGAAACACCACAAGACAACGCTGTCAACTTAGTAATTGTAATCTATTAAAGTTTAAAATAGAGCAATTAATCTATTGTAATTTAAAGAGAATTATTTCATTTAAATATTTATCCCAAAACTCAGCTACACACCTTTAATTTATTAAGGAATGACATTCTCTGTAAATTAAATGTTACAAATAGCTATATACTGTATTAATCTAATAAAGCTAAAAAAGGAACAAATAAATCTAAAATAATGACCACTCATCGTATTTTTTACTCAGTAGAATGTAAAAAATTCTTAAGGTCACTATGAAAATATTAAATATCTTTAATTTACAATAGGTTAATTTTGGAATGGAATTTGTAACTAAGTAAATGTCATTCACTAAGCAAACTTGAGGGAAATCATGAACCGCTTTAAATTAACTGTATCATTAGTATCACTATGCTGTGTATTTTTACTCGCCTGTGCAACACAAGTCAGTGCAGCCACCAGCACGATTATGATCAGCAGCGTTTCTCCTCAGCCAACTTTACAACAAGCAATAATTGATAAACTACGCCGCAACCCAAACCTAAATCTTACACAACTGCAAGTGCATGTTGATGGCAACAAAATAGCCCTGTACGGCCAAGCTGCAACCGGTTTTGAACGCGCACTGGCACAAAAGTTTTTAGAAAACACCCAAGGTATCGCTATCATAGAAAATAAAATGCAAGTGAGAAATTAAAGAGCTTAGAGAGGCTAGGTTGGAGAATTTAATTGCTCGTTGTGTTTCTATTTAGTGCTTTATTAGTGCTGATTTTTATATTCACAAAAGTTCAACCCTCTTCAATATTGTAATGGCATGTAGTATCAAGTAAACAGTCAGTTCGAACTTAATGCCTGCCAATATAAAATTAATAGCACGAAGATAATTCATCATAATTATTTATGTCGGGCGTTTTTGCGGTTTTGGCATTCATTAAGAATATGCTGTTTTTGTTCTGGGTTGGCGCTGTGCCAAGCTAGGATTTCAGCTAGGGTTCTAAAGCAGCCGAGGCAAATATCATTGCCATCCAAACAGCAATGACGAATACATGGATTGTCGGGCTGCTTGGTGTTCAACTTATGACTATCCATTTTGAACCCCGCGTCGTTATTACTTACTAGACAGTAGCGGGTGTTTTTAGCTGTGTCTAATAAGTAATCTTAAAAAGCAGCACGCAATCATACAAAGCTAACTTTACTTACCTTGATGTTTTGCTAAGAATGGTTGTAGTCTTTCAAGCAGCAGGCCTTGTTTTAACTGCCCTTCTTGCATACCTAACTGCGCACCTATTTGCATTAGCTCTGGTGATTTAGCAAGAAACTTTTGCCCTGTGGGTGTTTCATAAAAGGCGATTAACTCATTGATTTCTTTTTCAGTAAAATTCTCAGAGTAGATTTCAACTAATTCTGTTAAAATTGCTTGTTGATCAAAATCATACTTAAACCAATCTCGGTAAATGTTTTTCAACTCTTCTTTAGCCGCGGCATCTAATTGTAACTGTACCGCCATTTGCTCAATAACTGGTAACATTGCTTCAAAACCACCATTCATCTGCTTATCCATGCCCATTACTGAGAACATTCTTTCAACTGAGCTGGTTGCCTGCTCTTGTGCATAGGTGGGATTGGTTAATATTAATAGTGAGAATGCGCATATTGATACTAGTTTTTTCATTGTAACTTCCTTATAGGGGATAAATAAACCTGTACTTATCTTACTCTTATTGCTGCTATTTCTCAGTAAAAAACTTAATACAGGAAATATGCGCAAAGCAAAATCCTATTGCCACCAGCATATATGTGTAAATTAGCACTATCAGCAAGTAAATATTACCTGCTGATACACTGACTCTAAAGCGAGTAATTACTCAGTCTGCTGTTGCTTTTCACTGATCATTGCATCGAGTTTTTCGCCGCCTTTGATACCAAAATCAAGGGTGCGAATTGGGAATGGAATACTAATATCAGCATCACTTAGTGCTTGCTTAACGGCTACAATTGCTTTGTGGCGTACTGTCATAAAGTCAGCCTCACCTGGGTATTTGATCCAAAACCACACCAGTAAGTTGACACTGCTGTCACCAAAACTGTCAGCATATACTGCGGTTTCCTGCTGTTTAATAACAAAATCAAATTCATTAATTTTTTTAACTATCACCTCAGCGGCAAGCTCAGGATCATCACCGTATGAAATACCCACCGGTACTTCAATACGGCGCACGCCTAAGGTACTGTAATTACGTAATACATTACGAAACAGTATTTTGTTAGGCACTAAAATTAATTGCCCGTAGAAGTTTTCCACCAAAGTGTTACGCAGGTTTATTGACTTAACAGTGCCAAACACATCATCGGTTTTAATGACATCACCTGTTTTAAAGGGCTTGCGGATCCCCATAGCAATACCGGCAATAAGGTTTTCGGTCATATCTTGAAAAGCAAAACCAATGGCAAGGCCCACAATCCCCGCACCGGCAAGCAGTGAGGTCACTGTGCCTTTGAGCCCCATAAAATCAAGTGCAACAAATAATCCCACGCACAATATTATCATTTTAAATATTGATGCCATCAAATCGGCAATTTGTTTAGAGTCCAAAGAGCGGCGTAATAAGTTACGCATCATCGAGCCTAAAAAGCGAGCGAGGATAGAAAATACAATGGCAATGATCACTGCCACTATAAAATTGGGAATGTGGCTTATGACAACATCAAACCAGCCACCGAGTTTCTCTTCTATTAACTTTTCAGCTTCACTGATAGAAGGTATTTTCAACATTATTTAACCCTAAGTATTCTTACATATACTCAAGGTACTGCAAAATAAGCGCCAAAACGTAAAGCCATGGATTGCATGGCTATGTAAACTGAGCGATGTTTAAAAATTAATTTTGCTCGTCACGCATAAATACCGGTTCAAGTGCTTTTTGACTCGCTTCTTCACTGTAGTAGTAACCATCAACAGTAAACTTTTTCAGCTCACTTAACTGCGTGATTTTATTTTCAATAATGTAGCGTGCCATTAAGCCGCGGGCTTTTTTAGCGTAAAAGCTAATAATTTTATATTGGCCGTTTTTACAGTCTTTAAAGTGTGGAGTAATGATTTGCGCATTTAAGGCTTTTTTATCAACCGCTTTAAAATACTCGTTTGATGCAAGATTTACTAAATATTGGCTATCTTGCTCAGCGAGAACAGTATTGAGCTTATCGGCAATAATGCTGCCCCAAAACTCATATAAGTTTTTGCCGCGACTATTTTCAAGCTTAGTGCCCATTTCTAAGCGATACGCTTGCATTAAATCAAGTGGTTTTAATAACCCATAAAGGCCTGACAAAATTCGTAAATGGCTTTGCGCGTAATCAAGCTGGCTTGCAGTTAAGCTGTTTGCATCTAAACCACCGTATACATCGCCATTAAAAGCCATTACAGCTTGTTTGGCGTTGTCGGTAGTAAACGGTTGTGACCATTCGCTAAAGCGTGCAGCATTGAGGCCGGCAAGCTTATCGCTTATTTTCATTAAACTGCTAATCTGCGCCGGTGTTAACTCCCGACACACAGTCATTAACTCTTCGCTGTGCTCAAGTAACTCAGGTTGCGTGAATTTATCGGTACTTGCTTGGCTCTCGTAATCTAAATTTTTTGCAGGTGAAATAACAGTGATCATAGTTAGCTATTGACTTGGAAATTATTTAATGTCAATTTCAACATTAAATGAAACGAAAAGCACGTTTTGTTTGTATCAATCTTATGATACCTACCTTATTCGCATAGCAAATTAAACGATGCGCCTTCGTTCTTTACTGATACGGACATAAGACCTATAAAGCACTGTCACAGTGTTGCAGTATAAGGTAGTTACAGTATTTTCTTTTAACTTGCTTGGAATGAGGAAAGCAAATGACTTCAGCTCTACAAAGGCTCAAACAACATTCATCTATCGTAGCGGACACTGGTGATATTGAAGCGATTAAGAAACACCAACCAGAAGATGCAACAACTAACCCTTCACTGCTATTAAAGGCTAGTGAAATTGCAGCCTACAAACCATATTTAGATAAAGCGTGGAGTTATGCTAAAGAAACCGAGCAAGACGCTGCAAAACAATTAGAGCTCGCGTGTGATTACTTTGCGGTATTACTTGGTAAAGAGATCAGTGAAATTGTACCTGGCTACATTTCTACCGAAGTTGATGCACGTTTATCGTTTGATACTCAGGCAACCATAGCTAAAGCGCATACTTTACTGAGCCTTTATGAAAAAGAAGGTGTCAACAAAGATAAAATTTTAATTAAAATAGCCTCAACATGGGAAGGTATTAAAGCCGCTGAACAACTTGAGAAAGAAGGTACTAAGTGTAACCTGACTTTATTGTTTAGTGATGCTCAGGCTCGTGCATGTGCCGATGCTAACGTATTTTTGATTTCACCATTTGTGGGCCGTATTCTTGATTGGCACGTTGCCAACGGCATGGAAAAGCCTACGGATCCATTGCAAGATCCTGGTGTGCAATCAGTACGTAGCATTTTTGAATTTTATAAACGCCATGATTACAAAACCGTGGTTATGGGTGCAAGCTTCCGTAACACCGGTGAAATCATCGCCTTAACGGGTTGTGACAAGCTAACGATCAGCCCTAACCTATTAGAAGAGTTAGGCAACCTTGAAGGCGCACAAGAGTATTTACTTGAAAGTGATATTGCTAAAGAGCCAAAGCCTGCGCCACTGACAGAAACACAATTTCGTTGGTTGCATAATCAAGATGCGATGGCGACTGAAAAACTAGCCGAAGGTATTCGCTCATTTGCAGACGCGCAAGAGCAGCTAGAAGCACGCTTTAAAGCAATGTAAACGGCTTTATCGACTCGTTAACTAATGAAAGATTAAACGTCGCATATGCGGCGTTTTTTTATGCAAAAATATAATCCCTATTCATTAATTTATCACTTATCTGTAACATAACCGTCACTTTTTTGTTCTATTTTAGTTTGGCCTGTGGTATAGGTATTTTCGAGGTTCAAAAAAATTCAATAGGAGAAGTTCATGGATAGCCTAGACGATATTTTAGAAATGTTAGAAGGTCCTGATACAACAAGAAAGACCTCTCAGAAAAATAAAAAGAGAAAATGGCGTGAGATCGAAGCTTTAAAAGATAAGCAACGTTTACGTAAAGAACTACAGGAACTAGATTTTTTTGCAGACAATATTGCGATTGATGAATTAGATTTTTAATTTAACTACGCAGTAAAACTAACCAACTAAAAAGGCCCTTGCTTAACTGCCAGGGCCTTTGTTTTATCGGTAAATATATATTGCGCGTTGCCTACCCCACGTAATTAAGACTTGTGTAGCAGCGATTTTACATCGCGACTGAATTTTATATTTGCGCGGGGTAAACCCGCGCCTACAATTCTTAAACTTGCCAATCGATCGCGGTTTTACCTTGCTGGGTTAATAACTGATTGGTTGTAGAAAAATGCTGACAACCAAAAAAGCCACGATGGGCAGACAACGGCGAAGGATGTGGGCCATTTAAAACATGATGACGGTTGCTATCAATGCCCTTCCCTTTTTTTTGCGCATGAGCACCCCATAAAATAAACACCACACCCTCGCAGTGTTGGTTAATATGGGCAATCACTTGATCAGTAAACTGCTCCCACCCCAAATGCTTATGCGAATGAGCTTGGCCTTGTTCAACCGTTAATACGGTATTGAGTAAAAACACCCCCTGCTCTGCCCAACGTTGTAAATAACCATGTGTTGGAATGCTGAAACCTAGAATATCAGCCGCCAGCTCTTTATAAATATTTTTTAATGACGGCGGCAGTTTACTGACTTCAGGCAACACAGAGAAACACAAACCATGCGCTTGCCCTTCGCCGTGATATGGATCTTGTCCTAAGATCACGACTTTTATTTCACTCAGCGGTGTTGCATCAAAAGCGCTAAATACCTGTGATTGAGGCGGATATACCGCGATGCCTTCGCTGCGCTTTTGTGCTACCGTATCAAGCGTCTGTTGCATATAAGGTTTTGCACATTCGGTTGTTAAAAAGTCTTGCCAATCACTCATTATGGCTCCTTAATTATTGCGCGTGAATCATCTATTTTAATACACATATCATCAAGGCCATCAATCATCCGTGTTGTAAAACGGTGTAATAAATCAGCATTTACACTAATAAACTGCTTATACTTCACTGCGGGCACCTCAGGCCATTGCGACCAATCAATCACAGCTTGTTGCTGCTGTGACTTTTCGTCGGGTAATATAATCACTTCAGGCTTTGCCACCACAACATTTTCAATGCTGATCTGCGGGTAGTCAGTACGGCTGTTTGCAAATACATTGCGCCCTTGGCAAATATCGATTAGCTGATTGATCCAAGTATTTTTACCCACCGTCATCATTGGCTCAGGCCATAATTGATAAAATACTGCTACCTCTGTTTTATGTTGGTATTCAGCTCTGATAGCAGCAATTTTATCTGCAAATTCAATTGCAGCTTGCTCGGCAGCTTGCTCTCTCCCAGTCAGCATTCCTAAGCGGCGCAACTCATTTGGCACTTTATCGACTTCGCTGGCATCGCTGTAAGCAACGTCAATTCCAAAGCGCTCAATACGCGCTAAGTCTTCTGCTTTACTGCCTGTTTTCCAAGCTAAGACTAAATCGGGCTTAAGCGCTAATAGCTTTTCTAGCTGAATCCCTTGATGGCCACCAATGCGGGGGATATCGTTAGCTGCTGCTGGAAAGTCTGCATATTCAACTGTGCCAACTATTTGCTCGCCCGCACCTATGGTATAGAGGTTTTCAACAATATGGGGAGCAAGCGCGATAATTCTTAACTGCTGTTTGCTCGTAGCTGCAATAACGCTAAAGCTGTGTAAGATAACTAATAAAAAAAAGGCTAACCTAACCATTAGTAATCAAAGCCTATTTGCGCTTTAACGCCTGCGTCAAACGCATGCTTAACATTGCGTACTTCACTGACGGTATCGGCTAAATCAGTTAACTTACGATGCGCGCCACGACCTGTCACAATCACAGACTGCATTGGCGGACGATTAGCTATCACTTCAAGCGCTTCATCTAAATCAATATAGCCATAGGTGATCATATAGGTGATCTCATCAAGTAATACTAAGTTTATTGATTCATCAGCCAGCATACGTTTAGCTTCTTGCCACGTTGCTTGCGCCGCTGCGGTATCTGACTCTTTATTTTGCGTCTCCCAAGTAAATCCGGTATTCATAATAGCAAACTCAACCCCTGCACCTTGCAGTAAGTTGCGCTCGCCACAAGGCCAAGTGCCTTTTATAAACTGACATACAGCGGCTTTCATACCATGACCGACACAACGCGTTACTGTGCCAAACCCTGAGGTGGATTTTCCTTTACCGTTACCGGTGATCACCTGAAAAACGCCTTGCTCTGTCTGCGCTGCAGCAATGCGTTCATCTACCTTATCTTTTACTTTTTGTTGGCGTTGCTGGTGTTTATCGTTACTTGTGTCGCTCATAGATTACTTCCTTCCCAATCTTGGTAAATTTCTGTGATTTTTTCTAAATCTAAATATTTTTTACACATATTTGCTAAGCGTGTTAGTTGCTGCTCGCGATGTGTATCGATGTCTATTAATTGCGTAATACCACTATTGGGTAATACCCAATCAAGTATTAATTGCGTGGCTTCGCGGTTATCAAACAAGCCGTGTAAGTAAGTACCTGCTATACAATTATCGACTGATATAAAACCGTCTTGCACAACATTATGTGGATGCTGCGTAAATTTTAAAAAAGGCTTATCGAGTGCCGGGCCTTGACTACTACCAGCATGAATTTCATAGCCTGTCACTTTAGCCTGCTGTCCTTGTAAAATGATCATCCCTTGTGCTTGGGTAAGTACTTTTTGCTGCCCAAGATGAGTCACAAAATCTGCAAAGCCTAAACCTTTACAATGAGTTTGCTTGGATTCAACTTCGTCAGGATCAAAAATATCAGAGCCCAACATTTGCAAACCGCCGCAAATACCGAGCAATTTACCACCGTAGCGTAAATGGCGCTTAATTTGCTCCCCCCAGCCTTCATTTTTTAAAAAGGCCAAATCGCTGATCACATTTTTACTGCCCGGAATAATAATCAGATCAACATTCGGGATTGCTTGGGTATGGCGAACATAGTCAATATCAATCTGCGGATTTAATCGCAGCGCATCAAAATCAGTATGATTACTAATATGTGGTAGCAGCAGTACTGCTATTTTTACTTTAGCTTGGGTTACTTGGTTATCAATCGCAACCGCATCTTCGGCATCTAAGGCAAGATCATGTAAATATGGTAATACACCTAACACAGGCTTCCCTGTGTATTCTTCAAGCCAATCGAGGCCACTTTGTAGTAATGCAATATCACCGCGAAAACGATTAATTACAAATCCCTTTACTCTCGCTTGTTCAGACTCGCTTAACAGTGCCAAAGTACCAACTAAGTGCGCAAATACGCCGCCCTTGTCGATATCAGCAATGATGATAACAGGGCAATCAACCGCTTCGGCGTATCCCATATTAGCAATATCACCAGCACGTAGATTGATTTCAGCAGGGCTACCCGCCCCTTCAACCACTAGCAGCTCAAACTCTTCGCTTAAGCGTTGTTGCGAGGTGAGCACCGCATCCATCGCGACTTTTTTATAATCGTGGTACGCCTGTGCTTCCATATTGCTAATCGCTTTGCCGTGAATGATCACTTGTGCGCCAGTATCACTGTTTGGTTTGAGTAAAATAGGGTTAAAATCAACTCGTGGCGCAACTTTAGCGGCAATAGCTTGTAATGCCTGCGCACGACCTATCTCACCGCCATCTTCGGTTACCGCGCTATTTAAAGCCATATTTTGCGGTTTGAATGGCGCAACTTTAATGCCTTGCTCGACAAATACCCGACACAGTGCCGCCACTAAGGTACTTTTACCGGCGTCTGATGTTGTGCCCTGCACCATCAATGTTTTCATTGTGATTGCCCTTTAAGTGTTAAGGCAAGACCTGCCATTATAAATTCAACACACGCAGCTTTTACTGCAATCGCTTGGTGCAACCAGCCAGATTCATCCACAAATTGACGACTAAGCTCGCCAAGCGGCACAATGCCATGACCCACTTCATTACTGACAAAAATGACTTGCCCAGGTAAGTTATCAAGGGTATTTAGCAGTGCCGTTTTTTGTTCACTCCAGCAGCTATTGCTATGACATAAACAGTTACTTAGCCACAAGGTTAAACAATCAACTAAGATGCAGTTATCTTTGCTGCTATGTGCTTGCAGTGTTGCTGCTAAGGCAATGGGTTCTTCTATTAATTGCCAATCTGTAGGGCGCTGTTGCTGGTGATGCTTAATACGCGCTTGCATTTCTTTATCATGAGCTTGCCCTGTTGCAAGGTAAATAACAGGCTTATTAGTTTGTTGTGCAAGCTGCTCTGCAAAACGGCTTTTACCGCTGCGCGCACCGCCTAAAATAAGCGTGTGATTAACGTTCATAATAGACTCACTAAAGTTAAATAAATTGCAATTTCACTTAGCTGTTGTGCCGCACCGAGGCAGTCGCCGGTGTAGCCACCTAACTGGCGTTTGAACCAACTTATTAAAATCAATCTTAAAAGCAATAAAACAGCACTGATAATTAGCGCTGATTGCCATGAAATAATACCAAGTAAAATTAAACCAGCCAGTAAAGCGGCGGCGGTTAACAGTAAAATAGTTAAACTTGTAACCGATAAATGCATCGCCAGCGGTTTTACTTTTGAGGTGGCATCTTCACTGACGTAATCCATGCTCATAATTAGACTCGTTGCCACCATACGGCTTAAACATTGTCCGAGTAAAATTGCACTCAGCACACTTGATAATGATTCACTAAGAAAGAGTAGGCTCTGAAATTTAATTAGCAGTATGATAAATAATGCCGCCGCCCCGTATGTGCCAAGACGGCTGTCTTTCATAATGGCAAGTTTTTGTTCTACCTGCCAACCGCCACCAAAGCCATCCCAAACGTCAGCCCAACCATCTTCGTGAAAAGCTCCGGTTAACAGCAGCCCTATTGCCATCATTAATAGGATGCTAATTGATGGCGGAAACAGCAGCTGGAAAACACCATAACTAAGCGCTAATAATCCACCGAGTAACAAACCAACGAAAGCAAAATAACGACTTGCTTGGTTTAAATGCGCAGTACTAACATCAAAGCGTAATTTAACAGGTATGCGAGTTAAAAAGCTGATTGCTAATAATAGTAACTGCCATTGCGTAACGTTATTGTACACTGAGTTATTTTGCATTAACTAACAACCTGCTCTACACCAGCATCAGCAAAACTCGCCATTTGATTATAAAAACCCAGTGCAGCTTGCAGTAACGGGAGACTTAGCGCCGCGCCGGTGCCCTCTCCCAAACGTAAATCGAGTTGTAGCAGTGGCTTAACATTTAGAGCCTCTAACATAAGCTGATGCCCTTGCTCATTTGAACAATGCGCAAATATTAAATACTCTTTAACTTCGGGGTTAATCGCGATAGCAACCATAGCTGCGGCGCTACAAATAAAGCCATCAACAACGACAACCATGCCTTTCTCAGCAGCACTAAGCATTGCACCTGTTATATGCACAATTTCAAACCCGCCTAACGCAGCAAGTAAAGTCATCGGATCAGCAAGGTGTGATTTATGTAATGCTAGCGCCTGCTCTACTACCGTTATTTTGCGCTTTACAATATCATCGCTCACCCCAGTGCCTTTACCTACACACTGCTGCGCGGGTAACTTTAGTATTGCCGCCATAATTGCTGCAGCACTGGTGGTGTTGCCTATACCCATTTCTCCAAATGCAACAGTATTACAACCGTTAAGATACAGCTGCTGGATAAGTTGCTTAGCATTATTAAAGCCTTGCTGCACTTGTGAGGTGCTCATCGCCATTTCAGTATTTAATGGCTTGGTGATGCTACCTAAACGACAATTGTGCACACTCGCTGCTGTGACTGGATGCAAAGTGCCACAATCAACTACTTCAAGCTGCCAGCCAAGCTGTTGGCAAAATACATTGATGGCTGCACCACCGCTGACAAAGTTAGCAACCATTTGAGAGGTAACATCACTGGGTGCTATCGACACGCCTTGCGCTGCCACACCATGATCCCCTGCAAAAACCAATAAAGTAGGCTTGCTGATACTAGGCGTGAATGCTTTAAACGCGTGTTCCTCAGCCACATTTTGGCTAAACACTGTAACCAGTTGCATAGCACATTGCTCAAGCAGTCCAAGTGCGCCTAATGGTTTGGTTTTTTGATTTATTTTATCAGCGATTATATGGCTAAACTGGTTCGTCATTGTGGGTATATTAAACATCGGTTAGCTCTCTCGCTTGCGAAAATAAAGTAACGATAAAAAGAACACACTACCAATTGCAGAGGTGATCACGCCAATAGGTAACTCTTGATTGGCAAGTAGAATACGCGACAACACATCAACCCATACCATAAATGTGCCACCAACCAGTGCGGTCATCATTAAGCCACTGGGTGTGCCTTGGGAAATAAAAAAGCGCACAATATGCGGGATCATCAAACCAACAAAACCTATGCCGCCACACATGGCGACTAATACAGCAGTGATCAAAGAGCTAAGTATCAACATTAATAGTCGAAAACGTTGCACCGGGATACCTAGCGTTACAGCACTTTCATCACCTAATAACATTGCATTGAGCTGACGGCGAAAACCTATCATTATCGCTGTACAACTTAAAATAACTAAAGCAGGTAACCAGAGTGTTTCCCAATGAGCACGAGCAAAGCTGCCTAACGTCCAAAATAAAATAGCGGTGATCGCCTGTGGATCGCTAAAGTACAACAATAAACTAGTAAATGCGCTAAATAAAAATGAGAGCGCCACCCCTGCTAATAACATGGTTTCAACTTGCCCACGACCTGCCCGCCCAGCAATAAAAACCAGTAATAACATCGTAACCAAACTGCCAACAAACGCTGCCGCAGACATGCTGATTCCAGCACTTACACCAGTGATGGTAATAAAGCACACCACGCCAAATGACGCGCCCGATGAAATACCAAATAAATAAGGATCGGCCAACGGGTTACGCGTCACTGTTTGTAAAATTAACCCAGCAATCGCTAAACCAGAACCTGCTAAAAAAGCCAATAAGGTACGCGGCATCCGTAATTGCCAGATGATTCTTTCAATAAAGGAGTCATGCCCTTGCCCTATAAGACTATGGTACACATCAATGAACTTACTGGGGGCAGCACCAAAGCTCAATGCAATAAAAATACTGACAACTGCCAATATTAATGCAGTGACAACAGCTAGAGAGTGATTATTTGCCATTAGTCACTCCCGTCTGATAACCATAAAAGTAGGTAATATGCGGAATCACCTTGTCTAATTGCTCGCTTTGAGGATGCAGGGATACCTCAGCGCACACGCCAAATACATCGCTGAGCATTTTTTCAGTGATCACTTGCTCTGGTGTGCCTGATGCAACTAATCGGCCTTTTTTGAGAACCAACAATTCATCACACATACTCGCAGCGAGATTCAGGTCATGAAACGATGCTAAAACGGTCACATTAAGCGACTTAGCCAATTCCATTAGTTGAATTTGATATTTAATATCTAAATGACTAGTAGGCTCATCCATAATGAGTAATTTGGGGCCTTGTACAATAGAGCGCGCAATTAATGCCCGTTGCTTTTCGCCACCCGAAAGAGAATCAAACGATTGCTGACAATGATGGCTCAAGCCAACTTGTTCAATCGCCTGTAAAATTAGTTCTTTATCCGTTGTTGTGGTAGAACTAAATAAGCTTTTGTGGGGGGTAAGCCCAAGGCTTACAACATCATAAAGAGATAAGTTAAATTGCGAAGGTGTTTCCTGCAGTACAACGGCTACCTGTTTAGCATACTCATCCGCACTTAACTGCCAGATGTTCTGTCCGGCAAAGGCAACCTCGCCACTGCCTGGCTTGCTATAACGGTATAAACAACGCAGTAAGCTTGATTTACCTGCACCATTGGGGCCTAACAAACCGATGAACTGCCCTGCTTTTATCGAAAAATCGATACTTTGCAAAATAGTAGTACTGGCTACAGACCAAGATAAGTTGGTAACTTTAAGTAAAGGAGGTGGCGCTGCGTCAGGTGTATGCAATGTGTTGTTCTCTCTGGCGATAGCAAACCCACAGCACTACAACCCATAACATTTATGGTGAAAATAGAAGAGTTAACCCGCTCGTTGATTCAAATTAACGTATTTTGTATCTGACTTATCACCCAGGTGACTTACAGTTGCGGGTACAGTTGAGGACTTTCACCCCATTCCAAAATACATAAGGCTCTATTATGGGCAGGTGAATAAATATTTCAATGAATATCTTTCTAGACGGCTAGTAATCGTATTTAAAAAATAATTCTAGGCCATGCATGACCACTTTCATCAATAAAAACCTCAATGCACACATGCTTACCATAGCCGATGGAGAAAATATTTTGTTGCTGAGATTGTTTAGGTAACTGGCAAATTATCGCGAGCAGCTGTTTGATCACTCCTGCATGAGTGATCACCAACTGCGCTTGAGTGTTGGTTTTTGCAATATCAATTAGTAGAGTGTGCCACCATGTCGCAATCCGTTCATAAAATTCAGCCATGCGCTCGCCACCGGGCGGAGTAACATGCCATGGTTCTTGCCAAAAATCACCAATACTCGGACTATGTGTTTGTTGCCATAAAAATTCATATTTACAACCATCCCACTCGCCAAAGTTATACTCTCGGATTTGATCCGTTAACACTAGGGGGATTTGTTGGCGATTAGCAAGCTCAGTTGCAAATACGCTGCAACGTATTAGCGTAGAACTAATAATGCGTTCTATACCCGTAATTCCGGCAACGGCAGAGTTTAACTGTTCGACACCATTTTTGCTTAATGCAAAATCGGTATGTCCGGCCAAAACACCTTGCTCAACAAGTTCTCCATGACGTAATAAATAAACACGACTAGAAAATGGTGTCATAACATCCTTAGTAAAAATAATGAATCGAGCTTTGAATTATTAAGTAATACCAATCATATCAAGTTACTGACCATTTATAGCGACAGATAAATGGCGTGATAACAAGGCATAAATTTTGACATGTAGTTGTTCTCGGCAATTGCTTCTGCATTGCTCTACCTCCTGCATCCATGCAGTCATTTATACGCAGTTAGCGCTTTATTTAGCTCGCTAGAATGGTTAAATATTTAAGTTGATTGATATAAAGCACCGCTTAAGCTAAACGTATTAAACGCACATCAAAATGCAATACCGCATTAGCACCTATTTTACCGCCATTACCTTTGCGACCCCATGCCAGTTCAGGAGGAATAACAAACTCATAGCGAGAACCAACAGTCATCAATAGGATACCTTCTCGTAATCCTTCAATAGCCTCAGCTAATGCAAACACTTCCGGCATACCCGCTTTATAGCTGTCAGCTATAACACTACCATCTGCTAACATAATACGCTGATTAATTACCACAGTATCTGAATCAGTTACCTGCTCTGCAGACACTTCATCAATTACCTTATACATTAAACCAGAATCACACCGTTGAGTATCAGGGTGACTACTAAACTTTGCAATAAAACTTTCACTGTTTTTACGATTAAGCCCCGAAGAGCCTTTTGATTTTGTTGTCTTTTTCCGTGCCACCTAAGCTCACTTATTTATACTATAAATAAGGTGATTTATCGCATAAGTAGAGCAATAAACGCAAGTGTTATAATAAGTTTCGAGTTTCGAGTTTCGAGTTTCGAGTTTCGAGTTTCGAGTTTCGAGTTTCGAGTTTCGAGTTTCGAGTTTCGAGTTTCGAGTTTCGAGTTTCGAGTTTCGAGTTTCGAGTTTCGAGTTTCGAGTTTCGAGTTTCGAGTTTCGAGTTTCGAGTTTCGAGTTTCGAGTTTCGAGTTTCGAGTTTCGAGTTTCGAGTTTCGAGTTTCGAGTTTCGAGTTTCGAGTTTCGAGTTTCGAGTTTCGAGTTTCGAGTTTCGAGTTTCGAGTTTCGAGTTTCGAGTTTCGAGTTTCGAGTTTCGAGTTTCGAGTTTCGAGTTTCGAGTTTCGAGTTTCGAGTTTCGAGTTTCGAGTTTCGAGTTTCGAGTTTCGAGTTTCGAGTTTCGAGTTTCGAGTTTCGAGTTTCGAGTTTCGAGTTTCGAGTTTCGAGTTTCGAGTTTCGAGTTTCGAGTTTCGAGTTTCGAGTTTCGAGTTTCGAGTTTCGAGTTTCGAGTTTCGAGTTTCGAGTTTCGAGTTTCGAGTTTCGAGTTTCGAGTTTCGAGTTTCGAGTTTCGAGTTTCGAGTTTCGAGTTTCGAGTTTCGAGTTTCGAGTTTCGAGTTTCGAGTTTCGAGTTTCGAGTTTCGAGTTTCGAGTTTTTCAAGATTAAAGTATGGGAGAGTGAAAGAGGCAAGCCGTTTTAAAGGTGTATGTTGCGCTCTGAGGAGTTCGTGGCGTTCTTTAATCCGTGGGAGCCCTCAACCCACGCTGCGGTATCCAGGTTGACACTGTGCGGCTGACAGCTGACAGCTTACTTTATTCCAGACAACAAAAAACCCGTTACATTGCTGTAACGGGTTTCTCTTATTGGGAGCCATGGTGCGCTACGCAGTAGGATGACCTACTTTCACATAACAAATGCTACATCTCATCGTCCGTGGCTTTATTTATCCGTGAGTATCAGATACTCAATTCACGCTACGATGTATAGGCTAACACTGTGCAACTCGCTAACTCGCTAACTCGCTTACTATTTCACTTTCCTGTAAACGTAAAAAAGCCCGACTCTTTTGAATCGGGCTTTCTCAATTTGGAGCCTGGCGATGACCTACTTTCACATAGCAAATGCTACACTATCATCGGCGCTGTTTCGTTTCA
>NZ_AHCA01000010.1 GCF_000238355.1 Pseudoalteromonas haloplanktis ATCC 14393
CAAATCCCTATCTCTCCACCAACCTAATTCAAAATAGTTATGAGTACACTCTTGCTCGTGACTTATAAAAGTTTCGGAGAGATGGCAGAGTGGCCGAATGCACCGGTCTTGAAAACCGGCAGGGGTTTGTAGCCCCTCTAGGGTTCAAATCCCTATCTCTCCACCATATATTAAAACCCGCTTAATTAAGCGGGTTTTTTTATCTCTACAATTTTTATAGAAAATTACGACCATAGTCTCTATTTCGATGTTGTAAAACATCATGCATCCTTAGCACTTATCTCTTAGCCAGATTTTAAGGACGTATTATGAAACATCGGCTTGCGAAAAGTGTAGGTTTATCTTTGTTGTCACCTGTGATTATTGGCACTGCGCTCGGAATTTATTATGCGCTCACATTAAGTGGCGACCCAATGACGATTTTCTTCAATTTACTCATGAGTGCCATTGCCAACGCGCATATTGTTGGTTTGACTATGGCGGCATTTGTCGTGCCTGGTTATTTGTTAATGTATAAGTATGCAAAAGTGAATTACTCAGGAGTTCTAACTTTAGGCTTACTCGGTGGTGCAATATTTAGCTATTTACTTAGCGCCACTGGGGGAATGGTCTTTTTGATCAATACCACAATGTCAGCACTCGCCGCTGGGCTATTTTTATATGGCTTGAGACAAGGTGCAGTAAAACAACAATCACCTCAATAGCAGAATTATTAACCAAGCTTGCTGAAATTTAGGGCAAATTGTTTTTTTTTGCCTTGAAAAGGTTTCAATTATTGGCGACAAAGAGTACCTTTAGCTACTGTATGTTTGATAAGAAGTAGTTTGGTATGCAAAAGCAAGAATTTTACCAGTCATTAGTTAAACAAACTGAAGCGCTAATTACTGGTGAGCCGAATATTATTGCCAATATGGCGAATATCAGCGCATTGTTATTTACGTCACTTGATGATGTTAATTGGGCTGGGTTTTACTTAATGGACTCACCCACTGAATTAGTGCTTGGTCCGTTTCAAGGCAACCCTGCATGTATCCGTATTCCACTAGGGAAAGGGGTCTGTGGCACTGCTGCTGCAACTGCACAAACTCAACTTGTTGAAGATGTACATGCATTTGCAGGACATATTGCCTGTGATGCTGCGTCTAATTCTGAGATCGTAATACCTATCCATAAAAATGGTGAAGTATTTGCAGTGTTAGATATAGACAGTCCAAGTATTGCTCGGTTTGATGCAGATGATAAGCTAGGTCTAGAAGCACTGGTAGCGTGTTTTGAGGCAACAATTGCATGAAAGACTTAGTCAATGTACAGGATTATCTGTTTGCCGTCACTGATGTGGGTGACTGGGAAGGAGATGAAGAACATGTAGCGGAAACGCTCAATGATTTAATTCATATTGCTTGGGATCGTCTTCCTGATGACACGGAATGTGAATTAATTGATGAAATAATTAATGGTATTTGGGAACACCTTCGAGGTGATATGGCTGTAATTGAAGCCGACTTTGAAGAGTTGGTCGACTGGGTAACACACTACGTCGATTCGTCCCTTGATGAAAAGATGTGAAACATAGGTTCTAAAATGGAAACCACAAACAAGCTAAAAGATATTAATGAAGTGCTGGAATTTTTATATCAAGAATTTCCACAATGTTTTAAACAAAAAGACGGCATCAAGCCGCTGAAAGTTGGTATCTTTAAAGATATCGCTGAGCGAATTGAAGGCTCTGAAAAGGTAAGCAAAACGCAGGTTCGTCAAGCACTAAGAAAATACACGTCAAATTGGCGTTATTTAGAAGCTGTGACTAAGTCTGAGTTTCGTATTGATTTGGATGGTAATCACGGCGCTAAAGTTGAGCAAGAACATATAGATCATGCTCAAAAAGCCCTTGAAGAAAGCCGTGCGAAAATGGCTAAGCGTAAAAAAGCTCAGCGCCCACGTAATGATTCAGACACAAAATCTTACAAAAAGAAACCTGGTCAATTTAACAAATCAGCGGATAAAAACGCTAAAGTTAATTCTGCACCAGCGAAAGCTGCACCGGCTAAACGTTCAGGAAAAATTGAACCTTTACCAGCAAGTGAGGTCAAGGTTAATAACAAAGTGAAAGTTAAGCTTGGCCAAGCCCTTGTTAATGCAGTTATCACTGAAGTGAACAAAGATGATGTTCATGTTGAATTGGTAACGGGCATGCAAGTTAAAACGAAAGCAGACAGCCTGTACATTATCTAAAGCTGTATTTAAATTAAGGAGTTGTGTATGAGTCAGAAGTTTACGCTCATTCCGTTAGTTGCGGCCCTCTATTCGGGCTTATTATTTGCAGCAGATGTTGCTGATGTTGTTACGGTAAAAGACTTACCTGTCCTTGCGCAAGAAAGTCAACATAGTACGGCTAGCAAACGGGTGACGAACTTATTTACTCGTGCACATTATAAACCAATTCGTTTTGATGACGCACTTTCAAGTAAAGTGTATGACCGTTATATCGAATCCCTTGATTTCAATAAAAGCGTCTTTTTGGCTGCGGATATTGCTTCATTCGAGCAATACCGCAACCAATTTGATAATGCGTTGACTACCGGCAAACTCGACTTTACCTTCGATATTTTCAATCTGAGTATGCAACGTCGTTTTGAGCGGTATGAGTATTCATTGAGTTTACTTGAAAAAGAAATGTCGTTTGACGAGGCCGATGAGTATTATTTTGATCGTGAAGACGTTGATTGGGCACAAACACAAGCCGAACTGGATGAGCTTTGGCGTGAACGTGTTAAATATGACGCACTACGTTTAAAAATGACTGGCAAAGATTGGGCCGGGATCAAAAAAGTACTAACAAAACGCTATCACAATGCACAAAAACGTTTAGTGCAAACTAATAGTGAAGATGCATTTCAGATAGTCATGAATTCATTTGCACGTAGCATTGAAGCACATACATCGTATTTATCACCACGTAGGGCTGAACAGTTTAAGATGGACATGGATCTTGAGCTTGAAGGGATTGGTGCGGTACTAAGCTATGACGAAGATTACACCGTCATTCGCAGTTTAGTCCCAGGTGGCCCTGCAGATAAGTCGGAGCAAATTAAGGCTGATGACCGTATCATTGGTGTCGCGCAAGACAAAGAAGAATTTGTTGATGTAATTGGCTGGCGTCTAGATGATGTCGTTGATTTAATCAAAGGCCCTAAAGGCACAAAAGTACGACTACAATACTTAAAAGGTGCGGATGATCACGGTGCTCCAAAAGTAGTGGAAATAACACGTGATAAAATTCGTTTAGAAGACCGTGCCGCAAAATCAGAAGTTTTTGAAGCAAAATACTCTGATTTAACCAGCAAAATTGGGGTAATTGAAATCCCCGGTTTTTACAATAATCTATCTAAAGATGTAAAAGTTGAACTTGCTAAGTTAAAAGAAGCCAAGGTTGATGGCATTATCATTGACTTACGTCAAAACGGCGGCGGCTCGTTATATGAAGCAACACAATTATCTGGTTTGTTTTTCGACCAAGGTCCTGTGGTGCAAATACACACTCTAAATAATCGTATTGAAGAGCAAAAAGATCGTGATGGTGTGACATTTTACGACGGCCCACTTACCGTATTAGTTGATCGCTATAGTGCGTCTGCCTCTGAGATCTTTGCCGCCGCCATGCAAGACTATGGGCGAGCCATTGTTATTGGTGAACAAACATTTGGTAAGGGCACAGTGCAACAGCATAAAGGTTTAGGCCGTGCTTATGATTTATATGATAATCCTCTTGGCAGTGTGCAGTATACCATTGCAAAGTTTTATCGAATTAATGGTGGTAGTACCCAACATAAAGGCGTAATCCCAGATATTTCGTTCCCATCAGCAATCGATCCTGCAGAGTGGGGCGAAAGCCAGGAAGATAACGCATTACCGTGGGATAGCATTGTGCGTGCAAAGTATAATTCAGTTGATGACTTACATGCTGCAATAGCGTATTTAACGAAAGCACATGATGAACGCATAAAATCTGAACCTGAGTTTAATTATGTGCTTGAGGATATTACACGCTATAAAGAAGAAAAAGATCGGAAAACGATTTCACTTGTTGAAGCCCAGCGCATTAAAGAGAAAGACGAAGGTGAGGCACGTGCGTTAGTGCGTACTAATGAAAGACTGCTTCGCTTAGGTGAAAAGCCTGTGGAAAATCTTGATGATGTGCCTGACGTTTTAGACGATTTAGACCCATTCTTAGAAGAAGCTGCATTAATTACGCAGGACTACATTAAATTTGGTCGTGTAGCTAAGAAATAGGCTTGTTAATTAGATTAATTTAAAAGGCGCTTTTGCGCCTTTTTTACTGCCTAAAACTTTTGGTTTGGGTATAATACCAATCGACTTAAATATTTAATCATTCTAGCGGGCTAAATAAAGCGCTAACTGCGTTATAAATTTTTCATGTAGAACAACTACATGTCAAAATTTATGCCTTGTTATCACGCCATTTATCTGTCGCTATAAATGGTCAGTAACTCAACACGATTGGTATAAAAACCGATTAAACGTAGATCATTAGTTACGCTCAATATCGCGTTCGTGCCGAAAAATAATAATTAAATGCGTATATAAAATACGCGTAGGAGCCTCTATTTTGAAGTCATTAGATGAAAAACCTATTCCACAGGCCAGCTTTCTTGATGCCTTGATCCCCATTACTGTACTGATCTGTTTACTCGGTGCAGCGGTCTACTTATTTGGTGATAGTTCATCATCTGGACCTAACCAAATTGCATTGTTGTTTGCAACATTTACAGCAGCATTGATTGGTCTGAAAAATGGCTACAGTTGGAAAAAACTTGAACAAGCAATGATTGAAGGGATCACGTTATCATTAGGGGCTATACTCATTTTATTGATGGTTGGCGCACTGATTGGTACTTGGTTACTCTCTGGCACAGTGCCGACGCTAATTTATTATGGTTTACAAGTCATCAACCCTAGCTGGTTTTATGCCGCGAGCTGTTTAATTTGCGGCATAGTTGCAATGAGTATAGGTAGCTCTTGGACCACAGCTGCAACAATAGGTGTCGCATTGCTAGGGGTGGCCACTGGACTTGGTTTAGAGCAAACAGTCACTGCAGGAGCGGTAATATCAGGTGCTTATTTTGGTGATAAGCTGAGCCCACTCTCTGAGACAACAAATTTAGCTCCAGCTGTTGTGGGCGCTGACTTATTTGAGCATATTCACCACATGCTGTGGACTACCGTGCCTAGCTTTGTTATCGCTTTGATAATCTTTGTTTTTATGGGGTTTAATGCCACGGCTTCTAGTGAAGCTGGACGTATTGATGAGATCACGGCGATTTTGCAGCAAAACTTTAATATTGGTTTCGAAATGTTGGTGCCATTATTGGTTTTATTAGTGTTAGCGATTAAAAAAATGCCTGCTTTTCCTGCTATTTCGATTGGAGCGGTGATAGGGGCTGTTTGGGCTATGCTATTTCAGTCAGACTTAATTGCCTCCCAAATAGATAGCTCGAAAGGAGAGCTTGTTGGATATTTTAAGTTAATTTGGACCACTTTTTTTGATGGTTTTACGATTGCTACCGGCGATGAAAAAATGAACTCATTACTTAGTGGTGGTGGTATGTCCGGTATGCTTACAACCACTTGGCTTATCATGACTGCCTTGATGTTTGGTGCCATTATGGAAAAAACGGGGTTACTTGATATTTTTGTAAAAAGCATTCTTAAAATTGCTAAAAGCACCGGTTCGTTGATTAGCGCGACAATCGCAACTTGTATCGGCACTAATGTCATTGCTGCAGATCAGTACATTGCTATTGTTGTGCCAGGGCGCATGTTTAAAGAAGAATATAAAAAGCGGGGGTTAAAGCCGGTTAATTTATCACGAACCCTAGAAGATGGCGGTACGATAACGAGCCCATTAATCCCATGGAATACGTGCGGTGCGTACATGCAAAGTGTGCTTTTGATTAATCCATTTGATTATGCATTGTATGCATTTTTTAACCTTATCAACCCTTTATTAGCTGTTGTGTATGCTTACCTAGGTATTAAAATTTTACGTATTAAGCCTAAACAACAGGCATAAATTAGTTGCTCCCCGCTCAAGGGGAGCCCTTTTTGGAGTTCTCCATGACTGCAACAAAAAAACCTCAAGCCCAGTATCTTAAAGATTATCAAGCTCCCCCATATTTTATTGAACATGTTGATTTAACCTTTGATCTGGCTCCCTTAAATACCCGGGTAACAAGTGTGATAACGCTAAAAAAAGCGGTAGCTGGTGAAGCTGATTTAGTGTTGGATGGAATTGAGTTAACTTTAATTTCAGTGGCTGTAGACGACGTCGCTTATAGTGATTATACGCTGTTAGATGAACAGCTGGTGATCCATAATTTACCCACAGAGTGTCAGGTCACAATCGTCAATGATATTTCACCAAAAACGAATACTTCCTTAGAAGGTTTATATCTTTCAGGGGGAGCGTATTGCACACAGTGTGAAGCACAAGGCTTTAGAAAAATAACCTACTATTTAGATCGCCCTGATGTGCTTGCAAGCTTTGATGTTACAATTATCGCAGATCAAAGCTATCGTCACCTTTTGTCAAATGGTAATAAATTAACGCAAGGACAATTAGATGACGGTCGCCACTTTGCAAAATGGCAAGATCCATTTAAAAAGCCTAGTTACTTATTTGCACTGGTAGCAGGGGATTTTGATGTACTTGAAGACACTTTTGTCACAAAAAGTGGACGCAATATTGAATTAGCGTTGTTTGTTGATAAAGGTAACTTAGCGAAAACCCCCCATGCCATGACCTCACTTAAAAAATCAATGCAGTGGGATGAGCAACGTTTTAACCTCGAGTATGATTTAGATATCTACATGATTGTTGCCGTGGATTTTTTCAATATGGGCGCGATGGAAAATAAAGGATTGAACATCTTTAATTCTAAGTGCGTACTAGCGAATCAAGAGACCGCGACTGATAAAGATTATCATACGATAGAGTCAATCGTCGGACATGAGTATTTTCATAATTGGACAGGCAACCGAGTTACTTGCCGCGACTGGTTTCAGCTATCATTAAAAGAAGGCCTAACGGTTTTTCGTGATCAAGAATTCAGCAGTGATCTAGGTTCACGAGCACTTAACCGTATTGATGCAGTAAAAGTGATGCGTACCCATCAGTTCAGTGAAGATGCAGGTCCTATGGCGCACCCGATTCGTCCTGAACAAGTGATAGAAATGAATAATTTCTACACGGTGACAGTGTACGATAAAGGTGCTGAAGTTATTCGTATGATGCATACATTGTTGGGTGAAGAAAAATTTCAACTTGGTATGGCTCTTTATTTTCAACGTCATGATGGGCAAGCTGTTACTTGCGATGACTTTGTTGCAGCCATGAGTGATGCCTCTGGTATTGATTTAACTCAGTTTAAACGTTGGTATAGTCAAGCTGGGACACCACGTCTGATTGTTGAGCAAGAATATAATACTGAGGAGGGTATCTTTACATTGAGTATTGAGCAACTCGCGCCAGTTAATCAACCGGATAATGCGCCGTTACATATACCATTTGCTATTGAGTTACTTGATAGGCAGGGCCAACCTGTACCATTGAGCTTTGTAGGTAAACCTATTGACCATGTTCTAGATGTAACCAACACGTATCAGCGCTTTAGTTTTGATGGTTTAGCAACAAAGCCTGTGGCAGTGTTATTAGAAGATTTTTCAGCGCCATGTATTGTCGAGCAACACACAACTGAGGCTGATTTATTACATATAATGCGTTTTGCTCGTAGTGATTTTTCGCGTTGGGATGCGCAGCAACAACTGCTTATTAATGCTGTGAAAGCTGCGATAGAAAACCCTAGAGAGCATTCACTTGCCAAGGAAGTTATAAACGCGTTACGTAGCTTAGTTATTGAGAGAAAGGGTGATTTAGCGTTGATCGCTGAGCTGTTAAAATTACCTAGTTTTGACACTTTAGCCGCAGAATTTGCAGTGATCCCGGTCGATGAAATTGTTGCTATCACCCAGCAATTTGAACTGCAAATAGCGAAACAATTGCAGTGCGAGTTTATCGCATGTTATCAAAGCTTGGTTGATGATGGTTCTGTTAGCGCCGATGCCGTTGCAGTACGTGCATTAAAAGGAATATGTTTACATTATTTAGCAAAAATTGATGAACCTGAGCATGCGCAACTACTTTGCGATGCCGCGAACTCTCATAATATGACCAACGTATTGGCAGCCCTGAGTGCTGTTGTTAAGGCCGACAGTCCTTTATCTGTTGAATTATTAAATCAATTTGACAGCCAATGGCGTCATGATGTGTTAGTGATGGACAAATGGTTTGCATTACAAGCAATGCAAGGTGGCGATAACGCAATTGTTAATATCAATAAGCTCTATGAACATCCTTGTTTTGATTTTTCTAACCCAAATCGCGTAAGGGCATTAGTGGGGAGTTTTAGTCACTTTAATACAGCGCAATTCCATCGTAAAGATGGTGCAGGTTATCAGTTATTAGGGGACTTGTTAGTCAAATTAAACGCTATTAATCCGCAAAATGCATCACGCATGCTTACACCATTTATGTCGTGGCGTCGTTATGACGAAGTACGCTCGATGGCGATGAAAGCCCAGTTACAGCGTCTTGCAGAGCTGGACAATTTAAGCGATGATTTATTTGAAAAAGTTGATAAAGCATTGCAATAAATTATGGTTGAATATTATTTTCTACTTAATCTTACCTACAAACAATGTATGGATTATTACGAAGGCAAGTACACGTCGGTACAAGTAATTGAAGATGGCGGCAAGAAAGTTCGTTTTGCCGCAAGCCATTTACGTCCTTTTATTTCTTCGTTAGGAGTGAGAGGACGCTTTCGACTTTTACTTACACCTGAACACAAATTCTTACGCTTGGAGCGAATAGGTTAGAACAGTATTTTCTTATAATATTGTTTTTTTTGTTAATTCAATTTGTCCTATTGTTAATTTACGTGTATAAATTATCTGGTAGGACGTCTTACCATTACGTAAACGCCAACTAAACAGAAAAATTATGACTGATTGAACGCGTTCTATTTGTAATTTCTTTATTTCGCTTCTATCGTTACGACTACACTAAAAACAATAACTTGATCACAAAATTACCCGCGACAGGGGGAACACACAATGATAAGAAGATCGCTTTTTGTTAAAAACAAAATATTTTTAGGCCTAGCTGCTGCAACATTAGGTTTATCAACAGGTGCGTCACACGCTGCTAACTTTGAAGTTGGTGGCTTTGATGTAACATTTGATTCAAACTTTTCCTATGGTCAAAGTATCCGCGTAGAAGACCGCGACTTTTCTTTGATTGGTAAAAGTAATAATCCTGCTTTTAATTGGACAGGCTATGATCCATCCCTTAATCCAATATACACAGCACAAGATGTGTGGGCACAGCCTGGCGCCTACTCAAATAATGGTGATGCTGGGGATTTAAATTTTGACAGTGGCGAATCCTTTTCGAAACTATTAAAAGGCACACACGATTTATCGATCAATAAAGATAACTATGGCTTGTTTACTCGCTTTATGTATTTTTATGATTTTGAGTTAATGGATGGCGATCGGGCTTATGTTAACCCTGTATCAGGTGGTGGCGTTGACCCATGTGATGATCCAGATACTAAAGAGCAAGTGTGCGCGGACATTCGCTTACTCGATGCCTTTGTATGGGCAGATTTTGATTTAAATGATGGTAAAAATCCATTATCAGTGCGGTTAGGTCAGCAAGTTGTCAACTGGGGTGAAAGTACGCTTATTTCACACGGTATCAATGTTAACCCTGTTGATATAGACCGTTTAAAAGCGCCTGGTGCTGAGCTAAAAGAAGCCTTTATTCCTGTAGGCATGCTATGGGCATCATTAGGTATTACCGACAACATCAACCTTGAAGCGTTTTATCAGTATGATTGGCATGAAACACGACTACCAGCAGCGGGGAGTTATTTTTCGACCAATGACTTTGCATCTGAAAACGGTTATCAGCAAAACATTCAGCTTGGCTTCACGTCTAACCCAGATATTGATCTGGCGTTTTTAACACAGAGCTTAAATAATTTACAAGCATCGTTTGGTGCTGCAGCTGCTGCACAAGGTATCGACCCAACCAGTGCTGAAGGTCAAGCATTACTTGCTAATATGTATTTAGCTTACCCAACTAAAGTAGCACTTAAAGGTAAGGGAGATGCAGGTAAGACTGAGCCAAAAAATGGCGGCCAATACGGTTTACGTTTAGGGATGTTTTTACCTGAATTAAATGATACTGAAGTGGCGTTATACCACATTAACTATCATAGTCGTCGTCCACTTATTTCAGGTCAAGTATCTAACTTTACAAATGAAGCGATTGCTGAAGATTTGGCGATGATCCTCTCGCCGGATACACAGATCACTGAAGACAATATCACTCAACTGAACGCATTTACACAAGGTAAGTTAGTCTACCCTGAAGATATTAAGCTCTATGGTGTTAGCTTTAATACTTCAATTGGTGAGACGGCGTTTGCGGGGGAGTTTGCATTTCGTGAAGACGAGCCTCTGCAAATTGATGACGTTGAACTACTTTATGCAGGTATGCCTGAGCAGTTAGCTGTTGCAGGTATTCGTCCTGATTTTGCGGGTATTTCGCAAATGAGCCAAGGCGATGCAATTAGCGTTGTAGGACCTGGCGAAACAGCACAAGGTTATATTGAACGTAATACTGCACAACTACAGTTTACTGCTACACATTTATTTGGACCATCACTTGGTGCAGATAGTTGGGCTGTGGTCGGTGAAGTTGGGGGGGTGCGTATTAATGATATGCCAGAGTACGACGAGTTACGTTTAAATGTCTCAGGTACTGGTCGCAGTGGTGTTATCACAGGTCCTGGTACTGATGATTATTCAACGCTGCATCTTGGTTTATCAAATGGGCCTGAAACGAACCCTTTCCCGAGCGCATCAGCATGGGGTTACCGCTTAATTGCTAAAGGTGATTATTTTAACTTCTTTAAGGGGGTTAACTTTTCACCTCGATTTGTTTTTTCTCACGATGTAAATGGTATTACACCTGATCCAATGTTCTTATTTATTGAAGACCGTAAATCACTAGGTGTTACAGCAAACTTTAATTACCAAAACGCGTGGTCGTTTGACTTTAGCTACAACTCATTCTGGGGTGGTGGTCAAACTAATACATTCTCTGACCGCGATTTTGTTTCTTTTAATATTAAATATTCAATTTAAGGGTATCATCATGATAAAAAAACCTACCCTCATTGCACTAACGCTATGTAGTTTGTTTTCTACAACGGCTGTAGTTGCTAAAATGACTAGCGAAGAAGTAGCACGTTTAGGTGCGGATTTAACACCAGTAGGTGCTGAAAAAGCAGCCAATGCAGATGGCTCGATTCCAGCTTGGACGGGTGGTATTACCACTCCACCTGCAGGGTATACGCCAGGTATGCATCACCCAGACCCATATGCCAATGACAAAGTACTTTTCACCATTGATAAATCAAATGTTGATAAATACAAGGCTAACTTAAGCCCAGGCCAAGTTGCACTTTTTGAAGCGTACCCAGATACCTTTAAAATGAATATCTATACAACCCATCGTAGCGCTTCTAATCCGCAGTTTGTTTATGATGCAACGAAGCAATATGCACCTACCGCAGAGTTGATTGAAGAAGGGAACGGCATAAAAAATACCGCCATTGGTATTCCTTTTCCAATTCCTAAAAATGGCTTAGAAGCGATTTGGAATCACTTATTACGTTATCGTGGTCTCTCGATTGAACGTTTTGGTGGCCAAGCTGCACCGACTGCGTCAGGCTCATACAACATGGTTGGCTTTGATGAGCAATTGTTAGTTAAATATTCAGACCCAAAAGCGACTCCATCGGAGCTGCAAGAGTCAAATATTTTATTTAAATTTAAACAAAAAGTGACAGAGCCTGCACGACTTGCAGGAACGGCGTTATTAGTTCATGAGACGATGGACCAAATACTTACCCCTCGCCAAGCATGGACTTACAATACCGGTCAGCGTCGTGTTCGCCGTGCCCCTAACGTAGCCTATGATGCACCTGGAACTGCGGCTGATAGCCTTCGTACCACAGATGATTTTGATATGTTCAATGGTTCACCAAATCGCTATACGTGGACACTAAAGGGTAAGCAAGAGCTTTATGTTCCTTACAATAGCTACAAATTGCATAGCGACAAGCTTGAATATGATGATATTTTAATGGCGGGGCACATTAATCCTGAGCATGTGCGTTATGAAAAGCACCGTGTTTGGGTCGTTGAAGCGAAACTAAAAGGCGATACTCGTCATATCTATAAAAAGCGCGTGTTTTATATAGATGAAGATAGCTGGCAAGTTCAAGTAACAGATATCTATGATAACCGTGATCAAATGTATCGAGTTGCGATGGCGCATACGATCAACTACTACGATGCGTTGACTAATTGGAGTACGCTCGATGTGTATCATGATTTGAATTCACGCCGCTACCTTGCAATCGGTTTAGATAACCAAGAGAAAATGTACGATTTTTCACAATCGTTTAACGATAATGAATTTACCTCGAGCGCACTGCGCCGCGAAGGTCGTTAATTCATTCAAGCACCTGGCCTAAGCCAGGTGCTTTTTTGTTCCAAATCGCGTTTGTCATTCTGACACGTATGGGGTCCCCCGATTGCTCGTTATATACCGACAAACACACTCTTTCAAGGCGATTTAAAAATATGAAGTACATGCTTTATGCAGGCCTTGCTATTACTGCAAGCCTTTCAACACAATCAATAGCGTCTGAACCGCTTGCGGCTATTACTGCAACAAAAGCAGATAAAACGTTGTTGACTGATATTGAATTTACAGGAAAGCAATTGGTCGCTGTAGGGAAGCACGGCACTATAATTACAAGTGTTGATGCAAAAGACTGGCAACAAGCTGCTGTGCCAAGCCAAGTGTTATTAACAGCGGTCACCTTTAATGGTAGTGAGCGCGGTTGGGCGTGTGGCCATGATGCAACAATCATTAACACAACGGACGGTGGGGCGAATTGGCAATTACAACAAGTAAATACACAATTGGATAAACCCTGCCTAGACATCTTATTTATTACTGAGCAACACGGTTTTGCCGTTGGTGCTTATGGTATGTTTTATGAAACCACAGATGGTGGAGAAAACTGGCAAAAACGCTTTTTAGATTCATTGCTATTTGCAGAAGACCAAGAATACTTAAATGATTTAAAAGATTCTGATCCTGAAGCCTATGAAGCTGAAACAGCCTCAATACTGCCGCACTTCAATCGTATTGTTGCAACGGGTAATAAACTTATGCTGGTTGGTGAAATGGGGTTACTTGCTCACAGTACAGATAATGGCAAAAGCTGGCAACGTGATGAAGAAATTTATATGGGCTCTTTCTTTGCATACGCCAGTGACGATCATGGCGAGGAAGTTGTAGCGGGATTACGCGGCAATATTTTCAGCCGTCAACAAGAACAGCAGTGGCGACCAATAAACAATGATAAAACAGCCACAGTAAACAGTATTATTAAAGCAGGTGAAAACCATTGGCTGTTACTTGCTAATAGCGGGGTGATTTTTCATTACATAAATAATCAATTAACAGTTGAGCAGTTACCCGATGGTAAAGCTATTTTAGATGCGGTTATTTTTGATAATCAGTTGGTTATGGCTTCAGAAAATGGCATTAAAGTGAAGGAGATGGCTGAATAATGCATGCAATCGTAGAATTCTTAGAAAAAGCTGTTTTTCGTCATCGATTATTGATGGTAATGAGCTTTATTGTAATTACGTGTTTTTTAGGGTTTAAAGCCACGCAAATCCAACTAGATGCCTCATTTAATAAAAATATTCCACTTAATCATGATTACATGAAAGTGTATTTAAAGCATGAAAAACAATTTGGTGGGGCAAATAGTATTTTAATCTCCGTATGTGATGATAGCGGCGATATTTTTAATCCTGAATTTTTTACACAATTAAAAGCGGTCCACGATCAGCTGTATTTTATACCTGGAGTAAACCGGCCCTTAGTGAATTCAATTTTTGCCCCTAGCGCACGTTTTGTCGAAGTCGTTGAAGATGGGTTTGCCGGCGGACCAATTATCCCAGCTAATTTTACAGCAGACAAACGTGGTTTAGCGGTTGTAAAAGAAAATATTGAAAAGGCCAAAGTAGTTGGTCGCATGATAGCATCCGATTATTCATGCGCCATGGTAACAGCGCAGTTAATGGAAACGGATCCACAAACCCAAGAAAAACTGGATACCTTAGCGTTTGCTCAAAAACTAGAAAGTGAAATTAGAGAGCCATTAAGTACGGATAAAGTCAGCATCCATATCATTGGTTTTGCCAAGATGGCTGGTGATATTGCTGAAGGCGCGAAGGGCGTCGTGTTATTTTTTGCTATCGCAATTGCGTTTACCTTCGTGATGGTGTGGTTATTTTGTGGCAGTTTAAAGCTGACTATTTTGCCAATTACTTGTTCTATTATCGCCGTGGTTTGGCAGTTAGGATTATTATCGAGCCTAGGATTTGGCTTAGATCCGATGTCAATTTTAGTGCCATTTTTAGTGTTTGCGATTGGTGTAAGCCATGGTGTACAAATGATCAATGCGATTGGGAAAAAAGTTGCAGAGCAAGACAGTGATACCCGTCTTTGTTGTCAGGCAAGTTTTAGAGCGCTATTGATCCCAGGTGGCATTGCATTGTTATCTGACACCGTTGGCTTTTTAACCTTACTGACAATTGATATTGGTATAATTCGTGAGTTGGCTATTACAGCAAGTTTAGGTGTCGCGGTTATTATTTTCACTAACTTAGTGTTATTACCTGTGTGGGCATCTTATATGCATTTTGACAGCACAGTGCATATCCAATCAGGAAATAGTGACAAGCCAAATATGCTTGATACTTTGCGTGACTTATTAGTGAAAACCACCGATCCTAAATGGGCTAAAGTCATTATAGCCAGTACTCTAGTGCTATTTGCTTTGGGCTATTGGCAAGCAGGAAAAATGCATATTGGAGATTTACACGCGGGTGCACCGTCATTGCATCAAGATGCGCGTTATAACCAAGATACATTTTTAATATCGGACAAATACACCATTTCTTCGGATATTCTTAAAGTGATTGTAGAAGCGTATCCAGCAGCTTGTACAGAGCACGATGTAATGGAGCGGATCAGCCGCTTTCAATATAAAGTTGAAAACCTTGCCGGAGTGCAGTCTGCTGTAACGCTAAGCTCAGTTGCGCAATCAGTAAATGCAGGCTACAACGAAGGTAATTTGAAATGGCAAAGCTTGCCACGTAATACCGCAAGTTTAGTACAGTCAACGGCAAGAGTTGAAACCAGTACCGGGTTACTCAATGGTGATTGTTCAGTCATGCCAGTGATCATCTTTTTAGACGATCATAAAGCGCAAACCATTGAGCATATCATTGCAAGTGTTAAGCAATTTGCTATCGAAGAGCAAACCGACACATTACACTTTAAGTTGGCATCAGGACCTGTAGGCGTAATGGCTGCAACCAATGAGTCAGTCTCAGCGGCGCAATTGCCAATGATGCTTTATGTCTATGGGGCGGTGATTATTTTATGCTTAATTAGCTTTAAGAGCGTAAAAGCAACCATTGCTGTCGTGCTACCTCTATACATAGTGTCCACGTTGGCTCAGGCTTTGATGGTGCAGCTTGAAATAGGGCTAACAGTTTCAACTTTGCCTGTTATTGCATTAGGGGTGGGAATTGGTGTTGATTACGGAATTTATATTTTGTCATCTATGATGGGGCAACTAAAGCAAGGTGTGGCATTACCTGTTGCGTATCGAAATGCGCTAATTGAACGTGGCAGTGCGGTATTATTCACCGGAATTACCTTGGCCATCGGTGTCAGTACTTGGATTTTCTCTGATCTGAAGTTTCAAGTAGACATGGGGATATTGTTAACCTTCATGTTTTTGGTCAATATGCTCGGTGCGGTGTTACTTTTACCGGCAATCGGCAGTTTACTCTGGACTGACCAGAAAAAATAATGTGAATAATTTTGCTCCTAAATGGCCTGTATAGGCCATTTATATCTATAATTTGTGAATAGATGACCAAATAGCTGAAATGCTTAAAATGTTTTCATCGAAAGGGCTGTTTATTAATTTTAAAAGGGTTAGAATTTGCCTGACTCCACACAATAAATTGCTGTACAAATTTTCCACCTAAGTCGGTGGTATAGATTTAAGGAACATGTAATGACACGAAATGAAGGGCAAGCCTCGGTTATCTTAGATAATGTCTGTAAGCTGATCCAGAAAAAAGTTCACGCTGATAATGTGTTACTCGTTGAGAAATTCGCCAAATCCTTGTACAGCAATATGTCTAAAGAAGATTTGGCACATCGCAATGATAGTGACTTATATGGCGCTGCACTTAGCCTATGGAACTCGCTAGAAAAAAATACCTCTGATGACGCGGTTATCCGTGTTTTCAATCCTGAAGTAGCAAAAGATGGCTGGCAGTCATCGCATACAATCGTAGAAATTATCACTAAAGATATGCCATTTCTAGTTGATTCGGTGCGTATGGCGATGACCCGTGAAAATATCGCCTCTCACTTGCTACTGCATAGCCCACTTAAAATTCAACGCGATAAGAACGGGAAGATTTCAGCCGTTTCTAATTTAAAAGCGGAACAAGAATCCAGCTCGACAAAAACGGTATTTTTTATCGAAATCGATCGTCAAACAGATTCTTCAGTGATCGACTCGTTCAAAAAAGAACTTGAGTCAGTGCTCAACGATGTCTCTACTGCGGTAGAAGATTGGCAGCCGATCCGTAAAAAGTTAGTTGCGGTCACCAAAGAGTTACCTAAGCGTCACCACAACAACAATGCCAGTGAAGTAGCTGAAACAGTTGAATTTTTAGATTGGTTAGCGAAAGATAATTTTACTTTAATGGGTTATCGTCAATATGATTTGATACCTGTTCAAGGTGACTATCAACTCAAAGGTAAGATCGAGGGCAGTTTAGGTTTGATGAAAAATTCAACCGAAGAACATTCTCGATTGTTATCTGATTTACCAGAAGTTGCACGCCAAGAAGCGCGTAATAATAACTTACTGATCTTGACTAAAACTAACTCATTATCACGAGTTCATCGCCCAGCATACATAGATTATGTTGGTATTAAACGTTTTGATGACGAAGGTAATGTAATTGGTGAAGACCGTTTTATCGGTTTATTCTCATCAAGTTTCTATAACAACAGTGCCGCTGATGTGCCTGTATTAAAAAGCAAAATTAATCGCATCATGGAAATGTGTGATTTTGCCAAAGGCACACATGCGTACAAAGCGGTATTAAATATTCTTGAGACTTATCCGCGCGATGAGTTAGTACAAGCACGCGAAAGTGAGTTACTTGAAGTTGCAATGGGTGTATTGCAAATACAAGAACGTGATATGTGTCGCTTATTTGTTCGTAAAGATGCTTATGGCCGTTTCTTCTCTTGCATGGTTTATGTACCACGTGAGCGTTATAACACAGCACTACGCCGCGAAACGCAATGTATCTTAGCAAACGCATTTAATTCTGACGATAAAGTCGAATTTACTACCTTTTTCTCAGAGTCAACACTAGCGCGTACTCACTATACCGTGCGTGTGACTGACAACAATATCGAATATAACGTGAAAGACATCGAAAATAATTTAGTAGAAGCCGCTCGTACTTGGGAAGATAAACTACAGTCAGCATTATTAGAATCAGCTGGTGAAGCGCGTGGTAATGAACTTAATCGTAAATACTGCAATGCATTTGCCCGTTCATACAAAGATGAAGTATTGCCAAGTGCGGCCGTTGTTGATATTGAAAAGCTTGAATTGCTTAACGATGATAATAAACTCGAAATGTTGTTTTATCGTCCGCAAGAAGAAGCAAACAGTAATATTGTTCGTTTGAGCCTATTCCATAAAGACGTACCAATTCATCTATCTGATGTTATGCCAATGCTTGAAAACTTTGGCTTACGTGTCATTGGTGAAACGCCATATTCAGTTAAAACCAGTGATGGCAGTGTTAACTGGATCATGGATTTCTCTATGTTACTTGATAGTAAAGGGATCGCTGATTTTGATAAAGTATCAGCGCGTTTTCGTGCTGCACTGACCAGTGTATGGAGTAATCGTTTAGAAAACGATGGTTTTAATCGTTTAGTGCTAATGGGTGGCTTAACTGGCCGTGAAGCATCAATTCTTCGTGCTTATGCAAAGTATATGCGTCAAGTTGGGGTTACTTTCTCGCAAAGTTACATCGAAAGCACCTTAGCGAACTACCCTCATATTGGCTCACAAATTGTCAATTTATTCGCTAAAAAATTCTCAGTGAAAAGTCCAGCAAGTGTTAAAACACTTGATAAGCTAATTGCGCAAATTTACCTTGAGCTTGAAAACGTTGCTAACTTAGATGATGACCGTATCATCCGTTTGTACGTGGATATGATCATTGCTACGTTACGTACTAACTACTTTCAAAAAGATGACACTGGCCAGTTCAAATCGTATGTGTCATTTAAAGTTAACCCGAGTTTAATTCCAGATATGCCATTGCCGTTACCGGCATTTGAGATATTTGTTTATTCACCGCGCGTTGAAGGTGTGCATTTACGCGGTGGTAAAGTGGCTCGTGGTGGTCTGCGTTGGTCTGATCGTCGTGAAGATTTCCGCACTGAAGTATTGGGCTTAGTTAAAGCACAACAGGTTAAGAACACGGTGATCGTCCCGGTAGGGTCTAAAGGTGGCTTTGTATGTAAACAACTGCCTACGGATCGTGATGCGTTTTTCAAAGAAGGCCAAGAGTGCTACAAAATCTTTATTCGCGGTTTATTAGACATTACAGATAACATCATCCAAGGCGAGATTGTGCCACCTGTTGATGTGACACGTCATGATGAAGATGATGCATACTTAGTTGTTGCAGCGGATAAGGGCACGGCGACGTTCTCAGATATTGCCAATGGTATCGCGAATGAATATAACTTCTGGCTAGGTGATGCATTTGCATCGGGTGGCTCTGTGGGTTATGACCATAAGAAAATGGGTATTACTGCGAAAGGTGGTTGGGAATCTGTTAAGCGTCACTTCCGTGAAATGGATATTGATACGCAAACTACAGACTTTACTGTGGTTGCAATTGGTGACATGGCAGGGGATGTATTCGGTAATGGTATGTTGTTATCGAAGCATATTCGTCTGCAAGTGGCATTTAACCATTTACACATTTTTGTTGATCCAAACCCAGATTCAGCAACGTCTTACCCAGAGCGTGAACGCTTGTTTAATTTACCACGTTCTTCATGGGAAGATTATAATAAAGAGTTAATTTCAGCGGGCGGTGGGGTATTCTCTCGCGCTGCTAAATCAATCACTTTAACGCCAGAAATGAAGAAAATGTTGGGCACTAAAAAAGCCAGCATGACACCAAATGAATTGATCAAAGCCAGTTTAATGATGGAGTTTGATTTATTATGGAATGGTGGTATCGGAACTTACATTAAGAGCAGTAAAGAAAGCGATGCTGATGTAGGTGATCGTGCTAATGATGCACTGCGCATTAATGGCCACGAGTTAGGTGCAAAAGTATTTGGTGAAGGTGGTAACTTAGGCGCGACACAACTAGGTCGTATTGAGTTTGCTACTAAAGGTGGTCGTGTAAACACTGACTTTATTGATAATGTGGGTGGTGTTGCGTGTTCTGATAACGAAGTAAATATCAAAATTTTACTTAATGGTTTAGTCACAGCAGGTGATTTAACGCGTAAACAACGTGATGAATTGCTGTACTCAATGACTGATGAAGTAGCACAACTAGTATTGAAAGACTGTTATCGTCAAACCCATACGCTGTCTATTACGCAATCTAAAGGTTCATCAACGCTAAAAGAGAAAGTACGTTTTATCCATGCGCTTGAAAAAGAAGGCAAGTTAAACCGTGCAATTGAATTTATTCCAAGTGATGAAGAATTGGCAGAACGCGCTGCCGCGGGTAAAGACCTCACTCGCCCAGAGCTATCGGTGCTTGTTTCTTATGCCAAGATGGTACTGAAAGAGTCATTAGTGACAGACGAAATTACAGAAAATCCGTATTATCGTCAGCTTTTAGTGAAGTCATTCCCATTACCGCTGCGTGAAAAATTCAACGCAGCAATGGATAATCACCCACTGCGTAAAGAGATCATTGCAACTAAACTTGCTAACAATATCGTTAATGATATGGGCCTTAATTTCATGGTGCGTATGCATGAAGAAACAGGTGCAAATGAAGCTGAAGTTGCCTTATGTTACTCAGTTGCCAGTGAAGTGTTCCAAATGCGTGACACCTGGTCTGCAATTGTGGCGCTGGATAATAAGATCCCAGCTGCAGTACAAACTGAAATGCTGTATCAATTACGTCGTACAGTACGCCGTGCAACACGTTGGTTCTTACGTCACCGTAATAAAGCGCAAAATATTGAGCAAACAATTGCATTCTTCGCACCAACGTTTGCTGACTTAAGTGCAAACTTAACCAGCTATATGGTTGAAAAAGAAAGTGAACGTTTAAACAAAGCGGCTGAAAAACTAATAGATAGTGCAGTACCTGCAGAGCTTGCAACACGTATAGTATCGCTATCTAGCCTGTTCTCAGTAATGGATTTGGCTGAAGTAGCTGCGAATTCAGGCCGCAGTATTGATATGGTGTCGAATACCTACTTCAAACTTGGCGCCCGCATGGGTCTACATTGGTTCTTAGATCAAATTACCAATCAACCAGTGGCAAACCATTGGCAAGCCTTGGCACGTGCTTCTTATCGTGAAGAACTTGATTGGCAACAACGTACATTATCAGAAGTAGTACTAAACAACTTCACAGGTGATGACAAAGACGTTGACAGTCAAATTGATCACTGGATGGATAGCCAAGATTTATTATTGCAACGCTGGAAGCAAATGTTGGCTGAGTTTAAAACTTCACAAAGCCATGATTTTGCTAAGTTCTCAGTCGCACTTCGCGAACTTATGTTACTGAGTCATAACTGTGATTCGTCAACAAAATAAGCGATTACTAGTGCTTCATTATTTTCTCAACTGAAAATAATGAGTTAATCACTAAAATTGTTATACAATACCCCAGCCTAGTCTGGGGTATTTTTTTATAAAGAGGATTATTTGATGTTTTACGATCTAGCTCGCCGTTTTATGTTCACCCGTGATGCGGAATGGGCCCATGAATTTGCACTGCATAATTTACGCCGTTTTAATAATACGCCATTCAGTGCCGCATGGTCTCAATCAGTGGCAGATCGCCCCGTAGAATTTCTAGGCTTACAATTTAAAAACCCAGTTGGACTTGCTGCAGGCCTTGATAAAAATGCCGAGTGTATTGATGCTTTTGCAAAAATGGGGTTTGGTTTTATTGAAGTGGGGACTGTCACACCACGTCCACAAGCGGGGAATGATAAACCACGTATTTTCCGCCTGCCAGAATCAAATGCCATTATTAATCGTATGGGTTTTAACAATAAAGGGGTGGATAACCTAATTAATAACGTCAAAGCAGCGAAGTATGACGGTATTTTAGGTATTAATATTGGTAAAAATAAAGATACCCCAAATGAGCAGGGTAAAGACGATTATATCCACTGTATGCGTAAAGTGTTTGAATATGCATCATATATCACTGTAAATATCTCTTCACCCAATACACCAGGCTTGCGTGATTTGCAATATGGTGCTGCACTGGACGATTTATTGCAAAGCTTAAAGAACGAACAATTAGATTTAATTGCTAAGCATGATAAACAAGTCCCCATGCTGGTAAAAATTGCGCCAGATCTTGATGAAGTGCAAATTGCCCAAGTGAGTGAGTCTTTGATCAATAATAAGATCGATGGTGTGATCGCGACAAATACAACCTTAGAGCGTGCAGCTGTGCAAGGTCAACAGTATGCAAATGAAGCGGGCGGCCTGTCTGGTCAGCCAGTGCGTCATCGTTCAACCCAAGTTGTGCAAGAGCTGAAGCGTTTAACTGCAGGAAAGTTACCAATTATTGGGGTGGGGGGCATTGATGATTCAGCTAGCGCCAACGAAAAGTTTTCAGCAGGGGCTGATCTTGTCCAAGTATACACAGGATTTATATATAAAGGCCCACAATTGGTAAAAACGATCCTGCAAGGCTTATAAGGATCAGTTATTTAAGCTTTTGATCATTCAATAAATGTTCTAAGGAAATGTTTATTAATTGGTCAAAAGCGGCTATAATTCGCTATTCATAAGATTAATTTATAAGGAGCATAGGAAACGCATGTTACAAGCATCAAAGCAATGGAAGTGGATTGCTTGTCCAGTAAAAAATCGCTTGTTGATCGACTTAGATCAAGATATGCAACTGTGCACGCCTTATAAACTCCGCCAACTTACTGATTCAGTGCTCACGCAACCATGTTTTAGTTTAGAAGACGCCGCGTTTTATCAGCAAGTTTATCAATACCTTGATGGTTTTAATGTGTGGAAAACTGCGCAATTGTGTCAAATTGCACTCAATGCAACTGCTGCAAAGTTCTACCTAAAACCTATGTTGGCAAAAAGTTGGTTTTTTGACCCTTATACTGGCAGTGAGCCGAGTGTTGAAGCTGTGATAAAACTGCATAGCCGCCTTCAGGCTGGTGAGTTTTTAATTGTAGAACACAGTAAAGATGCGTCATTATGTATTAGTTTAGCTGAGCATTTTCAGCTTGATGAAAATTTAAGTCTGAATCAGTTTGAGGCTATTCGAGTGCTTAATAACCGCGTTCACCCAATTTATAACCACGTTCAAAACAGTAAAACTGCTTAAGCATATTTTTTAGCGTTCCTGCCTTTATCGCGTGTTTGTCTGCCAACCTATGTTATAATCCTGCGCAATTAGCTATCAAGGGTTATTACTTTGCATTTTATCGCACTTACTTCTATCGGAATCGAAAACTTATTGGTTGAAGAACTTACTGACATTGGCGCCACGGTGACCAAGCAAACGGTGGGCTCTGTACGCTTTGAAGGTGACACTACATTAGCACAAAAAGTGTGTTTGATGAGCCGCTTCGCAACTCGCGTACTTATGTTGATTGAAGAGAAAGAAGGCGTAAATGATAAAGAAAGCCTCTACAAGTTTGCTCGTTTGCAACCATGGCAAGAATGGTTTGGCCCAACGCAAACATTCGCAGTTGACTTCAATGGCACTAATGATGCACTTAAGAACACTCAATTTTCAGGTTTGGTGATTAAAGATGCCATTGTTGACTATTTTAATGATTTATACGAACAACGCCCTAACGTAGATAAACAAGATGCCAATGTTCGTGTTGTTGCACGTTTATCGCGTCAAGGTGTGGCTATGTATATTGATTATTCAGGTCCGCGGTTATCAGAGCGTGGTTATCGTGAAGGCCAAGGTAAAGCACCAATTAAAGAGCATTTAGCAGCGGCACTTATTAAACGCAGTGGTTGGCTCGAGAATGTACAGCAGCCATTATTTGACCCTTGTTGTGGTGCCGGTACTATTTTAATAGAAGCTGCTGGTATGGCACGTAATGAAGCGCCGGGACTATTCCGTGAAGGTTTTGCATTTGAACGTCTACCAAGCTTTAGAATTGCCAAGTACAAAGAATTAAGAGAGCAGTTAATTGCTCAGATCACCGATCCTAAACTATGGCTTATAGGTCATGATTATGATGCCAATGTATTAAGCAAAGCAGTAGATAATGCGCGCAGAGCTGGACTTGGTGATGTAATTAAATTTAAACAAAGTGATGCAACTAAACTGACCTCAGTGGCAAAACTACCTGGTGTGGTTATTTCAAACTTGCCTTATGGTGAGCGTATTGGCTCTATGGCTGAGTTAGTCAGTTTGCACAGTGCGTTAGGCACTGGCTTTAAAAAACATTTTAATAACTGGAAACTTGCTCTATTGGGCATGGATGAAAGCCTATTTAAATTATTAAAACTGGTTAAACTTAAACGCTATAAGTTTAAAAATGGCCCGCTTGATGTGGTACTTAATCTATACCAGTTAGATGATAAACAAGTTAGCCAAACAACCGAAGACAAGCCCGCATTGAATTTTGAAGGCTCGTTGTCATTTGCTAATCGCGTGAAGAAAAATAAGCAAGGGTTAAAAAATTGGCTTAAGCAAAATGAAATTCAAGCTTATCGTGTGTATGACGCTGATATTCCAGAGTACAATGTTGCAGTGGATGTTTATGGCGATTCGGCGGTTATTTTTGAATACGCAGCCCCGAAAGAAATTGATGATGCTACCGCACATAAACGTTTACAAGACGTAATCTCTCTAACTGCACAACAGCTTAATATTGCACCAGGCAATATTGCTGTCAAAGTCCGTAAAAAACAAAAAGGTGAAGAGCAATACACACCAATGGCCAAACAAAACAGGACTCAAGTCGTTGAAGAGTTTGGTGCCAAGTTTAAGGTAAACTTATTTGATTACCTAGACACAGGGTTGTTTTTAGACCATCGTCTTGCTCGTCGTTATATTCAAGAAAACGCCAAAGATAAGCGCTTTTTAAACTTGTTTGCGTACACGGGCACAGCCTCTGTCCACGCAGCTCTTGGTGGTGCCAAAGCGATTACTACGGTTGATTTATCAAAAACCTACTTAAAGTGGGGGCAAGATAATTTTGAACTGAATAACATCAGTAATACCCGTTATCGCTTTGAGCAAGCAGATTGTTTGAAGTGGCTGGAATATGCAACTAGTCAATATGATTTGATCTTTTTAGATCCACCGACATTTTCTAACTCAAAACGTATGAAAGATGCATTTGATGTACAACGTGATCACATTAAGTTATTAACGTGGGTTAAAAAAATTCTCAGTCCATCAGGTACTTTGATATTTTCGAATAATAAGCGTGGTTTTATCATGGATGAAGTGGGTTTAATTGGCTTAGGCTTAAAAGCGCAAAATATTTCAGAGCAAACATTATCGCCTGATTTTAAACGTAATAAACAGATCCATAATAGCTGGTTAATTACGCATGGCTAATTGGGTACTATATCATACTGATGGGTGTCATTTGTGCGAGCAAGCGCAGTCTTTGATTGGTCCATTGTTAGGTGATGATTCATTACTGCTTGTTGATATTATCAGCGATGATTCATTGATCGCTGAATATCAGACTAGTATCCCAGTTTTAAAAAGCGAACAAGGCAGACAATTGTATTGGCCTTTTACTGCGCAAGATGTGCGTCAGTTTTTTACGCAAACAGAAAAAGAGTAAACAGATCATATGGACTTAATTAGAATTTCTAAAGCTCAACTCGCGTACGGCACGCACCCATTACTTGATAACGCGGATGCAATTATTGAAAGTGGTGAGCGCGTGTGTGTGGTTGGCCGAAATGGCGCTGGTAAATCAACACTATTAAAAGTACTCGATGGCCAAGTGATTTTAGATGATGGTGAAATAAATCAGCTTGGTAGCATTAAAATTTCACGCTTAGAGCAAGATCCTCCAAAAGGTGCCAGCGGTTCGGTGTTTGATTATGTCGCACAAGGCATGCCTGAAATAGCTAATTTACTCATTGATTATCATCATGTTAGTACCCAGCTACAAACGCAGTGCACAGATCAACTATTAAATAAGTTAGAGCGTTTATCAAACCAGCTCGAAGCGGCAGATGGCTGGCGCTTTGATAGTCGAATTCAATTAGTTTTAACGCGTTTGGAATTGTCTCCTGAAGCTAAACTTGAGTCGCTTTCAGGTGGTTGGTTACGAAAAGTGGCACTTGCGCGTGCGCTGGTCAGTGAGCCTGACTTACTGCTACTTGATGAGCCTACCAACCACTTAGACATGGAAAGCGTGATGTGGCTTGAGCAGTTTTTGAAAGAGTTTAAAGGTGGCATTGTATTTATTTCTCATGACCGTGCTTTTATTCGCGCTGTGGCGACACGAATTTTAGATTTAGACCGTGGTAAATTAATTTCCTACCCTGGTGACTATGCAACTTATTTAGAGCAAAAAGCCCACGATTTAAAAGTCGAAGAAGCACAAAATGCGTTGTTTGATAAACGCCTAGCTGAAGAAGAAGCATGGATCCGCCAAGGTGTTAAAGCCCGACGTACGCGTAATGAAGGTCGGGTACGTGAACTCAAGCAACTTCGTAATGAGCGTAAGCAACGAGTGGATCAAGTTGGTAAAACTGACTTTAACATTGAAACGGCTGACCGCTCTGGTAAATTAGTGTTTGAGGCTAAGCACTTAAACCATCAATTCAATAAAGACAAAGTAATTGCTCGTGATTTCTCTACCCTTGTTATGCGTGGTGATCGCATCGGTTTAGTTGGGCCTAACGGGATTGGTAAAACAACCTTATTAAAATTATTATTTGGTGATATTGCAGCGGATGAAGGAATAGTTAAACAAGGCGTCAATCTTGAGTTTGCTTATTTTGACCAATACCGCCAGAAGCTAGATGAAGAAGCAACAGTACAAGACAATGTTGCAGAAGGTAAGCAAGAAGTGATGATGAATGGTCGTTCACGGCATGTGCTTGGTTACTTGCAAGACTTTTTATTCCCGCCTGCGCGAGCGCGTACGCCGGTTAAAGCATTGTCTGGTGGTGAAAAGAACCGCTTATTATTAGCAAAGCTCTTCTTAAAGCCGTCAAATATTCTGGTTCTTGATGAGCCAACCAATGATTTGGATATAGAAACCCTTGAGTTGCTGGAAGATATCATTAATCAATATCAAGGTACTGTGCTAATTGTTAGTCATGACCGTGAGTTTATTGATAACACTTGTACCAGTGTTTGGGCGTTTGAAGGAAATGGCGTGATCACCGATATTGTCGGTGGTTATAGCGACTACGAAGCCTATACAAACTATTTAGCACAACAAAAAAAGCATGAGAGCACGCCAGCTAAAAAGCAAGCTGTAGTTACAGCTCCTGTTATTAAAGC
Source organism: Pseudoalteromonas haloplanktis ATCC 14393 (assembly GCF_000238355.1). Taxonomy (GTDB): domain Bacteria; phylum Pseudomonadota; class Gammaproteobacteria; order Enterobacterales; family Alteromonadaceae; genus Pseudoalteromonas; species Pseudoalteromonas haloplanktis. The sequence continues at coordinate 27,082 of NZ_AHCA01000010.1, forward strand.
TGAAAATAAAACGAATAAACTCTCTTACAAATTAAAACTTGAATTAGAGCAATTACCCAGTAAGCTTGAACAACTTGAGCAAGCATTAGAAGCACAGCAAGTTGTGGTTAATGACGCTAATTTCTTTAAACAAGATGCCAGCATAACAACCAAAGAGTTGAACCATTTAGCACAACTTGAGTCTGACCTTGAAGCCGCTTTGGAGCGCTGGGAAGAACTTGAAGATTTAAAGAATCAGTAGTAAGGACTAAAATGAAATATAAATTACTCGCTGCTAGTATTTTAGCTACCATGAGTACCTCGGCACTTAGTGCAACGTATCAGTTAACTGAGCTGAGTGTATTAGCCGATACAAAGCATAACTATGTTAAAGATGTTAGTGAAAGCGGGCACATAATTGGCCTTTCTAACGGCTTATACAACTTACCTATTGATGTTAGTTATATTGATTTCACAGATAGCGCAATCGAAAGAGCTTATGAACAACAAGAAGACTACTTCGAGTTAATTGATAAGCAAATTACCTTTACGCTTGATGATATTGAAAATAATAATGCAGCGGCAACTAATCCTGATGCTCACAGTTTTATGCTGTCTTTTTTAACAGCGCAAGCAACGAACCCTGATTATCAAAAACTAGCTAATATTGTCGGGTACAATATTTTAAATGGCGAAGCCCAAGAGCAAGTATTATTTGATATCGCTTCAGTTGATTATGATGGTTTAACGCGTTCTGTTAGCAATTTTTATAATGCCGTAGCAGAAGATGGAATCGCAGTGGGCTGGGGCAGTGCGCCTTATGAAAAAACAGTGTTTACTCCAGATGGTGAAACTGAAGAAGAAACCCGTTTCGTGCGCGATTTTATCTCTCGGGGTATTATTGTCTCTCCTGACGGATTGAGTGTGCCACTGGTCCCTGAGTTTGATGAATACGGCGGAATAAGTAGTGCCAGTGATATTGTAAAAACAAATTCAGGCTATACGGTGGTAGGCCAAGTGTCGACAGGTATACCAGCTGATCGTCAAGAAAATATCGATGATTCTTGCGATGGTGAAGACCAACCCGTTTCTGTGTGTATTGAAGGTTTACAAAGAAGTACTTCGTCTCGTTTATTTGATACCCGCGCTGTTAGATGGAGTTTAGATAGTAATTTAAATATTACCAATACAGAGTTATTAGGTTTAGGGTTAACACCTGAAGAAGATGATGACTTTGCCTTTATAAGCAATGCACTGGCTGTTAATAGTAATGGCACCGTTGCAGGTTTTTCTGATGTACGTGATCATGATAGTTCATCAACGATTCGTTCGTTACCTGTTTATTACAAAGACGGTAAAGTGGTTGAAATGCTTGATCAAGAAGATGACTGGACTGCTGGTAAGTCATTAGCGATTAATGAGAATGACGTTATCGTGGGGTATGGCATAAGAAGAATTGAAGGTTCAGACCGACTTAAATTTTTCTACCACGACATTGCAAGTAACAGTACAGTGTTCCCTACGGATTACTTTAATAGCTCAGCCTCAATAGCCAATGATATTAATGATAACGGTTATATCGTAGGTGAAGGTGAAACTGATGTATTTAATGTTGGCTCACGTCGTCGTGAAGGTTTCTTGTATAAGATTGGTGAAGATGCAATCACCAACATTAATGATTTATTACCGTGTTACGAAGCTGATGGTGAAACGCGTTATAAATATGTCGTGTCAGAAGCAAAAGTAATAAACAACAAAAATGAAATTTTTGGTGTTGCAACGAAGACAGTTGAAAAAACGGATACATTAGGTGGCGTGGTACGAGATATTAACGGTGAAATAGAATACGAAAGTATTGCAGTCCCAGTTAAGTTAACACCTATTGATGGCAGTATCGAAAGTTGTTCAGATCCTGAGACGGACACTTACGAACGTCAATCTGCTAGTTTTCCTTGGTATACGTTATTGTTGTTACCGTTAGTTGGCTTACGTCGCGCGTTTCGTAAATAACAGCTGAGCCATTCAATTAATTATATAAATAAAAAACCCTGCTTCACTCAGCAGGGTTTTTTTTGTCTATACTTTAACTAAATTAGGAACGTTGACTATTTATGGCGATTTACCCAAGCCTTGCGTACTGAACGACGCCATAAAAGGTCCACGCCGAAATAGCCTATCGCAGAGGCAAAAGTAGCGCAGATCAAGGATCCAACTAAAAAAGCAGGGCCGATAGTGGTTAAGCTGTCTAAAAACCATTGCCAGCTAGGTTCAAAAGCAAAGTGTTGCTCGGGCTGACCTAGTGCAATAGTGCCGATCAGATAAGAGCAGTAAAAGATAGGTGGCATTGTTAGCGGGTTAGTGATCCACACAACGGCGACTGAAATAGGTAAATTAACTCGTAACGGAATAGCCAGAGCGGCGGCAAGCACCATTTGAAAAGGAACAGGGATGAAAGCGAAAAATAAACCGACAGAAAATGCCCCACGAGCGGAACGGCGATTTAAATGCCAGAGATTGGCATCGTGGAGTAAACGACCAAAAATTTTTAAAGATTTATGATGTTTAACTTTATTGTGATCGGGTAAAAACCGTTGGATCGTTTTCTTAGCCATTTAAAGCAACCATTTACATCTGTTTGGTTAAGCGTTGGGTTTGTTGTTGGTTGTATTATAACCGTTTTTTATTATCAGACCCTTGTATTTACAGTTTTCGCTTTATCTCTATTAATTGCGAGCGCTTATTTTAAGCCGTTTTACACAGTATTGTTAGGTTTTATTTGTGGAATTTGCTGTGTTTGGGGACATTTTTCTAGCTTCTATACTATTTCACCGTTAGTTTTGCATGAAAATCAACCGTACTATTGTCAGCTCACTGTTGTTGACGTTATTTCACAGCGTGATCACTTCTATGTGAAAGTTCAGCTTAACAAGATTAATCAACAAAGTCAGTCAGCGCTAAAACCGCCTTTTGCACTAGTTACGTTAAAAAGTGAGCAGCAGCTTGAAGCTGGTGATGATATTAACACTTGGCTACAGCTAACAAAATATCGCAGTCAAAAAAACTATGCTGTGTTTGATAAAGAGCGCTATGCATTTAGTGAACGAATCTTTTTTAAAGGGAAACAGGTAGGCAATTATATTGAAATAACCAAAAATACAGATACTGAACTGATTAAATCGTATCGCCAATATATCAACAATATATACCAAAATAGCACGTTAAACTGGTTGTACTACCCACTGTTAACGGGCGATCGCAGTGAGATGAGTTTTTCACAAAAAGAAGAGCTGCAGCAATTCGGCATCAGCCATTTATTAGCTATTTCAGGATTGCACATAGGCTTAATGTTTAGTATCGGCTTTTTCATTACTCGTACTATCATGAGCTGTTTAAACTTTATGGTTAAACCTTGGACACAGCAGTTAAATTTGTCACAGATTTATGCTTTAGGTGGGTTTTTACTGGCATTTAGTTATGTGTATTTAAGTGGTTTTATAGTCTCTGCTACGCGAGCATTGCTTATGCTAGGCTGCTATTTAGTTATTTATTTTTATGCCAAACAAGCATTACGTTGGCGTAGTATTTTGTTTGCTTTGGTGTGCGTATTACTTATTGACCCCTTTAGTCTACTTAATCCTGGGCTTTACTTTTCATTCACTGCGGTAGTCATCATTTTCTGGGTATTGAGTGTTATCTCCTTCTCTGCGATAGGTTTAGTTGCAATCATTAAAACTTTGATCATTTTACAAATAGCCTTGTTTATAGGTTTATTGCCGTTATCACTTTATTATTTTAATGGGGTCAGTGTAATTGGTTTAGCTGTTAATTTAGTGGCGATACCAATACTTGGTTTTATTATAATGCCAAGCTTAGTGTTGTTTTCAGTGATGAGTCTGCTACTTGATATGAGTAGCTTGATTGGTGTGTTCGATTATTTGTTACAGTACGCCTATCGGTCGTTAACTTTACTACCGGTTGAGTATCGCTGGATTGATACCGCTACATTTAGTTTGCAATGGCTAATTAGTAGTTATCTCACAATTTTCATTGTATGTTTTACACCATGGCGATTAATGGGGTGTTTTCCTATTGCTGTTAGTTTTTTTGACTACTATTTGCAGCCAAAACCAGTGTGGCAGCTTGATGTGTTTGACGTAGGTCATGGCACAATGGTGTTAGTTAGCAAACAAGGTAAAGGCTTTATTTATGATTTGGGACCTGTGTATTTTAATACATATACAAGGATAAACAATACCTTAGTGCCTTACTTAACCAGCAAGGGAATTGAAACCGAAGTTACCTTGATAAGCCATATGGATAAAGACCATGTTGGCGGGTTGGCTCACTGGTTGCAGCACGGCTATCATCATACCTTTAGTTTGCTACATCCGAATGGGCCGGAGCAAGGTTGTAAAGCGGGTAAATATAGCTTCTATAACTTGATGATTACAGTACACGAACCTGCAGAGTATTTACAAACTGAGAATGATAATTCGTGTGTTGTTCATATTAGTGATGGGACTTTTAGTGTTTTACTACCAGGAGATATATCAGCTAAAAGAGAAGCGCAATTACTCGCACGGCAAAATGGACTTAAGAGTACTGTTTTACTGAGTCCCCATCACGGTAGCAACACATCATCGAGTGATCTATTTATTAAAGCAGTATCCCCAGAAGTGGTGATCCATTCAACAGCCTATAAAGGGCAATGGCAATTACCGCATCGGCAAGTTGTTGCACGATTTGCTGATCATAATGTATTGCAATACACAACGGCCGCACATGGACAGATAAATATTGCCTTTTATCAGCATGAATACACGATAAATCTAGCTCGATATGATGAAAGTTATTGGTTTCTAAAAGATTGAGTTTAGTTTTATGGAGCTGGAGGCTACAATAGCCACAGACTATGAATAAGAGAGTGTTATGGATCAAACTACATCACAAATTTATAAGCGCTTATTGTCGTATGTGGGTGATTATAAAAGTATCGCCATATTAGCTGTGATCGGCATGATAGGTTACTCGGCTATGGATGCTTTATTCATTCAATTAATGAAACCATTTATTGACCAAGGTTTAAATGAACGCAATAGCGATGTTTTAAAATACGCTCCATTCGTGGTGATTGCATTAGTAATAGGTCGTGGCTTTTTTAATTATATGTCATCTTACTGCCTCAGTTATGTTGGGTCTCAAGTTGTGCGTGCGTTGCGTCAGCAATTGTTTGAGCATATTTTACATCTGCCTGTTTCATTTCACGATAAAAACTCAACGGGTGATTTAATTTCTAAAATAACCTTTGATACTGAACAAGTACAACAAGCAATTACTAAAGCGATGCTTGTTGTTGTTCGTGAAGGAGCTTTCGTTGTTTTTTTACTGGGGCTTATGTTTTATACCAGTTGGAAATTATCACTGATATTCTTAATTATTATTCCGCTTGTTGCTGTCATTGTCAGTGTCGTATCCAAGCGTTTTCGTTATATCTCTAAAAATATTCAATCAGCAATGGGTCAAGTAACCCGTAGCTCAGAACAAATGCTCAGTGGTCATAAAGTGATCCATGGCTTTGGCGGGCAGCAGCAAGAAATATCACAGTTTGCGCACATTAATAATCATAATCGCCAACAGCGCATCAAAATGGACGCCACCAAAGCGTTAAGTGTTTCTATTATTCAGATTTTAGCTGCCAGTGCGATGGCAGTTATTTTATGGGTGGTTGCAATGCCGTCGATGATCGATGCCATTAGCTCTGGAGATTTTGTGGTACTTATTTCATCTATGATGATGTTACTACGCCCACTTAAGCAACTTGCTAATGTTAATAGTGATCTACAACGTGGTATTTCAGCCGCGCAGAGTATTTTTTTAGTTCTTGATGAAGAAGTAGAAAAGGATAGCGGTACAGTGTGCGTGGATAAAGTACAAGGGCATATTGAAGTTAAACACGTCACCTTTAGCTATCCCACTAAAGATGAGCCAGTATTAAAGGATTTATCACTGACCATTAAAGCGGGTGAGAGCATTGCCTTAGTGGGGCGTTCAGGATCTGGTAAATCAACGATTTCTAACTTATTACCGCGCTATTATGACTTACAACCACCGGGTGAAATATTACTAGATGGTATTGCGCTCAGTGATTATAAGTTGACTGATTTACGTAAGCAATTTGCTTTGGTTTCACAGCAAGTTGTGCTCTTTAATGACACCATTGCTAACAACATAAGTTATGGCATTAACCGTGAACTTACTGGCGATGAACTCTTAAATGTAGCTAAGCAAGCACATGTGTGGGAGTTTGTTAAAGATTTACCTGATGGTCTAGATACCATGGTCGGTGAAAATGGTGTAATGTTATCAGGCGGGCAACGCCAGCGTATCGCAATTGCGCGAGCGATTCTAAAAGATGCACCAATTTTAATTTTAGATGAAGCAACATCTGCTTTAGACACAGAATCAGAAAAGTTAATCCAACAGGCACTTGAACACTTGATGAAGGATAAAACCTCAATTGTGATTGCTCACCGTTTATCAACGATTGAAAACAGTGATCGGATTTATGTTATTGATAATGGTCAAGTGATCGAAAGTGGTGATCATCAGTCATTACTTGAAAAAGACGGCACGTATTCAGCTTTATGCAAAATGCAATTTGGTGAAAACGGGTGAGTAAAATAGAACAAAGCTGGTATCAAGGGCTCAGTGTTATCACTGTATTGCTGTTACCTTTGAGTTTAGTGTTTTGGTTGATCAGTACAGTGCGCCGTGCAGCATATGAAATAGGGTTCTGTAAAGCGTACATGAGTCCAGTGCCAGTTATTGTGGTTGGTAATATAAGTGTCGGCGGCAATGGTAAAACCCCTTTTGTGATCTGGTTAGTTAGCCATCTACAACAGCATAATTTAAAAGTAGGGGTGATCAGCCGTGGTTATGGTGGCCATAGTAAAGATTACCCTTTGACTGTGACAGAAAGTACCAGTCCTGCTGATGCTGGTGATGAACCGGTGTTAATACAGCGAAGATTAGCCTGTCCTGTGGTGGTAGGTCCAAACCGAGAAGCAAACATCAAACAGTTACTTAGCGAGCATCAACTCGATGTCATTGTCTCCGATGATGGCATGCAACATTACAAAATGGCTAGGGCCATAGAATGTTGTATTGTCGATAGTCAACGTCGCTTTGGTAATGGTTTTATTATGCCTGCAGGGCCACTGAGAGAAACCCAAGCACGATTAAATTCTGTGGATTTAGTCATTGAAAATGGTGGCGATAACCCATTTAACTATCAACTGAAAAGTGCAGAGTTATTGACCGTTGCTAATGCAACAGCAGCACAAACAACCTTACTTGAAGGTCACGCTGTAAGTGCAATAGGAAACCCACAACGCTTTGAAAATAGTTTACGTGAACAGGGGATATCGCTATTAAGTTGTCATCATTATCGTGATCACTATGCGTACAGCTCAGCTGACTTTGAAAAATTTAATGATGAAATAGTGTTTATGACAGAAAAAGATGCGGTAAAATGTCAATTATTCGCAAAACCAACATGGTATTTTTTACCTGTAGACGCGCAGCCATCTGCAGCGGTGGTTACTAAACTAGATTTATTACTAAAAGAAAAAGGGATCCTCGATGGCCTTTGATACAAAGTTACTTGAAATAATTGCCTGCCCAGTCTGTAAAGGCAAGCTACGTTTAGATAAAGAAAACAATGAGTTGATCAGCACGGCAGCAAAGTTGGCTTATCCAATTCGTGATGATATTCCAGTATTGCTTGAAAACGAAGCACGTGAGTTATCGCAGCAAGAGATTGAAAAGTGGAATTCGTAGTTGTTATTCCAGCGCGATACGCATCTAGCAGGTTACCGGGTAAGCCGTTAGCGGATATTTGTGGCAAACCGATGATCCAACATGTGTATGAAAAAGCAATGGCAGCAGGAGCGAGTAAAGTAGTTATTGCAACCGATCATCAAAAAGTATTCGATGCAGTTAGTGCGTTTACCAAAAATGTACTAATGACCAGTGAAGATCATCAATCAGGCACAGAGCGTCTAGCACAAGTAATGGATTTACTCGCATTAGCGGATGATACTATTGTGGTAAATGTACAAGGTGATGAGCCATTACTTGCTTCTGAAAATGTTGCACAGGTTGCTGCATTGCTTGCCGATTCATCTGCACCAATGGCAACGCTAAGTGTTGCCATTGACGATATAGCTGAAATATTAAACCCTAATGCAGTTAAAGTAGTCAGTGATATTAATAAAAATGCCTTGTATTTTTCCCGTGCCAGCATTCCTTTTGACCGCGCTAATATGATGGAGGCGGCCAATAACCATCAATTAAATACTGCACACTATCAGCGACATGTGGGAATCTATGCTTATCGTGCGGGCTTTATCAAGCAATACATTGAACTGACGCCTTCACCACTTGAACAATTAGAATCGTTAGAGCAACTTCGTGTGCTGTATCACGGTCATCAAATTAAAATTGAACAAGCACAAATAGCCCCCCATGCTGGGGTAGATACACCTGAAGATTTAGCGCGTGTGATAAGCTATTTAGAAAGTAAAGCTGCGAGTGAATAAGCTTATTTTATCCGTGCATGCTCGGCATGATGATTTTTATATTATAGAAAAACCACCAGGGCTTAACTTTCACAGCGAAGATGGCCCAGGTTTCGTGGTACTTGCAGAGCAGCAGCTAAATGAAAAGCTTTATGCGGTACATCGTTTAGATAAGGTGACATCTGGTTTAATTATCTTAGCGCGAAACAGCACAGCGGCGGCTGAGTTCACTCGTTTATTTACTACACATCAGGTTGACAAGTTTTATCTCGCGCTATCTGATGCTAAGCCGAAGAAAAAACAAGGCTGGGTGAAAGGTGATATGATTAAATCACGTCGTAGTAGTTTTAAGCTTTTAAAAAGTATTGAAAACCCTGCGATCACCCGTTTTTATTCACTCAGTGTAGCAGCTAACTTACGTGGCTTTATTTTAAAGCCATTTTCAGGAAAAACCCATCAATTACGGGTTGCTTTAAAGAGTTTAGCGGCGCCTATTTTAGGTGATCCACTGTATGGTGGCACGTCCGCACAGCGTACCTATTTGCATGCTTATGCACTTTGCTTTAGCTGGCAAAATCAACAATATCAGTTTGTGTGTAAACCTGATAGTACAACACTGTTTAGGCAGTTAATTGAACACGAAAATTTTCACACATGGCAACAGCCATGGCAATTGGATTGGTAAATGACAGACTCTATAACCGATATTCGTTTTGGCGGTATAAAGCGCTTATATGGACAACAACAATTTGCATGGCTGCAAGAGGCACACTTTTGTGTTATTGGTATAGGTGGTGTTGGCTCTTGGGCCGCAGAAGCCTTAGCAAGAACTGGCGTTGGTAAGTTGACGCTTATTGACCTTGATGATATTTGTGCAACGAATATCAATCGACAAATTCATGCCTTAACTGGCACTGTGGGTGAAGCAAAAGTGGAGGCAATGAAAACACGCTGTGAGCTTATTAACCCAGAGTGTGAAATTAATGTGATTGATGATTTTATTACGTTAGAAAATATTCGTGAACATATCCAGAATTTTGACTATGTAATTGATTGTATTGATGCAGTAAAAGAAAAAGCAGCGTTAATCGCACATTGTAAACGAAATAAAATACCGGTAATCACCACAGGTGGAGCTGGTGGACAAACAGATCCTAGCCAAATAACCTTTGGTGATGTTGCTAAATCAACCCAAGACCCTTTACTTGCGAAAGTACGTTATATTTTGCGTAAGCAGTATAACTTTAGTAGCAACCCTAAACGTAAATTTAATATCGACTGTGTCTATTCAACAGAGCAACTGGTTTATCCTGGTACGGATGGCAGTGTATGCCATACAAAACAAAATGCGGATGGCTCACTGAATATGGATTGTAATAATGGCTTTGGCTCTGTGACTATGATCACTGGCAGTTTTGGCTTTTTTGTAGCCGCTAAAGCGGTGCGTAAATACCTAGACAAAAAACACCGTTTAGCAAAGGTTTAAAGTGATCTATCAGCAGCCATGGATTGAATTCGTTCAACCATGGCTTTAATGCCATTCCCCCGTGATGGACTTAAATGTTGAATAAGCCCTAATCGTGAAAATTCAGCAAGTGCGTCGGTTTTAATCACTTGCTCTGGCGTCAAGCCATTATATAAAGCTAATACAATTGCCAATAAACCTTTGACTATACGTGTATCAGAGTCGCCAACAATAACGAGAGTGTTCTCTTCTAGATCAAAGTCTAAATATATCCATACTTTACTTTCACAACCAGGTACAAGGGCGCTATCTGTTTTTAAAACGCCAGGCATTGGCGGCAATTGTTTACCTAAAAGCATTATTTCACGGTATTTTTGCTGCCATGCTGGTGCATTTTCAATGGAAAACGCAATCTCTTTAAACGTTTTAATCATGTCTTATCCGAATTTAGTCTAATAACGCAATGCATTCTTGCAAAGCTGCGATGAATAAATCAACGTCTTTGTGGTTATTATAAAATGCAAAACTGGCGCGCACACTGCCATTTATGCCTAAATGTTGCATAAGAGGTTGAGCACAATGGTGACCGCTACGTACAGCTACACCATAGCCATCTAATAGGGTGGCTATATCAAAAGGATGTTCATCTTTATAGTTAAAGCACAAGGTGCCAATGTTGTTGTTAATGTCGCTATAAATAGTAATTCCATCAATTAGTTGTAGTTTTTCTACTGCATAATTAAAAATAGCTTGTTCATGCGTATATACATTAGTCTTATCTAAACTGACTAGATACTTAATTGCAGCAGAAAAAGCGATGACAGCGGCGATATTGGGAGTACCAGATTCAAATTTTGCGGGCGCTTGGCGAAAAGTTGTTTCAGTTAATGTGACAGTTTCAATCATTTCGCCGCCAGTTTGATACACAGCTAAGCTATTTAAGCGCTCATAACGGCCATATAATCCGCCTAAACCCGTTGGCCCGAGCATTTTATGTGCTGAAAATACGTAAAAATCGCAACCTAGTTGTTGTAAGTTAGGCTGTAAATGTAGGGCTGCCTGCGCACCATCTACTAGCGTGATGGTATGTTGCAGCTTTGCTGCGTGTAAAATTGTTTCAAGTGGAGTGATATTGCCCAGTGCGTTTGATGCATGTGTTATTGCAAGTACCGTGGGCTTGTGTTGTTCAATAAAATTAACACATTGTTCAACGTTAAAGCGTCCATTTTGCTGTAAAGGTAAAGTCAGCAATGTTGCGCCTGTGCGTTTCGCAAGTTGTTGCCATGGCACAATATTAGCGTGATGTTCTAACGCAGAAATGACAATTGTAGACTGGTTATCTAGTTGTTCACTCAGGCCATTGGTAACAAGGTTGATCGCCTCAGTTGCGCCTTTCGTCCATACTAATTCATTGGCTGTGATATTAAAAAACGCAGCAACAGTAGCTCTGGCTTGCTCATAGGCGAGGGTGGCTTGCTCACTGAGTGTATGTCGGCCGCGGTGTACATTGGCATTGTTCCGTGCATAAAATTGCTCAGTTGCAGCAATGACAGCTTGCGGTTTTTGAGTTGTCGCAGCTGAGTCAAGGTAGACCAGTGGTTGCTCGTTGATAAGTTGCTTGAGAGCAGGAAAGTCTGCACGAATTTTTTCTACATCAAACATAACGTTTCAACATCTAATAAGACAAACCAAATTTAAAATGAGCGAGAATTGTAATCACTTTATGATTTTTCTCAAGGGCTGGACACAAAAAAGGCCGCAAATGCGGCCTTTTTTAGCATTAACTAACGGTTAACGCTTATCAGATGATACGTAATCACGATGTGTGTGACCAGTATAAAGCTGACGTGGGCGGCTGATCTTATGGCCCGGTTGAGATAGCATCTCATCCCAGTGCGTGATCCAGCCTACAGTACGTGCCATTGCGAATATCACAGTGAACATGCTTGTAGGAATACCGATTGCTTTTAAGATGATACCTGAGTAGAAATCTACGTTAGGGTAAAGTTTCTTCTCTACAAAGTACGGATCTTCAAGTGCAATTTGCTCAAGCTTCATTGCAATATCAAGTAATGGATCTTGAATGTTAAGTTCAGCTAATACTTCATGGCACGTTTGACGCATCACCGTTGCGCGTGGGTCGAAGTTTTTGTAAACACGATGGCCAAAGCCCATAAGACGGAACGGATCCGCTTTATCTTTTGCTTTAGCAACGTATTCATCAATACGGTCTACTGAACCAATTTCTTCTAACATGTTTAAACATGCTTCGTTTGCACCGCCATGAGCAGGGCCCCAAAGTGATGCGATACCCGCAGCAATACATGCATATGGGTTAGCACCAGAAGAACCTGCAAGACGTACAGTAGACGTTGATGCGTTTTGTTCGTGATCAGCATGAAGCATAAAGATTTTATCCATCGCTTTAGCTGTAACAGGGTTCACTTTGTATTCTTCAGCTGGAACAGAGAACATCATGTGTAAGAAGTTTTCTGCATAGCTTAAGTCATTACGTGGGTAAACAAATGGTTGACCTACGTTATATTTATAAGCCATCGCCGCGATAGTTGGTAATTTAGCAATCAGTTTCACTGCACTAGTTTTACGCTGAGTAGGGTCCGTGATATCAAGATCTTCATGATAAAAAGACGATAATGCACCTACTACACCACAAAGCATTGCCATTGGGTGAGCGTCAAAACGGAAACCTTGGAAAAAGTTTGCAATTTTCTCATCAAGCATAGTGCTATGCGTGATTTCTGATGCAAATTCAGCATATTGCTCTTTTGTAGGTAATTCACCATTTAATAGTAAATAGCATAGCTCAACGTAATCTGAGTCTTCTGCCAATTGCTCAATTGGGTACCCACGGTGCAATAGAATACCTTTGCCACCATCAATGTAAGTGATTGAAGATTCGCAAGAACCAGTCGACATGAAACCTGGGTCATAGGTAAAGTGACCGTGAGCACCTAACGTACGTACGTCAATAACATCTTGACCAGCAGTGCCTTGGTAAATTGGAAGTTCGATTGGATCTAGACCATCAATATGGACCGTGGCTTTCTTATCCGCCATCTATTTATCTCCTATTAAGATAACAACTCTGATTGTTATGTTCTGAATCTGTTTAAGCACATTCTTTTCATTTTAACGTGAAAGAGGGGGTTAAAGTCAATTTTTATAAACATTATGCACAAATGTATAATAAATATTCTGACGGGATTAAATATTATACCATTGGCTAATTCGCAAACGTCTCTAACTAAACAAGAATTGTAAAAAGACCTTGGGCTATATATACTATCGAAGGTTTTATACCGTATTGTCTGTAGGTAAATGTTATTTTTGCAGCTAATTTTTGCATAAATGTGAACTTTGTTGTTAAAAAGAGCTTTGCTTAGATAGTTCCATCAGAAAAATCGTTTTCTGATGGGTTAAGAAAAACAAGTAGATGAGCCCCAATGTGGGCAAGATGGGCAAGTAACTGTGAAAAAGCAAAGACCTGTAAATCTAGATCTAACAACTATATCTATGCCGGCATCGGCTAAAGCATCAATTTTTCACCGCGTCACCGGTGTTGCATTATTTTTTGCTTTAACGTTTGTCATTTGGGCTTGGTCAGAGTCTCTTTCTTCAGCTGAAGGTTTTGAATTCGTCAAGGGTCTGTTTAGCGGATTCATTGCCAAATTTATAGCTTGGGGCACCATTTCTGTATTGGCGTATCACCTAATTGGTGGTATCCGTCATATCATTATGGATATGGGACATTGGGAAGAACTTGAATCAGGTAACCTCAGCGCTAAAATTGCAATGGCACTTGGCGTTGTGGCTTCTGTATTAGCAGGGGTGTGGATATGGTGTTAAATCAAGCAACTCTAAAACGTGACGGCGTACAAGATTATGTTTCGTTACGTACCACGGCACTAGTAATTACCGCGTATGCGATTTTTATTATTGGCTACTTCTTATGTACGCCAGAAGTCACTTTTGAAGCATGGCAAAGCCTGTTTTCAAACCTCGCAATGAAAGGGTTCACACTTATTACCCTCGTTTGTATTATGGTTCATACCCGTATTGGTCTTTGGCAAGTATTGACTGACTATGTTAAGTGCGCAACTTTACGTGCTGTTCTAGGGTTTGTATTAAACCTGATGGCCGTCGCATACGTAGCAATTGGTCTAATCGTTTTATGGGGTGTTTAAGTGAAATATTCTGTTCGTGAATTTGACGCCGTTGTGATTGGCGCAGGTGGTGCGGGTATGCGCGCGGCACTTGCAATCACTGAATCAGGTAAAACCTGTGCGCTTATCTCTAAAGTTTTCCCAACCCGTTCTCATACTGTGTCTGCACAAGGTGGTATTACGGTTGCGCTGGGTAACTCGCATGATGATAACTGGGAATGGCATATGTATGATACGGTAAAAGGTTCCGATTTTATCGGTGACCAAGACGCTATCGAATACATGTGTAAAACAGGCCCAGAAGCAATTACTGAATTAGAAAACATGGGTCTACCGTTTTCTCGTTTTGAAAATGGCCGTGTTTACCAACGTCCTTTCGGTGGTCAATCGAAAAACTTTGGTGGCGAGCAAGCTGCTCGTACAGCAGCAGCTGCTGACCGTACAGGTCACGCGTTATTACACCTTCTTTATCAGCAAAACGTTAAAAACAAAACCAATGTGTTCTCTGAGTGGTATGCATTAGATTTAGTTAAAAACGATGATGGTAATGTGGTAGGTTGTACTGCAATCGATATCGAAAGTGGTGAAGTTGTTTATTTCAAATCGAAAGCGGTGGTATTGGCAACTGGTGGTGCAGGTCGTATTTTCGCATCAACAACGAATGCACACATTAACACTGGTGACGGTGTTGGTATGGCGACTCGTGCTGGTATTGCTATGCAAGATATGGAAATGTGGCAGTTCCACCCAACAGGTATTGCAGGAGCAGGTACACTTGTAACTGAAGGCTGTCGTGGTGAAGGTGGTTATCTTTTAAATAAAGATGGCGAACGTTTCATGGAACGTTATGCACCAAACGCGAAAGACTTAGCGTCACGTGATGTTGTTGCCCGTTCAATGATGACAGAAATTCGTGAAGGTCGTGGTTGCGATGGTCCTTGGGGTCCACACATTAAGCTTAAACTTGACCACTTAGGTGAAGAAACGCTTAATCTACGTCTTCCAGGTGTATGTGACCTTGCTAAAACATTTGCTCACGTTGACCCAGCTAAAGAGCCAATTCCAGTAATTCCTACTTGTCACTATATGATGGGTGGTGTACCAACTAACGTAAATGGTCAAGCCCTACAAATTGATGCTAACGGCAACGAAAAAGTAGTAGAAGGCTTATTTGCGGTTGGTGAAATTGCCTGTGTATCTGTACACGGTGCAAACCGCTTAGGCGGTAACTCATTACTTGACTTAGTGGTATTTGGTCGTGCGGCTGGTAACTTCTTAGGTACTTACCTAAATGATGTTGAAGTGTCAAAAGACGCATCAGATTCAGACTTAGAAGCGGCACTTGCACGTTTCAATCGTTGGGAAAACTCAACGGCTGGTCAAGGTGAAGATCCAGTACAAATCAAGAAAGACTTGCAAAAATGTATGCAACTTAACTTCTCAGTATTCCGTGAAGGTGAGTCTATGGCAGCTGGTTTGCAAGAGCTTAAAGAAATTCGTGAACGCTTGCAGCATGCACGTCTTGATGATAAATCATCAGACTTCAATACTGCACGTATCGAATGTCTAGAGCTAGATAATTTGATGGAAACAGCGTACTCAACAGCAGTTGCTGCAAACTTCCGCACAGAAAGCCGTGGTGCTCACTCACGTTTTGACTACCCAGATCGCGATGACGAAAACTGGTTATGCCACTCAATATTCAATCCGGTTACGGATGAAATGAGCAAACGTGATGTTAACTACGCGCCTAAATTGCGCGAAGCATTTCCACCTAAAGCACGTACATACTAGGAGCGAGACGATGGCACAAGTACAATTTTCTGTTTATCGTTATAATCCAGATGTTGATAACGCCCCACGTATGCAAGAATATACTTTGCAAACGGAAGAAGGCCACGACATGATGGTATTGGACGCACTTTTATTATTAAAAGAGCAAGATCCAACGTTATCATTCCGTCGCTCATGCCGTGAAGGTGTATGTGGTTCTGACGGTGTTAACATGAATGGTAAAAATGGTCTAGCATGTATTACTCCTTTATCTACGCTACAAAAAAATGGCAAAGGTAAAATTGTAATTCGTCCGCTACCAGGTTTACCAGTGGTTCGTGACCTTGTTATTGACATGAGTCAGTTCTACACTCAATACGAAAAAGTAAAGCCTTATCTAATTAATGATACACCTGCTGCAGGTGAGCGCCTTCAATCAATCGAAGAGCGTGATAAGCTAGATGGTTTGTATGAGTGTATTCTATGTGCATGTTGTTCTACATCGTGTCCTTCGTTCTGGTGGAATCCAGACAAGTTCATAGGTCCAGCTGGTCTTCTTCATGCATATCGTTTCTTGGCTGATAGCCGAGATACTGCAACTGAAGAACGTTTAGCAGACTTAGACGATGCATTCAGCGTGTTCCGTTGTCACAGTATCATGAACTGTGTTAGCGTTTGTCCTAAGGGTCTTAATCCTACTAAGGCAATTGGACAAATCAAATCAATGTTAATAAGCCGTTCGGTTTAATAATCTTGATAAAAGTAAGATGGCTAATGTTAATTAGCCATCTTGTAATAACAATTAATTTCTGCGCTAAAGAAAAGGGCTTATAAATGCACGAAGGTGTGATGAAGGCATGGCTAGAATCTTCACATTTAAACGGCGGAAACGTTGCTTATATAGAAGAGCTTTATGAAGCGTATTTAGACAATGCGACTTCTGTGCCAGAAGAATGGCGAGAAGTGTTCGAACAGTTACCAAAAGTTGATGGTGTGGATGTTGAAGTTAAGCATTCAGAAGTTCGAGCACAGTTTGCGGCGCTTGCGAAAAACAAGCATAGAGAAGTAGTGGTAGCAGAGGGCAGTGGTAGCGGCGATCCTAAACAGGTTAAAGTACTACAGCTCATTAATGCTTTCCGTTTCCGTGGTCATCAAAATGCCAACCTAGATCCATTAGGAATATGGCAGCGTGAACGCGTTCGAGACTTAGAGCTGGAATACCACGACTTATCTGAAGCTGATTTTGACCGTGAATTTAACGTGGGATCGTTTGCCGTCGGCCGCGATACCATGCCTTTAGGTGAATTATATCAGGCACTCAAAACTACATATTGTGGTTCTGTTGGTGCTGAGTATATGCACATCACATCAACTGAAGAAAAACGTTGGTTACAACAGCGTTTAGAATCAGTGCAATCACGTCCAACATTCAGTAAAGATGAAAAACTGCGTATCCTAAAAGGATTAACTGCAGCTGATGGTCTTGAAAAGTATTTAGGGGCTAAGTTCCCAGGTGCTAAGCGTTTCTCGCTCGAAGGCGGTGATGCATTAGTGCCTATGCTGAAAGAGTTAATACACCGTGCTGGCGAAAGTGGCCAACAAGAAGCGGTTATTGGTATGGCTCACCGTGGACGCTTAAATGTGCTTGTTAATGTACTTGGTAAAAACCCATCAGAGTTATTTGATGAGTTTGCCGGTAAACATAAAGACACGCTAGGTTCTGGTGATGTTAAATACCACATGGGTTATTCTTCTGATTTTGCTACAAAAGGTGGCAAAGTTCATATGGCACTTGCCTTTAACCCATCTCACCTTGAAATTGTTAACCCAGTAGTAATGGGCTCTGTACGTGCTCGTTTAGACCGCTTGGGTGACAGTTCTGGTATTAAAGCACTGCCAATCACGATTCATGGTGATTCGGCAATTGCAGGCCAAGGTGTAGTACAAGAAACCTTCAACTTATCGCAAACTAATGCGTTTAGTTGTGGTGGTAGTATTCGTATCGTAGTGAACAACCAAGTTGGCTTTACTACTAATAAACAAGACGATGTGCGTTCAACAGATTACTGTACCGACATCGCAAAAATGGTGCAATCGCCAATTTTCCACGTAAATTCTGATGATCCTGAAGCAGTTGCGTTTGTAACGCAAATCGCGCTTGATTTTAGAAATCAATTTAAACGTGATGTGGTTATTGACCTTGTTTGTTATCGCCGTCATGGTCATAACGAAGCGGATGAGCCGAATGCGACTCAACCGATCATGTATCAAAAAATCAAAAAACACCCTGTACCACGTTTGATCTATGCTGATCAACTGATGGCTGAAGGGTCGTTTACCGAAGATGAAATTAAAGCACTTGCTGATGAATACCGTAATGGTTTAGACGATGGTCATTGTGTCGTTGAAGAGATTCAGCCAGAAACATCACATTCTTCTGATTGGGCTAAATATGTAGGCCATGAATGGAGTGTTGATTATGATGCCAGCGTGCCAGTTGAAAAACTGAAAGAACTTGGTGAAAAAGTAGCAAGCTACCCTGCGCAATATAAAGCACAGTCACGCGTTAAAAAGATTTACGATGATCGTAAGTTAATGGCCGCGGGTGAAAAACCGCTTGATTGGGGTATGGCAGAAACATTGGCTTATGCAACAATCGCTAGTGAAGGCACAGACATTCGTCTGACAGGGCAAGATTCAGGACGTGGTACATTCTTCCACCGTCATGCCGTTGTTCACAGCCAATCTGATGGTGCAACGTATACGCCGCTAGAACACATAAGCGAAAAGCAGGGTACATTCCAAGTATTCGACTCAGTGTTATCTGAAGAAGCGGTTGTCGCGTTTGAATATGGTTATGCAACAGCAGAGCCTACATCACTGGTATTGTGGGAAGCACAATTTGGTGACTTCGCTAACGGTGCGCAAGTTGTATTTGACCAATTCTTAAGTTCAGGTGAGCAAAAATGGGGCCGTTTATGTGGTCTTACAATCTTGCTACCGCATGGTTATGAAGGACAAGGTCCAGAGCACAGTTCAGCACGTTTAGAGCGTTTCTTACAGCTTTGTGCTGATCACAATATGCAAGTATGTGTGCCTTCAACACCAGCTCAAGTATACGCTATGCTACGCCGCCAATCAGTTAGACCACTTCGTCGTCCATTGATTGTTATGACGCCTAAATCGTTATTACGTCATCCACTTGCGACATCAACACTTGAAGAGTTATCTGAAGGTGTGTTCCATAATATGATCGACGAAATCGATGATATTGATGCGGCTAAGGTAGAGCGAGTGATTTTCTGTAGTGGTAAAGTGTACTACGAGTTACTGCAAGAGCGTCGTAAACTTGAACTTAATAACATTGCTATTGTGCGTGTTGAACAACTATACCCATTCCCACATGATGAAATGGACGCTATTATGGCCCGTTATCAACATGTAAAAGACTTTGTTTGGTGTCAAGAAGAGCCGCAAAATCAAGGTGCTTGGTATTGTTCACAACACCACTTTGTAGAAGCAATTCCACAAGGTGCGAAGCTTAAATACGCAGGGCGCAAAGCATCAGCGTCTCCTGCATGTGGTTACATGTCAGTGCATACTAAAGAACAACAAGCGCTAGTCGCAGACGCGCTTACTATTGAAAATAAAGGATAAGCAATGAGCACAGAAATTAAAGTTCCTGTTCTTCCTGAGTCGGTTGCTGATGCTTCCGTTGCTACATGGCATGTAAGTGTTGGCGACAAAGTAAGCCGTGATCAGAACTTAGTAGACATCGAAACAGATAAAGTTGTTTTAGAGGTTGTTGCACCAAATGACGGTGTGATCACTGAAATTTCACAAGAAGAAGGTGCAACCGTGCTTGGTGATCAAGTGATCGGTATTATTGGCGACGCTGATGCAGCAGCGCCAAGTGAAGACGCTAAGAGCGAAGCTGCACCGGCTTCTGCTAAACAAGAAAACGCGCCAGAGGCGCCATCAGCACCAGCATCAGAAGGTAAAGAAGTGGACATTAAAGTACCTGTACTTCCAGAATCAGTCGCAGACGCGACAGTAGCTACTTGGCATGTGCAACCAGGTGACGCAGTAACACGCGACCAAAACTTAGTTGACATCGAAACTGATAAAGTTGTTCTTGAAGTTGTTGCTCAAGAAGACGGCATCATGGGTGAGATTATTCACGCAGAAGGTGAAACAGTACTTGGTGATCAAGTGATCGGTAAAGTACAAGCCGGTGGCAAGCCTGCTTCAGCACCTGCTGCAAAAGAAGAAGCGGCACCAGCAGCGGATTCAAGTGATAGCTCAGATGTATTAACGCCATCTGTACGTCGTTTAATCGCCGAAAAAGGTTTAGATGCGTCTAAAATCAAAGGCACGGGTAAAAACGGTCGTGTTACTAAAGAAGACGTTGATACTTTCTTAAAAGCACCAGCACCGGCTGCAAAAGCAACTGAAGCAGCTGCACCAGCTCCTATGGGCGACCGTACACAAAAACGCGTTCCTATGACACGTTTACGTAAAACGATTGCTAACCGCCTTCTTGAAGCGAAGAACTCAACTGCAATGTTAACTACATTCAACGAAGTAAACATGAAACCAATCATGGATCTTCGTAAGCAGTATCAAGAAGTGTTCGAGAAACGTCACGGTATTCGTTTAGGTTTCATGTCTTTCTACGTGAAAGCTGTTACTGAAGCACTGAAACGTTTCCCTGATGTAAATGCATCAATTGATGGTGATGATATTGTTTATCACAACTACTTCGATATCAGCATTGCAGTTTCTACCCCACGTGGTCTTGTGACGCCAGTATTAAAAGATTGCGATAAGCTTTCTGTTGCTGAAATCGAAAAAGGTATTCGTGAATTAGCACTGAAAGGTCGTGACGGTAAGCTTACGCTTGACGATATGACGGGTGGTAACTTCACTATCACTAATGGTGGTGTGTTCGGTTCACTATTGTCAACACCTATCATCAACTTGCCACAGTCATCTATTTTGGGTATGCACAAAATCCAAGATCGTCCAATGGCAGTGAATGGTAAAGTTGAAATTTTACCAATGATGTATTTGGCCTTATCGTATGATCATCGCCAAATCGATGGTAAAGAATCTGTTGGTTTCTTAGTGACAATTAAAGAGTTGCTTGAAGATCCAACGCGCTTATTACTAGATGTTTAATCTAGTTGTATAAAATCTAAGCTGTGAGTCATATTCACAGCTTTTTTTTTGCGTCTATTAGTCTAACTGGGGTTTTCATGTTAAGCCTTGGGATCTATACTAGTTGCGCAATTTGGGATAGCTGTTTATTTGCATAAATATTCAGCTCTTTTAGTATAAAAAATTGGATAAAGCATCATGAATTTGCATGAGTATCAGGCAAAACAACTTTTTGCCGAATATGGTTTACCAGTTTCTCAAGGTTTCGCGTGCGATACACCTGAAGAAGCTGCAGCAGCTGCCGAAAAAATTGGCGGCGATATGTGGGTTGTTAAAACTCAGGTTCACGCAGGTGGACGTGGTAAAGCTGGCGGTGTAAAGCTAGTTAAAACTATCGACGAAGTTAAAGCGTTTGCAGCTAACTGGTTAGGTAAAAACCTAGTTACTTACCAAACAGACGAAAATGGTCAGCCAGTTGCTAAAATTTTAGTAGAAAGCTGTACTGATATCGCCAACGAATTGTATTTAGGTGCAGTTGTTGACCGTGCATCTCGCAAAGTTGTTTTCATGGCGTCTACTGAAGGCGGTGTTGAAATTGAAACTGTTGCTGAAGAAACACCAGAGCTTATCCACAAAGCTGAGATCGACCCATTAGTAGGTCCTCAAGCTTATCAAGCACGTGAACTAGGCTTCAAATTGGGTCTTAACCCAACACAAATGAAGCAATTTGTTAAGATCTTCATGGGTCTTGGTCAAATGTTCACTGATTTTGATTTCGCATTACTAGAAATCAACCCGCTTGTGATCACAGATGAAGGTAATCTTCACTGTCTTGATGGCAAAATCGGCATCGATGGTAATGCACTTTACCGTCAACCTAAAATGCGTGATTTCCACGATCCATCTCAAGAAGATGCGCGTGAAGCACATGCTGCAAGCTTTGAACTTAACTATGTTGCATTAGACGGTAACGTTGGTTGCATGGTTAACGGTGCAGGCCTTGCGATGGGTACTATGGACATCGTAAACCTACACGGTGGCAAGCCAGCTAATTTCCTAGATGTTGGTGGTGGCGCGACTAAAGAGCGTGTATCTGAAGCATTCAAAATCATTCTTTCTGATGACAACGTTAAAGCTGTTTTAGTTAACATCTTTGGCGGTATCGTACGTTGTGACATGATTGCTGAAGGCATCATTGGCGCAGTTAAAGAAGTTGGTGTAAACGTACCAGTAGTTGTACGTTTAGAAGGTACTAACGCTGAGCTAGGTCGTGAAGTTCTTAAGAATTCAGGTCTAGATATCATTGCTGCTGAATCACTAACAGACGCGGCTGAAAAAGTTGTTGCTGCTGCGGAGGGCAAATAATGTCTGTATTAATCAATAAAGATACAAAAGTTATCTGTCAAGGTTTCACTGGTGGCCAAGGTACTTTCCACTCTGAGCAAGCGCTTGAGTATGGTACACAAATGGTTGGTGGTGTAAGCCCTGGTAAAGGCGGTCAAACGCACCTTGGTCTTCCAGTATTTAACACTGTACGTGATGCTGTAGAAGCAACTGGCGCAACTGCATCAGTTATCTACGTACCAGCTCCTTTTTGTAAAGATGCGATCTTAGAAGCAATCGATGCTGGCATCGAGCTAATTGTTTGTATCACTGAAGGTATCCCAACGCTTGATATGGTTGACGTTAAAGTTAAGCTTGACGCAACGGGTACTCGCATGATCGGTCCTAACTGCCCAGGTGTTATCACTCCGGGTGAAACTAAGATTGGTATCATGCCTGGTCACATCCACAAGCCTGGTAAAGTAGGTATCGTTTCTCGTTCTGGTACTTTAACGTACGAAGCGGTTAAACAAACTACTGATGCTGGTTTCGGTCAGTCTACGTGTGTAGGTATTGGTGGCGACCCAATTCCTGGTACTAACTTTATCGACGTTTTAGAAATGTTCGAAAAAGATCCACAAACTGAAGCGATCGTGATGATCGGTGAAATCGGTGGTACTGCAGAAGAAGAAGCTGCACAGTACATCAAAGCAAACGTTACTAAACCTGTCGTATCTTACATTGCTGGTGTTACTGCACCAGAAGGTAAGCGTATGGGTCACGCAGGTGCTATCATCGCAGGTGGTAAAGGTACTGCTGATGAGAAATTTGCTGCATTAGAAGCTGCGGGCGTAAAAACTGTACGTTCACTTGCTGATATCGGTAAAGCACTTAAAGAAAAAACTGGCTGGTAATAACTGGCTATTGTTTGAAAAAAGGCTCACATCGTGAGCCTTTTTTATTTAGTTTTCCATAAATTGACTTCAATATTTAATACCAATCGTGTTAAGTTACTGACCATTTATAACGCAGTTAGCGCTTCATTTAGCCCGCTAGAATGGTTAAATATTTAAGTCGATTAGTATAAGAGCCTTGCGCACTTAATTAAATACATGCAATGTTAATAATGTTCGAATAAAAATGTAAAATTTGAAACTCGGAACACTTTTTTACCTGCAATTATAAATGCTACGCAACATTACATGGTTGTTATCAAATTACCGGTTAATGTTTCGATAAAGGTTACTGGTAATAATTATAACTGCCGTTATAATGAGCAACTGTTTATTAAATTCTAAGAAACTACTAGTAATGCGAATAATTAATTTTATAGTCTGTGTAATATGTTTTTTTCTCTCTCAGAGTATAAATGCAGCCAGCTCCTCTATTCGCATCGCATTTTTAGAAACAGAACAACGTGCACTAATTGAACCAAATAAGTTACTAGAGCAGCTAACCTTTGCGCAGTCTAAGCATAACCTTAGTCAGACAGAACACGCTTATAATAATACTTTGCTAGCGCGTTTGTATTTATTTCAGGGTGATACAAAGCGTGCACAAGCTAGTTTCAAGCTTGCTCGCCAACAGCTTCCTGAACAAGATAACTGGATCTTAGGCTATTGGTTAATGTATCGCAGTATTCTTTCTTTAGAAGAAGCTAAGTTACCTGATGCGCTTAAACAAATTCGTTTTGCACAGGCCGCTTTTCAAGACAGTAATGATCCTCAAATGTTAGTTCAGGCAAAAACAATAGAAGGAACTTTATTACTCTGGCAAGAGGAGTATACGCGTTCGATACAACTTATTGAGAATGCGTACATTGAAGCTAAAACAACGAATATGTCAGCAACGACCATGTTATATGTTTATACCAGTTTAGCTGCCTATTATACGAACATGCAACTATATGAACAAGGGTTACAATATGCCGTGCTGGCGCGAGATATAGCGAATAAAAGTAATGATGTAGTGAATGGTTTACCTGCGCTCCACACCTTGTGTTTAAGCTACGCTCGAGCTGAAAAACTTACTTTAGCAACACGTTGTTACGATGACATGATCAGCTTATCTGCTGAAGTAAAAGTACCCCGTTATTTATTTTGGGCGCCTGCAGGTAAAGCGATAGTTGCATTACAACAAGCAAATTATAATGAAGCTCTGCAGTTATTATATCTAGCTAAAAGCTACGTCAACAGAGTGATTATGAACCCTGCGCATATCATCGCGCTTAACAATAACTTCGCTACCGCTTTTTTGGCACTAAAACAACCTGAGCAAGCGTTAGACTATATTCTTGAAGCAGAATTACTTTTACAGGACTATGATAGACCGCTTAATAATCGTTATAGTCGCCAAACACTTACATTAAAAGCACAAAGTTTAGAGCAATTGGGGCGTTTTGCTGATGCTGTCGCCGCACTTAAATTACTGGTTAAGTTAAATGATGAAGCGAAAGAATCAACCCAACAAAAACTTGAGCAAGAGGCCCGTTCACGGTTTGAATCTACACAACAAGATATTAAGCTTCAGCTGGCTGAAGAGAAGCTAAAGCTGCAACAAATAACGCTCGATAAACTAGCGAAAGAAGGGCAATTACAAACAGCTTACTCTATTATCGGATTATTGGTTATATTGAGTGTAACTATTTTTGCACTCAATCAACGCCGAGCGTACTTGCGAAGCCAACATAGAGCAAATACCGATCCGTTAACAGGTGCACATAATCGACGTTATATTCTTGATTTTATTTCTCAGCAGTTAATTGACAAACAACGGGATTTTTCGGTTTCGATTCTAGATATAGATCATTTTAAACAAGTCAACGACCTGCATGGTCATGCCATTGGCGATCAAGCACTGATTGGTTTTACCACGTTCTTAGAACAACAACTCGCTAATACACAGCACCAGTTTGCACGGTTTGGTGGTGAAGAATTTATTGTTGTCATGCCAGATCTAACGTTACAACAAGGGCATGATTTTATAAGTGCTTTATGCATTACTTTAAAGTCATTAAGTTTAACGGATAAAAAAATTAATTTAACCAGTAGTGCAGGGGTTGCGCAAATGACAGTAGGGCAGACCTTGAACGGGCTATTAAAAGTTGCTGATACAAACCTTTACCATGCCAAAAATACTGGCAGGGATAAGGTTTGCAGTTAGGTTATTACAAGTAATGGTTTATATGTTGGAAAAATCGCACGGTAATATCTTGGCGTTCTTTATTGATTGCTAATGGTTCAATTAGTGTGCGGATCATACTTTCAACTTGGTTCATAAAACGGCCATGGCCTACACCTTGTTCATCTTTTTCACTCGCCACAATAACAAAATGTAGTGACTCAACTAGTTTTTCATCATGCCAGTAATGACTGTATTGCGTTGTTTGTGTATCAGTAGCGAAACTCAACTTTTGTAACTCTTGATTTCCGTCATTGTTATCTGTTTTGCTATTACGAATAATTGGCATCGTACCGTTGGCAACCATTGCAGCTAGTTGGAGGTTTTTGGCCGCGCATTGCTCAATAAACGCGTCATAAAAATGTTGATAAAACTCACTATAGTTTGGACCGTTTAAGAGATGATGAAATTGAGTTTTAAGGGAGCGAGTAATAGGGACTGAAAAAGTCGTATAGGTTATTTCATTATGCTCTGTCGGCAGTAAACATTGGCGACTTTGATAACGTTGGTATAAACCACGAAGTTTATAGCCATAACTTTCTTTACACCCTTTTGCTTTGGCGAATAAGTCATAGGTTAAATGTTGGTGATCACGTATTTTGATACTAGGTTCATCAACGAGTAAAGTGTCCTGTAAATGTGCCAGTACTTTTTTTACACGGCTATGAAAAACAGCTGCGTTAGCACGAAGATCCTCCCCTGTGGCAAGAAACAGCAAGCGAATTTTCTTACTCGGTTGGTTACTATCATAAATGCATTTATGTGCTTCGTGATAACGAGGGTTATAAAAAAATAGAATTTGCTTTGCTGTCTGCAAACAATAAGATTCTTCATGAAAACGAACAATAGGTAACTTGTCATTTGCTATCAAATGCACATTATGCAGCTCATATTCATCACAGGATGAAAATAGCTGCCGTGCAAGTCGTTCATAGCATTGCTCTAGAGTACTAAAGCGCGCATATAATGACTCGCTGGGTATAAATTCAGCTAGTATATATTGGTTAGCGCGGGCAGTTGTTGGAATATATACACGGTGCTGTGAAAGTGAAACCATAGCTTTATCCTTAAAATAAGTCGAATGCGGGCACTGTACCTCGATTGCATGACTATTTTATTGCGCTAGAACAATTTATCATCGCTAAGTCATTAAATTATTGTGACTACAGCGAATTTATCCACTTGTAATTTTATACAACGACACTCTATGTAATACGCCCAGATCTATTACTGTATGTTAAGGTTCGTTTTTATAATATGCCCAAGCCACCTCAATATGCGAAGCGCCCAACGGGTTGGGTTAAAAGCGATTTATACTGCGTTATTGATTTTACCACTAGAACCACTATCTATTTGCGATCAATGCCTTGCCTAAATCGCTTTTAATTCCAACTGAAACTCGCATCTTGGGGTGGTTTGGGTATAATGCAATAGTTTTGTCACCATGCACTATTCAGAGGATTATACTCCTATGGCGGAAATTGAGAATCGCCCAAGTAACTTTATAAGAACGCGTATTGATGAAGACTTAGCATCAGGTAAACATGCGTCTACACATACTCGTTTTCCACCTGAGCCAAATGGTTTTTTACATATTGGACATGCTAAATCAATTTGTTTAAATTTTGGTATCGCGCAGGACTACAGTGGTCAATGTAATCTACGTTTTGATGATACTAACCCTGAAAAAGAAGATATTAACTACGTTAACTCTATTAAAGAAGATGTTCAGTGGTTAGGCTTTAACTGGGATGGTGAAATAAAGTATTCGTCCAATTATTTCGATACCCTTTATGAATATGCTGTTGAGCTTATCAATAAAGGGCTAGCTTATGTCTGCTTTTTATCGGCAGATCAAGCACGAGAGTACCGAGGTACATTAAAGGAGCCTGGTAAGAATAGCCCGACTCGTGATACGAGCCCTTCAGAGAATTTAGCATTATTTGAAAAAATGCGTGCTGGTGAATTCAAAGAAGGTGAGTGCGTTCTTCGTGCAAAAATAGATATGGCCAGCTCATTTATGGTGCTGCGTGATCCTATTCTCTATCGTGTTCGTTTTGCTCATCATCACCAAACAGGTGATAAGTGGTGTATATACCCGATGTATGACTTTACGCACTGTATTTCTGATGCGCTGGAAGGTATTACGCATTCATTATGTACGTTAGAGTTTCAAGACAACCGTCGCTTGTATGATTGGGTACTCGACAACATCAGTCTTGAATGTCATCCACAACAAATAGAGTTTTCGCGTTTAAATCTTGAATACACTATCATGTCTAAGCGCAAGCTAAACGACCTAGTTGTGAACGGCCATGTTGAAGGCTGGGATGATCCGCGAATGCCAACGATAGCAGGTTTACGTCGCCGTGGTTATACACCGGCATCAATACGTGAATTTTGTGCTCGTATAGGTGTAACCAAGCAAGAAAACATGGTTGAAATGGGCATGCTTGAAGCCTGTATCCGTGAAGATCTAAATGAACATGCTCCGCGAGCAATGGCTGTGCTTGATCCTGTTAAAGTGATCATTGAAAACTATGACGCTGAGACTGTTGAAACGTTATCGGTTGCCAACCATCCTAATGATGAAAGCATGGGCCGACGCGATGTACCGTTTACCCGTGAAATTTACATTGAACGTGAAGATTTTAAAGAAGAAGCAAATAATAAGTTTAAACGTTTGGTACTAGGCAAAGAAGTACGTTTACGTGGTGCTTATGTTATCAAAGCAGAACGTGTTGAAAAAGACGAACATGGTGAAATCGCAACAATCTTCTGTAGTTATGATCCTGAGACTTTAGGTAAAAATCCAAGTGATGGCCGAAAAGTGAAGGGCGTTATCCACTGGGTTTCAGCTAGTGAGTCAATTACTGCAGAAGTTCGTTTGTATGACCGTTTGTTTAACGTACCAAATCCTGCTGCTGCAGAAGATTTTTCTTCTACATTGAATCCAGATTCATTGATAGTTTTAACAAATGCTAAACTTGAGCCTGCACTTGCTAACGCAGCACCGGCACAAGGTTTTCAGTTTGAGCGAACTGGGTATTTCAGCCGTGACACGAAATCAGATACTCTGGTATTTAATCAAACGGTTGGTTTACGTGATTCATGGACTAAAACTCAACAATAATTATTTTTATCCTTTTATACCAAGGGGATAATTAACAAACATAAAAAAACCTGCATATTGCAGGTTTTTTTTATTCATAGCTAATAGATTATTGGCTATCAGCAAACGCTTTACATGCAGCTGTATCAGTACACTCACCATATAGGTAAAGAGAGTGATTGGTCAGCTTAATGCCATTTTCTTTTGAAATTTCTAGCTGACGATTTTCAATGATATCATCTTCAAATTCGATCACTTTACCGCACTTTAAACACACTAAGTGATCATGATGGGTGCTACCAGAGAGTTCAAATACTGATTTACCGCCTTCAAAGTGGTGACGGCTAACAATACCAGCATCATCAAATTGGTTAAGTACACGATACACAGTAGCAAGGCCAATTTCTTCACCTAAATCCAAAAGAATTTTGTAAACATCTTCAGCGCTGATGTGTTGGTTATCTGGAGATTGCAAAATCTCTAAAATTTTAATACGCGGTAAAGTTACTTTTAAACCGGCTTTTTTTAATTCCAAGTTATGATCAGTCATTAAAATCTGTCTCAATTAAATTTGGTTATACTAGACACCTTACAAAGATGCACACGACACATTAGCAATGATAAGAATAACGTGCCTAGTCATTAAGTGCAAAGATCAATTGCTAGAATTACTTATAAAAAGTGTATTTGGCAATCAAGTGCTACTATTTTAAGCAAAATCTAGCAATAAAGTGCATTTAATCAGCAAGTTCACTTAAACACATTTCTTCATATACTTGTGCAGACCACGCTTTTACGCGTTGTTCAGTAAGCTCTGGTTGACGGTCTTCATCAATACCTAATCCAACAAAGTGGGTATCATCAGCCATGCCTTTAGATGCTTCAAAATCATAACCTTCGGTAGGCCAATGACCTACAACAATTGCACCACGCTCTGTAACGATATCATTTATCATTCCCATTGCATCGAGGAAGTATTCAGCATAGTCTTCTTGATCGCCACAGCCAAAGATAGCAACAAGTTTGCCTTCAAAATCAATTTCTTCAAGTTCTGGGAAAAAATCATCCCAATCACATTGCGCTTCACCATAATACCAAGTCGGGATGCCAAATAAGATTAAATCAAATTCTGCTATCTCTTCTTTAGAGCTTTTAGCAATATCATGTACAGCCACAAGCTTTTTACCCAACTCTTTTTGGATCATTTTAGCTACGTGCTCTGTGTTACCTGTGTCACTTCCGAAAAAAATACCTACACTTGCCATGAATTTAAAACCTTTTATCTATCAATAGCCAATCTTTCTTGTAAAATAGTTTCAATCAGCGCACTACGGCTAATATTCTGTGCATCGGCCATATCGCTTAACGCTTGATATAACTGCGATGAAACTTTAAATTCCACACGCTTTAAACCACGTGCTTTATCTCTTTTTATTTGATTACGTTTATTTACCTTTAACTGAACTTCCCTCGGAAGGGGATTCGTTTTCGGTCTGCCGGGGCGCTTTTCGTATTCAAATAAATCGAGTGTTGTTCTATCGGTTTCAGATTTAGCCATGGTTAACCCACACCCGCACCTTGCCAAAACACTTGAATAAGTCCTTTAGCGATAAAACCAGAGCACCCTAAAAAGAGTACAAGCCATACAATATAGCGGCCAAACTTAGGTACATTGCCTTTTTTAAGTACATCTTGAATAGCCATACCAATAAAAAAGAACACACCGGCTAAGCCAAAATACAACCCAAGGGTATCAAATTCGTTAATTAACTGACTGACCATCAACGTATAACCTTTAAATTAAACGGCGCGTACTATAGCATATAAAATCGCAATAATTTAGTGCGCGTAGTCAAAAATAGTGGATTAAATTTAGCTTTATTATGCCATTAAAAATGCACTGATTGACTTATTAACCGCCGCTGGTTTTTGTGCATGTAACCAATGGCCCGCACCATGTATAACTTTTGCTTGGGCATTTTTAAATTGCGCCATAATTGCATCACGGTATTCAGGCAATATATAGTCAGAATCGTTCCCTTTGATAAACAAAGTATCGCATAAACAAGAATCATTTGCTTTAATATTTGCTAGTATATTACTATATTTTTCACTCAAAGCAGCTAAATTAAATCGCCATTGCAATTGGCCATGTTGGTCTTTTGCGTAGCTTTTTAATAAAAACTGGCGAACACCTAACTCAGGGATGAGCGGTTCCATGAGTGTGTCGGCCTGTTTACGGTCATTAACAGCGTGTTGTTGTACGCGTTTTAACGCCGCAATAATATCGTTGTGGCGACTTTTGTATGCCACAGGTGCAATATCTAATACCACGAGTTTATTGACTACTTCGGGGTTTAAATGTGCAATTTGCATAGCCACTTTGCCGCCCATAGAGTGACCGACTAAGTGAGCTTTATTGATGGATAAATGGGCCATTAAATTCAGTACGTCGGCTGCCATACTTGGGTAGTCCATTACGTCACTGTGTGGTGACTGACCATGATTACGTAGATCAATATTGGTTATTGTAAAATTTTCGGCTAATGATTTAGCAATAACATTTAGGTTTTCCAGTGAACCAAATAGGCCATGGATCAAAATTACATGTGGGCCTTGGCCCGTTTGTTTGTAATTTAACAACATCAACGTATCCAAAAATATTTAATCAAAAGTGCGCTTAGTTTGCCTAGTGAAATAACAAATTGCAAAACATAGAGAATTAAATCAGGTTTGGGTATAATCTCAAAGGAATAAAAAAATGTGACCCGTAACGACAGGAATAACATGAAAAAAATTGACATAGACGACGAGTTATATCAATACATTGCAAGTAATACACAAAGTATAGGCGAAAGCGCTTCAACTATTTTACGTCGTTTGTTAAATATTCACGACGAGAATGATTTAGTCGTAACAGAAAAACCACAGAGCCCTACAGCACCAGCAAAGAAAGCTGATGCTGCCTCAAATATACAGTCATCTGATACGACTTCGGTAACAGATACTAAAAAGCCAGTAGCTGTCACGCCTCAGCGTGCAAATGTTTTTAATATACTGAATAAAGAAGAGCTGGCGATGCAAAAAGGGGTCGTAGGGCGCTTTTTGTTTATCCTTTCTGCGTTACATCGCACCCATAAAGCCGATTTTTCGGCAGTGCTTGATGTACAAGGGCGTGATCGTGTTTACTTTGCAACTAGTAAAGAAGCACTGGTAAATAGTGGTAGTAGCATGAATCCAAAAAATATCACGGATAGTGAATATTGGGTCATGACTAATTCAAATACTACCCGTAAGAAAATGATGCTACATGAAGTGGCGCTTGGCTTAGGTTATAGCGCTGAACAAGCTGAAAAAATTCGAGACTACTTATAAAGGAAATGTAATGGCGATTCATTCCGGTGCAGGGAAACCTGCAACACAATCAGATTTAGTAAATGTACCAAAATTAGTGTCGGCTTATTATTTAAATGAACCCGATTTAGAGCAGAATCCTGAACATTGTGTTGCCTTTGGTACCTCAGGTCACCGAGGGTGTTCGTATGATGTGAAATTCAATGAATCTCATATCCTCGCCATTACTCAAGCAATTTGTGACTACCGAAAGCAAAATAATATTTTTGGCCCGCTTTATTTAGGTAAAGATACCCATGCATTAAGTGAAGCCGCGTATAATTCAGCTATTGAAGTGTTGGTTGCTAATGAAGTGCAAGTGATCACTCAAGAAAATGATGACTTTACACCGACCCCGGTAATTAGTCATGCTGTTGTTTGTCATAACAAATTGCATCCACATGAACTTGCCGATGGGATTGTTGTTACTCCTTCACATAACCCACCTGAAGACGGTGGCTTTAAATATAACCCACCTAATGGCGGTCCAGCTGATACAGATGTCACTAAATGGATTGAAGATAGAGCAAATCAATTATTACTTGAAGACTTAGTTGAAGTTGAACTGTTTCCATTTGCTAAAGCATCACGCTCTGGTTTTATAAAATACCAAGATTTAATGACACCATACATTGAAGATTTAATAAATGTGGTCGATGTTGCAGCGATAAGCAAAGCAAAAATAAAAATTGGTATTGATCCCTTAGGTGGTTCAGGTATTAACTTTTGGCCAGTTATCGCCAAAAAATTTAATTTAGACTTAACGGTCGTAAATAATCAAGTTGATCCACGCTTTGCCTTTATGCCTTTGGATAAAGACGGTAAAATCCGCATGGATTGTTCATCTCCTTATGCAATGGCAAATCTTATTGCCCTCAAAGACGATTTTGACCTTGGTATCGGTAATGACCCTGATTATGACCGCCATGGTATTGTAACCCCAGATGGCTTAATGAATCCGAATCACTTTTTAGCGGTGGCAATTGATTACTTATTAAATCATCGTAATTGGTCCAAGGATGTGCAAATTGGTAAGACGCTTGTTTCAAGTGCCATGATTGACAGAGTGGTTGCTCGTAATAATTGCCAAGTACAAGAAGTGCCCGTCGGTTTCAAGTGGTTTGTTGAAGGCTTGAGCACGGGAACACTCGCATTCGGTGGTGAAGAAAGCGCAGGGGCGTCATTCCTACGTTTTGATGGAACGGTGTGGGATACTGACAAAGATGGTTTTATTATGGGCTTATTAGCAGCTGAAATTTTAGCTGTGACTGGTAAGACACCCTCTGCTCTTTATAAAGAACTTGAGCAAGAATTTGGTGCGCCAATTTATAAACGTATTGATGCGCCAGCAAATGCTGTGCAAAAAGATCGTCTCAAAGCGCTTAGTGCTAAAGACGTTACTGCTGATACATTAGCTGGTGAGCCAATTTTACAAAAGCTAACCCATGCACCTGGTAACAATGCAGCAATTGGGGGTTTAAAAGTCGTTACGGAAAATGGCTGGTTCGCAGCACGTCCTTCTGGAACAGAAGATATATATAAAATTTACCTTGAGTCATTCAAAGGTGAAGCGCACTTAGCATTACTTGAAAAAGAAGCTAAAAAATTAGTTGATTCAGTGATCAGCTAATCATCAATTTGTTAAAGAAACGGCTGATTTATTCAGCCGTTTTTGTATTTACTCCACACAAAAGGCGATTTTAATGTCAGCCACAACACACTATATTAATGATTTTAAACAAACCGGTGACTTTTTAACCCTTAGCCGTGCTAATGAGTGGTACTTAGCGCCTAGTGAATTTACATTAGCAAACGGTACCCAAGTTAATGTACATGATACAGGTGTTATAGAGTTTCAACCGCAATCAGTGAGCACGAAAGATATCGTACTGTCGAGTGCTATTCATGGTAATGAGACTGCCCCTATTGAAATTTGTGATGTGCTTATTAAGCAGATAATCACCGGCGAGTTGGTGTTAATGCAAAGGGTGCTGTTTATCTATGGCAACCCGCAATCAATCAATATTGGTAAACGCTTTGTCGAAGAAAATTTAAACCGTTTGTTTAATGGTCATCATACTGTTGATGGTATTGAAATGAATAGAGAACGTGAGCGTGCCGCAAAGTTAGAAGGCTATGTAAGTGACTTTTTTAACCGGGGTGGGGAAGATCGTATTCGCTGTCATTATGATCTACACACTGCCATTCGTGGCTCAAAAAATGACAAATTTGCAGTTTATCCATTTTTACATGGGAAGCCATGGAAAAAATCACAGCTACAATTTTTATTAAGTTGTGGTGTCAATACCGTGCTGATGATGAAATCCGCAGCAACAACATTTAGTTATTATTCATCGTTCGTGCATAATGCTGATTCATTTAC
Source organism: Pseudoalteromonas haloplanktis ATCC 14393 (assembly GCF_000238355.1). Taxonomy (GTDB): domain Bacteria; phylum Pseudomonadota; class Gammaproteobacteria; order Enterobacterales; family Alteromonadaceae; genus Pseudoalteromonas; species Pseudoalteromonas haloplanktis. The sequence goes on from NZ_AHCA01000010.1 coordinate 61,613, forward strand.
GGTAGAGTTAGGGCAAGTTAAACCATTTGGTGAAAATGACATGAGCCGCTTTGCTAAAACTCGCGACACGTTATCTGCATTAATTAGTCAAAATGAAGTTTCATATAAAGATTTTAATGCAAATGATTTTGAGCTGTTCGAGGTCCACAGGTCAATTAATCGTACGGCACATAACTTTTCCTTTCCTTTCTCTGATGATGCAGAAAACTTTACTGGCTTTAGTAAGGGCGAGTTGTTAGCAACCGATGGCGACCTATGTTACTACGCTGATGTTGAGGGGGAAGCAATTATATTTCCTAACGCAGATGTTGCTTTAGGACAACGTGCCTTATTGACAGTAATCCCATTACACTTAACAGACAATATTATTTAAATAGCGCCATAAAATTAGTTAACTATATGATTGTAATGGATTTATTTTATTGTATAGTTAACTTTCCAGTCCCTGTCTCGCCAATTCAGTTTGTTTCGTCTATGATTAGTTGAATAACATCTTACGTTAACGTAAAGTGTCGATAGATTTAATTTAAATACAGTGTAATTTCTGCAAACTTTAACCAGCAGAATTCATCAATAATAACAAGCGATTTGCACTGTTTTGACAACGAAAGAAGGTAGGTTATGAGTAATCCAAATAACGTATCGCTGAATATCAGTCACGATCTTGAATTTATTGACGGTCATGCGCTGAATATTCCGACCTTGAGTATTTTAAACGAGGATGGCGATATCCACCACGGTGCAACAGCCCCTGATATAGATGAAAGCACTGCGCTGCGATTATACGAAACCATGCGATTTATTCGTGCGCTTGATGAGCGTATGCAGGCAGCTCAACGTCAAGGCCGTGTAAGCTTTTATATGCAATGTTTGGGTGAAGAGGCTGCGGTTACTGCATCCGCTGCTGCACTTGATCAAGATGATATGATCATGGCGCAATACCGTGAGCAAGCTGCGTTACATTATCGTGGATTTACCCTAGATCAGTTTATGAATCAAATGTTTTCAAATGAGCGTGATCTCGGTAAAGGCCGCCAAATGCCAATTCATTATGGTAGTGCTGCGCTTAATTATATGACCATTTCGTCTCCACTTGGTACGCAAATCCCACAAGCGACCGGTTATGCTTATGGCCAAAAAATTAAGCATATTGACCCCCAAACTGGTGAGTTAAATTCAGCAATTGATAACATCACTATTTGTTATTTTGGTGAAGGTGCCGCATCGGAAGGTGACTTCCATGCAGGCTTAAATATGGCTGCGGTACACAAATCTCCTGTTATATTTTTTGCCCGCAACAACGGCTATGCAATTTCTACTCCGGCAGATGAGCAGTTTAAAGGCGATGGGATTGCATCTCGCGGTGTGGGGTATGGTATTAAAACGATCCGTGTTGATGGAGCCGACGCTCTTGCAGTTTATGCAGCCACAAAAAAAGCACGAGATATTGCCACCACGACTGGCGAGCCAGTACTCATTGAATCTATTGCATATCGTTTAGGTGCGCATTCAACATCAGATGATCCAAGCGGCTATCGCTCAAAAGATGAAGAAGCGAATTACCAGGCATGTCCAATTGAGCGCTTTCGTAAATGGTTAGTGAAACAAAACTGGCTTAATGAAGAAGAAGACGTTAAAGCGAAAGAAACAATTCGTGAAGATATTCTTGCGGCATTAAAGCGCGCAGAAGTAATAGCAAAGCCGCCTTTAGAAGAGTTGGTATCAGATGTTTATGATACACCAATTCCTTCATTACAACGCCAATATGAGCAATTAAAAAATCACATTAAGCAACACCCAGATGCCTACCCAGTGACAGCAGGGAGAATTAAGTAATGGCTAAAATGAATATGTTACATGCAATTAATTCAGCCCTTGATATCACCATGGCTGAACACCCGCAAGCATGTATTTTTGGTGAAGATGTTGGCTATTTTGGTGGTGTGTTTCGTGCAACCTCAGGCTTACAAGAAAAATATGGCCAGCACCGCGTATTTAACACGCCACTTACTGAACAAGGTATTATGGGGTTTGCCAATGGCTTAGCTGCATTTGGTGCACCGGCACTTGCTGAAATTCAGTTTGCTGACTACATCTTTCCAGCATTTGACCAAATAGTGAATGAATCAGCTAAATTCCGTTATCGCAGTGGTAATGAATTTAATGTGGGCAACCTTACTATTCGTACTCCTTACGGTGGCGGTATAGCGGGGGGATTATATCACTCACAATCACCTGAAGCGTATTTTGCGCATACACCTGGGCTTAAAATTGTGGTCCCGCGTAACCCATACCAAGCAAAAGGTTTGTTACGTGCTGCGATTAAAGATGATAATCCAGTTATTTTCTTTGAGCCGAAACGATTATACCGTGCATCGACTGGTGAAGTACCAGAAGAAGATTACAGCATTGAACTTGGTAAAGCTGAAGTTGTGACTGAGGGGACAGATGTAACACTGCTGGCGTGGGGCGCACAGATGGAGATCATCGAAGATGCTGCAAAACGTGCTAGCGAGCAAGGTATCAGTTGTGAAGTAATTGATTTACGCAGCATTTTACCGTGGGATATGGAAACTATTGCAAAGTCTGTAACCAAAACAGGGCGTTTAATTGTTAGCCATGAAGCGCCAATTACCAATGGGTTTGGTGCTGAAATCGTGGCGACGATTCAGCAAGAATGCTTCTTACATTTAGAGTCACCTATTTTACGTGTCTGTGGCTTAGATACCCCGTATCCTTTAGCGCTTGAAAAAGAATATGTACCGGATGCATTAAAAGTACTCGCTGCAATTAAGCAATCGGTCGAATTTTAGGAGTTATCATGGCAAAAGATTTTATTTTACCGGATATCGGTGAAGGCATCGTTGAATGCGAAGTGGTTGAGTGGCTGGTCGCCGAAGGTGACACAGTAACTGAAGATCAACCTATTTGCGATGTAATGACAGATAAAGCGCTGGTGCAAATTCCTGCAGTACATGATGGTGTTATCACTAAACTATATTATGCAAAAGGTGATATTGCTTTAGTACATGCGCCGCTTTTTGCAATGGATGTGGCGGGTGAGACTAGCGCTGAGCCAGAACAACAAGTAGCTCCTAGTGAAACAGCAGCTAGCAGCAACAGAACTGAGCAACTCGAAGATTTTATTTTACCTGATATCGGTGAAGGGATTGTTGAGTGCGAAATTGTTGAGTGGTTAGTCAATGAAGGCGATGTTATAGAAGAAGATCAAGCCGTTTGTGATGTAATGACAGATAAAGCATTGGTGCAGATCCCTGCAAAATATACAGGGACTGTTGTAAAACTTTATTATGCTAAAGGGGATGTTGCGCAAGTACATAAACCACTTTTTCAAATGTCGATCGCGGGTACTCACTCAGCTAAAGTTGATGTTAGTGACGCACTCGTTAAAGCACAAACAAAAGCCGTTGAACCTAAAGCGACAGTGCGAGAAGCAGCCGCGCAACAAGTTAATCAAAAAGCAGTTGCTTCACCTGCAGTCCGACGTAAAGCACGGGAACTTGATGTTGATTTAACCACAGTTCCTGGCAGTGGAAAAAATGGGCGTATTTACAAAGAAGACATAGAACGCTTTGTTAAAGGTGAAGTACCAAACAGTATTGATACTTCGCCATTGCAAGTTGAAACAGCTGCTGTAAATACAAGCAATTCTATCGAAAGTGATACACGCGTTGAGCCAATCAAAGGTATCAAGGCTGCGATGGCTAAGCAGATGGTGGCGTCTGTGAGTACTATTCCTCATTTTACGTTTTGTGACGAAATTGATTTAACGGCGTTGATTAGATTGCGCTCTGAGCTTAAAGAGCAGTATCAGCAACAAGGTATTAAATTGACTATGATGCCGTTTTTTATCAAGGCGTTATCTCTTGCAATGAAAGAGTTTCCAGTCTTAAACTCAAAAGTAAATGACGAGTGTACAGAGCTTACTTATTTTGCTGATCACAATATTGGTATGGCGGTTGATTCAAAAATCGGTTTGCTGGTGCCTAATATAAAGCAATGCCAAACAAAAAGTATTGTTGACGTGGCGAATGAAGTTACGCGATTAACGGATGCAGCAAGAGAAGGGCGTGTTGCTCCGGATGATTTAAAAGCTGGTACTATTAGCATTTCTAATATTGGTGCAATTGGTGGCACGATAGCAACGCCAATTATCAACAAGCCAGAAGTAGCGATTGTAGCATTAGGTAAGTTACAGCATTTACCACGCTTTGATGAGCAAGGTCAGGTTGTAAGTAAGGCTATTATGCAAGTCAGTTGGTCTGGCGATCATCGAGTGATTGATGGTGGCACAATTGCACGTTTTAATAACCTCTGGAAGTCGTATTTAGAGAACCCAGCCAAAATGATGATGGCAATGAGTTAACTTTAAATAGACTTATTTTAAAACCAGCTTAATGCTGGTTTTTTGTTTTCATATTGTTGCTTTTTCTTTATCATGTTGTTGTCTCTAAAAAGCGACACCCGTCAGGGAATTAAAAAAATTAAGGAGTTAATATGGAATACTTTATGGAAGCAATGCGTCGTTACGCCGATTTTAATGGCCGTATTCGTCGTAAAGCTTATTGGATGTTTATTTTATTCAATGTTATTTTTTCGATTGTAACAGGTGCAGTCGATTATTTTACAGGAACAGCCATTGTTGGAACAATTTATAGCTTGGCTTTATTGATCCCTCAACTAAGTGCAGGTGCTCGTCGTCTTCATGATACGAACCGTTCTGGCTGGTGGCAGTTACTTTGGCTTGTGCCAATAGTAGGTTGGATTGTATTGATTATTTTTCTTGCGCAGGACTCGCAAGAGGGTGAAAACGATCACGGTGCTAATCCAAAAGAGCTTGATTTGCAAAGTTCATAAAAGTATTTAGCACCATATTTAATGTTTAAGCTCAGCAATTGCTGAGCTTTTTTATAGCCAAAATTTAAAGGCCATAAAAATATAAACCATAGCCCACAAGTATTGCTGGCACTGCAGAATATATCGTCGCGACGAAGGCTGCGCGCGGTGCCATGGCTATTGCAGGGAAAAGCGCATCGCCATCATTTGATATGGCATTCGCTGCGAGGGCGCTAAATGGAATGATCCCTTGAATATAAAGAGTAGTAACAACTATTTGCGGGCCACAACCAGGTAAAAAACCAATCACTACGGCAATTAAAGGGGCTAAATACGCATAATGGGCAAACCAGGCTTTTAGATCTACTCCGGCAAAAGTAATTAATATTTCAAATAACATAAATGATGCGACCACCCAAGCTGTTACAAAATGAGTATCCTGCAGCACTTTATACAGCTTTGATGGGGGGGAGATAGTCTCTTCTTCAGATGTAACTTCTTGGTAGCTTTGCCCTTTAGAAGAGAATGCCCACGTTGCTACAGCAACTAGCGCCATAGCCGCACCAAACAGCGTAATTGAATCTGCCAACAGGGTATTTAAGCTATTAAAGTCAGTATTAATAGCGATCATAATTGCAATTATTACACTCGGGATCAACACAACTTGCCAGATAGACTTACTCATTATTAACGCTTTACTTGGCTGGCTAAGGCAGTCATCCGTATAGTCATTTGGTGCAGGTCGTAGGTGATCAGGCTTATGTAGTGCATTAACTAAGCTGCCACTAACGATACCCACGCTTAGGCCAATAAACATGATAAGCAACCCTTCAACAGGTTTAGTTGCTAATAATAAAAATGCGGCATCTCCCATAGTTGCAGTTAACACTGCTACGACAGAGCCAAAGCTAGCTTGTCCTTTGGTAAATTGTGTGACGACTATTATTGCACCACCACAGCCTGGTAATGCACCGAGTAATGACGCAAAGCTGACCTCTAATAGCGGTGATTTTTGACTTAAGTAACCCAATTCCAGTTGGGGAAGCCGATCGATAACGTAGTAATAAATAAACAAGGTGGCTGCAACAAATACACTCACTTGAAAAAAAGCATCACTCATTGCTGCGAGTGTGAGTGTTCTCATAGGGGAGTACGCTAAACAGACTAGCAGAAATAGAGGCAATAAAAGCCGTTTATTACTCATAATAAATTGTGTGGAAGTGGGTAAACTTATTTTGGGAAGTGAGAGTGAAAACATAAGTGCAACCTAAAAATTATCTAAGTTGCACTTTAGATTTAAATCAAATGAAAATCAATATCATTTACATTATTTTCTTTGGAATTCAGAATTTTTATTCCAAGTAGGCCAAGTTGCTTGCTCTGAAATATCAAAACCAACTTGATAAAATAATTGTAAGTCTTGCACAGCACCAGATAAATCCCATTCATCACGGTATCTGTCACATGGTTGATGATAGCAACCACGAAGTACTAAGCTCATACGTTTGCGGTAATTCGCCGTTTCTTCATCAAGTGCTTCACTGCCGCCGCCCGCATACATGGCTGGAATACCCATATTTGCAAATGCAAAGTGATCTGAGCGGTAGTAACCCCCTGATGACGGCTTAGGATCACCTGACACTGTACGACCTTGTGCTTTAGCCGCGACTTCTAAGAGAGTGTCCATTTCAGATTTACCAAGGCCGACAACACTGATATCTTTTACTTTGCCCAATAAATTTAGGCTGTCCATATTGATATTCGCAACAGTTTTATTTGCTGGTATTACAGGGTTTGCAGCATAATACTTCGAGCCTAATAAGCCTTGCTCTTCAGCTGTAACAGCTAAAAACGTCATTGAGCGGCTAGGATGCTTAGGTAGACTTGCAAACGCTTCTGCAACTTCAATTAAGCCTGCAGTACCGGTGGCGTTATCATGTGCGCCATTATATATTTGGTCACCTTTGCGGGTTTTATCTGTGCCTAAGTGATCCCAGTGAGCTGAATAAACAATGTGCTCATCGGCTTTTTCGCTACCTGGTAAAGTGGCAATAAAGTTATACGAAATAGATTTCTTAATGGTGTTTTTAACAGCCACAGACGCAGTTAGATCACCCATATCAACATGATAAGCACCTTTAGCGGCATTGGCTTTAGCTGTATCAAAATCTAACCCCGCCTTAGTGAATAACTCTTTTGCAACGTCTGTAGTTACCCAGCCTTCAACAGCAACTCTGTCCATGTTGTTATTTTCTTTTTGAAAACCAAACTGCTCACCACTCCATGAATTTTCTACTACAGACCAAGGGTATGATGCTGGCGCAGTTTCATGGATAATAATCGCACCTGCAGCGCCTTGACGACTCGCTTCTTCGTATTTGTACGTCCAGCGGCCGTAGTAAGTCATGGCGTCACCAGTAAAAAGCGCAGGATCTTTTGTCGCAAAACCTGGATCGTTAACCAGCATAACAACCGTTTTGCCTTTCACATCTAAGCCTTCATAATCGTTCCAGTTATATTCTGGTGCATTTACACCATAACCGACAAAAACAAGCTCAGAGTCTTTAATACTTTGTTGTTCACTAATGCGGCTGCTGCCCATTACCATATCTTTCTTATATTGGTAATCTTTTCCGCCAATATTAAGTACCATATCTGAATCAGCTTCTAGAGAAACTAACGGCACTTCTTGTAAAAAGCTATCACCGTTACCAGGTTGAAAACCAAGTTTTTTAAATTCTGTTGTTAGATACGCGAGTGTCAGTTCTTCACCTTTAGAAGAAGGCGCACGGCCACCAAATTCATCTGAGGCGAGTACTTTTATATGCTCAGCTAATTGTTGAGCATTTATCGAATCATAACCTTTGCTAACATCATCAGAGGTAAGACTTGTTGTTGCACATCCTGCAAGTACTGATGTTGCAAGGAGTGTAAGAGAAAAATAACGTTTCATAGTCGCTCTTTTTTTGTTTTAAGTGTGCTGAGTATAAGAACTTCTATTAAATAGAACCAGTTTTTGCGGTAAACTCCCCCTAAAATTTCTGTAAAGCTAAAGATACTCATGAAGCGTTTTACTCCCCACGAACAATGGCATAGCGCCAGCTTAGAAAGTGGCGCATTTAACCACTTAAATACATTGTTTGCTTTGCAATGTTTACCTGATTGGCCTGCGTGTGCGTGGTTTTCATCCTTTTTAGATGCTAAAAATGCGAACCAGCAAGTTATTCGCTTTGTGGACGATGCCTGTTTTAGTGAGGAAGAGCGCTACTATGAGCAAATCATTTTTGATACGGGTAAAGTGCCTACGCGCCAGCAAAATTGGCATGATCTATTTGGTGGCTTGATTTGGTGTTTGTTTCCGAAAACTAAAGCGTTAATTAATCAACGCCATGTGGAAGAAATTGCTATTCATGGTACAAAGCAGCGCTCAAAGCACCGTAATGCGCTGACCTTGTTTGATGAATGTGGTGTGGTACTTGCGGTGTGTGATGATGTTTGGCCGCAGTTACTTAAAAATCACCAGTGGCAAGACGCATTCGTTAAACACAGAGCATTATGGGGTAAAACTATTACGCCCTTTATGTTTGGTCATGCAAATTACGAAATGCTAACTAAACCGTATATTGGTTTAACGGGAAAAGCATTATTTGTAAAAGTGCCAAATGACATATTTTGTAAAGATTTAACCCAGCAGTATCAGTATATTGATCAAACGCTTTATGAGATGATTAAGCATGATAACTGTTTAAGGGACAACAGCCAGCTTTCACCGTTACCTTTACTGGGGGTGCCTGGTTGGTATGACAACAATAACCCCGAATTTTATAGTAATACGGATTACTTTAGACCGAAACGAAGGATACGAACATGATAGAAGTATCAGGGCTTAAAAAGAAATTTAAGCTGACTAAAGATCATAAAAAAAATAAGCTTGATAAAATTGATCCACGCGAAGACAAAGACTATTTTCATTCAGTTACTGATGTTAGCTTCTACTGTGCCCAAGGCGAAGTGCTGGGCTTACTCGGGCCTAATGGGGCTGGTAAAACCACTACGTTAAGAATGATCTCAACGGCGTTAAAGCCTGATGCTGGAAGCATTCACATCGGTGGTGAAAATATCATTAAAAATCCACTGTTTGGCCGTAAATCTATCGGTTTTTTATCGGGCAGTACCGGTTTATATGGCCGTTTGACCGTTAAAGAGAACATTGAATACTTTGCGAAATTGCATGGTATGAGCAAAGCCGCTATTAGCTCTCGCTGTGACGAGTTATTTGATTTACTCGATATGCATAGCTTTATTGATAAACGTGCAGAGAACTTATCTACCGGAATGAAGCAAAAAGCGAATATCGCGCGTGCTGTTGTCCATCATCCGGCAGTGGTGGTACTGGATGAACCAACCACTGGTTTAGACATTATGACGACACAAACCGTGATTAACTTTATCAAAGGATTAAAAGCGCAGGGCACCCCCGTTATTTTCTCAACACATCACTTAGACGAAGTTGCATTATTGTGTGACCGTGTCGCAGTGATCAACGAAGGAAAAAGTTGCTTTGATGGCAGCCTTGAGGAATTTAAAAAAGTAGGCAAGAGTGACGAATTGAATCAAGCATTTATGAACATTCTAACGGAGAAAAGTGATGTTTGAAGTATTTAAAAAGGAAATAACAGAACTACTGCGAGATAAAAAAACCTTAATTTTTATCGTTGCATTACCCGTTGCAATTTTTCCGCTGCTATTTGCTGTTATGGCATTTATTAGCTCACAAGCAGCCCTTGAGGCAGAGCAAAAAGTACATACCTACGCCATCATTAATGGTCAATATGCGCAGTCATTTACTGATAAAGTGTTTTATCATAAAAGTTTTGAGCTCTATAAAGGTGAACAGACCTTTACAAGCGTTGAAGAGCTTAGCGAAGCAGTAAAAGCAGGCATTATAGATATGGGGATTTATTTACCTTCGGATGCCAAACAAACGCTAGATGATGCGAAGCAAAGCCAGTGGCAAGTGGTTTATAACGATGCCAAAACAATCAATTTTTTATTCGACCGAGTAAAAGAGTTGGCCGAAGAGTTTGGTAATAACTTACGCGCACAGAAATTACTTAGCTATGGTATCGATGAGCAGCAGCAACAAGCCATCATTGCACCAATTAAGGTAGTTAAAGTTGATACCGCAGATAAACGCGAGAATTTAGGTGAGAAAATAGGTGGCTTTATTCCATATTTACTTATTCCATTAGTGTTAATGGGGGCAACTTACCCTGCAATAGACTTAGGCGCGGGTGAAAAAGAACGCGGTACGTTAGAAACGTTACTACTGACACCAATAACGCGTACGCAACTAGTTTTAGGAAAGTTTATAACTTTGCTGGCAGCGTCAATCGCAACCACCACAATCACCGTGTTGAGTATGGGGATTTGGATCAGTATAGCGATCACTTTTGTTGATTTAGCTGTTGTTAAAACGGCATTTAGCTCGTTGCGGGTGTTAGATCTTGCTTTAATATTTATAATATTACTCCCCGTTGCCGCTATATTTTCGTCCCTTGCATTAGCAATTTCAATTTATGCACGTACATTTAAAGAGGCACAAAATTACATGACTCCGCTCAGCATGGGGGTGATCTTTCCTATCATAGTGGCACTATTACCTAATATTGAGCTCAATGCTAAAACAGCTTTTATTCCTGTTACGAATGTGGCATTAGCAATCAAAGAAATCATCAAAGGTACTATTGATTACACTTTGTTAGGCTTAATTTTCTTAGCTACAGTCGTTGTCGCTGGTGCACTATTGGCATTTTGTGTTAAATGGTTTAACAAAGAAGCCGTATTGTTTAGATAGTATGAGGCTTAAAAATGGCGGTATTACCGCCATTTCTTTTATAAACAGGCTTACTTATTGAGCACAAAAGCTAGCCAGTTTTACCCCACCTTTAAATCCTTCCAAAAATACTACGACAAGGGGGGATCTTTATTCCTAAAAGCTCAACGCGTCCTAATAAGTATGAGAAATATTTTTCTAATTTACCTATACTATGTATTAGTTTATAGACAGTAGAACGTGTTCGATGCCAAATAATACCTCCTTTAACCGTTTAGTAAGTGGTAATAAAGTCTTTCTGATTGCACTATTAGCTTTTTGTATCTTGTTGGTCCCCACTCTTTATATTTTTGAGTTAAAAACGCGAAAAGATGTCTACCAGTTAGCGCATGCTAATCTGCAAGAAGAATTAGATACGAAAAGCCACGCATTACGTGAACAGCTGCAAAACAGTATAGCGACAATTAAATTTTTTAATGTGACGCCACCCGTTTCTGGCATTATGCGTGCCGCCGCTAATAATTCGGTTGATCCTGAGTTAAAAACACCGATGGAGGTGTGGCAAACACGCTTAGCTGAAATATTTACCGGATTTATGCAAACTGACGGTTACTTAGCCCAATCACGCTATATTATGCTGGCTGAGCATGGGCAAGAGATTGTCCGCATTGACAGAACCGAGGAGGGGCTAATCCGACTTACAGACTCTCAATTGCAAAAAAAGGGGCAACGTGATTATGTAATAGAAGCAAGTAAGCTTGATGAGAATTCGGTGTATATTTCTCCGATTAACTATAATCGCGAAAACGGCAAAATACAGGTTCCATATGTCAGTACCTACCGTGTTGCAAAACCTGTTTTTGATAGTAATGGGCAAGTCTTTGGTATTCTTGTTGCTAATTACTTCGCTGAATCACTCATTAACAGCTTAACGTTTAATACGCCTAATGGGATCAACCTGTATTTACTGAATAATAATAATCAATTTTTATATCACCCAGAGCCAAACTTACGATTTGCGTTTGAATTTGACCAGACTACAAATTGGTTTGATGAATTCTCAACCACTCAACTCATGAGTCAATATACAGCATTACCACTGACTGAACTGCCATCGCAGTATTACCTCAAAAGAGAGATTTCATTTGAGGGGAAAGTTGAAATGTTGCCACTTACATTAGCGGTTTCAATAGACACAGACTATTTACTTAATGAAGTAACACAGCGCAGAGATAACTTTATACTGATAGTTATCGGACTATTTTCAACGCTGTTATTTTTGGTGTGGTTATACCAGCGTTATATAAATCGTAAATTAGAGTTACATTCACTAAAAGAGCAAAATAATAAAATCATTGAAAATTCACTTGATGCAATTGTTACTGTAAAAGCTAATGGCGTGATCTGCCATGCAAACCAAACTGCAAAAACGGATTTTAACTTAGTGGAAGGAAGAGTAGTTTTTAACGAGTTGTTTCAATTAAAAGATAAAGATACATCGTGTATTGCAAACACGATTATTGAAGGGAACAAATCTTCTTTTGAAGGCATATATATAGCAGCCGATAACCAAAAACATTACTATTCAATCACTTTAACAGCTGTTTTTGATGTGTTTAGCCAGCAAACACAAGTAGCTGCTATATTGAGGAATATTGATTCACTTAAAAAAACACAGGTTGAGCTTAAGAAACTTAACGAGTCGTTGGAACAAAAGGTAGCCCAGCGCACAGTTGAATTAGAAACTGCAATTGAAGATGCACTCGCAGCAAGCCAAGCTAAAAGTGACTTTGTAGCAAACATTTCTCATGAAATACGTACACCAATGAATGGTGTGTTAGGCATGTTAGACATGCTAAAAGATGATTCTCTTAATGAAGAACAGCAACATTATCTAAAGTTAGCTAACAACAGTGCTCATTCTTTGATGACATTAATTAATGATATTTTGGACTTTTCTAAAATTGAAGCGGGTAAACTGGATATTGATAACCATAGTTTTGACATTATCACCGTGTGCAGTGACATGATCACATCGATGGCATTACAGGGACAACGTAAAGGCTTAGAAGTCATTCTTAATACCAATAAAGTGATTGATCGTTTAGTGGTTGGTGATAGCCATAGGCTGAAACAGATCCTGATAAATCTGTTAAACAATGCGTTTAAGTTCACTCATAAAGGCGAGGTAAGTTTAAGTTTAGATGTTAATTATCTAACGGATGATAAATTAATTATGAGCTTTGCAGTCACTGATACAGGAATTGGTATTGAAGCTGCGAACCAAGACAAGTTATTTGATCTGTTTACCCAAGAAGATACCAGCACGACACGCCATTTTGGGGGAACTGGCTTAGGATTATCTATTTGTAAGAAACTAGCTCAGTTAATGGGAGGGGACATAACGGTAACAAGTGAGAAAGGGAAAGGCAGTTGTTTTACCGCGTTCGTTGAGTTGCATGTCGCAGCAGAAAAAAAACTTAACACACCGATAGAGTTAATCAATGATATACAAGTTGGTGTACTGATTGATAAAGACAGTGTGTTTAATAACCTGAGTAATCTACTAGTGAAAAACTGTAACGTTAAAGCCAATAATATTCAGCGCTTTGATTACCTTTTACAGCATCATGAGCTGAACGTGGACCTTCTCGTTATTGACAATGAACACCCTGAACTTGATAAGTTGATCGCCTTGTGTGAGCAGCTAAACAAGAAATACATGCTTATTTTAAGAGACTTATTATTAAATAAGGAAGTTAAAACAAGTTACCCGGAAAACTGTCATGTACTTAATAAGCCCTTAACGCAAGATCAGCTGAGTTTTAAATTAGCCAGTCTTTTTGGTACTAGTAAGCGTTTTTTACTGCCCGCGCAAAAGCCATTAAAAACAGACGAAGTAGAGATAAACCTCTCACAATTTAATGTACTTCTTGTTGATGATAATATGATCAACCTTGAAGTGGCCAAAGCAATATTAAAAAGGACAGGAGTTGCTATCACTTGTGCAAGTGATGGTTGTGAAGCCATTGAAACATTAAAATCACAGCAAACTACATCTTTTGATTTGATTTTAATGGACTGCCAAATGCCAAACTTAAATGGCTACGATACCACTGCCGCTATTCGTAAGGGGCACGCTGGTACTGCTTACAAGCAGGTTCCCATCATTGCCATGACAGCCAGTGCTATGGCTGGCGATAGAGAGCGCTGTATTTCAGCCGGAATGAACGACTATATAACCAAACCGATAAAACCCGACACATTAAAAAGTAAATTAATTATGTGGTTAAACCGTTAATTGAGTGGCACTTATATAGTGCATTAGTTAAGCAAAGTAAGTGATTTAACACTCTTACTTTTGGGTTTCTAAACAGAAATTTATTGAAAATTCTTTTTGACCGTTTTTATAAATGGACGGTCAATTCTAAATCAATAAACAAATTCGTTTATTTCGTCTGTCGATGCGGCTGTTAAGCAAGTAGCTTACGGCAAACACATATTGGGATGCTACGCGATAACCTTTATGTTATTAGCGAAGTATTTGTGATATTCCTCTAAAGCGCAGCGTCTCTTAACCTCTTTGTGAATAATTCACTAAATTTTTTTGCACAAAGAGAAGGGAATGAGAAGTAAATGAGGATTAACTTAAAGGCTAATATGAGCATGCGTAAAACATGATGCATTAATTAGAGTAAGCCCTTATTACTTCAAATATGCCACTCAAACACCTGTCATACTTTCCAAAACCCCCATTAGAGCAACAGCAAATCCGCTTTTTATATTTTACGTAAAATCAAAGTAACTAATTGAATCAAAATAGGAACTCGGCTATGGTTAATGCATAAATAAAAATAAATTTTAAACGAGTTATTCTACAGGCTCGTTAGGTCTATAGGAGAGTTTCGTTGAAACTTCATTATTTGGTACTTCTTTTTATAATCTTTGTTAGTGGATGTTCATCAGTCCCGAGTGTAAAACTGAAAAAAGAAAATTTCGATCAGTTACAAACTATAAAGCTTGAAGCCAGCCCAAACGATAATTCAATGCTAACAGCTATAAGTACGGTTGAAGTTCAATGGACAGGTGTCAGTTATTATTATTCTGGAACTGCTAGTGACGGCTTAGGAGTTAGAGAGCTTGCGTTAAAATTTATGAAAGAAAATCATATAAGCTTAAATGAGATCGTGCAGAATCAATTCATTGAAAAAGTAAAAGCTGATAACCTTAATATTAACTTTGATAGCAATTCTCAAAATAAGTTAGTGATTACACTTAATGTTGTAGTTTTAGGTATGGTTCATGGTTTTTCTGACGAGTTCAATTCTCGCTTTAATATCGCTGCACAGTTATTCGATAGCTCGGGTAAAATCATGTGGTCTTATAATGCGATACCAATTTCTCCTGTCGCCCCTGGATACTCAATAAAGCTAAAGGACTTGTTTTTATCAAAAGAATCAATGGTTAAATTTTTAAATGCAGCCTCAGAACCTATAGTTCAAAAGCTGTATGACGATTTTAAAAGGGATCTAGTTTAGGCCTCACAAAAAACATCATGGTCAGAATTTTATTCGCTGAAAAAATGCTCCTAAAATCCCCATATGTTAAGCGTTATCACCGTCTGCTCACAGCACATTAGTAACGGTCAGGCTTGTTTACGTCCTGTTAATCGAATCTGACGGTTTAAGTTAAGGCTTATTCAGCTAATAATTATTCACCAAACAATGTTCACCTAATAACAAGTGTAAATCGCTGCGTTCAATACAACGCTTTCAATTATCTTTTATTCTTGCCACTTCCAAGGTATTTCAACGTATTGTTTTGCCAGTTAATCGAACTAGACTTTTTATTGATCAAAAGGCTGATACACTGGGTATAATAATAGAAATAATAATTAATTAGGTGAACTTTTGAAATTTCGCGTGCTTATAACTTGTGTTTATTTTAGTTGTGCTGCGGTTGTACCTTCGGCACTGGCTGCTAATGTACTTGTAGAACGTGTTGCGATGGAACATGCCAATGAGCAAGTGCAAGCAGTTGGCAATGCAGAAGCTATCCGCTCAGTTATTCTCTATCCGGCTGTGGGTGATAAAGTGACGGCGGTACATTTTAAACCAGGTGATAAAGTAACTGCGGGTTCGGTGCTTTTAGAACTGGATTCGCGCAGACAAATTGCTGCCTTGAATGAAGCAAAAATAAAGCTTGCCGATAGCGAGCGTATTCAAACCCGTTTGCAACAAAGTCATGCTAAAGGAGCGGTACCGCAAAGTGATTTAGACGATGCTAAAACCGTGTACGAGTTAGCAAAAGTAGCCGTCACTAAAGCTGAGACTGAGTTACAAGACCGTCAAGTCCGTGCCCCTTTTAGTGGCACAATGGGGTTGACTGATGTTGAAGTCGGCGACCGCATTACAACACAGACAGCCATAGCAAGTATTGATGATACCCAACAACTCTACATTAATTTTAATGCACCAGAATCCGCAATTAGTATGCTCAGAAGTAGCGGACAAGTGCGCGTTATTCCATGGCAGGGTAACAAGGCAGTCAATGCTAAGGTTGCTTATCTTGATTCACGTATTGATCCTCAAACCAGAACGCTGCGGGTAAAAGCAAAATTAGACAATAAAAACGCACAATTTTTACCAGGTATGAGTTTTAGAGTTCATATAGAAATACAAGGTGAGCGCTTTGCGGCAGTGCCTGAAGCTGCTTTGCTTTGGGGCGCAACAGGTCCATATGTATGGAAAAGTGTTGAGCAAAAAGCCACGCGTGTGGATGTTAAAATTCAGCAACGTTTAGCAGGACGTTTATTAGTCTCAGGCCCGTTATATAAAGACGACATTTTGGTGGTTGAAGGGGTGCAACGGCTTCGTCCCGCACAAGCTCTTGAATTTGTGCAACCACTTGCAACTGTGCAGGAGTAGCAAATGCAATCACCTATGATGCAAGACTTGCCTTCAATGGCAATTCGTCGTCCAGTATTAATAGTCGTACTCAATTTATTAATTATAATTGCAGGGATAGCTGCAATCGCGGGTGTTGAGGTACGTGAACTGCCCGATGTTGATACGCCAAGGATCACTGTATCGGCTTCTTTTCCAGGTGGTTCACCTGAGACGGTTGATACCGAGGTAACCAGTAAACTTGAAGGTGCGGTTGCACGAGTCAGTGGTGTTAAAACTATTCGTGCGCAGAGTGAAGAAGGCAGCGCACGTATTGTGGTTGAGTTTCGTGCTGGTGTTGATCTTGATGATGCTGCAAATGAAACGCGTGAATCCGTAGCGCGAGTGCAACGTGAGTTACCAGAAGAGGTTGAACGAGTCTCGATTATTAAAGCGGATAACGATGCCGAAGCTGTAGTATCGTTAACCGTTTCAAGTGAGTCTTTAGCGCTTGAGGCTTTGACTGAATTAGTTGAAGTGGATTTGGCCCCACAGTTTTTAACCATTCCAGGTGTTGCTGATGTACGCCTAAATGGTGACCGCAAACGAGTGTTAAGAGTACGATTAGACCCACTTAAATTAACCAGTTTTAATTTAACAGTACCTGATGTTGCCCAAGTGCTGCGCCAAGCTCCATTTGACGTACCAGCAGGTAGTTTAAAGTCAGCCGATCAACAGATTATTGTCCGTGCAGATGCTACATCGGTTACAGCAGAGCAGGTAGCAGATATTATTATTCGTGATGGTACGCGTATTGGCGATATTGCAGCTGTGTATTTTGGCCCTGCGGATCCACGCTCTATGGTACGTTTAAATGGCCAGCCTGTGATTGGTATGGAAGTGATCCGCCAAGCACAGTCAAACACCATTGAGATATCAGATGAAGTGTTAAGTTTATTAGCGAAAATGCAAACGCGTTTTCCTGAACTAGAATTTACTCTGACATCAGATGATGCGCAATTTATTAGAAGCTCAGTTGATGAAGTGATCTCGTCGTTAGTATTAACCGTGTTACTTGTGATAATTACGTTGTGGGTATTTATTGGGTCATGGCGCGCGACTTTAGTTCCAGCATTTGCAATTCCGGTTGCTTTGGTTGGTTCACTAGCCTTGATTTGGGCACTGGGCTTTTCAATTAATATACTTACGCTTTTAGCATTAGTACTTGCAACGGGCTTGATTGTTGATGATGCGATTGTGGTCAGCGAAAACATTCAACGGCAACGTGGTTTAGGGCTTGGTCGACGTGCAGCTGCAGTTATCGGCACACGGGAAGTCTTTTTTGCCGTTGTGGCCACAACGGCTGTTTTGGCAGCAGTATTTGTCCCTATCGCATTTTTACCCTCAACCGCTGGGCGACTATTTAGGGAGTTTGGTGGGGTACTTGCAGGTGCTGTGATCATCTCAAGTTTTGTCGCGTTATCTTTGGTTCCTGCATTAACCTCAAAGTTAAAATTAAAGCAAGGAGGTAAACATCCATTTGCAAAAATAGGTCACTGGCTTGCTAATATTTACACTAAAACCATTCATTGGGTACTTGATCATGCATGGCTCACTTTTGCTGCGTGCGTATTGATTGCAGCCGGTTCTGGCGCATTGTATGTCAATTTAGATAATGAGTTATTACCATCAGAAGACCGTGGTAAAATTCGTATCTTTGCCCGTGGTCCCGATGGCGTTGGTTTAAATTTTATGGATCGCCAAGCAATGCAAATGGAAGACATTTTATTACCGTACGTAGAAAGTGGTGAAATAGAATCTATTTATACGGTCGTAGGGCAATGGGATCCAAATATCGTTTTCATTACAGTGCCATTAAAGCATTGGGACGAGCGTCATTTTACTCAGCAAGAGATCATTAATAAAATTCGTGCACCACTGGGTAATGTCCCTGGTGCTGCTGGCTATCCTAACGGTTCTAATAGTTTAAATTTACGTGGCCAAGGAGGCGGAATTGAGCTGGCGTTATTAGGGCAAGATTACTTACAAATTTATAAAGCGGCGCAGCAACTTGCTGCCCAAGTTGAGCAACAAATTCCTGCAATTGATAATGTTAGGATTTCATATCAACCTTCACAACCACAGTTACGGGTTAATATAGATAGACGCCGCGCTGATGAGTTAGGTGTTTTGTTGAGTGATATATCAGTCACTTTGCGTGCTGCTATCAATGGTGATGACATAGCCGATCTAAATATTGGTGACCAATCAGTGCCGATAATGCTGCAATCACAAAATCAAACCATTAACGATCCGAGTGATTTAGCTAATCTTTATGTCAGTGCTGCAAATGGGAGACTCGTACCATTGAGTAGTGTGGCCACAATTAGTGAAGAAGGGGTTGCAGCAGAACTTGAACGTCATGCACAGCGCCGCGCCATTGAATTAGATATGGAATTACCAGAAGACATGAGTATTGCCGAGCTTGTCTCGCAGTTACGTGAAATTGCTGAGCAAACATTACCAAGTGGCATTAGCTTAGCATTCAAAGGCGAAGCGTTAACGTTTGAAGAAACCTCTAATGAAGTGTTTATTACGTATATATTGGCATTTTTAATTGTCTTCTTAGTCTTGGCCGCACAATTTGAAAACGTAAATAGTGCGGTTGTAGTAATGGTCACAGTACCATTTGGCATCACCTCTGCAATCTTAGCGCTTTACCTGACGGGGACTTCATTGAATATTTACTCACAAATAGGCTTAGTGATGTTAATAGGTTTAATTGCTAAAAATGCGATTCTACTAGTTGAGTTTGCCGATCAACTACGAGATCAAGGTTTATCAGTTCGCAAAGCCGTTGAGCAAGCGGCATTAGTGCGCTTAAGACCGATCACGATGACTTTAGTATCAACCTTGCTCGGTGCATTGCCGTTAATATTATCAACCGGTGCAGGGGCCGAAGCACGCAATGCAATTGGTTGGGTAGTATTTGGTGGGCTATCACTTGCGGTATTGTTTACCTTGTATTTAACACCGGTGATATATTTAGGGCTTGCACGTTTTACTTCACCAAGAGGCGATGAAAGTAAGCAGCTTGAACAAGAGTTAGCGAATGTTTAAGTAATTTATTGGGTAAGTAGAATAACCAATTTTATCAATCGGCTAGCTTATACCTAGCCGATTTTTTGTGTTTAAAATAAAGAAAAATTAGTATTAAACCTATCGGTCTAATCTTTAATTGGCAGTAGACAATCAAGAATTAATGACATTGTAATTTTAATTTGACTTTAATCTAGCTGTCATCTGAATGTGTTTTAACGTATCTGTGGTCTATCTTTAGTATAAGGCAAACAGAAGGATACTTATAACATATGAATTTTACATCAAATGCAAAGTACGAGGAGATCGCAAGTTTAATAAACCGTTACCATGCAATTCGACAGCATAGCGTTAACTTGATAGCTGAACTGTCAGCCGAAGATTGTCAATTACAAGCGATGGCTGATGTAAGCCCTAGCAAGTGGCATTTGGCTCATACGACATGGTTTTTTGAGACATTTTTACTTACTCAACAACAAGCGCAATACCAAGTATTTGATAGCGCGTTTAAAGTGCTTTTTAACTCGTATTACAATGGGATAGGCGATCAGTACAGCCGTGCCAGTCGAGGAGCATTGTCGCGACCTAGTCTAGAGAGTGTACTTGGTTACCGACGTTATGTAGATAATGCTGTATTAGAATTTCTTAACCAAACAATTCATGTTAGTAAAGAGATTGCCGATATTATTGAGCTTGGTCTTAATCATGAACAACAGCATCAAGAACTGATGTTAATGGATATTAAATACAACTTTTCGATTAACCCACTATTTCCTCATTACTACGATAAAAATAACAACCCTGTAGCAGTTAGCCAAAGCCAAGTGAGCGAACTCAATTTTGTGCCATTTTCGCAGCAAATAATCGACATTGGCGCAGCTGATAGCGACTTTAGTTACGACAATGAACGACCAAAACATCAAGTGTTTATTCAGCCTTTCAGGTTCGCTAATCGCTTAATAACCAATGGCGAGTATCTTGCATTTATGCAAAGTGGTGGTTACCAAAACCCAGAACACTGGCTAAGTGATGGCTGGGCGCAGATAAATAAAACGCATCAAACTGCGCCGCTTTATTGGCACAAGATAAATAATGAGTGGTTTGAATTTACCTTGCATGGATTGCAACCGCTAGCACTTGCAGAGCCAGTAACTCATATTACCTTTTATGAAGCCAGTGCCTATGCCCATTATTGTAATGCACGTTTGCCAACAGAGTTTGAATGGGAATATGCAGCGGCGCATACATTAGAAGATCAGTTTAAACAAAGCAACAGTGCAAACTCAACAGCACCTGTTATAGAGCAACTTACTGAACATTGTTGGCAGTGGACAAACAGTGCTTATTTGCCGTATCCGGGCTTTAAGCCAGTTGCAGGTGTCGCGGGGGAGTACAACGGTAAATTTATGGCTAATCAGATGGTATTACGCGGTGGCTGTAAATTTACCCCGAAAAATCACTTAAGACTCACTTATCGCAATTTTTATTACCCATATCAAGCGTGGATGCGCAGTGGCATTAGACTCGCTAAGGATTGATTATGAGCCAAATAACACAATTAATGACAAACAAAGTAGATACTCAGTTTTTAAACGATGTTATAGCCGGGTTATCGCAACGACAAAAAAACCTACCCTGTAAATACTTTTATGATGATGTAGGGGCTGCTTTATTTGAACAGATCACTGAACTTGATGAATACTATGTGACCCGCACGGAGCTAAGTATTTTAAGTCAATATAGCCAAGCCATTGCACAGTTGCTACCTGATAACTTATCAATAATAGAGCCCGGTTGTGGCTCAGGTAAAAAAATTGCTTATTTGCTGGCGCATTTAGTGAATGTTAAGAGTTTTGTACCATTTGAGATTTCAAGTGAAATGCTTAACTATTCACTGGCCCATTTATCGCCGTTATTCCCAGAGCTTGCGATTGCGCCTTTGCTCGGTGATTTTACACATAGCCAAATGGTCAAGCAGCTCAGTCGCGAAGCGCAGCTGGAGACACAAACTAACTTGGTATATTTTCCAGGTTCAACACTCGGTAATTTTTCACCGGTTAAAGCGATTGAAATCATGAAAAATTTCCATCGCTTGTGCGGTATTAACGGCTATGTCCTCATTGGTATTGATCTTGTCAAAGATCGGCAAGTGCTACTTGATGCCTATGATGATAAAAAAAAGGTCACAGCTGCATTTAATAAAAATCTGCTATTACGGATCAATAATGAGCTCGGTGCAGACTTCAATCCAGAGCAATTTACGCATCAGTCACGATTTAACGAAAAGCTAAGCCGCATTGAAATGCACCTTTCCAGTGACTGCGAGCAGACAGTTAGGCTAAATGGTCAATTATTTCACTTTGCGGAAGGTGAAAGCATCCATACTGAAAATTCTCATAAATACACACTAGCGGCATTTAGTCAGTTGAGTGCTCAAGCTAATTTGCGTTTAGAGCATACTTGGCAAGATCAGCGAGGCTACTTTGCATTGTGTTTATTAAGGCCACTATAGCATTTTAATGAATGATCACACTTTTTCCCGATAAGCAGGAGTGGATCACCGCTTTAGTACTTGACTGTTGTATCAGCAAAGATTGTTTTTTATGTGTTAGTTGTTCTGTGATTGGTGCTATAACGCTCAAAGCTGAGCCTGTAGCACGGTCTTCATTAACACCGTAATAAGGAGCAAAATAACGAAAATACCAAACACCTTGTTGCTCTGTTATATTCGCTTGTTGTAATAAGATCACCGCATTGGCAACATGAGTCAGTTCGTCGATATCGACAATATATGACGTTAAAGGTTGTCGATTATCAACCAACACTGTGATGTAGCCATGTTGCTCTGCAGTTTGGTATGTTTTTATTATTTTGCCTTTTATTGCATTGCTAAGTAGTGGAAGAGGGGCAACTTGTGTGCTTTTTATTGTTGTCATTTGCAACTGCGTTTGCTTACGTTGGCTTTTAATCGTAAATAACTCTTTGTTGTTAGAATAAAAACCTTGTGGGCTTATACCTTGAAATTTTTTTAAAAAGAGTGCTGCTGCCAACGTGCCGTGACCACAGCGGCTGATCTCATGGCTGTGATTAAACCAACGAATAGCGCAGTGACGTTTTTTAATATCCTGTTGTTTTAGAAATACGGTGGCGGGATGCGTGCTGCTACTGGCTATTTTTTGCATCATGGCAGAGGTCAAGCCATTTCTGTGGATGATAATTAATGCAGATGAGCCATAGCATTGGGAATGAGGATCACTAAAAACTGTTTGCTCTGAAGCAATAAGTACACAGCGCAAGGCTGTGTACTTATTAGCTTTTAAGTGAGTGTTATATAAGCAAAGTCGTTTGTTACTTTTGCGCATAGGCGTCGTTATGGATACCAGCGGCACGACCAGAAGGATCGGCATTATTTTGAAATGATGCATCCCATGCAAGTGCTTCAGGTGTAGAGCACGCCACAGACTTACCGTGCGGAACACACTTAGCAGCTGCGTCTCCAGGGAAGTGAGATTCAAAAATACTGCGATAGAAATAAGCTTCTTTAGAATCCGGTGTATTGATTGGATACTTAAATTTAGCATTGGCTAAATCTTGGTCGCTCACTTGTTCAGCCACGTATTCTTTTAATGTATCAATCCAACTGTAGCCAACGCCATCAGAAAATTGTTCTTTTTGTCGCCAAAGAACGTCATCTGGTAGGTAGCCTTCAAAGCCTTCACGTAAAATATGCTTTTCAATTTTACCATTGCCGCACATTTTTGCCTCAGGGTTAATGCGCATTGCCACATCAACAAACTCTTTATCTAGGAAAGGTACGCGGGCTTCAACCCCCCATGCAGCCATTGATTTATTTGCGCGTAGGCAATCAAACATGTGTAGTTTAGACACTTTACGATTGAGCTCTTCATGGAACTCTTGTGCGTTAGGTGCTTTATGGAAGTACAAGTAACCACCAAATAACTCATCGGCACCTTCACCAGAGAGCACCATTTTAATCCCCATAGCTTTAATTTGACGTGCCATTAGATACATAGGTGTTGAAGCTCGAATGGTCGTTACATCGTAAGTTTCAATGTGATAGATCACTTCCCGTAATGCATCTATACCTTCTTGAATAGTAAAGTGAATAGGGTGGTGCACAGTACCAATCATATCAGCTACTTTTTGAGCTGCTGCTAGATCAGGTGACCCTTCAAGACCAACAGAGAAAGAATGCAGTTTTGGCCACCACGCATCACTTTCGTCATTATCTTCAATACGCTTAGCGGCAAAACGCTGGGTGATTGCTGAGATAACAGAAGAATCTAAGCCACCAGAAAGTAATACACCATACGGTACGTCACACATAAGTTGGCGTTTAACGGCAGCTTCTAAGGCATCTTTTACGTCTTCGGCTTTTGCATCATTATCTTTAACGGCATCGAAAGATTGCCAATCACGTTGGTAATAAGAGCGTAACTGACCGTCTTTGCTCCACAGGTAATGCCCTGGTGGGAACTCTTCTATGTGTTTACAAATAGGTGATAACGCTTTGAGCTCTGAGGCAACATAAAAATTACCATGTTCGTCATGGCCGGTATAAAGTGGAATTATACCAATATGATCACGGCCAATTAGGTAGGCATCGTGTTCTTCATCGTATAAACAAAAGGCAAAAATGCCATTAAGGTCATCTAAAAATTCAGGGCCTTTTTGCTTGTATAGCGCTAATATCACTTCACAGTCTGATTGAGTTTGAAAAGTAAACTCGGTTTCAAGATTTGCAGCTAATTCTTTATGATTATATATCTCACCATTAACAGCTAGAATATTAGTTTTTTCAGGGTTGTATAATGGTTGTGCACCGCTTGAAACACCAACAATGGCTAAACGCTCATGCACTAAAATCGCTTTTTCAGATGAATAGACACCAGACCAATCGGGACCACGGTGACGTAATAATTTTGACATTTCAATTGCTTGGGTACGCAATTGGGCGGGATCAGATTTAATATCTAATACACCAAAAATTGAACACATAGTAACTCCTCATTCCTATCATGTGTGCGCCATAGGCAGATTTTTCCTAAACGCGAACCCTTGTTTTAACAGAAATAATTAACTAAGTCACATAGCTTTTACAATATTTTTAGAATAATTTATGCACCATAATGAATGGTGGTGCACCAAAATGATCAGTGAGTGGTGCCTGCTGCTACTTTTATATCCTGTTTTGCACTGATCGCTTCGTTGATCATGACTTTTAATGCACTGAGTAACGTGTCTTCGCTCATGCTGGGTGCGCCATTGTGGTGCACCGCTTGACTAGGTAAATAGGGTACATGAACAAAGCCACCATTAATTTGAGGTTCGTGTTGATTGATATGGTGCAACAGACCATACATCACGTGATTACACACATAGGTGCCAGCCGTATTTGAGATGGCAGCAGGGATCTCAGCCTGATGTAATGCAAGCAACATACGTTTAATAGGAAGATTTGTAAAATATGCAGCAGGTGCATTTGCTATCACAGGTGTATCAATCGGTTGGTTGCCTGCATTGTCATTAATGCGTGCATCATCAATATTAATTGCAATACGCTCAATACTAATTTCGCAGCGTCCACCAGCTTGGCCAACACAAAGCACCAACACAGGATGATGTTGCTCAATCGCTTGATATAGGATTGCCAATGAACGATGAAATTCACAGGGTAATTCTAAAGTGATAACGCGGTGTTTTGCTATCAAACTGTCATCTAGCTTACTGACAGTTTGCCAAGAAGGGTTAATTGACTCCCCAGCAAATGGCGCAAAGCCGGTGAGCAATACACAGGGCATACTGGATGTCAGTTTCGTCATTAAAAACCACCTATAGATTTAACCGCCAACAAGATGAAGGCGGAAGTAGTTGTTCTTTATAGCATGGTAAACGTACTTTACAGCGTATTTTTTACCTTTAAACAAAACACGGTCGTTAATACTTGTTTTTAAGTGCGATAGACAGTTGCTGCATGTGGGCATCAAGTTTAGCTTGTGCTGCATTTGCCGTTGCTAAATCGACATAGCTAAAGTTAATACTGTCACCCGGTTTAAGTTGGGCAAAATGATAAAGATCGGCACTAATTACGGTGCCAAGTAATGGGTAGCCACCGGTCGTTTGACCATCATTAAGCAATACAATTGGTTCCCCATTGGGGGGTAACTGGATTGAGCCTGGGCTGACAGGCAAAGACGGTAATGAATGCGAGTGTGTTAATTGATTACTTTGCGTTTGGAGCCTTACGCCCATTCGATTAGATTGCGGGGTTACTTGCCATGTCTTTACGCAAAAATCGTCAAGTACTGATTGCTTAAGTAAGTTTGCGTGTATGCTTGGGTGAATACGAATGACATTACGTTTCGGTGGAGAGAGTGCCCCCAGTTTTGGCCAACTTTGGGAGTAGGGCGTAATACTGAGCGTATCGTTGTCTTTGAGCGCGGCTGCGGTGGCTCCTCCAAAGCCTGCAGCTAAATCGGTCGCACGTGAATTCATTACCTGCTCACAGATTATGCCACCTTTAACCGCTAGGTAAGCTCTAAAGCCATTTCTAGCTGCAGAAAACGTCAATATTTGACCTTGTTTGACTGTATATGTCCAACCAGGGTAAACAGGCGTATCGTCAAGTTTTGCTTTCATATCAGTGCCAATTAAGGCAATAACGGTGTCGCAATTAAATTGTAACTGTGCCAACCCTAACGTTATTTCAATAACGGCATCATTATCATTGTTACCGAGTAAACGGTTTGCTATGGTCATAGCGTAACGATCCACGGCTCCTGATTGAGCAACACCCAAATGGCGAAAGCCAGCACGGCCTTTATCTTGAATCGTCATTAATAAACCGGGTTTTAATACCGTGATCATAAGGCAGACTCCAAACAAACAAATTGCAGTGTATCGCCAGGTTGAATAACACTGGGAGGATTAGCGTGGCAGTTAAATAAAGTAAAATCAGTGTGGCCAATAATATGCCAACCGCCGGGAGAGTCAGCCGGATAGATACCCGTTTGACTAGCCCCGATTGCAACAGAGCCTTTGGTTACATGTGTACGTGGGGTTGCTCTTCGAGGTGTATGTAATTGCTCATTTAACCCATGTAAGTAGACAAAACCAGGTTGAAAGCCTAAGAACAATACTTGATAGTGAGCACTGCTATGTAATTCAATCACTTGTTTTGGTGATAGGCCGTGTGCATCAGCAACAAAATTCAGATCGGGGCCAAAGTCACCACCATAGTGGGTGATTATTTTATGATGTGTACCTTGATGTTGTTGCGGATCAATCTCATCCCACCACTGTGCTAAGGTGGTTTGCCACTTTTCAAGTTCAGCGGGGTTGCTCAAATAAACAGTGAGCGAGTTCATGGCTGGTACAACATCAATAAAGGCATTGGTGTCGTTACAGCGACTCACCAATGCCCAAATTCTTTTTTGGATTATTAAACTGTCGTCATTTAAGTGTGTTGCATCTAAATGCACACTATTGCTACTGAGTATAACAACAGACACGGTGGCGTTTGAATTCATGGGTGACTATTTTTATTAATTCTTAATCATTCCAAACTAGCACACTCAGTATTAAATGTTTACAGCAATGCGATTAGATTTATGGATTTTAAGACTCAAGCCATGACTGTTGACTCTAAGCGGGGAACGCATAAGCAAAACATGTGCTTATGCGTATAAGGTAGCTTAGTTACTTAACTTCATTACTTAATAGCCATTCGCTTAGTAAACGAACACCGTAGCCAGTGCCACCGGCAGAGATTTCATCTTTACCTTTGCTTGCTAACGCATTACCAGCGATATCGATATGTACCCATCGCGTATCCCCAGCAAAATGTTGTAAAAAGCTTGCTGCAGTGGTTGCACCTGGGCCACTTGAACCTAAGTTCTTCAGATCAGCTATTTCAGATGATAAGGTCTCTTTATAACCTAAAGGTAGGCGCCATAAAAGCTCATTGACTTGCTTACCAGCAAAGGTTAATTGTTCAACAAGTTCATCGTCATCAGAAAAAACCGCAGCATAATCATTACCTACAGCTTGAATTTTAGAGCCTGTAAGTGTTGCAACATCTATCATGACTTGTGGCTTGAAATACTCTCTGGCGTACCACATCGCATCACTTAACACCAAACGGCCCTCTGCATCGGTGTTAACAATCTCAACGCTTAAACCTTCCGCTGTACGTACTACATCCCCTGGAGCTACCGCGAACTGCGATACCATGTTGGCAGCCATCCCCATTACAGCCACGACATTTTTATCTGCTTTTGCTAATGCCATTGCTTTGACTGTACCAAGCACCGCTGCAGCACCTGCCATATCTGACTTCATACGTGCAATTGATGCACCTGTTTTTAAACTATAGCCGCCTGAATCAAAAGTGATCCCTTTACCTACTAGTGCAATAGGTGTGTCGTTTGAGCCTTTATAGTGAGCGACCACTAAACGAGCTCCTTGTTGGCTACCACGGCCAACGGCTTCAAGCGCCCCCATACCAAGCTCTTTTAATTGTTTTGGCTCTAAAATGGTGATTTCAACACCGAGCGACTCTAGTTCTTTGGCTGCATTAGCAAAATCTTCAGGAGTCATTTCTGTAGCCACTTCTGATGTAAGGTCGCGTGCTAAAAATACGCCTGCCTGGATGCTTTCAAGTTGTGTGTATTCACGCTTTGTTTGTTTTGCGTTATCAACATCAAAACTATAATTAACTGTCTGAGTATTCGGTTTTTGTTTGTATTTTTCAAAACGGTGATCACGCAAGTTCGCCCCATGGGCAAAGTTAGCTGCTAATTCGCTATTAGTATTTACCCCATTTAATTCATCCATGGCGACTGCGGCAGATACTGTTTTATTAGCAAGTAACTGGGCGTGAATATTGCCACCTAGTTTAGCCATTAATGCTTTATCAAGTTTATCTTGCTCACCTGCACCAACAATCAGTACACGGTTAAAATCACTGTTATGGGGTGCTAATACTTCAACGACACTGGCGTATTTACCATTAAAGTCATTACTATCAATAGCACGTTGTAATTGGTTGTTTAGTGTTTTATTAAGCGATTTAAACTGCTTATTGCTGCCGTCTTGGCTATAAAGCAACACTAATGCATGGGCATTGTTATCTATTTTATTAGTAAAATTAAACTCTGCAGCTAGAGTGTGCGTACTAACAGTAACAGCAAGTGTTAGCGCTGATAAATTGAAAAGCGTTTTCATTGTCAAACCTATATTAAATAAAAGCCTTTTTACCTTATTTAGGTTCGTAGGTTAAGTTGAATTCGGTAAAGCTGCGATATTGAGCGATAAAATAATGCAAATTAATGAAATAATCATTGCAGCTCTAAGGTCTATTAGATTGAAGCTATTTATAGAGTGAGGCAGGGTAATGATGACAGCAAAGAATTGGCTTAAATTAGCTACTTGTAGCGTTTTGTTTAGCGTGGCAAATTATGCGTTTTCGCTTGAAACTGAACAAGCGGGCGATGTTCAAGCAACCATGCATTTAGAAACGATTGTATTAGGCTCTGGTTGCTTTTGGGGAGCTGAAAAACGCTATGAAGCATTAGATGGTGTGATCGATGCAGAATCAGGTTACGCTGATGGTAAAGGGTTCAAAGCAAGCTACCGCAATATTACACAACAATCTCGTCGTTTTGATGAGAATAACTACGCTGAAGTTGTTCAAGTAACCTTCAACAGCACTATTATCAGTGCTGAAGCATTGTTAAAAAATTATTTTGAAAGTCATGATCCAACACAGAAAAATCGCCAAGGAAATGATATCGGTACACAGTATCGTTCAATTATTTTAACAACAACAGCAGAGCAAGCTAATCTAGCCACACAATTAAAAGCGCAGTATCAAACTAAACTAACTGCGGCAGGGTATGGGGATATTAAAACAATCATTAAACCGCTTACTGAATTTTTTCCGGCTGAGGAATACCATCAAGACTATTTGGTGAAAAACCCAAATGGCTATTGCCCCGATCACTCAACTGGCGTGGTGTTTGAAAAACCAACAGAAGAAGCAATTGATAACACGGCATTGCTTACTGGAAAACAGATTGTGGTGATTGATTCTCGTGCGTATTGTCCATACTGCGAGAAATTTAAAAAAG
The DNA here is from genome assembly GCF_000238355.1 of Pseudoalteromonas haloplanktis ATCC 14393. GTDB lineage: Bacteria > Pseudomonadota > Gammaproteobacteria > Enterobacterales > Alteromonadaceae > Pseudoalteromonas > Pseudoalteromonas haloplanktis. The sequence continues at coordinate 91,441 of NZ_AHCA01000010.1, forward strand.
AGGTTAGTAACGATTACAAAGGCAGTATTAATTTAACTTATCGTAAAGCCGACCAACTTGATGGCTTAACAATTAAAACACCGACATGGGCCACACCAACCATTTTATTTTTGGAAGATGGCAAAGAAGTTTATGGTCGTCAGGGGTATGTGCCTGCGGGCGAATTTTATAAAGCTCTGGGGGCGTTCAAGTTAGGGAACAGCGAGGCTTATTCAGTTGCATTTAATGCCAGCACAGATAGCCCATTCTGTAAGCAGTATGATATTTTCAAAAATACCCCTGATGGTATTTTTATCGATAAACTCAGTGGTGTGCCGTTATTTGACACTCGCGATCGCTTTAAATCTGGGACTGGTTGGTTGTCATTCACTCATCCAGTTAAAGACACTGTGACACTGCATGAAGATAATAGCTATGGTATGCAGCGTATTGAAATTAAATCAAAATCTTCTGGTATTCATTTAGGGCATTTATTTCCGGGTGAAGGCCCAAAAGGACAAGATCGCTATTGCATTAATGCAACGGTACTTGAGTTTGTTGCACGCAATCAAAGCTAATAAAAACATTTGAACAGAAAACCCAGCTTAATGCTGGGTTTAATTTATGAGTATTACTTAAGGTGCTTAAAGGTATCAAGTAACCACTTAATAAACAGTTCAAGTGAGGCATTCGTTTCACTTGGCTCATGCTGCACTAAGTAATATTTATCCTTAGTGACTAATGGTTCTTCGGTGAAATTAAACAACCAGCCTTCATCAAACCATGTTTGACTGATAGGCAAGGGGATCAGTGCAATTCCCATCCCTTGTTGCGCTGCGCGAGCAACACCAAACATACTATCAACCTGGATAATTTGTTTTGGTGAAAAGTCATCTAAACCAGCATGTTCAGCCCATTGATGCCATGCCCAAGGGCGAGCTTTATGCAAAATAAGCGGCACTTGTTGTAATGCTTCAAGTGGATTCTCATGCCATTGTTGCCAGTTTTCTTTGTTACACGCAGGTGAATATTGCAGTGAAAATAATTCGTGCACAACACCTTCAATGGGTTTTGAAGAAGACAACACGATTGATAAATCACTATGGATAGCCAACTCTTTACGGGTTTTCATTGTGTTAAGTTGTAAATTAGTCTTAGGGTGCTCAGTGGTCCACTCGCTGAGTTTGGGCATCAATAATTCACTAGCAAAGAACTCAGGTAAGGTAATGCTGATGGTGACATTTTCTTGCAACTGACTAAATTCAGTGATGGTTTTTTCAAGTGCTTTAATAAGCGGTGACACTGAGTCATAAAAGTTTTTACCCGCAGCGGTTAAATTGATAGAGCGTGTTTGACGTTCAAACAATTCAATACCTAACTGCTCTTCTAGCTGTTTGATTTGGTGACTGACAGCAGACGGCGTAAGATAAAGTAAGTTTGCGGCTTCTTTAAAGCTTAACGTTCTTGCCGCAAAACAAAATGAACGTAATCCTCTAATAGGTGTTTGCATAATCGATGTTAGTAATTCTCAATAACGTTAGTAAAGCAATAACTATCCCAACTTGCAAAGTGTTAGCAAAATTAGTTTGCATTATAGCTATTTTCTGCGTCTACAATTAAAAAACAACCAATTTAAGGCTATTTAATTTGTGTGATAGTAGTTCTCAGGTTAATCGTTGTTTTCTCTTTTAGATAACAACAATTCGTTGAGTTCTCCAATTGTAGTACAAATCACAGATATGGGGCACAAAAAAATGCTTTGCTATAATTTGGTGCAGTAAGTTACAGACAAAAAAAATCCCTCTTGCGAGGGATTTTGGGTAACTCAGCGCCATTGGCACTGGGAATGAGGTTGGTACAAGATGAAACTAAGAGATAATTTAAAAAACCATCTCAGGTATTTCACCATCAACAAGCAATTTTCCTGCCGTTTTACTTATTATTTCGTCCACTGATACGCCAGGTGCGCGTTCTAGCAGATGAAATGCGCCGTCTTTTACTTCTAAAACGGCTAAATCCGTTACTATTTTCTTTACACAGTTAACACCAGTTAAGGGTAAAGAGCAACTTTCAAGTAATTTAGAGTCGCCATGCTTACTGGCATGGGTCATTGTAACAATAATATTCTTAGCACCAGCAACAAGGTCCATCGCGCCACCCATGCCTTTGATCAGCTTTTTTGGGATCATCCACGATGCGATGTTTCCGTTCTGGTCAACTTCAAATGCACCTAAGACTGTTAAGTCTACATGACCTCCACGGATCATTGCAAAACTATCTGCACTATTAAATATGGCTGCACCTGTGGCTGCTGTCACGGTTTCTTTACCCGCATTGATCATATCAGCGTCAAGCTCAGCTTTTGTAGGGTATGGCCCCATGCCTAATAAGCCATTTTCAGACTGTAACATAACTTCAATGCCATCAGGTACATAGTTAGCAACTAGGGTAGGAATGCCAATACCGAGGTTTACGTAGTAACCGTCTTGTAGCTCTTGCGCAACACGCATTGCGACTTGTTCACGTGATAATGCCATGATGTTGCTCCTAATCGCTTGTGGTGATGCGTTCAATGCGTTTTTCAAAGCTTCCTTTGATCACGCGATTTACAAAAATACCAGGGGTATGAATTTGGCTTGGTTCAAGTTCACCCGGCTCTACTATTTCTTCAACTTCGGCTACAGTAATTTTACCTGCTGTGGCTGCCATTGGATTGAAGTTCATCGCCGTGTGGCGAAACACTAAATTACCATAGCGGTCTGCTTTCCATGCTTTTACAATTGCAAACTCACCGGTGATTGACTCTTCTAAAATATACGGTCGGCCGTTAAACTCTTTAACTTCTTTACCTTCAGCAACGGGTGTACCGTAACCTGTGGCTGTATAAAACGCAGGAATACCCGCACCACCAGCACGCATTTTTTCAGCTAATGTACCTTGTGGGGTTAGCACAACGTCAATTTCACCATTTAATAACTGCTGTTCAAAAAGGGCATTTTCGCCCACATATGAGGCGATGATTTTTTTAATTTGTTTGTCGTGTAATAAAATCCCTAAGCCAAAATCATCAACACCGCAGTTATTTGATACCACAGTAAGATCTTTTGTTTGTTTACGCTTGATCTCGCTAATTAACCCCTCTGGGATACCGCATAAACCAAAGCCACCAGCGATAATAGTATCGCCATCTTTTAAACCTTCCATTGCAGCTTCATAACTTGAAACCACTTTATCGAAACCGGCCATGGGCCCACTCCTTATAATTATGTGTATAACTGCTGTTATTGTTCAGCAGCTTGATTTTTAAGGGCAAGGGATACCTTGCTTACAGGTTGTTTGTTTAATGCACTACAAATAGCCCAACCAGCCTCAGCCAGTCTTTCTAAATCAATTCCATGCTCAATGCCAAGTCCTTGCAGTAAGTAAACGACATCTTCGGTGGCAACATTTCCTGACGCTCCTTTAGCGTAAGGGCAACCACCAAGGCCTGCAACTGCACTGTCAACCGTTGCTATACCACGCTTTAGCGCAGTGTAAATATTTGTGAGCGCTTGGCCATAGGTGTCGTGAAAATGAACAGCTAACACCGATTTATCAATTTTGCTCAGGAGTAAGTCTAGTAGCTGATCGACCTTTTTGGCAGTGCCTACCCCAATCGTGTCACCAAGGCTAATTTCATAACAGCCCAGTGCTAATAACTTTTCTGTAACAGTGAGCACAGCCTGAGGGTCAATATCTCCTTCGTACGGGCAACCTAGCACGCAGCTTACATAACCTCGCACGCGAATGTTATGCGCTTTGGCAAACGCCATTACATCTTTAAATCGGGCAATACTTTCGTCAATTGAGCAGTTGATGTTTTTTTGGCAAAACGATTCACTGGCTGCGGTGAATATAGCAAATTCTTTAATCCCCACCGCATGTGCTGCTTCTGCCCCTTTTAAATTGGGGGTGAGGGCGGTTAGATTGCAATCAGGCAACTCAAGTGCGCTAATTACCTCATTTGAATCGGCCATTTGTGGCACCCATTTGGGCGAGACAAAGGCACCAGCTTCAATATCTTTGATACCGGCAGCGGCAAGTGCATTAATAAGCGCAATCTTGCTTTGAGTGCTCACTGCGCTTTCGTTTTGTAAGCCATCACGGGCACCCACTTCAACAATGCGAACGTGACTAGGCAATTGATTTGCTGAAGCATTACTCATCAGTGGTGCTCTCTTCATTGACGATTGCTAACAGCGCACCATGACTCACCAGTTCGCCTTCTGCAAAACAGTAGCTTTGCAGTACCCCATCATGGGGGGCGGTGAGAGTGTATTCCATTTTCATCGCTTCGATGATCACCACGGCATCACCTTTAGTAATTTGACTACCTACAGCCACTAAATGCTTAACAACCGTGCCATTGAGTGGAGCTGCAAGTGGCAGTGCATCACTTTCGTGTTCGCTGACATAGTGCTTATCAACAATGTCATAGCGGCTTTGTAGCGCTTTATACATCACTGTAACGGTGTTATCACACGTATCTACGTGGGATGTGTGTTTCTCACCATTTATAAATACACTACAAAGGTTATTTTCAATGTCGCCAGAGGTTGTATAGTCAACTTCATCAAGGTGAATAATAAACCCATCGGCCGTTGCTGTAGCAAGTAGATGCTGCTCTGCAAAAGGGACTGTGATGGTGGTTGCACTATTTAGTTTAAAACCGGGTAAATTATCCCAGGCTGAGTATTTATTGTGTTGCTTAAGCGATGTTAAATAGCTAAATGCGGCAATAACGTTGCTAATATCACGGTGCTTTTGATCCACTTTGATCAAGGCAGCGCCTTGCTCTTCTATAAAGTGAGTGTCTGGTGCGCCTAATTTAAATGCGGGGTGATTAGCAAGGGTATGTAAAAAGCTGACGTTACAGCTAAACCCTGCCAAATGAAACTGTTCAAGTGCCGTGCTTAAACGTGCTAAGGCCTGTTCACGGTTATCATCGTGAACAATGAGTTTTGCAATCATTGGGTCGTAGAATGGGCTAATTTCATCGCCTTGTATAACACCGGTATCAATGCGTACATATTCAGATTGCACGGGAGTATATAAACCGTTAATAGTGCCAGAGCAGGGGATAAAGTCATTACTTGGATCTTCGGCATAAATCCGCGCTTCAAAACTATGACCGTGTAACTGAATATCGCTTTGTACAAGGGGTAATGGCTTACCCGCTGCAATATTGATTTGCCAATTGACTAAATCAACGCCAGTAACCATTTCGGTTACTGGATGCTCTACTTGTAAACGTGTGTTCATTTCCATAAAGAAGAATTCATCGCCGCATAGTAGAAACTCTACAGTACCTGCACCGCGATAGTTAATTGCAAGGGCACAACGTACAGCCGCTTCTCCCATTTCTTTACGTAGTTCATCAGATAAACCAGGCGCAGGCGCTTCTTCAATGACCTTTTGATGACGACGTTGCAACGAACAATCTCGGTCACCTAAATACACACAGTTACCGTGATTATCAGCAAACACTTGTACTTCAACGTGACGAGGTTTGTTTACATAACGCTCAAGTAGCACTAAGTCATTGCCAAAACCTGCAATAGCTTCACGCTGTGCGCCTTGTAGAGCACTTATAAAGTCTTTTGCCTGCTCAACAATACGCATGCCTTTACCGCCACCACCAAAGGCCGCTTTGATAAGCACCGGATAGCCAATCTTTTCAGCTTCAGCCTGTAAGAACACAGGATCTTGTTTATCGCCATAATAACCCGGTACTAAAGGTACATTGGCAGCTGCCATGATCTCTTTGGCCCGTGTTTTTGAGCCCATGGCTTCTATGCTTGCCGCTGGTGGACCAATAAATGCAATGTTGTTTTGTTCACAGGCTTTAGCAAACTCACTGTTTTCAGATAAAAAACCATAGCCTGGGTGAATACAATCAACACCAGCATCAAGTGCCACTTTGAGGATTTTATCAGCCACTAAGTAAGAGTCTTTACTTGGTGCTGCGCCAATATGATAGGCTTCATCGGCTAACTGTACATGTTGAGCGTGTTTATCGGCGTCAGAATAAACCGCGACTGTGGTTAAACCCATTTGCTTGGCAGTGCGCATTACCCGACAGGCAATTTCGCCACGGTTAGCAATAAGAATTTTTTGTAATGATTGTGTGCTCATGGTGATCCCTATTTCTGCCAACTTGGTGGGCGTTTTTCAAAAAAAGCGGATAAGCCTTCTTGGCCTTCTTCTGATACGCGAATTTCTGCAATTCGTTCGGCGGTTAAATTAATAATTTGACCATTAATCTCATGACCTGCTACATCGTTAATTAATTGCTTAGCAGCACGCACGGCTAATGGGCCATTATTAAGTAAATTCTCTAGCAATTGATCAAGGGCGCAGTCTAGTTTGCCGGTTACTTGATGAATAAGACCTAACTGTTTTGCCGTATGAGCATCAAAAATTTCCGCGGTTAAAAAATAGCGACGCGCAGCACGCTCGCCAATAGCGCTTATCACATAAGGGCTAATTACTGCGGGTATTAAGCCAAGTTTTACTTCGCTTAAGCAAAACTGCGCGTTGTCTTGGCAAATAGCAATATCGCAACAAGCAATCAAGCCAAGTGCGCCACCAAATGCAGCACCTTGTACAGCACAAATGGTTGGTAATGGACTCGTCGCTAGCACATGCATTAGTTTGGCAAGTTGCTTTGAATCGGCGAGGTTTTCGCTAAAATCATTATCTGCCATGGATTTCATCCAGTTCAGATCAGCCCCTGCAGAAAAGTGTTCACCTTCAGTTTTTAGAACTAAAGCACGTACATCTAAGCTGTTGGCATGTTCAATACATTGAATAAGTTCATGAATCACTTGCTCGTTAAAAGCATTGCGTTTTTCAGGGCGACTTAACACGAGTACAGCCACATTTGATTTAGTTATTTGTAGTGTTACTGACATACTCACTTCCTTACATTCTAAAGACGCCGAATTGCGAATCACGTTGTGGCGCGTTAGCTGCAGCACTTAGTGCTAAGCCTAGTACGTTGCGGGTATCAGCAGGGTCGATGATGCCATCATCCCACAGCCTTGCGCTGGCGTAATAAGGGTGACCTTGTTGCTCATACTGGTCAATAATAGGCTGTTTAAACTCACTGATTTGCTCATCAGTCATGGTTTGACCTTTACGGGCTAAACCATCTTGTTTTACTTGTGCCATTACGCCTGCAGCTTGCTCGCCGCCCATCACTGAAATACGGGCGTTAGGCCACATCCACATCATGGTAGGTTCAAACGCACGGCCACACATGCCGTAGTTGCCAGCGCCATAAGAGCCGCCGATCAGTACTGTAAACTTAGGCACATCCGCACACGATACTGCCATTACCATTTTCGCACCGTGTTTAGCAATTCCCTCGGCTTCATACTTTTTACCCACCATAAAACCGGTGATGTTTTGTAAAAATACCAGTGGAATTTTACGCTGCGCGCATAGTTGAATAAAGTGCGCGCCTTTTTGCGCAGACTCACTAAATAAAATCCCGTTATTGGCTACAATGCCCACAGGGTGACCATAAATTTTAGCAAAACCTGTCACTAAGGTGTCGCCAAAGTAACGCTTAAACTCATCAAACGATGAATCGTCCACAGTGCGAGCAATAACTTCACGCACATCAAACGGCTTTTTAAGATCAGTGCCGACAATGCCGTATAATTCGTTTATGTCGTAACGCGGTGCTTTTACAGGTTCTTGATCAAGTATTGGTGAAGTAGGGCGTTGGTAATTAATTCGTTCAATACATTGGCGGGCAATTGATAATGCGTGTGCGTCGTTCTCTGCATAGTGATCAGCCACACCGGATGTTTTACAGTGCACGTCGGCACCACCGAGCTCTTCAGCTGTGACTTCTTCGCCAGTTGCCGCTTTTACCAGCGGTGGGCCCGCTAAAAAGATAGTGCCTTGCTCTTTGACGATAATGCTTTCATCGGCCATTGCAGGCACGTATGCACCGCCTGCGGTACATAACCCCATAACCACGGCAATTTGTGGGATGCCTTTACCTGACATACGCGCTTGGTTATAAAAAATACGACCGAAATGCAATTTGTCTGGAAACACATCGTCTTGTTCTGGTAGGTTTGCGCCACCTGAATCAACCAAATAAATACAGGGCAGGTGACAACGTTCGGCGATATCTTGCGCGCGTAAATGCTTTTTAACGGTTAGCGGGAAGTAAGTACCGCCCTTAACTGTCGCGTCATTGGCGATGATCATACACTCAACGCCTTTAACACGACCAATACCAGCAACAACACCGGCGCATGGAATCGCTTGCTCATAAACGCCAAAGGCAGCAAATTGCGAAATCTCTAAAAATGGTGAGCCTTCGTCAAGTAAAGTACTAATGCGCTCACGAACGAACATTTTACCACGGCTTTGATGGCGCTCGATTAACGCTGCACCACCACCTTGGCTGATTTCATTTACTTTGCTGCGTAAATCATCAACTAAACTCGCCATGTTTTCATGATTTTGTAAAAACTGTGGATCGTTTGGATTAACGCTTGATTTTAAAATTGTCATAGCGCTTATCCTTAACGGCTTTCAGTAAATAGTTCACGACCAATGAGCATACGGCGAATTTCAGAGGTGCCGGCGCCAATCTCATACAGCTTAGCATCACGTAGCAGGCGACCTGTTGCGTATTCATTGATATAGCCATTACCACCGAGAATTTGAATCGCATCCAGTGCCATTTTAGTTGCCAGCTCCGCCGCATATAAAATCGCGCCAGCGGCATCTTTACGGGTGGTTTCACCACGGTCACAGGCTTTGGCTACGGTATACACGTATGAACGCGCCGCATTCATTTGTGTGTACATATCGGCCACTTTGCCTTGAATAAGCTGAAACTGGCCAATCGGGGTATCAAACTGCTTACGTTCATGAATGTACGGCACAACAATGTCCATACAGGCTTGCATAATACCCAGTGGGCCCGCCGCAAGTACGACACGCTCGTAATCAAGGCCACTCATTAATACTTTTACGCCTTCGTTTAAGTTACCAAGAATGTTTTCTTCAGGTACTTCACAGTTCTCAAACACTAATTCACAGGTGTTTGAGCCACGCATCCCGAGTTTATCGAGCTTTTGAGCGGTTGAAAAACCAGAGAAACTGCTCTCAACAATAAACGCAGTAATACCTTTAGCACCGGCCGTTAAATCAGTTTTTGCATAGATCACAAAGGTATGGGCGTCAGGACCATTGGTGATCCACATTTTATTACCATTAAGAATGTACTTATCGCCTTTTTTCTCTGCTTTGAGTTTCATTGACACAACATCAGAGCCGGCGTTTGGCTCACTCATTGCAAGGGCACCAATGTGCTCACCAGTAATTAGCTTGGGTAAGTATTTTTCTTTTTGTGCTTGTGTGCCATTGCGGTTAATTTGATTCACACAGAGGTTTGAATGAGCACCATAACTTAAACCAATTGAGGCACTCGCACGGCTAATTTCTTCCATCGCGATAACATGCTCTAAATAACCTAAACCCGCCCCCCCTAATTCTTCAGGTACGGTCATCCCTAATACACCCATCTCGCCTAACTGGGGCCATAGTTGATTAGGAAACGCATTATCAAGGTCGGTTTTCTCTGCTAAAGGGGCAATCTCCTGGCTGGCAAAGCTATTAACATGATCGCGGATCATATCTGCAGTTTCGCCAAGGCCAAAGTTCATTTCTTTATATAGTGAAATAGTGCTCATGATTCATTCCTGTGTGAGAGACTGTTAATGAATAGTCTTTTATAAATTGTTTAGGGTTTATTCATCTAATTGATTTAAGGTATCGCGACAACGACGCTCAGCGGTTACCAGCTCCATCAAGACAACTTTAATGTCATCCATTTGTTGGCTGAGGTCGGCTTTTTTTTCTGAGATCAAGTCCAGCATAGTCACTAACTGCTTCGCGCTCGATTTATCAGCATCATACAGTTCAAACAAACGGCCGGTTTCAGCTAAGGTAAACCCTAAGCGTTTACCACGTAAGATTAGCTTTAAACGTACTTTGTCACGTTTTGAATAAATACGGGTTTGGCCATTACGCTCAGGTGAAATTAAGCCCTGATCTTCATAAAAGCGAATTGAGCGGGTAGTAATGTCAAATTCTTTAGCTAGTTCGCTGATGCTAAAGGTTTGCTCGTGGCTGGCAGGCTCAGCGGCTGAGCTAGCAAAGTTTGTTTGATTATCTTGATTCATAGTCTAGTTACCTCATTCGAATAACTCCAATATAAGTGAAGTTTACGTAAAGGTAAAGTGGATAATAGAACTTATACTTTAGACATATACATTTGTGGTATAAAACAACAAGCTTACCCGTATTTACAGGTGTAGAGGCCCAGTGTTTGCAAATGGCTACGCTAAAATAAAGATAAGTTTACAATTTTACTTACCGCAAAAATCTTGATTTTAGATTTACGTTGGCGTAAACGTAAATATTATGTATGCTCATAGACAAATCAAATTATAAATGACTTGGTGTAGCCCGAATAGTTGTGATTACACCTGATAATAAATGGAGCCTTTTTATGACTAGTGAAGCCGTTGTTATTGTAGCAGCAAAACGTACCCCTATGGGCGGTTTTATGGGATCTCTCAGCGATGCATCTGCTACTGAGTTGGGTGCAACCGCCATTGCCAGTGCAATAGCCGATATTGGTTTAAGTGATACTGCGATTGATGAAGTGATAATGGGCTGTGTATTACCAGCGGGTTTAGGTCAAGCACCTGCGCGCCAAGCCATGTTAAAAGCTGGACTTGCTCGTTCAACCGGCGCAACAACAATTAATAAAGTGTGTGGCTCAGGCTTGAAAGCGACGATGCTTGCACACGACTTAATTAAAGCGGGCTCAATTAATAGCGCGGTTGCCGGTGGCATGGAAAGCATGACTAATTCGCCGTATTTTATTCCAAAAGCACGCGGTGGCATGCGCATGGGGCACGGTGAAATAAAAGATCACATGATGAGCGATGGCCTAGAGGACGCGTACGATAACAAAGCCATGGGCTGTTTTGCACAAGATACCGCTGATGAATATGGGATTGGTCGGGAGCAAATGGATACGTTTGCGCTGAGCTCGTTAAGTAAAGCCAATGCGGCGATTGAAAACGGCAGTTTTACCAACGAGATTGCGCCGCATACAATCAGTGGCCGTAAAGGCGACGTTACTATCAGCATTGATGAACAACCGGGTAATGCTCGTCCTGAAAAAATACCGAGCCTGCGCGCCGCTTTCAAAAAAGACGGCACTATTACTGCTGCAAATTCATCGTCAATCTCTGACGGTGGCGCTGCACTTATCTTGATGAGCGAATCACATGCAAAAGCCCAAGGGCTGACCCCACTGTGTCGTATTGTTGCCCACAGCACCCATTCGCAAAAACCAAGTGAGTTTACGCTTGCTCCGGTAGGCGCTATGAATAGCTTACTTGCTAAAGCGGGCTGGACAACGAATGACGTTGACCTGTGGGAAATTAACGAAGCCTTTGCCATGGTTACTATGCTTGCCATCAATGAGTTAAAGCTTGATGAAAGCAAAGTAAATGTTAATGGCGGTGCGTGTGCACTGGGTCATCCAATTGGTGCCAGTGGTGCACGTATTTTAGTGACGCTTATTCACGCGCTTAAAAATCGGGGCCTTAAAAAAGGCGTAGCATCATTATGCATTGGTGGCGGTGAAGCGGTTGCCTTAGCAGTAGAAGCACTCTAGTTTTTAGAAAACAAATTTAAACTCTCACAGCCGTAGGCTCTTTTAACAATAACTACTGCGGCTTAATTAATTACCCTCTGGGGAGGAGTGCGTTATGCACCAAGTACCATTACTTATCAACGGTGAATTTGTTCAATCAACATCAGCTCAACTGATTGACGTTATTAATCCAGCAAACCAAGAAGTGCTTGCACAAGTACCATGTGCAACAGACGCAGAAATGGATGCCGCGATCGCATCAGCGAAAGAGACCTTTAAAACATGGAAAGACGTACCAATCACTGAGCGTGCGCGCATTATGATGAAGTACGCGGCACTTTTAAAAGAACATCATGATGAACTTGCCACCATTATTTGCCACGAATTAGGCAAAACATTTGAAGATGCTAAAGGCGATGTGTGGCGTGGCATTGAAGTTGTTGAACAAGCGGCTAATGCACCGTCATTAATGATGGGTGAAACAATGGAAAACGTGGCGCGTAAAATCGACACTTACTCATACATGCAGCCACTGGGTGTGTGTGCGGGCATCACGCCGTTTAACTTTCCAGCGATGATCCCATTGTGGATGTTCCCACTGGCGATTGTATGTGGCAACACCTTTATTTTAAAACCGTCAGAGCAAGACCCATTAACGCCAATGCGTTTGGCTGAGCTTTTCATTGAGGCCGGTGCACCAGCGGGCGTGCTGCAAGTTGTGCATGGTACTAAAGCACAAGTTGACCGGTTATTAGAAGAGCCTGCAGTACGTGCAATTTCGTTTGTTGGCTCTTGTGGTGTAGGTGAATACATCTACTCTAAAGGCACTGCAAATTTAAAGCGTGTACAAGCTTGTGTGGGTGCAAAAAATCACATGGTGATCATGCCTGATGCTAGTCGCTCGCACGTTGTTAATAACCTTGTTGGTGCGTCTGTTGGTGCGGCAGGTCAGCGTTGTATGGGTATTTCAGTCGCGGTATTTGTAGGCCAAGCGAAAGACTGGGTTGACGATATTAAAGCCGGTTTTGCTAATGTACGCCCAGGTGTATGGGATGACAAAGAGGCTGCATACGGCCCACAAACATCACCGGCTGCCAAAGCACGTATTCTTTCATTAATTGAAAGTGGTAAAGCGCAAGGCGCAACATGCTTGATTGATGGCTCGGACTTTACCGTTGCAGGTTATGAAAAGGGTAACTGGGTTGGACCAACCCTGTTTAGCGGTGTAACCACCGACATGGATTTATACAAAGAAGAGATCTTTGGTCCAGTACTGGCGTGTATGTTTGTTGATTCTCTGGATGAAGCAATCGCACTGATCAATGACTCGCCTTATGGTAATGGAACATCATTATTTACCTCAAGCGGTGCAGCTGCCCGTAAATTCCAACACGAAATCGAAGTCGGTCAAGTAGGTATTAACGTACCAATCCCTGTACCACTGCCATTTTTCTCATTTACTGGTTGGAAAGGTTCGTTCTACGGGGATACGCACACTTACGGTAAGCAAGGCATTCGTTTTTATACAGAAACCAAAACCATTACCTCACGTTGGTTTGAAGACGATATTGCCTCAGGCCCTAATATGAGCATCAACCTTAAGTAATTAATTTAACTAACTCCACATAATAAAAAAGAGGGGCGCGAAGGCGATTTCACACACAATATCATTGCCTTCGCTGCTCTTCACGAATATCTAAATTGACAACATATTTTATAAAGAGGTCGCCAATGGACTTTAATTTAACAGAAGATCAGCAAGCATTTGCAGATACGGCGCGCCAATTTGCGCAGTCAGAACTTGCTCCTCATGCCGCCAAATGGGACCGTGAACATATTTTCCCAAAAGAGACTATCAAAGCCGCAGGCGAACTTGGCTTTTGCGGTTTATACACCCCAGAAGAAGCCGGTGGATTAGGCTTATCGCGTTTAGATTCAAGCATTATTTTTGAACAACTTGCGATGGGCTGTACTGCAACTACTGCAATGTTGACCATTCATAATATGGCCACCTGGATGATCGCAAGCTTTGGCACTGAGCAAACTAAAGCGCAGTATTGTGAACAATTAGTGATGGGCGAGTTATTAGCCTCTTACTGTTTAACAGAGCCAGGCTCCGGCTCTGATGCTGCATCACTAAAAACCAAAGCTGTACGTGAAGGTGATGAGTACGTGATCAACGGCTCAAAAATGTTTATCTCGGGTGCAGGTGAAACCGAAGTGTTAGTGGTTATGGCACGTACTGGCGGCGAAGGCGCAGCGGGTATTTCAGCGTTTGTTGTACCGGCTGACGCTAAAGGCGTTGAGTATGGTAAAGCTGAAGAGAAAATGGGCTGGAATGCACAACCTACGCGCTTAATTAGTTTTGAAGATGTGCGTATACCAGCACATAACTTACTTGGCGCTGAGGGCGAAGGCTTTAAGTTTGCCATGCAAGGCTTAGATGGCGGGCGAATAAATATCGCTACGTGCTCTATTGGTACTGCCCAAGCAGCACTTGAAACAGCCCGCGAATATTTAAAGGAGCGTACGCAGTTTGGTAAGCCTCTGGCTGCTTTTCAGGCGCTGCAATTTAAAATTGCTGATATGAATACTGAGCTGGTGGCAGCACGACAAATGGTGCGATTAGCTGCGTTTAAACTTGACTCTGGTGACAGTGAAAAAACCACTTATTGCGCCATGGCAAAACGTTTTGCCACTGATGTTGGCTTTACAGTCTGTAACGACGCACTGCAAATTCATGGTGGTTACGGCTACATTAAAGAATACCCACTTGAGCGCCATGTTCGAGATGTGCGCGTACACCAAATCTTAGAAGGCACTAACGAAATTATGCGTGTGATCATTGCACGTCGTATTTTAGCCGAATCAGCCGCTGATATTTTATAAGGAGCACGTCATGTCAAACCCAAGTATTGATTTAACCATTGAAGGTCATGTAGCTATTTTAACTATGTCTAACCCGCCAGCGAATACCTGGACCAAAGACACGTTAATTGCATTAAAAACTACCGTAAATGAGCTTAACGATAATAAAAATATCTATTCGTTAGTGATCACCGGCGAAGGCGACAAGTTTTTTAGTGCTGGTGCCGACTTAAATGTATTTGCTGATGGCGATAAAGGTGTTGCCGCGACCATGTCGCAAGTGTTTGGTGAAGCGTTTGAAGCACTGACTGCTTTTAGAGGCGTATCAATTGCGGCAATTAATGGTTATGCCATGGGTGGCGGTCTAGAAGTCGCTTTAGCGTGCGATATTCGTATTGCTGAAGAGCAAGCACAAATGGCATTACCTGAAGCAAAAGTGGGTTTATTACCCTGTGCTGGTGGCACACAAAACCTTGCATGGTTAGTAGGTGAAGGCTGGGCAAAACGGATGATCTTATGCGGTGAACGCCTAAAAGCTGATAAAGCCCTGCAAATCGGCTTAGTTGAAGAAGTCGTTGCACAAGGTGAAAGTTTTGCCGCCGCACTTAAGCTGGCTAATCAAGTGGCCGATCAAAGTCCTGTTGCAGTATCGGCATGTAAATCATTAATTCAAAAAGGCCGTACTCAGCCAATGGCACATGTATTACCCCTTGAGCGTGAATTATTTGTTGGCTTATTTGATTCTGAGGATCAACGTGAAGGCGTCAATGCCTTCTTAGAAAAACGCAAAGCAAATTGGGTGAACGGCTAATGGTTGAACTAACACAATTAAATTCGCCTGATGCGCCAGTGGTGTTTGAAACCGCGGCCGCTGCAAACGGCTCATTAATTGGTTTTGCCACCCTTAATGCGCCAAAGTCATTAAACGCACTGAATTTTGCCATGATCAAACTATTAGAGCCTCAGTTGTTAGCATGGGCTGAAGATAGCAACATTGCTATGGTCATTATCAAAGGTGCAGGAGAGAAAGCATTTTGTGCCGGTGGTGATGTGGTCAGCCTGTACACAGCCATGAAAAGTGGCGAGCCTGCTAATCTAATCGAAGACTTTTTTACCCAAGAGTATCGCCTTGATCATTTAATCCATTGTTACGACAAGCCAATCTTGGTGTGGGGTAACGGTATTGTGATGGGCGGTGGACTTGGTTTAATGGCCGGTGCGAGTCATCGCGTTGTCACCGAAACATCGCGTATTGCTATGCCTGAGCTGACCATTGGCTTATACCCTGATGTAGGCGGGAGCTACTTTTTACACAAAATGCCAGAGCAGGTTGGCTTGTTTTTAGGGCTAACCGCAGCGTCTATTAATTGCGATGATGCGATGTTTGTATCGCTGGCGGATTATTTTGTTAAAGCTGATAAGTACGACAGTATGATTGAGCAACTTATCGCTATCAAGTGGGGAAAAACGGCTGCGTTAAATCACGATAAACTCACTTCTTTATTAACCGAGCTTGATAACATTTCTGGGCGCATGCCAAAAGGCAATGTAAAAGCGAATTTAGCGACAATTCAAAAACTCGGTGAGTTTACTGATTTAAAAGATAAAGTTAATTACATTCTAAACCTAGATACTGATGACGTTTGGCTTACACGAGCACAAAAATCATTAAAGCATGGTTGCCCATTAAGTTGTGCTTTAGTTGAGCGTCAGCTTGCTAACTCACAAGGCAAAAGCCTTGGCGAGTGTTTCCAAATGGAACTCGGGATGTCTGTACGCTGTGGTGAAGTAGGCGAATTCCAAGAGGGGGTAAGAGCGTTGTTAATTGATAAAGATGGCGCGCCTAACTGGCAGTTCAAATCAATAGCAGCACTGCCTGAAGAGCTAATAGAGAGCTTTTTCACACTGCGATGGACTGCTGATACGCATCCATTAAAACAACTCACACAAGGATAAGGTTATGTCACTTTCAATTGGTTTTATCGGTTTAGGTAATATGGGCGGCCCTATGGCTGCCAATCTGGTGAAAGCGGGTCATCAAGTCAAAGTGTTTGATTTAAACCAGTCGGTCGTAAATGACTTGGCCAGTAACGGCGCACTAGCAGCGACAGATGCTAAACACTGTGCCACCGACATTGATGTGTTGATCAGCATGTTACCTGCTAGTAAGCATGTTAAATCGCTTTATTTAGGTGATACTGGCCTTATTCATGTATTGGCTAAAAATACACTGGTTATTGATTGTTCTACGATAGATGCTGCATCCGCGCGTGAAGTGGGTGCTGAACTTGGTGAACAAGGCATTGCTTTTGTTGATGCGCCGGTATCGGGTGGGGTTGCAGGGGCAACTGCTGGTACATTGACCTTTATTGTCGGTGGCGACGATGCCCACTTTAGTCAAGCGCAGCATGTGCTTGCAGATATGGGCAAAAATATTTTTCATGCTGGAGCAATTGGTGCAGGGCAAGTCGCAAAAATCTGTAATAACATGCTACTGAGCATTTTAATGGCAGGCACCAGTGAAGCAATTCAAATGGGTATTAATAATGGCCTAGATGCAAAAGTGCTGAGCGATATAATGACAGCAAGCTCGGGCCGTAACTGGACGCTTGAACTCTATAACCCATGCCCTGGTGTTATGGAAACAGCCCCTGCCAGCAATAATTATAAGCCAGGTTTTATGGTTGATTTAATGGCTAAAGATTTAGGTTTGGCAATGGAAGCCGCGCAGCAAAGTAACTCAGCAACCCCAATGGGCTCAATGGCGAAAAACCTTTATACCATGCTGCAACATCAAGGTGCGGGTAGCGACGATTTTAGCGCCATTTTTAAACTATTCTCGAAGGAGTAACAGGTGGAAATTAAAAATAATACCGTGGTGATCACAGGCGGTGCACAAGGCCTAGGCTTTGCAATGGCGCATAAATTTGCGTCGCTTGGTGCTGATCTGGCGTTAATTGATATGCAGCAAGATTTATTAGATGCGGCAGTTGCAGAGCTTAGTCAGCAAGGCACTACGGTTAAAGCCTATGTGGCGAACGTCACTGATGAACAAGCTATGGTCGATACTTTTAATACCATTAACACAGACTTTGGTCACATTGGCGTGTTAATTAATAATGCCGGAATTTTACGTGATGGCATGTTTATCAAAGCCAAAGAAGGTAAAGTCGTTGCTAAAATGGCCCTAGATCAATTTAAATCTGTGATTGATGTGAACCTAACAGGCGTATTTTTAGCGGGCCGAGAAGCAGCATCCCATATGATTGAATCGGGCAAAGGCGGCGTAATTGTCAATATGTCGAGCGTTGCGCGGGCGGGGAATATTGGCCAAACCAACTACGCAGCTTCTAAAGCGGGTGTGGTTGCTATGACCACAGGTTGGGCAAAAGAGCTTGGCCGTTTCGGTATTCGTGTAGGTGCTATTGCACCGGGCGTTATCCGCACTAATATGACCGACGCCATGAAGCCAGAAGCTAAGCAGCGTATGCTCGCAGTCACCCCAGTAGGGCGCTTTGGCGAAGCTGATGAAATTGCGCATACTGCTCAGTATATTATCGAAAATGACTTTTTCACTGGTCGCGTGGTTGAGATCGACGGCGGTATTCGTTTGTAACCGCGGTTATTGATTATTAATGATTAAAACGGTAAGCCAAGGCTTGCCGTTTTTTATTTTTAAATGTTTAATTAGTCAACAAACTAGTATTAAATACAGCTGTTTGCGTGCAAAGTATTACTATTTTGCTGCTTGTTTAAAATCACTAAAAACATAGTATTAAAAAATATTACAGGGCAAGGGAATATGATTACGGCGAATGAAAATGTACAAGTTTCAGCGAGTAAAGGGATGCATTTTAAATTTTATTTCAATAATAAGCAGATCACTTATGATTGCTCGCCAGTGTCAGGAAAAGAAATCGTAAAAATAGATGGCGAGATTGTTAGTGAGTCTAAAAACTATAGGTTTCAATCGTGCCATGAATTTAGGGTGGATAATAAAACAGCGAAAATCAAGCTACAAGCTAAAGGGCTGACAAAAAATATAACTACCTGCGAGTTCTTGGTGGCAGACAAAGTTGTTAAAGCGTATCAGCTAACTTACGGTACCCAAGGCAAAGTACCCCTTATGTTACACGTGCTCATTGCTGTAATAGCCGCTGCAATCGGGTGGTTTTATGCTTCGCAAGTCATATCATCGTGGTTGGCTTTTGGCGGTGCTTTATTGCTCGTCGCACTGGTCCTTTTCAAATTTGAAAAACCAGTTTGGACATGTGAGGAACTTACACAATGAAAGTTACAGTACATGGGTCTAGCTAAGGCTGACACTTTTCTCAAAACAGGACAGGCGTACATTTTTTTGCAAAAACCATAATATCAACTACTGTTATTATATACAGTTTAACTGGAGCTGATACTTTATGACTCGCGCAAGAAAAAGCTTGATTGATTTATCATCTACATCCTATTACCACTTAATAGCTCGTTGTGTCAGACAAGCATACTTGTGTGGTAATGATAAACACACGGGTAAAAACTTTGATCACCGTAGAGAGTGGCTTATAGAGCGAATAAAGTTATTAAGTAGCGTGTTTGCCATCGAAATCGCAGCCTACGCGATTATGAGCAACCATTACCATCTCGTTGTAAATGTGAATAGGCAACAAGCCCTTGAGTGGTCTGATGAAGAAGTAATTAAGCGCTGGTATCAACTCTATAATGGTCACATGCTGGTTGACCGTTACTTAAATGGTGAGCAATTAGATAAGTCTAGGTTACTTTTCTTCAATGAAATTATCTCAAAATGGCGAGAAAGGTTGTATGACATCAGCTGGTATATGAAAAACCTCAATGAATATATAGCCCGCGAGGCCAATAAAGAAGATAACTGCACCGGAAAGTATTATTCGCTGCCATCCTTGGCACTCACCCTTCGGGCTGCCTAACGGCATTCAAATTTATTCCCTATAAATTTGTGGGAAGGGCGCTATAAGTCACAAGCGCTATTAGATCAAGCCGCAGTGCTAAGTTGTATGGCGTATGTCGATTTAAATCCTATCAGAGCAAATATAGCCGATACACTCGAAGACAGTGATTTCACCTCAATTCAAGAACGTATAGCGCATTTCAAAGCCTTTACCGCAGACGTGATGAAAGCGAATAAGCCCCTCAAGCAAAAGGATAATATCCAACATGAAAGCCAACCTGCACAGCTAAAGCCATTTGGTGGTAATGACATCAAACATACAATTCCCTTTGCCTTGCTAGATTACATTGAATTAGTGGACTGGAGTGGTCGTCACATAGATCCAAAGAAAAAAGGGCATATAAACCACACAGTCCCTAAAGCGCTGCTTACTTTGAATATAGAAGAAGCGCAATGGCTTGAATCCGTAAAGCGATTTAGACATCAATATTCAAATTTTGCAGGCAGTAAACAACGATTAAAGCAGCATGCGGCAACCAACGATGTCAAATGGTATAAAGGGGTAGGTTAGCACTAAGTTTATCTAGTAATTGAAAAATAATCTCACCTATAAAGTATCCGTCTAGCAAAACTTTACTCTGCTGTTTAACACCATACCCAAAAATGTAAAACTTATAAATCAACAAATGAAGAAATTGATAGTGTATAAATGCAGGGGGATTAGTCGTTCCTTAGGAGGTTTTTGATGTTAGACGATAAATAAAATATGCCTGTCCATTTATCTAGTCCGTCCATTTATCTACTCTTACTTGCTGCACTTCAAAAAAATTAAATCACACCAAGTCTTCTTACTATATTTCAATGAAATAGAAGTAACCGATTGAATCAAAGTAGGAACTCGGCTATGGTTAATGCATCAATAAAAAAATAAATTAAACGAGCCGTTCTGCAAACTCGTTAGAGTAACATGGAGTAGTAGTTAATGGATGGGACCCTAATTAAAGAAAAAATAGTATTAGTTGTGTGTTGGCTCATAGGGTTTCTATTCTTAATTATCGGTATCTATGATTTCATTTTTAATGATCTTTCATGGTTAGACTTAACTAGTACAATAGCTGTATTTTTAATTTTGGTCGGTACAGGGCTTGCGCCGAAAATCTATTTTACTCCGTTTAAGCAGATTTTTTCTCCAGCATTTAAACTTCAGGCATTGGTTGATCCTAGAATACAGCAAGGGGTATTATCTAGCGGGTTAATACTAGCGTTAGTTTGTATGGTTTGGGGTTGGTTGCTCTGATACATATGCGTCTTAACTTTGCCAACAAGAATTAATATACCTTTTGAAAGTCTTACTCACTCCCAGTCAACTCTAAACAGACATGTTTACTTTGGCTATAGCTAAGGTTGTTAGCAATTTAGTCAACAGTACACAAATTTGGCAGCTTACTTAAGTCTTTGATAAAAAATAAATCTCTAAATTATATTTGTTGCTTAAAACCCCTTCCAAGTTACTCAACTTTTTACAAGCATTTTGTTTAAACACATAACAAAGTTTGATCGACTATTAAGCTTTACTTTACATTGGTTGTTAATCTTTTCTGGTTTATCTGGAGCTTTGTTGTTACTGCAAAACTCACTTGAAGTTTTCGGTGAATAGCAAATTGTTCAAAACGACTTCTTCACAGGTCGTGTAATTGAAATAGACGGCGGTATACGTTTATAACGACCGGAGAGTTCTAAGTAAAAATCAACTTTGTGCTAATGAGTTCTGTAAGCTATAAGTACAATAACTTAGAAAAAGGATTAATGTATGAATAATATTAAAATATTTATATTTATTTGTTGTACTTGTTTATTTCTGTTTATAGGTTCTGCTTTTGCTAAAACTCAGCCGAATGTCTTGATGATTATGGTTGATAACTTAGGATATGGCGAGCTGGGTGTTTATGGCGGTGGTTCTTTACGTGGTGCACCAACACCCAATATAGATACACTTGCTGCACAGGGGCTTAGGTTAACTAATTTTAATGTTGAACCACAATGTACGCCAAGTCGTTCAGCTTTGATGACCGGTCGGCACCCAATCCGTTCAGGAACCACAAAAGTTGTTTGGGGTATGTTATATGGTTTAACTCAATGGGAGCAAACGTTACCTGAACTGCTTTCAGAGCAAGGATATTCTACGGGAATGTTTGGTAAATGGCATTTGGGTGATACCGATGGCCGTTTTCCGACAAACCAAGGCTTTGATGAGTGGTACGGTATTGCAAATACTACCGATGAGTCGCAATATAGTTCTCAATATAAGTATGATGGGAAAGTGGGCCTTAAGCCTGTAGTGCAGGAAGCTAAGCATAATAAAACCCCGACGGACATAGCCCCTTATGACTTAGATATGCGTCGACAAATTGATACAGACTTAACTGCTAAAGCAATCGACTTTATGACACGTCAAGTTAAGGCTGACAAACCATTTTTTGCCTATGTTCCTTTAACACAAGTTCATTTACCGACATTACCACACCCTGATTTTATTGGTGTAACTGGCAATGGTGACTTTGCAGATTCAGTTGTTGAAATGGATCACCACGTTGGTGAGATGGTCGCAGCGCTTGAAAAGCTTGGTGTAACTGATAACACCATTGTTATTTTTGCTAGTGATAATGGGCCAGAAGAAGTTGCAGCATATCATGGTACTTCGGGTTATTGGCGTGGTCACTACTTTACAGCGCTTGAAGGGTCGTTACGTGCGCCATTTATTGTTCGTTGGCCAAATAAGATAAAGTCAGGCACTGTTAGTAATGAAATCATTCATATGACTGACTTGTTACCAACATTTGCTAAAATTATGGACTTTGAATTACCTGATGATCGTATTATTGATGGGGTAGTTCAAACTGGAGTATTGTTTAACGAAAATGGTAAGAGTGCTCGAGAAGGTTTTCCTGTATACAACGGTGATGAAATGTATGCATACAAATGGCGTGATTGGAAAATTCATTTTATAGAGCTAAATAGTATGTTTGGTACGCCTAAAAAATTAAATGTGCCTCATATTTATAACCTGACCAAAGATCCAAAAGAGAGTTATAACATTGCTCCGGATAGTACTTGGGTATTACCAGTGGTCATGAAAAAAGTAATAGAGTTTAATAAAACTTTAGTTAAAGAGCCGCCTATTAAGCTAGGTACACCGGATCCATATAAGCCAAAAGGCTAATATGAAACTAAAAGCCATAGAATCAATTATAAAACGGCTGATTGTATGATTGGCCGTTTTTATTTTAAACTGAGTTTGTGTAGAGAGTCGCAAAGAAATCCGCAATTTTTATATCAATGAAAAGCAATCTGCCTTATTCGCTTTCACATCATGCAAAAAACATCGACACACGGGGAAAAACTATGATCACCGTAGAGAGTGGCTTATAGAGTGAATAAAAACGACTCATTACTTCATTTTTTGAAAAAGAAGTAGTAAAGATCACTGTATAGCTGGTTACAGAAAATTGTGGGAAGCCGCCGTAGCCAATGGGTTTGATTGCAGTAAAGGTCGTGTGCAGCGTTTATTACAAAGCGTAGCATGCACGTAAACCAGATGGAAATAGCCTATTGTTTCATTCAGACCAAGGGAGTTAATATCTAGCAAAAGAAATGATAGCGTGGTTGAACAAACGAGATGTAACGATAAGCATGTCTAGAAAAATAAATTGCTGGGATAATGCGTGCTCAGAAAGTTTCTTTGCTCAGTATAAAAAAGAATGGATGAGCAATCAGTGAGAATGCATAGAGCGTTAGGCAATGTGAGCCCCATGTAATATGAATCAATAAATTAAACCCCGTGTCTACTTTTTTAGCGGGGTCAGATCATATCGTTTACAGCTTTGCCTTCAACTGCTTTTAAAACCAATTCTAAAACCGCCCCAGTGTTTCCCATTTACATAAATGGGTACTGATAGGTCATGTAAAATCTCGCCGGTATCTCGTTTGTAGGTCTGTAATAAAAAGCTTTCGGTGTGGCTGCCGCAGCGGCTGCCTGTAGCATCGTTAAAAATACGCTTAGTGCGGTTATTCACTAAATCTTGTTGGTAGTTACCGGTTAGTGGCTGGCTGTAGCGTTTATTGTGAGTAGGGAAGTAACCTTTTTTGTCTACGGCACCGGCAAACAGGATTTGCTTATTTTCAAGAATGGGTTCTTGAATTGGTGGTAAAATTTTATCGGTTAAGCTGTCGTAGTCGGTGCTGTATTTAGTCGGGTTTGTATTAGGTATTTCTTTATAATCTTGAGAAAACAGCTGCTGTTCACTCAGTTGTGATGTTGCCAGTAACTCTGTAAATTTCGCCGAAATGGCTGAACTTGCTGCTAATGCGACGTTTAAAATCGGTTGAAAGAATGCATCGTGGTCAACTTTATTAAGCTCTCTAAAAATAGTTTCAGATCCGAGTGATAAGTTAGACGCTTGATCTGAGATTGAGGTACTTTTTGTCGCCACTTCTGCGAGTAGGTGGCTAATGCTCCCAACCGAGGTGTTGATTTGTGCGGTTGCTTGTTGAAAAGCACTGACCGCGTGCTGCATGTTTTCAAGTGTTGAAGATGATTCACTAATATCATGGTTGATTGCTAAAAATGATTGAGTGACGTTTTCGAGTTCTTGTTTAACTGACTCACTGCGTGTTGATACTTGCTTCATATCGTCATTTGTTTGCAGGCTATTGGTATTTATTTCAGTTAGCATATCAGCAATTTGTTTCGTTGCTTGATTGGTTTTATTGGCAAGATTCCTAACTTCATCAGCAACAACAGCAAAACCTCTGCCTTGCTCGCCAGCGCGAGCCGCCTCAATTGCTGCATTAAGAGCGAGTAGGTTAGTTTGCTCGGCAATGGTTTGAATTACTTGGGTAATACTTTGAATATCTGTGGCACTTTGTAAAAGTAGGTCAAGTTGGTTTGCAACTTTATCAATGGAGCTTGATAACGAGTCTATTTGCTCTGTGGCCAATTGCAGGCGTTGATCTGCAGAGGTCGAGGCTTTTGCCGTTTGGATCATTGCTTGGTTAACGGTGGTTATATTGTTTGTCAGCTCGCTACTGTTGTGAGATAAGGCTTGTGTTGCTTGGTTTACAGATTCACTTTCGCTATAACAGCCATCAATTTCTTTGGCTAAACTGTCAACATAGAATGCAACTTCTGCCGCACCGATGGCGTTTTTCGACGTTGCCTTAGTGATATTATCAGCAACCTTAGTAATAACTGCATGCTGATCAGGTTCAGGCTTAACTTGAGCTTTTTTAGCAAAAACTTTCTCCCTAAAAAACATCAGTGCGCTTAGTGCGGTTAACAGTAGCGCGCTAACTAGGGTCAGCTGTGCAAGAAAGTACAGTACAGCAATAATGAAATAGATTAATGTATAAAACAGTAAGTTTAAATTCATGCCATTGGCCTTTTTTTATTGTAATTTTTAGTTTTGAATATAAAACAAACTAAATCAATTATTAAAAGGTCTTATATGGGCACAAATTCCTATTAAAAAAGCCAACCCTAGGGCTGGCTTTTTTAGTAATCTCTATAGCAATAATCTATATTAGTAATGAGCATCAACTCATTTTAGTAAGTTGCACTGCCTTTAGTACGTGGAAAGGCGATTACGTCACGTACGTTGCCCATACCAGTAACATAAGCAACTAAACGTTCGAAACCTAGGCCAAAACCAGAATGAGGCACTGAACCATATTTACGTAGGTCGCGGTACCAGCTGTAGTCTTCTTTGTTTAAGCCCATTTCGTCTAAACGCGCATCAAGTACATCAAGGCGTTCTTCACGTTGCGAACCACCAATGATTTCGCCAATACCTGGTGCTACAACATCCATTGCAGCAACGGTTTTACCGTCTTCATTCTGGCGCATGTAGAATGCTTTAATATCGCGCGGATAGTTTTTAATAACTACTGGTGCTTTAAAGTGTTCTTCAGCTAAATAGCGCTCGTGCTCAGATTGTAAATCTACACCCCATTCAACGGCGTATTCAAATTTCTTACCACAGCTTTTAAGAATTTCAACCGCGTCTGTGTAATCAACTTGGGCAAAATCTTTCTCAACAAATTCTTCAAGGCGGGTAATAGCCGTTTTTTCAACGCGTTGCGCAAAAAATTCCATATCATCACGGCGTTCTTCAAGTACCGCTTTGAATACGTACTTAAGCATGTTTTCAGCTAATTTGGCGATATCTTCTAGATCAGCGAAAGCCACTTCAGGCTCTACCATCCAAAATTCAGCTAGGTGGCGTGATGTGTTTGAGTTTTCAGCACGGAAAGTTGGACCAAAAGTATAAATTTTTGACATCGCTGAAGCGTAAGTTTCACCGTTTAACTGACCTGATACAGTAAGGAACGCTTCTTTACCGAAGAAATCTTCGCTGTAATCAATCTCGCCTTTATCTGTACGTGGTAGGTTTTGCATATCTAACGTTGATACGCGGAACATTTCACCTGCACCTTCACAGTCACTTGCAGTGATAATAGGGGTACTGATCCAGTAATAACCTTGCTCATGGTAAAAGCGGTGAATAGCTTGCGCTAAACAGTTACGTACACGTGTTACTGCACCAATCATGTTAGTACGTGGGCGAAGGTGAGCGTGTTCACGTAAATACTCAATGCTGTGGCGCTTAGCCGACATTGGGTATGAATCTGGGTTTTCTACCCAGCCAAGCACTTGTACGCTGTTTGCTTGAATTTCATATGATTGACCTTGACCTGCTGATTGTACTAAAACACCAGTAACTGACACCGAGCAACCAGCGGTTAGGCGAGTAACTTCATCATAATTATTAAGTGAATTAGGGACTACCGCCTGAATAGGATCAAAACACGAACCGTCATGAACGGCTAAAAATGAAATTCCTGCTTTTGAATCGCGGCGTGTACGGATCCAGCCTTTAATTGTTACTTGGCTGTCTACCGCAACCTTGCCTTTTAATAGCTCTGAAATCGCTAAGTGGCTCATCTTCACTCCAATGATATAAGTTGCCTACATTAATATGTGCGCCATTGCACTTGAACGGTGTATCTTACCTTTGAATGTAAAATAAAAAAACATTCAAAGGTAACTCTTTGCTTATTCTTTTGCATTTTTGTGATTTTTTGTCGTTTAAAACCTGTAACTTTAAATTTTCGTGATAAAAAATCACTGAGATCATAATTTAAAGGTGATTTTCACTGCGATCAAAATGGATTTTGTGGCATTATGTCAAATTACGGTATTTAAATTAACTTGCTAAATATATAGGTATTATGAAACAAGTCTTTATTTTACGTGGTTTACCAGGGTGCGGTAAGTCTTATTATGCGCAAAGCCTAGCGGATGAAATGGTCGCAGGCGATCAAAGCCAATACTTAATTTGTTCGACTGATGATTATTTTTATAATGAACAAGGTGACTATCAATTTGATAAGTTTAAATTGTCGCAATACCACAACTTGAATTTAGCTCGTTTTATAAATGCGTTGGCGCAAGATATCCCACTGGTCATTGTTGATAACACCAATATAAAAAAATGGGAATTCATAGCTTATAGCCAAGCTGCGATAGCTCTGGGTTACCAAGTTAAAGAGGTAATAGTGGGTGAGGTTAAAGATAAATCAATGCAGCATTTGTACGCCAAACGTAATAGCCACAACATACCACTCAAAATGATCAGCAAAATGGCTTACATGTTTGAGTGGTAACACGCTCACACTCTCGTAGGCTAAAAACCAGCAAAGTTTGAAAGCGCGCTATATTACTCATCTTTAGTAATGCTTAGCGGCGATTGCGGTATAAATCGCATCTGCCAACAAGGTTATATCCGCTTTGCTGCTAATATAGGGTGGCATTAAATAGATAAGCCGACCAAATGGACGGATCCAGGCATTTTGACTAATGAAGAAAGCTTGGATTTTGGCAACATCGATGACACTATCAAGCTCTACCACGGCAATTGCACCAAGTGTTCTGACATTAACAACCTGTTCCAGCTCATTACAACGGTGTAATACTTGCAGAGCATCATTTAAATGGGCTATTTGCGCTTGCCAATCTTGTGCAATTAATAGGTCTATACTTGCACAGGCCACTGCACAGGCGAGAGGGTTCCCCATAAAAGTCGGGCCATGCATTAATACACCGGCTTCACCTTCACTAATACCAATGGCTATTTTATCTGTGGTTAAGGTGGCAGATAAGGTCATCATTCCGCCTGTCAGCGCTTTGCCTATACATAAAATATCAGGCTCTATCTCTGCGTGTTCAACAGCAAATAATTTACCAGTACGGCCAAAGCCTGTGGCTATTTCGTCACAAATTAATAAAACATCATATTGCGTACACAATGCTCGCACGGTTTTTAAATATTCGGGGTGATAAAAATTCATGCCACCAGCATTTTGCACAATTGGCTCAATAATAAACGCGGCGATGTGTTGATGGTGCTGCGCAAAGCGCTGAGCAAGCTCATCTGCTTCATGTTGATCAAACGTGTCACCAAACTGGCTTTGCGGCGCGGGCACAAACACATGCTCTGGTAAAAAGCCTTGGTATAGCGAGTGCATTGAGTTAATAGGGTCACAAACACTCATGGCCGCAAAAGTATCACCATGGTAGCCCTTTAACGGCGTCATTAGTTTTTGCTTAGTCGTGATCCCTTGGCTAAGCCAATACTGCAACGCCATTTTGATTGCCACCTCAACACACACTGAACCGCTATCTGCTAAAAACACTTTTTGAAGTTGACTTGGTGTGATTGCAATAAGCTTTTTACACAGCTCTACAGCAGGTGCGTGGGTGAGTCCGCCAAACATTACATGACTCATTTTATCTACTTGCTCAATCGCGGCATTTTTTAATACCGGGTGGCCGTAGCCATGAATGGCACTCCACCAAGAAGCCATTCCATCAATTAGTATTTCGCCTGTAGCTAAGAAAATACGATTGTCTTGTGTGTGACTAACAGGGTACACAGGCAAAGGCTGAGTCATTGATGTGTAGGGGTGCCAGATGTGTTGGCGATCAAAATCAAGGTCTACTGGGTGTTTTTTATTCATTGGTAAACTTAATGTCGTTTGAGTTCGTTGACAATGTTACGCCAAGTCGTAGACTAAGCCAATATCACCGTCATGAAAAATAAAAAGAGAGAATTATGGAGTTTGCAGCTGTTCGCCACGATTGGACACATAAAGAAGTAAAAGCCTTATTTGAAATGCCGTTTAACGATTTATTGTTTAAAGCGGCATCTGTGCATCGTGCTAACTTTAATCCTAACGAAGTGCAAATATCTACGTTACTATCAATTAAAACAGGCGCTTGCCCTGAAGACTGTAAATACTGTCCGCAATCAGGCCATTATAAAACAGATCTAGAGCGTGAGCGTCTCCTTGAAGTAGAAAAAGTGGTTGAACAAGCGCGTTTAGCAAAACAAAAAGGCGCAACTCGCTTTTGTATGGGGGCTGCGTGGTCAGATCCTAAAGACAGAGATATGCCATATATTTCGCAGATGGTTAAAGAAGTTAAAGAGCTGGGTCTTGAAACCTGTATGACATTAGGCATGCTAGATAATCAAAAAGCCCATGCACTTCGAGAGGCCGGGCTTGACTATTACAACCATAACCTTGATACCTCGCCAGAATATTATCAACAAATCATCACAACTCGTACCTTTCAAGATCGTTTAGACACCATTGGTAATGTACGTGATGCGGGTATGAAAGTATGCTCGGGCGGTATTGTTGGTATGGGTGAGCAAGCAGCCGACCGTTTTGGTTTATTAATGCAATTGGCTAATTTACCGCAACAACCTGAAAGTGTGCCAATAAATATGTTAGTGAAAGTTAAAGGCACGCCACTGGAAAATGTCGATGACTTAGATCACTTTGAGTTTATTCGTACTATAGCCGTTGCGCGTATTATGATGCCACATAGCTATGTTCGTTTATCAGCAGGACGAACTGCAATGAATGAACAAATGCAATCAATGTGTTTTTTTGCTGGTGCTAATTCAATTTTCTATGGTGATAAATTGCTAACCACTGAAAACCCAGAAGCTGATGCTGATATGAACTTAATTAAAAAGTTAGGCATGAATCCTGAAAAACGTCATGACTACTCAGATGAAGCCTATGAAGCATCGTTATCATCAGCGGTAGCTGATAAAGCAACTTCAGGGCTGTTTTACGAAGCATAATGGCATTTTCATATTTACAAGCGCATCTTCAAACTCGCCGCGAAGATGCGTTATTGCGTCAGCGCCATTTAATTACTCACGCTACGGCTCGTGAAATCACGGTTGCGGGTAAACACTATCTAAATTTTGCCAGTAATGATTATTTAGGGTTTGCTGAACAACCGTCTAGTTTGCTACATACACAAGCATTGGGAAGTCATAGTTCGCCGCTTGTAACAGGTTATCAACAGAGTCAACATCAATTAGAGCGTTATCTATGTGAGCAGCTTGGCTATCAAAGTGCCTTGCTGTTTAATAGTGGTTTTAGTGCTAATAGCAGCGTGCTGAAAGCGTTGTTTCAAGATAAGGCGACAGCACAAAATAGTGCTATTTTTCAAGATAAACTCAACCATGCCAGTTTAATTGATGGTGCTTTACACTCTCAGGCCGCCATGGTTCGCTTTAACCATAATGATACTCGGCATTTAACCTCACGTTTAGAAAAATCAACAGCGAAAAATAAGTTGATCATCAGCGAAGGGGTATTTTCGATGGATGGCGATCATGCACCCATTGCAACACTGCGCGATATAGCGAACAGTTATAATGCCTGGCTTATGATAGACGATGCGCATGGCTTTGGCGTATTAGGTGAAAACGGTCTGGGAAGTTGTGAGCAAATTAAACCAGAGCTTCTGGTGATCACCTTTGGTAAGGCTGTTGCAAGTAGTGGGGCGTGTGTATTAGCCAGCAAAGAGGTGATTGATTACCTTTTACAATTTAATCGTGATTATATTTATTCAACGGGGATGTCGCCATTAGTAGCCGAGCTGACATTAACGCGGCTACAGCAAATAAGATCAGAAACAGGATCGCAGAAGCGCCAACAATTAGCCGATAACATTAGCTACTTTAAATTATTGGCAACTCAGCATAGTCTTACTGTGATGCCTTCAACCAGTGCTATCCAGCCAATTGTGCTAGGTTGTGCTGAGCACACTTTAGCTGTTGCAAACACACTTAAGGAGGCGGGAATTTGGCTTACGGCGATCCGCCCACCAACCGTGCCATTTAACACCTCGCGTTTACGTATCACCTTAACTGCAGCACATACTAAAGCGGATATTGAGTGCTTGATCGCTGCTTTGGTGAATGCACTATGATGGCTGTATCGATACCTGTTGTTGTTAATCAACAGCAACAAAAAAAGCACACTGCAGATAAATTTTCGAAAGCAGTGGTTGCTTACGCAGAACATGCGAATGTGCAAAAACGTGCTGCTACGGCGCTGTTAAAAAAAATAGCTAATGTTGAAAGTAATCACACGATGGGTGAAGTGTGCATAGATATTGGGGCAGGACCAGGTGTTAATATCAGCCAACTTAAGCAACATTTTGCTCAGGTTTATGCTGTTGACCTCAGTTTTGAAATGCTCAAACTAGCGAATAACTCAACTGCGTCATTATGTGCTGATATGGATGCGTTACCATTACTAAGCAACAGTGTCGATGTCATATTCAGTAATTTTGCCGTACAATGGTCGAGTAATTTAGCTGTGCTGTTACAAGAGCTTAACCGAGTGCTCAAACAAAAAGGGCGGGTTTACTTAAGTTGCGTGGTTGATGGTTCACTGGCTGAAATAGCCACTGCATTTGCAAAAGTAGATCAACAAAGTCATGTTAACTCGTTTCATAGCGTTGCTCAGTTAAAAAAATACAGTGCAAAAGCTGGGTTCATAATTAATAGTTGTGATCAGGTGTGTTATCAAGATGCGTATCAATCGCCAATGGCTGCACTGCGTTCATTAAAAGCGATTGGAGCAACTAATCAATTGGGAACACAGAAACGTCAAGGGTTATTAACGCGTCATGCGTTACAGCAAGTGTGTGCAACTTACCCATTAACAGATAAGCAAGCCATGGTGAGTTATCAGGTTGTTTTAATGGAATTAACCAAAGTATGAATGAATTTTTTGTCACAGGCACTGATACCGATGCCGGTAAAACTCACGTTAGTTGTTTATTATTAAAATTATTAGCGCAACATAAAAAACGCGCGTTAGGCTTTAAGCCCCTAGCCGCAGGTGCAGAATATGCCTTTGGCGAATTGGTTAATGAGGATGCATTGGCGTTAATGGAAAGTGCCAGTGTTTCTGCGTTCTATAAAGAAGTTAATCCGTTTGTTTTTGCCCCACCAATTGCCCCTCATATTGCCGCAGCAAAGGTAAATGAGCTACTTTCAGTTGAAAAAATTAGCCAAGCATATAGTCAGTTAAAGCAAAAAGACACTGACTATATACTTACCGAAGGCGCTGGTGGCTGGGCACTACCAATAAACGACGATGAGTATTTGTATGATTGGGTAAAAGCACAGCAGTTACCTGTAATATTAGTGGTGGGTATGAAATTGGGTTGCTTAAACCATGCATTCTTAACCGCGGCACATATGCGTGCTTTAGGCGTTAATTGTGTAGGCTGGGTTGCTAACGAAGTTGATCCTAACATGGCTGAGTACGACGCTAATCTTAAATCATTGCAACAACGCCTGCCTTTTCCGCTATTAGCGATAAGCCCATACAGTACTGGCACACCTAAACTAAAAATTTATCAAACTTTGCTTGATATTTTAAAGCTGCGCCCATAGTTATTGAAAATGGATAGTTGACATAGTTTGTCATTATTTCACTAAAAATGATTGCTTTTTAAATGGCTCAGTTTACTATCTGACTATTCTCAGATTTATAATTTTATTAAGTAACGGTTTTAAATATTATTTTTTAACTAGGTCGTTACTTAATACAATTGAAGTTACACTGAGGAAATTATGAAACGTGTTGTGTTGTTTTTACTTACTAACTTAGCCGTTATGCTTGTTTTAGGCATAGTGTTATCTATTTTAATGAGTGTGTTTGGCATTAGTAATCGCAGTTTAGGCGGGATATTAATGATTGCCACAGTATTTGGTTTTGGTGGCTCTTTTATATCTTTATTTATGTCAAAATGGATGGCGAAAAAATCCACGGGTGCGTATGTTATCGAGCAACCGCGTAACGAAACGGAACATTGGTTAGTAAATACAGTTGCTGCGCAGGCTAAAAAAGCTGGTATTGCCATGCCAGAAGTGGCGATCTACGACAGCCCTGAAATGAATGCGTTTGCAACAGGGCCAAGTAAAAATAATTCATTAGTTGCAGTAAGCTCTGGTTTATTACAACACATGGATCAAGATCAAGCTGAAGCGGTGCTGGCCCATGAGGTTTCACATGTTGCTAATGGTGATATGGTGACGCTTACATTGATCCAAGGTGTAGTGAACACCTTTGTCATTTTTATCGCAAAAGTACTTGCCGGAATCGTTGACAATTTTATCAATAGTGACGAAGAAGAGGGTGGCAGCAGTTGGACTTATTTCTTGTTTGATATGATATTCCAAGTTCTATTTGGTGTATTAGCAAGCGTTATTGTTGCTTATTATAGTCGTAAACGTGAATTTGCAGCTGATGCAGGTGCCGCACATTTAGTGGGTGCACAAAAAATGCGTTCCGCACTTGAACGACTTAAACAGAATCACCCTTCACAGTTAGAGGGATCAATGATGGCGTTTGGTATTGCAAGCGGTAAAGGGGTTGCTGAGTTATTTTCATCGCATCCACCACTGGATGAGAGAATTAACGCGCTACGTTAATCAGCTTAAAGTAGTAAAAAGCCAGCAAAATGCTGGCTTTTTTTGTGATGTAAATTTACTAATTATTATCTAGTTACAGCCTTTTTGAATTGGTTGTGTTGTTACATTCACAACAAAGTCATTGTAGTCTTTGCCATTTTGATCTTCCCAATATTGTTTATTACCATATTTTTTATAGGAAGTTTTAAGATTGTTGGATTTGCCATCAACGGCTAACACATAAGTGATTGAGTCACTTGCCTTAACATCGTAATAGCCGGCAGCGCCACGTTCATCTAATAGCTTAATATATTGGTTGTTTACCTTAATACCCCAGTCATTATTATAAGCTGAATTTTCAGATATAAATGTATACTGGATGCGTGTGTAATCTTCAGGCACACATTGAGCGTCATCATTTAAAATCTCAGCAGGTAATGAGTTAGAACCGGTAACATTAAGCTGTGCAACGGTGTTGATAGTAAATGTTTTAGTTTCACTGTATTCATCGTTATCGACTGTTGGAATTGTTATCGTGGCTGTTGTTTCACCCGCGGGGATAGTCACGGTTTGATCTGAAAAACTGTAATCGCTGTGAGTGGCCGTTCCAACCGTTGTTGATACATAGATTTCACTGTCTTGCTCATAACTATTACTCAGTTTAAGTTGATAAGATAGTGCGTTACCTTCATCAACTGAGTCTGCAATGGCTGTTAAAGTAAAACTTGGGATATCAGATACAGTACAAACAGGAGCGGCATAACATGCTACTGACTCATTAAAGTTTGTGGCAAGGTCGTTGATACGCACTGGAAAATCAGCAACATGGCAGGTATTACCGGTGTTTTTATTTACTTTATATACCTGAGATTTATTAGAGTGCCCAAGATCAGTTAAGATCGTACGGCTTAATAAAATATCGCCTTGTTGATCAAGTGCAGCACCTGTTACGGTTGTTAAGTTGTGATCAGACAATTTTGTTGCAGCTAAATTATTAACATCAACAGAGTATAAAGACGTGCTGGTTACTAAAATTAGTTCGCCATTTTTAAACACCATATCGCCACGCCAAATACCTTGGTCATTTTCAAGGCCTGATATTTCGCCTAGTAATACCGTTTCTGCGGTATCAGGAGCAATGCTATACAACTTGTTTTTATACGAACCGAGTAAGCGATTATTTTGTTGATCAAACACTAAACGATACATGTTGCTAGTTCTACCAACTTCAACATGTTCGTTGGTGTCTAAATCAACATAGGCTAATTTAATATATTTAAATTTACTGCCACTAATAGGTAATGATTTTAATTCAGTAGAGTTAAAGTTTAGGTGTTCTACGTCAACTTGGTATTCCATTGGACGTGGAGCAGAAATATAATACAAGCGATTCGTGTCTGTTACATGGGCAAGTGCAGAAGAACTGTACTTTGCTCGCGAATGTGCTTGAGTTTGTTGTGTGTACTCATCGAGTTTAAATACAATACCGGTGTCACCACGGCCTGCATTTATACCATAGAGTTGTCCTGTACATTGATTTGCTTGCGCAACTTGCAAAGATGAAAGGAGAGCGACAGCAACTGTCGTCATTTTTAGTGCTGATTTCATAGTGTGTAGCCTTAAACTAACGTCCATCGATACAGCTATAGTTAGTTTGAGGTAATTACAGTATGGTTTATAGCTGGTCTATCCTTAATCCCAAAACTGTATTGCTTAATTCCTATAAGCCGAGCGCATCCGTTATTAACCTCAAGGTATGGAGTAATTATCCTAATGCTTGGCTGCAAAATCAACAGATGCGCTCAATGAGTTGCAATTTAGACACAAAATGCTGGCAAAAATGCAACCGATATTAAGACTAAAGAATTGCTTTTGTTTCTGATTTAGGTGTTTTTTGTGGTGTGTTGTTCGCGTGCAAGTTGATTAGGTAGGAGTTGCTCTATTATTTCACGTGCTGATAATGTGTAACGCACACCATCAAACATAACAGATGTAAACTCATCAATGCTGGTGATACCCGTTAAAGTCCACCCTTCACCACGTTCAGGGCAATAAACAGTTGTTGTAGGTTGTATTACTTTAAATTCATCGCTCATAAATTGATTGCTGTGTTATTAACTTGTATGCACGGTATCTTAAGGCAATAATAGTGTGCTTTAAAGCTGTAACTTAATTTTATTTATGAACCCTGTGTTTGCACTATCCCGAATTACATTAAAGCCAATTACTCACAAAGATTGTAGTGCGCTTTGGGGGATTTTATCTGATCCGCTAGTTGCTCAATATAATGACTATTGTGTACCAATTACACGAAATGAGGTAAAGCAATTGATCCAAGATGATATTACAGGTATGTATGAAGGGCGCTCTTTACGGTTTGCATTGTATTTAATAAATACCTCCACTTTAATTGGCTGTATTGGTTTATATGATATTGAGCAGGAGAGTGCTTGGTTAGGTTTTGAATTATCTCCAGAATATTGGGGAAATGGCTTTATGTCTGAAGCATTAGCATTTATGCTAACAAATATGAAAACCGTGACAGGGCTGTTAAACAACGATAACTTAAATATCATGAATCTACATGCAAAGGTGGCACTGGAAAATAGCCAAAGTCAGCAATTACTGCGTCGCTTTAAATTCACACATATAGAGAGTAAGCATTGGATGTATACATTTTAAATCATATTTTGTTACATAACTTTTGTTTAAGTCAGAGTACAGAAAGGGTACATTTTTTAAATCAATCTACACCTAAGCGTTATGATGACTTTATTGGAAAAATTTAATCGAACTTTAATTAGTCGTGTTTTGTGTATAGTAACCCTGACTGCAGCTGCCGTTGTTATTTATAAATATAAGGCACATTACACTTCAAATTTCAAAGATGTGACTATTTATTCGCAGGTGTTGAACGAAAATAGAAAAGTATTTATTCGTTTACCGAGTAGTTTTGAGCCAAAAAAACGTTACTCCTTGATTATTAGAACCGACGGTAACTTTAATTTAGCGCAATGGGATTCTGTAATGGCTGAGTTACCCGCTCAGCAAGACACAATTTTAGTGTCGATCCCTAATCAATTTTGGACCGATACGAGAAATCGTGATTTAGTCCCGCCGTATGCACGCCAAGATGTAAATACCCAGCCGAGACCTGCAAATGAAAATGCGCCAGAAATATTTGGTCAAGCTGATAAGTTTTTAACTTTTATAGATAGTGAATTATTACCTTATTTAGAGTCTCACTACAATTTAACTAATAATCGCGTATTATCTGGTTATTCAGCTGGTGGCAGTTTTGTTTTATACACGATGAGCACTAAGCCTTGGTTGTTTAATGGTTACTTTGCATTTAGCCCAGCGGCTTGGTATGACGATATGACTGTAGTGACAGAATTCAACCAGTTCTTATTAGAGCGTAAAGCTCAACAAGCTAGTACACAGCCCTTATTTTTATATCTTACTGTAGGTGGTGATGAGCACCCTTTAATGTTGAGTGCGTTTAATTTGCTGCAAGAGAAACTTACTATGAATGCTTCGAACATTTCCTGGTATAGTAAGGTTAATAAAGGCCTGAATCATTCTACCAACCCAATACATAGTGTAAGACCAGCGTTAGCTGTTTATAATTCGCAATGATATGAATTATTTCAAAGAACACATCATACCCTATAGTCTAACCTGAAATCTTAACTACAAACCTAATAATGACGTTAGTTATCAAAAGAAGGTAATTAAATTATTAAAGTGATCAGAGTAGGGGAAGAAGAGTAAAAGTTTCCAGCAACCCTGACAAAACTCCTACTATAAATGCAGCATACGGATTAAGTTATACTCACTATCAGCGCAGTACTGTAAAATTACAACAGCCTGCGCTAACAAGCCCTTACTTCACGAAATGAAAGTAATACTGAGTAATTAACTAACCTATTTCGTAAAAAAGCGCGAACGGCGAGGGTAAATAATTTATAAGTAGATTAGTGTGACGTTATGCGCCGCGCAATTTATAAAGGAGTAGTAGCGTTAGAGTTAGCAACGATCACTTTATTGAATCTAACTCATCGTATTTGATCAAATGACAGAGAGCTTATTAGTGAGCTGACGTAACATTTTTTCCGGTTGTGGGTTTTGTTCATTTAACCCTGAAATTACCGTCATAAAGTAACAATCCAACATAACGGTTGCTTTAATATCATCAAACTCAGGTTGTTCACTGAACAAACGCTGTTTGAACTCATTTAGTTGCTGCTCGAAAAAAGTAGTTTGCCAAATCATATCGCTTATTAATATCTTACTAAACTCTTTATTGTTGCAATAAAATTCAAACAACGCTAAGGCATAATGTCGCAGTTTTAAACGCGGGGCATGCTGGGTATCTGTTAGGCTTGACTGATGAATAATAACGTTAATTTGTTGCTGCATACCCGCTTTAAGTATGTCAATCTTATTCTCAAAATGACTAAATACCGTACCTACTGCAACGTTTGCTGCTTTGGCTATTTCTCGTGTTGATGTTTGCTCATAACCTTGTTCTAAAAATAACAACCACGCACTCGTTAAAATTTTATTGTAAGTCTTTTCTTTTTTATTCATTTATTTCAGCATCTTAAAATTTAATACAGCATAGTAATGGATTATATATTGTAAAAATGACTGCGCTCAATTATATTTGTGAGCACGCTCAATTTTAAAAGGATGTCATATGAATACTATTAAGCTCATCATAGGTTACCTGTTATTTGTTCCGTTTATTATTTTTTATTCTTACATGTTAGGACCTGTACTGAAAGCAATTTTATTGCCCGGTGGCATGCTGTTGTTGTGGTTAATACTTGGTCCAAAAGCGGGGTGTTTGGCGTTTAAACAGGCATTTTTTAATCAAAATAACCGAAAAAAATAGGCACGTTTTATACAGTTAGGCTGGTTTAGTATAATAGCCAGCCTAACTGCTAAAGCTTATAAAGTGTAATGGAATCCGATCGCAATACCATCGTCTTCTGATAAACCCATTTGATACTCTTGCTCTTTATCTGCACTTGTGAAGTCACTAAAATCTTTACGTGCCTCTATGTACACTATGGTGTCTGCATCAAATAAATAGTGGATGCCAAAAACACTAAATTGACGTTTAAAATTGTCATTAGGATCGGCATTAAAGTTCGGTTGTATAACGTAATCTGTACCAGCATCAAATATGTTATAAGCGACAAATGTACGAATGTCATTTTCAAATCGATAGGAAAGTAACGACTCTAAACCCACTGCATCTTTGATCAATCGGCCTAAATTATCGGTATCGTGATTCTCGTTTTTATTAATATTAGCCGAAAAATAGATACCTTTACTGTCAAAGTTTCCCCAGGTTACCCCTGCGCCATAAATAAAATCATTGACTGATTGAAGTCGACCACTTGTGTAGTTAACATTTAGCTCGCCGCGGTTAAACCCTGCGGTGAGTTTCAAGTCTGTGTTTACAGAGTAGGTAACAGCAGCTCCATAGGTAGAATTAAACTCTACTTGTTGGGCAATATTGCTGCCATTTTCCCACAATGTTTGGCAAGCAGACTCTGAAATAGCCTCAATATCACAAGTGTAAAAGTCATTATTTTTAAACTGCACCTGAGCTACAAAGCTAAAATCGCCATAATTATTTCGATACTGCAATAACTTATCGCCTCGTCCGGTGCCGTTAATTGCGCCATCATCTTTATTATAAGTGTAAACACCGGCGGCATTACCATCCCAAACTAAGCTGTAATTGGTGCTGTACACAACGTCGTACCATGCGCCCCATTGTTTTCCAACGGTTACTTGACCATATTTTTCATGGGCAATACCCACATAACCTAAGCGGTTGTATAAGAACTCATCTTGAATAGATTCAAAGCGATTGTTATACAGGATATCACTACTACCAACAGGGTTTACCCCCCATTCAAGTAATGCCAGTGCAGTCCATTGATTTTTAAGTTTGCGACTAAAATCAAAACTGATCCGTGATGCACCGTTAACTATTTCTGTCTGTCCCTGAGTATGAATGACTCGGGCGTCGATAAACCCGCCAATGGTCACGTTATTTGTGCCGTCGTCGTATAGCTCAACAGCACTTACATTTGGAGCTACTACGATGCTAGAGGTGAGGATCAGCCGTGCTAACTTGTTCTTCATTCCGTTTTGCCTTGTACTAAAATTCGTATCTTTTATAGGTATGGGCGCAGCCTAACAAAGCTAAATTTAGGGTAAAGTGAAAAAATATCATCAAAAAACAATAGAGGAAATTTGAAAACCACTTTTCGACTATTCTGTAAGCAAGTGTAACAAATTAAGGGTTAAAATGATGATTACTAAAGCGCGTTGACATCAGTTTAGTGCTTTACTTTTTAATTACAAGTTAGGGGAAGTGGACTTGTAGCCCAGCTAATAATACATGGAAAAATTGACCATAATCATATAGACTTCGGCCAATTTTATTTTATGATTTCCCCGTTGGAGGGTAGCGCTATCATTAGTACAGCTAATATCACCATGCAATTTGGTGCTAAACCATTATTTGAGAATATTTCTGCTAAATTTGGCGAAGGTAACCGTTATGGTTTAATTGGTGCAAATGGATGTGGTAAGTCAACATTTATGAAGATCTTAAGCGGTGAGCTTGAGCCTTCTGCAGGTAATGTCAGTACCGATCCTAATGAACGCGTTGCCAAGCTGAATCAAGATCAGTTTGCTTACGAGGAATATTCTGTTGTTGATACTGTGATCATGGGCCACAAAGAATTGTGGGCGATCAAACAAGAGCGTGACCGCATCTATAGCTTACCTGAAATGAGCGAAGAAGATGGTATGCGTGTTGCTGATCTAGAAACCGAATTTGCTGAAATGGACGGTTACTCTGCCGAGTCTAAAGCTGGTGAGTTACTGATGGGTGTGGGTATCGATACGGCACAGCATTATGGCCCAATGTCTGAAATCGCTCCAGGTTTTAAATTACGTGTATTGCTTGCTCAGGTACTATTTTCAGATCCTGACATCATGTTACTCGATGAGCCTACCAATAACTTGGATATTTACACCATCAAGTGGCTTGAAGATGTATTGAATCAACGTGATTGCACTATGATCATCATTTCCCATGACCGTCACTTTTTAAACTCTGTCTGTACGCACATGGCAGATATTGACTATGGTGAGCTACGTATTTACCCAGGAAACTACGATGAGTATATGTTTGCAGCAACTCAAGCGCGTGAACGTTTATTAAGCGAAAATGCGAAGAAGAAAAGCCAAATAGCTGAACTACAACAATTTGTATCACGCTTCTCAGCCAATGCGTCAAAAGCGAAACAAGCGACATCGCGTGCTAAACAGATTGATAAAATTCAGTTGGATGAAGTGAAAGCATCTTCTCGCCAAACGCCGTTTATTCGTTTTGAACAAGAAAAGCAATTATTCCGTAATGCCCTAGAGTTAACCAATCTAGCACAAGGCTTTGATGACATGCTTTTCTCTGGTCTTGAAGGCTTAGTTGAAGTTGGTGAGCGCATTGCGATCATTGGTGAAAATGGTGTTGGTAAAACCACATTATTAAATACGCTAGCTGGGCGTTTAGCACCAAAGCAAGGTGAATATAAATGGTCTGAAAACCATAATATTGGTTATTATGCACAAGATCATGCTGATGAATTTGCAACAGATATGAATTTATTCCAGTGGATGGAACAATGGCAACAAGAAGGTGATGATGAGCAAGTTGTTCGTAGCTTCTTAGGCCGTATGTTGTTTTCACAAAATGATATTAAAAAGTCTGTAAAAGTGATTTCTGGTGGTGAGCAAGGTCGTATGTTGTTTGGCAAGATCATGATGCATAAGCCAAATATCTTGTTGATGGATGAACCAACTAACCACATGGATATGGAATCAATCGAAGCGCTCAATCTTGCACTTGAAGCCTATGAAGGCACTCTGTTATTTGTTTCTCATGATCGTCAATTTGTATCGTCAATTGCCACCCGTATCTGGGAAATAAAAGACGGTAAAATCATCGATTTTCGAGGTACTTACTCTGAGTATTTAGCGAGTAAAGAAGCTTAAGAGTTATTTATTAATAAAGCCATGCATGTCATGGCTTTTTTATTGTCTAATGGTTGCAAATTCATAATTATTGCCTTGTCTAAGTGGTTTTTAATGCTAACTGAACCTCGCATCTTGAGAAGGTTTGGGTATATAATACCGACCATAAATGCGGACATTAGTCCGCTATAAGTATTAAAACTATTACTGAGGAGTATTTATGACTGTTGGCATTATTATGGGTTCCAAATCAGATTGGCCAACGATGGAACACGCAGCAACCATGCTAGAAAAGTTTGGTATAGCATACGAAACTAAAGTTGTCTCAGCTCACCGTACTCCTCAACTTCTAGCTGATTACGCAAGCTCAGCTGCAGAACGTGGTATAAAAGTGATTATTGCTGGTGCCGGTGGTGCAGCGCACTTACCGGGTATGGCTGCTGCATTTACTTCTTTACCTGTTCTTGGTGTTCCTGTGAAGTCTAAAACATTAAATGGCATTGATTCGTTGTTGTCTATTTGCCAAATGCCAAAAGGTGTGGCTGTTGGCACTTTAGCAATAGGTGATGCAGGTGCTGCCAATGCAGGTTTACTTGCGGCACAAATTTTAGGTTGTCAACAACCTGAAATTTTTGCCAAAGTTGAAGCATTCCGTAAAGAACAAACCGAGACTATTTTAGCTAATACTAATCCAGCAGAGTAATATGACTATCTTAATTTTAGGCGCTGGCCAATTAGCTCGTATGATGAGCTTGGCTGGTGCGCCACTGAATTTAAATGTAGTTGCCTATGATGTGGGCAGCGAACAAATTGTTCATCCACTTACTGGACAGGTGTTTGAGACAACTTTGGCACAAGCAATCGTGGACGCGGATGCAATCACAGCTGAGTTTGAACATATTCCTGATGATGTACTTACACAATGTTGTGCCAGTAATAAGTTTTATCCTGGTAAAGCGGCAATCAAAACTGGAGGCGATCGCGCTCTGGAAAAAGCGTTACTTAGCAAAACGGGTGTTCAATGCGCACCATATCAGTTAATTACTGAAAAAGCGCATCTAGAGCAAGCAGTTGCTACCTTAGGTAAGCCTCTAGTGATCAAAACCTGTCAAGCAGGTTACGATGGTAAAGGGCAGTGGCGCTTAAAATCTGACGATCAAATTGAACAGATCTGGTCTGAAATGGCTGATTTTATTGCCTCAGGAACACCGCAAGCTCCGCACTCAATTATTGCTGAGCAGATGATCCCATTTGACCGTGAAGTATCTATCATTGGTGTACGTGATAAACGTGGTAATACTGCAATTTATCCTCTCACTGAAAACCAGCACACCAATGGTGTTTTAACGCTATCAGTGGCTGGTAAAGAAAAATCAGCAATTCAACAACAAGCTGAAGATGCATTTAATAAGCTTGCCAGCGAACTTGATTACGTTGGCGTGTTAGCTATCGAGTTTTTTGATGTTGACGGCCAGCTATTAGTTAACGAAATTGCACCACGCGTACATAACTCAGGTCATTGGACACAGCAGGGCGCACATTGCAGTCAGTTTGAAAATCACATGCGCGCAGTTGCAGGTCTACCACTAGGTTGCACTGAACTTCAGCGGGTCACTGCGATGATCAATGTGCTTGGGCAGTCAGCTATCCCTGATCAAGTACTGAGTGTGCCTAGTGTCACCAGTCACTGGTATGGCAAAACGGCTAAACCGGGACGCAAAATGGGGCATATTAATGTCTCAGCAAATAACCTCCATGAACTTGGAGAGCGTTTAGCGAAGCTTACAGAGTACCTTCCTGAGGATAAGTACCCCGGAGTATTAGCCGCTAGTACTGCGCTGATTTTAAATTAATCATAAAAAGCCGAGTTTATCTCGGCTTTTTATTGATCTTCACAGCGTTATCGTCATGTTATCGTATTTGCTTTTTTTATGGCGTTATTTATGTCAGGCTGCATCGCATTCGATACTGCAATTTTTAGCAGTTGGTAGTTTATATTTCAGCCTGTGCTTTTCATTTTGGTTACACTAACAGTAAAGTTTGTTTCTAGGGAACAGTATGCTTTTCTCAGACAGCATTAAAAAACCTTTTTATCTCATTTTATTGGGCTTATGTATTACACCCATGATAGGCGGTGGTACAGCGCTCATTCTTGGTGCCTTGTTTGCCATTATATTAGGTAACCCCTTTTCTGAATTATCACAAAAAGCCAGTAAATGGATGCTTAAAGCGGCTGTTGTCGGCCTCGGCTTTGCAGTTGATTTTAATCAAGTCATTGAAGTTGGCCGCAGTTCTTTGGTATTAACTATTGTCAGTATTACAGCCATTATTGGCTTAGGTGAAATATTAACGCAAGTATTTAAGTTAAATCGTAATACTGGGGTGTTAATTTCTTTTGGTACTGCGATATGTGGCGGCAGTGCCATTGCGGCTATGGCCCCAGTAATTAAAGCCAAAGATCACGAAGTGGCTGTTGCACTTGGCGTGGTGTTCTTATTAAATGGCGTGGGCTTATTGCTGTTTCCTTCAATTGGCCATTACTTTAATTTAAGCCAAGAACAATTTGGTTTATGGGCTGCATTGGCAATTCATGATACCAGTAGTGTAGTCGGAGCGTCAGCCGCGTATGGTGCAGTAGCGCTAAGTATTGCCACAACGGTAAAACTGACCAGAGCGATGTGGATCATTCCTTACACGAGCATTGCTGGGGTGTTTTGGCGCTCTGAAGAGAAAGCCAGTATTCCTTTATTTATTATTGGCTTTTTAGCCGCTGCGTTGATCAATACCTATTTGCCACAGTTTACCGACACATGGCAACTTATTAACACTATGGCAAAACAATTATTAGTTATGACGTTATTCTTAATAGGCAGTGGTTTATCAATTTCGGTATTGAAACAAGCAGGACTTAAGCCCTTTATAATGGCTATTATTTTATGGATAGTGGTCAGTAGTGTGATTTTATTATTAATTGTAGATGGATTCATAATATGAACAGTAAGTTTTGTATGGCTGCACTGACAAGTGTCATGCTTTTTAATGGTTTGATAAACAGTGCAGAAGCCGCAAATACACTGAGAGTGGCAACATTCAATGTCAGTATGGATGCAACAAACTATACCGTGCAAGGTCAAGCAGTAGAGCCGGATGCACTGACAAATGCACTACAAAATAAGCATCCACAAATTAAAAACATTGCTGAGATCATTCAACGTATTCGCCCTGATATATTGCTATTAAACGAGTTTGATTACATCAGTAAAGCGCAAGGTATTGATTACTTTAAGGCCAACTATCTAGCAGTAAGCCAAAATAAACAACCCGCTATTAATTATCCGTATACCTATATTGCCCCTGTAAATACGGGCTTAAAAACCCCATTTGATTTAGACCACGATGGCCAAGCCAGCGGTACTAAGGGGGATGCCTTTGGTTTTGGCTTTTTTGAAGGCCATTATGGCATGGCGATACTTTCTCGTTATCCAATAGATTTCGATAAAGTCAGGACATTACAAACATTTAAATATAAAGATATGCCAAATGCCCA
This sequence comes from Pseudoalteromonas haloplanktis ATCC 14393, assembly GCF_000238355.1. Taxonomy (GTDB): domain Bacteria; phylum Pseudomonadota; class Gammaproteobacteria; order Enterobacterales; family Alteromonadaceae; genus Pseudoalteromonas; species Pseudoalteromonas haloplanktis. The sequence continues at coordinate 136,425 of NZ_AHCA01000010.1, forward strand.
AATGCCTATTGACCCTAAGACAGGCGAAAATTGGTATAACCAAGAGCAATGGCAAGAATTACGGTTAAGCTCCAAATCATTTTGGGATTTACCAATTACAGTTAAAGGAAAAACCTTACATGTTCTGGCTTCACATCCTACGCCGCCAGTATTTGATGGTGATGAAGACCGAAACGGCAAACGTAATCATGATGAAGTACGCTTAATTAAAGATTATATTGCTAATGCAGACTACTTATACGATGACAACGGTGTAAAAGGAGGCTTAGCTCCACAATCACGGTTTGTGGTTGTAGGGGACTTAAACGCAGCCCCGGAGGGGGATAAAAAGCGGCCTAATACAACAGACCAATTGTTAAAAAACCCATTGATAAATAGTCAATTCGTGCCAACCAGCAAGGGGGCTAAAACCAGCTACAGTGAAAAATATGCAGCGGCTTATACTGCTTATTGGCAAGCTCGTGTAGATTATGTATTACCTTCTACATATGGAATAGATGTGCACGACGGGGGGGTATTTTGGCCTGTTAGAAGTAGTGAGTTATACCGATTAATTAAAGATCGTAATGCTTCATCAGATCACCGTCTGGTGTGGTTAGATATTTCATTGCAGTAAGCTTGTTATTAAACAGCAAAGTTTGGCGATTTATCTGAAATAATTGCTATTACATAGGTGCTTCTGATTAAATTAAGGCAATTCCAATAACCTTACAGAAGCCCTATGATTTTTAAATCTTCTACTAAAAAAACCTTAGTTGCATTAAGTGTTGCATCAAGCTTTATCTTAGCGGGTTGTCAATCAACCGCATCTACGCCAATTGAGCAGCCACAGGCTGCAATCGCAACGGTTGTGGCAACACCTGCTCATACCGGCACTGCAGCAATTACGCTCGAGCAAGCAATGGCTCACCCTGATTGGTTAGGTCGCCAAGCTGAACGTGCTTTTTGGGCCGCAGATTCAAAAACGGTTGTGTATGCGCAAAAACAACAGGGTAATGAGCTAAGAGATTTATACACTCAAGCAGTGAATAGCCAAGCTGCAAGCCAAGTCGCGCTAAATAAATTACATACATTAGGCGCGGCAAATGCTGTTTATTCGGCAGATCGCACGATTCAAGCTTATGTATTTGAAGGCAACATATTTGTTAAAAATATCAATTCGGGTGTTATTACACAAATTACACACGACAGCGCTAAACAATCTAAGCCACAATTTTTAACCGATGGTAATTTAGCGTACCGCCAAGGTAACACTTTTTATAAAGTGGATTTAGCAACAGGGCAACAAACGGAAATTGTTAATTTACACTTAAGTGATGCGCCGCAAGGTATTGCTGAGCCTGCAACTTATATTGCCAAAGAGCAACATAAACTCATCGATTACATTGCGCTGACGCACAAAAACAAAAAAGATAAACAAGCTCGTAAAGAGCAAATTAATGCACAAAACTCATCGATTGCAAATGCACAATTTTATTTAGGCAAAGGTAATGAGCTGGCTGATGTGCAACTATCACCTAATGGCAAAGCCTTAATTGCCGTGGTTAAAGAAAGTCGCGCATGGCGAGATGAAAGCGATATAATGCCAAATTATATTGCCGGTGATGCAGGTGTCAAAGCTGAAAAAGTACGTCGTCGTGTTGCTGATGAAAAACCAATCTCATCGGAAGTTATTTATATTGATTTAGTTGAGAAAAAGCAATCTACACTGGCATACGATACTTTACCTGGCTTTGATGAAGATGTGTTAGCGGCAGTTAAAAAAGAAAACTTCGCTCGTGAAGGCAAAACCTACGAATCGAAAAAATCACCACGCGCTATTAACTTGATGATGGATTGGGGGTGGAACCAAAGTGCGATTGTTTGGAACAAAGCCGGAACTCAAGTTGCCATTATGCTCGAAGCTTGGGACAACAAAGATCGTTGGTTGGCTACTGTTGATATTGAAAACTCAAAACTAGTTTCACAACACCGTTTACACGATGATGCATGGGTTAACTATGCGTATAATGATTTTGGTTGGTTAAATAACACCGATACTTTGTATTATTTATCAGAAGAAACGGGTTATAGCCACATTTATAAAAAGCCACTAAACGGTAAAGCAACGCAACTTACCAAAGGTCAATTTGTCGTTTCTAACCTTACTCTAACAGCTGATGATAGCGCAATTTATTATAAAGCGAACGTTGAGCATCCAGGCCTTTATGAGATCTATCGTGTAGACCCTGCTAATGCAACGTCTGAGCAAGTGACTAATTTAGACGGCATGACTGATTATAAGTTAAGCCCTGATCAAAGTAAGTTATTGTTAACGCACTCAAAGGTCATGTCGCCTCCAGAGTTATATGTCGCAGATGCGAAAGCTAATACAACAGTCACCCAGCTTACACATACCGTATCTGATGAGTTTTTAGCAAAGCAATTGATCGCGCCAAAAATTGTTGCGGTTCCATCAAGTCATACAGAACAACCAATCTACGCGAAAGTGTACTATCCTGCTGATTACGTAGAAGGAGAAAGCGGCAAAAACCGAAAAGCCGTTATTTTTAATCATGGCGCCGGTTATTTGCAAAACTCGCACATGGGTTGGTCTGGTTACTTCCGTGAGTTTATGTTTCATTCTCTATTAGCCTCTGAAGGTTATGTGGTAATGGATATGGATTATCGCGCTTCAAAAGGCTATGGACGTGACTGGCGTACTGCAATTTACCGTCAAATGGGCACACCGGAAATTCAAGATTTAGCCGATGGTGTCAGCTGGATGGCTGAGAATGCTAATGTTGATACCGGCTCAGTTGGCACTTATGGGGGGTCGTACGGTGGCTTTATGACGTTTATGGCCTTGTTTACTCAACCGGATTTATTCCAATCAGGTGCTGCACTGCGTCCTGTTACAGATTGGGCACATTATAATGGCCCATACACTTCAAACATCTTAAACCATCCAGATGTTGATCCTATTGCGTACGAAAAAAGCTCACCAATTTATTATGCTGAGGGACTTAAAAATCGCTTATTGATCAATGCACCAATGGTTGATGATAATGTATTTTTCCAAGACTCAGTACGCTTAGTACAACGCTTGATTGAGCTTGAAAAAGAAAACTTTGAAACGGCTATCTTCCCAGTTGAACCCCATGGTTTTGTTCAGCCTTCAAGTTGGTTAGATGAATATCGTCGTATTTATAAGTTATTTAAAGAAACTTTATAAACCGTTAAATAAAAACGCCAAGCTTAAGCTTGGCGTTTTTTTAAATAAGTCATAACGAGAGGCAGTGCTAACACAATTCCACCTATTGCGCCGATCAGATGCGCATCAATGGCTACCCGTGAAGCGATTAGTTTTCCAACTTCCGCACTTGGGCCATTCAATTGTTCGTAGGCAATTTTGAGCCAAATACCAATAAAAAGTAATATGCCCGTTTTCATACCCGCATCAATATCTTTAATTGCTCCCCAAACAATAACACCATGTAATAGCGCACTCAAACCGGTATAAATGCGAATGTCTGGGCAAAAGTAATAAATACCAATCCCGCACCAAGCAGCCAAAAACACAGTGTGTAGTGCATACTGCGTCGGTTTCGTATGCTCGGCATGCAGCGCCCATATCAATATAATGCCCGCACAATTTAGCCCTAGGTGAGGCCAATTTGCATGAACGTATTGGCTGGTCAACAAGCGCCAAACTTGGCCTTGCTCAATTAATTGGCGATTAAACTCTAAAACATCGTTTAAATTCAATGCCGCTAATAAAGCACTCAATGCCATTAAACATAAAGGAGGTAAAATATAACGCGGTTGCAGTGGTAAATTGACCATTTTATTCTTATTTTCATAGTAAAATTTTGCATATTGTGCCCGTTTAACTTTAAGATGCCAAATATCTCAATGCAAATCAGGCTTTTTTATGTCTTTACCTTTTCAGCGTAGTGTTGCCTTTAGTTTAACGCTGCTTGCTTTACCCATTTTAGCCAGCCAATCCCCGAGAGAAATTCGCGAACCAGAAGCGGCAACCGGTCATCAATACAAACAGCAGGTAACGGGTAAACAGTTTATGGTTGCTGCGGCAAATCCGTATGCAGCAAAAGCAGGGCAAGCAATACTTGCTCAAGGTGGTAGCGCTGTAGATGCTGCAATAGCAACGCAACTTGTACTCACTTTAGTCGAGCCACAATCCTCAGGAATTGGTGGCGGTACTTTTATGCTGCATTATGACAAACAGGACAATAGACTGACCAGTTTCGATGGTCGCGAAACGGCCCCAAGTCATGCTGATGAAACATTATTTCTAGATAAAAATGGCAACGCGGCACCGTGGATAGAAGCTGTGGTGGGGGGGCGCTCAGTGGGTGTACCTGGTTTATTACATGCCTTTGCTAAAGCTCATAAACAATATGGCAAACTTGCGTGGGCTGAGTTATTTAAACCGGCCATTGAACTTGCTGAACAGGGGTTTGTAGTTTCACCACGGTTACATGCGTTACTAGCCAAGCAAATAAACCCAGGGGTGACTAAATTACCGGTGATCCGTGATTATTTTTTTCCAGATGGCAAGCCACTTGCGATAGGTACAATTAAGCAGAATCAACCGCTAGCCGATTTATATAAACGGATAGCCATTGAAGGAATTGATGCTTTTTATAAAGGCGACAACGCCAAGCAGATGGTTAATGCTGTTACTCATTCACCCGTTGCACCAGGCACGTTAGCCTTAACTGATTTGGCCAACTATCAAAGTAAGCAACGCGATGCCGTGTGCACTCCTTATCATGCCTATAAAGTGTGCTCTATGGCACCACCTAGCAGCGGTGGTGTCGCTGTTTTACAAATACTAGCGCTACTTGAAGATAAGAACATGGGGCAGTTTAAACCTAATTCAGCGCAGGCTTTGCATTACTTTAGCCAAGCTTCACGGTTAGCGTTTGCTGATCGTAATGTGTATATGGGCGATCCTGACTTTGCTGATATTCCCACTCACGAGTTACTTGATAAACGCTATGTAGAGGAACGAGCAAAACTGATCACTGAACGGGATGAAAAAGCCGTTGCAGGTCAACCTCGTCCACGGCTTAGTTACGCACAAGATGATGCCTATGAATTACCATCGACCACTCATGTATCGATAGTTGATAGTGAAGGTAATGCAGTATCCATGACCAGCTCAATAGAAATGGCATTTGGCTCAACTGTCATGGTAAACGGCTATATTCTAAATAACCAACTAACCGATTTTGCATTATCACCACGTAAAAATGGCAAATTATTAGCGAATCGTGTTGAAGCGGGAAAACGCCCACGTAGTTCCATGTCACCTGTGATGGTGTTTAATCAAGATGGCAGCTTACGCTTAGTCGTTGGTTCTCCTGGTGGTAGTCGTATTATCAATTATGTAGCGCAAGTAGTGATAGGCGTCTTAGATTGGCAGTTAACTGCGCAACAAGCAATCGACTTACCAAGAATAACCAACCGTAATAGCTACACCAGCGTAGAGAAAGGGACTGCGTTAGAAGCCATTGTTCCTGAACTACAAAAACGTGGACACACAGTGAAAGTAGTTGATTTAAACTCTGGACTTCATGCCGTTGAAGTAACTAACGATACCTTATTTGGTGCTGCTGATCCGCGTCGCGAAGGGGTAGCTTTAAGTGAGCACAATTTTGTGCTTAAAGAGCATGAAATGCCTGCTAATAAGCCTTAATAGACGTCGTGAATTAATGTACAATTACCACTTATTCGTGTGTTAAGCACACATCGAGTGTTTTCTTTTAATGGTCTGACAAGGTTGAATGTCATTGCTTTTTAATATGCAACGGCAATAATGGCAGATCGCAACTTAAAGACATCGTTAAGCTTGGACTTATGACTACAAATACAGACCCAAATTATCTTTATATCCACCATTCAGGCCCTGGCCTGATTGAAACACCACTACTTAATAAAGGCAGCGCATTTACACAAAAAGAGCGTGAAAGTTTCAACCTAGCAGGATTACTGCCTCCTCGCTATGAAACAATTGAAGAACAAGTTGAACGTTGTTACCAACAATATTCAAGCTTTCAGGACAATTTAAACAAACACATTTATCTACGTGCGATTCAAGATAATAATGAAACGCTTTATTATCGCTTAGTACGCGATCATCTTGAAGAGATGTTGCCAATTATATATACCCCAACGGTGGGGGATGCCTGTGAGAAATTCTCAGATATTTACCGCAGTGCCCGTGGTCTATTTATTTCATACGAAGATCGCTATCAGATTGACGATATTTTACGTAATGCCACCAAAGGTAAAGTAAAAGTGATTGTTGTTACCGATGGTGAACGTATTCTTGGCCTTGGCGACCAAGGTATTGGTGGTATGGGGATCCCAATTGGTAAATTATCATTGTACACCGCATGTGGTGGTATCAGCCCTGCGTATACGCTGCCAGTGATGTTAGATGTGGGTACGAATAACGAAAAATTACTCAATGATCCTATGTATATGGGCGCACGTCATAAACGTATTGCACAAGATGAATACGATGAATTTTTAGATCTATTCATTAAAGCCGTTAAGCGCCGTTGGCCAAATGTGTTATTACAATTTGAAGATTTTGCTCAACCGAATGCAATGCCATTATTAAAACGCTATCGCGATGAAATTTGTAGCTTTAATGATGATATCCAAGGAACTGCCGCAGTGACGGTTGGGTCTTTACTTGCTGCATGTCGAGTGAAGAACGTAAAGCTGTCTGAGCAGAAAGTAGTTTTTGTTGGAGCAGGTTCTGCAGGTTGTGGTATTGCTGAACAAATCATTACGCAAATGATCTCAGAAGGTATTTCAGATGAACAAGCACGCAGTCAAGTATTTATGGTTGACCGTTTTGGCTTGTTAACCCAAGGCATGGAAGGATTACGTGATTTCCAACAAGCACTTGCACAGCCAACAGATAAGTTAGCTGATTGGATATACAGCGGTGAATACGCCTCACTACTTGATGTAATGCACTGCGGCGAGCCTGATATTTTAATAGGTGTGTCAGGGCAACCCGGTTTATTCACTGAGCAAGTTATTCGTGCTATGCACGCAAGTTGCGCGCAACCGATCATTTTCCCATTAAGTAACCCATCTAAACAAGTTGAAGCATTGCCTGAAGACGTAATTAATTGGACTCAGGGCTGTGCTATTGTTGCTACCGGCAGTCCATTTGCACCTGTTGTATACAATGGTGAGACATTTGTCATTCCGCAGTGTAATAACAGCTATATTTTCCCTGGTATTGGCTTAGGTGTGATCGCAGCAAAAGCGACGCGCATTACCGATGCAATGCTCATGGTATCGAGCGAAATATTAGCGGAGTCGTCGCCACGCGCAAACACAGGTAAAGGTAGCTTGCTACCAGCACTGACCGAAATTGAAACATTGAGTAAGCGCATTGCGTTCGGCGTTGCTAAAAAAGCCATCGAAGAGGGCGCTGCACTAGAGATAAGTGATGACATGTTATGGGCAGCAATCAATAAAAATTATTGGTTACCAAAATATCGTAATTACAAACGTTGTAGCATTTAATATGTGAATGATTAAAAACAGGCTTCGGCCTGTTTTTTTAGGCTTGTTCATTTTAAATTAACCGCGTACCGTATCTAATAACTAAACTAAAACTATTAAGGATATTTATGCGTTATTTACCATTGTTAGCCGCAGCATTTAGTTTCAATGTATTTGCTGCCAGTACACCAGATGCCCCACACATTTATATTCAAGGCCAAGCAAAAATTACGACCGTTGCTGATAATGTTATGCTTGATGTTGGTATTGTTGAGGTGAATAAAGATCTTATGGCCGCAAAACAACAAGCAGATACAACCATGGCTAAAGCAATTAAACTTGCAAAACAAGCCGGTGTATTAGACAAAGATATTAACGCTGGGCAAATAAGCATTCATCGAGAAAACCAATACAATCGCGAAACCAATAAACAAGAATTTGTTGGTTTTAGAGTCTCACGCAGTTTATCTTTGACGTTAAAAGAAATTGATAAATACCCACAGCTGTTACAAAACTTGGTCAGTGGTGGTATTAACGAAATAAATCAAACTCAATTTGTATCTAGCAGATTTCAAGAATTAAAGCAGCAAGCACAAAAAATGGCAATTAAAGATGCAAAAAGTGCTGCCGAAGAGTTTGCATCTGACTTTGATGTAAAAATTAAAGGTCTATACAGTGCATCAATGAGTCCAATAGAGACGAATGTACAACCTTATATGCGAGCCAAAATGGCCAACATGGTAGACGCTGAATCGGGGAGTTTTGTGCCAGACGCTTACCATGCTGGTGAGTTAGTAATTAGTGCTTCGAGTTATGCGATTTACTTAATTGAGGATAAATAAGCGACTAGCTATTTTCATGCTGGTGCTTAAACCGCACCAGCAACTGCTCTCCTTGTTCAGGGCTGATCCTAGCGATTGCTTTGAGCATATTAGTCACTTCTTTTCGGTCATATTGATTACTAATATGCTCGTTTATATCATCAACAATTGCCGTTAAGTAATTAAATAAACTCTTGGTTGCAGAGTCATTTGTATGGGCAATAAACAGTATGTTTTTAAACGCCTCTAAGACATTGGTCATTACATAGCCATCTGTTTTAGCGTAATTACGAATCGGGGTGAAATTATCATGCAGCAGCTCGTCAAATGAAGTCTCGTGTAAATACAATAATGGTGAGCCATCACTGTGTTTTAGTGAGTAATTAGTATCACTAATTTTTAACCGTTCAATCAGTAAAATACTCAGCATATCAATTGCTTTAACCGCAGTACCAGGATCGTTAATACCTGGGCTCATTGCCTTAACTGCTATTTCAGATATTTGTGTCAACCCATAGCGATAATGGTCGCTAATATACTCTTCTATATAAAATATAAAACAGTTAAGTAGCTTTTCGAGTAGTTCAGGATCTTGGCTTAAATCATGATTACATTTTAAAAATGGGTAACCTTTAACGGTAAAAAAACCTTGGTTAACCACAATATATAACTCAATCTTATGTTCCGCCAAAATGGCACATAACTTATCGCTGTGCGCCCCTTTAAAATAACCTTCGGTACTACTGCCGATAGAATACCAATGCTCAAAATCAGGGAAGTTATCAATTTTATGTTGCTGCTGGCGCGTAATAATTTGCTGTATGACATTTTTAGTGTGCTTAAATAAATCATTTAACACATTATCTACTTGAATTGCTTTAGAAATTGAGTGGATAAAATACACAAACAGTGCCAGTGAGATCAGCCCAAAAATTAACGAAAATAAAACCCCAAGGGCCGGAATAGCCACTGTATTATCGTCAAGTTGCTTGATGTTGATCAGCATAATAATTGAATAAATTATACTCCCCAAATAAAACCCAAGCACCATTTGATGTGACTTGCGAGTAATAAGGCCAGGGACAACACGAGGCGACAAACTTGCACTGGCGCTATTTAATACAATCATGACCATAGAGAAGCTAAACACCGTCAGCGAGATAATACTGCCAGCCAAAGTGCTTAAAATGGTCCGCGCATTCTCTTCACTATCCACTAATACAACCGACAAGTATTTTTTTATCGTTTTTACTATTTCAGTGTATTCAATCGACATAGTGAACACCGCAAACAACAAAAATACAACAGCCAGCATTGAAGGGTAAAACCCAATACTATTGATCATTTCTCGGTAGTTATCTGCAATTTTACGTGGTGTAAACATGGCAATCCTTTTTATCTGGTGAATTAAGGGCTGTTAACCTAGAAAGTTAAGCAAACAATACGTTAGCATACAAATCAACATGACTGCTGGGTATTCGTGAATAAATCTTGTGTTATCATGGTAAAAACTATTGGGGACTATTCTTGTGATCATATCTTTCTACGCAGCTGTATTAGCTTTTATGTATATTTATTTAAGTATAAATGTAGTGAAAGTGCGAAAATCTAATCAAATTTCACTCGGCACAGACGATAACCCGCAGTTACTAAGGGCTACACGCGCGCATGGGAACTTTATTGAATACGTGCCTTTTGCACTAATATTAATATTTTTAGCAGAGTTTCAAGGGCTAAGCAGTCACTACTGCCATATTTTAGGGATGTTACTGGTGTTTGGTCGCGTTTGTCATAGCATTGCCATTTACGACAACACCCTAAAGCTGAGAGTCATTGGTATGTTAGCTACGTTTGCGACATTAGCGCTAAGCGCGCTTGCTTTACTATTAGGTCGATTTTTTTAATACTAAATTATTTATCCTAAGCCAGAACAAGAGCATGAGCAGAATAATTGCTATCCACTGTTGTTACTCACACTGGCTTTGTGGTTCACACTTAAAAGATAACCGACTCAATAAATAGCACTTATGGAATCAAAAACTAAAATTTTTATTATTGGTTTGCCGCGAACTGGAACCACCAGTGTTTGTCATGCTTTTCTACAGTTAGGTTTTAGATGTGCGCATACGGCATACATTCAAAAAACCTTCTCCGATGCACAAGTGATAGCTGACACGCCCATTTTTAATGACTATCAACAACTTGATAAGCTTTACCCACACGCAAAGTTTATTTATCTAGAGCGAGCGTTTGATAAATGGTTGCCGTCAATCCGCCAACTATTGCAGCGCATGCATAAAAACCTAACGCGAGAGGATGGGGGGTTCAACCCACACATTAAGCGCTGTTATTTAAATACCTTTGGTGACTTTTCGAGCCATGATCTTGAAACTGATGATTACTTACAACGATGCTATGATGAACACAAAGATACTGCCCAGCGTTATTTTTCAAATCGTCCGGAAGACTTTTTGTCTATTGATATCGCGGATAAGCATAGCTTTGCAGCACTTTGTGCATTCTTACAAATAGGCACAACACTCACTCAGTTTGAAAAAATGAATATAGGTGGCAAGGTCACAGCTTGGAATGCAATAAAGCACCCTCTGAAAATTTCATCAACAGCAAATGGTAAAATTGATAAACAATTATACCCATAAAACTAAATGTAGCAGAACCATTGTAGATAATAGGCATCATAGCTAGTTAAATTGCCTCAACTACAAGATTTTGCAATTCAATTACGTTAAAATCGCGCCATTAGTTTTTAGGTAAAATAATTATGTTTGAATTAAAATACCATACACCGTTTTCGTGGACCGAAGCCGTGCTAGCGGATTTTGATACCTTTTTACAGGATCATGCCGCGGCAGAAAAAAAAGCATCTGGCATGGCTATGTCTATGCTGTCTCATTACCCTGATCGCCGAAAGCTTGTTAAAGCAATGACCGATTTAGCACTAGAAGAAATGATTCATTTCAAGCAAGTGCTAAAACTACTCCTTGACCGCGACGTTAACCTAGGTAACGACCAAAAAGATCCCTACGTAAAACAAATACGTGCTGTTTTTAGAAATGGCCGTGACGAGTTTTTAATGGATAGGCTACTCGTTGGCGCAGTGATAGAGGCGAGGGGACATGAACGTTTCTCTTTAGTTGCACAAGCACTGCCAGCTGGAAAAGAGAAAGATTTTTATGTCGCTATTGCTAAATCAGAAGAAAAACATAAAAACCTCTTCGTTGAATTAGCCTACGAATATTTTGATAAAAATGACGTAGATACCCGCTTAGAAGAAATACTCATAGCGGAAGCCGAGATTTGCCAGAGTATTCCCTTTACCGCTGCACTTCATTAGTAAAATCAGCTATTTATTGTTTTTCTTGTAAAAAGTTACGCAGGAACAATAAATAGCTCATTCCATAAATATTACCTGTAAAAACAAGACCCATTAATTATAAAAATAGCCGTTAGCAGCTTAATTGATTAAATAAACATCAAATGTAATATTCATCTTCTATACTTATACTCATACGTAATGATGAGGCGTTGAGCATGAAATGGATGATGACACTCACAACTTTATCTTTAGTTGGTATAGCAATCACGGGAAATTCAATTTACAGCGAAGTTCAGCTGTTTAACAAAACCACAGCATCTGCCGAGGTGACAGCTAATATGTATCGTTCGCTTATTTGGCACATGGACGTTTATAACGACCATGAGTTTATTCATGTTGCCGAATCTTATTTTGCCGATGGCAAAATAGACGCCCGCGAATACAGCAAGCTGCTGCACTTAGCAAAAGAAACCTCAGGGCCATTAATTTACCTAACACAATCTGAAGAACAGCTTTGGCATGCTCGCATTACCTTTAAAAAGTACTTAGAGAATCGAGAAGAGTTTCAATTGGTCGCAAGTCAGTGAAGTAAGGTGTTTTGCTGTGATGCCACAAGTGGAAAACTGATTAATAGCGATATAAACAACTTAACTGTAAGCCGCCGCAGAAATTTAGAAAAAAAGACGCTAGATTTTAGAATGCATTAAATTATGTTAAATAGGCTTTGTTTTTTATTTGATTGAGTCATTACAGTGGAATTTCACTTTATTTAGATGGGTCTTTATTGATGTTTGGAAAGAGTAGGGTTTAAACAGTGTTTAAACAGTGTTTAAACCCGATTTAAACGTTAGCTAAAGAAAGCCTTGCGCGCCAATATGAAATCTAAACCAAATTGCTTGAACTCGGTTTCGTTTAACAGTTCAACAACTTCAACGCCTTTACATGTTTCTGCATTAAAGTTTATTGGGAAGAACTGCTCTTCAACATTAAACTCTTTTGCAAGTTCCAATGCGCTTTTTAGAGCGGATAAACCATTTTGATTTGTTTCACTCAAAGATACATGAATGTTTTTAAATTCAATGCCACGCAATTTATCTATTTGCCTAGCATAAGTCTCTAAGACTTGTTCAACGGTTTTAAGCGCTGGCCGCTCTGGTACAGTTGGTTCTGGTAGTGGCTCAACCGTTGTCAGGGTTCCATCTTCATTAGCCACCGGCTCTGGCACGTTAGCGTTGTACTCGTTAACTCGGTTTAGCTCAACCAAATAATCGTAGTAGTCACGCGCCCATTGCCATTGTTCGCCTTGGGCTGCAATTTCAGCAAAACGTTCGATGTGCTGAACCTTGCCTTTAGCGATAAGCTGGGCCAAGTCTTTTACTATTGGCCCTTGCTTAAGGGTTGGTAAACCCTGTTCGTTAAGAACAGGGGCTTGCTCGTCATCTAAAACGATAAAATCTAAAATAGCATCGAGTTTATTTGTCATTTTTAATCCATCCAAGTGGTTCAACGCATTGTGATGTGCCAACTAAGTTGGTGTTACCGTTTTCGTCTAGCATAGTGGTTTGGTTATCTACAATGTGAATTTTACCATCGTCACCCCAATCTGTGCCGTTGTGTGTTAACTCTGTGTAAGCGTAATTGATAAAACCTTGCTGGTTTTCAACAACGTTGTAGTTGAGAGCTTTGAATGCCCGACTATTATTTGTTGGCGTTACAAGCGGAATAGTAACGTGTTTTGTCTCTTTACTTGCTGAGAGTCTACCTGTGGCTAATTCAATTCCTAGTTGGTTTAAACCTAGTTCAACTGCTTGATTGATTGTTGAGGTATTAACATTATCCGTCAGTGAGAAACCTAAATCACGCGCTTGGGTTGCTGAGTCAGAAACTATAACGTTGTTTATATTTCTAGTAGCAGAATTAACAGTACTTTTAGTCATATTCGCTTTAGTTTTATACTGCCAAATTGTTACTTGATTAGCGGGCATATCCGTAACGTTAACTGTGTTTTTAGCCGCATTACCAATTGCCGTTGCGGCGTAAGTCCACGTTGCACCCCTATCTAACGTGTGTGTGCGAGTGATATCTGTGCCTGTTCCCGTATAAGGTCGGGTAAGTTGGAACTCATCTTTTGTGCCATCAGGTAAATCTGGTAAGTAACCCCCGATCCAACCATCCCTAAGGTCATCACAGAGTATAATCTCAGAAAGTGGGCCTTGGACTTCCGTGTAATTAAATTCATGTGCCATAAAGGGATATTTACTACCTAAATCATCTCTTGAAATGATGACGGTATACGTTCCATTTGGGAATTTAGACGTGACATTACCGACAACATAACATGTTGAATCCGAGTTTGTTCGAATTGTTACAAGCTTTATTTTTTGTAGATTCCCCTCACTATCTACTATAAAACAACCAGGTACACCCACATGAATTGTTGGTGATGATTTTGTATATCCTTGCCAGCCTTCGAAGTCATCACTAAAGCGTTGACCTGAGACTATCAATTTTGTAACACCATCATTAAAAACAGAGCCAATGGTCGTCACTGTACCCGCTTTGATAACTGGAACCTGTTCGGTACCTCGGTAATTTCCAGCCTTAATAGCTAGATCGGCCTCTGCAAAATCTTCTTGAGTTAAACACCACGCTGAGTAACGCATATCACGACATACACCGCCTTGGCCGCTGGTATAAATGACATCGTAGTAACGACCATCAGGCCTACCTGAGGCTCCATTGTATACTATTCCAAAATCTTTATTAGCTCTAGCGCCTCCGTTTTCTTCGGTCTCAAAACAATCAAAAACAGACTCGTAAGGATACCCAGTAACAGACCAAGTATCGCCCCCCACTTCGGGTGAAGACTGTCTAACAAATCGATTAGCACCAAAGGGGTTTAGTTGTTTATGATATGCGCCTTTGTTTAATCGGTTAACTGTGCCAAACACTAGAAAATAGCATTCACCGTCGGAGCAAACATCCTCAGGGTAGTTTATGCCCTCATGGGAAAAATCCCTTACTTTAAACAGTCCAAAATCCCCTTTTTTCAAATTAGAAATGGTGGATTGGTTGTGCGCTAGGTATATGGCTGCTGATTTGGTATATTCCGGACTATAATCCAGCGTACCCTTTGGTAACACTAACGAGTTAGCATCCCACTTTAAATACCCGCCATCCCCACGCATACTAAATAGCTCTGACCAATCACCATTACCTGCGCCCGCAAACGAACGCCCGCGAAGGGTCCACTGATAAAACTTACCGGTTACGTCATCAAAGAAAATATTGTTTTCAAGGTCACTTGCAATAACCATGCGCTGGGCTTCACTGGCGGTTTGCCAGTTTACCCCTTTCCCACGACTCGTTGTGTCACCCTCATACCATGCAAAATAGGTGATTGAGCGAACATTATCACTGGCGGTTGCAACCCCATTAATATTGGTCGCTTGACTTTGAATTAACCCATATTTATAAACAAAAGGATCAGCATCGTTGATTTCACGCAAGAACGCTTCAACCCCCCACATATCAACGCGGTCGGTCACTACTTTGTTGGTAGCCGTTTCACTGGCGAACGCTATAGAAATGGAGGCATGTTGGGCAGAAACACCTGTTGCGATATCGTATGTACGGCGCCCATCTTCTACGTTGGGAAGCTGTATATAATTATCTCGGACAGCACTATTCATATATTCAATGTTAGTTAGCACTCCACTTATATTGACCACAGGGTAATCTTTCTTAGACAAACCTAGGGCGCTAGTGCCACGCCCCATAACCAAATTTCGGCCTTGTGAGTTTAAAACCCAAAGCCCCTGATTAATAGCACCACCGGCGGAGGTCAAATGTTTTCCAAAATGCACAAAACCACTGGCCGCAAACTTTTCATTGTTCTCTGCGCGGCGAGCTTCAAACTCAACCTTGCGCATTGCCCACGGGTAGGGGTGATACGCGTCCATTTGTGCCTCGTTGTCAGCTTCAATTTGCTTTAACGTTTTAACCGTGGTTGTTGTGCCGTCTTGATTAGTAAACGCGACAGTACCCATGTTTGTTTGCCAGTTTTGCATGGCCACAAAGTTATCGTAGACGTTTTTGTTAGCGTTGTTAATAGCATCCACGGCGGCTCTAAAATCGCCGGTTGTAGGTATTACAACAGCGGGTTGGCTTGACTGGTTACTGTTAGCCCAGTTTTTAACAAGCTCAATATATTGCTGACTTGAGCCACCCACGTAGCCGCGATTTATCTCAACTAAAAACCCCGCTAAGAATAAAAAGTCACCTTGTCTAATGTTGGCGATACTCTCGCCGCTGTTGATTGTGACCACTTTAGAGCCGTTGGTCACGCTGGCTTGACTGGCTGTAAATGCTGCCATGGTTTAGTCCTCGCTTGATATTAAGCTGATTGATTGTCTAGTAAAGTTTGATTGTGTGTGATACGTGCCGCGAGACAATATTCTTGCGCGATACTCTCTGTTGGCTGTGTTCATGTCGTTATCTGTGTAGGTTAAAGACCCAAACATAGACGTTGTTGTATACGATTGATTATGCTCGGACTCATAATCACAGAGCGTTGATGCCGATGCTGTTAAGGTATCTACCAGACTCCATGTTCCCGATGGATTTTTCTTTTCCAGTGCGACGGAGACATTGGACGTAAAGTTGATAGGACAGACATTATCGGCTTCGGTTGACAGGGCAAACACGGAGTAACTAAGTTTGATAGTTATAATGCCACCATTACTACCAAATGGGCCTATAGCTACGGCTGCGCTAGCTGATAAGTCGGTTGTTTGTTTTGATGTAGACAGTGTTCCTGCGGTAATAGATCCGGAAATGTAAATATTACCTGAAACATCTTTCCACTCTATTGCATTGGCTTTCGTCAATGCGTTTAAATTAGGCAATCCATCGGATAAAATTCGAGGTCCATACCAATACCATAAATTATCAGGGCCAAACCCCCCCATGTATTCAATTTTCATCGTAGCAGAACCAATCATATCAACACGAGGTGACTCAATTCGTGTTCCTGCTTTAAAGCTATCACCTTCCACTGAGCCTTTTATCAACGCATTACCATTAACTAGCAGCGTATAACCAACCCACGTTGAACCGTTGTATTTTTTGGTGGTTTCAACCGTAGGATCACTAAGCTTATAAATAGTAACAATGTCATCAATGACGGGGGTGCCGCTTGGTACCGCACTATTCGCTAGACTGTTGTACCAAATGCCCTCTGTATTACCTATGGTGTAACGGCCAGCGCCACGGCTACCGTTTGTGCCGTTGTTACCGTTTGTGCCTTTTATAATATAGGGTACAGGGTTGCTCCACCCTTGATTAATCCATGCATTGCCGTTTGATACATAACGCGCTTTAGATACATACGTGACATAACCTGCCACATACACAGGAGTGTCGCTCCAATACTGCGGTATTTGCTCTACAGTGCCATTAAAACTGCCGCCGGTTGGTTTTGCTGGCACTGACTGAGCCGCAATGTAAATGAAACTAACAAAGCTGCCGTCATTTCCATCAAAATAATCCACCCCCTTAATCGGGGTATAGCCCGCCAAACCCAATTGAGTAAATGCAATGTTAGTAAGCTCTGTACCTACTTGATAAATACTACAATCAAACCCGTAAACACCACTTGGTACTGTGAGTGATGAATAAAAAACTACGCCGTTTTTGTAGTAATGTACGTACTCGCCATCACACTCAACAGCGAGATTGTCTGAGCTTGTGTAACTACCAAAAAAGCCAATATACGTACCGGATTCATAGATGCTAATTGAACCTTGATCACCATACAGAGCGTAGTTAATGTGCTCATAACCACCCGAGGTGTTGGCCGTGTTACTTAGTCCAAAAATAGTATGGCGGCTATCATTTAACGTGGCAGATACAACGCATGCTTTGTATTTCATCACACTCTGAGCACCCGCATCCCAGCCTAATGATCCGGCAACCTTAGTAACGCTGTTACCCGTTTTTACTGCATTGGCGTTTACAGCATTAAGGGTAAAAGAACTCGCTCCATCTTGACCATCTGCCCCTTTAAATAATGACCATGTGTAATTAGCTGGGTTGGTTGACTCTGTAGCAGTGGTTTTATTTACAGCAATACCAATGTACTTGGTGTTGCTGTTAGGGGTTTGATACATGCCAGAACCATTGGCGTTGTCGCTGTATACAATCCAAGTGTAGGTCGTTTGGCCGTCCGCGCCTTTGGCACCAGGGACACCATCGTTACCATTTGCGCCATCTTCGCCTTTTATTTTTGACCATGTGTAGTCAGCGGGGTTGGTTGACTCTGTGGCCGTGGTTTTATTGTAAGCAAAGCCAATATACTCTTTGTTGGTGGGGGAGTTACTAAGACCAGCACCACTGGCATTATCAGCATACTTTAACCATGTATAAGTGGTTAGCCCGTCAGCACCTTTTGGCCCCTGAATACCTTGCGGTCCAGTGGCACCGTCTTGACCATTAATACCATCTTTACCGTCCTCACCATCCTGCGCTTTAATATCATCGAGCGTTTGTACTTGGTGGCCATCACCAAGCACTAAGCGGCCACGTATAACATGCTGTGGGTTGAGA
The DNA here is from genome assembly GCF_000238355.1 of Pseudoalteromonas haloplanktis ATCC 14393. Lineage (GTDB taxonomy): Bacteria > Pseudomonadota > Gammaproteobacteria > Enterobacterales > Alteromonadaceae > Pseudoalteromonas > Pseudoalteromonas haloplanktis. The sequence goes on from NZ_AHCA01000010.1 coordinate 154,728, forward strand.
GGGTCGCTGTTATCAACATAGGACGTGGGAACAAACGTATTATTGACCATTGCGCCTTGGCGAATGATGTCACCAACGAGGTCTAAACTCGCAATTTCACCATCGTTATAACCGGCGATACCCGTTACACGGCCATTGTTATCAAGCGTCCAGCCACCGCGAGCAACCAACTTACCGTCAACCGTGGTAAATAACTGGCGCAGCTCTTTAATGCTTGCGCTGTTTTCACCGTCGCTGATCTGCATGTTTGCGATAAATTCAGCAAGTGGGCCATTGACCCAAGAGCCACCATCGGCCACACATTGTACGGCGTCATTTTCGCTGGTGATTTGGCCTTGGGCATCTAAGCAGTAACCCACGGCAGTACGGGTATACTCTTGCGCTTTTGATATAGCCTCTGTTTTAGCGGCCTCTGTGTCCGTTTCGATTTTGCTGGTAAGCGTTTGTTGTAACGTGCTAAACGCTTGGTTTTGGCTTGCGAATGTTTCGCTTACTTCGTCAAAGCTGGCGATTGTGTCTGCAACAAACGATTCAAACTCAACATCACGCAGGGTGTTGGCTTCATTAATGGTGGCAATAGCTGTGGTTACATCACTAAAACGAGCGGTTACGTTATCAAACGTGGCTTGATAACGCTGATCACGTATTACGCTTGATTGATATTGATTAGCTACCGCCTTGTTTAGTGACGTAATAATTGCGTTGCTGTTGTTAAAAATGGCTGCTAACTCAAGCTGCTGCTGTGCCAAACTTTCAAGCTCTGTTGTTTGTGCTTGCAGCTTTTCATTCGCGAGTGACGCTTTAACATTGAGCGTTGCCAAGTCCTGGTCTTGCATCATTTTGTTATACGCGGCAACAACGTCATTTAAGCCCTGCGCTTGCTGGCCAAGTTCCAAGCCCTGAATTTGTAAAATGTTGGTGGTTACCGCGCCCTCGGCCGCATCTAAGCGTTGTTTTACATTCGCAAAGGTAGCGTTTACGCCGTCTTCTTTATCATTAAATAACGTGATCTGGTTTTCAATATACCCCTCTGCAGCATTACCCATGCAGCACCAATTTCAACGGCGCGTTGCACGGCTGGGCCGTCAATCCAGGTATGTCCTGCCGCCTCACATGCAACGGCATCGTCTTCATCGACACGTTCGCCGTTTTCATCAACACAATAGCCGGTTACTGCCCGAGTAAATTCATTCGCTGTGGCAAGCATGGCTAAATCTTGCGTTTGAAATTCAATGCGTAATTGACTGCCTAGCGTTGCACGGGCTTGCTGCTCGGTGATCACCAATTCATCAAGGCGATTTAAATCAGCCTCAGCGCTGCCCATTCGTAATGATAGTTGCTGCTGTGCGTTAGCCGTAACAGTTAGATCATCGGCATTGGCTTGTATTAAATCATACGCAAATGAAATGTTGTCGTTAATACCGTTTGGTTTATCAACAAACTGGGTGATCAAGTTTTCAATGGTGCCATCCGCTGCGTTAATCCACTGCTGCGCCTCTTTGGCGGCGGTGATTATGCCCTCATCGTTAATCTGCTGGATAGTCGCTGTTATGTTGTATTCACCGTCAAACGTGCTAATGAACTGCTGAACATTTGCCGCTGTTTGATAGGCTTTGCTATTAACAAAAACGGTGGTGTAGTCGTTAATTAACTGTACAAGGGGGCCATCAACCCATTCATGGCCAGCGGCAATACATGCTAGGGCGTCAACTTCATCAACTTTATTACCCTCTGCATCTACGCAGTAACCAACAATGGCATCAACCCGTTCGTTGGCTTGAGCAACAGAGCGCGTACCTTCGCGGGTTATTTCAGCTCTTAATTCACGTTCAGAGCTTGAACGCGCTGTACGCTCGTTTGCAAATGCTTGATTTAGGCTTGTTAAAAACGCGGCGTTTTGGCCGTATAAGCCAGCAAGTTCGAGCGTTTGCGTTGCCAGTGATTCAATATCGTTACTTACTGCAGTAAGCTTTTGGTTAGCTACAGATAAGCTAAAGCTTTGCTCGGCCAGCTCTTTGTCTTGCTGCATTTTGTTGTATGCTGCAAGCACCTCACTTAACCCTAAGGCTTTTACATCAAGCTCTAAGCCGTTTACTTGGGTAACGCTTTGGCTAATTTCACCTGCAATGGCATCTATTGTTTGTTCAGCTGTGCTAATACGTTGGTTTACGCCATCGTCACTGTTTAAAATGCTGGTAACTTGGTCGCGAATCGTGGCGTTTGCACCGTCGATCCACGTTTGCGCTGCATTGGCTTTAACTATTATGTCTTGGTCGTTAAACTCTTGCAGAGTAGCTGCAATGCTGTACTGAGTATTAAACGAGTCAATCAGCGTTTGTACATTACTTTGCGTTTGATAGCCCAGTGCATTAACCCAGCTCGTTGTTGCATACTGGGCCATTACGCCTGTCGCAGCATTAATGTCTTGCTCAAGCTCTGTTGTGCGGGCGGTAATATCAGCAAGTGCTAGGTCATTAGCACCGCGTTTACCCACTTCGATAAAATCAATATCACACGCGCCTAAGTCAAACTCTAAGCTGGTAATGGTGCCTGTATAGCCCGTCGTGCCTGTGGCATCGAGCGTTAAAGTTTCAAAATCATTACTTGTAGGCTCAGGTAAATGCAGGGTAGTGGTGTCTTCATTAAACTTAATATCACCTTGCCACGTTGCGCCGTTGTGTTTACGAACGCGCAGGCGAAACATGGGGTTTTCATCAGCGTTATAGCTAATGGTGGGGCTGCTGATTTGGGTGGTGGCCACGATGTAGCCCAGCGCGTTATGGCTATCAGGATCAAACCCTTCACTACTTGTATTAAACTGCCAACTATACGCAGGCTGTAGCGCAGCCAATGCACTGGCTATTTGCCCCTCAACCTCGGTAAATGTTGCCTTTTGGTTGATTTGTGCGGCTTGTACAATAAGCTGCGCCTCGGCTTGGCTTATACGGTTTTGAGACTGAGCAATTTGTTGTGACGCCAGCGTAATTTTACTGTTCACACCATCAATCATCAGCGCGGCGCTATTAAAACTTTCTTCGGCAATGGCATAGGCGCGGTTAACGATGGTGCCAGTATCCGGATCAACATACACAGCCGCATCAATTAAACGTTCGTTGTTAAACGTGCGGCGCTCGTACTCAGTACGCCAGTTTGTATACGCGCTAGTCACGTTTAAAAGACTTAAACCAATGCTTTGCTGTTCTAACCGTTGCTGCTCAATGGCAATGTTATTGATTTTAATCAGTGCAGGTAAACTGTTTTGGTTGGTTTCGTCTAAAACCTCGGTTACGCGCTCTAAATCCGTTATTTTGCTGTTTGAGTCGGCTAATTGTTGCTGCAAGCTGTTTGGGTTCTCAGCGTCAATCAGCTGTACTTTTTCAGCAAGGCCGGTGATCGCATCAAGGTTTTTAGCAATTAAGCTGGGTAAGTTGTTTTCGGTTTCAGGGCGCAGGCGATCAACTTGAGCGTTTATGTCTGCAATAAGGGTTTGGGCGTCTTCGCTTAATTTAGTGAGCGGTAATTCATTAATGTACTCAGTTAAATCAACGGTGGTCGTAGTGGCCGTTACATTCACCCAGTCACTTGCGCCCAAGTGATTAACGCTGCGCACTCTAAATTTATACTCAGTCTCACTTTTTAAACCGATGCGATTATAAATCTGTGCAAGCACACGTTCGCCGCTTTGTGGCTGTGCGTTAGTGCCTAAAAACTCCCACTCAAACGCGGTGCCAATGCCAGCTGCGGCAATCTCAGCGGTTAACGTAATTTGGTTATAATCAGCTGTTACATACACAGTCGGCAAAGTAGGGGTGAGTACGCTAAATTGTACAGCAACAAGCTGTGAGCGTTGGCCAAATATATTTTTAGCACTAATCCGTGCTGTGTATTCGCCTAATTGCAAATTAGGAATAGTTACTTGTGTATACGTAACAGAGGTTTTAAATACCGGCTCGTTAGCTGCAGTATTAAAAAACTCAACATCGTATTCGTTTACAGCAAGCGGAGTCGGGTGGTTCCATTTGATTATGCCGTTACCGTCACCGTCTATTGTTACCCGTACATCAAAAACAGGCTGAGGTTTACCCACTAAATAGTCACTGTTGGGGGTTAAATCTTGCGCACCAGGAATTATGTTATCAGCCCATAAATCGGGGCCGTCTTCAACACACATCAAGGTCACGCCGCCGTCTAATCTAAAGCGGCGCTCGGTTACACGGTAAATTTTATTGTTAATCGACTCGCGGGGTAAGTTTAAAAGCACAGTACGGCCAACGGCTGCAGCTAGGCCTTTGTGCTTAAGCGGTAATTCAATTTCACCAAGGCGGGTTTGTTCTAAGTGGATTGTTGCTAAGCGCTGCGCTGTGGTGCTACTGCGTACAAACGGCAGTGAAATAGACTTTTCTAATACCTGGTTATCAATGGTTTGATACCCAGCAGACACGACAGGCGGCGCATCTGTACGGTCGTAGTTTTGCTCAGGGTCAGTAAATGTGGCTCTAACAACATTGGCACGGTCGCGTAAATCAGCGTGCCATTTAATTTTAAGATTGCCGTGAACATCATCCTGGTTAATTGTGTACGTCGGGTTGCCATACCATGCGCCCACCCGCACATACCATTGCCCCATTTGCCTAAAAATTTTACCCGCAAAGCAGGCTTCTAACTGGTTTAACACCTCTATTGGTTTGGTGCTAAAGGTAAAGCTGCCATTGGTTGTGTAGCGCGGCTCAGTCGTAACAACGCCCTCAGCGTCGGTAAACTCGGCGTCTTCATCACATACGTTAATTGCTGCAATCCACCACTGCATTGGCAAACGGCTAAACGGGACCTCATACGCGCCATAAAACCGCACATAGTGCAGGGCACATAACACAGCGTTTTGTGTCCAAAGCCAGGTACTTTCATCGTCAGGGTCTTGGGCTGTATCGCGTGGGTCCCACACACGAGCACCGCGTATTAAAAATCCCATATCGCCAATGCCGTCTTCAAACACTTCGCGATTATTTTCAATTTCAATAAATATATAACTTTGGCCAAAGCCAACGTGTTCGCTCGTCCAGCCCGTCATTTTAGCCACCGCTTTAGCGTTGGCAGTAGTTTGGCGGCCATCGCTTAACTCATAATCCCAGCTTTCACTTGGGTATTCGCTTAGCTTTTTATCAGCAATGTAAATCTCTTCAAGTGCATCAATAGGTGCACCATTAATGAGTACAATTAATTGCATCCATTTTTTATCGTTCTTTTCAACCTCCGCTTGGTGGGCAATAACACCGCCTACTAAGTCGCGGCCAAAGGTAATACGGCGGGGTTGGTCTATGCCTTTTTGTAAGCCTTGGCCAAGGGTGGCTAAATCATTTTCGGGCAGGTCAGGGGAGAGTGAATCCCATAAAGCGCCCACAGTTTTATCAAATACACTGCGGCCTAGGCCAAATATATCGCCGCCCGTATCAACAACAGCATCAACAACCTTAGACATTACGCGGCTCCAAAGGGTACACCGCTTTTACAGCAGTCATGGGCAAAGTAACTAAACCGTATTCACCCACGCACACTACTGCGTTAACAGTGACTATGCCGCCCACAAGCTCACCTTTAAATTCAACTAACGCCAAATCACCTCGGCGGGCGTAACTAAGCGCTATCGCTGGGTTTAAACGCTCTTTAAACACGCTTTCAACATCGTTTAAACCACGTTTAAATAGTTGTTTAAACGCACCACTTTCAGTGCGGTATTTCCCCCTAAAATCGGCAGCTACATCGTTACCGGTTGCAAACAACACCCAATCAGCGACTAAAAGGCAACAATCATTTTTGCCCCATTTAAACGGTTCACAGTTACGTTGGTTTATAAAAGCAGCAAGCTTAGCGGCGACGTTCATTGCGGTTGCCTCCTATGTAGTTACCAGGTTGTGTATCGGGTAGGTTTTGTTTGTTCGCGGTGGTTTGTTCACTAAAAAATACATCACCCGGGTAAAGTGATTTTTGGGTGGCGTCGTTCCAACGCTGATTTAAACGGGCTTCTTTCCAGCGCTCGCTTTCACCTGCAACGCTAAGCTGAATTTGCGATACATCGCCGCGCTCTACGTCACACGCCACAATGTAGCCGCTTTCAAGTAGCTGACTTTGGCTAACGCGGTAATGCTCATCAACGGTTACCAAGTAAATTTCACAGCCCTGGCTAATGGGGTCGTTTTCGGCTACCTCCGCTAATACTGCTTGGTCTTGGGTGTGCAGGGTTAAACGTATGCTGGTGCTGTCGTTTTTATCGCTGGCGGGTATTTCGCTTACAGTGCCAAGCATGCCCACACCATGCCAGGTTAAATTAGCAAATAGGCGCTCACCCACGCCAGTATGCAGCAATACATCGCCACTTTTAAACGCCAGGCGTACAAAAAAGCGGGCGCGGCCACTGGTGGCTAAATCGGCGAGTAGGGCTGCGTTTAAGCTTTCCATTAAAACGCCTCCCGCCCTTTGATTTTCCAGCTGGTAACAATGCCGTTTTTGTACTGGGCACTGGCAAGCCCTTGCTTGTTATCCCAACCGGTTGTTTAAAGGTAATTAGGGTGTTGTCTGCAGGTATTTTACGCAGTGGGGATTCAAATATTACAGTGGCGCGGCCAAGTGAGTCCGTCACTAAGTCTTGGGTTAATACTTTAAGCTCGGTGTTTTGGCCAACACCTACTTGCATACGTTCGCCAGCAACAAGCAAGGTTTGATTAGCCGGCAATCCATCAATAGTTAAAATATTACCGTCTTGGTATTCACCCCGTACATAGCCCACAAAATCTTTATCAAGCTGCTCACGGCGGTAATCAACCAAGGTAAACGTGCCCACTTGGCCGCGCAGGCTGGCAATAAAACCATCAAGGGCCAATGCATCGCGCTCAGGCACATTGGCAAGTTCTATTTCAAACTCCCAATACGCACCTTCAAGGTCGTAAACCTCGGTCGCGTTATTGGCTTTGTTCAAATGTATTTGGCTATTTGGCACTAACGTAAAGTTAGATAGCTTAGGCCGTTTGGGTAGGGGGAGTGGTTGCATCGTTACCAAGTTTCGTAATAAAACACTGGTAACGAGTATAAAATTTAGCGGGTAAGCTTTCGGCTGGAAAGGGGTTTACAGTCTAGTTTTAATTGCTTCTACAAAAATGGAATGACTTTTTATTGCGGGGCATCTATTTAAAGCTTTAATTACTATCTCGTCAATACTAAAAATAAACAAGTCAATTAGTATATTTTTGATTAGTGAATCATCTTTGTACTTGTTTATAAACTCAAGAATAGTAACGTACCTATTTATTATTGAGGGTAACTCTTCACTAGGTAAATTCAGCAGGTAAGCATTAATCATGTGATGCTTAACAGCGTCATTTAAAAAGGTATCTTCTTCATATGGATCAGTCTTCAGAGAATTAGCTACATTGATATCTCCGAAATTAGTTAATAAATCAAAGTGTGAGTATTTGGGTAGTTCTAGAAATAGAATAAGCTTTCTATTTTGAATGAATTCATCTTCATTTTTTTCAAAAATCGGGATGTGGCTATAACTACCAAATTGCCACTCTTTCACTATTTTATCGAAAGCCTGTGATAACTGTGAGGTTGGGACTTCTTTATTTAGCTGCCCATTTGTAGTGTCCAGCATAACCGTTATAACTTTTATCACCTTGTCAAGCTCAAGGCTATCGTTGGTCGATTTTAATTCTGCTCGAGTTGTTCTCCATGTCAAATAAAGGAGAATTATTGACATCAATACTAGAAAAGGGGTAATTACATTATTAAAATAAGACGCTGTTTTCACCCAATCATCTAAAGTTGTATCATAGGGCATGTAATTAAAATATCTACCAAAGTGAAGAAAAACACCTCCTAAGATTAATAACAGAAAAACAACAAAGAGCGACTCTTTAATATACTTCATCAACATTCCCTCGCTTAAAAATTCCTTTTTACACCAATCTCAATTACTTAACAACTAAGCTGCGCCACGCACTGCACGAATAATCGCTCCATTTTCTTGAATATTAGCCACCACAACCCCCACAACTTGGCGGGCTATGTCTTGACCAACTGCTTGCGAGGTTTGTTCATCAGCGCCACCTTGCACGGTAATTTGGTTTGTAATACTAATATTTACACCACTGTTACCACCATCATTAGCCGCGCCGCCAGCATTGTAACGTCGTGCCATTTGGCTAATTTCAGTGTTTTGTTTCGGGCTTAATACGCGCTCCCCCCGTTGTAATACATAAGTAGACTCATTCGGCACATAATCTAAACCACCGTGCGCAATGCCCGCTGGTTGCTGGGCTTTAATTTGCCTAACTTGCTGCATCCCCAAACCAACGGCCGCTGCTGCAGCAACACCACCGAGTACAGGCCCTACAATAGGAATACCCGCCAATGAGTTAAACGCAGCTGTAGCACTTTGGTAAGTGTTAATAACCGCTTGTGCAATGGCAAAGGCTTTATAGGCTTTAAATGCTGTTTTGCTTTGGCCTGCCATGGTTTTAAACGTGGCTGCACCTAAACCAACAATAGCACTGGCTTTGTCCGCTTCGGTTTGTTTCTCAAAGTTAGCAAACGCCACAATGTTACTTTGCAGTGAACCTGCATAGCGGTTTTTTATTTGAAATAACCGCTCTTGGTGTGCTGCTTCATCAGCCTCGTGTTGGCTGTAATAGCCGGCCGCTGAGTTTAGTTCAGTTTGGCGTTCTAAATCACGGATCTGATTATCTGTGTTGTATTCAAGTTCGCCCGCATCATCATTGGCGGCTAAGCCTATTTGCGCTCGGCGCTTGGCATCAATGCGTGCTTGTTGACGAGCTTGTTCAACACTCAGTTCGTTATTATAAGCGGCCAACGCTTCACGCCCAGCAAAGCCCTTAACAACAGCAATACGGTTTTCTAGGTCGGCCTGTAAATCGTTTTTGCGCTTTTCTTCAGCTTGGTTTTGTATCCGTGTTTTCTCGGTTTCACGCTTTTGTGCAATAGTTTTTAAGTCTTCACCATATTTAACATCAAGCTGTTTTAAAATAGCGTCGTACTTAACTTTATTAGCTGCATCGTTTTCACGAGCAACGATCACCATTTGCTTACGTTTTTCGTAGCTGTCTTTTAAGCGGGCTTCTTCCCCCATTAAGCTGACTTCTAAACGCTTAATGTTATCGGGCAGGGCACTTGAGCTAACAGGCGCAGGTTTTGGTTTTTCTGTTTCTTTTATGGCGAGTACTTGTTGCAGTGCCACAATTTCATTTTTTAAATCAGTAACGCGCTTTTCAGCAGCCTCAACGTCTGAGAACTTACCTTTTAAAAACGGATTGTTAAAACGATCCCGTGCTTCATCTACAAGTTGAATCGCATTTTTTATCCGCCCTTGTGCCATTAATAGTAAGCCTTGCGCTTGGCTACCGGTTAAATTGGCATACGGGTTTAGGTCTTTACTGGCTTCTTTAAGTTTATTAACTGAGTCGGTAGCGTCATCGCCCTGGCTTGCAAAGTAGGCAAGGCCAAGCCCAGCAGTAACCAGTAATCCAACAGGGCCACCTAGCAATCCTATCACAGTGCTAAGACCCCGGGCTGCTAAGGTTGCCCGCCCAGCGGCGGCAGTATAAATATTTGTAGCAGTAGTAGCGGCTGCTTGAGTTGCTGTATAGCGCGTATTCGCAGCAGCCAAGCGGGCTACTGCTGCAGTTCGTAAATTGGTTGTATTAGCCACAGCCAATGTATGCTGGGCATATACTTTCATTTGTGCGGCACGTTGTAGCTCTAAAACAGCATTAGCCTGGTTTTGTTTTGCAAGCGCTGCATCAGCAATTAACGCGCGGTTCTTAGCGGCCACATTAGCAACATAGCCTGCCGCACTGGCACTTAAACCAGCTACTAAATGCCCCGTTAATACCGTAGCCAAAGCACCGGTTGCAAATACCAAATTATCTACAGCGTCTTCGTTTTGGCGTAAATACGCCATGGTATCGGTGATTGAGTCAACCACACTAGTAACAGCAAAATTTACTGGCTCTTCATATTTACGTATTAAACGTTGGTATTCATTGCCCATTTCCGCAAAGCTGGCGTTTATTTTACCTTCGGTAGCTTCGGCCGCACCGGCATAATCGTTTAGCGCTTTTATCAGGTAGTTTTTAAACATCTGGCTTGTTACTTGGCCATCGTTCACCATTTGTCTAAAACCACCGGCGGCTTTACCTGCTGCTTTATCGAGTTTTTGTAAAAGTCCTGGCATGGGTTCGGTTACTTGGTTTAACTCTTCAGCACGTAAAACGCCGGCAGTCATCCCTTGCGTCATACCAAATAAGCTTTGTGCAAGCTGCACATTGCTCGCACCTGTTTTAGCGGCCGCGTTAGCCATACCCTCTAAAATGGCTTTACCTTGGGTTTGGGTAACAACGCCAACCTCTTGTAGGGTTAAAATTTTACTGTATGAATCTGCAAGGGTGGTGTAACCGGTATTTAAACGATCAGAGGTAGCAAATAAATATTCTTGTACTTTGGCGTAGTTTTCAGCTGAGCCAGTTAGCCCTTTTAAGCGGGTATCTAGCAACTGGGCAGCGCCCGTATCACGCACAAACATGGTTGCGGTGCCAATACCTACCAAGGTAGTGAGCGTTGCACCTATTTGCCCGTAGGCGGTATTCATTAGCCCCAGTTGGCGCGTCATTGCGCCTTGCTGTTGCATAATGCGAGCTTGGCTGGCACCTAATTGCTGATTAGCGGCTATTTGGCGTTGTACCGCTTGCGGAATACGGTTTAATTCATTTACGTTTTGGCGCGCACCAGTGGTAACAGCTCTACCGTCATAACTTAAGCGTAACGCCAAATTCAAGTTGTTGCTCATCGGGTCGCCTTATTAAACTAATTATGGTGCGCTCTAGGGTTTGCAGTTTTGCAAAATCATCAGGGGTAAGGGTTATATTTGCATAGCGCCAGGCTATATCAGCCCTGGCATAATCAAGGGCAATTTCAACCCCATTGTTATCCCGTTGCCACTGGCTGCTGGCGGTAGTCAGTGCCACTACAGCCATGTGGTTAGGGGGTAATACAAATAATGTTTCCTCTTCGTGTGGCACAACCTTTTTAGGTGCGCCAAAATGGGCTTCGTCGTCATCTAAGGTTTTACTGTCTGCTGCTAGGTCGCCCAAAAACCACCTAGCAACATCGGCTAGTTTTTTTCAGTAATACGGTACTGGGCGTTAATGCACTCAACACTTAAGCGGGCAGTAATGCCGCTGTACGCCAACATTTCTTCAAGGGTGCTTTTATCAAAGGGCACCTCTTTACCGTCATCAAAAAAGTCATCCCAACCCACTAACAATGTGCGCACTATCTCAGCATCGTTAGCACCTTGCTTTTCAGTGAGTGTTTTAAGCTCACTTTCAGGTACCAGCTTAATTTTTGCCGTAAATTTAAAAATAACCCCACCAAAGTCAAAGTTGAGCGGGGCGCTTATAACGGCATTTTTTAACTGGTTTAATAATTTTAATTTCATTTTAAAGCTCACTTATATGCATTAGTAAGTCGTTTAGCTTCATCCTTTGCGGCTTTAAGACTATTAAATTTAAGTATGCCGTTACTGTCTTTGCAGTAACTTGGCGCTTTCCCTTTTACCTTTACAATGACTGTATAAAATTCAACGTTCCCTGTATCAACATGTGTCATATTGATTGCTTGAAATCGCATGTCATTACTCAAACACTATCGTCAGTTCGTCATAGCCTGCGCCGCTTGGCACTAGCTTGCCGTCAAACTCATAACCAGTTAATTCAGATTCCAGGCTGGTGTATTTAGGCCAAGGCATTTGGTAGCGGCCAATAATGGTTACTTTTTTACCTGCGGCGGTGCCGTGGGTAAATTCAAACATGTGTACTTTGCCCACATCAGCAAACGGGTTAAAGGTTGCCAGTTCTTCAGCTGTTAGCGTAAAGTTAGCGCTGCTTTCGTGACCAGTTATCATTATTTCTTCATGATTAATGGCACGGTCAAACACCACGTTATTACCTAAGTCGACAGTAAGCTTGTGCAGCGTGCGTTTAACGTCGTTAAGCTTAAAGTCACTGCTATTACTTACGCCAAGTACTTCGGGGCGCACCCAACGATCCCAATCAACAGCAGGGGCGGCAGTACTTGCAACCGGCGCACTAAACAAGCCTTTAAACTGCCAATTCAGCATGGGCTTGCCTTTTTCAAGCGCAAAGCTCACGTTGCCTTTCATTTCGCTAATGTTGTGGGTGTTTTTACCAAAGCGTACTTTGCAGGTCACAGCAACCGCAGCGCCCTTAGTAAAGGTAACGCTTGAGGCATCAGCCACTTGCACCATGCCACACGCTAATAACAGCGGGGCAAAGGCAGGCTCATTACCCACCGTGCCACTCATGGCAAGTGGTGTTTTAAAGTTAAGGCTTATATGCTCACCGTAAAACGTTTCGAGGCTTGCACCGCTGTGGCTGGTTTCTAGCTCGTCTTTTTCGCTTTCACTTTCAAGGGCCAGCTCAACCTCACTGGCATAAATAGCGTGTAAGCCCGTTAAGGTTGTGCCCAGAGCATCCGCTAAAATGAGTTTGTCTTTAAATCGCCAACTGCTCATTATTTAACCTCCACTTTAATTAGCTCACCGCTTTTTAAGTTAAAAGCGCCGGCTATTTCATCTCTGTTACCCTTAGCACTTGCAAGCGCCTGGTTAACGTTTTGGGCAATCGTCATCGCGCGGGACTTTTTAGGCGTTGTGCTCACAACGCCAGTTTCCTCAGCGGGTTTACTTGATTGCGGCTCGGTTTGTTTGCTCATGGCATCACCTTCACAGTTACGGTATGTAGGCCAGTAACACTAAACTGGCACTGGTAAATTAGGTTGTTGGTTTTTTTGTTAAGCTCAATGGTGCGGCCCTTATCAAGCTTAATTGGGTTCCACCCAGGGTATTGGCATCCTGCAATTGCGGCCTTAACATCACTACGCAATTGCTTTACTTGTGCATCACTGTGGGCGTTACCCGTAGCGCAGGGGATCACAATCATCACCGCAAACACATCTTTAACCTGGTATTCATCAACTCCGTGTACTTCATTGGTGTTGGTGTTGTCATCGGCCAATGGCAATACAAACAGCTGCGCACTATGTACAGCATGCTCGCGCACATGGTTAAAATCGCTGGCAAACCCCACAGTTGCATCAAAAACAGTGCTGGTTAGCAGGGTTTCTATGTTGTTTAAATCAAAGTTAAATGCCATTTAAATGCTCTTTAAATTAACCAATCGGTGATGATGTCGTTAATCTCGATTTCTTGCACAGTCGCTATACCCAGTATTGGCCTAGCTGGTAACGTCACGCTTTTATTGCGGCCAGTTTCGCCACCAAAATGGTGAATGGCTGCGTACTTTTCACCAAAGCCATGCTCAAGCGTATTACCATTAACATTATGCGTAACCGAGCCTGCAAGGTTACGGTCATCCGTAAGCGTTAAACCGCCACGGTCTTTTGCTGCTTGCGATTGCTCCCATTTTCGGCCTTCGGGTGTTACTTCACGTAAAAATCGGGTGGTGACGTCCATGTCTAAAAATGCACCAATGTCGTCCAATACATCAGCTGGTTCACCGCTTACGTTTGCAATTTGGGTTAAGCGGGGCAGTGCATTACCCGTTATGTGTATAAATACACCCGCCAATTTAATAACCTGGCCAGTTAAATTGAGAGCCTGCAGGTTTAGTTCGCATCCCAGTTCTTACGCCTGCAGGCGCATCTTCCTTAATTTGGATCACACCTTTACTAACCTTATCAAGCATCGCCATAGCGTTACTCTTTAGGGCTTTAAGGTTTTCGTCAGCAATGTTAGGGGCAAGCTCACAGTGCATTAAATCGTTAGCAATGCCAGGTAATACCGAGTTATTAATATCATCTTGATTTAATGCAAACCGCGATACATAGCCCGCTATAACCGCATTTACATTTTTTTGTGCTTGCACATACCAGGCGTTAATTTGCTCTTGCAACTCGCTGTACGTCTCACTTAAAAGCGCGGCTTCAACATCATCACGGGTTACGCGCGTGCCTGGCTCGTTAAATTTATTCGACGCAAATTGCAACAGCGTATTAATGCCTATCTTGTCTATAACTGCTTGTTCTGTAGTAAACATGCACACCTCAGTTAGTAAAAAAAAGCCCCGAGCAAGTCGGTACTGGGGCTTTTACACAGGGAACAACAATGATTAATTAACCCGCTGGCGTCAGTACATTGGTCAGCAAAATACCGCAGTCTTTAGCAATAATTTGCTCTTGTACGGCTTCGCCTACCATGATTTCAACCCCACCGTTTAAACCAGCAGCAACGTCACGGTTGCCCGAAGTACGCGAGCCATAACGCGCGGTTAACGCAAAGGTCATACGGTTGTTGTTAAACGAGGCTAGCGGGTCGTGATATGTAAACGACAAGGTATCTTGCCAAACCTTTTGCAAGTTGACTGCTTGGCCTTTTTTAGCGGTGTTTAGGCGTGCTTGGCCAACAGTTACATGCTCAAGCTCTAGCACTTCTTTAATGTAGCTCCACGGCACTACGCCCTGGTCGCCACTGGTACCATTAAATGCTTTTAACAATTTAGGGTGAGTACGTAATTTTGTAGCCACACTTTGCGATACTGTCATTGCATTAGGGCGCATTAATGGCTCATCTAGCATTTCTAAAAAGAAAGGCAAAATATCAAGCGTTGGGTCATCTAAACGCTTTTGGCCTGCTGCAGCTAATGATTGAGTACTTCCAAAGTTAGCGGCTTTGTTGTACATAGTTGCCACACGTATTTCACGGTTAAGCAATACCAAATCAGTTAAGCTCTCCGCCGCATGAGTGCGAGGGTTATAGTTTGCTGGCGCATTGGTTACATCATCATTCGGCACCACATCAGACAAACCATGATCAACAACAGATCCGGTTTTCTCTTCTACACTAAACTCAACTTGGTTCGGCGTTGACTTACGACCGATTTTTGAATCAACGACCGTAAACTTTTCGCCTTTTTTATATTCAGTCCATTTGTAGTTACGTAAACCAACTTGTGAATAGGGTGCAAGCATGTCTGCAACCAAGGCTCTATTACGATAAGCAATGGCTATGGCCGTTTGCTCAACGTCGGGGGTAAATGGCATACCATTACTCATGGCAAATCCTCACTTTATAAATTAAGTTAACCCAAGCGCGTTAAGCGCTCGGAATTGTTGCTACCACATGCGGGTTTAAAAATACGTCGCCAATTACACCGGCTTCGCCGTCTTCCATAACCCAACCTGCAACGAACACTGTGCTTTCACCCACAAAGTTTGCAGGGTCAAATTCAACGGCTTTACCTTCGCTATCAGCCACAATTGGAGTACCAGCAATTAACTCTTCACCAAATTCAATCGGTGCGCTTTGGGTCATTACAACGTCAACACGTAAATGTTCATCAGTGCCTTGCTCGGTAACACCGGCATACATGGCACTGGCATCAACCGCCAAAGCCACATGAAAGTCAGCAGCAGCCGATACAACCACTAAACGGTTTGGTGGTATTACGTCTTCTGCGCTAAAGTTTCTAATAAATCCTGGTTGTGCCATGGTTTTATGCCTTTTTAATGTGGTCTAACGCGGCAGTAATACTAATTTCAATGCCTTTGCTAGATTGTGATTGTTGAAATTCCAGCGCCTTAGCTGCCAATGCTTCTGCACTGTCGTCAGTCACTTCGCCGTCTTTATCGTCTTTATTAAACTCGTGAGTTAAACCCGTTTGCTCAGGCAAGCCCTTTAAAAAACCTTCAAACCACGCTGCGGGTTTAAGCGCTTGGCTTTTACCGTCTGCGGCAGCAAACTCAAAGGTGGTGTCGCCGTCATCCAGTTTGGCCATAAACTCAGCCACACCGTCGGTATTGGTTAAGCGTGGGGCTGTGCCGCCGTTCACTTCGGTATTAATAAAGGTGTTAGCCGCTGCAACACGCTGCGCGTATTCTAGTTGCGCGTTTTTAGCGTTAGCCGCATCAATTTGGTCTTGCAGCGCTTTTCTTTCTTCTTCATCCATTGCATTGTCCTCTTGGGTGGGTGGGGTGGCATTGCTGTTATCAATAGCGTCGCCTTTACTAAATTCGGCACCTTCACCCGTATTGGCTTTAGCACGTTCATGCTCAGCAATAATGGTTTCTTCTTTTAACCATTCACTTTCGTAATGTGGCACAACTTTGTCGGCGGCTTCACTACCAAAACGGTCAGTTAAAAAGCTGCGTAAATTGCCCATTAGGCGGGTAAGGGTGTTTGATGTGCGCAGCGATATGTTGTCAATATCACCGGCAGCAAATTCTAGGGTAAGGGTTTCGGCGTCATCAGCTTGGTTAAACTGCCATGCTAGGCCTTCAACAGCAGGGGGCTTGCCGCCCAAATAGCCAATGTGGGCAAGCTTATAGCCGTTATCAGTTTTTTCTAAACGTACAGAGCGGTTAGGGTAACGCTTGCTCTCAACGGCTTGGGCAAACTCAGCGCAAACGTCTTCGGCTTTGGCAAACAACGAGCCACCTTCGGCTTTTAGCTCACTGGCCCAGCCCCAAGCAGGGTCGTCCATTTTTGGGTGGCCAATAACCAGCGGTGCGCTCTTCGGTTTAAAGTTGGCTACAACGCTGTTTAAATCAGCGTCGCTAAACGAATGAGTAACGCCTTTAGCGTCGGTTTGGGTGCCTGCTTTAAATACTTCAAACCAATCAAATTGGGTGTTTGGGGTTGTTTTGTCTGCCATGTTCCAAGTGCCAATAAACTAACTAAGTGGCACCCAGTGTAGGGGGGGAGTAACTATTGAACCGCTGGAAAAGACTTTACAGCGTTAAGAATGGGGTAACGTATATAGGCTAAGCGGGTATCAATCACACTGCAAGGAATATTTTATGGCCTATCACTCATTAAGCTTTTAAACTTTGAATGTACGCTATCTAAGTCTTCGCTAATTTTTTGGATTGAAGAAAAATCTAAATTATTGCCTTGAAATGAATAAAGCTTGTAAACCACTTCCTTCATATTTCTAGCCCAAATCAATAAATCATCACCGTCTAGTGTTTTTATATAAATAGAAGACTCGTAAATCGGTACGTAATGCATCATTGCAATGTTTGACAGCATGCAAACATTCATATTAGCTTTGTATTCAGCGTTTATTTTTGCCAGTGTATCAATGTAGTCAACAGCAATGTGAGGATCAGGATAAGGAAAAAAATTAGTTAAAGTAGAACGTTTATAAAAGGTAAGGTAGAGCTTTCTTATATCTATATCTACAGAGTGCTCTTTTTTCAGATCCGTGCAAAATGCTTCAAAAAATGAATAATGCTCGAAATAATTTTTAAGGTGTGTTTGTTGAACTGTTTGCTTAGATGCATGAAAGCGAGCGACCATAACGCTCAGTAATATAGATATAGGCAAAAGTCCGATAGGGAACTTGTAATACTTAATAAAAGAATCTAAGTGCTCAGCTGTAAAACCAAAATCGAATCGTTCATGTATAACTAACTCTCTTGTTAAATTTAGACCAAGTAGCAAAGCAATAATTGCTGGAGTTAATAACGCAAACCAAAATGAATAGTTCTTATGTAACGCTCTACTTTCATCGATAGAAAAACATTTAACGAAAAAATTTAATAACTTATAGATTGTTTTCACTTCATGCCTTGTACATAATTTTTAGACTACTATATTAAATAAATACAGAATCGCCAAGGACTGGTTATGATCAAACAAACATATCTAAAAAAATTCAATAAACTACTTTTAGTTATTGCAGCAGCCCTAGTTTTGTACGGCATTGGTATAGCTGCCTATGTCTATTACAACAACTCAGATAAATACCTATCATCAAACCCCGAGGCAATGCCGCAATTATATGCAGCACTTACCAATAAATTAGAATCAAACCCAAGCAAAGACTTTTTAGATGCCGTTAATCAGGCTTATGAAGATCAAATCATAACGGAGCAAGAATACATTCGGCTAACGCTTAATCACGAGCTTACTATGTCTAACGATCTATATTTAGAGTTCAAGCCCACCAAGCAACAATTTCATAAAACATGGCTTAACCACCAAAACACTAAAGAGTAACTTTAAATACAAGTCAAACCATGTTTAAACAGCGTTTAAATTTGATTGAGTGTGTTTAAACGGTTTTGAGCTAAGCATCATAGCCACAAAAATCAATGGGGCGCTTAAAATCGCTTACAGGGATTTTTCTTAAACAATCAACTTTACACACGTTATGATTGCAATTAATGTACATATCTAATCAAGGATTGATTTTGTTCTTGATCTATTTAAAGGGAATCTCATGGAATTAAAAACAAGTGCTGGTGCATTAAATATAACAATAGACAAACATTTACCCACAGAGTATAAAAAGTTATTTGAGAGTGCTTTTGCGCTTAAAAAACAAGTTAACATTAGGGGAACTACTTGGGGCTTGCTCTGCGCTCAGTCAAAGGTGAAAGATATAAAAGCCGATGTACCAGCTATAAGTGGTGATATTTTTAAATTTACACAAATTAGAGAAGATGCAGATTGGCTTAATCTAAATACTAATGACTTTGCTACTGATGCAGACCTCGCTGAAATTAACTTGCCTGAAAACTTGAAACCTAATTCGACAAGGTTTACTTATTTCTTTTTTCCTGAATCTCATACACTCGTTTACGAAGCATATTACAAAGGTAATGAATTAACACCTAACACAGCGGTGGACTTTTTTAAAAAGTTACTAAATTCAGCTGAACTTCAAGAAGATTTTGGGGAAGTAAACGTAATTCACTTTCCTGAAAAAGAAGCAGTGCAAAAAGCTTTACAGCTGATGCATAAACGAACTATTCATATGATCATTAATAATCCTAATGCGTTTGGTGAAATTGAAAAGAGATACTTGAAAAAAGCAGAGAAACGTCAAATAGCTAAAGTTGAAACTAAAATTACAGCTAAGACGGGCGAATCAATACAAGTAGATCAAGAGCTTAGAAATGAAGCGAAAATAGCCGCTAATAATGGTAGCTTAGTTGTTAAAGGCTACGATGGAAAAGGCACACCAAGAATAATTTCTACTAAAGATATGCCGTTTATCAAACATGATTATTTTGATATCAAGAATACACTTCCATATGACGCATTTAAACGCTTAGCAATTTCAATTGAGGAAATTATTAAAAAGTTATTATGACAAATAACATTATAGCAAGATATTGGAGAGCATATGGCGGCTTTACTGCATTATTAACAAGTCCTTATTTTTATGCATCTATAATCATAACGGGAATCCTTTTTCCTGCATGGAGTAAATTTGGATGGTGGGATGATGTGCTCTCCATTATGCCTAACTTACTTGGGTTCTCTTTGGGTGGCTTTGCATTGTGGATGTCTATAGGCTCGGAAAAATTTAGAGATTTTTTAGCAGAACAAGACAAACCATGTGGCGAGTGTATTGAATGCAAAAATGCTTCTGGTAAATGTTCTAATGATGAACCATCTATGTTTACAATGATCAACGCAATTTTCTTGCACTTTATCTTGCTACAAGTCTTAGCCATATTATTAGCTATGATCTGTAAAACCTATATAGATTATTTTGATCTAGTTTCCATGCATAATAAGTCAAAGCTGCTACTAGCTAGTTTTTATTGTGTATCTTATTTTGTGTTTATCTATGCTTTAGTAAGTACAGTTACCCTCAGTATAGGGTTATTTAGAGTAACCACCCTTTATGAGCACTTTGTAAATAATAAAATAGTTGAAGATGAAGAAAAGTGCTGCTGCCCTTTAAAAAAACCAAAAAAAAACTAAGCCCCTAACTAGGGGCTTTAACATCATTTTTCAGTAATTTTCACTGTTTTAGTTATCAATTCTGACACTAATTTTGACGTAGTAGATTCGCTTATTGTCTTATTGGCAGATAATTGGCAGATATAAAACATACCCATATTTAGGAACGAAGTTCTCTCTGTTGTTGTAGTCAATAAATTAGCTGTTTGATTTATAGAGCCTGATATTTCAGCTAAAGCTTGTGACTTAGCTCTATCATCACCTTGACTTTCACTCACTTTAGCTGCTGTTTTAGACAAATTTAATATCGCTTCTGATAGAGTTGCGTCACCTTCCGCATCTGTTGTTTTAATTGCCAAAGCAGTTTGCATGCACGCTCTAATCGTTCCATCAGGATCGTTTAAAATAACAGCTGCACTGGTATCAGGCTCCCAAACAAATAGCGTACCAACCGTTTTATCCTCCTTGTCAGAAATAGATATATATGATTTTTTGAAATATGTGCTGCATCCACTAAGTACAGATATAGCAATAATGATAAAGATGATTTTCATCGTGTATCCTTACAAGTGTTAATTTCATGTAAATCTAGTCGGCATAATTACACTTGTAAAGTTTAAAAATAATTAATTAATTAACGCACTTTACATTCAGTTGCTTTCTGATACTTTCTCTTTAGTTCTCAAGGAGAGACCAGTTATGACTACCCTTAATCAAAAAGAAAACATCCCTAGTGTTTTCACCTACAAATATTTCTGGCTAGCAATTGCTATCCCAGTATCAATTTCTTTGATCCTTATGTGTTTTATTTGGATAAATGATAGGTTAATACCTGAGTGGCCTAACAAAAAAACTTTAGACACATTCCTAACCTTTATGTCTGTTCCTTTATGGATTCTTGGATCTTCAATCCCACTAGCAACGCTTGCAGCAGCTAATTTCAGAGCAATTCAATTCCAAGAAAATTTGAAATATCAAAAAGATAATCTCGAGTTCCAAAAGAGAAATATTGAAAGGCAGGAGTATGAGCATGTACTAGATCTTTATCATAAAGAGCTATCAATATTTAAAGAGAAACTTGAATCTGTACTTGAAAATGAAAAGTATGAATTTATAACGTCTGGTGACTCTACAATGATATTTACTAGGTTGTATGAAAAGCCTTCGAAAACGTCACTAAACCCAATCAAACCAAATGAGTGCGTATTCTCATGACTTTGATCACCGATTCTCATCAGCTTTGATCACCTGATTTATCATTTTGTAG
>NZ_AHCA01000009.1 GCF_000238355.1 Pseudoalteromonas haloplanktis ATCC 14393
TTACTGATTAGCTGCTGCCTCGCTAAGCGTTGCCTGCTCTGCCGTCTCAGTGGGGTCGCATTATAGGGAGATCCAAAAACAGATCAACCCTTTATTGAAGAAAACTTAAAATAAAACTCTGTTCGTTCAAAAATCAAACCAAACTCTACAAAAGTGATACTTTTTTTACTTCACCTTAACCTGCGGGAGTTATAAAACGTAAAAAGCCCAGTGATGATCACTGGGCTTTTTGTTAGATAATTTGTTAGATAACAATTTATCAAAGCTTAATTAAGCAATACCGTATTGCTCTCGGTAGGCTTTTACAGATGCTAAGTGCTCATTCATAGTACCTTTGCTTTCAAGGTAACTAATAAGATCGGCCAGTTTTACTATCGAAATAACTTTAGTACCAAAGTCACGCTCTACTTCTTGAATAGCTGATAACTCTGCTTTACCTTTTTCTTGACGATCAAGCGCGATTAACACCCCACTTAAGTCAGCACCGTTTTGTGCAATGATTTCCATTGATTCACGAATAGCTGTGCCTGCGGTGATCACGTCATCAACTAACATGATTTTACCTTTAAGCTCAGAGCCAACTAATGTGCCCCCTTCACCGTGTGCTTTCTTCTCTTTACGGTTAAAGCAATAAGGCACATCTTTATCGTGATGATCAGCAAGTGCAACTGCAGTAGTTGTTGCAATCGGAATACCTTTATAAGCTGGGCCAAATAATACATCATAGTCAATCGCAGCATCTTCAAGGGCTGCGGCATAAAAACGACCAAGACGTGCAAGGTCACGTCCTGTATTAAATAAACCAGCATTAAAGAAATAAGGGCTAGTACGGCCAGATTTTAAGGTAAACTCACCAAACTTTAGCACCTGCTTTTCAAGTGCAAATTCAATAAACTCGATTTGATAATCTTTCATTACTATATAAACCTATTTCTTTATTAAGCTAATGCTTGTTTTTGGACGTCAATAATTTCGCGAATCGAATGCTTAGCAAGAGTTAGTAACTCATCTAGTTCATCAAACGAGAATGGTTCACCTTCTGCGGTACCTTGTACTTCGATAATTTTACCGGTTTCAGTAAGAATGACATTCATATCGGTTTCAGCATCAGAATCTTCTAAATATTCTAAATCAGTAATTGCTTGGCCTTTATAAATACCAACCGAGATTGCTGCTATCATAAATTTAAGTGGGTTTGAATTGATCGTACCTTTACTACGCATATGTGTAAGTGCATCGACTAACGCTACACACGCACCACTAATTGACGCGGTACGCGTACCGCCATCAGCTTGAATAACATCGCAATCGATAGTGATGGTATTTTCACCTAACGCTTTTAAGTCAACTGCGGCACGCAGAGCACGCGCAATTAAACGTTGAATTTCCATGGTACGACCGCCTTGCTTTCCACGCGCCGCTTCACGACCATTTCGAGTATGGGTTGAGCGCGGCAACATACCGTACTCAGCTGTGATCCATCCTTTACCTTGGCCTTTCATAAAACGCGGTACACCTGATTCAACAGTTGCTGTACAAAGTACTTTAGTGTTACCAAACTCAACCAGCACAGATCCTTCAGCATGTAATGTATAATTACGGGTAAATGTAACCGGTCTAATTTGGTTAGGTGTTCTTTCGCTTGGACGCATTAACGATCCCCTTAATTCATAATTTTACGTATTATAAGTCGATGTGTACTCAGATGCCATGCTGATTTGTACAAAAGCCGATTGTAAAATTCTCATCAACAAAAATTTCCGCTAGAGCTTATGCAGTGTTACGGTATAATCAAATTAATATTGAATAAATAAAACTAGGAAATCATCCATGATCCACAGTATGACTGCTTACGCGCGTCGCGAAATTAAAGGCGATTGGGGCACTGGCACGTGGGAAGTTCGTTCAGTCAACCAACGTTACCTTGAAACTTTTATTCGCGCCCCTGAGCAATTTCGTGGCATGGAGCCTGTTATTCGCGAGCGCTTACGTAAACATTTACAACGCGGTAAAGTCGAAGTCTTTTTAAAGTTTGTCGCAAATCCAGCCCACGTTGGTGAGCTATCTATTAATGAAGCACTGGCCGCGCAGCTAATTAATAGTGCTAAGTGGGTTCAACAGCAAAGTAATGGCGATATTAACCCTGTTGATATCCTGCGCTGGCCTGGCGTTATGGAAGCTGAAGAGCTTGACATGGACAGCGTAAACACCGCACTTATTGCAGGTTTTGATCAAGTAATCGAAGACTTCAAGTTAGCAAGAGCTTCCGAAGGTGCTAACCTTGAAGAAATGATTGCAACGCGTCTTGATGGTATTTTAGAACAAGTTGCTGTTGTAGAAACCCATATGCCAGAGATTGCCAAATGGCAACGTGAAAAACTCAACCAAAAGTTGGAAGATTTAAAAACCGATATCGATGAGTCTCGTCTTGAACAGGAACTTATTTATCTTGCACAAAAACAAGACGTAGCCGAAGAACTTGATCGTTTAAAGTCTCACGTTAAGGAAACAAAAAAAATCCTTAAAAAGGGTGGCGCATGTGGTCGTCGTTTAGATTTCATGATGCAAGAGTTTAACCGCGAAGCTAACACCCTCGCCTCTAAATCAATCAACAGCGACATCACTAATGCCGCAGTAGAACTTAAAGTATTGATTGAGCAAATGCGCGAGCAGATCCAAAATATTGAATAATCAATAACTCGCTCAACTTGAGCAAAATTACTCAAATAAAGTACAATACAACTATTAAAGGCTTGAGTTACTCGTAACTCAAGCCTATTTATTTTTAGTAAGAGAACAAATTCATGACGCAAACTCGCGGAAACTTATTTATTTTATCGGCCCCTTCTGGTGCGGGTAAATCGAGCTTAATCAATGCATTGTTAGCAAAACATAGTGATATGAAAGTATCGGTATCACATACGACTCGCTCGCCTCGTCCAGGGGAAGAAAACGGTGTGCATTACCACTTTGTTACTGTTGAAGAATTTAAAGCGCTGATAGAGAAAAATGATTTTTTTGAGTGGGCGCAAGTTTTTGATAACTACTACGGTACATCTAAACAGGCTATTGAGCAGCAATTGACTGCTGGCATTGATGTATTTTTAGATATTGATTGGCAAGGCGCCCGCCAAGTTCGCGAGCTAGTTGCTGATGTTGAAACTATTTTTATTCTACCACCATCGAAAGCCGAGCTTGAATCACGCTTAAATAATCGTGGCCAAGACTCTCAACAAGTAATTGCTGGCAGAATGGCAAAAGCACAGTCAGAAACATCTCATTTTGACGAATACGATTATGTTGTCGTTAATGATGATTTTGCTACTGCACTCAACGAAATTGAAACAATCGTATTAGCAAAGCGCTTATCACTTCAAAGCCAAGCTATACGTCATCAAAAATTGCTCACTGATTTGCTTAAATAATCGTTATTTTTATTAAGCCCGTATTTTATTTGTTTAAATTAACCACAAGCTATTGGCGAATCTGACTACGTGCAGTAAACTACGTCTTTGCTTAAAAATTTATTTGGAGTGCTGAAGATGGCTCGCGTAACTGTTGAAGATGCAGTAGATGCAATTGGTAATCGTTTTGACTTAATTTTAGTTGCGGCTCGTCGTGCCCGCCAAATCGCAGTGGGTGGTAAAAAACCATTTGTTGACCCTGAAAACGATAAACCAACAGTTGTTGCTTTACGTGAAATTGAACTTGGTTTAGTAGATAGTTCATCAATGGATCTTATCGATCGTGAAGAGCAACAACACCAAGAAGCAGCTGAAATGGCTGCTGTAGCAGCAATTGTAGGCGGCAACCAATAATCTGACTTACTAGTCTGATTTAGCCAACGGCGTAGTATTTCTACGCTAGCCGTTGGCAATCCCTTCTTTTCATCGTATATTCTTAACATACCGTTACCTAATTGCTTCACGAGAACATTGGAGTGTGAATGTATCTTTTTGAAGGTCTAAAAAAGAAAATATCTGAATACTTACCTGCAGCCGATGTAGAGTTAGTACAAAAAGCTTACGTGGTAGCCCGAGAGGCCCATGAAGGTCAAACTCGCTCAAGCGGCGAGCCTTACATTACTCACCCTGTTGAAGTAAGCCAAATTTTAGCTGGCATGCACTTAGATCATGAAACATTAATGGCCGCATTAATGCATGATGTGATTGAAGACACCGACTTTAGCCAACAAGATTTAGCAGAAATATTTGGCGATACTGTTGCCGAGTTGGTTGAAGGCGTTAGCAAACTAGATAAGCTCAGCTTTAAAGATAAAAAAGAGTTCCAAGCTGAGAATTATCGAAAAATGATTATGGCAATGACCCAAGACATTCGGGTTATTTTGATTAAGCTTGCCGATCGCACCCACAATATGCGTACTCTCGGTGCTCTACGTCCGGATAAGCGCCGCCGCATAGCACGTGAAACACTAGAAATTTATGCGCCAATTGCTAACCGTCTAGGTATTCACGATATAAAAAATGAGCTTGAGGATTTAGGCTTTCAAGCACTCTACCCTATGCGTCATCGCGCTTTAAAATCAGAAGTTGCTAAAGCCCGAGGTAATCGTAAAGAAGTCATTTCAAATATTCAAACAGAGATCACTGCTCGACTTGAGGAAGCAGGTATCAAAGCTACCGTTTCAGGTCGTGAGAAGCATTTATATAGTATCTACAAAAAAATGTTGAATAAAGAGTTGCTATTTAATGAAGTGATGGACATTTACGCCTTTAGAATTGCAGTTGAATCAATGGACACCTGTTATCGCGTATTAGGGGTTGCACATAATTTATATAAACCGATTGAAACGCGCTTTAAAGACTATATTGCGGTACCAAAGACTAATGGCTATCAATCACTACATACTTCATTAGTAGGCCCACATGGTATCCCTGTTGAGATCCAAATTCGTACTCACGATATGGATCATATGGCAGATAAAGGCGTTGCTGCACATTGGATGTATAAAAAGGCCGGTGATAGCGCAGGCCACACGGCACAGCAACGTGCGCGTCAATGGATGCAAAGCTTACTAGAGTTACAACAAAGTGCCGGCTCGTCATTTGAATTTGTTGAAAACGTTAAAACAGAGCTATTCCCTGAAGAAATTTATGTATTTACTCCCGATGGTCGCATAGTTGAATTACCCATGGGCGCAACAGCTGTTGATTTTGCCTATGCGGTACATACTGATGTTGGCAATACTTGTGTCGGTGCTCGTGTAAATCGTAAGCCTCATCCACTTAGTAAGGCACTTGATACGGGTCAAACTGTTGAGGTTATAACAAGTTCAGGTGCCCATCCTAATGCAACTTGGCTCAACTTTATTGTCACTGGCAAAGCCCGTTTGGGTATTCGAAACTACCTGAAGAGCCAACATCATGAAGAAGCTCTACTCCTTGGCCGTCGTTTATTGGATTCAGCCTTAGGTGAAACTAAATTTGATGACTTACCTGCAGAAAATATCAACCGTGTTTTAGCAGAGCATGAACTTAATACAGTGTTAGAGCTATTAGTTGAAATTGGCTGCGGTAATTTAATGAGTATGTTGATCGCGCGTCGCCTGTTACAAAACGATAATGATGACTTAAGCGATCTAACTAAAAATGCCAAAGCGACCATTATTGGTACTGAGGGCATGTTAGTTAACTATTCTAAATGTTGTAGACCAGTGCCTGGAGATGCAATTACGGCACACATTAGCCAAGGTAAAGGCATTACAGTTCATCGCCAGGAATGTAAAAATATTCGTGGTTGGGAAACTGAACGCTCTAAATATTTAGTCGTAAAATGGGATGATAACCCTGAGAAAGAGTATATTGCAGCACTGCGAGTAGAGATTATTAATCACCAAGGTGCATTAGCAAAATTAACCAATGTGATTGCGACAACCCAAGCAAACATAGTGGAAATTGCCACTGATGAAAAAGAAAGTAATTTGTACGTGATAGATTTAGGGATCACTGTTAAAAACCGTGTCCATGTTGCTAATATCATGCGCCGCATTCGCGTTATGCCTGATGTTCAAAAAGTCTATCGTAAAAAATAACATAGGAAAATCATGAATAAAGCATTTATCTCTACCGAACAAGCACCTGCTGCAATCGGTACATACAGCCAAGCTGTTAAGGTTGGCACGGCCGTTTACTTATCTGGTCAAATCCCTTTAGTGCCAGCTACGATGGAAGTGATCTCTGAAGATTTTGCAGAGCAGACACATCAAGTATTTAAAAATATCAGCGCGGTATGTAAAGAAGCCGGTGGTAGCATTCAAGATTTAGTAAAAGTGAACATCTATTTAACTGACTTATCTAATTTTGCTACTGTAAACGAAGTAATGAGCCAATATTTCAAAGCACCTTACCCTGCACGCGCAGCAATCGGTGTACGTGCACTACCAAAAAACGTGCAAGTTGAAATTGATGGAATTATGGAATTACCGTCTACAAACTAACCAAGACTAAAGGGGTAATAAACCTAAGAATAAATACTTAGGTTTATTGCCCTTATCTAATCTCACCTTCGATTTTCTTGACTCTACCCCAAATCTCTAGCACTCTATCATTATAAATAATAAAAACCTTTAACTTAATTGTTGTAAAAGGATAATCCGTGTTTAAGCTTGCTCATAACGGTAATGTATTACTTGATGTTATAGAACATTCACCACCCAGTGCCGCCTTCATTATTGAAGCACTCGAAAAATCGACATTCTGTGAATGCCGAATAGATCACGATGCCATAAACGCTTATTTTAAAGAACCCAATAGTGAACGCAGTTTAGTTGTCGCTAGTAAGCATGATGCCAGCCTAGTCGTGACTATCAGCGATGATAAAATGTTAGCCACCGGTGAACTTACAATTGCGCAAGGTGGTAAAGTGCTAGGTTTAGATTTAGCGAAGCAGCAATTAATTAAAGCGGGAGTTGCGAGAGGCTACAAACAAGTTTTTTTAGAACAGCTTTTACAGAAACAGTTTGAATTACCCGCAGGTACCACAGTTAAAGGCATACTCGCAAAAGGTCGCTTGCCTGAAGACGGAAAATCATCCAAACTTTTCCCTCAAGTACAAACACTAAAAGAACGATTAAAAACACCGAAGTTACGTGAAGATGGCACTGTAGATATGCGCGACTTTGGCAAGTTGGCCAGTGTTGAACCGGGAACATTATTAGTTAAACAGCAACCTGCAACTCCAGGTAAAGAAGGCTTTACCGTTAAAGGTGATATTTTACCCGCGAAACCGGGGGAAAGTAGCCCTTTGGTTGCCGGAGAAGGCAGCGAAATATCTAAAACCAATCCGCTAGAGCTAATATCAACCATTGCAGGCGTACCAGTCGAAATTCAAAATGGTATGCGCGTTGATGATATTTTTACTATTTCCGATGTAACCGTGAAAAGTGGTCATGTTAATTTTGATGGCAGTGTTATCGTCACTCACAACATTGAGCCGGGCATGAAAGTGACTGCCAAAGGCGATATTACCGTTATGGGCACGGTTGAATCCGGTGAGTTAACTGCTCAAGGCGATATTACTATTAAACAAGGTGTTATTGGCCACCAGCTAGAAGATAAAACCCTCTCGTGTAAAATTATTTGTGAAGGTAATATTCATCTATCGCACGCCCAATATAGTTACCTTGCTGGTAATAATATTTTTATTGAACGCCAAGCGAGCCACTGCGCAATGAAAGCGACGCAGTTACTACAAATTGGCCAAGCTGATAATCCTCAAGGTAAACTATTTGGCGGTGAAATTCTTGATGCTGGGATGATCACAGCCGGTGAGATTGGCAATGAGTCTGGTGCCAAAATGCTCATTAATATGGCTGCATCAGGGCGAGCTATTACTGCAGAAACAGATGAGTGCCTAAAAGAGCTAGCTAAAACAGATGAGCAACTTGATACGTTGCAAGCGACTATTGAAAAAGCTGATTTACTTAAAGACGCGGAAAAGAAAAAACTCCTGCTAGCCAAAATAGGCGCTACTCAAACTCATTATTGCCAACAAGCTGAACAACTCGAAAAGCGCTTATCGAATTTAGAACATCACTTATATGGGCTACTCAATAATGCCAATCTAGCAGTTAATAAGAAATTACACTCGGGTGTTGAAATCCATATTTTTGATAAGGTATTGAAAACTAACCGTAGCTACCCTCCGTGCAATGTAAAATTGCAAGAAGGGAAGATAGAAATTGAATTTAAAACCAGTTGATCACAAACAGATAGAGACTAGCCTTAGTTAGTCTCTTATTGCTTAATACTACTTACAAAATACCCGCAATATTTTGTTTTAAATCTGCAGGCCACACACCTACTTGTACTTGACCAATGTGCGACTTTTGCAATAACAACATAGCCAAACGTGATTGACCAATACCACCACCGATAGTTTGTGGCAGCTCTTTAGCGAGCAATTGCTTATGCCAATCAAACTCTAATCGTCCTTCGTCACCAGTGATCGCTAGTTGAGCAACTAACGCCTCTGGTGATACACGGATCCCCATTGAAGAAATTTCAAAAGCATCTTCAAGCACTGGGTTCCATAGTAAAATATCACCATTTAAACCACTATACTGCTCACAGGTTTGGGTTGACCAA
Organism: Pseudoalteromonas haloplanktis ATCC 14393; assembly: GCF_000238355.1. Lineage (GTDB taxonomy): Bacteria > Pseudomonadota > Gammaproteobacteria > Enterobacterales > Alteromonadaceae > Pseudoalteromonas > Pseudoalteromonas haloplanktis. Next base: position 8,607 of record NZ_AHCA01000009.1, read on the forward strand.
TCGTCATAATCAGGCGCACGTACATCATGAATTTTGCCATCAGCCAATACTCCACCAATACCTATTAAAAACACCGCGCCATACTCCTGAGTAATGGCTTTTTCACGCTGCTTAGCGGTAAAATCAGGATACATTTGACGTAATTGCTCACTATGCACAAAGGTAATTTCAGCTGGTAAAAAAGGGCTGATAGCAAATTCATCCGCAACAAATTGCTCAGTTGCTTTTAACCCTTTATACAATGCACGCACTGTTTCTTTTAATTTATCTAAAGAGCGCTCAGTGCTAGCACAAATGACTTTTTCCCAATCCCATTGGTCAACATACACTGAGTGGATCGGGCTTAGTGACTCTTCATCCGGGCGCAATGCTTTCATATGTGTATATAAGCCTTCACCAATAGCAAAACCATGATCCGCTAATGTTTTACGCTTCCACTTTGCTAAAGAGTGAACCACTTCAAATTGGCTCTGTGGAATGGTTTTAACATTTACCGCAACCGCATTTTCAGTGCCACTAAGGTTATCTTGAATACCGTCGCCTACTTTAGCCAAAATAGGGGCTTGTACTTCAATTAAGCCTAATTGTTGCTCTAATTGCTGTGAAAAATAGTGTTTCACTTTGCTAATTTGCAGCTGTTGCTGCATAAATTGTGAACGCATAATAATTGGCCTCATTCCCAGTTATTGTTACTTGCTAAAAGTGCATAGTTGCGCTGCAGCAACCATGTCGTTAAAGCAATCCTCAACTATTTAGCATTTTAATTCAATAACCAATAACAAAAAGAGCTTTAATATATAATTTCAATTAATTTGATGGTATAAAAAATAGAGATTCAATAATTATAGCGACTTATTTACATGGAAAATTATCAAATCGATAATCTCGATAAACAGATCCTTCACGCCTTAATGGATAATGCCCGTACTGCCTATGCAGAATTAGCTAAACGATTTGCAGTCAGTGCCGGGACTATTCATGTTCGTGTTGAAAAAATGAAACATGCAGGGATCATCACCGGCACTCAAGTCAGCATTAATGCCAAACAACTTGGCTATGACGTCTGCTGTTTTATAGGTATAAACCTTAATAATGCTCGAGACTACCCGCAAACTTTACTGCATTTAAAAGAACTTGAAGAAGTGGTTGAGGCTTATTACACAACCGGTAACTACAGTATTTTTATTAAGGTAATGACGCGTTCAATTGATCATTTACAAGATGTACTGATCAATAAAATTCAAGCTATCGAAGCCATACAGTCAACCGAAACGCTCATTTCGCTACAAAATCCAATAAGCCGCTCAGTAATGCCTTAAGGCACTAATTCCCGTATAATTGCGGCAATTTTATGAGTTCAGACAAGGCTAAAAATGGAAAATACTCGCTACCATCGTATAAAACACGTACTTGATCGCCGTCAAACTGATTTAACCGTGTGCTTAGAAGATGTGCATAAACACCATAACTTGTCTGCGATTGTTCGCAGTGCGGATGCGGTAGGCTGCCATCATGTACATGCTGTGTGGCCACAAAACCAAAAATGGCTAACTAATAACACCTCTGGTGGCAGTAAAAATTGGATCGCAACGCACCTGCATAAGGATATTGATAATGCAGTGGCAATGATGCGTCAGCACAATCCGAAAGTCCAAGTTCTTGCTACTAATCTTAGCCCTGATGCCGTTGATTATCGCGATATAGACTACACACTTCCTACAGCAATTATTGTCGGCCAAGAAAAAACTGGCATATCGCCACAAGCACTGGCTCACGCTGATAAAAATATCATTATCCCAATGCAGGGAATGGCGCAGTCACTCAATGTATCAGTAGCAGCTGCTTTGATTTTATTTGAAGCACAAGACCAGCGCCTAAAAGCAGGTTTATATGAACGTACTATGCTTGATGAAACTGTAAAACATGCAATGCTATTTGAAGGCTGCCATCCAATCATTGCGCAAAAATGCAGAGAAAAGTCACTCCCCTACCCAGCACTTGATGATAATGGCGAGATCATGGCTGATGATGCCTTTTGGCAACGGCTAAAACATGCTTGATGACTAAAGCTTTCGCACGTAAACTAAAAACCATCTAAAAATGAATGATTTGAGCCTATTTTGTCAAAACCAGCTTTAAGTCGCTATCCAATTACTGATCTCAAAGGTGTTGGCCCGAAGATGGCTGAGCGCCTTAAAAAGCTGGGGATCAGCACAGTACAAGATATGCTCTTCCACTTACCACTGCGTTATGAAGACCGTACCCGTGTTTACAATATCTGTGATTTAGCTGTTCATAGCCATGTAACAATTGAAGCAACCATAGAAACCAGCCAAATCACGTTTGGTAAGCGACGTATGCTGGTGTGCCAAGTAAATGATGGTACCGGACGATTAACATTACGCTTTTTTAACTTTACGGCAGCACAAAAAAATAACTTAAGTAGTGGAAAAGTGATCCGCTGTTTTGGTGAAATACGCCGTGGCAGAGTGGGCTATGAAATGACCCACCCTGAATACAGCCTCAGCGATACACCGAGCGAACAGCCTACAGCGACCACGCTAACCCCCGTTTATCCAACAACTGAGGGCTTAAAACAACTATCGATTCGCTCTTTAAGCGATCAAGCAATTGACTTGCTCAATAAGTATCACGTTGAAGAGCTATTACCCAAGCAATTTCAGCATGGCAATATTAACTTAACTGACGCACTATTATTACTGCATCGCCCAGCAAATAATGTTGACTTAACAGCCCTTGAGCAAGGCTTGCACCCAGCGCAGCAGCGGTTGGTATTTGAAGAGTTGCTAGCACAAAACCTAAGTTTATTGAAATTGCGCCAACAAGGTCAACAGCAGCAAGCCGTGCCACTGTCGCCAATAAATCAATTAGAGAAAGAGTTTTTAGCGCTACTGCCTTTTGCCCCAACCAATGCACAAAGTAAAGTGGTGGCAGAAATAAAAAGTGATTTACAGCACCCCTACCCAATGATGCGCTTAGTTCAAGGTGATGTTGGCTCAGGAAAAACACTCGTTGCCGCCTTAAGCGCCTTAACAGCAATCGCACAAGGCTATCAGGTCGCATTAATGGCACCTACTGAGATTTTATCTGAGCAACATGGCATAACCTTCGAAAACTGGTTTCAAGCGCTAGGTATCACTACAGCTTGGCTAGGTGGCAAAACCAAAGGCAAAGAGCGCAGTGCTACTTTAGAGAAAATAGCCTCTGGCGAAGCGCAAATGATTGTCGGCACCCACGCGTTATTTCAAGAGCAAGTAGTGTTTAATAACTTGGTATTGATCATTATCGATGAGCAACACCGATTTGGTGTCCACCAGCGCTTATCACTGCGAGAAAAAGGTCGCTTTAATAACTGTTACCCACATCAATTAGTGATGACGGCCACACCAATACCACGCACCTTGGCAATGACCGCCTATGCAGACTTAGAAACATCGATTATCGACGAGTTACCGCCGGGTCGAACCCCCATTACCACCGTTGCACTGCCTGACATTCGCCGTGATGAAATTATAGCTCGGGTAAGAACAGCTTGTACTGAACAAGGTCGTCAAGTTTATTGGGTATGCACATTAATTGATGAATCAGAAGCACTGCAATGCCAAGCAGCTGAAGACAGTGCTCAGCAATTAACCCAAGCCTTACCACAATTGAAGGTTGGTTTGGTGCACGGGCGCATGAAAGCCGCTGAAAAACAAGCAATTATGAGCGAGTTCAAAGCGGGTAATATTCATGTATTAGTCGCAACCACGGTTATTGAAGTCGGGGTTGATGTGCCAAATGCTAGTTTAATTATTATTGAGAATCCTGAGCGCTTAGGTCTTGCCCAGTTACATCAGTTACGCGGCCGCGTAGGTCGAGGAGCCACGGCGTCGCATTGCGTATTACTGTATCACGCACCACTTTCATACACTGCACAAAAACGCCTAGCAGTACTCAGAGATAGTAATGATGGATTTGTTATCGCAGAGCGCGATTTAGAAATTCGTGGTCCTGGTGAGGTACTCGGTACCAAGCAAACGGGTTTAGCTGAATTTAAAATCGCTGATTTAACCCGAGATAAGCACACCTTGAACCAAGTCCGGCCGATTGCCTTGCAAATGTTAAAGCATCACCCACAACAGGTTGATATGTTAATCAGCCGCTGGCTTGCTGGTAAAGCTGACTATGCGCAGGCATAAAAAAGCCCCGCTAAATTGCAGGGCCTAGTTGATTACCGTAATTCGATAAACTAAAACTTATATTCAAGACCTAATGCTAAGTAGCTAGCATCATCTTTTAATGCGTAATCATAGTCGGTATAAAATGTGAATAAACGGGTATTCTTATTCAAGTTATAATCAGCACCAATACTATACCCCGATTTATCTAAGCCATCATCACTATCAAGGGTTTGATACTGTGCTTTTAGTGTAAATTGACTAATATCGTAGGCAGCTGACACCAAAAAACCATCCGAGTCTACTTTATCTATTAAACGCTCTTGGCTTTGATACATTGCACCTAGCTTTATCCCTGCAACTTTAGTTGCAACAGTTGCACGAATAATATCGTGACCTTCCATTTCGTAATCACCGGCAATGGCAGCATAAAACTTAGTTTCTTTTAATCTGCTATCGCCGTAAGTAACAGCAGCTGAATAAGAGTTATCGCCTTGCGCATTATCTTCCACTACATATGTTGCGTAAGCGCTAAAACCATTCATTGAGTTTGAAGTATAATGTAATGCATTACCGGTACGTACTTCACCTTTAAATACATTCTTTAAGTCACCTTCAAGGTCATTGAATTGGTCAATTTTACCTTGTGACTTACGCAAAGCCGAGTAATCACGACCTGCTGTCAACATTCCATAGCTACCTTTAAGACCGACAAATTGATTGCGTGCAGTTATATTGTCTTCATCGCCTTTGGAATCCGCATCCGATACATCAACTTTAAACTCAAATTGATAAATAACTTCTAATCCATCATTTATTTTTTCGCCGCCTTTAATACCGAAGCGTGACTCATTACTTTTTAGCTCAGTAAACGAGCCATCGCCTTCATCTGAAGACTGTGCTGTGATATTTGCTTTACCATATACTTCAACATCAGCTAATGCCGAGAAAGACACACCACTAATAGCCGCTAGTAACAGGCTCGATTTTGCAAATTTCATATTCTTTCCTCAATAAACGCAACAGACTAGTTTTGATACGGCTGCATTTTGCCATCGATAAATGACAGAAATATTACAGCAGACACATTTTCGACTTAAATATTTCATTAAAAATCATTCAAAATGAAATCAAATCAACATGAAATTGTCACAAACATTTATTGCACTGTGGCATGATAAAGTACCAGTAAAGCTATTTTACGCCAAACTCACTACTCATATTTGGCGTTAACTCAACCAACAGATTAACTAACGTTTCAAGTAACGGCTTTTGTTCGTTGTCTCTATGATACGCCACAAAAATATCGCGAGAAGTATGCTCGACATCTGGTACTCGATATAACTCACCTTTGTCTAAGTGAGGTTTCGCTAATACTTCTGGAATAAATGCACTCCCCCCGCATTGCAGTATTAAGTCTAGTGCAATACGTCCAGTACTGGTACGAAAATAAGGTGGAGTATGACCAGTAAACTGTCGCGCATGCCAAAGAGAAAACGTGGTTCCCCAATCTACGTATACATATTGATTATCAAAAAAGTTTTCATTGCCAACTCCTTCAAAGGCACTAATAGGAATAATAGGCAACGTGCAAATACGTTCAACAACCAACTCATCGACTTTAGGCGGATCAAATAAAATAGCGAGATCTAAAGTACGCTCTAATAATAACCGCGTGCTTTCTTGTTGCGCTTTCACTTCTGCAACCAGTGATACACCAGGCATAGCTGAAACGATATTTGTAATACCAAACTGCAAAAAAGCATCCCAAATATTTGGGGTACCTGCTAAACTCACTTGCTTATGCATATTGTCCGCAAGTGCAACGTCTAATTTAGCTCGTTGCATACCTGTTATAATCATTTGTGCATGGGGCAGCAAACGCTCTCCAGGAGCGGTCAATTGGATATTATTGCGTTGGCGGATAAATAAGTTAACCCCTAACCCTTGCTCTAATTGACGAATACGAAAACTCACTGCAGACTGTGTGATATAAAGGTTTTCAGCTGCTTTACCAAAGTGGCGAGTACGCACCACTTCAACAAAAGTTTTTAATAAATCTATATCCAATTATTTATCCTCACGATAAAAATTTTTTGTTTAATAAATTGCGCAACTTGATCCATACTCCAGCCAGTAAATAGGGCATGAGGAAACAGCCATGAGCAATGATATTTCATTACTTCGCCAAGCATTTGTAAGCCAACGTCAGTTTTATGATGACCAGAATTTTCCACGCGGATTCGGCCGCAGCGGTAACTTCACTTTATTAGAAGCTAGCATACTCGAGCAGCACGGCGTTGTTCTCAAAGGGTTATACAACAAAACCCTTGAACCACAAAACGAAATTCAAGCACAATTTCTTGCTGTTGTTTCAGGTAGTCAAGAGCCAACCAACGCAATTGAACGTGCGTGGATTAAATACCTCAAGCTGACAACCTGTAAAGCCAAGTTTCATACGCTATTTGGCCGCTCTAGGATCTCAAGTCCAACACCGCAGAGCCAAGACTACTATTCGGAGTCAGATAGTCTATAAAAATAATGATGTCATTTGCTTTTTCGTGTTTTAACAGTTACAACTTGTATAAGCAATTATATTTGGCTCAGCCAAAAAACAAGGTGTTACGTGACACGGAAAATACTCATCATTGAAGATACGCCAACTATAGCGCGAGTGCAAAAACACATTGCAATTAAAGTTGGCTATGACGCTGATATAGCCGAATCCCTAGCGCAAGCAAAAGAGTTGATCAGTAAAAATAACTATTTTTGTGCTGTTGTGGATTTTATTCTACCAGATGCCCCGCAAGGGGAAGCCGTTCCCTGCACTATTGAAGCAGAAATCCCCACTATTGTAATGACTGGTAACATCGATTTAAAAACCCGTGATACCGTTGAAAAATATCCCATTATTGATTACATCACCAAAGAAAATAAACAAGCTTACCAATATTTAGAGAAACAATTACAACGCCTTCCCCGTAATGAAAACGTTAAAGTATTAGTGGCCGATGATTCTCTTTCAACCCGCCGTCATATTTGTAGTTTATTAAAGCGTCATAAATACCAGGTTTTAGAAGCCAATGATGGTGTGGAGGCACTTGCTATACTTGCACACACTCCCGACATTGCCGTGATTATTACCGATAACGAAATGCCGAATATGAATGGCGATGAGTTATGCAGTGAGATCCGTCGCCTATACAGTAATGATGAAAAAGCCATCATTGGAATTTCTGGCTCTGATTCTTCTCATCTATCAGCACGCTTTTTAAAAAATGGCGCTAACGACTATCTACGAAAACCCTTTAACAGTGAGGAGTTTTACTGTCGATTAAGCCAAAACGTTGATATGCTTGAGCAAATTGCCACGATTCGCTTACAAGCCAATACTGATTATTTAACTAAGCTTCCTAATCGTCGTTATTTCTTTGAAGAAACAGCAAAGTCATTAAAGCAAATGCATAAAGCAAAATTAACACCTTCGTTAGCCATGTTTGATATTGACCACTTTAAATCAATTAACGATACCTACGGCCATGATGCCGGTGATGAAGTACTTAAAGGACTTGCGAGATGCTTTGCCAAATACTTTAAAAAGTATTTGGCAGCTCGTTTGGGTGGTGAAGAATTTGCGGTCTATTTTAGTGATACCAACAGCAATGATGTGTTAAAGCATCTAGAAGGCTTTCGCCATTTCATTGAGCTCAACAGCCCAGAATTTAGCCAGCAAAAAATTCAATTTACGCTATCTATCGGTTATGCGCATCAGCCTGTTTATCAAATCGATGAACTGTTGAAACAGGCTGATATTAAGCTTTATGAAGCCAAAGAAACAGGCCGCAATAAAGTCTGTACTTAATTAGTATAAACTCTGGTTAAATAGGCTTAGTGGGTGCTGGGATATTTTCACGCTTGCGCTTTTGTGATTGGCGGTAAGAATCCCAGCTAAAAATAGCAAGGGCGCTCCAAATACATGCAAAAGTCACCACTCTTTCATTGCTAAATACTTCCCCATAAAACATAACTGCCAATATAAACATTAAGCTTGGCCCTATGTATTGAAAAAAGCCTAAGGTCGTATACTGTAAGCGCTTAGCAGCCCCTGTAAAACAAAGTAATGGTAAGGTGGTAACGACACCAGCACTGATCAGTAATGCATTCATATGCCAATCGTTTAAAATCAAATTAGAACTTGCAGTCGGCGCCATTAACCACCAATAAATAAGCGCAACAGGTAATAAAATCACAGCCTCTAATAGTAAACCAGGCAGAGACTCTATCGGCAGTTTTTTACGTAATAACCCATAGATAGCAAAAGATCCTGCTAATGAAAATGCCACAACAGGAAACGAGCCAAAACTGATCAACTGAATCGCAACACCACTTAATGCAAGTGCAACCGCAACGCCTTGCCACTTACGAAGTTTTTCATCTAAAAAGAGCATACCAAGTAATACATTTAAAAGCGGGTTTATGTAATAACCTAAACTTGCATCCAACATATGATCATTGTTTACCGCCCAAATGAACAACCCCCAATTAAAACCTAATAGCGCAGCAGTTAAAGCCAACATCAATAATAATTTAGGCTTCCTTATTACAGCTTGAATTTTATGCCATTGCTGCATAACGGATACAATGACAACAATAAACAAAACAGACCATACAACACGGTGCATTAATATTTCAAATGCTGATATATGTTGTAATAACTTAAAATAGATCGGCGCAAGGCCCCACATAAAAAAGGCCATACACGCTAATATAACGCCTTTACGCTGCTCAAGATTAGTTGGCATAAATTGATTCTAAAAGGGATGAAAGGCGGCTAGTTTACCTGCCTCTTAGGCTTTATCCAACTAAATAAGTCGCGGTACCAAAAGCTATTTGTGTACCAAGTTCATTATGCAGCTCCATCCGACATACGCACACCTTGTTTCCTGAGCGGATCAGCTTTGCGCTGGCGGTAAACTCAAGCCCTTTGCCGGGTCTTAAGTAGTCGGTTCGTAAGTCAATAGTACCTAAGGTTGCCAATTTTTTTTGTAGGCTTGGCAGGTCAAGCTCGGTAAGTTTATCGATCATCGCTGCCGCAGCAAGCATCCCCCCAACATTATCAAGTACTGAGGAGATCACTCCGCCATGAAGGATTTTTTGCGCCGGATTACCAATAAAAACATCCTGCCAAGGAAAACTTATTTGTGCTTGTTCTGCATCCAGTGACTCTACTTTTATTTGTAGAAACTGATTAAACGGCATTTGCTCAACAAACACCTTAGCAACTCGATCAATTAAAATAGCTTTATTCATTATTATTATCCGCTTTTTATGACTGGTAAGATGAGTAAAGCACAACTAAAAAGAAAGTGCGATAAAATCACCTATGCAAGGTCGCCTAAAAGCTCTAAAATGACCGCGATGAATACACCAACCCCCACTCCAAGCACCATTGTGCGCAGTCCCGCCACTATACTCAAACAAGTGTTTGGTTATAGTGAGTTTCGTGATGGCCAAGAAACGGTGATCAATGCAGCCCTCAGTGGCCAAGACACCCTCGTGTTATTACCCACTGGCGGTGGCAAATCAGTATGCTACCAAGTGCCGGCACTGGCCTTGAGTGGCCTTACCGTGGTTATCTCACCATTGATCTCACTCATGCAAGATCAAGTGTCACAACTCCAAGCGCTTGGAGTAAAAGCGGCGTATATTAACAATAGCCTGAACCGCGACGAGCAACAACAAATATACCAACAACTACACAGTGGCTTGATAAAACTACTGTATGTTGCTCCAGAAAAAATTCTACAACACGAATTTAAAGAACGCTTAGGTCACCTTAATATTAGTTTATTTGCGATTGATGAAGCACATTGTGTGTCGCATTGGGGTCATGATTTTCGCCCGCATTATTGTCGCCTAAGCGAGCTTAAGCTGCATTTCCCACACGTGCCTATGATGGCACTAACTGCTACAGCTGACAAAGCAACGCGGTTTGATATTGTGCAACAGTTAGGTTTACAAGCTCCCTATATTCATACTGGCAGTTTTGATAGGCCTAATATTCGTTATACCATAGAAGAAAAGTTCAAGCCGCTCGCACAGCTCTTACGCTATTTAAAAGAACAACAAAATCAAAGTGGCATCATTTATTGCACTAGCCGTAAACGCGTTGATGAAATAGCTGAAAAGATAGCTGACGCAGGAATGAACGCTGCGGCTTACCATGCTGGCATGAGTAACGAGCAACGCCAGTTTGTGCAAACAGGTTTTGCCCGTGATGATATTCAAATCGTGGTTGCCACCGTGGCCTTTGGGATGGGTATTAATAAGCCCAATGTGCGATTTGTACTACATTACGATATTCCAAAAAGTATTGAATCTTACTATCAAGAAACGGGCCGCGCTGGGCGTGATGGCCTTGCGGCTGAAGCAATCATGTACTTTGATCCTGCTGACATTGGTCGAGTAAGACGCTTTTTTGAAGACATTGAAGATGAACAGCGTCGTCGTGTCGAAGAGCAACGATTTAATGCCATGGCCAGCTTTGCAGAAGCACAAACCTGCCGCCGACAAATACTGCTTAACTATTTTAGTGAATACCAACGAGAACCGTGTGGCAACTGTGATATTTGCTTGAATCCACCAAAAAGCTTTGATGGTACTTTAGTTGCCCAGCAAGCACTCTCATGTGTGTACCGTGCCGAGCAGCGTTTTGGTTTAGGTTACATTGTTGAATTATTACGCGGGGCTAATACTAGCCGCATTCGTGATAACAATCACCACCAGCTAAGCACCTACGGTATCGGCAAAGATCACAGTAGTGAATTTTGGCTGAGTATTTTACGCCAACTTATTCACCAAGGATTGCTCAGCCAGGATATCACCCAAGGTTCTGCTCTACGTTTAACTGAAGGTGCTCGTGCGATTTTTAAAGGCGAATACGCACTGCAAATGGCCGAGCCACGCTTGCAGGCTAAGCACGTTTATCAAGATAAACTGGCCCAATTTAATTATGATAAAAAGCTCTTTGCTAAACTACGCGCCCTGCGCAAAGAACTTGCTGATGCTGATGATGTACCACCTTATGTGGTATTTAACGATAAAACTCTTGCAGAAATGGCACAGTTGATGCCAACCAATGACAGTGAATTTCTCAAAGTTTCAGGAGTTGGTTTTACCAAACTTAACAAATACGGCAGCCCATTTTTGCATGCTATTCGCAACTATTTAGCGACTTCCTAAGTACCGAGTAACAACATGACTGAATTTCAATTAGACCCCCGTCATAATGTAATCATTATCAAACCAAGCGAAATGCCCAATGATGATGACTTTGAACTATGGGCACATTTATTTTTGCATGCTCCCGCGCTCAGCATTAGCGAATTTGCCAGTGGTGCCGATCGCCACCAATGTCGCTTTAGCTACGCGCAACAAAACTTTAATTTAAACTTTGAACATTACAGTAATAGTATATGGATTAATGGTGAAGGAGTTGAAGCTGAGCAATTATTAGCTGTACTTGTGCATTATTTTCTTACACAAATGCAGCAATGAGGTGGACTTATACTGCAAGTTAGTGTGTAGTAAGCAAAGACTAAAGTTCATTTTCAAGGATTTAAATGGCCGTAAGCAGATGTTTTAAATTTTTATTTTTGAGCTGTTCTAGCTACCTGCTCTATGCCCCCTATTGCCTTGCACAATCACCTATGCAAAGCGAATCTAGCTGCCAAAAACAACAAACAACAACAGCCACTGAAACAAACCTTCACCGCCAACTTGATGGTGAGGAACTACTGCCTGAAAAAACCCCGGGCGCTAAAATAGCAAAAATCGAACTGAACCAACTTAACGTTTTTAATACTGAACTCGAAGAAGAGAATAACGCATTATTTAGATTTGCTAATCGTGCACATATGACCACCGAGCCTGATGTTATTAAAAGCATTCTGTTATTTATGCCTGAAGATAACTATGAGCCAAAAAAATTAGCCGAATCAGAACGCTTACTACGTCGCCAAGCTTACCTGTACGATGCAAATATAAGTGCACAAACTAATTGTGACGGTAATATTGATGTCACAGTTGAGACCCGCGATTTATGGACATTACTCCCAGAGGTAAGCTTTAGTCGAAGTGGCGGCGAAAATAAATCGAGCATAGGCTTTCGTGAGTCTAACTTATTTGGCTGGGGAAAACGCCTATCACTGTCACGTACAACTGATGCTGAGCGCAATGGTTATTTATTTGTTTATGATGACCCGAACATACTGTCTAGCCGTTACCGTGGCCGCGTCGAGTATTCTGATAACGATGATGGGAAACGCCATTTACTTGAGTTAACTTACCCGTTTTATTCAATTGACACACCTTATAGTTATGGCTTGTTGAGCTACTCAGATCAACGAACTGAATCGCTTTATGAACGCGGCGAAGTGTTCAGCCAATTTTCCCAAAAAACTGAATATAACCGTATTTACTTCGGTCATTCTAAACGCCTAAGTAATAGCTGGACACAGCGACTTACCGTAGGTTATACCCACGAACAACAGAGCTTTGCTAGTACTTTAGAGACCAATACACCACTGGCTGAAGAGCGAGAGCTAAGTTATCCCTATGTAAGCGGTCATTGGTTTGAAGATCACTTTGTAAAAGTTAGAAACTTCGACAGTATTTATCGCACCGAAGACCTTAATTTAGGGTGGAATGTACAAGCTTTACTCGGTTACTCAAGTGAAGAAGTCAGTAATGATGCCAGTCGCGCTGTGTACTCTTTTAATGCCAAAAAAGCGCACTTTAGCGGCAACGATACACTTTGGCGCTTTCATGCCAGTCTCGATGGTTATTGGAACGAGGAGCAAGGCAAAGTAGAGAACCTTTTAGCCAGCAGCCAAGTACAATATTATTTAAATACCAGTTTAGAGCAATCATGGTATGCCAGAATGCGACTTGATTATGCGGGTAATCTCACCCCAGATAAACAATTGAGTTTAGGTGGTGAAAATGGCTTACGTGGCTACCCATTGGACTATCAACAAGGTGATCGCAGCTTTTTGATTAATTTAGAGAAACGTTATTATTGGGAATACGACTTGCTGCAGCTTTTTAAAGTCGGCGGGGCTGCATTTTTTGATATTGGGCGCGCCTGGTTTAACGATAAAAATAACGGCGATAATGGTCAGGTATTAAAAAATATTGGTGTTGGTTTAAGGCTAGCACCGAGTAGAGCCAATGCCGGTACGGTGATTCATTTAGATATTGCCGCTCCCCTAGATAAAGATGATGACGTTGATTCAATCCAATGGCTTGTTACTGTAAAAAATGCCTTTTAATGGTCGCGAAAAACGCTAGAATACGGCTTAAGTAAAGCTGATTGGGACAACCTGTGGAACTACTTGATATTCTTATTATGCAATATAGGTGGGTGGTAACATTAGTTGCCTTGCTGGCATTCCCATTACTATTAAAACTCACTACTAAATTACTCGAAAAAACTATCAAAGGTAAGGTCGATATTCACAGAAAGTACCGTGCCGAACTGTTGCTAAAAATTATTCTCGCATTTGTGATGATCTGTTTAGTGCTGGTTTTTTGGGGCATTGAGCTACGAGGCTTACTGGTGTTAGGGTCTTCCTTGTTTGCTATGTTAGGGGTTGCGCTTTTTGCCGCATGGTCACTTTTAAGCAATCTAACTTCCTTCTTACTGATGTTTATCCAAAATGATTGCCGTGTTGGCTATTGGGTTCGCGTGATTGATGGCGCTAATTTTGTGGAAGGGCGCATTGTCGAAATGGGCCTAATGAATGTGGTACTTGAGCATATCGATGGCCACCGTGTTATTTACCCAAATAACTTGTTTGTTACCCGGCCTGTAATGGTATTAAGCAGTGAACCCAAACCCACTAAAGTAGCTCCAATAAAGCGTATTATCGGCCCTAAAAAGTCACCTCAATAGTCTAACGGGTACAAAAAAGCCGCTGAAGAAAAAACCTTTTCAGCGGCTTTTTAAACCAATGTGTTCGTAAATCTCTTAAGCAGACTAATTATTTAAATCAGCAGTTTTTAACTCATCTTCAAGATCACTAATTTCATCAATAAAGGTTTCTAACTGTTGCTCTACTAAGCTATTCGCGTGGGCAAAATAAGCTAAGTGGAACACGGCATCCCCTTCATTAACTAATGGCATTGTTTGTTGCCCTATAACAATACCACTGCGTGGAGCTAACAGCTCAAGCTCTGAGTCGCCTAATGGGCTGCTGATATATGCTAATATCTGGCCCTTCATTACGCGCTCACCTAATGATACTTGTGCACGTACAATACCATCAACCTCTGCACGCACCCAACTGGTCGAGCTCGCGATGATAGGTTCAGGCAGCTTTTTAGCACGCTTACCACGGATCATTTTTAAATGTCGCATCACGTAATCTACGCCTTGCATACCTGCGGCAATGGCTATTGGGTCAAAACGTAATGCTTCACCTGCTTCATAGGTAATAACTGGAATACCTAAGTTAGCAGCTTCGCTACGCAATGAGCCATTACGTAAAGAGGCATCAATCACCGCCGGCGTACCAAATGCTTTAGCCATTTGTGCTGTGGCTTCATCACTTAAATTGGCACGGATTTGTGGCAAGTTAGTACGATGAATCGCCCCAGTATGTAAATCAATAATGTGCGTACAGTGAACGGCCACTTGCGAAAAGAACATATGCGCCATACGTCCTGCAAGAGAGCCACGAGTAGAACCCGGAAAGCTACGATTCATGTCGCGACGATCGGGTAGATAACGTGACTTATGGATAAAGCCAAATACATTCACAATAGGCACCGCAATTAACGTACCCCGTAACTGAGACGGATCTATTTTCGCTAATAATTGGCGTACTACTTCAACACCATTGAGTTCATCACCATGAATTGCTGCGCAGACCATTAACACTGGGCCAGCTTGCACTCCATTCACTACTTCGATAGGAATATTTAACGGTGAGTGGGTGTACAGCTTTGCAGCTTCCAAGGCCAGTGTTTTACGCTCGCCTACACCTACCGTTTCACCTAATAAAGTAAACGCACTATTGATTTTAACCTTTGCCACGCGTTGCGGTCCTTTTAGTCGCAGCGGTTTTTTCGATAAATTCGATCACCATGCCTGCAATATCTTTTCCTGTCGCCACTTCAATACCTTCAAGACCTGGTGATGAATTTACTTCCATTACCAAAGGCCCGCGAGATGAGCGAAGTAAGTCAACCCCAGCTACATTCAAGCCCATCGCTTTAGCCGCAGCCACAGCTGTTCTACGTTCTTCAGGCGTGATACGCACTAATGTTGCACTGCCACCGCGGTGTAAATTAGAACGAAACTCGCCTTCTTGTGCTTGACGCTTCATCGCGGCAATCACTTTATCACCTAATACAAAACAGCGAATATCAGCACCACCCGCTTCTTTAATATACTCTTGCACCATAATGTTAGCTTTTAGACCCATAAAGGCTTCAATAACACTTTCTGCTGCTTTACGCGTTTCAGCTAACACCACACCAATACCTTGTGTACCCTCGAGCAATTTAATGACCACGGGTGCACCACCTACCATTTCAAGTAAGTCTTTCACATCGTCTGGTTTACTAGCAAAGC
This sequence comes from Pseudoalteromonas haloplanktis ATCC 14393, assembly GCF_000238355.1. Taxonomy (GTDB): domain Bacteria; phylum Pseudomonadota; class Gammaproteobacteria; order Enterobacterales; family Alteromonadaceae; genus Pseudoalteromonas; species Pseudoalteromonas haloplanktis. The sequence goes on from NZ_AHCA01000009.1 coordinate 24,426, forward strand.
CTGTTACTGGCATGCCTACGCCTTTGCGCGACAATAACTGTAACGAGCGTAATTTATCTCGCGAACGTGAAATTGCCACAGACTCATTAACAGGAAACACATTCATCATTTCAAATTGACGTAATACGGCGCAACCATAAAACGTAACCGAAGCACCAATACGCGGGATAATGGTATCAAAGTCTTTTAGATTTTCACCGCGGTAGTGGATCTCTGGTTGTTCAGAGTTAATGTTCATGTAGCAACGTAATGCATCAATCACTTTCACTTCATGACCACGCAACTGGGCAGCCTCGATTAAACGACGTGTTGAATATAAATTTTTGTTGCGAGATAAAATACCGATTTTCATAGTTAATACCTTAACTATCTAATAAATGAGATAAAGCCGGATCAACGACTATACGATTTTCCATGGCTGTACGCCCTAATAACATTCTAAATTTCATGCTGGCTCGACTGGTTAAAGTCACCTCAATAGTCCAACTTTGACCACCTGCACAGAGCTGAGTTTCAATAAAATACCGTAACTCCCGTTGCCCACTTGAGCTAGTTACATACTTCATCTTTTTTACTTTAGCATGACACTGCACTTGAGTATGTTCGTCTTCTTGTAAAGGCTGGGCAGTAAACTTCACCCATTTTTCACCTTCTAGTTCATATTCTTCAATATTAAGTGCATGGATACATGAGGTACGGGCACCCGTATCAATTTTAGCCTTAATTTGATTAATGCCAAGCTCAGGTAAACTTAACCACTCACGCCAACCAACAATTATCTTTGCCGTCATAAATGTGCCCTTTAATAAAAAACTGTCTTATACGCTACACGAGTAAAAACACCAATGAAATAAATTTATTAAGTCGATGAGTCAATTTGATTGACCTAAGTCTTTCAATAGTCAACTATATTAACCATACAGCAATTAAGGGAATTTACTATGTTCAATGGTTTACTTCACGCACTTACCCTCGATGAGCAGGGCGGAGCGCATATAATAGAGAGCAGCACTGACTTAAATAATTGGCAACCTGAGCAAGGAAAACTCTGGGTCCATCTAGATTATAGTCAAGCTGATGCTATTGAGTGGCTAAAAAACAGTGAACTACTCACTGATTATGAGCTAGCTTCATTAACTGCCGATGAAACGCGGCCTCGGATCACCAAAGTCACCAACGGCTGTATGTTATTTTTACGTGGCGTTAATCTAAATCCGGCACAAAGCCCAGAAGACATGGTGTCTATTCGTTTATTCATTAATGAAAACATCGTGATCACGACACGCAAACGCCGCCTACTTTCGGTACAAGATGTGCTTATGTCATTAACAGAAAAAGCCGGCCCCTGCAGTATTTCTGAGCTTGTTTGCCAATTAACGCATAATCTTACTTCTCGTATGCAAGGCGTTATTGATAACTTAGACGATTCTCTTGACGAGTTTGAAGATGAAATTGACGAGCCAACAAAACGTTTCGATAACCAAGGTTTGTCGCAATTACGTCGTCAAACCATTGGCTTAAAGCGCTATCTAAAACCGCAAAAAGAAGCGCTTACCATGCTAATGACAAACCGCTATAGCTGGTTAGATGAAAATGATAAAGCGAAACTAAATGAAACAACCAACTTACTTATTCGTTTTATTGAAGAGTTAGACAACTCGATTGAACGAGCACAAATTATTCAGCAAACGATTACCAGCCAAGTTTCTGAGCAGCTTAATCAGCGTATGTATGTCATGTCGGTCGTTGCCGCATTGTTTTTACCACTAGGCTTTTTAACTGGATTGCTCGGCGTCAATGTCGGCGGTATCCCGGGCACTGAAAGTCCTTATGCGTTTAGCGCCTTTGTAATTTTTCTGGTAGTCCTGACTGGTGCAATTGGCGTGTACTTTAAAAATAAGCGATGGCTTTGATCTGGTCAAGGCGAACTAAATGTTCGCCTTGACCTTCACATTTAATAAGTAAAAACTCCCCCTGCCCTTTATAGTTCTCAAGATTAATAGCTTTACCAATTAACGTTTCATCATCCGTTGTTGTAATTGTGACCTTAGCTTGCTGTATACAAAAAAGTTCAAGCTGATCGTAAACTGTACATTTTATAGGCTGATAAGTCATAACAATAAACTCCTATACTCAACGATTAGTAACGCTTACCTCGTTTCCTAGTCAAGATAGTCACGACGGCCAATGCGCTCAACGACAATTGCCCACACCACCATACAATGGCCGAGCCTGCATTTAATTGCGTGATATTTATTAACAAGGAAAGACTAATAATGAGCAAACCAGCAGATAAATAGATCTGCTCACCAATGGCTGATATTGGCGTCAAAGCAAACGTTTTACGGTGCCTTGCCATTCCCAATGCTAATACTATAAAACCAATAAGGCTAATAATTAAACTGATAAATAATATCATCAACGAGACTCCACAGGCTGATGATTTTTATGCAACATATCACCGGCATACAATGCAGCGCTAGAGATCACAATACCAGCAATAATAATTACACTACACCGCATTAATTTATTACTGGCAAATATCCACATAACTAAACAACAATATAAGACGATACCAATCAGCATCAACCATAACATCAGTGTGGCTTTACTCAGGTGAAATAAAGCACTGCCTAAGCTTGCTACGCCAGCGATAAACACACTTAAAAAAATGAATCCTAGAACACTTGCCAGCACGACTCGCCATAATATTTGCATACCCTTAGCATTGCTGATTGCTTGTAAAAAAGCCTTGATTGTCATTGTACGACTCCTCGTGGCGGCCTTTTAGGACGAGCAATCACAGCTGGCTCATATCCTTTACGCCAAACTATATACGCAATATAAATAAACAACCCTCCGGTAAAAAATAACAATAAATCCATAAACAGCAAAGTGGCATCTCGCTCAAATTGATAGTTGAGAATGTGGCGTGAAGTAGTAAAAATACTGATTACAGGTAATGCTAAATAACTCACGCCTGTAATAAAGCTCAGTTCTTGCCAGCTGTGTTTGCACCCTCTTAGTATCGGGTAAACAAACGCCATAAGCCAAACAATAAAAAAACAATGAATTTCCCATTCGGCACGACTTTCAAGCTGCAAAGGTAGTAACCGGTTTGCAGCAAAATACCCCGAAATAGCTAAAGGTAGACCTATAATAGATGCTAAGTTAGTCACATCCATGATTTTATAACCTATGCGAAAACGTGGATTCATTTTTTGCTTACGTTTATTAGACCAAAGCAACAGGCCTGTGCCGACCATGGCTGTTCCCATGATCCCAGACAAGAAATACAGCCAACGTAGCGAAGTATCAGCAAAACGCCCGGCATGCAGACTAATCATGGTTCGTCGGGTTTGCTCTGCTGCGTTTGTTACCCCTGAGTCATGCAATAGTTCACCTGTGACACCATGGTATCTAAGTGTTCGGTAATCTGAAGTGAGTTCTTCGGTTGCATTTTCATACACTTCCACCATAGCGTTACTATCGCCAGGGTTACTTACAATAATTGAGCCGATACCAGCGTGCCCTAACTGAGCTTTGGCGCTGTTGTAAATATCCCCAAGAGGAAGTAATTGTGCTTTTTCTCCTGACGCTTTTAAAGCTGGGGCTTGATCGCTAAATGCCGAGAAGAAGCTACGTCTATCCCCATCGCCCATATTCATCGCCCATGAGAAGTACATAAGCATTAATGTCACTATCCCTGTGTAAGTGATCATAATATGAAAAGGAAGCGCAAGTACTGAACACACAGTGTGGCTATTGAGCCAGCTTTTTGCTCCTTTGTTAAATTGCAGTGTAAAAAAGTCTTTGAATATTTTTTTGTGAACCACAATGCCGGTTATAATTCCCACCAGCATCAACATTGCTGCTATGCCCACTAGCCAACGGGCATAAAATACCGGCATATAATGTAAATCAAAGTGAAACCGGTATAAAAACTCGCCTCCACGCGTTGCGCGGCTGTTAATTTCGTTACCTTGTTCATCAAGGCGAGCAACACTAAATCGGCCTGTAGTATTTTTATCACGCCAATAAGCGACAATCGGCGAAAAACGTTCATTAGGCGGCACTATGGTCCAGCGCGGAGCGTTTTCTGTATGCGTATTTAAATAAGCCTGAGCCTGATTAATCGCTTTGTCTTTATGTTGGATCTGCTCTACTTCTGGTTGCATCCAATGAGTAATTTCATATTGAAAATACGCCAATGTCCCAGTTAAAAACACAGCAAATAAAAGGCAACCTAGCACCACACAAGACCATGTGTGTAACCAGTTCATGCTGTCTCTAAAACGTAATTTCACTTAATTTTTCCTACTTACATAAAACACTAAAGGCGCACTGGTCGCCTTTAGTAAATTACAGCGGACGAGCGGTCCGCTTATCATTGTGTTCAGCTTAAAAGTTATAGCTAAAGCTCACTGATACACTACGTGGCGCGCCATAGCGATAGAGGTTTGATCTACCTGCAGTCATATAGTTATAGTACTTTTCGTCAAACAGGTTGTTAACGTTAGCTTGCACTTTCATTGCCTCGTTAATGTCATAACGCGCCATTAAATTAACCAGCGCATATGAACCTTGCTCTACGTTAACCGTACTGCCTTGTGCATAAGATTTACTTTGCCAATTGACACCACCACCGACTGTCAGATCAGGTAATTGCTCAACAAATTGATAGGTGGTAAACAATTTAAACTGCTTACGAGGTGCCGAGGTATTTACTTTAACATCATCCGCATCTTCCGCTTCAAACTGCGAGTAACCAGCAGAGATATTCCAACCATCGACTGGTTCACCCATTACTTCAAACTCAAAACCACGACTTTGCGTGCCCTCAGCACCATAATAAGCTGACATCTGTTCTGCAGTCGGTACGTAATTTGGATCTTCAACGGCTAAGTTGTCCTGTTGAATATCAAAAATCGCAAGTGACGTTTGTAGACGCTCGTCAAAGTAAGCACTCTTCAAGCCGATTTCACTTGCTTTACCATCGATTGGATCGAGGTATTCACCATTAGCATCTAAGTTATTCTGTGGTTTGAATATTTCAGTGTAGCTTGCATAAATACGGTGCTGAGAGTTCAGATCATATAAGGCACCAAAGTAGGGAACAAACACGCCTGAGTTGCCGTAATTTTGCTCTGCACCGTAGTAATAACGCTTACGATCCCACGATGAAATACGCCCACCACCAATCACTTTAAATGCATCAGTAATCGAAATACGTGTAGCAGCGTAAAAGCCTTTTTGCTCAGTATCATTATCGTCTTGTACTGTGGCTTCTTCAGTCCAGTTTGGCTCTGCAATTGAATCGCCGGCAAAGTTATAGAAGTCATCAATTGGCACAGCATCCCATGCGGTACCACCAATAATAGGATCAGGATCACGTGTACTGGTTGTGCCTGCTTGTTTTGAATACAAAGCACCTAGCACAAAGTCATGAGTTTGATCGAATAAGTTGTATTGGCCTTTTAATTGTAAATCAAAGCTATCTTGCTCTGTGGTACCAAACGAGAAATAACGCTGGCCAGTTAAACCGGCACCAGTTTCTTTATCAAGCGCACCATATACATAGAATAATTTTGTTTCTTTGTCGTATTCTGAGTGGTTGTAATTAGCAACAAACTGCCAGCCATTTGAGAATACATGCTCAAGTGAAGCAAAATAATTGGTGTGCTCAGTTTCCCAGCGCGTCCAATCTACTGCTGTGGTTTTTGATACATCCCAATCTGCTGCTGTACCGTCTGTATAATAAGCGGGTAATGCACCCCACACTGGCCCATGTGGATCACTTTTTTGATAGCTACCGCCTACACGAAAAATAGTGTCTGCAGTTAAATCCGTTTCTAATACACCGTAAAAAATCTTTTTATTTTCTTCGTATAAGTCAATGTAAGACTCGCTATCAACGACTTTAGCAACAACACGTCCACGCACTGAACCACTGTCGTTCAAGCCATTGGCAAGATCAACGGTTAGCTCTTTTTTATTCCAGCTACCTACCGATAAATCAACATAGCCTGTTAAATCAGTGTTACTTGCACGCTTACGAACCAGGTTAATTGATGCAGACGGGTCGCCTGCACCAGTTAATAAGCCAGTAGCACCACGAACAAACTCAACTCGCTCATAAATGGCCACATCCGCTGATGTTTCTCCTGAATCCCCAGCCAAACTCCATGATAATGGCACACCATCTATTTGATAATTAGATACGCTAAAACCACGCGACTGCATAGTGTTACGGATGTTATCCATTTTTGATGATGATAAACCTACGGTGTTATCAACCGCATCAATAATGGTATCAAGATCTTGGTCACGAATACGTTCAGCAGTGAATACAGTGACTGATTGAGGAGTTTCACGGATAGATAAGCCTAATCCTGTGGCAGTATCGATGTTTTCATTAACAATATATTTGCCGTTAACAGTGATTTTTTCTATTTTATTTTCGTCTTTACTGTCGCTTTCTGCAGCAGCTAGATTCATTGACATTAGCGCGACACTGACAGCTGTCGCAATTGGCAGTAGGGTAAAATGCATGGTAATACTCTAATAAGAAAAACAACAACGCAAAAGATATCACGAATGATAACTACTTGCATCAATTATTATAATATAATACCACTTGAAGAAGTCACAATGTCAAATCTATCCACCATGTAAACTAATGCTCTATAAATACGCTTTGCAACTATTAAAAAAATACTTAACTTAAATTCGAGATAAGCAACTTAACAAAACATAAAGTGCTTACCTCTAACTTTAATTACTTAACTTGAAAACTAATTGTTACAATATTATACGTACTATCAACCTGATTACCGGCAATCACCGCCTTACCCGCAACCGGATGATCACTCGAAATAATATAGGTTCCTTGTTCTTCGCTAGTAACTGTTAGTTGACCATGTTTATCTGTAATTGTTTTTACTTGGTGCTTAGGTGTTTGCACTAATACTTCATGATCAACAACCGGTTTATTTTTATAAACAAGTGTGAAGGTATCCCCGTTTGATTTAGTTGGTACAAATTCAAGCTCTTGCTTTGCTTGGATCTCTTCACGGCCTGCTTTCGCAAATAACTTAGCCGCTTGAAATGTATCTGTATCTTGCTCTGATACTTTTTCCATTTTCCAAGGCTTCCATAAATCATCCGTAAACGCTCTTACATCCCCTTGTTCAGTAAGCTCTGCTGACCAAAAGTTTTGCTGTTGAGTCAGTGCTAAAGTCGACTCTGTTGAATCTACAAATACTTTTGTATTCTTCAGCCCTGCAATTTTATCGCCGGACTCAGGCTCCCCAGGCTCACCTAAATACAATTTTACAGCATCACCTTTCGCCGACTTTACCAACCAAATTTCATGTGCAATCGCAAAGTTACTACACGTTAAAAGCGCAGCAATAAAAAGAGAATTTTTTAGGCTTTTCATTAGATTTCCTTTAAGTCTGTTAATAATTCATTTAGCAAATGGTCTAAAACTCAGCTTTAAATTAAAAGTACACAAAAGCTAACCGCACTTATCAATCTACCTTCACCGCAATGCCAAGTAGTAAGCGACGTTGCTCAACACCGCGATAACAATAATGATTATCAATTGAATTTGCAATAACTTGAGGTGCTTTTTAGCTCGCTAGAATGGTTAAATATTTAAGTTGGTTGGTATTAGCTAGACAAACAAAAGGGAGTAATTAGAAAAAAAATAGCGAATTCTATTTAGTTCGATAATAACTTGTAGATTAGCAAATGGCGCTCTCGGTAGGGATCGAACCTACAACTTAGCCTCCGGAGGGCCACGTGATATCCATTTCACCACGAGAGCACATTTGTGCCACCACACTAACTCGCGATATCAGTGCTTAGGCGCAGCAATAATAAAGGCATCTGCAATGAATTGCCAGCATCTATCGCCTAGTTGATTATAAAACAAACGAAATAGAATAAATTACTTCACAAGTAAGCAAAAAACCGCTATTAAATTATACTTAATGAAAATAAATAACCATTTTGCAACATATCAATGCCCGTCGAACAACTTATAAGGCGCTTGTAAAAGGTTTAACACGAGGAAGTATTATGAGTTTAATGTCAACCGAGCAAGTCGCAGAATTTTTAGGTGTTAAAACTGAGCGTGTAAAGCGTTTAGCCAGAGAAAGCTTACTGATCGCAAAAGGTGAAGACGCTAATGGCGATCCGCAGTTTGATGCCGATGAAGTTGCAAAGTATAAAGAACTAGCCGCTCGTTTTGGCGGTCTTTAATTACTGCTTTTACGGTTAATTAAACGATCTAACTGCGTACGTAATAATGATACTTTATCTTCGACTGAGCGTGCGCTGTACCAACAAATACATAAAACTAAAAAGACCACTTGATAACACTCTAACTTGTTTATGCTGCAATAAAACTGCTGACCATCAGGTAAAAGTTGTTGATAGTGTGCCAACAAATTAGTTTTTTGCTTATCATCAAGCGAAAAACTAACTACCAGCGCGGCTAAATCAAAGTAAACATCGTTGTACTTCGCGTATTCAAAATCAATTAAGAACATCCCCTGCTGATTAACTATAATATTTTCCTTCACCAAATCATTATGGCAAAAGCCGCCATCGCGAGGAAACAAAGCTATTTGCTGCAATGCTTTTGCAATACTCACTTGGTAATACTGATATAAGGGCGTTTGTTGATAAAAAGCGAGTTCATCATTGATGTTCATTGGTACTGTTTGGGCATGATAACCATGTAAAGTGACTAACTTTTTTAAAAGCTCTGTAGTGTAATTCCCTTGTGCAATATCGCCCTCTAAGTAATCAAAAATAGCGATTTTATTGGCTTTATCAGTCCAAAGTGGCTGTGGGCAAATACCTTGTGCTGCAAAATCGGCTTGCGCTATTAAACCAACTTCAGGCCAATGATCACGATAACACTTTAATAAATAAGCCTGTGGCTGGTGCTTCCACTGTGCACGTACTAAAAAATTATCGTTACTCAAACCGCTATGTAATCGTTCGCTGCTAACGATGTTTAATTGCGAGTTAAAAGCGGCAAAAATGCCGCTAATTTCGTGACCTGTCATAGTGCTTCTTATAGTTGTGCTAACGGCTTAGCTTGAGTTTGCTCGTACTCTTCGTACCAAGTTTTAAATGCCCACGCCGCCATAATGGTGTAAAACACAAAAAGCACCAGTGTAGGGTAATATCCTTTCTCATAATATAAGTACATAGACGCCGCATCGATCACTATCCAATATAGCCAGTTTTCAAGCACTTTTTTTGCAACCAAGTAAGTAGTAACAACGGCAAAGCAAGTTGTAAAGCTGTCTAAATAGGCAAAATCTGCATGGGTATAATTACTCATTACATACCCTAAGACTACAGCCACAATTGACGTGCCCATAATGATCAATAAATGCTGATTTAAACGCCATGACGTTATAGCTAATTCAAGCTTATTTTCTCCTCCTTTACGCCATGCAAGCCAGCCATAAACTGCCATATACATATAGTAAAAGTGCAATAGCGATTCCATCAGTAAGGCACCATTCCAATACATGATGGTATAAATTAAAGTACTAAAAAATGCCGCAGGCCAACACCACAAGCTCTCTTTAATAGCCAGCAGTAAATACGCCATCGACAAAGCTACAGCGATATATTCCCAGTGCGACATGGCCGTAAAGCCTGCAAGCGTTTGCGTGATAAAATCCATGTTGACTCTCTAAGAAGTTAACGGTTATTCAGGAGAAAGATCACCATTGAGAAATTTGCACACAAAAATGGCTTTACCAAACTCTTCATATGAACGTTTAATCTCTGTGCTAAGCACGGACATAACGAGATCATAATCACCAAAAATTTGCGTTGATAACGTATTGGTAATCACTTTTAAGTCATCGTAACTATTTAAACGGTCAATAAAACCTTTAATAAAAGGAATGTAATCTTGATGTAGTGGGTATTTGCTGATCTCAACAGTTAGTTTCATGATGTTCCTTTGCTGCGGCTACAAAATAAGTCACCATTGTAACTTGAGCTTAGCCACAAGTCATTCAAAGGTAGAGAGGATGACGAATAAGGTATAAAATCAGGGCAATATAATTCAATTTACGAGTTCCCCATGGCACGACGCATTACGTATAAGTTTAAAAATCAACCGCGCGAAATTAATTTTGCTAAAGATAAGTACCACGATATGTACCAAGCCATTGCAGCCGCTGAAGGGATTGATTTAACAAATTACTTAAAAATGGAACAGCAAATTGCTATGACCTCAAAAGGCTCTGCAGCAGTACGTAATTTTCGTGATGAAGAGTTTGCCCGTATGGGCTTCAGTGATGTGTATTTTATTAAAGAGTAACGCTTAACGTTACTCTCATTAGTTTAAGTTAAATACTCATAACTTACCCGGGGGGTGATATTACACAATAGCTCGTAAGGTATTGTTGTAGCGCACAGGGCTATTTCTTCCACGGGAAGTTCTGGCCCCCACATTACCACCTCATCGCCTACTTTGATATTGTCGCTATTATCACCAATATCCACACTGATCATGTCCATTGATACGTTCCCAGCGATACCGTAACGCTTATTACCGATGACCACAGGCGTACCATGTTTTGCATGACGCGGATAACCATCACCATATCCCATGGCAACCACAGCAAGCTTAGTCGCCTTGGCGCTGTGCCAACGACCACCATAGCCAACACATTGTCCTGCTGCTACATCACGAATTGCAATCACCTTAGTGGTTAAGCGCATCACAGGCTTTAAATCATGTTGCGCTCCGGTGCAGTTAAGCATAGGTGACACGCCATACAACATTAAACCAGGTCGCACCCAGTCACCATGCCCTGCAGGCCAAGCAATTATGCCAGCAGAATTAGCTAAACAATGGGCTTGCTGCTTTGTTGCTACTAACGAATCAAATAAACTAATTTGCTCTGCTGTTTTGGTATCGCTCACATCGTCAGCACACGAAAAATGAGTCATTAAATTAATCTCATTTTTCGCATTTGGGGTCGCCAGTAAACGCTGATAAAAATCTTCAAACTGAGTCGCAGCAATCCCTAATCGATGCATGCCCGTGTTGATTTTCAACCAACAGCTGATCGGTGCATCTAACTGGGCTTGTTCTAGCGCGACAAGTTGGTTTTCATCATGAATAATGGTTTGAAAGTTATTTGCCAATAAAATGGGTAAGTCATCTTGATGAAAAAAGCCTTCAAGTAACACTATTGGTTTAGTTAACCCACCTGCGCGCAAAGCCAAAGCCTCATCTATACGAGCAACAGCAAAGGCATCAGCTGCGTTGAGATGTTGGGCAATCTTCACTAAACCATGACCATAGGCATTGGCTTTTAAAACCGCCATAATTTTACTATCAGGGGCAAACTGACGTACTTGCGCTAGGTTATGGGCAAGTGCTTGCAGATTAATTTCGGCTATCGCTAAACGCATTAGTAATCATCATCTATTGCAGGGCCCGCGTAATTATCAAAACGCGAGAACTGACCTTGGAAAGTTAAGCGCACTTTACCGATTGGGCCGTTACGTTGTTTACCTATGATGATTTCAGCCACACCTTTTTCGGTGCTGTCTTCGTTATACACTTCATCACGGTAGATAAACATGATCAAATCGGCATCCTGCTCGATAGAGCCTGATTCACGTAAGTCAGAGTTGATTGGCCGCTTATCGGCACGTTGCTCTAGGGTACGGTTTAGCTGTGACAACGCAACAACCGGACATTGCAGCTCTTTGGCTAAGGACTTAAGTGAGCGAGATATTTCCGCAATTTCTAAGGTACGATTATCTGATAAGCTCGGTACGCGCATTAATTGCAGATAATCGACCATAATCATACTGATACCGCCATGATCGCGAGCAATACGACGCGCACGAGAACGCACATCAGTTGGCGTTAAGCCCGAGGCATCATCCACATACATCTTGCCTTTTTCCATCAACAAGCCCATGGTGGATGATAAACGCGCCCAATCTTCATCATCGAGCTGACCAGTACGTACTTTGGTTTGGTTGATGCGACCAAGTGATGCCAACATCCTCATCATGATTTGCTCCGAGGGCATCTCTAATGAGTAAATTAACACGGGTTTATCTTGGGTCATCGCAGCGTGCTCAGCTAAGTTCATCGCAAAGGTGGTTTTACCCATTGATGGACGCGCGGCAACAATGATCAAATCTGAAGGCTGCAAACCTGTGGTCATCTTGTCTAAGTCAGCATACCCAGTACTTACTCCTGTCACACCATCTTGCGGTGACTGGTAAAGCTCTTCAATTTTATCGACGGTTTTTTCTAGAATGCTGTGTAAGCTTTGTGGGCCATCGTTGCTTTTAGTGCGTTGCTCAGCAATTTTAAAAACCTTACTCTCTGCAAAATCGAGTAAATCGTGGCTGGTGCGCCCTTCGGGGTTAAATCCCGCTTCGGCAATTTCATTGGCAACACCAATCATTTCTCGCACTACGGCACGTTCACGTACAATGTTTGCGTAAGCGTCTATATTCGCCGCACTAGGTGTGTTTTTAGCGATCTCAGCTAAATAAGCAAAACCACCAATGCCACTGAGTAAATTCTTCTTCTCTAAGCTTTCAGAGATAGTGATTAAATCGATTGGATCACCCACCTCAGCAAGCTCAACCATGGCCTCAAAAATCAGCTTGTGGGTACGGGTATAAAAGTCTTGTGAAACAACCAGTTCAGCAACACGGTCAAAGGCTTGATTATCAAGCATTAAGCCACCTAAAACAGATTGCTCTGCTTCAATGGAATGAGGAGGAACTTTAAGAGTGTCGACTTGTTTATCTGGTTTAGCCATATGTAGCCATAACTTCGCAATACTAACAATGAATGGCCTCTATTCTATCGACTTGGCTAAGCCGTGCAAAGAGCAAAGCAGGATTTCTTTTCCTGCTTTGCTTAAGGAGATTAGTTTTGCTTACGTAATTCAATGCGTCCGCTGATCGTATCTATTTCAATATCTGCATCACCACCGTTAACTGCAAATTCTAATTCACTAGAAGGACCGTACTTGGCTTTTTTCACTTTATCATTGCTTAATTCATTAACGATTTTGCCATTGGCATGAGCTTCGATTTCAAAGTGAGCCGATACATTCGCAGGGAAATAAAAGTTGGCATCACCACTGACTGATTCATACGTGATCTGCGCGCCTTTTAATAACTGATTAATATGGATTTCACTTTCCCCATTAACGGTATTAATGCGTAAACTTTTCAACGCTGCAAATGCAAAATCAATATCACCGTTCACATTTTCTAAACGTACTTCTTGCGCCGCTGTTTTAGATTTAATATCGCCGTTAACCGCAGTAAAGCGCAGTGTCCCCTGTGAATCTTTATCATTAATTTCACCGTTAACAGTTTCATAGCGTATATCACCTTTTAATCCGATAGCATTAACATCACCATTGACGGTATCAACACTAATATTGCCGCTGATACTGTGTAAGTTTATATCACCGTTAACAACATCAATATCAACTCCGGCATGTAACTCTTTAGCAGTGATGTTGGCATTCACTCCCGTAAACTCAAGCTCGCTACTTTTTGGTATATAAATAGTCAGCTGTGAACCATCACCACTGTTCCAACCATTATTGTTGCGCGGCATTTTAACAATAAATTCGATGCGACCGTCTCGATCCTCTAAACGGTAACCTTGCGCTTTATCATCAAGTTCACCAGTGATCTGTAGTTGCGCTTTATCCCACCCCTCAATACGGACATCACCACGTTGGTTATCAATAAAAATGCGTTTATTAACTGGCACCTCAATTTGCTCGTTAATTTTTTCACCCGCCGTAGCTATAAACGGCAATAAAGTCAGTGCTATTAGTAATGTTTTCATGATTGTTACTCCTAAATTTGTTGCCACTTCGGTGCATGTACCTTATTAATTAAATCTAATTGCTGTTGATAAACCTGCGCCAGCATCTTTAATAACGCGGGGTTCTCAGGTTCATTCTCTAATGCTTGCTTAATTGCTCGCTCAGCATCTTCTAGCTCCGCTAACTGTTGCTGCCAATTGTCGGTCAAAGCTGGTTGGTTTTGATATTGCACCAACAAGGTTTGCTTTTGTTGGGTAAAATAGTCACTCATCGCCACACTGGTTGCAGGCTCTGCCCCCGAAAATATTAATTGCACACTTAATAAAGCGGCGACCGAGCATGCCGCAACTCCCGCTAATTTAGGCCATAAAATCGTTTTAGATTGCGACACAGGAGCATGCGTTAGTGCTTTTTCTATGCCTGGCCATAAGTCTTTTTGTGGCGTAATTTCTGAGTCAGTGTTGTTAATAGACTCAGCTAAAAAGGTTTCAAAATCTGGCTTATTCATTTTCATACCACTCTTTTAATAACTGACGGGCGCGATGAAATTGCGACTTACTCGATCCAACTGCCATACCTAACATACTGGCAATCTCTTCATGCCGGTAACCTTCTATGGCATGTAAAACAAACACCATACGCGCTCGCTCAGGGAGCCTTAGTACTAATTTATCGAGTCCATTTAATCCTTGGCAATCAGCAGCACTTTGCTCATCCATACCGCTTTGCTCGAAGCTCACCACTTTTTGCAACCAATTTTTATGTTTGCGTAAATAGCTAATCGCAATATTGCTAGTAACACTGTGCAACCAAGTAGAAAACTGTGACTGCCCTTCAAAGCTGGCTATCTTATGCCACAATTGCACAAACACTTCCTGAGTTGCATCTTCCGCATGTTCGCGATCCGCTAATAAGCGCAAGCACAAACCGTAGACCCGTTTTACATGTAACTCATAAAGTGCCGCATAGGCATTTTGATCACCGCTTTTAACACGTGTAATAAGTGTATCTTCACTTAGCTGTGTAAAAGCCTGTTTTGCATCTATCAACATCGTTGATGCTGTCCCTTTATGATTATTATTCTGAATTTAGTGTATACCCAACCATGGTGGAAATACGATCTTTCAGATGTTTTATGTTTCTTGAATAGTTAGACGTAGAGAAAGAATGAAAAGGTTTAAAGCTGGTTGAAAAATTTTAAAAGATAAATACAAAAACGGCTAACTTAACTGTTAGCCGTTTAGGTGAGAATTAAATTGTCGGTTCTACGGGCTCTTCAACCGGCTCCTCTGGAGCCTGAGCGGGTACTTTGTAAGACCAGCCAAGAAAAGCAATTTTAGCACCGCTGTTGGAGCCCCCACCTGATGTAATATTCTTTAATGCCACATCATAGCGTGTTTCCCCATTACCGCAGTTTGATACACTACCACCTCGAATCGAGCCTGTATACTGAGCTCCGGCATCAACCCGCACATCAGTATCAGGTGCATAAATTGTGGCATACATTTCAGTATTCGATGCGATGTAAATACCAAATTTATCACTGGCACCATCTTTATCCTTACATGATAAAGAGCCATCACCTGATTTATATCCAGAGTAAATATTGAATGCATAGGCATCAGATGGAGTGAGTTTTACGATCGTTTCTTCTACTATTGGACTAGTGCGAATATGAATTTTCCCCATTACATATAGACTTAAACTCACTCCCTTATGTATTTTAAAGTGTGATTCACCACTGGCTGTAATTGTAAAGTCACCTGCAACATAAACAGCTACTTTCTTATTTTCGGCCCCAGCTAAAAGCGCATCTAAACTGCCACCATTTACAGTGAGATTATTAAAAAAGTACATGTTTTCTTGAACGCGCCCTAAGACAGTAACATCCTTCGGTAAGTACTCTGTTACAGTCCCATTGTCAGTAAATACAGCTTTGTTTTCATTTAATGTTATTTTCTTAGTATTATTCGTCAGTTGTAAATCAGGAAATGGCCCTAATGCATTTAACTCGCTTAATGTACTAATGTTTAAAGGATCACATTGATCTTTTATGTATATAGGTGAACTTGTAGGATCATCGGGATCTAACCCTGCGACATTTGGCACAGTCAAGCCTTCAACATAAGCCGTATCAGGTAAAGTCTTTACAACTGAGTTATTTGTATAGCTGCTAGAGCTTAATACACCGCCACCATAAAGAATATCTGGAATATCAGCCGTACTATGATTTACATGAACACCATTATTTAGCGTTAAATTCTTTTCAGTACGAACATAACCATTCACCATCATATCTTTAAGTTGGACATTGCCATTAGCTAAAATATTACCATTAATCTTTGTACTCCAAGTGCTAGTACCTGACGGGAAAGTTATATCCTTATTAGCCCACAAATCTCCTTCCACAGATTGTGAGGAGCTGACAATAATCGAGCCTGTCGACGCCACACTGCCTTTTATTGTGCCGGTTCCATTTAATGTAACGTTTGCATTATGAACGGTGGTCCTTACATCTGCGTCATTCCCTGCATAACTCGCATCCGTTGAATCATAACTGGTAATTTTACCTGAACCGCCTAATGACACCCCTCGACAACCTATTATTGCATCTGAGTAAGGGGTTAAATTATTACCCGGGATCAAACTAAACCTTGCGACTAAGTTACTTTGCGCATCACCATCATAACGCTGCCCAAGACTGGCTATTTCCAGTTCACCTGCGGCATTTTTAGTGATACTGGCATGATAAGTGGCATCATCACCAATCAGACCACTGCCGGATGCATTACCGGTAGCGGCAATTAAGCCGTCTATATCTAATGTTTGATCATTTAATAAAGCTTGTTGCAATAATTTGGCTTCTTCAAACACGCCCTTTTCTGCAAGCAGTCGGCTATTCATTTTCTTTTGAAAATTACCACTCATGCGCTCTTGAACAATATTTTCACGCAATGAATTAAGCACCACAATACTTGCCATACTGGTGAGGATTAATACTGTTATTAACGTGAAACCGTGCTGCTTTTTAGCCATTACACACCACCGAATGCATTGTTTAAAATCACATTAGATACCGCAATATCTACAATAATTGCGCCACCAAATTGGCTCGGTAAGTTTTCAGGCCCTACATTAATGGTTACAACATTATTATTAAGTGAAAAACTCAATTGTGTGATCCCAGTTAACAGCCGCTGAGCAGGGGCAGCGTCTAAGGCGCACATTAAGCTATTGCCTGCTAAGCTATAAACCTCTGTAACATCAGCAGCCGAAACACTCCCATCACAGGTAATAACTCCTGCTGGCTGATAAATAGTAATTGTCGAGCCATCTGCCGCAATTTCAGGAAGCTTTGGGGTTTGTTTAATACTGCGCGTAAAAACTTTACTGGTATAGCGGATCACTTCTTGCGCATTTTCCAGTTCTTTACCAACCAAAATCGTACCTTTAATTGCTGAATATGACAGGCTAACACCTGCTAATAAAAACGCACCGGCAGCCAATGCAACCATTAGCTCAACAAGGGTGTAACCTCGTGTACGATAAATCGATATCATCAAATACACCCTGCAGGTAGTTCGGGGTAACTGGCATTCAAGGTAATCTGATTCTCTAATTGAGCAGGATCTTGCTGCTTAATTCGTTCATCACTCCAAGACACTGTAATTTGCATATCATGTGCGTACGCCGCAGGTAACGTCAGCTGGTAATCATTAATTTGCGGACCTAAAGAAGCACGAAAGTTAGCATCTGTAAATAATGCAGGGTTTGTTGTTTGTAGCTCACATAAACGAGGCCAAATTCGCTCTAAAGTGTTTTGTCCTTGTACTAAAGAGATGGTGTAATTAAAGCTATTGGTCGCATACTGTAATGATTTTAGTTGCGCTGCGGCCAAACCTAGTAATGCAATACCTGCAATTACCACAGATAGCATCACTTCCAATAATGAAAAGCCCTGTTGTTTGTTCATTATGCACACGCCGCTGACTGTTCAGCTAACCAATTTTGGCCGCTTTTTAAAATGCACAGATAGTAGTCGACCGTCTTATCATTATCATCTTCAATTAATATTTGGCTTGCCGCAGATATTTCACCAGTAGACCAAACAGTACGATCAACTAATCCAACGGTTACACCTTGATGTTGAATTACAAACTCTTTTAAAACAGTGTCAACGCCATCAACAGATGCTTTTACTTGCCACTTTGTACCACTTACAATCAATTTAATATCGCGATCGCGCTTTACAGCTTCACTACGCGCGTATTTGTAAACACTGTTCAATTGATTAGCTGTGGTTACTACGCGATCTTGCATTATTTGCTGGCTAAATGATGGAAAAGCTAATACGGCCATGATCGCAACAATTCCCACCACAATCATGAGTTCTACTAATGTGAAGCCTGCAGCAGTTCGAATCATTATTATTCCCAGCAGTTACTTGCATCAGCTGATTGTGTACCATCGTGCTTGATCACTAAAGCACCGCAGCGATCTCCCGCTTGAGCAGAACCAAGCTTTGGTGTTGCCGTTAATGTAAATGCACGGCTTTTAAAGTTTTCACTTGCCGCAGCGCCTGTAACACGGTTTAACGCTGTATAAGTGAACGTGTAAAACTCTGTATTTACCGCCGCATCAAAAGTATTTGGATAACCACCATTACGCGAATATATACGCTCCAAAGACGCCCCATGTTGTAACATAACTTGCTGAATATCAGCACGGCGGCTACGCTCCATATGCTCAATATATGAAGGCATGGCAACGCTATACAAAATGCCTAAAATGGCGACTACGATTAATAACTCTATTAATGTAAAACCAGCAGGTGGTTTCACATTGCTCATCATGTGTTGTTTCAATTATTGCATCCTTAACACTATGCCCAGTGCACAAACAATATACAGTGACAACGCTGTCAATGTCAATTAACTGTAACCTAATTACAATATTGCTACATTATAACAAGCATAAATCATTAGTTTTTTATTCTTTTAATTTAAAACAAGCAAATAAGAAACTAGCTAAAATGGAAATTCTACTGCAGTTTACCTGTATTTGATACATAAGAACCTAAACTTCATATTATAAAGCGCTTAAGCAGCATTGGGTTAATATTTATTAAATTAGTGGGCGACTATAGCAATAGTAAAATAGCTATAAACAATGAGGAAATAAAAATTATAACAATTCAAACAAAAAAGCCGCGCTTTTCAGCACGGCTTTTCTTGCTTAATTAAAATTAAGCTTCAGCGATTACGATTACTTTGATAGTAGCCGTAACGTCTGAGTGTACTGCGATTGATACGTCAAATTCGCCAGTCTCACGGATAGTACCTAGAGGTAAACGAACTTCTGACTTAGCAACTTCAACACCAACAGCTGAGATAGCGTCAGCGATGTCACGAGTACCGATTGAACCGAATAATTTGCCTTCATCACCAGCTTTAGAAACTAGTGTAACTTCAGCTAATGCTTCAAGCTTATCAGCGCGTGCTTGTGCAGCAACAAGCTGTTCAGCGATTTTCGCTTCAAGCTCTGCACGACGTGCGTCAAAAGTTTCAATGTTAGCTTTAGTTGCAGGAACTGCCTTACCTTGTGGGAAAAGGAAGTTACGTGCGAAGCCAGATTTAACTACAACCTGGTCACCTAGGCCACCTAGGTTTGCGATCTTATCTAGTAGAATAACTTGCATGTTTCTACACCTTTTAAAAACGTGTTAATCCGCTGCTTACTTATGTAAGTCAGTGTATGGAAGAAGGGCTAAGTAGCGAGCACGCTTAATAGCAGTTGCTAGCTGGCGCTGGTATTTAGCGCTAGTACCTGTGATACGGCTAGGTACGATTTTGCCACTTTCTGTAACATAGTTTCTAAGAGTAGCTAGATCTTTATAATCGATTTGTTGTACGCCTTCCGCTTTAAAGCGGCAGAACTTACGACGTCTGAAATAACGTGCCATGAGATAAATTCCTCAAATAATTCTTTCTATATGCTGAGCATGCAAAACCAATTGGCTAAGGCCGTTACGACCTTCGTGACGATTTAAAAAACCGCTCACTTGCAATGCCTGCCCAACGTGCAAATGTTGAGTCTGTTGTTGCATTTGCTTACCACTGGCAACCACTTGAAGCCTGACATAACTATTACGGTTAAGGTCTGCTTCAACTTGCATTGATTTATGTTCTACAACAAAAATACAATGCGGGATACCAGCAGGGCTTTGGCTATACTTAGGTGTTTTACAAACAACCCCAGAGATAACCAGCTGATTCATAAAAGGACTGACCATATGGTTTACCTTAAAGTTATCGCTGATCAAACGCCATGCTTGGACTCAAAACAATTAAGCAGCTGGTGCTTCTTTCTTCTCTTCTCTTACAAGAGGAGATGCTTCAGTTACAGCGTCTTTAGTACGCATAACTAAGTTACGAAGCACTGCATCGTTGTAGCGGAAAGTAGTTTCTAGCTCGCTGATTACTTCAGTTGGTGCTTCAACGTTCATAAGAACATAATGAGCTTTGTGAAGCTTGTTGATTGGGTAAGCCAATTGACGGCGACCCCAGTCTTCAAGACGGTGGATAGTACCACCAGCTTCAGTGATAGAACCAGTATAACGTTCGATCATACCAGCAACTTGCTCACTCTGATCTGGGTGAACCATGAATACGATTTCGTAATGACGCATGGATATTCCTTACGGTTAATAGAGCCTTCTACCGTTTCAGCCAGTCGGTTTAAGGCAAGGAATTAATATTAATTAGGCCGAAATGAGCGCGCATTTTACGCTTAGTGGGAAAATTAAGCAAGTAGGTATTTTAGCTTTAAGTGGGGGAGTTAAGAAATCAGCTATCAGCTATCAGCTATCAGCTATCAGCTATCAGCTATCAGCTATCAGCTATCAGCTATCAGCTATTAGGTGTCAAGACGAATTTGTCTTAGGCTGACGGCTGACGGCTGACGGCTGACGGCTGACGGCTGACGGCTGACGGCTGACGGCTGACGGCTGACGGCTGACGGCTGACGGCTGACGGCTGACGGCTGACGGGATTTTGCTCGTATTAACTTACGTGTCAATAAGTTACTTGATCTTAAACTGACGGCTGACGGCTGACGGCTGACGGCTACAAGCTTAAAACTTCTTAAGCTTGTGTTGCGTTTCTCTGGCGTAGTACTTCAAACAAACAAATGCCCGTTGCTACCGAAACATTTAAACTTGATACGGTGCCGGCCATTGGAATTTTAACGAGCACATCACAGTGTTCACGGGTTAAGCGGCGCATGCCCTCGCCTTCTGCGCCCATTACAATTGCCATTGGGCCGGTTAGATTAGCATCGAATACATGAGTATCTGTTTCGCCAGCAGTGCCAACTACCCACACGCCTGCGTCTTTAATTTCACGCAGAGTACGCGCAAGGTTTGTAACCTGGATCAGCGGTACTGTTTCAGCTGCGCCACAGGCTACTTTACGTGCAGTACCATTTAATTTAGCAGATTTGTCTTTTGGTACAATGATAGCGTGAACGCCAGCTGCATCAGCGCTACGTAAGCAAGCCCCCAAATTATGTGGATCTGTAATACCATCTAACACCAATAGAAATGGCGTGTCTTCGCGAGCAATAATAACATCCAAATCTTTTTCATTAAACGTAGGTGCCGCTTTAACGTTTGCAATAATACCTTGATGCTGCTCACCCTTTGCTTTGTTATCAAGCGCTTTACGCTGCATAAATTGTACTGATATACCAAATTTACGCGCTTCCTCAATAACCGGAGATAAGCGTTTATCATCGCGCCCTTTAAGAGCATAAATTTCAATAAAACGCTCGGGTTCACTTGCTAAAATCGCTTCAACTGAGTGAAAGCCATAAATTAATTCATTACTCACGTATTCTTTGCTCCTGAGCTAGTACTTTTACGGGCATTTTTGCCGGGTCTCTTTGGCTTTTTAACTGCCTTTTTCTTCGGTTTTTTTGCTGTTGTAGTCGTTGCTGCAGCTGACTTCCCTGCGGGCTTCTTTTTGCCTCTACTGGCACTGCTTTTTTTTGGCTTTGGTTTTCTCTGCTCAGCACCGCCTTTACGCTCAGAAGTGGCGGTTTCATCCGCTTTTTTACCTGGTATTTTGCCACGTTTTAATTGCGAACGAACACTTGCTGGGCGATGTCCTTTTGCATCACCACGACGGCGCGCGTATCTATCTTGCTCGCCATTACCGTCAAGGGTTAAGTTAATGCGGCGCTCATCTAAGCTTACTGACGCAACCTGAACCGTCACTTTATCGCCTAAACGATAAACCTTACGAGAATGTTCACCAATTAAGCAATGCTTCGCGCCATCATGCTGAAAGTACTCATCGCCGAGATTCGTGACATGAATTAAACCATCAATTTGCAAATCAGCTAAGCGAATAAACAGACCAAAGTTAGTCACCGAAGAGATCACTCCCTCGAACTCGTCGCCCACATGATCTTGCATGTATTCGCACTTGAGCCAATCGGCCACTTCACGCGTTGCATCATCGGCACGACGCTCAGTGTTTGAGCACTGCTCACCTAGTTGTGCAACTTCTTCATCACTGTAGACATAAGCACCCGATGTCACCATGCCCTGCGCTTTTAAAATACCTTTAATCGCGCGATGTACCACTAAATCAGGGTAGCGACGAATAGGTGAAGTAAAATGCGCGTATTCATCCAATGACAAACCAAAGTGACCAATATTTTCGGCCTGATAAACGGCTTGCTTCATTGAACGCAGTAACATAGTTTGGATCAATTCAGCATCAGGGCGATCGCCAAGTTTAGCTAATACGTGAGTGATCTCTTTTGGTGTTGGCTCGTCACTCAGGGTAGATTCGATACCCAACTCTGATAAAAACTGTCTAAAGTTCCCCAGTTTTTCACCATCAGGTTCCGCATGCACACGATAGAGTGCGCTCGCCTCATGTTTTTCAAGCATTTTAGCCGCTGATACATTGGCTAGAATCATACACTCTTCAATCAGCTTATGCGCATCATTACGTACTACTGGCACGATAGACTCTATCTTGCGCTGGGCATTAAAAACAAAGCGGGTCTCGAGGGTTTCAAATTCAATCGCGCCACGCTCTTGGCGAGCTGCCTTTAATGCCATATACATTTGCTGTAAATCAGTTAAATGAGGCACAACGGCTGCGTATTCAGTACGTAGTTTTTCATCGTTTTGTAAAATGGCATTTACTTTGGTGTAGGTTAAACGCGCGTGTGAGTTCATCACCGCTTCATAAAAACGGTAACCTGATAGTTTGCCTTCAGCTGATACCAGCATTTCTGCGACCATACATAAACGGTCAACTTTTGGGTTTAATGAACATAAGCCATTGGATAAAACTTTTGGCAACATAGGAATAACTTGCTCAGGGAAATACACTGAGTTACCGCGCTGGATTGCCTCGGCATTGAGAGGAGTATTCATTCCTACATAATGCGATACATCTGCAATCGCAACCCACAAACGCCATCCACCTGATTCAACAGGCTCACAGTACACGGCATCATCAAAATCGCGAGCATCCTCGCCATCAATCGTCACTAGGGGTAAATCGCGCAAATCGACTCGGTTTTGCTTGTCGGCTTCTTCGACAAACTCACCTAAATGCTCAACCTGCTTTTCAACCGCTTCAGGCCAAACATGAGGAATATCATGATTACGCAGTGCTACTTCGATTTCCATACCTGGTGCTAAATGCTCACCCAGGACATCGATAATTTTTCCCACCGCATTCATATTACGGCTAGGGTTTTGAGTAATTTGCACTTGCACCATTTGGTTATGCCGAGCGCCATTTTCACTACCAGGCAAAATTATAATATCTTGTGTAATACGCGGATCTTCCGCGACAACAACTGCAATACCATGTTCAACAAAGTAACGGCCAACAATGGGGGCACGTTCATTAGGCAATACTTTAATGATGCGCGCATCGCATTTACCACCTGAGCCGCGTTTGCTACCTTTAGCCAAGACGATGTCGCCATGGAGCACCATATTCATTTGATGCTTGGCAATAAACCAGTCTTTACTTTCGCCTTCGACTTCTAAAAAGCCAAACCCGTCGCGGTGACCTATTACTTTACCTTTAACAAGCCCTGCTTCATCAATTAAGGCGTAACATTTAAATTTATTAAAGAATAGTTGACCATCACGCTCCATAGCACGTAAGCGACGCTTAAACGCAATTTGGCGCTCATCATCGTTTACAGCCAACTCTTCACATAACTGATGGAAGTTAGCTGGTTTAGCGCACTCTTTTAGGTGAGTAAGTATAAACTCACGACTTGGGACAGGGTTTTCGTACTTTTCTTGTTCTCGACTGAGATTAGGATCTTGGTTTGACATTCACTATCTTGTTAATTGGTTATGATGTTATTTTAACCCATAACCGATCAATGAGACAGGCAAAAGCTATGAAACTTTTAAGAAAGCCAATTTAGTTACTTTAAATCGACTAAAAAAGCCTATAACCAGCCCTTTTGTTTAGCTATACGTGCCGCATCGACTCGGTTACTGGCATTGAGTTTGGCAATCGCATCAGATAGATAATTACGCACCGTGCCCTCGCTTAAATATAATTTAGCGGCGATATCAACGGTTTTCAAGCCTTCACCCGCTAATTGTAATGCTTTGCGCTCTTTCGGTGACAAGGGATCACTATCAGCTAATGCGTTTGCTCTAATTGCTTTGCACTATAGCCCACACCAAGCGGTAATGACTTTAAGACGTAAGATAAAAATGTAAAACTTACCCATGCTGCAATATTCATAACCAACCTCAAGTCAACTTAATATGTTAACTATCTCTTTTAAAGCTGGCTTAGTGTAGTGTAAATTGTCATCAATAAAACTGACTTTTGTCATTAATAAATGATACAAAATGCTACAAAAACAAGCCTGTTTATAACATCTGAAATGTTAGTATTTACCAGTCTAAAAGAGGTCTAGATGCAAGCTCAGCAGCAAAGTTTAATTTATCTCCACATCGCCGTATTACTGTTTGGTGGTACAGCATTATTTGCCAAGCTAATTAACTTAAATGCACTAGATATTACGGTATATCGTGCCGCCATTGCAGGTGTAGCTATTTTGCTTTTACTGCTATGGCAAAAGAAAGCAATTAAACTCAATAGCAGGAAAGATTACCTCATTGCGCTATTTTTAGGGGCGACTGTCGGCATACACTGGGTAACCTATTTTGCTGGTATGCAAATGGCTGGCATTGCAGTGGGTATGATTGCGTTTTTTACCTACCCAGTAATAACCGTTTTTATTGAACCTTTTTTTAATGGTAAAAAACCTAAAGTAAACGATTTGCTCAGTGCGTGTGTAGTAATAACTGGGATCTATTTACTGATCCCCAATGCAAATATGGGCAATGACGTCACTTTAGGGGTGATAACCGGGGTGGTTTCGGCGTTTTTTTTCGCGTTTAGAAATATTGTTCACAAACGCTATTTTAGCCAGTATGGCGGGCCACAAACCATGTTTTATCAAACGTTAGTGGCAAGTATTTTATTAGCTACTTTTGTAGAAGTACCAGTGCTTAATGTATCCACCCGTGACTTGGGCCTGTTACTCGTTGCAGGAGTGATATTTACTGCAACTCCGCATTCTTTATTTGCGGCAAGTTTACAATATTTATCCGCATCGACTGCGGGGCTTATTTCTTGTTTGCAGCCTCTGTATGGCACATTTTTAGCATTTTTATTGTTGCATGAACAACCTTCACTGCTAACCTTACTGGGTGGTACTATGGTGATCAGTGCAGCATTGTATGAAACATGGTCAGTTACTCGGAAACACACATTATGATAAAAGTTTTTGCTCATCGCGGCGCCAGCGGTACGTACCCTGAAAATACTCAAAGTGCGATTTTAGCTGCTGTTGATATAGAAGTTGATGGGATTGAAGTTGATGTGCAAAGTTGTTTAGATGATTACATGATTATCCACGATACGTGGTTAGATCGCACCACCAGCGGCCGCGGTAAAGTCAATAAACTTACTCGAGAGCAAATTCAATGTTTTGATGCTGGTAATAACGAGTGCGTCCCTACTTTACAGCAAACCATTGACTGGGTTGGCAATAAAACATTATTGAACCTTGAATTAAAACACACCTTTTCGCTGGATAAGTTTGTTGAGTTGATTGAAGCAAATATTGCAGTTAACAAACTGTCGCGGGAGAACCTTTTAGTCTCTTCATTTGATCACCATCAACTCATGTGGTTAAAACAAAAGTTACCATGGGTCAAAATTGGCGCTTTAACAGCCTCTATTCCAATCAACTATGCAGAATTCGCACAACGTTTACATGCTTCAAGTATTCATATTGATAAAAACTTCATTAATCATGAGTTTGTTGCTGACGCTAAGCAACGTGGTTTACAAGTTTATGCATACACAGTTGATAAACAGGAAGATATAGAATTAATGCTTAATTATGGCGTAGAGGGTATTTTTACCAACTACCCTTGTAACACTAAAATGATTTTAAACTCACTTTGAGCCTACTGTATAAGATACTACAGTTCGTCCTATATTCTTGAATTAAAGTGAATTTGAACGATACTGAGTAAAAACAGATGCAACAGCCAAGCGGGCGACTAATGAGTGGGTATATGCGTATTTATAACTTTATTGAACAAAGCTTATTTTTTACTTTAACGCGAAAAATCATTGGTAACCTGAGCTTTGTTTTCGCTTTTCAAGCCGTTACCCTAATTTGGTTATATCAAAGCCTTAATGAGCAAGGCGCCAACACTGGTTTTTTTTGGGTTCTAACCTTTATCATTATTAGTGGCTTTGCCTTCACCATTTTTTATATGCGCTTTCTAATTGTGCGTCCTGTGCAAGCTATGCGCGATACATTAGTTAAAATAAATCACGAAGATGCCAATCTAGCTGCAAAATTACCTCAATTTACTTTTGATGAGTTTCGCGATGTTAGTCAGCAATATAATATTTTTACGGAGCATTTGAGTCAGTTATTAGGCACTATTTATCAAAGTGCCCAAGCCAGTGCACAGAGTAATAATCAAGTGACCGTATCAATGCAACACACTGCAAAATTAAGCGAACAACAAATCGACTTTAGCCAAACAATCACCGCTGCCAGCAATCAAATAACCGATAGTTTGCAAAGTATTGTGAGTAACACCGACAGTGTCCATCAAGTAAATAGTGAGCATGTAAATTTTGTAACTCACTCGGCACAGCAACTAACTGAACTCGTTAGCCAAGTTAAGTCGATTAGTCATGTGTTAAGCAGCTTTTCAGAAACAATCTTAGGTTTGAAACAAAACAGCGACAATATTCGCAGCATCCTAAAAATGGTCGAAGAATTTTCAGATCAAACGAATTTGCTGGCTCTAAATGCAGCCATAGAAGCTGCTCGCGCTGGTGAAGCGGGTCGTGGTTTTGCTGTTGTTGCCGATGAAGTAAGAACATTATCAGTTAAAGTAAGCGATGCAACTCGCCAGATCAGCGATTTCATCAATCAAATGGATTCCTTAGTCAACCAAACAAATAAAGACTCAGAACAACTCGTTAATTATTCACACAATGCAGAAGCCACTATCAGCAATACCTCCCATGGTTTCACGGAGCGGTTAATTGAGTTTGAGCAGAATCAACAACAATTGCAGCAAATTGTGCATGCCGTGCATCTACTTGAGCAAACACAAAACCAAACCCACCAATCAGTTGAGCAAATCGTTGCATTGGGCAGTCAAGCCAAATCACAAATCGATATCGCCGTTACTGACTGCCAACAGTCTCAGCGGTTAAGCGAAAAAACACAGCAGCAATTACAGCGCTTTGTATAACCTATCGTGATCTTAATTGCGTAATATGCTAAATTACGCAGCGACTTTTAACCATGATGTGCCCGTGTGACTAACCTAACCTCTGATTACAAACAACTTGCTTTAGATATAAAAAAGTGGGGTTTAGAACTTGGCTTTAGTGAAGTCGGAATCACTGATATTGATCTGAGCAAACATGAAGCACAACTACAACGTTGGCTTGATTTAGGCTATCACGGTGAGATGGAATACATGGCCGCCCATGGTATGAAGCGTGCGCGCCCCGCTGGACTCGTACCAGGCACTGTACGAGTTATTTCGGTAAAAATGAATTACCTGCCCCCCGATGCAAGCTTTGCTAAAACCCTCAAAGATACTAATAAAGCCTATATTAGTCGCTATGCCCTTGGCCGTGATTACCACAAACTGATGCGCAATCGCATCAAGCAGCTTGGTCAAAAAATTGAGCAGCATGTTGATCAATTGGGATTTCGCCCTTTTGTTGATTCAGCGCCGGTACTTGAGCGACAACTGGCTGAAAAAGCAGGGCTAGGCTGGCGAGGCAAACACAGCTTATTGATTAATCAAGAAGCTGGCTCTTGGTTTTTTTTAGGGGAACTATTTGTTGATATTCCACTACCCATTGATAAACCAAATGAGTTTGAAGGTTGTGGGAAATGCGTTGCGTGTATTACCTTATGTCCAACTGGTGCCATTGTCGAGCCTTATGTGGTTGATGCGCGTAAATGCATCTCTTACTTAACCATTGAGCTACAAGGCTCTATACCTGAACAATATCGGCCACTACTTGGTAATCGTATTTATGGTTGTGATGACTGCCAACTCGTTTGTCCGTGGAATCGCTATGGGCAAATCACAGATGAAGCAGATTTTCACCCACGCAAGCAGTTAAAAGATAAAGATCTACTCGAGCTATTTAGTTGGGACGAAGCCACTTTTTTAAAGAATACCGAAGGCAGCCCAATTCGTCGCATTGGCCATCAGCGCTGGCGTCGCAATATTGCGGTGGGATTAGGAAATGCAGCATTTAGCCAAAGCATTGTTGATACACTCAATGTTATTCGCACACAATCGAGTGCTATGGTCATCGAGCATATCGATTGGGCGCTTGCGCAACAACGCGCTAAGCATGATAAGTTATTACGCAAAACCGCCCGTTTAATACGTATTGTAGAAAAAGGCTTACCACGAGACGCATAAAGTCAATTATCGCGAGTAAATTTACTTACTTAGTAAAGTTGATAGATCTTGCTCTATTTCATGAAAAGCAGCCTTCACCTCCTTAACAGACTCTTCTCGGGCAACTGAGTTCTGGATAGTTTGATCGACCTTTTGATAAATAAAAATTTCCTGATCTTCATCTAATCCCATTGATGGGATCTTATCTTCCAGTTCTTCTTGTAAGCGTTTAAAAACCGCTTCACTATTCTTACGATTTTCATTCAGCAAATCAATTAAGCCATGAAACTTACTATTAACCATCGTTATGGCATTATTTAGTTTAGTTTGTTGCAACTCTAAAGCTGCACGGATCATAATTGCTCGCAGCTGTTGCTCGGTCACACTAACAATAAAACAAACATGATCACGAATTCGTCCATGCTTATCAGGATCATGATCTGGCATATTTAAAATCAATAAACTAATTAATTCATAATTAACCAATATGCGATGAGAAAATTCATGCAATCGCCCTTTATGTTTAAGCATATCAAACAATTCAATTACAATTGGCGAGCACACACCTGTTAGAGAAAAATGCTCAGGAGCATCAGGAATCGTTCTAAACTCAACATTACTTTGTAAATCAAACGACTTTAAGCAATTGACTAAAGCCTCACCAAGCGCCTTAGTATTGTTAATCATACCTATGCTTTCAATATAATTAACGATTAATCCCATCTCACAGCTATTTGCCATAGCATTAAAAGCGGTTGAGGTTGCATCTTCAACCTGCTGTTCTAGCGACTCTTTTTCAATTAATACTTGATTAAGAATGTTCAGCTTTGATTTTAATTCATCGTGGCCAAACGGTTTAACAATATAGTCTTCGGCTCCTACCGCATAACCTTCCATACGCTCTTCAACAGTGCCTCGAGCTGAAACAAACATAACAATGATATGAGCTGTGCTAGGATTCGCTTTCAGTTTTCTACATACTTCATAGCCGTTCATTTGCGGCATGCTCACATCAAGTAAAATAACTTGCGGTGCAAAGTCTTCTACCACACTCAAACATTCAAAGCCGCTGCCTACCATTTTTAATTCAAAATCCAAATCGAGTAATATCTCTTCAATAATTTCTAAATTAAAAGGTTCGTCATCAACCGCCAATATTCTTGTCAAAGCCATAATTGTCGTCCATTTCTTAATTAACATTAATAGTTTAGTCGTAAAAAAGGCACTTACCAGTACGAACAAGTAATTTATTTTTGTTTGGCTAAAGTTTTACCTCTAATGGCAAATTGATATTAATTGTAGTCCCACCTGAACTATTGTTATGCGCTGATATCGCCCCTTTATGTAGCGAAACAAACTCTCGACATAACGCTAAACCTAAGCCAGTTCCCCCAGCACCGCTATTCGTTTTACTGCTTTGTACAAACTTGCTAAACACATGCTCAAGCTCATCGTCAGGTATACCAATACCACTGTCGATGACTTCAATAACAGCTTGCGCTTGTTGATTAGTCGTTAAAACCACTTCAACGCAGCTACGTGGTTCACTAAATTTCAATGCATTGCCCAATATATTTCGTAATAACTGATTTATTTGCTCTTCATCACAGTCAATCATGACAGGCGAGCTTGGTGGCACAAACTGAATGTCTATCTCTTTTTCCATCGCAGTACCAGAGACGTCATCAATACTGGTTTTAATTATGTTCGTTAGATTATGCGGACGCGGATTAAAGGGAAATTTGCCCACATCTAATTTTGATAAGTCGAGCAAATTATTAAGTAATGAAAGCAATCTTTCACCACTGCACTCAATACGTGATAAGTATTTTTGTAACTTTTCCACCGCAATATCCCCTTTGCTAAGCTTATCTAAACCAAAGCGAGCAAAACTTAAGATTGAATGCATTGGGGTACGCAATTCATGAGACATATTGGCAAGAAACTCTGACTTACTATGATTAGCCGCTTCAGCAACATTTTTAGCATGTTCCAATTGCGAGGTACGCGCTCTGACTTGCTCTTCCAGCATATCTTTCGCTTCTAGTAAGAGATCTTCTTTGTGTTTTAGATGAGTAACGTTTTTAAAAATAACAGCCAGCGCAATTTCACCATGATGATCAATCTCATTAAACGAGCCAACCAAAGGGATGCCTTCACCGGCTTCCAAAGGTAGATGCACGTCACAGCTAAATTGCCGATTTTGATTTAAAGTGACCACTTTATCCTTAATTTTTTCTGCTGATGTTTCATCTAATAAAGTAAACACAGAGCAGCTCTGAAGCTCTTTTGCTGAAAGTCGAAAAAGTTTAGAGCAGGCGTCATTTGCTTCAATGACTTCACCATTTCTTGCAAATAGCATGATAGGATCTGGTGTATGTTTATAAATAACTCGCAGTAGACTATCTTTTTCGATGAGTGCATCAACGGTATCTTGTAAGCGCTCAACCAATTCAATGTTATGACGTTTTAATAATTCCGTTTGCCAGAGTTTATGTACAGATTGCAGTAGCATATTTTCATTAATTGGCTTTATTAACACGTCTTCAACACCTTGGCGGATCGCTTCAATCATAGAAACTTGATTTGGCTTTGAAGTAAAAAGCAAGCAACGGCATTGTGGGTAATGTGCTTTGAGGGTGACAAATACATCAATACCGGAGCCATCAGGTAAACTAAAGTCACTCAATAGCAAATCAATATCATGCCCTTGTGCTTGGCTAATTGCAGCGCTAATACTGTTAGCAGTAATAGTTTTGATATGAGCGCCTAACAAGCTATTCGCTACTTTTTCAAGCCGCTCAGGAATATGATCAACCAGTAATACTGTCGGTAATTGCAACGTAGTATCAGTGCCAAGCTCTAGAGCTTGCTCTAATAAGCTGCTAATTTCTTTATTTGAGAAGAAGGGATAAATGACAATCGCATTTGGCACCAACCGGTTAAGTTCACTGAATAAAGACAGTTGCTCGTTGTTTTCAACTTTTGGTGCAAGAAGTACCACGTGCTCGACTTTGATCTCTGCAATTAATAAACTTGCAGTAGCTACTGGCACGCCATGTGCTATAGCCACGAGATCGTAAGAACTCAACGCGGGGCACTCTTTTAACATTGAAAAATGGATTAATTCAACTTCGCAGCCAATTAATTCTAGCAATACTTTTATTCGCATAGCTAAAACACTACTGCTATCAACGATTAATATTTTTCGCACTATTTTGACCACACTTTCACCCACTTAACCTGATGAAAGCGTAGCCTAAATTTTCTGTATTCACATAATCAAAAAGGTCATTTTCTTAAATATGCTTGCCTAATATGGTTAAGCTGTAGTGATTACCATCCATAATAGCAACGTTGGGGAGTTCTCCCCATTGTTGATACTCAAAGGCCGCAAACAGTTTAATGCTGGGAATATTGTGACTAAATATAAATGCTAGTAACACTTTAATATTTAACTGCTTAGCCTGCGTCTGTGCAAATTCGAGTAAATACTTACCAAGCCCTTGCCCTTGTGCGCGGCCAGTAATATAAATACTGATCTCAACAGTGCCGTCATAAGCGGGTCTGCCATAAAACGATTTATAGCTGAGCCATGCAACCACTTTTTCATCTTGCTCATACACATATATTGGCCGAAGTTGCGTATGGCTATCAAACCAGCTTTGTCTTTGTGCTACTGTCACCTCTTCGGTGTCAGCGGTAACCATTCTGCTGGCAATGGTTTCATTATAAATTGCAACGATGGCCGGTAAATCATTGCTAGTCGCTAATCGAGTTGTCATTAAGTTTGTTATGGTTATTGATCAGTAATGTTGATAATAACGTATCAGCTATACCCAAACCACCTCAAGATGCAGAATTCAGCGTTTCACAGGGGCTTAATATCAAGGCGTTACTTTGCAATAATGGCAGTCCCTTTTAAAAAGTAACAACACTGAGAGTAAGTACCTGTGAAACGCCCAATGGGTTGGTTTAAAAGCGATTTATACTGCGTTATTGATTTTAACAAGGGAACAACCATTCTTTGCAATCAATGCCTTGCCTAAGTCGCTTTTAATTCCAACTGAAACGTGTATCTTGAGGTGGTTCGGGTATATAACCACCAGCTAGGAATCACTATGTTTAAAAAATTATTATTCTGTACCGCATTATTTAGTAGCATCTACCTAAATGCCGCAACCACTCCAGCGACATTAGAAGCCTCAGCACAGTGTGATGACTTTACCAATGTCAATCTGCGTAAATTACGCTCTAAAGAGAGCATTAATCTATGCCAGTTTAAAAACAAACCACTATTAATCGTTAATACTGCTAGCAACTGCGGCTTTACTCCACAGTTTGAAGGGTTAGAGGCGCTGTATCAAAAATACCAAGAGCAAGGTTTAGTGATCTTGGGGTTTCCATCAGATGATTTCTTTCAAGAAGAAGACGATGAAAAAGACACTGCAAAAGTGTGCTTTATCAATTATGGGGTTACGTTTCCAATGTTTGCAACCAGCGAAGTACGCGGGAGTAACGCCAACCCTATTTTTAAGCATTTGAATGCCCAGACCAGTGCACCAAATTGGAACTTTTACAAATACCTTGTCTCTGCAGATCGTAAACAGATCATACGTTTTAATAGCAAAGCTAAACCAAATTCAGAGGCAATGGTGAAAGCCGTTGAACAAGCAATTTCAGATATTTAAATAAATACTGGTACAAGACGATAGTATTAGACTAGAATAACCACAGGTTTGATTAAAAAAACACCATTTTAAACGGGAGATTTTATGACAGTGGCAAGTGCAAGACACATATTAGTAGACAGCGAAGCGCAGTGCTTAGATTTAAAAAGCAAGATTGAGCAAGGTGAAGACTTTGCTGAATTAGCAAAAGCACATTCTAACTGCCCTTCTGGCCAAGATGGTGGTGCGCTAGGTGAATTTGGCCCAGGTATGATGGTTCCTGAATTTGATAAAGTGGTCTTTTCTGCACCAATAAATCAGGTACAAGGCCCTGTGCAAACTCAATTTGGCTACCACTTACTTGAAGTAACCAGCCGCTCAGAATAATGTTAGTTTTCAACTAATGTGAATAAAGCCGCCTCTGCGGCTTTATTTTTATGTTACAGGTAAGCATATGCAATTATTAGGCTCAACAACCTCACCATTTGTACGCCGCATTCGTATTTGGGCATTGTTAAATAACTGCGAATTGGAGTTTATCAATCTCAATATTTTCGCTGAGCACGATCGCTAATTAATGATCAAAAACAACCCTGCCCGTAAAATTCCGGTGCTAATCACCAAGCAGCACACACTTGCTGATTCGAATAACATTATCCGTTTTTTACTTTAGCAGCATGCTCACCCTCGCCTTAGCTAGCAACAGGAGCACTTACTTAGCACTATTAATGGCTGCAATGATTCGCGGGTTGAACTGTTATTGTGCCAACGCTCTGGCTTTGATTCCACACAAGATAAATTATTTTTTAATCTCCAAAACGAACGCATTGCTGAAACATTAAGCTATTTAAATAGTCATTGAACTGATCATGAATTTAAAAGCTGTGAATAATTATACCCAAACCACCCCAAGATGCAGAATTCAGCGTTTCACAGGTGCTTAATATCAAGGCGTTACTTTGCAAGAATGTCCCTTTTAAAAGTAACAACGCTGAGAGTAAGTGCCTGTGAAACGCCCAACGGGTTGGTTTAAAAGCGATTTATACTGCGTTATTGATTTTAACAATAGATCTACTATTACTTGCAATCAATGCCTTGCCTAAATCACTTTTAATTCCAACTGAAACTTACATTTTGAGGTGGTTTGGGTATGCACATCAGTTTATACTGCTTACTTGATTGGATTTGCTTTCGTGAGCTGGTTGATCTGACTCTATTTAGTAACTTAATTGAGTTTCACCGTTCATACAGTCAACATACTGTCGCACAGCAAACTAATCCTCGAATTTAATATTAAGGGTAAACACATGAGTGATATCGAAATAGAATCAGAACTAGTTAGTTTTGTAGAAAAAGTACGCCTAAGTGAAAAACTATGGGCACTCGGTGCTGAAGATGGCGGTTTTGTGGTTTGTGATTCTAACCAATTTGAAAACACCGATGTACTGCTATTATGGGAAAGTGAAGCTACGGCAAA
Source organism: Pseudoalteromonas haloplanktis ATCC 14393 (assembly GCF_000238355.1). Lineage (GTDB taxonomy): Bacteria > Pseudomonadota > Gammaproteobacteria > Enterobacterales > Alteromonadaceae > Pseudoalteromonas > Pseudoalteromonas haloplanktis. The sequence goes on from NZ_AHCA01000009.1 coordinate 59,490, forward strand.
GGCCCAGTGTAAAGAAGAATGGGCTGATTACAGTCCGCTTGAAATTACCTTAGATGAATTTTTAGATGATTGGGTTGAAGACCTTAAAGAAGATGATGCACTTGTAGGCCTAAACTGGAATGACGATCAAGTCTGTGTTGAAATCGAACCAGTTGGATTAGCACGCGCGTTAAGCGAATAAGCATTATTTAACATTGCTTTACTGCGTTGGTTTATTTGCTATAAACTAACGCACATATTTACTTTCAGGGTATTACGTTGAAATCCCATCTTGGTCGTCGCCCTTTTTCCGCTATGGAATTACATACGCTTTACCATGGCTATATTTATGGTGATCAACGCCTCCCTCGTGAACAAGCAAAACATTGGCATTTTTGGCTGCCATTAATCGCCTATTATAGCGGTGCCTACAGTGACGAAATTGGTCATTTGCAACTGGATGACATCGTTGAACACCAACATGTATTTTGTTTTCATTTTCATACTCACGGTAAAATTAAGGCTCGTATTGTGCCTATTCATCAAGCCCTGTTTGATGCCGGTTTAAATGACTATATCGCCTTAGTAAAACAACAAAATCACACTCGTTTACTATTTGACTTACCTTCAAAATCAGGTCGTTACAGTGAGAAAGTGCGTATTTGGTTCTCCGGTGAAGGGGAGCGTGCCGGGTACTTACAAAAGTGTGATATTCCCAGTATTGATCAACTCGGTATGAAAACGGCGATCAGTAGCTTACGGCTTAACTTTGAACAGCAAATTCGTATTTATGCTATGCAAGCAAATAATAAAGATGCCTTTAACTATTTGCTCGGCTTTAATGAATATGACCAGCACGAGTTTAATGATATAACGCAACTAAATCAGATCACCCAGCAGCTCAGAGTGATCAACCCTCACATCCACTGGTCCCGATTTTTGCAACGTCACGCAGTCTGACAAATTTGTTACTCATTGATAAAAAACTGCTAGGATAGAAAAGACGCTGCCAAAGTACTTTTTTGAAGCTTTGGTACATAACTTCTAACAAGAAAAATCCAGGTGCTCTATGTTTATTAAAAGCTTACTGACTCTGAGTGTGGCCGTTGCTGTTAGTTCAGCCCATGCTAATGAGTTTGTTATCGAAAAACTTGCCAAACCAAGCTCTCAACACGTCTCTTTAACTCTAGATCCAGCCCAAGATACATTTTCCGGTATGACCGAAATAGCTCTTGAAGTGCTAAAACCAACTAACTATATCGAACTGAACGGTGTTGACTACGCAGCACAAATGGCAAAGTTGCTGGGGGATGAAAACTGCGATTTAAGTACTGAAATGCTTAAAACTGGCAAGGTTAAGTTCAGTTGCGCTGAACAAATCCAACCAGGAAAGTATACCCTAAAAATTGATTTTACCGCACCTTATAACCGCCAAAGTGTGGGCTTATATAAAACCTTAGATCAAGGTGTGCCATATTTATTTACCCAGTTTGAAATGAGCGATGCCCGCCGTGCATTTCCGGTATTTGATGAACCAAGTTACAAAATCCCATTTCAATTAACGATTACAGCGCCAAGTTCACAAAAAGTGTATGCCAACACCCCTGAACTAAAAACCACAAAAACGGGTGAGATGACCACTCACTATTTTGATAAAACGCCGCCAATTCCATCCTATTTGGTGGCAATGGCTGTGGGTCCATTTGAAGAGCGTGAAGTCAAAGGTATGCCTATTCCAGGACGCGTGATCACGCCGCAAGGTAAAATTCATTTAAGCGAATATGCCGAGCAAGCAATGCCAAAAGTGCTAGCAGCCCTTGAGGATTATTTTGGGATCCCCTACGTTTATAAAAAGCTGGATTCTGTCGCTGTACCAGAGTTTCCATTTGGCGCAATGGAAAATGCTGGTTTAGTTACCTACCGTGAAGATATTTTACTGCTAGATTTAGCCACGGCTACGCGCAGTAAAAAGCAGCGTAATGTATCGATTATTGCTCATGAACTTGCTCACCAATGGTATGGTAACTTAGTCACCATGAAATGGTGGAATGACTTATGGCTAAATGAAGCGTTTGCGAGCTGGATGGCGGCCAAAATCACCGCTCAATTAAACCCTGAGTTTGAATCACATTTAGATTTACCACAAAATAATGTAATGGCACTCGATGCACGTTTAAGTACTAAACCAATTCGGAAACCAATTAAAACCGAAGCCGATATTATGGATGGCTTAGGCCTTGCGTATAGCAAAGGCAGCTCTGTATTAGCCATGGTTGAAAATTGGATTGGTGAAAAGGCATTCCAACAAGGTATTCAGGCGTATTTAAAAGAGTTCTCTTATAAGAATGCAGAAGCGGCTGATTTATGGCAAGCACTTGGTAAAGCATCAAACAAAGATGTAGCAAGCGTATTAAAATCGTTCATCGAACAGTCTTCATTTCCGCTTGTTAAAGTAACTCAGCAAGGTAAAACACTGACCATTAACCAAAGCCGCTTTACCAACGCTGGAGTTGACGCACCGGCACAACTTTGGAATGTACCTGTGGCAATAAAATACGGTGTAGGCGACAAAGTCAAAACCGCTAATGTATTACTGAGTAAGGCCAACCAGAGTGTTAAGCTTGAATTTGAACCAGAGTGGATTTACCCAGATCAAGGAGCTTTAGGTTATTATCGCTGGGTAATGGACGACCAACAATTCGCTTCATTAATTGAGCATGCAGCCGAAGTACTCACCGTACGCGAGCGCTTAGCATTGCTATCAGCCGCCGATGCATTATTAGATGCTGGTGTAATTTCAGCAGCCCACTTAATGCAAACTCTGGAAGTATTCGTAAGTGATAAACATCCTCGTGTTGCAAACACTGCACTTGGCTATTTAGCAGCGCAAAAACGTACTTTTGAAGATGAAAGCAACCACGACTTGTGGCCTGAGTTTATTCGTAAAAGCATCATGCCTGCAGCTAAGCAATATGGTTTAACGGCCAAAGTTGATGAAGACGCAGCAATTTCACAATTACGTACGCAAGTGGTAGCTCGTTTAGGATTTGACGGAGAAGACAAAAGCGTAATAAACACCGCTAAAGCACAAGCGCGTGTTTACTTAAGCAATCCTGAGAAAGTAGACCCATATCTGGCATCAACTTACTTAAACTTAGCGGCATTTCATGGCGATCAACACTTACTTGATGCCTATATAAATACCTTTAAAACGACTAAAGACCCGCAAGTGCGCACTAAAATGCTTGCCGCAATGAGTTACTTTGGTAGTGCTGAACTACAAACCAAGGTGTTAAATTACAGCTTAACTGACGATGTGACTGCATCAGACATGCGTACTATCATGTCTGGTCAAATGTATAGTAAGCCTCGTGAAAGCTTATTTATCAATTGGGTATATGAAAATTACGATAAAGTAGCGGCCAATTTACCTCCTTTCTTTGTGCCTAACTTACCTTATTTTACAACCTCAGGTTGTAGCGCTAGTAGCTTGGCAAAAACACAAAGTTTCTTTATGGATAAAATTGCTGACGAGCCAGGTTATGCACGTACATTAAGTAAACTTGAAGAAAGCGTGAATAATTGTATCTCACTTAAAGAACGTGAGTTAGCGTCTGTTAATAGCTTCTTAAAGCGTTAATTTTTATAAAAACGGCAAACCACTGGTTTGCCGTTATTACTAAACTAATCCTGAACTTAGCAATATTAAACTTACCATTCACCGCGCTTAATAATTGACAGAATTTGCTCAGCCTCCCCAACCAACTGATAGTCTAAATTAGTAAACTGAACCACTATCTGATCACAAACTGCAGCTATACTTCCTTCATCACGTGTTTCACATACTTTTAGCTGATAATTGTGATCCGGTAATATTTTTTCAATACTGTAGCTTATCTGTGTTTCATCCCCACCGGGATACGGATAATTTGCACTATTACAGCCACGTGAATTTGCTGACTCAATAAACACTGCGGCAGTGGTATTATCACCATTAAGGTTAGTGACCAATTGTGCAAAGCACCCTGCTGGTATTACTTCATTCTGGCTAACGAACTGGTCATGTTCAATTGTATAATCAGGCGCTGGTACACTATGAGTAGCTTGTAAACCACAACCAGCTAAGCTCGCCGCTACAGTTGAAGCGAGTATTAAGCGTTGCATAAGTCAATTCCATTTATTTACTTTAGGGACGATTATACCCAAGCAAACTGAAATCAAAATGAACCTAACCGTTGATAATTTTTACCAGCTGAGTAATAAATTCTTTCGCGCCTGCAACACTATTCATTTTAAAACCAATACCGTAATGAATGGGATTGGTGCTTTTAAAAATGCGGGTCGGGAAGCGAGTCATTTCACTACTATGGAAAAAGCCTGCAATACGGCTAACACCGTCTATGTTATTAAAATCATCACTAAACACTTCCAGCGCCGGGCGCAGTACTAACTTAGCTTGCCCGCCTTCTATATGCAGATAAATAGCTTCTTTTGATTTAGGCAACATGTACTCAGTAATATTTTTAATTCTAAAATTACTACGACATTGTAATTCAATTAACTGCTCATTGATTTGATCTGGGCTAGCTGACATGGTTATTCTGTTCCTTATTAGGCTATTAGCTGTAAACTACAGTACAGCTAAAAGCCTGAAAAGTCTTATATTATATACTACATACAAAAGCGAGCTGTTCATCTAAATAGCTCATACGAGTAATCCTACTATCACAATAAGGCGTTAAATCTAACCACAGTGAAACGTGTTCAGGGCTATCCAACTGGCGTTGATAAATACGACTACCGATTGCATAAATAACCGTATTTGCGTCTTTAAATGCGTAATCTTGTACATCTTGGGGTAAACGAAACAAATTAGTCACACTAGCTTGTTGCGGATCATAACTGGCTAACCAATGCTGCTGCGCTTTATTGTAGCTAAATGTGTAAACTCCTAGAGTATGGTTAAAAGTCAAAGTACGCCCTATATTGTGCGCAACAACTGTTGGCTTTGCAGCAGTAACCTGAGTGTATTGTAAGGTATGAGGTTCGCCTAAAATAAACATAACCATATCATTTTTAGGCCCCCAAGCATGATAACCAACGGGCTCTATCCACTCAAAAATGCGACTCGGTGGTACGTTATGATCAAACGGGTATTGCCATAATTTTTGCTTACCGTCAGCCTCAACCACGATTGCTGAAAGCGCATCACCATCAGGAGTTAAAGTAGGAGAGTATTCACTTACAGCTGTATTTGTTAAATTAACGACTTGTTGATTGCTAAAATCGTAAAAAGCCAAATCAGTTTGGCTTTGCCCATCTGTTTGTACTTCTTTGGTAAAATAAATACCGGCTTGAGTAAGTAACGGTTGATTATTATAAACATCATTATTGGTGATACGGCTTACTTGTAATCCATATTCCGTGTTAAGTTTAGCAAGTAAAATTTCGCTCTTTGGCATCGCAGCCAGAGCCATATGAGGGATAGTGACAAAGGTGGCAACTAAACTTAACCAAGGTGAAATCAATTTCATGTGGGTCTCTCGTTATTATTCTCTGCCTATAATAGCGTTAATTAACTCCCTATGTCACTTGACCTACTCTACTAAGCCCTTTATAAATGACTAGACCATAATAACGAGAACAATTATGTCAGCTAAACATCCGATTATTGCAATCACTGGTTCATCTGGTGCAGGTACTACCACTACGACAAGCGCGATAAAACATATATTTCGTAGTCTTAATATTGAGGCTGCATTTATAGAAGGCGATAGTTTTCACCGTTATACTCGCCCTGAGATGGATAAAAAAGTCCGTGAAGCGCAACAAGAAGGTAAACACATTAGTTACTTTGGTCGTGAAGCAAATGACTTTGGCGCACTTGAAAGCTTGTTTAGCACCTATGGTGATACTGGTGCTGGTAAGTTACGTCGTTATTTGCACACCTTCGATGAAGCCGTCCCTTACAATCAATTACCTGGTACCTTTACACCATGGCAAGAGTTAGAGGCTAGCACTGATATTTTATTCTACGAAGGACTGCATGGCGGCGTAGTTGATGAAGATCACGACGTAGCAAAACATGTCGACTTACTCATTGGCATGGTGCCAATTATTAACCTTGAATGGATCCAAAAACTGATCCGCGATACTTCTGAACGTGGTCACTCTCGCGAAGCCGTGATGGGCTCAATTGTGCGCAGTATGGATGATTACATTAATCACATTACGCCACAGTTCTCACGCACGCATATAAACTTTCAACGGGTTCCAACGGTTGATACGTCTAATCCTTTTAGCGCAAAAGATATTCCGTCCCTTGATGAAAGCTTTGTAGTTATCCGTTTTCGTGGCATAGATGATGTAGATTTTCCGTATTACCTACGGATGATTGAAGGCAGCTTTATGTCACGTATCAATACCCTTGTAGTACCTGGTGGAAAAATGGGCTTGGCAATGGAACTTGTGTTAACCCCACTCATTAAAGACATTATTTTGAAAAAACGCGCCCTTGCCGAATTAGCCCCGGTTGATTTGCCTATTTAAGAAATACGCTTGCTGAAATACCTAGCTTATGTAAACTGCTGACTTCATCATAAAAGGAGATGTCAGCATGGCACAATCATTACGTATTATTGTCGGTTCAAACAATCCAGTTAAAATAAATGCCGCACGCAGTATTTTCTCTCTCTACTATCCTGATATGACAATTGACTGCCAAGGTGTTGACGCTCCATCACAAGTACCAGATCAACCAATCGGTGAAGATGAAACCCGTATTGGTGCAGAAAATCGTGTATTACATTGCCAACAGCATCATCAAGCCGACTTTTACGTGGCAATGGAAGGCGGTGCAGAGCAATTTAGTTATGGCCCAGCAACCTTTGCATTTGTGGTGATTGCCAACAGCCAGCAACGAGCAATCGGCCGCAGTAGTAATCTACCTTTACCACAACGTCTTTATGATTCGTTGCTACAAGGTAACGAACTGGGTGATGTAATGGACAATGCATTTAAAACCACCAATATCAAACAGCAAGGCGGCGCTATCGGTTTATTAACTAACCACCATGCCACCCGTGAAAGTACTTACACACAAGCCTTAACACTCGCTATGGCGCCGTTTATACACCCTGCACTTTATCGCTAAGGAAGTTTAATGAAGTATACCCATGTATTATTCGATGCCGACGAAACGCTATTCAGCTTCAATGCCTTCGCAGGCTTAAAAAGAATGTTTGCCAATTACGGAGTTAACTTTACTGAGGCTGATTATCAACACTATCAAGTAACCAATAAATCACTGTGGCTTGCTTATCAAGACAATCAAATAACGGCAACACACTTACAGGTAACCCGGTTTAGTGAATGGGCCGCTAAACTCAATGTGCCCGCTCAAACACTCAATGATGATTTTTTAACCGCGATGGCTGAAATCTGTCACCCCTTACCAGGTGCTGTAGAGTTACTCACTGCGCTAAAACCACATGCTCGGCTTGGTATCATTACCAATGGCTTTACGCAATTACAAGCTCGCCGCTTAGCGCGCACCGGCTTAAACGATATGTTTGATTGGCTAGTTATTTCTGAGCAAGTTGGCATAGCAAAGCCTGCGAAGGAAATTTTTCAACATACTTTTGATTTAATGGGTAACCCTGACAAAGCGCAGATCTTAATGGTTGGCGATACTGCAAACAGCGATATACTCGGTGCGCAAAATGCAGGAATTGATAGCTGCTGGTTACAGCACCCAGGGTTTGAGCTACCGCAAGGGATCACGCCTACTTATAAAATTACCGAGTTGGTGCAATTACAACAGCTGTTGGGATTGTAGAAAGGTTCTAGGCTTGCAATTAAAATCTAGGCCATAATATTAAGGCAAAAAAATGACGCTCAATGGCGTCATTTTTTATAACTGTAGTAAGCGGTTGTAATTACGCTGTGGCTACTTCTAGGCCCGGTGCTGGCATTGTAACTGGAGTATCAAATGTAGCCCATTCCCATGCAGACTCAGTTGCCATAATTTTACGAAGTAACTTGTTATTTAAGTCATGACCCGACTTATAGGCAGTAATTTTGCCTAAAATGTTGTGACCTGTCATAAACATGTCACCAACACAGTCTAGAATCTTATGCTTAACAAACTCATCGCTGTAACGCAGACCGTTAGGATTAAGTACCTTAAACTCATCCAATACAACGGCGTTGTCCATGCTGCCACCTAAAGCTAGGTTGTTAGCATGCATATATTCAATGTCTTTCATAAAACCGAAAGTACGCGCGCGGCTAATTTCTTCAGTGAAGCTTTGTGCCGTGATATCTAAACCGATACGTTGGCGGCTTTCATTGATTGCCGGGTGGTCAAAAGCAATTTCAAAGTCGATATGAAAACCATCATAAGGTTCGATCTCGGCCCATTTATCGCCTTCTTCAATACGTACTTTTTCTTTTATACGAATAAAGCGCTTAGCCGCATTTTGCTCTGCAATGCCGCCTTTTTGTAACAAATAGATGAATGGCAATGCACTACCATCCATAATTGGCACTTCTGAGCTATCTAATTCAACGATCAAATTATCAATCCCCATTGCTGCTACCGCTGCAATCAGGTGCTCAGTCGTAGATAAGCGAACGCCATCTTTGTTTGTTAAACAGGTACACAATTGCGTATCACCAACGGCTTCAGGCGTTGTTTCAAAATCAACAACCGGATCAAGGTCGACACGACGAAATACAATCCCAGTATTTGCGCTCGCAGGTCGGAGAGTTATTGTGACCTTCTCACCTTTATGAAGTCCAATTCCTATGGCTTTGACTATTTCTGCAATCGTACGCTGTTTAATCATAGCTTCGCTCACTTATAGTTACAGTTAGACTACCGATTGTATCACATATACGACCAGCTGCCAAATTCGATTACTTTTCAAGCAAAATAATTTTATTTATTTGCTTAATCGGCCTGTTTTCTTAAAAATGCAGGGATGTCAAAGTAATCACCACCTTCTGATTTTTCAGACTTTTTACTGCTTTCATTAGTTTTTGATAAACCGCTATTGCTTTGCGTTGTCATGCTCGACTCGTGTTTTTCAACACTTGGGGCAGCAGTTACATCATCACTGCTACCTTGGCTTGCAAAGCTTGGTACATACATACTGCTTGTTTGGCCTGTTGAACCACTTACATCAGAACCTGACGCTTTCTTAAAGCCGTTATCAACAATACCAAACTGTGGACGACGATCACCGCCCAAACCTGTTGCTACCACTGTTACACGTAATTCATCCGTCATTTCAGGGTCAATCACAGCACCTACAACAACTGTCGCGTTTTCAGATGCTAGTGCTTTAACGTGGTTACCAACAATTTCAAATTCTTCAATCGCGATATCCATACCGGCGGTGATATTAACCAAGATACCTTTAGCACCGGTTAAATCAACATCTTCAAGTAATGGGCTAGAGATAGCAGCTTCTGCCGCTTCTTGCGCACGATCAGGACCCGACGCTGACGCTGTGCCCATCATCGCAGTACCCATTGCTGACATTACTGTACGTACGTCGGCGAAATCCACGTTGATTAAACCTGAGCGGGTAATTAATTCCGCAATACCTTGTACCGCACCAAACAATACGTCATTTGCTTTCGCGAACGCATCTAATAGTGTAGTCCCTTTACCTAAAACTTTAAGCAATTTATTGTTAGGAATTGTAATAAGTGAATCTACAATTTCTGACAATTCGTTAATACCTTGTTCAGCAGCTGCTGCACGCTTTTTGCCTTCAAAGTCAAACGGACGCGTTACTACTGCAACGGTTAAAATACCTAGCTCTTTAGCTATTTTAGCAACAACCGGTGCAGCCCCAGTACCAGTACCACCGCCCATACCTGCAGCAATAAATACCATGTCAGCACCTTCAAGGCTGGCACGAATAGTTTCCGCATCTTCTTCTGCTGAATTTCGGCCAACTTCAGGATTTGCCCCAGCACCTAAGCCTGAGGTGATCTGCGTACCTAGCTGCACGGTAATATCAGCAGATGAATTACGTAATGCTTGCGCATCCGTATTAGCTGCAATAAAACGCACACCTTCAATTTGTTGCTTAACCATGTGCTCGACTGCGTTACCGCCGCCGCCGCCCACGCCTATTACTTTTATGACAGCTTCTTCGCTGTGTTGTTCCATCATATCAAACATGTTTACTCTCCGACTTGAGTATTAAAACTCGCCTTGGAACCACTTAGTAATACGGTTCCACCAATTGTTATCGCCTTCAGGTTTCGATTTTTGTGCATTCATCGATTGCATTGTGCGGCCATACTGTAATAAGCCCACCGCCGTTGCATATGAAGGGTCATCTACATAATCAGTCAAACCAACCATCCCGATTGGTTTGCCTATTCTTACTGGCATCTGGAAAATGTCTTCTGCCACTTCCATCGCGCCAGCCATTTTAGCACTCCCGCCAGTTATGACGAGTCCTGCTGCAATTTGGTCTGCTAACCCTGAACGATGAATTTCTTCCATCGCCAGTTCAAATAACTCTCTAAAGCGTGGCTCAACCACCTCTGATAAGGTATGTCGCGACATTAATCGCGCAGGTCGCCCACCAACACTTGGTACTTCTATTGTCTCTTCGCTGCTGGCCATCTGGCTACTTGCACAGGCGTATTGTACCTTGAGTGATTCAGCATGTGATATCGGTGTGCGAAATATTTTTGCAATATCGCCCGTCACTTGATTACCCGCAACAGGGATAACCGCAGAGTGACGCAGCGCACCATTGATATAAATGGTGATATCCATTGTACCACCGCCAATATCAAGCACCGCTACACCAAGCTCTTTTTCATCATCAGTTAATACCGAGTAACACGACGCAAGGGCTGTAAAAATCAGTTGGTCAACTTCAAGACCACAGCGCTCTACACATTTTTCAATGTTTTTCGCCATATCATTTGAGCAAGTGATGATATGAGCACGGGCTTCCATTCGTACACCACTCATACCACGTGGGTTTTTAATCCCTTCTTGCATATCAATACTGTACTCTTGCGGCAACGCATGCAGCATTTTACGCTCAGCAGATACCGGCACTGAACGAGCAATATGAATCACATTTTCAATGTCTTCATCGGTAACTTCGGTGTTATTAATTGCCACCACACCACTTTCGTTTTGACATTGAATATGTTTACCGGAAATCCCCAGATACACAGAGCTGATACGGCAATCTGCCATAAGCTCTGCTTCATCGATTGCACGACGAATAGACTCAGACACTAAATTAAGGTCGTTTACGCCGCCTTTATCCATACCATGGGATACTTGACTGCCAACCCCAACAATACTGAGCTTGTTATCTGCGGTGATTTCACCAACCGTGGCCACCACTTTTGAGGTGCCAACGTCTAATCCAATCACGAGGTTTCTTTCTGCTGACTTAGTCATGCCTTACTCTTATTTTGTAATTGCGCTTCTTCCAGGAGCTTCCAGCTCACTGCAAGGCCGGTATCATACCGTAAATCCACTACATCTACTTGTGCATCTGCACGTTTTTCCATCCGCGGGTACACATCGATAAACCGTTGTACCCGTTTAGCTTTTTCTTTACGCCCTAGCTTAAGGCGAATGCCGTTATCAAGCCACAGTTGCCATGAAAACCGCTCAGACAATGCAAGACTGGTTAACTTTAAATCGTTTACTTTGAGCATGTCATCAAATTGCTTGAAGGCAACCCATGCTTCTAACTCACTCCCTTCCGGGCCATAAAGCTGCGGCAGTTGTTCAACGAGTTTGTCGCTACTCGCTTCAAATACTTCACCGCTTTGGTTCAGCAATAAATCACTGTTCCAAATTGCCACCGCGTGGTGCTCCACTACGTACACTTGTAATGTGTCTGGCCATTGCTTACGTACCGATGCCGTGGCAACCCAAGGCAGCGCTTGTACCAAATGCTGCACATGTTTAACGTCTAAATCAAAAAAACTCGATAAGTCGGCTTTTTTAATTGCCCCAATAATCGCTTTTTCATCAGTATATTGAGGTTTACCTAATACCGATAAATGCTTAATTTGGGCGTCTTTGTTCTCTACCAACCACTCCCTTACGCCGCTGGTAATTTGCACTAAGCTAAACACCACGACCAGAAAAAAGCTCACTCCAAAAATCAGCGACCAATTTAGTTGCTGTTTTAATTGCTGCGCTTTTTCCAAAAAGGGAGGCATATTAAAGCGTTTGCCCTAAAATGCGAACAACTAATTGCTCAAAGCTTGCGCCATTTGCTTTCGCTGCCATCGGCACTAACGATTTTTCAGTCATGCCTGGTACAGTATTCACTTCAAGTAAGTAAAAGTTGCCCTCAGCATCTTGCATTGCATCAACACGTCCCCAACCACTGGCGCCTACTAAATCAAACGCCTGTAACGCCATTGTTTGCAGCTTTTGCGTGTCACTTGCTGATAAATCAGCAGGGCAATGGTATTGCGTAGTATTTGATTGATATTTAGCTTGGTAATCATAAAAGCCATTCGGGGTGGTCATTTCAATTACAGGTTGTACATCATCACCTAAAATAGCCACGGTAAATTCACGGCCAGTTATCCATTGCTCAACTAATACTTGGCTATCAAATTTAAATGCAGCAGCCAGTGCTGCATCAAGCTCCTGCGCATTATTTGCCTGCGCCATGCCGATGCTAGAGCCTTCATGTGACGGTTTAACCATTACTTTTTTAAGCTCAGCCATAATAGCGTTAGCATCAAAACCACGTTTGTTATCCACAACAGCATATGGTGCGGTACTTAACCCTGCTGATTTAAATAAATGCTTACAACGAACTTTATCCATCGCTAACGCTGAACCTAATACGTTACTGCCGGTATAAGGGATGCCCATAAATTCAAGTGCGCCTTGAATGGTACCGTCTTCCCCCCCGCGGCCATGCAAAGCAATAAACACACGTTCGATAGCTAATTCTTTTAATTGCCATAAAGGTTGTTCTTTTGGATCAAACGCAATGGCATCAACACCTGCATTTTGTAATGCGTTCAAGACAGCTTGACCTGATTTTAGTGAGACTTCGCGCTCAGCGGAGTTACCACCAAGCAACACGGCCACTTTGCCAAATTGTGTGTTTAATTGCGTCATACCTTTACCTGCTTAAGTTTCTCAATCGATAGCGATGTCGCTGCGAGTACTTTTACTAATTGACCTATATTACCAGCGCCTTGGGTTATAACTAAATCATTATCTTGTAATGTATCTGCTAAAACACCTGCAAGCTCTGAGCTGCTGGCAACATGCAGAGGCTCTTTACCACGTTGACGCAAAGTGCGGCATAAGCTCTTACTATCAGCCCCCACAATTGGCTCTTCACCAGCACTGTAAACATCTAACAATAATAACTGGTCAACATCAGCAAGTACTTTTACAAAGTCTTCATACAAATCACGAGTACGCGTAAAACGATGCGGTTGATAAATCATCACTAAACGTTTATCAGGCCAGCCTTGGCGAATTGCCGCGATTGTTACCGCAACTTCTGAAGGGTGGTGACCATAATCATCCACTAGCATCACTTTGCCGCGCTCGTTTTCAAAGTCGCCATAATGCTGAAAACGACGACCAATGCCTTCAAACTTCTGCAATGCTTCTAAAATTGCATGGTCAGCAATTTTTTGATCTTTGGCCACAGCAATCGCTGCAGTGGCGTTCAATGCATTGTGCTTACCTGGCATATTTAAATGCACAGTTAACTCATCACCTTGCTTGCTACGCACTTTAAACTGGCTCGTATTTGCGGTTTGGCTAAAGTCAGTCATGCGATAATCGGCGTCACTTGACTCTCCGTAAGTGATCACCGGACGTGCAAAACGTGGAATAAGCTCAGCCGCCACTTCAGAGTCAATACACACCACAGCAAGGCCATAAAACGGTAGGTTATGAATGAAGTCTACATACGTGTCTTTCATTTTTTCTAAACTACCGCCGTAAGTATCCATGTGATCTTCTTCAATATTAGTGATCACCGATACCATAGGTTGTAAATGTAAAAATGACGCATCACTCTCATCCGCTTCAGCAATTAAAAAATCACTTTTACCCACCTTAGCATTACTACCAGCACTATTAAGTAAACCACCTATAATAAAGGTTGGATCAAGCCCTGCTTGAGCATAAATACTGGCAATTAAACTGGTTGTTGTGGTTTTACCGTGAGTGCCAGCAATGGCAATACCATGGCGAAAACGCATTAACTCGGCCAGCATTTCAGCGCGGCGAACCACAGGGATACGTGCAGCTTTTGCTGCAATAATCTCAGGGTTAGATTCATCAATCGCACTTGATACCACTACAACGCTGGCATCTTTTACATTACTTTGATGATGACCAATAAACACTTCAGCACCGGCTTGGATCAAACGTTCGGTCATTGCACTGTGCGCAATATCAGACCCAGTAATACGGTATCCTTCAAAAGCGAGTACTTCGGCAATACCACCCATACCCGCACCACCAATGCCAATAAAGTGAATGGTGTTAATACGGCGCATTGCCGGGCGAGTACTTTTTTCTGTTGACGTTTCTTTCACTTAATAATCTCTTTTTTCTGTAACGTGCTGTGCAGGCAGAGCAACACCGGCCGCATCCATACAATGCCATGCAACATTTGCGGTAGCATCGAGTGTCGCCAACTGTTTTGCATTACCAGCAAGTTCACTAATTAATTCTGGTTCGGCTAAATATGGGCGCAATAGTTCAACAATGTTTTGTTCGTTAAACTGCCCCTGCGGCATTAATAATGCTGCTTTGCCATCGACTAAAAATTTTGCATTGGCGGTTTGATGATCGTCCACTGCATGCGGAAACGGCACAAATACCGCCATTTTGCCAGCAGCGGCAATTTCACTGACAGTTAAAGCGCCAGCGCGGCAAACCACTATATCAGCCCAACTGTATGCGGTATCCATATCATCAATAAACTCTGCCACTTTTGCTTGCTCAACACTAAAACCTTGTTGCTGATATGCCTGTGTTACCGAGCCAAGCTGCCCTTTGCCTGTTTGATGCCAAACATTTAGTTGAAAGTCATCATTCAGTTGCTTAAATGCCACTGGTAATGTTTGATTTAGTACTTGTGCCCCTAATGAACCACCAACAACTAGAATATTAACCGGCGTTGATGCGGTGCGCGTTGTTACACTTGCCACACTGGCTCGCACTGGATTACCAACAACTTCACTGTGACCTGCAGCAAAAGCTTGCGGAAATGCAGCTAAAACTTTATTAGCAAACTTAGCGAGGTATTTATTACTCATACCAGCCACTGCATTTTGTTCATGGATCACCAATGGAATACCTAAGCTTTTTGCAGCCATGCCGGTTGGCCCTGTCACATAGCCGCCCATCGCAAGCACAACATCAGGGCGTTGCTTTTTCAATACTTTACGCGCTTGCAATATGGCATTAATAACCATAAATGGGGCTTTTATTAAACGTGCAAGGCCATTTCCTCGCACGCCTTTGACATTAATAAAATCAATATCAATACCGTGTTTGGGTACCACTTGGGCTTCCATTCGGTCGGCCGTGCCAATCCAACTAACCTGCCAACCTTGTTGTTTTAAGTGATCCGCCACCGCAATACCAGGAAAGATATGCCCCCCCGTGCCACCAGCAACAACGACTAATTTTTTACTCATCGCTTACCTCCGCGAGATGTTGCTTGTTTTGTGGCCATTTTGGTTTCAAAGTCCACTCGTAATAAAATAGCTGCCGCTATGGTCATGATAAGTAAGCTAGAGCCACCATAAGACACAAACGGTAAAGTTAGGCCTTTGGTTGGTAAAATACCGGCACTTGCGCCCACATTCACCATGGTTTGAAACGCAAACCAAATACCTATTGCGAATGCAAAATAGCCTTCATATTCTTTGCCGCACTTTAATGCTTGTTGACCGATTAATAAGGCTCTAAATACAAAGGTTCCAAATACCATCAAAATACTGACAATACCGATAAAACCTAGCTCTTCACCGATCACGGCAAAAATAAAATCATTATGAGCTTCTGGTAAATACTGTAATTTTTGTACACTATTACCTAAGCCTTGACCAAACCAGCCACCTTGGCTATAGGCCATTAATGACTGTACTAACTGGTAGCCTTTTCCAAATGGATCATCCCATGGTTCTAAAAAGCCTACCACTCGCGCCATGCGATACGGTTCAATAATGATCAGTAAAACCACTAAGCCAATGCCGGTTAAGATCAATACAAAAAACTGCCACAATTTCGCGCCAGCTAAGAACAATAACCCGACTGTAGTTACAAACATCACCACCACAGTCCCTAAATCGGGTTGTAGTAAAATTAATGCCGCGTACACTGCAAATACAGCAATAGGCTTAGCAAAACCTTTTATGTTCTCTTGTACTTCTTCGCGTTTACGTACCAAATAACCAGCGATATAACTGAAAAAATATAACTTTGCGGCTTCAGCAACTTGAAAGCCTATCGGACCTATTGGGATCCAGCGCTTTGCACCATTCACTTCACGGCCAACAATCAACACAATGATCAACAACACCATGCCAAGCAGTAACAAATAAGGGTTGGAGCGCTTCCACCAGTCCATCGGCACACAGCAGGTGATCCAAAACAATACAAAACCAATCGCTAAAAACATGCTGTGGCGGATAATAATATGATACGGATTATCAAACAGACGATCTGCGGTGGGCATTGAGGCACTCGTCACCATCACAAATCCCAAACCTATGAGCATAATCACACAGTACAGCAGAGGTACATCGAACAGCTGCGCCGATGGCTTTGGAGTCAAAGAGTCACGAATATCAGCAAACGCGATCATAGCGCCTCCGCTAAAACACATTGGCTAAAGTGATCGCCACGTTGCATGTAATTGTTATACATATCGATGCTGGCACAAGCAGGAGCAAGCAAAACAATATCACCCACTGTCGCTAGCTGCTTAGCAAGCGCAACAGCTTGTTCCATATTTGTTGTTAGGTGACCTTTATCAGTTAATGCAACTAAGGCTTTAGCATCTTTACCGAAACAAATTAACGCTTTAACTTGTTGCTGTAAATACGGTTTTAAACTATCAAGATCTGCACCTTTAGCATCACCACCGGCAATAACCACCAGTTGCTTAGCTTGATCTGCCAAGCTTTCTATTGCCGCAATAGTCGCGCCAACGTTAGTGGCTTTAGAGTCATTAAAATATTTAACGCCCGCTTGTTCTGCAACAAACTGGCAACGATGAGCTAACCCTGTAAATTCACCAAATGCCTGTGCATATTGCTGTGGTGTAATATCAAATGGGCTGAGTAAAGCCATAACCGCTAATGCATTGAGCTGATTATGACGACCCACCACCGCTAAACTGCTCACAGGCAACAAAGGCGCATTTTGATAACTAAAGTACTGAACACCTTGATAAGTCATCAGGCAATAATCGCCAGTGTCTATCCCAAAGCTCAATTGCGGCATAACCTGCGTATGGGTTGCGCTATCGCTGCTGTTGATCACAGCAAGAGCCGCATTACTATAAATTGTTTGTTTTGACTCTATGTATGCTTGATAACTGGCATAGCGGTCTAGGTGATCTTCTGAAACATTCAATACCGTTGCGCTAATCGGCTTTAAACTGTATGTGGTATCGAGTTGAAAACTCGACAACTCGAGTACATACACATCAAAATCATCGCTTAATAAGTCCAACGCTGCGGTGCCAATATTGCCACCAAGGCCAACTTTATAACCGGCGCTTTTTAGCACTTCGTACGCAAGTGTCACCACCGTTGATTTACCATTAGAACCAGTGACAGCAACTACAGGCTTATCTGTTAAGCGCGCAAACAATTCAATATCACCCAATATTTCCACACCCGCTTGTATCGCTTGTGCAACAGCAGGAAGGGTCAAACTTAGGCCTGGGCTGATGATGATCATATCTGCACTATCAAGCTTTGCCTTTGCTAGATCACCAAAATGAGTATTTAAATTTGGCGCATGCTGTTGCAGCCAGTCACTTCCCGGTGGCGATTGGCGACTATCAACTACATTCGGTGTTAAACCTTGCGACAATAAAAAACGCACAATGCCCAGACCGGTTACACCGAGTCCGAGCACTGTTACTTGTTTGTTTTTTATCTCGTTTAAATACGTCATTTACCTGATCTTTAATGTCACGAGGCCAGCCAGTACTAGCACGATTGATATAATCCAAAACCGAACAATAACACGTGGTTCTGGCCAACCCTTTAATTCGTAGTGATGGTGAATAGGCGCCATTCGAAAAATGCGCTGGCCGCGTAATTTATACGAGCCGACTTGTAAAATCACCGATAACGCTTCCATCACAAACACGCCCCCCATAATAATGAGTATCAATTCTTGGCGTACCAATACCGCAATAATTCCTAGTGCACCACCAAGTGCTAATGAACCTACATCCCCCATAAATACTTGTGCCGGATAGGTGTTGAACCATAAAAAGCCTAGGCCTGCACCGACAATGGCAGTACATACCACAACTAACTCACTAGCCAGCGGTAAATGTGGAATATGTAAGTAAGCCGAAAAATTTACGTTACCGGTTAAATACGCAATAATCGCCAGTGCTGCCGCCACTAAAATAGTTGGTACAATAGCTAAGCCATCAAGGCCATCAGTGAGGTTTACAGCATTTGAAGTACCCACCACCACAAAGTAAGTCATTACTATGTAAAATAAGCCTAATTGCGGTAACACATCTTTAAAAAATGGCACAACGAGTGAGGTTTCATTTGCATGGTTCGCACTAAAAAACAATGCACACGCCACCACGAGTGCGATCACTGATTGCCAAAAATATTTCCACTTAGCGATAAGTCCTTTAGGATCTTTGCGGATCACTTTACGGTAATCATCAACAAAGCCAACAATACCCAACGAGCCGATCACAAACAGTGTTGCCCACACGTATTTATTGCTCAGATCAGCCCATAGTAGTGAGCTTGTAAAAATAGACGCTAAGATTAATAAGCCCCCCATGGTTGGAGTGCCTTTTTTCGATAAATGAGATTCGGGCCCATCATTACGAACTACTTGGCCTATTTGCATTCTTTGCAACGCGCGGATCAATTTAGGACCAAAATATAAAGAAATTAATAATGCCGTTAAAATGCCAAATACTGCGCGCACCGTAAGGTACGAAAACACATTAAAGGCACTGTAATATTGAGTTAGGTATTCTGCCAGCCAAACTAACATTGAGATACTCCATTGCGGCCAACTTGCTGGCTGTTAACTAAATCTTGTACTAATAATTCCATGCGAGAGCTACGTGATCCCTTCACGACGATAGTGGTGTTTTGTGTTGAATCAGCCAACTCTGCCCGCAACTGTTGCAATAGCTGTTCACGGCTCGAAAAATGCCGCTGTGGTTGAGCAAATTCATCACTGGCATATTGGCTCAATACACCTAAACTATACAGCTCATCGATACCTTGTTGTTTGGCATATAAACCAACTTGTTGGTGATAAAGCGCAGCTTCCTTGCCAAGTTCGCCCATATCACCTAAGACCAAAACACGCTTACCTGCTAGGTCACGTAATAGGTCGATTGCAGCCTTAACTGATTGCACATTAGCGTTATAGGTGTCGTCAATCACGGTTAGGGTGTCAGTAACAGGAATTATGTTTACTCGGCCTTTAACTTCAGCCATATTTGCGAGCGCTTTAGCGATCGCCTCAAGTGACACACCAAACTCACTGGTTAGTGCCGCAGCAATTAATGCATTAGTCACATTATGACGACCAGGCAGTGCAAGCGTTACTGGCACACGTTGCTGCGCAGTGCAGAAGAAAAAAGACGCGTGTGCTTGTGCATCTAAGCTGATATCTTCAGCCCAAATGTCCAGCTGTTCAGTGCTTGATAAACATTTAATTTTACGCCCTGCAAGCTTATTCAACCAACCATCGCTAAATTCACTGTCACAGTTAACAATTGCAGTACCATGCTCTTTTAAGCCGTCGTAAATTTCACTTTTAGCAGTGGCTACGCCTTCAAGCGAGCCAAAGCCTTCAATATGCGCTGCTGCAACATTACATACTACAGCTACATCAGGTTTGGTCATGGCAACAGTGTATGCAATCTCACCAATATGATTCGCACCAAGTTCAATAACGGCATACTTATGCTGAGGTTCAAGGCGAAGCAAGGTCAATGGCACACCAATGTCGTTATTAAAGTTGCCATTCGTTGCTAACACCTCACCATGTGCGGCTAAAATAGCGGCACACATTTCTTTTACCGTGGTTTTACCGACACTTCCAGTGATCGCGATAGTTTGCGGAGCAACACTTGCCATTACCGCTGCACCAATGTCGCCTAGTGCAATACGTGTATCTGCCACTAAAAATTGGGGAATATCAACGGCAACTTTATGACTAACGATGGCAGCTATTGCGCCTTTGTCTTTCGCTTGTTGTACAAATTTATGGCCGTCGAAATTAGAGCCTTGTAACGCTAAAAACACCTCTCCCGCGCAAACTGTGCGAGTGTCCGTATTAATATTAATTACGGGTTGATTATCACCTTGATAATCGCTTGCTAGCACATTTGCCAGCCAATCAAAATCCATAGGGATCATAACTGCGATCCTCTGAGTTGTTGTTCTTGTAAATCTAGCTTTTGTGCTTGTTGTAAGTGCTGCTGAACAAACTTTCGATCGCAAAAATCGATCCGTTGCGCACCAATGATTTGGTAATCTTCATGGCCTTTGCCTGCAATCAAAACAACGTCTTGAGCATTTGCATTATCAATAGCAAAGGCAATAGCTGCAGCACGATCCGCCTCTAAATGAACTTTATCTGGTTGACTAAAACCTGCGGCAATATCGTTAATGATCTGCCACGGATCTTCACTGCGGGGATTATCACTGGTGACAATAAGCTGATCAGCATATTGCTCTGCCGCTTTTGCCATCATCGGGCGCTTGCCTTTATCACGATCGCCACCACAGCCAAATACACAACTTACGCCACCAGGCACATGTTGTTGGAGTGCTTGCAGTGCCAATGCTAAGGCATCCGGCGTATGAGCATAATCAACAATACAAGTTGGTTGGTTTGGTGCGCTAAAGGCCTGCATTCGGCCCGCAACAGGCTGTAAACTTTCACACCCTGCGGCTAATTTTTCAAGCGGATAACCCATACCCAATAACGTGGCTATTGCGGCGGCTAAATTATATAAATTAAATTCACCAAACAGCGGACAAGCAATGGCAATATCACCCCAACTTGTCGTTAATTGTGCCGAAATACCAGTTTTATGGTAATTAACATCGGTAAAGTAAACAAACCGTGCATTTTTAGGTACTAGCGCTTTGTGACCATAACAAATTAAGCTATTAAAATCATACTGCTCTAACCATTGCTGAACTTGATGATCATCTTGATTAAGTACCACCAGCTGCGCATCAAAGTCTCGCATTAGCATTAGCTTAGCGTCAGCATAACTTGCCATATCACCGTGGTAATCTAAATGATCGCGAGATAGATTGGTAAACACCGCAGCTTTAAAGTGGGTATTGGCAACACGATGCTGTACCAGTCCATGGGATGAAACCTCCATCGCCACCAACTTATTATTTTGCTCAGCTAATTGCGCTAATATTCTTTGCAAGTCAACACATGACGGTGTGGTGTTAATTAATTCGGTTAAGTTATCTGGCTGCCCATAACCCAATGTACCAACAATGGCTGACGGGGTACCACAAAACCTTGCTAAATGGGCTATCATAGCGGTGGTGGTTGATTTACCGTTCGTACCAGTAACACCTATCACATCTAAGTGCTTACTCGGTTGCTGATAAAAATGACTCGCCAAAGCCGGTAGCTTTTTATCCAAGTCAGTAATTAAATACAGCGGATCAAAATCAGATTCAAACTCACATAAACGGTCAGCAATAATCGCCACCGCGCCATTATCAATGGCGTGTTGTATAAAGTGCCCACCATCTAACTGGTGGCCTTTAATAGCCACAAATACGTCACCGGGGGTGACATCGCGACTATCCAAACGCAAATCTTTAACTAACAAGCTTGCAGCTGATACTTCTATTTTTTGTAAAATTATTTTTAAATCACGCATCATCATCTATGCCCTTCACGTAGGCAACCGAGCCTTTATCAGGCGCTACGTTTAAAATTCTTAATGAATTAGAAATTATTTCAGCAAACGCCGGTCCTGCCGTTGCGCCGCCGTAATAAACATCTCCACCGGGCTCATTAATTAATACTACTACAGCTAAACGTGGGTTACTGGCAGGTGCTAAACCTGCAAAATAACCAACATACTCATCCCCATAACCACCTACGGCGGCTTTTTTAGAGGTGCCTGTTTTTCCTGCTGCGCGATAACCATCGACCTTTATACGTCTCGCTGTACCATCGTCTTCAAATACGCTTTCCATCATATGTACAACGGCTTCAACATCTTGTTGTTGAAATATTCGTTCACCTTCAGGAATACTGTCTTGCTTTAAGATTGTAAGTGGACGATTTACACCACCAGCACCTAACATGGCATAAAAACGTGCCATTTGAGCGGTACTTACGGCAAGGTTATAACCAAATGACAAAGCGGCAATTTCGTGATCAGACCAACGACGATTAGGGTAAAACAAACCACTGCTTTCCCCGACCATACCGGTGCCTGAATCTGTTCCAAAACCCACTTTTTGGAATAACCCAACAAAGTAATCCTTAGGCACTGTTTGACTAATTTTCGTCACGCCCATATTACTGGAGTATTTTAAAATCTCACGCAGTGTCATTTCGCCGTGGTTACGCGAATCTGACACTAAACTACCGCCTAAACGCATCCAGCCTGGATAAGTATCAATTTTATCATCCGGTTGAATTGTGCCGTAGTCTAAGCCAGCTAAAATGGCTAGAGGCTTAACGGTTGAACCAGGTTCAAACAAATCAGTGATTGCGCGGTTACGACGCTTATGAGGAGCTGCATCATTTAAATTATTGGGGTTAAAAGAGGGGCTGTTAACCATCGCTAACACTTCACCGGTTTTTACATCCACAACCATTGCCGAGCCAGAGGTTGCCTTGTAAGTCAGTACTGCTGATTTAACTGCTTTATAAGCAATTGCTTGAATACGTTGGTCGATACTGAGTTGGATATTTTCAGGCTCAATGCGTTCACGTTCATCAAGTACTTCCACTTCACGCCCTTGTGCATCTTTACGAATAGTACGACGTCCTTCCACACCGGTTAGCGCACTTTCATACAGTTTTTCTATGCCTTCAATCCCTTTACCATCAATATTGGTAAAACCTAGCACATGTGCAGTTACTTCACCTGCTGGATAATAACGTTTTGATTCATCTAATAAATGAATACCTGGTAGGCGTAAATCACCAATATAATTGGCAACGGCTGGAGTTACTTGGCGTTTTAAATACACAAAACGGCGGCTAGCATCGTCGCGTAAACGACTATTAATTTTGTTCGGTTCAATACGCAGTACATCGGCAAGTTCGCGCCAACGTAAGTCATTTTTGTAATATTCGCTAATACGTTGCTCAAGTAATGCTGTATTTTCGGCCAATGCTTTTTCGTCTTCGCCATTTTTTCGTGCTTGCCTAAGCACTTTAGTACGCAATGACTTATGCAATGCTTTTGGATCTGCATACACGCTTACAACTGGCACACTCACTGCGAGCTCTTTACCATGACGGTCAAAAATCATCCCACGTTGTACGTGTAATTTTTCAACTCGCACGGTACGTTTGTTACTTTCTGAACGCGCTTTATCAGGCTCAATAACTTGTAAATAGGCCGCACGTGAAACCAAAGTGACAAAAACAAGCAGCACAACAGAGCACACCAGCATAAAACGCCATGTGATCAAACTATTGACTGGTTTTTTCCCTCTGCTTCTCATGGCAGTACTATCACCTGTTCATCTTGGCTGGTCGGCCGTTTCATCTCAAGTTGCATGGTGGCAATTTCTTCAATGCGCGCATGCTGCGAATAAAATTCTTCTTCAACTAATAAATAACGCCATTCTAAATCCAGCTCATCTCGCTCTTGCAGCAGCTGATCTTGTTCAATCAGCTCTTGGCGAGCAAAGTGGGTGACCTGCACCACACTCAAACTGGATGCAAATATCACAACCAATAAGGCCAACGTCAGCTTATTTGCAGCTAGGCCTTTGAGTACTTCTACAAATAAATTGGGTTGTCGATGATTCGCTTTTGGCTTCATCCCAATCTCTGTGCCACCCTAAGTACTGAGCTACGTGAACGTGGATTACGCTCAATTTCAGCTTGGCTTGGCTTAATAGCTTTACCCACTGCCTTTAACGTCAGGTTTTGATTTATTTGTGCATCAGTTAAAGGCAGACCTCTGGGTAATGCTGCTCCCTTACTCTGTTTTTTAATAAACTGTTTTACAATGCGATCCTCAAGCGAATGAAACGAAATCACCACTAAACGGCCACCCGGCTTTAATACCCTAATTGCCGCCTGCAGCGCTGTTTGAATCTCTTCAAGCTCACTATTGATATAAATACGGATCGCCTGGAAAGTACGCGTAGCCGGATGCTTAAACTTATCTTTTACGGGGACCGCTTCATCAACCAAATCAGCTAGCTGCTTGGTCGTCGTAATAGGAGTGTGTTCACGAACTTCTAAAACCTTGTGCGCAATACGGCGACCAAACTTTTCTTCGCCATAGGTTTTGATCACATGCACAATGTCTTCAAGTTCGGCTTCGGCTAACCACTGCGCCGCGCTTCGGCCACTGGTTGGGTCCATACGCATATCAAGCGGGCCATCCTTCATAAAGCTAAAACCACGTTCAGCATCATCTAATTGCGGAGATGACACACCGATATCTAATAAAATACCATCCACTTTACCTAACAGATCGTTTTGCGCCGCCACTTCGTATAAATTAGAAAAACGCGTGTGAGCAATAGCAAAGCGGTTATCATCGGCAAACTTTTCAGCTGACTTAATTGCTTGTGGATCTTGATCAATCGCTTGTAATCGACCATGTTCACCAAGGCGCGCCAAGATTTGCCCAGAATGTCCGCCACGGCCAAATGTACCATCCATATAGATGCCGTCTGGCTTAATTGCTAACGCATCGATGGTTTCGTCCATTAGTACGGAAATGTGTTCAAATTGCGCTGTCATTAGCTATTATTTGCCTTTTTTATTGTGTGATCAGAGTGAAAAATTATCTAAGTCTGGTGTTGATTCAAACTCACCGAGGCGTTCTATTTCGGTGTCTTGGCGCATTTGTTCATGCCAACGCTCTTCATCCCAGATCTCAAATTTATTCATCAAACCAACCAACATGATTTTTTTGCCTAAATCTGCATGAGCCCGTAACGACGGTGCCAGCAAAATTCGGCCATTTTTATCTAATTGGTATTCAGTTGCGTTACCTAACAACATCCTTTGCATGCGTCGAGCACGTGGATTCATATTAGAAATTCTAGCGAGGCGATCTTCTATATCTTGCCATTGCGCCAGTGGATATAACCACAAACAAGGCTCGTTCAGTGCGACTGTACAAATCACAGTTCCCTGATCTTCAGACAACAACGCATCGCGGTACTTAGTAGGTACCGCAAACCGTCCTTTGTCATCCAAACTGAGCGAACTCGCACCACGGAACATAAAAAGCCTATTCTAAAAGTTGATAATCAATCCATTTTGATTAGTTTGATCCAATTTGATCCACTAAAAACCACTTTTTACCACAGTGCTCCAGTTTAGGGCTTGACAAGCGGTTTTGTCAAGTCAGCAAGATCCTATAATCGCGTGTTAAAGCCAGAAAAAATAAGGGCTAGCGCAAAGCTACTGAATTACGTGGGAAAAAGTGGATATCTTTGAAAAAAATATTTTATTCTGAGATAAAAACAAATAAACCAAGCTAAATGATTAATGAATAATCAATGAATAGTTACAAAATAAACAACACCAAATGCCTATTAACTACGCCTTGTAAAATTTACGCGATGGCTTTGCAATAGTTACCTAAAATGCTGCTTTTTTAAGTATTTCAATTTCCATTAAAAAACATAAGCAACTGATTTAATGGTTAAATTATTATTTGGCAGAACTGGTACAAAGGATGCAGTTAGTATTGCACTATTTAATTTTAATATTTAAGGAATGATTATTATGGCTACTTCAACATCAAGTACTAACTCAGCTTCAGCAGCTAACAAAAATACAGATACCCTAGCACCTCATACAGAGGCGCCACTTACAGATAAAGCCACTTCAGCGGCTCATCTTGCAGTTGACGCACTCTCTTCAAAGGCGGCTACAGCAGAGCAAAGTATCCGTCATGGCGCAGCTAGTTCAGCTGAAACACTGTCAGAAAAGCAAAAAGTTGCTCGTGAAAAGTTAACTGAATACAGTGGTAAAACACGTCAGCTAGCATCAGAAAATCCTCTTGCAACAGCTGGTATTGCATTTGCAGCTGGTATGTTAGTAACTGCATTACTTCGTCGTGGCAAGTAAGCTGTTATGCAACAAGATACTGATCTTAAAGATAAGCAAAATCAAGCCGCTGATCCTGCACAGCAAAGTGCAGATCAGTGGCAAGATCACCTAGCTAAATTAACCCAGTATGGTGAACAGCTTTATCAGGATTACCGCCAACAAGCTGGTATTTGTAAAGAGTTAGCCAGTGCAGAGTGGCGACTATCAACCCGCTCATTAGCGTTGACTATCATTTTACTCGTGAGCTTTGCAGGTGGCTTAGTACTCTTATGGGCAGGTCTACTCGTCACTCTTGGCTTGGCTATTTTCGCCTTTAGCCAATCAATCTGGCTCAGTGCCCTTTGCCTGATCAGCTTGCAGTTACTGTGTTTATTTTGGCTGTGGAAAAACATTGGTTATATCAGTAGTAAAATTGGCTTCGATAAAACCAGCCATAGCATTAAGCAGTTGCTCAATATTACCAAGGAGTAATAGATGCTCATTGATTACTTTATTCTCAAACCAAACCGGAAAGTGGCTCATTTAACTGAAAAGATGAACACCATTCAAGCTTTAAAGCAACAGCACCATCAAGCTTTCAACTATCGACTGAAACGCTTTGCTGTAACCAAAGTGGGTATTGCCAGCGCATTTACTGCCGGTGCAGGTTATCAAGCGCTAAATAGCCGCCGACCTTCCAGTAATGTCGCTAAATTAAGTCAATTTAGTTGGTTATTACGGCTGCTATAAGCGATGCAATACTGAGATAATGGTTTTTGAATATCTAGCTTAAGCGTATTGCTATTTTTACCTCGTCGTTATCTTATGTAAGCTATTCCAAGTCTATTTATTGAAATAATAAATTTAAATTTTAAGTTTCTAACTTCTAATTTCTATATCTGAGATCTGAGTCCACCTCTCAACATCCTACTCCCGTAGCGCGCTGCTCGAAACTCGAGACCCATAACCTAAACACAAGCACAAAAAAGCCCGCAGCGTTAACTGCGGGCTTTTTTGTTGAATGAGTGAGTCAGCCGTATAAGCCGGGTTCTGTCCTTTCCGAAGAAAGTGATAATCATTCGTCTAGGCCATAAATCGCTCTATGGCTCAAGCAACCTACCCGGTTCCGATGTGGGCCACACCTTAAGGAACCCTATTTGGTCTTGCTCCGGGTGGAGTTTACCTTGCAACCAACTATTACTAGTGGCCCGGTGCGCTCTTACCGCACCCTTTCACCCTTACCAACCGAAGTTGGCGGTCTCCTCTCTGCTGCACTTGTCGTAGGCTCACGCCCCCCAGCCGTTAGCTGGCACCCTGCCCTGTGGAGCCCGGACTTTCCTCCCCCTGCGCATTTTCGTTGCAGGCAGCGATCATCTTGGCTGACTCGGCGCGCAGTATACCTGAGCTTGTAGTTGTGTGCAGTAAAGATTTAGCCTTTTTCGTCAATAATTGTTTTATATAAGGCGTTTTTCTTCATGCCAAAGTAATCAGCCACAATACCGCAGGCTTTTTTCATTGGCATTTCATTCTCAAGTAGCGCTAACATTTTTCGTGCTTCTGGCGGAATATCATCAACCTGCTTAGGGTTACCAGGTAACATAAGCACTATTTCGCCCCGTTGCTTGGTTGGGTCATCGGTTAAAAATTGCTTTAACTCACTAACAGTGCCACTAAAGAATGTTTCAAAGGTTTTAGTTAATTCTTTGGCAAATACCACCTGTTGTTCACTCCCTAAGGCAATTTCTAAGTCATCAAGACTTGCCATAATACGGTGCGTGCTTTCGTACATTATGCTGGTGATGTTGGAATTAACCGCTTCAATAAAAAAATCTTGCCGCGCTTTGCTTTTTGCGGGAGTAAAACCAATAAATTGAAAGCGATCTGTTGGCAAGCCAGAGCAACATACTGCTGTGATGGCTGCACATGCCCCTGGAATAGGTGTAACATGAGCACCTTGTTCTCTGCACAAGTTTACAACCGCATAACCGGGATCACTAATCAGCGGTGTGCCTGCATCAGAAACCAGTGCTATATTTAAACCTTGGTTAAGTTGATCGATAATTTGTTGCGCTTTTTGTTTTTCATTATGGTCATGTAAAGCAAAGGTTTTAGCTTTAATACCAAAGTGACTAAGCAACTTACCAGTATGGCGTGTGTCTTCAGCAGCGATTAAGTCAACTTGCGATAATGTCGCGATTGCACGCTGACTTAAATCGTCATAATTGCCAATTGGGGTGGCTACAATGTAAAGAGTGCCGATTTTCTGTGAATTCTCCTCATTTAACATTGAGGTCTCCTGCGTCAGTCAGTAATATAAGCAAATCGCGTTTAACGTATTGGGAAATCATTGTGCGACTTAAACTTGTTAGTCTAGTTATCATATTGTCAGGGTTATCGGCCTGTAGTACAACCGAAAAACCGACTAAAACCACTGAAAATCTCAGTTCAGCTAATAGCTCATCACAAATTCAAGCAACTGATGCACAATCACTGTACCAACTAGCTTTAAATCGCCAAGGTGTGGACCAAATTCAACTCTTGTATAGTGCACGAGATGCCGCGATCACAGAGCAACAATGGCCACTCCTAGAGCAAATATGCACTGAATTAGAACGCACACCGAGCGTAGATCAAGTGCAGAATAAGCTGTATATCGCGTTTGCGCAAAAACAACAAAATAAGAATACCGCCGCACTTGAGATCTTAGCCAGCTTAGACAACCAACTAACTCAACCTGAACATTTTGCTTGGCACCAATATTTAACTGCCAGTGTGTATGCGTCACAAAATTTGCCAAAACAAGCGATGGAGTATTTTTTTCGCGCGTCTGAAACCGCCAGCAAAAATAACTTAACGATCCCACAACTCAACCATGATCTTTGGCACAATTTACAACAATTATCATCGTATGCGTTGGAGCGCTTTAATCGCGGCTCGGTAGTGCAGCAAGGCTGGGTAAACTTAGCTCTTTATCATCAAGTATATTTAGGTGCGCCGGTTGAGCTTGATCAAGCGATTAATAATTGGCAACGTCGTTACCCTGGTCACCCTGCAATTGATGTATTGCCAAAAAAAGCGGCTGAGTTAATTGCCATTACCCCCCTTACTATTGAACGCTTAGTGGTATTATTGCCGCAATCTGGCGCTAATCAACGTTTGGGGGATGCCTTAAAAGCGGGTGTACTAGCTGCATTAGATAACGCCGCGATTGATGAAACCATTTTTATTGACGAAATGCTCAGTCCTGAAGAGCTGACGGTTAAATTACACGAAGCCCAACCAAGCTTTGTGATTGGTCCGTTGCTCAAAGGAAATATCGATAAGTTTGCTGCAAGCAAAACCTTATTAGACTACCCTGTACTGCACTTAAATACAGCAGATGCCGAACGCCAATCACCGCAGCATTACTATTTTGCCTTAAACCCTGAGCACGAAGTACAGCAAGCTCTTGAGCACTTTTTAACGGTGGGCTACCAAAAGCCAATGTTATTAGCACCTAATAATAGTACAGGGCAGCGCTTAGTTGATTTTTTCAACGTACAATGGCAACGCTACAGCGAAACGACTCCGGAAGTCGGGCTGTATAATGATAAAAAAGACATGCCTACCACTATAATTAGCTTGCTTGAAGTAGATAAATCAAAAGAGCGTGTTGCTTCGGTTAAATCGCTATTTAAACAAGAAGTCGAAAGTGAAACCCGCTCTCGCCGTGATATTGATGTTATTTATATCCTTGGTGATGCGATGGAAACGCGACTTATCAAACCTTATTTAGATGTCAACGTGAGTACTTTTGCAGATCGTATTCCTCTGTACGCCAGCTCTAAAAGCCATAGTAAACAAATAGATAGCACAGATAAAGGCGATCTCGAAGGCTTGTATTTTACTGAACTACCTTGGATGTTGAGTGGGCAAATTGCAGATCATAGTTTGCGTCAACAATATAATTCATTGTGGCCTGATCAAGCCGATATTAGCCAACGTTTATTTGCCATGGCGTATGACTCTGTGGCAATGCTCAGTAATATTACACAATTGAGTATGATCCCCGGTAAACGCTTTAATGGCTTAACCGGACAGTTAAGTATTACCAGTGATGGCCAAGTTAATCGTCATCTTGATTGGGCACAGTACAAAGATAGGCAGATCCAAGCAGTGCAGTTACAAACAACAGCGCCGATGCCCTTATTTATGCAATCAGCTACCACCTTATCTAACAGTGAGTAGTTGTTAACAAACTTATCGAACAAGGATGTCATTATGTCGTGGTTTAAACAGCTGTGGCAAAATAGCCGGGAAAAAGGCCAATACTACGAGCAAGAAGCTCAAAAATATTTAGTTGCGCAGGGGCTAATCCCTATTGAGTGTAACTATAACTGCCCTTACGGGGAGCTAGATGTAATAATGCGCGATGGCAACACGTTAGTGTTTGTGGAAGTGAAATTTCGCAGTAGCCATGTTAAAGGCGGAGCACTCCATGCTTTAGGGAAGCAAAAGCAAGCACGCTTAAAACGGTCAATTTACCATTATTTAGCGGCGAAAAAACTGAGTGACCAAGCAATACGAATTGACTTTGTCGCTATAACCGGCGAAGCATCACAACAACTTAATTGGATAAAAAACGTATTTTAATATGCAAGATACCATTAAAGAAATTTTTACAGAAAGCATTCAAGTGCAAATTGCCGCAGGTGAAGTACTCCCTAGTGCATTAGAAGCAGCTGCATTTACCATAGCGCAAAGCCTGATCAATGGTAATAAATTGATCTGTTGCGGCACCGCTAGCTGCCATATGCTTGCGCAGCATATGGCAGGTGTATTGATCAATTACTATGAAACCGAACGCCCGTGTTTACCCGCAATTGCTCTCTCTCAAGAACATATCAATCTTGGTCAAAACAACCAAAGTGATGACCAAGATACTTTTGCTCGTCAAGTTCGCGCTTTTGCTCAACAAGGCGACTTACTGTTAGTGTTGGCAATCAATGGTAATGAAAAAAATATCATTAGCGCAGTTGAAGCGGCACTCACTAAAGATATGAAAGTCATTGTGTTGGTTGGTGATGACGGTGGTGAATTAGTTGGTTTATTGGGTGCAAATGACGTAGAAATACGTGTGCCATCAAAACGTCCAAGTCGCAT
This sequence comes from Pseudoalteromonas haloplanktis ATCC 14393, assembly GCF_000238355.1. GTDB lineage: Bacteria > Pseudomonadota > Gammaproteobacteria > Enterobacterales > Alteromonadaceae > Pseudoalteromonas > Pseudoalteromonas haloplanktis. The sequence continues at coordinate 91,147 of NZ_AHCA01000009.1, forward strand.
TATTGAATCTCACTTGGTTAATCTTCATTGTTTAAGCGAACTCGTCGACTTAACCTTATTCCCACAGGAAGAAAATTAATGTTGAAACAATCTCTTATCGTTATCAGTACGGTTTTATTATTACAAGGTTGTGCCGCTGCAGTCGTCGCTGGCACTGCGGGAGCTGTTACTGCAGCAAACGATCGTCGTACGCTTGGCTCACAAATAGACGATAGCAATATTGAAATCAAAGCTGGGGTTGCAATAAACGATGTGCCTCGTCTTGCTGATCATGCCAATATTAACGTAATTAGCGTTAACGGCATTGTATTACTCGTAGGCCAAGTTGCTAACCAAGAAATGAAAAACGAAGCTCAGCGAGCGATTGAGGGCTTACCTGCAATACGTAAAATACATAACCAGCTGCGTATTGGCTCTAATATAAGTATGAGCACCCGAACCCACGACTCTTGGCTTACCTCTAAAGTAAAAACACAATTACTCACCACTGAAAATATCAGTAGCAACAACATCAAAGTAGTTACAGAGAACGGTGAAGTATTTTTAATGGGCTTAGTATCAGATGCTGAATCGAACACCGCTGTAGATGTTGCCCGTAATGTATCTGGTGTAGAGCGTGTAATTAAAGTATTTGAATATTTGTAAAAGGTATCAGGAGCAACGAGCAACGAGCAACGAGCAACGAGCAACGAGCAACGAGCAACGAGCAACGAGCAACGAGCAACGAGCAACGAGCAACGAGCAACGAGCAACGAGCAACGAGCAACGAGCAACGAGCAACGAGCAACGAGCAACGAGCAACGAGCAACGAGCAACGAGCAACGAGCAACGAGCAACGAGCAACGAGCAACGAGCAACGAGCAACGAGCAACGAGCAACGAGCAACGAGCAACGAGCAACGAGCAACGAGCAACGAGCAACGAGCAACGAGCAACGAGCAACGAGCAACGAGCAACGAGCAACGAGCAACGAGCAACGAGCAACGAGCAACGAGCAACGAGCAACGAGCAACGAGCAACGAGCAACGAGCAACGAGCAACGAGCAACGAGCAACGAGCAACGAGCAACGAGCAACGAGCAACGAGCAACGAGCAACGAGCAACGAGCAACGAGCAACGAGCAACGAGCAACGAGCAACGAGCAACGAGCAACGAGCAACGAGCAACGAGCAACGAGCAACGAGCAACGAGTTTAAAAGCCTTGCGGTTAATATCGCAAGGCTTTTTTAATTCCTGTAGGTGGGAGTTTATACCAATCGTGTTAAGTTACTGACCATTTATAGCGACAGATAAATGGAGTGATAACAAGGCATAAATTTTGACATGTAGTTGTTCTACATGAAAAATTTATAACGCAGTTAGCCCTTTATTTAGCCCGCTAGAATGGTTAAATATTTAAGTCGATTGGTATTACCTCGCGCAGGTTTATGTTCACCACCGGGGAATCCCGAGAGCTTCGCTACACAGAGAAGAAAAGCTTCGGGCTTCGGGCTTCGGGCTTCGGGCTTCGGGCTTCGGGCTTCGGGCTTCGGGCTTCGGGCTTCGGGCTTCGGGCAAATATTTAAAAACCTTGCTGTTCATGTTGCGAGGTTTTTTATTATCTGAAATCACAGCTGGCACAAACCTTGTAAGTATTCAGTTATCGCAACAATTTGCCCTTGCTTGCTGTGTAATTAAGCAATTATTACGCAGTAAACAAGGCATTTTTACAAGGAGGCACTGTGTCTAAGTCTGCAATTTTATATCGCATGGTAACCGATGAGCATATTTGCCCGTTCGGCTTAAAATCAAAAGATTTACTAGCGCGTAATGGTTACGATGTTGATGATCGCCACCTTACCAGCCGCGAGCAAACTGATGACTTCAAACAGCAGCATGATGTAAAAACTACGCCACAAACCTTTATTGATGATAAACGTATTGGCGGGTACTATGACTTGCGCGATTTTTTCAACCTTTCTGATGCGGGTCAACAGGGCACAAGTTACACGCCGGTGTTAGCCATTTTTGCAGTCACTCTATTACTCAGCTGCGGGTTTAGTTTTGCCAGCGGCGACGCTTTATTATCAATGCAAAATCTAATGTTGTTTGTTGCACTATCGATGGCTGTTTTAGCCATTCAAAAGCTGCAAGACTTATACAGCTTCTCAAACTCATTTATTACCTATGACTTACTTGCCATGCGCGTGGTGCCTTATGCGTATGTTTATCCTTTTATAGAAGCCTATGTTGCCATTGGTATGGTAGCCAAATTACCAGCCTTAGCTGTGGCGCCGTTCTCGTTATTTATCGGCGGTATTGGCGCAGTGTCAGTATTTAAAGCGGTGTATATTGATAAGCGAGATCTTAAATGTGCCTGTGTGGGGGGCGACAGTAATGTACCACTAGGTTTTATCTCATTAACCGAAAACCTATTTATGATAACCGCAGGTATTTGGATGCTAGCTAGTTGATAAAACATAAAATAGTTTTGCCACTTTATTGCAGCTCTATCATGGTTAAAGCAGCAAAATTTCGCTAGTATGGCGTGGTGTTATTTTTTATTAACGCTTCATCAATTAGGAATTTATGAACAAAGATCTACTGCTCCACCCGGTACTTATTTCATTAGTCGTGATCACCATTGCCTTTAGCCTTAAAGCACTGGTTGATAGGTTTGCACGACATAAAGCACAGAAAAAAGAAAAAGATATTCGCTATATTTCGCACAATATTAAGCACTTTATTAACTTAGTAACTGTGCTTTTACTGTTATTCGTTTGGTCTACTGAAATTCAGAACTTTGCGCTGTCGATCGCGGCATTTGCGGTGGCTATTGTATTTGCAACCCGAGAGTTTATTCAGTGTGTAATTGGCTTTATCTATTTAGTTACCACGCGCCCATTTCGGGTTGGCGATTGGGTGCAGGTTGGTGAATATTATGGTGAAATAGCAGAAACCGATTGGATCAAAACCACTATGCATGAAATTGATATGCATACCTATCAGTTTTCCCGTAAGACTATTTATATCCCTAATAATAAGCTGATCACTAGCCCAATTAAAAACCTAAACTTTGTAAAACGTTTTACCACACACCACTTTAGTATTGTGCGTAAGGAAAGCTTTAATCCTTACCCTATCTATACCACTTTAAGTGATAAGGCAAAGCAATGCTGTGAAGAGTTCCAAGATGTAGCAGGACGCTATAACTCGATTATTGAAAGAAAGTTAGATGCTAAAATTTCCGGTCCAGAGCCAGAGATACACTTTAGTACCACTGATTTAGGTGAGTTTAAAGCCAGCTTTACGTTATTCTGCCCAACTGAAAAAGCGCTTGAAATAGAACATAAGCTAACCGAGTATTTTATGCAGCTTTGGTACAGCGAAGCTGCAAAACAAGAAAGCAGTAACACCTCACATAACAAAACGACTTAAGCTAATAGTTTAAGCTTACCACTATACGGTACAGCTTGACTCACTTGATTAAAAGTAAGTGAGCCAAGCTGTTAATGTTAGCCACCTGTTCTAAGATCTCGTTCAAACTCAGTTTCAGTTTTCACTGGCTGACAATGGGTTTGCACTGTACTTTTATTTGCCTCATCTTTGTCGGTGCTAAAAATGGTGTAGTTATAATCTGTTTCGACTTCACCACCTAGGCACTCATGCTCTGCATACACCTCATTGCTATGGCCATCTTTTATTTCTTGTGATGCACACCCAGCTAAGAGTAAAAACACCGTTAAAACGGATAAAAATTTCATAACATCCCCTGTAAAGCTACTTTAGTAAATTATAGTTCATATTCAAAATGCACTGAGGGAAGCTTGTTAAGTAATGGCAACAGCGATCTTTCTCTTATTAAATCATCACGCTCATCATCTAACATTTCTCGCTCCCTGTGCAGCTCTTTACGTTTATTACTGCCAACTGTTTCGGCACTTAACTCATCCCTAATGGTATTAAGACGCCAATTTATTTCATCAAGCCGCTGCTCTATTTCAGTTTTTCTTTCCTCAAGTTGATAACGATCATTCCCCTCTTGCCATGCTTTTCTAAACTGCGAGCTGTTACAAACACCATTATATGATTCGCCGCGTATGCCCAATGTGAAGCCGTTCTCAGGCTCACAATACACCGCAAGGCCTTGCTGATAACTAGCTTGATACTCATTTAACTGTGCAGTTATACCAAATTCACGACAAGCGGATATAATTTCCTTTCCCCGCTCATATGTGTAGCCTTGTTGACCATGGCTATAACCAAGCTCCCGCCAATTAGCTTGTGCACACTCTTGTTGAGATAAAGAAGTACACCCTGATAGCAAAATAAACAACAACAAAAGTAAAAACCGATAAGGCATTTTATTTCCTAATATATCAGGGGGTTAATAGAGTACCCATTTTGTATTAGCATTTAGGTAAAGTGAACAATAAAAATGTAACTAGATATTTTATGGTTTCACCATCGCTCTTCACCTTTACAACTTAAAGGCCAACGTCTGGAAGTACAACAAATAGTCACATTTATAGACTTTTCAGCAGCAAATTTAACCTCTGAAGGTAAATAGAGTCCAATAAAAAACCTTGAGAGTGTGCACTTTCAAGGTTTTATTTATCGCGTTTGGCCGGTATAAAAATTAAGCTGTGCCACCCACTGTTAGGTTATCTATTTTCAGGCTTGGCTGACCAACGCCTACAGGGACGCTTTGGCCATCTTTACCACATACGCCTACGCCTTTATCAAGCGCTAAATCATTACCTACCATAGAGATTTGCTGCATAACCTCAGGACCGTTACCAATTAAGGTGGCACCTTTGATTGGCTGCGTAATTTTGCCATTTTCGATTAAATAAGCTTCAGAGGCACTGAATACAAATTTACCTGAAGTGATATCCACTTGGCCGCCACCAAAGTTAGGCGCAAAAATACCTTTTTTAACGGTGCTGATAATATCGGCTTGGCTGTGCTCACCGCCTAACATATAAGTGTTGGTCATGCGCGGCATCGGTAAATGGGCGTATGATTCACGGCGTGCGTTACCTGTTGGGTTAACGCCCATCAAACGGGCATTCATTTTATCTTGCATGTAGCCTTTTAAAATACCGTTTTCGATTAGAACGTTATAGGCTGCTGGCGTGCCTTCATCATCAACATTTAATGAACCACGACGATCGGCAATAGTGCCATCATCAACCACTGTACATAGCTCAGATGCCACTTTTTCGCCCACCTTACCACTAAACGCAGAGGCACCTTTGCGGTTAAAGTCACCTTCAAGACCGTGGCCTACGGCCTCATGCAGTAATACCCCCGGCCAGCCTGCACCAAGTACCACTTCCATCGTCCCAGCCGGTGCATCAACCGCCTCAAGGTTTACTTTAGCTTGGCGTACCGCCTCTTCAGCGTATTCCATCCAACGTGGTTTGCCATCAACTAACTCTTTAAAATAACCATAATCTAAACGCGCGCCACCACCTGCACCACCGCGTTCGCGACGGCCATTTTTCTCTAGTAATACCGAGCAGTTTAAGCGGATTAACGGACGGATATCGGTGGCAAATGTACCATCACTGGCCGCTATTAATACTTCTTCATAGACCGCTGACATTGAACTGATCACTTGCTCTGCATCAGGGGCTAGTTCGCGAATATAGTTCTCAAGCTCGCGTAATAAACTTACTTTGTCGGTATCGCTCATACTTTGAATAGGTTGTAACGGGGCAAATTGTTGTTTTGCTGCTACATCACTAAATACTTGAATCGCTTTGCTTTCGCCTGCTTCGGCAATGCTACGTGCTGCGGTTGCCGCCTTATTTAGGGCTTCGAGGTTAATTGCGTCAGAGTATGAAAAACCGGTTTTTTCACCGCTAACGGCGCGTACTCCAACACCGCGCTCAACGTTGTAAGAGCCTTCTTTAACTAAACCGTCTTCAAGCACCCATGATTCGTGGTGACTTGATTGAAAATAAAGATCTGCGTAATCAACGTTATGTTGATGAATAAAACCGAGCGTTTTTTCGAGTTCTTCTCGATTTAGCTGGCTGTCGTGTAGTAAATGCTGTTCAACCGAATTCATAATAAATGCTCTCTAAATCGTTGGTGAGATTGCACTGGCATATCTCGACGAATGGCGTGCAAGCGGTTTAAATCTGGCTGACAGCCAATAAACCCTGTGCCATTTGCAAGCTCGCTGAGGACATCGCCCCAAGGAGAAATAATAATACTGTGGCCATACGTTGTACGACCATTTTCATGCAGCCCCGCTTGGGCAGCGGCAATCACATAACTTTGGGTCTCTATTGCCCGCGCTGTGAGTAACGGCTGCCAATGAGCTGCGCCTGTTACAGCCGTAAAAGCACTAGGCACCAAAATGATTTCAGCTCCAGCGCGTTGTAAGGCGCTAAACAAGCCACTAAAGCGTAGATCATAACATACTGTTAAGCCTATTTTACCAAACGGCGAATCCACTACAACGATATCATTGCCCGCTTGCGTAAAGTGTGACTCGCGATACGCGCCTGTTCCATCAGCTACATCTACATCAAATAAATGCATCTTGTTGTATTGGGCGACTACGTCACCTTGATTATTAAAAAGCAAAGAGGCAGCAAAATATTTGTCGTGCTCAGTGGCTATAGGTATAGTGCCTGCAGCAAGCCAAATATCGTACTGACGACATAAGTTACTTAATTGCTGAAGATACACATCAATTTGCTTAGCAATGACAAGCGTTTGTTGACCACTTTTACTAAATACTAAAAAGCTTTCAGGTAAACAAACAAGTAATGGTCTGGTTACTGGCAGTTGTTGTAGCTGCTGCGTAAACTGCTCGATATTGGCATCAGCAGACAACCCTGAGCACATTTGTAATGCAACTATCATGGCTTACTCCTTACTGCGTGGCTGTAACAGCGGCATCTTTGAGTGTTAACTCATCTGATGTAGATGCTTGAGGTTGATTTTGTGCAGCTTGTGGAATAGTCACTTCGCGACTTTTACGATCAACTTCTTGTACAACAGGATCGTTCATACTGCCCGTCACTTTAAAGTTTATTTCTGAAATAACCCGCGCGGAATGAATCACCTTATCAATCGCCAGCGCAGCTAACCCCGTCACAGGATTAACCATCCAAGCAACAATCACAGGAATACTTGAGGTCACTTGCGGCGCCACAGCTAAGTCGTAATCAATTTCCATAGTATTGAGGTTAGTGTGGCCTTTAATCGTTAAATCCGCCGGTACGCCATCCATTTTGGTGTCTTGCGTGTACGCTATCCCTTTATCTAACTGCATTGTTCCTTGTAGGCTGTTATAGAAAAAACCTTTTGAAAACACATCCCTAAAATCGAGTTTTAGTTTTCGCACTAGAGAGTCAAGGCTAAGTAAAGAAAACACCCGTGCTCCGCCATCGCTTATCTCTGCTAAATGCCCTTCACCTAAACGCCAATCTAACTCCCCTGACAAGCTAGCTATATCAAATAAATAAGGCGCGTCTTGCCACGCAAGGTTAAATTTAATGTCAGCGGTAGAATCTTTTACAGTGGTGGTGATATCAAATTCATCAAACAGCTCGCCAATATCGTCGCTTTGCATATTGCCATTAAACTGGCTCGTGCCTTTTTGCCATTGCCCTCTTGCTCGCAATATATGCTCACCTTTATCAACCACTAATTCGGACACGGTGAGTTTATGGCCGTCACCATAAAGTGATGCACTCACTTTATCGAGTTGGTAAGTGGCAACTTTACAGTCAGCACATTCAAACTCAATGGCGGGTAAGTCACTTAGCCAGCTGTAATCTTGCTCTGTGTCTGATAGGGGTAATTCATCCGTGGTGGGCATAAAATTAACCCGTAAATAATCACTAGCAATATGAATTGGTCGACTTGATTTATCTAGTGGTATCAGCACTTGCGAGCGAAGCTCTTTAGCGTTAAGGCGCAAGCTTAAATCACTAGCAATAGGTGCTAAACGCATTTCAAAGTCATGAAAGGCAATATCGGCTACAGTTAATTGCTGTATCGTGCCCACAACCTCTTTCAGTGGTGGCAATACACCTTGTGTATCCGATTCTACTTGGCTAACTGTAATGATCTGCTGGATCAAGTCAAGCCAAGGTAATAAATCCGTTTGCTCTAAATCAATGGCTACACTAAGGTCTTGTTGGTTTAACCCTAAATCTTGTTCGCCTAAAATAAGGTGCGCATTACTAAATATGCCGCTGCTATTGACTAAAATACCGTTGAAATATAAATTTTCATTAATATTTGCAGTGATCAAATTAGAGATTTCATCGCCTTGAATAACCGCAGTTAGCGGCCAAGGTTCAGTAACCTTTTTACTATAAGGCGCAGGCAGTTCACTGCTCAACCCTTGTAGCTGCGAACTCACATTTGCGCGATAATTAAAACCATCTGTCAAAAAGTTAAGCGCAAGATTAATCGCCACTTCACTTTCGCCATGCAGGTAATCTTTTAATAAACCTTGGCCATGTGAAATTAAAGTATCGGCATCCAGCAGCGCTTTTATATCTATATCGGCACGGTAGTTTTGCGCAATACTTTTGCCCTGAAAGTTTACTTTTAGTGGCATGCCTAACCAATTGGCTTGCGCATTTTTTAAGGTGATCTGATCATCATTAAAATAGAGTTTACCGGTTACACCTTCCAGCTGAAGTCCTGGCTGTGCTAAATACACGGGCAGATTGTTTAAATTAACGGTGCCTTTGGCTTTTACATCAAGCTCATTCAAATCAACAAGTAGCTCAATATTAGCGCTGGCATTGCCCTTACCTTGGATCACCTCAAATACGTTCGCTAATGGATCGGCAATTGGCGTTGCTTTAAAAAACGGTAATAGCTTTTGCACATCTGCCTGCTTGTTAATTTTTACGCTTAGCACATCCGCATTCATCAAATCCGCAATACTCACATGCACAGCATCAGCAACAGCTAAATTGACCAATTGCCCCTGTTGAGAATAAATGTCCATACGCTGATTTTCAAAGTGCAATTTTGCACGACCCTTAGTTACTGCAGGCCAATCAGGAGTAAACTGGTAATGTGCGTTATCAACTTGGGCTAACACCTCAAACTGCCCTGAATTATCGGCAAACGGAAAGCCGGTTAATGGTCCTGAAAACAACACTTGCGCCAGAGTAAGCTCGCCACCTTTAATTGCTCCGGTTAAGTAATCAACTAGGCTTGCTGTCATTACTGGCCGCGGGAAATAATGACTGGCGATACTAGCGTCAGGTGCAAAGGCTTCAGCGTATAAATCAAGTCGCGGCTGTTCGCCTAAGCTGAGCTTCATTTCGCCAGCAAGGGTAACTTCGTCGTTATCAAGCCAAATATTATCACTGCTGATCTGCCAACCTTGTTCGCTATTGGCTAAATCAATTTGCATATTAAGCTGATTATACTTAATAGGGTGACTAAAGGTGTCACCGGTCAGTAGTTCGTTATTTTCACCAAACAGGTTTATCCGACCCCGATCTTGATTTATCAAGCCATCAACCAATACCCCTTGGACTGCGGGTACGCCTTGTTTAGCAAGCCAACCTATCTGCTGTGCTTCAAACCATAACTGCCACTGCTGCGCAGAGCTAAATTGCAAATATGCATGCTCAACTTGGCCGCTAGGCTGACGAGTTAATAGCGGCTCTAAAGCTGAAAAATCACTAAGTTGCGCCAGTTTTGTGACTAGCTCAAAGTCCAACTGCTGCAGCCAAAATTGCTGCTGGTTGTTATCTAACTGCGCTTCAAATTGAAAATCTGGCCACTGTTGTTGATCATTGGAAATAGCAAGCCCAGAGCTCTTTAACCGCCAACCTTGTTGCCATGGGTAGAGCTCAAATCCCCCTTCACTTAAACTAAATTGGTGGCTCTTTGTATCTTGCTGCCAATGAATAAAACTCGGTAACCATTTAACCGTAACATCTTTGATCAAGCCATTCTCAATACTTAACCATGACTCTAAGTTGATATCTGAATTAAACTGCTCTTTCTCGGTATTTATGTATTGCGCTAACCATTTAGAGACATCAACATTACTGGCTTGCACATAAATATCGCCTAGCATGGTCTCAAGAGTTGAACCTGTCAGCGCCAAGCGCGCATCGAAGGTGCCGACTGAAATCCCCGGTACAGCGAGCGTGCCGCTGCCTAAGTGTTGCTCAGGCTGGTTTTGCCAAACGATGTTTTCTAGAATTAAACGGCGTTCTTTACCGTCGCCTAACATAAAATTAAGGCTACTATTTTCAACGGCAAAATGCCCTGTTTCACCCAAAAATAACCCTTCAATCAGCTCTTTTTGTTCAAACGATACATCACCACTTTTTGAATCCAACATAGTTGGCAGATCAACATTTGCATGAAAGCCGTTGATCACAAAGTAACTCGATTTTAATTGCCGAGTTTTAATGGTTTCCCATATGTTTAGCTCAAGGCTGGCTTTGGCAATAGTGAGTGCAATAGGCGAGGTTTTATTATCTTCAAAGCTTATCTCTTCCAATACTATGGCAGGCCCTTTGCCATGCCAACTGGCAGAAATAGCCCCAATCGATAAGTTAACGGCAAACTTATCAAATAGGTAGTCTTCAATGTCCCCTTTGTAGTCATTAGCATACGGTAGAGTATATTTAAGAACTGAAACAACAACGGCCAGCAATACCAGTGTTATGGCACATATTTGCCATAACTTGCGGATACAAAAAAAACAGACCGTCTTTGCTTTCATTACATCATAACCACATCAAACTGTTCTTGACTATACAGACTTTCGGTTTGGATACTGACTTGCTTGCCAATAAATAATTCAAGCTCAGCAAGGTTATGATACTCATCATTCAATAGCGCTTCACTAACCGCAGGAGCGGCGTAAACCATAAATTTATCAGCAGCATAGGCGCGGTTTACGCGTACAATCTCACGCAGTATTTCATAACAAACCGTTTCCACTGTTTTTTGCGAACCACGCCCAGAACAAGCCGGGCACACGTCACACAAAATATGCTCCAGACTTTCACGAGTACGCTTTCGGGTCATTTCCACTAACCCCAGTGCTGATAAGCCATTGATATTCGATTTAACGCGGTCTTTGGCTAACGCAGATTCCAATGAATGCAATACGCGACGTTTATGTTCTTCGCTTACCATATCAATAAAGTCGATAATGATAATCCCACCTAAATTGCGTAGCCTAAGTTGGCGAGCAATGGCTGAGGTGGCTTCTACGTTAGTGTTAAAAATGGTTTCTTCAAGATTGCGGTGACCTACAAATGCCCCCGTATTTACATCAACTGTGGTCATCGCCTCAGTTTGATCGATAATTAAATAGCCGCCAGATTTTAAGGTTACTTTGCGATGTAGCGCTTTTTGAATTTCGTTTTCAACATCAAACAAATCAAAAATAGGTCGCTCGCCTGGGTAGTACTCTAATGCCTCAGAAAGAATAGGCACAAACTCTGCTGTAAAGCTTTTCAACTCTTCATAGGTAAGTTTTGAGTCAACCCGAATGCGTTCCATGTCTTCACCTACGTAATCACGTAAAGTGCGAAATGCTAAGGTTAAATCTTCATGAAGAATACTTTCTTTACTGGTTTTTTTGCGCTTCGTGACTATTTTTTTCCAAAGTTTTTTTAAAAACTCAGCATCGTGGCGCAGCTCAGCTTCGCTGGCTCCTTCAGCAGCAGTACGAACGATAAAGCTGCCGTCTTCGTCGCCATATTCACCAACAATGCTTTTTAAGCGCGCACGCTCTTCTTCACTTTCAATACGCTGACTGACTCCAACATGGGTGGCATCAGGCATAAAGACTAAGTAACGAGATGGGATTGTGATATCTGTGGTTAAACGCGCACCTTTAGTGCCAAGTGGATCTTTAACCACTTGCACCATAATGTACTGACCTTGGCGAACTAATTCGCGAATATCTTGTACTTTTTTGATGGGTTGCTCGTCAACACCTTCAACAATCGAGGCGCTGTTAACGATATCAGAGGCATGTAAAAAAGCCGCTTTATCTAAACCTATATCAACAAATGCAGCTTGCATCCCCGGCAGCACGCGGCTTATTTTGCCAAGGTAAATATTACCGACGATACCTAAATTGCCAATACGTTCTAGTTGAATTTCTTGTAATACACCGTTTTCAATCAGGGCAACACGGCTTTCACTTGGTGTGACGTTGATCAGTAATTCTATACTCATGTTACCTACTTAAGAATTCGCTTAATAATTTTTCGCACTCATATAAAGGTAAGCCGACAACCGCAAAATAGCTACCCGAAATATGAGTAACAAAGCGCCCACCTAATCCTTGAATGCCATAACCTCCGGCTTTATCTTGTGGCTCACCACTTTGCCAGTAGGCTTCTAATTCTTGTTCTGAGAGTGTTTTAAAGCTCACTTGAGTTGTTACAACACAGCTCATTACTCGTTGTTCAGTTGCAAACGCAATGGCCGTTAATACTTCATGGCTGCGCCCTGACAAACGCTTTAGAGTTGCCATAAAGTCAGCTTTATCACGCGGTTTGCCAAGAGATTGGTTATCAATAACAACAACGGTATCACTACCGAGTACTGGGCGATCTGTGTATCCCATTGCAACCCCGGCTTGCGCTTTTAAACGCGCTAAACGCTCAACAAGTTCGAGCGGGGTTTCATTTGCTAGTGGGCTTTCATCAGCATCAACACTAAATTGTGAGAATGGGACGCCAAGCTGAGTTAGCAACTCTTTGCGCCTTGGGGAAGCTGACGCTAAATAAATGGCGGTTTGCATTATCTGATCCTGAAATGACGACGATACTTACGTAACAATAAGAAAATCCAAGGCCAACTTAACATGCCAGTTACGACAGGCCATAAATACTGCGGGTTAAAATAAACATCCATTAAAAAATGATTCAACCAAAACTGCATTAAATGATACAAGGTTAAAAACAAGCCAACGAGTATTGCTTGCTGCCAAATTGAAAAGTTACGAATTTTTTGAAAGTTACTGGCAGTGACAAAAATACAAATTGAATACGTCAGTGAGTTAACCCCAAGTGGTGAACCTGTAGCCAAGTCAATTAATAGCCCCACCACCCAAGCAGTACCAATATTTAGTCGATGTGGTACCGCTAACGACCAATACATTAATACTAATAACACCCAATCAGGACGAAAGGGCTCAAACGAAAAGGGTAATGGCACCAATGCCATGATCAAAGCGAAAAAGATGCTCACGGCAATTAACAAAAAGTAGCGGCTATTCATTACTAATAGTTTCCTGCTGATTACGCCATAAGATCACAAGTAAACGGATCCGATCTAACTGCGCAATTGGCTCTGCGTAAACTTGTGCAAATGGCTGGCCTTCATCACGATTAATTTCAGTTACCACAGCCACAGGGTAACCTTCAGGAAACGTACCACCTAGCCCCGATGTCACCAATACATCGCCAATGCGTACATCTAAGCTGTGTGGAACATGAGAGAGCTTCACTGCATTAATTTTACCAATGCCTTCAACCACAGTACGCACATCATTACGCAAAATACGCACCGGTGTGGCATGGGTTGTATCGGTCATCAGTAATACACGAGAGGTTGTTGAACCAACTTTAGTAAGCTGCCCGACAACACCCATTTCATCAATAACCGCTTGCCCTTCACTTATTCCATCAATAGTGCCACGGTTGATCACCACTTGATGGCTATAAGGGTTAGAGTGCACTGAAAGCACTTGCGCGATTATCTTACGATTTGAGTGTTTAGCAGAAGACCCTAATAAAGCGCGAAGCTTTTGGTTTTCTTTGCTTAAAAATTGATATTGCTGAAGCTGCTCACTTTGCAGTAATTGTTTTTTCTTTAGTGCTTCGTTTTCTGTCAGTAGTTGATCGCGCGTGTGCAAGCTTTTAGCGCCAAGGCTAAATACTTCATAAGGCAAGTTAGCTAAATACAGTAACGGGCTCACTAAGGTATTTAAACTCGTGCGTACTGTAGTGCCACCTTGGGTATAGCGATCGCCGACGATCAACATAACACTCAATACCACTGCGACAAAAAGCCGCAGTTGTAAAGAAATGGCACGCCCAAACATTAATTTCATTAGTCGTAACTAAATACGTCACCACCGTGCATATCTATCATCTCAAGTGCTTTACCGCCACCACGTGCAACACAGGTTAATGGATCGTCAGCAACCACAACAGGTATACCAGTTTCTTCCATTAATAAACGGTCTAAATCTTTAAGTAATGCACCACCGCCGGTTAATACCATACCTTTAGCAGAAATATCTGATGCCAGCTCTGGCGGCGATTGCTCAAGTGCAACCATCACAGCGCTGACAATGCCCATTAATGGCTCTTGTAAGGCTTCTAGGATTTCATGCGAGTTTAGCGTGAATGAACGCGGCACACCTTCAGCAAGGTTACGACCACGCACTTCAATTTCAATCGGCTCATCTGTTTTAAATGCAGAACCAATTTGGTGCTTGATATTCTCAGCCGTTGCTTCACCAATTAAGCTACCGAAATTACGACGCACATAGTTGATGATTGCTTCGTCGAATTTATCACCACCGATACGCACCGATGATGAATACACTACGCCGTTAAGTGAAATAATAGCAACTTCAGTTGTACCACCACCGATATCAACAACCATTGAGCCGGTTGCTTCTGATACAGGTAAGCCAGCACCAATAGCTGCAGCCATTGGCTCTTCAATTAAGTAAACTTCGCGAGCACCCGCGCCCATTGCTGATTCACGAATAGCACGTTTTTCTACTTGCGTTGCACCACACGGTACACAAATAAGAACCCGTGGGCTTGGACGCATAAAGTTATTGTTATGCACTTGCTTGATAAAGTGTTGTAACATTTTTTCAGTTACATAAAAGTCAGCAATTACACCATCTTTCATCGGGCGAATAGCTTTAATATTACCAGGTGTTCGGCCAAGCATTTGCTTCGCTTCAGTGCCTACAGAGGCTACACTTTTAGGACCACCAGCGCGTTCTTGACGGATCGCAACGACAGATGGTTCATTAAGGACAATGCCTTCGTCTTTGACATAAATGAGGGTGTTGGCTGTACCCAAGTCGATCGATAGATCGTTTGAAAAAATACCACGGAGTTTTTTAAACATGAGGCTGGATGACCTTTGAAAAACGTTCTTATGTTAGCTAATGCACTTTAACATGCTGAACCAGTTCAGCAATAAAAAGCGTAGCTACCTTTGTTAATTAGTTAAAAAAGGAAGCATTGCTTCCTTTTTAAATTATTTTTTATCGTTCGCGTACTAGACGAAAACCGATATAGTTTGCACGAAAGTCCGGCGCCAAAATCAAACGCGTTGAGGCACGAGCTAAACTTGGCGCAAAATTCCACGCCCCACCACGAACAGTTACATCCGATTGTTCAGCTGACTTATGAGTCCATTCCCATACATTTCCTACCGTGTCATAGAGGCCAAATGCATTAGGTGCAAACGAGCCTGTTGGCGCTGCACTTTTATTTGACCATTCACTACCACACCAACCACAATTGGCTAAATTCTTACCTATTTCGTTACCCCATGGGTATTCAGTTTTCGTACCAGCGCGTGCTGCATACTCCCACTCAACTTCATTTGGTAAACGATATTGTTGACCTGTTTGACCAGACAACCACTCAGCGTACGCTTTGGCATCATTGTAAGTTAAGCACACTGCAGGAAAGTCACTGCTTTGCTCAAAACCTGGATTACGCCAATTTAAATTAACTTCCCAAACGGGTTCGCCATTTAAGTAATAAGCACAACCACGATTACGCTCAGCTTCGGTTTTATAATTCGTATTAGAAACAAACTGCTGATAAGCACCCACAGTCACTTCTTTATTTTGCATAGCGAATGAGTTTGCTATTACTTTCTCAACAACTGGGCGCTCATTAGCAAGCCCATTACCGTTGATATCACCCATTTCAAACTTACCAGCTGGAATTACAACCATCGCAGCAGCGGCATTATCACCTAATGCAGTACTGGCCACCGGTGTCGTATTACGTTGCTCGCTAGTGTATGTCGGTGCAGCAATCGACTCAGGCTTTTTTACCAGCTTAGCGTGAATTGTCTGCGGCTTTCGTAAATCAACTCGAACGCGATAAGGCTGATACCCTTGTTTACGCACTTCAACATCATGAATACCACTTGGTAAAGTCGTTACCAACCGTGTTGAACCAAAGCTCACGCCATCAATAAACACTTCATCGTCATAAACATTTGAACGCAGTGTAAATTCAATCATTTTATTGGCATCTGCCTGCGGCTTAACCGTTGGCATTGGCATAGGCTTAACTGAATAATCGCGTATCGGTTGCTCACTCATACGCGACACCGAAACATTCGCATTATCCTTGCTATCACTGAATGTTAACTGACTATCTGTAAAAGTCGTATCGTAACTTGTTTGATAACCAGTGCTAAGTGGTGTGCCGTACTCTGAACAGTAACGATTATCAACACTTAATAAACTGCATAAACGGCTGCTGTTTACATCACCACGCATAGTAACACTTAAGTTTACGTTGTAATTACCTTGGCCACTAAAGGCACTATTAACCACATGACTACTTAACACTTGTACCTGAGCACCCGCCATATTGCGTTTAGGCTCTACTAAGCGCTCCTCTGTTAAGTTAGCAAATATTTGGTCAACAAAGCGTTTGGTTGCTTTTTGTAGGCCCATTTGCTGGCCGCGTTGCTCACACGCTGCTAACGTTTCGGTACGTTTACAGTTGATAGTATGGTTAACTTCCAATGTACCTTCACGAGTAAATTCGTTGCGTAAGCGCTCAACTCGAGCCGTTGTTAATTGCTCTTTTAAGCTTTCGAGTGTATTTAACTGGGTATGTTTTGCTACGCGAATTTGTTCAATGTCTTTGCGGTGGGATGCAATTGCCGCCAACTGCATCGCGATATCATCTTTATTTTGCTTATGATCAACCACAGCCTGCTGATAACGCGCTTGTGCAGCACTGATATCAATAGTGGGATCGTCAATTAAACGACGATACATTTCATTCATGGCATCAAGCGCTTGATTTTTTTCTTTATCTAACTCAGTTGAACGAGTTCGTAATAAATCTAGTTGGCTTTGTAACTGACTTTCTTCTTTTAAGTGTTTTTCAAGTATCTGTGTAGCGTTATCGTATTCAGCTTGTTTAATACTAATCTCAGATTCAATTCCAGTAACCGTGGCTGTATCTTGTGCAAATGCACTTGATGCAAACAAGCTAGCTGAAATTAATAGAGATAAAGGAGCAATTCGCATATATTCCATTCCCAAAAAGCGGCAATTATTTGGTCATTATTTATTTTTTATAATTAAACTCTTATGCTATGTACTTGCAAGGCAAAACACAAGCTTTGTTCAAAAATTATCTGAGTTTACAACTATTCACACTAGTCTTGCCAGTAAATAACCGATTCATTGCCTGAAAACAGCTTATTTTCTGAATCATTTTCCTGTTCTTGCCTAATTTGTTAATCTTATCTTCCCATTTACTTTAAGTTACCACTGTGAATTTACTAGCTGAGTCTGCATTACAAAAAATCACTTGCCCATTGCTGAGTGAAAAAAAAATATCATTATCAGTAAAACGAGACGATCAACTACACCCACTTATAAGTGGTAATAAATGGCGTAAACTTAAATACAACCTCATGGCTATGCAAGCGCAAGGAAAAACCGAGCTCGTTACTTTTGGTGGTGCTTTTTCAAATCATATCCATGCCTGTGCAGCAGCCGGAAAACACTTTAATATTAAAACCCATGGCATCATTCGTGGACCTGAACTTGACTGGCAAAACCCGACCTTACAATTTGCCAAACAATGCGGGATGCAATTACATCCAGTTACTCGACTAGAGTATCGTGAGCGCCAAAACCCTGATTATTTTGCGCAATTACAAGCACGCTTCCCCAATGCTTATATATTGCCAGAAGGCGGGACGA
This sequence comes from Pseudoalteromonas haloplanktis ATCC 14393, assembly GCF_000238355.1. Lineage (GTDB taxonomy): Bacteria > Pseudomonadota > Gammaproteobacteria > Enterobacterales > Alteromonadaceae > Pseudoalteromonas > Pseudoalteromonas haloplanktis. The sequence goes on from NZ_AHCA01000009.1 coordinate 109,114, forward strand.
ACAAGGCTGCACTACAAGGATGCAGTGAACTTGCTAAGTCATTACCACAAGCTGACTTCGTAATATGCCCAACGGGTAGTGGCGGCACGCTGGCAGGGTTAACTGAAGGCTGCGATAACAGCACGCAGATTTTAGGAGTTGCGGTATTAAAGCAAGCTGAGTATTTAATTAATGAAATAAAATCGCTAAGTCCAATTGCAGCACAACAGCAGAACTGGCAATTACTCACCCAGTTTCATGATGGTGGCTATGGTAAATTTAGCTCTGAACTTTGGCAATTTTGTTTAATGATGCAAAGCCAACATCAATTACCTTTAGAGCCAATTTACTCAGGTAAAATGATGTACGCTTTATGGCAATTAATAGAACAAGATTATTTTCCTGAAGGTAGCCGGATCATTGCCATTCACACTGGAGGATTACAGGGATTAGATGGACTGCGCTATCGCCAGCTTATATAAAAAATCAATTTACCGTTACATTGGTAAACTCTTGCAAAGGCTCTGTAAAATAAAATCCTTGCGCGCCAACAACGCCGAGCTTTTTCAGCATATTAAGTTCTTGTTGAGTCTCAACACCAACCCCGTATACAGGTAAGTTGACTCGTTCCGCTTTGGTAACTATTTGGCGCACCTGCTTTTGCTGCGTTATATTTTTATCAATATTATGAATTAAGTCGTAGCTCAACTTTAAGCCTTTAATCACTTTATACTTATCTAATAAAGTGACTTTACTGCTCGATGAAACATTATCAATTAACACCGAGCTACCAACTAATTCGATCCTGCTAAAGGCAAACTTCAACAGCTGCAGGTGTTGATAAAAGTCCACTTCAGATATTTCAAACTGCAACTTGTTTGCAGCCTTAATATTACCCATTCGCTTACCAAACCAATGCCAGTAATCATCATCAAACCAATTTAAAGCATGCAGATTAATACTTACGGTTAAAGGGCTTGGTTCACTCTTTAATAACTTAATAACCTGATCTAATACTGTTTTATCTAACAAGGTAATTGCGTCATCACTTTTCAACTGTGGGATAAACTGCTTAGCCGACAACATACCAAGTGATTTATGACGTACACGAATTAAAGCTTCATGCTGTAATATATCACCACTGGCAAACTCAAACAGTGGTTGAAAAAACAACATAAACTTCTTTTTTCCAATGTAGTCAGCAAGGTTTTCAAAACTATTTGCTAATACTGTTGATCGCGTGTAGTTAAATGGCACACGATGAATATGTTGCCACGCACTTTGCTTTGCGAGTGTAAGTGCCGATTTTGTTAATTGATACACTATGGTTTGGTCAGCACCATCACGGTAATTACATACGCCTATTTTTATTTCTTTACGGGATAAATCACCACGATAAGGCAAAGATGCTTGGTAAATAGTTTGATGTAATCGCTTTGTGTAAGTATCAATTTCGGCTTGAGGTATATTTTCTAGGGTAATTGCCAAGCCTCCAGAAGACAATAACTTTACAGATACCCGAGATAGCTCTTTAAAACCTTTAACCATTATAAGTTTGAAATGACGTTCTAAATCAACGTTGTCAGGAAATGGTTGCGCGCAGTAAAGTAACGCAAAAAGATGCTGATGGTTACTTTGAATCCCATACATGCCCGTGATTGCTGGGTTTTCCCCTGTTGTCGCTTGTTGTTTAGGTATCAGTGCTTTTGTGCTACCAACTGCCATATCATGATGTGATACCTTAACGGTGGTTTGTTGAGTGCTTTTGGCACTTGTAAATTGCGTATTGCCGATTTGTGGCGAAACCTCATCAGCACTATCATGGCGCCTAAAAAGCACTCGCCACCAGCGGTAGCCCCAGATCGCCGCACCTATCATAACTAAGTTAAGTAAAATAAATAAGTGGCTTTCTACAACCCAAAAAGGCCAATGGTAAAGCTTTAAACTAACCGTTTTATAATTAAAAATCTCACTATCTTCCGCCATAAAAGCTGAAAAATGAAACGGCATACTCCCTGGTTCAAGCATGAAACCATGATCATCTGCAAGAGCTGCAATTATCTCCCTATCTGCGGTTTGCTCCAGCTTTAAATTATACACTTGCTTGGCTAATTGGCTGCCTTCGAGATGTACTTTTTGATGTAATATCTCTCCAAGTAAGAGATTAAATACGGTTAGTAAAAGCATAAAAGCAATCACATAAATACTTAGCATCCGTACTTGTGCATTGTTAAATTGAGTCACCATGGCTGTTACGCTGTTTGTACTAATAGCTAAAGTGTTGTTCAAGATCCTTATAAACACAAGGCTGAGAGCGGACTTAAAATGTTACCCAGCATTTAAAATAAAAAACTTTCGTAATTTTAATTACTAAGCCTTAGGGTAAATTTCATGCCTTGGCAACAATCAGCCTGTACTTATAATTAAGTGAAGGTGCTTTGCTTAACACCCAGAGATAAGTTTGCCGTATTGGTCAATAATCATTTCACCATCTTCTTTGTAAAATGAGCCCTGTGGCCAATTATCAAGTAAGCTTAATACCGCTTCGCTCGGGCGTGCTAATTTCACTCCTTTTGCAGTGCAAACGACGGGGCGATTCACTAAAATCGGATGCACGAGCATTGCATCTAGAATTTGCTCATCAGACACGTTGTCATCTAATAAGCCTAATTCTTTAGCCGGTGATTTAGTGACTCTAAGCGCTGTTTTCGGGGTTAAATCTGCCGCAGCAAACAAAGCAAGGAGTTGCGGTTTAGTCCAGCCTGATTTTAAATATTCAATTACCACAGGTTCATAACCTGACGCCTTAATTAGCCTTAATACATTTCTTGATGTACCACAATCTGGATTATGATGAATTACAACCATAACAAGCTCCTCGACTATATATTTACTGATTAAATAGACCGTTGGTTTACACGTTCACTTAACTGCTCAGCTGATTCAACTCGCTCCGAGTATCTATCGACAAAGTAGTCTTTTTGATCGCGTAATAACAAAGTAAATTTAATGAGCTCTTCCATCACATCCACAATACGATTATAAAAAGCCGACGGTTTCATACGACCATCTTCGTCAAATTCTAAGTAGGCTTTTGCTACAGATGATTGGTTAGGGATTGTAACCATGCGCATCCAGCGACCTAGAACACGTAACTGATTCACGACATTAAAAGATTGAGAGCCACCACAAACTTGCATCACAGCCAAGGTTTTACCTTGCGTAGGTCGCACGCCACCTAAACTCAATGGTACCCAATCAATTTGATTTTTAAATATACTGGTCATAGCGCCATGGCGTTCAGGCGAGCACCACACTTGCCCTTCTGACCACAGCATTAAATCTCGTAATTCTTGTACTTTAGGGTGTGACTCATCTTCACTGTCGGTTTGCGGTAAACCTTGCGGGTCAAAAATTTTCACTTCAGCGCCAAAATGCGTTAATAATCGCGCGTTTTCTTCAATAACCAGCTTACTGTATGAACGCTCTCTTAAAGAGCCATATAACAATAAAATTTTTGGCTTATGCGCAGAGAAATTTAAATTAAAATCACCACTTGTTGGTACATGGCATTGGCTTTGATCGAGATTGGGTAATGCAATTTTTGCTGTCATTAGCGCTAACCTTTCAATTTTAAATATATATGAAAAAACGAATATATACAATTTTACATACGCAGACCTTGAAGTCAAATTCTATTTGTATCACTGTTACGAATTTAGTTAAATTGCATGTAATTAGTGGTTGCCTGCTTATAATCGAAGGTACGCTTAAATCGCTTTATAACTTAACCATCGAGTCCATCTGAGGATTTGTTCGATAACTTGATTCACTTGCGCATATTGATCTAATGGCTAAAAACCAGATTTAAACATAAAAATATATTTATTAATAACTTACAAAAAAACCTCTCCTTTGCAGCATCAGTTTCCAACCTGAACAGTCATACATTTGTAATATGATTGACGTAATTTGTTGCCCATAGAGGCAAAAAACTGACAAAAATGAATTTTATTTATACTCCTTGGGGGAATCGCGTTGCAGGCACGTTACTCATTATAATATTTAGTGCCGCGCTTAGTGCTTTATCATGGCACTCAACAACCCCCACTTTACCGCAAAATCTATATACATATACGTGTAATGTTCACAACGCGGCGGCTGGGAGCACGTTAAAAATAAGAAATGTCATGTCGAACTTTTCGATTCAATTTGCTGATCAACTTTGTCAATCAGACAAAATTTATAAAGCAGGTATAGAAAAAGTTGAAATCTCTTGGCCTTCATCAGAGCAACTCACTGCACAACTTCTTATTAATCAAGAGTATAATTTTGTGTTTAGTCGCCATCATTACCTAAAAGGCCTCTCTGATGAGGTCGATAGTTTTTACCAGCCCATATTGAGTGTATCTGGGTTTAGAATTGTTTGGTGGCATAAGGGTAAAGAGCCAGTAATGACTCAGGAGTTTTTTGCCAATAAAACGGTAGGGGTTACTAATAATACGAATAGTCATTTTAGCTACTTAACACCATTAAGGTCTTTAGCAAATGCAAATATCACGCTGCAGCCTGCACAATTAAAGTACTTTCCCACTCCTGGGTCACTTCAACAAGGCTTTTTAAATGGCGATGTAGATTTAATAATGTGGGATAAGCAGTTACTGAGCAATTTAAAGCCAACGCCCGACATTCAAATAAATCATTCCAAAAAAGTATGGAGAATTAAAGGGTTAGACTGGTACGCGTCACAAAAAAGCCTCGAGAATAAAGAGTTAATTTGCGAGTTCATAGAAAAATTCAGTGTATATGAGCCTTTTTTTTCCACAAAAAATAACCTTAGGTTACAAAGCTCTTATGAATGCTAAACTCGTTAAATTGACTCAACGTCCCGCTTTTATAATATGTTTGCTAAGCCTTATTTTAGCCGTTACAGCGGTACTTCCTCGTGTATCTTCACAACTTAGCTTTGAGCAATTCGCTAATAACAACTTAAGTACTATTATCAACCAATCTTTAGAATCTGGTTTTAATGATACCGATATCTTTTCTTATTTAACTGATCAGCTAGAAACCACATACCAACGTATTGAAACTGAATCTGTATTGCCAATTATAAAGTCTTGTTCAATGCAAATTATTGACTGGAAAGTGAATCAAGAATTACCCATATCTTCAATTAGCGCTACCACAGTCACATGGAAAGAAGGGGCGCTGCAACACCAATTGTTATTCGAGCTAGACTGCCACTATAATTTACTAAACTGGTTTATTTTTTTTATACTTTGCAGCACGTTAAGCTTACTCGTTTTTTCTTTTTGGCCTACTCCCTATAGCCATAGACAACAACAATGGCTACTACAAACATCAAATACACTGAACAGATCCCAACAAATTGAATTTAATAAATTTATCGATGCTCTAACCTCCCCTCAATACCAATGGCTAGAGACGCATATAACAAAAAAGCAATGGCAAACAAGTGCTCTGCTTAATTGCATTAAACATAATAATTTTAGGCTCTTAGACAGCGAACAACTTTTTTGGCTCGATATTGCATTCTCACAGAGCGATAACCTTGATGACGCCATTACCATAGCTAAGCATGACGATAATTTAATTTTTGGGCTTAAAGAAAAAGTTATATTTGTCCATGGACTGAAAATAAAATTACCTATTACGCCATTTTTTTATTATTACTGGTATGCGTCAAAGCGACTTCAAGACCAACATCAAGGCTGGTTACTCAACCCTGCTAGCACTAAGCCTGATCGTCAGCTTGGTGAAGAATTAGCTAAATTAATGAGTGAGTATGGTGGCAGCACCCGAGCAATAAATGATTTATTAGAAAATGGCTTAACTCCTAAAAAGCTCGATCAAAATCGCAATCGAATAAAAGACGAATTAATTAGTCTGCTTGGCGAAACGCATGCCGAAACCTACCTTTTTAGTAGTAAAAGGGACCTAAAAACGACTCGCTTTAGTTACCGTTTGACAATAGATGGTCAAAAAGTATCTTTCACATAAACAAATTTAACCACTACAAAACAATAACTTAAACGTTATAGATATCTATAGTTAAAGTATCAATCTTCATTTAACAGAACTGCAATCTTTTCCCCTGAGTATGGCCGCATCGATTACTGAGGAGTAACAAAATGAAAACCCAAATCAACACAATAAGTCACACTAAACTAACTAAACTCGCGCTGGCTATCACCGCACTGCTTGCAGCACCCAGCTATGCAGAAGCAGATAAAATCGCTCGCGCAGATAATAAAGAGCTAGAGCAAATAGTTGTAACAGCTCAACAAAAAGAGCAACTAATCACAGAAGTGCCAATTGCACTTACCGCCTTCAGTGGTGAAAACCTAGATAAAATGGATATCACTGACCTTGAGCGTGTTTCTTCCTTAACACCCGGCTTTTTAGCTCAACAACAAACTGATAGCTCACCAAGCTTTATTATCCGCGGTGTTGAAGCAGCAAACGCAGGGGCTGCTGCAGAACCCACGATTTCCATTTTTTATAATGGGATTGATTCTTCGCGTTCACGCAGTGCCACAAAAGAACTCTATGACATTGAACGCATTGAAATTGTGAAAGGCCCACAAGGTACTTTATTTGGTCGTGGTGCATCAACGGGTGCTATTGCGATCCATACGAAAAAAGCGAATACCGTTGAATCAGGCGGTTTTTTAGAAGCTAAATTAGGCAACTACAACTTAACTAGCCTAACTGGCGCATATAATGCTGCTGTCAGTGATGAATTTGGCATTCGTGTTGCTGCAAGTAAACGTACGCGTGACGGCTATGCCTACAACCTTGGCGACCCAGACAACAAGCTTAACGACGATGATATGTTTGCAGGGCGTATGTCGTTACGCTGGTTACCACATGATGACGTTAATATTGATTTTATTTTTGACTACCAAAACGATGGTGATGGCGATGCCATGACTAAATCAATTGTACTTGCGTCACCAGATGGTGATACCTCACCGTTTTCTGATGCTGGTCAAAATACCTATGACCGCGAACAAGCTAGACGACAATCTGGTTATACGTTATTAGCTGATTGGGATTTAAATGAAAACTGGACGGTATCTTCATTAACGGGTTATCGCCAACTTTGGTTTCAAAATTCCTTTGATGTAGATGGTACGACCTATGATGCTTATCATGTCCTTGCTTTTGATAACCAAGAAGCTTTTAGCCAAGAAATACGTTTTGCTTATAATACTGACAATGCAACCTATACCTTTGGCGGCAGTTTTTATAGTGATAAATCTGACTCAGGCACTGACTTTGTTGTAAACGAACAATATTTATTAGGTGGTTTTCCGACAAATACGACGCCATTACCAGCATTGCCAGTCGCTCCCAACGTATCGGTACCATTAAACACCGGGAATGTTTCAAGTAGTGTTATAGGTAATGACCGCGATAGCCGCTCAATATTTGCTAATTTAAATTATTCAATTACACATAGTTTAGTGCTAGATGCTGGTCTTCGTTACACGTGGGACACTGCCAAGTTATCAGAATCTGCTAATCCATATACTTTAGATGGTACCCCATCATTCGTTATGCCAAATGGCATGTTTGGCGGTAATTCATTTGGTGAAACCTATACTACAGAAGCTGATTTCGATATGCTCTCTCCACGTTTTGCCCTGACCTACCACTTAAACGATACCATGAATGTGTATGGTGGCATGTCTATCGGTAAACGCTCTGGTTACCCTGATATAAATATCACCAACCCTACCCCTACGACAGTCGATCACACAACCAGTACTGTCGGTAATGAAACACTAATTTCTTATGAAGTGGGTGCTAAAGGCCAAACCAATAATATCTATTTCGATATGGCACTTTATACATACGAATATGAAGACTTCCAGACAATGAGTTTAGATATTACCGAAGGGACTGCTAACGCAGGTAAAGCCAAGGCGTGGGGTTTTGAAGGCGTGGTAAGCGCAACCTTAACTGACTGGTTAGAAGGCTTTGTTAATTACTCTTACATAGATACTGAATACGTTAACTTTGTCGATACTTTGGATGGTGAACAAGTTGACTTGTCTGGAAATCAATTTCGCCTTGCGCCACAAAACACCTTCAGCATTGGCTTAGATGCTCGCCAAGCAATGGGTGGCAACTGGGAAGTCTTTGCTAATTCTCGTTATTCATATCGCTCTGATTACTTCTTTAATAATGACAACTTAGAGACTGAGCGCCAAGAAGCCTTCGGTCTACTCGATTTAAATCTAGGATTTGAAAACTATAGCGCAGGTTACAAAGTCGAGCTCTATGTAGAAAACGCCTTAGATAAAGAGTGGAACCGTGACATAGGTAACGCTGGTAAGTTGTTTGGTTCAACGACTGCTATTCGTGCTAATCCACGCTTCTACGGCATCCGTTTTCGTATGGACTTTTAGTTAATATTAAGGATAAAACCATGAAACTTAATTCAATGACATTAGCAGCATTAGCGCTTACAGCCTCATCTGCAGTAGCGAATAACACTGCTGAAAACACATTAAAAATAAATCAAATTCAAGTAGTAGGTACACATAATAGCTATTCTCAATTTGTTGAGCCAAAACTATTAACTATGTTCGATAAACCAATTGAACAAAAGAAATCTGAATTCATAAACAATATGAGTGAAGAACAATTTAAGCAGTTTCAAGAAGAGCACCCAAACCCAATCGGTTTTGCTGAAGGCCTAAACTATAGCTACGACTCACTAACAGAGCAACTAGATGCAGGAATGCGCTCTTTAGCAATCGACATTTACCGTGATCCAGAAGGCGGGAAATTTTTAAAACCTGCAGGCTATGAGTTACTAAAATCAAAAGGTGTGCCTGAGTCGACATTGTTACCACATGATAAAACTGACTTAGATAAACCAGGACTAAAAGTACTGCACGTAGCTGATTTTGACTTTAGATCAAACTGTAACTTGTTTACTTCCTGCTTGCAGGAATTAGCTGACTGGTCAAATACACATCCAGATCATGCACCTATATTTATTATGCTTGAAGCAAAGGGTCGATCGGTAATGAAAATGCTTCCGGGAGCCGCCAAAATATTACCGTTTGAGCAATCCGCATACACTGAAATGGACAACAGCATTATTAAGGTATTAGGAAAAAATAAAGTCATTACCCCTGACGATGTGCGTGGTAACTATAAAACCCTTGAACAAGCCGTTAAAGCTAATAACTGGCCAAGCTTAGCTGACAGTAAAGGTAAGTTTGTATTTTTACTCATTGCCGCAGGTGATACCTCAGACCTCGCTAACTATATCGAAGGGCGACCAAACCTTGAGGGCCGCATGGCATTTTTACGCTCAACACCTGGGCAAGCTCACTCGGCCTTTATCTTGTTTGATAATGCCATCGTCCGTCAGCAAGAAATTCAAGACTTTGTAAAACAAGGCTACTTAGTACGCACTCGCTCAGACATCGAAACCTATGAAGCCAAAGTTAATGATATGACTCGTGCTAAAGCCGCTTTCAGTAGTGGGGCACAAATTATTTCTACCGACTTTTATAAATCTGGGAATCCATACGGAACTACTTACAAAGTACATTTACCACTTGGTGCTGAGTATTTATGTAACCCTGTTAATGCAAAATGTGAGTAACTAAAAAATGAAAAAATACCTACTTGCCCTGCCAGCTATTATGCTGGCAGTAAGTTGCGCCAGCACCATTGAGACTGAGCACGGGCTAAAGATTAACGAAATCCAAGTATTAGGAACCCACAACAGCTATTCTCAGTTTGTTGATCCAAAATTACTCAGTGTATTTGATAAAGCTATTGAAGCAAAAAAATCAGCGTTCATGGAAAACATGAGCAAAGAACAATCTCAGCAATTTCAAGAAGAGCACCCTAGTCCAATTGGCTTTGCTGAAGGCTTAAACTACAGCTATGAATCATTAACAGATCAACTTGATCATGGCGTTCGCTCACTTGAGATTGATATTTACCGCGATCCTGATGGTGGTAGATTTTTAAAACCTGCGGGTTACGAGCTTTTAAAGTCAAAAGGTGTGCCTGAGTCAGCACTATTGCCTCATGATAAAACCGACCTCGAAAAACCAGGTTTAAAAGTGCTACACGTAGCAGATTTGGACTTTAGATCTAATTGCAATTTATTTACTGTGTGCTTGCAAGAACTTGCTGACTGGTCAGCAAGCAATCCAGATCACGCACCTATCTTTATTATGTTAGAAGCAAAGGGACGAGCTGCTATGGATGCCCTACCTGGGGCAACAAGTGTTTTACCTTTTGAACAAAATAGTTACGCTGAAATGGACAGCAGTATTGTCAATATTATTGGTCGAAATAAGTTAATAACCCCTGATGATGTTCGTGGCCATTATCCTACTTTAGAACAGGCTGTACGCGCCAAGAACTGGCCTAGCCTTGCCAGCAGTAAAGGCAAGTTCGTATTTATGATGATTGCTGCAGGTGATACATCAGACTTAACACATTACTTAAGTGGACGGCCGAACCTTGAAAAACGCGTGGCTTTTTTACGCTCAACACCTGGTGAAAAACATGCCGCATTTTTGTTACTTGATAATGCAAAAGTTCGCCAGCAAGAGATACAAAAGTACGTTAAACAAGGTTACTTAGTTCGCACTCGTGCAGATATAGAAACCTACGAAGCTAAAGTAAATGATATGAGCCGCGCTAACGCTGCATTTAGTAGTGGTGCACAAATTATATCAACCGACTTTTATAAAGCTGGCAATCCCTATGGTACTGACTATAAAGTAACGCTGCCTAACAGCGCTGAATATCTCTGCAATACCGTAAATAATCAGTGCTGATTTGAGTTCAAACGAAAAAACCTCGCCAGTGCGAGGTTTTTTTCAACATTTTTAAATTTGTCTTTGGTTAAAACGGGATATCGTCATCAAAGTCAATGGGTGGTTCCATTGGATTTGATGCGCCGCCTTGTGGGGCATTTTGTGGTTTAGGTGCAAAACCGCCTTGTGGTTGGCCGCCACCTTGTGGAGCATAGCCACCACTTTGGTATTGATTATTCTGTTGTGGAGCTGGCTGCTGGCGAGCGGCAGGAGCTTGTTGTGGAGCAGGCGCATAACCACCACCACTTTGTTGTGGTGCACTTTGTTGATAACCACCACCTTGTGGAGCGCTTTGCTGTTGGCCGTAACCACCTTGAGATTGGCCGCCTTGGCTTTGTTGTTGACCACCTTGGTAGCCACCACCTTGCTGATCGCCACCACGTGCGCCTAGCATTTGCATTTGCCCTGTAAAGCCGTCTACTACGATCTCAGTGGTGTATTTCTCTTGGCCTTGTTGGTCGGTCCATTTACGTGTTTGTAATTTACCTTCAACGTAAATTTGTGATCCCTTACGGCAATATTCGCCGACAATTTCAGCCAATTTGCCAAAAAATACCACACGGTGCCATTCTGTTTTATCAACCATTTGACCGGTGTTTTTATCTTTATAGCTATCAGACGTTGCTAAGGTAATATTCGCTACACCATTGCCATTAGGCATATAACGTACTTCTGGATCTTGACCTAAATTACCAACCAAGATTACTTTGTTCACACCGCGTGCCATGGACCTTTCTCCTATAAACGTTATATTAAACCAGCCACTTTACGGGCTTGGTCTAGGTCAAATTCTTTATCATTAATCTTTAAATAGCTACGATTTTCATCGCATACTACCGTTGCTTCAATTACACCTGGTAAAGCAACTAAACGAGAAGCAAGGGTTTGCGCTTGCTGCTCATTACTTAATTCAGTCATTAAGCTTATCATTTTACTTCTTGGCGGGACTTGCATATTCCACGCAAGGATAAGCCATATTAACCCAACAACTGCGGCTGCGGCAAACACTGCTTGTGCTGTTGTTGATTGCGCAACGTAACCTCCTAAAATACCACCTAAAAATGCCCCAAAAAATTGCCCAGATGAAAATACTCCCATCGCCGAACCTTTTTGGTTTGCTGGTGAAAAACGCGATACTAATGCAGGCATAGTCGCTTCTAGAAAATTAAACGCCACAAAATAGGCCAACATGCATAATGCCATACCTAAAATACTATCAACCCATAATGCCATTGCAGTCATACTCAGTGTTAACAAAGCAATTGATGCGATAAAGGCCTGCTTTTCTTTTTCTTTACGAATGGCGATGATCATCATCGGCGCCATTAACAAAAAGCCAAAAATCAACACTGGGATATATATTTGCCAATGTGCTGATGCAACAAGGCCATTAGCAATTAATTGACCAGGTAGCGCCACAAAAATAGTGGTTAGGGTTAAGTGCAGCAACATGATCCCCATATCTAAACGTGCTAACTGTGGGTGTTTAATTAGTTTTTTAATATCTGTAAAGCTGGCTAGGGTATCGCCTTTGGGCGCTTTATTAACCGCTTTGGGTACTAAGAATAATATAATAAAAATACCAAGAATAGCCAGCGCTGCCGTCAACCAAAAAATTCCAGCAATACCCCAAGCCGCAGCGACCATAGGGCCTAGTAACATAGCAACAGCAAAGCTCATGCCGATACTCATACCGATAACAGCCATCACTTTTGGTCGTTGCTCATCACGGCTAAGATCGGATGCAAACGCCAGCAATGAACTGGCAATCGCCCCCATTCCTTGCAAAGCTCGCCCAACGGTTACCATTTGTAAAGAATCTGCGGTTGCAGCAATCACTGACCCTAGCGCAAACACACACAAACCACCTACAATAACTTTTTTACGGCCAATTTTATCTGATAGCCAACCCATAGGGATTTGCAACACCGCTTGCGTTAAGCCATAAGCACCAATCGCAATACCAATCCATAACGGTGAAAATCCAGCTAAATCTTGTCCGTAAATTGCCAGCACAGGCATTAACATAAATAAGCCAAGCATACGAAATGCAAACACACTCGCGAGCGATACTGCGGCGCGTTTTTCTCGTGAATTAAGTGAAGATGCTGTCATGATTCGCGTGTTCTTGCTGTCTATTAAAATTCGAGCAGGGATTCTAGCACAAGCTTAACAAGAAATAATCGTTTCAAACTGATGATTTTTTCATTGATCAAGGATTAATCTTGCTGCGTATTATGAGATACTCAGTAAATCAATTTGGTAATGAAACGAGATAGCATGGAAAACATTGAAGTCCGAGGCGCCCGCACGCACAATTTAAAAGACATCAGCCTAACCATTCCCCGTGATAAATTAATTGTTATCACCGGCCTATCTGGTTCAGGTAAATCGTCTTTGGCATTTGATACCTTATATGCAGAAGGGCAACGTCGGTATGTAGAATCTTTATCGGCTTATGCCAGACAATTTTTATCTTTAATGGAAAAACCTGATGTTGATCATATTGAAGGGCTGTCACCGGCAATTTCAATTGAGCAAAAATCAACGTCACATAATCCTCGCTCCACCGTTGGTACCATTACCGAAATTTATGACTATTTACGTTTAATGTTTGCCCGGGTAGGTGAACCACGTTGTCCTACTCACGATTTACCACTAGCAGCACAAACAATTAGCCAAATGGTCGATACTGTCTTGGCATTCCCTGAAGGTAGCAAACTGATGCTACTGGCTCCGGTAGTAAAAGAGCGTAAAGGTGAGCATGTTAAGTTATTAGAGCAGTTAGCCAGTCAAGGCTACATTCGCGCCCGTATTGATGGCGAAGTATGCGATCTTTCCGATCCTCCAACCTTAGAGCTACACAAAAAGCACACCATCGAAGTGGTTGTCGACCGCTTTAAAGTGAAAGATGGCTTACAACAGCGTTTAGCTGAATCGTTTGAAACCGCGCTGGAATTGTCTGCAGGTGTGGCTACCATAGCCTCAATGGATGATGCAAATGCTGAAGAATTATTACTGTCAGCAAACTTTGCCTGCCCTACCTGTGGCTACGCGATGACTGAGCTTGAGCCACGGTTATTCTCATTTAATAACCCTGCTGGCGCATGTCAAAGCTGTGATGGTTTAGGGGTAAGACAGTATTTCGATCCTAACCGCGTTATTCAAAACCCGGAACTCAGTTTATCTGGTGGCGCAATTAAAGGTTGGGATAAACGCAGCTTTTACTACTTTCAAATGCTGCAAGCGGTTGCTGAACATTATAAATTTGATTTGGAAGTGCCGTTCCAAGAGCTAAGTAAAGAGGCTAAAAAGATTATCTTAGAGGGCTCTGGCAGCACTAAAATTGCATTTAACTATCGCAACGATCGTGGTGATTTAATAACGCGTAACCATGAGTTTGAAGGCGTGCTCAATAATATGAACCGTCGCTATCGTGAGACTGAGTCAAACTCGGTACGCGAAGAACTCGCTAAATACCAAACCAGTCAAGCCTGCCCTAGCTGTAAAGGCTCTCGCCTTCGCCAAGAAGCACGTAGTGTATTTATAGGGCAAACCAACCTGCCAGCAATAACCACCATGAGTATTGGTGAAGCCATGGACTTTTTTGAAGGTTTAAGCTTAACCGGCCAAAAAGGTCAAATTGCTGAAAAAATACTCAAAGAGATCCGCGACCGTTTATCGTTTTTAATTAATGTTGGTTTAAATTATTTATCTCTTGAACGCAGTGCTGACACTTTATCCGGTGGTGAAGCACAGCGTATTCGCTTAGCAAGCCAAATTGGTGCAGGTCTTGTTGGTGTAATGTATGTACTTGATGAACCTTCTATTGGTTTGCATCAGCGCGACAACGACCGCCTGTTAAAAACGCTTATCCATTTACGAGATCTCGGTAATACCGTAATTGTCGTTGAACATGATGAAGATGCGATACGCGCTGCCGATCACATTATTGATATTGGCCCTGGGGCTGGTGTGCATGGTGGCTATGTTATTGCTCAAGGTACGCGGGATGATATTTTAGCCAGTGAAAAATCAGTTACTGGGCAGTTCTTATCGGGTAAACGTAAAATTGAAGTGCCAAGCGTTCGGCATAAAGTTAACGACAAATGGCTAGAGCTATTTGGCGCGACAGGTAATAACCTCAAGAATGTTGATTTAAAAATTCCTTTTGGTTTGATGACTTGTATTACCGGCGTATCTGGCTCTGGTAAATCAACCCTTATTAACGACACCTTGTTCAAGCTCGCGCATACCGAGTTAAATGGTGCAACCACCGCAGAAGCTGCGCCATATAAAGAAATTAAAGGCCTTGAGCACTTTGACAAAGTGATCGATATCGATCAAAGCCCAATTGGTCGTACACCGCGTTCAAACCCTGCAACGTATACGGGTATATTTACCGGTATTCGTGAGTTATTTGCCGGCACTCAAGAGTCACGTTCGCGTGGCTATAAAGTGGGTCGATTTAGTTTTAACGTTAAAGGTGGGCGCTGTGAAGCCTGCCAAGGTGATGGCGTAATTAAAGTAGAAATGCATTTTTTACCGGATGTTTATGTGCCGTGTGATGTCTGTAAAGGCCAACGCTATAACCGCGAGACGTTAGAAGTACAGTACAAAGGCAAAAACATTCATCAAGTGCTAGAGATGACCGTTGAAGACGCACACGACTACTTTGACAAAATCCCAGCGATTGCACGTAAGCTAAAAACCTTGATGGATGTAGGCTTGTCATATATTCGCCTCGGCCAAGCAGCTACCACACTCTCTGGTGGTGAAGCACAGCGAGTTAAACTTGCCCGCGAGCTATCCAAGCGTGACACTGGCAAAACCTTGTATATTTTGGATGAACCAACCACAGGCTTGCATTTTGCTGACATCGAGCAGTTGTTAGTTGTATTGCATCGCTTACGTGACCACGGTAATACCATTGTGGTGATTGAGCACAACCTTGATGTGATCAAAACCGCTGATTGGATTGTTGATTTAGGCCCTGAAGGTGGCGCGGGTGGTGGTGAAATTCTCATTGCAGGCACGCCGGAAGAAGTGGCTGAATGTGAGCGCTCACATACTGGTCATTACTTAAAGCCGCTTTTATAAGTTAGGAAAAATGTGCAACGGTATCTAAAAATAATCAAATGGCGTGCTAATAAACAGCTCAAGCAACAACACGCAAGTTGGCAAGTGCAAGCAAAGCGTATTTTTAAGCGCGGCCAAGCTATTTGGTTTAATTTAAGTACCGCACAAAAACTGTATTTACTCGCATTGGCCAGCCTCGTTGTGTTGCAATCAGGTTGGCTTTGCACGGCCTTGAGTATTATTGCTTTAATCGTTGAGTTTTGGCCTAAGTTTAATCATCTCTGGCATTCACTTGCCGGTAAAGCACTGATACTAATTTTTTACGCAACGATAGCCAACTTTGTGCTCGCCAGCGCTAGCGGTATTGTTAACGAAGTCACTATGGTGTCGGCGAGCCAGTTAAATTACACTCATAATTTTGCAACCTTAATTTATTTACCGCCATGGGCACTGGGGATCACTCTTGCCACATTACTTGCCCTGCAATTACTTTTACCTCTGTATATTCTCGCCCTGTTGTTGATCAAACCTTTTGGTTCTGATCGCATCAAATTCATCACACAGAGTTATTCACCTTTATTAACAGCTCTACTGCGCTTCGTACTTGCAAGCGTGGTGATCCTAAATATATTTTCGTTTGTTGATGGTAAGCCCACAACCGAAGTTATTGATGATATAACAATCACCTTTTCTCAAAGTCAGCAATTATCTGCCAAGCCAAAAGCACAACAAGAGCAAGCGATAGAGCAAATATCAGAAAAAATACAACAACAAACTGAGTCTGAACAAGAAACTGACAAGCAGCCGCTAATCACTCTCGACGCGACTTCAGAAGGCGATACCGATATTTCTAATGCTGTCTATTCTTTCCTTGATACTAAAGGCTATTTTGAACGCAGTAAGCGCCTAATCGCGATCTTTGCTTACAGTTTTGAAGCAAATAGCTACTCACGCTGTAAAAAATCCACAAATACCAAAGTTGTCGAATTAAATGATTACGAAATTGTCGAAATAGCCTTAGATAACAGCAAACCCTATGGCTATAGCTTTACAGTAAAAGCCTGTGACTCCGCAGGAATAAAGGCACCGCAGTAGCTAACTACCAACCCAAAAAGTAAAGCCGCGCTTGTTAAATCAAGCACGGCTTTAGTTATATCTATATGTGTCAGGCAGCTAAATCCTACCAACTGACTAGTTTTATTTGTGTATCTTTCACATCTCGGCGATTGAATAGCAGCTCATTATTATCGGTGACATTAAAGGCAAACGACTTGAAATCAACATGCGTTTCTTCAAGTGCGTGGCTGGTTAAATTAAAGCGAGCTACTCGCGAGATACCATCACTAATATATAAATACTCGGCATTAATTGCATGAAACGAGGTGCTACGGGCAGCATCAGGAAGCTGCCAACGTGTATCATCCGCAAGTCGGATCAGCTCATCGTTGGTGACAGCATAACTGCGCCCTTGGTTATCGTTAAGTAATGCATAAGGGGCAATATCATTACGCTTAGCCAATTCACGGGTTAACAAATTAAATTGCCATAATTGATAACGTTTATCCTGCTGTTCAATTAGCCATATTAGCTCGTTATTATCTGACCATGCGTAGCTTGCAACTTTTAATCCTTTTAACTCCGCTATGCTATGCAGCTTTTTCGCTTCAATATCAAAAAAGTTGAGCTGTTCATTAATTTTGAGTAATAAAAACTTGCCATTACTGGCCATTCTTACAAAACCAAAATCAGGCGTACCATGCTGTGCGGTGAAATTACTTATTTGCACTTGTTGGTCACCTTGCTCGAGCCAAATTTGACCATTGCCTGAGCGGCTAGAAATAAACAATGTGCTGGCTTGCTGTCCACTAAGCAGCGGCAATGCATTGTAGTTATTACCTTCTGATTGGTATAAATAATGCCCTTGCATCTGTAGCGAAAATAAATCAGTGACTTTAAATATCGACAGCTGCTGGGTTTGTGCTGGCGAAAAGTAAAAACTATTAGCGGATTGAGCCGCTATATAATAAGCCGACAGGTAAGGTGATATTTCACGAACCGTATGGCTACCATCAACAACATTAATAGTCGTTAGGCGGTCATACTCTGAAACAAACACACGGTCTTCATTAGGTAGCCAATCAAATGCAAAGCTAATTCCTTTTGACTGCCCCTGAAAAAAGCGCTTTATCTCTGTCGTCTGTAAGTTGTAAGTAAAAAAGGAAAATGGCTGACCTTGCAATGATTGAATATAGCCTATGTATTTACCTGATGATGAAATACGCGGCATCAATACCCCATACAATATGTCAGAGCTTGGAACTAAAGTGGTTTCTTTCTTAGTGTGAGTGTTATAGCGTAAAAGCCCAGCGCCACCTTGCTTGTCTTTAAATTCACTGAAATATAAGAATGTACCACTTTCATCCAGTTGCGCATAACCGGTATAACGTAAGTCGCACTCACGAATAACCCGCCCCGCGGTAGGATTTAAAAAGTCACTAATATCAACCAGTACCATTAAGCATTGCTGCTCAGATAATTTTGTTGCCTGCAACAATACACTATGCTGCTTAAGCTGCCATGACAAAATAGAGACATTGAAGTCTTGGTAATGCAACTCTATTTCTCGTTGATCGGCGATACGCTTAACAAAGGCATGGGGTTGCTGAGTAGTTAAATCAGTATTACTGTAGGCCAAATATTGCTTATCAAAAGAAAGAACTGGTACCGCTTCTGCGCCTACATTCCATGTGCTTGGGATAATTGTTGCGGTTGTTTTTATGATCTCACCTTGCTCAGGTGGATGCTGCTTTGTGTTGTTCATCACCAGCCAACTGACAATTACAGTAATCAGCACAAGTAACAACACGCCAGCAACTACGTAAAATTGTTTTGATTTAGTGTAACTTGTCGCTATTACTTGGCTACTAGTACTACTTTCTGCAAGCACCACATGGGCAATTTCTGAGTCGCTCTTTATATCACTTACATTTGTCGCATTAAGACTTACCTCACGAACATGATCAATAGAGGTCATAGCGTTCGGCTGATGCTGTGGTTCATTTACAGCTAGTGGCGTGGCAACCACAGTCAAGCTATAACCTTTGCGATAATGAGTTTTTAATAATGGGGCTTTTTCAATAGGGTGAGAAAGTTGCTTGCGTAGCTCTGAGATTGCACGATTAATCGCATTGTCATCAACAAAACTTTGCTGCCAAACCTGCTCTACTAATTCTTGACGGGCAATGATCTGCTGAGGCTTACTAATAAAGTGCATTAGTAATTTAACAAGTAACGGATCTAACTCTCGTTCTATATTACCTGCAACAACCACACAACGGTTTTTAATAAATTGCCAAGGTCCGATTTGATAATTCATAAGGCTTATTTCTTTTTTTGTATCTACTAACCCTAGCACAGGGACGATTATTTATGTAGTTAAACCTTATATTGCAATATAAGGTTTAACAATAAGACATTGATTTAAAATAACAATAAATAAAAAACTATTATCAATTAATTGCTCATAACTAGATAAGCGACTTTATTAAATTTCAGGGCTATTCTTATCACCGTCAACAGCAAACGGTTCACTGCTAATTTAATCGCAGCCAATATTTGCAGTTAATAGTTAACTTAAAGTTTAAAAATTAAAAGGGTTCAATCATGAAAAATTTAATCAAAAAAACATTACCAGTATTTTTAATCGCCGCTACTTTTGGTACTTCTTCAGCAATGGCAGCAGGTAACCCTGAGCTAGTTATGCAACAACTAGGTAGCTTACATATCTCAAAATCTGTAGTACAACAAGCGCAAGCGAAAGAGCAAGCATTCGAAAATGGATTAGATACAAAATTAGATGTGAACTTGGAAAAATCAATGGACGAGCTACAAAAACAAATTGATAAAAAGTTAGCTGATAAACTAGACAAAGCCTAGTGCGCTATAAAAACGCCGCATACATTGTCTATTATACCAATCGTGTTAAGTTACTGACCATTTATAGCGACAGATAAATGACGTGATAACAAGGCGTAAATTTTGACATGTAGTTGTTCTACATGAAAAATTTATAACGCAGTTAGCGCTTTATTTAGCTCGCTAGAATGGTTAAATATTTAAGTCGATTGGTATTAGTACAACAGCCACACTTTAAAAGTAAAAAAACCGCTTTAGAATATTATTCAAAAGCGGTTTTTTGCAAACTAAAGCTAAATTATGGGCGAGGTATGAAGCCTAATGCCTCGTAAACCGATTTTAAGGTCACCTCAGCGCGTGCACTGGCTTTTTCAGCGCCGGTTCTCATGATGGTATCAAGCATAGTTTGATCTTCACGAATTTCTTTAAAACGCGCTTGAATTGGTTCAATCATGCTCACCACTGCATCGGCCGTATCTTTTTTCAGATGACCATACATTTTATCTTCGTATTCAGGCACTAACTCTTCAATTGAACGTTTAGTGGCTACTGACATTAGCGTTAATAAATTTGATACACCTGGTTTTTCAGTACGATCAAAATAAATACGTGCCTGCTCGTCTGAATCAGTTACTGCTTTTTTCAGCTTTTTCTCAATCTTTTTCGGCTCATCTAACATCATGATAAAACCATTTGGGTTTTCATCTGATTTAGACATTTTCTTCAGCGGATCTTGCAAGCTCATTACGCGTGCACCAAACTCAGGAATGTAAGGTTCAGGAATAGTGAACACTTCGCCATAAACGTTATTAAAACGCGTTGCGATATCACGAGTAAGCTCTAAGTGTTGCTTTTGGTCATCCCCCACTGGCACTTGTGCCGCTTGATAAAGAAGAATATCTGCCGCTTGCAGTACTGGGTAAGCAAACAAGCCCACATTGACGTTATTAGTATTCTTGGCTGACTTGTCTTTAAATTGGGTCATGCGGTTCAGCTCACCCATTTGTGCATAACAGTTTAATACCCAACCTAATTGAGCATGTTCAGGCACTTGTGATTGCACAAATAGTGCAGCTTTTTCAGGGTTAATTCCACACGCTACGTATAAAGCAATACCATCTAACACGCGCGCTCTTAACAATTCAGGGTCTTGGCGTACGGTAATGGCGTGTAAATCGGCTAACATAAAGTGACTATCATATTCTTCCTGTAGCTTTACCCACTGGTTAATAGCACCAACATAGTTGCCTATTGTCATCCCACCGGTTGGCTGCATGCCACTTAACACTACTGGTTTACTCATGATGTTCCTTTATATTACTAAAATAAAAAATACTAAAATTAAAAATGCAAGCGCTTACCTTTGGCTAAGCACAGGTATTATATCTAAGAATGTATCACAGAGGTACTGCGGATTATAATCACTGAGGTTTTCACCTTGGTTATAGCCATAACTTAACGCAATTACATCAATATTGGCAGCTTGAGCAGCTAAAATATCACTTTTTGAATCACCTATCATTATTGCCTGGCTAACAGCTACATTTAATTGCTGACAAGCAAATAAAAGCGGCTCAGGGGATGGCTTTTTAGCCATGTCGTCACCACAAACTATCACTTCAAAGTGACTTGTTAATGCGAGTTTATCTAATAGTTTTTCTGTGAAGCATCGCGCTTTATTAGTGATCAACGCTTTTGGTACTCCACGTAATGCCGCAAGGCCAGTTTCTACGTGTTGATACAACACACTGTATTCACCAACAATTTGTCCATAATGACCGTAAAACAACGTAATTGCTTTGTCAGCAAGTACAGCGTCTAAATGCTCACTCACTTGCATATCACCACTTAAACCCCGTTTTACCAAAGTTTCAATGCCATTGCCGACCCAGCTTTCCACCAAGCGCTGACTAACAATAGGAAAAGCCAAGTCAGATAAGGTCAGATTCATAGCGATATATAAGTCATAAACGCTATCAACTAAAGTGCCATCTAAATCAAATAAAGCAACCTCGTACTTCATTACTTAACACCTTTTAACTGTTCACGCATTTGCTCTATCACTGCTTTATAATTTGGCTGATTAAAGATTGCGGAACCTGCTACAAACATGTCCGCGCCAGCTTGAGCCGCAGCGGCTATATTGTCGACTTTAATCCCGCCGTCCACCTCCAAGCGTATTGCACGACCTGAGTCATCTATAATTTTTCGCGCTTGACGAAGTTTCTCCAAAGTATGGGGAATAAAGCTCTGACCACCAAACCCTGGGTTTACCGACATCAGTAAAATCACATCAAGTTTATCAATCACGTGTTCTAAATAGCTTAAGCTCGTTGCGGGATTAAATACTAAGCCAGCTTGGCAACCATGGTCTTTGATCAACTGTAAAGTACGATCAATATGTTCACTCGCTTCTGGGTGAAAGGTAATAATTGACGCACCAGCCTCTGCAAATTGCGGAATTAAACTATCAACAGGTTTAACCATTAAATGCACATCAATAGGCGCTGTGATGCCATAATCACGTAGCGCTTTGCAGACCATAGGGCCAATTGTTAGATTTGGTACATAGTGATTATCCATGACATCAAAATGCACTACATCTGCACCTGAGTCTAAGACACGCTCAACATCTTCGCCCAAGCGCGCAAAATCAGCAGATAAAATAGAGGGAGCAATCAGATACTTTTGTAGTGTTTCTAACATAAACAATCCTTAGAGTGTATTCATAAATGCAACTAAGCTGATTTATAAAGCCTTGATACGCCTAATGTAACAAATAACCTGAAGGCGGGAAAATAAATCTGCAATATATTGTACGACATTCAATAATGAGCGAAACAACCCATAAATTTAAGCTTTAACTCTATTTAATTAAATGCAACGGTTAAATTTCAAGCAACTAAATTTAAACATTATTTTTACCTTAAGCGTTTAATTTTATTAAAAATTTATATTTATTAAGGGTAAATTAAGTTTGTTATTTGAGCATTTTTTATGTATGCTCTAATGAGTTACATTATTATGGATTTAGTCAAATGCGTGCTTTTAAAATCGGGATCTTAACTGCGGCTGCTATAACTATCGCTTCTATAAGCTATTTTTCAAAAAGTGATGATGCCTTTATGGCAGCAAACGATTGCCAATGTAGCTCTGGACACCTCACTATTAATAATGCTACCCAATGCATGAAAGTCGAACAAGAATCAAGTTGGATGTCATGGCTCACCGGTGAAAGCCGTAGTGCACAGTTTCATTATTTAGATTTACTTGAGTTACTAACTAGCTCAGATGAACCAAAAAAAGCGCGTTCACTTAGTCCGCGGTTTTAATTAAATGCAACAGCTGCTGAGTGCTATGCAAAGCGTTATTGCAGCATTCTTCGGCGTGCAGTCTGAAAACAAACGCCGTTCTGACTTCAAACAACACTCGCCACTGAGTATTATCATCATCGCAGTTATATTATTTACTCTTTTTGTTGCCGCTATTTATGGCGTGGTGACTTGGGTGCTAAATACATAGCCATTAACTCATTTACTTTGTTACGCGAGCCACCTTTAGGGCTAATCGTGCGTTTAACTTGAATTTCTGCCAAGCTCGCTTGGCTATAAATTTTGCGAGTCCAGACCGTATCGTGGTTTGAGATCAATACAGGCGTTTTATTTTCAAATGCAGCCTGCTCTGCTAAATTTGCTAAATTGGCCTGATCATCTAAATTAAAACCACCTTTAGCATACGAGGTAAACGAAGCCGTTTTGCTCAAAGGGACATACGGAGGATCACAATAGATCACCGCATTATCTGGAACTAATTTAAATACGTCATCATAACCTAAACAAGTAAATGTGGCTTGTTGTGCTTTCTCGGCAAAAATATACATTTCATTTTCTGGAAAGTAAGGACGCTTATACTTACCAAATGGCACATTAAAAATGCCTTTCAAGTTATAACGACATAAGCCATTGTAACCATGGCGATTCATGTATAAAAATAAAATAGCTCGCTCATAAATATCATTACTTTGATTAAACTGTACGCGATAATCGTAATACGCGTCAGCTTGATTATTTAAATCAACAAATAACTTTTTAGCGTCACTAATAAATTCATCAGGTGAGTTTTTTAGTTCGTTATAAAGATTGATTAGATCAGCATTAATATCATTGAGGATGTAATGTTTAAAATCGGTATTTAAAAATACCGAACCAGCGCCAACAAACGGTTCAACTAAGGTATCAGCATGCTTACTCGCTTCATTTAAGCGCGTGCTAATATCTTCAACTAAGCTGTATTTTCCGCCAGCCCATTTAAGGAAGGCTCTGGTCTTTTTCTGCATCGGCTCTTTACTTCAAACTGGTGTGCCGCGATTTTACACTAATCAAAGTAAGTTTACTGATCTAGTAACGCGATTTCTTGTTTTATTTTACTGATTTTTTTATAAAATGGCTTATTTTTACGCACTGTTTCAGATAAGTTCGATAACGCCTGTTGCGCACTTTTTAAATTATCATAGCTACCATAAGTGACTAGCCACCACACTTTGCCATTTCGCCTTGTCTGGTAAACTTTAGCAAGTGACTGCAAGCCTTGCTCAACCACATACTGCTCGGCAACGGCCTGTTGAGTTACCGCTAGTAGCTGGATCACAAGCTGCTCATCGGCCTGCTGTAAATACCAGCCATTATCAACTGGCAAATCTGCTGCGCGACTCGCTTTCGAGTCAACATCATCGGCTAGACTCGCAATAACATCAACTGGCTCTGCTGCAGGCGCTAAACTATCGAATATTGCCGCAACATTGTTCTCTTTATCTAAACTTTCTTTAGTTAAGCTGTCTTGGGCAGGTTTTTTCTGTTCAAGGTTGTCTTGAGAAGGATTTTCCTTCGACTGCTCTCCCTGTTCTGACTGAGTTTGTTGCTCGGCTAATTCAGCATCAGTAAGGTTTACTGCTGAAGAACTCGTTGCTAATGCAGGCTCTGCAACTGGTTGCTTTAAGGTGGCCACTGGAATCGCTGTCGACACCGAACTGTCTGGTTGTTGCTGATAAAAATCTTGCCACCAACGGGTCATATCCGATTGATATAAAAAACCAATGATCAACAGCATTATAATTACCAACAGCGCAATCAAGTGTAAACGCCAAGATACTTTATCTGCTACTGCTACTTTTGCAGTATGTTGCGTAGGCTGCCATGCTAATAATAGGCTCGGGTTACCATGCGCTTCTTGCAAAAAGGTTTGAAAAACAGGATCTTCATCATATGGTAAATCAGGAAAATAACACTGCATTAACTGCTTACTTTCAGCAATAGACAAGGGCTCTAAATGAAGTTCAACGGCTTTATTAAATTGCCCTACCGATTGCGATGCCAATAAAATATAAAGCGTTGTTGGGCTGTGCTGAGCAAGTATTGTTAGTTCTTGCACCATTTCTTCAGACAAATGCCGACCACCATCTAGCACCCACAAGCAAGAGCCACAGTCTTGCTGTTTTGCTAATTGGTAAAAGTTCTCTGACAAACTTAGATTTTGATCAATCAATGGCGAGCGAAAGCTTTGTTCAAGTAGCTCAGACATTAACTGGCTATCTGTCATGCGGGCATGTAACTGCACAAATGATTTATTAAAATCACTATATTTATCAGTGATAAAGGTTTCTAGAAGGTAACTTTTACCAAGCCCTGAAGGGCCTAATAAGACAATGAGATTTTGCCCATATTCAAACTGTAGGGCAATCCGATCAACCAAAGCCGCACGGCTAGGTAAGATTTGCGATTGCATTAGCGCCCTATTAAATCTCTAACCTGTTGATCAGAGACGTCATCAACCAGCGCACATTGGCCAAACTCAGTAGGAAGAATAAAACGAATTGTACCTTTTTTATTCTTTTTATCTTTACGCATGTGATGTAAAAAGTGTTCGCTGTTCATCACATCAGGAATATCACACGGTAGGTTGTACTGTGCAATTAATGTCACAATTCTTGATACTTGTTCCACAGTTAAATCTCCACGAGTATGTGCAAGTTTTGCAGCTAATACCATGCCGGTTGCCACCGCTTCACCATGTAACCATTGCCCATAACCCATTTGCGCTTCAATAGCGTGTGCAAATGTATGCCCTAAATTCAGCAAAGCACGTAGGCCCGCTTCTTTTTCATCTTGAGCAACGATCAGAGCTTTAATTTCACAACAACGGAAGATCACGTGCTGGATAGTTTCTTCATTCAAAGCCTGTAACTGCGCGATGTTAGTTTCAAGAAAACTAAATAACTCAGTATCGTAAATTAAGCCATATTTAATAACTTCAGCCATACCAGCTGCAAACTCACGAGCAGGGAGTGTATGCAGTGATTGCGTATCGATAAAAACCGCTTGAGGCTGATAAAACGCCCCTATCATGTTTTTACCTAAAGGATGATTAACTGCCGTTTTTCCACCAACAGAAGAGTCAACTTGTGATAGCAATGTAGTAGGTACTTGAATAAATGGTACGCCGCGTTGATAGCAAGCCGCCACAAAACCGGTTAGATCACCAACAACACCGCCACCTAAGGCAATTAAACAGGTATCTCTACCGCAGTTGTTTTCAAGTAAAAATGCTGAAATTTTCTCAAACCATTCCAGTGATTTATATTGCTCACCATCAGGAATAATAAAACTTAGTGGATTTAAATCAGCTAACAACGCCATTGCATCACTTAGGTATAAAGGTGCAATGGTGTCATTAGTGATAATGATAGGCCGACAATCACCAATATGATGACGTAGCCTGTCAGTCTGTTGAAGTGCAGATTTTCCAATATAAATAGGATAACTTCGCTCGTCTAAATTAACTGTTAATTCAAGCATTGCTAGTATCCTTTCTTATTGGTATTTAAAAATCTAATTTCTCAATGATTTGATTAGCAACAACTTTAGCGCTTTGCTCATCAGTGCGTACAGTAAAATCAGCCACTTCTTTATACAGCGGTTCGCGTTCTTCAGCTAAGCGCTCTAAAACATCACGAGGTGCTTCTTCTGTTTGCAGTAATGGGCGACGCTTGTCGCGCTGCGTACGTGCAACTTGCTTTTCGATTGGTGTCTCAAGGTATACCACGATACCACGAGCCGAAAGCTTATTTCGTACTTCTTTACTCATCACTGAGCCACCACCTGTTGCAAGTACAATACCTTGCATTTCAGTTAGGTCGCCAATGACAGATTCTTCACGAAGTCGAAAGCCTTCTTCACCTTCAAGATCAAACACCCAGGCAATATCAGCACCAGTGCGGCGTTCGATTTCTTGATCAGAATCGACGAATTCAAGGTGCAATTGGTCTGCAATGTGACGACCAATTGTGCTTTTGCCAGCCCCCATAGGGCCAACTAGAAATATATTACGTTTTTCAGCCATATCTTTTAGTACAAACGAACTCTAAAATTTGAAATAAAACCCCGCCTAACGACCTGGCCCCAAAATTAAGGAGGGGATTATCTCAGTAATTGATTGGGTATTTCAAGTCAATTAGAACAAAAAGCCAATTAACGAGCAATTAAAGTCAATAATTGCCCGTTGTGTAAGAATAAATCAGTGAAAATTACTCTATTTGGATTTTCGGAGTAACGAAAATCAGCAATTCCTTCTTTTCATTAAACTCACTTGTGCTTCTAAACAGCACTCCTAGGTAAGGAACATCACCTAATAATGGTACTTTTTTAACTGAGTTAATGATTTGCTGCTGGAATATACCACCAAGTACCACTGTTTGACCATTCTCAACCAAAACTTGGGTTTGAATTTCTTGGGTATCAATTGCAACAGCAGGTCCTGTTCCTGTTTGCACTGTATCACCTCGGGTATCTTGAGTAATGATCAAGTCCAGAATCACTTTATTATCTGGGGTAATATGCGGTGTAACTTCAAGACTTAACACAGCCTTTTTAAAGCTTACCGTGGTTGCCCCACTTGAAGCAGATTCAACGTACGGGATCTCAGTACCTTGCTCAATACGTGCTTTTTTCTGATTAGCGGTAGTGATCCGCGGACTCGCAATAATCTCACCGCGGTTTTCCTCTTCCAACGCCGTTAACTCTAAATCAAGTAACGTACCATTAGCTAACTTAGCAACGTGCATCCCAATGCTGCCAGCAGCCCCGGTAATTGGCAAGTTAACATTAAGGCGATCAGAAATACTTGGAATAGTGCCGTTAGAAATCGTGTTCGCGCCTTCTAGTGTCCCCGAGATACCATCAGTGCCTTGTTGATCGCTAAAGCCCCAACGTACACCGAGATCCTCTTTCACGTTGTCGCGTACAGTCACCATTCGTGCTTCAATAACAACTTGTCGTACTGCTATGTCTAGGGTCTCAACCATACGGCGCACACTTTCAATACTTTTTGCAGTATCTTTAATCAGTAAGGTATTGGTACGTCTATCAACTGACACGCTACCACGTACACTAATGATGCTGTTAGTATCTGTTTTTAGTAAATCAGCAAACTCTTCCGCTTTTGCATAATTCAAACGAATGTATTCACTGTAAAGCGGCTCTAAATCTTCAACTTGCTGCTTGGCTTTAAGCTCTTTAGCTTCACGAGCCGCCAGTTCCTCAGAAGGTGCCACCATTAAAATAGATCCATCCATGCGTTTATCAAGGCCTTTAACACGCAATACCACGTCAAGTGCTTGATCCCACGGCACACCGTCTAAACGCAAAGTGATGTTACCATTGACCGAGTCACTGGTTACTAAGTTAAAGTCGTTATAACCGGCAATGATCTGCAATACCGCACGAACAGAAATGTCTTGGAAGTTTAAGGTCATAGGGCGACCTTGGTACTCTTTGCCACCTTCTAGGTAAGAACGCTGTGAGTCATCTTTTTCAACTGTTAAAGTTAAAATATTTTCTATTTGCTGATAAGTAAATTTAAACGCGCTATTAGGGCTTATTACCACCCGACTCATATTCTCTTCTTTAAATGTCTCAATTGAACTCACTACTGTGCCAAAGTCGAGCACATCTAGTTCATACAATAAGTCATCTAAAATATCGGTATGGTGAAACTCAGCAATTATTTTCCCACCACTTTCATGCACATCAATCGCAGCTTGGGTATCTTGTAAAAATACTAATACTCGCGCTTCACCTTTTTCACCACGACGAAAATCAATCGACTGAATTGAATTTATATAATGACTCGCCTCAGCTTGAGTTGTGCTATTACCCGCTTGTGCTGTGAGTGGGTTATCAGATACATGTAATGAAACAAGGTTATTATTAACAGATGTTTGGTAAATTTTTAAACGCTCTAAGTGCACAGTAACGATTAAAGTACCATCCGTAGTCACACTACTCACATTTTCAATGCCAGCTTGATTAATTGCTACATCGGCCAAACCTTGCTCAACATCGGCTGCGTTAAAACGCATTTCAATGCGGGCAGGGTTATTGAAAACCTGAACCTTTGGCTCTGTCGTCAACTCTTCATCAAAGACTAGCTGTAACTGTGTTTCTCCAGCCATGAGTGGGTTATAACGAATGTCATACAGCAGCGGTGTCGCTATTGCTGATTGCGTGATAAAAAGGGCAATAACAACAAACAAAGCCTGTTGAATGCGATTACTCCACGATACTCCCTTATGCATTTTAATTTTACCTTTTTTATTTTCAACTAGTGCCATTGGAGCTCGCCTCTAACATTTCAAGCTTTGTCAGGCGCTCTTTCCAACAACCAGACCCATCGGGAATTAATTCTAACAATTCTATATAATCACTTTTTACTTGCTGTACAACGCCATGGTACAAACCAACATGATTGCCCACAGTGACTCGGTGCAAGGTGTCATCCGCTGCTTTTATTAATGCCCACGTTTGTCCATCCGATCCTAAGGTGCCCTTCATCGCTAAATTATCCAATGGATACTTTTCTAATACCTCGCGTGGACGTTCAGGATCAGGGTGTAAGCAATTTTTTACTTGGATCATGTTATTTTGAATAATTTCGGGTTGTGGCGCAACAAAAGGACTACGCAATTGCTGTGCATTGTATTCAAAATGTTCAAATTTTGTCAGTTTCGGAATTTCCTCAACTTTAGGCGTTGTACTGGCTTTTACTTGGTCAATAAACTCTTTTTGCTCAGAGGTGTCATCGTTACATGCACTGAGCAAAGCACTGCTGAGTAAAACAAAAGCTAATTTTTTCATTTTTTAGCTCCTACTTTCTTCACGCCGCCTTCATAGCGGTAAGTTTTAGCGACCACACTAAATGTCAACTTACCGGAATCCGAACTATTAATTGAAAAATCATGCAAGCTAACAATACGTGGCAATTGCGCTACTTTACCAACAAAATCACCAAACTCATGATAACTGCCTATCACTTCAATTTTGATCGGTAATTCAGTATAAAACTCTTTTTCAACTTCAGGTAACCAGCCAATTTTAAGAAAAGTTAGACCACTGGTGGTACCTACGTACGATAAATCATCGAGTAAGCCCGGCGTCTCATTAGAAGTGGGTAAGCGTTTTAGTAGTAAAGAGAATTTCTCTTCCATCTCAACCATCTGTTGGCGATAGATCTCTAAGTTACTGGCTACTGCATACTTTGCACGGTAGGTGCTGCGTAATTCAACTTCCTTACTAACCGCATTGTGGTAACTATCAATTTCATCTGAAACTAATAAGCTATAGCTAAAAAACAGCACTAATGCGGCAACAAAAGTACAGCAAATAACTTTAACTACAATTGGCCAATCACCAATATTCTCAAGCTCAATTTCGTTCCATTCAATCTCAGTTAATGCTTTGATATCAAGGTTCATTGCTTAACCTCGCCAATTTTATCAAACGCTTTTACATAAAATTCCATATTAAAATCACTTAATAAGCGTGACGATTTTTCCCCAGCAACAATACCTTGCATGGTGGGCTTTTCGAGCAAGTAAGAGTTTTGTACTTCACGAAGCATATTTGAAAGATGGTTGTTAGATTCACTTCGGCCGACCACATGTATCGCACTGCCACGGCGCTCTAACTTAGTTAAGTAAACACCAGTCGGTACTATTTTGGCTACTTCATCCATGATTTGGGTGCCCAAGTTACGGCTGCTTTGTAGTTCTTCAATTAAACGCATGCGTTGTTGTAGGTTTTCTTTCTTTTTATCTAATTCACGAATTTCGCTAATGCGGCGATCTAACTGGCTAATTTCAGCTGTAAGATAATTGTTTTTGATATTTTGCCCATCACGCAAGTTACCGTAATAAGTACTTAATAAATACATACTCATAAAACTACCAAGTACCACTAAAAACAAAATAGTGGCAAATTTAGTTTGTGATTGTTTTCGTTGCTGTTCACGCCACGGCAGTAGATTTATATGTGGCATGATGAAAAGCTCCTTAATGCCAAACCCGTCGCTATTGCAAATTGAGTACGGTGACGCTGTAACACATTGCGATCCACATGCGGGGAAATATCCATATTTGCAAACGGTTCTGCCACTATAGTGTGAATACCAAGCTCTTCAATTAGCAGCCTATCTAAACCATCTATCATCGCAGTACCGCCAGTAAGTACAATATAATCAATTTGATCTTTGCCACTCGTAGTTAAAAACATCTGCACTGCACGGCGTACTTGTTGTAACAATGACGTTTGAAACGGCGCCAGTACTTCAAAGGTATAATTAGGGGGTAAATCACCCGTTGTTTTACCAATCTCAGCTTCATCAAAGCTTTTATTATAATAGGCCACAATACTGTTAGTGTATTGGTCGCCACCAAATACTTGATCTCGGGTATAAATTGTTTCACCACCGAGGACCACACTAACCAACATCAGCACTGCGCCAATATCAACGACCGCCACACATTTGTTAAATGCGTCACTCGGTAATTGTTGATAATAAACATCCATAGTGCGGCTCAAAGCATAGCTTTCCACATCAACCACTTTCGCAGTTAAACCGGCTGACTCTAACGCACCTACGCGGGCTTCCACACTTTCAGTACGCGCTGCTGATAACAACACATTCATTTTTGATGGATCAGCTTCATTTGTACTTAATTTTTCAAAGTCTAGGCTAACTTCGTCTAACGGATAAGGAATAAGACTGTCTGCCTCAATGGCTATTTGCGACTCTAGTTCTGCATCAGTGAGCGTAACATCCATAAAAATCACTTTTGTGATCACCGTTTGCCCAGACACAGCAACCGCAGCAGACTTAATTGACTTAGGCAATTTACGTTTTAGCTTAGTAATAATATTACCAATTGCCTCAATATCTTGAATACTGCGCTCAGCCATAGTGCCTTTTGGCATAGGCTCTATTGCTAACGCCTCAAGCCGGTAGCCACTGTCCGTTTCATTCAGTAACACTGCTTTTATAGCATGTGAACCGATATCTATCCCTACCATCATCGATGAAGACTTACTCAATAGTTGACTTAGCATGTTTGCAACTTGGCCTTTGTTTTAAGAATAAACAAGTTATAATTTTTATATGAAAAAATACTATTCATTTTTTAATCAATATATACTAGCAGTCTCCGATTCTAATTGGGAGTCCATTTAGGGAAAATATAAGTGATTTTATTAAAACGAACTTTACAATTTTTTATCATTTGCACGTTTTTGGGGCTCATTACTTTAGTAAGCCTTTATTATTACGTTAAATCTGATATCCCCAGTGTGCAAGTTTTAAAAGACGTGCAATTACAAACTCCTATGCAAGTATTTTCTAAAGATGGTTTATTAATCAACCAGTTCGGTGAAAAACGCCGTATTCCAGTGACCATCGATGAGATACCGCAACCGCTTATAGATGCTATATTAGCCACTGAAGACAATCGTTTTTATGACCATATAGGCATAGATCCTATAGGTATTTTGCGTTCAGCGCTCGTATTAATTTCAACGGGAGAGAAAAAACAAGGCGCAAGTACTATTACCATGCAGCTAGCCCGTAACTTTTTCTTAACACGAGAAAAAGCCTACATTCGTAAGGTCAAAGAAATTTTTATCGCACTGCATATTGAAAATTTACTCAGCAAAGATGAAATACTTGCTTTATACCTAAATAAAATAGAATTAGGTAATCGCGCTTTCGGCATCGGCGCCGCAGCACAAGTCTATTACGGGAAAAACCTAAACGAATTAAATTTAGCGCAAATGGCGATGATAGCTGGCTTACCTAAAGCGCCGTCGGCATTAAACCCAATTAGAAACCCAATCCGTGCCAAAGCGCGACGTAATGTAGTATTGGGTCGTATGCTAGATGAAAAATATATCTCTAGAGCCGAGTATGATGAAGCTACCAACGCTCCTATTACTGCTAAGTTTCATGGGGCTGAAATCGAGCTGTATGCACCTTATATCTCAGAAATGGTACGCGCTGAAATGGTGGCCCGATACGGCTACGAACGAGCTTATAATACCGGCTTTAAGGTTTTTACCAGTGTTGAATCTGACGTACAGGCAGCGGCACAAACTGCCCTCGTCAATAACTTGCATGCGTATGATATGCGCCATGGCTACCGCGGCCCTGAGCAACAGTTATGGGATTTTGAAACACAAACCGCTTTAAGCCATAGCGACATTTTAGAAAAGCTAAGGCCAGTAAAAGAAATCGGCCCATTATTAGCTGCCGCCGTGCTTGAAGTGAGCGAGCAAAGCGCAACTGTCTTATTAAAAAATGGCGAGCAAGCTACTCTTGATTGGAACAACCTGAAATGGGCGCGCAAATATATCACTCGCTATCGCCAAGGGTTTCCACCAAAAACTGCTGGCGACATACTCAATCCAGGCGAGCAAATACTGTTGCGTAAAAATGACGATGGCAGCTATCTACTTAGCCAATTGCCTGAAGCATCCAGTGCATTAGTTTCATTAGATCCTAACGATGGTCGTATTAAAGCAATTGTCGGCGGCTATAGTTTTGAGCAAAGTCAATATAACCGTGCCGTACAAGCGAAGCGTCAAGTGGGCTCTAATATTAAGCCATTTATTTACTCTGCGGCGCTAAACAATGGGTATACCTTAGCCTCTATTTTAAATGATGCACCAATCAATCAATGGGATAAAAGCTTAGGCGTGGCATGGCGTCCAAAAAATAGCCCAGCAGTTTACAATGGTCCGATCCGTATTCGTCGCGCATTGGCACAGTCGAAAAACGTTATTTCGGTGCGCTTATTGCGTGGCGTTGGCTTACACCGCACCGCTGATCACTTATTAAAGTTTGGCTTTCAAGATAGCGATATTAATCGAAGTGAATCATTAGCACTCGGTAGTGCGTCAATTACACCGCTTGAGCTTGCTCGTGGTATGAGTGCATTTGCCAATGGCGGCCACTTGATCACCCCGTATTTCATTAATGAAATTCAAGATTCAGCAGGTAATGTATTATTTAAAACAGCACCACTGTTAGCTTGTGATCCTGTGATACCTCAGGTAACTAATGAACAATTTGAGTTAACAACTGAGCCTCAAAGCAGCCAAGAAGCATCGATGACTCATTGTGCACCACGTATTATCTCGAAACAAAATGCATTTTTAATTGCTGATGCAATGCACAGCGCAATATGGGGTGGTGGTAGCTGGGCACATAAAACCGGCTGGAGTGGTACTGGCTGGCGTGCGCAAGCGCTGGATCGTCGTGACCTTTCAGGCAAAACAGGGACTACCAATGACTCTGTTGATACCTGGTTTAGTGGCTTTAACCGCAATGTGATGACCTCAGTTTGGGTAGGCTTTGATAACCCAGGTAACCCACTTGGCCGTTCAACCTATAATAACAACATGGATAAAAACCAAATATCTGGTGCTGAATCTGGTGCCAAAACAGCGCAGCCAGCTTGGGTTGATTTTATGCGTGTTGCCCTCGACGGTAAACCTGAAGCGCCGATTGAGCCACCAGAAGGACTCGTGTCGGTAAGAATCGATTTAGCAACCGGTTTACTGAGTCAAAAAAATGATTACACCAGTCGCTTTGAATACTTTGAAAAAGGCACCTCGCCAACCAAGTATGTAATGCAACATGTGGAAAATGTCTTTGAAGAAGAAACTAAAACAGAAGAAGAGCTGTTTTAATCGTCGCAATATAAAATCGCAACTACGTAAAAAAGCGCCGACTGGCGCTTTTTTATCATTGATGATCTCGATTATTTTAGATTTTGTATTAACCAATATAAATCAGAATGTACGCCCGCGGCGGTTACTTCTTTTCCCGCACCTGGGCCTTGGATCACCAAGGCATTATCACTATACCACTGGCTGTTGATCACAAAAATATTGTCGCCAGGGGTCAAGTTAGCTAAGGCATCCCCTTGAGTTGCGTATGCCAATCCCACTTTAGCGGTCACTTTACCATCAGCAATGGTTAACGCACCGGTATAACGCAGTACTTTATTTTCTTTGCCTGCCGCAGCGGCTTTTTCAGCAATAAAGTCATCTAACAACTGCTTATTATCAAGAAAAGACTGCCAGTCACCATGGGCTAATTGCTCAGGCATTAATGGCGTTAAAGCAATGTCGTCTAGCTCCAACGTTAAACCTAGCTCACGAGCTAAAATTAATAGCTTACGCTGCATATCTCGCCCTGATAAGTCTTCACGAGGATCAGGCTCGGTGTATCCCATTTGTTGCGCTTGTAACACTAAATCTGAAAACGCCACACTGCCGTCGTAACTGCTGCACAACCACGAAAGCGTGCCCGAGAATACCCCTTCAATGTGGGTAATGCTATCACCACTGTTTTGTAGATCAGCAAGTGCAAAGTTAATTGGTAAACCAGCACCAACGCTGGTGTTATAGCG
Source organism: Pseudoalteromonas haloplanktis ATCC 14393 (assembly GCF_000238355.1). Classification (GTDB taxonomy): domain Bacteria; phylum Pseudomonadota; class Gammaproteobacteria; order Enterobacterales; family Alteromonadaceae; genus Pseudoalteromonas; species Pseudoalteromonas haloplanktis. The sequence goes on from NZ_AHCA01000009.1 coordinate 144,769, forward strand.
CCATAACAAATTACGCTCAGCTAAATTACGGCGTAAGTTTTGATACCAATCATTATTGGCCGTGCCGGCGTATTTATTAGCGCTGATCAAATGACAATCTAAATTTACAAACGCAGGATATAACTCACTAAATGCTTCACTGGCGGTAATATCAATCACCACTTTATGTTCGTAATCAAGTTCACTAATACGCGTTAATAAGTCATCCTGTTGATAATCAATCGCTTCGTTTTGCCACTGTGATTGCCACTGCTCTAGCGCAATACCACTTGGGCTAAACAACATTGCCCGTGAGCGTAACAAACCAACCAGTTTAACGCTAAAATGGTGTTGCAAACGATTCAGTTGCTGACTCAGTTGCTCAATAAACACTTCGCCAACATTGCCTAATCCCGCCACAATAATAGCCAGCTCCTGACCTTTGTTGATCAATTTATCGTGCAATAAGGTTAATACGTCACTATCAATTGATTGATCGGTTAACAACAAAATATAGTCTGCATCTTGGTGGCTAAAACGTGGCGTTAAGCTTTGCTCAGTAAGCACTTGAGTTGCTTGTTCAAATAGTTGCGCCACATCATTACTTGGCGCGACAACGGCGCAACCATGTAAATTAGATTCAATAATATTAGCGCGACCTTGCAAATGACTGACCACTTGATGAGTAGCGCTAGCTGGCACCAATAAATAGGTATCTCCATTTTCTATAAAGTGATGCAAACTATGTTGAATAAGTTGACTTAATTCACCAATTTCTCCACCACGTAACTGATCAATGCGCAGTAAATCAATATTTTCTAAAGTAGTAATAAAACGCTTCGCTTTACTGTAGCCTTCTTTAACAATTTCCGTGGCACTGGCTTCTGTTTCATAGCTGCTACGGACCACTAATTTAATATCAGTATTTTTTAATGGCGAAAGTGTTTTCGCATGTAATACAGGGTTGCCTAAACGGGCGAGCAGGTTAGCTTGGCCACGACATACCTTTGAGTACTTAATCGCTTTTTTAACTTTACGCGGATCAGTACTAAAAACCCCTTGGGTGTCGGTCCAAATTGACACTTGTTGAGCATTACAATAACTCCCCAATAAAGTTGCACTGTAATCACTGCCATTACGCCCAAGTGTTACCGTATTTGCTTGGCAATCGGCGGCAATAAAGCCTGTAACCACATTAATGCTATTGGCCGAAATTAACTGCGCACACGCTTGTTGATTTTTTTGATGTAATAATTGCCCATCATTTAAGGTAAATAATTGCCGTGCATCCACATCATTTGCAGCAAGGCCAAGTTGCTGCAAATAGGTTGCTAATAACCGTGCCGACCATATTTCACCATGAGCAAGTAATGCAGCTTCCTGTAAGCTTTGCTGTTGCGCTTGTTGTGCTATTAAGGCCAACTCTTGCTCAAGCATATTTAATGCAGCATATCGCGCTGTAGGGCTTAGTAATTGCTCAATCAATGTACGTTGGTGATTATCAAGTTGTAGTAAAATATCACTAACCGCTTGCTGATCACCTTGTTGGTAGCTTTGCCACAGTTTAACTAACGTATTGGTGGTTTTTCCTGCGGCAGAAACCACCACACAGTCACCCGCCTCAGTATGCGCTAAAATAATATTAGCAACGGCCTGATAACGCTCTGCCGAACTTAAACTAGAACCACCAAATTTATGAACTATATTTACCATTTCTATTACCACAAAGCCGTATGTGCTGGAGTCAGCTTAAATGAGCTTGATTGCTCTTGATCTTGTTGTTGAGAAACCGATGTTGCAGCCGTTGTGTGCTGACCTTGCCCAGGTTTCACCTTATTAAATACGCGTTCTAAATCAGCAACCAAATCTTTGGCATCTTCAATACCAACCGAAATACGGATCAGCGTATCGCCTACGCCAGCGGCTAACCGTGCAGTCGCTTCCATTCCTGCATGGGTCATGGTTGCAGGATGACAAATTAAACTCTCTACGCCACCGAGCGATTCCGCCAAACTGAACTCTTCTAGGCTAGTTAGAAATGCCGCTGCATCATTAATATCACCTTTAATATCAAAGCTTACCATACCACCAAAGCCACGTTGTTGCTGTTTTGCCAACTCATGTTGCGGGTGAGACTCAAGACCTGGGTAATAGACTTGGCTCACGTAAGGTGAGTTTTCTAAATACTCGGCAATAATAAAGGCATTCTCTTGGTGCTGGCGCAAACGAACATTTAAAGTACGCAGGCCACGTAAAGTTAAGTAGCTATCAAACGGCGCCCCTGTAATACCAATATTATTTGCCCACCAAGCAAGCTCATCGCCAAGCTCTTGGGTTGCTGCAATCACAGCACCGCCTACAACATCAGAGTGACCATTGATATATTTAGTCGTCGAATGCACCACAATATCAACACCAAACTCAATTGGGTTTTGTAATGCTGGTGATAAAAAGGTGTTATCTGCGCCAACTAATGCGCCACACTGCTTCGCAATTGTGGTGATCGCTTTAATATCTGTTAAGCGTAAAATTGGATTGCTTGGCGTTTCAATCCAAATAAGCTTTGGTTTTATCTCAAGAATTTTTTGATGGTTTTCAGATTTAGTTAAATCTAAAACTACTAACTTTAATAAGCCACGCTTTTCAAGTGAAGTAAATAAGCGATAACTGCCACCATAACAATCATGTGGGATCACTAGGGTATCATCGCTACTCAGTAGTTGTGTAGCCAAATGCACTGCAGCCATACCTGTTGCAGTGATTATACCCTTTGCACCGCCTTCAAGCTTTGCTAGGGTTTCAGCTAAAATGTCACGATTTGGATTACCGCTGCGGCCGTAATCATATTGACGCTTGGTATCAAAATCGGCAAATGAGTAGGTGGTCGATAAATGAATGGGAGGCACAACAGCACCGTGATGTTTATCTGCATCAATGCCATTACGCACTGCAATGGTCGCTTTATTCTTTTGACTCATAACGTCACCTACAATTAAATGGATGTTTAGACGTCCAAAAGGTTAGAGGATCGGATTTAAGAAGTCAAAGCATTTATGCTGTTTTAGGTGCAAGTACGGCAGTAAAAACATTTATGTTGCTAGATGGCTAAATAACTAGTATTTGACTATCTTATTTAAAACGATAGAATTTCGGCATCTTTGTGCGCAAAAGGCCGCGCAAACAATTAACAACCTGAGGCAACGACACATCCTATGGCTAAATGGAATGGTGAGTATATTCACCCATACGCAGAACACGGGAAAAAATCAGAACAAGTTAAAAAGATCACCGTTTCGATCCCGCTTAATGTATTAAAAGTTTTAACTGATGAGCGTACTCGCCGTCAAATTAATAACCTTCGTCACGCAACCAATAGCGAACTACTTTGTGAAGCGTTTTTACATGCGTTTACTGGCCAACCATTGCCAAACGATGAAGACTTACGTAAAGATAATCCAGAGAAAGTACCTGAAGAAGTGAAGAAAATCATGCTTGAAATGGGCTTAGAAGTGCCTGTACTCAACGAAGATTAAAAATAATATACTTCAGGAATTAAATACAAAAAAACCTCAGCGACTTAACGGTACTGAGGTTTTTTTATTGTATGTTCCGATCTAAGCCATATAATTTTCAGGCATATCAATACGTGCGACACCAGAATCAATAGCCGCCTGCGCGACCGCTTTAGCGATACGCGGTAATAAACGCGGATCCATTGGTTTTGGAATGATGTACTCAGGGCCAAACTCAAGCTTATCAACACCTGCGGCTTTTAATACTTCTACAGGGACTGGCTCTTTAGCAATGCTACGAATAGCATCAACCGCCGCAATTTTCATTTCATCATTTATTTTGCTAGCGCGTACATCTAGTGCACCACGAAAAATAAATGGGAAACACAATACGTTGTTTACTTGATTTGGATAATCAGAGCGACCCGTCGCCATAATTAAATCATTGCGAGCGCTGTGAGCAAGCTCAGGTGATATTTCTGGATCTGGGTTTGAGCAAGCAAATACCACAGGTTTATCAGCCATCAATTTAAGATCTTCTGGCGCTAATAGATTTGGCCCAGACACCCCAACAAACACGTCAGCATCTGCAATCACATCTTGCAAGGTACGTTTATCAGTATTGTTAGCAAATAGCTGCTTATATTCGTTTAAGTCATCACGACGAGTATGAATAACCCCTTTACGATCGAGCATATAAATATGTTCGCGCAATGCACCACACTTAATGAGTAGCTCCATGCAGGCAACTGCTGCGGCCCCTGCACCTAAACACACGATAATCGCATCTTCAATATCTTTACCTTGCACTTCTAACGCATTAATCATACCTGCTGCGGTCACAATCGCGGTACCGTGTTGATCATCATGAAATACTGGGATGCTACAACGTTCAATTAATGCTTTTTCGATTTCAAAACACTCAGGCGCTTTGATATCTTCTAAGTTGATACCACCAAACGTATCGGCAATATTAGCAACGGTATTGATAAAGTCTTCTGTGGTGTTGTGCTTTACTTCAATATCAATCGAATCAAGGCCAGCAAAACGTTTAAATAATAACGCTTTCCCTTCCATAACGGGTTTCGACGCCAATGGCCCTAAGTTACCTAAACCTAAGATGGCAGTACCGTTAGTGATAACCGCAACCATATTGCCTTTACCCGTGTATTTATAGGCATTAGCAGGATCAGCAGCGATTTCACGTACAGGTTCAGCAACACCAGGGCTATATGCTAAAGCGAGCTCTTGGACTGTTTCAGCCGGCTTAGTAAGCTCGATACTGATCTTTCCTGGAACGGGGTGCGAATGGTAATGTAAAGCTTGTTCACGAAAATCTGACATAACGCGATTTTATCCTGCAAGTAAATTAAGTTGAAAGTGAGAGTAAGCAGTTCTTATAGGGAACGACACCTATTAAGGAACGATACCTATATTATAATTTAATTCAAGCAATATCAGGTCTATCCTGTTATATGCTATATCCGTTAATTTTATGCGTTTTGTCGGCAAATTTTGCAAAATACCTGTTTTTTTTGCCTAAAAAATAATTATAAAGCATCAAAATACCTAACTAAAAATGCTTATTAAGTGAGTATTGAAAGCAAAAATCAGCAATAACAGCTATAGCGTTAAAAATTCAGAAGTTAGCAACATTTAGCTGCATAAACTTTAATTTTATCGGTAAAAGCATCCAAAGTTACATTTTAACAGTAGATTCAATATAAAGAATTAATCACTATTTGTCTGTTATTTGCTCGCTATACTGGATATAAAAGTGGGAAATAGTCACAACATAATGAATCTGAGGAGGCGACCTAAATAAGCAAAGCTTAAAGGCTAAGTGACCGCTGTTTTTATAAACCACAGGCATAAAAAAAAGCACCCTAGGGTGCTTTTTCCGACAAAACAACAATAATTACTTGCTGCTAAGTGAACCGAAACGCTTGTTGAAGCGATCAACACGGCCACCAGTGTCTAAAACTTTTTGCTTACCAGTGTAAAACGGGTGACACGCAGAACATACGTCTAAGTGAATGTCTTTACACAGTGTTGAACTAGTTTCGAATTTATTTCCGCATGAACAAGTTGCTGAAATTACTTCGTACTTAGGGTGAATACCTTCTTTCATAGAAACCTCTAGTTAAGGCCGCATCGCTCTCCAAACCCGAAGTCTGGTACCATACGTCGTTAAAACAAATTATTTAGGACGCGTATTCTATGCAACAACCCCGCTTGCTACAAGCTTTAAATAGCGTTTTTGCTAATAAAACAACCAAAAACTTTAAAGCAAAGATTAGCTGCTAGGTTTTTAGCTGTAATTTTAGTACATTAACTTCCTTGCTAGTTACTGTTTGGGTTGTTATGAGTTTTGTTGAAGTTGCTATAAAAGTTCCGTTGCAGCGCACTTTTGATTATCGCATCCCAGCGCAGCTTAGCGGTTTATTAACACCGCCTCAGGTGGGCGCCCGTGTTATGGTACCGTTTGGCAATCAACGTAAAGTTGCGGTGGTATTGGCTTTAAAAAACCACAGTGACGTGCCCGCAGACAAACTCAAAGACATGTTTGAAGTCATTGACGATGAACCGATTCTTTCGCCACAACATCTCGAATTATTGCGTTTCACCGCCCGTTACTACTGCTACCCATTAGGCGAAACCATTCATATTGCTTTACCTAGTGCCCTACGCCAAGGGTTATGCCCAGATAAAAGCAGTATCAATATGGTGACACTGACCGATAAAGGCGCCAAGCTGCCGTCTTTAAAAGCTAAAAGCCAATTAAGCTTACTGAAACAATTAGCTGAATCAGGTAAATCGTCTTTAACAGAACTAAAAGCACTGGGATTTAATAAAAAAACCATCGACAGCTTACTTGCTAAAGAACTGATCAGCCAAACTATTGAGCACGATAATCAATGGCAACAACAAATACCCACAGTGGGCACTAAGCCCACACTAAATAAAGAGCAAGCCGTCGCCTGCAGTACAATTAATCAAGCTAAAGGGTTTAATAGCTTTTTACTCGAAGGCGTAACCGGCAGTGGTAAAACCGAAGTTTATTTACAATGCCTTGAAGATGTTTTAAAACGTGGTGAACAAGCATTAGTACTGGTGCCTGAAATTGGTCTGACACCACAAACTGTGAATCGTTTTCGTCGTCGCTTTCCTGATACTCCTATTATGTTATGGCATTCAGCACTGACCGATAACGAGCGCTTACAAACATGGCGTTTTTGTGAAAAAGCCAGCTGTGCCATAGTGATTGGTACCCGCTCGAGTATTTTTTTGCCGTTTTTAAAACTCGGTATGATCATCGTGGATGAGGAGCACGACAGCTCTTTTAAACAACAAGATACCCTGCGTTATCATGCTCGTGACCTTGCGGCCTATCGCGCTTTTCAACATAAGATCCCACTCATTTTAGGCTCAGCAACCCCAGCACTTGAAACCTTACATAAAGCGCTGAACAATAAATATCAGTTATTAAGCTTAACGCAACGCGCACAAACCAGTACCGATAACCAGTTTCAATTACTGGATATGAAAGGCCAACCTGATCAAGCAGGTATAGCACATGGAAGCCTGGGAATGATTCGCCAGCATTTAAAGCGCGGCAAACAAGTGATGGTATTTTTAAATCGCCGTGGTTTTTCGCCAACCTTGATCTGCCATGAATGTGGCTGGCTTAGTGAATGTACACGTTGTAGTACCAGTGCAACGTTCCATAAAGCGATTGGACAAATGATTTGCCACCATTGCGGTGAGCAAGAACGCGTGCCACACCAGTGCCCTGACTGCGGCAGTACGCAAATATTTCCAAATGGAAAAGGCACGGAGCAAATAGAAGAATTTTTAGCAAGTGAATTTCCTGACACGCCAATTAGCCGGATCGACCGTGATTCAACGCGCCGTAAAGGCAGCTTAGAAAAAGCCTTAGACGACATAAACCAAGGTGGCGCACGTATTTTGGTTGGCACCCAAATGCTGGCTAAAGGCCATCACTTTCCTGATGTTAGTCTTGTACTGATACTCGACGTAGATGGTGGCTTGTATTCCTGTGATTTTCGCGCCACTGAGCATTTAGCACAACTGGTTACGCAAGTTGCAGGACGTGCTGGTCGCAGTGGCGAACCTGGGCAGGTTTTATTACAAACGCATTTTCCTGAACATCCGCTATTACAAGACTTAGTCAACAATGGTTACCAAGATTTTGCCCGCTTTGCATTACAGGAGCGTGATGACGCACAATTACCTCCCATTACTAATATGGCAATTGTGCGCGCTGAAGGACACAACATAAAGCAAGTGGTCGATTTTTTAACGGATTTAGTTCCAGTTCAGAGTCTAACTGGTATACAATTGCTGGGTCCGATCCCTGCACCACTCGAGCGAATTGCAGGGAAATATCGTTTTCAATTACATATTCAAGCGCTCGAACGCCCTCTATTACACCAATATCTCGCGCAAATGGTCGACTATTTAAGTACCAGTAAATTAGCGCAAAAGGTGCGATGGAGCTTAGATGTAGATCCTATAGATATGATTTAAGGTTAGAAGTCCACATAACCATGGCACAACATGATTTTATAAATAAAAAACCAAATAACCGTAAAAAACAGCCGCCACCAAAAAAACCATTCCCGGTTTTATTGCTGCTTGTGGTTGTATTGTTAGTTGCGAGTTTTAGCTTTGGTTTATGGTATGTAAAAACCAATGCCGATCCAAAATTAGTTGAGCAACAAGCAAACCCAGTACCGGCAACAGTAAAAGAACAACTAGCAAAGCCGCGTCCGCCAGAATTTATTAAAGAAATCAAAGAACATGAGATTCAAGTTGAAGTAAGAGAAATTGAACAAAAAGGCCCCTATGTAATGCAGTGCGGCTCGTTCAGAACCCATGCCCAAGCCGAAACTCTCAAAGCAAAAATAGCATTTGCCGGACTCATCGCCGAAATTAGAGAAACAACGGGCACTAATGGGGTTTGGTATAAAGTACGCTTAGGCCCTTACAAAACCAAACGTTTAGCCGAAAGTGATAAAAATAAACTCAAGCGCAGCAAAATAACTGGCTGTGGAATTTGGAATTGGACTTGATTTTAACCCATTAACCCATATTAACTCATCATCAATCGTTTTTAACGAGCTGCCCCTGCGGCTCGATGATGAGGAATAACATGACCACTATTGTAAGTGTACGTCGCGGCGATAAAGTCGTTATTGGTGGCGATGGCCAAGTTTCGCTTGGTAACACCGTAATGAAGGGCAATGCCCGCAAAGTTCGACGCCTTTATAATGGCAAAGTGATCGCCGGTTTCGCTGGCGGCACTGCTGATGCCTTCACCCTATTCGAACGTTTTGAAAGCAAACTTGAAATGCATCAAGGCAACTTGACCAAAGCCGCTGTTGAAATGGCCAAAGATTGGCGCAGCGATCGCGCCTTACGAAAGTTAGAAGCCCTACTCGCAGTGGCCGATTCCACCGCATCTTTGATCATCACCGGTAACGGGGATGTTGTGCAACCTGAAAACGACCTAATTGCCATCGGTAGTGGTGGTAATTTTGCGCAATCAGCGGCAACAGCTCTACTTGAAAATACCGATCTAAGCGCCCGCGACATCGTTGAAAAAAGCCTCACCATCGCAGGCAATATTTGTGTCTTCACAAATAACTTCCAAACCATCGAAGAATTGTAATAGGAACTGCTATGTCTGATATGACTCCCAGAGAAATCGTTCATGAACTTGATCAACATATTATTGGTCAAGCAAAAGCTAAAAAAGCAGTGGCTATTGCACTTCGTAACCGCTGGCGCCGCATGCAACTTAATGAAGATCTTCGCACAGAAGTAACACCAAAGAACATATTGATGATCGGCCCAACGGGTGTAGGTAAAACTGAAATTGCTCGTCGCTTAGCAAAACTTGCTAACGCCCCTTTCATTAAAGTAGAAGCAACAAAGTTCACCGAAGTAGGCTATGTTGGTAAAGAAGTTGAAACCATCATTCGTGACTTAGTTGACGTGTCAATTAAAATGACTCGCGAACAGCAGACTAAGAAGTTCAAACATCGCGCTGAAGAAGCCGCAGAAGAACGCATTTTAGACGCCCTATTGCCACCAGCCAAAGATTCTTTTGGCGAAAGCAAACGCGAAGACGGCTCATCTACACGCCAAGTATTCCGTAAGAAGCTACGTGAAGGGCAACTAGATGACAAAGAAATTGACATTGATTTAGCCCAAGCACAACCAAATGTTGAGATCATGGCACCACCGGGTATGGAAGAAATGACCAACCAGCTGCAAAGCATGTTCCAAAATATGTCTGGTGACAAACGCAGTAAGCGCAAAGTAAAAATCAAAGAAGCCTTCAAACTATTAGTTGAAGAAGAAGCTGCAAAATTAGTAAACCCTGAAGAGCTAAAAGAGCAAGCCATCTTCGCTGCTGAACAAAACGGCATTGTGTTTATCGATGAGATAGACAAAATCTGTAAGCGCGGTGAATCATCAGGCCCAGACGTAAGCCGTGAAGGCGTACAACGTGATTTACTCCCATTAATCGAAGGATCAACGGTTAGCACTAAACACGGTATGGTAAAAACCGACCATATGTTGTTTATTGCCTCTGGTGCATTCCAAATGGCAAAACCATCAGACATGATCCCAGAACTACAAGGCCGCCTACCTATTCGTGTAGAGCTTGAAGCGCTCACGGCTGATGACTTTAAACGCATCCTTACAGAGCCACATGCTTCATTAACTGAGCAACAACATGCGCTTCTTAAAACAGAGCAAGTAAGTGTTGAATTTAGCGACGATGCCATTGAACGCATTGCAAAAGCAGCATGGCAAGTAAATGAGAAAACCGAAAACATCGGTGCTCGTCGCCTGCATACTGTGATGGAAAAACTAATGGAAGAGATTTCATTTGACGCCTCAGAGCAAGCAGGTAGCAATATCGTAATTGATGCAAGTTATGTAGAGAAGCACCTAGGCGCATTAGTTGAAGATGAAGACCTAAGCCGCTTTATTCTTTAATTTTAAAACTAGGATCTAGGGCCTAGGTTCTAGGTTCTAGGTTCTAGGTTCTAGGTTTTAGGTTAATCACAAAGGTATAACAATGAAGCAAGTGATCAAGGTACATCATCATACCGTTAGTAAAACCCTTGATGTTTATTTTGACGATGACAGCCATTGCACCTTTAGCTGTGAGTTCTTACGTGTTCATTCACCGTCCGCCGAAGTACAAGGCCACGGTAACGAACCGATGAAATTAGTCCTTAATAAGCAATCAGTAAATATTAAACACATTGAACCCGTCGGCCACTACGCACTGCGTTTAGACTTTAATGATGGCCACAACAGCGGCTTATTCAGCTGGGCATACTTCACCCACCTACAAGCCCAACATGATGAGCTATGGCAAACCTACCAACAACGTCTCAAAGAGCATAATGCCAATAAAGACAGCGTACCGATCAAGTTTGTACCTTAAAGAAGCTTTAAGCGATAAGCGGTAAGTTTTAAGCTGCTCGGCGTTAAAGTTGATTATGTGATTGTGGTTGAGTGTAGTGAAGATAATCAGAAGGCGCTAGGTAACTAGGTTCTTGGTTTTAATAAGCCCTAAATAGTCTGAATAAGTTTGATATTAATGAGCTTCAATCAAAGCTGATATTCGAGTTTGTAATTTAATATCAATTAGTTAACGCCAAAACAATCAAAGGTATCCGTTAACTAAAATAAGTGCCAAAGGAGCAAGAACCAACTGTTTCTGTCCTTTTTTAATTACTTTGTTAGCTTTACGATTTTTATGATTTTGTTTTCTTTGCTTATTGGTAAGTAGCTAACTTCTAAACAACTACCATTTTTTACAACTTTACCAGGTAACTCTTTTTCATAGAAAAAAGGTGTTTTTGTGTAACTATTAAATGAAAACTCAACCCCATCAACTTCGAATGTAGCTCTTTGCCTCTTAACCTTGTCTAACCTATAGTTTTGAATACAGCCTGATACAACTGAAAAATCTCCCGCATCGATCTGCTTTTTAATCTCGCTGTCTCGCTTCAACTCTGAGTATGTTACAAACAATCCGATGATAAAAATGAACCCGATAATTGTTAAAAGCCAATTGCGAGAAATATTTACTAAACTCGTTGCAAGGTCAGAAACAGCCGAAAACCTGATCAAAATACTAAACAAAAATAAAACGGGGAACACCCACAAAAAGTAATCCACGCTGGGCTCTATATTAATTTCAAAATAAGGACTCAAAATTTACCTAGTACTATAAATAACGAGCCTGTAGATTAACTCGTTTTTAATTTATTGTTGATGGTTCACCATAGCCGAGTTGCTATTTTGATTCAATAAAAAAGCTGTCGTCGCTCCATTGTGCTGTCTATTTTGATCTTTATTTGAATTAACTAACGGTGGATTTAGATCACTGAATCCGTCATAGAATAAGAATGTGCCGCTGGAGGCAATGACTACTTAGCTTCATAAGATTTCAGTGTCATTGAGAGGTATTTGGATCAATATTCATTACGGGAGGTAGACCGCCCACAGCACTTCCAGTCAATAAAAAGCACATAATGGGTTATGTGGGGACTGGAGATAGATACATCCGGCTACTCGATTATATATATTTAACACCTGAAATACTTGCGATGAAAGTGTTTAAATTATCTTGTAACCTTTTATATGAGTTAAGCGACTCTAAGTAAGCTTGAGTATGGCCTATTGCATCATAGTTTACTGCGTCGGTAATTTGGTCATTTCTTTTTTTCGCAAGTTCAATACTATCGATTAACTCTTTACTCATTAATGTACGATATACATTAATCGCATACTCTTGGTTATCTTTAAAGTTCTCGTAAACATCTTCTTTAGGCTTTCTTGAACGAGGCAATTCATTAAATTCATTACACTCTAATTCTAAGTAATATTCAGAAGCTTCAATAACTAAAGAAAGAGAGTGAGCTAAATCTAAAAGTATGTCTTTATTTATTTCCCAAACCCGATCTTTTCTTTGTTTCCTGACAGAGTCAAAATGAATTGCAGTTGCAACAACGGTTGCTAGTGCAATCACAATATTTGTTACCAGAGCCATATCGAAATTTATGGTAGAAACCAGTATTAGAGTTAGAAAAATAAAAGAAATAAAGCAACCTAAAATAGCCCCAATAATGAATTTGAACACGAATCCTCCTAAGCACATAACGAGCCTGTAGAGTAACTCGTCTTTATTTTTATTGATGCATCAACCATAGCCGAGTTGCTATTTTGATTCAATCGCTTAGTAACATTAGTGTTAGATTATCGATTATTTAAACATGCCAATGCTAAGCGCTACGTTTCCCTCATTTACTTCTCATTCTCTTCTCTTTGTGCAAAAGATCTTTAACTGAATTATTCACAAAGAGGTTGAGAGACACTGCGCTTTAGAGGAAAAACCGAAGTTTAGAGGTTAGGTAACTAGAGCCTGAGATTGGCGTAGGTCGTGCTTTAGCGCGTCAATTCCAATAGTTAATGATTCTCGCCATAAATGACGACCTACAATGGTGCTAGGTGTATACCCGCAGCTCGTTGCTCGACCCCCGCGGCTTGTTATCCCCTTCCCTTTGTGCAAAAGATCTTTAACTGAATTATTCAACTAGAGCCTGAGATTGGCGTAGGTCGTGCTTTAGCGCGTCAATTCCAATAGTTAATTGATTCTCGCCATAAATGACGACCTACAATGGTGCTAGGTATATACCCACAGCTCGTTGCTCGAACCCCGCGGCTTGTTATCCCCTTCCCTTTGTACAAAAGATCTTTAACTGAATTACTCACAAAGAGGTTAAGAGACGCTGCGCTCATTTAATGATCCAAACAAAAAAGCCATAACTTTCAAACAACTCAGGCTGCTTAAAACTTATGGCTTAGCGCTTAAAACTGACAGCTGACAGCTGACAGCTGACAGCTACACCTTAAACTTATCTATTGCTTTATAAAGTACTCTTGCTTGCTCTGACACTTCTTCGCTGGTTTGTGCGTTAGTGGCGGCGTGGCCGGAGGCGTCTTCGGCAATATCGCGAATACGTACTACGTTTTTATTTACCTCTGAAGCAACTTGGCTTTGCTCCTCAATTGCGGCGGCAATGTGAGTGCTCATTTCCATAATCGTTTGTACATCTTCGGTAATTGAGCCTAACAGTTCACCGGCTTTAGTTGCTTGCGCTGCGCTTTCGCCGCCTTGATTTCTACAGTGCTGCATTATACTTACCACTTCTTGAGTGCGCCCTTGCAAGATAGAAATAATGCTTTCAATCTCTTTTGTTGACTCTTGCGTGCGCTGGGCAAGCGAGCGAACTTCATCGGCCACCACTGCGAAGCCGCGTCCTTGCTCGCCAGCTCGTGCGGCTTCAATTGCAGCGTTTAGGGCTAGTAAGTTTGTTTGCTCGGCAATAGCGCGAATAACGTCAAGTACTGAACCAATTGTTTCGCCGTCTTTTTCGAGCTGCGATACAACCGCTGAGGCATCACCTAGCGAATCAGACAGTTGATTTATTTGTTTAACCGTTGCTTCAACTTCTTGGCGGCCTTGTTGCGCGCTTTGGTTAGTTGATTCAGCTTTTTTAGCTGCGGCTTCAGTATTATGAGAAATATCCTGAATAGTCGCCTGCATTTCAGTGGCAGCCGTTGCTACCATGTCGGCTTCATGTAACTGCTCTTGCATACCTGAGCTGGTAGCGGCGGTAGTTTCCGATAGATGGTCGGTCGCTATATTTAGCGTGGTTAAAGCGGTATTCACCTCATAAATTAGCTTTTTAAAATCACCCACTAAGCTATTAAAGTCAATGGTCATAGTGGTTACTTCGTCTTTACCTGTGTGCTCTATAGAAAGACGTAAATCATTGTTACGGCGAATATCATTAATAGCATGATAAACCCGCTCAATAGGCACTATAATCGAGCGACTTGTGAAGTACACTAAAAGCATCACTAACAAGCTTGCGATAATAAAAATTATGATCGCCGTCATTTGTGCTTGGGCGGCTGTAGATTCCACTTGCTTTTTAGTTGCTGCGGTAATTTGTGTCACCACGTCATCACTTTTTTTCACACTCGTACGCATTTTACCCAGCGCACCGGAATCTAAATCTAAACCTAGCGCAACTTGTGCATCAACTAATGCTTTGAACTTGCTACTATAGCTGGTGAGTAGACTGAGCAATTCAGACTGCTGATTGGTTGCTAAGTCTTCGTTGCGGATCTGCCTTGCCAGCTGAGCAACCCCCTCTTCAAAACGGTCTAGGTATTTCAGGTCAAAGCGCAACATAAAGTCTTTTTCTGAGCGTCTAAGCTGTAACATTAGGCTTAATAAGTGGTAGTTATTTTGCTTATCGAGCAAAGCTTCCATTTGATGGACGGCATCTCGTAGTTCACCATAAAGTGCATCTGTTGGGTGTAAACCTATTTTCTTTTGCAATTTAACAACGTGCTGAAAATCTTCATTATACTGCTCAGCAAGAGTGGCAAATTGCTCTACCTGTGCCGTGGCGATATCCAGCTCTTGGGAGAGCTCTGTTAACATACTAATTTTATATTTTAGTTGCTCATATTCTTGTGCAAATAACTCTAAACTGCTTTCTTGCTTATAAAACAAAAAGTCTTTTTCGTACTTACGCATAGAAAGCTCATGGATATCGAGTTCTTCTGCATATTGAATCGTTTCATTTAGTTTTAACATTATGCGTGCTTCATAAATAATGACGCACAGCATAACTACCATCGCAAGACCAACTACGAGTGCATTGACTTGTAAACGACGTTTAATAGTCAAATTTTGGAGTAAACCCATTAACAACAGCCTTTAAAGTTATTCATTGTAAATAGTATAGTTAAATAACGGAAAGTTAGCTTACATTATTGCTCTATTTACAAGATGTTTTAAAAACTGAACTAAATTTAACGTTAGCTTACCGCTGACCACAAGTTTTGGTGCAAATCCTCAGTGCTATGCCACTGCTTTGCCACCAACCAATCAACTAATGGCTGTGGATCACTCGGAAAATTAATTTGTTTTTGCCCGGCACTGTGGATCCAATCATCCAAGGCATTGGGGTTTAAATAATTCATAACGTGTGCAGCTTTCATTGCCAATAATGTTTGTGCGTTGGCATCTTGTTCAAACTGTCCTGATAAGGGTTTTAGTAGCAACTTTTTACCAAGCTTTAATGCTTCACTCGACAGTTCAAATCCTGCATTAGCAATCACACCACTGGCATTTGCTAAATCATTTAAAAAGCCATCTCGGGCTGGAGTTCGCAAATGAATATGCCCACTTGATGCATTGCTAGCTTGGGGGTGATAACAATAAAACTCTTTTTCAGGAAAATCGCGTAAGTAATCAATTACGCTATTGAGATCTTCAAAAGGAAGATACACCAATACTTTATTATCTACATTAACAGGGTTGTTATGGTGATGATGAGCAATAAATGGCGGAATGATATTTTGCGCAAAAGGTTGCCAATGCACCCCTAAATAAATATCTGCAGGAGCATAATATTTAATAAATGAGCGCCGAAGTAAGCTGTGTCCAAACATCGGTACTTTAGGCGATAAAAATGCGGCCTGATGGCTCATGCCAATAACAGGCACTCCTTGGCGCTTTGCCGCCCATGCGGTAATAGGTTCAAAATCGTTAAATACAAAATCATAATCAGATACATCGAGCTGTTTTATATCTCTCAGCAATTTACAAAGCCGAGTATTTTTCACCGTGTGAAAGCTATTTACTTGGCCATTTTTAGTACTAAAGGATAAGCCGCGAAAACTACGATAATTTGCAAACTCATCCATATCGAAGTAATTTTGCTGGGTTCGTCCTGAGAACACATAGTCAACCTCAACCCCCATTTGCTTGAACGCCTTCGCCATCACGCGCGCCCGGGTAACATGACCATTGCCGGTCCCTTGAATACCATACAATATCTTCATAAAGTCGCCACTAGTAAGATTGCTAATAAACCACAGCTGCTGCCCATCAATGCACCAAGAACGACATCTATAGGGAAATGAACGCCAAGTAAAACCCGAGAAGTAGCAACACATGTAGCCCATAGAAACCACAAACTAATGAGTTCTGGAAAGTACTGAGCTAATACAACGGCAACTAAAAATGCGCCGGCGCTGTGCCCTGATGGCAAGCTAAACTTATCGCTAGGGACAATGTAAGCCCCTTTGATTAAGCAATCACATGGCCGAATTCTGGCAAAACTATTTTTTGCGACATAATAAATTGGTCGCTCGATTAAAAAGCCAAGTAATAAGGTCATTGCTAAAAGGCGTAACTCAGGTTCATTACTTAACCAACCAAAACCAACAGCAATTAACACGTAAAGCCCCCCATCCCCTGTTTTAGAAAAACCTAAGGCAGAATTTCTTAACCAGTTTGGGGCATTACCATTAAACACCATTAAAAATAAGCTTTGATCAAGCTGGGCCATTTTTTTTAGCATGTTGTTCTCATTCATCACTTGCTCCTTTATGGTGTAAACGCTGTACACAATTTCAGCTTAGGTGGTGAAAATAACAATTGAGTGACGCTTTTAAGACACTAATATTGCTTTTACTGTTTTAGCGCAATAATTGTTTAAAAAAAGAACAAAGCATTGCAATTAAGTCGTTGTTATTGCAATAAAGCAAGGTATACTAAAGTTCAGCTCACGTATCTTCAAAAAGGATAGAAAAATGGATTACAGCACTTCAGATTTATGCGATCACTTTGCCGATGTGGTCGATGTGCTCGAACCTATGTTCATTAACTTTGGTGGTCGTCACAGCTTTAGTGGCCGAATAAAAACCGTAAAGTGTTTTGAAAATAATGAACTGATCCGCGACATACTCTCTCAAGATGGGGACGAGTGTGTGCTATTAATTGACGGCGGTGGCTCGACACGTCGTGCGCTTATTGATATTGAGCTTGCAGAACTCGCCATTGAAAATAACTGGCAAGGTATTATTGTTTATGGGGCCGTTCGCCATGTTGATGAGTTGGAAGAACTTGATTTAGGTATTCAAGCCATCGCTTCGATCCCTGTAGCGGCTGATAGCACTGGTGCTGGCGAAGATGGCATTGGCGTAAACTTTGCGGGTGTATCGTTTTTTGATGATGATTTTATCTACGCCGATAGTACAGGTATTGTGTTATCAGCAGAAGAACTTGAACTGGAAATTGTAGAAGAATAGTCAGTGACAAACCATCTCCATATTTATGACGAAGCGACTGTAAAACCTTGGTGTAGTAGTCGCGCCAATGAAAAAAAAGCATGGCAATCTATCGCTTTGCTCGATACCCATGTAGATCCTCTGCAAGCCATGCAAGATGCCGCACAGTTTGGTATTAAGTATGTGCTAGTAGGGGTGTGCGAAGATATTGGTCCGCGCGCTAATCTAGGCAATGGTGGTGCGGAAGATGGTTGGCAAGCATTCCTTAAACGATTTTTAAATCAACCTGATAACCAATTTTTAGCGAACGAAAAAGTGTTGTTATTAGGTGAAGTCGCAGTGAACGATTTAACCCTTGCGGCACGCGATTTATCAAACCAAGATCCTCAGCAGTTAATCCAATTACGTGAATTATGTGCTCAACTTGATCAGCGTGTTGAGCAAGTGTTGAGTTTAATTTTTGCCGCAGGTCTTGAGCCTATCGTTATTGGCGGTGGTCATAATAATTGCTTAGGTATTATTCGCGCACTCAGCAAACACAAACAAACTGCGATCAATGCAATTAATTTTGATCCACATGCTGATTTTCGTGATTGCGAAGGTCGCCACAGCGGCAATGGCTTTCGTTATGCTTACAATGAGCAGTGCCTAGCTAATTACCATGTAATTGGCATGCATGAACTAAAAAACAATCAAACGATTATTGACGCTTTAGCAACTGCGCAATTTAATTATGACAGCTACCAAGCACTGCAAGTAAAACGCGAAAAAACTCTCACAGAAGCTTGCCAGCAAGCACTTGCAACGCTAACTCATGCTCCTCTTGGGGTGGAAGTTGATTTAGATAGCATTTCATTAATGCCCGTCAGTGCTTACACAAACTGTGGTTTTAGTGTCAGTGATGCCGAGCATTTTGTGCATTTGGCTGCCAGCCAAATAAACAGCCACTACTTGCATTTATGTGAAGCTGCGCCGAATCAACACCCCAGCGGTATGCAGGCAGGAATGAGCGACGCAGGACAAATAATAACTGCGCTAGTGAATGCTTATTTACAAGCCAGAGAGCAGCTATAACAGCTATTGATGCTCAATTTGCCATTGCTTAAGCCAAGAGATCATGCCAACACTACTCAATGGATGACTAAAGTAATACCCTTGTGCAGCGTAAGTATTTAAGCTTTTCACAAAGTTTAGCTGCTCACGGGTTTCAACCCCTTCGCAAATGACTTTCGCATTTTGCTGATTATGCATATCGACCATACCACTTATCAAACTGCGAACATGGCTTTGTTGACTAAAATCGGCAGTTAATGCCGGGGCTATTTTTACATACTCAACCGCTAAATTTGGCAGTTTAGCTAACCAAATAGGGCTATCGCCAAGACCATCCACACACACTTTAATCCCTATGCTATTTATGCGCGACACCATGGCTTTACCCTGCTCGTCTAGGCTCATAAACAAGTTTAATGGGCACTCAATAATTAAATCACCCGCTTGTAGATTATGCTCAGCAAAGATGCGATCGATAAACTCAATAAATTCTTCATTGAGCATTTCTGAACCAAATAGATTGATACTTAAAGGCATACTAATACCTTCCATTCGCAGTGCCATAGCAAGTTCCGCAGCGCGCTCTATTACAAAGGTCGCTAATGGATAGGCAAGCCCAGCCACACGTATATCATCTATAAAACGGTTGGCTGATAAGATCCCTTGTCGAGGATGCTGCCAACGTAGCAATAACTCTAAAAACTCAATTTTTTCATGCTGATTACAAATAATCGGCTGGAAATACAATTCAAACTCACTGGTAAAATCTATATTTGCGAGCTCTTGTAAGCGGGCTTGCTGTTCTATTTGCTCTATTTTCATTTGTTGATGATAAGCAACCACTTGTTGTTGAGGGTGGCTATCTAACGCGAGAAAAGCGAACGAAATTAGATTATCAAAGCTATTTTCTTGCTCATCACAATCTACAAAACTCGCCCGCGCGCTTACTTTGATGGTGCAGTTAGCTACATTAAAAGGCTTTACTGTCGCCCCTAATATTTGATTGATTAGCTGTTCATGTAAGTGTTTTTGGTGGGCTAAATTACAAATAAAAGCAAAGTTAAGTCCACCTAAATGCGCTAACTTCTGCTCACCCGCTAAGCTAATCACTTCATCAATAAGAAGTAATTGCTTAATACGGTTCGCCGACTGCGCAAGTAATAAGTCACCAAAATCACGACCAATATGCTGATTAACTTGTGCAAACCCTTCTAAACGAAATACCACCAAGGCTGCACGCTGTGGGTTATCTTTACGCCACTGATAATAACGTTGGCGTAACAGTGTAGTGTTAGGTAAATTTAATAACGGCGCAGGTTCCATGTAACTGGCACTACTAAGTTGAGTTGTTTCATCTGCGCTAGTTGTCAGCTCTTCATCAGTAAAATAGCCTGATATCGTTAATACTATGCTCGCCAGTACAATCAAATAAAGTGGTGACCCCAATAATAAATGAGCGGCTAAAAATACGGTAAACACCAAAGCAGAACAGCAACTGATTGTTAGCATCGTCCATTTATCTTGCGAAAATGCCAACCATAAATGTAAGCCGATACTGGCTGCGAAGAATAACTCCAAAAAGTTAAGCTCATTACTTAATACTGCCAGCGCTAGTACGCTATTGATCAAGTAACTCAAACGGAATAACGGCTTTTGAGTAACGCACAAAGCGCAGATCATCGCCATTAAAACAGCACCGGCCAAAAAAACAGGTAATTGTGTGGTTAAGTAATGCGCTCCCTGCAGTATGTTCAAGTCCTGTGTTTGTTAATAGCGCAATTAAAAACATCTTTTGAGTACAACATTAATACTGATTAGTTTAGTCTACCCAAAACCCACAAATTTAACAGTTTATTTACGCCTAATTGGTAACTTAATTGCGCAGGGTGGGATATCTGCCAATGTGCTATATCTGCACGCATACCCACTTTCAGTACCCCACGATCAGTTAAACCTAGGGCTTTTGCTGCATTTCTAGTGACACCTGTTAAGGTTTCTTCTGGTGTTAGCCTAAATAAGGTACAGCCCATATTCATCATTAATTGCAAAGAACACAAGGGTGACGTACCTGGGTTAAAGTCGGTTGAGATGGCCATGGGCACATTATATTGCTTTAATAATGCAATTGGCGGCTGCTTAGTTTCACGTAAAAAATAAAATGCACCGGGTAGTAAAACCGCGACAGTACCTGCCGCTGCCATGGCTTTTACACCCTCTTCATCTAGATGCTCAATATGATCCGCCGATAAACCATTAAACTCAGCAACTAGCTGCGCGCCCTGTTGATTTGATAATTGTTCTGCGTGGCATTTAACAGGTAGACCGTGCTTAGTGGCCGCATCAAACACACGACGAGTTTGTGCAGGACTAAAACCGACATTTTCACAAAATACATCCACTGCGTCGGCTAAATTACCCGCAACGACTTGCGTCAACATGTCATTGCACACTAACTCAATATATTCATCACTGCGGTCTTTATATTCTGCTGGGAGTGCGTGAGCACCCAAAAAAGTGGTTTTTACATCAACAGGGTGATTTTCACCCAGTAATCGCGCCACTTCGAGAATTTTCACTTCACTTTCGCAATCGAGTCCATAACCCGATTTAATTTCAACAGTCGTAACACCTTCAGCATAAAGTGCATTTAAACGATCTTTCGCTAATACAAATAATGTTTCATGATCAGCTGCGCGAGTGGCGCTGACTGTACTTGCGATACCGCCGCCCTGTGCGGCAATTTGCTCATAACTTACACCTTGCAAACGCTGTTCAAATTCTTCAGCGCGGGAGCCGGCAAACACTAAGTGGGTATGACAATCTATTAAACCAGGCGTGAGCCACTGCCCTTTTGCCGAAATGATTGGCGTTGCCAATGCATCAAACTGTGGTAACTCGCTTTGCTTACCAAGCCAAGCTATGTGACCATCCTTAATTGCCAACGCGGCATTTTCAATAGCCCCGTAAGGTGCAGCAATACTGCTATCCATAGTGGCAATATTGGCATCAGTGATCAATAAGTCCCACTCCTCACCGTGGTTATTTACAGTTAGATTTGTCATAGCAGCCCCTAAAAAATGTTTTCATCAGTTTAACAAGCTATCTTGTATATACAAGATAAATGTGCCATCTTATAGCCTGTATTTCATTAAAATAACGCAGTGGCTCTGTACATGACGACACCTAAGTTCGCGCAAATAAAACAGTTTATTGTTGATAATATTCGCTCAGGCGCGTGGCTTGAAAACCAACGAGTGCCTTCTGAAAACGAGTTAGCCGAACAATTTAGTGTTAGCCGCATGACTGCACGCCGAGCATTAAGCGAATTAACCGAAGCCGGCATCCTTACTCGTAGCCAAGGCTTAGGGACGTTTGTCGCCAGTTTCAAATCACAGTCATCATTACTTGAAATTAAAAATATAGCGGATGAAGTGAAAGCCCGAAATGGCAATTACAGTTGTACGGTATTAGTACTTGAATCAATCAATGCCGTGGCACCGATTGCCATTGCCCTTGGTGTTGAAGTAGACAGTGTAGTATTTCGCAGTGTGCTGGTGCACAACGAAAACGATCAACCACTGCAAGTGGAGGAGCGCTTTGTTAATCCCGCGCTAGCACAAAGCTACTTACAGCAAGATTTTACCACGTTGACACCGCATGAGTATTTATCAAGTGTGGCTCCGCTGACCGAAGCACGCCACACAGTTGAAGCAATTATGCCCAATAGTGAAATGTGCCAGTGGTTAAACTTATACCATGAAGAACCTTGTTTGCAGGTGATCCGCCGCACCTGGTCATCCGCAGGCATAGTAAGCTTTGCTCGTTTAGTGTCCCCTGGTAGTAAATACCGCTTAGGTGGCCATTTAACATTTAAAAAGCAACATTAAAAGATCATTAATATCAAAATGATGCGCTTAACAGCGTATTTTTTGTAACTAACAAGCTTGTATATACAACAGGAGCACTCCATGAACAATAGACTTGACGAATCGCGTGTGATCCGCGCGCCACATGGCGATAAGATAAGCGCTAAAAGCTGGCTCACCGAAGCGGCTAAGCGTATGTTAATGAATAACTTAGATCCTGAGGTTGCAGAGCACCCACATGCCCTCGTTGTATATGGTGGCATTGGTCGTGCAGCCCGTGATTGGCCTTGTTTTGATAAAATCATCGAAACCCTTGATAGACTCGAAGACGACGAAACGCTACTCGTGCAATCGGGTAAACCTGTTGGGGTATTTAAGACTCACAGCAATGCACCACGGGTATTAATTGCGAACTCAAACTTAGTACCACACTGGGCTAATTGGGAGCATTTTAATGAGCTAGATAAACTGGGCTTGATGATGTACGGGCAAATGACCGCAGGCTCTTGGATCTATATCGGCTCACAAGGCATAGTACAAGGTACTTACGAAACCTTTGTCGCCATGGCAAAACAACACTTTAACGGTGATGCTACTGGTAAATGGGTATTAACCGGTGGTTTAGGCGGTATGGGTGGCGCACAACCACTTGCTGCAACCATGGCGGGTTTTAGTGCCTTAGTTGTTGAATGTGATGAAACACGTATCGATTTTAGAATTAAAACCCGCTATGTAGACGTTAAAGCGACCAATTTGGATCATGCCCTAGAGCTTATCAACAATGCATGCGCTAAAGGTGAAGCGCTATCGGTTGGTTTACTTGGTAACGCCGCCGATGTATTTAGTGAACTAGTTAAACGTAAAATTACCCCAGACGTTGTAACCGATCAAACATCAGCGCACGATCCGCTTAATGGCTACTTACCACAAGGTTGGAGCATGGAACACGCTGCTAAAATGCGTGAACAAGATCCACAAGCCGTAGTGAAAGCTGCAAAACAATCTATGGCAGTACAAGTCACTGCTATGTTAGCCCTACAACAAGCTGGCGCTGCGACAACTGATTACGGCAATAACATTCGCCAAATGGCGTTTGAAGAAGGTGTAAGTAATGCCTTTGATTTTCCAGGTTTTGTACCCGCTTATATTCGCCCATTATTTTGTGAAGGCATCGGTCCGTTCCGTTGGGTAGCGCTATCTGGCGATCCTGAGGATATTTATAAAACTGATGCTAAAGTTAAAGAGCTTATTCCTGATGATAAGCATTTGCACAACTGGCTTGATATGGCTCGTGAACGTATTCAGTTCCAAGGTTTACCAGCGCGTATTTGTTGGGTTGGCCTAAAAGACCGCGCCCGCCTAGCACTGGCGTTTAACGAGATGGTTAAAAATGGCGAATTAAAAGCACCAATCGTGATTGGCCGTGACCATTTAGATTCAGGTTCAGTTGCCAGCCCTAACCGTGAAACCGAAGCAATGAAAGACGGTTCAGATGCCGTTTCTGATTGGCCATTATTAAACGCCTTACTGAATACTGCCGGCGGTGCGACGTGGGTTTCACTGCATCATGGTGGTGGCGTAGGGATGGGCTTTAGCCAACACTCTGGTGTGGTGATTGTTGCCGATGGTACAGATGAAGCTGCCGCACGCGTTGGTCGCGTGCTATGGAACGACCCTGCTACCGGCGTAATGCGCCATGCTGATGCAGGTTACGATATTGCAATTAATTGCGCAAACGAGCAAGGTCTCGACTTACCTATGTTGAATAAGGAATAACCATGTTTGAATATACTCTCACACCCGGCCAGCTCGATTTGGCAACACTGCGTAAAATTAATCTTTCGCCAGTTAAGTTAACGCTTGCTAAAGACAGCGACATCAAGATCGCCGCAAGCGCACAAACGGTGCAAGATGTGATTGATCAGCAGCGTACAGTATACGGGATTAACACTGGTTTTGGCTTACTGGCTAATACTAAAATTGCCGAGCATGAACTGGAACTACTACAGCGCTCTATTGTGCTTTCTCATGCAGCAGGTATTGGCGAATACATGGATGACAGCACGGTACGTTTGATGATGGTGCTCAAAATCAATTCTTTATCTCGTGGTTTTTCCGGTATTCGCTTAAAAGTTATTGAGTTTTTTATGCAATTACTTGAAGCCGAAGTTTACCCTTGTGTGCCCAAGAAAGGCTCGGTGGGTGCATCGGGCGATTTAGCACCGTTATCACACATGTGTTTACCACTATTGGGTGAAGGCGAAATGCGTCATCAAGGTAAATTAATCAGCGCTGCCCAAGGCCTAGAAATTGCCAAGCTTGAACCGCTAACACTTGCCGCTAAAGAAGGCTTAGCTTTGTTAAACGGCACTCAAGCTTCTACTGCATTTGCTCTGCAAGGCTTATTCCGCGCCGAAGACTTATATGCACAAAGCTGTGCTATTGGTTCAATCAGCATTGAAGCGGCTATGGGTAGTCGCTCACCATTTGATGCGCGTATTCATGATATACGTGGTCAACGCGGGCAAATAGATACCGCAGCCATCTTCCGTGAACTGCTTGGTGCACAATCGCAGATCAGCGAAGCCCATGTTGATTGTGAAAAAGTACAAGATCCATACTGCTTACGTTGTCAGCCACAAGTGCTTGGAGCCTGCTTAACACAAATTCGCCAAGCCGCAGAGGTGTTATTGTGTGAGTCAAATGGTGTTACAGATAACCCATTAGTTTTTGCAGATGTCGGTGATATTATCTCTGGTGGTAACTTCCATGCCGAGCCAGTTGCAATGGCAGCCGATAACTTAGCGTTAGCGATTGCCGAAATTGGCGCCCTTGCGGAGCGTCGAATTGCCCTATTGATTGATTCAAATCTATCAAAACTGCCACCGTTTTTAGTTGAAAATGGTGGGGTTAATTCGGGCTTTATGATTGCGCAAGTAACAGCGGCAGCACTGGCATCTGAAAATAAATCACTGGCGCACCCTGCGTCGGTAGATAGCCTACCAACGTCAGCAAACCAAGAAGACCATGTTTCAATGGCAACCTTTGCAGCGCGTCGTCTTGGTGAAATGGCCAATAACACCCAAGGTGTATTAGCCATTGAATGGCTTGCCTCCGCGCAAGGGTTGGAATTTAGAAAACCATTAACAGCTTCTGTAAAAGTAGAGCAAGCTAAAGCTATCTTGCGTGAAAAGGTCAGTTACTACGATAAGGACCGTTATTTTGGCCCTGATATCGAAGCTGCCAATACGTTATTGCAACAAGGTAAACTATGTAACTTGTTGCCTACGGGCATTTTACCTTCGTTTTAAATAGCAAATTGATAATTAAAACCTAACGCTTCAATAGCCGAACCATTGATGATGCGTTCGGCTATTTTGTCACTAATAAAGGTGGGCGCTTGCGTACCATACTGCTGACACTTCTGCTGATAATAATCCGCTTTAGTTGGATGCGCGGGATTCACAACATTGTATATTGGCGCTGCCACTTGCCAGTTATCCAGCACCGTAAGTACCGCATTAATTACATCTTGCTGCTGCACCATATTAACGGTTTGTCGACTCGAGCCACGTAATTCTTTACCCGCCACAAACCTACCTGGTTCGCGATCAGGACCAATTAAACCACCTAATCGAAGTACCTTTCCCCCCGCATTTAACACTAATTGCTCTGCATCAATTAGTGGCTGTTGACGTGCAGTGCTTGCTTTAACCTCACTTTGCTCTGTATAGATTGCATTATCTTGATCGTACACAGCTGTTGATGAGCATAAGAGAAACCCTTTTGCCTTCATAGACTCAGCAAGCTCAATGGCCAGCGTCAGAGTTTCTAAATAGTGGCTGTCTGCGTGTCGGCTACGAGGCGGTATTGCACATACCCACCACGCATTATGTAAATCAAGTTGATGAGTTAGCTTATTGTCTAGCAATACTAGCTGCCGTTGAAAAGCATGTTGGTGTACATTGCTGCGGTGCGTACCTTGTACGTCCCAGCCTTTAGCCTGCTGTTGTAAACACAAGGGCTGACCCAGCCAACCTGCACCTAATACAATTAACTGGTCTTTATTTGTACCCATTACGTAACATCACCCTTACAATTTTATAAAATTTCATTAATTTGTCTTATCAGATACCATAGCACTACGTATCAAGATATGGTTAGATAAGAGTGCTTACTCTACTAAATAACAAAAATGTGTGCACTTATGCTTAAAAATCTATCATTGCGAAAAAAAATACTATTACTGATCGGTGGCACTATAAGTGTCTTATTACTGATTGCCTCTGCGTACTTTGTTAATCACATTGCCGCTTTGTCTCGACAAAGTATCGAGCGTGAAGCCCACAGCTACTTGCAAAGCGAACAACTATCAATGCAAAGCTATTTTGCTCAGTACGGAAAAGTAGTAGCCACTTTTGTCAATAATCCGCATTTAGTAAACTGGTTTGATAATTGGGAAAAACGTGACCAAACCTTACAAGGTGCACCTGGATATGATGAAATAAACCAAGACTTTGTGCGCATTAGTAGTAAAGACGAAAATATTTTATCCGCCTTTTTTGCATCAGCAAAAACCGGCGAATACTTTAAAGAAAATGAGCGAACCACTCATTACAATAACGAGCCCTATTATGCGTATAAACGCGGCTGGTGGAAAGATGCATTAAAACTAAACCGCTTATATGTAGGGCCAATTTCTGTTGATTTAACAACAGGCAATGCCTCAGCCGTCGTACAACAACCTGTTTATGATCAACAAGGTGAACTCATTGGTTTTGGTGGTGTTGATTTACAACTCAATAAAATCAATAAAATGGTTGAAGATATTCGCTTTAACGGCCAAGGCTTTGGCTTTTTACTCGACGGCGATCAAAAAGTGGTGCACTTATCAAATCGTACCAACCACAAGTTATCGATTACCGATGAAGGCCCTAACGGTAAAGAAGGGCTAGAAGTACTAGAAAAACAGTTTAACAACACTCAAGGGTTTGCTGAACTTAACCAGCTGATGAAAAATAACATAACAGGCGATGCTAGTGTTACTTTGCAGGGCCAAGCGTATTTTGTGGTGTATCACCGTCTGCAATTAGAGCATCCTTATGTAAATTGGTATGTGGGAATTTTAGTACCGCGCAGCTTAATTGATGAACCAGTCAATGATGCGGTAATGACTACCACCACCTCGGTGGTTATTATTTTGCTGATCATCATTGCCATGATCATCTGGGCCACACAAATGATCTCAAAGCCTATCATCACCCTAACCCATATTATGCGCGATATTGCATCAGGGGATGGCGATTTAACCCAAACTATTACCATAGATAGTAAAGATGAGGTTGGCCAACTAGCTCATCATATGAATACCTTTATTGATAAGCTACGTGTGATGATGTTAGACACCGCACAACAAGCAAAACAATTAACCAATGCCGCAGCGCAGTTAAATTTAGTTTCACAAAAAACTAATGACGAAATCCAACAAGAGAAACAACAAGTCGACAGTGTAAGTGCTGCAGTAACTGAAATGGCCACCACCGTGATGGAGATTTCTCGCAATGCCCAACACACCAATAATGCCGCTGAAGAAGTACAACACATCTCTGTTGATGGAGCAAAACGTTCGCAAAATGCACAAAGCGTAATGACTGCATTAGCAGAACATATCGGTGAGGCGTCCAAGGTTGTGGCTGGTTTAGAGCAAGAAAGTAGTAATATTGGCGCCGTTGTTGATGTGATCAACTCAATTGCCGAGCAAACGAACCTCCTGGCACTTAATGCCGCTATAGAAGCTGCTCGTGCCGGTGAGCAAGGTCGTGGCTTTGCTGTGGTTGCCGATGAGGTTCGCTCCTTAGCGAGCCGCACCCAAGAATCTACTGATGATATTCGCAATATGATTTCACGCTTACAGCAAATTGCGCAGCAAGCATCCACTATGATGCAGCAAGGACAAGAACGCGCGCAAAGCTCAGTTACGCAAACACAAGAAGTGCTTGACGCCCTACAGAACATTGCCGATTCCGTCACTAAAGTACAAGATCAAAGTCATCATATTGCCACTTCAACTGAGCAACAAACAGTGGTAGCAGAAGATATCAATAACAGCTTAGCGGCGATTAATAACTTAGTAAATAATACCGCTGATCATGCTCTTGAACTTGCTGATGAAGCTCGGGAGCTGAATGATTTGGCAGCATCCCTTAATAAAACTGTCAATCAATTTAAGCTTTAATCCCTCTTTAAACTACTAACAAAGAGTGCTCTCGTAGCACTCTTTTTTGTTGTAGATCAATACTCAGCCAAGTTGATTTTTTTATAATGACGCAAACTTTATTAAAGGCGCGCGTGATGATTAATTTACCAAAGTGGGATCAAGACTTAATAAACAAATACAATATTTCGGGGCCAAGATACACCTCTTATCCAACCGCCTTGTCGTTTAGTGATGGCTACCAGCAGCATGATTTGATTAAGGCTATCAACTCATCATCAACCAACAGCCTCTCTGTCTATATTCATATCCCCTTTTGTAGCCAGCTTTGCTATTACTGCGGCTGCAATAAAGTGATCACCCGCCATCAATCAAAAGCAGATCTCTACCTCGATTATTTAGAGCAAGAGATCATCGCGCAAGCAGCGCTATTTACCAGTTACCAAGTAGAGCAATTACATTTAGGCGGGGGCACGCCAACCTTTTTAACTGCGGCGCAAATGGCGCGTTTAATTGGCATACTCGAACAGCATTTTAACTTTGCTCATGATGCTGAACGCGGAATTGAAATTGACCCCCGCTCGCTTGCCGATGATATGTTAAAACACTTACGCTTTTTAGGCTTTAATCGTGTGTCATTTGGTATTCAAGACTTCAATGATGAGGTTCAACTTGCGGTTAATCGCCCGCAAAGTGCTGATGCAGTAAAAAGCTTGATCAGTGAAGCACGTGAGCTTGGCTTCAAGTCAATCAATGCAGATATGATATATGGCCTGCCTTTACAAACACCTCAGAGCT
Source organism: Pseudoalteromonas haloplanktis ATCC 14393 (assembly GCF_000238355.1). Lineage (GTDB taxonomy): Bacteria > Pseudomonadota > Gammaproteobacteria > Enterobacterales > Alteromonadaceae > Pseudoalteromonas > Pseudoalteromonas haloplanktis. Next base: position 174,402 of record NZ_AHCA01000009.1, read on the forward strand.
TTAAAGAAACCATAGAGCAGCTTATTGAGCTGAGCCCTGATCGTGTCTCTGTGTTTAACTATGCGCATTTACCTGAGCGCTTTGCCGCACAACGAAAAATTAAAGACGCCGATTTACCCAGCGCCCACGATAAACTCTCCATGTTTAAAAATACCCTAGAACAAATGAGTGAAGCAGGATATCAATTCATTGGTATGGATCATTTTGCCAAAACCAGCAATGAATTAGCCGTGGCACAAAATAGCCAACAATTGCATCGTAACTTTCAAGGTTACACCACGCATGGTGACTGCGATTTACTCGGGTTGGGTGTGTCATCGATTTCGCAAATTGGCACCGCTATTTTACAAAATCAAAAACAGCTAAAACAGTATTACCACGCGATAGAAACTCAACACGGCAGTGCAATTACTAAAGGCATGCAACTTGATAATGATGACCTAATACGCGCTGAAGTAATCAAACAACTGATCTGTCATTTTCAGTTGGATATGCAAAGTATTGCTGATAAGTACCAACTCGACTTCACAGACTACTTTGCCAGCTCCCTCAGCGCCCTTGAGCCATTAATTGCTGATGGGATGGTTGTTATCAATGAAAAATTGATCACCGTCACTGCGCGCGGTAATTTGTTTATTCGTATCATTTGCATGTGCTTTGATACTTACTTGCAGCAACACATTAAAAACACCCGCTTTTCACGGGTGATTTAGTTAGCACGCACAAAAAAGCAGACCTAGGTCTGCTTTTGCTTTATGTGTTATCACAAATCTAATTAAAAACCACATTCTCGCTGCCTGGCGCTGCTTTGAAATCTTCAAGGATTTTCTCACAATCAGCTTTGATTGCCTCGGCATTACTTTCTTCAGCACGCCAGCGCACAGTATCCTGTTTAAATATTTCTTTTTTAGAATATTTTTTACGCGCATCATGAGTTGGCATTTCTTTTACGACTTCATACATTGCGAATATGCCCGGATAACGTTTTGATAAATCATCATCGTCTGCAAAGCTATATTGCGACATTAGCACCCATATACGCAAGCATCCTTCAGAGTACTCACACTGCTCTTGATGCATTGCGCGAGCGATTAGATGAATGCTATCAGCCAGCTTTGCATTGCGTTCTAAACGCGATTGAGCGAGCTTGGCTTGTTGCTTTGCTTGCTCTTTCGCTATTAGCTTTTTTTGCGCACTGAGCTTATACAGTAATTGGCCAGCATAAAATGCCAGCCCTGCAATGATCACAGCACCAACACACAGAGCTAAGATCAGCATATTCATTATTTATCATCCTCGTCATCATCTAACCACTCGTTGGCTAAATCGTTCGACAAATAATGATCAAAATCGCTATTGCCTTCGTCACTGAACTGTTCGTCAGCAAAGTCATCTGCATCGTCTTCAATGCCAAGCAATTCACATAACTCTTGATGACGTGCAATACGGCTATTAAAGTATTTAGCATCTTTACCAGTTAACATTTGGCCACTTTCATGCAGCTCAACCAGTTTTAATAAACGCTCATCGTTCTCTAGCGCTTCAAGTTCTTGCTCTGGTGAAAGCTCAGGTTGTACGACTTTTTTCAGTTCAACTTGTGGCTTTAAGTTACGTTTAAGTTCAATAACCGGCTCAGGCGCAACAGCAATCAAAGGAATTGGCTTTTTGCTGCCAACACGCTTGTCTTTATTTTGCTGATTGGTTTTGCTTTCTGGTTGCAAAGTCTCAATCGAATTACGTGACCCTGGTTTAGCACCTTTGGTTTTTTTAACGCGTTGCTCTTTTAACGCACGCATTTCTTTAAGCTTATCTTGGCTTAAACGAACCGGACCGTTAGACGGGATTTTACGTGACTTTTTCTTTCTGCTCATATCTTGATCATCTCACTTAAGAGGTTTTGCACAACGCGCGTTTTTGGCGTTGCAATGCTGGCCTTGCCAGAAGAATTCGGTTTGTGCGGATTGAGGTTGGGTAACTCGACTACTAGCGCACTTTCTAAACGGTGGCTATTGTAACAGGACAAATAAAAAGGCGGTAGAGAAAACATCTCTACCGCCTGCTAATCTGAGCGACCATTTAACTGGACACTTCTCCCTTCGACTTTTTAGTCTTTATTATTGTTATTATTTTACTTATCCATATTGTTATTATTTTTACCTTCCGTGTAACATTCCATTTTATTGTTATTTTAAACTTCCATGAGATTTTATTATTCTCGGTCTTCATTGACTCTTTTTTAATATTCCCTTGGTGACATCAACCGATGCCTATCCCCGATAATCGTGTCACACTACTTTCCGTGTAGTTTAATCCATTTTGTTCTTATTGTTTCAGCGACAGGGGTTAATTTACGCATTAATAATTTTGTTACAACTAATTTATATAACTTTTCTTACACAACATAAATTGCAACATTGTGAAAACATTAAATTACAACAAGTTATAATAAAAACAAAAATAAAAATAAGATTTAGCTTACAGCTTGGTATGGTCAATGTCTTACAAGAAAGAGGGAAATATCAACTAGAACACGGGTACAAAAAAAGCAGCGTACGCTGCTTTTTGTAACTAATGTAGAGTTTAGTCTTAAAAATAAAACTAAACCATACTACTTTAGTGTAGACCGCCTAGGTACTTCGAAAGCACTTCGATATCTTTGTCTGTTAGCTTTTTAGCAATATCTTGCATCATGCCATTTAAATCATTATTGCGTGTACCATCACGGAATTTTTCAAGTTGTGACTTGATGTATTCAGGATGTTGAAAAGAGATCTTTGGAAATTTAGCTAATGATGAACCATTACCACGAGGGCCATGACATGCTGCACATGCTGGAATACCACGCTCTGCATCACCGGCTTTATAAAGCATGGCGCCAACTTCAACTACATCTTTAGGGGTTGCACCTTCAGACATATTTAGTGACGAAAAATAAGCCGCCACGTCTTTCATGTCTTGATCGCTTAATGGCATTGCCATTGCGCTCATGACAGGGTCCATACGACCTTCTTTACCACCTGAAGTCATGCCTGATTTCAAATCGACAAGTTGCTTATAAATGTAATCTGCGTGCTGGCCTGCAAGTTTTGGGTAGATATTAACCGGCGCGTTACCGTCTGGGCCGTGACAAGCCGCACACGTTGCTGATTTTTCTTTACCTGCGTTTACATCGCCATCAAATGCTGTTGCGTTGCTTGCTGACAACGCACCAAGCAATATAGTTAAAGATAGTGCTATTTTTTTCATGGTGAATTCTCTGTTTCCGACCCTGTATCATCTACAATATGGATGTTGTGATTTATATATTCTACACGATAATAAATTCTCTGGCACGTTTTCTACTCATATTAAACTTATAAATTATAGGGTTTTGACCTAGATTAAGCTTTAGAGCTATCATTTTTGCTTATTTTAGGCTGCTATCTTAGTCCAAATCAGCTTTTTAATACGCCAGTAATAGTATAAAATGCACCGCTTAAGTGAACTTTAATAAGAAAGTTTACTCGCTGTAATACTTAAATTAAGTTTCTAGGAGAGCCTGTGCTCAAATCTCGTATCAAATATAACACTGCGTCGTTCGTAACCAGCGCCCCAGATATCACTAAATTACCTACTGATACGGGAATTGAAGTTGCCTTTGCTGGCCGCTCTAATGCTGGTAAATCAAGCGCCCTTAATGCCTTAACAGATCAAAAGTTAGCACGTACCAGTAAAACCCCAGGTCGCACCCAGTTGATCAATACTTTTGAATTAGCTGATGTTGATAATATGCGACTAATCGATTTACCTGGCTATGGGTTTGCTAAGGTACCAATCGAAATGAAAAAGAAATGGCAAAAATCACTTGGTGAATACCTGCAAAAGCGTCAAAGCTTAAAAGGTATTGTAGTACTGATGGATATTCGCCACCCTCTAAAAGATTTAGACCGTGATTTAATTAACTGGGCAACTAGCAGTGAAATTCCGGTGCTAGCGCTATTAACTAAAGCAGACAAACTAAAGCAAGGTGCACGTAAAGCACAAGTTTTGCAAGTTCGTCGCGAATTAAGCACATTAGAGGGTGACATTACCGTACATGCATTTTCATCGTTAAAAGGCACTGGATTACCTGAAGTTGCAAAAAAATTAGATGAGTGGTTTTTAGGACCGATCGTTGCAACCCCGCCAGCTGATGCAGAACCAACAACAGATACTGACGCGTAATTACATCGATAAGTAAAAGCGTTGACCCGCAGATTGAATGAAATAGCCTTGCTGATCAGTATCGGCTATTTCAGCCCACTGATAAAACACACTTCTAGAAACTCGCGCGCTACAACCATTCGGTAATTGGATATATGGCACAACTTGCCCTTGATAGTGCTGTACTACAATAGGTTGTGATGGTGTAATTAACCAAGTTCTCGCTAAATTATCGGTACAACACAACACTTGACCTTGCTTCGTCATTTCAAAGCACCAATCAACCACAATAAAAGGTGCATCACGTACTGTGATAGCTATTTTTTCGACCGGTGTTTTTAAATAATATGCTCCCTGCTCCTTACAAAGCACAGCAGCAAATAGCTTAACCATGGCAAGGCGATTAATTTTACTACCGGCGTAAAACCAGTCACCTTGTTCATTGATTTCAATTGGCAACTCACCACAATGTACTGGCTGCCAATCATCAAAAGGCTTGCCTGGTTGCTCAAGCAATTTGGCAAGCTCAGGCAAACTTTGCATTATCTATCTTTATTTAACGTTAATGAAAAGTCTACTGGAATAGCGGTTGCAATTGATGGTAAGCCCGCTAATTTTTGCAGCTCGGCAATCCCTTCTGTTACAGCAAAATCACTCGCATTGATGATAATTGGGCTAAGCGATGAAATGGTGATATCACCCATTGGCGACATATTTGCTAACACATCAAATTTAATTGTTTTTTTATTGCCATGAAAATCAAGTTCGGCACTAATCCCCTTTAATAGGTGCTGCCCTGGTGCGATTGCTTGTAAGCGCTTAGTTAAATCAGCAGTGATAATTGCTTTAGGAAACTTAGCAGTTTCAAATAACAAGTTGGTCATGCGCTCATTACGAATTGGGATCATCGTTTCAACAGATGCCAAATCAATTTCGACTTTAAACTGACCTTGATCAGATAAGCCACCCGAGACCGATTTAAAGTAATGTGCCTCAGCAATACTATTTGATTTGATCGAGATAAAGCTCACTTTGCTTTGATCATTATTAACATGCCACGCCGCATTCGCAAGTGGTGCCAAAAGTAGACTAGATAGGGACAAAGTGGCGACAGCCATAGTTTTAAACATAACGCATTCCTTTAATAATGAGAATTATATTGATGTTAGCACTGATAGAGTGAAGTGCAATGGCGAGATAAAAAAAACAACCCAGTAAATTAATACTGGGTTGGTATAGCAAACTGGGGAGAAGCTATCAATACGTTGCACCCTTGCGAGTGCATCATCAACAGGATGTCCTACAGGATGAGGACGCGCGGACTTTACCAAACTAATAGTGAGAAATAAACTAAATACAGGTACAAACTAGCAGAATTGATAAACAAATAACGAATCCTACAAATAATATTTTTTTTTAACGCATAATTAACAGCAGCGAGTTAAAAATAAAAAAGCGCCAGAAGGCGCTTTTATAGTCGTCGGCTCAATTAATGAGCTTGTTCCCAGTTGTCACCACTATCGGCTTCAACAACCAAGGGGACATCGAGTTTTGCCGCATCTGACATTAACTGACAAATCTCAGCTGTATATTGCTCTACACAGTCTGTTTTGATTTCAAATACCAATTCATCGTGTACTTGCATTAGTAACTTAACGGTACTTGGTGCCTGTTCATACACCCATTTATTTACCGTTAGCATGGCCTTTTTAATAATATCGGCGGCTGTGCCTTGCATCGGTGCGTTGATTGCAGCACGCTCCGCTCCTTTACGACGCGCACCATTACGGGCGTTGATCTCAGGTAAGTGTAAACGTCGGCCAAAAATAGTTTCAACGTAGCCATTTTCAGCTGCTTTTTCACGGGTTGATTCCATATACTCAAGCACTCCTGGGAAGCGCTCAAAATACTTATCAATATAATGCTGTGCTTCATGGCGTGGTACATCAAGTTGACGCGCGAGGCCAAATGCCGACATACCATAAATTAAACCAAAGTTAACCGCTTTGGCTTTTCGGCGCATATCAGTCGTCACCTCTTCTAGCGTAACACCAAATACCTCTGCAGCAGTAGCACTGTGTACATCAAGGCCATTAGCAAACGCATTGAGCAAACCTTTATCTTGCGATAAGTGCGCCATGATCCGTAGTTCAATTTGACTGTAATCGGCTGCCACTATTTTGTAGCCATCCGCTGCGATAAAAGCTTCACGAATGCGGCGCCCTTCTTCTGAACGAATTGGGATATTTTGTAAGTTAGGATCGGTAGAACTTAAGCGTCCCGTTGCTGTAACCGCTTGATGGTAAGAGGTATGCACACGGTTAGTTTGCTCATTGACCATTAACGGCAGTTTATCGGTGTAAGTCGATTTAAGCTTAGATAAACCACGATGCTCAATGATCACTTTCGGTAATGGGTAATCATGAGCGAGCTCTTGCAGCACTTCTTCAGCGGTAGATGGCGCACCTTTCGGGGTTTTTTTAATAACCGGTAGTTCAAGTTTTTCAAACAACAACACTTGTAGCTGCTTTGGTGAACTTAAATTAAACGGTTCGCCAGCTATGTCAAAAGCTTCTTTTTCCAGCTCAATGAGTCGCTCACCTAAACGTTGGCTATGCGCTGCTAACATTTTACTATCAATTGCGACACCGGTACGTTCAATATCTGAAATAACACTCAGCAGCGGTAGTTCAATCTCTTCAAACACTGATTTAAGCTTTTCATCTGCAGCTATTTTTGGCCATAACACCTCATGCAAGCGCAGAGTAATATCCGCATCTTCAGCGGCATACGGCGCGGCTTTTTCAAGTTCAATTTGGTTAAAGGTTAGCTGTTTCTTGCCTTTACCAGCAATCTCTTCAAAGCTAATATTTTTATGACCTAAGTATTTAAGTGCTAATGAATCCATATCATGACGCGTGCCTACGCTATTAAATACGTAAGATTCAAGCATGGTATCGAACTTTATACCTTTGAGCTCAAAGCCAGCATTGGCTAATACGCTTTTATCGTATTTAAGGTTTTGCCCTACTTTCGCTTTATTTTCATCTGCTAGAATTGGCCCTAGCTTAGCCATTACCGTCTCTAAGCTTAACTGCTCTGGCGCACCTGGGTAATCATGGGCTATAGGTAAATACACCGCTTCACCAGCTTTTACTGCAAAGCTCATCCCAACAAGTTTGGCTTGCATGTAATCAAGGCTAGTCGTCTCGGTATCAAACGCAAAAAGTTCAGCCTTATTCAGTTGCTCAACTAAGGTATCTAATTGTGCCTGTGTGAGAATGGTTTCATAGTGAGCGTCTGCAACCTGAGGTAGTTCATTCGCTTCACTTGGCACAGCCAAATGGGTATCGGCATCTTTTGGATTATCCAGTAATTCAGCCAACCAACGACGGAATTCACATTCGCCATATAAGGCAATTAATTCATCACGATTAGGCTCTTGCAGTTTGAAAGTGTCTAGATCAGATTCAACCTCAACGTCGCATTTGATCGTAGCCAGTTCATAACTTAGTGGTAAATGATCAACAGCGGCAGCCAGTTTCTCACCGATCTTCCCCTTGATCTCCCCAGCATGTTCAAGCACACCTTGTAATGAGCCATATTTTTGCAACCACTTAACCGCTGTTTTAGGGCCGCAGCCATCTACACCAGGAATGTTATCGACTTTATCGCCCATTAACGCCAAGTAGTCGATAATGAGCTCAGGGCCAACCCCAAACTTTTCAAGCACCGTTTCAGGATCTGAAATACTATCAGTCATCGTATTGATCAAAGTGACATGCTCATTAACTAACTGAGCCATATCTTTATCGCCAGTTGAAATCAATACATGACGCTGTTGCTCTGAGGCAATGCGTGCAAATGTGCCAATCACATCATCGGCTTCTACACCTTCGATGCTAATAAGCGGAAAACCCATCGCTTTAATAATATTATGTAGTGGTGCTATTTGCGTACGTAAGTCATCAGGCATCGGTGGGCGATTGGCCTTGTATTCACTGTACATATCATTACGAAACGTTTTCCCTTTAGCATCAAAAACCACCACCATATGACTGGGATCGTACTGCTTGATCAAACTTTTCATCATATTAACTACGCCATAAATAGCGCCTGTAGCCTCACCTTTTGAGTTAGTTAAATGTGGTGGTGAATGATATGCACGAAATAAATATGATGAGCCATCAACTAAAATAAGTGGATTTTCAGGGATCTGAGCCATGGTGTAATTGGATCCTAAATGAGAGAAAACGAAATAATTATAAGCATGCCATAAGGGCACACATAAAACGACTGCCAATTAAACTTTGTTTAAGCAAGCAAATAAGAGCAAGCTGTGGATAACTATGTAGATAACACCCACAAAGGATTCCTCCAAAGTAGTTAAAACTACCCAGAAAAACAGTAAGCGTTTGTTTTATTTAAAAAAGATAATGCGAGGTTCTTTTTTTATTATTTTTATAGCAATGTGGAAAAGCATTTTATCGCTTCCCTTCATTGTGCTTTTTGGTACAACTAATAACGGTTAATTCATCCCTTGTAAATAACCGGACGAGCATTCTATCACAATGGATCAAAGATCATAGTGATCCTTTATAATTTTTTCCTCTTACTCCTCTTTTAAAAAAGCATATAGCACGTTTTTACTCATCCTCAGATGAATTAAAAAAGTAAAAATAATCTTTAATCGATCATCTGCAAGATCATAAAATGATCTTACAAAGGTCACGACGAACACTAAAAAGCCATGCTAAACTAACTTTATGAAACATAAATAAGGGCCAATAATATGAAAAAAATAGCTGTAATTTTAGCAGGTTGTGGGGTTTATGATGGTGCAGAGATCAACGAGGCCGTATTAACCTTATTACACATTGCTAAAGCTGGCGCAAGCTACCAATGCTTTGCCCCTGATATTGAACAATTACATACCATCAACCACCTCAATGGCGAAGAAATGCAGCCAAATCGCAACGTACTGGTTGAAGCGGCACGTATTGCCAGAGGGGATATAAAAGCACTATCCGAATTGGACGCTAATGACTTTGACGCGTTAATAGTACCTGGCGGTTTTGGCGCAGCTAAAAACCTCTGTGATTTTGCTATTAATGGCACACAAGCACAATTACACGCTGAGATGCTGCGTGTAGGAAAAGCATTTGCAGATACTAATAAAGCAGCAGGTTATATGTGTATAGCACCCGCTATGATCCCGTTGATCTACGGCAATGGAGTTAAAGCAACCATAGGCAATGATGTTGATACTGCCGATGCATTACAAAAATTAGGGGCTCAGCACATTACTTGCCCAGTTAATGACATTGTTATTGACGAGCAACACAAACTCGTAAGCACACCAGCATACATGCTTGCAGAATCTATTTTAGATGCCGATGCAGGCATTGAAAAGTTAGTCAGTGCCGTATTAAAAATGAGCTAACTCAAATTTAAAAAAGCCGTAAATCAATTGCTTTGCGAGAGCGATTTTATTGCGCTGGCGCAAAAAAGAGTGTTTTTTCATAAGAAAAATCCATCGTAGCGTTTTATAAATTGCGGCTAAGCGTTATAATCGTTCTAAATTCCGTCATCTATCGTGATTGATCACGTTCAAATCGAAGTGAGCAAGGCAAAATGAAAAAACTATCAGCTGCATTATTATTGCTAGCAACCACCGCATACGCACAGCCATATGATAACTCTATGACTGAAGATGCGATCAAAAAACGTATCGCACCAGTTGGTGCCGTTTACTTTGAAGGCGATAAAGCAGCCGTTGCTGAAGTGCCAACAGGTCCTCGCACTGGTGAACAAGTTTACCAAGCTGCATGTTTTGCATGTCATGGTACTGGCGCACTTGGTGCTCCAAAATCAGCTGATGATTGGGCTCCACGCTTAGCTAAAGGTGCTGATACACTTTTAAATCATGCTATTAATGGCTTTAATGCAATGCCGCCAAAAGGCACATGTATGGATTGTTCTGATGATGAGCTACAAGCCGCCATTGAGTTCATGAGCAAAAATTAATACTTAATACTGTACTGTATTTTTATAAAGGCTGATTTAAATCAGCCTTTTTTATTATAAAAATAAAGCATCCCCTACCTTTATCACTATTTATTATTATCACTTTCTAATACTATTGTCCGCTTGACGATTCGCCTAAAAAGTGAAAATATAAGCCCAATAAATATACAATAATAAAAATCGGTTACTGTCATTGGAAGATAAAGCGGCTTTATTACATAAACTAGAGCATAAGAATAATCGTTTAAAAGCTTTAGTCCAAAAATATAAGCAATCCCACCACTTACAAAATGCCCTGATCCAATTATCAGAGCAAGCCAGCTCTGTTGCCGAATTAACACTACTGTACCCTGCAATCCACAATATTTTGCAAGATTATGTGCCTAGCAAAAGCTTTTACGTGGTGCTATTAAATCAATTTAGTAACACATTGGAGCTTTCTTATTTTGCTGATGAAAAAGATGGTATTTCGGTGCCTCTTAATCAAGATCACAATTTTATTCAAGGCGTTACTGGCTATGTGTTTAAACAAGGCAAAACCACCTACTTCCAAGGTGAAGAAATGCAAGCCGCTGCGGATAAAGGATTATTCAAAGTACTTGGCACACCCGCAGAACACTGGGTGGGTGTACCTGTATATCGAGAGAAGCGCATTATCGGAGTGCTAGTCGCACAAAGCTACGATAAAGAACAGTGTTACTCTGAGCAACAAATTGAACTTCTGGAAGTGATGTCTTTATATTTATCGACAGCTATCGAGCGGGTTAAAAAGCGTGAACTGCTAGAATCAGAAGTAAAAATAAGAACCCGCGCTTTAACGCAAAGTAATGAAGCACTTAACCTTGAAGTAGAGCAGCATAAAAAAACCCTCGCACGGCAGCAAATTCTATTTAAAATCTCAGAATTAGCAACACAAACTAAGCACATTGATGAAGTCTACTTACAAGTACATGAAATAATAAAATCAATAACTTACGCTAAAAACTTATATATTGCTTTGTACGACCGAGAAACCGGCTGGTTAAATTTCCCCTATTGTGTGGATGAATTTAACGAAAACACCAAGCCGCGCCCTTTTGCTAAAGGTTACAGCGAACTGGTACTTCGTACCGAGCAAACCCAATTAATCGACTCTGCTCGTGCCGAGAAGCTTCTAAAATCTGGCGAAGTAGAACGCCCAGAGCCTTGCACTGACTTACATTCAGCAACCAGTTGGCTGGGAGCACCACTTAAAACTGCGCAAGGTGTTATTGGCCTAATAACCTGCCAAGCATATAATAATAAACATGTTTTTGACCAAGACGATTTTGAACTTATCACCTTCGTTTCACATCAGATCGCCACTGTTTTGCAGGCTCATTTAGCAGCCCAGGCCTTAAAACAGAGTCATCAACAGTTAGAACATAGAGTCGCAGAAAAAACCAAAGAAATTCGTCAAACCAATATGCATTTACAAATGCAAATTGAAGAGCGTAAGAAAATAGAACAACAGCTATACCATGATGCCCATCATGATCCGCTCACCGGATTACCTAACCGTAGTTTATTCTTAACTCAGCTAGAAAAAACCTTACAGCATTATCAACGCTACCCTGAGCAGCAGTTTGCCGTACTGTTTATCGATTTAGATAAATTTAAGGATATTAACGATCAATTAGGACATCAAGCGGGGGATCAGTTTTTAATTGGTGTTAGCGAGTCGTTTTCGCAGTGCATTCGTGAGCATGATTTACTTGCTCGCTTAGGTGGCGATGAATTTGTAATTTTATTAACTCACTTAACCGATCGCCAGCAAGCAGAAGATGTAGCTAAACGCATAATAGAACTGATGAAAAAACCATTTTGCATGAAAGGTATTTGTGTACAAAGTGGTGCAAGTGTCGGCATTACCTACTCTAAAACAAGCTATAAGCATACTGATGAAATTATTCGTGATGCAGATGCCGCTATGTATTACGCCAAAAATGCAGGCCGCAGCCGCTTTGAGTTTTATCACCCCTTACTCAGTGCTGGCACGAGTACTTATGAGTTAGAGAGTAGCCATCACTTAGATTCTTTACCAATGCACTTTCGCTGCTCTGAAATCATCACCCTCGATGAACAGCATCAATCGGAATCTTTACTTGAAGCATTCGGCGAGCATCCTGTACTTGGTAGCACTAGTTTTGAAATCTTAAAGAAGTTTGCCGCAGATAAAGCACAGCAACTCGAGGTTGAACTACAATTATTAACCAAAGCCTGCCAACAGATCCAGGCAGCGCAATTGGATAAGGTGTTATTTCCATGCTCTGGTCTATTACTTGAGAAAATTGAGTTTCAAGCATTGTGTCAAACGATGCAAAGTCAGAGTATAAAAAAACAAATTTGTTTATTATTTAATGAGCAAGAGATCCGTTACGCTTCCGCTGTGCAAATTAGTAATTTGAAAATGCTCAGTGAGCTAGGTTATTCAATTGGTTTAAATGATTTTGCCAAAGATCGTTGCGAACTTAATTTACTTTGCGAGCTTAATTTTGATTATTTACTACTTAGTTCCACTTTTAGTAAACGAGTGCTACAACAAAAAAGCTTTGATTTACAACTGCAAGGCATACTCGCAATTACTAAAATAAAACAAGTTAAAGTGATCGCAAAAGGCCCTTCAATCCTCAATTATAGAGCCTTGCTCGACAGCCATGGGCTAATGCTATTCATAGGTAAGCAGCATGCCATTAATAGCCCCACTGCAACATCTGCGCCTGCTACCGAGCAATTATTAAATTAAGCGTAATTCAGTTACTCTGGCTTTTTCAACATCGCGCGTAAATTAGCAACTCTTGCTTGACCTTTTTCCATTCGCTCGGCTTGGGTATTCGGTGCTTTTTTATTTTCAAAGGCCAAATCATCTTGGGGTAATTCTTGAACAAACCGGCTCAACTCGGTTTGCGATGTTTCGCCAAATTGGCGACGAATTTTCGCATAGGTCATGGTCAGCTCTTGCTGCGCGCGGGTAATGCCTACATAGGCTAAGCGGCGCTCTTCATCAACGTTATCTTCATCAATACTGACCTGATGTGGCAATAACCCTTCTTCCATGCCCACCATAAACACATAAGGATATTCTAAACCTTTTGATGCATGTAAGGTAAGTAATTGTACTGCATCGCTTTCGTCTTCTTCTTCATTGCGCTCTAGCATGTCACGTAGGGTTAACTTACTAACCACTTCCGCTAGCGTCAGCGGTGGATTATCCGCATCTCCTGTGAGCATATCAGTGATCCAGCGATATAACTCTGAAACATTTTTCATCCGCATTTCGGCTGCTTTAGCGCTGGGCGATGATTCGTACAAGTATGCTTCATAATTGATTTGTCTTACTAAATCTTTTACGGCTTCAAGCGTATCACCACGCACTGCATTGTCCGACAGTTCAACCACCCAGCGAGCAAAGCCCGCTAGCGAATTTAACCCTCGCCCTTTTAAGCGATAGCCTAAGTCATTATCAAAACAGGTGGCAAATAAACTAGCATGTTTTTCATTCGCCAAGGTTCCCAGTTTTTCAAGCGTCACTGTGCCAATCTCACGGCGCGGCGTATTTACGATACGTAAAAACGCATTATCGTCATCTTGATTCACTAGTAAGCGTAAATACGCCATGATGTCTTTGATTTCAGAACGAGTGAAAAACGAGGTACCACCACTAATTTTATACGGAATACGGTTGCTCATTAGTGATTTTTCAAAGCCTCGGGCTTGATGATTACCACGGTACAAAATAGCGTAGTCTTTATAGCTAGTGCGCTTCATAAACTTATGCGAGATGATCTCTGCAACCACACGCTCTGATTCGTGTTCTTCATCACGACAGCCAATCACTTTGATCGGCTCGCCATAACCGAGTTCACTAAATAGCTTTTTCTCAAACTCATGGGGGTTGTTGGCGATCAAAATATTGGCTGCTTTTAGAATTCGCCCAGCACTGCGGTAGTTTTGCTCAAGCTTAATCAATCGTAAGCCCGGAAAATCCTTACTCAACAACACTAAGTTTTGCGGTCGTGCCCCACGCCATGAATAAATTGATTGGTCGTCATCGCCTACCACAGTAAAGCGAGCGCGTTCACCTACAAGCAACTTAACTAATTGATATTGGCTGGTATTGGTATCTTGATATTCATCCACCAGTAAATAGCGAAACCGCTGCTGCCAACGCTCGCGAGAGGTAGCATTGGTGGTGAGTAAAATAGTCGGGATCATGATCAAATCATCAAAATCGAGTGCATTGTAAGCACGTAGCTGAATTTGATAACGAGCATATAATTGCGCAAATAAAGCTTTTTGTGGTTCACGGGCCTCACGAATGGCTTGCTCTGGTAGAATTAATTCGTTCTTCCAACTGCCTATTTGCATTTTCAGTAGATTGAGTAGATCTTTGTCTTTCTTTAATTCTTCTTCAGTTAAGTCACCTAATAACTGATTGGTGTCTTGATCATCAAATAACGAAAAACCCGGTTTAAAGCCCAGCGTTGTAAGTTCTTTTTTAATGATCTCAAGCCCTAAGGTATGAAAAGTTGAAACCCATAAACCTTTTGATTCTTGCTTACCTAACGTTTGCATCACCCGCTCACGCATCTCTTTAGCCGCTTTGTTAGTAAAGGTCACAGCTGCAATATTTCGCGCTTGGTACTCACATTTTTGCACTAAATAAGCGATTTTATTAGTAATTACACGAGTTTTTCCAGATCCCGCTCCAGCCAATACTAAGCATGGCCCACTAATGTATTTTACCGCTTCATCTTGTTTAGGATTGAGTTTCATATTGACCAAAGAGATTGCATAAAGACGGGCAATTTTAACGTAATCACTACAATACGCCTAGCCAATAAGGTAATATTAGCTATTATCATTTTAGTGACAGTGAGGGAAGAATATGATCAACCCAGCAAAAATTGAAGAAATTGCCAAACAGATTTCAAGTAATATGCCACAAGGTGTTAAAAACCTTGCCGATACCTTTGAAGCAAAAACCAAACAGGCCATTCAAAACAAACTTGCTGAGATGGATTTCGTCAGCCGCGAAGAGTTTGATGTACAAAGCCAAGTATTGATCCGCACCCGTGAAAAACTCACTGAGCTTGAAGCTAAAGTCGCGCTACTTGAGCAACAATTGGTTGCTAAAAATAGCGATGATGCACAATAAGTGATTACAAACAGATCATTATAAAGCAGCTACATTAGCTGCTTTTTTATTACCTATAAAACAGTAAACTTGCAATCACAGGCACATATATATACGATTCATATACGTTTTATATACAGGCAGTGTTATGGGTATCGTAAAAATTAGCGACCAACTCCACGAAGAAATACGCAAAGCCAGTACCACTATGGTGCGTTCAATCAACTCACAATCTGAATACTGGATAAAAATCGGTATGTTAGCCGAATTAAACCCAACCATGACCTATGCTGAAATTATCAAGCAACAACTTGCGCAAGCTGATGTTAGTACTGGGGAGTCCAGACATGAGTGACATAATTATTAAAACCCCTGAGCAAATAGCGCTTATGCGAGAGTCGGGCCGTTTACTTGCCAAGGTATTTGCTTACTTAGATCCCTTAGTGATCCCTGGGATCACCACCATGGAAATTAATGATTTAGTGGAACGCTATATTGTCGACGACCTTGCCTCGCGCCCAGCAAGTAAAGGTCAATACGATTACCCTTATGTATTAAACAGTTCGGTTAATGAAGTGGTGTGCCATGGTTTTCCTGATCCTAAACGAGTATTAAAGTCTGGTGATATAGTCAATATTGATATTACGCTTGAAAAAAACGGTTACATTGCCGATTCCAGCAAAATGTATATGCTTGGTGAAGTATCCCCGCTGGCAAAGCGCTTGGTTGATAAAACTTATGAAGCGATGTGGCAAGGTATCAAGATGGTTAAACCTGGAATTAGGCTAGGCGATATTGGCAATGCCATCGCAAACTTTGCTCATAGTAATGGTTATAGCGTAGTCCGTGAATATTGTGGCCATGGTATCGGCGAGCAAATGCATGAAGAGCCACAAGTTTTGCACTATGGTAAGCGCAATACTGGCGTGCAACTAAAAGAGGGCATGACCTTTACCATTGAACCTATGATCAACCAAGGTGCGGCAAAAATAAAAACCAAACCCGATGGTTGGACTGTCGTTACTCGCGATAAAAAGCTCTCTGCTCAGTGGGAGCATACGATTGCCGTCACCGCAGATGGCTATGAAGTGCTCACCTTACGCGCCGAAGAAAACACGATAAGCACTAAGTAAGCAGGCTAAATATATGGCCATTTTATTGTTAAATGATCCATTACCTCATTTAAACTTTCAAACATTTGCACCCGATCAGCGCTTAGCTGATTGGGTGCAATGCTATTGGAAAATAGGCTTTAAAAATACGCAAACAGCGCAGTTATTTAAAGAAAAACGCTACCCTGATGCAGGTGCAAGTCTAACAATTGATTTAAGCCTTACCACGCCTGTAATTACATTCGTATTTAATCGTCATACTCAGGCTAAAACCTTCAGTACTTTAGATTCTTTACTAAGCGTTCGCTTCGCACCTTGCGGCGCATATCACTTATTAGGAATATCCTTACACGAACTAGCTGAAAAAGATTACTTACTAGGCCACGATTTTACGCCAAGCTGGTATAGCAGTTTACTAGCCTGTGTTGAGAGAATGCAAAATAGCCCATTGACAAGCCAACTGTTCTTTCTTGAACAATGGTTACTAACCCAAGCAATGAGTAAGCAGTTGGTTGCCAACAACACCCTAAAAGTCATTAAGCAACTGGTACAACTTAATGACTGCGCAACCGTTGTAAG
The DNA here is from genome assembly GCF_000238355.1 of Pseudoalteromonas haloplanktis ATCC 14393. Lineage (GTDB taxonomy): Bacteria > Pseudomonadota > Gammaproteobacteria > Enterobacterales > Alteromonadaceae > Pseudoalteromonas > Pseudoalteromonas haloplanktis. Next base: position 191,457 of record NZ_AHCA01000009.1, read on the forward strand.
TAAGCAACTAGGGCTTACTCGGCGAACACTTGAACGTCGTTTAAAAAAAGAAGCGGGGGTGAGTCCAGCTCAATTACAGCAGTTTTATCGCCTCAAAAGCGCACGTACCTTACTCGCTGATAGCCAAATATCAATGACTGATATTGCATTACAATGTGGTTACTATGATCACGCTCACTTTTGTCACGCCTTTCACAGTTTTACTTTTGAAACACCCCTGCAATATCGTAAGCGAAAAGCATCAAAATAGTGCTGAATTTACTTGCCTAGCAAAGCTAGCATATATAGCTAGCTTGCTTGCTAACAAAGCAATGACGCTACAGCGCTCCAACGTAGCGATCAAATACTTTCAATGCCGCACTCTTATAAGTATCAGTTACTTCATCGGCACAGGTCACAACGGACTCTAAATCATTTAAGTGACCATTCGCTAAACCATAAACCCAACCATGAATGGTCAGATCTTGGCCTCGCAACCAAGCTTCTTGAACAATATTAGTACGGCAAACATTGCGCACTTGCTCAATAACATTAAGTTCAATCAAGCTATTAAGGCGGTCTTTCTCAGCTAGAGCATCTATTTTTGCAATGTATTTTTCTTTTACATCACCGACATGACGTAGCCAGTTATCAATTAAACCAAACTTAGCATCGTTAAGCACCGCCTGCACGCCGCCACAGCCATAGTGACCTACCACCATAATGTGCTTTACCTTTAGCACTTCAACAGCGTACTGCATCACTGACAAACAGTTGTGGTCGGTATGCACCACTACATTAGCTACATTACGATGAACAAATAACTCACCAGGCATTAAATCAACAATTTCATTGGCAGGTACCCGAGAGTCTGAACAACCAATCCACAAGTACTCTGGATTTTGTTGCATTGACAGAATTTTAAAAAATTCTGGATCATCTTTACACGTGCGTTCAGCCCAACGTTTATTATTTTCGAATAAATTTTTTAACTTTCTCATGACATCTCTTTTCTATCTTTGACGGTGGCTTGAATCAAAATATTGCGCGGCGTTAAGTGTTTTTCGCAAAACGTCTGCACAGTGACTTGATAACCTTGTTGTTGCAAATATAAAGCACGATCGAGCACAAGCCAAACTTCAATTGCCCTTCTAAACACATGACGGACCAGTTCAATACGCTCAGTTACTTTTTTGCGCATTTCCCCTTTAGCCAAAAAGTAATCATAATCAATGTATTGCGGTAAACTCAATGATTTTTTGTTTGCAGCCCATGCACAAAAAGCTTTAAATGAATCTGAAAAAATCGCCTTGTTAACTGAAGGCACGCTAACGTAATGCTGCTCCCCAGTCAGTGTCTTTCTAAGGGCATCAAAACCTAACCGCCACTGCACTTCGGTTCTACGTATTTTATCAACCCGTGAGGGCGCCGTTACGGTCTCTTGCAAGGCTAACTTTAAATCACGGTGAGTTAACTTTAGCTTACTAAGACGAGCAAGCTCGCTCATTGCTTGATAATCATTGTCGGTAAATAAATGATAACAACACGGCGACAAGCTAATTTTTTGTGTTTGCGCGCTTACGGCACAATTCATAAAGGTTTGATGTAATGCCCCGCATGCATGCAGTGCTACCGCATGTTGGCGCGGCTTAAAATACCCTGTAACTTCATCAACCAGCACATCAGCTTGGCTAAAGCGCATAGCCAGCCCTTGTTGCTGGGCACTGTGCTGACCTTGCTCACATAAATGCTGTTGTAGTTCTATACTGTGAACTTCTGGTGCTTGATTATAGGCCAACATACGCCCTAAATGACCTTTCCCTGCGCACCATTCTAGAACAGGTAAAGTAGGAGCTTGCCCGAGTGAAGCAACAAAGTCTTGCAGCTGCGTGAATTTGCGACCCTTAATACCATTGCTGATCCAAAATGGATACTCGGTGCGAGTCACTAAGGCTTGAGGTAGCTCACACAACGCAGCTAAATCGTTAATGACGGGAACATACGGGCTAATAAATTGATACAGTGCAGGCTGATCACTATCGAGATCTGCAACCTGTTGATCATCCAAAGCCGTCAAGGCTTGCTCTAGTTCAGGCCATGGCAATTGATCAAAATCGAACGCGGTGCATTGCCAATATTGGCGAGTGTCGTGTAATAAATTATCTAAGGCTGTAAACTGCTCAGCAAGGTTCATGTGATTTTGTGATGGTCTATTCGTTTAAGCATTATACGCTTTTTCTTAGCATCAAGCGTAAATAAAGTGGAATGGATAACAAACTAATTATAATTGCGGCTATTAGCATCCAAGACATATTAATTTTTTCGGGCTCAGCATACTGATAAATAAAGCCATCTTGCGCTTGATTAAAAGCGCTTTGCTCTATTGCGTATAAGTCAGCAATCAAACGCCATTTCGCGATCGACATTGCGCCTAGGTTCGTCCCTGCAGGTAAAATATAATCACTCAACACTTCAGCTTCATAAGCGAGTTGAGCAAAACTTCTATCAGGTGCGTATTGATGCTGGGTTAATGCAATTGCTTCATCCATATGCATCATGGCATAGCGCCATCCCTTTAAACTGGCTTGATAGAAAGCCTCTACCTCTTGTGGGTGCTGCCTGAGCATATTTTCAGTCGTGTAAAGAATGTCACTGTAAACATTAATCCCATATTTCTGCGGACAAATAAGCCTATGATCTATACCTTGCTCACGCATCGTATACGGTTCATTCGTCACATATACTTGCATCGCATCAATGGCGCCTGCTAACCAATCTTCACTACTGCTATCCCCTGCATAAGCTGGTAAATCATCTGTTTGGATACCACTGCGTTCTAACATCACCAGTAATTCAGCATTTTCTTTACGGCTAATACTACTAATACGTTTATCAGCAAAGTCTCGAGGATGAAAAATATCAGAGCTTTTTTTTACCATCCAACAATAAGGCGAAAACTGTAATATAGCCGCCATTGCTACTAGCGGTTTACCCGCAATGCGCTGCTGTAAAATACCCGAATGCGCCACACCAAACTGTGCTTGGCCTGACAGCACATTAGAAAAAGTATCTGGGTTATCAGGATCGGCAGGTAAAATTGTTACATTTAACCCAGCTGCTTGGTAAAAGCCTTGTTGCTGGGCCATATAATAACCAGCAAATTGAAATTGATGGGTCCACTTTAGTTGTAAAGTGATATCAGTCGTTGCACTGCTTTGTCCGCAAAAAATAATCAATGCAGCGGATAACTTAAATTTCAGTCCTTTAAATAGCAAAGCATGCTCTAATTAGTTTAATTATATTAACCTAACTATAGATAAAATATTCGATTAACCCAAGCCTTTTGCATATCAACTGGATTGAAAAAACAATTCAATTTAGGTACTTATAGCCAAACTAGCGCAAAATGCTGAATTCGTATCTTAGGCTAGTTTGGCAATCTATTTAATTATTAGCGGCTTTAGCTCTATCTATAGGTGCTTGAGTTGTTAAAAACTGGGTAAAACACGGGTTTTGTGTTTCATCTTGTACACTGTAACCCAAACGGTTTAGATGCTCATTAAATACCTCATATTGAGCTGGCTCAATAGCAAAACCGGCTAATACATTACCCATAGACCCACCATGGTTGCGATAATGAAACAGCGTAATATTCCAATTGCTGCCTAACGTATCTAAAAAGCGCGCTAATGCACCTGGATATTCAGGAAACTCAAAGCGTAATAAGCGCTCATGGAGCTGCTCTGGCGCTTTACCACCAACCATATATCGTACATGTAATTTAGCCAGTTCGTTATCTGATAAGTCACAAAATTGATAGCCATTGGTAGTCAAATCCGCTTTCAATTCATCTAATTCTTGCTGGCCTTGACGCAAGGCAATACCCACAAAAATTTGTGCTTCACCGGGACCAGCATAACGGTAGTTAAACTCAGTAATTGCACGGCCGCCTAATGAGGCACAAAACTGTTTAAAGCTGCCTTTCTCTTCATTAATGGTCACTGCAAATAATGCTTCGTTTTTCTCCCCCAGTGCAGTACGTTCAGCTACATAACGCAGGCGATCAAAATTTAAATTTGCGCCTGATAGTATAGCCGCCAAATGCAGGCCTTTATGACCGGTTTGTTGGCTCCACTTTTTCAGCCCTGCAGTTGCAAGTGCACCGGATGGCTCTGCGATAGCACGGGTTGAGACAAAAATATCTTGCATTGCAGCGCAGATCTCATCGCCCGTGACAGTCACCACTTCATCACAAAACTTTTGCGCTAAACGAAAAGTTTCTTCACCGATAATTTTTACCGCTACCCCGTCGGCAAAACTGCCAACTCGTTCGAGTTCAACAGGCTTACCCGCTTCTAGAGCCGCTTGTAAACAAGCACTTTCGTCGGCTTCAACGCCAATCACTTTAATATCAGGCCGTAAAGATTTGATATACACAGCCATACCAGCCAGCAAGCCACCGCCGCCAACAGGAATAAACACCGCATCAAGTTGATTAAGCTGCTGCATTAATTCACGAGCAACAGTACCTTGGCCTACAATTACATCAGGATCGTCAAACGGCGGAACAAATACGCCATTACGCTGCTCTGTAAGAGCTAGCGCATGCGCTTTAGCAGCATCAAAATGATGGCCATGTAATACAACTTCACCACCTAACGCACGCACAGCGTTAACTTTGATCTCAGGAGTCGTGACTGGCATCACAATGGTTGCTTGATGGCCCAGATGTGACGCACTAAGCGCCACACCTTGTGCATGATTACCCGCAGATGCGGTGATCACCACCGAGCCCTTAGGTAATTTTGCTAGTTTGTTATATGCACCACGTAGTTTAAATGAATAAACGGGTTGTTGATCTTCTCGCTTTAGCCATACTTGATTACCAAGGCGAGCACTGAGTTCAGCCATTTCGCTAACCTCAGTCACTTTTGCCAGTGGTTCCATATTAGCTTGGATAATAGCGCGAAAATAATCGAGCTCTTGAGAAACCATAATTAGCTAAGCTCCTCCAGTTTGGCTAAATCACGAACCGCGCCTTTATCGGCACTGGTTGCAAGTAGCGCATACGCTTTTAACGCAGAAGATACATAACGATCACGATTAAGCGGCTTATATGCCTGCTTACCACGAGCAAGTTGTTTTTGCTTACGTGCTTCAAGTTCTTCATCTGTTAACGCTAAGGTGATTTCACGAGTCGCAATGTCGATAATAATTTTATCGCCATTTTCAACGTACGCAATCGCACCACCACTGGCGGCTTCTGGTGACACGTGACCAATTGATAAACCAGATGTACCACCAGAGAAACGGCCATCAGTGATCAAGGCGCATTTTTCAGCCAAACCTTTTGATTTTAAGTAACTGGTTGGGTAAAGCATTTCTTGCATACCAGGACCACCTTTTGGACCTTCATAACGAATAACGACAACGTCACCGGCTTTCACTTCATCATTCAAAATGCCTTCTACTGAATCATCTTGTGATTCATATACCACAGCGGTGCCTTCAAAATGCAGCATTTCATCAACTACACCAGCACTTTTTACGATACAGCCATCCACAGCTAAGTTACCTGATAGTACCGCTAAGCCACCATCTTGACGGAATGCGTGCTCAACACTGCGAATACAACCATTTTCACGGTCATTATCGCCTTCATCCCAGCGACATTCTTGGCTCATTGCTTTTGTGGTACGAATACCTGCAGGGCCAGCACGGTAGAACTTTTGCGCGGCTTCATTATTAGGATCCGTTGCATCCCATTTTTTAACCAACTCAGCCATGGTCATACCGGCCACATGATTTACAGATAAATCAACTAAGCCTGCTTTACCCAGCTCCCGTATTATTGCCATCATGCCACCAGCACGGTGTACATCTTCAATATGATATTGCGCGGTTGCAGGGGCAACTTTACATAAAAATGGGGTTTTACGAGATAACTCATCGATGTGCGACATATCAAAATCAACACCGGCTTCTTGCGCGGCCGCCAACAAATGCAATACGGTATTTGATGAACCACCCATTGCAATATCGACCACCATTGAGTTCATAAACGCTGTTTTGTTAGCAATGGCGCGAGGCAATACATCTTGATTATCTTTTTGATAATACTCACGGCAAAGATCAACAATACGTGCACCCGCTTCAACATACAGTTGTTTACGGTCTTTATGAGTAGCAAGGGTAGTACCATTACCCGGCAAGGCCAAACCTATCGCTTCTAATAGACAGTTCATTGAGTTAGCGGTAAACATACCTGAGCATGAGCCACATGTAGGACATGCAGAACGCTCAACCTGCTCTGAGTCGGCATCACTCACTGAGGTATCGGCGCCTTTGACCATGGCATCAACTAAATCAAGTTTAATATCGATATTAGCAAGCTTAGTTTTACCAGCCTCCATCGGACCACCCGATACAAAAATAACGGGAATATTTAAACGCAGTGCGGCAAGCATCATCCCTGGGGTGATTTTGTCGCAGTTAGAAATACAGATCATCGCATCGGCACAGTGGCCATTAACCATGTATTCAACCGAGTCCGCGATTAAGTCGCGCGATGGCAATGAGTACAACATGCCGCCGTGACCCATTGCAATGCCATCATCAATGGCAATAGTATTAAATTCTTTTGGTACACCACCAGCTTGGGTAATGGTTTCGGCCATTAATTCACTGAGTTGATTAAGATGAACATGACCAGGTACAAATTGCGTGAACGAGTTTACAACTGCAATAATTGGTTTACCAAAATCAGTATCTGTCATTCCTGTTGCACGCCATAATGCACGTGCGCCTGCGCGCTTTCGACCTTCTGTTGTTGTTGCACTTCTTAATTTAGCCATAGTTACCTCAGTGTTTTGCAGCACCTTTATCAGTTGCTGACATCCTCATTCTTAAAATTTTATTGCTATAGGAAAAACCCACAGCCCTGTTGATTATGTTGAGCAGCTGCTTAAACGGCTTGCTGCTGTAAATTATTTTGTAACGTTACATGCTTTACGTCTACTAGCTTATTCAGTTGTGTCGTTAAAAGATAGATAGGTTTATCACTATCGACTGTCATCGCTACGTGATAGTGACCATCATCCATATTGAGCTGAAAATGGGTTAAATCAAAACCACGATGACGAACTACGCGTAAAAAGCGCTCAACGGCAACACTCTGGTTTTTTAAGGCGACTGTTAAACTGTGTTTCATTTTGCACTCTCCGTCATCATTTCATCGTTGGCTGCACCTGGCGGTACTAACGGCCAGACATTTTCTTTATCGTCAATACAGGCATGCACTATATAAGGACCATCACTGTTTACTAATGCTGCGATCGCATCATCGACTTGATCAGCACGGGTAATAGTTTGTCCCGGAATACCAAATACAGCTGCTAACTGCACAAAATCGGGGTTATCTGATAAATCAGTTTCAGAATAACGCCCTTCAAAAAACAACTCTTGCCACTGGCGAACCATACCTAAACGTTGGTTATCTAAAATTAATATTTTTACCGGTAAATTGTTACGGCGTATCGTTGCTAACTCTTGAATGTTCATCATGATTGAACCATCACCTGAAACGGTGATCACAAAATCATTAGGACGTGCTACCTGTGCGCCAATTGCTGCTGGTAGGCCAAAGCCCATCGTGCCGGCTCCACCACTGCTTAAGTGGTTACTTGGGTGACTAAACTTCATGTGCTGTGCCACCCACATTTGATGCTGACCTACATCACAGCAAACAACACCATTACTTGGCATACGTTGACTAAGTTGGTTTAATAAATACGGGGCAAATACTTTTTCACCCGGGTAGTCATAGCGCCACGCATGTTGTTCCATCATTGCTTTAGTGTGATCTAACCACGCCTGCTCAGTAACAAAACACGAAAGCTGTGGCAATGAGGTTTTTAAATCCGCAATTAACGACGCTTTAGCAGGTTTACGTTTACCGACTTCTGCTGCATCTATATCTAAATGGATTACTTTTGCTTTGGCTGCAAACTTACTTAAGTTACCCGTTACCCGATCATCAAAGCGTGCACCGATACATACTAATACATCGCACTCTTGTACTGCTAAATTTGCGGCTTGTCCGCCGTGCATCCCTAACATACCTAAATTAAATTCGTAATCAGGCAATACACTACCTAAGGCTTTTAGTGTTGATACTGCTGGCATGTGAGTTTTTTCTAAAAACTGCATTAACTGCTTTTGCGCATCTGCCGCCTGTACGCCACCACCTACGTAAGCAACTGGGCGCTTCGCTTCACTAAGTAATTGGTTGGCTATCGCCACTTGATTTGAATCTAACTCGGGTAAGTAATCATCTCCTGCCAGCCAAGGGTGAAAGGGGACTTGCGCCATTTGAATGTCTTTTGGGATATCAACCAATACAGGGCCTGGACGGCCTGATTGTGCTAAGTGCATGGCTTCTTGTAATATTTCCGCTAAATCTTCAGGGCGCTCAACCATATAACTGTGTTTAGTACACGACAATGACATACCCAATACATCGATTTCTTGAAACGCATCAGAGCCGATTGCTGCAGTAGGTACTTGCCCAGTGATTGCTAGTAATGGCACTGAATCCATCATCGCATCAGCAAGCGCAGTGATTAAGTTAGTTGCACCAGGCCCTGAAGTTGCAAAACAGACCCCAAGTTTACCCGTGCTACGCGCAAAACCAACCGCCGCAAATCCTGCACCTTGTTCATGACGAGTAAGGTAATGCTTAACCGGCGCGCCATACAGCGCATCGTAAATTGGCATTATGGCTCCACCTGGGTAGCCAAAAACTTCATTTACGCCGTGTTTGGCTAATAAATCAATTGTTAACTCTGCGCCTGTCATTAATAAATCCTCATTCCTCAGTGACATGTCTAAACTTAATTACCCATTCTAAACCCTGAAACTAAAAAGCCCCCCGGACTGTTAAGTGCGGGGGGCTTTTTCAATGCTTCTCTTTTTTAAAGCACTAACAAGCCCCCGCGGTAATAATAATTACCACGACGTTAATTAGGACTAGGTTTAGTGCATTTATAAGCATGTAATCGATACCAAAAATTTGTTTGTTCGCACGAGGAACTTTTACCTCCCCGCCGTCTTTTTCTATTAGTACCGCGATGGGAGGGTTAAGTCAACCTTAAAATCAATCCAATATTCATGTAAACACCGAACTTTAAAGGCATAAAAATCCAACATAGACACATAAATAGATTAATTTTTCTCATATGCGAAACATTTGATATTTCATACCTCCTTATAACCAAATAGCGGTTTGATTAATTTTTGACGAACTCGTACTTAAATTATTCTTTTTAAATCGTTTCACTCAGGAAATGCCCAGTTACTCCTCAGTATTTCTTAAGTATTGGCTTCTACCATCTCGCCATTGAATTATATATGAGTTGTGAATTTATGGTCGTCAGTCAATTTCTCCGCACGGGTATTAACAAACGTTTTTACATTACCTGTAGTGCCAACGTATTTATTATTGCACTCGCAAGCTACTACTGCTTAGTGATTAATATTCCTTTCATGCAAGGTGCTTTTACAGCCATTACCACCCTACCAGCTTTCTCTTGGTTGTTTTTGCTGTCAGTACCGTTGTTGTTACTGTGCTTATTAATTATTTTTTTCTCTTTGCTATCGAGCCGCTGGTTGCTCAAACCCGTTAGTTACATTTTATTACTGTGTTCTTGTGCCGCTTTATACGGCACCTTAAATTACGGTGTGGTATTTGATTACTCAATGATCCAAAACACCTTTGAGACCGATAGCCAAGAAGCCGTCAGTTATCTCAACCCGCAATTTATGCTGTTTTTTACCTTATTTGCCCTTCTACCGTTACTAATTTTGATTAAAACAAATGTGCGATTTAGTCCTGTTACACAAGAGCTACTGAGTCGTAGTAAGTTGGTACTTGGTTGCCTTGCTTTAATCGCAGTGATTGTATTGAGCTTTTATGCTGACTACGCAGCAACAGGACGTAATAATCAGCTCTTAAAAAAAGAGTTAATTCCATTTCAGTATTTAAGCAGTGGCTACAAATACCTGCGTGATCAATGGTTAGTGACAAAAGAGCCATTTAAAATACTCGATCCCACACCAACACTTATTACCCCAGCACAAACACAAGTCACGGTGATTGTGGTAGGTGAAACAGCTCGAGCTGCTAATTTTGCATACCAAGGTTATGCACGTGACACCAACCGTTACACTCGCCCCTTCAATGTCACATACATGAATAATGTCGCCTCGTGTGGCACCGCAACCGCAGTGTCTGTGCCTTGTATGTTTTCGCAGCAACAGCATACGAACTTTTCGCAAAGTGAAGCAGATAACCAACAAAACATACTGGATATCGCCGCAACGGCTGGTGTAGATGTACTATGGATAGACAATAACAGTGGTTGTAAAAATGTCTGTAACCGCATAACCACTCTCACTCCTGATGATTCGCTTTGCACCCAGCAACCTTGCTATGACGAAGCATTACTCGCGCCACTTAGACGTAAACTAGCAAATTTGAGCCAAGCAAATACTGTGATTGTATTGCATATGATGGGCTCTCATGGCCCGACTTACTTTCAGCGCTATCCTGATGACTTTAGGCTATTTACTCCTACTTGCGATCGTAGTGATATTCAAAATTGCACTAACGAGCAACTGGTTAATACCTACGACAACAGCATTGCCTACAGTGACTACGTCAACAGCCAAGTTTTACAACAACTAAGCGAACTCCCTAACAGTATTGATAAAAACTTTATTTATGTTTCAGACCATGGTGAATCACTGGGCGAAAATGGCGCTTACTTACACGGCTTCCCGTACAGCTTTGCGCCAGCAGAGCAAACCCACGTGCCTTTGTATATTTGGGTAGGGAAAAACAACCAACGCATCAGCCAAAACTGTTTACGTTCACTCGACTCACAGCCAGCGTATTCACACGATATTTTATTTCACACTTTGGCAAATTTTATTGGCCTTAAAACCAGCACCTATGAAGCCCAATTAGATTTGCTAAACACCTGTAACACTCTTAATAACAAAGCGGTAAGCAACCATGAATAATGCGAAAACAGTACTCAAACGCCAAGGACTAATGCGCCTTATATTTACCTTACGCCACACTTTTAATGGCTTAAAGTGGATGACCCGATTTGAAGCTGCATTTCAACAAGAACTCGCATTATTTCTATTGCTAGGTGCGTTTGCTTGGATGCAGGAGATAGCCACCAGCAATAAGCTACTTTTAATTGCCAGCTTGTTGTTTATATTATTTGCCGAGTTAGTGAATACCGCCGTTGAAGTGGTGGTTGATCGTATTGGTACTGAGCATCATGAGTTATCAGGTTTAGCAAAAGATATAGCCTCTGCCAGTGTGTTTATTGCCATGCTGATCAGCACACTTATTTGGTGGGCAATCTTATGGGCATAACACAGAAACTTAACCTAAATCACCTACCAAGTAAGCTGGGTCCCTACTGGATATTACTAACATTTTTTGGCTTATCGTTAACAACACTAACCTTAGCTCGCTTTGGCCTATGTGTTTGGCAAGGTGAGCGCGTATTTAGCTCTCATGCTTGGCTTAATATTTTTGTTGGCGGACTGCGTGTTGATATCGCAACCTTAAGTTATATTTTAATGCCTGCTTTACTGCTTATTATTGTCGCTTCAGCACTGAGTAAGCAATACATGACTCGCAACATCATTAAGTACTACCTGTTACTAATGACCGCGCTACTGGTCTTTTTTGAAGTGATAACGCCAACCTTCATTAATGAATATGATTTGCGTCCTAATAGGTTGTTTATAGAGTATTTAATTTACCCTAAAGAAGTCTCAAAGATGATTTTTTCAGGCTATAAAACAGAGATAGTCTGCTCACTGTTGTTGCTGGTATTAGCTATAAAAGCAGCTGCAATAATATTTGCTTCACAATGGCAAAACCGCGCTCAATTATCGACACTAAAGCATACGGTAGTGGTCATCTTACTATTATGTTTAACGACTCTAGGCGCACGTAACTCTATTGGTCATCGCCCTTTAAATCCCGCTATGGTGGCATTTTCGACCGATCATTTACTTAATGACCTGAGCCTCAATTCGCTTTACAGCGTGGCCTTTGCAATTAAACAGCTCAGTAATGAACAATCCAGTCAAGACTTTTATGGCACTATGGCAGAAGAGCAATTACTCACAGAAGTACGTAAAAGCATGCAAAATCAACAAGCTGACTTTAACAATAGCAACGCACCAACAAAGACTTTTCATCAAGCTGCGTACCAAGGTAAACCTAAAAACTTAGTGATCATACTACAAGAAAGTTTAGGCGCACGTTACGTGGGTACGTTAGGCGGCTTACCTTTAACTCCAAATATAGATAAACTTTACCAGCAAGGTTGGGGATTTGATAACTTATATGCAACGGGCACCCGCTCAGTACGAGGCATAGAGGCTGTTATTACCGGATTTACGCCGACCCCTTCACGTGCAGTCGTAAAACTTGATAAATCACAACGTGACTTTTTTACTATCGCTGATTTTCTTGCTAAGCAAAACTACCATACCCAATTTATTTATGGCGGTGAAAGTCACTTCGATAACATGCAAAGCTTCTTTTTAGGCAATGGTTTTGAGCAAATTGTTGATAGTGATGATTTTGCCAACATTGACTTTAATGGCTCATGGGGTGCATCCGATGAAGATCTATACACACAAGCAGATATAGAGCTGACTAAGCTACAACAGCAAGGTAAGCCTTTTTTCAGCTTAGTGTTCTCAAGTTCAAATCATAGCCCTTATGAATTTCCTGATAATAAAATTTCACTCTACGACAATGACAAACAAACCCGTAATAATGCCGCTAAATACGCAGATTATGCACTGGGTACATTTATTGAAAAAGCCAAAAAATCAACCTACTGGGAGGATACTGTATTTATAGTCATTGCCGATCACGATTCACGGGTTTCCGGCGCCAGTTTAGTGCCTATTGACCACTTTCGTATCCCTGCGGTGATCTTTGGTAAAGGTATTGCAGCAAAGCGCGATCACCAACTAGCCAGCCAGCTTGATATTCCAGCCACGTTATTGTCGTTAATTGGCGCCAGTGGTGAGCATCCAATGATAGGCCGCGACCTTTCACAAGCCATCGCCAACAATGAACAACGTGCGATGATGCAATATGATAAAAACTTTGCCTATATAACAAAGCATCACCCTCAAGGTAATAAAGTGGTTATTTTACAACCACACAAACCCGCGACGTCTTATCTTTATAGTGAGAGTAAATTAGTCCCCATTAGTAATGATCAACAACTAGTAAAACAAGCTCTTGCTCATGCAAACTTTGGTAACTTAGCCTATCAAAAAGGCTGGTATCATTAATCTTTAAGCCTTGCTAAAGTAGTAAGGCTTATTCGTCAGTTTATAAAGTTAACACAATGAAAATACTGGTAATAGAAGATTCTGAACCACTTAGACGCAGCTTAGATGTTGGCCTCAATAATCTTGGTTTTACTGTTGATAGTACAGGGGATGGATCTCATGGCTTAAGCATGGCACTCAGCGGCGATTATGATCTCATTATTCTCGACCTAATGCTACCAAGTGTAGATGGCATGAGTATTCTTAAAGCACTACGCAGTACCTCTAGCCAAACCCGTGTACTTATTCTATCTGCCCGCTCAGAAGCGCAAGATAAAATAAACGGCTTGATGACTGGTGCAGATGATTATTTAACTAAACCTTTCTCATTTGAAGAGTTGCATGCCAGAGTGCTGGCACTTTCTCGTCGGGGTCAACTGCACAGCCAGCAAAATACCTTAAGTGTTGGTGATTGCGTGTTAGATTTAGGATTAAAAACTCTGCATTATCAAGGGCAACCTGTAAACCTAACCCGCAACGAGTATAAAATTATTGAATGCTTATTTGGCGCAAAAGGCCGCGTATTGGGGCTTGAAATGATCAGTGAAGCTGTTGTCGGCCAATTTGATATACTGTCAAAAAACGCCCTCGAAGCGCATATTTCTGCAATACGTAAAAAAGTCCGCCAGCTTGGCGGGGAACTCCCTATTAAGAACAAACGAGGGTTCGGCTATGTTGCCTCACAAGACTAAGCTTCATTCGATTAAACGAAAACTAGTAAATAATATTACCGCTGTGATCTCATTGATCTTAGTAACTATTTTTTTAACGGTCGATTTAAGCGTCGATTCTTGGGTCGAGAATCAATTCAATCAATCCTTGTCCAATAAAGCAAATTACTTAAAAACCTTAGTAAAAGATCATGCGGGCAAACTGGAGTTTGATTTTGCCGGTGAGTTTATGTCTGAATACGAGCAAGCTAATGCCAGCGAGTTTTATCAATTGTGGCACGAACAACACACCTTCGAAAAATCCGACTCGTTACAGATCTATCCAGGCGTCGACTTACCTAATATAGATATTCCGATTAATGAATTTAAAATTATTGATTACACTCTACCAAATGGTGAAGAAGGGCGAGCGATGATCAGTCACTTCATTGCTCAGCAAGAAGACGAAAGTGCACGTAATAGTGGTCATTTTAATACTATGGTATTAACAATTGCAGCACCAACTTCAGCATTAAATAAAGTGTTAATCATTATTGATGTCGTATTTTTGCTTACCTGTATTATTACAGTATTTGGCGTACGCTACTTAGTTACCCGCATCGTCAATCGTGGCCTCTATCCACTGAATAACTTAAACGAACAAATTAAACAACTCGATATCACTGGCGCCTCACAAACCATTAAAAGTGACTTTAAGGTAGAAGAGATAGAGCCTATTCGTAATGAGCTCAATAAATTCATCACCACCAATCAGCAGCTCTATCAAAATGAAAAACGCCTTACTAGTGACATTGCTCATGAGTTAAAAACCCCTATTGCAGAGCTAATTAGCCTCTCTGAAGTGGCATTGCGCTACCCCAACGATGAACGCATAACCAGCACCTACACCAGCGATATACTCGCCATTTCGCAGCGCATGAAAACCATAGTTAATAATCTTCTATTATTACAACGAGCTGGTAGCAGCGCCATTGAACTAAACCTTGAAAAGCTCAATTTAAGTGAATTTATAAATGACCTCAGTAACGAACTGCAGTTTAAGCACCCAGATATTGAACAACGATTACAACATGATATTGCCGTGGACCTGCTTGTTACAGTAGATAAGTTTTGTTTGCATACCATTTTGACTAACTTACTCGATAACGCACTATTTTATGGTGTACCTGGCCAAAGCGTTAATTTACGGGTTGAGCAGTTTGCAGACAAAACGACTATTACTCTCTGCAATGCCCTTACAGAACCATTAAGTGAACAACAACTAGAAGCGATTTTTGATCCGCTTTATCAACTAGATAGTTCACGAACGAACAACCAGCGTCACGGTTTAGGGTTATCGATAGTAAAAAGTTTATGCAACTTAAACCACTTTAGTATCAGCGCTAAAAATAAACCGGATACTCGCTTAGCACTAATTTTAACATTACCTAGATAGAATATTAGTTTATATTATCTCGGTAATTTATTAATAAGGACAATTATGAACCTCACCCAACGTATTAGCAGTTACTTTATTTTATCGCTTTTCCTGTGTATTAGTTTTGCCAGTCATAGTGAACCGGGCCTTTGGCAAATCGAGAAAAACGGTATTAACAGCTATTTATTTGGCACCGTGCATGTAGGTGATGCCAGCATGAAAGGTCTACCAGAGAAAGTCACTAAAGCCATTGATGCCAGTGATAAAGTAATTGTTGAAGTTGATATCAGTGCAATTAGCCCAATGGAAATGCAACGACGCTCTATGCCGTTTATGATGCTAAAAAATGGTAAGACCCTGCAAAGTGAGTTATCAGAGCAAAACTACGCTAAGTTAAAAGAATACTTCAGCAAAAAGTCGATAGATATTGCGATGTTTAATAACCTAGCCCCATGGGCGGTAATGGTAACCATGATGCAAATGGAATTCCAAAATGCTGGATTTTCTGATCAAACAGGTATCGATAAGCAAGTACTTGCTTACGCCAAAGATAATAATATAGCAGTGGGCGAGTTAGAAACCCTTGAATATCAAATGGAAATGTTTAACCACATGTCATTGTTAAGCAATGAGATGATTGAAGAAACGTTTGAACAACTTGCCGACGTAGAAACCTATTTTATTACCTTAGTGGATGCGTGGAAAAACGGTGACATGGTCACGCTAACTAAGTATTACAATGAAAGTTTTGACGACAGTAACTATGGTGAGATCAGCGAACAAGTGATGCTGATTGAACGTAACAATAATTGGGTAACAGAACTCACGCCACGCATCGGTAAAGAAAAGTTATTTATCGCCGTAGGCGCCCTACACTTACCAGAGCAACACGGTTTATTAAAACAATTTAAAGACCAAGGTTTTACAGTAACTCGTCTTTAATGACTCACAAATAGACACTTCATCTGCTTGGCTAGCAATAGCCAAGCGGGCTAATTTATTGTCCTCCCTCATTTACTGCTCATTCCCTTTTTCTTTGTGCAAAAAAATTTAAGTAAGTTATTCACAAAGAGGTTAAGAGACGCTGCGCTTTAGAGGAATATAGAAGTAGCTGCTGCGCTAATATCGTAAGGACACTGAAATTATAAAAGTGGCCGCCTGCTTCCTTTAGAAGTCGATATCAGCTCCATCACCTTTACCGCCTAATAAGCCTCTCAATAACCCCCCTAGTATCCTAAGCAACCAGATTATAAGCTCAATAGGGAACTCAACTATAAGTTCAAGCTTGTCAATTATAGCGCTTTCTGAAACACGCTTACCGCGTTTTTTGCTTGGCCAAACAAGGTAAGTAAAAAGATAAAAGACAAACCCTGCAAACAAGTATGTCCAGTCAAAATGGACAATTAGCATCCCCATGATCAAAAAAGTGCCAGCGATAAATCCCAACGTCGCGACGGCTATCCTTATAGATTCCATAGTTAATTAACCTCCCTAAGCTCTAAAATGAAATGAAATGACATCCAGTTGATTTTTTCATTTAAGATTATGACCAAAAAAAGCTGACAAGTTTACACAATATACTTTTCAACAATACTTATTGACAGAAATAATTAGTCACAAAGAGCTTAAAAGGCGACAACTAGCTTGAAAAAAGCGGCAAGACAATAGCTGGCTGAAACTGGCAAGGTAAGAGAAAAAAGCCAACTGCTTTTTTGCCCATTTAATTGCCTTGATATATTTTTTATACCATAATCCAGTATATATTGGTATTTAAAAAATTTTACATTATGGCTAAGAATACAAGCGTAACATTAGGCGATCATTTCGATAAATTTATAAATCAGCAACTTAACTCAGGTCGTTATGGCTCAGCAAGTGAAGTAATACGTGCTGGTTTAAGAGCCCTAGAAGATCAGGAAATAAAGACAATGAATTTACGCAATATGCTAATTGACGGTGAAAACAGTGGCGTTGCGGATTACTCGTATGATTCTTTGATTTTAGAGCTGGACAAAGATAACCACTAATGTCGCAATTCGAAGTATCAGGAAAAGCCAAAAGCGATTTAATAAAAATAGCCAAATATACTCAGTTAACTTGGGGTACAGCGCAAAGAAATGACTATTTAAAACTGTTAGATAGTACTTTCCAGCAATTAGCCGACGAACCTATGCAGGGAGTTCATTGCGATTACATAAGGGAAGGTTATCGAAAACGGCCGCAAGGTAGTCACGTAATTTATTATAAAGAACATAAAACAAAGCAAATTTTAATCGTGAGAATATTACACAAAAGTATGGATGTTAACCGCGCGCTCTGAAAAATATAACGAGCCTGTAGAATCACTTGTTTCTAATTTATTGTTATTGATGGTTCAAACATAGCCGAGTTGCTATTTTGCCCCCATCATTTACTGCTCATTCCCTTCTCTTTGTACAAAATGTGTTTAAGTGAATTACTCACAAAGAGGTTAGGCAACTAGATCCTGAGGTTGACGTAGGTCGTGCTTTAGCGCGTCAATTACAATAACTAAAGCTGTCGCCATAAATGACGACCTACAATTTGCTAGGTGTATACCCACAGCCCGTTGCTCGAACCCCATGGCTTGTCATCCCCTGCTCTTTGTGCAAAATGTGTTTAAGTGAATTACTCACAAAGAGGTTAGGCAACTAGATCCTGAGGTTGGCGTAGGTCGTGCTTTAGCGCGTCAATTCCAATAACTAAAGCTGTCGCCATAAATGACGACCTACAATTTGCTAGGTGTATACCCACAGCCCGTTGCTCGAACCTCGTGGCTTGTCATTCCCTGCTCTTTGTACAAAATGTGTTTAAGTGAATTACTCACAAAGAGGTTAAGAGGCGCTGCGCTTTAGAGGAAGTAAACGAATTTGTTTATTGATTTTTAATTGACCGTCAATTGATAAAACGGTCAAAAAGACTACTAGCGCCTATCGACAGGTTAAGACTCATATCTATTAGGCATTCTGACTAGTATAAACTTCTCAATTCATAGCCTAATTGTTCATGCAACTTTTCATAAATATCTGAATAAGCAACATAATGTGTTTCAGCCTCACATTCATTTTTAGACCTATTACACTTGGTAGCTGCTGTTTGTAGTTCATCTAATTTATTGCGTAGTTTGTCGTTTGATACACGCTGAATTAAAATTGATGTTTTTGAATTCAACTCAAATAGTTGTTCATCTAAATTTTCCGGAATATGTTCTTTCCATTCACAAGTTAAGTCGTAAATTTTCATTTTTGATCGATATGAGCGAGAACAGGTGAGAATATATTTTCGAATTTCAATTTGTAATTCGAGTAACGTTTCTCTTTGAAATACTCTTGCACGTTCTTCTCGATCTTGAATTTTGGTGTTTTTTGAAATTTTATATGTAATCCAATTTGTCATCGCTGTAGTAGCAATACTTGCTGTAGCACCTACAAGCGTACCAGCAAACCCCCAAGTCATTGCATCCATAGTAGCTCCACTGTGATATATCTAACAATTTAATCAAAGAGTACTTTCCTCTTTTTTATACAAAAGGCGCGTTCTCTTATTTACATTACCCATTAATAACAAATTACGTAACTGTTTGCTATCCATATAACCAAACCACCTCAAGATGCAGAATTCAGCGTTTCTCGGATGCTTAATATCAAGGCGTTACTTTGCAAGAATGGCTGTTGGGTTTCGTAGCACTCAACCCACTCTACGGTGATAAACTTAACGCCGAGCTGCTCTGGTTTTTCCTAGCGCCTAGTCTCTAGAACCTTTCTCTACCCCTAGCACCTTCTCTACCCGCTAAAATCTGCCATATCTAAGTAGTGTTCAATACCGGCTATTTTATCTTTGGCGTGGTGGTTTACATAAATTACTGTGCTACTGCCTGCGGCGCATATTTTTTCGATTAGCAGTAAAACACGCTGTCGATTGGCTTCATCAAGCCCTAAGCATGGCTCGTCTAAAATCAGTAATGTTGGGTGTTTTACCATAGCGCGGGCAATTAACAACATGCGTTGATCGCCGTAAGACAGTTGAGTAAATGGGGTATTTTTAAATTCACTTAAGCCCAATAGCGCTAACCATTGTATGGCAAGGTCAAGCTGGCGTTGTGTTGGCTTTTGATACAGGCCTATACTGTCGTAAAAACCCGATATTATGGTGTTGAGTGCGCAGATACTAACGCGATAGTCCATGTGCAAGGCATTGGAAATATAGCCTATATATTGTTTGATTTGCCAAATGCTTTCGCCACTGCCACGCTGAAAACCAAATACCTTGATATCATTGTTGTAACACTGCGGATTATCGCCGGTGATTAAGTTAAGTAGGCAGGTTTTGCCGGAGCCATTTTTACCACTTAACTGCCAATGTTGCTGTGCTTTGATTGTCCAGTTTAAATTGCTAAAAATAATCTGGCCATTATAACTGACGCTGGCATTTTGCAATCGTACTAACTCAGGATCATGAAACGCAGGGGCGCTGAGCTGCATATCTTTGCCAGGAATGGTTAAGTCTGTATGCGCTAAATGTAATAGTTTAAATAATTCATCGCGCTGTTTTTCGTCAGGGTTTGCGAGCTGATACTGCAATTCACCGGCAATTACATAGCCATAATGACTAATAAATGCTGGGATTTCAGCTAAACGATTAAGTACAAAGACCATGGTCATACTATCGCTTAGCGCTGCCAATATGGTATTTAATCGCTCAGTACTTTCAACATCTAAGCCATCAAAGGGTTCATCAAGTACGATAAGTTCAGGGCGATTACTGAGTGCTTTGATCAACATCAGCTTGCGTGTTTCACCTGTGGAGAGTGCGCGTAAACGTTGCTTAAGTAATGGCTCAAAAGCAAACCCAGTAATTAGCTGCTGGCATAACTGCTCATCAAAGTTTGCACTTGCTTGTTGATAAATTAATTCTGACACTAATTTAGGATCAGTTTTACCATCGGTGATATCATCTTGGTCAACTAATAACTCGGCGGCAAGTAATTGCTTTTGCATGTCTGAAGAGACTATTTCCATACGCTCAAAATCACAACGTCGCGTACCACTGACAATATTAGCCTGATCGAGTAGGACTGCAGTAATGGCTGATTTACCAGCTCCGTTACCACCAAGTAGCACCCAATGCTGATTGCTATCAACCTGCCACGTTAAGTTACTTAGCGCGAAGCTCACGTGTTCATCAACGCCTAGATTAGCCGTTACATTATTAAGTTTAATTGACTTCACAGTACTTCCTATCAACCCACCATAGTTAATTACTTAGTTTGAAAGTACATGACTTTAATAAACATGGCTATAGAATAAAATTCACGCCGTTTAAACCTTTTTAAATTTGCTTACGTCTAATCTATAAAGCCAACAACAATGAGTAACAATAATGAACATACTTAGCACCATTAGCCTAGCCGCACTATTATTAACCAGCAGTGTTACAGCCCATGCCGAGCAAAAAATTGAACGGACGTTTGATGTCACGGCCAATCAAGCATTGGCAATCAACGTGCCGGTTGGCAGTTTAGAATTTAGCACTCACCAAGGTAATCACGTTACGGTGTCGATTGAACTCAAAGCAAAAAATGACAGCTGGTTTAGCGATGATGTGGCACTGGAAGATATCACTTTAAAGCATCAACAAAATAACGATACGCTGAGCCTGTCGATTGAAAATGACGAAGTACAACAAAACTGGCAGGTCAGCCTACCTACAAGCATGGCTATAGATATAGAGTTAGGCGTGGGCGATATTGAACTCACTGATTTTGCTAACACAGCTAACATCGATGTTGGTGTAGGGGCTGTAAGGATCAGCAGTGCATTAGATGATTACCAAACAATCACCCTTGATAGTGGCGTTGGCGATACCAAGGTATCAGGAATGAAAAATGATGCTAAGCATAGCCGCAAAATGGTGAGTTCAACCAGTAAATACCGTGGTGATGGCCAATACAGTATTAATGTTGAGGTTGGTGTGGGCGATATCAAAGTTCGCCACTAGCAGCAATCAGCCCTTATCAAAGACATGTATAAGGGCTTTTTCAATCTCACTCACTCCAAATGGTTTATACACATGAGCGTTCGCGCCTAAATCATACGTACGTTCTAAATCGCTGGCAGCAGTATTAGCTGTAACAACTATAATTGGGGTCATTGAATGAAGCTCTTGGCGAATTATATCAATTGCTTGAAAACCATCCATCACTGGCATATTTAAATCCATAAAAATCACATCAAAGCTATTCTCAGTGACTTTTTCTGTTGCAATTAGACCGTTTTCAGCCGTTATTACACTGTAGTTAAAGTTGCTTAAAATACGCGATAAAATCGTCGCATTTAGTAAATTATCTTCCACTACTAAACAATTTAACGATGCCGGTAATAACGCGGGCTCTGCTGTTGATTCTAATTCAGCCAGTGGCATGCGGATCTTAACTTTTGCGCCATGAGGCGATAGATCCTTAAATTCAATTCCCCCTTGCATAGCACTAATAATATGCTGAACGCGTACTAAACCTGTTTGTAAGCCTTGAAAGTTATTGTCGCTATCTGTGCTATCTACATTTAAATAAGGGTAATTTTGTGCAAACCCAACTCCGCTATCCGTCACCGCAATGTGCAATTGACCGTCCCGATAGTTTACTGATATTGCAATTAAACCCTTGCTGGTATATTTAATCGCGTTACTTAATAGTTCTGTGATCACTTGCTGTAAACGCTTATGATCTAGCATGACGTTTTGATTTAAGTCGGCACTTAAGTTTACTTCAAGTTGTAGATTTTTAGTCTCACATGCATAGTTAAATGGAGTGATTACGGATTCAAGGCTCGTCAGTAAATTTTGCATAACTGGCTTTAGTTGCCACTGGCCTGCATTAAATTGTTGTAATTCGTGCAGCTCATCCAACATAGTAACAATCCTACTAGCACAATACTTAGCTTGCTTTTGCACTTGTTGTTGGTTTGCTGGTAGCTGTAGTTGCTCAATCGAATTAACAAGCCCTTGTAATGGCGTCCTAAACTCATGGCTTGCCCGTGCAATAAAACGTTCTTTGTAATGGCTGATCTGTTCTACTTGCGCTTTTTGTTGTTGATACTTATTGATCGTCGCTGCAACTAAGTGCTCCATTGGCCGAAAGATAAATTTCAACTCAATAAGTAATAAAGCCAATGTGGTAAACCAAAAGCTTAATTCTAGGTAGGATAATAGTTGTGACTTCTGTTGTGCGTGCTGCTCAAATAAAGTAACTGCTCCATCCAGATCTTTCAGCAATGCTTCGCTATCCGCTACATGAAATAACTGATCTACTGTTCTGGCATTACGATTATTTACTATTAATTGCGCTTTATCTAAATATGCTTGGGCGCTTTGCGCAAGGTTTACTGGTGGAGAAAAATAATAACTAACGAGCTCATCGTTTAAATACGTATAACCACCATTTGCTTGCTGTTGTACTAAAAGTGCATGGCCCGCAGTAAACTCTGCAATTGCTTGCTCTAAAACTGCAAGATGCAACGGCGTATCTAAGCCTGTTTCTGTTATTAGTGCATTACTATGCCACGCTATTTTTTGCGATAACATACGCTGCTTACCCACTACGTTAATAATATGCGCGTCGTCTTTTTGCACAAACAGCATATACTGAATTAACAGTGCGGTTGCAGTACTGAGGATGGCAATCGCTAATAATGCCCAACGGTAGAGAGAGCGAATATTAGCAATGATTTGAATCATAAGAGGCTCTTTTTCTGTTAAGTGTAGCCCAAGCCTAATAATCTGACACTGTGCACTAATAGAATCAAGCCCATTTTAATCTGAGCTTGGTTCTACCAGCTTTATTTACTACCTATTTTCTAAACGATTATAATCAAATAAGCCGTATTCTACGCCACGGTATTGCTGAGCAACCCGATGCAAAATATCGCTGTATTGCCAAAACTGCGGGTGGGTACGGCGAATAGCAAATTGGCTCTTCAGTGCCCTATAATCGGCCTCAACCTGCATCATTGGTAACTGCTCCGCAAAAGATGCAACCTGTTGCGGATTGTTCAAATACCAAATAGCTTCAGGGTAATCACCAATAAAACCTGGCACGATTGTGACTGTGTCCTCTGCGTAAGCTCGCTGCCCTTCTTCGTTTAATAAGCTCGAAATATTATAGTGAGCATTGTGGTGGATCAAGGTATACGCTTGATGCTCTTTATCACCATCTTTGACTAAAATATAAGAGATTTGTGGCAGTAGATTAACGGCCTTGGCGGGCATTTTATTTAACTGCTGTAACGGCTCTGGAACCTGTTTATAGTCATAACGAGGGCTAAGCACTGGTTTTAAAGTTTGCTTAATTAACCCATACAACTCGTGTTGTTGATCTTGAGTTTGATACTCCACCCCAGTTGGTTGGCTAAAGCTCTCACCGCTTTTAAAAAATTCAGTTAGACTTGTTGGCGATTTACGATACCAGTTTGCTTTGAGCTGTTTACGTTGTTGTTGTGGTAGCAGAGCTAAAAAGTTTTGCTCGCCCTCAAGACGGAGGAAATCCATGTACAAACGCGTAATGAGCTGATGGCCTATATTGCCATACACATCAAACCCCGCCACCAGCAAATAGTGAATACGTTCAAATAATGCATAGTCTAGTACCCACATGGTTTTCGGCTCTTGACCTATAAAGCCTTTAACCACAGTCGCACTATCGAAATGGCGAAATATAGTCAATGCGGCATTATCATTAACCCCTTCACCACGCCATAACACGTCGGTGGTAAGGTTTTCGCCATTTTTGAACATGCTATTTGCCAGTTTTACTTTTGCTTCAAGGTAAGCACTTTGTCGCTGTGAATATTTTACCCAACTTGAAATTGGTAAAGCATTACTTTCTTCGGCGGCAGGTAGCGCCAGTGCATCTTCATGTTGCATTAGCATTTGCCCCACTTCTGGTGTTGCAGCCTTATCTGGATCTGCAAACGCCACCCAAAAATGGTCGTTAATAACATTTAAAGCAATTTGACCACGACATACTGGCCCCTTGATAAAGCCCATAATAATCAACTCAGCTTCATCAAGCATAAATTGATACTTAGATTTAGTAGGGATTGCCGCAAAGGATTTAAATGGATTCGATGCTACGTCAGCCGTATAACTCGGCATTTTTTCAACTTTGTAATCAGGTTCAATAAACTGGTGATATAAACGTGCTAACTTTGTATCATCCAAGGCAAGTGGTAAGTGTGTTTTGGCCAAAATAGTTGATCTATCATGCATCAAACGGTAATACACTCGCTCTACCTTAGGATCATCGTATGGACGACGCGTATTGACCAATACAATATCTTGCCCTGGCGGGGTCGTTGAACGCACTAGTTTAAAGAAGCTTTTTTCGCCATCCTGTGCAAAGTAAATATGCGCCAAATACCAATGTTCAAAGATATAGCGCGCAGCTAACTGGTGCTTTAAACCATCTTGATTTAAAAAGCTTTCCCAACGCTGAGCCTGTGCAAGCACGGTTTTACTTGGCGGTTTAATATGCGCCATTTTACCACCATTTTTAAGCCAATTCTCTAAGTGCTTAAATTCGGTTCGTGAAATACCCGGTAATCCGTAAGGCATCCCCGCATGCGGCTGGCTATCAGCCAAACGGTCAAACTCCCCTATCGAAGCACAACTTTGGGAACGATCTAGTGAAAAATCAAACTCATCATCAAGCACACCTTCTTCAGGTAAAGGAGAACTCATTTTCAGCACAAGACTGTTATATAACACGCTGCCTGCAAGATTAGCTTGTTCTGATTGCTCTCGCTCATTGAGCACTGGGACAAAACCTTTTTCTCGCCATTGACTGGTTTGTGTCGCATCAAACAGTAAGCGGCTTGGTGTTGACGCTAACAAACGGGTGCCGTCATACACAAGCTCTTTACTTAAGCCACGGTCGATCCCTTCTGGCGATGATAGTTTTAACTGACATGGCGCATCATAGCAACCGTGACACACCACACAACGGCTTTCAAGTACAGGTTGTACATGCTGTAAAAATTCAGCGCCACTGCCCGTGTTATGAGCAACAATACGTTGCTGCGTTTGCTCTGGGCCAAAAAGCTCATCGTAATGGGCTGCACCTAAATAAGCGCAGCCACTTAGCACAATAAACAACATGCTTAATAAAAAAGGCTTTTTCATCGCTTTATTCGTCCTCATCATCACCTAAATCAAAGGTCGGCATCATATCCATTTGCGGTGACACAAATGTGTGATCTGACTTAGTATCTAGCACTGCACTTAATAAAGGCCCGTGGCTTAAAGTCAACTGTGCATGATGTGCCTGCGAAACTAGCTCACTAAAAACAGGGTTATGCGCTTCGACCAAGTAATCTGCAATAGTAATTGCAACGCTACTATCAGGCGTAGGGTTTTGACAAAGCTGAGTAAGTAAGTCGTCATCTAAAAGTACACTGATCAACAGATCTGGTGCCTCTAAATCTCGCTCATTTAAGGTTTCATCAAAAAGAAATAACGGTAAGGTTAAACTGCTATCTTGCTCTAATTCCATGTGCTGCTCTCTAAATACGACTGTTCTGGCTTTTAATAGAGCGATTATAGCAAATAATAGTATTAAAAATTAGCGAAAGATTTCAACAGTTAGTGGAGTTTTATAGCAATTCGCTTAATTAAGGAGTCAATTTTGAGGCAAGCAAACCTCGTCGATAACAAGGCAAAAATTTCGTTATTTAGTTGCTATAAATCAGAAATTTTTAACGCCGTTAGCGTCAGGTTTAATCCCTCAAAATGATTTTATTATTGCGAATTGGTATTACTCACCAACTGTTGAAATATAGAAGTGCTGTTTGGCAAATTTACCAAGGTAGGGTTTCACCATTTGAATGCCAAAAACCACCCGTATTACTCAAGCTTAGTTCATCTATGCGTTGTATTAAGCGCTGTGCTGATAATTCTGGCGAGATATCGCCTGCAAAATTAACCATTTGCGTTTGCACAAAACCTGGATGAAATAACCCAACAGCAATTTTTTTACTTTTTAATTCATGAGCTAAACTCACTGAGGCCGCATTCAGTGCAGCTTTTGACATGCGATAACCAATATAGCCTCCAGAGCCATTATCAGCAATTGACCCCATACGAGAGGTGATCATGGCGACTTTAGCATCAACACCTAAACTATGGATCAAAGCATGAGTCACGCGGATCGGTGCCACCGCATTGACTGCAATTTGTTGATTGAGCGTATCAAAATCCATTTCTGCCATACTTTCATTATGGAAAATACCAGCATTGTTAATGAGTAAGTCGATCTTATGACCATGCAATTGGCTTTCTAGGGTGTCAATATCAGCAGCGTTAGCAACATCGATATTGCTGATCACTGTAACGTCTAACTCTTTAAGTTCATCGCTTGGTGTACGTACCACAGCCGTAACTTGGTAGCCTTTTGCTAAATATTGCTGACATAAATTAAGGCCGATGCCACGATTTGCGCCAGTAATTACTACGTGCTTTGTCATCAATTTCTCCATATTGCTGTTAATTTAACCTGTTCTAATTACTTGGGGTAATTCCACAAAATACAAGAACTAAATATAAAACTGAAACTACAACTGCAAGCCTTTCGTTCTATGCTATGTTAAATACACCACCCTTTCATCACGCTCATTATGTATAAAGTTTTATTGATATTTTTTGTTAGCTTATTTACAACAGCCAGCGCTGCTAATAATTACACTATTAATGTGTCAGAAAGTGCGTCTTATCAGTTAGGTCAAGCTCAAATTGAAACGCTATTTAATAAAATTTATGCGCCTTTAGATATAACGCCACACTACATTTTTTTACCAAGCAAGCGAGGGCTTGAGCAAGTAAATGCCGGATTATATGATGCCGAAGCTGGACGATTTACTATTATTGGCAATCAATATAAATCACTATTAATGATACCGACTCCTCTCGCTGAACTTAAAATTGTACTTTTTTGTATTGAAGAATCATTCTGCCAGCTAGATGTCAATCAAGGGTTTTTAACTATTTCGGGGACTTTATTTACCGAAGCACTGTGTGAATCCAAGTTATTAAGCTGTAATACCGTGATCAATGATAAATCAGCCTTTATCGCATTAAAAAAACAACGTGCTCATGCCATCATTGGTAATAGCTTATTTCCTAAAGGCACTTTATGTGAATCCGGGTTAGAGCAAGTCTATATCCGAGAAATTCTAGGGCAATCATTTCCTCTTCATCACTTTATTCACAAACGCCACCAAGCGCTTTTAGCACCACTTGAACAGTCAATTTCGAAGCTAAAAGCAAGTGGTGAAATTACTGTTATATTGAATGAGATTGCTAATGAGTTTACACACTGCAATGGCAAAATCATTGAGCTGCCACCAATACAGTTAAACAGCTCTATTGACGATGGATTAATCTTGAATATCATGAATTGACGATGTCATGATCGAAAACACCGCACCTTGCGGATCGGTGATTACACTAAAACGCCCTACTTCAGGAATATCAGTTGGCGGTACACACACTTCACCACCAAGTTGCTGTGCGGTGGCAGCGTAATTATCACAATCATCTACCGCAAAATAAATCATCCAATGAGCAGGAATGTCAGCTGGCCACTCTTCTGTCATTTCTAGCATTCCAGCAACAGGTTGATCGGCGATGGTGAATAATGTGTAACTCATGCCTTCCATTGGTTTTTCGACGCATTTCCAGCCCAATAATTGGCAATAAAAATCACGGCTTGCAGCGCTATTACGTGTTGCTAACTCATGCCAATACGGAGTGTTTAGCTCCCCTAAGCGCTTACAGCCTTTATGCTCATTAGCTTGCCATAGCGCAAACAGTGCGCCACCAGGCTCATTCAGTAACACCATACGCCCAGCGTCCATCACATCATGCGGGCCAGCAATGATATCAGCACCTAATTTAGTGGCTTTGGCAGCTACTTCATCAATATTATCTACCGCAATATAAGCTAGCCAATGGCTCGGTGTGCCTGCGGTTTTTTGCTCTAATGACATTTGATACATAGCGGCTATATCATCGCCTTGCTTTTGTAACATAGTGTAATAAAGATCATCACCAATCGGTTGGTCATCTGCCGCCCAAGAAAATAACTCAGTATAAAAAGCTTTGCCATTTTTCCAATCAGTTGTACATAACTCAGACCAACAAAAAATCCCATGGGGATGATTTACTTTTGTTTCACTCATGCTTTATTCGCCTTAAAAAATACGTCTATTAAAATTAAAAGAGGAATGCCATTTTCGCCAATTTTATTTATGACATAGCCTGTACTGACACAGCTATTAATTTCATTAATAGCAATAGTTGCTGGTAATTCGAGCTGAATATATTGCTAATAGAGCTAAATAAATGTATAAATACGAACAATTTTTACTACCATAACAAATAGTGATTGTATTGTGTCCATGAAATATTACTTACCGTTTTTACTAACTCCTTTAGCTGCATTCGCTAATTCTCAAGCCGATATTGAACAGATCACAATATCAACCACTCGTAGTTCAGCTCCTGTGAGCACTGTACCAGCGACAATTAACGTGATTAGCGCAGAAGACATTGCAAAGCAATTGGCTCACACCCAAGATCTATCGCAGATTCTGGGTAACTTATTACCGAGCTTTTCACCAAGTCGACAAAAAATGACCAGTGCAGGTGAAACACTGCGTGGTCGAGAACCACTTTATATGATCGATGGCGTGCCACAATCAAATCCATTACGTAATGGTTCTCGTGATGGCAATACCATTGATCCTGCCATGATCGAGCGCATTGAAGTGATCAGCGGTGCCAATGCGATTCAAGGTATGGGCGCAAGTGGCGGTATTATTAATATTATTACCAAAACACCGGGCGACAATAATCATCAAGTAACCGCTGGTTTTAGCGCGCCAACAACTGGCGGTAGTGATAGCCAAAGTTATAAAGCCAGCTATTTGTTCAGTCAGGAAAAAGATGATTTAAGTATCGTTGCAGGCGTATCAGCACGTAGTACAGGTATGTACCGTGATGGTAATGGCAATTTAGTCGGTCTCGATGGTACCCAAGGCGACACCCAAGATTCAACCAGTTTGGACCTATTCTTTAAAGCGAAATACCAATTAGATAGTGAGCAAAGCCTACAAGTGATGTTCAACCATTACAAAATTGAAGGTAATGGCGACTATATTGCAACCGATGGTGATGTAACAACTGGGATCCCAACGGGCGCAGAAAAAGGTGATGTTGAAGGTGCAACCCCTCGTAACAGAGTTACGACAGCCACGGTTGATTATGTGCACAACAACCTCGCTGGCGGCAGTTTGTCGCTTCAACTCTTTATGCAAGACTTTGCTGCTATGTATGGCGGTGGCAACTTTGCAACGTTTCAAGATCCCAACTATGGTGATGACATTTTTGATCAATCTCAAAACAAGTCACAAAAGTTCGGTAGCCGCCTAACTTATGCCAAAAATAACCTTGCTGGCAGCGACTTTGATTTAGTCACCGGACTTGACTTATTAAGCGATGAGACCTACCAAGAGCTTGCACAAACCGGCCGCAACTGGGTTCCAGAAACAAAATTTAATAATGCTGCTCCTTTTGCACAATTACGTTTTGATGGCCTTGAAGATTGGACCTTCAACGTGGGCGCTCGCTACGAATACGGTAAGCTAAAAGTTGATGATTTCACTACCCTTGCCTCTTACGGCAGTACCTTTGTTGAAGGTGGCGAGCCAAGCTTTAACGAATTACTCGGTAATGTCGGTGTCGTATATCAAATGACGGATGATCTACGCTTTTACGCCAGCTACAGCGAAGGCTTTAGTATGGCTGATGTGGGTCGAGTACTACGTGGTATTAATCAGCCTGGGCTATCTGTTGAAAGCTTTTTAAACTTAGAACCGGTGATCTCTGACAATCGTGAAGTAGGCCTTGAATATAACAATGACTTGTTTAGCTTTAAAGCCAGCTATTTTGAATCAGACTCTGATTTAGGCTCTCGTTTACAAGCAGATGCCGATGGTATTTACAGTGTACAACGTGAACGTACCGAAATATCGGGTATAGAAGCAAACTTACAATACTTCTTCAATGACGATACGACCTTTGGCGCTAATTATGCAGATACCGAAGGGCAATATGATGGTGATGGTGACAATGTTGTAGAAAGTGACTTAGGCGGCAGTAATATTTCACCAACGCGTCTGAATGTATTTTGGCAGCAACAGTGGACAAATAGTATCAACAGTCGTCTACAAGCTAACAAATTATTTGACCGTGATTATAACACCGGTGGTGAGTTTGAAGGTTATACCACTGTTGATTTATCAGTGAACTATCAAACTCAGCAATACGGCGCATTTAGCTTAGGTATTGATAATTTAACCGATGAGTTTTATATCACTTATTACGGCCAAACTAACCCTGCTGCGACCCGTTACTTTGCGGGTACTGGCCGAGTGGCCAGTGTAAATTGGAGCTTTGGTTTCTAACTGTAAATGAGTTATTGATTAGTAAGAGCGCTTCGGCGCTCTTTTTAATGACTATGCCCACCACTCAGTGCTTTACCGTTAGCATCATAAAAACCTGACGCACCATGCTCAATAAAACCTAGGTTAATCATTTTAGCTAAGAATGGGTCGCTCTCATTATCACCAATATCGGCGTAATCAGTCGTTTGGTAACTATCCCAATTGGCAAACTGTTGTAACACGTCAGCTTTATCAAAATGTACCGACACTAAGCTTAATGTTTGCGTTAACTGTGGCTTGCTAATACGCATTGAACTTATCAGCTTTTTATTTACCAACCATGCCAGTTCAATCTTAGTATCACCTTGTACTAACTGATAATTTTGCAGACGCTCACACCCTTCACCTTGCTCATTGGTTAGCGTCATTTTGGCAATAAAGTTATCACTCACTAATTGATACTTAGTACTCCAATCTTGCTGGCCGTGCACCTCTGTTGGCTGATATTCAATACCACGCTGTTGTGCTTGGAAATATCGAATAGGCCTGATCTGTTGATTACGTAACTGCTGCCATACTTCAACTAATTCATGGCCTTGCTCGGCAACTTGATGCGGCGTTCGCCACAATGTAAATTGTTGATCCTTTGTAAGCGCATTGGTTGTCGTCTGCTGATTGCTAACCTGATAGTGTGCTTGTACATATTGGCTATCAAGGTCGCATTGTGCGGCACTGGCCAATGGAGTTATGAATGCTAACGATGCGATGAGTTTTTTCACTGATTTCTCTTTTTTATCTAATACTGAGGAGCACTGTAAAGTGTTTATTTGGCAAATTAATGACAAAGAGCAACTCATCTACGAGTTGCTCTTATAATCTAACAGTGTTGTGCTCTTAGTTAGCCACTGTCATTTAATTAGCCACTTTGTCATCAGCTTGTTGCACTAAATCAGCAGCGTAATCCATAACATGAAAAATAAAGCTTTGTTCATTAGTACCAGTAACAAGGTGGGCACCTGGGCCGCGAGCATAAACCCCTACATCTTCACCTGCATGGGTTTCAGATGAAAGCGGGACTAACGCTTCTTGGTGGAAGCCTGGGCTTTGTGTATTAATATCAGTTAAATCAACACGACCCGTAACAGGAGCAAAGTTATAGCCTGCATCTGCATCGGTTTCCTCACCTAAATCTCTAAATCCACCCCCATTGGTATAACCAACTGTGGTGTACGGCATGTTGTCTGCCGCAAGGCTTGGCTCAGTTTCACCCACAGCAACCACTTTACCTAAAATTGGATTACCACGTTTAGGGTAACCTGCAATGGTAAATACATGGCTGTGATCAGCTGTAACAATAATTAATGTATCTTCAATGCTGGTTTTATCAAGTGCAACTTGCACCGCTTTTGACAACTCAATTGTATCGTTTAACGCATTATAAGCATTACCCGCATGGTGAGCATGGTCAATTCGCCCTGCTTCTACAGTTAAGAAAAAGCCTTTGTCGTTATTATCTAATACGTCTAATGCTTTTGCTGTCATTTCTGATAAAGAAGGCTCTCCCGCAATATCGTTACTGCGGTCTGCTTCATATTGCATGTGGGATTCATTAAATAAACCAAACACTTGCTTAGTATTTACCACATCAATCGCGTCAAAGCTCGCTTGGTCCATTACGTATTGACCATTTGGATATTTAGCCTGCCACTCTGCCGTTAAATCGCGCCCATCAGTACGATCACCTTCTACTGAGCTTACTGCATCGGCTGAATTAAATGACGCATCTTTAGGTAAGAAGTGACGCCGACCGCCGCCCATTACCACTTCGATACCATCAACGTCGATGCCAGCAAAACGTGTTTCCAAATTCTTTTCAAAATTAACCAGTTGCGAAGCGATATCCTCACAATTTGCAGCCTCAGACTCAGGCATATCGGAGATATCTTCCCAATTACGGTTAGCCGCTTTAGCATAAGCTGCAGCTGGTGTGGCATGAGTAATACGCGCAGTTGAAATAATACCGGTTGATTTACCCGCAATTTCAGCCAGCTCTAATGAAGTAATAAGTTCATGACCTTTACCTGACAAACAATTGCCGTTAACCACTGCTTCATCAATACCAACAACACCGACATCTGTTTTTACACCCGAAACCATTGCTGTCATAGTACCCGCAGAGTCAGGTGTTTGTGCGTCTACATTGTAAGTTTTAGCAAAACCTGAAAATGGGAGTGTTTCAAAACTTAGTTGGTGTTCTTCACCCATTTTTCCTTGTAACTGACCCGCTAAAATACGCGCTGCGGTGACTGTCGAAATACCCATACCATCACCAACAAACAGAATTACATTCTTCGCTTTACCTGATTCTGTAATAATATTAGCTATATTATCTTGGCTAGTAGCGAGTTTAGTTTTGGCTTCTTTAAACCAAGTATTTGTTGTAAGCGGCGCTAGCTGCTGTGCATTTAATGACGTTGCAGGGTCATTACATACAACAGATGTCGCAGTAACTTCATCCGCATCAAGTTCACCATTTTGATTGGTGTCTTCACCCGTTAAGGTTTCAATGCCACCATTGATACATTGCTCAGAGCCCACAGTAATTGCGTTTTCCACAGTCAGTGAATCAATTTTATCATCGTCATCAGAACAACCTGCTAATGCAACAACCACGGCAAGAGATATTAAATTTAATTTTTTCATTGTCATCACCATTATTCTTCTATTAGTTCGAGCGCTTGATTGATTATGTGGAAAATTACATTTTGCTCCACCACACCTTGTGCTAACTGCGCGCCTGGTCCCATTGCGTGTAATGAAATATCTTCACCAGCATGGGTTTCTGAGCCCATTGGCACTGTGGCCTCTTGATGAAAACCAGCAGCTAAAGTATCTACACCACTCAAATCTACACGCCCTGCGGCTGCCGCTTCTGAATACGACGCATCGGCATCTGTTTCATCGCCTAAATCTCTAAAGCCTAAACCATTTGCGTAACCAACTGTGGTATATGGCATGCCATCAGCTGCAAGCGTTGCCGTGTCGCTACCAACAGCAACTACTTGCCCTAGAATTGGATTACCACGCTTTGGGTAACCAGCAATAGTGAATACATGACTATGATCCGCAGTCACTAAGATAAGTGTTTCACTTGGATCGGTATTTTCTACAGCAGCTTTAACCGCATTGGCCAACTCAATAGTGTCATTTAATGCGTTATAAGCATTGCCCGCATGGTGAGCGTGATCGATACGACCTGATTCAACCGTTAAGAAGAAGCCTTTTTCATTATTTTTCAGGATATCTATGGCTTTAGTCGTCATCTCGGTCAGTGAAGGCTCGCCAGCAATATCATTGCTGCGGTCTGCTTCATATTGCATGTGAGATTCATTAAATAATGCCAACGCACGCGTTGTATCTGTGCTTAAGCTGTCAAAACCAGCCTGATCAACCACATATTTACCTTCAGGATATTGCTGTTGCCACTGCGCCGTTAAGTCACGCTCATCAGTGCGGTCACCTTCGACCTCACTCATCGCATCGACAGAATTAAACGCCGCATCTTTTGGTAAGAAATGACGACGACCACCACCCATTACAACTTCAAGACCATCAACATCAACACCAACAAAACGCGCTTCTAAATTCTTCTCAAAATTAACTAACTGTGAGGCGATATCTTCACACCCTGCAGCAACCGCATCTGCTGGCATATCTGAGATATCTTCCCAGTTACGATCGGCTGACTTTGCATAGGTTGCAGCCGGTGTCGCATGGGTGATACGTGCAGTAGAAACGATTCCAGTAGCTAAGCCTTTTATTTCAGCAAGTTCAGTAGCCGTAATTAATTCATTACCTGCTACCGTTGCACAGTTACCGCGCTCTATATTTTCGTTTACACCAATAACACCCACATCCGTTTTAACACCAGAAATAATAGCCGTCATGGTGCCTGCTGAATCTGGCGTTTGCGCATCTACGTTATAGGTTTTTACTTGCGCAGAATATGGAAACTCTTCAAAACTCAAAAAGCCTTCTTCACCTAAAGCGCCTTGTTGTTGACCCGCAAGAATACGCGCCGCGGTGAGCGTTGATACACCCATACCATCGCCCACGAATAGAATTACGTTTTTTGCTTTTGTAGCGGGTGCGGTAGTAGCCATTGCCTGCTTAGCCGTTATTTTGCTTTGCGCATCGCTATACCATTCATTTTTTGTTTGATTATCTGGTAATACAGCCGCATTTGCCGTTGCAGACAATGCCAATGTAAAACCAATTGCAGTCGCAATTTTATTAATTTTCATTTTTAAATTCCGTTAGTACGTTATGAACAAGAAAGTTAGTAATAATCAGAGCAATCATACTAGGCAGAATTTGTGACTGAAAAAGTGACTTTAGATTACATAAAAATGAAAGGTTTGATTGAATTTAATTTGTTATATCATAACGTTACGATGGGTAAGCTATCAGCTATCAGCTATCAGCTATCAGCTATCAGCTATCAGCTATCAGCTATCAGCTATCAGCTATCAGCTATCAGCTATCAGCTATCAGCTATCAGCTATCAGCTATCAGCTATCAGCTATCAGCTATCAGCTATCAGCTATCAGCTATCAGCTATCAGCTATCAGCTATCAGCTATCAGCTATCAGCTATCAGCTATCAGCTATCAGCTATCAGCTATCAGCTATCAGCTATCAGCTATCAGCTATCAGCTATCAGCTATCAGCTATCAGCTATCAGCTATCAGCTATCAGCTATCAGCTATCAGCTATCAGCTATAAAATTTGCCCGCTTCAACTTTCATGTCAAGACGAATTTGTCTTAAACTGACGGCTGGCGGCTTACAGCTCAAATCGCAGACATTAAAAAACCCGAGACTAGGCTCGGGTTTTTTTAGTATTAATTAGCTAGGCTAACTATTACTCTACGATAGTTGCTACAACACCAGCACCT
>NZ_AHCA01000008.1 GCF_000238355.1 Pseudoalteromonas haloplanktis ATCC 14393
TTAAGATTGTAGGTCGTGATTTATCGCGACAACTAAAGTAGATTTACTAGCAGCTGTAAGCCATAAGCTTTCAGCCGTCAGAAAACAATTATCAGCCATTTTCCAGATTTTAATTAATTGGCTCGTAAGAGCGAATTAATACCAAATTTGCTTGGTGACAATAGCGTTTTGGACCCACCTGACCCCATGCCGAACTCAGTAGTGAAACGAAATAGCGCCGATGATAGGGTAGCATATGCTATGTGAAAGTAGGTCATCGCCAGGCTCCAAATTAGAGAAACCCGTTACAGCGATGTAACGGGGTTTTTGTTGTCTGGAATAAAGCATAGCTGTCAGCCGTCAGCCGTCAGCTATCAGCCGCACAGTGTCAACCTGGACACCGTAGCGTGAGTTGAGTATCTGATACTCATGGATAAATAAAGCCACAGACAATGAGAGCGTAGCATTTGCTATGTGGCTTCTCTACCGCTGTAGGCACTACGTCATCCCAGGCTCCAAATAAGAGAAACCCGTTACAGCGATGTAACGGGTTTTTTGTTGTCTGGAATAAAGTATAGCTGTCAGCCGTCAGCCGTCAGCTATCAGCCGCACAGTGTCAACCTGGACACCGTAGCGTGAGTTGAGGACACCCACGGATTAAAGAACGCCACGACTAAGCCAGAGCTTTTTCTTTCATATATTTAAATAAGCTTTAAAATAGTGTAATCAAAACTTTTCTCACTTATCGCTAAATTTTAGTGCTAACTGCGTTATAAATTTCCATCTAGAACAACCCACGTCAAGGAATTAAATGTCTGATTGTAGTTCGAAACCTAAAATGGTCGTTGATGAGTTTATTGCACCGGTTTGCCGTGAGCATGTGGAAATCTTATATCAAGACGATGATATTTTAGTGATCAATAAACCTAGTGGGTTATTGAGTTTGTCCGGTAAGAATCCGGCTAATTGGGATTCTGTTCACTATAGGTTAGTGCATGGTCAACCTGATATTACTGCTGCATTCCCAACAGCTAAGTTAATTCATAGATTAGATTTTGGCACCTCAGGCATAATGGTTGTTGGCCTTAATCCAGAATCAACTAAGCACCTAAATAAGCAGTTTCAAGCTGGGACAATTAAAAAGCACTATATAGCGATACTTGATGGTTGGTTATTAAATGACGCAGGCCAGATTAATGCTGCGATAGCTAAGGATAAATCACTCTTTCCATTAGTAAAAATTTGTAACGTGATGGGTAAAGTTGCAGTTAGTGACTATAGTGTATTAAAGCGCTTAACATCACCGCAGAGGACGTTAGTACAATTTACCCCTGTTACGGGGCGTACACACCAATTACGTATTCATAGTCATAGTATTGGGCACCCAATACTTGGTTGTGATCTATATAAAAACGAATCTAGCGAACAATTGGCTGAGCGTTTGCAATTGCATGCCAGTGATCTGTTTTTTGTGCACCCGCAAAGCTTAAAGAACATACATTTTCATTGCTCACAGCCATTTTCATAGCAACAATAAACGATCAAACTTTCATATTTCTCCATCTGTAGGTTACTTTTTTGCTCATTTGACTTGAAGTTAACAAACCGCGCCCCATATTAAGTGCATAACGCAGACACTTTGCAAATTGGAGATATATAAATGACTGCAGCACAAAAAGAAACATTAGGCTTTCAAACAGAAGTTAAACAATTACTAAACTTAATGATTCACTCACTGTATTCGAATAAAGAAATATTTTTACGTGAGCTTGTGTCTAATGCCTCAGACGCGGCAGATAAATTACGCTTTTTAGCACTTTCGAATGGTGATCTTTACCAAGGTGATGCGGATCTACGTGTACGCATTAGTGCAGATAAAGAAGCTAACACTGTGACTATTTCTGATAATGGTATTGGCATGACCCGTGATGAAGTGATCAGTTCATTAGGGACGATTGCTAAGTCAGGTACTGCTGAGTTCTTCAAAAACTTAACAGGTGATCAAAGCAAAGATTCGCAACTAATTGGTCAATTCGGTGTTGGTTTTTATTCTGCATTTATCGTTGCAGATCTAGTGACTGTGCGTACACGTAAAGCTGGTGAAGAAAAAGGTGTTGAGTGGCAATCACAAGGTGAAGGCGAATACACGCTAGAAGAAATTGAAAAAGCTGGGCGTGGTACAGACATCATATTACATCTGCGTGAAGACGAAAAAGAATTTGCTGATGATTGGCGCTTGCGTAGTATTGTGACTAAATACTCGGATCATATTTCTACGCCGGTACAAATGTTTAAACCAGAAGTGCCTGAATCTGAAGGTGAAGATGGCGAGAAAATTCCAGCAGTCCCAGGTGAGTGGGAGAGCATTAACCGCGCCACTGCATTGTGGACACGTGATAAATCAGAGCTATCTGATGAAGAATATAAAGAATTTTACAAGCATGTAAGTCATGACTGGGAAGATCCACTTAGCTGGGCCCACAATAAAGTTGAAGGTAAAACTGAATACACAAGTCTACTGTATATTCCTAAAAAAGCCCCTTTTGATTTATGGAATCGTGACCGTCAAAGTGGTTTAAAGCTGTATGTGCAACGCGTGTTTGTAATGGATGACGCTGAGCAATTTATGCCTAGCTATTTACGTTTTGTGAAAGGTTTACTTGATTCTAATGACTTACCACTTAATGTATCGCGTGAAATCTTACAAGATAACAAAGTAACCCAAGCAATCCGTAAAGGTTGTACATCACGTACTTTAAAACTGCTTGAGCGTATGGCAAAAAATAAGGCTGATGACTACCAAGTATTTTGGAACGAGTTTGGTCAAGTGATCAAAGAGGGTCCTGCTGAAGATGCCGCTAACAAAGAAGCGATTGCTAAATTACTGCGTTTCTCTTCAACACACACCGATGAGAAGGCACAAAATGTTTCATTAGAGCAATACGTTGAGCGTATGAACGAAGGGCAAGATGCGATTTACTACGTTGTTGCTGATTCATTCACAGCAGCGAAAAGCTCTCCACACTTAGAGATCTTCCGCAAGAAAGGTATCGAAGTACTGTTGATGAGCGACCGTGTTGATGAGTGGATGATGAGCCACTTAACAGAATTTGCTGAAAAGCCATTTAAGTCAATTACTCGTGGTGATTTAGATTTAGGTAATCTTGACGATGAAGAGACTAAAAAGGCGCAAGAAGAGTCTGAAAAAGAAGTTGCAGGCTTAGTCGACCGTATTAAGACAGTGCTTGGTGAGAGTGTTAAAGACGTACGCTTTACGCATCGTCTAACAGACTCTCCAGCATGTGTGGTTGCAGATGACAACGATATGAGCTCACAAATGCAAAAGCTAATGGAGTCTGTTGGCCAAGCAGCTCCTGAAGCTAAACCTATTTTTGAGCTTAACCCTGAGCATCAACTTGTTAAGCACTTAAATGTTGAGCAAGATGAAGATAAATTTGCTCAATGGTCACATGTACTACTTGATCAAGCATTGCTTGCAGAGCGTGGGACATTAAAAGACCCTGCAGGTTTTGTGACTCGTCTAAATAAATTAATGCTAGACTTGAGCAAGTAATTACTCAAACAGTCACATTTTTATAAAAAAGGAACTTAGGTTCCTTTTTTTATAATTTCAATCTAGTCAATTGGTATAAGTTGCTTGAGTATCGGCGGCGCTTATGGAAGAATTCAGGCTTTAAAATAAATTATACTGATTTGCTGATGTTTATAGTGAACAGTATCAACCGAGGACAATGATATGCGCATTATTCTTTTGGGCGCGCCGGGTGCAGGTAAAGGTACTCAAGCTCAGTTTTTGATGGACAAGTACGGTATTCCACAGATCTCTACTGGTGATATGTTGCGTGCTGCAATTAAAGAAGGCACGCCACTGGGTTTAGAAGCAAAGAAAGTAATGGATGCAGGTCAGCTAATTTCTGATGACATCATCATTGGTCTAGTTAAGGAACGTATTACTAAAGCAGATTGTGAGAAAGGTTTTTTACTTGATGGCTTCCCACGCACCATTCCACAAGCTGATGCAATGAAAGAAAATGGCGTAGTAGTTGATCACGTTATTGAGTTTGATGTTGCTGATGAAATTATAGTTGATCGTATGGGTGGACGTCGTGTACATCCTGGTTCTGGTCGTGTTTATCACGTTGTTTACAACCCACCAAAAGTGGAAGGTAAAGACGATGTAACGGGTGAAGACCTAATTATCCGCGCAGATGATACAGAAGAAACAGTACGTAAGCGTTTAGGTATTTACCATGAACAAACAATGCCATTGGTTGATTATTACCAAGCAGAAGCGAAAGCGGGTAATACCCAATACCATAAATTAGACGGTACACAAGCTGTTGAAGCTGTTAATCAGCAACTTGCTGAATTATTAGGCTAATTAACCATCATTTAGGTTAATTAAAAAAACCGCCGATTGGCGGTTTTTTTATGAGTACGATTTGCAAAGTTATAATGAATTTAAAGCACTAATAACTGGATCATAGTTAGGCTCAGTCGATAAATCAGCGACTAACTGTTTATAAACGACCTTATGACTGGCGTCCAAAACAAAGACAGCACGAGTCAGGAGTCCCATGTCCTTAATGATCAGTCCATAATTTTGACCAAAGTCACGCCATACTGAATCAGATAGTGTTGTAACTTTATCTATGTTCTCAGCTTTGCAGAAACGTTTTTGTGCAAAGGGTAAATCAGCACTGATAGTAAGCATGGCGATATTTGGAAATTGCGAAGCCACTTTTTCGTTAAAATGTTTGGTTTGAATGCTACACACCCCAGTATCCAGGCTAGGCACGACGCTTATTAAAATAGCCTTACCTTGATAATCCGCTAATGTGATGGGTGTAAATGAGCCATCAACTACTTTGAAGTCTGGCGCTTTATCACCAAGGCTTACACCTTGCCCTAATAACGTGATTGGTTTTGACTGCACTGATACTTTGCCAGCATCTAAGGTGTTTTCGGTCATATCCGTAGCAAAAGCCATCGAACAAAAGGCACTAAAAGCAAAAGTAAGCGAACGAAGCATAAGGTATTTCCTTTAGAATTAACGCAATTAGCGTGAGTGTATTATAATCACCTATAGACACCAAGTGTTTAGTGCAATTTAAAATTGTAATGCATGGTTACATTGATTAACATGATGCAGTGATAAGTTTGTACCTTACTAATAAAAATAAAAGCACATTGGCTTGATATATGCGGCCAATGTAAGCGATCAGAGAGAGACTATGTCAACATCGGTTCTTATTTGTGATGATTCTAAGCTTGCGCGCCGTCAGTTAGCTCGTTCGTTGCCCGATGATTGGGATATTAAAGTTGAGTTTGCTGAGGATGGGGTGCACTGTATTGAGCAGATTAAAGCGTTAAGTCCTGAAATTCTATTTCTCGATTTAAATATGCCACAAATGGATGGCTATGAAGTACTGCAAGCAATCCAAAAGCAAGGCTTAAACGTTTTAACTGTGGTGGTCTCCGGCGATATTCAGCCGAATGCGCATCAACGAGTGATTGAACTTGGTGCGATAGATTTTATTCAAAAGCCCTGCGATGCA
The DNA here is from genome assembly GCF_000238355.1 of Pseudoalteromonas haloplanktis ATCC 14393. Classification (GTDB taxonomy): domain Bacteria; phylum Pseudomonadota; class Gammaproteobacteria; order Enterobacterales; family Alteromonadaceae; genus Pseudoalteromonas; species Pseudoalteromonas haloplanktis. Next base: position 5,559 of record NZ_AHCA01000008.1, read on the forward strand.
CAAAAACTCGCTGAAATTATCGAACATCATGGCATTAAAGATAAAGCCATGCGTGAACGGCTATCACATCGTTTAGGGGAGCAAGTTGACCCTGATGTGAGAGATATCTATCAAGAACTTACAAATATTGCTATGGGTCAAGCAGGAGATCTACTTGCTCGTTTACTGAATGTATTTGTTGAGTTGCCTATTCCGAATGTTAATATTCTTGAAGTCAATGAATTAGATATGGCACTGCGCTCAATTGACGCGAATGCGTCGACTTCTGGCGTGTGCCAAGGTTTTATTGGCGGTGGGGTTTCTGGTGAAGCCTTGTTATTACTGAATGATTCAAGCTTTAAAGAAATCGCGTCCTTAATGGATTATCAAGGTGAGCTTAATAATAAAGTTGAGCTGGAGTTACTAATGGACATTAGTAACATTCTTATCGGTGCAATTTTAACTGGTTTATCGCGTCAATTAGATATGACGTTTAGTCAAGGGCACCCAGTTGTACTTGGACAACATTGTGATGTAGCTGATTTAGTGAAAGCAAATAAATCACGTTGGCAACGTACTTTAGCCATAGAAATTAGCTATGGTATTGAAGACCACAATATAAATTGTGATCTAATGCTGTTGTTTACAGAAGATTCACTAAAAACGTTGAAGTACAAAGTTGCTTACCTATTAGAAGACTAACACTATGCCTGCTGCTGATTTTAATATGAATGAGATCCATTGGTTAATGGATATGTTTAACACCGTCGATATTGGTTTAGTGGTGCTAGACAGAGATTATAAAGTGTGTATTTGGAATGGCTTTATGGAAAACCATTCCGGTATGTTACCCAGTGCAGTGAAAGATAAAGATCTGTTTGATTTATTTCCATCAATAGACGAAAAATGGTTTCGTAGTAAATCTGAGTCAGTGTTTATTTTAAAAAACCGCTCATTTACGATTTGGGAGCAGCAGCCCTATATTTTTCGTTTTAAAAACTATCGACCAATTACCGGCAAAGCCGATCACATGTATCAAAACGCAACGTTTATTCCGCTTTCTAATACGATGGGTGAAGTAGGGCACATTTGCATCATAATTTATGATGTTACTGATGTAGCTGTTAATAAAAAAGAGCTGGAAGAAGTTAATCGTAAATTGGAACAAGTAAGTCGAACTGATGCGCTGACACAACTAGCTAATCGCGGTCATTGGGAGAACACCCTTCGCCAAGAGTTTCTACGTATAAAACGCAGTGCTGGTTGCAGTACACTATTAATGTTTGATATCGACCACTTTAAAAAAGTAAATGATGAATACGGCCATCGCTGTGGTGACGAAGCACTTCGCAACATAGCCGATTTATTGCGTAAGACATTGCGTGAAACTGATATTGCAGGGCGCTACGGCGGCGAAGAATTTGCAGTGACCTTACTAGATACAGATCGCCAAGGTGCTGAAATATTTGCAGAGCGCCTACGTAGCCTGGTTGAAAATTCCTCTATTTACTTTGATGGACAGCAAATTAAAATGACAGTGAGTATTGGTTTTGCATGTTTTCAAACGCATTTTGAGCGATATGAAAAATGGATTGAAGCGGCAGATAAAGCACTTTATTTTTCCAAAGAAAATGGTAGAAATTGTGTCACTGCTTATCAGGATTTAAATGAATCGTAATACAAAAAATGACGCAACAGCGTCATTTTCTTTATCACTCGGTTGCTTGAATATTACAGCGTAGTATGACGAGAATCATCTGATGGGCACTGTCCAAGAGTCGTGATTTCACCGGTGGGCAACTCTTGCTCAAGCTTTACTTTAAACCCCCACAGTCTGTAAAGGTGTTTTAATACCTCATCATGAGACTTTGCTAGTGGGATATTTTGGTGTGGCACATAGCGTAAGGTTAAAGAACGATCTCCCCTAATATCTACATCGAACACTTGAATGTTAGGCTCATGATTACTTAAGTTATATTGTGCCGAAAGTGCCGTTCGTACGGCGTGATAGCCGTTTTCATCATGTATAGCACCAATGTGTAAGTTTGGATCTTTTTCGTGATCGATAATAGTGAACAGCTTAAAATCACGGATTAATTTAGGCGATAGAAATTGGCTGATGAAACTCTCATCTTTAAAGTTTTCCATCGCAAAATGCAAGGTATCTAGCCAATTACTACCTGCATAGTCAGGAAACCATCGTCTATCTTCCTCGGTTGGGTTTTCGCAGATACGGCGAATATCTACCATCATATTAAAGCCCAATGCATAAGGGTTAATACCTGAGTAATAATTGCTATTATAAGGGGGTTGGTAAACTACATTAGTATGGCTTTGTAAAAACTCCAGCATAAATGAATCGGTGAGTTTTCCTTCATCGTATAAGTGGTTCAAAATTGTATAATGCCAAAATGTCGCCCAGCCTTCATTCATCACTTGGGTTTGTTTTTGCGGATAAAAATATTGGGAAATTTTCCGTACAATACGGATTACTTCTCGTTGCCAAGATTCGAGTAATGGGGCATTTTTTTCAATAAAATAAAGTATGTTTTCTTGCGGTTCAGAGGGAAAGTGCCGCTCGCGCTTTTTAGTTTCTTGTTGATGTGATGGAATAGTACGCCAAAGTTCGTTTACTTGCGATTGCAGGTAATCCTCACGCTCTTGCTGGCGCTTTTGCTCTTCAAATAAAGATATTTGTTGAGGACGCTTATAACGATCAACGCCATAGTTCATAAGGGCATGACATGAGTCTAGGAGGTTTTCGACCTCATCAATGCCATACTTTTCTTCACAACGAGCAATGTAGTTTTTTGCAAATAACAAGTAATCAATAATTGAACTGGCATCGGTCCACGTTTTAAATAAGTAATTCCCTTTAAAAAATGAGTTATGGCCATAACATGCATGTGCCATAACCAGTGCCTGCATAGGCAGGGTGTTTTCTTCCATTAAATAAGCAATACAGGGATCTGAATTAATAACAATCTCATACGCTAAACCCATTTGCCCGCGTTTGTAGTTTTGTTCTGTTTGAATAAACTTTTTACCATAAGACCAGTGGCTGTAACCAATAGGCATACCAACGCTAGAATAGGCATCCATCATTTGTTCTGCGGTGATCACCTCGATTTGATTAACGTAGGTATCGAGACGATAATGCTCGGCCACACGGGCTATTTCGTCTTGGTATTGTTGCAGTAACTCAAATGTCCAATCTGGCCCATCACTCATTCGTTTATCGGTCATATAAATACCTCGCTGTGCAACTTATGCTGCACCTTGGTGTTGACGACTCTTTTTAAATAGCTCACGGAAAATAGGGTAAATATCCTCAACATTACGAATGTGTTGGATAGCAAAATTGTCATGAGTTTGACAAATATTTTGGTATTCACGCCATAGACTTTGATGAGCTCGGGTAGTGATCTCAATGTAGGCGTAGTAACGCACATCTTTTAAGAGCTTGTTACGCAAAATTTCACCGCATTGCGGTGAGTCATCAGCCCAATTGTCGCCATCAGACGCTTGCGCAGCATAGACATTCCACTCACCTGCGTTATAGCGCTCTTGTATGATTTCATGCATTAGTTTAAGTGCACTAGATACAATTGTGCCACCTGTTTCTTGAGAATAGAAAAACTCTTGCTCATCCACTTCTTTAGCTTGGGTGTGATGGCGGATATACACCACTTCAATATCTTTGTAACTGCGCGTTAAAAATTGATAAAGCAATATATAAAAGCGCTTTGCCATATCTTTAGTTGCTTGGTCCATTGAGCCTGAGACATCCATAATACAAAACATCACTGCTTTACTCGTTGGGTGTGGCTGCTTTTCATAATTACGAAAACGCAGGTCGTAGTTGTCAATAAACGGAACTGCGTCTATACGCTTTTGTAATGCAGCAATTTCTTGCTCAAGTAAAGCAATGGCGGCGATATCTGGTTTGCCCTCAGCCATTAATAAAGCTAGTTGCATCTGTAATTCAGCCAATTGCCGCTTTTTACCGGCAGTCATTGCTACACGCCTTGCCAATGAACCTTGTAAAGAGCGCACTATATCAATGTTACTTGGCATGCCATCACTGCAAAAACCAGCGCGATGGGTCTTCATTTGCACCAGCTTATCTAACTGGTTCTGTTGTAAATTAGGCAGCTCTAAATCTTCAAACAGTAAATCTAAGTACTCGTCTTTAGATATTGAGAATACAAAATCATCCTGGCCTTCACCGGAATCACTCGCTTCACCTTCGCCCGCGCCACCACTGCCTTGCCCCCCTTGCGGGCGTTTAATTTTATCCCCGGTGGAAAATTGATCATTCCCCGGATGTATTTGTTCACGGTTACCGCCTTTTCCTTGATGAAAAGTTGGCTCACTGATATCCCGCTGTGGGATTGTGATACTTTCTCCACTACTGGTATCAGTGACGCTACGCTTATTTATCGCATCGGATACCGCCTCTTTTATTTGTTTTTTATAGCGCCTGATAAAACGTTGACGATTTAACGTGCTCTTATTCTTACCGTTCAGGCGACGGTCTATAAAATGCGCCATAAAGCCCCCTAAAATACTTCAGTTTGATTGTTATTGTGATTTACGCACTCGTAAATACCACTCAGATAACAAACGTACTTGTTTTTGGGTATAGCCTTTTTCTACCATGCGATTAACAAAATCCTCGTGTTTTTTCTGATCTTCTGCGGATGTTTTCGCGTTGAAAGAAATAACCGGCAATAGATCTTCTGTGTTTGAGAACATTTTTTTCTCAATCACAGTGCGTAGTTTTTCGTAGCTGGTCCACAGAGGGTTTTTTCCGTTGTTGTGCGCTCGCGCTCGAAGTACAAAGTTGACTATTTCATTGCGGAAATCTTTTGGATTTGAAATACCCGCTGGCTTTTCAATTTTTTCAAGTTCAGCATTGAGTGCCTCACGGTTAAATAGTTGGCCAGTATCCGGATCGCGATACTCTTGGTCTTGGATCCAAAAGTCGGCATAAGTGACGTAACGGTCAAAAATGTTTTGCCCGTACTCAGAGTAAGACTCTAAGTACGCAGTTTGTAATTCTTTACCAATAAACTCGACATATTGCGGAATTAAATAGCCTTTTAAATGACTCAAATAACGTTCTTCCACGTCGGCTGAGAATTGTTCGCGCTCAATTTGCTGTTCTAACACGTAGAACAAATGCACTGGGTTAGCGGCAACTTCAAGGGTATCAAAGTTAAATACACGGGATAAAATTTTAAACGCAAAGCGGGTTGAAAGCCCAGTCATGCCCTCATCAACACCAGCGTAATCACGATACTCTTGGTAAGACTTTGCTTTTGGATCGGTGTCTTTTAAGCTTTCACCATCATAGACCCGCATTTTTGAGTAGATACTGGAATTTTCTGGATCTTTTAAGCGCGACAAAGTAGTGAATTTTGCCAATGTTTCCAGTGTTCCAGGAGCACACGGGGCATTATATAATTCACTGTGTTCTAATAGTTTATCGTAAATTTTCACTTCTTCTGAAACGCGTAAGCAATAAGGTACTTTGACGATATATACTCGGTCTAAAAATGCTTCATTGTTTTTGTTGTTTTTAAACGTTTGCCACTCTGATTCATTTGAGTGGGCCAAAATCATCCCGCTGAAGGGCAGTGCGCTGATCCCTTCTGTGCCATTATAGTTGCCTTCTTGGGTGGCTGTTAATAATGGATGTAAGACTTTGATTGGTGCTTTAAACATTTCAACAAACTCCATTAAACCTTGATTAGCAAGGCATAATGAACCTGAATAAGCATACGCATCCGCATCATTTTGAGCGTAGTGCTCTAATTTGCGAATATCTACTTTACCAACCAGTGCAGAAATATCTTGATTGTTTTCATCCCCCGGCTCAGTTTTTGCGATGGCTATTTGGTTCAAGATAGAGGGATAGCGTTTAACTACCTTGAATTGGCTAATATCACCATTAAACTCAGATAAGCGTTTAGTGGCCCACGGCGACATGATGGTTTTTAAATAACGGGGTTTAATGCCGTATTCTTTTTCCATCAGTTCTGCGTCTTCATTTGGATCAAATAACGACAGTGGGTGGTCATTAACAGGCGACCCTTTAATTGAATAAATAGGCACTTGTTGCATTAAATACTTAAGCTTTTCGGCAATGGAAGACTTGCCACCACCAACGGGGCCAAGTAAGTAGAGCACTTGTTTGCACTCTTCAAGGCCTTGTGCCGCATGTTTTAGGTAGGATACGATTTGCTCAATGGCATCCTCCATACCGTAAAAGTCATTAAAAGCGGGGTAGCGGGCAACTACTCGATTTGAAAATAACCGACTTAATCGGGCATCTTTGGATGTGTCGATCATTTCGGGTTCGCCAATGGCAGTTAATAATCGTTCAGGTGCACTGGCGTAAGCCGATTTATCAGTTTTACAAATTTCTAAGAACTCAGCGATACTGTACTCTTCTTCTTGTGCCGCTTCGTATCGTGCTTGGTAATGCTCAAAAATACTCATGGAGACCTCCAAAAACCTGCTTAAACTAGGTGCTTACAAATTTAAAAAGTAGCAAAGGTTATTTAAAGCTTAGTCATGAATTTAGATTTTTGTGCAATAAAATTAAAAATTTATGTTAGAAAATAAAAAAGACGCCGTAGCGTCTTTTAAATTAAGCTTGCTCGAATCGAGCAATTAATTATGCGAAGTTAGCGTTCGCGAATTCCCAGTTAACAAGCGACCAGAAAGCTTTTAAGTAATCTGGACGAACGTTACGGAAATCGATGTAGTAAGCATGTTCCCACAGATCCACTGTTAGGATCGGTGTTACACCTTCTTGTGTTAGTGGTGTTGCAGCGTTAGACGTATTAACGATGTCTAAAGAACCATCTGCTAATTTAACTAACCAAGTCCAGCTTGAACCGAAGTTGTTAACTGCTTTGTCATCAAAAGCTGCTTGGAATGCTTCAAACGAACCCCATTTAGCATTGATAGCATCTGCAACCGCGCCCGTTGCTGCGCCACCGCCATTTGGAGATAAGCTGTTCCAGTAGAAAGTGTGGTTCCAGATCTGTGCTGCATTGTTAAATACACCACCTTCTGAAGAGCAAACTACTTCTTCAAGTGTTTTATTTTCGAATTCAGTACCACCTACTAAACCGTTAAGTTTTACAACGTATGTATTGTGGTGTTTGCCGTGGTGAAACTCGAGTGTTTCTTGTGAAATATGTGGCTCAAGTGCGTTAATTGCATATGGTAGTGACGGTAGTTCAAATGCCATTTTTTATCTCCATCTTCTTTTGGTTGATAGTCCAAATAGTAATAGGTAATACCTGTTCAAACAGAGTAGTTGCCTATACCAAATGGGATTATAGTGTTACTATAATTGTTGAGTATTTTACTCAAGTTTTAGCAAACAGCAATGCTAAACAGCAGTGCAAATGCAAGACTATTTAGATTGCGGCTATATTTGCCCACTTTAAGACACATATATGAGGCTAAATGAAAATTTTTCAAGCCTTGATATGTTCAGCTATCGTCACTTTTGAGGTTGTAGATGGAAACCATTGATAAAATTAAACAACAGATTTCTGAAAATCCAATTATCCTTTATATGAAAGGCTCGCCTAAACTACCAAATTGTGGTTTTTCTTCACAAGCGTCTCAAGCACTTATGTCATGCGGTGAGCCGTTTGCTTATGTTGACATTTTACTCAACCCAGATATCCGTGCCGAACTTCCTGCTTACGCTAATTGGCCAACATTCCCTCAGTTGTGGGTGGAAGGTGAGTTAATTGGTGGCTGTGATATCATTATTGAAATGTTTCAACGTGGTGAATTACAACCACTGATCACAGAAACTGCAGCCAAATATAAAGAAGCTGATGCCGAATAATTTTTGTGCTTTATGCTAATTTAGTGAAAAGCCGCTTAGTAGCGGCTTTTTTGTGGCATTTTATAAGACTGTTCACACACTAGGCAAAATTACATGGACATTAAGCCCGCCACTGTTACGATTATGTAAGCTAATTTGGCCATGGTGTGCTTCAACTATTTCACGGCATAACGCAAGTCCTAAGCCGCTACCCGTTACTTTGGTTGAATAAAACGGGATCAAAGCATTTGCCATTACTTGCTCACTCATACCTTTACCTTGATCACTTACGCTGATATGGGTACCTTTGGTATCTTGTGAAATACAGACACTCACCTGCTCGGGGGCAGAGCCAGATTCGTGGGCATTTTTGAGTAAGTTGATCAATAACTGTTCTATTTGAGTTGGATCAGCAAGCGTGGTTACATCTTTGTTTATTTCGAGTATAAACTGCCATTGGCGCTGTAATTGTTCCAGTAATACTGGCCAATCAAGTGTAATGACTTGTGGTGTTGGTAATTTTGCAAACTTACCATAGCCTTGGACAAACTCATTAAGGTGTTTGATACGCTCTGAGATGGTTTCAAAAACCCGCTTAAGCCTTGGTTCGTTCAGGTTTTCACTGAGTAACTGGCCGCTGTGTAACATTGATGACATGGGGCCAAGCGAGTTATTGAGCTCATGACTAATAATACGAATGACTTTTTTCCACACCTCAACTTCTTGACGACTGAGTTCTCGAGTCAATTGTTTAAATACATATAAATAATGATATTGATTATTTAGCAATAATTTACCTGTTGATAAATGCCATGCTTGGGCTTCTTGATTCTCTGCTTCTAGAGTAAATAAACCATCACTACCACGCTGTAATGCTTGGCTTAATTGTGGGTGAGCATTAGTAAGTAATTGCTCAAATTGACTGCCTTCAAGGGCCGTTTTCGCGTTAAAAAGATCCCGAGCACTGTAGTTACTGTAAACAATAAAGCCTTTATCATTTTTTAAAAGGACGGCTTGCGGTGAACTTTGCAGCACTTTATCAAGCATTAACTCGCGTTGATAAATCCATTGTTTTTCTTGGCGTAGTTGCTTTGCACTTTGATTATACAGCTGACACAATCGGCCTAATTCATCATTGTTGTTATAGGCAAGTTGAGTGGTTAGTTCACCATCTTTAAGGTTAAGTAATCCTGTTTCTAACGAGTGCATACCTTGCACTGTGGAGCGACAGAGCCGAAATGACACATAACTGGCTATCAGCACAGTCAAAAGTGTATTTACACCAATTAAAAGCCAGTCTAACTGTGTTAACCAACTGATTATCCAAACCGGAATAATGGCTGATATGTTACATAACAACATAAGCTTGGTGGTGATAGATAAAAAGAATTTATTGCTTTGCATCAATAATCGATCTCAAATTTTTGTAAACGTCGGTACAATGCCTGACGACTTAAACCAAACTGGCGAGCTACTTTGGCGATAACACCTTGATGCTCACGCATTGCTTCTTCTAAAGCTAATTTTGTGGGTTCTTGTTTTGTCGGCTGAGCGTGGCTAGTGAGCGATTGCAGGGCGAAATCATCAAGGGTAATATCACCATCTGGTTTGAGTACCGCAACACGTTTACAGGCATTTTCAAGCTCACGAACATTGCCAGGCCATGGGTGTGCAAGTAAACCTTGTTCGATCGCAATTGATAGCTCTCGATCACCTAGAAAATGTTTGGCAAGTGTTAAAATATCGTCAGGGCGCTGTGCTAAATTTGGTAAATTGAGCTCAATGACATTGAGACGATAATATAAATCTTCACGAAAGCGTCCGGCACGAATAGCCGCTTTTAAGTCTTCATTGGTGGCGGAAATAACCCGAACATTTACTTGTTGTGTTTTTGTTGAGCCGAGTCGCTCAAACTCACCGGTTTGCAAAACGCGTAATAACTTCATTTGTCCAGATAACGGTAAGTTACCTATTTCATCTAAAAATAGTGTGCCGCCATCGGCGGCTTCAAAGCGGCCAATTCGTTGTTTGGTGATACCAGTGTACGCCCCAGCTTCAGCACCGAATAACTCAGCTTCAATTAAATCCTGAGGCAGGGCACCGGCATTAATGGTTAAAAATGGCGCATGCTTTAAATGAGAGTTAGCTTGGATAATCTGTGCAATGCGCTCTTTGCCACTCCCATTTGCGCCAGTGATCAGCACAGATACATCTGATTTTGCCACTTGGATTGCCATATTGAGCACTTTTTCCATTGCGGTACTTTGATAAACCAAACCAACTAAATCGGCATCGGCTAAACTGGCTGTGCGTTCTTGCTGGTGGCGAGCATAAGTGGCATTTTGTTGTTTTGTGTGGCCAAGCTCAATTAGGTTATTTACACAGATCAGTAATTTGCTATCGTCCCAAGGCTTGGGTAAATAATCGGCGGCACCGGCTTTAACTAGTTCAACTGCTGTTGCAAGTTCTGTCCACGCGGTGATCAAAATAATCGGTAAGAGTGGGTTAAGTTCTCGTAATTGGTAAAATAACACCTTGCCTTCTTCACCTGAAGTGGTGTCATTACTAAAATTCATATCTTGGATAACGAGTGAGATACGTTGATATTGCACTATTTGTAACGCTTCAAGCGGGGTTTTTGCCGTGACCACCTGATAGTCATGAATTTCTAATAGTAATGACAAGGCTTCTAAAATAGCGGGATTGTCATCGACAATAAGTATTTTTTCCATGTGAATTTAATCGCTGTTTATTTTTATTAGATAATGGTTTTATGAAAATGCTACACCGAATTATCTCAGTGTAGCATAGCTTAGGAAATGCTTTATATGCTTCGTGTGGCAATACTTGGTGATATGTTGGCGGCACGTTTTGCTGGGCCAAATACCGCAAGTAAGCTCATTACAAACACCATAAGTGCGGTGCCGGCAATATAGCTAGGTGGTAGTGCAGCAATTGAAAAGTGCTGCATTAAAAGTTGCCCGAGCAATAGTGCAGCTATTACACCGAGTATTAGGCCTGCAGTGCAAATCATCGCATTTTCCACTAAAAAGTAGTTAATGATGGCTGACTTTCTAGCGCCTAATGCACGGCGAGTACCGATTTGCTTGGTGCGTTTGCTGATATTAAATAAAGTTAAACCAAAAATCCCCAGCGCGGTGACTAATACTAAAATAGTGATTAATACAATTAGCATACGCATCATTAACGTATCTTGCGCCATGTAATTTTCTTTGGCTTCATCTAAGCCTCGTACGCGAATAATCACACGCTTGTCATAACTTTTTAGCATTTCATCTTCAATTGTACTGGCCAGTTGTGCACGTTGCTTAACATCGGTTCGAACAATAAAGTTGCCCGAAATATTTGGATTAATATAAGGGATCAAAGCGACATTATCAGGGCGGCTATCTTTCATCCAAGGGCCTTTTGCTTTTTTGATAATACCCACTATTTTAAGGGCGATATCGCCTAAATAGACTGTTTTTCCCAAAGCGTCAGTATCAGAAAATAACTCATCGGCTAATGTTTGGGTAATAATGGTCACATTGGCGCGTTGCTCATTATTATCAGTAACAATGACTTCACTTTCGTTAAAATTACGTCCAGATGCAAGTTCAAGTCCTAATGTGTTTAGCGCATGGTCATCGGTAAAAAAATATGCTGTTCTGGCGGAAAGCCCAGGTTCTGGGGCAGGGTTAATACTAAAGTCAGACGAACTGCCGCTACCAGAAAGTGGTGTATTACTAATATAGACTGCATCAATTACGTTGGGTAGTCCACGTAACATCGTTTCGTCTAGCTCAAATTGCTGGTGACTTTCGACATCATTACCAAACAACATTACATGAAACGAAAATATTTCGTCTTCAGGATAGCCGGTTTCCTGGCTTAAGTAGCTGACTTTATCTTCGATTATAAATGCGGCATTACTGACAATCGCGGTGGTAATAGCTATTTGCAGTAATAACAATATGGCACCTATTTTTGAGCGGCATAGTGCGTGAAAAATTGGTTTTATTTCTAACATAATGTGCTCCTATTGGCTCTTGAGGTAAATTGTCGGGTTGGTTTTACAGACTAACCACGCAGGGTAAAGCCCCGCTACAATACATGTTGTAATTGCAATAACAGGTGCACTGAGTAACATGGTGAAATCCATTGTGGCGATTGCTGAATAGTAATCATAGCTTTGACGAACACCCCAGAGCCCTAATTGAGCAAGTACTATACCGACTAAGCCACCAAAACAACCAAGCATAGCCACTTCAACAAGGTGTTGTAAAAAGACTTGTCGTTTACTGGCACCTAGTGCACGGCGGACACCTACCTCTGGTGCTCTGCGCAAAAATTTAGCTAATAGTAAGCCAAGGATATTAGCTAAACAAACAGCTAAAAACATGAAGCTCAAGGCAACTAAGATTTTGTTGTCTTCACTGACGACTTTGTTGTACTGCATCCATTGGTTAACATCTCGTAAGCTATAAGTAAGCTCTTTACGATTGAAACGGCCATGCTTTTGTTGTTCTTCCATGTAAGCCATTAAAAAGTTTTCGTATTCTTGCTTTTGTTGTGCATCGTTTAGTTCTACCCAAAATTGAACCCACACCATTTCTGATTGTAACTTAGCTTTAAAGCTTCTAACGTCTTCATGTTTCCAGCCATTGGTGTTCCCCCAGTTGCCAAATTCTCTTGCTTCTACAAGGCTAAATGGTAAGAACATGCTTTCAGGTTCGTTAAAAACGCCATTATTTAAATCGTAGTATTTAACCACTAATGGCCAACTTTTTGTGACGCCGATGACTTCATAACTTTCGTTATCAAGGTAAAGAATCTTGCCGACAGAGTTTTTACCAGCGAATAGTCTTTCATTCAGTTCTTCACTTATTACTACGACAGGGGCGGCGTTTTCTTCTTGCTGTTGTGACCACTTATTACCGTACAAGAACTCAAGTTGAAACATCTCAAAAAATTCAGGGGTAGTCATTCGTGCACTTTTACTAAAAGGCTTAACAGTGTCTGAGTCGGTGTACACAGAAAAGCCACTGCGTAGCATACTTAAACGTTTACCTTCAGTATTAGCACGATATAAATTGGTAGCATCTTGATAGGTCAGTTGCATGGGGAGATTGTCGTCTGTCCACCACGTATGACCGTCATCCATTATTTGCAGTTGCACACTAAACAGTTGACTGCTTTTATGTGGAATAGGATCCGCCGACATCATGTGATAAACGCTTAAACTGGTCATGGTTACACCAATCCCGATGGCAATCGCCAGCACCATTAAAAAGCTCACTAACGGGGTGCGCTTAAAACTACGCCAACTTAAATCGAGGTAATGTAATAGCATAAGTTACACCCCAGCCACATTTTTAAGGGTTTGTGCCCCTTGGTATAAGGTAAAGTCGGCTAGTTGCCCATCGACTACCTGAATGTTACGCGGTGCGCGACGTGCAAGTTCTGGATCATGGGTGACCATTATAATAGTGGCACCATCACGATTAATTTGCTCAAGTAACTCCATCACTTGACGGGCCATTAGGCTGTCGAGGTTACCGGTTGGTTCATCGGCAAGTAAAAAGCGCGGCTTACCAGCAAGGGCGCGAGCAATCGCGACTCGTTGTTGTTGACCACCTGATAATTGCTGCGGCAAGTGCTTGGCACGTGAGGCTAAACCTACCTGCTCTAAACATTGCTCTATGCGGCGTTTACGCTCATTGGCTTTAATGCCTCTATAGCGCAGTGGTACTTCAATATTCTCGTATAGATTCAAATCAGGAATAAGGTTAAAACCTTGGAAAATAAAGCCAATTTTTTGGTTACGAACATCGGCGCGTTGATTGTCATTGAGTTTACCGACATCAATGCCATCAAGTAGATATTGACCACTACTAAAAGGCTCTAACATACCTGCGATGTTTAAAAAGGTGGTTTTTCCTGAGCCGCTAGGACCGGTTACTGCAATGAACTCGCCTTCTTCTACGTGTAAATTAAAGTCACGTAATGCATGAGTTTGTACCATTTCTGTTTGGTACAGCTTGCTGATGTTATTCATCTTAAGCATGAGTTGCTCCTTGTAATATAGTTGTTCTTATCTAAGTAATAATGTTGGCGCTTGTTTAAAGTTGTCGTAACTGGAGATGATCAGTTGATCGCCCGGGCTTACGCCGTGTATTAGCTCTATAGCATTAATACTGCTTGCCCCCGTTGCTATATCAACAAGCTGTGCGGTATCACCGGTAACTTTGTATACTCGCGTGCCGCCTTGCTGCATGAATGCCCCGCGTTTTACTTGCAATACGTCATCACGGTTTTCTAATAAAATCCGTGCCGTTAAGCGTTGGTTTTGGCGAATACCTTCGAGCTCTTTATCAAAGCGCACTCGAGTGGTCACTTCACGATTATTAACTTCAGGTGAAATTGCCGATAACACACCGGTCACTTTTTTTGCCCCAAGTGTTAGCTCAACTTCCATTCCGAGTCCTAGCTCATTGGCATAACTTTCAGGTACTTGCAGTTGTGCTTCAAAGTTACTTAAATCAACCAAAGTCATCAAAGGTTGACTTTGCGTTACAGCTTCTTTTTGTTGCACCAGTAAGTTACCAACAATACCGTTGACGCTGGCTTTAATTGTTAAGTTGCTAACTTGGCGGTTTAAGTCATCCACAATCAATTGTTGACGAGCAAGATCACGCTCTGCTGCTTTGAGCTCAAATGCAAGGGTATCTTTTGCAAGTGTAACTTCTTGTTGAGCGTGTTTATAAGAAAGTTTGGCACGAGCGAGATCATCGACTGCTTTTTCTAAATCAATCTGGCTGATCAAGTTTTTTTCGATAGAAAGCTTAGCACGGCGGTTTTCTCTGTCTGCTGCATTAAGTTCTACTTGGGCAAGATCTAATGTCTTTGTTAGGCTAAGTTTTTGGCGACGCGCTTCTAAATGCTTACGCTGTAACTCGCCATCAAGACGTGCTAATACAGATAGTTGTTGTTTTAATTCGTTGGTCAATTCTGGGCTTTCGACTAGCGCGATAGTATCACCTTGGTTAACTTGATCCCCAGCTTTTACCAGTAAATCAACGTAGCCACGTTGTGGGCTATACACTTTAGGGGCGGTTGCAGCGACAATTTTACCGCTGGCAGCAACATCACGAACTAGACGGCTCATATTAACTGTTGCGATCTGTAATGAAGCCCGATCAACAGAAATACTGCCTGAGTTACTACCCATAAACGCTTGGGCACACAAAGCAATAATGGCCAGTGTTAGTACAACAAGGGTGATGGGCTTTTTATAACTGCGTTTAGGTGTCACGCTAGTATCTTGTGCACTGGTATCTTTTATCATGGGTGATCCTTAAATATGTTTATCTTCGAAATAAGTGATCATCAAAGTCACTGCAAATACAGTGATAGGTGAAACTAAAAATAGACTGAGAATAAACATAAAGAGTGTCCTGTAATTAACTTGTACTGTTTATTCGAATATCGTGCCAACAATTAATTCATTAATTTTCAATTACTTATGTTTTTATCGAGAAATAAATGTGTCCGTGGACAGATCAAGTGTCCGCGGCGGACAGTTATTCTCAATCGCTTTCCGTTTAGGGAAAGCGACTCACTGATTACATAAAACTGGAATGGGTAATTTATGCAATTATGCTTATTTTTATTGATAGTTATGCATTACTTTGCTAATTCTCAACGGGGATTAAAAACAAGTTAGTTTAAGCTTTTACTCTAAGTTGATTGTGGATAACGATTCACGCATACAGAAAACGATAATAAATAACAATATAGATAAAATGCACATAACGCAGTTTAATGAATAAATATTCACTTTTGAGTGTGTTTACGTTGACGTAAACTGCAGCATTGCTGTGGGGGCTTTTTTACAACTTGTTAAATATGACACCAGTGTCATAAAAAAATAATGGCTGAATTACCGCTAATTGTTAAAAATTAAGATGAAATAAAAAGATTGTTTTGTAGTGAGAAATATTCAAGAATGTGAATATGTATTCAAAATGCTATTGACTCTATGTATAATTGGCGATAGTTTTGACTGTCTGCTAGCACACCGTCAAAAAGGTCATTCATAGCTAGCTGTTGTAGCAAGGGGAGGGGTCTATGTTATACGACTCAAAATTAGAAAAAGATAATTGTGGCTTTGGCTTAATTGCCCAAGTCAATGGTCAAGCAAGTCATCGCTTAATTCGTACAGCGATCACGGGCTTAGACCGTATGGAACACCGTGGTGGTATTTCTGCCGACGGTAAAACAGGCGATGGCTGTGGTTTATTATTACAAAAACCGGATAGCTTTTTTCGTGCAATCGCCAGCGAGAATAATTGGCACTTGGGTAAAAATTATGCCGTAGGTATGATTTTCTTAAATTCAGATCCAGTACTTGCGCAAACAGCAAAAGATATATTGAGTGAAGAACTCGAAAAAGAAACCCTCAATATTCAAGGTTGGCGTGTTGTACCTACAGATCCATCGTGCCTAGGACCTATTGCGAAAAAGCAATTGCCAGGTTTTGAGCAAATTTTTGTAAATGCACCTGAAGGCTGGCGTCCAAAAGATTTAGAACGTCGCTTGTATGTTGCGCGTCGTCGTGCTGAAAAACGTTTGAGCAGCGATGAAGGCTTTTACATTGCTAGCTTATCGGGTCTTGTGACTATCTACAAAGGCTTAATGATGCCTGTGGATCTGCCTAACTTCTACTTAGATTTAGCAGATATCCGCATGACTAGTGCAATATGTGTTTTCCACCAACGTTTCTCAACTAATACGCAACCACGTTGGCCTTTGGCTCAACCGTTCCGTTATTTAGCGCACAATGGTGAGATCAACACAATTCAAGGTAACCGTCAGTGGGCACGCGCGCGCTCTTATAAATTCGCATCGCCGCTTATTCCAGATTTACAATCTGCCGCGCCTTTTGTAAATGAAACCGGTTCGGATTCATCAAGTCTTGATAATATGCTTGAGCTATTTTTAGCCGGTGGCATGGATTTATTCCGCGCTATGCGTATGCTTGTGCCGCCTGCATGGCAGAAAAACCGTGCTATGGATGATGACCTGCGCGCGTTTTATGATTTTAACTCAATGCACATGGAGCCTTGGGATGGTCCAGCGGGCATTGTTATGTCAGATGGTCGCTTTGCAGCGTGTAACTTAGACCGTAATGGTTTACGTCCTGCGCGTTATGTGATCACTCAAGATGGTTTTATTACATTAGCATCAGAGGTGGGTATTTGGGATTACACCGCTGATGAAGTCGTTGAAAAAGGCCGTGTGGGTCCTGGTGAGTTATTAGTTATTGATACTCAACAAGGTAAAATTTGGCATTCAGATGAAATTGACCAAGATTTAAAATCACGCCATCCTTATAAAGCATGGCTTGAGGCCAATGTTAAACGTTTAACCCCATTTGAACAGTTATCAGAGCAAGATGCAGGCAACCGTTCATTTGATAATGAAACATTGCTTAAATACCAAAAAATGTTTGGTTACACTAATGAAGAGCTTGATAGCGTTATTCGTGTAATGGGTGAAATTGGCCAAGAAGCCACAGGCTCAATGGGTGATGATACGCCATTTGCAGTGCTTTCTGAGGGCAATCGCTCGTTGTTTGATTACTTCCGCCAAAAGTTTGCGCAAGTAACGAATCCACCAATCGACCCACTACGTGAAAACCATGTTATGTCATTAGCGACGTGTATTGGTAGTGAACAAAACGTATTTAATGAGACTACGGGCCACGCAAAACGCCTACAGTTTGATACGCCAATTTTAATGTATGCTGATATGCAACAGTTACTTAGTGCTGACCAAGCGCACTACAGCTACTGTAAAATTGATATCACGTACAGTAAAGAAGAAGGTTTGGCAGATGCGGTAACCCGTATTTGTGATGAAGCACAAGAAAAAGCCGCTGGTGGCTGTGTCATGCTGTTTCTAAGCGACCGTAACTTTAGCGAAGATAGATTACCAATTCCTGCTGCTATGGCGGTAGGTGCTGTACAAAAACGCCTTGTTGATAATAACTTACGTTGTGAATCAAACATCATTATTGAAACCGGTAGTGTGCGTGATGCGCATCAATTTGCCGTCTTAATTGGCTTCGGTGCAACAGCAATTTACCCATACTTAGCTTATGAATCACTGGTTGCAATGAGTGATTCAAAAGTGATTAACAAAAGCTATTGTGAAGTTACGCTTGCTTATCGTAATGCCATCAATAAAGGCTTGTACAAGATCATGTCAAAAATGGGTATTAGTACCGTGGCATCGTATCGTTGTTCAATGTTATTTGAGGCGGTTGGTTTATCTGATGCGATTGTTGATACCTGCTTTAATGGTGTTGCAAGCCGTATTAAAGGCGCATGCTTTACCGATTTTGATGACGACCAGCGTAAGCTACATACCTTGGCTTTTAGTAAGCGTAAATTACTGAGCCATGGCGGGTTATTAAAATATGTTCACGGTGGTGAATATCACGCGTATAACCCTGATGTTATTCAAACACTGCAAAAAGCAGTTCGCTCAGGTGAATACAGTGATTACAGTGTATATGCTGATTTGGTTAATAAACGCCCAATCGCTACATTGCGTGACATGTTAGCACTGAAACTGCCCGCGGAAGGTATCAGCATTGATGACGTTGAACCTGCAACTGAGCTATATAAGCGTTTTGACTCTGCAGCAATGAGTATTGGTGCATTATCACCAGAGGCGCACGAAGCACTAGCAATTGCGATGAACCGTTTAGGCGGTTGCTCAAACTCCGGTGAGGGTGGTGAAGATAAACTACGCTATGGTACTGAGAAAAACTCGCGTATCAAGCAAGTTGCGTCGGGTCGATTCGGTGTAACTCCGCATTACCTTCGTAGTGCAGACGTAATTCAAATCAAAGTAGCGCAAGGTGCAAAACCGGGAGAAGGCGGCCAATTACCGGGTGAAAAAGTCACGCCGTATATTGCCAAGCTGCGTTATTCGGTACCGGGTGTAACCTTGATTTCACCACCACCGCATCACGATATTTATTCGATTGAAGATTTAGCTCAGCTAATTTTCGATTTAAAACAAGTTAATCCTAAAGCGTTGATCTCAGTGAAACTGGTTTCAGAGCCTGGTGTAGGTACAATCGCAACCGGTGTTGCTAAAGCCTATGCCGATCTAATTACGATTTCAGGCTATGACGGTGGTACAGGTGCAAGCCCATTAACCTCTGTTAAATACGCAGGTAGTCCGTGGGAACTTGGCCTTGCTGAAACACAGCAAGCACTGGTTGAAAACGGCTTACGCCATCGTATTCGCTTGCAAACAGACGGTGGTTTAAAAACCGGTCTCGATATCATAAAAGCGGCGATTTTAGGTGCTGAAAGCTTTGGTTTTGGTACCGGACCTATGGTGGCACTTGGCTGTAAATATCTACGTATCTGTCATTTAAATAACTGTGCAACCGGTGTTGCAACACAAGACGATACATTACGTCAGAAGCACTATCATGGTCTTCCTGAGATGGCGATGAACTACTTTAAGTTCATCGCTCAAGAAGCACGTGAGATCATGGCAAGCTTAGGTGTAGCTCGATTAACCGACTTAATTGGTCGTCTTGATTTACTTGAAGCCATTGAAGGCAAAACGGCTAAGCAGCAAAAAATTGACTTATCGTCAGTGATTGCTCAGCCAAATAATCCAACGGGTGAAACCTTGTATTGCAGCGCGCCAAATTCGTCGCATTACTTAGGTAAGTTAAACGAAACGTTATTAGCTAAAGCACAGCAAGCAATTGATGAAAGTAGTGGTATCTCACTGGTGAGCCGTATTTGTAATACCGACCGCTCAGTGGGCGCAATGCTCTCTGGCTATATTGCTGATAAGCATGGTAACCAAGGCATGGCCGCAGATCCTGTATCAATTGAACTACATGGTACAGCAGGGCAATCATTCGGAGTATGGAATGCTGGTGGTCTTGAAATGACCCTTGTTGGTGATGCGAACGATTACGTTGGTAAAGGCATGGCTGGTGGCAAGTTGGTGATCCGCCCACCATTGGGTTCATCATTTAAGAGCCATAAAGCAACCATCGCAGGTAATACTTGTTTATATGGTGCAACTGGCGGCAAATTATTTGCTGCAGGTTGTGCGGGTGAGCGCTTTGCTGTTCGTAACTCAGGCGTACAAGCAGTTGTTGAAGGTGTTGGTGATAATGGCTGTGAATACATGACTGGCGGCGTAGTGTGTGTGCTGGGTAATGTCGGTGTGAACTTTGGTGCAGGTATGACTGGTGGTTTTGCCTACATTTTGGATGAGCGCAATGATTTTGAAAAACGCATTAATCCAGAGTTAGTTGAAGTGGTGTTATTAGATGAGTTAGCGTCACACCAAGAGCACCTACGTGGGCTTATTGCTGAGCACTTAGAACTTACAGGTTCAAGCCGTGCAGAAAGCATTTTAGCTAAGTTTGAAAGCTATTTACCAAAATTCAAATTAGTTAAGCCAAAATCAAGTGATGTAAAAAGTTTACTCGGGCATCGCGCTCGCAGTAGTGCTGAACTTCGTGTTCAAGCACAGTAAGGGGGTAGTATGAGCGAGAATGTATATCAATTTATAGACGTGCAGCGGGTTGATCCCCGCAAAAAGCCGATTTCAGCACGTAAAAAGTCATTTGTTGAAATTTACGAACCCTTTTCAGAGAATCAAGTAAACTCGCAAGCGGATCGTTGTCTTGATTGTGGTAACCCATATTGTGAATGGAAATGCCCAGTACATAACTATATTCCACAGTGGTTAAAGTTGATTCGTACTGGCCGTATCCTTGAAGCGGCGGAGTTATCACATAGAACGAACAGCTTGCCTGAAGTGTGTGGCCGTGTCTGTCCGCAAGACCGTTTATGTGAAGGTTCATGTACATTAGACGAAGAGTTTGGTGCAGTAACGATTGGTAATATTGAAAAATACATCACCGATACAGCATTTAAAATGGGCTGGAAGCCTGATATGTCTTATGTGGTATGGACAGACAAAAAAGTCGCCATTATTGGTGCAGGGCCTGCAGGCCTAGGTTGTGCTGATATTTTGGTACGCAATGGTGTAAAACCTGTGGTATTTGACCGTCACCCGGAAATTGGTGGTCTATTAACCTTTGGTATTCCATCATTCAAACTTGAAAAAGAAGTAATGCAAAAACGTCGTGAAATTTTCACTGAAATGGGTGTTGAGTTTAAACTTAATACTGAAGTGGGTGTTGATATTACGATGGATGAAATATTGGCAGAATACGACGCAGTATTTTTGGGAGTGGGGACTTATCAAAGTATGCGTGCGGGCCTTGAAAACGAAGATGCACCAGGTGTTCATGATGCATTACCGTTTTTAATCGGTAACACAAACCGCGTAATGGGCTATGACGAGTCAAATCAAGCTTATATTGATATGGCAAACCAAAAGGTAGTTGTACTCGGTGGTGGTGATACCGCGATGGACTGCGTCCGGACCTCAATTCGTCAAGGTGCCACTAAAGTAACTTGTGCGTATCGTCGTGATGAAGAAAACATGCCAGGCTCTAAACGTGAAGTTAAAAACGCCAAAGAAGAAGGTGTTGAATTTACCTTTAACGTGCAGCCAACCGGTATCGTATTAAATGATGCTGGCCATGTTGCGGGCGTAAAAATGGTTAAAACCCAAATGGGTGAGCCAGATGAAAACGGCCGTAGTCGTGCTGAGATAGTTGCGGGCTCTGAGCATATCATTGAAGCCGACCAAGTACTTATGGCATTTGGTTTCAAACCACACAAAATGGACTGGTTAGAAAAATATGATGTAGAGATTAACCACTGGGGCGGAATTAACGCACCAGAGCAAGGTGAGTTTACACATCAAACAACCAACCCTAAAATCTTTGCTGGCGGTGATATTGTGCGTGGCTCTGATCTAGTGGTAACCGCAATCTTTGAAGGGCGTAACGCCGCGGAAGGGATCATGGACTACTTAAAAGTCTAATTCTTTCATGTTTATAAATGTAAAAAGCAAGCCAATTGGCTTGCTTTTTTTATGGCTTCAGTAATAGCTTTATACCAATCGTGTTAAGTTACTGACCATTTATAGCGACAGATAAATGGAGTGATAACAAGGCATAAATTTTGATATGTAGTTGTACTACTTGAAAAATTTATAACGCAGTTAGCGCTTTATTTAGCCCGCTAGAATGGTTAAATATTTAAGTCGATTGGTATTAATCCCTTATTAATCATGAAATAATGTCAGCTACTTTTATCTGTTTAATATAATCAATAAGTGTAAAATTAAGAATAATAAATGGCTGGATATAGTGTAAAAGCATTGTATTTTGCATTAATTCGCATCACTTAAAATTAGAATAAAAATAATGCAGCATCTATTAATCGTCTTCTTATTGGTAATACTCTCACTTTCTTTTCACTCTTGGGCGGATCCTTTAGGCACTGCAGCGTTTGAGCGTTTTGTGCAAGGGATAGAGCAACAACAAAAGAAAACAGATACAGTAACTCAGGGGAAAGCGCTTTTAGCAGAATCATTGACTGAAGAACAGCGTGCATATGTACTACACAAAGTTGCTCTAGCGAATAATAAATTAGGACAATTTGATGAAGTCGAGCGTGATTTAGACAAATTAGAAGCGCTATTGAAAAGCTATGATAGTAACGAGTATCGTGGCAAGTTGTATATTACGAGAGGCGATTTAGCGATTAATTTAGGGCAGTTTAATTCTGCTCAGAATCACTTTAAAAACGCGATTGCGATGTTTGAGTTAACAAAAGACTACCGTATGCTCAGCCACACCCTCCGTTTTACTCATTTTCACTTAAAGCGAACGGTCAATTTAGCGAGGCACTGATCGCTGTTGAAAAAGCCAAAGAAGCCGCAAAGCTGGCTGAAAATACGCCAGTTACAATGGCCGCTTTTAATGCTGAAGCAGGTATTTATAATGATTTAAAACTACCAGAAAAAGCACTAAAACTGCAGTTAGAATTATTAGCTTATGTTACTACACAAGCTGAAAACCCAAATACTTGGTATGCGCAGTTACATTATAGTATTGGTGATAGCTATGCGACGTTAAAAGAGCACGAAAAAAGTTTAGATGCGTATAAAAAAGCCTATCAGTATGATCTAGAAAATCAAATGTTTAACTACGCGGGTTATGATTTAGTTCAGATCAGCCGTCAACTTATGGCACTCAAGCGCTATGACGAAGCGCCAAGTTATTTACAACACGCTTTGGATTTATTTACAGAACTGGATAGCCCGAGAAATATAGCTTGGGTAAAAGGTAATCAAGCTGAACTCCAATTACTTAAACATCAGTATGCAACAGCGATTAACTTATTCAAAAGTGTCATGGCTAGCTTGGATGCTGTGGAAGATAAAGCGTTACATCAAGAGTTTTCACTTTTATATGCAAAGGCTTTACTTGGTACACAGGAGCAGCAGCGAGCGGTTAAAGTTTTAGAGGGCATATCGACAAACGAATCCACTTTTGAAGTACAAATGATGAAGCTCAACTTATTATCTCAAGCATATAGTGAGCTCAATAAGTTTGCTGATGCTTTTGCCATGAAGCAGCAGTCCTATACTATGCTAGAAGAGCAACTCGAACAGGATGCTAAGTCCAAAGCTTTAGGTTATGCAGCTCAAACGCAATATCAAACTACTCAAATTGAG
The DNA here is from genome assembly GCF_000238355.1 of Pseudoalteromonas haloplanktis ATCC 14393. Taxonomy (GTDB): domain Bacteria; phylum Pseudomonadota; class Gammaproteobacteria; order Enterobacterales; family Alteromonadaceae; genus Pseudoalteromonas; species Pseudoalteromonas haloplanktis. Next base: position 29,113 of record NZ_AHCA01000008.1, read on the forward strand.
CTCGCTGAGATTAAAAATCAACACAAGATCAACGAGATTAAAAATCAACAATATCTACTCATAATAGGTACTATCGCATTAATAATGTTGATTGGGTTGGTGGTTACTTACATTCTTTATCAACAGAAAAAGAAAATGAGCGAAAAAGAAGCACAAGTGCTCAATAATTCGATACAACTTAAGGAACAATTATTGGCAGATGTGTCGCATGAATTACGCACACCGTTAACTGTTTTAAAATTAAATATAGAGTCATTAGAGCATAATTTAGTTGAAAACCCAGATACGACTTACAAGATTTTACATCAAAGATTAGACCGCTTGAATCAGCTCATTACCGATATTTATGAACTTGCGCAATCAGACAGTGGTAGCTTTGTATTACACACAAAAAAATACAATGCGTATGAGCTGGTAAGTCACTTTGCTGATGATATTGCAACGCTAGTCACAGCTGCGGGGCTAGAGTTTAGTCAACACGTTAGTATTGATAAAACAATTACTATTGAGCTTGACAGTGATAGATTAAATCAAGTTATTCATAATCTGGCGCGTAATACAGTGAATTATACAGATACCCCAGGTAAGGTGATGTTTACTTCGCAAATAGAAAGTGGCTATTTAAAGTTATGTTTAAGTGACTCAAGCCCTGGTGTTTCTGAAGCGGACTTCGTTAATATTTTTGAGCGATTATACCGTTGCGATAAATCAAGGAGTCGTGATTTAGGTGGTTCAGGACTGGGCTTGGCCATTAGCCACAAAATAGTGTCTTTACACGGTGGGCAAATTAATGCGCAAGCCAGTGAATTTGGTGGGCTTGCAATTACAATATTACTGCCAGTTGAAAAGAGCAAATTACTGTAAATGATAGTGATTATCCATATTTCCTCCATATTGTTGAGCTTTAATAGCACCATTAAAGCCCAGTACCAAATGGTATTTGGTGTAAATATAAAATGGATAAGGCACACACTATGTCTTTTACACAAGCTATCTCACCACAACTCAGTTTTATAGAGCTGATAAGCCCATGTGATCATGATTTGCTTTCAGAGATCTCCAGCAGTGACGATATACCAGAGATTTTGGCTATGTTATTACTCGACGAAACATTATCATCTACTTTGAAGTTCTCAATAAAAAAACAGTTAAAAATGTTACAACAAAAATAAATGGGCTTTTACATGCAACACGTTTTGATAGTCGAAGATGATGCCGATATCGCACATCAAGTAATATTATTTTTTAAAGCGTCTGGGTTTAAAACAACTCACATTATGGATGGCGCTTCTGTTGTAGCTTGGGTTAAGTTAAATACACCAGACACTATCATTATGGATGTTATGTTGCCAAACCAAGATGGGGTCGAGTGCTTAAAACAAATTAGACAGTTTTCGATGGTGCCTATTATTATGGTAACAGCTAAAGTTGCAGAAGCCGATCGTCTGAGGGGACTGGAACTAGGGGCGGATGATTATGTTTGTAAGCCCTTTAGTGGCGCTGAGTTAGTAATGCGTGTGAAAGCGATTTTGCGCCGTTGTAGTGCGCATGAATCGCCAGTACATATGGAAGAACTCATCGAAGTAAATACAGATAACTTGACAGTGAGAATTAAAGGGCAACAGTTAATTCTCACTAAAGTTGAATTTGATCTCTTCTCACTTTTGTATCATGCACCGAATCGTATTTTTTCTAGACAACATATTCTGGAGCACTTACAGCCAAGTAATTTTGATATTGCAGATCGCGTAATTGATAGCCATATAAAAAATATTCGTAAAAAAATAAAACATTTAAACTTCTCTCCTAAGATAGTCGGCTCTGTATATGGAGCTGGCTATCGTTTTGATAAGCAGCAAATAGGCTAAGCGAAAATACCTGAACTATATGTGACCAATCGCTAATTGTATTGTCTTTGGCTAATCCACTAGCGTAATTATTTGCTCTGCAACTTGATGTAAACTGACATGGTTATCCATAGCTTGTTTTTGTAATTTTTTATGTGCTTGGGCCTCGGTCAATTTTAATTGTTCAATAAGTATGAATTTAGCTTGGTTAATAGTTTTTTGCTCATTGATAACTTTTCTGGCTTCGCTAAGTGCATTATTTATTTGTTTTATATGCTGACTTTGTTCGGCAATTAAATCGTACATGGTTTTATTTGCTGCGAGTTTCTGTGCTGCTACATTGGTATTTGCAAAGCCATTTAACTCAGCTGATAAAAGTGTAGCTGTGGTGAGCACACTGAAATCGGGACTGTCCTTAGTAAGAATAGCTAGCGTGCCTTGATGGGTATCTAAACTTTGCTTCGCTTCAACTATCCGCTCTTTTGCTGCCGATATTAAACGCTTAGAAATTTGTTGTTCTATTTGATGCATAATATCAATTCTGGCGGTTGCTATGTCAAACCAGACTTCACTAAGCTGTGACAATTCTTGATTCTTGCTTGGATCTAACTGGTGCAGCATAGTGCGTAGTTTTTCTATTTCTTGGCTTGACTCATCCTGTAGTAGAAGCTTGTAGCTTAGAGCAAGTTGCTCATCCGCATATTGACGAAAAAAGTCAAAGCTAGTTTGTTGGTTTTGTTGAAAATGACTTAATAGTGCTTTTTGTTCAGCATCAAACTTATTACTGGCAAACGCCATTGCCCCATAAGCACGTTCTTGGCCGGCATACTCTTTACCTTGTATAAAGTTAAAATAAGCAACTAAGATGCGGGTGATCACCGGATCACTGGCGCCATCAGCGGTTTCTAAAAAGACATTTAATAAGCTGGTGATTATTTGCGTAAAAGACTGTGTTGACTGGCTAGCACTGAGCGCTTGTTTGGCCACTTTGTCACGTAAGGAATGCAGTGTGTCCAGCGATTGCAGGCTGATAGTTATTAAATTATATAGGCGGCTATTACCTACGCCGGGTTTGGTACATAAATAAGTTTGCGCGAGTGATTCAAATAAAGCGTGTTGTAAAATATCGGAGTGTTTTATTTGTTGTTGTAGTTGTTGTGCAAAGAGCGTTCTGTTTGAGGCGAGATAAATATTACTCATTGCTCGCTCTTTTTGTAGCTGATGGACAAATTGACCGAGCTTTATTAGGTTGTAACAACTTTTTTGTAACTGTTCTAGCGCGTGGATCTCTTCGTATTTAGCGGCTAATAGAAATTTTTTAGTGAGCGAATTATTGTGAGCCATAAATAGTTTTTTTGTGTTGTTATTTATGCTGACAGTTGCAACCTTCATTCCAGTTAAAAACAAACCCGAAATTTACCAAAGTTTAAATTAAAACTGTTTAATAACATGCTCTTATAGTTTTGTTGCAAGGGGTTGAATGATGCTAAATTGAGCCGCTAGACTAAAATGATGTATTTTGGTGCAAAGAATGCACTGCAACGATGCTTACAGAAAGTGCGCTTGCTCAGTATTTTACTCCCGTAGGTTGAGAGCAAGCGCGCGTATGATTAGTGTTTATTGGTTGTTAAACTCCATAGGCTGTAACATTAAGTAACTCAGGGCTAATTGGCATAGTGTGATCAATTACCTCACCGATAATAATTAGTGTAGGGCCGTGGATCGCTTCTGAAGAGGGGATCTTATAGGCTTTATCCAATGTTGAAGTATTCACTCGTTGCTCTAAGGTGGTTGCTTGTTCAATCAGTGCAATAGGGGTGTCTTTTGGCCAACCAACAGCAATAAGCCCAGAGACTAACTGCTCTAATCTATTTAATCCCATATATACGACTAATGTGGAATTATCGCCATTGGGTATATAACGGTATTTTTGCCAGTTAGGTTGCTTTTTAGGGTCGCTAAATTGGGCCGTCATAAAGGTAATACTGGCCGCAACATTACGCTTAGTTAGTGGAATTCCGGTATAAGCAGAGGTTGCACATGCGGTAGTGACACCCGGTATAATCGCAAACTTGATTGCAGCCTGTTGCAGTGCGTCAGCTTCTTCACAGCTACGTGCAAAAATACTCGGATCGCCCCCTTTTAAGCGCACTACGGTTAAGCCTTGTTGCGCATATTTAACGAGTTGTTGGCAAATTTGCGGCTGTGTCATTGAGTGTTTACCAGCACGTTTACCAACAAATACGCGTTTACAGCTGGCAGGCAGTGAGGTGATCAGTTCATCGGCTACCAACCAATCATATAAGACGACATCGGCAGTTTCTAAGATTCGCTGTGCCTTGACGGTAATAAGCTCAGGATCGCCAGGGCCGGCGCCAATTAAGTACACGTGTCCCGTTTTACCTTTACGACTTTGGCTTGCAGTATTGCGGGTAAAAATGTTATCAAGCCAGTTATTTTCTATGCTTGAAAAGTATGAAAATACACTCATAATTATCTCACTTTTTAACAGGCTTAACTGGCTGCCAACACCGGTTGACAGCTAATAAATACTTGATCCTGCTCTACTTTAGTTTGATAGACAGGTACCCGAATTGTTTCTGCTTCTAAGCATTGACCGGTTTTTAGGCAAAAATGCTGTTTATACAATGGCGAAGCGACTACTAAGTTCTTTTGTAGTGAGCCAACAATTCCCCTCGCTAACACATTTGCTTTGCCGATGGGGTCAAAGTTACTAATAGCAAAAACTGATTGCTCATCATCAGGAATATAAAATACGGCAACTTGTTGATTATTAACTTGTGCGCAGATACCACTATTTAATACTAAATCATTTAATGTACCAATATTATACCAAGACATCTTCTTGCTCCTGTGTAATTTCTGTTACTGCGATTGGGCGTTGCTGCGTATATTTAAGTGTGCTTTTCTCAGCTTCAGTCGCGGGGCGGATCTGATTGCGTTCTTGAACAAACACAATATTTTCATCGGCATCCGGGCTATTGACGAATTGACGGAAACGCTTAACTGCATTTGGATCTTCAATGGTACGTAGCCACTCACATGCATAGGTGTCAGTGATATACGCCATTTGTTGCTCAAGTTCAGCACAAATACCTAAGCTGTCTTCAATTACAACTTGGCGTAGGTAATCTAATCCGCCGTCGAGGTTTTCAAGCCATACAGACGTACGTTGTAGCTTGTCTGCAGTATTAACGTAAAACATTAAAATACGGTCGATATAGGCAATCAAAGTGGGTGTGTCTAAATCGGTCGCAAATAAGTCTGCGTGGCGTGGACGCATACCGCCATTACCACATACATAAAGGTTCCAACCATTTTCGGTGGCAATAATACCAATATCTTTGCTTTGCGCTTCAGCACATTCACGGGTACAGCCTGATACGGCCATTTTTATTTTATGTGGCGAGCGTAGACCTTTATAGCGATCTTCAATTGCAATGGCTTGGCCAACACTGTCTTGCACACCATAGCGACACCAAGTGCTACCGACACAGGATTTTACAGTACGCAATGATTTACCGTAAGCGTGGCCGGTTTCAAACCCTGCGGCTATCAGTTTTTCCCAAATTACTGGCAATTGTTCAAGACGCGCACCAAATAAATCAATACGTTGTCCACCCGTCACTTTACAATATAAGTTAAACTCTTTAGCAACTTCACCAAGTACTATCAGCTTATCAGCCGTTACTTCACCGCCAGCGATTCGTGGCACAACGGAATAAGAACCATCTTTTTGCATATTAGCTAAATAAGTATCGTTGGTATCTTGTAAGCCAACATGCTGCTCCTCTAAGATATAGTCATTCCATGTTGATGCTAAAATTGACCCCACAGCAGGCTTACAGATCTCACAACCATGGCCTTCACCATGGCGTTTAAGCAACTCAGCAAATGTTTTTATTTTCTCTACTTTTACAAGGTGTAATAGCTCTTGACGAGAATAAGCAAAGTGTTCGCACAGATGGTTATTTACTTCAACACCACGCTCTGCAAGTTCGGCATCCACAACCGATTTAAGTAGTGCGGTACAGCCACCACAACCAGTGCTTGCTTTAGTACAAGTTTTTACTGCGCTAAGTTCGTTTGCGCCATTATCGATGGCGGTGATGATGTCACTTTTACAGACATTGTGACATGAACAGATCGTTGCGGAATCGGGTAACGCACTGCTTGAGAGTGTTGGGGCACCTGCGCTATCTGGTAAAATAAGGCACTCTGGGTGTTCAGGCAGCGTCATATCATTGAGCATGTACTGTAATAACGTGTCATAATCGCTGGTGTCACCTACTAACACTGCGCCTAGTAACTTATCACCAGCTTCGTTGAGGACTATTTTTTTATAGCAATCACGAATTGGATCCTGATATATCAATTCTTTCGCATTAGCGGTTATACCATGGGCATCACCAATTGAGCCTACTTCAACACCCAACAATTTAAGCTTAGTGCTCATATCGGCGCCGTTAAATTGAAGGTCGCCACCTGACAGCTGACTTGCTGCAACTCGTGCCATATTGTAGCCAGGGGCGACTAAACCAAATAATTTCTTATCCCATAGCGCACATTCACCAATCGCAAAAATATCTTTATCTGATGTTTGACATGCATTATTAATTACGATCCCGCCGCGCTCACCTAAAGTAAGTCCAGCTTTATTACCTAGGTTATCGTATGGGCGAATACCTGCAGAGAACAGCACTAAATCGGTTTCTAAGTGGCTGCCATCTGCAAAATTTAAGCGGTAACGACATTGCTCACCAGCTACAATTTCACTGGTAGCTTTACCTGTGTGTACACTAACACCGAGTTCTGCAATTTTATTTCTTAGTAATTTACCGCCTTGTTGGTCAAGTTGTACCGCCATTAATTGCGGTGCAAACTCAACTACATGCGTATCTAAGCCTAATTGTTTTAACGCATTTGCAGCTTCTAATCCAAGTAAACCGCCACCAATCACCACACCTACTTTGCTATCATTAGCACAGGCTTTGATTTTTTCTAAGTCTTCAAGGGTGCGGTATACTAAACAGTGAGATTGGTCATTACCTTTAATGGGCGGCACAAAAGGGTATGAGCCAGTTGCCAAAACTAATTTATCATAATCGAAGTGTGTGCCATCAGCTGTTACGAGCTGCTTTTGCGTCACATCAATGTGTTCTACCCACTGGCTAGTATGGACAGTAATATTAAGATTTTGGTAGTTTTCATGGGTTGTTAACGCTAAATCGGCGGCTGTTTTACCATTAAAAACACTGGATAAATAGACCCGATCGTAGGCAAGGTTAGCTTCACCACATAATACCGTGATCTGCGCATGTTCATCGCAACTACGCATTTGCTCAACAAAATGGTGCCCCACCATGCCATTGCCAATAACGAGAATTTTCTGTGGCATTTGTCTTTTCCTTCAAGCTGACGGTTTAAATTTTGGCAATAAAAAAAGCCCGACACAGTAAACCTTTCGATTAGTGTGCGCGGGCTTCGTTGCCATTACTGCAAAAGCAGTTTTATTGTTATGTGTCTAACTAAGCAATATTATTGCCATATTTATAACTTAATGTTTTTTATAAATTTTGTGTTTTTTCTTTATCAGCTGATCACTGAAACGTTTATTGCTGGTGCAAGCTGGGCACTGAAAGGGTGCAGTTGCGCTAAATAATGGCCCTGCCAGCAACGTAATAACTGACGTGGCTATTAATAGATTCAATCTTTATGTTTTAACCAGTTATGTAAATACAGCTGCAAGAGCTCATTCTTACAGGTGTTCAAAAGGTTGTATTAAATGCAACAACAAGTCTTGTGCGATTACCTGTATTACTATGGCGTTAACTTATTTACACTGCACACTGTTAAAGCATGAGTACCAAAAATTGATTAATGTTAATGGTTTTTTGTTAACAAAATGTTTATTTTGTTTTTTATTTGTACTAGTCTGTATTGGTCACATTGTGTGACCAAAATGACAACATCTAACTTTTAAGAGGCAAAAATGAAAAATAACCTTTTGTTGATCGGCTGTGTTTTAACATCTACAAATTTAATGGCCAACGATTGGGATGCAATTCCATTACCAGTCGCGCCTGACAATGGTAAAGTTTGGCAGCTACAGGAAGAATACTCAGATTCTTTTAATTACACAGGGAAGCCGGCGGCATTTACCAGTAAATGGAACGATACCTACTTTAATAGCTGGACAGGTCCAGGCTTGACCTATTGGCAACGTGATGAGTCTTGGGTTTCTGATGGTAATTTAATTATTAGTGCTTCACGTCGTGCAGGTACTGATCAAGTCAATGCAGGGGTGATCACTTCAAAAACTAAAGTCACTTTCCCAATATTTTTAGAAGCCAGTATTAAGGTGAGTAACCTAGAGTTATCTTCAAATTTTTGGTTGCTAAGCGATAATGATGAACGCGAAATTGATGTACTAGAAGTATACGGTGGTGCGCGTGATGAATGGTTTGCTAGAAATATGTCGACGAACTTCCATGTTTTTATTCGCGATCAACAAACAAATCAAATAATCAGTGATTATAATGACCAAACCCATAATACGCCAAGCTGGGGAACATACTGGCGAGAAGGCTTTCATCGCTTTGGTGTGTATTGGAAAAGTCCAACAGATGTCACATTTTATATTGATGGCCAGCAAACGCCAGATGGTTCTTGGGCACAAGTAGTCATGAAAGACAAAGACTACACTGGGGCTACGTTAAATAAGAACACACATAATATGGATCAATCTGCTTATATTATTATTGATACTGAAGATCATGATTGGCGCTCAGAAGCGGGTAATATTGCAACTGATGCAGACCTAGCCGATGACAGTAAAAATAAAATGTACGTTGATTGGGTGCGCGTGTATAAACCCGTTAATGCAGCAAATACAAGCACTGTTACTAGTGGCGCGCAAATTAAAGCAAAACACAGTCAAAAGTGTATCGATATTAAAAACGGTGCAATGAATAACGGCAGTACTTATCAGCAATGGAATTGTAATTCTAATAACGAGAACCAAGCATTTGAGCTCGTTGAACTCGCAAATAACGAATATGCTATCAGTTCACAATTAACTGGCTTGTGTATGCAAATTGCAAATTCAAGTACCTCAAATGGCGCTGGGGTTGAACAGTGGGTGTGTGATCACACAAAAGCCAATCAACGTTTTACACTGAACAATACAGGAGATGGCTACTTTGAGCTTAGATCAAGCTTAAGTAATAAATGTATTGATATAGCAGGTAAATTACAAACCAATGGCGCGTCAGTTGTGCAGTGGCAGTGTTATAACGGCGATAATCAACGTTTTCAGCTGATTGAGTAAAAAGCAGCATATATTTTTTACAAATATAAAATTGTTAACAATTAATTGTTATTGATTTTGTGTTGTGTAATTATTCTACATAGTACCTAACCGCTTTTATTGCAAAAGCGGTTCTTTCATAATAAAAGAATAGGCTTGCTATGAAAAAAACACACAACAATGTTTATATCTCATCAGTACTACTGCTAGGCACTATGTTGTCAGGTTGTACTAATAATCAACTCGAAGAAAACACGCCCGCAGTCGACACAACAAAAAAAGAGCACATGCTGTGGGATTTCGAAAAACCTGAATACCAGTCTTTTTTACAGCATCACAATGCCACGACTAAGCTAATTGAACAGCAAGGTAATCATAAGTTACAGGTTATATTTGCAGCCAAAACTCATCACGAAAGCGATATTGAATTTGTAAATAGCTCAACGTGGAATTGGCAAGCGTTAGGCAACTTTGCTTTTGCACTTGATATAGAAAACCCTGATAAGGCGTCTACCCAGTTATATATAAAAACAGTGGATGATAATGGTAGAGCACAAAGTCGCAGTGTAGTGGTGCCAGCTGAATCAAATAATACTTATTATATTGAGTTAAAAGGGGCCGATTTAAATACAGAGTCGGGTATACGCTCCAACCCGCCTAGTTGGCATAGTAGTTATACCCCGGTATTGTACCGAGGGGGTGAAAAGAACATTGATGTTAGTAAAGTAACCAAGGTGACGTTTGGCACAAAAGGTTTGTTAGCGGATAAGCAATTACTAATCGATAATGTAAGACTAATAAAGCCAACCAACTTTGACACCGAATACCTAGTAGGCTTGGTGGATGAGTTTGGCCAAAATGCCAAGCGTGATTTTAGCAACAAGGTTTCATCCACAGAGCAATTACTTGCAATCTCAGCGCAAGAGCAAAGACAACTGAAAAAGTCACCTGTTGAGGGGCGCTCAACGTTTAGTGGTTGGCAAGCGGGACCAAAACTTAAAGCAACCGGCTACTTCAGAACCGAAAAGTACCAAGGCAAATGGAGTTTAGTTGACCCGCAAGGTTATTTATTTTTTTCAACTGGTATTGCCAATGTACGCTTAGCGAATACCACCACAATTACAGGTTACGACTTTGACCAAAAGTACATTAAGCAAAGGGCGGCGGGTGATCTGACTCCTGAGGATTCAATCGGCTTAAATACGGCACCAAAAGCTGCGTGGCCATCACGTTATATCAGCTCAGAGCTGCGCGCTAACATGTTTAATTGGTTGCCTGACAGTGATGATCCTCTTGCCGACAATTATGGCTATCGCCGTGAAGTGCATAGTGGCGCAGTTAAAAAAGGTGAAACATTTAGTTTTTATCGAGCAAACTTACAACGCAAATACCAAACACGTGATGAGCAAACATTAATGAAAAAATGGCGCGATACCACGACTGATCGTATGTTGTCGTGGGGGTTCACCTCTTTTGGTAATTGGCTTGATGATGATTACTATCAGCAAAACCGACTCCCTTACTTTGCCAATGCATGGATCATCGGTGATTTTAAAACAGTAAGTAGTGGTAATGATTACTGGAGTCCGCTACCTGATCCATTTGATCCTGTTTTTATTAAACGCGCGGATATCACCTTAGCAACCGTGGCAGCGCAAGTGAACAATAGTCCATGGTGTGTTGGTGTTTTTATTGATAATGAAAAAAGCTGGGGCATGATGGGCTCAGTTAATTCGCAATATGGGTTAGTGATCAACACATTATCTGTAGATGCAACACAAAGCCCTACTAAAGCTGAATTCGTAAAACTGATGAAAGATAAGTACCAAGATATAGCTGCTTTGAATGCTAGCTGGAACAGCAATATTGCATCGTGGCATGAGTTTTCTAGTGGCATTACAGTCAAAAATATCAACAAGCAAGTCGAAGCTGATTTTTCCACTATGCTATTTCATTATGCTAACCAATATTTTGCCGTGGTAGAGCAAGCAACAGCAAAACACTTACCAAACCATCTCTATATGGGAGCTCGTTTTGCTGACTGGGGCATGACGCCAGAAATTCGTAACGCAGCAGCTGCTCATGCTGATGTGGTTAGCTATAACTACTACCGAGAAGGGCTCAATGATGATTTTTGGCACTTTTTAGCAGACATTGATAAGCCAAGCATTATTGGTGAATTTCATAATGGAGCGTTAGATTCTGGGCTATTAAACCCAGGGCTTATTCACGCCGAGTCGCAACACGACCGCGGTGTTAAATACCAACAATATATGTATAGCGTGATCGATAATCCATATTTTGTCGGGGCGCATTGGTTTCAATATATAGATTCGCCATTAACAGGGCGTGCCTATGATGGCGAAAATTATAACGTTGGCTTTGTTAATGTGGCAGATATTCCTTACATGCCCCTTGTTGATGCTGCTAAAGAAGTTAATCAGCAACTTTATCAACGCAGGTATACAAATAATGCTAACTAGTTATATTCAGGCTTGGGTAGTGCTTACAGCTGTGCTTATTAGCACCGCTGTAGATGCAGAGCCAGTGATAAAACAAGGCCCGTATGAAATCTACGATAACAGGGCGTTGCAGGTTTTAAATTTAGATGCACCAATCGAAACACTGGCTACCGGCTTTGAGTGGCTTGAAGGGCCCGTATGGGTTGAAGACGGCGAGTATTTGTTGTTTTCAGATATTCCCAGCCACCGAGTCTATCGCTATCAGCCTGAGCAAGGTGTGCACCTTTATTTAGCCGATAGCGGTTACTCAAATGGCCTAGTCCTGAATAACCACAATGAGTTGGTGTTATTACAATCACGCTCACGAAAAATTGTCACTATGGCATCGTCGGTTAATGATCCTAAAACAAACTATCGCGAATTAGTGAGTCGTTATCAAGGGCAACAGCTCAACAGCCCAAACGATGGTATTTTTAATCAGCAAGGTACTCTATTTTTTAGTGATCCCCCTTATGGACTGGCTAAACAGCTTGATGATCCCGCTAAAGAGCTAAGTTTCCAAGGGGTATATTCATTGAATGCAAAAGGCCAACTTAATGTGCTTGATAAGCAATTAATTTACCCAAATGGAGTTGCGTTGTCTGGGGATGAAAAAACACTGTATGTGGCGGCATCAAATCCTGATAAACCCGCTTGGTATCGATATCAATTAAACCAAGATGGCACTGTTAAGAATAAAGCGTTATTTTATCAATTGCCGGCAGTGGCAGATAACAGCCATGGTCTACCGGATGGATTAAAAATTCATCCCAGTGGGATTATATTTGCAACAGGGCCTGGAGGGCTTTGGTTGTTTGATGAAAACGCTCAGCTATTAGCCAAAGTATCATTGCCTACCATCAGCGCAAACTTAGCATTTAATGCCCAACAAAACCGTGTGTATATAACTGCTCATACACATTTATTGTCATTTTCTTTAAACACTGGTCTTCAATAATCGTTTAGATCACTAGCAAGTTAAGCGGTTGCAGCTTAACTTGCTAGGCCACTCTTAGCTGCACGTCTGCGGCTAAGTTATTTTCATTTTATTAACTATATTACCTTTACAATAAATTTATGTTGTTGTAGATTGTTAACAATAGACAGTATCTTGTAAACTAAACTGGTGGCTAGATGAGAGATTCATTGCGAGCAATAAAAAATATAAAAGTAGAGTATTACCAAATTCCTCTCGCTGAGGTGTTAAGTGATGCTAAACACGGTGATCATACTCATTTTGAAGTTATCGCAGTGCGTATAATGACCAAAGACGGTTACGAAGGTATGGGTTACACCTATACCGGCGGTAAAGGTGGCCGCGCTATTTATTCGTTATTAAATGACGAAATTAAACCTGGTTTGATCGGGGCTGATTCATCAGCAATTATGTCAATTTGGGATAAGCTACAGTGGGACCTACATTACGTAGGCCGCGGTGGTTTATTAAGCTTTGCAATCTCTGCAGTAGATATTGCTTTGTGGGATATCAAATGTAAGCGCTTATCAGCACCACTTTGGCAAGTTGCTGGTGGACACAGAGATAAAACAGCGTGTTACGCCGGTGGTATTGATCTTAACTTTGATCAGCAAAAGCTCCTTAAGAATATTCAAGGTTACTTAGACCGTGGTTTTAATGCGGTAAAAATTAAAGTAGGCAAACAAGATTATAAAGAAGATGTGGCACGAGTGGCCGCCGTTCGTGAGCTAATTGGTGCAGATAAAACGTTAATGGTTGATGCTAATTACTCGATGAATGTAGAACATGCAATCCGTTTTGCAAAAGCCATTGAGCAGTTTGATATAACCTGGTTTGAAGAGCCAACAATTCCAGATGATTACAAAGGGTTTGCACGGATTGCGCAAGCGACCTCAATTCCTTTAGCTATGGGTGAAAACCTACATACGTTATATGAATTTGGTTATGCGATTGATCAAGCAAAACTTGGCTTTTTACAACCTGATGCCTCAAATATCGGCGGTATAACAGGGTGGTTACATGTTGCTAGTTTAGCGTATACCCACAACTTGCCGATTTGTAGCCACGGTATGCATGAATTACATGTATCGCTATTGGCTTCACAACCTCATGCGGGATTCTTAGAAGTACACTCATTCCCGATAGATGAATACACCACGCGACCATTACAACTTGATAACGGCGAAGCCTGTGCACCAGATTTAATTGGTACCGGTGTCGAGTTTGACGCGCAATTAGTTAAGCCTCATTTAGTTAAGCAATCATAAGGTATTTACCATGCAAGCAGCAGAATATATTGGCAATAAATCATTTCGCATCGTCGAAGGAAAACAAGTAAAGCCACAAGCAGATGAAGTACGTTTAGATGTTGGTTTTGTTGGTATTTGTGGTACCGACATGCATATTTATCATGGCGTAATGGATCAGCGCGTTAACCCTCCGCATACCATAGGTCATGAAATTTCAGGTGTGGTTGCAGAGCTTGGTAGCAATGTGACTAACTTAAAAGTGGGTGATCGTGTCGTTGTACGCCCACTTGATTACTGTGGTGATTGTCCTGCATGTAATGCCGGTCATAGCCATGTATGTCATAACCTGAAATTTATGGGCATTGATTCAGTTGGCGCGTTTCAAAATTCATGGACAGTAAAAGCGCGTACTATTCATAAACTACCTGACAACGTAACACTTGAGCAAGGCGCATTAATTGAGCCTTTATCTGTTGCCTGTCATGATATTTCGCGTTCACGCTTAAAAGCCGGTGAAAAAGCAGTAGTGATCGGTGGCGGTCCAATTGGTCAACTCGTGGCCTTGGTTGCTAAAAGCGTCGGTGCTGACGTGTTGATCTCTGAAGTAAATAACGAGCGTCGTAAGTTTTCTGCGCGTTTTGATATTGAAACCATCAACCCACTAGAGCAAGACTTGCAAGAGTATGTGTCTAAATGGAGTGATGGCAAAGGCGCTGATGTTGTTTTTGAAGTATCGGGTGTGCAACCTGCCGTTGAAGCTATGACCCAAATTGCAGCAGTACGTGGCCGCATTTGTATGGTTGCTATCCATTCTCAAAAGCCGCCAGTTGATTTGTTCCAATTCTTTTGGCGTGAACTAGAACTTGTTGGCGCACGTGTTTATGAAGATGCGGATTTTGAAATGGCGATTGATTTAGTTGCTAGCGGCAAAATTGATTTAGAACCATTTATTACTTCGGTCAGTGAACTTGCTGATATTAGCTCAGCGTTTGCTAGCATGGACAATAACCCTACGGGTATGAAAGCCCTTGTTTCTTGCCAAATTAAGTAATGGAAAATAACATGTTAGATAAATTTAGTCTTAAAGGTAAAACAGCATTAGTCACAGGTTGTAGCCGTGGTATTGGTAAAGCAATGGCACTGGCATTGGCTGAAGCCGGCGCTGATGTAATTGGCGTATCAGCGAGTTTAGCAAAATCAGGATCAGATGTTGAAACGCAAGTGCTTGCTCGTGGACAAATGTTTTATGCTTACCAATGTGATTTTTCTAATCGTGAGAGCTTATATGCTTTTATAAATGATGTGAAAAAAGATCACCCTAAAATTGATATTCTAGTCAATAACGCAGGCTCAATTTTACGTGATCCGGCGATAGAGCACAGTGATGAGTATTGGGACAAAATCATTGAGATTAACTTAAATTCACAATTTATTCTAAGCCGTGAATTAGGTAAAGAAATGGTGGCTCGTGGGCAAGGTAAAATTATCTTTACTGCGTCATTATTAACCTTTCAGGGCGGGATCACCGTACCTGGTTATGCAGCAAGTAAAGGGGCGATTGGTCAATTAACCAAAGCACTTGCTAACGAGTGGGCCAGTAAAGGTGTTAATGTGAATGCCATTGCACCAGGGTATATTGCCACTGATAATACCGAAGCATTAAGAAATGACCCTGAGCGTGCAAAATCGATTCTAGATCGTATACCACAAGGTCGTTGGGGAACACCTGATGACTTTAAAGGGCCAACCGTATTTTTAGCATCAGATGCCTCAAACTACATGAACGGTAGTGTTCTATTAGTTGATGGCGGCTGGATGGGACGATAAAACCATGACAATAAAAAACAACGTAAACTTTATAAATGGTGAGTATATTAGCTCATCAAATAGCGACACCATCAGCGTGCTCTCACCCAGTACCGGCGAGCAAGTGGGTGTCATTCCTAAAGGCAGTGTTGAAGACGCACAACTTGCGCTTGAAACGGCCACGGTAGCACAAACTCAGTGGGCACAAAAAACACCGCGTGAACGCGCTACAATTTTACGCCGTTTTGCCCAAGGTATTCGTGATAATAACGAGCGCCTTGCTGAGCTATTAGTCCAAGAGCAAGGCAAGTTAATTGATGTTGCGCGTATGGAAGCCAATGTTACAGCCACATTTATTGAATATGCCTGTGATAATGCGTTGACGATCAAAGGGGATATCATTCCTTCTGATCACGAAAACGAAAAAATCTACATTCATAAAGTGCCCCGTGGTGTGGTTGTAGCAATCACAGCATGGAACTTTCCGTTGGCATTAGCGGGGCGTAAAATTGGTCCTGCGCTTATTACCGGTAACTCAATAGTCATTAAGCCAACTCAAGAAACACCATTAGCTACGATGGAATTGGGCGAAATTGCTAATCAAGCAGGTATTCCGCCAGGTGTGATCAACATTGTTAATGGGACAGGCTCAGTCGTTGGCCAACACTTATGTGAGAGCCCGCTGACAAAGCTAATCACCATGACCGGTAGTACCCGTGCAGGGCAAATTATTCATCAAGCAAGCGGTAAAAACTTAACCCCAGTGATGCTTGAACTTGGCGGTAAAGCACCGTTTATTGTGATGGAAGATGCTGATCTTGATAAAGCCGTTGCTGACGCTGTGATAGCGCGTTTTGCTAACTGTGGTCAAGTATGTACCTGTGCCGAGCGCTTATATGTGCACAGCGATGTCTACGATAGCTTTATAGAAAAATTCATTCCAAAAGTGCAAGCCCTTAAAGTAGGTGATCCAATGGACCCAAGTTCAGATATGGGGCCTAAGGTCAATCAAAGTGAAATTAATAATATTCACTCAATTGTTGAAAAAGGCATTGCACAAGGCGCTAAGCTTGTAACTGGTGGTAAAGTTGCCACAGTAGCAGGGTTTGAAGGCGGCAATTGGTATGAGCCAACGGTACTGGTTGATGTTGAGCAAGACAACATTTTAGTGCACGAAGAAACTTTTGGGCCGGTATTACCAATCATCAAAATCAACAGCATTGATGAAGCCATTGCTTATACCAACGACAGTGAATATGGACTCTCAGCGTACTTATACACTAAATCTATGGAATACATTCATCGCTCAATTGCAGAAATGGAAGTGGGTGAAGTGTATGTTAACCGTGGTTTAGGTGAACAACATCAAGGTTTCCACAATGGCTGGAAGCTAAGCGGTATGGGCGGTGAAGATGGCCAATACGGTTTAGAACAATATCTTGAGAAGAAAACCGTTTATTTAAATGAGCAGTAATTAGGCGGGGTGGATTCTCTCACATTTGCCCACCTAAAGCCGATGCAAACGCATCGGCTTTTTTGTGCCTGTGAGTTAATTAACGTCATGCAAAAAAGGACATGAAACTACCATTTTTTAATCTATTTTGCGTATTTAAGCCAAAAATATCGGACTAGTATAGTGCATTAAATTTACATTTTTGGTCGTAAGGTATTTCAGCATGACAGCAAAAGTTACAGGTGTGAGTGATTTTCCTGATGCATTCAAAGAGCAACGTAATGCATCGGGCATTGGGCAAATGGACGATCAGAATGATCCCGTAAATATGCTCTTAGGTTTAAAAGATGTACGAAAAGCCGCGCATAATTGTACGGTGTTTCAGTCAGGTGCTAAACCTGGGCGGATTGTTATTCCATCTGAAGTGGCAATTCGTGAAACACGGCAAATTCCTTTTGAAGTCGACCCGCCAGAGCATGGTGGCTTTCGTGAGTTATTAAACCCATGGTTTAAACGCCCGTTAGACGATGCGTATCAAGCTAGTTTACAGCAAATCATTGATGACACTATTGACTATGCATTGCGTGCGCAATCACTGGATATTGTGAGTGAGTTTGCATTGCCCCTGCAATCGAAAGCGCTGACGTTGTTATTAAATACCACGATGGATAAAGCGCAAACCTGGATTGATTGGGGCACTCATGTATTTCGCAGTGAAGACAGTGATCTAGATGGCGATAAAGCTAATATTCTCTATGACTATATTGATCATGAAATAGATAAAGCCATTGCTAACCCTAGTGATGACTTGTACTCAGTATTACTTGCCGCGCAAGTGAATGGTCAAAACATGACGAAAGAGCAAGTTAAAGGCGTCATGATCCTAACCTTTGCTGGTGGCCGCGATACGGTAATTAATGCCATCACTAATTCAATTGCTTACTTTAGTGAAAATATCAGTGACTTACAGCGTATTCATGATGAGCCTGAAATCATCAATCGTGCTGTTGAAGAGCTTATTCGTTACTTCTCACCATTGACACAGATGGGGCGTGTTGCAACCGAAGATACCCAAGTCTGTGAGCATGCAATAAAAGCGGATAGCCGTATATCACTATGTTGGGCATCGGCAAATCGCGATGAAAGCGTGTTTAAAAACCCTAATAACGTTGATTTTGATCGAAAAGTAAACCCTCATGTGAGTTTTGGCTTTAGTCATCACAACTGTTTAGGGGCCACTCATGCACGACAATTATTACGTCAATTAGTGTTATCACTGGCAAGTAAAGTAGCCAGCATAGACATAATCAAAGCCGATGAAAACATTGAAAAGCTCGGTGAGTTTTCACGCAAGGTAGGCTTTAACCGCCTACAAGTCAGTATAAAAGCAAAGTAACGAACACTGTAGCAAGTGCAAAAAATAAGAGGGTAGAACGATGGCTAAAGTAATTTTTATGACAAAAACCAATGGCGCTGTTGAGGTTGAAGGAAGCAGCGGCTCATTAATGGAGTTAGCTGCCGCTAATGGCGTTGCAGGTATTGATGGTGACTGTGGTGGCGTATGCTCATGCGCAACATGTCATATTTACGTTGCGCCTGATGATTTTGAAAAAATAGGCGCACCAGATGAAATCGAAAGTGACATGCTAGAACTTGATGATAACGTGACTGAATATAGCCGTTTATGTTGTCAAATTGAAGTTGCTGAAGATCTCGATGGCATGACCTTTGTTGTTGCTAACTAGATAGTTGAGTAATTTATGATGCAAAATATACACTCACCAACACATTCACTTGATTTAAATATAGTGATAATAGGTGCCAGTCACGCAGGTGTGAATCTTGCGTTTAATTTACGCCAGCAAGGCTGGCTTGGCAGTATTACCTTAATAGATAGTGATCCTGAGTTACCTTATCACAGGCCGCCATTGTCTAAAAAAACATTGCAAGCAAGTGACACATTATCAACACCGCTTAAAGCTGAAAAAGCCTACACAGATAACAATTTAGTACTGCGACTAGGGCAAACGGTGACAGCCATTGATAAGCAAGCAAACGTAATTACCTTAGATGATGGTAGTCGTCTTACGTTTGATAAATTGGTGCTAGCAACGGGGTGCTCTGCTTTTATTCCGCCCATACCTGGATTGAGCGATACCCTTGATGAGGCGGGTAACCCCCAGTATTTTGCAATGCGAACGTTTGCGGATGCCAAAGCGATTAAAGCTGCTTTAAATAACAGTACAAACAAACAGGTTGTCATTATTGGTGGCGGTTATATTGGGCTTGAATCAGCGTCATCGTTTGTTGCATTAGGCGCTGATGTAACCGTGATTGAAAAACAAGATAAAATATTATCACGTGTTACATCAAGTGTGATGTCTGACTTTTTAACCCAGCTGCACCTAGATAAAGGCGTAGCTCTACATACAGGGAAAGACGTTGTCGAAATACAGCACCAAGGTAATAAACACTTGGTTGTGTGTAGCGATGGTACCCATTATCCCGCAGATTTTATTTTAGTCGGGGTCGGCGTTAGGTTAAATACGCAATTGGCCAGTGATGCGCTCTTGACGATTGAGCAAGGCATTAAAGTGAATGATGTTTGCCAAACGTCTCACCCTGATATTTTCGCAATTGGTGATTGTACAACGTACTTTAGCAAAATTTATCAACGTTGGATCCGTTTAGAGTCAGTACAAAATGCCGTTGATCAAGCTAAATCTGTGGCGCAATGTCTAACGAATAAAGCACCGTTAGCTCCCGCGGTGCCTTGGTTTTGGTCAGATCAATACGAGTACAAATTGCAAATTGTTGGTTTGTCACACGGATATGACGAATTAATTGTTCGTGAAGATTCACCGACACAATTTTCGGTGTGGTACTTCAATGCTGAGCAATTGTTATGTGTTGAAGCGGTTAACAATAGCAAAGCCTATGTACTGGGTATGCAAGCAATTAAACAAAATTTACAGGTTAATAAACAGGTATTAAAAGACACCACAACGGCACTTACAAAAACATCATTACTAAGTGAGTAGCTGGCTTTAGGGCTGTAATTGCTGGCGATATTGTTGCCGATATTGGTAGGGGGTCACTTTGAAGTGATGCTTAAATTGCTTAATAAAATACGACGGGCTGGAAAAGTTTAAATCGTACGCTATTTCGGTCACCGATACATCTGTTTGTCCTAGCAGGCGTGCAGCGCTGTATAGCTTGTGCTGCATAAGGTGATCAGAATAAGGCACTCTAAAGTGCTTTTTAAATACCCGCGAAAAATACGACGGCGATAAATGGCAAAGTTTCGCGGCTTGCTCAAGTGACAGGGTTAAGCCGTGGTTTGTTTTAAGTTCATTAATTATTGGTGTCAGCTTTTTAAAGCTGGCTGAGCTGCTTAATGGTTTTTGCTGCGCTGATAAGCTGCTTTTACCGTATTCGCACACCATAGTAATTAAGCTATTAAACAGTTGAGTACAGGTTTTACTTTTAGGGTTTTCGTTAAACTCACTCAGCATCCACGCGAGTAATTTATGAATTCTTTTTTGTATTTCAATACTAAAGCTTAAATGTAAACCGGTTTTAAGCAGCTCAGTAAATTCACTTAAAGCCGGATCGTTTAGGCGTTCAGGCATAAATTGCACTATGTACCAAGATTTAGAGCGAGGTTTGAGCTCAAAGTCATGGGTTTCCATAGCGGGAGTAAACACGGCTTCATAATCAGCTAATGTTGATTCACCTTGATGGTAAAAATAAGTGCCATCGATGCGTTCAAAAAATATAAATTCATGCACTTGATGAAAGTGCATAAAACACGAGTAAGCATCGTGCTGAAGATAACTAACGTGATGAATTTCAAACTCGTAGCCGTCTTTAATAGAAAACGGTTCACAATAGATTGTTGGCTTTGGCATATAGTTTATTGTTAACAAATTATAATTGAGTTTAGCGTGCATTATTTATTGCTGCAATGATTGTGTAACAGCTGTGCATGCTGAATTTAGATAAAAGGCACTATTATGAAATTAAAGTTTTTATGCCCTTACTGGGGCTGTGAAGGGACAGCAGCCGATGAATTTGTAGCAAAGGTACTTGATGCTGGATTTGCTGGAGCAGAAATTAACTTTCCAGCAGATGAAAAGTTTATCAGTGGCATTCAACGTGCCGCCGCCAATGAAGATAATTTTAGTGTGGTAGCGCAACAATGGCTTGCACCTAAGGTTGAATCGTTTGCACAATATCGTGCTAAATTTAATGCACGATTACGTTTTTTAGCAACACTCAACCCTGTGTTTATAAACTCACATACCGGAAAAGACTTTTATAGCGTTGCACAAAATAGCCTGTTACTCAACGATGCTTTAGCGTTAGAGCGTACTTTGGGTATCACAATTACTCATGAGACTCACCGAGGACGGTTTAATTTTGCAGCCTTTGCTACAGAGCCGTATCTTCAAAAATTTCCAGCTCTAAAATTAAATGCTGACTTTTCGCATTGGACTAATGTCAGTGAAAGTTACCTAGAGGAACAACAAGGGTCACTAAAACGCGCGCAACAGCACAGTTATTATATTCACGCTCGAGTAGGTCATACTCAATCAGCACAAGTGAATGACCCATTTAGCCCCCAATGGCAGGAAACATTAAGCTTGTACGTAAAGTGGTGGCAACAGATTATTGATTTAGCACAAGCACGCGGGCAGAAAATATTTTATATTTGCCCGGAATTTGGACCTTGGCCTTATATGCCTAATAAACTTAATTCGACGATACCATTAACACAGCAGTGGCAGCTTAATGTTCGCATGAAAGAGTATCTGATGAAGCACTTAATTGTGTAGGTATGACCGGCTAGTGAATACACGCCGGTCATGTGGTTCAGCTTCATTGAGGAAAGCTACTTACCATAGCGCTTTTCGTACATGGTGGAGGTAACGTCTTTTACTGCTTCGATCATTTCAGGGTAGGGGATGTCAGTGGTGGTAACAAAGCCTATATTGGCGTTTTCACCATCAAATGCCCGCCCAGATACGGGTTCATCAACATATTGGAACCAATGAGCGCCAACCATGTACGGTTTTTCGAGTACGCTTTGCATGTAATTTTTATACATAGCAGCACGGTCTGTTTGATTTGCAGCGTGAACAATACCTGGGTTAAACAAGCCTGAGTCGGTAGCTGTACCAATATGGAATTCGCCAATTACAACCGGTAGATCAACGTCTTCTAAAAATTGCCAGTAATGATCTTGCATACCTTCCTCGTAAATATTAAAGCTCAATACATCCGAGTATTTTACCGACGCTTTAATAATTTCATCTGGCATGCCCCAGTTAGCCATGCGAGCACCCATGTATAAATGATTAGGAAGCTTTTTAGCTAATGTACCATTGACTACTTTAAAGTATTGTTCGCCTAGCATTTCTAACATTTTCGATATGTCGGCTATTTGTGCGTCAGTGTAGGTAGTAAACGTAACGCCATTATTAAGTTCATCCCAACTTGAAATATCGCTTTGCCATGCTTTATTTAGTGCATTTATTGAGGTGTACTTTTGTTTAAGGTGTGTTGCAAATGCGTGTTTAGCTGGGCTTTGCTGTGCATCTTTTGATAGGGCATCGAGTATGATGCCGTAGCGTTTTTCTACGCTGCCTTCACGTTCGCCCCAACTTTTTTCGTTATCGATAAATATACCTATACACCAAGGTGATGATTTAATGCTTTTAGCTATGGCATCAATGGTAATTTCTGCGCGTTTTTTAAACTCAGGATCATAAAAATCGGGCATCAGTCCCCAGTGATTAGTATGTCCAGAGAGTGTTTTAAAGTCGCCGATAATCCAACCATTGGCAAAATAGGGCACTGATTCTTTATCGTAAAATGCCGGATCGACCCAGTTGCCAAATGATGTAAAACCCCAATCCTTCATGCGATCAAGTGTTACCTCATGCCATTTAGCTAAATATGATTTAGGTGATGTTTCGCCATAGCGACGTTGTAAGTTTGCACGGTAAAAACTATATGTTTCGCCATGTGCAACAGGCCCTTTATGTGTTGAGCGTCGGTAACTGTAGTGCTCGCTAAGTGGCTCATTGTAATCGGGCAGCCATTGAAACATATTATGACGAAGCTCAGAGGTAATAAAGCGGCTTTGGCGAGCGTCATCTGAGACTTTAATGATCCCCATCGAATCTTCAGGGGTGATCTCATCGCTACTGCGATTGCGGACCGAATCATCTTTGAAGTCTACGCCGGTAATGGTGGTAAGATTAGCCATGCGCACATTGGCCGGACCATGGGAGAAAAATAAGTAGCCTTCAGGGTCAACCATCCACCATTTACCGTCTACTTTTTCAGTTCTGAAATAGCCTGTGGCCTCTAATTTAGGGCCTTTGGCATAACCACCAAATCGAGAGCGGTCGCTCATGCCTTTGGATTTTGCAAGTTCAGCTAATTCAATATCAGCCAAACGTTTAAGCTGCTCATCTGAGGTAATAGTTAACGCA
Organism: Pseudoalteromonas haloplanktis ATCC 14393; assembly: GCF_000238355.1. GTDB lineage: Bacteria > Pseudomonadota > Gammaproteobacteria > Enterobacterales > Alteromonadaceae > Pseudoalteromonas > Pseudoalteromonas haloplanktis. The sequence continues at coordinate 52,779 of NZ_AHCA01000008.1, forward strand.
TTGGTTTGTTTTGTGTATTGACCATATTTATCAATTATATTGACCATCCAATTGGGATCGGATGGTGGGTTTTTTCTCAGTTTGATATCACCAATTAATATTGACTTATCTTCTAACACACCGATAGTGAAGAGGTTCATTGCACTAATTTTTGTAAAGTCGCCGCCATCATCACGCCAAGAGCGCCACACCATTAAGCGATCATTTGTTTGCCAAGGTGGTGCATCTCCCCACATGCCAGTATTGGTTTGGGCTTCTTTACCATCTAAAGGAAAATACACAGTACCTGAGTAATTCGCCGGTAAACTAACCGAGCGGCTTTGTAGTTGCCCTTCTGGGTTTTCTATTGAGAGGTAAACGTGTACTGAGCTGGCGCTGGTATTTTCAACGTCAAAAGCCACGTTATAGTTATTATACGATGATAAATCCCAAGGACTGGGTGGGGCTATTTTTAGTTCAGAAATATTTCCCTTTGCAGAAAAACTTAACGCTAACTTATCACTATTTGCAGACTCAATGAATTGGTGCGATGTGTGCTTATCGAAAAACCAGCTTTGCTGTTGTTGCTTTGAAAAATCAACCAGTTTAGTTAATGTTTCAGCTTGATAGAAAGGATCCACTGGGGTGTTAGCTGCGCGCTCTTGCACAGGTGTTTTATTTGTATCGCTACACCCATTGGCAAAAATACAGGCTAAACTGAGCGCAATTAAGTTAACAGTCAGTGAAGTGTGAGTTGTTGTCATAATAGTTTTGATCCTGTTGTAAACTAGAATGAATAACATACGATCATTGTTAACAATAAACAATGATCGTATTCACTTTTATTGCATTAATTCTGTTTTATTAATTTCATAGGATAACTATTTGACGAGTTCCATTGGCCAACATAAATATTGTCATCTTGATCAACACAAATACAGTGTACATGGTTAAATATTTGCCAATCTGTTTGCATTGGCTGTAATTCACCTTGTATATATACAGGTTGTGACGCACCCAAGTTAGCCACTATTTTATTTGATTGATCAAAAATACTGATAAAACCAGAGTCATCGGCATTACGCTCGTCAATATGCGACCAACACACCGGAGCGTAAAATAGTTTACCTTTAAAAACTGGCCCACCAATATACGCGCCGTTCGCGCTTATTTTTGAAAGGTATTCACCTTGTAAAGAAAACACTTTTAAGCACTGTTCAAAACGTGAACTGACAATTAAAGTCGGGTTGGTGGCATCACGTAAATCAACCTCGATGCCATGGGTATTATGTAAGTTGTAGTTAGCATCGCTGTTATCATGCCCACCCCAGTGCTTGATATACCGGCCGTGTTTATCAAAGTGCAGTAAAAAATCACTACCGTAACCATCAGTAACGTATAAATCACCATTTGGGGCTATGGCTATATCAGTAGGGCGAAAGGGCTGCTCTGGCGTATAAGCACCGTATGTTTGCGGGTGGCCAATGGTGTAAATCAGCTTGCCATCTAAAGTCATTTTCGTAATAAATCCGGCTTGTGGAATGACATTATTAGTCGGGCTATGCCATTGCTCTTTGCTGTGACCATCCCAATGACGATTAACAATCCAGCCACTGTCTACAACATATAAGAATTCTTGCTCACCTTCTTTGACAATTTTTAAAGCATGGCCGCCAGGAAAGAGTGTGCCAAAAGCATCGAGTAGTTCACCTTGTTGTGAATACACCAAAATATTATTTTGGGTATTATCGGTGATCATAAAAATACGCCCTTGTGAATCCATTACCATGGCATGGCAGTTTTCGATTGGGTACTGCTTAGGATCGAGTTTGCCCCAATGCGCATCTACTTTATATTTGAATTTGCCGTGACCAATTATTTTACCATGGGGATCTTGGCCGTTTTTAGGGAATGGGTGCGCAATTTGCTGTTTTTGTTTTTCAGTTAGGCTACAAAGCATTGGTTTTTCCAAATTAAAAAACCAACTCAAGAAAAGGGCTAACAGTCTATGAGTTGGTTTGGCTAGAATTACGGATGAACAGTTAAGCGGGTTTCCAATTCAAAATGGCATCGTCATTAACCGGTTCTAATGGATAATAAACAGCTTCGTTTTCTTTAAACGATTGATTAGTGATTGCGTTAAATGCGCAGATCATTGACCAACGCGGCTCTGCAGCACGGTTTTGGTTTGATTTATGTAATAAATTACAGTGGAAAAACAGAACATCACCAGGTTCAAGCTCTACATTGACCAGCTCATGGTATTTCATGGCTTCTTCAACAAACTCTAAACAGGCACCTTTTTGATCCCCCGTTTTACTATGATCAAGTCGGCCTAAATGATGTGAGCCTTTTAAAACTTGTAAGCATCCATTTTCGATAGTCGCTTTATTAATGGCGACCATACAGCTAATGGCTTTCGGGTAAAGCATGTAGTTATCGCGATGCCAGTAACCAAAGTCTTGATGCCACTCCCAAGCGCCGCCAACAAACGGTTCTTTCATCATTATTTTAGTACTTGTATGGTACACCTCTTCACCAATAAGCTTTTCACATACATCAACTAAACGACGACCACGAGAAAACATACTGTAAAAATCATCACCGGTTTTTTGCCACAAACACACTTTACTTACTGCACCATCGGCATCTTTTTTATGCCATGCTCGCTCGTATAGCGAATCATCATTAAAGGCGGTGTGCTGTAAGCGGGCAATTTCATGTTCGTCGTAATAGCCTTTTGCAATAACGTAGCCGTCTCGATGAAAGTCAGCAATTTGTTGTGGTGTGAGTTGTCTGTTGTTCATAAGTGGGTGTCCTGTAAATGACTACTTGTTGTAAATTGTTGACAATAATGAGTTGGATTTATGAAGTGGTCAAGCTTGAATTTATATAAAAATATGATATTCATATATAAATAATAGTGATGATGATTAACTAATTGTTTCTACATAAATTCAAATATTATGAGCTAGAAAAATTATTTTTTTATTCATATATGAATATGGCGAATTGCCTTGTTTTTGCACGGTTGGGTGGATAATGAACACAAAAGTAAAAAGTAAATACGCGGTACCTGCGTTAGATAAGGGGCTCGATATACTTGAGTTTTTAGTTCTTAAAGGCAGTGCTTGTTCTCAAAGTGAAATAGCGGCTGGGCTTGGTCGTAGTGCAAATGAAATTTACCGAGTGCTGATTGGTTTAGAGTCTCGGGGCTATTTAATACGGGATGAATTTTCGGGGCGTTATAGCTTATCTTTAAAGCTTTATAATTTATCTCGGTCTATTTCGCCGATTGATCAAGTGCGTCAATGCGCCATTCCTTATATGGAAGATTTAGCGGTGAGTTTGGGACAGTCATGCTATTTAACTATGCTGTATCAAAGCCAAGCTATGACGGTGGTACAAGCTCGCAGTCACAGTGCAATGCACTTAAGTATTGCTGAAGGATCATTATTTAAGCTAAGTAAATCAACGGCGGGTCAATTATTATTAGCAAATAGTAACGAGCAAGTTCGTGGCATGTTGATTGAACATGATGCAAGTTATAGTACGTTAAAATCTAAAGCGCTAAGCCAGTTGCAATATGAACTCGATGTTATTTGTACACAAGGCCACTTTGTACAGAGTAACCCTTTGATCACCGGTGTCGATGATTTTTCTGTGCTGATAGGTAAACCGCAAGCAAAACTGATAGCTGCACTGACTATTTCATCTTTTGATGCAGAATTAACATCAGCAGTGAATGCCCAAGCAATGGTCGTAGAGCTTAAAAGTACTGCAAGCAAGATCACTGCTTTACTAAACAATTAAACTGGTGAGGTAATTTACCGAGTAAATTGTTTGCGCTTGATTCCCCTGCATTCGAAACACCATTAAAAACCATGCTAATTTAGTTAGTTACCAATACTCACTCCCCATTTTTAAATCACCTATACAGTACTGTTAGTTTAAGTTGTCAGCGTAGTTGTAAAATTTTTGTTCGATTTAATTTGACTTAACAAGCTGTGTTCTATTATTGTAAAGTTAATTGTTAACAATATTTTGATGACAATTCAGGCTAACCAAAATCAAATCATTACTGGCAACGTCGGCTAAACACAATATTTAGGTGTAAAAATGATAAATACAAAATTTAAGTTAAACGCAATTTGTATCGCTATGCTGGTGTCAACACCACTGGCTTATGCAGAGCAAGAAAATACAACTGATATAAATAATGATGTAGAAGTTATTCAGGTTACGGGGATCCGTAGTGCATTGAGTAAATCAGCATCCATCAAGCAGGATTCATCAGGGGTAGTTGATGCTATTTCAGCAGAAGACATAGGTAAATTACCAGATACAAATTTAGCCGAGTCATTACAGCGTATCAGTGGCGTATCAATTGATAGAGCCAACAATGAAGGTAACCAAGTGACAGTGCGTGGCTTTGGTCCGAGCTTTAACTTAGTGACGCTAAATGGTCGTCAGATGCCAAACTCTTCAGTCATTCAAGAAAAGGGTGTCTCACGTAGCTTTAACTTTAGAGAGATTGCTGCAGAGAGTGTCTCAGGCGTATCAGTTTATAAAACAGGTAAAGCGAATGTCGCATCTGGTGGCATTGGTGCCACGATTGATATCAACACTGCCAAACCGTTTGATTATGATGGCTTTAAAGCGTTTGCAAATGTAAAAGCAATTAATGATACCAGCTCTGAAAAATCAAGTATAACACCCGAAGTCTCAGGTATGATCAGCCAAACGTTTGCAGATGATATGTTTGGTGTGCTGTTGTCTGTTTCACATTCTGAGCGTGAAAGTGGTCGTGAACGTGTGGGTACATCACAAGGTTGGGTGAAAAATCGCGCTAACCCTGATGGCGTTGATAGCAGTGCTATTGATACTTCAGTCAACCCTACGGGTACTTACTGGGTGCCGTGGACACCAGAAATGGAGCGTTTTGAAACTGAACGTACCCGTGATAATGCGCAATTAGTGTTACAGTTTGCACCTACAGATAACATTGTTGCCACACTTGATTACACTCTATCGCGCTTTGAAGAGATCAGTGAAACGAATAAAATGTCTTTTTGGTTTGATAATCCAGGTGGTACGGCAGATCAAAATGGTACTGTGGTCGATATTACCAATCCAAACGATGAATTGAATTTTTGGGCATGGGAATTATACGAGAAAAAAGAAAACGATTCTTTAGGTTTAAATTTAGCTTGGCAAGCAACAGATTCACTAAAATTAAGTTTTGACGCGCACGATTCAACATCACATTCTAATCCTGATGGTAACACGGCTGAAACCATCGCCAACCTGAAAAACATTCCTGGCTCAGTTGCCATGATAGGGGCTAATTTCTCTACCGAAGTACCTAGTATCACCATTGATGATTCGACTTTACCCGGCGGTGCATACGCGCAAGAAAATATTGTATCTGATTTATACCAGCGCCGTGGTTATGAGATGGAAAATAACATCAAGCAATATCATGCCAGTGGTATGTGGGAAAACTTAGAAAGTGGGGCTATATCGGCAATTCATTTTGGCGCAATGTATACCGATTATCAGATTGATACCTATTTGTCTGAGCAATTTTCATTTGTTGATATTCCATTAGATAATTTAGGCATGACATTTGATGATGCGACAGGCTTTGCTGACGAGTTTTCAGGCTCGGACCAATTGTTCCCATATATGCCAAGGTACAGCGCTCAAGACTTTGTTGATATAGTTAGAGGTGAAGGGTTATTTAGAGAGCCTGATATTTCAACCAATGGTGTTCAAGAGCAAACTCTTGCATTTTATGTTTCGTTAGATGTAAACACCGAATTTAATAATATTCCTATCGATATGAATGTGGGTGTTCGTTATGAGAGCACAGATGTAACTGGTTATTCTGTAAAACCGGCAATTATCGCGCTGAATTATCGCCATGCTGAAGAACTTCGTCCTGTATATGCAGCTGAAGCAACACCACAAGAGCTGGAAGGTGAATATACACGTATTTTACCTAATCTTGATTTAAGCGCTGATTTAGATAATGGTTACAAAGCACGTTTTTCATATAGCCGAACGCTTGCCCGTGCAGGCATTGGTGCTATGTTCCCGTCTACAACGATAAATGCACGCCCTGATGGTCCATACAATGCCTCACAAGGTAACCCAAATTTATTACCAATAACTTCCGATAACTTTGACTTCTCCTTTGAATGGTATGGTAACGATGGCAGTTATGCATCGGTAGGCTACTTTAAAAAGTTTGTTGAAAACTTTATTGGTGCAGGTGTAGTACAAGGTACATTAGATGATATAAACGGTGAGCCACTGCGCGATCCAAGTGTAAACCCACGCCCTGGTTGTCCAGATAGTTCTGATACTCCTAACCCTGCTTGTATGAGTCAGCCGTCAGATCCAATTGTAACCTTTGATATTTCAACACCTGATAACTTACAAAACCGTGAAGTTGATGGTTGGGAGTTAAACGGTCAATACATGATTGAAGATACTGGCTTCGGTGTGGTTGCTAACTATACCTTAGTTAATAGTGATGAAGAGTTTGAACCGTATAACTTTGATCAAACCATTGCTTTAGCTGGATTAAGTGACTCAGGTAACTTAGTAGGCTTTTACGAAAACGACGATTATCAAGTGCGCCTTGCTTATAACTGGCGTGACGAGTTTTTACTATCACTAGGAACAGAGCCAACATTTACAGAGGCATACGGTCAGTTAGATTTTAACTTCAATTATACAATTAATGAGGCATATTCAATTAATTTTGATGCGTTGAATCTAACTAATGAAACTGTTCGTCGTCATGGTCGCTTTAGCGAGCAACTCGTCTCTGCTGAGCAATACGGCCCACGTTATAGCATAGGTTTTACTGCTAAGTGGTAACTGATCGTTAATTATGAGCAAGGCACCTACAGGCCTTGCTCTTTTTAGATTTGCTCTATAGCAATAAAGAGGTTGCTATGAATAATCACTTACAATCAATTGTGGTTGTTGGCGGTGGAACAGCAGGCTGGTTAAGTGCTGGGATCATCGCCGCTTACTTACAAAAACACCATAGTCTTAATTATAAAATTACCTTAGTAGAATCATCAGATATCCCAACTGTGGGAGTAGGAGAAGGGACTTGGCCTACCATGCGACGTACATTACAAAATATGGGCGTTGATGAAGCCGATTTTATTAACCAATGTAATGTGTCGTTTAAGCAAGGCGCAAAATTTGCAAAGTGGCATACAGGTAAAGAAGACGACTTTTATTACCATCCACTGATGATGCCGCAATGCTTTAATGACACAGATTTATCCTCTGCGTGGCTTAACTTACACACGCAACCAAATGGGCAACTACAACCCAGCTTTGCCAATTACGTATGCCCCCAACAGGCATTATGCGAACATAATCTCGCACCCAAATTAATTACAACCGCACAATACAGTGCTGTTGCCAATTACGCCTATCATTTAGATGCAGGGCGATTTGCTACTTTCTTAAAAAACCACTGTGTTAATAAACTTAATGTAACGCATGTAGTCAGTACGATTGAAGCGGTAAATAATCATAAAAATGGTGATATAGCTTCATTGAGTTTGGACAACAACACGACGTTGGCTGGTGATCTATTTATTGATTGCAGCGGTTTTAAATCATTACTACTGGGTGATAATCTCAAAGTCGGGTTTAAATCATGTAAAGATGTATTGTTTGCTGACAGCGCACTGGCTGTGCATGTTCCTTATGATGAAAATCAACCCATCAGCTCTCATACTATTTCTACTGCACAAAGCGCTGGTTGGATTTGGGACATTGGCCTACAAACGCGCCGTGGAGTAGGGCATGTGTATTCCAGCCGTCATATCAGTGAGCAAGAGGCAAAAAACCAGTTGTGTGACTATTTAAATATAGCCCAGCAAGATAGAGCCTCTCTCGCAGTTAAAAAAGTTACTTTTGAGCCAGGCCATAGAGAAAAATTTTGGCATAAAAACTGTGTTGCAGTTGGGTTATCGGCGGGGTTTTTAGAGCCATTGGAAGCATCTGCATTACTGTTGGTCGAAATATCAGCTAACTTCATTGCCGAGCAATTACCAGCAAACCGACAAGTTATGGATATCACAGCGGCGCGATTTAATCGTACCTTTAGCTACCGTTGGCAGCGAATTATCGACTTTTTAAAATTGCATTATATGCTCAGTAAACGCACCGACAGCGAGTTTTGGCTGCAACATTGCGCTGTTCAAAGTATTCCTCAAAGTTTGCAAGATAGCCTCGCAATTTGGCAAACACATGTCCCTAATGACAGCCATTTTGACTATTCCGTTGAGGTTTTTCCCGCCGCAAGCTACCAATATGTTTTGTATGGCATGGGCTTTAAAACCGCGATTACACATTATGGTAATAATCCACACTACCATAAAAAAGCGCACAGTTTAGTCATTAAAAATGCCAAAGATACGGCCTTATTAGTTAATAAATTACCGGGTAATCGGACATTGTTAGATCAAATAAAACAGTTTGGTTTAGCTGCAATTTAGCGCGTTTAAATGAGCAATTATATGATGAAAAAAGCAACTTTATTGGATAAAAAAATACACGCAAACCTGTTTATAAACACGTCGGTCGGGCATGAGTTTGGCGATAATATTAACTATATTCCGATTGTGGCAGATGAGCTTAAGCAGCTGGTGTTAGATTACCCTGTGTATTTTATGAAAAACTCTCAAACAGGTCAGTTTGAATTGTTTGCCTTAACGGGGTTTACAGTCGGACAGAACTTGTTTGTACATCAAGGTGAATGGCGAGCACAGCATATACCGCTGCACATTAAGCGCCAACCGTTTAAGTTAGGTCTGCGTGATAATTCGCTTACAGAGGCTACAGATAACGATTTAGCTGTTCTGATAGACCAGGAACATCCGCGAGTAAACAGAGACACCGGTGAGCGAATTTTTGATGAGCAGGGAGAGCCCAGCGCCTACTTAAATAGTGTGTGTGAGCAATTAATGACACTGATGCACGGGAATAAGCGCACTAATGCATTTATCAATACCTTGTTACAACATGAGTTGATAGAAGCCGTACAACTGAGCCTTACTCAACATGGCGAAAAGCAAACCTATACTGGTTTATACGCGATTAATGAACAGGCATTGGCCGAACTTAGCACAGAAGCACTTAAGTCATTACACGAAATGGGTTATCTACAAGCCTGTTATATGATCATTGCCGCCACAGGACATATACAGAAGTTATTAAACTGGCAGAGCGAAGCTTAAAATTGCAGATGTTAGATTAGAGGCCGTTTTGAGCGAAACCGGATAGTGATAAATTATGAAGTCAAAATTTGATTCCATTGGCTCAGAAATCATAGTTAAAAAAGTGATCTCATAACGTGAATCTCCAAAAAGAAATGGGGTTATATACAGCTGTCTGTGATTTGTCCAATATTACTGATCTCTACCACTTTGGTGTATTTTTGCATTTGTAAAACATTAGGCAAAGTTAACTATTTGTTTACCAATGTAGAATTTAACCCTAACTTCAAGTGTTAGGATTAATTATCCACTACAAATGGTTTTGTGGCAGTTGTGATTGAGAGAGTACAGCTACAATCAAAATGAAGCCATCTTCTTTGGTAAAGTAAGTTATGTGCTTACCTACAGGAAAGTAGAACCCGTTGGAGTAAATATCATCACAACCTTTACCAACAGTTGGATTGTCAGCAAGCATTTGAAATCCAGTTAGCAATATATCTTTGTAGATACGCCACTGCTTCTCAGAAAAATTATTAATGGTGTAGCTTTTGATTTTTCGCAAATGAGATTGAGTTAATTTACTTAATTTGTATTTATTCTTCTGCATTACTGAATTACAAAGCCTGTAAAAAGTCTTCGCCATCAACTACGTTATCTTGTGCTAAATCTTGTTTAGCAGATTCAAAGCAATGTTTAAGGTAGTCAGCTTTCATCGCTTCTAGTTCTTCGTAATCTTTAATAGACATGACTACTACAGCGTCTTTACTGTTTTTGCTGATCTTTATTGGTGTACGTTGGGCATTAAGAAGTAACTCACCAAAGTTACGTTTTGCGTCATTTGCTGTTAACGTGTGCATGGGTATTCTCCAAATTTGGAATTACAATATAATTATAGTCGATCGTGTTAAATGTTCAATCTGATTAAATCGTGCGATTTGAGCGAAAGGTAAACTAATCCGGTAGCCGGAGGTCTCCTCCAGCCTCCACACCATCCATCATGCGCTTTTTACTTATAGGAAGTGCAATGGGTGGTTCATTTCCCGTAATGAATATTGATCCAAATATCTCTCAATGGCACTAAACCTTGTGAAGCTAAGTAGTCATTGCCTAGTGCAATATTAATTCCTTTTGTTTTGAGCTTCTATAAGGGCCTTCGCTTTCAAGTGCCTACTGTTGGTATTAGTGATACCACATACTATGGCTAGTCGCTCGCTGACACCCAATTCCATTAAACTGCGCAGGGCTATTCCTTTGTAAATAGTGCCATTGTCGCAAGTAGCACATTCTTATTCTACGGCGGCTCCAGTGCTATACATCCACTGTTAACTGATTGGCGTTGGCTATTAGGTAATAGTGTCCTTAGCCGCGTAAATACTTTTGGGTCTAGAATCTTTATTACTCTTAAGCGCAGCGCCCCTTAAACTCTTTGTGATTAATGCTTAAATGGCGTTTTTGCTCTGGATTTAATGACTTACAAGCTTTTGTATACGGCAAATAATAGAGCGCTATGCAGGTTTTTCGATTCGGGTATTAGCTGGTTTTAAAACTAAAAAGCCGCTTTGCAGCGGCTTTGTTAAGCATAAAATTTATTTCTTTATTTGATATTGTGTTTAATCGCTTTAATTGCAGTTGCACTGTCTTGCGCTTTTAGGGCTTCAAGGATGGCGCGGTGTTCATTAACGCATTCAGAGCTTGAGGTTATGCGCTTGTAATTTAAACGCATACGCATAACATACGGATACCAAATATTAACCAGCTCTTCGCCACCAGCTTGGTAAATTAAGTATTGGTGAAACGAAATATCGATTTTAGTTACTTCTGTATAGTCTTCACGTTCTAGTGCATCTTGCAGTGCTGTGAGAATATCTTCTAAGTCCGCTATATTCTGCTCAGTCAAATTGCCGTTTAGCTCTGTTACCGCATATTCTTCAATGCTGCGGCGTAGTTTGATCATTAACTTTTGCAGTTTAGGATCAAGTACGCTGTTTACTGAAGCACCACAGTTATTTCGTGAAATCAATAAACCTTCTTTCGTCAATTGCAGTATTACATCACGAATAGGGCCACGGGATAGGCCAAAACGTTCTGCTAACTCTTTTTCATTTAATTTAGTTTGTGGGGGCATCTCACCAGAAATAATATCTGAACGTAGCTGTTCAGCTATTTGATCTTTTACAGATAAAATTTTTGTTGGTTTAGTTGCGGCCATATTTTTTCCTACGTTTATTTTATGCTTTGTTTTTCTTTACTTAGTGTATATAAAAAAAAGCGAATGGTCTATTGTCAACACATTACAATAGACCACTATTTAAGCTTTATTTCTTAAATCGTCGCTCGTACATTTCATTATTCACAGTTTTTGCTGCTTCAACCATTTCAGTATAAGGGCGATCAGTGACTGTAATGAAACCAACGTTATAGTTCTCTCCATCATAAGCACGCCCAGTAATAGGCGAGTCTATGTATTGGAACCAATGAGCGCCAATAAAGTATGGGTTGTCAAAGACTGAACGCATATAGTCAGTGTACATTTTTGCGCGGTCTTGTTGATCAGCGGCATGAATAAGCCCTGGGTGGAACAAGCCAGAGTCTAATGCGCCAACATGGAATTCACCAATAATAGTCGGCTTATCAAATTCACTTAAGAATTCCCATTTTTTAGGCTTGATGCCTTCTTTGTATGCATTAAAACTGATCACGTCAACATGCTTTGCTGATGCTCTAACGACTTCAATGGGCATGCCCCAATCAGGAAAACGCGCGCCTAAATACAAGTGATTAGGTAAATGTTTATCCATTGCCGCATCAACTACACTAAAGTATTTGTCGGCGTAGGCGGTTAACATGATTGAAAAGTCAGCAAGTTGATCGTTGTTTTTAACATCTACTTTTACGCCTTTATCAAACTCCTCCCATGAGGCTAAATTTAAATGCCACACTTGATTGAGTTGATTAATATCAGTGTATTTTTGCTTCATTAAGCGAGAAAACTCAGCTTTTGTCGGCACTGTTGCTGCGTCTCTGCCCAGCGTGTTGATCACAATCCCATAATGGCTCTGTACAGAGTCAGGGCGACCAAAGCTTTTTTCGTTATCAATAAACACGCCCACTGCCCAAGGTGAGTTTTTAACCTCTTTTGCGACGTTCTCTACGGTAATATCTGCACGCTCTGCAAAATGGGGGTCAAATACGTCAGGCATTGCTCCCCAAAAATCATTACCACTTGAAACGGTTTTAAAGTCACCTATGATCCAGCCATTAGCAAAGTAGGGCACTTGTTGATTATCGTAGTAACTTGGATCTGTCCAATTCCCTAGTGAGGTGAAGCCCCAGGTTATCATGCGTTGCAGAGTAACTTCGCGCCACTTTTGCATAAAGTCGCTATTATTTTGGCCGTATTTACGCTCAAGGTTGGCAGAATAAAAGCTGTAGGTTTCGCCGTGCGCAAGTGGACCTGAATGGGCGCTTTTACGATAGCCATAGTGCTTACCCATTGGCTCATCATAACTTGGTAACCATTCAAACAAATCTTTACGTACTTGTGATGCGACAAAGCGACTTGGTAGTGCTTCTTTGTTAACTCGGTTTAACCCTTTGGAATCTTCAGGTGTTAAGCCCGATTCATTGGCGCTTTTAAAGAGAGACTGATCAAAGTCATAACCTGTTAATGTAGTTGAGTTGGCAAGACGAATAATATCTAAACCGGTTGCCAAATAAAGGTAACCATCTGGGTCGACTAACGACCATTTACCATTGTGTTTTGCTGTTCTAAAGTAGCCCGTGCCCTCTAGTTTTGGCCCTTGTGCCCAACCACCAAAGCGCGAGCGATCTGCCGGTCGTTGTGCTATTAATTGTTTGGCTTCTTGTTGTTTGTCGGTAATTAACTCATCAACTGAATGTACTTTATAAGCGAAATCTTGCTTAGCATTTTGGCCAAATTTATCAACAATATGCGTTAAAAATTGAGTATCAAACTCAGGGTTCGTACGTAAATCAATAGATTTAATTTGCAACGCTTTATCATGCAGTGCACTTTGTACACTCAATGAAATTTTGGTGATGCCTTTCAGATTTAAGTTCTTTTTACCCCACATTGAGATAAATTGAGTTTCGTCTGACTGCCAGGTAGCAGGGTTCGAGCGTAATCCTGAGGTAAAGTTAAGCTCTACACTTTCATCACCATCAGGAGTTGCTAGGTCATGGCCATCTAGCTTTGCATAATATGTATGAAAGTCACCAATAGGCACATTGACTGTACGGGTGTAATTGGCACCGTCAATGTCAGAGATATCTAAGTATACTTGTACGGAATGCTGGCCAGGGTTTGCAAGCTCAAATGCGATATTAAAATCTTTGAACTGGCTCCAGTCCCATGGCGTATCGGGAATAAAGGTGACACCTGAATAAAGGTTTTGCTCTGAATTAAACGCAATATTTAAAATATTATCGTTATTAGTGACCTGAGCACCGCTGGTTTTTATTTTAACCGCTGTGTCAGCCGTATGCTGGGCATCATCTAATAAGTGCAACAGGGTCGAGCTGCTGCTGGTTGCTTTCGCTGCCACGGGATCTGACACGTTATTAGTCTGTTGATTACACCCTGTGAGGGCGAGTACCAGTGCTGTTACTGCTAGATTTTTTTTATATTTCATTATAGTCCAACCTTTTTAACAATTTAACACACCATACACGAAAAAAAACAAATTGAAAATTGTTAACAAAGTGCAATTTGTGTAATTGTCCATTTCTACACTTAAATTATTGATATTAAAAACTTTAAAGATTTACAAAAATTTTGCTTCCCAGTGTGAAAACAGAGTTTTTTAAAAATATATGTTGCATGCGAGTTAATTATGAAATAACCTCGAATGAATTACTCATGGTTAATTGTTAACAATTTTAAAGGGCTTCCTTAATTGTTAATTTTTGAATTAATACACACAATGATAACAACAAAATTGGATAAAGATGTATGAATGGTAGCAACCGTAATGTGTTCTTTTTTGCCTTGGTCGTCGCCTTTGGCGGTTTTATCTTTGGTTTAGATGCTGCTTTGATCTCAGGAACGGTACGTTTTGTATCTGCTGAATTTAACTTAACGGATATACAAATTGGTACAGTCGTCAGTGCTCCTGGTTTTGGGGTGTTATTTGCACTGCTGATCACCGGTTATATATGCAATGTGTTTGGTCGTAAGAATACACTCATTGGCATTGCATTCATTTATATTTTCTCTGCGATATCTTCGGTTTTAGCGCCGAGCTATGAAGCGTTGGTCATTGCGCGTTTTATTGGTGGTTTAGCGTTTACCTCTTTATCTGTTGCAGCCATGTATATCGGTGAAGTATCGCCTGCTAAATACCGTGGCAAACTGGTTTCTATGATTCAAATAAATATTGTGGTGGGTTTATCGGCAGCTTATTTTGCTAACTATTTATTAGTTGAGCTATCACAAAGTAGTTATCAGTGGGTCAGCACCTACGCTATGCAAGAAAATTTATGGCGCTGGATGCTCGGGGTAGAAGTGATTCCGGCTCTACTTTGGTTTTTATTGTTATTTACTATTCCACAAAGCCCGCGTTGGTTGGTGATGAAAGGCAACGAAACTCGAGCAAAAGCGGTACTGTTACGATTAACTAAAAATAGCACGTTGGCCGATGAGCAACTGCAAACTATAAAAACAAGTTTAATTGATTACTCAGACACAAGCAGCTATTTAGCATCTTTTAAACAGCTACTTGATAGCCGCGTTCGTGCTGCGGTGATTATTGCATTAACTATTGCGCTGGTTCAGCAAGTAACGGGCATAAATGCGATTATGTTCTACGCACCAACAGTATTTGAGCAACTAGGCATAGGCACTGATGCGGCGTTTTTAAACGCAGTGTTAATTGGCTTAGTGAGTATTGTTTTTACTGTTGTGGCGATTTTATTAATAGATAAATTGGGCCGCAGACCTTTAGTCATTGGTGGCTTAGCAACGGCGACCGTGAGTTTATTCATGTGCTATATCGGCTTTAGCCAAGCTGAATATAGTTTATCAGCGCAACATATTGCGGAATTCTCGAGCTTAAATACAGTCAGTGGCTTAGATCAGTTGATTGGTCAGGTATATCACAGTGATGTTGAGTTTAAACAAGCATTAGCCACGGTGTTTTCAGCATCCCAACTACAAGGGTTTGAAAGTGATTTAATTCAACGTGCCGCAACGATTAATGCGCCGCTTATATCATTTGGTATTGCCGGTTTTATTGCTGCGTTTCACTTTTCAATAGGCCCAATTATGTGGGTGATTTTTTCTGAAATATTCCCAACCCGTATTCGCGGTGTTGCCATTCCAACGTTTGCGTTTATTGCCAGTGTTGTGAGCTATTTAGTACAGCAGTTTTTCCCTTGGCAATTAAATAACTTTGGCGCGGCGAATATCTTTTTGTTCTACAGCATTAGCGGTGTAATTGGCTTTATATTGCTTTATAAAATTATGCCTGAGACAAAAAACAAATCGATAGAAGAAATTGAAGAGCAGTTAGCGGGTGTATCAGCAAAAAAAGCATTGGAGGGCGCGTGAGTACCTTATTAGCCATTGGTGAATGCATGGTTGAACTTGTGCCTAAAGGGGTGAGTGAATGTCAGCAGTCTTTTGCCGGAGATACCTATAACGCATTAGTGTATGCCAAACGTTTTGCAGAGCAATTAAATTGTGAGCTTTTCAGCGCCGTTGGTGAGGATATTCTAAGCATTAATATGCTTAAAAAGTGGCAGCAAGAAGGGGTCGGTAGCAAACAGGTGATCAAAACTCCCGACCATAATGTGGGTATCTATGCCATCTCGACTGATCAGCATGGAGAGCGTAGCTTTGACTATTGGCGTAATCAGTCTGCTGCGAAACACATGATGGAGTTATATGCCAAACAACCGTTTGATTTTGGTTTAGGCAAAAATGATTGGGTATTTTTTAGTGGTATAAGCCTTGCCATTTTAGAGGATGATTCAAAGCAACAGTTAGTTGATTTATTAACTAAATTAAAAGCGCAAGGGTGCATTATTGCGTTTGATCCTAATTACCGTGCGCGTATGTGGCAATCAAAAGCGCATGCAATTGAGTGGTTAGAGCGCGCCTACCAAATCAGTGATGTGGTGTTACCTGGGCTTGATGATCACTACACTTTATTCGGCCATACCGATGCGAATGATATTGTTGATTATTGCCAACAGTTTGCAATTGATGAAGTGGTGATTAAAGCCGGTAGTAAAGGCATGCAGGTGTTTTGCCAAAATACCTTGAGTGCGCAATGTGCATTTAATCCTGCACCACAACAAGTTGATAGCACAGCAGCAGGAGATTCGTTTGCAGGTACCTATCTAGCCGCAAGAATGACGCAGCACGAACCACAAGTCGCTTTACAAATGGCTGATAAAGTTGCTTCCCAGGTGGTGCAACATCAAGGTGCCATTTTACCTTTTGACGTTTACCAAGCGCTTAATTTAAGCAGTGCAAAGTAAGGAATAAATATGTCTGACAATCAACAAAAATTGAGTTTAGCAAGCCTGCGAGCAATTGAACGCGGCTATGATCAAAAAGGCCCGCAGTGGTTAACAGAGTTTGATGTAACCCAATTAAAAGGTGACTTTGCTTATCAAGAAGGCGTGATCCGCCGTGATCCATCATCAGTTTTGTATATTGAGGGTGTTTATCATTGTTGGTACACCAAAGGCGAAGGTGAAACGTTAGGTTTTAATGCGAATGACCCAGAAGCAAAAGTATTCCCTTGGGATTTGACCGAAGTATGGCATGCCACTTCAAAAGATAGCATTACGTGGCAAGAGCAAGGCGTAGCGATTGCCCGTGGTAAAGCTGGTCAATACGATGATAGAGCTGTATTTACGCCGGAAGTTTTTGCTCATTTAGGAAAATACTATTTAGTGTATCAAACCGTTGAAACACCTTATAGCAATCGCCAGTACGAGCATATTGCCATTGCACAGTCAGACTCACCTTATGGGCCATGGCAAAAGTCTCCTGCGCCTATTGTCAGTCCAAGTAAAGATGGTGTGTGGTCAGGTGACGAAGATAACCGCTTTGCAGTGAGCAAAAAAGGCAGTTTTGATAGCCATAAAGTGCACGATCCGTGCTTAGTGTTTTTCCAAAATAAATTTTACCTGTATTACAAAGGTGAAACCCAAGGGGAGGGCATGAATTTTGGTGGCCGTGAAATAAAACATGGCGTTGCTATCGCTGACAATGTGTTAGGTCCCTATGTTAAATCTGAATACAACCCTATCTCGAACAGTGGCCACGAAGTCGTTGTGTGGAATTTTAGAGGCGGTATTGCCAGCTTACTAACGACCGATGGCCCTGAAAAAAATACCATTCAATTTGCTAAAGACGGTATTAATTTTGAAATCATGGCACATATCAAAGGTGGCCCGGAGGCCATTGGTTTATATCGCCCAGTAAAAGGCTTTGATGAAAACCCAGCGCCAGGAATAAGCTGGGGACTTTGCCATAAATACGATGCCAGCTGGAACTGGAACTACATTTGCCGATTTACACCACGTAAACAAGTGCTTGATGCGGGCACATTTCAAAATAGTAACTAAGGTTTGCAGTAATGAGTAATCAAAACAATCAATTTGATCCGACAGAACATCCACATCGTCGTTTTAATCCCTTATTGGGCGAGTCGGTGTTGGTATCGCCGCACCGTGCTAAACGTCCTTGGCAAGGCCAAGAAGAAAGCGTTGATCATGAAGTAAAACCGGCCTATGACGAAAATTGCTTTTTATGTAAAGGTAACACGCGCATCAATGGTGAAGTAAACCCAGATTATGAGGGAACCTTTGTATTTACTAATGACTTTGCTGCACTGCGTGAAGATGTGCCAAAGGCAAGCAAAAGTGATCCGTTATTTAGCATGCAAACAGAGCGCGGTACAGCACGGGTTATTTGTTTTTCACCGGATCATTCAAAAACCCTGCCTGAGCTCTCGATCAGTGAAATCACTAATGTAGTAGATACTTGGCAGCAGCAATGTGCAGAGCTTTCGCAAACCTACCGTTGGGTTCAAGTGTTTGAGAATAAAGGCGCTGTAATGGGGTGTTCAAATCCGCACCCGCATGGACAAATTTGGGCGCAAGATCAACTCCCTAGTTTAGTTGAGCGTAAACACCATAATTTACAAAAGTACTATCAGCAACATGGCAGTAATTTATTATTGGATTACGCCAACCGCGAGTTTGCATTAGATGAACGTGTTGTCTGTGCTAATGAAGACTGGCTAGTGGTTGTGCCATATTGGGCTGCATGGCCTTTTGAAACCCTATTATTACCGCGTTTTGCAATTACAAGAATGACTCAGTTAACAAGCGCGCAGCAGATCAGCCTCGCTGAGATGATCAAACAAATTACCGTTAAATACGATAATTTATTTCAATGTTCATTCGCCTATTCAATGGGGTGGCATGGTGCGCCATATGATGATCACGATGACTCATTTTGGCAACTGCATGGTCAGTTTTTCCCGCCATTGTTGCGCTCTGCCACGGTGAAAAAATTTATGGTGGGGTATGAAATGATGGCTGAAGCACAGCGTGATATAACGCCAGAACAAGCGGCCACTATTTTAAAACAACAATCACTCACGCATTATAAAGAGGTGAATGCATGAACATTGAAAGCACTGTGCGCAGCGCATTTTTAAAACACTTTACGCGTGATGCTGACTTTGTTGTGAAGGCACCAGGTCGTGTAAATTTAATTGGTGAACACACCGATTATAACGATGGTTTTGTACTGCCTTGTGCCATTGAATACGCCACTTATATTGCCGTTGCCCCGCGTACTGATTCAACTGTAAATGTATTAGCCCTTGATTGTAATAATGAAGTTGACAGCTTTAGCGTAGGCCAAGAACTCGCTCATCATCAAACTCAAAGCTGGAGTAATTATGTGCGCGGGGTGGTTGATGAATTACAAAAACGCGGGCATCAATTAACGGGCTGCGATATTTGTATTACCGGTAATGTGCCGCAAGGTGCAGGGCTTAGCTCATCGGCTGCACTGGAAGTGGGGATTGCTTACGCGTTTAACCATTTATGCGATTTGTTTATTGAACGTAAAGAGATCGCCAAAATTGGTCAAGCGGCTGAGAACAATTTTGTAGGCTGTAACTGCGGCATTATGGATCAGCTTATTTCTGCGTGCGGTCAACAAGGTCAAGCGCTGGGAATTGATTGCCAGTCTTTAGACTTAATTGAAGTGAGCATTAATGAAGGCATGACCATCATGATGATCAATTCAAATGTAAAACGTGGTTTAGTTGATAGCGAATACAACTTACGCCGTGAGCAATGCTATGCCGGTGCCGAGGCGTTTTCAAAGCCAAGCTTACGTCATGTTTCAATTGAAGAATATGAAGCAAATAAGGCGCAGCTTGACCCCCAAGTTGCGAAGCGCGTTGAGCACATAGTGTATGAAAATGCGCGTACATTAGCTGCGATGCAAGCATTTACTGATAACGATATTGGTCGATTAAGTAAATTAATGGCACAAAGCCATGCATCGATGCGTGACTTATTTGAGATCACCACAGTGCAAATAGACACGTTAGTTGAAATTATCGATAACGTACTTGGTGATAAAGGTGGTGTGCGTATGACCGGTGGTGGTTTTGGTGGTTGTGTTGTGGCATTTGTACCTAACGTTATGGTGGCAGAAGTAACGGCAGCTATTGAATCTCAGTATCAGCAAAAAACGGGTATAAAAGAAAGTATTTATACCAGCCTCCCAGCATCTGGTGTATCAGTAATAAGAGCATAAGGATTATGAAAATGGAAAAAGTACTGGTTACCGGAGGCGCTGGTTATATTGGCAGCCACACAGTGTTGAGCTTGTTACGTAGTGGTTTTGAGGTTGTGGTAATAGATGATTTAAGTAACTCAAGCCGTGAATCATTAGTCAGAGTACAGACACTAGCACAAAAAAATGTAGAGTTTGTTCATGCCAGTTTATTGGATGAAACTAAGCTTAAAGCAACATTCAGCGCTCATAACTTTAGTGCTGTTATTCATTTTGCTGGTTTAAAAGCCGTTGGCGAATCGATGCAAAAACCGCTTAGTTATTATCAGAATAATCTGATCTCAACCCTTAACTTGTGCCAGTGCATGGCTGAATTTAAGGTCAATAAGTTAGTGTTTAGTTCATCAGCAACGGTTTATGGGGAGCATGCAACGCCACCTTATACGGAAGAATTACCATTGAGCCGCGCATCCAGCCCTTACGGTCAAACCAAAGTAATGATTGAGCAGATGCTGCAAGACATTGTAAAAGCAGGCTCGTTACAAGTTGCAAGTTTACGTTACTTTAATCCAATTGGTGCCGATCAAAGTGGCTTAATTGGTGAAGACCCTTTAGGTATTCCTAATAACTTAATGCCATTTGTAGCGCAGGTTGCAGTAGGAAAACGTGACAAACTATCTATTTTCGGTGGTGATTACCCAACTGAAGATGGCACTTGTGAGCGTGATTATATCCATGTGAGTGACTTAGCCAATGGGCATGTTAAAGCACTGCAATGGTTAAGCCTTCAGCAACAACCATTGTACGAGGCATTTAATTTAGGCACAGGCAGCCCATTTTCAGTATTAGCTATTGTGAAGAGCTTTATACGCCATACAGGTGTTGATATTCCATTTGAAATAGCAGCAAGACGCAGTGGTGACTTACCTGCTTTTTGGGCTGACGCTAGTAAAGCAACCAATATACTCAATTGGCAATGTGAATATACTTTAGCTGATATGATGAAAGATACATGGCATTGGCAAAGTAAAAACCCGCAAGGCTATCAGAGTTAAGTATGGCTGTGCAGACTATCACTTTAACGCAGGCTAATGGTTTGCGGGTGACCTTGAGCAGTTTTGGTGCTGCTATTCACAGTATCGAGGCGCCAAATGGCGAGCATCTGGCACTGAGCTATCAGCAGCAACAAGACTGGTTAACGAATCCTGCTTATTTAGGTACGACCGTTGGCCGAGTGGCTAATCGCATTGCTAATAGCCAGTTTTTAGATGAGTTTTCCACAGTAAAGTTGACTAACAATGAAGGTCAACACCATTTACATGGTGGTAATAAAGGGCTTAGCCATGTGAATTGGCAGATTGTTGATGTTGATCATATTAATAATCGAGCCGTATTTAGTTATATCAGCATCGATGGCGAGGAAGGTTACCGAGGCAATGTTGAGTTTACCGTGACCTATCAGTTAATCGATAATAAATTGACTATTGATATGCAAGGTATTGCATCACAACTGACGCCAATAAGCATAACCAATCATATTTATTGGAACTTGGGCTCTAAACAGCAATTAGATATAACTGATCATCATATTCAATTACCTGCACGGTTACGATTACTCAAAGATAGCGAAAATATCCCCACTGGTGAATTTGCAAATGTTTATTCTACAGTTTACGACTTTGCGCACTCTAAACAATTAGATAAGCAACTGCCTGATACCGGTTTTGACGATTATTATTTATTAGATCCTGCCGGAGAAGGTAAATTAAAACATCATGGCACTATTGCCCATATTAAAAGTGGTTATCAAGTTGCTGTTTATTCAACAGCCCCAGGTAGTCAATTTTATACCGGTTATTACTTACCTAGTAATTACAACCACATTAATGGTAAAGCCATGGGACCTTATGCTGGGTTATGTATTGAACCTCATGAGTTACCTAATGCAGTAAATCACCATCATTTTTTAAGCTCAATGTATGGCCCTGAGCGCCCATATCAACATCAAATTGAATTTCATATTCAACTACCAACACAATAAGAATAAGCGAGTAAAACGATGAAAAGGAGAAGTTTTTTAAAACTATCTGCAGGCTTAGTGGGCACTAGTCTACTGAGCGGGTGTGCTGGACTTTTTGCCTCGTACCGTAGTGATCTTGCTACAACATCGGCTTTGGATAACGCACAGTTTACACCGCAAGTATGGTTGGGTGAGCAGTTTTGGGGTAATCGTTTGCAGGACTGGCAAAGGGCTGGCAATGAATTACAGTGCACTCGTGAAGGGAAAGATTTTGAAGCCCGCACGGTATCATTATTAACACGCCAGCTTAATAACAGTCTACAGAGCGGACGCATTAAAGCCACCGTGCGTAATCTAACCCCAGGTGAGAATGGCTTTTGTGGCTTTTTGTTGGGTGTTGGCAAAGGCGAATTAACCGCTAAAGGCGCTGCATTGGCGCAACGCGCTGGTGGGGTTAATGGCGGGATCATTGCTGCATTTGATAGCGGTGGTAAATTATCATTTCGTCAGTTTGATGATGAAAATAAAGCGCTAAAGTTTGAAACCATCAATCGAGAATTGTTTAACCTGAAACAGTACCAAGATGGCGCTAAAATTACACTGGATTGTCATTTAGATCCCATAGATAGCGAGCATTTTGATATACGCTTAGTTGCTACTGATGCGGATACTGCTCAAGAGCTCGGCTTTGCGCTATTACACAAAGTGCCTGCAGAGCAGTTACAAGGTGGCATCTCTTTACTAAGTTCATCAGAGCCATTAGTTGCAGGTGCGCGTTGGGGGTTTAGTGATATTGAAACCGGTGGTGCGAAAATAACACAGAACAATAGTAATACCCTTGGTCCTGTTGTGGGTTGTATGTACACAGTTAATAAAAATATACTTAAGTTAACCTGCCAACTGATGCCAGTCGATACACAGGTATTAGCAAAACTACGGTTGGAATACCAACGTGAAGGCCAGCAGCAATGGCAATTAGGAGCTACTGCACCGATTGAAGATGGTTTTGTGGCTAGGTTTAGGTTGAGTAACTGGGATTATCTAAATGCTTATAAATACCGGGTTGTGGATCCCAAAAAACCAGATACTGCCTTGTATTCAGGTATCGTCGCGGCAGATCCACAAATCAGCAAAGAATTTACCATCGCGCTGTATTCTTGCATCATTCCGACATCAAAAAGTTTAGATAACACCCATTACACGCCACTTATTGCTAAAGAGCGAGAGATTGGACGCTATACCAAAGATAACATCTTATTTCCCCACACTGAGTTAGTGGAAAATGCGGCTTATCACAAACCTGATATGTTTGTGTTTTGTGGTGACCAATATTATGAAACATACCCAACCCGTTATGGGCGTCACACACCAGATGCAAAACTCGATACCTTATATAAGTGGTATTTATGGTATTGGGCGTTCGCTGACAGTATAAAAGATAAGCCAACGATTATTTTGGCTGATGACCATGATGTACTACAAGGTAACTTATGGGGTGATGGCGGCGAAAATTCAGAATTACCTAAAGAAGAAGATGGCGGTTTTAAATGGGATAAAGACTTGGTCAGAATGGTTTATCGTATTCAACATGGCCATAACCCAGACCCTTATGATCCCACTCCGATTAAATACGACATTCCAGTGGCCTATGCTGCGTTTGAATACGGCGGCATTAGTTTTGCCATTGTTGAAGATCGTAAATTTAAAACACCACCAGATTATAAAGTAAACAAACTTGCGACAACGGGTGAGTTATTAGGGCAACGCCAAGAATCATTTTTAAAAGCGTGGCAAAGTATGCATCCTGGTAAACCTAAGGTGTGTATTACCGCCTCCATGTGGGGCTCGCCACAAACTGATGAAAATGGTGAGGCATTAATTGATTATGATTCAAATGGTTATCCTGCTGATGGTCGAACTCGGGCAGTTAAATTGGTTAGCGAGGCAAATGCTTTAGTCATTGCTGGGGATCAACATCTAGGTTTATTAGCTTACCAAGGTATTAATCGTTTTGATGATGGTAGTTTATTTTTTGCAGGCCCTGCGAGTGCTGCATTTTGGCAGCGTTGGTTTGAGCCTAAAGTGGCACTGACTAATCAACGTAATAACGATATGAATACTGGCGATTTCACCGATTCCTTCGGCAATAAAATGAGAGTGCTTGCTGCTGCAAACCCAAAAATAACTCATACAGAGTTTGCACGTCAGAATAATACATGGGGTAAATTTTTAGCTGACCGAGAACTGAAAAGTGAAGGGTACGGCATTATTAAAGTGAACCATCAGGCTAAGCATTACCAATTAGAATGCTGGGAATGGAGCACAAACCCAGCAACAGGTAAGCAATTTGCTGGCTGGCCATATATAAAGCCCTTTTAACATTCATAGGATGTTTAACTAACAATTTATAGCACTCATATTTATTGATTTTTAAAAGTGAAACACAGCGTAATTGCGGTTTCACTTTTTTATTAATAAATTATATATTGTTAACAAAATACAGTTGACAATGACTTGTTGTTCATACTATTGTTTACAAAATAATAACGTAACAACATAATAAACCTTCAACGGGGAACACACACATGACAACCAAAAGTAAGACATTCAAATTAAGCGCTTTAACCGTCGCTTTATTTGCTACACACTTTGCTTATGCCCAGCAAGAAGAAAAGAAAACAGAAGCAGAAGATGATATTGAGATCATTGAAGTTAGCGGCTTAGCGGCAAGTGTTAAAAAATCAATTAACGATAAACGTTTTGCAGAAAATGTTGTTGATTCAATCAACGCAGAAGATATCGGTAAATCGACTGACCAAAACATCGCCGATGCGCTATCACGTGTAACCGGTGTTTCAGTGCAGACAGTTGACGGTGAAGGTGCGCGAGTGACTGTACGTGGTGCGAATTCACAACAAAATAATATCAGTATGAATGGTGTTCAGCTTGGCTCAACAGGTTATAGCCAAGGTGTCGATTTATCACAGTACTCTTCAGATATCTTATCTAAAATCGAAGTTGTAAAAACCCCAAGTGCAGATCATGAAGAAGGTGCGTTAGGTGCAAATATTAACCTAAGTACCACTAAGCCACTTGATTTAAATTATGAAATAAACACCATGACACTTGAAGGCCGTTATAACGACCTATCAGAAGAAGATAATTATAAGGTGTCGGGCACTTTTTCTCGTAAGTTTTTTGATGATACGTTTGGTGTGGTTGTTACAGCCGTTAAAGAAACCAATGCTTATCGTAAAGATCAATACTCAGCCACAGAGTGGTATGCTTTACAGTCTCCTTTAGCGAAAGATACAAATGGTAATATAGTTGAAAATGCTGCCGGTATTACACCGCGTACAGTTCAATATCAATATCATGAAAGTCAAAATGATCGGGTTAATTTTAATCTAGGTTTACAGTGGCGAGCGTCAGAAAATACCGAATTTAACTTTAATGCTATTGTTGGTAAGCAAGATATAAATAACTCTATGCATGGCATTAATACTCGCTCAGTAGAGACGAAAAACTTGGTTGAAGGTGAAGACCCTGGCTTGGCAGGTGTAACTGCTGAGTTTACGGATCCTGAGCAAGACTGGCGTACCATTGATTTAGAAACCAATACATTTACTAAGTTTGTTAACCGCTTTGGCAGTGGTGGTTTGGTACAATCTGAAGGGGATTTTGAAAATAACAATCAAATATTTTCTTTAGATATGAAGCATAACTTCAGTGATTCACTAACAATG
This sequence comes from Pseudoalteromonas haloplanktis ATCC 14393, assembly GCF_000238355.1. Lineage (GTDB taxonomy): Bacteria > Pseudomonadota > Gammaproteobacteria > Enterobacterales > Alteromonadaceae > Pseudoalteromonas > Pseudoalteromonas haloplanktis. Next base: position 78,579 of record NZ_AHCA01000008.1, read on the forward strand.
GATGCGGGTATTGGTTACTCTAAAACTGAGCAAATCCCCAATAACTCTGTGTATGTGGCATTACAAAATTTTGCCAATATTAGTGCGTGGAGCTTAAAAGATGTACCGCCAGAAGATATGGAGCCTGTAGGTTATGATTGCACTAGTGGTCAGTGTAATTTAGTAACCGGTACTGGTTTGATTGACTATGGCGAACATAACACCTTTGGTGACCCAGAAAGCCTGTGGGATAACTACAGTACTACAGGGTTTAATCCGGACGAATTAGATGCACAGCATTTATCATATATGGGCAGAACCTTAAATACGGTTGAAGATGAGCAAAAATCATTATATGTAGATTTTGACTACGTTTTAGATTCAGATAACTTTCGTTCTTTAGAGTTTGGTGCTAAATGGTCTAAACGCACTAAGTATGTTGATGCGCAGCAGGGTTCGTTTAACAATGTAGGCGAAGGGGTTGTAATAACAAACCCAAATACAGGTTTACCAGCCGTGTTAGGCAGTGGCTTACGTGATATAACCGGAGCCATGATTACTGATGGCAATGAGTTCCCTGTTGATGATTTTATGGCGGGCCTTGGTTATGGACGCGACAATGTTACTGACGGCTGGAATAGTTTTTCAGCTTTCAAGGCGTTTGAAGTTGCGTTAGGTAGCCCTGAAGTTGCATTTGAAACAGATGACTCAAATACAAGAAGTACAGAATTAGACAACCTTGCATTTTATACAAAACTTAACTTTGAGTTACTAGATGGCCGTATAACTGGTGATGTCGGTGTTCGTTATGTCAAAACAACGGTTGAAGTTCAAGGTGCATCAGGTGTGCAATTTGCGTTTGACCCTTCAAATAATGCCCGTTTAATGGACCCATTTAAGCTTGCTGAACTTCGTGATTCAAGTTTACCGCTGTGCGCAGCAACTTTGTTTTATGGCACGAATTATAATGAAGAAAGTCGTTGGTCTAGAACGGATGGTTTGGGTTATGACACCTTAGGAACCAATGATAAGACTGATGATGTTAGGATCCCAGATCAAGGTCCGTGTCATGATCCTAATGCAATTCAAGGGAACCCAAATGAATCTGAATGGTGGTTATGGCGTCACTCTGATGTGTCTACAGAAAAGCACTGGATTTATGGTGAACGTGTTTATGATGAAGCAGGTAATTTATTACCAACGGAAGACAGAAGCTTGCGCTCTTTTGCTGTTACCGATGAGCATGAGTATGATTTATTTTTACCGAGTTTAAATCTAAATTACTTACACAACGAAGATACTATTATCCGTTTTGCTGCTTCAAAAACCATGGCGCGTCCACAAATTGATTCTCTTCGCCCTGGTTTTAAAGTTAGAGAAACACAATGGGGTGGTGAAAACCGTAATAACTCGATTACATTGACGAATCCTAAACTAGATCCTCTTGAATCATTTAACCTTGATTTATCTTATGAGTGGTACTTTAACAAGTCAGGTTTGTTAGCTGCTACGTTATTTTATAAAGACATGACTAACTTTGAAGAGTCAGAAACAATCGTTACTTACATGGATGATTTACGTGACGTAGGTTTAACAGAAGGCGAAACCTATGATCCAAACGATCTCGTTCTGATTGCCGGTCAAGATAGTTTAGAAGGGTGTATGCCTAAACGGTTCCAAGGTGGCCAGGATTATAAGTTAGACTGGATGTATTCAGGTGATTTAGAGCAAATGTGTGCCAAATTTAATACTACCCGTATTAAAAATGGTAAAGGTGCGTCTATCAAAGGTCTAGAGCTACAATACATGCAAACCTACGACAACCTACCAGGTATTTGGTCTGGTTTAGGTTTACAGGCTAACTATACTTATCAAGATTCAGAGTATGACCAAGAAGTCTCTTCTATCGATAGCAACGTTAAAGTGCCATCACTTGCTGTTGCTTATACACCTGAACACAGCTACAACTTAACGGGTTTCTGGGAGAAAAATGGTCACCAATTACGCCTATCTTATCAAGGGACTACAGATCAGTTAGTACAACGTTCTTGGGAGAATGGTTCGCTTTGGGAAGAGGGTCGTCAAACACTTGATTTTTCAGCAAGTTATAAAGTGAATAATAATATCAGTATTTCTTTCCAAGTCGCTAACTTAACAGATGAAGGAGTTCGTCAGTACTTCACTAGCCGATTCTTACAAGCGGGCGGTGTTACTTTTGATGAAGGTAGCCCACTTGAAGGTGAAGCAACTAAGTCACGTACGGTTTATCAATATCATACCGGGCGTACATTTAGACTTAATACCCGTATTAATTTTTAACGATTTAGCCTAAATATGGAGCCCGCAGTATTACTGCGGGCTCTTTGGTTGTGTTATAAAAAATAAACAGGGTTGTAATGTTTTATCAAACGAAATTAATGATGTGTGCGACAATAATGTCGTTCTTCTTTGTCGCGTCGGTTAACGCTCAGATTGAGCAGCTACAAGTTTACGGTAATTTCTATCCCGTAAAAGCGAATCAAATGCCGAGTTCACTATTCGTACTCGAAAAGAGCCAAATAGACACTATCGCAGGGTTGTCGGCTCTCGATGTATTAACCTTGGTGCCTGGTGTTCGAGTACAAAAATCTGGCGTAAGCCAAGAGATTTTTTTACGTGGTGCTGAAACAAACTTCGTTATTGTTCAAATAGATGGGGTGCAAGTAAATAACCCTTTGGACAGTCGTGGCGGCAGTTTTGATTTGGGTACGCTATCGAAAGACTCGATTCAACGTGTAGAAGTGATCAAAGGCGCCCAATCGTCAATTTATGGTTCTGATGCCATTGCCGGTGTGATCAATTTTATTACCTATGATGCTGATACCAATAATACTTTGGTTTCTGCTGGCGCCTTTGATAATGGCTCACAAACAGCGATGGTTAAGTTAGCATTTGATAGTACAGCAATAGGTGTAACAGCGATCAATAGTGATAACTCGGCTACCGGTGATGAGCAAGAGTCCATTGAACTGAATGCACACACTGTCATTACGTATAATAACGACAGTGAAACTAAGATTAGTGTTCGTTTAAGCGACTATCAACAAAAAGCGCTTGCAGACCAAAGTGGCGGCATTTTGTATGCCCAAGACTCGACAAAAGATGACAAGCAAGGCCAAATATATTCAGGTAGTGTACGTCACAATCAACAGATTACCCAATACCATCAGTTAGCGTTACAGGCAGAAGTTTTCAACTCGTCAGATAGTTTAAAATCACCAGGTATAACACCTTATTTTTCAGCGCCACCAACCTACTCTGAGAACGACTATTCGTACTATAAATTACGATTTTTAAATGGATTGCAGTTTAACCATGCTCTGGTCACTGTGGGTATTGATTTTAAATCAGAATCGGGTGAAACCAACGGCAGTACGCAAATGCATACCTTTACAGGTATGGGAGAAATGGTTGTGTTTGATCTGCCTACCGAATATGACATAGACAGAGAAAACCTTGCAGGCTTTGTAGATGCTAAGTGGCACTTAGATAAAGTCACGGTTTTCTCTGGTATTCGATACGACAACACCAAAGATTTTGGGGATCAAACGACGTGGAAGTTAGGCGCAAATTATGAATTCAATGAGCAAGTACGCGTGTTTGCAAATACCGGCACTGCTTTTAAATTGCCAAGTTTGTATGCATTGAGCAATAACTTGATCGGTAACCCTAATTTGACCCCTGAAGAAGCAACAAACCACGATATTGGTATTGAGTTTATATTAGAAAAAGCCAACGTTAGTCTGTCAGTATTCAACTATGAGTATACCGATCTTGTCGATTTCGATTTCGCCACATTCTCACTAGTAAACCGCTCTAAAATCATCAGCTCAGGTATTGAGTTGATTGTTCAAGGGCAGTTGAACGATGACTTTTCATATGATTTCGATCTTACTTACATCGATCTTGAGAGCAGCGAAAACGAAATTCTTACGGGGCGTCCAGATTGGCAGGGCGGGTTAGGTATTCAATACCAAGTAAGTGACAGTGTTACCACTTCGCTGAATTTTGATTATGTTGGGGAAACTATCGGAACAAGCCAATACACAGGCGAAAATAGCGTTTACGACTTGAATGCATACAACAAAATAGATGTCACAGCACAATGGAAAATTCGTTCACACATAAGATTAGACGTTTATTTACAAAATATTTTCGATAAAAGCTATCAAGTGGCCGTTGGTGTACCAGGTCAAGACCTTGGATTTGGTGCAAACGTCCAATGGACGTTCGATAAATCTTAGAATATGGAGTGTATTCGATATGATTAAACGATTCTTGATAGTTGCTTTAATGATATTTACTGCTGTTGAAGTCAGTGCTGACGAGCTTGATGAAAGTCTGATTCAAAGCAGCATTAACCCTGTTGTATTGCAACAAGGGAAAGTATTGTTTGAACAGGTTTGCGCGTCTTGTCACAACAAAGATTTGAGTGGTGCAAGTGGATTTAATTTAAAAGATGGCGAATGGGTACATGGAAAACGACCAACACAAATATTAAACAATGTAAAAAACGGTTTTATGAGTGCCGGAATGCCAGGGTTTGCTGATGTATTCTCTGAGGTTCAGCTTCGCTCAATTGTTTCATATATATTGTCAAAGCGAGAAGGCTGGGATGATCTTCAATACAAGCTCTATCAATTAGACAATGAAAATGATCAGGTTGTGACTGAAGACAAATTGATCAAGTCAGGGCCGCTTGTAAACAACCTTGCTGACTTTGCAATACCAGAAGTGCAACATTATTTTATTGAGTTTGAAGGCGATTTTTACGCCCCTAAGGAAAATGACGCTCAGCTTTGGTTACAGTGGGGGGCACCTCATGAGATGGAAGTCTTTATTAATGGTAAACAGGTTTTAAAAGGCGGCACGCCATGGTTTCCAACTTGGCGACTTAAGCGAGGGAAACAGCGTTTAAAACTTACTTATCGCTCAGGAAATACTAAGCCGGGGCAAAGAAATTTAACCGTTATCGCTACTAATTTAGACATGACCATTAAGCTATTTGCAGTTTCGAGCCGTGCTAAAACAATCATGGACGACAAAAAGTTTGAAATAAAAGCAACGTCAGACACTGTCGTTATTAGAAAACGCATCCATTCGCTTCCGCCTTTGAGCATATCAGTTGGGACGCCAGCTAAGTTGAACTACGCATTCAATAGTAAAACTTGTTCTATCAACGGATTATGGCAAGGAGACTTGCTCAATATAGGCCCTAATATATCAGGTCGGGGTGAAGATCCAAGTTTACCATTGGGTGAATGGATATTTAAATCACCTCAAGGCATAGAGCACACAACCGCTGAAAACCAGGTTTGCAGTTATAAAGGCTACCAACTGCTTAACTCAGAGCCTGTCTTCAACTATGCAATTGGCGACACGAATTTTAGTGTCACTGCAATGGTTAAACACAATAATAAAATAAGTTTTTTGTTCAATTCAAACACCCAAAAAAAAACCGTCATTTTACGTTTGCCAACTTCTGAGAAGCTAATTTGGTCATCTGAGAATGGCAAAGTCACTGCTGATAAAGCAGTCATTACTACTAACAGTAAAGGCTCTTTTCAATTAACAGCCTCAATTCAGAAGTGAAACCAGCATGAAAGTATTAACTAATCTTTTATCACCGATAATAACGCTGTCAGTTACTTTATCGATTAATGCACAGCAAGCACCAAAACATGAATATACACCTGACGGTTACACAATAGTCACCGTAGAAACACCTAAAGATGTTCGTTTTCATGTTACAGGGTTAGACAGTGATAGTGCTGGCGTTATTTGGGTCGCTACTCGTTTCGGTGAAGTTTGGTATCTTAAACAAGGGCAATGGTCAAAGTTTGCCGAAGGCCTACACGAACCAACGGGATTAATGGTTGATGACGATGGATCAATTTTAGTGGCGCAAAAACCAGAACTGACGCGATTAATTGATACTAACAACGATAATAAAGCTGATGCTTACATACCTTTGGCAAATGATTGGGAGTTTCACGACAATTACCACGAATTTACCTTTGGGCCTGTAAAAGATAATTTAGGCAATTTATTTGGAACTCTCAATTTGAGCCATAATAACCCTGATGCTTTCACTATGGGCGCGATGGGGACCGCAGGTGGACATCGGGGATTTGCGTTTAAAGTAGATGAAAAGGGTCGTTACTCCCCCTATGCGCACGGCTTACGTTCTCCTGCGGGGATCGGTGCGAGTCCTAGTGGCGAAATATTTTTTACTGATAATCAAGGGGACTGGGTACCAACCTCAAAAATGCATTTGTTACAGGAAGGAAAGTTTTATGGACATCCCGTATCTCTCATCGAAATTGATGGTTTTACTAAAGAAAAAGTTAAAAACCTATCGTTAGACACGTTGGCTGCAATGAGTGAAAAACCAGTGGTTTGGATACCACATATAGAAGTAGCCAACTCACCTGGCAACCCAGAGTGGGATACAACCCAAGGAAAATTCGGGCCATTTGAGGGGCAAATTTTTATTGGTGACCAAACGCAATCTAACGTTTTCCGTGTTTTGTTAGACAAAGTGAATGGCAAATACCAAGGTGCGGTTATTAACTTTATGAATAGATTTCAAAGCGGAAATATTCGTGCGGAATTTGATGTTAACGGCCAACTTTGGATTGGGCAAACCGCAAGAGGTTGGGGCGCACAAGGTGGCAAACCGTTCGGTTTAGAAAAAGTGGTTTGGGATGGCACCAACCCATTCGAACTATTAGAGATTAAACTCACCAAAACAGGTTTCAAATTAACATATACTGATGAGCTGGACGCAACGTCGGTGAAATCAGACAGTTTGTCGGCGCAATCTTGGCATTATCATTATTCGGGCAATTATGGCTCGCCAAAAAAAGACTTAACTCAATTACCAGTCAGTAATATAACACTAAGCAAAGACAAAAAGTCGATTGATATTGAACTGCCATTAATGGCAGATAAAGTCGTGCAAATTGACTTCCCTGGTCTGAAAGATGTCAATGGCCGTAGTGTTAGCGTAGAAAAAGTATATTACACATTAAATGAGCTTATTAAATAGGGAACTCATGATCAAATTATTCATCATATTATTAACAGTGCTTTTGTACGGTTGTACATCATTTTCCGCTAGTACTTCATCGATAAAAGTGTTGCTAATAGACGGACAAAATAACCATTCCGTTTGGCCGAAAACATCGAATATGATGAAAATATATCTTGAGGAAACAGGTCAGTTTGAGGTTGATATATATCGAACTGCAAAGACGTGGAATGGTGGAAAGTTACTAGAGCAATTCCCTGCTAATGATGGAAGAAACCACCAAGATTTCGAACAGCCGGTCACAGATGAAACATTTTTACCTAACTTTGCTGATTATGATGTAGTTATTTCTAACTTTGGTTGGAAAGCTGCACCTTGGCCGCAACAAACGAAATTGGCGTTCGAAACATTCATGAAAAATGGTGGCGGTTTTGTGTCTGTTCACGCTGCGAACAATTCGTTTCCACAATGGCTTGAATACAACCGAATGATTGGCTTGGGTGGTTGGGGTGGTCGTAATGAAAAAGACGGCCCTTACATATATTTTGACGAACAAGGACAATTAAAGCGTGATACTTCAAAAGGGCAAGGCGGTGGGCATGGCAAGCAGCATGCGTTTGAAATCGTTTTACGGCAGTCGCACCCAATCACAAAGTCACTTCCTAATAGCTGGAGTCATAATAAAGACGAGTTATACAACCGACTACGAGGTCCAGCACAAAATTTAACAGTATTAGCAAGCGCCTTTGACGATAAAGAATTTAATGGGTTTGGACGTCATGAGCCTGTGCACATGACTGTTGACTATCATCAAGGTCGAGTGTTTCACACGACGTTAGGGCATGGTATTGAAGCATTCGAAGATGAGCACTTTATAAGCGTTATGCGTCGTGGGGTGGAGTGGGCAGCGACAGGTAAGGTGAAAAATTAAACTAAAGTATCAACTGACAAAATAAGTTATGAGATAGTGAACTTATAAGTAAATAAGCTCATTTTGAAGTTGTTATCGACGACTTCAATTGACAGTGTTGTTGGTATTCTTTTGGTGATAACTCAGTGTGTTTTTTAAATACCGTTGAAAAGTACGCTGAGTTATTAAACCCTACCGCATAGGCTGTTTCGGTGACTGTTTTAGTTAGCAAGAGCAACTTGGCTTGGTTTATTCTTACATCAGCTAGGTATTGATTAATCGTTGTTGCCGTAAGCTGTTTAAATACCTTCATTGTATGAGAGCGGCTCGCACCCACAGCGCTGACAATATCTGCAATGGAGATATCATGGCGGTATTGCTCAAGAATATACGCTTTTACTTTATCAACAAGTTGTTGATCTGGAGTGTTACTGTTTAATTGATCAAGCGCGTAGTTTAATACTGTGATCACGTGATGTAGGGCTGCATCAATATTGACGATAGTGTTAGCATCATCAAGGCGATTGCCGATACTTTCAAGCTCATCAAGTAATACTTTACTATTCCCGCACTGAAAAATAACCCGATCAAACATCATAAATACGATTTCTTTTGCTCTTATCTGATAACAGCTAAATGAATTGTGGCAATAGCTTTTTAGTTTAACTAATAACTCGTCTAACTTGGTTGCTGTTAAATGTGGGTTAGCAGTACAGATAATCTTAAGTAGCGCTACACGCTCTTTAAGCGGATACGCTTTGTTTAATTTGTCTGGGTAAAATTGGCTAAAGTGGCGATTATTAGCCGCTGTAAATTGCGCTATAGCGAGTGCATTTTGGTGTTCAGTGTGTTGTTTAATTTTACTATTTGTAAATTGAATATCTTTATAAACCGCCCAGCTCCAAATTAGCGCACTTAGACTTGCCCCAACATAGTAAATAACCCACAGCTCAAAAGCGTTACCAATGCCCATAAAAACACTGAGTGTGAGCGCACCATAAACATGAGTTGCAACATACGCTTTGAGGTTTGTTTGTAATAGTAGGATACAAGGGAGTAACAACTGCAAGCAGATCAACAGTAATTGAGATGAGTAAATATGCTGTGCGTTTATGTTTTCTAATTTAACTAACCAAGGTAGCTCATTAGGACTGTAAAAATATAAAGGGGCTGCACAGAGGAAAAAGCACGACCATGCAATCCCTAGTACAACCGGTGCTATTAATAAGGGTTTGGGGAGTTGCAACTTAGCCTGCGTTAATAATGCAAAAAGTAAACAGGGGGTGCCAATACTAAAGAGCAAAATATTTCTAAAAAAATCATACCACCTTTTTCCTTCATAAAGTGGCATCACATTAATAATCGGTCCGCATAAAAAAAGAATAAAACAGACGATAAAAGCGCAATAAAAAGGGTAGGCAGCACCAATGCGTTCGCGCACAAGCGTAAAATAAATGAGTACCATGATGAAAATGTTGGCAGCTGCAAATGGGATCACGGTACGTAAAAATATATCCCAATTTAATTCTGTGTAATACATCGCTAATTTTTATTTTTTATAGGGCAGAACTAAAACAATAGTGGGAATGAGGCTTATAAGTCAAGTTTTGTTAACAATTTACTTTTTGTAGAGGGTGATGAAATTTAACTTATTTTAGTGTGTTGATTTGTATAGGAAAGACGATTTTATAACTCGTTATAGAGGATATTGAATGCGGTAAAGGCGAAAGCTAATTTAAAGTGTCGGCATCATTTTCACATCAATCTAGATGTCAGTTATAAAGGGACACTATGCGAATTCATTTAAAGTCTGTCTATTGGTTATTGCTGTTTAGTGTATTCAGTAATCTATGTTACGGCGAGGAGAAACCAAATATCGTGGTGATCCTCGCCGATGACTTAGGGTATGGCGATTTAGGGTTTACTGGTTCAAAAGAGATCAAAACCCCAAATATTGATGCATTAGCTAATAATGGTGTTAGCTTCAAAAACGCGTATGTAACGCATCCATACTGTGGGCCTTCTCGGGTCGGGCTGCTAACAGGACGGTATCAAGCACGTTTTGGTATGGAAAATAATGTCAGTTATATGCCTCAAGATAAATACATGGGACTGCCGTTATCAGAAAAAACACTGGCTAATCGTTTACAGGATGTCGGCTATCACACCGCAGTATTTGGCAAGTGGCACTTGGGTGGCGCACCGCATTTTCAGCCCAATAATCGCGGCTTTGACTATTTCTATGGTTTTTTAGATGGCGGGCATAATTATATGCCTGATCAAGTGACGGTTGGCGGAGATGGTTATTCACTGCCGCTGATGCGTAACACTCAAGTGGCCGAATTTGATGAATACTTAACGACAGCGCTTAGCCGTGATGCCGTGAAGTATATTCATCGACAGCAAGAGTCGCCATTTTTTATGTATTTATCTTACAACGCGCCTCACACGCCACTACAAGCACCCGCTGAATATATTGAAAAATATAAGCATATTGAAGATGAAGATCGACGTATATATGCCGCTATGATCGATGTTATGGATGAAGGCATAGGTATGGTCGTTGATGCACTTAAAGAAACCGCGCAACTAGACAACACCCTGATCATCTTTTTATCAGATAATGGTGGCGTATTCCCTGAAAGTTGGCAACCGACCAGCGATTGGGCTGATAACTCTCCTTTTAGACGAGGTAAAGTGGCTTTACTAGAAGGCGGTATTCATGTGCCTTTTATTGCACATTGGCCAGGGGTCATTCCTAAAGGCGAAGAGTTTACTGGTTTAGTATCGTCACTTGATATTGCTGCAACCTCAGTTGCACTAGCGGGTGCTGATAATAAGAAATTAGATGGTGTTAATTTACTGCCATTTTTACAAGGCACTAAACAAGGCAGCCCACATCAGGCGTTATTTTGGCGCTTAGAAGAGGCACCTAATATTTATGCTGTACGTACTGTTGATTATAAATATATGAACCAACCACTACCGGATGTAGGCCGCAGTTTTTTTGATATGAAAGCCGATCCGTATGAGCAACATAACTTGGTTGATACGTTACCCGCTGAACAAGCGAAATTAGCCAAGCTGTGGAATGAGTGGAATAAGCACAATACAAATAATGTATTGCAGCAATCATGGGAATACAAAGCAGAAATAGATAAGTTTTTTGAGCAGTTAAATAAGCAGAATATTGAACAGGCAAAACAAACGGCAAATTATGTTATTAAGTAACCTGAGGTTATTTGGTTAACGAGTAAAAAGCCCCAAAATAGGGGCTTTTTTATCAGTACTTTATATTTCCTATATCAATTAAACGGTCTGCGGGTTGATTACGCAATACTTGATTGCTGCCATCACGCCAAGTGATACTAATCTCTTTGATGTTAGCATCATTACCTAAGCCAAAATGGGCAATGTTCATTAAGCTTTGTGAATGGCTTGCACTGTGTGAGCCCACAAGTTGATATTGCGTTGCTTGCTCTGTACGTATGTGGATTTTTGCACCCAATGGATCAATACCTGTTTGTGAATACCCAACGCGTATTAAGCTAAAGTGTTTATCTGCCATGGGCGTGGTGTTTTTATATAAGTGCCAACTGCCGTTGTCATCATCACCACTTAGCAGATCGAGTTTACCGTCATGGTTATAATCAAATGCAGCGCCCATATCGCCATGAGAGTCTTGATTTAACTCGCTGGTGGCTGAGTTTAATAACTGGCTAGTAAAATTGTTATTGCCTTGGTTAATTAATAAAAGATCGGCAACTCGCTGCTTTAAATGACCAAATCGATAAACAACAAAGTCGACTAATGTATCGTTATTAAAGTCACCCGGCACAACTCCCCAGTTATTATCAATGGTTTCAGTTGGCAATTGCGACGATATATCAACAAAACGGCCATTGTCGTTACGAAGTAAAATATCCTGCAATGCAAGGTTTTGCGGTGTCCACTGTGTTTTATAATCTAAGACATTTTTAAATGAAGCACGGACATCCCAGGCTAAGTCATCAGCTAAGTGCCATTCTACACGCCATTGGTTATTGCCTAAATAACCAATGTACCAACCGGTTTTAGTAATAGACTTGGCAAAGCCCTGTGCTTGCTCTGGGTTGATCACGTACTCATCTGATGGCGTTGTAATTTGAACTTGTTGTTCACCTAAATATACTGGCATGGCAGCCATTTTTTTACCGCGGGGAAAATGATAAAAATCACTTAAAATCAAACTCCCTTGTGTTGTGAGGCTTAGTCCGTCATGGCTTTTATTACCTTCGTCTCTTAAGTCTAAACGTTTTAGTTCGTTATTATAGGAGATGCTATTATTCGCAATGCTGTAATGCAGCTTACCTCTGGCTAGGTAGTAGTCCATATCGCCATCGTTATCGATATCTGCATGCGCGAGAGTCAACGTTCCTGTTGTTTCAAGCCCTTCAGGTAATACGTGAGACGTTACATCGGTGAAGGAAAGGTCATTATTGCCCTGTAGAACAACCAAAGGGCTATAGCCATTAAAACCGATAATATCCGGGATATTATCGTTGTTAAAATCAGTGACTAACACACGCTCACTATTTAAGTTTTCAAATACTGGGGATGGGTGATATTCAAATGTGCCGTTACCGTTATTCACAAACAAAATATTACGTGGGGTATTCTCAGTCACCATCTTTTCGGCGTTAACTTGTATAAAGTCCAAGTCGCCATCGTTATCAAGATCAACCCAACGCACCGAGCGGCCACGTGCGCCCATTTTTGATAAGCCAGCCTGCTCAGTTACATCAGTAAATTGACCATTATTGTTTTGTAATAACCGTTGCGGTTGAGGGGTAAGGCCGTTGCCACCTCCTAATGAAAGCAGAATGTCGTTATCACCATCGTTATCGTAATCGCCACTGGCCATGCCATGTAAATCAACACGTGGGTAAATATCAGCTTGCTTGGTAAAGCTAAAGTCACTATTTGATAAGAATAATTGAACTGGCGTAGAGTCATGATTGGTTAGCAATAAATCGTAGTAACCGTCGTTATTTAGATCAGAGAGTGACGGGCCGCCGTATTTCCAATTTTTATCTGTATCTAAGCCCACTTCAGCCGATACATCTGTAAATACGACTTGCTGTGGCATCGATACGTTAGATTCTTTATGACTGCACGCTGTCATAGCGAGTGCGACCGTAATAGCCGTGAGTTTAAAGCCGAGGTTATCCATTAATATTACTCCTTATAAATTATTTTTGGGTGGTGTGACTAAGGTAAATTCATTGATATAGCTTTCCAGGTTTGCAACGATACGTGTTAAGCTATCAACGGTCTGTTGGCTGCTCTGGGTTGTATTTGCTACAGATTGCGCATCATTATTAATTAAGGTTATTTGCTCGTTTATTGAGTTTGAAACTGATGTTTGCTCTTCAGTTGCGGTGGCTATTTGCAGTGCCATATCCATAACCTGATCAAGCTGCTCTTTTAATTGCGTAAATGACTGAGCATTGTTGATCACACTTTCAATTGCTTGGGCTGAATGAGATTGCAGCTGCGACATACTATGCGTTGCTGTACTTGCACCACTTTGCAGTGAGTTGATTTGGCTCTGAATTTGTTGTGTTGATTGCTGGGTCCGACTTGCTAGGTTTCTGACCTCATCAGCTACCACGGCAAAGCCTCGTCCTGTCGTCCCTGCACGTGCAGCTTCTATTGCTGCATTAAGTGCAAGTAAGTTAGTTTGCTCAGCAATGCCTTCAATCACATTTAATATATTGCTGATCAGTTTTGCTTGTTCATCGAGTTCATTTACCACGTCTGTGGTAGCGCTCAATTCAGTCGTTAATGTTTGCATCATCGTTTGACTGATGTTTGAGTTTGCTAAGCTTTGCGTTGATACTGAATGCGCCTGTTCAATTGCTTGGTGAGTGCGATTCGTCATTGCAGACACTTCACTTATTGTGGCGGTCATTTGATTGATTGCTACAGAAATACTATGCGTTGCTAACTGTTGATTATTACTGAGGGATGTACTGTTTTGTATAGTGTTATGCATGGTTTGCGAGTTATTTGCTATTTGCACCGACTCTTTGGCTATTTTTGATAAGGTGCTATGAAACCCCGTAATTAATAAATTAAATGCGTTGGTAAGTTCAGTTAATTCGTCATTACCCTGGTGTTTAAATTGATGAGTGAGATCCTTTGAGCGGGCAAGTTGACTAACTTGGCTAACTATTTCAGATAGCGGTTGGGTAATGCTACGAATAATAAACCACGAAATAACAGTCAGTAATAGGATCAGTAAGGCTAAGGTACTAATATTACTATAAAGATTGTTTTGCGCTTGTTCGATTAGCTGGTTTTTAGTGTCGATGAGTTCTTTCAATACTCTTTCAATAGCATGTTGTTGTAACTGCGCCATATTTTTTACAGTAGTAGGCCAATTAGTTGTGCCTATATATAAAGGCTTATTGACGGTTTGATAGATGTTTGTGCGTGCTTTTAGGGCTACTTCTTCTGATTTTAAATAGCTCGGACTTTTTCTCATTTCATTAAGTACAGTCTGAGCGAATGGACTTGCGAAATTATAAAATAAGCTGTTGTAAGTTTGAATTGCAGTCGCGCTTCTGAATATTTCTCCATAAATGTAGACATCAAGTTGGCTGTTGATAGCCGTATTAATAAAGCTATCGTGAAACGAACGCTCAACACTGCTAGCAACTAAGTAATAGTAAGCATTAGACATTTTACCGAGTTGTTGATCACTACTTGCGATCACTACAATTTCACTCAAGGTCATTAACAAACTGCGAATTAGCGTGTTAATTTCATACATAGTATGTACTTCTCGGCCTAGCTCAGTCATGTAATCACGGCTTAAATGACTTTTATTATCTGCAACCTCCCTGACAACTTTGAGCTCTATTAATTGTTTTTCTATTTTTTCGATTTGAGCCCGTAAAGTCAGGAATTGATTGATAGTTTGCTGATTATCGTTAATAAATTCATTAAATTGCTTGCTATGCAATAGCGCATTTTGGCGATGAATCAACATTTGTTGCTTAGATTTTGCCATGTCAGATTGAGTATCAAGATACAGCCGTGTATAAAAGCCTTCTTCGAGTAAATTCGCAATAAGTGGGTAAGTTACATGCGCGTAATCGAGGATCGCATCCAACTTGCTGATTGCTTGGCGTTGCTCAAGCGATGAATTTACTTTATCTGCAGACATTATTCCGGTAATTACTAGGGGAATGAGTACCAGCGCTAAAATTCTAGTTTTTATCTTATAGTTATTTAGAAATCTCACAATGCACCAATGTTAATTGTTAACAATTAATGAAGGTTACATTTTTTTGTTATTAAATAGCAACTTTTTATTAACTGAAAGTGGAGAATAAATACCATTCTTGAAATTGGAACTGCAGTTGTTCTGATAGAAGTAAACTCGACGCGATGAAGATACAGCGCTTATTTACAGCAGATTAAGAAAGCTATCAGTAAAAATCCTTCATTGATTGATGCAAGGTAACTATAAATTTAATACCAACATAAACACTAAATATGCGCTGCTTGAAGGTTCTGCATGGACATAAGTTGAACGCGGAAGCTTACTTGGCCTACAAGGTTACACACTTCCCACTTGATCAAAAAATTTTTATCCTAAAAGAACAACACGCGCTCATGCTCACATGTCACTTTTATTAATGTGTAATCGTTTTTTAGAAAACAAATGCTGATCTTTTATAAAAAAACGCATATAGTTTGTTTACTGTTAACAATATTCAATTTGTGGGATTAAAACTATGAATAAAAATATATCTCGTCGTTCTGTACTCAAAATATTAGCAGCTGGTGTTGTTGCTACAGGGGTATCTGGTTGTACTCGGCATTTAGGAGCTGCTACTTCAACTGTTACTCGCGGCACTCAAGCTCATCGTGATAATTGGCATAAAACACATGATAGAGTATGGCTTGGCAAACAATATTGGGCTAATCCGATGGAGGATTGGCGGGTTGTTAATGGTGCTGCTGAATGTAGAAGTAGAGGCGGTAATCGAAGTGTTCATTCACTCACTCACCAAATAGCGCATCTTGACCAAGCTTTTACAATGTCGGTGCAAGTGTCTCGCTTAGAGCCAAACAATAAGGATGGTGGCGCGGGTATTCGTCTTGGTGCTAAAAGTGAGTTAAATGAATACCGTAGTAACTGTTTTGTACAGCAGGGTTATGACCTTGGTATTAAAAACAATGATTTAGTGTTAGGTAATAACACAACGCCTTTAATGGTTCCGATAGAGGATCAAGCTGTTACTTTGACGCTGACTGGCACTCCTCAATCAGGCGCTATGGCTTTAGAGTTAACAGCTAGTTTAGCGTCGTCAGGTAAAGTGATTGGTACTCTAAGCCATTTGGCGGCTGCTTCAGAGTTATTAGGTAATGTGGCTCTGGTTAGTAATTTTTCGATTCCGTCCGTTACATTTGAAAATGCACCTGAAGACAAATTAGGCGCACGTTATAAATTTAGTAATTGGACCATGCAAGGTGAAGCATTTTCAGTAGTCGATGAACAAGTGTTTGGTCCAATACTTTGGACTATGTATTCGTTAAACGATACATTGAGTCATGAAGGTTTTGTGCTGAAATTGAGTGCTTATACAGGGCCAATAGGTGAGCATGATAATCAGCAAATAGAGCTACAGATCCAGCGTGATAATCAGTGGATCGCTATTGATTCGCAAGTCATAGATCATGACGGCTGGTTGGCGACTTTTCGTATAGCCAATTGGGATGAAAAACACGATACGCCTTTTCGGGTTGTATATCGTGAAAAACATACTGACGGTACACACACACCAGATATATATTCAGGGGTTATAAAAGCAAACCCCGCAAGTGAAAAATTACGAATGGCTGCGCTCACGTGTCAAAATGATTATGGTTTTCCGTACCAGCCAGTTGCGCAAAATGTCGAAAAACTAAACCCCGATTTAGTGTTCTTTTCTGGCGATCAAATTTATGAAAGCCATGGTGGGTTTGGTGTAATTCGCACGCCTGATGATTTGGCGATTTTGAACTACTTACGTAAGTTCTATCAATTTGGTTGGGCTTTCAAAGAGGTCATGCGTAATCAACCGACAATTTGTTTGCCCGATGATCATGATGTACTCCAAGGCAATTTGTGGGGTGAGGGTGGTGCAAGAATGGAAAACATTTCGAAAGACCCTTCAGCGAGTGTTTTAGGTGGTTACATTGATTCAGCACGGGTGATTAATATGGTACATAAAACCACTCTCAACCATCATCCAGATCCTTATGATCCAACGCCAACTAATGGTATTAGCTCGTATTATGGCACTATGCTATATGGCGGTGTCGGTTTTGCGATTCTTGCCGACAGACAATGGAAAAGTGGCCCTGAACGCATAAATGTTGCGGTCGGCGA
The DNA here is from genome assembly GCF_000238355.1 of Pseudoalteromonas haloplanktis ATCC 14393. Classification (GTDB taxonomy): domain Bacteria; phylum Pseudomonadota; class Gammaproteobacteria; order Enterobacterales; family Alteromonadaceae; genus Pseudoalteromonas; species Pseudoalteromonas haloplanktis. Next base: position 95,967 of record NZ_AHCA01000008.1, read on the forward strand.
AACAGGGCAAGATGAAGATCCACTTTTTTATAATCCTGTGTTTAATCCGCCAGGTTTAGATTTATTAGGCAGTCGACAGGAGCAATTTCTTAAAGCGTGGGGTAAAGACTGGCGCGGGCATAAATTAAAAGCGGTGTTGAGCCAAACGGTATTTGCGGCCATCTCAACTCATCAGCCGTTACCTGATCGCTTTTTAAAATACGATTTCGATTCAAGTGGTTGGCCTGCATCTGCGCGAAATCGTGCAATTGATGCAATGCGTGACTCTATGGCGTTACATATTTGTGGTGATACCCACTTAGGGTCTTTATCTCAATATGGCGTAAATCAACAAAGGGATAGTAACTGGGCTTTTTGTACGCCAGCTATTTCTGCCGGTTGGCCAAGGTGGTGGAAGCCAGATTCAATGAATATGCCTTATCAAAACCGCCCTGCACATGGGCTTGCTGAAACAGGCGAGTATAATGATACCTTCGGTAATAAGATTTATGTCTATGCGGTAGGGAATCCTGAAGTAGGAAAATCCAATAACCGCTATGTAAAGGCTCATGAAAAAGGCAGCGGCTTTGGTTTTATTACCTTCGATTCTGAGAAGCTCACATACACAATGGATGCCTATAAGTTTTTAGTCGATATAACCGATGGTAAAGCAAGTAACCAGTTCCCAGGTTGGCCTGTTACAATTCATCAGCAAGAGAACAAAGGTAACAATATAGTCAGTTAGCTATAACTTGGTGGCATCATAAGGATATTTCCTAAACCAAAATGGACAACTGTAATAGTTTGTCCATTTTTGGTTAAAGGCAACTATTGACCTTTGGACCGGGTGATCAAGAGTAGGTAGTGCTTTTTCTTAAGTGTTTTTTAGGTTTTCTTAAGGAGTGGTACGACTGAGTGGATTCGAACCACCGACCTTTGGACCGGGTGATCAAGAGTAGGTAGTGCTTTTTCTTAAGTGTTTTTTAGGTTTTTCTTAAGGATTGGTACGACCGAGTAGATTTGAACCACTGACCCTTGGATCGGGTGATCAAGAGTTGGTAGTGCTTTTTCTTAAGTGTTTTTTAGCTTTTCTTAAGGATTGGTACGACTGAGTGGATTCGAACCACCGACCTTTGGACCGGGTTATCGAGAGTAGGTAGTACTTTTTCTTAAGTATTTTTTAGGTTTTTCTTAAGGATTGGTACGACTGAGTGGATTCGAACTACTGACCTTTGGACCGGGTGATCGAGAGTAGGTAGTGCTTTTTCTTAAGGATTGGTACGACTGAGTGGATTCGAACCACCGACCTTTGGACCGGGTGATCAAGAGTAGGTAGTGCTTTTTCTTAAGTGTTTTTTAGGTTTTTCTTAAGGATTGGTACGACTGATTGGATTCGAACCACTGACCTTTGGACCGGGTGATCGAGAGTAGGTAGTACTTTTTCTTTAGTGTTTTTTAGGTTTTTCTTAAGGATTGGTACGACCGAGTGGATTCGAACCACCGACCTCTACCATGTCAAGGTAGCGCTCTAACCAACTGAGCTACGGTCGTACAATAGGATTCTTAAATTAAATTTATTACAGGTAGTAATAAATTGGTACGACCGAGTGGATTCGAACCACCGACCCCTACCATGTCAAGGTAGTGCTCTAACCAACTGAGCTACGGTCGTATCATAAATTTAAGGTGTTAATTGCTTAACAACGGTCGCTAATATATAGCGTGCGGTTAAGTGAATCAAGCTCGTTTATACATTTTTGGTTTGTTTGCCGTTTTTTTATTCATATTGGGCTGATTTCACACTTTTTGTAAAACTTTTGCCACCAAGTAACGTGTGTTTTTGCAGATTCTTTGAATGCGGTGAGTAAGTTACTGGGTTGTTGTTGCAGCAATGCCCTAAGCTCAGGTTGATTAGTTGTAGAGTCTAGCCAAAGTGCTTGGTACAACGGCATCAGTCGCTCTAAAGCGCCTGATAGTTGCGCTTGATAGGGTTGTAATTGTGACAGGTAATACTTTTTAAATACGTTACTGACGATTTGCGCTTGGCGTTTATTTTTTAGCGGGTTGCAGAGTGCACTAAGATCAATACTGGTTAAATATCGACTGGTGCTGTGATTAAAGTATGTTTGCTGGCGCACGGCACTGACTAACGCTTGATTAAAGTTAAATTGGCGTAGCTGGGAGAGCTGTGGGTACAGTGCTTGGCTATCTATTTGTGTATATTGTTGTTGTATTATTTGCTGTTTTAAAGTGAGTAAGTTTTGTAGGGCAAGCTCTGTTTCGACAAGGCCTGCAAGGTTGTTATCCAGTGCATAGCTAGTAAGCTGCCAAGTACGTTTTAACTCAGGATCGTTGTAAAGTAAGTGGTTGAATTGCTTTAATAGTTGTTGCTTTTTGTTGGCAAGTTCATGCTTAATGGCTTGGTAGCTTTTTGACTCAGAGTTTAATTTCTCTAAGCAGCTTGGGGCTAATTGAATAAACTGGATTTGATAAGTTAATTGGCCGGCTGAGCTGGCAACTTTGCCCAGTTGACTATTATGTTCAGCAATGAGGGTGTTAAGTTTACAATGAGACAGTTGCGCTAGCTGCACGATACTTAATTGCTGTGCAGTAGCTGGGTTATCGTTGTTATGAACAGGTGTCAATTTAAGGTTATTTAATGGTGGGGTGACAGGCAGCGGTTTGTCCAGCGCTGTGGCGAGTCGCTGCTGATACTGCTCATTAATATCTGTTGGTTTATCGCTACAAGCACTTATTAGCAAACAAGCGAATAAAGTGCCAAGATAACCAAATCGTTTGACTTGGTTATCTTGCCAGTTTGGTTGATTACGCGTTTTTGAGAGGCTCATATTTGAATCTATTTGCAACAGTTAACATTAACAAAATAGCCGCAACACTTAAGCCAACAATAATTCCTACCCAAAAACCATGCGGGCCCATGGCTGGTACAATCCAATCGGTGCGAGCTAAAATAAAACCCAATGAAAAACCAATTAACCAGTATGATATAAAGGTAATGTACGAAATGGGCGCTGTATGTTTTAACCCTCTTAAAATCCCATTCGCGGACACTTGTAACGCATCAGGGAGTTGGTAAATACACGCTAAAATCATAATGGATGTTGCCAGTGCTATTACTTGAGCGTCATCGGTATAAAGTTGGCTAATTATGTCACGACCAAAAAAAGTGATAGCTGCTAGTACCGCTGCAATGATCATGGCAAGAATGTAACTAGTTGAAATTGCTTTTTTTAGTTGCTCAAAGTGATGTTGACCATATAAATTGCCTATCCGAATACTAATAGCAATTGATAAGCTCAATGGCATCATAAACAATAATGTAGTTACACTGGCTGCAATTTGATGCCCGGCAACCGCAACGGCACCTAGATGAGCGATAAATAGCGGTATGCAGGCAAATAAAGTGACTTCAAAAAAAGTGGCGAGTGAAATAGGGATGCCGACTTTAGTAATGGTCCACATAGTACTAAATTGGGGGGTCTTAAAGTTAGCTAACAGTGTTTTAGCATCGACTTTTTTACTCAGTTGGCAGTATATTACTTGTGCAATAGCCATCGCGCTGAATACCAAAGCCGTGGCAATGCCACAGCCTGCACCACCAAGGGCTGGCATACCTAACTTACCATAAATAAAAATGTAATTTGCAGGGATATTGACAGCTAAGCCAATTAAGCTGATATAAAAAGCAGGCTTGGTCATCCCCATGCCTTCGGTAATATTGCGATATACACTAAATACTAAAAAACCAATAATTCCCCATTTAACAAAATGAATATAGTCATAGGCCATAGCGGCAATTGCTGGGCTGGTATCAAGCTTTAAAATGATAATATCGGCAAAGTAAGCGATGGATAAGCCCAGTACACTTAATACTCCAGCAAGATACAAACCTTGCTGAAAATAATGGCTGATGCCTGTTTTATCGCCAGCGCCAGAAAATTGCGCAATAATACCGGTGAGGGCGAGTAATATACCTTGCAGAGCAAGCATTGCTGGATTCCAAACACCTGTTGCAATAGAGAGGGCGGCTAAATCGGTTGGACTAACTTGTCCCGCCATGATGGTGTCAACCACAGACATTAAAACGAGGGTTACTTGTGCTAAAAAAACGGGGATTGCCAGAGAAACTAGCCGTTTGGCTTCCCAACTACAAAAAGTCATATCACTTGCTACGTAAACAGAAGAGACGGGTATTGTAATCGATAAATTGAAGAATAAAAAATTATAGCGGAAAGTTGATGTTATTCATTGCAGTATTGAACCTTGGGATCGGTTAAACTAAAGCGAAGTGATAGATCCATGTTTAAAGGGCGGTTCAAGTTATGTTTACAGGCATTGTGCAAACACAAGCAACGGTAATTGCAAATAGCTATCAACACAGTGTTATGCGCTTAGTGCTCGCAGTTTCACCACAATACGTTACGAAGTTAGCGTTAGGTGCCAGTATTGCCATTAATGGTTGTTGTCTAACGGTTGTTAAAGTTCAACTTATTTCAGATAGTGCCCTTGCAGAAGTTTATTTTGATGTGATTGATGAAACATTACAGTTAACGAATCTTGGAAAGCTTGATGCTGGTTGCATGGTAAACTTTGAGCGTTCTATGACATTGGGTACTGAACTGGGCGGGCATATTGTCTCTGGTCATATTCATTGTATTGCCCAAGTGAACAATATTATTCACACAGATGGTAATTGTAAAATACAACTAAGCTTACCAAGTAAGTGGCAAAAGTACGTGCTGTATAAAGGGTTTGTCTGTGTTAATGGCGCCAGTTTAACGGTGGGTGAAGTTGACGAGCAAGGTTTTTGGTTACATTTGATCCCAGAGACTTTAGCAATCACCAATATTGGCAAAGTTGCAATAGGAGATGGACTCAATATTGAAGTTGATCAACAAACCTACACTATCATCAACACGGTGGAAAATTATTTACGACTACAGTCATCACAGTAACAGTCACCACAGTACTAGTTAGCTTAAAAAATTTGTTCGTCATCACTGTCTATATGTAACTCAACCTTACTATTGGCATAGTCGATATGCATATTAAAGTGGATTGGGTTACAGCATGCGCTGCAGTCTTCAAAGTAATCTTGATCGCCATCGCTGGCATCAAGGGTAATATGAATATGGTGACCACAATGTGGACAGCTGATCCGTTGTGAGAGATGATTTTGCATAATTGATCCAACCTTACAAAACAGAGCTATAAAGCATGACTATTTATAGTGGTAGATAAATTGTTATGCTTTACGCAGTTGTACGCGAACGTCCACAATAACTAGCCCTGGCCACTATTAGACGCTCATTAAATATAGTCTGCTTTAGTTATTTATGACATCAATTTGACAATAAAAATAGCCTTATTTAAGTAGTCGATCTATTTGTTGTTTAGCTTCAGTAAGATAGTGACCAGCAAAAATATTGGCATGATTTAAAATAGGGTAAAGCTGATAAACTAACTTACGTAGCTCATAGCCTTGCGTTAATGGGTAGTGCTTATTATAGGCTATGTAAAATGCATCAGGCAGGGGGGCAAATAACTCGCTCATTGCAATATCGATCTCCCGATCACCATAATAGCAACTGGGGTCAAAAATACTTGGCACACTGTGAATAAATCCCATATTGCCACGCCAAAAATCACCATGTAGTAATGAGGGTTGTACATTATGACTGTGTAACATGTCTTTTATAAATGCGATAAAATAGTCTTTATCAACTAACTCAATGCCTTTTTCATGTAATAATTGTAGTTGCCAGCCAATGCGCTCTTCAGCGAAAAATATATTCCACTTTTTATGCCAGCGGTTTGGCTGAGCAGTTGGGCCAATAAAGTTATCATGATCAAAACCAAACATAGCTTGACGGTGTTTGAGGTGCAAGCTGGCAAGATGGCTGCCCATTATATGCCAGTTGGTATGGGGTTGCTGATCCAGTTCAAGCCATTCAAGGACGATAAATGAAAACTCAATATTCGATCCCGTGGTGATACAATCTGGCACCATAAATAGGCTCTCTTGGGTGAGTAACTTTAAATTGTGGGCTTCGTTGTCAAATCGTTCCAAATCGTTTCTGTGTGCGACCTTGACAAAATATTGATGAGTACCATCGCTTATTTGAAATAGTTTATCGCTATTTGGACTTTGCAACTGTCGTTTACTGGTGTGTTTAAAGTCAAAATGCATAGCTTGGCTGATTTGTTCGTTAACCGTATTCCACATAGCATTGCTCACCTTTTATACAGATAACTAAACTATGGCAAAAAGTAGTTAAATAAACAAACTCTTGAGAGTAAAATTCAAATTTAGCAGCACCTGCTTAGCTTTATACAATAATTCAAGTGGAGGAAGAATGAATAAAAGCCTTATTACAAATGTAATTGCCACAGTGTTAGTGATTACAGGTTTTTTGTTTAACCAAGCAATTGTGCTATCGATCGGCTTATTTGCACTTTCTGGTGCAGTAACTAACTTGCTCGCAGTGCATATGTTATTTGAAAAAGTACCGTTATTGTATGGTTCGGGTGTGATCCAATTGAAGTTCGCAGGGTTTAAAGTTGCAATTAAAAACCTTATCTTAACTGAGTTTTTCTCAGAGCAAAAAATATCGCAGCTACTTGGCAATAAAACAATGGATATTGATCTACAACCTGTGATCAACGACGTTGACTTAAACCCAGCGTTTGACACACTGCTGGAAGTGATAGAGCAGTCTCAATTTGGCAGTATGTTAGCGATGTTTGGTGGCAGTGCAGCTGTGGAACCAATGCGCGATTCTTTTATAGCAAAAATGCGTGATTCCTTAATAATGATGAGCCAAACAGACGAATTTAAGATGCTGGTCAATAACAAACTTGCAAAGACAAGCCTAGCAAGTGACTCATTGTTTACAACAGTATCAGATCTTGTTGATGATCGATTAGATGAACTAACCCCAAAAATGGTGAAGGATATTATACAAACCATGATCAGAGAGCATTTAGGCTGGCTTGTGGTCTGGGGGGGGGTCTTTGGTGGTTTATTTGGTCTTGTGGCAGCAATTATTTAGTTTATGTTTAGATAGTTAATTTAAGCTGGCCAACTACATGCCAGCTTAAATTAATTGCATTTTTAGCATGCTATTTAGAGCCTGCAATAACCATAATTGTTTGCTGTTCTAACTTAGCTAAATCTTGTATTGAAGTGCCCGTAGTGGCGTCAATACCTAAGCGACTTGCTGTTCTGTCAAAGCCATATGTGCCTGTAAATTCAGCCATACTCATATTATTACACTGTAGTTTGCTTGCTGTTTTGCTTTTATTCATCCGAAATTCTTTCATGGCTAAATAAAGTTTAATGGGCTTATTTGACGCTACAGCCATACAAATCTGCGTGCCGGGAGTATTATCAGCCGCTACAAATTGTGCAGCTTCTGCATTAGTTGCAGTTAATGCTGCAGTGCCTAACAGTAATGTTGTGCAAAATGTTGTCGTTAAAGTATTCATCATCATTCTCCAGTTGTTGAGTGTTGTCTTGTTGACGAATGTATTATTGGCTATATTTCTGATGAAAGCTGTAAATGAAAATCGACAAGATGTAACAGCATATGTGAATAGCTTACATTTATAGTAAGTAATTGATAATAAAGTTATTAATGTGTGTATCCAGACACACTTTCAAGGATTTATTTTTCATTTTTTTTATTGATTTTGTTTGTTTTTCAAACTGTTTTCATTGGTTTTACATGATATTTACTTTAGAGTAAATACACTTTATTGGACAGCATTGCTGACATATTATGAATCCCTGTTATGATCGTTTGATTTAAAAAGTATCAGCCTATTAGGAGACTCTGTGAGTAAAACATTGGCGAGTTATTACCAGCAAGCTTACGCCTGTGAACAGCATAATTTTAATCGTTGTTTTTATTGCGGTTGTGAAGCGACTGAGCGCGATCATTGCCCGCCATTGCATATGCTACAAAGCATTATTGATTTAGGTGAAGATGCAGAGTTTATTAGTATTGCGGCGTGTTATGAGTGCCATGCGATATTACATAATGAGCGTTTAATGACTATCGACGAACGCTTTACTAAATTAAAAAGTAAACTCAATGCTAAATATGCAAAACCATTGCGTGTTTACAATATGTGGCACGAGAATGAACTTAGCGATATGAGCGATGAATTTGCACACAGTATTAAAGCGGGGATGGCTTTAGGTAAAGAAGCCGCAGAGCGTTTAGCCTTTAGTGGTTTTAGTTATGCAACTGAAGAAGCGAAAGTGACGGTACGTGAAAAAACCGCAGAGTTTGATGTTGAAGGTGTTACCTTTACTGACTTTAAAGAGGCATTAAACTACTGTGTTAGTTCATTGAAAGTACAAAAAAGCGATTTTTACAAGATATTAGTCGAAGATTATCAAGGTGATTTTAATAAAGCGCTTAGTCAGTATCGTCACCGCCACGATAAAGTAACAGCAGCTAAAGATGGTAACTGTTTAATTAAAGATTTTTCAAAATTACATAAACAAAACTCCGATTTTGTCACACGTACTGTTAAGCATTTTATTAGCAAAGATCCCAGTCTTACTACCGAAGAGGCGCTTGAGCAGTTGTATAACAATTATATTAAGAAATAACATATAAATTACATTCATCTTATATAAATGCAGACTTGGCTTATTTTTTAGCTTTATAAAATACATTTATATACAGTAATAAAAAAATAACAGGGATTAACATGATGCAAAAATTTGCTCCATCATTGCTGGTTGTTGCTCTTGGCGTCGCTATAGCGGGTTGCCAAGATAATGACCCACAAGACGAAAAAGTAACAATTAATAAAAACCCATACCCAAGTACCTACAAAGCACTTAAATCAACAACAACGTTGATCACCAATGCAACGGTTTTAACTGGTACTGGCGAGCGTTTAGAAGAAGCTGACGTATTGCTTGTTGACGGTAAAGTGCAACAAGTTGGTAAAGACCTTACGGCACAAGCCGACCTTACAATAGACGCGCAAGGCAAATGGGTAACCCCAGGCTTAATCGACGTGCATTCACACTTAGGTGCTTATCCTAGCCCGTCAGTTGAATCTCACCAAGACGGTAATGAAATGACTAGCCCGAACACTGCAGAAGTGTGGGTTGAACATTCAATCTGGCCACAAGATCCCGGTTTTAACCGCGCCCGTGAAGGTGGGGTTACTTCATTACAAATTTTACCCGGTTCAGCTAATTTATTTGGCGGCCGTGGTGTGACATTGAAAAATGTACCAGCACACACTATGCAAGGAATGAAATTTCCTGATGCTCCTTATGGTTTAAAAATGGCCTGTGGTGAAAATCCGAAACGCGTTTATGGCCGTAAAGGGGTATTACCATCAACGCGAATGGGTAATATGGCAGGCTATCGCACAGCGTGGATTGGTGCTACTGAATATAAGCGTGCGTGGGATAAGTACGACGCTGATTACGCTGCAGGTAAAAACCCTGAAGTTCCGCATCGCGATATTAAATACGATACATTACGTGGCGTATTAGAAGGCGAAGTCATGATCCATAATCATTGCTACAAAGCAGAAGAAATGGCGATGATGATTGATCTATCAAAAGAGTTTGGTTATCACGCAGGGACTTTCCATCACGGCATTGAAGCGTATAAAATTGCTGACCTGCTTGCAGATAACGGTTCATGTGCTGCGCTGTGGCCAGATTGGTGGGGCTTTAAGATGGAAGCCTACGATATGGTACAAGAAAACGTAGCAATTGTTGATGCGGTGAAAAATTCATGTGCGGTTGTACACTCCGATTCTGATACTACTATTCAACGCTTAAACCAAGAAGCTGGCAAGGTCATGTACCGTGCTAACGATAATGGCTTTAATATTTCTGAACAGCATGCAATAAAATGGATCACTTCAAATGCTGCAAAAGCATTAGGTGTTGCTGACAAAACAGGTTCACTTGAAGCGGGCAAGCAAGGTGATGTGGTCATTTGGAACCAAAACCCATTTAGTGTTTATGCTAAAGCTGAACAGGTCTTTGTTGATGGTGCAAAAGTATATGATCGCTATGATGACACTTACCAAGCTCAAAGTGATTTTCTGTTAGGTCAAAAATAAGGAGTAACTAGGATGACAAAATTAACACATTCATTTTCGCTCTCGCTAGTTGCTGCTGGTTTATTAGCAAGTACAGCGGTTGATGCGCAATCAATTGCAATCATTAATGCCACCGTACATACCTCTACTGAGCAAGGCGTGTTACAAGGTGCCAGCATTATAATGGATGAGGGCAAAATTACAGCGATCAATCCAGCTAAAGTTGACGCTGACACTATCATTGACGCTAAGGGTCAAATTGTGACGCCAGGCTTTATTGGGAGTATGAATCAGTTAGGTTTAGTTGAAGTAGGTGCTGTTGCTGGATCACGTGATGGTGGCGATGATAAAGCAAGCATCGATTTTGACCCAAGCTTAGCATTCAATGCTCACTCGAGTTTGATCCCATATGCTCGCAAAGGGGGGATCACCCGTGATGTGATCACTCCACAAGGTGGCGACAGTATTTTTGCAGGCCTTGCCAGTGTTGTTGACTTAAGCGGTGAGTTTGCCAGCGAAAAACAAACACATGCAGCATTGGTGGTGCACTTAGGAGAGCAGAGCAAAGGTTCACGTGCTATGGCACTAAAAAACCTTGTTGATAAACTCGAAGCGCAGCAACAAAAAAGCAAAAAGAAAAAAGATGATGCGACCCCAAGTACTGAAGACATCGTTCTCACAAAGGTGTTAGCGGGTGAAATGCCTTTATTAGTCACAGCGTCTCGTGCGGCTGACATTATTGAGTTAATCAAACTTAAGCAGCAGTTTTCAGTTAATTTAGTGATTGCGGGTGCTCAGGATGCAGTGGTTGTGAAAGAGCAGCTAGCACAAGCGAGTGTCCCCGTCATTGTCAGCGCGATGGAAAGTTTGCCTGGTAGTTTTGATTCGCTCCATGCTAGTTTAGACAATGCCGGCAAGCTTGAAAAAGCAGGTGTGAAGGTCTTGTTATCAATCGCGGGTGATGCCAGTCATAATGTTTATCAACTGCGTTTTGATGCGGGTAATGCAGTATCTTACGGAATGACACAACAAGGAGCATTAAAAGCGATCACTGCGAACGTTGCTGATGTGTTTGGCATTAATGCAGGAAGTGTTGCAGTTGGTAAAGCGGCAGATTTAGTTATGTGGAATGATGACCCATTTGATTTTAAAAGCCATGTAACTAAAATGTTCATCAATGGCGAAGAGGTCTCAACCGAAGCTCGTCAAGATAAACTTCGCAAACGTTATACAACGGATTCAGAAATGCCGCGCGCATATACTAAGTAGTGTTTAGTGAGTTTATAAAAAGCCGCTGTAGCGGCTTTTTTACACCACTCAATATTTTATTACTTGGTTTATTTTGGGTACTGCAATCCCGCGTCCCATTTACAGCAAATATTAATTTAAAATTTATAACGCAGTTAGCGCTTTATTTAGCTCGCTAGAATGGTTAAATATTTAAGTCGATTGGTATTACACTCTTTGTGAGTAATTCACTGAAAATCTTATTACACAAAGAGAAAAAATGAGAAGTAAATTCAACATAGCCACCAACATGTGACAAGCAAAGTTATTTTTCAAATGATAGTACACTTTATTTGTTATTAAAAAGTATTGCTATTATGCGCTATAAGTACAGTCCTGTTTTTATCCCAGACACAAAAAAGGCGCTTACTACTACAGTAAGCGCCTTTTAAATTTAAACGGATATTAAACTAGTTTAGCTAAAATATCGTTAAATGTTGTGCTAGGGCGCATTGCTTCGAATGCAGCCGCATCATTTGGTTGGAAATAACCACCAATGTTTACAGCTGAACCTTGTGCGTCATTTAGCTCACTCACGATTTGATCTTTGTTGCTTTCTAAGTCACTGGCGATTTGAGTGAATTGAGCTTTTAATTCACTGTCGTCGTTTTGTTTAGCAAGTTCTTGTGCCCAGAATAAAGAAAGGAAGAAATGAGAACCACGGTTATCAATTTCTTTTACTTTACGTGAAGGTGATTTGTTTTCAGCAAGGAAAGTACCGGTTGCTTTATCAAGAGTATCAGCAAGTACTTGTGCTTTGTTGTTACCAGTATTAACAGCTAGGTGCTCTAAAGAGGCCGCTAGTGCTAAAAATTCACCTAATGAGTCCCAACGTAAGTGGTTTTCTTTTTCAAACTGTTGAACGTGCTTAGGCGCTGAACCGCCTGCGCCAGTTTCGAATAAACCACCACCATTCATAAGTGGTACGATTGACAGCATTTTCGCACTTGTACCAAGCTCAAGAATTGGGAACAAGTCAGTGAGGTAATCACGTAATACGTTACCTGTTACAGAAATAGTGTCTTTACCTTCTTTAATGCGCGCAAGTGAAAACAGAGTTGCATCAACTGGCGCTAAAATTTGGATATCAAGACCATCAGTATCATGGTTTGGTAAATACGCGTTCACTTTTTTGATTAATTGCGCATCGTGTGCACGATTCTCGTCAAGCCAGAAAACTGCAGGGTTGCCAGTTGCGCGTGCGCGGTTTACTGCAAGTTTAACCCAATCTTGGATTGGTGCATCTTTAACCTGACACATGCGCCAGATATCACCTTGCTCAACACTGTGTTGTAGTAATACGTTGTCAGCACTGTCAACAACACGAATTACCCCGTTAGCAGGTGCTTCAAATGTTTTGTCGTGTGAACCATACTCTTCAGCTTTTTGCGCCATTAGACCAACGTTAGGTACGCTACCCATCGTTGTTGGATCAAATGCGCCGTGCTCTTTACAGAAGTCGATAGTTGCTTGGTAAACACCTGAGTAACAACGATCAGGAATGACAAAGCTAGTGTCTTGTAATTTACCGTCGCTATTCCACATTTGACCACTTGAACGGATGGCTGCAGGCATAGACGCATCGATAATTACATCACTTGGAACGTGTAAATTCGTGATACCACGATCTGAATCAACCATTGCGATAGCTGGGCGTGTCGCATATACCGCTTGGATATCTGCTTCGATTTCAGCACGTTTAGCATCGTCTAGTGTTTGAATTTTAGCGTAAACATCACCAAGACCATTATTTACATCAACACCTAACTCAGCGAATAAATCACCGTGCTTAGCGAAAACGTCTTGGTAGAATACTTTAACAGCATGACCAAAGATAATTGGATCAGATACTTTCATCATGGTTGCTTTCATGTGTAATGAAAACAGCACGTCTTTTTCTTTTGCAGCTTCAATTTCAGCGGCTAAGAAAGCTTGTAGCTTTTTAACGCTAATTGAAGATGCATCAATTACTTCACCTGCAAGTAGTGGGGTGCTTGCTTTAAGTACAGATACATCGCCGGTGCTAGCTACATGTTCAATACGCACATCAGTTGCAGCATCAACAGTCACCGATTGCTCAGAGCCAAAGAAATCGCCTTCGCTCATGCTAGCAACATTTGAAGCAGAATCTTTGCTCCAAGCACCCATTGAGTGTGGGTTGTTACGTGCATATTCTTTAACAGAGCCCGGAGCACGACGGTCAGAGTTACCTTCACGTAATACAGGGTTTACTGCACTACCTTTAATTTTGTCGTAAGTGGCTTGAATTGCTTTTTCTTCGTCTGTTTTTGGCTCTGCAGGGTAATCAGGGAGTGCATAGCCTTTTTCTTGTAATTCTTTAATTACAGCACGAAGTTGCGGTACTGAAGCACTGATATTAGGTAATTTGATGATGTTAGCTTCAGGAGTTTTAGCAAGCTCACCAAGTTCAGCCAGTGCATCACCAATGCGTTGCTCCTGTGTTAAATACTCAGGGAAGTTAGCAATAACACGGCCAGCTAAAGAGATGTCACGTGTTTCAACTTCAACACCAGCGGCATTAGTATATGCTTGGATGATTGGTAGCAAAGAGTAAGTTGCGAGTGCCGGAGCTTCGTCTGTTTTAGTATAGATAATTTTTGATGTCATCATCATTCCTAGATAGTAGGCATAAGAGCCATATTCAACAATGCAAAGAAATATCATCGCCATCATGCGAACACGACGTGACAATGATCAGTCTGTTAGGTGTTAATACTGTAATTCAATAACCACACCTGACGAACTGTATTAAAATTTTATGTTATGTGCAGGCTAAGTAAATTAGCCATTAGCCTAACTTTTACCGCTTAAAGGGCCATTCGTAGCTAGCTTTGAGCACAAAGAGTGTAACAAGCTTGGCACAAAAGGGCTAATAACAAATAAAACATGGGGGTATTAAAAAAGAATTTCAAGAGGAAGAACAGTTTTTGTTCATACTGACCATTTAATTGCTCACAACAAGTGAGGATAAGTGTTGACAATGCTGCAAAAAATTAAAAAGGAATTAAGCGAGGATCTTTACAGGTCGCTCGCTTTAGTCGAACTTCTAAATAACTACACTAAATCTTCATTAGGCGCTATGTTAGTCGCGTGCATGCCTTTTGGGCCTTGCTGCAATTCGAATGTTACATCTTGACCAGCTTTAAGTGTTTTATAACCGTCCATTACAATCGTTGAGTAATGGGCGAATATATCATTCTCGCAGCCGTCTTCTACGATGAAACCAAAACCTTTGGCATTATTGAACCATTTGACTTTACCACAAGCCATACTTCTACATCCTTCTATAAGTTGACTAATTTAGTTATTCTAAACCGTATAGTTTGATAGACTGACTAAGGTTTAATCAATCTACAATTGACTGTAGTTTATTTCGCCGATCAGTCAAGTGTTTTAAACTATTTTTTAACATTTAATTTATTTTTTTATTCAAGTTTGCTTGAGTTCCAAAGACAAGACTATATTTAATTATGAGTGGCATGAAAGATTCAGGTGTTTTAGACACGGTTCGCGATAGTGAGAAGCAAAAACTGCAACCACCGCGAAAATATAAAGTCATTTTAAATAATGATGATTACACGCCTATGGACTTTGTGGTAGAAGTACTAACAACGTTTTTTAATATGGATAGCGATAGAGCAACAGATGTGATGCTGCAAGTTCATCAAAATGGTCGCGCAATATGTGGCGTTTACAGCGCCGATGTAGCGTATACCAAAGTTGAACAAGTTAACCGTTACGCACGGGATAACGAGCATCCACTGCTATGTAGTTGTGAGCAGGAATAATACCAAGGTAGGGTGATCGAAATACCCATCACAACGGTATGTATATTTTATCTCAGTAAGGGGTTGCTAATGCTAAACAAAGATTTAGAACTAACTTTAAACGCAGCGTTTCGTGAAGCGCGTACACGCCGCCATGAATTTATGACAGTAGAGCACTTATTGCTTGCGCTGCTGGACAATCCATCGGCGGGAGAAGCACTCCATGCTTGTGGCATTGATATGGCAGCACTAAAAGCTGAGCTATCAGATTTTATTAATGAAACGACGCCGGTTATTCCTGATTTAGAAGAAGAACGTGAAACACAGCCTACACTTGGTTTTCAGCGAGTTTTGCAACGCGCAGTATTTCATGTGCAATCATCTGGTAAGAACGAAGTAACTGGCGTAAATGTACTGGTTGCTATTTTTTCTGAACAAGAAAGCCAAGCGGTGTATTTACTGAAGAAAAGTGATATTTCTCGTTTAGATATCGTGAATTTCATTTCTCATGGTATTTCTAAAGCGGATGATGACATCGGTGGTGAAGATGCTGATGATATTCACGAAGAAGCACAAGCTGTACAAGGTGAAGAGCCCAGTAAATTAGAGAATTTTACTTCTAATTTGAATGTATTAGCCCGAGATGGCAATATCGATCCGTTAGTAGGGCGCGATAGTGAAGTTGAACGTACGGTGCAAGTTTTGTGTCGTCGTAAAAAGAACAACCCGTTATTAGTAGGTGAAGCAGGGGTAGGTAAAACGGCCATCGCAGAAGGCTTAGCGTATCGTATTGTTCATGAACAAGTGCCAGAGGTGATTGCTGATGCTGTGGTGTATTCATTAGATATGGGAGCATTACTGGCGGGTACTAAATACAGAGGCGATTTTGAAAAACGCTTTAAGGCATTGCTAAAAGAGCTTCAGGCGCAACCTAGCGCGATTTTATTTATTGATGAAATCCATACCATCATTGGTGCTGGCGCGGCCTCTGGTGGCGTTATGGACGCATCTAACTTACTTAAACCACTATTATCCAGTGGTAAGTTACGTTGTATGGGCTCTACTACTTATAATGAATACAAAAATATCTTTGAAAAAGATCGTGCCTTAGTACGTCGCTTTCAAAAGGTTGATGTACTTGAGCCAAGCGTGGCTGACACAACAAAAATCCTTAATGGCTTAAAAGAACGTTACGAAGAGCATCACGGCATCCGTTATACACAAAAAGCGTTAAAAGCGGCTGCGGAACTCAGTGCTAAATACATTAATGAACGTCACCTACCGGATAAAGCCATCGATGTGATTGATGAAGCGGGTGCAAGCCAACGGCTGCAACCGATTTCTAAACGTAAAAAAACCATTGGTGTTGCTGATATAGAATTGATTGTCGCTAAAATGGCGCGTATTCCGCAGCAAAGCGTGTCATCTAGTGATAAAGAAACCCTTAAGAATCTTGATCGCAATCTTAAAATGTTGGTGTTCGGCCAAGATCAATCGATTGATGCACTCACGTCTGCTATTCGCTTATCGCGTTCAGGCTTATCAAATGAAGATAAACCGGTTGGCTCGTTCTTGTTTGCAGGCCCTACAGGGGTAGGTAAAACCGAGGTGACCAAACAACTTGCTAAATGTATGGGTGTTGAGTTTATTCGTTTTGATATGTCTGAGTATGTTGAGCGTCATGCCGTAAGCCGTTTAATTGGTGCGCCTCCAGGTTATGTAGGGTTTGAACAAGGCGGTCTATTAACTGAAGCTGTGATCAAAAACCCACATTCAGTCGTGCTATTAGATGAAATTGAAAAAGCCCACTCTGATATCTACAATATTTTATTGCAGGTAATGGATCATGGTACGCTAACTGACAACAATGGCCGTAAAGCGGATTTTAGAAATGTAGTTGTGGTGATGACCACTAATGCTGGTGTACAAGAGACTGTTCGTAAGTCAATCGGCTTCACAGAACAAGATCATTCTCATGATGCTATGAGTGAGATCAACAAGGTGTTCTCACCTGAATTTAGGAACCGCTTAGATAATATTATTTGGTTTAATCACCTTGACCGCGATGTGATATTACTGGTGGTTGATAAATTTATTGTAGAGCTTCAAGCACAGCTAGATAAAAAATCGGTTAACTTGGAGCTGACTAATAAGGCTCGAGAATGGCTAGCAGACACAGGTTACGATAAAGCCATGGGTGCACGACCAATGGGACGTGTGATCCAAGAGCAATTGAAAAAACCATTAGCAAACGAGATTTTATTTGGTGAACTTATCGACGGGGGGACAGTGAAAGTATCTATTAAAGATAAAAAGTTACGTTTTGATTATGAAACGAATTTAACGCCCGCATAAGCATGGTATGACAGGTAACAAAAAGCCCAGCAATTGCTGGGCTTTTTGTTTATTAAATGTAATTGTTAGTATAGCTATCAATTACATTTAATAAACGCTTCAAGCTAGTGTAGAAAGTAACTAAGTTACTCAGACAACTTAGCTAAAAACTTGATATTTCGTTAACGCACTAACTTAGCGAGCACGGAATACGATGCGACCTTTTGATAAATCGTATGGGGTCATTTCTACGGTAACTTTATCGCCGGTTAAAATGCGGATATAGTTTTTACGCATTTTACCTGAAATGTGAGCCACAACTACGTGACCATTTTCAAGCTCAACTCGGAACATTGTATTTGGTAAAGTATCAAGGACCGTCCCTTGCATTTCGATTACGTCTTCTTTCGCCATGTTTAGCGTAACACCTCTTTAATAGTTAAACGATGCAGATTCTGCCCAAAATACACCAATAAGTAAAGCCACAGCAGGCTTTTTTGCAAATTAAATAGCCAACCACTGCTCAGCAACCCTATTTTGGGCAGGTAAGAACTGAGTTTTGTAACGCATTTTTACACATTCATCAATTTGGTAGCCTAAATATACGAATTCTTTTTCGTAATGCTTGGCAAATTTTATCTGCTCTAGAATCATAATTGTGCCCACACTATAGTGTTCATAATCTGGGTCAAAAAAACTATAAATAGCAGAAATTGCATTGTGCATACAGTCTGTTACAGCCACTGCAACCAATTTATTTTGATCCCATAATTCAATAAAAGTGATCGGCAACCAATGACAAAGTATAAAACTGTCAAACTGACTTTGATCGGGTGGAAACATTGAGCCATCTTGATGGCGTTCGGTAATGTATTTACTGTACAGCTGAAAGTATTCAGGGTGTTGTTGATCTGAATATTTCACACGAAAGGTTTTTTTTGCTTTATTAAGTTTACGCTTTTGCGATTTTGTCGGTAAAAATTCCTGAGCTAATACTCGTACAGACTTACATGCGCTACAAGCAGGGCAGTGTGGGCGGTATATTTGGTCGCCACTACGGCGAAAACCAAGAGCCAGTAATTGTTCAAATTTACTGGGGTTGTAACAACTGTGATCTAAAATCACTAATAATTGTTCTTGGCGGTCAGCTAAGTAGCTGCAATCAAATTGTTGGCTTAATCCTAAACGGGCAGGTAAGTGTTCAGTCATAAATAGCAATAAGCTCCTGAGGTTGCCACATTGATGCCGGAATAATAAATTTTTCTGCTTCTTTAAGCTTAGTTAAAAATTCTGAGCGTGGTAGAACTTTTTCACCTAAAGAGAGTAAATAAGGGTTCTCAAGCTGACAATCTATAAAATGTGCCTGATGGCGTTTTAACCAATTAACCAGTGCCCACATGGCTAATTTTGAGCAATTTGTTTGATGATGAAACATGGATTCGCCACAGAACACGCCTGTTTGCATGAGGCCGTACAAACCCCCAACCAGTTGGTCGTTACGCCAAATCTCAACGCTATGGGCTAAACCATCGATGTGAGCTTGTTTATAGGCATCAAGCATATCGTCAGTGATCCACGTGCCTTCAACATCTATGCGTTGCTGCTGGCATGACTCAATGACTTCATCAAACGCGGTGTTAACGGTGACTTTAACGGGGAATTTACGCAAATGCTTACGCAAACTTTTACTAATGTGAAAATCATCTAGCTCTATGATCCCACGCTCAGTCGGTGACCACCACATAATCGGCTCATAGTCGCTAAACCAAGGAAAGATACCTTGGCTATAGGCGCTTTTTAGTCGCGGTAGTGATAAACAACCACCAATGGCAAGTAAGCCATCGGGCTCATCTAAGGCAAGCTCAGGATGTGGAAAAGTAACGTGTTCTTGAGATAATTGATAAAGTTGTTTTGTCATAACACCGTTTCTTATTACTACGCGGTAAGATAAATTGTAACTTGTTGCTTTAAAATCACAAACAACAAATGAAAAACAATTAGCTTAGCTCCTTGAGAGAAGTTTAAGACATAAAAAAAGCGCGTTTTGAAACGCGCTTTTTTAAACCGTTAACTCAATCGAGTTAGCTAACAACTTTTACTGGTACTGCTTGTCCAGCATTGAATTTAGTTGTCATCTCTTCTTCAACGGGTGTGAATGCAGTTAAGTCGATACCTTCAACCGCCGACTTGTACTCTTCAAGAGTCGGGAAGCGACCAAGAACAGTAGAAAGTACTACTAGTGGTGTAGAACCCAGGAGTGACTCACCTTTCTTCTCAGACGTATCGGCTACTACACGGCCTTGGAAAAGGCGTGTTGACGTTGCGATAACTGTATCACCAGGTTCTGCTTTTTCTTGGTTACCCATACATAAGTTACAACCTGGGCGCTCTAGGTATAAGATGTTCTCATACTTAGTACGTGCTGCTGTTTTAGGATTAGAATCGTCAAATTCAAAACCTGCGTACTTAGCTAGGATATCCCAGTCGCCTTCAGCTTTAAGCTCATCAACAATGTTGTATGTTGGTGGTGCAACAACCAATGGCGCTTTGAAAGAGATAGAACCGTTTTTCTTCTCTAAATTACGTAGCATGTGAGCAATAATTTTCATATCGCCTTTGTGAACCATACACGAACCAACAAAGCCTAAATCAACTGGTTTGTCGTTATAGAATGAAACAGGGCGGATCACATCGTGCGTATAACGCTTAGATACATCATCGTTATTTACATCTGGATCGGCAATCATTGGCTCAACGATTTGGTCTAAATCTACGACAACTTCAGCGTGGTATTTAGCGTTATCATCTGGAGAAAGCGCTGGTTCTTCACCAGATTGGATACCGGCAATACGCTTGTCAGCTAAGTCGATTAGACCTTGTAGCGTTTGTGCTTCGTTTTCCATACCTTTGTTGATCATGATCTGGATGCGTGATTTAGCAAGTTCAATTGACTTGATCAATGTTTCGTCATTCGAAATACAGATTGATGCTTTCGCTTTCATCTCTGCAGTCCAGTCAGTGAAGGTAAACGCTTGGTCAGCCATTAGCGTACCAATGTGTACTTCAATGATACGACCTTGGAAAACGTTTTCGCCACCAAATTGCTTAAGCATTTGCGCTTGAGTTGCATGCACTACATCACGGAAATCCATGTGCTTAGCCATGCTACCCTTGAACGTCACTTTAACAGACTCAGGAATTGGCATTGCAGATTCACCGGTTGCAAGTGCAACTGCAACAGTACCCGAGTCGGCACCAAAGGCAACACCTTTTGACATACGTGTATGCGAGTCACCACCGATGATGATGGCACGGTCGTCGATGGTAATATCGTTCAAGACTTTGTGGATAACATCAGTCATGGCATGGTAAACGCCTTTCGGGTCACGTGCTGTAATAAGACCGAACTTATTCATGAACGCCATTAGCTTTGGAATATTTGCTTGTGCTTTGCTATCCCATACCGACGCTGTATGACAACCAGACTGATATGCACCATCAACAAGTGGTGAAATCGTTGAAGCAGCCATCGCTTCTAATTCTTGTGCTGTCATTGGGCCAGTTGTATCTTGCGAACCAACGATGTTCACTTTAACGCGAACATTTGAGCCTGCGTGAAGTGGGGTATCTGATAGAACACCTACCGCATTACGGTTAAAGATTTTTTCAACCGCTGTTAGGCCTTGGCCTGCATGTGAAATTTCTTTTGAAGGTGCATAGACAAGTGGTGTCTCAATACCCAGTGTTTCAGCAGCAAACGTTTGTAGTTTTTTACCGAATACCACAGCGTAAGAACCGCCAGCTCTCATGAACTCAACTTTTTGAGGTGTGAAAGCAGATGATACATCAACCAGTTCTTTATCACCGTTATAAAGCTTTTTCTCTTTAGTATTGATTGTTAAAACAGTACCAGTAGCAACAGAATACGCTTCTTCAAGAACGGCGTCGCCATTCTCATCGGTCACTGTATTACCATTTTCGTCTACTTTTTTAACCCAGTTTTTAAGGTCAAGACCGATACCGCCCGTTACATCAACAGTGGTCAAAAAGATTGGTGCGATACCATTAGTACCTGCAACAACCGGTGCAATATTGATGAAAGGAACGTAAGGACTTGCTTGTTTACCAGCCCAAAGTGCTACGTTATTTACACCAGACATACGTGATGAGCCTACACCCATAGTGCCTTTTTCAGCAATAAGCATTACTTTAGCGTTAGGGTGTTTCTTTTGAAGCTCAACAATTTCTTGCTGTGCTTCTTCAGTGATCATGCACTTACCATGTAATTCACGATCAGCACGCGAATGTGCTTGGTTACCTGGAGACAGTAAGTCAGTTGAGATATCACCTTCACCAGCAATATAGGTTACTACATCGATTTTTTCTTCGATATCAGGTAGTTTTGTGAAGAATTCAGCTTGTGCGAAACTGTCTAGCAATTCTTTAGCAATCGCACTACCTGCTTCATATGCTGCTTTAATGCGAGCCATATCTGCATCGTATAAGAATACTTGGGTTTTAAGTACTTCAGCAGCCTGTGCTGCGATTGCTGCGTCATCACCAAATGCTAAATCAATAAGCATTTCAATTGATGGGCCGCCTTTCATGTGTGAAAGAAGCTCAAATGCAAACTCAGGAGTGATCTCTGCAACTTGCTCTTCACCCAAAATAATTTCTTTTAAAAACTGTGCTTTTACGCCCGCAGCACTCGTTGTACCTGGTAAGGTATTAAAGATAAAGAAGTGAAGTGAATCTTTACGGTGCTCGTTATTAGTATCTTTAATTTGACTAATTAACTCAGATACTAGTTCAGCGCTATCGATTGGTTTTGGGTTTAATCCAAGTTCCGTTTTACGGGTTTGGATTTCTTCCATATATTGTGTATACAAACTCATAGAAAACTCTCGGTATTTTACTTGATATGAAGTTGAGCATTTTAACTTATTTTGTAGTGTCTAGTAATGCCCAGATGAACAAACCTAATGTGCCCAACTATAATTATAGCTGGTTTTACTTGCTATACTTTGACGATACTCATTGCACGGCTTTAGATCCTATCGCACTTACACCATTAATTGTATATATAAAATGAATCTTCACTATAATTACTGTGAATGTGTATCGTGTTCACAACACTTTATGAAGTGTTTAGTTGATTTTTTATTGTAGGCATAAATTGTAGGCATAAAAAAAGGCCGAATAAATCAGCCTTCAAAATAGAGTCAAAAATTATAAATTATCTAAGAAGCGCTCAGCGTCTAATGCAGCCATACAACCAGTACCCGCTGAGGTAATTGCTTGACGGTAAATGTGATCAGACACATCCCCAGCAGCAAAAACACCTGGCACACTTGTTTGGGTTGCATTACCGTTTAAACCAGACTCAACCACTAAGTAGCCGTCTTTCATTTCTAGCTGACCTACAAACATATCGGTATTTGGTTTATGGCCGATAGCAATAAACACGCCAGCTAAATCAAGTTCTTCAGTAGCATCAGAGTTTGCGTCTTTAATGCGAATACCTGTAACGCCCATTTGGTCGCCAAGTACTTCGTCTAGTGTGCGGTTATAATGCAATACTACATTACCGTTCGCAGCTTTTTCAGCTAAACGATCAGCTAAGATTTTTTCACTGCGGAAACTATCGCGACGATGAATAACATGTACTTCATCTGCAATGTTAGATAAATAAAGCGCTTCTTCAACTGCGGTATTACCGCCACCAACAACGGCGACTTTCTGACCTTTATAGAAAAAGCCATCACAGGTTGCACAGGCTGAAACACCACGGCCTTGGAAGTTTGTTTCAGATTCTAGGCCTAAATATTTAGCAGACGCACCAGTGGCGATGATTAATGCATCACAGGTATAAGTGCCTTGATCACCAGTAAGCGTGAACGGGCGCTTTGATACATCTACTTTATTGATGTGATCAAATACAATTTCGGTTTCAAAACGCTCAGCGTGCTCTTTCATACGATCCATTAATGCAGGACCTGTTAAACCATGAGCATCGCCAGGCCAGTTTTCAACTTCAGTTGTTGTTGTAAGTTGACCGCCTTGCTGTATTCCTGTGATCAATACAGGGTTTAGATTTGCACGTGCTGCGTATACAGCCGCAGTGTAACCCGCAGGGCCAGAACCTAAGATTAGTAACTTACAATGTTTTGCTTCACTCATGTTTTTTATCCTAAACGTTTTAATAGCGTATTAATGCGCTCGATTTTAAGAGAAACAAGGGGGAAGTAAATAAAACTGACGATTATTTTTTTTTCTAAATCGCAAAGCTGTCAAATATTGTGTACTAGAATTGTGAAAAATGACTGTTCTGTATGATATGTGAACTATTAAGTCATTATTAGTCTAACTAGCAGCGTTAATTCATGACCAAGCTCAGTTTTTTTGATATGTTTTAACTAATTTTGATTTGTGACCCTATAAAAGGGTGACCTAAGTGAATAGGCAACTATGTTATTTTGGCAGGAAAAACCCGCGTTCGGGGTGACTTCAAAAGACGTTAACGTCTTAACCAATGCAAAACAGTATCACACACAATTACTGGCTTTAATTGCGAGCGCACAAACACGAATTTATATTACTGCGCTGTATTTACAAGATGATGAAGCTGGGCGTGAAATACTTGAAGCACTCCACCAAGCGTCATTGGCAAAGCCAGAACTTGAAGTGAAAGTGTTGGTTGATTTTCATCGCGCTCAACGTGGCTTAATTGGTGCTGCAAAATCTGACGGTAATGCCAGTTTGTATTGTGAATACCAAGAAAAGTACCAATCGAATGTCAAAATATTTGGCGTACCAGTAAAAGCCAAAGAATTATTTGGTGTATTACACTTAAAAGGCTTCGTAATAGACGATACCTTGCTTTATAGCGGGGCGAGTTTAAATAATGTGTATTTACAATATCAAGATCGTTATCGATTAGATCGCTACTTTCTAGTTAAGCAAGCTTCGCTGTGCGACTCTATTATTCATTTTATAGAACAAGAGTTGTTAAGCTCAGAGGCCGTTCCACGTATTGATACACGACCACTAACCAAGTTTAATGATATTAAGCTGGCGCAAAAGCAGTTAATGCGTTCATTAAAACAAGCTAATTATGCTCATGCAATGGATGACAATACACAGCCACTTGGGGTGAGACTATTTTTAGGTTTGGGTCGTCGTAGTAATGAATTAAACCGACTTATAAAGTCATTGTTTGATGCTACAGAGCAAGAGCTGGTTTTATACACGCCTTATTTTAACTTTCCTGCACCGTTAATGCGCTCCTTACGACGCTTACTTAAGCAAGGCAAACAAGTCACTATTGTTGTTGGTGATAAAACCGCAAATGATTTTTTTCTGCCGCCGAGTGAGCCCTTTAGTAAAATAGGTGCGCTGCCTTATTTGTATGAGACTATTTTGTATAAATTTTTAAAATCGCAAAAACGTCACATCAATAATGGTAATTTAAATGTCTACTTATGGAAGCACGAAAGTAATTCATTTCATTTAAAAGGCATTTGCTCAGATCGAAAGTACCATTTACTAAGTGGTCATAATTTAAATCCACGTGCATGGGGCTTAGATATCGAGAACGGTATTTTGTTAGAAGATCCAGAGCAAAGCCTGATGCCAGCAATTGATAACGAAAGAGCAGAGATTTTACAGCACTGCCGCCGTTTAAATGGCGCTGAAGATTTAGAAACCATGGATGATTACCCGCCAGCGGTTAAAAAATTGTTAGGTCAAGCCAAACGTGTCAAAGTCGACTTTATTATTAAGCGTTTTATTTAAGTAAAGGGTTTGAGCAAATAGGGCGCTCAGAATTAGATGGTCAGGGAAACCCGTTTCCGCTGATACATATGCGTTTAGCAAAAGTAGCTGAGGTTGATTAAATGGAGTTAGTGATTTCAGACTCAATAACGTTAAAGCCATTAGCTATTAGTTTTGCTGAGGAACTTTACTCAGTTATCGTCGAGAGTAGGGAAAATCTGAGTCAATTTTTACCTTGGGTGGATAACGTAATAGATGTCAATTCAACCAAGCAGTATATAGCTGAGCGACTACACAGCAATAAAGCTGGCGCTCAGTGGTTTGCGATATATACTCAGGAGCGCTTAAGCGGTGTGTTTGGTATTAAGCACATTGATCCAGACATTAAAGTTGCTGAATGCGGTTACTGGTTAGCTGATTTTGCACGTGGGCAAGCAGTTATGACTCAAGTGCTTGCTAAAATAATACCTTATATAAAAAATACGAGCAACGCAAAAGTGGTAGAGTTTTGCTGTTTAGAGGAAAACTTAGCCAGTATCAAAGTAGTGCAGCGCGCAGGTGCGAAGTTCAAATATTATCACCAAGAGGTATCACATTTTCTGGCTAATAAGCAGCAACGTTTAGGTGTTTATGAAATAAAGCTAACGTGATCAGTATTCGTGGTAAGTAACAAAAAGCGCAATACAATGTATATCGCGCTTTAACTATTGCCCAAATTAGTTAAAACGTCCACTCAACGTGGAACTGTGGTACCGACTCGGTAGTATCAGTGCCTAGCTTGTTATGCCAGTATTGCCACTCAAGGCCAAGGAGCAAGGTATTTTCTTTCATACTAATAGCATGACCTAAATCCCACGTGATAATAGGCTGCGCTAATATCCACGCTTTTACATCTTCGCCAAACTCATTTTCACGCTCAGCAATGTATTCAATGTGGCCTGTGACATTAAATTTTTGTGAACCAATCGAAAACGGGTAACCCCATGCTACATCAAGCATCCAGCTATTTGTTTCAATCGGTGCACCACCACGTGCTACGCCATCGTTATCATCAATATAGGCCGTTACAAGCGTTGATAAAAAGGTAAAACCAGGCGCTTGCCAGTTTATTTTTACACCGGGTAAATACTTTAATACCTTTGAGTCACCGGCTGCGTTAAAACCCGCTGTTAGGCCAATATCCATAATGGCGCCATAAGACATGTCGTTGCCTGAAATTTTTGACAGGCTGAGCGTTGAATACCATTCGCCGTAAAAGTCTTTATCTTGATAACCATCATCAGTGGCGTCATTGATATAATCAATAAAGAAGAAGTTATCCCCATAGTCATAGGCTGATGCATGTTGCAGTGATGCGATCGTGGTGTTTGATTCTTGTCCTGTAAATGGGTTTTTAAAATCACCATTGTTAAGGTGTAAAGCAGTACTGCTCCAGTTAGCCGCTTGGCTAGAGCTACTTGCCAAGCAAATGGCAGCGAGGACGACGGTTTTTTTCAATGTTTTATCTCGAATTTAAAGGTTATATATCCAAAAACGAGATTATAGCAGATACGCTGAAAGTTAGCGTATCTGGCTAAACTAATATTGGCAGTTTATGCCTTATTACGACGCAAACAGATCACTGCAATTGCGGTAAAGGCTAATATAAAACAGTAGTACGAAGAAGTAGACACTTGCCACGGGCTAATTTTAAAGGTCGCCCCCAATAGCAGTGCTTGTGCACCATACGGCAAAGAGCCTTGAGTAACACAGGCAAATATATCCAGTAAGCTGGCAGAGCGCTTACCGCTGATCTCACCATCATCAGCAAGCTTTTTAGCAATTGGGCCGGCAACAATGATAGACACGGTATTATTAGCAATACATAAGTTACTAGTCATTACCAAAGCTGCAATACCCAATTGGTCAGCCACTTTGCGATGCCACTTGGCAATAACTTTTGTGATTGCTTGAATCTTTTGCGCTATGTAATCTAAGCCGCCATTAATGCGAATAAATTCAGATAAGCCGCCAATAAACATCGACAGTAAAAAGATTTCCTGCATATCCGTAAAACCTTTGTAAATGTCTTTTACAAAGCTGGCGCCTTCATAACTGCCGGTAAAGCCCATCAGTGCCGCAAATATTATACCGCTGAACAGCACTACAAATACATTAAATCCCATGACTGCCAGGACTAAAATGAAGGCATAAGGCAGTACCAGTAGAATATCATAGTCTTTAGTTTCAACGGCTTGTGCAGCAGGCGTTAAAAAGAATAATAAACCAATGGTAAGGACAGCTGCAGGCAAGGCAATTTTTAAATTCTCACGAAATTTATCTTTCATTTCACAGCCTTGTGTACGGGTTGCGGCAATTGTGGTGTCGGAAATAATAGATAAGTTATCACCAAACATGGCGCCAGATACAATAGTACCTGCCATTAACGCAGGATCAATACCTGTTTTAATGGAAACCGCATAAGCAATTGGGCCAATTGCACCGATAGTACCCATTGACGTTCCCATGGCGGTGGATACCACTGCGGCAATTAAAAATAAACCCGGTAATAATAATGCTGGTGGAATAAGAGATAAACCGGCAT
This sequence comes from Pseudoalteromonas haloplanktis ATCC 14393, assembly GCF_000238355.1. Taxonomy (GTDB): domain Bacteria; phylum Pseudomonadota; class Gammaproteobacteria; order Enterobacterales; family Alteromonadaceae; genus Pseudoalteromonas; species Pseudoalteromonas haloplanktis. Next base: position 123,822 of record NZ_AHCA01000008.1, read on the forward strand.
TAACAACCGCATCGACACCGCCAGTAGCACCTGCCACCGCAGAGAAAGCACCTGCAAGCAAGTAAATTAAGCACATGGTAATAATGTTGTTGTGGCCAGCACCTTTTATAAAGGTTTCCACACTGTGGTTAATGGTGTTTTTATTGAGAATAAACGCCAGCATGATCGCCGGTAAAATCGCAACAGGGGCAGGGAGTTGATAAAAGGCGTAATCAACCCCTTGTGATTGCAGGTATAAACCTGCGCCTAAAAATAAGGCAACAAATGTAAGTAGCGGCAGCAAAGATAACTTTGCATTAGTTTTATTAAATGATGGCTGCATCATATTCCTCGTTAGATAACTCATAGACAACTAAACAGCCAAAACATCCCTCTTTTAGCAGCATTTAGTTGTTTGCCTTATCAAAGTGATAAGTAGCTCAACAGCGCCCGCAAGCCAAAGACCAAATCGGCGCAAAAAAAGAAGTTTAAATGTATAGATGGCTAAAGTCTATGGGTATCTGTTATTATTATTTTTAATAGGCTTACCTGACTATTACATGAGTTTTAGATAAAATCTAGCCAACATAAAAACAAAGGTTAATTAACTATGAATCGAATTGGCGTATTTGGCGCAAACGGAAGAATGGGCTTGGCGTTAGTTGAAGCCGCACATAAAAATAATCATGCCGAGCTAGGTGCAGCTTATGTACGTAGTAGTTCACCGTTATTAAATATTGCAGTTAATCAATTAAATAGTGCCGCACCTGCCACAATTAATTTTAGTGATGAGCGCAGTGTAACTAATATTGATGTACTGATTGACTTTACCCTTCGGGCAGGCATGCGTGAACATTTAAAAACCGCTGTCGCGCAAAACATCCCAATGGTTATAGGCACAACCGGCTTAGATAGCGATGATATGTTGGCATTACAAACAGCTGCTAAGCAGATCCCAATTGTGTTCGCGCGTAACTACAGCGTGGGCGTGAATTTATTGTTGAATTTAGTGCAAACCGCCGCCACTAAGTTTGGTGATGATCTAGATATTGAAATTTTTGAAGCGCATCATCGCCATAAAATCGATGCACCATCGGGAACTGCCTTAGCGATTGGTGAAGCAATTGCACAGGCAAAAGGCTGGGATCACGATGAAGTGGCGGTGTTTGACCGTAGCAAAATAGAAACAGAAAAATCGCAAAATGAAATCGGTTATTCGGTGCTCAGAGGCGGCGACATAGTTGGTGAACACACTGCATATTTCGCAACTTCTGGCGAAAGGCTTGAATTAACTCATAAAGCAAGCTCTCGAATGACCTTTGCATTAGGCGCAGTAAGAGCTGCAGGCTGGTTGAAAAATAAGCCTGCAGGACTTTATGATATGCAAGATGTGCTTGACTTGAAGTAGTTTTCTTGCATTTTTGGCGCTTTGGTGGTTTTTTTTGCTAATAGCGCTTATTTTTAGTAATTATTGAAATAGGGTTAGACCTAAATGCGAAATTACTATAGAATAGCGCCAATTTGCCAAAAATTCATAATTGCGTGTTTCCAATCGCTATAAACGGGTAGTAAAGCAAATGACTTTACTCCCGTTTTTTACTGTTAGGAGGTTAACTTGACTAAATCCGCTCTGTTAGTTCTAGAAGACGGCACAGTGTTTCGCGGTACTGCAATCGGCGCTGACGGCATGTCAGTCGGTGAAGTAGTATTCAATACGTCTATGACTGGTTATCAGGAAATTCTGACCGACCCTTCATACGCGGAACAAATCGTAACTTTGACGTACCCACATATCGGTAATACGGGTACTAACAGCGAAGACGAAGAAGCGAGTCACATTTGGGCGAAAGGCCTTGTGATCCGTGATTTGCCACTGCTAGCAAGTAATTTTCGTAACGAGCAATCGTTAGATGATTACTTAAAACAACGCAATATCTTAGGTATTGCAGATATCGACACTCGTAAGCTTACTCGTATTTTGCGTGATAAAGGCGCTCAAAACGGTTGTATCGTTGCTGGTGATGATATCGATGAAAACAAAGCGCTCGCAGCTGCGCAAGCCTTCCCAGGCTTAAAAGGCATGGATTTAGCAAAAGTAGTCTCAACCAAGGAAAGCTTCCAGTGGAATGAATCAAGCTGGACACTGGGTGAAGGGTTTAAAACCTTAAACGCAGAAGATGAGAAGTTTCATGTTGTTGCCTACGACTTCGGTGTAAAGCGTAATATCTTACGAATGCTTGTAGACCGTGGTTGTAAATTAACCGTTGTACCTGCACAAACCTCGGCAGCCGACGTGTTAGCACTTAATCCAGATGGTATCTTTTTATCAAATGGCCCAGGTGACCCAGAGCCGTGTACATACGCAATTGAAGCAATTAAAACCTTCTTAGAAACAGATACACCAATTTTTGGTATTTGTTTAGGTCACCAATTGTTAGCCCTTGCCTCAGGTGCAAAAACAGTAAAAATGAAGTTTGGTCATCACGGTGGTAACCACCCGGTGAAAGACTTGGACCGCGATGTCGTTATGATCACTGCACAAAACCACGGTTTTGCAGCTGATGAAGCAACCTTACCTGCAAACCTGCGTGCAACGCATAAATCGTTATTCGACGGCACTTTGCAAGGTATTCATCGTACTGATAAGCCAGCGTTTAGCTTCCAAGGTCACCCAGAAGCAAGCCCAGGCCCGCACGATGCAGCGCCATTATTTGACCACTTCATCGACTTGATGCAAGCACGTAACAACTAATTATACCGGAGTAACAATGCCAAAACGTACCGACATAAAAAGCATTCTTATCCTAGGCGCAGGCCCGATTGTTATCGGCCAAGCCTGTGAATTTGACTACTCTGGTGCTCAAGCGTGTAAAGCACTAAGAGAAGAAGGCTATCGAGTTATCTTAGTTAACTCAAACCCAGCAACAATTATGACTGACCCTGAAATGGCAGATGCGACGTACATCGAACCAATTCACTGGGAAGTTGTTGAAAAAATTATTGAAAAAGAAAAGCCAGATGCAGTATTACCAACCATGGGTGGTCAAACGGCATTAAACTGTGCACTTGATTTAGATAAGCATGGTGTATTGGCTAAGCACGGCGTTGAGCTAATTGGTGCAACAGCGGATGCAATCGACAAAGCAGAAAACCGTGAGCGTTTCGATGTTGCAATGAAAAACATCGGCTTAGAATGTCCACGTGCTGAAATCGCACACTCAATGGAAGAAGCCCGCGACACGATGACGCGAATTGGCTTGCCATGTATCATTCGTCCTTCTTTCACTATGGGCGGTACCGGTGGTGGTGTTGCGTATAACTTAGAAGAGTTCGAAGAGATTTGTGAACGCGGTTTAGACTTATCGCCAACTAGCGAATTATTGATTGATGAATCATTAATTGGCTGGAAAGAATATGAGATGGAAGTTGTTCGCGACAAAAAAGACAACTGTATCATCGTTTGCTCTATTGAAAACTTTGACCCAATGGGCGTGCACACCGGTGACTCAATCACGGTTGCTCCAGCACAAACCCTAACCGATAAAGAATACCAAATCATGCGTAATGCCTCTATGGCAGTATTACGTGAAATTGGTGTTGAAACCGGTGGTTCAAACGTACAGTTTGGTGTAAATCCAGTTGATGGTCGTATGGTTATCATCGAGATGAACCCACGTGTATCACGTTCATCAGCACTTGCGTCAAAAGCGACGGGCTTCCCGATTGCTAAAATCGCAGCAAAGCTTGCTGTAGGTTACACCCTTGATGAGCTACAAAACGATATCACCGGTGGTAAAACACCTGCATCGTTTGAGCCATCAATTGATTACGTTGTAACTAAGATCCCACGCTTTAACTTTGAAAAATTTGCCGGTGCTAATGACCGTCTAACTACGCAAATGAAGTCAGTTGGTGAAGTCATGGCGATTGGTCGTAACCAGCAAGAGTCATTACACAAAGCATTACGTGGCCTAGAAGTCGGTGCAACGGGCTTTAACCCGATTGTGGCGCTTGATGACCCGAAAGCGAAAGAAAAAATCATCCGTGAATTGCGCGAGCCTGGTGCTGAGCGTATTTGGTACATTGCAGATGCAATGCGCCATGGTATGAGCGTTGATGATGTATTTGAACTGACTAAGATTGACCCTTGGTACCTTGTTCAAATCGAAGACATTCTTAAAGATGAAGCTAAAATCGCTGAAGTTGGCATGGCTGGTTTAAATGCAGACTTCCTACGTAAGTTAAAGCGTAAAGGGTTTGCAGATCCACGCATCGCTGAAATTGCCGGTGTATCTGAAGCTGAAATTCGTAAAAAGCGTCATCAATTAAACATCGTGCCTGTATACAAGCGCGTTGATACCTGCGCCGCTGAGTTTAGCTCAGACACTGCTTACATGTACTCATCTTACGATGAAGAATGTGAAGCAATGCCATCTGACAAAGATAAGATCATGGTTATCGGTGGTGGTCCTAACCGTATTGGTCAAGGTATTGAGTTTGACTACTGTTGTGTTCATGCTGCACTTGCGTTACGTGAAGACGGTTATGAAACTATCATGGTTAACTGTAACCCTGAGACAGTGTCTACCGATTATGATACCTCAGACCGTTTATACTTCGAACCAATTACCCTTGAAGACGTTCTTGAAATCGTTCGTGTTGAAAAGCCAAAAGGCGTTATCGTGCAATACGGTGGCCAAACGCCACTTAAACTTGCTCGTGCCCTTGAAGCGAATGGTGTGCCAGTCATTGGTACTTCACCGGATGCAATCGACCGTGCAGAAGACCGTGAACGTTTCCAGCAACTTGTTGAACGCCTAGACTTACTACAGCCTGAGAACGCGACTGTAACATCAACTGAAGAAGCCATTGCTAAATCAGCTGAAATCGGTTTCCCACTGGTTGTGCGTCCTTCGTATGTATTGGGCGGCCGTGCAATGGAAATTGTGTATGACGAGCAAGACTTACGTCGTTACATGACCGAAGCGGTATCTGCATCAAATGAAGCGCCGGTGTTACTTGACCGTTTCTTAGATAACGCGATTGAAGTTGACGTTGACGCAATTTGCGACGGCGAGCAAGTGATCATCGGTGGTATCATGGAGCACATCGAGCAAGCTGGTGTTCACTCAGGTGATTCAGCCTGTTCGTTACCAGCACACTCGTTATCACAAGAAGTGCAAGACGTAATGCGCAAGCAAGTAACTGATATGGCACTTGAGCTTGGCGTAGTTGGTTTGATGAATACTCAGTTTGCTGTTAAAGATGGCAAAGTGTATTTAATCGAAGTAAACCCGCGTGCTGCACGTACTGTACCATTTGTATCAAAAGCAACGGGTGTTGCACTTGCTAAAGTTGCAGCTCGTTGTATGGCGGGTCAATCGCTTGCAAGTCAAGGTATTACTAAAGAAGTAATTCCTCCTTACTACAGCGTAAAAGAAGTCGTACTGCCGTTTGCTAAGTTCCAAGGCGTGGATCCAATCCGTGGCCCTGAAATGCGCTCAACCGGTGAAGTAATGGGTGTGGGCGATACATTCGCTGAAGCCTTTGCAAAAGCACAATTAGGTGCAAGCAACACTTTACCACGCGGTGGCCGCGCGTTACTATCTGTGCGTAATAGCGATAAACCACGTATTGTTGAACTAGCTAAAACCATGACCGATCTTGGTTTTGAATTAGACGCAACAGGTGGTACAGCTGCAGCCCTTGAAGATGCTGGCATCGCGGTACGCCGTGTAAACAAAGTATTCGAAGGTCGCCCGCATATTCTTGATAGAATCAAAAATGGCGAGTATAGCTATATCGTTAATACCACCGAAGGTCGCCAAGCGATCGAAGATTCGAAGGTGTTACGTCGTGGTGCATTGCAACACAAAACTAACTATACGACGACGCTTAATGCGGCGTTTGCTAACTGTACTGCTAACCAAGCAGACGACCGTAGCAAAGTAACGTCAGTTCAAGAATTACACCTAAGATTGAACTAAGGAAATGTGCCAAGGCCGTTATGCGCGGCCTTGGGATTAAGTGAGAAAAGTATGCAATCAATTCCGATGACAGTTCGTGGCGCTGATTTACTGCGTAAAGAACTTAACGAATTAAAAACAGTTACCCGTCCAAAAATCGTTGCAGACATTGCTGATGCACGTGAACACGGTGACTTAAAAGAGAACGCTGAATATCATGCTGCGCGTGAGCAACAGGGTTTTTGTGAAGGCCGCATTCAAGAAATTGAAGCTAAGCTTTCAAATGTACAAATTATTGATGTAACTAAATTACCAAACACAGGTAAAGTTATCTTTGGCACTACGGTAACAATTGTAAATGTTGAAACCGATGCTGAAGTAACCTACCAAATTGTCGGTGATGATGAAGCGGATATAAAAAACAATCGTATTTCGGTTAACTCACCAATCGCCCGTGGTTTAATTGGTAAACAAGCAGACGATGCTGTGATCATTAAAACGCCAAATGGTGATGTTGAATACGAAGTTATTGAAGTACAGTACATTTAATACTTTACTCATTTTCACGCTTTTAAAAACCGATGCTTGCATCGGTTTTTTATACCGCGAACAAACTCGACATTCTTTAATAAATTGGCTACGTTAAGCTAACGTATTGATAATTTGTAGATGTTGATGACAGCCATCACTTTTCCTGATGCATTAAAAAATGGTGATAAAATTGCCATTTGCGCCTTTTCATCCGGTGTTGATAGTCACTTCCACCCACGCCTAGATTGTGTACTTAGCGGCTTAACACACCGTGGCTACCAAGTCGTGGAGGGCGAATGTTTAAGGCAACAAAGTAGCCCTGCAAAGCAACGCGCTGATGAGTTAATGGCGTTTTTAGTTGATGACAGTATTGCTGCAATTATGCCGCCTTGGGGTGGTGAACTTGCTATGGAAGTACTTCCATATCTTGATTTTAATGCAATTAAACAGGCTCGCCCGAAATGGCTAGTCGGATTTTCAGACGTCAGTACGCTTGCTTGTGTATTAACTGCACGTTGTGGCTGGGCTACATTACATTGTACGAACTTAATGCAGCTGCATCCAAACGAGCTAGATACACATTGCTTACAAGTGTTCAAAACGCTTGAGCTTGCTCCAGGCAGTGAATTTATGCAAACGCCTGCACCGTATTATCAAACTGATGTAATCAATTATGCTCATACACCTGATGCGCTATTTACACTTACACAACCAAGCCAATGGCGTTGTTTAAATGTTAAAGATAACCGTGAAGTAGAACTATCTGGGCGGCTATTTGGTGGCTGTTTAGACACTTTAGGTTTATTACTCGCATCTCCATTTTTGGCGCTGGATGAATTTAAAAAGCACTTTGCACTCCATGGCTTAGTTTTATATTTAGAAAATGCCGAACTTAATGCCAATGCATTATCGCGGTTTTTAATCGCGCTTAAATTGAGTGGCATTCTAAGCGATATAAATGGCTTAATTATTGGCAGAAACGGCGCAAGTAGTAGTTCAGAGCAACACAGTGAATATTATCAAGCACTTCAGCGATCCCTTGGTGAATGTTTATTCCCAGTGATCATTGACGCTGATATCGGGCATGTTGCCCCCAATTTATGTTTAGTGAATGGCGCAACAGTAAAAGTACTGGCAACGCTTGAGAGTGCAAAGGTGCTCGATGCACAAATCATCACCAGTTTAAGTTGAAATGAGCGTTCATGTTCTAATACCAATCGACTTAAATATTTAACCATTCTAGCGGGCTAAATAAAGCGCTAACTACGTTATAAATTTTTATGTAGAACAACTACATATCAAAATTTATGCCTTGTTATCACTCCATTTATTTGTCGCTATAAATGGTCAGTAACTTAACACGATTGGTATAAATTAAACACGCATAAGATTTTAAAGCGGCTATTAGTTGGACAACGCTGTTTTTATTTTATGAGAGCGAGAACGATTACAGTCACTTTTTTATTGCTTAGTTACAAACCAGCTCTAGGTATTTTTGATTTTGACTTAAGGTGAGTTTGGCGCTGTTGGGAATATTCATCCCAATGAGTGAGTTATTATCAGTAGCTAAGCAGCCGCAGTAATGTGTGCAAAGGCATCAGGAATGAGTAAATGCTGCTACTTAGTGGTTTACGCTAATATATTTGTAATTACGCTCACTTGCAATGGGTTAACCGCCTGGCAAAAACAATGTGCTCGTAAAACTCTAAGGCCTGTTTATCTCTCTCGCTTGAATTTACAGTTGTATGTGAAAATTTTGCCCTTTGTATGAGTGAATTTAAACCATCAAAGGTCCGCAGGTATTAGACTAAAGTCGATAGGTTAATTTTCTTCACCTATCGAGTTTATTTTTATCGTTTGTCGAAATTGAGCTAACACTCTAAAGTTCAATTGTCGGCAACACAGACGACACGACTCAGGTAAACAATCAAATAGGCAATTAGGAAAATAATCATGAAACGTACACTAATCAAAACCATCGCACTTAGCTCATTATTAACTTGCTCAGCCGCTGCAATGGCAGGTGGCAGTGATTACAAATTAATGGTTATTGAAACGGCAACTGCACCACAACCTCTTGAGCAGTCATTTAACAGCTGTGCCCTGAATGTTAAATCAAAAAACTACGAGCAAGCAGAAGCAATATGTACTAAAGCAATTGCGCTATTAAAAGAAAGCCGTGAGTCAAAGCTTAAAGTACGCGAGCTTACTTCATACGCCTTAAGTAATCGTGGTGTGTCACGCATGATGGCTAAAAACGATGCTGCTGGCTTATCAGATTTATACGAAGCAGCGCAAATTGCTGACAGTGCAATGGTTTCTCATAATCTTACCCGCGCTAAAGAATACCTTTCTTTATAAAACGTACAATGTATAGAAAAACCCATATTGCTCAGGCAATATGGGTTTTTGTGTTTTAATTCGTATGATGTAGTTAAATTAAAATGAGTCGTTTTATCTGCTCGTCAATTTTCAAGGAAAGTTAGGTGTTTATTCGCAAATTCACACAGCTAGATTACCCAGCCGTAAAAGAAATTTATCAACAAGGCATCGATACCGGCAATGCCACATTTCAACTTATTAGTAAAACGTGGGATGAATGGCATAATTCTATGCATGATCATTCTCGCCTTGTGGCTGAAGACAATGGTCATGTTTGTGGTTGGGCTGCTTTGTCACCAGTATCTAATCGAGATGTGTACTCAGGCATCGCTGAAGTGAGTGTCTATGTGTCTAAAGCAGCGCAAGGAAAAGGAATAGGCCATAAACTATTAGCACAGCTTATCGTAGAGTCTGAAAAAAATAATATATGGACGCTACAAGCGGCTATTTTTCCAGAAAATCTAGCGAGTATTCAACTCCATTTAAATAATAACTTTCGCCGACTTGGTATTCGTGAAAAGCTTGGCAAAATGCATGATACTTGGCGTGATGTTGTTCTTCTGGAAAGACGAAGCCAAATTATCGGTATTAGTTGATGAGTTAGGTAATTAAAAAGCCGTTGTTAAAACAACGGCTTTTTAGTAGTTTACTGTTTAAACGTTAAGTTACATTACTCGCATGCCAGGCTCTGAGCCATCATCTGGATTGAGTATATAAATTTCTTTACCGCCAGGGCCTGCTGCTAATACCATGCCTTCTGACATACCAAAGCGCATTTTCCGTGGTTTTAAGTTTGCCACCATTACAGTGAGTTTGCCTTCGATATCTTCTGGCGCGTACGCTGATTTAATACCTGCAAATACTTGGCGTGTTTCACCGCCTAAGTCGAGGGTTAGTTTTAGTAGCTTGTCAGCGCCTTCAACGTGCTCTGCTTTGGCTATTTTCGCTACACGTAAATCTACTTTGGCAAAATCGTCAAATTCGATTTCGGCGGCAATTGGCTCTTTAGCTAGTGGGCTATTAGGGTCTATTTTTTCTTTTGCGGCTAATAAACTTTCTTTTGATTCTTCAACCATTTTGTTCACTTTATCCATTTCAACACGTTGCATTAACGGTTTAAATTTATTAATAGGGTGGCTAACAAGCGCAGTTTGCGCGCCTTGCCAAGCTAGGCCGTCATTTAAGAAGTCTTCTACATTGGCCGCCATACCGGGTAATACTGGCTTTAAGTAAGTCATCAACACGCGGAATAAGTTAAGTCCAAGCGAACAGACTTGGTGTGCTTCTTCTTGCTTTGTGTCGTCTTTAATTAATACCCAGGGAGCTGCGGTATCAATAAATTGGTTGGCTTTATCAGCAAGCGCCATTATTTCGCGAATTGCACGGCTGTAGTCACGGTTTTCATAGTGTTGAGCAACCGTCTCGCTAGCGGCTTGAAATTCAGCTAGTAATTGCGGCTCCATGACTGTGTCACTTAATTTACCGTCAAACTTTTTAGTAATAAAACCGGCACAGCGACTAGCGATATTAACCACTTTACCTACTAAGTCTGAATTTACACGTTGTGCAAAATCTTCTAAGTTTAAATCAAGATCGGTAATACCACTGTTTAGTTTAGCAGCGTAGTAATAGCGCAAAAATTCAGGGTCTAAGTTATCTAAATAAGTACGCGCTTTGATAAACGTGCCTTTTGATTTAGACATCTTCGCGCCGTTAACGGTGACAAAACCGTGGGCGAATACATTGGTTGGTTTTCTGAATTTTGCGCCCTCAAGCATTGCTGGCCAAAATAAGCTGTGGAAATAGATGATATCTTTACCGATAAAGTGATAAAGCTCAGCGTCTGACCCTTCTTGCCAAAATGTATCAAAGTCAATGCCTTGTTTGTCACACAGATTTTTAAAGCTGGCCATGTAACCAATTGGCGCATCTAACCATACATAAAAGTATTTACCTGGTGCGCCTGGAATTTCAAAACCAAAGTAAGGTGCATCACGGCTGATATCCCATTGCTGTAGACCATCGGCAAACCATTCGTCTAACTTGTTAGCCATTTCTTGTTGAATAGTACCCGAGTGCAGCCATTCTTTGAGCATGCCTTCAAACGCGGGTAAATCGAAAAAGTAATGCTCCGAATCTTTCAAAATCGGCTCAGCACCCGACATTACAGAGCGTGGGTTGATAAGCTCTGTTGGGCTGTATGTTGCACCACATGCATCGCAGCTGTCGCCATTTTGGTCTTCAGACTTACATGTTGGGCATGTGCCGGTTACAAAACGATCGGGTAAGAAAATGCCTTTTTCAGGGTCAAATAGCTGGGAAATTGTGTGCTTTTTGATATGACCTGCGTCGTTTAAGCGATTATAAATAAGTTCGCTTAGTTCTTTGTTCTCTTGGCTGTGGGTACTGTGATAGTTATCAAATTTGATATTAAAATCAGCAAAGTCACGTTGACGCTCAATACTGACATTTTTAACCATTTCTTCCGGCGTGATCCCTTGCTTTTGCGCATTGAGCATTATTGGTGTGCCATGGGCATCGTCGGCGCAAACATAATAAGCTTCGTGGCCTTGCAGTTTTTGAAAACGTGACCAAATATCAGTTTGAATATATTCCAATAAATGGCCTAAATGTGTTGGGCCATTGGCATAAGGTAATGCGCTGGTAATGAGGATCTTTCGCTGTGCCATAATCATTCCGAATTGACGGTTCCGGTGAGGGAACGGATGAAAATCATAATATTATCAGCAAACCTAAAGGAAACACCTTAGTGGTTAGCCGATTTTCATTAATTGACTGGTGTTAATGCCCTGAATGTTACATAATTCCGAAGCAATTTTCATCAAAGAAACACTATTTTATTGCTATGTTTGGACTGTCGAAACTATTCTCTTCTAAATCGGTGCAAAAACAACCGATCATTGCTGCTTTAGCAGGGTATCGCAGTGCTGCTTTTGCAGTTGGCGTTGATGAAAAATTTATCAATGGTATTGAACTGCAAAGTGATCACTCAGTATTGCTCAATTTAACGCTGCCATTTGCTGCTCTGTCTGAAATGCCAAAAGTGGCTGAATTTGTCAGTCAAAAGCTAAAGCAAACCGTGGTGATCAACGCCCATGTTGAGCTGCCTAAGGCATGTAAATTTAAATCTATAAAACATATTGTACTGGTTGCATCTGGCAAAGGTGGGGTAGGTAAATCAACGACAGCTGTGAATTTGGCGGGCGCGCTTAATGCTGAAGGTGCTAAAGTTGGGATTCTAGATGCGGATATTTATGGTCCGTCTATTCCGATGTTACTGGGCTTAAGTGGCGCTGCGCCAACGGCACAAGATGATAAACAATTACTCCCATTCGATGCTAATGGCATTAAAGCACAATCAATTGGTTTTTTAGTCCCCAGTGACGACGCCACTGTATGGCGTGGGCCAATGGCCTCGGGGGCGGTTAATCAGTTACTTAACGAAACGGCATGGGGTGAACTTGATTATCTGATTGTGGATATGCCACCAGGCACCGGTGATATTCAATTAACAATGAGCCAAAAAGTGCCAGCCAGTGGTGCCGTTATTGTGACCACTCCACAAGATTTAGCATTGGCAGATGCACAAAAAGGCATTGCCATGTTTAATAAAGTCAATGTGCCAGTGTTAGGTATGATTGAAAATATGAGCCACTTTTTATGCTCGCACTGTGGTGAACCAAATCATGTATTTGGTAAGGATGGTGCAATTAAATTAGCTCAACGTCACGGTGTGCCTGTATTGTCGAAAATTCCACTGGCAATTGATATTCGTGAATACTCAGAGCAGGGCAAATTAATAGCAATGGATAACCAAGCTGCTGTGAGTAAAACGTATGCAGATGCTGCGCGTTTAATTGCCAGTACGCTTTACTATCAACAACCCCATCATGACTCAGTTGAGATTGTGATTACGGATGATTAACTAATGAGATTATCAGATACCCACATTAAAGAATATATTGCCCAACAACGTATTATTATTGAGCCAAGTCCAACTGATGAGATGATCTCTGGAGTAACGGTAGATTTACGCTTAGGTAATAAGTTTCGTGTATTTCAAGATCATACTGCTGCATATGTTGATTTAAGCGGTCCAAAGGATCAGCTTAATAAAGCGATGGAATCGATAATGAGCGATGAAATTGTACTAAAGGAGGGCGATGCGTTCTTTTTACATCCAGGTGAACTTGCACTGGCAGTGACTCATGAAAAAGTGACCTTACCTGCTGATATAGTTGGTTGGCTTGATGGTCGCTCGTCATTGGCCCGATTGGGGTTGATGGTACATGTTACCGCACATCGGATTGATCCAGGCTGGTCAGGAAATATTGTATTAGAATTCTATAATTCAGGTAAGTTGCCTCTTGCACTGCGACCGATGATGAAAATTGGTGCTATGAGTTTTGAAACGATGTCAGGGCCTGCTGAAAACCCGTACAACACGCGTAAAGATGCGAAGTATAAAGATCAAACCAGTGCGGTTGCCAGTCGTATCAGTGACGATAGCAATTAATTAAAATACAGTTCTAAAATAGGGGCTTACCGCAGTGTAAGCCTTGTTACTGCTTAAAAAACAATATCCATTGTGCTAATTACTGGCAATTTCACTTAATACTTCCATACTTTAGTTACCTTTTTGTAATACGCATAGCTAAATAATATTAAAGTAGATAATTCAATGTTTCATAAACGTAATATCGCGCATGACGTTGTAATCACTGCTTTGTTTTTAATGTTAATGATGTTCGAAAACTTGAAGCTAATTAGCTAGGTATGTTCAAAGCACATGGAGTGACAGTGGTTCAAGTAAGTACATTCGCACGAACAGTGTTAATCAATTTTTTGCTAGTACTTTTGAGTATTGCAGCCTCATCGTGTGTGAACGCTGCAAGTGATCCCACAGTTACTGGCTGGATTGTGCCAGCGAATGCTTCTTTTACAACGGTAAAACCTTTACTACAAAATGCAATAGCGACCCAAACGAAATCAGATTTAGCCCACGTTAGAATAAAAGCTAAGCAAGACTATTGGTTTATTATTGATTTATCGAAACAGGTGCAATCAAAGTTAGCTGTTATATATGCTGATAATGCTCATTTATCACACGTTGAGTTTTACACGCTAGATGATAACTTTGATCAGCTTGCGGCTGTAAATAATGATACTCACCGTCTAATTAATAAAGTGCTGCCGCACAGTGTATTTAACACGGATAGTGCGCATTGGGGGGTGATCTTTGCCCGCCACAATGATGATGGTTGGATCAATATTGGCTTTGCTTCTGACCAACAATTTATCGCGGTGGTAAACAGTAGGCTGCGAGATTTTATAATAATTACGGGCTTATTACTGCTATGCATTATAATCTCTAGCATCGTTTATATTTTGTCACAGCAAGCTAAATCAATTTATTTACTTGTTTATCTTGGCTGTGTATTAATTGAGTTTTTAATCGCACAAGGGGCATTCAATTATTTTAGTGGTGCACTTTTACCTATTTGGTATGCGAAGCTGCAGTTGTCACTTCAAGTAATTTCACTTGCGGTGGTTGTTGGGTGTTTTATCCATTACTTGCAGTCACGCAATATTATAAAACCACGGCAATATAAGTTATTAGCGTATGTTAGTTTATTATGTGTTACGGCAATATTAAGCTGCTTTATGAAGCAATCCGTCCATTTTATTGTGGTAACTTTAAGTTTGGGCTGTATGTTGGTATTACTAAGTTATTTATTTTTTTATTGGCGTACCCATACTAAGCAAGCAGCGTCGTATGAATTTTTAATAGTCGCGAGTGCTGTTATTTTACAAACATTGTGTTGGCAAGCTTCGTTAGTGGCAGGATCACCGTTATACCCATTTAACGAGTTGTTGATTGTCATAAATGCGTTGTTATTTGTGGTGATGTTGCTAAACCATGAACGTAAACGGGTCAAACAATACACTTTTAGCCTTAGTCACGACGACGAAACAAAATTACCGAATAAACGGTTGCTTATAAAACGCCTTGATGGATTAGTAAAACTTGCTACTGCTCATTCCATATTGCTATTTAGGCCTGCAGTATTATTGAATGCGCGGGCTAATTTTGGTTATGAGCATGTCAATGAGCATATAAAAGTGACTATGGGTAAGTTAGCACAGCAGTTAGCTTCAATGAACGTATTGTGTGTTGAGACCAATAAACAAGGGTTAGATTGCATTGTAAGGCTTGATGACAGTACCTATGCAGTGGTGATAATAGGGAAATTAGAGTTAAGCCAAATTGAGCAGTTAGTATGTGTGATCAACAGTGTATTTGCAGATGGCATTACTCATAAACGGCTTCATTTAATTGATAAAGTTGATATAGGCGTAGCAAACTACCCATTACATGCAAGTACCTCTTCGCAACTGATCCAGCGTGGCTTACAAGCATTGGCTGCGAAGCCATTGCATGGCGAGCGTTGGCACATGTTTAATATCGAAAATGTGACTCTTTCGCAGCGCCGTATAGCCATTGCATCAGCCTTAAAAGAAGCGATTGAATGCGATCAACTTAGCTTGTTTTTTCAACCGCAGGTTGACTTAAATACAGGAAAAATACATGGCGGTGAAGCTTTATTGCGTTGGGCTCATCCACAATTGGGGCATGTGCCGCCAGATTTATTTATTCCGATAGCTGAATCGGCGGGGATGATCTCAGATCTAACCGAATGGGTTATTACCCAAGCCTTGCTCTATCAAAAACAAATCACCGCATTATTACCGGAGCATATTGTTTCAATCAATATCTCTGCTAAAGATTTGCTGCGTAAAGATTTACCAGTGTTATTTATTACTCTGTTAGATGAGTTTAAGCTCAATGCCAATAACATCATGTTAGAGCTGACTGAGTCAGCGACGCTTTTTGAAGGTGTAGACATAAAGAATGCACTCAATGATTATCGCTTAATTGGGGTTAAAATAGCCATTGATGATTTTGGTACAGGTTATTCATCGTTGGCATATCTAAGCAAAATGGGCTTTGATGAAATAAAAATAGATAAGCAGTTTGTGATGAACATTGAGTATTCAAAGAACGACCAAACTATTTGTCGGGCAACGTGCGATATAGCTAAATCATTGGGCTCTTATGTGGTTGCTGAAGGAATTGAAGACAGTCAAAGTATGGTTAAATTGCAAAGTTACGGTTGTGAAATTGGCCAAGGCTATTATTTTTCACGGCCTTTAGCGTTTGATGCATATATGCTGTGGCTTGAGCAACACCTTGAAACCACGCCGTTAGTTACAAGCGATGGGCAAACAGTAACTGACCTAATTGAGAAAAATAATTATTAAGTGCTTTATTACAGGTTATTAACGTGTCACTGTCAGGATAAATAAGGCCTGATCCACTGATATCTGATACTAAAAAATGATTAATGATTTGCTCGTTATGGGCTATACAGGCTTCAAAACAACGTGCAGCTAACTCTTCAGGCATACTCATATAATATTGGCCATGATGTTTATCATATGCAATACATTGTTGAACATAGTGGTTGGCATTTTTACCGCTTGGTTCTAAAAATACGCCTTGGTAAAATTGATTTAACGCTAAGTTAAGCGGATGAGATGGCACTAGAGTATGCTCAAGCCATAACTTGGATGCAAAATAGCTCTTAGGGTGTTCTGGAAAAACCAGACCTGCAATATGATGGTCAAAAGCATGAAACCATTCGTGGGCGAGGGCACCACCACCGGCATTTTTTGCCAGAGCTAGAGTACGTGTGCGGCTATTATAATGCGCTTGGACGTTTTGTTGCCCACCGTGACCAAATGCAAAGTTTAGTTTTCCTCGAAGGCCAATCGCGCTGGGAGGGAGTTGCAAAATCTGTGCTAAATCAGCCAGCGCATCATAGATCAGATTAGCACTAATAAACCGCTCTTCTTTATTAACCCACTTACCTACCACCATAGTACGAAAACCAAATGTATCGCGAATATCGTTAAAATCAACTTGGTCATCAAAGCGATAATCAGGGCCGTGGCGATAAAATCCGCGCTTTAAGCGACTTCTAACCGTCATTTTGCTTGATAACGCGCTTTAACATGTTCAGGCATAAACTGAGTTTGTTTATTATTAAGCGCATCCAATGCTTGATATAAGCCCGTTGTATTGGCATTTTCAATTAACATCAAGCTATGCGCTACGGCTTCTAAGGTAGACAAACTATCTGCACGAGGCGCTTTACGGATACGGTAGCGATTTTTTGGAATGGTGGCAAAACTGACTTTTTTAAAGTTGTTTAATGAAGGTGTTAACTGCATTATTTTAAATGCTTTTTTCCATGTACCATCCAGTACAATTAAATGACTCAATTGCTCGGCGAATGTTTTTGTTGCTATACCAGCATCATCTAATAACACGGCATCTTGATCTGGGTAGAGCAGTGCTGTTGATGCGACAGGTAATGCTTCTAATAGGCTGAAATCAGCCTGTGTTTCACCGATAATGAGCTCACATTGACTAAGGCACAATGTGAGTAAGCGTGCGGTGTTTTTACTGACTTTTATTTCGTTAGGGTCCTGTAAAATAATAATTTTAAGTTTATTATCAAGCACGGATAAATCTTCACAAAGACACGTTGATAAGCTAAATTTACAGTGTTCACACAGCGTACGAGACATAAAATAATCTATTTAATCGTCAATTATTGAAAAACCATTTAATTATACGCGGAATGAGACTATTAGTTGGTTTTTTTTCGAGACAACGATAAAGTATAGAATTAACATAGGTTACTGATGTAGTGCTGCATGAGTAAAAAAAGGATAAAAAATGAATACGATCATCATTGATGAAAATGCATTGGAAAGTATGGAATCGTTATTAGGAGAGCAATTTAGCGATACATTGGTATTTTGTTGCGCTGAATTTGAACGTTTAGGCTCAGAAGTATTAGCCACTATCCATAATGATATTCAAGTTGCCAGTCGCCATGCGCACAGTTTGAAGTCAAACGCGGCGCAATTTGGCGCCAGTAGTTTATCTGATGTGGCAAGGGAAATAGAGCAAAGCTTAAACAGTAATAACTTAGCGCAGGCAATTGAGGCATCACAATTACTCGATAGTCAAGTTGCAGGTTCAAAAGCTAAGTTAACTGATTGGTTGCAAAGTCGTTAGATACTCAGACGTGAATTTATTTCAGTTTTAAGGCCATAAATACACTAGTATTTGGCCCCTTTGCTAGGGTAATCTAGTTGTTCCACTAGTAGAGGTAAAAATGTCAGAAATTAAAAAGAGTCATAAATTACAAGGCGTTTGTTATGACATTCGTGGGCCCGTATTAGTACAGGCACGCAAAATGGAAGATGAAGGCCAAAAAGTTTTAAAATTGAATATTGGTAATCCCGCGGCATTTGGCTTTGATATGCCAGAAGATATGCATCGTGATATTATTCGTAACCTTTATTCGGCCCAAGGCTATTGTGACTCGAAAGGCCTCTACTCAGCCCGTGTGGCTATTTATCAGCACTATCAACAACGCGGTTTATATAATTTAGACGTCGATAATATTTATATTGGCAACGGCGTCAGTGAATTAATTCAAATGACGACCCAGGCGTTACTTAATAATGATGATGAAGTGTTGATCCCAGCACCTGATTACCCGTTATGGACTGCGTCAGTTAAATTGGCAGGGGGTAATCCTGTTCATTATTTATGTGATGAAGAACAAGACTGGTTCCCTGATATTGCTGATATTCGTAGTAAAATCACCTCAAAAACTAAAGCCTTGGTGTTGATCAACCCAAATAATCCAACGGGTGCAGTATACGATAATGCCTTATTACAGCAGCTTATAGATATTGCGAGAGAACATAAGTTGTTGTTATTAAGTGATGAGATTTACGAGAAGATTTTATATGACGGTATCACACACAGCTCAATAGGCGCATTATGCGATGATGTACCAATCATTACATTTAATGGTTTAGCTAAAACTTATCGCGCAGCTGGGTTACGTATGGGCTGGATGGTGCTCAGTGGCCGAACGGCGATGATGGATGATTTACGCAAAGGTTTAGATATTTTAGCATCAATGCGTTTATGTGCTAATGTGCCAGCGCAATACGCTATTCAGCAAGCATTAGGTGGTGTGCAATCAATTGATGATTTAATCAATCCTGGAGGGCGCCTGTATGAGCAGCGCGATATTGCATGGCGTGGTTTGAATGCGATTGAGGGGATTTCTTGTACCAAACCCAAAGGAGCTTTGTATGCATTTGCTAAAGTAGATACAGAACGTTTTAATATCAAAAATGATGAAAAAATGATTCTTGATTTACTCAAAGCGGAAAAAATATTATTAGTGCATGGTAGGGCATTTAACTGGCCAACCCCAGATCATTTTAGGTTGGTGTTTTTACCAAATAAAGATGATTTAACCACCGCGATGGGTAAGATGCAGCGCTTTTTTAATCATTATCGACAAAGCTAAGCCAGTGATTCTGGGATCTGAAAAAAAGAAAAAGCGAGTTCATCATTTAATGATGACTCGCTTTTTTAATGTAACTAATTTGTTGCTATCAGTAGGCTTTATCAACGCGGACGGTATTATCTGATAAATACACTAAGCGTACGCTGTCACCGGTGTTAAAAGTCATTTGACTGTCTTTGTCTTGCACCACCATAAATTGTTCACCGTTTTCAACTTTGATCATCAATTCAACCAAATGATATTGGTTATAATGACTGCCTTGTTGGCGGTTATGTGCAACGCTGCCACCAATTACAGAGCCTAAAATTGTTGCTGCCGTGCGACCGCTACCGCCGCCAAATTGATTACCGATCACACCACCAAGTAAGGCACCACCAAAGGTTTTCCAACCACTATTTTTGTCTTGCACAAGCTCTTGTTCAGTAATGTTACGCACTGATTGCACATTACCAAACAGGACTTGCTGTACAGGCACAGCTTTATTGCGTTCGTATGCCGCAAAGCTTGGACTGCTGATGATAAGGGCTGTACACAGCCCCATTATTAATTTATTCATCATTTACCTCCTAAGCTGAATTACCAGCCAAAGGTTGATTTCTCACGGGTTTTACGAATTTCAGTTTCGTCAGCCCATTCTACTAAGCCACTTTTTAAATCCATTAAGCGAATTGTAAATTTATAGTAGACATCAGCTTTATCTTCGTTTGACTTAACGATGCTTGATAAGTTGCCATACAGCATATATTGCGCGCCGACTTGCTGACCAAAAGCTACTGCCGTTGAAGGGTCAACTAATGCATCTACATTTTGAAAGTTAAGTTGCTCTCTTACCGCTTCTACACGACCCATATCAACAAAGCGAAACTTGCCACTGCGAAGTAGTTGAGTTGAAATTGAATCAGTGATTGATTCAGTATCAATGTGCTCACTGGTTTTGTTTTTAATTCGCTCAACAAATACTACTGGGCGTGTATTTGCTGTCATAGTGCCCACTACAGGAGATGCCAGCAGTGAGTCGGTCATTTGTGTGGCGACTTTTTGTAAGTCGGTTGAACCAAAGTTAATATCAGTCGTTTCAACGGCTTGTGCATCACCATAGCTGACCACAGCTTTATTCGCACAGCCACTGAGTGCGAGAGCGCTTAAGCCAAGTAAAACAAAACCAGAGAGTGCTTTTAATGTAGGTTTTTTCGTTATGTTTACAGTATTCATAGTGGTGTCCTTTACTTTTTAAATTCTTGTGCTTCGGTCGATACTTCGCGAACAGCTAATGAAAATGTGACTGCATCGGATGTGGGGGCAAGACCCGGTAGTTGCATATTGGCAAAGCCAAATAAAGTCAGTGCTTGCCAAGGCGAGTGATTGCCTTTGATCACAAACCCATCAGCGTCGTACCAAGTAAATTGGTACTGCAAATATTGCGACTTTTTATATTGGCTAGACAGTGTCACCACGACATCGGTTAACTGATTAGTTTGACGAGTTTTTACATCTGTAATGGCCAGTTTTTTAGCCAGATCAGGGTTATCTACTTTTAACTGTTGTTGATATTGTGCTGAAGCTTGTTCAACACCAATACCTGAGGTGGTTGGCCTACTACTACAAGCTGCCAGTAGACACACCGCTAATAATGGCACTAAATATTTCATGGTAGCTCCTAAAGTTGCACTACGTGAGAATTAAAATAGTTGTTAATAGAGGTTAGATAAATCAAGGTTAACCCTTGCTTACTAACGGTAAAGTTTATGCTGTTATGAGCGCCAAATGTTAATACATGGTCGCCCGCTGAAAGTTGGGTACGTGCGACACTTATTTGATTAGGCAATGTCAACCAACTGCGAGTATCAGCTTGCTCTGAGGCCAGGTTGTAAATATTCGCAAGAATATTGCCGACATCGCCACCACTGCGTGCCAATTCCGCACGTACTTTTTCTTTTGCGACTAAACGCAAAATTTGCCGAGAAACCCGAGCCGGTGTTTGCTCCTCAAGGGTCTTTGCCGCTAATGCTTCAAGGCGCACTAAAGGACTGAGCGGTAAAACGTGTGCCGCGATACGTATTTCATTGATCGCCGGAACAAAGGCGTTATCTTTATATACAGGCATTGCTAAGCTGTAAAAACGCGCATCACCGCCAGATGTATAAATCGGTAAACGCAAAACAAATTCATCTTTTTCTGGTACCAAACCTTGTTCGATTAACACCACAACATCACCGCTGTTGTCGGCCTGTTTAGTTGGCTCACCAAAGCGTTTTTTATACTCCACAAAATCTTGATCAAAACCTTGTTTTTTAGCTAGGTATAATACATCTTGCTGTAAATATGCATTGTCAGGGTTGATTTCTAACGCCTTCTTATAATCAATATAGGCATCATCGAACTGTTTATTGCTTTGATAGAGCAAACCTGAGAGATAAAACGTAAAGGCATTTTGGTAGCCATTTTTTACGTTTTTAATTACATCATCCATACTGGGGTAATGCTTTTGCGCTTCTTTAACACTGGCATCAATATCATCTTGGTTCGCCGTTAACACATCAGTTTGTACTTTATTAGCGCGGCGAACTTCAACTAACGCACCTTCAACATCATTTTTTAAAACATAACCAAGCGCTTTGTAGCTGTGCAACATACTCATTTCGTATGGGGCAGGTGTATACGCGATGACAGAGTCATTGGTTAACAGTGCGTTGCTTTGTTCAAGCCCAGCACTGAGTTGTACTTTTGCAGCTTGGCGCTTAATTTCCATTTGTTGATAGACAGCTTCGTAGTATGGCTGTGCGGTATCATATTGATTACTCAAGTTATTTAAACGAGCCTGCTCTAATTGATTAAGCAAGTAGTTACTGTGGGATGGCCCGTTAGTTGGCAATAGTTGCTGGGCTTGAGCTAGGTCATTGCTATTAATGGCTTGGCGTACAGGCGTCATTTGACTGGCGTAATCGGTAAATAGATCACCCAACCCGATGGTACTGCAGCCACCTAAAATAGCACAAAAACCAAAAATAACACTACGTTGCACATGGCACTCCTTTTATCACCGTTAATACAGATTAGCATAATCTGATTTAAGGGCGATGATAAACAATGTAAAAAATCGTAGCTGCAAACTTATATTTATGAAACCAAGTTGAAATAGATCCCGGCGGTATGCGGTCTTGCTGTATGTAGTACCTATAATTACATAATCAGAGGAATACAATTATGAAGAAATTTACTGGGGCAGCAATGGCGGTAATGGTTGCAGGTTTAGTTGGCTGCAATAGCACTGAAGCTGAAACATCGTCCGTAGCCGCGGCTAATACTGGGGCAGCAACAACGGATTTAGTGCATTGTTATGATGTTAATGTATGTGGTGGTCATAATGATTGTAAAACGGCTGAAAATGCTTGTGCGGGTCATGCATCATGTAAAGGCACAGGGTTTGTTGCTATGCCTGCTAAAGCGTGTGCTGATGTTGGTGGGGCCGTGAAGGATAAATGGGTTGGCTCAATTGCGAAAGCAGATTTAGTACACTGTAACGATGTCAATATTTGTGGCGGCCACAATGATTGTAAAACGGCTGAAAATGCCTGTGCAGGTCATGCCTCTTGCAAAGGTACGGGTTTTGTTGCTATGCCAGCAAAGTCTTGTGCTGATATAGGTGGCTCTGTAGATTCATAAAGTCATGTTCTAGGTGGCTTTGCCACCTAGCGTTAAAGAGGGTGACGATGCAAACGCAATTTCTAGGTTTTGGTTTAGGTCTCAGAGCTTCGCATTTTGAACAAATTATCACGGATAAGCCCGCGGTTGACTGGTTTGAAATCATCTCTGAAAATTATTTTGTTGCGGGCGGTAAGCCTTGGTATTACTTAAATAAAATACGTGCCGATTATCCAGTAGTTATGCATGGCGTGTCTATGTCAATTGGCAGTACAGGCGCACTTAATTTCGACTATTTACAAGCACTAAAAAGCACCATAGCACGAGTTGAGCCACAGTGGGTCTCGGACCACTTATGCTTTAGTCAAGTGGGTGATTTTAATAGCCATGATTTACTGCCGATGCCATACACTAACGAGGCACTTGAGCATTTAGCATCGCGTATACATCATGTACAAGAATTTCTTGGTCGCGAGATGATTTTTGAAAATGTCTCAAGTTATCTTACCTATAAAGACTCACAAATGAGTGAATGGGATTTTTTAGCAGCACTGCACAATAAAACGGGTTGCCGATTTTTGATGGATGTTAACAATGTTTATGTTAGTGCCCGTAATCATCAGTTTGATGCGATGACCTTCTTAAATGCTATTCCTACAGAGGCAATTGCACAAATTCATCTTGCAGGTCATCAAGATTTTGGTAGTCATATAATTGATACTCATGATGAAGATGTGTCGAGCGCAGTGTGGGATTTGTTTGAAAATTATGCCAAGCAGCTTGATCCAGTCAGTACCATGATTGAACGCGATGATAACCTTGGTTCGCTGCAAGATTTAATGGCAGAGCTTGAACATGCTCGTCAGCTAGTGGCACCAATTTGGCAGTTGGGAGTAAATAGTGAGTGATCTAGCAAGCTTACAGCAGCAATTTATGGCTATGCTGCAAGGGCAAGACAATCATTTGGCGAGCCATATAGTCTCGGATGGGCAATTATCACTAAGCCAACGTTTAGCTATTTATCAAAATGCATACAAACTGCGACTACGTGCAGCCATTGAACAAGATCATGCCCAGCTAGGTATTTATTTAGGTGATCAATTATTTGATAAAATGGTTACAGAATATCTTGTTAAATACCCATCAAATTATACGTCATTGCGCTTTTTTGCTGATGAGTTACCGCATTATTTACGTAATAATGCGCCGTTTAATGCGCACCCGATTTTAGCTGATATCTCCTATTTTGAACGGTGCTTACTAATAGCATTTGATGCACAAGAGCAACCCTTGCTCAGCATAGATGAGCTTGAAAAATTCACCACTGAGCAATGGCCAACCTTGCAATTGGTTTTACATCCAAGTGTGCAACTGATGCACTTCAATAGTCGTGCGGTAGAGTCGTGGCAAGCACTAAAAGATAAACAAACACCGCCAGAGCCTTATTGTGAAACTACTCGGTACTGGGTTGTGGCAAGAGATCCTGAGCGACGTACCCAGTTTGTTAATGTTGCTTTACCCGAATACCGAATACTGACTTTACTGAAACAGCAGGTAAACTTTGCGCAATTATGTCAATCCTGTATAAATGATATGCCCAGTGAGAAAATTGCTGGTTTTCTTATCAGTTTGATAAATCAATGGCTCGAACGTGGTTGGCTGGTGACAACAACGAAATAATAAATTTTACGCGCTGAAATGTGCCATAACGGTATTCACTAAGGAACACTTTGAAAGCAACACTTTATACAGTTCTTGCCTTGCTGGCATTTGCTGCAAACTCTCTTTTATGTCGTATGGCATTAGTTCAAAACTACATAGATGCTTGGAATTTTACTGCATTACGATTACTCAGCGGTGCACTGTGTTTAGGCTTTATCGTTCTTATACAAACAAAGCCAAAATTTAATAAGTCCACTAATGGTGATGATATTCTGCAGCATAAGGCAGACCGTGGAAGTTGGCGCAGCAGCGCTTGTTTACTAATATACGCGCTCTGCTTTTCAATTGCATATGTAGAGCTTGATACTGGCACTGGGGCGCTTATATTATTTTCTGCAGTGCAGTTAACTATGATTGGTTGGGGGATTTACAATAAAGAGAGACTAAGTGTTGTACAGTGGTGTGCATTTGTTATCGCTGTTATTGGCTTTGTGTATCTGATGTTACCTTCGGCGGCTATTCCTTCACTGCTCCCAGCGTTATTAATGATGCTAAGTGGCATTGCTTGGGGTATCTATAGTATTCGCGGTAAGGTATGTATTTCACCGCTAAGAACGACAACTTTTAATTTTGCACGTAGTTTATGCGCGTTACCTGTATTATTTATTATTGGCTTTAGCCATTTAGCAGGGATCAGTTGGCAAGGGATTGCGCTGGCGTGTGCCTCCGGTGCGTTAGCATCAGGAATTGGTTACAGTATTTGGTATGTTGCTATGCCATTATTAAAAAGTAGTCAGGCTGCGGTGGTGCAACTGTGCGTACCAGTGATTGCGGCATTAGCGGGAATGCTATTTTTAGCGGAAGAACTTACGATTCAGTTTGTCATCGCCAGCGCCGTGATCCTTGGCGCTGTACTCGTGTTTATGTTGGCTAAACAGCCGGTGCACTCACGTTCAACACATAGCGTTGATAAAGCTGCGGCAAATGAGCCAAAATAGTTGTTTTTCCTGCTATTTCACTGCGTTTGATAATGTTCGCCAAGACTGCAATACTTTGGTATTGCAGTAACTGCTGCGCTTGCTGTATATGACTAATATGCCAAGGCTCTGGTGCAACACCACCTAAATCTTGTTGATAGGGGCGATAAAACCCATATTCTTCTAAATGGATATCAAGCCACTTGGTCATTGCTGCAAAAGGCCCCGTGTCTGTGTATTCACTGGGCTCTAATTGCAATTGATAGTCTGTTGCTACAGCTGCACTGTCAAAAATATCCAGATCAGTCCCAAAGTGATGCCGACTGGTGCCTGGCAGTGCAGAATAAAGCATAATTGCATGGCATTTTTCAATCTCTGACATACTCGTTAAATCAACGCGCTGCTGTTGTTTATTTAGCACTGGACGTTGGCCTGTAAACTTAGCATTCCAGATCAGCGCTTGGCGTTCAAAACTCCTAAAGCTAGATGCGATGGTTAATGTAAACCCTGCATCACGCGCGGCATTTTGTAACCGTATAAAGTCATCAATAATTTCTTTATGCAGCTTATACCCTTGATACTCCACAAGCTGCAGTTCACTCATACCACAGGCACACTCAGCTAATTGTGCTGTTGTGAATGTATTTTGGCTCATGTTAACAGCTGCTCTAAAATACGTTCGTAAATATCAGCAAGCGCAATGAGATCGTCACTGCTCACACATTCGTTAACTTTATGGATGGTGTCGTTACGTGGTCCGAGTTCAATCACCTTAGCACCGGTTTGTGCTATAAAACGCCCATCTGACGTGCCGCCAGTGGTTTCAAGTGCGGTATCTAAACCAGTGACAGCTTTTATTGCTGAAACGGTAGCATCGATCAGTGGGCCGCCTTCGGTTATAAAGGGCTGACCGTTAACAATCCAATTAAGCTCATACTCAAAATCATAGTCAGCCAGCATATCAACAACGCGCTGTTGTAATTGTTGATAGGTGACTTCTGTACTAAAACGAAAGTTAAATTGTACTTCAAGCTCGCCTGGGATCACATTACCTGCACCGGTGCCACCATTGATGTTTGAGATCTGAAAGCTCGTTGCAGGGAAAAACTCATTGCCGTTATCCCATACAGTTTGACTTAGCTGTGTGAGTAGTGGGGCGGCCAAGTGGACTGGGTTTTTAGCAAGCTGTGGATAGGCAACATGACCTTGAATTCCTTTAACGGTTAAAAAGCCAGTTAAGGAGCCTCGGCGACCATTTTTAACCACGTCACCGAGCACATTTCGCGATGACGGCTCACCAACTAAACACATATCAATTTTTTCACCACGTGCCTCTAGGGTATCTATCACTCGGGTTGTACCATTGATAAAAGGACCCTCTTCATCAGAGGTGATCAAAAACGAGATAGAGCCTTTGTGATCGGGATGTTTTGCAACAAAACGCTCGGTTGCAACAATCATCGCAGCTAAAGAGCCTTTCATATCAGCAGCACCGCGACCATGTAACATACCATCGGCAAGCAGACCAGAAAATGGCGGGTGTTGCCAGTTTTTTTCAGGTCCCGTGGGCACTACGTCGGTGTGTCCTGCAAAGCAAAAATGCGGGGAGCTATTACCTTTTCGGGCCCAGGTATTTAGCGTGTCTGTAAAAAACAGTGATTCAATATTAAAGCCAAGCACCTGTAAACGCTCATTCATCATTGCCTGGCAATCAGCATCTTCTGGTGTGACCGAGCGACGTTGGATCAACGCTTGCGCAAGTTCGATGACGGGATGCATCATAATACAAAAATCTCATCGTATTGAGCGGCTTTAAAGCCGAGGTGGTAAGTACCGTTGTGAATTAATACGGGGCGTTTGATCATCGCTGGCTGCTCTAGCAAAATTGCAAGTGCAGAGTCTTTATCAAGGTTTTGTTTTTGCTCATCTGATAATTGGCGATAAGTTGTGCCGCGCTTATTCACTAAATCTTGCCAATCGAGGTGATTGGCAAACTCGCTAAGCATGGCCAAGTTTACGCCGTCTTTACGATAATCATGAAAAGTATAATCAATGGCGTTATCGGTTAAGTATTTTTTGGCTTTTTTTATTGTGTCGCAGTTACTGATGCCGTAAAGAGTGGTCATATTAATTACTTCTTGGTTATAGTTAAAAGAATGTCTATTCCAGCGCTTACATGAGATAGAGAATAATGCATGGGTGTGAGCTGGTGGCCGTTGAGTAAAATTAGGCAAGCTAGCAATGGGCTATTTAGATCTCTGAGGTCAAAATAAGCAAGCCGCTGTCCTTTTGTTACTCTAGTGCCATTAAGCTGCGCAATATGCGTGTGTTTAATATGTTGCTGAGGATCTAGGTGTAAATTTAGCAGTATTTTTAAGCCATTATTCGCTTGGAGGATAAATTCAGTGCCGGCGTTTTTTACTTGCACTAATGTACCATCAAAGGGCGCTAGAATTTTATGGTTACTCAAAGCAACCATAATACCTGGGCCGAGTGTACCGTAGCTAAAAAATGAGTCTGGATGTTCACTTAATGGCATGACCTTTCCACTAAAGGGACTACAAATTGTAATACTGTTCGGTGTTAATTGTCGTTGCGGTAAGTAGCTAATATCTGGGGTGTTCATTATGCCAACTTACTGTCATTAAGTAGCTGATAACCATCTTTTTTTAATGCTTTTATTGCATCATTAATACGTTGTTGCTTTACCAAAACATAATCGGTGTCGTAGGTCGAAATTGCAAAGATAGAGATATGCGCTTTAGCTAACACCCCAGAAATATTAGCCATGATCCCCGTTAACGAAAAACCCAGTGGGCCAATGACTTCTAACGCACACCAATCATGCTCAGCATCAAGGCTGTCAATGGCAAATTGGCAAGGGCATACAATTGATAATTCATCTTGGGTTTTAGCGATCACAAACATTGGCTGTTTGAATAATTCTGCAGGGATCACTGCATCCACTTCAAGGGTATGAATGGTAAAGGTTGTATTATGTAGCTTTAATGTTTGCTTTGACATTGTAGACCCTTTGTTATTGTAAAGCTTTCCATCAGCGTATATTGATCAATAGTATAGATTATCAGGGGGAAATAAAAGGCCAATGTTGTCCACAATTTCTGTGGATAACATTGGGAGTAGTGAGGTATAAGATAAATAAGTTACTTATTCTATTAACTATTTTTAATAGGGTTAGATTAACAGCAGGACTAAAGTGATCAGCATTTGATCACTTTATTTTAAGTGTTAGTTGCCTTGTACTTGCGCAGCTTGAATGGCTGTCAAGGCGATGGTGTAGACAATATCGTCCACCAACGCACCTCGGCTTAAGTCATTAACAGGTTTACGCATACCTTGCAGCATCGGGCCAATGCTGATCAAGTCAGCACTGCGTTGTACGGCTTTGTAAGTCGTGTTACCGGTGTTTAAATCTGGGAATATAAACACGGTTGCCTTACCGGCCACGGGGCTGTTGGGTGCTTTTTTAAGAGCGACATTTTCCATAATTGCGGCGTCGTATTGCAGCGGCCCATCGATGATCAGATCTGGGCGCTTTTGTTGTGCTAACTTCGTTGCTAGACGGACTTTCTCAACATCCGCGCCAGTGCCAGATGTCCCGGTACTGTAACTTATCATAGCGACGCGCGGCTCAATACCAAATGCCGTCGCCGAATCAGCTGATTGAATTGCAATATCAGCCAGTTGCTCTGCTGTTGGATCCGGGTTAATTGCGCAGTCGCCGTATACCAGTACTTGATCCGGTAAAAGCATAAAGAACACGGATGAAACTAATGAAGAACCGGGTGCTGTTTTTATTAGTTGTAGCGGCGGGCGAATTGTATTGGCGGTGGTGTTAACTGCACCAGAGACTAAACCGTCAACTTTACCGCGCGCTAACATCATAGTACCCAGCACCACGTTATCTTGTAATTGCTCAAGTGCTACTACTTCAGTTAACCCTTTGTTTTTACGAATTTCAACCATGGGAGCAACATAGTCGTTGATCACATCTTGTGGTTCGATAATAGTCACATTTTCGTTAAGCTCAACACCTTGTTGCATTGCGATACGTTCTATTTCTTCTCGATCGCCTAACAAAATGGTCTTGGCTATACCGCGTTGGCCACAAATAGCTGCGGCTTTAATAGTGCGAGGTTCGTTCCCTTCAGGCAGCACAACGGTTTTCGCGGCTTGACGCGCTTTGTCGGTGAGTAAATAGCGAAATGCAGGTGGCGACATTTTACGTGTTTTTCCAACACTTTTAGCGAGGGAATCTAACCAATCAGAATCAATATGGCTGGCATTATGATGTTTAACTTTATCAATACGCTGTATGTCATCACACGGTACTTCCATATTAAAGTTATGTAGCAAAAATGAAGTACGCCAAGTGTCTTCATTAGTAATGAGTATAGGTAAGCCTGTGGCCATTGCCTGTTCACATAGTGTCATAATGCGCGGTTCAGGTTTATAACCACCGGTTAATAAAATAGCACCTATTTTAGTACCATTCATGGCTGATAAACAGGCTGCTACTAATACATCTGAACGGTCGCCAGGGGTGACTAACAAGGCGCCTGGCGTAAAGTGATTTAAGATATTAGAGACGGTTCTGGCACAAAAAGTAACGCGGCGAAGACGACGGTGCGCCATATCACCTTCATTGATCACTTCAGCTTTTAAATAAGCACATAAATCTTTTACTCGCGGTGCTACAAGTTCAAAATCCCATGGGATTGAGCCTAGTAACATAAAGGGGTGTTTTCTAAATATGGGTAATGATGCTAAACGGTTCAGTTCGTTTTCTAGTTGATCAGGTTTGTGTGATTCAACCAAATCAGCACGAGCTCTCCCTTCATCATCCAGCGGAGCATTGACTTTATTAAAAATGCAGCCCAACACACGAGCATGATCAACACTACCATAATAGCCAGCCGCAATTTCTAATCTGTCTTCAATTTGGTCATTACTGTCATTCCCTGGTGTGAGTACAAACACAATATCAGCCCCAAGGGTTTGTGCGATTTCACGGTTTACTCGCCCGGCATAAGGTTGACGGCGAGTTGGCACCATGCCTTCTATGATGGCAACAACATCATCGCCAATGGCGTTTTCAAAGCGCTCGACTATTTCTTCAAGTAAGTCATCGCCTTTACCATCACCAATCATTTGCTCTGCGTAATCAAGGGCAAAAGGAGTGGGAGGGGTAATCGCTGATCCTTGTGTTACTATTTGGGTTGATTTTTCTGGCCCAGTTTCCCCTGAGCGAGGCTGTGCAATTGGCTTGAAAAAATTAACTTTAACGGTTTTTTGCTCAAGTGCGCGTACTAAACCAACCGATACTGAGGTTAAGCCAACCCCAGTTGAGATTGGAACTAACATAATTCGACGTGCCATTGTTACTGCTCCTGTGCAATTGCTGCGGCATCACGGGCAATTACCCATTCTTCATTGGTTGGCATTACCACCGCTTTTGTTGAGGCGTTATCAGAACTTATCACACCTTGTGTGCCAAAGCGGGCGGCAAGATTTGCGTTATTATCACAATCAAGGCCGAGGAAGGCGAGTTGCGTAATCACTTTGTTACGAATGATATCGGAGTTTTCACCAATACCGCCGGTAAAAATGAGAGCATCAAGGCGTTGTAGTGGCACCATAAATGCGGCCACTTGCTTTGCTAAGCGATAACAAAACATCTCAAGTGCTAAAATGGCTTTTTCATTGCCTGCTACAGCCGCTTCTTCTATGGTACGGCAGTCATTTGATAATTCGCTAATACCTAGCAAGCCGCTTTGTTTATTCAATAAATCGTCAATTTGTTGAGCATCATAATTTAGTTGGGTGGTTAAAAAATTAAATAAGCCAGGATCAATATCACCGCTGCGGGTGCCCATCATTAACCCTTCAAGTGGCGTTAACCCCATACTGGTATCGACACTTTTACCATTTTTAATCGCACACACTGAACAACCATTACCTAAGTGGGCGCTGATAAAGTTACTGTGTTCTATTGGTTGATTGAGCAGTGCCGCTGTTTGACCTGCAACGTAATAATGGCTTGTCCCATGAAAACCGTAGCGTCTAACCCCGTAATCTGCGTATAGCTTATAGGGTAGAGCATATAAGTAAGCAATTTTATCCATAGTTTGATGGAATGCAGTGTCAAAAACAGCGATTTGTGGCAGGCCTTGGAATGACGCTTGTGCAGCAGCTATACCGAGTAAGTTAGCGTGGCCATGTAATGGGGCAAGCGTTGCTGCTTGGGTAATGCCTTTAATAACCGCATCATCAATCAGCATTGACTTGGTGAAGTGCTCACCACCATGCACTACACGATGACCGACTGCGATGAGGTTATTCGCTAAACTATACTCATTAATGAGTTTAACCAGTGTGTCGATTGCTTCTTTGTGTGCTTGATTTACTGCCAATTCAAGGAGGTGTTTTTTGCCTAAGTATTTGTATTTAATTGATGGAGATGACGATCCTAAGCGCTCAGCCAAGCCGGAAATGATTTCTTCAGAGCTGGTGGCATCTAAAATAGCAAATTTTAAACTTGAACTTCCACAATTAAGAACAAGCACGTGGTGAGGCGATGAAGGTTGCGCAGACATATCAGGATCCCATTTTTTAACAATTTGGTAAGTGCACATTAAGCTTAGTTGTTATATAACTAACTATCGAACAAGATTGACTAAAGTTAGCGTGTTAGCGGTCGATAAATTGGTATCGGATACAGTCAATGGCTATACTAAAGTTTAGTTAACTTAATATGCGTTTATTTTACCTGATTAATTTATTTATGGTAAGTTTAAACCATGATCAAAAACAGGTTTTGGACGAAAGGTGGAAGGGATTTTACACAGAAATGTTGCCGTCAATGTGGTATACTCGCTTGCGTTAGGCAAACATTTATAAATACACCAGCGACACCTAGGAGTCATGATGCAAAAAAGTGTGATGTCACAAGTTCAAACTGGTCGTGAATACGCTAAAAAATGGCCGATGCGTAAAGAGCTAGCGCCTATTTTCACGGAGTTTAGAGTAATTAAAGCCACAGAGCTGGCGATTACTGTTATGCCAATTTTGGCAATGCTCACTTTATTTATGCAAATTAATTATTTAGGCAGCAGTTTTTTACCGCAAGCTATCGCCATTGCATTGTTTTTTTTATCGTTACCATTACAAGGCCTCTTATGGTTAGGTAAACGCGCAGACACTCAGCTTGAGCCGGCAATGGAGCATTGGTATAAAGAGTTACACAGCAAGATGGTTGCTAACGGTTACCAAGGGCATACCCCAAAAGAGAAACCGAAATACGCTGAATTGGCCCATTTACTTAATGATATGTTTGATAAAATGGACCGCGCATTTACTAAAGAGAATCTGTAAGACGTGTAAATTGGCTTACATAAAATGACAAGGTGACCACTTGCTCACCTTGTTGCTCTAACTGTTGCCAATGCTCTGGGCGAAACTTCCACGCAAAGGGAGTCATGGTTATCAAGTTCTTCACATCATTAAATGGCAAGCTTATTTGTTGCTCTAACAATGTTTGCTCTATTAGCTCAAATCCATCCGGTACACTAATGGCTGTATGTGCGTTAACGTCACGGTAGATATAGTGTTTCAACTCTTTTAAATGCCATGGGCCTGGGCTTGCCACAATTAGTGTTCCATCGGATTTTGCTAGGCGCGCTAATTCAGCATCAAATAATGGTGCAAAAATACTCACTAATACATCGGCCATACCGTCATTAAACGGTGCTTGACTAATTGACGCTACACTAAAATTACAATGCTTGTATCGCTTCGCGGCGAATTTAATGGCTGATTTTGAAATATCGACCCCATATACTTTTGCATCACATGCATTGGCTATCGCTTGTGTATAAAAACCCTCGCCGCAGCCTAAATCAATCACATATTGCGGGCGGTGCGTAGCAACGCGCTGAGCAATGGCTGTTTGTAAAAACTGATAATGGCCAGTTGCTAAAAAAGCGCGTCGTGCTTGCACCATGTCTAGGTTGTCGCCGGGGTGTTTGGAATTTTTTTGTTGTACTGGCAATAAATTTACATAGCCTTCTTTGGCCGTATCAAAGCTATGGTTGTTACTACATTTGAGCACATTAGTCTGTAATGTAAGCGTTTGTTGGCAAAGTGGGCATTGATAATCAAGACTCATGAGTCTAGGTAATCCTTGTCGTAAAAAGTTTTAACCCAATGTGGGCGATAGGTGATCAATAAAGTTATGGCCATCCCATTGAGCATGGCTTCAGGAAACCAAATGATGGCACATAAGTAGAGGTAATTTTCACTTAATTCAAACCAGTTATAGCTACCGGTTAAATAATAAAATACGCTCACAGCAATAATCTTCAAACAGGCAATTAAAGCAGCATAAATAAACGCACAGACAAAGATATAGATAAAAAAGTGTCGTGGCAGGAGGCTGTAACAGAGTATAAAAAGACCATAGCTGACTAAAATGGGCAAATAAGCGCTAAGTAGTAAATGCACGGGTAACTGCGTGATACTAATTTGATTAAAGGCGGCTAAGAGTAAGCTGGCAAGCGTAGCGCTGAGTAATGCAAAGCGCCACCCTAAAATTAGTGTGATGGCGGTCACACCAAGTATGTGTAATTCAAGGCCCGGCAAGATACCAGCTTTAATACGCCACAGCAGTATAAATACTAAGGCACACGCGAATACACCGGTTTGTCGTGCTGGTGTTGCAAGTAACCGTTGATATTGTTTTTTACTAATACTGAGCAAAAAAATGCAGCCGACAATAAGCCAAGTCATTACTTGAATAGTGCTGTTTATTATCGGCGCTTCTATTAGCTCAAGCATGTTATTTAGCTAAAAGTAGACCAAATTGGTGCATGATCTGATGGTTTTTCGATACCACGTAGTTCATAATCAATGCCAGCATCGCTGCAGCGGGCAGCCAATGCTGGGGTTGCTAAAACAACGTCTATACGCAGGCCACGATTATCATCAAAACCTTTTGAACGATAATCAAACCATGAATATTGCTCTATTGTGTCTGGGTGTAATTCGCGGAATGTGTCTTTAAAGCCCCATTCAAGCAAAGTTGCAAGCCATTGACGCTCTTCAGGTTGAAATGAGCATTTACCGGTTTTTAACCAGCGCTTACGGTTAACCTCACCAATGCCAATATCAAGATCGGTTGGAGAGATATTAATATCACCCATTACAATCACATCTTCTTCACTATTGTGATGGGTGTTTAAATGGGTCATAAGATCGCGATAGAATTGGCGCTTATATGGAAATTTAACCTCATGGCTGATGTTATCACCTTGTGGGAAATAACCATTCATTACGGTTAAATCACGGCCGTTTTCTTGAGTGACCGTAACACTGATCATACGTTTTTGCGATTCTTCACTGTCTGTTGCAAATCCTTTAACCACAGATTTAGGTTCATTTTTGCATAACATCGCTACACCATAATGGGCTTTTTGGCCATGAAAATACACGTGGTAACCCATTTTTTGCACATCTTCGAGTGGAAAAGCTTCATCGTGTACTTTTATTTCTTGTAAACCGATTATATCAGGCTGATGTTTATCAATAATTGCTTGTAGTTGATGCAGGCGAGCTCGCAGCCCATTAATGTTAAATGAAATTACTTTCATGGCTAGACCTTTAAATTAGAGTTAGCTTTTCATAGATTATGCAAATTCTACCATCAAATAAGGTCGGGTACATGTGCTTATTTATTAAAAATACCTTGCTTAAAATACAAGCAAAATAGTGAAATGTTTAATTATGTAGCTCATCTGCAACTTTTACATGCTTTTATGAAAGCATTGCAGTAAACACTGCTGTCAAATAATTTTAAAACTTTAAGTTTATGAATTTAAAGGTTTTTAAAGTTGGCGTTTAATTTGTATATATTTTCTTGCATTTAATTTAACTACAAGGAAATGTCTTATGAAAAAGTTAACTTTAGCAGCTACAATTTTAGCAACGGTGAGTTTATCAGCTTGTGCTACATCTTCAATGTCAAAAATTGACAGTGATTTTGGTAGCTTAGATAACGATGATGACGGTTTTATCTCAAAAGCAGAAGCTGACGACGATAATATTTGGCAACATTTTTCAAATATTGATACGAATATGGATGAGCAACTCAGTCGTCAAGAATTTAATACTTATATGCAGCTTAACACAGGCAAAGTTGCCAGTGATAGTGAAGTGAGTGATTCAGCCTTTAAAGCTGAAATCGCGAAATTTGATCCTATAGAAAATAACTTCAGCTCATTAGACAATGACAGCAATGGTTATATTTCAGTGACAGAAGCCAATGATGACGATATAGCAAATCATTTTGGCTATATGGATAAAAACCAAGATAAACGCGTCAGTAAGCAAGAATTCATTAGTTATATTCAAACTTATGGCAGTGATGTTGCCGAAGATGAAGCTCTTGAGATGATAAGAAAGAGTTAATTTATCAAAGTTAAATAGAAAACCTCAATGCCAATAACTGTGTTATTGGCATTTTTTATAGATATTTAACGATAGTTTTTCCCAGTTTAAGTTTGATCTGTCATAATATTACGTTACGCAAGTTTATTAGGTTAGAAATAGGTATGGTGGGGCGACGAATTAGTGATGAACAACTTGTTGAGATCATTGAAGCGGCTATTTTTGTTGCTGGAAAACCCCTTAGTAAGCGGCACTTAAAAGAAACGGTATTAGGTGATTTGAGTGTGTCGATGACGCGCATTAACCTCGCACTTGAACAAATCCAAATTCATTATCAAACCCGAGGTATCCGGCTAGTTGAAGTGGGTAGCGGCTTTCGATTTCAAGCCTGTGCGAGTTTAGCGCCTTGGTTAAATAACCTCTGGCAAGAACGCGCACCTAAATATTCTCGCGCTTTATTGGAGACGTTATCGCTCATCGCGTATCGTCAACCGATCACCCGAGGAGAAATCGAGCAAGTCCGTGGCGTCACTGTTGGCTCGGGTATTATTAAAAGTCTGCTCGAACGTGAGTGGATACATGTTGTTGGCCATAAAGAGGTGCCAGGTAGGCCTGCTTTATATGCGACAACCAAACAATTTTTAGATTATTTTTCGTTAACAGGGTTAGAAAATTTACCGCCACTGCCAGAGCAGCAGCAAAGTAAAATAGACCAGTTATTGAGTGATCCTTCTGTGAGAGAACTGTCCGAATGAGTATACAAGGTGAAAAGTTACAAAAAGTATTGGCAAGAGCGGGTGTTGGCTCTCGTCGTGAAATGGAAAAATACATTGATGCAAATCGCGTGAGTGTTAATGGTAAAGTGGCAAAGTTAGGTGACCGCGTAGAAGAAACGGATTTGATCCGTGTTGATGGTCACACCGTGAAGATTGAAGAAAAAGCAGAACGCATTTGCCGCGTTATCATGTATAACAAGCCGGAGGGTGAGTTATGTACACGAAAAGATCCAGAAGGGCGCCGCACAGTATTTGACCGCTTACCTCGTATTGATGGTGAACGCTGGATTGCTGTGGGCCGACTAGATATAAATACTGCAGGTTTAATGTTATTCACCAATGATGGTGAACTTGCCAATCGTTTAATGCACCCAAGCTATGAAGTTGAGCGTGAATACTCAGCCCGTGTATTTGGTGAAGTAACAGCTGAAACCATCAAAAACTTAAGTAAAGGCGTTGAGCTTGAAGATGGCATGGCTAAATTCCTAAACATAAAACCATTGGGCGGGGAAGGCATCAACCGTTGGTATAACGTTACTTTAACTGAGGGACGTAATCGTGAAGTACGTCGTTTATGGCAATCTCAAGATGTCGAAGTATCACGGCTGATCCGTATTCGTTACGGTAAATTAGAGCTCGATAAACGCTTACCACAAGGTGGTTGGGCTGAGCTTGATCTAGAGACGGTTAACTACTTACGTAAAACAGTTAAATTAGGTCGCGAAACACAAACTAAATTATCAGTAATGCCTGAAAAGCGTAAAGATAAGCGCGCTAAAATTAATCAAATTCGTAAAGCTGTTAAAAAACACAATAATCGCGTCAAACAAACTAAACGTCGTTAATCGGTGTTCAGTTTAAAATAAGCGATTATCGGCACAGCGTCGTTAAGCGAACGAATGACAAACAGCTAAAATCCGTAATGAGCAAAGCTTATTACGGATTTTTTATCGTTATTTACACCACATTGAACTGTTCTTTACTCATTACCTATCAGCAATCGTTTGCGCAAATGCTAATAATTCACGACGTAGCCATTGGTGAGGACTGGCATGGTGAAGCAGTGGACTCCAGAGCATTTTTACTTCTATAGGCACAATTTGAAAGGGAACGGGGCTTATGACTAACTCTGTATGTTTTGTAAGTAACATGGCTTGTCGCCGTGGCAGGGTGGCAATTAACTGAGGTGACTGGCAAAGCAAGCTGGCTATCATATAGTGGCGGGTAAACACCCTAATATGACGAGTTTGTTCAAGTTGCCATAAAGCTTCATCGACCCACCCTAGTTTTTGACTGCCGGATTTATTTGTCACCGCAGCTTCTGCTCCCCAACCTGCACGATTAACCCAAATATGCTCACTTGCTAAATAGTTTTCTAAATCAGGCTTTTGCAAGAAAGAGTTTGCAGGGTGCATTAAGCAGCAATAATTGTCACGCCACACACTGGCTTGGTGAAACGAGCGGGGTAAGCCATTAAAACGATTGATAGCTAAATCAATACTGCCTTTTTCCATATCTTGTAGGCTGACATCACTTGGACTCAGCACATCAAAGTTTAATCCCGGATGTTTATTCAGCTGTGCGGTAATAAAAGGCGCGACTAAGGTTGACTCTAAATAATCGTTGGCCATTATGCGAAATGTTGCTTGTGCTGTGCTTGGATCAAAAACATCACTGGGTTGGGTGATAGCTTCAGCCATTTTTAGTAAAGCTTCAATTTCAGGCTTTAAACTCAGTGCTTTTGCGGTTGGTGTCATTGAACCTGCGGCGCGCACTAGCAGAGGATCATCAAACAAATCTCGTAAACGCTTTAATGCGTTACTCATTGCAGGTTGGGTGAGCGCTAGTTTATTTGCTGCTTTAGAGACATTTCGCTCATCTATGAGTACATTTAAGTACACCAGCAGGTTGAGATCGACATTACGTATATTCATTTAATCAATCTTATTTATTCGCTGTATTAATTATCTAAATTAAAGCCTGCTTGCTAAGGTGTGTAAACCAGTAATGAAAAATAGTCGCCATAAGTGATAAAAATATGCCTGAATTAGAGCCGCCACAATCCGTGTCAGTTGAGCTAGAAAACGCACTGCAGCAAGTGATTGCGACTAAATTAGCCCGAGCGGTGTTTGCAGGTTTTGAAGCTATGTTCGCAGAGTTTTTAAATATCACCTTAGGAGCGCAAAGTCGCTTTGAGCAGCAACAGTGGCAAGGTGTTCAGTCAGCAATGCGAGAGCGATTGCAAGTATACGAACGGCAAGTTAAAAATGTTAGTGAGGCGGTGCGGATCATTGCATTTCAAGAATTGCATGAACCACAACTTTGGCAACAGGCAAAACATATTTATGGGAAAATGGTTGCAGAGCATGAAAATCAACCGATTGCGCATACGTTTTTTAATTCCACATTTGGCGCTATTTGGGATGATAAAAAAATCCGCACCGTGCATTTGTTTGTATTAAAAGCCAAGTACCGAGCAAAACCGCGGCCATTTGATAATTTAGTGAGTCGCATTTCTTTACAAAATGGTTTTACTAATGCGGTTCAGCAACTCATTTACCGCCAAGCTTTTCGGGTTCAATTTATTGATTTAGGAAAAGATATTGATAATTTACAGCGTACGCTCCGAGCCGGTGCAAAGTTGCAATGTCGCCAAGTGTATGAGTTACTAGATTTAAATGACGGCTATATTGAATACGCTAATTCACTTTTTTTTAGAAATAAAGCCTGTTATTTGATTGGCCGCTGCATAGCTAAGAATGGTGATAATATGCCATTTGCAGTTGCCATTTTGAATACAGATAGCGGCTTAATGTTAGATGCGGTAATGATGGGGGCCGATCAACTGAGTTTACTCTTTGGCTTTGCTCGTACTTATTTTATGGTCGATACCGATCAACCCGCACGCTATGTTGATTACTTATCTGTACTAATGCCCCATAAACAACGTTTTGAGTTATTTAATGCCATTGGCTTTATTAAACATGCTAAAACGGAGTTTTATCGTTACAAAGTAGACACGACGAAAAATAGCCCTATTGATGATAAATATATTATTGCCCCAGGCACGCCAGGCATGGTGATGTTGGTATTTACCACCCCGGGCTCTGATTATGTGTATAAGGTGATAAAAGATAAATTTAATGCGCCAAAAACAGCCAGCAAAGCACAAGTAATGGCAAAATATGACTTCGTAAAACAAGCCGACAGAGTGGGTCGTTTGGTCGACACCCATGAATTTCGCTATTTGGCTTTTGACTTAAGCCGCTTTAGTGATGAGTTACTTGCGCAAATGCAGACTAATATTGCCAGTAGTATATCAATTGCAGATAAAGCGTTAGTGCTCAAACATGTCTATGTGGAGCGTAAAATGACCCCGCTGAATCTTTATATCAATCAATGCGATGATATTAAGCTGAATAAAGTTATGGATGATTATGGCCAAGCAATAAAAGACTTAGCGGGAGCAAACATTTTTCCAGGTGACATGTTAATGAAAAACTTTGGCGTCACTCGGTGGGGGCGCGTAGTATTTTATGATTATGATGAAATTTGCCCACTTACACAGTGTCATTTTAGGCAATTACCCAGTAGTGAAAATAGCTTTGATGAACTCAGTAACGAAAGCTATTTTGATGTTGACGAAAACGATGTATTCCCAAGTCAATTCAAGGTATTTTTTAGTGCAGATCAGCGTGCATTTAGTTATTTTTGTCAGCAGCATAATGATTTGTTCAGCCCTGAATTCTGGCAACAGTGCCAAGCACAGATTAACGCCGGTCACGTTTACGATGTATATCCTTATAAACAGAGTTGGCGATTTACATAAGTTAGCCACAAGTCTGATAGGTGTTCTTTACCGCAACAGGTACAATTTATAAACACTAATAAGAAGACTTAAAAGGATATACCATGAAAACATTACTTTTAACGGGGATATTACTTACCTCACCTTTAGCTTTAGCTAATCCACTGCTCGGTAGTTGGGAGTTTGTAGAGGGTAAGTATGCGGTAGAACAAGGCTATGTCACTGCCAAAGCCCCTGAGCTTACGTCTATTAAATTAATTACAGCTACTCACTTTAACTACATTACGCAAAAAAACGGTGAATTTCACTATGCAGGTGGTGGTAAGTACACGTTAAAGAACCAACAGTTTGTTGAAACATTTGCGTATGGCAATATTCCATCATTACTTGGTAAAACCATGGCTTTTGATTACAAAATTGAGGATAACTTATGGCATCATTCTTTAACTGAAAATGGTAAGTTAGTTGAAGCCGAAGTATGGCGCAAAATCGACTAAAGTTAGCTAACCGACCAAGGAGCCACAATGCAATTTATATCTCATCACGAGCAGCAACTAAGCTTGAGTGACACTGACAAACCTCAATTGCAACCGAACGAAGTCCTAGTGAAAGTGGCCGCAATAGGGGTTAACCGCGCCGATTGCATGCAGCGCCAAGGTAAATACCCAGCACCAAAAGGTGATAGCCCTATTTTAGGGCTTGAATGTGCAGGAACAGTGGTTGCACTCGGTACTGAGGTTGATAGCAATTTGCTTAATCAATCAATATTTACCTTGTGCTCAGGCGGAGCTTATAGTGAATATGTGGCTGTTGATGCCGGTCAACTGATGCAATTACCTGATAGTTTAACTATGGTACAGGGCGCAGCAATCAGCGAAGTCTATTTAACCGCGTTTGGAGCATTATTTCAGCTGGGTAACTTACAGCAAGGGCAAACAGCTCTTATTCACGCGGGTGCCAGTGGTGTAGGTGGCGCGGCTATTCAAATGGCAAAACGTGTTGGTGCAACGGTGGTGATCACCGCCGGCAGTGATGAAAAATGTCAGCATGCTAAACAGTTAGGTGCCGATCACGTCATCAACTATAAAACCACCGATTTTGCTGAATATATGCAGCATCATCAGTTAACTGCTAATGTTATTGTTGATCCTGTCTCGGGGCGTTATTTAAACAAAAATGCTGAGATTGCAGCAATGGATTGCCAAATTATTATGTTAGCGTTTTTAGATGGCCGCTTTGCAGAGGTAGACTTTGCCCGTTTATTACAAAAACGTATCTCATTTCATGCTTCAACACTTCGTAACCGCAGCCAAGCATTTAAACGCCAACTTCGTGATGAGTTTGTTGCCATGTTTTATGATGATATTGCCAATCAACGCTTTGATTTTAATATTTATAAAACGCTACCATGGCAACAAGCAATGCAAGCTCATGAAATATTAGAGCGTAACGAAAATGCCGGAAAAGTAGTGTTAGAAGTGCAGTAAATTAATTATGTAGGTTTAAAATCCGCAGTTAGCCCATATAAATGAGAGTATCTAAAAAATAATAAGGCATACAATGAACCCAATTATTGCAACATTAAAAGAGCATAACGTTAGCGACGAAAAAGTACATGAGCTTTTTCAAGCGTTTACCCAAAACCCAATGATGGCAATGGCCCTTGTTCAGCAGCTAGGTATTCCGCCAGAGAAACTACAAGCGTTAATGGGGTTAGTAATGACACAGCCACAGTTAATTAAAGAAGCTGCAGTGTCTTTAGGGATCACTGATGGCGAGCTTGAAAAAGCCAAAGAGCAATATAAAAATCAATAATTATTGATTGGTACACTGTCAGCTTTGGTTTGTTAATACAGTCGAGCTGACAGCTGAACCGTGTAAGTTAAATCGTTAAACAGCTGGGATTATGATTTAATCATGTATAAGCAATTAGCTAATGGTATTTCACCGGGATAGTCTGTGAATGTGAAGCCAAATTTCTGATAAGATTTAATAGCCGTTTCATTATGCGCTAAAACAAACAGTGAATACGCTTTTAGTTTTAACTCTTGTTGCCCAAGCTCACATAAATGTGACATAAGCTTTGCTGCGATCCCTTTACCACGAAATTCGGGGTTCACTACTAATCGGCTTAGGTGGCATTTATCTAAACGTTGATAAAACTGCCCAAATGCTAAAAATTCTGACTTATTTGATATAAGTACAGATGAACTCAGTGAACTCATCTTGAGATCTTCAGTAAAAGAATATAAGTCAAATGGATACCTGAAATTTGGACCAGACCAATTGGTTAGCTCTTGTTCATTAGAAAACCAATCCATGATTGTTATTAGATGATTCTCTGTCGGTTTAATTAACTTCATATTGAGTGAGTACTCATTGGCCAATATCAATGGCGTAAGCGGCTAGTAAGTTATGCATTTTTTGCTGCTCTGATCCAGCAAATTCAATTCCAACATTTAAACGGTTGCCTTGCATTTGGTTATTGCGAACATGCGCGCAAATCACAACAGCGTTGTTGTCGATGGGGGATAGTAAATGCACAAATACTTGACGTTTTTTAAGTGCTAAGAACCCAGAGTTAACGTGGACGGTAAAGCGACAACCTGTGGTGGAAATATCAATAATGATCCCTTGTAATAGATTTTCGCTGTCATAATTTTGATCTTTATTGATACTAATTTTGGCTGGAATATGCGTTTGTAATCTGTTTACTTCACGCAACTGCCTGCTTTCAATTTGTTTAGGATAAGTAAGGTAGATTAATTTTTCTGGTCGAACTGCAAAGGCTAAAATTGTGGTTGAAAATGCTACACACTCACCTCGTTCACCTTCAACAATATAACGTACAATTGCCCCATTACCTTCTTTGAGCACATCACTATACTGATTGTTTTTTGCTTGAGGGGGATATTTTAAAATTAAATATTTACCGGTCTCGTAACCAATTAAAGTTAATTTAAACCTGACTGTTAATGGGTTGGTAAATTGGATATCAATTATTTTGCCAGGTAAGAGATCTAAACAAAATTTGGCTTTGCTATCGAGAATTGCTTTAGCTTGAGTAATTTCCATATATTTTGTAGTAATTATTATTTGTTTCCAAATAGTATCCTTTAAATGAGCTAAAAAATCACTACGACAAACGAGTGGTATTAAAAGCTTATTTTAAGTAGCACAAAGACATACTTTGTTACAAAGTTAACTGAACGGATAAGTACAGAATATGTCTATTTAAGATAAGTAAATAGAATGGATCAACATAATGAAATACCTTTATAAAATATGGAAGAATAACCGCTCTTTAATCGTGTTCATATCGCTTATGTGTGTGTTTAGAAGCGCAGTAGCCGATTGGTACGAAGTACCGACAGGCTCAATGAAGCCAACGATTGTAGAAGGAGATCGGATTTTTACCGATAAAATGGCCTATGATTTACGGGTTCCATTTACGAAGATTTCACTGTTGAAACTAGCAGAGCCACAAGCAGGCGATATTATTGTATTTGATTCTGTTGCAGCGCAAAATCGGTTGATAAAACGGGTGATAGGTGTACCCGGTGATAGCGTAGCTTTGGTCGATAATCAGTTAGTGATAAATGGTAAACATTTAAATTACGACCCTGTGAGTGAAACTCCAATAAATCGCGTAGCAACAGAGAACCTCAATGGTATAAAGCACGCAGTTAAATTGTCCAAACAGCGCTCAGCAATGCAAAATTTTGCACCCGTTATCATCCCTGAAGACATGTACTTAGCAATGGGTGATAACCGTGATAATAGTGCTGACTCCAGAGTTATAGGTTTAGTTCCTAGAGCCGAATTGCTTGGTAGAGCTAAGCGAGTGATCTTTTCTCTTGATTATGATGACTACTATTTACCCCGTAAAGATCGGGTTTTAAAAGCACTCTAATTAGTATTTTGTCCGTATTAATTTGAACTAAATTAGGAACTAAGTTAGGCTACTTTTTTGGATTCATTGCTTCAAGGAGATGCTATGCCTAATAAGTTTACGCCTATAATCGACACTGAACGTCTGCAACTACGGCCGTTAGATGTCAGTGATGCTGAGAATTTACTCGCTATTTTTGCAGATCCAATCGTTATGGAGTATTGGCATACACCCCCTTGGCAGTCACACTGTGATGC
Organism: Pseudoalteromonas haloplanktis ATCC 14393; assembly: GCF_000238355.1. GTDB lineage: Bacteria > Pseudomonadota > Gammaproteobacteria > Enterobacterales > Alteromonadaceae > Pseudoalteromonas > Pseudoalteromonas haloplanktis. The sequence goes on from NZ_AHCA01000008.1 coordinate 168,648, forward strand.
TATTGATTTTATTGCCTCAAGCCAGGCTGCCAGCGAACAACAAAAACAAGTTTGTTTGGCCATGATTTTAAAATCGACCCAACAGTTGATTGGTAAATGTATGCTGCATAACTATGTACCTGATTCAAAGCGTGCTGAAATTGGTTATGCTCTTAGTCCTCAATATTGGGGCAAAGGTTTAGTTTTTGAGGCAGCACACGCACTGCTAAGTTATGGCTTTAAAGAAATAGGTTTAAGGCGGATAGAAGCAGAATTGGACCCTGACAATGCTGCATCGGCAAAAACACTTGAGCGCCTTGGTTTTATTAAAGAAGGATTATTACGTAAACGCTGGGAAATCAATGGCGTGATTTCAGATTCAGCCTTATACGGTTTATTAGTGGATGACTTACAGCAAAATAATAGTAAAGCGTAAAAATTTACCTATCGCATAGATACCTGCGCTCTCGAATAAAAATAACTGTAGTTTATTTAAGTGATTTTGTTTTCGAGAGTTTTAATTTTATCGAGTATTTGCTCTGCTTCAAAGGTGAGTTGTGAGTAGCCTTTAATATCGCCATTTCGTTGTGAGAACATAGCTTGTTCAAGTTTGGCGCTGTATTGTTTATTAAGTTGTTTCAGTGGATCTTTTTTAAAAAATGAAAACATTATTGTCACTTGTATTTTTAAATGTATGTAAGCCATTACGTAATATGCGCAATAATCGATTAGTGTAGACTGCAATAAATAAAACATCATTACTTAGCTGGAAAGTCATACAAAGCTAAGAAGTAAATACGCATTACTTTACTTCATTCTGCTCTTTACTTTTCAAACGAGTGTTTATTACGGGATAGGGCAAGCGGGATGTTCAGCGAGTACTTGAGTAACAATTTGCCCAAAAAGAGCCTGTTGTTGTTGCTCTAATTCAAGAGCCGAAGTAAAGGGGATCGCATCGGCTAATTCACCAGTGATAACTTCATAAAAGGTCATGGCGGTCAGCATATTACCTGCATAAGAGGCATGGTTTCCATCAGCATTGTATAACTTAGCTGTTGGCATCGCGGCTAATACGCGATTCCAAACCAGACCTACAGGTGCAACACAACTGGGCTCTTGTTGGCTAATCGATTGATGTAAATTATAGACACGATCAGCTTCAGCAGGATTGCCACGTTGCGGGTGCTCAGGGAATAAAATAGGCATGACATTGTTTGCTTTGGCAGTTGCGATTAAATGCCGGGCTGCATCTGTAGAATAGTAGACCGTGCCTGATTGGGAGTATTTCTGTCCTTGAAATATAGCGTGGCTCCAACTGTTTTGCTGTAATTGTTCTAAATTTCCAGTCACGGCGACAATCTCATCTAAAAATCGACCACTTATTGTTACTGTGTCTATTGTACTGTTTGGCAGTTGACTAGTGACAAGCACTTTAAGCATTGCACCTAATTGCGCACTGTGACTGTTACCATAAATAATCACTCGATAATCTGCGGGAACGCCATTATCAACCGTGGTCGCCGTTTCGGATTGCGTTGTTTGAACATTTGCAGCGCCAGCCCCACAGGCCGTTATATTACAACAAATTAAAGTCCATAATATGAATACTAAGTATTTTGGCTGCATGATTACTTTCCGAATAAAGCATTAAACTACACCTTTGCTATAGACTGATGAGTATATATGTCAATTCATTAGTTATCAATTTGGTAACAAAAAACGTTTTTCTAAGGTAACACTCAGCTTTTTGAACACATATAAGTTAAATTAAGTTACTAGTAGATCAAATTGTTGATTTGTGGCTCGAACTTGGGTGTTAGACTAAAGTCTATGAGTTAATTTTCTTCATCTATTAGGTTTAGTTTTATCGTTTGTCGAAAGTGAGCTAACACTCTAAAGTTCAATTGTCGGCAACAGTTACGACGCGACTCAACCAAATAGGAATATAATCATGAAACTTACACTTATCAAAACCATCGCACTTGGCTCATTATTAACTTGCTCAGCAGCGGCTATGGCTGGCGGCAGTGACTATAAGTTAATGGTTATTGAGCAGGCAACAGCGCCACAGCAACTAGAAGAGTCTTTCAATGGTTGTGTACTAAATGTCAAATCAAAAAATTATGAGCAGGCAGAAGCAATTTGTACAAAAGCAATTGCGCTTTTAAAAGAAAGCGGTAAGTCAAAACTTAAAGTACGCGAGCTGACGTCGTACGCACTAAGTAACCGTGGAGTGTCACGCTTAATGGCTAAAAATGATGCAGCTGGCCTGTCAGATCTATACGAAGCAGCACAAATATCTGACAGTGCAATGGTTTCACATAACTTAACTCGCGCCAAAGAATACCTTTCACTATAAGCTTACAGGTTATAGAAAACCCATATTGATTAACTCAATATGGGTTTTTTGCGTTTATAGCGCAGGGAATGGCGAGTATGCTGCAAACCTGATGTAACCATTTGCCGCTATTACTGTATAAAAATCTGCGTTACGGCTATATCTGCTGCGACCACCACAAGCAATGCGGCCATCAATAAATTTATTACTTCAAAGTAGTGTGCGTTTGTCATATGTTTACCTATGGCTCTGCCTGCAAGTGAATAATTCGCTGGTGCGCCAAATGCTAATAACGCCAAGATACATGACCACAATACAATACTGCTTCCAGCAATGCCCGCGGCGGGAAATTGAATGGTGGTAATGGGCAAGGTGGCAGCGAGGGCTTTGCGGTTAAGTAGTTGCATAAATAGGCCGTTACTAAAGGTTAGCGACTTTATATTGGTTGCTTGGTTATCATCAAAATTGACCGGTGTTTTAGCTACCCTAACCGCGATATAGAGAATATATAAACATCCCGCAAAATTTATAACTGGCAATATTTTTGCTGGGATCAATGCAATTTCTATATAACCTAGAGTACAAATAGCAAAAGTATTGCACTTGCTACACCGGCAAAAAAGCCTAGGTGTATATGGTATAAGCGAATATTTCTAACATAGTGAGCCTTTGTAATTTAGCGCGAGAGTTGTCGTTGGTATTGCGTGGACGTTAAACCAAAAACACGCTTGAAGTGGCGGTTTAAATGACTGTTATCGGCAAAGCCTGCATCTAATGCGGCTCGCGAGGTACTCAAACCGGATTCTATGTATTTTCTCGCTTGGATGATCCGACAGTTCAACACATATTGGTGGTGGTGTGATGCCAAATTGTTGGTTAAATAGACGAATGAAATAATACTTCGACATAGTTGCGGCAGCTGAAATTTCATCAATCTAGATGTCATGAGCTAAGTTTACCATTTTGCAATCTTTTGCCTTAAGAATAGGGGGTCTTTTTTGAGCTGAGACTGAGAGGATCAATCGCGCAATTTCAGTGTGCTTAAGTTATATCAGTAATTTTTATTGTTTGTTTTTATTCGTACTTTTCCTGTTTGTATTAGACTAAAGTCTATGAGTTAAATTCCTTCACCTATTAGGTTTATTTTTATCGTTTGTCGAAATAGTGAGAACAGCTTAAAGTTTAATTGTCGGCAACAGATACGACGTAACCAAATAGGAATATAATCATGAAACGTACACTTATCAAAACCATTGCTCTTTGCTCATTATTTACTTGCTCAGCGGCTGTTATGGCTGATCAGAGTGATTACAAATTAATGGTTATCGAGCAAGAGACTGCACCGGTACAATTAGAAGAGTCATTTAATAGTTGCGCACTCAATGTTAAGTCAAAAAATTACGAACAAGCTGAAGCGATTTGTACAAAAGCAATTGCTTTGTTAAAGCAAAGTGATGGGCCGAGAATGAAAGTTCGTGAGCTAACATCATTTGCTTTAAGTAACCGTGGTGTATCTCGTATGATGACAAATAATGATGCGGCTGGCATTTCCGACTTCTATGAAGCAGTGCAAATTGCAGACAGCGTGATGGTTTCTCATAACTTAGCGCGTGCTAAAGAAAACCTTTCTTTATAGATTTTAGTTATAAAAGAGAAACCCCATACTGAGTATATTAGTATGGGGTTTTTTTGGATTACCCCGCGACAGGGGTATTGTCAGTGGAAATACTTTTAAGGCTTTTTATCAGCATATAAATACAGGTAGTGAATAAACAGCCGCCTAAATACACCATAATGCCGTTTGCTGAGTCAAATAGATTAGCCGCAAGTAGCGGACCAAATACCGAGCCAAAACTGTAGCTCAATAACATAATTTCGGTTGCTGAGACTATTTTTTCGATTGGTAATGCATCACACGCCAAGGTGATGGCGATAGGGTAAAGTGCAAAACTTGCTGCCCCTAATATAAAGTAACTAGCGATCAATACATTAAAATGCACAGCTTGCATGATACCAACGACCCCCAGCGCACCAAATAAACAAAATAACGCCATTAACAAGCTTTTTGCCATTCGTGTAGATAGGTAACTTACTAAAGGCTGCACGAGCATGCCACCTAAAATGACGGTCGCCATTAAGGTACCAGTGAAAGCGGCTTGTGCACTTTGCTCGGCAATATAAACAGGCATTAAACCATAAATTGGACCAAGTACTAATCCTGAGACTAAGCAACCTAAGATGGCTGGGCGGCTCAATTGCTTTAACTCAGTTAATTGTAGTTTTTGCGACTGATGGCTTTGCGGCTGACCTGACTTTATGAGTAGTGGTGCTAACATTGCGACAAATAAGAGTGCAATAACAAATAAATAAGGAAGTGCACCACTGGTGCCTAGTGGATCAATGGCCAGTTGGCCAACTGCACTACCGCCGTAGAGGGATGTCATATACAGGCCTAATCGTTTTGCACGTGCTTTGGCTGTATCGGTCATCAATAACCATGACTCTACCACTACAAATACACCTGCGACAGCAATTCCTGCGACAAAGCGAGCTAAAAGCCACACATGAGCTTTTGGAAAAATAAGCTGGGCGGTAACACTAACAATTAATAAACTCAGAAATACCATAAAGGCATGTCGGTGGCCTATTTTTGTAACAATACGTTCAATAAAAAAAGCACCGATTAATAAGCCAAGATAAAACACACTTGCTAGCCAAGAAGCAAGTTCGTTATCCAGCCCAAAAGCGTTCAATGATAGAGGAATGAGGCTCATTAAAAAGCCAGATGCAATCGCAAAAAAAGATAAGCCAATAACAGGTGCAAGAGGATTATTTGGTTTATGACCGGCTGTGAGCTCAACCATTAGGATATCCGATTTAAAGGGCGTAAATAATTGCTTGAGGGAACTTTAATGACCAGCAATTATTTTGAAGTGGTTAATTTTACGGCGAATTTAATCCGATTTTGAACTCAAGTAAAGTTATATTTGAATATTTACTCGATATTTTATTTATAGCGATCAGTTAGGTAAATTTACGGGTTATTTACGTCATTTTAGTGTCTTTTTTTTAGCAATATTGTTTAGAAAATGTAGTTGTTTTATCAATCTAAAGAATAACTTGGTATGCTGTATTCTTGGTTTTAATTCTCATCAAGGGACAACAGTAAAATGCGTAAACTAACAATCGCTCTAGTCGGACTTGGCGATATAGCACAAAAAGCTTATTTACCTATTGTCACACAGCATGCGCAGATCGATCCTATTTTTTGTACGCGAAATGAACGGCTGTTGAGCAAATTAGCTTCGCAATATCGGGTAGAAAAACACTTTACTGATTATCAAGATGTATTAGCGTGCAAACCAGACGGGGTGATGATCCATACGAATACTCAGTCGCACTATGCTTTTGCGAAACAAGCGCTTGAGAAAAAAATTGCCACATTTGTAGATAAACCATTAGCGTATAGTTTTAGTGAAGTGAGTGAGCTTATTGAACTGGCGACTAAACAGAACACGCCATTATTTTTAGGCTTTAATCGCCGCTTTTTACCAATTATGGCCGATATTGCAAAGCCAAAAATACGCCATCTTAAATGGCAAAAAAACCGCTTAAATTTACCAGCACAGCCGCGCACCTTTATTTTTGATGACTTCATCCATGTGGTTGATAGTTTATGCCATTTTGCAAATGTAGAGCGTTTTGATCAACTTAACCAGTTACAGGTGTTTTCACAATTAGATCCACAAGGCTTACTGGCTGCTATACATATTAGCTTTGAGTTTGAGGGGCGGTTATTTCAAGGTGCGATGGATAGATTAAGTGGATGTAATGAGGAAGTTGTTGAAATAACCGGTTTGAATGAAAAGTGGCGGATTGAATCACTCACTAATCTGACATCGATGGCCAATGAAATACAACAGCCTGTGCCGCAAAAGGATTGGCAGCCGACATTATATAAACGGGGCTTTGAATCGATGCTAAATGCATGGTTAGCGGCAGTTAAAGCGCAGCAAGTTGACCAATTACAGCTTAAAAAAGATAGCTTAACGCATGAGCTGTGTGAGTGGCTGGTTGCACACGTATAAAACACTAGTAAGCTATTTTACTCTGAAACGATTACAAGGAAGCTGTAAAATAAATAGCGTTATTTTCAGATTTATTGAGTTGCATGCTTTAAAATACAGGTAATTAATTTTATTAAGGAATTCAGCAGTAATGAATTCTATTCCAGTTAGCCTGTTTGGTCTGATGTTTGCGAGCAAAGCACGCTTAGCATTTGATGAGCATGTGCTTGTCATTCGACAAGGTAATACAGTGACCTCCATTGAGTGGGGGGAGTTGTTGGCGCCATTATCTTTCTCTTATGGGGTTTTCGGGCAAACTATTCGCTTTGCCACAGCTGAGCAAAACTATACATTTTTGATGCGAGCGTATGGCATTCACCGACAAATTAAAGCGAGCTGTGAGCAATATTGGCTGCAAGCCAATGTGGCTAAACTTAATGCGGTATTGACTAAAATATCGCAATTTGTCGAGCTGCGATACTTACGTCAATCTCATGTGGCCAGTTTAAAGCAAGCTGCACGTGATGAATATAAGCGCTGGTTACCTTGGGTAAAACAAAGCCCTGTACTGAGCTTAGTTGCTAATAAAATAACGTTACTTGAACAATACGCTAATTGGCATGAACGACTTACCCAACATTTACAACAGCGCTATCTTACAAAGCAACTTAAATTACACGCCCACTTTTTTGATTCGGTCGAGAGCAACCCTTTAACACATAGTCAAAGGCAAGCATGTATTATTGATGACGACAACAATTTATTGTTGGCAGGGGCGGGTACCGGCAAAACCAGTGTAATGATTGGCCGAGCAGGTTTTTTAGTCACAAGTCAGCAAGCGCAATACAGTGATATTTTATTGCTGGCGTATGGCCGAAAAGCCGCTGATGAAATGGATGAGCGGATCCAAACCAAACTCGCCACAGATAAAATAAAGGCTGCAACCTTTCACAGCATTGGCCTTGCGATCATTGCTAAGGTTGAAAATGCCAAACCCAGCATGAGTGTGCTCGCCCAAGATGAACAAGCAAAAGCTAAGTGGGTACAACAATCTTTTGAGTCACTGATTGATAATAACGAGCGTTATCGCACTCTAGTGCTGGATTATTTTAGCAAATATTATTACGTTGAAAAAAATGAGGTTGATTTTAAAACCTTAGGCGATTATTACAGCTACTTAAATGATAATGACATTCGCAGTCTCAAAGGCGACAAAGTAAAAAGCTTTGGTGAACTGTATATTGCTAATTGGCTGTTTTATCATGGCATAGATTATCAATACGAAGCGCCTTACAAAGTAGCGGTTAAAACCATTGACCGTAGTCAGTATAAGCCCGACTTTTATTTGCCTGAGTATGATATTTACATAGAGTATTACGGCATTGATGAAGCAGGGAATACCGCCCCGTATATTGATAAAACCCAGTACCACGAGGCAATGGACTGGAAAAACACCACCCATGCCAGTAATAACACTCACTGTATAGCGCTGACCTATGGGCAACACAAACAAGGTATATTGTTAAGCGAACTAGAGCAGGCGTTAAAAAGTGTTAACGTGCACACTCAAATGTTGCCAGTAGAGTCACTGCTTGCGAGTTTAAAGGAAACAGGCAGAGTCACTGTTTTAGCGACGTTATTTGCACAATTACTCGGCTTATACAAAGGCACATGTTTAAGCGCTGCAGATGAAGTGAAGGTGATTAAGCGCTCGCTTGATGCCCAGCAAACCACGCAGGCATTGGCATTATTAAAGCCGATCCTCTCTCATTACAATACACACTTGCAGCAGCGCGGCGAGATAGACTTTGAAGACATGATCATCAAAGCCATTGAGTATGTGGAGTCAGGCAAGTTTCATTCGCCTTGGCGTTATATTATGGTGGACGAATTTCAGGATATATCTGAGCCAAGAGCGCGATTAGTTAAAGCCCTGCGTGATAGCCGTAAAGGGTGCTCGGTATTTGCTGTGGGTGATGATTGGCAAGCGATTTACCGCTTTAGCGGCGCAGATATAAAGTTAACCACACAGTTTAAAACGTATTTTGGTTTTACCACCGAAGCGCAATTGGACACTACTTTTCGTTTTAATAATAAAATAGGCGAGGTTGCCTCTGCCTTTATTAGTAAAAACCCAGCGCAGCTTAATAAAACCATAACGTCTTTAACTCAAGTACAACAGCCTGCGGTATCCATATTAAGACGTGGAAAGAAAGCACCGACTACTTATAATTATTATCAAAGCGAGCTTGCAGAGCTTGCTAATGGCGCAATAGACGATGTGCTTGGTGCAATTTATAGTACAGTGTGCAAACCCACTTCAGTTTACTTTTTAGCACGGTTTTGGTTTCAGCTACCAAGCAATGCAGATATTACCGCCATGCAACTGAAGTATCCGTTGTTAAAAATTCAATCGCAGACCTTTCATGCCGCAAAAGGCAAAGAAGCGGATCACGTGATCATTATCGGCTTGCAAAAAGGTAAGCATGGCTTTCCGAGTGAAAAAGCCACTCCCGCAATTTTAGAGGCATTATTACCAGCGAAAGAAGCGTTTACTTTTGCAGAGGAGCGACGGTTATTTTACGTTGCGCTAACGCGAGCAAAGCAGCGGGCGTATATTATTGCCGATATGACCAACAGCAGTTGTTTTGTTACTGAATTAATAGCTGAGCACAACATAGAGCTGCATGAATTTAGCACTGATAATGAACAATTCTACAGTGCAGATATAAACTGTATGCGCTGTAATAGCGGTGTTTTAAAAAAACAAACAGGGCGCTTTGGTGTGTTTTATTCATGCTCGCACTATCCACATTGCGAGCATAAAGAAAAACCTTGTCAGCAGTGTCAAAGCCCAATGACACGCAGCCGCTATGCAGGCTTTAAGGCGTGCGTTAATGAGTCGTGTAATCACATACAGCCTATTTGTGATAAATGCGGCGCTGAGATGGTGCTACGCCAAAGTGCTAAAGGGCTGTTTTGGGGCTGTAAAAACTATCAAGGTAATGAACCGCTCAGCTGTAAAAATGGCAAAGACAGTAAAGCAATAAAATGGCCGGAGCAGGTTTAAGTGGGCTCTTAGAAAGAGCCCATATTACTTTAAAGCAAGCTAATTATTGTATAGCCACAGCCAATTGGTGATATAAACCAATCCCTACAGTGACGTTAAACGCGAAGGTAATACCCAGAGAACTGAGCATTGCCAAGCCGATATCTGCTTTTGGAATTGCAGCTTTAATCGCCGCGGGGGCGGCAATATAGGAGGCGCTGGCTACTAAGCTTGCTAATACAACCACGGAGCCTAGTTCGAGTTTTAAGGCTGTGCCGGCAGTAACCCCAATTACGCCTAAAAACAGCGGTGTGATTAACGCAAACAATGCAACTCGCCAATGATGCCAAGGAATAGGACGCAGTGTTTTAGCAGCTGTTAATCCCATCTCCAGTAAAAATAACGCTAGTACCACTTTAAAACTGCTGGTAAGCAAGTTAGTCACTTGGCTGCCTTGTTGTGTGCCGTAAAGCATACCAATGATAACGCCACCGACTAAAAGAATGATGCTTTTATTGGTAAGGGTTTCGTGCCACAGTGTTTTTAGTGAAAGCGTGCGTGTACTGTTGTTTTCTTTATCAAGACGTCTGTAAAGTAATAAGCCAACAATAATCGCCGGTAATTCTAGCATCACTAAATAAAGTGTAACCTCTGCGCCAACAATGAGTTGTGACGATTCGGCATAAGCCAGTGCAACGGCAAAAGTGCCTGCGCTGACAGATCCATAGTGGGCAGCAATACTGGCACTGTTAGCGACGGATAGTTTTACAACATACTTTAAAACTGGATAGAGCATCAGTGGAATAAATGCGCCCAACAACATTACTGAGCCCATTTCTGGCAGCAACTGCCAGCTTAGATTACCGTGCAACACCATACCGCCCTTTAAGCCAATTGTGAGCATCAGCAACAAGCTAAGCGTTTCGTAGGTCGCTTGCGGTATTTTTAAATCAGATCGCAACAGCCCTGCAACCAAGCCTAAAACAAAAAACATTACAACAATATCTGGCACACTTTTCCCCTTAGTATGTGAAGTGGCGCTATTGTAATGAAAACTTTGTATAGTAAATAATAAAATGATTAATAGATACCTATAGGTTATCATCTATAGGTTATCATCAACAGGTTGCTGTACTTTAGTGTTGTTTATAATTTTTCTTTAAGAGGTAGACATGGATTTAAGGCATATATCATTTCGATTGCTTGAAGTGTTTATGAGTGTGGTGAAAACAGGCTCGATCAGTGAGACAGCCAGAGCGCTGCATTTAACTCAACCTACGGTTTCTTTACAAATTAAGCGTTTACAAGAGGCGGTGGCAGAGCCGTTAATTTTAATGCAACAGCAAAAATTAACGGTGACCGAAGCAGGCTTGGAGTTATTTAAAACATGCCAACAGATTTTTGGCCAGTTTGATGATTACAAAGACTTTTTAGCAGAACTTAGAGGCGGCGAGCGCGGCCGTTGTAAAATTGCTATGGTTAATACCGCCCAATATATTTTGCCTAAGTTACTTGGGCCATACAGTAATTTACATCCCCATGTTGAACTCCCCTTAGAAATTGGCAATCGTGCAGAGGTGTTGGGTCGGTTTGATCGTGGTGAAGACGATATTTATGTGTTCAGTCATCCGCCATCTCTGGAGCACGCAAAAGCAGCGCGTTTTTTACAAAATCCACTTGAATTTATTGTGCCCAGAACTCACTCCCTTGCAGCGGCCAATGAGATCACGCTGGCTGAGCTGACAAGTTATCGATTTTTATTAAGAGAGCCGGGATCCGCTACCCGTATGTTGTTTGAAAGTGAATTACAGGGACGCGGTTTAGTGTTAAGTAACAGTGTACAAATGGCAAGTAATGAGGCTATTCGTGTCGCGGTATCATCTGGGATGGGTGTCGGTGTACTTTCTCGTCATGTACTGCCTAAAGGTGATGAGAGTTTTAAAGTGCTCAGTGTCAAAGATACGCAACTTGCCAGCCATTGGTATTTTGTTATTCGTACCGATCGACATTTATCTCATGCGGCACGTAGCTTTTTGCAATTTGCTGAGCACAGCTTAACGCGCTATTTAGATGCTCGCTGGGTATGCAATGAGCTAGGCCAGCTTGATCTAAACTGATACCAATCGACTTAATTATACCAATCGACTTAAATATTTAACCATTCTAGTGGGCTAAATAAAGCGCTAACTGCGTTATAAATTTTTCATGTACGACTGCATGGATGCAGGAGGTAGAGCAATGCAGGAGCAATTGCCGAGAACAACTACATGTCAAAATTTATGCCTTGTTATCACTGTATTTATCTGTCGCTATAAATGGTCAGTAACTTAACACGATTGGTATTACTTAACAGGATTGATATGAGTTCTTGCAGCAACTAGTTATTTTAGCGACGGCGTTGAGTCACGCAAAATTAGATTTGGCTGGAATATATGATTAATAGTAATGCCGGTGTGCTTATAAATATCTTTAAGTACTAAATTAGCTGCCATTTTTCCCATTTCTGGTACTGGGTTGTTGATCGTTGTAAGCGTTGGGTACAAGTAGTTGGTAAAAATGACGTTATCATAACCAATAATGGCAAGATCACTAGGCAGGTTAAAGCCGTGCTCTCGGGCATACTTCATAGCCCCTGAGGCCATTTCATCATTTGCACACACTAGCGCAGTAAAGGAAATCTTGTTATCGATGAACGACTTCAAACCATCGTTACCGCCTGTTTCTTTGAAGTCGCCAATATAAAATAAGTTTTCATCGAACTCGATACCAAATTCACTCAGGGCTTGTTTATGACCTTTAAGTCGATCTGATGCATCTATTTTAAATTGTGGTCCTGCAATATACGCAATGTTTTTATGACCTCGGGTGATCATGCTCTTAGTCGCTAAATACCCACCCATTACGTTATCTAGGCTGATGCAGTTGTCTTTGATCTCTTCAACATAGCGGCTTATTAAATAAATGGGCGTTTTACCTTGACTAAGCTCAATTAAATATTCGTTTGAGACAGCTTCAACATGGGCAATAATGGCATCACAATTTCGACTGATCAAAAATTCAAACCCGTTTTTCTCTTTAGTTTCGTCACTGTGACCTGGCGTGATTATTACGTGTTTGCCAGCCGCACGAAGTTGCTCTTCGATCGCAGACATCATTTGGCCGAAAAATGGACCATCTAACTCAGAGACTAAAATACCGACACTGCTGGTTCTACTTGAGGCAAGGGAGCGAGCAATAGAACTTGGTTGATAGCCAAGCTCTTGCATTGCCTCCATGACTTTCTTTTTAGTTTTTTTACTCACATAGTCATTATTGTTCAGAACTCTGGACACAGTGGACAGGGATACACCTGCAAGCTCTGATACCTGATAAATTGTAGCCATTGATTTCCTAACGTTAATGCTCTGTTTTATATGATATTTTATAAATCAGTATTGAGTGTTTATGTAATTTACACATTCCTGCGACTAATTGCCAAGTCTTCTGTAATTTTTTGTGTCATTTGCGAAGTAAGTGGATAAATTAACATCAACGCTGCACCTAAGAATGCAAATGCTGCTGGTATCCAGCTCATTAATAATTGCATGCCGGGTAGTGATTGCTTGATAGTTGATTCATCCATACCGTTATAGCCGTAACCTGCTAATACAACCAACACCAACGCACCGGCAAAACCACCACCGGTTTTTTGTACAAAAGTACCAGCAGAATAGATTAAGCCTGTAGCACGGCGTTTGTTCTTCCACTCAGAATAATCAGCAGAATCCCCCAACATGCTAAAAAATAAGGTTGGCATCATGGCGGCAAAAAACTCAGCTGCACAACCAAAGGTGAAAACAGCCGCAATATTATCACTTGGCACCCAATAAAAGGCGGTAGTTAATAAGCCACTTAAAACCAGCGATACAATAAATAGGTTACGTTTGCCTAACACCTCAGCTAGTTTACCTGTCGCCAAAGCACCAAAAATAGAAACAATTAATAACGCGACAAAATACTGTCCAGCCATCAGTTCATCAGCAACCTGATACTTAAAGTAATAGGCAATAACACCATATTTAATACCATTGAACATCATGGTTAAAAAGCCAATACCGAGTAGGATAAGCCAAGGTTTGTTGGTTAATAAATCAACCATGTCGCGCTGCGTACCGGTTAAATTACTTTGATCTTTGTTGAGTAGTTTTTTTATTACGAACGTCATGACCGCCATAATCACAGCGAAAAATAAGCCACTGTAGATGTCACGATAGTAAAAGAATAAAGTGGTTGCGAGCAGAGGTAAAATAATAAACGGCAGATTTTTAGTTAAATCTTTGAGCTCTGATTTTAAACTCCCTTCGTTGGATGCATGTGGGATGACACGCTCTTTTGTTGACACAAAAGTGATCACCATCAATGCAATCAATAGTGCCGCAAATAAATACATAGTTAATTGGTAGCCTTTGGCATTATCGCCATCACCAAAATAAGCCACTAACTCAGGCAAAAAACCCATGACTAATAACCCGCCTGCAAACGCGCCAGCGAAACGAAAACTGGATAGTTTAGTTCGCTCGGTATCATCGGGGCTCATTACGCCCATTAAGGCTGAATAGGGCACATTACTGACGGTATAGGCGAGGGTTAAACCGATATAAGTGACGTAGGCGTAAATTAATTTATTGGTTTCATTGAAGTCAGGGGTGGTAAAACATAACACCATAAATAACCCTAACAAAGGAGCTGACCAGAGTATCCAAGGTCTAAACTTACCAAAGCGGGTGTTTGTCCTGTCGGCAATCATACCCATAATAATATCGGTCACACCGTCAGATAGACGCACGACTAAAAATAACATGGCAGCCGCTGCGGCAGAGATGCCAAAGGTGTCGGTATAAAACACCGCAAGATAGGCAAGAGCACCACGCCAAACTAAATTGGCACCGGCGTCACCCATGGCATAACCGACTTTTTCATATAAAGGTATTTTATTCACTGTGTGTTTCTTATCGTTGTTTTAAGTGACTAGCCGATTTTACATTGAAATTGTCGGCTAGTATAAGTTACCAATTAGCGATTGGTAATCAACTTACTGTATGCAAGGCCACTGGCTTTGACTGTACGTTGTTGCGTATGATAATCAACGTATACAATACCAAAGCGCTTTAAATAACCTTCGGCCCATTCAAAGTTATCCATTAAACTCCAAGCGAAATAGCCATCAACGCGAACACCTTGCTCAGTTGCGTTGTGTAGCGCTGTTAAATGTTGTTGATAGTAGCTAATACGATCTATATCGTTTACTTCACCATTATCAATTGTATCCTTCATCGCAGCCCCATTTTCGGTAATATAAATAGGTGGCAAGGTGTATTTTTCATTGAGTGATACTAATAAATCCGTGAGGGCTTGCGGGTAAATTTCCCAACCAATATCTGTCAGCGGCCCTTGGTGTGGACGCTCATCGTAAAAGTCATCATCACTCGCTTGATAATGCAGGCGAGTATAAAAATTTACGCCAAGATAGTCTAAAGGTTGTGCAATGATATCCATGTCACCGGGGTGAATTTCTGGGCGCTGTTCATTTGGTAATTGGTCAATGATGTCGGGGTATTTTCCTTCCATTACAGGGCGCATATACCACTGATTAATATAGTCATCTGCAAATGCAGTGGCTTTTAGATCAGCGTCACTTTGGCTTACTGGGTAGCAAGGGGTAAAATTTAGCACAATGCCATTTAGGGAGTTAGGGCTATTTTTAGCAAGAACTTGCATCGCAAGACCATGGCCTAATAATAAGTGATGTGCTGCTTTTCGGCCAAACTCGCGGCCCACAATACCTGGTGCATGAACACCAATTTCATAGCCTAAGTACGAGCTACAAAATGGTTCGTTTAGGGTTGCATAAGAATAAACACGTTCAGCAAATGCTTCGCTTACCAAATCAACATATTTTGCATATTCAAAAGCGGTATTACGGTTAAGCCAGCCTCCTTTATCTTCTAAATATTGTGGTAAATCCCAATGATAAAGGGTAACAAACGCTTTAATGTTGCGACGTGCCAATTCATCTAAAATATCTGTATAAAACTTTACACCAACCGGGTTTAGGCTACCATCTGCTTTGATCACGCGTGGCCAAGAAATAGATAAGCGGTAAGCATCAACACCTAAAGAGTCTATTAACGCAATATCATTTTCCCAATTGTGATAGTGATCACATGCAATTAAGCCGTTTGAATTATCAGCAATTTTACCTGGCGTGGCACAAAACGTATCCCAAATACACGGTAGGCGACTATCTGCAGCCCCTTCAATTTGAAATGATGCTGTAGCAACACCAAAGGTAAACTCTTTACTAAGTAGCGGCGAGTTAGTGGGTAAAGATAATTGTTTCATTAATAGAAAACCTCAGCTGGCATAGACAGTTTTTAAATATGTTTTTGTAGTCAAAAATTATAATTCTTGTGAAAGCGCTTCCATAAATAATTTGATTAATACGCTGTGATGGTATTTAATGCTATTTCGGGAAGCGCTTCCATATTCAGGTTAGTGACTATTTCTTAACAGGTCAATAGTTAAATTTAGATAACCCTAAATACTTGTTTGTTACTAATACCAAGTAGCAGGCTAGCCTAGGGCACACGATAACGTGTAGCCGGCGCTCTTAAACCAATCACTGATAAATGATAGGTAAATAAAAATGATAAAACACTTACACACAACAAAGTTACCCATTTTAAGTATGTTAACTGGCTTAGCACTGCTTGCAGGTTGTTCGAATAGCGAAGCTGAAAAATCGAGTTATACATCGGATCTGGCAAAAGAAGTTAATGCGCTTGACGGTAATTTAGCAATTTGGCCCAAGCTGAATTACCAAGTAGAGAAGGATCCAAAAATAGAAGCAAAAATAGCCCACTTTCTAGAGTCTATGACCCTTGAGCAAAAAGTGGCACAGATGATCCAGCCAGAAATACGCGATATAACGGCTGATGATATGCGTCAATATGGTTTTGGCTCTTACTTAAATGGGGGAGGATCATTTCCTAATGCTAATAAGCACGCCACTCCCCAAGATTGGATAGCCTTAGCTGAAGCTATGTATCAGGCCTCAATTGATGACTCGTTGGATGGCAGTCGTATTCCTACTATGTGGGGCACTGATGCCGTACATGGTCATAATAACGTTATTGGCGCGACGTTGTTCCCTCACAATATAGGGTTAGGCGCTGCGAATAATCCCGCTTTAATTGAAAAAATAGCCGCTGCAACGGCAATCGAAGTGATGACAACGGGCATTGATTGGGTATTTGCCCCAACCGTTGCTGTTGTGCGTGATGATAGGTGGGGACGTACTTATGAAGGCTATTCTGAAGATCCAGAAATTGTACGTGAATACTCTGCGGCAATCGTTAATGGTCTGCAAGGTCATGCAAATGGTGATTTTTTAAGTGATAAGCGGGTGATCAGCACGGTTAAGCATTTTTTAGGTGATGGTGGCACTGTTGATGGTGACGATCAAGGAGATAATATTGACTCTGAACAAGCGCTGTTTGATATTCATGCACAAGGCTATATAGGCGGCCTTGCTGCAGGCAGTCAATCTGTGATGGCGTCGTTTAATAGCTGGCATGGAAAGAAAAATCATGGGAATAAATACCTGTTAACCGATGTATTAAAAACTCAAATGGGGTTTGATGGTTTTGTCGTTGGCGACTGGAATGGCCACGGACAAGTGGCAGGTTGTACTAACGAAAGCTGCCCGCAAGCAGTGAATGCCGGCCTTGATATATTCATGGTGCCAACAGGTGCGTGGAAGCCATTGTATGAAAATACCATTGCGCAAGTTAACGCGGGTGAAATCGCCATGAGCCGCATTGATGATGCCGTTGCACGTATCTTAAGGGTGAAACTTAGAGCAGGACTATTTGATAAACCAAGCCCGGCTAACCGCCAATTTTCTGGTAAAACACAATTGATTGGTGCTCAGGAACACCGTGCTATTGCAAGACAAGCTGTGCGTGAATCACTGGTTTTATTAAAAAATAAACAAAATATTTTACCATTAGCTGCTAACTCACGAATTTTAATCGCCGGAGATGGCGCTGATAACATTGGTAAACAATCGGGTGGTTGGAGTATTACTTGGCAAGGCACGAATAACGAAAATGCTGATTTTCCAGGCGCCACATCAATTTATGCAGGTTTAAAAGCACAAATTGATGCTGCCGGTGGTGAAGCAATCTTAAGTATTGATGGGTCTTTTGAGCAGCAGCCTGATGTGGCTATTGTGGTGTTTGGCGAAGAGCCTTATGCAGAAGGTCATGGCGATCGAGACAATCTTGAATTTGAGCGCAATAATAAAAAGTCGTTGGCGTTATTAAAAACACTTAAATCAAAAGGTATTCCAGTTGTGTCAGTGTTTATTTCAGGGCGACCAATGTGGGTCAATGCTGAGTTAAATGCATCGGATGCATTTGTTGCAGCCTGGTTACCTGGCACTGAAGGGCAGGGCGTTGCTGATGTATTACTTAGAGGTCCTGATGGACGAAGCCAATACGACTTCAAAGGCAAACTGTCTTTTTCATGGCCTAACTCACCATTACAAACGAGCGTTAATAAAGGTGATAAAGAGTATTCACCGCTATTACCTTATGGTTTTGGTTTAACTTATGGCGATACGAGTACTCTTTCTGATGATCTAAGTGAAGACTCCGGTGTTGATATCGCTGACTTGGCTCCGCTTGGCATTTTTAATGGTTCATTGACCAACCCATGGCGATTATTCTTAAAGTCAGGCGAGCAGCAACATCAGGTGGTTAGTAACAGTGTGGCGTTTGCTGGTATTGAATATCGAACAGAAGATAAAGATATTCAAGAAGATGCGCTGTCGTTTGTATTTAAGGGTAACGAATTAGCAATCGCTGAGATAAACAGTAACTTCACTGAAGACAAGGTTGCTTATATTGAAGCAAATTCAACATTAAGCTTTGATTATAAAGTCAAAAGTACACCTAGCTCCGCGCTTTACATTGCCATGACGTGTGAACAGGGCTGCGGTGGTCGAATTGATATAAGCCAGGTGTTAAATAATTCAGCACTAAATACATGGCAAACGCTCAGTATTGATTTGAAGTGCTTTGCAGATAAAGGTGTTGATTTTGCAAGGGTAACTAGTCCATTTTCATTACAGAGTGAAGGTCAGGCTGAGATATCTGTAGCGAATATTAATTTTGTACCAGAAGGTGTAAAGCAAGGTGCGATCACTTGCCCAGCAAGTGAGTAAGCTATAAATAATAAATTTTTAACGTATTTTGTTGTGTTGTCCAAAGCCCTTTAATTTTAAAGGGCTTTTTATCTTTTTAAAGTAATTATTTAACGTTTTTACTGTATTTAGTAAATTTGGCTCAAGTTAGTTAGCTGGGCAATATTGTTGTAAAAATGCTTCATGGGTTGGCAGCTGTACGACGCGCTGGCTAATTTGCTGTTTGATACTGCTTAGAAAGCGCGTTAATTCTTCATCACTCATTAAACTGGCAATGAGATGGTACTGTTTAGGTTTAATACCTTGACCAAGCATTACTTGCACCCAAGAATCAACTCTAAAAATATCACCGTCATCTAAAAATACCCGGCCAGTTTCTTTGAACAAACTAATTTTATGGGCGAGGGTATCGGGTACTTCCATGTTTTGACAATGACGCCAAAATTCACTGTCGTTACGTTCAGTGACTTGATAATGTAAGACAATGAAGTCGCGGATATTTTCGATTTCACTTTTTAATTGTTTATTGTATTCACTAATCGCTTGCTCAGTGATCCCATTAAACGGAAATAGTCGCATAAAGCGAATAACACCCGACATGATCAAGTGAATGCTGGTGGATTCAAGCGGCTCGACAAAACCACTGGCAAGGCCCAGCGCCAAACAGTTTTTATTCCAGCCTTTGCGGCGGCGACCGGTTTTAAACTTAATAACTCTGGGTTCAGTTAAAGTTTCACCTTGAATATTATCAAGCAGTAGTTGCTTTGCGTCTTCATCACTTAGATAGCGACTACAAAAAACGAGGCCATTACCAACACGTTGTTGCAGAGGAATTTGCCATTGCCAGCCCGCATCGTGGGCAATTGAGCGAGTATAAGGGGGGATCTCATCGCTAATGGCTTTGGTTTGTACAGCAATAGCGCTGTCGCATGGTAGTAAATGAGACCAATCTTCGTAACCAGTATGCAAGGCCTGCTCAATCAGTAGTCCACGAAAGCCGGTGCAATCAATAAAAAAGTCACCGTCTAGGGTGCTTTCGTCACTAAGGGTTAAACTTTTTATATTACCGGTTTCAGCACATTTATTGACTCGTGTAATTTTCCCTTCCACACGTTTAACCCCGAAATCGTGCGAAAAATCACGTAAAAATAATGCGTAGCGACTGGCGTCTAGATGAAATGCATAGTTTATAGGGTTTTGTTGATTAAATGCACATTTGCCTTGTTTAGCGGCTTGTAGCTCATAACAGTAATCCGCAAATTCTGATTTAAGCCCTAACGATAAGCTATGCAGCCAAAAGTGATGAAACTCACCGGCCCAACATTCTTTGCCCGTCATGCCAAATGAGTGAATATAATCAGTGTTTTTTTGCCCCCAATTTTCAAAGCTGATCCCTAACTTAAAGCTGGCTTGCGTGGCTTTCATAAATGCTTGCTCGTCGATCCCCAGTAATTTATGGAAAGTACGAATGGGCGGGATAGTTGCTTCGCCAACGCCTATTGTGGCTATGTCATCAGACTCAACAAGCGTGACGTTGATATTTTTTCCGACGAGTTTGCCAAGGGCCGCAGCAGCCATCCAGCCTGCAGTGCCGCCTCCTGCGATCACCACATTTTTTATCTGTTTAGTGTGTGTCATATTTTGATCACGCCTTATTATTTAAAAGTTGATTTAATAACGTGCGATTTGTTGGTAAAGCTTGCAAGCATTGAGCAATCTTGGCACGGTTTTGCTGGTAAAAATAATGCCCCGCTTTGGGGTTATAAAAGGCATTTTCTGCTGTTGCAGCTTGGCTGTGAAAGCCCATACCATAAAGTACATATTGATAACTGGCTGAAGGAAATATTTCTTCATTTTCAATCAAATCAAAGCGACTTGGTGGCTGGTATTGCCACAGTGCCAATAACTCAGTTAAGCGGGCCGGAATACTTGCTGGACTTTTTATATCCAGCCAATATTGGCTGTCATCTCGTTCACTTAAAATATAGTGCAGCTTTAAAAAGTCGATTACACGCTGCCAGCGATAACTAAAGCGCTGGTTAAATCGAGTTGCTAGCAATTGCATATGCACACGATCATGTGGCATTTGCTCACTTAGCATATTTAACGATAACTCGACCATAGCAAGGGCAGAGGCTTCTAACGGCTCAATAAAACCTTGTGACATTCCCACAGCAATACAGTTTTTGATCCAAAAGTGTTTTCGGTAGCCAGGGGTAAAACTCAGCTTTCTGGTTTGTATTTGTTCAGCAGCTTCAGCGCCTACTGATTGTGTAGCGTAGTTTTTTAAGGTCTTAACAGCGGTGTGTTCATCGCAATATTTATCACAATAGGTGTAGCCAATACCACGACGACTTGGTAAGCCGATATCCCAGATCCAACCATGGGATTGAGCTGTTGATATCGTTGCGCTGGCTATGTCTTGTTGCTGATTATTATAGGGAAGGTGCGCAGCAATCGCACTGTTATTAAACAATGTCTGCTCTTGATTAATAAACGCTGCGTTATAATGTTCTGCAATTAGGCGAGCTCGGGCACCGGAACAGTCAATAAACAAGTCGCCCTTTATTTCACCGTGCTGTTTTGTTGTTAATGAGCGAATATAGCCTTGATTATCGTTATTTACCGCCACGACATCATCCATAATATGAATTACGCCAAGCTTATTTTCGCAATGGTTTTTTAAGAAGCTTGCAAATTTACCAGCATCAAGATGATAACCGTAGTTTGTCACTGCTGCGTATTCTGGTGTGCTAGCTTGTTTAGGAGCAAGACCTGCTTGGCAGACAAAGCTTTGCATATTAATGACATCGGCGTATTTTTGACTGGTAGCATGATGTTGCCAGTAGGCATGCAAATCAGTCTCTAAATACCCTGCGGGCGTCATAAAAGGGTGGTAGTAGTTATCGCCAGGGGTTAAATTGCGCCAGTTGATAAACTTTGAGCCTTGCTTGAATGACGCATCACAATACTTTAAAAAGTCGACTTCTTTAATTCCGATACGTTTTAGCGTATTACGCATCGATGGCCAAGTACCTTCACCAACACCGGAAATTGCAATGTGAGCGGATTCAATTAAAGTAATGTGTTTATCAGGGTGTTCCGCGCTTAGCAGTCCTGCACTTAGCCAGCCTGCAGCGCCGCCGCCAAGTACCACAATGTGTTGTATTTTGTTATTCATTGTGTGTCTTCTATTGTCTAATTAAAACGACAAAAGCCGCTAATAGCTAGCGGCTTGATACTCATTAAATTAATGAGTAGCACCTCTTACTTAAAAGTTATAACGCATACCTATATTATAACGGGCGCCACTTTGTTCTAAGTTCCATAATTGAGCTTGATATCGGCCATGCTGACGCATATTTTGCTCAGTGATATTAAGTCCTTCAATAAAGAATGACATTTTTTCACTGTAGTTGTAGGCAATATTAAAATCAATTTGATAATACTCTTCAGTGAAGCTTGGCTCATTAACATAACGTGCCGCGCTGTTTAAGAATTTATCACGCCAGTTATAAGCAATACGTGCTTGAAACTTGTCGTTTTCGTACATAGCAATCAAGTTGGCAGTATCACTTAAGCCCACCAGTGCAAACTGAGTGGTTGTGGGATCTGCTGCGACATTAAAATCAATGTCACCATTTACTATGGTGTAGTTAGCTTGTAAACCAAAACCAGTGTCATCAAAAAAGTGTTGAACTGCGAACTCATAACCATCAATTTTAGCATCTTTATTGTTGGTTGGTACTTGAGCAGTAAAGTCCATCAATGGATCATCTGCGTTAGGTAAAACATCATAAGCGGCTTCAAATTCTTCATAACTCATCGAATCAAAAGCTACCCCATTTTCCATGGCCGCAACCATTTGGAATAGGTTTGAATCTGTAAATGCTAAGCCTTGTGCTTCTAGCTCTGCTTTTGCAGCTTCGGCGCGAGGGCCTGCGGATACATCACGTAAACCATAGTAGTTTTGTGTCATAGGTGACAGGCCAATAAAATTGTCTACTTTTTTATTAAAGTAACCCACGGATACATAGCTTACATCAGTAAAGTACCATTCAGCAGAGACATCAAAGTTATCTGATTCAAGTGGTACGAGGGCAGGATTACCCGTTGAAGCCGGCGCATTAGTGGTCCCTGGAATAATCGTGGGGCCTGTTGGTACGCCAACCGTGGCCGCTGAACTTAAATTGTCATAAGTCGGGCGGGCGATAGTTGTGCTGTAAGAGGCACGTAGCGTTACATCATCATGAACATTGATATCAAAATCTAAGCTAGGTAAAAAGTGGTTATAACTTGAGCTTAGTGAATAATCTTCTTTATTCGTGCCGTAGCGCACATTAAAGTCATTATTACCTTCCCATGCTACTGCATCAGGTAAATCAATATTCGCGGTTGAGGTGATATCGGTTGTTTCGTAGCGCGCACCTATAACTAAGTTAAATGGCATACCACTAATTTCATTTGTGTAATTGTACTGCACAAATGCTGCTTTGATATCTTCTTCAATTGTACGATTGGTTGCGTATGCACCATCAGCTGCAAAATTGAACCCATACTGCTCTGCCGCCCAATAACCAATTTGTGAAGCGCTGCCAGTAAAGCCTTGATCAAATGAGCCACTGGTATCGTAATCATCAAACTCAGCTAAGAAATTCGTTGGATCTAAATAGCCATCGGGTAATTCACCAGGGTTTTCAATGCCCCAGTTACCCATGGTATTACGAGTAAGTGATTGTAGTGAATGGCTTTCCATTGAGCGTGATTCAATACCAAAATCTATGCTGCCGTTATCCATTACATAATTACCATGTAGGCGGAATTCATCCACAGTTGATTCTTGACTGGCGAAGTTGGCATCAAGAATCGAAGTACCTACATCAGCTTGTTCTAGTGCACCGCTGCAATTAAGATTTGCACGGCTGCAGTCATCAAAATCAATCATCATTGAGGGTAAATCACGGCTGAAATCAACTTCTTGAGCAGCAACTACATTAGCCCCTAAACCTGCATTTACCCAACTACCGTATGGGGCATCAGGTTTACTGGTCGCTTTTGAGCTATGTGCATCAAACATAAAACTAAGTTGGTCACTAAAATAGTACTCAATATTTAAACCAATCGAATTATTCTCATTTACTTGGTTTTGTTCTTGTAACGCTAAACCTAAATCACGAGTTGATAAATCACGTCGCTCTTCGCGGTAATAAATTGGGGTTTTAACTTCGTTATCATCAAAGATTAAATGGGTTTTATAGTTATCCATCCAAATTGATTGTTCTGCACGGGCTTCAAATAACTCTTGCTGTGAGTAGGTGTAATCAAGCGTTGCGGTCAGTGAGTCGATAGGGCTGTACTGGAATGTTAATTGGGCATTGGTGCGAGTACGTTCACGGTCGGCGATGGTGTAACGTAAGTCCGAAGGCATTGAATAGTATTGACCCATTGCTGGGGCATTTTCTAACACTATGTCATCTGCAGCTTGAGGAATTGTGCCGTCATATTCAGTAGTACGCCACTCATTTACAAAAGCCCCTGTTGCTGAGCTATCTCGTTCTTGCATGCTGGCTGTGAGGGATACACCAAATTTTGCTTCTTCGTCTGTCCAACTAAATATCCCTGAAATTTCTGGCGTTATATCGTCACCTACACGATTCGTTGTATCGTGTTGTGCTTTAACACCAACATTGGCAACGAGGCCAGGGTTATCAAGTGGACGAGCAGTATTGATATTGATTGTTGCACCAATCCCCCCTGATGCAATACTGGCTTTACCGGTTTTATATACCTCTACAGACTTAACACTTTCGGATGCAAGGTTGGCAAAATCATAAGCGCGCGAATTTGGTGCTCCACCACCTGCTGGCAGGGAAGCGGCTGGCATAGTACGACCGTTTAATGTCACCATATTATAATCAGGACCAAAACCACGTACTGTTACCTTAGAGCCTTCGCCATTGCTGCGGTCAATTGATACCCCCGTGATCCGCTGTAAAGATTCTGCAAGGTTAGTATCAGGGAATTTACCTATGTCTTCTGAAGATATTGCATCTACAACGCCTGAAGAATAGCGTTTTAATTGAGTAGATTCTTTAATACTGCCTTTAAAACCAGTGATTTGAATTACTTCAAGATCCTCTTGCTGCTCAACCTCTGCTGCATAGGCCGATAGCGTAGTTGCTGCACCTAAAATCAAAGATAAGCTGGTCGCTAACTTTGTTTTCTTTAAAATATGACTCGACATTAGGTTTCCCTCGTACAGTTATCATTATTATTAACCACTTTTATCAAAAGCGATATTATTGTGTGTGGAAGCGCTTCCAGAAAGTGGTGTAACAATTTGTGAAAGCGCTTCCAGAGAAATCTAGTGCAATTTTCATGTTACGTCAACAAGTGTATTTAATTAATTGGAATAAAATTGTGTCTAAAATGTATCTTAATGATTTATTTAATTATTAATAATTTATAAAAATTGGCAGGGTGTCATAAATATGGGAAACGAAGTTTAACAGTCGATCAGCATCTAAATAGCCACAACCACCTGATTGCGGCCATTGTGTTTTGCTTGATATAAGCCTTTATCTGCTTTAGCTAGTAAATCATTGATATTACTGTCTCCTGTACGTTTGATAACACCAATACTGAGTGACAAAGAGATACTGTGTTGCTTATATATAAACGGTTGGTTTTTGATAGCAAGCCTGATCCGCTCTGATAATGCCTGTGCATTTTTTTCAGAAGTATTAGGGAGTAAAATTGCAAATTCTTCACCGCCAATCCTAGCTACAATGTCATGCTCACGTAACTGTGCTTGAATCTTTGTGGCAACCCATTTTAAAGCCTCATCGCCAGTCTCATGGCCAAATTGATCATTCACTTTTTTAAAAAAATCAATATCAATCATCAAAGCACACAATTCTTTTTGGTAACTATTGGCTTGTTCTAAATGCGTGGCGCTGAGGTTTAAAAATGCGCGTCGGTTAAGTAATCCTGTCAGTGGGTCTAAATTAGCTAAATCGGTTAAAACTTGCTCTGATTCTAAAAACATTAAAACCGGCCAGACTAACGCGGTGCAAGTGGAGATCACAATATGACTAATTAAGATTACTGCCAGCGCTTGCTGCGTATCGATCACTGATGTTGGTGCAGAAACTAAAAGTGCGGCTTGGCAAAACATTAATAGGGCATGTATCACAAAACAAATTTGTAGCAGTAAAAAATGGCTAACACGTCCCACATGTAACTTATTTAGCGCATAAGCGGCATAACAAAAGCTGCAAGCAATGACTAACGTGGTATAAAGTTGAGCAAAGGACGTACTATAAAAAGGCATTAAAGTTATGACAGATACCAGCAGCACGCTAATACAGGCTGTAAATTTGCTTTTCTCTGTGTTGTTGTATGCATGTATACCGAGTATTGCAGCCAAAGGCGCGATGATAATTAATAGGTCGGCTAGGTAATGAGAAATCAGATTTAAATCACTATACGCCCTTAATGAGGCTGTGACTTGAGCAAGCACAAAAATAAAACAAGAGCAGCACCAGTACAAGTAGGTTTTTTGTTTTTTGAGCCGATACAAAGACAACAAAAATGAACCAATGAGGGTATTAAGTATTATAGAAAGTATGATGATTGTAGGTAAATGCATCATGGTTGGTTTATCTTATCCATCAAATTTAATTGCCTTTATGGTTTATTGTTGCACTAATTATTATTTACTACATCAACAATAGCATGATAATGAAAAAGAGTTAACTATGCACTTTAGTTTACGAGTTGCTTGAGTGCTTGTGGCAATGTTGGATAAGTAAAGCTAAATTGCTGGAGTAGTACTTTTTTAGGCACAACAAATTGCCCATAAAGCAATAAATCAGCCATTTCCCCCATTACTAATTTAAGTAATAAACTAGGCATAGGTATAAATGCCGGGCGTGCGAGCGCTTTGCCTAATTGACGGCTAAACTCTTTATTACTGACAGGGTGAGGCGCGGTGGCATTAACTGCACCGCTAAGGGTTTTAGTCTCTAATACGAACAAGATAAGTCTAACCATGTCGTCAATATGGATCCATGACATACCTTGCTCACCACTGCCAATGGCTCCGCCTAAGCCTAATTTAAATGGCGGCAACATTTTTGCTAATGCACCTGCTTGTTTAGCTAATACAATCCCTGTGCGCAATGTGCAGACGCGAGTACTTGTTGATTGAGCTGACAATGCAGCGTGCTCCCAAGCATCACATAGCTGATGGCTAAACTCAGGGTTTATAGCGGTAAAACTTTCATCTATCGGGGTGTCATCTTGACGGCCATAAAAGCCTATTGCACTACCTGAGATAAACGTATGGGGTGGGGTGTTGCACTGGTTTATTGCTGCGCTTATTTGATGAGTTAACTGAATACGACTATCTAGAAGTTGCTGCTTTTGTTTGTCGCTCCAGCGTTTATTGACAATTGGCTCACCAGCTAGGTTAATCACGCAATCAACTGTGTTAAAATCGACGTTAGCAAGTGAGTCTACTGCTAAAATGTTTGCACCGAGTAATTGGTTTGCTTTATCAGGACTTCGCGATAATACCGTTAGCTGATGATTTATAAGTAACAGCGGGCATAAATGGCTGCCTATTAAACCGGTGGCGCCAGTTATTAATATATGCATGATAGTGACCTTGTTAGAGACTGTGTGTATGTTATACGTACTGTAGACGGCTTTGATCACTTTGCCACAAGAGTAATCCTTTTTAATTTCAACGACACTCGCATCTTGAGGCCGTTTAGGTATACACTAAGTACAGTTTATATTTTCAAGGATCGTAGTTTGGCTAGTTTAACTGGGGTAAACCGAAGTTTAGTTATTTTTGCAGCGTTAGTTATTGTTTTAGCTGGAGTAAAGGCCGCGAGTGTGATCGTTATTCCGTTTGTCTTGGCAGCATTTATTGCCATTATTTGCAACCCATTATTGAGCTTTTTTGGCCGTTATAAAATCCCCAAAGGTTTGGCTATCATGTTGGTAATGCTGATGGTGGTTGGCATTGGCGTTAGTTTAGCCGGTTTGGTGGGGCAATCCTTAACTGATTTCTCACAGCAATTACCTCACTATAAAGCCCAGCTTAAAGAGCAGTTTATTTTACTGGTCGATATGGCTGCAAAGTACAATATTTTGATTAATAAAGAACAAATAATTGCGATGTTTGATCCGGGTAAGATCATTGATATGGCAACTGGAATGCTGACAGGGCTAGGTGGCGTAATGGCCAACCTATTTTTAATTATTTTAACTGTGGTGTTTATGTTATTTGAAGGCCCAATGCTCAGTCACAAAATACACATGGCACTTGATGATCCTGACCGCAAGATGCAACAAATTGACCGTTTTTTAGAATCAATTAATTCCTATCTAGCAATTAAAACTGTTGTTAGCTTAGGCACGGGTGTGCTGGCTGGCATCTTACTATGGCTGTTAGATATTGATTATTTTGTATTGTGGGCTGTGATGGCGTTTATGTTTAATTACATTCCTAATATTGGTTCTATTATTGCCGCAATTCCCGCAGTATTATTGGCGTTGATCACGCAAGGCCCATTTGTTGCAAGTATGGTGGGAGTAGGTTACCTCACTATTAATACTGTAATGGGTAATATTGTCGAACCTAAATACATGGGTAAAGGTTTAGGGCTTTCAACATTAGTGGTATTTTTATCATTAATCTTTTGGGGGTGGCTGATGGGCACTGTTGGTATGTTATTATCAGTACCTTTGACTATGATTGTTAAAATAGCGCTTGAAACTAGCGAAGAGGGGCGCTGGTTGGCTACATTACTGGGTAATGGCGAAAACCTAGAAGAAGAAAAAAGTTAATGATAATTAAAAGCCACGTTAGTTTACGTGGCTTTTAACATGAATTACTTTAAAGGTCGTTTTAAAACCGTTATATGCTGCTCTAAAATCTGTAGCTCGCAACGTTTATAGACAATAGCAGCTTGGATTGCGTTCGGGACTTTTTGTAAATAACGCCATTTGCAACTGTCTTCTAAGTATTTCTTTTGGCTTGTTATACTGCGTTTGAAAATCGGTAGTAGCTGTGTGTTACCGGTGTCTTCTTCAATCTTATTTAAATCTAATGTGATTTTATTGATCCACGTTTGCTGGATACGCGTTAAGGTCTCTAATTGTTTATCTAAGCATTGGATATAACTTTTCGCTTCATCAGGGGTTGCTTGATCAACGAGACTACACGGCTCAGCTGCTAACGTTTTAGCTGCATTGAACATTAAAAGTAATGCCATGCCTGTTAATACTAGTTTATTTTTTGTCATTATAATTAAACTCTAAAATAAATTTTGCACCACCTAGCGTATCAGCATCTAAAATAGTCAATGTGCCGTGATACGACTTAACTAAATCAGACACAATTGCCATTCCCACTCCATGACCACTTTCGTAAGTATCTAAGCGTGTACCGCGGGTGAGTAATGACTCGCGTTTATCAACGGGGACACCAGGGCCATCATCACTGATTGTAATTGTAAGGGTACGGTTTTGGATAACTTGTATATCGACCTGTGAACGACAGGCTTTACAAGCATTATCAATTAAATTACCCAACAGCTCGAGTAGATCTGTCTTATCCCCTAAGAAGTAATTTTTTTCTTTTACGTTACAGCTGAATATAATATCTTTATCGCGGTATACCTTACCCATTGCATTAAGAATTGAATCGAGCACAGGTTTGATAGTCGTTTGCTTTTTCCACGTATCGGAAGCACCGGTTGCTGCGCGCTTTAATTGATGCTCGATCATCACATTAATTCGATCTAGCTGCTCTTGTGCATCGGCGTCATTTGCTAATGGGCTTGACTTAAGTACGGCAAGAGGCGTTTTTAAGGCATGAGCTAAGTCACTGAGTGAAGCGCGGTAGCGTTCTTTTTGACGCTGTTGTGTTTCAAGCAATAAATTTAAATCGGCTTTTATTGTTTGTAGCTCAACAGGGTAGAGCCCTTTAATTTCTTGAATATCGCCGGATTCAATCGCTTTTATTTCTTTATCAAGGCGTTGCAGTGGTCGTGCACTCCACACAAAACCGATGGCCATTAATGCTGCAATGGCAACACCCATCACATACATCCAGTTTACAAGGGTTTGTTTAAAACCATCCATTAACCGCAGCAGCGCATCATTGCGTTTTAATAAAATAAAACGGGCGTGTTCGGATTGGTCAATATTATTCAAAATAACAGTTAAGCTTAATTGCCAGTACACATTATTTTTGTATTCCACTCGCCGAAAATCAGCAGCGCCGGCTTTGGTTTCTATTTCATCAGGCACAAAGTTTACGTTTACCGCAGACTCTGAGTGCCAAACTGGCTGCTCATCACGGTAAATCATCGCATAGGTATCAGAATTTAAACGATTTAGCTCTGGAGCTAAGATTGTGCTTGGCATAATAATACCGCGCTCGGTAAAATCGACTTCTGAAATGAGTGAATATAAATGGGCTTCGAGGGTTTTCTCGGTGGCTTCGACTAATGATGCATAGTACGCCTTACCAATCGAGAAAAACAAAATAGGTAAGGCGACTAATAAAACAAAGACAAGGATAAATCCTTGCCTTACTTTTAACGGTATTTGCGATGCTACCACTGACTTTTAAGCCTGTAACCACGTCCGCGCAGGGTCTCAACAGGGTTGAGTGTGCCATCAGGGTCCAGCTTTTTCCGCAAACGCAGTACGAATACTTCGATTACGTTTGAGTCGAGATCAAAATCTTGGTCGTAGATGTGCTCTGTTAGCTCTGATTTAGAGATCACTTTTTGCGGGTTAACCATTAAATACTCAAGCACTTTGTATTCGTAAGCGGTAAGGCTAAGCTCTCTATCATCAACCCATACTTGCTGTGAACGAGTATGAATTTTAATTGGCCCTGCGGTCATTTCTGGGTTTGCTTTGCCTGCACTGCGACGGATCAGGGCATTACAACGGGCGATTAATTCTTCAACATGAAAGGGTTTTGTTAAATAATCATCAGCACCAGCATCAAGTCCTTCGACTTTATCTTGCCAACGATCACGTGCTGTTAAAATAAGAATTGGAATGGTGATCCCTTGGGCTCTCGCTTTATTAATAAGCTCAATACCGTCTATTTTTGGTAAACCTAAATCAACCACAGCCATGTCTAGCGGATATTCTGTGATGTGGAATAAGCCTGCTTCACCATCATGACAAAGATCAACACTGTAGCGTTCTTTTTCTAATGCATTACGCAGGTTATCTGCTAAGTGTAAATCGTCTTCAATTACTAAAATTCGCATTTATTAATCCTTTTTCACTTCGCCGGTTTTTTTATTGACATGCACGTCGACGACATGGCCGTCCGATTTTAATATTCTTACGGTATAGATATCGTTAAGTACGGTAATTTTAAGAGTTTTACCATCTTCGACTTTTTTAGCAAGCTCCACAGCTTGCTTTTTATTTATCTCAGTTTTATTAACTTGAGATGCAGCTTGGCTATTCGTCGAAAAAACACTCGAAGCTAACACAAGAATGGCGATGCTCAAAGCTAACACTGTACGCATGATGGGAAACTCCTAAACCAGATCTGGATAGTTTAATGAACCAAGTAGCTAAAATTCAAGTAAAACCACTAAATTCTATGATTCAATACAACGGATCTTATTCAACAACCCGTGAACAAACACTGAATTATTGTGCTTTAAATGCAAAGTGATTATATCAATTGAATTAACATCTTGATCGAATAAATATTTAAACTCTTGTGATTGCTGGTTTTCTTAACTAGGGAATACTTGTTTAAACGGTTTAACGACTGAATTATCATAAACGCCGCCGCTGACATAAGGATCTGCTGCAGCCCACTCTCGTGCCGCTTCTAATGAATCAAATTCAGCAATCACTAAAGAACCGGTAAAACCAGCTTCAGCGGGGTCAGCGCTATCAATTGCTGGTAACGGGCCAGCGGTAAATAATCGTCCTTGTTCATCTAATTCCTGTAAGCGTGCTAAATGAGCCGGGCGCGCCGCTTTTCTGTGTTCTAAACTATTTTCAACATCAGTTGAGTAAATCATATACAACATGGCGTATTCTCTAATATTAATAGTATGAAATTGTCCTGATACTAGCACAGCAGATTTAATTGGCGAGTAAATTACGATTAGTTTTCGCCGTGTGGTCAATCAATAAGCGGGTTTACAGCACTAAACTATTTTTAAACTGAATCTGCTTGAAAAGCTTACTGTAACACTGGTAGAGTCGCTTGAATGATACAAAATAATAATAAGGTTTTTTAAATGAGCGATACACGTGAGCATTTTAGCTCCCGCCTAGGATTCATATTAGCGGCTGCAGGTTCAGCGGTCGGTATTGGTAACTTGGTTGGGTTTCCTGTTTCGGCTACAAAAAATGGCGGCGGTGCATTTTTACTCGTTTATGCATTATTTGTCGTGTTTATTTGCTTACCCGTAATGATGGCTGAAATGGCGATGGGTCGCCAAGCGCAAAAAGATCCTCTTGGTTCATATAAATTATTATCAGGAAATGATAGTAAATGGAGTTTTGCAGGTTTTTTAGCGGTACTAACGCCTTTTATGATTGCTGTGTTTTACATGGTCATAACAGTATGGATTTTTGGTTATTTAAGCCAAGTCGCCGTTGGTAACTTAGATGTACTAGCCGATCCGAGTAGCTTTGGGGTATTTATTAATAGCTCTAGCGTATTTGGCTATATGGCTGCAGTGGCGATTATCGTTAACTTAATTTTAGTCGGCGGTGTTAAGCAAGGTATTGAAAAAGCCGCGAAGTTTTTAATGCCTGCGTTGTTTGTGTTGTTAATTGCGTTAGTGGTTTATGTGTTAACACTGGATAATGCGATAGCGGGTGTGAAGTATTATATTATTCCTGACTTTACTAAAATGAATGCCAGTGTATTAAACGGTGCACTTGCACAAGCGTTTTTCTCATTATCACTCGGTATGGGGATTTTGATGACATACGCATCTTATATCTCGAAAAAAGATGACATCGTGGGCAGTGCTAAAATGGTCGCCCTAACAGATTCATTGGTGGCATTTATCGCAGGTCTTATGGTGCTGCCAGCTATTTTTAGTTTCAATCCAGAGACTGATCCAAGTAAATTATCAGATTCTTCCGTGTCGATGATTTTTGAATTTTTGCCGAAAATCTTACTCGCGTTACAGGCTGATATCGGCTACATAGGCGCATCAATTGTAGCATTTATATTTTTCTTATTAGTCTTTTTTGCTGCTATCACGTCGTTAGTCTCGATTGTTGAAGTACCAACAGCCACGCTCAGCGACCGCAAAGGCATCAGCCGTAAAATGGCTTTGTTAATTTTAACCGGCAGCATTGGCCTGTTGACGATACTATGTACCATGTCATTTGGTATGGTCGAGGGCTTAACGTCATTCACTCATTATGGCAGCGGTTCAAAAAGTTTGTTTGATATTGTTTACGATGTTTTTTACGACACGATATTACCGCTGAATGGTTTAATGGTGTGTTTATTTGTAATGTATCGCTGGAAAAAAGTGCGATTAAGTGAAGAGCTCAGCCAAGGTTGTCCGGGTTATACGGGAAGTTTTACTGAAAAATATGTGAATTTATCACTCTCAACCTTCATTCCTGTGATTTTACTGCTGATATTTGTAAATACCGTTGCAACTAAGTTTTTTGCGATGAGTATCTTCGGCTTTTAATCACGCTTTATTGAGCTTCCCATAATAAAGCCGTGCTAAGTTTACCTGTGTAGTATTTAGCACGGCTTTTCATTTATCTAGGCGACGTTCGACGAATCTAAGTACTGCCCAATGCCTAAGGTAAACATCCATAACCCCCATAAGCTGTGTTCAATTACACATACAAAAGTAGAACGGCTTTGTGCGTAGGTAAATGAAAACAATAAGCCACCAATAAACGCTAGCAGTACTGCTACCCAGTTAGCGTAAACAATATGCGCTAATGCAAACACTGTGGCGCTGATCACGATGCGTAGGCTTTTTTTTGGCATGATGCGTTTATAGCGATGAAAAAAATAGGTGCGAAATATTAATTCTTGAGGCACTACAGATAATAACGGATACAAAAGCAGAAGCAGCAGCCAATCGTGGAATGAATTACGCGGTAGCAAAAACCAATTACCTTGATTGATGATGCCGTAAAATACCCCTGAGAAGAGCGCGCCTATAAAAAAGAAGCTAAATAGTCGGCGTTTGACCGCAGAAAATTCACCAAAGCTGGTGAGCCTAAAGCGTTTAAAGTGGGGATCGCTAAGTAGTAGCATGCCACAAACACTCATCAGTACAATAAGTGCGGGGATCAACCAATTAGCAAGGTGAGCGCGAAGATAAAAACCCAGTAAGGGCAGGCAAACAAATATCAGGGTAAATTCAAACCAGCGGTATTGATTGGCGTTCAAGGTCGTCTCAGCATGATTTTGTTTAATAGCCTATCAAGCTAAGACGACAGATTTATGACATTATGTAAGTTTGCTATCGTCGGTTTTAGGCTGGTCTTCATCAGGTAAATATTTATAGAGCATGATGATACTGACAAAAATACTGACAAAGGTAATAGCCATCAGTCCAAACACTTTAAAGTTAACCCAAAAATCAAGAGAGAAACTATAAGCAATATAAATATTGAGTGCTGCAATAGCGGCTGTAATGGCAACCCATAGTAAGTTGAGTTTGTCCCACAGTGGTTCAGGTACGCTAATGGCTTGCTCTGCTTCAAAGGCATTATTTAACACTGAACTCAGTGCTTGCTTGACGAGGTTCTTGCCCATCAAGTAGCGGCTGCTCAATAAAGTTACAGACAACACCGCATAAATAATTGTGGCCTTCCATTTCACAAACTGCTCATCATGAAAAACGAGTGTGAGCGTGCCTAAAATGACGGCGATGGCAAAAAATAACCACTGACGCGCTGGTACTTTTCCTTTTTTAAAATAAGAATAGGCAACTTGAATAAGCGTGGTGCCCATCAATAGCGCTGTTGCCCAATAAATATCAACTAACTTAAAGACCGCAAAAAATAATACTAGCGGAATAAACTCGATTAATGCATGCATAGATAGCTCAAAATGTGAGAACAAAAAATAATTGCACAGGTTGTATCAACTTATTGTGTTGTTTACAAGGTTGACTTAGTGCTTACTAACCCTTAGCCTGCGTGCCTTTGTATTCAATCATTACCAAAATCCACTGAACAGTTATCGAATAAGTGGGGTTTTTAGGAGCATTTTTATGAATAAATCAGAGCTTATCAGTACCATGTCGGCGCGCAGTGAATTAACCAAGAAAGATTCCCAAGCAGCTTTATCAAGCATGTTAGCTGTGATCACCAAGTCACTTTCTGAAGGCGATCAAGTACAAATAAATGGTTTTGGCACATTTGCCTTGAGTTATTACCCGGCGCGCACAGGACGCAACCCACAAACAGGCGCAGCAATTGAAATAGAAGGAGCCAATAAGCCAGTGTTTAAAGCAGCGAAAGCATTGAAAGACGCCTTATAATGTAGAATCTTCGCACTTTGTTACTCAATTACAGAGTGCTTGTCATTTCCTAGCTATACCCCCTTTAATTTCAACATCTTATATTTGGCATGGTGTCTGCTTTTATATCCTTAAGCTTAATTAAATAAGGAGATATCATGTCTACATTACAAACTGGTAGCCAACTAAAAGGCAAAAAAATAGCAATTTTAGCAACTGACGGCTTTGAGCAAAGTGAGCTGTTTTCACCGCGAGATGCTTTATTAGACGCAGGCGCAACTGTTGAGGTTATTTCAATCAAAGAAGGTGAAATTACTGGTTGGGATGAAGATGTATGGGGCGATAAAGTGGCCGTGGATAAACTCGCCAGTGAGGCCAGTAGTGATGATTATGATGCATTGCTCTTACCTGGCGGTTTATTTAACCCGGATAGTTTGCGGATTGACAAAGATGCAAAAGCATTTGTTGATGGCTTTTTTGGAGCCGATAAAAACAAACCCGTCGCAGCGATTTGCCATGGACCATGGTTATTAGCAGAAATTAATAAATTGCGAGACCGCACAGTAACCTCTTTCCCAAGTATTAAAACTGATTTGGTTAATGCTGGTGCTACGTGGGTCGACAAAGAAGTGAGTGTTGATAGAGGTTTAGTTACGAGCAGAAGCCCTGCGGATCTAGCTGCTTTTAATCGTAAATTCATAGAAGAAATTATTGAAGGTAAACACCAAGCACATTAGCTGAAAAGGGCGCATTGAGCGCCCTTTAGTTGTGCTTAGAGAGCTGTAGCTGCCTTCATTGCGGCTACAAATTCTTTTAAACCATTCAACATTGCTTGTGGGTTTTCCAGATGAGTTTCAATGATTTTAACCACAGCAGAGCCTGAGATGGCACCCGCAGCGCCCGCATTGAGCGCGGCTTTTACATCTTCTGGAGTCGAAATACCAAAGCCCAGTAACGCAGGTGCGCTGTGGTACTCTTTTAATTTAGTAACAATTGAAGATGCCGGCATCTGTGCTTTAGTTTCAGTGCCAGTAACGCCAGCTCGTGAAAGTAAATAGGTGTAACCGCGGCCGTAAGAGGCACATTCACGTAAGGTGTCATCAGGGGCGTTTGGTGTGGCGATGAAAATAGGGTCGATGCCGTTATTCATAGCCGCTTGACGAAACATTTTTGATTCATGCAGCGGCACGTCAGCGACTAAAATAGAATCAACACCAACCGCTTTTGCATCTTTGTAAAACGTCTCTAGGCCACGTTTAAACACTAAGTTTGAATACAGTAGTAAACCAATTGGAATATCGGCGTTATATTCACGTACTTGCTTAATAATATCAAAGCAATCTTGGGTATTAATATTGACATCTAGAGCGCGAATATTAGCCGCTTGAATAACGGGACCATCAGCGATTGGATCTGAAAATGGAATGCCGAGTTCTAATGCGTCAGCACCGCCATCTATTAAGCTTTTAATGATCTCAACGCTCAATTCTTTATTTGGATCACCAATTGTCACAAAGGGTACAAATGAGCCTTGGTTTTGCTCGCTCAAACTGGCAAACATTTTACCGTAGCGGTCTGTTTTTTGAGTAGTTGCTTGGCTCATAACTGCTCCTCCTTAGAAAGTACATCCATCACGTGGGCTAAATCTTTGTCACCACGACCACTTAAGTTCACCACTAAGATGGTGTCTTCAGTTTGCTGCTCAGCATATTTTAAGGCGTAGGCAAGGGCATGGCTTGATTCAAGCGCAGGTATAATACCTTCGTTTTTAGCTAATAACTGGAAAGCTTCGAGTGCTTCAGTGTCAGTAATACCAACATACTGTGCGCGGCCTGTTTCATGTAAAAAGGCATGCTGCGGACCTACAGCAGGGTAATCAAGACCCGCTGAAACAGAGTATGACTCTTCTATTTGGCCATCATCATTTTGCATAATGTACGTATAAGTACCGTGTAAGATACCTTTTGTGCCCTTACAGATGGTTGCACCATGCTCATGGGTATCAAGGCCTTTACCAGCAGGCTCTACACCAATGAGCTTCACACTTGGCTCGTCAATAAAGTCAGTAAACATACCAATGGCATTGGAGCCACCACCCACACAGGCAAGTACCGCATCAGGTAGGCGACCTTCAGCTTTTAATACTTGTTGTTTGGCTTCTTCACCAATCATTTTTTGGAACTCACGTACCATGGTTGGGAAAGGGTGCGGACCTGCTGCTGTACCGAGTAGATAATGTGCTTCTTTATAAT
This sequence comes from Pseudoalteromonas haloplanktis ATCC 14393, assembly GCF_000238355.1. GTDB lineage: Bacteria > Pseudomonadota > Gammaproteobacteria > Enterobacterales > Alteromonadaceae > Pseudoalteromonas > Pseudoalteromonas haloplanktis. The sequence goes on from NZ_AHCA01000008.1 coordinate 206,112, forward strand.
TTGCAGACCAATCACGTAGTGCTTCATTTACGGCATCTTTAAGTGTGCCTGAGCCTGCGGTAACAGGGATAACAGTCGCCCCCATTAATTTCATTCTGAACACATTTGGCTGCTGACGTTCGACATCTTTAGCCCCCATGTAAATACGACATTTCAAGCCAAGTAGTGCACATGCAAGTGCGGTTGCTACACCGTGTTGGCCTGCGCCAGTTTCAGCGATAACTTCTTTCTTACCCATACGTTTGGTTAACAAAGCTTGGCCTAACACTTGGTTTGTTTTATGAGCGCCGCCGTGCAGTAAATCTTCACGCTTTAAGTATAATTTTACTTTTGGGTTTTTAATCAAATTACGGGTTAATGTCAGTGGCGTAGGGCGGCCAGCATATTCATTAAGTAACTTTTCAAACTCAGCTTGAAAAGCAGGATCTGTTTGCGACTTATTAAATTCGTTTTCTAGTTGTTTTAGTGCTGGTACGAGCAATTCTGGGACAAACATGCCGCCAAATTCGCCGAAATAAGCTGGATTATTCATAGTAACCTCAATATTTACGGATGCTAATAAATGCATCATTTAATTTGTTTGGGCATTTTTTACCGGCGCTTTGCTCAACCCCAGAATTTAGGTCAAGTCCATGCGCGCCTTGGTATAATGCACCTTGAATATTGTCTGCGTTTAAGCCACCGGCGAGCATAAATGGTTGCTTCGCTTCTTTGAGAATGGCCCAATCAAAGGTTTTACCTGTGCCGCCTGCTTGGGTGTCGCTGTAGGTGTCGTATAAATGACGATCAATACCACTCATAGGCTCTGGCAAGCTGTCTTTAATTGCTTGTGCTTTCCAAATTTGACAGTTGTTTGGTAATAACGGCCGTAGTTGGTTTATATAAGTTTCGTCTTCTTGACCGTGTAATTGTACCGCAGCTAGCTTTAAGCTTGTTGCATGCTCTGCGACATTAGCAATGCTCTCATTTACAAATACACCGACATAAGCAAGTGGGGCGCTTTGGGTGATTTGTAAAGCACAATCAAGATCAACATAACGTGGCGATTTTGGGGCGAATATTAAACCGCCGAACACAGCACCACTTTCATAAGCGGCAATAGCGTCTTGACTACGAGTTAATCCACAGACCTTGTTCTCGCCCAAAATAACACTACGGCAGGCGCGCTCTAAATCACGTTCGGCCATTAGCGAGCTGCCAATTAAAAAGCCGTTACACAAAGGAGCTAAGCGTTTTACATCTTGATGGGTATAAATACCTGATTCTGAAATAACTACTTTATCATCAGGAATAAGCTTACGAAGCTTCTCAGTAGTGGCTAAGTTAGTACTTAAGTCACGTAAGTCACGGTTATTAATACCAATGATCTGAGCATCAAGGGCCAGAGCACGGTGTACTTCTTGCTCATTACTTACTTCGGTTAGAATGGCCATATTTAAGCTTTTAGCAACGTTCGCAAGCGATTGGTATTGGCTGTCATCAAGTACCGACAGCATTAATAAAATGGCATCGCCACCATAAATACGTGCCATATAAATTTGGTATTCATCAATAAAGAAATCTTTACAGATCAATGGCTGCTCAACTTGGCTACGAACAAACTCAAGATAATCAAAGCTGCCTTGGAAGTATTTTTCGTCGGTTAATACACTAATGCAACTAGCGTAGTTTTTATATACGCCGGTGATCTCAGCTAAATCAAACGGCTCACGAATAAGCCCCTTTGACGGTGAGGCTTTTTTACACTCTAAAATAAATTGTGTACCAGGTGCTGCAAGGGCTTGATAAAAATCACGATTTGTCGGTACTGCTTGATGTTTAAAGCTCTCAAGCGGGCGTTTGGCTTTACGCTCAACGAGTTCTACTTTTTTATCAGCGACTATTTTGTCTAATACATTAGCCATTACTTACCTCGGTGTTAGCTTGTTCTTTGTTACTACTAGTGACAATGGCATTTAAAGTATTTAATGCACGGCCACTTTGTAAAACCTCTTTAACTTGCGTGGCGGCACTTTTTAAATCATCAGCTTTATTGGTTAAATAAAGTAATGCGGCTACGTTAACGATAATTGCAGCATTATGTGCGTCAGTGCCCGTACCCGCTAAAATAGCGCGACTTGCATTTGCGTTATATTCTGGCCCTTCACCGGCAAGTTGTTCAAGTGAATAGTTTGCAAGACCAAAATCTGCTGGGCTGATTGTATAATGACGGATCTCCCCGTTATTAAGCTCTGCAACTGTGGTTAAGCCGTGCAGGGCTATTTCATCAGTGCCTGAGCCATGTACCACCATTGCGCGCTTTGTACCTAATGTTTTTAATGTTTCTGCCATTGGTAGGCATAAGCTTTCATCGTAAACACCCAGCAGTTGCACATCTGGTGCCGCTGGATTGGCCAGTGGTCCTAATATGTTAAAAATAGTACGTGTTTTTAAGGTGGTACGTACTCCCATCGCATGACGGACACCACTGTGGTAGTGCGGTGCAAATAAAAAGGTAAACCCCGTTTGCTCTAAACAGTGTGTGGCGTGTTCTGGGGTCATATCGATATTGATACCCAGTGCTTTGAGTAAATCGGCAGAACCAGAATTACTCGATACACTGCGGTTACCATGTTTGACCATATTAATACCGCATGCTGCGGCAACGATGGCTGCAGTGGTGCTTATATTTATGGTGTTAGACCCATCGCCTCCGGTGCCACAACTATCGACAAGTTGTGTTAAGTTGGTAACAAAAGGCACGGCATTGGCACGCATTGATGCCGCAGCGCCGGCGATCTCATCGCTCACTTCGCCTTTTATTTTTAATGCGACTAAAATGGCGGCAAGTTCGATATCATTAACGTTACCTTGCATAATGGCATCGAATAATTGTTGGCTTTGACTAAAGCTTAATGATGTTTGCGTTAATAACACATCAATCATTGAGCCAATGCTCGCCTCACTGGCTGATTGTTGGTTTACTGGCATACTGTCCTCTACTGCTGTGCATTGGCTAAAAATTGCATACTTTGTTGAAGTAGCGCGGCGCCATTTGGCGTCAAAATAGACTCAGGATGAAATTGATACCCAAGCGCTTTATCATCGTGGTGATAAATCGCCATCGGGATCGCTTCATAATGGGCAATCACGCTAACACTGTCAGGCACTTTAGTGGCCATTAAAGAGTGATAACGTGCCACTGGCATACGTTCGCCCATGCCAGCAAATACTGGATGATCACCCAATTCAATAATGGATGACTTACCATGAACTGTCTCACCCGCATGACCGATAATTCCGCCGTAGCTTTGTGTTAACGCTTGCTGACCAAGGCAAATTCCCAGCATTGGGAAGCGGCCTTTACATAATTCAATCAAGGCCATTAAACAGCCTGCCGCAGAGGGTGTGCCAGGACCTGGTGAAAGTACTAAAATGACCGGCTTAGTTTCACCACACATTTTGTCAAAAATAACCTGTGCATCTATGTTGTTACGATATACCACTAAATCGCTGCCTAACATAGAAAGTTCATCGACTAAGTTATAACTAAATGAATCAAAATTATCTAAAAAGTAAATTTTAACGTCCGTTAGCTTAGTATTAGTTACGCTCATTTTAGTGTCCTTGATACGTCGATTGAATGGCTGTGATCACCGCTTGTGCTTTAGCGCGGGTTTCGTTTGCTTCAGATTGTGGATCTGAGTCATACACAACTCCGGCACCGGCTTGTACATAAGCGATGTTATTTTTAACAAAGGCTGAGCGAATAACAATACAGCTATCCATTGCGCCATCACCGGTTAAATAACCAACAGCGCCACCGTAACTGCCACGGCGTTTACCTTCGGTTTGACGTACCAACTCTGCGGCACTGACTTTGGGGGCACCGACTAATGTGCCCATATTCATACAGGCTTGATAAGCGTGCAGGGCATCCAGTTCTGGCTTTAATGTGCCAACAACACGTGATACTAAATGCATTACTTGTGAATAACGGTCTACTTTTAATAACTCTTTAGCGTGACGAGTACCGGGTACGCTAATACGAGCAACGTCGTTACGGGCTAGATCAACCAGCATTAAATGTTCTGCACGCTCTTTTTGATCGTTACGCAATTCAAGTTCAATTCGGCTGTCTAAATCAGGATTGATCTGACCATTAGCAAATTTACCACGAGGGCGGGTGCCTGCAATTGGATAGACTTCAACTTGCTGCGAATCAGCGCAAAACTTTAACGCTGATTCAGGCGATGCACCAAATAATGCAAACTCGCTATCACGCATATAAAACATATACGGGCTTGGATTTTGTTTTTTAAGTTGGCTGTACGCATGAAGTGGGTTTGCACACGCTAAAGAAAATGTCCGTGATGGCACGACCTGAAAAATATCACCGTCAACAATATGTTTTTTCAAGGTATTAACTTGCTGACAATAGTCTTCATCACTAATATCCACAGTTACTTCGCTGCTGCCTGTGCTTTGGTTTGCTGTAAAGCTATCCGCCTCATCACATAATGCATTTAAACGTTCGAGCTTTTTACCTACTTCAAAACAGTTTGCATGTACATCTGGACCATTAAATACATTGCCAATTAATTCGGTCGTTTTGGCTTGATGATCAATCACGACTAAAGTTTCAGCTAAGTAGAATACATAATCAGGGCAACTGTTTTCACCATCAGGCACCTCGCTTAACTGCTCAAAATTAGCCACCATGTCATAAGCAAAAACCCCGCCTAAAAATAGCGAAAACGGGTTTTCGGTGGTACTGCTAATATTATTAATACAACAACGCAGTGCACTAAAGGCATTATCGGCAATGAGTTTTGATGCTTCGTCAATGTTGCTGTCAGTACCTTGGTATTCAATACTTAGGGTTAAACCGTCTAATTGCGTATGGCAATTGTCGAGTTTAGTTTGTAAGTAGGGCAGCAACTGTAAGCCATTGTTAGACTGCGCCGTTACTGTGACGGTTTTACCCGTACAGATAATTTTCAGGGCACAATCGACCAAAATCAAACTTTTAACACTGTCTTTAGAGTCTATTTCAGCTGACTCTAAAAGCAGTGAATTGTCTTTATCAAGTAGCCCATATAATGCTAGTGGGCTGTGGATATATTCTCGCACTTCGGTGATGCTGGTAACTTCACCTGGTGTTGTTGTTATATGACTAAAAATCAAACCTCATTCCCTCAAAAAATAAACCCCGCAAGCGATGCTGTGCGGGGTTTGAATAACGATACCTATGTTTTAGATAGACCATTACCGTCCCGCTATACCAGGCGCCACCACCAATGATGTGTAAGAGTTGCTACGTTATTCATGTTTGTTACCCTAAAATTTAAATATAAAAAAACCCGCCATAAGCGGGTTTTGAATGTGTTAGACACGACAATTCGCCACCCTTAATTTAAGAGTGCCACCACCAAATAGTGTTTTGGATTGAATTGATCATTGTTTTTGTTCTTTATGTGTCTTAAGTGGCTACAGTAAACCGTATCAACGGCGTTAGTGTCAAGTATTTATTTAAAACAATTTATTAAAAAATTTTGTTATACTTAATAACAACTTTCGCACATTTAATATGAGCAGTCTTCTCTTTTGATAAAATACGATTTACATAGCCACACCACACATTCGGACGGGCAACTGAGTGTTGAGCAGTTATTATTGCGTGCAGTTGAAAAAAACATCGATGTGTTTGCGATCACCGATCATGACACTACTGCAGCAATCAAACCTGCTCATGCTTATATCCAAAGCCAAGCATTGCCGCTTAAACTGATCAACGGAGTGGAGATCTCCACTAAGTGGGAAAGTTTTGAGATCCATATAGTAGCACTGAACGTAGATATTGATGAGCCAACCTTGGCTGATTTATTAACTATACAACAACAAAAACGCGCAGACAGAGCAATAGAAATAGGTCGTCGCTTAGAGAAAAACGGCTTTGATGGCATTTATCAGCAAGCGCAAGAACTTGCACAAGATGCACAAATAACGCGTGCTCATTATGCTCGGGCACTCATTGCTCGCGGTGTGGCTACGACAATTCCTGGGGTATTTAAAAAATACCTTGGACGGGCAAAAACAGGCTATGTGCCAAGTGATTGGTGTGATATGCAAACCGCAATTGCCGCTATCCATGCTGCAGGCGGCGTTGCCGTTATTGCTCACCCTGGCCGTTATCAAATGTCGAATAAATGGCTGCGTAAATTATTAAGTCAATTTAAAGCGGCGGGAGGGGATGCAATGGAAGTTGCACAGCCACAACAAGCGCCGAGTGAACGCCAGTTTTTAGGCGAATTGAGCCGCGAATACGATTTGTTGTGTTCGCAAGGATCTGATTTTCATTTTCCTACTAGTTGGCTAGAATTAGGAAAAAACTTATACCTGCCAAAAGATTGCCGAGGTGTTTGGCAAACTTGGGAAGGGCAGACAGGAGACACACATGAGTGATTTTTTTCATATTCATCCGGATAATCCGCAACCACGATTGATCAAACAAGCGGTGGATATTATTAAACAAGGCGGCGTGGTGGTATACCCAACGGATTCTGGCTATGCGATTGGTTGTAATTTAGGAAACAAGCAAGCGAAAGAGCGCATAGAACGTATTCGTGGCATTGAAAAACACCATAACTTTACTTTGGTATGTCGTGATTTATCTGAGTTATCGACGTATGCACGAGTAGATAATCAATTGTTTAGATTAATTAAAAACAATACACCAGGGCCATATACCTTTATATTCAAAGGCACTAAAGAAGTACCCAAGCGATTATTAAACGACAAGAAAAAGACCATTGGTATTCGTGTTATTGAGCACCCAATCACGTGCGCCTTGTTAGCGGAATTAGGCGAGCCACTGATGTCGTGTTCATTAATTTTACCGGGTGAGCAGTTCACTGAATCGGATCCCGATGAAATTCGCGATCGCATAGGCCCGTTGGTGGATTTAATTATCCATGGTGGCTATTTAGCTGAGCAAGCAACCACAGTTATTGATTTATCTGAAGATACTGTTGAAGTGCTTCGCGTAGGCTGTGGCGATACCACCCCATTTGAATAATTGTATTAAACCATGAGTGAGCACCAAACTAAACAGGTAGCTCAAACCCAAGAGCTGGCGCAGCAAAAGCTGCCGCTGGCTTTTTTGCATGGTAAGGAAGTCATCGATACACCTGAAGATCTATATATCCCACCTGATGCGCTGGAAGTTATTTTAGAAACCTTCGAAGGCCCACTTGATCTATTACTTTATTTAATTAAAAAACATAAGCTTGACATTTTAGAGCTGTCTATTTTTAGCATTACCGAGCAATATGTTCATTATGTGGAAATGATGAGTGAGTTTCAGTTAGAGCTGGCTGGAGAATATTTAGTGATGGCTGCCTTATTGGCGCAAATTAAATCACGTTTACTGCTTCCCAAGCATGAAGAGCTTGAAGAAGAAGAGGACCCTCGGGCCGAGTTAATACGCCGCTTACAAGAGTATGAACAATTTAAGCTGGCCGCAGAAAACCTTGACGATATTCCCCGTGTTGGTCGTGATATATTTATTGCACAGGCGCTGGTACCAGAGCAGGATGAGCAAGCGCAATTGTTACCTGATGTTGATTTAAAAGACTTATTATTTGCTCTTAGTGATGTAATGGCACGGGCAAAAACCTTTGAACACCATCAAATAACCGCAGAAGCGTTGTCAACTAGAGAGCGTATGAGCCTTATTTTAGCCAAACTCTCTAGCGCGGGTACACAATTAGTTTTTAGTGAGCTTTTTACCTTAGAAGAAGGACGCAGTGGTGTTGTTGTTAGTTTCATCGCCATGCTAGAACTGATTAAAGAAAACCTGATCACCTGTTTGCAAGTTGATCCAACAACGCAAATATACATAGCTTTAGTAGAAAATAACTAAACACGTATCTACTCAAATCTGTTTTTCCTGACTAACTTTTAGCACAGTTGTGCGTATACGCACAAAACTTGTTTATTTATTGCTGTTTTCTTTTATTTAGGGAGGGGCTATGCTGTTGTTAATGAATAGCGGAGTTAGTAGGTATGTTTAGAAACACAAAATCTTCGTACGGTATTGTCGCCATAGCATTACATTGGTTAATGGCTGCAATGGTAATAGGTTTGTTTGGTCTTGGTTTGTACATGGTTGAACTGACTTACTATGATAGTTGGTACAAAGGTTCATTAGATTTACATAAAAGCGTCGGAATTACGCTGGTAGCGTTATTAATATTTCGCTTCGCTTGGCGTGCGCTGGGCACGCAACCGGAACCTTTATCAAACAGTGATCCGCTGTTAAATAAAGTGGCGCATGCAGCACATTTATTACTATATGTGTTGCTTTGTATCATTGTTGTTTCAGGGTATTTGATTTCTACTGCGGATGGTCGTTCGATTGAGGTGTTTACGCTATTTAGTATTCCCGCAATTAATTTATCAGTAGCTAATCAAGCAGATATTGCAGGTAAAATTCACTACTATGTGGCCTGTAGCTTAATAGGCCTTGTGGTATTACATGCACTTGGGGCGTTAAAACATCATTTTATCGATAAAGATAAAACCTTAATTAGAATGATCAAACCACAAAAGGATGATTAAAAAATGAAAAAATTACTTTTATCAGCAGCTGTTACAGCAACAATGTTTGCAGCTTCGGCTACACACGCTGCAGAGTATGTTATTGATACCCAAGGTGCACATGCATTTGTGAACTTTAAAATTAAACATTTAGGCTACAGCTGGCTGCATGGCCGTTTTAATACCTTTGATGGCAGTTTTAGTTATGATTCAGCCAACCCGAATGCGTCACAAATCATGGTAACCATTGATACTAAAAGTATTGATTCTAACCACGCCGAGCGTGATAAACATTTACGCGGTGGTGACTTTTTAAATGTTGATAAGTTTCCTACAGCGACCTTTAAAAGTACGTCAATCAAATTTGATGATGATGGCGATGAAGCTGACGTGACAGGTGAATTTACTCTACATGGCGTTACAAAAACAATTACCTTTGAAATTGATAAAATTGGTGAAGGTAAAGATCCATGGGGGGGCTACCGTGTTGGTTTTGAAGGCGAAACTAGCTTGAAATTAGCTGACTTTGGTATTGATTATAACCTAGGTCCAGCGTCTACCCATGTTGATATTGGTTTATACATTGAAGGTATACGTAAGTAGTACGCTTTGTTAGTTATTATACATTGATAAAACGCCTCACTGAGTTGAGGCGCTTTTGCTTATTTTCAGCCGTTGTTCGAGTAATGGTTTGAGATTGTCCGGCAACCAACGCAATAATATCTCCTGATAAGCTGCCTGCTGCTTTACTTGCTCAAGTGCTGTATTCAATATCTTTACTTGCTCAATACCTTGTTTATTATTAGTACAACCTATATAACCATAACTTAGCTCAGGAGCCTCTGTTAGGGGCAATTGTATTAACTCATCATCAAAGCCCATTGATTTTGCTAAATAGTAATGTTCACTTGGGTAACCTAATAAAATATCAATCCGTTTTTTCTTCAGCATATAAGTTAAGCTGGCTAAAGTATCTCGCCCAGGACGAATAATAATTGACGCATCGGCGCTATTATTGATTATCGCATCAATTGCATCCCCATATGAGCGGCTCATCGAAATCCCCAATGCTAGTTTATATTGATTCAGCAAGGCGTCGAGTGATACCGGTTGATTAAGATCTAACTTGAGTTGCTGCGCAAGTTCTTTATGGATCGCAACAGAGGGGGAAAGTCCAACAGTGGACGTTTGCTGACTAAATTGGATATGTTGCCTACGGTGTGGGCTTTGATAGAGTGACAACATGCAGTAAGTATAATTCGGGTTTGCCAGTTCTTGGATAGTTCGACTCGAAGGTAAAATAGTGCGCTTGAAAGTATAAGCAGGCAGTTGTTGCTCAAGTAAAGTAACAATACTTTCATCACGGCCAGTACCGGCGTATTGATCATTAAAAATATAGTATGGGGCAAAATCAGCGACAACCCAGTTGATTGTTTTGGTGTATACAGGACTACTGATCAACAATAATGAAACCGTAAAAATAAGCGCAGACTGCATTAAATCAACCGCATATAAATGAATAATAAGGTTAAGTGTAGCAGTTGTGATATAAAGGGGGAGTAAAAATGCAAAACGCCAGCATCTGCTGGCGTCACTTAATTGCAATCATGCAAAACACTATTTGCTTAGTTGGCTTTTAGCCATTTAACAAATTGACGTGCGTCACTTGCTTTTGTGAACAAGGTGTTTTTTAAACCTTGCGTATCAGAAAAAATAACACGTTGTTTATTTACTGAAATTGATTGCACAGGATGTGCGATTTGGATCATCGACCCATTGTAACTATAAGACATAATAAAACTCACTTTTTTCTTGTTATCTTTAATGTGCGCTAACTTCTTTATTAGCTTTTAAGGCACAATTAGATAGACCATGTTGTGTTTAGCTTCATTACAGTGTTGACGATCTTTATGACATTTATGCGACTATTAAAAAAATATGCCGTAGTCTGAATTGGGGTTCTCGCCGTACAATAACTTAGCTCTATAATATACGTTTTGCGGGGCTTACTGGATCAGGGTAAAGAGGTTAACCGCGAGGCTTTTTTAGGACCAAGAAGCGACTTTACCCCAGCGCTTTTGTTTAAGCAAGCATTTTTAAAATTTATTTCTAGTCATGTGCATTTAACTGTTGTATTTTATTTAGGTAAATAATCGAGGTGGCTACGTTCCTTATTGGCTACCGTTACCTAGAAATAATAAGAAGTTGTTATGCAGTATATAGTTGCGAGTGATATTTTTGGTAAAACAGCACATTTAAGTCACTTCACGCGACAATTGCAGGGCGCCAGTACGATGGTGGACCCTTATCAAGGGCAATTGCAAGCGGTAATGAGTGAGCAACAACAATATGATGTGTTTATGACAAAGTGTGGACATGATCACTATCATAAAAAACTTAATATTATTGTTTCCCGTATTGCAAAGCCGACCACAATAATAGGTTTTAGTGCTGGGGGAGCTGCCGCATGGCGAAGTCAAGCTGCAGTAAAAAATCCCCATATAAAAAAATTAATCGCTTTTTATCCTAATCAAGTTCGTCATCACTTAGATTTAGTTGCGAATGTGCCATGTGAATTTATTTTTGCAAAGCAAGAAGCTCACTTTGATGTCGATCCAATTGCAACTCGCTTAGCACAACAAGCAAATGTAACATGTCAGTTAGTCGAACACGGTCATGGTTTTATGAATCCACTGTCAAAATGTTTCGATAGCGTTGCATATCAACAATATAGTAAATATTTAAGTGTCGAAAATAATCGTTAATTAATTACTGAATTTCCTACCATGTAATAAAACTTGGCTATAATTACATTTTAAGCTTATAAAATAATTATAAATTATGGCATCACAACACCCGTTTTATAGTCACTTTTTATCTAACCCGGTAGCTAAACCACCTTGTCGCATGAGTAATGCAAACATGTACGGTTTTTTTGTAAAAATTGAGCCACTAAAAGTGCAGCACTTTATTGATTCAACACTTAATCTTGTTGCAACTGATGAGTTATATTTTCAAGGACTCGGTGAATACGCTTTACTGACGTTTACCGATATAGAAAAAATAGCCTCGTTAACTCCGCCTTTTAGTGAACAGGGGTGGATGCAAGAAACCGATATCATTATTTGGTTGCCGATTGCGCAAGTTGAAAAGCAAGACAATGACGAAAGTATTTCGCACCTTTATTGGTACCCTGCATTTATTTGCGTAAATAATGTTTATGCATTGATAAATGGGCGAGAAACATGGGGATACAACAAATATTTATGTGATTACCAAATGCCTAGCTCAGTTGATAAGCCCACTGATTTCTCAGTATCACTTGAGTGTTTTAAGCATTTTTCGACGACTTCAAAATTACAATCATATCAATTGTTTTCTGTGACTAAAAACGCGGCTACGCAGCCTGAAAGTATGTTAGCTGCGTTAGAAGATTTTGGTGAGCAGGTCGCAAATCTACTTGATGGTGATCATCTGGGAATTGATTTTTCATTGCTAAAACAGTTGTTAAATGGTTTTGTAAATCCACAAATGGATCAAATACTCTTTAAACAGTTTCCTGATGGTAATGCTGATAAAGCCGTTTACCAAGCTGTGTTACATTCTCCTTCCGAGATAAAAAAAATCCATCAGTTCAAATTGCTCAGTGGTGATTATCAGTTATATTTGCAGCAATTAGATAGCTTCCCTTTAGCACAGATGTTTGGCTTACAGCTAGGTTCTCAAGCCGTGCATTTACCGTTTTATATCAAAATGGACTTTGATCAACTGCAGGCAACACAATTACTCCCAGCGTAAAGGCATAGGTATGACACAAGAAAAAATAGCCATTATTGGTGGCGGCGTTGCGGCTATGACCGCTGCGTTATACCTTACAGAACAAGCTAATTGGCAGCAACAGCGGCAAATAACGATTTACCAGCAGGGGTGGCGTTTAGGTGGAAAAGGGGCCAGCGGCCGCAATGCTGAAAAGGGACAGCGTATTGAAGAGCATGGTTTACATGTATGGTTTGGCGCTTATGTGAATAGCTTTAAAACCATTGAAACCGTTTATGATAAGTTACAGCGCCCACCAACATGTGCGTTGAGTACCTGGCAGCAAGCATTTACACCTCATAGTTTTATTGCTCTGCAAGAGCATATAGATCAACAGTGGCAAACTTGGCCCATAAATTTTCCTGTGTTAGCGGGTGATCCTGCTAACGGAAGTCTCGATATTACTGTTTGGGATTTTGTGAAAATGACCCTTGCGTGGTTAAAAGAGTGGATCCCACAAGTTGAATTAGCGGCTGGTGTGCACGCTAAAAACACGCAATTAACCACAAAAAAACCGCGTGATAAGTTTTTATTACAACATTTTCACCAGCAAATTCACGCCTTGGTTGCAGATAATAGTGCTGCGTGGCGAACCTTTACAGATGATATACAAAATCTAAATCAGGATATTACTTCTACACCCAGTTTATTGGTTGAGAAACTTAACCACTTTGTTCAAAGCAGTAATACACTGCTGCCGCAGTTGACAGAGAAAAAAGACAGCTTAGTTATTTGGTATATTGTTAGAAAACTAAAACGCTGGCTCAGTCAAGAAATCATCGAATTATTGGACGATAACGCACAGCTGAGGCGCATTTATATTTGTGCTGATCTTGCAATAGCAATGCTTGTTGGCCTGATCAAAGATAAAGTGTACCGAGATGGTTTTGCCGTAATTAACAAGTATGACTTTCGTCAATGGTTATTAAAAAATGGTGCAAATAAACAATATAGTGTGGATTCTGCACCTGTACGAGGCTTTTATGATTTAGTCTTTGCTTATCCGCAAGGGGATTTTACTAAGCCGAATGTAGAAGCGGGAGTAGCGGCGCTTGCAATGCTGAGAATTGCATTGTGCTACCGTGGCGGCGTAATGTGGAAAATGCAAGCGGGTATGGGAGACGTTATTTTTGCGCCATTGTATGAGTTGTTAAAACAAAGAGGCGTAAAGTTTGAGTTCTTTCATCAACTGCAACAACTCACCCCAGGGGTTGATAGTAAAGGTCAACACTGTGTTGAATCGGTGCTATTACAGCAGCAAGTGAGCCTAAATACATGTGCAGAATACCAGCCACTGGTTGATGTTAAAAACTTACCCTGTTGGCCCAGCGAGCCGCTTTACCAACAAATAAACTCAGCAGAAGCTGAATTATTGCAACAACATAATATAAACTTAGAATCATTTTGGAGTGATTGGCCTGCGCGTTATAAAGCACATTTTGGTACAGAACTTGAGACTAAAACACTGCAGTTTAATGAAGACTTTGACCGGCTGATTCTCGGGGTGTCAGTTGCATCTCTTGAGCATGTCTGCCCGCAGCTTTTAGCGATCGACGCAAACTTTGCTGCACAAGCAGAAAAAGTACGAACCGTTGCTACACAGGCGAGTCAACTTTGGTTAACTAAAACAGATCAGCAATTAGGCTGGCAATACATGCCGCCAAGTGAGGAAGGGCCAATTTTGAGTAGCTTTAGTGAACCATTTGATACCTGGGCTGCAATGCAAAATTTAGTCGAAAAAGAGCAGTGGCCACTAAATAATGCGCCGCAGAATATAGCCTATTTTTGCAGCGCGTTTCCATGCAAGGAATACCCGCCACAAAGTGAGTACACCTTTCCTGCAACCGCTAAAGCACAAGTTAAAGAAAATTTAACCCAATTGGTGACTACTAATATGCAGCCGTTATGGCCGTTAGCCTATAACAATAATGCTTTTGATTGGTCTGTTTTGTATGCGGATAATACCACTGGTCACGCTCGCTTAGATCAACAATATTGGCGGGTAAATGTTGACCCAAGTGAGCGCTATGTGCTGTCGGTCACAGGTTCAAGCCAATACCGTTTAGCAACGGATGGTACGCAGTTTAGTAATTTGTTGATCACCGGTGATTGGATAAAAACAGGTGTTAATGCAGGTTGTGTAGAAGCGGCAGTAATGGCAGGCATGCAAACCGCACGAACACTGTGTGGATATCCACAGCATATTAGTGGGGAAGATGCGTTTTAGTTGTCGTGAAACAATAGATTGGATTCGCTATTTAGGCGACTTTAATCAATAAATTAGTCTATAATCACAAATAATTACAGTATGTTTACATATGTTCAGTGTTAAGGTCCATTCTCTTATGAAAAGCCACACTCATGCTTTTTCAAATAGTATTTTATTACTGTGCTCATCGAGCTTTGTTTTATCTTCGGTTGTGCAGGCACAAAATGATGAAGCAACGATTACGCAAAGTAGCCTCGAAGTGATTGAGGTGTATGCCCAAAAGCGTGCGCAAGCGATTGAAGACGTCAGTATTGCAGTCAGTCAGGTAAAAGGAGATACCCTAAAAAATCAACACTACAAGGATTCAACTGAGTTATCTGTTTTTGCACCAAATTTAAAAATTAGCCAAAATGCTGCTGAAGGCACACCACCGGCGGTTAATATTCGCGGAGTTGGCTTAGTTGATTACAACACTGCTAATACGTCACCGGTGGCGATTTATGTCGATGATGTCGCTGTAGGTTCAGCAAGTAACCAAATCGTGAACTTTTTTGATATTGAGCAGGTTGATATTCTACGTGGCCCGCAGGGGACTATATTTGGCCGTAATGCAACAGGCGGCGCTATTTTGATCCGTACCAAGCGCCCCGAATTCACTGAGACGGGTTACCTAACAGCAGGGGTAGCAAATAACCATGCATTTAACATTGATGCGATGTATAACAATCAATTAAGTGATTCTACTGCATTTCGTGTTGCTATCAATCATCAAGATTATCAATACTCAACTCGCAACGCTTTTGACCAAGCACCGACTGCCGGAATGGAACAAACCAGTGCCCGGTTATCACTATTAAGTGATTTTGATAACCTGCAATTGTTATTGCAAGGTCATATAGAAGATTGGCAAGGTATTGTCCAGCCGGTGGGTAATATTGGTATCATTGCAGATCCTTTAACTGGTGAGCGTTGTAGTGCGAGCCAAGCGGGTTCAACAAAGTGTTTTGACAATTTTGGTTTTAATGACGCAAGTGATGATTTTTATACTGTTAAGGTCAATAATGACTCCCCTCACAAAACGGATGGTAAAGGGGTTAGCGCACACCTCACTTGGCAAGTTAATGATCGTAATGAAGTTGTCTCTATTAGCAGTTATAACCAGCTAGAGCGCTCCCATGCGTTTAATTGTGATGGTTCGCCAGCACAGTTGTGTGAGGGTAGTTTAGGGCTTGATACTGATTTGTTTAGCCAAGAACTTCGCCTGCAAACACAATGGGATGGACATACTTTAACCAGTGGCCTGTACTTTGCGGACGAATCTATCCAACAAAATAATATAAATGATATTCTTCGTGATCTGCGGGGTATACTCGCTTCTGACTTAACTGCTACTTTCTTTTACGATAATCAAATTGATACGCAAAATATAGCTGCTTTTAGCCAGTTAGATTACCAACTTAATGCTGACTGGATGATTAGTGCGGGCTTACGGTATTCGTACGAATCACTTGATTATGATTCAGTTGCACACTTAAATGTTGTCATAGATACTGCGGATTTAGCGGGCAGTTTAGTGCCGTTTTATCATGTACAAGGACAGCAATCCGACAATGGCTTCTCGGGTCAAATTGCAATTAACTACCTCATTAGTGATTCAACTCACAGTTATTATCGTTTTGCCAATGGCGCCAAAAGTGGTGGTTATAATGGGGGGTTTTTATCGTCTCCTGAGCAAGCGGAACTAGCCGATTATGGTAAAGAGCGTCTCAATGCCCATGAAGTTGGCACTAAATCATGGTGGCCAGAGCAAGGTATACGGTTTAATTGGGCTGCTTTTTATTATGATTATAATGATCAGCAAGTATTTATGAATCAACCTTCTAAATCGGCGCAAAAACCACCTGTACAACTTCTTGAAAATGTTGGAGACTCAATAATTTATGGTTTAGAAGCTGAATTTGATTATCAAGCAACGGATACGTTGTCGATGCGGCTTGCACTGGGTTATATTCCTCATGCTGAATTTGAAGAATTTGAAGATCCATTAGGTAACAGTTTAACTGATAACCGCTTACCCTTTACTTCAAAATGGAATGCAAGTGTGGGCGTTGAGTATCAGTTAGAGCTAGCTGGTAACCCTTTAACTACCCAATTACTTGTTGATTACCAGTCCGAATATTATTTTGATCAAAATCAAAACCCGTATGCTATGCAAGATGGGTATAGTATCGTAAATGGGAATATTCGCTATCAAGTTGATAATTTTAGCTTTGTAGTTTGGGGGAAAAATTTATTTGATACAGAGTACAGTAATTTAAAATTTGATTTAAGTTCATTTCTTGGCATGCTAGAAGACTTTAAAGGGGAAGGTCGCCGTTATGGTCTTGATGTTAGCTATCAGTTTTAGAAACGTGCTTGCAAAGCAAAGGTCTACTTTATGTTGTTAAAGGTGGTATATAGTTTATGGAGTGTCATTTTTCTTAGCCTATTAACAACTTTTGGTTTTGAAGCGCGAGCAGCAACAGCACCTGACGTATTTATTTATACTGAACAACAGCAAGATGTTAATCTGTTTCAAGTGGGCACATTACTCGCTGCAAGTAATGATGGGTTTCCTCGCTCAAGTGCGCAGATAACCAGTTGGCTTGCTAATCAGCAGCCACAATCTGATACCACTTACTTTGGTGGCAGCTATTGGTTAGTGATAGAGCTTGAGAACCAAACTCAGTTAGATGAACTAGTGCTGTTTCCATACAACACGCTAGTGTCTCGGATTGAAACCCGCGTCTATGATATGACTGAGCCCACAACGGCTTTTGCTCGCTATTTGAGTGGCGGTGTTGAAAAAAACGAATTCGCCTTTCATTACGGAAATAAAATAACACTCAGCCCCAACAAGCGTTATTTTATGATCACTAAATATGAAAGCGACTATTTTTATACGCCACCAAAACTAGTGCTAAAACCCTATACAGACTTTTTTTCACAGATCACCGTAGAAAACATGGTGATGATGCTGTGCTTTGGTGTTGGCATCGCACTGGGCTTGTATAACCTTTTAATTTACTTCGGTGCTCGTGATGTTACCCATCTTTATTATGCGTTGTTTACAGCCTGTTGGGTGTTTGGCTGGAGTCAGTTTTTTCATATACCAGATCAAATCTTTGGTTATTACAGCGCCCATTTACATTGGGTTGGCTTTGTTTTAATTCCACTTACGAACATTCTATTTTTTAATAGCCTGCTTAAACTCAAAGAAAGTTTTCCGCACTTATCATACGCTTCTTTTATATTAGCTGCGATATCAACCGCTGGTGTGCCTGTTGCGATCATATGGCCTGGCTTTGGCTTTGTTTGGGCCACCATAGTCACCGGAGCGACTTTATGCTTTGGTTTATACATAGGCATACGCAGTTGGATGAGTGGTTTTAAGCCGGCACGCTTTTTTGTGTTTGCCTACCTTGCAATGGCTATTCCTAATATGGTTGGTAACCTCACTAATTTAGGTGTATTTCCACAAATTACGATTGATTTATACTTGCTTGGTTTGATCGGTACAGCCTTGGACGCCATGTTATTGGCTTTTGCCGTCGCGAATAAATTTAGTATATTGCACGACGAAAATGTTGAGCTGACAAAAAATCTAGAGCATAAAGTTCAATTACGTACTCAAGAGTTACAACAACTAGCTGAAGAATTGCGTGATGCAAGTGAAGCTAAAAGCCGGTTTTTAGCGAACATGAGCCATGAAATTCGCACCCCAATGACCTCAATTATTGGTTATGCAGATGGTATTATACTTGGCGATATTAAACCGCATGAGCGCAATCATGGTATACGGGTTATTTTACAAAATAGTCGTCATGTATTGGGTTTAATTAATGACATATTAGATATGTCAAAAATTGAAGCAAATCGTCTTGAAATAGACTTAGTTGAGACTGATCTATTTGCAACAATTGCCCATATTGAATCATTATTAGGCAAGCAAATACGTGATAAAGGCCTTAAATTTAAAGTCGATTATCAATTCCCACTTCCTGACTGGATAGTGTCTGATCCAACACGATTACGGCAAATACTCCTTAACTTAACAGCCAACGCGTTAAAGTTTACGACTGTAGGACATATTCAATTGTTGGTCAGCTGTACCGAAGAGCAGCTAGTGATTAAAGTCAAAGATACCGGCATTGGTATGACAGATGCTGAGCAGGCAGATCTGTTTACGCCATTTTATCAGGCAGACTCATCGATTTCTCGAAAATATGGCGGAACCGGGCTTGGCTTAAATATTTCAAAAAGTTTAGCTGAAAAGTTAGATGGCAATATTACCGTTCATTCTCATGTTGGTAGTGGCAGTGAATTTAGTCTTAATATGGCATTGTACACACCGGAGCGTGTACGTTGGATCACGAGTTTTGAAGAAATATGTGTTAGTACAGTAAAAGAGTTACCGAGCCAGTGCCAACGAAACTTAGTGGGTGAAGTTCTGGTTGCCGAGGATCACCCAGAAAATCGTGAGCTTATTAAGCGTATTTTGGAACGAATGGGGTTAACGGTTACTGCAGTCGAAAACGGCCAAGATGCAGTGCAAGCGACTTTAGATCATCAATTTGATTTAATATTACTCGATATTCAAATGCCAATAATGGATGGCGAACAAGCTATACATATTATGCAGGCAACAGGTATAACAACCCCGATAGTGGCGTTAACAGCTAATACCATGCAACATGAAATTGAGCGCTATTTAAAACAGGGTTTTATTGATCACATAGGCAAACCCATTGACCGCAGTGAGTTTAGTCAAAAAATTGCGAGTTATTTAGATATTGAGATGCATGAAGAAGTAAAGCTTCCGGAACATGAATTTGAAGCACTCAAACGAGTCTATATTGGTGGTTTAAAAGCACAGCGAGATACACTGAGTGAGCAGTACGCACAAGGTAATATTGATGGTTTTACGCAAAGCGTACACATGTTAAAAGGGACCGCAGGTATGTTTGATTGCGATGCTTTATATCAACACGCTTTGAAGTTAGATAAAGCCTTGAAAGCAGACAGTATTACGCTTGACAGTCAATTGGTCTCTAATGTGCTAACTGAAATCGATGATATATTATGTCATACCCCTTCATAAGCAGCATTGTTCAGCGTAAATCACTTGCCAATACATCGAGTAAGGTTATGCACAAAAGGAGTAATGCATCCATTATTTTATTGTTGAATAATAACTATAACTGCTACAAGCACGACATCACAGTGTAACCATGCTTTAATCGTGCTAAATACTCAATAACAGAATATGGCACAAGTATGAGTTATCAACATATTGAAATTCCACCACTGGGTGAGCAAATAACGATTGATAACAAAGGTGTTTGGCAGATACCAAAGCAACCCATCATCGCTTATATTGATGGTGATGGAGTAGGCCAGGATATTTCACCATGCATGCGTAACGTTGTTAATCAAGCAGTGCACATATGTTATCAAGGCCAGCGTAAAATTCATTGGATGGAAGTGTTTAATGGGGAAAAAGCCGCGCAGTTATATGATGGTGATTGGTTTCCTCAGGAGACAATTCATGCCGTTCGTCAATTTAAAATCGCAATCAAAGGGCCGCTAACAACGCCTATAGGAGGTGGTTTTCGCTCACTGAATGTTGCTTTACGTCATGAAATGGATTTGTTTGTTAATATGCGCCCAATCAAGGGTTACAAAGCACTGCCTTCGCCGTTAAAACATCCAGAAAACACTGATATTGTCGTCATTCGTGATAGCTCTGAGGATGTCTATTCAGGGATAGAATGGCAAGCGGGCAGTGTGGAAGCTGAAAAAATGTTGGACTTTTTATGTCATGAGATGGGAGTGACGCGATTACGATTTGATCAGCATTGTGGAATAGGGATAAAAAATATTTCCAAAGAAGGTTCAGAGCGATTAGTTCGGTATGCGTTAAACTATGCAATTGAGCAAAATAGTCGTTCAGTTACTTTAGTTCATAAAGGTAATGTCCTGAAATTTACTGACGGTGCATTTAAACGGTGGGGGTTTGCCTTGGCTGAACGAGAATTCGCGGCGCAAGCACATAGTAATGGACGTTGGTTAGAAATACCTCGCACAGGCCAATCACCACTTATTATTAAAGAAGTGATTGCTGATAACATGTTACAGCAAGCACTCATGACGCCAGAACAATTTGATGTTGTTGTTACGACAAATCAAAATGGTGATTATTTAGCGGATATGCTGACTGCACAAGTGGGCGGTATTGGTATTATGCCAGCAGCAAACTTGAATAATGAAGTGGCTTTTTTTGAACCCACGCATGGTACGTTTGCACGGATCGCAGGACAAAATAGTGCAAACCCCACCAGTAGTATCTTAAGCGCTGTGATGATGCTGCGTTTTATGGATTGGCACGAAGCTGCACAAGCAATTGACAATGCGTTAGCACAGACATTAGGTGCGGGTGAAGTGACGTTTGATTTACAGCAGGAGCTGCAAAACTCGACTATCCTCAGTTGTAGTGATTTTACACAAAGGATAATCGAGTGTTTAAGTTATTCATAATTTATGCTGCATTAGCGTTTTTAAGCGCACTGCGGTACGTACAAGGGCGATTAGTTAGTTCAGCAGCACGTTGATAAATCGCTTTTGCACCTTCTTCATCACTGGGTGTTCCGCTTAAAGTATCCATCAAAGCCACAACAATAATTGCAGGAACTTGACAGCAATATTCATCTAGTACTGCGGTTGTTGTTTGCGCATCAACATGGCAATGCGGATGATTGTGCTCAACTTGGTAGGCATGCAGTAGTGTTTGAACATCCAAGCTATCATCCTCAAGGTGTTTGTTTTTACGACATTGACAGCCAAACTCGTCAACTAATGTTGCTAATGCTTGATAAACATCATCGCAATCAAGCGTTGTTTTTTGACAAAGTTGCTGTTTAATAAAAATGTGTAAATGACCATCGATGAATAGTCCGTCTTGTTGGGTAAAGCGAGCTGTAGTTTGCATCATAGTGTTGCCTCTTAATTGTTGTGATTGATTCATTTAGTATGAATTCACTTTAGTACTAAGCTCACTATTTATGAAATTGTTGTTTTCAATAACTGATATTGATTTAATCAATAATAAAATAAAGAAGCTGATCCTTACACTGCTATTTTGTATTGGATGTGTGCAACAAAGCGCCGCTCAGTATGAAGTCTGCTTGCATGAAACGTTTACGAGCGATGACTGCTCGAGTGAACAGCAATGCCAGTGAGTGTCTAAAAACTGGCATTGTTGAATGAGTGATTAAACTAAAAAATTTGTTTATTTTGTTTGTGCATCTAATGACTGACCATTCACATCTTTAGAATCGTCACTCATTAAATATAAATAAGTTGGCATTAAATCTTCAGGGCAGGCTAATTTGTCACGGTCTTCGCCAGGGTATACACTTGCACGCATTGCCGTGTGGGTAGCGCCTGGGTTGATACAATTTATGCGAATATTCGTTTTACCTACTTCACACGCCCATGTTTGCATCATACCTTCAACGGCAAATTTGGAAATAGCATACGCTCCCCAGAATTCACGGCCTTGTCGACCGACACCAGAAGACGTAAAGATAATTGATGCAGAAGGTGATTTTCGTAACACAGGAAACATGTACTTTGTAAGCATTGCTTGAGCTGTCACATTTACTTTCATGATGTTATCAAACGTTGATGAACAAAAATGCTCTAGTGGTCCTAATGCACCAATAATTCCGGCATTGTTAAGTAATCCATCAAGTTTACCGAACTGTTGTTCAATAGTAGCACCAAGATCACGATAATTCTGCTTGCTAGCACCTTTTAAATCCATCGGTACTATGGCCGGTTTTGGACCGCCTAATGCCACTATTTCATCATAAACGGCTTCGAGTTTGCTGGTGGTTTTACCAAGTAAGATAACGGTTGCGCCATGTTTTGCATACGCTATTGCCGCAACGCGGCCAATGCCATCGCCAGCCCCTGTGATCAGGATAACTTTGTCTTGTAGGGCATTTTCAGCCGCTTTATAAGTTTGCATAATAAAGGTCCAAAATAATCAATTTCAATGATTTTAACATAGCAAAACACCAAGTTATCGAATTTATTGCAAAATAAGGTGGCGAAATTTGAAAGTTTACGTTAACTTTAACTGGTCTAATGTCTTATTAATGATCTAATTACAATATTTTAACCAAAAATTACGCTATAACTTAAAAGAACTTAATTAAACACACACATAAAAAAAAGATTACGTGCGGAGCAAACAACATGAAAAAAATGCTACTCTCACTCGCAATTACAGCGGCTCTTGCTGGTTGCGGCGGCGGTGAAACGTTAGAAGATGTTAAAAATGACACACCACCGGTTATACCCGCTGCGACAGTGAAATTTGACCCTGCAAATGGGGTTATTTCGGTGCCAAATGATTTATTAATGAGCGGCACAAAAGATGGCACTATTAATATACCTGGTGAATTAGATGCCAATGGTACCTCAGTGCCACGAGCTGCCTATGCTGATCCATCACTGGCGTTAGGAGCACTTGATGGCTGGTCAAGCCAAGTACCCTACAAAATTGATTTAACATTTCCTACCGATGTCAGTTCAACTGCAACGCCGCAACCTAAATTGAGTTTAGATGAAGCGTCTGCTGCAGCACCGGGTGCTGTACGTATTTTTGAAGTAGTAATGGGCGCAAGTTTAACCGATGCAGATTGCTCGCAAGTTCCTGCAGGCGTGGCTTGCAAGTTACTCGGCGAACTTACCTTTGGTGTTGACTTTATAACCAAAGGTAGTGGTGATGCTATTGCAATTATTCCGTTAAAACCGTTTAAAGCTGGTAGCTCTTATATAAATGTATTAACGACTAGTTTAAAAGATTCAGTCGGGCGCTCTATCGAGCCGTCATCAACTTATGCATTGGTGAAACAAGAAGCGCCATTAATTACGGAATCTCAACTTGCTTTGCAAGGGGTGATAAATAGCTACGAAAATGTAATTACTTCAAGTGGAGCAATCGCTAAAGATGAAATTATATTCTCAGCAGCAATGACGATTCAATCTGTTGGCCCAGTGCTAGGCACCATAAAATCACTGCTAGCGGCGAGCCTACAAAATCCAGCTCTACCAACACCTATGGTTCAAATTCCAGAACAACCGATGTTAACGGTAGCGCAAGTTTTCGAATCGCAAGGAATGACGGGTTTATCTCCTGCATTTTCAGGCGTGCAGTATCAAAAAGGCAGTGTCACGTTACCTATGTACTTATCTCAACCAAAAGGGAAAGAAGTTTCAGATTTGGCGGATACTTATTGGCAAGGTATGTGCGATAACGCTGCGGCGGTGTTAGCTTATAAGGCATCAGAGGGTGAGAATTTTCCATCTGAACCCGTTAGCATTAACGATGCAACTTGTGCCGCACTCAGTGATGGGCGTCTGCGTGACTTAGGGTTAGATACAACCAAGCATTTAACTAAATATAACTCAATTCCTAAAGTACAAAGCTTAGAGCCTGTGCCTGTACAAGTTACTAAACCGATTCTAGCTGTGATCAATAACGTAAGAGCGCAATTAGAAATGCCGGCAATAGAAATGCCAGCCGGTGGTTGGCCTGTTGTGATCATGCAACACGGTATAACGTCTAAAAAAGAAGACATGTTAGCATTAACGGCAAGTTTAGCTATACAAGGGTTTGCAACAGTAGCAATTGACCACCCTGTACACGGTGAGCGTGGTATTGATGTTGATGATGATGGGGTTGATGATTTCAATGCGTCAACTGGGTCTGTTTTAGCGTATATGAATTTGCAATCACTGCTTGTAGCACGGGATAATTTAAGACAATCTTCTGCTGATTTACTCGGTCTTCGTTTAGGTTTAAACCTGACTAATGATACGTCTTTAAATACACAAGATGTGTCGTTTATCGGTCATTCTTTAGGTTCAATTGTTGCCCCAGCTTTTATTGCGCAAGCTAATAATCCGCTTGATGAGCAAGTGGATGGCCTATTTAAAGTTAATACAGTGGCCCTTGCAAGTGGTGGCGGAGGTATTGCTAGTTTCTTATTAGAGTCTGCGTCTTTTGGTCCATTCGTACAAGGTTCAGTACTATTGGCTGCTGGAACAACTGAGTCTGCTGAATTCGCGACTTATTTACAAACTGATGCAGTTTCTAACTGTGGAGTGTTCGCAGCAAACCAACAAGCGTATGTAAGCTGTGCATACCCAGAATACATTGCCTCGCTTACGATGGCAGGAGAAACAGCAAAAATAGCAAATATCCAAGGGGTGATGACTCAGTTCTCATTTGCGGCACAAACGGTACTTGATAGTGGTGACCCAACTAATTACGCGGCTGCTGTTAAAGCACTTGCTACGCCTGTATATATGAATGTTGTAGTTGGTGATGGTGAAGGTAATAAACCTGATCAAGTAATTCCGCCGATGACGGTTAATAATCCTATTGCAGGTTCATTACCATTAGCTAACTTAATGGGCTTAACAACGGTAACACAATCACAAGCACCAACTGGAGAGGCTATGAGCTATTTAGTGAAGTTTACTAAAGGGCATCATAGTTCGGTGCTAACACCAGCACCCAATGCTGATGCAGGATCGACTGTGCAAGGTAGCGCCGCTGCGACGAGTGAAATGCAATTACAAATTGCCAGTTACTTAGCAACCCGGGGTCTAGCATTATCAATTAATAACACAGATATTGTGACGGACTAATTTTCCAACCTGTTAAAAAATACAAAGCCACTGAAAAGTGGCTTTTTTTTGTTTGAATGGTAAATTAGGTTAAATTTTTATTTGGAGAATACAATTGGAATTTTTATATGAGTACGGCCTGTTTTTTGCCAAAGCGGTGACTTTTGTGATTGCTGTTGCTGCTATTATTTTAATCAGTGTTGCTGCAGCGGCAAAGCCTAAAAGTAAAAAAGGGGAAATTCAGATTGATGATATATCAGAGCAACTTGATGATTTAAAAAATAATTTTATCGAAAGTACGTTATCTAAAAAAGCATTAAAAGAGCATCATAAATCACAAAAAAACTTGGCTAAAAAAACAGCTGAAACTGATAGCAAACCGCGGTTATATGTTATCGACTTTAATGGCAGTGTGGATGCGCATGAAGTTGACAGCTTGCGCGAAGAGATCACTGCAATCATCTCAATTGCTGATCCTAAGCAAGATAAAGTGCTGGTTAGATTAGAAAGCGGTGGCGGTGTGGTTCATGGTTACGGTCTGGCTGCATCACAACTGCAACGTTTGAAAGATAAGGGGATTTACCTTAGCGTTTCAATAGATAAAGTGGCAGCCAGTGGGGGTTACATGATGGCATGTGTAGCGGACGAAATCGTTGCTGCCCCGTTTGCAATTGTGGGCTCAATTGGTGTGATAGCGCAAATTCCAAACTTTAATAAAATTCTTAAGAAAAATGATGTTGATTTTGAACAGATCACCGCAGGTGAGTTTAAACGCACATTAACACTATTTGGTGAAAACACTGATAAAGCGCGTGAGAAATTTAAGGATGAAATAGAACAAACTCATGATTTATTTAAACAGTTTGTTAGTAGTCAACGACCTAGTTTGGACATCGATCTAGTTGCAACAGGTGAGCATTGGTTTGCAACTCAAGCAATTGGGAAAGGGCTCGTTGATAAAATTCAAACCAGCGATGACACATTATTAAGCCATCAAGACGAGCGACAAATCTATAAAGTAAAATATAAAGTTAAGAAGAGCCTAAGTGATAAATTTGCTTTGGGCTTGAGTAATACGATGAACCGAACAGGCATCTCATTACTTTCTCGTTTTAAAGGATTAAACCCATAAAGGTTAGCTCGCACTTTTAAGTAATAAAAACCCGCAAATGTGCGGGTTTTTTATTACAAAGATACACAAGCAATACTAGTCAGTTGATTTATGGTAGTCCTCTAAATCTTTCGCTGCATCAGGGTCGTTAAATACATCCTCATCCAATTGACCTTCAGATTTAGCAACGACACATGTAACCATACAGTCACCTGTTACATTAACTGCAGTACGCGTCATATCAAGTAATCTGTCAACCCCGATAATAATTGCAATCCCTTCAACAGGTAAACCAACTTGATTAAGTACCATAGCAAGCATGATCAAGCCTACGCCTGGAACTCCGGCAGTGCCAACAGAGGCAAGCGTTGCAGTTAAAATGACCATCAAGTAATCAGAAATTGTTAAATCAACACTGAACACTTGGGCTATAAACACCGTCGCAACACCTTGCATGATTGCAGTGCCGTCCATATTGATGGTCGCACCTAGCGGTATTGTAAATGAAGCAACTGAGTTTTTTGCACCTAATTTTTTGGTGGCAGTTTCTAATGTGATAGGCATAGTTGCACTTGAGCTGGAAGTACTAAAGCCAAACAGGCATGCATGCTTCATTTTCTTTAAAAATATAATCGGGTTTAAGCCTGTTAGTAACTTTAACAAAATGGTGTAGTTCACAAATGCATGAATAGCTAGCGCAGCCATTACTACGCCAAAGTACTTTGCAAGGCTAACAATCAGATCGACTTCTATAGTGGTAAATAGTTTAGCCATTAAAAAGAACACGCCATAAGGGGCAACGTTCATTAATAGCGTCACTAATTTTAAGATCACGGTATTTAAATCTTCAAAAACGACAGCAACACGTTTACCTGCGCTACCGCTCAGTGCCATGGCGATACCAAATAATAAGGAAAATACTATCACCTGCAACATGTTACCACTGGCCATTGCATCGATTGGATTAGTTGGAAACATATCAATAATGACTTGTGCAAGCGTTGGCGCTTCTTTTGCGTTATATGCGGCATCACTTGGTAAATTAATACCTTCACCTGGGTTCACTAGTAAGGCTAAAGTAATTGCAACTGTTATCGCAATAGCAGTCGTAATGAGGTAAAGGCAGATTGATTTACCACCTAATCGTCCTAACTTTTTTGGGTCACTTAAACTACAAGTACCACAAACAAGTGAAACAAAGACTAATGGTACAACTAGCATTTTCAAACTGGCGATAAATATTTGTCCACCAATATGAAATAAACCATCAACAAAAAAGCCTTTAATTGGCAAAGAGAATAATCCAAGTGGGATTAGATAATCGTCTTCGCCAGCTAATATTGCTTGGAAAATAAAGCCTACTGCAACACCCAAAAACATACCAATCATGATACGGGTGGTTAAACTCATTGAACGGATTTTCGACATAGTAACAATCTATTTTTTATAAATTTGCCATAGCCTACCAGCATGCAGATTTTTATACAGAAAAAAACGATAAATATGAAAAAAAAATCGTAAATAAAAAAACCATAAAAAAGTAATAAAAGTTGTGATTTTAAAGCTTGTTATAGGTTAATATTGAGTAAATTTTAGATTTACATTATTAATAACAAACGCTAGGGAGAGGGCAATGCCTTTAATGCGATGGCTCAGTGTCATAATGTTAAGTTTTTTAATCACGGCGTGTGGTGGCGGTGGAACACTTGAAAAGGAAGGTGGTGAACTGGGTGGCGACACTGATGTTGCAACTTATACCTTAACGATTAGCGCAATTTCTGAAGTCACAGGTGAAGCAGCTAATAACGTTTCAGCAAACCAGCGTTTAGAGTTAGCAGCTAAACTATTAAAAGATGGTGCAGCAGTCCCTGGAAGTAGAGTAACGTTTACTACAGATGGAGATTATGGTGTATTTAATCCTGTATCTGGCACCGCTGAGACGGATGCTGATGGTATAGCAAGAGTATTTCTTAGTGTTGGTAGCACGGCTGGTGCTGGAACAGTAAGTGCTTCAGTCACACTCGACGGCACAAGTGTCGCAAGTGCTGAACCTTTTACATTTACATCGACAGGTGAGCTGGATAGTACATCACAAGGTGATTACTCTATTACTTTACAAGGCTATGCACAAGATACAGGCGTTGCATCGAATACAGTAACAAATTCAGCAGCACTTGATTTAAGGGCTACGTTAAAGCGTAATGGAGAGATTGTTGCTGGTAAGCGTATAACTTTTCAATTAGCCGATAATATAGGTCTGTTGTCGCCATCTTCTGCACTTACTCAGAATGATGGGATAGCTACTGTGGAATTATCTGCAGGTTCAGATGCGGGGGCTGGTCAAGTTAGTGCCGTATACACCATTGAAGGTGTCTCTTATTCTGGTACTTTTGACTTTCAGTCAACAGGAGGTCAAGATAATGTGTCAAATGAATACATCTTGATATTAAATGGAGTTTCTACAAATACGGGGGCACCATCTAATCTAGTTACCCCAAATGATCCTATAACCCTTCAAGCCAATTTACAGCATAATGGTGAGCCCCTAAGTGGTGAAAAAGTGACGTTTACTTTATCTGATAGCATTGGTGAACTTGATCCCCCTTCTGGCACTGCATTAACGAATTCTCAAGGAATTGCTTCAATTTCATTACTCGCTGGCGATGTAGAAGGCGCAGGTGAAGTTGTGTTTAGCTATACTGTTGACGATGATACATATGTCTCTGCACCTTTCACATTTGAAGCTCAAGTGCAAAGTGAAGTAGTCACAGAAGTGAATGTAAATGTTTTAGCTAGTAATGATCTAGTAACTAGAAGTATAGATTATTTGAACCCAGCACGCGCGCAAGCCACGGTTACTGTAAACGGCCAACCTGCTGCATTTAAGTTTGTTACATTTAACCTTACAGGTTTTGGGATACTTAACCCTTCAAATGGCACAGCCATGACGAATGAGCAAGGAATTGCTGAAATTGATTTATTAACTGGTACAACTCAAGGGGCTGGGAGTATTACCGCAACTTATGTTAATGACAAAAAAATATCAACTACCTCTACGGAGTTTGTATATGAAACAGCAGGGGATTCACCTGCGCAAAATGGTGATACTGATTATGCGCTTTCAATTAGCTTAATATCAACACAGACATTGACTGAAACGAATTCTGTGAGTGCAGATAATAGTGCGCAAGTAAAAGCCTTAGTATTAGATAGTGAAGGTAACCCTGTTACAAATCAAGTTGTCAACTTCTCTACTACGTTAGGACGTTTACTGCCAAGTCTTGGAACTGCTTTAACTGACACCTCGGGTATTGCAACATTAAATTTGACGGCAGGCTCTATTGAAGGGGCCGGTATTGTCACGGCACAGTTTGATAATCAGCAAGCGACTATTGGTTTTTATACCCGTGGTGATGTAGCTGATTCGACTCAAAATACAGCTGATATATCATTTAAGTTATTAAAAAATTGCTTAGATGGTTTTACAAATAGTAGAGATGCTACTTTATGTGATGAAGTAACAAGCTTCTCAAGTGAAGAATCCGGTGTGTTATATGTACAAGCACTCAAGAACGGTTCTAATACACCTCTAGAGCAAGTATTAGTAACAGCGACCACAACAATTGGTTCGATATCGCCTACTACGGGAACAGCCATAACAGATGCTAATGGTGTTGCATTATTAGACATTATACCGGGTCGAGATGTTGGAGCCGGTGAAGTTACTGTTTCTGTTTTAACCAGTAGTTTAACAAAGGCATTCCAAATCGCTGCCGTTGATGTAGAGATTGAGATTTCTTCTAATTTGGCTGACTCAGATCTATTATCTGCTGGTTCAACGGCTCTGATCTCAGTTGAAATCAACAAAGAGGGGGCATTGTTTACTTCACCATTACTCGTTGAGTTTAGCTCGGGTTGTGTTGATGCTGGTCTAGCAGTGATTGATGCAAGAGTTACCAGTATTGGTGGCGTGGCACAATCTACATACCGAGCTACAGGCTGCGTAGGCGCTGACCAAATTACCGCATCGGTAATCACCGGTGGCACTACAGTCTCTGATAATATTGTTGTAAATGTATCTAAATCTAATATTGGTTCTATTGAGTTTTTGGATTCATCGGAATCAGTTATTGCTTTAAAAGGAACTGGTGGTGCAAATCGTAAAGAGACATCCACTTTGCGGTTTAAGCTTGTTGATAATAATGGTAATCCAATTCCATCGAAAACCGTCAACTTTGAACTATCAACAACTGTTGGAGGTGTAAAACTGAGTCAAAGCTCCGGTTTTACCAATGCTGAAGGCATAGTACAAACAGTGGTCCAATCTGGCGTATACCCACAGCCTGTTAAAGTTATTGCATCAAGCGAAGAAGTGTTTGAAGGGCAAACTTTAAAAGTTATAAAACAATCTGATGAACTTGCTATTAGTACAGGTGTAGCTGATCAGAATAGTTTTAGTACAGCTTTAAGTGCTCATAACGTTCATGCACTTGATTTGGATGGAACTCAAGTTGAAGTGACAGCTCGTTTAGCAGATCATTTCGGTAATCCTGTGCCTGATGGTACGGTGGTAAGTTTTATCGCTGAAGGAGGGATGATTGCGCCTAACTGTCAGACAAGTAACGGTAATTGTTCAGTGACCTGGGAAAGTAGTAACCCACGACCTTTCACTAATAGTTATTACCAAAATACCATTATGGAAAAGTGTGATAGAGGGCTTCCATGTCCGATGGGAATTTTAAATGACGATTATAGTATTGACCTACCGTTAGGTGGACGTGCAACTATTTTATCTTATGCGCTTGGTGAAGAGTCTTATAATGATAAGAATGGTAATGGTTTATTTGACTCGACCGATTTTTTTGCTGAAATAAATGATAGGCCAGAAGCGTTTATAGATAATAACAGCGATAATACATACGGTGGCGAAGATTGCGCCATTGGTTCAGGTCCTTGTTCAGCTGAAAACTCTGATGGCGATGAGTTTGAAGAATTCATTGATTACAATAGCGATGGAACATGGACTACTGGAAATGGTGTTTACGATGGTTTACTCTGTACTGAAGCTGATGATACAGCAGGTATCTGTAAGCGAGGTTTAATACATATATTTAATAACTCTGAAATCGTGATGTCTAATGATGATGCCGCTTTCCGGGTAGTAACATTTGCTCCAGATTGCTCATTAATTCCAGGTGTTAACGCTTCAGAAGTGCGTTTAAATAGTAATTCATTGAGCCCTCTACTTAGAAAGAATCAAAGCGATGCAACCAGTGATTTGATGTGTCAGGTGGATAGTGTTGATTTTAGAGGCGGAACAACAGAAGCGGTTGATTTAACTGTTTATATTGCAGATATTTATAATAACCCAATGCCAGTAGGTACTGTAGTATCTATTTCGACAGATAATGGAGTGCTATCAGGCGCTGATGAAGATTATATTTTTCCAAATACGACTTCGATTGTGCCTATTTCTTTATCATTTGTTATTTTAGATGAACAAGATGACTCTCGAAATGATAAAACACAAGGTGCAATTACAGTTAAAGTTGCAGCTCCTAATGGGTTAATTAGCACGACATCCATTTCGGTACTGGATGATCCAGCACCCTAATTTAATTTTGTATTAAAAATGCCAACCATAAGGTTGGCATTTTTGTTGCTATTCTATATATTCCACTGCAAATACCAAAAAACATCGTTTTGTCTAAATTAACGGCAATAATTGTTTAATTAATCATTAAAAATAGAAAAGTTTGTATTAAAAGCTTGTAACAATTGGTGTTTGTAGATATACCTATAAATATTCGCGCTCGTAAATGAGCAAAACACATTTAAAATACTTGGTTAGAAATAGGCAACTATGGGCAAATCGCTAGTAATTGTAGAGTCTCCTGCTAAGGCTAAAACAATTAATAAATATTTAGGAAACGATTTTATCGTCAAGTCCTCTATTGGGCATGTACGAGATCTTCCTACCTCCGGTTCAGGCAAAACCAAAACGGCTGCTGTAAAAACGCCTGCAGAAGTGCGTAAAATGGCACCAGAAGAAAAGGCTGCATACAAAAAACAGCGTGATTATACGAACTTAGTTGCTCGAATGGGGATTGATCCAGAAAAAGGCTGGGAACCTCATTATGAAATATTGCCAGGTAAAGAAAAGGTTGTTCAAGAATTACAAAAGCTTGCTGAAAATGCTGACCAAATCTACCTCGCAACGGATTTGGATAGAGAGGGAGAAGCAATCGCGTGGCATCTGCAAGAAATCATTGGTGGAGAGCCTGAGAAGTACAAGCGCGTAGTATTCAACGAGATCACTAAAAATGCCATTCAGGCAGCTTTTGAAGCGCCAGGAGAGCTAAATACCGACATGGTCTATGCCCAACAGACCCGTCGCTTTTTAGACCGTGTGGTTGGCTTTATGGTTTCACCGTTACTTTGGGCTAAAGTTGCCCGTGGTTTATCAGCAGGGCGCGTACAGTCAGTAGCTGTGCGTTTATTGGTAGAACGCGAGCGCGAGATCAAAGCATTCATTCCGGAAGAGTTCTGGGATATTCATGCAGACGTTAAAAATAGTGAGTCTACCTTACGCCTAGAAGTGGTTAAGCAAAACGATAAAGCGTTTAAACCAGTTAATAAAACACAAGCTATGGCTGCAACTGCAGTCTTAGAGAATGCTGAATATAAAGTTGTTAGTGTTGAAGAAAAACCGAGTAAGAGCCGTCCAAGTGCGCCTTTTATTACTTCAACCATGCAACAAGCTGCCAGTACACGCTTAGGTTATGGTGTTAAGAAGACCATGATGTTAGCACAACGATTGTATGAAGCTGGTTACATAACTTATATGCGTACAGATTCGACAAATTTGTCCAAAGATGCTGTTGCAATGTGCCGTGACTACGTAAGTGAACAATATGGCAATAAGTATTTACCAAAAGAGGCTGTTAATTATAGCTCGAAAGGAAATGCACAAGAGGCGCATGAAGCAATTCGTCCTTCTAGTGTGAGTGTATTGTCTGGTCATTTAGAAGGTGTAGATCCGGATGCTAAGAAACTTTATGAATTAATTTGGCGTCAATTTGTTGCATGTCAAATGGTTGCTGCAGAATATGACTTAACAACTTTGACTGTAACAGCTGATGATTTTCAATTAAAGGCAAAAGGGCGTGTGCTACGCTTTGATGGTTGGACAAGAGTACAACCTGCTGTGCGTAAAAAGAATGAAGAAGATCAATCATTACCAGCAATAAAAGAAGGTGAGGTATTAAGCCTGATTGAGCTTGAACCTAAACAGCACTTTACTAAGCCGCCTGCGCGTTTTAGTGAAGCCAGTTTAGTAAAAGAGCTTGAAAAACGTGGTATTGGTCGTCCCTCTACTTATGCTTCTATTATCTCAACGATCCAAGATCGCGGCTATGTACGTGTTGAAAACCGTCGCTTCTTTGCAGAAAAAATGGGTGAAATTGTTACCGATCGATTAGTTGAAAACTTCACTGATCTGATGAACTTTGACTTCACTGCAAAAATGGAAGGTCGTTTAGATGATATCGCAGAAGGCGAACGTGTTTGGACTCAAGTGCTCGATAAGTTTTACGCTGATTTCTCTACTCAACTGACAATAGCCAGTGGTGAAGAAGATGAAGGAGGAATGCGTAAAAATGAAATGGTTGAAACAGACATTGATTGCCCAACATGCGGTAGAAAAATGGGGATTCGTACTGCGTCGACAGGGGTGTTTCTAGGTTGTACTGGTTATAATTTACCTCCTAAAGAGCGCTGCACGACTACGATGAATCTAGTGGCTGGCGACGAAGCAGTGGCTGCCGATGTTGAAGATGTTGAAACAGAAACATTAATGCAAATGAAGCGTTGCCCAATCTGTGAAACAGCGATGGATTCATACCTGATTGATGAAACTAGAAAACTTCATGTTTGCGGTAATAATCCCGCATGTAAAGGCTATGTCGTCGATGAGGGTACATTTAAAATAAAAGGCTATGATGGCCCTATCATTGAGTGCGATAAATGTTCAGCAGATATGCAATTAAAGTCTGGACGTTTTGGTAAATATTTTGGCTGTAGTAATGAGGAATGTAAAAATACTAGAAAATTACTACGTAGTGGTGAAGCTGCGCCGCCAAAAGAAGATCCTGTGCAGTTACCTGAGCTTGAATGTGAGAAATCTGATGCATACTTCGTGCTCCGTGATGGTGCTGCGGGTATTTTCTTAGCAGCCAATACGTTCCCTAAATCACGTGAAACTCGCGCTCCCAAAGTTGAAGAGTTACAGCGTTTTCGAGATCGTATTTCTCCTAAATTCTATTATCTTGCGGATGCGCCAGCAAAAGACCCTGATGGCAACTTAGCGGTTGTCCGTTATAGCCGTAAGAATAAAGAACAGTATGTAATGACCGAGGTTGACGGCAAAGCAACGGGTTGGACTGCACATTACAATGCTGGTAAATGGGTTGAAGAGGCGAAGAAAAAAGCCGCACCGAAAAAGAAAGCGGCACCTAAAAAAGCAGCTAAGGCGAAAAAGGACGCTGAGTAAAATTAATCGTAACTATTTTACACGGATAGGCGCTTAAGTATTAGTCGCTTGCCTTAGTCAAAAAAACCGGAACGCACATCATTGTGTCGTTCCGGTTTTTTATAAATTTCGCAGTGGCAAATTTAATTTTAAATTTTTACGTCAGTAACTTTTTTGTAGCCTTCAGACTCAAGCTCATCATTAACGCACTTTAAAACGTATGGCTTAAGCTCTTCATTGCTGATATCGTCGTCTTTAGCCCAGTTTAAACACATTTCTGTGTATTCTTTAATTGTTTCAGCTGAAGCGTCAACAGCATCATCTGCAACTGCAAATGTTGTATAAACAGCAAATAGAGGTGCGACGATAAGTGTTAGCAATGCTTTTTTCATTCGTTCATTCCTAAAAAAGTAATAACAATTGTTTTTGATAATTAAAACAAGAGTGATCCAATCAGCAATACGCTGTTGGTAAGTGGATTTTTAAACGAATTGATAATAAAAGATAACGAAATATTTTTATCGTAAAGACAAATAAAGTGTAATAAAAATAATGAACTCAATTTTATTAATGTTATCTTAGTAGGATAACTATATTAGGAACTTATATGTCTCAAAGCCAACCACCAGAAATTGCACCGCGTGTTGCATCTAAATTAGAAAAATTTGTAGAAAGCTTTATTTTTCGTGCCCGCTGGTTACTGGCACCTTTTTTTATAGGGTTGTTAGTTGCGATAATCCTGTTGTTGTTAAAGTTTTTTAAATATTTGTATCACATGGCGCTTAATACATTCAGTGCCACTAATGAGCAGTTATTAGTAGGGATTTTAACCTTGGTTGATACGGCTCTGCTCGCTGGTTTATTGTTGATCATAATTTTTAGTGGTTATGAGAATTTTGTTTCAAAGCTGAATATCGGTAATCATGAAGATCGCCCAGCATGGATGGGGAAAGTGGGGTTTTCTGGTTTAAAAATGAAATTGATCAGTGCGATAGTTGCAATATCTGCGGTAGAGCTGTTAAAAGTATTTATTAGCTCACCTAGTCACACCAGCGATGAGTTAATGTGGAAGGTGGTCATCCATGTTACTTTTGTAATATCAGGTGTACTGTTTGCGTTAACTGATTTTATTAATAGCAAAACGCACAATCACTAAATAGGCAGCGAGACAAAGGCTCGCTGCTTGTTTAAGTTGTTAAAACGTAGGTGCGGCGATTAATTATCCGGCCTTAGAATTACATATACTTTGCCACATCACTTTTAGGCTTGGCTTTTTTGCATACATAGTAATTGCATCGCTTTCTCGGTCATCGTTTTATTAACAAATGCTTTAGCTTGAGCTAAGCTGTTAAAAAGGCACGGACGAATATCCATATTTAGCCCCGCATTATCGAGAATGCGTTGCATTTGATTGATTACGATTGATGAGTCAAAAATATAGGCGCTGGCAATGCAGCCTTTATGTACCATGGCAGACGTAAGCAAGGTAAGTTGTTGCTCTGCTTGTGGTGTGGCAGCTAAAAGCGTTTGTGAATTGCTAATGTATCCCCATGGTTTATTTGCAAACTGCGCTACCTGTGTGAGTAAGCTATTAGCAAATGCAGAGACTAAACTGGCATTAACATTACCAGAGAAATCAGCAATGATGATATTTTGTTCACATTGTAAACTAACCTGGCCATATTTATTGATAAATTTCAACGTGCTTCCTTGTGAGAAAATTTAAGAGCGCGAATTTTATACAATTAAAACATGAAGTCTAGTTTTTTATTTATATTTTATAAATTTGCATTGAACAGTTTCTTTTAGAGTGAAATTTGACTTGATTATGTGTGTTTTCTGGCCTGCTCTGTTATTACACAGGCCAAAAATTTGTTTCTAGGTCATTAGAACATTACAGGTTATTAGCAATGTCAATGCTAAGTAAGTGATCTAATCCTCCAGTAATGGCTGCAACTTGCGCTAAAATACATTCTTCATCAGTTGCTGTTGGACTGTCTGGGTAGACTTCTGTCGTGGTAACATACTGCGCGTCAGTAAAGCCCATGCATAAACCAAGCTCTCTAGCTGAATAATTGATCACTCCAAACTGTTCAAGTGGTACACCAATTAATTGGTTATTCTCATCACTTGGCGCGATGTGTGTTACTTGAGCAACGCTATCAATGATCGCTTTTTGAAACTCAGGCATTGGTTTCGTGCTATCAGCGACAAGGTAAAAACCATCAGGAATATTCCAGTTTGTATTGGTTTTACCATCACGGGCGGCTAAAGCTGGACGAAACTCACTGTTATCGGAATCGGTTGTCTCATGTAAGTCAATATGAACATGTGGTTTTATATCATGGTCGTTCATATACTGAATCAGCGCTGCAGATTCAGGGGCAGGGCTGTCAGCATGAAAAGAGCGATTTGGGTCTATAGCTGCCGGATCCCAGCGATTAATCGTTTCATAACCCCATGGACTAATACAAGGAGCAATAATCAGGTTAAAATGCTCCGCATACTGTGCAGCTTTTGTTTTTACAAACCGTAATGCGCCATGCACACCGCTGGTTTCATAGCCATGCACTCCACCAGTTACTAACACTGTGGGTTTAGTTTCTTGCCAACATTTAGATTTGATAACATAAAGAGGGTAACGCTGTGGATCAACATCAAGCGCGCCATATTGCTCAATGTCAAATTGCTGTTTAAGTTCGTCGACTAAGGTAAGCACTTGAGACTGATAGCACCGTTTAATCGTTTGTTTACTAAGCCACTGTTGTTTGTTTTCAGCATTCCATGGAGTGCCTTGAGTGCCAATTGGGTAGTTACTTTCGCTCATAGAACCTTCATATTTTTCAATAAAGGCTTAGCTTAGCTTTGTGCTGACTTAGCTGCAACCGCAGGGATATAATTTAATTGCCATCATTGAGATAAACAGGGGTCATACGTACTAATATAAGCTTGCATGTTTACGCTTATGGGCCTCAAATAAGTAAGCCCTGAGCTGCTCTCGCCCTTGATGTATCTGCGTAATTTTTGCTGCAATACCCTGATCACTGACCCGAACAGGTTCAATCTCTATGCTGATTTTTTTCTTATTTGGTAAAATAAACTTTAACTGTTGGGAAGTTTTTCTTAGCTGCTTTTTTGACAGTGGCTTTAAAAATAGTCCTGTGCTTGAGATGGACTCTATTTTGAAATCGTGGTTTTGAATTTCCAAATTATCCCAGCGCCAGCAACGTTTGATCCCTTGGGTATCAATCACTTCAGGGGCATTTAAATAGGGTGTTAATGTGCCTAATTCATTTACTTTAAGTTCAAGTGGGAACCATAGCTGATAATGAGCGACCTCTGCGAGTAGCGTCAATTTAGCTTGGCTTAGTAAATGGGCGATACCGGAGGGGATCTCACTGTGTAAAGTGAGCGTATGTTCACAATTTAATTGCGCAGGACTGTCTGTTTGATATAAGTCCACTATATAACTGAGTTCTTCCTTCGAAATATCCATATACCTTAATCCATTAAAGTGGTTTTTTGTACATAAAACAAGCAAGGCTTATCCCTTGTTGTTTGACCTTATTGAAAATAATCCAGTAAAGCATGGACTATTAATTTATATAAAAAGCCCGCTACTCCCATTCCATATAACGGCCAGTTTACACAAATCTTTAATAATTTAATATGACTTCGTTACCCTTATGACATTATTATGAGTATTGCGCTTTTAATGTTCTGAAGGGGGCTGCTTAAGAAAAAGTGTATCTGTTACTTAGCTTAGAAGCCCTCAAGTTTTGGTGTATATTATTTCAGCTCATGGTGTATCAGTTATGATTTTATATTGCCCATTTTTTATCCCTTCTAATGTGTAGTCACCAATACGATACCGTATCAACCGCAAGGTGGGGTGGCCAACATGTGCTGTCATACGCCTTACTTGGCGATTTCTCCCTTCAGTGAGGGTAATACTTAGCCAACTAGTTGGAATGTTTTTTCGCTCTCTGACAGCTGGTATACGCGGCCATATAGTTGGCTCAGTAATACGCTTCACTTCAGCGGGTAGGGTAAGACCATCTTTAAGTTCAACACCTTGGCATAGGCGTTTAATAGCTTCATCAGAAGGCTCACCTTCCACTTGCACCCAGTAAGTCTTGCTGGTTTTTTTATTTGGTGCGGTTAAGGTGTTTTGTAACTTGCCACAATTAGTCAGTAATAATAGACCTTCACTGTCTCGGTCTAATCGTCCAGCAGCGTAGACATCTTTGATGGTAATAAAGTCAGCCAAGGTTTGTCGGTTTTGCTCGTCAGTAAACTGGCAAAGCACATCAAAGGGCTTATTGAATAACACCACTTTACGTTCACTAGCGGCAATTGCTGGTTTTATTTCACGTTTTACTGAGCTATTGATTTTTTTTGTGGTAACGCCGCTGCGATTATAACTACGGCCACTGTTACGACGTTTAGTTGTATTATTTTTCGGCGTGTTTTTTTTAGGTCCGTTGTTTTTAGTAACAGTCATGATTAAATACACCGCGCAGGTTTTGGCAAACCGGCGATTTTAGTTGCTTGCTTTGCAGGTCCTTTGGGAAATAATTTATAAAGGTAAATACTATTGCCTTTATCTTCTCCCAAGGCTTTTGCCATTGCTTTTACTAACATTCTTATTGCAGGGCTAGTGTTGTACTCTAAATAAAAATTACGTACAAAGTGGATCACTTCCCAATGTTGGCTGGTTAATTCGATACTTTCCTGGGCAGCAATAATTGGGGCTAATTCTTCACTCCATAATAGATGATCAAGTAGGTAGCCCTGTTTATCAGTGTCGATAATTTTATTATTAAATTCAAGCATGTGTTACCACGTAATAGAGTGAGAAGTTGCTAATGTTAATGCGACAAAGTCGTCATAATTCAGTGAGTGATCTGGTTCAGAGATAGTAATACCTCGAGATTGCGCATCATCAGCAAGTATTAATAAGTGTGTTGAAAGTTGCCTAAATTGGCGAATGGCAAAACAGGCGTCACTTAGCAAAAGCACCTGATCAGTTACTTGAATAAGATTAACTAATTGATCAGTATTGTAATAGCTAAGTGGCTTAGAGAATATATGCAAAGTACTCATAGGGTCACTATTTGTTGTTGTTGGCTAATAAGGTGGTGTTGCTGCTGATAATTAAGCGCTTTTACCTCAATGAGTAAGTGACTCTTTTCAAGCCCATATTCAAGTAATGATTTTTCACATACATAAATATTTTCAACATCGTATATTTCTAATGTTTTGATGGTTTTAAAATAGTTTTTTAAACCAATATGCTCAGGTTGCTGCTGTTTTTTTAATGCAAGCACTGCAGGACCTGTGAATAACCAACTAATATTTTGCTCTACAGCTGCAAAAATTAAGGTCATATCAAGTGCATCACGAATATGTAAGTCATCAAAAGGACTATGTTGACTTAATACCAGAACGTTGATCATTTAAATTGCACCCATTTGTCTGCATCACTTGCTAACATGGCAAATTCTGCCAGGCCAGCGACTGTAAAGACACCCGTATTGTTTATATCTAAACCACGCTTTTCAGCGGCAGTTACACACAGCATTAAATTGACACCCTGCTTATGTAATTGTTGCCAGAGTGAATTGATTGGTAATTCATCAGATGCTAGGTTTAACTGCTCGCTGGCATGAAACACCCCGTGTTGATATAAAAATAGCGCATCAATTTGATGACCTAGATTTAAACAAGCATGAGCAAATTTAATTAATCGCTGTGTGGCGTCATGATCGGATGGTGCGCTGTGCAAAGAAAGTACAAATCGTGCCAAAATTTTTCCAATAAAAAAGCCCCTAAAGAGGGGCTATTTTAGCAGAACTATTTAATTAGTCATTATTTGCGCCAAGAAGAGCAAGTAATGAAGTAAATAAGTTATAAACGCTTAAGTATAAAGAAACAGTTGCACGAATGTAGTTCGTTTCGCCACCGTTAATGATGCGGCTTGTATCGAATAAGATAAGCCCCGACATGATTAATACAACAGCTGCATTTAGCACCATAAACATTAATGAGCTGCCAAGGAAGATATTGACGATGCTGGCGATGATCACAACGATTAGACCGACAGTTAAAAAACCACCCATGAATGAGAAGTCTTTTTTAGTATTAAGTGCGTAAGCAGATAAACCAAAGAATATTAATGCAGTAGAGCCTAACGCTTGCATAATAAGCATTGGGCCATTAGCCATTGCAGCGTAATGGTTAAGCAATGGACCAAGGCCTGCACCCATTAAACCAGTGAAAGCGAATACCCACGCAACGCCCGATGCACTGTCAGCTTTTTTGTTTACAACAAACAATAGGCCAAAAGAAATAAGCGTGAAAACTAACCCCATAAAATAAGGAAGTTGTAATGCCATTGAAATACCAGCCGTCACAGCACTAAATGCTAATGTCATAGCCAATAAAAAATAAGTATTTTTTAATACCTTGTTTGTTTCAATGGTCGACATAACCGGTTTAGCGGTATTGTACGAGTGATTAAATGCCATTTTAGAGCTCCTTTAAGTGAAACTTGTTGTAGTTCCGATAATTAACTAGAGTTAGACTATCAAGACTTGTATATTTGGGCAAATGTTTGTAGTTCAATAGACCATTAAATAAATATAAAAGTTCCAGTTTGTACAATTATTCAGCTGGCCTGTGTGAAGAGTATGCAAATTAATTGTTTTTTAAGCACTTAAACTTTTTTTTGAAAAAAAAGCTTCACAAAGACCACTGCCTTCTCTATTATGCAGGCCGTGCGGAGAGATGGCAGAGTGGTCGAATGCACCGGTCTTGAAAACCGGCAGGGGTTTATAGCCCCTCTAGGGTT
>NZ_AHCA01000007.1 GCF_000238355.1 Pseudoalteromonas haloplanktis ATCC 14393
AGGTGCTGGTGTTGTAGCAACTATCGTAGAGTAATAGTTAGCCTAGCTAATTAATACTAAAAAAACCCGAGGCTAGTCTCGGGTTTTTTAATGTCTGCGATTTACGTCATGTGAAGGTGGCGCTATTACCTTAGGCGTAGGTGCTTTGTAGCAACTATCGTAGAGTAATAATTAACGTTTAAGTTAATTATTAGAAAAAGGTCACTTCGGTGACCTTTTTTAATGCCTGCGATTTGAGCTGTAAGCTTTAAGCCGTAAGTTTTAAGCTGCCCGAGTGCTTTTTAATTGTTGACATAGTAACTTGCTACGAGCAGCTTTTTGGCTTACCGCTTACCGCTTACCGCTTACCGCTTACCGCTTACCGCTTACCGCTTACCGCTTACCGCTTGTTCTTTTTCAGTGCGCGCTTTTGCTCTGCTTTTTTAACGTGTTTACTGATCCACTTGGTCATTTTTGCCATTAATGCTGGCGGGAAGTCGTGGCCCATCCCGTTTACTATCTTTAATTTTGCTTTGCGTATCTGGTGTGCGGTTTGTTTTCCTGCGGCCACAGGCATGACAGGATCTGAGCTGCCGTGAATAACTAATGTTGGAGCTTTGATCTTCGGCATTAAATGTTGCCTACAATCACTGGCGGCAATGGCTGCGAGTTGTCGGTAAAAACCTTGGGGGTTGTGTGCTCTATCCACTCCTAATGTAGCTTGTTTACGTAGTGTTTGTTCATCTTGTGGATAAGCGGGGCTGCCTATTAGTTGATTTAGTTTGATATTGTAATGAATAGCACTGTCACGGTTTTCACGTCGCGGACGATGTTTAGCAAGCTGTATGAATAATTTCAAGCTAGCTGCCGAGAGTTTAGGTTTAGTTGAGCTCGACATAATTGAGGTTAAACTTAAAACCTTTTTCTTATTTTTTGCGGCAATAAGTTGCGCAATCATGCCACCCATTGATGCGCCGACTAGGTGCGCTTTTTTAATTTTTAGCGCAGCCATTAACTCCAGTACATCATTCGCCATATCATCCAGAGTGTAAGGGATATGAGAAGCGACGGGGAGGCGTTTGCTTAACCATATCTTAAATAGGTTTGGGTTGCCTAGCTGCCCAAGTTGGCTTGAAAGCCCCGTGTCGCGGTTATCAAATCGG
The DNA here is from genome assembly GCF_000238355.1 of Pseudoalteromonas haloplanktis ATCC 14393. GTDB lineage: Bacteria > Pseudomonadota > Gammaproteobacteria > Enterobacterales > Alteromonadaceae > Pseudoalteromonas > Pseudoalteromonas haloplanktis. The sequence goes on from NZ_AHCA01000007.1 coordinate 1,143, forward strand.
ATCACCCGAAAACCATTATTCACTAAGCCATAATACAGTTCGTCAGGCCATACTGTTAATTGCGCACCGAGTCCCATTATCAAAATAATAACGGGAGCAGCAAGCTCTCCGCTATCTTGATAGCTAATGTTGATACCGCTGCTCGTTTTAATAGTGCGCATAGTCGATTATGGATCTAATGCAGCTAATTAATTATGCAAAGTATAGTCAGAACAACGAGTAGCTTCATGCTCATTAGTATGAATTTTTTATATTCCAAAGCTTCTGCTTGTAGTGATCTGCTTTTAACTACCGCCATCAGCGTATTTTTGCAGCTCTGCTAGCATGTTTTCATTGCCAATCATTTCGTTTAATACCGAATAGACGTTATCGTCGGCAGAGTCTTGATATAGCGATAGAATGTGTTGTGCAATCTGTTGGCTATAGTCGCTTCTCTCGCTCTGAGCTTGATAGAATTGAGTTACTAAGCCTTGCCCTGCCAAACGACGAATATAATCGTTAGAATCTTGCTCTAGCAGTGCCGTAAAGCGTTCAGCTAAACGATAATCAAGCACTGGCGATTGAGTTGTAATTTCTATGGCTTGAATTTTAAATTTATCATCATGACTATTATCGGCCAGATCTAATACATTTTTAAAAACTTCATAATCATACTCAGGTATGTTGGCTTGATTTAAAATATATAAGTTCATTTGTAATTGAGCTAGCGCTGCTAATCTATCAATATCACTGGCATTTGGGTCAAGAATTTGCTGTCGTAATTGTACCGCCATATTTTCGGCATAGGCCGGTTCTGACTTTAAACGTAAGTCATAATCTTCTGGTAAATCAGCATAAAAGTCATATAAAGGGTTACTTTTACGCATTTTTTCGGCTTCTTGCTGATCTTTTTCATTGAGTACCGCAATTACCAGCTCTTTAAATTCGTCGTGATTGGTCGCTTCCTCAAATGCTGGGTTTTGCATTTGCAAATTAGCGAGTTGTAATTGTAAGGCGGTAATCTTTTTATTTAATAGATCGATAGATAGCTCGTTATAGTCGTTATTTAACGGAATGTTAGTGACCACTATTTCTGAACCATTTTGGTGTATAGCGTTTTGTTTTGCATGTGGGGTTACTACATGTTTTGCGAAAAAAGTACCGTAACATGATATAGCAATGGCAATTGTGGCGATAACAATTGCTACAGAGCCCTTATTGATAGGCATTAAAAATGTGCTCCAAAGATAAAACGCTAATTTACCCATTTTGGCGAAAAAGTTCTGTTAAAATATGTAGAAAGGCAGGTACAAAAATGAGTTTTTCAATGGCTTTGTGTAAGCTCCGGTTGCCCAGAGCTTAAAATGTACAGATTAATGTTTTTTCGCATACGCTTCGGCTTGCTGCCATACGCGTAGCATGTTGCCGCTGAGTATTTTTTTAATATCAGTGTTGCTGTAGCCTCGATCCATCAAACCCTGTACTAGGTTAGGATAGCTTGAAACATCTTTTAAGCCAGTTGGCAATGAATCACCCACACCGTCATAATCAGAGCCAATACCGACATAATCGATACCAATTAACTCAACAACATGATCGATATGGTCAAGCACTTGTGCAAGGCTTGCAAACGGGAATGGATTTTTAGCGCGATACGCCGCGTCAAAATCTTTACTTAATTTAGTGCCTTGTTTTTTCGCCGAGTCTTTTTTACTGTTTAGCTGATCATACCAATTACGGGAGCTGGCTGTGACAAAGCTTGAACCAAAATTAATCTGGATAACCCCGCCATTTTTTTTCAGTGCAAGTAGCATATCGTCATCCATGTTACGCTCAAAGCCCGGCGTATATTTGCGCAGCGACGAGTGTGAGGCAATTACAGGGGTTTTAGATAGCTCCATTACTTGGTAAAACGCATCATCTGAGATGTGCGATACGTCAATCAGCATACCGATATTGTTCATTTCAGTAACCAGCTTTTTACCAAATGGGCTCAAGCCTTTCCATTTACGGCGAATATCGTAAGATGAATCAGAAATATGGTTGCTTTGTGAATGGGCAAGAGTGATGTAGCGCACACCACGGTCAAAAAAGTGTTGTAAGTTTTTCATATCGCCTTCAATTGGCGAGCCATTTTCCATACCCATTGCTAGTGACATTTTGCCTTGCTTAAATTGCGTTTTAATATCAGAGGTAGAGCTTGCAATGGCAAATTTGTCTGGTGCACGCTGTGCAATCGCTTCCATGCTATCAATGAGTTGATTCGCTAGTTGGTAGCTTTTTCCTTTACCTTCAAATTCTAAATTAGCAGGAATATAAATCGACATAAACGGCGCATTTAAACCACCTTTAACGGCGCGAGGGTAGTCAAAATCACCGTCGTCAGTGGCTTTGGTTACATCTGCCCAGCTTTTGTGAATACGGTATGGAACATCAATGTGCGTATCGATTAAAATGGTTTCTTGTGTGAGCTTGATAGCTTTATCAGAGGGGGTAGTTGTATCTGCATTCACTTGGCTGCTAAGAGCTAGAGAAATAGCAACAACTATTGAGCTTAGTTTTATCATTTTTAATGGCTCTTGAAGTAAAAGAGCCATTGTGAAGTTTTATCGTGCGGCTGACAAGTTTACTCGTTAAACTGCTCTTCACTTTGTAGCGCCTTAAACTCGCTCTTAGAGATAATGGTGACTGATTCGTGTAGTTCAGAGAAGAACACCATCGCTTCGCCAGCGTTTAATTGCTGATTAACTTGCGCCACTTTTGCTTCAATACTAAATTCTTGTTCACCGTAGTCGGTGCCTTCACGTAAAACGTAACTTTCGATTAAGTTATAGAGTGTGTCTTTATCGAGTTGCTGGTGTGGAATGATCATAACTGCTCTTTTTTAACTACCTGATTGAAGTACTCAGGCACGATTTGCTCTAACCAGTAAACCGGTTTAAATGGGTTACTGCCCGTAATGAAACCAACATGGCCGCCTTTTTCTGAGATGCGTAGCGTAACATGTTCACTCACATCTTGCCTGCTCGGTACGGCTTTAATCGATAGCATTGGGTCGTCTTTAGCGTGCACAATTAACGTCGGTGTGGTTATGTGTTTTAAATAGGGCTTGGCACTAGCTTGTTGGTAATAATCCTCAGCACCAGAAAAACCATGCAAAGGAGCGGTTAGTTGGTCGTCAAATTGCCATAAATCATTAATTTCCATTAATTGCTTGGGTGTTAAATCGATTTGTTGCTCAATTTGTGGCAGTTTGCGTTGCATGGATTTCTTCATTCGGTCGAGCAAATATTTTTGATAAATTTTTGCTAGGCTCTTTCGTATTACTTGGCATGATGCCGACAACTCATAAGGAGCCGACACCACAGCTGCGCCATCAAGTCTGCACTGTTGGCCTTGTTCGCCTAAATATTTAGCAAGTACATTGCCACCGAGTGAAAAGCCAACTGCCAGTAACGGGCGATTTGGAAATTGTTGTTTAAGTTGTTTGATAAAAAAATCGAGATCGCCAGTTTCACCACTGTGGTACGCGCGAGGGAGGCGATTTACTTGCGTTGAGCAATTACGAAAATGCATTAAAACAACGCTAAACCCCTGCTTTTTTAGGGCTTTCATCATACCTTTGGCATAAAAGCTGTTTATATTGCCCTCAAGGCCGTGCAGTACAATGGCCAGCGGTGCATCGTCATTTCTTGGTAACGACCAAGCAAGTTCTAAAAAATCACCATCTGGGGTATCAAGCAGCTCTAATTGATAACGCGTATTATGAAAAGGGCGAAAAAAACGCGGCATAATGGTTTGCACATGACGATTACTCATCCACCACGCAGGCTTGAAATTTGTAAGCATTATTGACGACTACCTAGCTAATTGAAGTATAAGTGTAACAAATTTTTGGCAATAAAAAGCCCCTAATCAAATAACTTGATAGGGGCTTTGCGCGTCGTGCTTAATTCTAATTGGGGATATCTGCATCGTGTATTTTTTTCATAAAGAAATACACAAAGAAAAGGCATAAGCTGATTACTATTCCTAAAAAACCAAATGATAAAAATAGTACTGGGTCGCTAAAAAAATCTCTAAAGAATACGTCCATAACTTGCCTCCTGATGTCTATGGGTTAATCATAGGCTGGCTTAGCTGAGCTTGGTATGATCCAGATCAAGCTATTTTCCTAAGTTGATTAGCAGTGATACAGAAGTTGATTTGGATCAAGTCAGCTAGCGAGAGGAAAATTACAAGGTAATGAATTGCTGTAGGTCGTCATTTATGGCGACAATTTTTGCTGTAAGTCAGTTAAAGATCTTTTTGCACAAAGAGAACAGAATGAGAAGTAAATGAGGGGGAGTTAAAAATTTATTTGCAACAAAAGTAGGTTTCTTCAACAAAATATGACTACTGGTGGTAAGCGGCTTTAGCCATGAATTATTTCGTTATTAAAATTAACGCGCTAAAGCGCGACCTACATGAGAGCTTTTACAAATAGAGCTTTGTGTTACTTGGCGTGCTGCAAGGTGTTAGATCAAAGCTATTAATTGTGGTTATTAACAACTGTTGTTGTTGCTTTTCCAGCTTTAACTCGGCGCTGAGCAGGTTTTTACGAATCGCAGCATAATCTGAAATCGTGGTTTGATTTGCTTTTAAATAAGCGCGTGTGGCACGCAAGGGTGTTAATACCTGTTGATCCAATTCACTAATGCATTGTTCAAGTTTGTTTAGCTGGGCTTTGTTGATGGTGAGATTGAGAGAATCTAAATAGTACAGTAGCAAGCATAGGTTAACGTTTTTACCTTGCTGGTTTTGATAATCTAACAGGCGTGCTTGCATGCCATCTTCGCTATAAAGCTGACATGCAAACTGCCAAAAATCATCGCCGTTAAGCAAGTTCATCGGCAAAGGCCTGTTCTTTTTCTTCCATTTCTTCAAGGGCCATAAGTAGCTCTTCTTCGATGTCATTTACTTTGGGTGTTAATGTCGCTTGTTTAGCGAGTAACTCTTTGAGTTTTGCTTTGTTGTCATCGTTATAAAGCTCGTTATCGCCAAGTGATTCTTCGATTTCAGCTAATTCGGCTGAGTATTTATCGAGTTGCTTTTCAAGCTTTTCAATCTGTTTTTTAAGTGGTTGAACGGCTTTTCTAAACTCGGCTTCTAGGCGCTTTTGCTCTTTGCGATTTACTTGCGAGTTTGCTTTAGGCTCATCGTCAGCTTGCGTGGCTTTTGCCGCTTCTTTATTAGCATTGAGTAGCCATTGGTAGTATTCGTCTAAATCGTAGCCAAACTGGGTTACTTCACCGTTGTCGACTAAGTAATATTCGTCGGCAGTATTTTTTAGCATGTGACGGTCATGGGATACGGTTACCATTGCGCCTTCAAAGCCTTGTAATGCCATAACCAGTGCGTGACGCATTTCTAAGTCAAGGTGGTTGGTTGGCTCATCCAGTAGCAGTAAGTTAGGTTTTTGATAAACCAGCATAGCTAAAACTAGGCGGGCTTTTTCGCCACCAGAAAACGGTGCAACTGGCTCAAGGGCTTTATCACCTATAAAGGCAAAACCACCTAAAAAGTCACGTAGTGATTGCTCGCTTGCTTTTGGATTTAAACGCTGTAAATGAGTGACGGCGCTGGCTTTTAAATCTAGTGACTCCAGCTGATGCTGGGCGAAGTAACCTATATTTAAACCTTGATGTTGGAACACCTCACCAGCTTGCGGTTGTAACTCGCCAGAGAGCAACTTTATTAGGGTAGACTTACCTGCACCATTACGACCAAGTAGAGCAATACGGCTACCTGGCACTAAGTTGAGCTTTATACTGTGTAATATTGTCACATCACCATAGCCGGCTTGTGCTTTATCGAGCGTCATCAATGGGTTTGGTAATGCTGTAGGTTCCGCAAACTCAAAGTCAAAGGGGGAATCAGCGTGAGCGGGGGCGAGCTTTTCCATGCGTTCAAGGGCTTTAACACGACTTTGTGCTTGCTTAGCTTTACTTGCTTTTGCTTTAAAGCGAGTAATAAACTGCTCAAGGTGAGCAATTTGTTCTTGTTGTTTTTCAAACATCGCTTGGTGTTGCAACAAACGCTCAGCTTTTTGACGTTCAAACTGCGAGTAATTACCTTTGTAGACATTGATCAGCTGCTTATCAATGTGCCAAATTTGATCGACCACGGCATCCAGAAACTCACGGTCATGTGATATTAATACCAAGGTGCCTGTGTAAGCACGTAAAAAGCGTTCGAGCCAATACACGGCATCTAAATCTAAGTGGTTGGTTGGCTCATCCAGTAATAATAAATCAGCATCGCGAATAAGTGCTTGAGCTAAGTTTAAGCGCATACGCCAACCACCGGAAAAATCACTCACAGGGTTTTCGATTTGGTTATTGGCAAAACCTAAACCATGCAACAGTTCACCGGCTTTGGCTTCAATGCTGTAGCCTTTGATGTTTTCTAACTGGATATGAACTTTGGCTTGCGTGTCGCCATCGTTATTTTGTTCAGCTTCGCGCAGAGCAATACGTAATGCGTAATAATCTGGATGGCCTTGTAGTACATAGTCAATGGCACTTATTTCAAGTGCTGGGGTTTCTTGTTTTACCGAGGCAATCGACCAATCCTTTGGAATACTGCAATTACCCGCATCAAGCTGTAACTCAGATTTTAATAAGCTAAAAAGCGTCGATTTACCGCAACCATTTGCACCAACGAGGCCGACTTTGTGCTCTGGAAATAAGGTAGCCGATGCATCTTTAAGCAGTGCTTTACCGCCGCGGAGTAATTCAATTTCTGAGATCTGGATCATGTATTATGCGCTTTACTGTGCCTGTGTGAACTTGGCGCTATCATAGCACGGAAGCTGGGCTATATTTCAATTGCTAGCGTATCAACTGAACAGTTATTGGGTTAAAATGCGGCGAGTTTCTTTTCAAACTGTGAGAAAGCGTAGTGAAGCAGAAAAAACGATTTATTGCTGGAGCAACCTGCCCAGAGTGTAAAACAATGGATATGATGATGCTTTATAAAGAGCATGACGTAGAAAAAGTTGAGTGCATGCAGTGCGGCCATAAAATGGCGCAGCCAGAACAGGCAGTACAAGCATCAACACGCCAATTTGAGCAAGTAATCGGCGTGTTTAAACCGGGCGATTAAGCCGCGCTAATTAATAATGCGGCGGTGGTGGCTCTGGCATGTTTGACATCATCGACGGCGCTGATTGCGACTCTTTAATTTTTTCAGCCAGTAGCTCTGTTTGGCGTTTCATCTTCGCTAACAGCTGCTGGTGCACCTTAATTTCGTCATTTAAAATATCAATCGTTTCATCTTGAAAAGCGACTTTGGCTTCAAGTTCCATTAAGCGATGTTCAATTGTGTTCATTTTTATCTCGTCTAATAAAGCGCTCAGCGACTCCGCTGGAGCTTTCGGTTAACAACTTGGTATCGTTGTCAGTAAAAGCAACATCAAGCACCACCGCTGATTTAGGTCTGCTGCCTTCGCGCGGGGTGACATGCCAACTCTGAATTTTTTCACCCGTATCTAACTGCCATAAATCAACCAAGCGATTGGGTGAGCCGGTAGCAAGTAAGGTGCCTGCATCATTAAAGCGAACCGCAGTGAAAATTCTTTGTCGGGCAATATACGCCAGTTTACTAACAAGATCACCCGTTGTCAGCTGCCATACATGTGCCTGTGTCATACTGTCGGCGGTAAATGCATAGCGACCTTGTGGATCAAGGGCTACTTGAGTCACTCTGGTTGGGTGATTAAAGCGATGGATCACTTGCCCTGTTCGAGTATCCCAAAAATAGGCTACGTAGTCGTTAGAGCCGCTGAGGGCAAAATGTCCATTGGGGGATAAATCGACCGCGTTAATTTTTTCTTGATGACCAAGGAACTCTATGCGTCTACCGGTCTCTAATTCGAGATAAACAACCACGCCGTCGCTGCGACCGTATAAAACGCTGCGACCTTGGTTACTGATGGCGATATCTCGAATGGTGGCGGTTTTGATTTTGTAATAGCCGGTATTTTTTCCGCTAGCAATATCCCAAACAGCAAAGGTGGTTTTTTCTGCGGTGACAGCATGGCTATTGTCATACGCAATGGCGACAGTGTGAACTAGGCTATCTTGGGCTTGTTGCTGAAACCATTGGTATTTTAGCACTTGCTGTTGATTATCCCATAGGGCGACCCCATGGTGTATGGATGAGATCAGGCTGTATTTGCCATCATGAGATACTGCTGAGGCAAAGGAGCCTCTAGCTGCATGCTCATAGCTTGCAGTCGCTTGGTCTTTTTGTTCTGAGCAGGCAATTAGCAAGGTGCAGCACAGAAGATACAAAAAAGTACGAAATATCGACATATTACAGGTATTTCCCCTTAACTCTTAGTGATTGAGAGGTTAGACTAGGGCACGTTGAAGGCCAAGGTTGTTTATCTAATAACTTGAAAGTGCGCGGTAGCTTACAATCAGAAATTAGATAAGTAGCCTATCACGGGCCGTTAATCATTAACTAGTAATAATACAATAAATGACATCTGCAAAGTGTGTCGGAGATTTAAAATGAAAAAGACGATTAAATTGTCATTGATTGCAGCGTCAGTTTTTGCGCTAACAGCTTGTAATCAAGAAGCAAAACAAGAACAAGCAGCACCCGTTAAGCTAGATACTGAAGCACAACAACAAGCATACGGTATCGGTGCATCAGTTGGTAACTTTTTAAATAAAGATTTAGCTGATAAAAAAGAGTTAGGTATTGAGCTTGACCAAGCATTGCTTATTCGTGGTTTTGAAGATGCACTTGCTGGCGAAGCAAAACTTGACGAAGAAAAAATTCGTGAAGTATTAACTACACTTGATACATCTGTACGTACTAAGCAAGAAGCTCATGCGAAAGTTGAAGCTGAAAAAAGCAAAGCTGCAGGTGAAAAATACCTAGCTGATAATGCTGCAAAAGAAGGCGTTACAGTGACTGAATCAGGCCTTCAATATGAAGTGATCACTGAAGGTGATGGTGAAAAGCCAGTTGCTACAGATGTAGTTAAAGTACATTACAAAGGTACTTTATTAGACGGTACTGAATTTGACAGCTCTTATTCACGTAACGAACCAACAACTTTTCCTCTTAACCGCGTAATCGCTGGTTGGACTGAAGGTTTACAACTTATGCCCGTTGGCTCTAAGTACAAGTTCACCATTCCTGCTGAACTTGCTTACGGCGACCGTGACTTAGGTAAAATTCCAGCTAACTCAACACTTGTTTTTGAAGTAGAACTACTTGAAATTCAAAACGAAGAGCAAGCTGCTGCGGCAGAATAATTAGTTATTCTGGATTGAAAAGGGGCTCACTTGCCCCTTTTTTATTGTGTAAATTTTAGCTGAAGGCCGCCTCTTTCATAGTCAACGTGCCGGCATCCGCATTAATTTCAACTTGTGTGCCGACGGGTAAAATAAATTGTCGCTTAATATGGCCAATCATCGCACCGCGATAAGCGGGAATGCCCAGTGGCTTAATATAATCTGCAAAAATTTCATCAAGCGTTAATGAGCCATAACCTCGACCCGGTGTACAGTCGTTACAATCGCCAAATACAAAGCCGGCTATCTTATCCAGCGCCCCCATGAGTTTTAATGTGCTAAGCATGCGATCAATGCGATAAGGTGCTTCATCAATATCTTCTAAAAATAAAATCGCCCCGTCAAACTCAGGTAAATAAGTTGAGCCTGCTAAAGCGGTTAGTACGGTTAAATTACCTCCAATCAGTTGTCCTGTTGCTTTACCAGGAGTGATTGTTTGGGTCAGGTATTGGCTATTTACCAATTCGTCTTCGCCCTTAGGTAGGTTGCTAAAATGCATACGTGTTTGTTGCTCAAACATTTGCTGAAACTGCTTAACATGGAATCGGTTCCAGCTGCTTGATGCATTGGGGCCATGAAAACTAACAATGCCCGCTTTAGCAAGCAGTGCATTGTGTAATGCAGTTATGTCAGAGTAACCCATTAGCGGTTTGGCGTTAGCACGGATCATGGCATAGTCCAGTAATGGCAAGATACGCGCAGCCCCTGAGCCGCCTCGCAAGCAAAAAATAGCATCAACACTACTGTCGTTAAACAGCGCATTAAGATCGTCAGCACGCTGTGTATCTGTACCGGCAAGGTGGCCGCGTCTTGCCATAATATTAGGAGCTAACTTTGCTTTGTAACCAAGCGCTTCTATTACTTGCTTGGCTAAAATAATATCTTTTTGATTTGCAGTTGCCGCGGATGGACTGACTACGCCAATAGTCCCCTTTCTTGGTAGTGAGGTAGGTTTTTTCAAACTTAATACGTTGTGGTTTGATGAATTAGCGACTGCTTGCACGCTATTACCTGCGAGTAATCCAGCACTGAGAAGTGATACAGATTTTAAAAATGTACGTTTATTCATAGCGAGCCTTTGTTATTTTTATACACAATGGCTCTATCATTACATTATGGAAATATAAATTTCAATTATTTGGGGTGGTTTGGAATATTTAATTTTTATCGGTAAGGCAACAGGTAGAAAACAGACAAGGAGCAGAGCTCCTTGCTACAGCATAGTGGTGCTATTTAGGTATGATTAGAATACAAATTATCGATTAATTCATCTTCTAATTCAAAGCGCAGCTCAAGAGCTTCGCCTAGTTTTGATAAGTCATGATCAAAGTCATTGAGTAAATCTTCTTTATCTACTTCTGCATATTTATCATTAAAATCAAGAGCAGTATCGGTGGTTTCTGAAATTCGTGGATAAAGTTCATTGGCAAGCTTTTGACTACTAGGGCCTTTTTGTTCACATGCTTTGGCAATGTCGTCATACACCTCGAAGTGCCCAGCAGATAAGTAATCCATCAAGATTTGGCAAAAATTTTGGATCTGTAATTGATCTGGTAAAGCGTGGTCTTTTTGATCATACGGTGAAAAGCCAGCAATACGACAATATAAAACTAACAGCTCTTGACGTTCTGTAAGCCATTTATCGATAACGGTGTGGCTACCACCCCATTTTTGTTGAGCTTTTTCCAAACGCGTCAGCATTATCTTTCTCCTTAGCTGGGTTGGTTTCTTCTATAACAATGAAATATGCAGAAAAGATCAACACATTTTTTAAATAATTTAGTAATAAAAGGTTAATATATTGATATATAGGTAGTTATTATTACTACTTTGCAATTGTTCTGGGCAAGAAAAAACCACCATAAATGGTGGTTTAATTTCTTTTCCATGACTTGTTAAAACAAGCTTTCTTATTGTTATGGGAAGATTTTTATTTTTGTTGTTATATAATTTTTATTGTTTTTATTGTTAACGCGGAACAAGTTATACCAAGCTTTTTGTAATGTTGCAAACATATTAATGAAAAATTTCAAATGTTATTTTTTGTTGCTTGAATTTTAAGCGTAAAATAAAACCATTGATCTGTATCATCGGCAAGTACATTGCAATAGAGCACGGTGCGATATGGTGATACAATCTGCGCAATTTCATAACAGCTTTAGGATCTCTTACGCATGAGCGAATTAAAAAACGACCGTTATTTACGTGCACTACAAAAACAACCTGTTGATGTAACTCCGGTATGGATGATGCGCCAAGCAGGGCGCTATTTACCAGAATACCGTGCCACACGTGCACAAGCGGGCGATTTTATGAGCTTGTGTAAAAATGCTGAGCTAGCTTGCGAAGTAACCCTGCAACCGTTGCGTCGTTACCCGCTAGATGCTGCTATTTTATTCAGCGACATTTTAACGATTCCAGATGCAATGGGCTTAGGCTTGTATTTTGAAACAGGTGAGGGTCCTAAGTTTGAGCGCCCTATTTCATCATTAGCTGATGTAAAAAAGATCCCAAAGCTTGATCCAACCGATGAGCTTGGCTATGTAATGAATGCAGTAAGCACCATTCGCCGTGAATTAAAAGGCGAAGTACCACTGATTGGTTTCTCTGGTTCACCTTGGACTTTAGCCACTTATATGGTTGAGGGCGGTAGTAGCAAAGTATTTGGCAAAATAAAAAAAATGGCGTTTGCAGAGCCGCAAACATTACATTTGTTACTTGATAAGTTAGCAGATTCAGTGATCGACTACCTAAATGCACAAATTAAAGCGGGTGCACAGTCGTTAATGGTGTTTGACTCATGGGGTGGGGTATTGAGCCCACGTGATTATAATGAGTTCTCTTTGCAGTATATGCACAAAATTGTTGATGGCTTAATTCGTGAATATGACGGCCGTAAAGTGCCTGTAACGCTGTTTACTAAAAATGGTGGCCAATGGATAGAAGCAATCGCAGCAACAGGTTGTGACGCCGTAGGTCTTGATTGGACTATCAACATTGGTGATGCTAAACGTCGTGTTGGCGATAAAGTGGCATTACAAGGTAATATGGATCCATCAATGCTGCATGGTACACCTGATCGCATTCGCCAAGAAGTAGCAACAATACTTGAAGACTTTGGTACCGGTGATGGCCATGTATTTAACTTAGGCCATGGTATTACGCCAGATGTAGACCCTGAACATGCCGGCGTATTTATCAATGCCGTACATGAGTTAAGTGCGCAATATCATAAATAATAACCGTTAGAATAACGAGCCACTCGTTATTTACGTAGTAAAAAGCCCGCTAATGTTAGCGGGCTTTTTGTTGTCTTTTAAACGCTTTTAAATATGGGTTACTTAAATAAGCGGTTCAAACCATTTAACGCAGCAACACGGTAGGCCTCAGCCATGGTTGGGTAGTTAAACGTGGTATTTACAAAGTAATCAATGTTATTGCCGCCATTCTTTTGTTCCATAATGGCTTGGCCGATGTGAACAATTTCAGAGGCGCGCTCACCAAAGCAATGGACACCCAATACTTCTTTCGTTTCGGTATGAAATAATATTTTTAAGCTACCCACTTCAGTACCGGCAATTTGCGCTCGTGCTAAATGCTTAAATTGCGCACGGCCTACTTCGTACGGTATTTTAGCCGCAGTAAGCTGTTGTTCGGTTTTACCGACAGAACTCATTTCAGGAATGGTATAAATGCCTGCCGGAATATCAATAATTAGTTTTTCATCGCAATTGCCACAAGCTATGGCATCGGCGGCAATTCTACCTTGGTCAAATGCAGCACTGGCAAGGCTTGGGTAGCCAATAACATCACCCACGGCATAAATGTTATCAACCTCTGTTTGGTAGGTTTCATTGACTTTTAACTGGCCACGACCATCTGCTTTTAAGCCTACAGCTTCAAGGTTTAAACCGTCAGTGTTACCGGTGCGACCATTGGCAAATAAAATACAGTCTGCTTTGACGCGTTTACCTGATTTTAAATGCATCACTACACAATCGTCGCGAGTTTCAACGCGATCAAATTCTTCGTTATGGCGAATAACAATGCCGCTATTCCAAAAGTGATAACTTAGGGCATCTGATATTTCAGCATCCATAAATGCCAACAAGCGGTCACGGGTATTCACTAAATCAACCTTCGCCCCTAACCCTTTAAAGATTGATGCGTATTCACAACCGATAACCCCAGCACCATAAATTAATACGCGGTGAGGGTCATGTTCTAGCCCTAAAATAGTATCGCTGTCGTAAATGCGCGAATGGGTAAAGTCTACTTCTGGTGGACGATATGGGCGAGAACCTGTTGCAATAACAATTGTTTTAGCTGTTAATCGTTCAGTCGAACCATCATTACGCGTAATTTCAATTGTGTTTTTATCTACAAAGCTAGCATCACCTTGAAATAGGTGGATCCGGTTACGATCGTAAAAACTGCTGCGCAGATTTGACTGCTTAGAAATCACTGAACTGGCGTGGCGCAGAATATCAGGGAATGTTAAGCGACTAGGGCGTTCGCCGATATTAAATAATGGGTTTGCTTTATATTCGATATAGCGGCTCACAGAATGACGTAGCGCTTTTGAAGGAATAGTACCCCAATGTACACAACCGCCACCAACACCTTCTTGGCGTTCAATAACGGCTACTTTCTTGTTGCTTTTAGATAGGTTCATGGCGGTACCTTCACCGCCAGGACCTGTGCCTATAATAATCGCATCATATTGAAACGATTGTTGCTCTTTCTTTACTTGTTGTTTGGCCACAGCCACTCCTACATTAACTAAAAGAGGCTTTTAATAACCTCGCATTTAGTGCAAGCCATGCCTGTTTTTGATTTTCCCAGGCAGCTTCCAACTCATGATATTGTGCCATTAAAGCCGATTTTTCGCATTGTTGCAGCATGTTATTCTTTTTAACTTCTAATACTTGCTTTTTTAGTGCACAAAAGTGTTGTAGCTTTTTTAGCAATAAATCGTACTCTTGCTGCAATAATGTAAGCTTATCTTGCGCTAAAGGCAATTTAGCTAAACGGTTTTGTGTTTTGTTCATTAACGTTTCGGCTTTGGCTTTTTCGATACGTTCAACTGGTGTACGTTTTAATTTCTTTGCCAATCCAACACTGGCAAAGGCGCGGATCATCCATTTTGTTGGATCATAATGAAACCATTTAATGCCATTTCGATAGTCGCTGGCAAAAATATGGTGGAAATTATGATAACCTTCACCGTAAGTAAACAGAGCCAAAAAGCCGTTATCTCGTGCTGTATTTTTCTCAGTGTAAGGGCGTGACCCCCAAATGTGCGCAACTGAATTAATAAAAAAGGTAAAGTGTTGGCTTAATACTAAACGTAACAACCCTGCTAATAATAGCATACCAATTACATCGCCTATCATTAAACCTAGTAACAGGGGAATACCAATATTAGTTGCCAGAACTAGTTTCATATAATGACGATGCTGCCACATCACTACTTTATTGCGTTGTAAGTCACGGCAGTTAGAGTAATCACCATAGCTGTCGCCTTGGTAGTCACGTAGCATCCACCCTATATGGCTATACCAAAAACCGTTGGTTGCGGCGTAAGGGTCTTTTACTGGATCATCAACCTGACCATGATGAACACGGTGATCACTACTCCAATGTAACGCGCTATTTTGTAGTGCAAAGGCACCGCCTAAAGCGAAGATAAATTCAATAATTGGGTGAGCATCATAAGTTTTATGTGCCCAAAGGCGATGATAGCCAGCGGTAATCGACATACCAGCATAAAACATACACGCAACGAAGGCGATCCAATGCGCACTGCTAAAGCCATTGGTAAATCCATACCAAGGAACTAAGATGGCGGCTGCCAAAAAGGTAATACTGAAAAATAGGACGTTAGTCCAGATAATAGGTGGTTTTTTCATCTTAAAAAATCTGAGCGTACACTTGTAAGCTAAAATAATATTTCATTCTCTTGCCGTCAAGTATTAGACTGGGGAATTAAGATAAAAATCACCATAAATTGATTTTAATTAAATCAGGAGTAGTTTATGTCGGGTGTTCGCGCGCAACAGAAACAAAAAACACGACAAGCTCTAATTGAGGCGGCATTTAATCAACTTAGTGCTGATCATAGCTTTTCGAACCTCAGTTTACGTGAAGTAGCTCGTGAAGCGGGGATTGCGCCTACCTCGTTTTACCGCCATTTTAAAGACATGAATGAACTGGGCTTAACGATGGTTGACGAGGCGGGTTTAACGCTGCGTCAGCTAATGCGTCAAGCTCGTCGCCGCATAGCCAGTGGCGGTAGTGTTATTACTACTTCTGTGGTTACTTTTATGGAGTTTATTGATAATTCGAGCAATCAATTTAGGCTACTGCTGCGTGAGCGATCTGGCACTTCTAAAGCGTTTCGCGCCGCTGTAGCTCGTGAAATAAAGCATTTTATTTTAGAACTTGCACATTATCTTGAAAGTGAAACACCGTGTAATGCAAGCCAAGCGTATATTCAAGCAGAGGCTATGGTAACGTTAGTGTTTAACGCTGGCGCCGAAGCCCTTGATATTGAAGGTCAGCAACGTGATGAACTGGTTGAGCGCGTTATATGGCAATTACGTTATATTACTCGTGGTGCAAGTAATTATGTAAGAGAGAATAAAACCGATAGCGCATAATCAGTATAAATGCTTGTAGATTTTTTGTTCCTATTTCTTTATTATTGGCAACTACATTTGTACCTAGTTAATTAAAGCTAGGTAATAAAGAAAGCGAGGACGCACATGCTCACCAAGGACGCGGTGGACTTTCAACATGCCCATATTTTTGATGAAATTAAAGACGAAGTAATTACACCACCTGTTGTAACGTTTACGTACGTCAGGCGTGCTGAATTCACTCTATTACCGAAAAAAATCCAACGGCTTATTCAAGATAATCAGTATGGTGTAATCGATAAACGTCAAGCCGCACGGCTTCGTGATGATCCCCGCAGCCAATTTTGGATAAATGAAAAAACATGGCGAAAAGTCAGCTACAACAGCTATAAAAATACTGCGCAAGGCTTGGCTGTTTATCCAAAAGAGCCTGTGAATACCACTAAGTTTTCCTCATCTGGTGGAGCTAATGCTACACCTGATTATTCAGTATCAGAGCATTTTTTAAGTGACTCTCAACAAGCCGGTTTTTTAGCAACCCCAGCACTGCTTAATAGCCAGTACGGTGAAGGGCAAGCAAAATATATTGCCCAATCAATGCAGCAACATAGCCGCACTTCAAAGCCAACCGTAGTTGAAATTCATTTGCCCGCAGTGTGTATATACAAACCCGTTTTACAAAGTACGGTGCAGTTAAAAGCATCGCATCAAGTTAGGCAAAGTTTTTCTACCCATCTTTTACAAGCAAGTGAAACTGTAGAGCAACTTGCCCAGCAATATACCGGCTATAAAAATGCTAACTTAATTTACGACTACAACTTAGGTTTTAGCAGTCGTAAACCTGCAACCTCAGGCACCAGTTTACGAGTACCTGATGGCTGGAAACTTAATATTGAAGGCTCAAGTAGCAACAGTCGCACTGTGGTTATTAAATGGCAAGGGCCAACTAACGGGCAAGTAACCTTGCAACTCGATAAAAAGCGCCCAGATGAAGTATCGTTTTGGCAGCATTATTTTTCTGTAAAACCAGGTGTTTATACCGTGGTTGTTACTGCCAGTGGTGCAGTAGACACCACCACGTTTACAGTTGAGCAGCCGACATTAGCGTATGAAATCGAATTGCTTGACGAAGCCGGCGCACCGCAAGCCAACATGGGCTATAAAATTCGCCTGCGTAATGGCCACGTTATCACCGGCCAGCTCGATCAAAATGGCTACGCCAATGTGTCTGGTCCTGACTTTGAAAACGCCAAAGTGAGTTTTTTTGAACTTGCCGATCATGACTGGTCTGTAGGTCATATCACCTAACAGCGGTTTATATTTAGATATAAGGATATATCAATGGTACACCAACACACCGTTGCGCAAGGCGAAACATTGTTACGCATAGCACGTCAATATGGTTATAAAACCTCAACCGCCTTGTATAACCACCCTAGTAATGCTGAATTTAAAGCACTACGCCCTGATCCTAATTTAATTTTTCCGGGTGACATTATCAAGATCCCGCAAAAAACCGAAAAATTCATGCCGCTAAAAACAGGTAGTAAAAACACTTTTGTGGTTCGCGATGAAAAGGAATATTTTCGCCTAAAAGTAGCGTATGACGATGGCGAGGATATTGCGGGTAAACGTGTCGTGCTTAATATTGGCAGCCAAACAATCGATACCGTATTGCAAAGTGATGGGCTTATCGAAGTAGAGCTTAATAATAATGACGCACTTACTGGCAGCGTCGATTTATATTTAAAAGCAGGTGACACCACACCAACTAAAAGCTTTGCGGTACAAATAGGCAACCTAGATCCAATCGACACGCTTTCTGGCGTGCAGGGACGTTGTAATATGTTGGGGTTTAATTGCGGTAAAGTTGATGGCGTCATGGGGGAAAAAACACGCATTGGGGTAAAAGAATTTCAGTACCAACATGAACTAGAAGTTGATGGTATTCCTGGCCCTAAAACCAAAGCAAAATTACAACAAGTATTTGGGAGTTAGTATGAGTACCCCGCATAGTATGCCAATGGTAGTTAACAATACAAATCTGTTAACGATTGTGAAACCCGCTTTTGTATTTTTGTATCAAGTCGATACAAATACAAAAAATTACGCAAAAGAACAGCTTGTGCTAGTAAATAATCAACATAACTGGCAGCAAATAAAACCCATATCACGTGTAATACCTGAGGGGGATTGGGTTCGTATAGAATTTACCGACATCCCCCAAAGTGGCAATTTCGATTTAATACAAGACCCAAACGACGGTCAGCCTACTTACTATATATTTGATAACGTGCCATTCAGCGAGCTTAACAAGCAAACACCAAAAACTGTAACAATGGCAGAAATAACAGAAGAGTAAGCGCATTCATTTTGTCTTCATTATAAAAAGTTTTAAATAATGAGTTTGTTTACAGCAATCCAATAAATAGGCTCATTCAGTAAAAGGATAGTTTTTGATGTTTTTTAAAAAATACAGCATGTTTTGTGTGTTCTCTCTTTGTGCCAGCTTGGTACTAAGCGGTTGCTCGGAGCCGTCATCACAGGGTTCTGAGCAAGTAGAGATTGACCTTGCTAAATACCCATGGGCAGAGGAGCATAAAAACCACTCTAAGTGGCCAATGGAAATACGTGAAGAGGTGTATGGTGATGCTGATACATTTTCAACCCCGCGGTTAATGTTTTGGAGTAAATACAAATACAGTGAGGTACGCACGCTGTGGTCATCTCGTTTAGATGGCTCAGACAGGCGCCGCATAATTCCTGAAGAAGTGTTTATACAATTCAGGCCTGTAGGGCTACATAAACCAAGCCGCTCCCCAGATAACCGCTATATAGCTATTTCGGGTTATATCAATGATAGAGCGACGCGCCAGCTTTACGATACCAAAGAGCAAAGGTTGATTACCATGTCAGGTGGTGGTGGTTACCCGTGGTTTAACTGGACCTCAGACAGCGAAAACGTAATCTTTTACTCAGATGGCAAAAACTTTAATTACCATGTTCCAACAGGCGAGCTAACCCCGCGGCCGCAAATTCACCACAGTGGCGCTGCTTTTTTACTTCCGGGAGATAAAGAGTTTTTAGCGGTAAAGCACGATGGTTTTTGGATTCACTCGTTTGATGGCGAGATAGTACGCAAAGTTAATTTTGGTTTCCCAAAAGCGTGGGAAATGAAAAACCACCGTATTTCACCCGATGGCAAATACTTGGCATTTATGACTCAAGGTAGACCAAAAGCACATTTTCATTGGGTTAATATTGCTAACCCGGAAATAAAGAGCTCAGAAATAGGGGAAGGTAATGGCGTTATCTTCTCTGATAAAGAAGATTATCAGCTTGAATATACCAATCGCAATTTGCCTGAGCGTAATGAGAAAGGGTGGTTCCTTTCCGAGCGTATTATAAGAACAATAAACATAGTGACAGGCGAGCAATCAGAAGTATTAGAAAAAGAGAATAATATTTGGGGTATGGGCTCAATATACCCTATTGCAATTACTAATTCGGCAATGCAAGGAAGTTAATATGCATGAACTAAGCAAAGGATCTGCAAGCCCATTGGTGTACTTATTAACTGGTTATGTTGAAAACAATAAACCCATTGGTAAGTTAACCCCGGTAGCAAACCGAATCGTGGTGGCTGAACAGCCAAAGCTAGCCACATACGATACAAAAAAGCCTGTTGTTTTAAAAACTAATAGTGCTGGTATTTTATCGACAATAAACAGTGATTCATTAGAGACGCGCCTGCCGTTTCATGCATACACGGCTAATAATAATCAACGACCTATGATTATTCCACCAATGGAGTCTATCGGGCTTATTGCCAATAATAACCAACAGGCTGGGCGAAAGAGTTTGTTGATAATTTAAAAAGTTTTAAATAATGAGTTTGTTTACAGCAATCCAATAAATAGGCTCATTCAGTAAAAGGATAGTTTTTGATGTTTTTTAAAAAATACAGCATGTTTTGTGTGTTCTCTCTTTGTGCCAGCTTGGTACTAAGCGGTTGCTCGGAGCCGTCATCACAGGGTTCTGAGCAAGTAGAGATTGACCTTGCTAAATACCCATGGGCAGAGGAGCATAAAAACCACCCTGAGTGGCCAATGGAAATACGTGAAGAGGTGTATGGCGATGCTGATACATTTTCAACCCCGCGGTTAATGTTTTGGAATAAATATAAATACAGTGAGGTACGCACACTGTGGTCATCAAGGTTAGATGGCTCAGACAGGCGCCGCATAATTCCTGAAGAAGTGTTTATGCAATTTAGACCCGTAGGGCTGCATAAACCAAGCCGCTCCCCAGATAACCGCTATATCGCTATTTCGGGTTATATAAATGACCGAGCTACTCGTCAGTTGTACGACACTAAAGAGCAAAAGTTAATTACCATGTCAGGCGGTGGTGGTCATCCTTCATTTAACTGGACCTCAGATAGCGATAATGTGATTTTTTATGCAGATGGTAAGCATTACAACTACAAGGTATCAACAGCAACACTTACACAGCGCGAAATAATTTACGCTGACGAGCTATTTTTACTGCCCGGCGATAAAGAGTTTTTAGCGGTAAAGCATGATGGCTTTTGGATACATAAGTTTGATGGTGAGATAGTACGTAAAGTGAATTTTGGTTTTCCACGCAAATGGAGAATGAAAAACCATCGAATTTCGCCCGATGGCAAGTATTTAGCGTTTATGACCCACGCTAGACCGAAAGCCCACTTTCATTGGGTGAATATTGCAAACCCTGAAATAGAGCACTCAGAAAAAGGGGAGGGAAATGGCGTAATCTTTTCACTTGATGAAGATGTTACCCTTAAATTTGGCTATAACCCTAGAGGTGAAGTTGATGAAAATAACAAGCCAGTTACTTATAGTATTATTACCCAAACTAATATTTTAACCGGTGAACAGCAGGTAATACGCACTAAAGAAATGAGAATGTGGGGGCTTAGAAGCATAGCGCCCATTGCTATTACCAACCAAAAAGCACAGAGTAACTAATTATGCATGACATGAGCAAAGGAAGTGCCAGCCCAATAGTGTACTTATTAACTGGTTATGTTGAAAACAACACGCCCGTGGGTAGATTAACCCCGGTAGCAAATCGATTTGTGGTGGCTGAACAGCCTAAGTCAGCTGCCTATGATGTAAAAAAACCTGTTATATTAAAAACAAATAGCGCAGGTATTTTATCGACAATAAATAGTGATTCATTAGAGGTACGCCAGCCATTTCATGCATACATGGCTAATAATAATCAACGATCTATTATTATTCCGCCAATGGAGTCTATAGGGCTTATTGCAAATAATAACCCAACAGGCTGGGCAAAAGAGTTTGTTAATAATTTAAAAAATTACAGTAGCACAAATACACCGCTATTAGAGTTACAAACAGTCCCCGTTACCAATTTAAAACAACCTACAGAAAATAGCGAAGATGACACTTACAATAAATGGTATGAAAAAGAAATAACTCAGAAGAACGTACAAAGTATCCAAGCTTATATACTGGCAAAAACCCGAGCAGTAATTTTAAGTATTAATCCAAACATCCCGCTTCTTTCTCCGGGTGAAAATATTGTTTTGTCACCGCCTGTGGGTGAAGATTTATTTGCTACTTTCGACACTGAAACTAAATTAGCAGTGATATCAGGTACTAACAAGATACTACCCAAAGGGTTGTATAGAATCAAAGTAAGGCTTGATCAAGATACCTACCAAGCTAATATTTCAAACTGGTGTGCCAAATCAGTTCAGTCAGATGATAACTACGATTACTACGAACTTGCCGAAATGCTCCGCTTTGATATAAAAAATGAAGCCGGTGAGTTTGATGTGATTAACTGCGATCCGCTTTCGGTTGAAGAGGCAATAATAAAGCAATTCCCGCGCTTTTATAGCCACTTAATTAGTTATGCAAAAGATTTAAAAACCGAGCATGCTACCTATGACCCGAAAAACATCAGTGTAAAAGATGAAAATGGTAAAGAAATTGG
The DNA here is from genome assembly GCF_000238355.1 of Pseudoalteromonas haloplanktis ATCC 14393. Classification (GTDB taxonomy): domain Bacteria; phylum Pseudomonadota; class Gammaproteobacteria; order Enterobacterales; family Alteromonadaceae; genus Pseudoalteromonas; species Pseudoalteromonas haloplanktis. The sequence goes on from NZ_AHCA01000007.1 coordinate 23,125, forward strand.
CCGCGCTAAAGTCAGCGATGAGCCCATTAAAATGGCTAGTGGCTATGAAAGCTTTTGTCATGGTTGGGCGGTGACAAAAGGCCGCGCACAACTCGCCGCCGGGTTAATAAATACCGATATAACCGCCAGTGCCAGTAATGGTAACTTTACTACTAACGGTAAATTTGTGTTAGGCAGTAAAATTGCCAAAGCTTTACACGATCATTTAAGAGCGAATGCAGATACAACCATTCAAGCCACCCTTGATTCTGTATTTGCGATGCAAGAAGGGCAAGATGCGTGGCAAAAGCTACGCAGTGCGCGCGCAGGCTTTACCACAGATGATTGGAAAGATGCGCTTGCAAAAAACTTGTGGCGCTTGCCTGATAATACACCTGCGCAAATGAGGGAGTACAGCGGTACTGTCGCTGGGCGTATTGGTATTCCTAAAGTGGCCATGGATGCAACAGGCAATGCGTTAAATATAGCTGACCTAGCGACTAACATTGTTGCGCTCGGGCAAACGACAGTACAACAAATTGGCACTAATATCCCTAATTTAGTGCAATCTAAGCAGCATTATAAAACCATTGCACAAGATTACTTTGAGCATTTAAGCGCTAAAGAAATAGTAAAAGACGTGGTAATTAAAGCACAGTTTGCACTTAATAGTGAGCAGGTAACCGATGAATACCGTGATGCTATTTTGCAGCAAAGTGAAGCGGTTTTAAAAGCGTTTGAGCTAAACGAATCTCTTAAAATTATAGTGGCAGGCCATACCTGCGATCTGGGTCATTACGATTATAATATGGCGCTATCTGAGCGACGAGCCGATGCTGTTAAAAATGTTTTAGTAACTCAAGCAGGTATTGATGAAGCGCGCATTGAAGTGCAAGGTCTGGGTTATACTCAGCCACTTGTAAATAATAAAGACGAAGCCAGCCGAGCGCAAAATCGCCGTGTACATATTGCCGCTTATGCTATTAGCCAGCTCTCTGTTTGCCCATCACGCGAAGGTATGGATAGCTTAGAGCGCTTTCGTAATTTAACTGTGGTTAACGACATAAAAGTAGGTGAAACGGTTGATGCCATGGCGTGGCAAATGATCAACATTGCTTTGGGTGTGATGGCATTTATTCCGGCAACAGCGCCCATTGCGGCGGCGGTGGCAGTTATAAAAGCAGGTGGTGCTATAGCTACATCAGCTGCTAATTTAATGGATGAAGTACTGCTCGATAATACCTGTAAAAAGTACTATGCCGAAATTCAAAGAGATAAACGCCTAGGCCAAGAATGTGCGGCTAACCAAGGGATGATGCATGAGCTGCTTAATGAATTTAAAGACAGCGAAAGCACAGAACAAAGTACGCAGTGGGCTGCGCAATTTAGACTGCGCTCAGAGGCAATATCGGGCCTGATGGGCTTGTTATTAAGGGCCCAGCGTGAAGGAGATAAAAGCGAATATTATAGCAACCTAGAGCGTTATAAAGTAAAACAATACATAGAAAACTTTTTATTAGGTGATAGCTGGGCGCTTCCTAATTTACCCGGTGCGTCTATTCGAATGGATACGTTTTGGGTTTTTTTAATTGATGGCATTACCGCACAACAAAGTAATGATACTGATAATAAAGCGCTCTATGGTTTTAGTGACAATTACAGCCTGTTAGATAAAGCCGCACGTAAAGCTGTGGTAAAAGATCCCGAAAATACGCTCTATATGCAATCTCAATTTAATCCTTACGGCTTTTATATGATGGCGGTGCCAACACTCGCGCGTGAACATAACTATATTACCGCTGAATTTCAAAACTACTTTCCTATTCATACCTTTGGCACGCAAGAAAAAGCAGGCAGTAAATACTTAGAAAGCTTTGCAAACACATTTGAGCCGGTATTTTCTGACTATGGTGAGGCGAGCTATCACCACAGCGCTATATACTATCAAGACCAAAATTCAAAAAAATGGTTGCCAATTATTGCTAACAAACTAAAGCGCTTAACGCCATTCACACCTATTCGTGTTTTAGTGGTGTTTAACGATACGATGACCGCTATTGCCCCTATTGCCTTTAAAGTTACGCGTTGTGATGGGGTAAATAACGAGCTTGCTTACAAAGAGCTCGTAAGGCCGCTTGTTGAGTCTGAGCTATTAGAAAGCGAAAAGCACTTTGCAGGAAAGTTTGGCTGTGTGTTTACGCCGTTTTTTCAGCTAGGGCCAAAAACATATTTGGGTACTAAACCCATGGTGCATAAAGAAGCTTTTTACCCATTTATGCATGACTCTGCACTTGAATATTATCGAGCTAAAAACTTTGCTGACATGCGTTATTACATTAGTGCCCAAGTTGGCAGTAGTCGTGAAGTAGTATTGCCGTTAATGGGTGAGCGAGAAGAGAATAACGATGAAATGATTTTTGACTCCGGCTATTTAAATATTCTTAATGGGCTTGGTATAAAAAATAAATATATAGCTACCGACTTTTATGTAGATTTAAATACAGAACGTGATGGTGGCAATGAAGAGTCACTACTAATAAAAGATTTTTTAACCAGTAAAAGTTCTAGTTTTGTTCGTCCTGAACTTTTTGCCGGGGAAAAAAGTGTTCGAATATTGGTGCGTTTTGGTGGTGAAGGGAAGCCTTATTTAATAACCAGTAAAATACAAAGGCAAGGACACTCAATCCGTTTATTTGAAAGCCAATTTGATGCAGCACAAAGTTTAGGGTTTAAAGTACGCCAGTTTGGTGATGGCATTATTTTTGATGACTTTGACTGGAATACCAAAGTAGACATTATGGTCGTTGCTACCTGTACAAAACTTGAATCAGAAAACTATACAAAAACACTGATAGGTTTGAATTGGCGCAGTGTGCCATGTGAATTAACTCTACAACAAACCATTGGCATTAATGATGTGGGCCCTACTTATAAATCAAGACTCTATTATTTAGGTAAGGCGACTCGTAATGCAAATAAAGGCTACAACCAAGCTTTAAATAGATGGGAAGATGATAACTATCAATTTGATGACTCAACAGGTGCAAAGTTTAGAGAATACCGAGAGTTTGTTGAGCTACTTAATAAGGCTGGGCACAGTAATGACAGAGGCATGCAAGGTCGAGCGCTTCTTAATTGGCATAATAAAGACGCTAAAGCATTTGCCGGTGAAGAGCAGGTTTTTGTTTTTGCAGCGAACTTTAGCTTAAAGTATGAATCGCCAAAGCGTGTTGAAGTAAACGGCTTAAGGCCTTTTGGTGAGATATTTACAAACCAACTTAGTGATATATACACCAGCGAGGAAGACAGGGTGTATAACATGGAGTTAGGCGTTGCTAGCTTTAATTCTGCGGGTAATTCTGGTTTTAACTTTAATGATATAGGCTCAATGACTGATAACACCAGTAATCATGGTTTGCAGTTAAAGTTACCATTGCCTAACCCTACAAATAGCGATTTACCTTGGGGGAAAACATTACCAGAAGCTGGTTTAAAGGAGTTAGCTGCCAAGCTAAATGGCGAGCATTCAACTCCATCACAAAAAGCATTGTATAAACGGTTGTCAGAGGAAGGGTTGACTGAAGATGAAGCAAAGCAGTGGTTTATTGAAGATGCGACAAAGTCGAAAGTAAAACCGTTAGGGGCTTTTAAAAACGAATAAAGCGATATTGTTGTGATGCAAGGTCGCGGTTGCACATTACACGAACTTCGTTCAAAGCAAACACTATAGCGGGAGAATAAATAACTACTATAGCAGGCCGCTTTAATAAAAGTTGAGCATGTAGTGGCAATTAAAATAGAAAACTTATCTAAGCAGGATCTACCATAAAGCCAAGTATCTTATCGGCACCTTGAGTTTATTGTAGATTTTATATCTCTACTTTTGTGTTTTTAAGGTTTTTTATTTCTTTGATTGTGCTTTTTTATTATTTTAAAGGTGAGATTATGCTTGCAAGCAGTGTTTTGAAGTGTTAAAAATAGGGCTCACTGAACACACACATTTAGTAAAGATGATGCAAAATACACGTTTAATTACATTAAAACTAAACCTCTTACTGCTAGCGCACGTGAGCGGGGATTAGTGTATTTGCATTAAGTAAACACAAAAAACCCCGCAATATGCGGGGTTTTTTTTATCTCGCAATCAGGGTAGCTGAGAATTAAGGGCAGATTATGCAAGATCAAGATAAAGTATGGATTTTTGACACCACCTTACGTGACGGTGAGCAGGCGCTTAAAGCAAGCCTGACTGAAGAAGATAAAATCCAACTGGCGCATACCATTAGCCGCCTAAATGTGGATGTAATGGAAGTTGGCTTTCCGGTTTCAAGCCCTGCTGACTTTCGTTCAGTGCAACGTATTGCTACAGAAGTTAAAGGGCCAATTATTTGTGGTTTAGCACGTGCTGTTGCTAAAGATATCGAAGCTTGCGGTGAAGCCCTGCGTACAGCTCAACAAAGTCGTATTCATACATTTATTGCTACGAGTCCTTTGCATTTAGAACATAAATTACGCATGAGTTTAGATGACGCCACAGCCATGGCGGTTAAATCAATTAAACTTGCGCGTAACTATACTGATGATGTGGAATTTTCATGTGAAGATGCTGGTCGAACGCCGCATTGGGATTTATGTAAAATAGTTGAGCAGGCAATTAATGCTGGCGCATCTACTATCAATTTACCAGATACAGTTGGCTATGTAACACCAGATGAATATGCGGCGATGATCCGTCATTTGATGAATAACGTGCCAAATATCGATAAAGCGCGTTTAAGTGTGCATTGCCATAATGATTTAGGTTTAGCGGTTGCTAATTCAATTGCTGCAGTACAAGCCGGAGCACGGCAAATCGAATGTACGATCAATGGCATTGGTGAGCGTGCGGGTAATTGTTCGCTTGAAGAAGTGGCGATGATCATGCAAATGCGTCAAGACCACTTAAAAGTGCATACTGATATTCGTAGTGAAGAAATTTACCGTGCGTCTCGCCAAGTGGCAAAAATTTGTAATATGCCGGTGCAGCCAAATAAAGCCATTGTCGGCGAGAATGCGTTTGCTCACAGTTCTGGCATTCACCAAGACGGCGTATTAAAAGCGCAAAATACCTATGAGATTATGTCGCCAGAAAGTGTCGGCGTGCCAAATAACCAACTAAACATGACCTCTCGTTCAGGGCGTCATGTTATTGAGCACCGCCTTGAAGAATTAGGCTATCAAAAGTCTGATTATGATATGGATAGCCTATATGAAAGCTTCTTAACCCTTGCCGATCAAAAAGGCACAGTGTATGACTATGATCTTGAAGCGATGATTTATTTTAATCAAATTAGTGATAAAGATGATAAATACCAATTAGAGTTTGTTAACTCAACATCTAACTCGCAATCAGTAGCAAGCTCTACAATCGGTATGACGATTAATGGTGAGTCTAAGCAAGAAGCGGCTACCGGTAATGGCCCTGTAGAAGCGTCATTCTTAGCGATTGAGCGTTTAACAGGCATGGCTGTTGAAATGATTGAGTTTAACCTAGAGGCCACCGGTGAAGGCGCCAGCTCTCTAGGGGAGGTAAATATAATCGCTAAATATGATGGCCGCCCTTATCACGGTGCAGGTATCGCAGCGGATGTGGTTGAAGCGTCAGTGCGCGCTATGATCCGCGTTTATAACTTAATTTATCGCGCACAAAAAGTGTCTGATTTAAAACAACAAAGGAAAGCAGGATGAGTCAATCAAATTACAGCGTTGCAGTATTAGCAGGCGACGGTATCGGCCCAGAAGTAATGGCAGCAGCAGAGCAAGTATTGGATGCTGTGAGCAGTAAATTTGGTTTTACTTTAACTCGTCATCATCATGCTATTGGTGGTGCTGCGATTGATCAATTTGGTAAAGCGTTACCTGATCAAACTCTAGCTGCCTGCGAAAGTGCTGATGCGATTTTATTTGGTTCAGTGGGCGGCCCTAAATGGGAGCACCTACCTGCCAATGAACAACCTGAGCGTGCTTCACTGTTACCGCTGCGTAAACACTTTGGCTTGTTTTGTAACTTACGCCCAGCGCAACTGTTACCAGCGCTAAGTGCTGCATCACCGCTGCGCGCTGATATTAGTGCACAAGGCTTTGATATTTTATGTGTGCGTGAGCTGACCGGTGGTATTTATTTTGGTGAAAAAGGCCGCAGTGGCGAAGGTGCTGAGGAATCGGCATTCGATACGCAAACTTATTCACGCAAGGAAATTGAACGTATCGCTCGTTTCGCTTTTGAAGCAGCAAAATTACGTAATAATCATGTAACCTCAGTTGATAAAGCGAATGTACTTGCTTCGAGCGTGTTATGGCGCGAAGTGGTTACAGAGGTAAGTAAGGACTATCCAGAAGTAAGCCTAGATTATATTTACGTTGATAACGCAGCAATGCAGTTAGTTAAGCAGCCAAGCCAGTTTGATGTGTTACTGTGTGATAACTTATTTGGTGATATTTTATCAGATGAATGCGCAATGATCACAGGCTCTATGGGCTTATTACCGTCAGCTAGCTTAAACCAATCAGGTTTTGGTATGTATGAACCAGCGGGTGGTTCAGCACCTGATATTGCTGGTAAAGGGGTCGCTAACCCTATTGCGCAAATTTTAAGTGCGGCGTTAATGTTACGTTATTCACTAGGCCAAGATGAAGCCGCGCGCAGCATCGAAAAAGCCGTTGCCGAAGCGGTTGAAGCTGGTGTAGGCACGCCAGATATCTATCCAAATGCGGGTTATACCACGCAGGATGTTGCCGCAGCGATTGTTGCTCGCATATAAAGCGAGCGGCTATTTAAACAATTATTCACTCGCTGCACCGTCACGCGGCGAGTCAAACTGATTAGGGGATCAGCAAGTGGCCCAAACGTTATACGATAAAATCTGGCAAGCACATGTTGTAGCTAGTATTAATGAGCAAACCGACTTACTTTATATTGACCGTCATTTAGTGCACGAAGTGACATCACCGCAAGCATTCGCAGGCCTTCGTGAGAAAAACCGTAAAGTACGTTGCCCAGAGAAAACCATTGCGACTATGGATCATAATGTCTCGACCAAAAGTCGTTCATTAGATGCTGCCAGTGAAGTATCTAAAAACCAATTAATGGCGCTTGATGCCAACTGTAAAGAGTTTGGCATTGTACTTTATGATTTAAATTCAATTAACCAAGGTATCGTGCATGTAATGGGGCCTGAGCAAGGGATCACCTTACCAGGTACGACGATAGTGTGCGGCGATAGCCATACGTCAACCCATGGTGCATTTGGTGCACTTGCCCACGGCATTGGTACTTCTGAGGTTGAGCACGTCTTAGCTACGCAGACCTTACAGCAGAAAAAAGCCAAGTCGTTAAAAATCCAAATTAATGGCGTTCTGCGTCCAACTGTTACGGCTAAAGATTTGATCATGGCGGTGATTGGTAAGCTAGGCACTGCTGGTGGTACGGGTTATGTTGCAGAATTTTGTGGTGAAGGCATTGAAGCGCTGTCAATGGAAGCGCGCATGACACTATGTAACATGAGTATTGAAATGGGCGCTAAAGCGGGTTTAATCGCTTCAGATCAAATTACTTATGATTACTTGAAAGGCCGTCCATTTGCTCCACAAGGTGATGATTTTGAAGCAGCAGTTGCTTATTGGGAAACTCTAAAAACTGACGAAGGCGCACAGTTTGACTTAGAAGTTGAGCTTGAAGCAAGCAGCATCCAGCCACAAATTACCTGGGGCACCAGCCCTGAGCAAGTTATTGGTGTTGATGAGTGTATTCCAGATCCAGACCAAGAGCCTGATTTAATTAAAGCGGATGCGATTCGCAGCGCACTTAAGTATATGGGCTTAACAGCCGGTGATAAGTTATCGTCAGCCACTGTAGATACGGTATTTATTGGTTCGTGTACCAACAGCCGAATTGAAGACTTACGCGCGGCAGCACACATTGTTGAAGGTAAACAAGTAGCCCCAGGTGTTGAGGCGTTAATCGTACCAGGCTCTGGCCTTGTCAAAAAACAAGCCGAAGATGAAGGCTTAGCCGATATTTTCAAAGCTGCCGGCTTTGAGTGGCGTGAACCAGGTTGTTCAATGTGTTTAGCCATGAATGACGACCGTTTAGGTGCTGGCAAACGCTGTGCATCTACCTCTAACCGTAACTTTGAAGGTCGCCAAGGCCGTGGTGGCCGTACACACTTAGTGAGCCCTGCAATGGCCGCTGCGGCAGCAATTCATGGTCGCTTTGTTGATATAAGAGGAGAAGCCTAATGAGCATTTTTTTTAGTGGCTTAATGGCCCCACTTGATAAAAACAATGTCGATACCGATCAAATTATTCCTAAGCAGTTTTTAACCTCAACCAGCCGTGATGGCTTTGATGCGGCGTTGTTTTACGATTGGCGTTATTTAGATAACGGCGAGCCAAACCCTGAGTTTATTTTAAATCGCCCCTGTTACCAAGGTGCGCAAATACTGCTAACTCGCGATAACTTTGGCTGTGGCTCATCACGCGAGCATGCACCATGGGCGCTTAAGCAATATGGTTTTGAAGTAATTTTAGCGGAAAGCTTTGCTGATATTTTCTTTAATAACTGCGGCAATAACCAAATGCTTGCGATTGCACTTCCTGCGCAAACATTGGAAGACTTATTTGTACTGAGCGAGCAACATGACGATATTCATATCGACATCGATCTTGAAAATCAGCAGCTTACCAGTAACAAGTTTGCACCAATTAGCTTTGATATTCGCAAAGACGTAAAAGAGCGTTTATTAAGTGGTTTAGATTTTATCGGCGTGACCGAAACCCTCAACCCACAAATCGACGCCTTTGAAGCAAAGCTTAACGCCGAGCGCCCTTGGCAGTAAAGGTTTACTCAATCATAGAATGAAACGCGGCTAAGGCCGCGTTTTATGTGGTTAATACATATAAGCAATCGCCAAGCCTAGTACTGCAAGTACACTACAAACAGTCATGTTAATCGTTTTAAGTCTTTTAAATTGATTAATTTTTGGGTCGTCTAGGGTTGAGAAAAAGCCACTTTTGAGTGATTCATGTAAATTAGCTGCAATAGCGGAGCGTGAGGTATCGCCGAGTGTATTTTTAGCTAATTGCTCCCATTGTGCTGGGTATGCCTGTGATAGGTGTGTAAGCAGCGCATTATATTTACGGTTTTGTATAATAAATAGCGCACAAATTAAAATAAACGCCAGCAATGGGTAACTTTCCATAACTCCTTCCTTATTTTTTTTATCTTTTATTTATCGAACATAAGTTTTTTTTCACTTAAGTTCAACAATGATGGTCGCTTTTGTTTTTCGTCTCGCTAACTTTTATCTCGTTTATTTACAGCTGAACTACCATTCACCGCGATTACTTCCTTTGTTTTTATTAACACGCTAAGCTGCTCCTTTATATTTTTAGGAACAGATTATGAGATTATTAACTGCGGCGACTCTATTACTGGCATCTGCGGCGGCGTTTGCACGCCCTGCGCCTTTGGTTTCTATTCCAAGCCATGATGGTTTTTTTGATAATATTGCTGCTCACTGTGGTAAAGCGTATGAAGGAACTGTAACGGTTGATAATGCCGTAGGACCGAGTTCATTTGCAGGTAAAAAATTGGTGATGCATGTGCGCCGCTGTAACGAGCGTGAGCTACAAGTGCCGTTTCATGTGGGTGATGATGCATCACGTACCTGGATCATAACTAAAACAGGCAGTGGTTTGAGCTTAAAGCACGATCATCGTCATAAAGATGGCACTGATGACGTATCAACCATGTATGGTGGTCACACCGTTGATGCGGGTTTTACTAATGTGCAATCATTCCCTGCGGATCAATATTCAAAAGAATTATTTGTTAGCCAAGGTATTCCGCAATCGATTGGTAATACATGGCAGATGTATATTTACCCTGAAAAATTCACTTACCGTTTGATTCGCCAAGGTCGTGAGTTTCGTGTGGACTTTGATTTAACCAAACCAGTTACACCACCTGCTGCACCTTGGGGTTATAAAGACTAGAAAGAAAAGCCTAGTCTTTTGTGGGCTCTGTCTCACATTGCAGAAATACCGTTAATGGTGGCTGATATTTACGAGGTTTGGTTGGAAAACGGTCATACTCTTGTACGCCATCAGTCACCTTTAACATAAACGAATTACCACGGCATAAGCGATTAGCATGGCGTAGTAAAAACACGCTTTGGTTTTTAAAGTGTTGATAGTCGTCAGACTGAATTTCTAAATGGTAGTTATTATTATCAATTTTAGTTTGGTAATAATGTACTTTTTCATCAAAATCATAGAGTTTTTCGGTCTCACCTTTTTCTGCTTGCGCCACAGTGCAGCTTGCCAATAGCGTTAAAATGCTGCTTATTTTTAAGCAATGCGCTATTTTTCCTGTCATAAACCTTGCACTCCATTATTGTATTGCACCATTGATTTCACTAAAGTGATGCCTAAGTTATGATTTAAGTCTAACACCCAAAAAGGGAAAATGTGATGTTCAAACAAATTAAACAGCTTTTTTCGTCATTTAATGAACAGCAATCGACGATGCAAGAACATGATTTAAAAACGGCAATAGCTGCGTTATTGATTGAGGTAATGCGTGCCGATAGTGAGCAGCAAGCAGATGAGCTGCAAACGTTAGCATTGACTTTAAAAAAATATTTTAACTTAAGTGATGAAGACGTTGCACAATTAACAGAGCAAGCTGGCAAGAGTTTGGATGAGGCAATTGACTACTTTCAGTTTTCTAAACAAATTAATGCGCAATGCAACGCCGCACAGCGTATTGAAATAATTGAGCTGTTATGGCGTTTAGCTTATGCCGATGGTGAGCTTGATCCGCAAGAAGAGTATGTAATTCGTCGTGTTGCTAGTTTATTGTATGTAACTCACGAGGACTTTATCGCCGCAAAGTTAGCCGCGACAAAGCTCTCTTAGAGTCACCTTACTCATTTGCTCAGTTTACTCGTCACGCTTACAAGTTGTTGAGCTAGGCCAGCTACTTTTTCAGCTGTTACTGGGTCGCTAATGCGGCCTGTTTCATCTAATACAGTGTGAATTGCTGGTACAGCTAGTTGATCAGCTAACACTAGGCTACCAACACCCGATAAAATATCGCGCACATGGTTTAAGCCACGTAAACCGCCTAAGCCACCCGGCGATGAGGCGTATAATGCTGTTACCTTGTTACGAAATGCAGGAACCGCGCCTTGTTCGGTGCGTGATGCCCAATCAATGGCATTTTTTAATACCGCGGTGATCGAACCATTGTACTCAGGGCTGGCTAGTAAAATGCCATCTGCAGCACGTAATTTGTCTTTTAATAGCTGTGCGCCTTGAGGTGTACCTTGCGCTTCTATATCTTCGTCAAACATAGGTAAGTTTAAATCTGCAAGTTTGATCACTTCTACTTCTGCGCCGCTTTCTAATGCAAAGCGGGCTGCCTCATTGATCAATTTTTGATTAAAGCTGTCTTTACGCAAGCTGCCTGCTAAGGCAATAATTTTTGGTGCAGTCATAGTGTTCGCCTTAATGTTGGTTAAGTTATGATTAGTTTGTCTATAAGTTACTTTAGCAAATTTTTACTTGCAGAAAAGCCAAATAAACGCAAAACTTATGTGCATATATGCACAACACAGTGAAAGGGCGAGTATGGCAATCCAATTTGATGACTGGCAAGATGTAAAAGTCGCTTATGAAGTGGCGCGACTCGGCACATTAACGGCCGCGGCCGAAAAGCTCAACGTGCACCACAGCACCGTACTTCGGCGGATCAATAATTTAGAACAAAGCTTAAACGCACGTTTATTCCATCGTCATGCCCGTGGTTATAAAGTGACAGAAATAGGCGCTAAGTTATTTACTGCGGCGCAATCTATCAACAGTGAACTTGAGCGCTTACATAACGATATTATTGCTGCAGACAGCACCTTGCGTGGCAGTTTGTTGCTTACAACAGTTAGCGGCTTTATTGATGTGTTAAGTGATGTATGCGAGCAGTTTCAAAGTTTGCATCCGCAGGTGCAATTAGAAGTCATACTTGATCAAAAACGCCTTCGCCTTGATCACGGTCAAGCACATATTGCTGTGCGCGCAGGGCCTCGCCCAGATGAAGGTGATTATATCGCTCAGCACTTAGCACATTTATCATCCGGGTTTTACGCCTCTAAACGTTATATAGATAAGTACGGGATGCCGAAAACTCTCAACCAGCTGCCACTGCATAATTTTGTTTCTGGGGTAGCGGGTTACAACGGTAAAGTACCTTACTTCGCTTGGGTTGATGAAAATATTCCTACTGAGCAAGTGAAACTCCGCGTTTCTGAAACCTCAGAAGCGACCCGAGCAATCGTAAAAGGCTTAGGGATTGGTGGTTTACAGCATGATGTTGCAGCGCAATACCCTGAACTGATCCCAGTATTGGCGAATGAACTTAATTGGCCGACTGACTTATGGTTAGTGACTCATCATTTAGTACATCGTACCGCTAAAGTGCAAGCGTTTAGTCAATTACTAAAAGCCTACTTCCAAGAGCGTAAATTAGGCTGATGTGGTATTGCAAAAACCTTGGAGATGCGATGCTTGCAAGTTCAGAGCTTGATAAAATTAAGCACAATGCAGGTAAGTTACCGCTATTTGTCCGTTATGTTGCATCACATGGACTACATTGTGAGGTTATCGTGTATTTTCCGCCTGAAGCAAAAAGCGTGGCTAAACACTATTTAGCCACGCCATGTTTAATGCCAGATGAAAGTGCTTTAATGCCTCTTTAAATTTTGATTTACCAACTAAAATGATTTTTTTACTGCAATACCTAAGCGCTTCGCGAGCCTGACTAAATTAGCTCTATCTACATGCAAAGTGCGGGCGGTGGCGGCCCAATTAAAATCATGCTGCTCTAGTTGCTGGCTAATTAAATGATGAGTAAACGTGTCGGTGGCCTGCTTGAGTGATAAGTTACGACTATTGACTGGGTAAGTTAGCACTGGAGCAGAAGTTGTATGGTGCTTTGCTGAATCATGATTAGATAAAGCAGTTAGATTTAAATCACAATGCGCAGGGGTGATCGTGATAATAGCCTGCTGCCATTGCGCTTGTTTAGCTTTGAGAGCTGCACGGCTTATGACATGTTCAAGTTCACGCACATTTCCTGGCCAGTCATATTGAGTGAGCAAGAGTTGTGTTTCGACACTGAGTTTGAGTTGTTTTATTGCCAGTTTGCGAGCGGTTTGTTCAACAAAATAACCGGCTAATAGAATTACATCATTTTCACGCTCACTCAGTGGTGCAACAATGAGTGGATATACGCTGAGGCGATGATAGAGATCGGCTCTAAAACGACCTTCGGCTACTTCATTCTTTAAATTGCGATTTGTCGCAGCAATAACTCGCACATCCACGTATTTCACTTCATCTTCGCCTACCGTTTGAATTTCACCACTTTGTAATACGCGCAATAACTTGCTTTGCATAGCAAGAGGCAGTTCGCCAATTTCGTCTAAAAATAATGTGCCGCCATCAGCGAGTTGAAATTTACCTTGGCGGGCACTTTCTGCTCCAGTAAATGCGCCCTTAGCATGACCAAAAAACTCACTTTCGGCGAGGTTCTCGGGTAGTGACGCACAATTGAGGTGAATTAGCGGCTTTTCACTACGTTTAGAATGCAGGTGAATGTTGCGTGCCACCAACTCTTTGCCGACTCCGGTATCACCTTGGATCAGCACGCTAAATTCAGACGCTGCAACCAGTTTTATATCATTTTTAAGGGTTTGCATTGCAGGGCTTTGACCAATGATTTCCACTCCATCGCGGGTCAGCGCTTCACGGTTTAGCTCTTGCACTAAGGCACTGCTATGTTGTGCATGACTTTGATATTGCTGCAATTGCAGTGTGGTGTGTAAATGCGCAGCACAAAGCGTGCTCAATTGAGTTAAGTGCTCAAGGCTTAAATTATCAAACGCACTCGCGTTGAGGCTATCAAGGGTCAGCACTCCGAGTAAATTTTCATTGTTATCAAATAATGGCATTCCCAAACAAGCGTGTACGGGGATATCCCCAGCTTTAGCACTGAGTAAACCATCATACGGATCTGGCATTGGGCAGTCGTGGGCAAATTGTAAAGGGTGTTTAGCATTACAAATAGCCTGTAGGCGCGGATGCTCTTTAATAACAAAGCGACGGCCTAAGGTATCAGGTGTTAGGCCATCAATTGCGTGTGGTTTTAATACATCCCCTTGTAGGGTCAGTAAGGCAATTGCATCACTTGGGATCAGCTGTTGAATGCAATCAATAAGCTGCTGAAAAGGTTCAACTTGAGTATTCACTTTAGCAAGCGTAATGGCAGCATTTAATAAGCGTTGATTATTTATCATGTCAAAATGACTTAAGTGTGTTTATTTGATTTGTTTAAGGGTGAGTCATAATGACTTTTTTGTCAAGCTTGAATAGTGTAACTGAATGAAAAATATATAATTTAAATGTTGGCTTGGTCTGTGCAGTAGCATTGTTATACATGAATACATAAGTGAGCTTGTTATGTTAATGCCAGCATCTAATAACTATTACGAGGTATCTGTTGCCACAGATTTCTACTCTACACTGTTAAGTGGCGCAAATATAGCGCTCGCTGTCAGTGCCTTAGTGATGATAGCCACGGTTTTATTGAGCTATCCGCTTGCTGAGCTACTGAGTATGCAATTACAAATTGTCGCGCATATAGCAACGATTATTGCCGCCACAATTTTAAAAATAAGTTATGTACTGCGCTGCATAGCACTTAATGGATTAGGAGAGGAGGTACGTTAATGCGACCAATCAATTTAACCGAGCCCATGCCAGAAAAAGTACGGGTGTACCAAGTGAGCCAATGGCCGTTATGGATGTTGGCATTTCGACCCTATTTTTTAGGTGCTGGCTTATTGGCTGTGTTGTCGATTGGCTATTGGTTACTTATTTTAACGGGTCATGCTAGTTGGCGCCTAACTATACCAGCCACGCTCTGGCATGCTCACGAAATGATGTTTGGTTTTGCAGGTGCTGTTGCGGTGGGGTTTTTGTTAACCGCAGCACAAACCTGGACCGGGGTTGCGAGTATCAGCGGGAGTAAATTGATGCTACTAACCCTAGTGTGGCTGGCAGCCCGAGCTGCGTTTTTTATTACCGGTACTGGTATTGAAAACGTTAATTTGTATGCGGTGTTATTACTGCAATTACTGTGGTGGTTAGCAGCAATTACGGCGCTGGCTAACATGTTGCTTAAAGCAAATAACAAAAATAACTATCAATTTTTGCCGATTTTAAGCGCCTTGTGTGCGTTAAATATTATCTACTTATGGTTGGCTATTGAGCAGAACATGCTGTTGGCACTTGCTGTTGTTGATACCGCCGTGTTGGTTATGACGTTGCTGGTAGGTGTGGTTGCGGGGCGAGTGCTGCCCTTTTTTACCGCTCGCGGTTTGGGCTTAGCTGAGCAAGTGCGTACTGGGCGTTTAGATAAAGTGCTGCTTTACAGCTCGTTATTTGCTGTTGCGCTTTATTTTATCAGCCAGTTATTTATACCGAGTGTTAATCCCGGTTGGGCATTGGCCGCTGTTGCTGTATTGCATTTAAGTCGCTCATTGTTGTGGTGGAATAATAAAATGCTCAAAGTGCCGTTACTCTGGTCGTTGCACTTTTCGTACCTAGCGCTTGGGGTTGGTTTGGTGTTGGTTGCACTGAGTTTTTATAGCCCTGTGATCTTATTTAAAGATGCATTACACATGATCACCATAGGTACGATTGGCATGATGATTCTAGCCATGATGACTCGCGTATCGCATGGTCATACTGGGCGTCCTTTAACTATTTCACACTTTATGGCTGTGGCGTTTGCTTTAGTGCTTGTTGCAGCGATTGTTCGTTCGTTATTACCCTTTGTTATTGGGCCACATATAGCGTGGCAGCTTAGCGCTGTGTTGTGGCTGGTGGCATTTTTATTGTTCTTGATCCATTGTATTCCTATCTTAACGCGGCGTCGTGTTGATGGGCGTCGTGGTTAATTGATGTTAGGAAGTCGTATGTTATCTGATAAAACCATTGCAATAGTTAAAAGCACCGTGCCTTTATTGGCAGAGGCGGGCACTGTCGTTACTGAGCATTTTTATAATCGCATGTTTAGCCATAATCCTGAGCTGCAAGATATTTTTAATATGGCGAATCAACGCAGTGGCCGTCAGCAATTTGCATTGTTTAATGCATTGGCAGCGTATGCGCAAAATATTGATAATCTGGCCGTGTTAAAAGAAGCACTAGCACGTATTAATCATAAGCATGCCAGTATGCATATATTGCCTGAGCATTATCCGATTGTTGGCGGGCATTTAATTGGCACGTTAAAAGAATTGATCCCAGCGCAATTTACACCTGAAGTTGAATATGCGTGGCGTGAAGCGTATGCATTACTGGCTGATATTTGTATCACCGAGGAAGCCGCACTATACGCGCATAGTAAAAATAATCACGGTGGCTGGTCAGGCACACGTCAGTTCATCATTGCGAAGAAACAAGCAGAATCAGAGTTAGTAACCAGTTTTACGTTAGTACCGGTTGATGGTAAAGCGGTAATAACCCATAAGCCAGGGCAGTATTTAGGCATTAAAGTGAAGCCCACTGATGCGCAATATAGTGAGATACGCCAATACTCTATTTCTCAGCAAAGTAATGGTGAAAATTACCGCATTAGCGTGAAAAAAGAGTTAGTGCCAGCTGCGGGGATTGTATCGAATTACTTGCATTCACTTGATGAGGGCAGTGTGGTGGAGCTTTATCCACCGGCTGGTGACTTCTTTTTGCGGGCAAATAATAAACCTGTGGTACTAATTTCTGCGGGCGTTGGTCAAACACCGATGCTGGCAATGCTACAAACGTTATTAAGTGATACAACGAATCAAACGGTTACTTATTTACATGCGTGTGAAAATACCCAGCAACATTCATTTAGTCAATTTCTTGTGGAGCAAGCCGCGGCGCATACTCGGTTAAATCACTACACTTGGTTTAATCAAGGTGGCGAGGAGGCAGAATTTACTGGGTTGATGAATGTCAGCGCTGTTGCTAAGCAGCTACCGCTAGGAGAAGGGGATTTCTATATCTGTGGCCCAACGGGGTTTATGGCGGCAATTAAACAGCAGTTACTCGCGCTTGATGTTGATGCGGCACGTATCCATTACGAAGTGTTTGGCCCACATCAAGATATTTGATTAATCAAAACTTCAAGGCGCTAATAGCGCCTTGAAGTTAGAGTGCTTTATTGCTTTGTTGTGCTGCTAAAGCTTGATTTTGCCAAGCATTAAACAACTTTTGCTGTTTGTCGGATATTTTTAAACCATAGGTTTTTTGCATATAAAAGTAGGCATCTGCGATGCGCTTTCGTGCATAAAATGGTGGCTCTACTACTCTTTGTTTAAAGTCGACTTTTACTTGGCAGCGACCATATTGATTGGCATCCCCGGTGATCATGCCAAAGCGGTAATTAGAGCGGTCGGCGTTTATCTCGCCAATTGCCGGTGCGAGGTTATTTATATCTGCTTCCATTTTACGAAATTGAGCACTGGTTTTAATACAATTTTTTCGGCCGCCATTTTGCCAACATTGTAGCTGGTGACCAAATTCCCACGCTGGAACAATGTGCTCCCATTCAATACGAGTAGCACGTGCATTTGGTTTACCTGAGCGAGTGACTGCGTTGCGAGGCACATAGCCACATGCAGTTGGATCGGGTACTAGTTTTTTGCCTTGGCGTTTTATATCACAACCACAGTAAAGGCTAGTGGCGTTTTCTGGTAAGGTTTTTATAAGGTATTTTTTGGCACTTGCAAAGCGAGTAAATTGTTCAGCGTAGAGGTTAAAACTAAGGCAAGCCAAAACTAGCGCAAGCAGAAAATGCGACATATCCAATCACTTTAGTGAACTACAGGAAGCACTATTTTAGAGTGATCATTCAAATAGGTAAATCAGGTGAACGGAGTATGTTGATTAAAATACAATGATAAATAGCGCGAGGAAAATTGAAATACCTCGCGCTTATGTTTAACGAGTGCGGCGGCGCAAGCGGATATTTTGCAATAATAAAATAATACCGGTTATGCAAAATAATACACTGGTGGCTGAAAAGCTGATCAGTAGAGGGTTGTTAAAGTCTTCACGTTCATCATAGTCCATAATATGCAGCATCCAGAAAAAATCAAAAATTCGCCAAATTGTGCTGCGAACGGTAATAACTTTGCCACTATCTGCGTGTAAGTATAATGTGGTACTGAAACTGTCGTCAAAAGTGACTTGCCAAATATTCTTTTTATAACCTACTTCTCTTGGGCCAGTTGATAGTTTAACTGCTTGGCTGGCTTGCGCATCTATTAGTAGATGCGCTTTCGCATTGGCGATAATTTGTGATTGTGTTGGAGCAACAAAAGGGCGCCCAGTAAGTCCATTAAAGCTGTGATCACCACTTTGGCCATGCACTGTAATGATTGGTGTTGTTAAAAAGTGCTCATAAGTTATTTGCTGTGGTCGAAGTACTTGGGACACAATGTTATCTAGCGATGCAGGGTAATCAGCTTGAGTAAATGGGTTATCTAATTGACGTGCAGCTAAGTGCTTTCCGTGTACTTTCTCAAGAGGGATGGCGCTCATCACTAAACCACCAAGCAACCATGCAAAAATTTGTAATGCCAATAAGTAACCTAACCATTTGTGGAGTTTGCGCGCATGTTTAAAAATGCGTTTATTCATTACTTCAGCCTGTTTGTTATTATTAGTGCGCTATTGTATAAATTATAGTGAGTTTGCCAATGTGGCAAATTGTCGCAGATAATAAAATCCACTGTTGATTTGGTATAAATGTAAAATTGGGTTAAAGTTTGCGTTGTTATTAACGCAGGGTAAAAATGAAACAATGTCGGAAATTCAATTTTTAAATGTAGATCTAGAGCTGGAATCAAAGCAAGATATTAGTTTGCTAGTTGCTGACTTAAAAAAGAGTGCTGTGGTTTTGCATTATGATAAAGATGAGTACCGTCAACTTGCACGTATTGAGTCTAAAGAAGATGTTACCTCGCCAGATAAAGCAATTAACCATTTATGTGAGTTGATTGAGTCGTGCTCGCGTAATGCATTAAAACAGTGGTTATCATGCTCAAGACGCACCTTTGATATTGGCTTTGAATCAGGCACTTCGCCAAAATGTTTTAATCAAGCGCTCAGTGCCGATACATTATTGCGTATCTCTGCGATTGGTGCAGGAATTGAAATTACGATTTATCCGCTGGCAAGCTAGCCTTTACGCTCTACAACTGCTGCGGTCATTCTTGATACGCAGCATAATTCGCCACGACTATTGGTGATTTTTACTTCCCATACCGATGTTCGTTTGCCTAAATGCAGCGGTTTTGCAATTGCCGTTAATGTGCCATTACGCGATGCTTTTAAGTGATTAGCGTTGATCTCTTGGCCAACACAATAAAACTTCGTAAAATCAACTACAAAGTTTGCAGCGTAGCTAGCTACGGTTTCTGCAAGCACCACATTTGCTCCGCCATGTACCATGCCCATAGGATTGTGATGAGCTGGAATTGCAGGCATTGTAGCGGCTAAATAATCATCGCCAATTTCACTAATTTCAATCCCCATAGTTTTCATTAACGTGCCTTGGCCATTAATGCCTTCATCTAATGCTTTGCACTGCGCTAGGGTGATCGGTTGATACCAAATACTCATAAATCTGCCTCATTAAATTAGTGAGTTTTCAGTCTACACTTTTAAACATTTTTCTACAGTTAAGATCATAAAAATAGTTAAAATGTACCTTTATTGTGTATTTGTTAATAGGTTTAAAGCATGAAGTTAGGAGGACTTGGACTCGGTGCATTATTGTGTGTAAATGTGCTTACTCAGGCGCCAGCTATAGCTGCTACACAGCATCAGCTTGATTTGGGTGTTACCGACCTCGCCGGTTTTGATGAGTCATTTTTAGGAGCGCGTTATCGTTATTTTGCTGAAGATCTAGAGCCTCTAACTGGGCCATATGATCTTAAAGCCGACTTAAATAGAGTCAATAACTATGCTTTTGGTGGGTTTTCGAACGGTGATTTTAGTTATTTAAATACAGATGCAGCAGTGTATGGCCCCGAGGGGTTAGTTATGCAGGGCAGTCTGCAAAGAATCTCCGATGATAACAAGGATTGGCAAGATACAGCTTACTTAGTCAGTGCTGCACTTGGCAAGCAGATGAATGAGCAGCTACAACTTGGTTTTAACGCTTATTACAGTCGTGTTGAAAGCAATTGGCGGCAAGAGGTTAAGAATGTTGCAGTAGAGTGGACATATGCGCCCTATGTACGCTGGACAGATATCAATAAAAATCAAGGTTGGGATTTAGAATTAAAACAATTAGCAGGGCGTTATAAATATGTACGAGGTAAAGCTGTTTACTATGTTAATCAGGCTTGGTCAGTGGGGTTAATTGCTAATATACGCAATGAAAAGCATCTTAGTGACAACTATGAGTTACAAACACACTATTGGTTTAATCAGCATATAGCATTAAAGTTTGGCCTTGGCTCGGCGTTAGATTCTGAGAGTGATTTAAATAGCGTAAGCTTATTATTAACGGCGCGTTTATAGTCAATTTATATTTGCGATTTTCAGATAACTGTATATACTCACAGTTAAATGTACTGTATGGAAAACCAGTTGTATGCGCCCATTAACGAATCGCCAAGCTCAAATTCTCGAACTTATTAAAGTATTTATTAAAGATACCGGTATGCCGCCAACCCGTGCTGAGATTGCGCAAACGTTAGGCTTTAAAAGCGCCAATGCAGCTGAAGAGCATCTAAAAGCACTGGCTAAAAAAGGTGTTATAAAAATGAAGCCCGGCGCTAGCCGTGGTATTCAATTAGTTGAGGAAGATGAGCCTGAGCAGCTAGGTTTGCCGCTGATTGGCCGCGTCGCTGCTGGTGAGCCAATTTTGGCAGAGCAGCATGTTGAGAGTCACTGCCAAGTTGACCCATTATTATTTAAACCTGCTGCCGACTTTTTATTACGAGTGCAAGGCATGAGTATGAAAGACATTGGTATTATGGATGGTGATTTACTGGCAGTACATAGCACTCAAGTTGCTGAAAATGGCCAAGTGGTCGTTGCTCGTGTTGATGATGATGTAACAGTGAAGCGCCTTGAAAAAGCAGGTAAAAAAGTTTTCTTACATGCTGAAAATGATGAATTTGCACCAATTGAAGTGGATTTGGAGCATGAATCTTTCAATATTGAAGGGCTGGCAGTTGGCGTGATCCGTAACGCTGACTGGATGTAAACCTATTGCGCACCAAATTGGTGAAGTTTGGTGCTTTGAATTTTTTTTACTTCTTTAGTGGTTAAATTTAATACTTAGCTACGCTTCCCAAGCCCTTGCCAGCTCTACTTTAGGTTACTTTTTGGCTACTGCTACATCCCCTCCATTAGAAAATAACGCGCTGATTTTTAGTTGTTATTTATGCACCAAAAGAGAAATTTATTGCCCCTAAAACTTGCTAATTGTTCGTTTTTTAACTAATTGGTTAATACACTGTGTTAACAACTGTCTTTAAAAGTTGCGAGTTTCTGTAGTAAAAGCACTTTCTGAAGCAGGTTTGATCACCAGTTACAATAAAAAAATAACGAATTGGCGTGAAATAAAGTAGTGCCGCCTTTTCGCTTTGCGTCTTGCAATAGCATCAAAAGGAGCCGTCACATGGGTAAACTGAGCGCTACCTTGTGGCTTATATTACTTATGCTTCCGCAGCAATTGTTGGCGAATAGCCAATTTAATATGCGCGAAGGTGTAACCGATATAAGTAATAATGTTTATCAACTACACATGACTATATTTATAATTTGTTGTGTGATTGGGGTGATTGTATTTGCCGTTATGTTTTGGGCGTTAATACATCATCGTAAATCAAAAGGGGCTATTCCAGCCCAATTCCATGAAAGTACTAAAGTTGAAATACTTTGGACTGCTATTCCATTTGTTATTCTCATCGCGATGGCTGTGCCTGCGACTAAAACGTTGATTGCGATGGAGGATGCAAGTAAAGCTGATTTAACGATTAAAATTACAGGGTCACAATGGAAATGGCATTATGAGTACATGGGCGAAGGTGTTGCTTTTTACTCTATCCTATCAACTCCACAAGAACAAATAACCAATCAAGCGGATAAAACTAACACCTACCTTCTAGAGGTAGACAAACCTTTAGTCTTGCCAATCAATAAAAAAATACGCTTTTTGATGACCTCCGATGATGTGATCCACTCGTGGTGGGTCCCTGATTTTGCGGTTAAAAAAGATGCCAACCCGGGTTTTATCAATGAAACGTGGACGAAAATAAATGAACAGGGCATTTATCGCGGGCAATGCGCTGAGTTGTGCGGCAAAGACCACGGTTTTATGCCCGTGGTGGTGGAAGCTAAATCTGAGCAAGAATTTGCGACATGGCTGGCTGATGCTAAACAAGCTAAGCAAAAAGCAGCTGCTGCGGATGCGGCATTACTCGATCAAACATTACCTAAAGAAGAGTTAATGACGTTGGGTGAACAAGTTTACATGGCCAGTTGTGCAGCATGCCATCAACCAACAGGTATGGGGCTGCCAGGAGTGTTTCCTGCGCTGAAAGGCAATCCGGTGGTGCTTGGTGATATTAAAGATCATATTGATGTCGTACTACATGGCCGCCCAGGTACTGCGATGCAAGCATTTGCTAAGCAATTATCAATTAAGCAATTAGCGGCGGTTATTACTTACAAACGTAATGCGTGGGGTAATGATACCGGCGATGTTATTCAACCGAGTCAGATCCAAGCTGAGCTTGATGCAACATCGGAGGCTAAATAATGAGTAGCGTAACACAGCAACATGATAATACAGCTGCAGATCATGATGATGGCCATCATCACCCTGCTAAAGGGTTTAAGCGCTGGCTATTTACTACCAATCACAAAGATATTGGTAGCTTATATTTAATTTTCTCGCTCACCATGTTTTTAATTGGTGGCGCAATGGCAATGGTGATCCGAGCTGAATTATTTCAGCCAGGGTTGCAGTTAGTCGAACCACATTTTTTTAATCAGATGACCACAGTACATGGTTTGATTATGGTGTTTGGTGCGGTTATGCCAGCCTTTACAGGGCTTGCAAACTGGATGGTGCCACTGATGATTGGCGCACCAGATATGGCCTTGCCGCGCATGAATAACTGGAGTTTTTGGATCCTACCATTCGCGTTTTTAATTCTATTGGCGTCATTGTTTATGCCTGGTGGCGGACCTGCATTTGGTTGGACATTTTATGCACCGCTTTCAACCACCTACAGTAATGATAACACTGCGTTATTTGTGTTTGCTGTGCATATTATGGGGATCAGCTCAATTATGGGCGCAATAAATGTCATAGTGACCATAGTGAATATGCGTGCTCCAGGCATGACATGGATGAAACTTCCGTTGTTTGTCTGGACTTGGCTAATCACCGCATTTTTATTAATTGCAGTAATGCCAGTATTGGCAGGGGCGGTGACTATGGTACTCACTGATAAGTATTTTGCTACGAGCTTTTTTGATGCAGCGGGCGGTGGCGACCCTGTGATGTTTCAACACATCTTCTGGTTCTTTGGTCATCCTGAAGTGTACATCATGATTTTGCCTGCCTTTGGTATTATATCGACCATAGTGCCTACCTTTTCACGCAAGAAGCTATTTGGCTATGCTTCTATGGTTTATGCCACCTCCTCGATTGCTTTACTGAGCTTTATTGTATGGGCGCATCATATGTTTACCACAGGGATGCCCGTCGCCGCTGAATTGTTTTTTATGTATGCAACTATGCTGATATCAGTGCCAACGGGGGTAAAAGTATTTAATTGGGTAGCCACTATGTGGCGCGGCTCAATTAGTTTTGAAGTGCCGATGTTATTCAGTATTGCATTTATCGTGTTGTTTACCTTAGGGGGCTTTTCAGGCTTGATGTTAGCGATTACCCCGGCTGATTTTCAGTATCACGATACTTACTTTGTGGTAGCACATTTTCACTATGTATTAGTCACAGGCGCGGTATTTTCAATCATGGCAGGGGCTTATTACTGGCTACCGAAATGGACGGGCAATATGTTTAATATCACTTTGGCGAAGTGGCATTTTTGGCTGTCGTTAGTGAGTGTGAATGTATTGTTTTTCCCGATGCATTTTGTGGGACTTGCCGGTATGCCACGTCGTATTCCTGACTATGCGCTGCAATTTGCTGATTTTAACGCAATTATAAGTCTTGGTGGCTTTGCCTTTGGTTTATCGCAATTACTGTTTGTGGTGGTGGTATTTAAGTGCGCCAGAGGTGGCAATAAAGTGCCTGCGAAAGTCTGGGATGGCGCTGAAGGATTAGAGTGGGAAGTAGATTCACCCGCGCCATATCATACCTTCGAAACACCGCCGGAGATCAAGTAATGAGCCATGCACCACTGCTTAAGCGTTTAGTGCTGATATGCCTAGGTATGTTTGCTTTTGCCTTTGCGTTGGTGCCGTTATACGACGTTTTTTGTGATGTAACCGGGCTCAATGGTAAACCATCGCTAGAACAAGCGAAGCAAAGCACCAGTATTAATGAAGCACGCGAGGTGGATGTGAGCTTTACCACTCATGCACAAAGTGGGGCACCGTTTACGGTGCAATCAGCTGAATACAGTGTTGCAGTAAAGCCTGGGGCAATGCGCGAAGTAGTGTTTAAAGCAAAAAACCTCAGTAATGAAGATAAAGTTATGCAGGCGGTACCTTCAGTATCGCCAGGAAAAGCAGCCAAGTATTTACACAAAATGGCCTGCTTTTGTTTTGATCAACAGCCATTGAAAGCCGGTGAAGAGGTTGAGTTTAAGTTACTTTTTTACGTTGATACAGAGTTACCAGATGATGTAGAAGAGCTCACCTTATCTTATACCGTGTTTGATATTAGTAGTCAGTTAGTGGCTAGTAATTAGGAGCAAACGAGATGAATCAAAATTACGATAAATATTATGTGCCAGCACAAAGCCCGTGGCCTATTGTCGGCGCTGTGGCGATGTTTTTAATTGCTGTAGGCGCGGCACTGACGGTTATGCAGGCAAGCTCTGAAGCTGGCAATGGCCATTATATTCTTTACGCTGGTATAGCCATTTTGTTCTACATGCTGTTTAGTTGGTTTAAGAATGTGATTGAAGAATCACATCAAGGGTTATATTCAGCACAAATGGACCGCTCATTTCGCCAAGGAATGAGCTGGTTTATTTTCTCTGAAGTAATGTTTTTTATGGCCTTTTTTGGTGCCTTGTTTTATGCGCGAATGATCTCCGTTCCTTGGTTAGGTGGTGCGGGTAACAACGCCATGACTAATGAGGTTTTATGGCCAACATTTGAAGCAGTGTGGCCGTTGGTAACAACGCCTGCTGGGGGAACCACCCAAGCGATGGGCTGGCAGGGCTTACCATTAATAAATACATTAATCTTACTTTCCTCTTCGGTGACACTACACTTTGCGCATGTGGCAATGGAAAACAATAAACGTGGGCCATTAAAAGCTTTTTTAGGGCTCACTATTTTGCTAGGCGTTGTATTTTTAGGTTTGCAAGTAGCTGAGTATATTCACGCTTATAAAGACTTAGGGCTAACTTTAGATGCTGGAGTTTATGGCAATACGTTCTTCTTATTAACCGGCTTTCACGGCATGCACGTGACCCTCGGTACCATTATTTTGCTAGTGGTATTGTTTAGAATTTTAAAAGGTCATTTTAGCCCAGATAAGCATTTTGCATTTCAAGCTGCAGCTTGGTACTGGCATTTTGTTGATGTGGTTTGGTTATGTTTATTTGTGTTTGTATATGTGTTGTAGGGTTGGCATTGGGGTAGATGTAACCGAGTTTAAGTGCAGCAATTACAACGATAAGTACTAGGACGGAAAATAACACGCGGCGGCCTAAATAGTATGACATTGGCCGCCCATTATTTCGACCTGAGACCATAATAAATAATGCTCTAAATAAGTTAAAAAGTATAAACAATAACAACAGTACGATAATAATTTTAATAATCACTGGGTTCACCTTTATGCAGCTAATTTTATGGCGTAAACAAAAGCTTAGCTCAATTTTCATCGTTTGCGTGGTGATCGTTGTGGTAATGGTGTGTTTGCGATTAAGTTATTGGCAAGTTCAACGAGCACAAGCCAAAACACAGCAACTTACTCATATTGCCAGTGTGCAAGCTCAAGGGCTGATGCAATGGTCACAAGTGCAGGCATTGCCTAATGATTGGAATAAAACCGGCGTGCAGGCGACTTTAACTGGCAGGATAAACGGTGATGGTTATTGGTTATTAGATAATCAAGTGTATCAAGGGCAAGTTGGCTATGATGTGCTAATGCTATTTAAGCCTACTACTAGCAAGGTGCCTCTATTAATTAATTTTGGTTGGGTTAAAGCGCCGGTGTCACGAGAACAGTTACCGTCTATAACGCTACCGAGTAAACCTATCACAATCAATGTTCAACTCAAGCAGGGGAAGCTTAGTGGTTTCACCTTAGATAACGCAGCAATAAAACCTGAGGATGGCCGTTGGCCAAAGCGGGTACAAACCATTGATTTACAATTATTCACTCAACAAGCAGAACAAGCAATGGCTGATTTTATTGGTTATCGGCAAGGTTTAGGTGATGAGTTAGGTATACCGCATTATCAAGCTGTAGTAATGAGCCCGCAAAAGCATTATGGCTATGCTGTGCAATGGCTATTAATTGCTTTGGCATGTGTGGTGGTCACTGTTTTTGCGAGTAAAAGAAGGAATTAACATGAAAAATAAACCTATGGTTATTTTTATTGGTTGCTGTTTAGTGCCTTTAGTTCTGGCTTATTTAGCATTAAAGCTAGACTGGATGCCTTCGACATCGACGAATAATGGTGAGTTTTTAACTACTGAAGTAAAAATTAAAGATTGGAAAAACTCAGAGCATAAGCAATGGACGATTGCTTTAAACCATCCAAAGCACTGCCAGCAGGCATGCGCTGAGCAGTTGCAAGCACTAGATAACCTATATATTGCGCTAGGTAAAAACCAAGGCAAGGTTGATATGGTTATTTTAGGCGCCACGCAGCAAGCCTCCTCTACTTGGCCGCAACTAGCCGGTATTGAGGAACTGACACCAGCCAGCTTATATTTAATCGATCATATGGGCTTAGTGGTTTTGCAATACCCGTATCGTGAAGAACCACAACAGAACCGTTTAACGCAAAAAGGCTTGCTCCAAGATTTAAAAAAATTACTTAACTATTCGCGTTCTAGCTGATCAAGGGAGTGTTAACTATGTATAAAAATTATAAGCACTTAGTGTTAGCCACTTTTCTGTTATCAATTTTAGTTGTTGGCTTAGGTGCCTATACGCGCCTTAGTGATGCGGGATTAGGATGTCCTGACTGGCCTGGTTGTTATGGTTTTTTAACTGTGCCAAAACATGAGGCTGATTTAGCTCATGTTGAGCAAACTTACCCAGATATGATGTTTGAAAAGGCAAAAGCATGGAAAGAAATGATCCATCGCTACTTCGCCGGTACTCTTGGGTTGCTTATTTTGGCGTTGTTTATTGTTGCTCTTATAAAGCGTCAGCATCCAGTAATGCCAGTTAAGTTGCCATTTTTATTACTTGTCTTGGTGGTTTTTCAAGCCGTACTTGGCATGTGGACAGTCACTATGAATTTGCAGCCATTAATCGTAATGGGCCACTTGTTAGGTGGATTTAGTATTTTGTCATTAATTACATTGCTGTATCTGCGGCTAACAGCGAAACCAATTACTGGGGGGGATGCAGTTGCACGACGCTACTTTACACTTAGCTTGGTGGGCTTAGTGGTGCTGATAATGCAAATTGCACTGGGAGGATGGCTCGCTGCTAATTACGCAGCTCCACATTGCAATGGGTTGCCGCTGTGTAGTTACGGACAACCGTTTTCACTGAGCAGTGTGTTTCAACTGCCGTTAGAGCACAGCACGTATGAATATGGTGTGCTATCGCAGCAAGCTAGAATGTCGATTCATTTATTACATCGAATTTGGGCGTTAGTTACTTGTGTCGTGTTAGCGCTGATCATGTGGCGTATTTATAGCCGTGCAATATCAAAAAAAATTAAACAGTGCTGCGTTGCAGTATTGGTCGCATTGTTGTGCCAAATTTGTTTGGGCTTGGCGGTTGTGCATTGGCATTTTCCGTTAGCAGTAGCACTGGCGCATAACCTAATGGCTGCCATACTATTATTAACGGTAGTTCGTTTATGTTTTTACTTAAAAGCACGTACTTAGGGGCAGTTATGACACAATTAATAGCAATAACAAAGTTAGCACCCGGCCAAATTAGCGGCTTAATAAATGATTATTTAGCGATTAGTAAATTTAAAGTGGTTGCTATGCTGGTGCTTACTGCATGGGTTGGTTTAGCGCTAGCGCCAGATGTTGGCCGCGGTATTGGCGTACAGTTTATTAGTTTATTGGGGATCGGTTTTTTATCTGCTGCAGCGGCGGTGATCAATCATGTGGTCGATAGTGAAATAGATAGCAAAATGGCGCGAACTCGTCATAGGCCAGTGGCGAAAGGGCGATTATCTAAGTTTCATGCATTAAGCTTTGCAGCAGTGATTGGTGTTAGTGGCTTTGTAATGCTGGTGGTTTGGGCTAATACACTTACAGCAATATTGACCTTATTTGCGCTCGTGGGTTATGCGTTTATTTATACGTCATTTTTAAAGCGTGCAACACCACAAAATATTGTTATTGGTGGGCTTGCTGGGGCGATGCCGCCATTACTCGGGTGGGTATCTGAAACCGGCCAAATGGCTGCTGCGCCATGGTTACTAGTGATGATCATATTTACTTGGACCCCTCCTCACTTTTGGGCATTGGCTATCGCGCGTAAAAGCGATTATGAGCGCGCTAAAATCCCTATGCTACCCGTTACTCATGGAATAGACTTTTGTAAAACCTGTGTAGTTGCTTATTCAGTATTACTTACTTTAGTGTGCGTGTTGCCTTACTTGATTGGCATGTCGGGGGTTATTTATTTGGTAGCGGCGACTTTGCTCAATAGCATATTTACTTACAAGGCAGTAAAACTTAAATTGGCAGGAAATGACGATACCGCTATGGATTTATTTCGTTTTTCGATTGTGCATTTAATGTTACTCTTTGTCGCCTTATTTATTGATAAATGGTTTGTTATATGAATAGCTTAGCAGTTAGGTGTGGGCGAGGTATCTGGGGAGCATTAAGTTTATTGTTGTTGGCAGCTTGTAGTGATAATTCTATGCCAGAGGTTGAAGCTTTGGTGTATGAGCAAGCCAAGTCTTTGAGTGACTTTACCCTGCAAGATCAAAATGCTCAGCCAGTGAATAAACAAACTTTACAAGGGCAGTGGAATTTAGTCTTTCTAGGTTATACCAGTTGCCCTGATATCTGCCCGTTGACATTAGCAAAATTGAAAAGCGTTTATAACGCCTTACATGATGAGTACCCATTGCAAATTTGGTTTTTAGCCGTTGACCCAAAACGTGATACAACTGCCAAACGCAAAGCTTATATTGATTACTTTAACCCTGATTTTTTAGCTGTTTCTGGAGAGCATAAAGACTTATTTCCATTGGTAAGAGAGTTGGGTCTCATTTACGCAATTAGCGATAGCGATGAGCCAGAATATGCGGTTGATCACAGTGCTTCAATCGCGATGGTTGATCCGCAAGGTGCTGTTAGGGCGATATTTAAACCTGAGTTTAAGCAAGGCAGTGTGCCATTAATTAATGCGAAATTATTAATAACAGAATTTAAATTGATTGCTGATCATTATAAATAAATGGGTTATTAGTATGTTTTCGATGATTATAACGGGGCGTTAGCCCCTTTTTTGTGCATTTTATTTCCTCCTAGATAAATAAACTTACTCTTTTTTCAACGCATTTATGGCATTTTCACTAACTCAGTCTAAGCTTTTGTTATGAATTGGTTAAACATGGAAAGTGCTAAAAAATGTTGAAGCTTCCCGCAGAATTAGCAATCACCCAAGTTGAAAATTTACACCAAGATTTATTACAAGAATTGCACAGCAATGATGATGTGTGTCTGGATATTAGCGAAGTTGTGCGCGCAGATACCGCCTCAGTTCAATTGTTATGTGCTTTGCAAAAACACTTGCTATGTGTTCATCATAAAATTATTTGGATTGGGCAAAGTGAGCCTTTAAAAAATGCTATTAACCGCTTAGGCCTAAGCGAATATTTAATACTTGAGAGTGCAGACTAAGGGGTACATATGAAAAAAATTTTAGCCGTGGATGACTCTGCATCAATGCGCCAAATGGTCGGGTTTACGCTTAAAAAAGCAGGCTTTGATGTAACAGAGGCAAAGGATGGCAGTGAAGCATTAAATATAGCCAAACAGCAAGGCTTCGATGCTGTTATATCGGACGTCAATATGCCGGTAATGGATGGCATTACTTTGATCCGAGAATTACGAACTTTGCCCAACTATAAATTTACTCCGTTGTTGATGTTAACCACTGAATCAGGCATGGATAAAAAAGTTGAAGGCAAAGCAGCAGGGGCTACAGGCTGGATAGTTAAACCCTTTAATCCTGAACAATTATTAGCGGTTTTAAAAAAAGTTATTCGCTAATCTAGGGGACGGGTATGAGTATAGATTTAAGTCAATTTTTTGAAGTTTTCTTTGAAGAAAGCCTTGAAGGTTTAGATGCCATGGAAGCTGAGCTATTAAATTTAGTACCTGGCGAAGAAGACTTAGAAACAATCAATACTATTTTTCGTGCCGCACATTCAATTAAAGGGGGAAGCGGTACATTTGGTTTTAACTCTGTATCCGATTTTACCCATGTACTAGAAACCCTGTTAGATCAAATCCGTGAGGGAAAACGAGCGCTTACGGCTGAGCATGTTAATTTATTACTGAAATCTGTGGATTGCTTACGCGCTTTGCTTAGTGCCCTACAGGCAGAGCAAGCGCCTAATTTGGAAGAGGCGAATGAGCTTAGAAGTAAATTTGAGCAAATCTTAGGAGTGACCCCGGCTGGTACCGAGCAAATTGTAACCAAAAGTAAGCCTGCTGAACCTGAACTAAATACTTATCAAATTGATTTTAAACCTCACCATCATTTATTTAAAACCGGTAATGAACCACTATATATGATCAGTGAGCTTGCAGAGCTGGGTGATTTACAGACCCATGCTTTTCATAATGAGATACCTGATATTATTGATTTAAGTGCCGATGATTGCTTCCTATCTTGGCGGTTCTTTTTAAATACGGCAAAAGATGAAAGTGCAATTAGAGAAATTTTTGAATGGGTTGAGGATGATGCTGATATTAATATCACGCTCTGTGGTGGTTTGTTTGCACAGGAAGAACCGCCCCCCGCTGCGCAGGAATCGATAGCAGAAAAGCTTGCATCAACGCCAGCAGTCGCGGAGGTTATTGCGGTTAATCCGAGCCCCAAAGCAGCGGTAGCTAAAGTAACGACTCCAGCTGCAGCAGAATCAACCTCAATCAGAGTGGGCATCGATAAAGTTGATTCATTAATCAATATGGTAGGGGAGTTGGTTATTACGCAAGCTATGTTAAGTCAGATTGGAGAGCAGGAGGTCACCGAAGCGAGTATCGCTGCCTTGCAAGAAGGCTTAGCGCAATTAGCGCATAACACCCGAGATTTACAAGAGAGCGTTATGCGAATTCGTATGCTCCCGATCAGTTTTGTATTTAGCCGTTTTCCTCGTTTAGTAAGAGATATTTCGCAAAAGTTAAATAAACAAGTCGAGCTTAAACTACTTGGAGAGCAGACCGAGCTTGATAAGACCGTAATGGAGAAAATATCAGACCCTATGGTGCACTTAGTGCGTAACTCTTTAGATCATGGTTTAGAGACTGTTGAGCAGCGCATAGCAGCTGGTAAAGATCCTGTTGGCAAGGTAACCCTGAATGCGTTTCATCAAGGGGGTAATATTGTTATAGAAATCATGGATGACGGACAAGGTCTGAATACGGCAAAAATAAAACAAAAAGCCGTTGCTAATGGATTAGTTTCCGACACGGATGAGTTAGATGATGATGAAATTAATGAATTGATATTTATGCCAGGTTTTTCAACCGCGGATGAAGTGAGTGACATCTCTGGGCGCGGTGTGGGAATGGATGTAGTCCGGCGTAATATTCAATCCCTCAATGGCTCTGTAGAAGTGTCATCTGCCGCAGGTGTTGGTTCTACATTTACGATTAGGCTGCCGCTAACGTTGGCTATTTTAGATGGTCAGCTAGTTCGAGTCGCGAAGCATACCTATATTATCCCCCTCATTTCCATTGTTGAATCACTGCAAATTGATATCAGCAAAGTGAGTCGAGTAGGTAAGGATTTAGATGTTCTTAGGCTACGAGATGAATATATCCCGATCTTACGCTTATACACTATTTTTAATCATCAAGGGGCAATAGAAACGCTTGATAAAACCTTACTCGTGGTGGTTGAAAGCGACAATCAAAAAGTAGGCTTATTAGTGGATGATTTATTGTCGCAGCAGCAAGTGGTGATCAAAAGCTTAGAAGCAAATTACCAAAAAGTGGATGGTGTGTCGGGTGCGACTATTTTAGGTGACGGGCGCGTTTCATTGATTGTTGATATCAGTGGCTTAATTAAATTGTCGGGGCTAAGAAAGCCTGGAAGCCAAGATTTAATAATTGAATCGAAAGCAAGTTTGGAGGCGTCATGATCTCTGCGCAAAGCAAAGTAGATAACAAAATAGTGCTGGAACAAGCGCAAGGCGTTAAGCAGTTTTTAACTTTTATTATGGCTGATGAAGAATATGGCGTTGATATTTTAACGGTTCAAGAAATTCGTAGTTGGGAAGAGATCACTGAAATCCCCAATGCTCCTGATTATCTCAAAGGAGTCATTAATCTACGAGGCACCATAGTGCCTATTTTAGATTTGAGATTACGCTTTGGCTTAGCGGCAATAGATTATGGCCCGCTGACCGTAGTGATAGTAGTGAAAGTGCATTTTGCGCAAAACAGTAAAATTATGGGCGTGGTCGTTGATGCTGTGTCGGATGTTTACAGTATCGCAGAGCAAGATGCGAAAACAGTGCCCAGTTTAACAGATTCAGAAAATGCTGAATTCGTAGCAGGATTGGTTAACGTTGGTGAAAAAATGGTGGCGTTACTTGATCTGAAAAAAACAATGGATATTTAGTGTCTTCACTAAATAAGCAAATGTAAATAAACAAAAAGGTGAAGGGCATGGGGTGGTTTAGCAATTCTAAAAATTCAAGATCTGACAATGATTTGGTTGTTGAGGCGTTAAATAAGTCACTCGCAGTCATTGAGTTTGAGCCAAGTGGCGTTATTTTAACGGCGAATGATAATTTCTTAACTGTTATGGGCTATCGACTTGAAGAAGTTCAAGGGCAGCACCATGCAATTTTTGTTGCTGAGAATGAAGCTAAAAGCACGGAGTATCAAGCATTTTGGCAGCGTTTACGCGCGGGTGAGTTTATTTCAGATGAATTTAAGCGGATTGCTAAAGATGGCCGCAACGTGTGGATACAAGCAACCTATAACCCTGTGCTAGACAGTACTGGCGCAGTCACTAAAGTGGTTAAATTTGCCAGCGATATTACCGCACAAAAAAATAAAGCCCATGAAACGGCAGGGCAGATTGAAGCTATTGATAAGTCACAAGCGGTGATTGAATTTGAACTTGATGGGACGATTATTTCGGCTAACGCAAACTTCTTACAGACCTTAGGTTATCAAAGTGATGAAATTGTCGGTAAGCATCATAGTATGTTTGTTGAAACAGCCTACTCAAAAAGTGATGAGTATCAACAGTTTTGGAAAAAGCTTAGTCGTGGCGAGTTTGACTCTGGTGAATATTTACGCATCGCAAAGGATGGCTCAGTAATCTGGATCCAGGCTTCCTACAACCCAATTTTTGACTTAACTGGCAAGCCCTACAAAGTTGTTAAATACGCTACTGATATAACTGCGCAAAAACAAGCAGAAGTAAAATCATTGCATGACGCACAACTTTCCCAAGCTCTACAAGTATGCCAAGCCAATGTGATGATAGCTGATAATAATTTAGAAATTGTTTACGTTAACGATCAAGTGCAGCGTATGTTACAAGCACGCGAAGAGACTCTTAAAACTGTACTACCAAGTTTTTCGGTCGCAAATCTAGTGGGCACTTGTGTCGATGATTTTCATAAAAAACCAGAACATCAAAGGCAGCTACTGGCTGAGTTACAGCAGCCACACAAAGCACAATTACGCTTAGCAGGGCTTATTTTTAGTTTGATTGCGACTCCTTGGGTTGGCACCGATGGCGAACGGCTTGGCACTATTGTTGAGTGGCAAGACATTACTGATGAGGTAAATCGGGCTGAAAAAGAAAAGCTCGAAGCAGAAGAAAATTTGCGAGTGCGCCGTGCTCTCGATCGCGTTGCTACCAATACCATGATTGCTGATGCTAGTAACGACATTATATATATGAATGAAGCCGTCTTAAAAATGATGCAAGTGGCAGAGTCCGATTTACGTAAAGATTTACCGCATTTTGATAGTAGTCAGCTAATGGGGCAAAATATCGATGTGTTCCATAAAAATCCAGCCCATCAACGGAATATGTTAGCTAAGTTAGAAACGACCTATAAAACAGAAATTCTAGTAGGTGGCAGAACATTTGGCTTGATTGCCAACCCTATTTTTACGCCTGAGAACACACGTATTGGCACGGTTGTGGAGTGGACGGATCGCACTGCAGAAGTCGCCATAGAACAAGAAATGGCAGGTTTAGTAAGTGCCGCAGGTAAGGGGGAGTTACAAGTAAGAGTTGAAGAAGCCAATAAAAATGGTTTCTTCCTACGCTTAGCGCAAGGACTAAA
Source organism: Pseudoalteromonas haloplanktis ATCC 14393 (assembly GCF_000238355.1). Taxonomy (GTDB): domain Bacteria; phylum Pseudomonadota; class Gammaproteobacteria; order Enterobacterales; family Alteromonadaceae; genus Pseudoalteromonas; species Pseudoalteromonas haloplanktis. The sequence continues at coordinate 58,137 of NZ_AHCA01000007.1, forward strand.
TAGTTTAGTTTCTATCGTTGATGCTGCCGTATCAGATACTGCAACTATGTTAGATGCGTTAGCTAATGGTGATTTAACGATTCGTATCGAAAAAGATTATCAAGGTTCGTTTAATAAATTAAAGCAAGACGCCAATACAACAGCAGATAAATTGACTGAAGTAATAAACCGCATAAACACCTCCGCTACGCTAGTTGCCAGTGGAGCAGAAGAAATATCGCAAGGTAATGCTGATTTAAGTCAGCGCACTGAAGAGCAAGCTTCATCATTAGAAGAAACCGCAGCAAGCATGGAGCAAATGACCAGCACGGTTAGACAAAATGCCGACAATGCAAAAGTTGCCAATCAGCTGGCTGAAGAAACACAAAGTAAAGCGCAACAAGGAGGGGAGGTTGTTAACCGTGCGGTAACTAGTATGTCAGCCATTAATGAGTCGAGTAAGAAAATCGCAGATATTATTAGTGTGATTGATGAAATTGCTTTTCAAACTAATTTATTAGCGCTGAATGCAGCAGTTGAAGCGGCGAGAGCTGGAGAGCAAGGCCGTGGCTTTGCTGTGGTCGCAGGTGAAGTGCGTAATTTAGCCCAGCGTTCAGCGGGAGCGGCAAAAGAAATTAAAGAACTGATCCGCGATAGTGTTGGTAAAGTTGAAGACGGTACTTTGTTAGTGAACGAATCAGGCGCCACTTTGAAAGAAATTGTGGTTGCAGTACAAAAAGTAACGGAAATGATTTCAGATATTGCACAGGCGTCTGAAGAGCAAAGCTCGGGTATTGAGCAGGTAAATAAAGCGATATCACAAATGGACGAAATGACGCAACAAAATGCAGCGCTGGTCGAAGAAGCTTCAGCTGCAGGCGAGTCGATGTCTGAGCAAGCAAATGATATGCGTCGCTTGCTTAATTTTTTCACTATAAGTGAGCAACACGAGTCAACTGTGGCGTCAGTGAAACCAGTGACTGCACCAGTTCGCAGTACTAATATTCGTAGCACTAATATTCGCAGTAAGGTACGAGGCGATAATTTTGCCGATTCAACAGATGAGTGGGAGGAGTTTTAAGTTTCTGTAAACTAAATGCCCGAAAACAATAACGTAAGTAAAGGCGTTACGCTGTACCACGGCTTTACTTGCCATTGTTGTAACGTTTAACCGCATTGCTGACGCGCCTATTACGAGTATCTGTAATGAAAGAGTTTTTATTAACCGATAGTGACTTTAAACAGATAGCAACGATTGTTTATCAGGCGTGCGGCATTGTTTTAGGTGAGCATAAACGGGAAATGGTTTATTCACGTCTTGCGCGCCGTATCCGAGCCTTAGGGTTTACAAGTTTTAAGCAATATTTGGCTTATTTACAGAACCATAAAGAACAAGAATTTAGCGATTTTATAAACGCGTTAACCACTAACTTGACTTCATTTTTTCGAGAGTCACATCATTTTGATTATTTAAAATCACACGTAGTGCCTAAGTTATTAGTTGCCAATAAAAGTACTCGACGAGTGCGGATCTGGTCGGCTGGTTGCTCAACAGGGGAAGAGTCTTACTCTCTCGCTATGACCTTGCATGGCTTATTTCCTAGTGATTGGGATGTGAAAATCTTAGCCACAGATTTAGATTCAAACGTATTAGCAAAGGCGCAGTCTGGTACTTACACTGCAGCGAATGTTAGCGGACTGGAACGACAGCAATTACAGCGTTGGTTTTTAAAAAGCAAAGATGGCGAGCAGTTCAAAGTTAAACCTGAGTTACAGCAGAGCATTCACTTTAAGCGTTTGAACTTATTGCAGCAGTGGCCGATGAAGGGACCTTTTGATGTGATTTTTTGTCGTAATGTAGTGATTTATTTTGATAAACAAACAAAAGATCAGCTATTTACTCGTTACTGCAATATTTTAGCTGAGCAAGGGTATTTATTTTTAGGTCACTCTGAAACGATCGGGAAGGAACATCGTGAGTTTAAAAATTTAGGCAAAACGATGTACCTTAAGGTGAGCTATGGAGCATAATTTTAAACCTGTATTGCATGGCTTTGAGCATATCAAACGCTTTTGGGATTCAGGACTGCAGCGAGTCGTCGCTAAAGTTTTACCCGGTGAGTTTTATGTATCGAAACACGATGAAGTTATTTCTACGGTGCTAGGCTCATGCATTGCTGCATGTATTTATGATGACAAGTTAGGTATTGGTGGTATGAATCACTTTATGCTGCCTATTGAAAGAGGTGCAGAGCCTACTAGCGCACATAATTTAAATTGTCGTTATGGTAATTGGGCAATGGAGTTTTTAATAAATGAAGTACTTAAGAATGGCGCATCGAGGCAAAACTTAAAAATAAAATTATTTGGTGGCGGGAAGATTATTCGCTCAATGACTGATATAGGCCTTGGTAATATTCGCTTTGCACATTCCTATGTACAAGAAGAGGGGTTAAACTTAGTGTCACATGATGTGGGTGGTCCTTGGCCTCGCAAGGTCAATTTTAATCCTCAAACAGGGAGAGTGCAGGTGAAAAAATTGCGTGAAATGCACAGTGAGGCAATCGAAAAACGCGAAATCAGCTATTTACACCATATCGAAGAACAAGATTCAAAAACCGATATCGAGTTATTCTAAGGGGCTTAGTATGGTCAAGGTGCTAGTAATTGATGACTCGCCATTGATACGACGGGTATTAACTGAAATTTTGCAGCAGGCTGATGACCTTGAAGTTGTAGGCAGCGCAGAAGATCCTTATCAAGCACGAACAATGATTAAGCAGCTTAATCCTGATGTACTCACCTTAGATATTGAAATGCCAAAAATGGATGGCATTAGTTTTTTGAAAAACTTAATGCGACTGAGACCGATGCCAGTGGTAATGATCTCAACACTGACGCAAAAAGGTTCTCCTATCACTTTGGAAGCTTTGGAGTTAGGGGCGGTTGATTTTATTGCGAAGCCAACAGTCAATGCTTCTAAGCAATTTACCCAGTATGCAAAAGTAGTGCAACAAAAGGTACGTACAGCCGCTGTAGCCCGAGTACGAGCTTTTAAGCTTAATGAAGTTAAGCCAATAGAAACATTACATAACAGCCAGTTTAGCCTGAAAAAAGTGGTGGCAATTGGGGCATCAACAGGCGGCACTGAAGCTATCAAAGAAGTATTAATACGAATGCCGGAAAACTGCCCGCCAATAGTGATCACTCAGCATATCCCACCAGTGTTTAGCAGTTCGTTTGCGCAGCGAATGGACCGAACTTGCGCTATTAATGTGAAAGAAGCGCAGCATGGTGATAAGTTGGCCGCTGGCTGGGCATATATTGCACCAGGGGATCAGCATTTGAGTGTGGTACAACGAGGGAGCAGTTTATACTGCCAACTTGATCAGAGCGATCCGGTCAATCGCCACCGCCCAGCGGTTGATGTATTATTTAATTCTCTGGTTGAGGTGTGTCCCAAAAATACAATTGCGGCTTTATTGACTGGTATGGGGAACGATGGTGCGAAAGGCTTACTAGCATTAAAACAGCATGGCGCATATACCGTAGCGCAAGATGAGCTATCGTCTGTGGTATGGGGAATGCCTAAAGCCGCGATTGAATTGGGCGCGGCTATAGATGTTGTTTCACTTGATAGGGTTGCTCAGCAGTTATTGAGTCAAGCAATTAAGCATTAATCGACGATCACCCAGGGTTGAGAAAACCAATAGTAACTACCCTTGTGACTAATTGATGGTGCTGTACAGTTAAATCGAGAGCGACCTTGAGCAAGCGGTTTTGGTGAATTTATTACCACGATATCTGCAGCCGACCATATTAATTTTGCTTGACCGACTCCTGATACATAACACGCTAACTGACTTTTATGAAAATCGTCCATATTAAATTGGATGCTAATTTGCGGTGGGTTTTCATTCGTTACACTATCTAGATAACTGAGTTTTTGGATTGAAAATGCGCGAGAGTTAAGTTTAGTGATTAAAGTGTCAAGTTTGCTATAAAAGCCAGATGCTGGGAAGCGAGGTAAGCGGCTAAAATCAGACTCTTTATTAACGGCGCCTGAGTGTTGACCAATACCAATAAATCCCAGCTCCTTTACTAAACTTTGTAATTGGTTATTAAATTCACCATAAGGATACGCTAAGTATTTATAATCATGACCAATTTCTTCTTTTATACGTTGTTGTGATGACAAAATATCCTGTTTGATACGTGCTTGCCATTGCTGGGTTGTTTCATTGGCTAGTTTATGGTGTAGGTAATCATGTTGTGCACTATGATTGCTGATCAGTGCCCCTTTTTTGGCAAGCTCTCTGAGTTTATCCCAACCCATCACATAAGCTTCACCTTCATCAATCAATTTTGGATTAACAAAAATGGTGTAAGGGTATTTAAATTTCTCTAATATCGGCGCGGCTTGTTCGTAATTGTTGTTGTAACCATCATCAAAGGTAATTGCGACAGTTTTATCTGGTAAACTTTGGCCTTGTTGTAAGCTTGTCAGTAAATCATTCAATGGGATGACATTAAAATCATGGTCTTTTAAATAATTCAGGTGTTCAGTGAAGGTTTCTGCACTAACACTTGTGACCGCCGGTAAGGTTTCACTGACATGATGGTACTGTAAAATAACTGCGCTGTGAGCAGGTAAAGATAGCCAGAATAGGATTGATAATACACTGTGAAAAAGTTTCTTAAACGTCATAAAGCACACCATAAAAGCTTGCTGTTGTTAGCCGGTCCAATGATACTATCAAATATAACCGTGCCACTGTTAGGATTAGTTGATACTGCTGTAATTGGCCACCTTGGCAGCGCGCATTTTTTGGCTGGCATTGCGCTAGGCGCCACTGTAATTTCGTTATTATTTTGGCTTGCTGGCTTTTTACGTATGAGCACTACGGGGTTAGTTGCACAAGCTTACGGAAAAAAAGACTACCGCCAATTAGCAGGGTTATTGAAGCGCAGCTTACTTTTAGCGCTCATGGTTGCGTTTATATTAATTGCTTTATCTGGGCTGATCAAACATGCCATAGCCTACCTTTCTGGCTCCAGTGATGAGGTACTTGTACAAGCCTATCGTTATTTTGAAATTCGCATTTTCAGTGCCCCTGCAGCACTTTGTAATTTAGTGTTATTAGCGTGGATGCTGGGGGTTCATTATGGCAAAGGGCCTTTTTACTTATTACTCGTCACCAACCTTACCAATATTGTATTAGACATTTATTTTGTGGTGTTTTTAGATTGGCAAGTGGCTGGCGCTGCATGGGCGTCAGTGATTGCTGATTATATAGCCTTTATCTTTGCGTTATTTTTAGTGTTTAAATTAGCAAGAAAAATGGCGGTTCCCTTGCTTATTGGTGGCTGGTTTAGCGCACAGCAAATATGGGCCCTGTTAAGTTTGAATCGTGATATTTTCATTCGCTCCTTAATTTTGCAGCTTTGCTTTAGCTTTATGACTTTCTATGGGGCCCGTATTGGCGAGATAACCTTGGCAGTGAATGCGGTATTGCTAAACTTTTTAATGTTAGTCAGTTTTGCTTTAGATGGCATCGCTTATGCTAGTGAGGCAAAAGTGGGGCAAGCAAAAGGCCAAGGGAGTGCGCGACGCGTTCACTTATGGGTAAAAATTAGTGTATTTTGGGGGACGCTTTTTGCCTTTGCGTACTGCGTGTTTTTTGCTTTGTTAGGCTCGCAGATAATTACTTTATTAACCGATATACCGAAAGTTATTGAAGCGGCAAATAGCTACCTACCATGGTTGATTTTTATGCCGCTTGCAGCAATGAGTTGCTTTTTGTTTGATGGTATTTTTGTTGGTTTAACGCGTGCAAAAGATATGCGTAATACAATGGTATTTTCAGCGTTAGTCGGTTTTTTTGGCGTGTTTTGGCTATTTAGTGATTGGCAAAATCATGGCTTGTGGTTAGCAATGAGCTGCTTTATGTTGCTTAGGGGCTTAACCTTAATTGCCCGCTACAGGCAGTTACGAAGAGCTAATCAATTGCTTCGTTAAAATTCTATCGGTACATACTATTAATTACGTGTGTTAATTTTTAGTTTCGTCTATCCTTATTCTTTATGCTGAAGTTTGAAATAAAGGGTAGAGAAAAATATGCTAAGTCGGTTGTTGGTGTTAGCTTGCATTTTCTGTTTTGTACGATGTGAAAATACCTTGGCAGCCTTTCAACATTACGGCATCGAAGAAGGGCTTTCGCAAAGTGTAGTATTCAACATTCAGCAAGATCAACAAGGGTTTATGTGGTTTGCTACTCAAGATGGTTTAAATCGTTTTGATGGTAATCAGTTTGAGGTGTTTAAAACATCGGCGAAAAGTAACAACTCACTTTCTAATAATTACATTTACCCTTTGCTATTAGATAGCCAAAATCAACTGTTTATAGGTACTCGGCATGGTGGGGTGAATCATTTAAACCTATTCAGTTATCAGTTTGCTTCCCCTCAACTCGAAAACAAACGTATTACGGCGCTACTTAATTATAAAAACTGGCTGATAGTTGGTACTTTTGACGGCATGGTATATCGGCTTAACCAAAATACCGCTGAAGTTGAGCTCATTGCGAATGAATTACTAAAGCCGGTGTATGCACTCACTATAGTGAAAGACATAATTTGGATTGGCACACATGGTAATGGCCTGCATCATTTTGATCTAAAAGAAAATAACTTTGTAGCAGATTATTTACTTAAGGTGTTTGGTGACGTGCCAATTCATCCTAGTATTTTTGCCATTAAACAAAGTAGTGATTCACATATTTGGTTGGCTACGCAAGGTGGTGGCGTGTATGAAATCGATTTAGTCAAAAACAGTTATCAAAATTGGCGACATGATCCCAACAATGCCAACTCGCTATCAAGCGATCAAGTACGCGATATTGCATTTGACCAGCAAGGACGCGTTTGGTTGGCAACTCGTGGTGCTGGAGTCAGTATCTATGATCGACAAAGCAAACAGTTTAGCCGTTTAGAGCACGATCCATTTGATCGTTATAGTCTTGCACACAATAGGGTGTATAGCGTGTTTCAGGACCAAACTGGCATTATGTGGTTTGGTACAGCCAATGGCATTAGTAAGCTTGATCCAACCACCCTTAATTTTAATAAATTGAAAAAGCCTAATCCACTCACCAGCAATGATGCATGGGCCTTGTATGAAGACCCGCAACAACGCATTTGGTACGGAAGCTGGGGAGGTGGCATTGATATACTGGATCGCCAATTTAATCGCATAAAACATTTAGATAAAGATTCACAACCTTTGGCGTTATCAAGTAATGCCATTAAAGCTATTACGCAAGATCAGCAGGGCAATACATGGATTGGTACGTGGGCTGATGGTATCGATGTGATCACTAAACAAGGCCAACTGATCTCTTATAAAGCAGGCATTGGCGAGCATGGTTTGACTGAAAATAGTATTTATTGTTTGTTAGTAGATAAACATAATGATGTATGGGTAGGAACTAATGGAGGTGGTTTATTTCGCTTTGATAGCACGACCCAACAATTTATCAGTTATGCAGTTAAGCAAGGTGATTCAAACCTAATAATAACGGCTCCACGGGTTACCAGTATTTACCAAGATAACGATCAGCAATTATGGCTTGCCACTGATGGTAAAGGAGCTTACCGCTATGATTTTATGAGTAACCAACTAACCAATTATACCAAGCAAGAAAATGGCATGGGATTGAGTCATAACACAGTGCGTGCATTTTTACGGCGTGACAATAATGATATGTGGTTGGCGACCTCAGATGGCATTAATATTCTTAGCGCAGACTCTGAAAAAATTATTCATATAGGCCTTGAGCAAGGGTTGCCTAATCAGGTTGTCTACGGCTTACTTAGTGGCAAGCAGCATAATGTGTGGCTAAGTACAAATAACGGTTTAGTTAAAATTGACAGTCAAAGCTATCAAATAACTCATTTTCAAGCTAAAGATGGTTTGCAGGGCAATGAATTTAACGCGGGGGCTTATTTAAAAAGTAAGACTGGGCAGATTTTCTTTGGTGGCACACAGGGGGTGACCGTGTTTCAGCCTGGGGAGCATACGCAAAATCAGGGAAGCGCAAAGCTTGCGCTAACAGCGCTAAGTTTTGACGATAACGTATTGGTTAATAGGTATGATAGTGCGCTGGGGATGCATTATGAAATTGAGAAAAGCCGCCAGTTAGAGATTGCTGCTGATGTGCAGCGGGTATCATTAACGATTAACTACCTACATTACTTAGAACCCGACAAAAACCAATATCGTTACCGTTTAACCGGTTTCGAGCAGCAATGGCGTACCGCACAGGGCAGCAACTTAAAAATTGATTACACAAACCTACCTCCTGGGCAGTATCAGTTAATCGTTGAAGCATTTTCTAAAACGGGTGTGCAAGCCTTAGCTCCGGTATTCATCAATTTTAATGTACTTACCCCTTGGTGGCGCTCTTGGGTATTCTATATTGGCTACTTTTTTGTTGGTATTGCTGCTATTTGGCTATGTATTGTTTTATGGACGCGTCGGTTAAGGCATCAAAAAGCGGAATTGGAAGAGTTTGTGGCGCTGCGCACTCAAGAAATAGCCCAGCAAAAAACACTTATCGAGCAGCAGGCAAGCGCACTTAGTGATACATTAGAAAATAAAGTACGCTTTTTCACTCATGCCTCACATGAGTTAAGGACCCCACTGAGCTTATTAGTCGCGCCGTTGCAAGCGCTGCTTGCTAACGAAAGTAATGAGAAAAAAAGACACAATCTAAATTTAGCACTACGAAACGCGAAGCGGTTGGAAAACCTAGTCGATAAGCTGTTAACCCTCACACGTTTTGATGAAAGTAGCGCTGAAGAGATCAAATATATTTCTCTTTCGGCAATCGCTCGTGAAGTTGCAGCTCAATTTAATGTGTTGGGTGAGCAGCAATTGCAGTTTGATTACCAAATAGACGATGGCCTGTATGTAAATGCCAGCCGCGAAGGTTTGATTACGATCTTTAGTAACCTATTAAGTAATGCGTTTAAATATACAACTCAAGGAGAGATCGAGTTTATTGTCTTACGACAAACACAGCAGGTAAAAATTACAGTTCGTGATACCGGACGCGGCATTGCAGAGGTTGAAAGAGATAAAGTTTATGACTTGTTCTATCGTGCCAGCGGTCACTCAAACATTGAAGGCAGTGGCGTAGGCTTATCAATAGTAAAGCGTCTTGTTGATAAATATAAAGGCAAAATCACACTAAGTAGTACGCTATTAAAAGGCACTGAATTTACGGTATTGCTCGATTTAGTTACGCCATTACCAAAGCGAACAACTGCGTTGCTACAGCATGTTACCCCAGTTACAAGTAACCCAAACAGTAATAAAACGGCGACCATATTGGTGGTTGAAGATAACGATGATCTTCGTCATTACTTGCATAGTGAACTCAGTATTAAATACAAAGTATTGACTGCTGAAAATGGTAAGGTGGCGATGGATTTATTACTTGAATACGTGCCTGACCTAATTATTACCGATTTAATGATGCCTGAAATGGATGGTTTTAGTCTTTTACAAGAGTTACACCGATCGCATGTAACCTGTCATATCCCAGCAATTATTTTAACAGCTAAAGGGGATCACGATAGTAAATTAAAAGGTTTAAACCATTATGCAATGGATGTAATAACGAAACCATTTGAGCGTGCTGAGTTATTAGTGAAAGTTGATAACTGGGTTGATTGGGTTGCCAAATATCATCAGCAAAGAACAACGCACAGTTCTCATTCGCAGCTAGACGCGACAACCGCGATGATAGATCCAAAAGATTCCCAGCTGTTAATTAATATTGATACGTTTTTAGCGGAAAACTACCATCGTCCCGAGTTAACTGTGCCTATGTGTGCAAAACAGCTCGCTTTAAGTGAACGACAATTGCAGCGAAAATTAAAAGTGCTCGTTAATGTATCTCCCACAGAATACATCCGTGATTATCGACTAACCAAAGCGGCGGAGTTAATTCGCACGGGTCAGCAAATAAACTTAGTTATTGAAAAAGTTGGTTTTACCTCCCGATCTCACTTTTCAAAGACTTTTAAAGCTAAATACAATATGACTGCAAAAGAATTTCAGTGTTCTAATTGATTGAATTTTAATGATTTGTCGCTATAGAGAACATTTTAGTCGTAATAGAGAGCGGATTTTTATTGAGTCTGCTCTATGATATTCATTAGCACAGCTTGAAACACTGCGTGCAGATGAAATTTCTCCTTCGGCAGAGGTTGGAGAGTAGGCCCGGCCTTTGCCATTTTCTTGTACAAGCTATAGTCACACCCATCTATATAGCCCATCAGCTTTCTTGTTTTGTGCAGTATTCATTACCTGCAACAACAGGTCACTTAATTAATGAAAAGCACTCACTCAAAACAGGAGTAATTGTGTTTTTTATTACTTAATTTAATTTTAAGATCTTGATAGTTAATGTTTTGTCGGTAGCTCGCTCATTTTAGTCGCATATGAGCACCTTTATTTTATTAAATTATTCTACGCTATTTAATTAGCTCATTTCATTAAGGCATATGAACAAATTAAGCACCTAGAAAGACCGTTGTACATGGATGTTTATAATTGCTAACCGCCACTATTTTCCTCTTTGTATTTTCGTGATGTCTTATTGCTATCGCTGAAATGAAAACGCAGATCTAAACATGCCAGCGTGGCAATCAAACATTGATTACACGCATTTGCTTGGTGATTAAATAAAGGAAAATACTATGTACTCACAAAGTAGAATTAAAGCGCTGGGAGCAGCGACACTACTCGTTAGTTCTCTTCATCTTGCAGGATGTGGAGGTGGTGGAAGTGATGATTCACCAGCTCCAACCCCCCAGCCAGTTGATAACAATAAACCCACAGTGAGTATAACGAGCGATACAGAGGTAACTGAAGGTAATGATATTACAGTTACGGCTTCCGCCACAGACAGTGATGGTAGTATCGCAAGCTATGCTTGGAAATATGTTTCTGGTCCGCAAGTAACGCTATCAGGAGCCAATGAGAAGCAAGTGAGTTTTACTGCTCCAGATATTGAAGATGACCAACAGTTAGTCCTTGAAGTGGTGGTCACAGATGACAAAGGAGCAACAGCAACGGCAACAGTCTCTATCAATATCAAGCGTAAGGTTTTAACAGTAACTATTACCGGTATCGTGACGGATGGGCCGATTGACTCCCCCAATATTGTGGTGATGGTTGGTGATGAAGAATTTACAATCGATGCGGATCAAAGCGGTAAATATAGCATTGAAATCACAGTTGATGACTCTGATGCTGATAAGTTAGTGAAGTTGGTTGCGTTGGGTAATAACGCGATTAATCCTGAAGTTGAATTCATTTCACAATTGCGCTCGGTGGCCACTTTACTATCGCAAGCTGGAGAAGATGGAAAACTGACGAAAGATGAAAATTTCGGCGTTAATATAACCAATGTTAGTACAGCCGAATTTGCACTACTTAGCCGTGATAATGGTGAAGTAATTGATGAGCAAACACTCGATAAAGCATTATTAGCAGTTGATGCTGATGAAAAACTGCTATTAGCAGCACTGATCAAAATAATTGTTGATAATGACGAATATGCGCTACCGGAAGGAGTGGAGTCGACATTTGATTTAATTAGCAATGCAGATGATATTGAAAACTTTGTTAATACAGTAAATAACCAAGATCCGACATTAATTGCGACAATAAAAGAGGCAATAAAAGAAGATGGTGAGCTAGTAGATAATAGTATTGGTGGGATCAGCGGCCAGTATGTAATGTTAACGCCTAAGTATTATAACTATAGTTCTTCACAAGTTAATTTTAATAGCGATGGCTCTGGTTATTATAGTACCTATAATATCGATACATCGTTTACTTGGCAGCAACAAGATGGCGATATTGCAATTTCACTCGCTGAGCCGGTGAAAGAGTCATGCAGCTTTGTTTCAGACGACAGTGGCACTCAACAAGAGCAGTGTAACTACCTAGTTGCAATGAGTATGACCGTTTTGTTAGAGAACGAAGCTAATCGCACAGTGGAGTTCTATGAACAATACCTGACAATAGCAGAGTCATCTGCTGAGGTGGTAAATACAAACGAGTACACTAGTAACCTAACTTTAATCGCGAAAGAAAAAACCTTATCAGTAAATGAACAGCAACTGGTTGGGACTTGGTATGTAGATCGTATTTCTCGGCTTGATGGTTTTAGTGAGGCCGTTGCACTGAACTTGCAAAGTGGTGGTACAGGTACATTGGTTGATAATGATAAAACCCCAGTTGCAATCACTTGGACTATTGTTGGTAATCAGCTACAAGTAAGCAGCGAAGCTGAAGAGCTTAGTTTTAATTATGCATTTTGGTTGGTTAAAGATGTTGTTGCAGGCTATCAGTTTGTTGCATCGTTGAATGCTAAAGATGAAAGTGCAACGCGTACTGCCTCCGGATTAATGATTAAAGATAACTCTTTAACATTTGAACGTTCAGAATTATTAGGTAAATGGACTATTTACCAAGGTTATAACGTGCCGCAAACAGATCTTCATTATGATGTGTATGAAGATGGCTTAATGAACTTTAATCTTGACCAAGACTACCGCTCTTGGTTAGTCGATAGCGAAGGTAAATTCATTCGTAATAATTATTTTACTGATTCGGGTGTCCAACCTATCTGTGATCGTCCGGATAATAGCTGTCCAGTTTATAGTGAGTTTTCACAGCAACTACTAGCGAAGCATAATGGCCATTACTACAGCTACCGTAAATACCGTTTCTTTAATTATGATGGTAGTGAGAGAGTGGAAGATTACTCGTCACATATTCGTGAATTTTCGGTATCAGTTGATTATGGCGTTAATAAATTTGCCCCTTATTGGTTAGAGAATAATTCAGGATTTGATGAGAATGGTTACCCAACCAATGTTAATTACATCACACTTTATACGCCAAAAGAGCAAGCGGTAGAATCAGTTACCATTGCGACAACGTATAACGAAGAGCTTGATAAAAATGAGTACACGCTAACTCAGCAGTATCAAGGCATGACTACTGAAAATAGCTATACCTTAGCGGCAGGAAAAATACTCTTTGGTACGATGAAAGCTGAAATCAGTGACTTTGATCGTGATTACTTAACTGTTTGTATTTATGAAAATACAGCAACCTGTACAGAGTCAGATAAGCAACGTTGGTATTTTGATGCTGCCAAAGCGCAACAACAAGTAGTTGCTGTTCGCCCAACACCGGCTCATCCACTGGATGGCGCGTGGCAATTAGCGCATGAACCAACTGCAATCATTGTTTTCTTAGATGGTAAATGGGTTCATATACAAACGAATGATGGTGATAATGTTGACGATGCATTTTCTGGTTATGAAGTGGGTGATTTTATCTGGGATGAAACAACAGGCCAATTAACCGTAAATGTGATTGAAGACACCAATGGTTCGTGGGGCTTAAGCAGTGATGTTGTCTCTCCAGGGACAGATAATATTCGCAATGTCATCTATGCGAGTGCCCAAAGCGATGGTGATACGCTCCTGCTGACTGTGGATGAATGTGCTGACAGTTATAGTGGTAGTAAATGTGTTGAAGGTGATGAGGGGTATGAACGGTTCAGTTATGAAATGACGCGTGTTTATGACCCCGCTCAACCACATGTAGGTGGCTACTATGAAGGCTCTATTGCTAACAATGATTTCTTCTTATCGGTACTAAAAAGTGATGGTTACTTCTTTGAGTTTGAAAATACAAGTGAGTATGAAAAAGGCATTGCTGTAGGGACTTATACAGTGCAAGGCGATCCAAGCGGTGACCCTGACGTTTTAAGTGTTACTGTTGAAACGTATATCAATGAATTGGATGAACCTGAATATTATGACCCATACTTTGTTGTCAAAGCTCAAGGAAATCAACTGATTTGGCATGATGGCGATGACTTCGGTGTGATGCAGCGAGTCACTAATATTATTGAGCCGATTAGCTTTACTGAAGCGGATGTTCTTGGCCAGCATATCTTACGCTATATCACTGAAGATGGCAGCGGCACGGTGGAGCTGTTAATCGAAGTGAAAAGTGACAAGACAGCTCGCTTTGAAATTAACGGCGAAATCCGTAATGTTGAATGGTCTTTAGAGCTTGGGCACCTTAAGTTGTATAGCCCACTTGAACTGGAAGGTGATTCAGCCTATGGCGTGTTGATTTCGCCAGAAGCGATGATTGCAGATGGCTTTGTGGTATCAGCATTTGGCTTCGAAGCACCAGCTAATCACCCTGATCAAGAAGACCCAGAATTACACATTAGTGTGATGGGAGAAATGATCAAACAACCTTAGTAATAGTAAATAAATTAACACCAGGGTTCGATGACCTTGGTGTTAATTACCTCGTTATAACTGATGCTATTTAAATAAGGAGTGATGTAATGAAGTTCTTATTTTTAACCTTATCCTTCATCTTACTCAGTGGTTGCGAGACTGTAGATTCAATGCAGCAAGATCTTACTGAGCTAAGTAATAGTGTATTTTCAAGCTCTGAGGAGCAACCTGCTGCCGAAGATGCATTTTTCAAAGCACAAGAAGCATTTAATGAAGCCGATAAAGTTAAGCAACGCAAAGCCTCTTTAAATGCACAGCAGCGCAGCTTATGGATTGAACTTGAAAAAGATTACAATCAGCTGGTGGCTGACCCAAGTCGCTCAATTGAACAGGCGTCGTTTTTTTCAAATGTTACGCTGGCAGATAACGTTATGTCTAGAAGTGTACAATTTATTGAGTTGATAGAAAAAAGTGACTAATTCTTAAAAGTTGTTGAGGTTTATGATACAACGTTAATATTCTCAACTTTTAGTTACAAATATGACAGAACTTTACCATTGGTTTGATTTAATTGGCATCGCGGTATTTGCAATGTCAGGTACTCTCATTGCCTATGATAAAAAAATGGACGGTTTTGGTGTCTTTGTATTGGCAACGGTTACTGCGATAGGTGGTGGCACAATCCGAGATTTAATTTTGGATGTTCCAGTATTTTGGTTACACGATCAGAGCTATTTTATTGCTATTTTTGTTTCTGTATTTGTTACCACACGTTTGATAAATAAACAAAAGTCAATTCCACTGTATCATTTACAGGTTGCAGATGCGTTTGGTTTAGCCTTCTTTTCTGTTATGGGGGCGCAGAAAGCGCTGCTTGCAGGTATGCCTGCAACAACGGCTATTATTATGGGGGTTATCACAGGTTGCTTTGGTGGCGTTACCCGTGATGTCCTTGCTGGCAATATTCCTATGCTATTAAAAGGTGAGCTATATGCAATTACTTGTATTGCAGGTGGTATCGTTTATACCCAAGGTATTACCTTTAACGTAGCAACAGAAATGGCCATGGTATTAGCTATGTTAACGACTTTATTGTTACGCTTGGCGGCAATGAAATGGCATCTAACACTACATGTTTTCAAATATCCTGACTAGACTGTAAATAATATAACTTTACAGGGACAAAGGATGTCATTAGCTCGGATTTTTTCACGTGCCCAAGTGGGCATTCAAGCACCTGAAGTAATCGTAGAAGTACACTTAGGGAATGGCTTACCGGCATTTCATATTGTTGGCCTGCCTGAAGCGTCAGTAAAAGAAGCCAAAGATCGGGTTCGCAGCGCCCTTGAAAACTCTAAGTTTGGCTTTCCTGATCAACGTATCACCGTTAATTTAGCGCCCGCGGATTTGCCCAAAGAGGGTGGCCGCTTTGACTTAGCCATTGCTATTGGTATTTTAGTGGCGTCAGGACAAATTGTTTGCACTGATATTGAGCGTTATGAATTTTACGGCGAGCTTGCTCTTAATGGCGAAGTACGTGGCGTGAATGCGATACTGCCTTCTGTTTTGGCTGCCAAAGCGCAGGAGCGTTGTTGTTTTTTACCCTTGGTAAATGACAGCTTAGCAAGCTTGGTTCATGGTGTGCAGCGTAAAGCCATTTCTTCTATTCAAGAAGTGTGGAGTGATTTGCTCAATCAGCAGCCTTTACCTCTTAATATTCGTTATCCTGAACAACAGCATAGCGGTGTGGAGTTTTTAATTGATCTTAGTGATGTAAAAGGGCAACCTGGCGCGAAAAGAGTGTTAGAAATTGCCGCTGCTGGTGGTCATAACTTGCTTTTTTTAGGGCCGCCAGGCACGGGGAAGTCAATGCTTGCACAGCGTATGCCGACCATTATGCCGGGCATGTCCGATGATGAGGCACTTGCTACCGCTGCTTTGTATTCAATCATAGGACAAAGTGTTGACTTAACAAATTGGCGTAAGCGGCCGTTTCGTAATCCCCATCACACTTGCTCTGCGGTCGCGTTAGTGGGCGGCTCCTCGAACCCAAAACCGGGTGAAATATCTTTGGCGCACAATGGGGTATTGTTTCTTGATGAATTACCAGAGTTTGAGCGTAAGGTGCTAGATTCACTTCGTGAGCCAATGGAAACCGGCACGGTAACTATATCAAGAGCGGCGCGGCAAATGGAGTTCCCTGCGCAGTTTCAACTTATTGCTGCACTTAACCCCAGCCCTACTGGCTGCCATAATGATAAACGCGCGACACCTGATCAAGTTATGCGTTATTTATCACGGGTATCAGGGCCCTTTATTGATCGCATTGATTTACAAATAGAACTACCAAGGTTAAACAGTACGCAACTGCAAAGTACACAAGCTGAAGAAACAAGCGCTGCAGTGCGTGCCCGAGTAGAAGCAGCCTATAATATTCAATTAACACGTCAGGGGAAAGTGAATGCCCGACTGAATAATAAAGAAATGAGTGTGTATTGTGTACTGGCAGCCGCTGAATTGCAGTTTTTAGCCAAAGCCAGTGAGAAGTTGTCGCTCTCGCCACGCTCTTATCATCGGGTGATTAAAGTGGCGCGGACGATAAGTGATTTAAAAGGGCAAGAAAATATAACACTAGCAGAGCTTAAAGAAGCGCTTAATTACCGTGCCTTTGAGCGGTTAATAAGCCAACTCACACAGTATTAAATCGACAACATATAGCCCTTGCCACGCACGGTAACAATACGTTTTTGGTCTTTTTCATCATTAAGTTTTTTGCGCAGGCGACCAATTAGTACATCAACGGTACGATCATTAGGACTCCAGTCAGGTTGACCAATTTCTTCTGATATTTTTTCACGAGAGGTGGCTTTACCGGCGTTACTGATCAAGCAAATAAGCACCTTATGTTCGGCTTCTGTGAGTCTTGATTCAATGCCGTTAGCGGTGACTAAAGTACGGTTATCGGGATGCAGTTTAAAGTCTGCGTATTCAATAAACTCTTCGCTTTCATCATTATCATTGTTGCCCTTTAAGCGTTTATAAAGCGCTCGCATGCGTAATTCTAATTCTAATAGATCAACGGGCTTGCAAATATAATCATCAGCGCCTTGGGCAAGCCCCGCGATGCGGTCTGCTTGAGAGTCTCGGCTTGAAAGCATGATCACACCAATATCGGTGAGAGTATTGAGTTCTTTTGCTAGATGTAGGCCATCTCGTTTAGGTAATACAATGTCGATAATTGCTAGCGATATGGCGTTATGACTATTAGCGCGCGATTGTACAATCGCTAGGGCGTCTGCGCCTGTTGCATCGTTCTCAATAGAAAATTCAGTCTGTGTAAAATGATTGACTATGCGTTTAACTAATAGCTCGTCATCTTCAACCAATAAAACATGAACAGTCATAGTATCTTAATTACCTTTAATGATGCCTCTATGTTATCACTCATTTACAAAAGGTGAGAAGAGCGATTTTAGTATTTATGCACTATTTAGGCGATTGTTTGATTAATATCAACAGGTAAACTTAGCTCGTTTACCTGTTGTTGAGTGGAGAATTATTTTTCAGGGTATAAGTACTGCCACCACTGTGGCTGTTGTTTTAAGTGCTTATCAAAATATGCCAGCATTGTATCCCACCAATTAAAGCGCTGATCACGAGCAAAAATTTGATGGTCAGCTCCTTTATATTCAATTAGCTCAACATCCTTGCCAAGTAGTTTCAGCGCAGTATACATATTATGACTTTCTCCCACGGGCACATTAGTGTCAGCATCGCCATGCAACAGTAATAGTGGTGTTGTTACTTTATCTGCATGGAAAACAGGACTGTGTTGGCTGTATAGCGTGCTGTTATTCCAAGGGTAGCTGTTTTTAGACGCTTCGCCTGAATATAAATAACCCCACCAACCTTGCCCCCAATATGAGGTGATATTAGAAATACCTGCGTGTGCGATAGAGGCACTAAACATATCGGTTTTAGTCGCTAGTAACATGGTCATAAAACCACCGTAAGATGCGCCTAAATTACCTAGGCGTTGCTTATCGATGAATGGATACTGTTTTAGCAGTGCTTGCGTGCCTTGCATAATATCGTCAGCAGTATATTGCCCCCATGCATTAACGTGCTTAGCAGAAAACTGCTGACCAAACCCTGTTGCGCCCGTGGGTTGTACAACATAAACCACATAGCCGTGTTCGGCCCATAAATTAAATGGATAGCGGCCAGTAAAACCGCGAGTCACAGGTGAAGTGCCGCCATAATAGTATACTAATGCTGGGTATTGTTTGTTCTTATCAAGGTTGCTTGGTAAGTAAACGCGGCCTTTAATTTCAATACCGGCTGTATTGGTAAAATTAAATTCCTCTAAGTCAGCTATATCGGTATTTGCATATGCTTGTGGTTGCGAATCCCAGACAGTGGTCGCTTTGTTTTTGCTAATACTCAGCTGTTTTAATTGTTGTGGTGATGATGCATTCGAGCCACTGACTAATACCTGAGGGCTACGATTACTTGAATAACTAAATTGCTCAACCACATCAAATCCAGTGTTTAGCTTGCTAAAGCGCTGCTTGCTTTTATCGTATAGATACAAAGCGATGCTATCTTGTTCAGTTACTTTCATGATGGCATCACCATTTGCAAGCACTTCAAGTTGGCCAATGGCGGGATCAAACTCACGGCTTAACGGCGTTGCTTTTTGACCATTATTAGTTAACAAATACAGCTGGCCATCGTAGTTGTTAGCAAGCATGTTGTCGGGTAAGTTTCTGCCTAAACCCTCTTTAAAGTCAGGTCCTGCCGTGACATAAATGTCATCGCCAGTGTATTTTGCTTGGTTAAAGGTCGCAAACTGACCAAGCTCTGTGGTACTAGCGTTGGCGATATTCAGCTCAATGAGCTCCGTTGTTGGGTGTGTAGCAGCTTGCATTGCTGCAGTACCGCGACTGAGTAACACAGTACCGCGTTGACTATTAAAGTCTTCAATGCTGTGGCTAAGCGGCCCTTGGCTTAGTGCTTTACTCAGGCCGGTGTTGATATCTAATAAATAAGCTTGTGAGGTTGTGCGAGCATATGACCAACGATCTTGTAGACCTTGGTAATGTTTGGTTAGGCTGTTATTTGCTGTCGGAGACTTTGACCAGCTAAAGATTAAGCTGTTGTTATCGTAATAAGCAAAACTGTTTGCGCCATCTAGGTTGTTGGCTATCACTTTAAGGGAGAGTGTTTTACGGTTTAGTTGGGTTAATTTACCATCTAATAAATACACTAAATAATTGTTATCAGGACTCCAAATAATGTTGCTAGGCTGACCTGATTCAAAACGGTAAATCGTTTGTTGGTCGTCATTTTTTAGTTCTGTGACTAGGTTTGCTTTATTACCCGTGCTGTCTTGATAATGGCGCTTGGTAATTAGGTACTGTTTAGCATCGGGTGCTAATGATAATGCGCTGACTGTGGTGGCATCAAACAATTGTTTGGCAGATAAGCCATGTTGTTCTGTAGTGCTAAAGGTTAATGTATCAATGTCAGTGTTTGGGCTGAAATCAACCTCAACATCGTGCCAATTTGCAACTTGCTCAGCAATAATCACTATTTGGTGATCGCCTTGTGGTAAAGCTAACTCATACTTTTCGTTTTTAGCGGTCTGCTTTTCACCATTGATGAACAGCTGGGCTTTTTCGATCCCTTTTAATGTAAGCGTGCCTTGGTTAAAACGCTCTGCATGCGTAGAAAATTTTAGTGCTTGTAAGCCGCCTAGAGTTAACGCATTTACTTTATCTAAGTTTTGCCATTTTAATTTTTCGCCAAATACCGTGATGCTTGTTGTTGGTTGTTGAATGCTAGGTAAAAGGCTGTTAATAATCGCATCTTGGTGCTCAGTTTGGTATGGCTTTAGCTGCATATCAGCGGCAATTGGGCCTATAAACTTAATATCGGTTTTATTTATGGGTGCAGCAAATGCCGCAGTGCTTAAAGTTAATATTGCCAGTGCGGTGGTTAGGCGAGGGGCTTTACCGCGCCATGTTGAGTTATAATTCATGGTTGAGCCTAATGTAGGGAATTTTAGAGAATATAGCATGGCTCAGTTATGCCAAAAAGTGCTCTGCGATAGATGCCGTGGTTTTTGTTTTTAGCTAAGGTTTGAGGTTATCGATGACAGTTGGTAAGGTGTAAACCGTCGACAATAAAATGGCTAAGAGGTCACAGTGACATTACTAATCGTTTACATGGTCGTAGCGATCACTATTTCTTTTTTATGCTCTATTATGGAAGCTGTGCTGTTGAGTATTACGCCAAGTTATGTGGCGCTACTGCGTAAGAATAAGCCTAAACTAGCAAAGCAGTTTGAGCACTTAAAAACGAATATTGATCAACCATTAGCGGCTATTTTAACTTTAAATACCATTGCCCATACTGCCGGGGCGGCCGGTGTAGGTGCACAAGCTGCGGTGGTATTTTCAGATGCAGCTGTGGGAATTGCCTCAGCCATCATGACCTTGCTGGTACTGGTATTATCGGAAATTATCCCTAAAACGCTAGGGGCAAAGCATTGGCGGGCACTGGCGCCTATAGTAACTAAAGCATTACGCTATTTGGTTATAGCGCTTAAACCCTTTGTTTGGTTTGCTGAAAAACTCACGAGTGTTTTGGGTCGCAACCACAGCGAGGCTTATTATATTCGTCAAGAAATTGAAGCTATGGCTGATATGGGATCGCAATCAGGAGCGCTGCATCAGGAAGAGTCTGAAATCATCCGCAGCTTATTGCATTTTCGTCATGCTAAATTAGATTCTTTACTTACCCCGCGCACAGTATTATTCAAAGTACACAAAGACCTAACGGTTGATCAATATTTAGCAGAGCATGGTTCGGCAGCATTTTCTCGAGTCTTGGTGTACGATAAAAACGGCGATGATATTATTGGCTTTGTGCATAAAAACGATATTATGCTGGCGTTTCACCGACTCGGTAAAGATTATAAGATCAGTAAATTAATAAAGCCTATTTACACTGTGCCAGAGACCTTATATGTACCTACGCTATTGCATACTTTGTTAGCTGAACGCACGCACATATGTTTAGTGATAGATGAATATGGCGATGTACAGGGGATTGTTACTCTTGAGGATATGATTGAAGCATTAATGGGCTTTGAAATTGTTGATGAGCATGATCAATCAGCTAATATGCAAGCCGTTGCAAAACAACGTTGGCGACAACGCTTAGCAAATAGTAATACATTGTTTAGTGCCGAAAAAAACGCGTCTAAAAATCAGCGCTAACGTCGGCTATTACTATTTAATGAAACCATGTGTAGCCATGACTGCGCCCAGCGAATAAATTCAGTTTTTCCCTTTGGACGACTGATCAAAAACCCCTGCATGACGATATGCTCTTTAAAGCGATCTAAGTATTCTAATTCTTCAACACGCTCAATGCCTTCGGCTACAATCTTTAAGTCATCTTGAATGGCAATATTTACTAAACTACCAACTATCACTTGCGAAAATAGATCGCTTTCAATATTACTTATCAAAGTGCGGTCTATTTTCACTTCAGTAAATGGCAACGTTTTTAGCTGCTGTATATTGGTAAAGCCGGTGCCAAAATCATCTAGCGAAATACCAAAACCGCGCATTCGTAAGCGGTTTAATGTTTCTAATTGTGCAGAACTGGATAACGCATGTTGTTCGGTGATCTCTAGAATAATTTCGCTTGGGGTCAGTTGATTGAGTTGTAAAATGAGTGCCAATTTATCAGGGCAGCTTAAATCTTCTAATTGGTATGGCGATAAGTTAAAAGCGAGCTTAAGTTTATAGCCTAAACGAGCCTTTATTTCTGAAAAATCCCCTGTGGCTTTTTCAAATAATTGAAAGGTGATCAGGTTAATCAAATCTAAATCTTCAGCAACACAAATAAATCGCTCGGGTAAAACAAGTGCACCCTGTTCGGCTGTCACAATTCGAGCTAATACTTCAACGCTATCAACCTTATTATTAGCACGGTTTACTTTTGGTTGATAAAACGGGGTGATTTCATTATGGCTGATTGCATGTAATAGTTGCGCTTCAGAAATCGGTTCGTTGGTTTTTTCAGTGTGACAGGTTAAGTATTCTAATTTCTTCAGCAAAGTATAAACTTGGTTAAGCTGTACTGGTTTGGCAATATTGCCAATTAAGTGCACGTTGTTTTTACGTGCTAAGTCAGCGGCTAAATCAATTATCTTCGAATTCATTTCTGAAATAATAACAACGGCGCCAGGAAATTGGATTTCTCCAAGATGGCGAATAAGTTCCATACCATCCATATCTGGCATATTAAGATCAGTAAAGATGGCATCAAAAAAGAGTGGTTGTTCATTTACCTTATTGAGCGCATCTTGCGCGTCTAAGCAGGTGGTCACATGAGGTACATCAAGCTCATTTAAAATAGCTTGCATAACGACCAAAATCGCTTTTGAATCATCAACAACGAGAATGCTACGTGCTGTTTTTGTCATTTCTATTCCCTGAAATAAAACATATTGGTAGCTTAAAAGTAGTAGGTAAACCGTAAAATGTCAGCTTTATAACTGAAAATTTATTCCATAATCTCGTTAAAAAAATAGGTATACTAACGGTATAATTTTTAAGGTTTAAAGTAATATCATGCAAATACAGCTGACCCTCGCCGATCAACAATTTAGTTTAGTGCTTGCTGGGCGACAAATAATAAAAATTTTTCAGCAACAACAAGCGATTGGCTTTGATAACCCCAGAGAAAACTATTTTGAATTTAAGCTAGACGATCAAGTGATTGGCCTAGACACCAGCGCTGTTGTTGAACAAAAACTATCGCTTTATATTAATCATCAGTTTGTGCAACAACTCACCTTACCGCCAATTGAAAAAACCAAACCAAAGCAAGGGTTACTCGGATTATTTGCTTTAGGTTTTAAGATTTTTAAAAGTGCCAAAGTAGTTAAAGTGGCGTTGGCTGGTGCCTCTGTGGCCGGTTATGCGTGGTTGTTCACCTTTGAATTCGCCTTGATGCTGATTGCCTGTTTAGTGATCCACGAATATGGCCATGTTAGAGCGATGCAATATTTTGGTATTAAAACCAAAGGCATTTATTTGATCCCGTTCGTTGGCGGCCTTGCGGTGAGCGACGATAAAATTACCACTCGCTGGCAAGATGTAGTGATATCTTTAATGGGGCCCGCGTTTGGTTTGATCACCTCTGTACTGGGAGTTGTGCTTTATTACGCCACCGAGATGGAAATCTTCGCAGGCGTTGCGGTGCTCAGCGCATTACTTAACTTATTTAACTTATTGCCCATCTTACCGCTCGACGGTGGTCATGTCCTAAAGAGCATCAGCTTTTCAATGCGCTCTTGGATTGGATTAAGCATATGTATCTTAGGTGTATTATTTGGTTTATGGCTTAGCTACACCTTTGGTTTAATGCTATTAGTGTTTTTCTTATTTATTGGCGCATTGGAAATTGCCTTTGAATGGCGCGGCCGTCATTATTCGCATTTGTTACCACTGGACAAATACGGCCAAGGCTTTTCAGCGGTAATGTATGCACTCGTGGTTGCAGGGCACGTCGCGGTGATGATGCATTTTGCCGACTCTGAAAATGCAATTTTAAGCTTACCGATGAAAATTTTATCGAGTTAGCCTTTGCTGACTTCTATAGATGTCATCTATGTAAATAACTTTATGAGTTTTATGTTTATTTTTGTTGTGCTAAGCCGGTATCAACCATAATCGCCATGATCCCGGCATAAAACGGGAACTGGATAATAATCTCCCAGCACCGCTGGAGACTGCTTGCTGCAAGCTATTAAGTAAATTGTACGGTGTTTGATGCAGTAAAGTCGCAGAAAATAAAAGCAATGCAATTACGCTATTTAAATTAAGTGAGTCGTCCTTAAAAATAAAAGTGATGTATTTTTTATTATGTGTGTCATGCCAATTAATGACGCAAGCAGGTAATTGGCAAATGAGCGCGCTATTTTTGTTGCTCGAGTACTGTTTTTAAACGTGCTTGTACTTCTTCAACCAGCAAGTCTGGCTGGAATTTAGATAAAAACGCATTACAGCCCACCTTTTCGACCATGGCTTGGTTAAAGCTACCGCTGAGGGAAGTGTTAAGCACCACATGTAGGTTCTTTAAGCGATTATCGTTGCGGATCTCATACGTAAGACGGTAACCATCCATTGCGGGCATTTCAGCATCGGTGATCACCATAAGTAATTCTTTTTCTACATCCATACCTTTATCAGCCCACGCTTTTAACATATTCAGGGCTTCAAGGCCATTGCTGGCAGGGATGATCTCAATACCTAGCTGAGTCAGTGTATCACTGACTTGTTTGCGTGCTGTAGGTGAGTCATCGGCGTGGAGAATTTTTCGTCCAACAAACTCACTGACAATACTTTTATCCAATATTTCATCAGATATTTGTACTTCGTATTCAATAATTTCAGCCAGTACTTTTTCTACATCTATAATTTCGACCAATTGTTCTTGGCCTTCACGCTGAATTTTGGTCAGTGCTGTAAGGTAATGGTTTTTACCGACAGAAGTTGGCGGGGGCATAATATCAGACCAAGTCATATTAATGATTTGATCCACTTTACCGATTAGAAAACCTTGTACCGTGCGGTTATATTCAGTGATCACTAAATTACTGTCTTCGATGTGGCGTGCCGCTGGCATACAAATCGCCTGACGTAAATCAATCACCGGAATTGATTCGCCACGAATGTTAGCAACGCCTGATATTTTTGGGTGGGCGTGAGGAATAATATTTAAGTGAGGTAGTTTAACGACCTCTTTTACCTTAAATACGTTAAGGGCAAATAGGTGTCGGCTGTGCAAATAAAATAGCAATAACTCTAAGCGATTTTCGCCAACGAGTTGAGTTCGTTGATCAACAGTAGCTAATACACCTGACATAACACACCCGACTATCTAATTAATGATTTCAGTATAGCTTACACTGTTCTGCATTAAAAAAGCAGCCTAGAAAATAATCTCTAAACATTGTCATCAATATCGCATTGCAGTAACTTAGCGAGTAGATAAGTTGGAACAATTAAGTGGTGGTATGCCTTTTATATTTAAACGATTATTTTTACTGGTCAGAAGCCATATTGATCAGGTCAGCTGGCAGGCCGTTGCAATTGCAACATTGCTACACATGCTTTTGATTTGGTTACTTTTAGGTTTGGCTGGTGAAACCGCATTAAGCCCCGTTAGTACCTTCGTTTACTACTATATAGTAACTACCTCAACGGTAGGCTACGGTGACTTTAGTGCTAGTACCGATTTAGGGCGGTGGATAGTAGCCATACTGCAAATCCCATTTGGTTTAGCTTTATTTGGTGTTCTGTTAGGTAAAACAGGGCAAACAGTTACTTATTTAATTAGGCGCGCTATGACTGGTGATAAAAGTTTTTCGCATTTCAACAATCACATTATTATTTTTGGCTGGCATCAAACTCGTACCAAGAAAATGATTGATTATATTTTGGCTGATCAAAAGCGTACTGATAGGCGTATTTTGTTGGCAGTAACAGAGCAAATGGAGCACCCATTTTTAACTAACGCGCATGTTGATTTTGTGCGTTTATCAAGTTTTACCGACTGTGAACAACTTGAACGTGTGGCTATAAAGCAAGCAGATAAAATTATTATTGATGGTCAAGATGATGATCAAACATTTACCACTGCGCTGCGGATCAGCAAGTTAGTTAAAGATGAGTGCCATATTAGTGCTCACTTTAACGATGAAAGCAAAGTCGAAATGCTGCTCGAACATTGCCGTAATGTAGAATGCTCAAGCGCCAAATCAGCAGAGATATTGGTGCGCTCAATGCAAGATCCTGGTTCAAGTCGGGTGCAAGAGGAGTTGCTTTCAACCCTACATGGCGATACTCAGTTTAGCTTAGTGATCCCCGCTGATTTGGCAGAAATGGAGTTTGGTAAATTATTTCACCACTTTAAACACGACCACGACGCTATTTTACTTGGCGTTGCACATAACCTCAGTGCTCAAAATATGGATTTAAACCCGCCGCTTAATTACCCTGTTAACAGTGGTGATATTTTACATTATATCGCTGTCGATCGCGTATTGAGCAATGAGGTTGATTGGCGGAGATTAGCTAAGTAATGAGTGAAATTGCGTTTTTAATTTTAATTTTGAGTGCTTATATTTTACCTGTAGTGATTGTGCTCAATAGTAAGCGCACTAAAGGCCATGAAAAAAATGGTTGGTTAATCGGTATTATTTTCTTTTCGTGGCTCGCGCTGCTAATGTATTTTGCTATCGTGCCTAAGCATGGCCATAAAAATAAACATACTAAGAAAAAAGTGAAAGGTTAATACCAATCGACTTAAATATTTAACCATTCTAGCGAGCTAAATAAAGCGTTAACTGCGCTATAAATGGTCAGTAACTTAACACGATTGGTATAGATAAATTTAAAGCCGATTACTATAACAAAATCGGCTTTTTATTTTGTACTGCTAGCTTTACTTTAATTGCTTTAGTTTATGTTCTACTAACGGATCATCAGGGGCAAGTTGCTGAGCAACTTCAAGTAGCTGTATCGCATCTTTTGGATGTTGCTCTTGGTGTTTAAGTGCCACATCAATCAAGGGTTGAATATCAATATTTGCTTGATGTTCTTGTACGTGAGCGTGCTTTTCATCAATGAGTATATTGTGTGCTTTACTAAGTAAATCTAGGCGATGTGGAGAGCTCTTATTGGCTCTATTGAGTCGTTTATAATAATCCTCTTTAAAGCGTAGGGTTTTGGTTTGTAATCTAAATTGAGCAATGTCGATCTGTTGATCACGAATAAAATCAACGGCGACTTGTTTGTAAAAACCAAATTTACTCAGGTAAGTTGCATGAGTACCATGACCCATACCAAATACGCGTAAATGAGTCAGCTGCGAATAACGCTTAGCGTGCATGCGGTCAATACGATTGGTGGGATCATAAATGATATGGCCTTTAGCGTTACCTAAATCGAGATCGTGGTAATCTTGCTCCCAGTCGAATTGTTGCGCAATATCGGTACTTGAGCGGTCATCCCAAGGAGCAAGCGCTTTATTTTTTGTACTAACAGGATGAAATAATAGTACCTTATCTAGCTTTAGCAAATTAGCGAAGGCACCTACTGCAAAGCCACCTCGACTTAAACCATAGCCTAACCGCTCGTTAAATGGTGTGATCAAAGGAGCTAGTTGTTCGAGAAAAAACAGTAAATTACGGTGTCTAAACCAATTGCTTATTCCTAAGTGCTGAAATGCAATTACGTTAACCTGTTGTTTTTGCGCTAGCTGAAATCCCCAAGGGCTAAATTCATCATTAAGATCGTGCTCTTGGTAATTAGTACCCGCAGGGGAGAAAGTGAATAATAAAGGCTTATTAATATCAATAAAGTGGTATTTAACAAATACATCGCCAAGTAGGTCGCCCCCAGACATTGGTAATCTGGTTTGTTGTTCATCGTGAGAAAGCGTTAACCACTCATCTAACCAATACAGTAACTTCATTCTTCCTCCAACCACATTAAGGCGCCGATCTTAGCAAATTTGCTTAAATAATAAAAATGCGATTTTTTGGAATGAGTTGGCACTAGTAAGCAAAAGCATGAGTAATGATTCAATAGTTTAGTTAGCCATGCTGATAATTTCACTCCAATCGGACTGGCTCACAGGCATAATCGAGAGCCGCCCCCCTTTTTTCAATGCGATCTCAGTAATAGCATTATTTTCCTTAATCGCTTTTAGACTGACTAATTTATTAAGGTGTTGTTTGTATGTTACGTCAACCACAAACCAACGCGGTTTTTCGGCTGTCGCTTTTGCATCATAATAGTCACTTTTTAAATCAAACTGGCTAGGATCGGGATAAGCATCACGTGTCACGGTTGCAATACCAGCTACACCCACTTGTTTGCAGCTGGAGTGATAAATCATCACCAAGTCACCTTCTTTCACTTCGTCACGCATAAAGTTGCGTGCTTGATAGTTACGTACGCCTTCCCAAATAGTGGTTTGATTTGCTGCGTGCTTTAAATCGTCGATTGAAAAAGCGTCAGGTTCTGTCTTAAATAGCCAATATGCCATAGCGGGTTTCCTAGCAAAGATTTACTTCCCTCTAGTGTATAGTATTATTAACTTATCTGGGATTGAAGAGTAATAAAATGAGCCAAGTTTTAGATGATTTACTGTCGTTATTAACATTAGAAGAAATTGAGCAAGGCTTGTATCGAGGCCAAAGCCAAGATTTGGGATTTCGTGCGGTTTTTGGTGGCCAAGTGATGGGACAAGCCCTCTCTGCCGCCAAAGAAACTTTGCCAGAAGGGCGCATTGTACACTCATTACATTCATATTTTTTACGCCCTGGGGATGCCGCAAAACCGATTGTTTATGATGTTGAAACGATTCGTGATGGCAAGAGCTTCAGCACGCGTCGTGTTAAAGCAATTCAGTACGGTAAGCCTATTTTTTATATGACGGCGTCATTCCAAGGACTTGAAGAGGGGTTGTCGCATCAAGCAACCATGCCGGATGTACCTGCTCCGGAAGAATTAAAATCATCGCTTGAGTTTTACCAAGCCAATGCTGAGCATATTCCTGAGGTGATCCGTAATAAGTTTATTCGTGAAGTGCCGATTGAAATGCGCCCGGTTACGTTTCATAACCCGTTTAAACCTGAGGTAATTGAACCAGTTAAACATATTTGGTTTAAAGCCAATGGTGACATGCCGGATGATCAGCGAATTCATAATTACTTATTAGCCTATGCGTCTGATTTTGAGTTTTTACCGACTGCATTACAGCCGCATGGTGTGTCGTTTATGCAACCTAATATGCAAGTGGCGACCATTGATCATGCGATGTGGTTTCACCGCCCGTTTCGTCTAGATGACTGGATCTTATATAGTATTGATAGCCCGAGCGCGAGTTCGGGACGAGGTTTGGTGCGCGGCCAGTTTTTTGACCGCCAAGGCAACTTAATTGCCTCGACGATCCAAGAGGGAGTGATGCGTCAGCGTTAATTACACACTGACGACTGTGCTTGGCTGAGTACAATATCACTAATCGACTGCCAGACTCGTGCTGGCAGTAAAGCTTTTAGATGCATATAGACTTCGCACAGGTCGGTACTGCCTTGTAAGCCATTATCGGTTTCACTAATCAAATGCTGTTCACGCAGATTATTGATAAAACTAACCAATACTTTTTTATCGAAAAACTCTGGGGTTTTGATGCCGTGTAATGTTCCTAAACGCTCAGCTAATACTTGGCTTTCACGCTCAAGTTCAGCACGGTCAATCCCTTTACTTGTTTGAATAAAGCCAATCACAATGGCATAACGCTGTAAGGTTAGGCTGAGTGCGCGGCCGAGTATTTCCAACTTGGCTAAGCAATCATTGCTATTGGTGATTTTTATAGCATCGCCGTCGATTTCAATTAAGTCCTGATCAACAAAGCTGGCTAAAATACGGGTAATGTAGTTTTCGTCTAACTCATGTAAAAACCACTCTTTGGCAAATAACGGGTAAAAACTACTAACCAACTCTTGGCATTGTGTGATGCTTGTTTTATGGCTTTTAAATATATGTAAGGCCAGTAAGCTAGGCACTGCAAAGGCATGTAAAATATTATTACGATAATAGTTAAAGAGGATTTTCTCTTTATCGTTAATAGCGATAATCTCCCCAAACTCGTCACTTATCACATCAAACTTATTTAATTTCAGTGCATGTGTGAGTAGTTGCTCAGCATTTTCATCAGGGGTGGTGATTTTTTCGCTATAACTGGCGCTGCGCTGTAGATGCAAATAAAAGTCTAGCTGCGCTAACAGTTTAGGCTTACTCAATGCTTGCTTGTCGTTAACTAATAAAATCATTGCTAATAAATTAACTGAGTTAAGTGCAGCGGCACTGTTAATATTGACCATCACCTTGTCGGCTAAAGTGGCGACTTGCGAGCCCAGCCATTGCGGTTTCTGTACATCGGTTGGGTGAATTGATTCACGCCAATTAGGTTGGTGTTCATTGAGATATTGATTAACTGAGATTGGGTCGCCAAAGTTTAAATAACCACGGCCGTAGTTTTTTAAATTTTTAATGGCTTTAAAAATACCAAAAATTGACTCGCCTTTCTTATCATCGCCCGCTAATTCTTTTAAGTAAGTGTTTATTTCCATCACGTGCTCGTAGCCAATATACACAGGCACAATTGAAATAGGGCGATCAATTCCGCGTAACATGGCTTGTAAGGTCATTGCTAACATGCCGGTTTTTGGAGGTAATAAGCGCCCAGTGCGGCTACGCCCGCCTTCAGTGTAAAACTTGACTGAGTAACCTTTAATAAATAGCTGGCTTAAATACTCTTTAAACACGGCTGAATAGAGCTTATTGCCTGCGAATGAGCGGCGAATAAAAAACGCTCCAGAGCGGCGGAAGATGCCACCGGCAGGGAAAAAGTTTAAGTTTATACCCGCAGCAATATGCGGCGGTACTAAGCCTAAGTGGTAAATCGAGTAGGTGAGCAATAAATAATCCATGTGTGAGCGATGACATGGCATATAAATGATCTCATGACCTTTGTTGGTTAGATCATGTAACTGCTCCGTGTATTTAATATCAATACCGTTATACAGTTTGTTCCACAGCCACGTTAAAACACGATCGGCAACACGAATCGTGGCATCACTGTAATTGGCGGCAATTTCGTCTAATAGTTTTAGTGCATTTTGTCTTGCTTGATCATGGCTAATATTCTTCTCTTTTGCCTCTGTTTGAATGGCTTTTTTGATTGTTGGTGAGGCGAGTAGAGAATTAAACAGTTGCTCACGTGAAGGCATCTTAGGGCCTGTCGCCGCAAGCTTTTGACGACGAAAATGTACCCGCGCAACACGCAGTAGTTTATGAGGAAGCTCATCAACATCCGCTTTTTCATTCACAAGTAATGATAAATCTAATGGCTGGCTAAAACGTACAAAATTGTCACGACCAGAAAATAGTAAAACAAAAAATTTACGAAACCAGCTGGGAGTCAATGAATGTGAAACCAACGTGCCTAATCCCGGCTTCTCTTTACCTGGGTTACGGCCCCATAAAATGGTTACTGGCAGCACTTGTACATTTTGTTCGCCACTGGCGAGTAACTGATCAATGATTTGTTTGCCCTGCTGAAGCGCATCTGTTGGTTTTGCTTTATCGCCAAACAAAGGAGGCGGGTTTTGTAAACCAATAAAGCGATCCAGCTCTTGGCTGCCTAAGCGTTGTGATTGCATGGGGGAAGGTAGGCCAAATTTTTTACATACCTTATCCAGAGCTGCTAAATCTGAGCGGGCATTGAGCTTAACAATATAAAAGGTTGGATAAGCCGGATTAAGGCCATATTGTTCGATTGGGTTTTCGGGCAATACCTTGCTTTTCACAAACAAGCTATTCATCACCTTAGAGACAAAGTTCAAACAATAATTAAAAATACGCATCAACTCACCAAGATTAAGGGTTAGAAATAAAAGCAAAATTAGCGCGAATAATAACAAGTAAAAACTGGACTGACCATTACCATTCTAGTTCGGACGTGATTAACTATAGTTAATTCCATGAAATGACGACACACAGAAATGCAATTTTTGGTAACACCAAGTAGTATTCTTGGGCTCGTTGAAAATAGTTGTTGCATTTATCACCAATGTCACTATAATACGCAGGCTTTCAAAATTCCCTTGTGGGTTTGAAAGGAACATTAAGCTTGGATTTCAAGCTAATAAACAGGAGTTCCGATTTGGAACTCAACGTAGATATAATTAAGCAACCGGCATCTTAAGGTTTTAAGATTGTTTCGGTCGTTTTTTTATGCTCTTTTAAATGCTCTTTATATTGAGGTTTAAGAATGTCAAATCAACGCATTCGTATTCGCCTAAAAGCTTTTGACCACCGTTTGATTGACCAATCAACGGCGGAAATCGTGGAAACTGCGAAACGCACTGGCGCACAAGTACGTGGTCCAATTCCACTACCTACACGCTTTGAACGTTTTACTGTACTTACATCACCGCACGTTAATAAAGACGCGCGTGATCAGTATGAGATCCGCACCCATAAACGTCTGATCGACATCGTAGAACCAACTGACAAGACTGTTGACGCTCTTATGCGTTTAGATCTTGCTGCTGGTGTTGATGTTCAAATCAGCCTGGGTTAATCGAAAGATTAGAGAGGTTTTAGGAAAATGGCATTAGGTCTAGTCGGTCGTAAAGTGGGTATGACACGTATCTTCACTGAAGATGGTGTATCTATCCCTGTGACAGTTATTGAAGCGACTCCTAACCGCATTGCTCAGATCAAATCTGACGCAACAGACGGTTATAACGCGCTTCAAGTAACCGCAGGCACTAAAAAAGCAAGTCGTGTAAACAAAGCTTCAGCGGGTCACTTCGCTAAAGCAGGTGTTGAAGCGGGTCGCGGTCTGTGGGAATTCCGCCTAAATGGTGGTGAAGGCGATTTTGAAGTAGGCGCTGAGCTTACTGTTGAATTATTCAACGAAATCAACAAAGTTGACGTAACCGGTACTTCTAAAGGTAAAGGTTTCCAAGGTGGTGTTAAGCGCTGGAATTTCAGCATGCAAGACGCGACTCACGGTAACTCTCTATCTCACCGTGCTCCTGGTTCAATCGGTCAAAACCAATCACCTGGTAAGGTGTTTAAAGGTAAGAAAATGGCCGGTCATATGGGTGCTGAGCGTGTAACGACTCAAAACTTAGAACTAGTACGCGTTGACGCTGAGCGTAACTTGCTTTTAGTTAAAGGTGCAGTACCTGGCGCTATCGGCGGTGACGTTATCGTTAAACCTGCTGTTAAAGCATAAGTCCTGGAGATTTAGTGATGGAATTAGCAATTAAAGACGCTTCTGGCGCTCTTGAAGTTTCTGAAGCTACTTTTGGACGTGAGTTTAACGAAGCATTAGTACATCAAGTAGTTGTTGCATACGCAGCAGGTGCTCGTCAAGGTACTCGTGCTCAGAAGACACGTTCTGAAGTAAGCGGTGGTGGTAAAAAACCATGGGCTCAAAAAGGTACTGGCCGTGCACGTGCTGGTACAATCCGTAGCCCAATTTGGCGTTCAGGTGGCGTTAGCTTCGCAGCTAAACCACAAGACCACAGCCAAAAAGTAAACCGTAAAATGTACCGCGGTGCGATCAAAAGCATCTTATCTGAATTAGTTCGTCAAGAGCGTTTAATCGTTGTTGAAAGCTTTGGTTTAGAAGCACCAAAGACTAAAGAACTAGTTGCTAAGCTTAAAGAACTTGAGCTTAAAGATGTTCTTATCGTGACTGAAGAAGTAGATGAGAATCTATTCTTATCGGCACGTAACCTGTACAAGGTTGACACGCGTGATGTAGCTGGTATCGATCCTGTAAGCTTAATCGCTTTCGATAAGGTACTTATTACAGCTGCTGCTGTTAAGCAACTTGAGGAGACGCTAGCATGATCCGTGAAGAACGTCTTTTAAAAGTGATCCTTGCTCCACATATCTCTGAGAAAAGCACTATTGCTGCTGAAGAAAACAACACAATCGTTTTCAAAGTAACAAATGATGCAACTAAAGCTGAGATCAAATCAGCTGTTGAGAAGCTTTTTGAAGTGGAAGTAACTGGTGTTCGCACACTAAACGTTAAGGGTAAAACAAAACGTACTGGCATGCGTTTCGGTCGTCGTAGCGACTGGAAGAAAGCTTACGTTACTCTTAAAGAAGGTAGCGAGCTAGACTTTGTCGGCGGCGCCGAGTAATAAGGGGAGTTAGAATTATGGCACTTCAAAAGTGTAAACCAACTTCTGCGGGTCGTCGTCACCTAGTTAAAGTGGTTAACCCAGATTTACATAAGGGTAAACCTTACGCTCCACTTTTAGAGAAAAACTCTAAATCAGGTGGTCGTAATAACAATGGTCGTATTACGGTTCGTCATATCGGTGGTGGTCATAAGCAGCATTACCGTGTAATCGATTTTAAACGTACTAAAGATGGCATTCCAGCTGTTGTTGAGCGTTTAGAATATGATCCAAATCGTAGCGCAAACATCGCTCTTGTATTATATGCAGACGGTGAGCGTCGTTACATTATCGCACCAAAAGGCTTAAAAGCTGGCGATGCAATCCAGTCTGGTGTTGATGCACCAATCAAGCCTGGTAATGCATTACCTATGCGTAATATGCCGGTAGGTTCGACTGTTCACAACGTAGAATTAAAACCAGGTAAAGGTGCTCAAATCGCACGTTCTGCTGGTGCATACGTTCAAATCCTTGCACGTGATGGTCAATATGTAACATTACGTCTTCGTTCAGGCGAAGTTCGTAAAGTTGAATCTGATTGTCGTGCTACGCTAGGTGAAGTAGGCAATGCTGAGCATATGCTTCGTTCACTTGGTAAAGCAGGTGCAAACCGCTGGCGTGGTATTCGTCCGACAGTTCGTGGTGTTGCCATGAACCCGGTAGATCACCCACACGGTGGTGGTGAAGGTCGTACATCTGGTGGTCGTCATCCTGTGTCTCCATGGGGTAAACCGACTAAAGGTGCTAAGACGCGTAAGAACAAGCGTACGGATAAATTTATAGTACGTCGTCGTACTAAGTAATATTGAGGAATAGCCATGCCACGCTCTCTCAAGAAGGGTCCTTTTATAGACCTACACTTGCTGAAGAAGGTAGAGAAAGCTTTGGAAAGCGGTGACAAGAAGCCAATTAAAACTTGGAGCCGTCGTTCAATGATCATACCTAACATGATCGGATTGACCATTGCTGTCCATAATGGTCGCCAGCATGTACCAGTTTTCGTTTCTGACGAAATGATCGGTCACAAACTAGGTGAATTTGCACCAACTCGCACTTACCGTGGCCACGCTGCGGATAAGAAAGCGAAGAAACGTTAAGAGGGGAATGATAAATGCAAGCATTAGCTAAACATAAATTCGCCTCTGGTTCGGCGCAAAAAGCACGTCTAGTTGCAGATCAGATCCGCGGGTTACCTGTCGATCGCGCACTAGAAATCCTGGCGTACAGCCCTAAAAAAGCGGCTGTATTAGTTAAGAAAGTACTTGAGTCTGCTATTGCTAACGCAGAGCATAACGAAGGTGCTGACATTGATGAGCTTCGTGTAACTACGATCTTTGTGGACGATGGTCCTACAATGAAACGTATTATGCCACGTGCTAAAGGACGCGCTGACCGCATCCTTAAGCGTACAAGCCACATCACTGTTGTGGTTTCAGATAGCTAGGAGTATAAGTAATGGGACAAAAAGTTCATCCTACTGGTATTCGCCTAGGTATCTCTAAACCTTGGGTTTCTACCTGGTACGCGAATTCAAAAGATTTCTCTGCACAGCTTTTTGGCGATCACAAAGTACGTACATTCCTTACTAAGGAATTAAAAGCGGCTTCTGTGTCTAAAATCGTTATTGAGCGTCCAGCAAAATCAATCCGCGTAACAATCCACACGGCTCGTCCGGGTGTTGTTATCGGTAAAAAAGGCGAAGACGTAGAAAAATTACGTCAAGCGGTAACTAAGATTGCTGGTGTACCTGCTCAGATCAATATTTCTGAAGTACGTAAACCAGAACTTGATGCACAACTAGTAGCAGACGGCATTGCCTCTCAACTAGAGCGTCGTGTTATGTTCCGTCGCGCTATGAAGCGTTCGGTACAAAATGCAATGCGCATCGGTTCTAAAGGGATCAAAGTTGAAGTTAGCGGTCGTCTTGGCGGCGCAGAAATCGCACGTTCAGAATGGTATCGTGAAGGTCGTGTACCTCTACATACTCTTCGTGCTGATATCGACTACGCAACTTCTGAAGCCTTAACCACTTATGGTATCATTGGTGTTAAAGTTTGGATCTTCAAAGGCGAAGTTATTGGTGGTTTACCACTAGTACAAGAGCAAGAGAAGCCAGCTAAACGCGCACCAAAGAAAGCCAAAAAAAGTGCTAAGTAGAGGTAGCGAGTAATGTTACAGCCAAAACGTACAAAATTCCGTAAAATGCACAAAGGCCGCAACCGCGGTTTAGCGCAAAACGGTAACAAAGTAAGCTTCGGTACTTTCGGTTTGAAAGCTACTGGCCGTGGCCGCATGACTGCTCGTCAAATCGAAGCAGCTCGTCGTGCCATGACGCGTCACGTGAAACGTCAAGGTAAAATCTGGATCCGTGTGTTCCCAGACAAGCCAATCACGAACAAACCGCTTGAAGTTCGTATGGGTAAAGGTAAAGGTTCTGTTGAATATTGGGTTGCTGAAATTCAGCCTGGTAAAGTACTTTACGAAATGGAAGGTGTTTCTGAAGAGCTTGCTCGTGAAGCATTCGACCTTGCTGCTCGTAAACTGCCATTCAAAACAACTTTCGTAACTCGGACGGTAATGTGATGAAAGCAAGCGAACTAAAAGACAAAAGCGTAGAAGAGCTTAATGCTGAACTTCTAGGACTTCTTCGTGAGCAGTTTAACCTGCGCATGCAAGCAAGCACTGGTCAGTTAGCTCAAACTCACACGCTAAGAACAGTACGTCGCGATATCGCGCGTGTAAAAACAATTATTAACCAGAAGGCAGGTCAATAATGAGCGATAAAATCCGTACTCTTCAAGGCACTGTAATTAGCGACAAGATGGAAAAATCTTTCACTATCGCTATCGCACGTTACGTGAAGCACCCAATCTATGGGAAATTCATCAAACGTACGACTAAATTACACGTACATGACGAAAATAACACAGCAAAAGCGGGTGACGTAGTTACTATCCGTGAATGCGCACCAATCTCTAAGACTAAGTCTTGGACATTAGTAGACGTTATTTCTAGTCCAAAACAAGCTTAATTTTTAATTAAGTCTGTTTTATAAAAAGCCCCGGCATTAGCTGGGGCTTTTTGTTTTTAGGAGCTGTAAGTTTTAAGCCGTCAGCCGTCAGCCGTCAGCCGTCAGCTGCTCGGAGTGAATTTGAGGGCCGTAGCTTGGGTTGAGTATTGCGAAACCCGAGGAGAAAAGAGCGCCGAGAATTGAAACTCCACTGATTGAACTAAATCTGTATTTAAACACTCATAAAGCAAACTGTTTACAGGGAGTTCACGTGTTTAAAAATAACTATAAGGCATGGGGCATTTCTATTGGCTTACATGTCGTTATTATTTATTTAGTTTCAAGGCAAACGGTAGAGGTTCAACAACCTGAAAAGGTGGAAGTCATGCAAGCCTACGTTATGGTTGATCTTGCAGCAATGCCAGATATTAACAGTAGTACGCAACCAGCCTTTGAAAGTGAGGCAAAGCTTAGTGAGGTCGAGCAATCCACAAAACAACCCACAGAACAACCAGAAGCTAAGCTGACTACACACGACGCTAAGTCGCATGTAGATGAGCCTGCAATTATTAGTAAAACAACCCCCCAGACAAAACCATCAGCAAGCTCTCCGAAGGTTGAGCTCTCAGCAGTTGAAGTTCTGGCAGATAAGCAGAAATTAGGTGGTGATCAGCAAGGCACAGAGCAGCCATTTAAAAAGCTTAATCCATACGCACCGATACCTCTTGTTACAGCGGCAAATGAAGCGCGCAACTCATTTGACTACTCTCAATCAGCAATACCGCAAAGCGCTGATGAAAAACTGCGATTAACAGTACCGAAAGCACACTCAACTAGTTATAAATCAGATGTAGTGTGGCAAAGCACTGATGGCAGTAAACGAATGGAGATGTATCAAGGTATGTGTTATGACATCGATTTCAACGGTGTAATGGGTAAAGCTGGTCTCCCACAAGGTTCGCCAAGGCCATGTAAAGATAACGATGCTATTTTATTCGATAAAATAATGGATAAATGGAACCGCAAAAAACCACTTAAATAGCAGGATCATAATTTACGAAGTTTTTGGCTTGTGGAAAATAGAGGCACATCAGTAGTTAGTTTGTAAATAACTTGACCTTGGTTTTACTCCAACTTTTATGATGTGTTTTTTACTTATTATTTATGATTATGTGCATCATTCAAAACTACTTATTAAGTCTACGCATTAGCGAATATCAGCCATCTATTGCACAGGTGCTGAATATTACAGAATTAGTCTCGCAGTCGATAAAGTCGTGTGATGAATACTTAGAGGCTGCTTTGGTGTATTCGATGCAGCATCCAATGTACTCATTACATAAAAAAGAGTTGAGTTTGCTAGCACAAATATTAATTAGGTTGGGATATAGACTATCAACCCGAACAGCTAACGAATTGCTGATACGCTTTTCCCAACACTCAGTGTTAGTTACTTTCGCAAATGATCAGTTCAGCGCCCAAGCTATCATTAAAAAACACGTAATTTATAATTAAAAGCCTTTGCAAATGCAAAGGCTGATATTTTTCACTGCGCTGACCGCTGACCGCTGACCGCTGACCGCTGACCGCTGACCGCTGACCTTCTACCAGATCATCTCGACGAACTCTGGGTGATCAACAAATGGATTACGATTACCTTGATGCTCATAAGCGGCTTGGTTTCTATCTAGTTCAAGCTGACTGACAGGATCGTCGTTATGCCAATTAACCAACATAGTGACTACCCAATTCTCAAATACTTGGTTACTAGAGCCGTTAAGTACGGCATTACTAGCCGTGGTGTTGTTTTGCCACGCTCCAATGACATTCTCATAGCGGGTTGCCATATAAAAGTAGGCGCGTGCAAAGTCACCTTTAAATTCATCGATTGGCTCAAATACCGTACCTGAGTAATTAATTGAGCTTGCTGCACTGCCCAGTTTACTGCCATTACTTGAGGTGTAGCTGGCGCTGCCTACTTCACCAAACGGATAATTGCTGCGTTTTGAATTGACGTAACCATCGGTGGCAAAAATATGATGTACGTCTGAATTCATAGGCTCATTTGTGCCGCCAAACCAACTTTTCGGGAATGAATGTTCGCGGTTATAACAATCACCTTCGCCTCTGTAGGTACCACATTGATTCGTAACAGCGACGTAGTTATAACTGTCTTGGCCCATTGGATTTTCAGCATAGCGATCGAGAATCGAATTGTCGTTTTCAAAGTATTTATCGCGAGATGCGCTATCGTAAAAACTCCAAATTGCTGAATATCCCTGTGAATTGTGGTCTTTTATAATATTGTATAGCTCTGATTTTAGAGCGTAGCCTGTTAAACCTTGGGTTGTGACATAATAACCACTTGGCTCTGTGGGGGGCGTTTCTGGGTTAGTATCATCGCCCAGTGTGAATGGCGTTGCTTCGCTAGTTTGAAAGCTACTGCCGCTTGCAAGAGGTGTTTGCTCAAATGTGAGCGCGTAACTGCCATTACCAAATGAACAGCAGATACCATCACCATAACTATCAAAAATACTAAAGGTATAATCGCCATCCACTAAACAGGCTTGCTCTGAGTAGCTACTATTGCCACTATAATCGCCACCAGATGCAACGGGTGTACCTTGTGCATTAGTAATTTGCCAACTTGTCTCTTCGCCATAGTTATCTGTAGTGAGCGCTAAACTAACAGTGTTATCAGCACAACTGGTCGGTGTTGGTGTGCTGCCAGCAGAATTTGGCATAAAACTATCTACATAAAGAGTTTCACTGCCATCAAAACCGCTAACATCATAAAAGCGTAGGCCAACGCTAATGGTCGTGTTACTTGATGCTGTGTATGTATAGCTGATCTGTTGCCATTGATTTAAAAGTGCAGGGTTTGAGTAGCCTTGATAGTCGTCAGCAATTAGGCGCGCTTTAACACCTCCTTCAGTGTGGTAAACCCAGCTTGAAAATAGATAGCTTTGGCCTGCCTCAACAGTTATCTGTTGCAGTAAATCCGTATTACTTTGGCTTGCTGTATTCACCTCTACTTTTGCAGCGAGTGAACCGCTGTTGACGATAGAGCTTGACGGCGATAGCGTAATACCAGAATCAATAGTGCTCCAATTGTTAGGGGTATTACCAGACCAGTTTTCAAAGTCGCCATTATCAATGGCGGCTAAGCAAGGTAGTGCTGCTAATAAAACAGCACTGGCGAGTATGCATTTTTTATATGTCCCGTGTGACATAGTGTTTCCTTATTGTTATGGGCGCACAAAATGTGGCCAATTCCACTATACCGTACCCGAGTTTTGTTGCAAAAAAGTTAACTTATTATTTCGTAATCAAGATTGATAATGACTATTTTTGAGAGGTGATTAGGGTGTTGCGTTAGCAGACGGGCACTGTTTCTAGCTTTTAATCTGTTTTTACTGGTTAATTTATAAATTAAGAACTAAATGGAATAACAAAGCAGATTCTATTCTTTTTTTATTGGCGCATACCCCGTTATTCTTCACACTCAGAGAAATCTTTAGGGCCTGAGTTATTTGCCTTAAAGTCGACACAAATTTTAGGCAAAGTGATTGACTGTGAACGGTGATCATTTTGTAGATAACTTTCAGGGTTACGGGGAATTAATTCATGTTGTTAGGTCAACTCAATGCTGCGGCAAGTCCACTATCGCAAGAGCAAGTACAGAAGCTACAAGGTTTAGTTGCTGAGCTCAATCCAATTCAGCAAGCATGGGTAAGTGGCTACCTTGCTGCGAACGCCAATACGGCAGCTTTAGGTGGCGTTGTTGGTGCTGCGCCAAGTGCAGGTGAGGCCGCTGCGTTGACCATCTTATATGGTTCGCAAACGGGCAATGCTAAAGGTGTCGCAACGAAACTTAAAGAGCAAGCAGAATCACGTGGTCTTGCGGTCAAGTTGGTTAGCATGTCTGATTACAAACCTACGGCCCTGAAAAAAGAAAAATTCCTTAGCGTTGTAGTTTCAACTTATGGTGAGGGTGAGCCACCAGAGGATGCAGAAACACTGCATGAGTTTTTAGCAACCAAAAAAGCCCCTAAGCTCGATGGCGTGAAAATTGCGGTAATTGGTTTGGGCGACTCAAGCTATGAGTTTTTCTGCCAAACAGCAAAAGACTTTGAACAACGCTTAAATAAACTGGGTGCAGAGACTATTTATCAGCGCGCTGATTTAGATGTTGATTATGATGATGAAGCGGCAACGTGGATCACGGGTGCCCTTGATGCGTTTGAACCTGATTTAAAAGCACAGCAAGGTGCAACTGCAGGTCAAGTGGTTTCATTTGGTGCACCTGCAACGGCTGCTAGTCAATATACCAAGCAAAACCCATTTGCGGCAGAGCTGAGCCTAGTACAAAAGATCACAGGCCGTGATTCAACAAAAGACGTGCGTCACGTTGAAATTTCACTAGAAGGTTCAGATATTACCTATACGCCGGGTGACTCGCTAGGTGTGTATTTTTTAAATGATGAAGCTTTAGTTGATGAAGTGCTAGAACTTACGCAAATTGATGCGGCAGCTATTGTTAAATTAGGCGAGGAAGAACTTAGCGTTCGTGATGCTTTAATCGAAAAACTTGAGTTAACTCAATCATACCCAGGCTTTGTTGAAAAGTACGCCGTGGCGACGGGTACACCTGAGTTATTAAAGCTGGTTGAAGATAAAGCAGCAATGCGTGAATACATTGAGCCTCGCCAAATCTTCGATGTGATCCGCCAAAACCCAGCCAAGCTTGAAGCGCAAACACTCGTTGATTGTTTACGTAAATTACAAGCGCGTTTGTATTCAATTGCGTCAAGCCAAGCTGAGGTTGAAGACGAAGTTCATTTAACGATTGGCTTGGTTGAGTTTGAAGCTTTTGGTAGTGAACATTTAGGTGGTTGCTCTGGTTATTTAGCACGTCGCGCTGAAGAAGGCTGTAAAGTAAAAGTATTTAGCGAGCATAACGATAACTTCCGTTTACCAGCGAACGATGAAACACCGGTGATCATGGTAGGTCCTGGAACGGGTATTGCGCCGTTCCGCGCATTCTTACAAGAGCGTGATGCCCGTGAAGCATCAGGTAAAAATTGGTTATTCTTTGGTAACCCACATTTTACTCAAGATTTCTTATACCAAGTGGAAATCCAAGGTTACTTAAAATCAGGCCTACTGAGTAAAGTTGATGTGGCATTTAGTCGTGACCAAGCTGAGAAAGTTTATGTTCAAGATAAGCTACGTCAAAACAGTAAAGATGTATTTGCATGGCTAGAAGCGGGCGCGCATTTTTATATTTGTGGTGATGCAAATCGTATGGCGAAAGATGTACATCAAGCTTTGCTTGATATTATCAAAGAAAACAGCGGTAAAAATGATGAAGACGCTGAGCAGTATTTAAAAGATTTACGTAGCGCAAATCGCTATCAGAAAGACGTGTACTAAACGTACACGTTGCTTACTTTATAAAAGCAAAGCTAACAGCCGTCACTGTAACTAATTTAGGATTTACCATGAGCGAACAAGATAAAAACGTAAAGCTTTCTGATAACGAGCGTTTGAAAAGAGAAAGTAACTTTTTACGTGGCACAATTGAGCAAGATTTAAAAGACGAGATCACCGGTGGTTTTACTGCGGATAACTTCCAACTGATCCGTTTCCACGGTATGTATCAACAAGATGACCGTGATATTCGCCCTGAGCGCGCGAAGCAAAAGCTGGAGCCATTACATAATGTAATGCTACGAGCACGTATGCCAGGTGGCATCATCAAGCCAGAGCAATGGCTGGCGATTGATAAATTTGCCGATGAAAAAACCAGCTATGGCAGCATTCGTTTAACCACCCGTCAAACGTTTCAGTTTCATGGGGTATTAAAGCCAAACATTAAAGGCATGCACCAAATGCTAAATAGTGTGGGCATTGATTCTATCGCGACTGCAGGTGATGTTAACCGAAACGTACTGTGTACCACTAACCCTGTGGAATCTGAACTTCATCAAGAAGCCTACGAGTGGGCGGCAAAGATCTCTGAGCATTTATTACCAAAAACTAAAGCATACGCTGAAATTTGGTTAAATGGCGAAAAGGCCGAAACTACTGAAGAGCCTATTTTAGGATCTAACTACTTACCACGTAAGTTTAAAACCACAGTGACCATTCCACCGAATAACGAAGTGGATGTACACGCAAATGATTTAAACTTTGTGGCAATTGCTGACAATGGCAAGCTCGTTGGTTTTAACGTGCTGGTTGGTGGTGGTCTTGCTATGACTCACGGCGATACAGCGACTTATCCTCGTAAAGCAGATGATTTTGGTTTTATACCGCTTGAGCATACGTTAAAAATTGCTGAGCACGTG
Source organism: Pseudoalteromonas haloplanktis ATCC 14393 (assembly GCF_000238355.1). Taxonomy (GTDB): domain Bacteria; phylum Pseudomonadota; class Gammaproteobacteria; order Enterobacterales; family Alteromonadaceae; genus Pseudoalteromonas; species Pseudoalteromonas haloplanktis. The sequence continues at coordinate 101,698 of NZ_AHCA01000007.1, forward strand.
GTATCTGTACAGCGTGATTGGGGTAACCGCTCAAACCGTAAAAATGCAAAGACTAAGTACACATTAGATCGTGTTGGTGCAGATGTATTTAAAGCAGAAGTAGAAAAACGCGCAGGAGTGACGTTTGCAGACAGTCGTCCGTATGAGTTTACTCATCGAGGTGACCGTATAGGTTGGGTTGAAGGCATTGATGGCAAGCATCATTTAACATTATTTATTCAAAGTGGTCGTATTTTAGATTATCCAGGTAAGCCACTTAAAACAGGTTGTCGTAAAATTGCTGAAGTTCACCAAGGTGATATGCGCATGACGGCAAACCAAAACTTGATCATTGCCGGTGTTCCAGCGGATCAAAAAGCAGTCATTGAAGAAATTGCTCGTAATCATGGCTTGATTGATGATAACGATTCAGAGCAACGTAAAAATTCGATGGCCTGTGTGGCCTTGCCAACTTGTCCATTAGCCATGGCAGAAGCTGAGCGTTATTTACCAAGCTTAATTGAGAAGACAGAAGCTTTACTTGCTAAGCATGGTATTCCTAATGACAGCATAATCATGCGCGTTGTTGGCTGCCCGAATGGTTGTGGTCGTGCAATGTTGGCTGAGGCGGGTTTAGTTGGTAAAGGACCTGGTAAATATAACGTGTATCTAGGGGGCAACCTTGAAGGCACGCGCATTCCTAAGTTGTATTTAGAAAATGTCGGTGAAGATGTGTATTTAGAGGCCTTTGACAAATTAATAGGTCAATGGGCAAGCGAGCGTAATGACGGCGAATGTTTTGGTGACTTTGTGATCCGTAAAGGCATCGTCGCTGAAGTTAAAGTCTCAGTAACCGATTTCCACGCATAATTTAAAACCAGTGCAAAGCACTGGTTAAGGTTTGGAATTTACTATGAGTGAATTTAAAAACATATTACAGCTAGATAAAGAAAGCCAAGCAGCATTGCTTGCTGATGCTAACGGCGTATTGAAAGATATGAGTGCCGAGCAGCGTGTAGCGTGGGCGCTTGAGAATTTGCCTGATACACAGTTTTTATCATCAAGCTTTGGTATTCAAGCAGCGGTGATGTTGCATTTAGTAACCTCGCTAAAACCTGATATTCCTGTGGTACTTACCGATACGGGCTATTTGTTTCCAGAGACTTATCAGTTTATTGAGCAATTAACCGAACGTTTATCACTTAATTTAAAAGTGTATAAATCGCACCTTAGTCCAGCATGGCAAGAAGCTAAGTTTGGTAAATTGTGGGAGCAAGGTGAGGCGGGTATAAAGCAATATAATCAGCTTAATAAAGTTGAGCCTATGACCCGTGCTTTAAAAGAGATTGATGCAGGAACTTGGTTTAGTGGTTTACGCCGCGATCAAGCGTCTACGCGTGCTGACAAACAAATTGTTGAGATCAGCCGTGGTACAGTTAAAGTTTATCCAATTATTGAATGGACTAATCGTGATGTATATCAATATTTAACTAAGCATGATTTACCGTATCATCCGCTTTGGGAGCAAGGCTATGTGTCTATGGGTGATGTTCATACCACGCGTAAATTAGAGCCGGGCATGACCGAAGAAGAAACCCGCTTTTTTGGCTTAAACCGCGAGTGTGGCTTGCATATTGATGGTGATGGCATTTAGCCTCAAGCACAGCTCTATAACGATTATCGAAACGCAGCCTAGCTGCGTTTTCTATTTTTGACTACAATTAATCATTATAAATTCATGCTCACGTATTTTATGAAACCGTTTTGTGCAATTTTCTTTTGGCTTTTTTCTAGCAGCCTTTTTGCCGATAGCCTTCGCATTGCGTTACCCGATGAAGATTATCCCCCTTATCATTTTGTGGATGCGCAACATAAAGGTATTTTAAATGACGTCATTACATTATTTTCGACAACAACGGGCACTCAGATTGACTATACCTTCGTACCTGAAATGCGATCAGCAAAAATGGTGCAACGAGGTGAGGTTGATGCTCGGATGGAATCTGAAGTGTGGCTGTCTAGTCATGAGCCATATTATTGGAGTCAAGAAATTGTGCGAATCGAAGATGTAATGGTTGTTGCACAAGGTGCTAAACTTATCGATCTTCAGCAACTGGATAACCTAAAAAGTGGTGTTTTACTTGGCCGTTTTGGTTATGTTTATCCAACATTTGAGTTGTTAGTAAAGAATAAAGTATTACATCGTGAAAACTATTATTCAGATCTAGCTATGTTGCAAAGTTTGTATAGAGATACACATGCTGGTAGGCGTTTTGCTGTGATGTCGAGATCACAAATCGATTGGTATGTACGCCAGTATCCAGAATTATCTGCTTTGGTTGTCAGTAATGAAAACGTAGGTAAGGCGCCACTACAACTACAGTTTTCTTATAATTCTCGGGGTAAGAAATACGCAAAAGAATTTAATGATTTTTTACAGAGGTTGAAAGATAGTGGCGAGCTAGCTAGAATCATAGCTCGCTATCAATGATAGTGATGGAGATTTTTAACTCAAAGGATTGAAAATGAAGTACTTTTCGTATTTAGTAATTATGATATTGCTAATTAGTGTTGCAGCATTATTTTATTTACAACGCCCTGATGGTCAACCATGGTTAACGAGTGATGAAATAACTCGTCAATCTCGTGAGATAAAAGAGCAAGTCGTTGGATTATCTACTGACACGTTTGCTCACGCTGTTAAGACCGTCAGTGATACCAGCAAAAAAGTCGCCGCGTCAATCACTTCGAATAGTTCATCTGAGGCTATTGTCATTTATAAATGGCAAGATAAACAAGGACAGTGGCATTATTCAGATAACCCTAACCCTGATGGCAACAGCCAGCAAATGTTACTCGACCCGAGCGATATTACGGTTGTTGCAGCCGAAGATACCGCGATTCTCAAAGGTAGTGCTAAAGCAGCACCTGATATGCCGCTTACGCCAAGTGGGGTATATGACCCTTTAGTGATAAAAAAGCTATTTGAAGATGCAGAGCAGGCAAAGAGTGCGTTAGAGCAGCGCACAAAGGCGTTGGAAGCGGCTCAGTAATAAACCTTTTTACAGCTTTATGAGCGTTTTATTGTGTATGCTGATCGTGTTCGGCTTCCATTTTCATCAGCACAATCGTGAGATAAATTTTAGTCGGTAATGAACATAAAATTCCAACAGCAATAAAAACTGCACCGATCATAATGCTATGGATACTATTTTGTTGAGCAAAAATATCTGAAACTAGCAAATAATGCCCTGTTAAAATCAGTGTAATGCCGAGAGCTATAAAAATTTTTAAAACTCTTATGATTTTTTGCTCTGTCATACTTTGCTCAGTCATAGAATGCACCTATTAGTGGTTAAGCTGAACTGAAGTTAATTAACAACATTAAGTATAGGTAATAAGTGGCGGGGTAGAATTGTTTTACATCAAAAAAAAGAGGGCTAAGCAAATTAAATCTGCAAAGCCCTAACTCGTTATTAGTTACTGAGCATATTACGCAAGACGTATTGTAAAATGCCGCCGTGCTTGTAGTAATCCCACTCTTTAGGGGTATCGATTCGAACATCGGCGCTAAAGCTAACTTGTTTACCTTCGCTGTTGGTAGCAATCACGCTCACTTCTGCGGTTTTGTCATACAAGCCATCAATGTCAAATTGCTCTTGACCAGTCAAACCAAGGGATTCATGACTTTCACCATCTTTAAATTGTAGCGGTAATACACCCATACCAATTAGATTAGAGCGGTGAATGCGTTCATAGCTTTGTGCGATGACAGCTTTAACACCAAGTAATAGCGAGCCTTTTGCTGCCCAGTCGCGAGAAGAGCCAGTACCATATTCAGCACCTGCAAGTATAACTAATGGCGTGCCTTGTTGTTGATAAGCCATCGCCGCATCATAAATACTAGCAAGTTCATCCTCAGGTTGTGTGCGAGTTACACCACCTTCAGTGCCAGGGGCTAATAAGTTTTTCAATCTTACGTTAGCGAATGTACCGCGCATCATGACTTCGTGATTACCACGACGTGAACCGTAAGAGTTGAATTGTGCCTTCTCGACACCATGTTCTTGCAAGTAGAGACCGGCGGGGGCATCAGCTTTTATAGCTCCTGCTGGGGAGATATGGTCAGTAGTAACAGAGTCGCCAAGTTTTGCTAAACAGCGTGCGCCGTTAATTGCGGGGATCCCAGGTGGCTCTACTGTCATACCATCAAAAAAGGGCGCTTTTTTGATATAAGTGGAAGCGTCATTCCAATCATACAGTTTGCCATCGGGAATTTTAATTTGTTGCCAGCGATCATCACCCTTGTAGACATTACCATAACTTGAAGCAAACATTTCTTTAGTGACGGTTTTTTTCACTAGTTCATTTACTTCACTTACTGTAGGCCAGATGTTTTTTAGGTAAATATCGTTGCCGTTAGCATCTTGCGCCAATGGCTCGTTATACACATCTATATCAGTGCGTCCAGCAATTGCGTACGCAACAACCAATGGCGGTGAGGCTAAAAAGTTCATTTTTACATCTTGGTGAATACGTCCTTCAAAATTACGGTTACCTGATAAGATAGAACTGACTACCAGTTTATGCTTTTGGATCGCATCAGATATTTCATCCGCAAGTGGGCCTGAGTTACCGATACAGGTTGTGCAACCATAACCTACCAAGTTAAAGCCAAGAGCATCTAAATCATCCATTAGGCCTGCTCTTTCTAAGTAGTCAGTGACCACTTGTGAGCCTGGCGCCAGTGATGTTTTTACCCAAGGTTTTACACTAATTCCTAACTGACGCGCTTTTTGCGCTACTAAACCTGCGGCTAAAACCACGCTAGGGTTGGAGGTGTTAGTACAGCTAGTAATAGCTGCAATCACACACGCGCCATCTTTAAGCTCAAATTCTTGGTCTTTAAAATTAACCTTTGCAGCGCCCATAAATTGCGCTTCGTTGACTGGTTCGTCTGGGTTCGTGGCAGGACCTTCGCTTTCAATGCGTGCTTGTTGTTCGTCACTGTTATCACGTTTAGCTAAGCGCTCATCTTGAAAGGTTTTTAAATGCTTGGTAATGATGTTGCCAGCTTGATCTAATGCAATTCTGTCTTGTGGGCGTTTTGGCCCCGCTAGGCTTGGCACCACATCGCTGAGGTTTAACTCAAGTTTATCGGTGTAATTAGCCTCATCACCATCGTTACGCCATAGCCCTTGATGTTTGGCGTAGTCTTCAATCAGTTTTAGCTGCTCTTCATCACGATTAGTTAAGCGCAGGTAACTAATGGTTTCATCATCGATAGGGAAAATACCACAGGTTGCACCATATTCGGGGGCCATGTTTGCTATGGTTGCCCGATCGGCTAATGGTAGATCAGCAAGGCCATCACCATAAAATTCAACAAACTTACCCACTACACCATGTTTGCGCAGTATCTCTGTTACTGTAAGTACTAAATCGGTCGCAGTAGTGCCTTCAGCTAAACGGCCACTGAGCTTCATACCCACAACCTGTGGGATCAGTAAGCTAATAGGCTGACCCAGCATTGCAGCTTCGGCTTCAATGCCACCGACACCCCAACCAAGTACGCCCAGGCCATTGATCATAGTAGTATGAGAGTCAGTACCGACCAATGTATCTGGGTAAGCAAATTTTTGGCCGTTGCGCTCTTCATTAAATACTACGCGGGCTAAATACTCTAAGTTAACTTGGTGAACAATACCGGTAGCGGGGGGGACTACTTTTAAATTATCAAAAGCGGTTTGACCCCAACGTAAAAACTCGTAGCGTTCTTTATTGCGCTCATATTCTAACTTAGCATTTAAATCAAACGAGCCATCATTACCATAGCCATCTACTTGAACAGAATGGTCAATGACTAGCTCAGCAGGCGAGAGTGGATTTATTTTTGCGGGATCGCCACCGAGTTTTTCCATAGCGTCGCGCATTGCGGCTAAATCAACGATTGCGGGTACACCTGTAAAGTCTTGCATAACTACACGCGCTGGCGTAAATGCTACTTCGGCGGTAGGTTTGGCTTGCGGATCCCACTCTAATAATGCATCGATATCTTGTGCTTTAATATTAACGCCATCTTCATTGCGCAATAGGTTTTCAAGTAGAATTTTCAACGAGAACGGCAATCGTTTGGCTTTATCGCCTAACCCTTGTAGTGAATGAATATGAAACTGCTCGCCATTAATTGTGAGCTGTTTTTGGGTATCAAAACTATTATTCATTATGTGCCCCTTTACTAAATTAAAATGAGTGGAAAAACCTCTAATGTTTATAGGTTTGCAAACTGCATACCAAGGTCGAATATTTAAAAGTGATGTGCTTTTTTTATACAGTTATTGTAGTAGAGATGCGATTTAAAGGTAAAAAATCAAGGGGAAGTTTTTATTGGGCCAAAACTAATATTGGCCCAAGTATGAATTAATTTAACCAGTGTTGCAGCTTGCCTCGATGGCTAAGGTGCAATAATAAAATCGCGATGATTATCACCAGCAGTGGCATAAAGACAGCACTTGCACCGAGTAGTTCGATACTGTTAATAATGATGAAATTATAAAATTGTTGGATCAAAATTGCGATTAAAGACAGCGTAAAACAGGTTCGTGCAACGGCTTTTTTAAGTAACAAAAAAATACAGCCTAATGTGCCACCAAAAACGGCTACAGCAAATGCCAAAGTTGCCCACAGAGGGGTATTTGAATAGGCAGCTTGTTGATCTGCAGGAAGTTTACTAATCATCTCAGGGGTCATAAGCAGCTGCATAATAAACGCAATCACCCCAAGTAAATTCCAAACTAATGCGGCCCAAGCAACGCTTTTAAGCCAGCTAGGAGCTGTTGAAGTCGTCATAAATATTTTCTAATTGTTATTGTTCAGAAAGTAATTAAAGACGACCTTAATACGTTTTACAAGTTAGGTTGGTGATTAACCAAATGAAATCGGACGACGGCCCGTTTTTTCATCTACTTTCGGCTTTTTAGTTCGTTTACGTTTGTTTTTAGGTGCCGCTGGTGTTTCTTGCACAGGGCTTTTTGCACTTTCAGATTGAGTATTTTCCACAGGGCGCTGTGCCGGTGTTGCATCTTCACTTAGCGTTAATTGAAATAACTCACCATCAAATTCAAGCACATCACCACTGTATAATTTTTTCCGTTTGATTGTACAAATTTCATGGTTAACACCCACATAACCTTCAGTGATGAGGTTTTTTGCTTGGCCGCCACCTTCAACTAAATCAAGAACTTTTAAAAGTTTACATAACTCAATCGGTTCTTCTTCTAATTCAATTTCAATGTATTCGTCGTTCATGTTTGATCTCATTAAGGTAGGGCATAGCCTGTAGTATAAAGGCTTAGCGCGAATTTTGCATCAAGCACTATAAAGTCTACTAGGGATTAAATAAATTTAATCAGGCACATTTTTGTATTTCTCGCTGCCTTTAAAAAAACTGCAGTAATTGCAGTGTAAGCTGCCCCCGTGAAATCTGGCTTGTTATTTGCCATAAGTGATGAAAATCAATAACCGCTAGATACAGTAACTTAAGTGCTAAGGCACTGACAATGGAGTAGAAGATGGGCGTAAGATTAGCAATGAGAAAAGAGTTAATGGGTTTGAATAACTCAGATATGTTAACTGCTGATGATGTCAGAGCGCACCTAACCGAACAGGTAAAACAACAGCCACATAATACGCAAAAAGGCTTTTCGGTAATTTCAAAGTTTAATGATAACCACAGCCAGTTGCTCAGTGGCGATAGCAACCGAGAGCGTTTACTGGAATTTCAACGTCATCGTTTATTTAAAGATGTGCTTTACACCAGGAAAAGCGTTGATGCTTGGCTAAATAGCCAAATAAATTAAGTTGCTATAATAGGGCACCTCTAATAGACTACACTTGTAATCATTTGGAGGTGCTATGCGAAATGGAATTTTAATTTGCATGTTGTTATTACTAACTGCGTGCCAGCAACCAACAGTATATGTATATACACAAGCGTTAACAGACATACAAACACAACAGCTAACAATACGCTTGCAGCAACAATCATTACCGTATCAGTTTATTCAATTACCAATCCCCAAAGAGTTTGCCGCTGCGACTCTATTAACTTCTGAAGATAAGCTACTTACAGCCGAAACCGAGCAGCTTGCTGGTATTATGCAAGCAATGGGTTATCAGCCGCAGATAAACTATGTATCGGCGGCTAATCATCATTATAGCGATGGCAATATTGGCTTTTACTTGCGCGGTGAGCATATTGAGCCGAGCTTTAGTATGCCCAAGTTAATGCGCACAACCAACTGCTCAGAAGACAGATATAACAACTTACGGGTTACATTTAATGAAAACGTGGTTGCGTTTACATTACTTAATGGTGCGCGTGCCCACTTAGAGTGGCAGTTTTATGAAAATTATTTGGTCATCAATTATAGAGATATTTCGCAGTCCTACACGCATTCAACTCCTTTGGTTGCAACACCATTTGGTGAAAAACCCTCAGATACATATCGTTATACTGCGCATGTTGAGAGCCCACAATGGTTAAACTGCTCGCTGCAAGTTGTGTATATGGATTAGCCGCGTGATTCGAGGTAGTGATTAAGTTTGGCTATACGCTCGCTCATACCTTCGATAATACGGTCTTTAATCTTTTCGCGGATCACATTGGGTAAACGGGTGAGTGATTCTGGGGTAATAGCTAATACGATGGTGTCGCTTTTAGCTCGAGCGCTGGTGCTACGCTCACGGTTGTTAATAAATGCACCTTCACCAATAAACTCACCAGGCTCAATAGTACCGAGATCAACTAGGTGACTGTGTTTGAAAACCGTAATAGCGCCACTTAAAATGATATAAAGGTGCTTATCATTATCAAATTGTTTGAATAAAAAACGATCTTTATTAATTAAATATAAATGGCTGAATGACTCAAGTAAAACTTGCCGCTCATTGAGGGTAAATTCTTTAAAAAAATTCAGCCGATTAATAATTTCCATCTGTTTTATCAGTGGAATATGTTCGATTAACTTCATTAAGAGCCAATAGTAAGATCTAATTAGTTAATATTGCGCTCTTTTAATTTACGAGTCAATGTATTGCGTCCCCAACCAATTTTAACGGCGGCTTCTTGTTTGTGACCAGCACAGTTAGCCAACGCCGTTTTTATTAAGCGAGTTTCTAGCTGCGCTTGAATATTTGGCCAAATATTTTCTTTACCTTGCTTTAGCTCCTGATTAAGCCACTGCTGGAATGAATCAAGCCAGTCACCTTCTTGTTGAGCTTCATCAATCTCTAAAATCTCAGGGGGTAAGTCTTGTTCACTGATCAGTTCACCTGGGGCCATGACAGTAAGCCAGCGGCAGGTGTTTTCGAGTTGACGAACATTACCTGGCCAGTTAAATAGGCGTAGTAAATCCGTGGCTTTAGAGCTGAGTACTTTACTTTCAACTTGTAAATCTTTTGCGCTTTTATGCAAAAAGTGTTGTGCTAACCGTTCAATATCTTCGGTGCGCTCACGCAGAGCAGGCAAACGTAGCCTTACCACGTTTAAGCGGTGGAATAAGTCGTCCCTAAATTTCCCTTGTTTGACCAAGTCTTCTAAATTTTGGTGGGTTGCAGCAATGATCCGCACATCGACCTTAATACTTTGATGACCACCAACACGGTAAAACTCGCCATCTGCCAATACGCGTAATAGCCGGGTTTGTACATCAAGCGGCATATCACCAATTTCATCTAAAAATAATGTACCGCCATTAGCTTGTTCAAAACGGCCTTTACGTACACTATCAGCGCCAGTAAAGGCGCCTTTTTCATGGCCGAACAATTCTGACTCAACTAACTCTTTAGGGATAGCTGCCATATTGAGGGCAATAAACTGGTTGTCTTTACGAGGGCTGTGATTGTGCAAGGCACTGGCTACCAATTCTTTACCGGTACCAGATTCACCATTGATCAACACACTCATGCTCGACGCTGAGAGTTTACCAATGGCACGAAACACTTCTTGCATGGCGGGTGCTTCACCAATGATATGAGCACTTTTTGGCGGTGCTTGTTTACGCTTGGTTTTTTTCGTTGAATTAGCACGACACGCACTCTCAACTAAAGACACCGCTTCATTTAAATCAAACGGTTTGGCGAGGTACTCAAATGCACCTTTTTGAAAGGCGTTAACTGCAGAGTCTAAATCAGAATGCGCAGTCATAATGATCACGGGAAGCCCTGGGTTTTGCTCCGCAATTAGTTCTAGTAGAGCCATCCCATCCATACCTGGCATTCTAACATCTGATACCAGCACGGTGGGCTGACTAAACTTTAATGCACTGAGCACATCTTGGGCATTAGCAAAACTTTCAACATTGAAACCTGCGCGTGCAAGTGCTTTTTCAAGCACAAAGCGAATCGATGCATCATCATCAACAAGCCAAACTGTTTTCATGCGAACTCCAAAAACCGATTAATCCACAAAAGGCAGATATATATTAAATTCTGTATGACCCGGCCAACTATCGCATTCGATATGGCCATTATGTTGATCGATCAAGGTTTGTGCAATCGAAAGGCCAAGTCCTGAACCACCTTCTTTATTAGTGATCATTGGGTAAAACAAGGTCTCTTTGATGCTAGGATCGATACCGGGTCCGTCATCTGATATTTGGATCAGCAAAGCTTTTTTAGGGGCTTTACCCGGGCGACGTTGTTGATGATTTATTCGCGTTTTAATTTTTATCACGCCACCACCAATTAACGCTTGTTGTGCATTACGAACAATATTAAGTACCACTTGCTGAATTTTACCTTGGTCAATAAATACATCTGGAATACTTGGATCATAATCTTTCTCCAAACTAATATTGGCGCAATTATCTAAAGTACTTAACTTAATTACAGACTCTAAGGTTTGATGAATATTACCGTATGATTTTTGTGGTAATTGATTCGGTCCTAACAATCTGTCAACCAGCTCCCTTAAGCGGTCGGCTTGCTCAATGATCAGTTCTGCACATTCATCCCGTTCATGCTGATCAACCTCATACTGCAATAATTGCGCCGCTCCGCGAATTCCGCCTAAAGGATTTTTAATTTCATGGGCAAGTCCCCTTATTAAGTTACGGGCCGCTTGATATTGATGCATTTGATTTGAAGCTTGGTCGTGACGAATTTCGTCGTCAGTTTGGCGGCATTCAAATAGGATGTAATACTCGTCTTGTAGTTTAACTCGGCGCGAACTGATCGCTAACTTAGCATGGCGAGAATCGATGAACACCACGTCAGCTCTATGCTGGTGGCAATCTACACCATCCATTAAAGAGTATTGCGCAATGCGTTTTAAGTCAATCGAATGGTAGTTAAACAGACTATCGAAGGGTTGGTTTAGAATACGTTTAGAGCCTAATCCTAAGAGCTCACTGGCACTATTATTAGCATAAATAAGCGTGAATTTTTGGTCCAGTAAGATCACTGCAGTTGAGAGATTTTGCCAAATGCTGGTGAGTAATTCAGGGTTAAAACTTTTATTATTGGGCATGGTTGCACCACTTTAGTGCGTTGATGATAGTTAGCAGCTTAGCACATAATTATTAAGCAAATTATTGTCTTTGTAATAAAGCTGAGTTATTTACAAAGATGAAGCTCTATGCATATAAAATGTACTTATGGGGCTAACAGAAACTACCGAGCCTTGCGGATCAAATAGCTTTACTTGTAAGGTGTGTTCGCCGCGATTTACATCGCGAAGGGCAAAAGTACTGGTATTACTGGGTTCCGCAAATACTGCGCCATCAACGAGTAGCTGAATTTTAAAACCATTTTCAAAGCGCGGTGTGATCCGGCTCGTTACATACACGGAACCGCTATTCTCACGCACAGTGTCTTGGTCAGCAGGTGAAGAAATCGCTACTTTATAGCTCTTTGCAGCAACAGGTTGTTGCTCATCTAAGATACTCGTATCAATGGTTGGCATAGATAAAGTTTGGCTGGTGAGCTTTACCTCAGTCGCACCGACTTTAGGTGTATCAGAAAATACTAAAACGCCATTCTTGTCTTTCCAAGAATAAATTTTCTTATCACCACAGTAACTATAAAAGCTGGTTAAAATCAGCATTACTAGTAATAAAAGCGTTGTTTTCACTCTGTCACCTTGCATTTTTTGCACTAATAAAACTCTAGTAGAAAATGAGGACATTTGCCATAAAAAAAGCCCGTTGAACGGGCTTTTCGAGAACACATTAATTACCTACAACGAGGTAACTTTAACTACAGGTGATTAACAGCTGTAGTACATTTCGAACTCAACTGGATGAGTTGTCATGTTAAGCTTTTCAACTTCTTTAGATTTAAGTGCAATGTAAGCATCAATTAAATCGTTAGTGAATACACCACCTTGATTTAAGAACTCACGGTCTGCATCTAGTGCAGCTAGGGCTTCACCTAATGAAGATGCAACTGTTGGAATCTCTGCTGCTTCTTCTGCCGGTAAGTCGTATAAATCTTTATCCATTGCATCGCCAGGGTGGATCTTGTTTTTGATACCGTCAAGGCCAGCCATAAGCATTGCAGAGAATGCAAGGTATGGGTTAGCTGTTGGATCAGGGAAGCGTACTTCGATACGACGACCTTTTGCAGACGGAACCACTGGGATACGGATAGAAGCTGAACGGTTACGTGCAGAATATGCAAGCATAACTGGCGCTTCAAAGCCCGGTACTAAACGCTTATAAGAGTTAGTTGACGCATTTGCGAAAGCGTTGATTGCTTTAGCGTGCTTGATGATACCACCAATGTAGTAAAGCGCTTCTTCAGAAAGACCGCCGTACTTGTCACCTGCGAATAAGTTAACACCGTCTTTAGCTAAAGACTGGTGACAGTGCATACCTGAACCGTTATCACCAACAACAGGCTTAGGCATGAAGGTTGCAGTTTTACCATATAAGTGAGCCATGTTATGAATAACATATTTCATTTCTTGGATTTCATCTGCCTTTAATACCATAGTATTGAAGCGAGTAGCGATTTCGTTTTGACCTGCAGTTGCCACTTCGTGGTGGTGTGCTTCAACAACTTGACCTAGCTCTTCAAGAACTAAACACGTAGCTGAACGCCAATCTTGGAAATCATCAACTGGAGCAACTGGGAAATAACCGCCTTTAACACCTGGACGATGGCCAGTGTTACCGCCTTCATATTCTTTATCTGAGTTCCAAGCAGCTTGCTTAGAATCAATTTTATACATAGAACCTGACATGTCAGTTTTGTATTTAATGTCATCAAATACGAAAAACTCTGGCTCAGGGCCAAATAAAACGGTGTCAGCGATACCTGTAGAACGCATATATTCTTCAGCGCGCTTAGCAACTGAACGTGGGTCACGCTCATAACCTTGTAGTGTGCTAGGCTCAACCACGTCACAACGTAAGATTAAAGTAGCTTCTTCTGTAAAAGGGTCTAACTTAGCTGATTCAGCAACTGGTAGAAGTACCATGTCTGATTCGTTAATGCCTTTCCAACCAGCAATTGAAGAACCATCGAACATTTTGCCGTCTTCAAAGAAGTCTTCATCTACTTGATGATGAGGAATAGAAACATGTTGTTCTTTACCTTTTGTGTCAGTAAAGCGTAAATCAACGAACTTAACGTCATTTTCTTTAATAAAATCTAAAACCGATTGTGACATGTGTCCTCCAACTGTTGGGTTTTATTATTGCTGCATAATTGCTTTTGCTTCTAGTAAGCGGCTTCCATGCCACATTTGTAATTCATTGTTTTTAATGGTTAAAAAATAACAGCGGTTGCTTCACTTATATGTTTTTGCACCAACATGGACATGTTTTGAGTTATTTTGGTGCATTGCTAATGTGGAACGCTATTCACTATTGATTAGTACATTTAATAGGCACTGCTATTTAGTTAACTTATCCATCAAATACTGCCAAATTATGACAACAATAGCTAGGAATGAGCTAAATAGTGCTAAATTAAAAAATTAAGTTAATGAAAATGTCATATATAAAACAGATACTTATTAGAACTATAAAGAAAGTTGTGAAATATATATTGGATAAACTTTCATCCATCTCATTAATAAGGGATAATATGCGCCCTTTTAAATCCTATGCTGGGACATCTCGTGAAAACGCAGGTGAGTGCGTAGATCTTGCAGGATCAATGAGAATTAATTTCTCTGAGTAAAAATATGAGCATCGAAAAGTTAAGAAATATAGCGATTATCGCGCACGTTGACCATGGTAAAACAACACTGGTTGACAAACTACTTGAGCAATCAGGTACATTAGAAACACGCGGCGGTAACGAAGAGCGTGTGATGGACTCAAACGACATTGAGAAAGAACGTGGTATTACCATTTTGGCGAAAAACACCGCTATCTCATGGAATGACTACCATATCAATATCGTAGATACCCCTGGACACGCCGACTTCGGTGGTGAAGTTGAACGCGTACTTTCGATGGCTGACTCAGTATTATTACTTGTTGATGCTCAAGAAGGTCCAATGCCACAAACGCGTTTCGTAACGCAAAAGGCATTCGCGCAAGGCTTAAAGCCAATTGTCGTGATCAACAAAATTGATAAGCCAGGTGCACGTCCTGATTGGGTTATGGATCAAATCTTTGATTTATTCGACAATCTAGGTGCAACCGATGAACAACTAGACTTTAAAGTAATCTATGCGTCAGCTATCAACGGTTGGGCAACACTAGATTTAGACGAGCCATCAGACAACATGGAACCTATGTTCAAGATGATCGTTGATGAAGTATCACCACCGGATGCAGATCCTGAAGGTGCTTTCCAAATGCAGATCTCTCAACTTGATTACAACTCTTATGTTGGTGTAATCGGTGTTGGTCGTATCAAACGTGGTTCTGTATCTCCTAACCAACAAGTGACTATTATTAGTGCTGATGGCACTAAGCGTAATGGTAAAATTGGTTCAGTACAAAGTTACTTAGGTTTAGAGCGTGTTGAAACAGACAAGGCTTATGCTGGTAATATCGTTACAGTAACGGGTATTGGCGAGCTTAAGATTTCTGATACTGTTTGTTGTCCTAACAACGTTGAAGCATTACCACCATTAAGTGTTGATGAGCCGACAGTAACAATGACGTTCTCTGTTAATAACTCTCCTTTCTGTGGTAAAGAAGGTAAGTTTGTAACATCACGTAATATTCGTGAGCGTTTAGACAAAGAATTAGTTCACAACGTAGCACTTCGTGTTCAAGATACTGATAACCCAGATAGCTTCCGCGTATCGGGTCGTGGTGAATTACACTTAGGTATCTTAATCGAGAACATGCGTCGTGAAGGTTACGAGTTAGCAGTATCTCGTCCAGAAGTAATCTTACGTACTGTTGATGGTGTGTTAGAAGAACCGTATGAAACACTAACAATTGACTGTCAAGAAGAGCACCAAGGTTCTATCATGGAGCAAATTGGTCTTCGTAAAGGTGAGCTTACTGATATGGCACCAGATGGTAAAGGCCGTATGCGTATGGACTTTATGATCCCAAGTCGTGGTTTAATCGGTTTCCAAACTGAATTCATGACCTTAACGTCAGGTTCTGGTTTACTTTACCACACGTTCGATCACTACGGTCCGCACAAAGGTGGCGAGCTAGGTGTTCGTAAGAACGGCGTAATGATTGCAAACGCAACAGGTAAAGCTCTTACTAACGCATTGTTTAACTTACAAGAGCGCGGCCGTTTATTCATCGGTCACGGTGTTGAAGTTTACGAAGGTATGGTTATCGGTATTCATAGCCGTGATAACGACCTTACAGTTAATGCGCTTAAAGGTAAGCAACTAACAAACGTTCGTGCATCTGGAACTGATGAAGCACAAACATTAACACCAGCACTTAACTATACACTTGAGCAAGCGCTTGAGTTTATTGCTGATGACGAGTTAGTAGAAGTAACACCGCTAAATATCCGTATTCGTAAGCGTCACTTAACTGAAAGTGAGCGTAAACGTGCGGGTCGTGCAGCAAAATAAAGCGTAATCTTTTTAGATAAACGCATTGAAAAGCCGCGGTATTGCAAAATACAGCGGCTTTTTTGTGGGTGAAAACAAAAGAGCTGTAAGCTATAAGCGGTCAGCGGTCAGCGGTCAGATTAGAACCGGTGCAATGGGTTCGATACTGTTAGACAGTTTTTTTAATGGTGGACCCATAAATGGTATTTAGTTATTGTAAAAGCTATATTTAATACGAGTGAGTGAGCTAGTGTGAATACTGAAAATGAAGTTAAGGCAAAACTAGAGATAGAACATATTGCCGAGCTGCAAAAGTATAAAGATGAATTTGAAAAACTAGGCAAAAATGATTGGGGCTTGAAAGATCTTATATCAATTTTTTTACCATTTGTTTTGTTGTCAATCGCTAATAGCTTCTATGATATTGAAACTGAATTATTTCAAATTATATGTTTTATTTTTATGGTTTCTGCCATGGTGCAGGGCATGATTAGGGATCAAACTAAGAAAACAAATCGCAGGATTGATTTGCTTGTTAAAATTATTAAGTATGACCAAAAAGGCGGCTAAAATTAGCTCTGAATCAGGGCGTAGTGTTTCTTTATCTAAGCATAAACGTGTTTGAGAATTAAATAATCGATAATGCAAAGCCCCTGCTTTAGTTAAAAGGGTATTTTTTCGTTGGGCTTCGCTGCGCTCAACCCAACCTTGTCTCTTTCTTCACTTTTTCGGTAGTAAGGTGATTTTGCCAAATACGTCTGCGTCGATAAAGCCACGGTTTCTATCGCCATTAACTGGCTGTACTTCGTGTGAGCCCATAAAGTGTTCGCGAGTTTCACTGCCGTCGTTATCGCAGTAGGCTAGCATAAAGCCGATTACTTGTTTTGCCGTTAATTTAAGTGGGGTGTTTTTAGCACCTTCTTGATAATCATTTGGGTAGAGCTTAATGGCCACTTCCCAAGTAATGTTATAAGGCGCGGTGGTGTTGCGTTGCCAGCGGCTAACTAAATGATCTGTATATAAATGGGGTTTTTTATCAGGCCCAAAATCGGCTGCTTGGTTATCAAGGCCAATGTGATAGGCAAACGCAGTATGATTAAATTGATGGTTACCACCCGATGCGTCGCTATCGATGAATACTTCGAGAGCATCATCGTCCCAGTATTTATCGGTGGGATCTGGGTGTGTATCAATGAGTACATCATCAACAATATCGGCTTGTAAATAGAGGGTGTTTTCATCCCACAGTAGGCGATAGCGGCCTTTAAAATCGCTATCGGAGTCAGGCTGTGTACCATCCATTAAATGTGGCATGTCGTGCCAAGTAGCTTTATCCCATGCATTTTCTGCGACACCATCAATAGTTATGGGGGTTGTTGTATGTTCTACATCAATTGCTATGGCGGCATTACTCATTAATAGGCTTAAAGTTAACGCGACTATTTTCATGGTATTCTCAAATTTTTACTTTGTTTATTGCTTAATAGTGACTGAAACAAAAATTGAAAACAACAGACATCATTTTCCAATATTAAATTGCCGAGAAAATAGCTCGTCGCTGAATACAATTTTTTACATTGCTTAGCGTAATTAACAGGTAAAGTGATAGCACGATCAGAGTTCATGCATATTAAAGGAATAATTTTGGCTAAAGTATTTTTATTGATTATGGTTGTTTTGTTATCTGGTTGCACTTCATCGCAAGTAATGAGCTCGGGGTGTGATTTTGTTGCTGGCAGTGTGCAAAGTCAGCAAAGGCAAGTACAGAATCACTCGCTTGATAGTTCAGATACAAACCAAGCAGCGAATATAATTAATGGCGTTTTTAGTATGATACTTGGGCCAATAAGCCGCTCACTCGGCGATGATGAGTGCAAAGCCGAGGAGCCATCGTCGGAATACCCAAGTATCCCTTTATAACGCGATACTTTCCCCTTCATTTAGAATATAAAGTGGTATCTGCGAGTCCATTTCAGTGTACATATGCAACAAGCGTAGCAGTGCCGAGTGGCTGCTGTGATCGCCCATCTTCCAACTTGAATTGCCATAGCCCCAAGGTATCATAACGTTGCAGTTAAGCTCTTGTGCACCCATTAGGGCGTCTTCTGGCGTAGTGTGTACATAGCGATACCATTTACCGTTTTCTTCATGATAATAAGACGCTATCGGCATTAAGCAAATATCAATGTCGCCATATTTTTGTTGAATATCGCTAAAGTGCTGTGAGTAGCCAGTGTCGCCAGCAAAGAATAATGTTTTACCATTTTGCTCAAGCAACCAGCCGTTCCATAAGTCTTTGTCGTGATCTTCGTAAATAAATGGCACTAACACTCGGCTACTAAAATGATGTGCAGGCAGGGCATGAATCGTTAAATTGTCAATGTTAGTTTTTGCATACCAAGCCATTTCACTAATGTTAAACCCACCAGTTGGAAAGTTATCAGCCATGCCAAGTGGCGTTAAATAGCGTGGCTGATTGCCAATTTCCTCAATGTCGGCTTTATTGAAATGATCGTAGTGAATATGAGAATACATGACGGCGTCCAGATTTTTAAGTTCACTGTCAGTAAGCCAGTCGCCAGGTTTGCGATAGAACCCAGAGGCAAGACGAAAGGCTAAGTCGACTGGGGAGTCAAATTGCTCTTTTACAGGATCAAATACGACTTGTTGACCATTGGGGGTTTTGATCATAAATCCGGCATGGCCGAGCCAGCGAACAGTGAAACCAGTATTAAGCTGTGGGTTTTCTTGTTGGCCTTGATATTGACAGTTTTCAGTTTCTGTTTCACAGATTAAGCTGGCATTTTTTGGGTAGCAATCATTCTCACAACTAACTGGGTAAGTTTTTTCGCCAGGGTAGAGGTTGTGATAGCGACCCGCTCGTTCACCATCTTGGTGCAGTGGCACAATAGTATCTGTACCGGCAATGATTTGTACATTATTCGCTGCGCTGCACGCGGTTAAGAGAGTTGAAGTGAAGATTAAAGAAAGAGTAGGTATTTTCATTATTAACTGTTTTTATTATTTGAATTAATAAAAGTGTACCAAAAATAGCGGATTAAAAAACACTTAAAAAGTAACAAAAAATAACAATAAAAAGCCTGCAAAATACAGGCTTAATGTATTCTTTGCTCGCCAACTCTGAGTTGGTTTACCCTGCTTTATTCATTTGCTCAATAAATTTATTTGAATCAGCAATCGACTTGTTCATGTCATCCATTAACACTTTGATATCGCGTTTAAGGTTAGTGAATTCACCTTGAATGGCCGATACAGCTTGTGCGTTAAGGTTATGCTTTAAATATAAGACATTGTCATGCAGTGATGACAGTACCGGTTCCATTTTACTTTCGGCATTACGCATTGAGCGTAACAGTTTGTCAAAATCACGTTTGGTTGCAGTGAGTTTTTTACTGCTTTCACGTTTAAGTGAGGCGTTGGTGTATTGCTCTAATTCGTCACCCCATTCTTCAAACAACGCTTCTGCGACATCTTCAACTTTGTTGATGTTGTTTGTCACGTCGCTCGCAGCTGCAAGGCTCGATTCGTAGTCATCGTTGAGTTGCTCATAAGCTGCTTGTAAATCACCACCATCAAAGTTTATTAGTGTAGTTAAGCGCTCTAAAGCAGATTGAAACTCTTCTTGTGATTCTTCTTGAGATTCTTTAGTTGCTTCAACACGGTCGACTAAAATATCGCGTTTGTGTACACCAACCGATTCCATGGCTGAGTAATATGCAGATTGGCAACCCGTTAAGGCAAGAGTTAAAGCGATAATTGGTGCGCCTAGCAAAGTAAGTTTTTTCATGGAGATCCCTTTTTAAATCCGTTATAGCTGTAAATTATGTGGTTGATTGCTATGATAATCAAAACAATTTTAGCAGAAAGTTAAATTTATGAATGATAAAGTCGCGCATTATAAGCAACAAGCCATGTCATTTTTACGCCAGCAGCCTGGTTGGTGGATGCAGTATGTGAATCGTTGTATCGATGATCAAATAACTGTAAATGCGGGTTATTTAGCCTATGTGACGTTACTTTCGTTAGTGCCTTTAATCGCTGTAGGTGTGGCAATTTTCTCGGCTTTTCCGGGCTTTGAGGATACCCGAATAGCGATTGAAAACTTTTTGTTTGCTAATTTTATACCTACCTCATCAGATGTAATAAAAGAGCATATTACCTCTTTTGCTGGTAATGCGAATCAAATGACTGCTGTAGGTATTGGTTTTTTAGCTGCTGTTGCTCTGTTGCTTATCCGTAATGTTGATGCAACGTTAAACCGTATTTGGCGTATTAAAGCCAAGCGCCCGATGATGATTTCTTTCGCTGTTTACTGGATGGTATTGAGCTTGGGGCCGTTGTTATTGGGAGCCAGTATTGGTGTTACCTCGTATATCGTGTCTTTAGTGTCGTTTGCAGATCAAGGGATCCCTGGTTTTAGTGGCTTTTTACTAAAGCTTTTGCCGTATTTAATTTCCATGGCGGGCTTTATTTTGCTCTATACTCTAGTACCAAATACTCGGGTTTCATTTCGAGCTGCAATACCTGGAGCATTATTTGCGGCGTTATTATTTGAATTAACTAAGAAAGGCTTTGCGCTTTATATTAGTCATTTTCCATCGTATGAGGTGATTTACGGCGCAGTAGCAACGATCCCTATTTTGTTTGTATGGATTTATTTATCGTGGGTGGTTGTGTTGTTAGGGGCTGAATTTACGGTTTGTATTAGCCCTAAAGATATTGCCGATACCCCTGAGATTATTCTTGATGAAGAGGGCGATGCTAATTAACTAACTGCATCGCTCATAGGAGAGCAGCATTATGCAGTTATATCCGTCAATTACTCCATACCATGATTTTCATTTAAGCGTTGGTGATGGCCATCAGCTTCATATACAAGAATACGGTGAGCCTTGTGGCTTGCCGGTAGTAATTTGTCATGGCGGCCCTGGAGCGGGCTTACATGCGGATGATTGCCGTTTTTTTGATCCTACGCGTTATCGTATAATTTTGTATAGCCAACGTGGCTGCGGGCAATCTACTCCTCATTTAATTAATGCAAACACTACCGCAGAGCTTGTGGCAGATCTTGATTACTTACGTACTTATCTTGGGCTTGAAAAATGGGTGCTTAGCGGTGGCTCTTGGGGGGCAACCTTATGTTTACTGTATGCAATTGAACATACACAGCATGTGCAGGGGCTTATTTTACGGGGTACATTTTTAGCTACTGCAGCCGATTTTGACTGGTTATATAGCCGTGCTGGCGGGGCTGCACACTTTTACCCTGAGTTGTATGCACGCTTTTCTCAAAATCTACCAGATGTGACGAGTATTCTTGCGTTTTATCAACAGCAATTAAATGATGATAATCAAATAAATGCTAATCACTTTGCTAAGTTATGGTGCCAGTGGGAAAGTGTACTGAGCCATGGAAAACAGCACCACCAATGGGGGTTGAGTTCACCGCAATTGGGCCTCAATATGGCGCGCTTGATGGTTCATTACTTTGCTGCACGGTGTTTTATTACTGATAACTTCATTAGCGAGCATTATAAAAAAATTAGTAAGGTTCCTGTTTGGTTTATACATGGCCGCCATGATTTAGTATGTCGATTTAATGCGGTGCAGCAATTAGCAGAGCAACTCAATGCACAGTTACTGATATTAGATGGTGTTGGGCATGGTGTTGATAATAATGTATATTTAGCGGCTGTACGGCGCGCAGCTGATCTAATGTGTATTAAATTATCGAGGCATAAATGCAAGGACTAATTCAGCGGGTTAAACACGCAAAAGTTGAAGTGGAAGGCCAAGTTATTGGTCAAATTGGGCAGGGGATCTTGCTATTATTGGGAGTTGAAAAACACGATGACAATAGCACTGCTGATAAGCTGCTACATAAGGTAAGTAACTACCGTATTTTTAGCGATGAAAGCGACAAAATGAACTTAAGCCTAAAAGATATTCAAGGTGAATTATTAGTGGTATCGCAATTTACCTTAGCAGCAGATACTAAAAAAGGTATGCGGCCAAGTTTTTCTTCTGCAGCAACCCCTACTCAAGCAAATGAGCTTTATGAGTATTTTGTTAGCCAAGCAAAAGCGGCTGGGGTGGTTGTTGCAACGGGGCAGTTTGCTGCGGATATGCAGGTGAGTTTATGCAATGATGGGCCTGTGACATTTAATTTAGCCGTGTAACGTACTCTGTTTAAATAAACGTTATTTTTTGATCATTACTATATGGTTTGCGTAACCTGGGATTTTCTCAATACTCGGAATTTTACCAAACGTGGTGATCAGTAAGTGTTCTAATTGTTTCAGTTGTGAATCATGTTGTGATAAAAAATTAATAAACAGGTAGCCGTTTTTAGCTAAGACACTACGTAATTTTTCATAAAAGCGATGTTTGTATAAAAACAGTGGCGCATCGAGTTGGCTAAACAAGTCAAGGATGATCCAACCATACTCTTGCCCTTGCTCAAGCACCGCTTCCGCATCAAAACAGCGCAAGTTTAAGGCATGGTCACCGCCAAAGAAACGTTTATAACAGTGAATGATATTGGGGTTTTTTTCTACCGACATCAGTTGGCAGTCAGGGTAAGTGTGTTGTAAGTAATTACGAATAGCCCCCCCGCCAAGTCCGAGTTCAAGCACTGATTTTGGTGCTGTAAGAGGTTGCCATAGTTGTGCTAAAAACTGTAGATGAGGGAACAGCAAGTGGCTCGGTCGGCTTTTTTCAACCACGGATTGTAAGGTTTCGTTGATCAATAGCCAACGTAATTGCTTATGTTGACGCACTTGAATGCAATCGGCGCCATATTTGTGCCAATAGAGTAGTTGTCCGAGACGGTGACAATCTTCGATAAAGCTGTGCTTTACTGCCCCGTTGTCTTCAAAAAAATGTTCCATAGTTACATCAGCATAGCTGAGTCAATTTAAAGCGCCAGTCTGCATATCACTTTTTGTGATATACAGGTATTTTACTTTGCTCACCAAAGTCGTATTCCAAGTTTTTATCAGATGGAGTATGGTAGGTCGCAATAACAAATTACCGTATTCTGTTGATATTATTTTTAGCAGTAAGCGACAGCGTTTTATAGTACGGTATTAGCACAACAGGAGTGATTATGTTTCAGGTGACAACACCACAAAGTAGCGAAGATTGGCAAGCTTATTATCAATTACGTTGGCAAGTACTACGTGCGCCATGGAATGAGCCGCGTGGCTCGGAGCAGGACGATTTAGAGCAAGATGCTGAGCACCGCTTTATTAAAAATAAAGAAGGTGTTGTACTAGGTGTTGCACGACTGCATTTTAATAATCAACAACAAGCCCAAGTACGTTATATGGCAGTTGCTGAAGGGAATCGTAACCAGCATATTGGTAGTCGTCTACTACATGAGCTTGAGAAAATAGCTTGGACCCAAGATGCCGATGAACTCGTTTTATTTGCTCGCGAGCGCGCGCTGGAGTTTTATAAGCGCCATGGTTATGAGCTTAAAGAAAAAGCGCATCTAGCTTATAACGATGTTCAACATTGGAAGATGGTGAAACAAAAACCGTCTGAGCCAGGTTGGTTCCGCCATCCTAATTGGACTCAAGTGCTACAGAATACGTGGCGCGAATCGATTCCAATTAGTGATGCGATGGGTATTAAAGTTGAAAGCTACACCGATTGGCAATTTACCACCAGTGCTGATCTTAATGCGAATTTAAACTTGCATAACACCATGTTTGCAGGCTCTATTTATAGTTTAGCGACGCTAACTGGCTGGGGGGCAACATACTTAGCACTTAAAGAAGCAGGCCTTGAAGGCAATATCGTATTGGCTGATGCAAATATTAAGTATTTAAAACCGCTGAATAATGAACCGCGTGGCAGTGTTGATTTAAGCGGCTGTAAAGGTAAATTAGCCGAGTTAGAGTCGGAAGGTAAGGCAAGCTATTTAGTGCCAGTAGAAATCTTTGATGGCAATGTGTTAGTCGCTGAATTTGAAGGTACGTTTAAAGTTATTAAGTGATAAAACAAGGCCAAGCATTAGCTTGGCCTTGTTTTTACAGTAACTTATTTTTAAAGTAAATCAGTTAATAATATACCCACACCAATACGTTCAATATCAGCGTTATAATCAATTAAACTTTCACCGTAACCATTAAAGTATTGTGCATAGCCGCGTAATCGGCCCCATAAAGGAAATGACCAATCTAATTGAATTGCGCCGCGGTTATCCGAATTTAAGTTATTGCGTGTCATAAAGCTAAACTCATGGTCTTCGTAGCGGTATGCGCCAGAAAATTCAAAGTAACCCATATATTTATAGATATCTGGATTATCGTCACCTTTAGCCTGCAGTGGATTTTCTTTTTCATCTTCAGGAATGCGATACCAAGGCTTAAAGCTAAAAACAAATCCTTCATTCTCCCAAATAAAATCGGCATAAATACGATTCCATGAGCGAGAGTTAGGTTGGCTACGACCATTAGATTGGTGCACTAAACCGATTGCAATGGCCATTTCATCGCCCCACAGTACATTTTCCGAGTCTAGGTAGTTAACCCAAAAAATCTCAGGTTCGTAATTGGTTTCACGAAACGGCGATGAAATATCATCATTGTAAAATTGCCAAAATGATTGCAGGGTAAAGCCAAAATAAACAGCTTGGTCTTTATCTGCAAAGTCATTGTACAAAGGGACTTTAATCGACAATTGATACTTTATTTCTAAGTTATCGAGTGGCTCGCCATCGCTGTCCTCAGATAGTTCATTTAAGCTACTAAATGGCCTAGTATTAGGATTAGAAACATACGACAGCGGTAAAATGTAATTGCGTTTATGTGGGGTGATCACATTGCGATTTTTTTGGCTGACTTCTTCACGCGCTTTGCGTTTATCCAGTGCTGTTACTTGCTTACTTTCCTCTAATGATGAGCATTTTTCGCGTAATTGCGCTAGTGTCATTTCGTCAGAGCCGCCAATTGCCTCGTTTAAAATACATTGTTTTACCAGCTCAAGCTCATCATCTTGTTCGTTGGTTTTTGTTGCTGGTTCTGATTGCGCAAATGCGGTGCTTGATAATAGTGCAGTGAATAAGATCCCATAGTGCCAAGTCATTATTATTCCTTTGATAAAATCAAATAGAGAGTCGCTATTGTGTATTTCGAATAAATTAAAGTTAACTAATTTCAGTGTCATAGAAATATTGAAAATTGCGATTTTTACAATTTATCCACTATTGACTGTAACTGAATATCAGTGAATTGCTACTGAACTTACGTGATTGTGGCGCTTTTCGATCATAAATACAAAGAAAAAGCGGCCGAAGCCGCCTGTTCAATGCACGTTTTCCAATTGGATAATCGTGCTCTCACGCAATGAGAAGGGTTGAGCTTTCAATAGAAGTAACTTAAAGCTCAAATACGTTGGTAAAAAACTTATATAGCTCAGTGCCTTGATTTACGCTTGCTGAAGCAAAGTGCAAAATTGCGATGGCATCGCAATCAAGTGTTAGTGTTTGCAAAGGTTGTTCACTTAAATAGCGCTCCATGCGTAGCACTTTAGCAATCGGCTCACCGGCTTTAATATACCCGCCTAGTGGCGCTATATACTCAACCATGCCGCCCATAGGCGCATAGTAAGCAAGGTAATCATTTAAATTACAGCCGTAGCGCTTCATCATTTTTGGTTGATACGGTGCATCGACGAATGCTTGTTTATAATTTAGATAACTTAAAATGCTATTTGCGTCATCGAGAGCGGCACTCAAATCAATTTTTTCTTGGCTGCCAAGCTCAACGGTAAACGCTTCAACCTGCACATTAAACTTACGGCCTTGCTTTGCTAATTCTTCAGTTAACTGCCACCACGGGCAAAAACTGGCTTCATCCATTGCACCATCAAAGTCGTTTGGAATAAACAATACGTGGGGAATATTAAAATAGCGGGCACTGTCTTTGGCGTAATCTGGGCAATACAAGTGCTGACTTGAGATTGGGCCGGTGTGTAAATCCAGAACGATATCAGCCTGATGAGCTAATTTTTGCAAATTCAGGGCAATACGTTTACCAGTGGTTAAACGGTAAGCTGGGCCCGTTAATAGCTGATCTATTTCATCGATAAGTGCTGCTTTAAAGGCGCTTTTTAAAGTCTGATCATCGGCATCCGCGTATTGCTCGGCAAACTCAGTTGCAAGCTTGCTAGTGCAGTGATACATGCGATTCCAATTAGTGCCGGTAATTGGATCAAAGCGACCAAGGGTAAATTCCCCTGATTTTTGATTACAACCAATGGGGTTGGCATACGGGACTAAGGTAATATCGCCTTTAAGTTTAAGGTGTTTAAGTTGTTCGAGTAACTGGTAAATAACCGCATTACCTTGCACTTCTGCACCATGCATATTGGCTTGCACATACACATTTGGTCCGCTGCCATCGCCTTTTAAGCGATAGACTGGAATAGTGAGTGGCAGGCCGTTTGCAACTTCACCAACTACGATGTTTTCTTGGCTGATAGCTGTTGTAATACTCATATCAATTACCTTAAGTAGTAGCTGGCATCTTCTGCTTGACGAATACAGTGAAGCTCACCGTTTTGTAAAACGTACTCGGCGGCAAGTTCATGGCATAAAAAGTACGGCATGCTTTCGGTAAAGCCGTACGCACCACATTGACTAAACACCAGCCAGTCGTGCTCGTTTAAATCATTGGGTAATTGGTGTTCACCCAAACAATCAAGTGCTGTGCACAGTGGGCCATACAAACTCATCGCTTGCGTTGCAGCGCTTGATTCACGTAATAAACGTGCGGGGAAATCTTGGCTTGTGACCGCAGGGCGCAATAAGTGGTTTATTCCGCCACTTAAAATCACTTGCTGTTGATCATAATTAAGCTTGCTTTCAACCACTGGGGTTGCGTAATGACCACATTCACCAACAGCATAGCGGCCTAGCTCCATCCATAATTGTTCAACACCTGCATCACGCTTAATTTTTGCAAGCGCTGCTATTAATGCATCCCAGCTTAGAGTAGGGGCATCTAATGTATAAGGAATGCCTAAACCACCACCTAAATCGAGTACTTTTAAATTGATATTTAAATCAGCTGCGAGTTGTTGTAATGGCGCGACCATTTGTGACCAAAGCTCGGCGAGTTTGTCACTGCTAAGCATATTACCCCATTGGAAAATATGCAGGCCGTCAAAGTTTAGTGCAGGGTAGTCATGAATGTTGAGTGCTTGCCATTCATCACAACCTAAGCCAAATGGCGTTAGGCTATCGCCGCCCAGTGGGTTTTTTTCGCCCTCAGGCCAGCGTAATTGTACGCGTAGTAAAACCTGAAGCTGGCATTGTTGAGCAAGCGCCTGCTCATTTAGCCAGCGGACTTGATTGAGACTTTCGGCCACAAAAATACGTACGCCACGCTCAATAAAGTGCTTAATTTGTTTTGGGCTCTTTGCAGGCCCAGTGTTGAGCACGCGCTCGCTGTTAATACCTTGTGCTAGTACTTGCTCAAGTTCGCCTTTGCTTGCCACATCAAAATTAAAACCTGCGCTATCTAAGCTCTGTATCACTTTAGATAACGGGTTGGCTTTTACGGCATACCAAAGTTTTACTTCAGTTTGTGCCACTAAACGCGCTAAGTGCGTGTTTAGGGTATCAAGATCGTAAACAAAAAATGGTGTATCAAGCTGAGTTGATAACGCATCAATGGCGGTTTTAACTGGCGTGCTCAAAAAGGTCATTAACGTAAAACCTCTTCAAGAAGTAATGACGCATCACTTTGTTCATCACGGTATTTTACGATTAATGCGCATGACATGCTCAAGCCTTGTTCGCGCGCCCAGGCGTTAGATGCAGGACGAGAGCCAGGAATAACAATCGCGTATTCTGGAATTGGCTCGCCTTTATCTAGTTGACGCTCGTTAACACAATCATAAACAGGAATAGTCGCTGATAAACGCACGCCCGGCGCAAGTACAGCGCCTTTTTTAACGACTACACCTTCAACAATCACACAGCCTGCACCGATGAATGCATCGTCTTCTACCACAACTGGGCTTGCACCAATTGGCTCAAGTACGCCGCCTAATTGTACCGCTGCACTTAAATGCACATTTTTACCTACTTGCGCGCACGAACCTACTAAGGCGTGGCTATCAACCATAGTGCCTTCGTCAATAAATGCACCAATATTCACGTACGCTGGTGGCATAATGATCGTACCTTTAGCTACGTGCGCACCACGGCGTACACTTGAGCCACCAGGTACCATACGAACGCCTGCATCTGCTGCGAAACCTTGTGGCGCTAAATTGTGTTTATCAACAAATCCACCTGGGAATTCAGTATTAGTGCCGTTTTTAAACGCTTCTAAAATGCCTTGTTTAACGTCAACATTTGCATGCCATTGGCCGCTTTCGTCTTGTGTTGCTGCGCGTACTGCGCCCGATTCTAAATTATTTAATAGTTCTAACCAGCTCATTATAAAAACCTGTGTTTAATGCCAAGATAAAATGGTGTTGTTTGCATGACTGATGCAATCAGTTTGCGTTAACTCAAGATGCGTTAAAGGCGGACGTAAATACGGGCTACGAATACGCCCTTGTAAATGCATCAATACTTTAACGGGAATAGGGTTTGCCACGGCAAACAAGCTTTGAATCGCTTGAGACCAGTCGGCAAATAAATTGGGGTGTTGACCGCTAAGGCTACGTCTCACAAATTCATGGGTTTGCTCAGGCCATGCATTGGCAGCAACTGACACTAAGCCTTTCGCGCCTGCTTGTGCAAAGTAAGGCATTAGCGCGTCATCACCACTAAAGATTGCTAAATCAGGGGCTACTTTTCTAAAGCCTTCAAATTTGGCTATGTCGCCACTGGCTTCTTTCAGTGCCCATAAATTTTTATGATCTTTTAAATTACTGATGACCTCAGGAGGGATCGCAACGGCGCTACGCCCTGGCACGTTATAAAGCATACAAGGGTGCTTACTGGCATTGAGCAGGCTTTCAAACCAATGAGTTTGACCAACTACACCTGGTTTTGCATACACAGGAGAGCCAAGTAAATAGCCGTGAATAGGAAGTTGATTGCAGTATTCAACCCACGCAATTTGTTGCTTTAGGTTCATACCGCCAACGGCAACCATCAGTGGCACGGTTGGTGCTAATTGGCATACGTGCTCAACAATCGCTTGCTGCTCTTTTAATGTTAAGGCAAGACCTTCTCCGGTGCTGCCAAGTAATAATATACCATTGTTAGCTGCTTGTTGTTGTGCAACTAACTGGTTAAGTACGCCATAGTCGACGTCGCCTGCATCTGTAAAAGGGGTGACAAGCGCGGTCCATAATGGGTAGTTGTTTAAATTAAAGTTGTTGATCATCTCTCACGAACTTATAAATTATTCGAAGAGTTAAGGAAGCTTTTATGATTGGAGCCGCATTAACGTCGTTCGAACTAATAATTCGAAGAGCGAATGGGCTTAATACAATAGGGCGCAATGGCCTTATTATGCTAAGACCAGAAGCTCTCCACCAAACAAATTAACAGCGTTGCTGTTATTGGTGACAGTCGCTGGGATTCAACCCAGTCGCCCGAAATAACCCTTCACAAAAAGTGTTACTTCTCGGCGTTAATTCCCCTCACGTATGATCATTGGAGTTTTGTGCTCCTCACATACGCTACCTGAATAACGCACCTCTTCTAGCCCACAGCGCAAGTTTTAAGAAAAACTCACACCTTAAATAGGGGTAATGACGGAGATTAAAGCATTTTAGCCGTCTAGGTGTCAAGGATGGATATTTTTAAGTTAATTTACCCTGCAATGTGCTCCTGACATTTTTTTACAACGTAAATAACGTTACAGTAAGCTTAATAACAGTAGTGGTAGTGAATGATGGAAAAGTTTCAAGATATATATCAACGAGCGGCACAGAGAAAAGGTGGCGAAGCAATGTTACAGCAATTGCTTGTGGCTCCAAAAACAGCAATACAATTACGGACTCTACCTGATGATGTATGGCTTGAAGAATTTACCCGCAAGGTTTTTCAAAGTGGTTTTTATTGGTCGGTGATCAACAATAAATGGGCTGGCTTTCGTGACGTTTTTTGGGACTTCAGTGTCGAAAAGTTACTCATGATGCCACCGGATATGCTCGAGCAAAAAGCCAGTGATGAGCGAATTGTGCGTAACTTTAAAAAAGTACAAACCATTCCACATAACGCTTATATGATCCATGATGTTGCCACAGAACATGGTAGTTTTAGTCAATTTATTGCCGATTGGCCAACAGACGACATAATTGGTTTGTGGGGATATTTAAAAAAGCACGGTGCACGTTTAGGGGGTAACACAGGACCTTATGCATTACGTGCTCTTGGTAAAGATACCTTTTTATTATCTCGTGACGTAGAAAGTTATTTGCGGGCGCATAAAATAATTGATGGTGGCCTACAAACTAAAAAGTCACTAGCTGCGGCGCAAGCATTTTTTAATGAGTTACAACAGCAAAGCGGTTTAAGTTTACAAGAGCTAAGCTTAATTCTCGCGTACAGCGTGGGTGATAACCGCGTTGGCATACAAACAACCCAAGCTTAAGGAATACCATGAAACTCGTTGCGCGCTATACCCAGATTGCAGATGATTTTGCAGTACCAGATTTTCCTAGTGTCGTTGCAGCACCCACATTATTGTTGTGGAACGATGTTTTAGCTCAACAGCTTAATATTGATGTGGCCTGCGCTGAACGTGCAGACATTTTTGCTGGTAATCAAAGTAACAGTAACATAGAACCTGTTGCACTGGGTTATTCTGGGCATCAGTTTGGTCATTTCTCACCGCGATTGGGAGATGGTCGCGCACACTTACTAGGGGCGGTGACAGATCAAGAGCAACAGCTATGGGACATTCAGTTGAAAGGTTCGGGCGCTACGCCATTTTCACGCGGTGGTGATGGCCGTTGTGCAATCGGTCCTGCTGTACGTGAGTATATAATGAGTGAAGCCATGCATGCGCTCGGCGTACCCACTACACGTTGTTTGGCGGTTGTTGCCAGCGGCGAAACCGTCTACCGACAACCACCTCAGCCGGGAGCAATTGTAACCCGCGTTGCCAGCAGTCACATTCGAGTTGGCTCATTCCAGTATTTAGCCACACAAGGAGATGTTGCAGGTTTACGGGCCTTGGCTGATTTAGCCATTGAGCGACATTATCCTGAAATAACGACTTCTGGCGCTGAGCGCTATTTAGCATTTTTAGCTAAGGTTGTTGAAAAACAAATAGCCCTTGTGGTGAGTTGGATGCGAGTTGGTTTTATTCATGGCGTGATGAATACCGATAATACGCTAGTTAGCGGTGAAACCATTGATTACGGCCCTTGTGCGATGATGAATAAGTTTGATTTTGATACCGTATTTAGCTCTATAGACCGTCAAGGGCGTTATGCTTTTGGTCATCAGCCAAATATTGCAAATTGGAACTGTGCCCGTTTAGCCGAAAGTTTAATGCCTTTGATCAGTAGCGATGATGAGCAAGCGGTAGCCTTATTAAGCCCAATTATTAATGGCTTTGCTGAGCAGTTTAATCATGCATTTAGCCAAATGTGGGCGCAGAAGCTGGGACTTGATGGTGAGCAAGTAGGGGATAAAGAATTAGTTTCCGAGCTACTAACGTTGTTGAAAACGCACCAACTTGATTACACCAATACTTTTAATGCGTTGACGCAATCATTGCAAGGTAATAGTGATATACCTCAAGAGTTAACTACGTGGTCACAGAGTTGGTTACAAAGAACATCTGCCGACAGCTACTTTATAATGAGTAAAGTGAATCCAAAATTGATCCCGCGCAATCATATTATTGAAGATATCTTACAAGATTTTACGCGGCAGCAGCACAGTCCCATATTGAACGAATATTTGCATGCATTGCAACAGCCATATCAATCCCAAGTAAAAGAGTCATGGACTTTAGCCCCTAAAAATGAACTAAATTATCAGACATTTTGTGGTACCTGATGACGCACCACGCTGAGTTAGTATATTCCTATTTATATCGCTCCTCACTGAAAGTAAGTCATTATTGTGAGGAGATATTTACTTTGCTTACTTTAGGCTGATTATTAACTGTTATTCATTAATCTTTCATAAGAAATAAATACGCTTCCTACTTGTTGATTTAAAATTAACCAATATAATACACGTGAGAGTTTTAAAATTTACACGCGTACTAAAGTGCGCTTATCACTGTAAATACTGACTATGGGAGGTTTTTTTAGTGTTATGTTTGGGTGATTTAGCTGTAGGTTAGGTAAAGTCTTTTATCTCGTCTATACTTATTACTGTTTGTATTAAAACCACTTTAGTTGACAAAAACACAATTCAAGCGTTTTCGTTAAGTAATGATTAACAAATCTCTTTGTACTCAGGTTAAATGTTAAGAGCTAGGGTCACTTAGCTACAATTTTAATTGTGAAAATGGGAAGGAAACAATGAAATTAAAATCACTTACTATTGCTGTAGCACTAGCTGCAACTAGCGCTTCAAGTTTCGCAGCCGATAAAGAAGGCTTTTATATAGGTGCATTCGGCGACTATTATGATGCATCATGGGAAAATGTCCGAGGCAGTGCAGGCACTAACGTTGATGATTCAACAGGTTGGGGGGCGGAAATCGGTTATCGTTTTAACGACTACTGGAGCGCACGTTTAGAATACGCTGATATGGATTTTGATATCTCAAGCTCAAACCCTGCGATGACTGCAACAAGTATGGACGGAAAACGTTACGGTATTGATGGCCTATACCATATCAATGGCGGCCCTTTCTACGGGATCTTTGGTTTGAAAAATCTTGATGTTGTAGATGAAGATTTAATGTTTGCTAATCTGGGTGCAGGTTACCAACATTATTTTACAGATAATTTTGCTTTTAATGCTGAAACTTCTCTATATCAAGGTCTTGACCGTGGCTACACAGATGTTGGTGCTAAATTAGGTCTTAGTTATATCTTTGGTGACCAAAGTCCAGCACCTGCGCCAGTAGAGCCAGCGCCAGTAGTGGCGGGTCCTATGGACAGTGATAATGATGGTGTTATCGATGCTGATGACCAATGTGCTAATACACCGACGACTGATGCCGTTGATGATAACGGTTGCACATTGTATGAAGATAAAGAAGTAACAATGGCATTGTTAGTTACATTCCCGCACGATGTTGCCGAAGTACCAAATGGCTATTTTGATGATATTGCTGATTTAGCCGCGTTTATGAAAGAAAACGATGGAACATCAGTTTTATTAGAAGGTCATGCTTCAGCTGTAGGTGATGCTGATTACAATATGCAATTATCTAAAAAACGTGCACAAGATGTAGCAGATGTACTAATTAAAGATGGCATCTCATCTGAAAGAGTATCTACTATTGGTTATGGTGAGGAGCGTTTGTTGAATACAGCAAACACACTTAAAGCTCACGCACAAAATCGCCGAGTAGAAGCTCAGGTTAAGAGTGTTGAACGAGTTAAAGTTCTTCGCAAATAATTTTATTCACTGAGCTAAAGTTGCTTTAACATTTTAACTCAGCAACTTTAGCTTTTAGAAAGTTGACTTGATTAACTCAAGTCGACTTTTTTTTGCTTTTAAAATACCTACCAATATTTACTTTTTGAGTAAACGGGCTAACACTGTATGATGTTACTCTTGACTACTTAATCATTTTTCGCTTTTAATTAAAGTGAATTTAAACTTGATTTAAAGTAATAAAGCCGTAAATAATTGTAGTATTCTTATTGTTAATCAATTAATTTGTCGAAGTTTGAAATGAGTTAAATAATTTTGAGAGCTCGCGAAATATCTAGCGAGTTAAGAATTGATATAGGTATTGTCGTATTTTGTGTTGTTCCAACCTATTGGACTTCACTATAAATTTCAGTTTCTATAGGCTTATTAAGTTTGGATTAATTGGTCATCATCTATCTTAGAGCGAGTTTGGCCAAATGGCCTTTAGGTATTTTTAATGGAAAGGAATGAAACATGAAACTTAAATCTCTTACTATTGCTTTAGCACTAGCTGCAACTAGCGCTTCAAGCTTCGCGGCTGAAAAAGAAGGCTTCTTTATCGGTGCTTTTGGCGATTACTATGATGCATCATGGGAAAATGTTCGTGGTAGTGCTGGTACTAATGTTGATGATTCAACGGGTTGGGGTGCTGAGCTAGGTTATCGTTTTAACGATTACTGGAGCGCACGTTTAGAATATGCAGATATGGATTTTGATATCTCAAGTTCAAACCCAGCTATGACTGCAACGAGCATGGACGGCGATCGTTTAGGTATTGATGGTCTTTACCACATTAACGGCGGCCCTTTCTATGGTATTTTTGGTCTTAAGCAATTAGACATTACTGAAAATTTAATGTTTGCTAACTTAGGTGCTGGTTATCAACACTATTTCACAGATAACTTTGCATTCAACGCTGAAGCTACAATGTACCAAGGACTTGACCGTGGTTACACTGATGTTGCTGGTAAGCTTGGTCTTAGCTATATTTTTGGTGAGCAAGGTTCATCAGCTCCAGTTGAAGCGGCTCCTACAGCAGCTGTTGTTCCAGTAGCTGTTGCTCCAGTTGACAGTGATGGCGATAACATCCCAGATGCAGACGACCAATGTGCAAACACACCAATGACTGACGCTGTAGATGGTACTGGTTGTACATTATATGAAGATCGTGAAGTAACTAAGAGCTTATTAATTACTTTCCCTAATAATACTTCTAAAGTATCGCAAAAATACTTAGATGATATTGATGCAGCGGTTGCATTCTTAAAAGAGTACCCAGGAACTGAAGTTCTTTTAGAAGGTCACACTTCTTCAGTGGGTAAAGCTGACTATAACAAATGGTTATCTAAAAAACGTGCTGACGCTGTTGCAGCTCGTCTTATTGAAGATGGTATTGATAAAAAACGTATCATTACTGTTGGTTTAGGCGAAGAGCGTCTTAAAAACCCTGCAAACACGGCTGAAGCGCATGCTGAGAACCGTCGTGTTGAAGCGCATGTAACTGTTATTGAACGCGTAAAAGTAGAGCGTTAATACTATCTTAAATTAAAAAAACCCAGCAATGCTGGGTTTTTTTATGCCTGATAATAACTGGGTTGTAATTAATATTCATGTGATTGGTATTTTCCTTAATTAACATTCACATAATTTATAGTGAGTATTATGTTTTGCTTTACAGGATGGATTTTAATCTATACTTAAAAGCTTTATTATAAATCGTCAAAATATTTTCACGTCACCAAAGAGGGCTATATTGTGCTACAGGATTATCGTAAACACGTAGAAGAACGTGCCGAATTAGGTATCGTACCAGCGCCATTAGATGCTCAGCAAACAGCTGATCTTATTGAGCTAGTTAAAACTCCCCCGGCTGGTGAAGAAGAGTTTATTCTAAATTTACTGGTGAACCGTGTACCACCTGGTGTGGATGATGCAGCGTATATTAAAGCGGGCTTTTTAGCCGCAATTGCTAAAGGGGATGCATCGTCGCCGCTTATCTCAAAAGAAAAATCCGTAGAACTACTGGGTACAATGCTTGGTGGTTACAATATCGCCCCTCTGATTGATTTACTTGATGATGAGTCGCTTGCGCCAATCGCCGCTAAAGGCCTTGCTAATACCCTATTAATGTTTGATGCATTTTATGATGTTGAAGAGAAGGCCAAAGCAGGTAATAGCTTTGCTAAGCAAGTGATTGAATCATGGGCAGATGCACAGTGGTTTACTAGCAAGCCAGCTGTTGCTGAAAAAATTTCTGTGACTGTTTTTAAAGTAACCGGCGAGACAAACACTGATGATTTATCACCCGCACCGGATGCTTGGTCTCGTCCAGATATCCCTCTACATGCTTTAGCAATGTTAAAAATTGAACGCGATGGTATCAAACCAGATAAAGACGGTGAAGTCGGGCCAATTACGCAGCTAGAAGAATTAAAAGCAAAAGGCCTGCCCTTGGCGTATGTTGGTGATGTTGTTGGGACGGGCTCCTCCCGTAAGTCTGCCACTAACTCGGTGCTTTGGTTTATGGGTGATGATATTCCGTTTGTACCAAACAAGCGTGTTGGTGGTGTATGTTTAGGCAATAAAATAGCGCCAATCTTCTTTAATACGATGGAGGATTCTGGTGCGTTACCAATTGAGTTGAATGTTGATGAACTTAATATGGGTGAACAAATTGATATCTATCCATATGAAGGTGTTGTGAAGCGCTACGGTACAGATGAAGTGATCTCCACATTCGAACTTAAATCAGATGTCATTCTTGATGAGGTTCGTGCTGGTGGTCGGATCCCACTGATCATTGGTCGTGGCTTAACTGATAAAGCCCGTACCTCCCTTGGCTTAGGTGCAACGGATGTATTTAAAGTACCCGCTATCACTGAGCTATCTGATAAAGGCTTTACACTTGCACAAAAAATGGTGGGTAAAGCATGTAACGTAACGGGCATTCGTCCTGGCCAATACTGCGAACCAAAAATGACCACGGTCGGTTCGCAAGATACTACCGGCCCGATGACACGGGATGAGCTTAAAGATCTTGCCTGTTTAGGCTTCTCAGCCGATTTAACTATGCAGTCTTTTTGTCATACATCAGCTTACCCTAAACCGATTGATGTTAACACGCATCATACACTACCCGATTTTATCATGAACCGTGGTGGCGTATCACTGCGTCCAGGAGATGGTGTAATTCACTCCTGGCTAAACCGTATGTTATTACCAGATACCGTAGGTACTGGTGGTGATTCACATACCCGATTCCCTCTAGGTATTTCATTTCCTGCAGGTTCCGGTGCTGTTGCATTTGCAGCCGCAACAGGCGTTATGCCTCTTGATATGCCTGAATCAATTCTGGTTCGATTTAAAGGTAAAATGCAAGCGGGTATTACGTTACGTGACCTTGTTCATGCAATCCCTTACTTTGCTATAAAAGAAGGTTTATTGACGGTTGAAAAGAAAGGTAAGATCAACGAGTTCTCTGGTCGTATTCTAGAAATTGAAGGGGTGGAGCATTTAACGGTTGAGCAAGCTTTTGAGTTATCAGATGCATCTGCAGAGCGTTCAGCTGCTGGTTGTACTGTGAAGCTCTCTAAAGAGTCGATTGCTGAGTATTTAGAATCAAATATTGTGATGCTTAAGTGGATGATCTCTGAAGGCTACGGTGATGTACGTACCATTGAGCGTCGCATTACAGCAATGCAACAATGGTTAGCAAATCCAGAGTTGATGGAAGCTGACGCAGATGCAGAATATAAACACGTCCTAGAAATCGACCTAGCCGATATCAAAGAGCCAATTTTGTGTGCACCAAATGATCCTGATGATGCACGTTTATTATCAGATGTTACCGGTGAGAAAATCGACGAAGTATTCATTGGTTCTTGTATGACTAATATTGGTCACTTCCGCGCCGCAGGTAAATTGCTTGATGGTTTTACTGGGCGTATTCCAACTCAATTGTGGGTTGCTCCACCAACTAAGATGGATAAAGACCAGCTTACCGATGAAGGTTATTACGGTATATTTGGTCGCGTAGGCGCTCGCATTGAAACGCCAGGGTGTTCATTGTGTATGGGTAACCAAGCGCGTGTTGCAGATAAGGCGACGGTGGTTTCTACTTCTACCCGCAACTTTCCAAATCGCTTAGGTAATGGCGCGAATGTATTTTTAGCCTCCGCTGAGCTTGCTGCTGTCGCGGCTATTTTAGGTAAGTTACCAACACCTGCTGAATATCAAGAATATGCTGCGAAAATTAATGCAACAGCAGCTGACACATACCGTTACTTAAACTTCCACCGCATGCCTGTTTACACTAAAAAAGCAGACAAAGTGATTATTCAACAGGCAGTTTAAACGCTTGTCTTTGTTAAAAAGCCCGTTTTATACGGGTTTTTTGTTAAGTCTATATTCATTTTCACTTGACTGATTATTCACTTAAGCTAAACTTTGCCTATAAATATTAACAAATGTTATTTGTTGTAACCAAGGATGGTACATGATTTTAGATTATCTTCCTTGCTTGCTGCATGTTTATAAATATCAATGTAGTGTAAGGTGAGAAAATGAAACCCTTCTTGTTGCCATCAATAATTTTATTTAGCGCATCAATTTATGCAACTCCGAACCCCTCATTTAGTGAAATACGCGTTGGCTTTGAAAGTGTTGGCTATAGTGAAACGTTAGGGGATGTTGCTGGTTTTGGTCAGTTAAGTCAGTCAATAGATGTAACTAATACAACGATTCGCCAAGTTTCTTATAGCGGTCTTAATGATGATTGGGGCTATTATATTGACTCCGCAACCACGTTTATTCCCGAAATAGAAACAGAAACCTGGAGTATGGGGGAGTTTGGCGCGGTACAAGAAAATGCGTTCAAAATTCGTTCTAGTGAAGTCGGTGCCAAAGCTGCGTATAACTTTAGTCAAGCTGTTCAGATAACAGCTGGAATTAAATTTTTCACTTCTAGCTTTACTCGTTCAAACTTTTCTTTTGTACAACCTGGCGCCGATGCGTTTGATCAAGCTCTAATGGCAATCTCTGATGATCCAAATAATCCTGCTCGTTATACCTTGCCAGGTATGGATGGTGGGCACACTGGGGCTCAGCAAGATTACACTTCAAATTTAAGCCCCGTTATTTCGGTATCAGAAGATCAAATGGGCATCTTATTAAGTTTAGGAGCTCGCTTTGACAGTCGTTTACAAGATAGCTTCAACAAATATAGTTGGTACGTTGAAGGTGAGGTAAGTTCACCTATGTATTCACAAATTCAAAATACCCAATTTGAAACCACAACTTTGACCGATAACTTTAATGGTTGGGGAGTCTTTGCAAGAGCTGGAATGCGTTATCAGGTGTTACAGCATGTTGCGATCATCGCAGGTATAGACGCAAACTATAAAACCAGAGACGTGGTAACCGAAAACTTAGCGAATGGTCAGCGTTTAAGAGTCCCTGAGGTTGAGTACACAAATATTGCGTATACATTCGGTGTGCAATGGAGCTACTAATGAAGAAAATATTACTAGCAACAATTATCGTAACTGTGGGCTTAACGGGTTGCAAAACCATCGAGTCAGTACAAAAAGATTTAGGCAGCATTACCTCTGGACTGACTGGTGAACAAGCAACACCTGAGCAATTACAACTGGCTTATGAAAAGGCTGAGCAAGCTTTTCAAGAAGCGTTAACAGCTTATAACTTAATAGATTCAGAATCTTTGGCTGATTTTGATGCAGAGAAAGTCGCTGAAGCTAAAAAGATTTGGCAAGTGCTTGATCGTGAGTTTGATGAATTAAGGTTGTCACCAGAGCATGCACTTGATAGTGCTTCATTATTTTCATCGGATACGGTTGCAGATGAAGTCATGGAGCAAAGTTTAGAGGTTATTAATTTAGTTACTGCTGCGAGTTTATCTAAAGAGCGAATTACGGCTGTATTGAAACCGGTAAGAGATGAATTTGCTGTACTTACTCAGATCGATGCCAAAATTCATTTTGAGAAGCGCTACGCTTTATTAGATGAGCAGCACCAAGAGTTAAAAGAGCTCCTCATAGATGGTAAAGAAGCGCAGGTAGAAAAGTATGTCCCACAGCTTTTAGAGCAGTTAACAGCATTAGAAAAAGACGCAGTGGTGCAGTTTTATTTTTCAGAACATATTAATAAAATCTATAGCTTAGCTAATTCAGATAAAGTCAGTGTGTTTCCTGTGGTGTATGGTGACGTAAAGAGCCAGCTAGCGGAAGGGCAAGCTTACGCTCAGAAAAATTACCGAGACTATGACAATATAAAAGTAGCCGCAGATCTTGTTGCCCATCAAATCGATCGTATAAACAGTCTGTTTAGTGAGTATACAGAGTTAAAAACAGCGTTAGGTAATAAAGAGATTGAGAGTGAGCTGCTTAAATTTGAAGCCGAGCTAGCCGAACTTACCGAAGCGGTAGGTTTAGGAGACTTAAGAAACCTTACCTTTTCAGAACAATTAAAAGAAGTTAAAAATAAATTATAAAGTTTTGATTTGAATACAAGCCATAGAACCTCTATAGCTTTTTTTAGTTATCGGGTGAGCGAACTAATTTACTGAACTTTATCCATTTAAAAGGGGAAAGAAAATGGATTTTTGCAACAGCAAACTACGCATTGGTTTATTTACGAGTGCACTACTTTTAACTGGCTGCGGAGGCGGCGGTGATGACAGCGGGGGCTCAACACCGCCTCCCCCAATTGATCCAGTCAATCAGAGCCCAACAGTTAGCATAACCGCGCCTGCAGAGACGATAGAGCAAGAGGCATTTACCCTCAATGCAGCTGCAAGTGATAGCGATGGGAGTATAGCTTCATATAGCTGGAGTCATGATGCAAGTATCGAGTTGACTAGCGATGGCCTGTCAGCAGCAAATGCGACGTTCACTTCTGCAGATATAACAGAAGATATAACAGTTAATTTTACAGTTACAGTAACAGATGATGATGGCGCTACAGCTTCAAAAACACAAGAAGTTGTAATTAAGCGTAAAGTGTCGAACGTTACCATTACAGGGGTAGTTACAGATGAGCCAATCGCTAATGCTGAACTTGAGATTGTTGTAGGGAATGAATCTTTTGCAACACAGGCAAATGCGAATGGTCGTTATACCCAAGAGTTAATTATCGACGAAGGTTCAGGCAAAAAACTGGTACGTGTAAAAGCTAAAGGCTTAGACTCATTAAACCCAGGTGTTGAGTTTGTGTCGCAATTAAGCTCGGTAGAAAAGCTACTTGAGCAAGCAGGTGATGATAACGTACTTGATAGTAATGATAACTTTGGTGTAAACATCACTAATGTTACAACGGCTGAATTTGCACTTTTAACACGTAACGGTGCTGAACCAACCACTACTGAAGAGCTTGACGCAGCTCTTTTAAATGTTGATGCGGATGAAAAAATTCAACTTGCGACCTTAATTAAAATCGTTGTTGATAACCCTGCTTATCAATTACCTGAAGGTGTAAATAGTACCCTGGAACTGGTTGCTGATGAAAATGTTGCTAAAACGTTTGAAGAGCAAGTTAATGAACAAGATCCACAGTTAATTGAAGAAACTAAAAAACAAATTAAAGAAGACGACGATCTTGTAACAGGTAGTAAGGAAGCATTAGTGGGTGAATTTATTATTAACTCACCCCGTTATTATAATAATCGCGCATTTCACTTAACACTATCAGCAGATGGTAATGGTCAACTTCATTCAAATACGAGCTCTAATGTAACGATGACTCAAGAGGGGGGGATTTACAATCTTGCACTAGCTAATGACGTGATTATTTATAAAGCTCATGCAGGAATGAGCAGCTCTGATCCTGAAGAAACGATGAAATTAAAAGCAATAAGTTTCCAAATCTTAGCTGAAAATGATGTGTTTAAGACCATAGAAGTGACACGTACAACACAAATCGAGACTCTTGATCAACAGACCGGTATTGTCACAACGAGCCCTGCAGAAGAGTATACTTATACCACTAATTTAATTAACAAATTTAAAACTATTGCTTTAACTGACACAGAATTAACAGCAAATACTTGGCTCTTTCAAGCAGATGACAGCAGTTTTGATGGCACTACCGAGCGTGAAGAACCAGAGGAGTTACGCTTTTATACTGATGGTACAGGCGATGTAAACAATGACAGTAGTGAAAGTTTTAACTGGGTATTAGATGGCACCAAATTATCTGTTAGCTATGATGAAGATGGCGAAGTTGGTGTAATTGATTTTTGGTTTACCAAGACGTTATCGGCAGGCTACCAGCTGGTTGCTTTAGACACCAGCTCTGATGAGTCAGGTAACTCACTAACAGGTTTAATTGTTAAGCAGGCTGATGTAACGACTACCAATGAAGATCTTATAGGTCGTTGGCATGGCTTTGTTGGTACAGCGCAAAACTATGATCTTAATCTGCATAGTGATGGCACAGTAATGATAGGTCTGGGTTACACAGGCTATCAAGGTTACCTAGAAGATGGCGTGTTTATACGTAAGCGTTTTGTTTACAACAACCAGCTGGTAACTAGCTGTGAAGGCTTTGATAGTAGCTGTTACCTAGCGGATGATATGGTTCATGAGTTTATAAATATTGTTGATAATCAGTTTTATATATTAAGAACGCAATCCTCTTATGATCAGCAAGGTAATATTACTGAGCAAGTTCGTGCTATTTTAATCTATGAATACAGTGATGACTTGTCGTATTCAGAGTTCACCGAAGAATTATTGGAAAACTACACTCAGTTTTATAGCCAAAATGGTAATACAGATCAGTTATACTCAAACTATACAGATCAAGGTATTGATTACACACTTGAAATTAATGGTGAGCAATATACTGGGCTTGTATTCGATGATGGTGTATTAAGCTATGAGGTGGACGGCACAACCTGGTATTTCGAACTTGTTTCAGCTGATGAGAATGCGATTGTTGTTTGTCATTACCAACAAGGTAGTGAGTGTTCAGCAGCAACACAGATCAGCTATTTACCTAAGCGCCCTAAAGTAACACTTACTGCAAACTCCACAGGTAACGGTGAGTTATCACCGATAGTTCAAGACTCATTCACTTATCAAAATGTTGGTTTTGAAATACTGCCAGCAGAAGGCTACGTAGTAGATAGCATTACGGGGTGTGAAGGCTATATAGAAGGTAACCATTACATTGCATTTGCAAGTAACACTGATTGTGAAATTACAGCGACCTTTAAAGAGCAACAGCAAGTAGCGGGTAACTTCATAATTGGTAATCAAGATCTGTATTACGCAAGTGCTTATACAGTTGAGTTGCGTGAAGATAACACTGGCTCTTTAACCTATAACGGTAAAGTCGATGTTATTTGGAATGAAAATGTAGGTGGGGTAATAGAGATCACTCCACAGCAAGAGTTTATTCTTGGTGAATACCAAAATATAGAATACCCAGAGGGTTTTCCGGTTGAAGTGACTGTTAAAGATATAGCTACCAGCCTGAGATTAACCCCACTACCTGAAAAAGGTAGTAACTGGTATGAGTTAGATCGAAGCATTGAACACTATAAAAATGATGTTTTAGTTGAAGAATATACAAGCGCTTACGAGGTAACAAAAACAACTCTTGAGCAACGTTTAGCAATCACTGCTGATGACATCGTTGGTGAATGGTCTGTTGACCTTGTAGGTGAGGATACAGTTTACAAAGTTACGTTTAGTGATGATGGTACCGGTGTATCTCATGATATTAGTGATTTATCTGATGAGGGTTTTACTTGGCAAGTAACCGATAATACGATGGTGCTTAACTTTCCTGAAGATGGCGGAACTGAATCATTTTATATCACTAAAGATCTAAACGTAGGTTATCAGCTTGTCACCCAAGGCATATTTGAAGGAGAGTATTACACAGATACTGGCATTATGATTCGCCGTAACGAGCAACCGATTAGTGCCGATAATTTTGCTGGTCGCCATCAATTTAGAGATGGTCATGACATTGATACTCATTGGTCTGAAATTCAAGTTTACGATGATGGTGAGATTTTCTTTACCTTTGGAACAAGCTCTTACCAAAGAGGGTTTGAAGATGGTCATTTAAAGCGTGACCTATATACCGAGTATGTTGATGGTTACCCACAAAGAGTAGATTGGTGTGATGTTGCTTTAGATACGTGTACTCTTGAAGGGGAGTTTATATATACTTTAGTAGCTGTAGATGGTCAGCGATATTATATAGAGCGTACTGTTGGTGGAACCAATTTAGGAGACACCACGGCACATTTATATATCCATGATTTTACAGGTTCATCCAAAGTTGATCGGTTTTATGAATATAATCTTGGTTTTACCTTATATCAAAATGACAATAATGGTATTGCTCGCTGGGCAGTGAGTTATGGTGATTATGACGAAGCCCTTGATAAACAATATTATACTTTCCAGCTTGATGACGCTGACCCAGTAAATGTTGAGTTAGTGGATGGCAAACTGGAGTTAATACTTGATGGTCAAGAAACGGTTATAGAGCTTATTGATAACAACCGCCGTGATATTACTTTCTGTAAATACTTAAAAGGTAATAGTTGCCTTGAAGAAGATAAAGTTTACTTATCGTTTGATGCTCCACAACATACTATTACAGTTAATAGTGATAGCAATGGTTCGCTTGGTGTCGGTTATGAGAGCTTTGTAAGGCATGGTTCATCGTGGTGGACGTCAATTGACCCTAACCCAGGTTATGTACTTAATACTATTTCTGGGTGTGATGGTTTTATAGAAGGCGATGGCTATCGAGTTTCATCCGTTACGGAAAGTTGTCAAATTGATGTCACGTTTAAAGAGTTTGTCCCATTATCTATTCAGGCAAATGTTACCGATCCTGCGCTTGCTATGTGTGTTGATAATTCTGGGAAAACTAATTTAGAGAGTGTTACAGAGTTAAATTGCCAATATGAAGGTTATGGTGAAATTACAGCGCTGGCTGGACTGGAAGCATTTACAAACATAGAAAGTAT
This sequence comes from Pseudoalteromonas haloplanktis ATCC 14393, assembly GCF_000238355.1. GTDB lineage: Bacteria > Pseudomonadota > Gammaproteobacteria > Enterobacterales > Alteromonadaceae > Pseudoalteromonas > Pseudoalteromonas haloplanktis. Next base: position 146,235 of record NZ_AHCA01000007.1, read on the forward strand.
AGGTCTTAGTAATGTAAATGTAGGCGAAAACCTCAATTTAACCAATCTGCCTTTACTACGTCAGCTTTCAATTAATGATAGCCAAGTAAGTACAATTGAGGTTGCAGATCCTGCTTTAATTGAAGTGTTGAAATTAAATGCAATTGGGTTAACAACATTCGATCTTAGTCGTTATGTTAATTTACTAGAGCTTGATTTAAGTAATAACAAGCTTACCCAGCTAGATGTTAGCGCGAACCCATTAATTGCTCATCTATGGGTAAGTAATAATGAACTTGTAGAGTTGGATCTTAGCAATCAGCTTTCATTGGTTCAACTTGGTGCTTGGACTAATAACATAAGTGTATTATCCATCGCCAGCACCGATAACTTGATTCATCTTGATGTAGAGCGTAATGCTTTAGCAATCTTAGATGTTAGTGATAAAGCTAATTTAGAAATTCTTTGGGTTAACAGTAATCCACTAAGTTCATTGGATTTAACTCAAAATACCAAGTTGCAGAGACTTTATGCGAACTCTTTAGAGTTACATGAGTTAAATTTATCAAATAATCTTGAATTGGAATTTTTAGACATTAGTTACAGTTATGGCTTAGCTGGACTAAATCTAAGTCATCTTGAAGATCTATATACTCTACGTATCGACGGATTAGACTCAAGCTTAATTAGTAATGAACAGTTCCCACATATTAGGAGGTTAGAATTTAACAACGCGGATTTAACTTCATTTGATACAAGTGGTCTAATTAATTTAAGAGAGTTATTCTTGCAAGGTAATCAGTTTACTTTAAGTGAGCAAATAAATATTGCCTCTCCATCACAACTGATATCAGTGGGTTTAGGCAACAACCAACAATTAAGTTCATTTGACACTAGTTTGTTTATAAACTTAGAGTCCGCATATTTGGACAGTACGAATATAGCAAATATCGATTTTTCAAATAATACAGCTTTAACTGAGGTAAGGCTCAGTAACTCGAATTTATCGACGATTACAGGGGTTGATTTTATTGCTGAAAAGTCAGCAGTCTTAGAGTTTTATAATAATCCATTAAGTAATGAAACCGTTAACTATTTGGAAGATTTGCGTAATAACCAAGATTATTACAACATTTATTATAGTCAAGTTTATGCTGTAAATGTTGTTGTTTCGGGTAATGGTGTGGTAAGTGAGAATAGTTTTACACTAGGAGATAATGAAACTCGTGGTCTGAGTCTATATCCAGATGAAGGTTATGAAGTTGGTTCTGCCTCAGGTTGTAATGGTACTTGGCACTCAGCTGACTATTATGAAGTAGGTCCAATCACAGAGTCGTGTGAAGTAAATGTTGAGTTTGTAGAGACAACACCTTAAGTTTATTGAATACCTTTTATAGATGAGAAAACGACCACCTTATGTGGTCGTTTTTATTTTTAAATTAAAAATTCAATAAAACTCACTTTTAGATCTTAATTTTATACATTTAGCTGCCTTTAACCAAATAAAGACGCAAAAAATTCTATCTATTTGCATTAAAATCCCACCAATATTTATGAGTTAGTCTCTTATTTTTTAGGTGATATTTTATGACAGCATTAAACAACCAGAACCTATTACAACTTCGTTTTGTAAACCAAGCTCATATCGTGGCGGTAAAGCCATCATTTGCCAATCTTCCGGCTAATCCGTACGCTGATGGTGCATTTCGTAAACGCCGCTATTCAGTGATCAAAGCACAAGGTGGCGAGCTAAAATTACAAGCCACTAAAGCCTTTGTACAAGATGATTCAATCAATACCTTTCAAGGTAATGTTGAGCGTACGTATGAAAACTTAGAGCAAGGCTTACTACAAAGTGAAGGGATGAAAAGTATCGTTAATGAATTTCGTGCAATTACAGGGATAGATGAAGACCGTGATATTGAAATTCACCAATTTAGAATGCTCGCAATCGACAGCGATACACCACCTGCACCAGAGGGTATTCACCAAGATGGTTTTGATCACGTGTGTATTTGTGGTGTATCTCACGAAAACTTAGAAGGCGGTGAACTGTTGGTTTATGAAAACAAACAAGCTGAGCCATGTTTTAAAATGGAAATTAAAGACGGTATGTTTGCACTTATTAATGACCGCGAAGTATGGCATAACGCCACACCGATGAATAAAATTGATGCAAGTAAAGACGGTTACCTAGACTGCTTTGTATTAACGGCTTAAGGAATGGCAATGAATTTAACTAAACTTCGCCGTCAATTTCCGGCATTAATGCAGCAAGTTGCGGGTAAATCGCCAATATTTTTAGATGGCCCGGGTGGCTCGCAAGTGCCGCAGCAAGTGCTCAGTGCAATGTCGGCTTATTTAGGCTATTACAATTCGAATTTAGGTGGCGCGTTTTTCTCAAGCGATAAAACCGTTGAGCTAATGGCTAATGCGCGTCAAGCGGCCGCAGATTTACTTAATGCGCCGTCGCACGACCAGATTGTATTTGGCGCGAATATGACCAGCCTTACGTTTAGCTTTAGTCGTGCGATTTCTCGTAATTGGCAAGCGGGTGATGAAATCATCGTGACTAATGCTGATCACTACTCAAATGTATCGTCGTGGCAACAAGCGGCTGAAGATAAAGGCGTTAAAGTGAATACTGCGCTGATCAATGAGGCCGATTGCAGCTTAGATTTAGCGCATTTTGCAAGCTTACTTAATCAAAATACCAAGCTTGTTGCTGTGACTTATGCGTCAAACACCACAGGATCTATTAACGATATTCAGCGTATTGTTGCCATGGCCCATGAAGTGGGTGCATTGGTTTATGTTGACGCAGTCCATTACGCACCTCATGAGCTGGTGGATGTACAAGCGTTAGATTGTGACTTCTTAGCATGTTCTGCCTATAAGTTCTTCGGCCCTCACTTAGGCATGGTTTACGGTAAGCGTGAACATCTTGAAGGATTTACACCTTATAAAGTGGAACCTGCAAAAGATGCAATCCCAGGTCGTTGGGAAACGGGCACGCAAAGTTTTGAAGCACTAGCAGGTCTGATTGCGGCTGTGGACTATATCGCAGATATAAGTGAACTTGATGATAGCCATTCACGACGTGATAAGTTAGCCGCAGCATTTACGAAAACAAAGCAACATGAAATGGCCTTAAGTGAGCACTTCCTAACTCGCTTAGTTAACTACCCTAAGATCAGGTTATTTGGAATTGATGATTTAGAGCGTCTATCACAGCGTACCCCAACCTTTGCTTTGACCTTTGAAGGACTGGAGCCGCGTCAGGTTTCTGAGTTTTTAGGTAAACAACACATTTGTGTGTGGGATGGAAATTTTTACGCTCAAGGCTTATGTGAGCAATTAGGGGTGCTAGACAAAGGCGGCGTTGTGCGTATCGGTTGTATGCATTACAACACCATTGAAGAGCTCGATAAGCTGTTTGATTTGTTTGATGAACTGATCTGAAGCTATAAGCCGTCAGCCGTAAGTTTTAAGCCGCTCGGCGTGAATATGTACTTGTAAGCGAGTGGCTTGCCACCGCGTTTATACTGTAAGTTTGAAGCTACCCGAGTACTTTTTAAGTGTTGACATAATAATTTATAACCACCAAACTTTTTGGCTGACCGCTGACCGCTGACCGCTGACCGCTGACCGCTGACCGCTGACCGCTGACCGCTGACCGCTGACCGCTGACCGCTGACCGCTGACCGCTGACCGCTGACCGCTGACCGACCGTGACCGCTGACCGCTGACCGCTGACCGCTGACCGCTGACCGCTGACCGCTGACCGCTTAGCTTTGTGGTTGACCATATATTTGCTCTGCGCGGTTAAATAGCACCCACGAAGTTAAAATATATTTATCGTTTGAAACGGGTTTATTTCCACGGTGGGTATGAGTGAAGTAACCTGGAGCGACAACCATAGTGCCTTGCTTTGGAGCAATTTTACGCTGCTGGTAGTAAAACTCGGTTTCTCCACCTTCTTCAACGTCATTTAAATAAAACATAAACAGCAGCACGCGATGTAGTGCATCATTGTGACCTGCTTGCGGGTACACCTCACTATGCCAATACGGATAGCCACCTTTATTTACTTGGTATTTTTGTGCTTGAATATTACCAAGTCTAAAAATTTGTTGCACTAATAAGGGGAGTTGCGGCTTACCTATCTCATCAAAGTTTGCTTGGGTTAAATCTGTTGGAACACCTGTTTTTGGGTGATATACCTTTAAACCAAATGCACCTATCATCATAAAAATATGTTCTTCTAAGTATTTAAAAATATAGCCCGCGGTGGTTTGTTGAATATGTTTTAATTGCTCTGCATACTCAGGGTAAGAGCTTAAGTAGAGGTCGTGACTATCTTTTTTTGCTAGATCGACACCGCCAGAGGTAATGCCTTGTTTTAGATGCGGGCTTTGTTCAAACTCAGTGATAAAATTATCGCAAAATTCTTTGCTTAGGGCGTTATCGTAAACGCGAATAAAGTCCGTCATGAGCTGCCTTTTTGGAATTATTATGTTTATAGAAAAAATTACACCGCGCTTTAGCGAAACCGATGTACTAGGTCATATTAACAATACCGTACTCCCAGTATGGTTTGAAGCTGCACGAGCGCCTATTTTTAGATTTTTTACCCCGGATTTGAATCCTTATGACTGGAAGTTGATCATTGCCAAGGTAGAAGTAAGCTTTTTAGCTGAGTTATTTTATGGTCATGATGTGCAAGTAAAGTCGAGCATTGAGCATATTGGCTCGAGCTCTTTTGTAATACGCCAAGAAGCTTTTCAGCAAGAGCGATGTTGTGCGATAGGCAAAACGGTCATGGTGCGGTATGATTTTTCGGCTAAAAGTGCTACTCCTTTATCAACACAAGAGAAGGAGGCCTTACAAACGCATTTAGATAGTCAAAGCCCAACTTGAAAGAGTTAAAAAGAGTTCATTCCTATTTGAAATGTTTGCGCTGTAAGACTAGGGCTACAGCGCATACATTACGTTAATAGCTATTATTGTGATAAATGCATGTGAATATCACTGCCAATCAAACATTGCTGTGCAATGGGAAATATGTGGGTGGCTTCTCTTGCTGGTTTAACCGCAAGTTTAAAAACGCCTTGTTCATTGCTTATTGGGTTATTTGCAGCTTTACTTGGCATCGTCACACTGGCTAACATCAATAGCGCAAATATAATTAATAAACTAATTGCTTGCTTGTCTGTTTTTTCCATTATTGTTCACCTGCAATGTCAAGTTGAGTAATGCTATAGCCTTCTTCTGCTAATAAGGCGAGTAGGTTGTGTTCACCAGCTAAATGAGCGGCGCCAACTAACACTAATTCTTGTTGATTATTACCAAACATGGCTTTAACTTGAGGTAACCAATTGTGATTGCGCGCTTTTAATAGTTTATCAAAAGTTGCTGGGTCTTCTTTACGCATAGGTAATATTACTAACTCATTCAGGCTTTCAGTATCACCACTGCGCCATGCTTTCATCATCCCATCAAATAGCTCAGCATAATCATCAAGTTGAGTTAAATTAGATTGAATAAATTTGTCTTCGCTATTTTCTCCCATTTCTTTAAAAAGCTGTAACTGAAATTCCAGAGTTTCAAGGTATTGTTGTGTTTTCTGATCACTGCTTGCTCGGTTGGCAAAATAAGCATCAACACCATCACCAATGAGTTGTTGTTTTTGCAGCTCCATTGACATCAGAATAACACTCACCATAAAGGGCCTAAAGCTGTTTAGCTCGTTTAAGCTAACGCCAAATTGTGCCAATTTTGTTTCTAGTTGTGCTTTAACTTCTGGCGAAAGTTTTTCACTTAAGGTTTCACCATTTTTATAAGAAAGAGTTTGCAGCATCGTCATTTGCGCTTGGCTATCAGCTGGGTCGGGCATTTTAGCTTCTAGAATGACCGTGTCGCTTTGTTTATAGGCAAATTCAAACTCAGCAGGCAGCGGCATTTGATTGCTAGGTAAAATATGCAGGGTGCCGCCAATATACACTTTGTCGTCCCCTTTACTGACTTGCCATACCGAAGTTTGTGCTGCGACAGATAAGCTCAATAATGAGCAGCCGATAAGTAAACTTTTACTGATTAAGTTTTTACTAAAATTGATCATGCCTCATTCCTTTTTTATTATTTTGAATATCAAATTAGTTAAATAATTTTGCTAATTGTGCTGAAACTTGTTCGTTCACCATTTTGATCGATTCGTCTATTTGTGAGGTGATTGCAGCGTCAATCTTATTTAATTGTTTTTCAAATGAAGTGTTAAAGTCTTGACTAAAACTGTAATCGACCGCGGCCACGTCCTGTACTTGCGACACACTAGGTGCGGCTGACACCTTCGTATTATCTACCTCTTCAGCCATGGCATTTGCGCTAAATAAAGTGGCTATCACCGTGCTTACTAATAGAGTTTTTGTTACAGCTTTAGTTAATGGTTTCATGATTTATTCCTTCATATTTAGTCTTGTTTGTCATCCATACTTATGCGGATGTGTAATGTAATATTTACCGTTTTGTTCGCTAGGCTGTAGCGATGAGTCAATATTAGAGGGCAGTAGTAAGAAAGTCGCTTATCTAGGTATGAGCAATTTAATTATAAGGTTTAATTTTTATAATTAATTTAAAATCAATTTCTTAGTTTAAAACCTTATTTCTATTATAAGGTTTTATTTTTAAGGTTTTGCCCTGTCGGAGTATGTTTGAGGGTCGATTTGAGCTGCTGTAAAAAACGTTAGACATTGGCTGCAGCGTTTTCAGTCGACATTTAACTGCAAGTTGTGCGCTATTAAGTTAGAATGCGCCCAGAACTATCTTGCCTTGCAACCTTTAACTATCAATGAGCTACTAACCAGATGTTGTTAATGATCGACAATTACGATTCGTTTACCTATAACTTAGTGCAATACTTTCAGCGCTTAGACCAAGAGGTGTTAGTAAAACGCAATAATGAGATCACGGTTAGTCAAATAGCGCAGTTAAATCCTCAATATATTGTCATATCCCCCGGGCCATGTACGCCCAACGAGGCTGGCATCTCTTTAGATGTTGTAGCGCAACTAAAAGGCAGGTTTCCAATCTTAGGTATTTGCTTAGGTCATCAAACGATTGCACAAGCCTTAGGTGCAAATATTGTTAAAGCTAAGCAAGTGATGCACGGTAAAACCTCGCCAGTTTATCATACGAATCAAGGGGTATTTACAGGTTTACCAAACCCACTAACGGTTTGCCGGTATCACTCATTAGTTGTTGATAAAAATAGTTTGCCTGACGAATTGCAGCTTACAGCATGGACTGAAACAGAAAGTGGTCAGTTGGATGAAATAATGGGCTTAGTTCATAATGGCTTAGCATTAGAAGGGGTACAGTTTCATCCAGAGGCAATTTTAACTGAGCGTGGGCTTGAATTACTTGCTAACTTTTTAACTCGGTTCTAGGCTTAACGTTAATAGCTGTAATAGCTCCTTTAACTTTTACATAAAGATAATAATGAATGACAGATGAAGTACGCCAACAAAGGATTGTAAAAGCATTAGAACAACGAGCCCATGACTTGTTACTTGGGCATAGTTTTGCGCAGCGTCAAATTGGTTATATTCACACCTTAGAAATTGACTACGGCGAAGCAATGGAACAACGTACTTTACTGGAAGTTGAAGTCGCAGCGCAGAAAATACGTCAACAATCGAGTACTGCCCATCATAAATACCGCGCTCAAGCCAGCCAACAACTTCATCAAGTGATTGATACCGCGATGAACAAGCAATTAGCGGATATAGACACTGTATTACATGAAACAATTGGCATTGAAGATAATGTTCCGGCAATTTTGGATATATTGGCGGTAAAGTCTGCATCGGTAGGACGCCTTGAGCCGCTAGTTAAAGATTTAACCTGGCTAGGTCGGGAGTTGGTTACTTTTGTAAACTTGCCTTATTACCGTACGCAGCGTAATAAACACACTTCCGTTAAGGTTGACAACCCCTCTTTAGCGCTACGCTATATTGGTTTAGATAACTTGCAATTTGTGGTGCCAACTTTTGCAGTGCGTCATTGGATGCCACATAGTACCGAGCCATTTCCATTATTGAAGCGTCGCTTACGCGATAACTCAATGGCCTGTGCAATTGCAGCGCAGGAGTTGGCTAAGAACAGTGGTAATAATGAAGTGCATGCGTTTACTTTAGGGATGTTACTCGATGTGGGTAAAATAGCTTTGACAAGGCTTTATTTACGTACCTTTGAGCGTGTTTGGCAACGAAAAGTAACCCTTGCTCGAGAAGAACAGCATAAAGATTTACATACGGCATTATTAGAATTAAAACCAGACCCTCTTTTTTTAAGTACCTTGCTTAACCAGCACGCATTGAAAGTCACAGCAAAGGTGATAGATAAAATGGCGTTTCGGTATTTGCCATTTAATGCGGTGCTCTCGCAATTGGTTAATGGTGTAGCAAAAGGGGATTCAGCATTACCGTTAACTACGCTAATACGCAAAGCTCGATGTTATAGCCAAGTGGTCAGTTTAACTGCTCATCAATTAGTAGAAAGTGATGAAAAATCACTCTGGTTTGATTATGTAGGCTTATCAAAACAGGAACAAATGCAGCTCGAAAAAACCAATTTACGGCACTTTCATATCAAAATTGACTAGTTTCATAAATTTTTTGTTAATTTTTTTACGACTATTCATTCATCATTAATACAGGCCCTTAATCATATTTTATTTGTCAAAGCGCTGCTGAGTCGGTAGTGGGGCAGCCTTATCAAATAAACAACCCTATAATTTATTATTCAGATAGTTATTCACTATCTCTGAAATAATATCTCAATCCCTTTAATAACAAGGGCTGCATGAAAGTTTTCTAAGAGACAACAACTAAAAACTCTGAAATAATGGCCGTCTGAAAATTGAACCAGAGAGTATTTTTTGGCAATTTAAGCTATGCTGATTTGCACCAAAGGAGATGGTACTACAGGCCATCACCAAGCCAACTTTTCACACTCTCTGTGAGATAACAATTAAGAGGATATAAAATGACAGTCAATCGCGAATTATTTGATCAAGTAATGGTTCCTAACTACGCACCTTCAAGCGTTATTCCTGTTCGTGGCGAAGGGTCTCGCGTATGGGATCAGCAAGATCGTGAATATATCGATTTTGCTGGCGGTATCGCTGTTAACTGTCTAGGTCACTGTCATCCAGCCTTGGTTAAAGCGTTAAAAGAGCAAGGCGAGAAAATTTGGCATGTGTCAAATGTTATGACTAATGAACCTGCACTGCGTTTAGCTAAAAAGCTAGTAGATGCGACATTTGCGGAAAAAGTTTATTTTGCCAACTCTGGCGCAGAAGCAAATGAAGGTGCACTAAAATTAGCGCGTCGCGTAGCACTGGAAAATTTTGGTGAGCAGAAATCGCAAATCATTGCTTTCAACAAAGGTTTCCATGGTCGTACATTCTTTACTGTAACGGTCGGTGGCCAAGCGGCTTATTCTGATGGTTTTGGCCCAAAACCTGGTGATATTGTGCATTGTGATTATAACGATTTGGCTGCTTTTGAAGCACTTATTTCTGATAATACTTGTGCCGTTATGATGGAACCATTGCAAGGTGAGGGCGGTATTATCTCTGCGACTGACGAATTTGCAAAAGGTGTACGTGAATTATGTACAAAGCATAATGCATTACTTATTTTTGATGAAGTACAAACGGGTGTGGGTCGTACTGGTGAGCTTTACGCATACCAAGGTTTAGGAGTAACTCCTGATATTTTAACCACAGCTAAAGCACTTGGTGGCGGTTTCCCAATTGGTGCGATGATCACAACTACGGAAATTGCTAAGCACCTTAAAGTCGGTACACATGGTTCTACTTATGGCGGTAACCCACTGGCATGTGCTGTTGGTGAAGCAGCATTTGATACCGTAAATACACCAGAAGTATTAGCTGGCGTTAAAGCTAAAGCACAATTATTCAATGAGTTACTGTCTGAGATTAATGATAAGCATCAGGTATTCTCAGAGATTCGTGGTCAAGGTTTATTAATTGGTGCGGTAGTAACTGAGCAATTTAAAGGCCGAGCTAAAGAGTTTTTAGTGGCTGGTATCGCTGAAGGTGTAATGTCTTTAGTCGCAGGTGCAGATGTTGTTCGTTTCACTCCTTCACTTGTAATACCAGAAGCGGATATTCGCGAAGGCATGGCACGCTTTGAGAAAGCTGTAGCCAAGGTTGTGAACGGTTAATCAACACCTCTCATATTAAGGGCAAGCAGCAAGCTTGCCCGACTATTCTTAATTTACCGTTATTTATAAGGGAGCAAGCGGACTCATGATGATCCTTCGCCCAATCCAGCAATGTGATTACCCAGCTTTATTGAAAATTGCCCATGAATCAGGGCATGGTTTTACATCTTTACCGAATAACGAAGCGTTATTGCAAAAGAAAATAGATCATTCAATAAGCTCATTCGCAAAAAGTGCATCTCACCCGGGTGATGAAGGTTACTTGTTTGTTCTTGAAGATAGCGAAACAGGTGAAGTAGTGGGTACCTCAGCCATTGAAGCGGCTGTTGGCCTTGATGACGCGTTTTATCATTACCACCTTAGTAAAGCCATTCATTCATCTCGTACACTGAATGTTTATAAAGCCGTTGATATTCTCACCTTGTGTAATGACTACACCGGTGCCACAGAGCTTTGTACGCTGTTTTTAAAAGATGGTTACCGTAAAAATAATAACGGTAAGCTGCTTTCAAAAGCACGTTTTATGTTTATTAAACAGCATCAAGAACGTTTTGCCGACACCGTTATTGCTGAAATGCGCGGCGTTTCGAACGAGCAAGGCAACAGCCCATTTTGGCAGTGGTTAGAAGAGCACTTCTTCTCGATGGACTTTCCAACCGCTGATTACTTAACAGGTATTGGCCAAAAAGTATTTATTGCTGAACTAATGCCAAAGTACCCAATTTACGTCAACTTACTAAGTAAAGAGGCGCAAGCGGTGATCGGCAAAGTACACGATAATACCCGCCCTGCGATTGAGCTGCTAAAAAGCGAAGGTTTTACGTTTAATGGCTATGTAGACATTTTTGACGCAGGTCCAACGGTTGAAGCAAAAGTCGATAATATTGCCACTATTCGTAATGCGAAAAACTTTACCGTTAAGATCGGTAACAACAGCGGTGAAACCGCGGTGATGCTTGCAAATGAAAAGCTCAATGACTTTAGAGCAACCGTTGCACAACTAAATTTTGATGAATCAAGCGCAGAGTTAACTCTACCTCAAGCAATGGCTGAAGCACTTCATTTACAAGCTGGCGATATCGTTACAGCAACACGCATTTAATTTAGGAGAAAGTACATGACTCATCCTGCACAATTTATTAATGGTCAATGGGTTCAGGGCCAAGGCGATGCATTTAATTCAGTAAACCCTGCTAATAATCAGATCATTTGGCAAGCAAACTCAGCGACCAGCGAACAAGTTGATACGGCTGTGAGTTCTGCACGTACAGCATTTTATAGCTGGGCAGACAAATCCTTTGCAGAGCGCCTAGCAATCGTGAAAACCTTTGCTGAGACCCTAAAAGAGCACAGCGAAGAGCTCGCTGTAGCGATTGCCCAAGAAACGGGTAAGCCATTATGGGAAACTCGCACTGAAGCCGGTGCCATGGTGGGTAAAATTGCCATTTCAGAAAAGGCTTTTTTAGAGCGCACTGGTGATGTTGAAAACCCAATGCCACAAGGGCGCGCTATGATCCGCCACAAGCCACATGGGGTAGTGGCTGTATTTGGTCCATATAACTTCCCTGGTCACTTACCTAACGGTCATATCGTGCCTGCGCTATTAGCGGGTAATACCGTGGTATTTAAACCATCAGAGCTGACGCCTGCGGTTGCCGAATTAACCCTTAAACTATGGGAAAAAGCGGGTTTACCAGCTGGTGTAATTAACCTAGTGCAAGGTGAAGTGGTAACAGGTAAAGCACTTGCAGCTCATAAAGGTATCGATGGTTTATTCTTTACTGGTTCATCACGCACAGGGCATATTTTACATGAACAGTTTGCCGGTCAACCGGGTAAAATATTAGCACTAGAAATGGGCGGTAATAACCCGTTAATCATTACTGATGTGGCAGATACTAAAGCAGCTATTCACGATATTATTCAATCAGCGTTTATCTCTAGTGGCCAGCGTTGTACGTGTGCACGTAAATTGTTTTTACCAGCAGGTGAGCAGGGCGATGCAATTTTAGCCAGTTTAGTTACTGCCACTAAAGCGATTAAAGTGGGCAACTACGATGATGCAGAGCAACCATTTATGGGGTCGATGATTTCATCAGCAGCCGCTGCGGGCATGGTAAAAGCTCAGCAGCAACTTGTTGAGCTTGGCGCGCAGGTGTTAGTTGAGCTTAAACACACAGAGAATACCGGTTTTGTTACACCGGGCATTATTGAATGTACTGATGTTGCTAACTTCCCAGATGAAGAGCACTTTGGGCCACTATTAAAAGTATTCCGCTTTAGTGATTTTGACAGCGCAATTGATAAAGCCAACGACACCAGCTTTGGTTTATCAGCAGGTTTATTGAGTGATAACGCAGCCGATTACGATCACTTTTTACGGCGTATTCGTGCCGGTATAGTTAACTGGAATCGTCCAATCACAGGAGCATCAAGCGCTGCGCCATTTGGTGGTATTGGTGCCTCGGGTAATCATCGTGCAAGCGCGTACTATGCTGCCGATTACTGTGCATACCCAGTTGCTTCTGTAGAGCTTGATAAAGTAGCCATGCCAGCGACATTAAGCCCAGGTTTAAAAATTGATTAATCGAGTTTTGTTAAATAGTAATAAATAACTAAAAAAGCAGCCTAGGCTGCTTTTTTTGTATTGGTTAAGGGTCAAAGGTAGCAATTAAAAGCGCTTTCTGCTTAAATCATTACAGTCGTGATAATTTTACAGTGGGTGTTTTAATTATGGTTTTAGATAGGCAAGGGTATGATGATCTGATCATGTATCTTACTCAAAATTTAGCATTATTTGAGAAACCCGGCGAAATTAAACCAGGCTCCCCCACTATTATGGAACTGATAGAGGATGACATTGCTGAAAATGTCATGTTGTTATGTCAGCAGCATACAGAACTGACCACCGAACAACGTAGTCAAATTGTGCGTGAGGTGGATGGTATCGTATACGATTTACAAGAAGTGTTAAGTAGTGTTACCAGTAATCAAGTGACCATTGAACAGCACGCCTTTATTGATGAATTTGCCGCCCTGGTAAAAAACCTCTTTGATAGCGCTGTCGCAGAAAGCGCTTGAATACATCGTTTTTAATTTGCAACTGTGTGTGACTTCCTTACAATCAAGTAACTAATTTTTTTGAGAGTCATAAAATGCAAGCGAATGTAAAATGGGTCGAAGGCGATACCTTCCTTGGTCTTTCTAATTCTGGGCACAATGTGGTGTTTGATGCTGGTAGCGATAGCGCCTCACCAAGCCCAATGGAAATGGTGTTAATGTCTGTTGGTTGTTGCTCATCGGTTGATGTAGTAAGCATTTTAAAAAAAGCCAAACAAAATTTTTCTGACGTACAAGTACAACTAAGCGCTGAACGTGCTGAATCTGCTCCTCGAGTGTTTACTAAAATTAATTTACACTTTGTTGTGACAGGTGATAATGTTTCTGAAAAACACCTTGCGCGCGCCGTGCAACTGTCAGCTGAGAAGTATTGTTCAGTAGCATTAATGCTTGATAAAACAGTAGAAATTACTCACACACACGAAGTTATACAAGAACAGGGAAAATAACGCTTTTTCCTGCGGTGAAATTCGTATAAAATCCGCGAACTTTTCATTCTGCTCTGGCAGATTTCACTTGTTTATAGGTTGGTTTATCATGAACAAACCCTTCGATAAAATTAAACTTCATGGCTTTAATAACTTAACCAAAAGTTTAAGCTTTAGTATTTACGATATTTGCTATGCAAAGACAGAGCAACAACGTAAAGAATATATTGAATATATCGACGAACAGTACAGTGCTGATCGACTAACCGATATTTTAGGTGAAGTAGTGGATATTATTGGTGCGAATATTTTAAATGTTTCGCGTCAAGATTATGATCCACAAGGTGCTAGTGTAACAATTCTGATTTCAGAAGAGCCAATTGAACAACAGCAGACCTATGATGTAGATGAAGCGCCAGGCCCATTGCCAGAAACTGTGGTTGCTCACTTAGATAAGAGCCACATTTGTGTGCACACTTACCCTGAAGCGCATCCCGATGATGGTATTTGTACTTTCCGTGCTGATATCGAAGTATCAACCTGTGGTATTATTTCGCCATTAAAAGCATTGAACTTCTTAATCCACAGTTTAGACTCTGATGTAGTGACAATTGACTACCGCGTACGTGGTTTTACCCGTGATGTAGATGGTGTTAAGCATTATATTGATCATGCGATTAACTCAATTCAAAACTACATGACCGAAGATACGAAAGAAGCGTACCAGATGATGGACGTGAATGTGTATCAAGAAAACTTATTCCACACTAAGATGATGCTAAAAGAGACCGATCTAAATACGTATTTATTCGGTGTCACTACCAGCGATTTATCTGAAGAGGAAGAAGAAGAAATTCGCTCTAAGTTAACCCGCGAGATGCAAGAGATCTTCTACGGTCGTAACTTACCAGATACAGAATAAACTAGCAGAATTAGTTGATTCTTAAAACGGCGTGTAATGAAAATTACGCGCCGTTTTTGTATGTGGGTTATTGCGATAGTTAGTGTGAGTAAAGCTTACGAGTAACGCAGTATTAATTTTATTATCGTAGCTTGGGTTGAACATAACGAAGCCTGAAAAACCATTACCTTCAGTGATTGTGGCTATCACAGGTAGGTCGTGATTTATCGCGACAAATAACCTCTTATCGAGTTCGTTTCAACTGTAACAAATCCCATTTATTGCCGTATAAATCTTCAAATACCACCACGGTGCCGTAGGCTTCTTTACGGGGTTGTTCATTGAATCGAATGCCATTTTTTTGCATCACTTTATAATCACGCCAAAAATCATTGGTGTGTAAAAATAAAAACACGCGACCGCCAGTTTGATTGCCTACAGCCTCTAACTGCTGTGGCGCACTTGCTTGTGCGAGTAGTAAGTTGGTGCCATTGGAATTAGGAGGTGCGATTAATACCCAGCGTTTGCCATTACCAAGGTCGGTATCTTCAATTAAATCAAACCCCAGTTTTTGAGTGTAAAAAGCAATGGCGTCATTATAACTTTCAACGACTAACGCGATACTTCCTATGTGTTGTTTTATATTAGACATTGACCTACCTTACGAATTAATAACTGTGTCTAGGTGTTTTACCAGAACAATACAATTCATCAGAGGACAAAAGGCTGTATTAGGTCGTGTACCATAAGAATTATGCAAAAAGCTTGGGTTTTGGTAATTATTTGACTGCTATTCTCACCACTTATATGCTGGTTAAAAGCCCACCTAAAGGATCAATATGTCAGCTAATTTATCTCAACGAGTGTTTTGTGCCGAGCAAGTGCGAACTCACGAGCCCGCGGCCGCAGCGCAATCTGGCGTAGTTATGTATACGCTGATGGAGCGAGCTGGTAAAGCGGTGTTTGATCAGACAATTAAGCATTTTCCGCAAGCTCAAAATTATGTGGTGTTGGTTGGGGTGGGTAATAATGCAGGTGACGGCTATATCGTTGCAAGCCTCGCTAAACAGGCCGCAAAACAAGTAACAGTAATAGCGGCCGTACCAGATAAACCATTAACAGGTGATGCGCTTACAGCGCAAAAAGCATGGTTAGCAGCTGGTGGTGACATAACGGCATTTCATCAGCAAATTATAGATAACGCGGATGTCATTATTGATGGCTTGTTAGGCACAGGAATAAACAGTGATGTACGTGCTCCTTTTGTTGAGCTGATTGAAGCAGCTAATAACAGCGCTGCGCCAATTGTAGCAATTGATTTGCCGTCAGGTATTAACGCAGACACAGGAGCTGTACTGGGAGTGGCAATTGAGGCTGATGTTACAGTCACTTTTGTTGGTATTAAGCAAGGGCTTGTTACGGGCGCGGGGCGTGCCTGCGCAGGTATTGGAGAGTTTGACGATTTATCTATTTCAGATGCATTTACACAATTGGCAACGCCAACTGCAAAGTTGATAAGTTATCAAACATCGCAAGGCTTGGGGAAAAGAAATAACAATAGCCATAAAGGCAGCCATGGTAAATTACTGTGCGTAGGTGGCAATAAAGGTACGGCAGGGGCTATACGCTTAACAAGTGAGGCCGCGCTGCGCAGTGGGGCAGGTATGGTAAAAGTATACACTCATCCTGAGTCAGTCCTTGCTGTGAGTATTGGCCGCCCTGAGCTGATGGTGACGACAATCGATCTTGACGCAGCATTAGACTGGGCAACGTGTATAGCGATTGGCCCAGGGCTCGGCCAAGATACATGGTCTCAATCCACCTTTGGAACGGTTATTGAGCACTGTGTTGCTCACAATAAAGCAATGGTTGTCGACGCCGATGCGTTAAACCTTATTGCTCAGCAATCCGCGCCTATTGCATTGAAAAACACGGTATTCACACCGCACTCAGGCGAAGCTGCACGGCTACTTGGTTGCACCATTAGTGATATAGAGTCAGACCGTTACCAGAGTGCACACAAGTTGACAGAAACATATTCAACGACCTGTGTACTCAAAGGGGCGGGCAGCATTATCGCTGATGGCATTAAAACGTGGGTATGCACTGATGGCAACCCCGCGTTAGCCGTAGGCGGCAGCGGTGATGTACTCACTGGGATTATTGCTGGCCTTATCGCACAAGGGTTAACAACTGAGCACGCTGCGTGTTTTGGTGTGACCTTGCATGCAAAAGCTGGAGATATAGCCGCACAGCGCGATGGCGAACGAGGCATGTTGCCGAGCGATCTGTTTACGATAGTCAGAGAGTTGGTAAACTAAAGCCGTCAGCCGTCAGCCGTCAGCCGTCAGCCGTCAGCCGTCAGCCGTCAGCCGTCAGCCGTCAGCTGTCAGTTTCTGATAGCTGACAGCTAAAAACTGAAAGCTTTACCCAGCTTTCACTGGGTTTTCAATACTGCTAACTGGTATTAGCGGTGTAACTCACCAACTCGCTCTGGTTGATAGGTTACTTCTTTTATTTTTACTGTTATAACCCCGCCGCCAGGCTTGGGCCATTCAATTTCATCACCTTGAGATAGGCCAAGTAAGGCGCTGCCAACAGGGGCTAAAATTGATATCTTATCAGCATTGGCATCCGCATTTTTTGGATACACTAAGGTCTTAGTAAACTCTTCTTGGCTTGATTCAACGATAAAGTTCACAGTTGAATTCATAGTTACCACTGTCGAAGGCATATCTTTTGGCTCGACAATGGTCGCACGACCAAGTTCAGCTTCAAGCTCTTTTTCACCAGCGAAGCTGCCTGCTGGCAATGATTCCATTAAATCATAAAGTCTATCTGCATCAAGTGATGAGATGATCAGTTCAGGCCTTTTATTCATTGTAATGTCCTTAATTGTGTCTGATAAATAAAATTACCCCTAAGTTGTGAAGTGCCTTACAGCTTGTAAACACGACATATACAGAGGTTATTTTATTTATTACTTTATCGTTGCCCTTAAAGCTAAAAACCCAGCCTAAGCTGGGTTTTTATTTGAGCTAGATGGTTTGGGGGATGATCACATCATGCCGCCCATGCCACCCATACCGCCCATGCCACCCATATCAGGAGCGCCAGCTTCATCTTTTGGGATTTCAGCTACCATGGCTTCTGTGGTGATCATAAGACCTGCAATCGAGCCCGCAAACTGTAGTGCAGAGCGCGTTACTTTAGTTGGATCTAGGATACCCATTTCAATCATGTCGTTGTATTCGCCAGTTGCTGCGTTGTAACCGTAGTTACCTGTGCCGCCTTTAACTGCGTTAATAACAACAGACGCTTCGTCACCTGCGTTAGTGACGATTTGACGAAGTGGTGCTTCCATCGCACGTAGTGCTACTTTAATACCGTGGCTTTGGTCTTCGTTGTCGCCAGTTAATGCAGCTAGCTTGCTAGCTGCACGTACTAGTGCAACACCACCACCCGGTACTACGCCTTCTTCAACCGCTGCGCGAGTTGCATGTAATGCATCTTCAACGCGGTCTTTTTTCTCTTTCATTTCGATTTCAGTAGCAGCACCTACTTTGATCACTGCAACACCGCCGGCAAGTTTCGCCATGCGCTCTTGTAGTTTCTCTTTATCGTAGTCAGACGTTGCTTCTTCGATTTGTGCTTTGATTTGTGCAACACGACCATTAATGCCGTCTTCTTCGCCAGCACCGTCGATGATCGTTGTATCATCTTTAGTGATCACAACGCGTTTAGCAGTACCTAAGTCTTCTACCGTTGCTTTTTCAAGTTCAAGGCCAATTTCTTCAGAGATAACCGTACCACCAGTTAATACTGCGATATCTTGTAGCATTGCTTTACGACGGTCGCCAAAACCAGGCGCTTTAACTGCTGATACTTTAACGATACCGCGCATGTTGTTAACAACTAGCGTTGCCAGTGCTTCGCCTTCAAGGTCTTCAGCGATGATCAATAGTGGCTTGCTTGCTTTAGCAACGGCTTCTAATGTAGGTAGTAACTCACGAATGTTAGATACTTTTTTGTCTACAAGTAGAATGAATGGGTTGTCTAATTCAACAGCGCCTTTTTCTGCGTTGTTGATGAAATATGGCGATAGGTAACCACGGTCAAACTGCATGCCTTCTACAACATCAAGTTCGTTCTCAAGTGATTGACCTTCTTCAACAGTGATCACACCGCTGTTACGGCCTACTTTTTCCATTGCTTCTGCAATGATGTCGCCAATTTCTTTGTCAGAGTTAGCTGAAATAGTACCTACTTGTGCGATTGCTTTTGCATCAGCACATGGAACAGAAAGTTCTTTAAGTTCAGCAACTGCTGCGATGATTGCTTTATCGATACCGCGCTTAAGGTCCATTGGGTTCATGCCCGCCGCAACCGCTTTTAAGCCTTCGTTAACGATAGATTGTGCTAAAACTGTGGCAGTAGTTGTACCGTCACCCGCTGCATCATTTGCTTTAGATGCAACTTCTTTTACCATTTGCGCGCCCATGTTTTCAAACTTGTCTTCAAGTTCGATTTCTTTTGCTACAGATACACCATCTTTAGTGATCACTGGAGCGCCAAATGATTTGTCTAATACTACGTTACGACCTTTAGGGCCTAACGTTACGCGAACTGCATTTGCTAAGATGTTTACGCCAGCTAGCATTTTAGCGCGTGCGTCACCTGCAAAAAGTACTTCTTTTGCTGCCATGATTGTTTCCTCTAAATTCTTAAATGTTTGTTAAACGAAAAGTAGGTTTAGCCTACAATGCCTAAAATGTTGTCTTCACGCATGATCAGGTACTCTTGACCTTCGATCTTTTCAGCTTTTTCAACATACGAGCCGAATAACACAGTGTCACCGACTTTAACTTCTAATGCTCTCACATCACCGTTATCTAGAGTACGGCCATTACCAACAGCGACAACTTCTCCGCGTGTTGATTTCTCAGCAGCAGAGCCAGTTAATACAATACCGCCAGCAGACTTGGTTTCTTCTTCTAGACGCTTAACGATTACGCGATCATGTAAAGGACGAATGTTCATTTGTTTAGTTCTCCTAACAGTTTCTGAACAGGACAGAAAAAAGTTTTGTGTGTACCAAAGCTATTAAATCGTTTTGTTTAATAGCCTAGGATTAGTTGTACTCAGTAATGGGGGTGTTGCAGAAAAACCCAAGAGAAAAAAAGTAAAATTTTTTAATCTTTTCTCTCATACTCACCGTCAATGGTGGTTGGCTCACTCATTTTACGAGGTTCTGATTCTGAATAACTGTGTTGATTAAAAGAGGATGGCCCGTGTTGCATACCGGCACTCATACGCACAGTTGCTTGGCTGGCAAGGCCGGTAGCTAATTTATTGCGAATGGCTGGAGTTAATAACAAAAAGCCAAATACGTCGGTCATAATACCTGGGGTTAATAATAAAACACCGGCGATGATCACACATAATCCAGTAAATAATTCTTTGGCTGGCATTTGCCCTTGGGCCATTTGGGTTTGCACATTTTGCAGTGCGCCCATGCCTTGCTGTCTTACTAATTTGGCACCTAATATTGCAGTGATAACCACTAAAGCAATAGTGGCAAAGCCGCCGATCACATCGGCCACTTGGATCAATAGAGCGATTTCAACAATCGGCACGAGAATAAATAACAAAAATAAAAATCTAAACATAAGGCTCTCTAAATTGTGCTCACGTAAAGTCGTGATGAAATATTAATATGGGTGACTCGGTCTATTTTCAAGCTTAGTGAGAAAGCCACTCTGGCTAACTACACTTTGCTTTGGCTATCAGCTACTATGGGGTTGGGCAGAGCAATCAACTAAAGGTTCAATATGACGACGCATTTTCGAGTTATTTTTACAACTTGTGCAGATGTAAGTGAAGCACGTTCGATGGCTGAGCAGCTAGTTAAAATGAAACTCGCAGCCTGTGTAAACATTCTTCCTAATATAGAGTCTGTTTATATGTGGCAAGGAGACGTAAGCTATGCAACCGAAAGTAAATTAATAATAAAAACGAAATCTGAAAAAATGAATGAAGTGTTCCAAACTATTAAACAGTTACATAGTTACGACGTTCCGGAAATACAGGTCATTGACGTGGCCACGGGCAATTTAGCCTACTTTAATTGGATGGATGAGGTACTTAATTAATGCGTTGTTTTCTTTTCTTGCTGTGTGCGTTTTTGTTGTTTCCTACACAAGCTGCTAATAAAAACTTATTGAGCGATTTATTGCAGCCCGCTGAGCAAACTTTTTTACCCGTTGACCAAGCGTTTACATTTGATTTTGACCAACAAGGTAGCACCCTCTTTATTGGTTGGGATATTGCTCCAGGTTATTACCTTTACAAAAAGAAGTTAGAGATCATTGGAAAAGGGGCTGATATTACAGTTCCTGAGCTTGGTAAAGGGGTGGTTATTGAAGACGAGTTTTTTGGCAAAACAGAGGTGTTTTTTGACTCCTTAAGTGTAGTCAGTAAACTGAGTAATGTAGCGAGCGGTGGTGTAGTTAAAGTTCGTTATCAAGGTTGTGCGGAGGCAGGCCTTTGCTACCCGCCTGAAATCATCACCATCCCATTAAGTGTGATTGCTGGTGAACTAGCGACATCTGAACAGGCAGCAGACACGGCAACTGCAAGTAATGCATTGGCGGCACTTAATGCAGAGTCGCCAGCTTTAGTAACGAATGACACTGCATTAAATAACGTGCCTGAAAAAGAGTTAAACTTTACCGAAAAACTGGCTTCACAAGGCCTGCTTGCTAATTTAGCTATTTTCTTTTTAGTGGGGATAGGGCTTGCTTTTACGCCGTGCGTATTTCCAATGTTTCCTATTTTGTCTAGCCTAATTGCAGGTCAACAAAACCTCTCGACTAAAAAGGCTTTTGCACTATCGTTTGTATATATCCAAGGGATGGCAGTCACGTATGCCGCATTAGGTTTGGTTGTTGCTTCTTTGGGTGGCCAAGTGCAAGGTTACTTGCAACACCCTTATGTACTGATCAGCTTTAGTTTGTTATTTGTTTTGTTGGCTATGTCGATGTTTGGTTGGTATGAAATAAAACTACCAAGCAGCATGATGAACAAATTAACTCAAGTGAGTAACAATCAAAAAGGCGGCAATTATATTGGTGTATTCTTGATGGGCGTGTTGTCTGGCTTAATCGCGTCACCTTGCACTACTGCGCCGTTATCCGCAGCATTATTATTTGTCGCACAAAGTGGTGATTACCTCGTCGGCGGCTTAACTTTATATGTATTGAGTTTAGGTATGGGCATACCCTTGTTACTACTTGGTACATCTGGCGGTAAATTATTACCAAAAGCAGGTGGTTGGATGGAGCAAGTTAAAACCCTATTCGGTTTTATCATGCTAGTTGTACCACTTATATTACTTGAACGTATTGTTGATTTTGACATCATATTATTGATGGCGGGTTTATTGGCGCTGGCTACTGCGTTGTATTTACATCATTGGCAAAGTAGCCAAAGCCAAGGCAAGCTAAAAACAGCATTGTGGTTTGCCGCTACGTTACTAGTAATTACTGGGGCTAACTTAACGAAAAACTATCTATGGCCAACAACACTAGTTGCTAGTACCGCAAATAGCGAGCAAAAGGAACATGGCTTTAAATTAGTTGCTGACTTAGCTGAGCTGCAACAAGCAATAGAGGATGCAAGCAGTGATGGTCGCCTTGTGATGGTTGATTTGTATGCAGATTGGTGTGTTGCGTGTAAAGAATTCGAAAAATACACCTTTCCTGACACTAAAGTGCAGGGGGAGTTTGCAAATTTTGAACTGCTAAAAATAGATCTGACCGAAAGTGACGACACGACAATTGCAGTAATGGAAGAGTTTACTGTATTCGGTTTACCAAGCATTTTGTTTTTTGATACAAAAGGTGAAGAGCTTGCCGCGCAGCGTGTGACGGGCTTTTTAAACGCGAAGGACTTTGCTGAGCATTTAGTTGATGTAAAAAATAGCGCTAAATAAACATTTTTTACACAGCTGTTTTAAACGCCACTTTACATGAGTGGCGTTTTTGTTTGTGTGGTCACTTCTAGTGATTAGACCAGTATTTTGCTGCTATTTACATCGAACTGACTATAATAGGTGGTTAACGTGAGAAATAGTTGCTATTTTAGTTTTCTCCCCTTACATTTTAAGGGGGTTTCTAATCAAAATGGCTTAACTCATTATTTATAGGATTATCGCGTATTATGGCTGCAAAATTTAAACTTTTAGTTATAAATGGCCCTAACTTAAACATGCTAGGTAAGCGTGAACCAGAAAAATACGGTTCACACACACTTAGTGAGATTATGAGCGAACTAACAGAGCTTGCTGATGGTCTAGATGTGGAATTAACGCATTTTCAAAGTAATAGTGAGCAAGCTTTAATTGAGCGTATACACAGCGCTTGGCAGGCTATTGATTACATTATTATCAACCCAGCGGCATTTACGCATACAAGCGTGGCTTTACGTGATGCATTACTGGCGGTTGATATCCCGTTTTATGAAGTGCATTTAACTAATGTGCACGCACGGGAAGCGTTTCGTCATCATTCATATTTTTCTGATGTGGCGCAGGGCGTGATATGTGGATTAGGTGCAATGGGTTACTGCGCAGCACTTGAAGCGGCGGTAAATCGATTGCAAAACGCAATTTAATTTTAAACTAACAAACTAATAGGCGGGTTGTTCATGGATATTCGCAAGATCAAAAAACTAATTGAACTAGTAGAAGAATCAGGTATTGCTGAATTAGAAATCACTGAAGGTGAAGAATCAGTACGTATTAACCGTAATAACATGAGTGCAGGTCCTGCTTACGCTCCACAATATGCTCCTCAGTATGCACCAGCTCCAGCAGCGGCGCCAGCACCTGCTGCTCCAGTTGCAGCCTCTGAAGCAGCAGCGCCAGCTGCAGGCCCAACGGGTCATCAAGTATTATCACCTATGGTTGGTTCTTTCTATGCAGCTGCTTCTCCAGAAGCACCGGCATATGTTGAAGTAGGCTCACAAGTTAAAGTGGGTGACACGCTGTGTATCATCGAAGCGATGAAAATGATGAACCAAATTGAGTCAGATAAAGCGGGCACAGTAAAAGCTATTTTAGTTGAAAATGGCGAGCCAGTAGAATTTGATCAACCGTTATTCATCATTGAATAATAGCGTAACCTAATAAGGCCAACTCTTATGTTAGATAAAGTAGTCATTGCAAACCGAGGTGAAATTGCACTTCGTATCTTGCGCGCCTGCAAAGAGCTTGGGATCAAAACGGTTGCTGTGCATTCAACGGCGGATCGCGATCTTAAGCATGTATTGCTTGCAGATGAAACAATTTGTATCGGTAAACCTGCTGCAACAGAAAGTTATTTAGATATTCCGCGAATTATCGCGGCTGCTGAAGTAACGGATGCTGTTGCTATTCACCCAGGTTATGGTTTCCTTGCTGAAAACGCTGATTTTGCTGACCAAGTTGAGCAAAGTGGTTTCGTGTTTATTGGTCCTCGTGGCGATACCATTCGCTTAATGGGCGACAAAGTATCAGCAATCGAAGCTATGCGTAAAGCGGGTGTTCCATGCGTACCGGGCTCAGACGGCCCTGTATCGGATGATAAAGAGCGCAATATGCAAATCGCTAAGCGCATTGGTTATCCTGTGATCATCAAAGCCGCTGGTGGCGGTGGTGGTCGCGGTATGCGCGTAGTTCGTAGCGAAGCTGAGTTAATTAATTCAATTGCACTTACTCAACAAGAAGCGAAGCAGTTTTTTGGTAATAGCATGGTTTACATGGAGAAATTCCTTGAAAACCCACGCCATATCGAAGTTCAAGTATTAGCTGATGGTCAAGGTAATGCGGTTCACTTAGGTGAGCGTGATTGTTCAATGCAGCGCCGTCACCAAAAAGTGGTTGAAGAAGCGCCGGCACCAGGTATTACTGCCGAAGTACGTAAGTTCATTGGTGAGCGCTGTACGCGAGCATGTATCGAAATTGGTTATCGCGGTGCGGGTACGTTTGAGTTCTTATACGAAAATGGTGAGTTCTATTTCATTGAAATGAACACCCGTATTCAGGTTGAACACCCTGTAACTGAAATGGTCACTGGTGTTGATTTAATCAAAGAGCAGCTAAAAATTGCTGCTGGTCAACCATTGTCATTCACGCAAGATGACGTTGTTATTCGTGGTCATGCCGTTGAATGTCGAATTAATGCTGAAGATCCTGAAACGTTTATCCCGTCACCGGGTAAGATTACCCGTTTTCACCCAGCCGGTGGATTAGGTATTCGTTGGGACAGCCATATTTATGCTGACTACACAGTACCACCACATTACGATTCAATGATTGGTAAATTGATCACTTATGGTGAAAACCGTGATGTCGCGATTGCTCGTGCTCGTAACGCATTGAATGAGCTTGTGATCGATGGTATTAAAACTAATACGCCATTACATAAGCGCATCTTAGCAGATGAAAACTTCCAAAATGGTGGTACTAACATCCACTATCTTGAAAGAAAATTAGGGCTGTAACCCTAATTATGAAAAAAACCGGCAACTTTGCCGGTTTTTTTGTGTCAGATGATCGCCGACTCGCCTTAAAAAAATAATCTGGTATGATTAACAGGTTATCGTTTTTAATACTATCCATGAGGTAAGAATGGCGCACACTGTTGGTTTTCAACTCGCAGATGAAGCTGCAACGGTTAAAATGGGCAATCAACTTGCAGAATTAATGGAGCAAGGTGCAGTTATTTATTTACATGGTGATTTAGGGGCGGGTAAAACTACTTTAACACGTGGTGTGATCCAAGGCTTCGGTCATCAAGGTAAGGTTAAGAGTCCAACTTATACGCTTGTGGAACCTTATGAATTGGCAACGGCCAACGTTTATCATTTTGATTTATATCGCTTAGGCGACCCAGAAGAGCTGGAATACATGGGGATCCGCGATTACTTCTCTCCCACAGCTATTTGTGTGGTGGAGTGGCCGGAGAAAGGCGGTGAGTTTATCCCAACGCCAGATCTAGATATTACGTTGCGTTATGTCGGCGAGGCACGAGAAATTGAAATTAAAAGTATTAGTCCGCGTGGCGATAGTATTGTAGAAAAAATCAGTTCATATTGAATAACAACAAATAATAAAGGGTGTAGTGTTACCTATGTGTCGAGCAGTCATAAAGTGGATGTGCGGGTTTTTGCTGTTAGCAATCAGCACTAGCCTCTATGCACAAAATACTATCAATAGTGTACGGGTTTGGCCATCGCCAGACAGTACTCGTGTAGTGTTCGACTTAACGGATAAGCCAGACTTTAGTTACTTTATGCTGAAAAACCCACTGCGTTTAGTGGTTGACTTAGAAAACACAAATCAAATAAAAGATTTACCAGCGATCCCAAATAAACATCAAATTGTTAGTAAGTTACGTTATTCCAAAGCAAAAAATAGCAAAGCTGTCAGGTTTGTATTTGAGCTTACAGGGCCAGTAAAGCCCGTTATATTTGCTTTAGCCCCAACTGGGCCTTATAAAAATCGATTAGTGGTGGACTTATATGACAAAAATCAAGCAGAACCCGCTGTACCTAGTAGCAATGTTGCAGTTAAAAAGCGTGAGCTAAATCAGCAGCGTGATATTGTTATTGCCATTGATGCAGGACATGGTGGCGAAGACCCCGGTTCAATTGGTCCGTCAGGTACTTACGAAAAAGATATTACATTACAAATTGCTAAACGCTTAGAGCGCATGATTGATGCTGAGCGCGGGATGATTTCACGGATGGTGCGTAGTGGCGATTACTTTGTAAAACTCAATACCCGTACCAGCCGAGCAAGGCAGAAAAAAGCTGATTTCTTAGTTTCAATTCATGCTGATGCATTTACGAGCCCACAACCAAATGGCGCTTCTGTTTGGGTGCTATCGCTGCGTCGGGCTAATTCAGAAATAGGTAAATGGATTGAAGATAAAGAAAAACACTCTGAGCTACTAGGCGGTGCTGCTGGGGTTATTAAAGATACCGCCAGTGAAAAGTACCTAGCCCAAGCTCTGTTAGATATGTCGATGGATCATTCAATGAAAACCGGCTTTAGCGTAGCAGAGGGGATGGTGCAAGAGCTTAAAAAAGTGGCTAAATTACATAAAAAAGAGCCGCAAGCCGCAAGCCTCGCAGTGTTAAAATCGCCAGATATTCCGTCAATATTGGTGGAAACGGGGTTTATATCGAATCCACGTGAAGAGCAATTACTAAAAAGTGCTAACCACCAAGAGCGCTTAGCAAAAGCAATATTTACCTCAATCAAAAGCTATTACTTAAAAAATCCACCCGATGACTCACTGTTTGCGTCGTTGAAGTCGCAATACCCGACTAAGCACAAAGTGCGTCCCGGCGAGTCTTTAAGCTTGCTTGCCAGTCGTTATGGCGTATCAGTTAGTAAGCTTAAGCAAGTCAACAAACTACAATCTAATACCTTGTTTATTGGTCAAGAGTTAGATATTCCACAAAGCTAAAATCGTTAGGATCTCTATGAGCATTGAAATATTACCCGCGCGATTAGCTAACCAGATTGCAGCGGGCGAAGTTGTTGAAAGACCCGCATCGGTTGTCAAAGAACTGGTTGAAAATAGCTTAGATGCAGGCGCAACACGGATTCAAATAGATATTGAGCGAGGCGGCCATAAGCTTATTCGTATT
The DNA here is from genome assembly GCF_000238355.1 of Pseudoalteromonas haloplanktis ATCC 14393. Lineage (GTDB taxonomy): Bacteria > Pseudomonadota > Gammaproteobacteria > Enterobacterales > Alteromonadaceae > Pseudoalteromonas > Pseudoalteromonas haloplanktis. The sequence continues at coordinate 173,613 of NZ_AHCA01000007.1, forward strand.
CGTGATAATGGTTCGGGTATAAATAAAGACGAGCTAACGCTTGCGCTTTCTCGCCATGCAACCAGCAAATTAAAGTCGCTTGATGACTTAGAGAATATTTGCTCACTGGGTTTTCGTGGTGAAGCACTGGCATCAATTAGCTCGGTATCACGGTTAACACTGAGCTCTAAAACCAAAGAGCAAGAGGCCGCGTGGCAAGCGTTTGCTGAGGGGCGTGATATGGCAGTGCAAGTAAAGCCTACAGCGCACCCTGATGGTACGACTATTGAAGTTAAAGACTTATTTTTTAATACTCCAGCCAGACGTAAGTTTTTACGCACTGAAAAAACCGAGTTTACCCATATAGATGAATTAATAAAGCGCATTGCTTTGAGCCGTTTTGATGTATCTATTACGCTTACTCATAACGACAAAGTGGTACGTCAGTATCGGGCTAAAATGGATCCCGCACAGGCGATTACGCGGGTAGCCCAAGTGGCTGGCAAAGCCTTCGCTGAACAAGGCTTGTATATTGAGTCAGGAGAGGCGGGTTTACAATTACATGGTTGGGTGTTGCCCGTAGGCTCTGCAAATACCACACAATACACCTATGTAAATAATCGCATGATGCGCGATAAGTTGATTTTACATGCTATTCGTCAAGCATTTGAGGAAGTTGCAGGGCAAGAAGAACTCCCTGGCTTTGTTATTTATATAGATATAGACCCACGACAAGTTGATGTAAACGTGCATCCTGCGAAGCACGAAGTGCGTTTTCATCAAGGACGTTTAGTGCATGACTTTATCTTACAAGCGATTAAGCAGGTTGTAGTACCATTACAAGAAGAGTTTGTTGATCATCAAAGCTCGCAACACGGGGTGATAGAAAGCCCTCACCGTAGCGCGCCATCACAGTACGTGAGTCAGGCAGCGAATGAGTTATTGGATTACCCTAAGTCAAACTTGCAATCATTTGAAAATAGCCACAGTGGAGCATCGTCTTCTTCCTCTCGAGGTGGTGGGTATGCAGGAACAAACGGTAGAACAAACCAAGCGAATCATCATGATGTCAGTGCATTTTATCAAGGTGTCAATGAGCAGCATGCTAGTCATTTTGACAAACCAACGAGTACCCCAATCGAGTTGCCGACATCTAATCAGCAGCAAACAGCACAGTCATTAATAATACAAAGTGATGGTGGCTGCGTGTTTAAGCAACAACAACAGTTGTACTGTTCACACTTTAAATATCTATTAGTGGATGATTGGTTAGAGTTGATAGCAGAGCACGGTCACCTAGAAGGCAAAGCGTTGTTGTTACCTGTGCGAGTCAATATCAGTAAAGAAGATAGTGCGCGCTTAACGCAGCAACAATCTTGGTTTACTTTACTGGGCTTTGAGTTATTGATTGAAAAGCAATTTGTGATGGTGAAAAAGCTGCCGCAGAGTTTATATTTGCTTGATGTAAGCCAAGCGATAGATGCCTTAATAAAAGCAACGCAAGCTGAGCTTGAGAGCATTGAGGATTGGTTACACTGGCAACGAGGGCAAATACCGCAACGCTTTTATGCGAGCCAAGCATTTGCAGAGGATGTTGTGCGTTTGCAAAATAATCCACAAACAATTCAGCGCTTAGCTGCAAAAGCGGTTAAAATAGATTTAAATCATTTCTTAGTGCAATTAGATTAAGGTCGTTGAGTTGAGTAATTTACCTGTCATTTTTTTAATGGGCCCAACAGCTGCGGGGAAAACTGCGTTAGCTATTGATTTATGTCAGCATTTAAAAACAGAAATAATCAGCGTCGATTCAGCCTTAGTGTACAAAGATATGGACATAGGGACGGCAAAGCCGGATGCACAAGAGCTTGCACTTGCGCCACATCACCTAATTGACTTAATAGATCCCAGTGAAAGTTACTCTGTTGCTGATTTTCGTCGTGATGCGATTGAAAAGATTGACCAATTTCACCAACAAGGTAAAGTGCCAGTATTAGTTGGTGGTACAATGATGTATTTTAAATCATTAATAGATGGATTATCGCCACTGCCAGAAGCCTGTCCAGTCATTAGGGCTGAACTCGAGCAGCAAGCTAAATTGCATGGTTGGCCAGCACTTTATAAAGAACTGCTTGGTATTGATCCACAAGCGGCAGAAAAAATGAGTGAAAATGACTCTCAGCGTATTAATCGTGCGTTGGAGGTTTACCGCTTAACGGGTAAAACCATGACTGAGCTGCAAAAAAGTAAGCAGCCAAGTTTACCGTATACGTTCCATCAATTTGCTATTGCACCGGATGATCGTGCCGACTTACACGAACGTATAGCACAAAGATTTAAAATAATGCTTGAGCAGGGGTTTGAAAATGAAGTTTCATCCCTATATCAACGTAAGGATTTACACCCAAACTTACCTTCTATTCGTTGCGTGGGTTATAGACAAATGTGGGATTACATTGCTGGCGAAACTGATTACGATGAAATGGTGTTTCGCGGTATTGCAGCAACACGACAGCTTGCTAAACGTCAATTGACGTGGTTAAGAGGTTGGCCCGATGTAACGTGGTTAACAACGGGTGATGAAGAAAACTTGCAACGTGTTGTAAGTTCGCTAAGCTAGTAGTAGTTGAAATTTTTTAGCTTTGTTAAATGAGTTCAGCCACTTAATTATAATAACACCTAGAACGAAGGAAAATAACATGGCAAAAGGCCAATCGTTACAAGACCCATTTTTGAATGCGTTACGTCGTGAGCGTATTCCAGTATCAATCTTTTTGGTTAATGGCATCAAACTACAAGGTAAGATCCAGTCATTTGACCAATTTGTTATTTTACTCGAAAACACCGTCAACCAAATGGTGTATAAACATGCAATTTCGACTGTAGTTCCTGCTCGTGCTGTTAACTTCCAAGGTATTCAAGGAAGCGAAGACGGTGAAGAGCCAGAAGTTGGAAATTTTTAAATTAGGAGCATAATGTTTGTTTGACCGTTATGAAGCCGGCGAACAGGCAGTCTTAGTTCATATCGACTTTCCTAAAGAAGGGGATCGTGAAGATCTTCATGAATTAGAGATGTTGGTATCTTCTGCTGGTGTTAGCAGTTTGGCGGTTGTGCAAGGCAGCCGTCAATCACCACATCCGAAACTATTCGTCGGTACCGGAAAGGCTGAAGAGATCGCTGAGATTGTCAAAATCCACAACGCAGATGTCGTCATTTTTAATCATCAACTCAGACCGTCACAAGAACGCAATTTAGAGCGCGTTTGCCAATGCCGAGTGCTTGATAGAACGACGCTTATTCTTGATATTTTTGCGCAACGCGCACGTACTCATGAGGGTAAGTTGCAGGTTGAACTTGCACAACTGCGTCATATGTCAACTCGCTTGATCCGCGGCTGGACACACCTTGAGCGCCAAAAAGGTGGTATTGGTTTACGTGGCCCAGGTGAAACCCAGCTAGAAACAGATAGACGCTTACTGCGAGTGCGTATTCAAAGCATTCGTGCACGCTTAGAAAAAGTTGCCGTGCAACGTGAGCAGGGTCGTCGTGCTCGCAACCGCAATGAAATCCCAACGGTGTCATTGGTAGGCTATACCAATGCGGGTAAATCGACGTTATTTAACCGTATAACTGACTCTAATGTTTATGCTGCTGATCAGCTATTTGCGACGTTAGATCCAACCTTACGTAAACTTGAAATTGAAGATGTAGGGTCGATTATTTTAGCGGATACTGTAGGCTTTATTCGTCATTTACCCCATGATTTAGTTGCTGCTTTTAAAGCAACACTGACAGAGACTCGTGAAGCAGATTTACAGCTACATGTGGTTGATGTTGCTGATCATCGTCGCAAAGAGAATATAGAACAGGTACAATCGGTTCTTAAAGAAATTGAAGCGGATGAAGTACCACAATTGCTGGTATACAACAAAATTGATGCACTTGAAGATATTCAAGCGCGCATTGATCGGGATGATGAAGGCACCCCGATCAGAGTTTGGTTATCGGCTCACAGTGGTGAAGGATGTGAATTATTATCACAGGCTATCAGTGAGTTGTTAGCAAAGAAAATGTTTGTACATACGCTTAAATTAGCACCACAATTTGGCCGTTTACGTGCTGCGTTGTTTAATTTAAACGCAGTACATCAAGAAGACTTTGATGAGCAGGGTCAATGGTTGTTAGCTACGCGTATGCCTATGGTAGAATGGAACCGATTGAGAAAAGAGTTTGGTCCTGAAATCGACGCTTTTATTTTGTAATTCGAAAAAACTACCGCACAATGTCATTTTTAGTATGAGAACAGCGGTATTTTTGTTAGATTTAACGTAATTACCTAAATTATTTAGATAACAATGGAGTATAGCTATGGCCTGGAATGAACCGGGTAATAATGGCAATGACAAAGATCCGTGGAACAAAAAAGGCGGACGTGATCAAGGCCCACCTGATTTAGACGAGGTGTTTCGCAAGTTCAGCGGTAAGTTTGGCGGCATATTTGGCGGTAATAAACCCGGCAAAAGTGGCGGTGGACTCGGTGGAGCTGGTCTTTCATTTGTGCTAATTATTGCTGCAATTGTATGGGCATTAAGCGGTATTTATACCGTTAAAGAAGCAGAGCGTGGCATCGTATTACATTTTGGTCAGTTTGACCGTATCGCAGATCCAGGTTTGCGTTGGAAAATGACATTTATTGAAACAGTCGTTCCAGTTGATATTGAAGCAGTTCGTTCATTATCGACATCTGGCTTTATGCTAACCGAAGACGAAAATGTGGTTAGTGTTGAATTTCAGGTGCAGTACCGAGTTATTGACCCTGTATTGTACAAGTTTAGTGTTACTAATGCTGATTCTAGTTTAAAAGAAGCATTAGAAAGTGCACTGCGCTATGTTGTTGGCCATTCTAAAATGGACCAAGTATTAACGAATGGCCGTGAAGTTGTACGTCAAAATACCTGGGACGAACTAAATAAAATTATCGAACCGTATAATTTAGGTTTAATAGTCACGGACGTTAACTTTAAAGATTCACGTCCACCGGCTGAAGTTAAAGATGCGTTTGATGATGCGATTGCAGCACAAGAAGATGAAGAGCGTTTCATTCGTGAAGCGGAAGCTTATGCCCGTGAGATTGAACCGCGTGCTCGTGGTCAAGTAACGCGTATGACGCAAGAAGCTGAAGGTTATGGTGAGCGTGTTATTTTAGAAGCAGAGGGTGAGGTAGCCCGTTTTGAAAAGCTACTACCTGAATATCAAGCTGCTAAAAAGGTAACTCGTGAGCGCTTATACATTGATGCCATGCAAGAAGTGCTCGGTAGCAGCTCGAAAGTGTTAGTCGATGTTAAAGGCGGTAATAACATGATGTATTTACCACTTGATAAAATGATGGAAAAACAAGGTACAGCAACTCGTGTTGCACTACCTAGTTCAAGTGATATCAACGACCTACGCAATAAAGTTAATACATCGCGCAATAGCACTGTGAACTCAAGTTCAGACCGCTTTGGCGCAGATCGCTTTAACGACGGGAGATAAGCGCAATGAAAAACTTTAGTCTAGTTCTATTATTAGCGGCCGTTGTGTTGTCATTTTCGTCAGTGTTTGTAGTACCTGAAGGGCAAAAAGCAATTGTTATGCTCTTTAGTAAAGTACAAAAAGACGACAGTGGTGAAGCAATTGTTTACAACCCTGGCTTACAATTCAAAGTACCTTTCTTTAGCCAAGTACGTCGTATTGATGCGCGTATTCAAACTTTAGATGGCGCACCGGATCGCTTTGTAACCAGTGAGAAAAAAGACTTAATCGTTGACTCGTTCGTGAAGTGGCGGGTAAGTGATTTTAGCGCATTTTATTTACGTGCCCGTGGTGATAAGCAATACGCTGAAGCGCTACTTAAGCAAAAAGTAAACAACGGTCTTCGTACTAATTTTGGTTCACGTACCATCCGTGAGATTGTATCTGGTGAGCGTAGCGAGCTAATGGAAGAAGCGTTAGTCCAAGCCTCTGAAAGTGCTCAAGAGTTAGGTATTGAAGTACTTGATGTACGTGTTAAGCAGATCAATTTACCATCAGAGGTTAGTGATTCTATTTACAAACGTATGCGTGCTGAACGTAAAGCGGTTGCAAATGAACACCGTTCTGAAGGTAATGAAAAAGCAGAAACTATCCGCGCTGAAGTTGACCGTCGGGTAACGGTTATGCTTGCTGATGCAGAGCGTAATGCCCGTGCTGTTCGTGGTGCTGGTGATGCAAAAGCAGCTGCTATTTATGCAGATGCATACAATAAAGACGCTGAATTCTTTAGTTTTGTACGTTCATTAGAGGCTTATAAAAAGACCTTTAAAGATAAGCAAGACGTGATGGTGTTATCACCAGACAGTGACTTCTTTAGATATATGAAAGGTGCTGCTGCGCAGTAATCACTTCTTATATCTAACACAAATCCAAACCCTGTGTATGCAGGGTTTTTCTTTTAGTAAGACAGATTATTGTGAATAACTTAATGTTATTCAACCAGTTAATTTTTATTGTGAGTGATGCACTACGCGCTCGCAGAAAAAATAACCTAAACGGGGTGATCTTTGCCCTCATTATCTGGTAAAATCTCGTCCTAATTTTTTCTAAGTGAATTTACAATGGGTAAAAACGTTGTTGTATTAGGCACCCAATGGGGTGACGAAGGTAAGGGTAAGGTAGTTGACCTCCTTACAGACAAAGCATCTTTAGTAGTTCGTTACCAAGGTGGCCATAACGCAGGTCACACTTTAGTTATCGGCGGTGAAAAGACGGTTTTACACCTTATTCCATCGGGTGTATTACGTGACAATGTTAAATGTGTGATTGGTAATGGTGTTGTTGTATCACCAGAAGCGCTAATGAAAGAGATTGGCATGCTAGAAGAACGTGGCGTACCAGTACGCGAGCGTTTATTAATAAGCGAAGCATGTCCGTTAATCTTGCCTTTCCACATCGCATTAGATGTTGCCCGTGAAAAAGCACGTGGTAACAAAGCGATTGGTACTACAGGTCGTGGTATTGGTCCAGCGTATGAAGATAAAGTAGCTCGTCGTGGTTTACGTATCGGTGATTTATTTAATCCTGAGCTATTCGCAGCGAAGCTTAAAGAAGTATTGGAATATCATAACTTCACTTTAGTTAACTATTACAAAGTAGACGCTGTTGATTTTCAGCAAACATTTGATGATGCAATGGCTGTTGCAGATATTCTTAAAGCAATGGTTGTTGATGTTACAGAATTACTTGATCAAACTCGCCTTGCTGGCGACAACATCTTATTTGAAGGTGCACAAGGTACATTACTTGATATCGATCACGGTACTTACCCATACGTAACCTCTTCAAATACCACTGCCGGTGGTGTTGCGACAGGCGCAGGTTTTGGTCCATTAAACCTTGATTACGTTCTGGGTATTATCAAAGCTTACACAACGCGTGTTGGTTCTGGTCCTTTCCCAACAGAGCTTTATGATGGCCTTGAAAAGCAAGACCCAGTAGGTAAGCACTTAGGTACTGTTGGCCATGAATTTGGTGCGACAACAGGTCGTTTGCGTCGTACTGGTTGGTTAGATGCAGTAGCAATGCGCCGTGCAGTGCAAATCAACTCAATTACAGGCTTCTGTTTAACGAAGCTTGACGTATTAGATGGTTTAGAGACGCTTAAAATCTGTACTGGTTATCAGTTAGAAGACGGTACTGTTACTAACGTAACGCCACTTGCTGCTGAAGGTTACGAGAAAGTAACTCCAGTGTATGAAGAAATGCCAGGTTGGTCTGAAAATACAGTAGGTGCTACTTCTGTTGAGCAGTTACCACAAGCTGCACTTGATTACATCAAGCGTATTGAAGAAATCACAGGTGTACCTGTTGATATTATTTCTACAGGTCCTGATCGCGTAGAAACTATGGTACTACGCAGCCCATTTGCGTAATAACCAATTGCACTAAAAAAGCTGCCTAGAGCAGCTTTTTTTGTGGCTGTTTTTCAGCTTTATTACAAATAAGCCTAGATAAATTTCATTCTGGAACGATCTTTGTATAAACTTTAACAAGATGGTTTTAATTAAAGTGACCTAAATGCGTTTGTTAACTTGTTTATCAATAGTGCCGCTCTCTATGTTGTTGGCAAGCTTCGCTAAAGCGGAGGAACCGCTGACTGCCGTACCTTTATACACAGAAACAGAGCTGTTAGCACTGATCAATAAAAATGCCCATTTAGCGCGGGTAAAGGCAGATGATTGCCAGTTAGTGCAAGATATCGAAGCACGAGCCAATAAAATGGCATTGCCTTCTTATCAATTCCTATATGGCGACATGTTAGCGTATGCGGTGTGTGTTGATCGTAATGTGGAATTGGGTGTGTATTATATGCGTCAGGCAGCTCAGCAAGGCTTAGCGGCTGCATTAGAGCAACTTGGTCGTTACTATGATACTGGCCGTTTAGTGCAAAAAGACAAAGCACTGGCTATAACTTACCTGCGCGAAGCAGCAGCACAAGGTAACTTGAAGGCACAATTACGCTTAGTAAATTTGTTTAATCAAGGCTTTGGTAGTCCACGCGATTATGAAGATGCGTATCGTTGGCTCTTCCATGCCATGGTGGCAGACAAGGCAACTCACCAAAAGATTGAACGATCACTTGCTCAACTGGCGCAAAAAATGCCAGACAGCGTAGTGGCACGCGCACGTTTACCTATGTAGGTGTGAATTGAATAGCTAGCGAGTTAGAAAGGATACAGTTAGCGAGTTGAAAGTAAAAGGGCTAGGTGTAATACCTAGCCCTTTTTGTTTACTCTTTTATTTCTTTAGATTGTTTAGGCTCTTTGTTTTTACCATTGTTGGGGTCTTTTAACACCGACATTTTCGGTGGCTGCATTGCAATAATACGCTCACCTTGTTGTGGCGGTTTCTCCATATTTATCGTAAATGGACGCAGCTTTAACGGTGAATCTTCATCGCTATCTTTATCCCCATTAATAATAAATAATGGGATCGCATCAGGATTCACCTCCTGATATTTCTCCCAACTAAACTCTTCTGAAATGCGTGTGGCACTCACTTTACCGCCTTTTGCTATAAGGCTACTTAAACGAGCATATGAACCACTATCACCAAATAGTATTTGGCGAGATAAAAATGTGGCGCTGTCTTTATTTGCCTTTGCATGTGAGGTTGAAGAACGCAGTGAAAACACGTTTTTCTCATTCAATAAATGTGAAAAATACTGCACACCTAATGCGTTGTGGTGGCGATTAGGCGATAGCGCCATAACACTACGAATAGTGGTTAATGGTAGGTAGCGCTCGGCATGCTCTGACTGCGGGTTGCCATAGTAACAAGCAAGGCCGTCCATACGTGCCATTTTGCAGTTTTCCCAAGCAGGATCAGATAAATGCACTGGAATATTTTGCTCTTTTAAGCCACAAGCAATGGCGCGAGCAACATGGTTAGCACCTATTATTAAGATAGTATTAGGTGAAGGTTGGCGTACACCCAATAGTTTAGCGATTGGAATAGCCGTTAAACTTTGCAAAACCACAGTAATAATGATCACAGTAAAAATTAGCGGGACTATTTTTTCTGCGTCGGCGACGCCTGCTTCCATCATACTTAGCGCAAATACCGAGCCTACTGCAGCGGCAACAATCCCCCGAGGCGCTATCCATGACAGCACTAGACGAGACTTTATTGGCAGCTCTGTGCCAAAGGTTGAAACAGCAATACACAGTGGACGTGCAACAAACAGCACTATTGCTAAAAAGATAAACACATCAGCATCAAGCATCATTAAATCCGAGAGCTCTAAACGTGCTGCAAGCAAGATAAATAAGGTCGAAATTAAGATCATAGACAGATCTTCTTTAAACTCTAAAACAGAATCAATTTCTAAATCATCTTGATTTGCTAGCCAAATACCAAATACTGTAACCGCAAGTAAGCCAGATTCATGGCTTAAATGATTTGAAATTGTAAAGCTGATCAATACCAGCGCTAAGATGCCAAACTTATGTAATTCAAATGGTAGCCATTCACGGCGGATCAATAAAGTTGTTAACCAGCCAGCAACTACACCAATTGACAAGCCCACCCCTAAGGTTTTGAATAAGGCGATAATAGTGTGTAAAAACACTTCACCTTGACCAACAAGCATGACAGCTTCAAATACTAATACCGCAAATAAAGCACCGATTGGGTCGATAACAATGCCTTCCCAGCGCAAAATTCGGTCTATATCTTGAGTCGGCCGCATTGAATTTAATAGCGGGGCTATTACAGTAGGCCCTGTTACAACTAAAACAGCACCAAGTACTGCGGCAACACGCCAGTTTAGTTCTAAAATCCAATATGCACTTAGGCTGATGACGATACAAGTGGCAATCATCCCTATTGAGCAGAGGTTCCTGACTACCTTGCCAATACCTTTGAGTTCACGAAAGTGCAGTGTTAATGAACCTTCAAATAAGATCACTGCAACACTGAGAGAGACCACTGGAAATAGTAAATCACCAAGTAGTGCATCGGGATCTAATAGACCCGTAGCAGGCCCTAGTAGCAGGCCTGTAAGCAACAAAAATAAAATAGCTGGGACACGAAAACCCCATGCTACCCATTGAGCGAGAACCGAGCATAGCGCGATCCCTGCGATATAAATAGCTGACATAGATGATGCATTCCTTATTTATTACTGCAGTGTGGAGTAACATTTTAGAGACTAATGATACAGGGGTATACACGTGTATGTTATTTTTTCCTAATAGAATTTTAGCTGTTTATGAAGTTATTTGTGGAAGAAATGAAAATTAACTGCGTTTAAAATAATCAAAATGAAGTAAAGTTACCATAACCTATTGATAAATATGTATTTTAAAATTTTTTAGGATGAATAATAAGCCAGCCGGACGAAATGTAGCCTTGATCTCTTCCCTAAAATTAGCGTATTATAGTTAGTGTTCAAACAATTAGTTATCTAATTAGTTATTTTTTAGAACTAAGCGAATACATATAGTTATTTTTAAGTCGCTATTTATTTCAATGGCTTAGATTGAGGTTACTATATTTATATGCTTAAAAATTAACTTTTAATTGTTTGGAACACAATTTGTATAATTTTACTCACTTTTAGTAGTTAGTTAATTTGAACAAAAATTACCTTTTGGTGATTTATTTAGTTTGAGTTGAACTGTTACTTGCTCAATATTTGACACCCATCGTGGTGAGCAAATCTCGGTCCTTGAGTCATCACCCTATCTGTTGGTGTACCAGACTCTAGAGGCTCTATGTATGTTGTTAATAAAAAAGCCTCACACAGCTTTTTACAGCGATGCATAAACAACACTTTTTTATTTACTTTATAACTGTTCAGTCTTAATGATTGAGCTAAAGTTATGCTATACCTATTGCTTAGTAAACATACTGAGTGAATGTTTTTGGCTGAGTATTTAAAAGTGCAGAATGAAAGTGAGTGAAATGGAACGTACACATTGTTAACTCGTAATCTAGTGTAGTGCTAGGTGATTGTTTTCATACTTACCCTACTAAAGGGTAAAACACAGTTAAAATGGAAAGTTGAACATTTATGCAAAAGTTAAATTGGCGACGTATCGTATTAAAAGTAGGTAGCGCATTAATTGCACCGGATCAAGATGGCTGCCGCTCGCGTTATTTATTAACCATCGCTCAGTTTATTGTTCGTTGTCGTAGTCAAGGAATTGAAGTGATTTTAGTTTCGTCAGGCTCAGTTGCTGCTGGCGCGCATTTATTTCCTGCTCAGCAAGAGCGTACTGTGGTAATGAAAAAAGCCATGGCAGCGGCAGGCCAAACAGAAATGATGGCAATGTGGGACCGCTTTTTTGACTTCCCATCGGCACAAATTTTATTAACTCATGGTGATTTACGCGACCGTGAGCGCTATCAAAGTATTCGAGAAACCGTATTTACCTTACTTGAGCATGGTGTACTGCCTATCATGAATGAAAATGATACGGTGACCACAGATGATTTAAAGGTGGGTGATAACGACAATTTATCGGCGATGGTGGCAGCGGCCGCAGATGCTGATGCATTAATGATTTTTTCAGATGTAGATGGGCTTTATGATAAAAACCCGAACTTACATGATGATGCGGTGTTATTGCCTGAAATTAAATCAATTGATGATTCAATCTATGCTATGGCAGGATGTGCTACCAGCGCGGTTGGTACCGGTGGGATGAAAACTAAAATTGAAGCGGCAGAAAAAGCCACTTCACACGGAATTACTACGTACATTATTAACGGTTTTAAAGAGAAAACATTTACACAACTACTGGAAGGCGAAAACCCAGGAACTATTTTCTTGCCGTATGAAAAACCAATGCAAGAAGCTGTACACTGGATGACACATACAGCAAATGAGCAAGGTGAAGTTGTTGTTGAAGGTTCATTTGATGAATCTCTAGAGGGTGAAACAGGCTGTATTCGAGGTGATGAAATTGTTGCTGTACATGGTGAGTTTGCGGTTGGTGATACCATTTTAGTTCGCAGCAATGATGGTACTCGATTAGCTAAAGCGACCGCCAATTACAGTAGTTGTTTATTGAATTTTATAGCTGATAACGAACAAAGCGAATTTAGCGACAAAATGCAAGATTCGATCGGTCCCGTTATTTCAGAAAAAGATATCGCATTATTGGAGAAGTCATGAGTTTAATTACGGATATTTCACGTCAAGCAGCAAAAGCGGCACATCAGTTAGCCTTACTCGATACCGAGACCAAAAATCAGGTGCTACTAGAAATGGCTGCGGCACTACGTGCGCAAAAAGCCTTTATCATTAAAGAAAATGAAAGTGATTTAGCTGCTGCGCGCGATAATAATTTAGCAGCATCAATGGTTGACCGTTTGACGCTCAATGATGAACGTATCGAAGCGATGGCGGAAGGCATCGAAGTGATTGTAAGTCTTGATGATCCTGTGGGTCAATTACGTGATATTACAGAGCGTCCAAATGGTATTAAAATTCGTAAGATGCGCGTACCGCTGGGTGTTGTTTGTATGATTTATGAAGCGCGTCCAAATGTAACTGCCGACGCAGGTGCTTTGTGCTTTAAGTCAGGTAATGGTGTAATTTTACGTGGTGGTAAAGAGGCACTTAAAAGCTCGCAAGCAATAGCCAGCGTAATGCACAGCGTACTTGAGCAGCATAATTTACCTACAGCATTAATTTCAGTTATCCCAGATCCAGATCGCGGTTTATTAATGGAGCTTATGCAGCAGCGCGACAGCATTGATTTAATCATTCCACGCGGTGGTGAAGGCCTTATTAATTTTGTGACAGAGAACAGCACGATCCCTGTGATCCAACACTTTAAAGGTGTGTGCCATTTATACGTCGATAAAGATGCCGATCTTGAAGTGGCTATTAACTTACTACTGAATGGTAAAACCCAGCGCACCGGTGTATGTAATGCATTAGAGGGCTTAGTGGTTCATCAAGATATTGCTGATGAATTTTTAAATCTATGTGCTGTTGTATTACGCCAAGAAGGGGTAAAAATTAATGCAGACAGCCAAGCTGCACAGTATTTTGATAATGCAACCGTACTTACAGCAGAGCAATTTGGTGAAGAATACCTAGATTTAGAAATCGCAATTCGCGTTGTACCAGACTTTGCCGGTGCCATTGACCATATTGCACAATTTGGTTCAAACCATACCGAAGTGATTTGTACTAAAAATCAAGCTGCCGCTGAGTTATTCCAACGCAGTGTTGATGCTTCAGTCGTAATGGTAAATGCGTCGTCACGCTTCTCAGATGGCTCACAGTTAGGTTTAGGTGCAGAGATTGGTATCGCAACGTCAAAATTGCACGCTTACGGCCCAATGGGCTTAGAGTCACTTACCACAGAAAAATACTTAGTGAATGGTGAAGGCCAAGTACGCGAATAAGCCTTAAGTTAATGCGCGGCTTTAGCTAGCTATAACGAGTAAAAATAATACCGGGCAATTAATTAGCTCGGTATTATTTTGCCAATTTTTTAAGCCAATCACTAGCAGGCTCAGGCCTATGTAGATGGTAGCCTTGTAAAATCATATTTGGGTAGGCTTGCAATAATTCAAAGTGCTCATCGCCTTCAACCCCCTCAGCAACCACTTCTAAATCAAATAAATTCCCTAAGCTGACGATCATATCAATAATAAGTTTATCGTTTTTATTAGTGGGTGCTTCAAATACAAATGATTTATCAATTTTAAGTTCATGGATCGGCAGTTGTTTTAAATAGGTGAGGCTTGAATAGCCAGTACCAAAATCATCAATCGATAATCTAACACCTAATTTTTTTAATTGATGTACAGCGGCAATTGCTGCTTCCATGTGATTAAGTAATGTACCTTCAATGATCTCTATTGTCAGTGTTTTAGGATTAATTTCACTATTGTTGATCTGCTCTGTTATAAAGCTTAGAAAACGGTTTTCGTGAAAGTGCCGGCCGCTAATGTTGATTGATAAACTCAGTTGTGGGTGTTGCTTGTTTACTTTAGCTAATAGGGCTAATGCTTGTTGAGTAACCCAGCAGTCTAAGTCAAAAATAATATCGGATTCTTCAGCAATTGGAATAAACTCCGCGGGGCTAATAAATCCTTTACTAGAATGCTCCCAACGTAATAATATTTCGGCCCCTTTTAATTGCTGTTGGCGATCAAATTGAGATTGTAAGTAAAGGGTGAGCTCATTTTGATTAATAGCTTTACGTAAATCTTGTTCAATTTCAAAGCGCCGTTTTGCTTGCTCGCCAAACGATGTGTCAAATGAGGTGATACGGTTACCGCCTTTTTCTTTGGCTTTATAGCACGCGGCTTCACAGTTTCGAATGGTTTCTATGGCTGATTCACGCACTTCCATATGCGGAAATAAATAGCTACCAATACTGACCGTTAAAGTTATTTGCTCGCTATCAATCTCAAATGGCTGACTGATAACTTGCAATAACTTTTGCGCTTTACTTTCAGCTAGCGATTGTGCACGTATACGGCCGCACCCTTTGTTTGCAGTACTCAAAACGGCAAACTCATCACTACCAAGGCGTGCAATCACATCATTATTATCAATACATTTATCAATTCTACTCGCAAGCTCTTTTAAAACGGTATCTCCAGCAAGCAAACCTAAGCCATCATTTATGGAATGAAAGCTGTCAATATCAATAATATAAATATACGCATAACTGTGCTCGGTATAAGATTGGCGTAGCTGTAAATCGAGCTGTTTTAAAAAATTATTGCGATTGGGAAAGCCTGTTAATTCATCGTGCCAGGTTAAATAATCGATCCGCTCTTGAGTTACCTTTACACTGGAGATATCACTAAATACACCAATAAAATTGACGTTAGTGTCGGCGTCATTTTTCACCATACTTAGGGTTAATAATTCAGGGTATAACTCGCCATTTTTACGACGCGTGACAAGTTCGCCACTCCAGTAACCAGCATTACTTGCATGTTGCCAAATATCAGCAAAGCTCATTTCTGGGAGGTTATTTTGTTTAACATCTTTGAGTGGTGTATTTAAGGCTTCACTTTCGCAAAAGCCAGTAATACGGCAAAAAGAAGGGTTGACTGCAATGATGATCCCTTGGCTATTAGTGATTACCACACCATCTGCGGTACTGGTTAACGCTTGATAAAAAAGCTTTTGTTTGGCAGAAAGTTTTTTAAGCTCAGTTTCGCGCTTGTTTAATTCACTGGCGAGCTTTTCAATTTCTAATAATTTATCGTGTAGGTCAAAGTTTTTTTCGATCAAGCGATCTAGCATACCTTGTACAGTGATATGAGTACGAACACGGGCACGTACCAGGGCTAATTTATAGGGTTTGTGAATATAATCTACCGCGCCCAGTTCAAAGCCTTGTTCTTCAGAGTCTTCATCAGTGAGTGCCGTGACAAAGATAATTGGAATACCTTTGGTATGTTGGTTACTTTTGAGAATTTTACATACTTCATAACCATCCATATCAGGCATCATAATATCAAGAAGGATCAAATCTGGGCGAGTTGTTTTAACAAACTCAATAGCTTTAGGGCCGCTTATAGAAACGCGCACATCATAATCAGACAACAAACCTTCAACCAATATATGTAAGTTGCTAGGCTCATCATCAACAATTAAAATTAAGGGTTTTTGTTGCTCATTAGTCACCAGTACACCGGTTATTAATTGTTCTTTAGATAGTACGTTAAATTCTTCTTTTAGTGTGTAACTATATAAAAGTAGTCCACTGTTCCTGTTCTTGTCTAATTTTCTAGCTCTTTAAATATTGTTTAATTAGTGCCTGCGTAACTGGAAAATTAAACTGCTCAAGGGAGTCCTTTATTGCACTCAAATGTGGGTCGTCGCCGGACTTTTTAATGTGATCTGTTAATTGCTGGCGTAGCTTTGCTGAAATAGGCCGCGCTGCTTGAGTGTCTAACAATATCATTTTTAAATAATCAGTTTGGATTATGGTATTTGGGTCTATTTGTGGCGTCACTTCTAATTGTTTGGTTAGTAAATATTGATCGATAGCACATAATGAAAGTGTAAAGCTCTGTTCGAAAGCATTAAAATCGACCCTGGCTTGCTCCTTTATCTCGGTTTTCAAAGTCTGTGTAGCATGGGTTAGTTGTTCAAGCCCTAATGTACCAACTAAACCAGTTAAAGTGTGTAAGGCTCGGCGCAGTTCTAGGTGGTGATGTTGAGCATAAAGCTGTTTAATGGTCGGTATAAAGTCAGTATAGTCATCTTTAAAGCGCTGATACAGTGTATTTAGTAGTTCTTCATTAAAATCTAAGTTCTCTAAAGCTACCGCAGGGTTGAGTAACAGTGGTTGTGGATTATGGCCAAAATCAATGGTTTTATGGGCAGTAGCGGTAAAAGGTAAAGTGAATGAAAACGCAGAACCTTGGTTTGCAACGCTGTGAACTAGAATTTCCCCACCGAGTAATTTAACGAGTTTTTGGCTAATGGTTAAGCCTAAGCCGGTACCGTTAAATTGGCGGTTTATATTATTATTCCCTTGATGAAAAGGGTTAAAAATCTCTTGTAATTTATCAGCTTCAATACCGATACCTGTATCCTCAACGGTAAAACGTAAAGTAATGATTTGATGTTGTTGAGCCACCGTTTCGATAAATAGCTTAACTTCACCTTGGTCGGTGAACTTAACGGCGTTATCAATTAATGCATACAGTATTTGACGGAGTCTAGCTGCATCTCCATTAAGAGGTTGTTTTTGATCAGTATGGCAGGTGATTGTTAGCTTTATATTTTTCTTTTTAGTAACACTCGCAAAAGAAGTATTTAAACTTTGTATAATGTTTATGAGTGTAAAAGGAGTGCTTGCTAGCTTTAAGCGTTGAGCATCAAGTCTGGCAAAGTCGAGAATATTATTGAGAATTCCAAGTAAGTTATTGGCGCTGTATAATGCTCTACTTACATGATTTTGTTCATGTTTACCAATATCAGACTCTTGAAGTAATTGCAGCATACCTAAAATACTATTCATGGGGGTTCGTAGTTCGTGGCTAATATTGGCAACAAAGTCACTTTTTGCTTTGTTGGCCTTCTCGGCTTGCTCTTTCGCGAGCATCAATGCTGCATTGATATCTTTCATCTGCACATTAAGTTGCTGTGTTTCTATGAGCAACTTATTACTTTGCTGATTTTTTCGATATAGCGCATTAGCAGCTTTTATGGCACTGGTAATTTCGTTTTTTTGGTTGGGCTCGTCCAGCTCAGTGGTGAGCCTGTCATTATTCATATCTTCAAGTAAAAGTGTTAATTTGCTGATTGGAATAATAATTGCCCTAGCGATAAATAAGCTAACAACAATAATTAATACCACAATAATCAGCCCAAAAGCTCTAGACTGCTTAGCTGTTTGCGCTAGGCGGTCGGTTAGCTGTTGTTGGGCCTGGCTTAATGTTGCTTTTTCACTGTTATTAATTTGTTTAGTCAGATAAAGCAGTTCGTTAGCAATACCGGTTAATACAACATTAAAAGAGTAAATATAGCCCCTAGTTAATAATGTGAGTTGATTATAAGCACGGCGGATATTGAGTATGTCGATTGCAAACTCAGCTGCGGGTGCTTGCATGTTTACGAGTTCAATATTAGCCAGTTGTGCTTGCAGGGTTGTAATTTTAGTTGTGATGATTTGTGAGGCATCATAATGAGGGGTACGTAAATAAGTTAATGCCGCGTGTTCGATAGTGGATAAAGTGAGTTTAGCTTCGGCGTAATATGTTTTATCTTTTTGCTCAGCCTGTAGTTTTAAAGCATCGAGTTTATTATTAAGTAATGTAACTGAGAGCTTAAATTGATCATTGAATAACGTTTCACGGTTAGTTTGAATTTTAACGACTTGTTCGAAGGTGTTGTTGTAGTTAATTAAGTGATCCTCAAGGCGGCCCATTATAGATTGATATTGATGTTGCGCTGTTTTACTTGAAAAGGTGATTAGATTTTGTTGTGCTTGGTCATGAAAACGTTTGAAGTTGTTAATGGCGTTTGGTGTCGCATGATCAACATATTCCACAACCTGACCTTGCAGTGAAATAACATTATTCTCAAGGCTTGTTGTGAGCGCTGTTTTCATTAACGCATCATTTTGTAAAAAGAGTAACTTGGTTAATGAGCTTTGTGCTCGCTCAAAAAAATAGCTTTGCAGCAATAATAAGCAAATTAAAATACTGAGGGTAATGGTAATTTTTGATTTGATCGAGTGCAGCATCATTAGCGACTAATTAACTCATACCACTTTTGCAAGCTGTAATCGTAAGTTGGCATTACTGTATTCCATACTGCTACGTTACTTAAACGCGTTAAATAACTACCGCCACTTCTGCTACTCCCTGCGAGCACGGAAATCTTCCCTTGGGTATTTTGTAAATCTTGGGTTGCTTGCTTTCCCTCGTACCAATATTGCCACTCAGCATCACTTAGCAATGGCTTAGAGCGCTGTGGGTTACTAATATAATAGCCTTGACGCGCTATAAATGCACCTGGCCAACCAGATAGCCACCAATTCATATAATCATACGCTGCATCTTCTGCGTTATTAGCGACTTGAGATGATAAACACATTACTCCATGCCAACCTCTATACCCTTCCTTTGGGGCGGCAAAACGAACGTTGACACCTTGGCTATTTAGGCTTTCGACTGCAGGAGAAAACATACTTTCAATATAGGCACGGTTATTACGCATAAACTCAACTGACTCAGGTACCGAGTTCCAATAACCGCAAAAATGATCTTGTTTTTTATAATCGAGTAAAATAGCAAAAAGTTGGTCCAGTTCATTGCGGCTCATGGCGCCAATATCATGAAATTTTATTAACCCTTTACTTTGAGCTGCTAACGCTAAGTCAAACACGCCAATCGAAGGGGCGTTAACAATCGCCACTTTCCCGCGATTTTCTTCATTTAATAGCCATGACCAACTTTCAGTTTCATAAGCTGTGCCTAGCGGAATATGATCGGTGTTATAACCAAATGAATCTACGTTATGAACATAGGGTAAATAACTAATGAGGTCACTTTCAGTGCTGCTTAAGGTCCCATCATCTTGAATGTTTAACAGTTTATAGGGCGCATCGCCGGCACCTAAAGACGCGTTAGGTGTTAACTTGCCAGTTTTGGTAAGAGCATTGATTTCAGAAAAGTGGCTAATACGTTTTTTATCAATTGCCTGAATACTCCCCGCATTCCACAATACATTAATACTGTTTGACCATTGTTCGTATAAATCAAAAGAGCTTGGATCCATTGAGGCTTTTTGCAAAACAGCAGCACTGCCTGCGGGTTGAAATTTAATATCGATACCTAAATCAGCCATGGCTTGTTGACGAATAGCTTCTTGCAAAGTGACATGAGTACCCAATACACGTAGCGTCACTTTTTTACGAGCAAATACATAAGGAGCATGAGTAATAATACTTGCTGTGACTCCTAACGTGGCAATTTTCTTTAGTGTTGCTCGCTTAGGAAGATCCATAATTTAATCAATATCAATTGGCTAATATTTAGGTATAGCTAAGTATTAGCAATTGCTCAAGATTTAAGTATTTAATTGGTATAAAAGATTGTTGGAATTAGTATTTGATGAGGATGAAATAAACGTTTAAAAAGATGATAAATAAGAAGAGTAGGAAAGTGGTGGAGCTAAGCAGGATCGAACTGCTGACCTCCTGCGTGCAAGGCAGGCGCTCTCCCAGCTGAGCTATAGCCCCACATTCCTAAAGTTACGAATTTCGTAACCCACTTGAGATTCCCTTTCAAGCGGGACGAACTTTAATGAGATTTATAAATTTGGTCAAGCATTTTTTATATATTTTGCGAATTTTCACGCAAGTAGTGTATTTTTGATAGACTAGTAGCCACTAGAAAGTAAAAAGACTTTAAAGATGAAAAAATATGCATGGATCCTACTCGTTTTGCTCTGCGGATGTGCAAGTCAAAATGATGAGCCGCCTTTTGAAATTAATAACAAGCAGTTGCATACCAAGTTAGATGAGCAAGGTAAGAAGATTTTTGCCTATGTTGTGTCGGTCAAAGCGAATAGCCGAAAAAGTTTAAACTTAGATCGACCACTTACCCGCAGTGAGTTTAAAAGCTTTGCTGAGCAAGAATATTTTGAAGAATCGAACAGCTTAAAGCTAGAGTTAGAGGACCAAGCCGTAGAGTTATTGCAACAAGAGTTAAAAACAACGCAATACTGTAAGGATAAGTATGAAATAAACAATGTTGTATGGCGTGACTTAAGTGTGCAATTAAGGGGGCATTGTTTATAAATGGTGGCGGATAAAACTAAGTTAGCAGCACTGCTAGCGCATTTGGAAATTAGCTACGATGTAATTGAACATCCAGCATTACATGGCAGTCTGACTGCTGATGAATTAATGATAGAACGTCCCGGCACACGACTAAAAAATTTATTCCTGCGCGATAACGAAGGTAAAAACCATTTTTTAGTGATCACAGCTCACGACAAACAATTAGATTTAAAAGCGCTGGCTAAATATCAAGGTTTGTCGCGTTTAGGGTTTGCTTCAGATGAGCGCTTGGCGCGTTTTCTAAAAGTCGCTCCTGGGTGTGTCTCAATGTTGGCGTTAATGAACGATAAGCAAAATAATGTCACACTTTGGTTAGACCAAGATATTTGGTTTGGCGATTTGTTTCATTGCCATCCGTTCGAGAACACGCAAACATGGTTGTTAAAAAAAGCCGATTTAGAACGTTTTTTTGCAAGCACAGGTCATCAACCTAAGGTGGTTTTTTTACCTGCAAAATAACCCGCAGCCACTAATGCTAAACCACATAAGCACACAAACAATAATGCTGCCATAAATGCAACATGGCCATAGTACTGGTAAACCAAACCAGGTAAAAAAGAGCCTAATGCCCCGCCACTGTAATAAAACGACACATAAGCGCCATTCGTTACACTCGGTGGCGCGTTACTGATTTTATTAACCAGTGGTGCGGCTGTTGAGTGAATAATAAACATTGCCCCACAAAAGCCAGTAAATGCCAGTAAAAATACCAACAACTGTGAACTCATTAAAAAGACCATGGTTGTACTATAAAACATAAATATTGCTGACAATAAATGCCACGGTGAAATACTTTTTCTTAATAGCCAAGGTGTTGCTATAGAAGCGAGTGCGCCGATTAAATAGCCACTGTAGACTAAGCCAATATCGCGAGTGTTAGTAATTAAAAAAGTGTCGCGTAAAATGAATGGCAAATAATTTAATAACGCTGCAAAGCAAAAAAACATACAAAACACAGCACCATACAACTTTAAGACGGCAGCATTAGCCAGTTGCTTTAAATAGTTTAGTGGTGAAAGCGCATTACTAACAATGGCGACTTGATGGCGTGGTATACATAAAGCTGAGCCAATTAAACCAGCAGCGATAACAAAATAAAAACTTTGCCATGTCCAAAGATCTGCAAAAACAGCGGCAAATACACGGCCAAAATAACCTCCTGCTATGGTGCTCCCTATATAGAGAGTCATGTTCTTTTGTAAGTGTTCCGCTTGATAAGTACTGCCAATATAGGTGGTCATTGCTGTAAGTGCGGCAGGTAACGTTAAACCTTGTAAGAACCGTAGCAACAGTAATAACTCAAAGCTGGGGGCGTACGCAAAAGCAATGCAACTAACAGCAAGTAGCAGCATAGTATAGCGAAGAATAGTAAGAGGGTTACGTTTAGCGAGTAGTAAACCATACATTAAAGGAGCGACGGCTAATGGGATCATAGTCGCCGTCATCAAGCTGCCCGCAGTGGCCGGACTAACTGAAAACTGCTCGGCAAATAAGCCTAACAATGGCTGTGGCGCATAAAGTACAAAAAAGATAAACACTGAGCACACTAATAAATGACTCAAGCGCATTATATTGCCCCTACTACAAAAACCACAGCATAACCTGATTGCTATTTAATTCAATCAAGTTAAACCTTTTTTCTTTTAAATCATCATTTATTGCGCTAAATCAGGGTATCAGCCGCAACAGTTTGTTAGATTAATAGCCGCAGCACTATGATTCTTCTGCATTGACGATTAAAATAATCTTAATATCAGTTTTTAATGGAACAAAGCCATGGGTTCATTACAAGACCAATTGCTAAAAGCAGGACTAACAACGTCACACAAAGCGAAAGTCGCTAAGACTGAAAAGCGTAAGCAGCAAAAAAAGCCTAAAAAAGGGGCCACAAGTAACCCCAGTGATCTGCAAAAACATATTCAGCAGACAAAGTTAGAGCAACAGAAAAAAGCAGAAGAGTTAAATCAGGCGCGTCAAGCTGAGCTGAAGCAGCGTGAACAAATCGCCCGTGTTAAGCAAATTTTAGAGCACCATAATCAAGATTCGATCCGTGGGGAGCGAACTTTTAACTTTACTTATGAAAATAAAGTAAAAGAGTTAGATGTAAACGAAAAAACCCAAAAGGCATTAGCCGGTGGGCGACTCGCTATCTGTGTTTTAGAAGGGCAGTTTTTTGTACTTGAAGATGAGCCTGCGCGAAAAGTGGCAGAAGTCGATGAAAAGTACATTGTGTTTCATGTTGAACCTGAAGACAAAGGCAAAGATGCCGATGATCCTTATGCAGATTTTGAAGTACCAGATGATTTAGTTTGGTAGCCTAGCAGCTAATTTGAACAGTGTGTTTGGTGATCTACTTGGTGTATAAATAACGTACATTAGTTATGTGCAAAGATCCGTTAT
Organism: Pseudoalteromonas haloplanktis ATCC 14393; assembly: GCF_000238355.1. Taxonomy (GTDB): domain Bacteria; phylum Pseudomonadota; class Gammaproteobacteria; order Enterobacterales; family Alteromonadaceae; genus Pseudoalteromonas; species Pseudoalteromonas haloplanktis. Next base: position 196,857 of record NZ_AHCA01000007.1, read on the forward strand.
TATGGTCTACAATTAGAGCAATAATTTTTATAAACCGTCAAAAAGAAGAGAGAATACAATGAGCAAGATAACAAAATTACTCTTAGGTGCCAGTCTCACTATGGCTGCAAGTGTGTCATTTAATAGCATGGCTGCCGATGGCGCTGCGCTTTACACTGCAAAACTATGTCAAACATGTCATGGCCCAGAAGGTAAAGCACCTATCATGGCTATGTACCCAAAACTAAATGGTCAGAATAAAGAGTATTTAGTCGCACAAATGAAAGATATAAAATCGGGCGCGCGTAACAACGGCATGGCTGCAGCGATGAAAGCAATGGTCGCAAATGTATCTGAAGAAGAAATGACAGCAATTGCTGATTATTTAGCAAACGTAAAATAACTTGTCTAAATGCTAGTTACCTACTTAACTGGCAGTAAACAGCCACACCAAATGGTGTGGCTGTTTTATTTTAAAGATTGATCATCCTCGCTCACTACTTTAGACTTCTATCCATCTATTTCGTGTTAATTGTTGAGCACGTTTCTATAAGGCACTGCAATGTTTGAATTACCACAACTTGATTTAAAAAATAAAGTTTCTGCCCAAGAGTGGCAGCTACGTATTGATTTAGCTGCCTGCTACCGGTTGGTTGAGCATTTTCGTTGGGGTGATTTGATTTATACGCATTTATCAGCGCGTTTGCCGGGTACTGATCATTATTTAGTGAATGCGTTTGGCTTAACATTTGATGAAGTAACCGCCTCCAATTTAGTTAAAGTGGATTTAAATGGCAATATTTTAGATGACACGCCATTTGCTATTAACCCTGCAGGGTTCACTATCCACAGCGCGATCCACGAAGTGCGTGAAGATGCCCACTGCGTGATCCATTTGCATACTAAAGAAACCATCGCCGTTGCTACGCAGCAAAATGGTTTATTACCACTGAGTCAATATTCCATGTTTTCACTGCCTTCATTGTCTTATCATGGTTATGAAGGGTTGGCGGTCAATAATGATGAGAAAAAACGCTTGCAAGATGATTTGGCAGATACTAATCATATGCTATTAGTAAATCACGGTGGCTTAACAGTTGGGCCAACAGTAGGGGATGCATTTATGCGTTTTTATGATTTACAGCGCGCCTGTGAAATTCAGCTCGCTCTACAAGCCAGTGGTCAAGCGGTTACACCAGTGCCGCAAGCGATAATAGATAATATTTATAATCAAGCGAATGTCGTACACAGTGGTAGTACTGGCGGACAATTAGCCTGGCCTGCGATGTTACGTAAAGCTTATCGACTTGATCCTAATTTTGCAAAATAACCAAGTTGGTTAATAAGGAATTTTATGAAAGTTAATCGCGTTGAAGTGTTTGATATCCATTGTCCAGACAGACCTGCTTGGACACCTGTATTTGTTCGTATTCATACCGATGAAGGTATAAGTGGGGTTGGTGAAGCTGGGCTTGCTTATGACTTAGGTCACAGTGCTGCCGCTGCCATGATCAAAGAAATGGCCGATGCATTTTTAATTGGGCATGACCCGTTTCAAACCGAAAAATTATGGTCACGTATGCTTCGTGAAAGCTTTTGGGGCTTAGGTGGCGGACCTGTAGTGTATGCTGCTATGAGCGCGATAGACACGGCTCTATGGGATATTAAAGGTAAAGCATTAGGTTTGCCTGTGTATCAGTTACTGGGCGGTAAAGTGAATGACAAACTACGTACCTATGCATCGCAACTACAGTTCGATTGGGACAGTGAATTTAAAGCGCTTGTGCATCCACAAGAATACGCTGAAGCAGCATTAAAAGCGGTGGCCGAAGGTTACGATGCGGTTAAAGTTGACCCGATCCAATACGATAAGGACGGTAATACCTATTACGATCGTACTAACATCATTTCACGCGCTGAGATGAAGCTTTATCGCGCGCGCATGCAAGCAATTCGCGAAGCGGTTGGCGATGAGGTTGATATCATTTTTGAATGCCACAGTTTACCTGGGGCAACTTCTGCCATTCAAATAGGTGAAATCGCCAAAGAATTTGACTGCATGTACTATGAAGAACCTGTTAATTATCTAAACCACTCTTTACATGCGAAGGTCGCAGATAAAGTGTCGGTGCCAATTGCTGGTGGCGAGCGCTTATATAACCGCTGGGGTGTGCGTCCGTATTTAGAAGATCAAAGTATTGATGTGCTACAGCCGGATATTGGTTTATGTGGTGGTTTTACTGAAACCAAAAAAGTGTGTGATTACGCAGATATCTTTGACGTGCGAATTCAAGCTCACGTCTGTGGTGGCCCTGTTGCCACAGCGGCATCATTGCACTTAGAAACAGCGATTCCAAACTTCTTAATTCATGAGCACCACACTTATGCGATTAAAAAGTGGAATAGAGAGTTATGCTTACAAGATCCACAGCCTAAAAATGGTTTCTTCGAAGTATCAGAGGAGCCAGGTATTGGTATTGAGCTGAACGATGAAATAGTGATGCGCTCGCAACGTGTAGAAATAAAATAAGCGACGAGTCGCGAGCTATGGATAGCGAGCTAAATTTAGCTCGCTTTTCATTAAGCTTATCCACTTTTTCTTTTAAAACTATTTCTTACACATTCACTGCACTACAATTTTGCTCGAACCTCGAACCTCGAACCTCGAACCTCGAACCTCGAACCTCGAACCTCGAACCTCGAACCTCGAACCTCGAACCTCGAACCTCGAACCTCGAACCAACCCTCGAACCTCGAACCTCGGACCTAGTTATAATTCACCTTACATTTCACATCCGGCAATGGCTCTGTGGCTTTGCTGTCTAAATGCCTTACAAAGCACAGATCATTTTTAATGAGTAGTTCATAGCGGTCTGGCATGTTGAGTTGCTTGCCCATGATTGGGTTACCAAACTCATCGAGTTTAGTAACGTTATCGACCACCAGTAAACTGCGCTGCATAAATACATCATCAGCGATTGCAATATTATCAGTGCGCATCAGACGAGCAATACCTTGGGCAATAAGCTCGCTTTGCGGTTTTGTTAGTAATGCATGCTGTAATTTGGGCGTGGCAGTTTCTGCTGTTGTACAACCGTAGAGCAGTACTGCCGTTATCATGAAATAGAGTTTTTTGTTTAGCATTCTTATGGCCTTAATAACTTACTGGCTTGGCAATATTTTATTTTGCTCAGCCAAAGTTGCGGCACGGGTGTCTTGTACAGCTGGCGTGTCGCTAAAGCGAGCGGGTGCAAAGCCCTGCTTACTGGCTATTGAGCTTGCAACAGGGCAACTGCCGCTTGCACGGTAATTAAGTGCTGCTTTAAGCATTGCTTCTTCAGGATCACCTAATTGATGGCTAAAGTCGTCAGCCACTGCGCAGCCTTCTACACGAACAGGTAAACGGGCGTTGTCAGTGGTATTTTGTGGTGCAAAACCGTCAGCATACTCCCCAAAGCCTTTGTGGTTCTCGCCGGTAAATTGAATACTAAAATAAGTGATGTCGCAGTTATCGGTTGCGTAAAAGCCATAGGGCTTACCGCAAGTACCAGCGCCAATTTGAATGACTTCAACATCAGCTCCGCGTAAGCCATTCATAATCGCTTCACTGGCTGAGCAGGTGCTAGCGGTCGTTAATAAATAAACGCGTTCTAAATTAAGGGTCGGTAACGGGGTGCCAGGTATTAATGCTGGGTTATCAGCAAAGCCAAGAAATTCATCAGTGAACATCACAGGTTCTAAACGTTGTCCAGTGACAGGGTTAAAAGTGGGGTGCTGATCGTTAAAAATCGTTCTTTCGAAAATTTTACCATTGGTATTCTCAGCTCCTGCGATCATGTAAGCAACTTGGCTTGCCATTTGTAAGAAACCACCGCCGTTGTAACGAATATCAATAATTAAATCAGTGACATTACTGGCTTTTAGATTATTAAAAGCATCATAAAGTGGTTTTTCAGCCACCGCATTATGACTATTAAACTGAAAGTAGCCTACGCTGCCATCGGCTAAGGTTTTTACGTTTGTAACAGGTTTAGAGCTAATTGTTTGCGAGGTTAAAGTGACTTCACGCGTTTCGTCAGTGTTTAAGTCCTTAAATAAAAAGGTCGTATTTTTCCCTGTTTGAGTTGGAAATAAACCTGCATTGAGGGTGTCTACTTCTGCTTGCGTGCTGGCATTAACAAAGTCAACGCCGTCAACTTCTAAAATCTCAAAACCACGAGCAAGATTTGCATTACTTGCAGGTGAGTTCGGCTCCGTATAGCTAATCACACCTTGGCGCGGCGCTGATGGGCTTATTAACTTCACTTTAAAACCATAGCCAAACGTTACACCAGATTGACTTTGTGCTTCCCATTGTGCGGTTGGTAGACTGGAATGAAAGTTATCTTTTTTAGCGCCAGAGTCAGTAATCTGCTCGGTTTTTAATAAGTTAAAATAGTCGCTCACAGCGGGAGTGAGGGCAGGATCACGATCGACTATTTCATCATACCAAAGGTAAGTTTCATTGCTCCATGATCGCAGCCAATGCTTTTCGTTTAGTGCTTGGCATTGTTGATCAAAGTTACTTGATGGTTGGAATACACCTTGAGTCCAATTGATACTGTTACCAGTGTCGCCATCACCATTGCTGTTATTGTTGTCGGTCATTGTACTACCGCCACCACAGCCGCTGAGCAGTACTAGCAAAGAGCAATTAATAAGCCCTAACGCGAATTTATTTGTTGATGAAATAGCCATATTTATACTTTATTTTAATACAACATAGCTTAAATATAGCGGGTTTTAATTAAACTTGATAGCAGTACTGTGCGTTTTTGTAGCTAAGTTGTGACCACATATTGTCACTCGTACAGCGCTGATAATGGCTATGCCAACATTGTTGATAACTTGCATTGATTTGGCACACTGGAAAGTTACTAGCAAACATTACTCGGTGTAAACCAAAGTGCTTAATAATAAACTCGAAGCACAGTTGTTGCAGGTTTTGTGAAAGTGCAGGAAATAATTCAAATCCTGAAAACTTGATCCTGCAATTGGCTATTTGTGCTAATTGGCGGATCCCTTGCTGCCAATCTAATAAGTCATTTGGCAAACCTGCATGGTTTATAACGATCTGTAACTGCGGTAGTTGATGGCAATAATTTACAATGTGTTGTGTTATTGCAAGGTTTTCAATTGCAAATTGTGCTTCGAAAATTAACTGCTCACTGCTTAGTAAAGCTAGGTTTTCTAGGCAGTTAGAATTGCTTAAACGTATGGCGTCGCTGCCTTGTGTAATATCTCGAATACCAATCAAGGAGGGGTGTGATAATGCAGTAATAGCAGCATTAAAATTACTTGGATGACCATCAATTTTGGCAAAGCTAATTGCTTTATAGTTTTGATCTGCTAAATGTTCAGCTAACCAAAGTAATTCGTTGATGGGTTGTTGGTTATCATAACCTGCCTCAATATGCACCAGGCCTGCCAGTTCAAACTGGGTTTGTTGCTGTAATTGCGCTGCGGTTATAGGTGCTTTAATTTTTGCTAAATTTGGCCAGCTGACCGGATTGTTACCTTGCAACCAATCGTATTGCCCCTGTGCTAAATTAAAAAAGTGCACGTGGGGATCGATAATACGTTCACTCATTGTGTTGTGTAGCCACCGTCAATGGTTTGCAAACTTCCAGTAATAAAGCTGGCATCATCACTGGCTAAAAAGTTAACAAGTGCCGCTACTTCATCAGCTTGGCCGAGTCTACCTAGCGGCTGCAAAGCACCTTCTTCGGCAACGATGCTTGCTTTATCTGCGCCACTGCGAGCGCAGTAGGCATCAATCGCATTATGAAATAGTGGTGTTTCTATGGTGCCAGGGCAAACAGCATTAGCGCGAATATTATATTGCGCGTAATCTAGAGCTGTGGTTTTGGCTATTGATGCTAAGGCATGCTTTGTTAAATTGTAAGCAAATGAATTGGTTTTGCCGATAATTGCTTGATCTGAGGCAATTAAAATAATCGCCCCATGTTGCTGTGCTTTCATGCTCGGTAAAACGCTCTGAATTGCTGCGTATGCACCTTTTACATTTAAGGCAAATAAGCTATCAAAGGTTGCTTCGTCGGTATTCTCAATCGTTGCACTTAAATGACGGCCCGCATTCGATACCAATACATCGATGCGTTGTTCTTGATTGGCAATATCTGTAATAACTTGCTTTACAGCACTCACATTACTGACATCACAGTGGTGCCAAATACCTAGCTCGCCACTTTCAATATCTAGGTTATGTACCTGATAACCATTCTTTAAAAAGCGTGCAACCACAGCTAGGCCTATGCCTTTACTGCCGCCCGTAACGATAGCAACCTTTGACATAGTAATTCCTTAGTGGTTGTGGCCGCAGCCGCCTTCGCTATGCACATGACCATGAGATAATTCATCGCTGGTTGCTTCACGCACGCTAAGTATTTGCACATCAAAAGTCAGTGTTTTGCCTGCAAATGGGTGATTTAAATCACAATCAGCATTGAAGCGGCCTACTTTTACAATCGTTACTTGATGACGACCTTGGTTTGAATGAACCATCGCTGTCATGCCTGGTTTCCACACTTTAGTGTCACCTTGTAGATGTTTAAGTGGAATGCGCTGAATAAGATCATCAACACGCTCGCCATATGATTCACTAGGTTCTAAAGTCACGCTTAAAGTGTCACCCGCAGATTTACCTTCAAGGGCTTTTTCAAGACCTGGCAGCATGCCTTCAAGGCCGTGGATATAACTTAATGGTTCATTGCCTGTACTTGTTTCTAGTTGCTCGCCTGCTTCACTTAATGTGTAGTGAAATTCCACGGCCGAGTTTTTGCTAATTTGCATGCTGATCTCTTTAATTTAACTAAAATGAAAAACTAATTTTACGCTAAATACGAGTGATGTGAAACTGCTGGTTAGTGCGGTTGTTTTAAGGTTTTTTCAAGTTCAGAAAGTAAACCTTCATTGTGTATTTGAGGAGCCGTTTTCGTTGCTTGTGGTAAATGTAAAACCAGTTGCGTACCTGGTGTTAAAATACTGGAGGCATTGAGTTGATTCCATTGCGCTAAATCACTATGCGGCACGTCGTATAGCTGGCTAATTCCCCAGATGGTATCGCCTGGTTTTACTTGATAGTGGATCGCAATCGTTGGGATCGCCATTTCATTCTGCTCAAGGTAAGGGCTAATTCTATAATCAATCGTTAATGAATCGGGCATAGTGCGAGGTTGTCCAATCATTAGGGTTTCACCAATACCAATTAGGTTGGAATGTTTATGATTTATAGCTTTAAGTTTTTCCACCGATAATCCAAAGCGGCGAGCTATTGAATATAAGGTGTCATCTTTTTTCACCGTATATTCACCAGCAAAATTACTCTTAAAGAATTGACTGCTTAGTAAGCTTTGTTGCTGTAATGGGAGTAATAAAGTGTGTGGGCCGTTGGGAGAACTTTGATTTTTTAAATAACCTGGATTCAGTTTATGTAACTGGTTACGACCGATGCCTGATAGGTTGGCTATCACTGAAAAGTCAAATTGTTGACCAATATTTAGTTCAGTTGTTAGTGCTTTATTCGCCAGCTTAGGGCGAGTCAAGCCGCGGTTTGGGTGTTTTACTAAGTAGCTTAGTGCAAGTAGTTTTGGTACGTATTCAGCGGTTTCTTTTGGTAATTTTAAAGTCCAGTAATCAGTGCTTTTACCGCGCTTTTTATTTTCGGCAATTGCGCGTTTTACTCGTCCTTCGCCACTATTATAGGCCGCTAATGCATGCAACCAATTGCCATCAAATTGTTTATATAAATACTCTAAATACGCCAGTGCTGCATCGGTTGAGGCCAAGACATCTTTGCGACCGTCATACCACTGATCTGATTTGATCCCAAAGTGATGGGCTGTCGCACCGACTAATTGCCATACTCCAACCGCCTGCTCTGATGAGCTGATGGTGGGCCTAAAGTCGCTTTCAACAAAAGGTAACAAGGCTAACTCCATCGGTAACTTACGTTGCTCAATTTTACTGACAATATGATAAAGGTACGGAGCAGCACGTTCATTGACTATCTGTAAGTAATTAGGTTGCTTGGTATACCATGAAATACGTTTGTTGAGAGCTTTGTTTAGATACACTTTGATGGTTAATTTATCAGCAATATGCTGCCATAAGTCTTGACTGCGATTGCTTGCTTGAGATTGTTTTGTAGCTTGTTGCGATGGTGCTTTTAATTTTATTGTTTGTTTTTTCTGTTCGCTGTCTGCCAGTGGCTGCGGGGTATGTGTTGGTTTAAAGTGATTAAAAATAATTGGGGCTTGCGGTGCATCACTTGGCTCTACAGGTTGCTCTGTTGTCTGGCAACCAGTAAGCAACAGTAACAACATTAATAGGGCTAAGAGATAACTGCGCATAAAAATCACTAAATTAATATCCTTTTAAAAGTCTAGCACATCCGCGTGCAGTCGCTATTTTGACTGTTTCGCTCGTTTAAGTCCAGCCTGTAGGAACAGAGGATAAGCTTTCTTGGATATTTCGTCGATTTGATAGTCTTTAGCAAATTGTTGATCAAAGCTGTGTTCTAATTGAGTTAAGTCTTGTTGTGGGTGCGCTAATACATGCGCTTCAATAGCCTGTAAAAAGCTTAAAGGTTGTTGTAAATCATCGACTTTAAGTACTCCTCCGTGTCCTGGAAGAATTAGTTTAATGCGTTTATCACTGTGTAATTGCGACAGTACTTTTATCCAACTATTAAAATTACCGTGACCTGGATAGGCTAGCCAGTCAACGAGATCTGCGCCAACTAAAATACGATGGTTTTCGGCGCTGAGAGTTAGATCAGCGTTGGTATGAGCTTGATAGGCGTTAATAGTGACAGGATAGTTACCAAGCTCCAGCGTGAGCGGCTGAGAGACTGGTATATTGGGTGCTTGCAGTTGGTATTGGCGCCAACGAAGCAATCGTTGTTTCGCTAAGTTGAGCTTATCGCGCCACTGTTGCTGCTGGGCTTCTGGTTGCTGTGATAAGCGTTGCAAGCTCAGTTCAATGCTTTTTTCATAACTGTCCAATTTATCAAAGTAAGCTTTTTGCAGAGTCTGAAACTCAGTTGCAAGCTGTTGATGAACAATTAGTTGGGCGTCAGGGTAGTGGTGTTGCAAAATAGCCATCCCCAGTAAATGGTCATCGTGAAAGTGGCTAGCAACCAAGTAGCATAAAGGAGTCGTTAAGGTATTTTTTAGGTGTTCAATGGTCGTTTCAACAGCGGCAAAATCGCCACTGGCATCAAACATTAATGCACATTTATCACCCTGAATAAGCACTTGGTTTGAATCATAAAAACGTAAATTACTCGACTGCTCTAAAAATTGTACATTTGCAGAGATAGTGCGCCATTGCGTTGGCGCAGCAGTTGTATTGGCTGCAACACAGAAGCAGCTTAGCAGTAAAAACGTAATAAATTTCATGGGAGAATAAAAATAATGGGTCATAGTGACAACCTGAGCAGCCAACAATAAAATAGCAAAGTTAGCGGATTTTGTTTGGAATTGATACTGGAAATAGCGAGATAATAAAAAAGCGCAGGGCGCTTTTTTATTTGGTTGATGATTGTCCTAAGTAAGCACTTAGTTTATCAATGAGCTGATCTTGTTGTTGTTGTTCAACGCTTTGCTGCGTTTTCGCTTCAAGTAACTCGTGGCTCATGTTCAAAGCTGCCATTAATAAGGCTTTTTGATCATTTCGCACGGTTGAGCGTTGCTTCATTTGTTCAACCAAATCATTTAAATATTTGGCTGATGCAATGAGGGCATCTTCTTGTCCTGCAGGGCAAGCAAATTGCTGCTCTTTACCAAGCAACTCAACGGTGACTCGCTGGTTTTGCAGCTCAGACATTAGCTAGCCTGTTGGACGCTTTGTAGCTTCTCAAGTAAACCAGTTAACGTTGTACTGGTGTCTTTTTGTTTTTCTTCACTTTCGAGGACTTCAAGTTGAAGAATTTCATTTTCATCGATTAACTTACTGTTTTTTTCTTTAAGCTCGCTAACCTGAGCTTGTAGCTGTGAATTTTGACCAATTAATTGGTCGATCAATTGTTCTAGTTGAGAAAGGGTATCGTTATTCATTAAGGCGCTCATAAAACTGTGATTATTGTCATGCAAATGTAAAGCAAAGTTGCTTTATATGCCAGCATTTACGTGCGTTTTAGCTGATTTTTATTTAATGTTAATGAGCTGTTCAGGCTAGCGCCTGATTTGTTCATAAGTGATTCACTTAATCTTGAATTCAAGCACCAGCAATTTATGACCCTCGGCATTTTATGTTGTAGAATATAACCAACTTCAATGGGTTTATTTAAATAAACCATTTATAGCGAAATAACATTATGCTTAGTTATAGACACTCATTTCATGCTGGAAACCCAGCCGATGTGGTTAAACATTTGGTCCTTGCTCAAGTCTTGAGCTACCAAACACTTAAAGATAAGCCATTGGACTATATCGATACCCATTCAGGGGCTGGTTTTTTTGAATTGGCAGGTGCCGATGCGCAAAAGACCCAAGAATACCTTGATGGTATCGCTAAGCTTTACCAACATAATAGCGAACACCAAGCGCTAAATGATTATATCGAATTGATAAAATCATTTAATAACTCGGCGCAGTTGGCTTTTTACCCCGGCTCTCCAAAAATTGCCGAGCATTTTTTGCGTCGCCAAGACAAGGGCTGGTTTTTTGAATTGCATCCGCGGGATTTAACGCTACTGCAAGAAAACATGAGCGGCAAACGTTCGATCCGTGTTCGTGGTGAGAATGGTTTTGCAGGTTTAATTGGTTTATTGCCTCCTGCGTCGCGTCGCGCGTGCGTATTAATTGACCCACCCTATGAAATTAAAGACGACTACGATACCGTTGTTAAAACGCTAACCAAAGCTTATCAGCGTTTTGCTACAGGCACGTATATGATTTGGTACCCAGTGGTTGATAGAGAGCGAATTGAGCGTATGGAAGAGGGCTTAATTGCCTCAGGTATGCGTAATATTCAGTTATTTGAACTGGCTACCACAGCGGATACTGAAGTACATGGTATGACGGCATCAGGAATGATCGTAATTAACCCGCCATGGAAGCTTAAACAAACGATGGATAAGATATTACCAGAGCTGGTAAGTCTGCTAAGCGACTCGTCTGGTTTTTACCGTAGCGAACAGTTAGTTGAAGAATAACCTAAAACGCCCAGCAGAGCTGGGCGTTTGATGTCTATGCGTTATATTTAAAAGTAAGTTGCTTTAAAAGTTGCAAGTTCGTTTCCTTGCTGATCTTTCAAACGAAGTAATTCACCTTTAATTTCCCACTGTGCGGTATTTTGTAATACTGCTGACATTGCCGCTTCTTGTTCCATACCTTTAAAACACATTTTCTTTGTGCTGGCTTGTGGGCTAAATTTAAGTGTTTGCTGATTTACTTGGTAGCTACCAGTAAAGTTGTTACAACCTAAAAAACCATGGCTTTTGTTATCAGCGCTAAATTGAATAAAGGGCTCTTTTGTTTCTACGATTACTTTTTCGCCATTCAAAGTAATCGCTTTAAAGTACGTATTTACTAAATCGACATTAGGTTTTTGCGGCGCTACTTTAGACACCACAACCTCATAAGGAGTGGTTTGTTGCGATTGCTCAAACGGGTTGTTATGGGTTGTGCTTACATATAATAGTTGGTCTTGATTAGTGATCCGTGCCATGACGCTATAGCGGTGACGTTGGTCCATTTTACTCGCATCATAACTAAGCTCTACCGTGTAAGGTGGTGCACCATTAATATCAATAGTTTGCTGGCTGATCACTTCAGCTTTAGCATCCATTTTTGATACGTCAGCAAGGGTTACTGTCAGTTGCGCCCCCGGGCGCAGCATGCTGCGATCAAGGTAGGTAATTTGCGTAGTTAACGTGGCCATAGCTGCATCTTCAGTAGTTTGTTCAGTTGATTCAGGTTGGCTTTGACATCCTGAAAGTACAACAGCACTGCTGGCTAATAGACTCATACCAACAATCGATTTTAAAATTGCATTTGGTTTATGTAATAGCATGGCTTATTCCTTGGAGTGAATGAAATCGGTGGATTCTTAACTAGCTATAAGTGTACGACTTAGTTACTTAATAATAGCTTAATTGTTGGAACACAAGAAAATGCGCTAGACGCGCTTATTTTTTAACAAACTTGGTTAAAATCACAATGCGCTGACCGTCTACACGCCCTTCTATATGCTCAGGGTTGCTCGTCAAGCCGATATTGCGAACCGCAGTGCCGCGCTTAGCCGTTAAGCTACTTCCTTTAACATCTAAGTCTTTAATTAGTGTAACTGTATCGCCTGCTTGTAAGACTACACCATTGCTATCAACATGCTTAATATCATCGTCTTCTGCTAATGCAACTTTTGCCCAGGCTAGTGTGTCTTCTTCTAAGTAAATCATATCTAGTGCGTCTTGCGCCCAACCATTATCAGGTGCTAAGCGGGTAAGCATTCTATAAGCAACCACTTGAACGGCTGGTGTTTGACTCCACATGCTGTCGTTTAAACAATGCCAATGAGTTGGGGTGAGCTCAATGTTGTTTTCAATTTGGTCTTTGCACGTTTGGCAGGTATAAATGCATTTATCTGAATGAGCTTCTGTAACAGGTGGTACTTCGTATACAGAAAGATTTTCACTCGCAGCACATAACTCACATTGGGTATTGCTGCGTTCAACTAAGGTCTGTTCTATGCTCATATCGGGCTCTTGTAAGGGAGGTAAACTTAAAGGTAAGTAGCTATTGTACTCAATTGTAGAGTAAATTAGAACATATCCATTATTTATGTGTGGGTATATAAATTACTATAAGCGCACAGTATTTTGCTGGCATTGAGTTGATTAGGCTGGTTACCGATGTTTAAGTTTAGGCAAGCTGAAAAAAATTAACTATACTGAATCGATAAAATAACAACAATTTAGCTGGCATAAGTCGCTAGAATTATTAGCAGGAAATAATATGCTGAGTACGCAGATAACAGCCGATATGCCAAACCTTGTTACTCAATATATAGCAAGGCAACCAATTTTTGATGCTGACACAGGCCTTTATGCATATGAGTTACTTTATCGAGATTCGATTAATAACGCTTTTCCTGTTGGTACAACCGACGGCCAAGCTACTGGGCGGTTGTTTTTTAATGCCTTAATGTTGATAGGTATTGATAAGCTCACCGCAAATCATCGTGCATTTATTAACCTTTCAACAGATGCCTTATTAGAAGACTTCCCTAAACTGTTGCAACCAAATAGCGCTGTAATCGAGATAGTTGAGCGTGCAGATAATATAGCGAAAGTGACAAAACGTGTTAAATCTTTAAAGCAAGAAGGCTATCGGTTTGCCTTAGATGATTACGATGGCGATGTTAAATGGGAGCCACTTTTAGGCTTAGTCGATTATATTAAGCTCGAAGTCGAAGAGCCTATTATTAAAACCAATATGCTATTGAAAAAGCTCAAGCGCCGATTTCCTGATGTGAAAATTATCGTTGAGCGTATAGAAACCCATGAACAATTTACGCTTTTAAAAAGTGCCGGCTGTGATTACTTTCAGGGCTTCTTTTTCGCGCGTCCTGAAATGCTTACTTATCATAATGTTGAACCCTCGAAACTGGCTGTGTTTGATTTATTGCGCTGTACATCACGCTCAGATCTAAACTTTGATGAGGTGCATCAACGTGTTGCTAAAGATGTTGGTTTAACGGCTCGTATATTGAAATTAGTGAATGCCCGTTCTAAAAGTCAGAATTTAGTTATTACTTCAATTTCTCAGGCGGTTATTTATTTAGGCGAAGATGCAATACGCCAATTTGTTAGGGTATTAGCGCTGAGTGAACTTGGGGTTGATAAACCCAGTGAATTAACCAAACTGGGATTAACACGTGCGCACTTTATGTTGTTGATGTTACAACCGGGTGGCCAAGAGATGTCAGAGCAAGGCTACTTGGTTGGGCTGATGTCGGTACTTGATGCGATCTTAAATATGGAGCTTGATGTAATAGCGCAGGAGTTTCGCTTAGGTGATGAGCTTTCAAGCGCATTACTCAACTTTAATGGTATGTTGGGAGCGACCCTTAAACTAGCGCGGGCAGTAGAAGAAGATAATTGGCCTTTGGCTGAAAAGCTGCTGGAAACAATTCGCCCAGCCTCCGAAATAGAAGTGGTTTATAATGCGATGCTCAGCGCCCGTCAGTACGGGGACGACGTATTAGCATCAATTATTGAACAAGAATAAGCACTTGAGTATTATGCGCATTAACTAACTTATCTTATGAAGATATTACATGCGTTTATTATTACCATTTACCACGATTTTAATTGCTTTAGCACTGCTTATTCCTGGTGTAACTCAGCCTGTTTTGAGCTTAGAGGGAAAAATAGATAAGTCAAAGCTAGCACAAACCGGGATTGAAATGTTGGCAGATGAGGGCGACCGTAATACCCGTAATATGTTAATGATGGCTTCAAGCATGTTGGGTCTAGACAAGCTCGAAGGCGAAATTAGTGCCTATAAAAAAACACGCAGTATTTGGGGCACGGTTAACGAACTGGCTAATAATAAAAACTATTTAGTCGCCGTGCTGGTGGCATTTTTTTCGATAGTGATACCAACCTTAAAATTATTGATGCAATTGCTATATATTTTTTTACCCGTGAATAAATTTAAGCAGCTGCTCGGTCAAGTAATACAAGGCTTAAGTAAATGGAGTATGGTTGATGTATTTGTTATTGCGTTAATCGTATCCTATTTAGCCGGTAACGCAGAAGGCCAAATGGGCGAACTTATCAATATGCACGCAGAGTTTGGCGCTGGTTTTTGGTATTTTACCGGGTATTGTTTATTTGCCATCGCCGCCAGTAATTTAATTAAGATTGAACCAAAAAACAGTTAAACGTTTGTGTTAGTGAATAAGTTAACATAAAATTCCCTAGAACCTAGAACCTAGAACCTAGAACCTAGAACCTAGAACCTAATTTTAAAAGGCACTTTTTTGCAACGTATTTACCTTAGTTTATTGACCATTGTTTTGTTACTCACTTTAGTGGGTCAAGCTGTTGCGTCTGTAACTATGAGTTGTGAAATGCCACACATGAGTCACTCACAGTCAAGCATGATGGATAATAATGATATGCATCATGATATGCATCATGATATGCATCATGATATGCATCATGATATGTCTGCTGGCATGATGAATATGGATTGTTGTGATGACGACACAACAGCCAATCAAGAATGTGGTTGCCCTGTTAGTGCATGCTCTGCACATTCTATGCTGAGTATGGATGGTTTATTTACCACATTATTATCGCCGTCTGAAAAAGTACAACTTCACATCTCGCAAAATCAACACCGTATAGCCAGCTCGCTTTACCGCCCTCCTATGTCTGCTTAATTGCAGGATAGGTGCGTCTAAAATTTATATAAATCACCTTTTCTGCCTCTAAATTTAATCCTTTTTTTAATTTTAGTGGAGTAAGTGATGAATCACTTAGCAGTATTTAAAGCCATTTTTTTAGCGATTTTGCTAGCAGCGGCAAACCCAGCATACAGTAATGAGTTAAGTCTTGAACAAGCGCTTAGCTATGCACTTAATAATGAACCTTGGTTAACAGCCAATAAGTATCAGCAAGCAGCAGTGCAAGCACAAAGCTTAGCGGCGGGCACGTTGCCAGATCCCGTTTTGACTGTTGGGCTAATGAACCTTCCTACAGATGGCTTTGCCTTTGATCAAGAAGGAATGACTCAGTTCAAAGTGGGCGTGAGTCAAATGTTTAGTCGTGGTGATAGCCTTGCGCTGAAACAGCATGCGTTAGCACAATCAGCGCAGCAATATCCTTGGTTACGCGCAGATAGACTTGCCCAAGTAAAAACCATTGTTATTGAATCTTGGCTCAATGCGTATCGAGCACAGCAAAGCATCGCTTTAATTGAGCAAGATAAGGCATTGTTCTCGCAGCTGATTGATATTACAGAATCAAGTTATGCCAGCTCGGTCGGTAATACTCGCCAGCAAGATATTATTCGCGCCCAGTTAGAATTAACTCGCCTTGAAGATAAGCTAGTAATGCTCGAACAACAGTTTGAAAGTGCTAAAAAGCGTTTGTCACAATGGTTGCCAATCAATATGTTAACTCAACCGGTAAGTGCTAATCGCAGTGACATAATACCATTGGTTGATTTTGACCAGCTTGAGTTTACACAGCTAATGCCATTGTTAATGGCGCACCCTGCAATCGTTGCAATTGAGCAAACTGTCGCGGCAAAGCAAACTGAAATCGATGTTGCTAAGCAAGGTTATAAACCACAGCTCGGCGTGAATATGGGCTATGGTTATCGTGACGATACGCCAATGGGTGACTCCCGCGCCGATCTGTTTTCTGTCGGTATTAGTATTGATTTACCGCTGTTTACTGATAACCGCCAAGACCAACAAGTCAATGCCGCGATCGCCACGGCTGAAGCCGTTAAAACTGAAAAATTGATTGCCTTACAAAAGCTCAAAGGTATGTACTTTAAAGAGTTTAGCCAATTAGCACGGTTGGCAAAGCGTGACGCCCTTTATCAAACTAAACTACTGCCTCAAATGGCTGAGCAAGCACAAGCGACATTAAATGCCTACACCCGCGATGATGGTGATTTCTCTGAAGTAATGCGCGCCCGTATCAGTGAACTCAATGCCAAAATAGACGCGTTAAATATCCAGATAGATCAACAAATTATTATTGCTCGCCTGAATTATTACGCCAGTAGCAAAGACGCTGCTGTGATGGCCGAGCTATTAGCAGGAGAGCATGATGAACACTAATTTAAAATTGCTTATTGCCGCACTCGTTGGTGCAGCCATTGCGACAACGAGCTTAACCCTACTGACAGATAGTACGCATACAGTCAGTACCAACACAGAAAAGAAGCCCTTGTACTGGGTGGCGCCAATGGATAGTAACTATCGACGTGATGAACCAGGACTCTCGCCTATGGGCATGGATTTAGTGCCTGTTTATGCAGAAGGCGAAGAGAACGATCAAGACGGCCCCGGTGCGGTGACAATTTCGCCCGCTGTGATCAATAACCTAGGTGTTAGAACTGCCAAAGTACAACGTAAAGCACTGCAAAGCGAAGTGAACACGGTAGGCTACGTACAGTATAACCAAGATCAGCAAGTGCATATTCACCCTCGGGTAGAAGGCTGGCTTGAAACCTTATATGTTAAAGCCGCAGGCGATCAAGTTAAACAAGGAGAGCCACTGTATACCTTGTATTCTCCACAGCTAGTTAACGCTCAAGAAGAGTTTGTACTGGCGGTGAATCGTAACAACCCTGTGCTTATTCGTGCAGCAAAGGCACGTTTAAAGGCGTTAAATGTATCGGACGGTTTTGTTGAACGCTTACAAACCAATAAAAAGGTGATGCAAAATATTACCTTTTATGCACGCCAAAGTGGCGTGGTCGATGAGCTTAATGTACGCGAAGGCTTTTATGTAAAGCCTGGTACTTCTATGATGAGTATTGCTCAGTTGGATGAAGTATGGGTTGAAGCTGAGGTATTTGAACGCCAAGCACAATTGATTGAAGTAGGCTTACCCGTAACCATGACCCTTGATTACATCGCAGGGCAAAGCTGGCGCGGTAAGGTTGATTATATATACCCAACGTTGGATGCCAAAAACCGTACGCTGCGGGTACGTTTACGTTTTAACAATCAAGATCACCAACTAAAACCGAACATGTTTGCACAAGTGAGCATTCATGCTAAAGCCAGCGAGCAGCAGCTAATTGTGCCAAAACAAGCGGTGATCCGCACAGGTTCTCAAGACCGCGTTGTTGTTGCTCTAGGCGAAGGCCGTTTTAAGTCAGTCGCGGTGGAACTTGGCCGTAGTGATAATAATGATGCTGTTATTTTAGCAGGCATTAAAGCCGACGATGAAGTAGTGACTTCTGCGCAATTCTTATTAGATTCAGAATCAAGTAAAAGCTCTGATTTTAAGCGGATGCAGGCGCCACAAGTTATCACCAGCGTGTGGGGAAAAGGGGTTATCAACCATGTAATGGCAGATCAGCGAATGGTGAATATTAGCCACGAACCAATGAATGAACTTGATTGGCCTAGCATGACGATGGATTTTATGGTTGCTGAAAGCGTTGATATTGGCGCGTTACAAGCAGGTCAAACACTGCATTTTGAGCTAACAAAACAAGTTGATGGAAGTTATGTAGTAAGCGGTATTCATATTATGGACTCAACTCATATGATGGTTGATGCGGCCAACACTGCCACCGTAAAGGGCACTATTAACAGTATTGATAAAACCACGCGAGTAGCCAATATTAGTCGCGGCGCAATCGAAAAATGGCACCGAGCACCCGCCACTATGGACTTTGTATTTGCTGATGGCGTTGATTTAACAACGCTTGAAGCTGCACAACAAATAACATTTACCTTTAGTTTGCAAGGGGGGGAATTTGTTATTAGCCGTATTGATGTTGAACCCTCAATGCAATCACACAGCGGACACTAGGGGGCGTTATGATAGCAGCAGTTATTCGTTGGTCTGTGACTAATCGCTTTTTTGTTTTGCTTATAACCGCAATACTAATTGGTGGCGGTGTATTTGCGGTAAAAAACACCCCAGTTGATGCCTTGCCGGATTTATCTGATGTGCAGGTGATTGTTAAAACCTCATACCCTGGGCAAGCGCCGCAAGTGGTGCAAGATCAAGTTACTTTTCCACTAACCACCGCCATGCTCTCAGTGCCAGGGGCGCAAACTGTGCGTGGTTTTTCATTTTTTGGTGATTCTTACGTGTATGTCATCTTTGATGAAAAAACCGACCTTTACTGGGCTCGTAGCCGAGTACAGGAGTATTTGAGCCAAGTAGCCAGTCGTTTACCAGAAAGTGCAACCGCTGAGCTTGGCCCAGATGCCACTGGTGTTGGTTGGGTTTATTTATATGCGCTGGTGGATAAAACCAATCAACACGATATTAGCCAATTACGTAGCTTACAAGATTGGTTTTTAAAATTTGAATTACAAACTGTCCCTGGGGTGTCTGAGGTGGCTTCAGTAGGTGGTATGGTGAAGCAATATCAAGTCAATGTAGAGCCAGATAAATTGCGTGCCTACGGTATACCGCTGAGTTTAATACAAACAGCCATCAAACAAGGCAACCAAGAAATGGGTGCCTCAGTGGTAGAAATGGCCGAAGCCGAATACATGGTAACCAGCACCGGTTATATTAAAAGTGTGGCTGATTTAGAGGCCATTCCACTGGGCGTTAACGCCAATGGCACACCGCTACAGTTACGCGATGTTGCCGATATTCGCCTTGGTCCACAAATGCGCCGAGGCATCGCTGAGTTAAACGGTGAAGGTGAGGTTGCAGGTGGCGTAGTGGTAATGCGCTATGGTGAAAACGCACAAAAAACTATAGAGCTGGTAAAAGCAAAGCTCGAATCACTCAAGAAAGGCTTGCCTGCTGGGGTTGAAATTGTGCCAGTGTATGACCGCTCTAACCTGATCAAAAATGCAGTAGATAACCTCACCAGTAAGTTGTTCGAAGAGTTAGTGGTGGTGGCGCTGATCTGCATTGTATTTTTGTTTCATGTGCGTTCATCCTTAGTGGCGATTATTACTTTACCGCTGGGGATTTTAACGGCGTTCATCATCATGTATTGGCAAGGCATTAACGCCAATATCATGTCGCTGGGCGGTATTGCCATTGCCATAGGTGCAATGACCGATGGCGCGATAGTGATGATTGAAAACATGCATAAGCACATGGAAAAAACACCGCTTACTGATGAAAACCGTTGGCAAGTGGTGAGCGATGCAGCCAGTGAAGTCGGCCCAGCGCTGTTTTTTAGTTTAATGATCATTACCGTCAGTTTTATGCCAGTGTTTATTTTAGAAGCGCAAGAAGGGCGCATGTTCGCGCCACTGGCGTACACTAAAACCTATGCAATGGCAGCATCTGCGGGTTTAGCAATTACCTTAGTGCCAGTATTAATGGGGTATTTTATACGTGGCAAAGTCATTTCAGAGCAAAAAAATCCGGTTAATCGCTTACTGGTCAATACTTACAAGCCACTGCTTAATACGGTCTTACGCTTTCCTAAAATGACTTTAGTGTTAGCGCTGGTGGTAGTAATTATTGGTTTTTATCCGGTGAATAAAATTGGCAGTGAGTTTATACCGCCGCTGGATGAAGGCGATTTAATGTATATGCCAACTACTTACCCAGGTTTATCGATTGGTAAAGCGCGGGAGATTTTACAACAAACCGATAAACTGATAGCCAGCGTGCCTGAAGTGTTAACCGTGTTTGGTAAAGTAGGCCGCGCAGAAACTGCCACCGATCCCGCACCACTGACCATGATTGAAACCTTTATTCAGCTTAAGCCAAAAGAGCAGTGGCGCGAAGGCATGACCTTAGAGAAACTGAAAAAAGAGCTCGACGGTTTAGTGAAATTCCCAGGCCTGACAAATGCTTGGGTTATGCCAATAAAAACCCGTATTGATATGCTGGCAACGGGCATTAAAACGCCAGTAGGCATTAAAGTCGCGGGGCCAAACTTGAATGAAATTCAAAAAATTGGCCAGCAAATTGAAGTCTTACTAAAAGATGTACCCGGCACTGCCTCGGTATATTCTGAGCGTGTTGCTGGTGGCCGTTATATCAAAGTGGATATCAACCGCGAAAAAGCCGCTCGTTATAGCTTAAACATTGCCGATGTACAGCAAGTGGTCGCTACAGCGATAGGGGGGATGAATGTAACCGAAACGGTCGAAGGGCAAGAGCGTTATCCAGTCAATTTACGCTACCCACAAGATTACCGCGATTCACCTGAAGAGCTGATGTTATTACCAATCGTAACCCCATCAGGTCAGCGGATAGCGCTTGCTGATGTGGCGGATGTATTTATTGAAGATGGCCCACCGGGGATCAAAAGTGAAAACGCACGGCTAAATGGTTGGAGCTTTATTGATATTGATGGCATTGATATTGGCAGTTATGTAGATAATGCGCGCCAAGTGCTTGATGAAAAACTAGTGCTACCAGCGGGTTACTCAATAACTTGGGCGGGGCAATATGAGTACATGGAGCGCGCCAAAGACAAGCTCGCCTATGTATTACCTCTGACATTAGCGATTATTATCGTGCTGTTGTACCTCAACTTTCGAAGCTTTGTTGAAGTAGCCATTATAATGGCCACCCTACCGCTGGCAATGATTGGCGGAATCTGGCTTATGTACTTAGAAGGCTTTAACTTCTCAGTCGCCGTGGGAGTGGGTTTTATTGCCCTTGCTGGGGTCGCGGTGGAAATTGGCGTGATCATGTTGGTGTACTTAAACCAAGCCTACAATGAAAAGTGCGTGCAAGCACAACAAGCCGGCACAATGCTTAGCTTTGTCGAGCTGAAGCAAGCCATAGTCGAAGGCGCAGGCCTGCGAGTACGACCAGTGATGATGACAGTCGCAACCATAATCATCGGTTTGCTCCCCGTACTTTACGGCACAGGCACCGGCAGCGAAGTAATGAGCCGCATCGCCGCCCCCATGGTCGGCGGCATGTTCAGCGCCATCGTTTTAACCTTGTTGGTACTGCCAGCAGTATATTTGTTATGGCGTAAGCGAGGTATAAATGCGTAAGTTGAGTTAAAAATACAGCGCCCCTAAACTTTGTTTGACCAGAGTCGCAGAGCCTCGTAAAACAGCTACTGCGACTACCTCCAATTTTGAATAAAATAGGACAGGCACAAAATTTTTTGCAAAAACCATAGTATCAACTACTGTTATTATATACAGTTTGACTGGAGCTGATACTTTATGACTCGCGCAAGAAAAAACCTGATTGATTTAGCATCCACATCCTATTACCATTTAATCGCTCGTTGTGTTAGACAAGCATACTTGTGTGGTAATGATAAACACACGGGTAAAAACTTTGATCACCGAAGAGAGTGGCTTGTAGAGCGAATAAAGCTATTAAGTAGCGTGTTTGCCATCGAAATCGCAGCCTACGCGATTATGAGCAACCATTACCACCTTGTTGTAAATGTGAATAGGCAACAAGCACTTGAGTGGTCTGATGAAGAAGTAATTAAGCGCTGGTATCAACTCTATAATGGTCACATGTTGGTTGATCGCTACATAAATGGTGAGCAGTTAGATGAACCTAGTTTACTTTTCTTCAATGAGATCATCGCTAAATGGCGAGAAAGGTTGTATGACATTAGCTGGTATATGAAAAACCTTAATGAATATATAGCCCGCGAAGCCAATAAAGAAGATAACTGCACCGGAAAGTACTGGGAAGGGCGCTATAAGTCACAGGCGTTATTAGATCAAACAGCAGTACTTAGTTGCATGGCCTATGTCGATTTAAATCCTATCAGAGCAAATATAGCAGATACCCTTGAAGACAGTGATTTTACCTCAATTCAAGAACGTATAGCGCATTTCAAAGCCTTTACCGCAGACGTGATGAAAGCGAATAAGCCCCTCAAACAAAATGATAATATCCAACATGAAAGCCAACCTGCACAGCTAAAGCCATTTGGTGGTAATGACATCAAACATACAATTCCCTTTGCTTTGCTAGATTACATTGAATTAGTAGATTGGAGTGGCCGACACATAGATCCAAAGAAAAAAGGGCATATAAACCACACAGTCCCTAAAGCGCTACTTACTTTGAATATAGAAGAAGCGCAATGGCTTGAATCCGTAAAGCGATTTAGACATCAATATTCAAATTTTGCAGGCAGTAAACAACGATTAAAGCAGCACGCCGCCAGCAACGATGTCAAATGGTATAAAGGTACAGGTTGAATAGTTGAACCTTTTTAAGTTATTCAGCTCGAAGTTTGGCAATTAACAGCGTGCAATAAAGGAATGCGAGGATTACCTTCGATAGGGGAAGTACAAAATCTTCTGACAAAATATATGCCTGTCCTTTTTTATTTTCTTTTTATTTTAAGGTGTTTCTTAACTTGTAAATAGTGGCTTTTAATTAGTAAAAGGACATTTGTCTTTGATAGGTGAAGTGCACAACTTTTTGAAAAATATATGCCTGTCCTCTTTTTATTTCTTTTATTTCCTTTTTTTATTACTCTTTTAATAACAAGTCTGGCTTTTTACGATTGTTGCTCCCTTTTTAACATCACCCTATAAAAATTACCCTGTTACTTGTAACTTATACGAGTTTAAGTAACAGGATTTTAATACCCACTTGTTTTTAATTAACTTTTTAATGGCACGTTTTTAGCAATATTCTTATAACACGTTTTTGCTATAGCCTTGTTAGCAGACTTAATTAAGTAAGGAACACACATGCAAGTTAAAACAATACAAGAAGTGTACGATTGGACTGTGCTTTTTCATACGCAAATGGCGGCAAATTTTTTTAGTCTTCGCGAGGGGTTAGCGGAGCATAATCGAATGCTCGCCGATTACTTTGTTGAGTACGAAAAAAAGTTAGCTGAAGATATGGTTGGTTTTAAAGCTATCACCGAAATAAATACGTTAGATACTTATTGTTACGAGTACTTTGCTGAAAACCCAGAGTTGATCAATTTCACCGATTTAGATCGTGATACCCGTGTTGATGAGCAAGTCATGCAGGGTTACTTATCTCAGCAGCATAAAAAAGTAATCAACCTTTATGAATACTTACTTAGTCGTGCAGAAACCCCTGCAGGTAAAGAGAAGTTAGCGCAATTGCTAGAGCTTGAGCAGCAAGGCTTAAAGCAAATGATACAAAGCGCTAATCGCCATATGGATATGTAACTGATACTAGGGCCTGTTGACCTTTCAAGGTTAAATTTGCAGCAGTCTGTTAGGTATTTAGGCAAGGCAACGCCTATGTAGTGTGGTTATTCCCCATAAATAGGCGATAACGCAGCATCAATACCAAACAGGCGCTGCCCTTTGGGTTCTGCCAAGGGGCGATTTACTCTTTGTTGCTCGGCTTTTACTTAGTCCACTAGGTTACAAACCTCGCGCCGTGATTAAACCGCCCCTTGTTTGAACAAATTTTAATCCGCAAAGATCAACAGGCCCTAATATTCAGTTGATAAGTAAAGTAGCTTACGGGATAGCACTTATCCCGTTTTGTATCTAAACAAAATCGATTAAAAATCCCACTTTTTTCAAATACTTTTGCTCTTGCTGTAAATCTGCATGCAGCAAGGTTTGCTCACTGAGCCAGCCCAGTGGAAACTGCAATAACATACTATTACCTTTTACAGAAACTGCTAACTCCTGATGCTGGTCATTCAAGCGCTTTTGGTTAAGTAATACTGCTAATCGCAGTAAGACAATTAATTGCAATATTTGAAAGTGTGGTACTGAAAGTAGCGTTGGAAATTGCTCTAAACGCACTTTTTTACGGTAAAAGCGTATCATGCAGCTAAGCAATGTTTGTTGCTGCTGCGTAAATCCAGGTAATTGGCTATTTTCAACCACATACGCACTATGCTTATGTAAGCCCGATGAATTGATTCCTAAACCTACTTCATGTAACTGTGCAGCCCATAGCAACAGCTGATGATTATCTAACGAGTCAAGTTGCCATTCTTTTTGTACTTGTAGGAATAACCAGTCAGCAGTGTTTGCAACACGTTGAGCATGAACCTTATCGATTGTGTTTCTTTCGCTTAAATTAGCAATAGTGTTGGTACGTATATCTTTAAGCGCTAATTTTTGCTGCATTTCATGGAGCAGGCCTTCTCGTAGTGAAAAGTCGCTATAATCCATTTCAGTAATATTAAATAGCTGAAAAATAGCAATTAAAATAGCCAAGCCACCACAAATACTTACTTGGCGCTCAGGGCTTAAACCTTCAATTAATAAGTTATCAATGGTTTTTGCAGCAATAAATTGGGTTTTTAGTTCAAGTAACCGCTCTAAGGTGATATTTTTTTGTTCAGGGTCATTAGCACTGATCATCGCAAGTATTGATTTTATAGTGCCGGAGGTGCCCACCACAGATTGCCAGCCAGTATTAATATAATTGGCAAAAATAACTTCAAGTTCTTGCTCGGCTTTTATTTGTGCTTTGTTAAAACGTTTGTCGTTAATAATACCATCGGCAAAAAATTGCTTGGTATAGCTTACGCAGCCCATATTGCGACTTGAGAGCAGCTTATGTTTAAAATGCTTGCCAATAATTAGCTCGGTACTACCACCGCCAATATCAATCACTAAACGGTTTTCATCATGATGAATATAATGAGCAACACCTTGATAAATTAACCGAGCTTCCTCTTGACCTGAGATCACATCAATATGGTAGGGGAAAACGTTACTTGCTTGAGTTAAAAATGAATTAATATTTTTAGCACGTCGTAATGTATAGGTTGCGGCTATTTTTACGTTACTTGCTGGAAAGTCTTGCAGCGTGTTGGCAAACTGTTTCAATACAGCCAATGCTCTGTCTATCGCAGTTTGGCTTAGTTGGTTTCTATCATCTAAGCCATCAGCTAAATAAACCCGTTGCTTTTCTTTGTGAAGAATTTGCAAAGAGCCATCGACTTCTCTGGCAACGACCAAATGAAAACTGTTGGAGCCTAAATCGACCGCAGCTATTGAGGGATAATCATTCATTATTATAATTGCCTTCCCATTTTTTTAAGTGATCGTAAATTGCAATTTGCGAGCGAATTTTCTTACGATTTCCGCGTCTTACATAATGGTTCTTTTGTTCACTATCAATAATACGCGCTTTGGTGCGATCTTTAAATTGTAGCTCAAGTACATCGATGATCAGCTGTTTGAGTTTTTCATCATAAATAGGCACGCCCACTTCAACCCGATGATCAAGGTTACGAGTCATCCAATCTGCGGATGAAATATACACTTTTTCATCGCCGTTATTAGCAAATACCATCACTCG
The DNA here is from genome assembly GCF_000238355.1 of Pseudoalteromonas haloplanktis ATCC 14393. Classification (GTDB taxonomy): domain Bacteria; phylum Pseudomonadota; class Gammaproteobacteria; order Enterobacterales; family Alteromonadaceae; genus Pseudoalteromonas; species Pseudoalteromonas haloplanktis. The sequence continues at coordinate 222,793 of NZ_AHCA01000007.1, forward strand.
CGGGTGCTCTAAAAAGCGATCAACAATACTAATAACGCGGATGTTGTCGCTAAAGTTAGTAAGGCCCGGTACTAAGGAGCACATACCACGAACTATAATCCTAATTTTAACCCCACTACGCGCCGCTAAGTACAAACAATCGACTAGCTCTTTATCAACTAAGTTATTTATTTTTAATGTTATTCTACCTTGTTTACCACTTTCGGCATGAGCAATTTCTTGATGAATTAAACCAATTAGCAGTTGTCTTGCGTTTACTGGCGAAATCATTAAGTGTTCAAATACAAAGGGTTTATAGCTACTTTCAATAAATTTAAATACGCTATCGCTTTCATCACAAATGCCTTGATGCTTAGTGAATAAGCTAAAGTCAGTGTAGATTTTTGCGGTCTTTTCGTGAAAATTGCCAGTGCCGATATGGGCGTACTTAACGATTTGGCCTTTCTCGCGACGGTGCACAATACATAACTTACTGTGTACTTTGAGTGCAGGAATGCCAAAAATAACTTTAATACCGGCACTACTGAGCACTTTTGCCCACTCAATATTATTTTGCTCATCAAAACGTGCTTTAAGTTCAACCATTACCGTTACTTTCTTGCCATTTTTTGCGGCATTAATAAGTGACGATATAAGCCGTGACTTGCTCGCTACGCGATAAATGTTGACCTTAATTTGTGTCACATTAGGATCAAATGCAGCTTGGCGAACATACTCTAGCAAATGGTTAAATGTATGATACGGATAGTAAAGTAAGATATCTTGTTGACTAATCGCTGCAAATATACTGGCATGGTTGTTAAAGGCTGTACTTTGTAAAGCGGGCAGTGGTTTGTTCTCTAAATATTGGCGGCCAACATTGGGAAAACCAATAAAGTCTCTAAAATTACGGTAGCGGCCGCCGGGGATCAAGGCGTCGTGGTGAGTTACACCTAAGCGCTTCTTCATTACTTTGAGCATCGATTCAGGCATTGTTTGATCATAAACTAATCGCACCGGCTCGGCATAAATGCGTTGTTTAAGGCCCTTAGACATTTTATCTAAAATGCCTTCTTCTAATTCATCATCGAGGTTGTATTCTGCATCACGAGTTAATTTTATGGCGTAACCTTGAATGTTATCAAAGTCAAAAAAACTACTAAAAATATCACTTAAGAAGAAGGTAATAATATCGTCTAACATCACAATAGTTTTATGACGACGAGTTTTCTCAGGCGGTAAAATAATAAATCGAGGCACGCGATCGGTTGGTACTTCAAGCATGGCGTAATGGCTTTTGTCATTACTCATCTCAACAAACATATACGTCATGGTATCGTTGATTTGATCTGAATAATCTTTGTTTTCATCTAATAAAATAGGTGAGATATGCTGTAATACGTTATCGAAGAAAAACTTTCTTAACCAATTGGTATGAAACTCACTCAGCTGCTCAGGTCGGTCAACATGAATATTGTGAGCAATCAGATCTTTTAAAATTTGTTCGTGGATCTGGTTAAATTTTTTGCCTAACTGCAGTACTTTTTGTTGAATTTGAGTCAGTAAAATTTCGTCTTCATCAAAGTTGGTATCAGGGAGTTTGTTTAATAAAATACGACGTTTAACATCGGCAACACGAACTCTAAAAAACTCATCCATGTTATTTGAAAAAATCCCCAAAAAACGAATGCGCTCAATAATTGGGTTACTTTTATCTCGCGCTTCTTGTAATACGCGATCGTTAAAAGACAGCCAACTTAACTCTGGGGCGAAATAATTAATCGTTTGAGGTACATCAGCACAGGCGTTCATATTCTATTCCTTGGATAGTAACTGAACAAAATATAAAGTACTTAGATGACAAAAAAATGACAAACGTGTCACTTTTGTGACACGCCAATAGGTGTTAGGGGTTGCGTATTACAGTGGCTTAAGCGTCTTCAATATCAACAATTAGATCTGAGGTAATGGCTTCTAATGCTGCGACTACTTCGTCTTTATTCATCCCTGTAGGTAGCGCAACTGTAGCTACTGCGCTAAAAATAGGCACTCCCCAGTTTGGTGCGCTTTGCTGTTTAGAGTTTAAGTGGGTGATGTTTGCACCTTTGTGACGTAGCACGCCTGCAAGTTCTTGAATAATGCCAGGGCGGTCATTACCTGTGATCACAAAGTTAAGCTGTTCAGCTGGTGTATCAGGTAGTTCATCAGTGCCAGTTTCAATGCGCACTTCTAACTGTGGTAGGCTGTGTAGCGAGTCTTGTAATTCTTGCAAATGTTCAGCAGGGACTGCTACTTCAATAATACCAGCAAAATGGCCTGCTAAATGGCTTAAATTACTGGTAAGCCAGTTACCATGATGATTTAAAATTGCAGAGGAAATATCCTCCACAAGTCCAGAGCGATCTTGCCCCAAAATTGTTATAACTAATTGCTTCATATAATAAATCCTTTAGGTGCCGTAATTAAATAATAAATGCTCAGGCATGAAATTGTTGTTATATTAAAAAGAACCGAATTGAGTATTGACTCAGCCTCCAAATTTGTCCAATTTTTTTACCATTAGTTCAATTTAAAAACAGTAATATAGTGTGAGTTTATCAGATGAATTCTCTAAACTTATGTTATTTAATAATAAATCACTAAGTTGAAAGTTTTTCAATTTGTCATAAATTTTTAACATGTTGAATATCAACAGTGTTTAATTGGTTGTAATGAATATAACGACAAACCCTAAGCAATTATGACGCTTGTAACAATACTGTCATCTTGGTGAAATATAATCTAGCCAACGTTAAGATTTATAGGTGTTTCGATGACTTCCAATCCGAATAAACCGTCTTTTAATACGGATAGAAGCCGTCTATTCAAAGATCGGTTTGCCCAATTTAGCATTACCGCTGGCGGTATTATGGTATTGATAGCTTTGCTATTGATATTTTTCTATTTGTTGTACGTTGTGCAACCTATTTTCGAATCAGCGAAAGTAGAGACACGTGATAGCTTTCCCCTAAGTAATGCAGAGCAAATTGTAGGTTTAGGTGTAGAAGAACAAACCGAAGTGGCCTTTTTACTAAGCCAACAAGGCAGCGTTGATTTCTATAGTGTTGAGAAACAAAGTTTCGGTAAGAAACTTCAAAGCTTAGCGATTCCACTAGAGAGCGATGTGAGCAGTTTTGCCGTTAGCGCCCCTTTTCAAGGGCATTATGCATACGGACTTGAAAACGGCTCAGTGGTTTTAGTTGCCCCTAAGTTTTTAGTCACGTTTCCTAATAATGAACGTCAATTAACACCGCGCTTAGGTTATCCGCTTGGTGAGGATTCACCATTACAAGTTGACGCTGAAGGTGCCGCAATTAAACAGTTTGCTTTCAGTCATTTTGAAGATAAAACCGCCGTTGTGGCACAAACTGAAGACAAGCGCGTTATTTTTAGTAGCTTTGTTGCTGAAGAAAACATGTTCAGCGGTGAAGTTGAGTGGCTCATTGAGCGCACCGAACTTGATGTGGAAGGGCGTGTTGACCAACTATTAATGTCACCAGATACCACCCGTACTTTTGTTCGTTCAGCCAATCAAATTTATGTTTATGATACGCGTTATCCAGGTGAAGTTGAGCTGATTCAGATGCTGGCTGCAAATGAAGAAAATGCCAACCTAGTGGCGGCACAGTTATTAGCTGGCGCTAATTCATTGATGCTGGCTAATGATAATGGCGAAGTATCACAGTGGTTTGAAGTTAACACGGATACTGGGCGTGAATATCAAAAAATACGTGCTTTTGAAACGTCAAAACAGCCTAAGTTAGATATCTTCACTGAGTTCTATCGTCGTACTTTCTTCACCACGAGTAGTAACGGTGAGCTTGGTGTGTATTACACCACCAGTGAAGCTAAATTATGGCAAGGCAAAATCAGTGACGGCCCGATTGAAAACTTTGCTGTTGCACCGCGCTCAAATGCGGCGCTTATCTTAGCGGATAATAAACTTACTGTGGTTGAAATTCATAATGAACACCCAGAAGTAACCTGGTCGGCATTATGGCAAGAAGTATGGTACGAAGGTTACCCAGAGCCAGGTTATATCTGGCAATCAACCTCGGCGGGGGATGATTTTGAATCAAAATTCTCTTTAGTGCCAATTTCGTTCGGTACTATCAAGGCTGCAATGTATGCGATGTTATTTGCCGTGCCAATCGCACTTTCTGCGGCAATTTACACTGCTTACTTTATGTCTGGCTCATTACGCAAAGTAGTGAAACCAACCGTAGAAATTATGGAAGCATTACCAACTGTAATCTTAGGGTTTTTAGCGGGTTTGTGGCTTGCTCCACTTATTGAAGAGCACTTGCCAGCCATTGTCGGCTTATTGTTTATGCTGCCTGTGGGGATTCTATTAACCGCATTTGCATGGACCAAATTACCACAAAGTATTCGTCACCGTGTACCAGATGGGGCGCATTCAATTTTACTTATTCCAGTGTTGTTATTAATTGGCTGGTTAGCATTTGCGATGAGTGGCGCAATCGAACTTTGGATGTTTGACGGTAATGTGCGTCAATATTTAACGAATGAACTTGGTATGACATTTGACCAACGTAACTCTCTAGTTGTTGGTATTGCAATGGGATTTGCGGTTATTCCAACTATTTTCTCAATTGCAGAAGATGCTGTGTTTAGTGTGCCAAAGCATTTATCAAATGGTTCATTAGCGCTGGGAGCAACGCAATGGCAAACATTGGTAAGTGTTGTGCTATTAACTGCCAGCCCAGGTATTTTCTCAGCAGTGATGATGGGCCTCGGTCGCGCCGTAGGTGAAACCATGATCGTACTGATGGCAACAGGTAACACGCCAATAATGGATTGGAGCATTTTCCAAGGTATGCGTACTTTAGCAGCTAATATCGCAGTAGAAATGCCAGAGTCGGAAGTGGGTAGTTCACACTATCGAATTCTATTCTTAGCCGCATTTGTATTATTCATATTCACCTTTATTTTTAACACAATTGCTGAGTTTGTTCGTCAGCAGTTGCGTGATAAATACAGCTCGATGTAAGTAGGAGACACGACATGGTAAAGCAGTGGTTTAAGTCAGGTTCTCCTTGGATATGGATGACAGGTGGTGCGGTTAGTATCAGTCTGATTTCTGTATTAGGGTTATTAGCCATGATCGCTTGGAAAGGATTAAGCTTTTTCTGGCCATCACAAGTTGTACAGCTCGAGTTGCAAGGTTCAGTTGCACAACAGACTGTTATTGGTGAAATCTATGACCGTGAAATGGTGCCAAAATCGCGCCTTGAAGCTACCGGTATTGATTTATCTGGTTTCGATAAAGAGCAGTTAGAACGCTTTTTGATTAAAACCGGTAACCGTGAGTACGTAGACTTAGATTTTCGTTGGGTACTTGAGACCGACATTAAATCAAATACTAAACCTGCCGCTATCGCTGTATTTGAGCGTAGTAAAAACGGTAACTTTTACGGCTATGTTGAGCAAGTTATTAAAGACGGTGAGGTTGTTACCGGCAATAAAATCGCCGTATTAGAAGAATTAGTAGATCGTGCCGTTGATTTAAATGAGCAAGCCCTTGATTTACAAAACGGTGATATTGGCCATATTAACTACGAACTAGAGCGCCTACGCTTAAAAGAGAAGTCGTATTTACTTGATGATGCTTTAACCGATGAGCGCGTTGCAGAGCTTGCACAAGCTCGCGCAGAATTAAGAGCTGAATATAGCGTGTTAGAAAAGCAATTGTTTGCACTGCGTAAACAAGCTAAACGTGACCAAGTAACTGTAAAAGATATGCGCGGTGAAATCGTTACTTTACCGCTATACCAAGTACTGGACTTTTGGTTTCCAAATGACATGGGCTTTTTTGCAAAATTAGGTCACTATTTTGTACAGCTAGGTAAATTTGTAGCAGATGACCCCCGTGAAGCGAATACTGAAGGCGGTGTATTTCCGGCAATCTTTGGTACAGTGTTTATGGTTATGCTGATGGCTGTGATAGTCACGCCGTTCGGGGTTGTGGCAGCTATTTACTTACATGAGTACGCTGCGAAAAATGCAGTAACTAAAATGATCCGCATCGCGGTAATTAACTTAGCAGGTGTCCCCTCTATTGTTTACGGTGTATTTGGCTTAGGGTTTTTTGTTTATGTATTAGGTGGCAGCTTAGATCAGCTATTCTACCCTGAAGCATCACCAAGCCCTGTATTTGGTACACCAGGGGTAATGTGGTCAGCGCTAACCTTGGCTATTTTAACCTTACCAGTTGTAATTGTATCAACGGAAGAGGGCTTATCACGTATTCCAAGTACGGTACGTCATGGTTCATTAGCATTAGGTGCTACGAAAGCGGAAACCTTATGGCGTATCATTGTACCAATGGCAAGTCCGGCTATAATGACAGGTTTAATATTAGCGGTTGCCCGTGCTGCCGGTGAAGTTGCGCCGTTAATGTTAGTTGGTGTTGTAAAAATGGCACCGACATTACCGCTTGACGGCAACTTCCCGTACTTTCACTTAGATCGCAAGTTCATGCACTTAGGCTTTCATATATACGATGTTGGTTTCCAAAGCCCGAATGTTGAGGCGGCTCGTCCGTTAGTCTATGCCACCGCATTCTTGCTAGTATCAGTGATTATTACCCTGAATATTACCGCAATCGGCATACGTAACCATTTACGTGAAAAGTTTAGATCGCTTGATCAATAATTAGTAAAGATTTTATAGGTAACAAACATGATTACAGTCGCTCCACAAGTAAACCAATCAAGCAGTAGTTTGAAATTGGATTTAGACAATTTAAGCACCGAGCAAACAGCACTCGAGATCAAAAACTTAGATCTTTACTATGGTGAAAAACAAGCGCTTAGCTCAGTAAGTATGAACATTCCTAAAGGCCAAGTAACGGCATTTATCGGGCCATCGGGCTGCGGTAAGTCAACATTGTTACGTTGTATTAATCGTATGAACGACTTGGTAGATAGCTGTCGTATTGAAGGTGAAATCTTACTTCATGGCCAGAACATCTATGACAAAAGTGTTGATGTAGCGGCGCTACGTCGTAATGTAGGTATGGTGTTTCAGCGCCCGAACCCATTTCCTAAATCAATCTACGAAAATGTAGTTTATGGCCTACGCTTACAGGGTATTAAAGAAAAACGTAAATTAGACGAAGTTGTTGAACAGTCATTACGTGGTGCAGCATTATGGGATGAAGTAAAAGACCGTCTTCATGATAGTGCTTTTGGTTTATCGGGTGGTCAGCAGCAGCGTTTAGTCATTGCCCGCTCTATTGCTATTGAGCCTGAAGTGTTATTACTTGATGAGCCAACATCAGCGCTGGATCCTATTTCAACACTGGTAATTGAAGAGCTAATCAACGATTTAAAAAATAAGTTTACCGTTGTTATTGTTACCCACAACATGCAACAAGCTGCACGGGTTTCTGATCAAACGGCCTTTATGTACATGGGTGAGTTAATTGAGTATTCAAATACCAATACCTTGTTTACAACCCCAGCGAAAAAGAAAACTGAAGACTACATTACCGGCCGTTACGGTTAGTAAATCAGTCATATAATTTTCGGGTGACGTAACCAATTTTGATAAGAAGGTAGACAATGGAACACAATATTAATAAGCATATTTCTGGCCGCTTTAATCAAGAGCTAGAAAATGTCCGCAACCATGTATTAAGTATGGGTGGGTTAGTTGAGCAGCAACTTAATAGTGCGCTTGATGCGGTAAGTAATGGCGATGCTGAGTTGGCCCGTAAGGTCCGTGAAAACGACTATAAAATAAACGCCATGGAAGTGAGCATTGATGAAGAGTGCACGCGCATCATTGCTCGTCGTCAGCCAGCAGCTAGTGATTTACGCCTCGTTATTGCCATAGCGAAAACCATTGCAGATTTAGAGCGTATTGGTGATGAAGCGGAGCGTATTGCTAAAGTTGCCCTCGATTCGTTTACTAAAGATCAGCAAGATTTATTGGTGAATATCGAAAATATGGGTCGGCAAGTTTCAAAAATGCTGCATGATGTACTTGATGCTTTTGCCCGTATGGATGTGCAAAAAGCGTTTGAAGTACATAAAGAAGATGCCAAGGTTGACCGAGAATATGAAGCAATTACTCGTCAGATTATGACTTACATGATGGAAGATCCGCGTTCAATTCCAAAAATCATGGATCTAGTGTGGTCAGTGCGTTCATTAGAGCGCATTGGAGATCGTTGTCAAAATATTTCTGAGTACATTATTTATTTTGTAAACGGCAAAGATATTCGTCATACATCTCAAGAGGATATCGAAAAATCGTTATAGATTATTCGTTATCTTTGTTTTTTTATGAAAGCGGCTAATTGCCGCTTTTACTGTTACCACTATAATTAATATGCTGTTACAGCGACTTGGATGTAATAAAAGCATTCACAATCGCGGTGAATGCTGTAAAATTCACGCCGCAAAGCATACTAATTTGATTTAAGGGTCAGTTATGCCTACAAACGCATTTCTAGGGGTATTCGCAAAATCTCCTATAAAGCCAATGGAAGATCACATAAAGAAGGTACATCAAGCAAGTAAAGCTTTGATCCCTTTTTTCAATCATGTATTTAAAGAAGAATGGCAACAAGCAGAAGAGATTCGCTTGAACATTCGTAATTTAGAACGTGAAGCCGACGATATGAAAAGAGATATACGTTTACAACTACCGCGTGGCTTATTTATGCCGGTAGAGCGTACAGATCTGCTCGAACTCGTCACCCAGCAAGACAAAATTGCTAATAAAGCAAAAGACATTGCTGGTCGTGTAATTGGTCGTGAGATGACCATACCAAAAGAAATTCAAACTGATTTCCTAGCTTATGTAACTCGTTGTGTTGATGCGACTAAACAAGCGTCAAATGCTATTAATGAGTTAGATGAGTTATTAGAGACTGGTTTTAAAGGTCGTGAAGTGACCTTAGTCGAAAAAATGCTCGTTGAATTGGATGCAATTGAACAAGACACGGATGACATGCAAATCAAAATACGCCGCCAGTTACGCGCCGTTGAAGGTGGCCTCAATCCAATTGATGTAATGTTTTTATACAAAATCATCGAATGGGTCGGCGAACTTGCAGATATTGCAGAGCGCGTAGGTTCACGTCTTGAGCTGATGTTAGCTCGTTAATTTACACTCAGTTCAATAACGAAAGATTAGGGTTACACAATGGATATCATTGCATCTTATGGCACGGTATTAATTATAATTGCCGCAGCAGTCGGTTTTTTTATGGCTTATGGCATTGGCGCGAACGACGTTGCTAATGCGATGGGCACATCGGTAGGTTCAAAAGCATTAACCATTAAACAAGCAATTTTTATTGCGATGATTTTTGAGTTTGCAGGCGCCTACTTAGCTGGCGGTGAAGTAACATCGACAATTCGTAAAGGTATTATCGATTCAACACCATTTTTAGAGCTTCCCGAACTGATGGTGTTGGGTATGATCTCGGCATTATTTGCAGCAGGTAGTTGGTTGTTAATTGCATCCTTTTTAGGTTGGCCGGTATCAACAACGCACTCAATCATTGGTGCTATCATTGGTTTTGCATTAGTTGCTGTTGGCAGTGAAGCGATTCAGTGGAATAAAGTGGCAGGTATTGTTGGGAGTTGGATTGTTACCCCTGCAATTTCAGGCTTTATCGCGTATTTGATATTTATGAGTGCGCAAAAACTGATTTTTGATACAGACGCACCACTTAAAAATGCCAAACGTTATGTGCCTATTTACATGGGTTTAGCGGGCTTTATTATGTCTTTGGTTACTATCAAAAAAGGCTTAAAGCACATTGGTATTAATATCGGCGCAGTTGAAGGTTATGTCTTAGCGGTTAGTATTGCACTGGTTGTTGCTATTATTGGTAAGGTGGTTATTTCTCGCTTAAAAATTGATCCAAAAGCCGATAAGAAAATGCAATTTAATAACGTTGAGAAAGTATTTGCTATCTTAATGGTACTAACTGCATGTTGTATGGCATTTGCGCATGGTTCGAATGACGTTGCTAACGCCATTGGTCCACTTGCTGCGGTTGTAAACATTGTTGAAAACAACGGTGAAATTGCTAAGCAAGCATCAATCGCATGGTGGATTTTACCTCTAGGTGGTTTTGGTATTGTTGCAGGTCTGGCTATTTTAGGTAAGAAAGTAATCAAAACCATTGGTGAAGGCATTACGCATTTAACACCAAGTCGTGGTTTTGCGGCTGAATTAGCGGCAGCATCTACGGTTGTTATTGCATCAGGTACAGGTTTACCAATCTCTACCACGCAAACTTTAGTTGGCGCGGTGTTAGGTGTAGGTATGGCACGTGGTATTGCTGCTCTTAACATGGGTGTGATCAGAAACATTGTAGTTTCTTGGGTAATTACATTGCCAGTTGGCGCTGCCCTTGCTATTGTTATTTTCTACATACTAAGAACTGCCTTTGGAGTTTAAATCCAGCAGCTTTTAAGTAGCACAGACTTTTAGCTTGAAAAGATCTCAACGCCCTTGGTGTTGGGGTCTTTTTATTTGTGGGTAAAGGAAGTATGACGAACTTACCAAGTATTAAACAGCTGCAGTATTTATTGGCAGTTCATCAGCATCAGCATTTTGGTCGCGCAGCGAGCGCATGCTTCATTGGGCAATCAACACTCAGTAGTGCGATTCAAACTCTTGAAGAAACACTCGGCTGCCAACTCATTGAGCGTGAGAATCGTAGTTTGATGTTTACCGCGATCGGCGAAGAAGTTGTCGAGCGAGCACGGAAAATAATTGATGATACACTGAGTGTTAAAGAGCTAACTAAAAGCCATTTAAGCCCGCTTAGTGGTAAATTAACTCTCGGGGTGATCCCAACGATTGCCAGCTTTATAGCGGCGCCTTTATATCACCTTTGCCAGCAACAATTTGCTAATTTAGAGCTGGTTTTAGTAGAAGACACCAGTGATAGCTTACTGGATAAGTTAGAGCATGGTCATATCGATATGGCCTTATTAGCATTACCTTACGACACCGATAAGTTTCATACTCAAATATTAGCGCAAGACCATTTTAGTCTAGTGCATCATAAAGACTACTTGCCAGCTAAGAACATTGAAGATTTTAATTTATTACCGGAAGCTAGCGTGTTCTTATTAGAAAGGGAGCACTGTATGACTGGGCATGCGCTCAGTGCCTGTCACTTAAACCGCTCAAGTTGTATTAACCCATTTGAAGCGGCCAGTTTGCATACTTTATTAAGTATGGTTGAACATCAGTTAGGGGTGACCTTCTTGCCGCAAATGGCGATTAATGCCGGTATTTTAGAGCATAAGAACATGCTTGCCACGCCTTCGCAAAGTGACGCGTACCGTGATATTGGCATTTTATGGCGTAAAACAACGGGGCGGATCCGCGATTTTCGTTTATTTAGCCAAACATTAGAGGGTTTTTTACAACACCAATGCCGTTTAATAACGACAAAAGAATAGCTCATTAAGGTGAGCTATTTATTTTTTAATTTATTTTCATCTTTTCCAAACTATCTTCCTCGCTCTATCGACTAACCTAATAAGTAAAATAACTAAGCATTGAGAGCCGTGTTTTTTCAATCAACAGAAACATTAATCGCCAAAGCACAGCAAGGGAATAAACGCGCTTGGCTTAAGCTGGTTAAGCAGCATGAAAGCCAAGTTTATAACCATTGCCTGCGAATGCTCAGTAACCCTGATGATGCGATGGATTTAATGCAAGAGGTGTTTATCTCTGTGTATAAAAGTTTGCCCAGCTTTCGCGGTGAGTCGAGCTTTCATACTTGGGTTTTTCAAATCGTGCATCGTCGTAGTGTTGAATATTATCGTCGCCGTAAGTACTACCAAAGCCTTGATGAAGTGCCTGAACAGGCATGTGAACACAGTGAGTTGGAAAATAACCAATTAATGCAAGTTCAACATCAACAATTAACAACAATGCTGAATAACTTACCGTGGGAGCAGCGCTTGGTGGTAGAGCTAAAGTTTTTTCAACATTGCACTTTTGAAGAAATTGCGCAGCAACTCGATATTTCCACCAATACCGCCAAATCGCGGTTATATAGTGCATTAGGTAAATTAAAAGTTCATTTGGAGGCCGTTGATGGCTAATTTAGAGTCGCTTTTTGAGCAATGGTTAGAAGGGAACGTTTTGAGTGATGCACAATTACAGCAGCTTGAAAATGATCCTGAATATCGTGCCTTGATGAGTCAAGCACTGGTTTGGCAGCAACATAGCCGCGAATATAAAGCGGCGCCAGTTCCACATTGGGATCGGCAATCAACCATGCCACAGCTTGCTTCTGCAGGTGTATTTGGTATGGCTGGAGCCTGGGCTGTTGCAGCATCAGTGATGATTTGTGCGCTCGTTTTTTTAGTTATGCCAAAGCAGCAGGTGCCAGATCTACTTGAGCAGGTAGCAAAACAAACACAGTTATTAGAGTCACAGCAAAAACAAATAGACCAGCTGCAAAAAATTATCACTGCGCAAAATGAATTGCAGCAGCAGCATATGTATCAACTAGCGAAGGAGGCTATTGCTACCGGACGAGTTGAGCGCCAAGAAGATATTAATAATTTAATTAGCTATATCAAAACCCAGCGTGCTCAAGATCAAGCGTATCTGCGGATGCAACTAAACGACTTAGCCGAACAAGTACAAGAGCAGCCAATGGCTGCCATTGCGAAAAATTAGGAGTAAAGAGCATGAATAAACAACTAATCAGTAGCGCTATAATCACCGTTATAGCGTTTGCAAGCGGTAACCTACAGGCGCAAACCCCAGCAGAATTGGCTGCCATTCAGCGGGAAGTGGGCATTATGGAAAACATTTTAAGTAGTGCTTTACAACAGGATACTGATAAAAAGATCCGCGCCATTTCGGCTAATTATCTAGTTGAGCAGGGGGTAGTATTTGAGTTAGATGTGCGAGGCATAAGCCGCTGGCAGACAATTTTTAGTAGCGTGCCAAATGCGCCGCTACCTCCTTTACCCGATATTGACTTTTCAAATGTGAATGTTGAGTTCATTAGTGAGCAAGTTGAAGTATTCAGTGAGCAGGCCGTTGAATCATCACGAGAAGCTTATCAGCAAGCGATGGAAGTTATGCGCGAAGGTGCGGAGCGAGTACGTGAAATTGCTGAGCAAGAGCGTGATGTTAGCCGTGATTTACGTGAGTTAGAGCGTGAAAAGCGTGACCTAGAATTTGCTAGTCGCCACGATAATAGCGCCGCAGAAAAAGAGCTTGAGCAACGTAAAAAAGCATTAGAAAAAGATATTGCTAAGCTTGAAAAGCAACAGACTACGCTTACTAAGCAGCAACAGCAATTACGTCAAGATATACAGGCAAAGCAAGCTGAGCGCGAAAAACAGCAAGCAGCAGAACAGCAAAAGCTGCAAACACAAGTTAATACCAGCATTAGTTTAACACTATGTGATTACGGTAGTGGCTTGCGTAGCTTACCAAATGATGAGCATGTTAGTTTTATAATCAAAGGTTTAGCAGATAACAATAAACGTTTGATAAAAATATTTAATAAAGCAGATATTAAAAAATGTGTCGTCGGCGACATTAAAGCCAGCGATCTAGCCCTTAAGGCAATTAGCTATCAGTTTTAATTTGATAAAAACGTATCCCTGACCAACAAAGCAGCCTTTGTTACAAAGGCTGCTTTTCATTATGTCCTTCATATTCAAATTGCTTATTGAAGGGGGTAATGTCTGGCAAAAATAATAAATACACCCACACCACTAAATTAAAATAAGGTATTAGCCCTAAGCAGGTGAAAGTTGTAACAGGGTAGCCTTTACGTTCAGCATAACGGTAGCATTGGTAAGTTATCCCTAAGTTTACCACCAGTAATAGCACGATTAGTTGCGTCATAATTCACTCCATAAATTGACAATAGTACTCATAACAATATGTTAGTTGTTCAGTAGTATGTTGTGGTCATTCAGTGATGTCATGTTATTTTTTGAAAATCACTATAATAACAAGACATTTACTAAGCGATAGACAAAGTATAGATGAGTTATTCTAAGATGGAAGTAAAAAAATAGCTGGAATTGTGTAAAAATGTAACAGTTTTAGCTAGGTGATTGTTCGTAAAAAGTTTTGTTTTGTGAAATTTTTTGTAACTGGTGGTTTATTTTTTCTACGGGTACGGGGCGAGAAATAAAGTAGCCTTGGCCATAATCTACGCCAATTTCTTTCAGTGCTAAAAAGATCTCTTTGCTTTCAACATATTCCGCAACTGATCGTTTATCAAGGGAGCGGCTAATATCATTGATCGCTTTAACGAGCGCAAGATCAATAGGATCATTGAGCATATCGCGAACAAACGAGCCATCTATTTTCACGTGTTGAGCAGGCAATTGCTTAAGGTAATTAAAGGTACTAAAGCCTGTACCAAAATCATCGATTGAGAAATGGCAGCCTAAGCGATTGAGTTTTTCAATCATCAGGCGGGTGGCGGTTAAATTATTAATACTGGCCGATTCGGTGATTTCAAAAATAACGCGAGTGGGAACGACCTGATATTTTGCAAGGGTGGACTCGATATGCGGTAATAAACGTTCATCTAAAAACGATTGCGCCGAAAGATTAATGGCAACTTGATTTAGTTCAGGGTTCGCAGCGATGGCTGCAATGGCATTACTGATCACACATTGATCCATCAAGTAAGTATCATTTAATAATTCAAGTGATGGAATAAATTGGTTTGGATAAACCAGTTCTCCGTCAAGCTTTAACCGTAAAAGCGCTTCAAAGTACGCCACGCCACCTTGCTTAAAGTTCCAAATTGGTTGGTAATGCAGTTCAATGTGATTTTGCTGCAGTGCTTGGCGAATACTGTGCCCCCACTCTAAGCCTGCTTGTAAGGTGTTATGGTTGGCATCTTCTTTCGAATAACAATGCACTAAATTACGGCCAAGGCTTTTCGCTACATACAAGGCAATGTCGGCCTGTTTTAAACATTCACTCGGATCGTGGTTAGCGGCGGTTATTTGCGTTAAGCCGATTGAGCAGCTAATAGAATATATTTGCTCTTCAGATTTAAACTGATGACCTTCAATCGCCATACAAATGCTTTCTGCGATTAAGTGCGCATCAAGTAAATTCATATTTTTTAAGATCACCGCAAATTCATCGCCACCAATACGGCATACCAAATGTTCATCACTGATATTAGCAGTAAATAGCTGCGCGACTTCTTTTAGAACAATATCACCTTGTTGATGGCCTTTACTGTCATTAATTATTTTAAAGTGATCAAGATCTATATAAATTAAGGCGTGTTCAATGTCGCCATAGGTGCGTTGTGGTTGGCAAATGCGGTTCAGTTGCTGATCAAAATAATAGCGATTATGCAAACCGGTTAAAGTGTCATGTAAGGCTAAATGACGCAGTTGTAACTCTGCTTGCTTGCGCTCATGAATATTGTCGATTGTTGCAGTAATTGTTGCCGCGTTACTACTGTTTTTGATCAGTTGCAGGCGGCACTCAACCCAGATAGCTCGGCCATCTTTATGAATAATTTGCACTTCTACCTGTTGTTGCAAAGCGCCGCCTTGCAAAATACTGCTAATGGTATCAAGCAGTTTCTCTTTGCAGTCATTAATACAAAAATCAGAGAGTGCTTTACTCAAAGTTTCTTTAATGCCAAAACCGCTCAACGCCTCCCATGCAGGGTTGATAAAGCGAATTCGTCCTTGTTGATCAAACTCAAGCACCACAGTATTAAGGTGCAACAATATTCGCTGATGAGCTGAAAATAGCTCTTTATAACGATTTTGGCTTTGGCTTAGCTGTTCCACTTTCTGCGCAAATTCAGCATAACTGACCATAAAATCTTCGCGACGTGCTGCATGGTCACATACTTTTGTGAGTAATGAGTGCTCATAAGGGGCGCGAATAAAATCAGTGACGCCAGAAAGCAGCAGCTGCTCAGCATGATTAGCGTCTTTTGTATCAATAATGGTTACAATGGCTTGCTTGGGGTTGTGCTGTAAAATTTCTTCAACTAATTGGCTTGCTGATCCGGCATGTGCCGCGGTTGCATCAAGTAACACAATAGCAAATTTTTGTTGTAAATAGATAGATAATGCTTGTTTGTTATTAGCCACATGGGTGCAGGCAAAGTTTAGCTGTAATTGTTGGGCTATTTTAGCCGCTTTAGTGCTGTCAGCTTCAAGCAGTAATAAGTCTAAACGACTGCTTTTTTCTAAATGAGTAGATAACACATTGGCCAACACTTGCGGTAGCATATCTTGACGTTCGAACGGTATAACGGCATCTATACCATAACTACGTGCGGTTGTTTCTGCTATGCGTTCACAGTAGATGGGGGGAGTGAGCACAATGGGAGTATTCTTTGGGGTTTTTAATAGCCCTGAACGGATCATACGCGAAAATCGCCAACCGTCGATTTTACCAACATTGAGCCCGGTAATAATGACATCAACAGCTTGAGACTTGAGAATTTCGAGGGCTTGCTGGCTATCTGCTACTTCAAGAAAAGTAAATACATTGAGTCGACTTAAGGTTGACTTAACTGCCTGACGCTCAGCGACACTGGCATTTAAGATCAGCAAACTTAGTTGCTTAGCCATGTAGTCATACCTCTTTTAAACCCAACTTTAATTAAGTTGAGTAGAATAATGCCATTTGTCCCGAACCACAAGAGAACATTGCTGGGTATTTTTATTAAAGGCGTTGGTTGAGCTCATAGCGCGATACAGTTAAACTTGGCGCGACTTTTTTGATCTGGATATATCCTATGCGCGTGGCCGACTTTAGCTTTGACTTACCTGATGAATTAATTGCTCGTTTTCCTAAACAGGATCGAACTAGCAGCCGTTTACTTACTTTAGATGGCCCAAGTGGCGCCGTAGAACATAAAATATTTAGTGATATTCTTGATTTAGTAAATGAAAATGACTTGTTGGTATTTAACAATACTAAAGTGATCCCCGCGCGAATGTATGGCCAAAAAGCCTCTGGCGGCAAGCTTGAAGTGCTGGTAGAACGTGTACTTGATGAGCACCGTGTACTTGCCCATGTGCGCGCTAGTAAATCACCAAAACCAGGCACAACAATTATTCTTGAAGGTAAAGCTGAGGCAACGATGGTTGGCCGTCATGGTGAATTGTTCGAATTGGAATTCACCGCTGAGCAAAATGTTTTGGAAATTCTGAACGATATCGGCCATATGCCTTTACCGCCGTATATTGATCGCCCCGATACAGACGAAGATCGTAAACGTTATCAGACCGTTTACGGTGAAAAGCCAGGTGCAGTTGCAGCGCCAACTGCAGGCCTGCATTTTGATGATTCGCTAATGGCTGCATTAAAAGCAAAAGGCGTAAACATGGCTTTTGTTACTTTGCATGTTGGTGCGGGGACTTTTCAACCAGTGCGCGTGGACTCGGTTGATGACCATATAATGCACTCCGAGTACATTGAAGTGCCTGACGAGGTTGTGGCGGCTGTTGCAGCTACAAAAGCGAGAGGCGGGCGGGTGATTGCTGTGGGTACAACGTCAGTGCGCTCGTTAGAATCAGCGGCTAAAATACATGGCGGCCAACTTGCTAGCTACTTTGGTGACACCGATATCTTTATCTATCCGGGTTATCAATTTAATGTGGTGGATGCCATGGTCACTAATTTCCACTTATCGGAATCAACGCTAATAATGTTAGTTAGTGCGTTTGCAGGACAAGACAATATTATGAGCGCGTATAAAACGGCAATAGAGCAAAAATATCGCTTTTTTAGTTATGGTGATGCAATGTTTTTAACTCGTAAATAAATAGTTCCTTAATGAATGTGATAGCCCAGCAAAATGCTGGGCTTTTTACACTTTTAATCTCAGCTTTGAGCCCAATTAATAGTAATGGTTTTACAAAAAGGGTAGAATCGAGCGGTTAAATTATAGCTTGTTGGACTGTTTTTCCGACATTGAGGATGATATGAAATTTGAATTAGACCGTACAGATGGCAAAGCGCGCCGCGGCCGCTTGATTTTTGACCGAGGTGTAGTAGAAACACCCGCATTTATGCCTGTAGGTACTTACGGTACTGTAAAGGGGATGACCCCTGATGAAGTAAAAGATACCGGTGCCCAAATTTGTTTAGGCAATACCTTTCACTTAATGCTGCGTCCAGGTACTGAGATCATTAAACAGCATGGTGATTTACATGATTTTATGAATTGGGATCGTCCTATTCTGACCGATTCAGGCGGTTTTCAAGTTTTTAGCTTAGGTGCAATGCGTAAAATCAGCGAAGAAGGTGTATTGTTTAGCTCACCTGTAAACGGTGAAAAAATCATGTTATCGCCAGAAAAAGCAATGCAAGTGCAGCGCGATTTGGGGTCAGATATTGTCATGATTTTTGACGAGTGTACGCCATACCCTGCTACTGAAAAAGAAGCGAAAGACTCGATGGAGTTATCACTTCGCTGGGCTAAGCGCTCAAAAGAAGGCCATGGTGATAACCCTGCTGCATTGTTTGGTATTATTCAAGGCGGTATGTACCCTGAGTTACGTGCGCAATCACAAGCGGGCCTTGAAGAAATTGGTTTTGATGGTTATGCACTGGGTGGTTTATCAGTGGGTGAGCCAAAAAATGAGATGATCAATATTCTGGATCACTGCGCCTATAAAATGCCAGAGAACAAACCGCGTTACTTAATGGGGGTGGGCAAACCAGAAGATTTAGTTGAAGCTGTGCGTCGTGGTATCGACATGTTTGACTGTGTAATGCCAACCCGTAACGCCCGTAACGGTCATTTATTTATTACTGGTGGTATTGTCAAAATTCGTAACGCAGTGCATAAAACAGACACCGGCCCACTGGATCCTGAGTGTGACTGTCATACCTGTAAGAATTATTCACGTGCGTACCTACATCATCTTGATAAATGTAACGAAATATTAGGTGCACGACTAAACACAATACATAACTTACGTTATTATCAGCGTGTTATGGAAGGTTTGCGCAATGCGATTAGCGAAGGCAAGTTAGACGAATTTGTTAGTGATTTTTATGCTCGCCGTGGCCAAGATGTGCCAGAGCTAGCTGATACCGAAAATTAAATTTTAAAAATTAAAGAGGAAGTACTATGAGTTTATTTATTTCAAATGCCCATGCAAGTGCAGCAGGCGCGGCGCCAGCCGGTGGTGGTTATGAAATGTTGATCATGTTAGCTATTTTTGGCTTAGTGTTTTATTTCTTAATTTACCGCCCACAGGCTAAGCGTGTTAAAGAGCATAAAGCGCTTATGAATGCGATGGCTAAAGGTGACGAAGTGCTCACCCAAGGTGGTTTAGTAGGAAAAATTGCTAAAATTTCTGAAGACAAAGATTTCATCGTTATCTCTTTGAACGACCAAGCTGAAGTAACGGTACAAAAATCAGCTGTTTCAGCTGTGTTACCAAAAGGCACTATGAAGTCGCTATAATAATTAAATAAGGACGCCCACGTGTTAAACAAGTTTCCAGTTTGGAAGTATTTACTTGTTCTAGCTGTGATCGCGATTGGTCTTTTATATGCCTCTCCTAATTTGTATGGTCGTGATCCGGCCATACAAATTTCAGGCACTAAAGGCACTGATGCGGATCTCAGTGTTGTAGACAAAGTAAACGCGACCCTCGAAGAGCACAACGTTACTGTTAAATCAGTAGTTTTAGAAAACGGCCAAGTATTGATCCGTTTTAAAAACGTTGAAGAACAACTTAAAGCGCAAGATTTATTGCGTGATTCATTAAGCGAAGATTACATCTCAGCCATTAACATGGCCCCGGCGCAACCTCATTGGTTAAAAGCCCTTGGTGGCAATCCAATGAAATTGGGCTTGGATTTAAGTGGTGGTGTTCACTTTACGATGGAAATCGACATGGTGACAGCGGTTGATAACGCGCTGGAACAGATGGATCAAGATTATAAAAGTGACCTTCGTGAAGAAAAGCTGCGTTATCGCACTATTCGTCGTGTAGCAGGTACTGAACGTCTTCGCGTTGAAATGCGTAGTGAAGAAGACAAAGACGCCGCAGAACGCTTTTTACAATCACGCTACCCACTACACACTTTCATTGATGATAGCTCAAACGATAATGCATTTTACGCAAGCCTTAGCGACCAAAAGTTAAAAGAAATTCGTGACTACGCTATTAAGCAAAACGAAACCATTATTCGTAACCGTATCAATCAAATTGGTGTTGCTGAACCAAATGTACAGCGCCAAGGTGCAGAACGCATTATTGTGCAACTACCAGGCGTACAAGATACAGCTCGTGCGAAAGAAATTTTAGGTGCAACAGCTACGCTTGAGTTTCGTGAAGTAGACGAAAATGCAGATCCTTCAGCTGCCGCACAAGGGCGTATTCCACCTGGCACTGAAATGATCATGAGCCGTGATGGGTATCCTGTGGTATTGAAAAAACGCATTATTCTTGAAGGTAGCCACATTACAGGTGCGCAATCTGGTGCCGATGAATACCAACGCCCGCAAGTAAGTATCAGCCTTGATAGCAAAGGCGGCGCAAAAATGAATGCCTTTACGAAACGCGCGATTGGTAAGCGTATGGCAACGGTATTTATTGAGTACAAGCCTTCAGGTAAAACAGACGCAAACGGTAAAGCATTACCACCAATTAAAGTGGAAGAAGTAATCAACGTAGCAACTATTCAAGCACGTCTCGATCGCTCATTCCGTATTACTGGTATTGATAACCCAGCAGAAGCACATAACCTAAGTTTATTACTGCGTGCTGGTGCGTTAGTTGCGCCAATTCAAATTGTTGAAGAGCGTACCGTAGGCCCAAGCTTAGGTCAGGAAAACATTGAAGCAGGTATGACAGCCGTAGCCCTTGGTTTCTTATTCGTACTGATCTTTATGTTGGTTTATTATAAAGGCTTTGGTTTAGTGGCTAATGTTGCCTTAGCAGCTAATTTAGTCCTAATTGTAGGTGTAATGTCACTGATCCCGGGGGCCGCATTAACGCTACCAGGTATTGCTGGTATCGTACTTACAGTTGGTATGGCTGTTGATGCTAACGTACTTATTTTTGAGCGTATTCGTGAAGAACTCGCTGATGGTCGTAGCCCGCAACAGGCTGTACATCATGGCTATGACAGTGCCTTTAGTACGATTTTTGATGCCAATATTACCACCTTAATCGCTGCAATTATCTTGTTCGCAGTGGGCACAGGTCCGATTGCTGGTTTCGCAGTAACACTTGCGATTGGTATTATCACGTCAATGTTTACAGCCATTGTTGGTACCCGTGCGGTGATCAACTTATGTATTGGTGGTAAGCGCATTGATAAGCTGTCAATTTAAGGAGCAGGTATGCAAATTTTAAAATTAGGTGGCAGAACGTTAGCTTTCATGTCACTGCGTAAAGTTGCTATGAGTATCTCTACGTTGCTTATTTTGGCCTCATTCGCATCGTTCTTTGTGAAAGGTTTAAACTTTGGTTTAGACTTTACCGGCGGTACAGCGGTTGAAGTTGGTTTTGCCCAACCTGCAGATTTAAAGAAAGTTCGCTCGGTACTTGCTGAAAACGGTTTTGCAGATGCATCGGTACAATTGTTTGGTTCAAGCCAAGAGATTTTAGTACGCTTGGCACCTCGCGGTGATGATGTAAAAGCTGAAGTTATCGGTAACCAAGTGATTGATGCACTGAAAAAAGCCGACGACAGCGTGGTAATGCGCCGAATCGAGTTTGTTGGTCCAAGTGTTGGTGAAGACTTAAAAGAGCAGGGTGGCCTTGCCATGTTAACTGCACTTATCTGTATCTTGATCTACGTTGCATTTCGCTTTGAATGGCGTTTTGCGGTGGGGGCTGTATCGGCCTTGATGCATGATGTTATTATTACGCTTGGCTTGTTCTCAGTATTAGGTTTAGAGTTTGACCTAACAATACTGGCTGCAATTCTGGCCGTAATAGGTTACTCATTGAACGATACGATCGTTGTATCTGACCGCATACGTGAGAACTTCCGCAAAGTGCGTATTGATGACACCATTGAAATCATTGATATTTCATTAACGCAAACACTTAACCGTACCTTAGTAACTTCAATCACCACAATTTTAGTATTGATTGCTTTGTTTGCTTGGGGTGGCCAAACCATTCACGGCTTTGCTACGGCATTGTTATTTGGTGTGTTTATTGGTACTTACTCTTCAATTTATGTTGCCAGCGCTGTTGCAATTGCAATGGGCGTAAGTAAAGAAGATTTGATCCCAGAAGTCATCGAAAAAGAAGGCGCAGACTTAGACGCCATGCCATAAGCATAAAGCGAAGTTTACGTTTTTAAAAACCGCTCACATTGAGCGGTTTTTTGTTGTCAGAGATTGATGTCGTAGGTGGGGTTTTAGCCTGCAAAAGATTTAAAAAATTTACTCACAAAGAGGGTAAGGTAAAAGGAGCTAGGGAAGTGACTAGGCTCTAGGATTCATAGTCTGCAGCTAGCTAAGCATCTTGGTGGTGAACATAAACCTGCGCGAGGTAAACTCGCGCCTACGGGGTTGCACCGGTGTTTGCGTTTATTGTAGGCGCGGCTTTATGCCGCGCGGTTTAAAGACTCATGGCTAAAGCCATTTCCTACGTTCTAAAAACCCTAACCTCTAACCTCTAACATCTAACATCTAACATCTAACATCTAACATCTAACATCTAACATCCAAGTGCAGCTAGGTTCTAGGGAAGTGACTAGGCTCTAGGATTCATAGCCCGCAACCCGCAACTTTTCTTGTTTTTGCTCGAATTGGCGCTGATGTTAATTATTGCTATTTATGAAACACAATATTTCCTATAATAATTCTTATTGATCAAGAACTGATGTAACAAACTAATGTTAAAGCCATTTGTAGTCGCTACGAGTTTAATTATGATTAGCGGATGTGATAACAACGTAACAGTTCAACAGCACGAGCATGCGACTAAACCTTCGCCAGTAAGTGCATTGGAGCAATATCCGCAGCAAGCCAGTGACTTACTAAATAGCATCCGTGCTAAAAAAGATGCAGCCAGTTTAGAGGCTGAATCTGCACAATTAGTAATTTTATCGCTGGCCTTAATTAAAGAGGTTATCGTTAAGTATCCACAATGTACTGAGTATTTGAATGCGTTAAGTACAGTGGCAACTGCGATTGCTTCATTACCATTGATTGAAATTGAAAATGGTTATCATAGTGATGGCAAGTTACCTCCATTTGATGATCCTGTGTGTTATCACGCTAAAGATTTAGTTGTTCACCCAGCAACGGTACAAGCACATGCGCGCTTAGGGTTAGATGATCAACTCGCTTATCAAAATGCAGAGCTTGATGTTATCGAAGTCTTAGCCCATTTTGAACAGCTAGAACAAGCATTGGCTGATTAATTATTAACAGCCACACAGTACTGCCATAAAAATGTCATACGGTCTTGCTACTTTAACCGCCTCTTAATGAAGTTATGGGTTAGAAATAGTGAGTGTTCAGTTAGGTATATTAGAAAATATCTTAAAAAACAGTGAGATTACCACTTTATTTCAACCCATCTTTGATATTAGCGAGCAACAAATATTAGGTTATGAAGCACTTAGCCGCGGTCCTAAAAATTGCGTACTGCAAATGCCCAATGCATTATTTAGCGCGGCGGTAAACTTTGATAAAGTCTCAGAGCTTGAATTACTGTGCCGTTCCAAAGCAATCGAAAACTTTGTTAAACTCAATTTGCAAGGCAAATTATTTTTAAACGTAAGTCCTAAAACGCTACTAGATCCATGCCATCCTAAAGGTGAAACATTACACCTTGTTGAGCAATTTGGCTTAGCCGCTAATCGAGTGGTGATTGAAGTGACCGAACAAGAAAAAGTGGATGATGGATTTTTATTACTGAAAACCATTGCCCACTATCGCAAGCTAGGTTTCTCAATCGCGATTGATGACTTAGGAGCTGGTTACTCCGGTTTAAAGCAGTGGTCTGAATTATGCCCTGACTATGTAAAAATTGACCGCTACTTTATTGATCATTGTGATGAAAGTGTGGTTAAAAAAGAGTTTTTAAAATCCATTATTGAGCTCGCTAAAGTAACTAAAACAGCGGTGATCGCTGAGGGCATAGAGCGGCATGAAGAGTTAAGCCTTTTAGAGGGACTCGGTATTGTTCATGCCCAAGGCTTTTTGCTTGAGCGGCCAAGTTTGCGACCCAGCTCGGAGTTTAACTCAGCCCAGTTACAACAGTTAAATTTTACCCCAATCACAGATCAGTTTGAGCAATCAATGGCCATTGGTTGGCTGGCTGTTGAGCAATTATCCATTGGTAGCGAGACCCGCTGCAAAGACGCTCATAATATTTTTGAAAAAGATAAAGCAATCATTAGTATCGCTGTCGTCAATCAAGATGCGCAACCGATTGGCTTATTACACAAAGATCAACTAACAGAGGTATTTGCAGCCCCGTATGGGCATGCGCTCTATGACAAGCAGCCAGTGACGGCATTGATGCATAAACAGCCTTTAGTGGTTGATGAAAACCAGCTGCTTGATACCGTGAGCCAGCAGATCACAGAAAATGACTTTGATATCCGTCGGCATATTATCATTACGCGTGCCGGGCGATATTTAGGTCTTGCGCCACTTCGCGATATTTTAAAGCACATCACTGAAGAAAAAATACGTCATGCTCAACACGCTAACCCTCTAACAATGCTGCCGGGCAATGTGGCAATAAATGAAGCGATAGAACACAGATTAAGAGTTAAACATGGCTTTGCACTTGCTTACATAGATTTGAATCATTTCAAACAGTTCAATGACTTATATGGCTACGCCAGTGGTGACAGCGTTATCAAGTTACTAGCGGATGTAACCACGCAGGCATGCAGTAATGTTCCAAGCTTTGTTGGGCATATTGGTGGCGATGATTTTATGGTGGTATTTGATAGTGATAATGCCGAACAGATTTGTAATCAAATTATTAGTGACTTTGAGCTCAAGTCTCGGGCATTTTTTACACCAGAGCATATTGCCAGTGGGGGGTATTGGGCGACTAACCGTGAAGGTGAAAAGCAATTTGTGCCCTTGCTTACTCTGTCAATTGGCGTTGTCGAGCCAGATTTAGAGCAATGTACTAACAGTCATCAAATTGCAGCGTTGGCAACTGATGCCAAAAAAGAAGCAAAGCGTTACCGCCACAGCTACTTGTTTTTATGCAAACGCCGTGGTCCAGCATTGGCAGTTGTTAGTTTTAATCCGTGATTACAAGGCAAGAATTCTGATATGTAGTTGTTCTCTTTGGTAAACTACCAGCACTGTTAGCGCTTTATTTAGCTCACTAGAGTGGTTATATATTTAAGTCGATTGTGATTAGTCACAAAAAAAGGAGCCTTAGCTCCTTTTTGAACTTATAGCAGTATCCGTTAGCGCAGTAA
Organism: Pseudoalteromonas haloplanktis ATCC 14393; assembly: GCF_000238355.1. GTDB lineage: Bacteria > Pseudomonadota > Gammaproteobacteria > Enterobacterales > Alteromonadaceae > Pseudoalteromonas > Pseudoalteromonas haloplanktis. Next base: position 248,242 of record NZ_AHCA01000007.1, read on the forward strand.
TGCTTCAGTTAACACTGGGCGAATTTCACGAATGATCGCTTGAGTTAATTTAGGTGAACCACAAATGATGTTACCGCTGTGGTTGTAGTTATTTCCGCCAGCGAAATCAACAATCATACCGCCCGCTTCTTTAACCATTAGCTCACCAGCAGCAGAAGTCCAAGGTTTTAAACCAATCTCAAAGAAGCCATCAATGCGCCCTGCAGCAACATAAGCCATGTCTAATGCAGAGCTGCCTGCACGGCGAATATCAGCTGTATGAACAAACAATGCCTTGAATGCTTCAGTATACGCATCCATATGATGTTTGTTTTTGAATGGGAAACCAGTCGCAAGTACAGTACCAGAAAGCACAGTAGTTTTACTTACACGAAGACGTTTACTGTTTAACTGAGCGCCTTGACCACGAGAAGCAGTAAAAAGCTCACCACGAATTGGGTCATAGATAACTGCTTGGTCTAAACGACCTTTAACTTTAAGAGCGATAGAGATCGCATAATGAGGAATGCCTTTGATGAAGTTGGTTGTGCCATCAATAGGATCTACAATCCATTGGTAATCTGCATCCTTGCCTTTGTGCTCACCTAACTCTTCACCCACGATAGAGTGAGTTGGGTAAGATTGTAAAATAGTGTCACGGATTACGGCTTCAGCTTCTTTATCAATATTAGTAACTAAATCGTTAGTACCTTTTTGTTGTACTTCAACTTTTGATAAATCTTCGCCAGCGCGAAGTAAAATTTTGCCTGCGTTACGCGCAGCGCGAACCGCAATGTTTAACATTGGATGCATGGTGTTACCTTTGGGTTGTAAAAGAACGTTTATATATTTCTATATATTTCAGCCGGCGTATTCTAGCGATTTTTGCCACAAAGTAAACAATAAACCCCAAATAGTTTTGAGTGTTTTTTATACTGACTTGAGTTGTAAGGTAAAAGTTGTAGATTTTTTCCGTCAGCCGTCAGCCGTCAGCCGTCAGCCGTCAGCCGTCAGCCTAAGACAAATTCGTCTTGACACCTAAGTTAATATGAGCAAAATTTT
>NZ_AHCA01000006.1 GCF_000238355.1 Pseudoalteromonas haloplanktis ATCC 14393
CTACAAAATGATAAATCAGGTGATCAAAGCTGATGAGAATCGGTGATCAAAGTCATGAGAATACGCACTCAGCGCTTTAGCGTCTCGGTTTAGATCGATGCCTTGCGCGTTAAAACGCGTTTGCAGTTGTGCTCCGTCAGGGTTAATCATTGGAATGACCATTAATGATAATTTGTTTTGCCAGCTTTTTCGCCACGTCTTATTTTCATCGTCGATTACATAGCTAAGAAAATCCATCAATGCCGCACTTGCTGTATTTTCATCCCCATGCATTTGGCTCCACAGCATTACTTTAATTGGCCCTGAACCAATATAGAAGGCATCAATTGGCTGACCTAAAAATGATTGCCCCAGGTTTTTTCGGGTAATTGCGCTATGAGTTACCAGAGAGTCAAGTACAGGAGCAAGATCTGTGGGTTTAATAGCAGGCTTATTCAGCCCTTCAACTTTATGAGTTGCAATAGGTGTAGCAGTTAAAATAAATGAGCAAGTAAGTAAGTATAGTAGTATGGCATTGCGAATCATATCAATATCCTAATATTCTTATTTTTAATTTCAATAGGAATATTATATCTAAACATTCACATAAAAAAATATTTAAACTATAGCTGCAATCATTTTATTAAAACGTGAGAGTTACTTTAATTTATATGTAATTAATTGTTTATTATCAAAAATAAAACAATTAAAGGTTGTTTTATTTAACATTTAGGTAAACTTTTAGGTCGAAATATAGACTAAAGTATATGGGTTAATTTTTTTCATCTATCGGATTTATTTTTATCAGTTGTCAGCCTTGAGCTATTACACTAAATTTAGTTTCAAGGAAGCGAAGAGCCGCTAACAAAGAATCTTTATAATTGTGTGTGAAGATGTTGTCAAAGGCGGTTCAAGTTTAGTGGTGACTAAGCTTGAGCTGTTTTTATTTTACTGCCACGCAATTAAATGAACATAGCGTTCATTAGCAAATTTACAATGTGTATTGAACTGCACTAGAACCGAATCTTTATAATTGTGTGTGAAGATGTTGTCAAAAAGACGACTCAAGTTAGGGATTAACTTGGCTTGAGTTGCTTTTTATTTTACTGCCACGCAATTAAAGGAACATCGAGTTTATTAGAAAATTTACAATGTGTATTGAACTGCACTAGAACCGAATCTTTATAATTGTGTGTGAAGATGTTGTCAAAGGCGGTTCAAGTTTAGTGATTACTAAGCTTGAGCTGTTTTTATTTTACTGCCACGCAATTAAATGAACATAGTGTTCATTAGCAAATTTACAATGGGTATTGAACTGCACTGGAACCGAATCTTTATAATTGTGTGTGAAGATGTTGTCAAAGGCGGTTCAAGTTTAGTGATTACTAAGCTTGAGCTGTTTTTATTTTACTGCCACGCAATTAAATGAACTTATCGTTCAGTAGCGAATCTACACTATATACTGAAGAATATTAGAACCGAATCTTTATAATTGTGTGTGAAGATGTTGTCAAAAGTAGTTCAAGCTTGGTGGTTACTAAGTTTGAGCTGTTTTTATTTTTAGCCACGCAATTAGATGAACATAGCGTTCATTAGCAAATTTACAAGGTGTATGAACTACACCAAAACCGAATCTTTATAATTGTGTGTGAAGATGTTGTCAAAAGTAGTTCAAGTTTAGTGGTTACTAAGCTTGAGCTGTTTTTATTTTCAGCCCATTTATAATTAGCATTCCATTCAAAGCGCCAGTTTGGCGCTTTTTTGTAACTGTAATTTTTTAACTATCAAATAGCTGCGCAATACTTTCTTTCCCGTGTTTTATTAAGTTATCTTTTATGACTTTTCTTATCGTTGCAGGTTTATTCTGACTAAGTTTAAAATTGCCACGCCAGTGACATGGGATAAATTCAATAAAACTCAGTTGTTGGTACATTGCATGGCGATGCTGTACGGGTACCTCATCTAGTTGCCATTTAGTTGTATCAGGTTTGCTAAAATGCAGCTCAAAGTGATCCGTTAGCCGTTGCATGATTTGCTCTTTTTTATCTGTATTTGTTATGAGCCGCACATGAGCGGTTATATACACACTCGAATAAAGCCAGCTGGGCAAAGTTTTGTTTTGCGAATAAGAGGGTGATAAATAACAATCCTCGCCACTAAATAGTAAATTCACAGATTGACCATCGAGTAACGATAGTGGATTGTATTTAGCAACATGGCCGATAAAAACTTTTTGCTCTAAGTCATATAATAACGGCACGCGGCAAATATCATTAAGCTGGCTTTGAGAATTTGGCATTAAAATAGTTGCCAGTGGATAACTATTTACTAACTGCTGTAATTGCTTACCATCATGTTGTTGAAAATGCTCTGCTGGGTACATTATAGTTTTCCTTCTAGCTGCGACTTTATTGCTGGCCATTGCTCATCAATAATACTGAACCTAGCGGTATTTCGGGATGAGCCATCAGCGAGTAATCTGTCTTTATAGCTAATCCCCTCAAATCTTGCGCCAAGACGGGTAATAGCATTACGAGATTTAGTGTTTTTTTCATGGGTATTAAAGGTGATCCGTACCAGCCCTAATTCATCGAACGCGTAACACAGTAACAAATATTTAGCGTGTGTATTTACAAAGCTGCGCTGCCAAGCTGTGCCGATAAAAGTGTGGCCAATCTCAGCAGTTAAATGCTGTTTATTTAAAGCAAATAGTCGAGTCGTGCCTAGCACTTGCTGTGTTGCTTTATCAATAATGGCGTATACCACTTGCTGTTGAGCGTGAAATTGTGCGGTATTGGTAAACCATTCAGTGAGCATGGTTCGGGTTTGCGTGTAATTCATCAATACCCAACGCCATACTTGCGGATCTTGTCCTGCTTGATATAAACCTTCAAGATGGTTGGCAGATAAGGGCACTAGCGATAATCGCTCTGTACACAGGCTTTGTTTGCTAAACATAACATTCCTTGGATTTTAATTGGTTATTGCTTACTGTTAAGGTACGCTGGTTTGGTAAGTAATAAACAACCAGTTTTAGCTTTTCAACTAGACCAGTTTGACATTTTGTGGAGCAATGATGCAGCCTTTAGCCATTGAGTTTGATGATTTAGAGCCAGCCAAGTATTTGCAACTGGCCAACGCGATACGCAGTGCAGTCATGCACGGTAAGCTTGCCCCGGGAGTTAAACTCAGTTCAGCACGAAGCATGGCACATACTTATCGGTTAAATCGGCATACGGTAATGAATGCATTGCAATTATTAGTCGCTGAAGGCTGGCTTGAATCCCACGAGCGCTCAGGTTATCGAGTTACCAAATCATTGCCCATTGAAAGTAGTATCAACACATCGAATACTCCAATACTAAAAGCAAACCCCTATCAATTTGCCAAAACCTTGGCCGTGCCTGCTGCTGGCATAGATTTAACCGCGTATAAATATAACTTTGCCGGTGGCTTGCCTGATCTTGCCAGTTTCCCACATAAAGAGTTTAAACGCGCAATCAGTTATGTGTGTAATCACCTAGACGTTAACCAGCTGCATTATGGGCAGATCAGTGGTAACGAGCAGCTAAAAGCGCATATTTGTGATTATTTATACAAAGCGCGTAATTTAAACGCAAACGATGTATTGGTTTGCAATGGCTCGCAAGAAGCACTGTTTTTAATCGCAAAAGCGTTTATAACAAACGGTGATTTTGTTGCTGTAGAAACTCTCGGTTATCCGCCTGCAAGGCACGCATTTGCAGCCTGTGGCGCACAGCTGATTGATATAAAACAAGACAATGAAGGCTTATGTGTTGATGATTTAAAAGCTCAGCTGCAGCGTTATCCAATTAAATTGTTGTACTTAACGCCGCTGCACCAATACCCAACTACCGTGACTTTATCACCCACGCGACGCTTACAAATTTATCAGCTGTGTTATGCCCACAATGTGATGATCATCGAGGATGATTACGACCACGAATTTCATTATCGCTGTCATCCATTACAACCGATGGCCGCCGATGACCCCGCAGGCATTGTGATTTATGTATCGACGTTTTCAAAGATTATGTTTTCAGCCGCACGCATAGGTTATATTTGTGCAGCACCTGAAGTATTAGCGCAATTAACCGCGTGGAAGCAGCTGATGAATCATAAGAACGATGTAGTCATGCAATTAGCTGTCGCACATTGGATGAAAGAAGGCGGCTTTGAACGCCATTTAAAGCGCATGACCAAGTTGTATAAACAGCGCTATGAAGCGATGGATAGCTATTTAACAGCGTTACAAGCAAAAGGGCTTCCCATAGACTACATAAAGCCCGACGGTGGTATGGCAATGTGGGTGAACTTGAATGAAGACACGCGCCATTTAAAAGCGCAGTTAGCAAAGCAAGGTATATATTTACAGACCGAAGTCGAATTTTACTATGCCAACTCTGTACGTAGTTTAAAGCCTGTAAACTATAGCTATATCCGGCTTGGTTTTGCCGGCCAATCGAGCGAGGAAATGCAGCAAGGTCTAGATATGGTTTTCAAGCAAGTTTATTAAATCTACTTTTTGATTAAAGTTACTGATAGCTTTCACTATCAAAATAAAGCGGCTTTAAGGTGCCGCAATTGACAAATTTATAGGTGAGCTCCCCAACACTCGGAACGAGATTGCTAGTGCGGAGTTTTTGCAAACAGGCACTGGTCAGATCGACATAAATAAGATGGTTATAACTCGGCGCTTTTGTGATTTGATGGATATAAATTCGTTCATTTTCATTGAGCGTGATCATCGCATATTGCTGCCATTTTGATGCTGGGCTTAAGTCATGAAGCTCACGTGCGTAAAGTAATTTATTGAAAACAATTGTTCTATTTTCATAAATTAAACTACCGCCATTTCTATAATCGCCCTCGTACACGTCGGCTGTGATTGTTAGTTCTTCGCCACGCATTAAACGTTGAATATTAAAAGGCTGGGGCTTGATAGTTACCAGCTCAGCACCTCTGACTACATTTAAAAATGCCACATCAGGGTTTTCAATCTTATAAACCAACTGCACATCGTGAGGTAGCTTATAGGTAGGTAAATTCGCAGCAAAAATACGTGGTCCCTGATTAACGAGAACCAATGGATGCTCAGCTTGGTAAGCTGGGTTGATAGGGGGAAGTTCTTGTTCTTCAGCAATTACAAAACAGCTTACAGATACTAACAATAAGGTAAGTAGTCGTCGCATATAAATTTTAATCTCAATTGTTGATTCATTTTTGCATTCAAGTACTAAGTGTAGTCAAAAATAGCGCTTTAGCCGTTTATAGTGTGTTTAAAAACGCGCAGCTTGCTCTACGACTATGGCGTGGCGTTTGGCAAGGCGCAAGTGATCTCGGTCGTAACCTCCACCAATCACGGTTGCCACAGCTGTATTGCTTTCATGGCAGCGTTTAAGAACCAGGTGATCACGTTTTTCAATGCCTTGCCAGCTAATATCAAGTTTGCCTAGGCCATCTTGCTGCCAAATATCGACCCCCGCATCATAAAGTACTAGATCAGGGTTGAGTTCTTTGAGTAGAAAACTCAAGGTATCATCAACAATCCCCAAATATTCATCGTCTTGCATATTATTGGCTAAACCAATGTCGAGATCGCTAGCTGATTTACGAAATGGAAAATTCTTTTCACAATGAATCGAGCAAGTATAGGCATACGGTTGGTGGGCAAGCATTGCCGCAGTGCCATCACCTTGGTGTACGTCTAAGTCAAAAATTAATACGTTAGTGACTTCGCCTGATTGAATAAGGGTTTGCGCTGTAAAGGCTAAATCGTTGACCATGCAATACCCTGAGCCAAAGTCGGTGTGGGCATGGTGAGTGCCGCCTGCTAAATGACAGGCAATACCATGTTTAAGTGCTAAACGTGCAGTTTGCAGCGTACCTTGTGGCGCGGTAAAGGTGCGTGCCATTAATTGTTTTGACCAAGGCAGGCCAATACGTCGCATGGCTTTGTCGTCTAACTGGTTATACCATAAGTCTTGAATGTAATTATCACAATGTACTAATTCAAGGGGATCTGGGCTGCCAAGTTTGGGGGTAAAAAGGTTGTCATTTACTAAACCAAGGGCTTTCACTTGCTGGTATAAATTAGCAAACTTACTCATTACAAACCGATGCTTAGGATCAAAGTTAAACGAATAGTTGGGATGGTAAACCAGTGGTAGGTGTGGATTCAGTGCCATAATGACATTATTTTGTAAATTTGGGTCTAGGGTAACCTACTGAACAACTGCAATCCAGTGGCTTACAAGCTTAGTGGATCAAACTTTCAAGTTCACGATGGAGTAATTCATCATCTGCAAGGTTTAACTCAATTAAGCGTTTTAAGTGAGTGATACTATCAATATCAATATGAGTGCATTTTAAACCAACATGTTGCTGCTTGATATGGCAAATAGTGACTGTCATCGCGATGATGATATCACTTTGCGGGAGTTTAAAAGCCAAAATGGCAGTACTATTTATTGCAAAATCAAATTCATCATCACGGCTAACTAATGCACCATTTAATGAGATATCAAGCAATTGGCAAGGATAACTATGGGTATTATTGGTCAAATGCGCAGGGGTTGAAAATAAAATGCGCGTGTAATGTCGACGGTTTTCCATAGTGACTCCTTTTAGTTGCAGTAGCTTAAGTATAGTGTGTTTTTTACTCGCTTGTAGCAGCTTCAGCAACGAAACTTATACTGCTTTGGGGGTAAAATGACTGTGAATACGTATTTCATCGTCATTATTTTTACTATTAAGATACTTAACTAGAAATGACTAAGCGTATATTTCTTTCAAAAATAAAAAGCCCCACATAAATGCAGGGCTTGAAAGGTGGATACAGTCTAGAAGCTAGAGCTTAACCAATCTTTTTGTATTTGATACGCTTTGGTTGAGCAGCTTCAGCACCTAAGGTCTTTTTAAGCCACTCTTCGTATTCAGTGTAGTTACCATCAAAGAAGTTAATTTGCCCTTCGTCACGGTAATCAAGAATATGGGTGGCGATACGGTCTAAGAACCAACGGTCATGCGATATACACATTACGCAGCCTGGGAATTCTAAAATCGCGTTCTCAAGTGCACGTAATGTTTCAACGTCCAAGTCATTGGTTGGCTCATCCAGTAGGATAACGTTACCACCAGCTTTGAGTAGTTTAGCCAAGTGTAAGCGGTTGCGCTCACCACCTGATAGGTCTTTAACAAACTTTTGCTGATCGTTACCTTTGAAGTTAAAACGACTTACATAAGCACGGCTTTGGAATTCAAAGTTACCAATTTTCAGTACATCTTGCCCGTTAGAAATTTCTTGGAAAACAGTATTGCTTTCATCCATGTTGCCACGGAACTGATCAACTGTTGCCAGTTCAACCGTTTCACCTAAGCAAACTTCACCACTATCGGCTTGTTCTTCACCACTGAGCATTTTAAACAAGGTTGATTTACCCGCACCGTTGGCACCGATGATGCCAACTATTGCGCCTTTAGGCATAGTAAAGCTGAGATCATCAATAAGTACACGATCACCAAAGCTCTTTTTCAAGTTTTTCACTTCGATAACTTGATCACCTAAACGTGGTCCAGGTGGAATAAATAACTCGTTAGTTTCATTACGCTTTTGGTAGTCAGATTGCTGTAGTTCACTAAATTGTGCCATACGTGCTTTTGACTTCGCTTGACGACCTTTCGGGTTTGAACGAACCCACTCAAGCTCTTGCGCAATTGATTTTTGACGGGCTTTTTCAGATTTTTGCTCTTGTTGTAAGCGGGCATCTTTTTGTTCTAGCCACGACGAGTAGTTACCTTCCCATGGAATACCTTCACCACGGTCAAGCTCTAAAATCCAGCCAGCTACGTTATCTAGGAAGTAGCGGTCATGGGTTACCGCCACAACAGTGCCTTCGTAATCGTGTAAGAAGCGCTCTAACCATGCAACAGACTCTGCATCTAAGTGGTTGGTTGGCTCATCAAGAATAAGCATATCTGGTTTTTCAAGTAGTAAGCGACAGATCGCAACACGGCGACGTTCACCACCTGATAAGTGTTCAACCTTTGCATCCCAAGGTGGTAGGCGAAGTGCGTCAGCAGCACGCTCTAGAACATTATCAATGTTATGGCCATCATGTGCTTGGATGATTGCTTCAAGTTCACCTTGTTCTTTGGCCAACGCATCAAAGTCAGCATCTTCCATCGCGTATTCGTTATACACTTCATCAAGGCGATTCAACGCGTTTTTAACTTCGCTTACAGCTTCTTCAACCGTTTCACGTACTGTTTTGCTTTCATCTAAAACTGGTTCTTGTGGTAAGTAACCAATTTTAGTACCTGGTTGCGGGCGAGCCTCACCTTCAAACTCTTGATCAACACCGGCCATAATGCGTAGTAAACTTGATTTACCCGAACCGTTTAAGCCGAGTACACCAATTTTAGCGCCAGGGAAAAAATGCAAAGAGATATCTTTTAAGATAGTGCGCTTAGGTGGCACAACCTTAGATACTCGACTCATCGAGAAAATAAACTTATCAGGTAAAACCATGGAAGGAGCCTTCAAATAATAATAAAAATTTCAATGTTGTATTGTAGTGGCTCACAGGTGAAACAGTCAACGAATGGCGTAGATAGATTATTTTTTACAGCTCTAGTAGCTTAGTTAAATAGCGTAATAAATAGTTAGAAAATTATGCGTTAATGGGGATGCGATGTTTCGGCATTAATGGGGGGGCTATATATGTAAGTTTTTGTAAGCATTTGTTTTTTATTGTTGGCAGGCTTTTTATTATACAAAAATTGAAGTAATGTTCATTTACTAATAAATTAAAGGATTAAAAATGCTTAAAGTAATCGTCAGTTCTATGTTTTTTTTAGCCGTTTGTTCCACAAGTGTATTTTCTAAAGCTGAGACAAAATACTATACAGGGATTGCAATTAGTAGCCAGACCTTAAAGCTAGATAATGAGTTTAAGCTCTATGATAACGGTGAGTTTAAATCTACAGTGTTTACACCATATGTAGGGTATCAATTTAACCAGTACGTAGCGTTAGAAGCAAGATTCGGGTTTGGTAGTGGTAATGATAATGAAGTTATTGCATCGCAACCTATTAAAATCACTGATGAATATGAGTTAGAAAATCAACAAGGATTATTACTTAAACTGCAGTATCCATTATCGGAAGGTTTTTCTTTGTACGCCACGGCCGGTTACTTTGATAGTAAGTTTAAAGTTCGCTCAACTTATACACAAATAAACAGTGACTTTTCTCAATCTAGCAATGGTAGTTTTAGTGAAAAAGGTGCGTCGTTTGGTGTTGGTGCCGCTTACTCTATTAATCAAAACTGGCAATTGTCTAGTGAGTTTCAATATTTCGATCAAGGCAGCGAGAAAAGTGAAGCGCTGAGTGTAGCCATTAGCTATTACTTTTAATCGAATAGTATTGCTAATTCGTTAGCAATACACCCACGCCCATTAGCGCAAGTAAACCGCCTATCAGCATCTTACTAGTAACTGGCTCGCGTTTTATAAAACCGATACTCATTACAATCAATGGTGCAGTTGCGAAAATCGTTTGTGCAATGGCAGGATCGGTGTATTTAACTGCCCCAAGCTGTAGCCACAAGCCAAGAAAAGTACCAAGAAAAACCGCGGCAAAGAACCATTGCTTGCCGCTAACCCCTTTCAAAGTGAGTGCCTGTTTAAATTCACTGTTTTTAAACACTGTGACGACTAAACCCACAGTTATGGTTCCTGCTGCTAATCTAATTAATGCCGCCCATAAGCTGCTCATTTGTTCGTTATTGAGTGCGCCTTTTGACATTACCATACCGAGCGCTTGGCAAATAGCAGCCGCGAGGGCACATAAAATACCTTTGCGATAATGTTGTTGATCAACCCTAGGAAGCGATTTTTCTGGCTTGATTGCTATTACTACACCGATTGTTGTCAATGCTATGCCTCCCCAAGCAAGGAGAGATAAATAATGGTTTAACAGCACAATATTAAAAATCCCCACTAGTGCTGGAGCTAGGGATTCAATAACTAAAGTACGGACTGGGCCAATATTACGCAGGGCTGCAAAGTAGGCGCTATCACCAATAGCAATCCCAATCACACCACCGGCAACTAGCCACAGCCAGCTGGTCATATATTGTGGTATTGCAGAGTCTTGAGTAATGGCAATTGCTGCTAACATCATAGCACTGGCTAACACACCTTTACTAATATTGAGCTGCATAGACGTTAAGTGATGACTAAAACCTTTATATAGCATGGTCGAAAGTGCCCAAGCTATCGCTGCTAATATTGCAAAAAGTTCTCCTAAACCAAGCCAATCAATCACGTTTATCACCTTAAAGTAAAATCAACAGGCGCATTATGGCGAGCTGTTTTGAGAATGCAAAAAATAGTTAAGTTAAATTCATTTAGACATCTAAACATCTAGAGGTTGAAATTTCTAGCTATCAGTTCATAATTAGCCATTGGTTAATTATGCCTTGGAGATGAGTATGCCTATTACCGTTAAAGATGAATTGCCCGCGATTGCGAGGTTACGTCAAGAAAACGTATTCGTAATGCCAAAAAGCCGCGCGAAAACGCAAGAAATTCGCCCTATGCGCTTGGCGATTTTAAATTTAATGCCTAATAAGGTTGAAACCGAGGTACAGTTCATTCGTTTACTTGCCAATTCCCCTTTACAAGTGAATGTAGAACTACTGCGTTTAGACACTCATCGTAGTAAAAATACTTCAGAGCAGCATTTAGATACGTTTTACCGTTATTTCTCTGAAGTTAAAGACAACAATTATGATGCGCTGTTGATCACTGGTGCGCCACTGGCACATTTAGAGTACGATGAAGTGGCTTATTGGGATGAACTCAAAGTCATTCTAGATTGGGCAGAGCAACATGTTACCTCAACGCTGTTTTCGTGTTGGGCGGCCCATGCGGGTTTATTCCATCATCATAATTTAAAGCGCGAGCTAAAAGAAAATAAACTCTGTGGCGTGTTTACCCACAAGTGTTACTTTGAACATGGCGCATTAACCCGTGGTTTTGACGATACCTTTGTGGTGCCGCACTCGCGCTATGGTCATATTGATATTGAAAAAATTAACGCCTGTGATGACTTAGTTGTTCTGGCAGGTTCAGAGCAAGTGGGTGCTTACTTAATAAAAAATAAATCAGGCAGCCAAGTGTACATTACCGGTCACCCTGAATATGATGCCGATACCTTAAAAGGGGAATATCAGCGGGATTTAGAAAAAGGCCCCGATGCTCCCATGCCAGAAAATTACTTTCCAGATAACAACCCAGATAACGAACCGTCGAAAACCTGGCAAAGCCATGCCTTTTTGCTTTTTTCGAACTGGTTAAATTATTATGTGTACCAAACGACACCTTATGATATTAATTTAGTTAGCCAAGCCGTAAGGACTAACAACTATGCCGAGTAATACAGTGAATAAACATGCAGAACTAGCCGAGGCGCTGAAACAGCGAATTTTAATCCTCGACGGCGCCATGGGCACCATGATCCAAGAACATAAATTAGAAGAACAAGATTATCGTGGTGAGCGCTTTAAAGATTGGCATGTCCTGATCAAAGGCAACAATGATTTATTAAGCCTGACTCAGCCAAAAATTATTGCCGATATTCACCGTGGCTTTTTAAATGCTGGCGCTGACATTATCGAAACAAACACCTTTAACTCGACCACCATTTCGATGGAAGACTACGATATGGCAAGCATCAGTCGAGAAATAAATGTAGAGTCTGCCAAACTAGCACGCAGTATTTGTGATGAGTTTACTGCAAAAAATCCCGCAAAGCCGCGTTATGTTGCAGGTGTGCTGGGGCCAACTTCAAAAACCTGTTCAATCTCGCCTGATGTTAACGACCCAGGCTACCGTAATATTACTTTTGACAAACTTGTCACCGCCTATGTTGAGTCAACCCTTGCGCTTATGGAAGGCGGTGTTGATTTGATTTTGATAGAAACAATTTTTGATACCTTGAATGCTAAAGCTGCATCGTTCGCTGTTGAAGAAGCGTTTGAGCAAGCGGGGCGCAAGTTGCCAGTTATGATCTCAGGCACTATCACTGACGCCTCAGGACGTACCTTGTCAGGGCAAACTACTGAAGCATTTTATAATTCGATTCGCCATATTAAGCCAATTTCGATCGGTTTAAATTGTGCACTTGGGCCAGATTTACTGCGTCAATATGTTGAAGAATTATCACGTGTTTGCGAAACCTTTGTATCTGTTCACCCTAATGCCGGTTTACCGAATGAGTTTGGTGAGTATGATTTAGAAGCGCCGGAAATGGCTGCTGAGATCATTGATTGGGGCAAATCAGGCTTTATTAATATTGTGGGTGGGTGCTGTGGTACGACACCTGCGCATATTAAAGCGTTTGCTAAAGGTCTTGAAGGGGTCAAACCTCGTCCACTGCCTGAGCTGGAAGTGCGTATGCGCTTATCGGGTCTTGAAGCGTGTAACTTAAATTAAGGTAGCCGAGATGACACAACAAATAGCAGTATTTACCAACGTCGGCGAACGTACCAATGTGACCGGCTCAGCCATGTTCAAACGCTTGATCATGGAAGAAGACTATGAAACCGCCCTCAATGTTGCCCGCGAACAAGTAGAAAATGGCGCACAGGTGATTGATATCAACATGGATGAAGCCATGTTGGATTCAAAAGCTGCCATGGTGAAGTTTTTGAATTTGATTGCCTCAGAGCCAGATATCTCTAAAGTACCGATCATGGTCGACTCCTCTAAGTGGGAAGTGATTGAAGCGGGCTTAAAGTGTATTCAGGGTAAGGCGATTGTTAACTCAATCTCGCTTAAAGAAGGTGAAGAACCGTTTATTCGCCAAGCTAAAATTATTAAACGCTTTGGCGCAGCAGCTGTGGTTATGGCGTTTGATACCGATGGCCAAGCTGAAACTGCAGACCGTAAATATGAAATTTGCGAGCGTAGTTACCGTATTTTAGTTGATGAAATTGGCTTTCCACCAGAAGATATTATTTTTGACCCAAATATATTTGCGGTTGCCACGGGCATCGAAGAACACGACAACTACGCTGTTGAATTTATTGAAGGCACACGCCGCATTAAGCAAAACCTACCACACTGTAAAGTGTCGGGTGGTGTATCAAACGTCTCGTTTTCATTTCGTGGTAATAACCCTGTACGAGAAGCGATCCACTCGGTCTTTTTATACCATGCAATAAAAGCGGGCATGGATATGGGGATTGTAAACGCAGGGCAACTTGCGGTTTATGATGATATCCCAGCAGAGCTACGTAAAGCGGTTGAAGATGTTATTTTAAATACCGATCCCGGTGCGGGGGAGCGTTTAGTTGAGCTGGCACCTAAATATTCTGGTATGGCGCAAGCAGAACGCGTTGAAGATTTAGAGTGGCGCACATGGCCAGTTGAAAAACGCTTAGAGCATGCACTTGTAAAGGGTATAACAGAATACATTGATATTGACACCGAAGAATGTCGTGCGGCGGCTGATAAACCTATTCACGTGATTGAAGGTCCATTGATGGACGGCATGAATGTGGTGGGTGATTTATTTGGCGCAGGTAAAATGTTTTTACCACAAGTGGTTAAATCAGCCCGTGTAATGAAGCGTGCAGTGGCCTACTTAGACCCATTTATTGAAGCTGAAAAAGAAGAAGGGGCCACTAACGGTAAAGTGGTCATGGCCACCGTTAAGGGTGACGTACACGACATTGGTAAAAACATTGTTGGCGTTGTTTTACAGTGTAACAACTACGAAGTCATCGACTTAGGCGTTATGGTACCGGCAGAGAAAATTTTGCAAACTGCCATCGATGAAAAAGCCGATATCATTGGTCTATCTGGGCTTATTACGCCATCACTTGATGAAATGGTGCATGTTGCCAAAGAAATGAAGCGCCGTGGTTTTGAGCTACCGTTATTGATTGGCGGTGCGACTACCTCAAAAGCGCATACGGCTGTTAAAATTGAACCGCAATACGATAAAGGCGTGGTGTATGTTAATAACGCCAGCCGTGCAGTAGGTGTGGTATCAAACTTATTATCAAAAGAGTTAAAGCCAGCCTTTTTAGAAAAAACACAAGCTGAATATGTAAAAGTACGTGAGCAGCAAGCACGTAAAAAACCACGTTCAAAGCCTGTAACCATTCAACGTGCTCGAGATAACGCCGCTCAACTTGATTGGGATAACTACACACCACCGGTGCCGAAAAAACTCGGTGTGACTGAGTTTAAAGATGTTTCGATTGCTACTTTACGCAAATACATCGACTGGACGCCTTATTTCATGACTTGGTCAATCGCGGGTAAATACCCACGCATTTTAACGGATGAAGTGGTTGGCGAGCAGGCACAAAGTTTGTTTAAAGATGCGAATGAGATGCTCGATGAGCTTGAAAAATCAGGTAGTTTACAGCCATTGGGTGTGATTGGTTTATTCCCAGCCAACCGCGTAGGTGATGATATTGAAATATACACAGACGAAAGCCGCTCTGAATTATTAACCACGTCATGCCATTTACGTCAGCAAACCGAAAAAACTGACTTTGCGAATTACTGTTTAGCCGATTACATCGCCCCAAAAGGCACGCCTGATTATTTTGGCGCGTTTGCGGTAACCGGCGGTCTTGAAGAAGATGACTTAGCTGATGCATTTGATGCCAAGCAGGATGATTATAATAAAATTATGGTTAAAGCCGTGGCAGATAGACTTGCTGAAGCATTTGCCGAGTATTTACACGAACAAGTGCGTAAAGAGTATTGGGGCTTTGCCCCTGATGAAAACTTATCAAACGATGAGCTTATTCGTGAAAACTACCAAGGTATTCGCCCAGCACCAGGTTACCCAGCCTGCCCTGAGCATACTGAGAAAAAGAAAATCTGGCAGCTACTCGATACTGAAAAACGTATTGGCATGCAGCTCACCAGTTCATACGCCATGTGGCCAGGCGCTGCTGTTTCAGGTTGGTACTTCTCCCACCCTGAAGCTAAATACTACGCAGTAGCGCAAATCCAAAAGGATCAGGTTGAAGACTACGCCAAACGCACCAACATGACGCTGGCAGAAGCAGAGCGTTGGTTATCGCCTAACTTAGGGTATGAGCCGGAATAGAGCAGCTGTAAGCGGTCAGCTATCAGCCGTCAGTTTAAAACAAAAAACGAGTCAAATTAGGCTCGTTTTTTTTGGTGGTATTATCCAATGGTGCAAGTTAAATCATGTTGATAGAGTATAAGTCACTAAAACCGTATTATGGGTTATCTAGGCGTTAATTTATAATGATTCGCAACGACTTAGAAACTGTAACTTACCTAAAGGATCGTGCATGAAGTTGCTAAACTACATTCTACTTTGCTTATCTTTACTTTTTGCATCGCATACGTTTGCGCTTGAGCAGCAGTATCATCAGAATATTTCATCTATTATTGCCGCGTTTAAAGCTGATGCTCAAACGGCGGTTGCTGCGCAGGTGAGTTATCCGTTAAAACGCAGCTATCCAGTGCCTGCTATTAATAATGAAGCTGAGTTGGTTGAGCGATTTGATGACGTATTTGATGAAACGCTTATTAAACAGATTGCTGACTCAGATATCGATACTGATTGGGATAAAGTAGGTTGGCGCGGCATTATGCTAAATAGTGGACTCGTTTGGGTTGATACCGATGGTAAAATTATTGGGGTTAATTATCAAACAGCCAAAGAGCAGTTGCTGGTTAAAAATTTAATAGCAGCAGATAAGCAAGCGCTGCATCCAAGCCTTAATAATTTTGATAAACCAGTATTAAAATGGCAGACGGCTAAATACCGTATGCGTATTGATGATTTAGGGGATAATAATTATCGGTATGCATCATGGCACATTGATAAAAAAACCAGTGAAAAACCAGATAGTGTGTTATTTAATGGTGAGATGAATTTTGAAGGCAGTGGCGGTAATCATAGTTACACCTTTAAAAATGGCCGTTACAGGTACGTGTTACAGGTATCGGTTATTGGTTGCGAGAACTCACCACCGGGCTGGCTTGAAGTATACAAAGACGATGAATTGTTGTTATCTGAAGATGTGATCATAACTAAATAAAAATTTATTCGCAGATAATAAAAAACCGCCAACTGGCGGTTTTTATCAAAGTGTTTAGTTGGCTTTTAGGTTAGTGACTTTTTTCAAAATCACTCACTTCGCGCTCAGCTTCTTCTTTCGATTTTCCGTATGCTTGCTGAATTTTGCCAACAAGCTCTTTACGGCTACCTTCGATTTTATCTAAATCATCGTTGGTAAGGTCGCCCCATTTACGTTGCGCTTTACCTTTCAGTTCTTTCCAATTACCTTCGATACGATCGCTATTCATAATTTACTCCTTGTATAGATAAGTGATTTGTTCAATTAGTAAATTGCAAACGCTATACCAAATCAGTAAACATCTATTTTTTAAGTTAAATCAAATGATTATGATTTAAAGTGAAGTGGGCCGAGATAAACGATGTTCAATAGTTACTGCAAAGTGTGTAATTATTGCGACGTTAAATACGCGCTTTTACAAATGCCGCAATTGCGTCGTCTTGGCAATGTGCGAAAAAACACTCTTGAAAACGTGGACCGCCAATAGCTTGTTTGATCAGCTCAGGGTCAATGGCTTCAAGTGCACTTAAGTAATCTTTAGCGACATCTGTTTTTAATTGATTTAAGATCCCCGCATTAGTCACTTGTGACTCTTTACGCTCAGCTGGGTAACCTTGGCCTTTTTCACCGGTAAAGGCTTTTTCAAAAATATATTTAATATTTAACTCAGCACCCCAACCAAACCCTTTGGCGTATGGTAAAGCAAGGGCATTACCATTGTTTATTTGTGCAAATAGATAAGCATCAGATGGGTCAATACAGTATCCACAGTTGACACCCGCAAATGCATTGCTCGCCATTAGCGCTCCTTGACCTGTACCACAACCTGTCACAACAAAGTCTACTGCTTTAGAATTTAATAATAAGCTGGCGATTATACCAAGGTGGATATAAGTCAACCTGTGGTCGTTATCGCCATCCATTCCAACATTAAAAACTTGATGACCTTGCGCCTGTGCAACGCTATTTAATTGCTCAAGTACGATTGGATTTTTAGCCGCTTGACTGAATTCATTCATTAATGCAATTTTCATTTAGTCCTACCCAAATTAATTAGTGTTAAGTCGATTCTAGCTGCATTTGCTACCGGTGGCAAATGCGGGCAACTGTAATAGATGGCCGATTACATAATTTAACGCAGGTTAACAGTTTGTGCGTTGTTGCTGTATAATTAGTCACTGTGGCCTGTAGGTGCAATGACTTTTTATTTTCAGGGCTTTCCTATGAAGTATGTTTTTTATTTGTTTATGTTGTTTAGTAGTAGTGTAGCTGCAAAGCCAGCATTGGTTATTGATATCCTAAGTAATGAAAATTTTAGTGAGCGTTATAGCGCTTTTTTAAATGGTCGCGATGTACTCAGTATTACTGACTTTACAGCCAATACGGATGGTTCTCATCTTGAAATTGTGGAAATGATTTTACTGCAACAAGCGCTTTATTTAGGAGGTGAAACTCGGCCTGTTGAGTTTCGGGCGCAACCTTGGGCTGCGAATACTGAGTTTGATGCCTTAATTGATGGGACTAGTTTAATGCTGGCGCGCAGTATGTGGCATGAAGACATCTTAAATTACCGAGGCTCGCTTTATGTGAGTGATGCTGTTATTGAGTTTGGCCAATATGAAGCGGGCTTATATGTCTCTGCTGATAACTTGCAGGCGCAACAATTACAATTATCACAACTCAATAAGCTAACTGTGGTGGTCAACCCGCGTTGGCATGTTGATTGGCGGGCGCTCATTAACACTCCGATGAGTGCAATTAGCTATATTGGTCCGTGGGAGGAGATGTTAGCTATGGTTAAAGCGAACGTGGTTGATGCAATGATGATTAATTTTAGTGTCGGTGCGAACTTGGATTTAAACTATGAAGGGCACTTATTTACACCAATTAAAAACGTAAAAGTCGTATTACCTGATACTCGGCACTTTGTTGTTAGTAAAAATCATCCGCAGGGTAAAGAGGTTGCTCAAGCACTGGTTAAAGGTTTAAAAGTTTTGCGACAACGCGGCATCATCAATAAGGCATTTCAGCAATCAGGGTTTATCAATCAGCAGGTTAAAGATTGGCAAGTAGTAAATCAGCAAATGATAGTTACTAAGCAATGATAAATTTTCAAAGCATATTTTTATTCGTACTTCTGATGTATGGTGGTGAACTTTTTGCAAATTCGACAGCGCAAGATAAACAGCAATTAGAGCACTATTACACTAAGTTTAAAGCCGATATTGATGCCGATAACATGCTGCATGTTATGAGTTACATTCACCAATTGCGGCAATTAGCTGTATCGCAACAGGCGTTGGAAATTGAGGTTGAAAGTTACTTATTTGAAGCCATGGTCAAGCGCCGTTATGGGGCATTTGAAGAAGGTGTAAAGCTTAATAATTATGCTCTGGAATTAGCGCAATCGGCAGGAAATAAAAAGTACACGGCTTGGGCTTATTTACATTTAGCACATTTAGAAATGGAGCTAGAGCGTTTTCGTTTAGCGCAGCAGTATATACACCATGCTATTGATTATTATAAAAGTGATAATTCAGAATACACCACACTAATGTACCTTTGGCAAAGTAAGATCTACTTGGCAATGGGGAGTTATCATCAAGCATTAGCAGCGAGCAATAAAGCGCAAAGTGTGACAGCAAATATTGGTGACACCATGTATGAGGTTGCGGTCAACCACGCGCAGATCCTCCTTAAACTTGGCGATTATCAAGCTGCACAGACGATGTTAGCTAACGTTGATCCTACCCAGATCAGTAAGTCACAAGAACGTGTTCGTTTACAATATTATTTGGCGTTGGCTAATTGCTATTTGCAAGCAGGTAATTTCAAGTTGGCCATTCATACCGCGTTATCACAGCTTGCAAATAGTTATAATACGCGTTTTTTAGAAGAACAGGCACAATTACAGTTTTTGGTGGCAAGTGCTTATCGCCAGCAAAAAGAATTTAAGTTGGCGTATCGTTATTTGAATCGATATTCGCTGAGCAAAGATGCATTAAGCTTACAGCGACGCAATAATAAGGTATTACAACTAGAGGCTCATTTTAAATTTGATTCGCAAAATCAACAATTATTGCTTTTGAGTAAAGATAACGCGTTAAAAGAGCAACGTTTATTACAGCAACAGCAAACAATAGAGAACCACCATTTACAGCAACAACGTTGGTTATTAGCCGGTATTTTGATTATGTGCGGCTTGGCATTTATCTATTGGCGCTGGCAAAATCAGCGCTATTTAGTAACGCTAAAACAACAAGTTGCTGAGCGTACTCATGCACTTGCTAAAAGTAATGAACTTTTAAAAACAATGAGTTATACAGATAGCTTAACGGGGTTACATAATCGCCACTACTTTTTTAGTGTGATTAATCAGCAACTAGCAAAATTAGCACGAGCAAATCATTTACTCCCGCCTGCGCAATTGCAAAACTTAGTTTTTGCAGTGGTAGATATAGATCATTTCAAGCAAATTAACGATAGTCATGGCCATGGGGCGGGCGATCTGGTGTTAGAGCAGTTTTCAAAAATACTGCAACAACACAGCCGTGATAGCGACTTATTGATCCGCTGGGGCGGGGAAGAGTTTTTATTAGTAATGGATAATCTCACCTTTAATGAAGCCGCACATACACTAAATCGCGTGCGTAACGCGGTTGCAGATCATCAATTTACTTTAAACCATGATGAGTCGTTGCAGTGTACTTGTTCAGTCGGGTTTGCCAGTTATCCTTTTATAGCTGCGATGCCGGAGTTATTTAACTGGGAACAAGTGATCGAACTGGCGGATGGAGCATTGTATTTAGCGAAGGAAAATCAACGCAATGCATGGGTTGGTATAGCCCCTTCAACAGAAAAAACACATTGGCAAAGTGATGATGTAGTTAAGCATTATCGTAAATATCTGTTAGCCGGTGAACTACAAAGCTATAGTAATATTACCGCAAAGCTGAAATTTTAACGTATCTTGAGGTGGTTTGGGTATAATCAGCAAAATGGTTATTAATGGTAAAACGTGTGCTACCCGTTGAAGATATTTATACACAGCTAGTTTCCCAACTAAAAACTCAGCCGATGACATTATTACAAGCGCCGCCAGGAGCGGGTAAGTCAACGTGGTTGCCATTGCAGCTAATGCGTGACGGGCATTTCCAACGCATTGTAATGCTTGAACCACGGCGTCTTGCTGCACGAAATATCGCCAACTATTTAGCTAGTTGCCAGAATGAAAATGTTGGCCAAAGTGTTGGCTTACGGATCAAACAAGAAACTAAAGTCAGCGCTAATACTCGCCTTGAAATTGTCACCGAAGGCATGTTGACGCGAATGCTACAAAACGACCCTGAATTGACTGACGTTGATTTACTTATTTTTGATGAGTTCCATGAGCGCTCACTCGCCGCTGATACTGCATTAGCTTTTGCGCTGGAATCACAGGCTGCACTACGTGATGATTTAACTATTCTATTGATGTCAGCAACTCTTGACGGGCAGCGTTATCAGCAGTTTTTTGACTGCCTGATTATTGAGTCAAGTGGGCGTAGTTTTCCTATTGATGAAGTGTATATTCCATTAAAAGATGAAAGCCGTTGGCTCGATCAAATACCTGCAATAATCACTCAGGCGGTCAATGAACAAGTGGGGAGTGTACTGGTATTTTTACCCGGTCAGCGAGAAATAAATCGTGTACAGCAAGCTCTCATAGAATTACCTACAGACTGTCAGGTGTTCACCTTATTCGGTGAGCAAGATAAGGCGACTCAGCAAGCTGCTATTGCACCGGCAAAAAGTGGGCAGCGAAAAATCGTATTGACTACCAATGTGGCTGAAACAAGTTTAACCATTGAAGGTATTCGAGTTGTAGTTGACAGTGGCAAACGTCGTACTGCCAGTTTTAATTTAAAAACAGGTGTAACTGAGTTGATAACGCAAAGTATTTCTCGTTCATCAGCAATACAAAGGGCTGGTCGTGCTGGGCGTGTAGAGCCCGGAGTAGTATATCGGCTTGGCTCTGTGCAAACTTTTGAGCGACGTAATAGTCATGATGCGCCAGAAATAGTCAGCACTGATATAAGCCAATTATTATTAGAGGCAAAGTGTTGGGGCGCTGAGCTAAGTGATTTGCGCTTGTTAGATCCACCTGCACAACAACAAGTTCAGCAAGCAACTAAACTACTCCAAATGTTAGAAGCTCTCGACGGTAAAGAAAAGCTCACTGCCCTTGGTACACAGATGCTCGGTTTTGGTACTGACATTCGCTTAGCGCATATGCTTATTAAGGCGCAGCAATTAGAGTCGAGCATGCCGGGGGTGTATAGTTTAGCAGCGTATTTAGTGGCGTTATTGGAAAGCCGCATTAGCCATGCAGCTGATCTGAATCTAGCGCTACATAGCCAACATGCTCGGCCACATCCCATATTTAAACAACAACTTAATTATTGGTTAAAGCGCTTAAAACTCAGCCCCGTAGCAGAGCTAAAAACCAAATACTTAGCGTTGCTGGTCGCGTTTGCATTCCCTGATAGGCTCGCGAAAAAACGAGGTAATGGTTATTTACTTGTCAATGGTGCTGGCGCTGAGCTTAGTGAAGAGTTTTGGCATAACGATGATTATCTCGCTATTGCCAGTATGGGTGGGCACAAAGGCGGCCGGGTGTTTGCGGGTGTTGCATTTACACCAGCTGAAATTGAAAGCGAACTTGGGCATTTGTTTTACCAGCAAACCCGTTGCGAATTCGACGAAAAAGCCGGGCGTTTCATTCACCAAGATGAAATAAAGTTAGGGGCTATTACTCTTAGCAGTCAGCCGAGTCAGCAAAAGCTTGATAAAAGTGAACGAGCCAAAGCATGGCTTAACATATTTAAAAAGCATAGTTTTAGTATTTTCAATGAACAAAGCGAGAGTGAGCAGTTACTTATTCGTATGTGCTTAGCCAGTAAATTATTGCCTGAGCAGTTCCCAGCCATTACTGAGCAGTCACTCATTGACAGTGCCGATAGCTGGCTTGTGGCATACCTACAAGATATTAAAACGCTTGATCAGCTTAAAAAGTTTAATTACTGCGAGGCACTACAAAATGTCTTTGACTGGCAGCAACAATCAGCTTTAAAAGCGTTATTACCACTTAGATTAACAGTGCCTAGTGGCTCAAATATTCGTATTGAATATCAACTCGATGGCCCTGCAAAACTCAGTGTGCGCATGCAAGAAGTATACGGCATGACCAGCACACCAATTTTAGCGCAAGGTAAATTACCGTTATTAATGGAGCTGTTATCGCCAGCAAGACGACCATTACAGCTTACGCAAGATCTTGCTGGCTTTTGGCAAACTAGTTATCGCGATGTGCAAAAAGAAATGAAGGGCCGATATCCCAAGCACTTTTGGCCAGACAACCCAGCAACCAGTATCGCGACCAGTAAAGTAAAAAGTAAAATGTGAAAGTAAGTTTAACTATAAAGTCGTGATTTATGGTTCAAAAAAAGGTAAGTTAAATACTTATTGATTGCATAAACAAGGAGTTTGAAATGAAGAATATAATTGTTGTTCTATGTTTATTTATAAGCACACTCACTTGGGCACAGACGCTAAAGGTTGTTGATGTTGCAACAGAAATCGCTCCAGCTACGAGTTGGTTAGAAGTGGTTGATAGTGGAAAATACGCAAATAGTTGGCAACAGGCGGGGGTGTTTTTTCAAGAAAACGTACCTAAGGCGCTTTGGGTATCTAAGTTAGAGGAAGTGCGTGCTCCGCTTGGTAAAGTTCAATCCCGCCAAGGTATCAGTCGTCAAGAGCTAACTGCTATCCCACAATTACCTGATGGTGAGTATGTCATTTTAGAGTTTCAAACTGATTTTGAAAATAAAGCGGACTCTATTGAAACGGTGACGCTAAAAAAATCAGCTGAGCAGTGGCAAGTGATTGGCTATTTTATTCAATAAGCCTCATAAAATGAGTATCGCTATTTCGTTGTCGCAATATGTTAAGAAACGAACAGGTGTGGCGCTGGGAGCCTCAGGTTCAATGCGTAATATGCTCGAGCGCTCGCTGGGGGCCCCTTCGTTTTATGTCTTTTGGCGTTATTGGAACCCAATTTGGAGCTACTATTTATCGCGCTTCGTGATGAAACCAATAGCCGATTTTTTACCTAATTGGTGTGCGGTATTAGTGACGTTTGCTGTTAGTGGAGCACTGCATGACTTGGCTGTAATGCTTATTAAGTGGCGGTTTATTTACTTCTTTACGCCGTGGTTTATCTTAATGGGTGGATGTGCGCTGGTAAGCCTGCAATTTAAACTCAGTTTCCCCCAACTTCCTTGGCTTGCAAGGGCTGCTATAAATTTGATTTATATTGTGGGGAGTTTTTTGCTTGTGGATTTATTCTTTTAATTTCAATTCATTAATGCCTTGCACGGGGTTACGTACAAGGCATTGAGTATTACTTCTTGCCAGTCAGTTCTTCAACAATGGCATTCATCTCGAGTGGCATTTGCGCCAAAATAGCATCTTGGTCATTACCTAAAACCAGATCTTTTTCAATGTAAGAAATAACTTCTAAGTTTTTCACATTGATGATTCCGCCAAATGCTGTAACGCGTCTTACACCTGGTACTGGAATACCGCCCGTGCTATCTACGTGAAGTACAATAACGTTTTCAAAAGAAAAGTCTTTATCTTTGATTGCACCTGAGCTTTTTAGTGCTTTGGTTAACTTATCCATTGAGTATTGTAAATCAGTTGCGATTTGTTCACCGTAATAGTTAATTTGGTAATCACCTTTATTCGCACCACGGCGGATACTTTCACCTAGTGTCCATGAAAGGTTACCCACCACACTATAAAGTTGTTGCGCAGAAATAACTGATGCGCCGTATTTACCAGCAACACCGGCTGTGATTGCTAAACCTACTTCAGTATCATTTCCTGGTACACCATGCAGTGAAACCGGAAAAATCATTGCAGGGTTTGTGGTTGTAAACTCTACAGGTAGTTCATATTTGTTGTTTGTTTTAAGTTCTGTTGATACACAGCCAGTTAAAGCAAGTGATGCCGCAAGAGAGATAGTTGCAACGGTTTTCTTTAGATAAGCATTCATAAGGGGTCCTTTTTAATAGTGTTTAGCTTCCTAGGGCGGCGATTATACAAATGGTTGTTATATAAGCAATGCGTAAATTTTGCAGCAATTAAAGGTGCCGATTTTTTATTTTAATATGTGCAATTAAAAATAGGGCAGGCTTATAAATATAAGGTACAAATAGAGTGGCTTGTTGCTGATATAGGGATGGTAAAACTAAGATGAAAAATATTCAACACCAATGTTTTGTTATACTGTAACATTGTGTTTTAACTGTATTTATATTGTATGCAGGGAATGTTTATGCTGTTTAATTATTGAAAGTGAGTCAACTAATTGGGAGGCTGAAAGAGTATTAAGAGTGAACTCTATTAATGTTTGTATAGAGTTTGTTGCTCAGATCACTACTTTAATTTTGCTTTAATCAATACCATAGCGTATTTTTAGATATTCTTACCACTGAGTTTTAAAGGAATTCTAATGAAAAAAGTAATTGGTATTGCGCTGATCTGTATTGGTGTTGCATTAGCTTTTTGGGGGTATGACATTTATGACTCAGCGAGTGCGCAAATAACTCGTACTCTCAATGGCGAAACACCACTTGAAGCTTGGGCCGCGATGGTTGGCGGGGCAGTGTGTATTGTGCTTGGTGCATTCAAAGTCAAAGGTTAAATTGGTCTCAGTTGCTATTTTTATCCATCATTAAATTGCAGTTTAAGCCATTGTTTGAGCTGCAGTATCTTCGTGTTTTCTGCTTTTTCTTTTGTGCTTGCAAAATGAAATTGTTGATGAGGATTTAGAATAGGTTCACCTATTTGCACCAGCATGCCATGTTTAATATCATCTTTTACAAACTGTTTATGGGTAACCAGTATACCTAACTGGCGCATAGCCGCTTGTGTTGCTTGCACTGATATATTGAAGGTTAAGTTTTTATGCTGCTGTGGTAAAGGGAGTTTTTGGGCGTCACACCAAACTTGCCAATCGGTATGCCGACGCGGGTTTTGAACAAAAATAGCAGGGTACTTACTCAGTATGGTTTTTAGGCATTGCGTTGTATCGAGTAGCTGTGGGCTGCATACCAAAATGAGTTCATCATCACCTAACTTTTCACACGCGTAGTTACTCCAGTCATTGGCATTACCGTGAATTAATGCAACATCGACCCCTTGATGATCTAGGTTAAACTCACCAACTAAATTAGATAAGCGCACATCCAGCTCGGGTGCATAGGCCTGTAGCTCTGCAACGCGGGGTATCCACCAATGTAGCGCCATAGAATTAACCATGTTTAATGTTAAATGATTATCGGCTTGTGCTTTGGAAACTTCATCACTGGCGGCGATAATTTCGCGCAAAGCAGGCTGTACTCGCTGATAATAACGCCTACCTGTATTGTTTAATTCAACACGACGACCCACTCGGTTAAATAACGGTGTATTGAGTTGTGACTCAAGTGACTTTATTGCTTGGCTTACCGCTGAATGACTTATATGTAGTTGCTGTGCGGCAAGCACCATACTGCCAGTTTGCGCCACGGCAACAAAGCTGTGTAATGATTTTAATGGGATCGAATGAGCCATACTTTCTCTTTATTAAGTTTTACTTACAGGTTTGTACACTATTACTCGCTTTTTAATTTTCTGCTTCCACGCTACTTTAGCGACCATATTTATCTTAAGCTTATTATTCTCAATGTAAAATGCATTTTTTGGTTGAGGGTGGGGGTGTTATGGTTGCTATATTACGGCCTAGTATGTTTATGCTGTTGTCCACATTTACTTTAGCGTTGAACGGTTTGTTGTCAAAGTTTTTAACGGTTCATTTTAGTGACGCTATTTTAGTGATGCTACGCTTACTGTTACCTGCCTTAGTAATGCTAATTTTCGCTGCATGCAGTCACTGGGTTGTGCCTGATAAAGCGGCGGTGCGAGCATTTACCCTACGGGCTATTTTTATTGCCAGCTGTCAAAGTTGTTTTATGCTGGCATTAAGTCATTTGACGTTAATTGAAGCGGTGGTGTTATTTAGTACAGGACCGCTATTTATTCCGTTATTAGAGCGGTTTTTTTATAAAACCAAAATTAGCTGGCTGGTCATGCCGACTTTAATGTTGATGATCATTGGTGTCGCGATGCAAAATTTAACCGCGCAAGGGATAACGTGGCGTTGGGAATTATTAATTGGTTTAGCTGCGGGGTTTTTTAATGGCTGTTCGCAAGTGGCATTATTTAAAGCCAGTAAGATTGACTTACCCGTGTTGGTGATCAATGGCTGGTGTTTTGCAATTGCGAGTTTATTGGTATTACCCGTGATGCTGATGTTTACAAGTCAGTATGAATATCAACATAGCTTAGAGTTGCTGGTTAGTTTTGAACAAGGGATCCCACTTTTATTGGTATTTTTGGGGTTGTCGACAGCATCCACGCAGTTCTTTCGTTCTAAGGCGTATCGTTTAGTTGATTCTAATTCAGAGCTGGCGCCGTTGATCTACACAAATTTAATTTTTGCGATGGTGTTTCAATTCATGTTTTTCGATACGTCAATGAGTGTGATGCAAATATCAGGGACTGGGTTGATAGTGCTTGCTACATTGTTAAACACATTTGCGCCACATTATTTTAAACGGGATAAAGCACAAAAAGGAATAATCTAAAAGGGTAGGAAGGTGTTCCCCAAGTATGCGGCACTCGGTGTCAGTCCTGAAACCATAAGGTTTCAGGGCGGGGATCTGCGGTTTACCGTAGGCTTCTCGGTACATGCCGAGCTTGCACAATAGTAGACGAACAGAAACCCTAACATAAAATTTATCGGCTCAGGGACTTAACCAAGCTCCAACACCCTAGGGAACAACTTCAGTATATAAGACATAATCCATTCCTTACACCCCAAATTGAAAAAACTTATACTGTTTGCGTAGTTTTTCGACGCTGGTAACGGCGCATTTACTTTTTGGATTGCTTTTTGACCTCAATCATACTTTTCATTGGAGTTGCTATTTATCGAGTGGTAGCATTAACTTAATTAGCCAAGCGAAAGATGCCAGCATGAACGAATTACCAGATTACCAACAAGCTCAATTATTACTTGAGAAAAACGAAATTTTTGTCACTCCTGCAGAAGCCCATGGTGTGATCAGTGGCTTACTCGCCTGTGGTTTGAATATTGAAGCCAAAGAGTACCTCGGACTATTAAGCGATGTATTTAATGATGGCCAATCATTTAGCCACGACCTAAAAGAATTTTTTGCAGTGATTTATAAGCAGGTAGTGGCCAGTTTTAACGACGAAGAATTTCAATTTGATTTATTTTTACCAAGCGATGATGAAACCTTAATTGATCAAGCCAATGGCTTAGTTTCGTGGGTGGCTGGATTTATGCTTGGTTTTGGTTTAAAACAAAAAGATTACGGCACACTGTCGGCTGATGTCAAAGAAGTGATCAGCGACTTTAGCGAAATTACCCGCTTAGACACTATGTTTGATGAAACTGAAGAAGACAGCCAAGCTCTGCATGAAGTGGTTGAATATGTGCGTGTTTCGGCGTTGTTATGTTTTGCAGAGTTAGGTCAAGAGCAAGCAGCAAAAAGCACTAAAAAAACACTCCATTAAATTGCTAAAACAGAGTTGAGTATGCCGACAGTGAGTATTGATAAAGCAGAGTTTAAAGCACGCCGCGAACGTTTATTAGCGATGATGGATCCAAATAGCGTGGCTATCATTGCTGGTGCGAGTGAAGTGACTCGTAGCCGTGATACCGAGTATGCATTTCGCCAAGACAGTGATTTTTATTATCTAACGGGTTTTAATGAACCTGATGCTGTATTGGTTCTTTGTCCAAGCAGTGAAACACCCAGTACACTGTTTTGTTTGAATAAAGATAAATTGGCTGAAATTTGGCATGGTCGCCGTATTGGCTTTGAAAAAGCAAAAACAGAGTATTTATTCGACCAAACCTGTGCACTGAGTGAGCTAGATGAACAATTATTGAATTTGGTGAACGGCCAGCAGATTTTATTTTATGCACAAGGCACTTATCCGCAGTTTGATGACAAAGTGTGGGGGTTATTAAATACCCTGCGTGGCGCGCCTAAAAAAGGCTACAAAGCACCGCACACCATTAAAGATATTCGTGGCTTAGTGCATGAAATGCGCTTGTTTAAATCAGCAGCTGAAGTAGCAATTATGCGCAAAGCATGCGAGATCAGTGCGCAAGGCCATATTCGCGCGATGCAATTTGCTCAAGCTGGCGCTACTGAATATCAATTAGAAGCAGAGCTTCATCACCATTATGCAATGCACGGTGCTCGTCATCCAGCTTACGGTACTATTGTTGGTAGCGGCGATAACGCCAATATATTGCATTACACCGCTAACAGCGATGTGCTCACTGAGGGTGACTTAGTATTGATTGACTCAGGGGCTGAACTACAAGGTTACGCGGCTGATATTACCCGTACCTTCCCAGTTAATGGCAAGTTTAGTGAACCTCAAGCGCAGCTTTATAACATTGTTTTAGCGGCGCAAGAAGCGGCATTTACTGAAGTTAAACCCGGTGGCAGCTTATCTAAGGCGAACCAATTAGCGATGACGGTATTAACTCAAGGCTTACTGGACTTAGGGATTTTACAAGGTGAATTACAAGAGCTACTTGATAACCAAGCCTGTAAAGCATTTTATATGCATGGCTTGGGTCATTGGCTTGGCCTTGATGTGCATGATGTTGGTGACTACAAACAAGATGAAAAAGAGCGCCCATTTGCACCTGGCATGGTGCTGACAATTGAGCCTGGGCTGTACATTAGCCTTGATGCCAAAGCGCCAGAGCAATATAAAGGTATTGGTATTCGTATTGAGGATAACCTATTAGTGACTGAGCAAGGCCACGAGAATTTAACTGTTAGTGTGCCAAAAAGCATTAGTGAGATAGAGGCCGTTATGAACATGGCCAAGGGCTAGGAGCAAACGTGGCAAAGCAGTTTGATGTAGTCATTATTGGTGGTGGTCTAGCTGGCGCGAGCTGTGCCTTGAGTTTAGCGAAATTAGCACCAGCGCTGAGCATTGCGGTTATTGAAGCGAATAACCCTGCTGCTGAGCACCACCCCAGTTTTGATGATCGCAGTATTGCACTTGCTCAGCAGTCAGTGCAATTTTTACGACAGCTTAATCTATTCAACCCAACAGCGAGTTTCTCGACTGCGATAAAGAACGTGACGGTTTCAGATCGTGGCCATTTTGGTAAAACCCATATTGATTGCCAAGAATTTAACCAATCGGCATTAGGTTATGTGGTTGAGGTTAATCCATTTGGCCGCTCTTTACACCAGTTACTAACGCACTCCAAGGCGGAGCTTTTTTGCCCCGACAGTGTGGCAAGTTTAAGTTACCAGCAAGACTATGCCGCTATAACTCTAAACTCTGGGCAGCAAATTCAAGCCGCGTTGGTGGTAATTGCCGATGGTGCACAATCGTCAACACGGCAATTAGCCAACCTTAATTTTACGACCGAAGCTTATTCACAAGGGGCAGTCATTGCCAATATTGAAGTTGCAGATGGTCATCACCACCATGCTTTTGAGCGATTTACGGAGCAGGGGCCAATGGCACTGTTGCCAATGAGCAAGAATCGTTACTCATTGGTGTGGTGTATGCAGCCGCAGCAAGTGAGTATGCATATGTCACTCGATGACGACGCGTTTTTAACAGCACTACACACGGCATTTGGTTATCGAGCTGGGCAATTCACTAAAGTCGGTATGCGAGCAAGCTACCCGTTAGTATATGGTCGCGCCGAGTCGTTAACCGCGCATCGCACTGTGTTGATCGGTAATGCCGGGCATGCAATTCACCCTATTGCAGGGCAAGGGTTTAACTTAGGCCTGCGCGATGTACAAGCATTGTGTGAACTTGTTAAAAGCAAACAGCCATTGGGTAGTTATGCGTTTACCCGCGAATACGCCAAACAACGCAGTCAAGATATAAGTACAGTTATGACCTTGACCGATGGGCTAGTTCGATTATTTTCAAATAGCTCGCGATTACTCGCTTTAGGGCGTAGTTGCGGTTTATTCTCAATGGATTTATGTTCTTCATTAAAAACCCCACTGGCCAAGCAATTAATGGGGCAAGTTAAACAAGGTAAACGACTATGAAACAAGCGCAAGTATGTGTTGTGGGTGGCGGCTGCGTTGGCTTAACTCTCGCGCTAGGATTGGCTAAAGCAAATATCAGCGTGGTGGTTATTGATGCAGCAGCAAAGCAAATGTTACCTGAGGCTGATTATGCTCTGCGAGTGAGTGCATTAAGCTTAGCTAGCCAAGCGTTACTTGAATCACTCAATGTGTGGCCTGAAATTATCGCTCAGCGAGCATGTGCGTACACGCATATGGATGTACGTGATCAAGACAGTTTTGGAAAAATAGCGTTTAACAGTGCTGAATTAGATTTACCTCAGTTAGGTCATATTGTTGAAAACGATATTATTCGTTATGCGTTGATCAAAGAGCTCGAAAACTATAGTCACGCAACACTGATGTTTGCTACACGCTATCAACAAATTCACCAAAGCGATAGTGACGTATTTATAACACTTGACTCTGGCGAACCTGTTATTGCCAAATTGCTGGTGGCGGCCGATGGTGCAAATTCAGCAATTCGCAAACAGTTTAACTTGCCAATCACTTTTAAAGACTATGATCATAACGCCATTGTCGCAACGGTAAAAACAGCAGAGCCCCATAACTACACCGCTCGCCAAGTGTTTCTACCTAGCGGGCCATTAGCATTTTTACCATTGCCTGATAGCAACACTCACTCAATTGTGTGGTCAACGAGTCCTGAGCATTGTCAGCAGTTATTGGCAATGGACAATGCAGATTTTAATAAAGCGGTTATGGCGGCCCTTGATGGCCAATGTGGCTTATGCGAAGTACAAAGTGAACGTGCAGCATTCCCGCTTAAAATGCGTTACGCACAAAAATGGGTAGAGGGCAAAGTGGTGTTAATAGGCGATGCGGCACACACCATTCACCCTTTGGCAGGGTTAGGCATGAACTTAGGCCTTAAAGATGCCGCCTATTTAATTGAGTTGTTAAGCTCGCAACAAGGCGAGTTTGCCAATGAGCGGTTATTGCGAGATTACGAACGTACCCGTAAACTAGATGCACAAAAACACATAGCCATGATGCAAGGCTTAAAAGAGCTGTTTGCAGGTACTAACCCACTTAAAAAATTCGTCCGTGGCGTAGGTTTAACTATGGTTGATAATGTTGCCCCAATTAAGCAGCTGTTTGCAAAACAAGCGCTAGGGAAATAGTAAAACTAGCTGTTTATACAAGAGATTTTTGCCGTAGGCGTTTTCTAAATTGCGAAGGAGTTGAACCTTTTAGAGCGAGAAAGCGCCGATTAAAGTTAGAAATGTTCTTAAATCCACACTGATCACTAATGGCGGTAATAGCGCGATTAGTGTTGATCA
The DNA here is from genome assembly GCF_000238355.1 of Pseudoalteromonas haloplanktis ATCC 14393. Lineage (GTDB taxonomy): Bacteria > Pseudomonadota > Gammaproteobacteria > Enterobacterales > Alteromonadaceae > Pseudoalteromonas > Pseudoalteromonas haloplanktis. The sequence goes on from NZ_AHCA01000006.1 coordinate 31,698, forward strand.
ATTCTTTACAGGCTTTGCCGATCCTCAACTGATTAATAAATTCAGTTAATGTGCGTTCCATGCGCTTTTTAAAAAAGCGATGAAAATGGTTAGTGCTCATATGTGCCATCGTAGCGAGCTGTTCAGCGCTGAGCGATTCAGTGTAATGCTGGTAAATATATTCAACCACCTTCTCAAATTTATCTCGTGCTGGGTCACTCTTATCTAAATAGTTAAATGTTGAGCTCGATAGTGTGCGTGCTTCACTGTCTTTGCTTAATAAGTACAATAGTTTAAACAACCCCAAATACTGTTCAAGCGGCTCTGCTTGCTCAATCTGCTCAAAAATAGCTTTCGCTTTAACTGCAGTGGATAAGGAAAACTTTAAACCTCTAAATGCGGTAATAAGCATTGGTTCTAAGACTGCAAATTCAGGGTGACTTGCTACTTGTTGTTGGAGCCATTTCTTTGGTATTTGCGCTACATGTACAACTTGAGGGCTGTCATCGTGATTAGCGGATGATTGCCAAGTATGCGGTAAGTCAGGTCCTAAAATTACTAAATCTAATTCTGCATAAGGTGCTATATAGTCACCAATATGACAAACACCGCGGCTGTTAAGTGTTAAGCAAATTTCAAACTCAGGATGGTAATGCCAATTAAATGGAATAAAATCAATTGTATACTTACAATACCGCCATGATGAATTGGTATTAGGAATGACTTTCTCACACATAGCCCGCATTTTTCTCTCCTTATTATTATTATTTTGAAGATAAAAACAGCTTTTAGCAGAGTGGTCAAGCGTTAGGTATCCGCCTTTAGTATTAGCTTGATAATTCATCAACTCCCTAACGATAGTTGAAAAGTATCATAACTTCATAGATAAGTGCCGCATAAAAATTATTCAAGGTGCAGACTAAATACTCCATTTAGAGTGGTGATCACACCCCTTTGAATCATTTTGTTTGTATGCCCACAAACCATTTGAGATCACCACTGTGCTTATAATTTTAGGTAGAACAACAATGAAGCCACATTATTTTATCGTTGCACTGGTACTGTGCACCTTTTTTGTTATTTCGTTTATAACAAACTTATTAGCGCCGATTTTTCCGGCACTTATTGATAGCTATAAAATTGGTTTAACTTTAGCAGGATTATTTCCGTTTGCCTTTTTTATAGCTTATGGCGTGATGTCTATTCCTGCGGGATTATTAGTACAGCGCATAGGCGAGAGAAAAGTCATGTTAATCGCGTTCACAATCGCCTTTATAGGCTGTGTATTGTTTGTGTGGTTACCGGTATTTTTGGTCGCGATGGCGGCACTTTTTTTAATTGGCACTGCAATGGCATTTTTGCAGGTCGCGATTAATCCATTATTGAGAGCGGGTGGCGGATCTAAACATTTTGCGGTATTTTCGGTTGCTGCTCAGTTGATGTTTGGCGCAGCTGCGGCACTTTCACCGTTAGTTTACAGCGCGATAACTCAGTCTAGCTCATCATTTTCCAGCCAATTAATGCACTTAGTGCCAACGAATATGAGTTGGTTGAGTATGTATGTGATTTTTGCCGTGATTTGTCTAATCATGTTAATCACAGTGGCCATTGCACCGATAAAGAGGCTTGAAAATACAGCTATCAACAAGCCGGTCTCTATTAAGCAAAGTATTGCTTTATTAACCGATAGCACAGTACTTAAGTTTTTCTTTGCGATTGTCGCCTATGTTGCACTAGAGCAAGGGGTTGCAAATTCTATATCGGTATTTTTACAACGTTATCATCAAATTGATCCCTCAGTGCAAGGTGCACAGGTGGTTAGCCAGTTTTGGTTAGCACTGACTTTAGGCTGCTTATTAGGCATTGTGTTACTTAAGTTATTCGATGCAAAAACGGTATTGCTGGGCTTTAGCATAGGCGCAGGGTTAAGTTTACTGTGTGGATTATTTGGTAGTACATCAATTGCACTGTTAGCTTTCCCGTGTGTTGGCTTCTTTTTATCAATTATGTGGTCAGTGATTTTTTCATTGGCATTAAACTCAGTGTCGCAAAATCATGGTGCTGTATCAGGCATTTTATGTACAGGTATCGTTGGTGGCGCATTTGCCTCCCCAATTGTTGGCGGGCTTAGTGAACTCAGTGGTAGTTTACAGCTCTCATTACTGATTTTGCTGTTACCCCTTGGCTATATCTTTAGTGTTGGTATTTGGGCTGCACCACTTGTGAAAAATCATACCTTTAAGTTTGCTCGAAAAGTATCAAGCAACAAAAAAATTCAACCACATATACATTAAAATAGACAGGGGCTGTAATGTCACAAACTTTACTCTGTGTCGACTTGGGCGGCACAAAAGCATTGGTAGCAAAAGTCACGGCTGTTGGTGTAATTGAAAAACGTTATTTTGATGTTGATAGTAATGCAAGCAAAGCACAAATGAACGAATTTTTGTGCAAAATTATTGAGCAAGTTATTGATAGTAGTTGTCAGGGCATCGTTATCGGCGTCCCCAGTATGGTATTGATGGAAACTGGGGAGGTGATCGAAACCGTTAATATTCCAGATTGGAAAAACGTGCAACTCAAGCCACTACTTAGTGAGTATTTTAACTTGCCGGTACTGGTTCATAACGACGCCAACTGCTTTGCGATGGGGGAATTCAGCCAAGGGCGCTTTAATGCCGATACAAATTTAATTGGCATTTGTTTGGGCACAGGGTTGGGGGCAGGGGTGGTACTAAACGGTCAACTTTATACAGGGAAGCACTCTGCAGCGGGTGAATTTGGCAGTTTTGCTTATCGAAACGGGATCATTGAAAACTATACCTCTGGGCAGTTTTTTATTGAGCAAGGCACAACGGGAAAGCTGCTTTATGAGCGTGCTCTTGCCAATGATGTAGACGCGCAAGCACAGTTTTCAGAGTTTGGTAAACACTTAGCGCATGCAATAAACCAAGTGATTTTAGCCTTTGATCCAGATGTTATTACCTTAGGGGGCTCTGTTGCAAAAGCGTCAGCTTACTTCTTACCGAGTTTGCGAGGCCAGTTAGCTAAGTTAGTTAACCCAATTATTTTTCACGCTTTAGATATTCGCGTCAGCACACTTGGTGATGATGCACCATTACTAGGCGGTTATGCTTTATTTGTTAATGAAATCAATTATAAACAACAATTAGGAGCTAATTATGCGTAGCTTTTTACTGCTTATTGGTAGCCTTAGCTCTACGACTGCTATGGCTACATCACTGAGCCAAGACACGCTTGATACATTTGCACAGCAGTTATCAGTTCAGTATGAACTGATATCGGCAAAGCCCGAAAAGTGCCCAGAGCCTTATGCTAGCTGTTATTTATCGCGGTTAACCTTTAGTACACCCGTTGAAATTAACAGCAATCAGTGGTCGATTTATTTCAGTCAGTTAATGCCAATTTATCACACTGATTCGAGCCAATTTAGTATTACTCATATCAATGGTGATTTACACCAGCTAAAACCAACCGCTGTATTTTCTGGTTTCACAGCAGATCAACCCATCAGTATTGAGTTTTATACACAAGATTCGCAAATTACTCGTTCTGAATTTATGCCTAATTACTTATTAGCCAGTAAAGGGCTTACGAGTCGTGTGATCAGCAGTACCAAAACCAGTATAGATCCACAAACTCAGTTAGAGTTACAACCTTATTTGGCTGAGTTTTTAACACTCGATCAATTACAGCTCAGTAAAGAGGATGCTACGCCGTGGATGGGCGCAGCGTATTTATACGAAAATGAATCTCGGCCAACATTACCACAGGCGCCGCTTAGTCTGATCCCTAAGCCTATGTCCTTGCAAAAACTCAGTGGTGATGGAGTTAACTTAAGCCAAGGCATTAACGTCATCGGGCTTGATGAGCAGCAACTAAAACTCAGTGCGGCGTTTGGGCGCTTAGCGCAATTGGGAGTAAAGCAAAATGAGTTAGGAATTACGACCTCTATCAGCTTAGGTTTAAGCTCCCCGCACAGTGAAGCCTACGAATTACAGATAAAAGATCAAAAAATTACCATTAAAGCGAATACTGACAGCGGGGCGTTTTACGCATTGCAAAGCCTTGCAGGGCTCATTAGTGTTGATGATCTAACAATTCCTGCGCTAAGCATAACAGATGCACCTCGTTACTCATTTAGAGGCATGCATATTGATGTAGCGCGAAACTTTCGCTCTAAAGCATTTATTTTAAATACCATAGAGCAAATGGCAGCGTATAAACTCAATAAACTACACCTACATTTAGCCGATGACGAAGGTTGGCGATTAGCGATTAATGATTTGCCAGAGCTGACCGATGTAGGGGCTAAGCGTTGTTTAGACTTAACCGAGCAACAATGCTTATTGCCGCAGCTAGGCGCGGGGCTGGATAGTTCCTCGGCGGTAAATGGCTACTATAGCCAAGCTGATTACATTGAAATACTGAAGTATGCACAAGCGCATTTTATTGAAGTGATCCCATCTTTTGATATGCCTGGTCACTCACGAGCAGCGATTGTTGCCATGGAGGCGCGCTTTAATCGTTTGACTGCACTAGGAAAAAACGTAGCAGCGGCCAAGTATAGGCTGAGAGAGCCTGAAGATAAAACACGATATAGTTCAATACAACACTATAACGATAACACCTTGAATGTGTGTTTAGATTCAACGTACCAATTTATTGATAAAGTCCTTAATGAAGTTAACACATTACATATTAAAGCAGGTGTGCCGTTTAAGACTTACCATATTGGCGCAGATGAAACCGCTGGTGCTTGGCTTGATTCGCCCAGCTGTAAAGCATTACAAGCACAACAACCTACCTTGCACTCATTTAATGGTTACTTTATTGAAAAAATAAGCGCTCTGGTTGCTAGTAAAGGTTTAAAAGTAGCTGGCTGGAGTGATGGTATGAGTGATGTGGAACTTGCCAATATGCCTAACAATGTGCAATCAAATGCTTGGGCAACACTTAGTGAAAGTGGCCACGAAGTTGCTCATCGTCATGCTAATCAAGGTTGGGATGTAGTGCTATCAAGCCCGGATGTTACTTACTTTGATTTTCCTTATCAGTCACACCCACAGGAGCCCGGAAATCATTGGGCGAGCCGCGCTATTGATAGTCAAAAAGTGTTCTCATTTATGCCAGACAACTTACCTGCACATGCTGAAATTTGGCGCTCGGTAAGAAATCATCATTACAGTGCTGATGATTGTAAAACGATACGCACAAAGCCTTTTATAGGTTTGCAAGGGCATTTGTGGTCAGAGCTAATTCGCAGTGATCAGCAAGCAGAATATATGCTCTACCCAAGATTATTAGCATTGGCAGAACGTGCTTGGCATAAAGCACCGTGGGAACTCGAATATAATAAACAGGGTACTAAATATGATCAACATAGCGATTATTTTAATGTTGATTTACAGCAACAAAAAGAGGCTGATTGGCAACGTTTTGCTGCACTGGTGGGGTTTAAAGAGTTAGCGAAGTTGGAACACGTTGGCCGTTTTTACCGCCTACCAAGTGTCGCGGCACGAGTTACTAATAATGGTGTAGACGCATTTGTGCCGTATCCAGGGCTTACTATTGAGTATCAAAATAGTGTAGGTAATTGGCTTTTGTATAATGCAGCGAATAAACCTGCCTTGGTGCAACAAGTGCGCGCTATATCAGTTAATGGTTTGCGCAAGGGGCGTGCACTCAAAGTTGATTAATCAATACACTCAATCTATAAAGCCGTGCGAAAGGTAAGCGTACGGCTTTTTCACATTTAAATTTAAATGATAGCGCTGTCATTTTTGTTGGTGTATGATTAATTTTATGTAATAAAAATGGTTTTAGTATTGCTGTACCGTTAAAGAATTTTCGCACAAATACTAAAATAATTAATTAAAATAAACTGTTGAGATAAAATTATGGAAGCAACCGTCGAATGTGAAGCAAATACTAAACATAGTATTTGGCTACCGATGACATTGGCAGGGTCAATGTTTTTTATTTTAGGGTGTATAACTTGGCTAAATGGTGCCATTACGCCATTTTTACAACAAATGCTGGTGTTATCACCACTGCAAGCATCGTTTATTATTTCTTCATTTTACATCGCGGTTACAGTTGCAGGCATTCCTTCAGCGATGTTGATCAAGCGAGTGGGCTATAAAAATGGTATGGCAATTGGTTGTGCTGTGATGGCCGCTTCTGCCTTGATGTATATTCCTGCCGCTAAAATGCAGATGATTGAAATATTTTTATTCGCACAGCTAATGATAGGTGTTGGCCAAACAATCCTGCAAACAGCGGTAAATCCGTATGTAGTTAAAATTGGCCCTGAAAAATCAGCTGCGGTAAGGGTTTGTATTGTAGGTTTATTGAATAAATTTGCTGGGGTTATTGTTCCTGTTATTTTTGCTGCGGTAGTTGTTACTGGCGTGGTTGATGGTAGCGGCCAACTTTCGCAACAGCAAAAAGATATCATGGCAGATAGCTTAGTAATGCCTTATGTGCTGATTGCAGGATTGATTTTCTTATTTGCAGCCTTTGCCAAACTTGTGCCACTGCCAGATTTAGTGTTTGAAGAGTCTGAAGGTAATAGTAAAGGTGAAATAAAAGAAGCATTACAACATCCTCACTTAGTGTTGGGGGTAGTGGCAATTGCGCTATATGTTGCAGTTGAAGTTATTTCAGCAGATACCATTGGCTCTTATGCGCTGCAAATTGGTATTGCTGATTACTCAGTGATGACCTCATATACCATGGCGTGTATGCTGATTGGTTATGCCATCGGTATTGCACTTATTCCTCGTTTTATGTCGCAGCAAAGTGCGCTTACAATGTCAGGCATCGCGGGTATAGTTACGGTGTTTGCAGTGGTTATGGGAAGTAATGATTCGTTTGTTATAGCAAACCTGTTGTTAGTACCATTTGGTGGCCCTGAACTACCAGACCCGCTTTTATGCATCGCAATACTTGGTTTTGCTAATGCTATGATGTGGCCGGCAATTTGGCCCTTAGCCCTAGCTGGCTTAGGTCGCTTAACTGGTACTGCTTCTGGTTTATTAATCATGGGTATTGCAGGTGGTGCGTTAGGCCCATTATTAATTGGCCTAGGTAACGTAGCTGGTTTAGGTGCTCAAGGTGCATATACGGTGATGCTGCCAAGTTATATCTTCATCTTATTTTATGCGCTTAAAGGCCATAAAATGAGAAGTTGGAAGTAGATTAAAGTTGGCTCGTTAAGAAAGTTTGTAAGTGAGCAAAAGCGCGATTTATAACACATCGCGCTTTTTTATGCCTGAAGATCGGGTTTAGCCGAAAAAAGCACTGAAATTTGAGGTTACTAATCTGTTTTATTTAAGCGCTATTTTCGTGATAAATCACGACCTACAATTAGCTCGGTGTTTACCTGTAGGTTCGGCTTTAGCCGAAAAAGCACTGAAGTTTGAGGTTACTGATCTGTTTTATTTAAGCCCCATTTTCGTGATAAATCACGACCTACAATTAGCTTGGTGTTTACCTGTAGGTTCGGCTTTAGCCGAAAAAAGCAATGAGGTTTGAGGTTACTAATCTGTTTTATTTAAGCGCTATTTTCGTGATAAATCACGACCTACAATTACCTTGGTGTTTACCTGTAGGTTCGGCTTTAGCCGAAAAAGCACTGAGGTTTGGGTTACCAGTAGCTTTAATTAAAGTGCTGAAGTGTTTATTAATCAGCTCCAACAAAAAAGCCGTGCTTGATTTAACAAACACGGCTTTTATAATTTTTAGCCTTTAGCCTTTAGCCTTTAGCCTTTAGCCTTTAGCCTTTAGCCTTTAGCCTTTAGCCTTTAGCCTTTAGCCTTTTTAGCCTTTAGTTAGAAAGCGTAGCTGTAACCTAGTTGTAGAGTGCGAGGTTTACCAGGTTGAATACCACCGTTTGCGCGGTTAGCAATGTAGGTTTTATCAAATAGGTTATCAACGGTTAGGTATACTTTTTGATTGTCATCAATTAAGTATTTAGCAGCTAAGTCCCACACTACGCGGCTGTCGATTGCATTTAACCCTGTAGGGCTTAAATCTGCATGTGAGTCAGATACATAGCGCATTTGCGTATCAAATACGAAACTTGAAAGCTCAGCGCCAAATGATAAGGCAACTTGGTTTTCTGGTACGTAAGGCATTGCATCACCTTTATTTACTTGACCCCAAAGGCCTGATTCAAAGTCGTTTTCAAATGTTGAATCAGTATAGGTGTATGTCAAGCGAACAGGGAATGAAGCGCTCTGTGTTGCGAATACGCGACCTGCACTAAATTCAAAACCTTCAACAGATACTTCGCCGTAGTTGTACTGATCGCCAATGTTGTCGTCGTTACAGCCGATCGCTGCAGTACAGTTACCGTGCATGTTGTCGTAATCAGAGTTAAAGTAAATAACTTCACCGCTGAAGCCTGCGTAATCGTAACGGCCGCCTAACTCAATGTTTAAGCTTTCTTCTTCTTGTTGATCTGCATTACCAGGGGCTGCTGGCGCATAACCTTGCTGAATACCGGCAAGTAGTGTCAAGTTGTCGTTAACTGTGTAAGTTGCACCCAGTGATGGCACTAAAATTTCGGTGTCATTGCTAATGTCTTTTGTTAAGCCATTTTCACGTTTAGGATCAGACTTTGACCATTCTTCGCGAGAGATAGTGATGTCTTCGTAACGAAGGCCTGCACTAATTACTAGCGCATCTACAGTCCATTGATCCTGAATAAACAAGGTCGTTGCTTTTGCGCTATCAAAACGGTTGCTATCAGAGCCAGGTACACCTTGGCTGGTTAGTGTCATTGATAAGTCTTGGTTTAGCGTGTACTCGTCTTGCCACTGAAAGCGGTCCATTTCATCTTCGTGGTAACGCATACCAACAGTAATGTAGTGGTTACCTGCAGGAATATGTAACTCTGACTGAATCCCTTTAGCTTGATAATTGCGATTGTTAGCTTTAACGCCGATGCCTTCGATACCTTCGCTCGTTGGGTTTGCTTCAAAGTCACTGTACTGCTCTAAGTAACTTTCACTGACTTTGCTGGCTTTATACCAGTTACGATGAAAGTCATTTAAATAAGCGGTTGCTAAAAACTCATAACCATCACCAAAGCGATAGGCGTAGTTAAGTTGATAGGCATTGTGCTGAGTGTTCATTTCATCTTCTTGAGACGCAGCATAACGGCGATACGGTGATTCTTTATAATCCGCATCAGTCAGGCCCATATAGGTTTCATCAGAGCGCTCATCAGAGTACTTAACTTTCATTTCAAGGTTATGCGCTTCATTTTCGCCAAAATCAAAACCAAATTTTAGCAATAAATCATTTTTTTCAAAGCCAGTGTTGTCGCTGCCTACCGGTAGTTCTTTAAAGCCATCTGCGCCGTAACTAAATACTTCAATTAAGCCAGCTGCATTGTTTTTCTTTTTGCCAAAGTAAGCATGGCCTTTGTAAAAGCCATCACTGCCAAGCTCTGCATTAACTAAGCCTGTTGAGCCTTCTGTTGGTAGGCTACGTGATACTAAATTTAATACGCCACCTGTGGTACGTGGGCCGTATTTTACAGATGCCGCACCTTTTAACACTTCGATTGACTGCATACGGCCAGTAGTTGGAAAGTAGTAAGCAGCAGGGGCTGAATATGGCGCAGGTGCAACCAGCACACCGTCTTCCATTACCGCAATTTTATCGTTACGACCAGTACCTGTACCACGCATACCAATGTTTGGGCGTAGGCCATAACCGTCTTCTTCTTGAACATATACACCAGGAACGGTGCTTAATACGCGCGAGATATCGGTGTATTCAAATTTTTGTAACTCTTCGTCACTAATAAAAGTAGCTGAACCTGGAATATCATTAATAGCAGCATGTGAGCCAATCACGGTGATTTGCTCAAATGCGTGTTCTGTGTCGGTTGCATCTTTAGCAATAGCGCCCGTGCTAAGCGATAAAGTAACCGCAGCAGCAAGTGAAGAAACAATAAACTGAGATTTCATTGAAAGTCCTGTGTTTTTAATGGAAACAAAATAAATTACCCAATTTAAACACGGTGAAAAATACGAATCAATGTCATTTACTATTTTAAACACTTATTTTATTGAAAATAAGTGTTTAGTATTGCGTTTCTTTTTTAGGTTTGTGTAATTCTGGTACTAAAGTTATTAATGCAGCAGACCTCTATTTAAAGGCGGTTGTAAAGAACGAAATTCACTTGTAATGAGGGCACAAATTAGCTGTACTTGTTAATTTGTTGCAATAAATGCACTTATTCGATAAGTGCACAGCTCAGATCAACATTAACTCAAACGTAGGCTGATAAACTCGGCAAGTTTAGCTACGGCATGTTCAGGTCGCTCCACACGATTTATTAAGCTAATACCAATACGGCCAAGTTCGGGTAAATGTTTAGTGTGTAACTGGTAGTTTAGTTCATGCGGCACGGTACTTTTGGCGAGTACCGTAATCCCCAAACCTTCTTTTAAAGCAGCGGTAAGGCCGGTTAAATCAGCGTTACTATAACTTATGCGGTATTTTATCCCCGCTAGTTGCAGAGCCTCGATAGCACGACGACGGTATATGCAGCCCTCTGGCGCAGTAACTAAGGTGACCACTTCATTCTGTGCTAACGATAAATCGCCCACCCATACCAGTTGGTCTTGCATAAACACGGGGAATTTTTCAGAGTTTAAGTCTTCATTGAGTGCCAATACTAAATCAAATTGATCTTCCCTTGATACAGATAACAGATGTTTACTTAAACGTGATTTAACCTCTAATGACACATCAGGGTATAGCGCAATAAAGTCGCCAATAATTGAAGGTAAGATGCGCGCAGCAAATTCACTGGGAATACCAAGGCGCACTTTGCCAGTAACGTTCTCTTTGGTAAATAACTGCAAGATACTGTCGTTTTGCAATAGCATTTGCTTTGCCATTGGCAATAAGAGTTCACCATATTGGTTAAGCACTTGGCGCTGACCTTGCTTTTTAAAGAGCTTATGGCCGAGCATGTCTTCAAGGCGTTTTATTTGTAAGCTTACCGCTGGTTGAGAAAGGCCTAATAATTCGCCTGCTTTGGCAAAGCCGCCTACCTCGACCACCGTGATTAAGGTGCGTAATCCATCTGTTGAAATATTCTTCATATAAAAAAATTCAATTTATAAGGTTAAATACATAATTATTATTTATCAATTGATAAGAAATTACAATTTGTTGTTGCACCTCACCCGCAATATACTTTTGTGACTATAGATTGATAGGTGTCAATAATGACTTTTACTCCGATAATGTTTGCTCGTCACAGCCAACTAGATGCGCCGCAAAGCAATATGTTGCAGGCCGAAAATAACAGTGTGGTGATCGATTTTAGCGGTACTGAAGCAATCCCATTTTTGACCACGATTTTAGGGTTGGATTTAAATAAATTAACCGCCAGTGGTTTAGGGATTAAAGGCACTTTGGATGATGACTTAAACAGCACCTATAGTTTTGCCTTGTATTACTTTAGTGAAACAGCGTTTAGATTTGTGCTGCATAGCGATGGCGCAGCACAATTACAAGCTTTGATCAGTGAGCAACAGCTACGTTATGACGTTGAATTTGTAATACGCACAGACTTAGCTACGCTAACTTTATCCGGTGAGCAGGCCTTTGATGCCTTAGTTAATGCATTTAAATTAACCCCTGGGTTGCGCTTATCAGACGCAAACAGTTGTTATGGTGCACAAAGTGGTGAAGTATTTATTACTGCCATCGAGAAACAGTCTCAACAGTATTTTCAATTGCTTGCCAAGGCGCCAGAGCTAACAAAATGGCAAGTTTATTTACAGCAACATGGCTTTGATCTGTCACTGTCAGACGTTGCTTAGTAGATTTTATAAACTGGTTGGTGTAATGAACACTTGCCAGTGTTTTTGTAAGAACAAATCGCAATTTGGGTGTTAGTGCAGTACAACTTATGTATAATCGCCGCCCATGTTATTCCCCCTCATTAAATTGAGGCCACGCCCAAAAATTGGGTTAATTATAAAGTGAAGGAATATTATGACTTCTAAAACAGTTTTACATGCAAAGCACCTTGAAGCCAACGCTAAAATGGTTGATTTTCACGGCTGGGAAATGCCAATCAACTATGGCTCGCAAATCGAAGAGCACAACGCGGTGCGTACTGATGCTGGTATGTTTGACGTTTCACACATGACCATTGTGGATGTTAAAGGCGAGCAAGCGCAAGCGTTCCTTCGTAAACTGGTTGCTAACGACGTGGCTAAATTAACTGTTCCTGGCAAAGCGCTTTACACCGGTATGCTTAACGAGCAAGGCGGCGTAATCGATGACCTTATCATCTACTTCTTCTCTGAAACAGATTACCGTTTAGTGGTTAACTCAGCCACGCGCGAGAAAGATTTAGCGCACATGGCTAAAGTTTCAGCTGATTTTGCCGTTGAAGTGACTGAGCGCCCAGAGTTTGCCATGATTGCAGTACAAGGCCCTAATGCAAAAGCAAAAACAGCGACTATCTTAACGGCTGACCAACAAGCAGCTGTTGAAGGTATGAAGCCATTTTTTGGTGTTCAAGCGGGTGATTTATTTATTGCAACAACAGGCTATACTGGCGAAGACGGTTACGAAATTGTAGTACCGAACGAGCAAGCAGCTGATCTTTGGCAGCAACTGTTAGATGCAGGTGTTAAGCCAGCGGGCCTTGGCGCACGTGACACACTACGTTTAGAAGCCGGTATGAACCTTTACGGCCTAGATATGGACGAAAGCGTTTCACCACTTGCTGCTAACATGGCGTGGACTATTGCCTGGGAGCCTGAAGATCGTGACTTTATTGGTCGTGATGTATTAGTTAAGCAACGCGCTGAGCAAAGCACTGACAAACTTGTTGGTCTAGTGCTTGAAGAAAAAGGCGTATTGCGTAGCGGTTCAAAAGTAATCGTTGATGGTGGCGAAGGGGTTATTACCTCAGGTACTTTCTCACCTACGCTTGGTTTTAGTGTTGCCCTTGCACGTGTACCACGTTCAACTGGCGAGACAGCCCAAGTAGAAATGCGTAAAAAATTAGTTAACGTAAAAGTAGTTAAACCAAGCTTTGTACGTAACGGTAAGTCAGTACTTTAAAGTATTAATTAAAAGATTTGGTGTTATCACCCAATATAAACCAAAGGAACATAAAAATGAGCAATATCCCTAGTGAGTTAAAGTATGCCTCTTCACACGAGTGGGTTCGCGACGAAGGTGACGGTACTTTCACTGTAGGTATTTCTGAGCACGCGCAAGAGCTGCTTGGCGATATGGTATTTGTTGAATTACCAGAAGTTGGTGACGAAGTAGATGCTGGCGAAGACTGTGCAGTAGCAGAGTCTGTTAAAGCAGCATCAGATATCTACGCACCAATCAGCGGTGAAATCGTAGCAATCAACGAAGATCTTGAAGATGCACCAGAAACGGTAAATAACGACGCTTACGGCGACGGTTGGTTATTCCGCATTAAAGCATCTGACGAGTCTGAGCTTGAAAACCTGCTTGACGCTGAAGGCTATGCACATACGATCGACGAAGACTAATTATTAGTTTTATTCGATATTAAAAGCCCCGTTATACCAAATGCTAGCGGGGCTTTTATGATTTTATCGCTTACCTTCCCATACGTTGTAAGTCATTAAATCAAAAAGCTTTTAAGTTATTGCTAGTTACCCATTAGTGATAACCATTTATTTTTTGGATCATAGGAATCTGGACAAATGTCAAACGCCAAATCTCTTGAACAATTAGAGCAAACGCAAGATTTTATTCGCCGTCATATTGGGCCAAGCCCAGCACAAGTAAGCGATATGCTAAGTGCTCTTGGAGTATCGAGTGTTGAAGAGCTGATCGGTCAAACTGTACCTGCAAGCATCCGCTTAGAGCAAGGCCTAACTGTGGGCGAGAGCCGTACTGAAGTTGAAACACTAAGCTACTTAAAATCAGTAGCCAGCAAAAATAAAGTGTTCAAATCATATATTGGTCAAGGCTACCACCCAACTCACGTACCACACGTAATTTTACGTAACGTACTTGAGAACCCAGGCTGGTACACAGCGTACACTCCATACCAACCAGAGATTGCTCAAGGGCGTTTAGAGTCATTATTAAATTTCCAAACTATGACCCTAGACCTGACAGGTCTTGATTTAGCAAGTGCATCATTACTTGACGAATCAACCGCGGCTGCTGAGGCGATGGGCCTTGCAAAGCGTGTATCTAAAGCTAAAAAAGCGAACATCTTCTTTATTGCAGATGACGTACACACACAAACAATCGACGTTGTAGCAACCCGCGCAGAGCAATTTGGTTTTGACGTTGTGGTAGGTCCTGCCGCAGATGCAGTTAATCACGAGATTTTTGGCGCGTTATTCCAATACCCGTCAACATCAGGTGAAGTGGTAGATATCACTGATTTAATCGCTGGCGTACAAAGCAAAAAAGCGATTGCCTGTGTTGCAGCCGACATCATGAGCTTATTACTACTAAAAGCACCGGGTAAACTAGGCGCAGACGTCGTACTTGGTTCTGCACAGCGTTTTGGTGTACCTATGGGTTACGGCGGTCCTCACGCGGCATTTTTTGCAACGCGTGACGCTTATAAACGTTCACTTCCAGGTCGTATCATTGGTGTATCTAAAGACCGTTTAGGTAACGACGCATTACGTATGGCAATGCAAACGCGCGAGCAACACATTCGCCGCGACAAAGCCAACTCAAACATTTGTACAGCGCAAGTATTACTTGCCAATATGGCAGCGTTTTACGCGGTGTACCACGGCCCACAAGGCTTAAAAACTATCGCCCAGCGTATTCATCGTTTTGCTGATATTTTAGCAGCTGGCCTACAAGCTAAAGGCGTAGCACTTAAGCACAGTACTTGGTTTGATACCCTAACGGTTGTTAGCGACAACAAAGATGACGTAGTAGCACGTGCAGTTGCAAACGGCGTTAACTTTGCAACTAACCACGATGGCGAATACTCAATCTCAGTATCAGAGACCACAACACGCGCAGACGTGGCAGAGTTATTCGACATCATCCTTGGTGAAGGCCATGGTTTAAGTGTTGATGCAATTGCTGCTGACATTGAAGCGAACGGCAGCGAGTCTATTCCAGCAAGCCTAGTACGTGATGACGAAGTGCTAACGCACCCGAACTTCAACTCGTACCACAGCGAAACTGAGATGCTGCGTTATATCAAGCGCCTTGAAAACAAAGATTTAGCGCTTAACCATTCAATGATCTCGTTAGGTTCATGTACTATGAAGCTAAACGCGACCGCTGAGATGATCCCAATCACATGGCCTGAGTTTGCTAACCTTCACCCATTCTGCCCGCTAGACCAAGCAGAAGGTTACCAAATCATGATCAATGAACTACATGATTGGTTAGTTAACATCACCGGTTACGATGCCGTATCACTGCAACCAAACTCGGGTGCACAAGGTGAATACGCAGGCTTAATCGCCATTCGTAAATACCATGAGTCACGTGGCGACGCACACCGTAACGTATGTTTGATCCCAAGTTCAGCGCACGGTACTAACCCTGCATCTGCACAAATGGCGAGCATGAAAATCGTGGTTGTTGATTGCGACAAAAACGGTAACGTTGATATGGCTGATCTTAAAGCGAAAGCTGAAGAAGTATCAGAAAACCTATCATGTATCATGATCACATACCCGTCTACGCACGGTGTATACGAAGAAACAATCCGTGAAATTTGCGACATCGTGCACCAGCACGGCGGCCAAGTTTACATGGATGGCGCAAACATGAACGCCCAAGTAGGTGTTACTAGCCCAGGTTCTATCGGCTCAGACGTATCGCACTTAAACCTGCACAAAACGTTCTGTATCCCGCACGGTGGCGGTGGCCCAGGTGTTGGCCCAATCGGAGTTAAATCACACCTAGCGCCATTTATGCCTAACCACAGCGTAATTAACGTACCTGGCACTAATGTAGGCAACGGCGCGGTATCAGCAGCACCATACGGCTCAGCAGCTATTTTACCTATCTCATGGGCTTATATCACCATGATGGGCAGCGAAGGCCTTAAACAAGCCACCGAAATGGCGATTGTGAATGCTAACTACTTAACTCATGAGTTAAGCCAGCACTTCCCAATTTTATACCGTGGCCGCAACAACCGTGTTGCTCACGAATGTATTGTTGACTTACGCCCACTTAAAGAGCTTTCAGGCATCACTGAAATGGACGTAGCTAAGCGCCTACAAGATTACGGCTTCCATTCACCAACGATGTCGTTCCCAGTTGCGGGCACGTTAATGATTGAGCCGACTGAGTCTGAGTCTAAAGTTGAGATTGACCGTTTCATTGAAGCGATGGTATCAATCAAAGGCGAAATCGACAAAGTGATCTCTGGCGAATGGTCTATCGAAAACAACCCGCTAGTGTTTGCACCGCATACACAAGGCGACGTACTTGGTAACGAGTGGGATCGTGCATACGACCGCTTCTACGCTGCGTTCCCAGTACCAGCCGTGGCTAAAAACAAATTCTGGCCTACAGTAACGCGTATCGATGACGTATACGGCGACCGTAACCTAGTGTGTTCATGCCCAGCGGTAGAGACATACAGAGATTAATTTTTAGATGATCAGAGTTATTATAGTTTGGGAATGAAATTATAGATTGGGAATCCAATCACTATTCCTAAACTATAATTCTTGAATGGGTGAGCTGAAGTGCTCACTCTTTTTATTTCTAGTTCAAAGTTTAGTTATTTTTCAACTTTTGCGACTGGTTCAAATGATGTCATTTTTAGGTAAGTCATACTATCAATATCTAACTTCTCAAAAGGGTATTGACCTCGAATATTATTATTAAAAAACTTCCCCATTGATGTTGAGTAATACAGCTCATCCCATACTAAGATTGGGATATTGTAATAACGATAAACGCTTCCTGATTCAAATTTCAGATCAAGAACTTTATTGATCGTTGAATAGCCTACGTGTGAAAAAGCATCTGAATTTACAGGGTGTTGTTCAAACAAGGGGAAAGGGGTTTGGTTTAAAATAGAAGCCTCAATCCCTTCGCCGATCTTTGTTGCCACATTATCATTGCGTATATAAGAATCGATCAAACCATGTCCTGTATTATCAAATAAAGAAGACATTGAAAAGTTTGATGGTAAGCTCCCGAATAAAACTCTTACAGCTCGCATTATTTCATCTTGATCTAATGTGAGGTGTGAAATCAGGTGTGCGTACTCTTCCCCTAAATTACCGCCTAGAGAGCTGGTTGGCGTTGCAATAGAAGCTAAACCAACTAAGGAGTAATCTGACGCGTAATAGCCATCAGTGTATTGATAATTCGAAATAATGTCTTCAAAAAGTGCATTGGTATAGAAGTTACCTTGTGAGTGGCCAATAAGAATAATACGGTTGCAAGAATGCATTTGAAACAGCAGCTTTTGATAGGCATTCCTATAATCAGTATCATTTAACTTTGAATAAGTTACATCTGAAAATACCTCTTCAATTACAGATTCAACATGGGCTATATTTTCCTGAGAAAGAGAGCCGACGGTACCACCGACTATTGCAGTAATGAGGTGGTACTTGTTTGAAAAAGGGGATAAATCGCCATATTTTTGTTTTGCCACTTCATATATTTGCATATGAAGGTCTTCATCTTTGTTATAGCTGCCCGTTGGCTTTCTACCTTTAAGGTAGTTACCTAACTTAGTATCTTGAAAATTATCTAACCAAAACAAATTTTCACGAAAATCATCTTCTGTTGTAAACATACCATTTATATAAAATAATCTTAGTTGATCAATTTGTTTGGTACAGTACCTATCTAGAGGTTGATAACTTGCAGAAGCATAATTAGTGAGAATTAAAGCAAATACTATTAGATATTTAATCATTTGATTGCTCCTTCTAAGGGGTTACAGTTTTTATCTGCTGCATAATGAAAATCGTCATCCCAAGCAATATAGTCACTAATTTTATTTTGGCTTTTACGGTTTGCGTAGGCTCTGTCTATTGTATTGAAGTACATAAGTTTTGGGTTTCTAAAATGTGGGTGCTTAGTTTGAAGTTGTCTTGTACACATACTAATATTTATAAAATCCAAAATAATCTGCTTACTGATCTCAGCATCTAAGTTTGGTATGCGCCCTTGCTCAATATCAATAACCAGTTGTAATGTTGAAGCAGCACCTAAACTGAAGGTGATAAGCTGTGGGGAATCAAATTTTTCATACACATAGCGCTCATAATCATCGCGGATACCGTTGTCATTTTGATCAACCCCGTCCAACGTTTTATAGTCGTCAGGGTGTTCAGGTGGTAGCTCTGGGGTAAGGTAAAATAAATCTTTAATTTTTTGCCAACTACTGTGGGGTTTAGGTTCGTTATTCTCATTCCAATAGCGGGCAAGGTAGTAGTCAGTACCGTGTTTTACAAGGTTACCGGCTTGATACACTTTATTTGCTTGCCACTTTTCTATCACGGTGTTTTGCAGCCAAATCCAACCATCCCAATGGGGTTGGTTTTCTATTGGTTCAATGCCTTTTACCCAAAAGGCAGCAATAAATAGGCTGTTGTTGTGAGTCACAACATCACCGGCTACATAAATTGAGCTGGCACTCCACTGTGGGTGGTTTGGTTGAATATCGGTTAAATTTATATTGTACGCTTTAGAGTTCAGCTGAAAAATATTTATCGCGTAAGCGTGCGAACAAAAAAGTAACCAAGCAATAATGATGAGTTTAGTCATTTCAAAATCCTTTTAATTGAAGTTCCATTACCTTTTAAATTAAGTCCACTTTTTAGGTAAATGCAAGGTGGGAGGATTAAATATTCCAAAATCATTGATGAGTTTAAAAAGTAACAACACTTGGTTTTGCATACAAAGATCAAGAAAACTGGTGTGGTTTAAATTGTATGTCGCCCTTTAGGGCGATAAGTGAATTTCACCACCGAGATGTCAGAGGCGCTTCGCGCTGCACAGAGGTTCAATATTGTTGTAGGAGTTGGCTTCAGCCACGAGTTGCTTAACGCCACCGTAGGCGCTGAGCTTGCTGGCGTGCGTGGTATGTAGGTTGGGCTTTAGCCCAAAAAGTTGTATCACCTTGGCTGATGGTTCTGACTGCTAACCTTTGTCGGGATAAATCCGCGACCTACATTAAAAAACTTATTCAAGGCTTTGTCGCGCTGGCGACCGCAGGCAAAGAGGGGCTGCCGCTGACCCCTCTCTGGACTCTCTGTAGGAGCTGGCTTTAGCCGCGAATGTTTCCACCCGAGCATCACGCTATTTCCTTAAAAGCACAATTGATGTGAACGTAAACGCCATGAAAGTGTTTAATTTTAAGTTGTGCGTTGTAGTCGTTTTTCACTTATGAATAAAGCGGCTGCAATTGTACTGGCTGTTAATAAGCAAAAAATAAAAATAGTTGTTATCCCACTGCTTAAAAATTCCATAAACGAGGTTAAAAACTGCCCTGAAAAAACCGCCATAGTAAAATAAGAAAGATTTCGTCCCCTAACAGAAGCAGGGCTTTTTTGTACGGTTAAATGATTTAATAGAGGTATGCTAAAGCCAAAGCCAATACCACTAAAAATAGCACCCAAGACTAAAACCATTAACTCATGAGAATAACTGAAACATAAATAGGCGAGGGCATAAGCTACAAAAGCAATGGCCAGTAGTTTAACCTCACCAATCCGTGGTACAACTTTAGGTATAAAGTGCGCGGTAACAACTGCAATTAAAGATATAAATGCTAAAAGGTATCCGATCACTTGTTCAGTAAAGCCATGAGCGGTCATACTTTTTGGTAGTAAAATAAAGGCTGAGAAAAAAGTCGCCATGGCCAATAAAGTAACGATATAAACGCCTTTTAGCGGTAAACCATTACGTGAATGTGGGGCTGTTGTACTTGAGTCAGTCGGCTCTATGAGTGTAGGGGCGTGTTTTGGTACCCACATTAATAACATAGCTAAGAACAGCCATGCAATTAAATAAAGACTCAGAGGCAGAGCCCAATGAATTGCTGCAAATTGGCCGCCAAGAAACAAAAAGATTACGCCACCAAGCTCTATCGCCATACCTTGTTTAGCAATCATTGCTAGCCTTGCACTGGCAACGTACCACTGTGAAATAAGCACCGTGCCGCTAGCCATTACAAGTGCGGTGACAGCACCAAGCAATATACGGTTTAAAAACACTAACGCGGAGCCATGTAGCCAAAAGACGGCTGCACCAACAGCACCATATAAAATTAGGCCAGCCACTAAGCTCGGGTAAGCGCCATATTTATCTATCAATTTGCCAGCCAGTGGCGCGAATAAAATAGCCCCAAGTGCTGGCAAAGTAATTAACCATGAGGCATGGTCAGCGACACCGAGTGCGCTGGAAATGCTTAATAGTCCAGGCGCGACTAGTGAGCCCACCATAATTGTTAGGCTAGCAATACACAGTAGAGTATAACTGCCAAGTTGAGAGAGATTATTCATTATAAAACCTGCTTTTTAGGCGCGAGTTTATTAAAGGCGAAAGCAATCAATATGAATGTAATACTTGCCGCGGCAACACCCGGCCAAGCAAAATATTGATAGGCTTTTACACCCACAATTGAGCCCAGCGCACCTCCTAAGTAATAACCCAACATATACACACCGTTTATACGGCTTTGTGCTTGAGAGTCTACTGAAAATACCCTGACTTGATTAGCAACTTGTGCACTAAATACTCCAAAGTCGATTAAAATAATCCCTATGATAAGTGCGATTAAACTGCTCACGTACAGCCCTGTAATAACAAAACCAATAGCAATTAGCGCTAAAGCTATTTTTATTAATGTTTTAGAACCTATTTTGTTAACCCATTTACCTGATGACTTTGCGCCAATTACACCGGCGAGTGCGATAACACCAAATAAACCTGCTTGTTGGGCATTATAATTAAATGGTGCATGACTAACGTGAATAGCAAGGGTGGCCCAAAGTGCATTAAACGCCGCAAACCAGCTTGCTCCAGCAAAAGTAAAAATTTGCAGCGGTTTGTGTTTTTTAAATAGTACGAACGTACTTTTAAGAAGTTGCGTATATTTTAAATCAGTATGCGCGGTGTTATGAGGGAGTGACTTGTATAATAGCAAGCCAAATACAGCCGCCAAGATAGCTGACATTGCAAATACCGCACGCCAACCTAGATACTCAGCCACTGAACCACTGAGTGTTCTCGATAATAAAATGCCAATGGTTAACCCCATCATTAGCGTGCCTAATGTTGCGCCTTTCTCTTGTGGCTTAACCATTGAGGCTGCAAATGGGATCAGCTGTTGCGTAATATTAGCGCTTAATCCAATTAGGAATACAGCAACTAATAAAACAATTAGATTGGGTGCAGCGAAGGCAATAAGCGACGATAAAACAAGTAAAACGGATAGCAATCCGATAACGCGCTTTCTTGGCACTGAGTCCCCAAGAGGTGATATAAATAACAGTGCAGCGGCATAACCAAATTGAGTTAACGCAACTACACTGCCCGTTTTTGCATCGGTTAAATTAAATTCTTGGGCTATTAAGGGCAATATTGGCTGGCTGTAATATAGATTTGCAGCGGTTGCAGCAATGGCTGCAGTCATTAAAAATAGTAGCATTTTACTTATAGAGGGCATAGGTCTTATTTTTCTCATCACTAATAAAGGCAGTGAGTAGGATAAAACGCATCAGACTATAATAAAAATAATGTTATTTTATAGAATCAATACCAAATTTGAATGAATGATGGACTTAAAATATTTGACGGTGTAGTAGCATATGACAAACTAAAGATAATTCCGTGTGGTCAAAGGAGTCATTTTTAAACGCGATTTAAATATGACTATGCACCCAGTAATGATGTTGATTGTTGTGAAGATGCCCACAGGCTTGGACAAGAAATGCTTGATGAATTTGGGTGATTAAAAAGTATCAACGATGATAAATTAAGTCCCTCGGCTTTCGTTTAGTGCTTCTATAGTATAGGGCGTTTTTGGCAAGTTTACTCGCTGTAAGCAAGGATGCGGATAAACTTATGAAGGTGCTATTTGAACTTTAGATCGCTTATTCATCTTTATTGTAGATTTTAGCCCCAATTAAAGCTTCACAGTGTTGATCAGCCAACCAGTGGAAACCAGGTTCAAAACGCAAAATATCGGCTATTTTATTTTGACTTTTCCGGTTCGCATAAGCTCGATCAATTGTATTGAAATACAACGATTTAGGGTTGCGAAATGTGGGTGCTCATTTTGTAATTGCCTTGTACAGTAATTGATATTCATAATTCCAATAATGACTTGCCTGCCTATATCAGTATCTAAATTTGGGATACGACCTTGCTCAATATCAATAACCAGTTGCAATGTTGAAGCAGCACCTAATCTGAAGGTGATAAGCTGTGGGGAATCAAATTTTTCATACACATAGCGCTCATAATCATCACGAATACCGTTGTCATTTTGATCAACCCCGTCCAACGTTTTATAGTCGTCAGGGTGTTCAGGTGGTAGCTCTGGGGTTAGGTAAAATAAATCTTTAATGCGTTGCCAGCTACTGTGAGGTTTAGGTTCGTTATTCTCATTCCAGTAGCGGGCAAGATAATAGTCAGTACCGTGTTTTACAAGGTTACCGGCTTGATACACTTTGTTTGCTTGCCACTTTTCTATCACGGTATTTTGCAGCCAAATCCAACCATCCCAATGGGGTTGGTTTTCTATTGGTTCAATGCCTTTTACCCAAAAAGCGGCTATAAATAAGCTGTTGTTGTGAGTCACAACATCACCAGCTACATAAATCGAACTGGCATGCCATTGTGGGTGGTTTGGTTGAATATCTTTTAAGTTTATATTGTTAGCTTCAGAGTTCAGCTGAAAAATATTTGTCGCGTAAGCATGCGAACAAAAAAGTAAACTAACGGTGATTATGAACTTAGTCATTGCAAAATCCTTTTTATTGAAGCTCCATTATTTTTTAAACTAAGTTCACATTTCAGGTAATTGCAAGGTGGTATGAGCAAATATTTAAAGTGGTTATTAAATGGGGCGATTTAGCTTTAGTGCGAAAGGGGGAGCTCACCACCGTAGGGTTGTTCTTATTGTTGCGTGTAAGGCTAACTGTTTTACTCGTTAACCTGGTTAGTTATACACTCTAATGGCTATATTATGGTAGTTACAGTGCTAGCCTATTTGGCCTGTGACCTAATACATAATAAAAACAGCTGTTTGGGTTGCTATTCCAGGTTTTAAATCGGGTATAACGTATAAAACAATTTTTACTGAGGTTTCTTTGAATTATTTAGCGCATCTTTATTTAGCACAACCAACGGCTGATTCGCATTTTGGCAATCTGCTTGGTGATTTTGGTGGTCAACGGCAGCTTATACAGATACCTGACACTGTTAAAAATGCACTTGATAACCATTATTTAGTTGATAAATTCACTGATACTCACCCTCTAGTTAAAGAAGCTAAGCAGTATTTTTCCTCTAAACGTAAACGCTTTGCAGGCGTTGCAATTGATGTGATGTTTGATCACTTCTTGATCCAGCATTGGCAACGCTTTAACGAGCAGCCCTTAAGTGAGTTCAAGAAAAGCAGTTTCGCTCTTTTGGGTAAGCGTATACCAATTATGCCAGTACGAATGCAGCGCGTGGTAACTAGCATGACAAGAAACGACTGGTTTAAAGAATATGAAACGATCTCAGGGGTGGGGCTGGCGCTTGATAATATTGCTGCGCGAATTCGTTTTGCGAATACGTTTACTGGTGCAGCAGAAGATATAGCACGCTATTACAGTGAGTTAGATGAAATTTTCTTGGCGTTTTTCCCTGCATTGATCGAGCATGTAAATTATCATGCGCTTGAAAGTAGTTAAAATAGCGCGGTATAAATTTTTTGTAGGTCAAGCGTTAGCCTGAAAATGACGCGACTATTAGTGACGAAAGCCTGACTCAATCATCAGGCCCTTTGAGGGTAAACACTAAATGTTTACGCATATCTTTTAAAATCACGCCTTTTTTCAGCATCGCGCCACTTAAGCGCTTTTGCCATTTTAATAACTCAGGCTCTGAGGCTGCCAGCGCTTGTTCATTCTCAAACTGAAAGCACATTAGCAAAGACCCTGGAAATAAGTGGTATTCAACATCAAACCAGCATTGCAGCATACCAGGGAGTTCATTACGACCTTGTTCTTCAATGGTATCAGCAACATTTAGCACAAGTGCTTGTTGCTTTATTTGCACGGCAGAGAGTTTTTTCATTGTGGTGATCCAAGTTAGAGGCTAAAAAGATAGCCATAAAAACCGATTATAACCGAGCTTATCATTTGCCAACAACCTTAAGCAGATTTAAGTTAGGCACCAGTTTAAAGCAGTTAACGATGAGTATGGCCATGATATTGGTGATGAACTGATACAAACTAACAGGCTTTATCGAGTTTAATTTTATTTGTTCATTAATTTCACCTGATCCGTTTTGTAAAGTTGTCACTGGCTTTGTAATTATGCCCTAGTCGTTGTGTAATTTATTATTACCGCTAGCCTTGTATAGTTAATTTCTACACTTTATAATTTTTTATTCTATTTAAAATCAATATGTTACTCTTATTTTTGGGTGTGTGTTAGAGAACGTATCCTATTTGGTATGGAGTTTGAATCTTTATACAAAACAGTCGCTTTATTTAGCGTTTTGTTTTATCAAATTCATACTAAACGAGGAGATAATGATGAATAGCTTGCAGTTTAATTCACCAGTGAAAAAAAGTGTGGCACGTATTTCAAAACCTGCTTGTGCCGTATTATTTGCCAGTATATTCCTGCAAAATACCGCTTTGGCGAACATTAACGTTGAAATGCATCAGGTAATAAAGTCTGGACAGGGGCAGTTACTGGGTACTATCACACTCTCAGAAAATGACCACGGTGTTGTGTTAACTCCTGACTTAAAAGGATTAACTCCTGGCCAACACGGGTTCCATATTCATCAATTTGCGAGCTGTGAGCCTAAAGTTAAAGAGGGGAAAGTTGTACCTGCGGGAGCCGCTGGTGGCCATTTTGATCCAAAGGCAACTGAACATCATGATTCCCCTTGGGGAGATGGGCACTTAGGTGATTTACCTGCATTGTATGTTAATGAACAAGGCGAAGCTAAGTCTCCTGTACTGGCGCCAAGGATCACTCTTGATGAACTTAAACAACATGCAATCATGGTTCATGAAGGTAACGACAACTACGCGGATAAGCCAAAACCACTCGGTGGTGGCGGAGGTCGTATTGCATGTGGTGTTATTAAATAGATAGGGAGAACACCACATGCAATACGATAATCGTGATGAATTACCTGATTCAGTAAAAAATAACTTACCAAAGCATGCTCAAGAGATATACCAAGAGGCTTTTAATAGTGCTTGGGATACTTATGAGGATCCAAGCGATAGAAAAGGCGATGATGACCGAGAAACAACGGCACATAAAGTAGCTTGGTCTGCAGTTAAAGGTAGTTATAGTAAAAACGACAATGGCAATTGGGTAAAATCAAATAGCTAGCGATTGGTGAACAGTTGAGCAAAAGCTTTGCCATTAAAGGTGAGTAAAACCTAAGTAATTTAAAATAGCTTCTACAATACTGTAGCGGCTTTTTTATGTCTATGTGAAACACATGAGTTCGATATTATGTAAAGTGGAAAGACGTTAGTTTAGCGTTATAAACAGTAATAAGTTATCGATTATCGGTAATTTTAGTTGTTTTTTAATTTTTTCAGTGCCATAGTAAATTCTTTACTAGGGGAGCTTAAAATGAAACATAGGTTACTAACTGTTGCTACGGTAGTGTTAGTTGTGCTGCAAACTGCATGTACGACAATCTCAGTTAATGAGTCACACTTTTTGAATCCGGATCAAAAGATACAGGTTAAAGAACTCAATAAAATAGAACCAACAGCTACAACAGAAAACATAACCATTAATGGGTTTGACGATGTGACGTTGAGTGGCACCTTGATAAAGGTTGATAATGCGCAAGCAACGGTCATTTATTTTGGTGGTAATCAATTTCGTGTAAGCGTTGCTGGAGGTGAACCCGCACAGCAAATATTGCCAATGAATGTAAATATTTTAATGGTTGATCATCGAGGTTACGGTAATAGTGAAGGCACGCCAACAGTTGAAAACTTAAAGCGCGATGCATTGTCTGTTTATGATTATGCCGCCAACCTTGTTGACCTTGAGAATGCCCCTATTATTTTGCATGGGCACTCTTTAGGCAGTGTCATTGCAGGGTACGTCGCAAGCGAGCGATCTGCGGATGCGTTAGTACTTGAAGGCAGTATTACCAATGTGCAGCAAATGACATCACAACGTATCCCTTGGTTTGTAAAGCCGTTTGTAGAGCTTCATTTTAGCGATGAACTCGCTAGGGTTGATAATTTAAAAGTCGTGGAATCATTTACAGCCCCGCTTTTAATAATTACTGGTGAAAATGATACTCAAACACCACCTGTATTAGCTGAAACTTTATATCAACATGCACTTTCAAAGCAAAAGCAATTATATATTGTAAAAGGCAAGCACCATGGTAATGCATTAACTGGTGATAAGTTACAGCTACATTATCAGCGATTAGTAAAGCAGTTGAACGAAAAGAAATCTTAAAATGAAAAAAATAATAATGATGAGTAACGTAATACTAACGTTACTTTTTTTGACCCTAGCTACTTTATTAATAACTGCCCTTGTAGTGTTTCTTAATGGCAGTGATGTTTTAAATTTTACTCAAGCTAACGGTACCCGCTTGTGGATAGGGCTTGAAGTTACTGGTTCTTGGAAAAGTACCGCAAATACATTATCGGCAAATAGTTTTAATACAATGACTTGGTTGGCATTACCGCAAATGCTGCCATACATCATTATAAATCTGATTTTAATTCGCTTATTCATGCTTTACCGTCAAGGGTTGTTTTTTAATTTAAAGAATATTCAATGCTTTAAATGGCTTGGTGGCTTGTTAATACTACAATTTTTGTTTGTTGCTTTTTATCCCGCGTTGTTAGTCACACTGCTAAATATGTTCACAGGTAGTGATCTCAAACGAGCTGTAATGATTCAAGACACTGACATTATAAGCTTTATAGTTGGCCTCATTATTTATGTTATTGCATGGATAATGAAACAGGCACAACAGCTGCAACAAGAACAAGAGTTAGTAATTTAATGGCAATAATAATCGATTTAGATGTGATGCTTGCAAAGCGTAAAATGAAGTCGGCAGAGCTTGCTGAAGCCATTGGCATTACTCCGCAAAATTTGTCCGTATTAAAAGCAGGGAGAGCAAAGGCTGTTCGATTTACGACGCTTGATGCTATTTGCAAACACTTAGAGTGTCAACCGGGCGATATCTTACGTTTTGAATCTGATGTAGACAAAGACGACCGCTGACGAGTAAATATTAAAGCACTCTTACGTTCTATTTTAGTAATTCAACAGGCGCTATTTATGTACTTGATAAGCTATTCTTCATGAGAGATCTCAAGTGACAGAATATCTGCCTGGCTTACCTTTTTTGATAAAACATAATAGCTGTCGCTAACAGCCTGTAGCTGGTCACAAATTTGCTCGCATAGTGTAGCTAACTCGTGTTGAGGCTTTACGTCTTCACTTTTATAGCCGTAAAACCCAAGTTGATATTTGTTGCTCTTAAAGCTGCGATAGTAAATACCGTCTTTGCTAGGAAATGCTCGTAGCTTTGCCTTTGCTACTGTAACTAATTTTGTTTTGGTACTAATATTTTCAATTGTATTGTTGGAAGCTGAGATTAACTGCTGCTGTTCATTTTTAAATAATTGGCGAGCATTTAGCTGTTCATGCAATGGTTGCTTTTGTGTTGTGGATAGGTTGTATGTGTAAAGCCAATCTCCCTGAGCTGATTTATCAACATATATAAATGTATCATCGTTTTCTAGCGCTATGAGTGGAATACCGAGTAGGTTATCTACCCATTTTATATTTACATTATTACCTAATAGGCTAATAACAAAAGGGCGATTGTTAAGTGCGCTTATAAGGTGTGTGTTATTTAGCCAAACAGGAGGCGCTAGTGCGAGCTCTTGTGCGTGATTGTCAAAAATAATAGATTCATTATTTGAATCAAGCTCTTTTAAAAATAATTGCGGGATACCGTTTTTACTGGAAATATAGGTAACCATTTGTTCATTTGGTGATACAGCAGCGCTAGTATCTACATTATTTGAATCTGAAATTGTTTTTATATTTGAAACATCAGTTCTATTTGCAAGGTATAAGTCTTCATCAGTACGCCTTTCTAGAAAGTACAGTTTTCCTGCAACTGCTTGGATATATTGCAGAAAATGATAATTGTTGTATGAAATAGGTTGCCAGTCACCGCTAACATGAAGTTTAGACAAGTCTTTTCCATTACTGAGTAAGAGTGATTGTTGGTCTTGCTGCCAAGTTAAAAAGTACCAATTATGGTCAAGCGCTTTTATCATCTCAAATTGTGTTGTTTTAATATCAAAAGTTTTAACCACAGAGATTGAATCTGCATTAAAGCCAATGACAGCAAGTTTATTTTGTTGTGGTGATAAACTAATTTTATACGGTTTAAACGTATCATTTGGAGTGAGAAGTTTGCGCACCTCACCTGAAATAAGGTTGTGCTGGTAAAGCGTTACATTGCGGCTATGCTCAGAGGCGTTTATGTTTGCGAGGTAAAATAGTTGCTGTTTTTTATCTATAAAAAATGGGCTATTCCAACTAATGTCACTACGCCTAATAAGTTGTGTTTGTTGTGTAGATTGTAAGCCGTCATCTAATAATATTTGTCCAAATTCAATACCGCTATCGTGTGATGCTGAATAGACTAATGAGTTGGCGTTACGCCATGCGAGGTATGTGTAGTTTTGTGCTTCTTTCGTAATTTTCCATGTTTTTTTACGCTTTAAATCCTTAATGTAAATATGCTTATCTGTGCCTTGGTGTGACTCACTTCTTATAATTGCCATGTGATCATGATTTGGGCTAACGCGCATGTAATGCTCAATTGCTTTACTTGCGGTAATTGGCTTTAGATTATTTACAGTCTGTTGTGATGCTGGAGTGTTTTGCCAAATAGCCCAAGTAATGACTAAAAAAATAAAGGTACAAAGAACGGTGACATAGCGAGCTATTTTATGGTTGTTCACTTTAGGTTTTGTGTAAATTTTGGCGTCGGCTGGGCTACTTAGTGATGAAATTATTGCTTGCAAGCTATAACCACGTTTAGGGTGTGTTTTTATTAACTTTTTATCGTCATCACACAATGCTTTTCGTAGCAGTGCTATATTGCGCCTTACCGAGTTCGGGCTGTAAATTGAGTGGGGCCAAACTTGTTTGAATAGCTCTTCGGCGGAGATAATGCTGTTTGCGTGTTCGCACAATACAATAAGCATTGTCATTACTTTAGGTTCGAGCAGCTGTGTACGTCCATGCACAGAGACCTCCCCGGACGTTGGGTTTACACGTGCCTCGTTAATATAGAATACATTAGAGAATAACGGGGTATTTAAGTATTTATCTATCTGATTGTTATTATTAATTATTTTTTGCCTTAATGTTTTCTTAAGTGTTTTTTAAGCACAAATTCATCGCTTATCTGTGAATTAGACGCTATCAAAGTCAGCCAGCTAATTCTGTTTTATGATAAACAAATAATGAAAAAAGGAACACGTTAATATGCGACTGATGCAAATAATATTACTTCTGGTATTAGCATACTCTGTTGCTGCAAAGCAGCCTGATGAATCTCAATTAGATACTTCAATCGTAGTTGAAGAGTTCTTAACTGTATTTAACAGCCATGATGTTGAGACTATCACTAAATATGTTGATGATCACTTTGCACAGCAAAGCCTTAATCGTTGGCAGGGGACAGGCCGTGAACGTTATATAGGTTACATAACGAGTATGGCTAATTTACACAAGCAGTTGAATCTAAAAAGCATAACGAAAAACTTACAAAACCAAATACTGCGGGTGACAAGTCATGTTGATTCTAACACGACAGGACTTAGTTATGATTCAGTCATTTTATTTGATCAACAGCATAAGATAACTAATTGGTATCTATCGCTGAATGAAACATTTGAACTAGATGATGAAAATATAACTGAATTAAAAGTCACTCAAGCGATTCAAAACTTAACAGAAAAGCTTGCTAAAAATGGGGTTTTTTCGGGTACGGTGTTATTTGCAAAAGCTGATAAGGTTTTATTTACAAAAGCCTATGGTTTGGCATCAAGACGTTATGACATAAAAAATAACCTTACGACTAAGTTTCAAATTGGCTCTATGAATAAGATGTTCACTAGTGTGGGGGTTATGCAATTGATTGAGGCTAATAAACTCTCGCTTGATGATAAGCTTACTCAATACATGGATAGAGATTATTTTGGAGTGGGCGATTTTGATGCTATCACCATAGAGCAATTATTAACGCATACCTCAGGCTTAGGTGACATTGCCGGTTTTGAAGCTAAGCAATCACATATTCGTTCATTGCAAGATTCACTGCCCTTATATAAAAATATCCCATTAAATTTTAAGCCTGGTAGTCAGTGGCAATACAGCAGTACCGGCATGCGCATGCTGGGCCATGTTATTGAGTCTGTTGCAAAGCAAGATTACTACGCTTTTATTCAACAGCATATTTATCAAAAAGCGGGTATGACTGATAGTGGGAGTTTTGATTTAGATGTGCCCATTAAAAATACGGCAAGGAATTATTGGTATTCGTTTGAAACCGGCGCCATTACCGAGAATTTGATGAAGCAAGCAGTCAAAGGCGGCCCTGCTGGTGGCGGGTACTCAACTGTTGGTGATTTACATAGATTTGCGCTTTCATTAATTAATCATCAGTTGTTAAGTGCTGAGTTAACTGCTCAAGCTACATCAGCAAAACCAGAGCTACATTCACCTAATTATGGCTATGGCTTTTCGGTCAGAGGCGATGAAGGTAATCAAATTATAGGGCATAATGGCGCTCATTTAGGTATGAGTGCACAGCTTAATATTTATCGTGATAAGGGCTATATACTTGCCGTGTTGGGCAATAGTAGTGATGCGGCTGAGCCGATAGTGTTTGCAGCTAATAGTTTAGTGAAACGGCTTTAGAGTGCGTTGTTTTTAAAATCAAACAGCGAACGGTATCTTTATCAATATGCTAATAACTTAATGCTAGTGTAAGGTTGCCCTGTAAGTGATAACCCTGCTGAGTTATCACTTAACTTACTTTTTGTTTTCTTCGGTAATAAAGCTCATGCTGTTAATTCCAGCCTGTTGCACTTGCTCCATTAAAAAAACTACATTTTGATATTCAGTGGTTTTATCGCCACGGATATGCAAAATAGGCTGTGGTTTGATAGCTGCTTGTTCAGTTAAACGTTGAATTAGCTGCTCTTTGGTCATTGCTTGAGCAGCTATTTTCTTTGCATCATACACTTCTGGCTGTGGAGCTTGTGCTGCAACTAATTCAATCGCAATGACCGTTGGCTGTTGCATCGGCGTTGACTTAACGGAGCTGCTCGCTTTAAAAAATATAATCCATGCCAATACAAAGTGACACAACAAGGCTAACAGCACACCTTGTGTCAGTTTGAAATAGCGTTTATGTGTTTGTTGGTCAAGCACACTCGGTTTTGAGAAAAGGTAATTAACAACGAGTGAAAATAATAACAAGCAAAAAACAGTTAACCACAGTGAATGACTTGTAACCCAAATAATGACCAAGCTAATAAGCATGCCAAAAGTAGCAAAATGCTTAGCTTTCATGGGGATAACTCGTCTTGTTTGCCAATTAGATAAAGTTTTACCAAACCTAGGATGGGAAAGTAGCCAATTCGCGAGTTTGTCGTTTGATCGAGTAAAGCAGGCAAGGGCTAAAATCAAAAATACGGTAGTCGGCATCACTGGCAGCAGCATGCCTATTATAGCTAAGGCTACACATAGGCAGCCTACTATAAAATAAATTAGCTTCTTAATTGGCAAAGTTTGCTTAAGCGCCGCATTTAACATTTATAACAGCAATTACTGATAAATAATATTAAGCAGCTGGTGCGCTGTAGCAAACGCATCTTTTGCACCTTGATAAAGCTCCTGCTCATCATTACTGGTCAAGTCCAATGCCTCTACAGCTTGCATAAACTCTCGCCATTGACTGCCACGACCATTACCTGGGCCTGCTAAAAAGCGTGCTCCAAAGTCCGCATCTAATCCGAGCTGAGTAACTTCTTTTGCTAACATTGCAGCGCCAAGTTTGGAGCCTTCAATTACATATAACCAACCCACTGCTTGCGCAAGGGTTAAGTTATCTAGATTGATCTGCTGCGTAGCGGTATGTGCTTGCATGCCCAAATCTTGTAAATCAAGGGCTATGGCGTGACAACGGTTCCGGCTTGCAAGATCGGCAAAAAATGGCGCCAATTGGTGGCTGTTGTAAAGTGGCTCAACATGGTTTAGCAACAGGTATTGAAAACGTAAAAAATCTGCATAGTTTTGTTTTGAAGCGAAGGGGGATTGGACCATTATTTTTTGATCTAAGTCATCGTGTACTTCAGCAGTTGTACGTTTTAGTTGAGACATTCGTGGGTAGTTTTCTTGTGCAATACTCGACATAATTGTGTTCTAATTGACTATCATTACTTATTAATACGAATGACGCGCCAATACTCACACCTAAAATTTAATTTTTTATTGCATAAATTTCGCAGTCATACTTTTTGAACTGCATGTTTTTTATTTTTTAACTTTAAAACAAGTGTTTAGTATTTTTAAGTTCAACTTTGGTTTGGTGAGCCTTGAACCTTGCTCTGAACTAGAAATGTACAGCCACCTTTTAAAAGGTGGCTTTGTTACATTATAGGGCGAGTAAACTTCTTTCTAACATGGCTTTGATTTGTTGGACAATTTTAGCCTCAGTGTCAGGTTCAAATTGTGCTATGCGAGGGGTGTGAATATGCCCTGTAGGAATGTCAGAATTCAGTTCATCGCGTAGGCGAATACTGCGGTATGAAATTTCATTTGATAAGTAGCCACCGCCACCACCTTTAACGGCAACAGCACCTTGCAATTGTGCGAGACTTTTTGGTTCAAACGCTTTCTCAAGCGTAATGACTTTGTGGTTGTCGTTTACTTTAAACTGCCCTTGAGCTTGTAACATGTGCTCTACGGGTAGACTGAATTCTACAAATTCACTGCCAGGTAGTGGTCGGTCATTTAAACTTGGGATAAGTGGCGCTGCTTGTGTACCACCGTAGATGATATTAGCGTTATCAGGAGCAGTGACACTGCGGCGCTTGCCCGGAAAGCGTTCAAGATCAAATTCTTTACCACCCATACTTACAGTAACAATCATATCTACATTATTCAGTGCGTAATAAGGGGCGAGTAGTGCTTCAATAATGCCTTGATCAAAATCTTCGTAACGCACTGGCACCATAACCGTATTTATCTCAGCGGTAATACCTTTATAGGTGATCACTTGGCCATCAAGTAATAGTGCCGCAACACCGGATGGGTTACTTTGATTGATGTTCTTATCCAGTAAAAATGGGTCAAAGCCAGTGAGTAAAATTTTTTTATTGGTGCTTTGTGTGTAAGCCAAATCGGTGCGACCGCGACTGCCGTTTTCTAACTGTGTTAACAGTGCATTTTGCTCTGCTGATGTAAGTGCAAAAGCAGGTTTTACAGTACGGATCACTTTACTTGATAGTAACCGTGCCCAGTAAAGTTCGCGATCATCATAATTTTTAGATGTTGTAATGCGCTGTTTCGCGTCTAACCATAGTTGGCTTGAATAATCATGGAGTAAGTCGGTAGCTTGCTTATAGCTTTTTAAGTTTTTCCAATCTTGCTCAAATTCAGCAATATCCTTAGCAAATGCAGCTACAACTTGCGGTATTACTGTGTTGGCCTTTTCAATACGCTGTTCTTCAACCGTTAAATTGGCGCTTAAAGCACTGAAGGAAGATAAGATTAAGCTCGTAGTTAAAAGTTGTTTGATCATGGGAGTCCTATGCGATTACAGCTATGTTTAGAGGTACTATCTAACGTATATAAGTTAAGCGCAAATAAATACGTTAATTATCGGCTTACTTAACCTGTGCCACTCAAACTGTTATTCTTTATGGATTAAGAAGTAACAGAGTAAAAACACGATGATCAACGATAACGATATAATCGACACCCTTGAAGAGCTAGAAGCATTTTTATTACTGATTGATAATGGTGGGCTAGGTTTAAAAAATGTTGCAGGGGTCGCGTTAGCAACGAATAATACCAATGGTCGCCCGTTTATCGCGGTACTTGATGATACCCATAAGTTGTTGTTAGGGCGTTGGGTAACTCAAGATGTATTTGAAAACGGCAAAGAATTAGTTCGCCGAGGACCTAAAAAACTTCACTAAAGTGCTGAGTTCATCTTGGCTTGAAGCTAGTTGTCATACCAATCGTGTTAAGTTACTAACCATTTAGCTCGCTAGAATGGTTAAATATTTAAGTCGATTGGTATCAGCTACCCGCTTTCAACTAGCTGCAACTACACAATTTCTACCTTGTTTTTTGGCCTTGTAAAGCGCTTGGTCGGCCATCGAAATGCTGTCCTTTATATTGTCTGTTGTATGTGAAACAGGCTGAAGTCCAATGCTGACTGTAAATCGAACCTCTAGGTTAGCTTCTGTTCTCACAATACACTTTTCAGCATCACTGCGGATGTGTTTCGCGATAGCGTGGGCTTTTTCGGCGTTACAGTTAAGTAATAATAGAAACTCTTCGCCGCCCATTCGACACGCAATATCATTGGCGGCTTGGTGTTTTATTAAAATATTTGCAAACGCTATGATGACTTGATCACCCACGTCGTGGCCATATGTGTCATTTATGTCTTTAAAATGATCGAGATCAGCAACAATGATCGATAATTCGGTACCTGCTGTTTGGCTTTGCGTCAGTAATTGTAAGCATGTTTTGTCAAAATAGCGTCGATTATAGAGTTTGGTGAGTGGATCGGTATCTGCGAGCCGTTTTAACTCTGTTTGTGCTGACTTTATTTTCTCTAATGTTCTGATCCTGTATGACAAAATAAATGCCATCATCAATCCTTCAAGTACGATCCCTATACCTACGCCATGGCTATTAATTTGATTTGATTCGGTGATACCTTTGTAATAAAGAACTGCCAGCATATTAAAAATAATAAACATCGAATGCCCCAAAAAAAAGTATTTCGCAAGTGGGTCACGTTTTCGCCAAAGCGAGATAGATACGCCGAGCGTCACTGTCATCATTAATGCAGCTAAGGTACTCGCTGGTTTTAATGCATTGACTAGATCAAATAAGCTATAAAAAAATTCAGCAACTAAAATAGTTAATATGATACATAGTGCAATATGCTCTTTCGGGTAACGGCTTTTGGTTTCAAATATAAGCATCATAAACAAAATTAAAAAACTGGGCATGCTATATAAAGTAGAATTGAACTGCAGAAGGTCAGCACTAAAGATACCAAAAAAGTTAGCGCCGAGACCATAAGATAGTGATACCCAAATGATGCCTGAAATTAAATAGAAGGCATACACGATATTTTCGATTTTTCTAGCTGATAAGTATAAGAAAAAATTATAAATCATTAATGCCAGCATCATCCCGACCAATAGAGAGATGTAATTACTGCTGCCAATTAAAGCCCGCTTTGAATGTTCTTCGTCGTATAATGATAGGGCGTACCACTGATGGGAAAACGTCACGCTTCGTACAAAAATTGTTTTACGTTCATCAGCTGCAAGGTCAAATGAGAATATGGCAGTTCCGCCATATATGTTGTTATGAGGGCCTACTTTATCAAGTTGAATATTAACTTGGTTTAACAAATCTCCATTTTTTGTTTCATAAAAATCAACATTTTGTAGGTGGTAGGCATCTTCATTATGTAAAAATAACGTTCGCTGCTGGGGGGATTCATTATGAATGACTATTTTAGACCAGGTTGTTTTGGCATTTGTGCCTAAGGTTATTTCACTTTTACTCTGGATAAAGGGTTGTTTTTGTATTTGTTTAAAGGGCATTTCTTCGCTGGTGTCGATAAAGTAACTCATTGGAAATTGAGTTAAATTCACTTCTGCGGTGTTGATACTAACGTTAGGTGATTGAGTATGATCAGTGTGTGCGCTTACACAGTAGGTGATAAAAATTAGCGAAATAAAGCATAAAAACCATTTAAACATACATAAAATCCTTCTTACGAAAGGCTTATTTTTAACTTTAAATGTTAGTTTGTCGAGTCTTAACGCTAAGCATAATTAAATATTTAAACTCAGTGGCTGGAGGTTATAAATTATTATATTTTTGCTAATAATTATGTAGCGGTTGAGCTGGCTTTTAATCTTATTTTAATGTTCCTGAAAAGTCTTTTTTAGATACTTTCAGTAACATGGCCTTATTAATAAATATAAAAGGCATAAATAAAAGTGAAGCAGAAGAAAACAGCAGTATTTGCAAAATGTACATGGTTTATTAGTTTCTCTACATTGGCTGTAAGTGGCGTAGTCGCTGCTAATGGAATTAGTGATAGTGTGCTGACTGAACAGCGTAGAGCGCTTGAGAAAAATACTCAGGGTAAAGGATTTGGACCGCAATCCCCACGTGATATCGATCAATACTATGGCACCAACTTACGTCACTTTGCTGCGGCTCCCAATCGTAGTGATCTTAATTTATGTAATATTCACTTTCATAAAAATGCTGAACATAAAGGCGGTGAGTTTACCACTTATGCGGGCAACGGCGATGGTAAAGGTCATAATACAGGTTACGTATACGATGGCATATTGTCGGCGAGCCAATTAAAACCTATTGCAGGTAAGGTATGCGCTGCAAAAGGTGACTCGTTAAAAGTGGGTGATACTTTAGAAGTACACTTTGTGTATTCGTCAGCACAAGTGAGCCCAGGGCCGACTTTAGCCGCTTGTTTAGCGGATAGCACTATGAATCCTGCGTTTCGTGTTGAAGGTCAGGTTATTGTATTAGCTAATGATAAGCAGGCTGTTAACTTTGCTCAGCTCACTGAGATAGAGCAAGTAAATGGTTACTATCAAGCACCTAATATACCTACAAATATGGGGATCCCCGTTGAGTATTTAGGTTCAACAACTGGGCCTGCTTATAACGAAAAAGCGTCGCCGATACAGGTGAGTTGGAGCGTACGACCCCTTGTTGCTGTGGTTGATATAAACAGTGTTGGTAAGTGGTGCGATGACAATGTATTTAATGAAGACTATGCTCATGGTGTTCGTAATTTAGTACAAAACCCTAAGTTATTGTCACCTATTTCACACTAAGCAGATATAGTTGGGTGCGTGAGTACTTGTCGACTCGCGCTACTTTAAACTCATCCGATAGCCATTACCACGCAAGGTTTGAATAGTGAGATTGTGCTGTGTTTCGATTTTTTTCCTTAGTCGGCTAACATATACATCAATAATATTAGTATTGGGATCATTGTAAGTTTGCCATACCCGACTCAATATTCGTTCACGCGACAATACCTTGTCTTGGTTTTCAACAAAATACAGTAGTAACTCAAATTCAATTTTTGTTAGCGGTAATTCTTGATCGTTAAGTAAGGCAATACGTTGCTGGATATTCAGCGTCAATGAGCCAATATCGAGCGTTGTTTGACTTTGTTGGTGCCCAGTTGTCATACGTCGCTTTAAGGCTAATACACGGGCTAATAGTTCATCAAAATCAAAGGGTTTACATAGGTAATCATCTGCCCCCATTTCCAGTCCTTTGACTCGTTCAGGCACTTCATCTAATGCTGTTAGCATAAGCACCATAGGTGGGCTGGGAAGAGTTTTAATAGCGTTAAGTATCGATATACTATCTTGGCAACCAAATAGCCTGTCTAGTATTAGTATGTGCGGGGTATTTTTTTTAATAAACGGCAGCACTTCGTGTAATTCATTGATGCTATTGCATTCATAGCCTTCACTGCGTAACCCGCGAGAAAGGAAGTTTAAGAGCGGCTGCTCGTCATCGGCGAGTAAGATATTCATTATGTATGCTCCAGAGGAAGCGAGATAGAAAAAACAGCGCCTTGGCCTTGTGTTGAAGTAACACCGATTGTGCCATCATGGGCCTCAATAATGGCTTTGGCGATTGGTAGCCCAAGCCCTAAGCCTTCACTGTGCTTACTAAAGCGAACAAAGCGCTCAAAAATATTGTCAACTTCAGCTGCTGAGATCCCTTCACCATAATCCTTAATTGCAATAGTGAGCATTGAGCTTATTTTAGTTAGTGTAATTTCGATCGGTTGGGCTGATTTTGAGTACTTGATTGCGTTATCAAATAAAATAGCCAGCACTTGTTGGATCCGTTGTGTATCAATGGTTATAAACAGTTCTCTTAAACTAGCATCAGCATCGAAGGTAATTGTTCGGGTTAGATTGAGTTTCTGCCATTTGTTAACTTCTGATTCGACTAACCGCACAATCTGTGTAGGGGCAACTTCTAAATTTATTTGATTCATTTCTGCTCGTGTTAATAGTAATAAATCATCCACTAAGCGGCTTAAGCTGAGGGCTTGCCCGAGTATCGATTTTAGTGTTTGATTAAAATCATCAACCGACACTGACTGCATGCGCAGTGTTACTTGTGCTTCCCCGCGAATAATTGTTAATGGGGTGCGTAGTTCATGGGACACATCGGCAATAAATTGGCGGCGTCTTGAATCAATTTTAGTAAGCAATAGGTTGGCTTCTGTGAGCTCACTGGTGCGCTGTTGAACTTCAAGCTCTAATTGTTTTCTTGATTGTACTGCGTTTTTTTCATGTTCTTGTAGGCGTAGTGCCAGTTGGTTTATGGAGGTGGCGAGTTCTTCAAACTCATCATCCAAGGTGACTGAAATCGGTTTTTGGTAATGTCCTAATGCAATCGAGTTAGTTGCATTAGCGATTAGGATCAGAGGCTGATAGAGCTGATTAAATAACCAATAACAGCCATATAATATTAATGGAATAGAAAGCGCACCTAGGCCGATCGCAAACCATAATATTGTTGTGTTAAGCATTTCTATTTTGGCGTTGATTGCCGCAACAACTCGGGTTTGTCGTGCTACTGCTGAATTTATAGCTTCTCTGAACTGGTCATCAATAGTGACCTCAAGTAAGCGCTTTAATTGCGCTTGTTGATTCAAAGGGGCGGTATTACCGCTACTGACTACAGCTCTAAACTCAACGGTTATTTTATCAATGAGTCGTACCAGTTCATCAGTATCTTCAACGCTGCCTTTGGTAAAGGATAAGCCAAGTGCATTACGCTGCTCGATCTCTAGCTTTTTTATCTGACTGATTGACTGTTGGATCAGGTTTTGTTTTTGACGCACATAGGCTTGGTTAGCATTTTGGCCAAAGATAATTTCGTCGGTTAATTGTTTAAAAAGTCGGTAAGAGATGCTTGAGAGCTTTTCATGTTCGACCAATAATGACTGGGCAATATTGCTTTGTTGTAAGTTTTTGCGAGTTAAATGGGCGGAGATTGCGGTGCTCAGGAGCGCCAAAAATAAAATAAAAGCGGTGGTAAGACCAAAATAAAAAAGTTTGCGCTTATACATAATTGCTTACTAGTTTGAGATATCCATTAAGGGTACATTGAAGACTTCTAGGAAGCAATAAAACCGGTATGAGGAACGTGTTTCAACTGCTTTGTTAATGTTAGAAAAGCTATATCAGCTAAAGTGTTACCTGCTGATTATCGCTTTTTTAGGAGTCGTTACTTTTGGCTTTGCATACTAAGTATCACTTTGGCGATCCTTAAAAAGATCGCCCTGCAGGGGGTTTTGATTGGGCGTGTCGTTATTTTCTTCGTATTCATCATCCACCTCATCAACCACCAGCATTTGATCATGAGCGGTGGTCTCTTCAATTCGTGGGTCCATGGTCGCCGCTAGTGGAGAATTGGTAACGTCAGACGTACCGACCACGTAATCGCTCGGCTCAGGTTGTTCTACTTTTTGTTTTGAATTTATGAAGGTAAGTAATAAATACATCAATACTGTTAATGTTGCTAGTGATGCATATAACGCTTGATGGCCAAAATAACTCATGATCTGTGCATTAGCGGTTGAGCCAAGTGCAGCGCCTGCTCCAAAAGCAACCAGTAATGCTGAAGAGACGCCTACGCGCTCTTCGTCTTCCACTCGGGAGTTGGCTAAAGCCGATGACAATGGATATAACGTAAAAGCAAATAATCCGAACATAAACGTCAGCACAAAGGCAAGCGTTTGTGAAATTGGCAGTATAAATAAAGCAAGGCTGACCAAGCAGATGGCGACAGCATTACTGCGCAGTAGTACACTGCGGCGAACTCTATCTGATAGCATGCCCATGGGCCATTGCGCTAATAAACCAGCTAAAATAGTGGCAGACATAAAAATGGCGATTTCAGATGAGCTAAAGCCCGACAATTTAGCAAAGGTTGGCGCAAGACCGTAAAAACTACCATTAATAATGCCAGCAAAATGCACTGCGGTCATAGACTGAGGTACTTTTTTAAAGTAATCAAACAAGCTTACTTGAATTGGCTTCAAGGGCTTTGGGTGAATTCTGCGGGTGATTGAAATTGGAATTATACCAATAGCCAGTGCCATGCAGACTAAAAACAGTGGTGCATAGCCTAACTCAGGAAATTCAGCCAAAGCGAACTGGCCTAAAATAGTGCCTAAATAGGAAGTGATCATATAAAAGGAGAACACCCGACCACGAGACTCAGGTGCTGCTTGTTCGTTAAGCCAGCTTTCTAGCACCATGTAATTACACATCATACCTAAACCCACGCAAAGCCTTAGGGCGAGCCAAATATAGATGTTATCGCTCACACCATGCGCCGCAACACACGCTATTACCGCGGCAGTACTAGCAGCAAAAGTACGTATATGGCCGACCGATTTGATAAGACGATAGCCAAGCTTAGCCCCTAATAATAAGCCGAGGTAGTAACATGAGGTCATCAAACCTATCCACAAGGTTGAGGTGCCATGCTGCCCTAAGTATAAAGCTAAATAGGTGGTAAGTAAGCTGGTGCCAATAATTAAGAAAAGGTTGGCAAAATATAACGAAAGAAATGATTTCATTTATATACAAATTATAAGCTTGGACAACTAGATACTAGAATAATCAAGGGGGTTTTCCAAGTGCTTTACTCTGAATGTCTACAAATAGACAAATAAACATTGAGCCATTACCATACAGGTAAATTTTAATACCTGAGTTAAATTATGTCGTTACCTGCATGCCCGAAGTGTCAATCTGAATATGTATACCAAGATCAAAGCTTACTAATTTGCCCTGAATGTGCTTATGAGTGGGATCCTGCCAGCGCCGCATTAGACGATGAAATTAATGTAAAAGACGCCAACGGCACGCTATTAGCTGAAGGTGATAAAGTCACTGTCGTTAAAGATTTAAAAATTAAAGGCAGTTCGCAAGTCATAAAAATCGGCACTAAAGCGGTGATCCGCTGGATCAAAGATACAAAAGATCACCAACTTGATTGCAAAGTGGATGGGGTAGGGGAAATGATGGTAACAGCCAAGTTTGTGAAAAAGGCCTGATCAACTAAATAGCGCTAGTTAATTCTGCGTGTAGGTTTGTATATCTCAATACAGTAGACGTACTAATTGTCACAATGACAATTCAGTAAGGCAGATTCTATGCCTAGCTTAAGCATCTCTGTATTTACCTTCAACTATAATTTGAACGATCGCTCAAGTTGTGCTTTAATCATTATTCAATTTTGAGGAGCCCAACATGATCAAATTTTATTTTCACCATACGCCTAACCCAATGAAAGTTGCACTTTTTCTTGAAGAAACAGGGTTACCATACGAACTTGTGCCAGTTGATACCTTAAAGGGTGAGCAGCATACGCCAGAATTTAAAGCGATTAATCCGAATGCCAAGGCGCCAGCCATAATGGACGGCCAAACTCGAGTATTCGATTCAAACGCTATTTTAATGTACCTATCTGAAAAGTACGGCAAACTGGCGGGTAAAGCAGGAGATCGCGCTGAAATGCTGTCGTGGTTAATGTTTATCGCGTCAGGTTTGGGTCCCTACTCAGGGCAATCAGTACACTTTAGACACGCGGCCCCAGAGAAACTCGATTACGCTATCAACCGTTATTTACGTGAGGCGCAACGTCATTATGAGGTATTAGACACTCACCTTGCAGGGCGTGAGTTTATCGTCGGTGATGAGTTTACAATTGCGGATGTATCTGCATGGGGCTGGATAGATAAAGCAACCGTTGTTTTAGGCGAAGAAGGGTTAGCGCCATATCCTAATTTACAACGCTGGTTCACACGTATTGATAGCCGCCCGGCAGTTGAACGTGCTCGTAAGGTGGGCACTGATATCAACTTTAAAAAAGAGTTTGATGAACAAGCGCGTCGTGCGTTTTTTCCTTCAAACTATCCAAAAGTTTAATTTTGCGATCAGAGCATATAAAAATCAGGCCAGCAGCGGCCTGATTTCGATATTAGATTTTTGCAAACTCCTACACTCCCTCATTATCAGCTGCTGCAAACTGACTTACTTCCTGTGAGGGCTGACTAACCCTGTTTTTTTGTAGCGCTACATATAGGTCTGAATGTACGTAGATACCTTCTTTACCAGATGTCATACCAGCAACGTCAAACCATGAAAGGAGCTGTCGTTTTCTACCGGCTATTTCTAATCGAATGTTACGCTTTTTAAATATCACGTCTAAATCGGCAAGCATCGCCATCACACTTAAATCTAAATGGGTAAAACAAGGCACAGCATCAATAATAACGCACTGAGTGTCGTCTTTTTGCCGTGCGTATTGCTCTAACAAGCGGCGTTTAAAGTAACCTGCATTAAAGTAAGTTAAGGGCGAATTGAAGCGATAAATAAATACACCTTGCACAGCTTTGGCTTTATCTGTGCTATCAAGGCTTCTTACTACCCCGTTGATATCAACACCTAATACAGTGTCGGTTGGTCGCATTACGGTACGAATGAACTGAAATAATCCCAATAGTACGGCCAGTGTGATGCCCGGTATAACGCCAATAAATAACACAGCAAGTAAAGTTGCCAGCGCAAGGTAAAAGGCGTGTTTATCTTTGCGTTTTAATTGCCATACTGCTTTTAAGTCTAATAAATGAATTGAAGCAATAATTAGTACTATGCCTAATGCGGCACTGGGTATGAACTCCAGCGGTGCGGTTAAAAAGAGTGCAATGATGGCAATAATAGCGGCTGCGATGATTGAAACCAGCTGTGTTTTTCCGCCGCTAGC
The DNA here is from genome assembly GCF_000238355.1 of Pseudoalteromonas haloplanktis ATCC 14393. GTDB lineage: Bacteria > Pseudomonadota > Gammaproteobacteria > Enterobacterales > Alteromonadaceae > Pseudoalteromonas > Pseudoalteromonas haloplanktis. The sequence goes on from NZ_AHCA01000006.1 coordinate 75,099, forward strand.
ATCGTTGACGGCAGTACGAGAGTCTGCACCGCTGACGGCAAAACCTTGTGATAATGCCGAGGCAAAGTTCGCAATACCTAAGGCTCTAAATTCTTTATCCGCATCGATATCATAACCATTTTTGGCGGCAAAACTACGGGCAGTCAGCATCATGCTAACAAAGCTCACGATCGCTAAGTTCAGCGCTGGCACTACAAGCTCACGAATAATACCAATATCATAAATGGGTGTATTAAATACTGGTAAACCACCAGTGACTGTGCCAATGGTATTGATTTCAAATTGTTTTAAATTAAAAAGCCAGACTAATATGGCAGCGAACGCGATGGCAAACATGGCAGCAGGCCAGGTTGGCTTTAGGCGCTTCATGGCAAAATAAGCAGCAAGAGTAAATAGAGCCATTAACAGGGTGGGAATATGAGCTTGTGATAAATAAGTAGGTACTGCGGCTAAGCGTTCCAATAAATATTTTTCATCGAAGGTAAAGCCAATTACTTTTGAAAGTTGACTAACAATAATCGTGATAGCCACCCCGTTTAACAGACCCATTAGAATAGGTTTAGATAAAAAGTCAGCCAGTACACCTAATTTAAATTTGCTGGCAATTAAACACCAAAAGCCCGTCATAGCGGTCATAGTGACAACTAATTGCCAATGTTTGACCGTATCACCTGCGGCAAGTGGGGTGACTACTGCTGCAATAACTGCGCAGGTTGCAGCATCTGGCCCAACAATGAGCTGTTTTGAGCTACCAAACAGGGCGTATAAGATCATGGGTAAGATACATGAATACAGACCAACGGCGGCATTTACACCAGTAAGTTGTGCGTAGGCGATTGCAACGGGCAAAGCAACAGCAGCAACAGACAGTGCAGCTCTGAAATCATCAGTAAACCACTTTCGTTCATAATGAAATAAAGTGTTTAAACCCGGCATAAAATCATACAAACGCGACAGCACAACAGTTTCCTAGTTAATCGTAATTACACGTGGATAGTAAATTTAATATTAGTGTATGTATACTCAAATTCCTCCCAAGATGCTGAATTCATATCTTGGGGGAATTTGTTATTTTTTGAAACGCGCGGTAGAGAAGGACGAGTCGTTATTGAGCTGCTAATTGCAGGTGGATGCTGCTCACTAATTCGCTAGGTAAACACAGCTGATCAGCAAGTGCATCAAGATATTGTTGTGATATGGGCTGTTGTAAGTCAATTGCACTGGCACTTGCAGTGTATACTTCGATCCCCGTTTGTGCATTTGGCACAGCTTGCACAAGCTCCGAGAGTGTCATTGGCTTACGTAGCTCATCAAACAGCATGGCTTTTTCTTGCATTGAAAGTGTCATACTCTCTACTTGAGCAAATATTTTTTGTCGCTCTGTCTCGTCGATATGGCCATCAGCATAAGCGGCGGCGATCATGGCACGCATTAAGATTAATTGACCCGAACCGCTTTCATCTTCCACGACTTGCGAGAAACACTGCTCTGGCATGGTCGCAGGTGTAAAATCAAAACGGTTCGTGTGCTTTGGTGTTGGCTGTTGGGTTGCTTTATGTTGCTCTGAATATTGTTTATAGGCTTTCCAAGCAAGGCCTCCTACGGCAGCTAATGCACCGTATTTAATTGCTTTTTTACCGGTCTTCTTACTGCTTTTACCGCCCACTAGGCTTGTTAAGCCACCGCCAGCAACACCGCCTAAAAAGCCACTCAATGCACCTGATTTACTGAGGTTACCTACTAGTTTTTGTAAGTCTTTCATGGTCTTCTCCTAAATTAGTATCGATTTTAGGGTATATGCAATTTGCCTAATTTAACACCATTTAATTGTTACAAAGCAATACCGACTTTAGCTGGCTTCGCGCGCAGTCTTGGTTAATTGAACGAGCGCTTTGCGTACCGCCATTGGGCTGTCGCACGGCTCATCAAATGCAATGTAATAGTTACGGTTTAGGCTTTGTAGGTAAAAGCCTTGCGGTAATAAACCACTCATAACTGGTGATGCGTCATCAAGGTTACAGTGCTGTTTCAAAATCAGGCTCATGGCATCTTGGTGATCAGCATTCATGTGCTCAATCATGCTTTGCTCTTGTGACTCGTCCCATTGCTTACTTGGCTGTTGCCACTCGGTTTGTTCTAGCCAAAATATTTTGCCAAAACCACCAATGTAGCGCACCCGTATTGCATCTAATTGCCACAGATTAAAGTCATGAGCATTGCGATAACTTTGTGCTTCAGGAAATAAGGTGACGTACTTATTAATCAGGACCTCGGCGTGCTCTTGGCTTACTAAGCTGCCATCACCGACAATGGTTACTCGGCCATGTTCATTTTGATCGCCTCGTTCAGCGGCATCAAACACCGTTAGGCTCATACGTTTATCATGCAGTAGGTTTTTAGTATGCTGCGCTATGTCACTAATAAAAAAGTAAATACGCCCTTGTTCATCACACATATAAGGGGTTACTGAGCCAAACGGGTAACCTCTTAAATTATGCGAGAGGGTAGACATAACACCACTACTTTTTTGAAACACTAACTTTTTGGCCTCATAAAGTGCTTGCTGTCTCATACGTACTCCAGTTGTTTAATTACTTTTTATTGCCGCTATTTTGCGTTTAAAGTCACTGTTTTGCAAATGATTCTTGTTTACGTGGCGGGGTTTGCATTATAGTAGCCGTATCCTTATTAAATTGCTGGGTATGTTGTTAGACATAGGCTTTAATCTAAACTTTATCTAACAAAGTAGCATGCCTTTAATAAGTCGTTTTTATTAAGTAGTTTGTATTGGATAGTTTTTCTTAGATAGTAAAGGAGTTATCTTGAAAATTTTTATGTGTTGTTGGTTTGTTGGCTTAATGTTTTTTAACTCATTGGGCTTTGCGGCAGAAGCTGTGAATGTGGTAACACAGCAGGTTAAACAGCAGCAGTTGGTGCCAAAAATAACCCTTACGGGATCGTTAAAAGCACAGCGTCATGCTCAACTTTCAGTGCTTGCTGATGGAGTAATTACTGAAATATATGCAGAAGCAGGGCAATACCTAAAACAGGGTGAGCCTCTACTGGCGTTAGATTCCGCGTTAATAAAAGCGCAATTACAAGCCAATGATGCTGATGTCGCGCGTGCGCAAGTGGCCGTTGATGACGCCAAGCGGCGTTTTGCTGAGGCACAGTCACTATCTAAGCAAAAACTGTTTGCGCAAACTGAGTTGGCAGATAGGCAAGCCGCTGTTAAAGGCGCGCAAGCAAGTTTACTCGAAGCACAAGCAAATCAAACTTATCAACAACAGCTTTTAAAACGCCACCAATTGGTTGCCCCCTTTAATGGGATCGTGGCTAAACGTATGGTGGATTTAGGTGAGTGGGTTACCCGCGGGCAAAGTGCCTTTGAATTAGTCAGTAATGAATCGCTTTGGCTTGATCTATATATGCCACAAGAGCATTTCTCAGCGATAGATATTGAAACTGCCGTTGACGTATATTTAGCTTCACGTCCAGATCAGACGTTTAGTGCAAAAGTTATAGCGAAAGTGCCGGTCGTGAATACAACACACCGCAGCTTTTTACTGCGCTTAGCTATTACTAATTCAGCAGACTTACAAGTTGGGTTGTCGGCAACAGCAGAAATCGCATTAAAACCTAGTGCTAAAGCGAGCGTAGTGATTGAGCGAGATGCGTTGTTACGTCACCCTGATGGCGGGTTTAGCGTTTTTACAGTATTTGAAGATGTTGCCACAAGGCAAAGTGTTAAAGTGGGCTCACGTATGAATGGCCACGTTGAGATAACACAAGGCTTGAGTGCTGGACAGTGGGTGGTTACGCAAGGTAATGAACTGCTCCAAGATGGTCAAGCGGTTAAAGCAGTAACGCAAACGGGGGCTAAATAATGCTCCAAGGTGCGGTAAAACACGCAACGCTGGTGGCTGTTGCAGTGCTTATTTCGTGTATTTTAGGGCTTGTAGCTGCGTTTAAAATTCCGGTGCAGATGATCCCTGATTTAGATGTACGCACAATAACAGTGGTAACGCAGTGGCCAGGTGCGACCCCACAAGATGTGGAAAAAGAAATCCTCATAGAGCAAGAGCGGTATTTACGCTCATTACCAAATTTAAAGCGGATGTCGAGTTATGCCAATACCGGTGAAGCTGAAGTAGAACTTGAATTTCCGTTTGGCGTTGATGTTAATGAAGCATTGATCAATGTAAGTAATGCATTAGCTCAAGTGCCTAACTATCCTGAGAATGTTGATCAACCTGTGCTCTACAGTAGCTCGTTTTCATCGAACGCGTTTATGTTTTTCTCATTAAAGCCGCTAGCAGGGAATCCGCTGAATATTGATATCGATATGCTACGGGACTTTGCGCAAGACAATGTTCGCCCAGAAATGGAGCGTGTAGCAGGTGTATCGCAAGTTAATGTACGTGGCGGAGCGTTATATCAAATACAGATATTAATTGATCAGCAAAAGCTTGCCAGTAGAAACATTAGTTTAGTTGCCGTAAGAGATGCCATTCGCAGCCGAAACCAAGATGCATCAGCCGGTGACATTGACAGCGGCAAGCGCCGATACTTATTACGTATGGTAGGACGCTTTCAATCAGCGCAAGCGCTTGAAGAGTTAGTGATTGCACAAGATCAAGACCGTACAGTACGGCTCAAAGATGTAGCGAAAGTACAGTTAGATCACTATGAATTGCGCGATGTGTCATATAACGATGGCGAGCGAAATTTAATGCTGTCGGTGCGCCGCGAAAGTGGCTCAAACGTGATGGCCATTAAAGATGAAATGACTGCGGTGGTAGAGCGCATTAACCGTGATTTATTGGCACAAAATGGCCTGCAATTAACCTTGCTCAGTGATGATGTACGTTATGTAAAAGGGTCAGTTAAAAATGTTTGGACCAACTTAGGAATTGGTGCATTACTGGCAACTTTAGTGATGTTTTGGTTTTTGAAAAGCCCACGTTCGACTTTAATAGGTGTAATGGGCGTACCAATTTGTACTATTGCTGCATTTTTGGGGCTCTTATTATTTGACCGCACTATTAATGTTATTTCATTAGCTGGGGTAGCTTTTGCTATTGGTATGACAGTGGATAATACCATTGTAGTCCTTGAGAATATTGAACAAGCTAAGCAACGTGGACTGTCAAAGCTCGACGCTGCAATTGCAGGGGTGCAAGAAGTATGGCCTGCTGTATTAGCGTCAACGATGACAACCGTGTTGGTGTTTGCGCCTATTTTGTTTATTGTGCAAGAAGCGGGGCAACTGTACTCTGATGTTGCTATTGCAATTTCAGGGGCAATTATCGCCTCTATGTTAGTGGCTTTGTTAGTGGTGCCGGCCGCATCAGCGCGATTTGCGTGTACTACAAAAGCGGATACCGCTATGACCTCTACGATGCGGTTACCACGGTTTATTCCATCCTTCTTAGCCTCAAAAATGCAGCGGATTATATGCGTTGTTGTGGCTGTGATAGGCTTGGTAGGTGGTGCTTGGTTATTTATGCCAGAAGCTGAATACTTGCCTGAAGGGGAAGAGCCGAAGGCATTTTCAATGATGATTGCCCCACCAGGCTATAACTTGAGCCACATGCAAAAAATTGGCGATGAATTACTAACTTACTTTAATCAGCATTTAAATGCGCCGAGTGCTGACTTTGAGCAAGGTAATACTGAATTACCTTCGTTGAAATATTATTCATTATCGGTTGGTGTTGGCAATATTTGGTTTTTAAGTGAACCTAATAATCCTGAACATATTGATGCGATGATGGCGGCAATCACCGCCAAATTTAAAAGTTATCCCGGCATGCGGGCGTTTTCATCGCGAGGCTCAATTATTTCAAGCAATGATGGCGGCACGCGTGCAGTTGCCTTAGATATTAGCGGCACCGAACAAGTGGATTTATACCGCGCTGCCGATGCCGTTTACCGCCTGGCCAGTGAGGTGTTTGATAATCCACAAGTGGATTCAGAGCCTTCTTCATTAACTCTCGATCAGCCTTTAATTGAAATTCAGCCACGCTGGCAGCGCCTTGCTGAGGTGGGCATGACCGCTGATGAGCTAGGTTATACCGTTGCGGCGTTAAGTGATGGCGCTTATGTGGATGAGCTTATTTTAGATGATGATAAGGTCGACGTGTTTATATTTTCTGAAGCGGGTAATAACCAAAGTCTAGAGGGGCTTGAGCAAGCACCGGTAGTAACCTCGCAGGGGTTACTGCCGTTAAATGCGCTGGCTAACCTAAACGAAAAGGCCGACAGTGACAGTTTACGCCGAGTTGATGGTCGTCGTACTGTAACCGTTTATATTATTCCGCCGCGTGATGTGGCACTTGAGCGTGCGCAGCAACTAGTGCGTGAGCAGCTATTGCCGCAGCTTCAGCAACAAGGTGACTTGCTCCCAGGAGTGAACATCAGTATTGGCGGTGCGGCAGATCAATTAGAAAAAACACGCGATGCCCTCAGTGGTAATTTTATTGTCGCTCTAGCGTTATGTTACTTATTGTTAGTCGCTATTTTTAAACATTGGGGCCAGCCATTATTTATTATGGCAACCGTGCCATTAGGAATGGCTGGTGGATTATTAGGGCTTAATCTAATCAATGGATTTGGCGCTGTATTTGGTGGCTTCCATCAACCGTTTGACATGATCACTATGCTTGGCTTTTTGATCTTATTAGGCACTGTGGTTAATAACCCAATTCTGATTGTTGATCAAAGTCGTCGTAATTTAGCGGCAGGTATTGAGGCTTACCCGGCGGTTATTAGCGCACTTGAAACGCGTTTAAAACCCATTGTTATGTCAACCATGACAACGCTGTGCGGTTTAGCACCCTTAGTATTTATTCCTGGTGAAGGCTCTGAGTTGTATCGTGGGGTGGGGATTATCGTGTTGTGTGGTATTGCCGTATCAACAGTCGTGAGCTTAACTGTGCTGCCAGCGATGTTATTAATGGTGTATAAGCAAAAGAGTTAGCTCTAGAGTTATAGCTTTAGAGCTATTATAAAGGAAGTTTAGTATTTGCTAAGCTTCCTTATTGGTGTTCGTGGCTTTAAACCATACTAAATAACACTGAGACTATTAATAGCAAAGCCATTGTTATATTGAATCTTTGCAAACGCCGCGGATCTTTTAAATGATGTTGTAGCTTTTGCCCTAGCAGTGTCCATGAGCTCACGCAGGGCAAGTTTATTAAACCAAAAACCAAGCCAACGATCAGTGTTGCGTGGACGTTTTTTGATGGAGCGTAAACGCTCATGGCACTCAGTGCCATGGTCCATGCCTTCGGATTCACCCATTGAAATAGTGCAGCTTGTACAAACGTAAGAGGCTTAGCCTTATCCTGGTTATTACCTTCAGCTGTTTGGCTGGTGGCAATTTTATAGGCAAGATAAAATAAGTAGCCAATACACAACACTTTAAGTATTTGATAGCTGGTTGGAAATAAATCAAATAATTGCATTACCCCAAGACCAACGAGTACTAACATTAATACAAACCCTAATGCGACCCCCAACATATGCGGCACTGTGCGTCTAAAGCCAAAGTTAGCCCCTGAGCTCATTAACATGAAGTTATTAGGTCCAGGGGTGATAGAAGAAACAAATGCAAATAATACTAATGCAGATAATAATTCAATATTCATTTTTAGTTGCTCGGTGGAGAATGATTGTGCAATTATATTCTTATTTAAACGCAATTTTTGCGCTAACTCCGTTTTAAATATTTTTTTTTGGTAGAAAAATATGAAAAAAGATCGAATTAACGAAAGAATATTGCAAGAGTTAAAAATCAATGGCCGAATAGCTAACGCAGAGCTTGCTGAGCATGTCGGTTTATCGCCGTCCGCTTGTCTGCGCCGTGTACAAGAATTAGAAAAAACAGGCGTGATAAAAGGCTATCGCGCCGTTATTAATAATCAAGCATTTGGACTAGGCTTTATCGCTTATGTAGGTGTGGGTTTAAATGAGCATTCGACACAATCGCAACGTGCGTTTGAGCAAGCACTGGAGTTTATAGATGAAGTAAAAGAGTGTCATAACGTGACAGGTTCTTTTGAATATATGTTACGAGTAGAAACGGCGGATATAAAATCTTATAAAGCGTTTCATGCAGATGTATTAGGGTCAATCCCACAAGTACGAACTATAACATCACATATAGTTATGGATTCGCCAAAAGATGAGCGGGCGTAATCTGTTTTAAAGTGTTTACTCTAGGTACTAAACGCGTACAATGCGGCTGCACTCAAACCTAGGTAGCAAAGTGACGCTGCGGCGTTGCAAAGTATTATTCATCTTCATGATTATTTCTTACACGATAGAGTTAATATCAATTTCTATATATTTGTCTTATATCGAGAATTTATATGTGAATATAGCATGTGGGTAGCTTTAGTTTCGAATAAATACTTTATTGTAAATAGGTACTATTATTAGGTTTTATAAGCTCTTGATGTAGCAATACCATTGAGCTTCTACATTGTTACACGAGGGATAAAATGAGTAATTTAAGTCTGAAAAACAAGCTGTTGTTATTAGCTATATTACCATTCACGCTGCTGTTAATTAGCTTAATGGCCAGCTCATATTATTTAGAGCACCATAATCAACAACTAAATTTTGCATCATTTAAAGCAAAATTGATTACTGATAAAGAAAGTCTATTAGCAAACGAGGTTGAGATAGGCCGTAAAGTTGTTAGTTACGGACTTTCTAAAGGTACTAAAGAAGATGCAATAAATGCATTGCGTGACCTTACGTTTGGTAATGATGGTTACTTTTTTATCTATGATACAAAAGGCGTAAGTATTTTTCATGCGCTTTTAGGTGATGCCATTGAAGGACAAAATCAGATAGCAATGACAGATCCTAACGGCAAAAAAATCATCGTTGGCTTACTTGAGCAAGCTAGGCAAGGTGGTGGTGCTTTTTATTATCATTTTCAAAAACCTAATACATCTGGTTTAGTTGAAAAAATAGGGTATGCAGCGATGATCCCTGGCACTGATTGGATGATAGGGACAGGTGAATACATGGATGATATTGAAGCCGAGCTTGCTAAATATCAAATGACAATACAAGAACACATGAATGAAAAAGTAACGACATTATTATTGATCGCATTATTTTGGGTGATTTTAACGGTGTTTTTTGCTTTAGTTGCGGCTAATACTATGGTTAAACCAATTCAAAATATGGTTAAAAGCTTAGATGATATAGCAAAAGGACAAGGCGATTTAACTAAGCGATTAGAAGTTCATAGCCACGATGAAATAGGTCAACTAGGTAACTCCTTTAATGTTTTTGTGAGTAAGTTACATAGTATTATTGCTAATGTAGCGGATGTAACTTGTGATGTAAAAGACTCATCAAATAGTATTAATACGCAAACTCAGTTAATTGAAAACCAATTACTAAATCATAATCACGAAACAGAATTAGTAGCCACTGCAATTACAGAAATGTCTGCCACCTCTCAGGAAGTAGCACAAAATACAACGCAAGTTGCAGTATCGACTCAGTCAGCTACTCAAGACGTTGCCAATGCTCAACAATGCGTCGATGTTTCTTTAGATGAAGTTTCAAATTTAATGAAAGAAATTAATCAAGCCGCTGAGCAGGTTAATTCATTAAGTGAACAGTCGAAAAAAATTAATAGCGTATTAAGTGTTATCGGTGGCATTGCTGAGCAAACTAATTTACTTGCCCTTAATGCGGCCATTGAAGCTGCAAGAGCAGGGGAGCAAGGCCGTGGTTTTGCTGTTGTTGCTGACGAAGTGAGAAGCCTTGCCAGTCGTACGCAAGAAAGTACGTTAGAAATAAATGAAATGCTTAACGAGTTACATACTCTTGTCACGGCAGCTGTTGAGGCAATGTTAGCCAGTCAGCAAAGTTGTAATCGCTCAGTTGAGTCATCAAGAGCTATTTCAGAAAGTTTAGGCGCGGTAACAAGCGCCGTGACAACTATTAATGATATGAGTACACAGATTGCCACCGCAGCTACAGAGCAAAGCAGTGTGACTGAAGAAATTAATCGCAATGTTTTTGCTATTCAAGAAATAGTTAATGAACTTACCCGCTCAATAAAAACGACTTCAACGGTTAGCCATCATTTAGCTGAGCGAGGCGAAAGCTTGGGTGATCTCGTTGGCCAGTTCAAAATTTAATATAGTAAGCGCAAAATTGATACTTAATTGATGGTTTGGGTATAAAAAGTGTTTAAATTACAAAAGGCCAAGCGTTAAACGCTTGGCCTTTGTTTAAGTGCTTGCTTTAATAGAGGCTATTAAAGCAAGTAAATAGCTGCTAGGTTAGCTTTGTAATTCACCGGTTGATGATTCAATGTGAGCACGCACAAACCACTGAAATTGCTCAAGCTCAGCAAGTTGCGCGATGATCATATCTTCTGAGACAGGATCAAGCTCAGATAGTTTCTCAAGAGCCTTACGGTGGTCGCCATTTACCCCGTTGTATACTTTATCAAGAGCCACAAGGTGATCCTTCACTAATCCTTTACCAATTGAGTAATCTTCCCAAGAGCGGCGATCAACAATTGATTTAGGTGTCCCTACTGGCACGCCACCTAATGTGGCAATACGTTCTGCGATAGTATCTGTCATCTCTTGAACAGCAGCTACTTGCGGGTCGAGCATTTCGTGTACACCAATAAAGTTAGGACCCACCACATTCCAATGAATGTGTTTTAAGGTAAGCTGCAAATCAATTAATGCAACCATACGGTTGTCGAGTTGTGCAATTGCTTGCTCTGCAGCTTCACTATTCATCCCAGGGGCGGTAAATTCAGCGACTTTACTATTACTCATAATTCCTCCTAAATTAAAAACTAAGCGGGTATACCTTAACCGAAGCAATGGGCATGCCGAGTTTAAATTTTAATAATTATCAGCTTTTTCAATCTGTTATATTTATTTTTTGCGAAGTGGCTATGATCACAAAGGTAATTGATATGAAAAACATGCATGGCTGTGTAAATTATTCATGGCTTGAAATTATGACAATTTCGTGAATTTACTGGTTGGCCCGATTTTTGTTAACGCTTTTAATTTATGATGTTGGCAAATTTTGTCAGCAATAAAAAATGAGCAGTAATGATTAACAGAAGACAGTTTTTATTTAGTGCGGGAACGCTTGCGTTTGTAGGACTCTCTCGCAGTGCATTTGGTAAAGTGCCAGTCACAGACTTAGGCAGTGATCTTGCTGCTTATGGACCTTTAATTGCAGATAGTAACAAACTTTTAGATTTACCTGCAGGCTTTAGTTATAAAGTGATTTCTCAGCTCGGTGAGAAAATGGTTGACGGTCAATTTGTGCCTGATAAAGCCGATGGCATGGGGTGCTTTGAGCTTGATGATGACAGGGTTGCCTTGGTTCGAAATCATGAACTAAAACCCACTGATTTAGCTAAAGCAGATGCTGGCGCGCAAACGCATAAAACACCGCAGGCTTATGATACTAATAAACAAGGTGTCGCTTTGCCAGGCGGCACCAGCCATATTATTTATAACCTTAAAACAGGTCAAAAAGAGCAAGAGTACTTATCTCTCATTGGTACTATCCGTAACTGCTCTGGCGGTATAACGCCGTGGGGAACTTGGCTTACCTGCGAAGAAACTACGTTAACTAAAGCCGATGGTTTTGCTCAAGATCACGGTTATATTTTTGAAGTTCCTGCAAATGCTAAAGGCTTAGTGGATCCTGAGCCGTTAAAAGCGATGGGGCGCTTTAACCATGAAGCTGCCGCAATCGACCCGAAAACAGGTATTGTTTACCTAACTGAAGACAAAGGCGACAGCTTATTTTATCGCTTCATTCCAAATGAGTACGGAAAATTACACAAAGGCGGCAGGTTGCAAGCTATGGTTATTAAAACCACACCACAATTTGATACCCGAAATTGGGCTGGTGCTAATATGGCATTGCATCAAAATATGGATGTTGAGTGGGTTGATTTAGATAATCCCGAAAGTCCAAAAGATGACTTACGCTTACGTGGCTATGCCAATGGCGCTGCATTATTTGCCCGCGGTGAAGGCATTCATTGGGGTAATAATGAACTGTATTTTTGTTGTACTAATGGCGGTAAAAAGCAACTTGGTCAAGTTATGAAGTATGTACCATCGCAGTTTGAAGGCACGAGTCAAGAGCAAACCGATCCAGGGAAAATTCAACTTTTTGTTGAAAGCACCGATGGCTCGCTTTATAACTTTGGTGATAACCTAACCGTTGCACCAAACGGGCATTTAATTGTTTGTGAAGACCAGTACACTGATGTGGTTGATAACCATTTGCGTGGTGTAACACCTAAAGGTGAGGTATATAACTTTGCTCGCTTAAATACTCAGGCTGAGTTAGCTGGGGCTTGCTTTTCACCGGATGGTAAAACCCTGTTTGTAAATGTATTTACACCAACGAAAACCTTGGCCATCACAGGTCCATGGGATAGTTTTAAGGGTTAATAGTAAGATAAAGTGAAGATACTTATCTTCACTTTATCGCAGCTCATAGAAATATATATACTGCAGGTAGGGCAATACCGCTGATCACCCAGAGTGATCTCATCCCCCAAGGACTGTGTTTGCCTTTAATCATAAACAAGCCACTTAAAGCCAAAAAAATCAGTAAAGCCGCAAAGGCATCGGAAAATATAATCCAAGATGCTTTCGTCTCGTTCAGATGCAAGCGGTTAAATGCTTGAAACACATGACGAGGGGTTATTTTTTCATATATTATTTGCTGATCTTTTAGATTTAATAACAGGTTGTCGCCATTTTTAAAAAATACTTTAAATTGCGTCGGCGATGCCCAGTAAGAGGCTTTCACTTTTTCATCAATCTGACTTGTTACAAGTAACTGACTTATTAGCTTTTCATCATTATCAAGTGACCAGTTTTGGGTGGATATAGGTGCTATAGCTTGCTCGACACGGTAATTAGGATTCCAGTCATCTTTGTGATTAACCGCTATGCCTGATACAGCAAAAATGATCACTAAACCAATGCAAAAATAACCGATATCACGATGTAAACTCCGGTTTAATTTGTACCAATTTATTTTTCTTTTATTCAAGAATCTCTACACCTGTAGGTACAAGTTGATAAATTGCCATAGGCTCTGTCACCGTATTTTCGTCAAATTCGTTTCCTGCTTGCTGTGCTCTGTGCGCTAGTAAGGCTTTGGTGCGGTCTAAGTTTAGTTGGATTTTATTTAGCTTTCCGGTTGCAATTGCTTTACTTCCTTTTGCTGTCATAGGAAATACCATATCACCGTCATTAACCTTAATTTGCAGGTTTTCAAAACGCTTATCAGAGGCAATCGTCATCCAGCAGCCACGTTTAGCGCATACACCAACAACGGTACCTTCAATAGTAATTGGTTGATCTAAATAGTTATCTGGTGCGGCCATTATAGTCGAAATTTTTAACCGATTAGTATTATCGACAGGTTTACCAAATTGTTCGGCTGCAGCTGAAGGTAGTCCAATAGTTGCAATCATCAGAATTAATATTTTGCAAAAATTCATCATAGTTCCTTTTGCATCAAGATAAATTAGCCAAGTTAATTATAAGATTCGGATAAACAATCCACTTTTTTATATAACCATAAGTAATTATTTATTGCAATTTTAGAGTTGAGACCCTAAAATCGCCACAAAACTAAATGGTAATGATTTTTATTAAGGAGTGATGATATGAAATTTTCGTATGTTTTTCTATGTGTTGGAGCGGCTCTTTCTAATTTTTCTACATTCGCAGCGACTGACTCTGATAAAAAAGCTCAAGATATAGAGCAAATTGAAGTGTTAGGTCATAAGCTAACAGCTCTAAATCAAGATGTTGCGAGTTCTGTATCGGTACTTTCTACAGAACAAATAGATAGGCAACAAGCGGCTGATTTAAACCAAATACTTAAGACCCTCCCAGGGGTTGAGCTGTCAGGCAGTGTTACACCTTTATCAGGACAGCCGGCTATTCGCGGCTTATATGGCGAACGTATTTATATCTCAGTTGATGATGTAAAACGTAAAATTGATTCCGATGGTAGTCAAAACATCGCGCAAATTAATTCATTAGGTATTAACCCTGATCAGTTAAAACAAATCCAAGTTTTACGTGGTGCTGACTCACTGACGGTAGGCTCTGGTGCTATTGGTGGCAGTATTCGCTTAGTGACCAAGGATGCAAGTGATTATTTAGGTGATGAGCAGGGCTTTGGCGCTCGATTTTCGGTGACACATCAATCGGTTTCAGACGCGAATGACTTTAATGCTGATCTGTTCTATTTAAATGATGTTAGTGATACCGTTTTATCACTCGGACAAGTTGAATATGATGATATTGATGTTGTTGCTAAGGAAGATGCAACGGATGACGAACAAATTCAGCAACTGAGCAAAATACAAAACAAATCAAGACGACAAAATGCGACCCTAAAAAATACGTGGTACTTTAACTCACATCATAGCCTTAAAACTAAGCTAGATTACAGTAAAACTGAGTCGGTTGATCAGCCCTATGGTCAGCGACTTGATTTAGCTATTGCATACCCCACGCTTGCTGAAGATTACAAAAATGATTATCTCGAAGGCATGCTTAAATACACCTATCAAGGTGAAAGCGATTACGTTGATTTAGATGTACAAGCTTTCTATTCTAAAAAAACTTACGATGAGATCACCAAAGGGTATATAGAGCGTGGAACCAATAAAATAAATTACGATAGTAACAGTGAAGGGCAAAGTGCCCGTAAAGGTATTCGGTTTGCAAACTTATCGACCTTTGAAGGTGCTATCAACCATAAACTTGCCGTAGAGTTACAATATGACACTGAAAGTTTCAAGCAAACTCAGTGGAAGGATCAGCAAGCGTCTACTTATTACGGCAATAGCGATGCACAAAACTGGTCATTATCTTTGATTGATCAAAGTACATTCTTTGATGAGCGCTTGTTAATTACCGCAGGTTTAAGGTTTGATGCGTATGAGCGTGAAAGTGACCACTTTGAACAGTTTGATAGCAATGAAGGTAATGAGTTATCGAGCGAACTTGGCCTTACATTTAAAGTAACTGACTACCTTAATCTCTATGTAAAAAGCGCTGAAGCATTTAGAGCACCCTCGCTGCAAGAGCTTTATAAACAAGATGAATGGCGCTGTCATATTGGCGGCAAGATTTGCTACAGCGAACCACAGCCAGATCTTAAACCAGAAGACTCAGATAATCTTGAAATGGGTTTTGGTCTCAGTTGGCAAAATCTGCCTTATGCAGATAACTTAAGCTTTAAAGCCATTTACTTTGATAACGAAATCAATAATTACATCGATAACGTGCCATTTATGTATTACCTCGATGCTGATGGCGAAAAACAACTTGGTTCGCCAGGGCCACAACCTGCTAATGGTATACCTGTTGCTACTCACCGTGATTATAGTGCTAAGAATATTGGTAAATTATTTAGTCATGGTATTGAAATCGAAGCACAATATACCTTTAAAGCAATCGATATGTATGTAGGTTATTCAACGATTAATATGGATGTTGAAGGAATGCCTAACTTCTTTTTAGGAACCATTGATTACACGCAGCAGCCTTATGCTGAAGCACCGGCAGATAAAATTACTTGGAATACTAACTATCAATTCACCGAGCAGTTTAATGTAGGTTTACAAATGCTGCATTACCGTGAGCAAAAACGTTTAAGCGATACCTACTTAGAATACGGTTATGGTACAGATACATACACTGTTTATAACCTGAATGCCAAATATCAAGCCACCGGCAGTTTAGAAGGTTTCATCGTGAGGTTAGGGGTGGATAATTTAACGGATAAACGTTATTTAAGAGCGCCAGCCACTGAGGCGAGTGACCCAGCCGAGCTTGGTCGTAACTATAAAGTGTCGCTAAGTTATCAGTTTTAATCTTTATTATGATTGAATAAATAAAACAGGCCAAATTATGGGCCTGTTTTTGATTAAAAACATAAGTTGTTTGATAAAAACTCATTTCGTCCCCATATAAGGTTTATCTTAGACTTGTAAAGGGAAATTATGCGCCATTATCCACTCTATAAAATCGACGACATGTGTTTACGCCGTCTAGGAGTTGGGGTTCTTAACACCTATAACCTCACAGATATAACTGATTTAAATATCGAAAAAGCAATCAACAAAGAATCTCAGGATTTACTCGCATTAAATGACGATTGCACAAGTGATGACTTTATTGAGTTACGCCAGCGGCGTAATATCAGTGATGACGTGGTTGATGACGACTTATTTGCACAAGTTGTTGAAGGCGACGACGGTGGTTTATTCATAGTCAGTGTGTGTCGTAATGATGATGACGAAACCATGTTTGAAGTCTTTAGCGAACATGCATTAACAGAATCGGTTTTAAAAGAACTCGTCACTTACATTCGCAAGGTGTTTTGTTGGTGCACGCCTAAACACATTTGTGTGTGGCCTGCACCTAAGTCACAACAAGCGCAGCAATTACTGTCACTACCAGATGCTCGCGCCGTTGATTCTTTGTTAGGCAGTCAAACGCCATTGCTTGGTGTGTGTGATGATTTAAAAGCGGATATCTCTTTACAGCCCTTTGAGCTAGATAAATATTGGCCTTGGTATGAGCTGGAGTACAACAAGTTTCTAACCGAAAACCCAGCAATGGCAAGTATAGTGCCAATCAGCGAGAAAGAAGAATTGATGGATTCGATTGAAGCTGACTTATGCTGCATGGCATTTTATAAAGGCGAGCCTTTCGGCATGGTTATGGGGGAGGCAAGTGAAGAATTGGGCTTTGATGGTTTATTGGTGAGTGATATTTTTATTGCTAAACAATATAGAGGCCAAGGTTTAGCCTCACCGATGCAGCGCCTCTATTACCAGCAGCATGTTCACGATTTTGAGCTTTTCTTTGGTTATATTGATGCGAACAATCAGCCTTCATATAAAAATGCACTTAAACAAGGCCGCAAATTACTACGCCAAGAGCTTTATTTACCGGCGCAATTGTTTATATAAAAACTTACTCATATTCTCTTGGTTTTTTGGTTTTGATCACGGCAATATAACCATGCCAACTGGCGTAACTTAGTAGCGGCATAATGACAATAAAGCCTGTTGCGCCAGTGATAAAACCAATCGCAACTAATATAAAGATACAGCCAGACCACACAACCATTGCGCTAAAATTAGTTTTAACGGCATTCATAGAAGACATAACAGCGGTCATTATATCGACTCGTCTTTCCATCATGATCTGTGGCGTAAATGCTGAAATGGCAAACACAGTGACGAGCAATATTCCGCCAATGATGGTACCTAAAGTTAAAAATGCAGAGAGTTCTTCAAACGTCGGGTTTGCATGGCTTGGGTATAATGCATGCACTAACGCCGCAAGACGCATCCAAATAATCATGACCACCATAAGCAATACGGCAAAGCCCCATTCACCAACAGGATTTCTGAACATAGACTTTAACGAATGCAGTAAAGTCGGTGTATGACCTTTTTCAAGCTCCCAAGCTACATCATATAAACCCACAGCAAATACAGGGCCAATTAAAGCAAACGCCACGGTCGCGGGGATAATAACAAGATGGGTTCCTGTGAAAACGGCAGAATAAATAATTGTCAGTGGTATCACTGTAAATATTAAGCCATAAATAAGACTCAATATAGGTGCTTGAGTCATATCTTTAAAGGCGAGGGCAAGCCAATGAAAGGCTGCAAAAGTGCTGACTTTGTTGCACTTTAAACAACGCGCAAATTCAGCGTTTTTATCAATTGTGTTAGTAGTTGGCATATCGATGATCCTCTTAGAGCTACTCTATAGGTTTAGGATATGGATGTATTATTTACAAATCGTCAATTGAATATTTTCATGTTAGATGGAGTGTTTAGTGCATATTTTGTGTTGTAGTACAGCAGTGAATATTAATGTTAAATAAAGTTTTTAGTTTTGTATGTTTTTACTAAAACTTAGTGCTACTAGTCTAAACTCAAAGATGAGTGCGCTTAGCAGTACATAGTAGATAGCAACTGTTTTGCTTTAATTTTCTTGAGGTATCTATGATCCACCATGTTACTCATATTTATACAGATCTGAAGACATTAACAGCAGAGCTTGTAGTAGGGGAGGTTTCTTGTGCAATGACAGGTTCACAGGCGCAGCTAGTTCAGGTTTATTGTGGCGAAGCTGAACAGAAAAAAATAACTGCAATTACAGCGCTCATCAGCGCTAAGTTACCGATGGCTATAGTGGTTGGGGCAACTACGATAGGTGAGGTCGCTCATGGCCAATTGATAACGAATCAAACAGTGATTGGCTTTACTTTTTTTGAGTCATCAAGAATAAAGGTTGTTGCTATGGCGTGTTATAGCGATGAGCTTGGCACGGGTGCTGAGTTAGGTCGACGCATCAGCCAATCATCTACTGAAATTGCAGGTATCTTGCTACTTTCGACTCCTTTGAGTATCGATGCATCCAAACTACTGCAAGGGATAGAATCAACCCTAAGTGGTTATCCTATTTTTGGTGGCGGAGCTGGGGATTATTCAGCAACGACAAACTCATTAGTCTTCTCTAAAACAAAGATGTTTGATAGAGGAGCAATAGCTGTCATTTTTTGTGGTCGCGATCTTCATGTTGAAGCCACGACTTATTTAGGGTGGCAACCACTGAGCCGCGCTATGCGGATAACGCAGGCTGATGGTTTGAATGTTTTACAGGTAGATGATAAACCTGCATTTGATGTTTATCATCGTTATTTGGACATACCCAGTGATGAGCAGTTCTTTTTAAATGCATTGGAGTTTCCGTTTTTGCTAGAGCGCGAAGATGGAATGTTGGCGCGAGTCCCAGTAGCAACAAATGAAGGTGGAGCACTGCGATTTGTTGCCGATATAAAAGAAGGCGAGACATTTCGTATTGGCTATGGCGATATCGATTTAATAATTGAAAATTCAAAAAGCCTTCATCAGTCAATGGCACAATTTTTCCCTCAGGTGGTTTTTCTTTATACGTGTGGATGCCGACGCTTTTTAATGCAGGAGAGTGTGGAGTTAGAGACTTTACCGTTACAGAGGATAGCCCCAACGTTCGGGTTTTACACCTATGGTGAATTTTTTGGTACTTCTAAATTAACCTTATTAAACTCGACAATGGTGGCGGTAGGTCTACGCGAAGGATCTCAGCCTAAAAGAAACTTAGTTACAACAGAAAGTAGGGTGTCAGAGCCTTTAAGTTTGCCCGACCCTTATGCTAATAAACATACTCGCATAGTATCTAGATTACTACGTTTTATTGATGCGGTGACATCGGATCTAGAAGCCTCCATAGAAGATGTCACTCGGTTGTCGATCACCGATCAACTTACACAGTTAGCCAATCGTATGCGACTTGACCAAGTGTTAGATAAGCAGATAAAACATGCGAAACGCTATGATTCAACATTCTCTATTATTTTGCTTGATGTGGATTACTTTAAACAAGTTAATGATAAATATGGTCATATTGTTGGAGATGATGTACTCATACGTATAGCACAGACACTAATTGAGCATACACGCGATGTAGACATTGTTGGTCGTTGGGGGGGAGAGGAGTTTTTGATTATTGCGCCCAGTATCGAAATAAATTGTGTCGTACAGCTTGCTGAGAAATTACGTGTCGCAATTGAAAGTGTAGAATTTCCAGCTGTTGGGCGAAAAACAGCCAGTTTTGGCGTTGCTGAATTTCAGTTTCAGGATGACCCTAATAAACTCGTTGCACGAGCTGATGAAGCTCTTTACGAAGCCAAGCGGGCTGGTCGTAATTGTGTTAAGTTTGGTTATTAAAGATATGTAATTTAGTATTGACAGGCAATTGAGTGTTAGCGCTACAGAAAAATAGTGAAAAAACGGCCATGGTTGAATGGCCGCTTTTATGTTTCACGTTGGGATAACTTATTAATCTATCATGTAAGCTCTTATAACAGCTTGATCAGTTGTACTGTTATTTACATCAGTCATAATCACACGCAGGTGAACAAAGTCCCCAGCGATTGCGTCATTTGGGATTGTTGCATACCAATCTCCATTGATGTTTTCAATTTGAGCAATTTCAGCTATATCATCAGGTAAGATACGATCTGTGTTAAGTGGGTAGTTTTGACTTTCGTCAACGCTACATGATGTATAACGATACATACGACATTCACGGCCATAGCGGTACATTACTTTTACTTGGGTTAAGTCAACTTTGCCAATACCTTCCACAAGACCATTAATTTTAATACGTACCGGCGTATTTGCAGGCGCAGTATTTTCAAGATCAAGTGGAATATCTATTAGTGGCATTAAAATCGGCTGCACACCTTGCGTATCAGCATTTGAAGTGAATGTATGACTTACATAAATTTCTGAACCTAATAGCTCTTTAGCAAGATGAATATTACCCACACCGCGTTTATAAGTATTTACAGAATATTCTACCGTTGCATTCTCATCAGGCATTTCTATATAGCCGTTAGTTAGAGAAATTTGCTCGCCATTTAATTTATAACCCACAGCTGAACTTAAGCTATAGCCTAAACCACCATCATGACCTGCGGCATCACCATACGCTGAGTTTTTCACGTGCAGTAAGTTAGTGTCTCGGTAACCTCGAGGTGAACCATTACTTAGTAAAGTTGCACTCAACGGTGCTTTATCCCAACTTGTAACCGCTTTATCGCCAATACTATATTCACGTGGGCCATTAAATAAGCCACCATCAGTATTGAAGTTAATAGAAGGCATTACAAGATTAGTCCATGTAACGCTAG
The DNA here is from genome assembly GCF_000238355.1 of Pseudoalteromonas haloplanktis ATCC 14393. GTDB lineage: Bacteria > Pseudomonadota > Gammaproteobacteria > Enterobacterales > Alteromonadaceae > Pseudoalteromonas > Pseudoalteromonas haloplanktis. The sequence goes on from NZ_AHCA01000006.1 coordinate 95,931, forward strand.
GTAGTTCAGTATTTTTATGGTTACCTTTACGGCGACCATTGTGTGACTCTTCACCACCTGTTGCAGTAAAATATTCAGTTCGAACTTGCGGCGTTGCCACCATTTGTGGGCTACCTGTGCTATAAAATTCACCGGTACTTGGCAATGATGTATACGTGTCAGTGTATTTTATGCGGGCTGCGCCTTGCGTATAATGAGTTGACTCAACTTGGGCTAGATCTTTATTTTTTATTCGGATTTCGCCTGTTTCAATTGCGCCATCAGTCCAATGAGCGATGCTATAAACGTAAGGTGAATGTTCATGAGCAGTACCAGACCAGCTAATTGTTAAATCTTGGTTCGCTTCTAACTCTGCATAGATTTTAGCCATTTCTTCTTGTGCAATTGAAACCACCGGAATATCTAATCGACCTGCAATATTTGGCTTATAACGACCATTTCTATTTATAACTGAACTGATAACACCTACAGCGCCATGTTCAAGTGCTTTAGCTACTTGAGTAGATGTAACATAATAATCAGCATCAACGAGGGCTATTTTCCCAGCAACATCAAAGTTATTCCAATCAGTGTTGTAGCCACCATCACCAACGGCTACTACCTGAGCACTACCTGTGCCGTTAAATGAGAGTGCAGCACCTGCTAAAATATAATCTAACTGATAACCACCTTGAGTGGTTAAAACAGGTTTTGGTGCATAGGCACGTGTTGTTACAAAACTACGGAAGCGTTCATCTTGGCCTGTTGAAAGAGCATAGAAATCAGTAACATAGTCAGGTGCAAGTTCGATTGCAGCTAATTTTAGTGTTTCAGCATCACTTAATGCATAGGTAAAACCAAATGAAAACCCTTGCATTTGTGATGGTTTATCTGTTTTGAAAGTCACTGGTTTAGCTTGATTTGCATCAAAGCTAATTGCGGTATCAGTGTCTAAGTTAACATCGAGTTCAGCCATCATTGCAGCTGACTCAACTAAACCACCAAATTGTGTTGGATTATCGTAAGTCATGATGTTGGCAACAATGCTGTATTGACCTTTTGGTAATTCAATAGTGCTACTACCATTAGTGAATTGGCCTGATTGGCCCCAGCTATCTTCACCACTCATGATATAAAATTTAGATGGACTTGCCGCTGGTAAGCCTAAACGATCTGTAGCATTGAGGGTTAAGTTTACTGTTGGTGGCTCTATCCAAAATGACACAGGTACAGTGAGCTTTTGTAACTCATCAAACTTACCATTTTTATAATGGCCGCGTTTTTTACCATGATGATCTTTAACTTCTTTACCTACAAGGCGACCAGTGATAGTGCCGTAGGCTGCATTTTTCAGAGCAACGGTAGGGTTGATCCATACCGGTACTTCAGCCGTGCCGTTGGCCGGTACGGTGATTTTTTTGCTACCGATACCAGCAAGTCTATACGCTGTTAATGGCTTATCGTCCTCGCCCACAAATGTGATATCTAAATCAAAGGTAACATCTTCATCACTTAAATTTGTAAGTGTGACGCTCGTTTCATGTACTTGGGACTCACTTTGTGAATCAAAAAAGCCAAGCTCAAGATTCGGCGCACCGATCACTGATTGGATCATTGCTTGGTTAACATCCATAGGACCTGCGCCTTGGTCGAGCACATGAGCACGAGTTGGTGCAACAGATGATGTTAATACGGCTTTTAATTGTGCTGGTGTTAAGTCAGGTCGAGCTTGTAGTACTAAAGCCGCCCCACCAGATACATGAGGAGCTGACATTGAAGTGCCTGAATTTGCACGGTATGCATAGTCTCCTTTGCCGCCAGATGCCGCAGCAATAACACTAACACCTTGTGAAGTAATATCAGGTTTAGCTGAATGACCATCAGGTGATGGACCGCGACTTGAGAATTCTGCGGTATTACCGGCGCGATCAATTGCACCCACAGTTAATGCACTTGGCGAACAACCTGGTGAGCCGATTGTTTCGCGGATAAAGCTGTTACCAGCTGAAATAACAAATAAGGCCTCATCGCTTAAAGCTTCAACCATATCAACCATAGGACCATCACATGAGGTTACACTGCCACCTAACGACATACTGACAATATCAGCACCATTATCAACCGCCCATTGCATGCCTGCGAGAATACCTGACGTGGTGCCAGAGCCGGTATCACTTAATACTTTACCAATCATGAGTTGTGCACCGGGGGCCATACCAACGTATTTACCATCGGACTCGATACCTGAGCCTGCTACGGTCGAAGCTGTGTGCGTACCGTGGCCGCTAAAGTCATCAATACCAGTTGAACCATAGCTGTTAAAGTCCTGATATAAAAATACATTGCTTGATAAATCTGGATGATCTGTATCGTAGCCTGTATCAAGTACAGCCACTTTGACCCCAGCGCCATTATAGCCAATTGCATAAGGGCCATACGCACCTGTAAGAGGAACTGTCGGGGACGTTTCGTCTACTTCTATTAGTTTCTTCCACCATTTATTACGGTCTTTTGGGTTGTGCTTACCCTTGTGTTTATCGTTATTATTTTTATGTGCTTGAACCATACCATCAAGCCACACACCTTCAACGGCTGTATTTGCAGATAGACCACTGAGTACATCGCTCATTTGGTCTTTTTCAACAGTCATTACCACACTGTCGATAACTTCAAACGTAGCTTTTACTTTTGCGCCAGGCATAGCCATAGAGAAGGGTTTTTTCGCTAATGTATTTGCGCGATATTCAACAATTACTTGCAAAGAGTCTGAGCTTGCGTCGTCATAACCTGCTTGATACAACTTATCAATATTAAACAGTTCTCTATCTAAGGCACCAGAGTCAACTTTTGCTTGTGCGGATGCAGGAATAACGTAGCTTTCACCACCCCGTTTGAAAAGACTGGTAAAGGCCTCTTCTCCATTCTCTCCCAGTAAACGAATACCACCGATAGTGCCATCTGTATTTAAACGAGCAGAGACTTTATCTCCGGTGATCAATGTAAAGCTTAGGTTTCTTTCTGGGTTATTAAGCTCAGTTTGGGCATCGTTTGCATAGGTGAAAGGTGCTAAAGATGACATTAAGCCTAGATATAATGCACCTTTAAGAGCAAGTGCGACTGGGCCTAATTTTGGTTTTTTGTTCATTTTATATTCCCTGGATAAGTTGTAGTATTGACAATAATGAGTCGTGTTTTTATGTGGTTTTAGTTATATATCTCCTTATGGTTCAGGCTTTTAATAGTGCTTTATTTGTTCATCTAAGCTGATTTTCTTTATGGTCAAATTTTTACTGATATCCCCCCAAGTTTGGATAGACTCCGCTTTTTTTAACTGAACGAACTGTGTGTGGATTTTTTCATAAACTATGCTGTTAGCGCCTGTTAGCAACTTTGCTTGAGCAATAGGTGGGGTATATTTAATTAACACGGGATAAGTACTGCTGTGTTGATCATCAAGCGCGTAATTAATTAATTTACGGATATTGAAAAACTCTTTATCTAAAATACCTAAATCAATTAAGGGCTGTGCTTTTGGAGGAATAAAATATTGTTGCTCTGTGAGCGAAATGGTTCTTCGCTTACTGACATCTTTCGCTAGTAAATGAAGAGTCGTGGTGTGCAGGTTTTTTGTGACAATAATCTCGTCACCGGTAATTAATGTAATTTTTATTTTTGTTGGGGCAGCTAGCGCATTTAGCTCACTTCTTTCATTTGCCATTGCCAATAAGTTGCAAGTAATACAAATGAAGAACAATGATATTTGGAAAAATTTCATGCAACGGCCTGTCTATTTAGTTTTATAAGTTTAACAATTAAATTTATTTGTTAACTTATTTTTAACCTTTAGTTGCGTAAATCCAACCCAATATTTGTAGCGTTTTGTACACCCTTTACATTTTTGGGTGATGTGAAATGTATTTGATCTGTAGTGAAGAGCGCCAGAACGCTAATTTATGGATTAGAAATTAAGTGCAAGTATATTTAAGCAGCTATACTTTGCAGTATTCGCTTGTAAAAACGTATCAGAATGAAAAATAATGAACTCCACTTAACCGCCGCATGTTTTTTTGATCATGTAAATCACGAGCAGGTCAGCCTCCCAGCTCGGTTGATTATTGAACTATCAAATCAGCATACTCGCAATGAAGTGCTGAAAATTTTAGCGCGCTGGTTACCGCATTTATTTCATTGGGATAGAGCCAGTGTTGCGCTGAGTTTGCAAAGTGGTTACTTGAGCATAGTTTCAGTGATAGGAAAGCAAGCGATCCCTTCAAAAATTCCTATACCGATAGATTTCACCTTGGCAGGCCGCGCCTTTAAAACGAAAACATTAATCGCATGTCATCAATTAGCTGGTAATACAGAGCAGGATTGTCGCATGCTTTTTGAAGGCGGGTTGGTTACCTGTATGGATGCGCCTATAGTGTTTAATGATCACTGTTTTGGCACGCTTAATGTAGCTCGTAGTCAAGGGCAATTTAATCAGCAAGAAGCCATTCAACTGTTTTGTGTAGCCAGCTTATTAGGAATTAGTTTTAGTTTATGTAATTTAACTCCTTAGCTGTTTTTCCGTCTATTGCAGGTTACTCGCCCTGTTGTTCATTTGGCTAAATATTGCAGCATTTCGCCACTTTTAATCAAAAATTAAGATTATTTCTACTTTTTTTGCATCTTTTTTCTAAGCCTATTTATAAAAGCTAATACAGTTACTTACAGCCACTTAGCCCTCGTCAATTTAGGCCATTCACAGTTTGTCAACCTTGAATTATCAGTTCACTTACTCTAACCTTTATTTTTATTGAACGTTCAATTAATAAAAAGTATGCCTAAAGTTGGAATGGAACCTGTCCGTCGTCAGCAGTTAATTGACGCCACTATTGAGTCGGTTGCTGAACTTGGATTACAAAGCACAACCATTAACAGTATTAGTAAAAAAGCGGGATTGTCGTCAGGCATTATTAGCCATTACTTTGGTGGTAAACAGGGCTTGATTGAGGCAACGGTACGCTATTTATTATCTAACTTGAAGCGTGAGTTGATTGAACGTGTCACCACGACGACAACACCTGAGCAAAGGTTGATGTTTATCGTTGAGGCAAACTTTGCACGCTTACAATTGCAAAGCGACACGACAAAAACGTGGTTAAGTTTTTGGGCGCAATCAATGCATGATGCGCAATTACATCGCTTGCAAAATGTTAATAGCCGCCGTCTTTTGAGTAATCTAACTTGCTCATTTAGAAAGTTAATGAGTGCGGCGGATGCTAAGCGTGCTGCCGAACTATGCGCTGCCATGATTGATGGACTTTGGCTCAGAGCGGTTTTAAGTAAGTCAGACGTAGATCAATTTGAACATTGCGAGCAATTAGCCAAAGGCTATGTAAATTCACTTATCAAACAGTATGGAGCTTAATGTGACAACGCCTGTTTATCAAAATTTTATCAACGGTCATTTTTTAAAGAATCAAAGCGGCGAGACTTTCGCTGTTAAAAATCCTGCCACCGATGAAGTAATTTACCATGTAGAAGTCGCCGATGCGTTTGTACAAAATGCAGCCATTGAAAGTGCCAAACAAGGTTTTGCAACATGGTCAGCAATGACGCCTATCGAGCGTAGCCGTATCTTATTAAAAGCCGTTGAATTACTGCGCGCACGCAATGATGAATTAGCAAAAATTGAAGTACTCGACACGGGCAAACCTTGGCAAGAAGCCGAGTGTGTTGATGTACAAACGGGTGCTGATGTTATCGAATATTTTGCAGGCCTTGCCCCTGCGCAAGTTGGCCAACAACAAATGGTTGGTGAAGATTTTTATTATACCCGTAAAGAACCCTTAGGGATTTGCGCAGGAATTGGCGCATGGAACTACCCACTGCAGATAGCGTGTTGGAAATCAGGGCCAGCGCTTGCTGCAGGTAATGCACTTATTTTTAAACCTTCAGAAGAAACGCCACTTGGTGCAATTAAACTCGCTGAAATATTCACGGAAGCGGGCGTACCAGCCGGTGTATTTAACGTGGTACAAGGCGCGGCTGAAGTGGGCCAATGGTTAACACAAAGCGATGATATCGAGAAAGTATCGTTCACCGGTGAAGTCGGCACAGGTAAAAAAGTGGTGGCTAGTGCCGCAGGTTCGCTTAAAGATGTCACCATGGAGCTTGGTGGCAAGTCACCATTATTAGTATTTGATGATGCTGATATTTCGCAAGCGGTGAGTGCGGCAATGCTCGGTAATTTTTATACTCAAGGTGAAATTTGCACTAACTGCACCCGCATTTATGTACATAAAAATGTATATCAGCAATTTATTGATGAGCTTAAAACGCGCACTGAACAAAATATTATTGCCGGTGACCCAATGAACCCTGAGGTAAACTTAGGTGCGCTTATTTCAAAAAATCATCATGATTTAGTGATGGGTTATATTGATAAGGGCATTAGTGAGGGCGCTACGCTGCTCACGGGTGGTAAAGCACTAAAACCTGATTCTGCGCCAAACGGTTACTTTGTCGCGCCGACGGTTTTTACTGATTGCACCGATGACATGACTATCGTTAAAGAAGAAATTTTTGGCCCAGTGATGAGCGTGTTGGTGTTTGATGATGAAGATGACGCAATTCGCCGCGCTAACGATACCCATTTAGGCTTAGCTGCAGGTGTATTTACCAAAGATATTAAACGAGCACACCGTGTTATTCATCAGTTACAAGCCGGTATTTGTTGGATCAATAGCTACGGTAACTCACCAGCTGAAATGCCAGTAGGCGGTTATAAGCAATCGGGTATTGGCCGTGAAAACGGTATTGAAACACTTGATCACTACACACAAACTAAATCAATTTACGTTGGTATGACTGATATAGAGAGTCCATTTTAATGACTGCACAAACATATGATTACATCATAGTTGGTGCAGGCTCTGCAGGGTGTGTACTGGCGAATCGTTTATCTGAAGATAGCAACAATCGCGTGTTGTTATTAGAAACTGGCGGCAGTGATAAAAGCATTTTTATTAAAATGCCAACAGCGCTGTCTATTCCGATGAACACTGATAAATACGCATGGCAGTTTCATACGCAAGCTGAGCCATTTTTAGATAACCGCAAAATGCATTGCCCACGAGGTAAAGTATTAGGTGGCTCGTCGTCAATTAATGGCATGGTTTATGTGCGTGGTCATGCAAAAGATTTTGACGAATGGCAACAACATGGCGCCCAGGGCTGGGATTACCAATCATGCTTGCCGTATTTTCAAAAAGCCGAAACCTTTTATTTAGGTAAAAATGAGTACCGAGGCGATAACGGCCCTTTAGGTGTTAATAACGGTAATGAAATGGCCAACCCGCTGTATAAAGCCTTTATTAATGCCGGTCAGCAGGCCGGTTATGCCGCTACTGATGATTACAATGCAGGGCAACAAGAAGGTTTTGGCCCGATGCACATGACCGTTAAAGACGGTGTGCGCAGCTCGGCAAGTCGTGAATATTTAGACCCTGTAAAGTCTCGTAGTAATTTAACTATTGTCACTGGCGCTTTAGCTGAAAAAGTATTGCTTGAAGGCAAAAAAGCCACGGGTGTTGAGTACAGTATCAATGGTCAAACTAAGCAAGTATTTGCCGCCAAAGAGGTGGTGTTAAGTGCAGGGCCTATCGGCTCACCGCATTTGCTACAGCTTTCAGGTATTGGTGATAGCGACACACTTGCTGCGGCAGGCGTTGAAGTGAAGCATCATTTACCTGGTGTTGGTCAAAACTTGCAAGATCACTTGGAGTTTTATTTTCAATACAAGTGTAAGCAACCCATTACCTTAAACGGCAAATTAGGGCTCATTTCTAAAGGGCTTATCGGTGCCCGTTGGTTGTTAAATCGCAGTGGTCTTGGCGCTACAAATCACTTTGAATCGTGTGCGTTTATTCGTTCAAAACCGGGTGTTGAATGGCCTGATATTCAATATCACTTTTTACCAGCGGCCATTCGCTATGATGGTAAAAGCGCGTTTGATGGTCATGGTTTTCAAGTGCATGTGGGTCATAATAAACCAAAAAGCCGCGGCGCGGTCACGATTCAATCAGCAGATCCCAAAGTTGCACCAAAAATTCAGTTTAACTACTTACAGCATCAAGATGATATTGAAGGGTTTAGAGCGTGCGTACGCTTAACCCGTGAAATTATTGAGCAAAGCGCATTTGATGACTTCCGCGATGATGAAATTCAGCCGGGCAAAGAGATTCAAACCGATGAGCAAATAGATGCGTTCGTGCGCCAAGCAGTAGAGAGCGCTTATCACCCGTCTTGCTCATGTAAAATGGGTGAAGATGAACTGGCTGTAGTGAACTCTAATACGCAAGTACATGGTATTGAAGGGCTACGCGTAGTGGATTCATCTATTTTCCCTACCGTGCCAAACGGTAATTTAAATGCGCCAACCATTATGGTGGCAGAAAAAGCGGCAGACTTAATTTTAGGTAAGCCACCACTTAGTAAATCGCATGCAGCGGTTGCCATGGAATCACAATGGCAAACAAAGCAGCGTAGTTCGGAGATCTAACTCGGCCACCTGGAGTGCATGGCACTTTGGGGCTTGCAGTGGCGCGCATCATAAGTTGTTTGTGGTGCGTTAATGCGAGGCTAAAACACACGGAGAAAAAATGACGTATTATCATTTATTTTGGGGGGCAAATTATGACCTTATGGCTTAGTGCTGGCATTATTTTTACCCTACTAGCAATTATCGCAATATTAGTTAAATGGGGAAATGTACAGTGTGTAGGCGTTACACCTGTTAGAACATTTACCTTTATTGCCATCTTATTTACATCAGGCTTAGACGTTGGCTTGATCATGTTTCCACTGACTGAGTTTGCAGGTTATGCAGACATAAAAGCAAGCCCAGAGTATGCGTTTGCCAATCCATTAGCCATCGAGTTTGGTTATTGGGGCTTTCTGATCTGGGGATTTTATTTCCTTACGTGCTTTTATTTCTGTGTAATAGAACCCAAAGTGAAGTTTTTCGAAATTCCGTGGGTTAAATTAATCAATAATGTGGTAATTATTGGTACTTGTGCATTTACTGCTTTTTTATTGCTGTCTAATTTACCTTGGTATTTACCGAGTTTAGGTGATGGCGAGTCGATTATTCCTACTTTTTATTTAATTGTATTTGCTGCAATTTGCTTTGCAGTGTATTCAAGCACAGATATAAAGTACGTGCGCTTTTTAAGTATTTCAACTACTTGGCTATTTATTGCCCTAATTGCTTTTATGTGGTTTGGCGCATTCATGGGTGAAAACGGACAGATTTCTGACTTTACAAGTAATATTGCTTTAATCGGAAATTATTTTGGCAACATCAATGAGTTTGTTTTACCGCTTAATGATTATCATGAGTTTTACTTATTTTGGTGGTTTGCTTGGAGCATCATGATTGGCCAGTTTACCTCGCGTTTTGTCGGTGGATTAAAGACCTATCAAGTGCTTGGCGCTATGTTAATTTTCCCATCAATTCCAATAGCCATTTGGTTTAGCGTGCTTTATCAATATCACGAAGCGGGTATACCGACTGAAGGGATTAAGAATATTGCCATGGTATTCGTTGGCGTTGTATTTGTGATCAACTCACTGGATTCACTTATTCGCTTGTACACTGATAACTTGAATATGACTGTTAAGCGCTTGGGTAAATTTAACTATATTGCGCTTAATGTTGTGGCACTGTCGTTGTTAACCCTATTATTTAAACTAAACTTTTTACAAATACAGTGGGTTGGGGCATTGGTTATTGGTTTGTTTTTTGCGTGTGCTGCGTTCATAGGCTACAGCAAATTTAAAACGGTCAGTAATATTGATAGTTCACCTAAAGATAACAAAATTGACTACACCAAAATTGAATCAGTAAGCTAAGGAATTAACATGACAACACATAAAACACTACTTGCAGTTGCACTGCCATTCGCACTTTTCTCAGCTTCTGCTTTAGCTGATTGGTCAACGACCATAACGGGCGTGTCAGATTACACCTTTAATGGTGTCAGCCAAACGCAAAACGACCCAGCAATTCAAGGCAGCCTTGATTATTCATTTGGTGATTCAGGCATGTACGCCGGTACGTGGGCATCAAATGTTGATTTTGGTGATGATACTAATATTGAATGGGATGCTTATTTTGGCCGCTATGCGCAGCTAAATGATGCACTGAGCGTTGATTATGGTTTAGCGTATTACAGCTATCATGGGCAAAGCAATTCAAGCGATGGTAACTATTTTGAAGCTTATACTAAGTTTGGTTATGCCAGTGAGTTAGGTCAAACAGAGCTTAATTTTTGGTACAGCTGGGATTATTTTGGAACAGGGGCTGGGCACGTAATTTCGATGGTTGCACACACTGTTGAACTTGCGCCAAATCATGCACTGCGCGCAAGTTTTGATATTTCAAATTCACTTGATGGTGATAAGTTTGCATGGGATACCGACGGTAAATCGTATAACCACTATCGCCTTGCGTATCAAACTAGTTTTGAAGGCTTTGATATTGAAGTGGCAGCTGAAAACACCAGCTTAGATATCGATACAGCTGATGAGCGTATTGTGCTTTCTGTAGGACGTACTTTCTCACTTTAATTTTCTAAGAGTTTGTTTAAGCACTAAAGCGGCCATGATCACGTGGCCGCTTTTTTATGCAATTAATACCAATCGACTTAAATATTTAACCATTCTAGCGAGGTAAATAAAGCGCTAATAACATTGAAAATAACAACTTTATATAAAAAGTTATGCTTTGTTATCACTCCAGTTATCTGTCGCTATAAATGCTCCGCAACTTAACATGATTGGTATTACTTTAAGGCTTGATAGGGTGATAATCACCTTGCTCTAAGCCTTTAAAGTAAGCTTGATAACGGCCATCTTGTTTAAACTGCTGTAAGTGTAAATTGAATATTTTAAGCAGCTCACTACTTTGCTCCGCATTATTTGGAAACAGCAAAAAACTGTTATTGAGGAGGATGGGCTGAGGGTGGTGGGTGATAGCTTCAGCAAGTTCAGGAAGCTGATTGTTGAGTATGTGATAACCTATATTTATCTCTTGCGCAAAGGCATCTATTCGGCCTGCTGATAAGCGACGAAAATTTTGCTCTGTACTGCTTACCTGTGATAAGTCGAATATATCTTCTGCAACAGCTTTATCGAACTCAGGGCCATAGCTGTAATTTAGTCCTCCGCCTATGATTAGGCCTCGAAGATCGTGAAAATTGTGCCATTCAAAATGGTTATCTTTTTTATAAAAAAATACAAACTTTTCCCTGAGCACCGCATCGCTATAATTATAGTTCTTGACCCTGTCTTTGCTAAACATCCAAACCGCAGTTGCTGCATACTTACCGTTGTAGGTGTCATGATAAGCACGACCCCATGGTAAAAAAGTAAAGTTAGCTTGGATCCCTGCCTCGCTAAAAATATCTTTGATAAGATGGGCAACAACGCCTTCAAAAGGCAGGGACTCACTCAAAAATGGCGGCCATTCCCCTGCGCTTATAGTGATGCTTCTCTTATTGAGTTCTGTCTTTATTGGCACTGCGAAAGCGCAGGTCGTGCAGCTGAGTAACAACCATGTAATGCAAAGTGGTAATGCTACTCTAGCATTAAACATTTCGTGCTCCTTGAATTATGGTTTTAGTTGTTAACTAATTGTAGTTTGATATTAACGCAGCAAATATGCAAAAGCGAATTATCACTTTATCGCTTACAGTAACGCTTTATATTTTGATTGAGAATGCCCTATTAATGAATAGGGCAATTTACTATAAATATCGAGCTGTAAAACGGTTTATTGCAGCCATCGCGAGAGTATAAGCCACCATTAGAGTGAGTTTGCTTACGCTGTCGCCGTTATCAAACATATAGTTTGCCAAGCCCATATTTAAGCCAAAAGATATACACATAAAAAAACTGAGTAAATTTATATTCTTGCATACATTACCAATAGCAAAGCTAAGTAATACCCCCGCAGAGCAGGCCAACGAGTAGCTTAATATATTGAATAATAAAAATGTTGGATTAACTAAACTAAGCGCCGAAGCTGTTACAAAGCACAGCATCGCCACTAGAATAGCAAGTTTTAACACACTATTACTAAGAGCGACTTTTGCGCTATAGCTACTATTGTAGATAGGGAGGGTAGATAACAACTCCCATGAATTATGTTTTTGCACTTTGCTCCATAAACTCAATGAAACAATTGCGAATAAGGTCAGTGTTAAAACAAAAATGACATGCTCAGTGATGTTATAAAACAAGTTTACCGCTACACCAAGAGTGCATAAAAGTGTAAGCAAAATAAGGTATTGAGAGAGCCCTGAACCCACAAAGTAACTAAGTGGGAATAACCCTTTATTAATTGAGCTGCCGTAATTCGATAAAAGCCCACTAGGAATTGGCGACCAACCAGATTGCAGACCATTGCGATAATTTGTTAATGAGTCAGAGCGCCATTTATACGCAGATGAAAAGTTCTTATTAGCCAACACGATAGCGATATATGCAACGACATTAACTGGGATTAACCAAATCGGAAGTTGCTCTATAAGTACACACACTAATGTTGCGATAAAAAAGCTAAGGTAGCACACAGAAGTAAATAAATGACTGAATGAGCGATTCAAAAACCAAATGATCAGTCCTATAAGATTAGCAAGTGTGAGGGTGACAAGTAGGTTTATATTTCCAGCAATAATGATACTTAAAATAGAAATTAAGTTACTAAATACTATGAATACCTTACCTTGAAACATCACATGCTCGCGGTACCCCGCAACCAGAGTCTGCCATTCAGTTGCTTGCATTTTGATGCTTTGCCACGCTATTGCACTGTACATACAGATAGTTGAAAACATGATCATTAACGTAATAAGTTCTTCAATGCCGGTAGCAATAAGGCACAGAAAAGAGGTGATAGTTGCAGCGATAAAATAGCTGGCAGACCCCACATCTTTTAACCAAAAGTTAACAGCTCCTTGATACCAAGGGCGGGTGCTGGCTTGCATCATCCATGTAGCTCCACAAACAACTGTTCTAGAGAGAGTGTATTGATTGCTAAAGCATGAGGTATAGTTTCACCAGTGTAGCCATAAATGATGGCACAGTTTTGCTGTTGGTTAAGTACCTTGTATGCACTAAGATCAACGGTCGATTCTTTAAAGCTGACTTTTCTTACCGTATCTCTTATTACTTCAAGCTCATCGAGTAGCAGCAGCTCGCCATCTTTTAATAATGCGATGTGGCTTGCAACACGCTCAATATCAGAGGTGATATGCGACGAAAATATAATGCCAGAGCCAGCGTCTAATGCTAAATCGAAAAGGTCACTCATAAATTCGCGTCGAGCAATCGGGTCTAAACTAGCAACCGGTTCGTCTAAAATTAGCAATTGCGGCCTATAAGCCATCGCCATAATAAGTGCGAGAGTTTGGCGTTGGCCGATAGATAGGTCATTGATTGCATCACTAGGGTTTAACTCAAAACGCGCGAGCCATTTTGTCTCTAACTGCATATCCCAATTGGGGTAAAAGCTACGATGTAAAGCCAAGGCGTCAGCAATTTTAAAACCTTCATAACCAAAGGTTTGCTGAGCAACATAGCCTATTTTTGCCTTATTGCTGGCGCTTAGTTGATGGCTTAAATCGCCTAATATTTCTACTTCACCTTGGTCTGGCTTTATTAAACCCAGGGCGCTACGCAACAAGGTTGTTTTGCCTGCGCCATTTTTACCTAATAAACCAATCACCATTCCAGACTCAACGCTTAAGTTTATGTTGTTTAATACATGGCGCTGATTGTAATGTTTAGAAACATTTTTATAGCTAAGAAGTGGTTGTGTCATTGTTATAGTTCCCACCGTTTTTTTATTAATTCAGATAAGGTTGTTTGGGGCACATCAAGTTGTTTTGCCTGCTGAATAAGTTGATCAATTGCTTTGAAAAGTAATGTTTCTTGCTGATCCGTTTGTTGTGTTGTTTTTTCTGCCACTTTGGTTGCCTGCCCGCGACGACGCTCAAGCCAACCTTGATCGACTAATTGGCCTATGGCTCTAGAGACGGTCATAGGGTTAACTGCAAAGTGATCCGCTATTTTTCTCACTGATGGAAGCTCTTCCCCCGCAGCTATTTGCCCGCCCACAATCAAACGCACGATTTGCTCATGTAGTTGCTTATAAATAGGATCGCCACTATTGGGGTTGACATTAATAAATTCTAACATTACTCTTTCTCTACTGTATTAATACATTAATACACCGATACACTAAGGTTTAAGTTATCACATTGAGTGTAAAATGCAAACAAGGGAAAGCGTAATGAAAAGTACAATAAATCGTTGTAAGAGCATGATAAATATAGCGATGATGCCTGTTTTACTGGCTGCATCAACAGCGCTATACGCACAAAAAAAACCAAATAACTCACCCAACCTGACCCCATGTTATATGGAGGGGCTATCAGATAGATTGATGTGTGGCAGTATTGCACAGCCTTTATCTGATGATCCTAATGATGGAGTGATTGATATTCACTTTGCCGTTATACCAGCAATAAAGCCGAGTAACCCAGACGAAGCCGTTCTGGGTTTTGCTGGTGGCCCAGGGCAGGGGGCTATTGATTTAGCCGCTATATTTAACCGTAACTTACGTTTTGCCCGTGAAACACGCGATATTGTATTAGTTGATCAACGTGGCACCGGTTATTCGCATCAGTTGCAATGTGACAGCGATGATTTAAAAACCCAGTTTGTTTTTAATGATGTTATTGCTGATCTTCAAGCTATGGGAGCAGAAGATACCCAAAAGTGTAAAGCAAAGCTCAATATTGACTTAAGCCATTTCACAACCCCGGTTGCAGCTAAAGATTTTGAAGCGGTACGTAAAGCACTTGGCTATAAAGGTTTTCACTTGTTTGGCGTTTCTTATGGGACTCGCATAGCCCAGGAGTACATGCGTCAATTTCCAGAGTCGGTGCTAACGAGTACTTTGGATGGTGTGGTTCCTATGCAGCAAAGTTTGGCGGCCATCGGCGGTGCGATTGATGGTTCATTGGCTGCATTATTCAAGCGTTGTGAAGCTGATACTTTGTGCGCAGAGCATTACCCAAATTTAGAAAATAACTTTCATGCATTACTGGCACAACTTGAGCAACAGCCCGTAAAAACACAGGTAAGGCACCCTCGTACTCACGATGTTATAGCTTTTACAATCACAAAGATGAAGTTTTACAGTGCGATACGGTTTGCACTCTATAGCCAAGCTCAACGGGCAATTGTCCCCATGGTTATCGAAAAGGCGCTAAGTGGTGACTTCTCACCTTTGGCAGGCATGATGGCGAATGTCGATTTAACCGAAGCATTAGCAATGGGGATGCATAACGCCATTGTGTGTGGTGAAGATTGGCCAAATTTAACCCCGCAAACCCGCCAAGAATATGGCAAAACTTATATGGGTAAAGCAATGATTGCAGGGTTTGATATCGCATGCCCTATTCTTAATGTGCAAGCTGTTGATAAGGCATTTTATCAGCCGCTAAAAACCAGCACGCCGACGCTACTGTTATCTGGTGGGCGAGATCCCGCAACACCAGCAAGTTGGGCTGAGCTGGCAATGGTTGAGATGACAAATGCCACTCATTTAGTTGCACCAACTGCAACACATGGTGTTGGCTCACAAACCTGCGCACCGAAAATAATCGCAAAATTTATTGCACAACAAAGTATGCAAGACATTGATACAGACTGTCTTGAAGAGCCTAATGACAAACCGTTCTTTATGAATATTAACGGCGTAGCCGTTGCAAATAAGCAATTAACAGATACAGCTAACAAGGAGTAAGTGATGATTAAAGTAACTAATTTAGTTAAAAAAATTGGCGATGTGAATGCGCTCAATAGTTTAAGTTTTACTGCTCAAGACGGCAAGATCACAGGGCTCTTAGGACCTAATGGCGCAGGTAAAACCACCTGTTTACGCACTGTGTTTGGATTATTAAAGGCAGATAGCGGAAATGCAGAAATTGACGGTATTGATGTTGCCAAAGAGCCAATGACTGCAAAGCAAAAGCTGGGTTTATTCCCTGATCCTTGTGGCTTATATGAGCGGTTAACGCCACGGGAATACATTACTTTTTTTGCACAGCTAAGCGGCCTTAATGCCAGTGAAGCTAAGCAAGCGACTACCGAAGTGATAAATAAATTAGCGATGAATGATATTGCAGACCGTCGTTGCCAAGGGTTTTCGCAGGGGCAACGGATGAAAACAGCGCTAGCTCAGGCGGTGGTTCATAACCCATTGAATATAATTTTAGATGAACCAACCCGCGGCCTTGATGTAATGAGTACCCGCATATTAAGAGAGCTGTTATTGCTCCTCAAAGCGCAAGGGCACTGTGTGTTATTTTCATCTCATGTTATGCAAGAAGTTGCCGCATTGTGTGATCATGTGGTGATCATGGCTAATGGCCAAGTGGTGGCTCAAGGTTCTGTGGCAGCGTTATGTGAACAAGCAGGTAAAGAGACGTTAGAAGAAGCATTTGTCGCATTGATCGGGAGTGACGAGGGGATTGCAGCATGATTAATTTATTAAAGGTGTTATATAAAAAAGAAGTGATGGACGCCAGTCGCGATAAACGTTCCATAATGGCGGGGTTGTATTATGCGATAGGTGCACCAATCGGTATGTGCTTGTTAATGAGTGTGTTGCTGCAGCAATTAGCCTCACCGGAAGCACTTAACATTAATATTGAAAATAGTGAGCGTGCGCCAGGACTTATTGCTCACCTAAATAGCCAAGATATTTTTGCCAGCCATGATGAGAATGAGCGTAAAGCAATTACCTTAACGATCAGTGAAGACTACCAACAAAAAATGAGTGAAGGGCGTCCAGCTACAGTAACGCTGATTGCAGATAAATCAGATGATAAGCTTCGTAAGCACATCACCCAAGTTGAAAAAGCAATCGCGTTGTACAGCTCTGAAATAGCCAGTTTGCGTTTAGTCTCTCGTGGTGTGGATCCTAGTTTGATGCGTGCAATCGCTCTTGAAGTACATGACCAAGCGACCCCTGATTCAAAAGGGGGCATGATATTGGGAATTGTTGTATTAACACTTATTTTAGCGTTATTTTATGCTGCGATGAATTTAGCAATTGATACCAGCGCCGGTGAGCGAGAGCGAAATTCATTATCGTTATTGTTAAGTCATCCATTACACAGTTTGCATATTGTGTTGGCTAAAATAGGCGCTATAACTACGTTTTCGATGTTAGGGCTAGTGGTCATTTTAGTGGTCTCTAAGTTTTCATATGCAATGGTGCCGTGGCAGCAAATGGGCTTTAGTATCACTATTACGCCTGAGTTTATGCTGTTTAGTATCGCGATATGTTTGCCTATTGCTTTGATGTCGGCCAGCTTACAAGTGTTTGTATCTTTTATGGCTAAGTCATTCAAAGAAGCGCAGTCTTACGTCACTATGGTGTTATTTATTCCCATGGCGTTAAGCATGATAACGACTTATGATATTGCGACAGATAAAGTGCAATGGTTGCCGATAGCTGCTCAGCAATTTGCACTGATGGAGTTTATAAAAGGGAACCCAATTCCAGTACCGCAGTTACTGTTATCAACAGTGATCACACTGGTATTATTTGCAGCCTTTAGCTTTTTAAGTGCGCGAATGCTGAAAAGTGAAAAAGTAGTGTTTGGTTTATGATTGTGGGTTAATAAACGAGTCAGCAAAGCGAGCTCTCGGTCGCTTTGCTGAAATCTAAAATCCCCTTTAGAAAAGCTGTTTTACCTCATCCAGTTTTATCTGCTCTATTGCAGGATCACTGAGTAACATTTTAAACACCTTAGCAGCCTGTGATTTATCAATATTAGCGCTACTAAAGGAAATGGTTTTAAACTCTCGTTTAATTGTTAAACCATCAATTGCTTGCAGTGACCCTTGATGCTTAATTAATACAGGCAGTTCTGTTTTTGTATCATCGTATTTTGCGAAAGCAAGTTGTGATAGGTTAAATAAATCATTAGCAAGTTTACCTGCATTGATAAATGGCACTACAGCATCAGGAATAAAAAATAGCTGTCCATGGCGGTCATAATGTTGACTGCCAGTGCAGTTCAGTGGTTTTACGGTGTTATTACTGAACTCGATTATATCGCCATTGATCAAGGTAAATTGTGCCATTCGTTGTCCCGTCGCAGCAGCGAGATTTATAACGTCTCGCTGTACTCAGTCATGATTTGCTCAACCCAGTTAGCAATCCGTTCATCACTGTGCTCGTATTGGCTGTCTTCGTCGAGCGCTAAACCAACAAAGTGTTTGCCGTCTTCGGTGAGTGCTTTGGAGGCTTCAAACTCATAGCTGTTGTCGTTTGGCCACAGGCCTAATAAAGTAAATTGTTGGCTACTTATTTCATCATGCAACATGCCTAGCGCATCTTGAAACCATTGGCCGTAACCTTGTTGGTCGCCCATGCCAAATAAAGCGATGGTCTTGCCGTTGAGATCAACACCTTTAATGTCATCCCAAATTGATTCCCAATCTTCTTGTAACTCACCAAAATCCCAAGTTGAGATGCCAAAGATGATAAAGTCGTAATTCTCTGCATTTTTTAATGGCTCGTCTTTGATGTTATGTAGGCTGACAATGTCTTGACCGATAATATCGCGGATTTTTTCTGCTGCTATTTCTGTATAGCATGTAGTAGAACCATAAAATAAACCAATTTGCATCGTATTTATCACTGTGTGTTTGCCTGATATGATAGGCTGAAGTTTACCGTAAGGTATTATTAATTGATACCTTGATAACTATGAGAATAACTGTGACAACGTTACCTGATCATGAGCCATTGGGCTCAGCCAATACAGATCACGACGAATTGCTTGGTAATAGCGATTACCTAGAATCTTTTTTAGATAACCTCTATTTAGAACAACATGTAAGTGATAATACACTCGCAGCGTATCGTAGTGACCTAGATAAGTTTTGCCACTTTTTAGAAGGCCAAGATTTGCTCACAGTGACAGGGCAAGATATTGAAAGTTACTTAGCGTATCGTGTTGATTCAGGCTTAAAGCCACGCAGTACTGCGCGTAGCATTAGTGCACTGAAACGTTTTTATCAGTATTTTGTACGCGAAAAAAAGATTACCGATTCGCCAATGGTGAATATTGCTCAGCCTAAAGCTGGCCAGTCACTCCCTAAAACCTTATCTGAAAACGAGGTAGAAGCGCTTTTAGCTGCCCCGAATGTTGAAGAGCCTATGGGCTTGCGTGATAAAGCCATGCTGGAACTATTATACGCGACAGGATTACGGGTGAGCGAATTGGTAGGGCTGCGAATGGAGCAAATTAATTTGCGCCAATCAGTGGTGTTTGTCAAAGGCAAAGGCAACAAAGAGCGTTTAGTGCCACTTGGCGAAGAAGCGATGTACTGGCTGGAGCAGTTTTTAAAGGTGGGTCGTGCACAAATGATCAAACATGCCACCGACTTTGTATTTCCGTCAAAGCGCGGAGTGGGTATGACCCGACAAACTTTTTGGCATCGTATTAAACACTATGCTATTTTGGCAGCAGTTGAATCGCCATTGTCGCCTCATACTTTGCGTCATGCGTTTGCAACGCATTTATTAAATCATGGTGCAGATCTTCGGGTTGTACAAATGATGTTAGGGCATAGTGATTTATCAACCACACAAATTTATACACATGTTGCTAATGAAAGGTTAAAGTCGGTACATCAGCAACATCATCCGCGTGCATAGTGAAAGTTTTCTGTGGTTAGGCGGTCTGAGTAGTTAAGAGTTATCAGGATATAAGAGAACAATTATGAAAAAGTTAGTATTAGCCGGTGCAATGTTAGGCACCAGTTTAAGTGCGTTTGCTAATGGCGTAGTAGCCATTCCTGATGCCAATGATCCAATCGTTACTAAATTTGCTGAGCTAGGTGTTACCGTTAAGCAAATTAACCCAAGCCCAGTGGCGGGGTTAAAGGAGTTGATCACCGACAAAGGTGTGCTTTATGCAAGCCCTGATGGTCAGTTTTTAATGCAAGGCACATTAATTGATTTAAACAATCGTAATAACCTAACAGAGCAAGCACTAAATGGTGTACGCAAAGAAGGTTTAGCGCAATATGAAGATTCAATGATTGTTTATAAAGCTAAAAATGAGAAGCACAGTATCACTGTATTTACCGACATTAGCTGCGGTTATTGCCGTAAATTACACCGTGAACTGGATGATTTACTTGAAGCCGGTATCACAGTTAAGTATCTAGCATTTCCTCGTGGTGGCTTACAAGGTTCAGGTTATGCCGATTTAATGAATGTATGGTGTGCGAAAGATCAGCAAGAAGCAATGACCGCAGCTAAATCGGGTGCTGATACTAAAGTAATGGCGGGTTGTCATGCACCAGTGGCAGAACATTACCAGCTTGGTCAAAGTTTTGGTATTAACGGCACACCAGCGATCATTTTAGAAGATGGTACGATGATCCCAGGCTACCAGCCTGCTGCGGCATTAGCTGCGGCACTAGAAGCGAATAAATCATCATAACCATTTGATTTTTATAAAAAGGCCGTTAAGGCCTTTTTTTGTCTTTATTCTTTAATTAAAAGTACCGCGTTTGCATGAAGAAATTAATTGTTGCCCGTGACCATCATGATGATTCACACCTGCCAAATCATTTACACCCTGTTATTAAACAAATTTATGCTAGCCGCCAAGTAAACCATGCTAATGAGCTAGATAATAGCGCAGCGACGTTACACAACTTCAAATTATTTAAAGACATAGATAAAGCCACAGAGCTACTCCAACACGCATTACATGCGCAAAGTAAAATTTTGATTGTTGGCGACTTTGATGCCGATGGCGCAACAAGTACTGCAACCTTAATGCAAGGCTTAGCCATGTTTGGTTTTATTAACTTAGATTACTTAGTGCCAGATAGATTTAGCCTAGGTTATGGTTTAAGCCCCGCATTGGCGGAGCAAATAGTGACCATGGCGCCTGATCTCGTGATCACTGTAGATAATGGTATTTCCTGTATTGCGGGGATCGCGATTGTTAAAGATGCAGGTATTAAAGTGCTGGTTACTGATCACCACTTGCAGGGGGAACAACTGCCCAATGCCGATGCAATTGTTAATCCCAACCGCCATGACTGCGACTTTCCATCGAAATCCATTGCCGGAGTAGGGGTTGCATTTTATCTACTAATAGCGCTGAGAAGTGCACTGCGTGATGCTGGGTATTTTGAGCAACAATCACCACCAAATCTCGCTGACTTACTTGATATTGTGGCGCTTGGCACGGTTGCTGATGTTGTGGCACTGGATGCCAACAACCGAACTTTAGTACACCAAGGCTTAGCACGTATTCGCAGTGGCAAAACTCGCCCTGGCATTACGGCGTTAATCGAAGTGGCTAATCGTAACGCCGCACGGTTAAGTGCGAGTGACTTTGGTTTTTCGTTAGCGCCTCGCTTGAATGCCGCAGGGCGATTAGATGATATGAGTTTAGGTATAGCCTGCTTACTTGCTACAGATATAAACCAAGCTCGTCGTATAGCGGGTGAGCTAGATAGCCTAAATCATGAACGCCGTGAGATAGAGCAGGGCATGCAACTAGAAGCACAAGCAGTATTAGATAAGCTGGCTTTTAGTGATGAGCAAACCCCTGATGCTATTTGTTTATATCAAGATGACTGGCACCAAGGTGTCATAGGCATTTTAGCGGGGCGCTTAAAAGAAAAATACCACCGCCCCACGGTTATTTTTGCAGGTGGCGACAACGGTGAAATAAAAGGCTCTTGCCGCTCGATTGAAGGATTGCACATGCGAGACCTACTCGAGCGTTTAAATACCTTGCATCCTCACTTGATCAGTAAATTTGGTGGTCATGCTATGGCAGCGGGGCTCACTATTAATGAGCAACATTTTAGTGAGTTTAAGCGTGAGTTTGAAATGGCGGTTAGTGCGCAGCTAAGCGAAGAGCATAAACGCTGTATTATTTTAACCGATGGCGAACTTACCGATGACTGCTTTAGTATGGAGTTTGCCAATTTACTTAAGCAAGCAGGGCCATGGGGGCAACAGTTTCCAGAACCTGTATTTGAGCACACTTTTGAGCTTGTGCAGCAACGTATCGTTGGCGAAAAACATCTTAAGTTAGTACTCAAGCACCGCAGCGGTCGCTTAGTGGATGCCATAGCATTTGGTGTTGATGTACGAGCGTGGCCTGATACAGAGGCACGTTTTGTTAAACTGGCTTACCAATTGGATATTAATGAATTTAGAGGCAAGTTTTCTTTGCAGTTGATCGCCAGAGAGCTGCAAAAAGTGCCATAAAAAATATTTATTATCGATGCATAAAATACTAATAAAACGCGCGGTTTTTTGTTAAAATCGGGCGTTTTTACTATTTAAAGAATTTTATGGGCGATTTGACGCTCGTAATCAGCCATTTTGGAGTAAGGTACATGTTTGAAGTGAATCCTGTGATTAATCAAATCAAGGAAATTCGCGAACGTACTGAATTGCTTCGGGGGTACCTTTGACTACGCTCTTAAACAAGAACGTTTAGAAGAAGTTAACGCCGAACTTGAAGATTCAGCCGTGTGGAATGAGCCAGAGCGTGCACAAGCGCTGGGCCGTGAAAAGTCAGCATTAGAGGCGGTTGTAGAAACTATCGACAATCTAGTCAGTGGCACTGACGATGTCGAAGGGTTAGTTGAACTCGCGGTAGAAGCTGAAGACGTTGATACTTTTGAAGAAGCACAAAGTGAACTTAAAGATCTCAATGAACAACTTGAAGGCTTAGAGTTTCGCCGTATGTTCTCAGGGGCACATGACGCAAATGATGCTTACCTTGATTTACAGTCAGGCTCTGGCGGTACTGAGGCACAAGACTGGTGTAACATGCTATTACGCATGTATTTACGCTGGGGTGAAGCCAAAGGCTTTAAAGTTGAGCTAGTCGAAGCGACAGACGGTGATGTAGCAGGTATTAAAGGGGCGACTGTGCGCTTCGTTGGCGAATACGCCTATGGCTGGTTACGCACAGAAACAGGCGTACATCGCTTAGTACGTAAAAGTCCGTTTGACTCAAGTGGTCGTCGTCATACATCATTTGCTTCTGCATTTGTTTACCCTGAGATTGACGATAATATCGAAATTGATATTAACCCAGCTGATTTACGCATTGACGTTTACCGTGCATCAGGTGCTGGTGGTCAGCACGTTAACACCACCGAATCAGCAGTACGTATCACTCACGTACCAACCAATACCGTAGTGCAATGCCAGAACGAACGTTCGCAGCATAAAAATAAAGCACAAGCGATGAAACAGTTAAAAGCAAAGTTATTTGAACTTGAGTTACAACAGCAAAATGCTGAAAAACAAACGCAAGAAGATGCTAAGTCTGATATCGGTTGGGGGAGTCAAATTCGTTCATACGTTCTTGATGATTCACGTATTAAAGATTTGCGAACCGGTGTTGAAAACCGCAATACGCAATCGGTACTTGACGGTAACTTAGATAAATTTATTGAAGCCAGCTTAAAATCTGGCCTATAACCACCAAGCTAAAAAAGAGCTAAAAAATGACTGATCAAATCCAAGACGAAAATAAGTTAATCGCTGAGCGTCGTGGCAAATTAGACGCAATTCGCGCCAATTGCCCAGCCAACGGTCATCCAAATCAATTCCGTCGTGAGCATTACACGGCAGACTTACAGGCCGAGTTTGGTGATAAGAGTAAAGAAGAATTAGTTGAGCTGCAGCATGTAGTATCGATTGCTGGTCGTATTCTTGCAAAGCGTGGCCCTTTCCTTGCGATTCAAGACATGAAAGGCCGTGTACAAGCCTATGCATCGAAAGATGTGCAAAAAGATCTGAAAGAAAAGTATGGTCAATTAGATATCGGTGACATCATCGGTGTTAAAGGTGCGCTTAATAAATCAGGTAAAGGCGATTTATACGTAGAAATGACAGAGTACCAATTATTGACTAAGTCACTACGTCCATTACCTGAAAAATTTCATGGTTTATCTGACCAAGAAACAAAATACCGTCAACGTTATGTTGATTTAATCACTAACGAAGCAACCCGCGAAACATTCCGCATTCGTTCACAAGTGGTTGAAGGTATTCGTCGTTTCTTAGCTGATCGTGATTTCATGGAAGTAGAAACACCGATGTTACAGGTTATTCCTGGTGGTGCTTCTGCGCGTCCATTCGTCACTCATCACAACGCGCTTGATATCGATATGTACTTACGTATCGCGCCAGAGCTTTACTTAAAGCGTTTAGTAGTCGGTGGTTTTGACCGTGTATTTGAAATTAACCGTAACTTCCGTAACGAAGGGTTATCAACGCGTCACAACCCAGAATTCACTATGATTGAGTTCTACCAAGCATACGCTGATTATATTGACTTAATGAATATCACCGAAGACATGCTACGTACCGTTGCAACAAACGTACTAGGCAGCCCAATCGTTGTTAACACAACTAAAGACGAAAACGGTGAGGTTGTTGACTCTGTAGAATACGATTTTGGCCAACCGTTCACGCGTTTAAGCATGGCAGATGCCATCTTAAAATATAACCCAGAGTTTGATGCGGCTGTATTTAACGACCCTGAGAATCATTTTGAAGAGTTAAAAGCGTACGCTAAACAAGTACACGTTAAAATTCCTGAAAACTGTGTATGGGGTCCGGGCAAGTTCTTATGCGAAATCTTTGAAGAAACCGCTGAGCACATGCTTATCCAACCAACGTTCATTACAGGTTATCCGTGGGAAGTGTCGCCACTTGCTCGTCGTAACGACGAAAATCCATTTGTTACTGATCGCTTTGAGTTTTTTGTGGGCGGCCGTGAACTTGCAAATGGTTTCTCTGAGCTTAATGATGCACAAGATCAAGCTGAGCGCTTTACTCGTCAAGTTGAAGAAAAAGACGCAGGTGATGATGAAGCTATGCACTACGACGAAGATTATATTCGCGCCCTAGAGTATGGCTTACCACCTACAGCGGGTGAAGGTATCGGTATCGATCGTTTAGTAATGCTGTTTACTGATTCATCAACGATTAAAGATGTTATCTTGTTCCCACACATGCGTCCGCAAGCTGACTAAATCTATTTTTAAAATAGTTTTGAAACGCCGCTTTTTAGCGGCGTTTTTGTATTGGTAGTAAAAATTGACCATTCAATGGCAAATAACTAAGTAGGAACTTTTATTTAAGGCATTGAATTAATAAGCGATAAAAATTAATTTAAAAAAAAGTAAAAAATCAACAAGCATTATTTCTAGGTTTAGCTAAACTAGGTGCTTGAAAAGCAGAATAAAGCATTGTTTTTTTATAGCTGGGCAGTCTAAAGGACTTATATAAACGGATTTTACATGAAAGATAAAAAACCTGAGTTACCCAATAACGCATTTAGTACAGAGTTACAAAGAGAAGCCTATTATCGAGCATGCATTGCTGAGTTTCAGCAACTAGGTTATCAAGATCAATATCTCGAGCAATTAACCGATGAATTGGTACCTGTATTAGGTGTATCTGCCGAAGTAAAAAACCCATAACATGATTAATTATCAAGCAGAGTTGACTCTTTTTTAGCGCTTATGGATGTTCTCTAACCATACAGTCACTTTAAACAAGAAAAGTGTTTGACATATTTTTTGAAATCTTTATTATACGCCCCACAAGACGGAGAGGTGGCCGAGTGGCCGAAGGCGCTCCCCTGCTAAGGGAGTATAGGGTTTGTAGCTCTATCGAGGGTTCGAATCCCTCCTTCTCCGCCATTTATTTTTATAAATGGTTACTTGTATTGTAAAGAATGGGCGCATAGCTCAGCTGGATAGAGTACCTGGCTACGAACCAGGCGGTCGGAGGTTCGAATCCTCCTGCGCCCACCATCCTTTACAATAACACTCTGCTTAGAGAATAAATAAGTACGTAAAGTGGTCACAGGTTCACTCTTTGAAGATACGTCCTGCGCACAGCATACTTTACAGATACTCTGCTTAGAGTATAAATAAGCAAACAAAAAAGTGGGCGCATAGCTCAGCTGGATAGAGTACCTGGCTACGAACCAGGCGGTCGGAGGTTCGAATCCTCCTGCGCCCACCACTTTTAACTCATGCTTCAGAGTATAAAAAAGTAAAGTGTTGGTTTAACAACCAAGCGGTCGGAGGTTCACTCTTTGAAGATACGTCCTGCGCCCACCACTTTTAACTCATGCTTCAGAGTATAAAAAAGTAAAGTGTTGGTTTAACAATCAAGCGGTCGGAGGTTCACTCTTTGAAGATACGTCCTGCGCCCACCACTTTTAACTTATGCTTCAGAGTATAAAAAAGTAAAGTAATAAGTCAGATAAGACTTTAAAATCAAAAATAGAATGTGGGCGCATAGCTCAGCTGGATAGAGTACCTGGCTACGAACCAGGCGGTCGGAGGTTCGAATCCTCCTGCGCCCACCACTTTCTATTTTAGTAACCGACAAAAGTCGGTTTTTTTGTGTCCTAAAATGGATATGAAAGTCAGATAAGACCTTAAAATCGAAAATAGAATGTGGGCGCATAGCTCAGCTGGATAGAGTACCTGGCTACGAACCAGGCGGTCGGAGGTTCGAATCCTCCTGCGCCCACCACTTTCTATTACTACTTAAGTTAATAGAGAACAACCGACGAGAGTCGGTTTTTTTACGCCTAAAATTTGCTGTAGGCTCGGGTTTATCCCGCGCTTGTTAAGATGAAACCACCAACAGGGCGGTCGAAGGTTCACTCTTAGAAGATACGTCCTGCGCCCACCACTTTCTATTACTATTTAAGTTAATAGAGAACAACCGACGAGAGTCGGTTTTTTTACGCCTAAAATTTGCTGTAGGCTCGGGTTTATCCCGCGCTTGTTAATATGAAACCACCAACCGAGCGGTCGCGAAGGTTCACTCTTAGAAGATACGTCCTGCGCCCACCACTTTCTATACATTCACGAGCGATGTAAGAAAGCAGAAGCCGACGAGAGTCGTTTTTTTATGCCTAAAATTTGTCGCAGGCTCGGATTTATCCCGCGATTTTAAAGGTGAAACCACCAACCGAGCGGTCGAAGGTTCACTCTTAGAAGATACGTCCTGCGCCCACCACTTTCTATACATTCACAGAACGATGTAAGAAAGTTGTAACCGACGAGAGTCGGTTTTTTTACGCCTAAAATTTGCCTTAGATGCGGGTTTATCCCGCGCTTTTAAAGGTGAAACCACCAATCAAGCGGTCACAAGGTTCACTCTTTCAAGATACGTCTTACGCCTACCACATTCTATACATTCACGAACGATGTAATACCATTGTGCATAAGCATTAAGTCAATTTGATCCATTCTCGATTACACATTTTCTTCACTCGCTCTGACACTGGATCTCTGCCAAGCTGCCTTGGTTGGATGAGAATCATAGTAAGAAAGACCAATACACAAACTTGAATTTCTAATTAATGAAAATTTATCTTTCGATTTGACTCTATTATGAGTTTGAATCTTTATTTTTATTCTTTCTAACTGGTTTCTTATCGAAAATAAAGAAATAGGAACAAAACACTGCCGCTGTAGCTAATATAATTTCTAACATAAAATAACCCTCTGTTTTTTGTATTGTAAATGTTTATTATATGGTCATATACAAACAATTCATTTCCTAAAACCACGCAGATTTAGGAAAAGCGAACAATGATTCCAAAGAAGACAATACTGCTTAGTATATAAATACTATTAAACAATTAACGTAAATAGAGCACTAAAATTTGCTTAAACTCGAGCCTATCCCATTCTTACTTAGTTGTAAAACCTATGGTCACTGGGGCTTGGTTTTAGTTATGCAATTAATAGTAAAGCTGGCAACTAAACTAATAATTTACCTATCTTCGAGAAAGCGATACACTTTACTTATTGTTATTTATAAAATTATTGACCTCTTGCGCTATATATATATTTGTTCTTATTGTTGAGCTACGTCTTGCCACTATCGGTATCTGCTCAAAATTCACCACACAGTGCTCAGCTCTCAGCAGTTACATCTGTTCTTATCCAACCTTTGAGTGACAAGCAACGGCAATTGCTTAAATTTAAGCTCGAACCAGCACAAAACTGGCGATTTAGTTATTTTAATGAAACCGTATTTAATTCAAAGATGGTAGTTTTAGAAGCCGGTAACAAAGCTAATCCACCATTACTGTTAGTACATGGGCTCGGTGAGCTTGCGATGCAAGATTGGTTCTCGGTGATCCCGACACTTGCCGAGAATTATTATGTAATTGCTGTAGACCTACCAGGCTTTGGTAATTCAGAGTCACCACAAGGGCGTTATTCACCTCATAATTATGCTGCAGTTTTGGCTCAAGTTGTTGAGCTTTATAGCGCGCGACCAGTCACTGTGGTTGGTCATTCTATGGGCGCTGCAGTAAGTTTGTCTTTTGCTGGTTTATATCCACAACCACTTAATAAGTTAGTGCTTGTTGATGCTGCTGGAGTGTTGCAAAAGGTTGCTTTTTTAAAGCCGATCACGAATATCGTTATTGAAGATTCGTGGCTGCCAAAATTTGTACGTACTAAGCTTGCACAACTCAATGACTTTACTACAGGCTTAATTGAGTTGGGGGCAATTGACTCTTACTTTAGTGATTTACTGCAGCGCAGCGATAGTGCTTGGAATGCATTAATGGGAGAGCAACCAAACATGAATGCAGCGCTGAGTTTAGTAGAGCAAGACTATAGCAACATTGTTGCAAACTTAAATACCCAAACGTACATCATCTGGGGTGAGCGAGATAACATCGCGCCACTTAGAACAGCTAAGGTCTTGCAGCACCTACTAGCCAACAGTGAGTTGATGACAATAGCGCAAGCCGGTCACGTACCGATGAAAAGCGCAACAGCTGAATTTTTAGCATTACTTAATCATGCCCTTGAAACGCCAGTAGTGGCTCGTAAAGAACAACCACATGAAGCGGTAATGCAATCACACTTAAGCTGTAAAGATCGACACAGTCAAACGTTCTCTGGACACTATAAAAAAGTGCTTATATCGGGCTGTAATAATATTTTACTCAAAGATATGACTGCACAATCAATAGCGATCACTGATTCACTAGTGCGCTTGGAAAATATAGCCATCACTGCTAGTGAACTTGGATTAGAAATTGTTGATTCCGTAGTAGAAGCAACCAATGTAACTATTAATGCGCGAAATGGCGTAGAGCTTGTGGGCGCCCGTTTTGATGGCGCAGGTGTGGAAATAAACGCAACTGCATTGGCAATGATGGTAAATACGCAAAGTAATATCATTTTTTCATTAAGTAAAATCACCAGTGCACATTTTCAAGGCAATGTTCATCAAGCATTTGAACTTCAAAATAGGAACGTAGATGAGTACCTTCAACAAGCTAACTAAAATTGCTGTATTTGTAGGTTTAAGCATTGCTTTAATTGGCTGTCGCTCAACCAAAACAGAGCAACAGCAGTACCATGAGCTTCAAGATGGTATTTTTTATGGTGCTTATTATGGTGTATCTACTGTAAGCGTTGATACTCTAGCTTACACCTACAACACTGTGCAGGAGTTAAATGAAAGCGAAAATGAACTGCTTGAAAGTATTGATCCTGCTATAACTCACGCCACGTTAAGTTTTCTTATCGGCTTGGGAGTTAGTGCTGATTTTGCCGTTGCAGAAAGTGATTTGGCCTATAAAAAAGCAGATAATCCCAGAGCTAAATATTTAGCCTACTCGGCGCAGTCACTGGCATTTTATAGTCAAGGGTGGCGTGATTTAGCAAAACAACGGGCTGATATAATTAAACATGACCCTATGTTTAGTGCAGTGAAGAGCAGTTACCCAAAAGATCAATTAATTGCCTATTTGATTTTAGGTAGCAGTGCTGTGCATAACGGCGATTTAACTACAGCGAATGAAATGTTTACTATTATTGGTGAGCAGATTGATAAGCCGTGGCTACCGTCGGTGGCCAAAGCGGTAACGTTTGCGTTTAACGGCTCATTTTTTAATGCTGTTGATATGTTGCAGGTGTTACTCACAGACCCAAGTTTAACGCAGTATGAGCGTGCAAAATTGGCTGAACTTGAAGTCATCGCACAAAGCAGCTTATCGACAACACGAAAACAACAGGCTATGGCTAATCTTGCTGATAACTTTGTGTTTGAAAAAATAAAAAGCGGTAGTAGTAACTTATATCAGCAATATTTAACTGATTTACAAAGCTACGCTAAAGGTATTATTTAGCTAATGGTTGCCGCAGGTGTTACTGGCGAACATTGGAATCATACTGAGCAAACTCGCGAATACGCCAATCGCAAGTATAGTAGAATGAAAAAATCTCAGCTCCAGCTTATTACTCATGTAACAGCGGGGTATGAGATGTTTTATGCCTAGAATTTGTCACTTTTGCTGTTGACGCAGTGTCATAAGTTTTAATGCAATCATAATGCCGCCAATAATGCCAAAACAAGCTAGCATGCCACCGAGTGAGAGTGCTGGTAGGGCAAATAAGACTTGTGTGTCATTGCCCCCTAAGGCGAGGGAGGCACCGATACCCATTAAAACTCCTGCACTGCAATGAGTGATAAATTGTTTTTTAGTGATGGCAATAAAGGAATGTTTCTTGCCAAAACTCATGCCAATCAATAATAAAGCAATGATTAAGTGTTCACTCAGTGTAGGCCATGAGCTAAGTTCAGGATTACTAAGAGTGTATGTGATTGCTTGTAAATAGTGGCTAGGCGACCAATGTGGACTTATTTGCGTCAGCATGGTGCTAATTGCACCAAAGAGTAATATTGTCAGCAGTGACAATCGCTTTGGGTGAATCATGAAGACAATGAGAGTAATCGCACAACTTGTTAGTATCAAGGGTGAAATCGCCAGAGATGTATAATTAGTCACAGGGTAATTGAGCGACAGCTCGAACGAAATATTAGCAAATAGTAACCAGCCTAGTGCCCAGCCAAAAACCGTTGCCAGCATGCGAATGTCTCGTTGAGCAAGACGGGTTAGGGTTGAAACACTACACCCTTGGTTAAAACCAGCCCCTAAGCCAAACAATAACCCACCGACAAAAAATAATAGATTTGCCCCGTATTGTGGGTAGTTAATGGTCTTCACAGGGTAAATTGAAAACGGCACTACAAACCAAAATGCAAAGCCACACACTAAGATTGCAATAAGCAAAATAGGGCGGCCTGCCATCAAAGCTGTGACGCCTTTGACCATACATAAACCTGAACGTTTAGCGAGTATGCCAATTACGAGTGCCATGGCAAGCGGCAATAAAAACTCAAAATAGCTAATAAAGCACCTCAGATCCGATTCGATTACAATAGTATAAACCGGATCTATGCTGCTTTTAGTTCAATTGCTGTAAATATAATTACACTAAAACAATAGGCTGAAGTTTAGGCGCAATGTGCGCGGCTCAATCGGGTGAAAGTGATTATCTTCAACCCCATCTGCAGGCTCACCAGCTAAGCGTGATGCATAGAAGTAGTCAATATCGTGATCAGTACTATCAAATATATTTAGTATCTCAAGGCCGACTTTCCAATGCGTTTGTTGATAACTTACTAAACCATTTACCACGGTAAGTGGCTCTGAGCGTTTATCGCCATCACTACTAAGTATGCGCTTACCAATATGACGGACACGTAATGAAGACTGCCATTGCTGCGTTATGTGCCAATTAATGCCAGTGCTGGCGACGACAGGCACCGCGCCCTCAATTCTATCGTCACTTGAATCGATATCTAAACGAGAGTGAGTGAATGAGGCTTCAGCGTCTAAGCTCAAGGCATCATTAAGCCAATAATAAGCACTGAGTTCTAAACCGTAGCGTTTTGATGCATCACTGGCTTCGGTATTACCCGCATCACCGACAAAAAGTAATTCAGAATCCAAACTCAGCCACCACAGTGCTGCTGATAAATTAAATTGTTGTTGATCAAAGTAGCGCAGACCCAATTCCGCCCCATTGCTTTGTACCAGTAAATCAACTTTTTCTGCGGGGGCTAGGGTAACCGGATCTTGGCGGATCGTGGCTCCTCGCGCATCATTTGAATGATATGATTGCCCCCAATTAACATACCCGGCTAGATTGTCGTTGAACAGATAGTTTAAGCTGGCTTTAAAGCTTACCAAGTCATCATCAGCACTACCTGAATTAACACGGTTATTGCTATCAACATCAGCGTCAAAGTAATCGTAACGTACCCCAAGCGAGGCTTCCAGCGCTTGGCTCAAACTCATTTTTGACTGCCAATAGGCTGAGTAGCTGGCTTCGTTTACTACATCTTCACGCACAGTACTTAAACGTTGGCGTTGTTTGGTATTGTATAAGCCTACTTGATCAATATCATCACGGCGGTATTCAACCCCTAAGGTATGTTGAATTGGCATTTGTGCGAGGGTGTCAACAAATTGATAGCTCAGTGCGCCACCGCTAATTGTGCGGCTATCGACTTGTTGAAATTGATCGCCATTAACCGGATCATTTAAAAAGTAAGAAAAGTTAGAAAACAAGTCCATGTCATAATTGATCACATAAGCATTGGCATTAATATGCTGACCTTGCCAATTAGCCGATAAACTATAACGACTAGAGCTGCCGCCTACGGTGGTATCGAGTGAACCTAGCTCGCTGATAATACCTTGATCTACAGCACGCTGTGGAATTTGATCCGCGGAATTCCAGCTATTATCGTAGGCCATTGCTGTAACAGATAAGTCACCATCCCATGCTTTGCCGACATAACGGATCATGGCATTTTTTTTATCTACATCTTCATTGATATCTTGCCAAGGCCCGTCGTAACCTTGCCACTCACCGGCAATAATTATTTTACCGTTAGCAACACCAAGGGTGCCCAATGCCATTAATCGTTTATAGTTATCTTCACCAATACTGATGTCAAGTTGTTGGTGTTTAGGGTTATCTGCTAAGTTAAACTCAGCGCTACCAGCCGTTGAAAAGTCACCTTGGGCAGCCCCATAAGCGCCTTTTTGATAATCAATGGTTGCAATCGTTTCAGGAATAATAAAATTAAGATCGGTATAGCCTTGGCCGTGACCATGACTGCGCATATTTATAGGCATGCCATCAATACTCGTTGCAAAGTCGGTACCGTGGTCAAGATTAAAACCGCGAATAAAATATTGATTAGCTTTACCTGAACCACTGTGTTGAGTAACAGCCATCCCAGGAATAAGTTCTAACATTTCTGCACTGCGTAGCATTGCTCGGCTTTGTATTTCACCTTGGCCAATTATGCCGCTAGAGGCACTGATCGCATCGCCAATAAGGCCTGTTCGATGACCATAAACCGTAATTTCTTCTATATTAGCAAATACATGAGTTGAGCAGAGTAAGCTTCCTGAAAGAATTAAAAAGGTGCGCATAATCACTTCCTTATAATTTAGGTTAATGTTTTATTACATTGACTAATACGTTTTACGTGGTTTATTGGATGCAGATATTTGCTTGTGACGGAAAATATGTTATTTTTAATAAAATATTCCAAAAATAAAAACTTTAAGGAATTTAAGTTGATTTTAGCAAATCTAAAAAAAGCAGGGCTGAAACTAACTTGGCTGGGAACAGTGACACTCGTTGCGTGTCAAAGTCCGTCACAGCAGGAGCTGCCAAAAACACCTGAAGATCAACAAAGCCAATTTTATCAGCAGGTGATGTTAGCCGCGCCAGTTTTACCCGCTGACCTTACAAATATGGTTATGCAGAATCATTATGTTGCGAATCGTATTGCCCGGGCTAAGTACAAAACGGCGAGTGAGGTTGATTACAGTAAAATTCACTGGCAGCAGCGCGTTGCCGCTGATTGGCAATATTTTGATATTCCAACAGCACAAGGTAAGTTGTTAATTATTGATTACCAACAACAGGGTGATCAATTAGCATATCGTTATTTAGCAAATGGCACCCAAGACGATTTATATGAACCTTGGAGCTCATCTAAAATTCAAGCATTTAGTGGCGCAATCGCAAAAGTTAGAGAAACTAATCCTGAATTAGGCGCACACGCTACAATTGGCACTAGTAATGTTGCTGATTTGATCACCAGTATTAATAGTTATTCACCTTTTGGTAGTGCAGATGGCAACTCGAATGCAATTGCCAGCTATTTTATTAATGTTGCTGGGCGTGAGTATTTAAGTAATTTATTTGCAGATAATTGGCTAAAACTCAATGATTCTCGCATTATGTTTAAAGGTGCGTATGCAGCAGATATTTTTACCCCTAGCACGTCTCGTTGGCAAAGTACTAACAGTGACGCTGTTGCTAGCGATATCACTTATTTTACTGTTAACAGTCATGATCCTGCTTATTTAGGATATCGCTGTACGGGGTGTGGTTTAACGGGCAATAAAGCAATGACAACCTTGGCACAAGCTGAATGGTTAAAACGCTTAGCGAGTCATACAAGAGAGCCATTAACTCAGCAACCTTTCATACAAGCACAAGACATTGATGTGCTGTTTAATGGCACCGGGCACACAGACAAAACCGCAGTGGTGGGTGGTATGATGCAAGGGATCAGCCAAATGATCACCCAGTCATTAGCGCAAGCATTAGCGCCGAATGATCCTCGTCCAGCAAAACAAATTTTGGATGAGTTAACCCAAGGACAATGGCGTGTATGGCAAAAAATAGGTTGGGGACCGAGCGAAACTCGCTCAGCTACCGAAACTGTTATGTTAGCTCATGTTTACTTGCCGTTTATTCAAGGCGGGCGAGAATTCACCTTAGCGGCACAAAATAGTGTGCCTGGAGCAAGTGAAGCTAACTTAGCTGCGACAGGGTTACAAATGCAAGCTAACTTTACTCGTGCATTTACACAATTACTAATGCCACAAGATAAATAAACGCAACAGCGCACAATTTATAAAGCAAATTGATAACAGAGGAACACCCGAATGCGACAAACACTTATCGCCCTGAGTATTTCATTAGCTAGTATTGTTTCAGTGGCTCCCGATGTGGCTGCGGCTAATACGTGGCAATCAGATGTTATTGGGGTGACTCAATCACAGCTAACACCGCAACATTGGCTTAGCCAAGTGACAGATGAAACTTTGATGAGCACAACACAAATTGCGGCGTTTAATAAGCACCTCATTGCAGAAAATGAATATATTGTTGATCCGTTAGAGTTTGTCTCACAGTTGAGCAAAAAGCAGTTAAAGGCGCATATTTTAAGCATCAGCGAAGTACCAAAAAGTCCACGTTTTTACCCTAATGGTAGTCCGTTAACCGCTAAGCACTTTGCAAAATACCAAGCTAATTTGAATTTAGACGCATTAGCAAAGAACAATCAAGTTGCTTATGGCATGGTGGTCAAACGCTCTGTACTACGTACTTTTCCAACTTGGGATCGAGTACTAAACAGTGGTTTAGATAAAGATCTCGATCGCTTCCAAGAAAGCGGTTTATTCCCCGGCGACACAGTGGCTATTTTACATGAAAGTGCCGATAAAAAATGGCTACTCGTGCGTGCTTATAATTACTTAGCTTGGGCGCCAAAAGCGGATATCGCCATATCAGACAAAGCCACGCTTAGTGAATTCAAAAGTAACGATGACTTTTTATTGATAACCGGTGCTAAAGTGAATACCGCTTATGTGCCTGATGACAGTAGTACATCGCAAGTACAATTGGATATGGGCGTGCGTCTACCATTAGTACCTGCTGCACAGGTGCCAAACTTATTACACGGGCAAAATACTTACGCCAGCCATGTTGTACAACTGCCTACACGTAATGAACAGGGGCAGTTAGTGATCAAACCTGCGCTCATTAGTCGAAGCAGCGATGTTAATCTTGGTTATTTACCTTACACCCAACAGCACTTAGTAAAGCAAGGTTTTAAATTTTTAGGCGAACGTTATGGCTGGGGCCATGATTACAACGGCCGAGATTGCACAGGGTTTGTTGGCGAAATTTATAAAACGTTTGGTTTATTAATGCCGCGTAACTCTGGTCAACAAGGTAAAGGCGAGTACGGTATAAATTATCGCTTTGATAATAGCAACTCAGAGCAACAGAAACTTGCCATAGTAAATAAAATGCAGGTAGGCGATCTGATTTATATACCAGGACATGTGATGATGTATTTAGGTGAGCAAGACGGTCAGCCATACATTATCCATGATGTGAAAGGGCTTGGTTATAACAAACCTGATGGCAGCTTTTATTCAAGCTCGCTGAACGGCGTATCGGTAACACCTTTGTTGCCACTACGGTTATCGCAAACAAAGAGTTACTTAGACCGCACGTATAACATTAAGCGTATTCGCTAGGATCGAAACTATGAAAATTACCGCAATACGTTTTGCCAAACTCAAAGTGCCACTCGTTACGCCATTTAAAACAGCACTGCGAGAAGTCAGCTTTATTGAAGACTTAGTTGTGATCATTGAAACTGATAAAGGTGAAATTGGCTATGGTGCTGCAGCATCGACACCGGTAATCACGGGGGATACTCATCAAAGTATACTCAGTGTTATCAAACAGTTTATCGCACCAAAACTGCTTGGTATGGAAATTGAAAACCTCAATCAAATCTGCCAAGTGATCCAATCAAGTGTCGTGGCAAACTACAGCGCTAAAGCCGCCCTTGAGCTGGCCGTATATGATTTATGGGGCAAATTATATCAAGCACCACTGTATAAGTTGCTCGGTGGTGGTAGTCAAACACTGCGCACAGATATCACAATTAGTGTTGATAATATCGATAAAATGCTCAGTGATTGCGCTCTCGCAGTGGCGCAAGGCTTTGATATTTTAAAAGTAAAAATAGGTAATGATTTACAGCAAGATATCGAGCGAGTTAAAGCAATTTACCAAGGCTTTGGTCAAAAAACACAGATTCGTTTAGATGTAAATCAAGGCTGGAATGCTAAACAGACCGTATTTGCACTGCAGAAACTAGAAAGCCTTAATGTTGAATTAGAACTTGTTGAGCAACCAGTAAAAAGCGATGATTTTAAAGGTTTAAAATACATTACTGAACGCGTCAATACGCCAATCATGGCTGATGAAAGTGCGTTTTCGCCTAAGCAAGTTATTCAGTTATTAGAACAAAATGCCGTTGATATTATCAATATCAAGGTGATGAAAACGGGTGGCTTAAGTCGTGCTATTGAAATTGCCAATATTACTGCCCAGTATCAAGCTCAATGCATGATTGGCTGCATGCTAGAAGGCAGTATTGCCGTTGCGGGAGCTGCGCATTTAGCGTCAGCAAAAGCGCAGCAGATCAGTAAAATAGATTTAGATGGTCCAGCATTGGGTCAGTATGATCCGGTGCAAGGTGGTGTTGAGTTTAATGGCCCTGCGATCACCTTAAGTGATGGCCCAGGTTTGGGTATAAACAGTATCGATACATTACAACCGATCAACGATGGAGTTTGGCCTTTATGAAAAAAATAATAATAGCAGTACTTGCTACAACGGCACTCAGTGGCTGCGTCAACAGTACAACAAGCACAACCACGACCGCTGAAACCACAACCGTGATCCCATCACAGACTCAACAACTCGTGGTAGTTGTTGCTGAAGATTGGCAAGCGATTGGTGCACAGTTATATCGGTTTGAGCGGGTTGCGGGTCAGTGGCAGCAACAAGACCAAGGCCATGCTGTGGTGTTGGGGCGAACTGGTTTAGCGTGGGGAATTGGTTTGCACCCAACGCAAGCTGGTGTACAAAAACAAGAAGGTGATGGTAAGGCACCCGCCGGAGTCTTTGAGCTAGGCACCGCATTTGGCTACTTAGATTCATTAGCGACTAATATGACCTACCAAGGCATGACCGCCGATGATTACTGTATTGATGTGAAAGGTTCACCTTTTTACAACCAGTTGGTTGATAAATCAGTGGTTGGAGAGGCTGCAGTAAAAGGCTCATCGGAGTGGATGCGCCGTGATATTTACAGCCAAGATAACCTCTATAAAAAAGGTTTAGTGGTTAAGCACAATAGTCAAAATATAGATGGTGCAGGTAGCTGTATTTTTATGCACTTATGGCGTGCAGAAAATAAACCAACCGCAGGCTGTACGGCAATGACAGAGCAAAATATGGATACTTTACTAGCATGGTTAGATGAGCAGAAGGCACCACTACTGGTGAGTTTGCCTGCCTCAGAATATCAACAAAAACAATTGCTTTGGAAGTTACCAACAATTAAATAATCCGGATGAAGCCAATTCATTAGGTGGCTTTATAAAGTAAAAAATAAAACTGTTTTCTTTTTACTGAATTAATGGAATAATATATTCCATTGAAAGGTTTGAAGTTGGGATAATAAATGAGTGCACAATATACTTTGTTAGATTGGCTCGTGTTCGCAAGCTACGGAGCAATTTTATTACTCAGTGGTTGGTGGTTTAATCGCAAGCGCGCTAACTCAAGTAAGGATTTCTTTTTAGGCGGTAACAGCATGCCGACGTGGATGGTTGCTATCTCTGTATTAGCGACATCACAATCCGCTGCCACGTTTATTGGCGGTCCTGACCAAGGTTATCAAGGTGACTTGTCGTATCTTGCGACGAACATTGGTGCATTTATCGCTGCGTTTATTGTGTCTATTTTTCTGATCCCTAAATTTTATCAGCAAAAGGTATATACAGTTTATGAGCTG
Organism: Pseudoalteromonas haloplanktis ATCC 14393; assembly: GCF_000238355.1. Lineage (GTDB taxonomy): Bacteria > Pseudomonadota > Gammaproteobacteria > Enterobacterales > Alteromonadaceae > Pseudoalteromonas > Pseudoalteromonas haloplanktis. The sequence continues at coordinate 134,665 of NZ_AHCA01000006.1, forward strand.
CTCGAAAAACGCATTGGCCCTAAGGCAAAACGTCGCAGCGGCCTTATGTACTTATTTGGTCGTGTATTTGCCAGCGGGGCTCGCTTGTATATGGCCGCCATTGCTGTTGCGATGATTTTATATGGCAATATAAATGCTGATAGCGTCATTATTGCCACTTTACTGCTCGCGCTGGCAGGTTTGTTGTATACCGTATTTGGCGGTATTCGCAGTGTCATTTATTCAGATGTATTACAAAGTGTGGTGTATGTCAGTGCCGCAATCGCTGTAATTTGGTGTTTATTAACTCTTATCCCTGCCGATTTTTCGACAATTTTAGCAACGTTGAATGAGCCAAGCCCAGGTGCTGATTCCAAGCTGGCTATTTTTAAGTTTGATTTAGATTTTGGTCCTAGTGGCGTATTTAATATGGCGTCGGTATTAACCGGTTTTGTGTTACTTAATATTGCGGCTTTTGGTCTTGATCAAGATATGACACAACGTTTGCTTACTTGTAAAAGTGAGCGAGAAGGTAGTAAAGCATTACTGCTTTCTATTGTGATGGTGATCCCTGTGATGTTGGTGTTTATTTTTATTGGTTTATTACTGTACATCGTATACCAACAACCAGCATTAATGAACAGTGATGGCGCACAAGTGGTGCAAGAGTTCAATGGTGAAAAAATCACTATCTTTATGTATTACGTACTTAATGAAGCACCGGCTGGAGTCAAAGGGTTAGTAAGCGTGGGCATTATAGCCGCAGCTATTTCAACTTTAAACTCAGGGTTAAGCTCTATGTCATCGGTTATTGTGCAAGATTTATATCGTCCGTATTTGGCGGCTAAAAATAAACACGTTGCAGATAATCATTTTGTTAAAGCCGGGCGCGTAGGCATGGCTGTTGTAAGTTTCGCATTAGCATTAATGGCCATTATTTGTTACTTCTGGCAGCAATACAGTGATATGCCACTGTTAAAATTTGCACTTAGTGTGATGGTATTTTCTTACAGTGGTTTATTAGGTGTGTACTTCACAACGTTATTTACAAATCGAGGCAGTGAAGGCTCAGTATTGGCGGCGTTAATTGTTGGCTTTATGGTGACGCTGTTAATGCAGCCTTATATGATTGATTGGCTATTACCAGAATCGTCACGGTTTTACTTAGGCTTTACGTGGCAGTTATGTATTGGTACTGCATTGTCGACCTTAGTATGCTGTTTGGGTAAAGCGCAATTAGCCCAGCGTGGTCAAACGCCAGTCGGAGCTGAACAAGCATGACTCTAGAATATATCCTCGCAATTGATGGCGGGGGCACCAAAACAGTCGCTAAGCTTATTCACTTGCCCAGCGGCCAAGAATATAGCGCGCATGCTGGTGAAGCCTCTATATATAATGACTTTAATGCCGCAATAAACAGTTTGCAGTATGTGATCAACACTGTATGCGAGCAAAGTGGTGCGCAACATAAGCAAATTTTAGCGGTAATGGGCTTGGCCGGTGGTTCATCGAAAAGCTTAGCTGAGCGGGTCACTGCTACTTTACAACTTGGCTGCGATATTGAATTTGCACAACTGATGATTGTCAGTGATGCAATTACGTCACTATATGGTGCTAACCTTGGTCAGCCAGTCGCGATGCTTGCTTTAGGCACCGGTGCTGTAGGCGCGAGATTAACAGCACAAGGTGACACTAAGTTAATTGGTGGCTGGGGGTTTTCAGTTGACGATTTTGGCGGTGGGGCGCGGTTAGGGTTAAGTGCCGTTCAGCGCTTACTCGATGAAATAGACCGCTTTAATGAGCCGAAAAACCAGCTAACCAAACAGTTAAGTGAGCAAATTGGCCGTGATCGTGAGCATATTTCAGGCTGGTTATTAAACGCCAAAGCGGTGGATTATGCCCGCTTTAGTCCGCTTATTTTCGGTTTAAAAAATCAATGTGATCTTGCAGATGCCGTTCTTAATGAACATGCACGACAGGTAGAGCGATTAATTGAAAAGTGTCGTGGTGATAGCCAATTACCGGTCATTATTATCGGTGGCTTAGCAGATGTAACCATTGCGTTATTAGATGAACAAATACAGCAAAATTTATCTCCCCGTCGAGGGGATTCGTTAGTTGGTGCGGTGATTTTAGCCACCGACCGAGTTAAACAAATTGACCACAAAAGGATTACGCGATGAGCCCTGAGTATGTTTTTAACCAGCAGCGCGCGCTTTTAGAAGAACTGAATGGGATTGTGTCAGAAGGACAAAATCTAGATACCTTAGATATTGATTTACTCGATAGCACTGAGATATTAACTAAAATTAATAATGAAGATCAAAAGGTTGCAGAAGCCGTAAGATTAGTTATTCCTGAGATCGCAAAAGCGGTTGATCATATCGTGACTGCGTTTAAGCAAGGGGGTCGACTTATTTATATCGGTGCAGGTACCAGTGGTCGACTGGGGATCTTAGATGCCGTTGAGTGTGCACCTACTTATAGCGTGAGCGATCAACAAGTAATGGGTATTATTGCCGGCGGTGAAACAGCCTTTAAAAAAGCGGTAGAAGGCGCTGAAGATAGCTTAACGCTGGGTGTTGAAGATCTTAAGGCTATTAACCTGCAAGCAAAAGATGTTGTAGTAGGGATTGCAGCTAGCGGTCGTACGCCTTATGTACGAGCTGCGATTGATTATGCTAAATCCGTGGGGTGTACCACTGTGGGCGTGACCTGCAACCCAGACTCAGCGGTTATGAAGTTGCCTGATATCGGTATTTGCCCGGTCGTAGGTGCAGAGGCGGTAACAGGTTCTACGCGCATGAAATCCGGCACTGCGCAAAAGCTGGTTCTTAATATGCTTAGCACTGCCAGCATGATACGCACAGGTAAGGTTTATAAAAACTTGATGGTTGATGTAAATGCGAGTAATGAAAAGCTGCATGCCCGAGCAATTCGTATTGTTATGCAAGCAACCGATTGTACTCATCAACAAGGTGTTGATGCACTTGCACAAGCCAAGCAAAGTGCTAAGTTAGCTATTTTAATTATTTTAACTGGTAAAGATGCAGCCCAAGCTGAGCAAATGTTAAATCAAGCTGATGGCTTTTTACGTAAAGCGGTGGAACTTTAAATGTTGATCAGGATATTGGTTATTTTGCAGTGTTTAATGTTGAGTGCCTGCGCTCAACAGGGCACTGAAAATAGCCCTTTAGTAGATACTAAAATGAGTGTGGGCGCAGTACAGTACCCGCAGTACTTACCTCAACTTGAGGGCAAACGTGTTGGCTTAGTGGTTAATCAAACCTCGCAAGTAGACGGTATCCACATTGTTGATTTACTGCGTGATAAAGGCGTCAATGTAACGAAAATATTTGCTCCTGAACATGGTTTTCGTGGCGATCATGATGCCGGCGCTCATGTAAAAAGTACGGTTGATGCAAAAACCGGTATTGATGTGGTGTCTATTTATGGCAGCAATAAAAAGCCTGATGCAGCGGTATTAAGCGAACTAGATGTGATTATTTTTGATATCCAAGATGTTGGCGTACGCTTTTATACTTATATCAGCTCTATGCATTATATGATGGAAGCTGCAGCGCAAAACAACCTTGAGTTTATCGTGCTGGATCGACCAAACCCTAATATTGCTTATGTAGATGGCCCCGTTTTAGACTTAAAATTTCAGTCTTTCGTTGGTATGCATGAAATTCCTGTGCTGCATGGCATGACGGTGGGCGAGCTGGCTAAAATGATTAAGGGCGAAGGCTGGATAGACCAAGCTCAAGCACTTAATTTAACTGTTGTGCCAGTAGCTAATTATAGCCGCGATATGGCATACAGCTTACCGGTCAAGCCAAGCCCTAACTTACCTAACGATCAATCAATTGCGCTTTATCCGTCATTGTGCTTTTTTGAAGCAACGCCAATTACCATTGGCCGTGGTACAGATTTTCCATTTCAAGTAGTAGGTTATTCGCCAACGCCGTTAGGGGAGTTTAGTTTTACTCCGCGTGCGATTAAAGGCGCGTCAATGAACCCAAAATTTAAAGGCGTTGCGGTGCAAGGCTTAGATTTACGTGAGAGTGCAATTAAAGGGCTCGACTTAAGCTTATTTATTTCAGCCTACAAAACCTTAACAGAGCAACAGCAAACCTTCTTTGAGCGCGCGGGCTTTATGGATAAGCTCGCAGGGACTGACAAACTGCGTCTAGCTATCGAAGCCGGCCAAACAGAGCAGCAAATCAAACAAAGCTGGCAGCAAGAGTTAGCGCGTTTTAAACAGCAACGCGCGCCATATCTGTTATATCAATAAGGCTATTGATCATTCACTGAGTTTCAAAACGCAGCTTAGGCTGCGTTTTTTATTGCCTTGAAAAAAGCTAACTGTATGGTTTAAGTATATAAACCAAAAGCTATGTAAACTGAAAGGAATATAACAATGACAAAAATAGCATGGTATAAAAAGCCTGAAATGATCGTTGCTCTGTCTGCATTGCTCATAAGTGTTGTGACAACAATAATAGGGCTCTACTCCACTATGATTGATCGCTCCTATGCAAGAGCATCGGTTTGGCCAAGAGTCGAAATTTATAGAAGCCATTCGATAGAAAAAGGGTATTTTAGCTACGGGGTTATGAATAACGGCACGGGACCGGCAATTATTAAATATGCCAAAGTTACTTACAAAGATAAACCTGTTAAAAAATGGTCTGACTTTATAACTGAGACTAGTTTAGTGCAATCTCACATTGGCACACGGATTCTGCCAAGCCAAGCGAATGTCAGTGTGGTTAACATTGCGAATAAAGCTTATGTAGCTGATATGCTAGAAATTGATAAGCAGGTTACTATCGAACTTTGCTATTGCTCTATTTATGATGAATGTTGGCTTGCAGATAGAAGTAACCAGTCAAAAGAAATCGCAGAATGTGAGATCAGTGACGAGCAGCGATTTATTCAGTAATGCACGTTTCTTAAATAAAAAAGGCCACAAAAGTGGCCTACCCTGGAGGATGTAAAAGTAAGCACTTAAAGGCACTTACTTTTAATTTTTAGTCTTAAAACTTGAAGTTTACAGATAACTGCAAGCTACGTGGGTTGTAGTAGCTACGTGCTTCACCAAAGTTTTCATTGCTAACGTACGGGTTAATGTCATACCCAGTTTGACGATTAAATACGTTGAATAGATCCGCGCGGAACTGCATTTCAAAATTACCCGTAAGTTTAAAGTCTTGCGTGTAGTTTAAGTCTAACTGCCAATGACTGGCACTACGACGGCTACCCGCCGGCTCGCTATAACGGCTCGTACTACTGGTTGAGTAACCGTAGATAGAGCCATCCCATGTTTCCCATGGTTTACCTGATTGAAATACGAAATAAGCACCGACATTCGCCTGCCATGGTACGGTGTAGTAACCATATACTTTGACTAGATGCGGTTTATCGCCAGAGAGTGTGCCGTATTTATAATCCCATGAATAGCGACCGCGACCATCCCCATAGTTTGATGAACCAATAAAGGTATTTGCATCATTGGTTGCAGCGGTATTATCTTGGTCAAAGTTACCGTAGTAGTGACTCCACACATATGAAGCATTTACATAGCTGTTTTCACCTAAGTATTCAGCTTCGATACTGGCTTCCCAATATTTAGTTTCGCCACCATCTACTTCAGCAATTACGTACGATGAGCCGCCAATCTCCTTAATAATATCAGCAAGGTTATCTACATATAAGCCTTGATCAGCAATATGTTGAGGAACACCTTCAGCATCAACTCCTGAATAATCAGTTAAGCGCGCATCATTAGGCATATCTTCCCAAAAGTGATTACCTTTACGGTGACGTACATGGGCACGTAGTACTAAGTCGCTGCCAACGTATTTTGTTGTACCAAGCGTAAATTCTGTAATCCGACGTGGGGTTAAATCATCGGCAAAGATTTTACCCGATGAACCTTGACGAGGCTCTGCGTAAATAACATTACCCGCGGCATCGAATTCAACTTCAATTTCAGCTCGGGTGTTACGATCCCACGATGCCGCACGTGAAAGTGAGCTTGCTTCTGGGTTATACATAGAGAAGTTAGCAAAAATTGAATCTTCTTCAGAGTAGGTCCATGTTGCACCTAAGCGCGGCTGGATCATGTCTGACCAATCAGTTTGGTACATTTTGTACTTATTACCAGGAGCCGTTTCATAACCTGAAATGGTGCCTGACTTTTCACGTAAGCCTTGGCCATACCAAGTATCACGGCTAACAAGTACGCCGATGTTGTAGGTCCAATCGCCGACCTCAATTGAGTCATTGATTTCAAAGTTGATAGACTCACTTTCAGAGTTGATAGCCGAAACAGCACTGCCACCGCTGACCAAACTCATTTGTTGCACTTTTGCACGATAAATAACGGGTGCGCTGCTACCATCTTCTAAGCTTTCGTCTAAGCCGCCCACGTACGAAATACTGCCCCAACCATTTGAAAGGCGCGATAGGACTTCTTTACCTTCTTTCCACTCGGCACCAATATGCAATGTGTGGTAAGTATCACCCCAGTCAAATTCATGATCTAGGTTGATTTCAAATGAGTCACGGTAGAAGTCGATATTGTCGTATTGTGAATAAGCACCTACACCCCCACCGCCTTTCATTTGGCCGTTTTCAGAGTAACCATATTGGTTTATTAGTGGAGTTGCACCAGCGTTAAATGCGGCAATTTGCGCTGCCGTATAATTATCATCGGCATCAAGTAAACTCGGCACAGCAAAATAGCCCATTTGATCTAAATTTGCTAAATCAAGTTGCCCTGTGAGTGAAGGCACAACAGACAGTGGAGTATCAGGTATACCCGCCGTTTCAAGCTCAAATTTACTGTATTGGAATGAAAGCGTAGTCGCTGAGCCTAAAATCCATGAACCATCTAATGTGAAGATATCTTGATCGGCTGTATCGCCAACAGATACGCTGTCGGCTTCATACGCATCGATTGAACGTCCTTCAACGACTTTTTCAGACGTACGCTGTGAAATATTAAGTAAAATATCGTCAGTAGGTGCCCAGGTTAATTTACCAAAATATTCATCACGAACACTTTTGTAGTCTTTTACTTCACCATAAGCGGTATTTTTATTCTCTTTGGTTTCCTCTGGACGGTAATACGAAGTATAGAAATACAATGAATCTTCGATAAGCGGGCCACTTAAGCTGGCAGTTAACCAACTTTTATCTAGCTCATAGCTCTCTTCACCGACAGGTGTTGCAACAAATGTTTTAGGTTGTGCTTTGTATTCCACATTGCCATGGAATTCGTCAGTACCAGACTTTGACACAGTATTAATAGACAAACCACCAGAGCGGTTAAAACCAACAGCTTTTGCACCGCCGCGGTCCATGGTAACAAATTCAACATCGTGAGTTGATGGTTCTGAGGCTAAGTTACCAAACATTGGCAAAGAAACATCGACACCATCAAAGCCATAAGAGTTATCAACCCCTGAGCCACCGGCTGACGGGCCAAGTGTTGCATTTTGTGAAAGTTCAACACCGGGTACTAGTTTTAATAAGTCGCGGTAGTCTTGGCCAACAGGCACGCCTTCAATGGCTTTTTTACCAAGTGAGTTACTCAGTGATGAGTTACCTTGGCGAAAAAGCTTACTACCTGTCACTGTAATTACTTCAACATTCTCTTTTTTGCCGCTGAGTGTAACGTTGACATTTGATGTCTGCTCTAGCAGTACATCCACTGTCATGGTTTGTGTAACGCCATTATGATCAGTGAAGGTAAGCTCGTAAGTACCTGGTTTTAGTTGCGGTAAATCATAGCTGCCGTCTTCGCGAGTAACCACTGTACGCGGTTTTGGCATGACATTACTGCTTGCAGTAATAGTAATACCAGCCAGTGATTGATTTGCTTGTTCGGTGGCGACTTTACCTTTAATGCTACCGTTTAAATTGGCAAATGCGGGAGCACTTGCCAGTGAGGCCGCGATAAGTGCGGTCGCTATTGCAGTTTTTGGAACTTTTAATGCGCGGTGTGTTGCATGCGCTAAAGAGCTAATATTGAAGGTTGGTGCATGTTTTTTCATTGTTTCCCCGTCCTTTATTATAATTTGTCTATCGCTCTGGACTTAATACTCACGCTAGAGTCATAAACTTGTTGCCAATATATTAAACAGCTGTTGCAGAGAATGGTCAAGAATATTTTTTTCTATAAATAAAATTTAATTAAAATAAAATATATAAATCTTGGCAAGGTGACGGCTTAAAATTTAGTGGTATTTTGCGTGATATGAAGTGATTATCGAATTTGATTTTTATAAGTGATTGTTTTTGTTTTAATTTTAAGTTTGTTGGTTTAGTTTTTTTTGTATTTAAAGTAGGGAAAAAGTATTTTTTTAGTATGATTTTAAATCTAAATAGGTGTTTTTATAGGAACTAAAAAATTACATAAAATATTTTTTGTTAAAATAATTTATATTTTTTGATAAAGGAACAGTGTTTAATGAGATACGCAGGATACGTGTGTAATAAAGCAAACAGGTATGACTCATACCTGTTTGATCAACACGCTTTAGTGGTTTCTGAACTCACCAACCACGTCGTTCGAATGTTCTAACAATTTACGACCTTGGCGGCTTGATTGTGTTAGGGCAATGAATAGAATATCAATAACAAAATCTTGTGCAGTACGAGCAAGAATAGAGGATAACCGTACAGACTCTTCTTCAGCTACAGAGTACAGCCTCACGTTGGCTTGATCAGCAACTGGGTTACTACCAAACTTAGTGACTGAGATCACGGAACTGTCGTTCATTTTTGCTTGTTTAACGACTTCTGCTATTTCTCTGGTGACACCAGACTCACTGATCGCGATAACTAAATCGCCTTTAGCAAAAGTTGATACATACGCAAGTTGCGCATGACCATCAGGTTCTGCAATGGCTGGCATGCCTAATTTTTGTAGTTTATAAGAGAAATCTTTTGCTACCAAAGCGGAGCCGCCTAGACCACAAATTAAAATTCGTTTTGCTGACTTCAATAAACCAACTGCCTGCTCAATTGCGGTTGCTTCATTGAGGTTTTTAGTTTCAGTCAGCACGGCCAGTTTACTGCTGAGTAGCTTTTCAGCAATTTGCTCTAAAGAATCGTTTAACGTGATTTTTCCGTGTAGTTTTGGTTCTGACGTTTCATCATTGAGTGCGTCAATAACAGCCAGCTTAAAAGCAGGAAAACCTTTATAACCCAGTTTTTGCGAAAATTTCACAACACTCGACTGACTTACACCCACCACTTTAGCCAGCTCTACTGATGAGAGATTGCGAATTGCATTAGCTGAGTTCAACGTGAAATCGGCTAGTTTAGCTTCGCTGCTCGACAGAGATTGACGTAAGGCTTTAATTTTTACAAATGTAGACATACTACTCGCTTATTTTTATATTTGGCGTATTTATAGCATTAATCGAAATAAGTTTGTACTCAATTTGGGTTCAAATGTAACTATCTTTGCTTTACTCTTGTGCCTATGCGTACAAAACAAATAAATTATTCGTGTTCAACGATATTATGTTTTGGAATACTCTTCAAGAATAATTGGAATAATATAATTTTAATTAGCCAAATTTACAACAACCAATAAGACTAAGTAATAGATTTGTTTACTGTGAATGAAATTACTGCGTTCCAATTCGAGATAAAATATCTTTTATTTTATGTTTTAACTAAATAAATTATTTACAAACTGTTTCACTATGCTAATGTTTAGAACGTAGAACTACATCCTGTTGTGCATACTAAAATGGCAACACTAAGACTATATTTATTTGCTTATGTAATGCATTTATCACTATCAGTGATACGCTTGTTGGTGCTTACCTTGGCAATCAGTAATGAGAAGGTTATGACGTTTTTATCTTGGTTTAAAAAACTTAGTTTAGCTGCTGCAACTGCACTTTTAGTTAGCTGTGCTTCAACTCCCTACGAATTTACTCAATCTGCTAATTATAGCCATCGCGTTAAGTTTTTGGTGATGCATTACACTGCCATTGATTATGAAAAATCAATGCGAGTACTCGTTGAAGAAGGTGGTTTGAGTGCCCATTACTTATTACCTGAGTCGAATGATCCCAGTTACCCAGAAGATGAATTAAAAGTTATTCAACTTGTTGATGAACATGACCGAGCATGGCATGCAGGGCGAAGCTACTGGCAGGGCCGTGAAGATTTAAACGATCAATCAATTGGCATTGAAATTGTTAATGTACCGACTTGCCATTACCCAGAGGTGAAGCCTGAAGTTCATTTAGAAAATGACGCATCTAAGCTGTGTATTTTCCCTGACTATGACGCTAAGCAAATGGCGTTATTAATTGAGCTAAGTAAAGGCATTTTAGAAAGAAACCCAGATATTGGCCCAACTCAAGTAGTAGGGCACTCAGACATAGCACCAACACGTAAAAATGATCCCGGACCGCGTTTTCCGTGGTATCAATTATACCAAGCTGGCATTGGTGCATGGTATGACAGTGATACTGTTGATAAGTATTGGCAGCAATTTAGCGTAGTAAAACCGTCAATTGGTTTAATGCAAAAAGCATTACGCGCTTATGGCTACGACATACACGCAACTAACCAGCTTGATCCACAAACGCTTGATACGCTGAGCGCCTTTCAAATGCACTTTTTACCGTGGCATGTTAGCGGTAATGCAGATGCACGTAGCGCGGCAGTACTATTTGCTTTGATGGAAAAGTATTTCCCGAAAAAAGCGGCTAAATTAATGCTGCAATATCAGCAACAACAAACAACACCCGAGCCGATAGTAAAACCACTCGCAAATGCGCAAGTGGTTATGCAAATTCCAAACCCTAATCCAAGTTCGCGTACGTTTGTAAATGACCGAGGTACGTTTAAAGCGTACAAAGGCCGAGGCCACATCATCATCGAAAATAACACCGCAACGAGTGCTGATATTTTCATAAATGGTGAAAAAATAAATATAGCTCAGCCACTTACTGCTAATAAACTATATGAATACAGCTTATCAAAACGCACTCATAATGGTGTAAATACCTTTAAAGTTGAAAATGTGCAACCTGAAGGGGCAAGTTTAACTCTGCGTTTTCCTTATCCTACTTTAGCGACTACACCGGCTAAAAAGAATGCCTTTAAACAAGTCGATAGTTTAATTAACCAAGAAATCGCACAGGGGTTTCCGGGGGCGGTGCTTGCAGTGATCAAAGACGGTCAACTGGTTAAATTAAGCCATTATGGGGATGCAAAAAAATACCAAGCTGATGGCTCATTATTATCCCAGCCGCAGCCAATGAAAAGTGATACGTTATTTGATATCGCTTCTAATTCAAAGATGTTTGCCACCAATTTAGCATTAATGAAATTAGCCAGTGAAGGCAAAGTGGATGTAGAAAAACCCCTGTTTTACTACCTACCAGAATTTAGAGGAGCAGGGCGCGAGCAGCGTTTAGTGAAAGATTTACTGACTCACAGCGCAGGATACCCAGCAGTGGTTGATTTTCATCGTAAAGATAATAAATTTGGTGAGCGATTCTTTTCTCAAAATAGTTTACGTACCAAAAATTTATTACTGACTGGCGTGCCGTTTGTGGCGGGTCGCAACGTTAAACATTTATACTCGGACGTAGATTACATGCTACTTGGTGTGTTAGTTGAGCGACTTTCAGGCCAATCCCTTGATAATTACGTAGAAGGGCAAATTTATCAGCCGCTTGGCTTAAGCCATACACTCTATAACCCATTGCAAAAAGGCTTTACTAAAAACCAAATTGCCGCCACTGAATTGCAAGGTAACACCCGTGGTGGGCGAATCAATTTTGATAACGTTCGCACTGATGTTTTACAAGGGCAAGTGCATGACGAAAAAGCCTTCTATGCACTCGGTGGTGTTGCAGGACATGCCGGGTTATTTAGCACAGGACAAGATTTAAGTGTACTTGCGCAACTATTATTAAATCGTGGTGGTTATGGCGATAAACAAATGTTTACCCCACAAGTACTTGAGCAATTTATTGGCCCACAAGCAAGTGATGAAAGCTATGGTTTGGGTTGGCGTCGTGCCGGTCACGGTGCATTAAAATGGCATTTTGGCCCCTATGCAAGTGAGCAGGCGTATGGTCATACTGGTTGGACGGGCACGGTAACAGTGATTGATCCCGTTTATGACTTAGCCATTGTTTTACTCACCAATACACGCCATTCGCCGATAGAGGGCAGTGAAAAACACTATGAATTTGTGGGCAAAAAATTCGAGACCGGTAAATATGGCTCAATTATTTCTCTGATTTATGAAGCAATACTAAATAAGCAGTGAGTTAAAAGGCGCTGCTTATCTTGTCGCTGACCGATTTAAGTTGTGTTTATTGCTGAACTGATTAAGCTAATGGGTTTGTTCTAACCTTCAACGCAGAATTGAAGATAAAATAATTATAACGGCGGCGTGGTCGCTACATAAAAGGTTACTGTATGTCTTGGTATTCAATTTTACCGCCGCTAATTGCGATTTTAATCGTGTTTTGGCGTAAAGAAGTAATAATGGCGCTACTTGTCGCGGTTGCTTCTTCTGAATTTTTGTTAGCACTGCAAGGTGATGGCAACACGCTTTTTAATACATTTATAAATACCATTGAACGCGTAGTCAGTGTTGCAAGCTCACCGGGTAATAGCCGTATCCTGATCTTTAGTATTTTGATCGGGGCATTACTTGCTTACATTCGTGAATCAGGTGGTGTAGCAGCAACAGTTAATATGTTGATGAACAAAGGCGTGGCAAAAAGTAAACGCCAAGTTGGTTTTTTAACTATGTTCTCGGGTATTGCGGTATTTATTGAATCTAACTTAAGTGTACTTACCGCGGGTATTTTATCCCGTGGGTTATTTGATAAATTTAAAATGAGCCGAGCGCGCCTTGCGTACATTATTGATAGTACCAGTGCGCCAGTGTGTATCTTAATTTTACTCAATGGCTGGGGCGCTTACGTGCTCGGCTTACTAGGTAACTATGAAATGTCAGAATCGGCAGTGTCGGTGTTATGGGGCAGTATCGGCTATAACTTTTACGCCATTATTACCTTACTGATTGTGTTTTATACTATTTCATTTGATAAAGTGCATGGCCCACTTAAAAAAGCAGAAGAACAATTAGAACACCAAAAAACAGAGCTACAAGAAGAAGTAAAAGGCACTAAAGCACGTTTTATGTTGGTTCCTTTACTTACGTTGATCGGCAGCATGGTTGGCTTTATGTATTGGTCTGGTGATGGCGATATTGCCAGTGGTAGTGGTTCTAAATCAGTATTGTATGCAACCATTTTAGCCTGTGTTGTGGCCTACTTTCTAATGGTGACTTCTCGCCAGTTTACTCATCATAAGCTGGTGGATATTGGCTTTAAAGGCATGGGTGAATTACTGCCATTAGTTGCCATTGTATTGCTTTCACTGACTTTAGGCGCAAGCTTAAAAGACTTAGGTACTGGTGTATTTGTAGCAGGGCTAGTGGGTGATTACTTACCTATCTACCTAGTGGTACCAGTGTTATTTGTAACAGGCGCGGTGATCTCTTTCACCACAGGGACATCATGGGGCACCTTTGCAATACTTATCCCAATTGGTGTGCCGCTAATTCAAGCGCTTGGTTTACCACCTTCATTAGTAATTGCGGCTATTTTAGGTGGCGGCGTATTTGGTGATCACTGTTCACCTATATCCGACACCAGTGCTGTGTCTGCAATTGCCTCAGGGTGTGATTTACTTACGCACGTTAAAACGCAAATGCCGTATGCACTGTTTGCCGGCGGTTTAACATTTGTGGCCTACCTCATTACAAGCATTATTGTTTTATAAATACTAGTTTTAAGCTGTAAGTAAAAAACCACAGAGAAGTCTGTGGTTTTTTTATTGCTTGTTACGTAGGTCGTCATTTATGGCGACACATGTCGAATCACTTACAAAGTTACGGACTAAAGTCCGACCTAAAAGAGTATGGATTGAAACCTTCAAGCGAAATAAATTTCACGCCTACAGTATCTGATTCACCTCAGCAGCGAGTATGCACCAACGACTTAAAGCTTATGACTTACAGCTTAAAGCCCCTTTACTCTTTCCCCTTGTGACTCGCTAAATTGTTTTGCTTTGCTCTACCAACCTACTATTTAGGTACAACCTTATAAATACCCATACCGTCAATGCCCAGATATATATCACCATTCGGGTGAGTGGCAATACTGCGCACGCGGCCAGCGCCTTCAAACAGTTTACTGTGGCCCGTTACTTTGTTGCCATCGAGCTCAACTAACACTAAATGAGCAAATTTCATTGCACCAACAAGTACGTGACCTTGCCACTGCGGGTATTTGCTACTTGTTACAAACTCCATCCCAGAAGGTGCGATAGACGGCACCCACACCCAATCAGGTTGCTCCATGCCTTCACGGCTGGTTTCGTCGGTGATTTTTGTGCCGATGTAGTTAATACCGTGGGTTACTTCTGGCCAGCCGTAGTTTGCACCCGCTTTAATAATATTGATTTCATCGCCACCACGCGGGCCATGCTCATGGCTCCAAATTGCCCCAGTCTGTGGGTGCATCGCCATACCTTGCGGGTTGCGGTGACCATACGAATAAATACTTTTACGTGCGTTTGGCTTATTTACAAATGGGTTTGATTCAGGAATTGAGCCATCGCTATTAATGCGATGAATTTTACCTGCGTCATACTCTAAGCTTTGTGGGTGAACATCACGTGCGCCACGATCGCCAATCGAAAAGAACAAATAGCCATCTTTATCAAACTCAATGCGCGATCCATAGTGTTTAGTGGTGGTAGTGTTTGGTGTACCGTCGAATAATAATTGCGTATCGACGAGTGCCATATCTTTTAACCGTGCACGCATGATTGAGGTATTATAGCCTTCTTCATCACCTTCATAACCAGAGTATGAAAAGTAAATCCAGCCATTGTCTTTAAAATTAGGATCAAGCTCAATATCTAATAAGCCACCTTGACCCTCAGCATGCACTTTTGGCACACCAGAGATTTTTTGCTCTAGCAATTTACCACCACGAATGAGCCTAAGTTCACCTGCACGGTCTGTTACCAATAAATCTTGCTCGTTAAGCCACGCCATTCCCCACGGGATTTGCACGCCTTTGGCCACTAACTCAAGCTGATACTTATCAGCGCTTTTAGCGACAGGAATTTCTTGTTCAAGTTGCTGCGCACACGCTTGCAAACTGGTTACACTGAGAAGAGTGACGACTAAACTGCTACAAAAAGACTTTTTCATGGTAACTCCAATTTATTAAACACGATGACATTAGCCTAGCGTGTTATAAGTGAAATTGTTATGAACATTTACTAAAGTGCGACTATCTACTGGAAATGTAAGATAAATGACGGGGTTAATACGCTGGTGCTGTTGGTAGTAGCTTCAACCGCGAATGAAAAACGATGGCTTCGTGCGGCGGGCGACGAGCTACGGATCAGTCGTAGGCGCTGAGCTTGCTAACGCGTGTGTTTGTAGCTTGGTTTAAATTGTAGGTCGTTCTTTAGGGCGAGAAAGTGAATTTCACCACAGAGGGCACAGAGGCGCTTCGCTGCACCGAGAATGAAAAACGATGGCTTTGTGCGGCGGGCGACGAGCTACGGATTAGTCGTAGGCGCTGAGCTTGCTAGCGCGTGTGTTTGTAGCTTGGTTTAAATTGTAGGTCGCCCTTTAGGGCGAGAAAGTGAATTTCACCACGGAAGGCGCAGAAGCGCTTCGCTACACTGAGGTTAGTTATTGTTGTAGGAGCAGGCTTCAGCCACGCAGGGTTTAACTCCAATGTAAGGGTTAACCACCGTAGGCGCTGAGCTTGCTGGCGCATGCATTTTGTAGGTTGGGCTTTAGCCCAAAAGTTGTATCACTGTAGCTGATGTTTTTTGCTGCTAACTTTTCACACATATTGTCGGGATAAATCCGCGACCTACATTAAAAACCTTATTCAAGGTTTAGGTTGCTGGCAGCAACCAAGGGGCGGCTGCTACCGGCCTTTGCGTTTCTCTTTTGTGTAGCGCGCAGCGCCTCTGTGGCCTCTGGCCTCAGTGGTAAAAATCACCCCCTACACATCTTAACCCCATCTCCTGCATGCTTGAGTGCAATAATCTGGCCTTGGCTGTTGTGGGCCATGGCGAGCATGTCGCCTTTTACAATATCACTTGCTACGGCGTGTTTGGTTTTTAAGCTATTCAATAACGAGTCTTTTATTTGAATGAGGACTTCGCTGTGGCAGCTGGCGATGTACCAGTCGTTGTCTACTTTAACTAATTGGCCGTATTCAATATAGCGCTGTTGGTGTAGGCGCAGGTCGGCGGCGAGCTTGTTGTCGAGTTGTTGTTTTTGGCTTGTTATTTCACTTGAATAACTGCCAGCATTATCTACTTGGTGAACCTCTATAAAGTGGTAATTGTTTTGCTGAGCGATAAAGGTGCTGTTAAGTGTGAGTTGTTCCGCGGTGTTATCTGTGTTGTTATCTGTTGTGGTAAACATGGTAAAGCCTAGTACCACTAATGCGCAGGCGAGGCCGGTCATTTGTAGGGGCAATAAAAATTTTGCTGGTTGCTTATTGGCGTTTTCATTGGGTATTTTAGTAAACATTGCCTGTTGCTCGGGCGTAAGCGTGTGGCGTTTTTTACGTTCACTAAAATGCTGTTCAAGTTGTTGCTCAAACTGCTCGTTATGCTTTTTCATCAAAGCCTCCCAATAATGTTTTTAAGTTCTGTTTTGCATAACGTAGCCGCGTTTTTACGGTTTCATGATTGCTTTGCGTGATCTGTTGTATGTCTTCAAGCGAAAAGCCTTCTTGTTGCAGGCTGAGTGCTTCGCGTTGTACAAAGCTCAGTTGCATTAACGCTTTATCAAAAGCGGCATAATCAAATTTTTGCTCAGTTCTCAGTGGGGCTATCGCGGTGTCGTCTTCTAGTTCAACAAAGCGCTGTTGTTTACGATATTCATCAATCAACGCATTGCGGGCAAGGCGAAACAGCCAGGCTTTTGGGTTGTTTTGACCTTGATAGTGGTGGCGTTTTTCCATCACTTTTAACCAGGTTTGCTGGCTGATATCAAAGGCGAGTTGCTCGTTACTTTGGGTGACTAAGTAATGATACAAATCGTTGCCAAACAAGGTGACGAGTTTAGTTAAGTGACGGTTGTCGCCACTTTTTGCGTAGTCAGCCAAGTAATCGTCGCTTGGCTGACTGATAAACCATGATTTTAAGCTTGTAAGCATAGGCACCCTTATTGCGTTTGGTCTAACTTAAAATCAAGTTGTACGCTTTGCCCCGTTTGTATTTGTGCTACGCCATCAATCACTTTTGGGCGGTATTTCCAGCGCTTTATTGCCCGTAGTGCTTCACGGTCGAATATGCGTTTTGGTTCTGCGTTTGTGACTTGTGCATCAATTACTTCACCTGTCTGAGACACATTAAAGCTTAATTGTACCCAGCCTTCAATGCCTTCTCGCGCGGCAATCGGTGGATATTTAGGATTTATACGCACTATTGGGGTGGCATCCCCTGTAGGGCGTTGTAAGTTTGCTTGTATACCTGTGCCTATTTCACCAATGCTGATATCCGGTGTTATTGCGGTGGTTATTATATTGGTATCTGTGCTTGGCGGTGTACGCGGGGGCACTTTTGGTGGTGTTTGCATTTTCGGCGGCGGTGGCAGGGTTTGCTTTTGTTGTACCTTAGAGTCCTCTGGGGCTTGGAATATTTCTACAATAATGTTGTCACCGGAAATGTTTGCTGCGCGTTGCTCGCCACTGATCAAATATTGCATAAATGCAAATGCAGCAAATGTCATTGCGGCACCACCAACGATGGCAGTGGATGTTTTTAATGTATGGTGAGTGTGTGGTAAATCGACTGTTTGCATGAGCAAATCCTTAAGTCACTTATGATGTATTTATCTTTAAAACGTGCGGTAAATATAAAAGGGGTGAAATATTTTAAAAAATTTAATTGCGCTGCAAAGTGGCGTTATCAACAAGGAGGAATTTATAGTGACTAGCGAGTTGTAATTGTATTTTTTCATTGTTTTCATTGACCTCAAAAAACAAATACGCGTTTTATTTATAAATAAATTAAAATAATGGACGCTTTTTGAGTTATTGTATGCACTGGACTTTCAAATCATTTTTAGTTGGCTATTTTAATTTTCCATTTATGTAAGGTTGTAAATTCATCGTATGTTTGTAATTGACAATATCATTCTTGTTAGTGCCATTTTGATTCTTTTTGGTGTGATATCGAGCAAGTTATCTGCACGTGTCGGCTTACCTGTGCTGGTGCTGTTTTTATTAGTCGGCATGCTTGCTGGTGAAGACGGTATTGCCGGTATTTCATTTGATAATGCCGAGGCTGCGCACGCTTTAGGTACGTTAGCGCTTGCTATTATTTTGTTCGATGGGGGATTGCAAACTCCGATCAGCTCGATTAAACAAGTCTGGAAACCCGCATCAGCTTTAGCGACTGTGGGCGTGTTACTGACCGCAGTGATAACCGGTGCTGTGGCAACCTATATTTTAGACCTTCCTGTGCTGCAAGGTATTTTGTTAGGGGCAATTGTTGGCTCTACTGATGCGGCTGCCGTTTTTGCCTTGTTGCGAAGTGCGGGCATTCATTTAAATAAAAAGCTTAAGTCTACCCTCGAAATAGAAAGTGCCTCCAATGACCCTATGGCTATCTTTTTAACTGTTGGCTTGTTAGAGGTGTTAGTTAACAAAATGACGTTTGGAGGCGACTTGCTGTTGTTATTTGTGCAGCAAATGGGGGTAGGTGCGCTGTGTGGTGTGTTAATTGGTAAACTGGCGACTTGGTTTATCAATCGCATTAAGCTAAATACATCAGGTTTGTATTTAGTGATGGTAACAGCTTTTGGTTTGTTATCATTTGGTTTATCTGCCTCATTAGGCGGTAGCGGCTTTTTAGCTGTGTTTATTACGGGTGTTATTTTAGGTAATAGTGAGTTTGTATATAAACGCAGTATTTTTCTATTTCATGATGGTTTAGCGTGGTTAGGTCAAATTACCATGTTTGTGGTGTTAGGATTATTGATTAATCCATCTTCATTATTGGATGTATGGTTAGAAGGGTTATTTATAGCGTTTGCGTTAATTTTTATTGCAAGACCTCTGGCTGTAGCGCCAATTTTAAAGTTATTTGGCTTTAATAATCGAGAAACCATGTTTGTGTCTTGGGTAGGATTACGGGGATCTGTGCCTATCATTTTAGCAATATTCCCCCTGCTTTTTGGTCTGCCGGGCGCGGAGCTTATTTTTAATGTAGTATTTTTTGTGGTGTTAATTTCAGCAACCCTACAAGGGGCTAGCATGCCTTGGATTGCGAAAAAGTTAGGGTTGGTTGAGCCGCCACCTGTTGTAGCCGCCGCTAAACTTGAGATTACCGCTTTAAATGAAATAGATATAGAAATTGTAGAGTATACGCTAAGTGATGCTTCGCGCGTAGTTGGCAGGCGTTTATCTCGCGCGGCATTACCGGAGAGTGTGGTAGTGGCAATGATCACACGAGGGTCGTCAACTATTCCACCTAGAGGCTCTACAGTACTTAAATCACAAGATCACTTATTTGTTGTACTCAAACCTTACAATCGACCTTTTGTGGATTTGGTATTTGCTGCAACAGATGCAACACATCAACAAGAAAACCATTTAGCTAAAAATGAGTTAAGAGTGAAAGGCGTTACTTTAGTCGGCGATATTTTCTATTCGTATAATATGAAAATAGAGGCGCCTGAAAAACTCAGTTTAGAAGAGCTAATTAATCAAAAATTAACACCGCCACTATGTAAAGGCGCGATTGTGGTGATCAATAATGTGCAGCTAAGGGTTATTACTATGGTGAATACCCGCATTGTTACGATTGGTTTAAAGTATATCAACCCTAAAGAGCAAGAGCTGATAGTTAACCCCTAAGATGCAGGTGTTTAATCAGAAGTTTTAAAAAAGTTTCGTCATTGTTTGCCTGCATTGGCTACAATGGCGGCTCTGGATTTTGGTTTTTATTTTATTAGGCAGTTATGCAACTTATTCAAATTGATAAAGCACGTTATCGTAAGCATTTAAACCGCGTTATTATTGGCTGTGGTTTGGCACTAGCCGCGGGCAGTTTAGCTATTTCGCAATCTTTGATAGCCTTGTTTCCAGATGAAAGTGGCAGTCATTTCCATTGGAATTTATTGGGTGTAATCATCACCAGTATTAGTATTGGCTGGGCGCTGAATAAATACCGCACACATGATTACATGACTGAGGTTGTGTATGTGTGGGAGTTAAAACAAGCACTTAATAAAATTACTCGGAAAATGGCTAAGCTAAAAGCTGCAGGTCGTGAGGGGGATCCACAAGCACTTTTGGCGATTCATTACAGTTATGCCGGCTCACGGTTATTGTGGCAGTTAGACGATAACACTATCACCATGGATGAGCTGGCAATCAAACAAGCGGAGCTTGATAGTGTGGCTGCTAAGTTTAATGTGACGCTTAATGCAGATGACTACGACGAAGCAATTTTAAAGCAGTATTAAAATAATCTATCGAACATAAACTTAACCAGCACTATAAACGTATAACAAATACAATTAATTATTGAAAAAGCTTATAGCGCAGCTCATGAATAAAATAACACCTAAGAAATTGCTCAACAGTAAATGGACTGCTGTTTCACCAGTGAATAAAGAAAAGCATTTTATCATCATTGAAATGGACTTTGATGAAGAAGGCATTGTTTTAAGCTGTGTGATTGAAGCGGTAATGTCTAAGCGCCAAGTTGCAATTGATTGGCGGGATTTAAAAGATCAGCAACGTTGGTTACAGGGCTGGCAATAATAAGTATTTTGAGTAAAGCTAGAGACATGGAGCTTACTAAGGTTTAACAATGAAAAAAATATTGGTGGTGTGTTTAGGTAATATTTGTCGTTCACCAACAGCTGAAGCTATGCTTCGTGCTAAAGCGATGCAGCAAGGGGTGACTCTTGAAATAGATTCTGCTGGGACGGCGGCTTATCACTGTGGCAATCCTCCAGATAAACGATCACAAGCTGCGGCTTTAAAACGTAATTACAGTTTTAAAGGGATCCGTGCTCGTCAAGTACAGCAACATGACTTTGAATATTTTGACTTGATTTTAGCGGCTGATAAACAAAACCTTGCAGACTTAGTGGCGCAATGTCCGGCACACTTACAGTATAAACTTGCGCTGTTTTTAAGTTATGGCTCATCTGCAATTGATGAAATTCCCGATCCTTACTACGGCGGCGAACAAGGTTTTGAACAGGTCCTCGATTTAATTGAAAATGCCTGCGATGCAATAATAAACAAGCTGGGCTGACGTTATATTCAAATAAACATTGCTCGCCTTGCTAATTTGCATTTACAACAGACGGCTTGGCGAAGTTGTTGGTTTTGCGGTAATTTTGGCTTTGTATAATTAAGTAGGATTTTTGTTATCACTAATCATGTTGCACACCAACAATCGCAACTTACCGCAGATCCCACGACAGCGATTGAGCCAGTAGAGGTCGAAAATAGCCAATTAAAAATTGCCACATTTAACTTATTTAATTACCTTGAGCCGCCTAATGCGTTTTATGAATTTGAGCGTATTTATAGTGCGCAGCAGTGGGCTAAAAAGCAGCGCTGGATAGTTGATTACTTAACTGAGTTTCAGCCTGATGTAATTGGCTTTCAAGAAGTATTTAGCATTGAGTCACTAAAAGCACTATTACATAAAGCAGGTTATCACTACTTTGCGGTGGTTGATGAGCCACAAGTGATTGATGAGTTTATTTATAAACGTCCGGTGGTGGCGATAGCTTCTCGTTTTGCAATTAGCGAAGTGGCTGCTGTACAACATGACGCAGAGCTTGCGCACATAATGGGGCTTAGCGCTGACTTTACGTTTAGCCGTAAAGTGCTCAGGGCCACACTTATTATGCCGCATATTGGCGATGTTGATTGTTATGTGGTGCATTTTAAATCTAAACGGCCGTTGCTCGAAGTTGAGCAAAACAACCAATTAGCACCAGAGCAGAATATTATTGCCCACTTAAAAGCAGATATTGCTGGTGGCTGGGGCTCTACGATTCAGCGCGGCAGCGAAGCAACCTTATTGATGCTTGAAATGATTAAGCGGCGCGAAGACACACAAAACCCTATGCTGCTAATGGGGGATTTTAATAATAATTTAATCGATGGCGTATTGAGCCACTTACTCACCGATTCACTGCGTTTTGCCCCAGCGTTTGACAGTAAAACCTACCTTGCAAAATATTGCTTAAACGATGCGTGGGATTTATTTATAAAGTCGCGGCTAAGCGATCCAGAGCAAAATCAACAAACAGTCGAGCTTAAACGCACGCCAACCCATTATTTTGGCGCCAGCAGCTCAGTACTAGATTATATTTTGTTATCTTGTGAGTTTGATGCAAGTTACGACGATAGCTTTTATGAGGTGAGTGAACACCATACTTATGACCGTCACTTGATCAACCCTGAGTTTGAGCGTGACGACCAAAGTACTGACCATGGCGTGGTAATGATCACCTTAACGCTGCGCTGTTAAGCCACCACATTTTTATATTGTTAGGGTGCGTTGCTTTATCTTGCGCATCACTAACTTTACAATTTATATGCTTCGTTTTTCTTATCTTTTTTTGCTAATAAATAGCCGATAATAATCCCTGCTAGTGCGCCAAAAAAGTGGCTTTCAAATGACACATGGGGGCGCTGTGGTAGTACACCCCAAATTAAGCCACTGTATAAAAATACCACCACAACACTAATCGCGATGGCTTTAAATGAGCGATGCATAATGCCGTAACAAATCAAAAAGCCCCATAAACCATAAAGTACGCCACTTAGCCCAACATGAATATTACTACGGCCAAATAGCCAAACTAATAAGCCACCTACAATTGCAGTGAAAATAAACACCAGCCAAAAGCGTTTTACACTGTACTGGCAAACCAGCCAGCCAAGTACTGCGAATGGGATTAAATTACTGATCAAATGTGCCCAGCCACCATGTAAAAACGGCGCGAAGAAAATCCCGCTTAAGCCGCTTAAATTACGTGGGAATATACCTAGGCCATTTAGGTTAATACCGGGTAAGCTATTAATTACTTGTAATAAGGCACACAGTAAAATAATGCCAATGATTGTAAAGCGTTTACTGGTGAGCGGTGGGATGCTTAAAGAACTTTTTTGATTTGCCATACATAAGCTTAAATTGAAAGTGAGTGTGGGTGAGTATACCTATCTTAATACTTAAATGAAAAGCCTTACCCAGTGGGCAAGGCTTTAGCAAATATAGGTTTAGCCTAATTTAGTAAGTAGCTTTTTAGCGGCAAGTTCGGAGCTGGCAGGGTTTTGACCTGTGATCAGTAAACCATCTTCTAATGCGAGTACGCCCCAATCATCGGTTTTTTGATAGTCGCCACCTTTTTTAATCAGTTCGTCTTCAACGAGTAAAGGCACTATATCAGTCAGTTGCACGGCGGCTTCTTCACTATTACTAAAGCCGGTGACTTTTTTGCCTGCCACAAGTGCTGTGCCATCTGAGTTCTTCGCATTCAAAAATACTGCACTTGCATGGCACACACCTGCAACAGGTTTTTGCGTATTGATAAAGTCTTCAATCAGTGCAATTGAGTCAGCATTGTCAACCAAATCCCATAATGGACCGTGACCGCCTGGGTAAAATACAGCGTCAAAATCACTGGCATTTACATCGCTAAGTGCTTTGGTATTGGCCATCAGTGTTTGTGCTGCACTGTCGTTATCAAAGCGTTTCGTGGCCTCGGTTGCAGCATCCGGTGCGGCGCTATTAGGATCGATCGGTGGTTGTCCGCCTTTTACTGATGCAAGGGTAACTTCGGCACCGGCATCAATAAATGCGTAATACGGGGCGGCAAATTCTTCGACCCAAAAGCCCGTTTTATGGCCTGTATCGCCAAGTTCAGCATGAGAGGTGAGAACCATAAGTATTTTTTTAGCCATAACCATATTCCTTCTGATGAATTAAATTGTTAAGTGTATCTGTAATTACTATATGCATTAAGATAACTTTAAACAACGATGATAAATTTGACTTTATTGATTTAAAAATTGATACAATTGTGCGGTTGAATTTAGGAGTTGGTATGAAGGTTTCGTTTGAACAGCTAAAAAGTATGGTGGTGTTTGCACAAATTGTTGAGCAGGGCAGTTTAACGGCGGCAGCAAAACAGCTGGGGTTAACGCGCGCGGTAGCAAGTTATCACTTAAAAAAGCTTGAAACCCAACTTGAAGTCAGCTTATTAAATCGCTCAACCCGAACCATGGCGTTAACTGAAGCGGGAATTGCCTACTATGAGCGGTGCCGAGTTATTACTGAGCAAGCAAATGCCGCTAATCAACAAATTGAGAATATTAAAAATGAGCCTCAGGGGTTGTTAAAAATAAGCTGCCCGGTGAATGTCGGCATGCAGCTTATAGTTCCTGCTATCAACGATTTTAAGCGCCAGTACCCTAAAATTGATATTGATTTACAACTCAACGATGAAGTTATTGATATTATTAAAAATGGTTTTGATTTTGCGATACGTGGCGTGGCACTTGATGATTCAAACTTACACGCCACAAAGCTAACTGTAATGAGTACCTGTATTTGTGGGTCACCAGATTATTTTGCGCACTTTGGTAAGCCAAAAACGCCAGAGCAACTGCAAGCGCATAAATGGGTGGTATATCAACTCGGCAGTAAAACATTAACCTTGCAAAAAAATGGTAAAAAATACAGCCTGACTATGAAAGGTGATTTAAGTACCAATAATGCCGCAGCACGTACCGCTTTTGTTGAGGCAGGACATGGCATCGGGCGCATTCCTCTTTATGATGCTTGGCCTAAAGTGCAGGCGGGTTCACTCGAAATAGTCTTAGATGATTATAAAAGTAAAGACATTGAACTTTATGGCGTATTTCCACCAGGTGGCGCGGGATCTAAAAAGCTGCGATTATTTATTGATTACTTAAAAAATTACTTTATAAAAAAGCATACCGCATTGGGTATGCTTAAAAAGAATTAACTTTACAAAGTCCGGCTAAATAACGCCACAGCTTGTTGGTACATAGCAATAGCAAGGGCTGGATCGTAACGATCTCCTTCATCGCGCATAAATGCATGTTGCGCGTTTACTTCTTGCCATTGGTAGTTTATGCCTGTGGCTACAACGTGTTGATAAATTTTGGCGCGGCCTTCTTGTGGTACATGCGGGTCTTGCTTACCCCAAATAAAGTGAATTTCACCTTGAATATCGGCCATGCGTTCAAACGAGTTATTACCAGCTTGTGCTGGGAGTGTATCGCTATGAATATCGGTGGCGTATAAGCAAAATGCCGCTTTTATTGCTGGGTTTAACGCCGCGCGATAAGCTAAGTGACCACCAATACACACACCCATAGCACCCACTGAGCCGGTGCAATAACTTTGCGTTTGGGCAAAATCGATTAATGCTTGGGTGTCGCTGTCGTGGGATTCAAGGGGCTTTGCCCATTTATCGGCATTGCCTTTGTCTTTACCTGCGTCATCGTAGGCCAACACAGTGCCAATAGGGTTTAGTTCATGAAACACTTCAGGCACCAGCACCACAAAACCATGGCCTGCTAAAATAGCGGCACTGCGTGCTATTGGCGCAGTTTGTTGGAAAATTTCAGAGTAAAAAATAATCGCGGGAAACTGTCCATCCGCTTGAGGGCGGTAAACGCTGGTACGCATAGTACCCGTTGCAGTTGCGATATCATGGCTTTGGTGCGAAATGATCATAATGAGCCTTTATTCTAAAAAAGCTCATCATAACCTAGCGCTCAGTGCTAAACGAGTGATCTGAATTGAAAAAATCTAACTTTAGATACTCGCAGGCATGTTGTTACAGCTGGCGTAGTAACTGACAGTCGCTGGCCAGTCTGAGAAAATCGCCATCACGCCGACATCTTTGGCTAGCACATCAACCACCTTCATCATGTCGCCATCGTTATTGATCACTTCACTGACTGATTGGTAGTAATAACCGCCGCCATTGACAAGCGGCCCAGAGCGCTCAAGGCTCCAAGCAATCAACTTTAGTCCAGCTGCTTTGGCGGCTAACGCATATTGCGATGGCACAATATTGTTATACTCATCAACGGCTAACAACATCCAAATAGGGGGAGCAAGAATGCGTACACCATCGTTATAAAGCGCGGTCATGCTAGGTTGCCACGTATCAGGATCATTTGGGTCAAGTTGTGATGTTTCGTCGCGGCCATCTAAGTAAACACTGTTATTAGCAAACTCCGGGTTTTGCTCTATCCAGTACTTTACGTCAGCAAGATTAAATGATTGTGGATAAACGCGCTCATTCGGTACATTTTGCTCTGTGTATTCATCGAGCATTTTTTGTGCATATTGCGCTTGAGTAAAACCATTAAACGGCATGCTTACTTGCGGTGCTTTGAGCTCAGGAGTCATTTTTACGCCTAATTGCTTAAACAAGGCAATACTTTGTTTGTGGCTCATTAATGTGCCATTGCTAGCGTATAAGTCGGTGCGCCAATTAGGCGTGCCATTTAAATATTCATCAACTGTTATTGCTTGGTTGTTTGCGCCATCCATCTTGCCTTTTAGGGTTAAAAATTCGGCAAGGGTGATATCGCTGGTACAGCATTTTGCTTGAGCCAGTTGGCCGTTTTTTGCAGGCTTAAATGGCACGCTGCATTTAGCAGCAAGCTCTGGCACCGCTAAAATATTAGTGGTGGTGTGTAAATCACATTGAGAGTGGCGGCAAACCAGTTCTTGGTCTTTAGTAAAGGCCACATCGCACTCTAAAACACCTGCGCCCATACGCGCTGCTGCAAGGTATGACTCTTTAGTGTGCTCAGGGTACTGCATTGGCGCACCACGGTGACCAATGGCAAAGTCTGTACGATAAAAAGGTCCTTCGCTGCATGCTTGTAATTGCGTTTTCAGCGCGCTGGGCTGCATAGTGTTAATAAGATAATAAGGCCGAGTGCCAACTTGAACAGTACTACTTTGTGGCGTTTGGCTACAGGCGCTTAGTAATATAATCAGTAATGTACAAACTAGTAATTTCATAACACCCTCACATTTGTTTGCATTAGTTTAGGCTTTATTTATGGCATTTCTATTAAGGTACTGATTTAACAGCAGTGCTAAAACAATAATAGCGCCACCAATACTCAGTTTTACAAGATCGGCATCGCGATTCCAAATAACCACATTAACTAAAATACCCGCAGGGATCAGCAAATTATTCATCACCGCAAGGCCGCCTACATTGACCTGTGTAGCGCCTTTATTCCAAGCAAAATAGCCTAAACCCGATGCAATGCTACCAAGGTAAATAAGGATACCCCATTGGGTTGTTGTAGTTGGAAGTTTAGTTGTATCACCAAATAATAAAAAACAGATGCTAGCAACAATTAAAGCGCCGACAAAAAACCAGCCAAACACGCTTTGCTGCGGGATATTTCGGTTTGCCATTAAACGTTTGTAGGTCACTTGTCCTGTGGCAAAACACAGGTTGGCGGCTTGCACCAGTAGTAGCCCTGTCAAAAAGTTTTCATCAATACCTTGGTAACGAATAGCTACAGCGCCAACTATTGCCAATAGGGCCACAAATAAAAACTGTGGATTAAAACGTTGTTCAATCACATCGTTTAATAGCGCAATATACAGTGGCGTCATTACCGTAAATAACAGTACTTCAGGCACGCTAAGGTATAAAAATGAATGGTAATAAAAACCATACATAGCACCCAGTTGCACCGCACCAATCAACATCAATTTAGCAATGAGTTTTGGCGCTATACCACGGTATTTTATAAAGGGTAAAAACACGAGGGTTGCTAAAGCAACACGCATTAAAACGCTAAACCAAGCATCAACTTGGCCTGCTAAATACACGCCAATTAAACTAAATGAAAAAGCCCATAGTAGGGTGGTTGCAAACAGGTAGGTCATGGTTTTTATTTGAGTGATTTTAAAACTTCACTATAACAAAAAGCCCGCAACAGTGTGCGGGCTTTTTTAACGCAGGCTTATTTTATTCCACTAAACCGCGGCGCTTAAGCAGGGCGTCTGTGGTTGGCTTTTGACCTCTGAACTCAATGTAGCTTTGCATTAAGTCGCGGCTGTTGCCTTTTGATAAAATCTCTTTACGGAAGTTATCACCGTTCTCACGAGTAAGGCCACCTTCTTCGGTCATGTGAGCAAAGGCATCGGCTGCAAATACTTCAGTCCAAAGATAAGCGTAGTAACCAGCTGAGTAGCCGCCAGCAAAAGTATGGCTAAAGTAGCAAGACTTATAACGCGGTGGTACTGGATAGTAAGCTATACCGTGTTTTTCCAGTGCTTCGTGCTCAAATTTTTGTACGTCTGTGATTTCAGCGTCAGAGCCAAATGAGTGCCACTCCATATCAAGTAATGCGGCAGCTAAGTATTCAGTGGTGCCAAAACCTTGATTGAAGTTTTGTGACTCAAGTACTTTTGCTAATAACTCTTTAGGAATAGGCTCGCCCGTTTTGTAGTGCTTAGCGTAATTGGCAAGTACTGTTGGTTCGATATTCCAATCTTCGTGTGCTTGTGAAGGGAATTCAACAAAGTCACGGGCAGTTGCAGTACCCGCAAGGCTTGGGTATTTAACATCAGAAAATAAACCATGCGCTGCATGACCAAATTCATGGAACATGGTGGTTACTTCAGAGAAGGTCATTAATGTTGGTTGACCTTCAGCTGGCTTAGGAATGTTCTGTGCGTTATAGATAACTGGTTTTGTGCCTTTAAGACCACTTTGACCAACGTACGAGCTCATCCATGCTCCGCCACGTTTACCTTCACGGGCATAAGGGTCCATGTAGAATAAGCCGATTGCGCTACCGTCTTCGTTAAAGACTTCAAAGACCATAACATCTTCATGGTATACAGGAAGATCTTTGCGCTCTTTGAAAGTGATGCCGTAGAGTTTTTCCATCGCGAAGAACATGCCGTCGTGGATCACTGATTGCATTTCAAAATAAGGTTTAACTAATGCAGGATCTAGGTCGTACTTAGCTTGGCGCACTTTTTCAGCGTAAAATGCCCAATCCCAAGGTTGTAATGCAAATGTATTGCCTTCTGCGTCAATTACTTTTTGAATCTCAGCAGCTTCTGCTTTGGCTTTGTTTACCGCTTTTGGTGCAAGGTCATCCAAAATGCCGTACACGTTGTCGGTGGTTTTAGCCATACGTGTGGTCATTACATATGACGCCCAATCTTTATACCCAAGTAACTCTGCTTTTTGGGCACGTAAATTAGTTTCTTTGATTATGATAGGGCCGTTAGTATTTTGTGCACGGGTAGCTGATGCTTTAAAAATACGTTCGCGTAGTTTGCGGTTTTCAAGGCTGCTTAAAATAGGTTGTTGCGTGGTGTTCACTAGCGTGATCATGTAGCCTTCTTTACCGGCTTTTTTAGCAGCAGCCGCTAGGCTTTCAATTTCGCCATCAGACAAACCTGCCAACTCGCTTTTATCTGTAACAAGTATTACATCTTCTTTGAATGACTTAAGAATATTTTGTGAAAACTCAGTTGATAACTTAGCAAGCTCAGCGTTGATCTCTCGCATTTTTGCTTTTTGCGTTTCGTTAAGTTTTGCACCTGCGTTGACAAACTTAGTGTAGTAAAACTCAACCAAACGTTGATCTTCAGCGTTTAAGCTTGCTTTGTTGTTATAAATGCTTTCAACACGTGAGAATAGTGCTTTATTTAAGTAGATATCATCTGAATGAGCCGATAATACTGGCGCCATTTTAGCGGCAATACGTTGGTATTCGCTATCTGAAATTAACCCCGATAAGTTATAAAATGCTGTTGATACACGATCAAGTAATTCGCCAGATAGCTCTAGTTCAACTAACGTATTTTTAAATGTTGCAGCAGCAGGATTGTTAGCAATGGCTGCAATTTGTGCTTTTTGCTCGGCAATACCAGCATCAAAAACGGGTTCGTAATCTTTAGTGCCAAACTTATCAAATTCTGGTGCCATGTACTGTAATGGGCTTGGCTGCATTAAAACATTATCAACACTAACAGTTTGTACTTGAGATGCGTTTTCTGGTGAGTCTGTTACTTGTTGTGAACTACAAGCCGATAATAATAAAGCGCTGGCGATAGTGCTAGCGATGAGAGATTTGCGCATAAGAGCTCCAATAAAAAATAAGCCTATCAACACAGATTAGGCGTTAAGCTTGTTAACTTAGCAAATTTTAGATTATATACAATAAAGTTTATCGGTTTAATGAGGGGGTTTAGCGCAAAATAAGTCATTTCCAGATAAAATATCCGAAAATATAAAAATAGTAGCTAAAATATAATTGCTTATATAAAAGCTACTGGTAGGTTGTTGTCATATTACTTAATGGGTAATTTTTTAAATAATGAATCATTTTGTATGAAATTAGTTGTAACCGAGTACAAACTTTTTTTCACTACCAAAGCTGGCTGGCTGCTGATGGCCAAACTCTTTATTAATACAATTTAGTGTATGCTCTTGCTCTGCAAGTACAGACAAAATTTTATTGCGATACGCAAGGCTTGATTCAAATAGTTGCAAATCAACTAATGGCTGCAACGTTGCTAGTTTTTGATTTAAAGTCAGTTGTGACATCATGGTGTTCCTCGTGCTTTATTTAAGCTTACAGTACTTATATAGCATTGCTTGTAAGAAAATGTTAATAATTTGTTCATAAAAAACATATTGAACTTTAACTTTTCCGTAAATGCTATTATGGCGTGCTAAACTTACTTAACCCTGAATAGGTCCAGTTTTATTTATTTTGGAAGATGTATGACATTAGAGTTAATCTCTCAGTATTTATCGTACGTAATTTTTAGCTATAACGACATTGAAATTACCGTGGCCAAAGTTATTCAAGTCCCATTGATACTGTTTGCAATGTGGTTTGTGGTTACTCGCATTGGTCGTTTAATTCGCAAAACATTGCTGGCGCGCAAAATGAACCCTGATGCGGTGCTGTTATTTACCCGTATCTATTTAGTATTAAGTATTGCGATATTAGTTTTTACTTCTTTAGAAGTGCTAAATATTCCCCTTACAGCATTTGCTTTTGTCTCTGGCGCTATTGCAATTGGGGTCGGGTTTGGCGCGCAAAATATCATTAATAACTTTATCAGCGGCTGGATCTTAATGTGGGAGCGGCCCATTCGTATTGGTGACTTTTTAGAAGTAGGAACGGCTAAAGGTGTGGTCGAAACGATTAATACTCGCTCAACTCGTATCCGCCGTAACGATGGTGTGCATATGTTGATCCCAAACAGCCAACTGCTCGAGAATACAGTAACTAACTGGACATTGATCGACCGTAATGCGCGTTCTTCGGTGAGTGTTGGAGTTGCTTATGGCTCAGATGTGCTACTAGTTGAACAACTAATTAAACAGGTATTAAGTGAACACCCAGCAATATTGCCCACTCCAGCATATTCAGTATTATTTGATGACTTTGCTGAGAGCTCTTTGGTCTTTAATGCCATCTTTTGGGTATGTGCAGAGTCAGAGAGCATGTTACGGCAAGTACGTAGTGATATTCGCTTTAGTATATATAAAGTGTTTGCAGAGCATAACGTTACGATTTCCTTCCCGCAGCGTGATATTCATATTGATGGTGAGATTGCCTTAACGCGACGACCATTAAAATAACGTAAATAGTGGTTAAGCAAAGCTTATTCACAAGATGATAAAAGTCGTTTATTACAACATGCAGTAAACGACTTTTTTGTATACGTTACTGCAGCTGCCCTATTTTCTTAAGCTTTAACGAGAACAGCACAATTAAGGCGCCAAACAGTACAGCATAAGTGGCTACTAACCAAAGTAGGGTATGGATCCCTGCACTTGGGTTAAAAATTAAATACAAGCCAAATAAAACCGATAGTGCACCAGTGATAATTAAAAGCCACTCACCAGAGATTTCAGCTCTTAGTTTAAGTGCGACAAAAATTTCAACCGCACCTATGGTAATGGCCCACGCAGCGACATAATAAAGCAATAATAGTGCGGTAACGTTGGGGGCAAACAGGGTAACAAGGCCAGCTATCACCGATAGCACACCACCGATGAGTAGCCAACGCCAGTAAGGGTTATTTTGTTTCGAGGTCCAAGCAACCCACACTCTAAGAATGCCATCGAATAAAAAATAGCCGGCAAAAAAAAGCAATATGATACTTAGCGAAGCGTTTGGTGCAAACCAAGTGATGACGCCAAAAATAATAGCAATTAAGCCGCGTATAAAGAGTACTGACCAGTTTTTTGAAAGTGTTGCGGTGAGATCCATCTTATTCCTTAGTGGTTGCGCTGAATTTAGTATTGTGGGCTAGCTCAATATATACGTTAGCTTGTGTCTACACTTAGGTCAAACTGATCGCTGATAAGATAGAAATTTTTGGTTAAAAATTGTGTTATTCACTTTTAAATACGCGTTATCGCTTTTATAGTTAATAATAGATAGGCACTCAAAGCAAAATATACCAAGGAATTAATAATGGGTAAGCACTTTATTGCAATTTTAAAACTAATTGGCTTGTCCATTTTATTTAGTTTTAGCCTCAGTTCATTCGCCGAGCCTGAGGTAACCGTAAAATCTCTGATTGATAAAGAAAGCAAAGAAGCTGAAAGTAAAACCCCTGCAGAGCAAGGGGCTGAGGTGAAACAGGCACTAAAAGCGACAGCGGTAACATCTGCAGTGAAAGAAAAAGGAGAGGAGTTAAATATTGATTCCTTACCTTATGATGAATTTCATCGCATTACACCAAGCTCTGCTATGCAAGCTTATTTACGAGCCGCACGACAACGGGATTATGCGCTTGCCACAAACTACCTAGACTATCGAAACTTACCACCTGAAGTAAAGGCAATCGCACCTGAACTACTTGCTGAGCAACTGTCACTGGTATTTGACCGTACATTATGGATTGATATTGATACATTGAGTAAAAAGCCTGAGGGTAAAAAGAATGAAGCGGTACCAAGTTATCGAGACTTAGTGGCAGAAATCACCACATCACGGGGCCCGGTACAAGTTTTATTACAGCGTGTTCCTGATGAGAAAGGCGAAAACCGAGTTTGGAAAATTTCTAATGCAACAGTCAGTAAAATTCCATTTTTAGTTGAGGAGTTTGGTTATAACGCGGTGGGAGAGTGGTTATATAACCACCTGCCTAAAACGGAGTTACTTGGGGTGATGCTCTGGCAATGGGTTTACTTTGCTGGCTCATTTACCGCCTTCTTTTTGATATCGGTACTGATAACGCGTATTTTTGCGGCCACTTTACATCGCTTTAGATCGAAAACCCCTAATGATGTTCTAGCCTTTATAAAAGGACCGATCTGTTTATTGTTAGCTGTATTGTTAGCGCGTTCGCTGCATGACGTTTCGAATGTGACGATTGCCGTTGTAGCACTGGCCCAGGGGAGCACCGTATTGCTGATTGCCTGGACTTGGGTATTTTTACGTAGTGTTGATATTGCTAAACATCGCTTATCAGAGCGCTTTATTGCACAAGATAAGCCACAAGCGGTATTTTTATTACGTCCAGCGAGTAATGTAATTAAAATGCTTATTGTGATCATTGCCATATTATTGTGGTTTGAAAACCTAGGTTTTAGTGCCACGACTTTACTCGCTGGTTTAGGGATCGGTGGCTTAGCGATTGCATTGGCTGCGCAAAAAACTGTAGAGAATATTATTGGTGCAATTACCTTATATGTTTCTGCGCCAGTGCGAATAGGCAGTTTATGTAAGTTTGGTGCAAACGTGGGGACTATAGAGGAAATCGGTTTGCGTGCAACGCGAATTCGCACGTTAGATCGTTCCGTTATCTATGTTGCTAATGCCAAATTTGTGGATATGCATTTAGAAAATATTTCTGAACGAGAGCGCATTGCTTTTCGACCCAATTTAATGCTCAGTGCCCAAACTAAACAAGTCGATTTACAGTCATTTATCAATGCGTGTAAACAGTTATTAGATGAGCATGAACACATTTGTGCCGATCCTTGTCGCGTGAAGTTTAAAGGGTTTACGCCATGGGCATTACAGATAGATGTATTAAGTTATGTAAATACCACCGATTTTGCATTGTATATGGAGGTCGTCGAGGAATTAAATATGGCAATTCTTGGATTACTTAATGAGCATAACTGTGAATTGGCAAAACCTGATCTAGCTCAGTTAAGTAATTAAGCTACAGATAAAGTGGAGGTTGATATGCAAATACGTATCAACCTCACTTATGTTGATCGGCTACATTTACACCCAACAAATTAACAGGACAAATGTCCGCATAAAGTAAATAAAACTGCATAAAATCTCCAAACTTCGCTTATCATGGCGTTATTTGTTGTAAAAATCTTGTATTATTGTACATATTTATGCAGCAAAACTGTCATGAAGTGTTATAATCTTCATTGTTCGTTCAGCCTCACTATTTCGTTTTGCACTCTCGACAGTGAGGTCCGCGCAGCTTATTACAAGGCGCGAAAAATTGGCCGAGCCCGCTAAGTGAACTAGCGCAACACATCAACCGTTGAATAAGAGTGCACACAAAAGGCTAAACCCCAACATGAAAGCAATGAAAAGATCTACGTTAGCAACCCTAATTAATGCAACGTTGTTCTCTGCTGTAGCAGGTACTTCATTTTCTACTCTAGCAGCTGATGAGCAAGCTCCAGGTGCAAAAAGCAACCAATTAGAAGTTATCCAAGTTACCGCGCGTAAGCGTGTAGAAAACGCACAGGAAGTACCTGTTGCTGTTTCTGCGTTACAAGGCGATAAATTGGATGCATACAGCTCTGCTGGTATGGATGTTCGTTTTATGAATGCGAAAATTCCAAGCTTATCAATTGAATCTTCATATGGACGTACTTTCCCACGTTTTTATGTTCGTGGCTTAGGTAATACTGATTTTGATTTAAACGCTTCGCAGCCCGTGTCACTTGTTGTTGATGATGTGGTACAAGAAAATGCAATCCTAAAAGGCTTTCCTGTATTTGACGTAGAGCGTGTTGAAGTACTACGCGGCCCACAAGGCACATTATTTGGCCGTAACACACCTGCAGGTCTTGTTAAATTCGATTCTGTAAAACCTAGCCAAGAATTTGATGGGTTTAGCTCAGTATCATACGGTACAAATAACTCAATTGATTTTAGAGGTGCTGTTGGCGGCGGGTTAACAGAAAACCTATCGGCACGTGTATCGGTATTGTGGCAAGGTAAAGATGATTACATTGATAATCGCGCACCAGGCTTTGAACAAGACGACATTTTAGGTGGTTACACCGATCGCGCTGCACGTATCCAGTTCTTATATGAAAAAGATGATTTTTCAGCTTTATTAAACTACCACGTTCGTAATATGGAAGGTACACCAATCCCATTTTACGCGAACGCAATCAAAGCAGGTTCAAATGAGTTAGTTGATGGTTTTGATGCTGATGTGGTTTATCATAATGCTGCTGCACGTGAATTTCAGGTTGTTGACTCGCAAGGGGCAAGCTTAAAACTTGAGTATGATTTCGCAAACCATACTTTAACTTCAATCACTGGTTGGGAAAGTGCTGAAGTAAACTCACGTGGCGATATTGATGGTGGTTATGTTGGCGGTCCTGGCGTTATTCCTTATCAATCTGAAAGTGAAAGTGGTTTACCAGATCACAACCAATATACACAAGAATTACGCTTAGCAAGTAACTTTGTTGGTGATTTTAATTACCAAGCTGGTCTATTTTACTTCGATGAGTCAGTGACTATCGAAAACTTTGGTTATGATACCTTAGCTGGTGGAACATTGAATGGTTATGTAAATCAGCAACAAGATACCAAAGCATGGGCTGTATTTGGCTCTGTTGATTACACCTTTAGTGATGATTTAAAAGTAACCGCTGGTCTTCGTTATTCAGACGATGATAAAGATTTCGTTGCTGTGCGTAAATTCGTTCCAGCTGATTTAAGTGAATGTAACTTTGACTTAATGCAATGCGAAACTGATATTATCCGCACTGAAGATGCCAGTGATGATCATATCAGCTGGGATTTATCAGCGACGTATAAATTAACCGATGATATGAATTTATACGGCCGTATTGCAAATACATTCCGCGCACCAAGTATCCAAGGCCGTATTACTTTCTCTGATGAGCTGACTAAAGCTGATTCAGAAACGGTAACCTCATACGAGACTGGGATTAAGTCAGACGTATTAGATGGTCGTGGTCGTGTAAATGCGACAATTTTTTATTACACAATGAATGATCAGCAATTAACTGCGGTTGGCGGTACCACTAATACAACCAGTCTATTAAATGCTGATAAAACGACAGGCTATGGTTTTGAGTTAGATACTGAGTGGGTGTTAACAGATGAGTTAAATGCGACATTTAACTTAAGCTATAACAATACTGAGCTTAAAGATGACAGCATCGCGATTGCGGTGCCAGACCGTCCTACTTTAACAATCACAGATCCTATGGTTGATGGTAATGCTATCATCGATGGTAATAGTTTGCCGCACGCACCTGAGTGGATCTCTAACTTAACCCTACGCTATAGCAAGGAATTAGGTGATGGTGAGTTCTTTACTTACGCAGATGTTTCATACCGCAGTGAGATTAACTATTTCTTGTACGAGTCTGTAGAGTTTGAAGGTAAAGCACTTACTGAAGTAGGTCTTCGCAGTGGTTATGCATGGTCTGAAGGTGACTATGAGTATCAAGTAGCCGTTTTTGCACGTAACTTATTTGATAAGCAACAATCAATTGGTGCAATCGACTTTAATAACAATACTGCAATGGTTAACGAAGGGCGTTTTGTTGGCGCTGAATTTAAAGTTAACTTTTTCTAAGCAGATTGTTTAGTTATTTAAACCCGCTTTTTAAGCGGGTTTTTTCGTTTATATTACTAGTCGATACTGCTAAAGTAGCGCTAATTACATTTTAAAGAGAATTGTCATGGCTGGATTTTGGAATTACCGTGTAATCTTTTGTGAAGCAACTAAAGATGAAGCAGCACAATATCAAATTCATGAGGTTGAATATAACCTAAATGGTAAAGTAACAAATTGGTCAGAAACGGGTGCAGCGCCATTTGGTAACACCGTTGAAGAATTACAGGCCGACGCAGATCGTTTAAAAACCGCGTTTGAAAAGCCAGTTTTAAAAGTGGTTAGAAAAGAGCGTGGTTACGAGTTAGTCGATGTGCAAACCGGTGAAGAGGCATTTGCTGAGCCGCCAGCAGGCTTAACAGAATAACGATTAACTAAGGTGCCGAGTGCACCTTTTTTATTTTTTAATTAAAGGAATGAGGATGACTTTAAAAGCAGTATTATTCGATATGGATGGCACCTTAGTTGACTCTGAAAGTGTGCATTTTAATTGTTGGAATGATATTTTAGCGCCGTTTGGTGTGCGCTATGACGAAGATGATTTTTGTCAGCGATTTTCAGGTAGGCCAACCTTAGAAGCGGCGATTGAAGTCGTTAAACAGTATAACTTATCGGTATCACCACAGTGGCTTGCGCAAGCTAAATATGATGCATTTGAGAAGTTCGTAGCAACAGATTTGCCATCATTAATGCCTTTTGCACAAGACGTATTACAAGCGGTCAAAGACAGCGGACTTAAAATGGCACTGGTGACAGGCAGTGCGCGCCATGAAGCGATACCCATTTTAAAGGGCTATGGCTTTTATGAATGGTTTGACTGTGTTGTCACCAAAGATGATGTACGCAATCCCAAGCCTGCCGGCGACCCATATTTATTGGCACTTTCAACCTTAGGTATTTCAGCCGAGCAAGCCATTGCGGTGGAAGATACACATACCGGCGTCACCGCTGCTACGAATGCAAAAGTAGCTGTGGTAGCCATACCCAATAAACACACTTTAGAGCATGACTTAAGTTTGGCATTTGCGCGGATGGATAATTTACAGCAACTATGGCAATGGGTACAAACTAAGCTATAGTTTAGTCTACTTGGCAATAAACAAGGGACTAACATGCTAAAGGGATTAATCATAGTGTGGCTGTTGCTCATCAGCTTTAACTGCTTCGCAACAAAGCCACCCATAATAGCAAATGCACAACTAGCCAAGGTGTATCAACAAGACAACGCCCCCGCCATTGAAAACTACTTAGTGAGTGAAAAATTTGATGGGGTGCGGGCTATTTGGACTGGCACTGAACTGATCACTCGTAACGATAACCTCATACATGCTCCTGCTTGGTTTGTAGCCGATTTACCGAATGTACGATTAGATGGCGAACTGTGGACCAAACACGGTGATTTTTCTGCACTCAGTGGTATTGTTCGTACTCAAAAACCACGAGATAGTGATTGGCAGAAGGTGACTTATCAAATTTTTGATATGCCAGATCAAACAAGCCCTTTTCAAACACGCTATGAAAATTACCTTAACTTAGTTAATCGTATAAACCGTCCACATATTCAGGCTGTGCAGCAGCACCACTTCAAAACAGAGCAAGCGCTATCGACCTTTTTTGAGCAGATAGTCCAACTAGGTGGTGAAGGGGTGATGCTGCACTTAGCGTCAGCTACACATAAAAGTGGTCGCAGTGATGCACTTTTAAAGTTAAAGCCTTATTTAGATAATGAAGCCGTGGTGATTGACTATTTGCCCGGTAAGGGTAAGTACCAAGGCATGTTAGGAGCACTACGGGTAGAGACCGCTGAAGGCTTACAATTTAATATTGGCACAGGATTTACCGACCAACAACGGCAAGAACCGCCAAAAATTGGAGCAACAATCACCTATCGTTATCATGGTTTTACCAAAAATGGTGTGCCGCGCTTTGCCAGTTTTGTGCGCGAGCGTAAAGCTGAATAACGTTTAAAAAAATCGATAAGTATGCTAAATTGCGCGGCCTTTTGATAAGTAGTGGTGGCGAAATGTTTGTTGGTTTTGATTATGGTAGTTCAAATTGTGCAATGGGTGTAATGAATGCACAAAATGCTGTCGAGTTAGTACCGCTAGAACAAGGCAAGCATTATTTACCTTCTACTTTATACACTCATCATAGTGCCTTAGTGGTTGATTTTGTTGCTCAGCATTTAATGGGTACTGCATTTGAGCAAGACTTTAAAAGTCAGCGTCAGGCATTGTTAAATTCAATGGTGCGGATCAAGTCGGATTTAGATCTCGCAGCGGGTGAAGAAAGCCTTTTTATTGGTCGCGAAGCCATTAGCGAGTATGTGCAGT
Organism: Pseudoalteromonas haloplanktis ATCC 14393; assembly: GCF_000238355.1. Classification (GTDB taxonomy): domain Bacteria; phylum Pseudomonadota; class Gammaproteobacteria; order Enterobacterales; family Alteromonadaceae; genus Pseudoalteromonas; species Pseudoalteromonas haloplanktis. The sequence goes on from NZ_AHCA01000006.1 coordinate 174,012, forward strand.
TTCCTGAAGAAGGCTATTTTGTTAAATCCCCTAAATCATTCTTTGGTGCCACAGGTTTAAAGCAAGGGCAAATCAACTTTTTTGAAGATATTGCCACCGCGATGATTTTAAAAATTAAACAACGTGCAGAGGCATCTTTACAATACGCATTAACGCAGACCGTAATTGGCCGTCCTGTTAATTTTCAGGCAGTGGGTGGCGAAGAATCAAATCAACAAGCACTTGGCATTTTAGAGCGTGCTGCTAAACGCGCAGGCTTTAAAGACGTGGCGTTTTTGTATGAGCCGCTCGCAGCGGGCATTGATTATGAAAGCGACTTACAGCAGGATCAGAAAGTCTTAGTTATCGATATCGGCGGTGGTACCAGTGACTGCTCGTTTGTACAAATGGGCCCTAGTTTTCGTAACAGTAATGAACGTGACCAAGACTTTTTAGCCCACACTGGTAAACGTATTGGCGGTAATGATCTTGATATTGCGTTGAGCTATCATGCGTTGATGCCACTACTCGGGCTAGGCAGTAAGTTTAAATCGGGTTTACCCTTGCCTAATCAGCCATTTTGGCAAGCATGCAAAATCAATGATGTAAATCTACAAAGTCAGTTTTATAGCCAGCAACACGCTCGCGAGTTACTCACTCAGCTGCGTGAAGTAGAAGCACCAGAGTTATTTCAACGATTGCTCGATTTACAGCAAAATAAGCAAGGTCATCAGTTAGTTCAACAAGGGGAAGCGGCAAAAATTGCCTTGTCATCAGCCACTGAGTTTAACTGTGAGCTTGGCTTTTTAGCACCGCAATTAAATAAAGTGTTATCCCGTGATGATTTAGCATTGGCGGTTGATGATGCAATCATGCAAATTGTTAGCTTAGCAAAGCAAGCAATTAAAGAGGCGGGCGCCGTGCCTGATGTTATTTACCTTACCGGTGGTAGCGCCCAATCACCGCTGATCAAAGCGGCGCTAGTTGAGCATTTAGGGAATATAAAAATGGTTAACGGTGATCACTTTGGCAGTGTCACCGCTGGACTCACTAAATGGGCAAGTATGCTTTATTGCTAAAATAGAGGCACTTTTATAGTGTCACTTGCCGGGTTGCCAGGTACTTTTCGTAATCTGGCAAGCTACGTTCAAGCTCTACATGCATTAATGATGAGCTTAATAACATATCAGCACTGACTTCATTACAGGCCACTGGAATATTCCATACCGCTGCTAGTCTCAATAATGCTTTAACATCAGGGTCATGAGGCTGAGAGGCGAGGGGATCCCAAAAGAAAATCAACATATGGATTTCGTGTTCGGCTATTTTTGCGCCTAATTGTTGATCGCCCCCCATAGGACCACTGAGTAATTTGATTACGTCAAGCCCGGTATTTTTCTCGATTAAGTGACCCGTAGTACCTGTGCCATATAATGTATGCTGACTCAAGTTGTCACGATGTTTATTACACCACGCTTGCAATGCGGTTTTCTTTCCATCATGAGCGACTAGGGCAATATTTTTTTTTGCGGGTAATATTTGTTGTTTTTGTTCCATGCTGACTCTTATTATTTTTTACACTAAAAGGTTAATAGCAAGTGCTATAAACACAATACCTGTAATTCGGTCTATCCACAATTGAGTATTTGGGTTGTTCCTGAAGTAACCGGCTATTTTATCGCCAAAGTAAATATAAGTGCAATCAATTGGGAACGCAAAAATAGGGTAAAGCAAGCCAAAAAAAGCGAGTTGGAATGTGGTTGAGCTGGATAAGCTTGGATCAACAAATTGGGGTATAAAAGCAATAAAAAACAGCGCGACTTTAGGGTTAAGCACTTCTGTCATCATTGCTTGGAACATGACATTTTTCTTTTTACTGGTGCTTATATGGGGTTTATCCCCGCAGTCGTCAGCTATAGTGATAAAGGTGCTTTTTAGCATCATTACGCCTAAGTAACATAAATAGCCGGCACCCGCATATTGCACTGTAGTGTAAGCAAGCTCTGATGCTTTTAAAATTGCAGTTAAACCAACTACAGCAAACAAGGTATGTACCACCCCACCTAGTGCAAAGCCAAATGCACTTTGTAAGCCCGCAGAGCGGCCATTGGCAAAAGTTTGCGCCATTAAAAAAGCGTTTGAGGGCCCCGGCGCCACGGCAATTAAAAAGCTGGCTGTTAAAAAGGAGAGTAAAAATTCATAATTTATCATTGTGTTAAGTATTCTTTGGATGGTAGGCGTGGGCTTTATTGCTCAGCAGTATAGCCCATAGGGGGAGTAATAATAATAAGTGAAACGCAATAAATTCTGGCGCATTAAAAGGCAATACTTGGGTGAGCATGACCAGCACTCCTGCACCGCTCATTTGCATTAAGCCAATTAATGCGGATGCGGTGCCAGCCTGTTTAGCAAAGTGTGATAATGCCATACCAGCTGCCGAGCCTAAACTGAGTGAAAAACCTAAGGCAGCAATAAGCACGGGTAACATAAAGGTAAAGGCACTTTTAAATTGGCCAAGTATTAAAATTAACACACCTGAAAAAATTAATAAGCTCATACCTAAGCGTAACGCTTTTTGGCTGTGCCGCTTAATATATAATGGGGCAATAAAACTGGCGACAATACTGACAACTGCATTGAGTGTGAACCAAAATGTAAAGTCTGCCACTGAGCCGCCAAGCTCAGTCATGATCCAACCAGGAGCTAAGGTCACAAAGGCCAAGATTGCTGACATTGCCACCATACAAATTAAGCTATTAAAAAGGAAAATAGGCGTGGTGATGATGGGAATAAAACGGCGTAAATCCAAAATATGCCCTTCATAGTAACTATCAGCCGGACGTGTTTCTTTAAAGTACATTGCAGTGATTATTAATCCACAACAGGCAAACCCAGCCAAAAATAAGAAGTTCATTCGCCAGCCAAATTGGACGGTGAGCCAAGCGCCTAAAATGGGTGCCAATGCTGGAATAAAACAAACAATACCATTTAGGTAGGTGATCATTTGGCCGCTTTTCGCACTGCCATAAGTATCACGAACAATCGCAAATGCCACCACAAATGTGGCACATGCGCCAAAGCCTTGCAGAGCGCGGGCTAGCATTAAAAGAGCAAAATTTGGCGCAAAGTAGGCTAACAATGCAGAGCAGCCATAAAGTGTAATACCAAATAAGGCGATTGGACGCCGCCCAAATTTATCAGCTAAAGGGCCAGCTATAAGTTGTCCTAAGCCAACAGTAAGCATAAATATAGCAACAGTAAGTTGCACTTGCTGTTCATCAATATGTAACGCGTGAGCTATATTAGGAAAGGCTGGTAAATATATATCAATCGCTAACGGACAAAATATGACCAAAAGGGCGAGGGTGAAAATAATACTAAGCTGGTTATGGCGATTGGTTGTGGGCATGAGTACTCCTTATGCCGCGTATTTTAGGCACCCAACAGCAAAAAAGAAAGGGCATTTGACCCCTCTTGCTGAATATTGCTGACGAGCAAAGGGAAATACTCTTTTTTAAACTGGTCTGATGTGTTAATTTGCAAACAGCTATCTACAATGAGAAAAATGATGAGTAATAAATCAGCAGTTTTAACAGCATGGCGTACTTTTAAACGCTTACCGTTTGGGAATTGGCTATTTACTAAAGTAGTGTGCTTTAAAGCCCCTTACTTTGGCTCAATGAAACCTTATGTATTGGATTTACGTGATGGGCATTGCAGTGCCGTGGTAAAAAATCGTCGCTGTGTACATAATCACATTGGTACTATTCACGCTATCGCACAGTGTAATCTTGCAGAGCTATGTGCTGGGGTAATGGTTGATGCAACGGTGCCTTATAAAACGCATCGTTGGATCCCTAAGTGCATGACGGCAAATTATTTGGCCAAAGTAGACACAGATGTAACTGCGGTAGCAGAGATCCCAATGCCAAGGCAGTGGCTAGATAAAGAAGATTTAGTAGTGCCCGTTAAGCTTTATAATACCCGCAATGAACTAGTGTTCACCGCAGATATTACGATGTACATTACTAAGAAAACAGAAAAGAAAAAATAAACCGCTTACTCTTTTTCTGCGGCTTGCTTATTAAAAAATGACAGGTCGTTATCAGCAGTGCTTAGTACTGATGCGAGTTCAGGTTTTGACTCTGTACTATGGGTAACTAACTCAACGGTTTCAGCTTCGTGGCGTTGTTTTAAGTTACCTTCGATAATCGCTCCAGCATCAATACTGAGAGTATCTTGGTAAACGTCACCATGTACTTGTGCTGAGCGTTCAATGACGACTTTACTAGCATTGAGTGAGCCAATTATCTTGCCTTTGACAATTACGCTTTCAGCAATTACAGAGCCCTCTACACAGCCTGTATTACCGATCACTAAATGATTAACACGCACATCACCATCAATGCGTCCATCAAGTTGCACTTCACCTTGGCTGATCAAGCTACCCGTTAAACGAACATCTTCAGAAATGATCGATGGCGTGTGGTTGGTTCTTTTTAATTGTGAATCAGAAGAACTACTTACAGTTGATTTTTTTTTACCGAACACGAGAAAGCGCCTTTGTTATTTTTACAGGGTTGACATGTTTGTCGTTAAGTAACACTTCATAGTGTAGATGAGTACCAGTACTTCTGCCAGTGCTGCCCATTAAGCCAATAACATCATTTTTAGCAACGGTTTGGCCTTTTTTTACTTTGATTTTATTTAAGTGACCAAAGCGAGTTACAAAACCATTTTTATGTTGTAATTCAATAAAGTTTCCATAACCACCATTACGTCCTGCGCGTAGCACTGTGCCATCTGCAGGGGCAAAAATTTCGGTTTTATGCCAGCCTGCTAAATCAACACCTTTGTGAAAAGCGTGACGGTTATTAACGGGATCTTTACGCAGCCCAAAACTGCTCGAAATATAGTAGTTTGCAGCAGGCAGAGTTTGCGGTAACTCGCTGAGAAGGTTTTCGAGGTTGTTTAAGGCAAGTAATTTATCGGCAATGGCTAAAAATTCAGTCGGAATTTTGGACTCATCAAATAAATCCAGCGGACCACCTTGGGCTGTTTCTGACACTTCACCACTAAGGCGACGGGATAAGGCAGTATCAAGTCCTGCACCTTTTAGCATTGTTAAAATATCGCGATGGCGCAACTCTATTTGCTGCTCGATTTGTAGAAAGCTTTGTAAGTAATGTGCCTCGAGTTGCGTAATGCGCTGTTCAACAGACTGTACACTAACTTGGGCACTGTCAGGGCTTTTTTCATCAACGAGAGGCTCATGAAAATCGCCTTGTAATTCTTTAGTGTCGATATTCTCAATTGTTGCGGCATCGTCGATTGGATTGCTCATCGACTCGGGTAGAGAATCGATCATGCTTTGTAATAAAGCTTGTTTTTGTTCTAGTACCGCAAGCTGTGCGAGTTGTTTTTCGTATTGCTGCTGTTGCTGCTCTTTTTGAAGCTGCCACTGTTGTTGCTTTGATAGTTGGCTTTGTTCAATATCGGAGATTTTGTTGGTTTGCGAATAAATTTGTAAAGTAGATATGGTCAACCAGGCTAAAGCAATTAAAACAACTACTACAGCTGAAACTTGTAACCAAGGGGCTAATATCACATGTTTAACCTCACCATTTTGGCGGATCAACAACTGTCTAGCTGGGAATAGTTTGTGATAAAAAGACTTAATAAATGCTGACATGGCTTATAAATACTGGCTATTAACCGAATTAAGATAGCAATCTGAGCTGAAAAAGCCAGTAAAAAATTGTAATTTATCTTAAAAAAGGAGGCATTGGTCGCCTCCTTCAAAAAATATATTTAATAAACGTTTACAATTTAGTTACTTAGCAGGCAGAACCGTACCTTCAACGCTACCGAAACCAATACGTGCAAAACCGTCTTTTTCACACCAACCACGCATAATTACGTTATCGCCATCTTCTAAGAAGCTACGTTGCTCACCGTTATTAAGCGTGATTTTCTCTTTGCCACCACGAGAAAGTTCAAGTAAAGAACCTGCTTCTTCATGCGTTGGCCCAGATTGTGTACCAGAGCCTAACATATCACCAGGCATAAAATTACAGCCATTTACAGTGTGGTGAGTAACCATTTGTGCCACTGTCCAGTATGAATGTTTAAAGCTTGACTTAGATACCTGTGAAGGCGCTGCACCTTGTTCACGCATTTTTGCGGTCTCAATTTGTACATCCATTTTAATATCAAAGGCACCAAGCTCACGGTTTTTGCTTGATTCTAGATAGTCTAATGGTTGCGGATCATTTTCATCCCGTGTCCATGATGTTCTAAAAGGTGCTAATGCTTCTGTTGTAACAATCCAAGGTGATACAGTTGATGCAAAGTTTTTCGCTAGGAATGGCCCAAGTGGTTGGTATTCCCATGCTTGTAAATCACGCGCTGACCAGTCATTGAACACACAAAAGCCAAATACATGGTTTTCAGCATTTTCAATTGCAATCGCATCGCCTAATTCGTTACCTTTACCTAAGTAAATGCCTAGCTCTAATTCATAATCTAAACGTTTACATGGGCCAAGTGATGGCACGTCTGCGTCTGGCGCTTTAGTTTGACCATTTGGGCGATGAAAGGTTTGTCCAGATACATCAATTGATGAAGAGCGGCCGTGATAACCAATAGGCACCCACTTATAGTTAGGAAGTAGTGGGTTATCAGGACGGAATAGACTACCGACAGCTGTTGCATGGTAAATTGATGTATAAAAGTCAGTGTAATCGCCAATACGACATGGTAATGCAAACTCAATATCAGCTTGGGCAATTAATGCCTCGCTTAACTTAGCTTGCTCTGCTGCACCTTCGCGTAGTGCTTTTGATAACGCTAAACGCAGCGCTGACCAGTATTGCTGACCAAGACCCATAAATTCATTTAACGTTGCTTGGCTGGCAGCAGCTACGGCGGTTTGTGCATCGCCTGAGAAAATAGCCAGTTCGTTTACTTTGGCAAGGTCGATCACTTGGTCGCCAATGGCAACAGCACCACGAAATGCTTCGTCAGAGTTCTTACGACGTACTTCTGCAAATGGTAAGTTTTGAATAGGGAAGTCACAGTTTGCAACATTCGCTGAGGCTACCCAGCTAGTTAAATTTATATCATGGGTTTCGTTAATTAAACTCATTACATTTCCTTTGGTTTAGTCAGTCGCGCTTTACAGTGGATATGGTGATGATTAGCGCGATTTAAACAGTGAAAATTAGATTGTCATTTATAAAATAGATTAAACGACAAAAAGCAGCGAGATACGCTGCTTTTTAAATTTATAATGCGGTGTTTATAAAACGCCGCGACGCTCTTGGTCACGTTCGATTGATTCGAACAGCGCTTGGAAGTTACCTTCACCAAAACCACCGTCATCAACACGTTGGATCATTTCAATAAAGATTGGGCCAAATAAGTTTTTAGAGAAAATTTGCAATAAGTAGCAATCTTCACTTTGGCTATCTACTAGAATTTGATGTTCACGGATTTTCTCTTTGTCTTCTTTTACCCAAGGTACGCGGTCAAAAATAGTGTCGTAGTACTCAGGGATGATATCAAGAGTCGCAATCGTTGATTTATCAAGCTTATCTAATGAGCTAACTAAGTCATCAGTTAAGAATGCTAAATGCTGAACGCCAGGACCATTGTATTCACCAAGGTATTCATCAATTTGGTTGTTATCGTTGCCTTTACCTTCATTAATTGGAATAGAGAAGGTGCCGCACGGTGATTTCAGTGCGTAAGAAAGTAACGCGGTTTTTTGACCTTTGATGTCAAAGTAACGAACTTCAGTAAAACCAAATACGTCTTTATAAAAGTTAGCCCATGTTTCCATAGTGCCTTTATAAACGTTATTAGTTAGGTGATCGATACGGATAAACCCTTTATCAGCAACGATATTTTGCTCATTTAAATCTTCAAAATCTTGCTCATAAATAGAACCTTTATCGCCAAACTGCTCGATAAAATAAATTAAGCTGTCACCAATACCGTAAATTGCTGGGTATGGTAAGTCTTTATGAGTAGACTCCGTAGCAGGTTTTGCACCTCGTGCCACAGCGGTATCGAATGCGTGTTGGGCATTCTCTACACGCCAGCCCATAGAGCAAATTGCAGGGCCATGGCTTTTCGCAAACTCTGCTGAGAAACCATCACGTTCATTATTTAGTAAAAAGTGAATATCGTTTTGGTTGTAATAAACAATGTCTTTACCTTTGAATGTTTTTAGTTTTGAAAAACCAAAATCGGTAAACACTTTATCCATATAATCTGCATCAGGTGTAGCGTATTCAGTAAACTCAATACCTACCAAACCTAAAGGGTTAGTTACTTCACTCATTATAATTCTCCCGCAATAAGCACTGCGTCTTGTTGTGTCTGATGCGCAGATAATTAACCATAACGAGTAAAAGGGGAAGAGCCCGCATCTATTTAGCTAACAGGCTATTTGTAAATTAAATGGGACGATCATTTAAAAATGTAGATGGAATAGGGGAAGCTGTAATGGTTGCTGTTTGATAGTTAAATGTTTGCGCTCTTTAGGATTGCTTAGTTGATTGATATTAATGATTAATTTGTTTTAATTGAGGATGTAAACTAAGGATGTTAAGGGAGTTTCCTCCCTTAATTTAATCGCTGGATTGTAATTAATTGTTTACGCTCGGGCCGCGTTTGTTAAAAAACTTGCTGCGCTGCTCTAGCCACAAATTAGGTTTTATAGCGGGGGCACTTTGATAATGACGCTCAACCGTCTGGTTTAATGATCGTGTACTTGGCTCAAAGCGTAAAGTTTGCTGCGCGCCAGCCATGCTTTTTATTTCATCGCGAGTCATTGCGCGACCTGCATAAAGCAAAGCGTTTAAGTAACCGGGCTCTGTTTCATAGTTATTATCAGTCAGTAGTAACACGGCTTTGTTTAATGCCCAGCGACGATTAATTTCACCCTCTCTTTTTACGCCAGCTAGCTCACCATCAACGTACACTTCAAACACGCCATTATCTGGTGCTGTGTAAAAGACAAAGGCGATGCGATGCCAGGTATCTGATTGAGTGTTGCCAAAGTAACCACTTTCGCTGGTTGATTTACCTAAGCCACCTTCAGGATTAATGTATATATCAGCATCGTCTGTTAAGTAATTTACCGTATCGGTTTGCACCAGAGCGCGGTAAATGTCTTTGACTGCCAGTGGCCAGTAAATGTCCATTACTAGCGTGTAATCTGATACGAGGCCTTCATTGATAAAGTCACCATTAGCAGCTGTATTGAGGGTGATTTGTAGCCCTTCAGTAGGAGAATGATCGGTAAAGGCCATTACGCCTGAAGCACCGTCATTTAAATCGGCAATATTTAATTCAGAAGTGGTCTTATAAACAGTGTCCTCAGGGCCCCAGCCACTTTGTTCTGGATCGAAGTAGCTAAGGGTTGATGGCCCGTAATCTGCTTTGAGTGGCTTACTGGGATCATCAAAATTCCAAATGGTAATATTTGCTTGATCTTGGCATGAGTTGAGTTGAGTGTTTGTATCTATATGCAGACACTGGCTGGTGCGGTAGCGAGCGTACTGATCAAGTAATTGCCATGTTTCAGCCAGTAATTGCGGCTCAGCAAAGGTAATACTATTGAAAAACAGCTCACCATTAAAAGCGGGGCCTTTTTGCAGTGCTAAATTATAAGTTTGACTGTCAGTAATACTATCTGGGGCTAATAATACCCAATCTGGTTGACTCGCTATCATGGTTTTTAATTCGCTACCATTTACCGTAACTTGATAAATTGCACTAAAGCCGGGTGTGTTAGAAGGTTGCCTTTCAACTTTAAAAGCATTATGAAAATCTTCTTGTGTCAGCGTACCGGGTGTCCAGCGAGTTTGCACTTGGCTAGGATCAAAAAGGGCTGCATCTATTTGATACTGCTGTTTTACAGCACGAGTCGTGATCTCCATTATTTGTAACGCGCTCGGGTAGTTTTCTGAAATAGCTATTTCAGTATTGGCATCTGGAGCGTATTTACCCATCAAAAAATCTATTTGCGTTTGCAATGCTTCATCAACAGTCCCGATGTTTGCCGTGGCTACCGTATTGTAGTTGATATCACTAACCGTTTTAGTTGCTAAATCAAAGGTTAACTCTAAGTCAGTTAAACCTTGAGCAAAAAAGTTTGGCTGGATCACTAAACTGCCATTATCGAGTTGCTGAAAGCTTTCTCCGCCATGAGTATGACCACCGAGGACTAAGTCAATGCCTGGCACGTTTTGAGCTATTTGTGTATCGCCACCTTCTCCTAAGTGACTGAGCATTACCATGTAATCCACATCTTGACGATGCTGCTGAACAATTGTTTGCGCTATCTCTTGCCACTGCCAATTCATTTTAAAATTGGCGATAAAGTCAGGAATTGGAGCGGTTTCTACCGGTCTATCTAGTTCATTCCAAGGCACAGAGGTCATGCCAAAAAAGCCCACTTTTAGACAGCCAACTTGAACAATTGAAAAATCAACTGCGTCGAAACTTTGCGTACTATCACCTGTGTATTGAGTGTTGCTGGCTAATACAATGGCGTGATCATCATTGGCGTAATCAAGTAACTGCTCAGGGCCCCATGCATAATCGTGATTACCCACTACACGGACATCAAACGCCATTGCTTTTATTGCCTCAACGGTGATTAAGCCTTTGGAAGTTTGCTCTGCCACGGTGCCTTTTTCATAGTCATCGCCACCATTGGTGAACAAGGTATAAGGCTGCTCTGCGACGGATTGTTGGTAATACCCTTTAATACGACTAAATAAACGTTCTTTAAAACCAAATCGAGCATGGAGATCTGCTACATGAATAAAGCGCATTTTTTGCGTTGTTTCGTTACTCGGGCAGTTTGGTCCAATATTTTTAGTAATTGGAACAATGGGTCGAGATTTAATAGCGAATGTACCTAATGTGGTAATTTGTGCGCTAACTCGGTTGTTTTCTGATGTGGTACTTGCGAGCGTGCGCCATTGTCCATCGATTAACTGAGCAATGGCAAATAGTTGGTTATCAGCAGCACTTTCGGTACTGATTGATAAAGTGCTTGGAGTGTTAAACGATAGATCTTTTGGACTAAAGCTATACAGTGCAGAAATGATCCCCTGTGCTTTATTGCTTTCATCAAGGGGTGTTTGACTAAATATAAAACGTGTATCGGTATTCACCGCATTTTTGGGGATGCTGATAGTGACTAAGTCATTGTCAAAACTTTGTGTTAACCCATCATTAGCAGAGATTATTAGATCCGTTTCATCTACAACAAACGCGGTATCTTTAACTGTATTGTCTCCGCCACATGCATTTAAAAGGCAGAGCAATAAGATGACTAAAAAGAGTTTTTTGTATATTGAAAAGGGCATCGTAGTCCGTACAAAGTTCAAATTGACGGTGTGTATAATAGCAGTATTTAGGGACGTGATATAGAGGGGATTGTTTAGAAAATCTCCACAAGCAGGGCTGCTTGTGGAGAAGCTTTGAACGCTTAATTACGGTTTTTCAGCAACTACTTCCAGCTCTTCAGCTAAAATGTGCTCTTGTGTGTGCGGCTCGTGTTGACCCTCAGCACCGTGCATCCATTTAACAAGTTTGTCACTTAGTAAGTACATGATCACTGCAGAAAGTACAGCTGTTGCACCTAAACCAATGAAAATGCCTAGCGCATTATCAAGGGCTTCTTCACCTTCGCCTAAGAATGAACCTACAAAACCGGCAATCTTATTCGCAACTGCTGTACATAGGAACCAAATACCCATTAACATTGAAGCTAAGCGTAGTGGGGCTAATTTACTGACCATAGATAAGCCAATAGGTGATAAGCATAACTCACCTAGTGTATGGAATAAGTAGAATAACACTAACCACATCATGCTGATTTGTAATGTATCACCTTGACCTTGAGTCATAAGTGCTAAAATCATAGTGATAAAGCCAAGTGCCAAAAAGACTAATGCAATTGCAAACTTAACTGGTGAGTTAGGCTCTCGTTTATCAAGTTTTAACCAGATAATAGCGACCAGTGGGGCAAAAACAATGATGAAAATAGAGTTTAATGATTGGAACCATGACGCTGGAATTTCAAAGTTGAATAGCATACGGTCAGTATAATCATTAGCGAATAAGTTCATTAGGCCACCGGCTTGCTCAAATCCCATCCAGAAAATGATACTAAATACACTCATAGTAAAAATAACTTTAATGCGGTCAGTTTCAACTTTTGTTAAAGGAACTTTAACGTCAGAGTTAGATTGCGATTGCGCTAGTTTGGCTGAAGGAACGACACCTATATCGCCTAAGTATTTGTTGCTTAACATAACTTGCATTGCAACAGAGATAAGCATACCAATCCCCGCAACGATGAAGCCGTATTGCCAACCCATAGCAGCCGCTGCATAACCGGCAACTAATGGACCTAATGCGCCACCTAAGTTAATGCCCATGTAGAAAATAGTGAAGGCACCATCACGACGTTGATCACCCTCTGTATATAAGTCACCAACCATGGTTGAGATATTTGGCTTAAATAAACCGTTACCCATACATAGTAATGCTAAACCAATGTAGAATACATTTTCTTCTTGGCCAGCTAGCATGCTATGCGGAATACCCATAGTGAAGTGACCAGCCGCCATTAATAGGCCACCGATGATGATTGCTTTACGTTGACCAAGTACGTTATCGGCTAACCAACCACCAAATAATGGCGTGATATAAACAGCCATAGTGAATGTACCGTACAGGCTTAGTGCGTCGGCATTACTCCAACCAAAACCACCTTCTTGAACAATCGCAACGAGATATAATACTAAAATGGCACGCATGCCGTAATAACCAAATCGTTCCCACATTTCTGTGCCGAACAACAGGAATAACCCTTTAGGATGCCCTAAAAAGTCACCTGCTTTAGGTAATGAACTCATATTTACTTCCTAACTCAACGTTAATTATTGCGGCCTTATATTTTTTGCTTTAATCGTTCATGTGATAAAAACACTGATTGAACGGGCGGCCATGATTTTGTTTTTTATGCAGCTAAGGTAATGGTTTGCTCACTAAGGTATTCCTTAGTGGGTAAGAGTCACACCCTTATCCTAGCTACAAGTGCGGCTAAGTATACATACACCTTATGTGCAGGGGAAGTGCTTGCGATAGTTAGCTGTACTGTGGTTTTAAAACAGTGACTAATAGTCTGCGTAAGGCACTACAGGGGTTCCAGGGAAAATCATTTCACTATAAACAGGTTTAAAGTAATAGCGGAAATAAAGCTGAGCATAGTTAGGCTCATAAAAATCAGCACGATCTAAGCTAAAAAAGCCACCAAAAAACCAATGCGGTGTATAGCGGTATTCAAAACTACCGCCTAGGTTATACGAGATACCCGAATTTGTGTCGCCTTCAAAAATGGGGCTGATACCTGTCGTCGTTTCTCCCCTGACAATTGCTTGCTGCTGTAATAGCGGATCGTTAGGGAAAAACTCACTGTCATCTGTGGTAGTCGTTGACCAAGAAATCCCCGCTCGAAGGCGGTAAATAAAGTCGTTATTAACGCGACGGTCATAAATCACTGGCAGTGATACGCCTATATAGTTTTGTGGACTGTAATAACCGCCATGACCAAAAGTTTCTTCGCTTAGATTATATTGATAAGACCAATGTAATAAGTTTGCACCTAGCGTTAACTCGGTATTCTTTTCACGAATATAGCGGTTATAAGCGCCGCCCATAAGGCTGTAACGTTGGTTTTCTTTAACGTTTTTACCTTGTAATAACTGAAAATCAGTCGATGCCCAAAATCCCCAGTCGAGCCCTAAATCATGAGATAGATTAAAACGTAAACTGGTCGCTCTTACACCCCCCCAAACTTCGTTGGTGAATACATCTTCAAGGCCTGCATACGATAAAACTGAACTGGTTAATGGGCGTTTATTGAGTGTTAGGCGATATCCAAAGTTACCAAAATCACCATTGTAATCAATACCCCAGACAATATCTTCGACCAAAAAACCGATTGGTGTAGTACCAATATCAAAGCGCCACGTATCATTAAACCATGCCAAGCCTATATCAATGCCTTCTTGTTGTGGTTCAATACTATTTAACGGACAATCTAAGATACACAATGCACCTTGACCATAGCGACTGCCTGAGAAGCTTTCATCAAAGCGGGTTTCTTGACTGGAGATTGTCATTGGGTCAAGTTTAACAATCCCAGTGCCTTGCCAAAGTGGGAAGCCGATCTCAATAGGCATAGATCCAGCGCCTAAACTGGCATCACTTTGAGTACTGGTTTGACTGCTAAAGTTAACACCACTGGTGATATATACCTGATCTTGTTGCTGCATGCGTGCCAGTTCACGTTTTGCATTATTTACGTACCAAGGTGCGTCATCGTCAAGGGTGTAAAGCTGATAATTTAGGTCAGGGTTATTTGCAACTTTAGCACTACTATATGGCTCTATTGCTTCTAAATACCATTGTTGGGCATATGCATTTTGTTGGTGTTTCTCAGCAACTAGCGCGCCTTGATAATATAACTCTTGGCTATGGTTTGACTTTGTTAATAGCGCTTTTGTTAAAGGAATAACAGTGTGTTGATCTGAGTAATCAATTAATGCGGTCATCAATAACTGTTGTTGATAAGTTTGCGTAGGGCTTACATCATTTACTAAGGTTGCAATGATACGATCTGATAATTCGTGATTACCCAACTCACGGCTTGCACGGGCAACAGCTAAAGCGGTTTGTGGCTCAAGCGTATTACCCAATTGTAATTGCGTTTGGTAAAGTTTTATGGCCATTTGGCGATGATCAAGTTCAATATATGCTGTGATCAAAGCGTCAGCAAGCACGGCATTATTAGGGTGTTGTTGCAACAGGGCGTTTAATTGCGATATGCGTTGTTCGCCTTGATTAAATTTATTAATGTAAGCAGCTTGCAACGCGAGCCATCGATCACGCTGTTCGTTACCGGCGGCAGGTGGTAATTGGTAGTTGACAAACCAGTGCTTAGTTAGGGTTATGTCTTCACTCTCTAATAGCCATTGACCGTAGGTCATATGCCAATAAGGGCTTAGCGTATTATCACGACTAAGGGCTGCATTTAATTGCCTTTCAGCGTACTGATTTTCATTTATTTGGCGCCACTGCAAGGCAAGCTCTGCTTGCATTAATGGCGTGAGCGGCTGTGCTCCAAGCTCAGTTAAGTTATAAATAACTGTTGCCTTACTTGCGTTGTTATTACTTGCCAGTCGGTTCATTTTTGCATTAATAGCTAGCTGCTGTGCCAGCTGTTCAATCTCTTCACTACGGGCATTATTTGGTACGAAATTTAAGGTCTCCAGAGCACCTTGATAATCATTTAACGAGCGTAAGAATAATGCATGGCTGTAGCGAAGCTCTGCATCTAGCGGAAACTGCCATAAAGTTTTTTTATACAACGCTTTAGCGTGTTCGAGTAAACCTTGTTGTTGATATAGATTAGCTAAATCGTAATATAACCAGCTTTCTAGAGGGGTTTTCTTAATCGCTAATAACAACAAGCTGACCGCAGTATCTAATTGACCCTGGGTGGTGAGTTCATCTGCTCTTTGGCGTAATTGCTTACTTTGAATAACCTTATAATCTTGTGCAATCACAGCTTGCTGCGCACGGGTTAAATTTTCGTAAAACTGATCACTGCGTTGGTAGTTATTATCGCTACTGGTTAACGATAACATTGCATTAAGTACTTGGGCATTAAGTGGATCGTGCTTTAACACCGTTTGATAAGTGCGCATTGCTAGTTGATAGTCACCACGAGCCTGAAATAGTTGCCCCTGATAAAAGCTAACGGTATTGGGATCTTCATCTAAAGTGGCAGCAAGGTCGAGTTTTAATTGCGCTGCTTTAAAATGCTTTGCTGTTAATGCATGTTTTGCTTCATCTATGTACTGCCAAAACTTTGCCGTTGTTGCTAAGCCTTTATAGACTGAAATAAGATCAATGTTTTGTGTATTACGCTGAGCTTTTTTGAAGTAACTATAAGCTTGGCTATTGTTACCTTGGCGTAAATTCAGCAGCCCCAGACTGTTTAAAACGTCATGATCATTTGGTCGACCTTGTAAGGCTTGGAGCAATAAATTGTTTGCTTTAGCATAGTGTTTTTTCTCAAGCGCAGCTGCGCCTTGTAACCATTTTTTATATGCTGGATCAGCTTGCTTAATTAATTCAGCTTTCAGGCTTTTTTGAAAATCAGCATACTGTAACGCGCCCTTACTACTGTGAGGAAATGCTTTCAGATACGCTTGATAGGCTTGTTCAGTTTTCTTATCAATTGGCATATCTGCAAGAGCGTTAAGCCAACCAAATTCGGCTTCGACACTGTATTGGTTGCTATGCGCATAATAATTAAAAATTTCCAGCGCCTGTTTATCACGAGGCTTACGCTTTAAAATATGCCGTGCATAGGCAAGCTCAAAACGACCCACATTGGCAAAACGAGTTCTTAAAGACTGATAGCCGCGCAGTGCTTGCTGCCAACGCTCCGACTCGGTGGCAATCCAGTTAATGTGCTCAAACTCATATTCAATACTTGAATATAAAGGTGAGAATAATTGATCATATATTTTCGTTGCAGCTTGGTATTGACCAGCACGAGCTAATAAACGAGCTTGTTGAATTTGTTCTTTATATTCAGTATTACTTTGCGCCAATAATGTTAATTGCGCTACACAAGGCTGCTTTTTATCAATATCAGTTAATTGATTGATCACAGTGCGTGCTTTTGTAGGTTGATTTAAAGCAAAATAAACCCGTGCTTGAGCGCATCGCACCAGTATATTTTTTGGTGCAATACTCAGTAGTTTATCCAAGCTATCAGTCATTAGTAATTGGTTTTGCTGAATTTCACCTAGCTTTACTTGGCTCACTAACCATTCAATTGAGTGTGTATCGAGATCGCTGGTACTGTTAGCACTGAGAGCTGAGCTAAAGGGTACCAAGCTAAAAAATAGCAAATAAAGTCGCCACCTTAACGGCATTCAGAACTCCAGTTTGGTACAAGCTTGCCCATTTCATCAATTCTAAATTGCTTATTGAGAGTACTCGTGCCGAATAAATACAGCACACTGTCATAATAACGGGTAGTGGTGAATGAAGTATCGATCATCATCTGTTGTTGCAACGCTGTAAGTGTTTCATTTTTATTATTAATTGCTAATAATGGCAACAAAGCTGCATTAAAACCTTGTGGGCCATTTTTATCTGCTTTACCCGTTTGTGCATAGGTCGTTAATGGCGCGTTTGTACGATTGACGACATGGGCAAGCATTGGCTGAAATTGCTCAATTAGCTCATTTCGAAAAGGGGCATTTTCAGCCATCATACTGGCCCATAAGTAGACCCTAATTGCATTGTAGCTACCAATATCAGGCGTGTTCTTATCGTAATAAAAGCCTTTACTAGGTTGATACAATACCCAGTCCGGACTGACTCCTGATTGACTTGTTGCCAGCAACATTTTTGCTGAAGCATCATGCAGTTGCTGCCAAGGTGAGTGAGGGTAACGTTGGCTGAATTGCTGTAGGATGAAAAGAGGCACGTAGCTTGGGTTTAATTTAGTGATATTCCCTTCATACTCAAAGCCTGCAGGGGCAGGTAAAAGAGAAAGCCCTAAGTTTGCAAGATGAGCGGTTTCTTCACGCATGATACGCTGGGCCATGACGGCTGCTAGCACATTATAACGCCTGTCTTGCCATAAGTCGGCCGCTTGAGAAAGGGTATAGGCTATCCATAAGTCAGAATCTGATGCAGGGTTTGAATCTAAAATTGCTTCCTGACCTTGTTGATTAATACCCCATTGCCACGCAGGTAAACGTGTACTTAGATCGCCCTCGGCTAAATGGGTTTCGGTCCACTCTAAAACGTTATCAAAGGTGTCACGGTCGTTGGCTATTAAAGCAAAAAATAGTGCGTATGATTGCCCCTCTGAGGTGGTGATCGATTGTTTGCTGCCCAGATCAATTACACGTCCCTGCGCAGTAATAAAGTGCTGTTTAAAGGTTTGCCATTGTGACCACGGTGCGCAACTGTTTTGAGCAACACTGGATGTTGAAACCAACAGTAAGGTTAATAATGAATATAGAGATAAATAGCCTTTCATTATTGTTTGTCTCCCTCAGCTAAACGTTTTTGAGTTAACACACCCAGTAAGCGCCATAAAATAAAAGATATAAGCAACAGAGTGAGGATTGATAACAGCGCTAAAATAAATGGATGATCAGAAAAATGAAACCAAATTAATGTATGGATAGGTATATGACCAATAAAGTATTGATCGTCAGTTTTTATGGTTTTAATACCTTGGCTATTAATAATTGCCGAACTACCGGTGATTAATGCCGTTTTATCATCTTGTATTAAACTGTTACTTAGCAATGAGTAGGCGTTATCGTTAGTTGCGATTAATGACACCACTGAACGCTCTGAATTAAAAGGAGATTGGAACCCAGAAATGATCCCTAGTTTTCCTTGGCTTTGGATGCTGACTTTGATTTTCTCAGGCTGATTGTTATCAAAAGCGCCGTTATAAATAGCCTGCTCAACAATGCGTTGATTGTTTTGCAGTAAAATACTTAATGAACTGTCATCCGTTAATTGATGAGTAAAAGCGTCTGCTTTGGCAATAATTACAATGTCTTTGTCATCCAGATCAAGCTCACTGTTAGGGTGTTTTATCGTCAGTTTATGGGTTGGGTATCCGGTAATTTCACCTAAGTGGCCAGTGAAATTTAACAATAAACTGATCGCGCTCGCAGAGCTATGTTGTTCCATAATTAGTATTGTTTGATGTAAATCTGCGTATTTAGTAAAGGGAAAACCACTGTTAGCAAACACGTTTAGATCTGGTAGCGCTATATAATGGTGAAAGTCACTCACATCAATGGTCGAACTACCGTCAATTACGCCAAATTCCCCACCTGCGGGAATCGCGGTACATTCACCAGCTTTGATAAGACCAAAATGAAAATTATAGCTAAGCTGATTTTTTTTACTAAGATCGAGCCCCGTTAACTCAAAATCTTGACGGGTTTGGCTTGGCTCAGAATTCGATAGTAACGGCATAATCGTTTCAGTGGTGAGAATGTGTGATTCGTTAGGAGTCAAAATGAAACCATCAATAAACTTATTATTAATCAACATGTTTAATCTGGATAAAATGGCTTCATCAGTCGGTGCATTTCTATAACGTAAGGTTATTGGGACCCCTTGTTGGCGCCATGTAAATAAATCAGGCGCAAAGCGTAAATCAAGGTTGATAGGTTGCCCGTATAAGCCCTGTGATTGTAATTGATTTGGGTATTCTATGAATTCATCAAACGAGACTGCACGATCGGATCTAACCCAGCGAGGTGCATCATAAGCTTTACGTAACGGTAAGTTATTAATTGCATCTATACTTGCAGTTCGGCCTGTCATCACCTTATGACCAAATAGCAAACCAACCACAGCTTCTTTTAATTGTGCGGTATTTTTCCCTAAAATTAATAGCACTTTAGCGTAGCGCTGCGTGGGACTAGAGATGATCTCCACTGTCGGTTTAGTTACGTCAGGGTAATCCAGCAAAAAATCAGGTTTATCATCGTTGGTAGCAAATACAACACTGTGTTGTGTTGGGGTATGATTAAATAACACAGGGAAATTTGCTTTTCGCCAATCAGCTTGTGCGCCAAACCAGCTTGATAGAGTAGCTGCAGCTTCTAGGGTGCTCTCATCTGGTTGCGATGCAAAAATAAATGGTAAGTTAAGTTGGGTGTAATCACGCTCATCATAAAACGGAGCAGGAAAATATTCTAACAGGCTTTCAAGCGCTAATGCTTGTTGCTGTAATGTGATCGAACTTGTTTTACTTAACTCGGCCCAAATAGTCTTGCTAAAATCATCTTGGCAAATCAAATCATAATAGCCGACTAATTCAAAGCGCACTTGATTAAAATCTTTGATCAGTTTCGGATTGAGCTCAATGCTATGGTTAGCCACTTGGTTGACAGGTGTTACTTGATCCTTGATAGGCAAGACAGAAATTAGGTTTTCGTTAAAATAAACTTTTAGATGAGATACTTGGCTCAGTAGCGCTGGAGAATGGCTAAAAGAAAAGTTTAACTGCAGTTGCTTGCTTAATTTATCTAAGCGATTCGTAAAGTCAACGCGCGTGTTATTATTTACCCCATCAAGCTTATATTGGCTTACGCCTAAACGCTTAAAGCTCAAGGTGAGTGTTTCTACTTGCGCATGCTCAGGATAGCCATTATTAAAAATAGTTTTATCTGCCAGTGGTTGGGCTGATAAAACACTGCTTGCAAAGCAAATTGAAAACAGTATGAAACAGAGTTTAAAGGTCGATTTAATCATGATGGTTAAAATACTTTTTTCGGATTTATTGGTAATAACGATGCGAGTTGCGTCATTGCACGTGTTATAAAATTAATTAATGGTTTTAGCTGATTCGGAGCATGGAAAATCAAATTATTAAAGCCACGAATGCTAGTTGTAAATACTTTCTTAAAACTGTATGAAGGCTTGTCATGTTTAAAATTATCTTGCCAGTCAAGCCATGCATCCGCACGCGAAAAGGTGCATTGGATAAATGCTTTTTGTTTTTCTAAATTTAGATCCCGTAGCGTTAAGCCAATTTGTTTATCGCGGGTGTTACATATATAAGTAGGAAAAGAAAATTGTTTTTTCCCCCGGCTCATTAATAGTTCAATTTTGTCATTGGTTTTGCACATATGCTCATGCGCTGTCTCAATACCCACCCCATTATCAGAATAGTCGGTAATTTTAACTTTCATCGTTCGGCCGTTGCTAAGTCGAATAGCAGCGGGGAAGTTGGCTTTTATCCGGTGTGAGCTGCGCACTTGCTTTGCTTCTGCGGCAACCGCAACGGCTGCACCTAGAATCATGGTGTTATAACTGGCCCATAACATACTGATCAATAACACGCCTATTTGTGAAGTATCGCCGAAAAACAACCGAAAAACGCCATAACACATGCCAATTACATTAAACGCGAGCAAAATAATATAAGGTTTAGAAATTAGCCAATCGTAGCGGGCTTTGTCATTAAAACCGCCTTTTTCGGTAACATTAAACTTGCCTTTATTGGGATTGAATAGCGCGACAGTGGTTGGTTTTAAGATATACCAAGCCAGTACGGACTCATAGACTTCTCCCCAATAAGAGTAGCGGTATTTTCCTTGGATGCGCGAATTGGTTATTTTTACTTGCAACAATGTCGGCACTATATATAAAAAGATCGCGATAAAAGGGGCGTAGATAATATAAGCGTTGAAATAAATCAGCGCCAGTGGTGCGGTTAAAAATACTATACGCGGAATACCGGATAAGAAGTGCAACATCGCATTGATATAACACAACCTTTGGCCAATATTTAAGCCCTTGCCCAATAAAGGGTTGTCGAGCCGGAAAATTTGCGCCATACCGCGAGCCCAACGAATACGTTGACCAATATGGGCTGATAAACTGTCTGTTGCAAGGCCGGCAGCTTGAGGAATATTGATATAGGTTGTTTTATAACCTGCTCGTTGCATACGCAGCGCTGTATGTGCATCCTCGGTAACGGTTTCTACTGCAAACCCTCCTATTTCTTCTAATGCTTGGCGCTTTAAAACAGCACATGAACCACAGAAAAATGTTGCATCCCACATGTCATTACCATCTTGGATCAATCCATAAAACAACATGTTTTCGTTTGGTATTTGGCGATGATTATTCAGATTTCGCTCAAAGGGGTCTGCTGAAAAAAAGTGATGCGGTGTTTGTACTAAACATACTTTACTATCGTTGATGAATTGTCCCATTGTCATCTGCAAAAATGAGCGGGCAGGAATGTGATCACAATCAAAAATAGCAATGTACTCTCCACTAGTATGCTTCATTGCATGATTCATATTACCTGCTTTGGCATGTTTGTGATCTGGACGGTCAAGATAACCAACTCCAATCTCATCAGCAAACTCTTTAAATTCAGGACGTTTCCCATCATCGAGGATATAAATATTAAGCTTGTCTGCAGGCCAGTCGATACTTTGTGCTGCGATTGCAGTGGGTCTTACAACATTTAGTGGCTCATTGTAGGTTGGAATGTAGACATCAACCGTTGGCCATAAAGCGGTATCTTTATGCAATGGAATTGGTTTTCTGTGTAATGGATTAATGGTTTGAAAAAAGCCGAGAATAAGCACCAACCAGGCATAACTTTCAGCGAGCAATAAACCAATCCCTAAAGTAAGAGCTAGCGGATCGTGCCAGTTTAAAGTATCGGTATAACGCCACCATAAATAACGTGTTGAGCTTGTTACCGCTAAGGTGATCATGGCAATGGTTGCCATTTGCCCTTTCACACGCCTGAGTGAATAGGAAACAAGTAAAATTAAACTGATGAAAATGGCTTGTGCTTCAAGGCTAAATGGCACAGTAACAAAAATAACGACAGCTAGCGCCAGCAAACCATAAAACATGAAGTGTAAGAACCGGTTACGCCAAAGCTTGGCGCTTGCAATTTTTTGGTATGATTGAGTTGTTGATTTACTACTACCTAGTAGCCACAGCCGTTTGCAACTTCGAACAAGCTTAGTATCTAAGTAGCGAATAAATCGAGCTGATTTTTGAAAGAATTTAGCGCTATAGTGGGAGCGTATGCGATTTTTAGGCGCATTTTTTTTGACAGAGACGTTGAATAAAAGCAAATACAGACTTTGTAAAAAAATACGAATGCTGTTGGCTGGGGTGACAATTGGTTTACTTACGTGAGGGTACAGGTAAGCAAGCTTTGCTTTTAAGCGACGTTTATTATTGTTATCTAGCTTGATAAAAATACTCAGCAGTAACAACAAAAATGGCAGTAAAAACGCTGCTAATGCACTTACTTTATGTTGGTTAAAGTAACTATGGAATTTGAAAAAAAGAAATCTCACTATTTTTTTAGTGAAAAAAATACTTAAAAAGAGTGACATACTCTTTTGTGTTACACTTGCGCGGCTGGGTTTAGTCATTGTGAGTCGCTCGGCTGACCAGCCAGCCTGCTAACGTTTCAAAATCATCATTGGCTACACTGTAAGGGGCGCAATTGACTGCGACATTTCTAAATGCAGTAGACTCACTAATGACTTCATCTTTATTGATATACAGAGGAGCTAATAATGGCACTTCTGATTGCCATAGCTGTAATAGATCAAATTCTAGCTCTGACGCTGAGTTATAACGATTCACTAAAAAGTAATGTTGCCAGTGATTTGTTTGTTGATTGAGCTTCAGTAAGCGCTTATAAATAAAACTGTGGCAAGTAGCATCACAATTAACGACCTCTAAAAAGATATCATCTGCGCATAAATTGAAGTGGTCTAAATCCAGATGGGCTGGGCAATCAAGTAATAGCCAGCTGTTGTCATCAACTTTCAATTGTTCACAATCACGGATCACAGTTTGCAATTCATTAAGACGACTTGGCTCACTACCAAAGGGTAAAAAAATGACGCCGTCACTGTCGCAGTGAAATTCAGCTAATGCAGCGTTCAATGAATTGTAGTTACTCCAGCCAGTGTTGTGCTCCCAGCTTAAGCCTAAATGCAAGCCAAGGTCATTTTTGGGATCAAGATCGAGCACAATCACGTTAGTATTGGATTTTTTCAGTGCGCAGGCGAGATTCGCAACAATTGCAGTTGCACCCGTTCCACCTTTTATTCCTTTAAGGTAAATCTTTCTCATTTTTGGCTAGTTACTTTTAGTTCGACCCTGCGATAATGCGTGTGTATGTACCGATGATGAAACATCTTTGATTAAAGGGTATTTATTAATTGTCTGTAAGTTTTTCTGCACATCAACAATTTCAACATACTGTTGGTTTTTACCACCAAAACGTCGCAATAAGTTAGTAATATCATATTGCGTAAGGATAGTTGAATTTTTCACAACATGAGTCATTTTAATACCCCTAATAACATAATTTGACTAACTTATTTTCTAACAAGGTAATTTGGGGTACATTATATACATACCCAAGCACAAAACTAGTCGTAAAGTATTTTTTATAGGATAATATTCGTGCCTAACTTCAAAATTGAAGGGCTAAATTCAGCTTTAGTGTATTTAAAGGATAGCGCTAATTATACGCTATTAGCGCCTTTAGAGAATCAAGTAGTTGAGTTAGCATTACAGTTATTACCTGATATGACTGGAGATGTTTTTATCCTTTCGGAGCAGATTGATTTATTTTTTGAATCTGCGCAATCAGCACATTTAAATGCACTTTATGAACAGGGTAAAGTACACCCGTTTTCTTTTAACTCTGATCCAATTGTTAATCAAGTCAGTACATTTAACCGCTCTATCATCAATGAGTTAAAGGCATATAAAGAATTAAAAAATAGCCTTGTCTTGATACACTTTAATGCAACATTAATTACTCATGATTCAACAACTCAACTGCATGATAAACTTGCACTCTACAGTAAATTAGCTACTACTTACCAGTTAACCGTGGTTTTTATAATTACTGGTTCTGATATTGTTCATATGCGTAAAGAAATTCAAAAGCACAGTAGATTATTGGATGGTATTTTATATGTTAGTAATGACGCCTCCTTACTGACATTAGAATATGACTATTGGCGCCATAATGAAGGTGTCATAGCGCAAGAAACAGTGTATTTAGACATTGTCGATGGTTACCGCGTTACTCGCGGTCACTTTGATGAAATGCAAAGCGATGGATTAAATCAAGATTTTGATGAAAATGATGTTTGGCTGGTGAAAAGTGTTGTGCCAGAGGGCACTAAATTACCTCATTACTACCATGTGACCAGTGATAACGATGCCCTTTACCAGCAAGCTAGCCAAATGAAAGCAGCTACGTTGGTGTTTTCTGTTACTCGTTATACAGACCTTGCTGCATTGGCAAGGCAATGCTTTACACTTAGAAAACACTGTGGCAAAAAGCTGAAATTGGTTATCCAAAATGTTGATGGCATTATTCGCCATCAAGATGAGTGCTTATTTTTAACCCTAGGGGTGAACCTTATTCTGTATAGTTTCTCAGAGCCATCGCGATTGCTGTCACAAATTCAATCTATTCAAGGATTTCATTTCTCGCGACCTTTACCGCACTCTATTGAGCATGTACTGCAGTATAGCGAAAGTGCGCAGGCGAAAGGGTTTCTACCCTTTATGCAATTTGCTGATCAAGTGGTCAGTTATAGCAATTCAGCCGTTAACCTTGGGGTTAGTGGGGTGCTGGTAGTATTACAGCTGTTACCGCGTATAGAGGCAATACACCCGTTGCAATTGTTTCATGTTAAGCGTGAAGGCGACATTTTTAGTACTGTGGGTAATCAGGTATTTTTGTATTTACATGCGTGTCGTGAACATGACGTTGAAAATGCAATTAAACACTTATTCAAGCTACAAATCTCGGATTTTTTTGAGTCAAAAAGTGTACTTGCTGATCACTTTTTTATTCAGCAAGAATGTCGCCGTTTAAAACGTCATTATACGGACGCAGAAATACCTGATTACACAATGCAATTAAAAGAAAATGTGAGCTATATTTTTGATCCTAAGTCGGCTGATATTGCCACTTTAAATACCGCCATACCTGAATTCAAAAAAGTGATTCGGCCATTTGCAACTAAATACCCAATGACCTTAAAGGATAAGAGCTCATGAATTTAGACCAGTTTTTTATCACATTCATTTTAGCGTTATTATTGGGGATCGTGTTAAGTCAGGTTGGCAAGGGAATGTTTGTTTATCTTGTAAGGTACTATCGAAAACTGACATTTCGTCATGTTGTGTTAATACCTTATTCACCGAAAAAAGTAAAAAAGGACAGTAAGTGAAGCTCACCGGTTTAGGGGTTTGGAATTTATATTTTCTATTAAAATTTGTGTTGTTTATTCGTGGTGATATTTCATTTCATTTTTTGGAAAATCTCGCTTTATTTAGCTTTTTAGCCTTGTCATTTAGCAAGCCATTAGTACAACGTAGCAAACATGTAATTGCGGTGGTGGCTGCAGTTGTACTGCTTTACTATGACTCGTGGTTACCACCTATTTCACGGTTAACGAAACAGGCCGCTAATGTACAAGATTTTAGTATTGGTTACTTTTTAGAGATCAGTTCAAGAGTGGTCAATGTTGATTTACTACTTGGTATTTTTGTTGCGGCTATTTTTTATTGGTATACAGCAAAATGGCTGCGTTATACCAGTTTTTCATTGTTAGGTTTTGGCTACGTTTATTGGCTGAGTACTTCAGTGCAACTGCCTTTAGAGTCTGCACCCGTTGTGAGAAATAGTCGTGAAAGTGCAGTAACAAACACACAAGTTGATGTAGTGAATACTCAGCAAACACCGGATCAACAATTACAGCGTTTTTATCAACAGCAAAGTTTGCTAACGAGCAATTTCCCAGCAGCTATAACTGGTGAATCATTTGATGTTTTAATTCTGAATGTGTGCTCTATTGCGAATGCTGATTTAGAGGCGATTGGTGTTGATGTAAATGAATTATTTGCTGATTTTGATATTTTGTTTAGCGATTTTAATTCAGCCACATCATACAGTGGTCCTGCAGCAATAAGGTTGCTAAGAGCCAGTTGCGGACAAACTAGTCAGCAGCAGTTATTTAAACCTGCCGCGCAGCAGTGCCACTTATTTAGTAACTTGGAAAAGTTAGGCTATAACACACAGGTTGCAATGAATCATGATGGTCACTTTGATGATTTTAAAGGATTGATCAGTACCTATGGTGGTATTAAAGTGCCAACATTGGACTTTACTAATTATTCACCGGCACAGTATGGCTTTGATGATAAACCCATCTATTCAGATCAAGATGTACTTGCTAATTGGCTAAAATCGCAACCACAAAGTAATACTCCGCGAGCGCTGTATTACAATACCATTAGTTTACATGACGGCAATCAAGTGGCTGGGCAAAGGCGAATGAGCAGTATTGAAAGCTACCCTCGTAGGCAGCAGCAGTTATTCTCTGATATTGGCCAGTTTATTGCGCAGCTAGAAAAGCAGGGCCGTAATACATTGCTGATGGTTGTACCTGAGCATGGCGCCGCGCTTACTGGCGATAAGGTGCAGTTTTCAGGTTTGCGTGAAATACCGAGTCCAAGAATTGTATCAGTACCAACGGCGGTGAAGTTTATTGGTGCAAATGTAAAACATTCAGGATTAATTGAAGTGTCTGACCCTACAAGTTACTTCGCGTTGTCAGAGTTAGTAAGCCGAGCACTGCGTAATGATGTTTTTTCAGGGGCGGGCTCTATTCGCGCACTATTAGAGAACTTACCTGTTGCACCTAAAGTTGCTGAAAACCAAGACACCATTATGATGTATATAAATAAGCGCCCATATATTCAACTTGATGGCGGAGAATGGACAGCTTATCCGCAAAACTAATCCAGTTCAGCTAGTCTATTTTAACTACGAAAAAGCCGAGTAATAATTTACTCGGCTTTTGGTAACCTTTAAGACGTTTTTTGCTTAGTGGCAGTAGTTACTATCAACAAACGTTAAATCATTAACATGTGAAGGGCCATCCATTACGAATGTTGCCGCAGCTGTATTCTGATCGAGCATATAGATTTTTGCGTTCTCGCCTTTTACACGTCCTGATACATAAATAGTACCATCAGCAGCAATTGCAATCCCTGATGCTTGAGCCACATTATGCTCGCCAACTAATGATAACTCCATAGAGCCTTGGTCAAGTGTATAAAGTGCTTTACCAGTAAGCACATAAAGTATGTTGTTATCAGCTGAGTATGCAATGTCACCATCGGCAAATGAGTCACCAGGGAAGCTCAGTTTACCAAGTACAGTTTTATCACCTGTAGTAAGGTCAAAATCATACATGTACGTTTTACTCGTTGCACGTAATGTGGTGCCATCAGCGCTCATTACAGAACGGTAAATTGGGTAAGACGTTGCTGATGTAACTAGCGCTTGCTCATTTGTTGCAAGATCAAGAGAAAGAATTTGTGACTCTTTCGTAGTACTATCTAGCTGCTCCATAAAATATAAAACACCATCATGAGATGCAATATTCGATGCCGTATTAGTTAAACCCGCAACCGTTGAATAAGTATTTGTTTGTGTATCAAAGTGATAAACAAAGCCATCTTCATTTGAGCCAAAGTTATTAATGCCATATAAGCCAGATGCACATTTGGCAGTCACTTGAACATTATCAATTAAGGCACCTAAACTATCTGACTTGCCAGCACCAGCAAACTTAAGCTCAGTTGCCGACGAGCTGGATTTTACCGTGTAGGTAAATTTTTGCCAACCGCGTGTTGTAGAATTTAAGGTATCTAATAACTCGCCATCCCAATAAACTTCAGCTTTGTTGGTGGTTGTATTACCACTTACGCGTGCAGAGTAATAAAAGCTTATTTCATAGTTATGATCGGCTTCAGTATCTAATGTTTGCATCACATTATAATTGGCTGTTGAGTCCAACTCTAAATACTGAACTCCTTCTTGGGCAGTGATCAGACCAAGCCGATTGGTTTGGATTTCAAATTTAGCATTGTTTGAACGCTGCCAACCTGGGAGGTTATTTAATAAACTCCATTGTCCAGAAATTGTTGCAGTATTTTCAAAAGAACCATTAGTAACTAAATTTGTTGATGCTGCTGCAAAGCCTGAAGCAATTATTAAAGGTAATGTTGCAAGCTTAAAGAATGATTTTTTCATTTGTTTCTCCTACCAAAAGGTTTGAATTTCTTTTGTTAACATTTAATTTAACAATTTATGGTACTATTGTACTGTATTTTTTTCTTTTCGGTCAAATGTTGAACATGGTGGTTTTTGCAATAATCATGGTGTTTGTTCTTATTTTAAAAACAATTTATTGATAAACAGCAACTTAGTTATTTAATTATTTTTTAAATAATTTCATTTTATTTTGTTGAAGTGATTACCGTCGTTTTTGGTGTAGTACGTTCGTTTGAGAGAGGCTGCAAAGCCTAGTAATTAAGACTTTGCAGGTTTTAGGCGTGAATAGGGTTAATGATCACTTTTTTGTGAAAATGTTAGCCACCCTGGCTTTTGGTTACGATTTAACTTGGCTAAAACGGTAATGGCCTTTTCAAGAGTAATACGTTGCGTTGCGATATCTTTATAAACTTGGTTAGCAATTTTTTTACGCTTAACTGCGGCACCTGCGTCTAAGAAAGACTCCGCGACTTGGATGGCAAACCGGGTTAATGGGCCTTGCTGTTTGTCATCGGCTGGGTTACTTTCATACCGCTGATGTTTATTTAAACGTTCACTAATATGTACCAATTCCGCCTGACTATACTCATTTTGAGCATGATGTACTTTTTTAATCGCTAATAATGCATTGCTTAAATAAGTATATTCGAGATGACTAAAGCTGTTGATCAATGATAGGCGTGTTAAGGTTTTCTTAAATTGCGTTGCTGAACAGGCGTTATCTAATAAAGTGCTAACACTATCGTGGATCTTTTGCCATTGTTGCCAACTATACACATACCCTAAACCGGCTCCTTTTATATTTTGCATACCAATAACGATTTGATGGCTGTGTGGTCTCGCAAGTGATGCCAACTTGAGGGTTAACTGATTTGGGGTAACTTTAGGGTTACTGATCAATACGCATTTGCTTTTTACTAATTCTAATAATAATTTTTCAAGCTGATGTTGATGTTGATGTTTCTGTAGATCGTCCAATAAAGGCTTTATTTGTTGGTAACTAATATAGTGGTTGAATACATCTAGTAAACTTGCTTGTTGCTGCTTATTTAGTGTTTTAGCATGTTTACTTAACCAGTCAGTAAACTGCTTTGTACTCACTAAACCTGTGAATTCATTCGCAGTGTAGTGGTTGCCCAATGCGGCGCTGATAATTTTGCTTAGTGCGTCCTCAGTTTTAATACAGTGTAACTGCGTGCACAATAATTCGAGTTCTTGTAAGTCATTATTAGTAATAATGCGCAGGTAACGTTCACGAAAAGCTTGTAAGTAGTAGCTGTAGAAACCATCCACATTAGTACCAATCACTACCATCTTATCAAATGGTAAATCCTCAGCGAGAATGTGAGCAAATACTTTTGAGCGAGCAACTCGGTCATTGCGGTTGTTGATCAAAGCAATTGTTTGTTTATTTGGATCATTGCTGAGGCTGAATAAATCTAATCGTCGCCAGTTCTCAATGGTAGCTAAGCGTTCATTGGCTGACATACTATTGACAAAAGACATCTTGAACTCTGCGAATGGGGCAGGGCTAAAATGTTGTAAAACACCAATGTCAGGCACAATGCGCTGTGCTGTTTCTTTAAATACAAAGTCTTTACTTAAGCCGATTTGGGCTGCCATTTTACAGACTAGCGCAATATTATCTGGGTGCTCCTCATATGGGTAAAGTGCTTTAATATCAGGGGTTATTTGATATCCTTCGCCCCAGTGTGATTGAATTAATGTGCTGTTTTTTTGTAACGCATCTTTGTCCAAAATAGGAAACATAGTTTGTTCGCTGGTAAAAACCAGACTGTTTGGCGCAATAAAATTAGCCATTTCTTTTGCGACATTAAAGCCTGTAGGCCCTAAAATATCTTCATGATCAGGGTAAGCGTTGGTAATCGTTGAGAAATTATCTTGCATCCATTGCCTGAGTATTTTTACGTAGCGTGGTGTCAGCCCCATACACTCCCAAAGAAATACATCCGCTTTTACGTTTTTAGCAAAGTGCAGGACATCACTTTGCTCCCAAATACTGGCTTTATCAAATGGCCTAAATAGTGGTACTTCAAATTGTTCGCCATTAGAGCGTGCGTAAATTAGAGTGGCTTCGCAGCCAGTTGTTTTTGTGATGACCTTAAGTGCAAGACTGCTGAACAAAGCGGCTTTTAATCGTTCAGTACCTGACTTTCCTCGTGTGCCCCAACCACCAATACTAACTGGAATTGCTCGACGATCAGCCTTAATACGGCGACTGACGCGAATGTGGCGCCCCCAAAAGTAAAGCATAAAGCCGACCACAAAGAAGATCAGCTGACCGATACTATTTTGATAGATGGAGTAAAGGTACTCTTTAAAATTCAACCAAATACTGACCAATAAAGGAGAAACATTCAGCTTGTTAAACAATTTATTGATACCAGGCTCGATGGCGAAAGAACACCCAAGTTGCTCGCCATAGGCTTTAAACTGAAAATTAAAGCCGTGTTTTTTTAGTGTGTTGAGGTAATTGTTTTGCTCAATCTCGTTGCCTTTTCGCATAGCATCTAAACTATCAAGATTAATCGTTAACCAACAATACGTTTTAATGCGTTGGAGTAATGATTTTGGTGGCGTGACTAGTAAAATACCATCGGGTGTATAGGTTTTTGCTGGCTGCTTTAAATTGTCTTGGCTTAGTGCGCTAAGTAAAAAATCAGGTAAAGGCAAATGCGGACGTGCTGAATATTCATCTGTATCAAATAATGGCTCGCCTGGCACGTTTGTGGCACTGATCTCTGCGACGGTACAACTAGGAACGTGCATAAAAGCGGAGGGTTTACGTGCTGTACTATGATTAAAGCTTTGGCGTTTGTCAGTGCTAGGGTTGCGCCATTCATGAATAAAGCGCCAAGCACGAAAGGCAAAGCGATAACCGCTGCGGATCCGCCAAGTTTGTTTATCTTTACTTACATTATAGCCTTCACTTTGCTGGGCTTTTCGGCTTAATAAACGACCTAATAATTCTTCATCTATGTCATCATCAAACTGCGATAAAGTGGCTGTATTTGGCAGTGTTTGTTCTAACTGTGCCATTTTATTTTGATGTTGAAATGCAACAAGCTGCTCTCTGGTACGGCTGATAAATCGACGAATAGCAAGCTCTGGCTCGCAGCTTAATCGTTCATTGAGGCAGTTAATGTAGGTTGTAAATACAGTATCGGGTTCAGTAGTCTCTAATTGCTGATTGAGCATCATACGCGCGGTGAGCTCTAATGCTAAGCGTTTGATCGCGATACTCTCATTACCTTTGAGTAGTTGCCACCATAAATCAAATGCAAAGTGATCACTGTTTAAGCGAGGGCTACTGAGTTGTTTTACTAATGTAAAACGCACAGCATCGACCGTTTCAACTTGTAACCTAGTAGTAAGAAGTTGCTGTAAAAAGTTTAATGAAAAGTGGTTGGCTTGTTCTATGACACTTTGACGTACCCGTGGAAATCGGTGTTCGGCCAGCTCCATTAATAAGCGTTCACACAGTTGTGTGAGCTTGGTTTGACTAATTAATATTTTCGGCAGGGCTGCTAATATAAATAATCGCTGTTGCTCGTCGAGTTGGCAGTTATCATCTTGAGAAATTAACTGTTGCATAAAGGCACGAATATAAGTTGGCCGCTGGTGGATCAAAATTTCTAATATATCTAAACGAGCTAAATGGGGCGTACTGGTATCTTCTAACGCCAATACTAAGGTTTCAATCAAATTGGCACTTAGCTCAGGATCGCTATTGTGGTTATGGATCAATTGAACTTGGTTAGCGAGGGCGCGATATAAAGCATTGCGTACATGCTCGTTATCTGTTTTTGTTAATAACTGTAAAAAGAAGCTTTCTAAATTTAGCGTTTGCCATGCTTTTGCGATATCTTGCGTTGATTTTGTTAAATAACGATTACTTAAATCCCCCAGTTTACCAATTAAAAATTTAAGTGTTTGTTCAATATCAGCAACCACATCTTGGTAGCGGTTGATCACCGCTCCTTCGTCAAACCAGCGATTGAAGGCCAGTTTGTCTTGGTGTAATTGCTCTGGTGTGGCACCGAGTTGCTGAGCGTAATCTAAAATGTGAAATTCACGCTCTGCGCTTATTTCAGCATGGCTGAGCCTTTCAATAAATAGCTGATAACCAGCATCTAGCTGCTGTAAACTGTGCTGTTTATTTTCTACTTGATGGCGTAAAAATGCGATTGCTTGGCCCAATAACCAGGTATCTTGGTCTTCATCTTCAGGAATATTTTGCAGTAGTTCCCATTGTGCTAAATCATCCACTAACTGACGATATTTTTGACGATAGAGATCGAGCCAAAAGTTGGCAATGTCAGCAAACAATAAATGCTCTAAGCGGCTTTTCAGCTTGCTTTGGGTAATTGCTTTTTTTACGGTTGCCATATTAATTCTGCTCTAAAAAGTGATCGAGTTGAAGTGACTCAAAAATTATTTCGTCGTGGGAGAAAACACCAAAACCAGTATCGGCTAAGTTACCGGTAGAAAACTCTAAGCTGACATTATGGTCATTTCTAAACCAGTCTTGATCCCAACGTAATTTGATCCACCCTTGCGAGAAGTCACCAAGGTGCACTTGCTTTCGCCAACCAACACTCGTTATATATTGCCACGTACTAATTGGCCGGTCCTCGTCAGCAAATTTATAATAACTGGTTATGCCAGCTTGGAAGATGTGGCCTTGATAGTATTGATTCCAAGATGCACCAAAACGTAACATATCAAGGCTTGTCCAATCGGCATTTGAGATGCTACCGGCAAGAAAGTTGAAATAGCTATCAACCCAAGGTTGATAGCGATATTGGTATTCACCACGCCAGCCTGAGGGATGATCTTCACGGTAAAAATTATAGATATCTGAATTGAGTTTAGGGTCAAACAAAAAGTCTTCTATATCAGCACTGCTGTAGCTATAAAATGGGCTTACTTGCCATTGATGTCGGTGGCTTTCATCAACCCGCCAGATTTGACCAACTTGTACATAGGTACTTAAAGCATAGTGACTATCGCCGTTAGCTTGGCTTGGCTGCCAACTTGTTTGTAATGCACTGTCTACATACCAAGGGGTATCGTGGTCTTGCCATGAATGATAAGCGTCAATAGAGAAAAGCTCATTGTCTTGCTCGCTGAGTGAATAAGTGAGATCAAGGCGATACCAGTTTTCGTCGTCAGTTAAACGCAACCGTGCGCCAATATCAACACTGTGCCGTGTGGCAGTGGACTCACTGGATTCAAAAATACCGCGACGGTCATAATTAATAAATGCTTGCCAGCTAAGATCTTCTGGATGAAATTGAGCAACTTCAGGCTGCAAAGTGCTGGTCTGTTGCGCTAATGTGTATGTTACTTCGGCAGCATTTATTGGTTGCTCAGGTTTAAAATTAGAAATCTTATGATTGCTGTCGCTGAGTTGCCAAGTATATAACCTGACGTATTTTATTTTATCTGTGCTGACCTCAACTTTACCCGCAGGGTGAAAAAAACTGCGCTCAACACGTTGCTCAAAACCATTACCCTCTGAGCTTGCAAGCATTTGCTCAAGTTTAACTAGTCGATCTGCTGGCAATTGCGCGACTAGGTGCTGCTCAGGTAGGACTGTGTAAAATAATAAGTTATTAGTCAGCGGTAAGTCATGCCAGCGATTATTGCGATACTCTTGCGCAGTGAGTGTGACAACTTGTGATAAGTAGGGATTAAGCCACTGCAATGAGATCAGGTTGTCGGTCAGCTCTGTTTTATTAAAACCAAACGTGTTTGTTTGTCCTGGCTGAACTGACCAGACTTTTTCTGTTGTCGCTAACTTAATTGCCACATTTGCAACGTTCCCTTGTGACAACTCTGCTGTAGAAAAATTAAAAACTAAACGAATTTGTTTTGACTGAGTTTGGCTTAGATCTATGTGTAAATCATGGTGAGGGCGTAGTACTAGTCCTTGTTTGTAGGTTTCTTGGGTACTTGCGCTGACTAATTGATCGCTGTAGCTGGTTTGTGCTTGTGCATCAATGGCAATAAGTTGCGTGCCCGCAAAATCAAGATAGTCATCTAATGGTACCCATTCGCCATAACTTTGTACTCGAGAAAATAGTGACTCAAGTTGCCCTGATAAACTTAGCTCTTTTACTTTTGCTAATACTTGTGTGTACTCATTAAGCGTGAGTGTTTTATTCGTTAGTTTAAATAGGGTGTTATTTAATAAATCTTGCATACTGACATTAGCGTCATATAGAAGTGCCATAAAGGGAGTTTGCCAATAAAAGTGACTAGCCATATTTTGATAATGGTAAGTCGATACCAGTGGCTGCGAGAGTACTCGGTAACTGATAACAGTTTGGTGATCACTGGATAAACGAACTGACTCGCCCGCTTTTAAGCTGATCACAGCGTCACTGGCAATAGACAGTGGCTGCGCATTAGTGAGCAAACTGTTGGCTGAGCTGACATCAGAAAAAATAGGCAGTAGAGTTTGCTGCTGTGCTTGCTTAGCAAATAGCCAGGCTACTTTATATTGACCATTTTGTACGCTATTACTACGTGCTCTAAGAGCAATTGTTAAAGGTTGAGTGCGTGCTTTAAACGTTAAAGGTTGAGTCGTATTTACAGTTATCGCTGATAACTTACCTGTTGGACTGACGAGTGTTTGTATACCTGCATGCTCAACTTCATACTCAGGCTGTTGCTGTGTTGTTTCGCTGTAGTGACGCCAGTTTAATTTGGCGAAGCTATTTTGTAATGTGGTGGTAGCAGGTAAATCATGGCTTAGCCACAACGCGAGTAGGTTCTTTTGTTGTTTAATGGCAAGCGAGATCAGAATATCACGACATGGTGTCAGTAGTTGTAATGCATTCGCGCACAAACCTTGTAACTTATAATCTTGTTCTAATGCTTGATATTGTAATAACAGAGCATTACCCGCATAGCGTTTGAGCGTGAGGTTTTGAGTGCTTTTATAAAGTCCTTCGTGATAGCTTTTTGCTAATGCCGTACGTCCTTGCGTGTTGAGTATTTTAATTCGTAATTGCCATGCTTTAATCGCTATGTCGGTGTCTGTCACATTTACTAATGTCTTTATTATTTGCAGCGCTTGTAACGGCTTTGTAGCCATTAAGTATTCAGCCTCACCTAGTTGATGTTGCCAGTGCAACGTATCTATTGTATTTGCTTGTTCGGTGTCATATTGCGGGTTATAGGGCACTAATGAATCAATAAACTCATTACCTATTTGATTAACTTGCTGATTTAAAAGAGACTCAATAACTGAACTGGTTTCTTTTAAAGTACCTGCTTGGGCATAAAGTAATTCATTATTTGGTAATGCTAACAATTGATCACTTTGCAATGCATATTCGATAGGCTGGCGTTGTTGCTGTAGGTTTTGAATGGTTAACTCAGTGTTTGTTAAAGGCACCTGCAATTCAAAAGCGGCAAAGTGTTCGCTTTTACCTAGAGTTAAATGCCACTCTAAGTTACCACTGGTGACTAACAATTGTGTATCAATATTGCTGCGCGCGTGCAGGGTGAGGGTGGATCTAACCCGTTGCTTAGTTGTGAGTGAAAAATGATGTTGCTGCTCTAAAGTGTGTACGGGAGCATACTCCTCTGATAACACAGGGTAGCTTATATCATCGACTAGACGCAGGCTCGCTAAGCTATCAAAGTGCTTAAAATGACTTTTAATAGTGACCTTGCCTTGGGTATCCGGTGTTAGGAAGTCACGGGATGAAATACTCGAAAGTAGATCTTGATAGCGACGCTGTGCAAGTAAATCACCTTGTTGATAGGCTGAACTGGCAAGTTGTGACAAGTCGCGTTGCAGGTAAATCGTTTTTAGGGTGTCGTCTAGATTATTGACCCAATACGGCTGAAAAAGTGATTCTTGTAGCTTGTCCATTGCCTGATCATCGTAAATTCCTCTGTGGCTTTGCTCGAGTTTGATATAAGCATCGGTTTCACTGTTTATCGTCAAGTATTCACCTTTGCCGATTGCTAAATAATCAGTATTGGCAAGACCTACTTGCAAACTTTTATACTCGCTAGCGCGACTTGCAATAACGCTAATAATACTAACGGGTTGATCATTAACATACGCATAAACTTTGCCATTACGATCTTTATTGAGTAAGTCTTTGCGAACGGATAATTTTAATTTTTTACCATTTGGGAAGTACAGTTTTACTGCCTCCCCAGCTTTAAAGTGATAATAGTGCTCAACATTTTGACCGTATTGGAAGCGAGTTGCTGCTCTTGGTAATTTTACTGCACGGCGAAAGCTATCACGATGGCGATTTGTCTCACCAACCATTGCCGCTAGAGTGGCGCCTTCATCAAGGTGATTGGTGATCTTTAAAATCCGGTTATAGGATACGCTGGGTAATTGGCACTTTGCTTGTTCACAGATAAAGTCACGGTTAAGATTCAGTCTTTGTTGAGCCAGATGGCTGGTTCCAGAACTAAAAATAAACGAATTAAACGTATTGCTATCAAGTTCTAACCATTGCCCTTTAGCTAACCAAAGGTATTGTGTTTGTTGTGCTTCAAAATACCGAGCTTGTTGAGTTTCAGCCAACTGAACTTGCGGCGTTAGATTAAGCCAAATAGGTGAGCTTAAAAAGCTGTCATTAGAGGCCGAACTCGTTGGGCTGAGCATAACTAATAAACTGAAAATAAAAGCAATTATAGCGTAATGCATGTTTTAAACTGACTCATTAAATTAGGCTGTTGCATAAGTTGTGTACGCACAGTGCTACTCAACTCAATATGAAAAAACTCACTATTTTTTGGTGCTATTTGGTTTAAAATATTTTTTGTACCGCCAAGCTCGGTGACTTCTAAGGGATATACGCGGCTGGTTAACTGTAATTTTTCTTTTAAACATTGGCTTATGTATTGCAATTTAGCGGTTGCAGGCCGACTCCCTTGGCTAATAATAACATCACTGCTGCGGCCTTGTTTCGTGCGACGCTTTTTTGCATCAAAGCCATGTATTTGATAAATCATGACCTTATCAACAGTACTTGCATAGCTTTCAATAAAGGCATTTGTCACACTGTAGCGGTGTTTGCCAAGATCGCTTTTTTGTCCATCTTGGGCGTTTGTATTTCTGTGTACGGTATTTGCCAAAAAAACCTGACAATCCCCTAATAGGGTAATGGCAATATCATACGTGTGTTTGTCATAAAAACGGTGTGGTGCATAGGCAATACAAGGTTGACCGCTAGGCTGATAATGTATTTCACCGGCTACAAGTAAATTAGTTTTATCTTTAAGTGTTAAAGATGAAACTAAGTCATTATTTTGCCCTAAACTTTTTTGTACATGCAGCCACTGAGTAAGTTGATTTTTTGTGCTTGTATACGCCTCACTAGTGGAAATCTGTTGGGCGTGAGTTTGACCAGTTAACGATACTAAAATAGCAGCGAGTAGTGATTTATAACACATCATCGTTCCACCACCTTATTTTTACTTCTTCATTGCTGTACTCTTCCAATATAGCAATCCACACCGTTTTATTACTGGTAAAAGTGACATTATTTAATGCGCGAATATCGGCATTAATTTGTTGAGTCACCGCAGGGTAAGCAAATAATTGACTATCTTTAGGGTGAATTAAAAACGCTTCACTTAAGTTGCTTGGAAGCAGTTGCAAACGTTTATTAGTAATACTGTATTCGTGGGTTAAACCACCGTGATATTTAGCATTTTGTGTAACATCGATAATAATTTTTTGCTTAGCATTATGGCTATACGTTTTTAAGACAATACTGTGCGGACGAAGTGTTGGATACGTTAATTTTAGCGGCTTGTTGGCAGTAAGCTTATATAATCGTTGCTTTATCCACGGACGTTGCCCTTGCCAGTTTTGATATATCTTTTGCGCACTATTTTCAATATTTGCCAATTGTTCAAAATCAGTCTCTTTTAATGCAACTTCTTTGGCTGCGTGCGCATTTAACTGATAAACCACATTGGCAGTAGTGGTACTTGGGGCACTGGCCGCCATTTGAACTAACTGTGCTTTAGTTTGTTTTTTACTTAACAACGCAAAATGAAAGGGTGTTGGCTCAGTGCTTGGTGCAAAGTATTTTGTAGGGCTATTAACCAGAGCGACATTGGAAATCGGTAATTGTTTAAAAAGCTCTCGAGATTGATAGAAGGTATCTTCAATTAAGATCGCTGGCGGCTCTTGAAACACCCGAATATTGATATAACTGTCTTGCTCAATAAAGGCATAATGGTTATCTGCTTGTTGCTCATACCAGGCTGCAATATCATGGAACTCTAAATTGTCTAAACACACGGAATGACATAGCGTACGCTGATAGTTAAATTGACTACTTCGAGATTTAACCCGTACGAGTAATGGTTGCTTTGTCGTGATTTCTAATGCGCTTGCGCGTTCATTAACACGTAAATAAAACTGATTAGCTTTAGGGACTTTTTCCCGTTGCGTGGAATCTAAAATAACCCGGTCATAGCCCGATATTTCATCGTTATAGGCAACAGTAAAGGTATCGATTGGCTGATTATCTTGGTCAAATACGATCACGCTTGCGTGCCCTCTGCTTGCGGATCTAAGGTCAATATTAATATCGCTATTTGCTTCAATCGTATAGCGTGCGGTTAATGATTCAGTTATTTGATAATAACCGTCTTGTGCTGTGGTCATCGGCAGGTGTGAATTAAAAGACCAATTACTTAATAGTGGGTCACGACTACATATAGTTACTAAACCGCTATCTAAAGGCGCTGTTATAAAGGTTAATGGCTGTGCAGTCTCTTTATAGTTGACTTTTTTAGGCGCAGTAAATTGGCTCGAATCGTACCAAGTAAGGTTTATGTCCCCCGCGGTATTGAGGCTAAAAACAAGTGAATCAGGCTGCTCTAGCGTTATGCTGGCACATAATGTCGCATCGGTATAATAGTCATTTAAATTGAGCTGTTGCTGCGAGAAATCATAGGTCACCACATTATATGGGAGTGTTTCATATAAAATGTCGGCCTTGAAATCAATCCCCGGAATGCCTTGTGGCGCCAGCTTTAGCCAAGAGTAAGTAACTGCGTTATTTATTTCGGTAGTGGAGAGGGCATTAACCCCAACGCTATGATAGGCGCTACTACGCTCCCTGCGTTCTAGTGGTAATTTCAACCAGGCACTGTATTTATCATCACTATTGTTTAAGGTTTTAGCATGCACCCTGACCACCACACCCATTACTTGTGTGTCTTCGGTGATGAGTTTTAATGATATGCTAGCCACCTTGTCTAATTGGTCTTGACTCAGATAAAAGGATTGACCAGAAGAGACTAGTAAAGCTTGGCGATCTTCAATTATTTGCTTTATTTGCAGGTCATTATTATCTGGCGGTGTTAACTTGGACGCATGATGATAGATATGGCTGCTGATAACTTGCTTCTGTTCGTTTAAAAATGTGTATTCAATAGCGTAGTTAATCGGCTTATCTAAACTCGTTGGCTCAGAAAATATTGCGTTTGATAACACGCGAATTGAATGCGTTCTAGAACGAGAGAATGAAAATACCAACGGTTTTTCAGTGCTTAACCATTGAACATTGGAGCGGGTTTCTGTATCTGAACGGCTGGTAATTGGTTCAGCTGATTTTATCCACAGGTAAAAGCTAAAGATGGCAAAGCCTACCCCAAAAACGAGCGCAAGTAAGATGAGTAATTTTAAGAGTCGCTTAATAAATTGCATACGAGCCCTCAATCATCATAGTGTTAAAACGGGTCTGGTCAGTGAGTCGATTGGTGATCGGATTAAAAATCGCCAATAGCTTATCGTGTTGTCGAATTGCTAGCGCATACTCTTGGCGTCCTTCAAACATGATTGTTTGTAATTTACAGCCAGTGAAAGGTTTGCACAGTTGCGCTAAAGCAGTTAAGCGCCGCGAACTGGCGTATTGGTCAATCGCTTTTGTAAAATGGCTCCGTTGTTGTGGACTTAGATCTTGCCAATCGGCTGGAGATAATGTGGTGATATTTATCATCTTAATAGTCGGTAAGGCAGAAATAGCCAGCAACCGCTGTAATAGGCTTTGCTGATTCACTGAAAATTGCTGTTTAAAGTCAGATGCAAGCCACAAGGTTGCTAATTCACTATGGGGAGCAAATAGTTGATAGCCAGATTGTGCAGAAGTGCCAAGTTCCAGTCCTCGTGTTGCGGTTTGACCGCTTACAACTTGGTAATCAACCGCTAAATTTTGCAAGCTATTATTCAGTGTTTGCAACAACGACTGGTGTTCGCTATTTGATTGCGTAAACTCAAAGGCAAGCGCACTGGGTCTGATCCAAGATGGGGCACTGTGGCTGCGGATTTGTAAGTTCATAATTTTTTGGTTTTGGCTAAAGCGCAAATAGCTTTGATGCACCACATTAAATAATGAATCAACATTATTAGGCGATAGCACATTCGCTTTTGGGTGTGCGTAAGGGTGAGCGCCGGCTATCAATAAGTGCTCTGCATTACTGTTGATAAATAATTCAGTGGCAAACTTCAAGGTATTGCTTTCAAAAATTGGCCGAGGAACTTCAATATTAAGTTGGACACATTTATTGAGGCTGATGATATAAAAACCCTGTCCATACTCTAAAGCAGGCCCATTTAAAGTGGGGGCGATGAGTAAAAAACGGCCTTGGGCGTTAGTCAATAATGTGAGTTCATAGCCCATCAGTTTAGCTGTTGCATTGACTTGATTTAATTGGTTTATGATGTCCTGATCAACGGTTTGTTCCGTTATCATGGCTTTCAAGCGGTATAACGGGTGTAATATTTCAAATTCCCATAGTGCGGCTTGATTTATAGTCAATGGTTGATAGCTACCACTGCCTTTGGCGGTGATATGTTGTGAGAATAATGTGACAACTTCACTGAGACTTTGCGCTGATTCGTTAACTGCATTTTTTTCATCATTACTTTGCATCCGAGATACATTTGCTAACAGGGTTGTGTAATTATCACTGTTTAAAAATGCTTCAAAGAGTTGTCCATCAAATGTTGGCGTGGGTAACGAGCTTGAAGTTGCTTGACCAAAAAAAGTGTCTTGGTGACCCAATAATTGTTGGAGCAAACGCTGACTTAAGGAACTTGGTAATTGGTTATAAATCCAATATTGGCTGGCGGCACCTAAGCTGGTTTTTGCTAATAAACGGCTAGTACGGTTATTGACTTCACGTATTTGAAATAACTGTTCGTCTCCCATCGCTTCAATAAAGGCTAAGTAATAAGGGCTTTGCTCATTATTATGAGTTAGCTCTGCGGTGGGGGTTGCGCTGGTGCCAAATACCAAAGCTCGGCTGTTAAAATGTGCAAAAATAAGGCCAGCAGAATCACTGGCTAAACTTTCAGACGTTGGAAATGGTACGGTTACTATAAATTCAGCAGCGGGCTTTCGAGCAATTATAAATAGCCCTCGTTGTGATGTTTTCCGGGCATCACGAATATAAATATAGTGTTCATCATACTGCAATTGAAAGTCGAGCTTTGCTAAACGTTGTGTGTTTAGTTGCACGTTTTCTAGTTCGTTAGGGGCTTTGTTTAGTTCGTAAATTGCTTGCTTAAAATTATTTTTATCTTGGCTTGCTTGATAGCTACTGATGTCAATCTGCGCTTTATCTTTAGTATACAGGTAACTTTTATATTCACTGATCTGTTGGCCAAGCGCACTGACTTTTACTGTGCTTTGTAGTTCTTTAATGTCTGTTGTGACGAACAGTGATGGAATAAACATAATAATAAAGCCGATCACTATAGCCAGCGCGCCGCCAACAATAGAGGTTTGAAAGGTGGCACGTATCACTAATCCAAGGGCACTTTTTTGGTATATTTTTAGCGCGAGCAGAGTCGATAACATATAACCGAATGCAAATGTATCGGTTACTTTTATTTCAGGGTAATAGTGCACTACAAAGTAATTTAAAAATAGCTTATATATAAAGCCGATGTTGAAAAAGAATAGCAGTAATCGCGCCCCCTCAATATTGGCATTACGTAGTCGGGTGAAATTTAATAATGCAGCGCCAATGATCAAAATAATCGCCGTTTCTGCAAATGAGGTGAGTAACTTTGTTGGCTGCATTAGCTGTAACGCTAATAACGCAGGAAGCATAATGCCATTAAACTCCCAGCCATACTTTATATTGGCGCGAGACGCAATAAAAGCAGTGATAACTAAAATAATGTAGGCCTTGGGTGCCGCGATAATTGATGCCGCAACCGCCTCATACATAATCGCAAGATTGGCGATGCTAAAGTTGGTCATTGGCATCAATACAAAGCGAACAAGTAAAAAGGTAATAAGAAGCTGTACTAGTGTTACTTTCATGCCATATTTGAAGCCACCGTTCCACATTACATTAGCGGTCAGGGCAATGATCACTAAGCCTAGAGAATAAAGTTGCGATGAGTAATCAAAGGTTATATCCCAGCCGCTGAGTACATTAGCAATTAAAGGCCAAAATAAGGTGTCCATAATGACGCGTACTAAAATACTGATCAGAATAATGGCAAAAAAACGATCGCGACCAAACATTTCTGCATAGCCGAGTTTTTGCATTAAGTACTTAGCGGTGAATAACATTATCCCGTAGACCACCACAGCCTCAATTAAAATAACTGCGGCCGAAGTTGGACTGACGATGAGTAAAGGGACCAAATAACCCGGTACCACGAGGCCGGTAAGTGGGAAGCCAAAGCGTAAATTCAGCAAACATACAACGGCAATCCCTATCCATACAGTAGTGATAACTGATTGGCCTAAACCACCGCCTGATGGGAATAACTGTAAGATAAAGTCGCCCACTAGTTAGATGGCTCCATCAAGTTACTAGCATAGTATTGCTGTTGTTTACATAAAGAATCACACAGTTGTTTACTATTGGGCATGTGCTCAATGAAAAATCCAATATCGATAAATTCAAATAGAATACCTGATACTTGGAAGGGCTCACCTGAAGCACTTTGTACTTGGCTTGAGTCCACGGTTCTTACATTGAGGATGTAAGTTTTTTCATCTAGCTGAGCTTGTACATAAATGTCACCTTTTTGTAAGGTGATAAACCGCAGTTTACCTTTTGCTGTTTCGGTATCTAAATCGGTAACCAAACACAGTAAATCTAGTGCAGTCATATCAAAAATAGAAAACTGATGCATGGCAGCTAATTTTTCTAAAGATTGATTTATTTGCACTACTTGACCAAATAAATTAAATAATACGGTCGCAGAGCGAATGTTATTAAACACGTGCTCTAAAGTTGTCAGTTTCTGTTCCATTTCAGCGATAGATGTTTTGACCTGTTGGCTTAATGGCTCTTGTAATTTTAATGTCAGTAGCTGTGATATAGCGCTATCACTGGTATTACTTTGTGCTTCATAAATTCGGTAGTGGAACAGCAGCTCACCCACCTGACCGGCAAAAGCATTTACATTACGCTCAAACGCCTGTTGATTAAATTGGTTATCAGGAATGACCGTCATTGCCCAGAAACCTCGCACGTCACCTGCATACATTAAAGGTACAATATATTGTAATTCGCCTTCGCTAAGCTCAGTAAAAAACGGTCTGTTAATGGGGACTACACCAAACTTTTTTAATGCATCAGAATAAGGGGCACGTTTATAATCACGGCGCAATTCTTTAATATCACTGAGTTGGCAATTTACAGCTCGTATTTCTATAAGTCGGTGATCGCCTTCCTTTCGTGCTAAAAAAATCGATTTATTTAAGGCTAGTTGTTGTGTGACCAAACGAATAATGGCATCCCAAGGTGAGCTTTGAGCGATAAATGACTTTGGTAAATAACGGCCAGCCATTTTTTGCTGAATATTACCTATCATGCTAGTGAGCTCGCTGTCCTCGTTTAGCTTTCTCACTAGGATAACCCATAACAAGGTGATGAAAGTAAAAATGGTCATTTGACCGACAGGTAAGAATAACTGTTGGAATACAAGCATAACGTAACCTAAT
The DNA here is from genome assembly GCF_000238355.1 of Pseudoalteromonas haloplanktis ATCC 14393. Taxonomy (GTDB): domain Bacteria; phylum Pseudomonadota; class Gammaproteobacteria; order Enterobacterales; family Alteromonadaceae; genus Pseudoalteromonas; species Pseudoalteromonas haloplanktis. The sequence continues at coordinate 218,805 of NZ_AHCA01000006.1, forward strand.
GCAAACCAACATATACTAGCCAAAACTGTAAGCACAAAACTGTAGCTAATCGATAACTTTTGAAATGCAAATAGCATCAGTAAAGCAATGCTCAACAATAACAATGTACTTTGCCATAAGGTGAGGGTAAATACGCTGTTTTGTTTATCAAGCGTGTCTGCAATATAGGCTGTTAACAGCAAATAATTTGTGCTGTGCTGTAGTTTCGGAGCATTTAGTTTTACCCCTAAACCAGCATTGTGTTGGCCGAGAATAATGATCTTGTTTTGCAATTGACTCGCCATCAGATCCATTGTCATTAGCCGAGTTGCAGAAAACTTCGGTAGCGCCGCAGGGGATAGGGCAAAATTAAGCAGTACATTGTTATTGCTATCAATGTGAGGGAATACAGCAGGCCAAATAGCTTGGCATGGGCTGTCTGTCATCGGAGCTAATTCTACGTTATAGCCTGACCAGTCATTAATTGGCGGCAAACAATAGCGATTCTTGGGGTGAGGATAAAAGACCTTAATGGGATTAGTGCTATTGGCGGTATTAGCATTTAATTGTTCATTAGCAAAAACCAACACAGCTTTGGGCTGGTAGCTTAATAATTGTTGCACTAATTGATGGTGCTCGGTGCTGAGGTGATCGCTTTCAATGATCACAATATTACTTTGCTGGCTTTGGCTCAAATTTGCTAAGCGGCTGTAAAAAAAGGCATCTGCAGAATTAAATAATGAAAATGCATTTGTAAGGATTACAATGATAAATAGACAAATAATTAACCAAAAAGTACGTTGTCGCTTGAGTAGAAAAAACTGCTGTTTAAAAGCCACGGTTCACTCCAAAAAGAATACGGTTAATTATAAGTACTGTACGTTAACTTAAGTGTAGCAGTAGACACTGAATTTAAACGTAAAAAATCAAAACCATGGAGTTTTTCTGTACGCCACATAGCCTCAGTTAAGGCTATTTTTTGCTGCCATGAGATCATGGCTAAATCATCTAAAGCTAAACTGGCTTCACCACTACTAGGTGGAAAATGACGAAACGTAACTTTAATGCCTCGCGCTGGTAATTGTTTAGGGCCTAAAGTGAGCTCATCGGATGGTAGCGAAAAGTCATAATTGAATGCGTGCCAGTCGTGGCTTCCAGCAGGCTGAATGTCAATAAGTTGCGTTGAAAACTCGAGACCATCTTCGGCGGTGGTAAAAACGAGTTTAACATCCAGTTTTCCTGCATTGTCAGCATGGCTATAACCAAATAAGCTGAAATCTTTAAATACATCAAGGGAACCGGCATCATTGGGTAATTCCATAGCACGAATGGTTTGTCTAAATGGTAGCAATGATGGGGTATTGTCGAATTGGCTGCGCGAGGAGCATAGCCCTTGTTGTCCTGAACGAGCTTTGTTAATACAGGGAGTAACACTGTCACCACTATGATCCCAACGCACTACTTCTAACTGCTCATCATCATTATCCCAATCTTCAAAGTCACCGAAAATCATTAAATCACGCCCTAGGGTGATATCACTGGCCGTGCCATCACTGATTTCGATTTTAGATAAAAATGCTTTTGTTGATGGCGCAAAGTCACGTAAATCAATAATACTTTGCCCAGCAGAGAGGGTGAGGGTTGTACTGTGTTCTGTGACTGTAGCCTGATCTTTACTAAATAGCACATCAGCATAGCCGTTACGTGGGATCAGAGTAATATTGTTATCAGAAAATTCAGCTAAGCGGCGTGATAAATAATCACTTAAAAAACCATTGATAAACTTAGGTTGATACCCTTCCACATAAATAGGGTACGCAAATGCCCGCGAGGTCATAGGGGTGACATCTTTGTTTATATCCACTAACACCGCAACCCCAAGTAAGGTTTCTAAACGATCTTGATCGAATACAAAATTACCTAGTCCTAAAATAGCCGGTACGTCATTAAACACTGCAAACCCTTGAGCAATATGCGGGTGATGCGCGACTAATAAGTTAGTCTGTTGTTTGGATAGCGCATTAAAGCGACCTTCTATGTACCCACTTGGTTCATAAGTGTATTCATCACCGCCATGCATTTGGGCGATGACATAATCACTGTTATTCGCAGCTTCGCTGAGGTAATTAGCGACTAATGCTGTTTCTGTTAAATCGGCAGCCCCCCCTTTAGTTGCATCACTAACATAACTAATCTGATGCTCTTTACCAGTAATCGAGGTTGCTGAAAATAGCCCTAGCTTTAGAGTACCTACATCCATATATTCAGGTTGATAAGCACTCGCTATCGTTTTACCTGCGCCACTGTGTGCGATCCCAGCACTGGTTACTTCAATTAACGTATCGTCTAAGCCATCTTCTAAAAAGTCGTAAACGTGGTTATTACCTAGCGCAACATAATCTATTCCGATCGCCTTTATCCCTTCAAGCGTCTCTGGTAATGAGAAAAAGCTAAACTCTTTAGTTGGGTGTACTGACTCAGGCGTGCTGGTTATGGGGGTTTCTAAGTTTACCGAGGCGAAATCAGCGGCTTTAAAGAAAGGCGCAACAAATTGCGTTAAGGCTTGCGCATTTTCAGCGGCAGTTGCTGGGCGGATCAGCGCGCCTTCGACATCAGGTATATCGGCTGTCATAGTTGCTAATGAAGGATCTAAAAAGCGACGAGCAAACATGGTATCACCAGCAAAAAGTAAGCTGACAGCATTGCTTGATTTAGGCACCAAGGTGAGCTGTTGAGCCGTGTTATTATTAATAACACTAATAGTCGCTGCGATAGGGAAATAATTGTCATCAGCAATTATTAATCGATGATTACCCATAATTATGGCGGAGTAGTTTATGTTGCCATTCACATCGGTTTGGTATGTTTTACCAGCAAAATTAACGGTTAATGCAGCAACGCCATTGCCTTGTTCATCAACTATTGTAATTTTACCATTGAAGGTTTGCTTTAAATAATCATCACGTTGTAGTGCTTCATTATTTTGTGCTTGTGTATCACCGGAATCATAAGGCTCTTCAACCTTGCAGCCGACGATAATTAAGGCCAATAGAGCAGGAAAAAGGACGCGTATTTTAACTTTCAAATTGGCCTCATTATCAATATGGTTACATTACATACTACATTTTCATTATACTTGTGTTGTGCCAAAATCATATTAGCCAAGTATCTGAGTATTTCTTTTATAATTCATACTAAACTATAGCTACTTTGCAGCAATTTGAGGCTTTTATTGCATAGTTTTTTCATTTGTCCAAAAATCTTTACAATAGACTATCCTCAGTAGTGGAGTTCGCGTATTATTCGCGACATATAGGTTTTCTCTTTTGAGGGTGTAATGCGTTTAGATATCCATTGTGCAGATCGTATTGGTATTGCACAAGAAATACTCAATATTTTAGTGAACTATCAAGTCGATCTTAAAGGTATTGAAGTCGATTCTGTAAACTGTCGTATGTATGTGAGTTTTCCGCCAATAGAATTTGAGCAATTTCAAAAAATCATGCCTTCGATTCGGTTAATTGATGGCGTGCATGATGTACGTACCACAGCATTTTTACCTTCTGAGCGCGAGCATAATGAGCTTAATACGTTATTGCGGGCATTACCTGACGGGGTTATTTCAATTGACGCCAAAGGGTGGGTGAGACTTTGCAATGATGCGGCGTGTAAAGACTTACAGTTGAGTGAGAAAGAAGTTATTGGCTCAAATATTAATAACTTGCTCAAAGGTTTTAACTTTACGCGTTGGTTAGAGAGTAAAGAAGTATTAGGGCAAACAACCCGCGTTGAAGTGGCAGGGGAAGACTTTATAGCTGATATTTTACCGATCGCAGTGCCTCAAGGAAACGACGGAGATGTATTAGCCGGAGCGGTGATCAATATCAAATCGCAAAGTCGTTTAGGTCAGCAAGTGAGTGCGTTTCGCCGCTACGGACAAGAAAGCTTTGCGACAATCCATAACTTTAGTACTGCAATGCGCCGAGTCGTGCGTGAAGCGAGAAAAATGGCACAGCTTGAAGCGCCTATTCTTATCACTGGTGAAACAGGTACAGGTAAAGAGTTATTGGCACGTGCTTGCCATTATGCATCTAACCGTTCAGTAAAGCCTTTTATTGCCTTATCGTGTGCCTCTTTGCCTGATGATGTAGCTGAGTCTGAGTTGTTTGGTTACGCAGGTTATGAAGAAAATGCTGCCCCAAAACGCGGTGTACTTGAACAAGCCGATGGCGGCACCGTATTTTTAGACGAAGTAGGTGAAATGTCTACTCAACTGCAAACGAAGTTACTGCGCTTTTTACAAGACGGTACCTTTCGTAAAGTGGGCGATGAAAACGAAGTAAAAGTAAATGTGCGAATTATTGCTGCTACACAAAAGGATTTGCCAGCAATGGTACAAGAAGGCGTATTTAGAGAAGATCTATATTATCGTATCAATGTACTCACTCTAGAGATCGCTCCTTTACGAGATAGAAAAGCTGATGTTGGCCCATTAGCTGAACATTTCATTCAAAAATATGCTCAGCAAAATGGTCATGCCATTCCTGAGCTATCAGCAGAGTGTTTGTCTTTTCTGCAAGAGTATCCGTGGCCTGGTAATGTGCGCCAGTTAGAGAATGCGATTTATCGGGCAGTTTCTTTATTAGATGATAATGAGCTGCGGGTTGAACATTTACAATTACCTACATTCACTCATGACTTAGGCTATTTGGAATCGGATTTTGAAGGGTCGTTAGATCAAGCCGTAAAGCGCTTTGAGGCAACATTATTACGTAAGCTTTACCCTGCCTATCCAAGTTCTCGGCAGTTAGCTAAACGGTTAGGCTTAAGCCATACTGCCGTGGCGAATAAGCTTCGCGACTATGGCATTAATCGCAAAACGGTAAAAGTTTAACTGCGCGGTTAAATTTAAGACATGGGTTACTGCTTGGTGCCCATGTCTTTGGTAACACCATCAATGGCAATATTATCAATACCGTCACCTTCAGGATTAAATTTAATAACGATACTGATGTTATTGCGGGCGAAAAAGTAGTCTTTATTATCTAGGCTAATCACATAATCTCCTTTTACAGGTTCTTTGAACTGGCGTTTTTCTAACTTGATAGTGTGCTCACCAATGTGCCAAGTAAAACCTTCAAAAAAACCATTATTAAACTCTTGCACCCAGACTTGTTGATCATCTTTAGCGAGGGTTATTGCAATAGAATAAGATTCCGGTAATGCCATTGCATAGGTTTTGCTGCCGATGGTAAATTGTTCGTCAGCTTGTTGCCAATTAAAACCAAATTCAAATGGTTTTTCAGCCCCCGTTGGGTAACTGATTGTGCCTGTGCCGGGGTAGTTAAAGTCAGCCCACGCGCTTTTGCAGCACAGTATTAGCAAAAAACCAAAAGAGAAAATAACTTTGTTCATTATTATTGCTACTTTTTTTATGATTATGAACTGTGAGATTAGAGCAGAATATTCTCCAATGCAATACGCTATGCTACACTCAGTTTATTGTTAACTGGTAAGACCTTTATTGTGAACTTATATTTTCGCCTTTTACTATTGTTTTTTAAAATCAAACGCAACCGTGATTATCAATCACTGTTAGACACAGTTGATATTGAATATAAAGCGCTACCGAGTGATTGTGATATTAATTTGCACCTGACCAATTCCCGTTACTTGGCGATGATGGATTTAGCGCGCACTTGGATGACTGAGCGTGTTGGTTTACTCAGCACAATTATGAAAAAGCGCTGGTTTCCTATTGTGAACGCCACGGCGATTACCTATATTCGCGATATTAAGCCCATGCAGCGTTACACGATTAGTACTCGTTTGGTTGGCTGGGACCATAAATACTTTTATATCGAGCAAAAATTTCACTCAGCGCGCGGCCTACATGCGATTGCGTATGTGAGAGGGGTATTTAAACGTAAGCGTGGTGTGGTGAGCATAGAAGAAATGTTAGAGGCCGCTAACTTTGATGGCGTTGCGCCAATTTTGCCACCAGAGGTAATGCACTGGAAAGAAATGTTAGAGCAGAAAAAAATAACAAATCTTCCCAGCTAAGGTGGGTTTGACATAAAAGGCCTCTGAGCCTTTTATGTTAACGACTTAAAAAGCGTATTTTATCCCTAACATGGCAACCACGGGGTCAATTTTCACGGTTGATGTTAATGCTTTTACTCCATCAGCGTATACCGCAGCATCGCTTTCAATATCGATCACTGAAACCATTGCATGGACTCCCCAGTTTTCATTCATCATATAGTTAAAGCCAGCCTGCGCTGCAAAACCGAATGAATCATCCAATTTAACTTCTACGTCATTAGTGCCTAATGTTGCTTTGAGTGCATCTGTTGGTTGCTCATCAAAAAATACAGTATAGTTTATACCTACACCAACAAATGGACGAAATGCATCGCTGCTATCGAAAAAGTGATATTGGGCAAATAGTGTAGGGGGTAACTGTTTGATATCTGCTATCTTGTTACCTGCTAAACCACCGGTACCATTAACATTATGGTCAAATGGTGTTGCTGCAACCAGTTCAAGCACCCAGTTGTCATCAAAAGCATAATCAATGGTTATACCAAGCTGTGTATCAGCACCGCCTTTTAAGCCAAGCGTAGGTGCTTCATTTATTGCTGAACTACTGTTGTCAGGGTCAACACTTATAGCACCTACATTTACGCTAAAGTTTGCACTGGCAAAAGGAGAAGCGATTAAAAGTGAAGTAAATAACGCTGCGCTAAGTTGTTTTTTCATGCTGTTCTCCGGGAACTCTATTTTTTGAATTGACGCTATTATCAATGAATCTCAAAACAAAAAGATGTTCTAGATCAAGCTTTATAAAGCTGTAAAACAGTGTTATTTAATAGTTTGATTTAGATTAAAGTTTTACTCGGTTGTACTTAAAAAGTATTGACGCGTATTTGTTCATCAATAACTCATGATTTTAAGCTATAATAGGCAGCCATAGACAAAGGGGTACTATGAATCAAACTAACGCACTTTTTCTTAATGGCTCTATTAGTAAAGCGCTGTTAAAACTTGCTATTCCTATTATTCTTATTAATATATTGCAATCAGCTTATCAACTAACGGATGCATTTTGGGTCGGCCGCTTAGGTGCTGCACAAGTTGCAGCTGTGTCGGTTAGTATGCCCGTAACATTTTTAGTTATTGCTATTGGCTCCGGACTTGCGATGGCTGGGGCTATTTTATCTGCGCAATATATGGGAGCCGGCCAACAAGATAAGGTGAACCATGTCGCCGCGCAAACGGTGTTAATGGTCACGGTAACAGCGATAGTATTAGGCATACTAGGTTACTTATTATCACCTTACTTTTTACATTTATTAGGTGTTGAAGATGCGGTTTATAATGATGCTTTAAAATTTATGCATGTGTCGTTTGTAGGCGTGGTGTTTGTATTTATTTATGCCATGTTTCAGGCCTTAATGCGTGGTATTGGGCAAACTAAAGTTCCTTTGATCATTGTTACAGTAACTGTGTTGTTGAATTTTTTACTCGATCCGTTATTCATCTTCGGCTATGGCAGTTTTGAAGGCTTAGGGGTGATGGGGGCTGCACTGGCAACCTTAGTGACGCAAAGTTTAGCTGCAATTGCAGGGATTGTAATCTTTTTACGTGGCCGTCACGGAATTAAGCTTAAGTTATCAAGTTTCGCACCAGATTATAGCTATATAAAACAAGCGTTTTTTTTAGGTGCTCCGGGCTCTGTTGAGCTTTCTGCGCGGGCGTTTGGTCTTATAATTATGTCTTTCTTGGTCGCTAGTTTTGGTACTCAAACCATTGCCTCTTATGGCGTTGGCTCCAATATATTACAAATGGTAATGATCCCTGCAATGGGGCTTTCTATGGCCGTATCTACACTCGTTGGGCAAAACATGGGCGCTGGTAATCCACAACGGGCAGAGCAAATTACCAAGTTGGCGGTGCTCTGGGGGTTATGTGGGCTCTCTTTGATTGGAGTACTAGCCTATCTATTTGCACCTTACTTAGTGGCATTTTTTATCCCTGATGATCAAGCTGTGATCAATAAGGGGGCGCAATTTATTCGTATAATGTGCTTAACGTGGGGCGGTATTGGTGTGCAGCTATGTGTGGTGGCTGCATTTCGTGCATCGGGCAATATGCTCAATGCGATGTTATTAGCGCTGTTTTCTCAATGTGTGGTGCAATTTCCTGCAGCCTATATTTTGTCAAAACACACGCCACTTGGCGATCAAGGAATTTGGTACTCGTTTGCTATAACCAATGTACTGGTAGCGGTCGTCTCATATTTGTGGTTTGTTCGTGGTCGTTGGCAACAAACAAAACTCACCAAGGACGACAAAGACATAGCTAAAGTTAGCCAAGAAGCCTTTATTGAAGAAGGTAGTCATTAAGCGGTCATAATCGCAGGTTGTAATGAATATATTCTATATTAATTAGGGGTATTTATTATGACCTTCGCAGCCCATGCCCGCATCTGTTCTCAAGCAACCCAAAGTAATACCGTGGTTGAAGACTTGCAAACGCTGATCAAATTTAAGTCAGTCACACCTTTACAAGCTGGCGCTATAGATTGGCTAAGTACGCAGTTAAGTTCACTTGGTTTTAACTGTGAGCAATTTACCTTTAATAATGTAACTAACTTGATAGCTAAAGTTAGCTTTGGCGATGGACCTAGCTACGCTTTTTCAGGGCATATTGATGTTGTGCCAGCTACGCATGGAAAGTGGCGTGCAGAGCCCTTTTCCGGGGCGATTATTGATGATGCCATCTATGGCCGTGGTGCTGCCGATATGAAAGGGGGCGTTGCTGCAATGCTATCAGCTAGTCGCTCTTTGATCAGCCATGTTGCAAATAAACACGGTACTTTTTATTGGCTGATCACCTCAGATGAAGAAGGTGAAGCTGAATATGGCTCACTGTTAATCGCACAGCGCTTAGCGCAACAAAGAGTGCAATTAGATGGATGTATCATCGGTGAACCAACCAGTCATTTACAGGTGGGTGATACCATTAAAAATGGCCGCAGAGGGGCACTTTCGGCACGGTTAATTATCAACGGCAAAGCAGGGCATGTTGCTTATCCAGAAAATACCCTAAATGCTGCGCACCTCAGTGCAGAAATAGTCAAACGCTTAACTAGCATAACTTGGCAGCGTGACGAGCCAAGTTCACATACGAGTTTGCAAATCACCGGAATTAATATTGCCAACGTAGTCGATAATATGGTGCCGGCATTGTGTGAAATGACATTTAATATTCGTTATAGTCATGGCTACAAAAGTGCAGACATTAAAAATGAAATTCAATTAGTGTTAGCTGATTTACAACACTGTGTAGCTATTGAATGGCAGCGCCCCTGTGAACCATTTTATACCAGTCATCAAACCAATCATTGCTTATTAGCAAAAGTAGAGCAGGCGGTTTTTGCTGTAACGGGAAGTTACCCTGTATTAAGTACCAGTGGCGGTACATCTGATGGTCGATTTTTTGCTAATGATTACACCCAAGTGATTGAATGCGGTGTGAGAAATAACACCATTCATCAGGTCAACGAACATCTTCCAATAGATGATTTGCTGAAAATTGAGCAGATCTATACGCGTTTACTTGAGCAACTATTTATTGTTAATTTAAGAGAGATCGAATAGTCGAAAAGAATTTATCTCATGCATGCTATGTATAATTATTTGTTCAGTAAAGTATCTTATCAGTGGTGTTATTACACATTAAAGTATATTTTAGGTACTACTTTTTGCAGTGGCTTTTAATGTAAACGCCTAACCTAATTTAAGGAATACTAAATTAATGATAAGAGAGGCTAAAAAAGATGATTTAACGGCAGTATTAAAGTTATATAAAGAGCTACGTCCATCAGATCCTGAATTAGAAGGCAACTTAGCTCATCAAATATGGGCTTCAATGCTCGACGATCCACAAACTTTTTTGATAGTTGCAGATATCGCTGGTGAGCTTGTTTCAACATGTGCCCTAACTATTAATAAAAGCATCGCAAATGGCGCAAGGGCCTTTGCAATGATAGAACATGTTATCACCACGGCCCAGTTTCGTAGACAAGGATTAAGTCGTCAAGTATTAGAATACGCAATAAATACAGCGTGGGAACATAATTGCTGTAAGGTAATGTTGTTATCAGGTGAAAAACTTACTGCTGCGCATGCTTTATACGAGTCTGTTGGGTTGCAAGCAGGTATTGAGAAAGGCTTTGTAATCAAACCATCTGTATAGTTGTAAAGGTCGATTAAGATGGCAATAAAATTAATTGATAATGACTCTTGGCCTGCAGTATTAAAAATTCAAGCGCAGGCATATTTAAGTGTTGAACCCGAAAGTTTAACTGTACTGAAAAGTAAGTGGACTAGATCGCCAGAAAGTTGCTTTGTCTACCAGCAAGGTGAAAACATACTTGGTTATTTATTAGCACATGCTTGGCATAGTGAAGCACCGCCAAAATTATTCCAGCCATTACCAAATGAAATACCGGGGAGTATCTTGTTCCTTCATGACATAGCTGTCGCTGAGAGTGCTTTAGGTAAAGGTGTTGCTACTGCTATGTATCAACATTTACAGCAGCATGCGTTATTGTCTGCATATCAGCAGATCAGGCTAGTGGCTTTACAAAATTCAGCGGGGTTTTGGCGGCGGCTAGGGTTTGTAATTGTTGATCAGAAGATTAGTAATAGCTATGGAAAAGAGGCATTTTTAATGCAAAAAATGCTGTGCTGCTTGTAAGCTTAATAAGCTTTTTCGTAGCTATAAGCATTGTAAAAGTGCACAAATAACAAATGTGTTTTAATAGCTTTAATTTGACTCTTTTCCTAAATATCTCTTAGCTTTACCTTCTTTTACTTTTTCTAGATCAACCAGTACTAAGCCATCAATACAATTATTAAACTCAGGATCGACACTAAAACTTAAAAATTGTACGCCCCCAGGCTCACACAGCTCTGTATATTGTTTAAATAAAGTAGGTACTTGCGCACCTATATTGGCAAGAATATGTTTAAGTTCGACAAAGTCTTCTTTCACATCATCCCCGCTAAATAGAGTTTGGCATTGTTTTAACTGTTGCTCAGTAAGCTTGAACTCATTGTTAGGCGTTGCAATCTGTTGTTTAGCGCCATAATAATGTTGATAATAGTGTACTAGCAGTGCTTTGGCTTGTTCCGGTAGGGCGTTTGATACACTCACTGCACCGTACAAATAGCGATATTGTGGGTAGTTTTTCACAAATGCACCGATGCCATACCATAAATAATCAAGGCTTTTACGGCCCCAATATTTGGGTTGCACAAAGCTGCGGCCAAGCTCAATACCCGCTTCGAAATAGGGGGTCATTTCATCACTGTATGAAAATAAACTGTCAGTGTATAAACCTTTACGGCCATGTTTGTTGATAATTTCTTGCGCACAGGCTAATCGATAAGCGCCCACCAGTTCCAGTTGACTACTGTCCCATAATACTAAGTGTTGATAATCCATATCGTATTTGTCGATATCGCGGCGTTTGCCACTGCCCTCTCCAACGGTACGAAAAGAGATCTCTCGCAAGCGGCCTAACTCTCTAAAAATCGGGGAGCTCCCTTGATATTGGTAAAGGTAAATTTGCATTCCGTCGTGTGTAGTGCCTAATTGTTTGCATTGCTCAATGGCTTTTTTAAGCTCTTTGCGACACTCAGGGGTAGCGATAGGGGTTTGAGTTTTCAGTGGTAGAGTCTTTTTTGAAGTAAGTAAATAAAGTTGTTTACGAATGAGGTTTACTATCTCTTTGTCTTTCAGGTTTTCAATTAAATAAGACTCTGGCGGAATAGATGCGCCAATTTCAAACTCTAATGATTTTTGTCGCTGTTTAAACATTTCTTTAACCAGTAATAAACTCGCTAAAGGTTTGTAGATCATCGATGTACCATAAAATAATGGGCTATTTTTGGCTTTAATAAAAATAGGCAAAATAGCACAGTTGGCCTTTTTTGCGATCCGTAGAAAGCCGCTGTTCCATTTACAATCTTTAATACCAGTGGGACTTAACCGTGATACTTCCCCCGCAGGGAAAATTAGGATTGCTCCTTCTTCTCTGAGGTGTTGATGAATATTGCTTAATTCTTGCTTTTTACTTGTACCAGATAAATTATCCACTGGTAAAAGTAACGAATGCATGGGGGTGACGGACATTAACATACGATTTGCAACCACTTTTAAATCTTTTCGCACACCCGATAATACTTTTATTAGCGCTAACGCATCTAATGAACCAATAGGGTGGTTTGCAACAATGACAAGTTTACCTTCACTGGGAATATGCTCGATTTGTTTTGGTTTATAACGCGTGTCAAAATCGAGTTCATCAAGTACTTGTTCAACAAACTCAATTCCTTGCAGATGTGGATAAGCATCACCAAAGGCAACAAACTCTTGCTCATGAAGTAAATAACCTAGGCCTTTTTTTACTAACCCTTTTACTTTAGGTGAGTTTTCTAACTGTGGCAGGTTTGCTGCGATTACTTTATCAACACTGATCATAATTACCTCATCGTCATCTTGCGATCAATCTGTGTTCAGCATAGAAGTTTGCTATGACAGTTCTGTTGCAGTTGTGTGACTGTTTAAAGAGTCCTTAGATAAACAACCTTAGTTAAGGTTATACTAGGGAAAAGTAATCACTATTGAAGTATCTATATGCATGTTCTTGTGGCAATAACTGGGCGAGATTGCAGTAAAATTATTGCAGCTCTTGCAGCTAGGTTACCAGATATAACCATTTCACAATGGCCTAATTGTGAAAATTTAACTGAGGTTGAGTTTGTTATAGCTTGGCTTGCACCAGCACAAATGTGGTCGCAGCTACCAAACTTAAAAGTCGTCTCTTCTTTTGGCGCAGGCGTTGACAGTATCGATATGAGTTTAATCCCAGATAATGTTGTTGTAACACGCATTGTGGATGAAAACTTAGCCCAAGATATGGCTGAATATGTGCTTACCCATATTTTAGCGCATAAACTCAGGCTGAAAGAATACTCTATTAAACAGCAAAATATGTTGTGGCAGCCAAAGCGTGCTTTTAACCATCGGCATGTGGTTATTCTTGGTTTTGGTGAACTGGGGAAAAGCTGTGCAAAGCGTTTACTGGCTAATGACTTTAGCGTTAGTGCATTTTCTCAAAGCCCTAAAAATTTTCCTCTTGTAAATTGTATTCATCATCGTAATGATTTGACGAATGTGTTGCCACAAGCTGATTATTTGGTGTGTTTGTTACCGCTTACAGCACAAACGAAAGGCTTTATTAATCGTGATTTATTAGCACAATTACCGCCTCATGCGGTACTTATTAATGTTGCGCGTGGACAACATGTGGTTGCAGAAGATTTACTTTGGGCATTAGATAATCAGGTTATTCGTGCTGCAACCTTAGATGTATTCGAGCATGAGCCTTTAGCTGTTGAACACCCACTTTGGTCACACCCGGCCATTACAGTAACTCCTCATTGTGCTGCTTTATCTGATGTTAATAGTGTCACCGGGCAAATTGCTGATAATGTACAACGTCTACAAGCGGGCGATAAACTAAATAATAAGGTCGATAGAACAAAAGGTTATTAATATTGGGGAAATAACTGCTAATTACACATTGTTAACATATGTTATTTTAGTTAACCTAGGAACGTATCTTAATAATAAAAATAACGATAAGGTTTACCATGAAACAGCAGCAGGGTGGCGTAAAACTCAGTATTATAGTGATCTCTATTATTTTAATGGGGGTGTCTGCGTGGTTTAATCAAGCCAGCGCGCATGAGCAAGCCCATGCGTTGCAGCAACAAGTTGAGTAATACCATTTAACCCACCGTTTATAATTTACGCCGGGTTAGTGTTTGCAGTGACGCTCCCGGTTTTCATTCTTTTTCTCATCACTTTTCTTTATTAACGCATAGGTTGCGCCACTCCCACCATGGTGTCTTAGGGCGCTGTGAAATGCTAACACGCAGTCAATCTCCTGTAGCCATTTATTGGTATAACTTTTTAATATTCCAGGAGCCTTCTTATTTTTGAAGCCAATACCATGGCGGATCAATACCACACGGATGTTACGTGCCTGGCAATCGTTTATAAACTCAAATAAAGCGTGGCGCGCAGTTTTGAGAGCTCTGCCATGTAAATCAAGGGTTGCATCAACTTGATATTTAGCCAAGCGAAGATTTTTGAAGACGGCTTCTTGTACTCCTGCATTTTTATAACTTAACAGTGCGTCTGGAGGGAGTAACTCAACTAATTCACTGCGTAGGTAGTTGTCGTCGATAGTTAAATCTAACTCTGCGTATTTACGTTTTTCTTGTTGGGCTAAAGAAGGCTGAGCAGAGCGCTGTGTTGGTTTGATGGTATCGTGATCTAAACGGACAACATCTTCCATGGACGTTAAAAATAAATCAAGATCAGATAAAGGCATATGCTACCTCAAAGTGAGTTAATACGTTAGAAATTTTAACTTAGTTCATTAGCTAAATCACTTAAACTCAGCATAAAAAAATACCCCACAAAGTCAAACTTCGTGAGGTATTATAAATTTATCTTGGGAGAGATATTAATTTTGCGTCACGTTCAATTGCCCAAAAGTATACACTTTGAACAGATAAAACGTGTTGATCAACACTAAACTCATGTTTGAAATAACACTCGATGACATTAAATCCAAGCTAAATGATAAAAACAGTAAAACGCAGGCACTGATCGCCGCTACACGTAATATTGTTAATTGATTGATAAAAAACGCCCCTAATCCTAGGGCTAGCAGTATAAAATTTAAAAGCCAATCTAGCTCGTTTAGCATGGTTGTATCATTGTTCATGTGTTGAAAAAAGGAGCGCCATTATGGTGATAATTTGCGCACCTTTCAACCAAGTAATTTTATATTTTCAGATTAGTTTTTTTAATCCAAAATTAATTTTTTGAATGCTGCAAAAAAGCCTGCTTGTTCGATAATTCGATACTTCTGACAGGTATCAGGTTGTTTATTATTTTGGCATAAATAAAGGCTATTACGGGCTAAATCAGCTGTTGGCTGTAAGTGTGAATCAAATAACATCGTTCCATGGCCAAATAATCCCGGCCAATACACACTTTGTGTGACCAGCCCTAGTTTTTCGTAGGTTAATAGCTGGGGCTTAGGAGTGATTAAAATAATGCAGACAGCAATAGCAGCACAGATAAGGCCTGTACGACTTTTTTTGACTTCAATTGCTTCAGGTGACTTAACAGAAGCTTCTGTTGCAGGGCGTGTTGGAGCGGAGGTTTTGCGCTTGTTATTTGATGCAGTTGGTTTTTTGCGTTGTGGGGCTTTCCCTAATAAGGATTGTTTTTTTATATTGTTCGACATAAAGCAAATCTGGCCTTTTAAGCAGAGCTCTCTATAATGAGATAATTAAATAAGTATAATAACTTAAACCTAGCTCATAACCTACGGGGATCAACCATGAATACGCAGCTTTCAATTTTAATAGTGGATGATGTGGGAACAGTGCGCAGCTTTCTAAATCAAACACTCATGCACTTAGGTATTGAAAATGTTAAAGAAGCATCAACAGCTGCACAATGTATTAGTGCATGTCAGGCGGCCGATTATAATATTATTTTTTTAGATATAGAGTTGCCTGATGGTGATGGGAAAGAGATTATTGCCCAAATCAATGAAATAAACCCTGAAACTAACGTTGTGATGGTGTCGGCTCACTCAACTGTTGAGAATGTTAAAGATGCCATTGAAAAAGGTGCTAAAGGGTTTGTAGTTAAGCCATTTACACCTAAAAAAATAGCCGCCATGTTGAAAAAGTTTTACCCAGATTTAGAAGTGGTGTAGTACGCTATAGAACAGATATAAAAAAACCGGCCTAGGCCGGTTTTTTATATTCTAGCAAAAACAAATTATAGCGCTTTAATCTTAGCTGCTAAACGGCTCTTATGACGAGCTGCTTTGTTTTTGTGAATTAGACCTTTAGTTGCATAACGGTCTAAAATAGGTGTAGCAACTGCGAAAGCTTGCTGTGCAGCTTCCTTGTCGCCCGCTTCAATAGCAACAACTACTTTCTTGAAGTATGTACGCATCATTGAACGACGGCTTGCGTTATGCTGACGGTTTTTTTCGCTAGTGATAGCGCGTTTTTTTGCAGACTTGATGTTAGCCAAGGTTTGCTCCTAACAATCTTAAAATAAGCTTAATTTAAAGGCCGTGGAATATGCCTGTTTTTATCATGAATGTCAATAAAAAATTGACATAACAAGAAAAACTGCTCCTATATAACGAACATCAATTTGCCGCTTTAGCAGTTAATAACGCTATTGTAACAAAGGCGGTGAGTTCAGCCTAGTGCTTTAGAGCGATTTATAAAAAAGACTGTGGCATAATCCCCTTTATCATTGGTTTTAAAGCAGGTTTAAAGTGGCTAAAGGATTATTTCGTTCTGGTATGATTGTCAGTTGTATGACAATGATATCGCGTATTTTAGGGTTAGTACGAGATGCTGTGGTCGCCAATTTACTCGGTGCAAGTGCAGCGGCAGATGTTTTTTTATTTGCTAATCGAATTCCAAATTTTTTACGCCGCCTATTTGCTGAAGGTGCATTTGCACAAGCATTTGTGCCAGTATTGTCAGAAATCAAAGAACAGCAAGGCGACGATAAAGTTAGATTGTTTGTTGCTCAAGCAGCTGGGACATTAGGAACTATCTTACTGGTTGTTACCCTCATTGGGGTGATTGCATCGCCCGTTATAGCAGCATTGTTTGGTACAGGTTGGTTTATTGAATGGTGGCAAGGTGGACCAGACAGCGAAAAGTTTGAGTTAGCCAGCAGTTTACTTAAATTAACGTTCCCGTATTTATTTTTTGTAAGCCTTGTGGCGCTCAGTGGGGCGGTGATGAATGTTTATAATCGCTTTGCGGTGGCTGCATTCACGCCCGTTTTACTTAATATTTCGATTATAACCTGTGCCATATTCTTACATGATAAATTTTCAGTGGGTGCATACGCACTTGCTATCGGTGTATTTATCGGTGGTGTCGTGCAGCTATTGTTTCAATTACCGTTTTTGTATCGTGCAAAAATGCTCAGTAAACCTCGCTGGGCATGGCAAGATGACAATGTTAAAAAAGTGCGCAAGCTCATGTTGCCCGCATTATTTGGGGTGTCGATTAGTCAAATTAATCTGTTGCTTGATACTATGATTGCCTCATTGCTGATGACGGGGTCAATTGCCTGGTTGTATTACTCTGATCGATTAATCGAATTTCCGCTGGGTTTATTTGGTATTGGCATTGCGACGGTGATTTTGCCGGCATTATCAAAATTACACAGCAGTAAAAAAAGTAGCGATTTTCAGCACACTTTAGACTGGGGGGTGCGCTTTGTGATCTTTTTAGGGTTGCCTGCAATGGTCGGCTTAATGATCATAAGCCCGTTAATTATCTCGGTGTTATTTGATCATGGCGCATTCAAAGATGGCGATATTGACCATGTTCAGGCGGTCAGTTTTGGCGTTATGGCATATTCGGTGGGGTTAGTCAGTTTTATGCTGATCAAGGTATTAGCGCCTGGTTTTTATGCACGCCAAGACACTAAAACACCAGTACGCATAGGTA
The DNA here is from genome assembly GCF_000238355.1 of Pseudoalteromonas haloplanktis ATCC 14393. Taxonomy (GTDB): domain Bacteria; phylum Pseudomonadota; class Gammaproteobacteria; order Enterobacterales; family Alteromonadaceae; genus Pseudoalteromonas; species Pseudoalteromonas haloplanktis. Next base: position 236,444 of record NZ_AHCA01000006.1, read on the forward strand.
TTATTACTTTGATACTCAATATGGTGTTTAACATTATGTTAGCGCCCTTTATTGGTTATTTGGGTTTAGCACTGGCAACATCAATGTCGGCCAGTTGTAATGCATATTTGTTATATCGCCAGTTAAACAAAGAGCAAGTCTATACATTTTCGCGTTTTAGTTTGCTGTTTACTGGCAAGTGTGTGGCAGCGGCTTTACTCATGGGCACTACTGTTTGGTATGTCGCAACACAATTTTTATGGCAGCAATGGCATTTTAGTGAGCAAGTTGTTTTACTTATGGGATTACTTGCCCTTGCTGGTGTAGTGTACTTTTTGGCATTATTTTTACTTGGTGTACGACTAAATACCATAAAAAACGTAATGACTGCTCAATCAGACTAAAAAAACTAACTGAAACTCGCATCTTGAGGTGGTTTGGGTATAATCGGTGGTTCTGTAACCCAAGTGAAATTTTACTCGGTACATAACGCTCATTAAGGCATTAGGTGGCATGGAGTTAATTAGAGGTATTCACAATATACGTACGCAGCATTATGGTTGCGTGTTGACCATTGGTAATTTTGATGGCGTGCATTTAGGTCATGCTGAAGTACTGAATGGGTTACTCAATGACGCTAAAAAATATAACCTACCTAGCACGGTAATGTTATTTGAGCCGCAACCGCAAGAGTTTTTTGCAAAAGACAATGCTCCAGCTCGACTAACACGACTTCGTGACAAGCTACGTTTATTAGCTAAGTTAGGTGTAGAGCGTGTTATTTGCATTAGTTTTAATCAACAATTTGCCAATATGCAGGCTGAGCAATTTGTGACAGAGATATTGATCAATAAACTTGGCGTTAAAGCATTAACGGTTGGGGACGATTTTCGTTTTGGCAAAAGGCGGCAAGGGGACTTTAGTTTGCTTGCTAAGATGGGCCAAGCGGTACAAATGGATGTAAAAAGCACTGCGAGTTTTCGACAATTAAATGCTAGAGTAAGCAGCACTTTGATCCGCCAAGCACTCGCTGACGGTCAGTTAGTGCAAGCCAAAGCAATGCTTGGCCATGACTATGCAATATCAGGGCGAGTGATCCATGGCTGGAAGCGTGGCCGAGAACTGGGTTTTCGTACTGCAAATATCGCGTTAAAGCGTCAGGTATGCCCTGTAAATGGGGTCTTTGCGGTACAAGTAACATTAAACGATAAAACAGTGTATGGGGTTGCAAATATTGGCAACAAACCCACATTTAATGGAACACGCGCATTATTAGAAGTTCATTTATTTGACTTTGCGCAAGATATTTACGGACAGTTTATGCACGTGGAGTTGATTGAAAAACTTCGCGATGAGAAAAAATTCGAGACATTAACACAATTGACGGCACAAATAGCAACTGATGTTGCTGCCGCTAAACAGTGTTTTGGTTTAAATTAGGTAGCCGATACGGAAACTAGGATTAATGAGCGACTACAAGCATACTTTGAATTTACCGGAAACAGAATTTCCAATGCGCGGCAATTTGGCACAACGTGAGCCAAAAATGCTTAAAACATGGTATGAAGACGATCTATATGGTCAAATTCGCAACGCTAAAAAAGGTAAAAAAACCTTTATTTTGCATGACGGCCCTCCGTATGCAAATGGCGATATCCATTTAGGCCATTCAGTAAATAAAATTCTAAAAGATATTATTGTTAAATCAAAAACTTTATCTGATTTTGATGCGCCGTATGTACCAGGTTGGGATTGTCATGGTCTACCAATTGAATTAATGGTAGAGAAAAAAGTAGGCAAACCTGGTGTTAAAGTAACCGCCGCTGAATTTCGTGAAAAGTGTCGTGCTTACGCTAAAAAACAAGTCGAAGGCCAAAAAGTTGATTTTAAACGCTTAGGTGTATTTGCTGATTGGGATAAGCCTTACTTAACCATGAACTTTGACTTTGAAGCGAATGCAATTCGTGTACTTGGTCGCATCATTGAAAAAGGCCATCTGCACAAAGGTGCAAAACCTGTGCATTGGTGTACTGATTGTGGTTCAGCATTAGCTGAAGCAGAAGTCGAATACCAAGATAAACAGTCACCAGCGATTGACGTACGTTTTGAATTTGTTGATCAGGCGGCTGTTGTTAGTGCGTTTGATTTAAAAGCGGATCATGAGGGTACTGGCACCGTAAGTACTGTGATCTGGACCACCACACCATGGACACTGCCTGCTAACCGCGCGGTGGCTGTGCATGCTGATTTAGAGTATGCCTTAGTACAAGTTGATGACGAAGGTGCACAGCAGCGTTTGATTTTAGGTTCAGAGCTGGTTAAAGATGCCATGGATCGTTATGGTTTTAACCACTACCATGTATTAGGTTATGTAACCGGTGCAGCACTTGAAAATTTACAAGTCGCACACCCGTTTTATGACTTCAATGTGCCAGTGATTGTTGCTGAACACGTTACGACAGACTCAGGTACTGGTATCGTGCATACAGCACCAGGGCATGGTCAAGAAGACTTTGTAGCTGGCTTACAATATGGCTTAGAAGTAGCTAACCCAGTTGGCGCAAATGGTGTGTATTTACCGGATACAGAATTGTTCGCAGGACAACACGTATTTAAAGCCAATGCCAGTGTTGTTGAGGTGCTTATTGAGCGTAATGCGCTTATGCATCATCATGCGCTAACGCATAGTTACCCACATTGTTGGCGCCATAAAACGCCAATTATCTTCCGCGCTACACCGCAATGGTTTGTCAGCATGGATCAGGCTAATTTGCGTCAAGACTCATTAAAGGAGATCAAAAACACCCAGTGGTTGCCTGAGTGGGGCGAAAGCCGCATTGCCAACATGGTTGAAGGACGCCCTGATTGGTGTATCTCACGCCAACGTACATGGGGTGTACCGATTGCTTTATTCGTTGATAAAGACACCGGTGCTTTACATCCTAATACGCAAGAACTCATTGAAAAAGCAGCTCAACTGGTTGAAAAATCAGGTATTCAAGCATGGTATGATTTAGAGCCTGCAACGCTACTTGGTGAAGCTGATGCGCAGCAATACATGAAAGTGCAAGACACTTTAGATGTATGGTTTGATTCGGGGGTGACCCATGCGTGTGTGGTTGATGCTCGTGAAGACTTAGTTGGTCCTGCTGATCTATACCTTGAAGGGTCTGATCAACACCGTGGTTGGTTTATGTCATCAATGATGACATCAGTGGCAATTAATGGCCATGCGCCTTATCGTCAAGTGTTAACCCATGGTTTCACTGTGGATGAAAACGGCCGCAAGATGTCAAAATCGTTAGGTAACGTTATTTCACCGCAAAATGTGATGAACAAACTCGGTGCTGATATCTTACGTTTATGGGTTGCGTCAACTGATTACACGGCAGAGATGACTGTATCGGATGAAATCTTCAACCGTTCAGCGGATCGCTACCGTCGTATTCGTAATACCAGTCGTTATTTATTAGCTAATCTAAGTGGTTTTGATCCTAAGACAGATCAAGTCGCTATTGACGATATGGTTGAATTGGATCGTTGGATTGTAGGACGAGCAGCGCAACTGCAAGATGAAATCTTAGCGGCTTATGAAAGCTATCAAATGCTGCAAGTAACGCAAAAGCTAATGAATTTCTGCACAGGTGAGCTGGGCTCATTCTACTTAGACGTTATTAAAGACCGTCAGTACACAGCTAAAAGTGACAGTCATGCTCGTCGTTCTTGTCAAACTGCCTTGTATCATATTGCTGAGGCGATGACGCGTTGGATGGCGCCAATTATGAGCTTTACGGCGCAGGAAATTTGGCAGGCCTTACCGGGTGAACGTGATCAGTACGTATTCACATCAGTTTGGTATGATGGCTTAAAAGCCGTAAGCGAAGGTCAGTTTAGTAATGATGACTGGTTAACTATTCTAAACGTGCGTGATGAAGTAAATCGCGTGCTTGAAGGGGCACGTAAAGAAGATGTAATTGGTGCAACACTGCAAGCCAATGTAGCGCTTTATGCTAATGCTGATCTTGCTGCGAAATTAGCCGCTCTGGGCGATGAATTACGTTTTGTATTTTTAACCTCTAAAGTGACTGTAACGGCGGTTGATGCACAGCCAGAGGGCACCCAATCTACAGAGATTGAAGGCTTGTATATTGCAGTATCAGCAACTGATGCTCAAAAGTGTGAGCGTTGTTGGCATTACTGTGATGATGTGGGCTCAAACCCTGCTCATGAAGAGATTTGTGGTCGTTGCGTGAGTAACGTTGATGGCGAAGGCGAGACGCGTCAGTTCGCATAGGAGTATTTAGTGAGCAAACTAGCCCAAAAAAGTGGTTTAGTGTGGCTATGGTTAAGTCTATTACTGTTAGTAGTAGACTTTGCTACAAAAACACTGGTTGTAAATACCATGAACTTACGTGATTCAATTGATATTTTGCCGTTTTTTAATCTTACTTACGTGCACAACTATGGAGCTGCATTTAGCTTTTTAAGTGAAGCGGGTGGTTGGCAGCGCTGGTTTTTAAGCATTATTGCAGTATCAATCAGCGTATTGTTGATTTGGTGGCTAAAACGTTTACCGGCAACGAATAAAGTGCTTTGTGGCGCTTACTCACTGGTACTGGCGGGTGCAATTGGTAATCTATATGACCGTATTAGCTATGGTTATGTTATTGATTTTCTACATGTGCACTATAACAATTGGCATTTTCCAGCATTCAATATTGCCGACAGTGCTATTTGTATTGGTGCTGCATTATTATTATTTGATGCCTTTACAGGCGAAAGCCCAAAGGAGCAAAAAGTATGAGCCAAGTGGTTATCGGTGAAAAATCAGAAGTTATTTTTCATTTTTCAATTAAGTTATCGGATGGCTCAGCAGCTGACTCTACCAAAGTACACAATAAGCCTGCTAAATTAACTATGGGTGATGGCAGTTTAACTGCTAACTTTGAAAAGTGTTTATTTGGCTTAGCACCCGGTGATAGTAAGTCATTTGAGCTTGAGCCAGAAGATGCATTTGGCCAACCAAATCCAGATAACATTTACTATGTAGAGCGCAGCAAGTTTGGCCCAGAAACACCTGCAACAATTGGTTCAATCATTGCATTTACGCAACCTGACGGCACTGAATTACCGGGCGTTGTCCGCGAAGTACAAGGTGAGTCTGTGACGATTGACTTTAATCATCCGCTTGCAGGTCAGCGCTTAACCTTTGAAGTTGATATTTTAGAGGTAAATGGCTAATGGATATTTTATTGGCAAACCCGCGTGGTTTTTGTGCGGGGGTAGACCGTGCGATCAGCATCGTTGAGCGTGCGTTAGATATCTTTGAAAAACCAATTTATGTACGCCATGAAGTGGTACATAACCGTTATGTAGTGGATGGTTTAAAAAGACGTGGTGCGGTATTCGTTGAAGAGCTAGACCAAGTACCAGACGATAGCATTGTCATCTTTAGTGCGCATGGTGTATCGCAAGCCGTGCGCAGTGAAGCAAAGCGCCGAGAGCTTAAAGTGTTTGATGCTACTTGCCCATTAGTAACTAAAGTCCATATGGAAGTCACTCGAGCTAGTCGTAAAGGCATTGAGTGCATTTTAATTGGCCATCATGGTCATCCTGAAGTGGAAGGGACTATGGGGCAATATAATAATCCTAAAGGCGGTATCTATTTAGTCGAAACCCCTGAGGATGTTGCCAAGTTAAATGTTAAAAATCCTAATAACTTATTTTATTGTAGCCAAACTACGCTATCAGTTGATGATACTGCTGACGTTATTGATGGCTTAAGAACTAAGTTTCCAGCAATTGATGGCCCACGTAAAGATGATATTTGTTATGCCACGCAAAATCGGCAAGATGCGGTACGCGATTTAGCAGATAAAGTTGATGTGCTACTTGTTGTTGGTGCTAAAAATAGCTCAAACTCAAATCGTTTACGCGAACTTGCAGATAAAATGGGCACTGTTGCTTATTTAATTGATGATGCAAGCAATGTTGAAGATCACTGGTTTGCTAACGCCCAAGCTGTTGGTGTTACTGCGGGTGCATCGGCGCCAGAAGTGCTCGTTCAACAAGTGATTAATCGCCTGAAAGAATTAGGTGGTAAACAGGTTATTGAAAACCCTGGCGAAGAAGAAAACATCGTATTTGCCGTACCTGTTGAGCTACGCTAACCTTAGCGTACAGACAGGATTTTTTTAAGGAGCGAGCAATGAGCAAGTCGGTGCAAACCCCTACTTTGCTTTTTGCAGCTCTTTTTAAAGAGCGTGGTGTACTTGCCACTTTAGTCGTTGCACAAGTTATTGCAACCATACTTGCATTTGCTCCAACAGCGGCTGATGATATTTGGATCCGCCTTGGGGTGATCAGCCTGTTTTTACACCTAACCTTTTTATCTAGCCTAACTTGGCTTTATATACTGCGAACACACCTGCTGCGTTTAAAACACGCTCTGCAAATGAGTGCGTTAATGCTTTCATTATTAATGACCACAGCTATTTTTAGTGGCTTATTAGTTGAGTTTGCAAGTGACTTTATTGTGCAGCAAAACAACTATGAGTTTATCTTAAGAAACTTATTAGTTGTGTTTTTAGTCACCGCATTATTTATCCAGTTTTTAACGATTCATTTTGAGAAAGATCAACAAACTAATGCCTTAGCACGTGCTGAGTTGGATGCTTTGCAGGCGCGTATTCGACCACACTTTTTATATAACAGCCTTAATACTGCTGCTGAACTAACACATTGCGATCCGCAAGCTGCTGAGCAAGCAATTTTAGCGCTTGCCGCCTTGTCACAAGCCGCTATGCGGGTTGGCAAAGAAACTGCACTAAGCGACGAAATTACCTTGACTCAACAATACCTTGCGCTTGAAAGATGGCGCTTTGCTGAGCGCTTACAAGTGAGCTGGCAATTACCAGAGCAGTTACCGGATGTAACCATTCCATGCTTAACACTCCAGCCACTATTAGAGAATGCCGTTTGTCATGGTGTCGAGCCGTCATTGTCTGGCGCGACGATTTACGTTGAGTTGCATGTTAGTAAACGTTCATTAGTTATTCTAGTAGAAAACCCAATCTCAGCGCAGCAGCAAAAACGCCCTGGTAATGGTATGGCCCTAGATAATATTCGCCAACGTTTAGACCTTTACTATCAAGGTCATGCTAAGCTGACAATGACAACCCGCGATGAAATTTTTCGGGTTAAGTTGGTGCTGCCTTTGACAACTAATTATACAAAAGAGTCAGTATGAAAGTACTTATAGTGGATGACGAACCGTTAGCGCGTGCGCGCCTTCAGCGTTTACTGGCTCATTACCCAGACTATCAGCAAGTAGTACAGGCCAGTAATGGCGATAGTGCTCTGCAACAAATAAAACAATATGCCCCAGACATTGTATTTCTCGATGTTGATATGCCTGCAATGAGCGGCCTAGAAGTCGCAGTACAATTGAATAAATTGCCAATTCCACCAGCAATAATATTTGTTACGGCTCATCCAGAACATGCTCTAGAGGCATTACAGCTCAGTGCTGCGGGTTATTTACTAAAGCCTGTTACAGAGCAAAACTTGGCTAAAACCATAGAGCAGCTTGGCCGGTTAACACGTGCTCATGTGCAAAAGCAGCGCCCAGTCACTATTAGTTTTCAGCTTGGGGGAGTTACACGCAGTGTGGCACTCGAAGATGTTTGTTATGTTATGGCTGAAGACAAATACACGCGTTTGATATCCACAAGCGGTGAAGCACTGATTGATCAGAGTTTAAAGCAGCTTGAACAAGCTTATCCAACACAGTTATTACGAATTCACCGTAAAATATTAGTCAATCAATCACGGTTAGTGGCATTAAAAAGAGCCGAAGATGGCAGCCACGTAGTGGTTATAAAAGACTGTAGCTGTTTATTGCCAGTAAGCAGACGAGCTTATAAAACAGTTAAAGAGCAGCTTTAAAGTTATTCATCTGTATTGTTTGAACCATTCATCAATAAATATAACCGTTCATCCTTTAGTTCCTTGTATATACACACTGCTCGCATATGCTTAGAGTCAGGTAGTTTTATATTAGGTGTGCTATGAAGTCCATCAATTATTCACCGCAACAGGGTTTTACCTTAGTCGAGGTTTTAATCGCATTTGTGATTTTAAGCTTTGGTTTACTTGGTGCGGTCGCATTACAAGCAAAAGCTAAACAGGCCAGTTTTGACTCTATGCAGCGTGCAGCGGCTGTAGCACTGGGTAATGATATGATCCAGCGAATGCGTGCTAATGACAGAGTGGGAGTGATCACTCAGTACAATGGCACATTTACCAGCAATACAGCACTTGAGCAGTCCCGAACCTGTTATACCGACACGTGTAGTTCTGCAGAAATTGCAGCCCTTGATCGCCAGCAGTGGATCCGTGCAATTCAGGCCCGCGAAAATACAGGCGCTTTGGATGATGCAACGGTTTGCATAGAAAATACGGCTGTAGCAGGCGGTGATGGTAAAGCATTTAATATTCAAGTCGTGGTTAGTTGGCAAGGCCGTCAGGAGATCACCGCCAGTGCTGATACAAAAGCAATATCGTGTGGTGAAGCAAGTAACACTCGCCGTGTAATGGTATTAAAAAGCTATATTTATTTGAGGAGCTAATATGAAGCAGCAAGGTTTCACTTTAGTGGAAATGATGGTGGCGTTATTTATTGGTGGTTTAGTACTTGGTGGCGTGATGTTTACTTACATCAGTATGAAAGTGACCACCAGAGATACCATGACGATTGGGGAGCTACAAGAAACAGGTCGTTTGGCGTTAAATATTATGCAACGTGATATCGAACAAGTTGGTTTTTGGGGCACTTTTTATGAAGACTCATTTTCCCAAGAAAACACTGATACATTACCAAACCCAGCACCAGATTGTACTGCAGGTTTAAATAATGGCAGTTTTCCCGTTTTTAACGCAAACAGTAACTTTCGTTCAATATATGCAATTGAGTCCACAGGTGGTGCTCAGCTTAATTGTATCCCCAATGCACAAGATGATACCGATATCTTACAGGTTAAATTTTTAGAAGGTTTACAAATTAACCCTGCCGATAGCGATACAGATAATTACTATTTTATCGCCGAACAAGAGCAAGCTGAATTTCGCAAAGGACCAATCGCAGCGGCTTCAATTAATGGTAACGCGACGGTTTGGCGTTATCGCCATCATGTTTATTATATTGACAAGAGAAGTTACAAGCTTAATGAGAAAAACGTGAGTGTTCCGGTATTGATGCGTCGCCGACTAGCACCAAGTGGTGAGATGATCGCTGAAACAATTATGGAAGGTGTTGAAAACATGCGTTTTCTATTTGGTTTAGATACCAATAATGATAGCCGAGTGGATACTTATCGAAGCGTTAATAATATGACAGCAACAGATTGGGAAAATCGTCGTGGGATATTAACCGTACAAGTTTTCATTTTAGTGCGGGCATTGCAAGAAGATGCTGATCTAAATCAGTTAAATCAAACCTACACACTAGGTGAAGATGCAAACCAGCGTGTTTTAGAGTTTAACGATAAGTTTCGTCGTGCATTATTTACCACCACGATCCGCTTAAATAATGTAGGAGCAAATTTATGGCGCATTTAAAATTAGCCTCAAAACAACAGGGTGTAGTACTTATCGTGGCACTGATCATGGTCGTTGCTGTAACAGGAATTGCAGTGACACTGATGAGTAGCAGTAGTGTTGATATGAAAATTACCAATGCTGCATTTGAGCGAGAAGAAGCTGAGAACGCCCTTATGGGGGATGTACAGCAAATTATTGCCACTGAAGCTAATAAAGGTGGTACAAGTCATTTTTTATATACTCGAGCACAAATACCTAATGGTGAAATAGCGTTAGCCAAAGTGGATGAAACGGTCAGTACTATGAGTAATTTGAATAGCGGCGCACTGGATTTACCGTGTCCACGGAAGTTTAATTTTACTGCGGGGATTTCATGCAATATGGTGCAAGTAAATAGCACTATAACGTACGGTTCAAAAAGTAAACATACCATTACCGTAACGTCAGGCATTGCTCAAGAAATGGCAAGCTTGAACACGGGTGGGTAAGTGAGTAAAGATGATGAAATTTAAAAAATTAGTAGTAAGTATTTTACTCGGTAGTACCGTGCTTTTGAGTATGCCCGGTTATGCTGAAGATATTGAACTTTATGTAAATCATAATGTAGAACTTGATGAAAGGCCGCGGGTATTAATAATCTTTGATACTTCCGGCAGTATGGCTTTTTCTACTAGTAGTGGACGTGATTGCGGATTTAGAAATGGTTTGTATCAACTGTGTAGTGACAGCCGTTTAGGCATTGCGCGAAATGCAATGAGCCAGTTGGTTGATGAAAATGAAGATATCGATTTTGGCTTAATGCGTTTTAATGGTACCAGTGGTGGTTATGTGCTGTCAGGCATTGGTTCGTCAACTTCGACAATAAAAACAACCATTGCAAACTTACCTGCAGATGGCGGAACACCTTTGACAGAAACATTGTGGGAAGCTTACCTGTATATCACTGGTAGAGATGTATATTTTGGGAAAAATGTTAGTACGCTACAAAGAGATACTAGTATAGAAAGTGTTAAGGTCACTGGTAACTGGTGGAATCCTAGATATAACTATACGTATATCTCCCCTTTTGATGATAGTACCGAGGAAGCAAAACGGTGTGATAACTCGGTCAATATTATTTTTATGACAGATGGAGATCCCTCTGGTAATGGTGCTGATAGTGATGCTGATAATGCCATTAGCGCACTTCATCAACAGTATTTCGGTAGTCCTCTGGTGATGAGAAATGACGGTATTAATGGTAACTATCTTCATCAACTAGCTAAAGTAATTCATGGTGTAGATGCCGATAAAAAGGCAGGTATTGAGGAAGTTATCGTTGACTTATACCCGCAAACTCCAGATATTCACGAAACGGGCCGCGTTTATACTATCGGCTTTGGTTCGGGAATGAGTAGTTCAGGTAAAAGACTATTAGAAGAGACTGCGAAACTCGGTGGAGGTCAGTACGAACATGCAGATACAGCAGAGCAATTGTCCGCGGCATTTAAGAAGTTCGTCACAAATATTCGAGAAGTAAATGATACTTTTACTTCCCCTTCTATAGCGAGTAATAATGTAGATCAAACACGTAGTCGTGAATCAATTTATTATGCCATGTTCTATCCCGAAACGGGCGCTCGTTGGCGAGGAAATTTAAAAAAATTAAAAGTCTCTGGTACAGAGATTGTTGATGCTAAAAGTAATCCTGCACTTAATGATGATGGGTTGATCAAATCAACGGCACATACCTTTTGGCTACCCCCTAACACCGCAGCAGATGGTAACTCGGTGGAAAGCGGCGGTGTTAATTTACACCTCACTCTTTTAGCTGAACGAACGGTTTACACTGACTCACCTCAAGGAAGCTTGATTGAATTTAAAAGCTCAATTTTACAGACCGCATTAGGGGGGCTTACTAAGCTTGCCACAAGTTTTGGTACGAATATAACCAATGTAGGTACTACAATTGATTGGGCACGTGGTGTTGATGTAGATGACGAAGATAAAGATGGTTCAACCCGTGATCAGCGTCAGGACATTTTTGGGGATCCATTACATTCAAAACCAGTAACGATTGATTATGGTAATGATGACGTACGCATCTTGATTGGGACTAATGCAGGATTTTTGCATATGTTCCAAGATAAAGGTGATGCTGTTAGTGAAACATGGTCATTTATTCCAAGTAGCTTATATAAAATTTTAACTCCTTTACGTGAAAATCAAGCTGATACCAAAGTGTATGGTGTTGATGGGCCAATAACAGTGTTTTTTGATGATGCAGACCGTGATGGTGTTGTTGAATCAGGTGATCGTGTATGGGCATTCTTTGGTATGCGCCGTGGTGGTGATCAGTATTATGCTCTAGATATCACGAACCCTGATGCGCCGAGGTTAATGTGGACAATACAAGGCGGTAGTGGAGTCTATAAAGAGTTAGCGCAAACATGGTCAGCACCTACGGTGTCTTACATTAAAGGAAAAGATGATCCTGTATTGATTTTTGGTGCAGGTTTCGACACTAATAAAGATAATGTGTCGCTCAGTAATGATAGAAAAGGACGAGGTATATATATTGTAAATGCCTCAGATGGTAAGTTAGTGTGGGAGCTAACACCTGACACTGGTTTTAAAGGTAAGCACAGTATTGCGGCAACTGTTTCAATACTTGACTCTGATTACGATGGTTACATAGATCGCTTATATGCGACAGATACCGCAGGTAGTGTGTGGCGAGTTGATATGCCTAGCGCAAGTCCTACAGATAGTGAAAGTCCCTGGACTCATTTTGAATTAGCAAAATTGGGTGGCACTGCGGCTAGTCAAGATAGACGCTTTTTTTATAAGCCTGTAGTCGCACGTACTATGTTTAGTAAAGTAACCAGTACTACGGACAATAATAAAACATCTATAACGCGCCAAGATACTCCTTTTGACGCGATATTAATAGGCAGTGGTAATCGGCCAAAGCCAACATCGACTGTTGTCCAAGATCAACTTTATATGATCCGTGATATCAACACTGTAACTAAGTCATTTGTGGGGGATGACATACCAGTGGCTATTACACCAAGCGATCTTATGAATGTGGATAATGACCCATTTGCGAACGCACTTGATGATATAGATGAGTTCACTAAAGCCGAAGTAACATTAAGCAAGGCCAGTGGCTGGTACTATGACCTAGCGGGCAGTGGTGAGAAATCACTTGCAGCAGCAACCGTCGTGGGCGGGGTCGCTTACTATACTAGTTTTACACCGGCCTCTGAAGATGCCACGATTAATCAATGTTCTTTAAGTGGTGGAAGTGGTGGGTTATATGCGTTCCATTTGCATTATGGTAGTAAAGTGTATGATCAACTACGCTATGTGACGAGCAATGATGTACCAGATACGCCACAACTTTATTTTGGTAGCACAGAAACGTGTGATGACGATGACTGTAATGAGCAAAGCCAGTTTTTATTACTTGGACCAGGCATTAAGAAAACACAAGCGACGGAAACTGAACTGAGTGCGAAAAACCCATTTGTGCCAAAAGAGATCCTCGGTCCAGGTATTTCGTTTGATGAGGATGGTAAAATCAAGCTTGTTAGTGATGCAGTACCTATTGGCTTTGGTTTTAAAACGCAACAAACATTTATTTATAAGCGAGAGGTCAACGATAACCAAAAATAATAGTGAAACGTGTCTGTTGGCAAATGATAAAACAGAACGCCATGGCTTCACTCGGGTTTTAATTGAACTACTAGGCAAAATATGAGTTTGTAATCACATCAAACTTAGGCAGCTAAGTTTAATTTTGCCGCAATTGTACACTGTTATCAGGCTCAGTTTTTATAAAACTGGGTCTGATATATTTCTTTAACCCAGTTTGTGGCATGAAACCTACCTATATCTTACAGTTTTTATCGAATACTCCTTTATAATTTTTTACGCACTGCGTGGCTTATAACGGCTCCTATCAATTACCACTTCCTCCTTAAAACTCAATATAAAAACACGAATTAAAGCACGCTCTAATATTCTAATCTAATCAATTGGATGTAGTTAAAAAGGGTTGGTTTGGTTGTTTTTCATACGTTTTTATCACTATTTTATCTTGTTAAAGCCAGAATTTATGCTGTACTAAAGTAGTACTCATTAAGGATGTTGACCGTCTTCTGTATGGGTATTCATCTGGCAGACTCTCAAATGGATAGGGGTGATCACTATGATTCAATTCACTCATGGGTTTAGAGCATTACTTTTAGGTACTGTGCTTTTTGCTACAAGTCAATTTTGCGTGGCAGAGGATATTGAACTTTATCATTTAGAAAATAATGATAAACCACGAGTGTTATTAGTATTTGATAACTCACTCAGTATGGCGTTATCTATTAATAGTAATAAACAATGTAAGGGCCTGTTAGGGGTCATTAAGTTATGTCCAGAGACACGGTTATCTGCAGCAAAAAAAGCGATGAAAAAGCTAATAAATGATAATCCAGATGTGGATTTTGCACTGATAAAATCGAACGGGCCGCTAAATTTAGATTTAAGTAACATACTTAACTTAGGAGGGGTATTAGGCTCTGCAGGAGGTTATGTCGCTCATGGGTTTGGCTCTGATCATAATGATATTATTGAGACTATTGATGATTGGGGGTTACTCTCTCTGGTTAACTTAAGTCCAGCTACAGAAATGTTACATGAAGCTATGCTTTACTTACATGGTCAACGAGTAGGGTATGACCACCTTAACCTGTTAAACCTAATTGATCTTAGAATTCAAAAGCAAGGGCAGTATATTTCTCCTTTCGAGTTGTTAAGTGATACCGCAGTACGCTGCGAAAGTCGTGTGAATGTTGTACTAATAACAGATGGAGTGTCACTAACAGAAAGTCTGCCATTATTAGAAAACAGCCGTGAAAATGATATAAAACAGCTACATCAGTCTATGTATGGCTATTCAGCTGAGAAATTTAATAATACCTATTTGCCAATAGTGGCTAAGCTTTTACATGGGCAAGGTATTGATAATTATGATGTCTATCCAGAAACTAACGAGAGAGATTTCGTTAATGTACATATTGTTGGGTTTGGGCGAGGAATGCCTCGTTATGCAGAGCAAGTATTAATGGAAACCGCAAAACAAGGTGGAGGGCAGTATTTTTTAGCTGAGTCTATTGATGAGCTAAATCATGCGTTTACCGCGACTATGAAAACAGTTCGCAAAGTGGATGCTAGTTTTACTTCCCCCGCGATTGTCGCAAATGGCGCTGATAGAACGCGTCATTTAGATAGTATTTATTTAACAATGTTTAAACCTGATTTAGGCCCTCGCTGGCAAGGTAATCTTAAAAAGTTACAAGTGTCTGGGGCAGAAATTGTCGATGCTACAGGAAAAGCGGCATTGGATGATGAAGGGAAAATCAGCCAAAATAGTCGTACTTTTTGGTTACCGACATCACACTCTAATGATGGATCAGACTTACAAGCTGGAGGCGTCAATTATTGGTTATCGCAATTTACACAAAGAGCGATTTATACAGACTCTGCAGCTGGTTTATTACCTTTTACATTTTCAGCGTTACAAGGGCAATTAGATGAACTTGATGAGTTATTTAATGAATCTCCCGAGCAAGTTGAAGCAACAATTAACTGGGCGAGGGGCATTGATGTAGACGATGAAAATAACAACAATGATCGAGCTGAAACTCGCGCTAATATTTTTGGTGATCCCCTTCATTCAAAACCAGTTGCTATTGATTATGGAAATGGTGATGTAAGAATTCTTATTGGTACAAATGCTGGTTTTTTGCATATGTTTCAAGATAAGGGGGGAGTATTATCAGAAAGTTGGGCTTTTATTCCTCGTAGCTTGTATCGCATTCTTAAGCCGCTTAGAGAAAATCAAGCAAATAACAAAGTCTATGGTGTTGATGGCCCTATCAGCCTATTTATAGATGACAAGAATAGCAATGGAATCATAAATGAGGGTGATAGAGTATGGGCATTCTTTGGATTGCGCCGAGGTGGTCGGGATTATTATGGACTCGATATCTCTGTGCCCAATTCACCTAAGTTGCTTTGGAGTCACCCTATCCAAGGAGGGAGTGGTGCT
Organism: Pseudoalteromonas haloplanktis ATCC 14393; assembly: GCF_000238355.1. GTDB lineage: Bacteria > Pseudomonadota > Gammaproteobacteria > Enterobacterales > Alteromonadaceae > Pseudoalteromonas > Pseudoalteromonas haloplanktis. The sequence goes on from NZ_AHCA01000006.1 coordinate 252,111, forward strand.
TTTAAAGAATTAGGCCAAACATGGTCAAAGCCAGTTGTAACCTATATCAAACTAGCAGGCTTTGAGGATAAGCCCGTACTGATTTTTGCTGCGGGTTACGATACAAATAAAGACCAAGAGTATGCAGCTTCCGATAGCCAAGGACGAGGGGTTTATATTGTTGATGCGAGTACGGGTGAAAAAGTGTGGTCATTAACACCTGAGAATGGCTTTAAAGGTGTAGATAGTATTGCTGCTGATGTAGCTACTTTTGATGCAAACTATGATGGTTATATAGATCGTCTCTATGTAGCAGATACTGGAGGGAATATATGGCGTGTAGATATGCCTGACACGAACTATTGGACACACTATAAATTAGCGGAGCTTAGTGGTAACCGAGCGACTCAAAAGCGACGGTTCTTAACTCAGACTATGGTTGCTCGAACTTCATTTAGTCGACTTAGTCGTGTGTTTTATAGCGGTAAAATGATCAATGTACGTGAAAATACCCCCTTTGATGCCGTATTAATTGGCAGTGGTGATCGTGCTGCCGCAACATCGACAAATACACAAGATCAACTTTATATGATCCGCGATATAAATACTGTAACAGGGAAATTCCCCAATGGCTTACCTGAACCAATCAAAATAAATGATTTAATGGATATTAGTTCTGATCCTTTTTCAGCTAAGCTTGATGATCTAGATGGCTTTAACCTACTTGAAATGGAGCTGAGCAGTTTTAAAGGTTGGTACTATAATTTACCTAGTTTAGGGGAGAAGTCTTTGGCTGCGGCAACTGTTGTCGGTGGTGTAGCGTATTTTACCAGTTATACACCAGCGGCTACGGACACACAGCTGCAATGTGTAAATAACACAGGTCACGGGGCTATGTATGCGTTTCACTTACACTACGGTACTAAAGTTTATGATCAACTGGCTTATTTAACACACCAAGAAATACCTGATACACCACAGCTCTTTTTTGGTTCAATGGATCAATGTGTCGATGAAAATAATGATCAACTCTGTGACGACACAATGGAGCCGATAATAAAGAAAAGCCAGTTTTTGCTTTTGGGGCCATGGTTAAATACCACTCAAGGTGGTACTGAGTTACAGGCGAGTAAGGCGTTTATACCGCAAGAGCTTTTAGGGCCTGAGCTTAGTTTTGATGAGGATGGACATATAAAATTAGTAAATGACACCCAAGGACAAGCTTTTGGTTTTAAATTGCAGCAAACTTATGTGTATAGACAAGATATAATTTCTCATTAATTAAAAATCCGGGCTGAAACTATGGCTATATTCCTCCCCATAGCTAGGTTAATTTAATACTATGAACTGCATACATTAAGCGAGCGAGTAATTGCATTCACTCGCATACGGACCTATGATAGTGAATAAATATGGTTGCGGCGTATTGCTATGCTATGACCAACCAGAAATAAAGTGAGAAACAGATGGCGCGTATCATAAACACACACAAAAACGGTTTTACCTTGATAGAGTTAATGATCACGGTAGCAATACTTGGCATCATCGCTTCTATTGCTCTGCCAAGCTATTTTGAACATGTGAAAAGGACTGCACGTACTGAAGCGATTACAGCTTTACTTGATGCGGCTAATAAACAAGAGCAGTTTTTTGTTGATAATCGTACTTATACAAGTAACTTGGCCAACCTAAATGTAGTTTCACCAACCGAACATGGTTTTTATACGCTTTCGGCTATCGTTGATAACGATGCTGGAACATTTAAAATTACTGCCACACCAGTGGCTGGTCCTGTTTTACAAGATGATGAATGTACGTCATTGACTATTGATGATACAGGGCTCAAAACGGCTAAAGGGAAAGCCGATGCGAGTAAGTGTTGGGGCAAATAATTGCTCAGGCACATGTTAGTTAGTTTGGCATTGCTCAGTGTCTTTTAATGTTGTTTTTCCTGTTGTACTGACTGAAATGGCAATACCAGCTAATTCAGCTGATTTATATTCGGCGCAATACACAAACGTGCCATTATCAAATCCTCTAGGTGTACCGTCAGGTCTATAGGTCACTGCGTCACGTGGGTAAGTAAGCATATCAGATTCATTGATTGCCTCTGTGACTAAAATGACAGTGTCATTATCACCAAATACACCTACTTCATCCTTATCAACAAAGACAGTAAGGCCTTGATGCCAGCGACTGCTATCACAAACCGATGACGCTAAGCTACATACTGTGATCTGGCTATTTAAAGAAATTGCATTAGTGCGGGCTAAACTCAATGTTCTTTTTATAAGGTGGCCATAGTTTTCAAGACGAATTTGTGCAAAAAAAGGGTGTAGATGAAAAAGAGCAAGGTTAGCTAAGATAGCGAGAATACTCACTATCACCATTATTTCGATAAGTGTCGTACCAGAGTGTGGGCTAGATAGGGTTGTTTTTCTCATCCGTGAGAGCTCGTAGGTGGTATTTCTTTTAATGGTAGTTGAGCTAGGTGTAGTTGCAAGTTGTTAACTGGGATTTAGTCACAGGTATTTGTGGTATCTCCGAAGTATAATGCGGTGCCAGATACGCTCACTTCCATTTCTTTGTTGTTTTCATTATCTTTATTTGGGCAGTAAACGAATGTACCGGGGTTTGTGGTGATACGACCACTGGCATCAAAAATTAATGACGAATCACCAGTGAATTTTAATTTACTGGTTTCTGGAATTTCTGCCATTACTCTGAGTATTATGTCTCCTCTGCGTGGGTTATGAACGCCATTACTATTACTATCATGAAAGACGACTATCGAACCCTCACTCCAGTCATCTAAGCAAGTTACTTTTTGATCATTTTCGATTCTGGAGGTTTCACCACTACACACTACAATGAGTGAATCGGTACTGGTTGCTTTTGCACGTGCAAAGCTGATGTTACGCTTTAACTCTAATAAATAGTTCTCGGCGCGATTATTCTCCAACATATCACTGCTATTCCAAATAGCTATTAAGGCTACAATCCCAACGATGGCAATAGTGACCATCAACTCAAGTAATGTAAAGCCATGTTGTTGTTTTTTCATGTTTACCTCTGATACAGGGTTGGCGCGGATTTAATAGCGCTTTATATCACTTAATCGTAAGTGTAGTTGTTTCTATTGGAACAATCATACCATTGTTGATGGTTAAATCACCGTAATTCAATTGCTTTGTTTGCTATGGGCTGCAGGATTGTCTAGAATCGACCCAATCGGGTATATAAGAGCAGCAACTAACAATGAAAAAAATCGAAGCAATAATTAAACCATTTAAACTTGATGATGTACGTGAAGCGCTTTCAGAAGTCGGTATTACGGGGATGACTGTCAGTGAAGTAAAAGGTTTTGGTCGCCAAAAGGGGCATACTGAACTTTATCGCGGCGCCGAGTATATGGTTGATTTTTTACCGAAAGTCAAACTTGATATTGTGCTTGGTGATGACGATGTTGACCGTGCAATTGAGGTTATCGTCAAAACAGCACAAACCGGTAAAATTGGTGATGGTAAGATTTTTGTTACCGACGTTGAGCGTGTGGTACGTATTCGTACGGCAGAAGAAGACGAAGACGCGATTTAATACCAATCGACTTAAATATTTAACCATTCTAGCGGGCTAAATAAAGCGCTAACTGCGTTATAAATTTTTCATGTACGACTGCATGGATGCAGGAGGTAGAGCAATGCAGGAGCAATTGCCGAGAACAACCACATGTCAAAATTTATGCCTTGTTATCACTCCATTTATCTGTCGCTATAAATGGTCAGTAACTTAACACGATTGGTATAATTTCTTATCTAAAATTAAAAAATCGATGCATTAAAAAAGGCGCTACTTATAAAACATAAGTAGCGCCTTTTTGTATTTTTAGAATTTACTTGCGTTTATTCTGTTCGCGGGTAAGCCTAGCGTGTTCGCTTAATTCAGGTAAACCTAGCTTAGTGTAGCTTTTTTCCATCATTTCTAGTGCTTCATCTAAATAACTACTTTGTGAATAATGCTCAACAACATATTTTCCGCGATTAGCTGCAGCTAAATAAGCTTCACGCTCATAGTAATAATCAGCAACTTTTAGTTCGTAACGGGCCATTTTGTTAAGTAACCACACTAAACGTCTTTTAGCTTCAGGAGCATAGCCGCTATCTGGAAAGCGGTTGACTAAGGTTGATAAATCAGTAAAGGCTACCCGAGTACGATTAGCATCGCGGTCTGCTCGGTCAACACCAAAATATTCCTGAAAGGCATTTTCATCAGCTTTGATATTCACTAAACCACGCATGTAGTACATATAGTCTAAATCTTTGTGGTTTGGGTTTAAGCGGATGAAACGGTCAATGGTTGCTAATGCTTGCTCAGTATTACCAGCTTGGTAATGGGCGTATACTAGGTCCATTTGCACCTGCTTTGACATAGGGCCAAATGGGTAGCGCGAATCAATCGCACTTAAAAGCTCTATTGCTCGCGCATATAAGCCCGAATCAAGCGTTTTTTTAGCATCTTCATACAATGCTTGCGCTGATTTATTAGGAACGCGCTGGATATCTTCTTCATCAGGCGCTGACGAACATGCACCTAAACCAAGTAATGAAACTGTAAAAACAATGGCAAATGCACGTTTCCCTATTCTATTTATCATTTTATTTGTTACCTTCGATGTCTTCGGCTAGGCCAAGTGGGTAAAACCGAGTAAACTATGCTTATTATATAATGCTTTTATTAAAAGCGATTCTAACCCAGTCGAGCACAGCTTGCACTGGTAAATTGGGTAAAGTTACTAATGACAGAGCAAATTTCTCTTCAAGCCGATGTGCCAACTGAGTTAGGCGGTAAACGTCTAGACCAAGTATTAGCGCAATTGTTCCCGGATTATTCGCGTTCACGTATAAAAACGTGGATTTTAGATGATAAAATCACCGTCGATGGTGAAATTTTCAACACCCCAAGAGAAAAACTCTTTGGTGGTGAAGTTGTCAATGTTGAGACAAGTATTGAAGCACCACGTGAATACCTTGCACAAGATATCAAATTAAACATTGTTTATGAAGATGATGATATTTTAGTGATCAACAAGCCAATGGGATTAGTGGTACACCCGGGGGCAGGTAATCCTGATGGTACAGTGCTTAACGCCTTGCTACACCATTACCCTGATATCATTAATGTACCGCGTGCGGGTATTGTGCATCGCCTTGATAAAGACACCACAGGCTTAATGGTGGTTGCTAAAACGATTCAGGCACAAACGCACTTAGTTAAAGCACTGCAAAAGCGTGAAAATTTTACCCGTGAATATGAAGCAATTTGTAATGGCACCATGACCGCAGGTGGCATGGTTGAAAAGCCGATTGCTCGCCACCCTACACAACGTACTCACATGGCAGTGCATGAACAGGGCAAACCGGCAATTACGCATTTTCGTGTTGCTGAAAAATTCCGTGCTCATACGCGATTACGTCTGCGCCTCGAAACAGGGCGTACACATCAAATTCGTGTGCATATGGCCTATATTAATCACCCACTAATTGGCGATAAAGCCTATGGTGGGCGTCCGCGTCCTCCAAAAGGGGCGACACCAGAGTTATTCCAGATGTTACGTGAGTTTAATCGTCAAGCGCTTCACGCGGTTAAGTTAAGTATCGCGCACCCGATCACAGGTGAAATGATGACATGGCAAGCCCCAATACCTGATGACATGGTTGCTATGACTCACGTACTTCGTGAAGATACCAAAGCCAACCCAAATATTGATTTTTAATTGCTATGCTAACGCCTACATGGAACGCACCGGCTAACATTGGTGCACTCAGTACCACGCGAACAGGGGGGAGCTCTGTTGCACCTTTTGCGAGTTTGAATTTGGGGCTACATGTAGGCGATGATGAACAGGCGGTACTCGCAAACCGCGATCACTTAGCTCAGTATTTGCCTCAACCTCCAGTTTGGTTGAATCAAGTACACAGCGCTGATGTGGTGGTCGTTGATGCGCGATTTACTGCTGAGCTAATTAATGCTGACGCACTTTATACGCAATTACCAAATCGACCATTAGCAATTATGACTGCTGACTGTCTGCCAGTATTACTGACTTCAACATGCGGTACTGAAGTCGCGGCTATTCATGGTGGGTGGCGAGGCCTCAACTTGGGTATTATTGCCAATACTCTCGCGCACTTTAATGCGCCTGCGGAGCAAGTTATAGCTTGGCTGGGGCCTGCTATTGGCGCACAAAAGTTTGAAGTGGGCGCTGAGGTGAAAATGGCATTTTGTGAGCAATCACTTACTCACGCAGCCGCGTTTACAGCGTTATCGAATGGTAAATATTTAGCTGATATTTACGCCATTGCCCGTCACCAGCTTAATCAGTTAGGTGTCAAACATATCAGTGGGGGTGAATATTGTACTGTTAGCCAGCCTGAACAATTCTTTTCCTATCGTCGTGATGGTCAAACTGGACGTATGGCTTCTTTGATCTGGCGCAAGTAAGCGCAGAACAGGGGATTATATTTTCTTTTAAACCTTGATCAATTCTTCGAACATACCCATTAATTAAGCAATTAGTTTTTTTAATAGGTAACCCTTATGCGTTTAGATCGATTTACCAGTAAATTTCAATCTGCGCTCTCTGACGCTCAGTCATTAGCGCTTGGTCGCGACCATCAATTTATTGAGCCGGTACATTTAATGTACTCATTGCTACAGCAAAGTGGCTCAAGTGTCCGTGCGTTATTAGCACAAGCAGGTGTTAGTGCTGATGAACTTAACACTAAGTTGTCGCAAGAGATAGAAAAGCTGTTTAAAGTTGAAGGTGTTGGTGGCGACGTGCAGTTGTCAAATAACATGGTTTCACTAATTAATTTATGCGATAAGTACGCACAGAAGCGCAAAGATAAATATATCTCCAGTGAATTGTTTGTATTAGCCGCCTGTGAAGATAAAGGCCCATTAGGTGACATCTTCCGTGCTTTGAATGTGACCAGCACAAAAATTGAAGCGGCGATACACGCTATTCGCGGCGGTGAAAAAGTAGATGATCCCAATGCTGAAGAAACCCGCCAAGCACTTAAGAAGTTCACTATCGATTTAACGGAACGTGCAGAGCAGGGCAAGCTTGATCCTGTCATTGGTCGTGATGACGAAATTCGTCGTACGATCCAAGTATTACAACGGCGTACTAAAAATAATCCGGTGTTGATCGGTGAGCCTGGTGTGGGTAAAACCGCGATCGCCGAAGGGTTGGCGCAGCGTATTATAAATGGCGAAGTACCTGAAGGACTGAAAAATAAACGTGTGCTATCGCTGGATCTTGGAGCGCTGGTGGCAGGTGCTAAATACAGAGGTGAATTTGAAGAGCGCTTAAAAGCGGTGCTCAATGAGCTGGCCAAAGAAGAAGGCCAAGTGATTTTATTTATTGATGAAATTCATACTATGGTTGGTGCTGGTAAAAGTGATGGTGCAATGGATGCGGGTAATATGCTCAAGCCAGCCCTTGCCCGTGGTGAACTCCACTGTGTCGGTGCTACGACGTTAGATGAGTATCGTAAGTACATTGAAAAAGATGCTGCTTTAGAGCGTCGTTTTCAAAAAGTGCTCGTCGAAGAGCCATCAGTTGAAGATACCATCGCTATTTTACGTGGTTTAAAAGAGCGTTACGAGTTGCATCATTGTGTTGAGATCACCGATCCAGCTATTGTTGCAGCTGCGCATTTATCGCATCGCTATATCAGTGATCGTCAATTACCAGATAAAGCGATTGATCTCATTGATGAAGCGGGTTCGTCTATTCGCCTACAAATTGACTCAAAGCCTGAATCGCTAGATAAGTTAGAGCGCCGTATTATTCAGCTCAAACTCGAAGACAATGCATTAGCCAAAGAGAAAGACGACGCCAGTCAAAAGCGTCGTGCTGAAATGCAAGAGTTGATCACTGAACTTGAAGCTCAATATCGTGAGCTTGATGAAGTGTGGACAGCAGAAAAAGCCTCATTGCAAGGCACTCAGGTGATTAAAGCTGAGCTTGAACAGGCACGTTTGGACTTAGAAGTTGCTCGACGCGCCACAGACTTACAGCGTATGTCTGAGTTGCAATATGGTCGTATTCCTGATTTGGAACGTAAACTTGATCTTGCATCACAAGCCGAAATGCAAGAAATGAGCTTATTGAAAAACCAAGTAGGTGAAGATGAAATTGCAGAGATACTGTCACGTTGGACAGGTATTCCAGTATCGAGGATGCTGCAAGGAGAGCGTGAAAAACTACTGCAAATGGAAGAGCACCTACACCATAAAGTAATAGGCCAAGACGAAGCCGTTGTTGCAGTGGCCAATGCTATTCGCCGTTCACGCGCAGGACTTGCCGATCCCAACCGCCCAATTGGCTCGTTTTTATTCTTAGGCCCAACCGGGGTTGGTAAAACAGAGTTAACCAAGGCGCTTGCAAGCTATATGTTTGACACCGAAAGTGCCATGGTGCGAATTGATATGTCTGAGTTTATGGAAAAACATTCAGTGGCACGCTTAGTGGGCGCTCCTCCTGGTTATGTGGGTTACGAGGAAGGCGGTTATTTAACCGAGGCAGTTCGTCGTCGCCCTTATTCAGTGATATTGTTAGATGAAATAGAAAAAGCTCATCCTGATGTGTTTAATATTTTACTGCAAGTATTGGATGATGGCCGACTAACGGATGGACAAGGACGCACCGTTGACTTTAAAAACACGGTGATCATTATGACCTCAAACTTAGGCTCAGATATTATTCAAGAGCAAACGGGTAATAATGACTATGCAGCGTTAAAAGAAAAAGTCATGGGTGTATTGGTTAATGAATTTAGGCCAGAGTTTATCAACCGTATTGATGAAACGGTGGTATTCCATCCATTGGCGAATGAACATATTAAAGAGATTGCCGATATTCAATTGAGTAAATTGCGTGAGCGATTAACAGAAATGGGATATTTACTACAGATCAGTGATGCTGCTCTGGAGAAAATTGCCGCCAGTGGTTTTGATCCTGTTTATGGAGCGCGGCCATTGAAGCGTGCGATACAGCATACAATTGAAAATCCACTGTCGCAAAAATTGCTTGCAGGTGATTACAGTACCGGAGATATGATTGCTATTGATGCTGATGAAAATGGGCTAGTATTCTCATCACGTTAGTTCTAAGTTCGGCTTGAGCTTAACAATAAGCTCAAGCCAAATCTTGTTAGTACCGTAAATTATTAGATTTTAAAAGTCAGTAGAATATCATTTACTTTGCGTGACCCTTCAACCAAATGCGCTGCATCTTTTGCTACATTAAAGCTCAACGTTAAATTTTCGTCACTGTAACTTTTTATATGTGTGATATTGCTGCCGATCTCGGTGCTGACAGCTTGTTGTTGCTCAGCTGCTGCCGATATCTGCGTAGCAAGCTGTGATATTTCAGTAATTTGAGTAAAAATACTGTCTAGCTCTATCTGGGTATGGCCTGTTGTATTTACACATTCATCAGCTTGTGCTTTGGTATTTTTCATCACCGTTGACCAGCTAAACAAGGTATCCTGAATTTCTTTTATTGAACTGTGGATCTGTGCTGTTGCACGTTGAGTCCGCGATGATAAAGCCCGTACTTCATCAGCAACTACAGCAAAACCACGACCATGTTCGCCCGCTCTTGCAGCTTCTATGGCCGCATTGAGTGCCAGTAAGTTCGTTTGCTCGGCGATCCCTTCGATTTCAGTCATCACTTGGCCTATTTTATCCGCTTCAGTGGCAAGTGCTGTTGCTGTGGTTGCTGCTTGCTCAACTTGTAATGCAAGATCAGAGACCATAGCACTGTTATCTGCAATGTGAAGCTTAATGTCAGCGCAGCTCTGGTGAGTAATATTCACTTTTTCAGCGGTATGCTGAGTATTCCCTGATATTTCACCTATGGTTGCACTCATCTGCGACATTGCTGTGGCAATTTGACTTAGGCGTTGACCTTGCGCTGAAATACCCTTTTCAGTCAGAGTTGACTGTTGATCTAAGTTCGCTGCAATAGAGGTGAATGTAGACGTCGAATCTTTCACTCTTCCCAATACTGTACGAAGTTTAGCATTGAGCATTTGCTGGGTATATTCGCTAATACTAAATGGGTGATGGCCGACGTACACATAGCGAGATACAGAATCAAATTGTGCTTTTTGTTGTTTAAGTGCAGCAGGGGTAACAATTAATTCATCGAAGTTTAATAAAGCTATTAATAAACAAAACACACTAGCAATCAACGCCGCAGATACGGAAACAAACACGCCGAGTATTAATAAACCAACTAAAGCAATACAAACCGCAGCCCCTTGTCGCAGTGCTACTTGTTCGCGCCAAGATGAAAGAGATTTACCCGCATTGATTTTTGCATAAAGACGTTGTGCTTGTTGTTTTTGCTGTTCGCTGGGTTTTGTGCGCACGGATTGATAACCAACGAGTTGGCCATGTTCAAAAATTGGTGTAACAAATGCATCAACCCAGTAGTAACGACCATCTTTACAAAGATTTTTAACCATGCCACGCCACGAGTGTCCTTGCTTGAGTTTTTCCCACAGCTCTTTAAATGCGGCTTTAGGCATATCAGGGTGGCGAACAATATTATGATTTTTACCAACGAGTTCTTCTAAACTGTAACCTGCAATAGTGCAAAACTCTTTGTTGGCGTAGGTGATTACTCCGCGCAAATCAGTTGTGGAGACGAGTTCCTGTTGTTGTGAAAAAGTCACTTCTTCGTTTAGTAATTGCTGACCCCGACGCATAGGTAGTCCTTGATACATACTTAATTGTTAGTTGTAATTATAAAGTTCATACAAATGTAAAGATAGCCGCAGCATAGTTATCGAGTACAAAACTAGTATTAAATAGCATTTTTATGATCTAAAACAAAGAAATGCGAGAAATCCTAATGAGCAATTTGATAATCGCTGAATAAATAAATAGATATCATCGGTCTAGTCCCATGAATTGAGTATTGCTAGCTGCAGTTACAGGCAATAAAATCGCATCACTGTCGTGCAATTAAAGCAATTGTATATTAGCCCTTAGAATGGCAAGATTAGTAAACATTTGGGTATGGGCTAAGCTCCCGCAGCTAGTGTGCTTTTATAAATACACGGTGACCTTCATGGTAAATAGTGGCAAATTTCAGTTATGTCATTATTAAACCTTGAGTATTATCAATTTGCCCCCATAGACTTAGGATTAGGCCACGTGGCTCGAGGAAGCATTTTTGACAACACATGATTTAACTAAAGCGCTAACAGCGCTCGCCCCAGAACAGCATAAATACGCAATTAAAGGCATTCAACGTGGTATTGAAAGGGAAGCGTTAAGAATTCAACCAAATGGCACTATTTCGCAACAGGCTCACCCAAAAGGGGTTGGTTGCGCGTTAACGAATGGGCATATCACCACTGACTTTTCAGAGGCATTACTAGAGTTTATTACGCCTGTAAGTGACTCTGCCGAAGAAACGCTAAAACAGCTTCATGATTTGCAAAAATTTACTCTATCAAAAATGGGTGATGAATTATTATGGCCTATTAGTATGCCATGTTTTATTGAGCACCAGGATGATATTGCTTTAGCTCAATTTGGTGATTCTAATATTGGTCGAATGAAAACCCTTTACCGTGAAGGCCTTAAAAACCGTTATGGTAGTATGATGCAAGCAATTGCCGGTGTGCATTTTAATATCTCGTTTCCAAACTCTTTTTGGAAAAGTTTACAAACGATTAAAGGCGATACCGGATCATTACAAGACTTCATTTCATCAGGCTATTTAGGGTTGATCCGCAATTTTAAACGAGAGCTGTGGTTAATTAGTTATTTATTCGGCGCATCTCCGGCACTGTGTAATTCATTTTTACAAGGGCGCAGTACTGAACTGCCGTTTAAAAAGCTAGGTAAAGGCACACTTTATCTAGAAACTGGCACTGCGTTACGCTTAGGGAATTTAGGTTATACTAATAGTGCTCAATCCTCATTAAAAGTAATGTATAACTCACTAGAGGAATATGTTGCTGGCTTAAAAGCAGCAATCAACACACCGTCTGATATTTATCATCAACTCGCGGACTATAAAGATGCGCAGCCAAAGCAATTGAATAAAAATGTGCTGCAGATTGAAAATGAATTTTATTCACCAATTCGTCCTAAACGTAATGCTAATAGCGGTGAAACGCCAACAGATGCACTATTACGTGGTGGTATAGAATACATAGAAATTCGTGCGCTAGATGTCAATCCATTTGCAGCAACAGGGATAGATATTGAACAAATCCACTTTTTAGATGTGTTTTTGACTTATTGCTTGTTAAAAGATTCACCTGCAATGGACTGGGATTCTCAGCAACGTAGTACTGAAAATTTAGATACCGTTGTCAGTGATGGTCGAGCTGTGCAGGTGATGCTAAATCGCTCTGGTGAAACATGTAGTTTAGCGACTTGGGGCGCGGAAATTTTTACTCAGTTACAACATGTTGCTACGTATATGGACGAAGCGTATGGGGTAAGTTATTACAGTGAAACTATCACGCGATTAAGCCTATGGGTTGCTGATCCTGACTTAACTTACTCGGGTCGCTACGTAAAGCAGCTGAAAGAGTCAGGTGTTGATAATGGTTATTTTGCATTAGCGCTGGCAAAAAATTATCAGCAAAGCCATGAGACAACACCGTATCATGTGTATTCAGATAATTACTTAAACCAGCAAGCTGAGCAATCAATCGTCGCTGAACAAACCTTGAAAGCCGCTGATAATGTGACATTTAATGCTTTTTTAGATGCCTATTTTAAAGCGAAATAAAGCGGCAAAAAAAAACGCAGCCCAAGTTGGCTGCGTAAAGATTCTTCAGGGATAAACAATGCTAAACTGCGCATTCATAAAGTAGGACTTACGCTTTTATAAAAAGTTCAGCGAGAATCAAAAAAAATGAAAAAAAGTTTAATAATTTTATCGCTGGGAGCTGCGTTAACAGGTTGCGCAACAGCCCCTCCAAAGCAACCTAATGATATATGTAAGATTTTTGAAGAAAAAAACGATTGGTATTATGATGCAAGAGACGCTCAAGATAAATGGGGATCGCCAAAGCATGTCCTCATGAGCATGATGTATCAAGAAAGTTCGTTTCGTCATGATGCAGCACCACCGATGGAATATTTTTTATGGATTATCCCCACAGGACGTGCCAGTTCAGCGTATGGATATTCGCAAGCAAAAACGCCAACCTGGTCTGACTATATCCGTGAAACCGGTAACAGCGGGGCAGATCGCGATGATTTTGATGATGCTATCGACTTTATGGCATGGTTTGTATATAAAACCAATAAAGTAAATGGCGTGTCAAAATGGGATGCCTATGCACAATACCTCAACTATCATGAAGGCTGGGGAGGCTATAAGCGTGGCACCTATAAAAAGAAACAATGGCTTATGAATGTAGCTAATAAGGTTAAAAATCGCGCGAGTCGCTATGGTGCTCAACTTAAAAAGTGTGAAGCAGATCTCGATAAAAGTTGGCTGGAAAGGTTATTTAGTTAACCTGTTACTCAATATTTAAAAAGCCCGCACTCATATGGCGGGCTTTTTAATGGTCGGTTTACTTTCCGGGAAACTGATGTATATGTACATCGCGTTGTGGGAATGGAATGGTGATATTTTCTTTATCGAAGGCAATTTTAACGCGTTCGTATAAACCAAAATACACCGGCCAGTAATTTTCAGAATCAACCCATGCCCAAACTAGCATGCCAATATGGCTATCGCCATGTTGACTCACGTGAACAACTGGCTGTTTATTTTCTTCTTTGAGCACTAAATCATAGTCATTTAATACACTCATAAGTACTGCACGCGCTTTAATTACATCGTCGCTGTAGCTTATACCAAACTCAATATCAACACGGCGAGTGGGCTCTGCGAACTTGTTTTTAACACAACCATTTGAAAGAGCACCATTTGGTATGATGATTTTTTCATTATCATAAGTCAGTAATACAGTAACAAAAATTTGAATTTCTACGACTTTGCCCATATAGCCTTGCGCTTCGATTACATCACCGACTTTAAATGGTTTGAAGAACAAGATCAGTACGCCACCTGCAAAGTTAGCTAAGCTTCCTTGCAATGCCATACCTACCGCTAAACCTGCAGCACCGAGCATGGCAATAAATGAGGTGGTTTCGATACCGATCATTGAGGCAACAGAGATCAGTAATAGAACTTTTAAAATGACAGAGATAAATGATACTAAAAAATGCGTTAAACCCGCTTCAAACTTCACACGTGCCATTGATTTTTCGGCCATATTTGAAATACGACCAATGAACCACCAACCAACAATTAAAACAAAAATTGCCAGTAAAAATTTCGGACCATACAGCATCACTATTTCAATAGCTTTGGTGTAAATGGTTTCGATAGAAATATCTTCCATTAAGTTTCCCCATTAGAAATAAAAATTAGCAGTTATACCATAGTTTAATAGTTATGGCGTAAATGAGTAATAGCAGAGGAAAATTTAAGAAACTAGAAAATGGGGAGAGTAGAGTAGTGAGGTACTACTCTACTTTAAGACTTACACTTTGCGTTTATTTGCTTGGATACGAACCAATTTGATCATGTTTTCTTTTACTTCGACGACTTCTATTGGGTAGCCAGCGATACGTAAACTCAAATTTGTATCCGGAATATCTTCTAGGTATTCAACAATCAAACCACTTAATGTTTTTGGGCCATCGAGAGGAAATTCCCAATCCATTTCTTTATTAAGATCACGTACGTTAGCACCACCATCGACTAAGAAAGAGCCGTCATCTTGAGGCATAACCTCTTCGCTCGGCGTCCGTGTTTGTGTCGTGGTAAAGTCTCCGACTACTTCTTCAAGAATATCTTCTAAAGTTACCAGACCTTGTATGTCACCGTATTCGTCAACCACTAAGCCTATACGCTCTTTAGATTGTTGGAACTTAAACAGTTGTGTATTTAGTGAAGTTCCTTCAGGTATAAAGTAAATTTCACGTACGGCACGTAGTAATGACGGTTTATCAAATTGCTCTTTTGTTAATAAGCGAAGCGCATCACGCGAATGAATAAAGCCCACAGCATCGTCAATTTGGTCGCGGTATAAAAGCACGCGAGTATGTTGTGCGTGGGTAAGCTGTTTACTAATTAGCTTCCAGTCGTCGTTAATATCAATTGCCACGATTTCATTACGTGGGATCATAATATCTTCAACGGTAACTTGCTCTAAATCTAATATAGAGGTCAACATACTTTGGTGACGGGCAGGAATAAGTGCGCCTGATTCATTCAGCACGGTTTTCAATTCTTCTTTACTCATGCTGTGCTCATCTATTTGTGCGGCACTAATACCAAATAACCGTAATATACCGTTGGTCATCCAGTTAACAATAACCACCAACGGAAACATTATTTTCAGTAGCCCTTTGAGGATCACAGAGCTTGGGAAGGCCACTTTTTCAGGATAAAGAGCGGCTAAAGTCTTGGGTGTAACTTCTGCAAATATTAATACCACTAGGGTTAATACGCCTGTTGCAATGGCAATACCTAAATCACCATAGAGGCGAATACCTATAATAGTTGCGACCTGTGCAGCGGCAATGTTTACTAAGTTATTACCGATTAGGATGAGACCTATCAGTCTGTCAGGACGGCTCAACAATTTGTTGACACGCTTCGCTGCGCGATGGTTTTCTTTAGCAAGGTGACGTAAGCGGATTCTGTTAATTGACATTATGCCTGTTTCAGAACCAGAAAAATATGCAGAACAAAGTATGAGTATTCCAAGTATTATAAACAAAACACTTGTAGAGATGTCGTCCAAAGAAGGATCCTTTTTTATTTAACCAATGTGTATTAAGCGTGAGTGAGCAGTTTGAGTCAAGTTAAAACTTATTCAGGATCACTTCTTGTACAAACCGGCTACCAAAATAAGCCAACGTTAAAACAAAAGCGGCAGCCATAATAGCCAGTACCACGGGTTTTCCGCGCCAACCCTGTTTTAAATGACCAATTGTCACTGTTGCAAACATAGCCCAAGCAATTAATGATAAAATTGTTTTATGTATAAATTCATTGGCAAACATGCCATCAAGAAAAATAAACCCAGATAATAAAGCCAAAGTTAATAAGAGTGTACCAAGTGTGAGTAAATGATAGAGTTGACGTTCAACTACCATCAATGGGGGTAAATGACTACGCACTATAGCTAAGTCTTTGCGCTTTAAACGCTTGTCAATAAAGTAAAATTGTACGCCATACAAAGTCGCAATTATCAATACGCAGTATGCGAGCAATGAAAGTGAAATATGGGTAACTAACCCGATTTCGACATCAATACTTTGTAATAAAATATGATGTGGGATAAATAAGCTGGCTATAGTGAGTAAAGCTGCAAAGCCATAAACGACAGGCAGTAATAAGGTTGCAGGGAACTTTAGTGATACTGTTGTAACTGACACTACTATCACCCAGCAGGTCAACAGTGACACATTTACAATACTTAAATCTTGGCCGTCGGTGCGAAATACTGAATTTACCAGTAATAACATGTGCGCTAGAATCGCCACAGTACTGAGAATAATAGTCAGCTTTTGGCTCGGCCCTTGCTGGTGAAATAACCGAGATAGTACGTGAGACGTTGCTAAGATATAAAATAAACTGGCAATAATAGTTAAACTAATAATCAGCATAGTGCTTGGGCCACTCAATTTGAGTCAAATATTCCTTGTTAGAGTAAAGGCATTGTATTTTATAGCAAGGCAAATGCATAGAGTTTGTAAAAAGAAACTCAAACAGCGCACTTGAACACTGTATTGTGCGCCACCATTTGCGGTATACTGCTTTTAATTAAAATTTTAATAATACTGATTATATGAAATCAACGTTATTTTTTAGTAAGTATTAACTTAATAACGATAACCTTGATTGGAAAATTGGTATATCACGTTTGATCGGAACCTTTACATGTTTGAGAACCTCCAAGAACGATTAGGTAAAACCTTAAAAAATATTAGCGGCCGTGGGCGCCTTACTGAAGATAATATCAAAGATACGCTACGTGAAGTACGTATGGCTTTTTTAGAGGCTGACGTTGCGCTACCCGTCGTTCGTGAGTTTGTGAAACAAGTTAAAGAACGTGCTGTGGGTGTTGAAGTAACAAAAAGCTTAAGCCCAGGGCAAGTGTTCATAAAAATTGTTCGTGAAGAACTTGAAAAAGCGATGGGTGAAGCGAATGAAGAGCTAAACCTAAACGCACAACCGCCAGCAGTTGTTATGATGGCAGGCTTACAAGGTGCAGGTAAAACCACCAGCGTCGGTAAGTTAGCTAAATTCTTAAAAGAGCGTAAGAAAAAGTCAGTACTAGTTGTTAGTGCCGATGTTTATCGCCCCGCTGCAATAAAACAGTTAGAAACGCTGGCTAACGAAGTTGGTGTAGACTTTTTCCCAAGTGATATTTCCCAAAAGCCGGTTGATATTGCTAATGCGGCTATCTCTCATGCGAAAAAGAAATTTATCGATGTGGTACTTGTCGATACCGCAGGTCGTTTGCACGTTGATAGCGATATGATGGATGAAATCAAAGCGTTACACAGTGCTATTACGCCAATCGAAACCTTATTTGTAGTTGATGCAATGACAGGTCAAGATGCGGCGAATACAGCTAAAGCGTTTGATGAAGCATTGCCGCTTACGGGTGTTATTTTAACTAAAACCGATGGTGATGCGCGCGGTGGTGCGGCATTATCTATTCGCCATATCACGGGTAAACCAATTAAATTTATGGGTGTGGGGGAGCGTACTGATGCCCTTGAGCCTTTTCATCCTGACCGTATTGCTTCACGTATTTTAGGTATGGGTGATGTACTTTCATTGATCGAAGAAGTCGAGATGAAAGTCGATAAAGAAAAAGCGGCCAAAGTAGCTGAAAAAGTATTTAAAGGTGATGGCTTTACCCTTGATGATTTTGCTGAACAATTAAAGCAAATGAAAAACATGGGCGGCATGATGTCGATGCTTGATAAGCTGCCGGGTATGCAAAACTTACCGGATGCAGTAAAAGGGCAAATGGGTGATAAAACATTTATTCAAATGGAAGCAATCATCAGCTCAATGACTAAACAAGAGCGTGCTCGCCCTGAAATCATCAAAGGTTCTCGTAAAAAACGTATTGCAGCAGGCTCTGGTACACAAGTGCAAGAGATCAATAAATTGCTAAAACAATTTACCCAAATGCAAAAGATGATGAAAAAAATGAAAGGTAAAGGTGGCATGATGAAAATGATGCGTGGAATGAAAGGCATGTTACCACCGGGAATGATGGGCGGTGGCGGTCCTAAATTCTAAGCTTTTGGCTAAAGTTTGATGTATTCGTCATTTAGTTAATGAAAAAAGGGGGCAAATAGCCTCTTTTTTTGTAGATAAATTATGCACTGAAAGGGCTTTATACTCTGATTTAACGCGTAGATCATAGTTTAATCAACTTAACACTCATTTCACGTCACTTCTTACTTGCATTGTTGCTAAAAACTCGTACAATTCCCCAGCTCCCCATACTGGGGAGTAAATCTTATTAATGAAAACAGTCAATCTATTTAGAGGACGGTATGGTAACTATTCGTTTGCAACGTGGTGGCGCTAAAAAACGCCCTTTCTATCAAATTGTGGTTGCGGATAGCCGTTTCTCGCGTGACGGTCGCTTCATCGAGAAAGTAGGCTTTTTTAACCCAATTGCTAGTGGTCAAGAAGAAAAAGTACGTTTAGATTTATCTCGTGTAGAACACTGGGTAGGTCAGGGCGCATCTCTTTCAGATCGCGTAAGTAAGTTAGTAAAAGACGCTCGTAAAGCGGCTTAATAGGCGTAAGTGTAACCATGAGTCAAGAGAACACCTCATCAATAATTGTCGTAGGAAAGCTCGGCGCCCCGTATGGTATAAAGGGCTGGCTTAAGGTACATTCATTTACTGATGATCCCCAAGGGATCTTCGATTTCAGCCCGTGGTTGATAGGGCAACAAGGTAAATGGCAGGCTTTAGAAGTGGTCGACTGGCGTCGCCACAACAAAGGCTTTATCGCCAAGTTTGCGCAAGTAAACGACAGAGACCAAGCAATGGCGTATACCAATGTGGAAGTATCTGTAGATTCAGCGCAGCTACCAGAATTACCGCAAGGTGAATTCTATTGGCGAGATCTCATTGGCATGTCGGTTGTAACTGATAAAGGTTATAACTTAGGCATAGTTGATGACCTGATGGAGACAGGTTCAAATGACGTATTAGTTGTGAAAGCAAATAATAAAGATGCATTTGGACAAGCAGAACGTTTAATTCCATTTTTAACTGATTCAGTTATAAAAGAAGTTAAACATGATGCAAGAGAAATTACCGTAGACTGGGATCCAGGCTTTTAATGAGTCAAACGAGTTCGTTGTGGGTAGGGGTAATTAGCCTTTTCCCGGACATGTTTGATGCCATTACACAGCAAGGTGTAACTGGTCGCGCAGTAAAAAATGGGTTAATTGATTTTAACTGCTGGAACCCGCGGGATTATGCGACTGATAAGCATAGAACAGTGGATGATCGTCCTTACGGGGGCGGTCCAGGTATGTTAATGATGGTTGAACCATTGAAGCAAGCCATTCTTGACGCTAAAGCAGCGGCAGGTGATGGTGCAAAAGTAATTTATATGTCCCCGCAAGGGCGCAAATTAGATCAGCAAGGGGCGAGCGAACTCGCAAACTCTAAAAAACTGATTTTAATTGCCGGTCGCTATGAAGGTATAGACGAGAGAATAATAGAATCATATGTTGACGAAGAATGGTCAATTGGTGATTTTATTTTGAGTGGTGGTGAACTACCTGCCATGACATTAATTGACGCAGTAGCGCGATTAGTGCCAGGTGTATTAGGACACAACCAATCAGCGGAGCAAGACTCATTTTCGGATGGCTTGCTAGATTGTCCTCATTATACTCGGCCAGAAACATTGGACGACAAACAGGTTCCTGCTGTATTACTCAGTGGTAACCACCAAGAGATAGCTAAATGGCGGCAAATGCAGTCATTAGGCAGAACTTGGCTTAGGCGTCCTGACTTGTTGCATAACCTAGCTCTGACTGAGGAGCAAGCGGTATTACTCGCGAAATTTCAGCAAGAGTACCAAAAAGCTTGTGGCTAGAAGACAGTTACACCTAGGAAAGTGAGAAACATAATGGCAAAAGTAAACCAAAATATTATTAAAGCGCTTGAAGATGAGCAGCTTAAAACAGACGTACCTGCATTTGGCCCTGGTGATACAGTGGTTGTACAGGTAAAAGTAAAAGAAGGTGCTAAAGAGCGTCTACAGGCCTTTGAAGGTGTTGTAATCGCTAAGCGTAATCGTGGTCTTCACTCAGCATTCACAGTTCGTAAAATCTCGAACGGTGAAGGTGTTGAGCGTGTATTCCAAACGCACAGCCCTCTTATCGATAGCGTAGCAGTTAAGCGTCGCGGTGCAGTTCGCCGTGCGAAACTTTACTATCTACGTGAGCGTTCTGGTAAATCTGCACGTATTAGAGAAAAACTTAACTAATACGCGCTGTTTAGCAACGCAAAAAAAACGGGTTGCAGCCTTCGGGTTGCAACCCGTTTTGGTTTTTATAGCAAAATAAGCCCGCTAAAAAATATTATACCAATCGTGTTAAGTTACTGACCATTTATAGCGACAGATAAATGAAGTGATAACAAGGCATAAATTTTGACATGTAGTTGTTCTACATGAAAAATTTATAACGCAGTTAGCGCTTTATTTAGCCCGCTAGAATGGTTAAATATTTAAGTCGATTGGTATTACTCATAAATCAAATTCACTCGCCAACTTATAACTTACGGCTTATAACTTAAACCTTATAACTTAAGGCTTAGCGCTTAAAGCTTAAACACTTATTCTTTTCCCTATTTAGCCTTTTAACAGCCTACTGATCCTGTTAGTATTTATCGTATTAATAAGTTTACTTTTATGTAAATTTTAGTGTACGAAATTGCAGTTCTAAGGTGGTAGTCGCGTGGCGGATATAAAAGAGTTAGATAAGTTAAGAGAAGGCATTGATGAATGCGATGCCCAGTTGGTTGCATTACTAGCTAGGCGTAATAATATTACTGAACAAATTGGCGCAATCAAACAACAAACCGGTGCGCCGCTGCATGCGCCTGACCGTGAAGCGAGTTTATTAGCAGCCCGTCGCCAAGAAGCATTAAATCAAGGGGTTAACCCTGAACTAGTCGAAGATATTCTGCGCCGGATGATGCGCGAAGCATACCAAAATCAACAAGCTAAACTTGCCTGTAGTGCACCGCAATTGTCACCTATTGTTATAGTCGGTGGCCAAGGTGCAATGGGGCAGTTGTTTGCTCAGCAATTTATTCGCTCAGGGTATGAAGTTAGGATTCTCGACAAAGAACAGCAAAGTAACGCTCAAGCAATCTTAGCAGGTGCAAAACTGGTGATGATCAGTGTGCCTATCAATGCCTTAGAAGCCGTAGTTACTGCCTTACCTAAACTCGATGATGATTGTTTGTTGGTTGATATCACATCGGTTAAGCAAGCACCATTAAATGTATTAAAAGCGGTGCATAATGGTCCTGTGGTTGGCTTACACCCGATGTTTGGCCCTGATATCTCTCATTGGGTAAAGCAGACCGTGGTAGTGTGTGAAGGGCGTAACCATGAAGTTGCACAAGGGTTATTGTCGCAATTACAAGTATGGGGCTGCCAGTTAGTTGAGTTAGATGCTAAAAAGCACGACGAAGCAATGCAAATAATCCAAGTGATGCGCCATTTAACCACCTTTGTGTATGGCCAATTTTTAGCTAAACAAAGCCACACTCTTGAAGAGCTACGTAGTTGTTCGTCGCCTATCTACCAGTTAGAGCTGATGATGGTGGGCCGCTTGTTTGCACAATCGCCAGAGCTTTATTCTGACATTATGCTAGCGCAATTTGATAATGTTGAACCTTTGCTTGCGCAATACCAAGAAACCTTTGCTAGTACATTAACAAAATTAAAAGCGGGCGATAAAGCGGCTTTAATTGATGCCTTTGCTGATGCGAAAGAATACTTCTCAGATTCCACCGCGCACTTCTTAACGCAAAGCCGCAGCCTACTAAACAAAGCCAATGATGCTAAAGTACTTGATTAATAAAGCATTACCATTCAAGAGATAACAAAAAGGGCCATAATGGCCCTTTTGCTTTAGTTAGCGTTTAACTTTCTACACTGACTGCTTGCAGTGATTCGCTTTGATAACAACCCAATACGCGTACATACTGAGTATGCTCTTTTAGCTCTTCTAACGCGTGTTTAACGTGACTATCGACAAGGTTCGCTTCTAAATCAACATAAAACACTTCTTCCCATGGATTGCCAGGTACAGGGCGTGACTCTAATTTAACTAAGTTAATATTATGGTGTTTAAAAATCATCAGTGCATCAGCAAGCGAACCCGCTTGTTGTTTAGTGGCCATAATTAAACTGGTTTTGGTTGGAATTTGTTTTGAGACATGTAACGGTTTACGGGCAACGATAATAAAGCGGCTGTGGTTTTCACGTTGATTAGCCAAGCCAGATTTTATCACTTCTAGCCCGACATTTTTCCCCGCTTGTGCAGAGCCAATTGCCGCGCTGTTAGGGGTATCTAGGGCTGATTGTAGGGCGCTTGAGGTTGAGTCGCAGGTTTCATGTTGAATATCACCTAAGCCTTGTAAAAAGCGGCTGCATTGTGCGAATGGCTGTGGGTGAGCAAAAATTTTACTAATTTGGCTAAGCTCAGTATCTGGGGTCGCAAGTAAACAGTGCTCAACGCTGTGAGTTACTTCACCAACGATTGAGACTTGTGCGTGTTGTAGTAAATCAAACACTTCGTTAATACTACCTGAGCTGGTGTTTTCAATCGGTAATAAGCCAAAGTCAGCTTGGCCATTTTCAACCTTGCCGGTGATCTGCTCAAAGCTAGAGCAGCCCATCTCAACAAGTTTACCTGGGCGACGGCTAAAGTATTTATGGCAAGCAAGTTGACTATATGAACCTTGGCCACCTAAGTATGCCACGCGATGCGTTTCACTCATGACATCAGGATTTAAGTTATTTTGCAGCATGGCCTGCTGATTAAGTACTGAATCTTCTAAGATTGTTTGAAAGACATTATTCACATAATAGGCGTCTAAGCCAAGTGATTTGCCGTAACCAATTAGTTTCTCAAGTAACGCCAGCTCACGGGCTTCATCGCGTATAGGTTTGTTATTAGCAATTTTATACTCTACGACACCATGGCTAATTCTGCGGCGTTTTGCCAATAAAACCAACAAGTCAGAGTCGATTTCATTTATATCGTGTCTGAGTGAATTTAGTACATCGTTTGTCATTTTTGGGTTCCTCATTCCAAAAAATTACCTTTTGGGTAATAAAAACAAAAAAGCCTCCCAGTTGGGAGGCTTTGCTATTCGGTAGATTTAATCTCGCAAACAGGTAAGCCTCTTCTATCTAAAGAAGCTAAAAAACGAAAAGTGTAATTGCGAAAATTTTGTATTCATGGTCTTAATGTATGAAGAGTGGGCTATAAAGTCAACACTCCAGCGGGTTTTATCACCACCAAAGTGTGGTTTATTTTAGATATTGGTTTTTTTCTGTGATATTAACGAAAAATTTATAAATCTAAATTGGTATCTGGTATATTTCGGTAGGTGGATTTAAATAAGAATAATTATTAAAAAAGAAGGTTGCCTTGTGGTGTATAGACGCCCACCATCACGTTTTGGTGTAAACTCGTTGAGTATGAAGCTCTCGTTATTAATTTCAGCTATTTGTTTAATTGCTGGGATTTGTGCTGCAGTGTTGATGCTCAAATCAGAAGAAAAACAGCTGATATTTGAAGAGCATGAAATGCTCAAACACTCTAGTGAGCGATTGATCCGTCAATTTAATAATTTAGTGAAAACTAAAATTAATATTGCCGAGCAAGCGAATAATGTTGTCTCTAGCCAGTTGCTTTATAACTCATCGCAATTGATAAGCAATCAGAGCGCACAGCTGACTTTTGACTCTGATGGGAGTATTCGTAGTGCCTCGGAAGATGGGTTATCTGCAGCGTTTATGCCGCAAGATAAATACACACCTTTTTATAAAAAACTGATTAATGACTCAGAGTCACTGTGGAAAATTGTTGCACCTACGTTGATCCAAGATTTCTTTAACTTTTACCTAATCACGAAAGATAATTTTATTCGTATCGCCCCACCTAATTGGGCATTGAATGTAGCAGGTTCTCATCAATTTATTGATAGCCAAAGTTTTAATTACGCAAAAGAAGCATTGAACCCAACTCGTGCAGCGGTGTGGTCTAAAGTGTATTACGATAAAATTTGGCATAAGTGGGTGGTGAGTGTACTTGTGCCAATTTACCTTGAAAATAAATTTTTAGGGGTGACGGGCAGTGATCTAGCACTCGATACGCTTATTTCCCAATTGCCAATTGGCGATAATGAGCAGCACTTATTTGTTTTTGATAGTCAAGGGCAATTACTCGCTCATCCAAACTTAAATAAAAATCTTTACGAAACCTATGGGCAAGCAGGTAAACCATTGCGTACGGCTGATTTTCTAAATAGTGATTTGCAAGAACTCATTAATCAAACCATAAAAATGCATTTACCAGAATACGCGGACTCCTTTGTGCAAGAAGGGGAAACCCATATTATTAATATTCGTAAAGTTGAACATTTAGACTGGTATATCGGCATTTACAAAAAACGCTCCTCGGCACTTTCAGCGCTTGAAGAACTCAAAGTGAAGTTTTTTGGGTTGTTTATTCTGTACGCTATTTTGGTCGCGCTGTTATTACACCAAGCCTTGTATCAATTGGTGTTACGCAGGATCCATTCACTGGTACATGCCGTAACTAATTTCGGTAAAGGGCATTTACAGATAGAGTTTCCGAAAGAGAATAAAGATGAAATAGGTACTCTAAATGGCTCTTTTCGAGATATGGCGATTGAAATCCGTAAGCTGATCGATGGGTTAAATCAGCGTATTACTGAAAAAGAAATTGCCGAAAAAGCAGCTAACCGATTATCAAAAGCGGTCGCTTTCTCAGGAACCGGGGTAGTGATCACAGATCAAAACTTTGTCATTGAATATGTTAATCCAAAAATGTTAGAGATGACAGGGTTTGATGAAAGCCACTTTATGGAGTCGCCATTACTAAGCATTATTGCCACAGAAATGGCTATTTTAGTCGATGACATCGATATAGATCTGCGTAGTCGAAATTACTGGCGTGGTGATACTTTGATCCAAGGCTTAGATAAAAAACCTATTTGGGTCTCGTTGAGCATTTCGCCGATCCGTGAAGACGGTGGAAATATCAGTAGTTACGTTGCATCTGCACAAGATATTTCGTTTGTTAAAGAAAGCCAGCGGAAAATGGAACAATTGGCTTACTTTGATACTTTAACTGGGCTTGCTAATCGTACCTTTTTTAGAATGCAATTACGTAAATCAATGGCGCTTGCCGAACGTGGTCATTATGCGTTTGCTTTATTCTACTTTGACTTAGATGAGTTTAAGCGGATAAATGATACGCTTGGACATGATGCTGGTGATCAGTTATTGATTGAAGTGGCAAATCGATTGAAAAAACGCCTCCGTGCTGAAGATACCATTGCTAGGTTAGGTGGCGATGAATTTGCTGTGCTACTGAGCGGGATCGAACGCCAAGAGCATGCGATGGAAGTGGCTAATACTATTCAGCAAACCTTAAATGTGCCAATAATGCTTGGTAATAACGAAGTAATTATTAGTGCCAGTATTGGCATCACAATGGCTCCTTACGATAGCAAAGAAGAAGATCAGCTGTTAAAACATGCTGATTTGGCAATGTATGAGGCAAAAGCAAAAGGACGCAATACCTATCACTTTTACAGCCAAGAGCTTAATGCCGCTGCAAATGAGCGCCTGTTTATTGAAAATGAACTTCGTGTCGCCATCAAAGCGAAGCAGTTTATTATTTACTACCAACCACAAGTTGATAGTCGTACTCAGCAGGTTGTGGGCTACGAAGCCTTGATCCGTTGGTTCCACCCAACGGAAGGAATGATCCCACCAACTAAATTTATTCCTATCGCTGAAGCAACAGGTTTGATTGTTGAACTAGGGGCGTGGGTATTACAAGAAGCGTGTGAGTTTGCGGCTCGGTTGGCGATGCAAGGGCGTGAGAATAATATTTCTATTAACCTATCTGCTCGACAGTTCAAAGACGCCAAGTTAGTGCCGCTATTGGCATCGATTATCAAGAAAACCAAAGTGCCAGCTAAATGCTTACACTTAGAGCTAACTGAGAGCATGTTAATGGGTAATGTAGAAGCCGCTATTTCGCAGTTACATCAACTCAAAACGCTTGGCGTATCTATTTCTATTGATGACTTTGGCACAGGTTATTCGTCACTAAGTTACTTAAAGCGTTTCCCTGTGGATATTTTAAAAGTAGACCGCTCATTTGTTAAAGATATACCCGATGATCCAAATGATATGGAGATCACCGCAGCAATTATAGCGATGGCGCAAAAATTAAAATTGAATGTGGTAGCAGAAGGGGTAGAAACCATAGAGCAAGTGGAGTTTTTACAAAACAATAACTGTTTTATTGTACAAGGTTATTATTACAGCGCGCCGATCCCCGAGAGTGAGTTATCAAACTTGTTTGAAAAACTTAATGAACGGGCTGGATCTTAGTTATTATTTCGCTTTAGTTGGAATTATAGAAAGGCACCCTTAGGTGCCTTTTGCGTGGTGCTAATTAAACTCAACCAATCGCTGGGATCACACCGGCCATTTGCAGACCCTGAGCACTGATTATAAGCACGCCACATAAAGCCGCAATGGCTAAGCCAAGATTGCCACCACGCACCGCATAGCCGCTTTTATCACTACTGGTGCGTTGCTTGTAAACCATTGCAACGGGTAAAAATACAGCCAAGACAACCAAAGCGATAGCTGCATAGCCAAGGGCCATAATAAAGCCTTGTGGATAAAACAGTGCAAACCCTAACGGTGGGATAAAAGTGATTAGCGCCGTTTTGATACGATCTTTATTACCATCGCCTTTTTTAAACGCGTCAGCAAAAAAATCAAATAACCCTAAGCTTACACCCAAAAATGAGGTTGCTAGCGCTAAGTCTGCAAATAGATTAACCGCAGTGGCGACCGCTGAGTTGTTTGCAATATTGGCAATGCTGGCGACAAAGCCTGGCAAGCCAGAACTTTTTAGTAACTCAGCTTGGCTCATCATCCCTTGGCTAATTAATTGCCAAAAAATATAAATAACTAAGGGCAGGGCTGCACCGGTGATCATCACCCGACGCAGCGTTTTTATATCAAGGCCTACGTATTTAACGATGGATGGAATAGAACCATGAAAACCAAACGAGGTAAATACCACTGGAATGGCTGATAAAATAAGCCCTTGTTCAATAGGCATTTCTAATAAGTGTTGGCCATGAACATAGGGAGTTAACATATAAAATAAACTCGCCAATACCAAGATTTTAATACTAAACAGCACGCGGTTTAATTTATCTACTTTGCTGGTGCCCAAAGTAACAACGGTACCTATTACAATCGCTAAAATAATCGAACCCACTTGCGGTGCAATATTGAGATTAAAACCGTTGTTTATTTTTTCTTGTAGTTGTGCGCCGCCGCCGGCAATGTAAGCTGCACACAGTGCATAGAACAAAAACATCACTGAAAAATTAGCGACGTATTGACCGCGCTTACCAAGCCATGATTTTGCTAATGTATTGAGCGTGGCATCGCGATCAGCATGTTGATGAAGCTCAAGCATTAATAACGCGGTATAAGTCATTAACGCCCAAGTTGAAATAATTAACGCTAATGCAGTGGTAAAACCAAGCCCTGCTGAGGCAATGGGTAATGCCAACATACCTGCGCCGATAGTTGTACCTGCAACAATTAACATGCTGCCTATTGTTTTATTTTTAAGCACTTTTTGCCCCTAAAACTTCGTGAGAGGCAGGCAAGATATAACTAGTTGGCACAAACTTAAATACTTTTGTTATAAATCAAAGAAATTAAATGTAACTTATGATTTACAAGCGAACCTTATCAAAGCAGTATTTAGCAAAAAAGCCATTGGATGTGTTGACTTATTGTGCAGTTCTGCTATTTCTATAGATTCATTTTATTATTAAGAATTCTATTTATATGCAACATATGAACCGAGCCCTAACAATGCGCCCATGGCTGAATCTATCAGTTGTGCGTCCATTGCTGCGCTGCGGTTAAGTTGTTTTTTACTAACCGCGATTTCAAAGCGGTTAGTGTTGTATTCCTTCCTCTTTGTTATTGCCGCCTTGCTAAAGGAATAAGCGTGTGAGCGTCAAAGTATCGTATTTTTTAATGGTGTTAATTTGGTCAACAACCCCGCTGGGCATTGTTTGGAGCAGTGAGTCGGTCTCGCCTACACTTGCCGTGTTATTGCGTATGTCGATAGGTTTAGTATTAGCGGCATTGGTTGTCGCAATAGCGAATATTCGTATTCCTTGGCATCGTCGCGCGTGTTTTTTGTATGGCTATTCGAGTATAGGTATTTATGGCGGCATGCTATTGAGTTACATGGCTGCTAAAACGGTTCCTTCAGGGCTTATCTCTTTAATGTTTGGTTTGGCGCCTATTCTATCGGGGCTATTAGCACAGCGACTGCTGAATGAGCCTAAATTTAGTGCATTGAAGCTAATTGCCTTGGCGTTTGCATTGTTGGGGCTATTTTTGGTCAGTGAAAAACACATGCAAGGCTCATTAATGCAATTGCATGGTTTGCTCTACGTATTCATGGCTGTGTGTTTTTTTAGTTTGAGCGGCGTAATGATCAAACGAGTAAAAATTGCAATTCACCCAATGGCAACTACATTTGGCGCATTAGTATTTGTAACTCCGCTATTTTTTATTACTTGGTGGCTGGTCGATGGCGAGCTTAACAGCAATGCGTGGAGTGCCAAATCGTTATGGTCAATTGGCTATTTAGGCGTATTTGGTTCACTTATTGGGGCATTGGCTTATTTTCATGTGTTACAAAAACTACCGGCAAGTACCGTTGCTTTAACGACCTTGATCACCCCCAGCTTTGCAATAGGCTTAGGTGCCTGGCTGAATAATGAAGCGATTGATCGGCAGTTGTTAGTCGGCGCGAGTATTATTTTATTGAGTTTAGCTGTATTTCAGTTTGGTGATGGTTGGATAATGAAAAGGGCGAAGTGTAGCAAACTTACCCATTGATCTTATAAAAATGTAGCCTGAAGTGTTAGCTACATTTTTTCTATTTGGATCACTAAGCGACGGTTTTTATTGCGCCCTAATATATTGTCATTAGTTGCTACATGGCGTTTTTCACCAAAACCTTCAGTTTCAACTTTATTTTCATCAATACCTAGGCTCACCATGTATTCTTTAATTGCTAGAGCTCGTTTTTTAGAAAGCTCTAAGTTATTCCAGCGTCCGCCGTAGCTATCGGTGTATGACGCGATTGAAATCGCGGCAATACTGGTGTCGTATTTTAAGTATTCGGCTATTTTATCTAAGCGTTGCTGCGATGATTTAGTTAACTTACTAGTATTAGGTTGATAATTCATTACTGTGAATGAAATATCTTCAAAACTGTATGGCAACAAGGCATCACGGCATTGTAGAAATGCCCAGTAGGCTTGTTTAAAGTTAATACTCGATAAGCCTACGGCAATTTTATCGGCACTATTTTGCCAGTCTTGGTAATAAAATGTTGGTTGATAGCCTTTTTCCAGCTCAGTCAACATTTCCCATGCGGTATGATTACCAAGTTCACCGTCAAACTTGCGAAGTAATTTCATATTAGCAAGATCGCGGGCAGGTAAGCCCGCTCGCCAAGGTGGTGGCACCGCTTTTAAACCAGCAATACTATAATTATCAGGGCGTACAACCATATCTAAGTTAAATAATACGTCTTTGTTTTTACTGGCAGTGGCACTAAAAATAGCTTCGCCGTAATAGGGAACTTCATGATTTAACTGACATTGTAAACGAGTTGTTGTTACCACTTGCCATTGGGAGTTGTCTGCTGTGGCCGTGTATTGGCGCATAGCACCATTGGCGCTATAAGGTAATAGACCAATTACAGTGAGGCTTATAGATAACAATGATAACTTCACCACGAAATTCTCCAACAGGGTTTACTCTAATCAAACGAAGCATAGCCAATTAATTGACGAGCTAAGCACTAAAAATATTTAGTAACTGCAATTGTGACGCTAATTTAAATGAAAGCAATTTATATGCCTACAATTTATAAAATAATTAATCCTGAAATGGCCTAGCCTAAAGGGCATCAACTTTGTCATAATAACCAGCTAATACTTGCAAACCTAGAATACTATGGCAAATACTGAACAAACTCTTTTCGCAAAACGCTTTCGTGGCTTTTTTCCGGTGGTTATTGATGTTGAAACAGCGGGCTTTAATAAAGCAACCGATGCGCTGTTAGAAATTGCGGTGTCAGTATTAAAAATGGACGAGGATGGCTTACTCAGTATCGATCATACCGTACACTTTCATGTTGAGCCTTTTGAGGGGGCAAACATTGAGCAAGCAGCCATTGATTTTAATGGTATAGATCCTTTTTCACCACTGCGTGGCGCAGTTTCTGAAGAGGAAGCGATCAAAGAAATATGCAAATTAGTCCGCAAAGCACAAAAAGCAGCAGGTTGTCAGCGCTCAGTGGTTGTTGCGCATAATGCAGCATTTGATCATGGCTTTTTAAATGCAGCCATTGAGCGTAATAATATCAAGCGCACACCATTTCATCCTTTTGTGAGCTTTGATACCACTTCTTTAGCGGGGCTAGCACTTGGCCAAACAGTACTGGCAAAGGCATGCCGTGCTGCAGGTATTGAATTTGACAACAAGCAAGCCCATTCAGCACTATATGATACAGAACGTACAGCAGAGCTATATTGTTTAATCGTAAATCGTTGGCAGCAATTGGGAGGCTGGCCGTTAGCCGAAGAAGTGCCAGAAGATGAGCAAAATGCCGAAACTGAAAGCTTTGCCGCTAACACCACTGAGTAATTTTAACGCAAGGGAGCTTTATCGGTATGGGTTAGCTGATCAGCTCTGAGCTCACACTATAATGCTTGTAGTTATTTGCATACTCCGTTTGGCGTCCACCCAAGTAATTGTTTATAAATCATACGTGGTACTTGGTGAAATGAACATTCAGTTGTGTATTAAATCTGCAAACGATTGTTAAGATAAAAATAAAGCATAGATCAGCCTTGAGTATCAGCACGTTACTCGGTTATACTGCCTGCACGCTCTGAATGAGTTTAACTAATTCAGGGGCTGATTAGGATTCGACGGAATTCATGAAGCCCAAGGTGCATGTCGAGGTGCGGTTTGCCTCGTAAAAAAGCCGCAATTTAAAGTAATCGCAAACGACGATAACTACTCTCTAGCAGCTTAGGCTGGCTAGCGCTCCTTCCAAGTATTCTTGTGGACTGGATTTTGGAGTGTCACCCTAACACCTGATCGCGACGGAAACCCTGGCTGGGGTTGAAGCGTTAAAACTAAGCAGCCTCGCCTTTATCTATCGTGTTCGTCCGAGATTTAAAGGTTAATTAAATGACGATACTAAACATGTAGTACCGACGGTCGAGGCTTTTCGGACGGGGGTTCAAATCCCCCCAGCTCCACCACTTTAAAACCGCTGTAGCCCAGTAAAATCAATGGCTTCAGCGGTTTTTTTACATCTACAACCCTCTACAACACTCTACAAAATACACAAGCTCTACACATCAGTAAATACGGGCTATTTAGCATAATTGTACATTTTATGTTTTCAGTGCTTTTTCACAAAAATACACAAAAAATACACACGGTTTTTGTGTAAAAAACTATCAGATAAGTGGAAATAATAGGGTTTACTAATGGTTGACCTCATAGCTCTATATGAACATATTGTTTCAAGAACTGCTCCATTGTTCCCAAGTTAAAACCTAAGTGTCTAATTATTATGACGTTTATATCAATTATTAATCCAGCTAATCTTGAAACTTGATAATACTTCGGTATTATACTGCCCGCTGTAGTCAACTGTTAGCAGGTTGTAGCATTTATCAAATTGGGAGGTAAGTTAACATGGAAGTAGTTTATATCTGTTTCCTATTTATCTTTTTCTAAATTGTGCCTGCTGTAACCCCTATTTGACTTAAATTAAAAAAATAAAAATCGGAGATACTTTAATTTTGAATAAACCACTTTTTGCAAGCGCAGTTGCGCTGACTGTACTTGCTGGTTGCAGTTCAACCCCACCTGTAAATGAAAAAGCGTCAGCAGAAATTCAAGCAAAGATAGAGCAGATTAAACTGAATGGCACATTACTAAGACAACAGGGTCGTTTTGTTATTGCCCCTACTTTGTCTGTTAAAAAAGGTAGTAGTAAAGACAAATTGGCAACTGCGAGTTGGCAATTTAGCGGAAAAACTCTATTCCCCGCATTTCACTCTGGGCGGTTCGAATGCAGTCTTTCCAAAGACGAATGTAAGAAATACGAAGAAATTGACTCTCCCTTTTTAAAGGTAAGTACTACTGACAGTGACTACGGCGATACTTACGAAGAACGTGTAGCCGATGGCAAAAAGCCGGGGATGTCTGCAGCCGAAGTCGGTAACTTAGCTTTGGCCAGTGCAGGAGCTATGCTGATCGCACCAGCATTGGTTGTAGTGGGAACACCATTAGCGCTAATAGGCGGAACGACCAATTTAATTAGTCATGGTTCCGTTTGGAGTCATAATTGGGTCGAGTTTGACCACGATAATTTTTATGAGCAAACCGTTGTGGCTATTCAATCTAGGTATGGTTCGCTGGAAAACTATCTAGACTACATGGTATCAGCCAGCGCTGAATATAGTGCACTAACCCTGCACAACAAAAGTCTCTATGCAGACTTGAATCGACTTAAGGAAGATAAGTCTGCAATGCTCAATCAATACCAGTCTATCGAATTAAAAAGGTTGGAAGCTTACAAATTCGAGATGCCAGCGTACGGTAATATCAAGACAGCAAGCGCGGATATACATTCGCAGATGGAAGTTTACTATGCTAACTCTCAAATAGATCTACAGTCTGAGTTTGGTGAAAAGTTTGTGAAAGCTAAAGCGTTATATGTAAAGAAGCAAGAAGAGGCTTACGCATCGGCAAAAAGTTCCACTGCGATGATGCGCTTCATTAAAAAATACGAAAAACTAGATGAAGCGCAGCTAATCAACCAAGCGAAAAATAAATGGTCTACTTTTGTTAAAAAAGAGCAAAAAGTGGCGTTCGACAACATAAAAACAATTAGTGATGCTAATAACTTTATTGCTACTTACCAAAATATTGACGAAGCGAAGCTTGTAGGTAGTGCACGTGACCTAGTGGCCAAAGCCGAACAGCGTATTCAAAAAGAAAAATTGGAAAAGCGTAAAGCAATTCTAGTTGGACTGGAAAGCTGGCGAAAAGGGCTGAGCGTGGGTGATCAGACTTTCTGTGGAAGAGTAATAGATGAAAAATATCCCATGTTCCAAATCGCTATCAGTCAACCGCTACGAGGCTTCTCAGACACCATTTGGCTGGAAAAAGATAAAGTATTTGAGTCTTGGAGTGGCTGTAACAATAGAAACAATCAGCTAACGCCGATAAGTAACCCGTTGGGGTAATCATTACGGAGTGATTTAAAACAATGTGGGCTTACCAGGTTTCCTATGAACACTTGGTAAGTTACTACATTTATGATGTCAGTCAGCTATCCTTTGGTAAGACTGGACCTCTCATTTAAATAGCATTTCATCTGACATTAAAGCAACCTGATCGAGCACATTACAAGAAAACGGTGGAGCACCTTGAGCAGCGCCAGACTGTTCCCCAGCTATCGCAACAAAAAATGTAAGTGTATAGCTAACTACAATCTGCCTAATAATATAGGTTCTTTACGATTGCTTCCGTCCATTCCCGATAATCTAAACGACCGCTAATGGCACTTCCTGAAGTTTGACTTGGACTAAATAGTCTTTATTAAGGGCTAGGAGGGATCGGCAAAAAGCTTATAAAGCCCCTCTAACTCTGTATTTAACTAAGCATGATGCTCTCTTTCATACTCATCGATAAAATTACCATAATGCTGATAGAGTGTATTGGGTGAAGAGTGACCCAAAAGCTTAGATATCTTCCAGTGATTTACTCCCTCAGAAATCAACTGAGATGCAAACGTATGCCTCATCTGGTAAGGGTAACGGTACTTTACACCGCAAGAGTCGAGTAATTTTTTCCATCTGTGCTTTCTAAACGAATCTTGGTTCCAAACTCTTTGCTGAGAATTTAAAAACAAGTATTCAGAGTCGTGTTTTTTCATTTCTAAAGCTAATAAATCACAAACATCTTCTGAAATAGGAATATTTCTTCGGCCAGCTTTTGTCTTAGTGCCTTTTACAGCACCGTCAACAATTGCATCGAAAATAGATATCTGTTTTGTTTTTAAACATACATCAGTTTTTTTTAGAGCAACCCACTCACTAGAGCGAATGCCTGTATTGAATACTAGGCTCACAATTGCTCGTATTGTCCCTGATGATTTATGTATTATCTTTGCTTTTTCTTGAGGTGTGAATGGATACACATCTTTATGTGCTCCTCTTGAATCTATGTTGTTTATTTTAGGTAAATATTCTTCTATACGAATATTTTGAACAGGGTTTGATTTTATTAATTTATCGATCACAGCTCGAGCTAGACAACAACGTAAAAATGAAATCCGGTTTGATAACGTTTTTCTCGATACAGTTGATTTTTCGATTAGCTTTACAACATCAATGCTTTCTAATTCGGAAATTTTACAATCCCATAGTGTTTTTAATCCGTTTTTTGCTTTCTTATACCCAGCAATCGTTGATTTTTCTAACCCTCTGTCTATCCCCCTTTCAATATATAGGTCCATGTAATCAAGAACTTTTGCGTCGTTTAGGGTAGTTGTAAACAGCTTTACTTTGTTAGATTTAGGAAAATGTTTGGCGTAATCAAAAGTGTTATGCGCTATTTCATTTTTAATTTGGCCCAGAAAAAAGATTGCAGATTTTAGGCCTAGTTTATTTGGGATAAATGGTACTTTTTCTCTACATAAAATACCTTTGTAGGTAAAACACACTTGGAATGATGTGGCTGCACCTTTTGAGTTGTAACGAATTACTACGCCAGTAGGGGGCTTAATTTTTTGAGTTTTTAATAGCATTATAGGGTTAATATTTTAATATTTTAATCTTATATATTTTATCCATAAAATACTGTATTTTAAGGGTTCTTTGCTGCGAAGCTCAGCCCAAAACCCTTTACCTAGTACTTGGTTGTTTGATTTGTGATCATAGAGCCACTTTTTCTTACCCACTCAGAAACTGCCCCTAAATTTATCCATCTTTCACGCATATTTGCTACTACGTAAAAGTGCACACCTTCACACCATATACCTCGTTGAATTCGAGAATCTACGGCTTTTTTTGTGTCACCAGTTAATTCACAATAACGGCTGAGAAGTACTTCATTTAACATTGAAACTCCAGTTCTTTAAAACGTAATTTAGTAAATAGATAAACCTTATTCACCGGCTGAATAAACATATTCGACAAAAATCATTTTTTTTTAAGTCGTTTTTTATAGTTTTTTTTGATTTTTATTTTTTATATAAAAATCAGATGGCTACTTTAGTTTTTTAATGGGTGATAACTGTGAATCAAAAGCAGAACAGATTTCAGGTGATAAGTTTTGCTCGATAAATGAGCAGGTTTTGTAAGGGGAATTATAAGGAGGTAGATAAATAATGAGTATTCATCTGAGGGAGCTCTTATGCATAAAATGAGTGTATATTTAGCTGATTAGGTTAATGTCTGATTAGCACAATTGCGAAATTGAATTACTAATTTTTGACTTTCACTCTATAAACAGCAATACACACTCCGATGGTTAGGATTGTTGCTGGTATTAACCATAGAATCTCATCTGACATTGTGAATCTCCCCAGTTTGTCGTTTTGTATTAAATTAGCCTATTTCTATTCGTTACGCCATTAAAAAATGTAAGTCTTGTAGCGATATAACAGTCTTATCAAAAAACCAATAAATTTGTATTTGATGTTCCTAGTTAGTTCTGAGGCCATAACTAACTAGGAAAAATATGAACGAGAAAAAATCACAATTCATTCGCCAATACGTTCGATCGAGCAAATCTCCGTGGGATGACAGCACAACTATTCTGCTGTTAGCAGATGTAGTTAATGAACAAACAATAGAGTTAAATTTCAATAATTACATCTATCTACATAGGGATAGTGTTGGAAAGGCACTTGGAATTAGCATTTCAAATAGTATGTTAGAAAAAAATCCGAGTTTCGAGAATAGGTATTTAGAAGGGCATGATATGACGCTTTTTTTACTTATCTACATAGAGCAAATAACACAGTTTTGTGAGCACTTCTCTGAGGAGTTTCAGCAAATATTTATGCAAACGCCAACTACATTTTTTGCAGCGGCAGAGAGTGATTGGGTCGATATTATCGATAATGCATAACCCCCTAAGCGAACATTTGTTCGCTTTTTTTATGATATTTTTTCGTAAACCGATTTAAATACCCATGCCTGATTATTACCTAATAATGAGTTATCGATTTTGATAACAAAACACAAGGATAGTGACAAACATGCAAAACACATATGTATCAACATTGGATTTTTTAAATTTATTACACACATTTAGTCGGGTAATCACCGCGAATGACCACCAGATAAACCTATTAGAATTACGCAGTGATAATGCTAATTTAGGTGAGCTTTGGGAGGTTATTGCCCCTGAAATTACAGCGAATAAAGAGCTAAATCAGTATGCTATGCGAAAGTTTACCTACGAGCTGATGCATGCTCTGATTAGCGCCCCGATAGGTCCTGTGGAGCTTCCGTGCGACTTCGAGGATGATGTTTTTTCTTAGGGTTAAATTGTAAAGAATTAGCAGTTGAACCAGGTCTAAATAGTTATTTTCAAAATTAAAATAACAGCCTAACCATATCTCCTGAAATATGCCGTGAATTATTATTTGCTAATTCGCAGCCCCAACTGCAATAGCGTTTAATGGGGCTGATTTTACTCAATCACTGAGTATCAAACCTAGGAGGAAGTCCTGCGCAAATACAGAACTTCATTATGATGACTCAAAAGAGCAGTCATTGTAATCATGTTTGGCAAGGCTTAGAGGTCAAATGCACAAGGGAGGTAGATTTATATCTATCTCCCTTTTGCGTATTTCAGTAAGTCAGTTCACTCAGTGGTTTCATTAAATGATAGTGGTGGGGTAAAAAAATAAACAATTAAAAAAATAATTAATTTATTTTTTAACCGTCAGAAATTAATTCATAAAAAATAAAAAGTGGCAAATGTGCCTTTATTTTTATTTTTCTATTTTAATACTTTTAGAGGGTGTTATCTTATTGAAATTAAATAAAATATTTACTGATTTGGTGGGCGATTTATATGTTTATTGTGGCACTTTATACGAAATGAGTAGGCAATTTATACGGTTTAGGGGGACACTTTTACCGTGAATAAATAAAAATTTTATTTACCAAAATAACTTACCGAAATTTCTTTTATTGGTTGGGTCGCGGTTAGCATAACACCATCAACTAGAAATGAGGTAGAAAAATGAGCAGTAAAAATTCGCCAAAAATTGTTTTCGCCAATAAGCTATTACATGCGGGTTATTCGCTAGAGATTAATGAGCAGCGATTAATAAATCTGGCGCTGTCTAAAATCAATTCAAAAAAATCTAATCCAGGAAAAATTGTGATTTATCCAACGGAATATGCCCAGTGTTTCGGCCTCAGTAAAGGTAGTGTTTATGAGCAGCTGAGTTCAGCTGTAGAGTCACTCAGAGATAAATCTGTAAGTATTTTAGATGATAAAGGTGAAGCTGTTTCAATTCCTTGGGTGAGCAATGCTACATACGAAAAGTTGAAAAATCAGGGCTCGTTTATCACATTGGAGTTTTCAAAAGAAATAGAGCCGTATATTTTTAATATAGAGGGTGATTTCACAGAGTTATATTTTCATAACACAGTAAAATTAAACAGTCTGGCATCATTTCGATTGTACGCACTCCTCAATCGGGTGCGAAATTACCACAATTACAAACGGCAGGGCGCGGTAGTTGTGAATTTTCAATTACCAGAGATGAAACAGAAATTATTTTTATCCGAATCATATGGTGCATGGCGCGATTTTAAGGCTCGCGTACTCTTACCTGCTATTGAAAAAATCAATGCCCACACAGATATCTGCGTAACGTTTAAGCCGCTAAAAGTGGGCAACTGTATCACCGCTATTGAGTTTGCGTACATCACCCAATGCCCTAGTAAAAGTGAACATATAGCAAGGCCGCATCTATTTCGCCGCCCTAAAGTTAAAAAAGGGTCAGCTAAAGAGGGGGAGTGGGCTTGTGAAAACCTCAAGTTATTAAGAACTTATGAGTTGTTAAAGCAGAATCAAAACCCTGCTTTTAGGTTGGCAAAAGTCGATATAAGGCGCTGTATAACGTATGCAAAAATCCTTGGTGACGATGAAACTAAGGTTTTTTACTCCAATCAATTGAATAAAAAATAATCATAACGCCTTGATGTTTATACTACTGCATTACGAGTAAAACATTTTTTCAATTTCAGAACACAGTTTAGTTCGGTATATTATTGAGGCACGCAGCAGCTCAGCATCGCTTTCACTGAGAAGTGGTGCTCGTGTTTTTTTATCAAAGCGTTGGCTCATTTCGCTAAATAACTGTTCGTGAAGTCGTTTTATATCATCAAAAATTTTGACTGATTGAGAGAATAAAAAAACTTTACTGTAATCGCCATTTTTTAACGAAGACAAATATTTTAGCAAAATGGCCTGTCGTGCAGTTTTGTTTTTAAAAGAATGTTCCACCTCAATAGCGGCTATTGAGCCATCAGGAAGTCGCACAGCGCCATCTACCGTTCGTGTATCGGATAGGTTATTAATACGTTTAAATTCAGGCTCGGTAATAAACCCATTCCACATTGGTGCGTACGTTTCATCACTGTGATAATTATGCATACCGCGCAACATGACAAATGCGTTTATAAGGTTGTGTACTACATTATTTTGATTGAACTGCAGTGCAGGATTTTTATACGATCTAAAATGTATGTCGATACCCATCAGCTCCTCAGCAAATTTGGCAGCAGTATAGGTAGGAACATATACGCGCCCATCAGGGCTACGATGGGTTTCTACTACTCTCAAAAAATTGTTTTTTTCTAGCCGGTTTAGATGTTCCAGCGCGAGGCGATGATTAATGCCATATAGCCAACGAACAATCCCTGGTGTAACAATAGAAAACCGAATAGCGATTAGAACGGTTAATCGTGTTCGGTTAACGCCTTTTTGATGATTATTTGCGCCTGCATTATAGCGCATATCAATATCAAAATAGCGAGGGTAGTGAGTATGAAGTGGGTTATTCGTTTCTAAATCTTTTGATGGTTGCTGAGTCAATTCACAAAATCCTTTTGGTGAGTTAATTATTAAAACTAACTAGCACCGCAACACAAAAATTATCATCATTTTATAATTATATTGCCGTTTTTCATTCCGAGATGTTGTGACGGCATGCACGGAATCGTTGTCGCGATAATAATCGCAACAAAAAGCAGCTTTCAGCTGATGGCCTCTCAACTGCGTTGCTCAACCATAGAGTCTAAAACGCCCGCCATCTCTGATGTTGCTCCGCAACGAGCTGACTCAACGCGCTATCGCGCTAGCGTTTAAGACCCTGCGCGAATGCACCGAGCTACGCTCTGTACTAACC
Organism: Pseudoalteromonas haloplanktis ATCC 14393; assembly: GCF_000238355.1. Taxonomy (GTDB): domain Bacteria; phylum Pseudomonadota; class Gammaproteobacteria; order Enterobacterales; family Alteromonadaceae; genus Pseudoalteromonas; species Pseudoalteromonas haloplanktis. The sequence goes on from NZ_AHCA01000006.1 coordinate 292,106, forward strand.
GCCATCCTGCCGCGCCTGACAAGGCTGTGAGTTCCTCACTATTCGCCTTTTTCATCTGCTTTTATTTTCTACGAAAATAGATGGTTCGATATCAATTTGTGCCAAATTTTAATCGAATTTCGCTGATGCGAAACACTATCGCGGTTAGTACAGACCAGCCTGTACATTCGCGCTTTCTCCATGTGTTTACGGCTTCGCCTACAACACATTACGCGCTTGTTGGTCTCATTCTGAGACGTTTTTTTTGCAGTTTTTCGTGCCGAAAAATGCGTTCTGAAATACGTCTTTCAGACAAAAAGCGTCTTTAAATTAAATTTAATAATGTATTTTTTAGAAAAGGATAAGTGGGAAGTTTGTACTAAAAATTAAATGGTGGTGAGTTACTTAATTAAAACTTTTTGTTGCTGAGCTTTGCAGTCAAACAAGTTTGTTTTTTATCATGAAATCATTAATATCACAAATAGTATAGTTGAGTTATTGGGTATGATAATGGTGAAAATTTTGCAATATCGGGTTGAAATCATCTACAGCACGATTTCTATTTTAGGGGTAGGCTTTCTGGTAATACAGTATTATGCAACAGATGAATACTTTTGGTTTTTGTGTCTTTCTCTATTCTGCACAAAGGTTGCTATGGGTATTTATGTCTATGAGACGCGTCCTCAGAATAGTGATCCTAGCATCTGTCAAATGTTAATCTGCCTACTGTTTCGATTTTTTTAGTTTATTTGTCCTAAACGCAAAGCGCTCCGAGTTAATTTGGGCGCTTTTTTAGTTTTATAAGTATTTAAGTGCTTTTAAATTGTTCAGGTTTACAAACTTGCGTGGCAAAAGGGACCTTAAAAACACAACTTCTTTATCATTTAATTGAAAAGTTCTACTTTTTATTGGGTACTGAGTTTGTGCTGTTATTTGATTTTCCATTAACTCAACTTTCCAGCTCCTCGTAGAATTGAGTACTACTGAAGAGATGCGGTAAAACTGCGAATTAGTGCCAAATTTTGCAGCGCCATAATGTAACGCCGCCAGTAAATCATCGTTAGATAAGCTAAATTTTTCAACTTGTAAGCCTGATCTACTATAACTTTTAATCTTAATAAGCATGTCTAAGTGTAGGGCAGTAGCAAGTTTTTCAGCAGAGTCACAGTCTATATTAAAAGGTATGTCCTTCCACTTAGTACTATTTCGGTGAGCTCTCAAACTTACTGTGTAATAAGGGGTTGCCGTTGCCAGCCTTAAAATAGTGAAATCTTGCTCTCTCATTAAAGTGTGTACATCGTGAATTTCAACATTTATTAATTTGTAGCCAAGTGCTAACTCAAATGCAGTGTTGCTATTTTCAGGGGTAACGAATATTTGGCCCCACCAGGTAATTGTAATAGAACAGTTCTTTGCCTTAAGTGATTTAAATAAGCCATGTAATAGCACTAAGCTTGGTTTCCAATCTTTTGCCATTACATCTACACCACTAACTGGTGATGGATGATAATCAAGAATTACTCTGCGCTTTTTAGCCTGTTTGATTTCTGATAGTAAAGTTTGAATATTCATACAGACTCACGCTCAGCCATAATCTTTATGCTAAAAGACTGATGTCGCTTACCAACCTTTCCTTGCTTTGTAATGCCTGTACCACTAAATGTAATTTCTTTATCGTAGTAATAAGCATGTTCAAACCGTAAGCTAGCGGTTCTATTTTTAGTGTCAATATGAGTAATTAAGTCACCATAAACCACACCAAAAACACGCTTTATGACTCTTAATACTATTTGCTCAATCTCAAGTTCAAGTCGTTCAGTTTGTACACTTAGCGTGTTCGACTCTTCATTCAAATCAGATAACAGTTCATCACGTTCTGTCGTTAGCATATTGGTGCACTTGTCATCTAAATCTCGAATCGGAGAAACTATATTTTCAAGCTGCCAGTATAGGTCAGAGGTGTTTTCGAACGTCTCTTGTTTAGCTTCCAGTTCACGAATTAAAGATAAAACTAATGGCACACGCTTTTTATCTAATATAACGTTTTTAATAGTTCGCTCAGGTAGTGCTATATCGTCAATATTTATATATGCGGTAATGAAGTGGGGTTCTTTATTTGGGGGTAACAGCCCTGAAAATGCAACTTTTGTACTTGTTACATGTAGGAATGAAGTCATCGAATGATGATACCGATTGGTTAGCCCATAAAACCAATTTACCTCAGTCGTTTTAACAACAACCTCATAAAAATTATTTTCTTCTAGATGCTTAAGAGCCCTACGTACTTCATTAATGAGCCTTTCGGCAAACTCAACTAAGCAATAAGTAGGTAACGTCAATCTATAATGCTCATTCAGCTGTTCTTTATTAAGTAATTGCACCGCTAAACAAATAACTTGATGGGACATAGCTAAACCCTCCAACTTATATAGGTTAGCCTACGATTATGCTATCGCCTTAATAAAGGTGCTTATATCAAAAATGCCCTTAATTCATCCCTTGATTTATTTTTAACCAGCTATATATCTATCTTGCTAATATTCGTTAATTAATTAAGTCAGTGTTCCTTTCCTCATACCTAGGATTTAGTGATGAGGAAAACGGGAAAACATTTTATTAATTTTTTAAAACTGCTCTTATGGCTATTAGTTGTTGAATACAAAATTTCAAATTCTGAAGTTCGTAGTACTTTTACTCTAATAGCTTTAGTTGTATGGAGCGTACTTTCACTTATAAAGCTTTACAGGAGGTCTATAAAAACAGAGAAAAAATTAAACAGGGGGAATAAACGTAAAATGACTTTTGCGGCTATCCTCAGATTAGTAAAACTTGTAATAGAGTTTATTTTATTAAAATAGGGGTTTAGATTGCTTTATATATTTCATATTGCTCTAAACTGATTTATTAATTTTAGAGGAAGGGTAATAACCTTCTAAGATGTAGTTTCATGCAATCACACATCACAACGGATATTTAGCTTATAGATAATTAGATGGATATGGATTTAAATTATAAACTTCAAAAAATGACAGTTGTTTTAGAAAAAGCGTTAGCTATTGCTACACCGCAGGCCCCTAAACAACCTAAATATAGTAAGAACAAAGTCAAAGGTGATCGCTCTTACTACTGCCGTCAAAGTTTAAGCTTTTTTAGATATGCTTATAAAGAAGTTGAGTGCGCTTTGGTATGGATTTTAAATCAATTAATTTTGATAAATTCATTCATAGCTAAATCTGTATTTGATCATAATTATTACAGCCAAAGATTGCACTCGTTCATTTCATGGCGAGCTTTTAGGGTTGATTCTCAGCGCGGACCACCGAATACTTAGTTTTAATTCAACATAACCAACTATATCTTCCTTTTATAAGCCCTAATTCAATACAGTCACTATCAACTGAAAGCTTCCACTGTAATTTCAAAACTCTCTTCCAAGCAACATAATAAAGGTTACAATACCCTTAATAACAGTGCTGCCTTTAGTGCTGGTAAATAATCCTTAAATCTTGCTTAAAAAATAGCATATCTAGTGATATGGTAAGTTAAGTTACGGAAAACAAAATAATAAAGGGTCAAAATGACTAACAACAATTTCTCTTCAACCGCTGCTTTTTTATGGTCAGTAGCTGACTTGCTTCGCGGTGATTTTAAACAATCTCAGTATGGCCGTATAATCCTACCTTTTACACTGTTAAGGCGTTTAGAGTGTGTGCTTGAAGCCACCAAACCTGCCGTGCTTGAAAAGTACGAAACCGTTAAAGCTATGCCAATTGAAGCGCAAGACAAGCTCCTTACTCATGCAGCGCAGTTAAGCTTTTACAATACTTCAAAAATGGACTTAAACCGCCTTGGCGAAACCGATGTAGCCAGTAACCTAGAAAGCTACATTCAGTCGTTTAGCCCTAATGCGCGTGAAATTTTTGAACATTTTGATTTTTTTAACACCCTAGATAAGCTGGCAGAAGCCGACCTACTTTATAAAGTAGCTAAACGCTTTGCTACAACCGACCTACACCCAGATGTTATAAATAACTATGGCATGGGTTTAGTGTTTGAAGAGCTCATTAGGCGCTTTGCTGAAAGCTCTAACGAAACCGCAGGTGAGCACTTTACCCCGCGCGACATTGTACGTTTAACCACGTCTTTAGTATTTACCAATGACGACGATGCGCTTACGCAATCGGGCTTAGTTCGCTCAATTTACGATCCAACAGCTGGTACGGGCGGGTTTTTATCATCGGGTATGGAATACGTATTAGAGCTTAACGATAAAGCATCGCTTTCAGCATTTGGGCAAGAGCTAAACCCAGAGTCATACGCTATATGTAAAGCCGATATGCTTATTAAAGGCCAAAAGGTCGATAATATAAAACTCGGTAATACCTTATCGAACGATCAGCTACGCACCGAAAAGTTTGACTACATGTTATCTAACCCGCCATTTGGTGTGGACTGGAAAAAAATTCAAAAACAAATCAACGATGAACACACCGAAAAAGGCTTTGAAGGCCGCTTTGGTGCAGGTTTACCGCGCGTATCTGACGGCTCGCTACTATTTTTAATGCACTTAGTTAGCAAAATGCGCCCACAACACGAAGGTGGCTCGCGCATTGGTATTATTTTAAATGGCTCACCGTTATTTACCGGTGGTGCAGGTAGTGGTGAGAGCGAAATTCGCCGTTATATACTCGAAAACGACTTGTTAGAAGCCATTGTAGCTCTACCTACGGATATGTTTTATAACACGGGTATATCAACTTATGTTTGGGTACTTTCAAGCCATAAACCTGCTAACCGTAAAGGTAAAGTACAACTTATAAATGCGGCAAAAGAGCGCGCTAAAACAGGTGGCAGAGGCTGCAGTGGTGGTGGCGAGTCAACTGAAGACGTTGAAAATGTGTTCTATGCAGCCATGCGTAAGTCACTCGGTAGCAAACGTAAAGAACTAACAGAAGACGCAATAGAAACCATTGTTAAAACATACGGCCAATTTGTAGAAAACGACTTTAGTAAAATATTCGATTACCAAGAATTTGGTTATCGCCGTATTACTGTAGAGCGCCCATTACAACTGGCCATTTATCCAAAAGGTGAACTACGTATTACTGCTTTAACAACAGATAAAGCATGGGATAAGTTAAACGCGCCTACACAACACACTATTCTTGCAGCGCTTGCCTCACTTAGTAAAAAGTACTTATCTCGCGATGTGTTTTTAAAAGCACTTACTACTGAATTAGAAGCAACGACACCAAGCGTTAAGCTTAGTGCTGCACAGCTCAAGCTGATAGTTAAACACTTAAGTGAACACGATGACGAAGCCGAAATATGCAAAACCAAAGGTAAAATAGAAGCCAACCCCGACTTACGCGATAACGAAAACGTACCTCTTACCGAAAGTGTTGAGGACTACTTTGCGCGTGAAGTACTACCACACGTACCAAACGCGTGGATTGATACTAAAAAAACGGACGAGCAAGATAAGGAAGTGGGTATAGTTGGCTACGAAATCCCATTTAATCGCCACTTTTATGAATATGTGCCACCAAGATCACTAACCGAAATTGATGCGGATTTAGATAAAGTATCGAGCGAGATTATGCAGCTACTTAACGAGGTGCATTCGTGATGGCAGGTCGTTATAAAGCATATGACAAGTTGTCATCAACAAGGGAAGTGATAATAGAAGACTTCCCTGAACATTGGGCTCTTACACGGATTAAATTTAATTCACTTGTTAAAGCAAGGGTAGGCTGGCACGGCCTTAAATCAGATGATTTTACTGAAGTTGGTCCATACTTGGTTACAGGTTCAGATTTTAAAGGTAAATTTATTCAGTGGAAAAATTGTTACCACTGTGATGAAGAGCGATATGAGCAAGATCCTTATATTCAATTAACAAATGGTGATTTGCTTATCACTAAAGATGGAACGATCGGTAAGGTAGCATTAGTCAGTCAGTTAAATGGTAAAGCTACATTGAATAGTGGTGTTTTTGTTGTGCGGCCATTACGTTCAGACTACACAACTAAGTATTATTATTGGTTACTACTTTCTAGAGCATTTACTGATTTTGTAGACTACTACAAAACGGGCAGTACCATCGCCCATTTATATCAAGAAACGTTCGTAAATTTTAAATACCCTTTACCGCTTTACGAAGAACAACAAAAAATAGCCAGCTTCCTCGATCACGAAACTGCTAAAATCGACACCTTAATAGCTAAGCAAGAAAAGCTGATTGAGCTTTTAAAAGAAAAGCGCCAAGCGGTGATTTCTCACGCAGTGACTAAAGGGCTAAACCCCAATGCCCCAATGCGCGACTCAGGCGTAGAATGGTTAGGTGAAGTTCCAGAGCATTGGTTCGTTGTACCGATCAAACGAATGTGTGAGGTCAAAGATGGTACGCACGATACACCAAAGTATTTAGATAAAGGTGAGAACAGCTTCCCTTTGATTACATCAAAAGACTTTGAGGGTAAAAATATATCTTTCGAGAGCGCTAAATACATTAGTAAAGAAGCTCATAGAGAGATAGTTAAGCGCTCAAACACTGAAGTCGGTGACGTGTTAATGTCTATGATTGGGGGGAATATTGGTAAAGCTTTAATCGTAAAAGAAACTGCTGAGTTTTCTATCAAGAATGTCGCTCTGTTCAAAACCACGAGGAAAAGTGCTTTAGCATCTTATATTTTGTATTACTTAGAAAGTGGGTTACTTGATATTCAAATATCTCTTCAAAGTAGAGGTGGTGCGCAAGGCTTTCTATCTTTGGGTGATTTAAGAAACCTAGTATTTTTCAAAGTACCAGAAGATGAATTGAATACGATCGTTGAACATTTAGACTTAAAAATATCTAAGTATGATCGTCTAATCAATATTGCGAGCGATAAGATAGCGCTCCTATCCGAACGCAAAACCGCCCTTATCTCAGCCGCCGTAACGGGTAAAATTGATGTTCGAGATTGGAAGCCGCAAGGAGTTTGAGGATGAGTAAGCCAACAAGCCTGGCTCCCTTGAGCCAAGAGCTGACCGCACTGATCCACAGTGCCAAGCAGCGCGCTGCGGTCGCAGTGAATAGCGAAATTACTTTGTTGTATTGGCAAGTGGGTAATCGCATTAATCAAGCGGTGCTGGGCGGCGAGCGGGCCGATTACGGCAAACGAGTAATTGCCACTCTTTCTAATGAGCTAACGGCGCAATTTGGCAAAGGCTGGAGTAAGCGCAACCTTGCGCAAATGGTTAAGTTTGCAGAGGTTTTTTCGGGTATAGAGATTGTGCACGCACTGCGTACACAATTGAGCTGGACCCATATTCGCCAGTTAATTGCCATTGATGAGCCCATAAAGCGAGACTTTTACACCACAATGGCCATTCAGGAACGCTGGTCAACCCGCACCTTGGATGAGCGCATTGGTGCATTGTTGTTTGAGCGCACGGCTATTTCTAAAAAGCCAGACGATACCATTGTGGCTGAACTCTCTGAGTTACGAAATTCAGGCCAATATAATCAAGAACTGCTGCTTAAAGACCCCTACATTCTCGATTTCTTAGAGCTGAATGACCGCTACTTAGAGAAAGATTTAGAAGATGCCATTCTAAGGGACATTGAGCAGTTTTTATTAGAGCTAGGTGCCGGTTTCAGCTTTGTGGCACGTCAAAAGCGTATCCAAATTGACAACGATGATTTTTATATCGACTTGCTATTTTACAACCGTAAGTTAAAGCGTTTGGTGGCAATAGATTTAAAGCTCGAAAAGTTTAAACACAGCCACAAAAGCCAGATGGAGCTATACCTCAACTGGCTAAAAAAATATGAAACCGAAGAGGGTGAAAACCCACCACTTGGGATCATTTTGTGCTCCAGTAAAAAACAAGAACAAATTGAGTTACTTGAAATGGAAGGCAGCGATATTCATGTTGCAGAATACCTAACGCATTTGATGGATGTTGAACTACTCGAACAAAAATTACAGCACTCTATTGCCAAGGCAAAGCAACGATTAAATCAAAAGGATGAGTAAATGAGCCAAGCAAAAACAGTAAGAGAGTTGCAATTTCAAAAAGACATTATTGACCAAATGCTTGCACAAGGCTGGTTACTGGGTGAGTCGAATAAATATAATAAAGAGCTAGCCCTTTACCCAGAGGATGTTGTTACCTTTGTAAAAGGCTCTCAGCCTGAGCAGTGGGATAAGCTGCAAAAACATTACCCAGAGACTGATAGAAGCCCTACAGCAACCGCAGATGCTTTACTTAAAAACCTAGAACGTAACTTAAAAAACAAAGGCACGCTTTGGGTGTTACGTAATGTAATTAAAGACCGCGGTGCTAAATTTAGTTTATGTAGCTTTAAGCCTGATCACGATTTAAACCCTGATGCGAGTAAACGCTATAACAAAAATATTTTACGTGTGGTGCCTGAGCTTAAATACTCACCGAATGGGTATGATGGCCGGTTAGATTTAACCCTGTTTGTGAATGGGTTACCTGTTGCAACTTGCGAGTTAAAGTCTGAATTTAAGCAGTCTCTCAATAATGCCAAAGTGCAGTATATGAAAGACCGCCAACCAAAAGATCCAACCATTAAAAAGGCAGAGCCGTTACTTACCTTTAAACGCGGTGCGTTAGTTCACTTTGCAGTAAGTCAATATAACGTGGCAATGACGACCCGTTTAGCGGGGAATAAAACTTTCTTTTTACCGTTTGACCAAGGTACAGCAGAAGGCGCTGCGGGAAATGATAGTCCGGCTGATGGCAGCTATGCGACCTCGTACCTTTGGAACGAGATTTTTCAAAAAGATAACCTGTTACTTATTTTAAGCCGCTATATTCACTTAGAAGTAAAAGACGAAGAGCAACTAGATGGCTCAATAAAAGTAAAAGAAACCATGATATTTCCGCGTTATCATCAATGGGCTGTGGTTTCTAAGCTTATAAATACAGTCGATTTTGAAGGTACGGGTAAAAAGTATCTTATTCAGCACAGTGCAGGCTCGGGTAAGTCGAACTCAATTGCGTGGTTATCGCACCAGCTGGCCTCTAAACATTACTTGACTGAACACCCTGAATTACAAAAACAAGCGGGCGATAAAGTATTTGATTCAGTTATAGTCATTACCGACAGAACCGTTTTAGATAGCCAACTGCAAGATACCATTTATCAGTTTGATCATAATGAAGGGATGATAGCGCGCGTTAACCGCGAAGAAGCACAAGGCTCTAAATCGAGCCAGTTAGCCGGTGAGCTAAAAGCCAGTACCTCGATTATTATTGTGACCATACAAACCTTTCCCCATGTTTTAGAGGCAATACGTAAAGATTCTACTTTAGCTGGGCGAAGTTTTGCAGTAATAGCCGATGAAGCGCACTCTAGCCAAACAGGAACAACAGCACGTAAGTTACGTGAAGTGCTAATGGCTGAACAACTTGAAGGCGATGACGAGCTAGACAGTGAAGAGTTGCTGCGTTTGTCGCTAGAGGCTCGTAAAGGCTCTAACAATATTAGTTATTTTGCCTTTACAGCAACACCTAAAGCGAAAACCTTAGAGCTATTTGGCCGCCCTGAAGATTTAGACGCGCCGCTAAGCGATACTAATAAGCCATTACCCTTTCATGTGTATTCAATGCGCCAAGCCATTGAAGAAGGCTTTATTTTAGATGTACTGCAAAACTACACCAGTTACCGTGTGGCGTATCAATTAGCTCATGATAACCCGCAGTCTGACCAAGAGGTAGATAGCAAAAAAGCAGCGTCTAAAATGGCTAAGTGGGTTAGGCTACACCCTTATAATATTGCCCAAAAAGTTGAAACAATTGTTGAGCACTTTAATGCCAAAATTAAACACTTATTAGGCGGTGAAGCTAAAGCAATGGTGGTGACGAGTAGCCGTTTAGAAGCTGTGCGGTACAAGCTTGCTTTTGAAAAGTACGTGATGGATAAAGGCTATGAAAACGTCAATGCAATGGTGGCGTTTTCTGGTGAAGTAAACGACCCAGATATTCCTGATCATGCCTTTACTGAAAAAGCGATGAACCCTAATTTACGTGGCCGCGATATGCGCAAAGCCTTTGACACTAACGACTACCAAGTCATGTTAGTAGCGAATAAGTTTCAAACAGGGTTTGACCAACCTAAATTAGTGGCCATGTATGTTGATAAACCATTAAAAGGCGTTGAATGTATTCAAACGCTCTCTAGGCTAAACCGTACTTGCAAAGGTAAAGATAAAACCTTTGTGCTTGATTTTGTAAACGACCCTGAAGAAATTTTAGAAGAGTTTAAAGTATACTTTCAAACCGCTGAGCTTTCGGGGGTGTCTGATCCTAATATTGTTTACGACATTATGGATAAGCTAGCTGAGGTGGGTATTTACCAATGGTTTGAAGTAGAAACTTTTGTAACCGCTTATAACAGTAAACATGCCAAGCAAGACAAACTCACCAACATTATGAAAGCGCCGGTTGAACGATTTAAGCTGCGCTACAAAGAAGCCACAACTGTACTGCAATCAGCTCAAAAAGAGCTTTCAAAAGCGAAAGATGAGAACAACGACAAAGCGATTAAGTACAGTGAGAACAGTGTTAAGCACGCTAAAGAAGCCAGAGATATTTTAGATGTGTTTAGAAAAGATTTAATCTCGTTTTATCGTTACTACGAGTTTAGCTCTCAAATTGTTGACTTTAACGACACTGACCTAGAAAAACTCAGCGTGTTTGCTAAAAACTTACACCCACTATTACGCATGGATGTAATAGAAGACGACGTTGACCTAACTGATGTAGTTATGACGCATTATCGGCTTCATGAACAACGCGAAGCTGATTTACAGTTAGGTCATAAAATTGGTGAAGAACCTAAAAGCTATATACCACCAAGTAAGGAGGGCTCGGGCGCAGTACCAAAAGACCCTAAAACGGAGCTTTTAAACGAAATAATTGAGCGGATGAACGACCTGTTTGCTGAAGATGGCCTATCTGAAAACGATATGGTTAATTATGCTAATGCAATTATGGGTAAAGTAGCCGAAAACGAAACCGCAATGGATCAGGTTAAGCACAATACCAAAGAGCAAGCCATGCTTGGGCAATTCCCTGAAGCAATTCAAAACGCGATTATTGAAAGCATGGATACTCATAACGTGATGGCTATGAAAGCTCTATCAAGCGACTTAGTGTCTAAAGGCATCGCGAGTTTAGTGTTCGACATGCTAATGAAAGGTGTTGCGGGTAAGAGTAATGAGCAACGTACTTAATTGCTGTTAATGAATATGAGTTTGGGAGAGCGCTCCCTCTTAAATGTAGAATAATAGGTTTGAAAAATGAGTGAGTTATCTAATTTAATTATTAGTGAACTTAAGAACACCCCTAATCAAAAAGCAAAAGCGATTGCTAAAAAGCTTGGCGTGGATAAGAAAGCAATTAATCATGCTTTGCATATCGACTTAAAAAATGAAGTACAGCAAAGTGATGATTATTCATGGTGTTTAACTGAAACGAACGGAAAAGAGATAGGTTATAAAATGGATAGTTCAACTAAAAGCCAGTTAAATAATAATTTTGCATTTGACTCTTTGCAAGCTATTAGAAATCGTTTGTTAGACCTGACAGGCAGAAACCGTCTGCTAAATTTTAAGCATGGAAAAACAGGCTTTATAAGAGTTATAGATGAGATGCCAGATCAGTTGGCTTCAAATATTCTCGAAGGTAATGAATTTACTTTTATTCCTATCGATGAGCCTTTGCGTGAAGAATTAATTAAGCATGGATATATCGTCATTAATGACGATGGACAAGAAGTAAAAGTAAAAGCAGACCCTAGCTCTAAAGATTGGGCGAAAGTTAAAGGTTTTAACACAAGCTATGAACTGCCATTAAGTACTAAGTCAAAAGACTCTAAGCATAATGACACTAATATACAATCTCTCCTTTTTCCTCGAGAGCTAGAGGCCCAATTACGAAATATTCGTACCAAAGCAAATACTGCAATCGAAGAAACAGGAGCCAATATTCTTTATCTTGCCTTTGGTTTTTTAGAATGGTTTGAAGATGAAAAGTCTGATGTTAAAAGGCAAGCACCTCTGTATTTAATTCCGGTTAAAATTGACAGGGCATCATTAAATAAAGATTTAGGTACATACACTTATACTATTGAGTACACTGGTGAGGATATTATTTCAAACCTATCCTTAAGAGAAAAACTTAAGCACGATTTTCATCTTGAATTACCAGAACTAATCGAAGATATGTTGCCAGAAGAGTACCTCAAAAAGGTTGAGAGCCAGCTACAGCGCCATAAGCCAGCATGGAAAGTTAAACGGTATTCAACTTTATCTATGTTTGATTTTGGCAAGCTCTTAATGTATCTAGATTTAGATCCAAGCCGTTGGCCTCAAGGCTCAAGCAATATTCAAAACCATGCCATTCTTCAGAAGTTTTTTGCAAAACACGGAACTGCAGATGGTGAAAATAATACAAGTTTTGGTGAAGAGTATTTAATAGATAAGCTAGATGAAGTCCATAACAACTACCCTTTAATTGATGATGCGGATAGCTCTCAGCATAGTGCTTTAGTTGATGCAATTCAGGGTAAAAACTTAGTTATTGAAGGGCCCCCCGGTTCCGGTAAATCTCAAACAATCACAAACTTAATTGCTGCCGCAATAGCGCAAGGAAAAAAAGTATTATTTGTTGCAGAGAAAATGGCAGCACTTCAAGTTGTAAAATCTCGATTATCTAGAGCGGGACTTGGTGACTTTTGTTTGGAGTTGCATAGCCACAAAACTCAAAAAAAGCAGGTTTACGAGAACTTAGCTCAACGGATTAATAATCAAGATAAATATCGTTACCCATCTTCTATAGACATTGATATAAAAATGTATGAAGAAAAGAAAGAAATATTAAGTAGTTATGCCAATTTAATTAATAGCAAATGGAAAAATACAGGTAGAACTATTCATCAAATATTTTCGACCGCGACAAGGTACCGTGAAGAATTTGCCAGCATTAATTTACAAGATATCAAGCCAGACCATATTAATGGTCAGAGTTTTGATGAAATATCATCAAGAAGAACAACCGATGAACTTAAAAAGTATGCTGATGTATATTCTGAAGTAAAAATGCAGCTTGGAGCAGAATCAGAACTATCAGATCACCCTTGGTTTGGATTATATAATAAATCAATTCAGCTCTTTGATTGTGAGGATATATGTACCTTACTTGCAGCATGGAACAAAGATATTTTTTTATTAGAGCAATCTATTCAGCCATTACACGACCAGATAGGAAGCTCTGCAATCTCCGATATAAGTACGCTTGAACAAATTTTAGCTGATAATCATAAATTACCAGCGTTAAAAGGTACTGAAGACCTTTCATCATTAAAGCTTATAACTACCGAAAAAGAAATTGCTTTAAAGGAATATATAAAACAATTCAAACTAGTGAAAACACAGCTAGAAACATTAGATAATTTATTTGAGTCTGCTGCATTCAATAATAATGAGAAATTTCAGCTTTTAGAAACTTCTTGCAATAATTTACTCCAGAAGTGTAAAAATAATGATTTGCAGCTAACAAGCTTATATCAACAGCTTATGTCACTGACAAAACTAAAAGATATTAGCCTCTCAATTGCTGACGATTTACGTATTTTAATAGAGCAAGACCGCAGCTTATCTGAATTATTTTCACCATCTTTTAATGGGTTTGGAGAGTGTAAGAAGTTCCTAGAACATGTTAACTCTTTAGATGTAACGTTAGTATCAAGACGACATGAGTTATTCGATAATGAGCTTTTAGATATACACCTTGCTAATTTAGAGGAGCTACTGCCTAAGATTAATTCATTACACAAAGAATTAGAGTCGCACTTTAAATTAGATAGTTTACCTACAGCAAATGAGCTCGAAGAAATAAATAGCATAATTAAAAATGCAGGGCTTTTTTGTTGGTTAAGTAGTGAATGGCGGGCTGCAAAATCTAAATTATTTTTATGTGCAAAAGGGCTGAAGCCGAAAGTTAAAAGTTTAAAGCCATTGCTCACTAATTTAATCTGTTACCGTAAATTAGTAGAAGAACTTCATAAAGAGCCAGCTTACCAAGATATACTTAAACATGAGTTTAAAGGTATTGAGACTCCTGTATCTGAGTTAGTGAGTATTCGGCTCTGGTACAAAGGTATTCGAGCTTCATATGGAGTTGGTTTCGGACAAAGAGTTGCGTTTGCTAACTCGTTATTTTCTATCGAAAACGAAATATTTAAAGGGTTAAAGCACTTAGCAGCGTCTAAAACACTATCGGAACTTGAGCAATTTTTTGGACTATTTCCTCAGTTAGAGCGTGTATTTTCCCACCAGTTATTTGAAAATAAAAATTTAGATTTATCAACTGACATTGGTATTTCTTCGTTTACTAATGAAATAGAAGGTAATATCAAAGCTTTACAGTCACTCTGTAAAAAAGATTTCACTCTGAGAGATCTTCCTCAAGCTATACAACGAATATCGGTTTTTATAAATGAAGAAGCTTCGCTTGATAATAACTTAGTCAGCCAAGAAATATTTGGTGAAAATATCTTACTGACAGTCAGAGCTTGCAGTAAAACACAATTATTAAAAATTGAATCAACTTTAGAGTTAAGTAAAGCGATATCCTCTCTTCAGTCTGAACTTTTAAAAAGATATTTATTAGATAATATTAGTGCTTATTCATTATCACTAATAAAATCAAATATCGATAACATTTCTGCTTCTTACAATAATTATAAGCAAAGCCTTTTGAAGTTTGCTGATAGAGTAGAACTAGATGAAACGGCTTGGTTTAAAGGCACTTCCAGAAAGTTTGAACTATTAAAAGAGCGTAATAATAAAGCAATCAGTCAACCAAGGTGGTTAAGCACTTGGGTGGATTTCATTAGAGTTAGAACTTCCTTATCTGATAAAGGCCTAGAAAATTTATTACGTTACACTGAAACAGGCGCTTTAAATTTAGATGAGATTGAACAAATATATATCTATTCAGTATTTGATATTCTGGCTAGAGAAATTATTAATGAGAATCAACAATTAGCTTACTTCTCTGGAGCAGATCAAAATGCAATTCGTAAACAGTTTAAGGAGTACGACAATAAGCTAAAAACCCTACAACAAGAAAAAATAGCTTACCAAGTGGCTAATAATGGATTTTCTAATACTGAAAGCGGTGTTTCTAGCGGTAAAGTAGCTTCATATACAGAAATGGGGCTTATAAACAATGAAGTTAATAAAAAGACTCGTCATGCGCCAATTCGTCAACTCATACGAAGATCTAGTCAGTCACTTTTAGCTCTGAAGCCATGTTTCATGATGGGGCCTCATTCGGTTGCTCAATATTTGGCCCCCGGACAATTAGAATTCGACTTGGTTGTAATGGACGAAGCATCACAAATAAAACCTGAAGATGCACTAGGTACGATTGCTAGAGGTAAGCAGTTAGTTGTCGTAGGTGATCCCAAACAATTACCTCCAACAAGTTTCTTTGATAAAGCTGTTGAAAATGACGAAGAGGATGTAACAGCTATTGAGCAATCTGAAAGTATTCTTGATGTAACTTTTCCAATGTTTAATGCCCGCAGATTACGTTGGCACTACCGCTCACGCCATGAAAGCTTAATTGCATTTTCAAACCAAGCGTTTTATGACAGTAACTTAGTGGTATTTCCATCGCCATCGAGTGAAAGTGATGAGTTTGGTATAAAGTTCACTCATGTAAAAAGCGGCCGGTTCGTAAATCAACATAACATAGAAGAAGCTAAAGTTATTGCCGAAGCTGTTAGAAGCCATTTATTACATCGACCTCACGAATCTTTAGGTGTCGTGGCAATGAGCTCAAAGCAACGGGAGCAAATAGAGCGCTGTGTTGAAGAGTTGTCTAAAGATGATATTCAGTTCAGAGACGCTCTAGCCGAAAATGCTAACAATGAAGAAGCCTTATTTCTTAAGAACCTTGAAAATGTTCAGGGTGATGAAAGAGATGTTATTTATATTTCCTGCACTTATGGCCCTCAAGAAGCTGGTGCGGCGCATATGCCTCAACGTTTTGGACCAATTAATTCAGCAGCCGGTGGTAGAAGGTTAAATGTTTTATTTACGCGCTCTAAAAAGCGCATGCATGTTTTTAGTTCAATGACTGAAGGACACATTGTTGCATCAGAAACATCTAGTGCGGGCGTTCATGCTTTAAAAAACTTCTTAAGCTACGCACAAACCGGAAAGCTTCAACAACAAAAAGTCACCGGAAAACAGCCCGACAGTGATTTTGAGATATCTGTTATGAATGCACTAAAATTAGAGGGTTTTAACTGTATACCTCAAGTTGGAGTGGCTGGATATTTTATAGATTTAGCCGTACAAGATCCCGGCCAACCTGGAAGATATTTAATGGGTATTGAGTGTGATGGAGCAACATACCATTCTGCAAAATCAGCGCGAGATAGAGATAGACTTCGTCAATCTGTTCTAGAAGGATTAGGTTGGAATATCAAACGAATTTGGTCAACAGATTGGTTTAAAAACCCACAAGCTCAGTTAAAACCTATTATTGAAGCTCTCCATAAATTGAAAACAGAAGTTATAACGCTCGATAGTTCGATCTCTGATGTAGAAATAATTGACAGTGTTATTGAACAAGAAAATCAGATAGTTAATAGCATTGAAGTATTTAGTCATAATGATGAAAAACTAGAAGCAAAACTACAAAAATTTGATGAATGTGTCATACCAAAAGATGATGATGTGCCTATGGCAAATAGGCTTCTAAGACCCTCAATGATTGATGCTTTATGCGAGTTTAAGCCGATATCGAAAAGTGAGTTTTTAGAAAAGGTGCCCCCTTACCTTCGCTCTGCTACCTCTAAAGAACACGGTAAATATTTAGAAAAAGTGTTAGGCATAATCGCTGAAGATGAAGTTCAAATTTAAAATAACTAGGAGTGTTAAAAATGCTAATTGATACGGACTTATTGTTTGATGATCTCGTAGGGTTTGAATTTTATCATCAATGTGAAGTTAAAGCTGTAATTGATGATAAGGTCAAATGTGACGATGGTGAAATTTTGGAATTTTATGAAAACATAGAATATTTAATTGAAGAGTATGATCAAATACTAATTTTAAAAAAGAGGCAGACACTTGAAGATCAAGAAGGATTTAAATCCTTCTTGATAGAAAGAAATAACTCTGAGCTATTAAAATCCGTAGAAGCAAACATTGAAGTAGCACGTCGCGACGGTGTTTATGAAACTTTTGCATGCGTCCATGATGATACATTTTATGACTTACCAGCTTCTCTTACTAAAAGTGCTTTACACCGTAATAGTCAGATTGTCTACATCTCACAATAGATGTATTTTAGTTGAGCTAATCTAACCTATTAATATTAAAGTATTTTACTAAGTTACTGCTTTCCAATAAAAATTTAAATACAAAATATATAAAAGGGCCTTATAGCCCTTTTATATATAGTCAGTACTTCATCACAAACTTAATTAAGCTAACACAAACTTAATTCCATACTGACATCTATTAATCATCTAGCTACTCTTGCCAATCATCAGGTCTTTCGTCTTCACCACGGCTTTGCCAGTAAGCATCATTTTCAGGGTTTAATTGGTTAGAGTGGTTATCTGCGTCATGCTTATCTATACTATTTCACTCCTTTGTTAGCGTTTTTTCTGCCGCGCTCATAGCCTTTGCTGCAAATCCATTCTTAGCAATTCTGCCACCATTGTTTTTTGCTTCATGGCTAACAATACGACTGGCTGCATCTGCTGTCATTGGAACTTTTTTGTGACTCATTTCTTTTTCTCCATTAGATTTAAAAGTAACAGGCAGACCTCTCTGCCAACGAAATGAATTATGGATGAGTCACATTGACAATGGGCGGGGGGAGCGAGTCCAAATTGAAATTATTTTTAATTTCCCCAATTCGTCGGAATACCAAGGTTTTAAAACTGGAGATAAAATTAGTTAGTAACTTCAACTCTATGGGTGTAAATACGAGTCACACTAAGAATAGAAATTAAAAAATACACCATTTATACACAAATGATTTTAAGTTGTTGTTTTTAAAGGGTTAGGCGGGGGTTCAAATCCCCCCAGCTCCACCAATATCGGTTTTTAAATTCGTTGATTTAAAAACCCTAAAAAACCCGCAAATTTGAGTAATCAAGTTTGCGGGTTTTTTTATGTCTGTTTTAAAGCGGTTATGTATTCAAATGGAGATAGCTGTTAGCTCTTTAGGTACTCGTAACTTGTTTTGTCTCATGGTAACTTTGCTAGCATGTTGTTGTATTGCAAAGTTGTGCTACATGGAATTTTTAGCTGGTGATCTATTAACGCCGCTCAGTGCGGTTGGGCTTATTGTTTTATCGGCCATTACGTCGATGGTTTCGGCGGCTTTTGGTGCTGGTGGCGGCTTGATGTTGTTGGTGGTGATGGCGTCGCTATTACCTATGAATATTGTAATTCCGGTGCATGGGTTAGTGCAGCTGGGTTCAAATGCTAATCGCTTTATGTTGACTTTTAAGCACCTTGATAAAAGTATGTTTGTGTATTTTTCGCTCGGTGGGATTATTGGTGCGCTTGCGGCGGCGTCGATTGTGGCGCATATCCCACTTGAATTGATGAAAATTGTAGTGGCGGGGTTTGTACTTTATTTACTATGGGGCGTGACGCCAAAGCTACGTGAAACCTCAAAATTATGGCGTTACATGGCGGGAGCTGTCACCACATTTTTATCGATGTTTATTGGGGCGAGTGGCCCGTTGGTAGGCAGCTGTTTGTACGTTAATAATTACGAGAAATTAAAATATACCGCTACTTTTTCTGCTTGTATGAGTGTACAGCATACTTTTAAAGCTATTTTGTATGGCTTTGTGGGCTTTTCATTTTGGCAGTGGTTGCCTTTAGTTACCGCAATGATCATCAGCGGCGCGCTTGGCACTTGGCTTGGTTTACAGTTATTACAGCGGATTTCTGCGGCTAAGTTTAAAGCTATTTTCCGTGCGGTCTTAACCTTACTTGCGCTGCAACTGGCATGGCAGGGGTTGCAGGCCTTCTAATCTGAGGGCAGTTAAAGCGCTATAAGCCTAGGTTTCATAGCGCTTTATAAATTCTAACTAATTAAAATTTATATTCTATTTCAATCACGCTCATCACGCCGTTTACGATGGTTTTCCACTCGCCGGTAAATTCTGCACCATAAGAAGCGGCGATTGTTTTACCTATTTTTTGAGCTTCATCATTGCTCCAAAGTGGGCCAGCTAATACTGTGGTTTTGAATGAGTTACTGCCAGTGTTTGTCACTTCAAGCTCAACTTCAACAACACTCATTTGACTCTCTACTACTGTATTCCATTGGCCTGTCCATTTACCTTGATGTGCTGCGGCAACGGCTGGGGCTTTTTCTTCAGCATCTTTTTGATCCCAAATAGGACCTGCTGGGATATTCACTTTAAATGTAGCCATAAATTTCTCCTTAAATTGTTTATTTGAATAGATTGTGAGTTGCAGCTAAATGCTTTACTCGTCAAGGAGTATATGGGAAGTGCAGGCTTTTCTATTACACATCATTACAGGCGGTTGGGGGAGCGATACGAGGCATTGGCAATAGCAGTAAGATTCTATTATGTCCGCAATGGCGTACCTTAAAGCACTGTTGTTACTGTGTGAATAACAACGGTGCTTCTCTGCTTTGGTTGGATCGCAACATAACTCGCAGTGGTGTAATGCTGTGTAATGTTTTTTTTGTTAAATGCGTGTAAAGCTTAAGTTCAGTTTGTTACTCAACGTTTTTATAACTTTATTTGCTACTTCGTTGTTTACAGTCTCTTTGTTAGAAATTTAGAAAGGACATAGTGATGAGTCATTTTTCTATTCCTGATGGATTAAATATTCGCCCATCCAAGCCTAGCGATGCTGCATTTATTCGGCGTTTACATTCTGAGGTGCGTCAGGACTTACAGCAGATCAATGCGGATCAAGACTTTATCGACTCGATTGTTGATATGCAATTTAAATCACAAACCGAGGGATATGGCGAAAAGTTTCCAAATGCCATGTACTTCATTATTGAAAAACACCATCACCCAATTGGCAAAGTGACCATAGATTTTGGTGTTAATGAAGTTCGTATTATTGATATTGGTTTTATTAGTCAGGCGCGAGGACATGGTTTTGGTGCGGCAATTATTCAGTCATTTCAGCATGCAGCCGCTGATTCATGCACTCCATTAACATTGACTGTTGAGCAAAGTAACGTTGTTGCTAAAGCGCTTTATTTACGCCTTGGTTTTGTAAGTGAGTCGGTTTCAGCTCCTTACGAATTTATGATTTGGTATCCCGCAGTGATGAAGAAATTAGTGGTTAATTGCTAATTTAGTTTTGCTGTTTTGCAAATGAAAAAGTTTAAACCCGTAATGCAATTGCAAGTAGTAAAAAGGAAAGGTAATGGAAAAGTTTAATTACGACAATTTGCTTGGCATCGTTGGTTCTAAGGCGAAAGTCAGTGCTGAACAGGGTGAAACGGAACTGACTATTGATGCTGTTGAGCGCACGAGTTTGCATGGTAATCAGTGGGATGCTTTTTGTGTCGTTATGAAAGGCTCTGAGGACTGTCCGTTGATGCAAGGTACTTACACGCTTAAGCATGACGCATTTGATAGTGTTGAGTTGTTGATTTCACCCAATAGTTCAACCGAATATGAAATTCATGTATCGAGAAAAATAGCAAATTAGGAGAATGTAATGGCGGATCCATTTATGTCTGAAATAAGGCCTTTCGCTTTTGATTTTGCACCTAAAGGGTGGGCTTGGTGTGATGGGCAATTGTTAGCAATCAGTCAAAACCAAGCTTTGTTTTCATTACTTGATACTCAGTATGGCGGTGATGGGCGAACTAATTTTAAATTGCCAGATTTACGTAGCCGAGTGCCTGTTGGCATAGGTAATGGCTATGATGCTGGCATGACGGCGGGAGTGGAACAAGTAACGCTTACAACGGCAGAAATACCCGCTCACAGTCATTTATTAACAGCCACTACGGATGATGGCGTTAATCCACCAATTTTCACTAACAGAGTATTTTCTAGAGCTGTTGATGCACCAGGTAAAGGGGATCCTAACATTTATGGTGCAGCAACAAATCTAACCGCATTTGCTGAAAATATGGTGTTAAATACCGGAGGTAATCTGCCTCATACGAATGTTCAACCAACAGCAGCAATTAACTTTTGTATTGCATTGGTTGGCGTGTTTCCTAGTCGAAATTAATGGAGGTTGATTATGGCAGAGCCTTTTCTTGGTGAAGTAAAAATGTTCGGAGCAAATTTTGCTCCTCGTAACTGGGCTTTTTGTAATGGGCAGTTAGTGGCTATTGCGCAACAAGATGCGCTATTTTCTTTACTGGGTACGACTTATGGGGGCGATGGTCGTACTAGCTTCGCATACCCTGATCTGCGAGGTCGATTACCGGTTAAATATGGCCAAGGAAATGGTTTGTCACGTTATCGACTAGGGCAAAAAAATGGCACAGAAAATGTCACTTTAACGTTGATGAATGTACCAAGTCATAGTCATCAGTTGCTATCAAGTACAGAGCCTGGAACAACACAAAGCCCAGAAAATAATGTGTTTGCTCCCAGTCCGAACAACGAAAATATATATTACTCTGGTAACCCTACTCAGCCGCCTCAGATGCTCGCAGAACAGACGGTTCAAGTTTCAGGGCATAGTGCAGCACACTCCAATATGATGCCCTATACCTGCATTAATTTTATTATCAGCCTTGCTGGTATTTACCCGTCAAGAAGTTAGGAGTTGAGCACATGGCAGAACCATTTATTGCAGAAATTCGTATCTGGGGGAGTACTTTTAACCCTCGCGGTTGGGCAGGTTGTGACGGCCAAACAATTGCTATTAATCAAAATACAGCGCTATTTTCATTGATCGGCACTCTTTATGGGGGCGATGGTATCTCTTCGTTTAATTTACCTGATCTGCAAGGTAGATCTCCTATGCACTTTGGTCATGGACCTGGTCTATCAACGAGAATGGTGGGTGAATCAGCTGGTGATCAGCAGATAACGCTAAATCAAACTGAGTTACCGCAGCATAGACATTCATTATTTGGCTATTCCGAGGTGGGTAATAGTAGTAGTCCGGCTAATAGTCATTTAGCCGTTGATGTAGGCGCAGGCACAGGGGTAATACGTTATACCGCTGAACAAAATCAAGCTACCACCACTACGATGGCCAGTAATAGTCTTGGTAATACAGGAGGTAGCCAAGGCCACGAAAATAGACAGCCTTTACTAGCAATGCGTTTTTGTATTGCACTAACAGGTCTTTATCCCTCGCGTGGGTAATTGTTACAGCAGTACTTACAAGTGGATATGAGTGAAAACTGTTATGCGTGATTTGAATAGAAATTAAACATGGCTTGTTCCTATATTAGCTTATAGTGAAAAGGAGCCGTCTTTTACTCGGAGGATACTGTGATAATTGCGAAGGTGTTTTTGCTGCTTACTGTACTTTTTTTGCATAACAAAGTATTGAGCCAGCAGCCCCAGCCCGTTTTAACGTTTGCCAATAATGGTGAGCGAGTGGCGTTGTATGGGCAATTAAAAGACACAGTATTGAGTGATATACACGGGCAATTATTTTCTCTAAATCAACGGCTAATTGTTAAGAGTAAATTGTCAGCTGAGCAAATAAAAAGTTTACATAAAGATATTCTAAACTTGCAAATATTGACTCAGCTGCGCGAGGCCAACATTTATTGGTTAACCTTAAAGCCTAATACCCTGCCCGCAGTATTAACGACCTTGCAAGCAATTACTGAGATTATTGCAGTACAGCCAGATGTTGCACCACAAGGAAAAAGCGCTGCCAGTCATCCATTTAATCAAACGATACCTCAACGGTTAGCACCGGTAGCTATAGCTAGACAATGTAAGACTCCTAAAGCAGTGCGAGTGGCGATTATTGATGATGGTTTTGATTTTTCACATCATGAGTTTAGTGATCTTAATGTTTTATTTTCCTACGACGTAGAAACAAGAGTTTTAGCAGCAACACCGCACAGTAGCCGTGACTACCATGGCAATTTAGTGGCGGGGCTTATTGTGGCGAAACAAGATGGTAGCGCAGTTGAAGGCGGGGCACCTGATAGTGAATTGATTGCTATTCGTCAGGTTACTACGTGGACCTCGTCGCTGATCATTGCGTTTAATGTGGCCAAACTGATGAAAGCGCAGGTGATTAACTGTAGTTGGGTTATGCCATTTATGTCGGACTTGGCAGTGACTGTGATTGATGAATTAGCTGCTATGCAGCACCGACCTTACATTGTTGTTGCAGCAGGAAATGAAGCGCGACCAGCATGTGAAGCTAATCACCTTACACAATTAGATTCGGTGATTGTTGTAGGAGCCAAAACGGCACAGGGCAAGGTGGCAAATTTTTCAAACTTTGGTCCGTGCGTTGATGTATTCGCTCCGTTTGGCGTAGTCACTACAGACCGTGATGGCTATCGTTTATTTGGTGGTACGTCCTCAGCTGCAGCGTTAGTGTCGGCATCGCTTGCACAGGCTTTATCGTGTGATGTGCAGCCGACATTACAGCAGCTTAATATGTATTGGAATAATCCTTTTGTAACAGCCAGTTAGCAAAACTTAATTTGAGTTGGTTGTTGGTGGTTTGGTATTTATCTATAGGTATAACATGGAAACACATGATAGGGAATCGATCGGCAGCCAGCAATCATTTGATTTTAAAAGTCACTATACAAGTAACTTGCCCTCTATTTTATCTCTTTTAGGGATCACCCTAGCAGTGACGAGTTACCAAGCACAGCGGCTTATTTTGTTGCGTACAGTTAAAGGTAAATTAGATACCAATTTAATCGCATTTCCTAGGCCGATGGGAATTTATGCTGATAAAAACCGTATAACGATAGGTACATTAAATCAGGTTATTAATTTTCAACGTAGTGACATTTCACTAAAAAGTGTGAAATCGGGCTATTTAGATAGCTTAGAAACATTGCCTGCGAAGCTGCAAAATCCAGAAATGATCGAGCAATTGCAGCAACGGACTGCACAACTCAATGCGATTAAACAAGCTGATTCGCTATTTACACAACGTGCCGCTTTAACTACTGGAATGATTAATATCCATGATATTGCATGGGGAAATGAGGGGCTATGGGTGGTGAATTCGGCCTTTTCATGTATCTCTAAATTGAACTCAGACTATAGTTTTGTTGCTTGCTGGCAACCACCGTTTATATCAGAGCTGGTGGCAGAAGATCGGTGTCATCTCAATGGTATGGCTCTATTGGCGGGCGAGCCGCGTTATGTCACAACGTTTAACCAAGCTAATCAAAAAGATGCTTGGCGAACATTCAATCAATTAGATGGCACTTTGATTGATATAAAAACGAATAAGATATTAAAAACAGGGCTGATCATGCCGCACTCGCCAAGGTGTTATCAAGGCTTGGTTTACTACTGTGAATCAGGACGAGGCGAAGTGCAATCATACAACCCGAGTAACGGTGAAACAAAAGTGCTGTGTGTTTTACCCGGTTTTACCCGTGGAATGATTTTTTTTGGTGATTTATTAATTGTTGCGACAAGTAGAATTCGTGCGAGTAAACATCGCAATAAAATACCACTTGATGAGCAGTTAGGGGCTGAAAATAGTCGTTGTGGCGTATGGTTAATTGATGTGAAAAATGGCGAAATCATCGCCAGTATTGAATTTAACGGCGATGTGCAGCAGCTTTACGATATTGCTGTACTGCCAAATACCCTAGTACCAGAAATTATTCAAAGCTCAGATAGCCTAGCAAGCCACTTGTTTGAGTTTTATCAGGAGTCAATGACATGAATGTTGTGCCAGTAAAAAGAACCATATTAAGTGCCGTATTGCCGGTGTTATTAAGCGGTGGTGCATTTGCTTCTGTGGCTTCATCGCGCCGTAGTGTACGTATTAATAATATGGAAAGTAAATTTCAACCTTATGAAATAAAACAGCAAAGTAATAAGGTTAATCCATTTAATGCATTTGCCACTAGCAATAAAACAACAACACAAAATGTCCCAGCGAGTACTGCAGATAATAACGATGTTCAACAAACTATGGCGTTTTTGCGCGAGCAAGGTTTATTAAATACCTCGGTTACAGAAACAAGCATAGTGTCAGGTGATAGTGACATTAGTGCCAGCGATACAATGGTAAGAAAAGTATTTGCAGTTGATGATTATTGCGAATTACCAAACGGCTATTGCCTTACATACGTAACCGGAACCTTTAGCTGTAATATACAAGGTGGCACTTACGGGTTTTGTGGTACCCCTGCAACTGTGCCTGAAATTGATGTACTTGAAAATGGCAGTACTACACTCAGTGAGAATTTTGGTAATGTCGAGGCTAATGGTAGCTCTGCTATAACAAAAACGTTTTTAGTTAAAAATACCGGTAATGCCAACCTAACTATCTCTAATATAGCCATAACAGCAGGAGCGAGTCATTTCTCTGTTCAAAATGATGGCTGTGGTCCTTTTCCTGTAACCTTAGTTGCCGGTGCCTCTTGCAATGTAGTGGTTGCTTTTGCAACTACGTCGCTTGCCTCAGTGAGCGGTAATTTACGTATTACTAGTAATGATAGCGATGAATCAACGTATAACATTGCTTTACAAGGAACCGGTGTTGATACAACTGCCCCAGCCATAAGTAATGTAAGTATTGCAAATAGTAGCGCTAAAGTAGGTGATACAGTTACTGCAACAATTTCTGTCAGTAATGATAGCGACAATTATACAACAGGCAGTGGTGGAATTTCAGGCACTATTGCCGGGTATCCGGTAACCAATTTAAGTAAAACGAATAACTCGACCTATACCGCCCAGTTCACTATTACAGATGGTGGACAAGATTTTGCTGCCGGCTCAAACGTGCCTGTTAGCATTACTTTGAGTGATTCTTCGGGTAATACCAGTAGTATCTATAACAATGCAATTGTACAGGCAAATGATGCTATTTACGCTAACTTACCCAATGTGAGTGTATCGACAGCAGATGGTAACCTAGGAGAAGACGGTGATACTGAGGTAATTTCGGTATCACTTAGTAATAGTTTGAATAATCAATGGCCTGTTGCGATTACTGCGGCGCTTGCATTTAACGACACTAATAATAGTGGTAGCGATCTGGATTATACAGTTGATAGTGCGTCAGTAACGATAAATGCCGGAAGCACAAGTGGTAGTGTGACTGCTACAGGTAAGCCTGACACATTTTATGATGCAGCTATAAACGAAAGCTTTGCGGTGACTCTTAGCTCTGCGAGCACTGGTACTATAACGGGTTCTGCGGCGACAGTGACAATCATTGATGCGGAGTCAGCCCCTGTGGTGTCTCTTGGCTTGAGTGATACTAACCTTACTGAAAATAGCGGTTCTAGTACGCTTTCGGCAACATTGAGTGTGCCGACATATGAAAATGTAACCGTTAATTTGGGGTATTCAGGAACAGCAACTTCAGGAAGTGACTATAATGCACCTGTTAGTAGTATGACTATATTGGCAGGAGATATAAATACAACTTCAGCTATAACAAGTATTGATGATGCTATCGAGGAAGGAACAGAAACGATTGTCATTGATCTGAGCTCCGTTTCAGGCGGCAGCGCGAGCGAAAGTGGTATACAGCAACAAACACTGACTATTTTAGATGACGATGATAATACCGCTCCTGTACTCGCCTTAGTCACTGCAGTGACCACACCAACTAACGATAGCACTCCGAACTTTATATTTTCTAGTAATGAAGCTGGCACAATTAGTGTTGCAGGAAATTGTGGTTTATCTAGCTCAACAACTGCCTCAGTAGGAAATAATACGGTTACCCTAACTCAAACAGACAATAACAGTGCACTCGTCGATGGCACTTACAATAACTGTAGCGTGACGGTTACTGATGCGGCGAATAATACCAGTAGTGTATTAAGTATCCCAGCATTTACGATTGATACCACAGCTCCTGTATATACATCAGTGGTACAAACTGGCGATGGCACTTATAAAGCGGGTGAGACCATTACCTTTACTTTAAATTTAGGGGAGGCGGGGTTAATTGTCACTGCAGATCTAACTGTGCTAGATAGCGACTTTAGTAGTTCTTCATCATTAACCGATAATAGTGATGGTACTTATAGCATTACCACCGCAGCACTTAATAGTAATGGTAATATGCAAGAAGGTAGCGTAATAGCAGTTACTTTTATCGCTACAGATCCAGCAAACAATAGCTTGAACAACAGTAGCCTGACTTTGTTATTAGATAAAAGTGCCCCAGTTAGTTTAACAATCAATACCCCCATTGAAGGCGACGATATTGTTAATGCGAGTGAAGACGACACTGTACTGATTACGGGGGCCGGGGCTGAAGCGAATGCCGCGGTTAATATAAGTATTGACGGAGTGAATGCCGCAACGACCGCAGATGGCAGTGGCAACTGGACACTCAGTGGGAATGAATTAGATATCAGTGCATTAAATAATGGCACATTAACGGTATCGGCAACGCAAACTGATAGCGCAGGCAATACCTCTGTCGCCGCTACTACCATGATCACCTTAGACAACACTACGCCAACAGCTGTGACAATTAGTACCCCGATTGCCGGCGATGACGTGGTAAACGCAGCAGAAGACAATGCTGTGGTGATCAACGGTGCAGGCGCCGAAGCGGGTGCTACGGTTAATGTTAATATTGGCGGCGTGAATACCTCGGTCACAGCTGATGGTAGTGGTAACTGGACCCTCAGTGGCAGTGAATTAGATATCAGTACGCTAGTTAATGGCGCATTAACGGTATCGGCAACGCAAACCGATAGTGCTGGTAATATCTCACCTACTGCGACGGCTCAAATAGAACTCGATAATTTAGTTCCAACCACCTTAGCAATTGATACACCTATTGCAACGGATGATATTGTAAATGCGAGTGAAGACAATAACGTACTTGTTAGTGGTTCGGGTGCAGAAGCTGGTGCAACCGTTGCTGTTAATATTGATGGCGTGAATGCTTCTGTCGCTGCTGATGCCAGCGGTAACTGGACCCTCAGCGGCAATGAATTAGATATTAGTGCGTTAAGTAATGGCGCATTAACGGTATCGGCAACGCAAACGGATAACGCAGGTAATACCTCAGTAGCAGCTACCACTACAATCACCTTAGATAATAGTGCGCCAACAGCGGTCACGATTGATACCCCCATAGAAGTCGATGACATTGTTAATGCAAGTGAAGATGACAGTGTATTAGTGACAGGTTCTGGTGCTGAAGCAAATGCAAGCTTGAATGTAAATATAGGTGGGCAGAGTCAGTCTGTCACCGCGGATGCTAGTGGTAACTGGACCCTCAGCGGGAATGAATTAGACATCAGTGCATTAAGTAATGGCACATTAACGGTATCGGCAACGCAAACCGATAGCGCTGGTAATATATCACCCGCAGCAACCACAGCCATCACATTGGATAATACTGCGCCAACAGGGCATGCGGTAAGTGTGGATCAGAGTGTAATAAATACCAGTAATGAATCTGCAATAAGCGCGACCTTAACGGGTCTTGAGGGCAGTGGTACGCTTAGTTATCAAGTAAGTGACGGTAGTAGCTCTGTCAGTGGTACAGCAACGATCACTGCTGCAACACAGCAAATAACAGGTGTTAATGTGACCTCATTGGCTGAGGGGGCGCTAACTTTTTCAGCTATAGTGACTGATTCGGCTGGAAATGGAAGCCCTGCAGTAACTGCCACAGTAACCAAGCAATATAATGTTGCGCCTGTATTAAGTGGAACCCCCAGTACAACAACAGCAGAAGATGCGGCTTATAGCTTTACACCGACACTGACTGACAGTGATACAGGCGATACTCACACCTTTAGTATTATCAATAGACCAAGCTGGGCCAGCTTTAATACCAGCACAGGTGAGTTATCGGGCACGCCGGATAACAGTGATGTGGGTAATTACGCGGCTATAACAATCAGTGTGAGTGATGGTACGGCAAGTGCAAACTTAGCGCCGTTTACCTTAGCAGTGACTAACACCAATGATGCCCCTGTTGGGCAAAACTTTAGCTTTAATCTTGATGAAGCCGCAACCTTAACCGTGGCACTGGCCAATGGCTTATTAAGTAATGCCAGCGATGATGACACCGGCGATACCCTGACGGCGGTCGGGGTGAGCCAACCGCAATTTGGTAGTTTAACGCTGAGCGGTGATGGCAGCTTTAGTTATCAACATGATGGCAGTGAAAACCATAGCGACAGCTTTACCTTCCAAGTACGTGACAACGACGGGGCATTATCGGCGGTGCATACCGTGACACTGACGATAGCAGCGGTTGCCGATGCACCAATAGCCATGGATGACAGTGCAACGACGGATGAAGATACCG
>NZ_AHCA01000005.1 GCF_000238355.1 Pseudoalteromonas haloplanktis ATCC 14393
CGAAACTCGAAACTCGAAACTCGAAACTCGAAACTCGAAACTCGAAACTCGAAACTCGAAACTCGAAACTCAAAACTCAAAACTCAAAACTCGAAACTCGAAACTCGAAACTCATCCTACTGCGTAGTGTATGATGGCTCCAAATTAAAGAAAGCCGCTTTATAAATGAAGCGGCTTTTTATCGGTTTAACCTTCTCGTTGGATCAAGCCTTCTAGAGCTCGGATATTGGTGAGTAAGTCTTGGCGTTGAGGATTGGCATTAAATGCCTTTTTTAGCTGGTTTAATGCTTGTTTGTAGTTCTTACTATCAATTTCTATTTGAGCTAATCCTAACCATGCAGATAGTTGGAAATCAGGTAACGCTTGAGCTCTAACGTACATTAACCTTGCTTGTGTTAGTTGGTTTTGCTGTTGATAAATAGTTGCCAGACTTAACAGCGCATCACCTAGATTTGGATCAATAGCCAACGCTTTGTTTAACCGCTTGGTAGCCTGTTTTAAGTTTCCTTGTTCAATTGCTAATTGTGCACTGTAAACTGATAGTTCAGCTTGTGATTGTTTTGATAACTTATTGCTAAACGGCGTTAGTTTAGCAATAAGCTGTTTTGCCTGAGCCCATTTTTGTTGGGCGATAAGCCAATTTAGGGTTTGCATGCTTACCGCAGTGGCTTCATCTAGGTGTGCTGATTCTGTATTTTCAAGGGCCTTATTCAGTAGATCTACTGATCGAGAATAACTGCCTTGAGTAAGGTGTAGCTGTGCTGCAAGTAGCTGGTTATTGGCGTTAGTAGGCGCTAATTTTAGCGCCACTTCAATGCTGGCTAATGCTTGCTTATTATTATTTTGCTGAAGTGCGATTTGTGCCCGTTGTAGCCAAAGCTCAGAATTCTCCGGAGACGCATTGAGCAGCTCTTTTAACAGCACTTGGGCTTGACTAAGATCACCTGCGGAGATCAATGAAAATAATAACCCTTGTTGATATTGTGTTTGCTGTGGTTCCAGCATGAGTGCTTGTCGATATGCGGCTATAGCACTCCATGGTTGCTCAGCTTGTACATGAATATAAGCAAGTTGTGCATATACTTGAGCATCCGCTTGACCAAGTTCAATACAACGAGTTAGATGAGGTTGTGCTTGTTTATAACTACCTTGTTGCATATAAAGCAGACTTAGCCCTTGGTGTGCTTTAACTAGATCTGGGGTAGTCGATAAACTTGCCTTTAATGCCAGTTCAGCCTCTTTAAACTGCTTTAGGGTCAATAATACTTGACCACGTAACAGTTGGAGTGCGGGACTGTCATTATTAAGCTCTCGTTGTTTGAATAAGTTTGCAACAGATTGATAATTTCCTTGCTCTAACAATGGTTTTACTTGTTGGGCGAAACTACGTTCGTTTGGCTCTATTTTTATATCTGTTGGACTCAGTAAATTATTATTAATAAGCAATTGCCAGTGCGGATCGCTGGGCTGTAATTTAACACTCAAAGGTGCAGCCTGACTGGCATTTATATAAAGTGTTAATGGCATGATTGCACAGCAAGCAAACCATTTTTTTGTCGTTAATTTTTTCATTGTATTTTCACTTTAATACTGACTTGCTAAGGTTTAAATTCAATGGGCCAAATAAATCTGGCACGCACTATATCACCGTCTTTTTTAGGTGAACTAAAACGACTTTGTTTGATTATTCTATCTATTTCGGGTTTTAGTTCTGGATACGGGTTTTGCACTACATTTATTAAACTTAAGCGACCATTTTCATCGATAAATACATCGAGTTTTACTATAAAAGAGCTTACTCCTTGGCGGGTTAGCTTTTTTGGTAATATGGCCTTTACCGGAGTGAGTAGTGTCGGAAGACCGTCTAGTTGGTTTAAGCTAAACGCATCCCAGTTTACCTCAATTGATTGAAATTCAGGGGTTGCTATTGGCATGTTAGTAAGTGTTGGCTTGCTTAAAGATATTTTGCTCTCAACTTTTATATTAATAGCTTGAATTGTTGCACCCGCTCCCTCGACGACTAAGCTTTGCATTGGTTCTGCTACTGTAGACTGGGTAACTGTTGGCGGTGGGGGGGGCGGCAACGGTACTAAAGCAACTTCTCGCACGATCACTTTATCATTGATAACATGTTCGGCTATTTGCCCAAGCCATAGCAAGAGTAATGCAATGCTAAGTACGGCAAGGCTTAATATAAAAGCAAAAAATGGATGTCGCTTATTGCTTGTTGCTGATGTAAGCGTATTACTGTGCATATTATTGTTGGGTCGCTAAGTTAACAGTTGCAGCACCAGCGAGTTTAGCTTCGTCTATGACTTTGACTAATAACTCGGTTGGCACGGTTTTATCTGCTTGGATCACTACTGGGCGCTGTTGTTGTTTTAGCATTTGCTCAACACTGCTGCGTACACCCGCAACACCTATTTGGCTGCCATCAAAGTAAACTTGTTGGCTATCCGTTATAGCAATAAAGATCACTTGTTGCTCTAATCGGCTGGCTGAGACTGCTTGCGGTTTATCAACTTCAACACCGCTTTCGCGAACGAACACAGTGGTAACGATAAAGAATATTAATAAAATAAACACCACATCTAACAGTGGTGACATATCGATATGGTGAGCTGATTGCTGCTCTAGACGCTGTTTTAATCGTGCTTGCATTGGTTAGCTCACTGGTAATTTAATCGCACTGCGACGCGTAACGTACAATAAATATGCCTGCATCAGCCATGCGGGAATAGCGCAGACTAACCCTAACTGTGTTGTTAGCAAAGCATCACTGATCGCTTGGCTCATTAGCTCGTTTTGTCCTTGTGACATCACTTTAAATGTATCAAGCAAACCAATAATAGTACCGAGTAAGCCAAGTAATGGCAGGGCTGCAGTTAAAATAGAACTAACATCATGCCAATAGCCTTGACGTTGAAGCTTATACTGCTTTATATGCAAAATATCGTGCCAAATAAGCTGATAAACATAAAGCGCTAATAAGATGATCAGCCAGCAGATAAAGTTACCAAGTAGTTGATCAAACATCTTTTACCTCTAGCTGACTAAGTTGCAGTGCAAATGCTTCAAGTTGGCTGTAATAGGCTTTAGCTTTACGCGATAGTAGAGCATTGAGCACTAATGCAGGTATTGCGACTACTAAACCAAGCTCTGTAGTGATCAAAGCCTGAGCTATACCGCCTGATACGACCTCGGGATCACCTGAGCCAAACAATGTCATCATTTTAAATGTTTCAATCATTCCACTGACGGTGCCTAACAATCCTAATAGTGGTGCGACAGATGCAGTAATTGCAATCGCGCCAATGTAGTTATCGAGCTTATGTTTATCATGCATCAGTTGATTAAACAGTTGATCGTCTCGTATTTGCCCTTTGTGGTTATCAATCGATAGCTTGAAGAGCGTAGCTTGCATCCCGCTAAAGTTATGTTGCTCTGGCGCGTTAAATGTATTTTGTAATGTCAGAGCTGAGACTGATTTTATTTTGCTTAAACCAAACAATTGATACGCTTTAAATAAAGCAATCAATAAAGCAAAGCATGCAAACAGAATAATTGGAATTGCCCACAAGCCGCCCTTTTCAAGATGCTCAACAGTACCTTCTTGCTGAGCTTGGCTCGCAGCTAAGCGCGTTAAACTAGGATCAAATGTTAGTGATACGGTTGCTTTTTCCGAGTTCTTACTAAGTTGTGATAATGCTTCATCAAATGGCGTTTCACCGCTTGTTGATTGCACTAATGCAACTTTAGGTGGAGCTTGGGTTGGGTCTGTTGTAGCAAGTAATCCCATTAACTGTGGCTGGGTAACGCTAAACCAAGCAACGGGCCCCACTTGTAACGTTGTAGCTGGGGTAAGCTCACCATTTTTCAGTACAATATTTTGTTGTTTAAATTGCGGATAGAGCGCCGCAGTTTGCTGTTTTATCACAGAGAATACGTTATTCAACAGTGTTTGTTGATCGTTATTACTTTGAGCAGCTTTAGCGTATTGGCGAGTAAAGCGGTTCAGTAAATTAAGGCGATATTGTTGCTGTTGTTGCCAAGTATCTAAGCGAGTTTGCAGTTGAGTTAAACTAAGTGTGTCTTCATCTGCAAGGCGACGGTTTATAGCTGCTTGTTCGCGTTCTTTTTTTAGTGCTTGTTGTTTATCAAATATTTTTTGTGCAAGGGCCGTTTGTTGCTTAGTAATTCGCTGTTGTGACTTATTTAATGTGCTTTGCGCACTTTTTATATCTGTTAGTAATTGCTGTTTAGCATCATTTGCTGTGGCGGCTGTAGTTAGTTGACTTACGAATAAAAGAGCAAAACACAATAAATTGATTAATTTCATTGAATAGACTCCTTAGCTGCATAACTAAATACAGGTAGGGTTAACCAGTTTGCTGCTTGCTTTTTCTCTTGCACTGCAATGCCGTGTGCAATTTGTTCGCCATCAAGTTCACTGTCAAACTGCCATTGCCACCCTAGCTCAGCAGGAAAACCGATCCCCGTGTAGCTTAAATCATTACTCACAAACCATGCTTGAGCGGCACCTAAATAGAGTTGTTTGACCCAAATTTCTTTACCTTGATCGTTAGTAATTGCCATCTCATGAATCGAAATTCGATTTTGAAAATCAGCAAGTTGACCTAACATTTTTAAAGCAATTTGGAGTTTTTCATTTGCATCCAAATTTTCATCAGTTAGATCGCCAATTTCTTGCCAGCTAGTGAATAATGGTGGCGGTAATTGTACTTGCAGTGAACGCAGTTGCTGAATGAGCTGATTTAATTGAGTGTTTAAAGCGCTTTCATCGACTTCAAGTTGCCCTTGTTTTTGGATCAGTGCAGTGCGCTTTTCTGCAAGTTCAGAGCTGTTCTTTTGACGGTTGTGATTGAACTGTTTGAGTTGGGTTTGCTCCGCATCCAGTAGCGTGAGAGTTTGTTCCATAGTGGCTTTTTTTTCTAACCAGTGTGTTTCTAGCTCATTTGTTTGTTGTTCTATTTGTAGCCATTGATTGACAAGGCTTTCAAGTTCGCTAACTGGATCTGCGGTACTTGAGAATGAGCTGAGTAAAATAACTGCCCCAAGAGATTTTATAAAACGTTGCATATGATAATTAATGCCCTAAAAGTGATGACGATATGTAGCACGGCACAGAGTTTAGGCTAGATGAAAGTCATGCCTAAAACTGTAAATTTTTAAGTGCTTTAATATTTTTTATAGCGTAATCGGTACATCTAAATTGATGTTTATTTAACAATGGTATTACGTATGTTTAAAAGTGCGAAAAATAGTACAATGCCTGACAAAATAACGCAAGTGATAATATTTCGCATTTACATTGCTTTTATCGAGTGCTAGGATTTCGCCGAATTAAAATCAACGTGCTTAAACGACTTGCTACAAATAATTATGTTAGCGAGCGACCTACATATGGAGTTAAAATGGGTAAAATGTCTAGTAAACGCCGAACTTATGTAAAACCTTTGGCTGCTTTCGTAACCGCAACTTTATCAACTTGGGTATCTGCTCAAGGAGCTGAAAATGTGCAAGAATTATCAGTAACCAAAGCTACCACACAATCGGAACAAAGCTACAAAGTTGAAAAATCTTCATCAATCAAGAACACCCAACCACTCGTTGATACTGCAAAATCAATTACGGTTATTAACAAAGCGGTGATGAAAGATCGAAATGTAGATAGTTTGCAAGACGCTTTGCGTAATGTGTCAGGCATTTCATTAGCAGCAGGCGAAGGTGGTGCTCCTGCTGGCGATAGTTTATCTATTCGTGGCTTTAGTGCGGCGAACGATATTTTCATTGATGGTATTCGTGATATTGCTGGGTACGATCGCGATACTTATAATGTTGAGCAAATCGAAGTGGCTAAAGGTCCAAGCTCAGCAATGACTGGCCGTGGCTCAACCGGTGGGAGTATCAACTTAACCACTAAAACAGCAACATTAGATGAATTTAATGATGTGTCATTACGTTTAGGAACCGAAAGTGATTATCGTGGGCAAATCGATAGTAACTTCAAAGTAGGTGAAACATCTGCATTACGCGTAAATGCTTTAGTTGATGAAGGTGATGTTGCTGGGCGTGATCATGTTGATTACGAAAAACAAGCTGCAGCTATTTCATTTGCCTCTGGTTTGGGCACTGAAAGCCGTTTTAATCTTAATGCCGATTACCAGAACCAAGATAATATGTCTGATTATGGTATTCCGTGGGTTGGCTCTGCACCTGTGGTTGCTGAATTAGCTGGTAGCGAAAATGCGGCACCACCAGTGGATTTTGACAACTTTTACGGCAATGTATACCGTGATTTTGAAGATATAGAGGCTTACTCAGCAACAGCCAAATATGAATATGACTTATCACAAACCACAATGTTACGTGCGCAAGGGCGTATCGGTAGCGTTGAGCGTAAAGATACAGTAACTGCACCGCGCTTTATTGATGTATCGACAACCACAGATATCAGAATGAGCGATGTTAAAAACCGCGATACACGCAATGAATTAGCAACATTACAGCTTGATTTGGTGGGTGAGTATGATTTTGCGGGTGTAAAACATAATGTGGTCGCTGGTGTTGAATTAACTAACGAGACGTTTAGTCGCTGGAACGTAACTGCGCTGGTCGCTGATAATTTAAAAGATGAGCCGGCATTAAATGACTTATATAATCCGGATGCATATTTACCTTACAGCGGTCAGTATGGTCGTGATGGTACTAGTACTGAAGCGGTTGCTAAAACCCGTGCTATTTATGCTTTTGACACTATAACTTTTAATGAGTATTGGGAAGTCACTGCAGGTTTACGTTCAGAGCAGTATGACAGCGATTATCAGTATGATTACAATGATCCAAGTTTGACGATTTCAACCAGTGATACGATGACCAGTTGGAATGCGTCTGCGGTATACAAACCAAGTGAAAATAGCAGTATTTACTTTGGCGCTGGTAACTCGTATAACCCATCAGCAGAGGGGATCGCAGTTTCTACACGCGGTAATGCCAGCGAGTTAGAACCAGAGAAAAGCCAAAGTTATGAGTTGGGAACTAAGTGGAATCTCCTCGACGATAAATTGATGACTACAGCTGCTATTTTTAGAACGGTTAAGACTAATGCGCGAGTCGATGATCCAACAAGCGATGAACGTGGTGTTGAAGTGCTTGATGGCGAACAACGTGTACAGGGTTTGGAACTTTCTGCTACGGGCCTAATTACTGACGAGCTTAGTATTATCGGCTCTTACACATTCCAAGATAGTGAGGTGACGGAGTCAACTGTAGATGGTGATGTCGGTCATGATTTAGCGCGTGCGCCTAAAAACAGTTTTAGTGTATGGGCGCGATACGACTTTAGTGATGCGCTAGCCGCAGGCTTTGGTGCACAATATATTGGCGAACGTTATAATGGTAATTCATCGACCAGCCGTAAAGCCGATAGCTATGTGTTATTAGATATGATGCTTTCTTACCAAGCTACTGAACAGTTAAGTATTCAGTTTAATGGTGAAAACTTAACCGATGAAGATTATGAAGATCAACTCGGTGGTGGGCATTTTATTCCAGGTCAAGGTCGTTACTTTACTCTAACGGCTAGTTACTCTTTCTAATTACAACCAAATGTTTGTTGAATAGGTTAGAGCTTAATGAAACAGGTTAATGTACATTAACCTGTTTTTGTTTTAAAAATTCAGGAACCTCCATGTTATTAAAAATACCTGATTTACTGAGTGCTGATGAAGTTGCTTATTGCCGAAAGGTGTTATTAGCCGCGCAATGGACAGATGGCAGTGTTACCGCTGGTTATCAGTCAACTAAAACTAAAAATAATTTACAATTACCAGAGCAAAGCGTTGAAGCTAAAGAGCTTGGCGATATTGTTATGGGCGCTTTGGCGCGTAGCAATTTGTTTATGTCTGGTGCGTTGCCTGCAAAAATATTTCCGCCCTTATTCAATTGTTACCAAGGTGGGCAGTCGTTTGGTATTCATGTAGATAATGCTATTAGGCAAGTCCCTGGCACGCCAGTAAAAATTCGTACAGATTTGTCTATGACATTGTTTTTCAGTGATCCAGAAGACTACGATGGCGGTGAACTTATTATTGAAGACACATATGGATCACATTCGGTAAAACTCCCAGCAGGAAGCATGGTGTTGTATCCATCAAGTAGTTTGCATAAAGTGACACCCGTTACGCGTGGGCGCCGTTTAGCGTCATTTTTTTGGTTACAAAGTATGGTCAATAGTGATGAAAGACGTACTTTACTGTTTGAATTGGATTCATCAATTCAAAGTTTGCGTGAAAAAGTCAGTGATAGCCCAGAGATAGTGCGATTAACAGGGGTTTATCATAATCTGCTTAGGCAATGGGCACAGACTTAATCAAGCTAGACAATAATTGTCTAGCTTGATTAAAACGAACTATTTATAGCCGTTAGGGTTGTTACTTTGCCAGCGCCAAGTATCTTGCATCATACTATCAATCCCGCGCTCTGCTTGCCAACCAAGCTCATTAAGGGCTTTTTCTGGTGCCGCGTAACAGGCTGCGATATCGCCTGGACGGCGAGGGGATACTTGATAAGGAACATCTTTACCGCAGGCTTGGCTGAATGCGTTGAGCATTTGCAGCACTGAATAACCATTGCCTGTGCCAAGGTTGTAAACGTGGGCGCCGCTATCTTGGTTTATTTTATTAAGTGCCTTTAAATGGCCAAGTGCTAAGTCTACAACGTGGATATAATCACGAACCCCAGTACCATCGACGGTATCGTAATCATCACCAAATACACCTAACTGCTTTAACTTACCAACAGCAACTTGCGAAATGTAAGGAAGCAGGTTATTTGGAATACCATTTGGATCTTCACCAATTAAACCTGATTCATGTGCACCTACAGGGTTAAAGTAGCGCAATATCGCAAAAGCAAAGCGCTCGTCTGATTTTGCGATATCTTGCAGCATCATTTCAACCATCAGTTTTGATGTACCATAAGGGTTGGTAGTACCACCTACAGGGAAGTCTTCACGAATTGGCAGACTTGCCGGGTCACCATAAACGGTAGCAGATGAACTAAATACTAGCTTGAATACACCCGCATCACGCATAGCATCAACGAGGCTTAGCGTACCTTGTACGTTATTTTGATAGTACTCAATTGGCTTTTCGACTGACTCGCCTACCGCTTTTAGACCTGCAAAATGAATAACACTCTCGATTTGATGTTTAGCAAACACGTGGTCTAAAAATACTTTATCGAGAATATCACCTTGATAAAAAGTCACGTCTTTTGCTGTAATGCTTTTGACTCGGTTGAGTGATTCTGGTGACGAATTACTTAGGTTATCAATAACGACAACATCCTGTCCTTGCTGTAGTAGTTCTAAAACTGTGTGTGAGCCAATATAGCCTGCACCACCGGTGACTAAAATAGTCATACTATCTCCATTTAAGTAATTTTATTCAATTAAGCTAATTTCATCACAAATAGTGATTGATTGCCTGTTTTATCTGTCATTAATTTTTTTTAGTGTTAGTAAAACTATCTGCTTGATTACATTTTTGCTATAAATGATAACAATTAAGAAAATTAGTATTAAGCTATAGTTAAGTTGAAAGTGCTAATCTTGCACCTAACATAGGGTAACGCCTTTATTGGAGAATGTTATGAATACAGTAAAAAAAATAGCAATGGCAATGCTAGTAGCACTTCCTGTTTTTGCTCATGCTGGCGAGGCTGTAGTTAAATGGCAAGACTTTAATGATTACCGCGATACGCGACCATCCAATGAACCTAAAGGGTCATATCATAAACATATTGCGACAAGCTTTGAAAAGCACTTCAATAAATTGGCTGAAGATTTACCAGAAGGTTATAAATTTAACGTTGAAGTGACTGAACTTGATTTAGCTGGTGATGTACGTTTTGGCGGTATGAATGATTTACGTATTATTAAACCTATTTATTTTCCACGCATCGAGTTTAAATACTCAGTGACTGATAAAGATGGCAAAGTGCTGAGTGAAAGCGATAAAGTCGAGTTAAAAGACATGGGCTTTATGGATAAAATTAAAATGGGCCGTGATGAAGAGTTTTATTACGATAAACGTTTAATTACAGATTGGTTTAATAAAGAATTAATGCCGCAAATTGTTCCTAGTTAATTACATCCTAGCTAGGATGAAGAAGCGCTCACACTGTGAGCGCTTTTTTGCTATTTAAAGGTCGCTAATAATTGCAGGATTTGTTGGAGTTTAATTACCGTAGCTTTAAGCTTTTCTTCGTCAAGGCCGTTTGTGCTTAGGCTCTCGACATCAGCGGCAACATCCAGAACATAAGGTTTAAAGCGCTTTGCTTCAAAACTAAATCCTGCATCTGCAGGAAATAATGCTTTAAATTTGCCATGGCCCTGTTGCTGAAGTTCATCTAACTTTTTATCAGCATCAAGTGATTGACGATAAACAATTTTTAAGTTGGCATTGAGTTGTTCAATAATAGAATCCATTTTTTTCCTAAAGCTTTCGACTGCATTGCCGATATAATACGGGTAATGAACTAAAAAGTCAGGTATGAGCTATGAATATATCAGGTGAAAACCTACCGGCCATGAGTGGTGCCGGACAAAGCGGTGAAGTTTACAGCGCAGCGCTGGCCAAAAAACAGCAAAAGGCTGATGGCGCAGCAGCACTGGCGTTAATTGAAGCTGCTGGCACGAGCAGTGCAGCGCAAACACCAGCAAAGTCTGTAACAGCAACGCTTGGTAATAATGTAAACGTGTACGTTTAATAGCGCACAGCGCTATTAAATCAGTTTGAGGTCAAT
This sequence comes from Pseudoalteromonas haloplanktis ATCC 14393, assembly GCF_000238355.1. Classification (GTDB taxonomy): domain Bacteria; phylum Pseudomonadota; class Gammaproteobacteria; order Enterobacterales; family Alteromonadaceae; genus Pseudoalteromonas; species Pseudoalteromonas haloplanktis. The sequence continues at coordinate 10,831 of NZ_AHCA01000005.1, forward strand.
AGGGGTCTTACTTTTTTGACCACCGATCTCGCGTACAAGTTTAGGCACTAAGTAACCTGGTAATGCGTGCAGCATATCAGCCATGATTTTGCGTGCCTGCGATTCATCAATATCAAAGTGACTAGCTCCTGCAACTTTATCAAGTAGGTATAAATAATAAGGCAGTACATCAGCTGCAAATAATGCTTCACTCAGTGCAATTTGCGCTTGGCTTGAGTCATTCACTTCTTTTAATATTACTGCTTGATTTAGTAACATCACTCCAGCTTGTTTTAGCTTTTGCATCGCGGCTTTAAATTCATCGTCAATCTCATTGGCGTGATTAATATGATTAATGAATACGATTTTAAGCGGTGATTTTTCTAATCGTTGGCATAATTGCTCGGTAATACGCGCAGGGATCACCACAGGTAATCGGCTATGAATTCGCATCCGCTTAATTTGTGGTAATTGTTCCAGCTCATCCATAAACCAACTAATAGCATCGTCTTTGGCCATTAGAGGGTCGCCACCACTTAAGATCACTTCATTGATATTATGATCCGACTTAATGTAATCGAGAGCTTCAATGAGACTGCGTTTATTCAGTTGATTTTCTTGGTATGGAAAGTGACGACGAAAGCAATATCTGCAATTTACAGCACACCCAGTTTTAAACATCACTAAAACCCGCGACTTGTATTTATGTAATAGCCCAGGTTGCGCATTGTTTTGCTCTTGCAAAGGATCTTTATCAAATCCGGTTTTAGAGATAAACTCTTGGTGGCGTGGCATGACCTGCAACAGTAATGGGTCGTTTATATCGCCATAACGCATTTTTTTGATAAAAGGCACAGGTACACGAACCGGAAAAAGAGCCCGTGCTTTAAGGTCTTTTTCATCGGCCATGCTTGATAAACCTAGCATTTCTAGCAAGGTGCGTGGGCAAGTAACAACATTAGCTAATTCTTTTTGCCAGTTTTTATGCAAATTTGCTTCATTTCTTTGTATCATTGGCACGTAGATTACTCGAAAAATTATTAGATAGAGGAAACGATGGCGAATTATAGCACCAACGAGTTCAAGGGCGGCCTAAAAATTATGATGGACGGCGAGCCTTGCAGTATTTTAGAAAATGAAATGGTAAAGCCTGGTAAAGGTCAAGCATTTAACCGTGTTCGCATCCGTAAACTGATCTCAGGAAAAGTTCTTGAGAAAACCTTTAAATCAGGTGATACAGTCGAAGGTGCTGACGTAATGGATACTGATCTTGCGTATCTATACACTGACGGTGAGTTTTGGCATTTCATGAACAACGAAACTTTTGAGCAAATTGCCGCAGATGAAAAAGCGCTAGGTGATTCAGGCAAATGGTTAGTTGAAAATGATGTATGTACTATTACATTATGGAATGGCAGCCCAATTGCTGTAACTCCACCTAACTTTGTTGAGCTTGAGATCACTGATACCGATCCTGGCCTAAAAGGTGATACAGCAGGTACTGGTGGTAAACCAGCTACTTTAAGTACTGGTGCTGTAGTACGTGTACCATTATTCGTACAAATTGGCGAAGTGATCAAAGTAGATACTCGCAGTGGTGAATACGTAAGCCGTGTTAAGTAAGCAATAACATGACTTAATTAAATCCCAGCTTAGGCTGGGATTTTTTTTGGAGAAAATATGTCAGCAGATCTTTGGATGCCTAGTGCCGAAATAGCAACCTTGCAGCAACGCGCGAGTATTGTAAGAACTATCCGTGAGTTTTTTTATGCCCGAAAGGTGATGGAAGTTGATACTCCGAGCCTAAGTGCAGCCAGTGTTACCGATGTACACTTAGTTAGTTTTAATACCTCTTTTGTTGGGCCTGGTCATGCTAAAGGCTTGCCGCTGTACTTACAAACGTCTCCTGAGTTTGCTATGAAGCGCTTGTTAGCGGCCGGTAGTGGTGCTATTTTTCAGCTTTGTAAGGCGTTTCGTAATGAAGAAGCGGGTAGTCATCACAACCCAGAATTTACTATGTTGGAATGGTATCGTCCTGGGTTTGATGAGTTTGCCTTGATGGATGAGATAGATGAGCTAATGCAGCTAGTTTTAAATGTTCCAGCTGCGCAGCGATTAACTTATCAACAAGCATTCCAACATGCTTTAGGACTTGATCCGCTGACTGCTACCTTGGCGCAATTACAGCAACTGGCTATTGAACACGGTTTTGCTGATATAGCCGCACAAGAGACTCACCGAGATACCTTACTGCAATTATTATTTTGTATGAAAGTAGAGCCTACAATCGGCCAAGATAAGCCCTGTTTTATTTATCACTTTCCTGCGTCACAAGCTGCTTTAGCGCGTATTTGTGAGCATGACTCACGTGTGGCGGGGCGCTTTGAACTTTATTATCAGAACATGGAGCTGGCAAATGGCTTTAATGAGCTTACCAATGCGCAGGAGCAAGCTAAACGCTTTACTGAAGATAATGTTTATCGAAAAGCTAACAACTTAACACAGGTGCCTATGGACACGCGTTTAATCGCGGCTCTTGAGCACGGTTTACCGCAATGTGCTGGAGTCGCATTAGGTATTGATAGGTTGGTGATGTTAGCAACTAAAAAAGACACCATAAAAGAAGTGATCGCGTTTGATGTAGGTAGGGCTTAAAAGGTTCAAGATTCAAGGGAAGGTAAAAGTAATCTAGCTTTTACCTTGGTACTTTTACCTTGGAACTTTTCCCTTGAAACTCGTTTTTATAACTCGTAAATAAAGGTGACACCGGCGACCATAGGTTCACCAAGCTGGGTGTAAGTATGAGTTGCATAACCATCACGAGGGTCGTTACCAAATTCAAAACCTCGAGTGGGTACTTCTTCGTCAAACACGTTACGTGCCCAAGCGCGGATTGACCATTGATCCGCTTCATAACCCGCACTAAAATTAACTAAATTAACACTGGGTGCTTGTGAATTATGGCTGTCAGAGAAGTAATAGTCGTCTTTGCCTTCAATACCCACTGTAGCATATAGCTCATCAGTAAAGTTATAACGCGCTGTAAATGCGTATTGGTATTTAGGGGCTTGTGATTGTTCACGACCATCTTGATTTAAGCCTGATTGCGCAACAAAGTCATTAATTTTGGTATCTAAATAACCGGCACTACCAGTGAAAACTAAATCGTCTGTTAACTGGTAACTCCCTTCTATTTCAAGACCGTAATTTTCACCTGAGCTGGCGTTATCAACATAACCGGTAAATTTTTGGTTTTCTACTTTCCATGCTTTTAATTGCATGTCTTCACGGTACATATAAAATGCCGCTAAGCGCAGGACAAACTTGTCATCGAGAGAGCTGCCTTTCACACCAAACTCACCGCTCCACAAATATTCTGGTGCAAAACTAACATGATTTTGGAAAAAATCGGCATCAAGGTTCAAACCATCGTCTTTGGCTTTTGCGAGCGCTTCAGAGTTAATACCGCCGGCTTTATAACCGCGGGTTAAACTGGTGTAGATCATAGTACGGTCAATCACTTGGTATTCAAGTGCTAGTTTACCACCGACCATGACATCGTCAGTTTCTTCGATAAAGCCGTTATTATCAGTGTAATCACCTTGGTATTGCTCAACTCGCAAGCCTGTGATTAAGGTGGTCTTATTACCAATCGGCGTTGCTAGTTGACCATAAATGGCGCTATTACTAGTTTGATAATTTGAAGCAAATGGATTCGCAAGCCACGTATATTGGCGTTCTAAATCAACTTCCCGGCCTTGGTAATAAAGCCCTGCAACCCAGTTACCGCCTTTGCCATTAAATTGCAGTTCAGCAGCCTGATCTTGGCGATCACGGAAATAAGCATCGGTTGAGCTATAACCGTCAGGGTGTAGCCCAGCTGCGCATAATTGTGGCTGGTTAATATCGTTACATACCCAATCTTCATCAAAGCTATAGACTAGGTCACTATCTATTCCTGATAAGTTAAGGCTTACATCAAACCAATCAAAGCCGGTGTATATATTAGCAAGGCCTACGGCAATACTTTCTTGGTTATCTTGGCCTGGTTCATCAGCTACGCTATTGCGGCTGTTATCTAGAGTAAATGCATCATAGCCGTTGTTGATATCAATATAGTGAACGCTTAATTCAGAGCGCAAGTGATCGGTAAGTTGGCTATGAAGTTTAAAGCGGCCAACCATTTCGTCTTGTTGTTGTGTTGGTTTATCAAGGTATAAATTATCTTGATAACCGTCAGATTCGCGCTGGTAAATACTGGCGCGTACTGCGGTGCTATCTGTAATACCAATACCTGCGGCAACACCCGCTTCATAACTATTGTAGTTACCTGCGCCCAGTTGTACTTTTAAACTTGGCTCAAAGCTTGGATCGGCTGATTCCATTTGAATCATCCCTGCCATGCCATCAGCACCAAAGCGTGTGCCTTGTGGGCCGCGGTATATTTCAACTTGGTTAACATCAAATAACAGTGAGCTGCCACCTAGGCCTGAATAATTAATGCCATCAATTACTAAACCAACAGACGGGTTGATTGGATCAACAAACTGCGAGCGTAGCCCCACTCCGCGGATTTGAATATAGCGGCCACGCGATGCGCCAGAGGTAAAGTTTACATTGGCGGCACTGGCAAGCATTTCATCTAGAAAACTAGCACCACGCTCATTAATTTCACGATCGCTAAATAAGCTAGCGCTGGCGCTAAGGGTTTGAATACTTTCTTTTTGAAAATCCCCAGTAACGAGTATTTTTTCAAGTTCAGAATCATCAGCAAAAGTAGGGGCGCTTACTAAAGGTAAGAGCGCGGCAGTAATTAAAGACAAGCGTAGTTTCATTCGGTTACTTAACTCCATTTCAGGGACTCGCATGATAGCAACTATTCTTATTAAAGTCGTGATACGCGATATATTAATGTGCTATAAACGCGCACAGTATACATAATAAGGAATACAAATATGACCTTTAAAGTTGACTTTAAAGTGCGTGATTACGAATGTGATCTGCAAGGTATTGTAAATAACAGTGTGTATTTTAACTACCTAGAACATGCGCGTCATGAATTTTTACATGCCAATGGGATTGATTTTGCACAGCTCGCCCGTGATAAAATTAACCTTGTAGTGATGCGCAGTGAAATGGATTATAAGCAATCATTAGTGCCTGGGGATGAATTTTACGTAGTTGTAGAGCCTGAGCGTATTAGCCGCTTAAAGTTTGGTTTTCGGCAAACGGTTGTACGAAAGCATGATGAGAAAGTGATGTTAAAGGCATTAGTAATTGGTACCTCGGTGAATGAGCAAGGTCGCCCATTTTTGCCAGCGCAGGTTGATCAGCTATTTAAAGTCGAATAATTCTCGAATTTGAATGTTTTTTACTATCTTAGAACAATTTTTTACATTAAAAACATGCATTTTTAACGGTATAGATGGTTATTTGTTGTTATTATAATGTGATTGAGTTTTAGGTTAGTATTCACATGAAATTAGCAGCAATACCGATGCTTGTTATCGGTTTATGTGTAGGCTGCTCATCGACAGGGACCGTCACTAGTGAGCAATTGAAATACACCAAGTGGCAACTATCACGGGTTGATGGTTTAGCGATCCCAGCATCTTATTCTGCCTCATTGAGCTTTATTGAAGCTTTGCAAGTCAATGGGTTTGCTGGTTGTAATAAGTTTTTTGGCGAAGGGCAACTTGATGATAATCATCTCACGGTGAATAAATTAGGGATGACCCGGAAGTCGTGTGGTAATGAGCTGGATGAGTTTGAACAGCAGTTTTTAAATGCGTTAAAGCAAGGCGTGCCGTTGCAAATGCAAGATCAGCAGCTTGTCTTAAGCGGCGAGCAAACGTTTGCATTTATTCCAGCGGGTTAAGCGCTTGCAGACGAGTTGTATCTGACGTACACTCGTCGACGAACAATATATAGAATTTTTACTTGTCGGAGTGCCTTGAGTTTTAACTTAAAGGCTGAGATCGCGAAAGCGGGATCCGTGAACCTGATCAGGCTAACACCTGCGTAGGGAACAAGCTGCCTTAAATGGGTGCTTGTGCGCCTGTTTGGCGTATAAGTACTCTGGCTGCCAAGGTTAGGTGTACTTTTATAACACCCGCCTACGATCCATGTAGCTGTTGCTACTCTCTATTGCATAGCAATATCTGACAAGACAACCCTTTTAGCAATGAGGTAAGTCATGTCAAACACATCAAATAAACCGTCTCGCCGCGAAACCCGTGCGGCTGCATCAGATTATATTTACAACCTGACTGGGCAACCATTCCCAAGTTCACACAAAGTCTACGTACAAGGCACGCAAGAGAATGTACGCGTTGGTATGCGTGAAATTACTCTAAGCGATACTTTTATAGGTGGTACAGAAGAAAACCCAGTATATGAATCAAATGCGCCATTGCGTGTATACGATACCTCTGGTCCATACACAGATCCTGACTTTAAGTTAGATGTGCGTAAAGGGCTTGATAAATATCGTGAGCAGTGGATTGAAAGCCGTGGCGATACAGAAATTTTAGAATCCGTGACCTCACAGTTTTCGCAGCAACGCATGGCTGATGAAGGCCTTGATCACATTCGTTTTGAGCACCTTCCTAAAATTCGTCGTGCTAAAGCGGGTAAAAATGTCACGCAAATGCATTATGCTCGCCAAGGTATTATTACCCCTGAAATGGAATATGTAGCGATCCGGGAAAACATGGGCCGTGCACAAATTCAACAAGAATTGTTAGCGCAGCAGCACAAAGGCGAGTCGTTTGGCGCGAGTATTCCTGAATTTATTACCCCTGAATTTGTCCGTGATGAAATTGCTCGCGGTCGTGCAATTTTACCAAATAATATCAACCACCCTGAAACCGAACCAATGATCGTTGGCCGTAACTTTTTAGTAAAAGTAAATGCCAATATTGGTAACTCGTCTGTTACTTCATCAATTGAAGAAGAAGTTGAAAAAATGGTGTGGTCAACCCGTTGGGGTGCTGACACCGTAATGGATTTATCAACGGGTCGGTACATTCATGAAACGCGTGAGTGGGTAGTACGTAATTCACCAGTGCCAATTGGTACTGTGCCTATTTACCAAGCGCTTGAAAAAGTAAATGGTGTGGCTGAGGATCTCACGTGGGAGATTTTCCGCGATACGCTTATTGAACAAGCCGAGCAGGGTGTTGATTACTTTACAATTCATGCCGGTGTATTGCTGCGCTATGTACCAATGACAGCTAAGCGCGTTACGGGTATTGTATCGCGCGGTGGTTCAATTATGGCTAAATGGTGTTTAGCGCACCATAAAGAAAATTTCTTATACACTCACTTTGAAGATATTTGCGAAATTTTAAAGCAATACGATGTGTGTTTTTCATTAGGCGATGGCCTGCGCCCAGGCTCAATTGCGGATGCTAACGATGAAGCGCAATTTAGCGAGCTACGTACTTTAGGGGAATTGACCAAAATAGCGTGGAAACACGATGTACAAGTGTTTATTGAAGGCCCAGGTCACGTGCCAATGCATATGATCAAAGAAAATATGGAAGAGCAACTTAAGCATTGCGATGAAGCCCCTTTCTATACTCTTGGTCCACTGACGACTGATATCGCTCCAGGTTATGACCATATCACTTCAGGGATTGGTGCGGCACAAATTGCTTGGTATGGTTGTGCGATGCTGTGTTACGTAACACCAAAAGAACACTTAGGTTTACCAAATAAAGAAGACGTTAAAGAAGGTTTGATCACCTATAAAATTGCCGCCCATGCAGCCGATTTAGCGAAAGGCCACCCTGGTGCGCAAGAGCGCGATAACGCCTTATCAAAAGCGCGCTTTGAGTTCCGCTGGCATGACCAATTTAATATTGGTTTAGACCCTGTTCGTGCTCGGGAATACCACGATGAGACTTTGCCGCAAGAATCGGGCAAAGTGGCACATTTTTGCTCTATGTGTGGGCCAAAGTTCTGCTCAATGAAAATCACCCAAGAAGTGCGTGATTACGCCAAAGATCTCGAAGCCAGAGGTATCGATCCCAACAACGTAGGCGATGCGATTGAGATCAAAATGGTCGATGTCGAAGCCGAAATGAAAGCTAAGTCAGCCGAGTTTAAACAAACCGGCTCAGAGATTTATCATAAAGCGGTTTAACTAAAAGGCGCTAGGTTCTAGGGAAGAGACTAGGTTTTAGGATGTTGTTAACCTAGAACCTAGAACCTAGAACCTAGAACCTAGAACCTAGAACCTGAGGAGCTCTTATGTCTTATAACATTGCGGTAATAGGCTTTGGTTTAACTGGGCGCTTAGCGGCGCTTGAACTGAGCTTAAAGCATAAGGTGACTGTTTATGAATCGGGAGATGAGCAGGCGCTTGATAGTGCGGGAAAAGTCGCTGCGGCGATGCTCGCGCCTTTAGCTGAATCGGTATTATGTGAACAAGATTTAGCTTTGCTAGGACTGGATTCGATCAGGCGCTGGCCAAGTATTTTAGCGCAGCTTGACGATGAAGTGTTTTTTCAACAGCAAGGTTCTTTAGTGGTCGCTCACCAGCAAGACAAAGGCGATTTACAGAGTTTTATACAACGCTTAAAACCTTTGGCTGGCCATCATGGACACCGGTTAACAGGAGCGCAAATCAGTGAGTTAGAGCCGGAACTTGCAGGGCGTTTTAATCAAGGTGTGTTTTTACCGTGCGAAGGGCAAATTGATAATCACGCTTTTTATCAAGCGAGTTTTAAGACTCTGAAGCAGCGGAATGTGAGCTTTAAGTTTGCACAAACAGTTGATGTAGACTCTGGAAACTTGCAGCAATCATTTGATTATATTGTTGATTGTCGAGGTCTAGGCGCTAAAAGTGCAGCGTGTAAGTTGCGTGGAGTACGTGGTGAGGTCGTGCGTTTGTTCGCCCCTGAGGTAAAGTTAACGCGTCCGGTGCGGTTAATGCATCCGCGCTATCCAATCTATATTGCCCCTAAGCCTAACGACCAGTATGTGATTGGTGCGACAGAAATCGAGTCACAAGATCATGGCCCAGCTACGGTACGCTCAACTCTTGAGCTATTATCGGCAGCGTACACAGTACATAGTGGCTTTGCAGAAGCACGGGTGTTAAGCATTCAAACTGGCCTGCGCCCTGCGTTTAGCGATAATCGCCCGCAGGTAACTCAGCAGCAACAGCTGATCAGCATTAATGGCTTGTATCGCCATGGCTATTTGCTTGCACCGAGTTTAGTCGCTGATGCTGTGGCGCGGATCAATTAAGGGTTAGTATGAAAATGAGTATGAAAATAACAATTAATGGTGAAAGTTTTGAGTTGGTAAATACTGCCAATTTAACCCAAGCATTACAGCAATTTGCTGCAAAGGAGCCTTTTGCGGTTGCGATTAATGGTCAATTTATTCCGCGTAGTCAGTGTGATACACACTTACTCAATGAAGGCGATAGCATTGAATTACTATCACCGATCCAAGGTGGTTAATGTGAGTAGTTTAATATCAGATAGTTTTAGTATTTATGGTGAGCAGTTCACTAGCCGCCTATTAATTGGCTCAGCATTGTATCCGTCACCTGCGATTATGGCCGATTCCATTGTAGCCAGTGGTGCGCAGGTGGTTACTGTGTCATTACGACGTCAGCAAAGCGCCGCAGCTGGTGATGACTTTTGGCAGTTGATCAAAGACACAGGGTTAAAAGTATTACCCAATACAGCAGGGTGTCATAGTGTTAAGGAAGTTGTTACGCTTGCGCAAATGTGCCGTGAAGTGTTTGCCACCGATTGGATCAAGCTAGAATTAATAGGTGATGACTATAACCTACAACCCGATCCGTTTGCTTTACTTGAAGCCACAAAAATATTGTTAGCTGACGGTTTTAAAGTGTTACCTTATTGCACCGACGATTTAGTATTATGCCAACGTTTAGCTGAAGCTGGATGTGAAGTACTAATGCCATGGGGAGCGCCGATTGGCACAGGCAAAGGGTTATTAAATCAATATAATTTAAGAACTATTCGAGAGCGATTACCCGATACCACATTAATAGTCGATGCAGGCTTAGGTTTACCATCACACGCCTGCCAAGCGCTTGAATTAGGTTATGATGCAGTGTTATTAAATTCGGCTATTGCAGGCGCGGGCTGCCCTGTTACCATGAGTCATGCATTTAAAGCAGCGGTTGAGGCTGGCCGTTTTGCGTACCGAGCGAAGGCGATGCCAGAAAAAGACGTTGCTGCCCCATCTACTCCCACGATGGGTATGCCTTTTTGGCATCAAGATTTTGGTATTAAGAATAAAAATTAGGAAATACGTAACTATGAATCATGTTGTTTGGACAATTGCTGGCTCTGACTCTGGCGGTGGTGCAGGTATTCAAGCGGATATTAAAGCGATGCAAAGTTTTGGCGTCCATGGTTGTACGGCGATCACCGCGTTGACTGCGCAAAATAGTTTAGGCGTTGAAGCACTTAACCCAATTTCAACCGAAGTGATTGAATCACAATTACTTGCGCTTGAAAGCGACATGAAAGCCCGAGTTATTAAAATTGGCATGTTGGCAAATGTGCAGCAAATTCAATTGATCAGTGAGCACCTTAAACATTATAAAGCCACATGGCCTGTTACACCTTTAGTTGTTTATGATCCCGTGGCGATTGCTAGCAGTGGTGACTTACTGACAGAAGAAGATACTGTTAGTGCAATTAAAGAATGCTTAATGCCGCTGGTGGATGTGATCACCCCCAATACGCATGAAACGCAGTTACTCACAGGCGTGTATTTAATAGGCCCTAGCGCTGTAAAAGAGGCAGCAGCTAAACTACATAGTTGGGGCGCGAAAGCGGTGGTGATCAAAGGTGGTCATTGGGATTACCCAAGTGGATATTGCATTGATTACTGCAGTGAGGGGGAAAGCGAATACTGGCTTGGCAATGAAAAAGTTCAAACCCCACATAGTCATGGTACAGGGTGTAGTATGGCGTCGGTGATTGCTGCCTGTTTAGCAAAAGATTACCCACTAAAAGATGCCTTTATTTTAGCGAAAGCGTATATCAATCAAGGTTTAAAAGCGGCTACTCGCTACGGTGAGGGGATTGGTCCTGTGGCACAAACGAGCTTTCCAGAAAATCTTGCCGATTACCCACAAGTAATAGAAGCGGGCAGTTGGCTGGGGGATGAACTTGATTTTGAACAACCGAATGAATTTACTATGGCGGCAGGCTTTGCAGAGTGTGAAAGCAAACAGCTTGGTTTGTATGCGGTGGTTGATACGCTTGACTGGCTAGAAAAGTGCTTGGCCCAAGGAGTTAAAACTGTACAGCTTAGAATGAAAAATGGCACTGATGAGGAGCTTGAACACGCAGTTGCCGCAGCTGTTACACTTGGTCAAAAGTATGATGGTAATGTGTACATCAACGATCATTGGCAATTAGCCATTAAGCATGGTGCTTATGGCGTGCACTTAGGGCAAGAAGACTTACTGGAGGCTAACCTAGTTGCCATTAAAGAGTCCGGTATGCGATTAGGGCTGTCAACTCACGGTTTTTATGAAATGCTACGCGCTCATAATTACCGCCCGAGTTATATGGCGATTGGCGCTATTTACCCCACCACCACCAAAGATATGACAGGGCAAATACAAGGGCTTGAAAAGTTAAAACACTTTGTGCCGTTAATGCAAGATTACCCAACCGTTGCCATTGGTGGTATTGATTTAGCACGTGCCAGTGACGTTGCGGCAACGGGGGTTGGTAGTGTGGCGGTAGTGAGAGCGATTACCGAATCTACAGATTATCAGCAAGCTATAGCCGATTTACAAAGTATTATTGGTCATGAATAATGATTGAGTTATCAGACAAAGAGCAGCTGCGTTACAGCCGTCATTTAATGCTCAAAGAAGTAGGGCTGGAAGGGCAGTTAAAATTAAAAGCAGCTCATATAGTGGTTGTAGGCGCAGGTGGCCTAGGCAGTCCTGCGTTACTGTATTTAGCTGCTGCTGGTATTGGCGAGTTAACCTTGTTAGATGACGATAAAGTTGAGCTTTCGAACTTACAGCGCCAAGTGCTCTATAAGGTAAATCACTTAGGACAAGACAAGGTCAGCGCTGCGGGTAAAGTGTTAAGTAGCTTAAATAATCAAATAAAAATTAATACAGTTAGTACTAAACTCAGTGCTGATAATGCCCCACAAGTATTCTCTGGCGCGACTTTAGTACTTGATTGCAGTGATAACTTTAGCACGCGTTATGTGGTGAATCGGCAATGCTTGGCACTAGGGATCCCGCTTGTGTCAGGGGCGGCTATAGCGAGCGAAGGTCAGTTGATGTGTTTTGATTTTCGCCAGCCACAAAGCCCTTGTTACGGCTGTTTATTTGGAGCACAACCCCAAGAGCAAACGCTCAATTGCAGTAATGCAGGGGTATTAAGCCCGCTATTAGGGGTAATCGGTTCAATGCAGGCACTATTAGCAGTTAATATTGTGCTTGGTCATCATCAAGGAAGTCAGTTTATTCGTTTTGATGGATTAAGTTTAGCGCAGCAGCAGTTTAAATTAAGCAAAGCGCCCCAGTGTACGGAATGTGGTGGGGAACTGGCTTGATATAATAAAACGCGGCATGACAGGATCAGCCGCGTTTTTATTGAAAAATTAATTAATCATCAATCTCAGCGAAGGGTGTGCCCATACGGGTTATAGTGCCAGGTTTTTGATCATCAAAAATGTCTGCTTTATCCGCTCCCCAAGCTAAAATAACCGTTGAGCCTAATTTAAAGCGGCCCATTTCTTCACCTTTTTTCAAGGTAATGGCGTTGTCACCTGTGGTTGGGTAGTTCCAGCTAAATACATCTTTACCTGCGGGTGGTGTCACTGTGCCAGCCCAAACAGTCTCAATGCTAGCAACAATAGTCGCTCCTACTAATACCATAGCAAGCGGGCCAATTTCAGTATCAAATATAGCTACTACGCGTTCATTACGTGCAAATAAGTTTGGTACATTTTGTGCGGTAAGTGGGTTCACTGAGAATAAATCACCCGGTACATAAATCATTTTGCTTAATGTGCCGTCAATAGGCATATGAATACGGTGATAGTCCTTTGGGGCCAAATAAATAGTTGCAAAGTCACCTCCTAAAAATGGTGCTGTATCTTGCTCTGAGCCACCTAGTAGTGCTTGCAAGCTGTAATCATGGCCTTTAGCTTGGATCAGTTGACCTTCAACAATCGGCCCTAGTTGGCTGATCGCCCCATCGACAGGGTGAGCAATGATATCACTCTCTGTTGCTAATGGGCGCACACCGTCTTTTAATGGGCGAGTAAAAAATTCATTAAAGGTTTTATAGTGAGCAGGATCGCTATATTGCGCTTCGCTCATATCAATTTTGTATTGTTTAATAAATAGCTTGATCAAGGTAGTGGTAAGTGCGCCAGCTTTCGCTGCGGCTAATTTACCCACCATGCGCGATACAAAGTGTTTTGGCATTGCATATTGCATTGCTATTTTGAACTTATCTAAACTCACTGATTTCTTCCTAATTTATACGCGCGGAGCGCGAGCTCCGGCACGGCCATCGGCCATTGTTTCTAAAATTCTGTGGTAACTATCAAAACGTAACTGCGAAATATCACCTTCATCTACTGCTTGACGAATTATACAACCTGGATCGTTTAAATGCTTGCAGTCTCGAAAACGACAGCCACCGATGAATTCACGAAATTCTTTAAAGCACCATGTAACACGTTCTACATCTAAGTGCCATAAACCAAACTCACGAATGCCTGGCGAGTCAATTAAATTACCGCCAGAAGGGAGATGGTGTAATCGTGATACTGTCGTAGTGTGTTGACCAAGACCGCTGTTTTCAGAGACTTCTTTGGTGAGTATTTCAGCATCAGGTAAAACAGTATTCACTAAGGTTGATTTACCTACGCCACTTTGACCAACAAAAATACTGTTTTTATCAACTAACGTTTCTTTTAGTGCGTCAATGCCATAACCACTTTTATTACTCACTAAAAAAACTTGATAACCAAGGCCACGGTAAATATCGAGTACTTGGTTGATTTCTGCTAAGCCTTGCTCGTCAATTAAGTCTATTTTATTAAGCACTAAAATAGGCTCTATGCCCATGTCTTCACACGCGATTAAATACCGGTCGATAATACTTGGGGTAAACTCGGGTAAGACTGCTGACACCATCAATATTTGGTCAATGTTGGCTGCTATGACTTTTACACCGTCGTAAAAATCAGGGCGAGTTAATTGCGAACGGCGTTCATGCATCGCTTCAATTACACCAGCTAAATCACCTTCGCTGACTTTAGCACGACGAAATTGTACTTCGTCACCACAAACAATGCCTTTTACGGTGCGGCGAATATTACAGCGTAGTACATCGCCGGCATCGGTTTCAATGTCTGCATGTTGGCCAAACCGGCTGATCACCACGGCATTTTCTGCAGGGCCTAAATTGTCCGTTTGCCATTGGTTTGATGCACCTTGGGCAGTGCCTGCATCGGCATTCGACAAGCGCTTTTGGTGATTGGCCTTGATCCGACGGGATTGGCCTTTACTTAATTTCTTCTGTTTTGCCACTTTTGGCCTATAACTTGGTTAAATGTCGTGCTTTTTGAAAAAAAAGCTTTAGGTCGACTGATGATACTAATATGATATAACTAAATGCGTTGGATCTAAAGGAAAGTACCGCTTAGGTAATTATGTCTTTTCATAAATCAAATCTTATCTGGCTCGACCTTGAAATGACAGGTCTTGAACCAGCCACAGATAAAATACTCGAAATAGCCACTGTTGTCACCGACAGTGAGTTAAACATTTTGGCTGAAGGGCCAACTATTGCTATTCATCAAAGCGATGAGTTACTTGATGGCATGGATGAATGGTGTACCACTCAACATGGTCAATCTGGCTTAACAGCACGTTGTAAAGCAAGTACATTTACAGAGCAAGATGCTGTAGAGCAAACCTTAGCATTTTTAAAGCAATGGGTTCCTGCTGGCGCGTCACCTATGTGTGGAAACTCTATTGGTCAAGACAGACGCTTTATGAATAAGTATATGCGCGAATTGGAAGATTACTTCCATTACCGTAACTTAGACGTGAGCACCATTAAAGAGCTTGCACGACGCTGGAAACCAGAGGTGTTAGCGCAAGTGAACAAAAAAGGCTCACACCTTGCTTTGGACGACATCAAAGATTCGATCATGGAATTAAAAGTCTACCAAGAAAAATTCTTTAATTTGTAAAAAACACTTGCAAACACATTGAAATATTGTAGAATCCTGCCCCGCTTAAGACGATAACCCCCGCGGGGTTAGTGTGTTTGAGTGCAGGTTAAAGGAACGAAGTTTAATATTGATAGAACCTAGAACCTAGAACCTAGAACCTGAATATGATGCGGCACTAGCTCAGTTGGTAGAGCGCGACCTTGCCAAGGTCGAGGTCACGAGTTCGAGCCTCGTGTGCCGCTCCAATTTCTCACCAAAGAAATTGGCTTAAGTTTCAAGGGGAAAGTTGAAAGCTCCAAGCTGTTCTAACTTTTAACTTGAATCTTGTAACTAGAAACTTTTTATGCGGCACTAGCTCAGTTGCCAGAACGTTTTACCGCGACTTGTCGCGCACCAACGGACAAATTACTGGCTATTTTGAATGCGGCACTAGCTCAGTTGGTAGAGCGCGACCTTGCCAAGGTCGAGGTCACGAGTTCGAGCCTCGTGTGCCGCTCCAATCTTTATCTAATATCAAAAAAAACATGCCAAGGTCGAACTAAGCCATAAGCAGTTCGAGTCTCGTGTGCCGCTCCAATCTTTATCTAATATCAAAAAAAACATGCCAAGGTCGAACTAAGTCATAAGCAGTTCGAGCCTCGTGTGCCGCTCCAATCTTTATCTAATATCAAAAAAAAACATGCCAAGGTCGAACTAAGTCATAAGCAGTTCGAGCCTCGTGTGCCGCTCCAATCTTTATCTAATATCAAAAAAACATGCCAAGGTCGAACTAAGCCATAAGCAGTTCGAGCCTCATGTGCCGCTGGATTCTCTTCTAAGTGAATATTCATCTTTTATTTATTAAAACCGCCACAAATAAAAGAAGTTAATAGTTTTACTTAATCAGCTGTTGGAGTAATGCTTTTCTGATAGCTGATAGCTGATAGCTGATAGCTGATAGCTGATAGCTGATAGCTGATAGCTGATAGCTGATAGCTGATAGCTGATAGCTGATAGCTGATAGCTGATAGCTGATAGCTGATAGCTGATAGCTTTATATTTGCCCTTGCAATGTCACAACAATACGTCTTGCGCCACCATGATCACGATGCTCACCTAAATAAACTCCCTGCCAAGTGCCTAGTTGTAAGCGCCCTTGATTAATTGGAATAGTCAGTTCACAACCTAAAACACTGGATTTAATGTGAGCAGGCATGTCGTCATCGCCTTCATAGTCATGGCGGTAATAAGGTTGGCACTCGGGAACAAATTTATTGAAGTGGCTTTCCATATCCATACGAACCGTTGGATCGGCATTTTCGTTGATAGTTAAGCTTGCTGAAGTGTGCTGAATAAAAAGATGTAATAAGCCAATTTGATAATCAGCTATTTCAGGTAGTTGGCTAATTATTTCATTGTCAATAATATGAAAGCCTCGTGAGCGAGGCTTCAGTTGGATGGTTTTTTGTAACCAGCTCATAATTTGTCGAAGCTAACTTCTATGTTGGCATTACCCGCATCTGAGGTAAATGGCATAAGTATTTTTGCGCCTTCACTTTTATGAGTAATGGTATGGCCCTTACCTGACACAACAATCGGGGTTGCCATATCAAAATCATAGCCTTTTTCACCAAGTAGGTTTTTGGCACCACCTGTTACCATGTTGGTAATTTCTCCTACCATATCGGTAACTTCTTCGTTGATTGAATCAGGGCGTTCACCTAGCATGCGTTCCATAATTGTTAGTGCAAGGTTTTCATCAAATGTGATTGAAAATGACCCTTTAGTTTGTGGTCCTACCATGCCAATTAATCCAGAAACATCGCCACAGGCAATTTCATCTTTTTTAATTTTTGGCTTTCCTGGCTTTAGCTCGGTTTGTGCCATTGTGCTGAGCACGTTCAACAAAGATGATAAAAAAGGATTGATGAACTCTACATTCATTGTTGTTTATCCCTCGAATTGAGCAGTTTTACTGCGGTTATACATTAAAGTGTAGTGACTTATTTTAGCTCTGCACTTAATTATTCTTTACATTGGCCACATTTACCATGGGCTTCAATTGTTTGCCCAGAGACGATAAAGCCACTTTCTGCAGCAAGACTGTTAAGTTCGTGCGAAATTACACTTGAATGTAGTTCTTTGACAAAACCACAACTGTCGCAAATTAATAGTTGTACTGGGTGAATATGATCAAAATGATGACACAGCATAAATGCGTTAGTACTTTCGATTTTGTGGATAAAACCAAGTTCAGCTAAAAAGTCTAAGGCGCGGTAAATAGTGGCTGGTTTTGCTCCAGATTCGGTCAACTTGAGTTGCTCTAATAAATCATAAGCGCCTACACCGCCTTGAGCAGTTGCTAATAGGCGAAATACTTTTTCACGGATGGGTGTAAACCGCGCGCCGCGATTATCACACACTTGCTTGGCTTTACTAACGAGTGATTCTATATTCATCTTCATCTTATCCTTACGCTACCCGCGATATACTAACATACTGTATTGTAGTTGCAGTGTTTTTATTCAACAGTTTTATTCTAGAAGTGGCTATGGTCTATTGTGGTCATTATGGCAAGTTTGAGTGTTTCACAGTGTCGCTTACTTATGGGTATTATCAATACTGTTTTGATGACTTGTAATACTAATTACACGTAGCTTAAGTATAAATCACAGCATTTATGATAACTGTTAATTGTGGAGTTAATATCATCATCAGTTGCTACGCTATAACGCTATAAGTTAAACCTAAGCATCAGTATTTTCGTGCAAGACGTTATTGATGAGAGGTATCCATAAAAGAGCGTAATTTAACTGATAAATGGAATTAAATATATTTCATTGATTTAATTATTGAAATATCGTTAAGTGTTATCTAGTTTTACACTATAGGTTTTTTAATTTAAGGAATAAAAATGAAGCTTAAAAGTATTGTTTTATCTGCGTTACTTCTTTTTGGGGCTGTGGCTTGCGTAGAACCTAGTTATGATAGTGATAAAATAAGAGTTGTTGAAGTTACAGAGCATGATTTTGAGTTAAATGGGCAAAGCGCTGTAACTATATTTGTTGGTGAAAAAAACACCCCTAAGTTTAGTTTTACAATTTTAAAAAGTGACTTGAAAAAAGGAACTTTGCTGCAGTCCACCTCTAACAGTGAACCAAATCTAGCCGTAAGTGCTAGTGTTGGCTCAGAATACTATACTCAGTCAGCGGATTTTGATACATCAGCGACTGTACAGATTGTAGAGCTAGATAAAACTAATAAAATTGCGAAAATAGCTGTCGGGGCTAAATTAGTTAATCCTAAAATTAAAAATTACACTGAGCTTGCTGTGACTGTTGTGGAAGTCAGCGGTGTGAATTACGATTATTTAGTTAAGTAACCTCAGCCACGATAATAAATCTTAATCGAGCCATTTACAGCTATCACTCGAGGCTTGCAATTGGCTCACTGCTTATCATTGAAGCAGCCTCTCTACTTGTGTAAAATACAGCGCTTTTTACGTGGCTAATGGTAGCGACTAATTAACCTGAGGATTTTACTTTGAATAGACGTTTTTCCGTGGCACCTATGCTGGATTGGACTGATCGCCATTGCCGTACTTTTCATCGTAAAATGACAAAACACGCGGTGTTGTATACTGAAATGGTGACAACTGGGGCCATTTTATTTGGCCGCGGTGATTATCTACATTTTAATCATCATGAAAACCCGGTTGCTTTGCAATTAGGTGGCTCTGATCCAGACGCGTTAGCTAAGTGTGCAAAGCTTGCTGCTGAGCGCGGCTACGATGAAGTCAACCTTAATGTTGGTTGTCCATCAGATCGTGTTCAAAATGGTCGTTTTGGTGCGTGTTTAATGGCTGAGCCACAACTGGTTGCTGAGTGTGTTGCGGCCATGAAGGCAGAAGTTAATATCCCAATTACGGTAAAAACACGTATTGGTATTGATGAGCAAGATTCGTATGAATTTTTATGTGCATTGATAGAAGCTAGCCATAACGTTGGCTGTGACGATTTTATTATTCATGCTCGTAAGGCATGGCTAAGTGGTTTGAGCCCGAAAGAAAATCGCGAAGTACCGCCACTTGATTACCCACGAGTTTATCAATTAAAGAAAGACTATCCACAACTTGACCTGAGTTTAAATGGTGGTGTTAAAACGATCGCTGATAGCCTTGCCCATTTAGCGCATATTGATGGCGTAATGATAGGTCGTGAAGCTTATAGTAATCCGTTTATTTTAAGTGAAGTAGACGAAAAAATTTATGGTGAAAGTGCATGCACTTTGTCTCGTCATGATGTGGTGCGTGCTATGTATGATTATATTGAAGATGAAATGCGCCAAGGCGCTAACTTTTGGCATATTGCTCGCCATATGCTGGGGATTTTTCAAGGCCAACCCGGTGCGCGAGGTTATAGACGCCACCTTTCAGAACATGGTCATGGCAAACAGGCTGATTTGTCAGTGATGGATAAAGCACTTAGTTTTGTTCCCGAATAGCAGTACCTTTTTAAATTAAAAAGCCACTTTTTTTAGTGGTTTTTTTGATCCTAAATAATGGTTAAAAAATCATTTTTTTAGTCAAATTAACTTATGTATATTCATTTCAGAGTCAGTTTAGTCTTCACTTTTTAAGTGTATCCTTTTGTTTTTTATTGTTTAAATTTTAATTTTTGTCACTTGGCACAAGTCTTGGAATCTCCTTGTTGTAATCACCCATAATCAACAGGAGAAAATCATGGGCTTAATCAATCGTGTTAATGATCTAATTCAATCAAACCTCGTTGCTGTGTTAGATAAAGCAGAAGATCCAGAAAAACTACTCAACTTATTAATTCAAGAAATGCAGCAAGCATTGGATGAATGCCGTACTACTGCCGCGACAATACTCTGTGAACAAAAAGTGTTACAGCGCCAGCAAACTGATAAAAAAACGTCGATAGCACAATGGCAAGCAAAGGCTGAGTTAGCGGTCACTAAGGGGCGTGATGATTTAGCCACTGCAGCACTTAAAGAAAAGCAACGTGTTGCAACTGAGTTAGCTGCGATTGAACCAGAGCTTGTTAAATTATCAGATTCATTAGCGAAGTTACGTGATGACGCGCAGCGTTTACAAGACAAACTGAGTGCGGCTAAAGCTAAACAACGTAGCTTGGCGCAGGTTCATCATGTTCTAAATGCTCGTGTGCGTGTTAATCAACAATTAAATAGCGATAAAGTTGCGCATGCACTTGCACGCTTTGATGTTATTGAGCAGCGTGTGGAGTCAATTGAAGCACAAGTTGACGCCTATGATGTAACGGCAAAGCAGCATTCAACTGCAGAGCAGATAGATGCATTAGTAAAAGATGAAGCGTTAGATAAAGAGCTTGCAGTGCTTAAAGCTAAATTGCAACAAACCGCTTAGGAGTAATAAACAATGAATACATTTAATCATGCTCGTTGGAGTAAAGATCCGTTAAATAAAAAAATATCGGGTGTATGTAGTGGTTTAGCACGCAGGTTCGACTTTCCTATTTGGGCGACTAGGCTTGCTACAATCGTGCTTTTTATTCAGTTTCCTGTTTTTATAGGTGCAGGTTACTTAATTGCTCATTGTTGTTTAGATAATAAAGTGCACTAGGGAAGAGCCATGAAAATTATTGCATTTTGCTTATTGGTTGTGTTGTGCATAGCATTTAACCCATTTGAAGTAGGGCGATTTGATTCATGGCAGCTACCGCTATGGATTGCAGACTTAAGCTGGGTTGGTATTGAGTTATTTGGTGCATTAGTGGCGGTGATCGTTGTAATCGCTTTGGTTGCGCTGGTGAGTGTTGGCTTGCTTGGTGCGGGTCTCATTGTAGGAGTTGGTGTGATATTAGCCTTGCTTTTTGGTTCTTTAATGATTGCTTGGCCATTATTGCTTATCGTTTGCTTGTGTTGGCTTGTTGCGGATAACCAAAAAGTGGCTTAATTTGGGCCACTGAAATAATCTTAAATGCTAATTTAGCTGACTATTTTTTCGTAAATATGCTAAATTTAGCACTTAAACTTGATTATCATAACAAGGATCGAAATGTCTCTTAAGCCATTACTTACTTTGCTCTCATCTGCTATTTTTGCAATAAGCTTTTATTCTTCCGAGTTATTTGCTCATACAGGACACCAACATGAAACTGTAAATAAAGTGGTTGTTAGCAATGCTCAAGTGCGAAATTTTTTACCTGGAAGTAAATCCAGCGCTGGCTATTTAACACTAGTAAATCATGGTGATACAACCATTGAGCTAACAAAAGTGACTCTTGATGGCATGGGGCGTGTTGAGGTTCACGAACATCAACATGTTAATGGTATGATGAAAATGCAAAAGGTAGATATGCTACAGATCAAGGCTCATCAACAACTCGATTTTAAGCCAGGTGGTTATCATTTAATGGTTTTTGAGCCTGAAGAGCCATTAAAAATAGGGCAAGAACTCAAACTCACGCTATATTTTAGCAATGGAGATCGTGTATTTACTCAAGCAACGGTGGTTTCATTAGAGAGCCAAATTGAAGAAGTGCCACAATCTCAGCAGCATACACATCACTAGGAGGTTAAATGTCACAGCATAAAGGGAAAATCATCACTGGGCTAATAGTAGTCTTTATTATTTTTTATGTTATTTCTGTGTATTGGAGCGTTGAACCAAGTCGCGTAAATGTAATTACTCAAGCAAAGCAAGAGGCGCAGTTGCGTGGAGAGAAATTTGTTACCGGCTATACAACCACCTCAGCGTTGATTAATGTTGCGACTACCTTATTAAATAAACCGGGCGGTTACTTATCGAATGATATGATGCCGCCAAGTGTGTTGATGGACAATATGCCGGCATGGGAATACGGTGCACTTGAAATGACTCGCGATTTAGCACTGTCGATGCGTAAAGATTTTAGCCGCTCACAGTCACAGTCAACCGAACATGAAGCTTTAAAAAAAGCGCAACCACAATTTAATATCAGCTCAGAAGCCTGGGCATGGCCAAGTGCTGAAAGTGAATATCAAAAAGGTATCGATTTTTTAATTGTGTACCGAACTCAAATAGCCGATCAAAATGCTCGAGAGAGCCAGTTTTATGCACGTGCTGATAATTTACGTGGCTGGTTAAAGGAGGCTGAAAAGCGCCTCGGTAGTTTAAGCCAGCGTTTAAGTGCCAGTGTTGGTCAAGAGCGCTTAAATACCGATTTAGCCGGTGATAAAGAAGCGCATCAAGCAACTTATGCCCCATTACAAAACCAAGTGAAAACCTCTTGGTGGAAAATTGATGATGTATTTTATGAGTCACGAGGAGCTACTTGGGCTTTATTACATTTTTTGCAAGCAGTGGAATATGATTTTGCAGATGTATTAGAGAAAAAGAATGCGCGAGTAAGCTTACAGCAAATTATACGTGAACTTGAGGCAACGCAAGAAACAGTGTGGAGTCCTATTATTTTAAATGGCAATGGCTTTGGTTTTGTTGCAAATCATTCATTAGTAATGGCAAATTATATCTCAAGAGCCAATGCGGCTCTTATTGAACTTAGCGAACTTTTAGCACAAGGATAAAACATGAAAAAGTACTGTTTAGCTGCCGCCCTTTCTATGGCTTGTTTAGCACCAGCGGCACACGCTGATACTTTATTAGGCTTATATGTTGGTGTTGATGGCTGGCAATCTGATAATTCAGGTAGCTTTGCTGATCAAGGCAATATGCAAGATTTTGATTTTGAAGATGAAACTTTCACTAGCTATTATGCGGCGCTTGAACACCCAATTCCGTTAGTACCAAACATTAAATTAAAGTATACCGAACTTGAGCTCAATGGTTCTGCACTTCTTGATGAAAGCTTTGTATTTGGTGATACAACGTTTACTACAAATACTCAAGCCAACACCATCAGTGACTTATCACATATCGACTATATTCTTTACTATGAGATTTTCGATAATGACTTAGTGTCTATTGACTTGGGTGTGAATGCTAAGCAGTTTGATGGCGATATTATTGTTTCGGGTACTTCAAACGGCCAAGCAACAACTGAGACAGTTGATTTCTCAGGTTTTGTACCACTTGTTTATGGTCGTGCTGAAGTAGGCTTACCATTAACCGGATTAAGCGTATTTTTTGAAGGCAGTTTATTAGCGATTGATGATAGCAAAGTGCAAGATTACCAAGCGGGTATTGCGTGGGCTTTACTTGATAACCTTGCGATTGATTTAGATATCAAAGCGGGCTACCGTCAAATGACTTTAGAACTAGATGATATTGATGATCTATATACTAATATCGATGCATCAGGTCCATTTGCAGGCGTACAAATTCACTTCTAATTTGTTAGCTTTTACGTGGCACTGTTATTTATTTGCGTGCCACGTTACTTCAAACTCCTCTTCAAGCGCACTGCTTAATAATTGTTTATAAGCTTTATTTATGGGCGTGTTGATTAATTTTCGTAATTCATCACCTGTCTGCGTAAATTTATAATAACTCAGTACTAAATCGTTACTTTTGGGCTTAAGTGCTATTCGCTGGGTTAAAAAGGTTAGGTTTATTTCTTGGCCTGCTTTTAGCGCCGCAGACTCAATTTCTTTACGATATATTAGGCCAATATCCATTAAGGTTAATATATCTGGAAAGCTGATCCCAGCTTTGCCTAAGTTAAAGGACACTTTATTGCCTTTGCGCAGCAAATCAAATAATGAGGGTTTTTTGTAAAAGCCTAATAAAATTAAATGACTGTGATCTTTTTCGTTATAGCCACAAAGTGCGGTGCACTTTTGCAGTGCATCTGCTTCGCGTTGGGTCATTTGCTTTAGTGTTTGTAAGCTTTTAATTGAAAACGTACCTGGGGATACCGTTTCTCCGGCTAAAATTTTTGCCCATAATTTTTGCATTGATTCATTAGCAGTGTCTTCACACAGTGCAATAAACCGCTCAACCCAATCACTGTCAGGTTGGCCATTACTGGTGACATCAGGGCAAAAGTCCATTGCCATGGCCATAATAGCTTCAATATTTTGCTGTTGTTTGACTAGTAGTAATTGTTGGCGATGTTGTGCTCTGCCGAGTGTAGAGTTATCACTATTTACTTGATAGGGGAGCTTACTTTGTCCTTGTGGACCATAACTGTCGTCACTGGTGCTGGTAAGGCGAGTTGAGCTGGTTTTACGCATGGAGTAACCGAGCTTAGTTTCAATAATATGAGCGAGATTAATTTTTGCTTGGGCTGTTTGAATCGTCATTAGCGTTCTCTAACTCTGGTATTGTTTGTAGTTGTGCTGTCGTTTTTAGGTTATTAAGTCCAAGTCTTAAGGTGTTTTCTAAGATGTATTGGCTAAAGAGTGCTAAATAGCCTCCAAAAATTGGCGTGGTAACTTCGCCGGATAACGTACATGTCACTAAATTGCCATTGTCTTGTGGTGAAAAAGAAACTTGTCCGGTAACAATATGCTCTTCATTAAATAAAATATTAAAATCAATTTTAGTATGGCTTATATTGGTAATGGTCATTTCACCAAATCCCCAGCTACTTTGCCAAAATTGATGAGCCCCCACCCCTGAATTTGGTTCACCAAGAGTGAAAACAATACTTGGGTCTACTTTTTGCCAAGGTGACCAACTTGACCACTTTGTAAAGTCGCTGATCAAGGGGGCTATGTTTGTTTGCGTAGCATGTATTGTAATGCTTTTTTGAACTTGGTATTGCTGGGGCAATAGCAGCCCAATTACTAAAAGAATCAAAGCAATAAGAAAAATAAATTGAGTAACTCTGGGTAAAATTTTAATAGCTATTCCTTAGGTGATAAATTCCACTGTTGTACCATGAGGCATTGAATGTTGACTATAATCTGTCTATCAAGCTTCATTATTTATCAACATTAGTACTGTATCATAAGCTAAATAGTGATAACTTATTAGTCAATAGTTGGATAGTCTCAATATTAAATGATAGCGCGGGATATTTGCATTTAAAGGGTTTGGAATGACGTCAGAACACAATGATTTTTTGTTTGCCAATCATGAAGAGGAACTTCATGCGGAAGTTGTGCCTGCTGGGTATTGGGATGTTTTGATTGTTGATGATGATCCTGAAATTCACACTGTTACTGAATTAGCACTTTCAGGGGTTAAGTTCTGGGGGAAAACATTGCGTTTTCATCATGCTTACTCTGGTGTCGAAGCGGTTGAAGTATTAGCTAATACTCATAATGTGTCGGTATTGCTGTTAGATGTCGTGATGGAATCAGATGATGCGGGTTTAAAAGTCGTTAAAGAAGTACGCGATACGTTGCAAAACCATAATGTACGTATCATTTTACGTACAGGCCAACCGGGTTACGCGCCTGAAGAAAAGGTTATTCGTGAATACGATATAAATGATTACAAAACGAAAACAGAGCTTACTCGCAGTAAATTAGTGACATCTTTAGTGACCGCTATTCGTTCGTATGAACAAGTTTGCCAACTTGAATACCAAAGCAAAGCGTTAAATAATATTCTACTGGCCTCTAAAGCTATATTAGGTTTTACCGACATCAAAGCTTTTACGATGGCGGTGATTAAGCAACTCTCGGTCATTTTAGATTGTGCACCAAGAGGGGTTGTGTGCGGCAGTTTGGATGACAGTCATCAAGTACGAGTGTTAGGTGGCTGCGCTGAGTTTAGCGCCTTTATTGGTCAAGGTATTGAGCAATTAGATGATGGACGAATAATTCTTCAGGTACAAAACTGTTTTGAATTTGGCGAACATCAACACACCGAGCATGACACGACATTTTTATTGAAGAGTAAGAATCGCCAAGCGGCTATTTATTTAGAGTATGTCAGTCAGCCAAGCTTAACCCAACTACAATTTGCTGAAATTTTCTTAACCAATGTCAGTGTAGGATTAGATAATGTTAGGCTATTTAATAAACTCAGAGATGCCGCTTATAAAGATGTACTGACAGGGCTTGCGAATAGAACGGACTTTATTGAACAGATTGAAAAATACCATCGCTTAAATAGTAATGAATACATATTTGTTTTAATTGATGTCGCACACTTTTCAGATATCAATAATGGACTAGGCCAAGAAGTAGGTAACCACTTACTTATTGCAATTGTTGAACGGCTTAAACAAGAGTACCCACAGGCTAAATTACTGTCTCGAATTGGCGCCGATGTATTTGGCTTTTTAATTGCCCGTGATGAATTTAATTTAAATATATTGCGGGAAAACTTAAATCTTCCTTTTACTGCTGCAGAGCACTTATTACCGGTTAATTTTAAAATTGGCTTATGTGAACAGCAAGACTTCCAAGCCACGGGTATCGAAACACTAAAACTCGCCTATATAGCACTTAACCAGTCTAAACAAGGTAAGTTAGGTAATGCTGTTTATTATACGCCTGATATGGAAGAGCAAATGACTTGGCGACTAGGAATCATTCGCCAGCTGCGCCAAGATTTTGAAAATAGTAAACTAGAAGTATGGTATCAGCCGCAATTGGCTTTTAGTGATTTATCCTTAATAGGCTGTGAAGCGTTACTGCGTTGGCCGTCGGGTAATGGTAATTATATCTCCCCAGCAGTTTTTGTGCCGCTGGCTGAAGATGCAGGATTAATTGTTGATATTGGTCAATGGGTGTTAGAACAGGCTTGTCAGCAACAAAAGCGTTTAGCTGCGCAAGGTGTAGAAATACGTATTGCAGTGAATGTGTCGGTGCCGCAATTTAAGGTCAAGGATTATGCCCAACAAGTCAAAGAGACGTTATTAAAATATCAGGTTAACCCCAAAAATATTGAATTAGAAGTCACTGAAAGTGTGGTGATGGATGAGCTTAGTGTGGTGATTGATACCTTAAATGAGCTTAAAGCGTTTGGTGTTGAAGTGGCCATTGATGACTTTGGTACGGGTTTTTCATCATTGAGCTATTTGCAAAAGCTGCCATTAGATCGATTGAAAATCGATCGAGCATTTATTAAAGATCTTCCTGATCAAGACGACGGCGCGATTGCTGCGTTAGTGGTTGCATTGGGTGCTAAGCTCGGTTTAAAAACCATTGCTGAAGGGGTCGAAACACAAGCACAAGCTGACTTTCTTAAGCAATTAGGCTGTGATGAAGTACAAGGTTTTATGTACGCTAAACCAATGCCAGAAGTTGAGCTTATTCAGTATATTGAAAACAAAAAGTAGCAAGATTATTGGAACTATCGGCTATCATCGTAAATAGTTAATATCGCTTGGGGATTAATTCGAGTATACTTTGCGACCTTTTTTAAAGCAATTGGTTACTTTTTATGAGCGCACTTAAAGCCAAGCGAGCGTTATTCTCATATCCCAAATATTGGGCTGAGTGTTACGGCACAGCTCCATTTTTACCTACAACACGCGAAGAGATGGACGCCCTTGGCTGGGATAGCTGCGATATAATCATAATAAGTGGTGATGCGTATGTTGATCACCCAAGTTTTGGTATGGCCGTAATAGGTCGCGTGCTAGAAGCGCAAGGCTTTCGGGTTGGCATCATAGCGCAGCCTGACTGGCAGTCAAAAGATGCCTTTATGGCACTTGGTAAACCTAACTTATTCTTTGGTGTTACCGCTGGTAACATGGATTCGATGATCAACCGCTATACGGCTGAAAAGCGTATGCGCCACGATGATGCATACACGCCGGGTAACATTGGTGGTAAACGTCCTGATCGCGCGGTAATGATTTATTCGCAAAAATGTCGCGAAGCTTATAAAGGCGTACCTATTGTTATTGGTGGTATTGAAGCAAGCCTCCGCCGTATTGCCCACTATGATTATTGGCAAGAAAAAGTGCGCCGCAGTATTTTATTTGATGCCAAAGCCGATATTTTAATTTACGGCAATGCTGAACGTCCGTTGGTGGAAGTTGCGCACCGTATTGCTGCGGGCGAAACCATGGATACCATTCAAGATATTCGTGGTACAGCGGTTATCCGCAAAGAGCCATTACCTGGTTGGCGTGGTAGTGATTCAACAGCAATCGACAAAATTGGCAAAATTGATCCAATTCCTAACCCTTATGGGGCGGATGATGTAGGCTGCAGTAAAAGTGAATTTAAACAAGCGGGTATTGATTTACAAGCTGAAGCTGCAAAACCAATTACAATTCAGCCAGCACGCCCTAAGCCGTGGGAAAAAACCTATGTTAAGTTACCTGCATTTGAGCAAGTAAGCGTTAACAAGCCGTTATACGCCCACGCATCACGTATTTTACATCAAGAAACCAACCCAGGTTGTGCGCGTGCCTTATTCCAACGTCATGGCGATCGTTCAATTTGGGTAAACCCGCCAGCGTATCCACTGGAAACGCATGAGATGGATGCGGTATTTGGCCTGCCTTATCAACGTATTCCACACCCAAGTTATGGTGATGCGAAGATCCCCGCATACGATATGATCAAAACCTCGGTTAATATTATGCGGGGCTGTTTTGGTGGTTGTTCGTTCTGCTCTATCACAGAGCATGAAGGGCGGATCATTCAGAGCCGTTCGCAAGAATCGATTATTGATGAAATTGAACAAATTCGTGACAAAGTACCGGGCTTTACGGGGGTTATTTCAGATCTGGGTGGCCCAACCGCCAACATGTATAAACTGCGTTGTAAGAGCAAAAAAGCAGAGAGTACCTGTCGTCGCCTATCGTGTGTTTACCCTGATATTTGTAAGCATATGGATACTGATCACACGCCAACAATTGAGTTATATAAGAAAGCCCGTGAAGTAAAAGGGGTGAAAAAAATTCTCATTGCTTCAGGTGTGCGTTACGACTTGGCAGTGCAAGACCCACGCTATGTAAAAGAGCTCGTTACGCATCATGTTGGCGGATATTTAAAAATAGCCCCAGAGCATACTGAAGATGGCCCATTATCAAAAATGATGAAGCCAGGCATGGGCGCCTATGATCAGTTTAAAGAACTCTTTGATAAGTACTCAAAAGAAGCGGGTAAAAAGCAGTACCTTATTCCTTATTTTATCTCTGCACACCCAGGGACAAAAGATGAAGATATGGTAAATATGGCGTTGTGGTTAAAAGAGAATGATTTTAAACTTGATCAAGTGCAAAACTTTTATCCATCCCCTATGGCGAATGCGACGACGATTTATCATACCGAAATGAATTCGTTACGTAATATTAAAAATAATACTGAGCAAGTTGCTGTACCTAAAGGGGCACGCCAACGCCGCTTACATAAAGCGATATTACGTTACCATGATCCAGCTGGTTGGCCGATGATCCGCGAAGCTCTTCGTAAAATGGGTAAAGCTAAACTCATTGGTAAGGGGCCTAATTGCTTAGTACCTGAAGAAACCCGCGATGAAAAATCGCTTAAAGCAGGTAAGGGAGGGCGTCCAGCACTGAGTCGCCATACAGGTTTTAGTCAGTTTAAAAAAGCGAATACTAAGCCGAGAGTAGGCGGCAATCGCCAACGGGCAAGGTAGTTTTTCGGCCGCTTAAGTTAAAACGCCCAGCATTTGCTGGGCGTTTTCGTTTATGGCTTATAACCTTATTCTTCTATAAACGCTTCACCTTCCGTCATCCACTTAGCGGCTGGTTTGCCTTTTAAGTAGTGATCAAAGTACTGCATCATACGAATTGAAAAATCCACTTGGTTTGGAAATTTCTTTAAATGATGCGGTTCACCTTCGTATTGCAAGAATGTAGCGTCTTTACCTGCACGGCGCAGCGCTAAATAATACTGCACACCTTCGTGCCATGGTACAGCGTCATCTTTATCTCCAAACATAATCAAGATAGGGGTATTTACTTTGTCAGCAAAAAACACCGGTGAATTTTCAATATACAGCTCAGGCGCTTCAAACAAGGTTTTACCGATGCGGCTTTGCCCTGTCTCATATTGGAACTGACGCGCAAGGCCTGATTTTAACCGAATACCACTGTAAGCACTGGTCATGTTAGACACTGGTGCACCCGATACAACCGCTTTAAACATGTCGGTTTGAGTGATCATAAAGGCACTTTGGTAACCTGCCCATGAGTGGCCTTGTAAGCCAATTTTATCCGGATCCGCAATACCTAAATCAATCAGTTTTTGGGTCGCATTGATCATGGTTTGGGTTGATGATTTACCGGGATGACCAATTTCAAAGCGAATATCTGGTAAGAAAATCGCATAGCCGTTTGAGGTAAACATGGGGAAGTTAGGGCGGTGGTTTAACTCCATTTTAGGGAAATCATACATGCGTTGACTCATATAACGATAAAAGTACACCACTACTGGTACTTTATCGCCTTTTTTATAGCCGGCAGGTTTAATTAACACACCTTGTAAGTCTTCACCATCAAAGCCTTTATAACTAATTAGCTCTGGTTCTTGTCCCCATGCAAAGTCATTAACTTGTGGATTTAAGTTGGTAACACGTTGTGGTTTTTTAAAGCTAAAATCAGTTTGATAAAAATCAGGGAACTGCTGATAAGTTTGCTCAGTAAATAAGTACTTATCTGCGTGCTTGGCTTTTTTCACTACATCAAAACGTTTTTGACCGCTTAATACTTTACTTAGCGAGTTATCGGTAAGCTTAAGTTTGGCTATTTCAGTTTGTTTTTGCTGCAAATTTGTTGCGCTAAGTAGTAAAGTTTCATCTGACTTAAAGCCAACTTGGTCTTTATCAAGTTTGATAACTCGATATTGAGTATTGATTTCTTTACCATTGGTTAAGCGAGTCGCTTTAAGAGTGTTAACATCAAACGCCCAAATATCATATTTACTATATACCAATACTTGGCTGCTATCGTTAAGCCAGCCAGCAACACCATAACCTGGCTGCGCTGATGGGTAATCGTGTTGGTCATCTGCAAATGTTGCTTGAATCGCTTTTGTTAAGGTGCTGACTTTATTCTTGTTTAAGTCTTTTAGTTGTACTTGGCTATTTTCAAAGTAAGTCGCGTATTGCCCACTGGGTGACAGGCTCGGTCTAAACGGGTAATCGTTGATAATTGCTTTTCGCTCACCTGTTTGTACATTCACAGCGTAGTAGTCGGCAAAAAAACCACCGTACATAATGCGTTCAAGGTAAGGTAAATTCGATGAACCAAGTAATGCATCTCGACTGTTAGTATTGAGCGCCAGACTCGGCATACTTGTATCACTTAGCTGAGCAACCTGTTTGCCATTAAGGTGGTAAACAGCTTGGTAATGGCGATTTTTATTAACCTCATTCCATTGTTGTTCTTCACGAGGTTTGATTTCGGCGTCGTTATTGTGCCAAACATTTAGGCCTTTTTGGTCGCGGATAGTATCGTAGTCAAATAGCGAGGCTTGATCTGTGTATTTCTTTGCTGTAATTTTTTCTGCTAGCTTAGGATGGTTCTCAAAATATAAGCGCTCACCATCTTCAGACCAGCTCAATTTTGCTGTTTTGCCGATAGTCCAACTTTTCTCTGGTGAAGCTATATCTGTAAGCAGTTCGTTTTGCCACAGTTTGAGTTGATGATCGCGACGACGCATATCGTCATTCACATAATTACCCAGCGTGAAAGCGGCGATATTCTTAGTTGGGTGCCAAGTAATTTTATTTGCAACAACACCTGGTTCATCAATTAATACACTTGTTTCAAACGTACTATCTAATGAAATTAACGCTACCTGATTATCGCTTCCATCTGAGTAGCTTTGACTGACAAGTAGCTCGTTGCTTGATGCATTAATAGCGTAACTAAACACGCTATTTACAGTGTGAGTTGTTTCATCTTGTAAATTTACAACCACTAAATCAAATGTTTTGTCTTTCTTATCAGGTTTGATTTCACTAGATTTATCTGTGCTATTTACGTTATCAAGGTCTTTACTTTCATCGTCTTTATTGGTTTTTTCATCTAATCGATAGGCTAACCAGCTACCATCATCAGAGAGCTGGTAGTCCTTTATGTTTTCAAAAGTTTGTTGCTTGCCGGTAGTTGTATTTACTAAGACCAGATTGTTTTTTAAGCTGTCTTTCTTTTTTGCGGTCTCTTTTTCAAGCAAGGTAGGTATTTGGGTAAATGCTACCCAGTTGGCGACTTTATTGATTTGAGGTTGAGTGCCACGCTCAACTTCAGCGAGTAATTTATTATTGTTTAACGTATAAACTAAGCCCGTTGCATCGCCACGATAGGGTGTTGAGCTAAAGCTGAGTACTTTACCGTCTTCTGATAGTTGGGTATTTTTGGCTGACTTGAAATCGAATACATCTTTAAATTGCAGCGCTTCTTTTGCGTTTACAGTGGCGCTACTTAGACTGGTAACCAGTGCTATGCTGAGCAGGGAAAGTTGTGCTTTCATTAGTAGTTCTCTTTTTGTTTCATCAACCCCATCATAACGAGTTTGTTAAACAATTCGAGTAGATACGATAAGTGCACTAAAAAGGAAGTTAAAAGTAGCAAGTGGCAAGTTACAAAGTAGGAACTAAACTTTGTTCCTGTCTATTTTATTAAGGGTTATGATTAGATTTGAACAGCTTCATGTTTGGCAGCGCTTCGCTGATTTGGCTTGTGAGGTTTATATTCACTTTAAAACAAGCAAAGAGTTTGGGCTTAAAGATCAAATTACTCGCTCAGCTCTTTCTATTTCTTCAAATATAGCTGAAGGCATGAGCGTGAAACGACTAAAGGTTATGCACGTTTTTTATCATACGCAAAAAGAAGTTGTGTGGAATTATTTCCAAAATGTTGACCGGTCTAATGAATACGGTCAACTCTTGGGAACCTTGAACCTTGAACCTTGAACCTTGAACCTTGAACCTTGAACCTTGAACCTTGAACCTAACTTAAAGCCAGATTTTTTGCAGCTCTAGCCATTGCTTTTCAAATTGAGCGCTAGGTTTTGCTTTAAAATCACTGCGTACGAATTGATTCATTTTGCCCTCTATATAGGCAAGTAAAAAATTGGCAATAGTTAACTCATCACTTTGGAAAGTTTTACCTTCGCGTAGTTTTCGTTCACGAAGTACTTGTTTTAGCTGAGTTTCAAGCTTTTCAAATAAGCCTTGTACACGATCACGTAAACGCTCTTGCTCACCTTGTAGTGCGTCACCCGTTAAAATACGGGTGATACCTGGGTTTTTTTCAGCGAAGGCTAATAGTAATAATAAAATGTTATAGATACGGCTTTGCGTCTCTTTTTCATTTTCAAGAATTAAGTTGATCCGTGAAAGTAGCGTGTCTTCAATAAACTCAATTAGCCCCTCAAACATCCGTGCTTTACTCGGAAAATGACGATATAACGCAGCTTCAGATACGCCCACCTCAGCAGCTAGTTTTGCTGTGGTGATACGTTGACCTGGGCTGGTTTCTAACATTTGTGCGAGTGCTTGTAGTATTTGCTCTTTGCGATTACTTCTTTTTGTCGCAGGCATGAACATTCCTTTCTTTTGATAATTTATTGAGCGTAGGCCAGCGTTGACCACTCACTTTTTGAGCTAATGAGTGGGGCTATGTTAATGTTTTATTCAGTTTCTTTCCAGCCTTTTTACAATCGTTTAGCAAGCTCACTCATTACACTCAGTGCGAGTGCGCTTTTGGTGTCAATTGCTAATTCTTTTTGCTCATTGTGCCAGAATAATGTCAACGCATTATGATCTGAATTAAAGCCAAGGCCACTTGTTGATACGTCATTAGCGCAGATCATATCTAAATTTTTATTCGTTAGTTTCCCTTTTGCATAACTTGCAACATCTTGGGTTTCAGCAGCAAAGCCTACGGTATAAGGACGGCCATCAGTGAGATTGGCAACGGCTGCAATCACATCAGGGTTTTTTACTAACGTCAGCGTTAACTCGTCTCCTTGCTTTTTCATTTTTTGTTCAGCAACCTTGGCTGCACGGTAATCAGCAACGGCTGCACAACCAATAAACGCATCTGATTTTGGAGCCAAAATAAGCGCCTGTTCAAGTAGTTGCTCTGCACTCTCTATCTTTATAAGGTTAGCGCCCGTAGGAGGAGTGAGTGTAACAGGACCTGAAATTAAATTAACTTTCGCACCCAATAGTAAGGCGGCTTGCGCCAAAGCGTAGCCCATTTTTCCTGAACTGTGATTAGAGATAAAACGCACCGGATCAAGTGGCTCACGAGTTGGTCCTGCAGTGATTGTAATGGTTTTACCGGTCAGCAGTTGCGGCTGCTCAGGTTGGGTGCAAAGTGCGACTAATTCGTGTGGCTCAAGCATACGGCCCGCGCCTACATCACCACAGGCTTGCTCACCTTTGCCAGGGCCCCAAATTGCAATGTCGCGTTGTGCTAACGTTGTTAAATTAGCTTGCGTGGCCGGGTGGGCATACATTTGTTGGTTCATTGCAGGCGCTACCGCTACTTTTGCTGGTGTTGCCAGTAATAAAGTGGTGAGTAAGTCATCCGCAATGCCTGCAGCCATTTTTGCAATGATATTGCTGGTGGCAGGGGCAACTAAAATTAAATCAGCCCATTTTGCAAATTCAATATGACCCATAGCGGCTTCAGCAGAAGGATCGAGTAAAGAATCAGATACCATTTCACCACTAACAGCTTGCATGGTAAGGGGTGTAATAAAGTGCTTGGCTGATTCGGTCATAACCACCTTTACATCACAGCCATGCTCTTTTAAGCGTCTTACCAGTTCGGCGCATTTATAAGCGGCAATACCACCGCTGATCCCCAGTACAATTTTTCTATTGATGAGTTCTGTAGGTAAATTGGTCATTAACTTTGTCATACTTTGCTGAAACCTTTGTTGATATGCGCTAACGATAGCAAATCTTTGCGTTATGGACGAAGTTTTAATAGGGAATTTTATTTTAACTTTAACAGGCGAAATTCTATTTTTGCATTACAGTTAAATAATAAAACACTTTTCAGGGACGAAATAATGCAGCTTACATCTTTACCGAGCAATCAGCGACCACGTGAAAAATTATTAGCTAAAGGAGCTAAATCGCTCAGTGATGCGGAATTGCTTGCTATATTTTTACGTACGGGTTTACCTGGAATGAATGTCGTGGAGTTAGCGCAGCATTTAATGACACAAAATCAAACCCTTCATAATTTATTTAATGCAACGATTGATGATTTTTGTGCGCAAAAAGGTTTGGGGGTCGCAAAGTTTGTGCAATTGCAGGCCGTGCTGGAGTTAAGCCGTCGTTATATGATGGAGCAATGTAAACGCGATGCAGTATTTAATTCGCCACAATCGGTGTATGACTATTTAACGCTTGAATTACGAGGCCTACAGCAAGAAATATTCATGGTGTTGTACTTAGATAGTCAGAATCGCTTAATTAAAGAAGAAACTCTCTTTTATGGCACTATTAACGCTGCATCAGTTTATCCGCGTGAAGTGGTAAAAGCAGCCCTTAAAAATAATGCAGCAGCATTGATTCTAGCGCACAATCATCCATCAGGAATTGCAGAACCAAGCCAAGCAGACAAATTAATTACCACTAAATTGCAGCAAGCTTTACAATTAGTTGATATAAATATTTTAGATCACATCATTGTCGGTGGAGATAATTGCGTTTCGTTCGCAGAACGAGGCTTGATTTAAGAGCATTCAAATCACTAAGCGTGTTAAAAATGAGCGGTTTAGTACTTATTTGCAAATTAGTTTAATTTAAATGCAGTTTTTACTTTCCCTAAGGGCATTCGATCTTTATAATTAGCCGCTATCAAATTTACACATGAGCTGATTGGATTAGATCAATCACTTGATCTTTGCCTGTATAAGCTGTATAAAGAGCGCCCTTCGATTTATCCCTGGGGCACAAAATACATAGCCTAGGGGAAAATTAAGCTCGAGCGAAGTTATTGGAGATATATAGACATGTCTAAAGTATGTCAAGTTACAGGTAAGCGTCCTGCGGTTGGTAATCACCGTTCACACGCGAGAAACGCGACTAGACGTCGTTTCCTACCTAACCTACAAACACACCGTTTTTGGGTTGAAAGTGAAAAACGTTTTGTAACATTACGCACTACTACTAAAGGTATGCGTATTATCGATAAAAAAGGCATCGACACGGTTCTTACTGAAATCCGTGCTCGCGGCGAAAAAGTTTAAGGACCTGAGTCATGCGTGATAAGATCCGTTTAGTTTCTACAGCTGGTACTGGTTTTTTCTACACTACCGACAAGAACAAGCGTAACATGCCGGAAAAAATGGAAATCAAAAAGTTTGATCCAAAAATCCGTAAACATGTTCTTTTCAAAGAAGCTAAAATCAAGTAATTTTAGTTTTCTCTGAATATCAAAAACCCAGCCTAGGCTGGGTTTTTTGTTTTAGACTAGCCGTCAGTTAAGAGCTGCTAGGAGCGGTAAGCTGTAAGTTTTAAGCTGAACGGCGTTAAAATTGGCTACGTAGGTTGTGGTTGAGCAGCGCGAAACCCAACGAAAAATACCATATCAGCCTGCATCAAAAAACTGCATTATCGAATGTTTTTACTCCTTCGGTTTATCTGTTTAAATGGCTTACAGCCAACAAAAAACCGTTGTTATTTACATAACAACGGTTTTTAGAATTACAGCTTACAGCTTAGAAAAAGCGTCTTGCAGTGGTGGCACTACTTGCTTTTTACGGCTTAATACACCGTCTAACCATACTTTACCGTCTTCAGGCGTTACACCATAAGCAGCTTCCACTAATGTTGCATCGTCAGAAGCGATGAGCATTTGTGAGCCTTCTTTCATAATGTCGGTAAGTAGTAAGAATACCGAATGACGGCCGCCTTCTTCTTTAAGCTTGGCAATATCAGCTTCAAGCTCGGCTTTTATGTCATCAAATACCGCAAGATCGATAACTTCTAACTGACCAATCCCTACAAGCTTACCGTTCATGTTGAAGTCTTTAAAATCACGCATTACTAAATCGCGCGCAGGTGTATCTTCAACAGCTGATTTAACACGGAACATATCCATGCCTAATTCTTTAAAATCTTCAATGCCAGCAATTTCAGCTAGTGCTTCAACACATTTTATATCAGCTGTGGTGCAGGTTGGAGATTTGAAAATTACCGTGTCACTTAAAATTGCGCACATCATGATGCCTGCAATGTCTTTTGGTATTTCAACATTGTAAAAATCATACATCATTTTGATGATGGTGTTTGAGCAACCAACTGGACGGATCCAACACTCAAGTGGTGTTGAGCTAGTTAAATCACCTAATTTATGGTGATCAACAACACCCACAACGCGTGCTTGGTCGATATCATCTGGTGCTTGGGTTTTTTCAGTGTGGTCAACGATGTAAACGTCTTCACCTGCGTAGCTTAATTTTAGCTCTGGCGCTTCAAAGCCAAACTTATCAAGAATAAATTGTGTCTCAGGTGAAACTTCACCAAGACGGGTAGGAATTGCAGGCTCTTCAATTTGGTTTTTCAAATAAGCCAGTGCAATTGCACCACAAATAGAATCTGAATCTGGGATTTTATGACCCACTACATACATTGACATGACGGAACTCCTTAAATTTTGCCGTATATTAGCAAAGTAATCTAACTTTGGCACATTACCACTGGTGAATTTTAGTAATATTGCATAACAAATTTCGGCTGCCATTTTTACATATTTTTGGTTACACTTTAACTAATTGAATCTTTTAGGAAGAACTCAAATGCAGTTAGGCCGCAAGGGCTGGAACAATGTTGTTATTTTTTCCATGCTGTTAATGATTTTCTTTTTTAATGGATTACACACTAAACTCAACAGTGGCCCAGAAGAAGCTAGGGTACAGAGCGTGCTGCCTGACCAGAGTTTTATTTTAGCGCTTGAATTCCCAGATCAAAAAATAGAGCGGATCGGTACGTCTTGGCGTGCTATAGCATTAATTGACAATGCCCCACCGAGTCAATGGCAAGCAACCACAGTTAATCTTGTCGAATTAATTAATCAATGGCAAAACATGCAGTTGTCGGTTGCAGAAGAACAGCCTACATTTCACAATACCACCGCGCTAACAGTTGCTACTGTGTGGTTGGCAGGTGAGCAGTTACCTTGGTTATATCAATTATACCGTGCCCCACAGGGCTATTATTTACTTGATAAGAGTAACCAGCGTGTATTGTTGCTTGATCAACAGACTGCGCAGCGGTTATTTCCAAGTTTTAATTTTATACACAGCGAGCCTAAGTCGAATGCCTGAATTACCAGAGGTTGAAGTTAGCCGAATGGGGATCACCCCACATATTTTGCAACAACGTGTCACTAAGGTGAATATTCATAACCCTAATATGCGTTGGCCAGTGCCTGATGAGGTTTATCAAATCACTAATTTAGTTGTGTTAGATGTACAGCGCCGAGCTAAGTATTTACTGCTGAAATGTGAATTGGGTAGTGTTATTTTACATTTGGGAATGTCGGGTAATTTACGGGTTGTTGATAAAGACGAACCATTAAAAAAGCATGATCATATTGAATTCATATTTGCTAATAACAAAGCACTGAGACTCAATGATCCTCGCCGATTTGGTTGTTGCTTGTGGCAACAGCCTGACCAGTGCCATAGCTTATTAAGTAAGCTTGGTCCTGAACCGCTTACTGATGAATTTACCGCTAAACGGGTATATGAGCAGTCACGTAATAAAAAAGTGCCAGTTAAACAGTTTATCATGGATAACGCCGTGGTTGTTGGGGTAGGTAATATTTATGCTAATGAATCCCTTTTTAAAGCTGGTATTCACCCAAAACGCGAGGCAGGTAAAGTATCACTGGCGCGTTATCAGCAATTAGTGCCTATTATTAAAGATACACTCGCTGCGGCGATCACCCAAGGCGGCACAACGTTAAAAGATTTTGCGCAAAGTGACGGTAAACCAGGCTACTTTGCTCAGCAGCTGCTAGTGTACGGTCGTAAAGGTGAGCCGTGCATGATGTGTAAAAAAGCATTAACAGAAATTCGGTTAGGTCAGCGCAGCACTGTATTTTGTAGTCAGTGTCAGCGTTAATTGACTTTTATGGCCCGTATGAGCGATATACCTAGAAAATTACAAGTGAGAAACTAATGTATTTTAGTGTCAATCGTATGTTTACGATTTTGGTTTTACTGACTGTGTTGTGTGCCTGTAGTAAGGACATTGTAGAGCAGCCAATAGAAGAAGTGGTGACGGTACAGGCTAAGAAAATGGACGTGCCAATTTATGGTAACTATGTCGCGCGTACAGATGCATCCCTAGATGTAGAAGTGCGCGCGCGGATCACAGGTTTTGTGGAAAGCGTTGATTTTGTTGAAGGCAGCTGGGTGAATGAAGGTGACTTGCTTTATAAGATTGATGATCGCCCTTATAAAGCGAAATTAAATCGTGTACAAGCCGCCTATGAAAAAGACAGTGCAGCATTGGCAAAAGCGAAGCGCGATGTAGTCCGGTTAAAACCTTTGTATGAACAAGATGCAGCTAGCCAGCTAGATTATGACAATGCAATATCAACTCAAGAGCAAGCTCAAGCCAGTTTAGCGGCAACACAGGCCGAGCTCGATGAAGCAAAGCTAGAACTTGCTTATACCCGTATCACGGCGCCAATTAGTGGAATGGTGGGAAGCTCAGAAGCTGACCTAGGGGCATTAGTTGGTAGCAGCGGAATTTCTCTATTGACTACAATTCAGCAGATTGATCCTATTTACGTTAATTTTAATATGTCGGCGTTAGATTATTTAAATGCAAAACGTCGTATGACGACCATTATTGATAAATTAGAAGCTGAGCAAAAAGGCAAAGCCCTGCAAGGTTTTGTACGCATATCATTACCTGACGGCAGTGAATACCGTTACTGGGGAGATGTAAGTTTTACTGATCCTAAAATTAGCCCAAAAACAGGCACCTTTAAGGTGAGAGCCGTTTTACCTAACCCTGAAAGTGAACTATTACCAGGGCAATACACTAAAGCACGTATTAAGCTTGATGAAATTAGCAATGCAGTCGTGGTGCCTGAAGAAGCAACCCAAGTTGAACAAGGCGGTATTTATGTGATGGTGGTACTTGATAACAATATCATTGAGCGGCGTTTTGTGGTGGTTGAGCATTATGGTGAAGAAGGCATTGTGATCAGTGGTGGTTTGAGTGCTGGTGAAAAAGTAGTGATCAAAGGCTTGCATCGTATTCGTCATGGACAGCATGTGATGGCGCTCAGTGAAGATGAATTTACTGCCCGTGAGCAGGAAAAAAACGCAGTTACTCTCGCTAAAAAGCAAGGAGAGTAAGGGTGTTTTCTCACTTTTTTATTAATAGACCGGTGTTTGCATCGGTGATCTCTTTAGTTATTTTATTAACGGGTGTGGTGTCGTTATTTACTTTGCCAATTGATCAATACCCAGACATCGCACCGCCATCAGTGAAAATATCAGCATCATTTCCTGGGGCTACAGCTGAAACCGCCTCTGAGTCCGTGGCAATACCATTAGAGCAAGAGCTAAACGGTACGCCCAATATGTTGTATATGGAATCAAAAGCCACAAATTCTGGTGGTGCTAATATTACGCTGACTTTTGATGTTGGCACTGATCCCGATTTAGCATTAGTCGATGTCCAAAATACTGCGAGTCAAGCAGGGAGTAACTTACCTGTTGATGTACAAACCGAAGGGGTATCGGTTTCAAATGAAAGCTCGGTTGAATTACTTAAGTTGGCCTTAACCTCTGATGATGAGCGTTATGATGAAATATACTTAAGTAATTATGCCAGTATTAATGTAGAGGCCGCACTTAAGCGAGTGCCTGGTGTTGGTAGGGTGCGTAATACTGGCTCGCGCTCATATTCAATGCGTGTTTGGCTCAAAC
Source organism: Pseudoalteromonas haloplanktis ATCC 14393 (assembly GCF_000238355.1). Taxonomy (GTDB): domain Bacteria; phylum Pseudomonadota; class Gammaproteobacteria; order Enterobacterales; family Alteromonadaceae; genus Pseudoalteromonas; species Pseudoalteromonas haloplanktis. The sequence continues at coordinate 51,775 of NZ_AHCA01000005.1, forward strand.
CGGATATTTTGGCAGGCTATGAGCTCACAGTTAATGATGTAACTGATGCCATAAAATCACAAAACAAGGAAGCTGCTGCTGGTGAGATTGGTGCCCAACCAAGTCGTGAACATATCAAGTTAAACTTTCCTGTGCGAGCGCAAGGGCGGTTAAATAAAGTCGAAGAATTTAAGAATATTATGCTGCGAGTTAATAGCGATGGCTCGATGATCAGGTTACGCGATGTAGCGCGAGTTGAGTTAGCATCATCCGCTTATACGTTAAATTCTAAATTAAACGAGCAACCCGCTACTATCCTACAGATCTATATGCTTCCCGGCTCCAATGCGCTGGAAGTAACGCAAAGTGTCAAAGTTGAAATGGCCCGTTTAAGTGCCGCATTCCCGCAAGGAATAAAATGGCAGCTATTTTATGATGCTTCGGAGTTTATAAAGCTTTCAATCGATGAAGTGATCAACACTTTGATCCAAGCACTAATTCTAGTTATTTTGGTGGTGTATTTATTTCTACAAAATTGGCGCACTACGTTAATTCCTGCATTGGCGGTGCCGGTTTCTATCGTGGGCACTTTTATAGCGCTTGCAGCATTTGGTTTTACCATTAATAACGTGAGTTTATTAGCGATGGTGTTGGCGATTGGTATTGTGGTCGATGATGCCATTGTTGTAGTTGAAAATGTAGAGCGATTAATCAACGAAGAAAAAATGGATGTTGTCAGCGCGACCAAGCAAGCTATGACTGAACTTTCAGGGGCAATAGTTGCTACTTCATTGGTGCTTGCTGCGGTATTTGTGCCTGTGTCATTCTTAGCGGGCATTACCGGTATTATGTATCGTGAATTTGCTATTGCTATTACTGTTGCGGTGTTAATTTCTACCTTAGTTGCGCTAACTTTAAGCCCTGCGATGTGTGCTTTATTTTTACGCCCAAGCGCCCCTTCAACGAATAAATTTTTTGTTAAATTTAATGCTATGTTGGCTAACTTAGGTGATAAATATACCTGGTTAGTTACAGTTACTTGTCAAAAAGCTAAGCGTAGTTATGTCGCGTTTATCATTATTGCCGGCGGGTGTTATTTTGTATTTGCGCAATTACCAAGTAGCTTTATGCCACAAGAAGATCAAGGACGTTTTTTTGTTGATGTATCCCTACCGGATGCTGCGACTGTATCACGAACTAATGAAGTGATCAGCAAGGCGAATAAATATATTATGGCGCATGATGGTATTGCTTATTCGTTCTCTTTGGCTGGCGAAAACCGCCGCGCCGGTGGGGCGCAATCCAATGGTCAGTTTGAAATTATCCTAAAGCCATGGGCGTATCGCGCAGATAAAAATTACACTGTTAGTAATGTAATGAATGATATTCGCCAGCAGCTTTATAGTATTCCAGAGGCATCTTTTAGTGTGTATCAGCCTTCTGCAGTTGCAGGATTAGGTTCAGGCTCTGGGGTTGAATTTGCATTACAAGAAAAAACCGGCGGGAACCTTACCAGCTTGGTTGAATCGCTCGATGTATTGCTGGCTAATTTAAATAACCGTCCTGAAATAGCCAAAGCAACGAGCTCACTAAGAGGCTCTGTCCCCCAGTTGTTTTTAGAGTTAGATCGTGAAAAAGCCATGGCGCTGGAAGTCCCTATTGCTGATGTGTATAGCACCATGAAAGTGCTGACAGGATCATCGACCATTAATGATTTTAATTTATTTGGGCGTGTTTATCGTGTGAAAGTGCAGGCTGAAGGGGAGTTCCGTGAACGCCCTGAAAATTTAAATGAATTTTATGTGCGCAGTGATAATGGCGCTATGGTGCCATCTAATGTCTTAGCTAAACTACAACTCACGACAGGGCCGTCAATCATTAATCGCTTTAATATGTTTACAAGCGCCTCGGTTAACGCCTCGCCAGCTGCGGGTTATGCATCTGGTGATGTGATCAAAGCGATTGAGCAAGAGGTAGCAAAGCTGCCGCCTAATATTGGCTTTGAGTGGACAGGATTAACTTTTCAAGAAATACGCTCTTCAGGCCAATTAGGGATTGCCATAAGCCTTGCAGTGGTGTTTGTATTCTTATTTTTAGCTGCACTGTATGAAAGTTGGGCATTACCGTTTGCAGTATTACTGATAAGTCCAATTGCCATGCTTGGTGCGTCATTACTGACACTAGTGAGTGGGTTGGAAAACAATTTGTTTTTCCAAGTTGCTTTTATTGCTCTGATTGGTCTTGCGGCTAAGAACTCAATATTAATTGTGGAAGTTGCTAACCAACTATATCGCGATGGAATGAGTGCCAAAGAAGCCGCGATAGAAGCTGCGCGTTCTCGATTTAGACCTATTTTAATGACTGCGTCATCGTTTGTGCTGGGAGTATTACCGTTAGTATTAGCTACAGGACCTGGTTCTGTTGGGCGTCAATCTGTGTCTATGCCGATTTTAGGTGGGATGCTGCTAGCAAGTTCTATTGGTATTATTTTGGTGCCATTATTTTTTATTACAGCTGCACGGTTTGTTAAGCAGCATGTTGTAAAAAAAGTAGAAATAGGCACTAAGCAGGAGCAAAGCCATGTATAAGTTATCGCTAGTGGCGACTGCATTATTGCTGGGTGGTTGTGCTGTTGGCCCTGATTTTTCCGCGCCTGAGCATGACGACATCAGCACCTTTATGACCACTGAAGCACAAGCGAGCAGTGAGGCTTTAATTGGTTGGCAACAAATATATCAAGACCCCTATTTACAAAAGCTCATAACGCTTGCGCTGGAAAATAATCACGATATGCTCATTGCACGTTCTCGTATTATAGAGGCGCGCTTAAACAGTGATATTAGTGATGCCGACTTGTGGCCTGATGCGAGTATCGGTTTAACCTCAGAGCGTGAAAAAGACACCAGCAGTATTGCTAACACACATGACTTAAAAGCGTATTTTAATTGGGAAGTGGATTTATTTGGAGGAAACCGTAGAGCGAGTGAAGCACTTCTTGCCCAATATTATGCAACTGAGCAAGGCCGTAACGTAATACAGCTTACTTTAATAGCAGATATTGCTCAGCAGTTTTTTGCTCTTAAAGAAATTCAAGAAGAGCTGCAAATCAGTGAAAATACCATTAAATTACGGGCGAAAGAGTTAGAGTTGGCACGTATTCGTAAAGCCGGTGGTATTATTTCAGGACTTGAGCAACGCCAAGCTGAAGTTGAGCTGGAGTCGGCCAAAGTGAATGTGCCTAAACTACGTCACCAAGAACATATCAAGATCAATCAATTACGGTTCTTGATTGGTGATGCAACGGCAGATATTAGTGGGGGAAGTGAGCTGTCTGCGCAAGTTATGCCGCGCACACTACCTACGGGCTTACCAAGTGAGTTATTAAAGCGCCGCCCTGATGTACAGCAAGCGATGATGAGGTGGCACAGTGCCATGGCTGAGATTGGCATTGCTAAAGCTGACTTATTCCCAAAGTTAAATTTGTATGTAGAAGTGGGCCGCGAGAACAATAGTTTGAGTGATATACTCACAGCTAACTCAGCCGTTTGGCTACTTGGTGGTGAGTTGTTAATGCCGATATTTAATATGGGTAAAAATTTAGACAGCTTATCGGCCGCCCAAGAGCGAGCGTATCAGGCCAGTGTCGAATATGAAAAAGCAGTCTTAATAGCCTTACAAGACGTGAGTGATCAAATCTCTAGTTTTCAAAGTTCAGAACAAATTTATGATGCGCAGCACAGCTTAGTGCTCAGTAGTAAAGACTATTATCGCCTTGCGCATTTACGTTATACGAATGGGGTTGCCAGTTCTTTGGATTTGCTCGATGCACAGCGGCAGTTGTTTTCTGCTGAAATTGGTTTAGCTCAAGCCAAAAATAATCGTCTCCAGAGTATGGCTAAGCTCTACAAAGCATTAGGTGGTGGTTGGTATGAAACCAACCAGCAATCAGATATAGCTACAGAAAAAGTAACTGAATAAGCACCTAGCAACTAGGTGCTATTAATTACAACTCAAATGGTGCGACGCCGACGGCTGTCATTTTATAGCCCACTTGAGCTATTTCGCCACTCCAAGTTTCAGTGTTGATTACGCCGGTAACAACAATTGCATCGTAGAGGCTTTCAATTGGCACACCGCCTTTAATTGTGACGTGAACAATTTGATTTGGTGGTGGTGGTGGCACATGAATACAGGCGCCAAAATACGGCACCAGTAAAAACTCAGTGATCACTTCGCTATCACCTTCGAGCGGTACAACAAACCCGGGTAAACTGACTGATTGGCCATTAAGTTCTTTTACAACTGGGGCATCTAAGTCGGGTTGCACCCAATTTTGCTCTGTTCCTTCATGACTGGCTTGCTCTTGAGTGTCTATTTGCACGTGCCCTTTAGGGATTAAATCTTCCCAAAATATCTCTTTAGGTTCGTTGGCTAAGCTATTAAAGCTTAGAACAAAACTAAAAATAACTAAGCAAACTACAGTGAGTTTTTGAAAATACTGCATGGTGTTCCTCTTAAATTTTAATGCTCATGCCATCTGATAATGAATAAAAATAAGCACGGGAGGCTGGAATTAAGCCAACGATAAAACCGGCCGCCATAATAGCGCCGATCAGCATCAGTTCATAGCTCGATAGCATAGCAATGGTGATAGTGATCCCTGCGTGGCTTTGTAAGTAGCCTGAAGCGAGGGCCATGAGTAAATAAAATAATCCGCAGCCCGCTAAGCAACCTAAAAATGTGGTCAATAAGGATTCAATGCTGATCAAGGCGAATAGGTGCCAAGGTCTTGCACCCACTGAACGCAAAATTGCTAATTCACGACGGCGTTGATTGAGGTTCGCTAATAGCGTAGTGAGCATGCCTAATAGGCTTACTAATACTACGACTATAGAAAACAGCAGTAAGATTTTTTCAACAATGGTGAGCATTTCCCACAATTCACGTAATGTGACACCGGGCATTATGGCGAGCAATGCTTCATCTTTAAACTGGTTGATATTACGGCGTACCTGGAGAGTATAAAGTGGTGAATCAAAACCAATTAAAAATGCGGTAATTTGTTTTGGGTTGCCAATCAAATCAGTAGGCTTTTCATGTTCATGTTCATGTTCATGTTCATGTTCATGTTCATGTTCATGTTCATGTTCATGTTCATGGCTGGTATGGTTTGTACTATGAATTTGTTCAATTGCAGCTAATGGGATATGCAGCGTTTTATCAACAGGGGTGCCGGTGGCATTTAAAACGCCGACAACCGTAAAAGGGTTGTCATCATGATGATGAAAGCTCGTGTTACCCATGCCGTGGGAAATAATAATACTATCGCCAAGCGAGTAGCCTAAGCTCTTGGCGACTTGAGCGCCGAGCACAACTTCATTTAAATGCTGAAAAGGCCGCCCTTGGCTAAAACTAAGTGGCTGCTTTTTAGCAAATTTATAATGCTGGAAATAGTCTGCAGAAGTGCCCAGTACGGCTTGACCTTTATGGCTATCGCCAAGTGATAAGGGGATACTCCATTTTACGCCGCGTTGTTGTTTTATATATTGATAACTTTGCCAACTAACCCCGTTATTAGCGTGACCAATGCGAAAAACTGACGACAGTAACAGCTGAATATCACCCGTTCGTGCACCAACAATGAGATCAGTACCTGAAATGGTATTACTAAAACTGCTTTTGGCATCAACACGTACGCGTTCAATACTCAGTAATAGCATTACGCTGATAGCAATAGTCAACAAGGTCAGAAACACACTTGCACGGCGGTTGTATAGGCTGCTTATAGCAAGCTTTACTAGGACCATTAAACTTGCTCCTGTAACGCGATCAAATCAATATTACGATTAAATAAGGGTTGTAAGCTGTCATCGTGACTGACAAAAACGAGGGTGCTGTTAGCGGCTTGAGCTTGTTCGAACAATAACTTAATGAATGCTTGACGGTTATTGCTATCAAGTGCTGACGTTGGTTCATCAGCGATGATAAGCTCAGGGCTACCAATAAATGCCCGTGCGGCAGCGACACGTTGTTGTTGCCCGATACTTAAATTAGCAACATTTTGCTGGTGGAATTGCTCGTCCAAGCCAAGCGCATTCAATAGTCTGCTAGCTTCTTGATGCAGACTTGAGCTAGTTGTTAATGCTTTTTTTTGTCGCAGCTTTGAAAACTGACAACCTAAAGTCACATTCTCCAGCGGTGATAAGTAAGGCAGTAAATTAAAGTTTTGAAAAATATAGCCAATGTGATCAGCACGAAAAGCATCACGCTTACTATTGCTTAGTTGGTTAAGCTCACAATCCAAAATTTTTAACGTCCCTGATGTTGGTTGATTTATCCCCGCTAGCAATGCTAGCAATGTGGATTTACCACAACCGCTTGGGCCATGTAAAAATACATGCTCACCTTTTATTACCTCCAACGATGCAATTGCTAGAGTGGGCTTAATTTGGTGTTTTTGCCATTTAAAACTTAGCTGCTTTATATCAATCATCATACAGTTTACTGCTGGAATTTGATGTTATCTTATAACGTTAATAACAAAATACCAACTAATCTGCGTTAAATCACATTGTGCTTTAATTGTGATTTTCCCCGGTCTCGATTATTATTAGCAGCTTATAACCCCAATCCCATACTAGTGCCTGTAATAGGCTCGCCATAGATCCGGAGATAGCATGACTAGCTATAAAGTTTTAGATGTAAACGATGACTTACCAATACGCACTAAGGGCCCTGTTCATAGTGGTAAAGTTCGGTCAGTTTATTGGCTAACAGACGAAGATAGTGCGCGTTTGATTAACGAAAAAGGTTATCAAGTACCTAAAGGTACTGAGCTGGCTATTATGGTTATTTCTGATCGTATCTCTGCATTTGATTGCATTTGGCAAGGTGAAAATGGCCTAAATGGTGTGCCAGGTAAGGGGATTGCATTAAACACTGTTGCATCGCACTGGTTTAAGCTATTTGATCAAGCGGGTCTTGCAGGAAATCATATTGTTGATATTCCACATCCATATGTTTGGATTGTTCGTAAAGCCAGTACAGTAAAAGTAGAAGCCATTGCTCGCCAGTATATTACCGGCAGTATGTGGCGTGATTACAGCAAAGGTGTTCGTCATTTTTGTGGTTTAGAATTACCAGAAGGCTTAACCGCGAATCAGAAGTTGGATGATGTTTTAATTACGCCATCAACGAAAGGTATTATTACAGGCGTTGCAGATATTCCTGCCGTGGATGATGTAAATATCACGCGTGACAATATCACTAATAATTTGAGTGTTTTTAATTTTAAGTCTAAAGATGATGTTGCAAAATACGAAGAGCTGCTTGTTGAAGGTTTTACTTTAATTAGTGCTGAGTTGGCTAAATTGGATCAAATTTTTGTAGATACAAAGTTTGAGTTTGGTTATGTAGAAGATATTGATGGTACAGATAAGCTGATCTATATCGACGAAGTAGGCACACCTGACTCATCACGCATTTGGGATGGTGCAGCTTACCGTGATGGTAAAATTGTTGAGAATTCAAAAGAAGGTTTCCGTCAGTTATTAATTAGCAATGTACCTGATAGTGATGTATTACTAAATAAAGACCGTATGCCTGAGCGAGAACAGCTTGCTAAAGATTATATTTTGCCAGAATCAGTAATGTTATCGGTGTCAGAAACTTATGTTGGTATTGCTAGTAAGATAGTTGGCTATGATATCGCCATTCCAACAGATCCACGTACTGAGGTTATTACTATTTTAGATCAGCAATATGGCTTGATCACCAAGCTTTAATCATGAGTTTTTTATTTGCTAATGTTTAAAAGCCTTAAGTTTTACTCTTATTTAGTGTAACTGGGCTTTTATTCTTGCATTTCGGGTCAGTCTCTAATTAACTTAACCTAAGATTAATTAGAGACACTCATAGGTTAGTGCTTACGCGCTACCGAGGATGACTAAATGAAACTGCAAAAAATGGCAAGCAAAAGCATAGTGACTCTTTTTACAGTGGCGCTCTCATACGCAGCCTGTGCGCAGAATGTTGCACTTAATATTGTTGATCAACATGGCTTGCCACTTAAAAATACAGTTGTCGAACTGGTTGGTGAAGATACTAGTAAATCATCATCGCAGTTACCCGTACTTATCATGGATCAAGTCGACAAGCAGTTTTCACCCTCATTGTTAATTGCTCAGCAGGGACAACAGGTTAATTTTCCGAATAGCGATAATATTCGTCATCATGTGTATTCTTTCTCTCCTGCAAAACCATTTCAGTTGAAACTTTATTCAGGGCAGCCTGAAAGCCCAATTACATTTGAGAATCAAGGGGTCGTGGTGCTTGGCTGTAATATCCATGATTCTATGTTAGGGTATATTTATGTCGCTAAAAGTTCTCATGTATATCAAAGTGATGAGCATGGAAATGTGCAGCTAAATGGCTTAACACTGCCCGTTCAGCTTAGTCTGTGGCACTCACTGCAAAAAAACGCTCTAGAAGAAAAACAATCTTTAACGTTAACTGTAAATTCACCTAATCGTGTCCAAGTTACATTGCAAACAATAGAGCCTAAGCCACGTAATACGTTTGGTAGTAAGTTTAAGGGCGGGAATGACTAACAGCTTAAAAAATCGCATTACTATTTTATGTGTAGGCCTTGTACTATTGACGACTATGGTCAGCTTATTGAGTTTTTGGTGGTCGACGAGTCAATTTAATGAGAAAAAGGTCACACAAGATATTAACGTGGCCGAAAATGTCTATAAGCAGTATCTGACCTCAAAAGAAAGTTTACTACTTACCGCTGCTAAAGTATTAACTGCTGACTTTGGTTTTAAACAAGCGGTTGCGACTCGAGATGCCAATACTATAAGTAGTGTATTGTATAATCATAGCCAACGTATCAATGCTGACTTGATGTTGTTATTAGACCTATCAGGGAAGTTAGTATCAACTAACCGACAGCAAGATTTTGATAGTAATTTACAAGAACTGATGAATGAGTTGCTCAATAATACCGAGCAATCAAGCTTTGTTGTGCTAAATAAAGAACTATACCAGGTTATTTTATTACCGATCAAAGCACCTCGCACCGTGGCTTATAGCCTTGTTGGGTTTAAAATTGATGACGAGGTTGCTGTTGAATTAAAAAACCTAACCGGCATGGATGTAAGCTTTATTGCTAAAAGTGATGACTTAGTAAAAAGTTCGTTATTAGAACGGCCAACGCCCTTTATTCCAACTGAATATTTTCATAATAAAACCACACAACGAATTTTTGGTGAACAACTCGTTTATAGCAATCGTGACGTACATTTACCCTCACTCAATAACCACCCTGTGAATGTGTTACTAAGTGCTGATTTAACGCAAAGTTACAGTGAGTTTGAGCGGCTGTTTTACACGTTAGTTATTTTAGCCACGATAACCATTTTTATTGGTGTGATTACCAGTAGCTTATTAGCAAAAAACTTAACCATGCCACTATCACAATTGGCTAGCTTAGCGCGGCAATTTGCGCGTGGTAATTACAATGTTGAGCTAATGAGTAAAAAACAAAGCAATGAAATATCAACCTTGATCGATGCTTTTAAAAATATGGGTAATGATATTCAAGAACGTGAACAGCAAATTAGCTTTGCAGCAAAACATGACTCCTTAACAGGTTTTTATAATCGTTCAGCGATGTTAGAAGTATTGAATGAGACCCTTAACCAAAATCAAGAATATACTTTAGTCGCAATTGATATTCGTGGTCTCAGGCACATTAACGATAAGCTCGGTGCACGTATTGGTGATGATTGTTTAAAAGCCGTAGCATCACGGATTGCTGAGTTTTCAGATGACTTAGGTGGTTTACATGCCCGCATTGGAGGCGATGAGTTTTTAACTGCATTTGCGAGCAATACTGGCAGCAACCTTAAAAGTGGCATAATTGGTTTAATGGCGCAGTTGCAAGCATGTTACACGATTCAAAAGTTGAAAATTAATTTACGTTTCAGTGCAGGGGTTGTGCAATATCCCTCTCAGGGTTTGCAAGCCGATGATTTAATGCGCCGGGTGTTGATTGCTGTTGATAGTGCCGCTAGTGCGCATGAAAATATCCATTATTACCAGCAAGGTGAAGATGAAGAGCACCTTGAAAGGCTGAGAATGATCGATGAGCTCAAACAGGCTATTAATGACGACGATGGTCAATTATTTATGACTTATCAACCCAAATTACATATCGCCACTCAAAAAATAGATAAAGTTGAGTCACTCATTCGTTGGCAACGTAAAGATGGTAGTTGGGTGTCTCCAGAGTTATTTATTGATTTAGCAGAACAATCAGGGTTAATTGTTGAGTTAACAGGCTGGGTTGTTAAAACAGTAGTTGCACAAGTGGGGCTTTGGCAACAGCAAGGTATTTATATGCAAGCAGCTATTAATGTTTCAGCCCAAGATATAGCTTACCCAGGATTTCATGCAAATTTAATACGTACGTTAAAACAGTTTTCGGTGGCTCCAGCGCTTATTACTATCGAATTAACCGAGCGCGATATGATCGAAAATGAAGAAAAAGGTATTCATGCACTGGAAAACCTTAAAGCTATTGGCGTAAAAATTTCGTTGGATGATTATGGCGTAGGGCAAACTTCCTTAGGTCGTTTAAAAATGCTTCCTATTGATGAGCTGAAACTTGATAAGTGTTTTATTTTAAAGCTAGATCAATCAGAAAAAGATCAATTCATTGTGGAATCCACCATCACCTTAGGTCATCAACTTGGATTTTCTGTGGTTGCAGAGGGAGTCGAAACCTTAGCTTCGCTTGAATTGTTACAAAGAATGCAGTGTGATCATGTGCAAGGTTATTACTTAAGTCGGCCGCTCAAAGCGGAGGTGTTTGAACAATGGTTGGAGCAATATAATGAACAAGCTTAAGTTATTATTTGTTACCGTTATAACATTATCCGTTTTTGATTCTTTTGCATCACAGGGTAAGTTGTTAGCAACCCCCGGGGTATCGCAAGTAGAAGGAAGTGGCGGTGGGGGGATCGTCCCCTGGGCGCAACTTGCAGGGTATGCCAGCGAAGATGAATTTGCCATCAATGGCTTTTGTAGCCGTGCAGATGTGACAGATTACACTCTAGATGTATGTGGTACACAAATTAATTTATTTAATCGTGTTGAGCTTAGTTATGCACAGCAAAATTTTGCTGTGCCAGCACTTGATACTGAAATAGAACAAGCAATTACAGGTGTCAAAGTTAGGCTCTATGGCGATATTGTCTACAGTGATTGGCCACAGCTAACACTCGGTGCGCAGCATAAGTCTCTTGACGATGGCACTGTTGCGACACTCGTAGGCGCAAAAGAGACTTCGGGCACTGATATTTATCTTGCGGCGAGTAAGTTACATTTAGGTGCTATCGCGGGTTATAACTGGTTCTGGAATATAACTACACGCTATAGTGAAGCAAATCAGCTAGGGTTACTTGGCTATGGTGGAGCCAATGGCGGCGAAAAATTATTATTTGAAGGCAGCACTGCTATTTTCTTAAGCCGAGAAATTGCTATTGGTGTTGAATATCGACAAAAATCAAATAATCTAGGGCTCGGCGAGCAAGATTGGCACGATCTGTTTGTAGCGTGGATGCCTAATAAATATGTTAGCGTTACCGCAGCATACCTTGATTTAGGGAGTATTGCGGGAGCTGCTGAGCAAACGGGCTGGTATTTATCGGTAACAGGGTATTGGTAATGCTTAAACTTATTCCGGTAATAGTTTTTACAATGATACTCAGTGCTTGCTCAAATATAAGCAACTTAACTTTGTACCAACAACTCGATGGCCAAGCAGGCCTAGAAAGGTTAGTTGATAGCTTTATTAATCAAATTGGTAATGATGAGCAGGTTTTTCACTATTTTGAGCATGCCAATATTAGCCATTTTCGTGCAGGCTTCCTTAACCACCTATGCGTGTTAACGGATGGCCCTTGTAAATACACGCGCGATAGTATGGTGGAGATCCACACCGGCATGCACATCACTGAAGCGGACTTCAATCATGTTGTCGATTTACTTATTAATGCCATGAATGAACAAAATATTGATCACACAGTACAAAATAAAATACTTGCGAGAATGGCACCACTAAGATCGCAGATAATTAAGATTTAGCATGCAGAAGCCTCAAAGCTGCATTACTTATTTCCGTTGGATGAATTTCGTTAATGATGTCAGGCTCAAGTAGCTGATTGCCATTTGCAACTAATGCTATGTAGTTACTTACTTTAGGCGCAACAATACTCCATGGAGAAGTACCTAAGCCAACAACTGCGACAAAAGGTACATTAAATGCAGCTGCAATATGCATAGGGCCAGAGTCTATTGTAAGCAACAAATCTAATTCACTAATAGCATCACTCATTGTTAGAATGGAGGTTTTTCCAGCCAGCAATACAGAGTCAATTTGTTGTTGATTTAATTGTCTGTGTAATTGTTGAGCATCATCAAGTTCACTTTTGTCGCCAAAAATATAAAAAACGCAATCAATTTCTACAGCTATGCTTGCCATAGCATCAAATGAAAGCTTGTTTGGATAATGGCGTAGGCCTTTATTTTTTCCACCAAAATATACTCCAATTGACTTTTTCCCTGTATTGGGTATTAGAAAACTAGGCTCTTTTTTAAGGGCTGTATTTGGTATCGTATTAAAGGGGTTGCCATGAGGCTCATTTACGAGCCGACAATAACGGAATATATAATGGTGATTCGCATTTAATTTTAGTTTATGTGTCAATAAAAACGAACGTCCATTTTTTGCATAACCTACTCTATATTTAATGCTTGCCAAGAAACATAGCATTGCTTCGGATAGCGAGTTACGCATTATTATAGCAAGCTGGATGTTAGCGACTTTGAGTATTTTCGCTTGTTTTAAAATTGATATAGGCTTGCTTTGATTGAAACGTTCATCAACAATAATTGAATAGTCTGGATTGCGTGAAAATAAATCGACTAAGTTAGGTCTTAGTAATAAAAAAATTTTGTTGTTCGGATACAACTCTTTGAGTAACTTTAACGATGGAGTGCAATTAACAGCATCACCAATAAACTTTGGTAAGACGATTAAGATGTTCCCCATTATTTTTTGCGTCGCTATTTTACAGTTACTTTTTTTCATCTAAATTGTACCATTCGGTTTGTGCATCGATTGTAGCAATGCGTGTTTGTGAAGTCTATTGAACCACAATATGGAATTATTAAAGCTATAAAAATATGTTTTTATAGCTTTAATAATAAAAAATGAAAGTGGACTTAATTGTTATTAAAATATTGAAATGGTTAATTTTACTTTATTTTATTGCAGGATTAAGAAGAAGTATTAATTATTTCAATGTGAATGCTCTGTAAGCTATATACTATTAATAGCTCGTGACGATGAGTTGCATTAAGGACTGACTTTTAACAAAATAAAACTAGTGTTACCAAAACGCCCATGGGTAAAATAGATGGCTTATCTGCTGAGCGAATTGCGAACTATTTAGAGGAAAATAAATGAAACGAGTAATAACTTTTGGAACGTTTGATATTTTCCATGTTGGCCATATCAATATATTAGAGCGTGCAAAAGCATTGGGCGACTACTTGATTGTTGGGGTGTCATCAGATGCACTCAATATGTCAAAAAAGGGGCGCAACCCTGTTTACAGTGAAGCCGACAGAGTAAAAATTATCAGCTCATTACGTTGTGTTGATGAGGTGTTTATCGAGCACTCGTTAGAGCTGAAAGGGGAATACATCACTACACATAAAGCTGACTTATTAGTTATGGGGGATGATTGGGCAGGACGTTTTGATGAATTTAAAAGCCTTTGTGATGTACAGTACCTTACTCGCACACCTTCAATTTCAACCACTGAAATAATTGAAGTGGTACGTAATCCATTATCGCAATAAGCCGTTAAGGTGGACCCCGCCCACCCTCAGTTACATCACTTTAATTTCATATAGTTGAGTGCTTTTCGGATTTTGTATCGACGCAATAGGTTGAGTGGCTTTTGCATAACCCCAGCTTCAATTACTTGTGCGGTTGCAGCCAGTACACGTTGAGCACTGTTGCCATCAGTAAAAGGGTGTACTTGAGTTATATACTGATTAATTTTTAGTTGCTGCTCATCACTTAAAGTGAGTGCTTGTGCCAAAGCATTACTTAATTGCTCCGGTTTAGTGATATTTATCAGTGCATCTTGCGGTTGAGAGTTATTAAAAGTGATCACTGGTTTACCTAATAGTAAGGACTCATCAACGGCGCTCGATGTATCTGAAATAACAACATCTGCGTGTTGAATTAAAGGAATTAAGTTATCACTTTGGCAGATCTCAAAATGTGCTAACTCAGCAAGTGACTGATACAATTGTTGCCACTGCGGTTTAGTTTTTGGGTGAAACTTCAGTTTAATGTCGTAATCACCACTACTTACAAGTGCTTTTATTTGCTCAAATAAGCTCTCAAGCGAAGATAAGTTTGGCGAAAATGTTGGCGCATATAAAATAACCGGCTTTATATTCTGTTGTTTTTGATAATCGAAGTAAGGGTCGAGTTTTGGCCAGCCAGTTTCAGTGACTCTAAAATATCCGTGTTTTTTCGCGAGTTGTCTAAATGGCTCAGTGGTGAGAGGACCGTGAGTGCAGTACAAGTCAAAAAAGCCTCTGATCGCAAAATGCCCTTTCTTTTTATATTCTAAGCCATGAAACACTTGTACCTTTACCCCAGGGAAAAAATCCGGAACAACATTACCTGGCACAAATACGGCACACGGGTTAAAGTTTTTAACTTCTTCAATAGTATGAAGTTGTTTCTCACCGTCTAATAAGCTGTTGGTAATACCGCTTTTTTTTGTAATAAACCAGCAAGCTTTATCTCCATTTGCTTTAATAGCTGCTTGAATAGGGCGTAAAATAGCAAAGCTATAGGGTTGTTCTACATAGAATAAATAATGTTTAGGCATGTGAAGTCACTTTTCGACTTTAAGTTGGCAATAAAATACATCTCGAAGGTATTGGTAAAGACTCTATTTACCGGAATTAGTTTCCTATAATACAGTTTTATTACATTAAAAGAAAATAATGTACTTTCTCTGTCAAAAAAGCCGAGTCGATTTTTGTTGTTCATAAATTAGTCATAATTACAGCTTAGTATTACCATCTAAAGAAGCTATATGGGTGCGATCTTACTATGCATTTCCTCTTTGTATCTCGTCGTAATATACATGCTCGATATTATAAAAAGTTAATTGCTCAACTAGATCTGCATGCAAGTTTACATATTTTTGGTAAACCAATGCTCAGTGCATTAACATATTTACCCGACGCATTTAAAGTATCCTTTGATAGCGTTATTGCTACGCAATTAAAGCGTAAACAAGCAAAGCATGCTATTTGGCATAACTACTTATTAATATTAGTTTACTCTTTTTTAATGAATGTAGTTGAACGCTGTCGTTATGCTAAGTATTTAGCGTTATTCAAGAAGGAGCAGGCCACCCATTTAGTTATTTGGAATGGTCATAAACTGCCTAATGTTACAGTCGTAAATGCAGCCAAAAAGTTAGGTATTAGTGTTATTTATTATGAAAATGGCTTATTACCTAATACAACTTGTTTGGATCCCAAAGGCGTTAATTATGCATCTTCAATTCAACGTGAGAAACATTTTTACCTCGATATTGCACCTTCAAAAACTGTAGTTTGTGAAGCATCAGAATTAACAGCTAGAGTAAATCATAGAAAACGCAAAGCCTTTATGAAAAGCAAGCTGCCAGCTCGTTATATTTTTGTGCCGTTTCAAGTTCCTCATGATACGCAACTAGTATGTTATTCGCCTTGGGTTAATTCGATGGAGATGCTATTTACAGAGGTAATGACTGCGATTGAAAAGCTAAATGATCCAGACCTAAAAGTCGTATTTAAAGAACACCCTTCTTGGCATAAACATTATTCTCATTTGTATAAAAAGCACCCTCAAGCAGTATTTGCTAATGGTAATATGGCAGCTGATTTAATTAATAACGCAGAGTATGTGATTACAATTAATTCAACCGTTGGCTTGGAGGCGCTATTGTTGGGGCGACGCGTTATTACATTAGGGCAGGCTTGCTATAACATTGATGAATTGGTTTTACATGCAGGTAACAGCGAGGAATTAATTAAGCGAATATTACTAATGAGCCAAGGTTGGCAATTCAACCCTCAACTTAGGGATCAATTTTTCAATTATTTAAAGCATGTTTACAGTATTGAAGGAAGGTGGCAAGATTGCTGCAAAGAGCATGCTAAAGCTGTGGAGCAACGTTTACTCGGGTTAGATGTTTTTTCTCAGCAAATTAATGAAGTAAAGGACCATAATGAAAAACATAGTAACTTGCCAATGGTTGAACGAGCACTTGAACGACCCCAAGCTGATTATTTTTGATGCCGGCATGGTGCGCCCTGGTAAGCCGGGTGAATATAAACCTCAAGCTAAGTTACCGAATGCTTTACGTTTTGATTTTAAAAAGCAATTAGCCGATCAAGAAAATCCACTACCACATACTATGTGTAGTGCTGAGCAATTTACTCAGCAAATGCAGTTGCTGGGGGTTGATAAAGATTCGCTGGTGGTTATCTACGAGGATAAAGGATTATTTAGTTCGGCCCGAGGTTGGTGGATGTTTAAAGCCATGGGCTTTGATAATGTTAAAGTTCTCAGTGGGGGCTTAGAAAAATGGCAATCTCTCGGGTATCTCACCCAAGTTGAATACAGCCATAATCATCATAAAGGTAACTTTATTGCCAACCCAAGAACAGATTATTTTATAGATGCAGCAGCGGTATTTAACGGTATTGATGATGAGCACACGGTACTGCTTGATGCGCGGGGTTATCAGCGTTATTTAGGTGAAATGGCAGAGCCAAGAGTGGGTATGCGCAGCGGCCATATTCCTAATAGCCGTGCTTTGCCTTTTGGGGAACTGTTAGAGGGCGGCGAAGCAAAACCATTAACTGACATTAAAGCAGCATTTGATGTAGTTCTTGGCGATCAAGCTGATCTACACACTTGCTTGCAATTTAGTTGTGGCTCAGGTGTGACTGCTTGTATTTTGGCGTTATTTGCCGATGAATGTGGTTATCAAAACTTGCATGTCTATGATGGTTCATGGAGTGAATGGGGGGCTCGAGAAGAGTTGCCTATTGAAACAGGCCCTTGCCCCGCACGTTAAAATGCAAACGCGTAGTGCCGCCAGTAGTCAATTGCTTTGTTATTAAGTGGCTGGCGCACTTGTACTTTACTCGCCGTTGCTGACGGGCTGAGGTGCTGATAAAAATCAAGACATTGCGCCTGCCAAGGCAAATCACAAAAATCATAGAGTTGTTGCGTGCTTTTTATTGGTTCTGACACTAATGTTTCGTATTGCATAATCATCACATTAGCGGAGTGTTTTGCTGCAAAGTGATTGATCAAATCGCTGTAATCCTGATAAAAGCTGTCTATATCTTGTAGGTTATAACTGTAGTGATGAAACGCACTGGCTGGGCTGTATAGTTGACGATAATTAGCTATGCAGCTGTCTTCGCGTCCTCGTTGCATGCAAATAATTTTTGCTTTTGGAAATGCCGCTAAAATTAAATCAATATAGTAAAAATTAAACGGTTGTTTGTCACAACTACGCAGTAGTGGTGCCACTAATTGCTTAATACGCTGCTGATAGTGGCTAAGCTGAACTGGCAGCTTTGTATTTTTATATGCCTCATTGAGCACATGCTTACTCAATACCTGAGCATGCTTGCCTTGGCAAAGCTGGGCAATATCATTAAGTTCACCCACTCCATGTACTTGTGTTGACTGATTCATTATTTTTTCTAACAACGTTGTGCCTGAGCGTGGCATACCTACGATAAATAGCGGCGCAAAATTGCTGTCGCTTGAGCGCGCCTTATAATCATTACTGAGTGTTATCAGTTGCTCACAAAATTGATGGTGGGTTTGTGCATCATATTTCACATGCTCAGAGATTGCTTGTTTACTGGTAGTAAAGTGTACAAAGGCTTGTTGATAATCAGCGCAATGTTCATAGTTCAGTGCGATCGCGTGGTGTAAAAATTGCTGTTGCATGGGCGTTTTAGCGGATTCGCTCAAAGATAATAGTTGTTGTAGATGGTGTTTAGCCTGTTGGCTGTCGTTTAATTCAGCTAGCGAATAGTGAGCTTGAAAATTCTGTGGATGTTGTTTTATTAATCTGTGTAGCAGCTGTTGCGCATCACTAAATTGCCCCATGATTTTATAGGCTACGGCTAAGTTATAACAGATTTGTGGATTTTTAGGGGCTTGTTGATAGGCACGTGATTGCCATTCGAGTGCGAGCTGATAGTGTCCTAGACGCGTTAATACATTGGCAATTAAATCGCATTCAATAGCTGCAAATTGTGGATGTTTTATAGCTTCATCAATAGCTAGTTGCGCATCTAATAGCTGGCCACTGAGCACAGCAAGTTTAGCCGAGTGAGCAAAGTACACTGGCACAGGGGCAATGCTAATCGCTTTGGCGAGTAGTTTATTGGCCTTGTTAATATCCTTAGCTGCAATATTTACTTGCGCCAGTAAAAAGTAGCTAAAGTGGTCATCTGGGTTTTGTTTTATATTACTGATCAGGAATAAATGCGCGTCATTAAGCTTACCTTGATTAATGGCGTGCTCAACGCGTTGTTGTAGGTGTTTTTGTATAGATGTCAGCATAGCAATAAGCATAAAAGCCTTGGCGTAAAACACCAAGGCTTTTTTAGTTTATAAAGAACCGTTATTACAGTTCAAAATTATACGTAAACTTCATGCCGATAGTACGAGGGGCTGTGGTGTAGTGCCCATACACACGTTGTAGTTCAGGCAGGTCTTTGTTTAGCTCTTCATACTTAGCCATTCCCGCCCATGATTTATCACGACGTACTGAGGTAAACGCGTACTTATCGAATAAGTTATCAACATAGAGAGTGGCTGACCACATATCGCCTGTTAATTTGGCTGATAAGTTACTCAGAGCATAGCCTGCAAGCGTTTCACCATCGGCTTTTAAGCCAACTTTTGTGATCACATCACTTTGTGCAGTCATACCATAGTTAATACTTAATAGTTTATCGTCTAACACATCTTGCTCATAACGCAGGCCGAATGAAAATTGATGCTCAGGCGCACCTGGTAAACGATCGCCATCAGCACCATCGTAGTATGATTGATACTGTGCGTAATCTTCGCCTAATATGCCTAACAATCCAGGAGCATCTTCAGTTAGCTCTGCCTTTGCGTAAGCATAAGTGGCGTAGGCAGTCCAGTTATCAGCAATCATAGCGCGTGATGAAATTTCCACACCTTTTGAATTGGCTGCACCGGCATTTGAGGTGATTAGCTCTTGGCCATTTACGGTTGCAGTACCAACCTGAGCATCTTTCCAATCAACATTAAAAAGTGCCGCGTTAAAGTGTAAGCGGTTTTTAAGCCAGCTCGATTTAAAACCAAGTTCATAGTTTACCGTAGTGTCTGGTTTATAATCTTCTTCGCTTGGTAGTGCACAGACAATTTGTTGCTCAGGTAGTACCTCTGGGCAAGGTGCGATACCATTACCACCACCAATTCTAAAGCCTTCACTGACGGTAAAATAAGCAAGCACTCCAGAATCAAATGTGTAACTGGCGTTAAATTTGAACAAGTTTCCATTGTCGCTAGCGCTAACGTTTTCCATTACTAAATCGTCAAGAGATGTAAAGTCACCTGAGTACAGCGGTGTTGCAGAGCCTGATGTGGTTGATACATCATACTCATAAAAACGTGCACCTAGCGTTACGTTAAATTGCTCAGTAAAAGCATAACCGACTTCACCAAAAAGGGCCGTTTCGGTGGTTTCAGAATCGCTGATTAAAATATACTCAAGATCATCTTGTACATTTGGAATACCACCACCCCAAAACTCAGTTAAACCTGGTGTGTATTCACGATCGTCTGAGTGGCTCTCAAGCTTGTTGTAGTAACCACCGACAATCCAGTTGAAAGCGCTATCAGAGTTAGACACTAAGCGAATTTCTTGAGTGAAACTATCACGTTTTGAAGTATCCAAAGTTTGAGCTACAAACGCAGGAAACTCTGCATAGCCACTCCAAATATCGTAAAGTAAATCGGTTTGGTCGCGTTGCCCAGATTGCTCGTAGCTTGACCAGCCTGAGGCTGAAACAAGCTCAGCAAAGCCTAAGTCAGCCTTGATCTCTAAGCTTAGTAAGTCGTTTTCTTCTTCACCCGGCTCAAGTATGCGGGCGGCATTTTCATACTGCCCAACCATACCGTGTAAGGCGCTGCTGTCGCTTAATGAGTTATATTGTGACGTAGAGTTGCCGCCATTTTCTTGTTTTTGATAAAAATAGTTAAGCGTTGCTTCTACAGCTTCATTGGCTTGCCAGCGCAGTGATACACGACCTGTGGTAATCTGCTCATCGTTCACGTCACTGACACTGCGTAAGTTGGCGTTAACGTCTTGCTCATTCGTAAAATCAGGATTTGGGTTCGATACCCCAGGGTTTTGCACCACGTAGTTATAATCGATATAACCTGGGTTAGTGTAATAATTAACACTGGCGCGGATTGCCAATACATCATCAATTAATGGTGTATTAAACACTAAACCAAATTCACCACCGGTGCCGTCGCTTTCATTTAAGCTAAATACGTCACCAGTAACTTGGCCTTCGGTAATATCAAGCTCTGGTTGCTTTAATAAATAACGAATAGCGCCACCTAACGTACCTGCACCGTATAAAGTCCCTTGTGGACCAATAAGCACTTCAACACGATCAACGTCAGTTAAACGTAAATCAATATTAAGTGGGATTTCACCAACGTAAGTTGCCACCGTACCGCCATCAGAAATACGATCAGAGGTATTGGTATTTAAACCACGTACAATGATCGGTGAGCCTTCACGACCACCCTGATCAGAAATCGTTAAACCAGGCACCCAACGTGCGACATCTTCAAGATCAGTAATGTTTTGATCTTTAATCACATCCCCATCAAGAGCAGTAATATTTAGTGGTGCTTCCTGCACTGAGCCCGCACGACGAGTAGCAGTAATTTGAATGGTTTCAATCGCTTTGTCTAGTTGGGTTGTTGATTCTTCAGCTGCAAGGTGTTGGCTATTAAATAAAATAGCTGAAACAGCTGATGCAAGAAGTGCTGGCCTAAAGGTGCTCATGTTCATTTTCCGAATAAGTTACAGTAATTTTATGCTTAAAAATCAAAGTAATTTGATTTTTTAAACAGAATACGGTGGATGTTTAGTGAATTTATATCCAATTATAGTGTATTTTTATTCTTTTAGTCATGCGTTATTTGCAGCTTTATGTCATTATTTTGAATAAATACTCTATGCGTTTTTATAAGGGCAGTTTTTACAGTTGTTTTTACAGCATTTTCCACGCTTTAAGAAAAACCAACGAGTGAATACCATGTAGCTATTTTGCATTTCATAGTCGAGGTTTTCTATTAAATTAGCATTGCTTTGAAAGTGTTTAGCAAAAGCCAGTTGCTCTTTTAAAGGTTGGTTATACAAGGTAGTTAAGAATTGATTAATTTTAACCAGCGTACACGCTTTGCATAAACAGCTGGTGGTTGTGCTATCAAGGGGTAAAATAGCGGGCAGTTCATTGCACCAACAGGCATTAATGTTATCAACATTACATGTTAGCGTTGTTTGGCATTGCGAGCAGGCTAAAATCGTCATTTATATTCATTCAGTTTTTAAAGTAATCATTATTAGAATAACAGATAAGCAACTATGAACAGAGCACAAGCGCTAGCAGAATTCGTTACTTTTGGTAAAAACAGGGATCAAGCCATTGGTATAATTATTTCAGCAAATGATGCTGAGCCGATCCCATGCTATGTATTAACGCTCGAAAGCGTACTTGATGTGCTCAATCGATGCCTTGCAGGCGAAATAGATTTAGACGACCTTGAGCTGTGGGCTAACGTAATAGAATCAAGAACCGACATCGACTACAGCGCCGTTGAAGGTGTGATATATGCACTGAGTAACAGCGAACAAATGGGTGAATTAGATAAAGATAAAGTGGCGAAGTTGGTTGAATTATTGAAAACTTAGCCGTCAGCCGTCAGCCGTCAGCCGTCAGCCGTCAGCCGTCAGTTTAGTGATCTGAGCCCTGTAAAATAAAGGCCATCTTGATTTAACAAGCATGGCCCTTATTTTTGAGCTGAGAGCTGAGAGCTGAGAGCTGAGAGCTGAGAGCTGAGAGCTGAGAGCTGAGAGCTACTTATGATACCCCAAGCAGGTTTCTACTTCGTTTTTCGAACCTAAAATCACCGCTACGCGTTGGTGGATAGCATCAGGTTGAATATCCATAATACGCTCAGTACCCGTTGAGGCGATGCCGCCAGCTTGTTCGATTAGCATCGCCATTGGATTTGCTTCGTAAAGTAGACGCAGTTTATTTGGCTTGTTCGGATCTTTAGTATCTGTAGGGTAGGTAAAAATACCACCGCGGCATAATACGCGATGCACGTCACCAACCATGGCTGCAATCCAACGCATGTTGAAGTTACGTGCACGTGGCCCTGTTTCACCTGCAATTAAGTCGTTAATGTAATTTTGCATGGCTGGCTGCCAATGACGCTGGTTTGATGCATTGATAGCAAATTCGTTGGTCTCTTCAGGAACCTTCGCAAAATCTTCAGTTAATAAGAATGTGCCGTGGGTTTTATCTAGTGTGAAAAAGCGCGTGCCTTTACCTGTAGTTAGTGCTAGCACTGTTGATGGACCATATAAAACATAACCTGCCGCAACTTGGTTTTTACCTGGTTGCATGAAAATACTTTGATCGGCAGGATCTGAGCCTTCAGGTGCTTTCATTATTGAAAAAATAGTGCCCACTAATGAATTGATGTCAGTATTTGACGAGCCATCAAGTGGATCAAATGCAACAATATAGCTTGCATCTGGGTTACCAGCCACGGTGTAATCTTCTTCTTCAGAGGCAATGGCTTTTACATAGCCTGATTCCAGTAAAATGTCTTTTAGTAGCTGATTGGTTAACACATCTAGCTTTTTTTGGGTTTCACCTTGAATATTCTCATCGAGAGTTGAACCAAGTACGCCAGATAATGCGCCTTGGCCTACGCGAAAAGAAATTTCTTTACATGCTGCTAAAACTGTTCGGATCAACGAGATTAAATCTCTAGGGCAACCGTCTTCGAGTAATACTGGAGGTAGTCTACGCATTCTATTTTCCTGATAACGTTATGAGCTATGATAATCATAAGGGGTGAGAGGGATTATCAAAGCAAGCGCTGAATTTCGTCTTAAATAACTGTATTTTAGGCGCAATATCCTATACTGGAAACACCTTGAATGTATTTAAAACGCGAATAACAAAGATAAGATTATGCAAAAAATACCATTGATACGTTACATACTCTTTACTGTGTTGCTGACTATGATAACCCAAGCGCACGCAGCAATTAAGTCTATTAGTGATTTTACTGAGCAAATGAATCATTTTCCGGGCTATTTTTCTTTTTATTATGATACTCAAAATGGCAAAGTTTACTTAAAAGTCGATAAACTCAAGCAGCAATTTCTATTACAGCAAAGCTTGCCTTATGGCGTCGGCTCTAATGATATTGGCCTTGACCGTGGTCAATTAGGTAATACTCATTTGGTACAATTTGAGCGCTTTGGCGACAAAGTGATGTTGCGAGCTATTAACAGTTATTACCGAGCTAATACCAGTAATAAAGCTGAGCAAAAAAGCATTCAAGAAGCGTTTGCATCGAGTATTTTGGCTGGCTTCAATGTCGTGGCGCAAAATTCAGAGGCCGCTTTGATTGACTACACGCCTTACTTACTCAGTGATGTACATGGGGTGAGTCGCACTTTAGCTGCGCGTAAGCAAGGCAACTTTAATCTTGATGAAAGCCGCAGCGCTGTCTATATTGAGCGCTCAAAAGCATTTATGAAGAATACCGAACTCGAAGCCGTATTAACGTTTAAAGGCAGCCAGCCCGGTGAGTATATCCGTCAAGTCAGTGCTGATCCGTATGCGTTAACAGTGCATATGCATCACTCTTTAATCGAATTACCGGATGATAATTACACACCACGTGCATTTCATCCTCAGTCTGGTTATTGGAGTATCGAACACAAAGATTATGCAGCCCCGCTTGGTGAGTCTATGTTAGTGCGCTATATACCGCGCCACCGCCTTAGTAAAAAAGATCCGACACTACCGATTAGTGAACCTGTTGAACCGATAACTTATTATTTAGATCCTGGTGTACCTGAGCCGGTGAAAACGGCGTTACTTGATGGTGCCAAATGGTGGGATGATGCCTTTGCCCAGGCGGGTTATAAGAATGCTTTTATCGTTAAAGTATTACCAGATAACGCGGATCCTATGGATATTCGTTATAACGTGATCCAGTGGGTACATCGTGCCACCCGAGGCTGGTCTTATGGTAGCTCGGTGATTGACCCTCGTACTGGGGAAATTTTAAAAGGGCATGTGACTTTAGGATCACTGCGTGTACGCCAAGATATCTTAATTGCTGAAGCCCTAGCGGCGCCTTATTTACAAGGCAACGAAGTGGCTAAAACACTGCAAGCGATGGCGCTTGATCGTATCCGTCAACTCAGTGCCCATGAAATTGGTCATACGCTAGGTATTGCGCATAACTTTTCAGCGTCAGTGGCCGATCGTGCTTCTGTTATGGATTACCCTCATCCATTAGTTGGCTTTAATGATAAAGGTGAGCTGGATGTTAGCCGTGGTTATGCACACGGTATGGGGCAATGGGATACCCAAGTAATTAAGTACGGTTACAGTGATTTTACTGGTTTTGATGAAAGCAAAGGGTTAGCTGCTATTTTGGCTGATAATCAAAATAAAGGGTTGGAGTTTATCTCTGATAGTGATGCTAGGGCGCAAGGTGGCGCGCACCCAACCGCACATCTTTGGGATAACGGTAGTTCACCCAGTGAAGAACTGAGAAGGGTACTGGAAGTAAGAAAACAGGCACTTGCTCAATTTGGTATTCATAACATAAAAACGGGGACGGCGTTATCGCAGCTAGAAGAAATGCTGGTGCCGCTTTATTTATTTCATCGCTATCAAGTGGAGTCTGTGGTTAAACTGATTGCCGGCGTTGATTATGATTACGAGGTTCGCGGAAATTCACCTGTTAAAGGTGCACTGGTGGTTGCTAAAAAGCAGCAGCAGCAGGCATTAAGCGCTATTTTAAGTACGTTAAAAGCCGATAATTTGCTGTTACCCGAGACTGTACTCGCTTTAATTCCGCCCAAAGCGTACGGTGAATCTAAAAACCGCGAAAGTGTCATTGGCCGTACAGGTTTAACACTTGATGCTATGGCATTACCTGAAGTGTCTGCTCAGCATAGCTTATCGTTACTACTAAATGCTCAGCGGCTAAATCGTCTAGCGCAACAGCAGGCACGCAGTGAAGCATTCTTTAGTTTAGACGAGCTCCTCGCACAGTTATATGAACAGGTTTTTAAAGTTCAAACAACTACGACTATGGCGCAGAAAATTGCGCAGCGAGTGCAGCTACTTACAGCTAAACAATTTGCTGATTTAATTGCTAGTGATAAAGTTGAACCAGAGGTGCAAGCTCAGTTGCGCTATTATTTAGTGAAATTGAGTGAAGAATATCAACAGCGTTCATTGCTTGGCAGTGTCGATGTGGGTGAAAGTGCATTTAAGCAGTATCTGGTAGAGCAAATTAATCAGTTTCTAATAAATGGTGCTTGGCCTATGAACTTCAAAGTACTTCCTATTCCACCGGGGTCACCGATTTAACACAACCAGCTAGGCCCTAGCTGCTAGGGCCTAGGTTTAGTTTTTCTTGCATAAAACTGGGTTTTTGTTAACCTAGCTGCCTTTCATTTTTAGTCTTTTTTGAGGTGTTTATGGCGTTCTTATCTCGTTCGATATTGGCGATGTCCATAGCACTATCAAGTTTTAATGTCTGCGCGAAAGTCAGTTGTGACGTTGAATTAGGGCATGGCTTGATCATTACTGATGATGTAATACGTATTGTTGATAAAGGCCAAACACGCGTACAGATAAATAATGATAACCAGTTGTTTATTCGTGGGTATTGGATAGATTTAAGCCCTGAAGAAAGCCAAGTATTAATGCAGTTCAGCGCAGGTATTCGTGATACGGTGCCTGAATTGGTAGAACTTGCAACTGATGGTGTAAACCTTGGGTTAAGTGCGATAGAGCAAGTTGTTGAAGGTATGTCTGATAAAGAACCAGAGGTATTGAAAACACAACTGCAATATGTAGAACGTGCTTTAATGGATAAGTTTAAACGTGGTGATGATTTCTTTTTCATTGCACCACAATCCCTGTCAAAAATAGACGATTTTTTCACAGAAGAAATTAGTAAAAAAATTCATTCGGCCGTTCATGGCTCACTTGGCGCAATATTAGTATCACTTGGCGACGCTTTTAAATCTCGCGAAGGTAATATTGAAGATCGCATTAATGATATGGGTCAACGGATGGATATTATTTCAAAAGAAATAGATAAATCCTTACAGAAGAAAGCCCAACAACTCGAATTTAAAGCCTCAGAGTACTGCGAATGTTTAAATTCACTAGATGTCACTGAGTCACGATTACAAATGATAGTACCCAGTATGGCTGATTTTGACTTAGTGCAAATTAAATCGTAGTTGCTATGCAGTAATTATATTTGAATCAATAAGCTTTTGCTTAATAGGCCCTTCGAAAAAACCTCTGAAAAGCATGTTTTCTATAATTATTAAAGGAAAGCCGTCACCGGAAAGTTGTTCAAACTCCTTTAAGCCTTGCGGATTTTTTTCTATGTCAATTTCGATGTACTTGACGTGATGTTTATCTAACATTTCTTTAGCTTTTGCACAAAAGTCACACCAATCAACAGTATAAATTTTTACCTTATCTATATCAGTGATACCCACATGTTGATAATTACCAACTTCTATAGCCGGTTCTTTGAATAAACCCTTAACCGTGGGTAAAGCATACTGACCTAGCAGCGCACCTAAGCATACTGTAATAAAGAAAATAGTCGTGTATTTAGCGAGTGATTTCATCTATGTATTTTTCATTACGTTAGTTGGAAAAGGGGGAAAGCCCCCTCACTTTTAACTGCTGCACTTACTTATGCAGTTTGCTTTTACATCCCTGCAGTTTAAGTAAGAATTATTCGATGACATTGCACATTTATAATATTCATAGCCGCAATAATTATCTATAGAGCCATAGGGCTCCCAGTTGCAGTCACTAACTGCTGAAACAGTTGCTGTCATTCCAATACCAAATGACAGACCTAGAATTGCTGTTAAGAGTTTCTTTTTTTTCATGACTAGTTCCTTTTTAGTTAAGAATTTGGAAACGCTTACTACCTTTTCCAGTTCCCAAAATAACCATCAAAGACAGCGCTGTCAATTTATTTTATATTTATTTAACGTTTTAGCTACATTGTTACGACCTAAATTTACCCGTTTCAGCTTCTAAATCGCTTGTCAGGCCTTTTATTAAGTCTGTTGCGGCATGTGCTTGATGTGATACATCGGCAGTTTGTGATGCGGTATCTGAGATGGTCACAATTCGTCTTGCCGTATCTTCTCCAGCATCAAGTTGCTCTTTAGCGGCGATCGCTATTTGATGGCTCATTTGAGCAATAGCACTTAATGATGTCGCAACACGTTGTAACTCTTCGCTGGCATCTTTTGATTTCGCAACTGTTTGCTCGCTAGTTGCAATACTTAAGTTAACTGATGTTTTCGCATCTTTAGTTGCTGATTGCAATTTACTGATCATAGTGCGAATTTCTTCAGTGCTGGTTTGCGTGCGTTGCGCTAATTGGCGCACTTCGTCAGCAACAACAGCAAAACCTCGCCCTTGCTCGCCGGCACGGGCAGCCTCAATGGCGGCATTAAGTGCTAAGAGGTTAGTTTGCTCGGCAATACCTTGAATAACACTTAACACATTTGCGATATTATTTACTTCATCATCAAGTAGTTGGATGTTATTACCAGCGCTGTCAATTTGTTGCTCTAAAAGCACAATAGTGTTTGCTGCTTCGGTTGTTAGATGATTTGCACTTTGGCCTTGGCGCTCCGCTTCTTGTACTGAATATGCGGATTGCTCGGCATGCTCTACAACGGTTTGTGCTGATGCCGTCAGCTCAGTTATGGCTGATGCGACCATATGAGTTTCTTCATTCAGACTGCGAGTCAATTTATCAAGCTCTGTCGAGCGAGATTCATTATCGAGACTTTGATTTTTTAAGCTATCAGTTACATCTTTTATGCCGCCTACTACGCCACGTAAGCCTTGTTGCATATAATGCATAGCTGCAATGATACTCTCAGGTGGTGCATCCGTTCTAATATGAGAATTTAAATTACCGTGTGAAACCTGCGTAACGATATTAATAACCTCTTTTACCTCACCGCCTAAGGCATTACTGAGTGAGATACCAAAACGAGCGATCGCTGCTGTTAAACCAAGGGCAATGAGCAATGATAGTCCTAGCAACCATTTTGCGGTATTCCAGTAACGCTCATCGACTTCTTTAGCGCTGATCCCAGTGCCAACATACCAGCCAAAATACGGTGTTTTTTGTACTACAGAGGTTAAATCAACCGTTTCGCCTTCACGGACTGAATCCCAGTGGTAAGTAATTATTTTATTCGTTTGATTCCCCACTAGCTGCTCAACCATATGACCAATGCTCTTGCCACTGGCATCTTTGAAGTCGTTAAAGCTGGTATTATGAAGTTCAGGATCATGGGGAGTGGCAATAAAGTCGAGTTTGTCATTTACGACATAGACATATTCACTGTCGTGATACTTGTTCTCACGTAACATTTTTGTGGCAAAGTCTCGCGCCTGTTGCTCACTTAATTGCCCGTTTTTTGCTAGCAATTCAAACTGCTCTACAATATTAGCAGTGCTTTTCATTAACTGATTTATACGAGCGATATTATCGCTTTCACTTGCGTGACGAAGAGATTGTAAGCCCAGTAATGCAATAGCATTAAGTGCTATAAACATCGCTCCAGCAAACAAGATTATTTTAGTTCTTAATGCTAAACCTGACAGCACATTGCGCCCCTTATTATTATTATGACCTTAAATTTCTACCATGTTTATCGGTCAAGAGTAAGTTTTAATTAATAATTACAGGATAATTTTACGTGACTTTTACTCAAGTTTCCATTATGGGTATTTAGAGTTTCACTTCATCGCTTGTTAAAAGTCGATATTCACCACTGTTTAAATTTTCATCAAGTTCAATGTCGGCTATTTTTTCTCTATGTAATTCAACTACCTTATTACCGACGGCAGCAAGCATACGCTTTACTTGGTGATATTTCCCTTCGCAAATTGATAGCCGTAAGCTGTAAGTCGCAAGTTGTTCTGCGGTGGCGGGGCGGGTACGTTCTTTTTCGTTGTGCAACAGTACGCCCAGACGAAGTTGTTCAAGTGCATCTTCGGTGAGTGCTTCTTGTGTTTCAACGAGGTAGGTCTTAAATTTATTGTGCTTAGGCGATGTGATCTTATGTGACCAATCACCATCATTGGTGATCAGTACCAACCCTGTTGTATCAAGATCAAGACGGCCTGCAACATGAAAATCACTCATGTTAGGCTCGTCCAAGAGTTCAAATACTGTAGGGTGCAAATCATCGCTATTCGCACATACATAACCAACCGGTTTATTGAGCATGTAATAGCGCTTTCCCAAAAATGCTAGAGGCTGGCCTTGATACACAATTATATCGGAGGCTGTGATTTGATGATCATAGGTTGTGACCACTTCACCATTGACTGTTGCATCTTTGCGCTTAATGCCAGCTCGTGCTTTAGTGCGTGGTATTTCAGCTAGATGGCTAATAAATTTATCTAAGCGGCAAGGAAATTTCATTGGGTTCACATTTTGAGTCAGCTACAATGGTGGCGAGTATAACGAATCAGTACAGTCTATGACAGTGCCAAACGGGCAAATTTTACAGCATTACTATACGCAAATTAATTGTGGCAAGCTTCAGCGCGATGATGCCCAACTTAAGGCTGTAAAGGCGCTTGATGAGCTTGCTCAAGCGCTACAACGGCCACAAGTTTGGTGGCGTAAGTCGGTGAGTCCGCGAGGTATCTATTTATATGGTCCAGTAGGGCGGGGTAAATCGATGCTAATGGACTCGTTCTATGAGCGTGTCGCAATTGAGCAAAAAACACGATTGCATTTTCATCATTTTATCGCGCAAGTTCACACCCGATTAGGACAATTACAAGGCTTACAAAATCCCCTACAGCAAATAGCCCGAGAGTGGTCAAAAACATTAAAGCTTATTTGTTTTGATGAGTTTTTTGTCTCTGATATTGGTGATGCGATGATCATGGCTGGGCTGTTTAAGGCTTTATTTGCCAAAGGTGTGGTATTAGTGGCTACGTCAAATTGTCAGCCAGATCAGCTTTATTATAACGGTTTACAGCGCGCGCGATTTTTGCCCACCATCGAGCTATTAAAAAGCCACTGTCACATTATTAATATTGAAGGCGTTGTTGATCACCGTTTTCGTTTTGGTACACATACGACTTATTACTTTAATAGCGCTGTTGAAAATCAGTTACAAAGCAATTTTTTAGCTTTTGCAGATCAATTGCTCACAGATAAAAGTGTGACTATTTGTGGACGTAACATTGAATGTCTACAACGCAGTAATAATGCCATTATGTTTGATTTTATGGCGTTGTGCTCAGGTCCTCGCAGTACTGCTGATTACATATATTTAGCACAGTATTACCAACGAGTGTATGTTTGCGGTGTACCTGTAATGGGGTTTCTGGCAACAAATAAGCAAATTGTCCATGGTATTGAAGATAGCTATCAGCGAGAAAAACAAGATTTACAAGAACATACTTTGGATGATGAAGCTCGGCGTTTTATTGCCTTAGTGGATGAGTTTTATGATCGCGGTAAACTGCTGGTACTCAGTGCGCAAGTAGATATTGTAGATTTATATCAAGGGCAAAAGTTAGCATTTGAGTATGCCCGTACTGAATCACGGCTAATCGAAATGCAAAGTTGGCGCTAAGTAATAAAAAGAAAAAAGGTACGCTCTAGCGAGACGTACCTTTGACAACAACCTAGTAGGTATAAAGCAAGTGAAGCACTATGGCTTCACAGCAATAAATTTAGACGCTATCTTAAAAACTATATTGTGCACCTAAGTACACATAACGACCTGTACCGCCGCCGTATCCACTGTAATAGTTACCGTTGCCGCTAGGGTAGAATGCTCCCTTATTGTCAAAAATATTATTAACGCCACCAAATACGCGTAAATCGCTCTGTGGTGTTAAGGCCATAGTGTAAGAGGCTGATAAACTATGCTTTATGTATGAACCGTAGTCTTGATAAGCGAGGGGCTCAGGGTTGGCAATACAGTCTGCATTTGCAGCAGCACAGTTTTTATCGTTGTCTGCCACGGCCGCTAGGTAGTCTTTTTCGTCTTGTTGATCGGCTTTAAAAGAACCCAAGAAGTTAGTACGCCAACGGATCCGTAGGTCATCAAAACTCCACGCAATAGACATTGCAGCTTTATCTTTACTGCGGCCATATCCAGCATACTGAGTGACAACATCGTTACCATCTAAACCTTCATAAGTTTGTGAGTTTTCAATAACGTGATTGTAATCAAGTTTTAATGCGACGTTACCATAACTACCTAGCTCAAAGTCATAGGTGGCAACTACGTCATAACCACGGGCAGTTAACTCATCTAAGTTATACTCGCGTTGTAGAATTTTGATGATGTTACCTTCGCTATTACGGGTAATATCATTACAGAACTCATTGTCACTGCCCCATGCTGCTTCTGAGTCATAACATTCACGCATTATGTTTTCGTTACTGATCTCGTCGATGGCATCCACAATAGCAATATCGTAGTAATCTACAGCAAGGTTGAAGCCGCTGAAAAACTCTGGAGATAATGTTACACCAAAGGTGTAAGTATCTGCAGTTTCTTCTTTAAGGTTTGGATTACCAGTGCCCGGTGAATAGTTGTTATCTTCACTTTCAAATTTAAAGTCTGGATTTTCAGCAAGCTGTTTAGCTAAAGTTGGTTCTAAACGACAATTAGCATGACCCGGTTTAGTTGAAGTAGCAGTTAAGCCATCACAAATATCATCATATGAATCAAAGTCTCCACGTGGTGGCGACATTAATTCAGTGATAGTCGGTGCGCGCTGCGCACGAGCATAGTTAGCTCTTACCATATAGCCATCAATAGGTTGCCATAACAAACCTAGTTTATAACTGGCTACAGTGTTCACGTTCTCCATACTGTAATTTGCTAAGCGCAGTGAAGTTTCAGCGGATAAACTTTTTGCTAATGGTGCATCTTGTAGAAGTGGAATAGCCAACTCTGCAAAAGCCTCATAGACTTCAACTTCACCATAAAATGAAGGAACCACATTAAATGTAATGCCACCCACTTTCATATCATCACTGGTGTCTAGGCTTTGGGTGTCTTTACGGTATTCACCACCAAATACAGCTGACACATTACCGGCTGGCAGTTCAAATAAATCGCCAGTGATATAACCCATCACAGTGTATTGCTGAATTTTAGTATCAATAATTGGGTTGGTACGGATCCAATCGGCCATATCTGGTGTGATTGAGCCTTCACCGAATAAGTTAATTGGTACACAGCCTGCAGCACGTGCCGCGTCATCAATACATTGTATAGTGCCGTCGGCTAACTTTTCAGCTTGTAATGCTTGATTTAAGTTAACCACGTTTAACTCGTTATTACGAATTTGATGCTGTTTAAATTGCCCGTAACCGGCTGATACATCCCAATCCCACTGGTGATCAAACATAGTGCCTTGTAATCCTGCCCAAGTGCGGATTGTAGTACGGTCGTTATCGGTACTAATGTTACCCACTTCACCGAAGCGACGATCCCAGTAAATTCGATCTCTGTATGGGTTGGCATCTAAAATTTGCTGCGGTACATAAGGGTTATCAATGGGGATATAGCCAGGCGCTATATCGGCAATTGGATCGCCTGTTACAGCATCATAGCGAGGCACAAATGCACCTTCATATTCATCCTCAGGTGATTTATCGTTGAATGAACCACTTTTGCTGTATTGCAGTTGAAAGTAACTCATGATGTCGTCGGTGACATCAAAATCGATTTTTACAGCCGTTGAAAAGTTATCACTGGGTACATCCAGCATTACGAATTGGTTTGAGTTAATACCATAGATTTCTTCATTGTCTTTCCAGTCATCACGTAGAGTTTGACCGTCATACCAAAATTGGGTGTCGTTATTGCTATTTTCTAAAAAAACGCCCCCTAAAGTACCGTCGCTTTTACTCATCCAGTCTGCTTGAGTAATATCTCGCATACATTGAGAGCCGGTTGCGGTTACCATTTGATTACACATTAAATCGTTACTATAGCTGTGTGCTGCTTCTATTTTTGCCCGGTCGCGATCATAGTAGCTAATACCAAAATCACGATCCCAGTTAGCACTAAAAAATACATAACCTCTATTATCGGCAAATGAATCACCGTAATTTAAATCCAAAGTAAACTCTTTACCACCGCCTTCGGTTGTTTGACCACCACGTGCCTGAAAATCAAATCCCTCTTTCTTTGACTGAGTAATAATATTTACCACACCGGCTACGGCATCGGCACCATAAGTAGCAGACGCACCGCCACTGATGATTTCAACGCGTTCAACCATGCCACTGGGAATGGTATTTAAACTGACATAGTTACCGCCGTAGCTATTTGAGACTACACGACGACCGTCTATAAGAGTGAGAGTACGATTAGCGCCTAAATCACGTAACTCAACGGTTGAAAGCCCGGTTCCTGAAATACTTGATTGACTCGTATTATTACCAATGCTTTGGCTCAGTGCTGGCATGTTGTCGACAAGTACATCAGATAGGTTACCAAGCCCTGTATCCTGAATGGCAGAGCGATCCATAGTGACTAGCGGCGTAGCAACAGAGAAACTATCGCGTTTTAAGCGAGATCCGGTCACGACAATTTTTTCAGGTTCTGCTTGCTTAGCTTCATTGATTGTTGTTTGACTCGGTGTTAATTGGCGTTCAATTTGTGCATCGTTTGCAATTGAATGGCCCGAAAAGCTTGCCGTGATAGCCAGTGCTAGAGCGCATTTTCTTGTTGATATTTTGCTCACAGATTTCCCTTATATTTTTAATTTTATAAAACTAATGCATTAGCCATTTTGACGGGCAGTTCAAAATACTTCGGCTAATGCATCAGTGGATGGGGTTTACGGAGTTGTTTTTAAGTAACCGTGAACAAAAACACAATGAAAGGTATCTCGTTTATATCCCTATTTTACATCTATTTAATATCTATTCTTTTGTTATCAATTGTTTGCGTTATTATATGTGGCACCCTAATAAATTAAGTTTGTGCCGTTTATCGCGTTGTTTTGCTTTTTCTACTAACAATGAGGTACCCTTCTAGACTGCTAAACATAAAGGTGTCAAAGCGTTACTTATGAAAACAAATCAGCCATTTCTTGTTGGACAGTGCCAAGTTTGTGCGTTTGAAAATAAGCTCATTTGTGCTGACAAGGAGCATGTACTACAGCCTAAATTTATTGAGTTGTTGTGCTTTTTAGTAGAACGCTACCCTGCGGCGGTGACTCGTGAAGAGTTAATCACTAACGTGTGGGATGGAAATCAATTTGTTGGTGAAAAAGCACTGACAAATGCGATATGGCATTTACGAAAAACCTTTAAAGAGCTTGATCCTGAGCGCAGCTATATCACTACGTTGCGTAAAACCGGTTATCGTTTAGATCAGCCACCGATATTTGCTGAGTTACACAAAAGTGAGACCTCATCACAAGAATTACAGCCAACTGTAATTGCAACAAAGCAAGGGCGCATTAGTAACCTACAAATAGCCACTGTATTAATGATTACTATGATGTGTATTGCATTTTTTTATTTTCAACGCACGCCAATCATTTCTGCGCCGCTAGTTACTACCACTTTAGCTGAGCATATAGAAACCATTACAACTAACCCAGGGCGTGAGTTATTTCCGGCTATCTCAAACGACAGTCATTTTCTTGCTTATTCTTGGCGTCGTCCTGGCCAACAAAC
The DNA here is from genome assembly GCF_000238355.1 of Pseudoalteromonas haloplanktis ATCC 14393. Lineage (GTDB taxonomy): Bacteria > Pseudomonadota > Gammaproteobacteria > Enterobacterales > Alteromonadaceae > Pseudoalteromonas > Pseudoalteromonas haloplanktis. Next base: position 87,020 of record NZ_AHCA01000005.1, read on the forward strand.
AAATCTTTATCTACGAGATTTATTTTCCCCAGAGCAAGCCGCTATTGCCCTGACCGATAGTTTATATGTTGAGGGGCGTGCGGTATTTAGTGATGATCTCAATGATATTTTTTATTTTCGTTTGGATGCACAAGAACGCTGCGAAATCGTGAAACAGCAAATCGTAACGGCAAAAGTAACGGTATTGGCTTCATGCGGGCAAGGTGGAAACCTTGACCTTGATATAAATAGAGCAGGTAGTAAGTTGGTCTTTATTAGTGAGGGTAACAAGACTCTAGGTCAAACAAAGCTAAATATTATAGATTTGCAAAGAACGGACATGGCGATTACTCAAGTTCCTTGTCCTGATGATTGTCAGTTTTATGATGAGTCTGTGGTATTTTCTCCTGACGGGGAGCAGTTGCTGGTATCGCGTAATTTAGCGTCAGGCTATGAAGCGCTGTTTTTAGTTGAACTGGCTACTGGCCAAGCGAAGCAACTAACCCCAGAATTTGTTGATATTCGCGGTGTTGATTGGCACCCAAATAAAGACATTCTGGTGTTTTCGGGCGTTGAGCAAGGCAAGCGCCATGGTTATTTTTATGAATTAGCAACGGGACGGTTAATCGACTCGCAAGTTAATGGGTTAAGTTATCCTGAATATGGTCAAGATGGTAGTTTATACTTTCATCAATGGCATATCGATTCTGCGTTGATGCGGGTAGAGACAGATAATGCAATTGCCAGTTCGCCATTTCCGATTCTATCGACCCACTTTAATACGCGTTTCCCTGATTACAGTGCTATAAAAAATAAATTGGCGTTTGTATCTAATGAGTCTGGCAGCACTGAATTGTGGATCGCTAACAAAGATGGCACCGAGCGAAAAAAAATTACCGAGTTAAATGCTACTATTTACAGCCCTGTCTGGTCTTTTGACGGGCGCTATATTGCTTTTATTGCATCAAAAAACGCTATGAATACTTTGCAGTTATATGATTTTAATACGCAAACAACGACAGAGTTAAAAACGGGCTTTAACTATCATGGTAAGCCGAGCTGGGCACAAGACAGTCGCAGTATTTTGACGTCAAATGGTAATGAATTATATCGGTTTGATCTTAACGGTAATAACTTAGGTAAGGTGATTGAGCAAGCTACGCTGTATGGGTATGAAGATCGCCATGGCGCAATCATTTTTGCTGATCTGAATGCGCGGCAGTTATGGATAAAACAACCAGATAGCAAGCACGCTGAACTACTCGTTGATGCTATTAACTTATCAAATCATTTATCATGGTATTACGTCGAAGGTGCTACACAGGCTACATCTCGCGTGTATTATTTTAATGTTGAGCAAGCTGATTATCGGCTAAGTTATTATGATTTTGCATCGCAAACAAAGCATGATGTGATTCGTTTACCTGAGCGGGCATTTAGCCGTAGCTCAGGTTTAACTTATATCAAAGAAGTGGGGTGGTTGGTATATACCTCGTATAAGTCACCGCAAATTGATATTAAACGTATTAAAGCGGAGTATTTACCTTAAGGTCTGTTTATCTTTCGAGGTTAATCCTTAACGGTCAACAGCCTCTAGCATTTACGGTAAATCTCGTGTTCCATGTCGTGTACGTTGACGCTTAAACTATCAGAATCCCGACAGTAAATTTGTAAACAATGCAGTAAACTTTCGCTGAGTTGTTGTTTTTGTTCAATACTGCGCCCAGCCATAATATGTACAGCAATATGTATAAAGCCTTCTTTACCATCGCCTAGTTGATAGTGGGTGTAGGCAATGGCGCGGGTTTTGATTGTTGGTAGTTCAAATAAACCAGTGGCAAATGCCGCATTGTGTATTTTTTCAACCAATACTTGCGGTAATACAGGTAAATCTTCTGAGTGCTCAATAATAATATGCGGCATGGGATCTAGTGACCTCCTTTAGAAACGGTAGGTGAAGCCTAAGCTTGTTTGAAACTGATTAAGTACATCACCATCAAAATGCCATAAACATTGATTGTCTTCATCAGTCGGTAATGTACACGAAACGTTACTGGCGTTATTAACTATCGTTGCTAACCAACGAGTTTCAAATAAAACCCGGGCTTGGTCGTTAAATAAGTATTCAAATCCGCCATATAAGCCACTGGCAAAGAAGATATCTGAACTGACAAAATTAGGTTTTACATAGTTAGCACCAATTTGCGCGCCAACATAGCCGTTAACGCGGTTACCTAACGGGACTTCAATAGCACTTTGAAACAAAAAATACTGCATTTCTACATCGAGTTCAGGAGAGAATTCAAAATCACTTTTGGTATTAGAAAAATAAAATCCATAGCGAGCAGAATCGATTGTTCTATCAATACTAAAAGCAAGATGATTACTATCATCAAGCTCAATCGCTAAACCTTCTTCTGTCTGCAATGATTGGTTAAAGCTTTTACCCGTGTAAACACTGAGTGAGTAGCCAGCTGCTGCGCTGTGACTTATAAACAGTAAACAAAATGCAGTGAATGCTTTTTTCATAGTGTCGGTGCTCGTTGTTGTGATTTATTTGAGTTAGTATTGAAGCATAGTTAAATGTAAGCCACAAACCGTTCTACCTATTTGGAGCAAGGAAAATTATGAAAGCGATTATATTTGGTGTATTGGCAAGTTTACTGCTCACTTTATCAGGGTGCTCTGATGATGCAGCTTCAGTAAGTTTAGGGTTATTTACCACCAAGGATATTAAAGTGGTAGCACAGCAGGATCCTTTAGTTACTGGGGTTACTTGCCATATAAGTCATGTTGAAGCTAATTTAGACTTTTCAGATCCATCTGATATGTCAATTTCATGTCGTCAAACAGGGGCAATTACCGCTGAGCAATTACAGGCGATTGATCGAAGCAAATCAGGTGAAGTGGTATTTAAATCATCAAAAAGTATTTTATTCAAATCCTTAAAAGTGCGTCGTATTTATGATGCACCGACTCGTACTTTATTGTATTTATCATATTCGACTAAAGAATCGACGGGTAGTCATCATCATGCGCTATCTACGGTACCTTTGTATAACACCCAAGCTTGGGCGTGGGCACAACAGCAGCAAGAGTAATTCAATGCAATCGGTAAAAGTAAAAAGAGCAAGCTATGTTAGCGTTATTTAAAAGTAAACCATTATTAGAACAACAAGAGCAGCAATGGCTGATTGATACTTTTGTGTGGGCGGTGGAAAACTTTGACAGTGACTATTTTCTGAGTCATTCACAATTAGTGCTCCCTAATCATCAGTGTTTTCCTGATGCGGTATCAAGTATTGAGGAAATGGCAAGTAAGGTGTTTGAGCGAGTGGTTGGTTATGCTGGGCTGCAAGCATGGCCTATTAAGCTAGTTGCTCCGCAGCAATTACAACCGCAAGTATTTCCTCATTTCGCTTTTAGCAATCAACTACGAGGTGAAAGCAGTCAATTAATTGTGCCTGCCAGTCATAATGTACATATATCGTTTAACCCCAATCAAATAAACCAGCCGCAAGACTTAGTTGCCAGCTTTGCTGGCACCTTAGCTACCATAATGATCCACCATGTTGGCGTATTACCTCCTGGTGGGAAAGAGTTTTTACCGCAAGCGGCAGATGCATTGGCGTGCTTTTTAGGCTTTGGGGTGATGATGAGTAACACAGTTTACCAATTTAAAGGGGGCTGTGGTTCGTGTTATAACCCGTATGCAAACAGGCAAGCAGCACTGAGTGAACCGCAAACTTTATTTATGCACGCACTGGTTTGCCACTTTAAAGGCCATCAAAATTCTAAAAAGTATTTAAAGCCGCATTTACGCAGTCAATTTAAAAAAGCGCAAAAAGAAATTAAAGCCTTGGTTAATGATACTGCTAACCCGTTATTGTTAGCACTTGATGAACAAAAAGCAGGGTGATAAGTGGCTTACTTAGATGAATTTTTATTAATTGCACTGGCTCACTTTTTTGCTGTAGCAAGCCCCGGTCCTGATTTTGCAATTGTACTTAAGCAAAGTATTCAACAAGGGCGAACGAATGCACTATGGACTAGCTTTGGGGTTGGCTTGGCAATCTTACTGCATGTTAGCTACTGTTTGTTAGGTGTTGCGGTACTTTTAACGCAATCACCAACCGTATTTATGGCATTAAAATATTTAGCGGGGGCATATTTGGCATATATAGGCGTACAAGCGCTCAGAGCTGCAAAGCCTGCAACCGCACAACACGAAACCACATCACATTCTGTTGTGGCTGAATCAAGTTGGATTGCCTTTCGCCGTGGTTTTTTTACTAATGCATTAAACCCTAAAGCGACTTTATTTTTTATGTCGTTATTTACCTTGGTGATCAGCCAATCAACACCGTTAATTATTCAAGCAGGTTATGGACTTTATATGGCGTTGGCAACGTGGCTGTGGTTTTCGTGTTTGTCTTTAGTGTTATCAAAGCCCAATGTACGTGGTTTTTTTCAAAAAAGTGGTCATTGGTTTGACCGTGGTATTGGCGTTATTCTGATTGCATTAGCGATAAGAATTGTGGTGTAAAGAAAGTATCAGTGTTCTGGATTTTGATTAAGTAAAGTAGGTAGTTATGGCTGTATATAATTTTTCGTTTGGTTCCAATATGTCATCAAGTCGGTTATTAGCGCGTTTACCAAACGCCACGCGTATTGGTACAGCTACATTGGCAGGCTACGAACTTACATTTGATATGCTAAGTTGTGATGGCTCTGGAAAAGGCAATATTCGCCCTGTTGATGACGATAATGCGCAAGTTTATGGCGTGGTGTACCAACTCAATGATGCCGAAAAAGAGATTTTAGATGCCATTGAAGGACCACGTTATGACTGTGTCGATATTCAAGTAACCCTTCTTGATGGAGAAAAAATAGCCGCACATTGTTATATCGCCAATACAACAGACGCAAACACCTTGCCTTATGATTGGTATATGCAGCACGTTTATCGCGGGGCGCTTGAAGCAGGCGTGCCAAATGCGTACAGTGAGGCCATAAAATCTCGGCCAATGTGCCAAGATAGCGATACTGTACGTGCGGCCATTGAGTTTGCTGTGCATAAAAATAAAAACGAGAACTAACCCCAAGGATTGTTATGAAGTTAACAAAATTAGCGATTGCTGGCGCACTATTAACAGGTTGCGCATTTAATAGTTATGCCGACATTGATACTGCACAGATTGAACAAGTAATTGAAAATTCAATGGCACGTTTTGATGTCCCTGGCATGGCGGTAGCAATTGTTGAAAACGATAAGGTTATTTTGGCTAAAGGCTTTGGTGTTAGTAATTTAGATACCGGTAATAAAGTAAATAAAGACACTTTATTTGGCATCGCATCGAATACCAAAGCATTTACCGCAGCTGCATTGGCTAAATTAGTCGATGAAGAAAAAATCAGCTGGGATGATAAAGTAATTGATCACCTTCCTGAGTTTCGTCTGTATGACCCTTATGTAACCCGTGAACTGACCATTCGTGATTTATTAAGCCATCGCAGTGGTTTAGGGCTGGGACAAGGTGATTTAATGATTTGGCCTGATACCGATAAATCGGTAGAGGATATTCTAGCTGGCCTAAAATATTTAAAACCCGCAAGTAGTTTTCGCAGCCAATACGCGTATAACAACTTGATGTTTGTCACCGCCGGTGAAGTGGTTGCACGTGTTTCAGGCATGAGCTGGAACGATTATATTGAAAAGAATATTCTTCAGCCTTTGCACATGGATAACTCGCGCGCTGGCTTTTCGCGTATTCCGAAAAGTAATAAAAACTGGGCAACGGGCCACATTCCTATGGATGGGCAATTACACCCATTCTTCGTTAATTATTTAGAAGATTTTCGTGGCGCAGGGGCTATTGCCTCCAGTGTTAACGATATGAGCCAGTGGCTTCGTACCCAGCTTGCTGGTGGCAAAATGCCAAATGGCGAACAATTGTTCAGTGAAAAACAACAGGCACAAATGTGGCACCCGCATATCACTTCATTAGCTTCAAAAAGTGCGTACGAAGCATATCATCAACAGTTTCGAGGTTATGGTTTAGGTTGGAGCATCGAAGATTTCCACGGCATTAAAAAGTTAGGCCATGGAGGCGGTATTTTAGGTATGGTATCGCAAGTAACTTTGGTGCCAGAGAAAAACCTCGGTATTGTGATTTTAAGTAATCAACAAGCGTTTAGTGCGTTATCTGCGGTTACTTATGAAGTACTAGAAGATGCATTCGAACTTGAAGATAAAGATTGGGTTGAAGACTTAGCTAAAAAGCATTTTGAAGGTAAGCAAAAAGCATATGCAAATGCTAAACCTGAAGCCCCTGCAGACTACCAACCGCAATTGCCTAATATTAGTTACACTGGCACCTTACATGATAATTGGTATGGTGATGTGGTAATTGAACAGCTAAATGAAAAGCTGCGAATTGACTTTACTCATACTAAGCGTTTGAAAGGGCAACTTGAGCATTACACGGGCAATACCTTCATTGTAAAGTGGGATGAAAAATTACTTGAAGCTGATGCTTACATTACTTTTGATATGAGTACTGAAAATCGTGTGGTTGAGGCAAAAATGCGCGCTGTATCAACAGCTGTAACCGATTTTAGCTTTGACTTTAGAAACCTTACACTGAAAGCCAAAAAGTAACCTTTACTATAAAATAGTAAACCAAAGTCGCAAAGCCACTGTTTAGTGGCTTTGTTATAGTTATCGCGTAAACTAGTTTGGAGCTGTTATGCGTACTGCGATTATTTCACATCCTTTTTGTCGTAAACACAAAATGATTGACGAGCATCCAGAGTGCCCCGAGCGCTTAGATGCGATTGCTGATCGTTTATTAGCAAGTGGGTTAGATATTGCTATACAGCAAAAGCAAGCACCTAAAGCATCTCGCGAGCATTACTTGTTAGCCCATGATGAAGCCTTGGTTGCACTAGTGGAAAATACCATACCAGAGCAGGGTTTAACGTCACTTGATGGTGACACTTGGTTGTGCCCTGATTCATTATTGGCTATTGAGCGTGCAGTAGGTGCCGGGGTTTTAGCGGTTGATGAAATATTAGCAGATAACCTTGATGCTGCATTTTGTTCGGTGCGTCCTCCAGGGCATCATGCTAATCGTACAACTTCAGCCGGTTTTTGTGTTTTTAACAATTTAGCAATTGCGGTGAAATACGCGCAAAGCAAAGGAATAAGGCGTATCGCTATTGTTGATTTTGACGTACATCATGGCAATGGCACTCAAGACATTTTTATAGATGATGAAAATGTATTATTTTGTTCGTTATTTCAATATCCATTTTACCCAAATACAGCCATTGAAAATAACGATACATTAGTTAACTCACCATTACCAATTGCCAGTGATGGCAATGATCTAAAAGTGCTGTATAAGCAACAGTGGCAGCCTAAATTAACTGAGTTTAAGCCTGAGCTGTTATTTATTAGTGCAGGTTTCGACGCCCATCTTGAAGATGATATGGCCAGTTTGAAGTTTGTTGAAGATGATTATCGTTGGCTTACTGAACAACTTGCAATACTTAGTAAAGAACTTGGTTGTAAAGGTATTATCTCTTATTTAGAAGGCGGGTATGCACTCTCAGCGCTTGGACGCAGCGCTATTGCACATGTTAAAGCGCTAGTCGATAACGAGTAAATTAAATGCTTGTTGAGGGGTCAATTGCTCTATTTTACTCAAGCAGCATTGTCCTTCATTTGCTAAATAGTGCTTTACGCAGCGAGTAAGTACTTCGCTACTTAGTGGTTGGCTAAGTTTGCCATCAAGGATGCGGTAATTGCCGTCCTGATCCAAAACGGTTATTTGCGTTTGTGTGTCTGTATTCATTCCATATAAAAAATCATCTACGTCACCTGGCTGATGAGCTACCTCTATTTCCTCATTATAAATAATGATTTTTGGGTATGGCATACTAATTTATTGTCCTAAATCAAATTTCTATTTATTTGCCTAATTATACTTGCAAGTTCGTGTAAAGCTAGGGGTGATCTAATGCCAAAAAGTAGCCGTTATCAAAAAGTCTGTGATGTATTCACTGATAAAGTACTTTCATGTACTAAATACACGCAACTTATCAATGCCGTAAAATTAATGCGAGCGCATAATGTTAGCGCTATTTTTGTGCAAGAAGATCAGCAGATATGCGGTATCTGGACTGAAGCCGATTGTATTAAACTTGATTTTACTAGCAACACAATTCAGCATCTTGAAATACAAAATGTAATGTCGAGCCCTGTTTTAAGTATTTCATATTCACAATTATTGAGTGATGCCGCGCTTATTTTTCATCAACATAACGTACGTCATTTATTAGTTGTTGATGAAAATGAATTGCCCTGTGGCGTTGTGAGTATTACTGATATCGTACGAAATCAAGGGCTGGATCACTATTTACAGTTTAGGCCAATCAAAGATCAATACCATCAAAATGTACTTGTAGTACCAAGTCACTGTGCGTTGAATGAGGCTGTAAATATGATGCGAGAGCGCGCAGAGCAATTTATTTTAGTCTACAACCAGCAACAAAATGAACATGGCATTATTACTGCGCGAGACTTACTGCATTTGATTGTTACACCTAATAACTATGTATCCTGCTGGCAGTTGGCAAGCCACCCTCTGTACCAAATTCACTCTAAAAGTAGTTTGTTTGATGCTTATCGGTTAATGTCGGAAAATAATGTACGTCATTTGGTTGTGAGTGAAGAACAAGAAATTAAAGGTGTGCTTACTCTCGAACATCTTATTAATGAGATAGAAAACGCGTATTGCAGCGAACTTGAAAAAGTACTTGAGCAACGTGATATGGCACTGCAGCATTCACAGCGCAATTTATTCTTAGCGAATAAAATTATTGATGCCTCTTTAGATGGCATTATGATCACCCAACAAGATGGAGTGATCATTCAAGTTAATCCGGCTTTTACGGTGCTCACCGGTTATAAACCGGAAGAAGTTATCGGTCAGCACCCTCGCATTTTAAGCTCGGGCAAGCACAGTAAAAGTTTTTATACCCAAATGTGGCAGTCGATCGCAGAAAAAGGGGTATGGCAAGGGGAGATCTGTAACCGCAAGAAAAATGGTGATGTCTATGTTGAGTGGCTGACCATTATTGAAATACATGAGCCTACTAGTGATGAGGTTGTTTACGCGGCTATTTTTAGTGATATTACTGAGCGTAAAAACACAGAAGAAAAAATAGTCCAACTCGCATATTTTGATGAACTAACAGGGTTGCCAAATCGACGTTTATTTAATGATCGATTAAGCATGGCATTAGCCGCGGCGCACCGTAACAATGAAATGCTCGCAGTCATGTTTATTGATCACGATCGCTTTAAAGAAATCAATGATAGCTTAGGCCATAGTGCTGGTGATGTATTACTGAAAATGGTCGCTAAGCGGCTTCAGGGCGCGTTGTGTGAAGGGGATACTTTAGCGCGACTAGGTGGTGATGAATTTGTGGTACTTTGTGAGATAGATGATATTACAGCCGTAATCAACTTAGCTGATAACATACTTAGCCACTTAAACACGCCTTTTCAACTTGAAGGCTTTGAAGTAGGGGCAACGGCATCAATTGGCGCAGCGGTTTACCCTGAAGATGGGCTTGATAGTGAAACGTTACTAAAGCATGCTGATATTGCGATGTATCGCTCAAAAGCAGTGGGTCGCAATTCGTTTCAGTTATTTAAATCATCGATGAATGCACGCTCATTAGAGCGCCTAGCGATGAACAGTCGGTTTCAGCATGCCTTGGAAAATGATGAGTTTGAATTGTATTTTCAACCTAAACAATGCTTAAAAACAAGTAAAATTAAAGGCGTTGAAGCACTGTTACGTTGGCATGATCCTGCACTAGGGGTGATTTCACCTGCACAATTTATTCCGTTAGCCGAAGAGTTAGGCCTAATTGTTAAGCTTGACCTTTGGGTGCTTAATAATGCCGGTGCGCAGTTGGCTTTATGGCAAAAGCTAGGGATCACAGCGGGACGTTTAGCTATCAATATTTCTGCTTTTCACCTTAGTCAGGGGAAGTTATCAAACAGTGTTGAGCAGATGCTACAGCGTTATAATTTATTAGGTCATTGCTTGGAGATTGAGCTTACTGAAAGTAGCTTTATTAGTTCATTTAGTCAGGCTAAAAAAGAATTGCAGCAACTTAAAGAAATGGGCGTAAACATTGCTTTGGATGATTTTGGTACCGGATACTCAGCTTTGAGTTACCTAACAAAACTGCCTATAGATACATTAAAGATAGACGCTAGCTTTATTGCTAAAATCCCCGATGAATATGGCAATAGTGAAGTGGTTGCAGCCATCGTCGCGATGGCGAATAGTTTAAATTTACAGGTTATTGCCGAAGGAGTAGAAAAGCCTGAGCAGTATAATTATTTGCTGGCGCTAGGCTGTGAAGTGATCCAAGGTTATTACTATAGCCGCCCGTTAACGCAGCGGCAATGGTTAGCGTTTTATCAGTTAAAAAATCAACCTACAGTTACATCGTAAGAGGTAAATTTACGGATGTTAATAACGCCGGTATCAAAAATTAAATATTGACCTTTAATGCCCATTAATATGCCGCTAACGACAGGCTCTTTATCAAAATTAAAGGAGCTTATTTTTGTTGGGTAGGCGGTGACAGGGAACGCCAAATCAACAACCTCTTCATCTAGTTGTTCAATGGCTGTTGCGCCAAATAACTCAGCAAGTTCATTGAGTTTATCTGCAATTTGCGGGATAAGCTCAGCTGCCGCCGCTTTTAAATCAAGCTCTTCGCTTTGCCCTTTGAGCATATTACGCCAATTGGTTTTATCAGCAATAAATTGCGCCAGCGCCACTTCGACTAAACCTGATTGCAAACGTGTTTGCACTTTAAAAATAGGCAAGGCTTGGGTTGCCCCTTGGTCAATCCAGCGAGTTGGAATTTGTGTGTGACGCGTGATCCCAACTTTAAGCCCTGATGTGTTCGCAAGGTAAACATAGTGTGGGATCATGCAGTTTTCTTCCCCCCACTGTGGCTCACGACAAGTGCCTTGGTCGTAGTGACAGGTTTCAGGTTTCATAATACACATGTCGCAGCTAGCAAGTTTGCGCATGCAAACAAAGCAATGTCCTTGCGAGTAGCTTTTTTTGGTTTTTTTACCGCAGCTTGAACAGAAAATGACGCCATTAAACGTTAAAGTGAGTTGCTTACCGATATATGCATTAAGATCGACTAACTCATCACCCACAGGCAAATGATATTGGATTGGCTGTGTGAGTGATGATTTTAGTTTTTTAATAGTGCCTTGCATCTTTACGCCCCTAAAGATGTGAAAAAAAGGGCAGTATACCATGGCTGTCCAATAGTGTAGGCAGTCGTTTAAGATGTTTTTATACAGCCCTTACTTATCAGCTAACCACAGCAAGTAATCATCAATAATAATAGCTTTAGAGTAATAGTAGCCTTGACCATAGTCGGCCCCCATGGTGTGTAAAAGCTGCTGTGTTGCATCATCTTCTATGCCTTCAGCGGTGACTTTTAAACCTAGGCTATGAGCCATTTCAATTGCAGCCTTAACAATGACCTTGTTGGCGCTGTGTGTAGGTAAGTCGAAGATAAATGATTTATCTATTTTTAAGGTTGAAAAGTTGTAGCTAACAAAGCAATTTAGTGACGAATAACCAGTACCAAAATCATCTAAAATAACTTCTATACCAAGTTCTGTTAACTGATTTACTAAGCGAACCATCTGTTGTTGGTTATCAATTAAAGCGGACTCAGTTAATTCAAGCTTAAGCTGTGTGGCAGAGACGTTATGTTTGATCAAAGTGTTTTCGACTTTTTCAATTAAGCTATGGATCTGCAAGTTTTTAGCACTTAAATTAACGCTGACTTTATGCTCGATAAATCCAGCATTATTTAATTTGACGATATCTTGGCAAGCCTTATCGAGTACCCACAAGGTGAGTTCGTTTATTAGCCCTGTTCGCTCAGCTAATAAAATTAATGACTCAATATTGATTTGCTCGTAAGGAGCGTTAGGCCAGCGTAATAAAGCTTCGCTACCAATCGTTTTTCCAGAGAGTAAGTGTATTTGTGGTTGATGATAAATTGCTAACTGATCTGCTTTTAAGGCTTTTTGAAATGCGGTTGCTAAGCTTATATTCATCATAGCAGGCATAGTTTGTGGCGAGCTTATTGGGCTGCTAAGGTGGGTTGTTTCGGTCAGTGATAGGTAACCATTTTGCAGCCAGTTATCAAAGTCGCTGTCGTTTTCCAAAGCGCAATAACCAATTGAATAACTTAGCTGTAAATCAAACCCTTGGACAGGATAATGCTTTGGTAAACTCTTCATTATTTTGCTGAGGTTATTATGCAAAGTGAGGTTGCTTTGCATTTTAACGGAAACAAATGCGAGTACGCCGTTGCCTAAGTCTGCTATTCGCGGGCAAGTATCTAAGTCATTTTCTAACTGTATGAACTCTCTCTCTTTACTAAGTTGTAGCTCCAGCGCTTTAGCTACATTAATAATTAATTCAGCCCGTTGGGTTTGATTTAATATATGATTTAGTGAGTGAAAATGGGTGATCCTAATTAAGCACAGGTTGCTTGGGCGCTGGCTGAGTTGCAACGTTGTGTATGCCTGTTTTAGCATCGCGCTGTTTAAAAGTTTTGTTTGTTCAGTGTGGGTGGCGTGATAGAGCGCTTTTTCTCGCTGGTAGCGTACGCGATCAGCGAGGGCCATGGCCATTAATGTTACTTCACACAGAATTGCCACTAAGAATGCGTGGCGGGTAGTAAAGCTATATTCTACTACACCCGTTAGTTCTAATGGTTGAACAGCGGCGCCAATGATAAGTGGGATCCATGAAATTACATAAAACTTAGCCCACCGAAAGCCACTGCGTAATTTGTTGTAAATTAATGTGATACATACAATATAAAGTAAAACTAAGACAGCAAAGAATATTTGTGAAGAAATATATTCGACAATAAAAAAACTAGCAATGCCTAAGCATAGCATGAGGCTCAATAGTGCAAGGCTTAGTTTATAACGCCAGCACTTATCTTTATGGTAGCGTAAAAACATTGTACAGAAAGCGAGGGTAAAAAATGCAATTGCAAAATTACTCACCACAATATAGTGATTAAAAAGTTGTTGTAACGCGATTGGCCATAAGTAAAAACCAAAGCCTAATACTGACCCCATTAAAATGAGTGCCGACAGTATATAGCCTATGTAAATCAGGTATACGCGATCGCGGATACCAAAATACAGTACTAAATTATATAAAGCCGCCATAATGAGTACGCCAACGAAAATTCCCCAAATAGCTGTTTGAGCGCGGAGTAAATCTTTAAATTCAGCTTCACCATATAAATTTATAGGGGTTTTGCTGATCCCCGTCGTATCTATCTTGATGGCTAAAAAAAGGTGGCTTTGTGCTGCAATCGCTAAACTGATATGAGGAACACTGTATTTAAATAAACTTAACTCGGTTTGCCGATCGCCTAAATTATTGGTGTTTACTAATTGCCCCTGATTGTCTAATTGGTACACGGTTAAGTAATCAATCATAGGATTGTCAAAGTGAGCGTATAGCTGTTGTGGCTTGGCTGATTTATTTTCCAGCTTCAATAAAAGCCAATAATCTTGTGACTTTAAACCCCATGGAATAGTGTCAAATGGCTTTGTAACGCGTTTATTCGAATCACTTAAAAACTCAGTAAGTGAGAGTGATTTTGATGGATCGACACGATAGCTTTGCTCTAAATAAACAGCAGCGGTTTTATTAATTGTATAACGGGTAGGGGTAGCTAAATGATTTGCAAAGGTATAGATAATGAACACCAAAGTGCTCAAAATAAACATTGCAATAATATGGTATTTAAATGGCTGTTGTTCCAAAGGGCTACTTATTTGTAATACATCACCGTTTTAGTGTAGCACTAAAAAAGCGCAGATAAACTGCGCTTAGTTATTTATAGGTACTGGTTAGACCTATTTTTCACGAGCGATAGCACGATAAGCAATATCGGTACGGTACTCCATACCTTGCCAACTAATTTCATCAACGAGTTTATATGCACGTTGTTGTGCTTCGGTTACTGTATTTCCAAGCGCTGTAGCACATAATACACGACCGCCGGCAGTCACCACGTTGTCGCCGTCTTGTTTAGTTCCCGCATGGAAGACTTTTTCGCCTTCTGGGTAGCTAACTTTTAGACCACTGATTGCATCACCTTTCGGATAGCTGTCAGGATAGCCCTTAGCCGCTAAAACAACACCTACAGCTGCACGAGGATCAAACTCAATGGTGGTTTTATCAAGTTCTACACGGTTAGCCGCTTCAATCAGCTCAACTAAGTCTGATTGTAGACGTAGCATCATAGGTTGTGTTTCAGGATCACCAAAACGACAGTTATACTCGATAACCTTAGGTGTACCGTCGCTGTCGATCATCAGGCCTGCATATAAGAAGCCAGTATAAGGATGGCCTTCACTTGCCATGCCCTCGACTGTTGGATAGATAACTTCATTCATAATACGTTGGTGGATTTCGTCAGTCACCACAGGTGCTGGTGAGTATGCACCCATACCGCCAGTATTTGGACCTGCATCACCATTATAAGCACGTTTATGATCTTGGCTGGTTGCAAACGGCAATACGTTTTTACCATCTACCATCACGATAAATGACGCTTCTTCGCCTTCTAAGAATTCCTCAATGACTACGCGGCTACCAGCCTCACCAAATGCGTTACCTGCTAACATATCGCGGATAGCTGCTTCAGCATCTGCTTCCGTCATGGCAACTATAACGCCTTTACCCGCAGCTAGACCGTCAGCTTTAATAACAATTGGTGCGCCTTTTTCTTTTAAGTACGCAAGGGCAGGGTCAATTTGCTCAAATGTTTGATAATCAGCTGTAGGAATATCATGGCGTGCTAAAAAGTCTTTAGTGAACGACTTAGAGCCTTCAAGTTGTGCAGCTCCAGCCGTTGGGCCAAAGATAGCTAAACCGTGTTCACGGAATTTATCTACCACACCAAGCACTAATGGTACTTCAGGGCCAACAATGGTCAGCTCTACATTATTTTGTTTTGCAAAGTTAAGCAAACCATCGAGGTCTTCAACGTTAATGGCAACATTCTCAAGTTTTGGCTCAAGCGCAGTACCCGCATTACCTGGGGCTACAAATACAGTGTTAACTTTGGTGTTTTGAGCGGCCTTAAACGCAAGTGCGTGTTCGCGGCCGCCGCTGCCAATGACTAATACATTCATGGCGAATATCCTATTTAAAGCGGTTTTTTAAATTTCAGCGTCATGCGGTCGCTTTCACCAATGGCTTTATATTTAGCGGCATCTTGCTCGCCAAGTCTAAGGCTTGGTGGAAGGGTCCACACCCCTTTAGGGTGATCGGCTGTATCAAGTGAGTTTGCATTTATGTCACTGCTTGCTTCAAGTTCAAAGCCTGCTTGCTTTGCAAGTGCGATAACGACACTTTGCTTCATATAACCCGATGACTTTTGCATATCATCAGCACGCTCTTCAGGTAGGCGATGCTCAACCACACCTAATGTGCCACCTGGTTTAAGTGCTGTGTAAAAAGACTTAAAGGCATTGGCTGCGGCGTCTTTATCTTTGCTCATGTACCAGTTATGCACATTGCGGAAGGTTAAAACTAAATCAGCGCTACCAGCAGGTGCAATATCTACATGTGTTGAAGGGGCAAATTCAGTGATTTTTACCTTACTGAATCGCTCATCTTCGGCGACTTTCTTTTTAAAGCCAGCGAGTGAGCGTTGATAGTAGCCAACCGATGAATCAGCAGGGAAGTGAGCAGCATAATAAACGCCGTGCTCTTTCAGTGCTGGTGCTAAAATTTCGCTGTACCAACCACCGCCTGGTGCAATTTCAACCACAGTCATGGTTGGCTTTAGGCCAAAAAACTCCAGCGTTTCTACAGGGTGACGATATTGGTCACGTTCAGAGTTTCGCTCAGTTGACTTTACGGCTTGAACAACGGCAGAACTTTGCTCATGATTATGGGCAACGACTAGCGTTGAGCTCATAGCAAGAGTGGTAACTAGTAGCGTTTTTAGTGCAAATTTCATCATCTGTTCCTTCACATTATAATTTTATAGAGGTTATAGAATAAGCAGAATACGTGAATTTGGTGCAAACAAAAAGAGCTAACTGATGTCGTTAGCTCTTTGTGTGATTAGTGGCGGAAGTGACGCATGCCAGTAAACACCATTGCCATGCCAGCTTCGTCAGCTGCAGCGATAACTTCTTCATCGCGCATTGAACCACCTGGTTGAATTACAGCAGTAATACCAGCCTCTGCAGCTGCATCAATACCATCACGGAATGGGAAGAATGCATCAGACGCCATGACTGAACCTTTAACTTCAAGGTTTTCATCAGCGGCTTTAATACCGGCAATTTTAGCTGAGTAAACGCGGCTCATTTGGCCTGCGCCTACACCTATGGTCATACCGTCACGGGCATAAACAATGGCGTTTGATTTAACAAACTTAGCGACTTTCCAGCAGAATAATAAGTCTTTAAGCTCTTGCTCAGTAGGTTGACGTTTAGACACAACTTTTAAGTCGCCTTGCGTCACCATACCTAAATCACGGTCTTGAATTAATACACCACCATTTACACGCTTAATGTCGTGACCTGTGCCTTTAGCAGAGAATTCACCACACTCTAGTAAACGCACGTTTTGCTTTGCAGATACAATTTGTGCTGCCGCTTCTGATACTTTAGGTGCAATGATCACTTCAACAAATTGACGTGACACGATTGCTTCTGCGGTATCAGCATCAAGCTCTTGGTTAAAGGCAATGATGCCACCAAATGCTGATGTAGGATCTGTTTTGAATGCACGGTCATAAGCTTCAAGGATATTTTCACCGATTGACACGCCACACGGATTTGCATGTTTTACGATAACACAAGCCGGTACATCAAATTCTTTAACACACTCTAAGGCGGCATCAGTGTCAGCAATATTGTTAAACGACAATGCTTTACCTTGTAGCTGAACAGCTGTTGCTACAGAGGCTTCTTGTACGTCATTTTCAACATAAAACGCCGCGTCTTGGTGTGAGTTTTCACCGTAGCGCATGTCTTGCTTTTTAGTGAACTGCATATTGATAGTGCGTGGGAATTTAGTTTCCTCAGCTGCTTCATCAGTATAATCAGCA
Organism: Pseudoalteromonas haloplanktis ATCC 14393; assembly: GCF_000238355.1. Lineage (GTDB taxonomy): Bacteria > Pseudomonadota > Gammaproteobacteria > Enterobacterales > Alteromonadaceae > Pseudoalteromonas > Pseudoalteromonas haloplanktis. The sequence goes on from NZ_AHCA01000005.1 coordinate 104,237, forward strand.
ACCATTTTACCAAAGTAGTTAGCGATCATGCCGTCATACTGTGCGGTGTGCTCGTAAGCCGCAATAGCAAGGTCAAAACGTGTTTTGTAGGTTGTTGAACCATTGTTGCTTTGCATTTCGCTGATCACGCGATCGTAATCTTTCGCGTTTACTACAATAGTCACGTCTTTATGGTTTTTAGCCGCAGCGCGAACCATAGTTGGGCCACCGATATCGATGTTCTCAATAGCATCTTCAAGGCTGCAGTTTTCTTGAGCGACTGTATTCGCAAAGGGGTATAAGTTAACTACAACAATATCGATAGCTGAGATGTTGTTCTCAGTCATTACGTCTTCATCTTGACCACGACGCGCTAAAATGCCGCCATGAATTTTTGGATGAAGAGTTTTTACGCGACCATCCATGATCTCAGGGTGACCTGTGTGGTCAGATACTTCAGTGACTTTAATGCCGTTATCAGCAAGTAATTTACAAGTACCGCCAGTTGACAAGATATCTACGCCTTGTGATTCAAGAGCGCGAGCAAATTCAACAATACCGGTTTTATCTGACACACTTAGTAGTGCGCGACGAATTGGACGATGTATATCCATTGTAGTTTGATTACCTCAGTGTTTGAGCTAGCTTAGAAAGGCGATATTTTAACTGAAAACCGCTTAAAAAACGATGTTTAAAGAGTGAGGATTTTGCAATTAAGTAATATTTTTTGCAGATAAAAAAAGCACCCTAAGGTGCTTTTTCAAACGAGTACTGTGATAAATCACAGCACGGTATTAGTTCATGCCGTATTTCTTTAGTTTCTTACGTAAAGTACCGCGGTTGATACCTAGTAAGATTGCCGCACGTGTTTGGTTACCACGTGTGTAAGTCATTACTTCTTCAAGTAATGGTGCTTCTAGCTCTGAAAGAACAAGGTCGTAAACGTCTTGCACATCTTGACCGTTAAGCTGTTTTAAATAGTGATGAACAGCTTTCTTCACTGCATCGCGTAATGGCTGCGGTTTCTCGTGTGACTGAACATGAGGGTTAGTGATAAATGGAGAAGTCACGTTTTGTTCGAACATTGTTTATATCTCTTTCTTTCTTAGTTAGCTGCTAGTGTTTTAAAGTATTGCTCTAATGTCTCGATTTGTGCCTGTGGATTATCGAGAGCATTAAATACTCGCCTAAACTGACCGTCACTGTCATGGGTTTGCAAATACCAAGATACATGTTTGCGAGCGATGCGCGCTCCCATTGGTTCGCCGTAAAACGCATGAAGGTTCACTAAGTGTTCCATCAAAATACCACGCACTTCCTCAATCGGAGGTACAGGTAAATGTTCACCGGTTCGCAAATAGTGGTCTATCTCCCTAAATATCCAAGGGCGACCTTGGGCGGCTCGACCAATCATAATGGCATCTGCACCCGTATAGTCCAAAACCTGCTTTGCTTTTTCAGGAGACGTAATATCTCCATTAGCAACGACAGGTATCGACACTGAACGCTTAATATCCCTAATTGTGGCGTATTCTGCTTCACCTTTATACATACATGCGCGTGTACGCCCATGTACGGCTAATGAAGCTATGCCATAACGTTCAGCTATTCTCGCAATCTCAACACCGTTACGGTTATCCTGATCCCATCCAGTTCGGATTTTCAGTGTTACAGGTACTTCAACAGCGCTAACCACTGCATCTATAATCTCTTCCACTAAATCAGGAAACTGTAGCAAGGCGGAGCCTGCGAGTTTCTTGTTCACTTTCTTAGCTGGGCACCCCATATTAATATCTATGATTTGTGCACCATTAGTTACATTGAATTGTGCGGCCTGAGCCATAAGCTCAGGATCAGCTCCTGCGATTTGCACCGCGCGTATTCCCGATTCACCACTATGGTCCATACGGTTCATCGATTTTTCGGTTTTCCATACCAAAGGATTTGACGAGAGCATTTCAGACACAGCAAGCCCTGCACCTAAGCGACGGCAAAGTTGTCTAAATGGTCTATCAGTAATTCCCGCCATAGGCGCTACAATTACATTGTTTTCTAATTGGTATGATCCGATACGCACTGTATTCAATAGGCCTCTTTTCAAGGGGCGCTAAGTTTACGGTTTTTTTTGCAAAAATCAAAGGCTATAAATTGAACAAAAGTGACTTTTTTTTGGCTTTTGTGTATTGACATTTGATAACAGTTTGACGAATGGCTTTATTTGTCTGAATTTTATACAGAACTAATTTACGATAAGAAAATCATTCTGTTTAGCAGTGTGTAAATAATAGGTAAAGCCTGTTAATTACAGGCTTTACATGGTGGTTTTGAGTTAATGATCTTACGCATTTACAGTAGTTAATTATGCGTGTTTAGTCCCGCTAACACGGGTCCACTCACCTTCAACGGCTATGTCATCAAGGGTTAAAAATGGTGCATAAACATCAGCTACAGACTGTGCTTGTTCTTCTAAAATACCTGACATAGCAATTTTACCGCCAGGTTTTAATAAGCCCAATATTACATTATGCAGTTCACGTAATGGCGCAGCTAAAATATTAGCCACCACAATATCGGCGGTAAATTCAGGCTGGTTTTCTGGCAGATAAACTTCAAGCTTGTCGGCAACACCGTTGCGTTGTGCGTTATCAAGGCTGGCTTCAAGCGCTTGAGGGTCGATATCTATACCAATCATGCGCTCAGCACCGAGTTTGATTGCTGCAATGCCTAAAATGCCTGAGCCACAGCCAAAGTCGACCACGGTTTTACCCGTTAAATCTTGGCTTTCAAGCCATTTTAAACACAAAGCGGTGGTGGCATGAGTACCAGTACCAAACGCAAGGCCAGGATCAAGTAGCACGTTAACGGCGTCAGGATCTGGAATGTCACGCCAGCTTGGACAAATCCATAATTTTTCGCCAAACTGAATAGGGTGGAAGTTATCCATCCATTCACGTTCCCAGTCTTTATCCTCTAGTTGCTCTATTTTGTATACTAGCGTGTCTTTTAGCTCGTCATGGCGTTTTAATAGCGCAATCACGGCATTCATATCGTGGTTAGCTTCGAATAGACCAATTACGGTAGTGTCAGCCCAAAATTCGACCGTGCCAATTTTTGGTTCATAAATAGGGGTATCTTTAGCATCAATAAAGGTAACAGATGCACTACCTGCTGCCATTAATAGGTCGCTTACTGCATCAGCGGTAGTGGCATTTGCATTGATACGAATTTGGATCCAAGCCATGATTATTTCCTGTAAATAGAAAAAAGGCCGCTACAGCGGCCTTTTGATTATGTTTTTAGCAGCTAATTACTTAGCGTCTAAGAAGCTTTTCAGTAAGTCAGAGCGAGAAGGGTGGCGTAGTTTACGCAGTGCCTTCGCTTCGATTTGACGAATACGCTCACGGGTTACGTCAAACTGTTTACCTACTTCTTCTAGGGTATGGTCAGTATTCATATCGATACCAAAACGCATACGTAATACTTTTGCTTCACGGGCGGTAAGGCCTGCTAGCACATCGTTGGTAGCACCACGAAGAGACTCCATTGTTGCCGAATCAATTGGCGAATCAATAGTGGTGTCTTCGATAAAGTCACCTAAGTGCGAATCTTCATCATCACCGATTGGTGTTTCCATTGAAATTGGCTCTTTTGCGATTTTAAGTACCTTACGGATCTTATCCTCAGGCATCATCATGCGCTCTGCTAATTCTTCTGGATTTGGCTCACGACCCATTTCTTGCAGCATTTGACGAGAAATACGATTAAGTTTGTTAATCGTTTCAATCATATGTACCGGAATACGGATTGTACGCGCTTGGTCAGCGATAGAGCGGGTGATTGCTTGACGGATCCACCATGTAGCATAAGTTGAAAACTTATAACCACGGCGATATTCAAACTTATCAACGGCTTTCATCAAACCAATGTTACCTTCTTGGATTAAGTCCAAAAATTGTAAGCCACGGTTGGTGTATTTTTTAGCAATTGAAATTACAAGACGTAAGTTAGCTTCAACCATTTCTTTTTTCGCACGGCGAGCTTTCGCTTCACCAATGCTCATGCGGCGGTTAATGTCTTTAATACGTTCAATGCTTAAGCCTGTGCTTTCTTCTATTACACACAGTTTATTAATACAACGAATGATTTCTGGTTTGATTTCATCTAACTTCGCTGAATATTTTTCATTAGCAGCGATTTCAAGGTCAATCCACGCAGTATCAGTTTCATTGTTAGCAAAATGCTTAACAAAAGTTTTCTTTGGTAATTTAGCAATTTGTACAGCTTGCTTCATGATGATACGTTCTTGCACACGCACTCTATCCATCATTTCACGCATGTTATTAACCATGCGGTCAAACTGTTTTGGTACTAATTTAAATGTTCTGAATAGTTCACCAATTTCAAAAATCGCGGCTTGTGATTCAGGGTGTGAACGACCTTTACTTTCAAATGTGTCGCGTGCTTTATTGTAAAGATCACGAAGATTTTCAAAGTGTACACGGGCCTCTTCAGGATCTGGGCCGGTATCTACTTCTTCATCGTCTTCATCATCATCACTATCCACATCATCGTCGTCTTCATCATCAAGCTCTTTTTCGCTTAATTCAGAACCAATGTGCGTGGCTGAAATAGGGGCTTCATCTTCATTAGGATCAAAGAAACCAGAAATAATGTCGCTTAAGCGCATCTCTTCTGCTTCAAATTTATCCCACTGCTCAAGAAGATAAGTAATTGCTTCAGGGTATTCAGCAACCGATATTTGTACTTGGTTGATCCCTTCTTCAATACGCTTGGCGATAACAATTTCGCCTTCACGGGTAAGTAGTTCAACAGTACCCATTTCACGCATGTACATACGAACCGGATCCGTAGTACGGCCGATTTCTTTATCTACAGTAGCAAGCGCAGCGGCTGCAGCTTCTGCTGCGTCTTCATCTGTTGTCGTTTCTTGCATCATCAATTCATCGGCATCAGGCGCATTTTCGCTAACCTTGATACCCATATCATTGATCATGCTAATGATATCTTCTACTTGATCTGAATCGATAATATCTTGTGGAAGGTGATCATTAACTTCTGCAAAAGTTAAGTAACCTTGCTCTTTACCTTTTTGAATCAGAAGTTTTAATTGTGACTGAGGAGTTGGATCCATAGAGATTGTTTCTTCCACTCTGATAAGTTGATACAACAGGCGCCAGCTTGCTTATTTATTAAGCCAAGCTAAGTATAATGTGACGCAGTGAATAGCACAGTATAACAGTATAAATCATTTTTGACTAGTTGTTAGTGCCTTTTAAAGCTTGTGTTAAGAGATGACATTCAAGTCGCTCTTCACCATTCAAGCCTTGAGTCTTGTCTTTTATTAATAGGGTCTCGAGTCGATAATTTAAACACTGATCTTCAATAAATTTAAAAGTATTTTTAAATTCAGCTTCTAAACGGTCGTCGTTGATCTCATGTCGCCATGTTGCTAGTTTGATCAATGCTTCATATTCAGGTGTTTCGCGAAATGATTCAAGTAATTGCGCGGTGGTTATCGGTGATTTTTGTAATGCGTAATGCTGTAACTTAATTAGTAACGCGATACCAGCAATGTTCATTTGTGCTAAATCAGGTAAGTAAGGTACTGCGTGAGCGAGTTGCGGATGTTGGATCAACAGGCCAATGGCACGGCGCATAGGTGTAATTTTAAATTTTCGCTCAATAGCATGCTGTTGTTTGGGCGTTTTCAAGCGATTATTGAGTTGCTCTTTAGTGCGACCAATTAAGCGTCCTAAATGCTCTAGTAGGTTCTCTTGATAAAACTCGCTAGGGATTTTTTCAACTAACGGTAATACCGCGCTGAGTAACTTTGCTTTTCCTGCGTCGGTCGTTAAGTCAATTTCTTGGCTGAGTTTATTAAACAGCACTTTGGTAAAGTTATCAGCTTGCGATAAACGCTGTTCAAACGCGTCTTTACCTTCTTTTTGTACTAGAGAATCAGGGTCTTCGCCATCGGGTAAAAATACAAATTGTAATGCTTTACCGTCATTTAGGTAAGGTAGGGCATTTTCAAGTGCTCGCCATGCTGCATCACGCCCGGCACGGTCGCCATCGTAACAGCAAATTACACGGTCTGTGGTTCTAAATAGCGTATGCATGTGCTCGGCTGTGGTGGCTGTTCCTAGTGCTGCTACTGCGTATTCTATACCTTGCTCACTGAGCGCCACTACGTCCATATAACCTTCTACAATAAGGATATGGTCTAGTTTTTTATGGGCTTGTTTAGCCTCGTATAAACCATACAGTTCAAAGCCCTTATGGAAAATTCGGGTTTCCGGCGAGTTTAAATATTTTGGGCCTTGGTCAGCTTGCATTACACGACCACCAAAGGCGATAACACGACCTCGCTTATCACGAATAGGGAACATTAATCGATCACGGAAAAAGTCGAACTGCCGCCCAGGGGTTTTCTCTGACGCCAACTTTAGTTCAACGAGTTGCTCTTTTTGTTCTTTATTACGACCTAATTGTTGGCATAGGCCCTCCCACTCGCTGGGAGCATAGCCAATCATAAACTTTTTAACGGTTTCACCGCTTAATCCCCGGCCTTTTACATAGTTTATGACGGTGGCTGAATTAGCATGATGCTTTAACTGATGTTGATAAAAACGTGCAGCATGCAGCATCAAATCGTAATCAGAGCGCTTTTGCTCTGCTGTACGCTCTGGGCCACTGCTTGTGCCTTGCTCGCGCGGCACATCAAGATTCATGAGGCTGGCAAGTTCTTCAATTGCGTCAACAAACTCAAGTTTGTCGTATTCCATTACAAATGAAATAGCGTTGCCATTGGCACCACAGCCAAAGCAATGATAAAACTGTTTGTCTTGAGATACAGTAAATGATGGTGATTTTTCGTTATGAAAAGGGCAGCAGGCTTGGTAATCTTTGCCCGCTTTTTTTAAGCCAATTTTGGAGTCTATTAGCTCAACAATATCGGTTCTGGCAAGTAAGTCGTCTATAAAATTACGTGGGATCTTTCCAGCCATTGGTAAAGTCTAGTCCTGAGATAAATAGAAAAATGGTTTATACCAATCGACTTAAATATTTAACCATTCTAGCGGGCTAAATAAAGCGCTAACTGCGTTATAAATTTTTCATGTAGAACAACTACATTTCAAAATTTATGCCTTGTTATCACTCCATTTATCTGTCGCTATAAATGGTCAGTAACTTAACACGATTGGTATTAGTTCTACAAATTTAGATTTGAACACAAATGCTATTTTTATTAAAGCTAAAAACGAAGAAACCGAGCACATGGCTCGGTTTGCTTAATCATACATCTGTATGTGGGAGTATTAGGCTGTTAATCGTTGCTTAATTAAACCTGAAATTTTGCCTAAATCGGCGCGACCTTCAGCTTTGCTTTTGATTATACCCATTACTTTACCCATGTCTTGCATACCGGCTGCGTTTGTATCAGCAATAGCCGCATCAATGAGAGCAATGATTTCATCTTCACTCAGTTGTTGAGGTAAAAATTCTTCAAGTGCTGCTATTTCATTGGCTTCAATTTCGGCTAAATCTTCACGGCCAGCATCTTTGTACTGAGTGTAAGAATCACGGCGTTGTTTAACAAGCTTCACTAATACTGCGGTAATACCGTCATCATCAAGTGTTATTTGCTCGTCAATTTCACGCTGCTTGATTGCAGCAAGTACCATGCGAATTGGATTAAGACGTTGTTTGTCTTTCGCTTTCATCGCATCTTTTTGCGCATCTTTTAGCTTTATTAAAAGGCTCATTTATACAAGACCAATACTGATCAATATAATTTAACGCGACGTGCGTTATCGCGAGAAAGCTTCTTCATGTGACGCTTAACCGCTGCAGCTTTTTTACGCTTACGCTCAGCTGTTGGCTTTTCATAGTGCTCGCGACGACGAACTTCTGAAAGGATACCTGCTTTTTCACATGAACGCTTGAAGCGACGAAGTGCTACGTCAAACGGTTCGTTCTCTCTTACTTTAATTACTGGCATTAAAAATTCACCTACCTAAATAATGAGCGTTGCTCAAGTTGATCAAACAATGATCAAGTGGTTCAAAAATGGTGCAGTATTGTAATCCGAAGCTACACCACATGTAAAGGATAAATATAAGTCTGTTCTTATAGGAACCCTAAAATATTTGTATGTTACTAATTTCACTGTAATTCATAGAGGCGGGAAAGTACTTGCCCAGCTACTTTTTCTTTTAGTAACAGCCAATTGCTTGGTGTGTGTAATGCTGGCATGTCGCTTTCTACTTCGACGTAAATAAGAGCATTTTTATCTAACCAAGCATTATGTGTGAGTAAATCACAGCATTGTTGTGCCAGACCTTGACGAAATGGTGGGTCAATAAACACTAAATTAAATTGTTGCTGATGTGGATTTTTACTTAAAAATTGTAAACTGTCAGTACACACAACTTCTGCATTAGTGAGCTTTAACGTTTCTATATTGGCTTTTAGTTGCGTCGCAGCGAGTTTGTCCATTTCTAAAAAGCAGGCCGATTGAGCAAAGCGAGATAATGCTTCAAACCCTAATCCGCCCGATCCTGCAAAACAATCGAGTACTTTGGCATCACGTGTATCTTGCATTAACCAGTTAAAGACCGTTTCTTTGATGCGGTCTGTGGTTGGGCGCAAGCCTTGCACATCTTTTACAGGTAGTTTTCGGCCACGAAATTGCCCACTAATGATCCTAATAACGCCATCATTAGTTTTATTACTCATTTGTTTTTGTGGTGATTTATTTCTCATTTAGCTCACTAAAAAATGGTATCTAGAATCTAGCTCAGATAATATTGTACACATAAAGCAGCAGGTCATTTTTCAACTGCACTAAAAGTGTTACTATGAGCATCTTAGACAATATGGTGTGATTATTACGGCTAAGTTTTAATTCAGGCTGCAAATTCACACATTATTTCCGTTAGTTTATCAGATTTTTATAAGTGGTTATTAGCAAGTATGGCAAAAAAAAGTAAATTCCTGTCTTGGTTCGGCTTTGGTAAGTCAGATAAAAATCAACAAACAGAGCAAAACACCGAAGAGGTCAATAACCAACAAGCTGAAGCTGAGGGTTTAGAGCAAGAGCGACTTGCTGCAGAACAAGCAGAAGCAGAGCGTTTAGAGCAACAGCAACTTGCTGAAGAGCAAGCGCAACGTGAAGCAGAACGCATTGCAGCAGAAAAGGCGGAAGCCGAGCGTGTTGCAATTGCAAATGCTGAATTAGCCGCAGCTGAAAAAGCAGAGCAACAACGTCGTGACGAAGCAGCTCGTTTAGCTGAGCAACAAGAAGCTATGTTGTTAGAGCAAGAACGACAAGCTGCTGAGCAAGCGCAACGTGAAGCTGAACGCATTGCAGCAGAAAAGGCAGAAGCCGAACGTGCAGAGCAACAGCGCATTGCTACAGAAAAGGCAGAAGCTGAGCGTTTAGAGCAAGAGCAGCTACTCGCAGCAGAGCAGGCTGAGCAACTTCGTCGTGAGCAAGCTGAGCGCTTAGCACAGCAAGAAGAAGCAATGCGTTTGGAACTTGAGCGCAAAGCTGCAGAGCAAGCGCAACATGATGCTGAATTAGAACAACAACGCATTGCGACTGAAAAGGCTGAACGTGTAGAGCAAGAGCGCATTGCTGCAGAGAAAGCAGAGGTTGAACGTGTAGAGCAAGAACGTATCGCTGCAGAGAAAGCAGAGGCTGAACGTGTAGAGCAAGAGCGTATCGCTGCAGAAAAAGCAGAGGCTGAACGTGTAGAGCAAGAACGTATTGCCGCAGAGAAAGCAGAGGCTGAACGTGTAGAGCAAGAGCGTATCGCTGCAGAGAAAGCAGAGGCTGAACGTGTAGAGCAAGAGCGTATCGCTGCAGAGAAAGCAGAGGCTGAACGTGTAGAGCAAGAGCGTATCGCTGCAGAAAAAGCAGAGGCTAAACGTGTAGAACAAGAACGCATTGCAGCAGAGCAAGCTGAGGCTGAGCGTGTAGAACAAGCACGTATTGCAGCAGAGCAAGCAGAAGTTGAACGTGTAGAGCAAGAACGCTTAACTGCAGAGCTTGCCAAAGATGAAGCTAAACAGGCAGAAAAGCCTAAAAAAGAAGGGTTTTTCGCACGCCTTAAAAAAGGTTTACTGAAAACCAAAGTAAATTTAGGTTCTGGTTTTGCATCGATTTTTAGTGGTAAGAAAATTGATGATGAATTATTTGAAGATCTTGAAACCCAGCTATTAACAGCCGACTTAGGTGTTGATACCACCATGAAGCTGATTGACCGTCTGACTGATGCTGCCAATCGCAAGCAATTAAAAGATGGTGATGCGCTGTATGAGTTAATGAAGCAAGAAATGGCGGCTATGCTTAAAACGGCAGAGCAACCATTAGAAATTCCTGCTGATAAAAAGCCTTTTGTGATATTGATGGTAGGGGTTAACGGAGTGGGTAAAACGACCACTATTGGTAAACTTGCTAAGCAATTTCAAGATCAAGGTAAATCAGTAATGCTTGCTGCGGGTGATACCTTCCGAGCTGCAGCTGTTGAGCAATTACAAGTGTGGGGTGAGCGTAATCAAATCCCTGTAATTGCACAACACACGGGGGCAGACAGTGCTTCAGTGGTCTTTGACGCATTTCAAGCTGCAAAAGCTCGAAATGTAGATGTATTAATTGCCGATACAGCTGGGCGCTTGCAAAATAAAGATAACCTAATGCAAGAGCTTGAAAAAATAGCTCGCGTAATGAAGAAAATTGATGCCGATGCACCACATGAAGTAATGTTAACTATCGATGCGGGCACCGGACAAAATGCCATTAGCCAAGTTAATTTATTTAATCAATGCGTGGGTCTTACCGGGATCACTTTATCTAAGTTAGACGGTACAGCTAAAGGTGGAGTTATCTTCGCTGTGGCAGATAAGTTTAATATTCCGATCCGCTATATTGGTGTGGGTGAAGGCATTGAAGATTTACGCGCATTTAATAGCAATGACTTCATTGATGCGCTATTTAGCCAAGATGAGGACGAAGTTTAATTTTCAAAAGGGAGCTTGCTCCCTTTTTAGCTGCGGATGATTGATAACTAAAATGATAAATTTTCAGCAAGTCAGTAAAACATATCCCGGTGGTCATCGAGCGCTGGAAAAAGTTAGTTTCCATGTTAAACCCGGTGAACTGGCATTTTTAACCGGCCATAGTGGCGCAGGTAAAAGTACCTTACTTAAACTTATTAGTTTAATGGAGCGTCCTTCTGCGGGGCATGTTTTTATTAATGGTGTTGATTTAAACGCGGTTAAATCTCGGCAAATTCCTTATGTCCGACGTGATATTGGGATCATCTTCCAAAACCATCGCTTATTAGAGCGCCATACTATTTTTGATAATGTTGCTCTGCCCTTGATCATCGAAGGTACGCATCATAAACAAATTGCAAAGCGTGTTCATGGTGCGCTCGATAAAGTCGGCTTGCTAGACAAAGTTAAATGCCATCCATCAACACTCTCTGGCGGTGAACAGCAACGTGTGGGGATTGCCCGTGCAATTGTAAACTCTCCACCATTATTACTTGCCGATGAGCCTACAGGTAACTTAGATCCTGAGTTATCAATGGATATATTACGCTTGTTTGAAGACTTTAATAAACATGGTACGACAGTGCTTATTGCGACTCATGATTTAGGGCTGATCTCGCGAATGAAATACCGCAGTTTAACACTAAAGGATGGCCGTATGAGCCAAGATCCTTTGGCAGAGGCAACACTATGAGCTTGTTATTTAAAGGTCGAAAAAGCCAAAATGAGCGTGTTAAAAAATCATTATTTGCAGCCTGCTATTTCTTTGTGTTGAACATCTTTCGCCAAGGTATACATAGTTTAGGTGAAATGTGGCGTACGCCGATGGCATCAATGATGACCATTGCTGTGCTAGGCTTGAGTTTAACATTACCCGCAACCTTGTATTTAGTCGTTAAAAATGTCCAGCAAGTAAGTAGTGGTTTTGAAGAAGCGGCAGAGATCTCATTATTTGTTAAAGAGTCCATGAGTGAACAAGAAACGCAAACGCTAGTAAAGCGATTAGCGCTCTATCCTGAAATAGACAATGTCACCTTTATCTCAAAGCAAAAAGCACTCATTGAATTCAAAGAAGTGTCTGGTTTTGGCCAAGCACTTGAGTATTTAGACGCTAACCCTTTACCTGATGTAGTTATTGTGACACCCACTTCACGCCATCGTCAGCCAAACGCAGCGCAAACGTTATTAAAAAAGCTTGAAGCAGAGCGAGAGGTTGATTTTGGTAAGTTAGATATTGCGTGGCTGGAGCGCTTAAACGCATTGTTAAGTTTATTAAAAGAAAGCGTCATTACTATTGCCTTATTATTATTAACATCGGTTACTTTAATTATTGGTAATACGATCCGTTTATCAATCATGGATAAAAAAGAAGAGATCCAGGTGATGAAGTTAGTAGGGGCGACTAATACCTTTATCCATGCGCCATTTTTATGGACGGGTATTTGGTATGGTATTATAGGTGGTTTGTTTGCATTTATATGTGTCGCTTTAATGATGTGGTGGCTCGGTTCAGCAGTATCAGAAGTTGCTGGCGTATATCAAACCAGTTTTAATTTAATTGGTTTGAGTATTGCTGAATTTGGTGCTTTAGTACTATTGGCGACCAGCTTAGGGTTTATAGGTTCATATTTATCAGTTAATCGTTATATTAAAGAAATTGAACCCGATAAAGTGTAACAATTGTTGATTATAATCATTGATTCAGTTGGTTATGGGGAATCACCTTCTTATAACCAATTGACCGCAAAGCTAGAATTCATCGCTTATTCAGGCATTTAAAGTAGAATAAAAAAACACGAAAAAACCACTTGCTTCAATCTAAAAAAAGTTTTAAGTTGAAGTTAGCACTCTAGGTCAAAGAGTGCTAAGATGGTTTCAAATATTTATCACCGAGGTGAAAAATGAGTAAAGATTTATACGCAATGGCACTCACAGTTGGACAGCAAAGCGCAAGTATGGACGGCTACCTTCAAGCGGTAAGCACTATACCTATGCTAGATGCTGAGCAAGAAAAAGAGTTGGCGACTCGCTTACAGGAAGATGGCGATCTTAACGCTGCAAAGCAACTCATCATGTCTCACCTTCGTTTTGTGGCACATATAGCTAAAGGTTATTCAGGCTACGGTTTGCCACAAGCAGACTTGATCCAAGAAGGTAACATTGGCCTGATGAAAGCTGTAAAGCGTTTCGACCCGTCAGTGGGCGTACGTTTGGTTTCATTTGCAGTGCACTGGATAAAAGCTGAAATTCACGAATTCGTGCTGAAAAACTGGCGTATCGTAAAAGTTGCGACCACTAAAGCGCAGCGTAAACTGTTCTTTAATCTTCGTAAGAACAAAAAACGTTTAGGTTGGTTTAACCAGGCTGAAGTTGCTACGGTAGCGAACGAGCTAGGTGTAAGTGAAAAAGAAGTACGTGAAATGGAATCGCGCATGAGCGGCCAAGACATGGGCTTTGATTTAACCGGTGACGACAGCGATGACGCGCCAACAAGCACTTATTCACCAGTGCAATACTTAACAGATGGCAGCAACGACCTTGCTGAGGAAGTTGAGCAACAGCAGTGGCAAGAACAGTCGCATACACGTTTATTTAGTGCTTTAAAAACCTTAGACGAACGTTCACAAGATATTGTTAGCGCTCGTTGGTTGTCTGATGAAAAAGCAACACTGCAAGAGCTTGCTGAAAAATACAGCGTATCAGCAGAGCGTGTTCGTCAGCTTGAGAAAACAGCGATGAAAAAGCTACAAACAGCAATGAGCTAATATCAGCTTTGTAAAATTATTAAAGCCCTGCATGAAAATGCGGGGCTTTTTGCTTTAAGGGAAGTTATAAGTTTTAAGCGATAAGTCATAAGCACGAGAAAGTTTTAAGTGGCAAACGTGGCCACCGTTATTTTCTTTCCCTGTTGCGAAACATTATAGAAAAGAGCTTAAAGTAATTTATTCACAAAGAGGTTTAGAGGCGCTGCGCTTTATAATTATCAACGTAGGTTGGTTTGAGCGCAGCGAAACCCAACGAAAAGTACCCAACCAATTAGCGCCAGTATTTTGCATTATCGGCTGTCTAAAGTCAGCCCTCTACCGAAGTACGGCTCAGTGCCAAAATCAGGCCTTCAGACGTAACTCGTTTCTGCCCCAAAACAAGTTAGGGTAAATACTCTAATGGCTGCTTTGAGCAAAGCAGGCATTCAAAGTGTTAATGAATAAATAATCAATTCTCGGTTATAGGAGAGTCTAAACAATTGTAATTCCTTTAGGCTATGTGTAAGTTATTAATAATTAAATTAGTAAAATCGTATTTTGATAATTCTGGAAATCGACACATTGAGTGTTAACGGGAATTCTCAGTAATACGCTTTTATACGGCAAATGGAGTTTCGATGAATCCGATAGTATTAGTGACAGGCGGAAGTCGAGGGATCGGTGCTGCAACCTCTAAATATTTAGCAAAACAGAATTATGCTGTTTGCGTTAATTATATTTCTAATAAAATTGAGGCAGCTAAGGTTGTTTCGGACATTGAAAAAGGTGGTGGTACAGCAATAGCTGTACAAGCGGATGTTTCAAAAGAAGATGATGTAATCCGTCTATTTAATACTATTGATAAATCATTAGGTCAAATTACTCACTTAGTAAATAACGCTGGTATATTGTTACCGCAAATGCGAGTGTCAGAAATGACAGCTGAAAGAATTAATAAAGTGCTAACGACAAATGTCACAAGTTATTTTTTGTGTTCACGTGAAGCAATCAATAGAATGAAAAATGGTGGTGCAATTGTTAATGTATCTTCGGCTGCATCAAGGTTAGGATCTGCGGGTGAATATGTTGATTATGCCTCCTCAAAAGGAGCTATAGATACATTAACAATTGGTTTGTCGCTTGAAGTTGCTAATCAAAACATACGTGTAAACTGTGTACGTCCAGGCTTTATTTATACTGAGATGCATGGCGATGGCGGGGAACCCAATAGAGTTGAGCGCGTTAAATCATTAATACCTTTACAACGAGGTGGTACACCTGATGAAGTTGCTTCTTCTATTGCATTTCTTCTATCAAATGAAGCATCATTTATTACAGGTACATTTGTTGATATAGCTGGTGGTAAATAGCCGTATAACACATATGAGCCTTAACTCTGTCAATAGGCACTAGTATTCTTTTTGACCGTTTTTTAAATTGACGGTCAATTCAAAGTCAATAAACAAACCCGTTTACTTCGTCTGTCGATGTGGCTGTTAAGCAAGTTGCTTACGGCAAATCTTTACTTCAGACATTATAACTCCTGACCGTCTGCAAATGGCACACAGCTGTCCTTCGTCTATAACGCGTTTATGTACCAAAAATGAGTTTGATCGACCGTTTGCTTCTCACAGCTCTACACCGTTACTCAATTTTATTCTTACATCGTTGGGTTTCGTTGCTCTCAACCACAACCTACGTGGCTAATTTAACGATGGACTATTCTGTTTTCTAAAATCTAAAATCTAAAATCTAAAATCTAAAACCTAAAATCTAAAATCTAAAATCTAAAATACCTTTTCCCTTGCAATTTGTAGCTTTCAACTTAAAATTTGACCGCTGACCGCTGACCGCTGACCGCTGACCGCTGACCGCTGACCGCTGACCGCTGACCGCTGACCGCTGACCGCTGACCGCTGACCGCTGACCGCTGACCGCTGACCGCTGACCGCTGACCGCTGACCGCTGACCGACCGGACCGCTGACCGCTGACCGCTGACCGCTGACCGCTGACCGCTGACCGCTGACCGCTGACCGCTGACCGCTGACCGCTTTTATCTCGCACTCACTCCTTTACTCTCGGCCTGCGCGAGTTGTATATATTTACGCTCTACTAGCTGTGATAGCGGCACGAGTTCAAAGCCTTGTTGTTCCAGTTCGGGGAGTTTGCGCTGTAAAAACTCGATAGTTTCAGGGTAAGGATGGGCAATTGCGATGGCGAAGCTATAATGCTCGGCTTTATACTTTAGTTCGTTGAGACGAAATTGTAATTGTTGTTCACTAATAATATTGTCAAGAAACACGTGACGGCCAACATTTTCCACACCATATAAATTAGCGACGTTTTGCGCTTGGCTTAAGCCGGTCGTGCGGCTATCTAAAAAGTACAGGTTGCGCTTCTTTAGCACTTCCATGGTCCATTTCATGGGCTGGCTTTCTTGAGTAAGTGCTGAGCCCATGTGGTTATTCACGCCTTTAACTTGTGGCAGTGTGGCAAGGGCATTACCGAGTGTATGCTGTAATTGTTCTTTGCTCATATCGCTGGTGAGTGCGCCTGGGCCAAGTGCTTTACTGTTATCCAATGCTTGCATAGGAATATGCAGCAGTAATTCTTTATCTGATTGACTGGCCAAGCGAGCAAAAATTTGTGAATAGGGGGTATGAGGCAAAATCGAAAACGATATTTTACCTGGTAAATTTAAGGTTTCGAGGTCGCGTTGATGATTACCAATATCATCAATCACGATGGCTATTTGTTTACCTGCCGCAACAGCGGGTAAGCTGCAAATAGCCAATAATAGCCAAGCTAGTTTTTTCACGTTTATAATTTTTATTATCTTTTTTATGAGCTACAACACTTATTTCATCGTTAATAGCTGCTGCGCCTTTAATAACAGAGGATCGGTTACGTCTGAATTTTGCCATAACGGATCGTCGCTTCCTTGTTCATTTTTTATTATAACTACTTTATCTATTTGTGAAAGACCTGATTGATTAATCGCCACGTCGGGGGTCACGCCAACACCATCAATTGATTGCCCTGACGGAGTGAAGTATCTTGCGGTGGTTAGTTTTAGGGCTGTATTACCATTACCAAGTGGGATCAGCGACTGTACAGAACCTTTACCAAAAGACTGGCTACCGATTAACGTAGCACGGTGATTGTCTTTTAATGCCGCGGCTAAGATTTCTGCTGCTGAGGCTGAGTTTTCATTGATCAGCACCGCAATGGGGGCACCATTGAGGATATCCCCTTTCTTGGCGCGATAATGTTGATTTGCATCATAAAAGCGTCCTTTGGTGGTGACTATGGTACCGCTTTGTAAGAACAGATCCGAGACTGCTACGGCACTTTGTAATGTGCCGCCTGGGTTGTCGCGTAAGTCGATCACTAACCCCGAAAGGGCTGAGCCATAATTACTTTGTAGCACGGTTATATGCCGTGCTACATCGTGTAAGGTGTGATTACTAAAGCTATTAATTGCTAAGTAGCCTATTCCAAAGCTTGATAAAGAACTGGTTACGCTCTCTATGTTAATTTCAGAGCGAATAATATCAAAATCCATTGCTTGCATCGCTCGCTCAATTGTTAAGATGACTGATGCGGTGTCGCTGCTTTTAATCATTTGTGCAACTTGGTCAATGTTTTTATTAACTATCGGTTGTTGATTGATAGCAAGTACCACATCATTTTTTTGTATGCCAGCGAGGGCTGCAGGGGAGTTGTTAATGGTGTTGATAATAACAATTTTTTGATCTTGTTGTTTTACCTCTATACCAAGCCCTGTGTAGCGCCCGTTAGTGCTACTAAATAGCGCTTCTAACTCTTGTTCATTAAGGTATTTAGAGTACGGATCGAGTTGCGCTAGTAAGGCTTCAAATTGTTGGTTGCTTTCGAAGCTTTGTTGCAGTGCTAAATCTTCAACATAATAGGCGTGGATATTAAATAGGATTTCGCTTTTTTGTTGGCTTTTTAAATCACCTACATTGGTAAGGGCAAAGCTATTAAAACTCAGGCACAAGAAAACACTAATTAATAGCAGATAACAGATATAGGCACGCGTTATAGCATAATGCTGTAACGGTTTTATTTTGTATTGTGTATGTGGCATCAGCTGCTCCCAACGGGGTGCAGCTGTTTAATCACTTAAATGCGTCTGCACCATTTTACAGGGTTTACTGCGCGTCCTTTGTGGCGTATTTCAAAGTATAGACCAGAATTTGCTTGTCCGCCGCTTTGTCCCACTAAGGCGATGATGTCACCTTTACGAACCATATCGCCAACGTCTTTTAACAGGGTTTGCGTATGACCGTATAAACTCATAAAACCGTCGCCATGGTCCAGTACAATTACCCAGCCATAGCCTTTTAGCCAATCAGCAAATACTACTTGACCGTTGTGAACGCTTTGCACGTTACTGCCTTCTCGTGCGCCAATTAACACGCCTTTCCAGTCAATTCCACCGTGTTTGCGTTGTCCAAAACTATGTTCTATTTTCCCTTTTGTTGGCCAGTCTAGTTTTCCTTTGCTTTTCGCTAAGCCGAGCAGTTCAACCTTTTGCGTTTTTTCTTTTTCAAGCTCTTGCAGGGTTGTGACTAAGGTTTTTTCGTTTTCTTTTAGGTAATCAATCTCGTTTTTTGTAGAGCTAAGTTTGGTTTTTAGTTCATTGATATTTGCTTTACGCTGCTGTTGTGCTGCAACTAATGCTTGATGACGATTGGCTTGCTCTTTATGTAAGGCAGTTAAATGGAGTTTAGTTTTTTCCAGTTCAGCTTGTACCACTTCGATTTCGAGCAGTAGGGCTTTTAATTCTTCAATTTGTTCGATACGGGCTTTGTTAAGGTAGTTGTAATAACTTAATGTGCGCTCAACTTGTGCCGTATTTTCTTGATTCAGCAGCATTTTTGAATAGTCGTGCCCGCCGGACATGTAAGCACTTTTAATTTGTGCTGCAAGTGCTTGCTGTTGCTCTTTACGCTTTTTCTCAAGCGCATCAGCTTGTTGCTGTTGTTGTTTTTGTTGTTTTTCGGTATCGCGAATTGACTGCTCTGCAATATTCAGTGCTTTGGCGTTTTTAGCGATATCGAGTTCATGCTGCTGTAGGCTTTTTTGTGATTTAGCGATGTCCTTACGCTGGGCGGCCAACTCTGCTTGACTTTGCTTTAATGCACTTTGAATTTCACTGAGATCTTTTTTAGTACGATCTTCATTAGCGGTAGCCGAAGCGACCACTAATGAAGACATAATTAATGTACTAACAATTAATTGTTTAACACATTTTTTCATGGTTTACTTCAAAGTCATGATCGGTGTGCCAGTCATTTCACTTGGCTGCTCCATACCCATTAGATGCAACATGGTTGGTGCAACATCGCTTAAAGCTTTGCCTTCACTTGGGGTTGCATCACGGCCAACGTAAATGAATGGCACAGGTTCACTGGTGTGAGCGGTATGTGCTTGGCCTGTGGCAGGGTTTGCCATTTGCTCAGCATTACCATGATCGGCAGTAATAAGTGCCTCACCGCCAAACTCTTCTAAAGCTGCGACAACACGGCCAATACAGTGATCCACTGCTTCACAGGCTTTTACAGCAGCTTCAAATACACCTGAGTGACCAACCATGTCACCATTTGGGTAGTTACAAATAATAGCGTCGTATTTACCGCTCTTGATTGCTTCAACCAGTTTATCGGTAAGCATTTCTGAGTTCATTTCAGGTTGTAAGTCGTATGTTGCAACTTGCGGAGATGGGATAAGCTCGCGAGTTTCGCCTTCAAATTCATCTTCACGACCACCACTAAAAAAGAACGTAACGTGTGCGTATTTTTCAGTTTCAGAAATACGTAATTGCGTTTTACCGTGTTTTTCAAACCATTCGCCAAGTACATTATTAAGTGGCTCAGGAGAAAAAGCGGCAGGTGCATCAATATCAGCTGCATACTCGGTTAACATGACAAAGCCGCTTAACTGAGGGGCTTTTTTCTTCGCAAAGCCATCAAAGTCTGCATCAACAAATGCACGGGTCATTTCACGGGCGCGGTCAGCTCTAAAGTTTAAGAAAATAACCGTGTCACCATCATTGATTTGTGCCGCTTGTTGGTCGTTATCTGTAATCGCTGTTGCTGCTACAAATTCATCGTTTTCATCGCGTTCGTAGGCCGCAGCTAATGCATCAACACCATTATCGTAGCTATGCTGTGCGATACCACTTACCATTAGGTCATAAGCTTGCTCAACCCGATTCCAGCGATTATCACGGTCCATTGCGTAGTAGCGACCAATAATAGATGCAAGACGACCGCAAGCTAGTTTACTAAACACAGCTTCAACACGTTCAATTGAGGCTTTTGCGCTGCGTGGTGGGGTATCTCGACCATCTAAAAATGCATGAAAATACACTTCTTTAGCACCGCGTTCTGCTGCTAACTCGATAGCAGCGACAATATGATCTTCATGGCTATGAACACCGCCTGGACTTAACAAGCCCATTAAGTGCACGGCTTTACCGGCATTGACCGCTTTATCTATGTTTTCGACTAACACGGGGTTGTGGGCAAATTCACCGTCGTTTATTGCTTTAGTAATGCGAGTAAAGTCTTGATAAACCACACGGCCTGCGCCGAGGTTGACGTGGCCCACTTCTGAGTTCCCCATTTGCCCATCAGGAAGACCAACATCTAAACCCGACCCAGAAATTAGGGTATGCGGGCGAGTTGCCCAAAGTTCATCTAAAACTGGGGTATTAGCCGCTAAAATTGCATTACTTTGTGCATCTTCACGGTATCCCCAACCATCTAAAATCATTAATACGAGAGGTTTTTTATGTTGTGTCATTTTGGTTCCTGAAAATTAGCTCCTGTTTAAGCTAAGCATACCGTGTTTTATCGTTATGATCAGCAATCAAAGGCGCATATTAAAATATTTCACTCTCTGGTAATTTCTAATCAAGCACGTATACTTGCGTGGCTAGGGCATTGCCCTTACGTTTAACCCCAGCGCTAAAGGCGCGGGACAATTTTCATAGTGGAAGACGCATGGATCAATATATTGAATTTGTCGGTAATCATCCGATATTAAGTTTAGTGTGGGTTGCTTTGGTTGCACTCATTGTTGGCGGTTGGTTTAAAAGTAAGTTTTCAGCAATTCGTCAAATAAATCCGCAACAATTAACGTTATTAATTAACCGTGAAGACGGTCTAGTTGTAGATATACGTGCCCAAAAAGAATTTAATAATGGTCGTATTGCAGGCGCTGAGCACCTTAGCCCTGAAAAAGCTAAACAATCTGACTTTTCAAGCCTTGAAAAGTCTAAGAGTAAACCCATTATATTGGTATGCACCACAGGCATGACTGCCTCAGGTATTGCAACCGCCATGCATAAAGCTGGTTTTGAATCAGTATATGTATTATCAGGTGGTATGGGGGCATGGCAAAGTGCCGGTCTACCAACGACAACAGGTCGCTAATTTACTTAGTTAGGCCGTTAGAGGAATTGTTATGAGTAATGTTGTTCTTTACACCAAAGCGTATTGTCCTTTTTGCCAACGAGCACTGGCATTGTTAACCAGTAAAGGTGTGCAATATAAGAATATAGATATCGGTGTACAGCCTGAGCTACGTGATGAAATGATCGCCAAAGCAGGTGGGGCGAGCACAGTACCGCAAATCTTTATTAATGATGAGCATATCGGCGGTTGTGACGACATGATGGCGATTGAAGCACAAGGTAAACTTGATGCTAAGTTGAACGCTTAAATATTTATTATAAAAACGATTAAAAGTTAGGAATTATTATGAACGAAGAAAATCAGAACGTAGCAGCACAAGAAGAAACAGGCCCACAATTTACTATTCAACGTATTTACACTAAAGACGTGTCTTTTGAAACGCCTAATTCTCCTGCTATTTTCCAAAAAGAGTGGACACCTGAAGTTAAACTTGATCTTGATACCCGTTCTAACAAACTAGACGAAGGTGTATTTGAAGTTGTATTAGCACTCACTGTTACTGCTTCTATCGGTGAAGAAACAGCGTTTTTATGTGAAATTCAGCAAGCGGGTATTTTCACTATCGCAGAAGTTGAAGAAGTACAACTTGCACATATGCTAGGCGCTTTCTGTCCAAATGTACTTTTCCCATATGCGCGTGAGGCGGTATCTAACTTAGTTAACCGTGGTACATTCCCGCAGCTTAACCTTGCACCTGTTAACTTTGACGCGTTATTCGCGCAATATATGCAGCAACGTGCAGCGCAAGCTGAACAGGCAACTGCAGACGCTTAATTGATGAATACAGCCAATTCAGCTGTTACAGTTTTAGGGGCGGGGTCTTATGGCACCGCCCTTGCTATTTGTTTAGCCCGAAATGGTCACCATGTGACACTTTGGGGGCGCAATAGCGATGACGTTGCCACGCTTGCAGCTGAGCGGAAAAATCAACGTTACCTACCCGATGTCACATTTCCTGATACTTTACACTTAGAAGCCGATTTACACACCGCTGTTACTACAAGCCAAGTTATTTTGGTTGTAGTACCAAGCCATGCATTTGGCGACACATTGCAGCAAATAAAGCCTTCATTACTTGATGGTGCGCAAGTGGCGTGGGCAACCAAAGGGTTAGAGCCCGATACTGGTCGGTTACTGCAAGAGGTTGCCCAACAAGAGCTAGGCGATGATGTGCCATTGGCGGTTGTTTCTGGGCCGACTTTTGCCAAAGAAATGGCAATGGGGTTACCTACCGCTGTTTCGGTGTCGTCAACATCAACCACCTTTGCAAAACAGCTTGCTGATTTATTGCATTGTGGCCGCTCATTCCGAGTTTATAACAATAATGATTTTATTGGCATTCAACTTGGTGGTGCAGTTAAAAATGTGATCGCGATTGGTGCGGGAATGTCTGATGGCTTTGGTTTTGGTGCTAATGCTAGAACAGCACTTATCACCCGTGGTTTAGCTGAATTATGCCGTTTAGGTTGTGCACTTGGCGCGAAATCTGAAACCTTTATGGGCATGGCTGGGTTAGGCGATTTGATCCTAACTTGTACTGATAATCAGTCCCGTAACCGTCGTTTTGGCTTAGCACTAGGCAAAGGTGAGGGGGTTGAGCAGGCGATAGCGTCAATTGGTCAAGTGGTCGAAGGTTACCGCAACACCAAAGAGGTGTATTTACTTGCTCAGCGTACAGGCATTGAAATGCCAATTACAGAGCAAATCTATCAGGTACTTTATGAAAATAAAGACGTGAAAGAAGCGGCTATGGCGTTATTAGGCCGTGAGCAAAAATCAGAATAAGCATGAGTGTCAGCGTTGTGCTAATCATTACGCTGACAACAACTCACGTTTAGTCATTGCCCAAACTAGAGTGTTTTCGCTGATTATTTTTTTCAATAAAAGCCGCAACCTTATCAGCATGTAGCGGGCGGCTATAGTAATAACCTTGCATGGTATTACAACCCATTACATGCAGCATATAAGCTTGCTCTTTCGTTTCAACGCCTTCTGCAACTACATCGATTTTTAAATATTTAGCCAGGCGTATAATCGTCGCGGTGATATTTCGGTCTTGTTCGCTATCAATAATATCTTTAATAAAAGAACGGTCAATTTTTAAGGTATCGATAGGAAAGCGCTTTAAATAGCCAAGTGATGAATGTCCTGTGCCAAAATCATCTAAGGCAATCGTGAAGCCAAGCGCTTTTAAGCGATTCATTTGTTGCTGGGCAAACTCAGGGTTATCCATCATGGCGCTTTCGGTTATTTCTAACTCTACACAGCGAGCCGGTACATCATAGTTTGTTAAGCACTCGGTAAGTGTTTCAAGTAAGCTGCTTTGCTGAAAATGTAATGCAGAAATATTAATTGCTACTTTACCAAAGTTAACTCGTTGATTACGCCATAATTCAAGCTGTTTAAATAATTGTTTCATTAGTAATAATGTTAATGGAATTATCGCCCCATTTTGTTCTGCTAGCGGTATGAACTCGCTAGGACTAATAAGGCTACCGTCAACTTGTGGCCAGCGAACTAATGCCTCAAAGCCATGAATTTGATTTTTGTCAGCATTATATTTTACTTGATAAAACAATTGAAAGTCTTGATGTTCAATGGCTCTAAATAGCGCACTTTCTTTATTGAGCTCATTTGAGTCTATGGTGTGTTTAGATTTATCAAAAAACTGATAATTGTTATGACCCATTTTTTTTGCGTGGTTAAGCGCGCTATTGGCGCAGCGCATAAGTGCTTCACTGCTATAGCCGTTTTCGGGATAGACAGCAATGCCGCAACAAGCTGAAATAAAGCTCTCTATGCCATCAAGCATAAACGGAGTTTGAAACTGTGCCAGGATTTTATCGGCAAGCTTTTTCGCGAAAAAGATAGTCATTCCTGAATATAAATAAGGTGGCACCAAAATAGCAAATTCATCACCGCCTAAACGGGCGAGTGTATAACCAGAGTCAAGATTGCGAGAGAGTCTACCTGCAACCTCTTTTAATAGTTCATCTCCAATTGCATGACCGAGGGACTCATTTATTTTATTGAAATTATCTAAATCGATAAAAATTATTAGTAGATCAGGGAAGTTATTATTACAACTGGCAATGGCTTTATTAACAGATTCAATAAAAATAGTACGATTAGATAGCCCAGTAACAGAGTCTCGGGTGGTGAGCTTTAGCATGGCCCGTTCATTATTTTTCCGGGCAGTTACATCGGAGAATAAGCCAATATAATGCGCGCTACTGTTACGCAGGTTAGGGGTTTTTACTTTGGTTATCGATAAGTCTAACGCATAAGGTTGCCCGTCTTTGCGCAAGTTCCAGATTTCTCCTGACCAATAGCCATCGGTTTCCAAATCATTACGAATAAGACTTTCTAGTTTTTTGTCTCGGCCTTCGACTGTGTATGCCTTTGGCTTTTTACCGACAACATCAGCTAGGGTGAATCCACAAATGGTTGTAAAAGCTTGGTTTATATCTGTTATTTGAAAGTCTTCGTTGGCAATCCAAATAGCGTCTTTAGATTGCGCCATTAATGCATTAGCTAAATTGTGTTTCGCACCGTTTTTTAGTTTATAAATAACAAGTAGTAATAAAATAATAAAAATAGTCGTTAAAATTAAATAATTAAACCAGTTAGGTAGGGTTAAAGCCGTTTGTTTTATTAGTAACACTAATGGCTCGCTATTTACTTGATTAAGGTTTTTAACTTCAAGGTAAATATTTTTTTGATCAGCTGTGAGCGACAGCATAGATTGAGAGCTTGGTAGTGGCAGCCACTGTCCATTAGGATCGAGTCGATAAGACAGTCGCATGGGTAAATTACTATCACTGGTGAACCAAACGGATACACCTTTTAGCGGTTGTTGCACATTCAGCGCATTCGTCGCTAAGTGATAATAGTGTTGGTCATTTTCTTGATAGTGTAACGCTAGGTGACTGATTGAAAATAGATTATTTTGCGGTATTGATTGTGTTGCATGTACTTCAAGAAGAATACTGGTATTTTGAGGCGCGAACAGCATTATTTTATCGCGGTAGCTTACGGTAAATTGAGCTTGTGGCAATTGCTGCTGGCTAATTGAATCATCTATATTTGCAGCCATGCTGTGGGTCGCATTTTCAACCCATACATTAGTACTGGGAGTGTAGAGTTTGATTGCTTGAGAATCGACTATCCAGAGTGTATCAAGTGGAGCTTCGTAGATGGCAGTAGTGTCAAACATGCTGACTTTATTAAAGTGTACGCTTTTTGTTGTCAGTGCTGAGTCTACGGGGGTTTGCCATAAACCGTTTTTTGTCGCAAGCCAAAGCCTTGATGAATTACGCTGATAAAAAATATCTCTGATCTCGCCAAGGGGGTGTGTGGTGTCTAGCGCTAAGGGAATTGCTTGTTGATCGCTAATATAAAATAACTGCTGGTTATTACTTGCTAAATACTGTGTATCAGAGAGGGGGGTGAAAGCATTTATGTTACTAACTGGCAGCGAAAAATTATGTTGTTGAGTTGCAAAATCATAATTGATTAACTGTTTTTTGCTTGCTATCCATAGCGTTGTCGGTGCTGTGAAGTGCAGCACATTTGCTTGCTCTGGTAGTAATAAATCAAATGCTTGGGTGCGAGCACTGTATAAATACAACCCGTTAGAGGTTGTTATTGCCCACTTGTCTTCGTGTAAATAATAAATACTGAGTACTTTTTTACCTTTAGAAAAGTTATCTATTTGGGCCAGCATTTTGAAATATTGCTGTATTCTTGGCGCTGGACTCTCGGTAATTGGCGTTGCAATAATTTGCATTGCATAAAGCCTCACCCAATTTTTAGTGTTGGTTTGCAGCCACAGTTGTTCATTGTTTTGTTTTATTGATAAAAAATGCGCCGGAGAATTATAAAATAAAGGCTTACTGCTTTTGGTTGTTAAATCATATTTATAAGCTTGATTATTATGTAAATAGTAAAGGTGGTCTTGAAAGAAGTTTAGGTGTTGCACATTGGTGTGATTGAGTTTTATTGTTTCTAATGAGTGGGTGTTATTAAATAGATAATGTTGTTCATTTGAGGTGCTAATAACGAGTGCGGTTGATGTTTGACTTGGGCTTAGCTGAGTAATGTCAGCCGGTGCGCTGAGCCGAGAGATAATTGCGTTGCTGGCTGTATCAAAGCGACTGGCCGCATTCCCGCCAGAATGTAACCATAAACTGTTGTTAAACCCAGCTGCAAGCTCAACAATTTGTTCAGAAAAAGCATAGGCAGAATGAAGCTTTTCGTTTTTTATTGTGTAAATCTGACCTAAATGTAGAAAATAAAAGCCATGATCTGTGGTAAAGATCTGTTGCTTTAATGGGCTGTCGGTTAGTTGAATTAGTTGATTGCTGATTAGATCTATTAAACTTAAACCTTGCTCTGTATTAACTAATAACCATGATTTATAAGCGGCTACCTGCAAAACATTAAGCGTTGCAAATGCTGAAAATGGCGGTGTGTGACTACTAAACAGGTGCGTAGAATCGTAGCTAAATAAACCTTTTTCAGTTGCGAGCCAAAATGTGTTAGTCGGGCTTTGGGTAAAGTCGTTAATGGCAGGTATAGAAAGCGCGTTGGCGTTTATTTCATCCACCATACTGGCGTTTACATTTACAAAAAAGAACATACTGATAAAGCAGCATGTTTTAAGTATAAACCGCATTGCAATCCATTGAATAAGTTTAAAAAGAACTTATTTAGAATAGTGCATGAATAAATAAATTGCGAATCGTCAAGCGTGAAATTTATTACAGTAAGTGCAGTGGCATTTTAGCCTTAAAGGGGGAGCTAAAGCGCCTAATGGGCGCTTTATTTGCAGTGTTTACTGAGCGTTAGGGAAACCTAACTGACGCCATGATTCATAAACAAACACAGCAACCGCATTGGATAAGTTCATGCTTCTGCTATTGGCTTGCATTGGGATCCGCACACGTTGCTCATTTGGTAATGATTGAATTAATTCATCCGGTAAGCCACGTGTTTCTGGGCCAAATACTAAACAGTCACCCGCTTCATAGCTTGCTTGGTGGTGGAATTGACTACCTTTAGTCGTACACGCGTATACTTTCTTTGGTTGGCACTTTGCTAAGTACGCCTCGAACGAAGCATGGCGTTGCACATGGCTAAATTCATGGTAATCAAGGCCCGCTCTTTTGACGCGCTTATCATCCCACTCAAAGCCCAGTGGTTCGATGAGGTGCAAAGCAAAACCTGTATTTGCGCACAAACGAATAATATTCCCTGTGTTAGGGGGAATTTCTGGTTGGTATAAAACGATATCGAGCATAACGAGCCTTATTGGTGATCTACATTTTGACGTTCGAGAGTATACACGAAACAGCGAAAAAAAATGATATACTGATTTTAATCAAACAGTTTAAAACATAGGCAAAAGCGTGCATCAACGTAGTTATGAGTTTTGGGTGAAAACCGCCAGTATTGTTACCATGGTTATGGTGAGCTTGATGATTGCGGCTAAATGTTGGGCATGGCTTGCGTCGGGCTCAGCATCCATGCTTGGCTCACTTACAGACTCTTTGATGGATATTACCGCCTCAGCGATGAGTTTTTTAGTGTTAGGTTATGCACTGCGCCCTGCAGATGACGATCACCGCTTTGGTCACGGTAAAGCTGAAGCATTAGCTGGGTTAGGTCAAGCAGCCTTTATTGCTGGTTCAGGTTGTTTATTAGCGTTTCATGGTATTGAGCGCTTATTTAACCCTGTGGTATTAAACCATTCGATGCTGGGTGTGTGGGTCAGTATTTTTGCCATTGCTTGTACGCTGGTGGTGGTATATGTACAAACCAAAGTGATAAGGCATACCGAATCTATCGCGATCAAAGCGGACTCAGTGCACTACAAAGGTGACTTAATTTTAAATGCCGCGGTATTGATTGCAATATTACTGGCACAAAATGGCATGCTTTACGCCGACCCTATTTTTGCTATTGGCGTTGCTGGCTACCTTCTTTATAACAGCTGGGATATAGCAACACAAAGTGCTGATCACTTGATGGATAAAGAACTTCCAGATGAAGAAAAAGCCAGCATAGTATCAATTGCCAACAGTCATAACGATGTTTTTGGCGTACACGACGTACGTACTCGGCAAGGCGGCAAAGTTAAATTTATTCAAATGCATTTAGAACTTGAAGATCAACTGCCTTTGATCCGTGCACATTACGTTGCTGATGAAGTGGTGGCAATGATCCAACAAGAGTTTAATTGTGAAATGGATATTTTGATCCACCAAGATCCCATGTCGTTGAGTCAGCCAAACTCTCAATTTAGTGAGTCACAAAACTGATAAAAGCGGCTAAGTACGGCTTGGCGAATGGTGTCTTGTTCAAACAGTAGCTCATGTTTTGCACCAGCAAACGTCTGTAAAACCGCATTGTTTTGACGATGCACCAACGCAATTTGAGCTTGGTTATCGACAACCGTATCGTTTTCAGCACTGGCAATAAAAACGGGGAGCGTTAGCTGTTGTTGCTCAAGAGTCGCCATAAAGCCAAACGCAGCATTTAACCAGCCATAAGTGACGCCACCTAATTGCAATATGCTGTCGCTGTGATAGGTTTGTCTAAACAATTGATAGCGGACCTCGCTACTCGTTAGATCATTATTCAGAAAATCGTATGCTAGATAATCAGTTTGACCAAGTGCATAACACTGGTTAAAGCCTAATAAGCACGCTGTACGTGCGGCAAGTTTAGCAAGTGGTTTTGGTGTGCCTTTGGTGTAAATATCAAACATGGGGGCAGACAGGAAAACACCACTGTAGTTATGCTTAAATCGAGTGAGAAAGTCCACTGCAATCGCTCCGCCCATTGAGTGCCCGAGCATGACCTTTTTACCTTGGTAAAGAGTATTCACAATTTGACTGTCAAATAGTGCCAAATCATCTGCATAATCAGTAAATTTATTCACAAAGCCTTTATGCGGGTTTGCAAGCGCCCGATAAGATCGCCCTTGTCCTTGGTGGTCGACAATAAATACAGCGTAATTATTTTTAAATAACTCCCATATCAGCTCTTGGTATTTATCTAACCCTTCTATACGCCCAGAGCTAATGACTATAGCGGCTTTGGGCTGTTCCGGTATCGCATAACCATAATATAAATCACCATTTGTCGTCGTCAGCAGTGCTTTATTCACCTGTTGCGCAAAAAATTGCGATATTTCAGGCTGTCGCGCGAGTAAATCTGACTCTGTACTGTAAAACATAGGGCGCATTCTTATTTTTGTTTATTTAACGGTAAGGCAATGCGCACGCAGAGCCCGTTAGGTTCACTATTATGCAGTGTTAAGCTGCCAGCATGGGCGGCAATAGCGTTTTTAGCGATTGCTAAACCAAGCCCAGTACCACCGCTGGTTCTATCTCGTGCATCTGATTGACGAAAAAACGGCTCACATAGCTTAGTTAAATTTTGTGGCTCAACGCCAGGACCATCATCACTGATCTCAATATAAATCGCATCACTTAAACTCATCGATAAGGTAATTGTATGCACTGCATACTTTATCGCATTACGTAATACATTTTCTAATGCGCTGGCAATTAAGCTCTCATCGCAACGAATATCAACATTCAGCTGGCCTAGAATAAGCAGTTGTTTGTTATTTTGTTTCGCTTCAAACTGAGCATCATTTAACACGTGGTCTATGATCACTTGTAAAGATTGTTCATGTAATGACAGTGCTTGGCTTTTCGCCTCAAGGCGCGATACTTGCAAAACATCGGCAATCATTTTATCAAGTTGATTAGCTTCTTTTTCAATACGTAATAAGTAAGTTTGGTTTTCTTCTGGGGTTTGCATTTGCGCAAGGCCTGTCGCCATTTTTAAACGCGTTAACGGTGAACGTAATTCGTGAGATATATCAGCTAATAAGCGTTTTTGTGCGCTAATGAGTTGCTCTAACTGACTCGCCATACTATTAAAATCACGACCTAACACACCTAACTCATCTTGCCTGTTTGGATCTATGTTAGCGCGGGCGCTTAGATCACCATTGGACAGTTTAATCGCGGCTTGTTTTAAATGATTAATCGGTGCAATTAGGTTACGACTAAATATAAAACTTAATATTAATGAAGCAAGAAGTGCAATAACCACTTTTAACCAAATCGGCATTAGTTTCAAGCGCACAATAAATGGCGTTTGGTGATTTTCGTCGATTTCGTATAAATAAAATGTGCCTTCTGGAAGGTCTATTTTTATTGGCCCAAATGCTTGGTAATACTCAGTAAAAATAACTTGTGGCGGCATACTTTTAGTGAAATTAATTAGACTTAGATCAATCTCATTTGGCGGTGTCCGACTACTCAATGAATGCTCAGGTTGATCTGAATTTAAGTACAATAATTTACGTTTGGCTAAACGTGGGTGCATTAAAATCTCAACAACGGGTTTTTCATGCTTTACTACGGAACGTTCAAGGCTTTTTGCTGTGTATTGCAGGTTTTTTAGCATAGGGCCATGTAAATCTTCATTGCTCACTTGATTGGTTGCAATGTTACTTAAAAATACTAACGCAGTGATCGTGCCGATAACTGTCAGCCAAAACCACACAAAAATTTTAAAAAATAAAAAGTGTTTCGGATGTTTCAGCCAAGCTAAACGGGGGGCGCTATTCTCCTTGGATAAAGACATAGCCGGTTCCTCGCATGGTTTTAATACGTTCAGCACTATTAAATTCGGCAATTTTTTTGCGAATATTACTGACATGCATATCTATAGAGCGGTCAAAAGAAGCCAGACGCCTTCCAAGTACTTCTTCACTTATTTGTTCTTTACTCACCACTTCGCCAGCGTGCTTAACCAATAAAGCAAGTACTTCATATTCAGTGCCAGTTAGACTCAATGGATGATCATCTACCGATGCTTCGCGGGCTGCTAAGTTAATAACGATATTATTGACACTAAGTTTATTTGAGTTGTGATTAGTTAAGCTAGTAATGTGCTCAATACGACGCGTAATTGCTTTAACTCGTGCGAATAACTCACGATGGTTGAATGGTTTAGGAATGTAATCATCGGCGCCAAGTTCAAGGCCAAAGATACGGTCAAAGTCTTCACCTTTGGCGGTTAGCATAATCACAGGTGTTAATTTTTTTTGTCTTAGCTGTTTAAGTACTTCAAAGCCATCCAGTTTAGGTAGCATCACATCAAGTAAAATTAGTGCATACTCATGCTCAAGCGCTTGCTTTAAACCTTGTTCGCCATCGTGTACACATTCAATTTGAAACCCTTGCGCAGTTAAATACTCAGAAAGTAACTCACATAAACCGGTATCATCATCAATCATTAATAATTTCATTTGCTCGCCTTAACCACGCTGGAATAACTTTATTTTACGCCTTAATGTGCTTAAAAGTGAACCTTTACACAACCTTTACATTGCTTTGCGTTGCTTTGCATTGGGGGCGTTATAGTGAACATAACAACTGAATACACAGTAAGTTCGCAACCAACCAAAGGTAATTATTATGACTATTTCAAGTAAAGTTTCTAAATTAGTATTAATTTGTGGATTAGCGACAGCAACCTTAGGCACTGGCGCTGTAATAGCAAAAGAAGGCATGCAGCATAAACAAGGCCACTCTATTGAACATAAACAAGCGCGTTTTTTATTGTCTGAACGTGGCGTTAAAAAGCTTGATTTGACTGAGCAACAACAAACTCAGTTGAAAACAATTTTTGAAGCGCAAAAAGCGCAATTTAAAGCACTTCGTGGTACTGATAAAGAGGCTATGAAGCAAGAACGTGAGGCACATAAAGCCCAAATGAAAGCATTATTAGATATGCCGTCATTTGATGAAGCCGCAGCCAAAGAGTTATTAGCGAAGCGCCAAGCTAAAGGCGAGCAATTTGCTTTAATTAACTTAAAAACGCAACATCAAGTTTGGCAGGTATTAAATGCCGAGCAACGTGAAAAGTATGAAGAAATTAAAAAACACATGCGTAAAAAAGGTCATAAAAAAGGTGACAAAAAACGCAGCCGCGATGAGCAAAAGCAAGATAAGTAATTATCAAAATTACTAAAACGAAATATAAAAACGCGAGAGAGATCTCGCGTTTTTCATTTTTACTAAGCCATGTAGCGACTTTACCTCGTGGCTGGCTTTCGTCACTTAAAGACTTTTTTGCACAAGGAGAAGTGAATGAGCGTAAATGAGAAAAAAATGCCGCGGGCTTCGAGCAACGAACTCCGAATACACCCCAGCACCTAGCCACTACCAAAGCCCTATTTTTACAATTACTTCTCTAAAAGCGCAGCGCCTCATAACCTCTTTGTGAATAAATTTTAATTGCGCGGGGTAAACCCGCGCCTACGAAATATCACCCATCTCGTAGCAGCGATTTTATATCGCGTCATAGTGTTAACTTGATAGGTGCACGTAATTTGCGTACATTTAAGCGCATGCACAAGGCAAGCTAACCTTATTCACTTATGCTATGAATGACGCAAATAACCCCGCCATTTCACCCGATGAAATCATTAATATTCGCGAAACGTTTAATATGTCACGCGGTGTATTTGCAAGCCTGTTACATACCTCAGCAAGAACCCTTGAAAACTGGGAGCAAGGCCGCAGCGCACCCTGAAACATTGAATCATATAGCTGAGTTGTAAGTTGGTATTTTTAGCACCTAGCCCCTATAATCTCGCATTTATGTTAATTCCTTAATTGCATTACTTATGCCATCTAAGCTCAGTGGGTACATACGGTTATCCATCAGCTGCTTTATAAAATCAATTGATTGATAATAGCGCCAGTGTTCAACCGGTTGTGGGTTGAGCCACGCTACTTTGTCAAAGTGATTGGTGATACGAGCAAGCCATGCGCTGCCGGGCTCTTCGTTGTAGTGCTCTACAGAGCCGCCGGGGTAGGCAATTTCATACGGGCCCATGGTGGCATCGCCTACAAAGATGACTTTATAGTCACTGGTGAACTTGTTGATCAGCGTCATAGTGTCGATGATGTTTGAGTGGCGGCGTTGGTTGTCTTGCCAAACGTGTTCGTACAGGCAGTTATGAAAGTAGTAAAACTCTAAGTGTTTAAACTCGCTGTGGGCGGCGCTAAAGAGCTCTTCACAAGTGTGAATGTAATCATCCATTGAGCCGCCAATATCAAACAGCATTAACACTTTTACCGCGTTATGGCGCTCTGGCGCCATTTTTACATCAAGCATGCCGCCTTGTTTGGCGGTCGCGCGAATGGTCTCGTTTAAATCTAGGGTGTCACTTGCGCCAGTACGGGCAAATTTACGCAGTTTTTTAAGCGCAAGTTTTATGGTGCGCGAACCTATTTCACGATCAGAATCGAGGTTTTTATATTCGCGTTTATCCCACACTTTTACAGCGCGGCGGTTACGGTTGCCGTCCTGACCAATCCGTACGCCTTCTGGGTTATAACCATACGCACCAAAGGGCGATGTACCGCCTGTGCCCACCCATTTATTACCGCCTGCGTGGCGCTTTTGTTGTTCTTCTAAGCGCTCTTTTAGGGTTTTCATTAACTCATCAAGGCCGCCCATGGCCTTAAGTTGTGCTTTTTCTTCATCGCTTAAGTGTTTTTCAAACTCTTTGCGCAGCCAATCATGAGGTAAGTCATGTTGCTGTTTTAGGCTCTCTAGTAAGTCGAGATCGGCAATGCCGCTAAAGTAATCAGCAAAGGCTTTGTCAAAGCGGTCAAAGTGGGTTTCGTCTTTTACCATGATAGTGCGGGCCAAATAGTAAAACCCGTCAACATCAGCAAATACCGCACCTTTTTTCAGCGCGTTGATTAAATCAAGTAACTCACGCATGCTTACAGGTAAGCGGTACTCTCGTAATTTGAAGAAAAACGCAATCAACATCTTAACGACGACTCATAAAGGCTAGTTTTTCAATTAAGCTGATATCTTGCTCATTTTTTAGTAGCGCACCAAACATTGGCATTAGGCCACCTTTTTGGCTTTTATCATGTAGGGTTTTTGCGTCGATATCTTCAGCCATTAACAGTTTTAGCCAATCAAGTAACTCGCTGGTGGACGGTTTTTTCTTGATGCCGTTAACGTCACGAAGGTTAAAGAATACTTCCAGCGCTTGGCGCACTAAATCTTGTTTTACATTCGGGTGGTGAACATCAACAATTTGCTGCATCTCGTCGCTCGATGGAAAATCAATATAATGGAAAAAACAGCGGCGTAAAAATGCATCGGGCAATTCTTTTTCATTATTTGAAGTGATGATCACAATAGGGCGCTGCTTAGCTACAATTCTTTCGCCAGTTTCATAAACATGAAACTCCATTTTATCCAGCTCTAGTAGCAAGTCGTTTGGAAATTCGATGTCGGCTTTATCTATTTCATCAATTAATAATACCGGGCGTTTATTGTGCTCTTCGCCGTAGGTAAATGCCTGCCAAAGTTTGCCTTTTACTATGTAGTTACCAATATCATGCACGCGCTCATCACCGAGTTGACTGTCACGCAGGCGTGATACTGCATCGTACTCGTATAAGCCTTGCTGTGCTTTAGTGGTTGATTTTATATGCCACTGGATAAGGCGGGTATCTAAGCTGTTAGCTAACTCTTCGGCTAGCATGGTTTTACCTGTACCGGGTTCGCCTTTTATTAATAGTGGCTTTTCAAGCAAAATAGCCGCATTAACCGCTTGTTTTAACGAATTACTTGCGATGTAGTTATCTGTAGAATTAAATTGCACGTAAATACCTGTCTGGTCTGAGCAGTAATAAATAAGGCTATCATGCCATAGTTACTCGACCTCTCCAAGGTATGCAAAGCGAGGAATAACGTGGCCGTCTTTTTCAACCGTTTCTTTAAACATACTTAATGGGCGTGCCCACATGCCAAACTCACCATACAAGGCCTGATAAATTACCAGCTGTTCGTCGGTTTCGCTGTGGGTGGCAATGTACAAAACTTTGTATTTAGGGCCTTTGTAATGTTGGTATATGCCTGATTTAAGGGAAAGTGGTTTTATTGCTGTAGTCATGTTTTGATCTCTTGTATAATTTGCGCTGCACTTTTAATGCTAACCAATTTGCCAATATTATGAACTATATATCGTTAGATGATTACAAGAAAGCGTGGGTTTTTCGCCATCAAGATGCGCCCGTATCAGAGCAAGATCTTGCTTTAATTAAACCTATGAGCCATGAGCGTGCAGCTGTTCTATGGAGCACTATGGTAAGCCGTGAACATGATCACCCTGATTTTTTTGAAAAAACCGATTGGTGTGGCAATGATGATAATTTCTCGCAAATAGTTCCTTGGGAAGCTGCGTGGGAAGAAGGCGCAGAGCAATTACCTACTGAAATTCTAGCTCACCTTGATTGGCAAGCAAACACCACCATCTATTTTTGTATGGCCCGTGACAATATCATTGAAACCAGTTTTGATGTGTTTAAACGCAATTGGCAGAATTTTATGTTTTTAGCTGATGGCAGTTTATTGCTTGGTAAAAAACGTAATGAAGTAGTGCAGTTTTTAGCAACGGGTGATGCAAAATTAGGTATAAAGGCTAGCGTTAAGTAACAGAGCTTAAAAAGCAGCCAATACTGTGCTATAAAACAAGCAACTAGATGTTTTTGAGTGTAATCGTTGGCTGCAAGCGACCCCTTTCAACAAGTCGATATTTGGCAATCTGATGCGCAGCGTGTGCTATATACACAGCTGTGTAACGCCTTCTATGCGCGAGAAATTGCTTTGTTAGTTGCAGAACCTAATGAGCAACGCTTACGCAAACGATTAAAAAGCCTTCCTTTTTATATCGAGCGTGCCGCAGCTGCTGTAGTTAATGGCCAGGTTCCTTTTCAGTTAGATCCCCATAATGGTAGTTGGCTTGATAAGCAAAAATTGCAGCCACCAAATGAAAAAAGTAATGATGATTTTTACCAGCAACATAAAAAAGTGGGTCTAATTGTGCCGCTGTTACTTAATCGCGCAAATCAAACCCGCGTTGCAATAGACAGCATCGACCAAGTAAGCGACAATAAACTTCATTGTAATGAACATGGTTGGTTTGATGACCAAGGGCAGCCGTTAGAGGGGCAGTCTGTAGTGTTATTAAAACCTACAAAAGCAACAATGGCTGCTGCATGTTGCGGTCATCAGTGGTCTTTTGATAAACGTACAACACCACGAACCTTATCTCTGAGAGAAATGCTGTTAGCAGGTAATATCAATTGGCGTAATTTAAAACGCCCTCATGTTCGAGTTAAAAAAATTTAATACCAGTTGCCTTAAGTGCATTATAAATTTGTACTGGTAGAGTAAAATCAAGGAGTGTTTAATGCGACTGTTTCAACTTGCGCTACTGTGTTTAGCGTTATTTGTACAATACCGGTTATGGTTTGGCCACAATGGGGTACAAGATTATAGTCGTTTAAAAGCGGCGGTTACCTCCCATCAAGATACTAATGCCCAGCTGATAAAACGTAATAAAGTGCTTAAAGCAGATATCGAAGATTTAAAATTAGGTCAAGAAGGGGTGGAGGAGCGCGCTCGCAATGAGTTGGGGATGATCAAACCTGGCGAAACATTTATCCGTGTTTTACCTGGACAGCAACTAAATGAAAACTAATTATACTCTTGCCATTATAGTCCCAGCCGCCGGTGTGGGAAGTCGTATGCAACATTCTGCGCCTAAGCAATATATACGTTTAGCAGGCAAAACTATTCTTGAGCATACACTGGCTAAATTAGCACAATTGAAACAAGCGAGTAGCATTGTCGTAGCGGTGAGTGATGATGATCCGTACTTTGATTCTCTTGGGCTTATTGATCCCCGTATTATACGTGTAAGCGGCGGCAAAGAGCGCGCCGACTCAGTGCTTAACGGTTTATTAGCGTTAGCTGCTAACCCACCTGATTGGGTGTTAGTGCATGATGCGGCAAGACCCTTGGTTATGCTTACTGATATTGAGCGCTTACTAACTGAGTGTATAAATGCCGAT
The DNA here is from genome assembly GCF_000238355.1 of Pseudoalteromonas haloplanktis ATCC 14393. Lineage (GTDB taxonomy): Bacteria > Pseudomonadota > Gammaproteobacteria > Enterobacterales > Alteromonadaceae > Pseudoalteromonas > Pseudoalteromonas haloplanktis. The sequence continues at coordinate 141,534 of NZ_AHCA01000005.1, forward strand.
GAAGGTGGCATTTTAGCCAGTAAAGTGAAAGACACTATTAAACGTGGTGGCACACACAGTAAGCAAACCGTACCTCGTGATGATTTATGGCAGGCGTTGACTCCGCAATTATTTAAGTATCATGATTTAATGCAGGCCCTACAAAGTGCGCTTGCCCAGCAAGTGACGATCACCGATGAAGCATCCGCAATCGAATGGGCAAATAAGCCTGTAAAGCTCGTTGCGGGACGCAGTGATAATATCAAAATAACTACCCCAGAAGATTTAGATTTAGCCAACTTTTTACTCCAAAAACAACACAGTGAGAATACACCATGATTAGAATTGGCCACGGCTTTGATGTTCATAAATTTGGTGGCGAAGGCCCGTTAACCATTTGTGGTGAAAAAATTGCTTATCCACAAGGTTTTTTAGCCCACTCCGATGGTGATGTGGCTATTCATGCGTTATGTGATGCTATTTTAGGTGCATTGGCAATGGGCGATATTGGCAAACATTTTCCAGATACAGCCAGTGAGTATGAAAATATCGACAGCCGTATTTTATTGCGTCATGTTGTTGATTTAGCCAAACAGCAAGGTTATACGCTGGGCAATGCTGATGTGACGATTGTGGCACAAGCGCCTAAAATGCTGCCACACATTCAAGCGATGCGTGCTAACTTGGCGGCTGATTTGAATGCAGAAATTAGCCAAGTAAACGTAAAAGCCACCACCACTGAAAAACTGGGTTTTGAAGGCCGTAAAGAAGGTATATCAAGTCATGCCGTGGTGATTATGAGTAAAAGTTTACTAAGTAATCAATCACTATGAGTGAGTTAAATTACTTATATGGTGCGCCATTATCTAAGGCCGACTTTAAAACCACAGCGGAAGACTTTATGGTCGATGAAGACTTAGGTATAGAGTTTACTGGTAGTGGGGAACATGTATGTTTACAAGTGGTAAAAAAGGGCGAAAACACCCAGTATGTTGCTAAATTACTTGCCCAAAAAGCCGGGATTTCACCACGAGATGTAAGTTACGCAGGAATGAAAGATCGTCATGGTGTCTGTAGCCAATGGTTTAGTGTGCCAGTGCCGATTAAAAAAGACATTGATTTTACCGAATTAAATAGTGATTCCGTATTTATTATTGCCCAGCAGCGTCATAACCGTAAATTACGTACGGGCTGTCACAAAGGAAATAAATTTACTATTACGCTTAGAAATGTCACACAGCCGTTAGATATCCTTTGTAGAATTAATGCTGTACGTGCAGGTGTACCTAATTACTTTGGTGAGCAACGTTTTGGTCACGATGGTCATAATCTTGAAATGGCCAAGCGAATGTTTGCTGGTGAGCGTATTCGCGATAAAAAGTTACGCGGTTTAATTATCTCTGCGGCACGCTCTTATGTATTTAATCAAATTGTGAATTTGCGCGTTGCTGAGCATGGTTTAGCTAAAACTATGCACCGTGAAGTATTTATGCTCAGTGGTAGTAATGCATTTTTTGAGGATGCAATTAGCGATGAGAATATCGCACGGCTTGCCTCTGGCGATATTATGATGTCTGCACCTTTGGTTGGTAAAAGTGAAAAAGGCCTCACTGAGCAAGAAAAAATATGGTTGGAACCTTATAAACAATGGTGTGAAGGACTTGGTGAGCTAGGGCTTAAAAACGAGCGGAGAATGCTGCGTTTGATACCACAAGATTTAACCGTTACAACGATTGATGACACCACCATTAAATTAAGCTTTGCTTTACCTAAAGGTACTTTTGCCACGGCGCTGTTACGTGAGCTGGTGGATTACACCGATGCAAGTCCCCGTGTTTATAAAGAAAAGGACGCTGAAAATGAAAATATTGTTAAGTAATGATGATGGCGTAAATGCAAAAGGGATTGCGGTGTTATACCAAGCATTAACGCAAATTGCTGATGTTACTTTGGTTGCACCTGACCGCAATTGTAGTGGTGCGAGCAATTCTCTGACGCTTATGAATCCACTGCGAGCAACCACACTTGATAATGGATTTATTTCTGTCAATGGCACGCCAACTGATTGTGTGCATTTAGGAGTGAATGAGTTACTTAATGAAAAGCCTGATTTAGTGGTGGCGGGAATCAATCATGGCGCAAATTTAGGTGACGATACGTTATATTCAGGCACTGTTGCCGCAGCAACAGAAGGTCGTCATTTAGGCCTACCAGCCGTGGCTGTATCGTTATGCTCTAAAGAAGGGGAACACTTTGAAACGGCTGCGGCAGTGACAGTCAGTATTATTAAAGAGCTGACTTCACATCCATTACCGAAAGATCAAATTATTAATATCAATGTACCAGACATTCCGCTAGCAGAGCTTAAAGGCGTGCAAGTTACCCGACTAGGGGCTCGCCACAAAGCCGAAACCATGACAAAACAACAAGATCCTTGGGGGCGTGATATTTATTGGTATGGTGTTTTGGGCGCTGAAAGTGATGCTGGTGAGGGCACTGATTTTTTCGCAATTAATAATGGTTATGCCTCAGTAACCCCATTAAGTGTCGATATGACTGCTAAAGACAGCTTAGCTGCGGTAAGTGATTGGCTGAAAACAATGGAGATCAATGGTGCTGGCTAATTATACTCGCAGTGCGCGCGCGCTGGCCGAATTATTACAGCGTGAAGGAGTTGAAGATAGTGTGGTACTTAGTGCCATTGCTGACATTCCTCGGCATTTGTTTATTGATGATGTGCTTAAACACAAAGCCTACCAAAATACGGCATTACCAATAGGCCAAGGTCAAACAATTTCGCAGCCTTATATCGTTGCGAGGATGACGGAGCTGCTGCGTTTAGCGGGAGTACGTGAAAAAGTACTCGAAATTGGTACTGGTTCTGGTTATCAAACGGCGATACTGGCTAAAACCTTTACAAAAGTATTTTCGGTGGAACGAATTAAAGCGTTACAATGGCAAGCTAAGCGCCGTTTACATAATCTAGATCTTTATAATGTGTCTATGAAGCACGGCGATGGCTGGCAAGGTTGGCAATCGCAAGCCCCATTTGATGGCATTATTGTCACTGCTGCTGCATCGCAGGTACCGCAAGCATTACTTGAGCAACTCAGTGATGGCGGGGTGATGATTGCACCAATAGGAAATGAAGAACAACAACTGGTTATGGTTGTGCGCGAAGGCGAAAAATTTACTCAACATGTTATTGCGCCAGTTAGGTTTGTACCTTTGGTTCCTGGCGATATTGAATAGGAAGTCACTTTGAAATTGTTTACCAAGTTGTATGATATGGCATTAGTGTGGGCGAAACATCGCCACGCAGAGCGTTATTTAGCAGGGATGAGTTTTGCTGAATCAGTTATTTTTCCTATTCCACCGGATGTTATGCTTGCGCCTATGTCGCTTGCACAACCGAGTAAAGCATGGCGTTACGCTACCTTTGCTACGGTTGCGTCAGTACTTGGTGGGGTATTTGGTTATTTATTAGGGTTTTGGTTATTTGAGCCTGTTGTCGAGCCTTTGATTGCGCAAATGGGTTGGCAGGAAAAGTTTAATACTGCCCTAAGTTGGTTTAAAGATTATGGTGTGTGGGTGGTGTTTTTAGCTGGCTTCTCACCAATACCTTATAAGGTATTTACTATTGGTGCGGGGCTTTTACAAATGGCCTTCCTACCTTTTCTATTAGCTTCAGCGGTTGGGCGTGGCGCACGATTCTTTTTAGTCTCAGCACTAATGAAGTGGGGAGGAGTAAAAATGGAGCAAAAATTACGTCAATATGTAGAAGCACTTGGCTGGGGATTAGTGATTTTAGTGGTGGTAGCGTACTTTTTACTACGTTAAGCGTTAAAAACCACAATTATTAATACAAGGAGCAAAACACTATGAATAGCCGGTACATTTTCTATGTTACTTTATTTACAAGTGTTTTGCTCAGTGCTTGCTCTTCTCGTCAAGCGCCAGCTCCAGTAAGTAGTTTAAATACTTCTGTTAAGCCTTATACCAGTAAAGTGAACATCAATGGCGATCGTTATGTTGTAAAAAAGGCGATACACTTTACTCAATCGCTTTCAGCGCCCAACAAGATTTTCGCATGTTGGCAAAAAACAATGATATTCCAGCTCCTTACATGATCCATCCAGGTCAAGTTATTTCGTTTAAAAAACCATCAATAAAAACGAAAAAGCAGAAAAAATATACGAATTCGAGTAAAAAGTCTACAAAAGAAATACAAAAAAATAACAAAAAATTAAAAAAAGAGCTTGATCAGCCAAAACAACGAGAGTATGTTCAAAAACAAGCCAGTAAAAAAGTTAGTAATACCAACAGTTTGGTTTCAGGAAAGGTACATTGGTCTTGGCCTGCTAAAGGGGCTGTAACACAGCGGTTTTCAACTAAAGAAAATGGCTACAAAGGTTTACAGATTACTAATAAAAAAGGTGTGGCTGTGGTTGCTGCCGCACAAGGAACAGTCGTATACGCGGGAAATGCACTTAGAGGGTACGGTAATTTAATCATTTTGAAACATAATGATGATTATCTTAGTGCTTATGCACATAACTCTAAGTTATTAGTGAAAGAAAAACAGGATGTGAAAGCTGGGCAAAAAATCGCAGAGATTGGCAGTTCAGATTCTGACGTGACGGCATTACGTTTTGAGATCCGTTATCGAGGACAGGCTGTTAATCCCGAAAAGTATTTGCCTTAGCTATCGGGTATTGATCATAGTGATATAAGATCACTTATTTGCTTGAGGGTACGCTCATGGGTAACACAGCAAAAATAGAGAAAACGAAAGACGCGGTTGATGATAAATTTGATGATATAGTGGTAGACGATGCTGCTTCTGAATTATTAGATGACGTCGATAAAGATGATGAAATATTTGCTAAAGAGGAAATAACTAAAAATTTAGATGCGACTCAACTCTATTTAGGAGAGATTGGTTTTTCACCATTATTGAGCGCTGAAGAAGAAGTGTTTTTTGCCCGCAAAGCGTTGAAAGGCTGTGAAGCCTCCCGCAAACGCATGATTGAAAGTAACTTACGTTTAGTTGTAAAAATTGCCCGCCGTTATAATAATCGAGGCTTAGCGCTACTGGATTTAATTGAAGAAGGTAACCTAGGCTTAATTCGCGCTGTTGAAAAATTTGACCCTGAGCGTGGTTTTAGATTTTCTACCTATGCTACTTGGTGGATCCGTCAAACCATTGAACGTGCCATCATGAATCAAACTCGCACCATTCGTTTACCAATCCATGTTGTAAAAGAATTGAATGTTTATTTACGTACTGCTCGTGAGTTAACTCAAAAGCTTGATCATGAACCGACTGCCGAAGAAATTGCCGCCTCTTTAGATAAGCCCGTTGAAGACGTAACTAAAATGCTGCGTTTAAATGAGAAAATTACTTCTGTAGATACGCCAATTGGTGGCGAAAATGATAAAGCATTACTTGATATTATTGCCGATGAAAAAGGCTTTGGTCCAGAAGGCGAAGTACAAAACAATGATATTAATAAGCATATTGTTGATTGGTTAGGTGAGTTAAACCCTAAACAACGTGAAGTGCTTGCGCGTCGCTTTGGTTTATTAGGCTATGAGCCGTCAACGCTTGAAGATGTTGGCCGTGAGATTGGTTTAACACGTGAGCGAGTAAGACAAATTCAAGTTGAAGCGCTGCGTCGTTTAAAAGATATTTTACAGCATGAAGGATTAAGTACTGATAGCTTATTTGATCAGTTCTCATAACGACTAGCACAGTAGTAATAGACACAAAACACACACAGAAAATAATTATTAAAAAGCTGAAGAGCAAAACTCTTCAGCTTTTTTTGTGGTTTTTTCTTATCTTAAAGTAAGGCTTTTAATTTATAAAGTAGCGCGTGAGCTTGGCGCGGGCTTAAGTCATCAATATCAATTTCAGCAAGCTGGGTTTCTACTTGCGACGGCTCAGCTTCGAATAATGAAGGTTGCACGGCATTGATGTCTGCGGTGACTGGCTGATGATTCTCGAGCATTTTAAGCTTTTGTTTTGCTTGTTTTATAACTGCTTTTGGCACGCCAGCCAGAGCCGCTACTTGTAGGCCAAAACTTTTACTTGCAGCGCCATCAAGCACGGTATGCATAAAAGCAATGGTGTCGTTATGCTCTATGGCATCTAGATGAACATTGACCAGTCCAGCTTGTTGCTCGGCAAGTTCTGTCAGTTCAAAATAGTGCGTTGCAAACAATGTTTTAGCTGATATTTTTGACGCTAAATGATCAGCTGTCGCATAGGCGAGAGACAGACCATCGTAAGTACTGGTGCCACGGCCTATTTCATCCATTAATACCAGCGATTGCGCCGTGGCATTATTTAAAATGGTGGCTGTTTCTGTCATTTCGACCATAAAGGTTGAGCGCCCTGATGCTAAATCATCACTGGCACCAATACGTGTAAATATGCGGTCAATATTACCTATTTTAGCGCTGTCTGCGCTCACGTAACTACCAATGTGAGCCATGAGCACAATGAGAGCCGTTTGACGCATATAAGTTGATTTACCGCCCATATTTGGCCCTGTGATAATCAACATTTTGCGTTGTGCATTAAGTTCTACAGGGTTGGCTATAAATGGGTCTTTCATGACTTGCTCAACAACTGGGTGGCGCCCCTGTTTGATGCTGATATCGTCACTATCACAAAGTTCTGGTTTGGCGTAATTAAGTGCAATAGCGCGCTCAGCTAAGTTATTCAGCACATCTAAATCAGCCAGTGCGGCAGCCATAATTTGTAGCTGCTCAATGTGCGGCGCTATAAACTCAAACAATTGTTCGTACAGCTGCTTTTCAAGTGCGAGTGCTTTTGATTGGCTGCCTAATACTTTGTCTTCATGTTCTTTAAGCTCTGGAATTATATAGCGTTCATTATTTTTAAGTGTTTGCCTGCGAATATAATCTGCCGGTACTAAGTGTGCATTGGCACGGCTAACTTCAATAAAGAAGCCATGTACACGGTTATAGCCAATTTTGAGCGTGCTGATACCAGTACGTTCGCGTTCACGCTGTTCAAGCTGCTCGAGTATATCAGTTGCACCTTGGCTTAATGATCGCCACTCATCGAGTTCATTATTGTATCCAGGGGCGATTACGCCGCCATCACGAATTAATACCGGTGGGTTTTCAATGACGGCTTGTTCGAGTAATTGTTGTAACTCAGGTAATTCTGGTGATTGCGCGATAATTTGGCTAATACGTGGATCGCTAGCATCGGCTAATAATTGGTGTAATGGTGCAAGGGCTTGTAGTGCACTGCGCAGGCGGGTTAAGTCACGCGGGCGGGCGGTCCACAAGGCTAAGCGAGCAATAACGCGCTCGATATCGCCTATTTGTTTGAGCGACTCATGTAGCTCGCCACACAGTTGTACATCAATAATGGCACTAATGGCATTAAGGCGCGCATTTAGCTCAGGCTTGGATCGTATTGGAGTATGAATACGGCGCTTTAATAGCCGCGATCCCATTGCCGTTGCTGTTTTATCAAGTATTTGTGCTAGGGTGTTTTCAAATCCGCCGGATAGATTGACGGTCAGCTCTAAGTTTTTACGTGTGGCGGCATCTAAAATAACCGCATGTTCATTATGCTCTAAAGTGATGGCACGAATATGTGGTAAAGCAATGCGTTGGGTATCTTTGACATATTGCATTAAGCAACCAGCTGCAACCAATGCGGTTTTTGCTTTATCAACGCCAAAACCGATTAAATCTTTAGTGCCAAATTGCTCACATAACAAATGCTGGGCTGTGTCTAAATCAAACTCCCACTCAGGGCGTCGACGAATACCTTTAATATGTTCAATTAAATGAAAGTTAGTAAAGTCTTCACTATAAAGTAGTTCGGCTGGTGCTAAGCGTTGTAAAGTAGAACTAAACGCTTCCTCAGTATGTACTTCAACAATATTAAAACGACCTGAGTTAATGTCTAAGTAAGCGATGCCATACACGCCTTTTTTACTTTGCCAAACACTGGTTAGTAAATTGTCTTGGCGTTCTTGTAATAATGCTTCATCAGAAATTGTGCCTGGGGTGACAATGCGTACCACCTTACGCTCAACGGGGCCTTTGCTCGTTGCAGGGTCGCCTATTTGCTCACATATTGCGACTGATTCACCCATTTGTACCAAGCGGGCTAAATAGTTTTCTACGGCGTGATAGGGTACGCCGGCCATTGGAATAGGATCTCCGCCAGCTTTACCGCGGTGCGTTTGCGAAATATCGAGCAGTTGCGCTGCGCGCTTAGCATCATCAAAAAATAGCTCATAAAAGTCGCCCATGCGATAAAACAGTAGAATATCACGATGCTCCGATTTTATTTTTAGATACTGCTGCATCATTGGCGTTTGTTGATTTATAGTGTGTGGTGCATAAAGATCGAACGACATGTATTTACCCAAAGGCTGAATATGGAATTACATCAAGAGATTAAAACACTTGCTGCGCAATTAGGCGCTATTTTAACGGATAAACGCTTGTGGATCACTAGTGCTGAATCATGTACTGGTGGAGGAGTAAGTTATGCATTAACAGATACCCCAGGCAGCTCAACTTATATAGATCGCGCATTTGTCACTTATAGTAATCAAGCCAAGCAAGATTTACTAGGTGTCGATGAGCAAACCTTAGCTTTATATGGGGCTGTGAGCGAGCAAACAGTTTTGCAAATGGCAGCGGGTGCCTGTAAAGCGGCTGGAGCTGATATTTCCGTTGCAGTATCGGGGGTGGCAGGTCCAGGCGGCGGCAGTAAAGAAAAACCCGTCGGGTTAGTGTGGTTTTGTATTCAGATTGGCGATAAACAGTATCCGAGCCAACAGATATTTGCAGGTGATAGAGCGCAGGTTAGATTGCAAGCTATTGTTTATTCTTTAAAAACTGTTATTGAAAAGATAAATTGATAAAATTAACTTGATACTGTGATTTCATACAGTATACTTGTCTGCATTAGCCGGATTTGGAGAGTAAAATGAACGATAACAAACAAAAAGCGTTGGACGCTGCTTTATCTCAAATTGAACGTCAATTTGGTAAAGGCTCAATTATGAAATTGGGTGACAACAAAGCATTAGATATTGATGCTATATCAACAGGCTCTCTGGGCATTGATATCGCATTAGGCATAGGTGGTTTACCTATGGGTCGTATTGTTGAGGTATATGGTCCTGAATCATCAGGTAAAACTACGCTAACACTACAAGTTATCGCAGAAGCACAAAAAGAAGGCAAAACCTGTGCATTCGTAGATGCTGAGCACGCACTTGATCCAATTTACGCACAAAAATTAGGTGTAAATATTGATGATCTACTAGTTTCGCAACCAGATACCGGTGAGCAAGCACTTGAAATTTGTGACATGTTAGTACGTTCAAGCGCTGTTGATGTGGTTATTGTCGACTCTGTTGCAGCACTTACACCAAAAGCAGAAATTGAAGGCGACATGGGTGATTCACACATGGGCTTACAAGCACGCTTAATGTCGCAAGCATTGCGTAAGCTAACCGGTAACATCAAACGCTCTAACACTTTATGTATTTTCATTAACCAAATCCGTATGAAAATTGGTGTTATGTTTGGTAACCCAGAAACCACAACGGGTGGTAATGCTCTTAAATTCTACGCCTCAGTACGTTTAGATATTCGCCGTATTGGTTCTGTGAAAGAGGGCGATGAAGTCGTGGGTAATGAGACCCGCGTTAAAGTGGTAAAAAATAAAGTTGCACCACCGTTTAAACAAGCTGAATTTATCATTATGTACGGCGAAGGTATCTCTAAACATGGTGAACTAATTGATTTAGGTGTTAAGCATAAGCTAGTTGAAAAAGCCGGTGCTTGGTACAGCTATAATGGTAGTAAAGTTGGTCAAGGTAAATCAAATTCAATTAAGTTTTTGAAAGAAAACCCTGAGATCTCTGATGAAATTGAAGGCAAGTTACGTGACATGCTGTTACTAAAAGCGACCATTAAGCCAGATGATAATGAAGATGTTTTATTAGCGGATGGTGCTGAGCTTTAACTACATGAAATAAGCCCGCTTTGACCCGAGCTTAATTGTCAAAAAGCCACTAAATGTATGTTTAGTGGCTTTTTTGTGTATTTTTGTTACCAATAGCCAATCTACAGAGGCCGCTAATACCAATCGTGTTAAGTTACTGATCATTTATAGCGACAGATAAATGGAGTGATAACAAGGCATAAATTTTGATATGTAGTTGTTCTACATGAAAAATTTATAACGCAGTTAGCGCTTTATTTAGCCCGCTAGAATGGTTAAATATTTAAGTCGATTGGTATAAGTTGCTCAGTGAGTCGTAATCGTTATGTTTGTAGCTTAAGTGGAGAACATCAGATAAAGGCTGCGGAGCAAAAAAAAAGCGGCCTAGGCCGCTTGGCAGCAAATGAAATACGGCTGAGTGAATGGGGTAAAAAACGATACAAACGACGAGGTGAAACAGTCGAAAGAAGTTTCGCGGATGCAAAACAACATCATGGGCACCGTTATTGTAGATACAGAGGAATAAAGAATGTCAGTGCGCAATGCTTATTGGCAGCAGCCTGTCAGAATATGAAGAAAATGGCGTTAATGAAGGCAGCCTAGCCTAAGATGAGCGTAATAAATCTCAAAATCCCTCTAAGACCCCGTCATACGGCGGTAAATTCAAGAAAAGTCACATCAGCACTAAAACGCAAAGAATAATAATAACAACAGAAAAATATCGCGATCGCAGCCTTCGGCTGCTCAAAAATAATAAACCCTGCAAAAAAGCAGGGTTTATCGTCAATCTGAAGCGGCCTAGGCCGCTTAAGGAAGTAATAAAATGTGCTATTCGTTTAGAATGCGTATTTTACAGAGAACTGTAAGCGATCCATATCGCCATCATTTCCGCTTTCTACTTCACGCTCAGCGTGTTTCAGCTCTGCACCAAAGGTAAGCTTTTTAACCGGGGAGTAAAGAATGTTAGCACTGTAGCTTTGGCTTGATTTTGTTGGGTCGCCGGTAATGGCCAATAAGTCGGTGTTGTTATCCGCTGAAAAGAATGAATAAACAAATGTTGAACGCCACTGGCTATTCCAATTTTGTTGGTATGCAATAAAGCCTGATGTCGAATCAATTGCATCAAGTTCATCACCATTTAATACAGCACCGTGAGCAACGTTAACACCAATATAACGACCTAGTCCTTTACCTTGAGTAAGCATAAATTTGAGGTTGTTTTCACCGAAGTTAACTTTACCTGACGCACTGACACCAAATGAAGTTTCATCGGCATCTAAACCATTTTGTTTATAAGTAAGTTGGCGTGCAAGGCCTGCAACAACAAATTCCCCCCAATCAGCTTTCATCCCATATCGTGCGGTAAAATCAGGGAGTGTTGAGTCATCTATCGTTGCTCGTGCACCACCTTGAGTGGTGATAGTGCTTTCTGGATTCTCTAATGAGAAAGACCAGTTGCCAGTGCTATAGCGCACTTGTGCTTGACGAACGAACACGGTGCCCTCAGCAGGACCAATGAAATCTAAAGTTTCTGGTAATGCCCCCACATTTTGGAAGTTTGACCAAGCTTGACCAAATAACCAACCATCATAAGTAATAAATGCTTGGCGAATACGCGGTGCGTATGAATTACTTACACGCTCATCACCACCAGGGGCTGATGCAATGAAGTCGACTTCAATTTTGGTTTTTACTTCTTTTCCATCGTCTAGTTTAGTTGCAGTGCCTAAGAAAAAGCGTGATTGACGGGCATGCATATCAAATACCGGATCACTATCAACATCGACACCTACAGGTGTTGTGCTAGGAATATAAAAATCACGACCTATACTACCACCTGCGGGCACTCCGTCAGAGTAGTCACTCCACATTGCATCGAGCTTTACATAACCGCCATAAGTAACATCAGTTCCACCGATAGTTGCGGCTTGAGCTGTTGCTGTTAGTGCGCACAATACGGCAGTTGCGGTAAGTGTCTTTAATAGTGTTGCTTTAGTTGTCATAGTCAAAATCCTATTCTGGGCTACTTGTTGCATTATTGTAATTATGTTGTGATACCACTTTTGATTAAGTATGATTTTTACTCAATTACCTATTGGTCTATTAGACTAAGGTGGCAAGGTATCTTGTAACGTAACTTCATCATTAACACCTTGTATTAATAGTGCAAAATATTAATATTTGAAAGTATGTATGGGTACATAGAAATAAATCAAAGATAATACAACTAAGGTCTAATACTTTCACTCGCTATGCTGAGTGATCCTTGGGGGAGGCCTTAGGCAAGTAATTAAAATGGAGACGAGTATGTCACAAAGTATCTATCCAGTTCCTGCACATATCAAGAATGCAGCCTTAGTTGATAACGATAAATATAATACACTTTACAAGCAATCTATTGATGATCCAGAAGGTTTTTGGCGCGAACACGGTAAACGTCTCGATTGGTCAACACCTTATACCAAAGTGAAAAACACCTCTTTTGATAAAGGTCATATTGATATTCGTTGGTATGAAGATGGCGAACTTAATGCGTCATACAATTGTATTGACCGTCACCTTGCTACCAAAGCTGATAAAACGGCACTGATCTGGGAGGGAGATGACCCTTCACAAAGCGAACATATTTCTTACCAGCAATTACATGACGAAGTGGCTAAATTTGCCAATGGTTTGAAAAAACTCGGTGTAAAAAAAGGCGATCGTATTGCTATTTACATGCCTATGTCACCGCAAGCTGTTTATGCTATGCAAGCATGTGCACGTTTAGGGGCGATTCATTCTGTGGTATTTGGTGGTTTTTCACCATCAGCAATTGCTGACCGCATTAAAGATTCTGGCGCTAAAATTGTTATTACTTCTGACGAAGGCCGTCGTGCAGGTAATACAGTGCCACTAAAAGCCAATGTTGATGAAGCGGTTGCGCAAGAGTCAGTAACAACGATAGAACACGTTGTTGTTCATCAGTTAACAGGTGGCGACGTACAGTGGCATGAGCATGATGTGTGGTGGCATGATTTAGTCGCTGATCAAGCTGCTGAATGTGCACCAGAGCCGATGAATGCAGAAGATCCACTGTTTATTCTTTATACGTCAGGCTCAACGGGTCAGCCTAAAGGTGTTGTACATACCACGGGTGGTTACTTAGTTTACGCATCTATGACTCATGAATATGTATTTGATCTAAAAGAAGATGATATTTTTTGGTGTAGTGCCGATGTAGGCTGGATCACAGGCCACAGCTATATTGCATACGGCCCGTTAGTAAACGGTTGTACACAAGTATTATTCGAAGGTGTACCAACCTACCCAACCGCAGGGCGTATGGGTGAAGTAGTTGATAAACATAAAGTGACTATTTTATACACTGCACCTACTGCAATTCGCGCATTGATGGCTAAAGGCGATGAGCCAACGGCAACATCACACCGTGATAGCTTACGTGTACTTGGTTCAGTTGGTGAGCCAATTAACCCTGAAGCGTGGTCTTGGTATTACGAGAATATTGGTAAGAGCAATTGCCCAATTGTTGATACCTGGTGGCAAACCGAGACTGGTGGCATTATGATCACACCATTACCAGGTGCGACTGATATGAAACCAGGCTCAGCAACACGTCCATTCTTTGGTATTGCGCCTGCACTTTATGATGCAGAAGGTAATACACTTGAAGGCGCAATTGACGGCAATTTAGTCATTCTTGATAGTTGGCCATCACAAGCACGCACAGTTTACGGCGATCATGAACGTTTTGAACAAACTTACTTCTCAGCATACCCTGGTGTTTATTTTACAGGGGATGGTTGTCGTCGCGATGAAGATGGTTACTACTGGATCACAGGCCGAGTTGATGACGTACTTAACGTATCTGGTCACCGTCTGGGCACAGCTGAAATCGAAAGCGCATTGGTTGCTCACGAAGCAGTAGCTGAAGCCGCTGTGGTGGGTTACCCGCACGATATTAAAGGTCAGGGCATTTATGTATACCTTACGCCAAATGAAGGTGTAACGGTAAGTGATGAATTAACCAAAGAAGTACGTAATTGGGTGCGTAAAGAACTTAGCCCAATTGCATCGCCTGATATGATCCAATGGTCACCGGGTTTACCTAAGACGCGCTCTGGTAAAATTATGCGCCGTATTTTACGTAAAATCGCTGCAAATGAGCACGAGCAGTTAGGAGATACTTCGACACTTGCCGATCCAAGTGTGGTTGATGAATTAATTGAAAACCGATTAAATCGTTAAATATGCGTTAAAAACTTGATTAGAAGTTGATTCTAAACGTAGTATATCGGCTGTCAGCTATTAGATAGGTGGCAGCCGAATTCATTAGGAGTGAACCATGAGTCAGTTTTTAATAGCGGATGACCACCCGTTATTCCGTGAAGCACTAAAAGGGGCATTAACTGCAAAGTTTGACGATTTAGACGTTTTCGAGTCTGAAAATTTTGAAACGACACTGCAGGTGCTAAGCGAACAAGAAGATTTAGACATCTTACTACTAGACCTACATATGCCAGGTAGTGGCGACTTATACGGCTTAATTCGCATTCGCGAAGATTACCCAAGTTTACCCATTGCCGTAGTGTCGGGTAGTGAAGATATTAATATTGTTTCAAAGGTCATGAGTTACGGGGCGATGGGATTTATTCCTAAGTCGTCATCATCCGATGATATTGCTGGTGCAATTAATCAAATACTCGATGGTGATGTATGGCTACCTAGCGAACTAAAAGATAAAGTGGCGAGCATAACAAACGAAGATAAAGAAATTGCCGCTCAAGTTGCCTCACTTACCCCACAACAATACAAAGTACTCCAATATTTACATGAAGGCTTATTGAATAAGCAGATTGCCTACGAACTGCATATTTCAGAAGCAACAATCAAAGCACACATTACCGCAATATTCCGTAAACTTGGGGTGTATAACCGTACTCAAGCAGTGCTCATTGCAGCCAAGTTACAACTCGAACCGATTGAGCAAGCATAATAATTACAATGTAAGAGCGTTGAATAATAAAAATAAAGAGGCTATAGGCCTCTTCATTTTTACTCGCGAATAAAACCTAACTAAACACCACGGTACGGTTGCCATTAATAAATAGCTTATGCTCAGAGGCTAATTGTAGCGCTTTACAAAATACGGTTTTTTCAACGTCTTTACCCATTTTAGCCATCATCTCTGCAGTATTTGCATGATTCACATGTGTCACGTCTTGCATGATGATAGGCCCTTCATCGAGCTCATTATTAACAAAGTGCGCTGTTGCACCAATGATTTTTACACCACGTTCGAATGCTTGATGGTACGGTTTAGCGCCGATAAATGCCGGTAAAAATGAGTGATGGATATTAATGATTTTACCGTCAAAACGACCAACAAACTCAGGGCTTAAAATTCGCATATATTTAGCAAGGCCAATAACATCTGGGTTGTAGCTGGCAATTAAGTCACCCACTTGCAGGTCGTGTTCAGCGCGTGACAGTCCTTCATGGCTGACTACATGAAACGGTACATCAAAACCCTTCGCCAGCGGTGCAAGATCAGGGTAATTAGCGATCACAGCAAGTACTTCAATATTCAGTGCTTGCTCAAACTGCTTAAGTAATACGCCGCCCAAGCAATGCGCTTCTTTAGTTGCTAATAGCACTACTTTGGTTTTTTCGTCAGTGTGCAGCGCTAATTGCGCGCCATCAGGCAGCAAAGCATGTAATTGATTTAAAAAGTCCGGTGCTGGGACGCCAGTTAACTCAGTGCGCATAAAAAAGCGCTGTGCGTCTTTATCTACAAATTCATTATTGCGAGTAATATTTAAATTATGCTCGTGACAAAGTCCGGTGATCTTGGCTATTAAGCCTACATCATCGGCACATTGCGTAGTTAGTATTGTGTTCATGTTTCCTCATTCAAATCCCGTGAACCTAAGCTCCCATTATTTGTTAATTTGCTACTAATGCAAGGGCTTTTAATAGAGTATTACTCACATTGATTTAAGTTGACAACGTAAGTTGCTAGGTGTGGTCCCAGTCCAGCGTTTGAATGCGCGGCGAAAATTGGTTAGGTCAGTAAAATTCAGTGTGCTTGCGAGGGTTTCGTTACTTTGGGCAAGAGTGGTGAGGTTAAACACTGCTGTTTGGCGGTTAATGCAATCTTGTAAGGTGCTAAAGCGAGTGTGGTGCTGCTTGAGTTTGCGTTTAAATGTGGCTGGGCTCATTGCAAAATAGTGGGCAACGGTTTCGAGGTTTTGCTGTGGGTGTTTGGTAATATACTCTCGCACAGCCTGTAGCCATGGTTTCGCGGGCAGGGGTTGTTGCCCAATGGATGCTAAAGATTGCTGGAGTAAGCTTGGGCAGCTGTCGATTAAGTGCCTGTTGTACAATTCATCACTGACACTGACCATAAATAACTGTTGCGAGAACTTGCAATTGGCTTGCAGGTTCGTTTGATACTGCTCTATATGTTTGGGTTCAGGGTAGGGAAACGAAAAACTTAAGTCACTGTTATTACCTATTCGCCATTTACAGGTTGCGGCTATAAAGCTGGCAAATAATTCACAGCAAAACTGCTCAACTAGGGTATTGATTGCCCCAAAGCTGAGGTTAATAATAAAGTAATGGCGGCCTTGATGATGTTTATGTGTTGCATTAAATAAATTGAAGCCATGCAAAGGAGCACGTATCAGGATTTTTTGTAATGAGCATAAACTTTCCGCCTGCGAAAATGCGCTATATAGCGGGTTGTTATTGAGCAATTTTCGTCCGAGTAAAAAACTAAGCTGGTGTTGGTTATCAAATTGGCGGCAGTTTTCTTGCAATTGATAAAACTGCGCAACACTAATTATGGCGGTTCCAGCGGCAAAGTCTTGATAAAATAACTTAGTGCCTTTGAGTAATTTATCTGGGTGTATGCCACGGTGTTTTGCTAAATCAGCCAGCTGTGCTGCCCACGACTGCAAGCCTTGGCAAGGGGTATCGATATAACTGACATCAGTTAGTTTTGTACTCACGTTTGTACTCACGCAGTTTGCTCATGACAATATTCGTGCAAGTGCTTATTTTTTAGCAGCCCTTGATGTAACTTACTTAATAACCCAGAAGTAGAATCTGCGCTTGTCGCAGCCACTAAGCTCGTATGTACTTTTTGTTTATAAGTTAGGGTGCTATCGCTGCTGTTAAACGAAAATGCTTCTAATGCGCCGACAATAGATGAACTCAGTTGTTCAGCTATCGCAAGTTGTGTATTAGGCAGCATAACGATAAAACAGTCACTGGCGTAACGACAGACTAAATCTTGTTCGCGGACATTGAGGGTGATCACTTGCGCAAACTCTTGTAGCAGTTTATCGCCTTCGGCATCGCCAAATTGGCGATTAAAGCGATCAAATTGGGCAATATCCAGCATCAGTAATGAAAAGCCATGTTGACTATGATGCAATAAATTCAGCTCGCGGTTGATTTGGCTTTTCATATAATCGGCACTGGCAAGGCCGCTTATGGCATCGCTGAGTTGGTGCTCCCGGTAGAAGCGCTCTCGGTTGCGCAGCTGTTGATTTATACTCATTTGCTCTTGATGCCAATGATAGAGCGCGATAGTCATTAAAATCATGCCAAAAGGGGCGGGAATTGATTCAATAGTGCTAAGCCAAGCTTGCTCATCACTGTAGCTGACAAATTCGTCAATAAAATCTAATGTCATAGATAGGTTCATAATCGCAAGGCCTGCGAATAGTAAGTTGGTAACTCGTCCTTTAGGCCTGCTAAGTAGAATAAAAAATATCCACACTAGGGTCATGGCAGTAATGCCACCTTCACCTGCGACATCAAACCAATCAACTTCACTGTGGCCTTTATATTGGCCAAAGCTGAGCGTTAGGATTAATACGCTGGTTTGCATTACAACAAAGATAAGTAGTAATGAGCGGTGTAATTTTAAAAACGATAAATTCATGTTGAGCTCGATAGGTCATGTCTGATTGGCAGAATAAGCAAACTGCTTTATTACCACTAGGGTCAGATTAGCTCACAGTGATGACATATTTTTTACCATGGGTGATTTATTTAGCTAAACACCGTGTCTTTTAGTCAAATAATGCAGCTTGGCAGGGGGTCGAATTAGCTCATTTGGGATTATTTTAGTGTTGAAAAAAACCTAATAGCAACGAATTTACAGTGTTGCGTTAGGGACTGACATATTTCTTTCATGATTGCCCCTTAGGGTGTTGCTCCAGCCACGTATTGGCAAACAAAAACCATAATCAATAGCAGCAACCAAGAGAACAATTATGAACCCGTTTAAAACGTCACCTTTTATTAAGTCGAGTATTGCATTAGCGTGTTGTGGAATTTTATATGCAACACCTGCATTAGCTGATGGTCGTGTGCAAGGTCGTATTACAGATGCCAGCCAAAGTGTGTATTTTGGTGGTGCGAAAGTATCGGTGAAAGAGTTAAACCTCAATACAGTGAGTAACCGCGATGGTTCTTTTTCTTTTAATAAATTGCCAGCGGGTGAGTACACCTTAGTGGTTGACTACATTGGCGCACCATCAGTAGAACAAAAAATAACGGTGGTGGATTCGCAGGTGTTTACACAGCAAATTATTATTGGTGAGCAACAAGAGGCCATCGATAACATTATTGTTTATGGCCAAAGTGCAGGGCAAGCTGGGGCAATTAACCGACAAAAAAATGCTGATAATTTAAAGTCAGTAGTCAGTGCCGATTCGATTGGTCAATTCCCAGATCAAAATGCGGCCGAAGCACTACAACGTCTACCTGGGATCTTTATTGCTCGCGACCAAGGTGAAGGACGTTTTGTGGGTATTCGTGGTATTGATCCTAATCTCAATAACGTCACCGTCAACGGTTTAAATGTACCTTCTCCTGAGGCAGGTGTTCGCTCAGTGGCGATGGATGTATTACCAAGTGAACTTATTCAAAGTTTAGAAGTGAGCAAAACAGTTACCCCAGACATGGATGCTAGTGCTGTTGGTGGCTCGATTGAAGTGAAAAGCTTGAGTGCTTTTGACAGAGCGGGTGAAAGCTATAGCTTTACCGCGCAGGGTTCATATAACGAGCTAGAATCTAAAACGAGTCCTAAGTTATCGGGCAGTTACACCAATATTTACCAGTTAGATAACGGCCTTGATTTAGGTGTTGCTACAGCGGTTTCATGGTCTAAACGTGAATTTGGTTCGCGTAATATTGAAACTGGAAGTGGCTGGAGTACCTTCGAAGTTGAAGACGCTGCGACTGGTGATGATTTTGACATGTTTGGTGCAGAAGAAATTGAACAACGCCATTACCAAATTACACGCGAGCGTTTAGGTGCAGCCCTTAATTTAGACCTGCACAGTGGTGCAACAGATAAATATTACTTACGCACCTTGTATAGTGACTTTTCGGATGATGAGTATCGCCTATCAAACGAGTATAAATTTAGCGATGGTAAGCAATTAGCAAGCACGGTGAGCAGTGCTAGCTTCACTGATGCGGAAATGTCACGTAACACCAAAGATCGTTATGAAGAGCAAAGCATTTTAAGTATGGTGTTAGGTGGTGAGAATCAATTAAGTGATTGGTTTATCGAATATAATGTCGGCTATTCAAAATCTGAAGAAAAAGAACCAAATCGACTTGATGCCGCGTTTACAGGTTCTGGGTTTGATTTAGGTTATGTCGCTCAAGTTGATGTTCCGTTACTTAGCCAATCAGCGGATGCTCATGACTTAAGCCTATTTGAGTTAGATACAATAGAGGCGATGAATAACGTTAGTGATGATCAAGAAATCAGTTTTAAAGTTGACTTCAGCCGTGATTTTGTTTGGCAAAATAATAATGGTCAGTTTAAATTTGGTTTTAAACAGCAAAACAGAGAAAAGCGCAATGATGCGCGCGTTGCTATTTATGACGGTGATTTTTCAGGAGCATTAGCAAGTGATTTCTCCGCACCTGTACCAGATTATGACTTAGGTGACTTTGGCCCGGGTTTAAACCGCACTGCGCTGCAAAAATTTGTAGCTGAAAATAAACAATCATTTGCTTTCAATAGTAACGAGTCACAAGTTGAATCAGATGGTCAAAGCTACGTTAGTAATGAAGATATTACCGCCGCTTATGCAATGATCAGCATGGATATCGATAAGTTACATGTTGTTGCGGGTGTACGTTATGAAGGTACACAATTTGAGACTCGCGCCAATCAGGTTGAGTTAGTGGTTGATGATATTAACGATACTGAAACGGTTACCACCACACCTTGGCAAGTAAGCAAAGATTACGACTATTTTTTACCTAGCCTAAATTTACGCTATAACATGAGTGATAAATTGGTCACGCGCTTTGCCTATACCAACACCATAGCGCGTCCCACGTTTAGTGATTCAGCGGCATATCAACTAATTGAAACAGAAACCAGTGAAGAGGATGGCGTACAAGTAACCGAGCGTAAAGCTGAGGTTGGTAACCCTGACTTAGACCCTTACGAATCAATGAATTTAGATGCCTCAATCGAATATTACCCAGGCACCATAGGCGTGTTATCGGCGGGCATTTTCTATAAAGATATCGACAACTTCATCATTCAACAAGAAGTACAAGATAACGGTGACTGGGATGGTTTTGATGAAGTAGTACAAATGGTGAATGGTGGCAAAGCGTCATTAACGGGTATAGAGCTTAACTGGAATAAAACCTTTAAGTCAGGCTTTGTGCTTGGTGCAAATGGTACCTTTATTGATGCTGATGATAAGCTACCTAATCAAGCTGATACCGTGGCTAATATCATTGTTGGTTATGAAAATAATGCCATTAGTACGCGTTTAAGCGCATCATATAAAAGTGAAAGCTACCAATTTGATGATGCGGATATGGCGGTTTATGAAGATAGTCACATGCAGTTGGACTTTAGCAGTAAATACTATTTCAACGACACTATGAATGTGTACTTTAATGCTACTAACTTAACCGATGAGCCTATGTACTTGTATCATGGTGATAAGCTTTACAACTATCAGTATGAGTCTTATGGACGTACCTTTGAGCTAGGTTTTACCTTTTCTTCTTTATAGCATCAGTTAGTTAAATATTATTACAGTGAGCCTGCTTGATATTGCAGGCTTACTTTTGTTGAGTGAATTATGAATAAATTAAGTACGTTATGCATTGCTCTTAGCGCCTGCCTTGGCACAGTTGGCTGTACGTCTAAAACAACAGATGCAACACCAACAGCTGCTGTGAGTAATATTGAATTTTTAGCGTTTGGAGATGGTGGTTACCATGTTGACTATCCCAAAACCAAGCACATCAGCAATCCTAAAAATGAACAGCAGTTTATAGCAGCAGAGCTGGCTGATTGGTTAGAAGATTATCGCCCGCGCGATGAATTTGATCATGCGCCTATTTATATTTACCCAGATACTGATATTGCTACGGAGCAAGGTGGTGCGCAGGCTGTTGGTATCGCAATGGCTAAGTTATGTGAAAGCAAAAATTGCCAATTTGCAATTCAGTTGGGTGATAACGTTTACCCAGATGGCGCCGATGCCGATGATGGTAAAGACGATCAGAAGCGCTTATATGATCTTGTTTATGTGCCATTAGAGCCGTTATTTCTAGCAGACCCTAACTTGGTGGTGTATTCAGCATTAGGTAATCACGATTGGAAAAGCTCGCGTAAAGGCGTGGCATTGCAAACCCAGTGGATGGCACAGCAGCCGAATTTTTTTATGGGCGAAAATGGTTATTACAGCTACAAAATGGGTGAACCGGGCAACGACGTTGAATTTTTTGTACTTGATACCAATATGTTGTTAGCAGGACAAACCTTTTATGAAGTACCGCTTAACCCTGATGGCAGCGAAGGCGATTTACAACAAGCGATAGAAAATGGCACAGCTGAACTTGAAATTCATGATGAACATGAAGGGCCTCAAAATGGTGAAGATTTAGCCCAACTTACGTGGCTTGAACAAGGTATTGCAAGTTCGACAGCGAAATGGAAGTTGGTTTATGGCCACCATATTTTATGGTCTATAGGTGGCACTAAATACAGCGAAGGTCATGTGCTTCGTAAATTATTGATGCCAACCTTATGTAAGTATGCTGACGGCTATATTGCTGGCCACGAGCATGATTTAGAGTTACTTACCGATGATTGCTCAAAGTTCGATTCAGGTAATAGTATTGGTAAATTACCGCTGATCATCTCAGG
This sequence comes from Pseudoalteromonas haloplanktis ATCC 14393, assembly GCF_000238355.1. Classification (GTDB taxonomy): domain Bacteria; phylum Pseudomonadota; class Gammaproteobacteria; order Enterobacterales; family Alteromonadaceae; genus Pseudoalteromonas; species Pseudoalteromonas haloplanktis. Next base: position 163,751 of record NZ_AHCA01000005.1, read on the forward strand.
AGCTGCATCAAAAATGCGTGGCACACATACGCCATTTGCACAGTATCAAGAGCGCCAATACCCTGAGTATGATTTGCTGTGGTCAAAAAGTTTTGTCTGGGGGTTTAGCCATATTAATCTTGATAATCAAGCAAATAATTTGGGTGTAAGCTTTTATACTACGCCGCGAGATTTAAGTGGTAAAGTTATAGAAGAAGGCCATTTTAGCTTCGCTAAACGTACTCGTTAAATGTCACAATAATTCAGTCTGCTAGTACAGGGTTTTGTTTGTTTTATGGACTTTAAACGTGTGCATTGTTTGCACATTTGTACAGTTATTTACGAATTCGTAAATAACTGTAAGCAGAGGTAATGCTTTGTAAATCATGGAATTATTCTTTTTGTTAAGGGTCGAATTCAAACTATTAACAATAAGGAATTGATTCCATGCAAGGCCCTTTATTTAAAACTGCACTAACAACTTCTCTAATTGCAACTCTAACTGCGTGTTCGGGTGACGATTCAAGCTCGAGTCAAAGTGGTTACATTCAATTATATAATGGCTCTTATAATAGCCCATACACGCGTTTATTCATTGATGATGCTGAGCGTTCGGGTACTGATTTTGGTGATGTAACGACGCGCCATAATTACAGCACTAATAGCTACGATGTAAGCTTTGAATATGTAGATGCAAATGACAGCTATATTACGATCAGCGAGCAAACAGTGACGGTCAAAGATGATATGACCCAGCTGTGGGTAATGAATGGCGATTTTTCAGAGCCGACATTCAGTGAACTAAGTGTGCCTACAGGCGGTGATGAGGGGTCAGCTAACTTAGGCTTTTTTAATATCGTTGGCGAAAACTTGAGTTTCGACGTGTATTTAGCAAATGATGATGGCTTATTTGAGACTGCAGAACTTATTGCTTCTCCCACTTATTTAAATGAGTTAGCGTTACAAAGCTTTGACGAGGGTTATTACACCTTGTATTTAACGCAAAGTGGTAGCACAGATGTGTTGTTTGAGTCAGCCACCGTGTATTTGAATGACGAGGCAAGCTATGTAGTGATGATCCGCCCAAGTTACGCCACCGAAGAAAACGGTATTACCCTTGATGTTGTTACTTCAAGCAATAGTGTTACTGCACTTAAGCACCAGAATGCGCAGGGGCAATTACGCTTTATCAATACCATTGATGATTATTCACAAGTTAGCTTTAGTGCAACGCGAGGCTCACAAGCCAGTACCACAGATGTAACAACTAACGATACGTATTCTAACTATATTGAGCTTGATCCTAACAGCTACAGTATTGCGATGTTAGATGAAACAGGTAGCAAAATTGTCGATAACTTTTTACTGACTCTTGAGCGTGAACAAAGCAATGTTGGCATTTTTTATAATGACAAAGATTACGGTCCACGGATGATGACGGTGAAAGAAAGCTTAACCCCGAGTAGCTACAGTCATAAAGTAACAGTTGTTAACTTATTAGATAGTTACGCAGGACAAGAAATTAGTAACGTTGATGTAGTATTTACTCTCAATGGTGAAACGGTTGATGATGCGAAAAATATTATTGATGGCATTGATCAATACGACCAAGAAGACCAAGTTGTTGATAATGAAATTTATACTACCTATGTGCTTTATGAAGATAATGGCCAGCAAATTGTGTTGATGCAACAGGGTGATATGGACTTTAGCCAAGAAGGTAATTACATCTTAATTCTTGAGCATGATGAAACAAGTAGCACAGGTTATAAAATGACGCTAGAACGTACCGTTACTGATTCGGTAGAATAGCCTGATATTAATCTCAGCCTTGTCGCGGTGAGGCTGAGATTTTTTGGGTATATTTTCAATACACTTTACGCTATAAGGAACTATTAAAAGTAGTCAAGGATTGAAAAATGGATGATGTCATAGGGCTCATAGTCATTTTATCGTTAGTTGTGGTTGCAGGCTCGATTGCAGGTTTAGTTGCTTTAACTAAAGTCAGTACGTTAAAGCAAGAGGTTGTACTTTTAAAAAAACAACTACAGGCAGTTATAGCTCACAAGAGCAGTCAACAACAAGCTCACAGTGCAACACAAACAGTACAATCGCACGTTGAGCCAGTACAATCACAGCATGTCAATGTCGTTAAACAACAAGATGCAGTCATAACGCAAACAACAGTCACTGGCCGCGAAAAACCATCTTCTCCTTCCGCTATTGATCTTTTTGTTAATAAATTAAAAACTCAGTTTCAACAAAACTGGATGACCTGGATTGGCGGTGTCGCGTTGGCCTTTGGTGGGATTTTTTTAGCGAAATATAGCTTAGATGCGGGGTTATTATCGCCAACATTACGACTCACATTGGGTGGTTTATTTGGTGTTACGTTAATTGCAGGGGCTGAATACTTACATCGAAAAGGTATTGTTTTTGAAGGGTTTAATAACTACGTTCCTGCAGCGTTGGCAGGTGGTGGGTTTATTAGCTGCTTTGCTTTAACCCTGCTTGCCTATTCAAGTTATGCGATGTTAAGCCCAACAGTTGCTTTTGTGATGCTGGCTATTATTGCTCTGGCTGCAAGTTCTATGGCACTGCGCTTAGGACCATTGCTCGCTGTGTTAGGTATTGTTGGTGCTTACAGCGTGCCAATCTGGGTGAATACTGGTAGCGGTAACTTAGTGGCATTATTGATGTATATTGGCTTGGTGACTTTGTCAGCAGTGTTAGTGGCACAAAAGGTAAAACGGTCATGGTTGTGGTATTTACTTTGGGCAGGGCATATTGGCTGGTATTGGGTAGCGCTGAGTGTCATAAAGCCGACTCAATATTGGTTAGTAGGTGGTTTTGCACTGCTATCAATTATTGGTTTAATCGCGATGATGCGTTTAGGGTTAACCCTGCGTTTATTGGAGTATCGGCCACATAGTTTAAAGCGGTTATTAAAATTACAGCCAGATCATCCATTATTGTTAGCGATTGTGGTGCCATTATTGATCACCATAGTAATCTCTATGGCAAGTGTACAATGGCAAATTGTGCTGCTGTGTTTAATTGTTATGCTGCTATTTTTAGTGCTGCAAAATAGCCGTTGGGATCTATGGCAAGGTCTAGCGCTGTTAATTGCCGTATTGCTGGTAGTCAGCCAACACGCTTATCACATTGATAGCCACGACCATTTATTCATATTCAAAAATATCTATGGACTTGGTTTATTGCTTGGCATTGGTTTTTGTTTATACGGGCTGTATTTTGGCGCGCGTTACTACAAACGTTTAAGTTTTCACTTAGTGGCCGCCTTTAGTATGTTTACCTTCATTGCTACGCTTTACACTTTAACCCCAGCGCAAGATTTAGCGGTAGCCTACTCATTATGGACTGTAATACTGCTTCTGGGCAGTGGCGTACTCATTAAGCGTGCGCAAGCTGCTCGCACACAATGGCAACAGTTTAGTTATTGGCTTGGTACTAATGCCAACATTACGCTGTGTTTAACTATGTTACTTGCCGATAGTGGTTTAACGCTTGCGTTGGCTATTCAAGTGTTGGTTATTAGTTTTCTCGTTAAACGTCACAAAGTGCCAATGCCGCACTGGCCAATTAAAGTATTAGTCGCCGTGGTGCTTACAAGGCTAACCTTTGCGCCATGGGTATACGATACCGATTTAACCTTTTTAGCATTACACTGGAGCATAGTGGTTTACCCCATTGCTATTGGATTGTTTTGGTTTGCTGCCAAACAATGGCAACAAACAGAGATGAAAATATGGCTAGAAGGCGCTGCACTGCATTGTTTGGCATTATTTATCACTACCGAAACGAGCTATCAATTGGTTGGGCATTATCCTCAGCTTTTTTCTCTAAGCTTTTATGAGCAAGTATTACTTAGCTGTAACTGGCTTGCACTGGGTTGCGTTTATTTATATCGTGCACGAACTGCTGGGCAGTTGGGTAAGCTATACCGCACAGCCGGCCTGAGCTTATCTGGGTTAGCGGGCTTATTGTTAATAAACACAACACTGCATGATAATCCGTTATTAGTACGTCTATATGTAGGGGAAACGCCGTTATTTAACTGGCTGCTTTTCACCTGGTTAGCCCCGAGCCTGCTGGTAGCGTGGTTAGCAAGTTTAGTTAAACCTTTAAATGTTAAATTGAACCAAATAGTGCTACTTGGGTCTGGTTTATTAGCTGTATTGGCAATCAATACATTGATCCGCCAATACTGGCAGGGTGGCTTTATTTACCTTGATAAAGCAACCAGTGACGCCGAGCTATACAGTTACTCGATCATTTGGTTAATACTGGGGGCGTTGGTCGTGGTCGCAGGACATTTGAAACAGCAGCTGCTGTTACAAAAAGTTGGTTTAGGCATTCTTGGCGCGGTGATAGTGAAAGTGTTTTTAATTGATATGGCAAGCCTAACTGGTTTACTCAAAGCGGTATCATTTATTGGGTTAGGGCTATCGCTTGTGGGCTTGAGCTGGTTGTTCCAAAAGCTCAGGAGTAAGACTAACCATAGAGATGTGCTTGGGTAAATTGCTTGGCTGTATTAAACTAGTAAAAAATAATTGAGGCTGATATGTTAATTTTAACACCATTTGGTAAAGCACTTTCGTCATTAGAACTGGCGTTGCAGCAACCCAAAAATGAATTTATTCGAGATAGTGTTATTCAGCGTTTTGAATACAGTTATGAGCTTGCTTGGAAGATGCTCCGCCGTTACTTAGTTGAAGACATGGGCGCTGAAACACTCGCGCCACTAAGTCGTAAAGATTTATTTAGATTAGCCGCTGATAAGCAACTAATAAATGACCCTCTTCCTTGGTTTGAATACCATATTGCGCGAAACACAACTTCCCATACCTATGATGAAGCGGTTGCTGAAAAGGTCTATCAAGCTGCAAAAGCTTTTTTTATCGATGCCAGTCACCTGTTAGCAGAGCTTGAGCGTAGAAATGCAGATTGAACAGCAACACTTAAAAATCATAGAAGATTGTTTACAAAAGCAAAATTTAAGTGATAAAGGAATAGATGTATATATATTTGGCTCTCGAGCTAAAAATACTGCTAGAACTTATTCTGATCTAGATTTGGCCTTAAAAGCTAAAAACAAAGTAATTGAACACACCGTTATTTTTAAACTTAAAAATGCGTTTAGTGAATCAAACTTACCCTACCTAGTTGATGTGATAGATCTAAACGCCATAAAGCCTGATTTTTATAATGCGATTAGTGATGATCTTATTCCTCTTAAGTATTTATAAATACTTAAGAGGCGTTTATACCCAAACCACCTCAATATGCAGAATTCAGCGTTTCACAGGTGCTTAATATCAAGGCGTTACTTTGCAAGAATCAGTCCCTTTTAAGAAGGAACAACGATGAGAGTAAGTGCCTGTGAAACGCCCAGCGGGTTGGTTTAAAAGCGATTTATACTGCGTTATTGATTTTAACAAGGGAATCACCATTCTTTGCAATCAATGCCTTGCCTAAACCGCTTTTAATTCCAATGACGCTCGCATCTTGAGGTGGCTTGGGTATATATCCCTTTGAAAATTTTCACTTCACGTACTGTGATTCAGCAGTGCTTTTAATTTCCCTGGTTTTATTGGTTTGGATAAGTAATGAATATCCTCAGCTTTTGTGGCCTGTTTTAGCTCTACGTCACGCACTGCGGTGATCAAGATAGCGGGCACATTGGCTTGCCAAATCTCCCGTAAGGCTTTTATTAAGCTAATACCGTCATGTGCGTGACCAAGCTGATAGTCCATTAATATAACATCCGGTGCACTGTGCGTTTGTGCGTATTCCAGCACGCTTTCTACTTGATCAAATAACTGATAATCAGCCTGCCACTTTTGTAATAAGCTTGCCATGGCATTGAGGTTTTCAGGGTCATCATCAACGGCGATGATATTCATCGCAGAGCGATGTTCAAACAAACTGTTAGTTGCCAGTTTTTGTTGTACAAACTGACTCTCACCATAAGGTATTTCGATACTAAAACAGCTGCCTTTTTGTGGTGTTGAGCGCACATCTAAACGAATTGAGAGTAAATCAACCATGCGCTTAACCACACTTAAACCAAGACCAACACCTTTATTGTCAGAGGCTTCCACGCGGTAAAAGTCGTTGAATATTTTTGCTTGCTCTACCTCGCTAATACCGGGACCTGTGTCCCAAACCTCAATACGAAGGTGATGTTTGCGTTTACGACACGCCACTAACACCTTACCTGAATTGGTATATTTAACCGCATTTGATACTAAGTTCTGTACAATTCGTCGCAGATAGGTGATATCACTGTGGACAATATGTTGTGCACTGCGAACCGTGAGCTTTAGGCCTTTTTCACTGGATAAAATAGCGTACTCGTTGCGCAGTGGTGCCAGAATATCATCAATACTAAAGTGACGTGGGGTAGGAGCCATTGCACCTTGCTCTAATTTGGCTATTTCTAATAATGCTGACATTAAATGTACCGTTGAATCGAGACTGGCGCCGAGCTTTTCAAAGTTATTAATATTGTTATCAGTCAGCGACTTTTCATCAATGGCAGCAAGGTATAAACGAGCGGCATTGAGGGGTTGTAAAATATCGTGACTGGCTAAGGCTAAAAAGCGGGTTTTACTGTCATTTGCTTGTTCTGCCTCACGTTTTGCTAAAGTGAGTGCTTGCTCCGTTTGGACGCGGCTTTCTATTTGCGCTTCAAGATCTTTATTGATGGTACGAATTTCTTGGGTACGGGCTTCAATGCGGTTTTCCAGATCCATATTGACCTCTTCAAGCGCATTTTGTGTGGCAATGTGAGTAGTGATATCTGAAAAGCTGGTTACAAAGCCGCCGTCGGGCAGTGGATTACCTATCATTTCGTACACTAAGCCATTACGACGATGACGAATAAAGTGATGCGAACTGCCATTTTTTAAATGTTGTACGCGTTTTTCTACTTGGCGTTCTATTTCACCTGGGCCACATTCACCGCGCTCTGCGTTATAACGAATAATATCTTCAATTGGTTGGCCTACCTCTAAAAATCCCGCGGGATAGCTAAACATTTCTGCGTAGCGCTTATTCCATGCTACGAGGTTTAGCTCTTTATCGACAACAGAAATACCATGACTAAGGTTTTCTAGTGAGGTGTAGAGTAGGTTCTGGTTAAATTGCAGAGCTTGAGTGGTTTCATCAAAAAAGTTAACCACCTCTTCAAATGCCATGCGTTTACCCGAGGCCACCGTGTGAATAAGTGCTTGCGCCGAGGAGGCACCCAATACGCCAGTTAAAGCACGTTCGCAGTAGGCGATAAACTCAGGATCAGGGTGTGTATTATTATCATCAAGTTGATGGGTAAGCGAAAAATGCGCGAGAACTTGTTGACTACGTTGAATCCCTAAAAAGGTTTGCAGCAGCACTTTAAAATCGTAGACAGTGGCTTTTACATTTTTGTTTAAACGCCTTGCCAGTACCGCTTGCTCTTTAGGGTTTACAAAAGCGGCTGCTTGAATTTTATCGATTAAGCGCTCATCAGCCCCTAATGAAAAGCTAATGTAACAACCTATATTGGCAAATAAAGCGATTAAAGTACCGCGGGTGATCAGCGTTTGTTGTAGCTCTGTATCAAGGGTGTTACCTGCATCGAGTATTGGCAGCATTAAAAACAGTATCCAACAGATCAAACCTGCTAATAATCCTGCATACACACCGTAAGCATGGCCTTTACGCCAGTATAAACCGCCCACAATAGCAGGCAGTAATTGTGTTACAAGTGAGAAAGCGACTAAGCCCATGCTCGCCAATGCTTTACCATGACCAAACCATTGTTGGTAAAAGTAAGACAAGATCAAAATACCGGCAATTGTAAAACGTCTCACCAAGAGTATTTGTGGTTTGTAGCTGCTAGTGATCAGGTTACGTTTGAATTTACGGCGCAACATTAATGGCAATACCACATCATTTGAGATCATGGTACTGAGGGTGAGCGTTGCAACAACAATCATGGCAGTTGCAGCGGATATACCGCCAATAAAAACAAAGGTGGTAAGAAGCACATTGTCATGCATGAGTGGCAGTGCCAGTACAAAACTATCGGGTGAGAAACCATTGCCAATTTCAGGGTGAATAGCTGCAGTAGCTATGGGTAAAATCATTGCCGCAGTCAGCAATAAATACAGCGGGAAGGCCCAGCGAGCGGTAAATAAATGGCGTTTGTCTTGGTTATCAACCACGGTAACGTGAAACTGACGTGGTAAACAGATAATGGCCGCGGCGGCCATTAATGACTGACCAATAAAGTTAAAGCTCAAAAAGTTAAAGTTGTTCCAGTGTTGCCACAACGATTCTTTAATTTGTAGTTCGCTGGTACTGGGTAAGTTATATAAAGTGAACACAGCTAAACCAGCTACAGCCACTAAAGCCAGTAGTTTTATCATCGATTCAAACGCTACCGCAAGCATTAATCCTGAGCGGTATTCGGTTACATCCACTTTGCGAGTACCAAAGAAAATCGCAAACATGGCCATGATCAAAGTGGCAGATAACGCCACCATTGAACCGGATATTTTGTTGTCGCTTTGCAGTAGTAAAAAGCTGTTACTGAGTGCTTTTAGTTGCAAGGCGATATAGGGAATAGTTGCCAGCAAGGCAATTACAGTCACCATTATGGCGGTGGTTTGCCGCTTGCCATAGCGGGCTGAGATAAAGTCAGCAATGGTGGTGATATTTTGTTTTTTACTCACGAGTACTAGTTTACGTAAAAACCCTTGTCCGAAAAAAAACAACAGTGCAGGCCCTAGTAAAATTGGCAAGTAACTCCAGCTGCTGGTGGCTGCTGTGCCCACAGAGCCGTAGTAAGTCCACGAGGTGCAATAAATACCTAAGGAGAAAGAGTAAACAAAAGGGTGGTGGCTAATTCGCTTGGCTAAGGGGGTGGTCTTATCGCCCCAGTTTGCTAACCAAAATAAGATGCCAATGTACGCCAAAGCGACAAAAATAAGTGCAGCAGTCATGTATATATTCAATTTTTATTTTGTTATTGCACACCATACCAGAAGTTTTCCTTGTTTTGAGCTGTCAATTTTTATAGTTATTTCACCGCTAATGTTATCTTCTTGATTAGTAAGTGAAATTTAATAAGTTGCTGATCTATTAGACTAATGTCGCAGATCTGCAACATAGCTTAGGTGAATACCGAAAATAACCTAGCGAAAATAGTTAACACAATGATAAATAATGTTTTTTACTTATATTTAACAACTACCAATCTCCAGTTTACGTAAACGTTAATTTGATGTTACGACTATGGTCTCAATTCAATATTAAGACGGCGTTGCTAAATTGGTTAACGAAGACAACAAAACACACACATCACTTTTTGCGGTGTTAAAGAGGAAATAAAAAATGGCTTTTAAAGATGAAGAACAAGCAAAAGCTTATTGGGCGGAAAACATTTCACTGCTGTTTAAATTATTAGCAGTTTGGTTTGTCGTGTCATTCGGGTTTGGCATATTACTGGTTGATGTACTTAATGAAGTGCGTTTTTTTGGGTTTAAACTTGGCTTCTGGTTCTCCCAGCAAGGCGCGATTTATACCTTTGTGGCTTTGATTTTTGTGTACGTTTTCAAAATGAATACGTTAGATAAAAAATACGGCGTAGACGAATAAGGAGCTAAGCAATGGATGTTCAAACACTCACGTTTATTATTGTCGGTTTAAGCTTCGCGCTTTATATCGGCATTGCAATCTGGGCTCGAGCTGGGTCTACAAATGAATTTTATGTAGCGGGCGGTGGCGTTCCACCTCTTGCAAATGGTATGGCTACAGCTGCTGACTGGATGAGTGCGGCGTCATTTATCTCAATGGCGGGTATTATCTCTTTCGCTGGTTACGATGGCGGTGTTTACTTAATGGGTTGGACAGGTGGTTATGTATTACTTGCCATGTGTTTAGCACCTTATTTACGTAAATTTGGCAAGTTTACAGTGCCAGATTTTATCGGTGACCGTTATTACTCACAAACGGCCCGCGTTGTGGCAATTTTATGTGCCATTTTTATCTGCTTTACTTATATTGCAGGCCAAATGCGCGGTGTAGGCGTTGTATTCTCTCGTTTCTTAGAAGTTGAAATTGAAACTGGTGTTTACATTGGTATGGTTATCGTATTCTTTTATGCTGTTCTAGGTGGTATGAAAGGTATTACTTACACCCAAGTAGCACAGTACTGTGTATTGGTATTTGCTTATCTTGTTCCTGCTATCTTTATCTCTATGATGATGACAGGTCACTTCTTCCCGCAAACGGGCTTTGGCGCAACATTAATTGGCGGCGATGGAGCGTATGTTCTTGATAAACTCGATGGCTTAAGCGCTGAGCTTGGTTTTGCACAATACACTGAAGGCTCTAAGAGCATGATTGATGTGTTTGCCATCACTGGTGCTTTAATGGTGGGTACTGCTGGTCTTCCTCATGTCATTGTACGCTTTTTCACTGTACCACGTGTTAAAGATACCCGTATCTCTGCAGCATGGACTTTAGTATTCATCGCGATTGTTTACACCACAGCACCTGCAGTTGCGGCATTTGCCCGTGTTAACATGATTGATACGATTAACGGTAAAGATGGTAGCGGTACAGAATACGCAGAAGCACCAGCTTGGGTTAAAAACTGGGAAAGAACAGGCTTAATCACCTTTAATGATAAAAACGGTGATGGCAAAATGTTCTACACAGCGGGTAAAATTGATGATCCAAATAGCGCTAACGAAGTTAACGTTGACCGCGACATCATGGTACTTGCTAACCCAGAAATCGCTAACTTACCTGCATGGGTAGTGGCACTGGTGGCGGCCGGTGGTATTGCTGCGGCACTTTCCACAACAGCGGGCTTACTACTGGTTATTTCGACCTCCGTATCGCACGATTTACTTAAGCGAACACTTAAACCTGATATTAGCGATAAGCAAGAGTTACTCGCCGCGAGGTTGGCTGCCATGATTGCGATTGTTATCTCCGCTTACTTTGGTATTAACCCGCCTGGATTTGTGGCGTCGGTGGTGGCATTTGCATTCGGCTTAGCTGCTGCAAGTTTCTTCCCGGCGATCATTATGGGTATCTTCTCTAAGAAGATGAATAAAGAAGGCGCAGTCCTAGGTATGATAACCGGTATTACCTTTACTGCGGCTTACATTATCTTCTTCAAGTTTATCAGCCCAGAGCTAAATAACCCTGAGCATTGGTTGTTGGGTATTTCACCGGAAGGTATTGGTTTAGTTGGTATGGTTATTAACTTTGCAGTTGCTGCAATTGTAGCTAAGTTTACCGCAGAAACCCCGCTTGAAATCCAAGAAATGGTTGAGGGGATTCGTAATCCTAAAGGTTCTAGTGCTGCACACGCACACTAACAACTCTGATACTCTATTAATTTATATTGATAGACCCAAAAGCCCGACTTAAGTCGGGCTTTTTATTTATCGCTGATAGCAGTACAGTGATTGTACGATTGTTTTTTGCGAGTAGATAAATGAATAATGAGCAACAGGAAGTCGCCCAGTTTGTACTAGCACAAATGCCATTTAGCGACCTTGATAGTAGCGCAACCGATTACTTTGTAAAACACCTCGATGTTATTTATCTGACCCGTGAAAACCAAACGCAATGGCTACAATCAGCTTCCCCTAAACTGTTTTTAATTCGCTCTGGTTTATATGATTTAGTGGATGCAAAAGGCGATGTAATAACCCGTTTAGCGCAAGGCGACTATTTTGGTTTTCCGTCATTATTAACCGGCGAGGCAATTAAAAACCGTCTAGAAGTACAAAAAGAGGGCATTGTTCATATGCTCAATCAAGATGCGTTTGACTATCTGCGCCGTGAATATAAACCATTTGAACAGTATTTTGTTCGTGCACATGCTAACCGGTTGTTGTCGTCACACTATAAAAGCCAAAATGACAGTTGGTCTGAGCGAAAAATATCAGAGCTAATGTCTCGTAAAGCTGTGACCTTGTCACCGGATGCGAGCATTCGTCAAGCCGCAAAAAAAATGAAAGAGCACGGCGTATCATCAATTATGGTTACTGAATATGAGCGCTTAGTTGGGGTGGTGACTGACCGCGATTTGCGAAATCGCGTATTAGCTGATGAAGTCGACCCACTGCAGGCTGTAAGCTCAATAATGAGTGCTAAACCGAAGTTTATTTTTGAAAATAACAGGGTGTTTTCTGCGCTGCATTTAATGCTCAAACATAATATTCATCACTTACCTGTATTGGACGAGCATCACAAAGCGTTAGGAATGATCACCAGTACCGATTTGTTACGCCAACAAAAGAGCGATCCGGTGCAACTTATTGGCCGTATTTATAAAGCACATAGTGTGACAGATTTAAAACGTTATGCGGCTGAAGTTCCCGAGTTATTGCGCAGCTTTTCGCATAATATTGATGATATTTCGTTAATTGGTAAGTTACTCAGTGGCTTGACTGATGCGCTAACGTCTCGATTAATTTATCTATTTCAAGAAGAACATGGCGCAGCGCCGACCAGTTTTAGTTTTATTTGTTTTGGATCACAAGCACGGGAAGAGCAAACCTTGCATTCAGATCAAGATAACGGTTTATTACTGCCGGATGATTTATCTGAACAACACCAAGATTATTTCCGTCGCATGGGGGAATTTGTCTGTGAGCAATTGGTTGAGTGCGGTATTAGGCGTTGCCCTGGTAATATAATGGCCAGCAGCGAATTGTGCCGAATGAGTATATCGGATTGGTGTGATAAGTTTTTTACGTGGATAAAAAGCCCAACGCCGCAGGCTATGCTTAATTGTAAAATATTTTTTGATTTACGTTTTATTGAAGGTTCAACAGCACTTTACACAGCATTTTGTGAGCAATTAACCCGTATTTCTCGCAACGAATTATTTTATGCAGCAATGGCAACGGATATTAAGTCAAACTCAGTGCCAATTGGTTTATTTAACCAGTTTAAACTCGAAAAAGACGCTAAACAGCATAAATACATTGATTTGAAAAAACGTGGTGTAGTGATCATTAACGACATTGTGCGTTTATATGCGTTAAAAGCGGGAATACGCCGAGCAAACACTCAAGAGCGCTTAGATGCATTGCTGAAACATGATTTATTAAATAATCACGATGTGTATAACTTAAAGGATTGTTGGCGATTTTTAACTCAGTTACGTTTGCGCACACAAATCAACGAGGAAGGCTTACCCAGTAATTGCATTAACCCAGATAAATTAAATTCTCTTGAACGCCACCAATTAAAAGAAGCGTTTTATCTGCTTAAGCTGGCGCAACAAGCTGCGGCATTTAAGTTTGCCCGTGGGAGTTTATAACTATGTGTTTTGCAGTGAATAAGGTGACAAGCTAAGTGGTTAAACGTTGGTTGAATCGTTATTTTGCGCGTAAGCAATTGCTTGGCGAAAACGCATTAACGCAGCGCTACTTGGTGATTGACTTAGAGCTAACTGGGCTTGATCCAAAACAGCATGAAATTGTCTCGATAGCCTGGGTGTTGATAGACAATCAATGTATTAAGTTAAGTCAAGCGCAACATGCGATTAATAAGGATGTGCGGCATCTTGAGCAAAGCCCTGTATATCATGGTATTGCCCAGCAAGACGTGGCTACAGGGCAAAACTTGACGGCTATTTTAGCGGCCCTAAGCAGCCACTTTGCGGATGCTATTTTGGTGTTTCATAATGCCACATTAGACTGGGGATTTTTAAAGCAAGCATTTCAAGCGAAGGGAGTAGCTGCACACCCTAAATTGATACTCGATACCTTTCATATTGAAAAAAAACGTCTGCACCAACAAGGGCACGAAATTGGCCTGGATGATTTAACGCTTTCTGCCTGTCGTGCGCGATATGGGTTGCCGCATTATGGTTGCCATCATGCGTTGACAGATGCCATGGCCACTGCAGAGTTGTTGTTGGCACAATGTCATCAAATAAGTCGTGGCCAGCAATTAAAACTCGCTGCGTTGCTCTAAGGTAATGCTGGTTTGAGTATTGTCACAATTTATCGTCACTGAATGGCTGCTATAATTAGCATCTAAATCAAGTCATAAGTATTAATTTTTATTTTCAATAACAGGCTTTTGCAGTGCGGTTATTCGGTACGGTGCTTGCTATTATAGGGCGCTGTTATTTTACTTTATCTGTTGGTTTTTTACTCTATGAAAAATAATTTACTGCCATCTTTAGCGGGTGTTTTAGCAAGCTTATTTGCTGTATGGTGGCTACATGGATTTTTAATGGCTGATCAATGTTTAGACGCCGGTGGTGCAATTGATTATGAGACTAACCTGTGTTTGAGCAAAAACGATCAAGTGATCGAGCTGGCTACATCGTCAAGCATGCTAGTGATATATTGTCTTGTTATTATGATCGTTTCCTTAATAACCAGTAGCCTGATACGTAAGCTATTTAAACGTTAGCGGATATAGGGTTAGGAGTTAGTTGCTAGGGTATGGTTGGTTACCTAAGTGGGCCATCTAGGTTGTATTGCAAACATTTATTTAACCTTACCACTTATATTCAAACTTAAGGTCGATTACCAAAATTGCGCCATCTTAGCAGGTTAATTTTAAGTTTCTGCTGTTAACCTCTTATATTCAAACTCAAGGTCGATTACAATACCGCCATCTCAAAGGCAGGTTGCCTTTATCTGCAAGCAACTAGAGTGGATTTTCTTTCTAATGGCAATCAAACTTGCAATTAATGGTTTTGGTCGAATTGGTCGAAATATTGTCCGCGCGCTTTATGAATCGGGACTTAGTGACAATATTAAAATTGTTGCGATTAATGAACTCGCCGATCCTCAAGGGATTGCTCACTTACTGAAATATGACACCTCTCATGGTCGTTTTAAGTATCCAGTTACGTTGGGGGAAGACTCCCTAAATGTTGCAGGCGATACCATTGCATTATTTTCTGAGCAAAATCCAATTGAGCTGCCATGGCAGTTACTTGATATTGATGTGGTTTTAGAGTGTACCGGTGTTTATCATTCTCGTGAACACGCGCAATTGCATTTAGATGCAGGGGCCAAAAAAGTTTTATTTTCTCAGCCAGCTGATGCAGATGTGGATGCCACGATAGTGTATGGTATCAACGACGATGAGCTGCTTGCTGAGCATACGATTGTGTCTAATGGTTCATGTACGACTAACTGTATCGTGCCAGTTATCAAGGTACTTGATGATGCGTTTGCTATTGAGTCAGGGGCGATTACCACTATTCATGCGTCAATGAATGATCAACAAGTGATTGATGCTTATCACCATGATTTACGTCGTACCCGTGCAGCAAGTCAGTCTATTATTCCTGTTGATACTAAGTTAGCTCGTGGGATTGAACGGATTTTACCTAAGTTTCATGGCCGTTTTGAAGCCATTGCGGTACGCGTGCCTACTATCAATGTGACAGCGATGGATTTAAGTGTAACAGTCAACGCAGATGTTGATTTAAACGCGGTGAATAAAGTATTAAAAGCTGCAGCGAAAGATCGTTTAGAAGGTATTTTAAGTTATACCGAAGAGCCATTGGTATCCGTTGATTTTAATCATGACCCACATTCTTGTATTATAGATGGCACACAGACACGAGTCAGTCATAAACGGCTGATAAAGTTGTTAGTCTGGTGTGATAATGAATGGGGTTTCGCTAATCGGATGCTCGATACAGCACGAGTAATGATGGCAGCAAGTAATTAATATAAAAGTTATACCATAAAATAAAACCTATATATTTCAAGTCAGTATCGTTAACTAAGGAGAAGTCCATGTCGGTCATAAATATGGCAGATTTAGATTTAAACGGCAAACGCGTGTTAATTCGTGAAGATTTAAATGTACCAGTAAAAGCAGGTAAAGTGACCTCAGATGCACGTATTCGTGCTGCATTACCAAGTATTAAGCTTGCTCTTGAAAAAGGCGCTAAAGTAATGGTGATGTCACATTTAGGCCGCCCTACGGAAGGGGAATACAACGAAGAGTTTTCTTTAGCTCCGGTTGTTGATTATTTAAATGAAGCACTTGAGCAAAATGTACGTCTTGAAAAAGATTACTTAAATGGCGTTGAAATTGCTGATAATGAAGTGGTGGTTTTTGAAAACGTACGCTTTAACGTTGGTGAAAAGAAAGACGATGAAACGCTAGCTAAAAAACTAGCGGCATTATGTGATGTCTATGTAATGGATGCATTTGGTACGGCTCACCGTGCGCAAGCATCTACCCATGGCGTTGGCTTATATGCAGATGTTGCGTGTGCGGGACCACTTTTAGCCGCAGAATTAGAAGCGTTAGGCAAAGCACTTGATAACCCTGCACGTCCACTTGTGGCAATTGTTGGTGGTTCAAAAGTATCAACTAAATTAACGGTACTTGATTCATTGTCAACGATAGTTGATCAACTTGTAACTGGCGGCGGTATCGCGAATACTTTTATTGCTGCAGCGGGTTACCCTGTAGGTAAATCATTATACGAAGCTGACTTAATTGACGAAGCAAATAAGTTAAGTGCAGCGGCGAAAAGCAATAATGGCGAAATCCCAGTACCAACAGATGTTGTTGTTGCTAATGAGTTTTCTGAATCTGCAGTGGCAACATTAAAAGATGTTAGCGATGTAACAGACACAGATATGATTTTTGATATTGGCCCAGATACGGCTAACCAACTTGCAAAAATTATTGCAAATGCGGGAACTGTCGTCTGGAATGGCCCAGTTGGTGTATTTGAATTTGATCAATTTGGTAATGGCACGCGTGCTATTGCACAAGCAATTGCTAATTCTAACGCATTTTCAATTGCCGGTGGCGGTGATACGTTAGCAGCCATTGATAAATATGGCATTGCCGATAAAATCTCGTATATTTCAACTGGTGGCGGTGCTTTCCTTGAGTTTTTAGAAGGGAAAAAATTACCAGCAGTTGCTATGCTTGAACAACGCGCTAAGTGATTAGCGTTTGCTTAGTGTGCTTATTTAAGTAAGCACACTGAGTACGACCAGTTATTAAATACCTCTCACCCTTATTTAATTACTGGTTTTGTATAACGGTAAATTTGGCATAAGCCGAGGCTATCGAGGTGCAGTGATTGCACCGAACTCAACTATTCCGTTCGAACTAGGTAGTGGTGCGTGCACTGCTATCGACAATTTGGAGAATACCAAATGGCTTTAATCAGTATGCGACAACTTCTTGATCATGCAGCTGAACACGGTTATGGCGTACCTGCTTTTAACGTTAATAACCAAGAGCAAATCCGCGCTATTATGATGGCGGCTGATAAAACTAACAGCCCTGTGATAGTACAAGGTTCAGCTGGCGCTCGTGCCTATGCTGGTGCCCCATTTATTCGTCACATGATTTTAGCTGCCATTGAAGAGTGGCCACATATTCCTGTGGTTATGCACCAAGATCACGGCACTTCACCTGGCGTTTGCCAACGTTCAATTCAATTAGGCTTTTCATCAGTGATGATGGATGGTTCATTAATGACTGATGGTAAAACACCATCAAGCTACGACTATAACGTTGATGTTACACGTAAAACTGTTGAACTTGCGCACTCATGTGGTGTGTCTGTTGAAGGTGAATTAGGTGTACTTGGCTCACTTGAAACAGGTGAAGCTGGCGAAGAAGATGGGGTTGGCGCAGAAGGCAAATTAACCACAGATCAGATGCTTACCGATCCTGAAGAAGCAGCTGACTTTGTCAGTAAAACTCACGTGGATGCACTGGCAATTGCTTGCGGCACATCACATGGTGCGTACAAATTTACCCGTCCACCGACAGATGATATTTTAGCAATTGATCGTATTAAAGCGATTCATGCGCGTATCCCTAATACTCACCTAGTAATGCATGGTTCGTCATCGGTACCGCAAGAATGGCTTGAGATCATTAACCAATACGGTGGTGAGATCCCTGAAACTTACGGTGTACCAGTTGAGCAGATCATCGAAGGTATTAAGTTTGGTGTACGTAAAGTGAATATCGATACTGACTTACGTTTAGCATCAACTGGGGCTATTCGCCGTCATATGGCGTTGAACCCAGCCAACTTTGATCCACGTAAATATTTAGCCGAAGCGACAAAAGCAATGACAGAGATCTGTGTTGCACGTTATGAGTCATTTGGTACTGCAGGTCAAGCTGGTAAGATCAAGCCAATTTCATTGGATGATATGCACCTTAAGTATTTAACTGGTGAATTAGATCCACAGATTAAATAAGTTAACTCATTAAGTTATTTAATAAATAAACAGCCAGTAGCGTTATGTTACTGGCTTTTTTTGTCGTTGATCAACAGAGATCATTATTTTACCAAGCATTGAATTTGGGATCACTGACTTACTAACTTGATATAATTGGGATCAGATTTTTACTAAGGATCAGCTTTGTTGTGAGAGTTTTTGTTGTATAAATAACCACTTCACAGCTTGCTTGTTTAAATGATCAACAACTTACAGATTTTGCTAGGTAAAACAGTGATCCCAGATCGAGCTTGGTTAGTAAAAGCGTGATCCCAAACTCAATGCTTAGTAGAATTTTGATCTCTATAAATGATCAAAGCAACCCGTGTTATATTCATAATTATGCAAAGTTCGATCCCGCCATAATGATGAACAATGGCTATGGAAGCAGAATCACCCCTCGTCAGAGAAATAAAATAAGAGTGCCTTTAGTTAAAGTTGATACGAGCTAAAATATTTCAACTAGTAAAAAAGGGTTGGTTTAATTGCTTGTACTGAGCTTATTTACGCTTATTTAGTTCCTGATATCGGTTAATTGCTGTTTTTTTCCCTGCATTTTGATTTACACGTTACACTTTCATAAAAATGTCATACTTAGTCATAATAATGAAAACTAGTTCGATAACGAAAGAGATAAATTGGAATGTCACGTAAAGTACTTGTCGTCGATGACGAAGCACCGATCAGAGAGATGCTGGTTTTTGTATTAGAGCAAAATGGTTTTCAAGCAATTGAAGCTGAAGACTATGATTCAGCAATTGCTGCTATGGTAGAACCTTATCCTGATATGGTGCTACTCGATTGGATGCTGCCAGGTGGTAGCGGAATTCAAATAGCCAAAAAGTTTAAGCAAAGCGAATATACTAGGCAGATCCCGATTATCATGCTGACGGCCCGCGGAGAAGAAGAAGATAAAGTTCGTGGACTTGAAGTCGGTGCAGATGATTATGTTACTAAGCCATTTTCACCTAAAGAATTGATGGCGCGTATTAAAGCCGTAATTCGTCGTGTTTCACCAACGTCATTGGAAGAAGCGATTGATGTACATGGTTTACGCCTTGATCCTATTTCACACCGTGTTACTTCACAAGGTAGCGAGCTGGATATGGGACCAACTGAGTTTCGTTTATTGCATTTCTTTATGACTCACCCTGAGCGAGTGTATAGCCGTGAACAATTGCTAGATAACGTGTGGGGGACTAATGTCTATGTTGAAGATAGAACCGTAGACGTGCATATTCGTCGCTTACGTAAAGCGATTGCTCCGCTTGGTCATGACCGTTTAGTACAAACTGTACGTGGTGCAGGTTATCGTTTTTCGAGTAAACTATAAACATTCAGGCCAAGGTCGGTCTTGCTCTAAGGTAAAGTGAGTGTATGTATCGAGTTGTCAATAAGCAGGCGTTAGCTAAGCGTCTGCTTATCTATTTCCTACCTTTATTATTAGTGGGTGTGTTGATTGGCGCACCATTTTTGCTTTTGTTTTTAGGTTCATTTTCACTGCTTATTTGGCATTATCATCAGTTATATCGGCTTAGTGATTGGTTATTGAATCAACGCAGTTTCAATCCTCCTGAAGGTGAGGGAGCATGGGAGCAGGTGTTTGAGGGGATCTATCATTTGCAGCACCGCAACCGAAAAAAGCGCAATGAGTTAGCGGATCTGATCCGCCGCTTTCGTGATGGTGCCGAAGCGGTTCCTGATGCTGTTGTGGTATTGCAACGTGACTTAAGTATTGTTTGGTGCAACCAATTAGCGCTAAAGGTGTTGGGTTTACAGTGGCCGACGGATCATGGTCAACGCCTTGATAATCTTGTGAGGGATCCTAAGTTTGCAAAGTATATGCAAATGGGATTGTTTGATGAGGCACTTGAACTGGAAAGTGGTCACAGTGTTGAACACGTTTTAGAGTTTCGGGTAATGCCTTACGCCAGTTCACAATTAATGGTAGTAGTCAGGGATGTGACACGGTTGAAGCAACTAGAGCAAATGCGCAAAGATTTTGTAGCCAATGTGTCACATGAATTACGCACGCCACTGACGGTCGTTACGGGTTATCTAGAAATGTTTGATGGTGACATGATGCCGCCGCCAGCGATGTGGAATAAAGCCCAGGGCACTATGCTTGAGCAATGTAAGCGTATGGATAGCCTCGTAAACCAGCTGTTGTCGTTATCACGTATTGAAGGCGCTCGGCGTCAAGACAACGATAAAGCGGTTAACGTACCGCAATTACTCACTTATGTAAAAACTGAGGCACAGTCTTTGAACCAAGATAAAGGCCATGAGTTGATTTTCGATATTGATGCAGGGCTTGATATTAAAGGTTCGGAAGAAGAGTTGCGCAGTGCGTTTTCTAACTTAGTGTTTAACGCCATTCACTACACTAAAGCCGGCGGTAGAATTACCGTAAGTTGGCAGTTAAAAAATAAACAAGCACATTTCTCGGTGGTTGATAATGGTGATGGTATTGCGCCTGAGCATATAAATCGTTTAACAGAGCGCTTTTACCGAGTGGATAAAGCGCGTAGTCGTACTACTGGTGGTTCAGGGCTAGGTTTGGCGATCACTAAACATGTATTAACTCGTCACGAAAGTAAGTTACAAATAACCAGTAAATTAGGTGAAGGCTCAACATTTTCGTTTGCCTTCAATAGCGATAAAACGCTATTACTAACTAATTTAGCTGAGAAAGTATAAAGTCATAAAACTGTCATTTTAGAGTAATCTAACTGTCATCTATTCTCTTTACAGTAGAGCGCAGTTAAGAAATGGACGAACCAAATTGGAGTAACCCAATGAAATTTAAAAATCTAGTCGCCGCAATGGGTGTGGCAGTAACAACATTTGTGTCTGCACAAGCAATGGCAACGGATGCAAGCATTCCTGAATATCAAAAAGTCAGTGGTATTTCAGGTAATTTTTCATCTGTGGGCTCTGATACGTTAGCCAACATGATGACTTTTTGGGCAGAAGAATATAAGCGTATTTACCCAAATGTAAATATTCAAATTCAGGCTGCAGGTTCATCAACAGCGCCGCCGGCATTAACAGAAGGCACGTCTAATTTTGGCCCTATGAGCCGAAAAATGAAATCAAAAGAAATTGAAGCGTTTGAGAAACGTTACGGTTATAAGCCTACTGAAGTGCGTGTAGCTATCGATGCATTAGCAGTGTTTGTACATAAAGATAACCCAATTGAAGGGCTGCGAATTGATCAAGTTGATGCGATTTTCTCGTCAACACGTAAATGTGGCGCAAATGCTGATGTAACACGCTGGAGTGACGTTGGTTTAACGGGTGATTGGGCTGCTAAAGATATTCAGCTTTACGGTCGTAACTCTGTGTCGGGTACATATGGTTACTTTAAAAGTAAAGCACTTTGTAAAGGTGACTTCCGCAACAATGTAAATGAGCAACCAGGCTCTGCTTCTGTGGTGCAGTCAATTTCATCATCAGTGAACGCAATTGGTTACTCAGGTATTGGTTATAAGACTTCTGGTGTACGTACAGTGCCGCTGGCGAAAAAAGGTGATAACTTTGTTGATGCAACACTTGAAAACGTTGCTACAGGTAAATATCCACTGTCGCGCTTTTTATATGTGTATGTGAATAAACACCCGAACAAACCACTTGCACCAATTGAAGCTGAGTTCTTAAAAATGGTGTTATCACAAGATGGCCAAAAAATTGTAGAGAAAGATGGTTATGTGCCGCTTTCTGGCAAAATGGCGATGAGCGAACTTAAGAAGTTAGGTCTGCTTTAAACTCAACTCATCCTAATAATGAGTTAATAAAAAACCGCGCAATGCAAATTGCGCGGTTTTTTATGTTTACGAGTCAAGTTTAAACTAGTTAAATAGTTTCTTCTTGATTTGTTGGTGGGCATTTAAAACGCGTTTTCGTTTACTTAACCCTTGGCGCTTAAAGCTTTGGATTGGCATTACACTCGCATGCTCTGGTGGCAATTCAGGGATTGAGAAATTGGCGACCTCATCACTAGGTAATGTAATTTCTTGCTCATGAACACGTAAGGCGGCAAGTGTGTCGTCATTATCTACTTCACTTGGGCAAATGAATATCCCCATTTTCCGTAACTTAACCCCAAAGCCAATGCTACTTGAATAACGAACAATAGGCGCTGCTAAAATTAATCCGACTAAAATCGGTGACAACCACCAAAAGAAAGTGGGTGTATAGTAATAAGCAACGCTACCCCAAGCAATGGCAACTAAAGTCGCTATTAACGTATAGCCAATTGCTTCTTTCCAAGGCACCATTCGACCCGTTCTTGGTTGCGCATCCCAGGTTACTTTTTTACCTAAAAATACACACACCACAAAGTAACTATGAAATACCATCATGAGTGGTGCGATGATGATTGCAAACACGGTCTCAATAATTGAGCCCAAAATTAGTTTGAATGAGCCTCCAAATTGCTTATTACGATGGATCAAGGTAACTATGATCCCCATTAATTTTGGTAATAATAACAATACGATGGTGACAAACAGCAGAGAATTAATTAAATCTGTTTTAGCAATTTGCCAAGTCGGAAATAATTGATATGCCTGATTAAAATAGACATTACTATTCATTGCACGAGTAACGGCGTCAATGGTACTAAGCACTAACATTGATAACCAAATTAATGACGAAATATAAGCCGTTGCACCAAGTAAAAAGTGCAGTTTACTCATCATTTTTAAACCTGATGAAGGTAATAAACCTAAATGCTGAATATTACCTTGCACCCAGCGTCTATCCCGAATGGCATAGTCTAAAATATTACTTGGTACTTCTTCGTAGCTACCTTGAATATCGCTAAGCAATAACACATCCCAGCCAGCACGATGTAATAATGAGGCTTCGACAAAGTCATGGCTTAAAATTTCACCGCCGAATGGGGCATTACCTTCAAGTACAGGTAAACCGCAGCAATCAATAAACGCTTCAACACGAATAATGGCATTATGGCCCCAGTAATTAGCCTGATTGGTTTGCCAAAAAGCAGAACCAGTCGCCAGCATCGGGCTGTACAACACAGAGGCAAACTGTAAAAAACGGCCAAAGAAAGTATCTTGTCTTACTGGAATAGGAATGGTTTGAATAAGCCCTGTTTGTGGATTGTTGATCATACTTGAGGTGAGTTCAAGCATGCATTGGCCAGTCATAATACTGTCAGCATCAAGCACAATCATGTGCTCATATTTACTGCCCCAACGTTCACAAAAATCAGTTAGATTACCTACTTTACGGTGTTTGTTATCTTCACGGCGACGATAAAAAGTTTGTTTCGCAACATCATCGCCTAATCGCTCGCTTAGGGCATGCCACGCTTTTAGCTCGTTATTGGCTATTTCTGGATCTTGAGTGTCACTGAGCAAATAAAAGTCATAATGAGCAAATTGACCTGTTTTTATCAGTGAACGCATGCTTACTTCAAAACCTGCGATAACACGCTGGGTATCTTCATTGTAGATAGGCATGACAACCGCTGTTCTGGTTTTACTCAGTGCTTGTTCATCAATTTTAATTGCCTTTTGGCGCTTGAGCGTTAAGGGATCGATTCTAAACAATTGTAAAATAAATCCCATGCAGCCACTGCAAAACGCGGTGACAATCCACGTAAAGGTGATTGAAAACAGTGCCAGTAATGCATACTCAAGTGGGGTCATGCCATTTGAATTTAAAATATCAAACATGATCCACATGCCGTAGGCCGAGATGGCTAACACTAACAGTGAAAATAACCATACTCTGGCCTTTTTAAAAGGCATTGCAGTGTTGTGTGTGCTGTTGCTATTCGACGTCATTTGGATACCAGACATAACTCCATACCTCGCTTACTTCTTTGTCACGTAGTGTTAATGATAAGCGCATATCGACAGGCTTATCTCCCTCAGGCGCGATTTTAAAAGCAACACGCCATCCTTGATTATTTGGTAATTGTTGTACTGTTTTATCGCTTATCTTTCCTGAATTGAGAGTTAAATTAGCGAGTAGTTTAATATTGGCTGATAAACTATTAATTGTGTCACCTGTAAAATCGACCGTAAATTGACGGTGGCTTTTTGGTGGTGGATTTTTTTCACCTGGCAAGGCTGCACTGCCAATACGTGTGCGTAAAACGCGCGCTTTATTTTGGCTCGCAAGTGCAGTATTAAAAGTTGACAACTTATAGCTGTAACTTAGTGTCTCACCCGCTTTAAGTGGCTGCTCTGGTACCCAGTAACTAACGATATTGTCGTTAGTCTCTGTATCCGTGGGGATTTCCACTAACTCAACCCGGCCTTTACCCCATTCACCTTTTGGTTCAATCCACAAGCTTGGACGAGCATGGTAATGCGCTTCGGTATCAAGGTAGTTATTAAATTCACGGTCACGTTGCGCGAGGCCAAAACCTTTCGGGTTATCATAACTGAATGAAGTTACGCTAAGTTGCCTAGGATTATTAAGCGCTCGCCATACCCATTTATCATCCTGAGATTGCATTAATAAACCGTCAGAATCATGTACTTCTGGTCGGTAATCATCAAAGAATTTAGTGCTATTTTCACCGTGATAAAACATGCTTGTAAGTGGAGCAATGCCAAGCTTTTTAATATCTTTACGGGCAAATATTTGCATCTGCGTTGTGATTTCAGTGTTAGTCGATGGACTTATCTCAAAACGATAGGCGCCTGTTACAGACGGGCTGTCTAGCAATGCATAAAGCACAATATTTGTGTCTTCTGCTGTTGGTTTAACTAACCAAAACTCTTTAAACACGGGGAATTCTTCACCAGAGCTAAGTGCAGTATCAACGGCAAGGCCACGAGCTGAAATGCCGTACACTTGCTGTGGGCCTACTAAACGAAAGTAAGAAGCACCTTGGAATACTGCGACTTCATCTTTGTACTCGTTATTATTGAGCGGGAAATGAAGTCGAAAGCCTGCGTGACCTAATTGAGTGTTGCCTAAGGCTGCGCTAATTTCCTGCTCAAGTGGAGCTGCAGTACTATCATAGCGGTAGTAATCTGTTTTAAAAGGCAGCTTTTGTACCTTACCATCGGTATCCACGGTGTTGATAGCGATAGGGTTTTTATAAAGAAAACCAGGATGGAAAAGCTGCACTTCATACAAGCTTTGATCCTTCCAAATGGCATGATCTTGGCGAAAACGAATTGCTCTATAATCTTGATAGTTAATGTTATTTAACGTATCTATTGCTATTTCAGGTGCTGCGACGTAGTCGTTTGCTGCTAACTGTTTCGCTCTTGCTGTGATCACTTCAAATAATCTTTCTGAAGGAATGGTAAGCAGCGTTGGTTGTTTTACAGAGACTGGCGCAGCAGTATCTGGCTTTTTAGCTGCTACAGGTGCGGCTGCTTCTGGCTTTTTAGTTGGCTCTTCGGCTGCGCCTGCATTAAAAACAGACAAAGCTAAGAGGGCACTTAACACACTCTTTTTTTTAAATGATGAAGACAGAGCTGCTCGCATTTTCGTTTCCATGAGGCTTCCTTTAGCTGTTACCTAATTAATTTTAAATTTTGCAATAAGTTACATTCATTTTTGCAAGAAGCGATCCTGAAATAATTACTTATATTTCAATGGCTTTAGTTTCGCTTATCGTGAGGATGATGTACTTTCTTTGTATAAGCGGGAAATAATTACATGGAATGTATGACTACTTCTTACTAATGTAAGTAGATGTTACTAGATGCAACCTTGCTCTAAAGTGAATGAAAAGGCATTTTACAGACTTTGTTTTACGGGTAATTAGCGAAGGGGAAGAGAGGGGGAACTTGCCAATCACTTTAATAATTGGCAAGTAAGTTTTAATTGATTATTGAACATTACCTAATGCTTCAGCATTTGCTTTACATTGGTTATACGCTTCAATACATTTTGTGCTACACACTTTATGAACCATACCTTCACCGGTACTTTGTTGTTCACAATTTACTTCGCATTGATAGTTTTGCTGCGCACATTGCTGCATTTCAGGGTTTTCTATCTGGCTTTGGCATCCCGCAAGTACCCCAACACAAAGCGCTATGCTTGATAATTTTAGTAATGAATTCATGTTTATCCCTAATTATTGTTATGTAATATCAACTTGCAGATTATCTATAAGCCTAACAGGGCCTAAAAATGCTGCGGCCAATATCACTAGATGGCTATCATTGAGTGTAGCTTTTTTTAGTGTATCGCGCTGCGCTATTTCAAAGTAATCTGGTTTTAGCCCCGCCTGCTGTAATCGTTGTTTAGCTTGCTGGCATATCTCAGTAAAGTCGCGCTGTCCTGCATTTAGTTGCTCAACACTCCAATTTAGCGTTCTAAATAGTTCTGTGGCGGTTTCTTTTTGAATGTCTGATAAGTAGCCATTACGAGAACTCATTGCTAAACCTGAGACTTCACGGCTGGTAGCAACACCAATGATCTCAACAGGAATTGATAAGTCGTGAGCCATGGTTTTAATCACTTGTAATTGCTGGAAGTCTTTCTCACCAAAGCAAGCGTAATCAGGTTGAACTAAGTTAAATAACTTAGTTACAACTGTGGCAACACCACGAAAATGACCTGGGCGAGAGCCTCCACAGTATCCCATGGAAATTCCCGGTACGTCCACAAAGCTTTGGGCATCTAAACCATTTGGATAAATGGTTTCCACGGTCGGTGTAAATACAATATCAGTACCTAGCTCAGCGAGCCCTTGTTTATCAGCAATTAGGGTGCGAGGGTAGTTATCTAAATCTTCGTTTGCGCCAAACTGCATTGGGTTTACGAAAATACTCACGACAACTTTATCGGCCATGTTCTTAGCTTTTTCAACTAACGAGAAGTGGCCTTGATGTAAGTTACCCATGGTCGGCACTAAGGCGACGCTTAGACCGGCTTGACGCCATGCTTTAATTTGGCTGCGTAAGGATTTTATTTCAGTGATCGACTGCATTATTTAAACTCATGTTCTGTGCTTGGAAAAGCACCGCTTTTAACATCGTTACAATACTTTTTAACTGCATCTGGCATGTTGCCTGTCTCGAGTAAAAAGTTTTTAGAAAATTTAGGAATATAACCTGCAGAGATACCCACTAAGTCATGCATAACGAGAATTTGCCCGTCGGTTTGATTACCAGCACCAATACCAATCGTTGGGATTGATACAGCTTCGGTGATTAATTTTGCAAGCTCTGTTGGAATACATTCAAGGACAATCATTTGTGCGCCAGCAGCTTCCAATGCTTTGGCATCGCTAATCATTTTCTGAGCTTGCTCTGCACCACGGCCTTGGATTTTAAAGCCGCCAAAAACATGCACAGATTGTGGTGTTAAACCTAAGTGACCACATACAGGAATACCTTGTTGAGTAAGCGCGACAATTGAGTCATATAACCATTCACCACCTTCAAGCTTGACCATATTAGCGCCTGCACGCATTAACTCAGCCGCATTTTTACAACTTTCTGCTGGGTTTGAGTAGGTCATAAATGGCATATCAGCTATAACGAATAACTCGCGGCTACCAGCGCGTACACTGCGCGTATGATATGCAATATCTTGATTTGTCACTGCTAGTGTATCGTCACCACCTTGTAACACCATGCCTAATGAATCACCAACTAAAATGACATCAACGCCGTTATCGTGAAATAACTTAGCAAAGCTTGCGTCGTAAGCAGTTAAAGCAGTGATTTTTTGCTGTTCTGCTTTCATTTTATTGAGCGTAGAAACGGTTATTTTAGACATAATATCCTCGTAGGCAATGGCCTGAAATTAATTACAGAGGTAATTGGTGTAATTCGTTTAATGCCAAAGTAGCAGTAACACTGTGCAGTGCTGTTCCATTTGGCAGCGTAATATTTGGGGCGATCTCAAGCAGTGGGTAAACCACAAACTCTCGTTCGGTCAAGCCATAATGGGGCACAATTAAGCGCTCACTCTTTATGACTTGATCGCCAAATAATAAAATATCAATATCTAAGGTGCGCGGCCCCCAGCGCTCGGCTTTTCGAACTCTGCCGTGTTGAAGTTCTATTTGTTGTGTTAAATCAAGTAGTTGCTCAGGCTGTAGTGTTGTTTTTAAGGCCGCCACGGCATTTACGTAATCAGGCTGATCTTGCGGGCCCATCGGTTTGCTTGCGTAATAATGCGAAACAGCAATAAATTCACAATCAGCTAATGCGCGCAATGCAGCTACCGCATGATCGAGTTGCGTACGTGGGCTATTTAAATTAGCCCCTAAACCTAGATAGACTGTTTGCATTTTCATTCAGATGCTGGCTTTGGGCTGCGTCGGCGAGTACGGCGACGGCCTTTGCTTGCCCCTTGATTACCTAACGCTTTCACCATGTCTTTTTGACCATTAATGTCTTGTTTTAAATAGTCAGTCCACCAGTTTGCTAATTCCTGATGTTGTTTTTCTCCGGCTTCTACACGGAGTAATAAAAAGTCGTAGGCGGCTTTAAAGCGTGGTTGCTGAGTTAAGCGGTATGCACGTTGTCCTGAGCGTTTATCTAAACGATGTTGGATATGCCAAATATCGCGGGCACCCAAAGTAAATCGCTTCGGCACTGCGATGTGCTGGGCATTTTCACTGAGTACTTTGTTCATTGCTTGCGCAAATGCATCGTATTCAGATAGTTGCTCTTGTGCTTGCAAGGTTTTAGTGATCTTTAATAATGGAAACCAAAGCAAGGCGGCAAAAATAAAGGCTGGTGTTACTTTCTTTTCTGCATTTATGCGTGCATCAGTATTGCGGAACATTTGACGAATAAAAGCAAATTCTAAGCCATCAGGGTTGCTATCTAAAATACGATCAAGCGCTGGGAATAATGCCTTGAAAAGTCCATATTTGCGTAGCATTAAAAAGTTAGCTTCAGCTTTACCATTTAAAAACAGTTTTAATGTTTCTTCAAATAAACGTGCTGGCGGTATATTATCGAGTAGGTTTGCTAATTTTGTTAATGGTTGCTCCGTTGCTGGTGCAATTGACATGTCCAACTTGGTGGCAAAACGCACTGCGCGTAGCATACGTACCGGATCTTCGCGGTAACGCGTTTGCGGATCACCAATCATTTCGATTTGTCTAGCATTGATAGCAGCTAGCCCGTTAGCATAATCATGAATTGAAAAGTCATTAATTGAGTAATATAAAGCATTGATTGAAAAATCACGACGTTCCGCATCTTCTTCAATACTACCAAATACGTTGTCTCGTAGTAGTTGACCTTGCTCATTTGATTGGCTGATTTGGTTTTTATCATCGGCAGCTTCGTGATGACCACGCATGGTGGCAACTTCGATGATCTCACGACCAAAGACAATATGCGCTAAGCGAAAACGACGACCAATTAAGCGGCAATTACGAAACAGCTTTTTAACCTGATCTGGGGTGGCATTGGTGACTACATCAAAATCTTTTGGTTGTTGACCTAACAAAATATCACGAATGCAACCACCAACGAGGTAGGCATCAAAGCCACCATCTTTAAGGCGATATAATACCTTGATTGCATTTGGGCTAAATTGTTTGCGAGAAATACCATGCTCATTGCGTCCAATTATTAAAGGCTGCGCAGAGACTTGAGTATGTTCGGCTGTTGTTGAGGCGGTTGGGCCTATGATTTGCCGACAAAATTGAAAAAGCTTGGAAATAATAATCTGTCTCCTACAGAATCTGGTTATTTGATGGACGCCATCAAAAATTAAACCAAGTATAGTCGCACTACGAGAGTGATCGCTATGCTATGTAATTACTTGGTGATACCTATTGTATTAGAGTTTCGCTTAATCTAGCGAGTTAAAGTTACCATTAACAGCATTAAAACGTTACAACAGGCTAATGTTGTAGATTTTATTTTGTTATTGAACCGTTTTAGTGGTGCTAGTATTGCTTGCTCATTTATCGCAATGGGTATTACTAAATGAATTGCACATTTAAGGTTGGCTATCATATACCAGCACAGCTCAAAAATTAAGTTGAAGGCTTTAAAATTCACCATTTTTAGCGAATTTTTATTTGTTTATATGCGTAAATAGGGTTGCTTGGCTGTGTGGGTTTTGTGAAACTTGAATTTCGGCCACTTTAGGCACGCTTTGCAAGCTGTAATGAGTGATAGCCCAGCACAGCATTTTTTCAATACTTAGTTCAATTAGTTCAGCTTGTGGGGTCAAACCTAAAAATTCAAATGCGTTGAACAGTGCCGGTTTTGGGTTGTCTTTGGCAATCGCTGGGGCATAATTTTGTTTCGATAATTTAAAACCAGGTTGTGCAACTGCTAATGGTAAATGTGCGTAATGTGGGGCTGTATGATTTAACTGTTTAAATAAGCTGAGTTGTCGAGCAGTCGGTTCAAGTAAATCAGCGCCACGCACAATATGAGTTATGCCTTGATCAATATCATCTGCAACCACCACCAATTGATAAGCAAATAAACCATCGCTGCGTTTTATTAAGTAATCTTCACGGGCTAATTCTTGGTTTATTGTTACTGCACCTTGGATAAGGTCATGATACTGGCTGATGGGGTGCTGCTGTATTAAGCGTAAGGCGCTGTGGCGTTGCGAGTGGTTTAGGTGACGGCAATGGCCTTGGTATATTCCACCGAGCGCTTTGATCTGTTTGCGTGAGCAGTGGCAAGCGTAAATAAGTTGCTGCTTATTTAATTGCTCAATGGTGTGTGCGTATAAATCGTGACGCTGGGTTTGATAGACAACCTCTTCATCCCAATGTAAGCCATAGGCTTCAAGGGTTGTTAGAATATCTTTGGCTGCCCCTTGTGCGACACGTGTGGTGTCAATGTCTTCTATTCGAACTAACCAAGTTCCCTGGTTGCTTTTAGCGTCAAGGTAACTGCCCACAGCCGCCACAAGTGAACCAAAGTGAAGTGGCCCAGAAGGTGACGGTGCAAATCGACCGCGGTAGTTGCGCGTAGGCGCAGTAATAACGGCTGTGGTAGACATTGATTAATTACAAAAATTAACCGCGTCCAGATTGTTTTTCTTTGATTTCCGCAAGTGTTTTACAGTCTACGCATAAATCCGCTGTAGGACGTGCTTCTAAACGACGAATACCAATTTCAATCCCGCACGAGTCACAAAAACCAAAATCATCTTCTTTAATGAGGATAATTGTTTTTTCAATTTTTTTGATCAGTTTACGTTCACGGTCACGAGTACGCAGTTCTAAAGAGAACTCTTCTTCTTGTGCGGCACGGTCAACTGGATCAGGGAAGTTAGCTGCTTCGTCTTGCATATGCGATTTAGTACGGTCAACTTCATTGCGTAAATCGTTGCGCCATGCTTCCAAAATAGTTCTAAAATGAGCGCGTTGTGCCTCATTCATATACTCTTCGCCCGGCTTTTCCTGATACGGTTCTAATCCGGCCTGAGCCAATAACCCTAATTTTTTTTGGTCTGGCATAACTTTCTCCTAAATCCTTAATATAATGCCCAGCTTTAGCCGGCGGCTATAAATAACAGAATCCTATGGCCTAGGCAAATTTATTTTTAATTTATTGGCTGCGGTTAAATAATTTTCACTGGTTAAAAACACAATTTGAAAAAATTATAATGGCTGTTTAACCAGTTAGCTATTTTCTAACTGGCCTAGTTATATGGGCAAAAAAATGAAAAGCAACTCAATTTTTTTACATCTCTTGTAATTACCTAGTTCTGGATGACGAATATCTTAAGGTTAATTCTGCCGCTGGCATGGTTTATAGGTTAAAAACTTTTTAGGGGTACAGCCATACCAGCGTTTAAAGGCACGTTGAAAAGCACTTTGCTCACAAAAACCTAGACGACTCGTAATCTCCAGAACACTTATTTTTTGTTGCAACATTAGTTTGGCATGGTACTTACGCAGTTCATCAACCAATTGTGAGTAACTACAGTTTTGTGAGTGTAAGTAGCGTTGAAAACTGCGTTTTTTGAACCCTAAGTGATAAGCGGCTTGATCGACGGTAGGCACGTGTGGAAAGTGAGCGGTAATAAATGCTTTGAGTTGATTAATTTCGTCGTGTTCGCTTACTAATGTACTTGCCTGAACGGCAAGTAAATACTCAAGGTCTTTATTGGCATTATGTAATGGGCTAGTTAATAAGCTACTTTTGAAACATAAGCAGTTATGGTTCGCGGAAAATTCAATAGGGCAATTAAATACAGCTTTATAAGCTCGCAAGCTCGTCGAGCTTGGTTCCAAGCGCCTAAGCTGTACTTTCTCTAGTGCTAACTCAGCTGTGTTGTAGCAGCAATGCTTAGCAAACGATAACCAACTGCTAAATAGTTCATCGACCATGTGATGTTGAATGTCGACGTTGGGTTGCCAAGTTAAATAACTTAGCGATCCTTCACTACGCAAGGTAATGGTGCCAATATTGCGAACAAGAGTGTTGAGTTTTTGAGCGTGTAATAAGACCTTTGCTAATGACTCACTGACCAATGCTATATGGCCTAGCAGTCCCCAACTTTGTGTTTTTAATGATTGCCCAAATTTTAAACCGATATGATCACACTGTAATGACTGCTCTGCGTAACTCATTAGTTGCTCATAATCTTGGACTGGAAATCGATAATTGCTTTCATCTAAATAACGAGCACGTGTTGTCAGTACGGCTGTAAGTTTGGCCGGTGCAATGCCTTGTGCTATTAAAAAGTGCACGAGTGCGCGAATAATTTGACTACTAACAACGTACATAGCGAGCTATTTTGTAGAGTGAATAACAGAGTAAGCTGCATTAGTTGGCGCGCAAAGTCAATTTTTTGCGTGAAAGGTCAAGATTTAGTTCATTTAATAAGGCAAGGTAGCCAATGGAACAAACAATAATGGATAGGAACCCCAATGAAACTTCACACACTTTCAATTAGTATTGCTGCGGCATTATTGCTCAGCGCATGTAGCTCTGATGACGATAAAAACGTTATTACGCCACCACCTGTGGTTGTGGAACCAACGCCAGAACCAGCCCCAACCATTACCGCTTTTGACGACGACAATAAGCTCGATGCTAATATTCGTTGGACTACATTTGGTGTGCCGCATATTACAGCGGATAACCTTGAAAGCTTAGCTTTTGGCAGTGGTTATGCTTATGCAAAAGATCATGCGTGTTTGTTACTCGATCAAATTGTTAAAACACGTGGTGAACGAGCTAAGTTTTATGGCCCCGATAAAGTACCGGGTAGTGGCGATTCTGCGCATTTAATTTCTGACTTTGGTTACAAAGCATTGGGCGTCAATGAGTATGCCAAAGCGCACTATAGTGAACTTAATGAAGACAGTCGTGCGCATTATGAGGGGTTTGTGCAAGGCTTTAATAAATACGTAAGCGATACAGGAGTAGATAACTTAGCTCCAGAGTGTGCATCGCAACCTTGGGTGTTCGCATTAACGCCAGAAGACATGTTGGCTTACGCTATGGCAACGGTACAATTAGCCAGTTCTGCAAATTTTCTAGATTTAGCGTTTTTAGCAAGCCCAGGTGATGGCGATGAGTATTTACCAACCCCAGTTGCATCGGCTGCAAGTGCGGTCTCCAGTGTTGTCAAAAATCTTAACCAGCAAGCAAAAAGCTTTAAATTAGAGAAAAAGTACCAGCATCTTGGCTCAAACGGTTGGGGGCTTGGTAAAGATAAAATGGCCAATGGCAAAGGAGGATTATTAGCTAACCCACATTTCCCACATGAAGGTAATTTACGGTTTTGGCAATCACATTTAACCATTCCTGGCGCTATGAATGTAATGGGGGGCAGTTTGCAAGGCATGCCAGGGGTTATCAATATTGGTTTTAATGAGCACGTTGCATGGACTCATACATTTTCTACAGCGCGACACTTTTTAATTTATCAATTAGCGTTGAATGAGAATGACCGAATGAGTTACAGCGTTGAAGGTGATAACCACACAATTACGAGCAAAAAAGTTACCGTGGAAGTGGCTGTTGCACCAGGCATGACCATTAATTTAGAGAAGGAGTTTTATTACAGCCACCATGGTTTGATGATCGAAACGCCAGCTGCAAATGGTTTAGGTTGGGATGATAGCCAAGCATTTACTATTAAAGATGCTAATGAATTTAATATGGATGTAGTTGCTCAGTGGTCGGCTTTAAACCAAGCTCGCAGCCTTGATGATATGAAAGCCTCATTTGCTCAGTTTGATGGTGTGGCGTTTAACAACACCATGGCAACAGATAAAGCAGGCAATGTATTTTATGTTGATGACAGTACGGTATTAAATGTGAGTGATACTGCTAACATGGCTATTCGTATCCAACCTGAGCTTGTTGCACTGCGAGAATCAACAGGGTTTGATTTAGTACCCGGCAATTTAAAAATATTTGAAAGTAACGGTAATGTTCCTTTTGAAAAGGCCCCGCAATTGCACCGTACCGACTATGTACAAAACTCCAACGACAGCTACTGGGTTACTAACCCTGAGCGGCCATTATTGGGTTTTGCTGCGCAATATGGTGATGTACATCAGCCGCTATCATTGCGTACTCGCATGGGATTACAGTTATTAAAAGACGGTGCTGGTGAGGATGGTTTATTTACTTTAGATGAACTCGAAACCGCACTGGTAGGCGATCGTATTTATCTTGGTGAGCTGGTGTTTGAGCAGCTTATTACACAATGTAAGGCACAAGGCGATACGCCAGTCATGCTAAGTAACGGTGATAGTATTGATTTAACTCAAGCATGTGACGTTTTAGCGCAATGGAATGGTGCTATGAATCTAGACACGAAAGGTGCAGCGCTTATTAGGGAGTTTGCACATTTATTCGATCCTAAAACCCACCTTGGTGATAACTTTGATGTAACTGATCCTGCTAATACACCAAACACCTTACGTATTGACGGCTCGGCACTGGTTACGTTGGCACATGCTGTTGCTACATTGCAAAGTAATGGTATTGCACTCGATGCAACGCTTGCGCAAATGCAATTTGTAGAGAAAACATTGGCTGGTGGTAACGCGAGTGGCGAAAAATTACCGTGGAGTGGGCCAATGCATGTTGAAGGTGGTTTTAATGTATATCGTTATGATCGCAGCGGTACCACGCGCTCAACCTTGATCCCGTATATTGATCACCAAGCACTAAATGATGCGATTACTGGCCAGCCTTTGCGCTCTAATTTAACAGCGTCAGGTTATCCAGTGAATTATGGCTCAAGTTGGATGTTTGTTATGAACTTTACCGATGATGGTCCGGTTGCTAAAGGGATATTGACGATGTCACAAAGTTCAGACTCAACCTCTGATCACTTTGATGATCAATCACGTTTTTATTCTGAAAATGCGACGCTTAGACCACTACTGTTCAAGGATGAAGATATAAACCTTAATTTGATTGGTGAGATGGACGTGTCACTAACTAAGGAATAAATGGAATTCTTTCGGCCAGAGTTACCTCTTTGGCCGAAATTTTCGCTTTATAAGCCAGTACTTCAACACCGACAGCAATTGCTTGGGTTAATAGTTGCGCGTATTTTTCATCGATATGTTTTGCCGCACTAACTTGGCTAATGCCTTCATGTAAAACAGCAAAAAATAAAACAGCACGTTGGCCTTGTGCAACCATGTCGATTAATTCGCGAATATGTTTTTGTCCGCGTAAGGTCTGCGCATCAGGAAAATAGCCTTGGCCACTCAAAGGAGAGTCTTGACTCAGTAAAGTGACAGACTTTACTTCAATATAGCAATTCGGGCGTTTAGAATCACTGAGTAAAAAATCAATACGACTGTTCTCTTGGCCGTATTTCACTTCACTTTGTAGTTGCTCATAACCACTTAACTCAGTAACCAGATTAGCGTGTAGGGCTTCTTCGACCACTTTATTGGCTACCGCCGTGTTTACACAAATTAATTGTTCAAATTGATTCTGGGTCAACTCGAGTGAATGAGGGTACTTACGTTTGGAGTTATCACTTGTTGAATAAAATGCGGCAAAGTCAGGCTCAGCGCAGCCGGTCATTTTTCCTGTATTAGCACAATGAGCTGTAAATTCAGAGCCGTCCTGTAGGCGTAAATCGGCTAAAAACCGTTTGTAGCGCTTAAGTAATGTGGCTTGTTGTAATGGCTTAGCAAATTTCATTATTTAGTCTCATTCGGTTGGGAAGTTGTGCCAGCTATAGTAGACTCAGTGTCACTATATAGCGCAAAGAGTATTCTAACATGTCTGAAAAATTTGTTGTTCAATTAAGCGAGCAGGGTGCTGCATCGCATTGGGGCGAAACCGCCATATTATCTTTCAATGAGCAAGGTGCAACCGTTCATTTAGCTGAGCAAGACACATTGATGAAAGTGCAAAAAGCCGCGCGCAGTATTGCCAATCAAGGTGTTAAGAATGTAGTACTTGCGGGTGATTGTTGGTGTACTGAAACGCAATGGGCATTTTATCAAGGTTTTGTATCACCTAAAACATTAGCTGGTGTTGAGTTTGTAGAAAATGCAAAAACCGACAGTAAAGAACTTGAGTCATTATTACGCTCTGCTACCTGGGCGCGTGAAATGATCAATGGCACGGCTGATGATATTTTTCCTGAGAGCTTAGCTGGTAAGGCGGCTGAATTTATTCAATCATTGGCGCCTGAGCATGTCAGTTATCAAATTATTAAAGGTGATGCGCTACTTGAACAGCAATGGATTGGTATTCATGCGGTTGGTCGTGGAAGTGAGCGCCCGCCAGTATTACTAGCGCTTGATTACAACCCAACAGGTAATGACAACGCACCGGTAGATGCCGCTTTAGTGGGTAAAGGGATCACTTTTGATTCGGGTGGATACTCAATTAAGGCCAGCGAAGGTATGCTAGGCATGAAGTGCGATATGGGGGGCGCAGCAACAGTGACTGCTGGCCTTGCATTAGCCATTAGCCGTGGAATTAATAAGCGTATTAAATTATTTTTATGCTGTGCTGAAAACTTGATCTCAGGTCACGCTTATAAGCTAGGTGATATTCTTACTTATAAAAATGGCACAACTGTTGAGATTGTAAATACGGACGCAGAAGGCCGTTTAGTACTTGCTGATGGCCTTATGGCTG
Organism: Pseudoalteromonas haloplanktis ATCC 14393; assembly: GCF_000238355.1. Classification (GTDB taxonomy): domain Bacteria; phylum Pseudomonadota; class Gammaproteobacteria; order Enterobacterales; family Alteromonadaceae; genus Pseudoalteromonas; species Pseudoalteromonas haloplanktis. The sequence continues at coordinate 201,051 of NZ_AHCA01000005.1, forward strand.
CAGGGGAAACTGGTGCGCCACTTATTATTGATGCGGCAACACTGACTGGTGCAGCACTGGTTGCTGTTGGTCAAGAGTACAATGCTTTATTTGGCCTTGATAAAGAGTTTGTACGTGAAGTGGAAGGTTTTGCAGAGCAAGAAATGGAAGCTGCATGGCCATTACCGCTTGAAAAGTGGCATCAACAAAACTGTCCTTCGCCGTATGCTGATACTGCAAATAGTCGTGCGCAAAAAGGTGGCGGATATGGTGGTGCATCAAATGCTGCGGGCTTCTTATCGCGCTTTGTACCCAATGATGGCAAAGGTTGGGTACATATTGATTTAGCTGCGGCGTTTAATATGGGCAGTACTAGCCAGTGGGCGGCAGGCGCTACAACGGTAGGTATGCGAACCGTAGCACGTACCTTGTTAGAAAAAGCATAAATTTAATATGCGAATAAAGCGCCTACGTGTGTGAGTTACTTCACTTAGGCGCTTTTTTATTATCTGAAAAATAGTAATTACAAACTCAAACAAGCTTTTCTTATTTTTTTACTGTAAAATCACGCCCCACTTTGTTGTTCAAGGTTGCTTTACACTACACTTGAATGATCTACTTACACTGGGGTTTCTATTATGTCTGATAAGACTTACATCACAGCGCAGCAACTACTTGAAGATTCTTTTCGTGTTGCAGCACAAGTTTACCAAGATGGTTTTCGTCCTGATTTTATAATTGGCATTTGGCGAGGTGGTGCTCCAATTGGTATTGCAGTGCAAGAATACTATGATTATAAAGGAATAGAAACAGACCATATTGCAGTGCGTACGTCATCTTATTATGGTATCAACCAGCAATCTAAAGAAATAAAAGTACATGGTTTACATTATATTATTGAGAATGCCAATGCCGGTGATTCATTATTGATCGTTGATGATGTTTTTGACTCAGGTCGCAGTATTTTTGCACTAAAAGAAAAGCTATCAGAGTTGATGCGTTTAAATTTACCACAAGATATTCGCGTTGCTTGCCCATACTATAAGCCGAAAAATTCAAAAGTAGACATGAAGCCTGATTACTATATTCATGAATCAGATGAGTGGCTAGTATTCCCACATGAGCTCTCGGGTTTAACTCCTGATGAGATCATCGCTGGCAAAACGGATTTAGTAAAAATACACGATATACTGTTAGAAAAATAACTCTTCATACAGGGGAATGTTAAGCGAATTAAGTGCTTATCCATTCTAGTGGCTGAGCAAAGCGTAAACAACATTAGTGATTTTTGAGTCGCATAGTTACATGCTAAAATTCAGCTTGGTTATCACTTGGCTTATCTGCCACTGTGAATGAGCCGCAACTTAACACTCTTGGAAAAAGGCCTGAATAGGCCTTTTTTAATATGTGTTATTATTTATACGTTTCGTATGCTTCTTTTAATCGTGCTAAGTGAGCATAAACATAGCTACTCGACATACGATCTTGGTTTAGGAAAGTTTTATCGAGGTCTATAGATGATGCAGGCGTTATAGCACTTGCAGTATTAATCAAATTAACATCTTGGTTAATAATAGTATTCACACTATGAGTCCAACTTTGCGTGCCTTTAACTTGCCAATTTCCAGCATCCATATCTTTGCGAGGTGATAATGGAATACTAAAACCAATGCCTACTTTTTGGACGTCTGTATCGCTGTAGATTATTGCTAAGTTAGCATCACCAAACCAAAACTTGGTCTCGAATTTATAGCCGCTATCTTCATTCCAGAACTGCCCCCCTGTTAAATGGAAAGACACATCTTTTTCAGCCCATAAGTAACGATATGAAAGTAATGAATAATCACGTTTGTCGGTGTTGTAATCTTTATATTCGAAATAGCCAATTTCAGCTTTTAATTTATGGGCTCCAGCAGGACTTTGCCAAGCGGTTTCATTGGTGATCCCCATAAAGTCATAATAGTCTTGGAATAAGCCAACTTGAGTTTGATTATAAATATTGAACGGGAGAGAGAATGTTTGATAGGCCACAGCGCGTTTAATTCCGGTTTCCTGACGAGAGTTTGAAAAAGCCGAACCTTCTTCAAAATGATCGGAGTTAGCTACATTGACTTGACCAGTGATATTAATTCCAGCACCTTGCCATAGAGGCACGTTTAAATCAGCTTGTAGGGCTAATGAGTAGTCAAATACCCCCAGCTCGGTTGCATACCTAGATGAAAGCGATGGTGAAAATGTAACTCGCGGCACAAAGTAAGGGCTGGTGTTTGCAGCACTACCTGCCCACTTAACTGCTGTCGTGTTGTCATCACTAAATTGAGTACTGATCATTAAATCAGGGGTAATATTCTCATCGATAAAACGACGATAATTGTTTAAACGTCCACTAACTTGTAGCAACGGAATATCTAATTTTGATAAGCGAACAATAAACTCATTATTAGAGTCAGTAAAATTCTCGGTAATACGCCCTAATACGAGTCCTAAGGCATCAATTTCATTGCGATTAAATACCGAGTTTTCAAACTCAACTATGATTTTCGCATTGTCACTGATACCAACACGAATATTCTCAAATCCATCGTTGACTAAGCTATTTTTAAGGTTATGGATTTGATGGTTGTTATTTTGCTCAGTCGTAATAGTTGTTGTAGCACTATTTGTCGTTTCAGCTTGGTTTGTTGATGGTTCTTTTACAGTAGTGGGTAAACCTGGATTAGAATGGGTGGTTACAGTGAGCTCAGAAGTTGTATTTGCAGGAGCTGCTGTGTGAACTACAGGTTCTGGCGCAGGCTTTGGTTTTGTGTAATTCGCTTGCGCTTCATCACTAAGTGGCATGCTGATATTGACGCCCCAATAAGTATCATTGTCAGCAAGTTCAGTATTTGAATAAAAGCGGCTATTAAATGAAACAGTCGCAATGTCGTATAGCCACTCTTTAGGTACGGTAACACGTGCGCCTAAATTGAATGCTTCAGCATCATGTTCTGCGAGCACTGAGAGCCAACTAAAAGGTTGGTATTCAATACCTGCAAATACACCGTCTAATTGCCCTGTGAGTGTGTCTGATGCGCCTACACCGGCACTAAAGCGGAAGTCCCATAATTGTTTCGAAGCTACAGCATAAAATGCTTCATATTGATTAGCGGCACCACCGACATCTTTAGCTCCAATAGCAATACTAAACCAATCCTTTGGAATAAAAGGAACTTGATATTTGGCATTAAATGATAGATCGCGTATTTGATCTTTGTTTTCATAGCTAAATGTAATGTCGTGCATTGTTGATGAAGTAATTCGTCCGCTTACTTCTAAGCCATCAAAAAGCCCAGCAGAAAAGGTAAAGTTATGACCGTCGGTGTATTTTCCTCTAATTTCTAGCTGGTTACTATAACCAATATCAACATCACCTTTATTAATTACTTCAGCTGTAGGGGTATGAAAAATACCTGTAAATCCATTATATGCAATACCATGATTAATGTTTTGATCGGCAAAAACGGAGGTACTGGCACTAAGTGCGCAAAGCGTTGCGAGGGTTGTTTTCTTATAAGTCACGTGATTAACCAATTTAGATTAGAGTTAGGTTTTAAATCCTTAAAACCCGGTAATTATTTTAGTTATAAATACTATAAACCAAAAATAACCTAATAACGAGATAAACAAAAGCCGCGCAAATGCGCGGCTTTAATAAAAAATCGTTCTACCCTTGATTAAGAGCCTGAACCAGAACCTGAGCCAGAAACTGGCACGGTTTCAACTTCACACACTACAGGGATATCAAATGTAGCTGCAGTTGTGTTTGCCGCTACAGGAGTTGATGTCCATACATTCGTGTTGTAATCAAGGTAACTAGCAGAGTAAGTTCCGCCTTGCTCTAAGTTCAGGTTGAAAGTACCTGTAGAGTAAATAGTTTGTTTGAAAGAACCATCTTTAAACAATCTAACCAGTGCAGGTGTTGCAACAGGCGGAGTATTGACTTCAAAATCACCCGTGTTACTACATACTAACTGAGTTTTGATTTGCTTAGTTACAATTGTTGGTGGAGCAATTGTAAGAGTTAGATCTTTATCTTGTAAATCACAGATATTGCTTACAGATAGTGCAGATGGAGCGCCATCAGTGTTAGTTGATAAGCCATCTAATACGTTTTGACCATTGCGTAACACTTTAACTTTCACAGGGAAACCTGGCGGTCTTCTAAACGTTGCTGATGCATAATTACCGTCACGGCTAGTATAAGAGCTTCTATAGCCATTAACTTCAAGTAAAATAGTCGTTTCAGCTTTATTAGCGTCACCATTATTATCTAAAATATTGAATTTCACACTTGAACACTTGCTGTTGTTAAAGTAATCAAGATTCCAGTAAGATAAGTGATTTACATCAACTGAAACATCAAATGTTGACGCATTGCCGCTATCAGTTACTTCACCGTAGCTTTCGAATCCCCATTTACCAGCATCTTCATCATAGCTCCAAACTGGGAAAATATCACCAGCGGCAATTTTACGAGCTACAGGAGCTGAAACTGTACATACGCCATTTTTAAAGCCATTTGCTTCAGCATAAGCTTTAATATCAGCTGTACCAGCTGGTAAAGTTACAGGACAAGGGTTCGATGTTTTCTTATCTACCTGCATAGCCACAGTAATTGTATTGTCATTACCGTTAGCATCTTTACCAAAGGTACTTACTTTGTTACCAGCATCATCAACCAGTTCAATAGCAACAAAGCCACCAGAAGTGAATGAACCTTCAACTTGCTCAGTACTGTTAGGATCAGATGCTACAGATAGAGCTAGACCACCAGGAAATGCATCTAACGATGATGAAGTGGCAGCAGCTGAATCAGCTTCTTCATCATTACGTGTTGCTTCATTCGCAAAGTAGGCAACTGTCATTTTTGGAACGGTCGCTAATGCTGTACCATCTTTAGCTAGGAATTGCGTGCCACTTTTAATTTTAACTGTTGAGCCACCAACTGCAACACCCGCTTTGTTAATTGCTTGTGGTAGAGCGATTTCTGTTTTATCGCCAGAAACTGATAAACCCGATGCAGGGTCGTACGATACTGTGGTATTTTCCCCAGCAGGTACAAGTTCTTCTAATGTTTTAGTATCAGCAACAATGGCTACATCAGAATTCGCAAGAGTGCGAGGTGTTAAACGAATCTCTTGGGCAACAACGTTATCAGTAGTTGACAGCGTTAGTGTTCCTGAGTTGTTTAAAAAACCATCAGCAGAAATAACATAGTCATAGCTAACACCTTGAGCAGGGATAGAGCCCACAGTAAATGCGAACGAGCTAGCAGTTGATGACTTGTCAGTCTCAGCTAAAGCGTTACCTGCTGCTGTTAAAAGGCCGTCTTCAGATGAAGTGAAGCTAATCATAGCTGTTACCGTGTCAGCTAAAGGAGCACCTGTTACATCCACGATATTAACAGTTACTGAACCAGCTTGAGCTTCTATCGCTACTGGTGGAACAGCAACATCAACAGTTTCTTCAGGTGGGACTGGAGGCTTAACATAATCGTTGTTGTCATTGTCACTAAAACAGCCACTTAGTGTTGCCGTTAGACCAAGTGCAAGAGCTAGCTTGGTGAGCTTGAATTTATTATTTCCCATAATCGTTACCTTTCTTTCCTTTCTCTTTAAAGTAAACAGACTTAATTGCAGTTCTATAAATGTATCGAAGCACGTACCAGATCAGGCTTGCACCTATAATACAATAATTGGTTAATCAAGGATAAGCGCACATTATATATACGTCAAGTGAACATTATATATACTTTCATTAATTAAATAAGAAAATTGTTACCAGCGGAATGTAAAAATTCACTGTTTAATTTTTGAGCGTTTTGCGTAATCCAGTTGTTAGGTTGCTATGCTAAAGTAGTGGGCTGCGCTTGTAAATGTAAATAGTTGTATCATAGTTAGTGAAACGTTGTTTTTTTCTGCTAAATTTTGGCGCTCAGTCATCTATAATTGTGAAAAACTATCTACGTAATCGCTAAGTCTATCCAAGTCGACCGCTTTTAGACCATTATTTGAGCGAGCAACTAAACCTTTTTCTACTAATTCAGAAACTACGCGACGATAAGCCCGCTCTGTGGTGGCAAAGCGTTCTGCTTCAGCATTAACTGTTGGGTATGCACGCAATAGTGTTGGGTTGTTTTTTTCTGCGCGTAATAAGCAATCTTTAGCAATATTATAACCTAATGGTAATAGTAATTTGTCTAAGTTAATTTTTTGGTTTTCTTGAAACTTAGCGGCAATAGTTTGCGCTGTGTATAAACTGAGCTCTGGTTTTTCAAGTAATAAAGCACGCCAGTGTTTTAGCTCTATTAAGTTGTAGCTAACATCACTAAAGCAAGTAACAGTATAAATGCAAGGGTTATTGTTAAGCGCTTCAATTTCGCCAATTAGGGTATTGTTGCAATCTAGCTGGCCTAGTAGCAAGCGACGACCATTACCTACATCATAGCTAAACGATATAGTCCCACTTCTGACCAATACTAATTTGCTCAGAGGTTGATCTTGGTGGAGCAAGACTTCTTTTTTTGAGTGTTGATAACGACTGCCAGCAAACGTAAGTAGCTGGTCGACGAGATAGCTGGAAAAATGATATTGAAACATCAACAATGCCCTTCGGACAATTGTCCTATTTATTACACCTTAATGACGCTAGCATTAAGATTCTGAGAATTTACGCTAACTTACTAGTTTAGTTAACGAGATTAATTAAACTTAATACCTATATCCCGTGTAATGATTATAAAAAGTGTGCTTTAAAGCTGCTTTGGGTTTTTAGTAAGTTAGCCTTTTTATACTGTTGCTATATTGTGGAATATCTTTGTGTAAACTACAACATTTGCAATGCTAACCTAAAGTATCGGAGAGAACAAATGAGTTGGGAATATTTGGGCTATTTAGCCTCGGCTTTACTAATTGTCTCTCTAACCATGAGTGATGTGAGCAAACTTCGCTGGTTCAACCTTGCCGGTTGTATTGCATTTACAGCATACGGGGTTGCGATAGCTGCTTGGCCTGTAGCTATTACCAATGGTTTACTGACATTTGTGAATATATATCATTTATTAAAACTTAATCGTCAGCAAAAAACGTCATAACAACTCGCCAATCGAGTTGTTATGACTCCGATGGTTGTTCTTGCGCTTTTTGATAGCGCAGCTCGCCCCCAATCCATGTTTGGTTAACTGTAATAGTAAAAATGTCTTCGACTTGGACTTTAAAATAATCTTTATCAATTAAAATAAAGTCAGCCCATTTACCTTGCTCTAAACTGCCTAATTTAAACTCTTGATGTGCGGCATAGGCTGCACCTAATGTGAATGCTCTTAGCGCATCTTCTCTGCTGAGCGCTTCGCTAACACGCCACCCCTCAGCTGGTAACTGATTGTGATCTTGGCGAGTTATTGCTGAATACAAACCATCAAATGGATTAGCCAGTTCAACAGGGTAGTCAGAACCGGCGGCTACAACTGAGCCTTGCTTTAAAAAAGTCTGCCAAGCATAAGCGCCTTGCAACTGGGTGTCGGCAAGGCGTTGCTCAGCCATATGCATATCAGATGTGGCGTGCACAGGCTGCATTGATGGAATAATTTTAAGTGTTTTGAAACGAGGAATATCAGCCGGGGTAACTATTTGTGCGTGCTCTATGCGGTTACGCAATAAAATACCGCCCGTTTTTTTAAACACGTTTTGATAAGCATCCAATACAATATGGTTTGCCTTATCACCAATAGCATGGGTATTCGCACTAAAACCATGGCTAAAGCTTAATGTGAAAAGTTGCTCTAGTTTTTGCTGAGTCTCTAGCATTAAACCTTGGTGGTTTTTTCTATCGGCGTAATCATTTAGCAACGCAGCACCGCGACTTCCCAAGGCACCATCAGCGTATATTTTTACACTGCGTATTGACATAAAGTCGTTAAGATCTTTGTAGCGCCCAGCCCTGAGCATACTTTCAAGTGCAGGATCCGTTGCACTGAGCATGGCAACTATACGCAGTGGTAGTGTGCCTTGCTCCGCTCTTTGCTTATAAATTTGCCAGGTTTGTTTATCAATACCGGCATCATGAGTTGAAGTTATTCCTAAACTTACAAGGTGTTGGCCTGCTTGAGTTAATGCATTGCTTACGTCTTGATCGGATGGAGCTGGAATATGTGCAGTGATCAAGCGCTCGGCCTTATCGATGAAAATACCACTTAGTTTACCCGTTTGGTCACGAATAATTTCACCGCCCGTGGGGGCTTGTGTTGCGGCGGTTAACTTTGCCAGTTCTATCGCTTTACTGTTAACCCAAATCGCGTGACCATCTATCCGTGAAAGCACTATCGGAATATCTTTTACAACTTTATCTAAATCAGCTGCCGTAGGAAATTGCTTGTCAGTCCATAACTCTTGATTCCAGCCGCGGCCAATTATCCAGCCATTTTTATTCTTGGCAAATAGTGCTAGCTGCTGCTGGATTTGTGCAATCGAGGTCGTGCCGCGTAAATCGAGCTGGGTTAAATTATTACCCAATCCTATAACATGGCCATGGGCGTCTATTAAACCAGGTAACAGGGTCTGTTGCTCAGCATCAAAAGACTCTGCATCAGGAAAGCTGCTTTTTAGTTTATCGTCACCGACTTTAACAACTTTACCGTCTTTAATAACCAAGGTAGAAAATTGTTGTAATTGGCCGCTATAAGTTGGTGTGTAGCCATTCGCGTTATAAACCACTTTAGTATCAGCGATAGTAAAGAATGATAAAAAGAGCAAACAGCTCAATAAGCATTTCATTGTTAGTATTCTTTTAAGTGCCCTTGGTAGTTAAACAGTAACAGAGAATGACGAGCCTGCAAATTAAATAGCCTAAAAATATTTATAGTTTAATATTTTAAGCTATGCTTATGAATTAGTTATTATTAATTTATTTTAATCGGAACATAAATGAAGCTTAACCAACTGGCTATGCGTAGCAAATTCATACTCTTATCAGCTTTAATATGCATCATTTTTATTGTTGCGATGGCATTTATTAAAGTTGCTAATAATCAAATAGCAGCAGGTTTTGAGCGCTTCTATCAACATAATTTTATGGTAACTAAGCTCAGTGCAGATCTAAAGCAAGCTCAAGATGGCATTTTATCTGGGGTAAGGGGATTGCAAGTTGTTTACTTACTCGGCTTAAAAGAACAAGCACCTGAGTTACTCAATAGTATTGATAAAAATGTTGCACTAACAATGCCACTCATTCAACAAATTAGCCAAGCGTATAAAGGTGAAGCTAATTTACTTATCAGATTAAAAAATAACTCGCAGCGCTACGAGCAAGCAGCAATTCAATTTAAGCAGGCAATGGAAAGCGCAGCTGATAATAAAGCGGATTATGCTATCTATCGTGAATTTGTGGACTCTCACAATGCGTTAACCGATTTTTTTGACGAGTTTGAAAAAATCAATGTCGCACAAGTTGCAAAAGCGCAAGCCGCGGCGCAGCAATCCATTGATTTTGCAAATACAGTATTTTATTTATCAATTTTAATTGCGCTTGGTTTAGCTGTGTTATTTAGCCATATGTTGTCGCAAAAAGTGGTGATGGGATTAACGATTGTGAGCGAAAGTGCCCATGCTCTACAGCGCGGCGAATTAGATCACTACTCTCAAGTAGAAGGTGAAGATGAAGTTGCTGATTTAAGTCGTACCTTAGATGCTACAATTCGTCACTTAAATACCACACTGGCCACTATTCATAACTCTGTAGCACAAGTTAATAATCATAGTGATGAGTTACTCAGTTCAAACACTCAAATTCAAACGGCTACCTCTGAGGTCTCTGATCATACAACACAAGCTGTCACTGCAATTGAAGAGTTATCTGTCACCAGTAAGAGTATTGCAGTAAATACTGCTGAGTCAGCGACAGCTTCAGATAGCATGATGCAACTTGCCAATAGTGGATTAGAGGCGTCTGAGCAAACCAAAGAGGCGGTGAGCCATTTACTAGGCACATTAAACGAAACATCAGACGTTGTTGATCAACTGCAAAGTGAATCCAGTAAAATTGAGACGATCCTTGATGTGATCCGTAATATTTCCGAACAAACTAATTTACTAGCACTCAACGCTGCAATTGAGGCTGCCAGAGCGGGTGAGCAAGGGCGCGGTTTTGCTGTGGTGGCTGATGAAGTACGCACCTTAGCTCAGCGTTCTCATAGTTCAGTAAACGAGATTGAAACAATGCTTGGGCAGCTTCGTTCTGCAAGTCAAAATGCAGTGACTATGATGGCTGATAGCACAAGAGTTGCAGCACAAGCTGAAGATAAAATGGATGAAAGTAATCGCTTATTAAAAGAGATTATGGAAATGATCAATCAAGTAAACGACCAAACACAGCAAATAGCAACAGCAGCAGAGGAGCAATCAGCGGTTGCTGCTGATATTAGCCAAAATATGCATACCATCCACACTCTAACCGATACCACCGCTGATATTTCGCAACAAACTGCGAATACCAGCAATAGTATGGCCGAACAAAGTCAATTGGTTTTAAAGCAAGTTGCATTCTTTAAATTAAATTAACTTTGCGACAGTGGTATAATCTACACTTACTTATTAGCGTACATGCTAAATTCTGCCAGCGATAACTTGTTATCTTTATCGCTGTCGTAATTTTTAAAGCGTGACCATAGTGCAGGATCTTTCGCTGACTCTGAGCGAGTGAGCAACCCGTCTTGATTACGGTCTAAGTTTTTGAATTGTTCGGCAATGCTATCAGTTGTTGCAAAACTGCTACAGCTGACAATAAGGAGTAAAGCATACCCTAATTGTATGGTGTATTTCATTGGTGAAACTCATTAATGCAGGTTATTAGTTAAAAAGTTCTTAAATTCGACGAGTGAAATCTTGTTATCTCGGTCAGTATCCCAACGCTGAAACTGTTTTATAAGCTGTGGCTGGGCATCTAACTCATTTTCGGTTAAGTAACCATCTCTATTGTTATCTAAATGATCAAAACGTTGTTTTACATCCAGCGCCATAGCATTAAAGCTGCTAGCTAACATTACAGTTAATGGTACTAATATGCTTTTCATTGTTAAGGTCCTTTTAGTTAACTTGAGTCAGGTTAGCGAGTAAAAAGATAAAGTATTTGCCATAATTTAAATCCCAACATTAAATCCGTTTACACATTCCCTCCGGGATTATGGCAAATACTTTAAAGTCTTTTAAATTTTAAAATTAGCAAACTCTTGCTCTGATAACACCTCGTCGTTGTTATCATCTAGATCAGTAAACTGCTTCAATAAAGCATCATTTTGCTTCGCTTCAAGTAATGATATTTGTCCGTCAGCGTTAGTATCTAGTTGTGCAAATTTAACGTTTAGCTGCGATGCTAAAACGGTGGCGCTAATGATTAAAAACATTAATGAAAAGGCGGCGATAAGTTGTCTCATAACTGTATTTCCTTATGGGTAAGTTATTGTAAAAACTGCTTAAATTCAGTCATTGATATTTGACCATTCTGGTCTTTATCAATTTGCTCAAAGCTTTCATGCAAGACTGCATCTTCCGAAGCTTCGGCTTCACTTAATGTGCCATTGCTGTCTTTATCAAGCTCTGCGAAGGTAGCCTCAACATCCATTGCAAAGCTATTAATGCTAAATAGGGCGTAGCAACATAAACATAGTGGAGCTAATACTTTCATATAATTACCTTATAAACAGTTGTTGCTTCAGGTATTACAAAAATGATGCCAATAATATTTTTATTTAAATATCAATAGTTTATGGTTTTTTGGTGAAGTTCAGTGTGAAATAATGACTCAATACTGTGTCTTTTTTGCAACAGTTTTTTGTGCTTTTTAATAAAATTACTTAAAAACAAATGGTTAAGTTGTTTCAATTTAGCGTCAGTAGTTTTACAGAGGCTATAAAGTTCATCTTATTCATTATTCTTATTGATTCAGCTAGTGTATAAGTAACACCTTTCATAATTCAATATTTAAACTAAAGGAGTAGCGACAGTGGCCTCACTCGCTAAAAAGTACAGCGCTTTACTTCGTTGGCGACCTAATTTAATTGGCCAGTTTTTATTTAGTACTTTGTTATCTTTACTGCCATTGTCATTGGTAGTGATTGTGTTTTTAAATGCGTTGAACAAACAGCTTGCCGTAACTCAACAAATCGTCAGTGATAACTATCAAATAACCAAGTCATTTAATAACCTAAAACAAGACCTTAATAGTTTAGAGCGGGCAACGCGACAAAACTGGGTGCTAAAAAGTGAATCGCTTGATGAATTGATAGTTGATAAATGGCAATCGTCGTTGCAAAGTATTGATGAACTGACTTTTATTAGTCCTACAGGGGATTATATTAACCAATGGCAGCAACTTGCCAAGGAATTGCAGCTAGCGCATACACAGCTTGTTAGCGAAGGGCTACAAGATGCGCAATTATTTATTCCGGTGAGTGAATTAATCGCTCGTCAAACCTTATGGCTAAGAGATCAAAACGAACTACAAATAACTAAAAACCAGCAACAGTTAAAAGCATTACAAAATTCTTTTATTAATTGGCTGATAGCCCTTACTCCGTTAACGTTACTCGTAGGTGGTGGTTTTTTGTGGCGTATAAGTGGTCGATTGAAAGGCTTAACCTCAGTTATTGATAAACTCGGACAAGGTCATTGGCAGCAAAAAATATCTGTACAGGGTTCTGCTGAACTGGTTGAACTGGGTAATAAATTACAATGGGTGCAAGAGCAATTGCATCAATTAGAGCAACAAAAAGATACCTTTTTACGCCATGTTACCCATGAATTGAAAACTCCTTTAGCATCAATGGTGGAAGGGACCGACTTATTAACCGATGAAATCGTTGGGCCAATTAACAAAGAGCAGCAAGCCGTACTGGAGCTTATCACCCAAAGTATGGTGCGCTTGCGAGCAATGATAGACAGTTTGCTCAGCTATAATGCAATTCGCAGCAGTAAAGAGGACTTAAGTGAGTTGGTTTTTTCGCAATTAATAACCAAAATAAACAATCACTTTGAGCACCGTTTAGTGGCACGCAAACAAAGTTTATGTTGGCATTGTGATTTACCTGAGCAGCCGCTGGAAATAGCAGCAGAGCTTGTTGAAATGATTTTAATACAGCTAATTTCTAATGGCTTGAAGTTTTCAGCGCAACAGCAAGCAGTTGATATCCATTTATCGTTAGCGGGCTCTACCTTAAAAATGATCGTCAGTGATCAGGGCACAGGTATTCAAGAGCAAGAAAAGTCACATATTTTCAGTGCTTTTTATCAAGGTAAAAATGCTAAAGATGTGACTGCGCAAGGTAGCGGCTTAGGGCTGACAATTGTTAAAGAATCTGTTGAGCAATTAATGGGAACTTTGCTGCTTGAGCAGAATGAACCACAAGGTTGTCGTTTTATAATTCAAATCCCAATCATCAATCCAACCAATAAAAACCAAGGAGTTAATTAGCATGGGCGTGCGTTTAAATACCATTTTAGTGGTGTGTTTCACCACTTTAGGGCTCGCTGGGTGTGAGTTAACTGAACAACCAGTAAAAGAAGATAATACCGAAGCAGAGCAGGTTGTTAAAGTGGTTGAGCCACAAGGTGATGGCCTACCAAATCCAAAACCTCGGCCAAAAACCGATCCTATGTATCCGCCGGCAGAAATCGTCATTGGCTGGCATGCGAAGGCCTGTGGAGGCTTTAAAGTGGTGGCGAGTAAGGTTTCTTATATTGGCACCAAAGAGATCCAGAACTACTTTGATTTTAGTTGCAAAAATAATGTATTAGCGCCGGAAAAGGTATTAACGCAATTATTAAAGCTTGATCAGGCGTATTATTGGCCTGATGATATAAAACAGTATTTATGGTTACAAAAACAGCAAATAAAACAACAAATAGACGCCAAGAAAGAGCAGCAAGCACTGAATAATAAAATGCAAGAGACCCTGTCATCGTTGGCAACTATTGAGCAGCAATTATTACTACGCGAAGAAACTAAGGAGCAGTAATCATGTCGATAGAGCAAAATCAAGGCGCACGAATTTTACTGGTTGATGATGATGCAAGTTTATTAAAGTTACTGGCTATTCGTATTGAATCTAAAGGCTATCAAGTAACGACCTGTGAAAGTGGTATAGCGGCTTTGCAGTTATTAAAAAACCATGTGTATGATGCGGTAGTAACTGATCTACGTATGGATGAAATGGATGGTATGGCATTACACCGTCAGTTGCAGCAGCGTTACCCAGCACTGCCGGTGATCATGATGACAGCGCATGGGTCAATTCCCGATGCGGTTGAGGCCACGAAGCAAGGGATTTTCGCGTTTATTACTAAACCGGTAGATAAAGATGAATTATTCGATAGCTTAGCTAAAGCGATTGAAATTCATGGCTTAAGCGCTGATGAAAACACAGCAAGTAGTAATATTGTAACCCGCAGTGGCGCTATGCTGCATTTGCTTGAACAAGTTAAATTGCTAGGCCCTACACACGTAAATGTATTAATTTCAGGTGCCAGTGGTACAGGTAAAGAGTTATTAGCAAATGCAATTCATCAACACAGTCATGTCAGTGATGGCCCGTTTGTAGCCATTAACTGTGGTGCGGTGCCAGGGGAGTTGCTCGAGTCTGAATTATTCGGCCATAAAAAAGGGGCGTTTACAGGCGCCGTTAAAGATCATCAAGGGTTATTTCAACAAGCCCAAGGTGGTACTTTATTTTTAGATGAAATTGGTGATATGCCGCTTAATTTACAAGTTAAGTTACTACGTGTTCTGCAAGAGAAAACTATTCGTCCAGTGGGCTTTCAAGAAGAGATCCCGATAGATGTACGAATTGTTTCAGCAACCCATAAAAATTTACCGGATGCGATTGCAAATCAACAATTCCGTGAAGATTTATACTATCGCTTAAATGTGGTGAATCTTAAATTACCGCCTTTATCTGAGCGTAGAGAAGATGTCAGTCTATTAGCACAGTACTTTAGCGCCACCATTGCCAAGCGAATGGGACAAAAAGAGAAGCGCTTTGCCAGCGAGGCTATGCATGCATTGGTGCGCCATGATTGGCCTGGTAACATTCGCCAATTACAAAATGTGGTTGAGCAGGTTGTTGCACTCACTCCAGGTGAGGTAATATCGGTACAACTGGTGGAGAGTGCGCTTAATAGTAATGACAGTAATGTTGAGCCGCTTTCGCTAAATGATGCTAAAAAAGAGTTTGAGCGTGATTATGTTATTAACACCTTGAAAATGGCGGGTGGTAATGTGGCCGAAGGGGCAAAACTGGCTAAACGTAACCGTTCAGATTTTTATAAGCTAATAAAAAAACACAACATAGACGTTGATAGCATTTGCTAGGAGAAAACATGCAATTATTTATGGTGTATTTAGGTGGGCGAGTTCAGGGATGCCATATTGAAATGCATGATGTTCGTTTTGTGGTAGGGGAATCAATCGAGCAAACGTACACAAAGTTAAAAGCGCAGTGGGTTGGCGATAAAAATAGTGTGCATATGGATAGTTACATGGCGGTCAATTATATCGATGGTTTTGCCGTTAGTGTGGTTGATGAGCCTGTTGAACAAGCTGAGCAGTTATACTTCGTAAATTTAGGCGCTTACCGAGCAGACAGTTTAGCGGAACAACATGATTTTGCACTGTATGTAGCGAGTAGTAGTGATGAGGCTAAACAAAGAGCAAAACAGGATTTACTGGCTGGCCTAAGCCATATTCATAAAGATGACTTATACGACGTAGATGATTGCTTTGCTGTTGATTTACTCGACAGCCAACTGCACATCAAGCTCACCCCAAGTGGCCAATCTCAAGTTATCAAGCCTGACTGGTTTGGTTATCATATTTTATAACACTGTTACCTGACTAAGCGGCTAATCGTGGTCGCTGTGTTCCGCGCGCTCTTTATCTTCGCTTTTACTGGCAATTTTAAATGCAATAATTACTAAGCCAAACATAGCAAAAGGGAGGGCAGCAAGTAAGTATTCTGTCAGGTTACTGTCAGCAAAGCTGGCTTGTAATAAAAAATGCCCTGCAACGCAGAGTATGATCACAATGAAGAGAATAGGTAATAGAATAAGTTCTTTTTTGGCTGAGTGAGTTTTCATTATTAGGCGGTGCTTTTACAAGGTGCGCCATTGTAATGAGCAAAGCGCTTTTAGGTCAAATAACTTGTTTTATAAATAGTGGCTGATTGCGCTGTATCAAGTTTTTCAGTTTCAGGCTCTAAGTCTTCAGTGGTGGCCTCATCACACTCAGCATGATGATACAGGTCGAATATAAAATCGATTTCTTCGCGCTTTAATACAGTTTGCATTTTAACCTCCTAATAATCAGTCTAAAACTTGCTGATAATAAGAATATGCCTGTGAGCCTGAATTATAGGTGAACGTTTATTGGTCAAATTGTGTAGAAATGTAACCCTCAACATTTAAATAATGGCATCTTAACAATAAACTCAACACCGTCACCTTGTTGATTATTGACCGCAATGACACTGCCTTTATGGTATTCACAGACTAAACGTACAATGTATAAGCCTAAGCCTAAATGAGGTTGCTGTTGTAGTTGTTGGCTGCGCACAGAAACCATTGAGTCAAAAATATGTTCGGCCAGCCCTTCAGGTAATAATGGTCCTTTATTTTTAACCGTTAAAACGGCCTCGTTGTCGCTTTTAGTTAAGCTGATACTAATTGCACTATCGTAAAGATTAAATTCTAAAGCATTATTAATGAGTTTATCGAGTAGCTGAGCGACAAATTCAGGCGCCCCCATCACAGTTAAAGGAGAGTCGCAGATATCGATAGTAAAAGCCTGTTGCGGGTAGGTAAGTTGGTAGCCTTGCATACAGCCCGTTATCACTTTTCGTAAATCAAATGGTTCAGCTTCAGCGTTTTGAATACTTTGCTCAAGACGAGTTGCTTCACTCATGGTGGTAATAATTTTACCTAAACGTTCTACCCCTTCACTGGCTCGATCGAGGTACTTTTGGCTAAGTTCACTTTGCGGTTGCATTTGTAAATTCTCAAGCGAACTTCGTACTACCGCAACTGGGGTTCTTAGTTCATGAGATAATCGCGACGACATGGTTTCTAAATAGTTAGTATAACCTCCTAAGCGACTAACAATATTTGCAAAGCTGCGAGATAAATCGCCTATTTCATCGTTTGAGTCAGAATAATTAATAGTACCCGTTACACGCCCTTGGGCATCAATAGCTTGCTCTGCGGTATCACGCAGTCGGCGAATACGACTTGAAATTCTTGAGGCAAAAAAGAATAACGTTACCGTGCCAATCAGCATAACAGCTAAAATGACATTAAATAATTTCTCCAACGATTTATTACGCAATGTGCGAACACCGTTGGTTGTTTCTTCGGCAATTACTGCACCAATTACTTGATCTTGGATCCAAATTGGATAAGCGGCCGATAAAATAACTGCTTTATTGTCGGGAGTGAGTCGCCATGCAGAGGCTGGCGTACCATGCAGTGCTTTACCTATGTGTGTGCCTTGCATGGCGGCTACATCGTGCAAGGTATCTAAAAATTCATTTTCAGGGCGGGTAAGTACTTTATAGTACAGTGGGTGTAAATAGTTTTTTTCAAAGCGCTGCCACCAGGTTTTTGCGGGCTGCTCATTCAAACCATCAGCCCAAACACCATCGGCATGATGAATCGAACCTGATTGCGCAAGTACGCGGTGATGATTATCAACCACCCAAATTCGACTACCGCTGTGTCCCATGCCTTTTAAAATACGGTTTATTTCAGGGGAGGGCACGAGTACTGAGCCAATATCATTAGGGTTGAGTATATTTGACGTTGACATTAATTGTGGCTCAACTTTATCAATGTCCCAGTCTTCTATGGCAAAACCTAGCTTATTGCCTAACATAGTGAGAGGAAAGCGCAGTTCGATGTTGTAGCCTGTGGCTGTACTAACAAAGTAACCCTGAATTTTAGTAACAGGTAGTTTAGTTTCGGCGTCAAAAGCATTCACCCAGCCATCTTGGCGAGCGGCAACGATGTAGTGTTTAAATTCCCCTTGGGGCGTTTTTAACATGATCTGTAAATGATCGTTTCGGGTTAAGCTCAAACTATTCTTAGCGCGGTAAACGAGTGAGTCATCGGTTACTTTAAATACTGCATATAAAAACGACTCATACTTGCCAACCATGTGATCAAACGATAGATCAGTACGTTGATGATCTGCTTTATCACCTTGCAAATATCGCTCATCATAGTGCCAGATCAAGCTTTGGTATGGCTGCCAGTCAGATAATTTACCATCAAGTTGAATAGGGTTGCTGAGGTTGTAGGCATATAGATCACGGCCTTTGACGACTTGATCTAAAAAATTGGTTTGTGAGTCAAATAAAGCCGGGCGTTCATGTAATGCAGTTGCAAGGGCGCGAGTGGTGCCAACGAGCGTTTTTTCTTGCCCTTGACGGAGGAATTTTTCCATTTCCCACACATATTCATAACCAAGCCAAGGTAATAAAAACAAAAAGCATGACAGCAATATAAATTTACTGCGCAAACCAAAACGCAGCATTACACCTGCTCCCAGCGGTAGCCCATACCATACACGGTATCAATACAATCAAACTGCGCATCTAAGACGATAAACTTCTTACGAATGCGTTTTACATGTGAGGTGATGGTGCTGTCGTCGACATAAATTTTGGCATCACTCATTAATTCATTACGGCTTTTTACATGGCCTGGACGCTGCGCTAGCGAGTGCACCATCCAAAACTCTGTGACAGTTAAATCCACTATTTGTTGCTGCCAAAACACTTGCATACGCTGAGTATCCAGTGTCAATGGGCCGCGATTGAGTAAGGCATTGATATCGGCTGGTTGCTCCAGCGCTTCCATGCGTCTAAATAGTGCACCAATTCTGGCAGCTAAATGCGCCATACTGATGTCTTTAGTAAGGTAGTCATCAGCGCCCATGCGCAGGCCGCACACAGTATCTATTTCGCTATCGCGAGCCGTTAAAAAAATAATTGGTAGCGTTTTAGAAAGTGAACGCAGGGTTTGGCACAGTAAAAAACCACCATCAATTTCATGGCCTAAACCAATATCAACAATGGCTAAATCGGGCAAGGCATCATTAAAGGCTCGCTCTGCACTTTGGCGGTCACTATAACCACTGACTTGATAACCTTGCGCGCTGAGCATTTCCATGTAATTTTCACGAATAGCGGGTTCGTCTTCAATGATGGCTATTTTTTTCATCTTAATCATTATCCTATCGTCTATGCTGTGCACTATAACGAAGTTTTTAACCTAAGTAAGGTTAAAAAGGCAATTGCCATTTTTTTGCCACAATTGCTCAGCAGTTTGCCCTTTTTGCTCCCCTTTATTGCCACTTCAGCTTGTTTTAATAGCGTTATTCCAAATCGGGCAGCTACCAACCCATGAGTTGCCAACTATTAAGTTACTAAGCAAAAAAGGATTACATCATGAAGAAAATTATTATCGCTTGCACCCTCGCAACTATTTTTGCAGCACCAAACTTAGCGCACGCTGACGCAGCTGTAGTTAAAGCAAAGGAAACGCATAAAGAAACCGTTATCGGACTCAGTACTGGCGCAATTTTAGGCGGTATTGTTGGCGGGCCAATTGGTGCGTTTGTTGGTGCATTTGCTGGTGGCTTGATTGGCGAGCAAGAAGTCGCTGAAGATAAAATTGCCGAGCAACAACGTGCTTTATTGGTGATGCAAGATAAAACCGCAGATTATCAAGATGTCCTTGCTCATAACGCACAACTGAGTGATCAGCTTGGCTTATTAGAAGAAAATAATGAACGGCTGGCACTGGCTCAAATGCATAACCTAATGGCCATGACGATTCAATTTAAAACCGGTTCAAGTGAAATCGCGCCGCACTTTGCCAGTCAACTCGACCAGTTGGTGAATTTGCTACAAAGCCAACCTGACTTGCAGTTGGATTTAAACGGCTTTGCTGACCAGCGAGGTGATGAACTGGCTAATTTAGCTCTCTCAAAACAACGAGTCGCAGCGGTACAAAGCTACTTAATCAAGCAAGGTATTGCACATACCCGTTTGACGGCAACGGCTTTTGGTGAGCAACAGACCGTGGCTGATAGCGATAATTATGAAGAAAACATGTTTGACCGCCGTGTGACCTTAACCACTCGCCCAAGCACTCAGCCGTATAGTCAAACTGCGAGTAATTAATTGCCATTTTGCCAAGTAGCCGCCAAGGGAGTGATTTTTATGTTGAGTAAACCAAGCAAGGTGTTAACCCGTAGCCGTTTATGGCTACGGGGAACCCTTTTTACCTTTATTGTGCTTGTGAGTGGGATGAGTAATGCCAACACATCGCCAGAACTAACAATGTTTGACAGCAGTGGTGCAATGGCTGCACCTGGCGTTATCCTAAAAAGTGATGCCACTATGACACTTACAGGATTGATAAACCATGTTGTGGTCACTCAACATTATCGCAACGAAAATCCGTTTGCTGTTAATGCGCGTTATGTATTTCCACTGGCCGATGAAAGTGCGGTCCATGCCATGACGATGCGTATTGGCGAACGGGTGATCAAAGGTGAAATTGATAAAAAAGCAGTGGCTGAATCTCGTTATCAAGAGGCTAAGCAAGCAGGTCAACAGGCTGCATTGGTTCGCCAACAACGAGCGAATATGTTTGTAAGTAATGTTGCAAATATTGGCCCCGGTGAGGAAGTGCAAATACAGCTGCAATATCAAGAAGTGATTGATTATCGCAGTGGTACATTTGCATTGCGCTTTCCAACCACAATAACCCCGCGTTACCATCCTATTAATGGTGTTTTGCAAGCACAAGAGCAAAGTGATCATCCAAGCAGTAATGAGCAGCCCTCGTTTACACCGTCAGCATGGATTGCGCCGATTTACTCAACCTCGCGTCATGGTGATGCCCCGCAAAGTGAGTTTAGTTTAACAATTAATATTGATGTTGGCTTAGAGCTGGTCGATATTCAGTCAAAATACCATAAGGTTGCAATCGAGAACCCTGCTTTTGGTCGATATCGAGTTGCTTTGAATGAATCTAATGCGATGAATCGTGACTTTTTACTAGAGTTTAAACCACTGCAAAAAGAGCAAGCGCAAGCGGCATTTTTTACAGAGCAGCTTGACAATGGTGAGCGCTATGGTTTGCTAATGTTATTGCCGCCAGATGATCATTTTACCCAAACCCAGCGTTTAGCAAGAGAGCTTATTTTTGTCGTTGATACTTCGGGTTCTATGCATGGGCAGTCAATGGAACAAGCCAAAAGTGCGCTATATTATGCGCTATCATTACTCGATAGTAACGACAGCTTTAATATTATTGGCTTTGATGACCAAGTAATGCCGATGAGTACTCAACCAGTGCCAGCAAACGATTTTAATCTACGTCGCGCAGAGCGTTTTGTTTACGACTTACAAGCCGATGGCGGCACTGATATTAAAGGTGCGTTGGATAGTGTGCTCGATGGTCAAGCGCATACCGGCTATGTACGCCAAGTGGTGTTTTTAACTGATGGCAGTGTTAGTAATGAAGACGCCTTGTTTAAACATATAAGCGCGGAACTTGGTGATAGCCGTTTGTTTACTGTGGGGATAGGCAGTGCACCAAATAGTTATTTTATGCGCCGCGCCGCAGATGTTGGACGTGGCACATTTACTCATATCGGTAGTACAGCTCAAGTACAGCCCAAAATGCAGCAGCTGTTTGATAAGTTAGCACACCCGGCAATTACACAGCTTGCGTTGATAAATGATGGCATTGATCAGCAACTTGAATATTGGCCATCGCCTTTGCCTGACTTGTATTTTTCAGAGCCCGTTATGGTGGCCGTTAAGCTTGACAGCCAAGCTGCGATTACATTAACCGGGCAAACGGCGCAAGGACCACTGGCAATAAAATTAAGCACCCAACAAGGGCAATCAGCGCAGGGTGTTGCACGACTTTGGGCACGCCAAAAAATTAAATCTTTATTGCTTTATAATCAACAACAGCAAGTAAAAGCACAGGTTGAGAGCTTGGCGCTTGAGCATCAATTACTCAGTCCTTTTACTGCTTTTATTGCAATTGAGCAAACACCGTTGAGTACAGTTGCTGAGCATAATGTACAGGTTGCAAATCAGTTACCACAGGGATTAACGATGCGATTACCGCAAACTGATGGACAAAGCAGGCTATCTATTGTGTTGGGATTGTTGCTGCTATCAGGGGTTGCTGTGCTTAGGTTTAAAAAATGAAAACAGTGTTTGGCATCGTTTTATTAATTGCAGGCGTGGGCTTGTTTGGCCATGGAAGTTATATGCAAGGCAAAGCATGGTTGGCACAACGCCTTATAGAGCAGGCTTGGCAAAAAGCACTAACAACGCCAAAGCAGCAGGTAAAACCATGGTTTTATGCTGATAGCTATGTAACTGGGCAGCTTAATTGGCCAAGCCAACAACAAACATTAACACTATTAGCGGGAGCCAGCGGGCGTAACTTAGCGTTTGCGCCAAGTCACTTTTTACCAAGTGGTGAACTGGGCTCAGAGCGTGGTGTATTGATCGCAGGGCATAATGATACACATTTTGCATTTTTACAAAACGTGAAGGTAGGCGAGCAATTTAGTTTGCAAACTCAAAATGGTGTGATTGAACAATACCGAGTACGTGGGATTGATGTGATTCACCAATCCCAATTTGACTTTTTAGCACAAACTGGTTTGTACTTACTGACCTGTTATCCTTTTAACTCACTGGCATCAGGTACTGAATTACGCTTGTTAGTTTCAGCTAGTAAGGTATCTGTTGATGAAGTTTCATCCGATATAGCCTCGTCACTGACATCAATAACTAACTCTTGATGGCGTTGGCTTATCATCACGCCAATAAACACCACGAAAATACTTAACCATTGCCCTAAGGTGAGGACTTCTCCCAAAATAATTGCCGACAAAATAAGTGTAAAAATAGGAATTAAATTTGAAAAGGCAGCAGCGGTTAATACCGACACTTTGCTAATCGCATAGTTATACATGCCGTAGCCACCGAGTGTGACACACGAGCCTAAATATAGAATGCTTAATAAGGCGGTTAAATCGTGTTGATTTTCGCTGGGTAAATCAATAAACAGCAAAAAAGGCGCAAAGAATAGGCTGCCACTAAAGCCTTGTAATGCAATAAGTGTTAGCGGTGAATAACGGGCGGCTAAATGCTTTACTGATACGGTGTAAAATGCAGCACATACCATGGCCATTAGTTCTAAAAAATTACCGAGTAATGGATTGGGGGCTTGCTCGGAAGTCGGCGATAATAAAGTAAGTAAAATACTGCCGCCAATACAGAAGGTAAACCCTATCACAATGGCTTTGCTGATGTACTCTTTAAGCATGAAATAAGCTAAAAGCGCCACAATAATTGGCAAACAAGAAACAATAACACCTGCCTGCGAGGCAGAGGTGTATTCCATTGCGTGACCTTCAAACAAGAAATATAAGCAGGGTTCTGCTAGTGACATGCCAACAAGGTATTTCCAGTCACCTTTATGGTAGTCAAATCGGATCACATAGCGCCATAAACACAGTGCTAACATCAAGGTGGTGAGCATGCGTAAAAAAATTACTAAAGCAGGGTCATAAATCGCAATAGCATATTTTAACGCGATAAAAGAACTCCCCCATAAAAAGGTGGCAATGATCAAACAAAGGCTAGCTGGCATAAACGTCGTATGATTGTAGTAAAAGGCAATCCTAGCATGAATATTTTTTACTTGTTCAAAAATCGATAAATGGTATAAATAAATCCTTCATTTTTGAACCGTAGTAAAAAGCATGCAAAGGGCACAGGTAATAGTGGTTAAGCTGGGAACGAGTGTACTCACCGGCGGCACCGATAAACTCGACAAAGCACACATGGTAGAGTTAGTTCGCCAATGTTGTGAGTTAAAAAAGTTAGGTCATCAAGTCGTATTGGTATCAAGCGGTGCGGTGGCAGCGGGTCGCGAACAACTATTAAAGCCCTGTGGTCGTTCATTAATTGATAAGCAGATGCTGGCAGCTATTGGCCAAGGCCAACTTATTCATACATGGCAAAGTTTATTCGCTTTATATGGTGTTAATGTAGGGCAAATGTTGCTGACCCGTGCTGACGTGGACGACAGAGAACGCTACCTAAATGCCCGTGATACATTAACTGCGTTATTAAATTATGACGTGGTGCCGATTATTAATGAAAATGACGCGGTTGCCACGGCGGAAATTAAAGTCGGTGATAACGATAACCTTTCTGCGCTGGTGGCCATATTAGCCAATGCCGACAAACTGTTGCTATTAACCGATCAAGAAGGTTTATTCACCAGCGATCCACGCACAAACATTAATGCTCAACTTATTGATGAAGTAAATCATATAGATGATGAGTTACGCCAACTTGCTGGTGGCAGTGGTACTAATCTAGGCACAGGAGGCATGGCAACAAAACTACAAGCAGCAGATATCGCTCGCCGTGCAGGGGTTGAAGTGATCATTGCTAAAGGAGCCGGGGAAAATGTTATTCTTAATTGTATGAGCGAACAGTTGCCTGGTACGCGCTTTGTAAAATTAACAGCCCCCAGAGATGGTCGTAAAAAGTGGTTATTAGCAGGACCTAAAAGTAGTGGCCAGGTGGTAATTGATGATGGCGCGGTGAATGCTTTACAACAACAAGGTGCCAGTTTATTAGCAAAAGGGGTGTGCGCAGTACATGGTCAGTTTGAGCGCGGTGACCTTATTGAACTTGTGACTTGTGAGCAGCAATTAGTTGCCCGTGGTTTAGTGCGTTTTAGTAAAGCTGAAACCAACCTTATAAAGGGTTGTCACTCAAGTGAAATTGCTAAGCTATTAGCCTTTGATTGCGGTAGTGAGGTGATCCATCGCGATGATTTGGTGTTGTTCTAAACTAATAATTTAGTAAAATTGCAAAGCTAACCTAAACTAGTGATATGTATTTGTTTAGGTTGGCTTAGATGATAACAACCCCTTGCGGACATGAATGGATCGTATTCTTAACGCAACAAGTGGAAGAACAGTCTTTAGATACCGCGCTTATCACAGCTGTTTCGGGTCTGCCTGAGATCAACGTTTTTGCGCTCTATATTAATAAACATTTTGATCCACAAATTTCTCCCACGTTATTGAATGCCGATAGCCAAATAGCACCGCTTTCATCTGTTGAACTGATGCATCTACTAGAGAAAGTAAGCAAAAATAAAATACGTGTAAGCTGTGCTTTCGCTGGTGTGACTACCTATGTCCCTATGTATTATTTAGGCACCGTCATTGGCTTGTTAATAGTTGAATCAAAGGATGAATTACCTGAAGACGTGGGGATGTTAGCACGACATATTTTAAATGTTTATGCTAATCAGCTCGCCTTGATCCATAAATCACGACTAGACCCATTAACAGAGTTACTTAATCGACAAACATTTGATAAAAAAGTGATTGAAATACTTTCCGAAGAGGACTTTTCTGGCAAAGGTGAGATCTCCACTGAAAATCAAAGTTGGTATTTAGCGATTATCGATATTGATCATTTTAAACGGGTGAATGATAATTTTGGTCACGTTATTGGTGACGAAGTTATTTTGTTGGTATCACGATTATTAAAAGATAACTTCCGCTTTAAGGACTATGTATTTCGCTATGGTGGTGAAGAGTTTGCCGTATTGTTTCAAAGTTACGATAAAGTAGCGGCTCGACAGAAGTTAAATTGTTTACGTGCGAATATCGCTGAATACCCTTTTCCACAAGTAGGCAACTTAACTGTTAGTGCGGGATTTTTAGAACTCAGCTATGTTGATATGGTTGCATCTTTAGTACATAAAGCCGATTTAGCATTGTATGAATCGAAAAATAATGGTCGTAATCTAGTGACTGCTTATAGTGATCTTGGTCTCGTTGATGATATCGCTAATGATGATGATATTGAGCTTTTTTGAATCTTTTGCAGTTGCTTTAACTGTGCTAAAATCCACGCCCTTAAATCGTTGTAAACAGGGCTCAGTTAATGAAATTAGTTCGTTGGTTATTAGGTTCTTTAATACTTTTTTTTGATTTTGTGTTTACCCCTCGCAGTAAAAAACGTCCTGTGGATGAGCAACAACAGCTAGATCTACTCACAGCTCAATTTAAATTGTATCAATTCAAAGCGTGCCCTTTTTGCGTAAAAGTTCGCCGTGCAATTAAACGTGAAGGCTTAAAAGTTGAAACTCGCGACGCTAAAAATAACCCGCAGTACCGCCAAGAATTGTTAGAGCAAGGTGGCAAAATAAAAGTCCCATGCTTACGTATTGAAAAAGATAACCAAGTTACTTGGTTATACGAATCAAACGATATTATTGCTTACTTAGATAAAGTCGCGGTATAAAGCGCGCAACCATTTCGAAAATAGCCCATGCTGTGCTAGCATTTGGGCAACTTTTATAGTCCTTTTTTAAAGAGAATATACCCATGACAATCCGTACTCGTGTTGCTCCGTCACCCACTGGTGACCCGCATCTTGGCACCGCTTACATTGCCCTGTTCAACTATTGCTTTGCTAAGCAACAAGGTGGTGAATTTGTACTTCGTATTGAAGATACTGACCAAGTGCGTAGCACTTCAGAATCAGAGCAAGCGATCATGGATAGCTTACGCTGGTTAGGACTTGAATGGGATCATGGTCCAGATGTAGGTGGTGAGTTTGGCCCTTACCGTCAGTCAGAACGCAGCGACTTATATAAAAAATATGCCCACCAACTTGTTGACGATGGTAAAGCATTTTACTGTTTCGCGACCAGTGAAGAGCTGGATCAAATGCGTGAAGAGCAAATGGCACAAGGTCTGCGCCCTAAGTACGATGGCCGCGGTTTAAAACTGAGCGATGACGAAGTTAAAGCAAACTTAGCCGCTGGCAAGCCTTATGTTATTCGTATGAATATTCCAGCTGAAGGCACATTTAAGTTTAACGATTACTTACGTGGTGAAATTGAGATCCCGTGGGAAAACGTTGACATGCAAGTGCTTCTTAAAGCCGATGGTTTCCCGACTTACTTTTTAGCTAACGTAGTTGATGATCACCACATGGAAATTAGCCATATTTTCCGTGGTGAAGAGTGGATCAACTCAGCACCTAAGTTATTAAAGCTTTATGAAGACTTTGGTTGGCAAGCTCCAGTACTTGGTCACTTACCATTGTTACGTAACCCTGATAAATCTAAGCTATCAAAGCGTAAAAATCCAACGTCAATTAATTACTATAAAGAAATGGGGTACCTACCAGAAGCGGTACTTAACTACCTTGGTCGCATGGGATGGTCAATGCCTGATGAACGTGAAAAATTCACCCTTGCTGAAATGATTGAACACTTTGATATGAAACGTGTATCACTGGGTGGCCCGGTCTTTGACGTAGATAAACTAAGCTGGTTAAACGGCATGTGGATCCGTGAAAACTTAACTGATGCAGAGTTAATCCAGCGCTTTGTTGATTGGAAGTTTAACGGTGAAATGCTTGCTAAAGTGTTACCTGAAGCAAAAACGCGTATAAACACACTATCAGATATGGTTGATTTAGCAGGACACTTTGTTGGTGGTATTCCAACTTACGATCCTGCACTATTAACTGCGGGTAAGGCGGATGAAGATGTTATTCGTCAGGCATTACAATTCTTTATCTGGCAGCTTGAAGGTTTACGTAGCTGGGAGAAACCAGAAATATTTGCTATTGCTAAAGCCGTTGCAACCTTCCATGAGTTGAAGATAAAAGACTTTTTAGAGCCGATTTTTGTCGCTATTACTGGCAAAACGTCTTCTACATCTGTACTTGATGCTATGGAAATTCTAGGATCTGACCTATCACGCGCTCGCTTACGTGTTGCGCTTGCACATTTAGGTATGTCTAAAAAGCAAGCCAAAAATATTGAGCGTGCTTATCGCGAGTACCCAGCTGCATAGTTAAACTATTCTCTGTTACTTACAGAAAAAACCGAACCTTACTAACGTAACGTTCGGTTTTTTATTTATTATTGCTTTAAGTAACACACTATTTATCTTCGCGATCAGGTTTTCATTATCTAATTCTTCGTTTTTGTAATTCTTACTATTAATGTCCTTCGTATTCATTTCTTGATTGTAATTTTACTTTATGGAATTTTTTATTTCGTATCTGTTGTTCGGTAGTGATTTTTAATTTCTTCAATAACTTACGATAACTTTAGAGTTTGTTATGTTTAAACTGTTACTTTAATGTTGTTGGGGTGTACAAAATGCTACACGTTTGTGGGTTTTATTTAACTTAAATTGTGGTTGAATTCCCCTAAGTGTTGAAATGGATATTCACATTTATTGAATATTTATAATTCGCAAAAACATCCTTGGGGAAAGTTATGAAAATGAAAACAATATCGGTTGCAGTCGTTGCAGCCTTGTACAGTGCAAGTGCATTACATGCAGCAAATGTTAAGGTGAATACGGCTGATACACCGCAAGCTGCTAATACGACTTTTGCAGAAGTAAAAGCATTAACTAAAAAAATTCAAGAGTCTAGTTCATCAACTATGATGCAAAATGATGGCTTGAACGTGCAGCTAAATTCTCAAAATAATAAATTTAAAGCTGAAGGACTTGATGGTGAACATGTCTACATCGTCAAATTAAATGATAATTCTGTAGCGTTAGAAGCACAAAGTTTTGATTCACCGTTAGCGCGTACACTTCGTAGCCAAGGTGTAAACAAAATTTTTGAAAAAGGTCAAGCTGCGACAGCTGAGGTTGTTGCATATCAAAATAAATTATTAACTAAACAAAATACAGTAATGCAGTCAGTTACAAATGTAACGGGCCGTACAGAGATGCGCCACCAATTTACTAAAGCATTAAATGGTTTCTCTGTAAAAATGACTGAAGCAGAAGCTGAACGAGTTGCTGCGCTTGGTACAGTTACATCTGTAATGCGTTCAAAAAATTACGATCTACTCTCAGACGAAGGCCCAACACATATTGGCGCAGATAAAATCTGGGATGGTAGCAGTGTACCAAGCGGTATTAAAGGTAAAGGTGAAGGGCAAATCGTTGGTATAATTGATACCGGTATTAACTCAGATCACCCATCGTTTGCCGCTGTTGGTGATGACGGCTACGCACATGTAAACCCATTTGGAGATGGTAACTATGTGGGGGATTGTGTTGAGGATGCTGATTATATCCAATGTAATAATAAATTAATCGGTGTACGTTCGTATGATGTGATCACTGATTCATACTCTGCAATGATCCCAGGTTGGCCTGCGATTGGTGAAGATTACCAGGGGCACGGCTCTCATGTTGCATCGACTGCTGCTGGTAACGTACTTTATGATGTTCCTTACATGGTTGCTGGAACTGGCGATCAAATGGATGGTGTGGTCTTAAAAGAAGCACTATTTCCACAAATTTCTGGTGTGGCTCCGCATGCCAACATTATTGCGTATCAAGTTTGTTACCCAAATAGCGAACAATATGCTGGCTGTCCTGGTGAAGCACTTATTGCAGGTATCGAAGATGCAATTTCAGATGGCGTTGATGTAATCAACTTCTCAATCGGCGGTGCTGACTCAAATATCTGGGCTGATCCGGTTCAGTTAGCTTTCTTGGCTGCTCGTGAAGCGGGTATCAATGTTGCTGCGGCTGCAGGTAACAGTGGCCAAGCGTGTGGTGCAGCAGAGTGCTTTGGTTATTTAGATAACTCGTCACCTTGGCTTGCTCAAGTTGCTGCGACTACACATGGACGTACGGTTGCAGTTGAAACCGCAGTTGAATATGCTGGCTTTATAGACCCATCATTTGGTTCAGAAGTACCACAATGGGCAGAGACGGGTCTTATAGGCGGTTCAATTAATACTGACGAAATTACTGGTGTAGTTGTTTGGGCGAAAGACTATGAAGATGTTAATGGCCTAAAAGATAGCAATGGCTACTGTACAGCAGAATTTCCTACGGCGACATTTGATTTCTTTAAAGACGGTACTGAAATTCCTGGTGCTGCAGAAGGCACGACTAATGTAATCGTTGTTTGTCAGCGTCACACTGCAACAGATCCGGCGGCGAATGCACGTACTGCAAAAGTTGATAATGTTAAAGCAGGTGGGGCTGATGGTTTCATCATGTATAACAAAGATACAGCGCAAGCGACTGTACCTGAAAGCTACTCTTTACCAGGTGTTCATTTTACTGCTGCACAGTGGAACGGTGTTTCTACTACGCAAGGCTTAGAAGATTGGGTTGATAGCTCAAGTGAAAAAGGTCATATGATCACCATTAAGCCAACACTAATTGAGCGTCGTGTAAATAGCGAAGATGCTGACTGGTTAGCTGCTTTTTCATCGCGTGGTCCGTCATTTTCAAATGTTGAAATACTTGCGCCAGCAGTGGCTGCTCCGGGTGTAAATATTCTAGCAGCGTACTCTGATGAGCAGGTATTTGCCGCTGTACCAAATGGCCAAGATTTTGCGTCTATCAGTGGTACTTCAATGGCGTCTCCACATGTTGCTGGCTCAATGGCGTTGTTGCGTCAAATTCACCCAACTTGGACACCAGCAGAAATACAATCAGCATTGCTAATGACGGCTGATAATGTTGTTAAATATCATCGTCAAAATAATGAATCTGATACACTTGATACGGCAGAAATATATCGCGCTGGGACAGGTCGTATCAACGTAGAAAATGCTGCTAAAATCGGTTTTGTAATGGATGAAACAGCAGAAAACTTCTTAGCTGCTAACCCTGACAACGGTGGTACACCGCATAAGTTAAATTTACCGAACTTAGTTAACTTTTCATGTAAGCCAGAATGTCAGTGGATCCGTACTATCAAAGCAACCGAAGATGGTACTTGGACAGTTAGTCATGGTGATGTTGTAAATTGGAATTACGATGTAAATAACCAGTCAGCACAAAATGGCGTTAATATTGAAGTTACGCCAAGCACGTTCAGCCTGAAAAAAGGTGAGACGCAAACCATCATTGTTAAAGCATCAATTATGGATACGCAAGACCATGCTAGTAATTCAGAGGTTGAGCTACACAGTAATTTGATTTTCACACCAGAAGGCGGTCAGCTACCTGAAGCACATTGGCCAGTTGTGTTTAAATATGAACGTGCCGATTTACCTTCATCAATGACAGTTATTGCCCACTCTGATCAAGATACCTATATTGCAAAAGGTTTACAGCTGCCGAACACCACAGCGCCAGTAGGTAAAGTTTACAAACCAGTAAAAGCAGACGTTAAAACAGTTGTAATTCCGAAAGATGATGATCGTACTTACCCATGGATGCTTGGTGCATCTGAAGGTGATTTGACTGCGGGTGAAGTGTTAGATGAAGCTGTATTTACAAAGTTCACTCATGTGCCTGCAAATGCTAAACGCTTTACTGTTGAAGTCTTAGATGCAGAATCGGAACTTGAAGGTACTTCAAATAAAGGTAACCCTTATCTATATATAGGTAAAGATTATAATAATGATGGCATTATTCAGCCTCAAGATGAAATTTTATGTGCGTCAAGTCATCCTGTTGCAAATAACTTCTGTAATATTAACAATCCAGAAGAGGGTGACTACTGGGCTATAGTGTATAACGCGCGAGTATCTGGTCATTTAGGCTTGGAAGAAACATTTGATGTGGCATTTGCAGTAGTAACAGACGAAGCAGCAAGTGATATAAGTGTATCTTTACCTACGAGTAATGGCGGAGATCCTGTTGACATGACCCTTAATTGGGATATGGCGATGAAGCAAGATGAGGTTTATTATTCATTGATAGACTTAGGAACTTCAAGTGTAAATCCTGACAATATCGGTTCTATCCCACTGCGTTTAGATCGTGGTGTTGATAGCATCAATGTGGATATTCCGGTCTCAAAAACAAAAATTGGCGAAGTTGTGCCATTAACATTTGAAGTGTTAGCGAATAACTCAGGTTATGACCGTGATTATTCATTTGAATTAGCTATCCCTGAAGGTCTAAGTATTCGTCCAGATACAGTGCTAGCTTCAACTGATGAAGGGGTAAATATTGATGTGCAAGATGGTAAAGTTATTATTTCTGGTACGCAAAAAGATACTAGCTTAGTAACACCTGATTACATTGTAACTAATAACATTACGGACGAAATGTGTCGATTACCAAACCTTGGCAATAGTAACCCAGGTGGTTATATTAACCTTTCTGAGTTTGGTATTTTACCGCTGTTATCTGGCTTTGAAGAAAATGGTGAGACTAACTATCGGTTCGGCTACTCAATATCTATCAATGCGTTATTTAATGGGCAATATGATTCTTACGCTCTCTATAACAATGGCGATGTATCAAATGTGTCAACAGGTCATTTGCAAATCAAAGGCATGGGTACAGTTGGCCCTGTTCCAGCGCGCTTCTTACAGCCGCAACATATGCAGTTCCCGTTAGAATCTTATCCGCCAGAGTTACTGGCACCATTATGGCGTGGCTATGATGTAACTCAAGAATCAATACTTAAAGATGAGTTGAATGTAGGTTTATCTGCTTCTGAAGGTATCTCATTAGCAAGTACATCGTCTGGTTGGGCTATTATCGAGTGGGATAATGCGTCTGACTATGGTGATAAAACTTATGACTATGACCTTAGAAAGAATGTTTACACCAAACGCGATAATAGTTTTGACTTCGAAGTTGTATTTAATGTAAATACTCGTTTTGGTAAAAATGAACACGAAATTTATTACGCTTACGATAATGTTGACTTCGGTAGTACAGGTAACCATGGCAGTATTGGATTACAAGGTTATAAAGGTCTGGTTGGTACATTTGGAGCTTTAAATGGTCCATTAGGTGTTGATCTTGCTTATAACAACATCGACGAAGTTGTCAAAGATGGCTACATTGTATGTATGGATTACGTAGGTCCTGAATCATCGCAGTTTGAAGTAACAGCATGGGCTGAGGTATTACCAGCAGCAGCAGGACAGACCCTAGCCGTTACAGCCACAACATCTATGTCTGGAATGGCTGATAAAGTGATTACTAAAGACATTGTGGTTCCAGGTAACATTACCGTAGCGCCACTTGCAGATATGACCACCACAGAAGAAACAGCGATCACCTTTGATGTTAACTACATTGATGAAGTTAACTCGAAAAACCAAGTATCGATTGTGGCTGATAATGTCAGTTATGTAGTTAATGGCGATACAGTGACGTTAACTCCAGCGGAAGATTTCTTTGGTGAGATCGAAGTTCAAGTTGTGGTCTCGGATATTGAAAACCCAACTGATGCAGCAAGCACCACATTTACACTAACAGTGGTTAATGAAAGCGATGCACCAACAGTTAACGTTGCAACAACTGAAATGATTATCACCGAAGGCGAGGTTATTACCTTAGATGCATCAAACTCAATGGATGCAGATGGTGATGAAATTACTTTCATGTGGTCAGGCAATGGTGTTATTGCAGATAGCAGTGCAGCAAAAACAACGGTAACAGGCTTAACAGCCGGTGAGCATACGTTTACAGTAACAGTATCTGATGGTGCAAATGAATCAACAGCCACAGTTATGGTAAAAGTAGTGACAGTTGCAGAGCGTTTAGTGGTTGATGCAATAGCAAACCTGTCAGTTGACGAAGATAACACGACAGAAGTAGCGGTTAACTTTGATAATCAGTTAGGTAAAGAAACAGTTGTTTCAGCAATGGCGAGTAACGCAAGTGTTGAAGTTATGGGGCATGAGTCAGGCTCACTGTTAAAACTAACACCAAACGCGAACTTTAATGGCGACATTGAAGTAACGGTCATGGTTGCTTATGCAGATGAACCATCAGCGGTTGCTCAAACGACATTTACATTAACGGTAAATGCAGTGAATGATGCACCGGTTGTAGAGCTTGCACAGACACATATCTTTGTTCGTGAAGATCAAGTAGCAACATTAACCGCTTCAGCGACAGACCTTGATGGGGATGAGCTAAGCTTCTCGTGGGAAGGTCCAGGCAACATCGCAACAGCCAATGCCGCCAGTACACAAATCTCAGGTTTAGTCCCAGGTGATTATGTGTACACAGTGACGGTAAGTGATGGCAGTGAAAATGTTACTCAAAGTATGCAAGTGTCAGTTACCGCAGCACCAGAGGTTGACGACTCAGATGATGAAGATGACAACGACAGTGGTTCACTAGCATGGTTAACGTTGTTAATGGCAGGTTTTGCAGGATTAAGACGTCGTACTGTAAAACGTAATTAATCACTTCCCTAAGTGTGTTATGTAACAAAGGGCCCTGAAGGGCCCTTTTTTCGTATATATAGAAAAATTAATGCTAGTGAGTAGTTTTGATATTTTATTGATATATCAAGAGAGTAACGATTAGTACCAATGATTAGCTAATGTAGCAAAATGTACCTTTTATTTAATTTTCTGTGCTTTGTGTTACATTGAAATTGGTTTTAATATATCTGTTTAAATTATTATACAATTTTACTCGCAGAGGATATGATCGTTAAACTGTAGCTATTACTGCTATTCGTCTCAAAATTGATTCTATGCAGTAAAATAATAAAATTAAGGTGGTTTGAATACAATGATGAGGTTATTAGGGTTGTTGTGTTTTGTATGCGTAAGTGCAAGCGCACAAAATGACTTAAAACAACAGCAATTAATAAAAAAATCAACATTACATGCGAGTATTACACTCGGTTATGGTGGTATTCAAAACCCAGTAGCTAGCTCTAAAAATATTACGTCAGTAATATTACCTAACTTTGCATATTATGGTGACCGTTGGTATGTCGATAATTTTGCTCTTGGCTATAGTCTTATTGAAAGTGAGCGTTATTATATCGATATAGCAGGGCGCTTTAATGATGATGGTTTCTTCTTTAAATTAGACGGTATCGATAAGCTATTTGCTACAAGCATTGTCTCTGATAATCCAAAAGTTCCAACCCGTCCCTCAGCTCCAACGACTTCACTGACTCCAATAGAGCGTGATCTGTCTTACTTAGCTGGACTCTCATCAGGCTTAAAGTTATTTGCCGATTCGTGGTTAGAGTTAGCCGTGCTACAAGATATTACTGGCGTGCACAATGGTCATGAAGTACAACTTAATGGCTATCAGTCATTTTCAGTTTTAGGTGGAGTACTCGGAGTTGAAGCTGGTGTAAATTATAAAAGTAGTGAATTGATTAAATATTATTATACCATTGCACCAACAGAAGCCTTATCACGGCTAACTAAGTACGAATTACAAAGCGCACTCAACTATCATTTAAAGATGGCATATGAGTATCCTATTAGTGAGCAATTGAGTTTTGATATGAAGCTTAAATATACATGGTTAGATAGTGAGTTAGCGAATAACCCAATAATTAATGAAAATGGTTACTTCTCAGGATTTATGGGTGTGACTTATCATTTTTAGAAGTCAGGAATTTGGTGCGCAACTGCATATACTTATCGAATAGTTCAAAATCCACAGTAGTTACAGTTACCGTCAGTTTTTTGTAATTAGACTATACCAATCACTACATCATTTATCATAAGCTCCAGCCAAAGCGTCGTCGTAAACGGTAGTCACTAGCTTCATAATTAGCGACAGAGAGCATTTGTTCTTTGATTACTAGATTGCTTAGAGGATCAATTAGTTGCACTTTAAACTCTTTACTTGCAGCAATTTTAAATCTTTCTTCAATGAGCCCATTTTGGGTATAGCACTGAGTATATTGAGGACGGTTTGAGATCTCGATACATAATTCTTTAAATGGGGTTAAGATAAAGTTCACTTGAATATTAAATTCACAGACTGCTTGTTTGGTTTCAGTAATACATACTGTTGGTGAAACTTTAAAAAAAGGTTTGTCCTCCGAGGTTGCAAAGCAATTGAAGCACAATGCTGTGCAGCAAAGAAAAGCTAAAGATGTTATTGTTTTGTGTATGTTTTTCACATCAACTTTTAGAATCCTGAGAGTGTTACACAACGAAAGACCTATTTATAATAGCGGGTTTTAGCAATGTTTAAAACTTTTAGCTGCACGCTTAGAGTGATAATTTTTTATGGATATTCTAAGCTTTACAAATAAAGTGATTTTTATATTGTAGCTACTATTAACTTGTTATTTTTAATTTCTTTAAACAGCAATAAATCGTATTCAGTAAATTTTTAGTTATAAAGAATAAATTTAAGCTTAACAAGCTCATAGCTACTGTTTATTAACATAAAATAATACACATTATTAAGCGGAGAGTAAATCCTAGCTAGCAACTAATTTACTTCTTATATTAAAAAATTGAGTAATAAATATATTTAAATATAGCGAGATATAACGATTATTTCTCACGTTATATTCTATTCTGGGGACTGAAAAGTGTGAACTGTTGAGCTGAGTTATGGTAGAAGCCGTACTCAACAATGAGTACGGCTTTTTACTTTAGACTTTAAATTCATCTACAGATAAGCGTAGCTCTTCTGCAAGTTTAGCAACTTCAGAGCTAGATATATTAGTTTGATTTGCTCCTTCTGCTGTTTGCTCTGCAATTGCGACAATTGATTCAAGACGTTCACTGATCTCTTGGGATACTTGTTGTTGCTCTTGTGCTGCTGTTGAGATCTCTTCACTTACATCATGGGCTAGAGCAACAGCGGCAGTAATTGAATCAAGCGCCGTATTGGCTAAATCAGATTGCTCCACACAAGAGTCCGCTTGCTGTTTGCCTTTAGACATTGCCGTTACAGCGGCTTCAGCGCCAGTTTGTAACGACTCGATCATAGCCTGAATTTCTTGTGTTGAGGCTTGTGTTTTACTTGCTAATGAACGTACTTCATCAGCAACTACAGCAAAACCACGACCTTGCTCACCAGCGCGGGCAGCTTCTATAGCCGCATTAAGTGCAAGTAAGTTGGTTTGATCAGCAATACCACGAATAACGTCCAAGATACTACCGATAGAAGCGCTATCTTGATGCAGCTTATTGATAACTTTAGATGCAGACTCCACTTCACGGGCAAGCTGCTCAATTGTTGATTTATTTTGGTTTGAAATTCCTTTAACGCGGTCAGCTTCTTTGTCCGCATTTTTAATTTCTTTAAGAGCTTGTTGAGCGCTATTACTGACCGTTTGTGACGTGCTACTCATTTCAGTTGTTGCTGTTGCAGCTTGCTCCACTTGCGCTTGCTGATTACGAATAGCTTGGCTTGATTCACCGGTGATAGCGGAAGTTTCTTCCGATGCAGCGGCCAGCTGTGTGGAGCGAGATATAATCCCTTGGATCAAGCTACGTAAGCTTGTAATTAATGTATTGCAGCTTCGTGATAGCTCACCAAACTCATCTTTAGCGCTATCATCAAGACGCTGAGTCATATCGCCACTGGCAACGATATCTAGAATTCGGTTAACTTCTGCTAATGGTCTTATTATACGATTCACCGTAATATAAGCCACAATGATAGCTAAAAGTGTAGCGCTGATCATGCCAATCCAAGTCCAAAGGTTGGCGGCAGCAACATCGCTACTAACTTCTTTTTGTAATTCAAAAGCGACATTACTTGCTTGCTCAACGAGTTCATTGAGTTGTTTTAAAGCCGTTGTTGTGGCTTGCTCTGCTTGTGCGAGTTCAGCTTCAGTTGTGGCAATAACATCAATTAAACGCTTTTTATTCGCAGAAATACTATTATTTCCAAGAATGTTATCGCGAATAGAAACAAAATAATTATTGAGGTCATTGTATAAACCAGGATCTGCAGCTTCTACCGCAGGTTTAAGTAAATTTAAACTACGTTCAATTTCTTCTAGATAATAAAGTTGCTCATTTTTAACGATATCTAATGTATTTTGAGTTTTCACTGTCAGCATATCAGTGCTGTTTGTTACTAGTGATAAAAAATTATTCTCTAATTTATTAGCAGCTTGGTACGCTCTGCTATCATTGTTTTCTAAGCCATCTATATCAATGATATCTAATACCACAGAATTGGCATCTTCAGCTGCCAGTTCAATGGCTTCTAATTGAGCACGTAGTGACTTGTTGAGTTCTAATTGATTACTTTTATCTTTTAATAAGTTTTCTACTGACTTGATGAAACCTTTGTAAGTACGTTCTACGTTTTGACTACTTTGATTAAGTTGTGGGTTATCACGAACAACGTCTTGTAATTGTGAATAAGATTTATCAAAGCGTTGCTTTTGCTCTAAGACTGACTGTTGGATTGGTGCAAGTTCTGCCGCCGAGGTTGTGTAAAAACTTGCTTGTGCAGCTTTGCTCATTAAAATAAATTCAACTTGTAAGTCTGAGCTTTGCTCTAAGGCTGGCAGTGATAATTGATTCACTTGCTGCGCTGAATTATTAATATTTGCGATTCTGAACAGTGAATTACCTCCAATTAAAAGAAGTAATAAGGTGATACAAATAAATCCACCCCAAATACGCTGACTGACAGTTAAGTTCATATAAAATTCCATAAAGAGTAGCAATTAGACTTTATCGGCTTTGTTGCAGATAAGTTAAGTAATTAAATTTAATTACTTTTAACATTCATTACAATAAATCTAACAGAAGATGAATTTTTTTTCAGTTTATTTAGATAGAATTAGCTGAATTAATGCTGAATCGCTGTTTATTTTTTAATTCTAGTAAGGTCATAGCGCCTCCCCATACACAGCCGGTATCTAAAGCGTGAATATTTGCATGATTAGTAATGCCCTCAAGAGCCGCCCAATGACCAAAGACAATGTGCTTTTTAAATGTGTTAAATCGAGGGTGTTTAAACCAAGGGATCATTGCATTTGAGTCAGCAATACCACCTTTAAAGGTTAATTCTAATTGTTCATCAAGGGTTAAAAAACGCATTCGTGTAAAGTAATTCACAATATAGCGAAATTGCTCAAACTCAGTAAGCTGGTCATTCCAA
Organism: Pseudoalteromonas haloplanktis ATCC 14393; assembly: GCF_000238355.1. GTDB lineage: Bacteria > Pseudomonadota > Gammaproteobacteria > Enterobacterales > Alteromonadaceae > Pseudoalteromonas > Pseudoalteromonas haloplanktis. The sequence continues at coordinate 240,021 of NZ_AHCA01000005.1, forward strand.
ACAGCTGGGTGCTGCTCATACATATGTTTGAAATAGTTACTCGCATCAGCACCTTGATAACAGTTTTGTGCAAATTGTGCGTACTGTAGGGCTTGCTTAATAGACCAGGCCGGATTGAGACCTGCGTGACTTATAAACACTTGCTCTTGCTTAAGCCATAGCGCGAGCGGTTGTTGCTGTAACATGGCAATATAAGCGGGCAGCTTTTCTGATCTCAATAGGGCGGCGAGTTTATCTTTGGGGTTAGCTGGTTTGTTCAGCAAGTAGTTGGCAATAAGGTGTAAATCATGATTGCCTAAGGTTACAGTGATACTATCTTGGTGTGTGTATAAGTAATCTAAGCAGGCTAGGGAGTCGGGGCCGCGGGCAACAATGTCGCCCACTAAATAAAGGTGATCTTTACTTGGGTTGAAATCAACGTGCAGCAACAAAGCTTGAAATTCTTGATAACAGCCTTGTAGATCACCAATTGCATAGTTAGCCATTTAATGCAAAATATTAGGTTGTGCTAAACGAAAAACGTTAATGGGTGCATCAAACTCAGTGCCGAACTCATTCTTCAAGGTATAGTAACCTTGCATCGTGCCGACTGGCGTGTCGAGCACTGCACCACTGGTATATTTATAGCTTTCACCAGGGCCTATCGTTGGCTTTTCACCGACCACACCTTCACCCTGTACTTCAACTTCTTTACCATTTGCATCAGTGATCAACCAATAACGGCTAATTAATTTAGCACTGCATAAGCTGTGATTTTTAATGGTAATTGAATAGGCAAAGACATATTTATCGAGCTCAGGTTGTGATTGACCTTCAACATAAAATGTTTCTACCGAGACTTTAATGGGCGAGCCCAATTTACTGCTTGTTGTCATAAATCCAATTTGCTATATCAATGAATTGTTGTAACGAAAGGCTTTCTGCGCGTAAGGTAATATCAATACCGATACTTGTTAATTCATCCGCAGTGACCAAGTTGGCTAAACTATTACGTAGTGTTTTACGGCGTTGGTTAAAGGCCTCTAAGCACACAGTGTTCAGGATTTTAGTACTTTTTGCTGTACGTTGCTCTGGTTTTTTCGGTATTAAACGAATAACGGCAGAGTCGACTTTAGGGGCAGGCTTGAAGCATTCAGGCGGTACTTCAATAACTGGTATTGCATTACAGTAATATTGAGTCATAACACTCAAACGACCGAATGTTTTGCTACCTGGGCCTGCTACCATGCGTTTTACTACTTCTTTTTGCAGCATAAAGTGCATATGTTCAATACTGTCAGCAAACTCAAACAAGTGGAAAAGTAGAGGTGTTGAAATGTTGTAAGGCAAGTTACCAAAGACTTTTAATTTACGTTCATCTTTCATCAAGCTTGAAAAATCAAACTGCATGGCATCGCCTTGATGAACGCTCAGTTTTGGTCCTAAAAAAGGATGTTCTGTTAAGCGTTGGGCTAAATCTTTATCGAGTTCAACAACCGTTAAATGGCCGCTTAATTCACTTACAGGCTCAGTGATAGCGCCAAGACCTGGGCCGATTTCAACTAAATTATCCTGCGGTTTAGGATCAATTGCGTTGACAATTTTATCGATGATCATTTCATCGCATAAAAAGTTTTGCCCAAAACGTTTACGGGCGCGGTGTCCTAAATGTACTTTATCTGTCATTGATTTTGTGCTTTTTCATGGGCGAGCTTAATTGCTTCGCGGATCGCTAATTCAAAACTACCAACGTCAGCATCACCGCTGCCGGCTAAATCGAGCGCCGTACCGTGATCAACTGAAGTGCGTATAAACGGCAAACCTAGCGTTACATTAACTGATTTACCAAAACCTTTGTATTTTAGCACAGGTAGGCCTTGATCGTGATACATTGCGAGCACCGCATCAGCTTGTGACAGGTATTTATCTTGAAACAAAGTATCTGCAGGCAGTGGACCGATAAGATTCATTCCTTCACTATTGAGTTGTTCAAGCGTTGGTGTAATTGTATCGATTTCTTCACGACCTAAATGGCCATCTTCTCCCGCATGTGGATTAAGCCCACAAACTAAAATCCGTGGCTTCTCAATACCAAATTTTGTTTGTAAATCATGATGTAAAATACGGGTTACTTTAGTAAGGCGCTCACTTGTAATAGCACGAGATACATAAGCCAGTGGTATGTGAGTCGTTACTAATGCAACGCGAAGACCTTCCGTAGCTAACAGCATGACTACATCAGGCGTGTTAGATTGCTGAGCAAAATACTCAGTGTGGCCACTAAAAGAAATCCCTGCTTTATTAATAATGCCTTTATGAACCGGGCCAGTGACGACCGCTGCAAAAGTACCATTCATATTCATTTCACAGGCGATGCGCAAAGTATCGAGTACATACTGACCGTTGGCATCATTTAATACACCCATTTCAACCTCAGCACCTAAATCTACTTGGTGTAGATAGATGCTGCCTGCGGGAGCAGGTGTTGCAGGGGTATTTTCATCAAATGGGATCACCTTAATTGTTAACCCCAGTTGTTTGGCTCGCTGTAGTAATAACTGTTTATCAGCAATCACAACCAGTTGTGCTGGCCAGTCATGCTGAGCAAGTTGTAACAATAGATCCGGGCCTATCCCGGCAGGTTCGCCGGGAGTAATAGCAATACGTAGTGTCATTGGTTATTCATCAATTGGGAAAATTTCAACATGGGCTTGTTCGCGCATTTCTTGCTGCCAGTTAAAGCTTTCTTCTTTAAATTTACGATTAAATAGCATACCGTGAGCGCGATTTCGTTTTGCAATCTCTGTTTTATCAGCCACGCGTTTATCTAATAATTGCACAATATGCCAGCCAAATGTGGTTCTAAATGGGTCACTTATTTCATTTTTATCAAGTGATAACAGAGTGTCTCTAAACTGTGGCACATAGGTTGTAGGGTCTGTCCAATCGTACTCACCCCCTTTTAGTGCTGAGCCAGGATCTTCTGAATACTCTTTAGCAAGTTCAGCAAAATCCGCAGTTCCGGCACGTAAATCTTTAGCAAAGCCATTGAGCATATTACGGGCTTTTTCTTCGCTTAAAATAATAGATGGTTTGATTAAGATATGGCGAGATTTAACTTCCGTTGTTTCAACAACTTGGCGGCCACGAATATCTTGAACTTTAATGATATGAAAACCAGCGCCCGAACGAAGTGGGCCGATGATGGCATCTTTTTTGGTGCCTTTAACGGCTTCGGCAAAGAGTGATGGCATTTCATTAATGCTCATCCAGCCTAATTGTCCACCTTCAAGTGCTTTCGAGCCACTTGATGATGAAATCGCGATGCGTTTAAATTCTTTGCCTTCTTGTAAAAATTCGATCACTTTATCAGCACGAGTTTTTGCACTTGCAATTTCGTCCGCCGTGGCGTTGTTAGGAATGTCGATTAAAATATGGCCAATATCGTATTCTTCAGTATTTTGACCTTGGCTTTCCATAATTTTTAATAAGTTATCAACTTCTTGTGGGCTGATATAAATACGACGGTCAACGTTTGCACGCATGACTTGCTGGGTGGTAATTTCTTTACGAATTTCTTCACGGTAAGCTTGGAAGCTTTCACCGGATGCTTCAATTGTACGGCGTAAATCTGCGATTGAACCGCCTTGCTCTTTGGCCATGCCAATCAAGGTTTGATCAAGTTGGCTATCAGAAATCTCTAAGCCCATACGTTCGGCTAATTGCATCATCAGTGTTTGGTTTACTAAACGTTCCATTGCTTGGATACGTAAAGTGCCATCAGAAGGCAATTCTTGGCCTTGCTCTTTGGCTTGGGCTTTAACTCGGTTAACAATAGTGTCAACTTCACTTTGTAAAATGACCCCTTGGTTGACAATACCCACTACTTTGTCGATTTCAACAGGGGCTGCGAAAGCGCTTTGGCATAGACCAAGCGTTAATACTGCGGATGCTAATAATTTTTTTAAATTCATACTTTTTCTAATACTCTTGCTAATAGTACGGTAATACTAGTTATTAAGAAAATACGGTCTACGATAGCCAAAAATACCTTGTTGTAATAATTTTTGTGCATCATAACGGCTTTTACTACCTAACCCTTTTAAGACAATATTAAAGCCAATACTTGAATCAAAAGTGGCTTGTTCTTGGCCTATCGCTTGATTTAAATCAGTTTCAATTTGACGACGGGCAGTAACTTGAAAGGCCCAACAGCAAGATTCATATTGCAATCCACTGAATACCTCGACGCTACGGCCGCTTTCTAAATCGCGGTGATAGCTACTTACAAATTGCCATTGTTCACTAAGCGGGAAGCTAGTAAAGAAGCCAACTTGCTCGATTGTATTGCCTGAGACATCATTTGCATAGCGATGGTTCAATTGGACGAGTTGATTATCGTCACCTTTATAATCTAGGGTTACATTTGACTGAATGATTTGTTTTCCATCAGTGTCATATTGAATCCCACCGGATAAATACCAACGACGGTGCCAATGTAACATGGTTTGCGCGGCAAACAAGGCATTATAGTTAGTATCTGAATCCAGATTTTGTGCAGTTGGTTTAGCTGAATCGCTTAAATAGAAGATTTGCCCAGCACTAAAGTTAAACAGCTCCTCACTATTATCATTAAATAATCGTGTAGTAGCACCGAGTGTAAATTGATTTGCAGCGGCGATGCGGTCAACGCTTGAGAAGCGGCTATCGCGGAATAAACCAAAAAAGTCATCTTGTAACTTTGTTGTATCATATAAGCCAATATCAGATTGATCTTTGTCTGGTGTGTAAAGGTACTGAACTTGCGGCTCTAAAGTTTGAATACCATTGTCGATCATACTGGTATCACGTTCAAAGTTTAGCTGGCTATATAAACGTACTTTTGGCAAGGTCCGTGATACTGTTTCAGCATAATCGGTGTTAGCTAAGTCGCCCTCTTGTTTATAATTAGTGTGTAGTACACTAAATTCCGACAGAAACGACCACGCATGTTCTTGATAACCATAACTAGCTTTAGGCTCAATATGTACCCGAGTGGCTTTTTCTATAATTGCCGTATCGTTGGTAAAATGGCTTAATTCGCCATTGAGTGTTAACTCAATATCGTTAAAGAGAAACGGTGTCGTTTGCGAAAAACTAATTTGCGGTAATGCAGCATAAGACTCAATATGATCACCTAATACTTCAAAGTTTTGTACTTTGATATCCGTGCGCCAAGTTTCGCCTAAGTAAGAGAGTGAACCAGTACGATAAAGCTGCGTATCAGTTCGAGTCGCGTAATTTGAATCTAAATCAGTGAGGTAGTTGTCATCACTGACATTAGTTATATCTATCGCTGCTCGCCAGTTTTCATCAAAATAGCTTTGTTGTTGCCAATGAAACAGAAATCGCTCATCAAGCTCAGGCTCAGAGTCATCTTTATCTAGATACTCAAGCGCAACTAAACCTTCGTTACTATCACTTAAATATCTAAACTCGCCTTGTAATTGTAAGCCTTTTTTAGACATATAGCGTGGCGTTATAGTGGCATCGTAATTAGGTGCAATATTCCAATAATATGGTGTGATGCTTTCAATGCCATAACGATCTGAACTGGAAATGTTAGGGGTCAGTAAGCCTGATTTTCTGCGATCATCAATCGGAAAAGTAAAATACGGTAAGTACAGCACTGGTGTGTCCATAATACGCAGTACCATATCATGGGTTTCACCCCAGCCCTCTTCACGAGAGAGTAAGATTTCTTCAGCTTGAATTGCCCACAATGGCGTTTCATTTGGGCAGGTAGTAAAGCTTGCGTTCAGTAGTGCTAAGCCAGACTGGTTCACTGTGAGCTTTTCTGCACCGCCGTGGCCTTGTTGATCGGTTAGTTTATAATCGGCACCGAGCAAACTGATTTCAGAGTTATTTAAATCAGCATTGAGACCAGCACTATTTACTTCACTGATTGCATCACGATAAGTAATAGGGCCCGTTGCATTAAGTAACCCACGCTGTTTGTCAATTAGCGCGCTTTGTGCGGACAAACTCATAGTAAGGGTGTTAATATCAACATTACCGGTAAATTCTGCGCTTTGGGTACCAAGTAATTCAATATCATTTGATTGGATATCGACCATGCCTAAATCAAGGCCAGCAAGCGGTTGCCAAGCTCTGGTTTGCATTGAATTGCCACAAAAGTTGTGTGCAAGTTCAGTTTCGGCAAGCGATGGTGCGCTGATCACACTTAGCATCATTATGCCCCAGGTTTTGCTCATTTATTAACCTTAATACGCTGTCGTTGAATATAAGAGTGACATAATAAAGGAAAACAATGGCAAATACAGTAATTGACTTAGTGAAAAATAGATATCATTACGAAATGAACCGTTATAAAAGTTTACAGCAGTTTTTAAGTCCGCATTTTGAAGATGAAGTATATCAACTTGCTGCGATCACTGGAGATGCGAGTTTTCGTCGCTACTTCCGCTTAAACAGTGGTCAAGAGAGCTATATAGTCATGGACTCAGATCCAACTAAGCTGGATAACACACCTTATATAGAACTGAATAAGGTTTTTTCTGAGCATGGATTTAAATTACCGAAAATATTACACGCTGATGAAAAACAAGGTTTCTTTTTATTAAGTGATTTAGGTAATGTGCACCTTGCTGATATGCTCGATGATAAAGAGCGCATCAATCATTATAAGCATTTAATAAAGCTCAGTGCGCAATGGGCAAAAATGCCTGCAGTTGAACATATGAAAGATTTCGACCGTGCGTTCTTAGAATTAGAGCTAGGTATTTTTTTACAGTGGCTGGTCGAAGCGTTTTTACAATTAAAAATCACTCCTGCTGAGCGCTTACTTTGGCAAACTAGCTGCGAGTTACTGATTGCTAACGTACTTGCTCAGCCAAGTGTGACAGTGCATCGTGATTTCCATAGTCGCAATATTATGCGCAGTGAACAACAATGGGCAATTATTGACTATCAAGATGCTGTGCAAGGTCCGGTTTGTTATGATTTAGTTTCGCTATTGCGGGACTGCTATTTTAAACTTCCTCACGATGAACTTGAGTATTTACTTGAGCATGCATTTAGCGAGTTTGAACAACAGGGATTGATCAGCAATATTAGTTTTACAACCTTTAAACAATGGTTTGATCTAACGGGCATTCAGCGTCATTTAAAAGCCGCTGGTATTTTTTGTCGGCTGAATTTACGTGATGGTAAACCAGGGTATATGGACAATGTATTGCCAACCTTGCGCTATATTAGTGATGTTGCTCAAGATCATCCGCCATTAATGGAGTTAGGTCTTTGGATTAAAAATACCATTATACCGGCTACAATAGTGGCACTTGATAAAGCACCTGATAAATAATGAAAGCGATGATACTAGCCGCGGGTCGCGGTCAACGTATGATGCCATTAACTGCAAATTTACCTAAACCAATGTTAAAGGTACAAGGTAAGCCATTAATAGAACATCATATTGAACGACTCAAAAGTGCCGGGATTACTGACTTTGTAATCAACCTAGCATGGCAAGGTGATAAAATTCGTGATTACTTTGCTGATGGCAGCCAACTCGGTGTGCAGATTGAGTATAGCCAAGAGCCTGAACAGGGGCTTGAAACCGCAGGCGGTATTATTCAAGCTCTGCCTTTACTGGGAGAGCAATTTATTGTTATTAACGGTGATATATTTACCGATTATGACGTAAGTTCATTGCTGCATATTCATCTAGATGATGGGGAAGGGCACATAGTATTAGTTGAAAACCCGCCGCATAACCCACATGGTGACTTTACTTTGCGCCATTTAGATGACGCCAGTCCGAAGTACACTTTCTCTGGTATTAGCCGTTTCCATCAACAATTTTTTGCTGGGATCACTGCAGGGTCTCATCGCTTAGGGCCGTTATTAAAAGAAAAATTGGCTGAGCAGCTTGTCTCTACTGAGCTGTATATTGGTCGTTGGGATGATATTGGTACGCCGGAGCGATTGGCGCAATTGAATGAGTCACTGATAGCGCAGCAGAATAATTTTCACAATCTAGGAGCGCCACATGTGGGGTAAAATTTTAGGTGCCTGTTTTGGCTTTATGTTTGGGCGCATTATAGGCTTATTTATAGGCTTATATTTAGGCCATATGTTTGATAAAAGCTTAAAGCAAAATTTTGATAAAGCAGGTGGCTTTGCAAGTTTATTTAAAGGTGATGACGACATTCATCAACGCCAAGCGCTATTTTTCACCAGTTGCTTTGGCGTCATGGGGCACATTGCTAAGTCAAATGGCCGGGTAAGCGAAACCCATATTCGTGCTGCTAGCTTATTTATGGATGAAATGGGCTTGACGGGAGATGATCGAAAAGAAGCGCAGGATGCTTTTAAAGCGGGAAAAGACAGCGACTTTTCACTCAAAGAAACCGTGTTTGATTTTAAAGAACGTTTTGCACGCCGTCATGATCTACTGCAGTTGTTTTTAGAAATTCAAATTCAAATGGCGTTTTCTGATGGGGTGCTTGCAACGCAAGAAAAAGAGCTATTGCAAGAGGTCAGTAAATTATTGGGGATCTCTAAAACTCACTTTGCATTTGTGCTTAAGCGCTACCAAGCTGAGTTTTCTTTTCGCCAGCAACAACAGCGTTACCAACAACAGCAACAGCGCCAAAATGGGCAAAGTAGCAGTTATCGAGAAGGCTCAGGTCATCACGTGCCACCTAATACTGGTATGAGTCGTACTCAAGCGTTAGCTTTGTTGGGTTTAAATAATGAAGCGAGTGCGCGAGACATAAAAGTCGCGTACCGTAAACTCATGGCGCAACATCACCCTGATAAATTGGTTTCTCAAGGGTTGCCTAAGCACATGATGGAATTGGCGGTAAAGAAGAGCCAAGACATTCAAGCTGCGTATGAGTTCTTAAAAAAGGCGGCGTAAAAAGCCGTCTACTTCTTTGGTGAGGCGCTCATGTTGCTGTGGCTCTGAGCGCAAGCCAAATAGTTCACGTTGACGGTAGTCATACTTGCTATGGCGTTTTACCCAACGTTTTCTATCCGCCACACTTAATAGTAAATCAGGGTTATCAACACTGTAGTAAATATCTAACAATGGTGGACTAATCGTTGAGATTGTTGCGTTGAGTTGCTGATTTCGTTGACTATTTGGTAAGTAACTGCTGAGACTGATAAACGCATCAATATTAGTGCTTGGGTATTGGGCATAATGCTCGAGTAACACTGCTGCACTCGCACCTTGGGCAATGACCACTATTTTGCCATCTTCATTCAATGCACTTTGATATAGCGCATTAAAACGTGCGATTAAGTTGAGTTTATAATTATCGATTATTGCATTACTTATTTGCGCAATCGCCTCAACATGCACTGGTTTAGCCGGTGGAGTCGTAGGCGAATCATCATTGTTATCGCTTTCAGTTTGGTTGCTATTAGCTGGCTTGCTTTGAGGATTTTCAGCTTCAGTTGGTACGGCTTGCCAGTCAATATCAGGTACTGTCATTGCTAATGTGGCATAACCTAAATCATTTAGTTGGGTGCGTAAAAAATTAATTCCATCGTTATCGGTCGGTAAGTGCTGCCAGTCAGGAATGATCAATACCACACCACGCTGCTGAGCACTCATGTGCTGACGATATAAGCTCAAAAACTCAGTGTCACCAGCAAGCAGCGGCTTTAACTCGTCTTGTGGCATTAAGCGTGATAAATCGCTACTGACAACGGTTGACCAAGGAGTGGGTGTAATAAAGTCGGCAGCTAGTACAGGTGTCAATAGCGTAATACCTATAGCTAAGCCTATTAATTGCGGTATTTTAAATTGTTTACCAGTAATCATATCAGCCACCACGATGAGTCAATAAGTCGTTATCGGCTTGAATGATAAAAAGTTTAGCCTTGATTTTAGGACTTAAAAATCAGGCTCTGCCGTAAATGTCATGATTTGTCCTGTTAACGGGTGCGCTAGTTGCAACATTTGTGCATGTAATTGAAGTCGTTTTGCACCAGCTAATGCATCGGCATGAGCATAGAGGCGATCGGCTAAAATTGGGTGTCCTAGTGATAACATATGTACGCGTAACTGATGAGAGCGGCCAGTGATTGGGGTAAGCTCTACCCGTGTCGCATGTGCTTCATATTCAATCACATTGTAGTGAGTTAATGATGGCTTACCATTATCATGATCAACCATTTGTTTTGGTCGATTAGGCCAATCGCAGATCAGCGGTAAATCAACCGATCCTGACTGTGGTTCTAGTTTTCCATAAACCCGCGCTATGTAGCGTTTAGCTGTTTGGCGTTCTTGAAATTGCATACTTAAATTACGATGCGCAGCTTTATTCATCGCTAAACAAATAATACCAGAGGTTGCCATATCTAAGCGGTGCACAATTCTAGCGGTAGGAAATACGCGATTAACGCGAGCAATTAAGCAGTCAGCGTGTTTAGGATCTTTGCCTGGTACGGTGAGTAGTTCACTGGGCTTATTAACAATCAGTAAGTCATCATCTTGAAAGATAATGCTCAAATACGGATCTAGTGGGGGGTTGTAGTTAATTAACACGGCGGGCCTCAGTGGTTTATCAGCGCGCTATTTTAGAGAAGTCAGCGCTTATATACAATGAGTTGTTTTTCAGACAAAAGAAAAGCGCGAACTATCGCTAGTCGCGCTTGCGGAATCTTCTAATTTTCTGCATCCTGCAATTGAACTTAATCAACTCCTAATCTTTACAAATCCATGTGATCACGCTGTTACTTGTTCGTTCTGCGTGATGAAGGCGCTCCGAGCCTATCTCCTGTGTGCTTCCTTGTCATCCCTATTGGTAATGTCTATTACCGATCCCTTACGCACCGTCCTGATGCTATCCATTTATTAACAGTTCCATTGCGTTGCCCTCAAGGCCTGTCCATTCGTCCGCTTTTTTAACTTCCTGTCTAACAACTCTCTTGCGAGCCCTGTTGTTTATCCTTTTCGCATCATCTTGACGCTGTCCGTTTATTTACTATCCATAGTGTTACTCTTCCTGAGCCTGTCCATGAGTCCATTTTTTCCTAACGTAACCTAAAATACGAGGTTTATGAGTAAGCAATCCTTGTCCGTTTACTCATTTAAGCGTCACTGCTTAACCGATGAAGTAAGTATAGAGAGAATCTGCAAACAAAATAGGCTAAAAACAACAACGAAAATTAGGTCATTATTTTGTAATGATGTTAAAGTTGTTATTTTTTAAATAGTTACCTTGTATGCTTCAGTTTTTTATCGTGTTTTATACTCAATAGCTGTCATAACCGTGAGATATATCGCACAAGTGATTTCCATTATGGGTGTAGTCACCTTTGATTACGATTTAATGGGTGCACAGATTCAAGGGACAAGTTATGATAATTGTTATTATTTATATGGAAGCGACTTATGAAAAAAACATTAGCAGTTTTAGTTGGCTTAGTGGTAGCCGCCCCCGCGTTTGCAAACGAAGTAGTCAATATTTACTCTTTTCGCCAACCGTTTTTAATTCAGCCAATTTTAGATGATTTCACAGCGCAAACAGGGATTAAAACTAATGTTGTGTTTGCTAAAAAAGGGCTAATTGAGCGAGTTAAACGTGAAGGGAAACACAGCCAAGCGGATTTAGTGCTGACTTCAAACTTTAGTGATTTAGTTCAGCTTGATGAGCTTAATTTAACTCAAACAATTAGCAGCGAAACGGTTAATAATAATGTGCCTGCTAAGTTTCGTGATAGTGAAGGGCAGTGGGTTGCCTTAACTAAACGGGTGCGTAATGTTTATTCATCAAAAGAGCGCGTGGGAGCATTACCACATTTAAGCTATGAAGAGCTGGCTTTACCTAAATACAAAGGTAAAATTTGTACTCGCTCAGGTAAGCACCCTTATAATTTAGGGCTTGTAGCATCAATGATTGCTCATCATGGCGAAGCTAAAACAAAAACTTGGCTTGAAGGGGTGAAAGCAAATTTAGTTCGTAAACCGCAGGGCAATGACCGTGGGCAAGTGAAAGCAGTTAAAGAGGGGTTGTGTGACTTAGCATTGGGCAATAGTTATTACCTTGGGAAGATGATTGAAGATCCTGAGCAAAAAGCATGGGCCGATGCTGTATATATCAACTTCCCTAATCAAGATAACAGAGGTTCGCACATTAATGTTTCAGGCGTGGTTATGACCAAGTACGCGAAAAACCCAGAAAATGCCTTGAAACTTATTGAGTATATGACCGACAATAAGGCACAAAACATGTACGCCTCGGTCAATATGGAATATCCGGTTAAGCCTGGCGTTGAATTATCAAGCTTAGTAGCATCGTGGGGCAGCTTCAAGGAAGACAGTTTAGCGCTTGATGAAATTAGCAAATATCGTCCTTTAGCACTTAAGCTAATTGATGAGGTGAAGTTCGATCTTTAATGCGCTTTAAATTTTCGCTGTCACGATGGCAGTTTTTTGCGTGGGTTATTGGCTTACTGTTAATAACCCCGTTATGCTTTTTGTTGTTTGAATCTCTGCAAGGTGATTCCGAGGTATTTAGTCACCTCTGGGATACAGTATTGTGGGATTATACTCGCAATACACTATTATTGATTTTAGGGGTTGGCGTTGTCAGCTGCCTCATTGCTTTACCATTGGGGTGGCTCACTGCTTATTGTGATTTCCCTGGCCGCAGGCAGTTTGAGTGGGCGTTAATGTTGCCGTTAGCAATGCCCACGTATATTATCGCCTACGTTTACACAGACTTGTTTGATTATGCTGGCCCGGTGCAAATAGCACTGAGAAATTGGTTTGGTTGGCAAGCCCCCTCCGATTATTGGTTTTTTGATATCCGCACTTTACCTGGTGCAATTATGATGATTGCGTTAGTGTTGTATCCGTACCTTTATTTGATTTTTAAAACTGCGTTACGCGAGCAATCATTTAAGTTAGTACAGGCTAGCCAGTTAATGGGACATTCACCTAGACATAGCTTTTATAAGGTTAGTTTACCGCTGTCGCGTGGTGCTATTGTGGCAGGGCTTGCGCTTATTAGTATGGAAGCAATGGCTGATTTTGCAACGGTAAATTACTTTGCAGTAAGCACGTTAACAACAGCGGTATACGATACGTGGTTAGGCTATTACTCCTTAACGGCAGCTGCAAAAATATCAGCAATTATGCTGCTTATTTTATTCTTAGCGCTGACAATGGAGCGTTACAGTCGTCGTAATCAAGCGGTATTCGAACGTCAATCAGGGGTTAATAGTGATACGTTATATACCTTAACGGGCAAAAGCGCATGGTTAGCAACCGCATTTTGTTTTGTGGTGCTGTTTTTTGCCTTTGTACTACCTGTTGCAGTATTGGTGGGTTATGCAATTTCATATGCTGAGCAAGCGTGGAATAGTGCCTTTTTCCTTTATGCATGGCAAAGCTTTAAAGTCGCAATTATTGTGAGTGTAGTAACAATTGCGCTGAGCTTACTTGTGGTGTTTTATCAGCGTATTGCTAAGCAAGCGTATCCGCTTATTCCTGGGCGCTTAGCCAGTATTGGCTACGCATTGCCCGGTACAGTATTAGCAATAGCTGTATTGCTACCTTTAACCTTACTCGATGATAAATTAAACACGTGGTTAGAACCCGCGGGTTTTTCACCCGGCTTATTATTGAGCGGTACTTTATTTGCTATCATTTTTGCTTATGTGGTGCGTTTTTATGCGATTGCTCATGGCGCTGTTGAGGCAAGCTTTATGCGTATTAGCCCCTCCCTAGATATGGCAAGCCAATCAATGGGAAAAAGCCAAGCTCAAACATTACGTAAGGTACATATCCCGTTGTTACGGCGGGGTATCTTAACGGCTGCGCTGTTGGTGTTCATAGAATGTATGAAAGAGTTACCAGCCGCTTTATTACTCAGGCCGTTTAATTTTGAAACACTCGCTACCCATGTTTTTCAATATGTTAGTGATGAACAATTAGAATTAGCCTCCATTTCGGCGTTAGCAATTGTATTGGTTGGGTTAGTACCTTTGTATTTTGTTAATCGCTCGATGGAGCAACGTAGCTAAATGAGAAGTTAAATGAGCAGTTTAGTGTTAGAAAATTTATCGTATCAGTATAACGGCACGCCAGTAATAACAGGGTTGGATTTGGTCGTCGCTCAAGATGAGATTGTCTGTTTGCTTGGCGCCAGTGGCTGCGGTAAAACCACCACCTTAAAAGCGATTGCAGGGTTGCTAGCAACCAAGCAAGGAAAGGTATTTATTGGTGGTAAGCTTGTTAGCGATGAACGCACATTTTTAGCGCCTGAATACCGTAATATTGGCATGATGTTTCAAGATTATGCGTTGTTCCCGCACTTAACAGTAGCTGATAATATTGCTTTTGGCTTAACAAAAATGAGCAAAATACAAAAACAGCAACGGGTTAATGAAATGCTTGAGCTTGTGCACTTAGTTGGCTGTGAAAAACGTTTTCCCCATCAACTCTCGGGTGGCCAACAGCAGCGGGTAGCTATTGCCAGAGCGCTGGCTTATAAGCCCAGTTTATTGTTATTAGACGAGCCGTTTTCAAATATTGATACTCAAGTGCGTTTTGAACTTATTGCAGATATTCGGCGCATTATTAAAAATCAGCAAGTATCCGCTGTATTTGTCACTCATTCAAAAGAAGAGGCCTTTGCCTTCGCCGATACACTCGCGATTATGGACTGCGGTAAAATTGCGCAACAAGGCACGCCTGAGCAGCTTTTTAACACGCCAAACTCAAAGGTGGTTGCAGAATTTCTTGGTCAGGGCATATACTTAGACGCTGAAGCATTAACAGCAACTGAATACAGTACTGCTTTTGGGCGAGTTGAGTCACTGCTTGCACACAGTCATGCAAAGCGCGTTGGGCAACTCTATGTTCGCCCGCATCATTTAGAACTAACGCCTTTGCAATCAAAACACAGTAGTGTAAACACGGTGACTGTATTAAACCGTCGTTTCGTTGGCTCGCACTTTGTCTATAAAGTCATGATTGAAGGGCAAGAAATTGATGTTGCTGCTCAGTCGGGTCAATCATTTTTAGTAAATGAAGATGTCACTATAAGAATAACACCGCACACGGTTAATTTTTTCGCTGAATAACTACATTCGCGTTACGCCGTGTAGGACTTTTTGAGTTAAGGAAATATCATGGCGCAAGCGCAGTCAGGGATTTGTGCTGAAGCAAACTTGCACGGTTTACATTTATTTTTTAATGTACTTGATGGTCACGATGAGTCATTACGCAAAAAATTAAAATATGTTAGCGCTATTCAAGATGAGTTTGCGGATCAGTTTTCTGAATCTATGCTCTCTAGCGTGGTTGCGGTAGGGGCGCAGTATTGGCCACATATATTGCCAGAATTCCTGCCGAGTCAACTACAGAGTTTTCCTAACATCACCCATAACGATCATGTTATGGGTGCACAGCCATTTGATTTATTTATACAAATTCGTTCTGACAGAGAAGATGTGAATCACCTGTTTGCATTACAAGTGCTTAAGTTATTCGCCCCTGATGTTGAACTTGTTGAGCAAGTAAGAAATTTTCGGTTTCTTGATGGGCGTGATTTTAACGGTTTTATCCTCGGTGGTGATACTCCGCATGGCCGTCAAAAGCGCCTAACTGCACTCATTCATAAACCCGAACACTTTGAAGATCAAGGGAGTTATGTGCATGTGCAACGTTATAAACATGACTTGAGTGTATGGCAAAATCTGCCGCTGAGTGAACAAGAACAAATTATGGGCCGTACGCGCTTAGACAATAAGTTAATAGAGCCGGCACAGGACAACAGTCATGCTACCCGCACTGAACTTAAAAATGAGCAAGGGCAGCCACTGCAGCTAAATCAAAACATGCCGTATGGTGATGTTTATGAGCAGGGGATATTAGCGATCAGCTATGCGGCACTAGGCAATGCATTTGAGCAAATGCTATTAAGTCGGTTGGGGCAGGGTGATTGCTATGACCACTGGCTTGATTTTACGCAAGCCGATATGGGCTCTGCATTTTTCGCCCCATCAATTAATTTCTTAAAGCAGCTTTAAACTGTATCAAATAGAGTGCGTACGCGCTCTAACGTTACATCAATTTCGGAGATTTTTGCGGGGGCGATAAAAATAGTATCATCACCGGCAATTGTTCCCAGCACACCATCTGCTTTACCTAATGAATCTAATAAACGGGCGATCAGTTGTGCCGCACCTGGGCTGGTGCGAATGATGATCATCATTTCGTTATGCATAATATCAATTACCAACTGACGTAACGGGCTTTTTGCGGTAGGCACCCCCATTTCAGCGGGTAAGCAGTAAACCATTTCTTGTTTGGCATTGCGGGTACGAACGGCGCCAAACTTGCTCAACATGCGTGAAACTTTACTTTGGCTGATATTATCAAAGCCTTGTTCTTTTAAAGCATCGACGATCTCGCCTTGAGAACCAAAATTCTCTTCTTTTAAAAGTGATTTAAAGGCTTTAACTAACGCTTCTTGTTTATCTTGTGGTTGCATGTGGTTGTTCTGCTCTGTTATTTGATGACCTAAATTCTACACAAAAATGAATATTTATGCAGTAGTTGTTTAGCTTTGCGTACTCTTTCGCCGTTGTAAATAAAAAAATTTACAACTATGGTCGAAATTATATGCAAAATAAGCAGGATAAATTTGTCTTTAGGCGTTAATTTCATTATCTTTAGAGCCACAAATATTTCCTACCTCAAATTACGGAGAATTCCAATGAAAGTTGCTGTATTAGGTGCTGCTGGCGGTATCGGCCAAGCGTTGTCTTTATTATTAAAAACAGGCTTACCAGCTGGTTCTGAATTATCACTTTATGATGTTGCTCCAGTTGTTCCTGGTGTTGCTGTTGATCTTTCTCACATCCCAACTGACGTTAAAGTAGCTGGTTTTGGTGCTGACGCACTTGATCAAGCATTAACTGGTTGTGATATCGTTCTTATCCCAGCTGGCATGCCACGTAAGCCTGGTATGGACCGTGCTGATTTATTCAACGTAAATGCCGGTATTATTAAAACGCTAGCTGAAGGCATTGTTGCTAACTGCCCTAAAGCATTAGTGGGTATTATCACTAACCCAGTAAACGGTACTGTGCCAATTGTTGCTGAAGTATTTAAAAAAGCGGGTACTTACGACGCTAAGCGCGTTTTCGGTATCACTACTTTAGATGTGATCCGTTCAGAAGCATTTGTTGCTGAGCTTAAAGGTGTTGATGTGGCTACTGTTAAAGTACCAGTTATTGGTGGTCACTCAGGCACAACGATTCTACCTCTACTTTCTCAAGTTGAAGGTGTTACTTTCACAGATGAAGAAGTTGCTGCACTTACTCCACGTATCCAAAATGCAGGTACTGAAGTAGTTAACGCTAAAGCGGGCGGTGGTTCAGCTACATTATCAATGGGCGCAGCAGCTGCTCGTTTTTGTATGTCTTTAGTTAAAGGTCTACAAGGCGAAGACGTTGTTGATTACGCTTATGTTGCTGTTGAAGGCGGCGATGCTGCATACTTTGCACACCCAGTACGTTTAGGTAAAAACGGCGTAGAAGAAATTCTTGCTTACGGCGAACTAAGCGCATTTGAAGAGCAAGCTAAAAACGACATGCTAGATACGCTGAAAAAAGACATTCAAGAAGGTGTTGATTTCATCAACGCATAAGCTTGATTTACCTCGGCTGTTAGTTGAGGTAAAGATTAAAAAAGCCTGCAATTGCAGGCTTTTTTATGCTCGAAATATTGTGTATTTAATACCGGTTATTAATGACTGCGATCGACCGCTATTCGGGCAAGGCTAATTAAAGCCTCTTTATATGGCGATTCATCTAATACAGCTAAACAGGCAATTGCCTTATCAGCTTCTTCGTTTGCTTTATCCATTGTGAACTCTAGGGCTTTGGTCTGGGTTAGGGCTGTTAAAATCGCCTCTAAATGATCCATACCGTTATTGTGTTCAATGGCATCGCGAATTAACTGTACTTGTTCTTCATTACCGTGACGCATGGCGTAAAGCAAAGGCAGTGTTGGCTTACCTTCAGCTAAATCGTCACCGATATTCTTCCCTAGTTGCTCTGCATCTGCATTGTAATCAAGTACATCATCAACGAGTTGAAAAGCGGTGCCCAAATGCATGCCGTATAAATTGAGTGCTTTTAATGTTGCTGCATCCTGCTCGGTAATAATAGCTGCAAGGCCTGTGGCTGCTTCAAATAACTTTGCAGTCTTAGAGTAAATAACCTGCATATAACTGTCTTCAGTGGTATCAGGGTCATTACAATTCATTAGTTGTAATACTTCGCCTTCGGCAATGACATTGGTGGCATCGGCAAGTATTTGCATCACTTGCATTTTGCCAAGTCCTACCATCAGCTGAAATGAGCGGGTGTAAATAAAGTCACCAACCAACACGCTTGCAGCATTACCAAACTCAGCATTGGCTGTTGGTGTACCGCGACGTAAATTTGATTCATCAACAACATCATCATGTAATAATGTCGCCGTGTGAATAAATTCAACAATAGTTGCTAAAGTGATATGATCTTTGCCTTCATAGCCAAGCGCCTTAGCCGCCAAAATAGCTAACATAGGGCGAACACGCTTGCCGCCACTGTTCACTATATATAAGCCGAGCTGATTGACGAGTGCTACATCAGAGCGCATTTGTGCGTAAATTAGTTGATTGACGTCATTCATATCGTTTTCGATTAACGCCTGGATAGCTTTTATATCCATTGATCTCCGAGCCAAATTTAATGGGTATACGGGGCTGATTGTACAACAAAAAACGGCTTTGCTCGACAGTTTGTGACGATTCGCTGAAAAAACACGGTTATGCAGCTTAATTTAACCTTAATTAGTAAAGATAACTTTTTTATTTAAGAAATTAACGCCAATTCAACATGCTTATTTTTATTCCTTGAGGTAGTTTGCGCATGGTGTAATTTATTTGTCATCAAACGCTAAAAAGGCTTGGCATAATGCCAATTTAATATAAAATGGAGGAAAATATTGAATCGCTCTCAATGCAGCTATTTTTTATTCATTTAATTAATAAAACAGGCTTGCTAGTTTTTGCACATTAGCGTAAACTTCGCGCCCTATTGAATAATATTTTAGTTGCGTCGATTTGAGGGCGCACAGACGGAGTTAATTATGTACGCGGTTTTCCAAAGTGGTGGTAAACAGCACCGTGTGACTGAAGGTCAAACAATTCGTCTTGAGAAATTAGACGTTGAGACTGGTGCAGCAGTTGAATTTGATTCAGTACTTTTAGTTGCTGATGGTGAGAAAATCGAGATCGGTGTACCGTTCGTAAACGGTGGTAAAATAACAGCTGAGGTTGTTTCACATGGTCGCGGTGAGAAGATTAAGGTTGTTAAATTTAGACGCCGTAAGCATTCTCGTAAGCAAATGGGCCATCGTCAATGGTTCACAGAAGTTAAAATCACTGGCATTAGCGCTTAATTAGAGGTACTTAGAAATGGCACATAAAAAAGCAGCTGGTAGTACTCGTAACGGTCGCGATTCAGAAAGCAAACGCCTAGGTGTTAAGCGTTTTGGTGGCGAATCAGTTCTAGCGGGAAGCATCATTGTTCGTCAACGTGGAACTAAATTTCACGCAGGCGTAAACGTAGGTATCGGTAAAGACCACACTATCTTCGCAAAAGCGGATGGTAAAGTTCAATTTGAACAAAAAGGTCCTTTAAACCGTAAATACGTAAGCATCGTATCTGAGTAATCAGAGCCGGTTCTTAAAAAACCCCGCCTTTGCGGGGTTTTTTGTTTTAAGTCTGTTACTAATCTATACCCAAGTGTTTTTTATGCAGAGTGTGCTCTATAGGCCACTTAGGTATATAATAGTGAAATTAACAAGCCAATCCCTAAAGTGAGTAATCATGAAGTTTGTAGATGAAGTAGAAATTCGCGCAGAAGCTGGAGACGGTGGTAGCGGCATTGTATCTTTCCGCCGTGAAAAATATGTCCCAGATGGTGGACCTGATGGGGGTGACGGTGGTGATGGTGGTAGTGTTTATCTACAAGCTGATGAAAACTTAAATACCCTTATTGATTATCAGTTTGAACGTTTTCATAGAGCTGAACGTGGTACAAATGGTCGCAGTCGTAACTGTACCGGCAAAAAGGCTGATGACTTATATGTCATGGTGCCTGTTGGTACGCGCATTACTGATGTGGATACTCAAGAAGGGCTTGGTGATTTAACTCAGCATGGCCAAAGAATTTTGGTTGCAAAAGGCGGTTTCCATGGCTTGGGGAATGCGCGTTTCAAATCAAGTACTAACCGCGCTCCGAGACAAAAAACATTAGGTACGCCAGGTGAAGTACGTAATCTTAAGCTTGAGTTATTGTTATTAGCTGATGTCGGTTTATTAGGCTTACCTAACGCAGGTAAATCGACTTTCATTCGAAGTGTGTCGGCAGCACGCCCTAAAGTGGCTGACTATCCGTTTACTACGCTTATTCCTAATTTAGGCGTGGTGCGCCCAGAAGCAAATAAATCATTTGTGATTGCTGATATTCCAGGTTTGATTGAGGGTGCCTCGGAAGGTGCTGGTTTAGGTATTCGCTTTTTGAAGCATTTAGAACGTTGTCGTGTGCTATTACATATTATTGATGTGATGCCTGTGGATGGCTCAAATCCAGTTGATAATGCATTTGCGATCATTAATGAATTACATCAATATAGTCCTAAGCTAGCAGAAAAACCACGTTGGCTAGTTTTTAATAAAATAGACTTATTACCGGAAGATGAAGCCCAAGCATTATGTGATCAAATTGCAGAAGAGTTAGGTGAGACAGAGAATATTTATCATATCTCAGCAATTAACAAATTGAATACTCAACCGTTAATTCATAACATAATGACACTGCTTGAGAGCATGCCAAAAGAAAAGTTTGTGCCAGTTGAAGATGAAGAAGTTGAATTCAAATGGGATACTTATCATAGAGATGCTACGAAGAAGAGTAATGACGACGACGATTGGGATAGTTGGGATGATGACGACTATGACGTTGAAGTTATTTATGAACGTTAGTAAAAATTAGAATGTTATAAAAGGAGCTTGTGCTCCTTTTTTCTTGTTTAATGAAAAAGTACTAGGGTATTGATGTGAAAATTTCAATGATTGCAGCCATGGCAAACAATCGCGTAATTGGTCAAGATAATAATATGCCATGGCATTTGCCAGCTGATTTACAGCATTTTAAAGCGGTTACCATGAGTAAGCCGGTGATCATGGGACGTAAAACATTTGAGTCAATTGGCCGTCCGTTGCCTGGTAGACATAATATAGTGATAAGCCGTAATAGCGACTTTGAAGCCACAGGTGTTGATGTGGTGTCATCGCCAGAGGCCGCAATTTCATTGGTTTGCGAATGTGATGAAGTGATGGTGATTGGCGGTGGTAACATATATCAACAGTTCTTAGAGCGTGCGGATACGCTTTATTTAACGTTTATAGATCTTGATGTTAAAGGGGATACTCAATTCCCTGATTATGAGGGCGCCGCCAATTGGCAAGTTGTAGATGAGCAACATAATCAACCTAGTGATAAGAATTTACACGCATATACCTTCGTTACATTGGATAAAATTAAGTAACATTATTGCGAATAGGCTGATAGGTTGGTACAATATTAGCCAACTAAGGTAGTTATAAAGTATTACACAAGGGTATACAATGATTAAATTATCAACATTACTAGTTGTTTCGGCTGTTGTTTCTGGCTCTATAGCTTTCAGTGCGCCTGTTAAAGCGGATGATCAGTTAGCTGTTTCAATCTGTGAATACATAGCTGCGGATGATAAAAATCGTCTACGTGATAAGCTAAAAAGTTCACGTGTTAAAATTCGTAACATATACGATGCTGTACAGTGTAATGGCCTTAATTTACTGCGCCATGCAATTGCTAGTAATGCTGCTGATGCTGGTGAGTACGTTGTGAAAAACTTATCTAAAAGCTCTTTAGAAGATGGTGCTGATATCACATGGGCTGAATCAAACGGCCACGCAGGATCTGCATTAATCCCTGTAATTAAAGATCGTGCAGGCTTATAAAAGAAGCAAATTTAATTATAAAAAACCGCGTTCATATCGCGGTTTTTTTATACCTGTTTGATACGCTCTATTTAGCCCGCTAGCTGGATTAAAGTGTTGATTGTTTAGGCCAACTAAGTGTTACCTTTGCACCACCTGTTACATTACTGTTGGCCATAATAACATCTCCACTGTGCCAACTAGCAATGCGTTTTACGATATACAGGCCTAGTCCATAACCGCTGGCAAGGTTATCATTTTCACCTTGTTGGAAGGGGTCGATTAAAGATGTAGCATTGACAGGAAGACCTTGGCCATCATCTTCGACACTTAAATAATAGTGTGTGTTATCTTCTGTAACACTAATATTGATAAGCTTTTTTGCGTATTTTGACGCATTTACCAATAAGTTCTGTACAGCAATAGCTATGTAATTAGCTTCACAGCAGAGTGTTTTAACTTGGCTGTTTTGTACTATTGTTAAATTTTCATACAAGACATATTTTTCTATTTCAGCCTGAATTAATTCTTCAATATTGGTTGTTTCTTGTTCAAAGTACTGCTGTTGATGTTCAATGCGAGCAAAGTGTAAGTATTGGTCTAACCGTTGTTCTATTTCATCAATATCCTGCTGGATTTGCTCGTTTATTAGGTCATCCTCAGTTAATGATAGGGCAAACCGCATCCGCGTTAATGGCGTACGTATTTCATGTGAAATAATACGCGATAGATCACGGTGTAAATGAATGAATTGCTCTATGCGTTGTGACATCTGTGAAAATGTATTGGCTAGTGGCGCAATTGAAGAGTTGGGTTTTATTGCGGGTTGCATCATTACTGGTTGCTGGCTAAATTGGTCTGCAGCTGTTTGTAAGATGCTTAAATCTCTAAATACGGGTCTTATTAAAATAAGAATAATGCTACCAAGCAAAATATAGAATGCAAAAAAAACAATTAGATTATTATTTTCATGGTGATTTTGCGGGAGAGGGCCAACTCGATATACAAAGCCCGTTCGCTCACTGGGTAGGTAAATAACGCGTTGGTTATTTTGATTGTTAACTGTAATGATCCCTTCAGTTACTAACTGTTTATGTAGCGATTGCGGCAATGCTAAATCAGCATGTGGAATTTCAGCGATCTGTTGCTCCTTATTTGCAATTAATTGCTGAAAATTTTGTACGGTAAACGGTATGCTGGGCGTGTCTTGCTCAAAAAAGTAGTTATATAACTGACCAAAAATAACGACTAAAACAATTAAACTTGCCGTAATAAAAATATAAAGTCGCAAAAATTGCTGAGTCATATGTTGTTCTATTTATTCTCTTTAGTGTTAATAATGTCTAGGCAATAACCTTTACTACGTACAGATTTTATATCTAGAGTGATGCTGCTTTTTTGGTTACTAAATAGCGTAGTTAGTTTTTTTCTTAATCGACTTATTTTTAAGTCAATAGCACGGTCTAAACCGTTATAGTTACGACCAATAACCTGTTTAAAAAGTATTTCCCGTGATACAGGGTGCGGCGCATTTTTTATTAAAAAAGCAATAATCTCGAACTCACTGTCATTTAAGTTTAATGGAAGTCCGGCAAAATAGGCTTCACGTTTGGTCTGATTGAGAGTAAGTGGTTGCTCAATGCTGTCACGTTGTTGGGTCGGATCATTTTGTCGTAAAATTGCATTAATTTTTGCAAGCAAGAGTTCTGGTTTGAGTGGTTTGATCAAATAATCATAGGCACCTAAATTTAGGCCTTTAATGTGAGATTGATCTGAGTCAAGTGCAGTTAGAAAAATGATTGGGCATGTATGTTCAGTACTTAACTGTTGAAATAATTCAAAGCCATTGCCGTCAGGTAGCATAACATCACAAATAATTAAAGCGGGTATAAAGGTTGCTTTATGTTGTTTGTAGTCAGCTACACTGTTAAATACATCGATAGTAAACCCTTGCTTTAATAAGAACAATTGTATTAATTTTGCGAGTTTTAAATCATCTTCAATTAAATAGATATGCATTACAAGCTCCAGCCAAATTGACGTTTCGAACTGTGAGAGTTTTTTGGGTTATAGATGGTTGTTTTTTGCTCTGTTACAACTCGTTGTTCAATAAAAATAGGGTTACTGAGCCGCACTATAATGCCATAGTTTACTCTAATTTGCAGAGGTTCATCGATACTTTCTTGTGTGTTAATGTAGTTAGTTTTATTGATTTGCGCTGTTGCTTTAAATTTCAGTTGCGATTGCATCGCAGCAAGAGGCTTACTGCTTGTATCAGGGCATAAAATCATTATTAAAAACTTTAACGTATACACTTTCAAAACCTAAGTATCAGAGGAATTATTACATAGTCGAATAAGCGGTGGCACAGCTTAAATTATATGGGGTATAGTTTGTTTGCTATACAACATCACCTGACACGGTTTTCTCATAATTATATAGTTTAATCGTATATTATAAGAAGAGACCTGTTCAGGAAAAGTACAATGATGATTGTTGTTACCATCGTGAGCTCATTATCGCTAACTCTATTATTCACTATTATCCAGCAGGAGTTAACCTATGCTACATAATGATACAGTTTTGAGTTTTCGTTAACCGAGGAAGAGTTAGTAAGTGGGTAATGAAAGTATTTTTATCGATTTGCTTTTTTTGAAACAAAAGTTTAACAGATTCGACCTCTATTACATTTTTATCTGGTAGAATAGGCAGGTTATAAGCAGTTTAAGCAGTGAACAACTATGTTAAGTCCTTTTTATCAGCAACATGCTGATCATATCTCTATATCGCGTGAGCAAGGCTGTCGTTTCGCAAAATGTGTAGCCGATGATTACAACCCGCTACACGATAAAGACGCAAAGAAGTTTTGTGTTCCTGGAGATTTACTTTTTTCATTGGTATTAAATCAGTATGGTATCAGTGAAAAAATGGAATTTACCTTCGCAGGCATGGTTGATGAGACTACCAAACTCAGCTTCCCTGAAGGCGCCGATGAGTTTGATATTACCAGCGGCGAAAAAGTCATGTTAAAGGTAAAGCGTGACGGTAAAACCAGTCAGTGTCAAACACTCACCGATAGCCTAATAAAGAATTACGTTGAGTTTTCCGGCACCACTTTCCCGCATGTGATTATTCCACTTATGGGTAAGCAAGATGTAATGATTAACCCAGCTCGCCCTATGGTTATCTATGAATCAATGTTAATTAACCTTGATACATTAGACATTCATGCACCTACGTTAGAGTTTGCCGAGCCGAGTTTTGAATATACCGGTAAACGCGGAAAAATTACCTTACGTTTCAACTTACTTGAAGAAGGTAAAAAAGTAGGGAATGGTGAAAAACACATGCTAGTGTCTGGTATTCGTGAATATTGCCAAGATACTGTTGATGATCTTATTTCGTTTTATAATCAGCGTAAAGAAACGCTTAAGCCCGTTGCATAAGCAACACGAACTTGAAGATTTAAATGAAGGCGCGCAAGCGCCTTTTTTGTTACTTATTTTGTGCGTACAATAGCGCCATTATTAGTTATTTCAAGTCAATGCTATGTCTGCTGCAACCTTTACGGATCTTCATCTCGACCCTTTACTGCTTAAAGCACTTGAGCTCAATGAA
Source organism: Pseudoalteromonas haloplanktis ATCC 14393 (assembly GCF_000238355.1). Taxonomy (GTDB): domain Bacteria; phylum Pseudomonadota; class Gammaproteobacteria; order Enterobacterales; family Alteromonadaceae; genus Pseudoalteromonas; species Pseudoalteromonas haloplanktis. The sequence continues at coordinate 265,692 of NZ_AHCA01000005.1, forward strand.
TATCAAACGCCTACGGCTATTCAACTACAAGCCATTCCATTAATTTTAGCCGGTCACGATGTGATGGGCAGTGCACAAACGGGCACAGGTAAAACAGCTGCGTTTGTACTTCCTTTACTACACAAGCTATTAACAAGCGAGAAAAAAGACGAGCAAGGTATTGCGCGAGTGCTCATTTTAACGCCTACCCGAGAGCTTGCTCAGCAAGTATTTGCCAGCTTTGAAAAGTACGCGCAAGGGTCTGATATTAAAGGGGCATTAGCCTATGGTGGCGCAAGCATTGGCCCGCAAGTTAAAGCAATGAAAGACGCGCAAGTGGTGGTTGCAACGCCAGGACGATTACTTGATCACATCATCAAAGGCAGTATTAAACTCTCAAGCGTAGATTCTTTGGTATTTGATGAAGCTGATCGTATGCTAGACATGGGCTTTATTGATGAAATTAAGCGAATTTTGCGCCATGTACCAAGTGATCGGCAAACCTTATTATTCTCAGCGACTTTTGATGACAGCGTGTTTGAACTGAGTAAAAAGTTACTTAAAGATCCTAAATTAATTGAAGTTGATAAGCGTAACTCGGCTGCTGTCGAAGTTGAACAAGTGATTTACGCGGTTGATGAAGATCGCAAACGTGAACTTGTATCACACATGATTGGTATGAAAAATTGGCGCCAAGTGCTTATTTTCACACGTACTAAACAAATGGCCGACAAACTTGCTAAAGAAATGTGCAAAGATGGCCTGAAAACAGAATCTATCCATGGTGATAAATCACAAGGCGCACGTGATAGAGCATTACAGAACTTTAAAGAAGGTACGACCCGTGTACTCGTTGCTACCGATGTCGCTGCTCGCGGCTTAGATATTAGCTCATTAAAGTATGTGATTAACTTTGAACTACCATATATAGCAGAAGACTACGTACACCGCATTGGCCGTACTGGCCGTGCAGGTGAACAAGGTTTAGCTATGTCACTGGTGAGTCTTGATGAACAGTGGCTACTAGAAGAAATTGAAGTATTATTAGATACTCGTCTTACTCCGCAGTGGTTGACCGGCTATGAGCCCGACCCAAACAAAAAGCCTAAAGATAATCGAAAAAATACGAATAAATCGCGAAAAGAACGGGATAAAAAGCGAATTTTAGGTAAAAAAAGTTCAAACCGACGCCGATAAGTTTCTTATACTTAAAGCTCTGCAACTAGCTTGAGTAAGTAGTATGTTTAAAACTAATCAGTGGGTGTTCTCAGGAAAAGACAGTCAAATATCTTTACAAAAGTGGCAAAAGACAGTCGATTTAATGACTGAATTATTTTCAGCCCCTGCAGGTTTTGTTGTTCAAGCTACTGACGCTGGTTACCGAATTGTAGTTGCCAGCGAACAGCGAGAAAACCCGTATAAAGCAGGGGAGGTCGTGCCACTTGATACAAATATTTTCTGTAAAAAAGTGGTGCAAGACAACCAAGCTTTATATGTGAATCATGCAAGTAAAGATGATATGTGGCTAGACAACCCTGAGGTTACGCAAGACGGGTTTGAGTCATACCTAGGTTTGCCGATACATTGGCCTGATGGTGAAGTGTTTGGCACTTTTTGTGTCATGGACTTTGAACAAACGGATTATCAGCGCAATTACTTGGAATTAATCAAGCAACTCAGAGACATGGTTGAAGATGATTTAGCATTAATAAACAGTTTTGTGCAAATGCGCGAAATTGCAATGTTAGATCCACTCACTCATATTTATAACCGCCGCGCTCTGAACTTACTCGCCCAACAAAAGCTCAGTTTATCAGGCCGATTAGGCTTTGATGTGTGTTGTTTATTCATTGATATAAATGATTTTAAAAAATTAAATGACAACTATGGCCATGAAATTGGTGATCAAGCCTTAATGACACTCGCCAAAACACTAAAGTCTCATTTGCGTGATGCTGATATTATTGGTCGTTTAGGCGGGGATGAATTTGTTGCGTTGATTCAGATTTCTGACAAACGATTAATTAGTCATGTGATAGATAAAATAATTAATGCTTACCAAGCAGAGCTTGCAGATAAAAACCTACCAAATTTAACCTTGAGCATAGGACGTAGTTTTAACTCTTCAGAAAAAGAGTCGTTCGAGGCATTACTAGATATGGCAGATAAAGATATGTATAGCGTAAAACAAGCGTTTAAGTTAGCCAAAAAACCTTAAAGACCTCACCGGACAGCCAGCTAAGAGCGATAACCAGTCACTAAAGAAATTAAATTTATTCCTGTGTTTTAAGTAGAAATCTAATTTTGTCCAATAACATTATTAAACGCCGTATTGGGGCAAAATAACAGGCTTAACCCTAGCTGTTTTAATTATTTGTTTACAAAGGTAATTATTGGTGAAATTATCAGGGTATGTAATATACGCCGTTTTGGTGCGTTATAAACCACCAAAATGGTGTTCAATAAGCGTTAACTGGCTCTTTAGCATTGTGCATATAATTAATTGGGAGTGATTATTTGTCAGCATTTTTGAGAATACATTTTCAAATGTTATTTGCTCACTTCGGTATTGCATTATTTTCTGGAAGCATTATCGGTTGGGCAGAAGGTTTAGATAAAGGGCTATTGTTCGGTGTTATTTACTTCATGTTTATGTTTATCGTTCATTTTTATATATTTTATAAGCACAGGGAAAGTTACGGTAAAAATCCATTTAAATAAAATGCATTGACCTAAAGCCAGTTAACAAGGCAAATTAAAAAATGCGGACAAAAAACAGTTGGCTTTGTTCGTACCTCACAAATTTTAGCCAACTATTTTTAGCCGTTTATTTGCGGCGTTAGGGCTAAAAAGGATAGTTTTTATGGAAAGTATGAATATGAACAAAGTCATGTTGCTAGTCGATTTCATGGGCATTGGCGAAGATTTCATTTTCCATTTGGAAGCCAAATACAAATGTGTAATTGAGGTCGGAGAGTTAGTCGATGCACTTGATAAGGAAGGTATCGAGCCACCTTTGGATGAAAATATAATTCACAGCTTTATTTCATCGTCTAGTTACTTAGATACTTGCACCCCAATATTAGAACGTATAGTTCTACGCGATGAAGATAGTGTTTTACCTGGTGGGATTGAAAGTGAACTCACCAAGAAGAAGTATAAAATTAAGGGTGAAGTTTGGGACGTACACCAAGATGACGTTGACCCTTTCCCTTCCTCGCCACATGCACATAATTACGATGAGAATGTGGTTATGCACCTAGGCACGGGAGATTTATATAGAAGTCGAAAGTTAGTTGGAAGGGTAAACAAAAAGCACTTTCTGAGGCTAAGAGCGCTAATTAATAATGTTGAACTTCCAGCATTGGAAATTTAGCCCTAATCGGGTAGCCGGAGGTCTCTAACCTCCAGCCCCCACACCACCCATCATGCGCTTTTTATTTGCAGGAAGTGCAATGGGCGGTTCATCTCCCGTAATGAATATTGATCCAAATATCGCTTAATGACGCTAAACCTTGTGACGCTAAGTAGTCATTGCCTAGCGCAATGTTAATTCCTTTTGTTTTGAGCTGTGACAAGAGTCTTCGCTTGCAAGCGCCTACTTTTGGTGCAGGTGTACCACAAGCTATGGCGAGTCGTTCGCTAACACCCAATTTCATTAAACTGCGTACTTTTGTGCGTGCTATTCCTTTGTAAAGAACGTCATTGCCGCCAGTAGCACATTTTATCCTACGGCGTATCCAGTGATCTAAATTCACCGTTAGCTGATAAGCGTTGGTTGTATACCCAGCCGCGTAAATTTTTTGGGTCTAGAATCTGTATCACTCTAAAGCGCAGCGCCTCATACCCTCTTTGTGAATAATTCAACTAAAGATTTTTTGCACAAAGAGAAGGGAATGAGAAGTAAATGAGGATGAACTTGAAGGCTAATATTGATATGTGAAAACACGATGCATTAATAAAGGTAAGCCCATATCACCTCAAATAAGCCAATCAAACACCTGTCATACCTTCCAAAACACCAATTAAAGCAACAGCAAATCTTCTTTTTATATTTTATGTAAAACTGAAGTAACCGATTGAATCAAAATAGGAACTCGGCTATGGTTAATGCATCAATAAAAATAAATTAAAAACGAGTTAATCTACAGGCTCGTTATATGCTAAACGGTTGCAGCCAAATCTAGATGAACATTATAAAGCTTAGAAGATTTACAATTTACGCATTTATTTTCTGGTTCGTAGTATTTCTGTGGTCATTTTATCGGATGGAAACGTGTGGTTATGACTGCGGTATATTTACACTCCATAGTGGGGGCGCAACAGTCTTTTATTATTTGCTATCTTTCTGGCTTGGGTTAGCATCTCTAGCCATTTTTGTTGGTTCTACTTTTTACTTATTCAAACTTAAACGTAAAACCAAATAGAGCAAAATTAAAATAATAAGGTGTAAATTGCACGCATATAAAAAAACATAAACTGGAAAATTACTCGCTGTCGCTCCGTATTTTCCAGTTATATTAAGCGTTATACTGCCCCTGATATTGGAGTGATTCGTGGAAGATAATTACTTAGAAATAGCTCTGATCGTTGCAGTTGTTTTAAATGTCATTGTAACGTTTTTAGTCGCCAAATCTGAATCCTTTGAGAAAGCACAAAAGATTGCTCAAATTGTTATTATTTGGGTAATACCGTTTATAGCATCCATTGGTATTTTAATTTTCATCCTAACCGACAATGACACCAAATTACCCCCTTCTTCACGAGGAGGTGGTGCAAATGAAAAAGTCAGTCAGCTTGAGTAAGTTTACGGCAGTATAACAAGGCAAATTAAAAAGTGCGGACAAAAAACAGTTGGCTTTGTTTGTACCTCACAAATTATAGCCAACTATTTTTAGCCGTTTATTTGCGGCGTTGAATCATACTAAAGGAGTTCAAATTGATTAAAAAGATTTTCAAATCACTTAAGTTTAAATCAACTTATTCAACAGATAAGAATGTTGAAACATTTACTGAAACACCTGTAGAAACTAATCCTTTAATTGAGCTTGCAAAAGTATTATCTGATAACGACCCTGAAGTTCACGAAAGAGTATCGCTTTATATAAATGACAATAATAAATACTTCATTGATAATGAGGAAGAATTGAGCGAACGCTGTATTGAATCAGGTACGGAATTAACCAGTGAAGTTGTATTAATTAACGAATTAAGATGCCGTAACTATATTGCATACATAGACCATTCAGAGGAAGCTGATCGAACTATTAAATACTTAGATTCACTAAGTGGTAACGTTCTTTCAGCTAATAAAGGTTTCGATGATTTAATTTCCGCATATTCTTCCGCGGGGCTACATAATGCGATTGGAAACTTTTTATATAACTCAAAAATAGGACCAATGCCCTATGAGTTCTTGAAAAAGTCAGGATATTCTCTTGCTAACATTGACGAAGGTTCAGACGCATTAGCTTTAATACTTATAAAAAATAATATTACAAATTGTGTTATTGAACTTTCTGGAAGTTCTAACTTAAAGTTAAAGGTTCTTGGATAGGGAAACCAGCAACATAATCGGGTAGCCGGAGGTCTCTATCCTCCAGCCCCCACACCACCCATCATGCGCTTTTTATTTGCAGGAAGTGCAATGGGCGGTTCATCTCCCGTAATGAATATTGATCCAAATATCTCTCAATGACACTAAACCTTGTGGCGCTAAGTAGTCATTGCCTAGCGCAATGTTAATTCCTTTTGTTTTGAGCTGTGGCAAGGGCCTTCGCTTGCAAGCGCCTACTTTTGGTGCAGGTGTACCACAAGCTATGGCGAGTCGTTCGCTAACACCCAATTTCATTAAACTGCGTACTTTAGTACGTGCTATTCCTTTGTAAAGAGCGCCATTGCCGCCAGTAGCACATTCTTATCCTACGGTGTATCCAGTGATCTAAATCCACCATTAAGTAATTAAAATAAAGGTAAATATAGACAGCTGAATATTACCGCTAATAAAGGCATGAGCAAGTTAACCTTACGCGGACAAACGAAAGTGAATGCCTTCACTTCATTCTGCGGCAACTGTATTGCTTAGTTCATAATATAGAAAAGCTGCAAAACACGATGCATTAATAAAGGTAAGCTGCTACCTCTGACAAATAAGCCACTTAAACACCTGTCATACATTCCAAAACGCCCATTAAAGCAACAGTAAATCCACTTTTTATATTTTTTACGTGAAAGTCAGTTGTCGATTGAATCAAAATAGGAACTCGGCTATGGTAAATGCATCAATAAAAATAAATTAAAAACGAGTTAATCTACAGGCTCGTTATGTGGGTGATATGATAGAGAGCGAGCATATTATTCAAGCAAGGAGAAAAGAATATCTCGTTGGCAGAGATATCGAAGGGTTTACTCCTAAAGAGTACAAAATAATTAATTCTAAGGGGTATTGGTTAAAAGCGCTCGCTTCAGGAGACTTGAAGCCAGAAACAGAAGCTCAAGCCAATTTTATTGAAGTTTGTAATGGTAATCGTGAGCCTGAATCAGAATACGAAAAAGCTTGGATGAAGTACCAATCTCTAAATATTGCTTTTCTTATGAGCAAAAAGATCGATCAAGGTAATTTTGAAATCATTCAGGTGCTATCTCAGGAGTTGCCAGATTTAGTCTTTGATACGCTAATTAAATACCTTCGTAAAAAAGAGAATGTTTGTTCTGATTCACCATCAAGACTAAAAATTCAAAAAACGATCATCAAGATACGAAATATTCAGAATAAAGGCAAAAGTCAAACGCGTTTTAATATTACCAATTGGGGAGGGCTGCATGACTTTGGTTTATAAGTCAAAAGTAAAGAAAATAGGACAGGCACAATTTTTTTGCAAAAATGATATAAAATATGTGCCTGTCCTTTTTCACCTTACTTCGGTTGGACAAAAGCAAATATCTAGAAATTCAAAGGGGAGAGAGAGAAAACTTTGCAAAATCAAATCATCCAAGGCACAGTTGATAGAATATAAAAATTAAAGAAAGGTGAGGAAATGGTCTGTCAAAATCGACTTTTTCTACAGCCTCGTTAGGTGCAACTCAGATTATGCTTAAAAACTTCACATTATTTGTAATATTTATCATTTTTTCTAATTTCGTGATTGCAAAAAATATAAATAATCAGAATGTTTTAGGAACTTGGATTATTAATCATAATGATGAACACGTGGATTATAGCGTAATTGAATATCAAGAGAGTGGTGATAAATGTGAAATAGCATTTTCATTAGTTTATTCCTTAGACGTTACTATGTATTGGAATAAGTGGGAGATCATAGATGGCGTAATCCACTCTACCATGCACAATACAACTAGTTTTTTAGAGTATGGTACAAAAGTTGAGGATAAGATTTTAACTTTAAATAAAAATGAGCTATTCGTAGATATGCTTATCCCCGAAGGTGAACATAGCACTGAATATCATTATAAAAATCATAAGGCTAAGTTAGGACAGGTTTGTAATACTGTAAAGAAATACTTTAAAAATAAAAGTAAAGCAGATTCGCACAATGTTGCATCTAATCGGGTAGCCGGAGGTCTCTAATCTCCAGCCTCCACACCACCCATCATGCGCTTTTTATTTGCAGGAAGTGCAATGGGCGGTTCATCTCCTGAAATGAATATTGATCCAAATATCTCTTAATGACGCTAAACCTTGTGACGCTAAGTAGTCATTGCCTAGCGCAATGTTAATTCCTTTTGTTTTTGAGCTTCTACAAGGACCTTTACTGGTGATGCCACATGCAATGGCGAGTCGTTCGCTAACACCCAATTTCATTAAACTGCGTACTTTGGTGCGGACTATTCCTTTGTAAAGAGCGCCATTGCCGCCAGTAGCACATTCTTATCCTACGGCGTATCCAGTGATCTAAATCCACCATTAAGTAATTAAAATAAAGGTAAAAAATAGACAGCCCAATGGGACGGCAGCATTTATTGAAGCAATGGCAAACGTCTAGGCTTTATAGAGCCTGCTCTCATTTAAATAAACAGCTGAATATTACCGCTAATAAAGGCATGAGCAAGTTAACCTTACGCGGACAAACGAAAGTGAATGCCTTCACTTCATTCTGCGGCAACTGTATTGCTTAGTTCATAATATAGAAACGCTGCAAAACAAGATGCATTAATAAAGGTAAGCTGCTACCTCTGACAAATAAGCCACTTAAACACCTGTCATACATTCCAAAACGCCCATTAGAGCAACAGTAAATGCACTTTTTATATTTTTGACGTGAAAGTTAGATGTCGATTGAATCAAAATAGGAACTCGGCTATGGTAAATGCATCAATAAAAATAAATTAAAAACGAGTTAATCTACAGGCTCGTTAGCTGCCAATAGGTAAATTTGAAGTTGGACAATAAATTGACGATTAAACAAGCTCATATCATCTGGATAGCATCTATCGTAAATATCGGTATTGGCATTATTATTCCTGGCTTTGATGTTCTTTCAAAAAGTATCAGCCACGTGGCCCTTGAAGCACCGATATTCGCTTTTATACACAGAGCAATGGATATAGTGATTGGCCTTTCGATGTCACTGTTTGCAGTCGGTCTTTTCAAAATAAGCCCACACAAGTTCTCCGCAGCCTCACTCACTACTTTGCTCCTTGGTTGTAGCATGGTCAGTGCAGGGATTTGGACTTTGGAGTCACCACTTCATTTATTGTACAACTTATCAATCTTTATGATTCTTATACCTGTTTGTACGGCGCTAGAATTTAAGAACATTGTCAAATCGTCAAAATTTGAAGCATTTTGTGTTCTGTTATCTTTATTTCATGTCTTAATGTTTTGGTTAATTTATGCGGGGTTTATTCCTCAACCTTATAATGGCCTAATACAAAGAATTTGGGCCGTACCAACAATGGGATGGTTCGGTTACGCGGCATGGCAGCTAACAAGGCGCTAAACTCGCTCCCTTCGGTCGCTGGGACAATAACACTGCGGTGCTGCGCACTTTATCGCAGTATTATTGCTCGTTAGCTTAGCGTTAGCATTCAAATCATATGAGTCACATATTTAATGAGTAGATTAGTATTAATTACTTTCGTATTGTTCAGTCAAGTTGCTTATTCCAGTACTAGCGTTTGTCATGGCACTACTTCAAATGGAAGTTTAGAGAATGGTGTTGAATTACCAAGTGATGGAAATAATTTCGTCAGTTATAGTACTGTTGCAAGACTAGCAGGCAGAACTTATGTGCATTCTACCGTCAAATCTATCATTATAAACTCTTATAAAAACTTAGAAGAAACTATGCCAAATACTGTATATAAATATGCAGAAACTGGATACGAAAGCGGTGGGAAATTCCGCCCTCATAAAACGCATCAAAATGGTTTGTCTGTAGACTTTATGACACCAGTGAAAAATGAGAAAGGTCAATCAGATCATTTGCCTACAAACCCTTTTAATAAGTTCGGCTACAATATTGAATTTGATTCTTCAGGTAAATACGAAGAGTTTACAATCGATTATGATGCATTAGCAGCTCATATTGTCGAGTTGGACAAAGAGTCTAAAAAGCAAGGTGTTGGTTTGTGGCGGGTGATATTTGATCCAGAATTACAACCACATTTGTTTAAAACTAAGCATTCTGAATACCTTAAAACGAACATTCAGTTTTCTAAAAAACGGTCTTGGGTACGCCATGATGAACACTATCATGTTGATTTCGAAGTTCCGTGTAGATGAATGCTAATCGGGTAGCCGGAGGTCTCCCCCAGCCCCCACACCACCTATCATGCGCTTTTTATTTGCAGGAAGTGAAATGGGCGGTTCATTTCCCGTAATGAATATTGATCCAAATAACTCTTAATGACACTAAACCTTGTGGCGCTAAGTAGTCATTGCCTAGCGCAATGTTAATTCCTTTTGTTTTTGAGCTTCGACAAGGACCCTCGCTTGCAAGCGCCTACTTTTGGTACTGGTGATACCACATGCAATGGTGAGTCGTTCGCTAACACCCAATTTCATTAAACTGCGTACTTTAGTGCGTGCTGTACCTTATAAATAGCGTCATTACCACGTAAATACTTCGTGGGTCTAGAATCTGTATTACTCTAAAGCGCAGCGTCTCTGAACCTCTTTGTGAATAATTCAATTAAAGATCTTTTACACAAAGAGAAGGGAATGAGAAGTAAATGAGGGAAACTTAGCGCTTAGTATTGGCATGGTTAAACCATCAATAAAAATTAATTTTAAACGAGTTATGCTACAGGCCCGTTAGCCATTTTTCACAAAACTTGCGTTTATCATCAAAAAGGTATACTTTTTACTCTATGTATATTTTTGAATATGATCCTAATAAAAGCCAAATTAATCTCGATAAACATGGTATCGATTTTGAGGAAGCTAAATTACTGTGGAATGATCCTGACTTACTCGAGATCCCTGCGAATACCAGCGATGAAGCTCGCTTTGTGATAATCGCATTTCACAACGGAAAACATTGGTCAGCTGTAATAACCTATAGAGATAGTAATATCCGTATAATTTCAGTTAGACGTTCAAGAACTAGTGAGGTTAAATTTTATGAAAGCTTCTGATTTCGATAAAGAATTTGATGATGGCAATGACATTCTTGCTAATCTTGATTTATCTCAAGCTAAACGAACAAAACAAACAACTAAAAGGGTTAATGTTGATTTTCCTGAATGGATGCTCGATTCGCTAGATCGTGAAGCTAGTCGTGTTGGTGTAACAAGGCAGTCAATTATCAAAGTTTGGCTCGCTGAGCGTATAGAGAACTTGAGCCACCATAATATTAAACACGGCTAATCGGGTAGCCGGAGGTCTCCTCCAGCCCACACCACCCATCATGCACTTTTGATTAACAGGAAGCGCAATCGGCGGTTCATCTCCAAGCGCCTAGTTTGGGGCTGGTGATATCACATGCTATGGCAAGCCGGGACTAGAATCTGTATTACTCTTAAGCGCAGCGTCTCTTAACCTCTTTGTGAATAATTCACTAAGTTTTTTTCACAATGAGAAGGAAACGAAGCTAAATACTTGAGCTGACTTATTCTATGTCGCTTATCATTATTGCCCGAAGCCCGAAGCCCGAAGCCCGAAGCCCGAAGCCCGAAGCCCGAAGCCCGAAGCCCGAAGCCCGAAGCCCGAAGCCCGAAGCCCGAAGCCCGAAGCCCGAAGCCCGAAGCCCGAAGCCCGAAGCCCGAAGCCCGAAGCCCGAAGCCCGAAGCCCGAAGCCCGAAGCCCGAAGCCCGAAGCCCGAAGCCCGAAGCCCGAAGCCCGAAGCCCGAAGCCCGAAGCCCGAAGCCCGAAGCCCGAAGCCCGAAGCCCGAAGCCCGAAGCCCGAAGCCCGAAGCCCGAAGCCCGAAGCCCGAAGCCCGAAGCCCGAAGCCCGAAGCCCGAAGCCCGAAGCCCGAAGCCCGAAGCCCGAAGCCCGAAGCCCGAAGCCCGAAGCCCGAAGCCCGAAGCCCGAAGCCCGAAGCCCGAAGCCCGAAGCCCGAAGCCCGAAGCCCGAAGCCCGAAGCCCGAAGCCCGAAGCCCGAAGCCCGAAGCCCGAAGCCCGAAGCCCGAAGCCCGAAGCCCGAAGCCCGAAGCCCGAAGCCCGAACCTAAGCTATCTGCTTTTCAGCTAAATTTAATTCCATTGTCGCTTTTAACAAACGATAAAGGTTAATTGACGCATCAATCTCTTCTTTACGGTTGGTTAAACTTTCAATATTTAGCCCTAGTGGTACATCTAAATGGGCACAACTTTTTAGAATTGAATCTAGGTTCTCGCGGCAAATGCGTACTGATTCGCTTAATGGGTTTTCGGCATCAAGCATGCGCCATTTGGTCGCTTCAGGCACTGAAATACCTAGCCATTGCATAAAGTCTAAGGTTTTCTCACTACCGCATGGGGTGAAAGTCAAAATGATACGGTTTGGCTTAATACCTTGCGCTTTACAGCTGCGAGCATAGCTGGTGATCAAATCAATGGTGTCTTGTGCGTTGTAAACCGCTTGCGAGATAAAAAACTGACAACCTTGTGCGGTTTTTTCAAGTAAACGCTCATGCTCGTTACGTTTACTTGCATGGCGCTCAGCAATGGTTACACCGCCTAGAAAGAAATCATCAGCTTGCTCTGCGAGTGCTTTATAAGCATTAGGTAAGCTTAACTTTATATCGCCATCAGATGATGGGCTGCCAACTAATACCAAGTTTTTTAAATCAAAGTCGTTCTTTGTTTCGTTTAACCACGCTTTAAATTCTGCTTCGCCACGTTGTGCAACACTTTTATAGGTGATCACATCTAGGTGCGATAAGCTGCGTAATAAATGGCTATATTCACGTGGATCAACGGTTTGCTTAAATGGAAAAGGGCGTGGCTTATCAGTACGGCTGCTCTCGTCTTGAATGTCATAAATAACAACACCGTCATACTCTATTTCATGTAAACGGCCTAACAGCTTTTGGGCAATGGTTTCAAGCTGGGCTTTATCGGTACCAATACGCGGTGGAGTTGTGCCAATTAAGTAAACACCCTGATTGGTATCTTCAATTTTCTCTTGTAATGATAAAGCCATAATCCTCATTCCAGCCAATTAACGTTCTATGTTTGGTAATATAGCAGCCATTTAGACGTCTAGATAGATTTTTTTAATGAAACTTTCTCAATGAATATGAATTTATCTCATGTTCAATTGGTTTTTGGGGACAGGCAATACACAACTGTTTACATAATTCATTGGCCTAGGGGTCTTATATTGATTCACTTTGTTGCATAATCATAAAGGTATAAAAATTTTATAACTAAAAAAATATTCAACTAACAAGGGATAACAATGAAATTTAAATTATTAGCAACAAGTTTGGCGGTAACGCTGGCACTAAGTGGCTGTGCAAGTAGCAGCGGCTCTAATATGGTTAAAGAAGTTGAGATTGAACAGTCAACGGTTGCCAGTAGCAATGACCGTGTGTTTTCACAAGATTACCTATTGGAAGAGCTTGAGAATGGTTTACGGGTTATGGTGGTGAAAACTGATTACCCTGATGTGGTATCACTACAAATACCTGTCTCCGTGGGGTCTCGTAACGAAGTGGAAGCGGGTAAAACGGGTTTTGCACATTTTTTTGAACACATGATGTTTAAAGGCTCTGAAAAATTCCCACAAGATGTGTATTCAGACATTTTAAAAAACTCAGGAGTTGATAACCGGGCTTATACCACTAATGACTATACTAATTATCACTTAAACTTTTCAAAGCAGCACCTTGATAAAGTACTTGAGATTGAAGCTGATATTTTCCAAAACTTAACGTATTCAGAAGAGCAATTTCGTACGGAAGCATTAACTGTAAAAGGTGAATACCTTAAAAATAACGCCAGCCCAATTCGCAAGTTACTTTCAGCTGTGCGTAATGAAGCTTTTGACAAGCATACCTATAAGCACACCACTATGGGCTTTTTTGAAGATATCGAAGCGATGCCTGATCAAATGGCTTACGGTAAAGAGTTTTTTGAAAAGTTTTATAAGCCTGAATATGTATCGCTAGTGATTGTGGGTGATGTCGATCCGCAAGAGACGATGGCGATGGTTAAAAAGCACTGGGGTGGCTGGCAAAAAGGTAATTACGTTGCTGATATCCCAACTGAGCCTAAACAACAAGCAGCAAAATATGTACATGAGCAGAATGAAGGCCTACCTGGGCATTGGTTATTAGTGTCGTATAAAGGGGCTGCATGGCAGCCAGAGAAAAAAGACCGCGCAGCCCTTGATTTACTGTCGCAGCTTTATTTCTCAAATAACTCTGAACTATATCAAGAGTTAGTGGTTGATAAGCAAATTGCCAGTCAAATGTTTACCTACAACCCAGATACAAAAGATCCAGGTTTGTTACATGTATTTGTCAAAGTAGAAAACGAAGAAGACTTAGTTAAAGCGCGTGATGCGATCAATAACACTTACGCTAAAGCGCGTACGGAGTTAGTTGATAGCCAAAAACTAGCTGATTTAAAATCAAACTTAAAATACAGCTTTATTAACGGCTTAGATTCATCACAAGCAATTGCATCAACCCTTGCAAGCTACATGCATTTTGAGCGCGACCCAGAAGTCGTAAATCAATTATATGCAACGGCTGACAGTATCAGCGCGCAAGATATTCAAGATATTGCCAATCAGTATTTTGTTGATAGTAGCCGTACTACGGTGACTATGTCGGCGCTTGATACAGTGGCAGGCTTTGAGCAAGAAGTAGACTTAAACTCCCTTGTTGCAAGTAAGCACACAGTACAAGAGCGTCACTTTAAAGTGCTTGATAAAACCAATAGCTCACCATTAATTGATGTTAACTGGTTATTCCACACCGGTGCTGCGGCTGATCCAAAAGGCAAAAAAGGGGTTGCAGCACTAACCGCAGCCATGCTTGCGCAAGGTGGCTCAGAATCTAAGAGCTATAACGATATCAAACAAGCACTGTATCCGTTGGCAGGTAGCTTTGGTTATCAGATTGATAAAGAAATGATTTCTCTGCAAGGGCGTGTTCATAAAGATAATGCGGCTAAATGGTACGCATTGGTTAGTGAGCAGTTACTAAACCCTGGCTTTAGAGAAGATGACTTTAAGCGTTTAAAGAAAGAGCTGATTGATGGCATAAAATCAGGACTTAAAGCGTCGAATGATGAAGAGCTAGGTAAAGAAGTGCTTTACCATAAGCTGTACCAAGGTCACCCGTATGAAAGTTATAACTATGGTGATTTATCTGATCTAGAAGCGCTAACGTTGGATGATGTAAAAGCGTTTTACGCAAAAGAGTTTACTCAGGCTAAGTTAACGGTTGGTCTAATTGGCGCTGTGCCAGATTCACTTAAAACAACCATGTTTGCAGATTTAAGCCAGTTGCCAAAAGGTCAGCAAAGCCGTTTATCAATTCCTGATGCACCAGTGCTTAAAGGTCACCATGCAACAATTGTTGAAAAGTCAGCACAGTCTACCGCGGTATCATTTGGTTTCCCTATTGATACCATACGTAGCAGTGAAGATTGGACAGCACTTTGGTTAGTGCGTTCATACTTTGGTGAGCACCGTAGCTCAAATGCATATTTATATAATCGTATTCGCCAAACCCGTGGTATGAACTACGGCGATTATGCTTATATTGAGTATTTCCCGCGTGGTATGTTCCAAACAAAACCTGACGCCAACCTAGGTCGCTCTGAACAAATATTCCAAGTGTGGTTGCGCCCACTGCGTTCAAATAATGATGCGCACTTTGCAACACGTACGGCTTTATTTGAACTTGATAAGCTGATCAAAAATGGCATGACCGAAAAAGACTTTGACGCAACGCGTAACTTCTTAATCAACTTTGTGCCGCAAATGGTCGCTAGTCAAAATCGTCAATTAGGTTACGCACTTGATAGCGAGTTTTATAACACTGAATCGTTTGTGAAATATGTAACGAGTAAGCTTGAAAAGCTGACTTTAGCTGATGTTAATCGTGTCATTAAAGATAATTTACAAACTGATGATATCCAGTATGTGTTTATTACCGGTGATGGCAAAGATATGCAAAAACGCTTAGCGTCAGAGCAAACATCGCCAATGGTGTATAACGCAGAAAAGCCAGTAGAGTTAGTAGCTGAAGATAAAGTGATTGCTGACTATAAACTGGCAATTCCTGCGAAAAACATCGAAGTAGTTGCAGTAGATAAAGTGTTTCAATAAAAGCGATATAAATTAAGCTAATTAAAGTGCCCCATTTATTGGGGCATTTTTATAACATCGCGCCAATTTTTACACCTAATCCAAAAAGTATAATTGCACTGACGATAAGCACTAACGTGATGTGTCCTCGCGATTCTTTTGACATCGTTTAAACCCCTTATTTCATAATCAAAAATACAGTGATCATACCAAGCGCAAAGCTGGCAATGGACGACAGCGCTAAAATTGTTGTGATACTTTGCGTATTTAAAGTGTGTGTCTGAGCAACTGAAACTGTATTTTCCTCAAGTTTTATTAACTCACCTTGGCGTACTTCTAACACTGCACATAAAGCCATGGTGGTTTCTTTCGATGCAGCACCTTCTTTTTCAACGCGTTGGATGGTGCGTAAACTCACGTCGCAGGCATCGGCAAGTTGTTGTTGAGTCCAATCAAGCTTTTGCCTTAATGCTTTTATAGTTTTGGGGTTAAGTTGCATGGTTATTTCCCCAAAGCTACTGTTGAAATAATATACCCAACAGTAAAGCCAACAACAAAACACCCTGCAATAAAAAGAGCCGATTTTTTAGGATTACTAAATATAGTTGTTTGCTCTAAGCTTTTAACTAACTTTTTATTTTTATAAAGTGAGCACTCAAGCCTCCCAGTTAAAATATTGTGCATTTCAAATTTAACGTTGAAAGTATTACCTGAGAGTTCAAATTGGTGTTTACTCGTGACATTAATACTGCGCTTTTCACTGACCAATTCATCATTAACATAGACTTCTTCTTTGCCAGTAAAGTAACTACCAAAGCAGGCTATTTGATCGTCACCGTCTTGAAAGTAAAATTTATAGCCAAGTTTTTTTGTGTTGAGTATGTCGTTTTTCATCATCATATTCCTTGTTAAGTTGATGATGCTAATTTAGCGATTGTAATTGTTATTTTCGCCGTCAGCTTTATGCCAGTGGTTATTTTGTCATATGACAGTTAAGCTGTCATGTTTGTTACTTTTTGAATTTTAAGCTTTTAATTTAACTTTATAAATTTTTTACTACTATGCTTACTGTCGTTACAACGATTCTTAAATAGGGGCGATTATTCTTGTTTAGGGTTTTTAAGTTTCGTTATATCTAATAACCAGAACAAATAATTACAGTGTTAACACATACGCCATGAAATCCGTTAAACTGCACAAAAGCTTATATTCGTATTAATTAAAGGCCGTCCTATGCGTCATGAAATTTGGCAACAGCTTCGCGCAGAAGCAAATGAAGTCGTTACCCGTGAACCTCTTTTGGCAAGTCATGTGTATTCATGCATTTTAAATCATGAGTGTTTAGGATCTGCGTTGAGTTTTATCGTTGCGAATAAATTGTCTGATGCTGTGGTATCCGCATTTACTATTCGTGAATTGTTTGACCAAGCCTTTGTTGAGTGCGATCGCATGCTTACTCACGTTGCTCATGATATTAAAGCGGTTAAAGATCGCGACCCTGCTGCCGATACTTATTTAACTGTGATCTTAAACTTAAAAGGTTTTCATGCAATTCAAGCTCATCGACTCGCCCATTGCCTATGGTTACAAAACCGTAAAGAGCTCGCTCGCTTTATTCAAAGCCGTACCTCAGAAGTATTTGGCGTTGATATCCATCCTGCTTGTAAAGTCGGCCATGGTATTATGTTTGACCACGCCACTGGTATAGTGATTGGTGAAACTGCGGTAATAGAAGATAACGTCTCTATTTTACAATCAGTCACTTTAGGGGGCACTGGTAATGAAAAAGGTGATCGTCATCCGAAAATTCGCGCAGGTGTCCTAATTGGTGCGGGTGCAAAAGTGCTCGGAAATATTGAAGTCGGCGAGGGCGCGCGTATTGGCGCAGGCTCTGTTGTGCTAAGTGCTGTGCCGCCGCACACCACAGTTGTGGGCGTGCCGGCTAAAATTGTTGGTAAACCAAATTGCCCTTGTCCTGCGCAAAGCATGAACCAAAACTTTTTAGACGTTGACGAGCCGCAAAACGAATCACATACCAGTGCTATGTTATAAACCACCTTTGACAATGCAGCCAAGGTATTGATTACAAATTGATTGTAAGTTATAAACAAAAGCAGTAAAGGAATGCCAAAATATGATGAAAAATAATTTTACTGCTTTATTGTTAGCTTTTATAGCGGGTGTTGCCTGTGCTTCAATATTCTTTGGTGTCATTTTATTCTCTCAATTGGCAGCTATTGCAGATGATGCTCAATCAGAGCAAGCCTATCAAAAGTTTGTAACAGAAGCACAATCTATTAGCCTAGAATCTGTTTCTGATCATGCAGTAAGTAAACACAGCCAAACAGCAGAAGTCGATGTATTAGAATCTTCAACCCCCTCTTCAGATGTAGAAAATACTCGTGCACTTGAAACCCAGTTAGCACAGCTTCAAGTTGAATTGGAAGCGCAGCGAAAGCTGGTAAAAACATATGAAAAACGTCTAACAGCTCCTTCAGATCTTGAACAAGCATTATTGACTAAATTTGACGAACAAAACCGTAACGAAGAGTGGGCTTACCGCACAGAAACAGCCATGAAAGACTTTTTGCAAATGGCCGATCTTAGCATTAGCCCTGAGTTAGTAAGTGCGCAATGTAAAAGTTCGGTCTGTAAATTTGAGCTTGTAGCACCACAAGATATTGATGACTTTGGTCACACTCAGTGGCGTGAGCTAAATGATCAATTGGTCAAACAAGAATTTTGGCAACAATTTACCGTCACCACTTCTAAATCCAGCGATCGCGACTTTTCTTTACTGCTTGCAATAGAATCGGACTAACCCGGCTCTGCTGCAAAATAGTTAACTAACGACCGATTGAATGACCCCATCCGCTAATTCTGTGAGCAGTAAGTCGCCTTGATTCACTTGCTGCGTTGATTTTATTACCTGCCCTTGCTCGTTTTTAGTAATACTATAGCCGCGTGCCAGCACATTGAGAGGACTCACCGACTCTAAGCGACTCGCTTGAAGAGCCAGTGTATTTTGGCTGCTACGTAGTTGTTGCTGCATACTTTGCTGTAAGCGTGCTTGCAATTGTTGTAACTGATGGCCCGCCTGTGCAAGCATGCGATCCGGTGAGCGCTGCATTAAACGCGGCACTAAATTACTTAAGCGGCGTTCATGCTGGTAAATACGTTGTTGCATTGCTTGTTGCAGTGCTAAAAATAGCTCATCTAAACGCTGTGCTTGTTGATTTAATTGATTGCGCGGGTGGCATAATGTTAACCGGTGTTCAAGTGCGGTGGCTGTACTTTGCTTGGCAGATAGCTGATGTTTAAACGCGTTTGCTAAACGCTGCAATTGTTGTTGAATTTGGTTATAAAGTTCACTGCTATTAGGGCTAACAAGCTCTGCGGCCGCGGATGGTGTGGCGGCGCGGATATCGGCCACATAGTCACTAATGGTGGTATCAATTTCATGCCCGACGGCACTAATGATAGGGAGTCTGCTGGCATAAATTGCTCGCGCCAGTAGTTCGTGGTTAAAGCACCATAAATCTTCCAAAGAGCCACCGCCACGGCCTAAAATGAGCACATCAACTTCATTGCGAGCGTTGGCGAGGTTAATTTTATCAATTAACTGCAAATGCGCCTCTTTACCTTGCACCATGGCAGGGTAGATCACCACTTCTAGTTGTGGTGCACGGCGTTTAAGTACCGTTAAAATGTCTTTAATAGCAGCGCCTGTTGCAGAGGTAATAACCCCAACACGATGAACTACACTCGGTAATGGCTGTTTATAGGCTGAACTAAACAAGCCTTCACTTGCTAAGCGCATTTTCAGTTCATCAAACTCTTGTTTTAATTGGCCTTCACCGGCCGCTTCCATGTGCTCGACAATTAATTGATAATCGCCGCGTGGTTCATACAAGGATACTCGTGCACGGACAGTGACTTGCGCGCCGTTTTCAGGGCGATAACGCTGGCCGCGATTGTTACCACGCCACATCGCCGCTTTTACTTGGGCGCGATCATCTTTAAGCGTAAAATACCAATGCCCAGACGCAGGGGTTATGAAGTTTGAGATCTCACCGGTTAAAATTAACGATGCGAATCCTTGCTCAAGCACAGATCTAATTTCTCTGTTTAGTCTAGAAACGGTATAAACCGTTTGCTGCTGGGATGTTATGGCCATAAAACGACTCTAAAAAGCGATGATGGTGGTATTTTATCATAAATAATTGTGAAATCTTATTTACTCATGTCGATAACGCTGATAAAATTTGGCCGCAATTCCTTATACAAGATCCACATGTGAGAAGTTGCCAAAATGCTTAGAATTGCTAAAGAAGCTCTTACCTTTGATGACGTACTTTTAGTACCAGGTCATTCTACTGTTTTGCCACACACGGCAAACATTTCAACTCGCTTAACGCGTGGTATCAAACTTAACTTGCCGTTAGTTTCAGCATCTATGGATACTGTAACCGAAGCACGCTTAGCGATTGCGCTAGCGCAAGAAGGCGGTTTAGGTTTTATCCACAAAAACATGACAATTGAAGAACAAGCTAAAAACGTACGTAAAGTTAAAACGTACGAAGCCGGTATTGTGTCTTTTCCTGTCACTGTGACAGCGGATTTAACTATTGCGGATGCGGTTGCGTTGTCTGAAGAAAAAGGCTTTTCAGGTTTTCCGGTAACGGATGCTGATAATGGTCTGGTTGGTATTGTTACCAGCCGTGATATGCGTTTCGAAACTAAACTTGAGCAACCTGTTTCAACAGTCATGACTAAAAAAGAAAAGTTAGTCACTGTGAAAGAAGGTGCTGCACGTGAAGAAATCTTAGGCTTAATGCACGAACATCGCATTGAAAAAATTCTTGTAGTTGATGATGCATTTAAATTAAAAGGCATGATCACGGTAAAAGATTACCAAAAAGCACAAGACAAACCTCACGCCTGTAAAGATGACCAAGGTCGTCTACGTGTAGGTGCGGCAGTGGGTGTCGGTCCAGGTACTGATGAACGTATCGCTGCACTTGTTGAAGCGGGCGTTGATGTGTTACTTATTGATACTTCACATGGTCATTCACAAGGTGTTATTGACCGTGTTGCAGCAACTCGCCAAGCATACCCAGATTTACAAATTGTAGCGGGTAACGTTGCAACTGCTGAAGGTGCGATTGCTCTTGCTGATGCCGGTGTTGATGCCGTTAAAGTAGGTATCGGTCCTGGTTCAATCTGCACTACGCGTATTGTTACTGGTTGCGGCGTACCGCAAATTACAGCTATTTCTGATGCTGTTGAAGGCTTAAAAGGCCGTGACATTCCAGTTATCGCCGACGGTGGTATTCGTTTCTCGGGTGATATCGTAAAAGCATTGGTTGCTGGTGCATCATGCGTAATGGTTGGTTCAATGCTAGCAGGTACTGAAGAAGCGCCGGGTGAAGTTGAGCTTTATCAAGGTCGTTACTACAAATCATACCGTGGTATGGGGAGCCTTGGTGCGATGAACCAAAAAGAAGGTTCATCAGATCGTTACTTCCAAAAATCTAACCAAGCAGACAAACTTGTACCAGAAGGTATTGAAGGTCGTGTGGCTTATAAAGGCCCAATCGCGACTATCATTCACCAACAAGTGGGCGGCCTACGCAGCGCAATGGGCTTAACTGGTTGTGCAACGATTGAAGAATTAAACACCAAACCTCAGTTTGTTCGTGTTACTTCAGCTGGTATGGGTGAATCACATGTTCACGATGTACAAATCACTAAAGAAGCACCTAACTACCGTTTAGGTTAATCAATATAACGTATTGAAATTACTGGGCTAGCATTTGCTAGCCCTTATTTATTTTTAGTCATTCAGATACTCTGAGTGCCAGTTCTTGACTAACGAGATCCTCAATGAGCAAAGACATTCACGATTCACGAATTCTTATTTTAGACTTTGGTTCGCAATACACGCAATTGATCGCCCGCCGTGTGCGTGAAATTGGTGTTTACTGTGAGCTGTGGGCATGGGACGTAACGGAAGAACAAATCCGTGAGTTCAACCCACAAGGTATCATTCTATCTGGTGGCCCAGAGTCAACAACCTTAGAAAACAGCCCACGTGCCCCTGAGTATGTATTTAATGCTGGCGTACCAGTACTTGGTATTTGCTACGGCATGCAAACAATGGCAACGCAACTAGGCGGCAGCGTTCACAGCTCTGATAAAAAAGAGTTTGGTTACGCGCAGGTTGAAAAAGTAGGCAACTGTGCATTATTTGATGCAATTGAAGATCATATTACTGATGGTGGCAATGGCGTACTTGATGTATGGATGAGCCATGGTGATAAAGTAATGGAAATTCCAGCTACGTTTAAAACCACAGCTAAAACGTCTACTTGCCCGCATGCGGCAATGTCTAACGAAGAAAAGCGTTTTTACGGCGTACAGTTCCACCCAGAAGTAACGCACACGCATCAAGGTCAACGCTTATTAGAGCGTTTTGCAATTGATATTTGTGGTTGTGAAAAGTTATGGACACCTGCAAAAATCATTGATGACGCGATTGAGCGTATTAAAGACACTGTAGGTGAAGACGAAGTCATTTTAGGCTTATCAGGTGGTGTTGATTCATCAGTTGTAGCTATGCTTATTCACCGTGCTATTGGTGAGCGTCTAACTTGTGTATTTGTTGATAACGGTTTACTTCGTTTAAACGAAGGTCAGCAAGTGATGGACATGTTTGGTAACAAGTTTGGCCTTAATATTGTTAAAGTCGATGCTGAAGAGCAATTTTTAGCTGATCTTGCTGGTAAATCAGATCCAGAAGATAAGCGCAAAGCTATCGGTCACACCTTTATCAACGTATTTGATGAGCAAGCTAAAAAGCTTAAAAATGCGAAGTGGTTAGGTCAAGGTACTATCTACCCAGACGTAATTGAATCAGCGGCATCAGCGACAGGCAAAGCGCATGTGATTAAATCTCACCACAATGTAGGTGGATTACCAGATGACATGAAGATGGGCTTAGTTGAGCCTTTACGTGAATTATTTAAAGATGAAGTACGTAAAATTGGTTTAGAGCTAGGTTTACCATACGACATGCTTTACCGTCACCCATTCCCAGGACCTGGTTTAGGCGTGCGTGTACTTGGCGAAATCAAAAAAGAGTACTGTGATTTACTACGCCGTGCTGATGCAATTTTCATTGAAGAACTACATAAAGCTGAGCTTTATCATAAAGTGAGCCAAGCGTTCACGGTATTCTTACCGGTTAAATCGGTCGGTGTTATGGGCGATGCCCGTAAGTACGATTGGGTTGTAAGCCTTCGTTGTGTTGAAACGATTGACTTTATGACTGCACGTTGGTCGCACTTACCGTATGAGTTCTTAGGTGTGGTTTCAAACCGTATCATTAATGAAATCGACGGTATCTCACGTGTTGTTTACGATATTTCAGGTAAACCACCTGCAACGATTGAGTGGGAATAACCTATAAACGGTTTTTTTAACTGATTATAAAACGGCGAATTAGCATGCTAATTCGCCGTTTTGTTTATTTAAAAAGCAAACAAACCAAAAAAGTAATTTTTTTCTTTACCTTTAGCGAAAGGTCTCTATAATTCGTCGTCATTGCAGGGGCGTAGTTCCAATTGGTAGAACAGCGGTCTCCAAAACCGATGGTTGGGAGTTCGAGTCTCTCCGCCCCTGCCATTTCTTCTTTACATCGTTTTTATTACTTCTTATATTGTTCTAGTGTTTAAATCTACTGAGTTGTTATGCATCCACGATACGCAGCTATTTTTGGTATAGAAAACCTTGAACTAAATACGCATTTTCGCTCTGAGCCCGTTGTTGAAGACGTGTGTGAGCCTAAAGCTGAAGCACCACTTATACCCGTTGAGCTAAGTACACAATTACTCGCTGATTTAAATCGCGCTATTACGCCACTGCATATTAGTAATGTAGTAAAGGGCGACACTTTAGCATGGCATGATGGTCAACTGAGCTTACCAACTCAACAGCTTAATGCTGATACTAAACGCGCACTTTGGGCGCTGATGAGCAAACATATTGATAACCTTTAAAGCAGTTACTGAAGCATCGATAGATGCGTTGATGCATATTGAGAACGCATGC
The DNA here is from genome assembly GCF_000238355.1 of Pseudoalteromonas haloplanktis ATCC 14393. Lineage (GTDB taxonomy): Bacteria > Pseudomonadota > Gammaproteobacteria > Enterobacterales > Alteromonadaceae > Pseudoalteromonas > Pseudoalteromonas haloplanktis. The sequence goes on from NZ_AHCA01000005.1 coordinate 289,493, forward strand.
CATAGCCATCCATGGGCGCGCAGCACTATGCAATCATGTTTAGCTGGGCGCTATTTTAATTTAGCGGCATTTCAAGCAGAACAAATGATAGGGTTTTATATTGGTGAAAAGGCAGGCCCTGATTTTACCTTAATGGATATCTGTGTAGCACCCCAATTCCAAGGGCAGGGCATTGCTAAGCAGTTACTTGCTAATTTTATAGCTTACGGTGAGCAGCATAATGCTGAAAACTTGTTTTTAGAAGTGCGAGAAACCAACACCCGCGCCATTGCGCTGTATGAACAAGCAGGCTTTAGTGAGATGTCGATACGTAAAAACTATTACCCAAGCGATGATCCAACCAAAAATGGCCATGAAGATGCTATTCTTATGGGCATGACGCTGCTATTTGGCTAACTTAGGTAGGCTAGTACATTTTATACTTCGGTTAACGGCTGTTGCTGTAAGGTGTATTTAATCGACTCAATTAAGCTTAGCGCTAAATAATCACGTCGGCTTTGGTCGCGTCCACGTAAATTATCCTCAAGTGCCGCTGCAGCATGATGAATATTACTAAAACCAAAACAACCAGCACTGCCTTTTAAGCTGTGGGCAAGCGCTCTGAGTTGCTCCCACTCGTTGGCATTGTGTAATTGTGTTACTTGAATTAAATAATCAGGCAACTTTGAACGGTAGTCGTTATTGATTTGCTGGAATTTTTCACTATTGAGTAAGTTTTCCCATTTATTCTGCGTGTCTTTTTCAATATTTAAGTAAGTAACCAATACACTTTCTAAAGCGTCTTTGTCGATAGGTTTAGCTAGCGCCTCATCACAACCTGCGTGCAGATAAGTATTGACGTCATGTTTCATTACGTTCGCGGTGAGGGCAATGATTGGGCCATCATATGCTGCATGACGCAGCATTTGTGTCGCTTCTAGTCCTCCCATCACTGGCATTTGCATATCCATGATAATCAACTGGTAGTCATTCACTAATGCCATTTCAACAGCCTCAGCGCCGTTGTTGGCAATATCTGGCTCAAGCCCCCATGTTTGTAAGAGTAACTTGAGCAATAGTTGATTATCAGGATTATCTTCTGCGACTAAAATATTGGCATCGAAATTATTTTGTGCAAATGAAAGTTGTAAGTCTTTTTCTGGTGTTAATTGACTTTGCTCTGTGAGCATCAGAGGTAATAGTTCGTTGTCTGTTACTAAGTTGCAGGCAATCTGTACACGAAAACAACTACCTTTGCCAGGAGTACTTTGTACATACACATCACCGCCGAGTAATTGGGCTAAGTTTTTAGAAATACATAAGCCTAATCCTGTACCGCCAAAGCGACGAGTGGTGGTGGTATCAGCTTGTTCAAACGGCTTAAATACCCGTTCAACCTCACGCTCTGACATACCTATGCCACTATCTTGAATGGCAAATTCAATAAGCTGTGAATCACTATTATAAGTAATGTCTAAGGTGATCAAACCTTGTTCGGTAAACTTCACTGCATTACTGGCAATATTGATTAAAATTTGCTTTAAACGCGTGCCATCACTATTAATGATCCGCGGCAGTGGTAAGTGAAAATTAATATTACAGCTGAGCTTTTTCTCTTGTGTTAAAGGACGAATAATAGAATCAATATCATGCACCAGTTGCACTATATCAAGCGGCTCTTTTTCGACAGCGAGCTTTTCCGCTTCAATTTTTGATAAGTCTAAAATATTATTTATGAGCTCAAGTAGGTGCTTCGAGTTGCGCAATATAGTACTTAGGTGCAACGCATCGCCGCTGGTTTTATTACTGTGCAATAGTTGCTCAGTAAAGCCCATAATAGCGGTCAGTGGGGTACGAATTTCATGACTCATATTAGCTAAAAATCGGCTTTTTAATTGATTAGCTTGCTCTGCTTGAGCAATAGCAACCTCTAGCTGGCTATTCATGGTTTCAAGTGCTTTTGTACGACTTTCTACTTTATCTTCAAGGTGATGTTTATATTCTTCAAGTTCGTCTTGGTAATGACGAATTTGGTTTACCATGTGATTAAAATCGTTAAATAATACACCTACTTCATCGTTATTATGGGCGGGTAAGTACACAGATAAGTCACCGTCACCAACGCGATGACTGGCGGCGCCAAGTAATTCTATTGGATTAAGTAATAAATTGCGCACCACAATAAAAATCAGCATCGGCAAGGTGATCACTGAAATAATTACAATTAACGCGGTAATTAAACTGATGGCTTTACCAGATTGATAAAGTAACGCTTTAGGAATGGTCGAGACATAATAATAACCGCCACTCATTTGGATGGCGTAAATCATCCGTTCAACTTTATCTATACTGGATAGCTCTATGGTTGAAAGCTTGCCCAAATCAGCGAGTTCATGAATTTGTTTTAGTTCATACTCACTAATATATTGGCCGCGTTTATCGTAATCAGAGCTAAATAATATTTTGCCATTATTGGTGAGCAGTAAATTAAGCGTGTTGTTATAAGGCGCTTCTAAAATGCTGGTATTTAAAATGGATGGTTCAACGTGTACTACAATAAAGCCAAGCTGTTGCGGTCGTTTTAGGTAGTAATCGGCACTGTAAATACGTTGAATAAAATACAAGCTCGTGGTGCCATCTTGCTTTTGCACCATAAATTGCTGCTGGCGTAAGTTACTCTGTAATACTTGCGAAAAAAATGGGTAGCTGGTTGGTGCGGTATTTAAGTTACTGGAGTAATAGGCATCGCTATGGCCATCGGGTGAAATCAAATTCACACTAATGATATCAGGGTAAGCCTCTGAGTAACTCGCAAATACATCCATTAGCGCGCCCAGTCTTCGGGTGTAGTTACCGTTGTCGCGTAAGTCATCGGCTAAAAAGTCACTGAGTACAGGGGAAGTTGACAGTAATTTAGTGGTTGAGTGGAACGAATCAATGTAGTTAAACATTTTTTGCTGTTGTTGCTCAACAAAACGACTAACTATAAGTTCCGCTTGTTTTTGTGTAGAACTGGTAACGTTGGTGAGAGTAAAACCACCTAAAAACAGCAAAGGCAAAATCACCAACGGCGTGATATACCATAATAATCTTATACTTAGCTTACTGGTTTTCATTGTGCTGGTGGGATCCTTTGCAATCTATTCCTAATTACTATAGCCATTAGCAAATTGGTGATAATAAATACTTCCCCATAATACACATAGTGAGTAGTAGAAGTCACTTTTGTGGTAATTAAGTTTTCTGATTTGTGGGAAATTGAGTAGTAGGGGATCTAACGTGAGCGGTTTCTTCGTTGTTTTTATTAGCATCTCGAGACGATAGTTAATAGAGTTGTTCCAGTGGGTTGTAAAAAGCAGCTAAGCGCCACTTTTTACATTGGTTACTTATTGCTTAGTTTTTACCATTGATACGTTGCGGTGAGTGCCACCTTACGACGGTCGCCATAGGAGCATGAAGTGCTGCCGCAAGTGGTGATCACTGTTTTATCTGTCAGGTTACGTACATTTAGAGCTAGTTTCCATTGCGCTAAATCATAGCTTAGCATCGCATCCAGTAACGTATAACTGTCGACTGCAATTGGCGCTTTTTCTCCCGTGCCATAATTACTTCCGGTGTAACGTGCCCCTAAGCCAACAGTGAATACATCGGCAAAACGGTAGTCGCCCCACACACTGAATTGATGCTCTGAAATAGCTTTATCTTGCTTACCAATTTCAATTGTATTACCACTTTCAGTGACTTCGGCTGTAGGTATCCAGCTGTATGCCGCAGTGATATTTGTTCTGCTCGTTGGTTGCACCAGTGCTTCTAACTCCACCCCTCGTACTTCAATGGCGCCAGTTTGTTTGAACCCTGCAGGTTCTGTTGTCCATACCCACTGCGTGAAATCACTACGCTCTATATCAAATGCTGCCATGCTATAGCTTGCTGCCGTGTCAAATGGTTGGTAGCGCACACCTACTTCATATTGACGGCCAGTTTCAGGTGAAAATGGCCTACCTTGCTGAGGGTCAACATTAGTGGTTGGGGCAAAAGATTCTGAATAGCTGATATACGGAGCTAAACCGTTGTCGGCTAGGTAAACTAAGCCGGCACGTGCAGTAAACTCTGTATCTGTGCGCTGCGAGGTAGGATCAATAATACCATCGGGCGTTTCATTTTTTATTTCGGCACGATCCCAACGTCCAGCTAGTGTCATTATCCATTTATCATCAAATTTAATTTGATCTTGTAGATAAACACCGACCTGTGCAAGCGTTGAAATACCGGCAATATTTGGTTCTGGCTGAATGACCTCAGAGCCATAGTTCGGCGCAAAGATATCTAAGTCATCTAATACACCGCCGTAGCGAGCAGCTACATCTATTTCAGTGTCCTGATAATCAATACCAAGTAGGATTGTGTGTTGTAGTTTACCTGTATTGATTTTACCTATTAAACGAGTATCAATTGCAAGGCCGGTTACCGTTTCTTGGCTAGATAAAGGGGTACGTTTTAAATAACGAAAGTTATCAGCTGAATGTGGGTCACTATTTTTTTGCGCCCATTTACCCCAGATTACCCCATAATCAACATTAAACTTAGCATAGCGACTGTGTTGTTGAAGTTGCCAATTATTATTGAAGTGGTACTCACCTTGATAGCCTACCACCCATTGCTCTTGTTTATAGCGATTAAAATCGGGCTCACCAATTAAAGTAGAAATAGCGATATCACCATTAGGATTAGGTAATAATGTGCCTTCTAGTGGGTAAGCATGCCACGCGGCGCCAGCGTCAACGTTGTAATATTGCGAGTAAAAGGTGATTTTTCCTTGAGTACTTGGTTGCCAAGTTAATGAAAGCGCTAAATAGTCACGATCATTTTCTAGTGATTCAGTACTGAGTTCAGCATCTTTTGTTAAACCAGTGAACCGGTATAAATATTCACTATCATCATCTAAAGGTCCAGACATATCTACAGCGATTTGTTTTAACTCATAATTCCCCACCTTAACTTGTAATTCATTATGGCTAAATGGAGTTGGCATTTTACTCACTAAATTGACAACGCCACCAGGACCATTTTGGCCATATAATACAGAGGCAGGGCCTTTTAGTACTTCTATGCGTTCCATTCCATAGGGTTCTGTTTGCCATATCCCCCAGTTACCACTGTTTCTGATCTGTAATCCATCTTGATAAAAGCCAGGTGCATAGGCATCGAAACCACGAATATACAACCAATCATATTGAGGTAAATCTCCCCATGGAGAGGTGTTTACACCTGCTGTGTAAGCTAGGGCTTCTGTTACTCGCGTTGCTCCAATTGCTTCTATTTTGTCTGCTGTGACGATGGAAATAGATTGTGGTGTTTCAATGAGTGGCGTATCTGTTTTTGTTGCAGTGACACTCTTACGAGCAATAAAACCATCAACAGGGCCCGTTGCTGTTTCTTGATCAGCATCAGCATTGACAGTGACTGCTTTTAATTGACTCGGCTGATTACTTTTTGCGTAACTAATAGAAATAGAATTAACGGCTATCAATGCAAGCGTAATGGCTGATAGAGGCTTAGGGAATACTAAGATGGGACGAGTAGGTTTCACATAAACTCCTTATTTTTTGTGTGAAATGATTTTTAAATCAGTTTGTTATGTCGTAATGTTGTTTTTAAATTTAGAGATAATGACTGGTTTTAGGCTACATAAATTAGTAAAATTGCTAAGGTAATTGAGTAACAAAATTTAACGAGGTCACGCCAGAATTCTGCGCCAATGCCATCACTTGTACTACTTTTTCATAAGGTACTTGTGCAGCTCCTTGCAATTGCAAGCTAGGTTGAGGAGATTGCTGCGCTATGTTTGCTAAGTTAGCTTTAAGCGCAGTAATATCAATATCTTGCTGTTGCCATTTGATTTGACCATTAGCCATAACTTGCAAACTTATACTTTCTACATGTTCAGTTAATTCACTTTGTGTTACTTGTGCTTTTGGGAGTTCCACGGTGATGGATTGAGTGATCACCGGCATCGCAATGATAAAAATAATAAGCAACACCAACATTACATCGACAAACGGAGTCATATTGATTTCAGCCATCATTTGTTCTTCATCATTTATTTGTTGACCAAAAGCCATAGCTACTCTCCTACAACTTTTAGTTGATGCGCAGTTTTGCTGGGGGCAGAGCCAATCACTAAGTAAGCATGAACTTCGTGAGCTAAGAAATTGAGGCGCTCTATCACTTGTGTATTTCCGCGAGTTAGTGCGTTATAACCTAAGACCGCGGGGATCGCGACAGCAAGGCCAAAAGCCGTCATTATCAGCGCTTCGCCCACAGGGCCCGCTACTTTATCAATACTAGCTTGACCACTGATGCCTATATTAATTAGGGCATGATAAATACCCCATACAGTACCTAATAAGCCAATAAATGGGGCGGTTGCGCCAACAGATGCTAATATGGCTAAACCTCGCTGCAGCTCCGCTTTACTGCCATCAATAGAATGACGCAAGCATGTTGTCAGCCAGTGTGTGAGATTTAAATCACCGTGCAGTTCATTCTTATGTTGCTGGTAATGCGCTTTAGCATTGAGTCCTTCATTTACTAGCTGACTAAAAGGGGTCGGATGTCCTGAGCGTGTGTCGAGATGTTTTATTTCAGCATGAATGTCTTTAGAATGCCAAAATCCATTTACTTTTAATGCACAGCGCTGTAATCGAAATAGCTTTACCGCTTTTATTGTAATGACACTCCACGATGCAACAGACATTAAAAGTAGGCATATAGCGACAGTTTTAATTACGCCATCACTTTGTGCCCAAAGCGCTGTAATACCATAGGGACCTTCCATAAATCCTCCTTATCAAGGTTGGTTAAGTGCAAAATGCACGGGTTGTATGTACCAATAGCCAATAGGCGTATTATTTTGTTTCGCTGGTTGATAGTGCCAATGTTTAACAGTGGCTTTAGCTGATTGATCTAATCGAGAAAACCCACTGGATTGGTGCAACTGTATTTGCTCTACCTTGCCACTTACATTGATATAAATTTTTAGTAAAACCGTTCCTTGCTCTTTCATTCTGCGAGATAAGCGAGGGTAGCGTGGAGTTGGATTATTAACGGCATTGGCATCACTTAAGTGTGGTAAAACTAAACCAGCAGGTAGCTCGATATTATAGTCATCAGCATATTGTTGAGTGTTTGAGTTTGTAGGCTCGGCGTTAGGTGCTTGGGTAGGCTTGGGTTGAATTACAGGCTTTGGTTTTGCTACCGGTTCAGGCTTTGCTACCGGTTCAGGCTTTGCTACCGGTTCAGGCTTTGCTACCGGTTCAGGCTTTGCCACAGGTTCAGGCTTTGCCACAGGTTCAGGCTTTGCCACAGGTTCAGGTTTTGCCACAGGTTCAGGTTTTGCCACAGGCTCAGGCTTTGCCGCAGGTTCAGGTTTTTTAGCTGGTTCAGACTGTATTTTTTGATCAAACAAGTTATTTCTAGTGGGTTGCTTAGTGTTACTAGGGAAGTAGATTAAGTTCCCTTTGATAGAGCTTGGATTCTTTTCTAACACCACTCGAGTATTCGCTGTTTCTAACCACAGCAAGGTAATAGCAGCAGCGTGAACTGTAATAACAAGTAAGCAAATCGCAACAGAACATAGTGATAAGTTTTGTTGCTTTAATGCAGAAAATGTAACTGGAGAAAAATTAATAGTAGCCATTATTAAGTTTGGTTCAAATACAAATCGTCATTATTTTATTGTTTTTAAATTGGGGTCGCAAGTGGTAATTGTTTTTATTATCACTTGCTGGCGGTAAGATGCTTTTAGCTATTGTTTCAGGGGGATTGAGTTCCGGTTTTGATGTTGAGGACTGTTTCGGTAGTTAAAAGTCTGTGGCTAACCCTAACAGTTCAATATGTTTGAATTACTTGAATTTTACTAAGCAGTTAATTACTTGCAATCGCTGCTTTTTTGGCTACAACAAACAAGGTATAATGTCAGTAATTCTATTTTATATTTACAATGCCTCAAAATAACCTGAATCGGGTTGTTTTAGCTGTGCCTTGTTATGACTTAAAGCGGCTTACATGTCTAATTTATCTAGTGAAATTAATAAACGACGCACCTTTGCGATCATTTCTCACCCGGATGCGGGTAAAACCACCATTACTGAAAAAGTACTGTTGTTCGGGCAGGCTATTCAAAAAGCGGGGACTGTTAAAGGGCGTGGTTCTAATCAGCATGCAAAATCAGACTGGATGGAAATGGAAAAAGAGCGTGGGATCTCAGTAACTACCTCTGTTATGCAGTTTCCATACAACAAAGCGCTTGTTAATTTACTGGATACCCCAGGGCACGAAGATTTCTCTGAAGATACTTACCGTACTCTTACCGCTGTTGATTCATGTTTAATGGTTATCGATGCGGCAAAAGGTGTCGAAGATCGTACCCGTAAATTAATGGAAGTAACACGCCTGCGTACAACCCCGATTGTGACATTTATGAATAAGTGTGACCGTGATATCCGCGACCCAATGGAGTTATTAGACGAAGTTGAAACTGAGCTCAACATAGCCTGTGCGCCAATCACGTGGCCAATTGGTTGTGGTAAAGAGTTCAAAGGTGTTTACCACATTCATAACGAAGAAACGATTTTATATAAAACAGGCCAAGGTCATACGATTCAAGAAGTACGCAGTATTAAAGGGTTAGATAACCCAGAGCTGGATGAAGCAATTGGTGACGAATTAGCAGAACAATTACGTGAAGAATTAGAGCTGGTTATTGGTGCTTCACACGAATTTGATTTAGAGCTATTTTTAGCCGGTGAATTATCACCAGTATATTTTGGTACTGCACTTGGTAACTTTGGTGTTGACCATGTACTTGATGGCCTGACTGAGTGGGCGCCAACGCCACTGCCACGTGAAACAGAAGACCGTACAGTTCTTGCTACAGAAGAAAACTTCACCGGTTTCGTATTTAAAATTCAAGCCAACATGGATCCAAAACACCGTGACCGTATTGCCTTTATGCGTATTGTATCGGGCAAGTACAGCCAAGGTATGAAAATGAACCATGTGCGTATTGGTAAGCAAGTAAGTATTTCTGATGCAGTGACCTTTATGGCCGGCGACCGTGAACGCGCAAGTGACGCGTTTGCTGGTGATATTATAGGTTTACATAACCACGGTACGATTCAAATTGGTGATACTTTCACCCAAGGTGAAAAACTTAAATTTACTGGTATTCCAAACTTTGCACCAGAGCTGTTCCGCCGTATTCGTTTGCGTGATCCACTAAAACAAAAGCAATTGTTAAAAGGCTTAGTACAGCTTTCAGAAGAAGGTGCAGTACAAGTATTTAGACCGCTTATCAATAATGATTTAATCGTGGGTGCAGTCGGTGTGCTGCAGTTTGACGTGGTTGTGGCACGCTTAAAAGCAGAATATAACGTAGATGCTTTGTATGAAAGCGTGAATGTAAATACAGCACGCTGGGTCAGTTCGGATGACGTTAAAAAGTTTGAAGAATTTAAACGTAAGTGCGAGAGCAACTTAGCACTTGATGGCGGTGATAACTTAACTTACATAGCGCCAAGCCGTGTGAATCTTAATTTATCAATAGAGCGTTACCCTGAAGTGACGTTTAACCACACCCGTGAAAACTAAACGCAAAATTTAATTAAAGCCCGCAATGCGGGCTGACAAAGGTAACAAATTACATGAATATTCGTACGCTTCTAATCGATAAAGCTATTGCTGCAATGACTGCTGCAGGACTACCCGCAGACACTAATCCTGCGGTTACACAAAGTACTCGTCCACAGTTTGGTGATTACCAGATTAATGGTGCAATGGGTGCGGCTAAAAAAATGAAAAGCAATCCTCGTGAGCTTGCACAAAAAATTATTGATAACTTAGATGTTAGCGATATTGCTGATAAAACTGAAATTGCAGGCCCAGGTTTTATTAATATTCACCTCAAGCCTGAATTTTTAGCGCACAGCGTAAAAGCGGCAAATCAAGATGCAAAACTTGCAGTTGCTGAGCATGCAAAGCCGCAAACCGTTGTGGTTGATTACTCATCACCAAATCTTGCAAAAGAAATGCACGTAGGCCACTTACGTTCAACTATCATAGGCGATGCTGTTGTGCGTGCCCTTGAGTTTCGTGGTGACACGGTTATTCGTCAAAATCACATGGGTGATTGGGGTACTCAGTTTGGTATGTTGATTGCTCACCTAGAAGATCAAATTAACCAAGGTGTTGATTTAGATTCAGTGGCATTGGCTGACTTAGAAACCTTCTACCGCGACGCGAAAAAGCGTTTTGATGAAGAAGAAGGGTTTGCCGATAAAGCCCGTGATTACGTAGTAAAACTACAAGGTGGCGATGCACACTGTGAAAAACTGTGGAAGTTATTTATTGCAACCTCAGTAAAACATTCTGAAGAAGTGTATAAGCGTTTAAATGTAACACTAACGCCAGACGACATTATGGCTGAAAGTGCATATAACAGTGAGCTTAATAACATTATCGCGTTATTAAAAGACAAAAATATTGCTGTGGAGTCGCAAGGCGCACAAGTGGTGTTTTTAGACGAACTAGCGAATAAAGATGGTGAGCCATCAGCGTTTATTGTACAAAAATCAGGTGGTGGCTTCTTATATGCAACCACTGATTTAGCGGCCTGTGATTACCGCTCAAATAAGTTAGGCGCAGCTCGTATCTTAATTTTTGTTGATGCCCGCCAAAGTCTGCACTTTAATCAAGTAGAGCTTACAGCCCGTAAAGCGGGTTTATTACGTGATGAAACCAGTTACGAATTTTGCCCATTCGGCACCATGATGGGCGAAGACGGTAAACCATTTAAAACCCGTACTGGCGGTACGGTTAAACTTGCTGATTTACTAGAAGAATCAATTGTTCGTGCAACGGCAAAACTGGCAGAGCGTGAATCTGATTTAACGGATGCAGAGCGTGCAGAAATCGCCCGTAAAGTTGGTATCGGTGCGGTTAAATACGCCGACCTATCAAAAAATCGTACCAGTGATTACATTTTCAACTGGGATACCATGCTTAGTTTTGAAGGTGCTACGGCCCCTTACTTACAATACGCGTATACGCGTGTTCGCAGCATCTTCCGTAAATCGGGTGTAGACGCAGCAAACTTAACCGCAGATGTCGCCATTGTTGAGCCACAAGAAAAAGCCCTTGCACTAAAACTTCTTCAATTAGAAGAAGTGCTTGATCAAATGATCAATGAAGCAACACCGCACGTATTATGTAGTTACTTATATGAGCTGGCTAGTCTTTACATGACCTTCTACGAAGCCTGCCCAGTACTGAAAGACGGCGTAGAGCCAAGTGTACGTGACAGCCGTTTAGTGTTGTGTAATTTAGTGGCGGATACGTTGAAAACAGGGTTGGACCTGTTAGGCATTGAAGTCATGGAGCAAATGTAACCTACTGCGTGTAGTTCGCTTTAGCTGCGTTAATGAGTTTATTTAGCCTAAGTCACATACAAAACACGTATGCTCCTTGGCATAAATAAACTCATTGCCTTGCTAGCACTCCTACACTTGCAGATAATTTTAGGTGCTAGGTTTAGCTTGACACTGAGCTGCAATGGCTTAATTTTGTAGCTGATAGCTGATAGCTGATAGCTGATAGCTGATAGCTGATAGCTGATAGCTGATAGCTGATCTCGAAGATATTCGTCGTGAATACCTACAAGAAGAAGGATTTGATATGAAACTCGAAGATATTCGTCGTGAATACCTACAAGATGGGTTGAGCGAAGATAGTTTGCTTGATTGCCCTTTTAAGCAGTTTGAAAAGTGGCTCGATAACGCTGTAACCGCTAATTTATCAGACCCAACTGCGATGGTGGTGGCGACGGTGGATGAAACTGGTCAGCCTTCACAGCGTATTGTGTTGTTAAAACACCTTGATGATAATGGTTTTGTATTTTTCACCAATACTGGCTCACGTAAAGCGCAAGAGCTTAAAGGTAATAACAAAATATCGTTACACTTCCCGTGGCACACCATGGAGCGTCAGGTCATTGTTTATGGCGAAGCACAGCCGTTACCGACCTCAGCGGTAGCGAAATACTTTTTGTCCCGTCCTAAAGAAAGCCAGTTAGCAGCATGGGCATCAGCACAAAGTAGGCCGGTATCATCACGTAAAGTGTTGATGGAAACCTTTGCCAATATGAAAAATAAATTTGCGAAGGGTGAAATCCCATTACCCGATTTTTGGGGCGGCTATTGCGTCGTGCCTACCAAAATTGAGTTTTGGCAAGGCGGCGCGCATCGTTTACATGATCGTTTTATGTATCAGCGCCAAGCTGATAATAGTTGGCAAATTACACGCTTGAATCCATAAGCTGTTATGGCGTTTATTGATTCTCACTGCCACTTAGACTTTGCTGAATTTGATGCTTCTCGCACACAACTCATTGCACAATGTCAGCAGCATAGCATCGACAAACTCATTGTGCCGGGGATTACCTTGGCACAATCTCACGCATTAATTGCATTTGCCGCTAAGTATAAGGGCGTGCACATTGCCGCTGGTTTACATCCTTATTTTTTAGCTGAATATCAACCAAGCCATTTAGCAGCATTAACTGAATTTGCCGAGCAACATCAGCCGCAGCTGGTTGCTATTGGTGAATGTGGTATTGACCGCAGTATCGATAATTTAGCCTTACAAACTCAGATATTTGAGCATCATATTGAACTTGCTAATCAACTAGCATTGCCTCTGATCGTACATCATCGACAAAGCCACGATTTAATTGCACAGTCATTTAAGCGTTGCAAGCCTAAATTCGGCGGGGTTATTCATGCCTTTTCAGGTTCAATGCAACAAGCACAGTACTACATTAAGCAAGGTTTTAAGCTAGGAGTGGGTGGCGTGATCACCTATGAGCGGGCACAAAAGACCCGTAGTGTCGTTGCTGCATTGGCAGCTGAACATTTAGTGCTTGAAACAGATGCGCCATCAATGCCATTGGCGGGCTTTCAGGGGCAAATCAATACGCCGTTACAGTTGCCTTTAGTGTTTGAACAACTATGCCAATTGAAGCAGATCACAGCACCTTATAAAGCTGATTTTAAAAAGCAGCTTTATGAATCGTGTTCAGCACTTTTTCGGATATAGCGATTAACCTGCCAGCGCTTTAAGCCTCGGCCAAGTTGCCATGTGAAAATACAGGTGATCACCAGCATTAGTAATACTTGGCGACCTAGATCATGAAAACTACTGTGACTCGTTGCCACCGCTGAGCGAGTTAAATAAGTAACAGAAGCAAACCCCAATGGGCGATTATCATCACTTATAATTGGTTCAACAAACGGTGTCTTAAGCTTACTAATACCTGGAGTTGAATTTGGTAACTTCCCCAATAAATGGTGCATTTGCCAATTATCACTACTGGCGATAAGGACACCTTGATGATCGTAAATCGTTGCTGCTAATACAAACTCATCTTTACTAATACTATTACATAAGGCGGTGAGTTCGGGTTTGTTTTTTTCAAGTAATGGTGTTTTAGCATTAAGTGCCATAAAGCGGGTTAAGCTTCTTGCCGTGCTGTCTGCATTATCATAAAGCAGTTGGTGACTTTGAAAACTGCCATTAACCGCTACCCAAGTCAGTAATAAAAAGCAAGCAGCAGCAATGCTTAATCGCACTAAACGCTGCCTTAGGGATGCTGAAATAGGGTTTTTAAGATGGTTATTTTTCATAGTCACCGTTTACGCTGCTGACAGCTTTTGCTTTTGATGTTACAACTAAGCCTAACTATAACCTTAAATCCCCCTTTATGGCGAGTTAACTGTTATTTGGCAGGGGAGACATTAGTATTATTTTTGGAGTCACCATGACATTGGAGCGCATTGCGAGCCTTTCATCTGAGCAATTGTCAATGCAGTTGTCGTTAGGCAAGTGGTATCACTATCAAAGCGCCTTAGTAGAGCAAGCACCTTTACCAGCCGATCCACAAGGGGTGTTTAGCATTGCTTTTACTGGGAATTTTAACGGCCAACAACTAACAGATATTGTTCAGTTTTTATCGCAACAGCAATTTACAGTCTCAGCTGTATGTCGTTATCAGCCTGATCCAAGTTTAACGCCTGCTTTGTGCTTTTATAGTGATACCGCAAACGCGAGTATTAACCCCCTATTACTGAATGAGTTTGCTCATCCGCTGGGTTTTCAACTTGTACAAGTTAGCAAGCCGCCAAAGCTTACAGCTCCAGGCTTATTAGTCATGGATATGGACTCAACTGCCATCACCATCGAATGTATTGACGAAATTGCTCGTCTAGCTGATGTGTACGATGATGTTGCGGCGGTGACTGCACAAGCAATGGCTGGCAAATTAGATTTTAGTGAAAGCTTGCATCAACGTGTAGCCAAGCTTGAGGGAATAGAGCAAAGCTTAATTGATGAGCTGAAAAGCAGCTTGCCTTTAATGCCGGGGATTAAAGAATTATGCGAAGTGTTGAAACAACATAGTTGGTATTTAGCCATCGCATCAGGTGGCTTTGTACCATTTGCTGAGCAAGTGCAACAGCTTATTGGTTTAGATGAAATCCATGCTAATGTTTTAGAGTTTAAAGACGACAGACTCACAGGTAAAGTGCTGGGTACAATTGTTGATGCGCAGCAAAAAGCCGTGGTACTTCGTAACTTACAGCAGCAGTTAAGTTTACCAATGCAGCAAACAGTGGCTATTGGTGATGGCGCAAATGATTTAACCATGATGGCAGAGGCAGGGCTCGGAGTTGCCGTTCACGGTAAGCCGAAGGTGGTTGAGCAAGCTCAAGCAGCCATTTGCCAAGGCTCGCTACTGCAGCTGCTGTATTTATTAACCATTCCAATGGCTGAGTAATTAACTTAGTCGCTTTAACCAAATTTGTTTACGCTTATTCATTTGTTCTATCAGCTCAACTGGTAAATCTAAATGACTAAGCGTTTCATCAGTTACATCAACCATGTCACCAACACCTGCTACTGACCACAACGCTTCTTCCAGATCTTTGGCTTTATGAAGTGCGTATTGGCTTACGTATTTTAGCTCGTTAGCTAAGTAATCAGTGTCAGGGCGACCTGTTCGCGAAATAAAAACACGCATTATAAATAACAATTCAGATTTTAAACCTTTCTTTAAAAAGAGGAGGTTAGGGGTGAAATCGTCCGATGCACTGCATTGGCTTTTCACAGCCTCTTCAATAGTTGATTTTTTCGGATCAAAACGGATAAATAAAGTAAAAGGTAATGGTGGATCTTGTCGGCTGCGGTCTTTTATTTGTGGGGTAATGACCTCATTTATTTTCTCTGGTGGCAAAAGCGCATCAATGCTGGTGGTGTCATTGAGCAAACCATAGTTTTGTAAAATAATATGTAATGGACTGGGGTATAAACCTTGGCCAATTGCGCCTGTTTTAAAATGCGCCGCCTCTTTATGTAAGTAAAACGGAAATTGACACACGCTCTTAGTCACCATGTTCCTAAGTGCCGTTGAAAGTCCAGGTACTTTTGGTGCTTCTTCAGATACTTTTAGTTTATCTTTATTATTTTCAATTAACTGTGTGAAAAACCTCACCCCTTCATGCGGGACGTCAGCTACTCTAGATGCTTTTAAATTGATAGTGGTTAATGACTTGCTAACAGCCATCACTTCATATTTCAATTTACTAAGCACATGCTTTTTAGTGATTTTTTGTAGCTCAGGCAAGCTTAACTCTACAATGTCACCTTTTTGAAAAGTAACGGGTTGTTCGCATTCTATTTGTAGCCCCATTACTGAGAAATCACGGCTATGGGCGGTATATGTTTGCTCATCTTGTGTAGTTAATAGTGCATCAGTTTTGTATAAATAGCGCTTATGCGAGCGCAGGTTCACATACTCTAAATCAACGGTTTCAAGCTTTGGTGGAGTTTTATGTTTACCGTGCCCAAAGCGCTTTAACTGATTAACGATACTTTTATCATAATCAAAACGTTGATAATGGGCTTGTTCTGCTGCGGTGCCAATGGAGGTTAAGATCAGTAAATACTTTACGTCCTTGATCATACCTTGAACGCGAGGCGAAGGGGGCTTATTGAGCTTTTCAATATCTTTAGCTGCGGTATTTGGTAAGCTCAGCGGAATATATGAGTCTTCAGGGTGGCTAGGCATTAACTGTACTTTAAAGCATTGCCAGCTGTCTTTTTGACTACCAAAACCAAAAAATAACGCACTTAATTGTGGCTCTTTAGCAAGCTCACTGCGTGTTGCTGAATAGTAATATACTTTACCAGCGACTACATGGGTAAAGGTGTATAAATACTCTTCTTTAACTTGCGCAGGGTTACTTAATAATTGGCTTAAACGTTGTTGGTTTAAAATAGTATATAAACAGGATAACTTACGTTCATCACAAAAATAACGTTGGATGAAAATATTGTTTTCAGTTGTGAGCACTAAGCTTGGGTAGAGCTTGTCATTTTGCAGGCTAAAAAAGGTGAATAATGAGGTAACGCGAGGAATATAATACTGCTCATAGCCCTTAGAAACCACTGCATCTAAAGTGTTATCTAAATTCACCTTATAACGGCGCTTATTACCATGAATAAAGCTTTCTAAAAACTCATCGAACTTTGCATTGTTCTCGATAAAAGTACGTTTTAACCGCACATGATTATACTCTGTCGATATTTTTTCAACCGCAACAACTTCGTATTGAATACCGTTTTTTAAACCCAGTTCAAAATCTTGTTCAAGTCCCACTAAGCGTAGCCCAAGCAATTGGCCTTTCTTGACTTGGTAACGAGGGGAAAGTTTGATTTTTGCGCCACTTAAAGAAATATCAGACGTACTGGCCGCGATTGTGTTGTCTTTGCTCAATTCTACCGTGATTTTGATTGAGTAATTCATTCGTTCTTCACGACGACTTTCATAAGAAGCAAACTTAATAACCTGACAATCTCGTTTTTGTTCATTTTGTTGGTCAGCTTGGTTTGCTTGCTGTGCAGCCTTTTTTTGCATGACGCGGTGATTGTTATCGGTATTCATAACGGCTTCATAAACCGCAAGAGTATACCCACCATGACGTTTTATGGCTTTTTCAAATACCGCAATGGCGGTTTCATCCATAAAGTGTTGTTTGCCTTCATACTCATAAGGCTTCACCTGGCCTGTAACTTGGCCACGTAAATCAATAAAACGAGCAATGGGTTGCGATAAGCGTGACATTTCCATCTTGATCAAGAATTGCTCAGGTTTTGTTAAACCTGCCGTCTTTGATTTAAAGATAGTGTCAAATTTGGCATTACCTAAATACGATTTAAGTTCGTCAACCAAACTTTCGTACTTCAGTAGAATGTCTTCAGTCATTTATAAAACCATCACCGTCTATTCTAAAAAGTTGGTATACTGCGTGAGTATTTATACATTCTCTGGGCTGCTGGTTTTCAGCATAGAAAATGTAATGAGCTACCATCTTTAGTTTTTATTATTATTAAACTGCCAAATAAATGGCTCATTACTTTAATTTTAGGATCAAAAAGCCCAAGTAGGAAAGGTTAAGCAAAAAGTATGCCCTAAAAAAAGTAAATTACTTTTATATAACTCGATTGTGGCGTTGATTTGTCTAGTTGGCAAGGTCAATATTCGTCAATCAAAGTACGGCATAGCAAACTAAACATTACCTAGTATTAACATAAATAATTTCAAAATGACGAGTATAGGCAAAAGTTTATGGCAAAAGCGGCAAAAATAGAGTTTGTTTGTACCGAATGCGGTATGAACTATCAGCGCTGGCAAGGGCAGTGCCGCTGTGGCGCATGGAATACCTTAGCCGAGTTTAAGCCTTCGGCAGGGCAAGCTAAAAAAGCAGCAGCGCGTAGTGCTGTTGGCGGTTATGCTGGAGGTGTGGGCGGTGGCTCGAAAAAAATTAATGACATCGCAACCACTGAAGCCGAAAAGCAGCTCACCGGCATTGGTGAGCTTGATCGTGTTTTATCGGGCGGTGTTACCACAGGCTCTGTAAATATTATCTCTGGCGACCCTGGGGCTGGTAAAACAACATTATTATCTGACTTAGTAGCGCGTATGTCACAACGTATGCCGTCACTGTATTGCACCGCGGAAGAGTCGTTATCGCAATTTAAAAACCGTGTAAATCGCTTAAAGCTTGATTACAACCCTGATGAACTGTACTTATTATCAGAAACCAGTGTCGAAACTATTATCGAAGAGCTTGAAAAGAACAAAATTAAGTTTGCGGTGATCGACTCTGTTCAAGCCGTAGTAACTGATACCGCCAATGGCAGCCCAGGATCCCCGTCGCAAGTTAAAAGTGCCGCGCAAGCATTGACCCAGTATTGTAAGCAAAACGATGTCACTATGTTTATTATTGCCCATGTAAATAAGAATAATGAAATAGCTGGGCCGCAAACCTTAGTACACATTGTTGATGCGTTACTGCATATAGATACCAACGATGGCCAAATACGTACCTTACGTGCCAATAAAAATCGCTTTGGCGACATTGACACAGTGGGCATTTTTAGAATGTGTGAACGCGGCATGCTTAGTGTTGATAATCCCAGTGAAATATTTTTATCAGGCTCTAGCACTGATTCGCCGGGTTCAGCCATTACTTGTATTCGTAAAGGTAACCGTAATCTACTCCTCGAAATTCAATGTTTAACTACTGAAACCGAAGCTGAATTTCCGCAGCGGGTGTGTGTGGGCTTAAATATGAATCGGATCAAAATGCTCACCGGTATTTTGCGCAAGCACACTAAAACCAAAATCTTCCACGATACGTTTTTTAACATTGTGGGTGGGCTGAGAATTGATGAAACAGAAACCTGTATCGATTTAGCACTAGTGACTGCCTTACTTAGTAGCTTAAATGAATTTGTGGTGCCACGAACTACCTGTATTATGGGGGAGCTGAGCTTAAATGGTGACGTACGGCCAATTGACAGTGGCGTACCGCGCATCAAAGAAGCTGCACAACATGGCTTTACCGAAATATTCATTCCATTTCGAAATTACCATAAATCGATGGAAGGGCTGGGCGCTAAAATCACCCCAGTTAAAACGGTACATGAGCTGTTAAGTTTAATTAATTAGTGGTAAGTACATAAGACATATTAGTGCTCCTGATCCAACGCAAGCCCTTACTAAAGCGATTATTGAGTGATAGGCTTAGGTAAATTTTTAGTATAAAGCCGTTTAAAACGTTATAAATAACAACGGTGATAAAGAATAGTAATAAGGAAATAGAATGAAAAAACTCGCAATTGTTGCCGTTGTTGTTGCCGCTGCAATCGGTGGTGTTAGCTACGCAAATCACGCACTGACACAAGAAGTGAAAGTAGAAGTTGATCGTCAACTAGCGCTGATGAATCAACAAATGGGCGTGACAGCCAGTTATGAAGATATCTCGGCGAGCGTATTTGGCCAAAGTGTAGAAATATCGAATATGGAAATCACCGGTTTTGACCAGCAAGCAGTAGCCAATATTGCGAGTATTAAAGTGTCAGGATACGAAACCGATAAAATCGCGCCACGTACCGAGCTGACAATTAAAAACTTTGCCTTTAGCGAGCACTTTTTAGCTCAGCTACCAGCAGATGCTAATAATAACCTTGCTTCAGCCAGTTATGATTTACATACTTTAATGAATTACGATGAAAAGTCAGGGGATAGCGATATTGCGTTCGATCTTAATGCTAATAAAATAGTTGCCCTTAATTTTAACCTCGGTTTAGCAAAATCAACTGCACTGATGAACGCATCATTAAAGTTAAGTCAAATGCAGCAAGAGTTAGGCAATCAGCAACCTACCCTAGAGCAGCAATTACAACAACAAACCATTTTAATGGAAGCA
This sequence comes from Pseudoalteromonas haloplanktis ATCC 14393, assembly GCF_000238355.1. GTDB lineage: Bacteria > Pseudomonadota > Gammaproteobacteria > Enterobacterales > Alteromonadaceae > Pseudoalteromonas > Pseudoalteromonas haloplanktis. Next base: position 309,355 of record NZ_AHCA01000005.1, read on the forward strand.
CTTTCCCAGCTTGAACCGCGCAGCATTGAAATAGCCCTTAACAACGAAGGTGAATTTAAAGCATTAGTAGAGCAAGCACTTGAAAAACAAGGTATGACGCTAGAGCAAATGCAGCAAGTTGTCGACATGCAGTTGCAGCAAGCCCCTGTGAGTAAAGAGCTGGGTGAGGCGATTAAAAACTTTACGCAAGGGTTAAGCTCATTAACCGTGTCAGCAAGCTTGCCAGAAGGGCAAACTATGACCGAGATCAACCAACAGATTTTTACTCTTATGGGGCAACCAGAAGAGCTGGCAGCGTTTATTAATTTAAAAGCGAAGGGTGAATAATAGCTGTCAGCTATCAGTCGTAAGCTGTCAGTTTAAAACAGCGGTAGTTTTGAGTTAGTTGAAAGCGCGAGTTTAGCTCGCGCTTTTTTATTGGGTGATTTTAGGGGGTAGGAGCTAGGTTTTAGGCGTTAGGCGCTAGGAAAAACCAAAGTAGGTCGGCGTTCAATTTATCATCGTAGATTGTGACTGAGCGCAACGAAACCCAACCGTGACAGAGCAAAACTGAGTGATGGTTTCAAGGTGGAAACCGACGTTGATATAGGTTTTGGGTAATAACTCATTGAGTAATAAAGCTGTTGTTTGCTCCCATATTCAGAAAAATGAGCGACACGCGTATATTGTTTCATTTAGCTTTGCTTAAAGATAATAGAAAACGTAGTGATAGTAATACGTTAGCTAATTTGTTAAAACTGTATAAAGTAAAATTGAGCGTGGTCAGAGTAGAAAGATCCGCCCTTCGCGCACTATAAAATGTTAGCCTTAAAGGAAAGTTCGATGACTGATTCATGGCATAAAACTGAAACAGATTTGGATGCAGATGAATATGCTGTTGATTTTTGGTTGCGTCACAGAGAAGAACTGCAGAAAGGTGAATTTTGGGCTGATCGTATAAAAAAATTGAGGGGGGATCCCGAAAAACGTCTGGCGTTAGCTATAGAAAACTTGCCTTTGCCCGCATCCTTTAGAGAAGCCGCAATTGCCACTAGAGCTTTGATTCGAGACAAGCGTAAGCAGAAAATTGAATATGAAGAAGAGCTGGCACTTTTATATTGGCTGGCGGCAATAAATTCATTTTCAATACCTTATTCAGATGTATTGAAAGAGCCTGGTTATAATGTCATCGAATCTGTTCCCGGTAAGAAGTTGAAGGAACTTCCATTTTCATATAAATCTCTTGGCTATAACGAATTGGAGCTGCTAAACAAGACTGATATAAAGTGGCTCTCGGACCTTTGGGGAGAGCCAGAAGAGCATACAACCTTACACGAAATGCACAACGATGTTTGGCGAAATTATGAAAGCAAACTTAAAGACAAAAGAACGAAACAAGACGAAGAATTCATAAAAAGCATCAATGAACGTTCTTCTTCTCCTGCGGAATTACTCAGTTCTGTAAATGAACCAAAAGGCAGTGGTAAAGGTAAATGGGTTATTGTGATAGTGATAGGTATAATATTGGCGGCCATATATGGAAGCTAACACATTTGAGCCTTAACTCTGTCAATAGGCATTAGTATTCTTTTTGATCGTTTTATTCAATGACGGTCAACTTTAAATCAATAAACAAATACGTTTATTTCCCCTGTCGATGTGGTTGTTAAGCAAAGAGCTTAATACTAACTCATACAAGGGTTAGAACGCAGTCATCCCTTTTTGCGCGCTCATTTTCCATACATTTATGGGGAGCTTGGACATTACGACTAAAAAGATTTAATGGAACGGAACCTACACTGCTCTTTGCAAAAAACATTTATTCCACTCAAAATAAAAGCCGTGCTTGACTTAACAAGCACGGCTTTTATTTTTACTAGCATCTAGCATCTAGCATCTAGCATCTAGCATCTAGCATCTAGTGAAGAATACGTGCTCTGATCGTGCCCTCTACTGCACTTAACTCTTTTAGTGCAACTTCTGACTGATCAGTGTCTACGTCGATTACTACGTAACCAATTGCTTCGTCTGTCTGTAAATACTGCGCGGCGATGTTGATGCCGTGCTGGGCAAACGCTTGGTTAATTTGTGTTAAAACACCTGGGCGGTTGTGGTGCACATGAAGTAAACGGCTACGGTTGGCAAGCTCTGGCAGTGACACTTCAGGGAAGTTAACAGCAGTAATCGTTGAGCCGTTATCTGAGTACTTAGCCAGTTTGCCTGCTACTTCAATACCGATGTTTTCTTGTGCTTCTTGCGTTGAACCGCCAATGTGTGGTGTTAAAATCACGTTGTCGAATTCGCGTAGTGGCGATACAAACTCTTCATCGTTTGATTTTGGTTCAACAGGGAATACGTCGATGGCAGCGCCACTGATTTTTTTGTCACGTAATGCTTCGGCTAAGGCGTCAATATCAACGACCGTACCGCGTGAGGCGTTGATCAAAATTGCGCCTTGCTTCATTACGGCGATTTCTGCACTACCTATGAGGTTTTTAGTTTGCGGTGTTTCAGGTACGTGTAAGCTAATAACATCAGCGCGTTGTAATAGCTGTGTTAGGTTATGGACTTGTGTTGCATTACCTAGGGTTAGCTTGTCTTCAATATCGTAAAATTCAACATTCATACCGATATTTTCTGCCATGATACTCAGCTGTGTGCCAATGTGGCCGTAACCAATAATACCTAAGGTTTTACCGCGAGCTTCAAATGAACCATTGGCTGTTTTTAACCAACCACCGCGGTGGGCAATAGCATTACGCTCAGGAATACCACGGAACAACAGTAAAATTTCACCAAGTACTAACTCTGCAACAGAGCGAGTGTTAGAAAACGGCGCGTTGAACACAGCAATGCCGCGCTCACGGGCTGCGTTTAAATCAACTTGGTTAGTGCCGATACAAAAGCAGCCAACAGCAACCAGTTTTTCAGCCGCATCTAATACTGCTTCGGTAATATGAGTACGAGAACGTAGACCCACAAAGTGCACATCTTTGATGCGCTCCAGCAGTTCGTCCTCAGGTAATGAGGTTTTTACATAATCAATATTGCTGTAGCCGTTGCGTTTAAGCGTTTCAACAGCACTTTGATGCACACCTTCAAGCAAAAGAATTTTAATTTTGTCTTTTGCTAACGATACCTTACTCATATCCTCATCCTATTTATCTAATTTGCGGCCCATTTTTGGTACCGATAATTACTTTATCTGCGCCACGGTGGGCAAATAAGCCGTTGGTTACTACGCCAACAATTTGGTTAATTGTCAGCTCTAAATCTTTTGCTTGGCTGATAGACAAATTATGGACGTCTAAAATAACGTTACCATTGTCAGTCACAACCCCTTGACGATATACGGGATCGCCGCCCAGTTTTAGTAATTCGCGGGCTACATAACTGCGTGCCATAGGAATAACTTCTACTGGCAGTGGAAATTCACCCAAGGTATCCACTATTTTTGTTTCATCAACAATACAAACAAACTGCTTAGCTACTGCAGAAACGATCTTTTCACGAGTGAGTGCTGCGCCGCCACCTTTGATCATTTCGTTTTGTGCGTTAATTTCATCTGCACCATCAACGTATACATCTAAGCTATCAACATCGTTTAACTCATACACTTCAATACCAAGAGCTTTAAGTTTTTCGGTTGATGCATCTGAGCTTGAAACCGCACCGGCTATGGTGTCTTTTATTGAACCTAAAGCGTCAATAAAGTGGTTTACCGTTGAACCTGTACCCACACCGACTATGGTGCCTTCTTTTACAAATTCGAGTGCAGCCCAAGCTGCTGCTTTTTTTAATTCATCTTGTGTCATTGTTGTATGCTCAATAGGTGGAGTTACTTACCTTTAGTATACAAATTTATTGCTTACCAATGGTAGATTTTCTGCGGTGTAATTATGTAATTTAATGGTACGTCCCACGATTCAACCGGTAAACTTGTAACATGTTGGCATTGATGTGCAAGGCCAATTAGTTGTGGTTTTTGCCAGTTTTCTTTTTCGTAGCGCGCCAGTGTTTTATCATAAAAACCACCCCCCATACCTAACCGGTTGCCATTATCATCAAATGCAACTAACGGCATTAGCAGGTAATCAAGCTCTGCAAGCGGGCATATCTGACTACAATTTAACTTGGGCTCCAAGATACCATAGCGATTTGCCTTCATGGGTGAATTTTCTTCATAACGCTGAAAGTATAAAGTAGTGCCGTTAAAGGGGTGGATAACCGGTAAATAAAGGTGGTGGTTTTTACTCCAAAGGTCCTTTATTAACAATGATGTATCAATTTCTGCGTCATTGCTAAAATAGATGCCTATGTGAGCGTTTTTTACTTTTTTTTGCTGTTTTAAGTGTTGAGTAAAATTCACTTTCAGTGCTTTTGCTGCAATTTTTTGCTCAGATTTTGACAGTAAATTACGTGCTTTGCGGATCTGTTGACGGATCTGTGCTCTTGTTTCACTCATTGTTAACTAGGTTGTACCTTTTATTTTATGTTAAAAACTGAATAAGTCAGGAAATGCAAACGATAACCCCAATACCACAAGTAGTATAACGACCATTGCGATCAGCGAAAATAACAGCACATTACTGCGCTTTTTAATTGGTGTGGTTAACTCTTCATCTAGTAGTAAATCGTCCGTTTGCCAATTATCGTCTTCATCTGTATTTGCTGGGTGTTGGCTTGTTGCTATACGTTGCTCTAAGTCATCGAGTTTTTCTTCAATGCGAATTAAGCTACTGGTGATGTAATCAAGGGCGTTAAAAATTCGTTCGTCGCGCTGGTTGGGGGTTTCAGTCGTATTGGCTGTCATATGTGTTTCAACAGGATGCAGCTTGCTCTTGATGCCAACACTCGCAAGTATTTTGGCTTGTTTTAGCGCTTTCTCTTTTTCACAAGGGGCAAACAATGGCTTGTTGTCAAAAAAAGCGGCCACTTTGGCCGTGGGGGCTTTTAGTTTCGTCGCCAACTGGCTGATCGCGTGTGCTTGGTCTGTATCTTTGGCTAGACCAGCAAACATGACACGGAAGTTTTCTGCCATTTTTGTTTTCCAAAACGTAAAATCAATGGTTTGAGTATATACCTAAACGTTTACTTGTTGCGAAAAAAAAGCCCGTAATAATCGGGCTTTTTATTAATTAGGGCAGTGCAATGTTTAATATTTTGCAGCTTCGCCTTCTTTAGGTAATGATTTTAAAATGAAATCTCGTAGATCATTATTCGAGCTTTCTAAATCTGCATGGCGTAAGTACATCATATGACCACTACGGTAGCCTTTAAAACTTAAGCGGTCACGCATTTTACTACTTGGATCAAGTTGCCACATAGTGTACTTGGCATCAAAGTAATTGGTTGCGCCATCAAAATAACCCGATTGGATCATTACATTTAAGTAAGGGTTTTGCGCCATTGCTAAACGTAAGTTTTCACCAGTATTATTATTTGTACGATCCCACGGATGAACATTACCAAACAAGTTATATTTAACATCTGTTTTATAGTTTAATTCATCACGTAAATAGTGATTGATTGCCGGTGTAAAAGAGTGCAGCCATGATGTAAGTTCCGCCCAATAGTCAGGAGATTCACCCGCATCACGCTTATCAATACCTAAGTAGCGAGAGTCTAAACGACCTACTGTTTGGCCGCGTTCACGCAGTAACTCTTTCCAGAAAAAGTTATTTGGAATGTCGAGGTTGTTTTGCGCTACAAACTTTTCTGACACACCCGCATATAAAGCCATTTGTTTGATGATGGCTTGTTTTTCCTCAGCAGCAATAAATCCCCCTTTTGCGATAGCAGGCAGTAATTTATTAACGGTAAACTCTTCCACTTCAGGCAGTAATTCGTCTAAATCTTTTGCTTGCAGTGCAGGGCTGAGTGCTTTGTGGTACCAAGCGGTTGCGGCAAAGTAAGGTAAGCGGTTCGCCGCTTCCACTGGGCCTTCACGTTTAATACCAATCTCTGTTGGAGAGACTAACACCACACCATTTATGTACATCCATTGGCGATTTTGTAGCTCATGAGCAAGGCCTGAAACACGGGTTGTGCCGTAGCTTTCACCAATTAAAAATTTAGGCGAGCGCCAGCGTTCGTTGCGTGATACAAAAGTGTTTAACCACTCGGCTAAATATTTAATATCAGCATTAACACCAAAAAACATTTTTTGCTGTGCTTCTTTGCTTGGTAGTTCGCCTTTGTCGTTTTCAAGAACGCGTGAATAGCCGGTATTGACTGGGTTAACATAAACAATATCGGCAACATCAAGTACTGAATAAGGATTGTCCTTTATACCGTAAGGCTGAATAGGGTAGCCTTCGTCATCAATTTTTAACACCCGTGGGCCAGTATAAGCAATGTGCATCCATACTGAGGCCGATCCCGGTCCCCCATTGAATGAGATCAGTAATGGGCGTTTAGTGCGATCATCAACTTTATCACGTTCATAGTAAGTGTATTGTAATGTAGCTACAGCATCACCGTTATCATCCCATACAGGTTGTGTGCCTGTGGTTGCTGTATAAGTAAAGCGCTCCCCATTGATACGCGCTTTATGTTCGGTGACAACTTTGCTGTCGACATCAATGCGACGTTGGTTTTCTGCGTAACTGGTTGTACTGACAGTTAAAGTAAGTACAGCTAGTGAGAAACTAATGATACTGATAAGCTTCATGGTTTATCCTTTAGATAATTGTTAACCTATTAAAGATAATTTCTAGGTAAATAACAAAGGGAATGAGACTAGACGCCAATATTAGTCGGTAAGAGGTAGACAATAATATTATCCTAAAGGGAACTACTATGCTTTTATGCGTATATTTGCGGTAGGATATTTTGCTTAAAGCAATAATAAAGTATATTCCATACTTAGTTCTTATTTTTATTTTTTATTCGTAAATAATTTTTATCGGCATTGTTCCGCTGAAGTGTTGAGAAGATATATGCAAAGAGTGTTAGTAGTTGAAGATAGTAAAGTTGTCCAGCAAGTATTACGGCACTTATCCGCTCATTATCTTGATGTAGCGATTGACTTTGCTTGGTCACTTGCACAGGGCAAGGAGTTTATTGCAAAACACCAATACACACTTGCGTTAGTTGATTTAACCCTGCCTGATGCAATGGATGGCCAAGTAGTAAAATACACCTTAGAGCACGCTATTCCTACAGTTGTGCTTACATCTACCATTGATGAATATAAACGCCAGCAGATATTAGAGCTGGGTGTGGTTGATTATGTGATCAAAGATAATCGTGATTCTTATCATTATGCTATTAAATTAGTGTCACAGTTATTGCGTAATCAAGGGTGTAAGGCGTTGATCGCTGATGACTCGTTATTGAGTCGCTCACTTATGAGGCAAATGCTCGAAAAACAGTTATTTGATGTGCAAGATGCCCATGATGGTAAGCAAGCATTACAGATTATTAAAAATGATCCAGAGATCAAGTTACTTTTGACCGATTACGCAATGCCGACCATGGATGGTTTTGAGCTAGTTAAAGCTGTGCGAAATATTCGCGGCCGTGATGATCTCGCTATTATAGGCTTATCTGGTGCTGGTAAGCATGGTTTATCTGCGCGGTTTATCAAATTTGGTGCGAATGACTTTTTAACAAAACCCTTTATGAATGAAGAGTTTCATTGCCGTGTGTTGCAAACTATGGAGCAACTTGCACTTATTGCTGATATCAAAGAAAGTGCGTTTCGCGATGATTTAACCAACCTTTATAATCGTCGTTATTTTTATCAATTTGCTGAAAAACTGTTAAAAGAAACCTCTCGCACTAATTGCTTAGCATTACTTGATATTGATTTTTTTAAAGCGATTAATGATAAGTTTGGTCATGAAGCAGGGGATCAAGCGCTAAAACAGGTGGCATCATTATTACGGAGTTCGTTTCAAGATTTCACTGTTGCACGGGTTGGTGGTGAAGAATTTGCAATCGTGTTAACTGATGTGGGGTTAGATCAAGCATACCCGCTGCTAGATGCATTTAGAGTCAGGTTGTCAGAGTATGAATTTGTGATAAATGGTCAAGCATTTGCGATAACGGTAAGTATTGGTTTAACTAAATTTCAAAATGTGACGTTAACCAGCGCTATGCGCTCGGCGGATAAAGCCTTGTATCAAGCAAAAGAGCGAAATCGTGACTGTGTTGTAAAGCAAAATTAGCGAGCTGCACCACGACAGTAAAGATGTTAAAAAAATGCACCTTCGTGGTGCATTTTTTGTGGGGTGGATTTATTTTACTTGTTTAAGTTATTGTTTTTTATTTATTTAAAATAGTGGCACAAAGGTTGGATTATCTTAGCAAACAGGATAACAATAAGCGTCCGAAGGGGGCCACTATGAAAATGATTAGTGCAATAATAAAGCCATTCAAACTAGATGATGTGCGTGAAGCACTGGCTGATTTAGGCATTGAGGGGATGACGGTTGTTGACGTCAAAGGTTTTGGTCGTCAACGCGGTCACACAGAGTTGTACCGTGGAGCTGAATATCAAGTCGATTTTATTCCTAAAATCAAACTTGAAATTGCTACTCGTACCGAAAATTGTCAAAGGGTCGTTGAGACCATTACCAAAATTGCTTCAACAGGCAAAATTGGCGACGGTAAGATTTTCGTTTACGACTTAGATCAAATTGTCCGTATTCGAACGGGCGAATTAGACGAAGAAGCAATTTAAGGGGGCTTTATGGAAAACACAATAATAGAACTGAAGTTTTCGTTAGATACATTTTATTTCTTAATATCAGGTATTTTAGTTATGTGGATGGCGGCAGGTTTCGCCATGTTAGAAGCGGGCTTAGTCCGTTCAAAAAATACCACAGAGATCTTAACTAAGAACGTGGCGCTTTATGCTATTGCGTGTACCATGTTTTTATTAGTTGGCTACAACATCATGTATGTAGACAATGCCGAAGGCGGATTAATCCCATCGTTTGGAACACTTATTGGCACTCAAGCTGGAGATGCTGATCATTCATTAGAGTCTGATTTCTTCTTCCAAGTGGTATTCGTTGCAACGGCTATGTCGATTGTATCGGGCGCCGTTGCTGAACGTATGAAGTTGTGGGCTTTCCTTGCCTTTGCAATCGTACTAACTGGCATTATTTACCCAATTGAAGGCTATTGGACTTGGGGCGGTGGCTTCTTATCTGAAATGGGCTTTGTTGATTTTGCTGGTTCAGCCATTGTTCACGGTACTGGCGCCGCGGCTGCACTAGCTGGTGTATTAATGTTAGGTGCGCGTAAAGGTAAATACGGTAAAAATGGTGAAATCTACCCAATTCCTGGCTCTAACTTACCACTTGCTACACTAGGTACTTTTATTCTGTGGATGGGTTGGTTTGGCTTTAATGGTGGTTCGCAACTACTTATTTCTGATGCTGAAAATGCCACTGCGGTAGGTAAAATCCTACTTAACACCAACGCTGCTGCGGCAACAGGTGCAATTGCAGCACTGTTTGTATGTAAAGTGTTATGGGGTAAAGCTGATTTAACTATGGTACTAAATGGTGCACTTGCAGGCTTAGTAGTGATTACCGCTGACCCATTATCACCATCACCATTACTTGCGTGTTTACTGGGTATTTTAGGTGGCTCACTCGTTGTATTTAGTATTGTTGCGCTAGACAAAATTAAAATTGATGATCCAGTTGGTGCCATTTCAGTGCACGGTGTGTGCGGTATCTTGGGGATTATCTTAGTGCCAGTATCAAATGCCGATGCTTCATTTGTTACTCAATTAATTGGCTTAGTATGTATCTTAGGCTTCGTGTTTATCGCTTCACTTATTGTGTGGACTATCCTTAAGAAAACCATGGGTATCCGTGTAACAGAAGAAGAAGAGTTAAACGGTATGGATCAGCACGATTGTGGTATCGATGCCTACCCTGAGTTTGTTTCAGTACGTAGTAACTAAGCGAATAATTTAAAAATCATTGTGTGTTCAGAACAAAGTCCTAATTTCGATTAGGACTTTTTTTGTGTTTGCAATAAAAAGTTATTGATAAAACTCAGCGTATTCGGGTAGGAAAATAAGGATTTAGTGTCTACTCTTTAAATGACATTAACTACAAATAAAAGGCTAGCTATGGATAACAAATTACTTTTGATCATTCTGTCGATATTTTTACCTCCGGTGGCCGTATTCTTAAAAGCTGGAGTTGGTAAAGATCTGATTATTAATATTATCTTGTGTTTTATCTTTTTTATTCCGGCAATGGTTCATTCACTATGGCTGTGTACACGCTAAGTTTCAGTGACTGTTAATTTTACTGGTGTTAGTATTGCGCTTATAGCACCTGTAAAATTAACTTCTGGAACTAAATAGCAACGTCAATGGCTGATAAAAAAGATCCTCGCTCTAGTAAAACTCCACCAAAGCGCCCAACAAAAAAAGCGTCAAGTACAGCATCTAAGTCAGTGAAAAAAACACCGACTAAAAAAACGCCGACAAAAAATATAAAAAAACGTGGTATCGGTCGTCAGCTTTGGTCTATTTTTTGGAAACTCAGCTTAGCTGGCATAATTGCTATGGCGTTATATTTAATTTACCTCGATGCAAAAATCACCCGCCAATTTGAAGGCAATAAATGGCAGCTACCTGCACAAGTTTATGCTAGGGCAATGGGCTTTTACCCTGGGCAATTTTTATCTAGTCAAGAAGTCGTGTGGGAGCTTGATAGGTTAAATTATAGCTCGGTGAATAAACTCAGCCGAACCGGGCAATATGTAAAAGCAGACGATAGCATTAAAATTTTCCGCCGCGAATTTGAGTTTTATGATGGTTTAGAACAAGCACAAGTTATTGAGCTGCGTTTTGCGGGTCAAAAACTTGCCAGCATTAAAGATAAGTTTGGCAGACGCTTAAATAGCGCTCGCTTGGAGCCCGTACAAATTGCTCGGATTGGTAATGATTCAAAACAAGACCGTGAATTTGTACCACTGGATAAGTTTCCACCTATGCTTACAGATACACTTTTAGTGGTTGAAGATCAGAACTTTTATCAACACCACGGTGTATCCGTATTTTCGATCATGCGTGCTTTATATAGCAATATAAAAGCAGGGCGCACTGTTCAGGGTGGCAGTACGTTAACTCAGCAGTTGGCAAAAAATATTTATTTAACGCGAGACCGCACGCTGATACGCAAATTTAATGAAGCATTGATCGCGTTAATTTTAGATTATCGTTATTCAAAAGATCAAATATTAGAAGCCTACCTAAATGAGGTGTATCTTGGTCAATCGTATAACCAAGGTGTGCATGGTATGGGCTTGGCGTCTGAATTTTATTTTTCTAAACCGGTCGATGAGCTAGAGTACGATCAAATAGCGCTACTTGTTGCTATGGTGAAAGGACCTTCATACTATAATCCTCGCCGTTACCCTGAGCGCACTATGGAACGTCGTGATTTAGTATTACGGTTAATGGTTGATAATAAATTGATTGATACCCGCGAATACCGTGCTGCTTTAAAACGGCCAATCGACATTGCACCAATGAAGGATAGCTTGCCTAAATCATACCCTGGTTATTTAGAGCTGGTGGATCGTGAGCTGAAAAAATTACTACCTGATCAAGAAGTACTTGATGCTGGCGTGCGCGTGTTTACGTATTTTGACTTACAAAAACAAACAGCAATGGAAGAAGCCATTGAAAAAAGCCTGCCGTATCTCGAAAAACGTGCTGCTACGGAGCAGCTTGAAGCGGCAATGATCTCAGTTAATGTAGAGAAGGGCGGGGTATCAGCTTTAGTTGCAGGGCGTGATCCACGTTTCTTAGGGTTTAATCGAGTATTAGATACAAAACGAAACATTGGCTCGTTAGTAAAACCTGCGGTGTATTTAACGGCGTTGGGGTTACCCCACTATAACTTAGCAACGCTCTTGGATGATTCACCAGTGCAAGTAACTAATGAACAGGGCAAAGTGTGGCAGCCTGAAAATTTTGACCATCAATATCGCGGTATGATGCCGCTGTATAGAGCTTTTAGTAACAGCATCAATATACCAGCGGTGAATCTAGGCCTAGATGTTGGAGTCGATAAAGTGGCTGATACGCTTACCAAGCTCGGTGCAAAAGGTCATATTCGTCATTACCCATCATTACTACTTGGGGCGCTTGAAATGTCGAGTTTTGAAGTCGCTCAGCTTTATACCACATTGGCGGCAGATGGTGAGTATCGCCAATTGACATCAATTTCAGCGTTAACGGATTCAGTCGGAAAGGTGCTCTATCAGCATAATATCAGCTCGCAGCCGCGCTTTGATAAAGACGCGCTATACATGACAAAATATGCGATGAAACGGGTTACAAAAGATGGTACTGCAAAACGCTTAAATGCCCATTTTCCATCAATTCAATTGGCGGGTAAAACCGGCACTAGTAATGATTTACGTGATAGTTGGTATGCAGGTTTTGATCAAAATACGGTAACTGTCGCATGGCTTGGCCGTGATGATAACAAAAGCACTGGATTAACAGGCAGTGTTGGTGCACTAGAAACCTATATTCGCTATCTTAAACCACTTAATCCAGAGTCTATTGCTGATACTCGTCCGCCCTCGATCCGCTGGGCATTTGTTAATGAACAGACGGGTAAACAAGCACCTCCGGGCTGTGGTAAGGTCATTCAACTCCCATTGCGAGTTAGTGAGTTTGAGCCAAGACCTAGTTGTCAGCGTTAAGTGTATTGAAGTGACTTATAAACAAACGCAGCAACCTAGGTTGCTGCGTTTGTTTAGCAAGTAAGCTGATCAAGGTTTAAAAAATTGCATCGCACTGCTTAGTTGCTCAGACAGCTGGCTGATTGTCTTTGTATCTACAGAGCTTGAATGCGCGGAGTTTTGTGCTTTTATTGCTAACGTACTGATCTGTTGCGAATCTTTTAAAACTTGGCTGGTGGCAATGGATTGTGATTGTACCCGCTGAGCTATTAACTTACCTTGTAATGTTATTTCTTGCATACTCTGTTGCGCATTTTGCAGCACGCTATTTGTATTGTTAGCTGACTGTACGCAATGCACCATTTTATCAACACTTGAGCGCATTTTCTGCTGTGTATCGTCAGAGGCATGTTGCAAAGAACTGATGATTTGATGAATTTCTTGAGTTTGTAGTTGAGTCCGCTGAGCTAAGGTTCTTACTTCATCCGCTACCACAGCAAAACCACGACCTTGTTCGCCCGCACGTGCAGCCTCAATAGCTGCATTAAGTGCTAATAAGTTAGTTTGATCCGCTATTTCACTGATCCCTTTACTGACTTTACTTATATTTTGACTGTCTTTGGCTAGGCGATCTAAAGCATGTTGATTGTCACTGAATTCAACTTGTAGATCGTGCATAAACTCAGCAAGTTCCATGGTGTTATGTGAGCTTTCTAAGACGTGATCTGCCGCTGTTTGCGCAATCAGCATGGCTTGGTTTGCAGCGTCTTCGACCGTATGTGCGCTGTCAGCCATTTCACTCAAGGCGCTGTGAATGGTATTGACGCGATTTTGTTGCTCACCGACATCAAGGTTTGTTTGATGGCTTGCTTGTTCAAGAGAAATTATTGCGCTACTTAAATCGAATGTTGTTTGATTAACCTGTGCCAAGAAACCTTTAAATGCGTTCAGTAAGGCATTATATCGAGTAGTGATTATGCTCATTTCATCACTGCCAATAGTGTCTAACTTGGCATTTAAATTACCATTTGCAGCATGCTCTGCTGCGTTAGCGAAGCGAGTGATACCGTCAACCACCGCAAAGTAGAAACCAATTAATAGGTAACAAGCGCTGAGCAAGCTAAATAAAGAAGCAAGCAGTACTGTGTTTCTGATCCATTGCTGTTGTTGTAACTTTTCACTAATTAGCTGTTCTAACATTGGCACACTTGCAGCAATCAAGTGACGGGTATCGTTGATAACCTCGGTATGTAATTGTGTGAATTCAGCTTGGGTCAGTGCCAGCTCATCAGGTTCAAGTATTCTCTTATCTATAGCTGTTTTAAAATTAATAATACTCTGCTCAAGCTTACTGAGTTGTGGTGTAATTTTTGCGCCGACTTGTTTGTTGGCATCTGTCGCAACTTGTAAGGTGGTGCGAACATTTGCTAAATATTGTGGTAATGATTTCGATAGGTTAGATAAACTAATAAATGTTGCAGGAGTAAACGATTGGCGCTCTAGTACGGTGTCGGCACTTTGCTTTATTTGATGTAGTTGCGAAATTAAGGCGGGCAGCGGTGAGACTAATGTACGATTTAAATAGGCGCTCGCTAACTGCTCGTCAAGGGCTAACTTTGAAGCTGTAGATATGTGTTCTAATGCCTCGTTCGATTGAGCATCTGTAACCGAATAGCCGTAGGAGCGAGCGATAGCGGCATTATTATCTGTACGTGAATTTAAATAGTTATCAAGTACAGCACTGTAGCTATGCAAGCCATGGCGTTTAGATTGCGATACTTCAATATTATTAGTAAGCAAAGACAATAAAAAAAATAAACTAACGCTTAAAGGCACTAATAAAATACCAAACACTAAACTAATTTTGGTTTTATATTTGAGGTTTGCCATCAAATTGATAGCGGGGGAAGTTATGCGTCTTAATCCTGACATAGAGCTCTCTTGATGGCTTAGTTGTTAATACTTATTACTAAGACCGCATACCTTGGTAATATCATTCATTGATATGAGAGCTGAAGCAAAAAAAAGCCCTTACGGGCTTTTTTATCACTTAAAATTAAAACTTAAAGCTTAGCGAACGCACGCTCGGCGGCGGCGATGGTATCGGCGATTTCTTGTTCTGAGTGCTCAGAGCAAACAAAGCCCGCTTCAAACGCTGAAGGTGCTAAGTACACGCCCTCTTCAAGCATTAAGTGGAAGAACTTTTTAAAGCGCTCTAAATCACATTGAGTAGCTTGTTGGTAAGTGGTTACTTTTTCTTGTTCAGTAAAGAAGAAACCATACATGCCACCGGCGTAGTTTGTGGTCAGTGGGATACCCGCTTTTTTAGCCGCGGCTTCAAAGCCCTCACAAATTGCTTTGCTTTTTGCTTCAAGCTCAGCGTGTAGGCCATCAACACATAAAAGTTCAAGTGCTTTTAAGCCTGCGGCCATAGCGATTGGGTTACCAGACAATGTACCAGCTTGGTAAACAGGGCCGACTGGCGCAATGTAATCCATGATCTCAGTTTTACCACCAAAAGCACCGACAGGCATACCACCACCAATGACTTTACCTAAACAAGTTAAGTCAGGAGTGATATTGTAGTAAGCTTGTGCGCCACCTAGTGCTACGCGAAAGCCGGTCATGACTTCGTCAAAAATAAGCACTGATTTGTACTCATCACATACCGCGCGCAGGCCTTCTAAAAAGCCAGGAACCGGCGGGATACAGTTCATGTTACCGGCTACAGGCTCTACGATAATACAGGCGATTTCGTCGGCGTACTTGGCGAAAATAGCTTTTACTTCATCAAGGTTGTTAAACGACACTGTTAAGGTGTGTTTAGCAAAATCTTCCGGAATACCCGGTGAGTTTGGTACACCCATTGTTAATGCGCCCGAACCGGCTTTTACTAACAATGAATCTGCGTGACCGTGGTAACAGCCTTCAAATTTAAGTATTTTGTCACGGCCGGTAAAACCACGCGCTAAACGGATCGCACTCATGGTGGCTTCAGTGCCTGAGCTTACCATGCGTACTTTTTCAATTGATGGCACAAGCTGTTTTACTTTTTCAGCCATGAAAATTTCAGTTTCAGTGGGGGCACCATAACTAAGGCCATTTTCTACCGCATCAAGTACCGCTTGTTTAATGGCTGGGTGATTATGGCCCATGATCATCGGGCCCCATGAGCCTACATAATCAATGTAACGATTGCCATCGGCATCAAAGGTAAATGGGCCTTGCGCTTTAGTTATAAACAGCGGCGTACCGCCAACACCATTAAAGGCACGTACTGGTGAGTTTACGCCACCAGGGATAGACGCTTGGGCGCGGGCAAATAAATCTTGGCTAATTGTCATGAAAAATCCTATTAGTTGTACTGGTAGATTAACTATCGCGTTTACGGCTAAACCATGGCACAGCAACTTCATATTGCTCAACTTTGTCGGCAACATCTAAGGTCAATGCAAATAGTGCCATGCGAATTAACACGCCATTTTGTACTTGGCGGAAGATAGCTAAGTTATCGTTACTATTTAAATCGTTATCGAGTTCATTGGCTTCCATGCGGCTGTCGCGCGGCAATGGATGCATTAACACGGAGTTTGGTTTGCAGTGGGCGTTGTAAATTGATTGGCTGATCCGAAAACCGCCACGGTATTTATTCGCTTCTTCCTGTGATGGAAAGCGCTCTTCTTGAATGCGGGTTTGATAGACGATATCGGCAGCTAAGTTACCTTCCATTTTATCGACGATTTCAATTTTATGGCCTGCATTATCAACGGCGTCCAAAATATAGCTTGGCATTTGTAAGCCATCTGGTGCCACCATTGAAAATTTGATGTCTTTATAATGACATAATAATTTTGATAGTGAATGCACCGTACGACCATATTTTAAATCACCAACTAGGGCGATATGCATGCCGTCAATACCTTGCTCAAAACGGTTGAGTTCACGTTCAATGGTTAACAAATCAAGCAAGGCCTGAGTTGGGTGCTCGTTTGGGCCATCACCACCGTTGATCACAGGTACTGAACAGCCAGTGGCAAATTCGGCCACTGAGCCTGCATCAGGGTGGCGCATTGCGACTGCATCTGCGTAAGCTGAAATAACCCGGGCGGTATCGTATAACGATTCGCCTTTGGCGAGTGCTGAGCTTTGCATGCCGGTGGTTTCACGGACGAGGCCGCCTAATAAATTAAACGCTGTACCAAAGCTTACGCGGGTACGGGTACTTGGCTCAAAGAATAAGTTTGCTAAGATCGCGCCTTCTAACACATTGGTGCGCTTTTGCTTTTTAGCATACGGCTCCATTTTTTTGGCTACTGCAAAAATACGTTCAATACAGTCGCGGTCGAGCTGATTGACAGAAAGAATATTTTCACCTTGGAAACTTAACATTGGGGTTATTCCTATCACATTGAAAAGGGGCGCGATCAACCATCAACGATGGGCACGCAATCGCGCGATATTATACCCAAACCACTTCAAGAAGCGAGTTTCTACATTTTGAGGTGGTTTGGGCATACAGCAAATTTTTTATAAACTAGGTTTAGTTACGGCTAAAAATATGATGACTAACAATAGCAATACTGGTAACTCATTAAAAATACGGTAAAAACGGTGACTTCGAGTATTACGGTCGTGTTTAAAATCAGCCAGCAACTTAAAACAAAAGCCGTGGTATAGGTATAAAATAATCACTAATACCAGTTTGTAGTGCAGCCACATGCTGTGTTTGAACCACTCACGGCCGTATTCCATAATGGTTAATACACCAAATACCGCGGTTAATATGGCAAACGGAGTAACAAAATACAGTAAGCGGCGTTCCATGACTTTAAGCATTGAATTACATGACTTCTCTTCGCTCATAGCATGATAAACAAACAGTCTTGGCAGGTAGAAAATGCCAGCAAACCAGGCAATCATAAAAAAGATATGTAGGGCTTTGTAGACTAGTAGCGCGCTCATAATGTTCTCTATTGGGTTAGTTAAAGTAAGCTATTACGTATGGTGAGGATATGGCGGATCTGATCCCAGCGCATAATTCCCATAATTTGTTGATTATCGAGTAAGTTATAGATATACACAGCGCCACTGCGTTTATCTTTTAATACCTCAAATGCATCGGCAAGGGTTGCTTGGCTGCTGATCCCTTGCAGGCAGATATAGTTAATAGCAATGTTTTGATCCGACATTAAACTTAAATCATACTCCGCAAGCCGGTAGCCATTTTCAGCATCATAAACAATCAGCGGGGTTTGGCTATCCACCGCATTTAAGGTACTTTCGATTTGTTGTTTATCATCTGAATACAGTAGCTTAAAGTTTTCATCCATTTCGTCCATAACCCCTACTTTTTGTAGGGCTTCGGTGGCTGGAGAAACTTGATAACTTAAGCCTTGAAAATCAAGTTGCTGTAAAAATATCGAGCGATTGCCAAATATTTGTAAGGCGGTCACATAGGCCGTTGTAATAACCAGCATTGCTGGGACGATAATTTCTTGGCTTGAAGTTAGCTCCATCACCGTGGTTAAAGCGGCAAGTGGCGCGTGTAGGGTGGCGGCAAGTAACCCTGCCATGCCTAATACGCTGTACGTGCCTGCTATATCAACACCAGGACTAATAAATTGCGCAAAAAACGCCATTAAGGTGCCCATTAATACGCCGAGCCCGATCACTGGGCCAATAATGCCACCGGGAATACCTAGCCCAATAGCGAATAAGGTGGCGAGTAATTTAGCGATTAAAATGGTGGTGAGCAGTTGTACATCTTCTGGGGTTTCTACGGCGAGCGTTATTGCACTCATCCCAGACCCCATTGCTTGGGGAACTAAATAAGCGATGCCGCCAGCGATAAGGCCTGCCAATAACAGCCGTGGAAACATGCTTAAAGGTTTAAAGGTGCGGATGATCAGCATTAAATTTTGGTTAAACGCATAAGCAACAGCGCCCAGTGCAATACCAAATAGGACTAAAAATGGATAGTGCCAACCACTTAAAGTGGTGATGGTGATGAGTTCTAATTCAGAGGCATTACCAAAAACAAATTGAGTAGCTAAAGCACCGGTAACCGCAGCAAGCATAATAGGCACAAAGATATGCACTTTGTACTCACGCATCACGACTTCCATGACAAAAATTACCGCCGCTAATGGGGTATTAAAGGACGCTGCAATGCCTGCTGCAACCCCACAACCACTGAGGGTTCGCATAGCGTTGTAAGGTAAATGCAGTTTGTCAGCTAAGATACTAGCGCCGGTTGCGCCCATATGGACGGAAGGGCCTTCACGGCCGACAGAAAAACCACTGATCAATGCTAATGCACCGCCGACAAATTGATTAACGGTGTTATACAACGGCATTTGCCCATAGTGACTTTTAATGCGGTGAATAACGAAAGGAATACCTAATCGATAATGTTTAAAACCAGTGAAAGCCGCAAACAGAGCAATTAAAAAGGCTGCAATAATAGGCATTAACACCCGTTCTAGAGGCGGTAAGGTGGTAAAATCGTCAGGGTTATCAAGGAATAAGCCTTGAAAAAATAGAATTGTGAGGCGAAATAGAATGATCAAAAACGCCGCAATTAATCCAGCACTTACGCCAAGTAAGCACAATTGCACCGATGTTTTTGGCTTTGCCAAGCGACGCCTAAGCGTTTCAAGCCACATGCTTTGTTCCTCGCCACCTATTCCAGCGCGCAGTTTAGCAAAAGTGTCACAGTAAGTCCTTTTGATTTTCATCAATAGTTTAACTTAAATCAAATTGATACCAAGTAGTTGGGTGATTGTGTAGCGTACAATTGGCTAAGTAGTAAAAATATAAAGGAGTGTGTGTCACGGCCAAAATTCGTAGGTTCTCATTCATTATTAGGAGCTCACTGGTTGATAATAACTTGTTGTTTCACATCCTTGGCGCGTTTATGGTTGTACATTCTGGCATCAGCTTTGTTGAGTAATTCATCTAAGCTTTCTCCTTCATCTGGGTAAATAGCATAACCGATACTGGCCCCCACACAAAGACTGCCTTGTGATGACATTATCGGTAATTCAATCGCGGCAATAAATCGCGCCAATGCTGTTTTAACTTGGTTGTTTTCTTCAATGTGAGTGATGAGAATGACAAATTCGTCACCACCTATACGGGCGATACAATCGGTTTTTCTGGCTATGTCACTTAAGCGTTTCGCTATTTCAACCAAAACTAGGTCACCGATTAAGTGGCCATGGGTGTCATTAATAGGTTTAAACTTGTCTAAATCAAAATATAAACAGGCGACTTTAGTGGCAGTGCGTTTTGTGCAGTCAAATGCGTGCTCAGCAAACTTACATAACGCATTGCGATTAGCGAGGCCGGTAAGGTGATCAGTTTGTGCTAATTGCAGTATTTTATTTTCAGCAATCACGCGTTTTGAGATATCAAAATTAATTCCAACCATACAATCGCCATAGATCTGGCCGTCAGCATTTAAGTAACGTGTTTCCCCACTAGGTAACATAATTTGAAACTCAGCATGGAACTCCCCCTTATTGGCAACCGCACTTTTTAAATTTTTGATTACATTTTTAAAATCATCTGGGTGGACTCTTTTTTCCCATTCAGTGTAGTTACTAGTAAAAGCCGACTTGTCAACGCCATAGAGTGCGAACATCCACTCATCCCAGATCAGTTCATTGGTCTTAAAGTTCCACTCCCATACGCCAATATGCGCCGCATTCGCTGCTATAGACATACGATGATGCAGCTTTTCAAGTTCTAGCTTGGCAACTCTCAGTTCAGTTATGTCCTCAGCGACTGCGAGTAAAAACTTTGTTTTACCCTGACTATCTTTGATAGCCATTTTTCGCGTGCGTAAATAGTGGGTCTGGCCATCAATGGTGATAGGTTCCTCATCAATTGTTATACCTTCACCGGAACTTAAAACTGATCGATCTGACGCAGTAAAACATTCGGCCTCTTGCTCAGGAAATATATCAAAATCACTGAGCCCAATAAGTTCGTCTCGTGTTTTCCCAAGTAATTGTTCACCTGCTTTGTTGATATGACTAAAAGACAGTTGCTCAGCTTCTTTGACGACTAACATAATTGGTAACGTGTCGAAAATGGTTTGGGTAAATGCTTCTTGATTTTGGATATTGGTTAAATCTTTAATGGTAGCGACAAATGAGGGGTTGGCGTGTTTTCTGATTGGACTAATCGAGACCGTAATAGGAAAGTCTGCCCCTTTGTTGTTTCGCCCTTGTAATAATTGACTTTTACCTGCTTGTTCAGCGTCATTATAGTGAGTTGTTTGTGTTGCATATTTTTGTGGTATCAACGGGGCTATGTTTTTACCAATTAATTCGTGCTGCTCAAAGCCAAAAATACTGGTTGTGGCAGGATTTGCAAACTCAATATTTCCTTGCTTATCAAAGCAGATGACCGCATCTTGCACTGTATTTAGTACTGCTTTTAATTTTGCTGATAATAGGCTTCTGGCTCGTAATTCCATCCCGCCAACCAGAAATAAACTCAGTGCTAACAGAACAAACAGGATAACTTGGGCAAGTTCAGCGCTATTTTCATTAGTGATATAGGTAGTGTGATGTGCAGCAAAAACATACATAGACATCATACCTATGTAATGCATGCCTGAGATAGCGGTGCCCATGGTCAAAGCTGCAAGTAAGTTTACCCAATAAAGCTTAGTATGG
Source organism: Pseudoalteromonas haloplanktis ATCC 14393 (assembly GCF_000238355.1). Lineage (GTDB taxonomy): Bacteria > Pseudomonadota > Gammaproteobacteria > Enterobacterales > Alteromonadaceae > Pseudoalteromonas > Pseudoalteromonas haloplanktis. The sequence continues at coordinate 330,699 of NZ_AHCA01000005.1, forward strand.
GTGCTTAATCGTAATTCGTTTATTTTTAATGCCAGGCCTGAGAGCACCACAGCAACCAACACAGAGAATGAAAATAACCAGGGTTCGTAAGCCATGTGGGCGGGCATGCGCATCGCCATCATGCCAATATAATGCATGCTGCCAATACCTAGACCCATGAGTATACTTCTGAGCCATAAATTATTAAAACGCCCTAATGTGGGTGACATAACAATATAGCTGGCAAAAATACTGGGAAAAATAGACACGAGCGTTATTGTGATATCGTACTCTACTGGAATGGGGAGCTTATAGGCTAGCATGCCAATAAAGTGCATAGCCCAAATTCCGCCACCTAAAAAGCAAGATGCTACGATTGTCCATAGCCGTGTTTCTTCTTTTAATTGTGAGCCTTTAATGCGCGCTGATAATAAAAAAGAAATATAAGATGCAAATACGGCCGTTAATATTGAGGCCAATACAAGATAGCCATCATACTGAGCCGAAATAACTGGGGCATTCAGCATTTCAGATGTAATAAAGTGGAGCGTTAAATGGTTATCCAAGATGGTCCCTCATCTTAATTGAAACAGAGTATCGTGTGGATTTATTTCAGCCTGAGAAATAAATATAGTATAGAAATAACAGGTGCACCATTTTACATCGCTTACAACTGGCTATATAAAAATTAGCTTAACTATTATAAGCAAACTTATCCCTATACTTGATTAAAACACTCGGGTATTAGATAATCGCAATAATGTAGGTATAGAGGGTTATGGTATGTCAGATGAATTACCCATTAAGTTCAGCGATGCAGCGGCTGTTCGTGTTAAACAGTTAATCGACGAAGAAGAGAATCCAAATTTAAAACTGCGTGTTTATGTCACAGGTGGTGGTTGCTCTGGTTTCCAGTATGGGTTTACTTTTGATGAAAAAGCAAATCCAGGCGATTTAGAAATTGTTAAAAATGGTGTGACCTTAGTGGTTGACCCAATGAGTATTCAATATTTAGTTGACGGTGAAGTAGATTATACCGAAGGACTTGAAGGCGCACGCTTTTTTGTTGCAAACCCCAATGCAACGACTACCTGCGGGTGTGGCGCTAGTTTTAGCGTTTAAAGATATTGATTAAAGCCGCAGGTTGCGGCTTTTTTATTGACTAAAATTTAATACCAAAGATAACACTCTAATCTTATTGCCTTAAAACTACTACGTACTCTATTATTTGCACAATCATGCACATTTATTATTGATAGCTAAAAGGAAACTTTGTGTTGAAAAAGCTTGCCCAGCAACTAGAAGAAAAACCCTATATTCTCGCCATAATCATTGTTGTTGCTATTTGTATTTGGATGGGCTCTGGATCAAGTCATGCGAGTAATGAGCAGTCTTCAAGCACTTTTGAGAAAACAGCGAAAGTGCAAGTGGTGAAATTAGTCGCGCAAGACATCAAGAAAACCTTGTCGTTTTATGGTAAATCAGAACCAGATAAGTTAGCCCGTGTGAGTGCACGTCAAGCCGGTGAAGTTAACAAAATTTATGTGCAAGAAGGCCAGTTTGTTGAGCAAGGGGCACTAATACTTGAGTTAGATAAATCTGATTTAGTTGCACAGTTGGGCTCTGCCACAGCACTGTTAAAGCAATATACGGCAGAATATGAAGGTGCGTTGTCACTGAGAGATCAAGGATTGCAAGATCGGGTGCAAACTATGCGCAGCGAAGCGGTATTAGCGCAAGGAAAAGCACGTTTAGCTGGGCTTGAACTGCAATTGGAGCGTACCGAGATCCGTGCGCCTTTTAGTGGCATCATTAATAAACGCCTTGTACAGCTCGGTGATTATGTTGCGATTGGCGATCCTATTTTAGAGTTGGTTGATCTTGATCCTTTAGTGGTTCGTGCTGATGCGACACAAAAAGAAATTACTGGTTTGCAAGTCGGTCAAGCTGTGCACGCCCATGTTTTAAACGATAAAACATACCCAGGAAAAGTGCGTTATATTGCCTCTGTCGCCGACGACAGCACCAATACGTTTCGTATCGAAGCTGCATTTGCCAATCCCGAAATGAAATTTAAAGCAGGTTATTCAACGCAACTTGATATCTCCCTCGATTCCGCGCCAGCGATGTTACTAAGTCCTGCCTACATGGCACTAGATAGTGAAGGCAATATTGGAGTTAAGGTAATAAACGCTGAAAATCGTGTCGAGTTTAAAAATGTGAGACTTGCTAAATCGACAGCTGAAGGAGTGTGGTTGTGGGGATTAGGTGAAACAGCAAATGTGATCACGTTAGGGCAAGGTTTTGTTAGAGTCGGTGATAGTGTCGAACCTGTGTTTGTTGAAGCTGATACTATAGCGGGCGAATAACGGCATGAAAAATTTAATAGAAGCCTCGCTCAATCATACGCGCACAGTACTGCTGATTTTTATTTTATTATTGATATCAGGGTGGGTGACCTACCAAAATATTCCGAAAGAAGCGAATCCCGATGTAACGATTCCGTTTATTTACGTATCCATCATTCATGATGGTATATCACCCGAAGATGCTGAACGGTTACTTGTAAGGCCCATGGAAATTGAATTGCGTTCTATCGAGGGCGTAAAAGAAATGACCGCGGTGGCCAGTGAAGGCCATGCTTCTGTTACGTTAGAGTTTATGGCGGGCATGGATCCTAAAGAGGCGCTTGCCGATGTGCGTGACAAAGTCAGTTTAGCCAAGGCAAAGCTCCCTTCTGAATCAGAAGAGCCAGAAGTTCATGAAATACTCATGGAAGACGAGCAACCCACCATCACTTTAACACTCTCAGGCGACTCACCAGAGCGAGGCTTATTAACCCTTGCGCGTAATTTAAAAGACGAGCTCGAAAGCATCTCTAGCGTATTGGAAGTAGATGTGGGGGGGGATCGTGAAGATATGGTGGAAATTGAGGTCGATCCGCTAGCGATGATCTCCTACGGGCTTGAACCAAACGATATTATTCAACTACTTTCTAACAATAACCGCTTAGTTGCGGCGGGTACTTTGGATACTGGTAAAGGGCGCTTTGCTGTAAAAATTCCTTCGGTATTTGAAACCATTCAAGATGTAATGGAACAACCTGTAAAAGTGGTAGGCGATCGAGTCGTGCGCTTTATGGATGTTGCTAAAATTCGCCGCGCTTATAAAGATCCGAACTCAATCGCACGTATCAACGGCCGTCAAGCCGTGTCTCTTGAAGTTAAAAAGCGTGCTGGGGAAAATATTATAGACACAGTAGCGCAAGTGAAAGAAGTTGTTAAGCAAGCGCAAAAAATATGGCCTGAGCATATTCGTGTTGATTACACCGGTGACATGTCAAAAGACGTTGAAATGATGCTGTCAGACTTACAAAATAACGTGTTGTCGGCGGTATTGCTGGTGGTTATTGTGATTGTTGCAGTCCTTGGTGCTCGCACTGCTTTTTTAGTGGGTATTGCGATCCCAGGTTCATTTCTAACGGGTATTTTAGTCATTTCTTTATTTGGCTTAACCGTCAACATCGTGGTGCTATTTGCGCTGATCATGGCAGTCGGGATGTTGGTAGATGGTGCAATTGTTGTCACAGAATTTGCTGATAGAGCAATGAGTGAAGGCAAGTCACGTAAGCAGGCTTATAAGATTGCTGCTGAGCGTATGGCATGGCCAATTATTGCATCAACGGCTACGACACTTGCGGCTTTTGCACCGTTAATATTTTGGCCAGGAATGATGGGTGAGTTTATGAAGTACTTACCAATTACGTTAATAGCGACGCTATCAGCATCATTACTAATGGCATTGGTTTTTGTACCAACAATTGGCGGTATGATAGGAAAAATTAGACCCTTAACGCCAGTGCAAAAGCAGGATTTAGTGATTGCTGAATCTGGTGATTTAACTCAACTGCAAGGTTTTGCAGGGCGGTATGTGCGTGTACTAGATAGGGCGCTTGATAAACCATGGTGGACCTTACTCGCGGCGATTGTGTTCTCAATTTTAGTATTTATTGGCTTTGGAGCATCAAAACTCGGGGTTGAGTTTTTCCCAGATGTTGAGCCAAATGGGGTAAATATTAAAGTACGTTCGTATAGTGATTTGTCTATTTATGAAAAAGACGTGATCATGAAGGAGATTGAAACCCGTATTTTGGCCGTTGAGGGTATTAAAACCTTGTATGCACGCACTGGTGGGCAAGATCAAATAGGTTCATTTCGATTAAATTTAAAAGATTGGCATGAACGCCCGCCAGCTGAAGACATTATTACCCAAGTTAATGAAATCACAGCAAGCTTTGCTGGGGTTGAGATTGAGATGCGTAAGGATGAAAATGGCCCAGGTGGCGGCAAAGCACTGAGTATAGAGTTAAGTTCAAAATTTCCTGAGATACTCAACCAACAAGCTAAAGTGATCCGCCAAGCCATTGAAAACGATGGGGCTTTTCGTAATGTAGACGACACCGCTTCAAAACCGGGAATTGAATGGCAGTTAAAACTTAATCGAGCCGATGCCGCACGTTATGGCGCAGATGCCGCTATGCTCGGTGCCAATGTGCAGTTAATTACCAATGGATTAAAGCTGGGAGAGTATCGCCCAGATGATGTTGATGATGAAATTGATATTCGCGTGCGCTTTCCACATGACAAACGAGACTTAAGCCGTCTTGAAACGTTACGTGTTAAAACCATACATGGGCAAGTACCGATTAGCTATTTTGTTGAACGCCATGCGGCGCCAAAAGTCGATACAATTCGTCGAGTTGACGCTCACCGAGTAGTGACTATTAACGCTGATATGAAAGTAGGTGAGCAACTGGCTAAAGCGTTACCGCGCTTACAAGCACAGCTTAAAGAGCAAGGCTTAGATCCTAGAGTTAAAATCAAAGTTCGTGGTGAAACCGAAGATCAAGATGAATCAGAAGCTTTCTTGAAAAATGCCTTTTTAGTTGCGCTGTTTGTGATGGGTATTATTTTAGTCACTCAGTTTAATAGTTTTTATCAGGCCTTTTTGATTTTAAGCGCGGTGGTGTTTTCAACTGTTGGCGTGTTCTTAGGGTTATTAGTGTTACAGCAACCGTTTGGTATTGTTATGTCAGGCATTGGGGTTATTTCGTTAGCCGGTATTGTTGTTAATAATAATATTGTACTAATTGATACTTATAACGTACTCAGAACACAAGGACTTGCGGTAAAAGATGCCATTTTAAGGACGGGAGCACAGCGCTTACGACCAGTGTTATTAACCACGGTAACAACTATTTTGGGCTTAATGCCGATGGTATTACAGATCAATATTGATTTATTTAATCGCACAATTGATTTTGGTGCACCGTCAACGCAGTGGTGGGTGCAATTAGCAACTGCCGTTGCGGGGGGCTTGACCTTTGCGACTATACTAACCTTAGTACTCACACCTTGTTTATTGATGTTACGTGAACGCCGCAGAGCGTAATATTGATTTATTTTTAGTCACTCACGACACGTGAGTGACTTTCATCATTAGAACAAAAAAACCTAACACCAGTGCAGAAAATGCCAAAATGTATATAAAGCCTTTTTTACCTTGTTTGATCGGGACTTGGTTGTATTTAAGAAAAAAGTACCAAATTAAGCAAAGTACAATAGGCATTAGGAATAATAATCGGAACATGAATCTCTCTCTTTTGTAATGATTATACAGTTTATTAGCATAACTATTTAATTTTAAAGTTAAAAATAATTTATCGTAAAAAGGGTTCATTTCAATAATTTATTTGTTACATTAAAGAGGAACTAAAATTAGACTATTAACTTTAATGTTTGTTTTACAATAAAGTTAATAGCCTATAATAGCAATTACCCGTAACGGGTAATTGCTAGAAATTAGTTATTTCACATGGTTGTGAATAGTATATAATGTATCCAAGAGTGAGACGGGCAAACTTTCACTCTTAATTAATTAAACTTTAAATCATCTAGTAGGAGATGTTTTTTATGATGGGTAAAACAGTTTCTTCTGAAGAAAACTCAAAACTAACCAAATGGCTTAAAACTAAGCGTCATGAGAAAGGTCATACAATGCGTAGCCTTGCTCAAGTACTTGGTACACCGCATTCATTCATTGGTAAAATTGAAAACCAAGAGCGCCGTTTAGACGTGATTGAATTTCTACGTTATTGTGATGCGCTAGAAGTCGACCCGTATGAAGGTTTAGGCTTATTAAAAGAAGACTAATAATTAGTTTTTTTAGCAAGCGCAGGGAAGCGCTTTCATCAATAATTTATTCCCCCATTAATTACTTTCTCCCTTTTCAAAACTTTATTTACTGCCGTGATAGCTACTTTCTAATGCATACAACCGGTGACGAATTAGATATAAAAATATCAATGATGGCAATACCATTAAAGCAGTTAAAATAAAGAACAGCGACCAATTACCACTAAGCCAATCATCAATCACTACACCACTATAACTTGATAGTAATGTTCGTCCTAAATTCCCTAATGATGCTAACAATGCATAATGTGTTGCACTAAATGCTCGATCGCAAAGCATTGATATAAATGCCACCATAGCCACTAACGACCATGCTTGAGTAAAACCGTCTACAACAATCGCCATTGCATATAAATGCTCTTGTGGTCCGGCTAATGCTATCCATGAAAACATTAGATTAGATGCCGCCATTGCCACACCACTGATAAATAACCCTTTTACGATGCCGTATTTATGATTAAAAATACTGCCTAAAAATGCAAACACGATGGTAATTAAACCAGTTCCCAGCTTTGAGTAATTGGCTATTTGTGTATTAGTAAAACCAACCTCTTTATAAAATACAATCGACATACGGGCTAAAAATGCTTCGCCAATTTTAAATAAGAATATAAAGGCCAGTAGGGCGAGTGCAGTTTTAACCCCGTTACGGGCGAAGAAGGTTTTAAATGGGTCGAACACCGTCACCGCGAGCCATGCGGCCAGCTTAGTTAACTGTGTTTGCTTACCAAGAGATAGTTTTTGTTGGTAAATACGCTCTAACTCAGCGTGCACAGCTTCTCGATTTGATTTAGGCTCTTTTGCCCAAAACACGCAGCTCATTAGCAGCAGCATGATCATTGCTAAAAAGTAATACACTTGTGGCCAATCAATGTTTGGCATATCCGCCATATAAAAGGGGATAGCGCCCAGTAGCGCATAGCCGCTCCACCAACCTGAAGTGGCCATAGCAGCGGCTGCGGTCGCTTTGTGGCTTTCGTTTTCATCTAAGGTATCAATACGAAACGCATCAATTGCGATATCTTGGGTAGCGGAGGCGATAGCAATGAGTAAACATAAAGCAGCAGCGACGCCTAAATGAGCGGTGATATCGAGTCCCGCCAATAAAACCACACCAAGTAAAATAAAGCTTTGGCAAAGCAGTATCCAACTACGGCGTTGACCAAGCCAATTATAAAGCAGGGGAAGTTTGATACGGTCAACCAGAGGGGACCATAAAAAGTTTATACTGTACGCACCAAAAACAATGCCGAATAATCCGATCATACTACGGCTTAAGCCTTCATCTTTGAGCCAAGCTGACATTACTGAGCCAATTAATACCCAAGGAAAACCACTGCTCATGCCAAAGATAAACACATTAATAAGGCGTTTATCTTTAAAGTAAGAAAAATATTCTGCTATCGACAAGTTTTTAGTCATAACGCCTTCAATGGCAAAGAGAGCGACTCGCTCTCTTTATTAATAATTATAATGGAGTTGGCTCTAATACCGTCATATTTAAAATGACAACGGGAGTTTTAGGTACGAAGTCATAACCAATTTTCTCGTTAAATCCAGTTTCGACCTGCATGATTTTATCAAGCGTCTCATAACCTTCCATTACCATGCCAAAAACAGCAAAGCCCCAATCTTTGCCTGGGTTTAGATGGTCGTTATCATCCATATTAAAGAAGAACTGGCGAGTGCCAGAATGTGGTTGGCGGTCTTGGTAGGCCATAGCAATACTATACATATCATTTTTTGAACCATTGCCACTTTCGTTAAAGATTGGTTCGCCTTCGTACACACCATCATACTCCTTGTCGTAGCCACCACCTTGAATAACAAAGTCACGATCGTTTTCTACATCACGCTCTACACGATGAAACACAGTGCCTTTGTAGCTACCATCCATAACGTAAGTTAGAAAATTATTGACGGTGATAGGAGCTTTTGAGCGATCCATTTCAATGACTATTTTCCCCATCGTGGTGGTGATTTCTACACGAGGAAACATATTGTTTTTCTGAACAAAGCGTCCTTCGGTTGCTGCTATCAATGGTTGGCTCAACAGTAATAAAACCGCTAATAAAAATACACGTTTCATGATTAACCTTCTAAAAATGCAAGTAATTCAGGGTCTGATACCATGCGGGTTATTAGTTGCTCAGTCAACTTATTAAGTTGACCTTCAATTTTTGCTCGATCATGGCCAAGCGGTCCTTCAAGGCTGGCATTACCTCGGTAGATTTTACTAAAGTTACTGCTGCTACGGATCACCCGTACGCCAAGTTCAATTTTTGCATCGCTAGTGTGGGTAACCAGCTTTTCTGTCACGACAGCTTGTAAGGTATGAATATCAACTTCAAAGCGTGTGGTTGCTAAGTTTGAAATACTGGCGCCATTTCGGCTAAGTGCGCTATCTAGGGCACTTTTAATTGATTCTGTTAGCCCTTGACTGGCAATGGTTTGCGTTTTATCTGAAGTAATTAATTTTAAAGTGGCAGGATCACCACGTAAATCAATCACACTCGTATTTAAGCTTTGGCTAATAGAGCTGAGCTTGCCGCCCTGATAAACCGGATTCAAGATCATTTGATTCGGTTGGCTAGTACAGGCCGACAGTGCTAATAAAGCACAGCTAGGTAAAATGTATTTCATCATGGTTATAACATCCCATTATTTTTAGTCGCACTTAATACTACAAATTTTTTATTTGAACCAAGTAACTTACAGTTGCCAAACATGCGTTTTAGTTTGTCATGGTAGTCTAGGTGGCGATTACCAATAATACGTAATTCACCGCCATTTTTTAAGGTACCTTTGGCTTGTTTGAACATTTGCCATGCAATGTGATCGGTCACCGCTTGTGCTTGGTGGAAAGGTGGATTACATAGCACCATATCTACACTTTCGCGCTCAAACCCAGTTAAACAGTCATTTTCAATAAATGAACACTGTTCGAACTTATCTTCCATATTGAGTTCTATGTTTAACCGTGCTGATTCAACAGCCATATAGGACTCATCTACAAAGGTGACCTCAGCGTTTGGACAGCGCGCGAGCGTCATTAACCCCACCACACCATTGCCACAACCTAGATCAATTATGCTTTTGGCTTTACTGGTTTGTGGTAAGTAATTAAAAAAGAACCGCGCACCAATATCTAGAGAATCACGAGAAAATACATTGGCATGATTACTAATGGTAAAGTCGCTGCCTTCAAGTGGCCAACTGACAGGAAAATCTGCGGCTTTATAGCCACCTTCTGCGTGGCTAATAATAAGGCGCGATTTTTTAACGGCTAAACTGGTTTTAGTTTCACCTATAAACTGCTCAAATGCTTTAATCGTCGAGTTGTGTACATCTTTGGTTTTAGCTGCCCCGATTACCGCTGTGCCGGGGGCTAATACTTCACTGAGCTCTGAGAGTTGGTATTGTAAAAAAGCTAATGTGCGTGGCACTTTTAAAATCACCAAATCAACCTGCTCAGGCAAAGCAGATAAGCTATCAAGCTGACTAAAAGCTGTAGTCGCAATTTTATTCTCAGCTAAATTGTAAGCAGCAGCTTGGTGGCTAATATATGAATCATTCACTGAACAAACCGTTAACTGCTGTTTGCTAAAATAACAGGACAAAGCACCAAAGCTGTCGTTTAAGATCAGCAAAGAGCGACAATCGGGATAATGTTCAGTAACATAGTCAATTAGATATTCGTCAGCAGAATCCCAAGCTTGTAAGCTGCGGTTTTTTTGATCTAACGGAAAACGTTCAAGAGTAAAGGTTGTATCGCCGAGCTGTGCTTGCGTGGTCATAATAGTTTAATGATCGGTAATCAATTGATAGGTAAATTCTAACATGCAACGGCAAAAGGCCAACCCCCATATGTTACCAAATGGCTTTTCTTATCAAAGAAGCGCATTGAGCGCACAAAAAAGCCTCGATTTATTTTATCATCTGCAGCAAAATTTAAATTGGCAGCAACCCAATACCACCGTTTATGGGCGAACAGGCCCAATCCCACGGTTGCAATGTTTTATTAGTGATAACCTGGTTGAATATGGTTACTCACACAGTAAGTTAGTGGTTGAGCCTTGGCCTAGGGTGTTATTAGCCATGCGAAAACGATTGGAACGCCATTTACAACAACCGTTTAATTCTTTGTTGGTCAACTATTACCGCGATGGCAATGACACTATGGGTTGGCACAGTGATGATGAAATTGAACTCGGACCAAAGCCAACGATTGTCTGTATCTCTTTAGGTGCAGAGCGGGTGTTAAAACTAAAACATAAGGCCAGTAATAAAGTAACTGATTTATTACTTCACAGTGGCAGTTGTTTAGTGATGCATGGTGACAGCCAGCGGGATTACCAACACGCAATTGCAAAGCAAACAACGTTAGCTCACCCTCGTATAAGTTTGACATTCAGGTATATTTTACCAAAACCCAGCTAGCCAATTTACAAACTTAGTTGTTATAGTATGGCCCTCATTAGTTATGGATCGGCCCTTTATATGTCAATGCAGCAGCAGATACAAAGCAAAATAGCAGACGCGATTGCTTGCAAGCACCTTAATGTCATTAATGAAAGTCATATGCATAGTCGCGGTGAAGAGTCGCACTTTAAAGTGATTGTTGTTAGCGAAGAGTTTAGCGGCAAACGTTTATTGCAACGCCATCGACAAATTAACGAAATATTAAAAAATGAGCTTGCAAATCATATTCATGCATTAGCAATTCATACCTTTACCCCTGAAGAATTTAGTGAGCAAAGTGGTCAGGTTGCTGATTCACCTACCTGTTTGGGTGGTTCTAAATTAGATTAACGGCCAGGTTTGATTGGGCATAACACTCATCAGACCTGTATTTTTACAATTAGCCTTTAAACTAGCGCTAATTTTTATTGAGATAGATATAGGATGATCAATGGTCATTAAGCCTAAAATTCGCGGTTTCATCTGTACAAATGCCCACCCAGTAGGCTGTGCAGAGCACGTACAAGAACAAATTAACTATGTAAAACAACAAGGCGAGCTAAAAAATGCGCCTAAAAATGTACTAGTTATCGGTGCTTCTACAGGTTATGGCCTTGCATCGCGCATTACTGCTGCGTTTGGTGGTGGTGCTAAAACCTTAGGTATCTTTTTTGAAAAAGAAGGCACTGAGCGTAAAACCGGTTCTGCGGGTTGGTATAACACTGCAGCGTTTCAAAATGCGGCCGACGAAGCTGGGCTTTGGTCTAAGAATATCAATGGCGATGCGTTCTCAAACGAAATCAAGCAAAAAACGATTGAAACAATCAAAGCTGATTTAGGTAAAGTTGATTTAGTGATCTACAGCTTGGCATCACCGCGCCGTACTGATCCAAATACAGGTGAAACATATTCTTCTACGCTTAAGCCAATTGGCAACTCTGTGACGACGAAAAACCTGAATACGTCAAAGCGTGAAATAGATGAAATAACTGTCGAGGCGGCAAGCCAAGAAGATATCGATAACACCATCAAAGTAATGGGTGGTGAAGATTGGGAAATGTGGATAGACGCTTTAAAAGAAGCAGGCGTTCTAGCTGACAACTTCAAAACTACCGCTTATACCTATATTGGTAAAGAGCTGACATGGCCAATTTACGGTCATGCGACGATCGGTAAAGCAAAAGAAGATTTAGACCGTGCAACGGTTGCTATTAAAGAGTCGACTAAGTCATTAAATGGTGAAGCATACGTTTCGTCACTTAACGCAGTAGTAACACAAGCAAGCTCTGCTATACCTATTATGCCACTTTATATCTCTGCTTTATTCAAAGTAATGAAAGCCGATGGCACTTATGAAGGGACGATTGAGCAAATTCACGCGTTATTCACTGAGAACTTATATGGTGATTCTCCACGTTTTGATGACGGCGGTCATTTATTCCAAAACTACAAAGAACTGGAAGATGACGTGCAAGCACGTATCCAGACTGTGTGGGACTCAGTTACTACTGAAACAATTGACGAATTAACGGATTATGTGGGTTACCATAATGAGTTTTTACGTTTATTTGGTTTTGGTATTGACTCGGTTGATTATGAGCAAGAGGTTGATGCCGTTGCTCCGATTGCCAATTTGATTGATTAATCAACAATTGATTGTTTAAAAGTCGCTACGGCGACTTTTTTTATGATCAATCTTTTTTTCTGTATTTTTGCTTAATTTCTCTCCTTGCTCGCGAGCAATAGCACTTTGGTCTATATTGAATTTTATTCAAATGCGGCGATTGAGCTAAATAACCACATCTGTCGTATAAATTTCATATTTACACTCGCATAGTAGTCACGATTAATGTTAAAATTCGGGCAATATATGTGAGGAGTTTAACTGCGTTGCTTGTTTTGAGATTAAAACAGGTAGTTCTTTGATATCTTGAATTTAGCTTGAGTAGTCACAAAGGCGACGTGGTTGGTACGATTTTTCAGTTTCTTTCCGTTAATGTAGTGCAAGTGCGTATGATCAACATAAAAAAAGGTCTGGACTTACCCATAGAGGGCGCACCTCAGCAAGTTATTCATGATGGCTCTGCCGTCAAACGTGTAGCTGTGCTAGGTGAAGAGTTTATTGGTATGCGTCCAACCATGCATGTTCGTGTGGATGACCAAGTTAAAAAAGGCCAGGTACTTTTTGAAGACAAAAAGAACCCAGGTGTATTATTTACTGCCCCAGCTGCTGGTACAGTAAAAGAAATTAATCGTGGTGCAAAACGTGTGCTGCAATCTGTCGTTATTGAAGTAAATGGCAGTGAGCAAATCACCTTTGACTCTTTCTCAGCTGAGCAACTTTCGAGCCTCGACCGTGAAAAAGCCAAAGAAGTACTTATTCAGTCAGGTCAATGGACGGCGCTTCGTGCTCGCCCATTTAGCAAAGTTGCGGCTGTGGATGCAAATCCTAGCTCTATCTTTGTGACCGCAATCGACACTAACCCTCTTGCTGCAGATCCTGCGGTAATTATTGCTGAAAATGCGCAAGCATTTGAAGCGGGTTTAGCTGTGGTTTCGCGTTTAACTGACGGTAAAGTATTTGTTTGTAAACAAGCAGGTAGCCAAGTACCTAGTTCATCAATCCCTCAAGTAGAAGTGCATGAGTTTGGTGGCGTACATCCGGCTGGCCTTGTTGGCACACATATCCATCACTTAGACCCAGTCTCTGCAAGCAAGCAAGTTTGGCATATTGGTTACCAAGATGTTATTGCCTTTGGTCACTTATTCCTAACGGGTGAAATTAGCACTGATCGTGTGGTTTCGCTTGCTGGTCCTCGTGTTAAAAACCCGCGTTTAGTGAAAACTCAACTAGGTGCAGCGCTTGATGATTTAGTTGCCGGTGAGCTAGAAGACGGTGATAACCGTGTTATTTCTGGTTCTGTTTTATCAGGTGCTATTTCGCAAGGTCCTCAAGCATTCTTAGGTCGCTACCATGTTCAAGTATCAGTATTACTTGAAGGTCGTGAAAAAGAATTGTTTGGTTGGATTGCTCCAGGTACAGACAAATTCTCTGTAACACGTACATTCTTATCTCACCTTACACCGAGTCGTTTATTTAAAATGACGACGTCAACAGGTGGTTCAAAACGTGCCATGGTACCAATTGGTAGCTATGAGCGTGTAATGCCTTTAGATATTTTACCAACGCTTTTATTACGTGACTTAATTGCACGTGATTTAGACGGTGCTATTGCTTTAGGTGCGCTTGAACTTGATGAAGAAGATTTAGCGTTATGTACCTTCGTTTGTCCAGGTAAATACGAGTATGGTTCAATCCTACGCGATTGCTTGACTACGATCGAGAAGGAAGGCTAGAGAGATGGGTTTAAAGAAATTTCTAGAAGATATCGAGCCGCATTTTGAAGCCGGTGGTAAACATGAAAAGTGGTATGCACTGTATGAAGCAGCGGCAACTATTTTTTATACCCCGGGTTATGTAAATAAAGGCAAAACACACGTTCGTGATAACATCGACCTAAAACGTATGATGATTTTAGTGTGGATGGCGACATTCCCTGCGATGTTTTTTGGTATGTTCAATATCGGTCATCAGGCCGCGGGTGCTTTAGCACAAGGTTTTGAACTAGCAAACTCTTGGCAAGTAGGTTTATTTCAGTTATTTGGCGGTGAATTAACGGCTGAATCTGGATGGGGCGCAAAAATGTTCTACGGAGCATGTTTCTTCTTACCAATCTACGCAGTAACCTTTGCGGTAGGTGGTTTTTGGGAAGTATTGTTTGCCTCTGTACGTAAGCATGAAGTTAACGAAGGCTTCTTCGTAACCTCTGTATTATTTGCATTGATCCTACCAGCAACTATTCCACTATGGCAGGTTGCATTAGGTATTACATTCGGTGTTGTTATTGCTAAAGAAATCTTTGGTGGTACTGGCCGTAACTTCTTAAACCCTGCTTTAGCGGGCCGTGCGTTCTTATTCTTCGCATACCCAGCGCAAATTTCAGGTGACACAGTATGGACAGCAGTAGATTCGTTCTCTGGTGCAACTATGCTAGGTCAAGCGTTTGTTGGTTCACTAGATTACAGCAACATGGAGCTATGGTGGAATGCGTTTTACGGTTTCATTCAAGGTTCAGTAGGTGAAACATCGACTCTTGCATTGTTAATCGGTGGCTTGTTCTTAATCTACGTGCGAATTGCGTCTTGGCGTATCGTGCTAGGTGTATTCTTGGGTATGGTTGCAACTGCATTCTTATTAAATGCAATTGGCTCAGAGACTAACCCAGTGTTTGCAATGCCTTGGCATTGGCACTTAGTACTAGGTGGTTTTGCTTTTGGTATGTTCTTCATGGCGACAGATCCAGTATCTGCTGCTTTTACCGACAAAGCAAAATTCGCATACGGTGCATTAATCGGCTTTATGGTAGTGATGATCCGCGTAGTAAACCCTGCTTTCCCAGAAGGTATGATGCTAGCGATTTTATTTGCTAACTTATTTGCGCCATTATTTGATCACTTTGTAGTGCAAGCTAATATCAAGCGGAGGTTGGCACGTAATGTCTAGTAATAACGAATCAATCGGCAAAACGCTAACCGTTGTTGTTGCACTATGTTTAGTGTGCGCAATCATCGTATCGTTTGCTTCAGTTCAGCTTCGCCCTTTACAGCAAGCTAACAAAACGCAAGATATTCAAAAGAATATCTTAGCTGCAGCGGGTATTGATGCTGTTGAAAATATCTCTGATACGTTCAACGCAAAAATCGAAGCGCGCGTGGTAAACATGCAAACAGGTGAGTTTGTTGAAACTGACCCTAACTCATTTGACTTTGAAAAAAGCAAATTTGACCAAAAAATTAGTTTTGCATTAAAAGCAGAAGGCATCAAAGACATCGCTGGTATTCAGCGCATGACTAAAGAGTCACCTGTTTATATCTCGAAAAAAGCTGACGGTTCTACAGACGCTATCATTTTACCAATCCAAGGTTACGGCCTTTGGGGTGTAATGTATGGTTTCTTAGCGCTAGAAAGCGATGGCGAAACAGTTAAAGATATTAACTTTTATAAGCACAATGAAACACCGGGTCTAGGTGGTGAAATTCAAAACCCACAATGGACAGCAACATGGGGTGGTAAAGAGTTACCAGTTGATGTTGTAAAAAGTGGCGCTAAAAATGATCATCAAATTGATGGCCTTTCAGGTGCAACTTTAACGTCTAACGGTGTTGATCACGCAGTTGATTTTTGGACTGGTGAAAACGGCTTTGGTCCTTTCCTTGAGAAAGTGCGTAAAGGAGCGTTGAAATAATGGCTGATACTAAAGAAATGAAGTCGGTCCTATTTGGACCGGTACTGGCAAATAACCCGATCGCGTTACAAGTACTTGGTATTTGTTCTGCGCTTGCGGTAACGTCGAGCTTAAAAAATGCGTTAATCATGTCAATTGCGTTGACTTTGGTAACAGCATTCTCAAGCTTCTTTATCTCAATTATTCGTAACCAGATCCCGTCATCAGTGCGTATCATCGTGCAAATGACCATCATTGCGTCGCTAGTAATCGTTGTTGACCAAGTACTTCAGGCTTTCTCTTATGCTACGGCTAAAGAGTTGTCGGTATTCGTTGGTCTAATCATTACTAACTGTATCGTAATGGGTCGTGCAGAAGCGTATGCGATGAAGTCACCGCCGCTTATGTCGTTCCTTGATGGTATCGGTAATGGCTTAGGTTACTCAGTAGTGTTACTTACTGTTGGCTTTATTCGTGAACTATTTGGTAAAGGCACATTGTTTGGTGCTGAAATCATCCCTCTTGTACAAGATGGCGGTTGGTATCAGCCTATGGGTCTATTGATTTTACCTCCTAGTGCGTTCTTCATCATTGGTTTATTCATATGGGTACTTCGTACTTATAAGAAAGACCAAGTAGAAGCGAAAGGGTAAGGGGTAGATAGTGGAACATTATATTAGTTTATTCGTAAAAGCGGTTTTCATTGAAAACTTAGCTTTAGCCTTCTTCTTAGGTATGTGTACTTTCCTTGCTGTATCAAAGAAAGTAACAACGTCTATCGGCCTAGGTGTGGCAGTTATCGTGGTATTGGGTATCTCTGTACCGGTAAATAACTTGGTTTATCATGCGGTTCTTGCACCGGGTGCATTAGAATGGCTTGGTTATCCTGAAGCGGATCTTAGCTTCTTACGTTTCTTGACTTTCATTGGTGTAATTGCAGCACTAGTACAAATTCTTGAAATGGCATTAGATAAGTTCTTCCCTGCACTATATAACGCGTTAGGTATCTTCCTACCATTGATCACAGTTAACTGTGCAATCTTTGGTGCGGTATCTTTCATGGTAGAGCGTAACTATAACTTCGGCGAGTCTGTGGTTTATGGTATCGGTTCTGGTGTAGGTTGGGCGCTAGCAATTACATTACTTGCTGGTATTCGTGAAAAAATGAAATATTCAGACGTGCCAGATGGCCTACGTGGTTTAGGTATTACCTTCATCACAGTTGGTTTAATGGGTCTTGGCTTTATGTCATTCTCTGGTATTTCACTTTAATAGGTAGCGAGGATAAATCATGAGTTATGAGATTTTCTTAGGCGTTGGTGTTTTCATCGCTATCGTTGTACTACTAGTTTTAGTCATCATTGGTGCTAAATCTAAGTTAGTTGCAAGCGGTGACATCATCATCGGCATTAATGGCGACCCAGATAAAGCCATTAAAACATCAGCAGGTAGCAAGCTTTTAGGTGCGCTATCTGAATCAGGTATCTTCGTATCATCTGCATGTGGTGGCGGTGGCTCTTGTGGTCAGTGTCGTGTACACATTAAAGAAGGTGGTGGTGATATCCTACCAACAGAACTTGATCACATTTCTAAAGGTGAAGCCCGTGAAGGCTGTCGTTTAGCGTGTCAGGTAAATGTTAAAAACGACATGGAAATTGAACTAGAAGAGTCAATTTTCGGTGTTAAAAAATGGGATTGTGAAGTTATCTCTAACGATAACAAAGCAACGTTCATTAAAGAACTTAAGCTACAAATTCCTGATGGTGAATCAGTACCGTTCCGTGCCGGTGGTTATATTCAAATTGAAGCCCCTGCGCACCACGTTAAATACGCTGATTTCGATGTACCAGAAGAGTACCGTGGCGACTGGAACCATTTTGGTTTCTTCAAGCTGGAGTCAAAAGTAGACGAAGAAACAATTCGTGCTTACTCAATGGCTAACTACCCAGAAGAAGAAGGCATCATCATGCTTAACGTGCGTATCGCTACGCCGCCACCAAGAGATTTAAGCTTACCTTGTGGTAAAATGTCATCGTACATTTGGTCACTTAAAGAAGGTGATAAAGTAACTATCTCTGGTCCATTTGGTGAATTCTTTGCCAAAGACACTGACGCTGAAATGGTATTCGTAGGTGGTGGTGCTGGTATGGCGCCAATGCGTTCACATATCTTTGACCAGCTTAAGCGCCTAAACTCTAAGCGTAAGATGAGCTTCTGGTATGGTGCGCGTTCTAAACGTGAAATGTTCTACGTAGAAGATTTTGACGGCTTAGCGGCTGAAAATGATAACTTCGTATGGCATACAGCACTTTCAGATCCGCAGCCTGAAGATAACTGGGAAGGCTATACTGGCTTTATCCATAACGTGTTATTTGAGAACTATCTTAAAGATCACGAAGCGCCGGAAGATTGTGAGTTCTACATGTGTGGTCCTCCAATGATGAACGCCGCTGTTATCAATATGTTGAAAGACTTAGGTGTTGAAGACGAAAATATCTTACTAGATGATTTCGGTGGTTAATACCAAAACTAAATAAAATTAGTTAAAATACTAGCCCCGTAACAATAGCTGTTACGGGGCTTTTCTATATTCTAACTTAACTAAGTAGGCTGCAATGAATAGAGTATTTCATCCACAAGGCATCATTGCCTTATTCTTCCTTACCCTCACTTTACTCATTAGTGGCTGTGGCCAGAGCGATGAACCACAAGAGCTTTACCTTGAAGGTAAAACGATGGGGACGACCTATCACATAAAGGTGTTTGCCAAGCAAGACAAGTTAGACGCATTGAACTTACAGCCAGAGATCACTCAGCTACTTAAAGATATTAATCAATCAATGTCGACCTATATACCCGATTCTGAGATCAATACATTTAATCGCCTCGCTGCGGAGCAAGTGATGCCAATTAGTAACGATTTTAGAGCGGTTGTTAGTGAGTCTATCCGTCTTGGCGAATCAACAAAAACCCTTGATGTAACTATGGGCCCATTAATTGATTTATGGGGTTTTGGCCCTGATAAAAAACCAACAAAACGTCCAACCGACTCAGAGTTATCAGCGATGATTGCACAAATTGGCGTTGATAAATTAATACTGACTGAGCAAGGATTAGCAAAAACAATCGATGGTTTGGAGCTGTCGTTTTCAGCTACTGCAAAAGGCTATGGCATAGATAAAGTGGCTGAGTTATTAGAAAGTCACGATTTATCTAATTACATGGTTGAGATTGGCGGTGAATTAAGAGTTGCCGGTAAAAAACCTCATGATCAAGATTGGCGCATCGCGATAGAGCAGCCGGATACAGAGCCTGGGGTGCGTAAAGTACATCGCGTTTTAGCGCCGGGTAATAATGGTATTGCCACATCTGGTGATTACCGTATTTTTTATGAAATGGAAGGGGTTACTTACAGTCATTTAATTGATCCAGCAACTGGGATGCCGAGTCGCCATGATTTAGTGTCGGTGACTGTACTACATCCATCCGCGATGACTGCTGACGGCCTTGCAACAGCGCTAACGGTAATGGGAATGGATAAAGCTAAGGCTTATGCTGAAAAATATGATTTACCCGTGTACTTAATTGGCAAATCAGATGATGGTTTAGTGACCTATTCTAGCCCAGCATTCAAACCCTATTTGTAGACAAGCGCAAAGCGGTTTATAATACACGCAGCTTGATGACTAGCATCAAGCATTTTTATTGCTGAACAATAGGGGCTAAGCAATGTCACTTTTTCTTCTTACTTTTGGTTTATTGATTTTAATCGTTGCAGCAATGGCTGTAGGCATGATAGTGCAAAAGAAGTCTATGGCTAGTAGTTGTGGCGGTTTAGGCTCTGTTGGTATCGATAAGGCCTGTGATTGCGACGATCCATGCGATAAACGCAAAAAGCGTATGGCCAAAGAGCAAGTTTGGAAAGAAAACCAAATTTTATAATTTATCTCTGACTGAAAATTTAAGTTTAGGTTAGTAAAAAGCGCCAGGTGGGCGCTTTTTTGCGTTTACAATTTAATTAATTGCTCTCCTAGCACGGCATATTTGGCAGTACCTTGTTCACGTAATATAAAAGCCGCAGCGCCATGGCGAGTAGGCATAGCTGAAAGCGTATTGGCACATTGATAGCTTAACCAGTCACTTTGGTTGTTGATTAGTGTTAAATCACCAGAAAAACAGCTGTAGCCTTGTACTAATAGTTGACGATACTTCTCCGTTGTAAGGTCTAATGGCTTTGCTAGTGGGTAAGCTTTACCTGCATCAAAGCTGAGTGTGTGGGCATCTAGCTGGGTAAACCCCTGTCGAATACTGCTTATATCTCCCAGCTCATTGATTTGTGGGTAGCGTCCTTTAGCGTTAATCGCAATATCAGTAACGTAGCTGCCTTGTGGGCTGAGAATCGTCACATCATTGATGAGTAAATCTACCCATGCATCCTTAACATTAAACGGGATTGCTTGGTAGGTTGCTATTTCTTGTTGTTGCCACTTGTCAGATATCAGCTCATCAATCATTTGTACATACAGCATCCGATTGATTTTGCGAGCAACCTGCCGGTTTGGATCATGAGGGTAGGCGCCAGATTCTATCAGTATGGTACTGATCCCCATTTCAGAAAACGTATCACCAAAACTTCGGTATGAGTAGCTATCATTATACTTTGCTAAGTGATTGGGAACCTCTTGTTCAATCAGTTTACTTAGTTGCGCAATTAATTTCATGGCATTGCCACGGCTTAGGTTAATTTCACGTTGCTGATTATATGCAGGAGCTAAAACAGATATGGTTGCAGGGAGGCCTTTTTCACCTGCACCGTAATAAGCGTTTTGGTCATGAAGATTAAAGCCAAAGTCTGGCTTAAAACTTTTCGCCGCAGCCATTAAAAGCTGGCCTTCAGGCGTTCTCAGCTGCATATTCTCCCTAGCTTTGATCACCCAATGGCATTAACTTTGATCGCTTATTCTCATTAAGCTTTGAT
>NZ_AHCA01000004.1 GCF_000238355.1 Pseudoalteromonas haloplanktis ATCC 14393
TATTTAATATCTTTCGATATTGAATTGACTGTGCTGCAATAAATAAATTTATTGCTGTTGGTCACTCAGTTTCAATTGAGACTCTAAATTTGTTTGCGTTACTACCTAAGTAGCTTCGCTGTTAGAACTCAATCTGTACGAGTGCCCACACAGATGATTGCTTTATATTGTTAAAGAACGTTTGAGTTGCCTTGGCGACTCAAGGGAAGCGAATTTTACGCTTTCCTATTTTTTTGTCAACACTTAATTTTAAACTTTATTAAAAATCTAAACTCAAGTTTTACTCGACTTACTAAGTGACTTACTTGGCTCGCTATGCGTTGCCTGCTCTGCCGTCTCAGTGGGGTCGCATTATAGGGCGCCGCGAATTTTACGCAAGCGTTTTTTAATAGAAACATAAAAAAAAGCGAACTTCGCACAAAAAACGCACTAAGACACATAAAACATGTAGTTTACTGAATAAAAAACAGACAAACTTTTCTCGAGAGGATCTTAAGTATTACTTAGGTTTTGTATTTAGCAAGTTTTTAGTATAAAAAAACACCACAGTGGCGTGGTGCTTTTATTGTCTGCTACAAAACTTCCTTAATATAGTATGCTGTAGAGCTTTCTACGATATTTTGCGGCTAAGCTATCGCCATCAGGTAAAGACGCTATTACATCTAAAAAAGTAGGCTTTGCTTGAGCAAAATTTAAATCTTTTTTCAAAATGTTAAAAAGTAGCTCTAACGCTTCTTCTTTACGACCAGCCTGATTTAATGCGTCAGCAAGCTCGGCTTTAATTTCTAAATCATTCGGGTATTTTTCAACCTGAACTTGCAATGCTTTTATTTCTGGTGATTCTTGTGCTAAAAGAGCCTGCTCGCATTTTGCTTGAATATTTGTAAAGTAAGCATCACGCTCATTTTCTGCTACAGATGCCAGTAGTGCTTGCGCATCATCAAGCTTATGTATTTGTATACAGATATCTGCCAACACCAATTTAATTCGTGCATTGGTAGTGTCTAATTCGTAAGCTTGCTTTGCATAATTGAAGGCACTATTAAGATCTTGTGCTATTAAAGCCTGTTTAGCTTGCTCTAGCAGTAATTCGTGTTGTGCTGGTAAATGCTTAGCTAACACATCGCGTATTTGTTGCTCAGACTGTGCCCCCGCTAACATATCAACTGGCGCAGAATCTTTCAAAAACACAAGAGTTGGCAGTGTTTGCAAACCAATTTGTTGTGCTAATTGCGCAGCTAATTGCTGTTCAATATCACAATCTAACGTTGCAACGAGTAAATGCTCACCGTATTGGCCGACAATTTTTTCTAAAATGGCTGCTTGCGATTGACACTCAGGGCTCTGTGCAGAGTAAAAGCTAAGTAGTACCAGTTTTTGCTGTGAAGTTTCACCTAGTACTTGTTGCAGGTTTTGCGGATTAACATTGACCATATTATTCATTACGATTGATTGCCATATCAGACTATTTAGGGTTTTATATGGTGGCAGATATAATAATTACAAGCCCCGCTCACAAGCCATAAATCAAAAAGGTCTTTTATGAAATTTCACAAACTTTACGCCGCCCTACTTTTTATAAGTCCACTGGTCAGCGCCACGACGTTAGATCTCAAGCTAGATAAAACCATGCCTGCAATTGAAAAGTTTTACTTAGATTTACACCAGTCCCCCGAACTTTCTTACCACGAGCAACAAACAGGACAGAAAATAGCAAAACAACTCAAACAACTTGATTTTAAAGTCACTGACAATGTTGGTGGGTTTGGCGTAGTCGGAATTTATAAAAATGGTGATGGTCCAACAATTATGATCCGCACTGATACCGATGGTTTACCTATTATTGAGCAAACTGGCAAACCATATGCGTCTAAGGTCACTGTTACTAATGAGCATGGTGCGACTGTTGGTGTAATGCATGGCTGTGGCCACGATATTCATATGAGTTCATTCATTGGTACTGCTCAGCAGTTAGTGAAGCATAAAGATGCATGGCAAGGTACTTTAATGATGGTAGCACAACCTGCAGAAGAAGTGGGGGGTGGCGCAAAAGCAATGCTCAAAGAGGGGTTATTCTCTAAATTCCCCACTCCTGATCATGTTATTGCTCTGCATGTCAGTGCCAGCGTACCTGCAGGGAAAGTCAGTATGAAAAACGAGTACACCATGGCAAGTGTCGATTCTGTTGATATTACAGTCAAAGGAAAAGGCGGTCATGGTGCTTATCCACACACTACGATTGATCCTGTGGTCATTGCATCACGCATTGTATTAGCACTACAAACCATCACTAGCCGTGAGCTTTCACCGTTAGAGCCATCAGTAATAACTGTTGGCTCTATCCATGGTGGCTCTAAACATAATGTCATTTCTGATGAAGTGAAATTACAACTTACTCTACGCAGTTATAACCCCGAAGTGCGTTTACAACAAATTGCAGCAATCAAACGTATTTCACAAGGGATTGCATTAAGCGCTGGCTTAGAAGAATCGCTTATGCCAGAAGTGTTTGTGCATGAAGATGAATCAATTCCCTCAACTTATAATAACCCTGCACAAACAAATATTGTTCGTAGTGCAATTAGTGCTGCAATTGGTGCTAGTAATGTACTAGAAACAGAAGCGGTAATGGCTGGGGAAGATTTTGGCTTGTATGGTCGAACTGACAAAAATATTCCCATCACCTTATTTTGGTTAGGTGGAGTTGAACAAGCTCAATACGCTGCGGCACAAAAATCAGGGACCACTTTACCATCATTGCATTCAAGTAAATTTGCACCTGATTATAAAGTAGCACTGCCAACAGGAATAAAAGCGATGAGTAATGCTGCCGTTGCGTTATTTAATCAGTAAATCCGCTAAGCCGATTTTGACTTGGCTTTTCTTTTAAAACGTCGCTTTGGCGGCGTTTTTGGTAAGTGCGCAAATACATTACTATCACAATTTTTGGCTAACTCAACAAACCCAGCTAAATCTGCCAATAAGGGATTTAAAAATTGCTGATAACTCATCTGCTGCTCTGCAATACTTCCCAAAGATGCTTCCCATTTTGCAGTTAAATCTGGACTGGCTAAACCATCAGGTAACGCAGTGATCAATGCTTTACCTGTATCAGTTGCTAAAATAAGTTTACCTTGGCGCTTTAAAAACTGTCTTTTAAATAGCAGCTCTAAAATCCCCGCTCTAGTGGCTTCGGTTCCTAAACCATCAGTTTCTTTTAATATTTTTTTGATTTCTGGATCTTTAACATAACGGCTAATGCCAGTCATCGCGCCAAGCAGTGTCGCGTCATTAAAATGGGCCGGTGGCGTGGTCATTTTATCGATAACTTCGCCCCGCCCACAATGTAACTTTTGCCCTTTGCTTAATGGCGGTAATGTCTGCTCATCTTTTAATGTGGTTTTTCCCATTAATGCTTTAAAGCCTAAACTGACATCTTGTTTTGCGTTGGCTTTAAAAACCCCACCATTAATTGTTATTTCCGCTTTTGTTTCATTGTAAATGTAATCTGGATAAAATTGGATCAGATAATGACGGCTGATCAATCCATACACTTTACTTTCCTCAGCATTCAAACTTACTGATTTCAACTGCTTAGCTGTCGGGATAATTGCGTGATGCGCCGCAACTTTAGCATCGTTAAAGCACTTACTGCGTTTGCCACTATCCGCACCTTGGCAATGCGCCTCACTTTGACCACCATTAATAGCAATAGCCTTTAATATACTCGCAGCTTCTTGGTGATGATCTTTGGGTAAATAACGATTATCTGAACGAGGATAAGTAATGAGTTTATGGCGTTCATATAAATTTTGGCAAATATCCAAGACTTTTTGTGCGGGCATAGAAAATGCTTTTGCAGCGTCAATTTGTAGTGCTGATAAATTATAGGGTAATGGGGCTTGTTGTTTTTTCTGTTTTTGCTCAAGCGCCGTCACTTCACCGGGTTGCTCAGTGATACGTGATGCAACATTTTCAGCAAGACCGCGATGCAGCACTCGCCCCTCTTCATCTTGATAAGGTTCACACGCTTTGCTTGGTTGCCACTTTGCAGTAAATGGCTCTTTATTTTCGGTGCTTAAATGGGCTAATACTTCATAAAAAGGTTTCGCGACAAAATTAGCAATTTCGTTATCACGCTGAACCACCAACCCTAATATTGGTGTTTGTACTCGCCCAACAGAAAGCACGTTGCCAAACCCTGCTTTTTGCCCAGCTAAGGTATAAGCACGCGTTAGATTCATGCCAAACAACCAATCAGCACGAGAGCGTGCCAGTGCAGAAACACTTAGAGGAATAAAATCACGATTGGTACGCATACTCGCTAATGCTTTTTTTACCGCACTGACGTTTAAATCACTGATCAATAACCGTTGAATACTGTGTTTTTTGGCCTGTGATAATTTTACTTGTTCAATGACTTCATCTACAAGCAATTGGCCTTCTCTATCCGGATCGCCAGCGTGAACAAGCTGTTCGGCTTGTTTGATTAACTTTTTAAGTACTGTAAGCTGTTTACGAGTTTTTGACTTTGCTTTTAACTGCCATTGCTGTGGCACTATAGGTAAATCATCAAAGCGCCATTTTTTATATTGCTCATTATAATCGTCAGGTTCGGCTTGCTCTAGCAGATGGCCAATACACCAAGAAACGCAATCACCATTGGCTACTTCAATATAGCCATCATGCTTTTTATGCGGCTTTGGGAGGGCATCGGCAATCGCACGACCAAGGGATGGTTTTTCAGCAATGTATAATTTCATAGCAAGCCACAACAACTGTTTATATAAACAGTAGTCTAGCACACATAAATTTACTGGGAAATATTAACCTTGTTTGACGTTTCCGATTTACGGGATAATAAGTAAATCAATGGTAGATAACACACCACCACTGTTGCAGTATTAATGATAGGTAGCAGTGTTTTATACATCATCGTGCTGTAGGAGAGATCCCACAAGTGACGATCAACCAAACGAAATAATTGTAATAAGGGTGCAGCTATAACTACAAGTTGGCCAATGACACTTTGCCAAAGGTACACCTTATCTTTAATTCCTAAGTAGGCAATCAAAGCCATCCACGCTAGATCGTTAAATGCCCAAACTACGTAACGCCAAATATAAGGGTCATCAAATTCTCTTAGGCTTGAATAAATCACGGCCCCATACGAAAAGAAAAAAGCTGTAATCAAGACGAATCGAAATGCCAGCCAATCCTTACGTAAATAAAATACAAAAATAGCTGGTAGTAAAAATAACACCCAGCTATATTCAAGCATAAAAATTACATTGTTCACCCAATTAGGCATTGGCGTTACTTAACATTCTTCTCTTCTTCATCGCCACCAGAACCATTGCCCGGCATATAGCTATATATATCAACCTTTTTCATACGTCACTCCGTTACACTTGTTAAAAAGTCACTTTAAGCTAAATTAGGTACTTTGCCAAGCATCATTGACGAACATCTATTGGATCAGATTCTTTTGCCTTCCCTTGCATGATTGATATTTCTACACGGCGATTACGACGTCTATCTGCGTCAGTTTCATTAGGAACTAATGGCCGTGTTTCTGCATGGCCAACTACAACCATACGAGTTTTATCAAAGCCTTGTGCTTTTTGCATTTCGCTTGCTACCGCAACAGCTCGTTTTGATGATAAGTCCCAGTTATTGGTATACAGCTCATTAGATACTTGAAAGTCATCAGTATGGCCCGAGACCGTAATTTCACCTGGTACATCTTTTAACAGCGTGGCTATATCACGAATAATAGGTTTGAATTTAGGCTGTAAAAAGGCACTGCCAGAAGGAAATGAACCATTTTCGCGAATACGAATAATAATTTGCTGACCTAACGATTCCAGTTCAATCGCCCCATCCATTATTTGCTGTTCTAATTGCTGCGCTATTTTTTTCACCAGCTCATTAACTTGCTCTTGATCGGCTGCAGCAATTGATTGCTCAGAGGCTTGTTGTTGCGCAGTACTTTGCGACTCACCACCGCGCTTGTTACCACGTTGTTCTTGACGCCCACCCGCGGAGCTTTCATCACCCGCCTGAAATTCTAACATTTGCTGGGTCATTTCCACAGTTTGCTGTTGAATGGTTTCTATCGGAGTAGGTTCAGGTTTACCTGGGGTGAATTCCATGGCAATCACCGATGTCCCTTTGGGGATATCTTTTACTTCTATTTTATTTTGCACACCAAAAGCAAACTTCATCGAGCCCGCGATTTGTTTAAATTTCAGCACATCCATTTCTGAAAACGCGAGCAAAAGCACAAAAAAGCACATCAACAATGACATTAAATCCGCAAACGTCCCCATCCAAGCAGGAAGTCCTGGTGGTGGGCACTTGCACTCTTGCTCAGACATGCTTACTCCTCAGTATCGACTTTTCTTTTTGATTCAGCGAGGTAGTTTTTCAAAATGCCTTCGATAACTTTTGGATTCTGACCATCTTGAATACCTAACACAGCATCTAAAATCAAACGCTGGTTCATTGCTTCTTCGTCTTTACGTAGCTCTAATTTAACTTGAATTGGTATCGCCACTACGTTGGCTAAAAATGCACCATACAGGGTTGTTAAAAGTGCGACCGCCATTGCCGGGCCAATTGCTTTAGGGTCATCCATATTAGATAGCATTGCCACCAAACCTATAAGTGTACCAATCATGCCCATAGCAGGGGCAATATCGGCAAGCGCTTTAAATAAGCCCGCTCCCGATTCATGGCGAGTAGAAGTCAGTGCAATATCTTTTTGTAGTGTCGCTCTAACCACATCAGCATCATGACCATCGACAAGCATATCGACGCCCTTACGCATAAATGCATTTGGTATTTCAGCTTCTTCGAGTGCTAAAAACCCTCCTTTACGTGCTGAATCAGCAAGCTCAACGGCTTTTTCGATAAGCTCTTCGGGAGATTCGATTTTAAACATAAACGCTTTGGCAGCAACTTTACCAATGCCAAAAAACTGGCTCATTGTATAATTTGATAACACGATAAAAATCGAGCCACCAAATACAATCACTACAGACGGAGTATTGTAGAACATCGCCACTTCGCCGCTGCTACTCAAAAACATGGACATGACAATCAAGCCAATAGCGCCGAGAATACCTATAATGGTTGCTAAATCCACTTACCCCTCCAAAGGAACTCATGCTTTACTGCCCGCGACAGTAAATTTTTATTATTAACTGCTTATCGGCAATGTATTGAATTACTTAAACCATTTACTGAAAAAAATGAAATGAAAACGTTTAGCTCTATTTGGCATTTTAATCTACCACGCTTAACCTGCAAGGTTTAAATCTGAGTAAAAGCATTTAATCAGTGACAAGAATATAGTTTATTATTCAAAAAAAACGCATCAGCCTTTGACCTAGTTTAGCATTCCCCCTAAAATTGGCCTCACATTTCTATCATCTAAGTTGAATCCACTATGGCGACTAAAAAACCAGAGAACCTAAGCTTTGAGCAAGCGCTTGAAGAATTATCCTTAATCGTCACAGAAATGGAGCAAGGTGAGCTTTCGCTTGAACAATCATTAAAACAATTTGAACGCGGTATTGCTTTGGCTGGCGCATCATCTAGCAAGTTGCAACAAGCAGAACAAAAAGTCGCTATTTTGATGGGTAATGATAGTCAGTCACCGCTTACTAACTTTGATAATGATTTGGAATAACGAGTGTTAATAACAGAGCAAATAAAATGCGCTCAACGTGATGTTGAAGCCACTCTCAATCGGTATTTTGAGCAACCATTGGATACAGAGGATAGTATCAAACAGGCAACTCATTATAGTGTTTTAAATGGCGGTAAACGGCTACGACCATTTTTAG
The DNA here is from genome assembly GCF_000238355.1 of Pseudoalteromonas haloplanktis ATCC 14393. GTDB lineage: Bacteria > Pseudomonadota > Gammaproteobacteria > Enterobacterales > Alteromonadaceae > Pseudoalteromonas > Pseudoalteromonas haloplanktis. The sequence goes on from NZ_AHCA01000004.1 coordinate 7,854, forward strand.
TATACGCCACAGGCAGAATGCTTGGTGCAAAGCATCAGGATTTAGATGTGTTAGCCGCCGCCATAGAATGCATTCATAGTTACTCGTTAGTCCATGATGACTTGCCTGCAATGGATGATGATGATTTACGCCGCGGTCGCCCTACTTGCCATATTGTGTATGGTGAAGCCCAGGCAATTTTAGCAGGAGATGCTCTGCAAACACTGGCATTTGATTTAATAGCCAATCATGTATTTGATGTTCCCGCTCAGCAGCAACTAAAAATGATTGCAACACTTGCCAAAGCATCGGGCATTGAAGGTATGGTTGGTGGTCAAGCATTGGATATTGTCGCAACAAACAAAGCGGTGAGTCTTGCTGAACTTGAGCGAATTCATCAACTAAAAACAGGGGCTTTGCTAAACTGCGCAATCACCTTAGGGGCACTGTGTGCAAAAGGGATTGAGCAAAAAACATTAATACAATTAAAACAGTTTGGTGATGCAATTGGACTGGCTTTTCAGGTACAAGACGATATCCTAGACATCGAAGGCGACACCCAAGTACTAGGAAAACCACAAGGCTCCGATGTTGCTGCCAATAAAGCAACCTACCCTGCACTACTTGGGCTAGCTGGTGCAAAACAAAAAGCTCAACTTTTACTTGAGCAAGCACTGCGTGCTTTAGCTGACATTGACGCAGATACCACAGAGCTTGAGCATTTAGCAAAATATATTGTTGAGCGAGAGTATTAAGCTAGATTCAGCATTTATTAGCAAATAATGATGTACAAAATAACTAAAAAACCAGAGTAACATTGCGTTATAATGATGCCTGGTTAGCGAAGGATGTATTAAAAATCATGACACTTGATAGTAGCAAGTATCCATTATTAGGTTTGGTTGACGAACCAGCCCAACTGCGTGATTTAGCGCAACAAAAATTACCTGCATTTAGCAATGAGCTGCGTGATTATTTACTTAACTCAGTGTCGCAAAGCAGTGGTCACCTTGCATCAGGCCTAGGTACTGTGGAGCTAACGGTTGCATTACACTATGTGTACAATACTCCTGAAGACCGTTTGGTATGGGATGTAGGTCATCAAGCTTACCCGCATAAAATCTTAACGGGTCGTCGCGATCAAATGCATACTATTCGCCAAAAAGATGGCTTACACCCTTTTCCATTTCGTGAAGAAAGCCAATACGATACCTTTAGCGTGGGCCACTCAAGCACTTCAATTTCTGCGGCTTTAGGCATGTCTATTGCTGCGCAAAAAGAAGGCAAAGGTCGTAAAACAGTCGCCGTCATTGGCGATGGTGCAATCACCGCAGGCATGGCATTTGAAGCAATGAATCACTTAGGTGATGTAAAGTCGGATATGTTAATCATTTTAAATGATAACGAAATGTCGATTTCAGAAAATGTGGGAGCACTCACAAACCACTTTGCACGCATTTTATCAGGCAGTTTTTATACAAACATTCGTGAAGGCAGTAAAAAGCTACTCTCAGGTGTACCACCTGTAAAGCAATTAGCGAGTCGTATGGAAGAACATTTAAAAGGTATGGTTATTCCAGGCACTTTTTTTGAAGAGCTGGGCTTAAACTATATCGGTCCTATCGACGGTCACGATGTAAATATGTTGGTAGATACATTACGTAATATGCGTAATTTAAAAGGCCCACAGCTACTTCACATCAAAACGCAAAAAGGAAAAGGCTATAAACCTGCTGAAGCCGACCCTATTGGTTATCATGGTGTACCAAAGTTCGACCCTGCTATTTCAAGCTTACCAAAATCAACACCTGGCGCAGCCACCTTCTCTAAAGTATTTGGCGACTGGCTATGTGATATGGCAAGCCAAGATAGCAAATTGATGGCCATCACCCCTGCAATGCGTGAAGGCTCTGGAATGGTGCGTTTTTCGAAAGAATATCCTAAGCAGTACTTTGATGTTGCTATTGCTGAGCAACATGCGGTTACCTTAGCGGCTGGTTTTGCGTGTGAAGGCTTAAAACCCGTTGTTGCTATTTATTCTAGCTTTTTGCAACGCGCCTATGATCAGCTTATACATGATGTAGCACTGCAAAACTTACCAGTACTATTTGCCATTGACCGTGCTGGTATTGTGGGTGCCGATGGCGAGACCCACCAAGGTGCATACGATTTAAGTTTTATGCGCTGTATTCCAAACATGATCATCATGGCGCCAAGTGATACCAATGAATGCCGGCAAATGCTTTACACCGGTTATCGTTGTAACAGCCCTGTCGCTGTGCGCTACCCTCGTGGTAGTGCTGGTACCACCGAAATAAGCGAGCAAATGACTGAGCTTGAGATCGGTAAAGGCCGTGTAATTAAACAAGGTGCTAAAATCGCGATTTTATCTTTTGGTACTTTACTTGAAAATGCTCAATTAGCAGCAAAAGAGCTCAACGCCAGTCTCGTCGATATGCGTTTTGTTAAGCCACTAGATAGCGCATTAATCGACAGTTTATTAGCTGATCATGAGGTGCTTGTAACACTTGAAGATAATGCCATAGTTGGCGGTGCAGGCTCTGCTGTGAATGAATATTTAGCCGCAATAAAAGCAAATGTCAGCATCCTAAATTTAGGGATTCCCGATGAATTCATCAAGCATGGCACACAAGAGCAAATGCACGATGAAATGGGCTTAGGTTCACAAGGCATACTCAACAGTATAACTAGTTTTATTACTGACTAAGCGATATAACGAGTAAATCTCTCGAGAAAGTCTGGTTAAATAATAAAAAGGAGCATGGCTCCTTTTTTATTATAAAAATCATAACATTAAAAAAAATTCAAGTTATTTCCATTTTTTTGCATCCAATTATTTCTCTGCCACGTTTATTCACTGAGGTTAACTCGTGAGCAAAGCGTTCACGCTTTTATATAATACCAATCGACTTAAATATTTAGCCTTTCTAGCGTGCTAAATAAAGCGCTAACGGCGTTATAAATTTTTCATGTGGAACAACTACACATTAAAATTTATGCCTTGTTATCACTCTATTTATCCGTCGCTATAAATGACTAATAACTTAACACGATTGATATAAGCTGTTCTAAGCAAAACTCTTTGTATGTTCACATTTGATGGAATATTTAAGAAGGTACAAACTATGAAAACGTTTAAATCAGAGGCAACAACTCAGTCTATCCACACTCAATCAATGGCAGGTAAACTCTGCTTATCGGCACTTACTTTAGCAATTGTGTTTAGTTTAACTGGCTGTGATGGTGACGACGGCAACGATGGTGTAGCAGGAGCTCAGGGTATAGCTGGAGTTGCAGGCACTAACGGAACAAATGGTACCGACGGCACAAATGGCAGTGACGGTACTGATGGGGCTGATGGCACCACAGGTTTTGCAGCGGCAACCTTTATCCTCGCTAATAATGGTACCGATAACGCAGGTACAGTAGACCTAATAGACCAAAATGCTGCGAAATTAAAAACATTTAATAGTGGTGCGAATGAAGGTGTTGCCTTTGATGGCTTAGGTAATTTAATACAAGCCAGTGACTCTGGTAATGGTGCTATTAGCACAGTTTGCCAAGTTTTGAGTCGTGCAGACGGCACAATGTTTGACAGCAACCGTGACCGCACTATTACGGGTAGTACTACTACCTTAGTCAACCCTAAAGGTATTCATGTATCGACTAAACGTGGACTTATTTTTGTCGCTGACTTTAATGCCATGCAGATCACTGTTTTTGGCGCTACCGCAGCGGGTGATGCAACACCTTTAGCAAGCACAGTCACAGACGCAAAACCGTGGGATGTTACTTATGATGATGTAAACGATCGTTTATATGTGGCGCTAACCAATGGTGATGTGGGTGTATACGACAATTATGTTGATGGTGGCTTTGTCGCAATGCCTACACGTACTATCACCCCAAGTAATGAAGCCGGTGAGAAAATATCAGTCAACATTCATGGTATTGCTTATGATGCTCACACCAATAAATTAGTGCTTTCTGATGTCGGTAGTGCCAGTGATGCAACCGATGGCGCTTTGTTTGTGATCAATAATGCCTCTCTTGCAGATGGTAATATCAGCGTTGCACGTAGCATTGCAGGCCCAGCAAGTATGCTTGGTAACCCTGTTGATATAAGCTTAACAGGCAGCGACCTGCGCGTCGCTGAGAAATCAAATGACGCGGTACTGGTATTTAGTAATATCTTTTCCGGCGCTAGCGGCGATATCAGTCCAGATAGCGTTACTGCGACTATTAAGCCAGAATCAATAACAGAAACAGTTATGCACAATGACATGGCGGACGTGTCGGATAGCTATATAGCTAATATGCCATTAATGGCTGTTGCCGTCAGCAGCAACCCTGGCACTGCCGGCCCTACAACTGGGCAAATATCACGTTTAAATGCGCCACTTACCAGTGAGTTAGGCAATTTTAATGCAAACCAAACAATTGAAAGCGTTACTTTTGATAAAGCAGGTAATAGTTATGCGACCTTTGATAACAGCACCACCTCTACCGGTGGAATTGTCATTGCAAATAAAGTCGCCATGCATCGTGATGGTGAGGTATTTACGCTCAGTCAAGATTCAATTATTAGTGGTTCAAATACAGGCCTAATCTCTCCTAAAGGTTTAGATGTAGCATCAGACAGTGGGTTAGTTTTTGTTGCTGAAAATAACGCCGCCACCCCCGGAATTTTAGTATTCTCTACTTGTACCACTGGTGATGCAAGCCCACTAATCACACTGACACCAAGTAACAGCGCACGCCCTTGGGATGTCGATTACGATGTTGTCACGGACCGAGCATTTGTTGCATTAACCAATGGTACTATTGCCGTATTCGATGAAGTAAAAAGAAAACTTATGGCAGGTATGAGTGTAATTACAGGGGAAGATCGCTTGATCACACCCGCAACCGCTGGCACAGCATTCCCTGCTCCAACGAATATTCATGGGATAGATTATGATCCACTCAGTGATTCGTTAATCGTATCGGATGTAGGCAGTGCAGCAGACGCCACTGATGGCAAGCTATTTGTATTAAATAATGCTGGTACTAGCTCTGGATTGAGCAATGTCAGTGTCAATATCGCAGGCCCGGCGACTATGCTTGGTAACCCTGTCGATATTATGTTTACAGGCAACCACCTTTATGTGGCCGAGAAATCAAATAGTTTAGTCATGCGCTTTGATAATATTTTAAATAGCCCAGGTGGTGATGTTGCTGCTAACTTAAGCTACTCATTCACAGCCCCTGAGTCAGTCGCTATTTTACCCGCTTGGTTAAACCACTAACCCATCAAGGGCAGCAACTTAACTGCCTTTAGTTGGCCTCCCAATGCCTTAACGTTATACGTTAGGGCATTTTTATTACTCTGTATTTTAACTAGCGCATCCATACTTTGATATCAGCTAACCCGTTGGCCTGCAAAACGCTCAACTGCTGCTCAATATTATTGGTTTGTTCAAATTCAAAGGCATCTAACTGCTCATCAAAAGTGATGTTTGCAACGCCATCGCCACCACGTTTTTTTACTTGATGCAGTGCAATATCCGCTAAGTTAACGGATGTTTCCCAACCAATTACTTGGCCACCAAGTAATGGCAATGGGTAAAATGAGAAGCCAATGGATGCTGTTAAGCTAATAGTGTCGCCACTAGGAAGCCTAAAGGAATGTTCTGCAATTACTTTACAAAGCTCTGCAACATAACTATCGATGGCGCTGCGTTTAAAGTCACGCAATAGCAGTAAAAACTCATCACCACTCCAACGCGCTACATAATCTGAACCCTGAGTTCGCGAGTTGAGTAAAGCAGCCATCTGCTGTAAGCAACTGTCGCCACCTAATGGGCCATGCGCGTCATTAATGCGGCTAAAATTATCAAAATTAATGATCAACAGCACTAAGGATTTTCCCTGCGCCTGCAGTGATTGCGAATTACGCTGGAAGTGCTCTATATCTTTTGGTAGCTGATCAAATAAGAATCGCCGACTTCTAAGCCCTGTTAACTCGTCAGAATGACTCATCAGCTTCAACTGTGAATTAACCTGATTAAGCTTATCATTTGCTTGGCGTAACTCACCGGTGCGTTCTGTGATCAGACTTTCAAGTGCCATTTGTTTACGGCGCTCTTGTCTTCTAAACGCCCAGAACACCAGGTAAAATAACAAAATAAAGCTACCAGTGATCAGCAACCTAAAATAAATTGTTTCATCAAACCGCCTTGGCACCACAAATGAATACTCTGTACGCTGTGCCTTTTGCCACCCTTCACCTTGGCGTTTAGCCTCAAGTTGAAATAAAAATGCCCCTGGTGGTAAGTTTGTATAAATCGCTTCACGACGGGTATTGGCATAACGCCAATCACTATCAAGGCCAGTTAAACGATAACGGAATTCAATACTGGTGGGAGCATAATAATCTATTGCCGTGTATTTTAAAGTGATATCACGCTCATCAGTTTCTAACTGAGGATTGCGCCCTAATGCCGCAGTGGCAAGCTTGCGTAACCCTGTATTTAAATTCTCAACTTTTGGTTGTAATGGTTTAATACCAAATAGTTCAATGTCCTTAGGAATTTCAACCACACCTTGCAAGCTTGGATACCAAATCGAATTACCCGACTCAGCCACCGCATCATGGCCAAGGCCGGTACAACATTGGCTTGCTTTACCATCAAGTTGACGATCGTATGATGAAATCACTTGCTCTACTTTTAGGCTTTCAATATCACCGCTAAATTGCTCAACAGGCATACGGTAAACGCCCTTCATGGTACTCACCCAAATGCGCTTAAGCTTCTCATCATAGCGTAAACTAAAAATAGAGCCATAAGGCAAGCCATTGGTTGCATCTAATTGACGCCAATGTCCTTGTCCACTGCGATAAAACAAACCATCATTTAATGAGCCGATCAAGATTCCGACCCCATCGATATTGAGAATACTGGTAACATAAGCGCTCTCAAGACTGGTTTGATCGCCAATTTTTTCAATCCCACGATCAGTAAAGTAATAAGCACCTTTACTGGTACCTATAAGGCCAAAATTAGCCTCATCAACAACATAGGTAATAAACTTACTGCCTAAAAAAGCGTTATATGCAAACGGTGTTAAACCACCGTAACTGAGTCGATACATTCCTCGCCCAGTACCAAGCCAAAAGCCGCCTTTACTAGAGCGGCTAATTGCAAACACCGGATTATCTCTTAAGGCACGTCCAGGGACTGCGAACAAGGTATTGTTTTCATAAAAATATACACCTCGACCAGTGGCGATATATAAGCGCGATCCATCAAACTGTAAATCATGCACAGCTGCACGACCATATTGATTACTGGGAATTTGATTAATGAAGTTTTTATCGAGGTCAAAATAACCTACTCCACTGCGATTTGCCACCCATAAACGCCCATCAGGGGCTTGGCTGATAGCCATTACCGCTTCGGTCATTTGCGATATTGCAGAGTGACGTTCAATACGCCCTTCATGGGCAAGCCATAAGCCTTCACTAAAACTGGCAAGCCAAATATTATTATCATTATCGCGAAATAAATCGGCAAACCAAATACTTTGGTCAAGTTGGCTGGGCTCAACCCATTGCCAATCACCTGAGTTATCACGAAATAATAATCGCCCATAGGTCGAAATCCATAAAGCGCCGTCAGAGTCGCTCATAAACTTATAAACCGCGGAGTTATTAGCATTCGGCAGTGGGAAAGGTCTTAATTCATCATCTAAATCTAAAAAGTAGGCACCGAGCTCTGAAGCCAAATATAAATTACCTTCAAGCCAAGCTAAATCATGGATTATGGTTTGCGCTAAGCGCTCTGGGAGCGATATTTTTGCAGTTAACTCTAAACGCAACTTAGCAAAATCAGAAGACGAGTTTGTCAAGCGTAGTAAGTAACGCTCGTTTACCAGCCAAATACCTTCTGGCGATAATGCCAACTGACTCACCGTACCAGCAATTTGTTTTACAGAACTGGCTGTTACTACAGGCGTGTAAGAGTCATATTTGCTATTGAGGTTGATTTGATTGCGAGACACAAAATATAAACCATTGGCTGCGATCCATAAGCTGCCTTTAGCGTCTTCTATAATATCGCGCACAGGGCCTTTTACAGCAAATTCTTGCGCCGCCATTGTGCTTGGATCAATAACGACAAGGCCATCTTTGGTCCCAATCCATAAATAGCCTTCACTATCGACCAGTAATTTATTGATACCATTACTGGGCAAAAAATGGCTATTTAAAGTGTTGTAGTTAGTGAATGTATTACCGTCAAAGCGACTGAGACCAAATTGAGTGCCTAACCACATATAGCCTTGCCCATCTTGCACCACACTTTTCAGTGATTGCGAAGGTAAGCCGTTTTGCATATTCCATTGCTTTACAACATAGTCAGTAATTGACGCCTTACTTGGCATACTGCATAACAGCACAATAATAACCAATAAAAACCGCATCATAACGTCAACACCTCGTTGCAAAACTAAGGTTAAAAGGGCAAATAACCCATTTTAAACAATGCCTGAACACAAATTAAAGAAAATATACCCGCTAAAACATCATCAGCCATAATACCTAAGCCGCCGTGTAAGCGTTTATCGAGTATTCTGATCGGCCCAGGTTTAACGATATCAAAAAAGCGAAACAGGACAAAACCAACTAATAAAGATTGCCAGCTGATCGCGGCACCTATCATGGTAATGTAAAAGCCGGCCACTTCGTCCCACACAATTGCAGGATGATCATGCACCCCAAGATCATCAGCGGTTTTTCCACACGCCCAAAGACCAAAAACACTGATCACCACTGCAAACACTATTTGTAACCACAGTGGAAAATACATAGTAGTAAAAATAAACGGCAGTGCTGCAAATGTACCAAATGTACCTGGTGCTTTAGGTGCCAGCCCTAAACCAAAGCCCAAACCAAAGAATTGGTGAGGGCGTTTTAAATTAAATAACGCGGGTTTATTCAAACCGACTCCTTGGTGAAGTGCTCAAAACCAGTATGTTCATATGCTAGCTTTTCGCCATCAAGCATTAGCTCAATTTGCCCTTCACCACTTTTTATTTGACCAATACAGGCGGCATCAACCCCATATTGCTGTAATTTCACTTCCAACATGCTTTTATTACTATCAGGCACAGTAAAAAGTAACTCATAGTCATCCCCATAATTGAGAATAAAAGGCAGTTGCTGATTTTTATCTAAAGTAGCACGCATTGCATCTGAGGTTGGTATTTTATTAACATCAATACACGCACTTACTTGAGACATTGCCAGTACATGCCCTAAGTCTGCAACCAGTCCATCAGAGATATCAATAGCCGCCGATGCTAAGCCACGTAATACTTGTCCTGCTGCAACACGCGGTGTTGGATAATCAAAGCGCTGATTCATATAACTTAAATACTCGGGAGCGACTTTGATCCCTTGTTTACGCGCCTCAATAGCAAGGCCAGCATCACCTAGTGGCCCTGTAACATAAACCCAATCACCTACTTTAGCGCCACTTCGACGCAGGGCTTTACCTTCAGGCACGGTACCTTTTGCGCAAATAGTGATTGTTAACGGTCCTTGTGTGGTATCACCACCGATAATTTGCACGTTAAAGTATTCAGCAATTTCGTGCATACCTTCGGTGAACTCTTCAAGCCACTCAACGTCAATGCTAGGTAAGGTTAATGCCACTGAAACCCATGTAGGTTCAGCCCCCATTGCGGCTAAATCACTTAAATTTACCGCTAATGCACGGTGTCCTAAAGCACGTGGTGCAATGTCATCGAAAAAGTGTACGCCTGCGACTAGTGTGTCCGTGGTGACGGCTAGTTGACAATTCTCAGGCACAGTAACCAAAGCACAGTCATCACCAATCCCTAAATTAACATCACGGCGACTAATACCGCGACCTTTAAAGTAGCGATTAATTAATTCAAATTCCTTCATACACAAAAAAGCCGGCCTATGCCGGCTCTCCTTTTACGGTGCACATTACTTACGTAACTGCTTTACCGCTTTATCAAGTACACCGTTAACAAATTTATGGCTATCTTCAGCGCCAAAAATCTTAGCAAGTTCAATACCTTCATTGATAGCCACTTTATATGGTACATCTTCACGGAATTTCAGCTCATAGCTGCTTAAACGTAAAATTGCTTTTTCAACCATATCTAACTCATCAAATGGACGCGTTAAATGTGGCGATACAGCTTCATCTAGTTGCTTATGATTTACCGCAACACCACGCGAAAGATCTTTAAAGTATTCAACATCAATTTTAGTCACATCGTTTTCGATCAACATTTGTTGTTCAATATCGGCAATTGCATTGCCGCTAAGTTGCCAAGAATAAACGGCTTGAAGTGCTAAGATACGTGCTTTACGTCTTGCTGCTGGTTTCACAAAAATTCCTTAAACTTAAATTTTATCTAACACATTAACCATTTCAAGTGCACCTAAAGCAGCTTCACCGCCTTTGTTGCCCATTTTAGTGCCCGCGCGTTCAATCGCTTGCTCAATGCTTTCTGTGGTTAATACGCCAAATGCAACTGGGATATCATACTCAAGCGACACTTGCGCTAAGCCTTTATTAGACTCGCCTGCGACAAGATCAAAGTGTGGTGTTCCACCTCGGATCACAACGCCTAGAGCAATAATTGCATCATACTCTTTTTTTGCTGCAACGCGTTTCGCTGCTAAAGGTAATTCAACGGCGCCCGGTACATAAACTACCGTTATATCATCATCTGATACACCACCAGTACGTTTCAATTCATCAACAGCACCAGCTAAAAGGCTGCTACCAATAAAGTCATTAAAGCGAGAAATTACGATAGCGAATTTCTTACCCGGAGCGTATTTATTACCTTCAATAATTTTCATTCGATAACCCTAAAAAATAAGTTCAAGCGGTTGCGATTGCGCAAAAATTGCTGCGTATCATACCATATAAATAAAATAATAGCCTAGTTTAAGCGTCGTGCTTATTGTGGTTCAACGTAGTCAACCACTTCCAGATGAAAGCCTGATAGTGCATGGTACTTTTTAGGTAGACTCATTAAGCGCATTTTTTCGATGCCCAAGTCAGCCAAAATTTGTGAACCTACACCAACAGTGCGTGATGTTCCTTGGAACTTACGATGCGCCACTGTTTCACCAGCATCTTCCGCAGCAAAGGCTTTAACTGTCGCTTCTAATTCATCTGTACACTCTTGTTTACCAAGGATCACTAACACCCCTTGGTGTTTTGCGATATAAGCCATCGCATCTGATAAACCCCAGCTTCTATCGGCGCTGCGATCAGATAATAAAATGTCATTAAAGGTGCTTTGTAAATGTACGCGAACTAAGGTTGGTTCATTGGCTTTCACTTCGCCATTGAGCAATGCGTAATGCAATTGACCATCAATAGTGTCTTTATAAGTCACTAAATCAAACTCACCGTGCACAGTTGGCAATTTACACTTTGCCACTTGTTCAATCGTCGTTTCATTCATATTGCGGTATTCAATAAGGTCGGCAATAGTACCAATTTTGATATTATGCTGCTCGGCGAATACTTCTAAATCTGGACGGCGTGCCATAGTGCCATCGGCATTTAGGATTTCAACAATCACCGATGAAGGCTCTAAACCTGCTAAACGCGCTAAATCACAACCGGCTTCAGTATGCCCCGCACGAGTTAACACGCCACCTGGCTGTGCCATAATAGGAAAAATATGCCCTGGCTGTACGATATCACTTGGCACTGCACCTTTCGCAATGGCCGCTTGTACTGTACGTGCACGATCAGCAGCTGAAATACCTGTGGTCACCCCTTTAGAGGCTTCAATCGACATAGTAAAGTTAGTGGAAAATGCCGCACCATTATTTTTCACCATTAGTGGTAAATCGAGTTGTTCACAACGCTCTTGCGTCATGGTTAAGCAGATCAAACCACGGCCGTGAGTTGCCATAAAATTGATTGCTTCAGCACTGATATGTTCAGCGGCAATAATTAAATCACCTTCATTCTCTCTGTCTTCATCGTCCATCAATATAACCATTTTACCGGCTTTAATGTCATCAATAATTTCTTGTGCGCTGTGTAAATTCATAATCTGCTCGTGTAAGTTGTGGAGTTTATCAGGACTTAATAAAACCGGCTTGGGCGAGTAAGCTCATTGAAATATCAGAACTTGCTGGTTGCTCCGCCCCTTTGATCAAGCGCTCTAAATAGCGGGCAATTTGATCAACTTCGAGGTTCACTTGCGTGCCTACTTTAAAATCAGCAATCGTTGTTTGTTCGCTAGTATGCGGCACGATAGTCAATTTAAATTTATTATCTTCTACTGCATTAACCGTAAGGCTTATACCATCAATACAAACCGAGCCTTTGTAAGGTATGTATTTCATTAGTTGGGGATCGGTATTTAACCAGTACTCAGTCGCACGTGCATTGGCCGTAATAGCTGTAATGGTGGCAATTCCATCAACGTGCCCAGACACTAGATGCCCCCCCAGTCGCGACACCGGTTGCATCGCTTTTTCAAGGTTTACTTTTTGCCCTTGTTTATAATGGGCAAAGCCAGTTAACCCTATCGTTTCATTCGATAAGTCAGCGCTAAAGCCGTCGCTGTGCTTTGCCACTACGGTCAAGCACACACCATTTGTTGCAATGCTGTCACCTAAATTGACATCCGACATATCAAGGTTATTACTTTGAATGCGAATAGCTAAGTCGCCTTGTTTTTGCTGTAATTCGCTGATCGTGCCAGTCGCTTCGATGATCCCAGTAAACATAGTCGTTACTCTTTAAATAATTTGGTTAAGGCAATGCAACTCAACGCGGTATTGCAGTTATACGAATATCATTACCAATCAATACACATTCATTAATTGTTAAATCGACCGCGTTTTGCATAGAGGTTAGTTCGGCAAAGTTTAGTAAGCTTTTAGCGTCATTTCCTAACAGTTTCGGTGCTAGATAGATAATATATTCATCAATTAAATGACATTCAGCCATTTTACCCGCTAAGGTTGCCCCTGCTTCTAACCAAATATGGTTAAATTGTTGCTCTTGCGCCAATTGTCGTAAAGCGATCTTTAAATCAACTTTACATTCTTTTTCAGGCACCACAATATGGCTTACGTAATGCGGCCATTGTACTGATTTATCAAGCTCAGTGGTGATAATTATTATCTCGCTTGCAATGCTAAATAAGGCTAAATCTGGCGTTAAACGATTTTGTGAATCGATAATGATACGCACAGGCTGACGAACCGGCAATTGAGTGGGTAATGGCTCAGGCAGCTCATCAACCCGCACATTAAGCTTTGCATCATCCATTAGGACGGTGTCTGCACCCGTTAAAATAGCGCAACTTTGGGCACGCTGTAATTGCACATCTTGGCGAGCAGGACTGCCCGTGATCCACTTGCTTTGGCCGTTTTTAAGGGCTGTTTTACCATCAAGACTTGCCGCCATTTTGCAGGTGATAAACGGCATCCCCTGTTCCATGCGTTTTAAAAAGCCACGGTTTAACAAGCGAGCTTCTGACTCTAACAAGCCAGATGCAACCTCAATGCCTGCATCAGCTAAAATGGCTAAACCTTTACCTGCCACTTGCGGATTAGGATCCACCATAGCGGCAATTACTTTTACCACACCTGCTGCTTTTAAACCTTCGGCACAAGGTGGTGTGCGGCCATAGTGGCTGCATGGCTCTAAGGTAACATAAGCAGTGGCACCTGTAGCTCGTGTACCTGCCATCAAAAGTGCATTTACTTCGGCGTGACCTTGGCCGGCAACTTGGTGAAAGCCTTCACCTACAATAGTTCCGTTTTTTACCAACACGCAACCTACATTAGGGTTGGGTGTTGTGGTAAAGCGCCCTTGCTTGGCAAGCGCGATCGCACGTGCCATATAAATATGATCTTGCTCAGTGAAATGTGATAGGGGCATTTTATTCTCCCAAGCGGGCGATCTCTTCACCAAATTCTCGGATATCTTCAAATGAGCGATATACGGAGGCAAACCTTACATAAGCAACTTTATCAAGCTTCTTCAGTGCTTCCATTATACATTCACCAATTAAGTGACTTGATATTTCTCGCTCGCCGGTGGCACGTAGTTGCGATTTTATAATGTTAACTACTTCATCTACTTGCTCTGTACTAACGGGGCGTTTTTCTAATGCGCGATGTAGACCATTAAGGAGTTTATCTTCATTAAACGGTTCACGGCTGCCATCTTGTTTGATCACTCTTGGCATTACCAACTCTGCCCCTTCAAAGGTAGTAAAGCGTTCATGGCATTCATTGCATTCACGACGACGTCTTACTTGGTGACCACCGCCAACAAGGCGCGAGTCAATCACTTTGGTATCTTTTGCGGTGCAAAATGGACAATGCATAAGTATTAGCTTCCGTTAAAAAACAAAAAAGGCCGCTTTTAAGCGGCCTTTATAATAGCAAAAAACAACGCTATTGTGATCTAAATTACTGCTAGCTTAACAATTAAGCGTAAACTGGTAATTTTTTACAGATTGCTTTAACTTTCTCTTTTACTTGTGCTTGCACAGACTCATCATTGATGTTGTCTAGTACATCACAGATCCAGCCAGCAAGCTCTTTTGATTCAGCTTCTTTAAAACCACGACGTGTGATTGCAGGAGAACCAATACGCAGACCTGACGTTACAAATGGTGAACGCGGATCATTAGGTACAGAGTTTTTATTTACTGTAATGTTTGCATTACCTAGTGCGGCGTCAGCGTCTTTACCAGTGATATCTTTATCGATTAAATCAAGTAAGAACAAGTGGTTTTCTGTTTTGTCAGAAACGATTTTGTAGCCGCGCTCTTGCATAACTGCAACCATAGCTTGCGCATTTTTAACAACTTGCGTTTGATATTCTTTAAACTCAGGTTGTAGTGCTTCTTTAAATGCTACTGCTTTTGCAGCAATGATGTGACATAAAGGACCACCTTGGCCACCTGGGAATACAGCGCTATTTAGCTTTTTGTAGATAGCTTCATCGCCACACGCAGAGATGATTAGACCGCCACGAGGACCCGCTAAAGTTTTGTGCGTAGTCGTGGTAACAACGTGCGCATGTGGTACTGGACTTGGGTAAACACCCGCAGCAATAAGACCTGCAACGTGAGCCATATCAACAAATAGGTAAGCACCTACTTTATCAGCGATTTCACGGAATTTAGCCCAATCAACAATACCTGAGTATGCAGAGAAACCACCGATAATCATTTTTGGCTTGTGCTCAAGCGCAAGCGCTTCAACTTGTGCGTAATCAATTTCGCCAGTCGCTTCATCTAATCCATATTGGATTGCATTGTAAAGCTTACCAGAGAAGCTTACATGTGAACCGTGCGTTAAGTGACCGCCATGCGCTAAGCTCATGCCAAGTACCGTATCACCTGCTTCTAATAATGCTAAGAATACAGCTGCATTAGCTTGTGAACCTGCATGAGGCTGTACGTTTGCATATTCAGAGCCAAATAGCTCATTAGCGCGGTCAATAGCAAGTTGCTCAACAACATCAACGTGCTCACAACCACCGTAGTAACGCTTGCCTGGGTAGCCTTCAGCATATTTGTTCGTTAACTGAGAACCCTGCGCTTCAAGTACGCGTGGGCTACAGTAGTTTTCAGATGCAATTAGCTCAATGTGTTCTTCTTGACGAGCAGTCTCTTTGTTGATTGCGTCAAATAACTCTGGATCAAAATCCGAAATATTCATGCTACGTTCTAACATGGGGGCTCCTAGGGCAACGTGTATGGTATTTTTTAAAGGCTGAATTATACGCTGAAAACGTCAATTTGCCTATGGTGTTAAGATGAACATATTTAAACAGGGATTGAATTTAATTCACAGTGTTTTTGTAATGATATTTTTTTATTAAAACATAAGTAAAACTAATAAATTAAAGTGTTCGACATTTATATTCTTAATGCTAAAGTTCTTTATATTTACCAGTTATTACACTAGGCTTGTATGAAATATAATCATGGATGATGAACTAATTTATTATGCTGGCTAAACCTATCTACGAATCAATTCCTTATTTTTATATCGCTTTTGGTAGCTTTTGCATGGTCGTTTCCAGCGCCTTACTGCCAACCGCATTAGGTGTGTTGCTATTTTTTAATGGTGCAAATATTTGGCGACTACGTTCTAATGCGCGACGAAAAGATCACCAAGTAAATCGTATCCGTGCTAATAAAAACTTTTACTATTATGAATTTAAGCCATTTCTACTACTTATAGTAGGCATACTAGTAATGCGCTGGATACCTTATAAATTTATATATCCTGCGGGTGTTGTGATCTGTTGTTGTGGGTTATTAATTTTATTTTTGCGTATTTTAAATCGCCGAACTCGTTCTCTAGTATAAATAAAAGAATGCTGTATCCAATACGTTCTAAAGATTAAAAAAAACGGTATGACAGATTGCCATACCGCTCATTTTTCAAACTTAGTTCTACAATCTAGTACTAGCCTAACTTGGCTAATAGAATGTCGCGTAAAACGTTATAGTCATCACTAATATCTTCAGCTAAACACGTTTTAGCTAGTGCATCTGCTAACGGTTTTGGCATTTCAAGTTCAATATCAAGTATTTCTTCAACACTTTCTTTGAATTTAGCAGGGTGTGCTGTAGCTAAGAAAATACCTGCAGAATCAGCAGCTAAGCTAGCTTTCAAGCCTTGATATGCAATCGCAGTATGAGGTTCAGCAATATAACCTGTTTGTTGAATTTTTTTCATCACTGCTTGTGTATCGTTTTCATCAACGCTAGTTGAATAAAAGTCATCATAACTAAACCAATTGTTATCAAGCATGGTTTGTACGCGAGGCCAATTATTAGGTTTGCTCACGTCCATTGCATTTGATAGCGATTCAATTGTTGCATTTGGTGCCCAGTTTTTATCAAGAATAAAACGCGGTACAGTATCATTCTGATTTGTTGTCGCACTAAGTTTACCAACTGGCATGCCGATAACAGCACCAATCATTGCGGCACATACATTACCAAAATTACCACTTGGCACTGAGATATGCGCGTTAGCGCGCTGATCTTTTGGTAATTGTGCGATTGCTTCAAAGTAATAACACACTTGAGCAACTAGGCGACTGATATTTATTGAGTTAGCTGAATTTAACCCTAAGCGCGATTTAACTTCATCATCTAAAAAGGCATTCTTAACCATCGCTTGGCAATCATCAAAGCTGCCTTCAACTGCATAGCAGTGGATGTTATTACCCAGTGTTGTAAACAGTTTTTGTTGCGCTAATGAAATTTTTCCTTTTGGATATAGGATAACAACATCGATATTTGGTTTATTATAAAATGCGTGCGCAACTGCGGCACCAGTGTCGCCTGAGGTGGCCGTTAGTATAGTGGTTTTTTCACCTTGGCTAAATTGCGCTAAGCACTCAGCCATAAAGCGGCCACCAAAGTCTTTAAACGCAAGGGTTGGTCCGTGGAACAGCTCTAAACAATAAATGTTGTCTTCTACTTCAACCAATTTAACTGGGAAGTTAAAGGCATTTTGCACCATCTGTGCAACGGTATCCGCTGGTAATTCATCACCAATTAGATGCGATAAAATCTTACTGCTACGCGATACAAAGTCCATGTCCAGCAACGCATCAATATCACCTATTGGTGCTAATGATTCAGGAAAGAATACCCCTTGATTGCGCCCTAAACCTGTTTTAACCGCTTCAACGAACGACACTTTTTGTGAATCATCTTTCAAATTATGTAATTGCATTATTAATTCCTTAAATTCTTATAACTGACGCGTGCCGGCGTTATCGAGCTTACAAATATGGCAAAAGCCTTGTTCATTGATATAGTTTTGTTCAAGCCACTGTGCACATTGCTGAGCCGCTGCAAGTGTTTTACACACGGTAAATAATGTCGGCCCTGCGCCTGAGATACTGACTATTTCCGCGCCTAAATCGGGTAATGCGAGTTTCGCTTCATTAAACCCAGCGATAAGCGGTGCGCGATAAGGTTCAGCTATTTCATCGCTCATTATTGATAATGCCTCATCAAAACGACTGGTTAGCAATAGTGTACTAAACGCAGATAAGCGCTGCGCAAATTCAACGCTGGCATGCATACTTAATTCTTTTGGCAACACTGAACGTGCTTTGGCAGTATTAAGTGAAAAGCCAGGGAAAGCGGCCACATAATACCAGCTTTCATCAACCGGCAAGGCGATTGATTTGTTTGGAATTAGATCACCCGTTAGCTGCAAACCACCTAAGTAACATGGTGTGATGTTATCGTAATGACGACCACCACTGACGATTGCTTCAAAGTCTGCCATTAACTCAATAAGTTGCACTTGGCTAAGTTTAGTGTCGGCAAATTTATCCAATGCAGCAAACGTTGCCACAACAGAGCAGGCACTTGAGCCTAAACCAGAACCTATTGGTAAATTCTTTTTCAACTCCAATTTTACGCTTGGCATGGTTGGCGCAACATGTTCACGAAAATGCACCAAACACTGATACGCTAAGTTTTCGCTGGCATCACTTGGCAGCTTGTGGGCGTATTCACCAGAGCAAATAAATTCATCGTTTTGTGCAGGACTTACCGCAACCACATCACCTAATAAAGTGCCATCAATAGGTGCAAGTGCTGCACCTAAGGCATCAAAACCGACTGCAAAGTTGCCTATTGAGGCCGGAGCATATACTTCAATCATACGATTCTCCTAGCGTGATAACGTTTTTAAGATATCAGCAAATACACCGGCTGCGGTAACCGCAGAGCCCGCTCCATAACCACGAATAACAAATGGACGTGGTTGATAGTACGCACTTAAAATTGCCAGCGCATTTTCACCATCACGAATAACTGAAAGTGCATGTTTGCTATCTACCGCTTCAATACCCACTTTACAGTGACCTTCTTTAATTGTGCCTACATAGCGCAGCACTTTCCCTTCACTGGCTGCACTTTCGATGCGATCGTTAAATGCGGCATCTAAACTCGGTAGTTTAGCCATAAACTCCTCAACACTGTCACCTTGTGCAAACCCACCAGGCAGTACTGATTCCACTTCAATATCGCTAAGCTCTAGTTTCATACCGGCTTCACGGGCAATGATTAATAGCTTACGAGCAACATCGGTGCCCGATAGGTCATCACGCGGATCAGGCTCTGTAAAACCGCTTTCTTTGGCTTTAATCGTTGCTTCAGATAATGATAAACCATCTTGTAGCGCACCAAACATATACGACAATGAACCAGATAAAATACCGCTAAACTCAAGTAACTCATCACCTGCACCGAAGAGTGATTGTAAATTATCAATAACAGGAAGACCGGCACCTACGTTAGTTTCGTATAAAAACTTACGATTGTTCTTACGTGTTGCTGCAATTAAGTCTTGATAATACACATACGAACTAGTGTTAGCCTTTTTATTTGCCGCTACCACATGGAAGCCTGCGTTTAAAAAGTCCACATATTGAGCGGCTAACGCATCCGACGACGTGCAATCAACCAGTACGGGGTTGATCAAATGGTTTTGCTTTACAAATTGTTCAACTAGTTTTAAGTCAAACGCTTGCTCAGATACAGCAAGCTTTTGCTGCCAGTCATCAAAAGCAATACCTTCGCTATCAAGGTGTAACTGACGAGAGTTTGCTACGCCATATAAGTTAAGCTTAATGTTACGCTTTTCAAGCCATGCTTGCTGACGCTCTAGTTGTTGAATCAGTTCTTGACCAACTAGACCACAACCTAATAAAAATACATCGATAGATGGAATATGAGTGAAGAAGTTTTCATGACATACTTTTACTGCATCGTTACACAACTCGCCGTCGATCACGGCGGAAATAGCACTTTCTGTTGAATCTTGCGCTATAGCAACTATATTCACTTGAGCTTGGGCAAGGGAAGCAAAAAAATTAGCCGCTAACCCTTTGTGAGCGCGCATATTGTCACCTACTAAAGTAACAATCGCTAAGTTTCGTTGTACATGTACAGGTTCAATCAGTCCCGCTTGCGACTCAAGTTCAAAAGCACTTTGTAATGCCTCTAGCGCCAGTGGCAAATCAGATTCATGAACACAAAAACTGATACTAAATTCACATGAAGACTGAGTGATCAACACTATTGATACATTATCATGAGCAAGGGCATTAAATACTTTTGACGCCATGCCCACTTTACCTTTCATACCAGGGCCTGACACCGTTAACATGGCAAGATTTTGTAAACTAGATAACGCTTTAACTGGCTCTGATGAGACATTATCGTTACTGATCAATGATCCCTGTGCATCTGGGTTGTGAGTATTCTTAATTTCACACGGTACGCCCGCTTTAGCACACGGTAGAATTGTTTTAGGGTGAAGAACTTTTGCACCAAAGTAGGATAACTCCATCGCTTCTTTATATGATAAAAAATCAACTTTAGTGGCTTTCTTAATATAACGAGGATCCGCGCTATACACACCATCAACATCAGTCCAGATCTGGCAGACCTCTGCATCTAAACAGGCTGCTGCAATCGCTGCGGAATAATCAGAGCCATTACGTCCTAACGTTGTTAACTGACCTTGCTCATTGCTCGCGGTAAAACCGGGCATGATATAAATAGTGGCAGGCGCCGCTTTTAGGGCAGCTTGAAAGCGCACTTTACTCGCAGCTAGATCCGCTTCAGCATCAATGAAGCCACCCGTTGAGGCGATACAATCTGTTGCTTCAAGGTAACGAGCATTATGTGAGCTAAGGAGGCTTTGCATTAATGACACGCTGATCCGCTCGCCAAAGCTGATCACATACGCACGTACCTGATCAGGACAGCATTTTATTAATTTAACACCAGCCAGTTTATTCTCTAATTCATTTAAATCAGGCCAGTTTTGTACTTCTCCAAAGTCAGCTGTAACAGCGGCTTTTAAACTATCGCAGCGCGTTACGAGTGCAGACCATTGTTCGCTATAATCAAGCCCCTGCTCTGCGGCACTGGCTAAAGCAACCAATGAATCGGTCATGCCACCAGGTGCTGATAACACCAATAAAATTTCATCTTTTAATTGCGCTTTAACTAACTGAGCTACCTGTTGTAAACATGCAAAGTCGGCAAGCGACGACCCGCCAAATTTTAATACTCGCATTTTTTATGTTTCCTCATCCCATAAAACGAAAAAAGGCCTGTGTTCTTAGTGAACACAGGCCTTTAAATTTGTTGCACCGACCTATGCCACTATCCAGTTAGAATGGTGGTTGTAATAATAATGGTCAATACGTGATTATTTGTTTTCATAGCCTTTAGACTGCCTTAAATATGACTATAATGTCAACCCTTAATAAAAAGATAAATTATGCTTTTTGGTTATAAACAAATCTAATGAATGCCAAATTTATGCAGGATTTTATGTAATCTGGTTTTATCTATTGGTTTATCAATAAAGTCAATAGCTCCTAATTTTGCAACACGTTGCTTCATCGCATCTTGAATATCGGCAGAAATAACCAGCACAAAACATTCAATTTTCTGCGCCTTGATACTCTCAAGCACCTGCACCCCATCAATTTCAGGCATTGTTAAATCAAGACACAATAAGTCAAAATTATGCATTTGCAGTAATTCTAGGGCTTCTCGGCCATTTTTTGCTTGCATGATGTCTGCTGTAATACATTCATTTAAACAGCGCACAACTTGTTTGCGTGCTACTGTAGAATCATCACATACCAATACGGAAAAATTCATACTATTGACAACTAAAATACCGATAATAGATCATTAAGTGCAGCAAAACGTCACTCAAAAATCATAATGTTATAAAGTGAGTGTGATTTTATAGCACAAAAATTTAACAGCGATAAGCTTAACTTTTTGCTAAAAAAAGAAAAGTTGGTAATGTTTGTGTGGTTAAATAAGATTATTTTATTTATTTTTAAACATTTATTAGCTAACTTTAGTATAGGATGTACTCGTTGCTAGGGTATGAATTAAGCTTTGTGTATAAAATAAAGGAGCTATGGGACACCCATGCTACAAAAAAGCCTGTCAAAGAAGCTACTTACCAGTGTGTTGTCCGTCTACTTTTTATTAACTTTTGTAGTGACGTGCGGGCAAGTAATTGCTGAATATATCAACACGAAAGACTATATCCGTGACGAATTAACAACCCTGCAAAAAACATTCAGCCGTAGTTTAACTCGTGCAATTTGGGAGCTTAACACCAAACAAACCATCACTACCGCTGAAGGTTTATTAGCGATCCCAATGATTGAAGGCATTATTGTCCGTGATGATAGCGGCGAGATTATTTCTCAACTTGGCCGCTCTTTGGATATTCGCGAGCTATACAGTCAGCAGTTAGTGCAAGAAGAAGCCATCATCGAAGACACCCCCTCGGGGCTATTTGGCTATACCTTTCCATTGATTTTTGAATTTTCAGGACGTGCCACTCAAGTGGGTGACGTAACGCTGTTTTCAAGCCGTGAGGTGGTATTTAGCCGGATAATGATCTCTATTTATTTTTTAATTGGAAATGCCATGATCAAGACAACTTTCTTGATTATTTTATTTCTAATGGCATTTAGAAAATTACTCACCGAACCATTAGCACAACTGACCGAGCAAATTGAAGACCTTGAATTAAATGATCTTGAAGGCCAACATATCGAAATTGAAACCAGTGAGCACAACGAATTAAAAGTAATGGAGGAGTCATTCAATAAACTAATCGATAAGGTCGTACAATACCGCAAAGAACTTGAACAGACACAAAAAAAATTGATAATCAGTAACGAAAAGCTGGATCAACAAAACCTGCAATTAGAGCAAGAAGTAGCACGAAAAACCTCAAACCTTAGTCAAGCAATGATGGATTTACAACAACAAAAATATGAACTAGAAAAACAAAAACTAACACTTACTGAAGAGATTGATTTACGCCGTCATACTGAACAAGAATTACTGACTAAACAAACCGAAATGCAGCGCTATGTCGATGAACTTAATATGGCGCAAGAGCGCCTAGTTGGCTCCGAAAAAATGGCAGCTTTAGGTGGGCTTGTAGCGGGCATCACTCACGATATTAATACCCCCGTTGGCATTGGTGTTACTGCGACCTCATTTTTACAAGAACGATTGCTACAAATAGAAGCTGCGTACCAAGATAAAACGCTTTCCCCAAAAGCATTGGAAGAATTTATTAATGATGCCAAACAAAGCACGAGCTTGCTTACCACCAATTTAGACAGAGCCTCAGAGCTGGTTGCCAGCTTTAAGCAAATAGCCGTCGACCAAGCCAGCGAAGCGGTGCGCACAATCAATTTTAAAGAATATTTGGGTGAGGTTATTCGTTCGCTGCATCCTAAAATTAAAAATACCAGTCATCACATTAATTTAGATTGCCCAACAGATTTAACTCTAAACTTGCCCGCTGGTGCCATTAGCCAAATATTCACAAACTTGATCATGAATTCATTGATCCACGGGTTTGATGGTATCAAAAATGGCATGATTGATATTACAATTAAAGATGAAGACGACCAGGTAATTATCGACTTTAAAGATAATGGCAATGGCGTTACTGAACAACAACTTGAAAAGCTGTTTGACCCGTTCTTCACCACTAAGCGCGATCAAGGCGGCAGTGGGCTCGGTACTCACATCACCTTTAATCTGGTCAAACAAACTCTCAGTGGTGAGATCGAGGTAACCAGTTCACCTGGTGAAGGCCTGCATTACCATATTAGTTTCCCTAAAGACATGCCCAAGCCTTTGTCGATATTTAATAACTAGCTGCACTGAATGTGCTTAAACTGTTTGCCTAACTCTTGGCTTAATTGCTAATCGTTTGGGCAATCAGTCATTTGCGCATCAGCTTTTTATTGTTATGATTGGGCAAATTTACCGAATGGATCAATCTCCCTATGTGGTTTAGTAACCTTATTTGTTACCGCTTTAAACAAGACGTTTCATATACCCAAGAAGACTTTGAAAAAGCATTAGAACAAGATTTGTTTCGTCCTTGTGGCAGCCAAGACTTAAATACTTTTGGCTGGACTAAAGCCTTTGGTAAACACGGTGACACCTTGTCACACTTCTCACAAAAAAGCATTTTAGTCTGTGCTAAGCGTGAAGAGAAAGTATTGCCAGCAGCTGTGGTCAACGACATGCTTGCTGAAAAAATAGAGCTTATCGAAGCTGAAGAAAACCGCCCAGTTAAGAAAAAAGAAAAAGATGAACTGAAAGAAAACATCTTACATACTTTATTACCGCAAGCTTTTAAAAAATCGAGCTTACAGTTTGCTTTTATCGATCAGGAAAATGGCTGGGTTGTTGTCAATAGCGGCAGCTTTAATAAAGCAGAAGAGCTATTAGCACTCTTACGTAAATCATTGGGGACATTACCTGTTGTTCCTGCGTTTGCGAACTATGATCTAGACGTATTTTTAACTGATTGGCTAACTAACTTTAGTACCCCTGAAGGCTTTGCTATTGGCTCTGACGCTGAGCTTGAAGAAGCTGATGACAGTGGTGCACAAGTAAAACTTAAAGGCCATGACCTTGCCTGTGATGAAGTAAAGTCGCACCTTGAAAGTGGTAAACGTGTCACTAAACTAGCTCTTGATTGGCAAGAAAGATTGAAGTTTATGTTGCAAAACGACGGTTCAATTAAGCGCCTTAGTTACTCTGAAACATTAAAAGAAGAAAATGCTGACATCCCTAAAGAAGATATGCTGGTTAAACTGGATGCTGACTTTATTCTCGCTTCAGAAGAAATAAAGCTTATGTTAGAAGAATTAACAGCGGGCTTAGGCGACGTTGAAGACTTAGCCTAATATTAGTCTGAGGATTACCCCCAGTAATTGGATAGCCCAACTATTGGGGGTCACTTCATTTGGCGCTTTTTTATTTATTCGTAATTGTTAACTAAATACTGATTTAACATCATCAAGCACATCGTTATATTCATCCGTAGAGAAAATATCTAACGAAGAAATCACCCCTTTATCGATATAGGTTTGTAGCGCGGCTGATTTATCTGAAACCTGTAAGATACCTTCCATAATTGCTCCAATCCGAATGAAGTCCACATAACTAATATGCTCAGGTCGATAATTAGGATTAGCCCAGCTCTCTGCTACCTCAATAAACTCATCAGTAAACTCCCACGCTCGCATAATTGCACCACCGACTTTACCACTGAGCTTTTGAATTGCGTGCGCTAAAAAGCTTGGATTCGCAAATACTTCAGGGTGGCGTTCTGCTTCAGTTAAAATAGGTAATACACCGATGTTATACACGAGTGAAGCTAGTGTGATGGTATCGCGATTGAGTGATGTTTTTTTATTTTCTTTTAAAAAGAACTCCATCAAGGTAATAGAATGACACGCTACTTTGAGTGTTTTTTGCCATGCTTTATCCATATACCCTTTGATCAATTCATTGTTTGAAACAAATAGTTGCTCCATCGCCATTGCTGTCGCAATATTCTTAATTTGACGCAAACCAATTCGGGTGACTGCTTGATTAAGGTTCGTAACTTTAACTGAGCGCCCCATAAAGGCACTGTTTGCAACTTTTATCATGCGTGCAGCTAATGCCGGATCATGGGAAATAACATCAGCCATTTGCGCTAAATTTACATCTGGATTATCGGCAGCTTGGCGTACACGCACCGCAACCTCAGGAAGGGTTGGTAAAACTAATGTGTCATTATTAATACGATCAACCAAAATGGTCAGTAGTGCGTTTTCTGTTGACATAGATGTGCCATCCTTTTGTATTGATTTGTTGAAATGCTCAAATCATGGATTCTTATAGATACAGTATTGTCTAAGTTACCGCTAAAGTTAAGAAAATTACAGAAATTAGTTTAGTTTATTTTGCTAATAAATTTTATATCTCAAACCTTAGCGCAACACAACCTAGGAAGCTTGCTATTTACGCACAAGATTTGTTTTAATGCTGGGATAACAAGGAAGCAGTAGTCCTTTGTACCTAGGGCATATATTCAACTCACTTTTTAACAGGCAACATAATGACTCTTAATAAAATAAGCCAAGCACTCTTTCTCAGCGGTGTCGTGTTTCTTAGCGCATGCTCTGAACCTGCTAACACTTCGAAAACATCGACTGACGTTACTGCTGCACCAGTAAAACAGCAACAAGATAGCGGCCCACAACTTATTAACACTGACGCTAGTCGCCTAGATATCTATACTGACTTTAGCTTAACCACCGATTTATCACATTTAAGCGACAATCAAAAAGCTCTAATAGCAAAACTTATCGATGCTTCAAAAATTATGGATGAGCTATTTTGGCGTCAAGCTTTTGGTGAAGATAAATCCGCTTTTTTAGCCAAAATTAACGATCCTAAAGTACAGAAATTCGCAGATATCAACTACGGCCCATGGGATAGACTCAACGGCGATCACGTGTTTTTATCTGGTTATGAAGAAAAAACAGCCGGTGCACAATTTTACCCAGCAGACATCAGCAAAGAAGAGTTAAACAACGCCGATGTAACTGATAAAAGCGGCCTTTATTCAGTTATCAAACGTGATGAAAATGGCAAACTTTATAGCGTAGCCTACTCGATTGAATACGCGCAAGCTCTTGAAAAAGCGGCAAACCTACTGCGTGAAGCAAGTAAACTGGCCGATGATAAAGAATTTGCTAACTACTTAAACCTTCGTGCCGACGCGCTACAAAGTGATGACTATCAAGCATCTGATTTTGCATGGATGGACATGAAAAACAACCCCATTGACGTGGTGATTGGTCCAATCGAAACCTATGAAGATCAATTGTTTGGTTATCGTGCAGCGTTTGAATCTTATGTACTAGTAAAAGATTTAGCCTGGAGTGAACGCCTAGCAAAGTTTGCTGCTTTTTTACCTGAGCTACAAAAAGGCTTACCAGTAGATGCGAAATACAAACAAGAAGTCCCAGGTTCAGACGCTGACCTAAATGCATATGACGTTGTTTATTATGCTGGTCACTCAAATGCGGGTAGCAAAACCATTGCTATTAACCTACCAAATGATGAGCAGGTACAACTTGAAAAAGGCACTCGCCGTTTACAACTTAAAAATGCGATGCGCGCCAAGTTCGATAAAATTTTAGTACCAATTGCCGAACAACTCATTGTGCCAGAGCAACGCAAGCATATTACCTTTGATGCATTTTTTGCCAATACGATGTTCCACGAAGTAGCGCACGGTTTAGGCATAAAAAACACTATTACAGATAAAGGCACAGTGCGCCAATCATTACAAGAGCACGCCAGTGCCCTTGAAGAAGGCAAAGCCGATATCTTAGGTTTGTATATGGTTGAACAGTTACTTAAAAAAGGTGAAATCACTGAAGGTACACTAGAAGATTACTATATTACCTTTATGGCTGGCATCTTCCGTTCGGTACGTTTTGGCGCATCAAGTGCTCATGGGAAAGCGAATATGATCCGTTTTAACTTTTTTGCACAAGAGGGCGCATTCTCTAAAAATGAGCAAGGTCTTTACAGCGTAAACATGGGAAAAATGGGTCAAGCAATGGAAAAATTATCACGCTTGATTTTAACCTTACAAGGAGATGGTGATTACCAAAAAGTGGATCAACTGATTGCCACTCATGGTGATATAAAAGCCGAGCTTGCTCAAGATTTAGAAAAACTGAGCCAAGCGAATATTCCCGTCGATGTAACCTTTAAACAAGGCAAAGACGTGTTAGGCCTATAACGGCAACTTTAAAGTGTTACAGCCTAAGCTGTAACACTTTGCAATTTATGATTATTACAAAATCGCGATGAAGATCTCAAGCGACTCTACAATGAGAAGTAACTGCCATGCTTACACAAAGTTTTTCTTTAACAGCTCTATTTGATCTTGTGTATATGGCTTTGCCGTAAATTTACCCCACACAGGTGCAGGCCATGCAGCATCGCTTTTAAAGCGGGCAATATGATGAATATGTAACTGTGGCACCATATTACCAAGCGCAGCTACATTGAGTTTATCAGGGTTAAAAACATCTTTTAGTAATAGGCTTAGCTTGGCTGATTCTTGCATCAGGACCAATTGGTCTTGTTCGCTTAAATCGATACTTTCTTTTAGCCCAGCTTGGCGGGGAACTAAAATGAACCACGGGTATTGGCTATCGTTCATAAGTAACACTTTGCATAAAGGCCAATCCGCTACTTCTATGCAATCACGTGCCAGCTCTGGGGCTAAAGAAAATTCAGTCGTCATTTTTTATTCCTCACTCATTAGTGCTTTTTAGCTACTTTATAGCATTTAGTTGCAGTTGCCCACGCTTGCCTTTACCATCGTGGCAGTTTTTATTCGAGCGAAGGTAAACACGTGTTAAAAAAAATTAAACACCTCTCATGCTTACTTCCTTTGGTGGTAACAGCCATCACAGTGCAAGCACAACCACTTACGTTAGAACGTATTTTTGATGATCCTAGTTTAGCGGGTAAAGCGCCTGTGCAACTTAAGTTTTCACCTGATGGTAGTCGTGTTACCTATTTGCAAGGTAAAAGCGATGATTACAACCGCTATGATTTATGGGAATACAATTTAAAAGACAATAAGAATCGTATTTTAGTGGATTCTGCACAGTTATTTTCTGGCCCAGAAAACCTTTCTGATGAAGAAAAAGCACGTCGCGAACGCCAACGTATTTTTGGTAAAGGTATTTTAGAGTACAAATGGTCAAAGGATGGTAAAGCGCTATTATTCCCGCTTAATGGTGACCTGTATTATTACGATCTATCATCAGCAAAAAGTCGCAAGTTAACGGACACAGCAGCATTTGAAACAGATGCCCGTTTTTCACCAAAAGGTAATTTTGTTTCATTTGTTCGTGAACAAAATTTATATGCGCTAAATCTCAAATCAGGAAAAGAAATCCAACTGAGTAAAGATGGCGGTGGCGTGATCAAAAACGGGATGGCTGAATTTGTAGCACAAGAAGAAATGGGCCGCATGACAGGTTACTGGTGGTCAGGTGATGAATCAAAAATTGCTTTCACCCGTATTGATGAAAGCCCAGTTAAAGAAGCTATACGCAACGAAATTTATGCTGAAGAAGTTAAATTATTCAACCAGCGTTACCCATTTACTGGTACTAACAATGTAAAAATTCAACTTGGCGTTGTGGCTATTAATGATCAAAGCGTTGATTGGGTCGATTTAGGTAAAGATGACGATATCTACATCGCTCGTGCAAAATGGTTAGAAGATAACAACACGCTATCATACCAATGGCAAGACCGCTCTCAGCACACACTAGAATTACGCTTTTATAACAGCGACACAAAAGAGCAAAAAGTTGCGTTAACTGAAACCAGTGATACCTGGATCAACCTCCATTTTGACTTACAATTTTTAAAAGACAAAAAACACTTTGTTTGGGCCTCAGAGCGTAATGGCTTTAAACACTTATACCTTTACCGCACTAATGGTAAATTAATCCGCCAAATCACTGACGGTGATTGGGTCGTTGATAGCTTAAAGGGAATTGATGAGAAAAAAGGCATTGTCTATTTTGCTGGACGTAAAGATACTCCTCTTGAAAGCCACTTATACAGTGTCCCGCTATTTAAAAAGGGTGATATTAAGCGTATTACTGAGCAAGGCCAATACCACAATGTAGTGATTGCCAAAGACAGTAAAACATTTATTGATAACAGCTCGTCAGTAAATAAACCAGGCTCTGCTGCACTGCGTAAAATAAATGGCGAGTTTATTACTTGGCTTGAGGAAAATAAACTAGATAAAACTCACCCTTTAACACCTTACCTCACTGATTTGGCTGAGCCAGAATATGGCACAATCAAAGCTGATGATGGTCAAGTAATGCATTACCGCTTATTTAAACCTGCTACTATTGCTGATGGTAAAAAGCACCCTGTACTTGTCAATGTATATGGCGGCCCACACGCACAACGTGTGACTAACAGCTGGCGCAGCAAAAACTTATACTTTCAATACATGGCGCAACAAGGTTATGTGGTATTCCAACTTGACAATCGCGGCTCGTACAATCGCGGTAAAAAGTTTGAAGATGCCATTTACAAGCACTTAGGTGTAGTTGAAGTAGCCGATCAAATCAAAGGCGTAGAGTTTTTACGCACTCTTGATTACGTTGACCCACAACGCATTGGTATTTATGGCCACAGCTACGGCGGCTATATGGCTCTGATGACCATGTTTAAAGCGGGTGATTACTTTCAAGCAGGGGTATCTGGCGCACCAGTAACCGATTGGGCACTCTACGACACTCATTATACTGAACGCTATTTAGGTCATCCTGAGACTAACGGCAAAGGTTATACCGACAGTGCGGTGTTCCCATACGCTGAAGGCTTAAAGGGCCCATTAATGATTTATCACGGCATGGCGGACGATAATGTACTGTTCACACATGCCACTAAATTATTTAAGCAATTACAGGATAACGAGCAACAGTTCGAAATGATGACCTACCCAGGCTCAAAACATAGTTTACGTGGTAAAAATGTTCAAACACATTTACATCAAACCATTACCAGTTTCTTCAACCGCCATTTTGACGTTGAATAACACTGTAAACTTATTTTAATTAACTCATAAAAGGCTAATTATATAATTAGCTTTTTTTTGCACTTATAACCGCTTATTACCTAGATTTTTATACCTTTTTAGCTACGCTTAATGTTATTCGCGAACAATGCGAGCACACACAAAGGATCTTCTATGTCGTATCTCCGCCGTTTTACAATTTTTCAGCGTTTAGCAATGCTGGTCAGTGTAGTGGTAATTGGCTTACTTTTTTTAAGTATCACGAGTCTTACACAACAATACAGTTCTTTAAAAACTGAGCAATACACTAAAACAAAGAACTTGGTAGAAGCCGCTCATAGTATTATTAGCCACGCTTACTCATTAGAGCAAAATGGCACTCTCAACAAACAGCAAGCCCAACAACATGCCTTAGATACCATTGCTGCCATGCGTTATGACGAAAACAACTATTATTGGATCAATGATTATCAACCAAACATGGTGATGCACCCAATTAAACCTGCACTGAATGGTAAATCTTTAGCTAACAACAAAGATCCCGATGGCACGCTATTGTTTGTTGAAATGGTAAACATAGTAAAACAGCAAGGTAGCGGTTTTGTACCTTACAAATGGCCAAAGCCTGGCAAAGAGCAGCCTGTAGATAAAATTGCATTTGTGAAAGGCTTTACGCCGTGGCAGTGGATCATTGGTTCAGGAGTCTATTTAGATACGATTGATGAAGCTTTTTCGGATCTACAAACCCTAGTGATCATCAATGCTTGTATTATTCTATTACTATTCATTGTTTTAAGTTATCTGATTGCACGTAGCATCTTATTACCTACACAACTTGCAGCCGATATGATGAAAGATATTTCTCAAGGTGAAGGTGATCTAACACAAGTGTTAGATGAAAGCGGTAATGATGAAGTATCGCGTTTATCGCGCTACTTTAATTTATACACCACAAAAATTCGTGAATCACTTAAGCAAGTGGCAACAAATGCTTATGATGTAAACCATCATGCGCAAACTGTGGATGATGCGAGTAAAACCAATCATTCTTTTATTGAACTGCAAAACGACAGCTCAACCCAAGTAGCAGCAGCAATGGAGCAAATGACCCATCAAATTCATGATGTAAGTCGTAATGCTGAAGCCGCCGAGCATGCAGCCGTTGATGCTGCAAGTAATGCCTCACAAGGTAAGGAAATCGTAGCAAAAACAATTAAAGCTATTGAAACTCTATCACAGAATATTGAAACCGTAAGCCAAGTAACAGCAGACTTAGCCCAAGAAAGTAACAATATTGGCTCAGTGCTTGATGTGATCAGAGGAATTGCGGAACAAACCAATTTACTCGCGCTCAATGCCGCAATTGAGGCGGCGCGCGCAGGTGAACAAGGCCGTGGTTTTGCCGTAGTTGCCGATGAAGTGCGTACACTGGCAAGTCGTACAGGTAAAAGTACTGATGAAATTCAAGCCATGATAGCTAAACTGCAAAAGGGTGCTCAAGCAGCTGTTGAAGCTGTTACTGCAAGCCAACAACTTTCCAGTAGCACCGTAGAGCAAGCTGGCACTGCCAACACCTCATTAACTGAGATTGAGCGACTCGTGTCGGTGATCACCGATATGAATGGTCAAATTGCCCGTGCGACTGAACAACAATCCAGTGCTGCCGATGAAGTTAATTTACGTATTAATGAATTGTCACAATCAACTGAGCATTCATTAGCAAATACAGCACAACTCTCTGGCGCCAGCGATAACTTAAAACACAGCAGCCAAGAATTAAGTGATGTCGTTAGTCGCTTTAAATTAGATTAATTAAAGTGACGGCACATGGATTTGATGTGCGGCACTCACCTATACAAAGAGTAAAGTTTGCCGTACCGTAGACATAAAAAAGGCTCCTCGATATAACTCAGAGCCTTTGGTCAACTTTGGAATTAACTCGGTTAACTTATAGCAAGTAAATGTGGTGTGAGATTTTGGTAATCAACTGCCATAGCAATGCTTAGCGCAGTAATATTAAGGATTGAAAACGCAAACACTTGGCGCGCCCAACCACTAATATCAATGTTACGGCGGTAGCCTCTAAGCGCCATTAACAACCACCAAAAACTAGTGGTACAAGCAACGGCTAAAAACGCCATTCCGGTATAACCACCAATGGTTAATAACATCACCACTAACGCATAGACTGCGATATACAACACAATATGATGCTTAGCTTTATCAATACCGTGCGCTACTGGCAGCACTGGAATGCGCGCAGCTTGGTAGTCTTTATAGCGAAAAATAGCAATCGCATAAGAGTGTGGCATTTGCCATAAACTAAACATTACCAATAAAATCAATGCACCTGTATCAAACTGTGCCGTCACGGCGCAATAACCAACGACTGGTGGTACAGCACCAGATAAGCTGCCTACAAATGTGCCATATACTGAGCGACGCTTCATATATAAGCTATAAACACCCACGTAAATAACATAACCAAACACAGCAAAAAACACTGCAATCCAGTTAGTAAAAATCACTAGTAGAGCAAAGCCAACTACGCCAAGTGCTGTACCATGCAGCAAAGCGGTCTTCGCAGACATCTCCCCCGTTACAGTTACCCGTGTTCGCGTGCGCGCCATGCGAATATCAATATCACGGTCAATCACGTTATTGATTACGCAACCAGAGGCTACTACCAGCGATAAACCAACTAATGTAGCAAGCATTAGCCAGCCATCAATATCACCACGCGAAGCAAGTAAAAAACCACCCGCAACCGAAATCACATTGCCCATAATAATACCGGGTTTAGTGACCTTTAAATAACGACGAAACATCTGCTGTCCCCTATTCTTTGCTTTTAACAATGTACTAGCTGGGGCTAGTACATCATCATGGCGTTCGATTCGTAAATGATCCATACCGACAGCCCTACTACCATCACGATGATCAGCGCACTGAAGATGAACGATAACGAACTGGCTTTACCGTCTTCGGTAGTAAAGTTAAGGTGCAAGAAGTATTTTAAGTGCACCCAAATTTGCACTATGGCCATTACCACGATACACGCAAAAGTCGTTGGTTTTGACAAAGTACCACTCATCACAGCCCAAAATGGTATAGCTGTCAGTACAATTGATAAAACAAAACCTATTAAATAATCTTTAACACTGCCGTGTGCGGCATCGCTATGGCTTTGCGTTTGTAACTCGTTTAATACATGTGATTCACTGTGGCTCATTACATCACCCCCATTAAGTAAACAACGGTAAATACGCAGATCCACACCACGTCTAAAAAGTGCCAGAACAAGCTTAAGCAGCTTAAGCGAGTAACCGTGGCAGGGTTTAAACCACGACGTGACACTTCAATCATCATCGTCGCCATCCATATTAGGCCTGCGGTTACGTGCAGACCATGTAACCCTACTAATGAGAAGAACGAGGTCAAAAATGCACTACGCTGCGGGCCATTACCATGAGCAATTAAATGATGAAATTCATAGACTTCCATGGAGATAAACACAACACCAAAAGCAAAAGTAATGGCCAGCCAAATTAAAGTTGTGGCTTTCTTTTGCGCATGAGCAGAGATCATCGCAAAACCAAAAGTGATACTACTCAGTAGTAGTGCTGCGGTCTCAACCGCAACAAAGTCCAGTTCAAAAATATCTTTACCCGACACACCACCGGCGGTGTTCATATAAAGCACAGCGTAGGTTGCAAAAAATGAAGCAAACAATAAGCAGTCGGTCATTAAATAAAGCCAAAAACCAAATACCGTATCGCCGCCTGTATCATGATGCTCGTGAGCATGAGCATCATGATTGATGATATTTATATCAGCAGGGATCGAACTCATGCGCTGAACTCCTTACCTTGGTTAAATGTTGTTGCACTGGCATTATGTGCACTTTCAATTTCAAGAATTTCTTCTGGTTGCACGTAGTAATCAACGTCACTGGTATAACAACGTTTAAAGAATACTGCGGCTCCAGCAATTACACCGACAATGGCCAGCCACCAAATATGCCAGATCATGGCAAAACAGAATGTGGTAAAACAGGCACTCATCATCACCCCTGCCGCGGTATTTTTTGGCATATGGATAGGCGCATAACTCGATTTTTGCTGATATGCTTGGCCTTTTTCTTTCATGTCAGTCCAAGTATCGATATCGTGCACATGCGGTATTGTCGCGAAGTTATAGTATTGCGGCGGTGACGATGTTGACCACTCAAGCGTATGGCCATTCCACGGATCGCCGGTTGTATCTTTAAGTGCTTGACGGTTTTTAAAGCTCACCAACAGCTGCACAACTTGGAATAAGATACCGAACATAATGATCACTGCACCAACAAAAGCAATGTACAACCAAATATTCCAATCTGGATTATTTGTGTGGTTTAAGCGACGCGTCATACCTAAGAAGCCAAGTACGTATAACGGCATAAATGCAACAAAGAAACCGACTAACCAGCACCAGAATGATGCTCTTCCCCATCCTTCGTGAAGTTTAAAGCCCATTGCTTTGGGGAACCAAAATGCAAAGCCAGCTAAGTAACCAAATACCGCTCCACCAATAATAGTGTTATGAAAGTGAGCAATCAGGAATAAACTGTTGTGCAGAACATAATCAGCCCCGGGAATAGCTAGTAATACCCCTGTCATCCCGCCCACTGTAAAGGTCACCATAAAGCCTAACGTCCAAAGTACTGGCACCGTAAAACGTAAGCGGCCACGATAAATAGTGAATAGCCAATTAAACAATTTCACACCGGTGGGCACCGCAATGACCATAGTCATTACGCCAAAAAAAGCGTTTACATTGGCACTGGATCCCATAGTGAAAAAGTGATGTAGCCATACTACAAAGCCTAATATTGAAATTGCACCGCTGGCATAAACCATTGATTTATAACCAAACAAACGTTTTCCAGTAAAGGTAGAGATAACTTCAGAAAAAATACCAAACGCAGGTAAAATCAAAATATAAACCTCAGGATGACCCCAAGCCCAAAATAGATTGATATACATCATGGCGTTACCGCCTGCGGCATTAGTAAAAAAGTGAAAATCTAAATAACGGTCGAGGGTTAACATAGTCAACACTGCGGTTAAGATTGGGAATGATGCAGCAATTAAGATATTTGCCCATGTACAAGTCCAAGTAAAAATAGGCATTTGCATTAATCGCATACCAGGGGCACGCATTTTAAATACGGTCACTAAAAAGTTTACCGCCGTTAATAACGTACCAATACCGGATATTTGCAGCGCCCAAATATAATAATCGACCCCGACTCCGGGGCTAAAAGACATCTCCGATAGCGGCGGATACGCCACCCAACCCGTTTTTGCAAACTCGCCACAAAACAATGAAATATTAATTAATATTGCACCACCAGCAGTTAACCAAAAACTTAAGTTATTTAAAAACGGAAATGCCACATCACGCGCACCAATTTGCAATGGTAATACAATGTTCATTAAACCAATCATAAATGGCATTGCCATAAAAATGATCATGATCACCCCATGCGCGGTGAAGATTTGATCATAATGCTCTGGCGGTAAATAGCCTGATGCGCCACCTGTGGCTAACGCCAATTGCGCACGCATCATGATGGCATCGGAAAAGCCCCGAAACAGCATGATCAATGCAAGAATAATATACATCACGCCTAGGCGTTTATGATCAATAGAAGTGATCCAATCGTGCCATAGCACGCCCCATTTTTTATACTTTGTGATTAAGGCCGCAATCAATGCACCAACAATCACAACCACCGCTAATGTCACCATCAAAATAGGTTCATGAAACGGAATGGCATCGAACGATAATTTACCTAATAACGACATAATTATTCCTCACCCTCACTGTGCATTGTGTGATTTGCATGACCACTGTGCTGCGGCATGGCTTTGTGCATCTTGTTCATATCACCGTGAGCTTGCATGTACTTCATAACGATGGTGTGGAACAAGCCCTCTTCAACATCACCAAAATAAGTTACTGGGTTATTTTCACTCGGTAATGCCAATGCATCGTAATCAGCTTTTGCAAGCGTATTGGCTTGGCCCTTTACTTTGTTTACCCACTTGTCAAAATCAGCCTCAGTGGGTGTAGCGATGGCATTAAACTTCATACCGGTAAATCCTGCACCACTGTAATTAGCCGAAAAACCTTTAAACGTACCCGGCTCATTGGCAATTAAGTGCAATTTGGTTTCCATGCCCGCCATTGAGTAAATTTGACTACCAAGCTGAGGAATGAAAAACGAGTTCATAGTACTTTCTGAGGTGATTTTATATTCCACAGGTACATTGGCTGGGAAAACCAATTCATTTACCGTAGCAATACCTTGCTCAGGATAAATAAATAACCATTTCCAATTCAGCGACACCACTTCAACAGTTAGGTGCTTACCTTTGCCTTCAAGAGGTTTATAAGGATCAAGCTGTTGTGTTGATTGCCAAGTGATAACACCTAGAATAATCACTATTACAATAGGAATAGCCCAGACGGCAGCTTCAATTTTTCCTGAGTGTGCCCATTTGGGCGCATAAATTTGCTGATCTTGTCCATCACGATATTTCCACGCGAAGTACAAGGTCATGACAATGACGGGAATAACCACAATTAGCATTAGCACTGTGGCGATAATAATCAGATTTTTTTCATCTATCCCAATTTGCCCCTTTGGATCAAGCACGCCACCTTTACAGCCGGTTAGTGCGAGCACAACGGTGCCCAGAGCAATATTACAGAGGTTTCGAATTAACAAAGGACTATCCTACAACCTAAAATTTGACGTGTGCTGCCTTACCCAAGAATACCAAGGTCAAAACAACGGTTTAAACTATTCCTGATGCGGTTAAAACCTATAACAACAGCTTTAAACACTAAGGAAATTTAATAGGGGTGGCCGAATCGCAGACACACTGCGGCTAAGCATTATTAGTGAAGAAACGAAATTAGTAAGCGACTAACTCAGTCAAGCCATCAATAACGAGTAGCGTTCAACCAAGTACAAGAGGTGGAGCACGGCAGCCGTGAGCGCTGTGTACAACAAGTGATGCTTTAGGAGCACGAAAAGCAAAGGCTGCTTTACGTAAAATAACCCCAGCACGACGTGCTGGAAAAAAGTGAAAAATCAACCAACATAAACCAATTAACAACTGGCATGAAACAACCGGATACGCTAAAAAACTCAATACATTAATTAAAGACGACTCTGCAGCCCCTTCAGTTAACAAACTCTTTAACTCTGTTGCCTCTTCAACACTGCCATTTATCAACATAGCTGAATTAATTAATAAAATAACTAATGCAGAGAACAGTTCACGTCCGGCAAAAACTGTACGCGCACGCAGCTGCCAACGTGTAAACGTTGTTTGCAGTAGTGCTTTTGGACAATTTTTTGAGTTCAAACGTACTGGCCTTATAGATTTAGTATGCAGTAAGAAACAGCGCCTACGCTATTTCTTACTTTGTTAGTATGATCTACATCAATAAAGTTTCAGTAATTACTGAAATTTCGGGAGGATTATAGCAAAGTCAACACAAGCTACAAGTGAAAAACAGCGAAGTTGACTATTTTTTTAGCTAAGCGTTTGCTTTTAGCAAACCCCCGCTGATATTTCAGGAAAAAACTGATGCAATCTAGTCTGAATCCTATAAACAGCCTATTGACGGCTTTAGAGGGCAAGCACACTGTTTAGGCTCTACCTAGCTAACAAGCAAATACTGGCTTGGTTATATAAGGTGCTCAAAAATCAAACTACAAAGATAATCAGACCTTAGTAAAGCGCAAACAATGGTCGGCCATTCTCATCATATTTTACTTCCAAAGCACGTGCGTGACGGTTTGGATCATAAAGTGGATCTTTAACAATTTCAGCTAGTGGCCGCGTGTCAGTTTTTGGTACTACACTTGGTTCACCAATAGCACTTTCGTAATCACGTGCATGATAGATACATAACGGTGTTACATCATCTTCTGCCACTGTAAAACAGTTATGACCTGGGCCATAAATTTGCTTCTCAACGTCAGTTTCAAGCACCGGCATACGCGTTTTAGTCCAAGAGTTACGATCAAGTAGGTCAGCATTTTCGTCGGCTTCCATATAACCCATACAATAACATGCACCTGTGGCACTGGCTGAAAAAGCAATAAAGATTTTGCCATTATGTTTTAATACGGCTGGCCCCTCGTTCACCCAAAAGTCAACGCGCTCCCAATCATAATCAGGAGTTGTTAGCATAAACTGCACGGTTTTTAGCTTAATAGGCGATTCCATTTCAGCTAAATACAAGTTAGATGCAGCAAATTGCCCTCCCGTTTTTTCAGCCCAACAAAAGTAACGTTTACCGTTATTTTCAAAAATAGTCGCATCCAATGAAAAATCAGTGAAGGACTTATCATCGCCCTTAGCAGCTTGCATCATACCTAATTCAATCCACTCATCATTAAGTGGATCTTGGCCTTTACATTCAAGTACATAAGGGCGCAGCGCCCAAATATCTGTTTCTTCACTGGCAGCAAAATAGATATACCATTTACCATCTAAGTAATGTATTTCTGGAGCCCAAATATGGCGACTCATTGGGCCGTTGTCATGCTTAAACCAAATATCA
The DNA here is from genome assembly GCF_000238355.1 of Pseudoalteromonas haloplanktis ATCC 14393. Lineage (GTDB taxonomy): Bacteria > Pseudomonadota > Gammaproteobacteria > Enterobacterales > Alteromonadaceae > Pseudoalteromonas > Pseudoalteromonas haloplanktis. The sequence continues at coordinate 47,056 of NZ_AHCA01000004.1, forward strand.
AAGGTTTCAGCGCTTTTAAGACCAGTTAATGTTTTTGATTTTCTGAGCTCAATCCGATCATATGTTGGTACTGAACCTGTAAAATAATAAAAACCATCGCTGTGCTTATACACAAATGGGTCGGCCCGCTGCTCTACTAACGGACTATTTGTTTGTACTGTCATCATTCAACCTGATTATTAATTTCAATTTGTATTATTTTATTACTTTTTATATAAAACACAAATATAACATTATTTTTAATAATGTGAGAGTAATTATAAATCACAATAATGGGTGGTTAACCAACATAAAACCCCAGTAATTATGATAAAAACATGGACTAAATCCCCAACTTTTTGCACACATTACAACACGCCTAGGCCCTGAAATAATACTGCAAATATCGATTAACAATTCTTTATAAAATATTTTTTAGCTCAATCTATAGTTTTTGTCCCGTATATAGATAAATTAACTATTAAATATCAAGCAATTAAAAATTACCCACCCATAAAACCTAGTATATGACTGTTTATTTTCTTGCCTAATGCATTTGACAGCGCTGTCAGGCGCGTGCTAATTTATTTTTATGTTAAAAAAATGATAACCAAAAGTTACACCAAATGTAATTAACCACTAATTGTCGCACTAAAATTATAAAGTAAGGAAAGTAAAATGAAGAGTCCCCTGATTGGGCGTAAACCCAGTAAAACTTTTATTGCTGTATCACTTGCCACCAGCGCTGTAGTATCAGGCAACGTTTTTGCCGCCAGCTGTGATGCTATCAATACCTATCCTAACTTCCCCCAAGTAGACTGGCAGGGTAATCCAAGCCATGCAAATGGTGGTGACTTAATGCAACATGAAGGGAGTGCTTACAAGGCAAAGTGGTACACCAACTCTGTACCTGGTAGTGATGGTAGTTGGGCTTTTGAGCATCAGTGCGGTAATACAACGGATCCAACTGACCCAACAGATCCGACTGACCCTACCGACCCACCTGTGACAACTGATCCTAAGCTAGGTGAGATATGTAAAGACTATACGATTTGGAACCAAGGAACTGTCGCTAAAGCAGGCGATATACTGGTTAACGATGAGTATATTGCTTACACCGCGAAATGGGAAACATCTTCTCGTCCAGGTAGCGACGATACCTGGAATTGGAAAGTGAACTGTGACGGTACTGAGCAAGGTACTGCGCCCTTGCTTTCGCTACCGAATACAAGTGATCCGGTTAATCTAGAAATGCCTGGTTGGCCGAGCCACTTTGTGGTTGCAAGCCCATCATCACCAGCTCCTTTAACCACCACTGCAACGGTTTTAAATAGCACAGACTTAACTGATATCACTAAATTAACTGATGGCTTTGTAGCTCTGATCCAGCTTGCTACGCAAGCGGGGACTTCATCTGTCATTCTACAAAGCAACGTACTGGATAATATCACTCAAGATAAAGGGCTCTCTTTAGGTTCAATTAGTGTTAAACAAGCATTAACTGATGCACTAGCTACAACAAATACTCACAGCATCAATGTCGCAGATATTGATGCTTTAAGTGATGATGCTGCAGGGTGGGCTCAGGCGCAAAACTTAATTATGAGTGAGCTGGCACCCAATGCAACCTTTGGATGGTCATTAAGTATTGGTGATTTTGCTTACGACAACCACTCAGGTAAACGTTCCGTTTGGAATGCTGCGGCAAAAGCCACTGCCGACCTCCTCGATACGCTCACGCTTTATAAAGGCGCTGCAAAAGCTGACTTTATTGCTTTTACTAAATCAAGTAACTCTGCAAGTTTAACTGCTGATCAATGGCATAATGCTTTGGAATACGTTAAACAAGTCACTGATTTCGTGCAATCCCCTGCACTACTGTCTTCTGTACCAACAACACAGGCAACGACTTACTTTATGGGTAATACCCTAGGTGAAAGTCATATTCGTAAAGCCGCACATAACAATATTTTTGCGATTATTTTTGATACAGATAGCGCTGACTTAAGTAGTAAAATAAATCGTTATCAGAGTAATACCGTTCCACTTTACTATGTTGGCGCCCCAGCTAATGTTACTGCACTGACAAGTATTACATCACTAAACAATGACTTAACAAATGCTGAAACAGTCATGGATAGTGAAGTTTTCTTGTATGAAACACCTAATTCAACGTGGGTTCCATCAACTATCTATAAATGGGCAGACTTTTTAACAGGCCTAAACTCTATGCATAACGTAGGTGTAGCTGGCGAGAAATTCTGGTTAATTGATAGCAATGCCGACGACGCTACAAATGCTATTTACGCGAAAGTCGCTATTGCCGCGTTCTTATCACAAAGTATGCAAGAAACCATACGCTTTGATGCATGCGATGAAAACAATTGGTCTGAGGTAAAATACGGCGCGGCTGTCGATTATCCAATGACAGCCAGTTGTGGTCAGTTAGGTCAAAAATATGCTGATTATGGTGTGCATCCGGTATCAGGAAAAGATCACCCTTATTCATGCCCTCGTGATGAAAAAATGGAACAAACAGCGACGACTCACGCTAAATGGTATGGCGCACCGGCCCCTATCTTTGTTGCCCCTGATGCCGTACTTGCTGAGCAAGGATTACTCGTTAACGGCAAAGTTGGTCGCTGGACCAACGCAGGGCACTGTAATACGGTTCCCACAGCCATTGATACTTCTAAACAAGTGTATGAGCGTGACGAATGTAAGCAATATGTAGGTCAAAAAGCTGGTAGTTTTATTTGGGATGGTAGTGACGAAAGTGTCCAAGGCTGTGGTTGGTGGGGCCGTGGTGTAATTCAAACTACAGGACGCCAAAATTTCGGTACTCTAAATCACTTCGTTGGCCGCTCACATGTTGACCCTGATACCATAGGCACAACGGTTGATGGTACAACAGTTGCTCCAGCACCTGAAAGCCCGTTATACGCTGACCTCGATTTATGCTCAAACCCTGGACTTGTTTGTAGCTCAGAGGAACATAAAGAAATAAAATGGATTGCCGGTTTATTCTTTTGGGTAAATTCAGTGCAGGCTTACAGTAATGAAGGTGGCCCATACGCAGATTGGAACTATCACGCTGAGCTGAAAAAATATGTTGATGGTGGCTTGCAAGGCACAGCCTTTGTGGATGCGGTATCTGGTATAGTAAATCGTGGTTGCCCTGATGACCACTGCCCTGTTAGTGGTGAAGTACACGCGATTGCCGAGCGCCGCGCTAACTTTAAACTGGTACTACAAAAGCTAGGTTTAAACCCTCAGTAAAAACAAAAATTAGCATAATTAAATTATCAGCGAATCCGATAAATGCCTACTGGTTTTAACCTGTAGGCATTTTTATATCAAAAAACTATAAAATTAGATCGCTGATTTACACTAAGAACGCTGTATTCAGTCGAAATATTCAAGTCACTTTGACCAAGTGATCTCTGCTAATTGATTAGTCGCTGTTTGGTGAATAATTAGCCCTTTATTACCCATTCGCATATGCCTGATCAACCCGGAGTAAACCCCTTCTTTACTGGGTATTTGCCAGCTTTGCATCGTTTCGCTTTCAAGGTCAAATCTAACTAAGGTTTCAGGTCGTTTTGCTGACTCATTAAACCAAATTGCATTATCTGCATATTCAATTGCGTACGGGTGACTATCTTCACCACTTGGGTTATCCCACTCGGTGATTTTCCCCGTTTTTGGATTAAAACGACCTAGTTTACCCATTCCTGAATTAACATAAAAAATCATATCATTAGGTGTTATAGCAAGTCGTCGAGTGTGTGTTTTAGCACCTGGTAACTTAATTTCGCTAAGCTTCATTGTGCCTTTATCTACCTTAACTAAACAATTACTACCATTACATGAAACCCAGGGGGTACCGGTTGAGTCAAGCTTTATACCGTAAGGACGAGAACCCTTAGTTGGTAAAGTAGCAAGCTGTATGTCACCACTTTTAGGATCAAGTTTACCGATCATATTACTGTGTTGCAGGGTAAACCAAAATATTCCCGCCTCATCAAATACACCGGTGTGTGGGTCACGGGCATTTTCATCAGGCATTTTATAAACTTTAAACTGCTCTGTGACTAAATCTAAATACCCTACAGTGCCATTTTTATTACCTAGGAACCAAGGGGTTTGATTTTTATCAAGCGACACACTGTGCGCATACGTGCCACGGGGTAAAGGGTATTCTTGCATAGCGCCAGTACTAGGATCTAATCGTCCTAAAATATTCCCCCATTGGCCAACCCACCAAATAATACCGTTTTTACCTTGTACAGGATCGCGTGCACGCTGCCCAAGTGTTGGTACTTGCCAATATTTAAACTGTAGCTTGATATCACCCTCTACAACGGTTGATCCGCGATGAGTATTTACAGGATAATGAGTTGCTAAATATTCACCTATATCTTCTTTTAAGTTGCTATTTTCCCCAGTATCAACCATGTAGCTAATAAGCGTTTGCCAGTCTTCCTTACTATAACCTGCGCTGCGCTTTAGATTGCTTAAACTATGACATGTAGAGCAAAGCTGCTCAACTAATTGACTTGATTGTTTATTTTCGGCTGATACAGCTGCTGCAAATACACCTAACACAGCCGTTGTGGCAATATACTTATTAAATAAAAACTTATAGTTACTCATAACGCCCCCCCCCCTTGTTTTAATTATTAAAGCACAGAGAAAATGCCTTTGCTATGCTTTAATAATGCGCTTGTGAGAGAGCAAATATTTTTAATTATAGAAAAGTAAGCTGTAGGTTAAATAACCGACCCAATTACAATTGTGTTTGCTTAATTCAGTAAAGAGTCAGTCCCACTTTGCTATCACTATTACTGCATTTTTTGGTGTTGTATGAGTCGTAAAACGCTTTGCTTAACCTTAACCAAAGTTGGGGTCAACTATTGAATGCTAAATTTGATTGTAACTAGTTTATAGAGGCCAGCAGCACATTATGACAAGCACTTTTTTAAGTAAGCCACAACAAGTCGCACTACAACAAGCACTGAGCCGCACCAAGCTACTTAATAACGACAAACTAACTCATGAACACATCGTCAGTGCTGAACAAAAAGCCTATAGCTTAGTTGCAGTCATGTTATACCGTTTTAATTTACAAAAAATAAAATGGTCATCTTTTTTAAGTACAGCAATAAAGACGACAACCAATGTATGTCAATGGTTAGCCAACGAACTAACTCGCTGCCAACATGACTATAAGGCACAGCCTAATGAGGGAGTGATCAGTGAGCAAAGCGCATTTATGAATGGTATTTTTAGCGAGGAGCTCGCCTACATTGATGCCTTACTCGGCACAGAAACACAAGCAAACTAAAGATATCGGGCTTGTGCTTGTAGAAGTACTGGGGATATTAAAGAGGGTAACTTCCTCCACGCGCTTATCAATTGCCATTAAATTAGCGATCTAACGATAAAACACTAATCACAAAGCAAAAGCTATCACAACCCCACCATACTAAATGGCGGGGTTACGTATAGCTAAACTCTAAATACTATAAACAGTAACGTGCAAATAAACTGCTTAAGCCTGCAGCAGTAGGTTTACCATGCTGCCAATCGCCACCTTCAACACCGCTTCCAGCAATATCCATATGCACATATGGAATTGGCTGAGCAGAGTCGGTGCCATGTTTATCAAGGCCGCCGACAATCGCTAAGAACGCCATTGGAAATTGATGTCCGCGAGCAGTTACCGCAGATGCCGCATTGTTACTTGATAGCACATCATCGGCGAGTGTACGTGGTTTGATAAAATCATAGTCTTCACGGCGACTACGAGATACTTCAGCACCATCTGCCCATAAATCGCCACAATCAGCTAATTTACGAGAGATATGAGCGGCACGTGCAGGGCCATTTTCCACATATGCACTGTATGGTCCCATGGCGCGAGCAGCATGACCGGTTAATGTAGCAACCGTAAAAATCTCTGGATTAACTGCAGTTTTAGCAAGCTCTTTCATTTCACTGAGTAAATCGCCCATTGCTAAGCGACCTTCTGCATCGGTATTACCGATTCGCACACGTACACCTTCACGACTAGTGATAATTTCATCTGGTACAAAGCAATCAGAACCAATCGAGTTACGTACAACGGCTAAAAAGGCAATCACTTTGACGCCTTTAGGAGCAAAGTCCGCCACTGATTTCATAAACCCAGCAACTGAAGCTGCGCCGCCTTTATCACGGCTCATACCCGCCATAAAGCCACCGACTTTTAAGTCTGCGCCGCCGGTATCGTACACTAAGCCTTTTCCAACAAACATCAAGGTGCGCGTTACTTCACCCTCTGGCACATATTCAAGCTTTACAACGCGTGGATGATGACGCTCTACGGCATATGAAGCGCGAGCAACTGTACTCATCATTGGGTACTCTTTATCAATCGTCGCAATATCTGCAATCACTTCAACACTGACTTTAGAACCTTTAAATAAATCGACGCAGTAATCAGCAAAGCGCGGGGGAGCCATACGCTCAGGTTCAGTACCACATAAGTCACGCGCCGCGTATTGCCCAGCAGCAATCGCATTTACAGCTTTAATTGTTTGCTCATTGGCACCAAATAGCGCAATTTGGGTTATAGGCTCAATGCTTTCACCATGATGTTCACGCGCTTCAAGCGGCTGCCACAGCGCTTGGCATGCTCCTAAATAAGCCACTTCTAAGGCATACTGATAACGGCTGTCTTGGCTAGCTTGCGGTAAATAAATAGCAGGTTTAGTACTGCCTGATGCTTTCGCTTCGTTAATAGCAAGTTTAGCGGCATCAAAATAACGACGAACATCATCATAATCACGGTTTAACGGACCTGTTGGCGCTAAAATCACGCGCTTTGAGTCAACCACAAGGAATGTAACTTGTTTCCCGATACGTGCATCTACGGCCATTTGCGATTTAATCGCTTGGCTTAGATTTGGATCGTCTAATTCAGAAAAATTATCGGCAATAATAATAAGCGCATCATGTTTTGCGTTATCTAATTGCGGAGCTGCAACTGCGTGAGGATATGCCATAAAAAAGGTCCTGTTGTCGAAAAAACTAAGGACCTTATTATCATTGATTTAAATAGCTATTGCCAGCAAACCACGACAAGCTAATATGCCGCTGGCAACTTGCAGTTACAGTGTGAAATAAATCGGCTATTCCTTACCCTGCGATTTATTTTCAGCGCGATGCTTTGCAATGACAGACCACGCTTCTAGCATCACCAATACACTAATGATTAAAACAATAATATCCAATGTCACTAATAACCAGTTACCTTGTTGGTAGTACTCGCCTAGTTTGATCACACCAGCAAAAAATGCCATCACTAACACAAAACTCATTGGAATAAGCGTGTACTTAGCTGGGCGGTTTGCTTTGATCAACATCACTGAAATAACTAATAAGGTAAGACTCGCTAAAATTTGATTTGTTGAACCAAACAACGGCCAAATGATCATGCCACCACTGCCATCTGCGCCACCAGCACCAAAGGCTAATAATAAACAACTTAGCACTGCAATAAGTGTGGCTATTACACCATTTTTAATCACTTTAATATTATAAATATCACCCCACTCTTGGATGATGTAACGCTGTAAACGCACGCCTGAGTCCATCGTCGTACCAGCAAACAGCACCACCATAACAGCCAATAAGGTTGACGCTATTTCGTTGGAAATGCCCCAACCAGTTTCGATGAGATTCGCGCCACCATTGACAAAAGCTGCGACACTACCGGCACCTAAATGGCTGTATATTTCATGCCATTCTTCGGGAGATACAGCAAGTGCAACCCCACTTACAGCAACCAAAGTGATCAGTGCTAACATGCCTTCGCCCACAGCACCTAAATACCCAACAAAACGGCCATCAGTTTCTTTATTGAGCTGCTTAGAGCTAGTACCCGATGATACAATGCCGTGAAACCCAGACACCGCGCCACAGGCAATCGTCACAAATAATAATGGAATAATACTCGGAGTATCTATCGCCGTTTGAGTGTTAAACGCAGGGGCGGTGATATCAGGCATAGAAACAAACACTGCACCATATAACAGTACTAAACCCACCAATAACTGCATGCCATTGATGAAATCTCGCGGTTGTAACAACATCCATACAGGTAACAAAGAGGCGATTGCTGCATAAACAAATAAGATCACAATCCAGTTAGCATTCGCGCTTAAACCAAATAACTCGTCAGGCAAAGTGATCGGCATGCTACTACCTAAATAGATGGTGTAATATAAAATCCCCACACCAATGAAACACAGCGGTATGAGAGAGACTTTTTTACGCAGCAATTGGCCAATCACTAACGCCACCACAATTGCAGCCCAAGCGGGGAAAACCGCATTCGGGCTACTAATAAATGATTTTGCAATCACCACCCCAAACACCGCATTAACCATTAGTAACACCAAAAAAACCACAATCATAAATAACGCACGAGTACGTTTACCAATCACGGTTTCGGAAAGTGCGCCCATTGATTTACCTTTATTTCGCGCACTGGCCCATAGTGCGCCCATATCGTGCACACCGGCAAAAAAGATAGTGCCCAGTACAACCCATAACACGGCAGGCACCCAGCCCCAATAAACAGCAATCGCAGGACCAACAATGGGCGCAGCCCCCGCGACAGAGGTAAAATGATGCCCCCAAAGCACCACTTTATTGGTAGGCACAAAATCCTTACCATCTTCGAGTTCATGTGCTGGGGTGACAAAACTGTCATCCATTTTGAAAATCTTTTCGGCGATAAATTTAGAATAAACAAACCAACCAAAAAGCATTCCGACCATACCCAGCAGTACAATTACAACTGATTGCATAGCTCTCTCTCTTATTGTTAACCTAAGCTCTGGATAATAAATTTATTTCCAGCTGGAGACTGTGACTAATATTTATGAATTTAAATCAATATATTAGTAAACCTCTATCCAGAGTCCAGGTTGATTATATAAATGTGTGTTGTTCATTTTCTACACTAGCAAGGTTTGAGCAAAAAACACTCTAAACCTTTAGTCTAATATACTTAACTGAAGGTGCTGTTGCGGCTCGTTTTTTACACCAATCCCAATACCCAGTAATCGTACCGGTTGCTGCTGACCACGTTGATACGCTTTGCTTAACAGTTCAGTAAATATAGCCGTGTCAATTTGATGATAGGACTGATCTGCCGATGTCACCACAAAATTAGCAAATTTAACTTTCACACTGAGTTTATTGATACGCTGTTGTAATTGCTGTTTTGTTAACCGCCGAGTCAGTTCCTCTAGCAAAATAGGTAGCTGATCTAGGCACTCTTGTAAGCTGGTTTTATTGTATTCGTAGGTATGTTCAACACTTAAAGATTTACGCACTCGCTCCGTCGATACGGAGCCTATATATAAGCCCGCACATTTTTGATACAAGGAAACGCCAAAGTTACCAACATGCTGTTGCATCCAATTAACGCCTTTTTCGCACACATCTGCACCTGTATATAAGCCCTTTAAATTGAGTTTCTCTAAAGTGACTTTACCAACCCCTGGTATTTTACCTAAAGGTAATTGTGCTAAAAACTGATCAACTTGCTCAGGTAACACCACAAATTGACCATTTGGTTTATTTTCATCACTGGCAATTTTGGCAATAAACTTTATCGGCGCCACCCCCGCCGATGCGGTTAAACCCGTTGCCGCAAAAATATCGGCACGTATTTGCTCAGCCATTAACGTGGCACTGCCTTTACATGCTGTGCTGTCGGTGACATCAAGGTAGGCTTCATCTAAGGAAAGGGGCTCAATTAAATCGGTATAACGCTGAAAAATGGCACGAATTTGTTGGGAGATTGCTTTATATACTTGCATGCGACCAGGCACAATCACTAAATCAGGACAGCGTTGTTTAGCATGATAGTTTGACATCGCCGAGCGCACACCGTATTCACGAGCAATATAATTGGCCGTCGACAATACGCCTCTTCGGCTATTACCACCTATAGCCAACGGTACATTAGCTAACGCTGGATTGTCGCGCATTTCTACCGCGGCATAAAAGCAATCCATGTCGATATGAATAAACTTTTTCATTTCCAAAACCAAACAACTGTATATATGAACAGTTATTATTAATTAACTTTACCCTAATTAGCAAGTTATCAACTGGGGGATTGTTCTTCTATACTTTTTTTACGTGAAAATAATTTATGACCAAATAACCAAAATACTCCTTCAAAGACAAAACCAAGGATAACTAAAGCTATTGCTCCCGAGGCATTTCCCATTGCGTAGCAAGTAATTGCTAAACACAACAGTGCAAGCAGGGCCAACCACTTTGTAATTTTTGCTGCAACCACGTTCATAATTTGCTCCTTTAAATCATCAAAAAATATAGCCAAACTATATCTATCGTTTACGTAAGCGTGAACTACTAAAGTTAGCATGTTTTGGTGATTTTTCTAATTTTCTTGAGCTAAAAGCAGCATATTGCTAACCTGAGCGTTCATTACAGTAATCGAGTTTGTTTATGCAATCGTTTATAGAACAACACCCTATTCACACCAAAATTAATGTTGCTTGGGGTGAAATGGATGCCTTACAACACGTTAATAATGTCGTTTATTTCCGTTATTTTGAAACCGCCCGAATTGATTTTTTTAATCAAATTAATTTACTCGAAGATCTACAAAAAACCGGTGTAGGACCTGTGATCAGCGAAAACAACGCGCGTTATAAGCGCCCAGTTACTTTTCCAGATACAGTGCTGGTAGGCGTCACAATTAGCGACATTCAAGCTGATCGCTTTATGATGCATTACAACGTGTTTAGTCAAGCACAAAACGCGTTAACAACTATTGGCTCATCGCAAGTGGTGATGTTCAACTTTAAAACTGGCAAAAAAGCCAATTTAAGCGAGCCTCTTTTAGCAGCTCTTAAAACCTACTCGCAAAATTAAATAAGGAATCATTATGCGTTATAACCCTCTTGGTAGGAGTGGCATCAATGTGTCACGCGTGTGCTTAGGCAGCATGACGTGGGGCGTGCAAAATAATCAAGCTGACGCCGATGAGCAAATTGCCTATGCCCTAGATCAAGGCGTTAATTTTATTGATACCGCTGAAATGTATGCGATCCCCCCCACACCTGACACTTACGGCAAAACAGAGCAAATCATAGGGAACTGGTTATCGCGTAATTCAAATAAACGCAATGACATTGTACTGGCAACTAAAATAGCCGGTAATGGTCTATCTTGGGTGCGTGATGGTGGAGATATTACGCGTCAAGCCGTGATCAGCGCCGTTGATGAATCATTAAAACGCCTACAAACCGATGTCATTGATTTATACCAATTACATTGGCCAAATCGCCAATCCCCGCACTTTAGCAAGCAATGGCCAGGTATGATCCGCTTTAGTGATGCCAACACACAGCAGCAGACTGCAAGTATGTTAGACATTCTTGAAGGGTTAAATGACTGTGTTAAAGCAGGAAAAATTAAACATTGCGGCCTTTCTGATGACACTCCTTGGGGGATTAGCCAGTTTTTACGCTTAAGTGAGCAGCACAATTTACCGCGCATGGTATCGATTCAAAATGAGTTTAGCTTATTGCACGCCAAGGATTGGCCTTATTTAATCGAGCAATGTATTCATGAAGATATTGCCTATCTGCCATGGTCACCACTTGCAGGCGGTATGTTAACGGGTAAATACTTAAATGGCGCTCGCCCGCAAGGAAGCCGCTGGACCTTAGTGCAACGTAACGGTTTGTTCCGTGATACAGCACAATCGCAGCAAGCAATTAGTCACTACGTTGAAATTGCCAAACAATATCAATTAACCCCAGCACAGTTGGCGCTGGCATGGTGCGACCAAGTTGATGGTGTTACCTCATCAATTATAGGTGCAACCAGTTTAGCGCAATTAAAAGAAGACATTGACGCATTTAATATCGAATTAAGTGAGCAAGCACTCACTGATATTGATGCAATATTTAGACAATACCCAATGCCATTCTAAACAAAAAAGCCCAGCTTTTGGTTATTTACCCAAACTACCTCAAGATGCAGAATTTAGCGTTTCACAGGGGCTTAGGTATAAAGCTGGGCTGCAAGCAAAGCAAACAATAAAATAACCACTATTAAATAACTAGTTACTTTAGTAGCATGGTAATCAAATAGTTGTACATCTAAATAACGTATCAATATGCAAACAAATAACACTCTGTTGGCGAAATGGCATTTTATCAGCATATTCCTTATCTTCTTGGCAAGTGCTAACGCCGCAGCAAATAATACGGTTAGCGAAATCACTTGGCTGCAAAGCGATACAGCACCGTTCCATTTAAAGAAAAGTACACATGCACCAGATGGTGGTTTATGCGATTATTTAATTGAACAACTTATTGAAACATTACCCAATATAAAACATACCCGCTTATTGCTACCTCAAAAGCGTATCGGTAAGTATTTAGATGAAGGACAAATGGCTTGCTACCCATGTATGATCCACCGGGAAAAAAGCACTGACAGAGTAACCTACTCAATGCCAACGACGGTTTATCCGCCGTTCAATATAATAACAACCCCAGCAAACGCTGAGGCAATTAGCTTACGTCATGGTGATCCTGTACAACTCATTAATCTACTCACCGACACACACTTTATTTTTGGTCAAACCGCCGCAAGAAAGTTTACTCAGGAAATAAATGAAATAGCCCGCAATACTAAAAGCTACGAAAATGCTTCGTTGAGCTGGAGCAGCGAAAACGAAAGTAGAGCCGTGATTGCACGACTTAACCACGGCTATATTGATTACACAATTGACTATCCGTTTCTAGCTGATTATTACAACCGCTTTAGCGAGTTAAGTAATGTGGTTGCGTTACCCATTGCTAATCACCAAAGTAACTTAGTTTTAGGAGCTGTCGGCTGCTCTTCAAACGCGCCAAATAACTTTGCTAATAATGCGCTTCAGCAAATTAACCAAGTATTACAGCACACTATTTTACCATCAGTTCAATACCAAGCATCACAAAGACAGTGGCTTGAATCGACTTTTCCTGACTTTATCACCCACTATCAGCAGCAAATATTAAACGTTAATCGGCCAGCCAATGCTGCTCCAGCAGCCGTTGAGAATCCAAATAAAGCTGAACAATAAACTCACTGCCTTTGCTGACTTCACCAACCCCTTCTGGGGTGCCTGTCATTATAATATCGCCATCTTGCAAGGTCATAAATTGGCTAATTTCCGTTAGGATGGCATCTGCTTTATTGATCATTAACTCGCAATTACCTTGTTGCTGTATACGACCATCAATCATTAGTTTAAAACTAAATAATTGCTGTGCACTATTAATTGGCACAAACTCGCTAAATAATGCCGAACCGTCAAACGCTTTCGCTCGCTCCCATGGCAAGCCTTTCATTTTTAAATGTGTTTGCACTGCTCGTTTAGTTAAGTCTAAGCCAAGGCCTACAGCACTGAGTTGATTATTTTTAACAATAAAACACAGTTCAGTTTCAAAATGTAAGATGTCTTGATTATGTTGACTATGCAACTGTTCACTAATAGCACTGTTTGGTTTTGTAAATAACAACATTTCACTAGGGGTTTCATTCCCCAGCTCAGCAATGTGTGCAGCATAATTCCGACCAATACAGATAATTTTATTGGGTATAACTCGTTGCCCAGCAACTTTAACAGTATTCATTTCAAATTTTCCTCATGCACGTATCGTGTCGCTAATAGTGGTAACAAATTAAGGTTATTAACAAGCATTATCATACAATAATCTCTATATTTGCCACTTAAACCGCAGCTGAACAGCTAATAAGCATACAATTATTGTTTAATATTTCTAATAATAACATAAACATACCAATTAACCGTGGGTACAAAAACTAATAACTATTGACGATTGTTTTACTTTCTACTAACTTAATGTAAGCGGTTACATAAATAAAATCGGGTTCGGCGGTTTTTTTTATAACTAAATGTAAGCGCTTACATTATACGCAACAATAAAAACCAGATCTGGAGATTTGCATGAACCACACACATTTCAAGAAAAAGCAGCTTGCCATTAGCCTGTCCATGGCTATGGGTTTAAGTGCGCTAATTCCCCATACAGCTGTTGCCGAAGAAGAGCCCACAGCAAAAACCGATATAGAAGTTATTCAAGTTTCAGGTATTCGCGGCAGTTTAGTGAAATCTATGGATATTAAGCGCCAATCGGCAGGTGTTGTAGACGCAATCACCTCAGAAGACATTGGTAAATTCCCTGATACTAACCTTGCTGAATCGCTGCAACGGATCACAGGTGTATCAATCGACCGTAGTAACGGTGAAGGCAGCAAAATTACTGTACGTGGTTTTGGCCCAGAGTTTAACTTAGTCACGTTAAATGGCCGCCAAATGCCAACTACCGGTGGCCGCTCATTCGACTTCGCAGACATCGCAACCGAGAGTGTGAGTGGTGTTGAGGTTTATAAAACAGCCCGCGCAGATATTCCAAGTGGTGGTATTGGCGCAACCGTTAATATCAGTACCGCAAAACCATTATCTAATCCAGGCTTACATGCTTCGGTTGGTGCCAAAGCAGTACACGACACGTCTAATGAAACTGGCAAAGATATTACTCCAGAATATTCAGGTATCTATAGCAACACATTTAATGATGACAAATTTGGTATTTTAATTTCAGGTTCAGTTCAAGAGCGCGACAACCGCGAGCAATCAATGGCAGTTGATAACTGGATCCCAAATGTGGATATTTCAGCATCACCAGGCTTATCACTCACCGATAATAACCAACGTGCGGATGGCACCACTTGGTATCCACAAAATGCCGGTTATGCATTTTCAGACAACACCCGTAAACGCACCAATGGTCAGCTAGTACTGCAATACGCCCCCTCTGAAAAGCTTACCGCAACGCTTGATTACACTTATTCAAAACTTGAGTTTGAAAAAGATGGCCGCAGTTTTGGTGTGTGGTTCAATAACGGGGGTAACGTAAATTCAGCAAACATCAATGAAAATGGTACGTACACGCAAGTAAGTGAGTTTGGTGGTGACTATTCAACTAACTTAAATCGCGGTGCAACCACCAACGAAAATAAATCGTTAGGTTTAAACCTTGATTGGCAAGTGACTGACAATTTCAACATTGAGTTTGATGCCCATAACTCCTCTGCCGAAAGCGCAGGTGTTGGTATTGGCCACGATGCATTTATGATCATAGGTAACACATCATGTGATTGGTGTGAAAACCCAACAGTCAATATCGATGAAAAAATGGCAGACTTTAGCCAAGGCGAAATTCCACTTATCGATATGACTTTAACTAATGGCCAAGCAGAAATACTACCAAGTGATATGGGAACTTTGTTTGCTGGAGTTAATAAAGATACAAACACCAACGACCTTGATCAATATCAGCTTAAGAGTACTTGGTATAACGAAAACAGTGGCGCCCTTTCAAGCATTAATTTTGGTGTGTCACATACTAAAATTGAGTTTCGTACTACGCAATCCTACTCAGAGCAGTTAGCCGCTGGTTGGTGGCTAAACTCTGCAGATTGGTACGATGATAGCTTATTTACTCGTGTTGATAGTTCAGGTTTACTCGATGGCTTTTCAGGTGGTGGTAGCGACAAACTACTTAACTACTACTACGATGCTGATTTTAATGAGATTGTAGCCATTGCAGAAAGTATTGATTGCGACCACCCAGATGGCGGTATTGGTGCATGTAGCTGGCCTGCTGATGTAAATGGTCAAGTGCAATCTGGTCCAATTGATAATGATCACCGCGTTAGCGAGAAAACACTCTCATTTTACACGCAAGCAAACTTTGAAACAGAGTTTAACGATATGTACGTCACCATGGCGGTTGGCTTACGTTATGAGAAAACAGATGTTGAATCAAAAAGTTTAGAAAAACCAGCGGCAGGTATGACTTGGGTTAATGGTAACGAATGGTCATATAATTTTGGTGAACAAACGTTCTCAAATGGTGAAGGTAGCACCAGCGAATTCTTACCAAATTTAGATATAAATGTTGAAGTTGCGCAAGACGTGATGGCGCGCTTCTCTTATAGCCGCACACTGGCTCGTCCTCCAGTAAACTCTCTACGTTCAACGACTTCATTTTTAGGTAACCCTAAAGTCGGCCAGCGTAAAGTGGCTGTAGGTAACCCAGATTTAAAACCTTTTGTGTCTGATAACATCGATTTATCACTTGAGTATTATTATGGTGAAGGCAGCTATATGTCGGCGGGTTATTACCGTAAACAAGTTGAAAATTTCATTGTTAACGTAACAACTCAAGAAACCATGGGCGATATTCGTGACCCATTTATTGGTGAGCGCGCAGAGCAAGCACGTGAAGACTTAGCAGCCGAAGGGATCACACCGTCTGATCAAGCGATTCATGACAAAATCAATGAAAACCAAGGCACTGAACAAGGTACCGGCATCACAGGCACAGCGACGGATCCACTCGCTATTTTTGATGTTGCCCGCGATACCAATGTCGAAACAGGTAACTTATGGGGCTGGGAGCTTGCTGCACAGCATATGTTTGGCGATACCGGTTTTGGTTTAGTTGCTAATGCCACTTTCGTATTTGGTGATGTAGAAGCTGATCGTGATGCTGTCGGTTATCAATTCGCTTTACCTGGATTAAGTGATTCGGCTAACTTCTCTGCGATTTATGATTTAAACGGTTTATCTGCTCGCCTATCGTATAACTGGCGTGATGAGTTCTTAACTGGTTTTGATCAACATTCATCGCCTATCTTTACTGAGTCTTATGGTCAGTGGGATATCAATGTTAACTACGCAGTAAATGAGCAGTTAACGGTGTTTGTTGAAGGCCTTAACTTAACAGACGAAACACAACGAACGTATGTTCGTTACTCTGAGCAGTTGTTACGTGCTAACCAATACGGTGCTCGTTACAACATTGGCTTCCGCTACGCTTTCTAGCATTTTGTTGTCAAAAAGCCGCTGCAAAGCGGCTTTTTTTTTCTTTAATATGTTAATTTCAATACATGAAATTTAAGTAACGAGTCGATCTAATGCGTAAAAACGACATAAACCACATCGTTATCATTGGCGGTGGCAGTGCAGGCTGGCTTAGCGCAGGGCTTATCGCGGCTCAAAGCCACCTAACTCACAATGCTAAAGTTACCCTTATTGAATCGCCCGATGTGGCCACTTTAGGCGTGGGTGAAGGTACTTGGCCGACCATGCGTAAAACCTTAAAAACCATTGGTATCAGTGAAACACAGTTCATACGTGAATGTGATGCCTCGTTTAAACAAGGTTCACGCTTTGATGGCTGGTGCGATGATCCAATGAGCGGTCAAAGTAACGAATACTACTATCATCCATTTAGCCTTCCCGTTGGCTATCAAAACATCAATATAGCGCCTTATTGGTTTGCTCAACACGAAGCGGTAAGTTTTAGCCATGCAGTAGCCAGTCAAACTTACTTTTGCGATCACCACAAAGCCCCAAAAACACATTTACACAGCGACTATCAAGCACAAGCTAACTATGGTTATCATTTAGATGCTGGAAAATTCGCCCACCTATTAATGCGTCACTGTGTCGATAAACTCAATGTAACTCACCTGCTATGTCATGTTGATGAGGTGATTAACGATGACGATGGTTATATTAATGCAGTGAGTACTGGCGATCATGGCTTAATAAGTGGTGACTTATTTATTGATTGCTCAGGGCATCATAGCCGTTTAATTGATAAGCACTACAAAATTCCTTTGCAAACCCAAGATCATATTCTGTTTAATGATCGCGCTGTTGCCGTCCAGGTGCCATATGCTGATGACCAACAAGAAATAGTGTCATACACTAAAGCTACAGCACAAGATACAGGTTGGATTTGGGATATAGGCTTACAAACTCGCCGTGGTGTTGGCATGGTTTATTCAAGTGAATATGAATCAACCCAAGGGGCTAAAGATAAGCTAATTAGTTATTTAAAGACTACACAACATGAGCTTGATGTGAGCCAATTAACCATTCGTGAATTGAGCTTTAAACCTGGTTATCGCACACAGTTTTGGCATAAAAACTGTATTGCAATTGGTATGTCAGCAGGCTTTATCGAACCACTGGAAGCCTCTGCGCTGGTGATGGTAGAACTAAGCTTAAATACTTTATTGGCAAACTTTCCAACCCATCGCAATGCGATGCCTCAGCTGAGCAAGCGCTTTGATCAGCAATGCCATTATCGGTGGCAACGGATCATTGAATTTTTAAAGCTGCATTATGTGTTATCAAAACGCAGCGGCGACTATTGGCAAGCGCATAGAAATACCAATACAATACCACAATCCCTGCTTGATAACCTGGCTCTATGGCAATATCAAAGCCCTTGGTTGAATGATTTTGACCGCGCCCAAGAAGTGTTTTCAGCGGCGAGTTATCAATTTGTTTTATACGGCATGAAACACCTCCCCGAATTTCCTCAGATGAACATGCCAGCAGCCATTATTGAGCACTTTACAAATAATCAGCAAACGGCGAAGCAAGGGTTAGCCAACTTACCTACTAACCGCCAGTTACTTGAACATATTAAAAAATTTGGTTTACAGCCTATTTAACTTTAGGGTTTAACTGAACCAATTGAATTAACTATATTGAAGATCAGGAGGCCACATGGCCAACCATGTTTTACTTGATAATATTAGCCACAAAGCGTTAAAAGTGATCACCGAACGTGGAGCTAAATGGGGCGATAACATCAGCTGTACACCTATTTACCCGAGCGAATTCACTAAAGTGCAGGCGAATCAACCCATCGTATTTCGTAAGCATCCTCAATCGGGGCAGTTTGAAGCACTGGCCTTATTTGGCTTTGAAAATAGTGAAAACTTGCTACTTGATGCACAAGGTAGCTTAACGCTCAACTACTTGCCATTGAGTATGCAGCGCCAACCTTTTTTAATCGGCCAACAAACTCACTATAACCAAGGTATCCCTGAGCAATCTTTAGTGGTGCATATTGATTTAGACAGCCCTCGGATTAACCTAGAGCATGGTGAAGATATCTTTTTAGAGCATGGCGGCAATAGCGATTACTTAAGCCATATAGCCCAAGTACTGAATACCCTTCACCTTGAAAACCAAGCGCTGCCTGCATTTTTTGCACAACTCCTTGAGCTTAATTTAATTGAAGCATTTACAATTGAGTACCAACAAAAAAATGCTGATAAGGTCACTGTCGGTGGTTTTTATACGATTAATCAACAAACCTTAAATACCCTCACTAGTGAACAATTACAAACTTTACAGAGCAGTGGTTATTTACAGGCTATTTATATGGCGATTGCGTCACTTGAACAAATTCCTAGCTTACTTAATAAAAAGTGGGCACAGCAGTAATGCAAAGCGTGGCGCAACAAATAAAACAGCAAGTTAGGCAATGCCATATTGATGAAATTAACGACTTGCCTGCCTTTTTGGCTGAGCAAACAGCGCCTATTGTGATCAAGGACGTCTGTGCGCTCTGGCCTATGGTAAAACAAGCTAAACAAAGTAATCAGCAGGCATTAAGTTATTTAAAAAGCCTTGCTCGCAACTCACCAGTGCGAGCATTTTCAGCCCCAGCTCAAGAACAGGGGCGCTACTTTTACAATGCTCAAATGGATGGTTTTAACTTTAGCCAATATGTCAGTAACTTAGTTGAATTACTTGAGCAATTAGAGCAAGTAACAGCAATAACTGAGCCAGACTCTTACTACATGGGATCAACAGCGTGTGATTACTGTGCCCCTGATTTTAATCGTTACAACCCGTTACAGGTCACAGCCCATAAGTGTTTAAAAAGCTTGTGGGTAGGTAATCACAGCCAAATTGCCGCCCATTATGATAATGCCGATAACCTTGCTTGCGTTGGCGCAGGAAGTCGTGAGTTTATTTTGTTCGCCCCAGAGCAAGTAGATAACTTATATATAGGCCCGTTAGAATTCACTCCTGCAGGACAAGCCGTCAGTTTAGTTGATTTTACAGCCCCAGATTTTGAACGTTTCCCCCGCTTTAAACAGGCACTAAATAGCGCGCAGATCGCAAAGTTAACACCCGGTGATGGCATATTCATTCCTGCACTTTGGTGGCACCATGTTAGCGCTCAAAGCGTATTCAACGTGCTGGTTAACTATTGGTGGCGTCAAGCCGCTGATCATTTAGCCAATCCATTTGATGCGCTGCTACACAGCATGCTAGCGATTAAAGATTTGCCCGCAAATCATAAAACGAACTGGCAGCAGTTGTTTAATCATTACGTCTTTAATGACAATGTTGAGCTTGGTGAACACACACCCGATAATGTAAAAGGCATACTTGGGAAAGTAGATGAACTCACTGCACGAAAGATTCGCCAGTTACTATTACAGAAGTTAAATCGTTAAGGTTGGCTGGTGGTTTCTGGTGTTAATAAGATGGGTCTTAAGCCTGCAATTACAACGAGTTCGGCGATGTAACTGCAGGCTAAAGACCCAAATAACTTAAAGACGTTTGGGTATAATCTGCTTAGCAGAATCTTGATACGTTGCGCAGCCTTTGCCCGTTTCAGGGTTAACGCTGCATTCAAATACCCGCACATAATCCACCAGCATTTGTTTTGCAAAGCCACTCTCATCCACGCCTTTTTCATTCACGTTTGCAGGCCAATTACCGCCAATCGCGAAATTCAGCAACATATGAAAGCGCTTATTAAAAGGTGCAAAACCTGAATTTTTTAGTAACGTACCATCAGCTTGTTCACTGACTGAATACCACTGTTCACTTTTGAAGGTGGCAAAGTGAATATCATCCACATACCAGCGCATTTCATCTTGCTGCCACTCTAGAGCATAAACATGAAACATATCAGCTGGGTTTTGATCAGCAGCAAATGTGTACGCTGTGCCACTGTAAACATTGTTAGGGGCTGGACCACCGTAATGCAAAGTACCGTGCACACGGCTCTCAAGCGTACCAGTTGGCGCCGTTTTATCATCTGTTGGTACTTTAAGATTCACCGCTTCCATGATATCGATTTCACCTGAAGAGGCCCAACGACCATACTCCCAATCAGTAGGTAACATCCAAATTGCAGGCCATGCACCTTGCCCTGCTGGCAGTTTTGCGCGAATTTCAAAGCGGCCATATTGCCAATCCCCTAAACCTTTACTGCGTAACCGCGCAGAGGTAAATGACTGGGTCTGAGTAAGTGCTCGCTCTGCAGCACTATTAACGTCATCACGATTAAATTTAGGACCCGTGTATTGCTCTTTATGGGCGACTAAATGCAACAATCCTTGCTCAACAAAACTGTTTTTGGCTCGTGCGGTATAACACTGTTTTTCGTCGTTGCCACCACCATGACAGTTTACTTCATGGGACCATTTTTGTGAGTCAATTTGTGAGCCATTAAATTCATCTTGCCACACCAGCTGCCAGCCTTCACCGATGCTTGCGGTTACAGGCCGAATTTGCTCTACTTGTTGGCAAGCGCTAAGTGCGCTTGCCAACATCAGGAGTAGCGGAGCTTTTATTGACATACCACAGCCGACTCTGGTGTACGTTCAGTTGTTATCATTAACTTAGCGATAGACAACTGCCAATCCCCTTGTGTGCTTAACTGCCACGGTGAAAACACTTGCCCTAGGTTCACATTTTGCTGAGCAAAACAGGCTAAATCAATGTTCAATGTTTGCCACTGTGCGTTTTTACTTAATTGCTCAGTGATATCGAACTTGCCTTGGCAATCATCGCCACACTGCATACCTAACCACAGCGGGCTTGCGCCTGCTTTATCCACTTTGACCTGCATTTGTAGCTGCCCTTGTTTTTCAACAAAAGAGCGTAGATCTGATGGAAACGCCGCCATTAAGCGAATGGCCGCCAACTCTTCACCTGTAAAGGTGATAGCACGTGCATCTTCTTGAACGTCTTTATCAAAGGTTTTAACACTCACAGCGCCAACCGTTTCCCGGCTGCTTGCCATCGTTTTTTGTTGCTCACCACTTTGTAATACTAAGCTCCACGGTGCTTTTACAGCGCGTTCAAATAACACTAAATCTTCAAGCTGCTGCGTTACTTGGCTTTGCTCTTCAAGGTCATCAGCTAAGGTGTTTTCGTCGGTGTAGGTTAAACCAAAGCCATATGGCAGCAATGGTGCGTATTCAGTGTCTCCACGGTTGGCATTATCAATTGGGTTGTTAGGCCAAGAGAATGACAGCTTACCTTTAAAGTCATGGTTTACAGAGCCGTCAGCATTGGCAAATAACACATCGCTGATGGCATCCCCTTCACTACCTGGAAGCCAAGTAGCAACAAAGGCATCACTGGCATTTAATTCTGCGTTCACCCACATAGGGCGACCACTAATGAATAATGATACAACTGGAATACCGGCTTGTTTGAACTTACGCAACAACGCTAAATCTGTTTTATTACCACGTTGGTATTCAAGGTTATCTAAGTCGCCGTTGCCTTCTGCGTATGGTTGCTCACCAAACACCACGATGGCCACATCTGGAGATGTTTTAAACTCACCATTTAAGTCATACTGCACTTGGCCACCAGCTTGCTTAACCGTGTGCTCAATACCATCCAAAATCGATGTGCCGCCAGGGAAGTCACTATTTTCGTTACCTGTCCCTTGCCATGTGATACTCCAACCACCTGACTGCATACCAATGTTATCAGCGCCTAAACCCGCAACAAGCACATTTGCTTTTGGTGAAAGAGGCAGTAACTGCTGCTTATTTTTAAGTAATACTAATGACTCGCGCACCGCTTGCTTTGCAATTGCACGGTGTTCTGCGCTGCCAATAACCTCTGTTTTACCTGATAACGGACGCTGCGCTGGGCTTGGTTTATCAAATAAACCAGCACGCATTTTCACGCGTAAAATACGTGTCACCGCATCATCAATTCGGCTTTGAGCAATATCGCCACTTTTAACTTGAGCAATTAAGTTTTCATAAAGCGGCTTCCATGCATCGGTTGGCACCATGTATACATCTAAACCAGCATTGGCTGCCTGCGCACAATTACCATTTGTACAACCGTCGATTTGCCCGTGACCATTCCAGTCACCCACTACAAAACCATCAAAGCCCATTTTGCCTTTAAGCACATCGGTCAGTAAGTATTTGCTGCCATGAATTTTTTCACCATGCCAACTATTAAATGACGCCATAACTGTTTGCGCGCCGGCACCTAAGCCACCCACATAGCCTTGGGCATGGATATCGAACAGTTCTTGCTCTGATGCAATGTTATCGCCTTGATCGTCACCACCTTGCGTACCACCATCACCCAAAAAATGCTTAACAGTACTAATAACGCGTTTATCAGATAAAAAGTCTTGATCGACCGCGCCTTGCAAACCCTTTACAATTGCTGCTGAGTAATCACGCACGATTTCAGGGTCTTCTGAATAGCCTTCGTAAGTGCGACCCCAGCGATCGTCACGCACCACAGCTACAGTGGGTGCAAACACCCAATCAATACCTGTTACCATCACTTCTTGTGCGGTTGCTGCGGCTATTTTTTCAATCAACGCAGGGTTGTTTGTCGCGCCTAAACCAATGTTATGCGGAAATAAAGTCGCGCCAATCACATTGTTATGCCCATGTACTGCATCGGTGCCCCACATGGTTGGAATACTAATGCCATCCAGCGAGTCATCGACAGAAGCCTGATACATTTTTTCTGCAAGCTCTATCCAATCAGCTGCGCTGGCGTGTTTATCGTTATTAGGAAACGCACCACCACCATTTAAATATGAGCCAAAACCATACTTACGCATATCTTCCACTGTAATATCGCGAATTTCCGGTTGGATCATTTGTGCAATTTTTTGCTCAAGCGTCATGCTATTTAACAACGTGGTAATTGCCGCCTCCATGTTGGCATCATCATTAATACCCGTGGTGATTTTTGGCCAAATTTCATCGTTTGCAGTTTTGCTCGCTTGTATGTGCTCAGGCCCCGAGCAGCCGTTCATCGCTATGGTCGCCATCACTAGCGCTGTAAGTGTGAATGGTTTTTTTAATGTCATGTTTTGCACCTATTATTTATGACGAGGAGAAGATACTTTTGAGCCAACCAGCGCAAAGTAAGTGATATATAAATAACAGCCTATTGGTAGTAACAGCGCTAACTGCACGCCAATACTGTCAGCGAGTACACCTTGTAGTAGTGGAATAATCGCACCACCAACAATCGCTAAGCAAAGAATACCTGACCCTTGTGAAGTGTATTTACCAAGCCCCTGTAACGCTAAGCTAAAAATAGTTGGGAACATGATTGAGTTACACAGACCGACCAATAAAAGCGCCCACATGGCAAATCCACCTTGGCCAGTCATTGCCATAACAATCAATACAATGGCAAGTAAGCCATGACATGCCAGCACTTTACCGGCATCAAATTTTTGCATCACTACTGCGCCAATAAAACGGCCTATCATCGCACCGGCAAAGTAATAACTAATGTAATGAGCCGCTTGCTGCTCGGTTAAACTGCTAATATGATCAAGCGTTAAAAAACCCACCAAGAAACTACCAATGGCAACCTCAGCCCCCACATAAACAAAGATACCTAATGCGCCAAACAGTAAATGACGGTATTGCCACACACTACCTAAATCAACAAATCCTTCAACCTGCTGACTTTGAACTTGAGAGTCACTTTCTTTACCTAATTTCGGCAATTTTAAAAATGCGAAGATAACCGCAAGCACCAATAGACTGGCTGACAGCATTAAATACGGGAGTTTCACTTGCTCTGCCGTTGCTTGACTCACTTCAGTTAAAATTAACCAACCACCAAAAATAGGCGCTATTGTAGTTCCTAATGAATTAAATGCTTGAGTCATGGTTAGGCGTGATGAGGCTGTTTTAGGCGACCCCAACACACTTACATATGGATTAGCTGATACTTGTAAAATAGTGATACCCGATGCTAATACAAACAACGCCAATAAAAATAATTCATAAACATGTGCCACTGCTGCAGGATAGAAAAGTGCACACCCTATAGCGGCAACCACAAGCCCGACGACAATACCAAACTGATAACCAATTTTACTAACCAACTTCCCCGCAGGGATCGACATTACAAAATAAGCCCCAAAAAAGCAGAACTGAACTAACATTGCTTGGGTATAATTTAGCGAAAACATACCTTTTAAATACGGGATCAAAATATCATTTAAGCAAGTAATAAATCCCCACATAAAAAATAGTGTAGTCAACGACGTTAAAGCAAACGCTTGCTTGCCCAATGGTTGCTGGCTATGTTCGTTCTCTGCCAAAGTGTGTGTGACATGTGCCATATTAAAATCTCTAATTGTTTTTAATTATCAGTTTATTACAACTACTAGCAGGTTCTTTTATTAAAACTATAAAAACAAAAAATAGTTGCAACATTAAATGTAAGCGCTTACATTTATAACATATAAATCGAATTTAGCAATTTATTTACAAAAAACTTGTAAGCGCTTACATTGAAAAGCTATGCTGTCTTCAAAATAAATATTAAGCGATTACGACTACCGAAAATTAAAAGGTGCACCTTGAGCGAATTTAAAACTATATCACTGCCCTCAAATTCCCCCATGCTAATGCCACAGTTCGTATTTGGCGTAGCAACGGCTTCATTTCAAATTGAAGGAGCACGTGATACCCGCTTACCTTGTATTTGGGATACTTTTTGCTCAAAACCTGGAGCAATTGCTGATAATAGCCATGGCGATATTGCCTGCGATCATGTCAATTTATGGCAACAAGATATTGAAATGATCGCAAACTTAGCCGTGGATGCATACCGACTCTCTATTTCATGGCCACGCGTGCTGCATCAAGATGGTACAGTGAATGAACAAGGCATTAGTTTCTATCGTAATTTATTAACTGCATTAAAAGCACGAAATATTAAAACCTATGTCACTCTTTATCATTGGGATCTGCCACAACATTTAGAGGATCAAGGTGGTTGGCAAAACCGTGAGACCGCCTACGCTTTTGCAGCCTACACCGATGTAATTAGTAAAGAGCTCACCGGCTTGGTCGATTCATATGCCACTTTAAATGAACCATTTTGTAGTGCTTATTTAGGGTACGAAATAGGTGTTCATGCACCAGGTATCAAAAGTCAGCAAGCAGGACGTCAAGCTGCTCATCACTTACTATTAGCACACGGCCTTGCGATGCAAGTGTTACGCCAAAACTGTCCTGATACTGAAGCTGGGATTGTACTAAACTTTAGCCCGAGCTACCCACTGACATCAGCAGATCAAACAGCAGCAATGCTTGCTGATCAATATCATAACCAGTGGTACATCAAAGCAGTACTAGAAGGACAATACCCTGACTTGCTGAGCAAACTCAATATCAACGTACAGCCAGTAATTGCCCCTGGCGATATGGCTATAATTAGCCAGCCAATTGACTTTATTGGGGTTAATTACTATACCCGCATACATTATCGCAACACTGAAGATAACTGGTTTGCCGAGGCTAATATTGATAATGTGCCAGTCACGGATATGGGCTGGGAAGTTTATCCGCAAGGCTTAACTGAGTTATTGGTTTCGTTAAATGAGCAATACCAGTTACCCAAAGTCTATGTAACAGAAAATGGCGCGGCCATGGCAGATCACTTGCATGAAGGGCAAGTAGCTGATTTAGCAAGAGTAAGCTACTATCATACCCATCTTAATGCTGTTCATGACGCAATAATTCAAGGCGTTGATGTCAAAGGCTATTTTGCATGGAGCTTATTGGATAACTTTGAATGGGCGTACGGCTACGAAAAACGCTTTGGTTTGGTTTATGTTGACTATTCGAATCAGCAACGGATACTTAAAGAAAGCGCTAAACAATATCGCCGCTTACTGCAACAACGTAAAAAATAACAATAAAATTGAGTGCCAATTATGCTAACTAAAAAAGAAAAAATAGCCTATGGCTTAGGTGATACTGCCAGTAACATCATTTTTCAAACCGTAATGCTATTTTTGACTTTTTTCTATACTGATATTTTTGGCATATCGCCTGCTATAGTCGGCACTTTATTTTTAGTCGTGCGCATCATTGATGCAGTTACCGACCCATTAATGGGCGCACTCACAGATGCTACACGCACAAAATACGGCAGCTATCGCCCTTATCTATTATGGCTGGCAATCCCATTTGGGGTGATCAGTATTATTACCTTTACAACGCCAGATCTTAGTCCAAGCGGCAAAGTGATTTATGCATTTGTCACTTATACTTTACTGATGTTGGTCTACACCGCAATTAACATACCTTACTCAGCACTAGGTGGCGTGCTTAGCCGCGATCCTAATGAGCGCGTTTCAATTCAATCATATCGTTTTGTATTTGGCATGTTAGGTGGCTTACTCGTAAGTAGCTGTACGCTACCTTTAGTCAATTGGCTTGGTCATGGGGATAACGCCCTTGGTTACCAACTCACTATGGTCATAATGAGCTGTTTTGGCGTGATACTATTTTTAGTGTGCTTTCGATTTACCAAAGAGCGGGTAGTGGCACAGCAGCATAAAACCCTGACTCTTAAAGCACAAATGGCCACTTTATGGCAAAACGGGCCGTTTAAAATACTCTGTGCTGCTGCCCTAATGTTATTAACCAGTATGGTATTACGTACCACCTTAGCAATTTATTACGTAAAATATGTGCTCGGGGAAGGTGATTTAGTCACTCACTTTGTTACTCTCGGTATGATAGGCAATATCTTAGGCTGTGCCTGTGCGCAACCATTGAGTAAACGCATTGATAAAAAAACCGCTTATATTTATCTACAGTATATTTCTGCGGCTCTTAGCTGTGTTGCCTTTTGGTTACCTAGCGAGCAGCTTATTTTGGCCTTTGCAGTGTACTTTTTATGGTGTTTTTTCACTCAAATGGCAACTCCGCTGCTATGGGCAAAAATGGCCGACGCTATCGATTACGGACAATGGCAAAATGGCCACCGCCTAACCGGTCTTGTTTACGCGAGCGTGGTGTTTTTTATTAAACTCGGTTTAGCACTGGGTGGCGCGATTGCTGGCTGGTTATTAGCCTATTATGGTTACCAAGCAAATACTGAATTAACTGAGCTGACTAAAACTGGAATTTTAACCTCGTTTACTCTTTACCCTGCTATTGGCAGCGTACTTGTCGCTTTGATCATGACAAGGTATATTCTTGATAATAAAACTTTAAAACAGATAAATGACGATTTAGTAGCCCACACTCAAAAGGAATAACATGGCCACCATTTATGAGGTGTCAAAACTTGCTGGCGTGTCATTAGCAACCGTCTCAAGAGTGATGAATAATAATGCAAATGTCAGCGATGCAACCCGTGAAAAAGTAACTCGTGCGATGACAGAGTTAGGTTATCGACCAAACTCCATAGCTCAATCGTTAGCATCAAATTGCTCAAATAGCGTGGGATTACTCGTTTCTGAGCTACAGGGTCCTTTTTATGGCCCTATGATGAGTGGGATAGAAACCGCGTTTCGTAAGCAGAGCAAACATGTGATCATCGCCGCAGGTCATAGTGATGAAGAGCGCGAACAACAGGCTATTGAATTTTTAATTAGTCGCAATTGCGATGGTTTAATTTTGCATGTTGAGGCTATTAGTGATGATTACCTAATAGAGCTTAGTAAAGGGAAAACCCCTTTTGTGCTAATCAATCGCTATATTGAAGAATTATCTTCACGTTGTATTATTTTAGACAACGTGAAAGGTGGTTACTTAGCTGCTAAATACGTCTTAGAGCAAGGCCATACTGATATTGCTTATATTAGTGGCCCATTGTGGAAAAAAGATGCCCAAGATCGCTTAGCTGGGCATAAGCAAGCCTTAGCTGAGTATAACCTGAACTTTAATGAGCAATTACTGTATCAAGGTGATTTCATGGAAGACAGCGGTGCTACAGGCTTTCAGCACTTACATAACAATGCGCCTCAATTTACTGCATTGATCTGCGCCAATGATGAAATGGCCACTGGTGCAATGGCCACAGCAAGAGAGTATAAAATTAAATTACCCGAACAATTATCGATTATGGGCTACGATAATGTGTTTTTTACTCGCCATATTTCCCCACCATTGAGCACTATAAATTACCCAATCAGTGCAATGGGTCGCATGGCTGCCGATTGGGTATTGAGCAATGTTTATCACAAAAACACGTCACCATTACAAACTTTATTTGAGCCGGAGTTAATCATCCGCCAATCAGTACTTGCTATCCCTCAATAAGTTGGGTTAACAATGCAAGATTAATTGGTTTTAATAAAACATGCTTAATATTGAGTTGTTCTAGTTGCAACGGTTCAGGCTGCATACCACTGACAATAACACGTGATAACTGAGGGTAATGCAGCTTGATATAAGCTGCTAACTCCAAGCCACTGCCATCCGGTAAATGCATATCTAATAAAACCTTATCAAAGTTGCTATCCGCTTTTAAGATGGCAACACAATGCTCATAACTGGTTGCAATACTTGTTTGTACGCCTAAGCTTTCGAGTAATAATTGGGTTATTTGCGCCGCATCGGCATCATCTTCAACTAATAAAAAACGCATTTTATTTTGCAAACTATCGAGTGCAGGCACAACCTCCTTGGTTTTTTGCGTGTTATTAGCTAAATAGGTTTGCAAGCACAAATACAATAAATTAGCGTCAACAGGCTTGCCTATTACATCATTAAACCCCAAGGCTGTAAGCTCATTATGAATGCCCTTCATCGTTGCGGCGGTAAGCGCAATAATAGCTCCCGTAAACCCAGCCTTTCTGAGCTCAATGGCGGTTTCTTTACCGCCCATCACCGGCATATGGATATCTAAATAAACTATATCGTATGGTTCACCTTGCTGCTGCGCTTTGGCTACTTTATCAAGTGCTTGCTTGCCGTGCTCGGCGTAATCAACTTTCGCTCCAGCAGAGGCAATCATATGCCCTACCAACACCCGCAAATCACGTAAATCGTCAACTACTAACACTCGACCTGTGACCTTACATGGTGCGGTTTTTTGCTGCATATTAGGGGTTAGATCCAACTTTAGTAAATGCCGTTCAACCGCTTGAATATTGCCGGGATATAAAGAAATAGTAAACTCAGAGCCCTTGCCTATTGCCGACTCCAAGGTTATACCGCCTTGCATGCGACTCAATAACTCAGAGCAAATAGCAAGCCCTAAACCAGCACCGCCAACAGAGCGCGATTCAACATCTGCTATTTGTTCAAATGGTTTAAATATCAACGCTTGTTTTTCTGGCGCAATGCCCAACCCTGAATCTTTAATACTAAAAAATAGCATTTCAGTACCATCAACAACTTTTGTCCACGCACGAACAATGATCTCACCTTGCTCAGTAAACTTAATTGCGTTGTTGATTATATTAATTAAAATTTGTCTAAACCGCGTCGCATCAATATTTACCACCAGCGGTAAAGGCTGTAATGATTCAAAACGCAGTGATAAGCCCTTATCAAGCGCAGACACTCGCATCAGAGTAAACACATCAGCCATAAGGCTATCAAGGTTCACATCACTGCAGCTGAGCTCTAATTTATCGGCGGCTATTTTTGATAAGTCGAGCACATCATTCAGCAAGCTTAATAAGTGCTTACCATTTCGATAAATTACACCAAGCTCATTATTAGCATGGTCATTTAGGTCACTTTGCATGAGCAATTCGGTATAACCTAAAATGGAGGATAAAGGTGTGCGTAATTCATGACTCAAATGAGCTAAAAAGCGGTCTTTAGAGCGATTTTCGGCTTCCGCTTTCAACCGTTCGATACGCTCATCTTCAATGTCTCGCCGTGCTAATGCATAGCGAATTGAACGTGCAAAACGGCTACTGCTCATTTCATTTTTAACTAGGTAATCAACTGCGCCTGCATCCAATGCTGCAGAGTCAAGTTCATCATTTGACTGCCCAGTAAGCATAATAATTGGCCCAGTAAAGCCATTTTCGACCGCTTGTTTTAATACAACAAGGCCATCCGATGCGCCTAAACGGTAATCAAGCAGGCAGATATCATGTAAGTTTTGACTTAATAGCTGCACTGCCTGCTTGGGGTCACTGATCCACTCTATATCAAATGTATGGGAATTAAGCTGTTCAAGATAATCGCAGGTAAGTATGTAATCATCTTCATCGTCTTCAACCAATAGCAGCTTAGTTGCCTTATCTAACATAGTGTCTCCAGTGGTTACTTTCTAATCGTTATAGGTACTCGGTAATTCTACAAACTCAACCCAATACTTACCGAGTGTTTTCATCAGGTCAACAAGACCATCAAAGGTCACCGGTTTAGTGATATAAGAGGCGGCGCCCAGGTCATACCCTTTAACCATGTCTTCCTCTTGCTTTGAGGTCGTTAAAATCACCACCGGGATGCCTTTTAAGTTCGGGTTGGCTTTGATTGCTTGCAGTGCTTCTCGCCCATCCATGCGCGGCATATTTAAATCCAATAGAATTAAACTTGGTCGTGGTGATGAATCTCTGTCTTCAAACTTACCTTTACGTTCAAGGTACTCCAACAATTCCACACCATCTTCAACAAAGTGCAATTCATTAAGCACGCGGCTCTCTGTCAACGCATCTTGAGTTAATAAACGATCATCTTCATCATCATCAGCCATTAAAATGGTGATTGGCTTTACTTTAGTGAACGGCATTTAAGCCTCTCCTTGCAATGTGAAAAGTTCACTTTCCACAGGTAGTTTTATGATGAAGGTTGCCCCCTCACCCGTTTCGCTTTGAGCTGTAATAGTGCCGCCATGACGCTCTACAATTCGTCGACATACCGATAAACCTATACCGGTGCCTTTGTATTGTGAGCGTCCGTGTAAGCGCTGAAACGGCACAAAAATTTTGTCCGTATACTCAGCTGAAAACCCAATGCCATTGTCTTTGACTGTAATAACTTGCCATTCTACGTCGGTATTAAGATCTTCACTGAATTGCGTTTGATGTGCGTAATCTATATGAATGACAGGCGCTATTTCTGGCCGCCTAAATTTCACCGCGTTCGAAATTAAATTTAAAAACAGCTGCTCCATCTGACTTGGATCAGCTTGTATTACGGGCATTTGACCAACGTGAACTTGCGCATTTGATTCTTTAATCGCAATCTCCAAATCATTCAAGATTTCATCAAGTACTTTTTGTAAATCGGTATCGACAAAATCTTTGCCGCGGGTAGTCACTCGCGAGAATTCCAATAGGTCATTTATTAAGTTAGACATGCGTTGCGCTGCATTTTTCATTCGCGCTATATAATCAATGCCTTTTTCACCCAGCTCATCTTTGAACATGGTTTCTAAACGATCACTAAAGGCCTGAATCTTACGCAGTGGCTCTTGCAAATCATGACTTGCCACAAAGGCAAACTCTTCAAGTTCACGGTTAGAGCGACTCAATTCATCAGAATATAAAGTTAATTCCTGAGTACGCTCAGTCACTTTCGCCGCCAAAGTTTCATTCTGATACTCCAGCTCTTCACGGTATTTTGCTGAGGTGCGTAAGTTGATCCGTGTTAACACAAACATGCCAATAATTAATAACGCACTCGTCACTGCAGTAATCGCAAATGTGACTTTTGCCTCTTTTTTGATTTGTCCTAACTTTCTAAATTGAGCAAGTTTAAAGGCTGATTCAGCATCTTGAATTTCATCAGCAAGTAAGCGAATTTCCTCGTACAGCTTACGACCTTGGTGAGTCTCTAATAAGTAATGTGCACGACGCTCTTTATCCGCTAAAGCTAAATCGGCGGTTCTGGTTAAGATTGCCACTTTATCATCAACTAAAAACAATAAACGAGCGACTTTATCTGCTTGACCATCGATTTCGGTACGTAAGCCTTTAACTAACTTAGCTTGTGAGTTAAGTTGTAAAACAGCATCGTAATAAGGCGCTAAATACGCCTCATCACCGGTTAGTAAAAAGCCACGTTGCCCTGACTCAGCCTGCACAATAGAAAGGTGAAGCTTTTCAATGGCGGTATTTAGCATCCCAGTATCGTCTAAACGTTGTTGAGTTTGCGTAAGACTTTGAATAGTGTTCATGGCCAAAATAGCATTGCCAACGACAATACATAGCACTACAGCAATAAAGCTAGCCCAGACTACATTGGTTCTACCTTGTTGCTTTTTTTGCTTCATTTACTTTCCCTTAAAAACTGTTTATTCAGTGACATCTGAGTCCGCTATTTTTTGCAAGCTGTCACTGCACTGCTGGCAATTACTAATTATTTTATCTAATGCCGCTAACGCTTTATCTTTAGGCATATCGTTTTCAATTACCAATTTAATTAATTCTGCATTCATTGAGATACGGTTAAGTGGTGCTCGCGCATCATGAACGAGTTTATTTAACGGTTCGTTATTACTCATGTTTCTCCTGCCGAAATTATCTAACTATATTCGCCTATGCCACCGTATGCATTTAAGCGGTTATATAACGTTTTTGTACTGATCCCCAGCATTTGTGCCGCCAGAGTTTTATTGCCTTGTACTTTATCTAACGTGGCATGGATCAACTCTTTTTCAACTTCTTCAATCGTTTGTCCAGCACTGACTTGGTTGACTTGGGTACGCTTATTAATTCGAGAAAATGGCGACTCTAAGTTATCTGGCAGGGTAATAGCCTTACCTTTTGGATCGCTCATAATAAAAGCACGATGAATCGCGTGGCGCAGCTCTCGCACATTTCCCGGCCAATCATAGCTTTCAAGCAATTTTAACTGGCTGGCTTGCCACTGAAAATCAGTATTGTTTTCATCATTTAACTGCTCTAAAAATGCGCTAGCGAGTAGACTGATGTCTTCTTTTCGGTCTCGAAGTGGCGGAATATCAATAGGAAATACCGCTAAACGAAAGTAAATGTCTTCACGGATAATATTATTTTGCGCCAAGTCTTCCAGCGAACGGTTAGTCGCAGAAATAACTCGACAATCAACTGCGCTTTCTTTACTACCACCTACTCGAGTGACTTTTTTAGTTTCCAGCACACGCAGTAAATTCGGCTGCATATCTATAGGCATTTCGGTTACTTCATCTAAAAACAACGTACCGCCCATAGCTTGTTCAAATACGCCGTCTTTGCGGGCAATTGCGCCTGTAAATGCACCTTTTTCATGGCCGAACAACTCACTGCCTATTAGCTCTTTTGAAAGTGCGCCGCAGTTAGTTGCCACTAATGGGCCACTACAGGCACTGGCGTTATGAATCGCCTGTGCCACAACTTCTTTACCAGCACCACTTTCACCCATTAACATCACGTTAGCGCTGGTGTTTGCGACTCGCTCAATCATAGTGTAGAGCCGCTGCATTTGCGGTGACTCACCGATCAAGGTACCAAAATGTTTTTTAATACTCGGCGTTGTTTTTTTCTTAACGGCTACTTTTTTAGGATTTAAAACGCGTTCAATATCTTCACGTTGTAAAGGTTTAACTAAATGGCCAACATTTGGCTCACACATCTCAGCCAATTTACCTTTTACTGAAGGGTGGCCTGAAATAAGCGTTATTTTAGGTTTTTGACCTATACTCTTAAGGTGCTCAACTAAATGTAAGCCGCTGCCGTCTGGCAGCATAAAATCAAGGAAAACGTGGTCAAAGTGATTATTAACAAACCATTGCTCTGCTTCGGCTAAATTTGCCGCGGTGTTGATGTTATGCCCTAAAAACTCAACAATATGACAAACAACCTCACTAAACTCATTGTCATCATCAACTAAAAGTATGTTTAACATGAAAAATCCCTATGCTTTTATTATTACTGAGCCTAACACATTAATCCTTTTATGCTATAGGATTGATTCTTAACCCACAGTTTACGTACGAAAAAATTTTATTGATCACTTTTGCGTTATAATTCTTGAAAATATTTTACAGTTAGGAAAGCTATGCGCTTACTTAAGACTGCTATTCACCCCAGTGTTAATGCCAATGACCCTCGCCAGTTTACTCGCTTAACGGGGCGGGCAATAGCCCTAAATGGAACTGACATTTTATTAATGTACACCGCCCGTTATGAAGATTACAGCCTCCCTGGCGGGGGGATAGATGAAGGTGAAAGTATAGAACAAGGACTCATTCGCGAACTACAAGAAGAAACCGGCGCACAGAATATAAAAATACTTAACGAGTTTGGCCTTTATGAAGAATATCGCCCTTGGTATAAAGATGATTGTGCTGTGATCCATATAAAATCTTACTGCTATTATTGCAGCATTGATGAAAAATTAGGCCAAGCTCAATTAGAACATTATGAGCAACAAAATGGCATGACCGCAAAGTGGGTCAATATTTATGATGCCATTGCCCATAATGAGCGCACGCTGGCAAACAGTGATAAGCAAGGGCTGTCGATCATTCGTGAAACCTACTTATTAAAACAAATAGCCGAACAACTTAAGTAAGCACTGCGAAATTAAAAACATACCGCCCCCTGAAAAACAGCAGTCTAATTTAACCTAGCCAGTGGCGCCTTAATTTAAGTTAAGGCGCTATGACGAATTAATAATAACGATCACCTAATGGTCACATCGCTAAATTATGCATTGTCTGGTGCTAACAGCTTAGTAATTTCAGCAGCGCTCAACGCATCTCTAACAATATATTTTTGCCCACACCATAACGGCGAAAAATCACTTTTACCTTGTGCTTCAGATTTAGCGCGCAATGCACTTAGCGCAATACTGGCAAATGGAAATGCAGGAGCTTGCTGTGGCATAGTGCCAAGCTCGCGCATAATACGGTTTTCAATTCCACGCGCAGCGCGCCCTGAAAAAATCGTTGTCAGTGCAGTGCTATTCACTGGCTGCTGCAAAATAGCGGCGCGGTGCAGCGCTGATGTTGTTGCCTCTTGGCACAACAAATATGCACTGCCAACTTGTACCAAAGCCGCACCAAGTGAGTGCATTTGTTTGACATCCTCAACGGTTGCAATACCACCGGCAGCAATTACAGCTATATTTAGCTCCCGCACACATTGCTCAACCAGCTTAGTCGTTGGCTGCTGTAAACTTAAGTCCATTGATAAAAAGTGCCCTCTGTGGCCGCCTGCTTCTAAACCTTGTGCTATAACAGCATCGGCCCCATTAGCTTCTAGCCACTTAGCTTCATCCACTGTTGTTGCTGTGGAAATAACTTTGCCACCCCAACTTTTAATTTGTTGCACAATTGCTGCAGCTGGTAAACCAAAATGAAAGCTCACTACTGGCGGTTTAAAAGGCGCAATCAGCGCGACAGTGTCTGCATCAATTGGCTGACGTGATGCCGTCATACCTAAGCTTGAATCATCTATACCCAGCTCAATAAAATAGGGCGCAAGC
Organism: Pseudoalteromonas haloplanktis ATCC 14393; assembly: GCF_000238355.1. Lineage (GTDB taxonomy): Bacteria > Pseudomonadota > Gammaproteobacteria > Enterobacterales > Alteromonadaceae > Pseudoalteromonas > Pseudoalteromonas haloplanktis. The sequence continues at coordinate 83,455 of NZ_AHCA01000004.1, forward strand.
AATTGATGCCACTGTTGTTTTTGCGGTTGTGTGTAGCAGGCCGGTGTATGGCAAAAAAAGTTAAGGTTATAAAGTTTATTAGTTGCTTGGGTCAAAGCGGTGAGCTCACTCAACAATTGCTCTTTAGAGAGCATGGCACAGGGTAATGACCCTAAGCCACCAGCGTTACTCACTGCCGCCGCTAAACGAAAATCTTGCACCCCTGCCATTGGCGCTTGAATGAGTGGTTGTTGAGTATTAAATAAAGATAACGCCATAACTTTCTCCTTGTAACTTTTTCAGCCACCTGCACTTTTTACCGATACAAAAATAATAACTGAATAATAAAAACAATTTCAAAAAACAAAAATTGTTTTATAGCAACAACTTAAAACTGTGAAATCATTTACCGCAGAGTTGGTGTTAGCTTTGCACACTGCTTACTCAATACAAATTGTAAGGAGATAAATGATGACTAACACAGTAACTACGATTAATCCTGCTACTGAGCAAACTATTGCAGACTATACCTTGCTCGACCTAGCACAAGCAAAAAATGAGATAGATAAAAGTCACGAGGCATTTTTACAGTGGCGTATGACCTCGTTTACTGAGCGGGCTAAACATTTAAATCAGTTAGCCGTGATATTTGAGGAAAATAAACAGAGCATAGCTAAATTAATGACCGCAGAAATGGGCAAGGTTTACTCACAAGGCTTTCAGGAAGTTGAACTTTGCGCCGCTATCTGCCGTTATACTGCTGAAAATGGGCCTGCACAATTAGCGGATGAGCAACGCTCAATGGAAACGGGCCGCGCCATCATTTCTTACCAACCGATTGGGGTTTTACTCGGTATTCAGCCTTGGAATTTTCCGCTTTACCAAGTTGTACGTTATGCCGTGACTAACATTATGGCTGGTAATACCGCCGTACTTAAACACGCGGGTAATGTGTTTGGTATGGCTGAGAAAATAGAGCAGATGTTTGCTGATGCCGGTTTCCCAAGCCATGTATTTAAAAATTTACTCATTGATGGCAAAACAGCCAGTGAGCTGATCAGCCACCCAGCAATTCGTGGGATAACCTTTACTGGCAGTGACGGTACGGGTAAAAAAGTGGCCGAACAAGCAGGTAAACAGGTGAAAAAGACCGTTTTAGAGCTGGGTAGTAACGATGCTTACTTAGTGCTTGATGATGCTGATTTAGAATTGGCAATTAAAACTTGTGTGCAAGGTAGGATGATCAATAACGGTCAAACATGCGTTTCAGCAAAACGCTTCGTCGTCGTTGATTCTTTATATGATGAATTTAAAGCCGGTATTATTGAACAATTTAAGGGCCTAAAACTTGGTGATCCAATGGATGAAAATACCGACCTTGGGCCAATGGCACGTGAAGACTTAAGAGATAAGCTACACGATCAGGTACAAAAATCTATTAAAGCTGGTGCTAAAGTTGTTCTCGGTGGCGAAATCCCCACGCAAACAGGTTTTTACTATCCCGCTACCTTAATTGAAAATTTATCACCTGGCATGCCTGCTTATGATGATGAGCTATTTGGTCCTGTTGCTTCACTGATCAAAGCAAAAGATAACGAGGATGCGATGCGCATTGCCAACGACTCCCGCTATGGTTTAGGTGGCGGTATTTTCTCTAAAGATGAAAAACAAGCTGTTGAGCTGGCGAAAAAATACTTTGATACCGGGATGGTCAATATCAATGGTTACGGTCTTGCTCAGCCCAACTTACCTTTTGGTGGCGTTAAAGACAGCGGTTATGGCCGCGAGCATGGCGGTTTTGGTATCCGTGAATTCGTGAATATCAAAACCATAATGATCGCTGATAATAGCTAAGCAGTGGCTTTGTAAAAAGGGCCTTTATTGGCCCTTTTTAAAGGTTGGTACTTGACGCTTATCAACCCGATTCATTTTTAACTGCTCCGCTATTTCAGCCGTATCCTCATCTTTTTTTAACAATGATTGCTGCTCAGCATCTTCATATACTAACTCAGTTAACAAAGCAAAATGATCAGAACCATATTTAGCTAGGCGCTTGATGCGTTTAACCGTAAACCCGGGACTGTGGAATAAGTGATCCAATGGCCAACGCATAAAAAAGTAATCTGCATGAAAAGTATTGAAAAATCCCCTCCCCTTACGAGGGTCTAAAAAACCACTCAGTTTCATAAATAATTGTGTGGTACGTGACCATGCAACATCATTGAGATCCCCCGCAACGATAACTGGCCGAATAGGATCTTTAACGGCTTTGGCAACCATAATAAGCTCGCTATCTCGCGTTCGCGAAGTGTCTTTTTCTGTCGGACTTGGCGGCTCAGGATGAATAAAATGTCCTTGCATTTGCAAGCCATCAGCATTTTCAAACAATATATGAATAGACGGAATATCGTCTGAAACAAGTTCACATACCTGTGATTGGATTATTTTATACTTACTAAACACATGCATGCCATAGCGATTATCTTTCGGGCACGCTATACGATACGGGTAATCATTATGCAGCGCTGCGAGCTGATTTTGCCACCAAGTATCAGTTTCGAGTGTGACCAATAAATCCGGCTGATGCTGTTTTACTAAGCTGATCAATGCCTCACTGTTATGATTAGACATCAACACATTCGCACTCATAATACGAATACTATGGGGAGTATGAGAGTGACTATTTTTTACTTCATGACGAGCAAACCAGCAATAAGGATAAATCCAATAGCCTTGCAGTATTAGCACCAGCACGTTTGCAATTACCAGAACAATAAGTAGTGGTGAACTCATCACTAAAACAGCATAACTGGCGATTAGCAATAAATTAATAAGCGCACCATAACATACTTGTAAACGAATAAAGTCGCCGCCTCGAACCATATAATGCTGGCTATAAGAAAGTGGCAACACGCTGGCGATAAGTAAGATGGTCGAAATAATGGCAAGTAAAATAAGCACTCTTCATTCCTTTTATTTTTTATACAGCTAGCATAACAGTTACGTATGAATCAGTAATGAAAAACAGAAAAAATACATATGTAATCATTAAATTACAAACTCATCGTACCTGATTGCATATTGAGCGTTCTAAAAATGTGCAAAGCAGTGTAAAATTTGCGCATCTAAAAAGGATTTATAAACTCGCTACGGAACCGCTTTGTTCCGTACTTTTTAGGTGCCTTCCACAATGCGCAATCATCGCTACTTTCTACAACATGGCTTTACTTTAGTCGAACTGATGATAGTTATCGCTATTTTAGGCATTTTATATCGCATCGCGATGCCAAACTACACTGAGCATATGCTTAAAAGTCGCCGTGCTAATATCCAACAAATCATGCTCCAAGGCAGTGCCAGCCTAGAACGTCACTATAGTAGAAACGGTCGTTACCCTAACGAATTTGCCACACAAGATACTGAATACTATGAATTTAATTACAAATCAGATAATATAACTTTTGTACTAGAAGCTGTACCTAAAGGGGCACAAACGGCTGATAGTTGCGGTACTTTAATGATTAATCACAGTGGCCAGCAAACAGCTCAAACTGATAACTGTTGGAATGGCTAATGCGTGGTTTTACTTTACTGGAATTAATGATAGTGGTGGCTATTGTCAGTATTATGGCTGTACTTGCAGCGCCCAATTATATGGCGTTTATCAAACATGACCGTCTTGTCACCCATGCGAATCAATTACAGAGTGTCTATAAATACTCACGCAGTGAAGCTATTAAGCGTAACCAAACGGTGATATTACAAGCAAAACCCGAACACTGGCAGGCAAAGACTGATGTCGATGGCGTAACGACCATCTTGCAAGAATTTACGATTCAGCATGCGAGCATTACTATCGATTTGCCGACTTTAAGTGTCTCTGCAACAGGAGAGCTCAACCAAGCTTATCAAATCACAGTAACGGATCAGGATAGCAGTACCATTGATATGCAATTGTGTATTTTCCCAAGTGGACAAAGCTGGCTTAGCGAACAACCGCAAGGTTGTGCTTAATGAGAAACTCAAAAGGCTTTACCCTAATAACAGTATTAATACTCACCTCAATGGCAACTTTAGTAGTATTAAGCTCACTACGTGACACTATTATTCAAGAGCGCCTCAGCGGGAATTATCAAAAGCAGCTTAATGCCCGTTTAATGGCTGAAAAAGGTGTATACGCCAGTATGCAGCAACTCAACCAACAACTACTCAATGATCCAACACAAAACTTAGCTGATTTAGTCAATCAAAATGCGTCTATCAATGGTAGTGGTACACTGGATGCAACCGCTTTTAATGCCAATTTAACCGTGAATAACGATGGCGAATTAGTGATTTCTAGCACGGGTAATCGCTTTGAAGGCGAAGCTAATTTAGAAGCAATTTTTGAATTTGTACAAACACCCGGCAGTACTGGCAGTTCACCATTCTCACCGGGGATCACCGGGTGTTCAGGTATAAGTTTAAGTGGTAGCGGGAAAATTGACAGTTATGATTCTTCGCTCGGCGATTACAACGCCACTCTAAGTGACGGTAGCCAAAATTACAGCGAACAAGCTTTTGTACAAACTTTAGATGGCGATAGCACCATTGTTTTATCAGGTAATGGGAAAATTTTTGGTGATGTGATTGCATCCAACAGCATCAAACTTACTGGCTCTGCAGATATCAGTGGTAACGTGCATTCAAATGGCTATTTAAGCTTACCAAGCAATAGCAAAATTGGTGGCAATGTAACCGCGTATCTCTATTACAGCCAACAAAGTGGCAGCGTCGGTGGCAACATTCAAGCAAATGGTGATATTTCCCTAAAACAAACCTATGTCGCAGGTAATATTACTTCGGGCGCTAACATTGCAATTACAGGTAACACAATTGATGGAAAAGTTCTTAGCCAAGGCGATACCACGCTTAACCAACCGACTATTTTAGGAGGAGTGCAAAGTCACGGTAATTACAGCCAAAAAGGGGGGACAGTCAGTGGTGGAGTAAAAGTCTTAGGCAATGTCGCACTTACCCAATGGGGCAGTACTATCAGCAGTGATGATTTACGTTATCTTGGTAATGGTAGTTTTACAGGCGATACACCAGAGTATTACCTCGCCCCATATAAAGCTTCACCACCACTGGTAATTGATACTATTTCACCAGTGAAGAAAATAGACTTTACTGAAAATGGAGCTGCTAGCGGCACTACAAGTTGCGACCCTCTGGGTATCAACAACGCGATTAATGACTTAGATGATCCATTAAATAATTACCAAGATTTGTTCATTAGTGGCTCTGGCAAAGGTGATCACCTGCAACTTTTCACCAGTAAAGCAGAGTTTCTAGTTGATAATGCAAGTACACCTGATAGTGATATAACAGCAAAATCAACGCGTTTTTTAGATAAGCCAACGGATATTATGTATTTTGATAATATCAGTATCAAAGGTCATTTATCTGTAAAAGAAAACCACCACGCCACCTTATTTGTACAAGGTGACTTTACCATGAGTGGTGCCAGCTCACTGACAATCCCTGAGCAAAGTAGTTTAACGATTATAGTTCTAGGCAAGTTTAATATTGGTGCTGGTACCCAAGTCTATACTCCGACAAATGGCATTACGGCACTAGGGAAACCGGTATTTAGCATATACAGTAACTATTCGGGCAATGACACTGGTGTTAGCTTTTCAGGCGGCACTGAGCAAGCTTACGCAGTTATATACGCACCATTAAGCCATGTTGAAATAACTTCTTCGGTTGGCTTTAAGGGCTCTGTGCTAGGTAATACGGTTAATGTATCTGGTGCTGGCGGCATCCACTACGATACCGCACTTGCTGATGTAAGCGCAGGTGGTGGCAGTACTTCAAGCTCAAGCAGCCACTTGGTATTTAAAGGCTGGCGCTATGCGGTAGAGGAAAATAAAGAATAGCAAATAGTTAACTCTAAATCCCCTCTTCCAACATGGCACTTAATACCGGCTCAAAATTGATAAAATCTCCCGTGTATCATGCACCAAATGAATGATGGTATCGTCGATTTCAATGGTAATACGACCATCACGGTCTATCGGTTTGATAACTCGACCATGACGATAAATGTCATCATCTAATCTATCGCCTTTATGGTATTTTTTTTGCCAACCCGGTGGTAATTGCCCGCCATTATCCACTTTCTTTTGCAGCCCAGGCGGTAAGCTCACTTTGCCTTTATTTTTATCTTTGTCATGGTTATCATTTTTTGCAAATACTACACTGCTGCAAAGTACTAACCCTAGCAAAGCAATTGATGTTAGTGTTTTCATCATTTACTCCTTATCTAATTGCTTAAAGAGTAGCAATAGTTCATAAATTCACCATGAAGTTAACTACCCTATCAATGTTTAATGATGACGAGTCACAATCGAAAGGATCTCTCGGGTATCGTGAACTAAATGGATAAGTTGATCATCAACTTCCAATAAAACTAAACCTTTGCGCTCATGACGCTCTATAACTCGCCCATGGCGGTAAATATCTCGTTCAAGGCGATCACCACGGCGGTACTTTTTGTACCACCCCGGCGGCAAACCATGTCCGTAGCCTACTTTTTTATATAAACCCGGCGGCAGCTTTTTATAATATGCTGATTTATGGTGCGTTTTATAATATTTTTTATGATGTTTCTTACTGTGTTTTTTATGCTCATGACGATGTTCATAACGGTCATGTTCACGCTCGTGCTTAGCACTTGCAGCAAAGGGTAATAAACTCAAGCCTAGTAAAGCCAAAGACAATGGCGTTAAGTTGTTCATAGTTACGTCCAAAATAATCTGTGTGAATAACTAAAGCCTAACAAATCAGCCTTAATCGTAAGTTAACCATAATGTAAATATTGTAAAGACAGTAAGCACTCACATAATCATTCCATTTAGACTGCAACAATAAAACCATCGGCTAAATATAAAGAAATAAAAGCGTGACAGTCCCCTTTGAACTGCTTAAAATATCATCTCTTATCTTATTGGAGTTTGCGCATTAATGAATAACTAACACCTGTTGAAATTCGTTTTATTTTTTGAATTTACAGGGTTAGTGGGCGCAAAATTCGTCATATTTCGACCTATCACAATATAATATTATTCTTTGCGCGCCATGCCCTGCACACTCCAGAGGCATTATGCAGTCATTACACATTCATAATTTAAGCTATCAACACGCTGATGGCCATGTACAATTTAAACAACTTAATTTTGCTGTCAGTGAAAAACTCACTGCAATTATCGGTGCCAACGGCACAGGTAAATCGTTGCTGGCACAAATACTCGCAAAACAACTTGCAGCCACCACTGGCAATGTTGAATTTAACGGCTCTGTTTTACTCGTTTCGCAACAACAACTAACTGCACAACACCTTGAAGAAACGTCAGGTTCTATAGCCCACCAGCTCGGAATTGAACGAAAACTCGCGGCACTTGCGCGCATAGAGCAAGGTAGTTGTCTTGAGACTGATTTTAATCTTGTAAACGATGATTGGCTTTGCGCGCAATACTATCAACAACAACTATTAACCTTGGCTATTGATGCACCATTGACTCAACGCGTGGGAAGTTTAAGTGGCGGTCAGCAACGGCGCTTAACACTTTATTGCGCTTTGCAAGCAGCGCCTGATTTGCTGATTCTAGATGAGCCCACAAATCATTTAGATCATGCTGCAAAGCAGTGGTTAATAGCACAGCTACACGCATTTCAAGGGCATATTATTGTTGTTAGCCACGACCGCGAACTACTCAACCAATGCAATGCAATCATTGAGCTAAACAACCAAGGTGCGACTTACGAAACCGGTAATTACCAGCATTACAGTGAGCAAAAAGCGTTGCAACAAAATGCCCTAGCCAAAAGAATTAATCACCTAGAAAAGGAGCAAAAAAAGCAGCAACTCCAGATGCAACAAAACCGCGAAAAAGCTCAGCAACGGGCGGCACAAGGTAATAAAAATCGCAGCACAGCAAGTCAACCTAAAGTCATGCTAGATTTTAAGAAAAACAGCGCCCAAGCTAGCAAAGGCGCTAGCGAACGTTTAGCCTCAGCTAAGTTAGATTCTTTAGCCAAAAAGCAACAAACCCTGAAACAGCACCTGCCAGATAATATTGAACGAAAGTTAAAATTCAGCCAACCCTCCAGCAATAAACGCTTACTGTTTATTGATAAGCTTTGCTTACCCTATGGTTGCAGTAAAAATCCTGTGACCTTACAAATTAACAGTGGCGATAAATTACGTATTGCAGGGCCAAATGGCTCAGGTAAATCAACGCTTCTAAGGATGATTAGTGAATCCACAAAGTCATGCCTATCAGCGGCAATTCAATTAAACAGTAAGGTGCTTTATATTGACCAACATTGCTCTTTTTTAACCGCTACTGACAACTTAGAAAAGGCGCTAGAGCTACACTGCGAGCTTAAGCCGCAAACAATTCGACATTTACTGGCGAATATTGGCTTTAAGGGCGATGATATATATCGGCAAATACACCAGCTCAGCGGCGGAGAGAAAATGCAATTAGCCATGCTTATTGCTGCGCAAAATGCCGCGAACTATTTACTATTACTCGATGAGCCCGATAATCATTTGGACTTAGCGAACAAGCAACATCTTGCGAAAAACCTCGCTAATTTTACTGGCAGTTTTATATTAGTAAGTCACGATGAAACATTTGTTCAACAATCTAGTTTAACAGCCCAAATTACCTTAAAGTAACGGCGAGAGAACTTTTTCCTTGATTAAGGTTCAAACTCGTCGGATCACTTAATTATAAAAAGGAATAATATGAAAACTCTGCAATTAGTTTTGGTGATAATAATTACTGCATTAGCTGGCTGTAGCACTATGCTCAGCCAAAATGCCAATCAAAAAACGCGCTCAAGTAGTCTTGTGGATTTTTTATACCCAGATGAGCAAAGCCGTCAAGCCCATCAACCAAGCGTGCCTACGCTCAATTTACCTGCCACTGTCGGTATTGCGTTTATTCCGAATCAATATGACTCAGGCATTCGCAGTAACGACGAAATAGCCTTGCTTGAGAAAGTAAAAAAACAGTTTATGCAATACGACTATATTGACCGTATCGAGGTTATCCCAAGCAGTTATTTAAAAGGAGGCCAAGGATTTACTACCCTTGAGCAAGTATCTAGATTGTATGATGTTGATATTATGGCACTGGTATCTTATGACCAAGTTGCACAAACACTCGAAAATAATGCCGCATTCTTATACTTAACAATAGTTGGTTTATACGTTATTCCTGGCAACGAAAATACCGTACAGACTTTTGTTGATACTGCTGTTTTTGATGTGCGAAGTAAAAAAATGCTGTTTCGAGCGCCAGGGATTAACAAAGTAGAGCAACGTAGTACAGCCATCGGTATTGACGACACCTTAAACGAAAAGTCACAAAACAGCTTTAGCTTAGCTGTTGATGACATGATCACAAACTTAGATGCAGAGCTTGGCTCATTTAAAACCCGGGTTAAAGAAGACAAAATAGCCAATGTAAATCATAAAGACGGTAGCAGTGGTGGTAGCTTATTTGGCTTGCTGATGCTTTTAGCGGTCGTGTTAATCTTAAAACAAAACCAGCAAAAAGCGAAACTACGCTCTGCTTAATTTTAAGCTAACGCTTTAGAATTCCTAAAAAAGGTTATATCCTGCCCTTTTGAAATAGCTTAGATAAAGGGCTTTCATGCTTTCACGAATATTATGCCTGGCGCTGCTCACACCTACTGCATTTAACGCTTTCGCCGCGCAAAACGATATAGAACGTATTACGACTACTGCATCTCGTTCAGAAGTAAACGCTGACCCTCTACCATTGGTAATTAGCAGTATCACTAATGCACAATTGGAGCTAATTGCCCCAACCCATATTGAACAAGTCTTAAAACAAGTTGCTGGGGCAAATATCCAACACGGTAATGGCCAAGAATATTTACCAGCACTGCGATCGCCGGTGCTTTCAGGCGCTGGGGCTTGCGGTGGTATTTTAACAGCAGAAGACGGCATTCCTCTACGTGCGGCTGGTTTTTGTAATATCAATGAGTTATTTGAAGCGCATACAGAAATGGCCCAGCGTGTTGAGGTGTTAAAAGGCCCAGGCTCTGCCCTATACGGCTCCAATGCCGTGCACGGGGTTATTAATGTGATCACCCCTGATACCACTTTTGATGAAAGTTTACTTGGTGTTGATTTAGGCTCATACGGCTACAGCCGATTTAAATTACGCAGTGGAAAAGACTTGGGCAATCAAGGGATTGGTATTAATGCCAGTGTCACTCGCGATACTGGCTACCGTGATGATGAAAGCGTTGACCAAGAAAAACTCAATTTACGCCATCGCTATACACATGATGATCTCGCTATTACTACAGGGCTAACTTACACCCATTTAGATCAGCAAACAGCAGGGTTTATCGAAGGCTTTGAAAGCTATAAAGATAATGAAATAGCCCAGCAGAATTTTGATCCTGATGCATTTAGAAAAGCCCGTTCTTTTCGGCTTTGGTCAAAAGTGCAGTGGCAAACCGCAAAAGATACGTTCACCATCACACCGTATCTACGCAGCCAGAGTATGACTTTTTTTAAACACTTTTTACCAGGCACTCCTCTTGAAAAAAACAGCCAAAATGGCGTTGGTGTGCAATCACTTTGGCAGCATCAATATTCAAGCGAGTTTGCTCTTAGTGTAGGATTAGATAGCGAATACACCCGTGCAGATTTTTTGCAATATCAAGATGAGCCAACTCAAGGTTCAGCATTTTTAGTCGCTACAGTGCCACAAGGTAAGCATTACGATTACGATGTGACCAGCACGTTACTGGCGCCTTTTATCAGCCTCGATTGGCAATGGCAACAACTTGCTATCAGCTTAGGTGCACGCTTTGAGCAACTTAATTACGACTACACTAATAACATGCTCGCAGGGCGTACAGACGAGAATGGTAACGAATGCGGGTTTGGTGGTTGCCGTTACTCGCGCCCGCCAAGTAGCGAGAACACCTTTACTAATACATCTCCTAAATTAGGCCTTAGTTACCAATTAAGTGCAGATCATTATCTATACGCAAACTTATCGCGTGGTTACCGTGCCCCACAAGCCGCTGAGCTTTATCAATTAGAGCGCGCACAACAAGTTGCTGACCTTGAATCTGAAACCGCAGACAATCTAGAGTTCGGTTTTAAAGGGCAATACCAACAATTACATTATGTTTTCTCAGCGTACGCAATGAATAAAGAGAATGTCATTTTTCGTGACAGTGACTTTTTTACCATTAATGACGGGCAAACTCAGCACCGCGGTATTGAACTGGAGCTGGATTATCAGCTTACTGAATCACTCCAACTCGCTTTTGCTGCAAGCCATGCCGAGCACACCTACGACTATGACCAAGTTTTATCTGGTATAAACATTAACGGCAACGATATAGACACTGCACCGCGTAATATCGCCAACTTCCAAGCTAACTGGCAAGTTACTAATAACACCTTAGTTGCCATTGAGTGGCATCATGTCAGTGATTACTTTACCGATCCTGAAAACCTGCACAGCTACGACGGTCATGATCTAATTAATTTACGTGGGGCTTGGCAGCTAACAGAGCAGCTAAAGCTAACCGCGCAAATTAACAACCTAACCGATGCTGCTTATGCCGAGCGCGCCGACTACACTAGCTTTACCGGCGACCGTTATTTTCCAGGGCGACCACGTAATATAATGTTCTCAGCAAGTTACGCTTGGTAGCAACCACGCTTAAGTAGGTTCGCCAAATAGCGAACATAAGTCGATTACATTTTACTGAAATAGCTGTTTATATTGCTCAGTTAAGTGCACCTTAAGTTCGGGGTGCGCTGCTAACAATTCAACCAACTGTGCTTTAGCGGCTACTGTATTTCCCTCTGCAATGAGTGTATCTATGCGCTTAAATTTATTTGCTACCTCTGCGGTGACGATTTCAAGCTCTAGTAACAACGTACTTTTCGCTGCCATGCTTGGTACTGCAAATTGCCTACCAGCCATTTCTTCACTGCGTTGGCGCTGTTGGTTTTGTTTTAATTGCATTGTTTGAGCTTGCTCTTGCGCTTCGCTTTGCATCATCTGTAATTGGGCGAGGCATCGGCGGCATTAAGCTAGTGCTGGCGTTTGGGTGCATTATCCCTTGTGGCATTACTTCGTAACCTACAGCATGTAGTCGCTGCCTTTTTTGCATCTGCTCTTGTGTAACTAACATCTGTTCAGTGCGGGCTTTACTTTGCGCTATTTCAACTTCATCTGCTTACTCTTTTACTGAGCTTTGTGATGCTTGTTTGCAGCCAGTTAAACCACTAAAACGGCAATACTTAACACCGTAAGACTCTTTTGTTATTGCCATAATCGTGTAAAACGTTATTCATAAGTCACCTTTTAAAGTCAAATTTGGATTACTACAGCTATAAACGGATGACTTTAAAAAGTGGGGTTAATTATTTTTTAATGAGCTATAGATACCACCAATTGTTAAGAATAAGTTATTCAAAAATAAAGACTAAGGAGTAGTCAATTTAATACCAACGCCATTCCCCTTCGGGTATAATTACGCCACCTGCCATCGACTTGGTGACTTTAGTTTTGTATTCAGCGCCTACTAAGCGGACTGTGTTTTCTTCTGCTATTTTAATTCTTGGTATTTTCTTTATTGCCACAAACTTACGTGCTCCAGTAACAGGCATTGCGCCTGTACTTGAGGATATAATTGCGTCTTTTAGCCTTTCACCATCACAAGCGGGTATGTTAACAACACTACCGCTTCTGGCCTTTGCATTAGCGTCACCGCTGGCTAATTGGCTTGCTAAAAAACTCGGGCTAGAAATCTCATTATTTATAGCTTTGCTGCTAATTGGTGCAGGTTTAGCGTCACGCTTAATAACAAACCTACCTTTGTTGTATCTAGGCACAGCTATTATCGGAGTGGGTATTGCGATTGGTAACGTCCTATTGCCAAGCTTAATTAAACGCGATTTCCCACATAAAGTCGCGGTAATGACCTCGGCTTATGTACTCGCAATGGCCATTTTTGGCGGTAGCTATGCGGCGATTGTATTCCCGCTGAGTCAGTATCAGGATATCGGCTGGCAACTTGCACTGGCAAGTTATGGCTTGCTGACTTTACTGGGTATTATTCTTTGGTTCCCGCAGCTTAAATACCACACAAAGCCTGTAAAGGAACTGGTTAATACGCAGGCGAACAGTAATGTTTGGCGACAATCACTAGCATGGCAAATCACGCTTTTACTTGGGCTTAACTCATTTTTTACTTACATTATGGTCGCTTGGTTACCAAGTATTTTAATTGAAAACGGTATATCACCACTACAAGCCGGTGCCATGCAAGGTGCATTTCAAGCAGCATCGGCAGTGCCTGGGATTATTTTAATTCCTTTATTAGCGAGGCTCAAAGATCAACGTATTTTAACCAGTACGTTAGCACTGCTTGGCGCACTTTGCTCTTTTGGCTTATTGTTTATGCCTGAGTTAGCACTATTTTGGTCAATAACGTTGGGGTTTTGCTCTGGGGCATGCTTTATATTAGGTTTGTCATTTGTCAGTTTACGGACACATAATAGCCGCCAAGCCGCTTCATTATCTGCCATGGCACAATGTATTGGTTACCTAATAGCGGCAACAGGCCCAATGCTGGCGGGTGCTTTACATGACCACTTTAATAGCTGGGCACCGACATTATGGTTATGTGCTATCGCCAGTTTTGGCTGCGCCGTATTTGGCTACCTTGGCGGGCGAAATATCACTTTGAAAAAAGATCTATAAGCCAACTTAGTAAAGTCTGCTTTTGAGGTTGTTGAGAGCGGTGCTGAGCAACCCATTTTTTGTTAAGTGCCTCACGCTCTTCACGTCGCGCTTGCGCTAAATTAGCACGGGCAGCAAACTGTTGGCGTTGCTCATCATTGAGTTCATTGTCAAAATTATACTGTGATTTTTTTACCGCACGATTAGATTTTACTGAGCTACACATTTTGCCGTCTCCTAAACAATCATCTCGTTTAAGTAGACAGCATAATGTCTGTTTTTATTTCACACCTATAAATTAACTACTTGGTGGAACGGTCTCAAAACCCTTTATGTTATTAATTTCTTTTAACCAAGATGGGCTTGAACGGCACCAAATTTGTGCTTTAGGAATAAGTTGTTCACGCTGCTCAACCGCACCTAAACGTAGGCCATAAACTTTATCGCCCTCGCCAACTGAAGTGGCATACAAAGAAGTACCGCAATTACCACAAAAACCTTGTGCACGCTTATTACCACTTTCGGCAATCTTTATATATTCTTTTGGTGCAGCAGCAGTAAAGGTAACCGCGTTAGGATGCGATATTACTACAGTGCGAAATGGCGCACTTGCGATGATTTGGCAATCAGTACAGTGACAGTTAATTACCTTGTTTTCGTCTACCTCTGCCGTGTAAGTTACTTCCCCGCAATGACAACGCCCAGTGATCTGCATAATAATCCTTAAAATAATTTATTTAATTAATGTCTAAAACTCTACGTTAAAAATTGCCAAAAACACAGTAATACTAAGTTTTTGCAACAAATAAATTAGACCGGATCAACGATTTTTATATTGCGTCTTACAGTGACTCCGCTCAACTGCGGGATCACGTAATTTAAGATGCTTTGTTACTCGCCCTGCATGGTGTTTTCGCCAAGCTTTAAATGAGCCAGCCGATACATTAGCACGCATAAAATTAGCTAACTGAGAGTAATTTAAACCATAAAGGTGTTCAATGGCCTCAAATGGTGTGCGATCTTCCCACGCCATCTCGATAATTCTAGACACTTGACTACAATCAAACATAACAGACTCTTTTGCAAAGTACCTTTATACCCAACCTAGCAAAAATTAGATCAAGCTATAATTTCAACTCGCCAAGGTGGATTCAAGCGATTAGACCCCGCCCAATAAAGCTTAATTTTATTGCCTGATGGATCTTTTAACACCGCTTCTTGCCATAAATAACGCTGCTCGGTGATCGTGGATTCAAACTCAAAGCCTTTATCTTTTAAGGAGGCGACCCACTCTTCAAGTTCTTCGCTTTCAAAGTAGATAACCGCACCATTAGTAAACGTATCATCGGTTAATAACAAAGAAAATGTGGCTTTATTAGGGCACTCAAAACGTGAGTAATGAGGCGTTTTCACAATTTGTGTAAAACCCATAGCCAAATAAAACTGGTTTGCTTTTTCGATGTCACAGACAGGTAAAGTGATTTGATTAAGGTTCATAGTCGCTATCTAAATATTGAGTTAGATAACGACTTTAAAACCTTAACTTAACTTGAGGTCAATGAATAATTTGTATCTTGATATTAAGAAGCTTGGTAGCGATTTGCTTGTTTGATACTAGCAAAGTCGTTAAAGCGAACACCGTGTTTTTTCATTACCGCTAGCACTTTTTTACTGATCATCTGACGTAAATAAAATGGCTGATTCGGTACAAAATGATGAATTGTATGGGTATGACCAAAGTTAAAACAAAACAAATGAAATGGTGCAAACAAACGACTCGTTAATACATGTGTTTGCTCCAGCATATTGTTTACACCGCCATAGTAATGCATTGAAGATGTGACAAAGTTAAGTGAGCTCGAACGTACAATATTAGGCACGATCAGTACCACCATTAAAAACTCAAACACCGCCATCACATCTAACAGTAAAACCGGTGAATTAGTTTCAAGTGGCATAAATAAGTTCACCGAATGAAATATAATCACGCTATATAGAATTGCAAAATACGCGGTAGTTACCGGAAAACCAGCATTAAATACCTTAAAAAAGCTAAAGCCTTTAATTTCTTTACTAAAGCGTTTAGTGTTAATTAGTAGACCAAGCAAGCCGTCAACAATCACTAATGCGCGTAAAAATGGGTTTTTAATGCCGTTACCAACTAAGCGCTCTTCAAGATCTTGATCAGTGCCCGAAGTTTTATGATGATGTAAATGCATTTTTCGGCGATACCATGGGCTAATGGTGTTTGGTCGCATTAGCCAAACGGTTAGCATCATAAAGTTATGTAAAAAAGGCTGGTTACTAAAATACTGCTTATGGATAAGGTCATGTTCGAGCTCGTGTGAAATTGAAGTCGCAATGGCCGCTAATACAATACATAACCAAGCTGGAATAATAGCAAAATAATAAAGTGTTCCCACGCCAATTAAAGCGCCGAGAGATAATAATAGAATAGCCATACCTAAGGTATTTTGATGGGCTAGTAACGGGTGTTTTTGGCGAAGCTTAGCTTCTTCAGCTTTAATTGCCTTAACAATGGCTTGAATATTTTCTTTAGCACTTAACGTGTTCATAAATAGCAACTGATAATCAAAGTTGCGCAGATGATACCCGAATAAATAAAAAGCTGCCATAGCGGGCAACGAGTAACGGGCAACGAGCAACGGGCAACGGGCAACGGGCAACGGGCAACGGGCAACAGGCAACGGGCAACGGGCAACGGGCAACGGGCAACGGGCAACGGGCAACGGGCAACGGGCAACGGGCAACGGTTAAGTCAAGGTGTTTCTTATGGATATTAGCCTTCAAGTTCGTCCGCAACGGCAACGGGCAACGGGCAACGGGCAACGAAAAAATAAAAGTGTGGTTAGTTTAAGTCAAGGTGTTTCTTATGGATATTAGCCTTCAAGTTCGTCCTCATTTACTTCTCATTCCCTTCTCTTTGTGCAAAAAATTAAGTGAATTATTCACAAAGAGGTTGAGAGGCGCTGCGCTTAAGAGTAAGGGTCTAAAGGCTGAGGTTGGCGTAGGTCGTGCTTTAGCGCGTCAATTCCAATAGTTAATTGGTTCTCGCCATAAATGACGTATCTACATTGCTAGGTGTATACCCGCAACTCGTTGCTCGAATCCAGTGGCTTGTCATTCCCTTTTCTTTGGGAAAAAGACCTTTAATTGAATTATTCACAAATAGGTTGGTAGACGCTGCGCTTTAGAGGAATATATTTACTTATTAAATTATAATTGACCGTCAATCTTTAAAGGCGGTCAAAAAGCATACTAACACCTATTGACAGAGTTAAGGCTTATATGTGTTATAAGCCAAATGCTCGATGTTTAAATAATGCACTAAAATAACCCAACTATTTTGAATAGTGCTACAAATACCAACAATACAACAATTACATTTGGAAAATACGGATGTTTTGTCTTCATCCACGTTAGAGCCGGTGATTTTTTAGAAGTAACAAGTACACCGCCAAAGTGCAACGCACCGACTATGCAAATAAAAATTACTACAATGCTGCTTACTGGTTCAGAGATCAACGTAGCTCCTTGGGCTTATAATTTTATAGTGCGCTAAGGGCGAATATTTCTGTTCCGACCACACTCACATTTATACTTTAAACAGTTTCAACAAATTATCTAAGGCATTGCTATTATTAAGTTTTCTACTATTTTCAAGCAAAGCTAAATGGAACAATATACACGCGTCGCTCATTTCTTGATTGTATGAGCAAAAAACAAGTCGACTACAATACCCTCATGTTAAACATCACAACTTTTAACCATTGCCAGCTTTTCAATACCGTGTTCTGGCGTCCATCTTTTGAACTCAACAAAGCCATGTTTTTTATATAGCTTAATAGCGGGTTCGTTTACCACGGCGGTCTCGACGATCGCAGTTGTTATAGCTGCGCAAATAACGCATTCACTTAGCGCATAGCGAATTAACTTATCGGCAATGCCTTTTCTAAAATGATCAGGGTCAACCACTAAGCTATTAATTTCTAATCCCTCATTACCGATTGCCAGCTCAATAACCCCCGCGAGCTGCGTATCGTTATAAAATCCATAAAAAAGCGTTGGCGAATTTTGGATGTCAGTAACAGTGCGCGATAAAGGCGGAAAATTAAGTGCACCTATTATCTCAGCTTCTATTTTATAGGAACGCTGTAAAGTGATGTAAATTTGCTTTGCGACAAAATCATTTGCATTGTCTAATTTTGTGATCATTAACTTCACTCCCTGTTATAAGCATTATGTTTGTACCAAGTGCCAATAGATTAAGTTTATTTGCTCTTCCAATAACATTATAAGTGCTTTTAATCTATCGAAAAAACGACTAACTCAATACATTAACTGCAGACATTTGCACCGCAATGATAAAGTAACTGCGTCGAAAGCTGATATACATTACCTAGCTGTAATACCCTGTAATATGTATTTCTTGGCAATCCCCCTACACTTTCCATCGATTAATGAATGCCCGCACAATAGTGTGCAGCACTTAATAAAAGGAAGAATAAAATGTCTGGTGAAAGCTTATATCTCGTAAAATTACAGTTTCAATCTGGTGTTGTTGGTGGTGGCTCAATGGAAATTCAGTTTGCTGTTGATCCAAAAACAGATGCGCTAAATGGTCGCGCTAATGGTCATATTCAAGAAGGTACGCAACATTCACCACAGTTCACATCAAGCGCTTCAGGGCACATGCATGCAACTGGCTATAATGATATAACTAAAGTTGGCGCGCTAACAGGTCAAGCCGTGGTGTCTTTTCCGCCTCCTGCGATTGGTAGCTATCTATCACCTTTTACCGCAAGTTTTGCTGTAGATAACCAGTGGAATGGCAAAGGCAGCTTTTCAGTAGGTGATAACACCTACCAATGTAAAGTGAGCTTAATTGACTAAATAGGTCATAGTTAGCTTTATATTAAGCGGCGAGCATGCGTCGCTTAATATCAACTCATATTTTAGCCGCTCTGTTACTGAGCAATGTGCTTTGTCATAACCTGCACCTCAACACCACGATTATTAACCTGCTCGATTGGCTGCCAACCTAGTTGTTTATAAAGGCCACCGTCTAATTTTTCAGTCTGTAAGTGAATATCAGTAACGCCTAGTGAAACCGCAACAGATTCAAGGTGATTAACTAATGCAGAAGCCACTCCTTTACTTCGGTGTTTAGTATCAATATACACCCCGCCTACCCAATGCTCTTTATCGGGGTAAATAGTCATTTCATGGTAACGTAAGTGTGCCACCCCCAACACATCTTCGCCCTCAACGGCCATGATAACTAACGGGATACTGTCGCGGTTTAAGTAATCATTTAGCTTATTGTTAAATAACTCTACAGATGAGCCTTCAACCAAGTGTCCCCACTGCTGAAAGTACCACTTTGCTATAACGGGCTTCATGTGAGCCTTATCAGCAAGAAATATAAAATCCAACCAAACGCACTCCTTGTAAATTTCAAATATTGAGTTAACAACTGATTCCAACTTTAATTGAGGAAGCCCTATGCAAAATCAACCAATCCTAACGTTCGCTCAGTGCTATTTTACCTGCTAAACCAATTAGCAATACTCCCGATACTCCTTCCAATATTCGCGTGTATCTACCTGCATTAGGTCGATTAAACAACCAACTTCCAACAGTTGCATACAGCACATTACAAAGCGTTGCTAACACACTGAAAATTAATCCTAAAACCAGTAATTGCGATGCTGCTGAGCCAGTGGATGTATTTATAAATTGCGGAAGAAATGAGAGAAAGAACAAAGCAACTTTAGGGTTCAAAACACTGACCACAACACCCTGCATAAAAATATTTCCTTTTGTATCTTCACTTTCACTAACGACTACCTGGCTATTTCCTCTGTACATGGAAATAAGTGCTTGAACACCTAAATAAACTAAATAAAGAGCACCAAGCCATTTAACGATACTAAAAGCCAAAGCTGAACTTAAAATAATGGCTGATAAGCCGACACAAGCCGCTAATGTATGAAAAAAGTAACCAACACCCAAGCCAAGCGCAGCTTTCATGCCACTGACCATCTTTCCTTTCATGGTATTTGATACGATGTAGATAACATCAGGCCCCGGTATTAAATTGATAGTCAGACAAGCAATAACAAATAACATCATTGAATTAAATTCCATTAACTTTCTCCATTTTTACTATTAAGGCTTTATATTGGGTTTTTATACACATTACTAGCTTTGCAATGTCGTGCTCAAGTTGTCCATTTTTTACGCTCAACATAGCTATGTTTTTGAAACCACAAAAACTGTCGCTGAGTTTTTATATGATTAACTATACAAGATAAATAAAGAGAATTGAATGTACCTACTGGTGGTACTTTTGATTTATTTGAAAATAAATTAATAACGGCTGTTTATTTGCACCACTTGCAAATCGAGCAAGCTCGTCTGCTTTTTTAATAGCTCACAATCTACCTGCACTCCTAATCTATCGCAAAACGACTAACCCAACACATTACAGCAGATATTAGGACTGCAATAATAGAGCGACTATGCCGTAAACGAATTAACATTACCTAGCTGTAATATGTCTTTTTCAGCAGTCATTCTTCACTGTTACTTGGTTACTAAGTAACAGTGAAGAATGCATATACAGAGGGAAGAAGAAAATATCTGGTGAAAGTTTTGGTGTTGTTGGTGGTGGCTCAATGGAGATTCAGTTTGCTGTTGATCCAAAAACAGATGCGCTAAATGGTCGCGCTAATGGTCATATTCAAGAAGGCACACAACATTCACCACAGTTTACATCTAGCGCTTCAGGGCATATGCATGCAACTGGCTATAATGATGTTACTAAAGTTGGCGCGCTAACAGGTCAAGCCGTGGTTTCCTTTCCGCCTCCTGCGATTGGTAGCTATCTATCACCATTTACAGCAAGCTTTGCTGTAGATAACCAGTGGAATGGCAAAGGTAGCTTTTCAGTAGGTGACAACACCTACCAATGTAAAGTGAGCTTAATTGACTAAACTGACTGAAGTTAGTTTTTATATTAAATGGCGTTCAATCCCCCCTGAATGCCATTTAATGGTTACCAAGCAACAACACTGCGCAGTATACGAGTATCGTAGCCGGCGACGGAGCCATACTTGAAAGCTCTGTATTGTCTGATCCATGAGAGTTTCCATCGCCAGAGATTTCAATATCTTGCCATCTTTCACACTCTGAGGATATGGCTGTAATTATCAAAAGCATCACATAAATTAAAATTAGCCCTGCCGAATACGATTACCCCCATCCCTTTTACGTCCTAACCTCTTTGATTTATTAATATTTTTATTCAATTAACGTCATTAAGCTTTAATAATTAAGGTCTAATGTGGCGGCTACTTTATAACACACGGAACAATCATGAAAACCATGGATCTAACAAGCACTTTTTTTAAAACAACGCTTGCATTAAGCGTAGCACTTTCATTGACAGCATGTATCAGTGATAAAAATGATGATGAGCCATCGCCAACAACGGTAAACTTGCGTGTAATGGAAACTACCGACATTCACATGTACCTATCTAATTATGATTATTTTGCGCAAGCGCCATCAGAAACGCTTGGCTTTGTTAATACAGCAACGTTAATAAAAGAAGCACGCAATGAAGTACAAAATAGCGTACTGGTTGATAATGGTGATCTTATTCAAAATAGCCCACTAGGCGACTATGAAGCAATCATTCGTAAAGATGACATCTTAAATGGCGCTACCCATGTAGTTTATAAAGCAATGAACTTGCTTGATTACGACGTCGCAAATCTAGGTAACCACGAATTTAACTTTGGTTTAGAGTTTTTAGATGCAACTTTGCAAGGCGCAGACTTCCCATATATAAACGCTAACGTCTATATAGATGATGGCGATAACAGTGACGAAAATGACAAAAATCGTTACACCCCTTATTACATCCAAGAAAAAATCGTTTTCGATGAAAACAATAACGAACAAACAATCAAAATCGGTTATTTGGGGTTAACGCCACCACAAATTATGCAATGGGATAATGCACATTTACAGGGTAAAGTAATAGCTAAAGACATTATTAAAACAGCTGAAAAATTCATTCCACAAATGAAAGCTGAAGGCGCTGATATCATCATCGCTATTCCACATTCAGGGTTAACAGCCAGCGCAAAAGAAGACTTAGCAGAAAACACAGCGCTTTATTTATCACTAGTGCCAGGTATTGATGCAATTCTATTTGGTCATAACCACCGCATATTCCCTGGTGATGCTGCTTACGACGGGTTTGAATTTGCTGGTATCGACAACGTAAATGGTAAGCTCAATGGTGTGCCTGCGGTTATGCCTGGTTTTTTTGGTAATCATTTAGGTGTTATTGATTTAGTGATCGACCCAACTAAAGATGGCGGCTGGCAAGTCGTTAGCTCTCGTGTTGAAAATCGTGCAATTAGTGGCACTGATGAAAATGGTGATTTTGTTGACTTAGCCGTAGCTGATACTGATGTTGCAGCCGCAATTGAACTTGAGCATAAAGCAACGATTGAATGGGTTAGCGAACCATTTGCAAAAATCTCTGCGCCTATTTATAGCTTTTTTGCACTTGTTCAAGATGATCCATCAATTCAAATTGTTTCAGACGCACAAATTGCCTGGGGGGAAGCATTTATTCAGGGTACTGAGCTTGATGGCCTCCCCGTTCTATCTGCTGCTGCGCCATTTAGAGCAGGCCGTAATGGTATTGAAGATTACACTAACGTTAAGGCTGGCGATATCGCCTTATTAGACACTGTAAGCTTATACGTTTACCCGAACACTATTCGCATGGTACGCGTAACAGGAAAAGATGTTAAAGAATGGCTTGAGCGCTCAGCAGGTCAATTTAATCAAATAGATGTAAACAGTAGCGCGCAACAAAACCTACTCGATACCACTTTCCCGTCATTTAATTTTGATATAATTGATGGCGTAACGTTCGAGATAGATGTAACTCAGGCTAAACGATACGACAACGATGGTAATTTAGTTAACGCCGAAAGCTCGCGCATTACCAACTTGCAATACCAAGGTGAAGCGATTGATTTAACCGCTGAGTTTTTAGTGGTAACTAACAACTATCGAGCATCTGGTGGTGGTAACTTCCCAGCAATAGATGGCACCAGCCGTGAAACGTTTGAAGGCCCGGATGAAAACCGTGGTGTACTCAGAAACTATATTATTAGTGAAGCAGCTAAAAGTGCAGAAGGCAGCATAGATCCTTCAGCTGATAACAACTGGCGCTTTGCGACAGTGGACACTGACACTGATTTAAATGTGGTCTTTAGAACATCCCCACTGGATGCAGTAGCAAGTATTGCGCAAACGCTACCAGCTGTAAGCCCTACATCACCTATCGAGTTAGATGAAAACGGCTTTGCTCTTTATAGCATTGACTTAAAGCAATAAAATCTAGCTAAAATACTAAGTCAGTTGTTGGTTTAACAACTGACTTTTTTGTTCTTAAATTTGTATAGCTTCCGCCCAAGTTCACTTTGCTACAGGCATAAAAAAACCCCGACCAATTTGGCCAGGGTTATCAAAAGTGGTACCAGCGGCCGGACTTGAACCGGCACGCCTTGCGGCAGGGGATTTTGAATCCCCCATGTATACCAATTTCATCACGCTGGCATCATTTTTCTTTAACCTTCTAACATGAGAAGATAAAGAAAAACCACTTTAGAGCTAAGACTTATCGAGCTATCTTCGTCTCTATGGCAAGCATTATACAAACAATCACAGACGCAGCAAGCGTTTTTTACAAAACCCCGATCAACCGCTTAACAATTAAGCAACCATTAACATTCCCCTATTTAAACCAATTACGCAGTGGCTAGTATTTGTCTCGCTATTTGCTAAACTAGCGCGCATATTAACTTTATGAGTGTGTTTATGTCTGGTGAGTTTCCACGTGCGGGCTTCTGGCGTCGCTTTGCTTCATTGATTTACGATTCTTTAGTCGTTATTTCATTATCTATGTTGACTGCTATTTTGTATTTTGCTGCGATTCAGAGCTTAGTTGCACTCGGGTTTATTCCACAAACAGAAGATCCTGCTGCGCTAATACAAGATTCACCACTGCTTTATGGCATTCGTAGCGCACTATTTATAGGCGTTAACATTGCGTTTTTTGCTTATTTTTGGACTAAAAGCGGGCAAACTATTGGTATGCGGGCATGGCGTTTAAAAGTACAAACCCTTAATAACGAACTCATCAGTTGGCCACAAGCGGTTATTCGCAGCATAACGGCATTACTCGGGTTAGGTAATTTAGTGGTGTTAGTTGATTTTAAAAATAAACGCGCTTTACAAGATTACCTATCTAAAACCGAGGTTGTTACGCTAACTAAAGAAGAAAACAAACGTATTTACCGTTCGTTGGATTAGCAGACTTTCTAGGAGCCTAGGCTCCTAGAATAACAAGCAACTAGTTACGCTTATTCAGTAAATAAGTGGCAAAACCAATAAAAAGTATACTCGGTAAAGTGGCGCCAATAATTGCAGGAATTTGATAAACCATCACCACGGGGCCAAATATCTCATTGGTTAAATGGAACACAATACCTGTCACCACCCCCATTACAATACGTGCCCCCATGGTTACAGTACGCAGCGGGCCAAATATAAACGACAGAGCTACTAACAACATCACCGCAATTGACACAGGTTGCATTATCTTACGCCATAGCGCCAACTCATAAGTACTGGTATCTTGCTCATTTTGCTTTAAATAACCTAAGTATGACCACAACCCAGTAAATGACAGTGACTCAGGCTTAACCGATACCACGCCTAATTTTTCTGCGGTTAGTTGTGAGTCATAAAACTCTTCATCTTGTTGCTGAGTATTAATTTGTTCTTCAGTCAGCTGCACTTTATTTACATCACGCAATAACCAACCATCTTTTCGGCTAACGGCTTCACGGGCTTTGGTAATTTGCGTAAGTTGCAGCGATTTATCAAAATGGTACATATTTACACCGTGCAACACACCATTTTGATCTACATCTTCAATATTAATAAAGTTATTACCATCTTTTGCCCACACACCTTTTTGCGCGTTGAATACATCACCGCCATGAATTGCATGGTTACGTAACTCTTTAGCTTTAAGCTGCGCTTCTGGTGCTCCCCACTCGCCAAGCGCCATCATACAGATAGCCATAAATATTGCGGTTTTCATTACTGAAATTATGATTTGCAAGCGTGACATACCAGCCGCTTGCATTACAACTAGCTCACTATTTGAGGCAAGTGCTCCTAACCCAGTTAAACCGCCAATAAGTGCAGCCATAGGGAAAAACACCACAAGATCACCTGGCATGCTATACAAGGTATATAACAGCGCAGTGGCGATATCATAACTACCGCGACCAACTGATTTTAATTGCTCGATAAATTTAATAAGGGTACTGATACCCACCAACACCATTAAAGCAAAACCCGTGGTCTGTAAGATGCTGCGGCCTAAATACCAATCAAGCATTTTCATCATGCGCCTAACTCCCGCTTAGTGACGATTGCTTTGAGCCAAGCCCCTAATGGACGCCCTTTGATTATTAAAAACCCACCAATAAATAGCGCCGTAAAGTGGATCCACCATAAACCAATTGAAGGTGGGATCTTGCCATCCTCAACAGCAAACTTGGCGGCATTGAGTAAAATGAAATAGCCTAAATATAAACTAATAGCTGGCACTAACTTAGCAAACTTACCTTGTCGCGGGTTTACCACGCTCAGCGGAACTGCCAGTAAAGTAAGTAACGGTATCGACAGCGGTATAGCTAAACGCCATTGCCACTGTGCAACCGCTTCAGGACCTTGCATAGTCAATAGATCCATAGTTGGTACGGCTTCAAGCTTGCGGCGTTGGTGTTCAATTTCTTGTTCACGTATTTGTACACTGTAACCATCAAATTCGGTTAAATTTAGTGCAGGTGTCTTACCGTCTGTTTCGTATCGCTTACCGTCGCTGAGGATTAATTGTTGCTCGCCACTTTCTTGCTCAATCACCACTCCACGCTCGGCATACACTAACCGAGCTAGGTTATCTTTTTCGTTGTCTGGTAGTTGAGCAACAAAAACTTTATGTAATTCTTTACCGCCATTTTCAATATTATGAATAAATACCACGGCTTTTTCGTTACCTGTTTGTTGAAAACGTCCAGCTCGCAGCGCCGACAATCCGGCATCTGCTTTGGCTTGCTCTTTTAGTTGATATTCTTGCTCGCTAGCCCATGGCGCAACATACAAAGTTAATACACCCGCTAAAAGCGCAAGCAGCACACTAGAAATCAAGGTCACTCGTACCACATACCATTCACTGACCCCGCACGCTTTTAGCACCGTCATTTCACTATCGGCATAAATTCGGCTATAGGCGAGAATAATTCCTAAAAAGATACTAAGTGGTAAAATTAATGAAGCTAATTGTGGTAGTTTTAGTGCAATCATCGACAACACTAACTTAGCAGGAATGCCACCTTCAGAGGCATCACTTAAAATAACAACAAACTTTTGCGACAAAAAAATTGTCATCAAAGTTAAAAATACGGCGACCTGAGACTTTAATACTTCAGTGGTCAAATAACGGAAAATTAGCAATGATCGCCCCTGTTAAACGTCGTGTTTCACTTTAAGAGTAAGAAAATTTTAGTAAACTTAAGATTTTATTATATGTCATCAACATTAAATATCATACCTAGCAACTCGATATATTGTCGCTTTAGTGGTATTGATAGTACTAAACATATAAAGTTCAAATACACATAATGAGTCAGCGTTTATAAGCTAGTATTAATCTAATGTCTGGATTTTTATTTAATTGCCCTTATCTAAGGGTTAAATGACTCAAAATTAGGAGTGACAATGGAATTTAGCGTAAAAAGTGGTAGTCCTGAAAAGCAACGTAGCGCATGTATAGTAGTTGGCGTTTATGAGCCACGTCGTTTATCCCCCATTGGAGAACAACTCGATAAAATCAGCGATGGTTATATCTCTAATTTATTACGCCGTGGTGATCTCGAAGGCAAGCCTGGGCAAGTACTGTTATTGCATCATGTACCAAACGTATTAAGTGAACGCATTCTACTTGTTGGCTGTGGTAAAGAGCGCGAACTGGATGACAAACAATACAAACAAATTATTTCAAAAACCATTAATACCCTTAACGAAACTGGGTCGATGGAAGCGGTGTGCTTTTTAACCGAGCAACATGTAAAAAGTCGCGATACGTATTGGAAAGTCCGCCAAGCGGTCGAAACAACTCAAGATTGCTTGTACACATTTAATCAATTAAAAAGCAAAAAAAGCGACCCACGTCGTCCACTGCGTAAAATTGTATTTAATGTACCTACTCGTCGTGAGTTAACTATTGGTGAAAGCGCTATTGAGCACGGCTTAGCGATTGCTGCTGGTAGCAAGTTATGTAAAGACGTAGCAAACATGCCACCAAATATCTGTAACCCAGCGTATTTAGGTGAACAAGCGCAAGAACTTGCCACTAATTTCGATAACATCACAGTGGATATTATCGGTGAAGAAAAAATGGCAGAGCTGGGGATGAATTCATACTTGGCTGTTGGCCGTGGTAGCGATAACGAATCGGTGATGTCGGTCATTAACTACCAAGGTGGCGCGAAAGATCAAGCCCCTATCGTATTAGTTGGTAAGGGCTTAACCTTTGACTCAGGCGGTATTTCACTAAAACCTGGCGAAGCCATGGACGAAATGAAATACGATATGGGTGGTGCTGCCGGGGTAATTGGTGCCATGCGTGCTTTAGCACAAATGCAATTACCAATTAATGTAATTGGTGTTTTAGCCGGTTGTGAAAATATGCCAAGCTCAAATGCCTATCGACCTGGTGATATTCTAACCACTATGTCAGGGCAAACGGTTGAAGTACTCAATACGGACGCAGAAGGACGTTTAGTGCTATGTGATGCACTCACCTATGTTGAGCGCTTTGAGCCTGAAACTGTAATTGATGTAGCCACTTTAACCGGTGCCTGTATTGTTGCCCTTGGTGCTCATGCCACAGGGTTGTTATCAAACCACAATCCACTGGCACATGACTTATTAAAAGCCTCTGAACAAAGTGGCGACCGTGCATGGCAATTACCACTGTGGGATGATTACCAAGATCAACTTGAAAGCCCATTTGCTGATTTCACCAACTTAGGTGGTCGTGCAGCAGGCACTATTACCGCCGCGTGTTTCTTATCTAAGTTCACTAAGAAATATAATTGGGCGCATTTAGATATTGCTGGTACCGCGTGGCGTAGCGGTAAAAATAAAGGGGCAACAGGTCGCCCAGTGCCGATGTTGACACAATACTTACTAAACCGTGCGGGTGTAAGCGAAACCACTCAAGATTAACCTTCGCATACAATGCATTTAAATTAAAATAAGGCGCTTTTCAGCGCCTTATTTATTCTCCACTTAATGAGTGTATTAATTGAAGCAAAACACGTTATATGGCAAAATCTCTGCTTTGATTTAAGTATTATTTTCAATACTGTGGGAAGCCCCGATACAATGAGCATCAACGCCCAGTTTTTCGTTATAAAGCAACAAGATGAGTCATTAGCCAAGGCTGACGATCACTTTCGCTTAGCGGCTGATATTGCGGCTGAACAGTATCGTCTTGGTCATCGTATATTTATTTACGTCGATGATCTTGAAGTCGCCCATGCCATTGATGAAACTATTTGGTCATTTGACCCCGACAGTTTTGTGCCACATAACCTGCAAGGTGAAGGCCCAAAAGGCGGTGCGCCCGTTGAAATAGGCACCACCCCCCCCGTCGGTAATCGTAAAGTTTTAATTAACTTGGCAGCACAATTACCGGACTTTATTCGCCGGTTTAACCAAGTTTTTGATTTTGTACCCGTAGAAGCCATAGCAAAACAAGCCGCCCGTGAGCGTTTTAAAAAGCTACGCCAACTCGGTGCTAATATCACCACGCAAGATATTAATAGCTAACATACCCTATTGTATAAATAGCTAACTAACTCATTTAAGTACTTATTTAAGGTTCTGTGTAATGGATAAAACCTACAATCCGCAAGATATTGAACAGTCGCTATACCAAGACTGGGAAGAAAAAGGCTACTTTAAACCATCAGGCAAAGGCGACGCATATTCAATTATGATCCCACCGCCAAATGTCACAGGTAGCTTACACATGGGCCACGCCTTTCAAGACACCATTATGGATACCTTAACGCGCTTTAAGCGTATGCAAGGTAACAACACTTTATGGCAAGTAGGTACTGACCACGCAGGTATTGCAACACAAATGTTAGTTGAGCGTAAACTTGCTGCCGAAGAAGGCAAAACACGCCACGACTTAGGCCGTGAAGCCTTCATTGATAAAATCTGGGAATGGAAAAACCAATCTGGCGGCACAATCACCAAACAACTTCGCCGCCTTGGTGCATCGGTTGATTGGGATCGTGAACGTTTCACTATGGATGACGGCTTATCAGAAGCGGTTAAAGAAGTGTTTGTTCGCCTGCACAAAGAAGACTTAATCTACCGTGGTAAACGCCTAGTAAACTGGGATCCAAAACTGCACACAGCAATTTCAGACCTTGAAGTTGAAAACAAAGACAAAAAAGGCTTTATGTGGAACTTACGTTACCCATTAGCTGATGGCGTTAAAACGCAAGATGGTAAAGATTACATTGTGGTTGCAACCACCCGCCCAGAGACCATGTTAGGCGACTCAGGTGTTGCAGTAAACCCAGATGACGAGCGCTATCAAGATTTGATCGGCAAAGATATTTTACTGCCGATTGTTAATCGTCGTATTAAGATTGTTGCTGACGAACATGCCGATAAAGATAAAGGCACAGGCTGTGTAAAAATCACTCCAGCTCATGACTTTAACGACAACGAAGTAGGTAAACGTCATCAACTGCCGATGATCAACATCTTCGATAAAGATGCGGCTATTTTAAGCCAAGGTGAAACCTACACCTTTGACGGCAAAGAGCTTGAATTTGACGCGCCAATTCCTGAACGCTTACATGGCCTTGACCGTTTTGATGCACGTAAAGCGATTGTTGCTGAATTTGAACAGCTTGGTTTACTTGAAAAAATCGAAGATCACGCGCTAACCGTACCTTACGGCGACCGCTCTGGTGTAGTAATTGAACCACTCCTTACCGACCAATGGTATGTACGCGTTGCACCACTGGCTGAACCTGCAAAAGATGCCGTTAAAAATGGCGACATTAAATTTGTACCGCAGCAATACGAGAACATGTACTTCTCATGGATGAACGACGTACAAGATTGGTGTATTTCACGCCAACTTTGGTGGGGTCACCGCATCCCTGCTTGGTACGACAGCGAAGGTAATGTATTTGTCGGTCGTGATGAAGCTGAAGTGCGTCGCGAAAACAATATTGCTGATGATGTAGCTCTGAGCCAAGACGAAGATGTGCTAGACACTTGGTTCTCGTCTGCACTGTGGACTTTCTCAACGCAAGGTTGGCCTGAAAATACCGATGACTTAAAAACCTTTCACCCGTCTGACGTGTTGGTAACCGGTTTTGATATCATTTTCTTCTGGGTGGCGCGTATGATCATGATGACCATGCACTTCATCAAAGATGACAACGGCAAGCCACAAGTGCCATTCAAAACGGTATATGTAACGGGTCTAATTCGCGATGAAAATGGCGATAAAATGTCAAAATCAAAAGGTAACGTACTTGATCCAATTGATATGATTGACGGTATCGACCTTGAGAGTTTAGTGACCAAGCGTACTGGCAATATGATGCAGCCGCAGCTTGCGAAAAAGATTGAAAAGAACACCCGTAAAACGTTTGAAAATGGCATTGAAGCCCATGGTACTGATGCACTGCGCTTTACTCTTGCAGCAATGGCGTCAACCGGTCGTGATATCAATTGGGATATGAACCGCCTTGAAGGTTATCGTAACTTCTGTAATAAGTTATGGAACGCTAGCCGTTACGTACTCATGAATACCGAAGAGCAAGATTGTGGTTTTACAAGCGATGCTGCAAAAGAATATTCACTTGCTGATCGTTGGATCTTAGGGCAATTTGAAGCGACGGTAAAAACCTACACTGAGCACTTAGATAACTACCGTTTTGACCTTGCAGCCAATACGCTTTATGAGTTCACTTGGAACCAATTCTGTGATTGGTACTTAGAGCTGACTAAGCCCGTATTATTCAAAGGTAATGAAGCACAGCAACGTGGTACACGTCATACGCTTATTACTGTACTTGAGAGCTTGCTACGCCTAATGCACCCAATGATGCCATACATCACAGAAACAATTTGGCAACGTGTTGCGCCATTAGCAGGCCTTGAAACAGCCAATACTAGCATCATGGTACAGGCATTCCCGCTATACAATGAAGCGAACGTTGATGCTAAAGCGATGGACGATTTAGAGTGGGTGAAACAATTCATTCTCGCTATTCGTAACATTCGTGGTGAAATGGATATCAGCCCAAGCAAGCCATTATCAGTGTTACTAGCAAATGCATCGAGTGATGATGTACGTCGTATTGAGGAAAATAAATCATTCTTAGCTTCTCTTGCTAAAATTGAAGAATTTACCCTCCTTGATAACAAAGATGACGCGCCAGCATGCGCAACATCTTATGTGGGTAACCTTGAGATCATGATCCCAATGGCTGGTCTAATAGATGTAGACGCAGAGCTTGCGCGTATTGCTAAGCAACTTGAAAAAGCTGAGAAAGGCCTAGCCCAAGTGCAAAACAAGCTAGCAAACGAGAAGTTTGTAAACAATGCACCTGAAGCGGTACTTGCTAAAGAAAATGAGAAGCTTGCAGAGTTTTCAGATGCTAAAGCAAAACTACTTGAGCAAAAAGCGAAGATCGAAAGTCTGTAATATTTATACAAAGCATTTAAAAAGCCGCGTTACTTTATTGTATCGCGGCTTTTTTGTGTTCTAGGTTCTAGGTTCTAGGTTCTAGGTTCTAGGTTCTAGGTTCTAGGTTCTAGGTTCTAGTCAAATATTAAAACGTGTAGTTATACTGTGCACCAAATAAGTACGCATGGCCTTTTGATTCAAAGCCCCACTGCTGCCCTAATTTATCTGATTCAGTAAACTTTTGTGTTTTACCACGTAAAATACTCATACCAATATCTAAGTTTGCTTGCTCACTCATCGTGTAATTAACACCAAACGAGTACCAAAAACGGTCTGTGTCAGGAATAGAAATCGACATATGGTTTTTATCAGCTGGTGATTCATCATACGCAAGACCTGCACGTAGTAGCACAGCATCGTTATACTGATAATCACCACCGATTGAATAACGCATTGCGTTAGAGAAGTTCTCTTCTTTGTCAAATACCGGCTCTTCTAAGCCTGGTACGTAAGCTTCCAGCCTTTCAAAGCTATCCCAACCGGTCCACATTACACTGTAGTGTAAACCTGTTTTCTCATCTAACTGATGTGAACCAGAAAACTCAGCAATTGCTGGTAAAGTAATTTCAACGCTACCCGGTACACTTGCACCAGCTAAACCATTAAAAGGTGCTGATGCTGGTAATTGGTTAGAATATTCACCGTCAAATGTAATGTCTGTTTCACTGCGATAATTAAAACCGAAGCGGCTGTTCTCATCTAGTTGGTACGTAGCACCTACATTCCAACCAAAGCCAGTATCATCACCTTCTAAGTGAGCGCCTTCAGTTTGTGCTGGCACACCAAATGGATTAGCACCAAAGTTACGTACAATTTTCGCGTCTGCGTAAATATAGTTTAAACCAAGACCTACGCTAAATTGCTCGTTAATTTTATATGAGCCACTCACATTCATATTTACAGTAACGATCTCAGTTTCACCAGCAAGTTGACCTGCCGGGTAATCGGCATCAAACTCGGTCGCTAAGCCAAAGTTCGAAAACGCACCAAAACCAACGGCAAATTTATCATCAATAGGCATTACAAAGTAACCGGCTGGAACAAACGCAGCCGGTGCAATGCTACTATCATTTAATTCATTTGGGTTAACTGATGCATTGCTCGCAGAAGTACCACGTAGGCTAACATCAGGAACAACTGCAACGCCTGCAACGCTTAATTGCTGCTCTTTAAATACAGACATTAATGCTGGGTTACGAGCTACGACTGAAGCATCATCGGCTACGGCAGCTTCACCGGCATAAGCACGGCCAAGTCCTGAAGCACTATGCTCAGCTAGTTGAAAAGCTGCTGCAAACGTATCTGCAGACATAACAGCAAGAGATGCTGCGATTAAAGTTTTTGTAAATTTCATTATGTTACCTTAACCAAACTATGCGCTTGGGTTCCCATGTGATGTATCTAATTATTAGGAGTAAGTTACTTCAAAACCTTAGCACATTACCTTATTTTTTAATAAAAAACTGTAACAATTCGTTAAAAAACACCTTTTAAACAAGTTTTTAACAGCAGGATAACACCCTTTTAAAACACATCGGACAAGATGCAGCTTTAACTGCAATTGCTATTAATTATCATTTAGGTTGACTTGATTCTAATCGCTAATTAGACTGTTCAACAAGAGTCAGTAAAAGGAGTAAAGCTGTGGAAATAGCATTAATTATTGCTGCATTAGCTTTTTCTGGGGCGAGTGTGTATTGCTTTTGCAAAGCGAACTTTTGTGCCTGCACAAGAGCTGGGCAATGCGACAATCCTGTTAATCATTATTGGTTAGGCGCGATTATTTTCGCCTTGATAGCATTATTGTTTTGCTGTGGAGCCCTGCATACTGAAAAGGGAACTTTATTATGGCTATTATTAATGGTCAGTTGCTTCAGCGGTGCTCTTTTATCAGCAAAGCAGTCAGCTAAAAAGCGCTGTGATCAATCAAAAATTAAAAAATCGCTTAAACCAGCAGATGCTCTTTTAACAAACGAGCCAAATTAAGCTGGTAGTCTAACGGCTTAATACTCGCGAGGATTTTTAAATCATGTTCAGGTGAAGTTAAATCAACATCTTTTGCAGTAATATGATGGCTGTGTTTAGCGTTATAGAAAATTTTCACTTTAGGCTGAATTGGATTCTGGTGATTCCCTTCAGTGACTAAAGCCAAGCGTTCATTAGTTAACTTAACAATAGTCCCTACCGGATGCACGCCTAAACACTTAATAAACCGTTGTACTAACTCCCCATCAAACATTTGTTTATTTGCCAATAAATAACGCAGTGCGTTAATTGGCTCATCGCCTATTTGATGCGGCCTATCTGCGGTCATCGCATCGTACACATCTACAATCGCCATTATTCGTGCTGGCCGACTAAGTTTATCACCTTGCAAACCTCGAGGGTAACCACTCCCATCAAGACGCTCATGATGATTAACAATCATATCAAGCATCAAAGGTGTAATGCCTTTCTCTCCTTTTACTAAGCCAAGACTTTGTGCAACATGCTTTTTAATCGCTTGCATCTCTAACTTGTTCACTTTTTCAGGCTTAGAGAAAATCCCTTGAGGTAATTTAGCTTGCCCTAAGTCATGCAACAATGCCCCCATAGCAAGCTCATGAACAATACTTTCTTTGTAACCTAAGTACTTAGCAAATACAGTGACAAAAATAGCGCAATTGGTCATGTGTCGCCAATTGTACATATGTTTATCTTTAAGACGCGTTAAAATGGTCATTGCATTGTGATTGCGAAATACCGATGCCACAATATCTTTGGCAATATCATCAAGCAACGTCATATTCATCTTTAAACCTGAAGTTACATCGCCATATAAGCTTTGCAAATTACGATTATGTTGCTCATAACTAACACTGGCTTTAGCAAACTCTTGTTCGACAGAGATAACCTTTTTGGCTTTTACTTTTTTAGCTTTTGCTACAGGCTCATTAGTCGTCTGAGTTTTTTGTTGGTACTTAGCGGGGATCCCTACGTCACTTTGAGTAAAGTCGATTAATAACTCTTGCACCCCCTCAGATATTAGTCGCTTTATAATTGACTTATCACGAACTAAACCTCGAGTTTTAATCTTGATACTATCAGCGCCCTCAAATTGCTTGCTGACACTGTCAACAAACATACCTGGTACGAGTTCAGAAATAGGGAGGGTAATGAGCATAAATAGCAATAAGTTACTTTTTCAATAATGGCTTTTTATTATCAACTATCCAGTATAAATGTCTATAACTAAAAGCAGGAACAATAATTAAGTATGAGGTAAACTTATATTTACTTGTCGGTAGTGTGGATTTGCATTTATTTGTGGATATTGCGAGTTGGCATTTACTTATGGGAGCGCGAGTTGGCGAGATTAGAAACCAAACACAAGGGTCAAGCTGTTTACCCTCGCGAGCTTTACTCTCGCTAACTTTACTCTCTCTAACGTTGCCCTCGCCACTCGCTACTTATTCTTGAAAATACGTGCCCCAGCCGTCGTATTCTACATCGGTATCTACCGCCAGTTGGGCAAGCTTATCAACGTCTTCCATAATAACATCAACATCAAGCTCTGCTTCTACAACGATGTCAAATCCCCAAATTTTACTACCATCTTCAAGCTCTAGCTCGGCAGGTTCTTCAACATCATAACCAAGCTTAAACGCGGCTAATGCAGCTTGCTCAAGCTTTGCAAAGTCTTCACAGACAAAGTGGTGTTCAACTTCATATAAGATCTCTGGATCTGAGCCATCTTCTAATAACGAAGTTACAATGTCTTCACTTATTTCACGCCAATTTTCCATTACTTTTCTCTCACTTGAGCATCTAATTCAGTTATTCTAGCAGCCATTATAGAGTGAATACGTGTTGCGTGTTCACGTGCCCCAACCTTTTTATCAAGGGGGTGTGGCGCTAGCATGTCTATATAGATTGTACCATTGTCCCAGCGATTTAGCTTAATGGTTTTATCCGTTGTACTCATACATACAGGCACTACTGGCACATCGGCATTTAATGCAGTATGAAATGCCCCTGTTTTAAATGGTAATAAACCACGACCATAACTACGCGTTCCCTCAGGAAACATCCATACAGACAGGCCTTTTTGTTTAATTTTATCTGCTGATTTAGAAATAGTCCCAGCCGCTTTTGAGCGATTACCACGATCAATCAAAATGTTTCCCGATAGCCAGTAAAGCTGGCCAAAAAATGGGATCCATTTCAGGCTTTTTTTCCCTAAGCTTACACAGTTTTTTGGTACTGCGGCTGGTAACGTGAAAATATCGTAGTTATTTTGATGGTTTGCAACGTACACTGCCGGACCGCAGTTTTGTGCATCAGGGTGACGTGTAATAACCAATTTTACCCCAAGCATTTTAGCCATAGAGCCAAACCAACTAGCCAAAATATGTACATTATTTATATGAAAAGGCTTTACTAAACAAAGTATTAAACCAAATATACAGCTTAGTAAAATAAATAATGCCATGATCAAAATACGAATAATAGCTAACAAAGAAAACTCTCCAAAAATAATAACGCCGGCATTATAGCGTTATTTTAGTTGCTAAACGAGAGTTTAGCGCACACTTGTAAGCTTAAATTAATTTTCTTTTTAAAAACAAATGGCCTGCAAACGCAGGCCATTTAGTTTAATAACAATTAAGTCAAATTGTTACTCTGTTTCGGTGGACTCACTATCGTCAACAGTAATTAATTCAACCACAGCTTCATCAACTCGCTGTAAACCTCGCGGTAGCTTATTACCACGACGACCACGCTCACCATGATAATGCTCTAAGTCACTTGGTTTTAGGGTCAATTTACGTTTACCTGCGTGCAAGGTAACACTCGTTCCTTCTGGCACAACCGCCAACACTTTTACAAACTCTTCTCGCGCTTGCACTTTTGCGCTTGGAATCGAAATTATTTTGTTACCTTTACCTTTACCCAACTTTGGTAAGTCACGTAACGGGAACAGTAACATTCTACCTTCGTTCGAGATAGCCATACAGTAATCAGTGGCAACATCATTGACTCTAATTGGCGCCAATAACTGCCCCCCCTTAGGGACGCTTACCAAAGCTTTACCGTTTTTGTTTTTACTTACTAAATCAACAAAATCAGTGATAAAACCATAGCCTGCATCCGATGCCATTAGCAGCACTTGTTTATCATCAGCCATTACTACATGTTCAAAGTTCGCACCAACAGTGAGGTTAAACCGCCCTGTCATTGGTTCTCCTTGGCTTCGTGCCGACGGTAAACCATGTGCATCGGTGGCAAATGCGCGCCCAGCAGAATCTAAGAACACCGCGGGTTGATTACTCTTACCCCTAGCTGAGGCTTTATATGCATCACCAGCTCGATAACTCAGCCCTTCTACATCTAAATCATGGCCTTTACCTACTCGCGCCCAGCCTTTTTCCGATAGCACCACAGTTACAGATTCTGATGGGATCAAATCTTTTTCACTTAGTGCTTTTGCTTCTAGACGCTCTACAATTGGTGAACGGCGCTCATCGCCATACATCTCTGCGGCTTCTTGAATTTCTTTTTTTAGCAACGTCGACATACGACGTTCTGAGCCTAAAATCAGCTGTAATTTGTCACGCTCTTTCGCTAGCTCATCTTGCTCACCACGAATTTTAAACTCTTCGAGTTTTGCTAAATGACGCAGTTTCAATTCAAGAATTGCTTCTGCTTGAATATCAGTAATACCAAAGCGCTCCATTAACACCGGCTTGGGCTTATCTTCAGAGCGAATAATTTCAATAACTTCATCAATATTTAAAAAGGCAGCGAGTAAACCTTCTAAAATATGCAAACGAGCCAATACTTTATCTAAGCGATACTGCAAACGGCGGCGCACAGTTTCACGACGGAACACCAGCCACTCAGTTAAAATTGTTCGTAAATCCTTTACCTGCGGACGGCCATCAAGACCCAGCATATTAATATTAACGCGGTAATTTTTTTCCAAATCTGTCGTTGCAAATAAATGGGCCATTAACGGCTCCACTTTAATACGATTAGAGCGAGGAATAATCACTATGCGAGTTGGGTTTTCGTGATCTGACTCATCTCGTAAATCAGCCACCATAGGCAGCTTTTTCGCATTCATTTGTGCTGCAATTTGCTCAAGCACTTTGCCACCAGAACACTGATGCGGTAATGCAGTGATCACGATATCACCGTGTTCTTCTGTGTAAATAGCCCGCATTTTTATCGAACCACGACCAGTTTGATAAATTTTACGAATATCAGCTTTTGACGTAATAATTTCTGCTTCAGTTGGATAATCAGGTGCTTGCACATGCTCAAGCAATTGGTCCAACTCAGCTTTTGGGTTATCTAACAATTCACAACAGGCGCTAGCCACTTCACGCACGTTATGTGGCGGAATGTCTGTTGCCATACCTACGGCAATCCCCGTAATACCATTAAGTAAAATATGCGGTAAGCGTGCAGGCAGGACTTTAGGCTCATCCATAGTGCCATCAAAATTAGGCGTCCAATCAACGGTGCCTTGGCCAAGCTCTTTTAACAGTACTTCGGAAAACTTAGATAAACGTGCCTCGGTATAACGCATTGCAGCGAATGATTTAGGATCATCTGCCGCGCCCCAGTTACCTTGTCCATCTACAAGTGGATAACGATATGAAAATGGTTGCGCCATTAACACCATCGCTTCATAACAGGCGCTATCTCCATGTGGGTGATATTTACCTAATACGTCACCAACTGTGCGCGCAGATTTTTTATATTTCGCTGCCGCTGATAAACCCAGCTCACTCATCGCATAAATAATCCGGCGCTGTACGGGTTTTAAGCCATCGCCAATATGCGGCAATGCCCTGTCCATGATCACATACATGGAGTAGTTCAAATAGGCATCCTCGGTAAAACGCCCCATTGTTTGTTGTTCAATTCCTTGCATTAGCAAAGTATCTGTATCACTCATCAAAGCCTACCTAATTTTTTTTATAGCTTACACGGTAGATCACATTGGCATAATCATCGGAGATCAATAAGCTGCCATCGGCAAGTTCTGCAAAAGCAACTGGACGACCCAATGTTTCTTCGTTTTTCATAAAGCCCGTAATAAACGGCGTATATTTTATCACACGTCCTTGCTCAATGGTGGCAACTGCCACTTTATATCCGGATTTTTTACTGCGGTTCCACGACCCGTGCTCAGCAACAAATAGCTGCTGTTTATAATTAGCCGGAAATTGCTTTCCGTTATAAAAATGAATACCTAAAGGTGCAACATGTGCACCTAACGCTAACGCTGGAGCACTGTAATCTGCAATACTTTTGCCTTTGCCAAACTCAGGATCTAAAATTGCACCTGCGTGCACGTATGGGAAACCAAAGTGCTCACCTTCGCTCGTTAAACGGTTTAACTCATCTGGAGGTAAATCATCCCCCATCATATCTCGACCATTATCGCTAAACCACATAACCTGTGTACTTGGGTGGAAATCAAAACCGACAGAATTACGAACACCTTGCGCAAGCGTGGTCATTTGTTTAGTGCTGACATCCAACGAAAAGATTCGTCCAAACCGCTCATCTTCGCCGCAAATATTACAAGGTACCCCAACTGGGATGATCAATTCGCCAGTAGGTGAAAAACGTAAAAATTTCCAACCATGATGGCGCTCAGTTGGCAACGCATCGTATACCACTTCATAGCTTGGCGCTTTTAATTGTGTATCGATATTTTTAAAGCGAATAATCCGATGTACTTCACCTACATATAAATCACCATCTTTAATTGCTAAGCCAGATGGCATGGTTAAACCGCTGGCTACTAAGATTTGTTTATCAGCAATTCCATCGCTATTGTGATCAATCAATGCATACACATTGCCCGCTTTTCGCGAGCCAACATACACTATGCCTTTTTTTGACACAGCAAGCTGCCGAGCGTTTTCTACATCACTGGCAAATATATTTATTGTAAAACCATCCGGAACACTGAGTTCTTGAATAATTTCTTTTGCTGCTAAGGGCGTGCTTAGCAACCCTACTGCTAGTAGAGATATTAGTAATTTATTCATCGGTTTCTACCCTATTTCGACCACGCTCTTTTGCAGTATAGAGCGCTTTATCTGCGTTTTTTAATAAATCTTTACATGAGTTTAGATGCACACCTTTTTGCGCGACACCAAAACTTGCAGTCATTCTAAGCACATGTTCGCCATAATTAATCTGTGTTTTTTCTATATCACTTTTAATTCGATAAGCGATTTCTACCGCTTCCACACGCGATGTATTACTTAACACCACTAAGAACTCCTCTCCACCAATACGTCCTAAAACATCATTGTCGCGAATAGCGCGTTGCGAAATCTCAGTAATCGCTTTTAATACATGATCCCCAGCTGGATGACCAAACTCATCATTGATAGTCTTAAAGTGATCTAAGTCAAAAATGATCAAACAAAAATTATGATTATCTTTTTTCAGCTGTAGCCACTGTAACTCAGCAAGATCCATGATTTTGCGTCGATTTGCCACACCGGTTAAAAAGTCAGTATTTGCCAATAAACTGAACTTACGTTTTAATCGGTATTGTCGCCACGAAAACAGTAACAAGAGTAAAAACAACAATAACACACTAAACATAATGGTATTTTGTAGTGCTTGCTGTTGTTTAATTTCTAGTAAAGCAAACTCATTAAGCTCTTTATCTTTTTTAAGCAATTGCTTTTCAAGTTCAACTTGTTTGGTATCAAATTGGACTTTATGACGTGAGCGCGACAACTCACGTACTTTATTATAATGCTGATCATTTAACGCTATGAAATCTTGTTGATACTTATAAGCCAGTTGATAATCATTTTGTTGTACGGCCAGCTTTGTTTGTAACCGTGCCAGCTTTAATAACGACGTTATACTATTTTCTATTGGTATTTGTTCAGACATCAACTGCGCTTTTGCTAACGTTTGCGCGGCTTGCTCAGTTAAATTTTGTGCAAGCTCGACAGCAGCTTGAATGTATAAGTGATTGGCAATGTTAGCGACATCTTCAAGCTTATCGAAAAACTGGTTACTGAGTGCAAGGTAATGACTAGCACGCGTTATATCTTGTTCAAATAAATACGCTTCGGCCAATATTATATAACCGTAGTACACTAAGTTTTCATTTGCTACTTTGTGGGCCATTGCGAGCATTGTTTGGCTACTATCAATTGCCTCTTGGCTACGCTCCATCTTTAAATATACTTTAGCTAAATGAAAGTACGACACTAAACTATCAAACACTAAATCATTCTCTAGGAAATAAGCTAACGCCTTGTGCTGCATTTGCAGTGCTTTATCGTAATCAAATAAATACTCATACGATTTTGCCATGGTCGATTCTATGTAGGCTAAATCAAGTAAATCTCCGCTGCGCTTAATAATCTCATAGCTTTTATAAAAATAGTCTAATGCTTTAATATCATCATGATTATAAACATAAAAACTTGCTAACGCGCCGTATACTTTACTTCTTAACTTATCATTACCAAGTAGATCGACTTGCTGCTCAGCGGTCTTTAAAATCGCTAACGACTTATCAGCTTGACCCGAGTAACTATAGATAGTGGATTTTATTAAGTAGTAATTGATCAACGACTCATTACTTAATACTGCCAATTCATTAGCAAGTTGTTTTTCCAACTCTATGGCTTTAGTCAACTCACCCAATAATAAGTAATTTTCAGCTAAATCAAGTTGTAACTCACTGCGTTGTAAGGGCGTTAAGCGAGTGTGCTGTTGGGTTAATACTAATTCTAAAAACTCAGTAGCTTGACCTGGATCTTGAACACTTTTCTCATGTGCAAGGTCGCGTTGTGTCGCCAACCATTGCGCATCTAAAGCCGGTTGCTGCGCTGCGTTTGACGCAGCGCAATATAAATACAAGTACGCAAATATGCTGAGTAATAAAACACGTATGTGTAAATAGCTAAAACAGCTTCCTTGTTGACCTTGCATATTTACACCCTGGCTTAATTACACTTGAGCACGATTTCCATGGTCTTCTAACCATTGACGACGATCTGATGAACGTTTTTTCGCAAGCAGCATATCCATCATTTCCATGGTTTCCACTTCATCTTCTAAAGTAAGTTGTACTAAGCGGCGAGTATTAGGGTCCATGGTTGTTTCACGCAATTGTAGTGGGTTCATTTCACCCAAGCCTTTAAAGCGCTGTACATTCACTTTGCCACGTTTTTTCTCAGCTTCGATACGAGCTAAAATGCCTGACTTTTCATCTTCATCCAAGGCGTAATAAACGTCTTTACCAATATCGATTCTAAACAATGGCGGCATCGCAACAAACACATGCCCCGCTTTTACTAAGGTAGGAAAATGACGCACAAAAAGCGCACATAATAAGGTGGCAATATGTAGTCCATCAGAATCAGCATCCGCTAAAATACAGATTTTATTGTATCGTAAAGAAGAAATATCTGCGGAATCTGGATCAATCCCTAATGCAACTGAAAT
Organism: Pseudoalteromonas haloplanktis ATCC 14393; assembly: GCF_000238355.1. Lineage (GTDB taxonomy): Bacteria > Pseudomonadota > Gammaproteobacteria > Enterobacterales > Alteromonadaceae > Pseudoalteromonas > Pseudoalteromonas haloplanktis. The sequence continues at coordinate 125,713 of NZ_AHCA01000004.1, forward strand.
ATCGTGTACTTCTTGTGATGCTAAAATCTGCCCTGATTCAACTTCCCACGTGTTCAAAATTTTACCACGTAGCGGCATAATAGCCTGAAATTCACGGTCACGCGCTTGTTTTGCTGAGCCGCCTGCTGAGTCACCTTCGACTAAAAATAATTCGGTGCGATCATTATCAGCGGCACTACAATCGGTTAATTTACCAGGTAATGCGGGGCCTGCTGTAACACGTTTACGCACCACCTTTTTAGCAGCACGTAAACGTTTTTGAGCATTTGAGATACACAGCTCAGAAAGCAGCTCTGCAGTATCAGTATGTTCGTTCAGCCACAAGCTAAATGAGTCTTTAACCACCCCTGATACAAATGCAGAACACGAACGAGATGAGAGTTTTTCTTTGGTTTGGCCAGCAAATTGTGGATCTTGCATTTTAACTGATAAGACATAGCTACAGCGCTCCCAAATATCATCGGGGGTCAACTTTACGCCGCGCGGTAAGAGGTTTCTAAATTCACAAAACTCACGCATCGCTTCAAGTAAACCTTGGCGCAAACCATTCACATGGGTGCCGCCTTGCGCTGTAGGTATTAAATTAACATAGCTTTCAGCAATTGATTCGCCGCCTTCTGGCAACCAAACAACGGCCCAATCAGCCCCTTCAGTTGAGCTTGAGAATTCGCCTGTAAATGGGTCTTGTGGTAAAACCTCGTATCCTTTAACGGCCTCGTTTAAGTAATCTTTTAAACCCGTTTCATAGTACCACTCTTGCGTTTCTTTGGTTTGCTTGTTAGTAAACTTAATACGCAAACCCGGGCACAATACAGCCTTAGCCTTAAGCAAGTGATGTAGCTTGAGTAATGAGAAGTTAGCGGAATCAAAATAGCTGGCATCCGGCCAAAAACGCACTGTGGTGCCGGTGTTACGCTTACCAACAGTACCAATGACATGTAAGTCTTCAACTTTATCGCCATTTTCAAACGCCATCATGTATTGCTGTGCATCACGACGCACAACCACTTCAACTCGGGTCGAGAGCGCATTTACTACAGAAATACCGACACCGTGTAAACCACCAGAAAATTGGTAATTCTTATTGGAAAACTTACCACCGGCATGCAATTTAGTGAAAATTAGTTCAACCCCAGGGATACCTTCTTCTGGGTGAATATCAATAGGCATACCACGGCCGTCATCGCTGACCTCCAGTGAATTATCTTCGTGTAAAATAACATCAATTTTAGTGGCATGGCCGGCCATTGCTTCATCGACACTGTTATCAATAACCTCTTGTCCCAAGTGATTAGGACGGGTAGTGTCGGTGTACATGCCAGGACGGCGTTTAACAGGTTCTAACCCATTTAATACTTCAATGGCTTCGGCGTTATAATTTTGCTGACTCATAGTTTTTATCTTTTATGCGCTTAGCTATGTTTTACGTGATTTTAAGAAAATCTACAATACTAGCAATGGAGTCTTCAAAGCCAATAAAGCTATGATCACCCCCAAATTCTACCCGTTGCTGGCATTGTGAATAATATTTAACGGCCTGCTGATAATCCAAAACTTCGTCACCCGTTTGCTGTAATAAATACAGTAATGATGGGCGTTTCAAGTATGGTATCGACAGTGACTTTAACGCGTTAATATGACTATTATTGAGCTCGTAATGGCTATCCTGATACGGATTATAGTTCGGCCCTAACAATGAACTCAATAATAAATAAGGTTTAACAGCAGGATTGATCAGCGCTGCTGGTAATTGATATTTCTGCGATAAATAAGTGGCGTAAAAACCACCTAAAGAACTGCCAAGTAATACCGTATTTGGCGTTATTAATTGCTCAAGCTGAATTATTGCATGATACGGTTCATGACTCAGGCGCGGCACACAATAATCAACGTCATAGTGTGCCATATACTCACCAAAGCGAACAGCTTTAAATGATTTCTCACTGCTATTAAACCCATGAATATAAATTACTCGTTGAGCCATACTAGCTCCGAATCAACAATTACGTCATCGCTTGACTTAGTTATCGTTAATAACCGATAACTCGCACCTAAATTTTGTTGCTGCCAATGGTGACTATTTTTAGTAAATTGTACTGAACTTGCAGGGGTCGCCACCACCTCAATATTTCTGAACTGAAATTGATAGTCATTATGAACATGACCATGAAATACATGCCTAACCTGCCCACTGTTTTGTAACATGTTAAGTAACTGTGGCCCATTTTCAAGCATATGCTTATCTAAATAGCCGTTAATTGGCAGCGGATTATGATGGCAAAAGACCACACTCGGTGACACTGTATTTGCTAATAATTCAGTGATCTCATTTAAGTGCACTTCACTTACCCAGCCTGCGGGAGTTGGGCCTTTAGAGTTAATCAATAACACTTCGAAACCCTGAGCAATTAAACGCTTAGCGTTGCTTATTTGGCCGCTAGAAATGTGTTTCATGGCAGCTATATCGTCATGATTTCCTGGCAGCCAAAATACCTGACAGGTAAGCGCTGAGTCAGCAATCAACTGAGCAAATAACGAGTACGATTCAATACTGTGATCTTGAGTTAAATCACCACCAAAAATAACCGCATCTAATGACTGCGCTGCCATGTGTGCCAGCGCGCGAGAAAAGTGCTCTGCGGTATTAACCGAAAAATACTCACCTTGTGGATCAGCAAATAAATGGCTATCGGTAATATGTGCTAAACGTAGTTGATTGTGCTTGAAAGTGGCATGTATATCAAACCAAGCCATTATTCACATCCCAATTGAGTACAGAGCGGCCACTTTCAACACATGCCACTAACCAATCATATAAAAATGCATTGAGCTGATATTTTTCATCTTTTTGATGCATTTGCGGATTAGGGTAACCATAGGATGGTTTAATTCTTTGGTGGTAGTCATGGTGAATTATTTCTGCCACCTTTGCATCATGGTACAAACGCACAGTCAAAAACAGTGGGGTGAAGCCTGCTAACATGCCCGTTAATTGCGTAATAGAAATATCCATAGTGTACTTTGCACACCCATCTACTTTAATTGCAAACTGACTATTACCTAATTGTACTTGTCGCGTACTGCCTTGTTTGCGCTCGTTAGGCAGCAACTTTAGCGCGCGTAAGTAATTATGCTCACACAAGGTCAAGTATTTAGGGAGACTTTGAATATATCGTTGTTTCACTGCAAGTGCTGTCACGTTACCGCCATAAAATTAGATGTTAAGGGTAGTCTATTTATTCATTATACGTTCGCGATTAAGTGCTAACCACTGTAATGAAATAACCGTAGCGGCATTGTCTATTTCACCACTGGCTAGGCGTGCCATCGCTTCACTGTAACTGATGATGTGAGTTTTTATATCTTCACCTTCTGTTTCAAGCCCATAAACACCACTTTGCAGCTGACTTAAATCAGTAAGCGCTAAATAAAGATGTAACCGCTCAGTCGTGCCGCCTGGGCTTGAAAGATACGATAACATAAACTCTAATTCATCCAGTTCAAGTCCCGCTTCCTCAAATGCCTCACGTTTTACTACAGTCTCATAATCAGTGCTGCCATCCGTCATACCCGCGATGCACTCTAATAACCAAGGAGACTGCTTACTCTTGATCGCACCAATACGAATTTGCTCGATGAGCAATATATTATCTGAAATAGGATCATACGGTAAAACGGCTACGGCGTCACCGCGTTCGAGTATTTCTCGGCGGATCGTTGCTGATTGCCCACCAGCAAAAAGGGCATGCTGAAACTGATATAAATTTATTTTAAAAAAACCTGCATATAAATTTTCTATTGGCGCGATAGTTACATCTTTGCTGCTGAACTTTGCTACGGTCTTATCGGTCATTTATCTTCCTAAATCGCTTTATTAACTCAAATAGTTTGAGGATTATTATATTCTGTTACACTTGTTTACGCTGTTTTACGCAATTTTTTTTTTGTTATTAAGTAAAACAGGTTACCATGCTTTTAGAACGAAAATTGTCTAAGGACTGAACGAATAATGAAAAAGAACATTCTTGCTGCGCTAATTGGCTTATCCTGCGCATTAACGGCTACAGCATCTAATGCTGAAGATTTATTACAAGTTTACGAAATTGCTACAGCTAACGATCCAACTGTTTTAAAAGCAAAAGCACAAGCTGACGCACAAGCGTATAACAGTGATCGTGCGATGAGTGCTTTATTACCGCAAATCAATTTCTCTATGGGTTATGATAAAACGGACAGTTCTACATACACTGGGACCGATAACGCAGGTTATATTCATACAGATACTGATACCGATTCATTTAGTCGTAGTCTTACACTCAGTCAAACTCTGTTTGATTTAGGTGCATGGAATTCATTAGGCATAGCTGACAAACAAGCATTGCAAGCAACGGCTCAGTACGACTTTGCTAAACAAGACCTCATTGTTCGTGTTGCAGAGGGTTACTTCAACGTATTAAGCGCCATTGATAATTTAGAGTTTGTACAATCAGAAAAACGCGCTATTGAACGCCAACTAGAGCAAACTAAACAGCGTTACGCTGTAGGTTTAACGGCAATTACCGATGTTCATGAAGCGCAGGCGCAGTACGATAACTCTGTTGCTCGTGAAATCGTCGCAAAAAATGGCGTTGAAACAGCCCGTGAACAGCTTCGCGAGATCACCGGTAAATATCATGCCAAACTTGATACATTAAATACTGAAACGTTTTCTACAGTCAAACCAACCAAGCAATCAACTGATTACATTAAGTTGGCAGAAGAAAACAACTTAAATCTACAAGTGTCAAAAGTAACCGTTGATATTGCTAAAGATCAAATTGATTTAGCGCAAGCCGGCCACTATCCAAGGTTAACATTAGACGCCAGCTACGGTGACACACTTACTGATAGTAACAACAATAATATGAAGCCTCGTGGTGACAGCGCCAATGTAGGCATTAACTTTAGTGTGCCAATTTATTCTGGTGGTGCAACCACAGCTGCGACCGATCAAGCACGTGCTTTTTATGTAGCAGCAAGTGAAGACCTAGAAGCAAGCTTACGTGCAGTTACACGCAATACGATCACTTCGTATAATCAAGTGGTATCTGATATCGCCACCTTTAAAGCCCTTGAGCAAGCCGTTGTTTCCGCGGAAAGTGCATTAAAAGCCACTGAAGCAGGTTTTGAAGTGGGTACTCGTACTATTGTTGATGTATTGATCAGCACACAAAACCTTTTTAATGCAAAACGTAACCTTGCTGATGTGCGTTACCGTTATGTAGTCTCAACACTGCGCTTAAAACAAGCTGCGGGGACTTTAACAAGCGATGACTTACTGGCGATTAATCAAGGCTTAAAAGAAATCTAAACGACTCTTTTAGTTAACCCTTTATAAAAGCCAGCAAATTGCTGGCTTTTTTGTATTTTTTTATTCATCCAGTTAAACTAAGTACTTTTCGAATATGAGATATTTCCGTGGTCAACTCATCTGCATTTAAATGGTCTTTCCTAGGCCCGCGTTATTGGCTTACTTGGCTAGGTGTTTTTATTTTATATACGGTCTCTTGGTTACCGTCTAAATTGCAATTATGGTTAGGCAAACAACTTGGTCGCTTGGTACACCGCACTATGAAAAAGCGCCGCCACATTGCTGAAGTTAATATAAAATTATGCTTTCCTGATATGCCTATTGAAGAGCAACGTGCACTGGTTAAACAAAATATGGAAAACACTGGCATTGCAACACTTGAAACAGGTATGGCATGGTGGTGGCCAAATTGGCGGATCAAACGTGTTTATGGTTCTGTGAAAGGACTTGAGCACTTTGAACGCATACAACAAGCTGGTAAAGGCGTGCTATTGCTCGTTCCCCATATTTTACACCTTGAAATAGCCAGCCGTGTAATGGGACTTAATCACCAAGGTATCGGCTTCTATCGTCCGCATAATAATCCGCTAATGGAATTTTTTATGACCCGTGGCCGCTTACGCTCAAATGAGTATTTAATTGGCAAACGCGATGTCAAAGGGCTATTAAAAGCACTGAAAAACAAAAAAGTCTGTTACTACCTGCCCGATCAAGACTATGGCCGTAAACGTTGCGAGTTTGCACCTTTTTTTGCAGTTCAAGATGCAGCAACCACCACTGGAACTTTACTGTTTTCAGCCAGTAAAAACTGTGAAACAGTCAGCTTAACTAGCCGTCGTGATGAGCAAGGAAAATACCATTTAGAAGTATTGCCAGCGCTGGAGAATTTCCCCAGTGGTGATGATAAAGCAGATGTAACTCGGGTTAACCAACGCATAGAGCAAGCTGTAAACGTTGCCCCTGAGCAATATATGTGGCTGCATAGACGTTTTAAAACGCGTCCAGATATCGATGCGCCTTCTTATTACAAGTGACAATATCACTGGAATATGCTTTTATTAACAAATACAAACACAAGAGTATGAGTTATGTGGTTTTGGGTTAAGCATTTATCATTAGCAGCCATTTTAATTGCCGCAGCACTTTACTTTTTATTAGGCCATGGTCCAGTCATGGATATGAAAGAGACTAAAAATGCCGCGGCACAAGGTTTATCGCGCTTTTATTCTGCTTTACGTAACCAAGTTAATAAAAACAATGAACGTGATAAGTATGTACTTAAACTCCCGGCTCCAGATATAAATATTGATGCTGCGTTAACCGAGCGTGCGAAAGTCGTTGAGCCTTCTTCACCAAACTGGACGGGGGAGTATATTCCCAGACGTTTCGAAAACGGCTCCACATTAAAAAAAGTGTTAACTGAATACGCACGTGATGAAGACATCGTCTTATATTGGTATTTAAATAAAGATTATGTAGTCAAAGATCATTTTAGAGTGGATAGTAATTTTAACTCAACTCTCTATCAAGTAGGGCGCGCTATCAACGATGACTTTGAGAACGAAGTCTATACGTTTTTTTGCTTTAAACAACGGGCAGCGGTGATCACTGAGCTGCCCTCTGAATATTTGCGCGAGAATTGCAAACGCCTAAGAAGTTAATTCAAATACCTGCTGCCATGCATTACTAACAAACGCAATATGTGTGGCAAACTCTTCTTTAGTTACACAACGCCCCTGCTGATCTAAGCTCAATACATGATAACGAGAGCGGTAATCAATATAAGCTGCAATCAAGCCTTGCTTAGTCTCTTTACTAATACAACCAAGGCGAGCCGCATCAGTTAAGATCCTGACATTATCTGAATAGGTTGTTAGCTCATCAAAACGGTGAGCATTATTGAGCACTAAGTATTGTGTTAAAAACTCAATATCAGCAATGCCACCGGCATCTTGCTTTAAATCAAATTCAATATCATTACCTTTGGCTAGATGCGTTCGCATTTTTTCACGCATGGTGATCACATCTTCTTTGAGCTTTTCTGGATCTCGTTGCTGGCACAAAATACCTAAGCGAATTTTCGCAAACCGCTGTTGTAATTCAGCTTGGCCAAAAATCATGCGTGAACGCACCAAAGCCTGATGCTCCCATGTCCACGCTTGAGTTTGCTGGTAATGATTAAAACTTTCTAAATTGATAGCCATTAGCCCTGAAGCGCCTTCTGGGCGTAATCGCGTATCCAGCTCATATAAAATACCCGATGCTGTACGGGTATTAAATAGATGCATTAATCGTTGCGCCAGTTTTAAGTAGAACTGACGAGAATCAATCGCTTTGCTACCATTTGTTTGCTCTGAGCCATCACTATTATGTACAAAAACTAAGTCAAGATCGGAATCATAACCAACTTCAAAACCACCAGTTTTACCGTATGCAATAACAGCAAAGCCTTTATGTTCATCATCAGTATTAGGGGGAGTACCAAAGCGCTGTGCCATTTGTTGCCACGCCAGATTAACAGCTTGCTCTACAATTGCTTCAGCTAATGCAGTTAAGTGATCGCTGACCTTCATTACATCTAGTACACCCGTTGCATCAGCGGCAGCAATACGCAATTGATGGGTTTGTTTAAATTGACGCAGCGCCTCCATTTGCTGCTCTAGATCTTCACCATCAATACGTAAAAAATAGTGACGTATTTCATCTTTGTAGGCACTCAATGGGGTTGGCTTATACAGCACCGCAGGGTCTATTAGCTCATCAAGTAAAATGGGATATCGAGAAATATGTTCACCAATCCATTTACTGTGACAGCATAATGAAACTAATTGCTTTAACGCACCTGGATTTTCATAGAGTAATTCTAAATACGCTGTACGTGAAATAACCTTACTTAACACTTGGCAGATCATACTAAATACATCACCGGTTACCTGACTATCAGCAAGTTGCTTCAACAATAACGGCATGAGTTTATCGAGAATGTCACGACCGCGGTGACCAATTTTGGTTTTTGTTAACCGCGCTCTAAAATCTTCTAGCGGTATTTGCCACGCATCATTGGGTTGTTCTAACACGCTAATATCGGTATGCTCCCATGCACTAATAAAGGCACTTTCACATGGATCGACAGGTTCACTTTCATAGCCAATAACTTGCTCAAACTCACTATGTATACCCGCCATAATGTCATTTATTTGCGCTAAAGATGCGTTGAAGTCCCCTTGCCCTAACAAGTAATTTAACCGCTGTTGATTGAGTTCATCATCAGGTAATGTTTGCGTTTGTTGATCGGCAAATATTTGTAAATACTGTTCTACGCGTCTTAAGAATAAATAATTATACCGTAATAACTGCGCTTCACTTTCAGCAATAATTTGAATATTCTCAAGTTCCGCTAATGCTTTTTGCAAGGATTGCGTTTGCAAATTTGCTTCTCGACCGCCCCTTACCATTTGCAAAGCTTGCACCACAAACTCCACTTCTCGAATACCACCTGCACCTAGCTTTATATTGTTAGTCAAACGCTTACGGCGTACTTCTTGGGCTATCATTTGTTTCATTTTACGTAGTGATTCGATCACTGAAAAATCAATATAACGACGATATACAAATGGTTTTAATAACTGGTAAAACTCATCGCTATAACGGGTTGGCGCGCCAATCAAACGCCCTTTAAGCATGGCATAACGTTCCCACTCACGACCTTGATCTTGATAATAGTCTTCTATTGCAGTGAAACTCATCACTAAAGGACCACTTTCGCCAAACGGGCGCAGTCGCATATCAACTCTAAACACTTGGCCATCAACTGTGCTTTGGTTCAGTGCTGCAATCAGCTTTTGCGCAACTTTAGTGTAGAATACTTGCGCCTCTAACGAGCGACGCCCGCCTTGAGTTTTGACGCTGCGAGGATAAGAAAAGATTAAATCGATGTCAGAGGAGTAATTTAATTCTTGGCCACCTAATTTGCCCATGCCCAGAACCATCATTGCTAATGGTTGATGTTGATCATCTAATGGTTCGCCGTTTACGATAGCAACTTGAGCAAATGCCCAACGATTAGCACTATCAATTAACTGATCAGCAAGTGCTGAAATATAGCCAATGCTGTCTGCAATGTCGTTGTTATAACATAAATCTAAACACGCGACTTTTAACCAATAACGTTCACGATAACGACGTAAAATTTTATGACACTGCGCTTCATCCACTTCTGCCAAATTTAACTCTTGAAATGGATCTGGGCAATCACGCAAGTTCATTTGCGTATCAGACAATAGTATTTCAATTAACTGTGGTTGAGATTGCAAACAACGCCATGCAAAGTCACTCAAGCCTATCAATTTAATAATTAATTCACTTGGGGAGCGTTCAGGGTAAAGCTGTACAAAGCGCTCGCGACCGAGGTTGTCGAGTGCTGCTGGAAGTTGCTCGCTTAGTGTCATCAAATACTCTCTTTTATATCTGTCGTAACCGTACTAGAATGATTAACATAATAATAACCACCCTAGGTTCTTAATGTCATATTTATCTTTATCTAACACTAGTTTACTTGCGATTGCTATCTGTTTTACGGTTATTTGTGTAGCAGTTATTTGTTTACGTGTAATTAGTCAGCTCAAGGCTAAGCAGGCTTTAAAAGAAGAACTAGCTCAGCATGATAACTTTGCAATGGGGATCAGCTTTGCCTCAGAAATCAGTGTAGTGATCGCTACGATGGCTTTCTTATTTGATGAAATCAATATTAGCGCAGCCCAATCAAACCCGATTAAAGTAGTTGTATTAATAGTGCTTTTATTCACTTTTATCAAAGTAGGTCACCTCATACACCGTAAGTGGATTTTACACCGCTTTAACGAAGAAGCCGCCATCTTAAAACAAAATGTCTGTGCCGCTTTAGTTGATTCAGGCATGTTGATAGCCAACTTTATCATTACCTTAGGACTTTATAACTGGTCTCACACGCAAGGATTTAGCAATTTGCTCATCGCATTTGTTAGCTTCTTTTTACTCCAAGGTTTTTTTGCTTTAGACAGCAAACTGCGTGAATACCGTTTTGCCCGCGCTAATCAAGGCGCGTCATTACAAAATAATTTTAATTTAGAAAATACCTCAATCGGCATCCGCTATGCGGGTAAATCGATCGGACTTGCATTAGCTATCTATGCAGGCCTAGCCAGCGCGACCTTCCATAGTGGTAAAATGGTTGAGAATTTATTCACATTAGCTTTACATTGCGGCACTATGTGGTTATTACTGTATTTATTAACGACTATTATCAAGTTCATTTCTTTGCCAAACATTGATACTGCGCTTGAAATTGATCATCAAGATAATATTGGCGTAGCCTGCATTGAATTTGCTGTTTTCAGTGCAATAGGCTATTTACTAATAAGCATGTTTTCAGTTTAAGCTTGGAAATATTCAAACACGTGGGGCCTTATGCCGTTTGAAGTAAGTAACTATCTACTGATCGACAACGACAGTGAATTCAGTCGGCAATTTACTGAGCACTATTTTGCTCAGCCACACGGAACTCGCCCCAGCACTTTAGTGGTAGCAGGTACACACACCCGCCAATTAGTAAAGTTAATGTTTGATGAGCTAATCAAAGATTACTGCTATTGTGACTTTAGCAATGAAATTAGCGTGTCAGAATTAGCCAGTTACTTACACGAGCATCATGATATTGCCGGGGTGCTATTCAATGAAACGGATTATTTACTCGCTGATGATAAACAACGGTTTATATTTAACTCATTACACTCTGTTCGCTTTTTAATAAAAGAAACCATTGATGGCTATCAATTTGAACCGGTCACCGATGTCGCGCAGAACAATCATTTATCATGTCAAACTGAAATAGCCGAAACCCCGCAAGATTTAGATGCATTATGCGAAAAGCTCAATAACTAATTATGCAGCTCTCACAATTAGTATTTGCACCAAAGAGATGACTTACTTACCATAACAACATTAGCTATTTTTGTTGAAGGTCAACATGCGAGTTCCTCATATTTATCAAGCAAGTTCCATTGAAATTGCCACCCCACTGCAATTAGAAGATGATGCCGCAGGCCACATTGGTCGCGTGTTACGTATGAAAGTTGGTGAGCATATTTCATTGTTTAATGGCCAAGGTGGCGAATACCGGTGTGAACTCATTGACGTTAGTAAGAAATCAGTCGTGGCAATGCCACTTTCATTTGCTGACAAAGACGTTGAATCACCACTTAGCATTCACTTAGGGCAAGGTATTTCCCGTGGCGATAAAATGGACTTTACGATTCAAAAATCGGTGGAGTTAGGGATCACTGAGATCACGCCGATTTTTAGCCAACGTTGCGGGGTTAAATTAAGCCCTGAAAGACTTGCAAAGAAACACCTACAATGGCAAAAAATAGCCATTGCAGCTGCCGAGCAATCAGGACGTAATACTATAACCACCATTCACCCACCGATTGATCTTAGCCAATGGCTTGCACAAAACAGTGACGAAATTAAACTGACCCTGCACCCTCGCGCGGAGCACAGCATCAAAACAATCCAAGTTCCCAGTGCTGGCGTACGCTTCTTAGTGGGTCCTGAGGGCGGTTTTACCGATGAAGAAATTGCGCAAACCAAACAACACGCATTTGTTGATATTCGTATTGGTCCACGTGTATTGCGAACTGAAACTGCCGCTTTAACGGTCTTAAGTGCATTACAGCTACAATTTGGCGATTTAGCTAATTGAAAATAGCTAAATCACCCTCATATCAATAGTAATATATTCAGTAAGGCAACGAACATGGCAATTAAGTTAGGTATAATTTCGGATCCGATCAGTGGATTTAACATCAAAAAAGACACTGGTTTTGCAATGATGATGCAAGCCCAAAACCGCGGCTATGAAATTTACTATATGGAAATGAATGATCTTTCATTACGTAAAGGCAAAGCCTATGCCACAGCAGCAAAAGCAACCGTATTTGACGATGTTAATCACTGGTATGAACTTGAAGAAAAGACCACCATCGCACTTGCTGATTTAGATGTTATTTTAATGCGAAAAGATCCGCCTTTTGATACTGAATACATTTACGCCACGTACATTTTAGAACGCGCAGAACTTGAAGGCACATTGATTATTAATAAGCCACAGAGTCTACGTGATGCGAACGAAAAATTATTTACAGCATGGTTTAGTGAGCATACTCCTGACACCTTAGTAACCCGTTGTAAACACCAAATTCGCGCATTCTTGGCCGAACATAAAGACATTATCCTAAAGCCTTTAGATGGCATGGGGGGCGCGTCGATTTTTCGTGTCACTGAACATGATGCCAACATCGGCGTTATCTGTGAAACACTCACCGAACACGGTAGTCGTTTTGCCATGGCACAAAATTATATCCCTGAAATCAAGCAAGGCGATAAACGTGTATTGGTAGTGGATGGTGAAGTGATCCCTTATTGCCTAGCTCGGATCCCGCAAAATGGTGAAACACGTGGTAATTTAGCCGCAGGTGGCCGCGGTGAAGCACGCCCGATCAGTGACTCTGACCGGAAAATTGCCGAAGCCGTAGCGCCAACATTAAAAGCGAAGGGACTTATATTTGTAGGCCTAGATATCATTGGTGATAAATTAACAGAAATTAACGTGACGGCACCAACCTGCGTAAAAGAAATTGAAGCCGCTTATGATATTTCAATTACTGGGCGCTTATTTGATGCCATAGAAAGAAAACTGAGCCATACTTAAATTTACTAACAATAAAGGGGTATCGTTATGCAATCATTAGAAAATCATTTTTTAATCGCAATGCCATCAATGCAAGACCCTTTTTTTAAACGTGCTGTCGCGTATATTTGTGAGCACAATGAAGACGGGGCTATGGGGCTGGTGATCAATCAGCCCATCAATATTACTGTCGGTGATTTACTCGACAAAATAGAGATCGATAACGACAAGTCAGCCCATGCCGCAAGTGTTGCTGTATTTGCAGGAGGGCCGGTAAAAACGGACCGTGGTTTTGTGCTGCATTCGCCAAAATCCGGTTATAGCGCAAGCCAAGAACTCAGCAGTGATATTATGATCACCACATCCAAAGACGTATTGGCCAGTTTAACCACAGCGCAAGCGCCGGAACAGTTTATTATTACACTCGGTTACTCTGGTTGGGAACAGGGGCAACTTGAGCAAGAACTGCTAGAAAATTCATGGCTTATTATTAAAGCTGATCCTGATATTATTTTTAACACTCCAATTGAACAGCGCTGGGAAAAAGCAGTCGCGACTCTTGGCATTGATATTAGCCAATTAAGTTCTGAAGTTGGCCACGCGTGAGCGTGGTCAAGCAGCAATATAACGCACAGAGATAACATGACAAAGAAACAACTAAAGCCCAAGGGTCAACGTACCGTAATGGGCTTTGATTTTGGTACCACCAGCATTGGCGTTGCAATTGGCCAAGAGTTAACAGGCACAGCCTCAAGTCTCACTGCAATTAAAGCAAAAGATGGCATACCTAATTGGGATTTTATTAAAAAGCATGTCGATGAATGGCAGCCTGATTTACTGGTTGTCGGTTTACCGCTCAATATGGATGGTAGTAATCAAGAAGTTACTTTCAAAGCTAAAAAGTTTGCCAACCGCTTACATAACCACTATGGACTTCCTGTAGAGACTCAGGACGAACGTTTAACCACTGCGGACGCCAAAGCACGTTTATTTGAACAAGGTGGTTACCGTAGCTTAGGTAAAGGCAATGTTGATAATATGTCGGCGGTTATTATTCTGGAAAGTTTCTTTGAACAAGCTTACCAGTGACTATCAAAACCACCTAAATGCAAAGCTTGCTGCGCGATGATCATATCAACAACATCACGGCGAATAAACTGACCACTAAAATCAGTGATACCTTGTGGCTGTCTTCCTGCTAAAAAATGCCTCTAATCATAATACACATCATCACGAATATTGATTTCAGTTGCTTGGTGTAATTGCGGCTGCTCAGCAGCCAAAGCAAAAAATGGTGTACTCACAATATGAGTGGTAGTCGTCACAAGTAACCATTTGATGCTTTTTTCATACTACTGACCTTTGGGCTCTAGCCCATCGATGGTAACTCCTTGTAAAAAGCCAGCTCCTTGCTGTTCATTGTTTCTAAGCTTAATCATCAAACGTAAATCGTTTGGTGAGTCAGCGTGGTGCAATGCATCAGCATAGTTAATTCGCTGCTGCTTATAAAGTTCAAACAATGCCTGATCAAAAGTTTGCATACCCATGTCTTTTGCTTTCGCCATGGCTTCTTTTATACCGCCAATGTCACCTTTTTTGATAAGCTCGCCAACAATTGGCGTATTCAGCAAAATTTCGATCGCAGCCACACGGCCATTGCCATCAGCGGTAGGCACTAACTGTTGCGCAATAATAGCGCGTAAATTTAAAGATAGGTCATATTTTAACTTGTCGTGCTTTTCTTTTGGCACTAAATGCATGATCCGATCAATCGCTTGGTTAGCATTATTAGCATGCAGAGTTGCCACACATAAATGCCCTGTTTCAGCAAAACTCAGTGCATATTCCATGGTCTCTTGTGAGCGTATTTCACCAATTAAAATAACATCTGGAGCTTGGCGCAATGAACTTTTAAGAGCCGATTCAAAGCTTTCCGTATCAAGGCCAACTTCACGTTGGGTAATAATACTTTTTCGATGTTCATGTACAAATTCAATGGGATCTTCAATAGTTAAAATATGTCCACGTTGATTACGGTTACGATAACCTAATAGTGCAGCAAGAGAGGTCGATTTACCCGTCCCAGTACCACCGACAAATAACACTAGGCCCCGCTTCGCCATGATCACATCTGTCAGCGTTGAAGGTAGACCAAGCTCTGTGACGTCTGGAATTTTTGTAACAATGCGGCGAATAACCATACCGGCACGATCACGTTGCCAAAATGCCGAGATCCTAAAACGCCCTTCATCAGTAGCAATTGCAAAATTACATTCTTTAGTACTATGAAATTCTGCTTTTTGTTTTTCATTCATCGCTGATTCAACTAACGCGAGCGACTCTTCATCTGATATTTTTTCGTCACCTAATGCAATCAACTCACCATTAATTTTAGCGCTGACCGGCAATTGACTTGAAACAAATAAATCAGACCCTTGCTTTTCAAGCATCAATCGTAAAAAGTAATCTAGAGAATGTGTCATTACTGTCCACCAAAGTTATTTTTATCTTGTGCTTTAGCGCGCGCCTCAGCATTGGTAACTACACCGTGGTTTACTAAATTAGTTAAACATTGATCCATCGTTTGCATACCGTGTGATGCACCTGTTTGAATAGATGAATACATTTGCGCAATTTTATCTTCGCGGATCAAGTTACGGATCGCAGGCACTGCAATCATAATTTCATGGGCTGCGACTCGTCCCCCGCCCACTTTTTTCAATAAAGTTTGTGAAATAACCGCACGCAATGATTCTGAAAGCATTGAGCGGATCATGCTTTTTTCTTCGCCAGGGAATACATCAATAATACGGTCAATGGTTTTTGGTGCTGAGGTAGTATGCAAAGTACCAAATACTAGATGACCAGTTTCAGCCGCGGTCATAGCAAGGCGAATGGTTTCTAAATCACGTAGCTCACCCACTAATATAACATCAGGGTCTTCACGCAAAGCGCTACGCAGTGCTGCAGAGAAACTATGAGTATCACGGTGAACTTCACGCTGGTTGATCAGTGATAATTTATTGTCATGAACAAACTCGATAGGATCTTCAATAGTTAAAATATGATGATGTTTATGTTGGTTAATATAATCGACCATTGCAGCTAAGGTGGTTGATTTACCAGAACCGGTTGGCCCAGTAACGAGTACCAAACCGCGTGGCGTATCTGAGATTGTTTTGAAGATATCGGGGGCGCCTAAATCATCGAGTGTTAAAACTTCGCTAGGGATAGTACGAAATACCGCTGCAGGGCCACGGTTTGAGTTAAAGGCATTAACACGAAAACGTGCTAAATTTGGCACTTCAAACGAAAAGTCCACTTCTAAGTTTTGTTCGTAGTCCTTGCGTTGATTATCGTTCATAATGTCGTAAACTAGGCTGTTCACATCTTTGTTTTCCAGCGCTGGTATATTAATACGTCGCACATCGCCATCAACACGGATCATTGGCGCAACCCCTGATGATAAGTGTAAATCGGATGCTTTGTGCTGCACACTAAAGGCCAATAATTCGGTAATATCCATTTATGACTCCACAACTAACTGATAATTATATGGTTACAATAGCAGAACGACTTAAATCCGCCTATGCTAGAATTGCCCTCGCGGCAAAAAAACATCATCGTAACGAAGGTGATGTTTGCTTGTTGGCTGTGTCGAAAACCAAGCCTGCTGATTTTATTTTAGCGGCTTATCAACAGGGCCACCGAGAATTTGGTGAATCATACGTCCAAGAAGCTGTAGATAAAATAACCCAACTAGCAAATTATAGCGATATAGTTTGGCATTTCATTGGCCCGATTCAATCAAATAAAACCGCGGCAGTGGCTGAACATTTTGACTGGGTACAGAGTGTTGACCGTGAGAAAATAGCAAAACGTTTAAACAGACAAAGGCCAACAGATAAAGCCCCGTTAAAAGTACTGATCCAAGTGAATATTAGTTTAGAAGAGACTAAGTCAGGTTGCCAGCCAGCGCAACTCGATACCTTAGCTGAATGCATTCACCACTGCCCGAACTTAGAGTTACGTGGGCTGATGGCTATTCCAGCAAAAACAGACGACAAGCAGCAACAAATACAATATTTTGAGCAATTACGGGCTTGCTTTGATAGACTTAAAGCCCAATATCCTCAAATAGACACCGTATCGATGGGGATGAGTGGTGATGTAGAAGCTGCGATTGCAGCAGGCTCAACCATGGTACGCATCGGCACGGATATTTTTGGCCAACGAAGCTAAGGTGATAACTAAGATATGACAGATAAAACAATTGCATTCATAGGCACAGGTAATATGAGCTACGCCATTATTGGCGGCATGGTAAAAAAAGGCTTTGCTGCATCGAATATTATTGCAACAAACCGTAACCAAGAAAAACTCGCTAAGGTAGCAGCAGATTTCGGGGTTAAAACCACCGCAGATAACAACGCAGCACTGCGTGATGCCGATGTTATTGTGTTATCTGTAAAACCGCAAATGATGGGCGATTTATGCCAATCTTTTCAAGATTCTGGTATCGACTTTAGCGATAAGCTATTTATCTCTGTGGCAGCAGGCTTAACCGTTAAACGGTTACGTGAAATGCTTGGTCAAGACGTTAAAATGGTCCGTTGTATGCCAAACACACCATCATTACTTGGTCGTGGTGTTTCAGGTTTATTTGGCGCAGGCGAAACTACGCAAGAGCACGAGTTTGTACAGCAAGTATTTGAATGTACGGGTATTGCTGTGTGGGTTGAGCAAGAATCCCAAATTAACGATGTTATTGCCGTAACGGGGTCATCACCGGCTTACTTTTTCTTATTTATGGAAGCTATCGAAGAAAAAGCCAAAGCGTTGGGCTTTAGTGATGAAGATGCACGTCGCTTAGTGCAGCAAACTGCACTAGGCGCAGCCGAAATGGCGGTATCGCAACCTGAAATCAGTATTTCACAGTTACGCGCTAATGTGACCTCAAAAGGCGGCACCACACACGCTGCAGTTGAGCATCTAAAAGCGCAAGGGCTAACTGGCACCGTCGCTGATGCAATGGATGCCTGTATCGCCCGTGCAGAACAAATGGAGCAAGAGCTTTAAAAGCGCTTAGCCCAATTTAATGTTTAAGGTTTTTTAATTAAGGTACGTTATGAACGCCATGCAATTTTTAATAAGCACATTATTCGATCTATTTTTAATGGTCGTATTGCTGCGCTTTTGGTTACAAGCCGCTAAAGCTGACTTTTACAATCCGTTGAGTCAGTTTGTAGTTAAAGCGACTTCATTTGCTGTAAACCCTCTGCGTAAAATTATTCCAGGTTTAGGTGGCTTAGATTTAGCCTCATTATTGCTGGCGTTCATTGTCGCTGCGGCAAAAATTACTGCGTTGATCTTTTTAGTGGGCGCAACTTGGGAGGTGGGCTTCGTACTCTTTAATGCCCTAGTAACAGTAGTTAAAGAAGGTCTAAACTTGCTGTTTTGGGTGTTAGTTATCCGCGCCTTATTGAGCTGGGTTAGCCAAGGCAATAACCCTATCGAAGCTGTTTTCCACCAATTAACAGAGCCAATGCTTAGACCTATTCGTAAAGTATTACCGCCACTTGGTGGTTTAGATTTATCAATTTTAGTGCTAATTATTGCACTACAATTTGCCCAATTTTTGTTTATGGATTTAATCCGTTAATCTCATTCTTCACACCGAGGCCTATAAATTTAGGCCTCTTACTTAAGAGCTTCCTATGAAAAAAATAGTGAGTATTTTATTCTTTGCATTAGCTGGTATTACATTTAGCGCTCACAGTGAGAAAATGCAAGGTGCGCAATATAAAGAGCTTGGCCCATGGCAAGTGCACTATATTGCTTTCCCATCTACGTTTGTTCAACCACAAATAGCCAAAGCTTACGGTCTAGAGCGTAGTGGTTACAAAGGGATTGTTAATATTTCAATTTTGAAAAATAATGCCGATGCAACAGCGCAAACAGCCACTCTTAAAGGTACAGCTAGAAATTTACTCGGCAATAAACAAACCTTAGATTTTAAAGAAGTCATTGAAGGCGACTCGATTTACTATCTTGCACAAGTTGATTTTACCAATGAAGAAATTCTTCGCTTTGAAGTTGAAATACAACAAGCTAACCAATTTCAAAAGCTGCAATTCCAGCAAAAATTTTATGTAGATTAAACCATGAAAAAAACCTTAGTTTTAGCCACAGGTAACCAAGGAAAGGTCAATGAATTAGCACAGATGCTAAGCCCGCTTGAAATAAACGTCGTACCACAAAGCGATTTTAACGTGTCAGCAGTCGCCGAAACTGGCACCACCTTTGTTGAAAATGCCATTATTAAAGCCCGCCATGCAGCAAAAGAAACCGGCTTACCAGCCATAGCCGATGACTCCGGTTTAGAGGTAGATGGGTTAAACGGTGCACCAGGAGTTTACTCTGCACGTTTTGCTGGAGAACAAGCCAGCGATCAAGATAATATAGATAAACTATTAAACGAACTTGCTGATAACCCTAACCGCAGCGCACGATTTTGGTGTGTATTAGTATTAATGCGCCACGCCGATGACCCTACCCCACTAATTTGCAGTGCGAGCTGGGAAGGTCAGATAACACAAAGCCAAGACGGTCAAGGTGGCTTTGGTTATGATCCCGTATTTTATGTTCCAGAACTTAAGTGCACCAGCGCTCAGCTGACTAAAGAACAAAAAAATGCTGTTAGCCATCGTGGCACAGCATTACAGCGCTTACTAACTGAGCTTAAGCTCAAAGGCGGCCTGTGAATTTACCACCGTTAAGCTTATACGTGCACGTGCCTTGGTGCGTGCAAAAATGCCCTTATTGTGACTTTAATAGTCACGGTCAAAAAGGCGATATTCCTGAAAAGGAATATGTACAACATCTCATTGATGATTTAAAAACCGACTTACACTTAGTGCAAGGGCGAAAAATTCACTCCATCTTTATTGGTGGCGGCACACCTAGTCTATTAACAGGTGATGCCTATGTAACATTGCTAAGCGCTGTTGAGCAATTAATTGGTCTGAGTGAACACTGCGAAATTACCTTAGAGGCCAACCCCGGCACCGTGGAAACTGGCCGTTTTAAAGAATACGTCGCAGCGGGAATTAATCGTATCTCAATCGGTGTGCAAAGCATGCAAAACGATAAGCTCAAAGCATTGGGACGAATTCACGGTGCAGATGAAGCAACGTATGCCGCACAGCAAGCCCATGACGCGGGCCTAACGAGCTTTAACCTTGATTTGATGCACGGCTTGCCTGGCCAATCATTAGATGATGCGCTGAGTGATTTGAAAAAAGTGATAGCCTTAAATCCGCCTCATATCTCGTGGTATCAACTGACAATTGAAGCCAATACCCAATTTGCTTCTAAGCCACCGACTTTGCCAGCGGATGACATTTTGTGGGATATTCAGGAGCAAGGCCAAGCACTGCTTGCAGCAGCAGGCTACCAGCAATATGAAATATCAGGCTACGCAAAACCAGGTTACCAATGCCAACACAACCTAAATTATTGGCGCTTCGGCGACTATTTAGGCATAGGCTGTGGTGCCCATGCTAAGGTAACTGACGCTAAAACAGGCATCATTACCCGAACTGAAAAAGTAAAGCATCCACGCGGATATATGGATCTAGCGAAGCCCTATTTATTTAAACAATGGCGAGTTGAACAACTAGACTTACCGTTTGAATTTTTTATGAATCGCTTGCGGTTATTTGAACCATGCCCAATCAATGACTTTACTGCATTAACGCAATTACCACTGCAAAGCCAAGCCAAGGCACTACAACAAGCAGTAGTAAAGGGGTTGCTCATACAAACGGATAACCATTGGCAAGTAAGCCAAAAAGGTCATCGTTTTTTAAACGACCTGCTAGAATTATTTGTGTAATTACCTCTGGTGATTACTTCATTTTAATAATAACTAATAACCTGTAATGGTTTCTAACAACAAAAGGGAAAACATGCGTAAACTTACCTTTATCGCCGCCGCAGTGAGTATTGCACTGCTAGGTGGTTGCCAGCAAACACCTGAGCAATCAAGCACACCCGTTGTACAATCACAGCCTGTGCAAAGTGAAATAGACAAAGCCAATGCATTTTTCGAAGATACCTTCAACCGCGATGTAATGAGCAGCCCGGTTTACCAAACTTATATGGGTATCAAAAAAGATTATGACAAATGGGATGACGGCAGCGAAGCTCGCGTGCAAAAAGATCATCAACAAACCAAAGATGATTTAGTTGCCCTAAATGCGATTAACCGTGACTTGCTAGATGACACCACAAAAGTAAGTTATGACCTAAAAAAACAAGAGCTTGAAGAAAGCATTGCCGACTTTAAATGGCGTTACCACAACTACCCTGTAAACCAAATGTTTGGTACTCACTCGATGATCCCAGCATTTTTAATCAACCAACATCAAATTACTGATGTGGCTGATGCAAAAGCGTATATCTCACGTTTAAATGGTGTAACAACCGTAATAGATCAATTGATCAAAGACTTAGATGTACGTGCTGATAAAGGCATTATCGCCCCGAAGTTTGTGTTCCCACATGTGATTGATTCAAGCAAAAACATCATTCACGGTGCGCCGTTTGAAGCGGGTGAAGACTCAACTTTACTAGCTGACTTTAAACGTAAAGTTACAGCTCTTGAAATCGCTCAAGCTGATAAAGACGCGCTAATCACAGATGCTGAAAAAGCCCTAAAAGCCGCTGTTAAGCCATCTTATTCTAAGCTAATTAATTATTTAGCGCAGCTTGAAAAGCGTGCTGATGATCGCGATGGTGCCTGGAAGTTCCCTGACGGCGAAGCGTTTTATAATAATGCCTTAGCGCGTACTACTACCACAGATTTAACCGCGAAAGAAATTCACAGCATTGGTTTAGCTGAGGTTTCACGTATTCATGATGAAATGCGCGAAATCAAAGAAAAAGTCGGCTTTAAAGGCGATTTAAAAGCGTTTATGCAGTTTATGAAAACCGATAAGCAGTTTTACTTACCAAATACTGAAGCCGGTAAGCAGCAATACCTCGATGAAGCGACTGCACTGATCGACAACATGAAATCACGCTTAGACGAACTATTCATTGTAAAGCCAAAAGCAGACATGATCGTGAAGCGTGTCGAAGCATTCCGTGAAAAAGCAGCAGGTAAAGCATTTTATCAACAGCCTGCACCGGATGGCTCGCGCCCAGGTATTTACTACGCCAACCTTTATGATATGGAAGCAATGCCAACTTACCAAATGGAAGCGCTGGCTTACCACGAAGGTATTCCGGGTCACCACATGCAAATTGCCATTTCGCAAGAGCTTGAAGGCGTACCTAAGTTCCGTAAATTTGGTGGTTACACTGCCTACATTGAAGGCTGGGGTTTATACTCTGAATTACTACCAAAAGAAATGGGCTTATATGAAGACCCTTATTCTGACTTTGGTCGCTTATCAATGGAGCTATGGCGCGCATGTCGCTTAGTTGTAGATACCGGTATCCACGAAATGAAGTGGACTCGTCAACAAGGTATTGATTACTACGTGAATAACACACCAAATGCCACGTCAGACGGCGTTAAAATGGTGGAGCGTCACATTGTAATGCCTTCGCAAGCAACGGCTTATAAAGTGGGCATGCTGAAGATTTTAGAACTAAGAGAAGCTGCGAAAGTGAAACTTGGTGATAAGTTTGATATTCGCCAATTCCACGATGTTGTACTTAAAAATGGCGCAGTGCCACTTAACGTACTTGAGAGCTTTGTTGATCAATGGGTTGAAAGTAAATTAGCCATGTAACCAGCTCGGCTATATAACAAATTCAAAGGTCGCACTCGCGGCCTTTTTTATTGCCCATATTATTGAGAAACACTTGACCAGTGAAGGCGTTAGGCTAGGATAGATTGATAAAACGAAGAAGAGAGCAACAATGGACGCCTGTATTAACCAACTAAACCAACAAATGCAACAGCATCAGTTACCAGCCATTGTTGATTCATTTGTGCGCTTATCTGACACACAGCAAACGCTGCAATTACTGCATTTGTATGAAAGCGCCCAACGAATGAGCGTAAAATATGCTTACTTACAAAATATTGCCACACGGATACTAACCCAACACTCACTACCAACTGCCATGATAAACCAGTTAAATAACATCGATCAGCTAAGCTTTTTTACTCCGGGGTTAAAGTTTAATCATGGTTTTACGCAGCAAAACCAACAGCAAAAAAATGTCTTACACAGCTTATTCAGCGAATCTGATAATACTAAATTACCGTTTAATTATGTTCGTTCATTGATGCTCTTTGAAAGTAACGAAAATTTACTGCAAGCATTAGCACAAATTAATAATGTAGGGCTCACCCCAGTTGCAAGCTATATAGCAAGTAATCCTAATCAGCACTCTTTACCTAAACATGAATTTTCAGCGTTATTAGCATTAATGGAAGTTGAGCTAAAACAAAATAAAGGCAATATAAATACCGCCGCTTTCTTAAAAGCATTACTCACATTAAGCCATTCAATAACTGGGCAACTCAGCGAAGATAAAATACTCCTCTGCGGTGCTTACTTACGCTGTAAAACAGCGCAAGTTGAGCGCTACCTTGTACAAAATAAATGAAATTAATCTGACAAGTAATATTCTACACTGGTTACAACTCGTACTTTTTTTATTTGTGGGGTGTTTGAATCTCGGTCAATAATACTGAATTGCCCTTGTCTTGCAGTGCGGATTTTACCAAGCTTAGATTGTGAATCTTTGGCAAACTTAAGAGCAACTTCACGGGCTTTCTCAGTGGCCTCTTGCACCATTTCTGGCTTGATATCATTTAAGCCAGTAAACATGTATTCAACTCGGGTTTCATAATTATCTTGTACAATTGCAATACCTTGCTTTGCCAACTGCCCCACCTTTGTTAAAGCATTTTGTACTTTATCAGGTTGCTGTGAATACACAGTGATATTAGCACGGGCAATATAACGAAATTGCTGATTCTCAGCGCCATATTCGCGCGCTTGTTTATCAACGATTGATTGTTTACTCAAGCTTATTTCTTGATCATCAAAACCATGTAGCTTCAAAAAGGCGACTACGGCAGTGCTTTTTTGCTCAACCCGCTCAACCAGCTTTTCTAAATTATTATCTGCATCACTAAATTGCACAGGCCAGATAACGGTATCAGCTACAACTTCACGCTCAGCAAGTCCTTTAACTTCAACTGTGCGCTCCATATTTTTTACATCAAGTGCCGCTGATTTTAAAATCCAACCACAACCTAAAATAGCGATGCTTAATACGGCAGCGCCAAGTAATTGGTAATATCCATTTGGCTTATTCATTTACGTTCCTTTGATATTAATCATTAATTTATGGGTATATAGACTCGAAAAATTGACCTAAACAGGTTACATTGAGCATATACCCAAACCACCTCAAGATGCGAGTGTCGTTAGCAAAAAGATTCTCTTGCATCACCTCGCAAGAAAACATACAACCAGCAAGGATAGGCCATGAGTGTAAAACGCATTAGTCAGTTTTTTAACCCTACATCAGTTGCCGTAATTGGTGCCTCTAATAATGTTTCTCGGGCAGGGTTTGTGGTAATGCGTAACTTATTACAAGGCGGATTTAACGGCCCGATAATGCCAGTAAGCCCAACACACAGCGCCGTACATGGCGTACTAGCCTACCCATCAATTGCTTCCCTACCGAAAGTTCCCGACCTTGCGGTGATCTGCACAAACAAGCACACATTGCAGACAATTATTGCTGAATTAGGTGAATTTGGTTGTAAAAATGCCGTAGTGATTGCGGCAGGACTTAATTATGAACAAAAAATAGCACTGCAAGATGCAGCAAAAAAAGCCAAAGTATCACTACTAGGCCCCAATTGTTTGGGTTTACTGATCCCCCATATTGGCCTTAATGCGAGCTTTTCTCACACTGTTGCCAGCGAAGGAAAAATAGCCTTTGTATCGCAATCAGCAGCGGTATGTTCAACCATTTTAGATTGGGCTAAAAATAAAGAAATTGGTTTTTCTTATTTTGTATCTATGGGAGATTGTTTAGATATTGATTTTGCTGAGTTGTTAGACTTTCTAGGTCGCGATGCCAAAACTAAAGCTATTTTGCTCTATATTGATAATATCGAAAACATACGTAACTTTATTTCCGCCGCTCGCGCTGCCGCGTTTAGTAAACCAGTGATCGCCATTAAAACCGGCAAAACAGCCGCAGGAGCACTCGCGGCAGAAATTCACACCGGCGGAAAACAAAGTTCAGATGCTGTATATGATGCGCTATTTCAACGCGCTGGTATGCTACGAGTAAATGATCTCACAGAGCTGTTCGCTGCCACACAAACCCTTGCCATGCACCCTAAGCTATTAAAAGTAGAGCAACTAACTATTTTAACCAATGGCGGCGGTCCTGGTGTTATGGCCGTTGATAGCCTATTGCAAAGTTCCGGCAAGCTTACGCAACTAAGCGAAGAAACACGCTGCGCGTTAAACAAGGTGATCCCACAGTCAGATATGACCTCTAACCCGGTGGATATTTTTGGTGATTCAGCCCCCGCGCGCTACCAGCAAGCGCTAGAAATTTTACTGCACGCAAAAGAAGTGAAGAACTTACTGATCATTCACACGCCATCAGCACTGGCACCTAGCGAAGATTATGCGTTGATCATTGCACAGACGCTCAATAAGCTACCGAAAATGGCACGTCCTTATGTGATCACAAACTTTATGGGTGAAGATGCCGCCTATGCTGCACGTCGCTTGTGTAGTAACTACGGTATTCCGACTTATCGCACACCAGAGGGCGCCGTTCGTGCCTTTATGCACTTAGTCAGTTATCGCCGCAACCAAAAACACCTTACACAAACTCCGGAATCAAATACAGACGATGCAAAAATTAATAAACAAGCCGCAAAAGCCATCGTTAATGAATTTTTAGCAGAGCAGCAAAGCTACTTATCAACCCATCAAGCGAGTCAAATACTGGCTCACTACGGAGTTGAATGTATTCAAACTGAAGTAGCATACACACCAACAGAAGCGAAAGAGCAAGCTATCGAGTTAGGTTTTCCTGTTGCATTGAAACTGATAAGCCCTAGCATCCCATCTAAATCTGAAGTCGGTGGCGTAGTGCTTAACCTAAATGATGCCCAAGAAGTTGAGCAAACCGCCTTTGCAATGCTGTTACGGATTAAAAACACCTATCCCGACGCCATCATTGAAGGTTTTTCATTACAAAAAATGGCCCCCCGTGCAGGCGCAAATGAACTGCGTATCGCCATCAAAACAGAGCCAAATTTTGGCCCGGTTATTTTACTTGGGGAAGCCGGCACTGGCCTTGAATTTGCTCAAGCAGCGGTCGCTTTGCCGCCATTAAATATGAACTTAGCAAAATACTTAATTGCCGCAGCTCATGATAAAGGCGTACTCAAAGACCGAGTACTACCAGAAAAAGTCGATAAGTATCGCCTCTGTGCGCTACTGACCCGTATTTCGCAGTTAGTGATTGATCAACCTGATATCACTTCTGTAGAGCTAAACCCGATTTTAGCCAGTAACGGACAATTCTTAGTCCTCGATGCCACCATGACTTTAAGCCGCTACCAAATACAGTCGCACCGTAAGCGCTTATCAATCCGCCCTTATCCAATTGAATTGGTTAAGCAAGTAACGCTCAAAAATAATACTCAAGCGACACTGCGACCCATAAAACCTGAAGATGAACAAGCCCATCAAGAGTTTGATCAATCACTTACAAAAGAAGATCGCTACAAACGTTTCTTTGGTGAGTTGCCACAATTTAACCATGATCAACTCGCGAAAATGACGCAGATTGATTACGATCGTGAAATGGCCTTTATTATCACGCAAGACAACGCAACGCTTGGTGTCTCTCGGGTATTAATGGATCCTGACAAACTCCATGCCGAATTTGCTATTGTGGTACGTTCAAACTGCCAAGGGCTTGGCTTAGGTGGTTTGTTAATGCGAGCAGCCATTGAGTATTGCCGCAGCCAAGGGGTACAATTTATTGAAGGTATCACCCTACCAGAAAACACCGGTATGATTGAATTAGCCCGTAAGTTAGGTTTTAAGATCAGTCGTGATTTTGAAGAAGGCAGCATTAACATGGTACTTAATCTCAATAAATAAACACGGATAAGAACTTGAAAAACTTACGACAACGCACAGCTTTACTACTCGAGGGCAATGGTGAATATCGCCAAATCGGCCACATCATCGACATATTTTTAATAACGCTGATAATGGTTAATGTGATTGCGATTGTCCTTGAATCTGTCGTTACTCTAGCTCATCACTATAAACAGGCATTTTTAATACTCGAGATCGGCTCGGTGAGTATATTTGCTGTCGAATATTTATTACGTTTTTGGTCATGCGTTGACCGCGTAGAATACAAAAGCTTAGAGTGCAGTGACTTTAAACGCCGCTTAAAGTACTTAATTTCCCCGCTCGCTATCATAGATTTATTAGCTATTTTACCAACACTACTGATGATGTTTATCACGTTTGATTTACGTTTCTTAAGGGTATTTAGGCTGCTCAGGATCTTTAAACTGACCCGCTACTCACGGGCTATGCAGCTACTATTGCAATCATTCCGAGAAGAAAGTGGTTCACTTATCGCTGCATTTTTTATCATGGCCGTGGTGCTCATTTTAGCCTCTTGTGGCATTTATTTAATTGAACATGATGTTCAGCCAGATAAATTTGGCTCCATTCCTGCGGCAATGTGGTGGGCAATGGCAACCCTAACAACGGTAGGCTACGGCGATGTTGTGCCCGTAACACCATTAGGCCGTATTTTTGGCGGTGTAATAACACTACTCAGTATGGGGATGGTGGCTATTCCGACAGGTTTACTTGCTTCAAGTTTCTCAGAGCAATTACGCAAACGTCGCGTACTTTTTTGTGATGCCGTGCATGAATGCCTTCATGACGGTAAGCTAGATGATGATCAGCTAGAGCATTTAGAACACTTACGTTGTAAGCTTGGCCTGAGTAAACAAGAAGCAAATAAAGCAATTAAATCTCAACTAAGTGCACGTACTAAAAATCTTTATTGCCGTCACTGTGGTGAACGCCAAGACTAGCAAAGCTTAAGTTCAAGCTTTGTTGCCAACACCACAATTAATTAGATTATGGTGTTGGTTCTCAACAAGGTTATTACTCTTCGTTAAACAATGAACGCCAATCTTTGCTTAATAATGCACTTACATCATCACCTGGAATTGGTTTACTAAACAAGTATCCTTGAAATAAATTACAGCCTAAGTTGCGTAAAAAGGTCAGCTGTTGCGCCGTTTCAACCCCTTCAGCAACACATTCTTTACCTAAGCTTTTTGCTAATGCCAGCGTTGACTCAATAATCGCTTCATCATCGCTATCTATACCAATATCAGTCACAAAACTACGGTCAATTTTTA
Organism: Pseudoalteromonas haloplanktis ATCC 14393; assembly: GCF_000238355.1. Classification (GTDB taxonomy): domain Bacteria; phylum Pseudomonadota; class Gammaproteobacteria; order Enterobacterales; family Alteromonadaceae; genus Pseudoalteromonas; species Pseudoalteromonas haloplanktis. The sequence goes on from NZ_AHCA01000004.1 coordinate 154,264, forward strand.
GCACATCGATAGGAAAACGCTTTAAATATGTTAAAGACGCATAGCCAGTACCAAAATCATCCATATATAAACGACAACCTAACTGCTTCAATTTCGACATACTCGCTAGAGCTTGTGAAGAATCATGCATCAACACGGACTCTGTAATTTCAAACACCACTGAGCTGGCCGACACATCTGCAGAAACCAATGCTGCGCGGATCTCTTCAACTAACGATTTATATTCAAAATCCAATGCCGAAAGATTAATAGATACATATAAGTCAGGTCTTTGCTGTTGCCACTGTTTCAGCTCTATCAATGCTCTAGCCAAGGTTTGCAGCATAATCTTGGTGATCAAACCAACACTCTCTGCCGCAAGTGCAAACTCTTGTGGTTTATAAGTGGTGTTTTCCGGCCAACGCAGCAATACTTCAAGCCCATCTGCTTGGTGAGTTTTAGCATTAACAATGACTTGGTAATGATTACAAAATTCGCAGTTCTGATAGGCTTGGGTTAATTGCGATTCCAAGTGTAAGGCGCGCTGCACATGTTGATTCATTTCTTGCTTGTAAAATTGATAACAGCCTTCCAAGCTCTTTTTAGAATGATAAAGTGCTATATCAGCGGCTTTTATTAAATCCTTCGCATTGAGCGCATCATCGGGAGCCATAGCAACACCAATGCTTAAACTGATACTAATGGCCTGATCATGAATGATAATATTGTCATTCATACTAGCCATCAATTTAACACATAATAAAACCACCTCTTCGATTTGTTGAATACCTTCGACTAGCAGCATAAATTCGTCGCCACTGAAACGAGCAACACTATCTTTGGCTTGCAAACGCGATTTCAACCTTAGAGCCACTGCTTTTATGATCTCATCAGCAGCTTCATGCCCTAGCGAGTCATTAAAATATTTAAAGCGCTTAATATTAATATTAAGCAGTGCAGCTTTTGTATTTTGGGCTTTGGCTTGCTCAAGCGCATGCTCAACTCGGTCATTAAATAAAGTGCGATTTGGTAAGCCGGTTAAGCTGTCGTAATTTGCTAATACAAACAATTCATTCTCTGCCAGCTTTTGCGCATTTATATCAGTTAAAATCACAACGTAACTTTCTAAGCGTTGCTCAGAATCAGCAACGGCACTCACCTTGATCAACACATGGCGCGGCTCGCCATTGGCAAGATATACGGTATCTTCAGCAGAAAAATGCTCACCGACTTGTAATTCTTTCATAACCCGTAAGTAATTAACGCGAACACTGCGGCTTAGCCCTAAATGTAATGAACAACTAGAACGATACTCAACCGGGAAATCAAATGCACTTTGTAATGCTTTGTTGGTCGCTAAAATTCGTAAACTTTTATCTAAAATAAATACCCAGTCGCGGGTTTGCTCAAACGCAGCACCAAATAAGCGCGCACGCTCTTCAAACACTAATTCACGTGTCATATTAGTGTAAGTGCCAGCTACTTTGTCCGGTGTAGTACCTTGCCACGCAACGACTTTGCCAAAATCTTTATACCAGCGCCAATGCCCTGATTTATGACGTAGTCGATAAGTACAATTAAAGTACCCCTTTTCTGTTGATAAAAACTCTAACCACTCGATACGAAAATTTTGTTTATCTTTAGGATGAATTTTAGCTAAATAATCATCCAAATTAACCGATTCAACATCATAGCCGAGTTCATTTTTAAGTCGTGGTTGATAAATGATTGGACTGCTGGAATGCCAGTCCCATACCCCTGAACGACTCCCCTCTAAGGCTAGCTTTAAGCGCGCTTCACTTTCTTGACTTTCTCTATGAGCTGCAAGCAATAGCTGCTGGATCCGGTTACGACGCATAACCCAACTGGCAATTAAGACAAAAAACACTAACGCATAAAGCACCATAAATTGAGGTGCTCGCCATAGTGGATACTTAACCACAATATCCAGCACGGCCGGTGCAGTGTAATCTCCAGTCATTGGATCTGTCGCCCAAACTTTTAATTGATATCGACCGGGATTTAATTTTGGAAACAGCACTCGATTATTATTACGAGTGTAAGACTTCTGCCCATCTGAGAGTTGGTATTCGTAAATAATACGTTCTTGATAGTTAAATGCCATCGCCGAAAAAGCCACTTCAAGACCAATATCATCATGTTCTAAAACAATTTTTTTGATCGGTTGTTTGAGATCAGTCGACAATTCACGCGACATTAAATCAATACTGGTGATATTAACGTGATCAATTAAGCCATGTTTGGGGTGATTATCATTTGGATAAAAGTATGTAAACCCCTTTAATGTGCCATACACTATTTGTCCGGTTTTTAAACGCGTAACTGCACCACTGTTAAACTCTGTAGAGGCCAAGCCTTCTGAAGTCGTAAATTGTTGAAAGTGCTTATTCTCAGGGTTTAGTCGCCAAATACCTTTATGACTACTCATCCAAATCATGCCCGTATCATCTAATACCATGTCATACATTAAAGTGCCGAGCTTATTTTTATCTAAGTCGATGGTATAAAGTAACTGGTAGGTCGTTGCATCGAGGCCAATTAGCCCAAAGTTAGATAAGCTGATCCACAGCACATTATTATTATCAACAACATAAGACATCACGTTCACAGCAAGATTTTCATGCTGCTCAGGAACAGTATAAATTTTTGTCAAAGCAAACGTATTTGGATCAACCTGATATAACACCCCAGCATTAAAAAACAGCGGTGATTCAGGTTTGGTAGATAATGGCGGAAAGAAACCGTAAGCCAAAAACGGTTCAAAACTTTCAAACTCACCACCTAAAGGAGTTATTATTTGACTATCAACATTATAAACAAACATGCCATGATCGGAATGAACATAAAATAAGTCACCAGTGGGCATTAAGGTGGAACCATGTACCCAGCCTGTGATCAGATGTTGTTGACTAGGATCGGCCGTTTTAGCAGGAAAAACTTCATGACTCTGTGGATCAAAGCTGAATATACCGCGATTAGTATGCAGCCATAGCCTATTCTTGTAGGGAGTGATTTTATAAACATTAAACTCAGTGGTAAATAAATCTGCTAAATAGTCTTTTAAAAATACCTGTCCTTGATTAGTTTTTAAATCAACTGCAGTTAAGCCATTATGAGTCGCTAACCAGAGCTTGTTTTCAAACTCGGTTATCCCCCAAATAGAAGGATGTGACAGCCCATCACCAGTCAGCATACTGGCATTCACATTTTCAAAATGATAATTGTCATAAGGTAAATAAAATGCCCCATCACTTTTTGTGGCAGCCCACATAGCACCATTTTTATCTTTTACGATATCGAGAATACTTGAATCTGAAAGTGAGTATTTACTTTCTTCTAGCCTTTTGTTTTTAATGAGTTCGCCAGTAGTTAAATTTAATTTGAATAAACCCTTATCTGTACCAAGTTCAAGAGTGCCGTGTTCATTAATTATTTTCCAAACATTAAGATCGGCAAGAATAGTTTTATTTGTAAAAGGGATATCTGGGCGTTCAAACATAGTAGGTAAATCACTAATATCAACTTGATACAAGCCGCGTACTGCCCCCACATACAATTGTTCATTTTCGCCAATGGCTAGTGACTTTACATAATTTTGATAGGCATGCTCAGGCTCTTTACTTAAGTGCTCTAACTTTCGATATTGCCCCGTCGAGATATGATAAACATAAGCACCGCTACTGGCCGCGATAAAAATATAATCTTTATAATGTAATAAATTACGGATCATTGTACCGCGAGTACGCTCTTCGGGTAATTCAAAGATTGTTTCAATCTGCCCCGTGGCTAAATCAAGACGAGCAAAATCCCAGCCCCGTCCTATCCATAATGACTTGTCATCAGTTGCGAGCATAGTAAATACAGACTGACTTAAGACTTGCTCTTCACTTATAGGTTTTGATAGAAACTGCTGGTAACTATCAGTACTAGGATCATAACGAAACAGCCCAGCAACTAATGAAGAAATCCAAATATAACCTGCAGGGTCTTGATAAATAACATCAATTATCGCTTCATCTAACTCGCCATTAGGCCCCGCTATGTGCACAACTTGATAGCCGTCGTAACGATTCAAGCCACCTTCTGTCGCGAGCCATAAATAGCCACTGTTATCGATTAGCATATTACTTACATAGCTTTGTGACAAACCTTCACTGGGCGATAAACGTTTTACCTGTGCTAAAGAAAATTGGCTAGCAACTGCACAGGCGGCTAACCAACATAAAATACAAGCCTTAAACCATTTAGCCATTTAAATTTCCACGTCTTTGTTGAACAAATTAATACTGCATGGCCACTATTTTGCGTTGTTGATAAACAGCAAACAATGTATCCAAAGGTGTTGGTAATGTTAGCACAAAGTTAAAGCCTATTGATTGATAAAAATCAGCTAATTCTACGTAAGCAAACGTATAAACGAGTGAGTTTTGATTAGACAAGACATGCTTTAGTAGTTGCTTTGCGAGCCCTTGACGGCGTCTATTTGGTGCAACCAGCACAGTTGATAAGAATAAATAACCGTCACGATGTTGAATTCGACATGCAGCGACAATAATCAAGTCATGGTAGGCAACCCATACTTGATCACCTTTGGTTGCTCGGCCACGGGCATTATATTGACTGTAAAACTTATTAACTAAGGGTGTTTTAATCGCCTCTAAACGCTCAAAACGTAGAGTGTCCATCAACTTTGCATCGTTGCTAAATACTGTTCAAACTGTTGTTTTAAAAACATTTGCTCTGCAACCGGACGGTTATGAATAGTATTATATATTTGCTCACGAGTAGTTTTACCGCGCTTTATTTGATAAGCCCAAAATGACGCCTCGTAATCGAGCTGTATTTGATATTTTTGCTCACGCGGCAGTAAACATAAATTAAACGACATAAATTACCTGTTATCACTGTTCATATTAATACCTAAAGTATAACAAACAACTATACCCAAACCACCTTAAGATGTGAGCGCCGTTGGAATAAAAGGCAATTTAGGCAAGATGCAAAGTTACGCCTTGATATTAAGCCCTGTGAAACGCAGAATTCTGCATCCAGGGGGGGTGGGTATAAATAAAAGAGTCTCGGCTAAACTTGCGCTTTTTAGCTTTTAAACGTAGATTGAAGGCGTTTTTCGTCCCAATATGGAAACGATGTGATTAAATATTTCTTCCAATACATCATAGTATGCAGTTTGCTTGCACCATTTGGTAGTGTTGCAAAAAACCAACATATGCTATTTAATCGCCCGGCAGACACGCCGCAAGCCAGCTATGTTATTGAGTTAATGACCCTTGCTTATAACGAACTTGGTTATGAAGTACATATTATTGACTTTAACCACCAAAGCGCTTTATCTGCTGCCAATAATGGTACTCTTGATGGTCAATTAGGGCGCGTTTCAACAATCAGCCAACAATACACAAACTTACATGCAGTAAACTTCCCACTGTTTGAATTTAATCTAGTACTTTTAAAAAACTGCCAGCAATGTACATTTGAACAAATTAACAGTATCGCCATTCAAGTTGGCTACCCTGCAGCACAAAATTACTTAGACGAGCACCCATTTATGGGGGATATAATTAAAGTGAAAAGTGTTACTGCACAGCTCAATCTACTCACTCAACAAAAAGTACAAGGGGTATTACTGCTCGATTTTTTATTATCGACGAAGCACCCTCAGTTTGATGTTAATAAATTTCAAATTGAGCTACTTGCGCCGATCCAAAGCTTTCACTTTTTGCATTCTCGCCATCGTGCGTTAATACCTAAACTCGAAGAACAACTGCATAAACTAAATGAAAACGGCACCATCAGATTGCTCAAAGCTAAATATAATCTTGATTAGAAACCAAAATCTTCCTGCTTAGGTGAAGCGGCTTGTTCAGTAAGCGCTCTGCGTTTTTGTAAGTAACGCTTATAGCGCTGTTGGCATAAACTGATGACATGTTTTTTTTCAACATTTGAAAATGAATTCCAGCCAAACCGTTCTTCGCGGCTGCGATAGCAGCCTTTGCAATAGCCGCGGTTATTCACCTCACAAATGCCTTTGCAAGGGCTTGGAATTTCAAAAATTTCAATTTGTTGCATAGCCAGCATCAGTCAATAAAGCGTGTTTTGAGTATAGCCCGTTTTTTAAACGAAAAAAAACCGTAACTTAATTACGGTTTTAAATCTATTGAACCTGAACCTTGGTTAATTTTATTGTTCGTGTTCTTTACTGTTGTACTCAGCTTTACGATGAAAAGGCTTTGCATACATAGCTAACACCAAGGGCTTTAACTCATCCGGGACATGCGCCATGCGTTGCTCAAATGACTGTGCGTCTGCTTTATCAATGACAGCTTGCTTACAACCACCGGCAATATAATTACCTGGGTGTAAAAAGAATGAGTCAATGATTTGTTCATCGATGGTTTTTGCTAACTGTTCAGGCGACTCACAGCCTGTTTCAATTGGCTGGCCAAACGCTAAATGAACATGTCCTTTGGCGGCACTAAAGCCTTCAACAATACTGGCAATATCTTCACCGGCCGATTTTACATACTGACCATGATGTTGCCTATGGTACAACTCCTTCGCTTTCGCAATTGCACACGGCTCATATTGATAAGAAATTGATACCGGCACAATTTTTAGCTCACGTACGTATTCAGAAAACTCTTTCTTTTGTTTGCGGCCATTTAATTGCAACATTTTCAGTAACGCTGGATCGGTTTGATCAAAACCATCTTTTGCACGACCTTCTTTTTGCGCAATCCAAATAGAATGACCACCAGCAAGTGAATCATAGATATACGCTGAAAGTTGTGATAATGCTTTGAGCATCTCTTTAGGTGCTTTAGCTGAGCGCTTAACAATAAAACTCTTATTAAGACGCATTAACTCCGTAATATAAGGGATCTGCAGTAGGTTATCGCCTATAGCGATACGCACTGTTTTCATATTATGGCTAAACAATCCCCAATTCACTAATGCAGGATCAAGTACGATATCGCGATGATTTGAGATAAATAAATACGCTTGTTTTGGATCCAGTTGCTCTAACCCAGAAAAAGTAACTTCTGAGGTAGTGCGCTTCACTAATAATGCTAAATACTTGGCCACCTCTTGCTGTACTTGTTCAACAGAGTTAACAGCCCCCCATTTTTTTTGTAGTTGGCGGCGAACTAAAAAACGCGCAAAAAATGGCACCGAGGATATAAAGCGCGGCAAATTATATTTTGCTAATACATCAATAAATGCGTTATCTGCAATCAAACGAGCAACTGAGTCAGCTACTTCGTCGTCGTTGTAAGGTCTTATATCGGCGTACTTATCCACTAATTCACTCATTACTGCTTCTATAAAGTTAAAAAAACGGCACGTAAAATACGTACCGTTTATATTATGCTCCCGATTATAACTCAGGCAAACTAAAATGCGAACTAACTCACACTATTGCATTTTAGTGCAAACTGAGATGCGCTCTTGAAAGTACTTATAGAACACTTAATTACGCAATGCTCTTACCAGTTACTTGACGTTTTTTTTGCCATGCTATCGCAACTAGACGCAACATCAGTATGATTAAAATTACTCCGCAAATAAAACTTAACCAGTGTGGCAACACTTCATGTTCTTCACCTAATAATGGGGTAACAACAAAACCAAACTCAGTTACTAAATAATCAGTTAAAAAACCAAAGCATAATGCAACACCGATGACGCCAGTTAAATAAGCCGCAACAGCACGTTTACCAAGCTCATTAGCCACAACACCTAAAGTAGCAATATTTGTGGCTGGTCCTGCAAGCATAAACACTAATACAGCCCCTGGAGATACCCCACTCAATAACAAACCAGCCGCAATAGGCGTCGATGCGGTGGCACAAATATACATAGGAATACTGATCAATATCACCACTAACATAGCGAGAATACCGCTACCCCACTGTGTTAAAAAGGATTCTGGCACATATGTTTGTACTAATGCCGCAAAAAATAAACCAATCATTAACCACACCATAGTATCGGATAATAGCTTGTTACAGCTAAAGCTCAGTGCTTGGCGCATCTTTTGCCATTGGCTTGGCGCTGCAACGCTTGATGTATCGCAACAACTGGTTTCAGCTGTAGGCGCTGTCGGTTTTGACGCGCAACAACTACTTTTAATTTCTGGATCTACCTGTTTAGGTGCGCAGCAACTTGCTTTAGTTTCTGACGCTGCTGCTTTCGCGGTGCAGCAACTGCTTTTAACTTCAGGCTCTAATTCTAGGTGCTGCTTATCAGTGTCACGCCCTACTAACACACCTGCCACAATGGCACTGCATATTGCGGCTATGGGGCGGATAATCGCCATAAATGGGCCTAATAACACATACGATACTGACACCGAATCAACCCCTGTTTCAGGCGTTGAAACTAAAAACGCCGTCGTAGCACTTTTTGAAGCGCCAGCTCGCCTGAGACCTATCGCCGCAGGAATAACACCACACGAACATAAAGGCATTGGTGCGCCAATTAAAGCCGCTTTTACTGTGGTCCAAAAACCTTCTTTACCTAAATGGGTATTTAAGAAATTTGCCGGTAAATACACATTTAATATCCCAGCAATGAGCAAGCCAAGCATTAGCCAAGGAGCTGATAATAGAAATAGCTGCCAAAAATTATTGAGTAAGTCCATCTATGTCCTCCAACGTGGTTAATATCGAACAGTTATCGGCAGGCTCTTCACCGCCGCAGCACCTGTCAGCCAGTATCGATAATGATTTATGAAAGCGTGTTAATTCAGCAATACGTTTTGCGACTAAATCACGTTTTTGAATTGTTAAATTTTTCACTTCATGGCATGAGTGCTGGTGCTTTTTAAACTTAATTTGCAATAATTCTTTGATCTCTGACAAACTAAAACCAACATTCTTAGCGCGTAAAATAAACTCCATTTGTTTTAATGCGGTTTCATCGTAATCACGGTAACCTGCCCCAGTTCGACTCGATGGCGTTAACAAATTATGTTTTTCATAGTATCTTAGGGTATCTGTAGAGACACCTAATTGATTAGCAAACTCACCTATTTTCACCTGTGTCTCCAATAAGAGTTTTAGCAACTGATGCCTAGTATAAACCTTAGAGTACACACCAAGGTCAAGCATTAAAATCATTTTATTTAATAAGGAAAGCGCATGAATATTACCCTTCTCGATACTGCCACATTAGCAGGCACATCACTTGAGCCTTTTCAAACGCTTGGTAATTTCACCAGCTATCCGCTAACTAGCCCTGAACAAGTATTAGCTCACAGTAGCGGAGCTCAGGTGTTGATCACCAATAAAGTGGTGCTTAATCGTGAAACGCTGGCAAAACTTCCAGAGTTGAAGCTTATCTGTGTAGCTGCAACTGGCACTAACAATGTTGATTTAGCAGCCGCTAAAGAGTTTGGTATTGCTGTGACTAATGTTGCGGGCTACTCAACGCCTTCGGTTGTTCAACATACTTTTGCGTTGATCACCAACTTACTCGGTAACACCCACCGCTATATTGCTGACTGTCAACAAGGTCTTTGGCAACAAAGCGACATGTTCTGTCGTTTGGATTATAGCTTTAATGATATTGGCGATAAAACCTTCGCTATTATCGGTTATGGCTCGCTTGGCAAAGCCGTTGCTGATGTTGCAAAGGCGTTTGGTGCAAATGTGATCATCAGTGAGCGCAAAGGTGATAAGCCAAGAGAAGGCCGCACGGAGTTTTATCAGGCAATAAAGAATGCAGATATTATCAGTATTCATTGTCCATTAACGGATGAAAGCCGAGATCTAATTGGCAGCGAAGAGCTGGCAATGATGAAACCAAGCGCCATTTTAATTAACACTGCCCGCGGTGGGATTGTTAATGAAGCACAGTTAGCGCAGGCATTAACTAATAAACAAATAGCAGGAGCTGGATTTGATGTATTAACCAAAGAGCCTGCGGCAGAGAATAACCCATTAGCCGTTTATCGTGGCGACAACTTAATTTTAACTCCCCATATAGCATGGGCAAGCGAGGAGTCAATTATTCGCTTAGTGAAACAGGTGAGCCTAAATATCAGTGCATTTAGTCAAGGCGAAAGCTTAAATAGGTTGGTGTAATAAACTAAATTTTAGCCTTTAACACTATGCAAGGTGGTTAAATACAGTTTTCCACCTTGCAAAAAACAACTAACCATATGATTTTTAATAAGTAAAAATATTGGCAGATTCTTTGCTACTAAATAAAAAATTAATAAACACTATTTAGTATCAGGATAAAATAATGAAAAAAGTACTTTTAATTGCCGCACTAACAGCTCCTTTTTTAACCGGCTGCGTGATTGCCGTATCAGACGGCGAAGCAGAAAGTCATTGGGCCGGTAATAATTCAAGCTGGGAAAAACATCATCAAGCGAATCGTGAAAAAATTGCATCACTAGCGTTAGATACCAGCTATCAGAGTGTTTTAAGCCAATTAAAAACCCCTGAATTTACAGAGTTATTAAAAAAAGAAGATGATGTATACCAAGTATTATTCTATGCAACGCACAGCATCCACTCTGACGGAAAAATGACAAAAGATGAATGTACGCCACTTGTCTTTAAAAACGACAAGTTAATTGGTGTGGGTGATAGTATTTATAATTCTCTTAACGCTATTTAAGCTCAAATCAACTAAAGAGTGAACAAACATTCACTCTTTAGTTACAGTAATGACTCACTTTTACCACTTGCGGCAATAACTCGAGCAACAATTCTGTCCCGCCCAGTATCTTTCGCCTCATATAAACCAAGATCAGCTTCTTCAAGCAAGGTATGCTCAGCATACACTTGGCCAAACTCAGTGGTAGCAATACCGATACTAATGGTAATGTGCTCAGCATTAAGTGAGGCTTTATGCGGTATCTTGAGAGCATTTACAGCACTTCTAAGCTTATTAGCAAACACCAATGCTTCTTGTTGATTGATATTAGGTAATACAGCGGCAAACTCCTCTCCACCATAGCGAGCAACAAAGTCACTACCACGTTCACATGCAGTAACTAACGCATGTGCCACTCGCTTGAGACAATCATCCCCAGCACGATGACCATAACAATCGTTATAACGTTTGAAGTGATCTATATCCATTAATAACACCGATAATGGCGTACCTGCACGGCGACTTCGGCGCCATTCTCGCGAAAGATTTTCATCTAAATAGCGACGATTGGGGATCTCCGTCAAACCATCAATTGACGCTAGCATTTCAAGCAAATCATTCTTTTGTTTGATCAGTAACTGATTACGTACCCGGGCACGCACGATAGCCGTGCTAAATGGTTTAGCAATATAATCCATCGCCCCTAATTCAAACCCTTTAGCTTCATCATCATGGCTAGTATTAGCTGAAATAAAAATGACAGGGATCGTTTGCGTACTCGGATTTTCTTTTAACTGAATTAAAACGTCATACCCATCAATTCCCGGCATCACAATATCGAGAATAATTAAATCAACTTCGGTTGATTTAACAAACGTTAAGGCTTTTTCGCCACTTTCGACCAAAAATATTTCATGATCACTCGCCAATGTTTTTTCTAACACTAATCGATTTAATGGGTCATCATCAACGATCAGTATTTTAGCTTTCTTCAACATCTGCTGATCCCTGTAGTTGAATGTATCTATTTATTTGCTCTAATTCGAACACAAGTTGAGTCAAGTCTAATTGCTCTACACTTTGCGATTTTTGCAGTTCAGTTTCTAATTGCTGAGCAACCGCACTAAGACGCTTAAATCCGAGATTTCCTGACACACCTTTGATGGTATGCACTAATCGTTCCAAGGCACTAAGCTCAGTAGAAACTTGCAATTGCTGTATATGACTATCACATAACTGAGCAAACTTATCCAACATAGTCTGTAGTAAAGTATTATCACCTGAGAATTGAGCTAATGCAAAAGAACGATCAAAAAATATAAACTGGGGTGTTTTAAGCTCATTGATTGCCGCTAATAAAGTTGCCGCAATAACAGGTTTAGTGAGATGCTTATTCATACCGGCTGCGAATGAACGCTGTTCATCAGCCAACTCACTGTGCGCCGTAAGCGCAAAAATAGGTAGCTGTTGCTTATTATAACGTTGTCGCAATAAGGTCGTTGCTTGCAAGCCATCCACTTCTGGCATCTGGACATCCATCAGGATCAAATCAGGTTTTACTTGTTCTACTAAAGCAATTCCAGCCATCGCCGAATTTGCGGTCATAACATTAATATATGCTTGGCTTAAAACATTGCTAATAATATCGAGGTTTAACTGATTATCATCAATCACTAATACGAGTAACCCAGCAACATCAATGGTTACTGCTGATGTTGCAGTATCAGGCGTATCACCTTCGTTGAGCTGTAGTAGCCGTTGTACAAGGGCAGAACTTTTAACACTGACACTATGCGTATTATGGCTGCTAGGAAGCTCGATATCGGCATCATTTTTAACAACATATAACTGGGTGTTATTTTTCAGCAACGCCGTTTTTATATTAGGCCAGTCTATAATGCTAGTTATATCAAAGTCATTTACAATAATTCGCTGCACCGCGGCAAGGTCTGTTGTATCTGTAAATTCAGATAACATACAATAACGTAGCTGCTGCAGAGACTGTAACGCTTTGGGTAAATTAATCCCCCGAGAAGAATGTATAACCAATGTATTTGGCCAACTACGCGCTGTTGATTGCTGCTCAAGCGAAAACGTCACTGTGAAGAAAAACTCACTGCCTTGGCCTTTATCACTGACTACGTTAATTTCTGCGCCCATTAATGCGAGTTCATGTTTAACAATCGCAAGCCCTAACCCCACGCCTTGATGAGCTCGAGTGAGCGATTCATCGCCTTGTGTAAATGCATCAAATAATCGACTTTGATCAGCTTTATCAATACCAACCCCAGTATCTTTTACCGTAAAGCACAGTGTTTGCTGTGTTTTAGCTATATCGTGGGCTGTTATTGTCAGTGTGATAGTGCCGTGCTGGGTAAATTTCACCGCATTCGTCAGCAAATTACCGAGTACTTGTTGCAAGCGAATATGATCACCAATCAGCTGCGGGGCGATTAACGGGTCAACCTCAATATTATAAGTGAGGCCTTTTTGCTGGCAAAGCCCGATTAATACACTTTCACAACTATCTACAAGCGCAACTAACTCAAAGTTAACCAAATCTAATTGCACTTGGTTATTCTCACTACGTGCAAAATCAAGCATCCGGTTAAGCATAGTTAATAAATTTTGCGCAGCATTTTTTGCTTGCGCCGCATGTTGCTGCTGCTGAGTAGTTAAACCTTGTTGCACAACCATATCAATCAAGCCTGTCACCGCATTAAGTGGTGTACGGATTTCATGGCTTAAATTAGCAATAAAACGACTTTTAGCCTCAGTTGCACGCTCGGCATCCTGCTTAGCTTGCGTTAAATCACTCACATCTTGAATATGAATGACATAATAATAAGGGGCTTGCTGTTCATCCCACACTAAAGAAACGCTCAATTGCCACCAAAGATTGAGCTCTTGTTGCCCTAATGTAAGGTGGTACACTTTCTTTTTTTCGTTCAGTAATAGCGCTAATAACACCGCTATTTCTTGCCATTGCTGCTGTGAGAATAACTGCTCTAATGACAAATTTGAGGATGTTTTATCAATATCAAAAATCTTTCGAGCAGTCCGGTTCAGCTGTAATACCGTATGCTCAAGTGACAATAAAATCACCCCATTGGCAGCATACTCAATCGCACTGCGAAACTTAGATTCTGAGGCCTTTAATGCCAATAATGCATCTTGCTGAGCTGTGATGTCGCGGCCAATCCCCATTGACCCCAAAAGTTGATTTTGTTCGTTATAAAATGGCGCTATTGTTAATTGAAATGTTTGCTTAGTGGTTTCAATACGTTGTTCAGCTTTCGTTTTAGTTTGTAATACTTGTTGCTCAAGCTCACTGATTTGGCCACTATCATCACTAATATCACACAGCTGATGACCAACTAGCTGCCCTTGCTCAACCCCAATATATTGCTCATAAGCACGGTTGCAGCCTAAAAATGAACCATCAATATTTTTAAAATAAATTAGATCAGGCACACTATTCAACATAGTATTTAACAAGGCTAAATGCCGTTCTTTGGCTTCATAACTGCGCGCGAGTTCTCGTGTTTTTATTTTAACTTGTTCATCAAGTTCACTATTAGCTCGCTGGAGGGAGTCAACCAACTGCTGATTTTTACTAAGCACCCATTTTATTCTGCTAAACCATGGCTGCCAGTTAGTGGGTATTTGGTAATTTGAACGGGTTTTGTAGTGCACCTCATTTTGTTCAAGGTACGACATCAAGTAAGTCATCGGTTTTACAAAAATACGCTGACTCAACCACAATAACGTACTGAACATCATTACTAAAAACACACATAAAAAAATCAGTTCAATGCCTACCTCTATCAATATAGGGGTAATTAATTCAGCATGAGACTCAAAGTAGCCAGCATAAATAGGTAGCTGCTTTTGCGCTTGCACAAAAGTGATATTACTAAGTCCAGCGCCCTTTGATATTGAGCTATTCGTAAGACTCGCCATAGGCCAATACTCTGCCAGCGGCACACCTTTAATCTCATTTAACGAACTTGCAATGATATTTTTATCGTTGTTTAAAAAGATATATTCACCATTGCTTGGAGATATTTTGTGTAGCCAACTAGAAACCGCAGCCAAGTCATAAATTAAAATAATGTAATCTTCACTGCCTTGCTCGCGCGCGCGCCCGATTGAAAAATAGTGTTTACCCGCAATTTCGATTATCGCACTTGATGACAATGAGTTATCAACAAATTTAGGGAGTAAATGGCCATCAAGTACGTGGGTTAACATTAAGCTATCCCCATCATGACGACGCTTTATATATGCAAAACCTTGTTCATTCACATAAGCAACTGCAGCTAATGATTGAATTAACGATAATGCCGTATTAAAAGCGGGACCAAGTGCAATAACTTGTTGCCATTGGGTGACTACATTGGCCGTAGAAGCAAATTTACCCTGACCGACAATTTCACCACCACCGTCAGGGATTTTCCGATAGTAATAATTGGTTTGCTGATCAATATCTGCAAGCCATTGTTGATCAAATTGATAAGAAAGAGGTTGCTCATATTGTGAGAACAAAGTGCTCAATAAATCATTAGCAGCATTCATCGCATGCTCAACTTGTGCCGCTAGATTAGTAAAATCAGCTTCACGTTTAGCAACAGCTCGGTCCAACTTAATATTGTATAAATGAAGACACAATAGAAAAGCCACCAGCAATGGCACAATAAGTGCCACTGCCAATGAACGGTAGTAATGTTTTAAAGGTAGAAAGTTCAATCTACAGCCCGTCACTTGACGCTAATTTACAAGTTAGGTTAGCGAGCCAAGTGAACCAGTGCAAGCTATAAATTTTCCTCTGCAAATGAAGCTAAGCGACTTCTTACCACACCATTTAAGTTAACCGTGGCACTGCCCTCAAAGTTTTTAAAACGCTCCACAATATAAGTTAAACCAGACGTTACTGGGGTTAAGTAATTACTATCTATTTGTGCAAGGTTACCAGAGCAAATCAGCTTAGTGCCTTCACCGCAGCGGGTAATAATCGTTTTTAGCTGCGAAGCGGTTAAGTTTTGGCTTTCATCTAAAATCACCCCCGAATTGATATAATACTATCATACCCTTAATAAACTTGAACAAAAAAGCTTTTACACACATACTCTAGCTAAGAATCAAAGGTGAACGAAAATGATACTTCGAAATACAACAAAAACTAAAATAATTAAAACATCAGTCAACTTTGGAAAAGGAATGTCTTTTCATCTCGATAAATCAGGGCAACCTATTAAGACTGAAAAAGGCATCAGAACTCACTCATATAGGCACGATAAAATAGAACCTAATTTTCCAGTGCTATATCACCCGACTCGCTTCACCGAATGCCAAGAAATGAACTTATTTTTAATGCACCGCTTTGAAGGTCATTTCAGTCTCAAAAAGAATCAAATAGACAATGAGGCTTTTAGTGACGCTTATCATGCCAGCCAACCGGGAAAGCCATTAGATGTTAAGTCTGTTTGCAGTATAGCTAAGCACTTAAAAGCTTTCTTAGATTGGTTGGATAAAGATGATGCATCCTATTTTGAAGTAATAGCTGCACCACTTTCAAAACAATCTGTAGATGATGATATTTCTAGGTTACCTGTGTGGAGATATCACAAACATTTATGTGAAAGAGTCGAAACCAAAGATAAGTCTAAACGCATAAGCTTTAACAGCGCTCAAGAACGAATTAGAGCTGTTAAAGCATTCTATATATGGAGCCATAAGCGCGGGGCTATAGATAGCCTCCCCTTCTCACTTGAATACAAACAGGTACGTATTAAATCGAAAGCTAAATCAAGTGTAAGTTCATTGTTTCAATTACCTACTAGCAACACACGTTCTGGAGGCTTATGGAAGTGGGTTAGTAATTTGAGCATTCCAAATACATTGAAACAAAAGGAAGACTCACCCGAAAAAGATCTACAACCATATTCTCCAAAAGAACTTAAACAGTTGCTGGAGACGGATACGGCTCAAAAAGAGACTTATAAGCTTTATTTGCAATGTGCTTTGCTAGGTGGACTTCGTTCTTTTGAGATTTCAGCCATCGACCAGAAAGACCTTTTTGATCCTGATGAAAAAGAAAACGAGAAACGTATTCCAAAATTGAACATTGTACGAAAAGGACATAAGCCAGTGAGATTAACAATAGCGCGAGTTCTAATGAAGCTTTTGTACAATCACACTTTGACAATTCAAAATATGAAGCGACGTACCAAACATGAGACTAATCATGGTATGGACAATAGTGAACATCCGCTTCCTTTGTTTATGAATAGTTCAGGATCGCGGATAAGCGAAGATACACCGGGGAATACTATTTCCATAGTTAGAAAAGAACAAAGGAAGCAGGGATTAGAAATACTATTACGCACATTCCATGACTTACGCGCTACCTTTGCTACTTATGTCGCTAAATACCTAATTGACAAAGGTGAATCGGAGAGTTCCATCAGACAGACACTAATGACCTTGATGAGTCACGAAAGTTTTAAAACAACCAAACGTTACATCGACTTTGCCAAAAGTGTAGCAGTGGATGCATACGGAGCAATGTCAGAGTGGGTGAAAGATATCTACGGTGATGTTGACGAATTACTGATGCGTGAGGCTGAAGATGCAGCAGCAAGTTAAAACGCGGAAGTCCAATCGTATTCCTGCTAGATTTAAACCTCATTCAATTGTTCTAGCCAAACAGTTAGACGTTTTATTTAACAGGGCATATGACAAAGAAAACAATATTAGCGCAGATGACGACACTGCTATTTCAATGAGTCGCTTGCGGAATGCTTGTGTCAGTTTACAACATACTCTTCCTCTAGCCCTTAATAAGGTTAGTACAGATACTGCGACATCAATTCAAACTTCGGGATTAAATGCTCTATCAGACTTTGAAATTTGGCAAGAACTGGAATACTTTTGCATTAATGAAATAAATGATGTCAAGCTACCTAGTTATGCTACTCGTATAGAAGAAGCCTTAGAAAACTTAGCTAAGTTTCATTTTTATGATAACGCTATCAACGCTCCTTTTAGGCTAGTAAATGGGGCTACTTCAATCGACATAACTAAATTATTCGAACTTGAATTCCATCAAGTAAAAGAGATTCGTAAATTACTAAATAAATATCTGGACTATCTCGTCCTTCCAGAATTAAGCCTCAAAGATTCTTCTATTAGGGACAATATCCTCAAAACTGCGACAGCTATTATAAATCTTTGTCTACATGATACTTTTAAGAATACTGAACGCGTCAAACTGCCATTATTGGCAACATTACAGGATAGGGAATTCGTTTCATCATTTATATGCAATCACAACTTCCGTACTTTTTTAAAATTTATACTACCCGATGTGTGGGGTAAAGCTAGAGTCAATCAATTTAAAACTGAAGCCGAAGTAATAGGGTATGCACAAAGCATATCATCCAAATTTGGCAATGAAGTTGATGCTTTTTTGAAAAATCAGATAGCAAGCGCTTCGGAAGCTAATACAACAAGAGTTAGATCCTCAACTTTATCATTTCCAAGGTGGTTGAATAGTGCTGGTAGCGTAGCATCACCAATAATTAAGCTGCTTAGTGAGCGTGGAATTCAAGGGTTTGCAGAAAATGGCCTTCAGGGATTTAAATACCTTTATAAGCATTACCAAGAAGAAACTCAAAATAACCAGCAGTTTTTACTGCTACTAAACGCTGCATTGGACCTTTACCACTTTGTTACGGGTGAAAAAATCGCAAAGGAAAGTTTATTACCCTACTCATTGGGCTATTACCTTAAAGAAAGTGACACTACCGAATGGCAGAAGCATGAGTGGGTATATGACAATGCCTATAAATTTTATCAAAACCTAGTCGAATACCATAAAGTTTTTACAAAGCGAATTGATGGCGAGAGCATAGGTATCGTCACTCTCAAAGGTTACATAGGTAGTATGGCTAGAGCATTGAAAGAAAATGCATCATCATTAACAGATGAACAAATGAAGCTTATTGCCAGTCATGGGGTTCATGCTTTTGTTGAAAATAACTGTGAGATACTAAAGGCTATAAGAGAGGCAATTCAACTAAAATCAAAACAAGGCGATTTGTCGGTTTTTGTTGGTAATCAATATCAGAGCGCTATCGACAAATTACTATCGTTTTATGGTCTAGATACTATTAAAAGCTTTCCGGTCAACACCGAATTAACTGCACAACATCAAGAGCAACTATCTCAGAATCAAGATAAACTCTACTCATATAGAGAAGTAGTAGAATTAGCATATTACATAGAAAAAGGGCTTTCTGAGACCTTACTCACAATTAAAGACAAAGTTACACTTTATGCAGCAAAAGTCATATTGAAAACTGGTTGGAATTCAACTCCTACGCTAGAGCTTGATACTGACGACTTATTTTTCTTTAACACGCCATTACATTCAAGTAAAACTCCTGCTCTTCGTTTATTTAAACGCCGAGCTAATTATCAAACTCAATGGCATAAATTTGAAATTAAAGCCGAAGATCTAGAAAAAGAAGGCGTCTTATTCGGCGACGTTGTCGAACCAGTAATATTTGATATTAAGGCTGCGACTAGACTTACGTCTATTTACCGCCCTTCTATTGAGAACCTATCAAAAAGAATTTTTGTTTTTCCCAAAGTAAATAGTATTGGAGAAGTAAAGATTCAATTATTAACAGCATCACGTTTCAAGACCTCTATAGATAGGATATTGACTGAGCTTGGGTGTGATATCGTATTTAATTCGCAAAAGATCAGAAAATCAGGGCTTAACTACATTTACCGAAAAGTTGCCAAAGAATTTAAGTGGTATCAAAAAGCTGGCAAGCACTCTTATGAAACGTTCTTGCGTCATTATTTAATGCAAGATAACAAAGATGTTGCAATGACAATCAACAGAGCGACAAAAACAATGGCAGACTATTTTGTTCGCGATGTTACCGACAAAGTAATCATTTTGCAGACTCCACCAGAAGACGGTAAAAAAGTCCCGAATGGCACATGCATTAACTCAAAAGATAAATCCGCAGTAGTGGCATTCGAATCTCAAAACAGGAAATTATTAGACCAGCGAGATACAAACGAGCATGCATGTGCCGACTTTAACGCATGCTTGTGGTGTCCGTTCTATCGCTGTGTTGCTGACGCATTGCATGTTTGGAAACTTTTGTCATACCGGGATTTTGTTGTTGCTGATATGGAAAACTCAGCCGCAACATTTGACTCTGTAACAGAGCAACTGGAAAACATAGAGCAGTTGAAAAATAGAGTTAACGAAATATTAACTGATATTGCCAAGCTTAATGCTCAAGCTGTGATTGATGGAAAAGAATTATTGAGAACAGAGGGTATTCATCCTCATTGGAAAAACACAGGTTTGCTATGACCAAAGAGATAACTAAAACAAAACTACTTGATATCGCTGTTGTAAAAACACATACAGGTCAAATCACTATAAAACCTTTGGTTCAGGTGTTAGAAGATTTTAAAGTTGATGATACTAGCGCTTTTAATTCGATTGCTTTGTGGGAAAACAGAGCATTGAATATTGCTAAACATGGCACTATTCACTTTGGCGATGACACTTGGATAAGCTATGAAGAAACGCAAAGAAATGTGAATTTTAAAGGTGTTGATGAATTAGCATATCAAATTCGAATTTATTCACTAATTAAACTCACACATGGTGATGTTGTAGGCGGTAAACCTCTAAAAATCTCTACACTTCAAAATGATGTAACGTATCTAAATTTAATTGCAGCCTTCTTAAGACAAAGAGGTTATCACTCATTTCATGAGTTGGAGTTCAAATCTGACTTAGTTATTAGGAATCTCATAAAAGACTATTTATATGAAGTCGGGAAAATAGCTATTTACAGACAATCACACTCATTTACTAAACTATTTGACGTGCAACGAAGCTTTCGTCTTTTTGGCCCTAAGGTGTGTAGTGTTTTTATTGATGTGCTTAACCAACTAAACGAGTTACACCATCCGAGACCAGTCACTTATTCGCACCCTGTCATTCCTACTAAAGTAATGAAAAAAATTCTGAAGT
Source organism: Pseudoalteromonas haloplanktis ATCC 14393 (assembly GCF_000238355.1). Taxonomy (GTDB): domain Bacteria; phylum Pseudomonadota; class Gammaproteobacteria; order Enterobacterales; family Alteromonadaceae; genus Pseudoalteromonas; species Pseudoalteromonas haloplanktis. The sequence continues at coordinate 174,968 of NZ_AHCA01000004.1, forward strand.
TTGCAGAAAAAATAGTTGAAAACTCTAAGGATAAGATAGAACGATGGCTAGAATTAAATGCACGCTTAATAGATAGTTTACATGAAGGCTCCATTGAACCACCGCCCAAAATGAATACAGGTGAGCTAATAGCAAAACATGTAAGAAACTTACCCAATGAAGAGGAATTCATTCAATTATCCGAAGAATTAGAAGATTTAAAATTAGCCACATACATTAATATCTTGGCCTATACAGGTATGAGATATAACGAAGTACTTACATGCAAGGTTGGCTGTGCCAATTACAAAGATGATATTTATTACATTACGGCAATTATGACCAAAACCGACAACAGTAAGGTTGAGATGGAATGGTTTTCAAACGCTGAAGTACATGAGTGTGTTGGTATTTACGAAAAATATGTGATCGGTATGCAAGAAAGGGCAAAAGCTGTACTTTCTTCATGCAGAGCCAATATAACAAGTAGTCAAGCACACAATTTGAAAGAAGGGTTAGAAAGAAACCGTCTTTTCGGGGTTTCACATAGTAGCTGTAGTGTTAGTTTTAGCGATACTGGGCGATTCACAAAATTTGAGGTTAAAAACAGTGAAAACATTGAGCTTTTTGACTTAACTCTAGACGATGATGATATAGCAGAGCTTGAACGCCTTGAATCTAACTACAAAGAAGTTAGAGGAGAGAATAGAGGTGTCCCATACGAAGAAGGCGATACGTTTAGATTAACCGCTCACATGTTTCGACATACGTTGGCCTACTTTGTCATTGCCAATAAATTAGGTGAGCTTGATGATATTAGATATCAATTTAAACATTTAACTAGCCTAATGACGTTTGTTTATACTCGAAGAGCATTTTTGGCCTCAACAACTTTAATTAAAACTACTGAAGAGTTTAATGAGATTTTAATTGACCGTGTTGCAGAAGAGTTAATAGATGAAGCCGAGTCACAATCACTTAAAGGTGGTGCTGGTGAGCAAATTAATAAAACATCTAAAGATCTGATAATAGGTATTACTGATAGTCAAAGTAAAGATTCGACTGTGATTAAGCAGATCCATTTCAGTTCAATTGAAGAACTGAAAAAATTTCTCGTCAAAAATATTAAAAACATACGTGGCTTACCTACGGGGTACTGCACTGCGGGAGAAGCTTGCAAGATAAAAGGAGCAGGAATCCCTAGTGGCTGTGTGTATTGTGGTAGTAAAATCATTACCAAACGCCACAAGGTCAATTGGCAAATAATAAAAAAAGAAGCAACGCAGAAACTAGAGGCATATGCGGCATTAACCAAAGAAGAGCAAGAAGATTACGAGCTATTTGCTATTCACTGGAAAAATAATATAGCAGCAGCTGACTATGTATTAGATGAAGGCAAAGCGCATACAAACCAAGGAGAACAAGCATGAGTAGCGCATACGATGATATAAAACGTGCTTTTGAAGAGATGAAATCTGATGGCAGCAAGATAACCAAAAATGCAGTAGCAACGAGAGCTAAAAGAAATATTGCAAATCTATCTAAAGAAGAAGAAAAATGGGTAAAGTTACGAGAAAATATTGAAAAAGCTCAATTAACTTGGGAAGAAAAAAATAAAGATAATTTAATAAAACAACTCAGAACAAAGGTAGCCGAACTAAAAAGCAAGCTTGCTAAAGAAAAGCAAAAAAACGAGATTGACCCTAAGGAAATCGATAAGGATTTTGAAAAGCTACTGGTGCGATTACAAGAAATGTACGCTGAAATAGATAAGCTCAAACTGATTAATGCTGATTTAAAAAATCAACTTCAGCACTCAGGGCAACATACAGAAATAAGAGTGGATACGTCTACTGGTGAAATTATTGAATTAGTTTCAACGAAACAATAGATTAGATGTAGTAGCTCATATCTCATCTTACAGTTTTGTTGATTAGGTTTAGACTTCACCTGACAGGCAGCAAGAGCGAACAAGAGACGGTCAGAGTGATCTGGATATGTGAACTTAATTCTACAAAGCGGACGCTTAGCGACCCCGTTCATGCAATAAAATTGAGTTTAGGCAATCCGCATTAATTGTATAATGATGTCTCTGCTTCTAAAGAGTATGTTTATGAGAACCATTGGAAAACTGGCAAAAGATTTAGATATCAATGTTGAAACGATCCGCTTTTATGAGCGCCAAGGTTTAATAGAGCAGCCTCCAAAACCCGAATCAGGTTATCGAAAGTATGACGAGACACACGCTAATCAACTCAAATTTATTCTGAAAGCTAAAGCATTAGGGTTTACGCTGAAAGAAATTGAATCACTGATGTCACTAAGTAGCAGTTGCGCTGATATAGAATCGATGGGATTGCAAAAACTTAATCTCATCCGTAATAAAATTGCTGATTTACAGCGGTTAGAGAAAGTAATTCAAGATATGACAGATTCTTGCAAGGCCAATCAAGACCCTCAATCCTGCCCGGTAATAAATTCACTTAAATAGCTATTGACCCCGTACTTATGTACGGAGTTTATACTACCTTAAAAATTGAGGTAGATAGTTATGATCAATAAAATTCTAGATAAAGTAGGTTCTGGTGGCGTTTGGCTAGCCGCCCTTAGTTGCACAGCATGTTTTCCTGCGCTCGGCTCATTGGCATCTGCGCTTGGGTTAGGTTTTCTTTCACATTTTGAAGGGATAGCGGTGAACACCTTATTGCCATTATTTGCTTCACTAGCGTTGTTAGTTAATTTCTATAATTGGTATCAACATCGAGAGTCATTAAGAGGCATTTTAAGTGTCATTGGCCCAATTGCAGTATTGCTGACCCTTTATCCTTTATGGCAATACGACTGGAGCACTTACTTATTTTACTTTGGGATCATTTGGATGGTCGTAATGTCTATTTTAGATATTGTTAAGCCCATTAAGGAACCAGTATGCAAGGTATAGAATTAAAATCTAAGATAACTTGCCCTGAATGTGGATTTAGCAAAGTTGAAACCATGCCTACAAACGCTTGCCAATGGTATTACGAATGCGAAAGCTGTAAAGCACTACTTAAACCGTTCAAAGGTGATTGTTGCGTTTACTGCTCTTATGGAACAGTTAAGTGTCCTCCTATTCAAGAAGGCAATGCATGTTGCTCAGGTAAGTAGCCTAGTATTCGGTGGTTCTGTGCCAACCAAGTAATATCTTAAATGCGATTGCGATTAACACTAAACCACCAAATAGTTCAGCTTTAGACTCCAGCCATACGCCACTTCTTTCGCCGATATTCACACCAATCTAGCTAAAGGCAAACGTCGTGACGCCTATTATCAAGCAAGCTACGGCTATGTCTACCTCAAGCAATGTGATTGCATAACCTGCCGCCATTGCATCAATACTGGCGGCAATAGCAAGAACAAATAGCACACGATGAGTAACATTAGCAATATCTTCTTCAATTCCTTCAGATTGGGACTCATAAATCATTTTTGCCACCGATAAATAATAGCAAAATAAAAGCTATCCAAGGTGCATAATCTTCAATCCAAGATGATCATCCTTTACCGCTGTAATAGCCTAAAAGAGGTATAAAGCCTTGGAAAAATCCAAAATAAGCAACGGCTTTAATAAAGAGTTTTTCAGCATTTGCTACTTTTTTAGAACCTAAGCCTATGGATACTGCAAACACGTCCATACTGAGTGCTATAGCTAATACAAATACTTCAAACAAATCGATTAAACCTGAATAAAATTGTTATAAGATTACGTGACGTATAATTAGTTACTTGACTGATGTTAAACACCTAAGGTTTGCTGACAGTTGCTCAATTATCGAAGCCTTATTTTTACACCAAATTTCAGCCAGATATTCAGTAACAGTGCCAACACTTGAAGGAAACAGAATATTCCCCGCCACTTTGGCGAAAGGGCCATCAGTTTCGAGTAAAATCCTATCTTGAGGTATCCACGATATTACTTTTTTAGCTCTGGCTGAAGTAAGCATGGCTGGCCCAATAGAAAAGAAACAGCCTAGCTCGACGGCTTCTAGAACTTGCTTCTTAGTACCTAAAAACCAATGAAGAATAGAAGTACCAGCATTGGGGTATAACTTAAGTTGTTCAAGTACTTCACCTGTCGCATTAAGACTATGGATAGTTAGTATTTTGTTATCAAAGTCTTCACATTTTTTCAAAATATGCGTGAAAACCTCTAATTGATCATCAAAGTAATCAGCATAACCTTTTGAGCCATCCAGCCCAATTTCTCCAATATATCTAGTTCTATCAACTAGCTTATCGAATAGAGGTAGTTCATTTTTCCTTAAATGAGCAAGTTGAGGGTGAAGCCCCAAAGCCGTTTTACAGTGTTTTATGCCACTTGTTAACTGAACAGTACCTTCAAAAGCTGAAGGCACCGTAGTTACTGATAGCACGTAATAATTACTGCTTTTTATGTCGTTCAATACCTCTTTATGATCTGGATATAAATCAACATGGCAATGAAGATCCATCATGATGATTTATCCGCTTGGAGAAATAATTCAACCTCTGCTAATCCTCGCTTAATAGTTGATTCTAGTTTTTCTCGTATATCTTTATCTTGTGGTATTGGTCCTGACTTTCGAAGCCAAGAACGATAATTGTCAGTCTGTTTCAACCGGATAATGGCAGTTTGAACCGCTTGGAGATCATCGCGAGTATCTTTTTCTTTAATAAGACCTCTCAACCGCTTTGTCTTGTATGGCGCATCTTGTGTAAAACCAGCATGAAAAACTGACGCTCTTCGAATAAGGCAAGGTACACAATGCCCACACTGTTTATGCTCTCTGTGCCAATGACTACAAGAAACACTCAGAGGAACTGCTTTTCTAATTGCGTCTTGATCAACACATTCCGCTAACATTTCACCTTTAGTTTTGAATTGATAGGGGTTTACAAATTTGACATGAAACCCAGTGTCTCTAAGCAAAGATTCAAGCCTGCTTAGAAAATTAGGATGAGTAGTTCTAGTACTATGGCTACCAATCCGTCTTCTGGTAAGCGGTGGATTTATAGAAATATAGCCATTCTCAGGGACGACAATAGTTTCAATACTGCTATCGCAATTAGCATTTCTTAAGGCTGATATACCAAGTACCGCCATAGCTAGGAAGTTGAAGCTTCTTCCCCTCATGCTAATGTCAGTTTTACCTTCTAAATGCTTGATAATATGAGGAGACATTGAATAGGACAATTCGCCGAATGGCGGGGATAATAAATGCTTAATATCTTCCTGTTTTGCGCCATCACCACGATAAGCGTGACTAACCAAAAGCGGTTTTAAGGCTGACTCTCCGTTTAAAATGTCAATTGCACCAACTGCGCTGTCAAGACCTCCTGAAAAAAGGCAGACTGAGTTGAGTCCAATTAATGATTTTGCTTTTGCTTTCGCTTGCTCACTTGTTTTAGGAGTCGGCATCGGCATAGTTGTTTTTTCAAAAGTAAACTGCCATTGATCGCCCGTTAGAAAGTTGAGCAAAGAACTTAGTTCAGGCTCAACAGTATTCCACATATCCTCATCGGTAACAGGAACATGTAAATGCATTTTTCTAGCCCATGCATTTTCTGCATTATCCCTCAATTCAAATGTATCAGCGGCGGTAACGGCGGTTGCAATTGTTATCAGATCTATTGCATCAGCATCTACATGCAATCCTAAATCACGAACTGTTTGTAGTAGTTGTTTTGACACCAAGCTGTGCTTAGTGATGTCATTTTGATGCGTGTGAAACATTTGGACAGGATGACAGTCTTCAGAAAAATCAGGCAAGTTAGCTGGGTCATGGTTAAAATAAAAATTAGTCATCAAAACTCTCCCATTCATCCACTGTCATTGCAATTGCATCAGCTTGAATTTTAGTAATATTTTCCTTGCTAATAGTACTAGGGTTGCCATTAGTTACTTTGTCTAACTGCTCTTGTGTGATCACTTTTATTAATTCCCTTAATTCTACTTCCATTTGATGATGCTTACTTGCAGGCTCAACATGAAACCAAGCTCTGCCCATGCCTTCAACCACATCCTGAAAAATAAGATCTGTTAAATAACAGCCTATGGCTTCTTGAATAACTTCGTCAGTAAAACTGTTTGGGTCAAATTCTTCTGTATCGGGGAGTGCTTCTTCTAGTGCGTAATCCAACGCAACTCTTACAGCATCCGAATCGGCATTATCAGGTGCCAAATGACTAGCAATTTTGTCAATTGCTTGGTCAGTCGATAACCCAGTTAGATCACCTAATGATAAGCTTTGATTATTAACCGTTACGGTGTCGCCACGCATGACACCAAGCAATCCAGAACCAGCCGTTATACCGCTTGCTAGTCTCCGGCTTGTGCTTTTACCTCCGCCAGAGCCTTTTCTAGAGTAACTTTTTAATGAACGCCTTAGATCTGAGGTTGAGCCACCTGTTTGTGCATATTTACCAAATGCTCTTCTGGCGCTGGCAAACCTATTTGGAGGTGGCGTTGCTGTTGGCGAACCACCGATTTCTTGTTGAACCTTGTCATTGTCAATATCGTTGGTATGGTCATTCTGATCATCAGATTGATTGTTATCAGAACCAGTTTGATCATCCCCATCAGTACCTGATGCAGGCTCTATTGTGACGGGATCTCCTTGCTCTGCCCAAGATGGAATTAGCGGACTCTTGTTATTCGGTCCTGTAGACGATGCGGACGTACCCATATTACTTAATTCCCTCTAGTTCTTTTAAGATTGGATTGAGCCACCTTTGACGAGGCAAGCTTTTTAAGAATGTAAGAAGACTTAAGCAACATTTATCATCCTGCTTGGCAAGTAACACGGCTCCATAGATGCCTGTTGGTTTTTCGGTCCAATCACCAATCAACTTAAAGTTTTCAATCAAACCATCCATGACTGACATGTACTCTTCCTTCGGAGTTGTGGTAATCGCAGTAGAGTTAACGCCACTGACCCTTACCTTTTGCTTCATTAATTCTTCTACAAGTTTTTGAGCAGCTCCCGACATTACCGCATTAACAGCACCCATTGGAATGCTTTCTCGGCTAAGGTATGCCGCTGGGGTCAAATCCATCTCAGTAAACATTGGAGGTAATTTTGACCATTTATCAATAAAAGCTAGGTCGAGTTTCCACTCTTCAGGTAACTTTATTTCATCAAATTCAACTTCTGAATTTTCGAGATCCGCTAAAACTTTTGGATATCCGTTTTCCTTATCAATTAATTCATAAAGCTTGTTAGTAGCCTGAGTGCCTAAGCACCTCTCAAAAATTACCAGCTTAGTGATAGTTTTCTCGTCAAGCTGCATTCCTCGACGGTGAGCCGTTTTCTTTCTCATCTTAACTTGATTGAGTAATCGCTTAACTATGCGAGGGTTACCGTTAATGTTTGTGGATTCAGCTAATAGTGGAGCTAACTGTTCAGCAACTACAAATTTGCTTCTGAGTCCTGAATGCTTTTCGATATCGTGATCCTGAAGAAGCTCATCAACGGTAATTTGTGGTTGTTTCCAAGAAAGCCTTAATGATTCTTCAAGGGCACATCTTATCGCTTCTAACTGAGCATCTGTCACTCCGTGGTCTTGAGCGGTGAGCATCATTAAATATGCCCTTATCTCAAGAACACCGGGCCTTGGTACATGCACAGGAATTTGAATAAGCTTGTCTAAATAATCAGTTTGATGTCGTTGAGATGCACCTTTGTGATATTCAGGTACTGCCAAACGGATCATGTCTTCATCGGCGGCAATGACAAATGCGGTATTTGGTAAAAATAGAAATAATCTGATCGCCTCAAGTGTTGAAATGGCATTAAATGGAGAGCAGCGATCTAAATTATCGACATAGACAATAAGTGGCTTATCAAACTCCTTTAACAGATCAGAATATGCTTTTCGGAATTCTTTAATTTCTTTAGGAGGTGAGAATGATTTCTTATCTTTGATCAAACCTTTGTTTTTCTTCGCAACATCCTTAGCGCCATCGACAGCACCTTTTACATCATCAACATCAAGTTCACCATCGTCACCACCACTGAATAGTCCCATGATCTTCTGTATACCACCCATAGTCGGTATACCAGCTAATGCTGCACCACCATTCATTAGCAGTCCCATCAGTCTGATCTTATCTATTCGTCCAGCAAACTCTATTGCTTTTGCACTTAGATTTTTATCGTCTGCTGCTTTTTTTACTAAAGTAGATGCAATTGTTTCTAATAGCGCTGCTTTAGCGTCATCGTATCCTTGGAAAGTCCATGCATCGAAATGCACTTGGATATATTCTTGTTCATCAGTTTCCAAAGATGCTTTGGTAAGTTCAAGAATCGTGGATTTTCCAGCGCCCCAATCACCAAAGACACCTATACTAATAGGCATTAATTCCTTTTCAGTGATAAGATCTTTAATCGACTCAGCCGTTTCATTAAAGTTTAAGAAGTCAATTTTTGACTCTTTATCAGACCACATAACATCTCCTTTTGTTTATTATTTTTTTGTTCCATTCTTTCAATAGTTCGATGAACCGTCGGGCGGCTAACAGAATATTTCTTCGCTAATGCAGAGATCGATTCACCATTTAATTTATCTTTATATAATTCTTTCGCTTGTTTGTCTGATAAAGCAGGCAACCTACCCATATGTTTGCCTTTAGCCTTCGCTTCTTCGCGACCTTCTGCGGTTCTGGCTTTTATAAGATCCCGCTCAAGTTGAGCGAATACTCCACATAGGTTGATCATGGCGGTGGCAAACGGATTATCATTTTTAGTATTGAGAGAGCCGTCGATAATATTTAAACAAGCCCCCTTTTTGTGGATACTTTCAATAGCCTCAAGAATAGACTTTAATGATCGGCCTAGCCGATCAAGGCGAGTAACAATTACCTCATCACCCTCCCTGATAAAATCGATGAGTTCCTTTAGCTTTTCTTCATTTCTAATGGAAGCACCTGACTGTTTTCCTTGAAATATTTTTTCACAGCCATGAGCGTCCAACTTGGACAGTTGAATATTTAAATCTTGCTCTTTAGTTGAGACTCTTGCAAAACCAACTTTCATATGTACGAAACCTGTAACTTTCGTACATCTTAACAATCAAGTGAACGAAAGTACATTAAATAAATTTCGTACATGAACGTAATAAAATATAGTTATTCGTACACAACACGGATAGAAAATGAATGACAATTCTAACTATCAAGTGACTTAATTATTCCACACGCTTCAATGGTGTTTTCAGTTGTACACAAACTTGCCATTTGTTGAAGCTCAGCTTTTAGTGCTTTGAGTTCTCTCATTCGATTGTTAACTAAGGCCAATTGTTGAGCAATGAGCTTATTAACACTTGCACAGCTTTCTTCTGGCTTATTTTTCAGTTCCATAAGGCGTTTAACATCTGTTAGAGGGATATCCAAACTTCGGCAATGCTTTATAAACTCTAATTCTTTTAAAGCCCGTTCACCGTATAACCTGTAATTCCCTTCAGTACGTTCAGGAGTTGAAAGCAACCCTTCTTTCTCGTAATACCGAATTGTTTGTATCGAACACCCTGTCGTTTTTGAAAGTTCACCTATCTTCATAAAACTTTAGTCCTAAATCTTGACTCTATAGTCACTATAGACTTTATAGTTAAGTTATCAAGCAAATAACTAAGGCCGTGCAATGAGTGGTTGTGGTTGCGAAGTCGAACTAAAAGATGCGAAACAAAAACATGTGCTGTATTGGTTGCTAGGTATTAATGCGGTTATGTTCTGCGTTGAGATTACTGTGGGCCTATATGCAAACTCAACGGCTTTGATAGCAGATTCAATGGATATGCTGGCTGACGCAATTGTCTATGGTATTGCTCTATATGCCGTGAGCCGATCTTTAAAGCATAAAGCCAATGCAGCCCTTATCAGCGGTTACTTTCAGCTGACACTCGGAATACTGGTAATCTTTGACATAGTAAGAAGACTCGGAGAAGGTGAGCCTCACTCTTGGTTCATGATCGGCTTTGGTTTTGTAGCATTAATAGCAAACGTCATTTGTTTAGTTTTAATCAGAATGCAAAGCAATGGTGAAGTCCATATGCGTGCAAGCTGGATATTTTCAGCCAACGATGTGATCGCAAACTTGGGGGTCATTGCTGCTGGTGTTTTAGTGATGCTACTTGATTCTCGCTGGCCTGACATTGTGATTGGTAGTGTGATTGCAACCCTAATTTTAAGAGGGGCTTACCTGATTATTACTGATGCGAAGAAAGAGCTGAGCAACGCAGAGTTAACAAGCGAAAACAATAGCTGTAGTGGAAGTAAATCAAAATCATGTTCTTAAAGGAGATGGATAATGAGTGCTAATTATTTAGAGAAAACACAAATATTAGACTTAGATGATCACAGCATCCAATCTCTAATAGCAGATCGGAATTGGAATACAATGGATGAATACAACACAATAGGAGCTGCTTACACCTTTGTTAAAGATGAGATTCAGTTTGGTTACAACCGCAGCGATGATATATCTGCGAGTGAAGTTTTAGCGGATGGCTATGGACAGTGCAATACCAAGGGAAACTTGTTAATGGCTCTATTCCGAGCGCTTGGTATTCAGTGCCGATTTCATGGTTTCACGATTGACCAACAGCTTCAGAAAGGCGCTATTCCTTCTTATGTATTTTGGCTTGCCCCAAAATCCATTATCCATAGCTGGGTAGAAGTGCTCTATGAAGGTAAGTGGATCAATTTAGAAGGCTTCATTCTCGACGAAGCTTACCTAAGTTCAATTCAATCCAAATTCAGTCAAGCTAAAGATAATTTTTGTGGTTATGGAATAGCTACTACCTGCATAAGTAACCCAGAGACGAACTGGGTTGGTAAAGATACTTATATTCAAAAAGAAGGCATACACGACGACTTTGGCTTTTATGACTCACCCGATGAATTCTATGCTGAGCAGGGAACCAATCTAACGGGTATTAAACGTTGGGCGTACCAAAACTTTATCCGTCATATCATTAATTGGAATGTACAAAGGCTTAGAAGAAAAAATGTAACCGCCGAGGCTCAACATGCATAACCACTCTCACGGTCATGATCACCCTCACAATGATGAGGACGCTTCGAGACGCATTGGCTGGGCTTTTTTTCTAAACCTCACGTTTACCATCATCGAATTTATCGGAGGTTGGTTAACCAATAGTACGGCAATCATGGCAGATGCTATCCATGATTTAGGAGATAGCATCTCCATAGGCACCGCATGGGGATTAAATAAGCTCAGTAACAAGCCTGCCTCTAGCCAGTTTTCATATGGTTACAAGCGCTTTTCATTGCTTGGCGCATTGATTAACGGTTTGGTATTAACTGTTGGTTCTGTTTTTATACTAATTGAGGCCATACCAAGATTAGCTAACCCCGAAATGCCTCAAGTCGAAGGAATGCTTTTATTAGCTATTTTTGGCATGGTGGTAAACGGTTACGCTGCCTATAAGCTAAGTCATGGAAAGACCTTAAATGAACGAGTTTTAAACTGGCACTTGCTTGAAGACGTTTTAGGTTGGATAGCTATATTTATTGTATCAATCGTATTGATGTTTGTTGAATGGCCCATACTCGATCCTATTTTATCAATTGGGTTTACCCTTTTTATTTTATTTAATGTTGTAAGAACACTGAAAACGACACTTATGCTCTTCTTGCAAGCGACACCAGATATTGATCTTATTGAAAATATTAAATCGAAAATAGTTTCTAAAGCCATTGTGGGTGAAGTACATCACTTACACATCTGGTCACTTGATGGTGAACACAACGTTTTAACCGCCCATATTGTTTTAAACACTGAAATATCTAACGAAGAGCTGAAATCGTACAAGCTAGAGTTGCGACAGGAGCTTAAAGAGTTTGATTTTGCTCATACAACAATTGAAATAGAGTTCATAGACGAGCAATGTCGTGACGCAAGCTAAACGATAGTGTTAACATTGGCATAACTAAGAGATAGTTGAAACGAAATGAATATTAAACAATTCCCTGCATACATCATGATAGTGCTGATATTACTTCAGTCATTTTCTGCTGTGGCAAAAGTTGCTGATGTTCATATTGTTGATTCCGAGCATATAAAAACCGAGCATGTTCATGCTTTAGATGACCACATTTCTTCTGAAAAATTAATACAATCATCAGCAGATAATGACCAACACAACCCCGCTGATTGTCATCATTGCGGACACTGCAATGGCTCGCATGTACAGTTTGCTACGCATGTTTACATCAGTAGAGACATTGATTTCAAATCAAGTCAGGTATTTGATTATTTAAAAGTAGTCATTGAAGCTCCCCCTTCCAGATTACTTCGACCTCCCAAAAGTTAGTCCTTTTATTTAATTGGCGCGTTAGGCGGTGAAGCCAACGCTCGTTTCATAAAATAAACAGGACAAAATATGAATATGTCTTATTTTAAGGCCCCCGTACTTGCTTGGAAGAAAGTAAAACGGTTGCTTCTGTTGTCGTTTTTAGTGACAACTAATAATGTATTTGCAAATGACTTAACTGTTGATTCAGTTTCATTGTCAGAGGCAATACAACGAACACTTGCAAACAACCCACAGCTAACAGCTTTTAAATACAAACAAAAGCGTTTAGACGGCGAGTTAGCTACCGCAGGGTTAAAACCTGAATATAACGTCAGCGCTGAATTGGAAAACTTTGCAGGTACAGGTGATGTATCTGGATTCAGCGACGCTGAACTTACCTTATCAATATCTTCCGTGGTGGAATTGGGAGATAAGGTAAATAGCAGAAAGCTTTATGTTAATGCCCAACAGCAAGCAATAGCTGTTGAAAAAAGAATACAAACACTCGATATTTTGGGTGAAGTAGCAGCTCGCTATATCGATGTTTTGACGTTACAGCAAATCATGCTCGTCAATGAAAATGCAGAAAAGCTAGCACGAGAAACCTATCAAACTGTCTCCAAAAAAGTTCGTGTTGGTTCGGCACCGTCATCAGAGCAAAAACGAGCTGATGCAGCTTTAGCAACAGCTCGACTAAAGACGCTAACCATTTCCAAGCAGTTAGAGGCCAGTGTTCGTAAGTTAGCTATTATGTGGGGAGAACAATCACCGCAATTCTCTCGTGTATCAGGCGATTTATTTGCACTTCCCAAAACAATATCACTCGAATACATCATGGCTCAACTTTCTCAAAGTCCTCATATATTAGCTTATGCAGAGCAATCGAGAATTCAGCAAGCTCAATTACAATCAATCAACGCACAAAGCCACGCTAATATAACGTGGAGCGCAGGTGTGAAAAGACTTGAAGGTAGCAATGAGACTGCGTTGGTTGCAGGAATTAGCGTCCCTCTGTTTACGAGTGATAGAAATAGAGGCAGCTATCAATCTCAAAAAGCAAAACTCGATGAAGTTGAGCAGCAACGGAAAGCCAGTGAGCGAGCAATTTACAGCCAATTAGCGACATTTTATGCGGCTCAGGAAGAGGCTCGCCTTACGGTTGAAACCTTACAAACCAGTATTATTCCGCCTCAAGAAAGTGCTTTGTCATTAGTGCAAAAAGCCTATTCGGACGGGCGCTTTAGTTATTTAGAGCTAGTTTCAGTTCAAAAAGAGCTTATTGAGATGCAATATGCGCTTATTTTTGCCGCAAGTGAGGTTCACAAACAAAGCGCCTCCATTGAGTCCTTATCAGGCATTCCATTAATTTCTTCCGGCAATACAGAAAGCCAACTTTCAAGCTTTATTGAGAATTAATCATGAAAAAGAAAAATATATTAAATTCACCAATCAGCCTTTTCAAATTAATGCTTGTTGCTGTAATTGGTTTCACCTCCATCACGACCTCAGCCAGTGAAGAACACAAAGATGAAATAGTCTCTATGTCTGTTGAGATGGCTAAACAAAACAGCATTGAAACAGTAGCAGCAACTAGCGGTGTTATTCATAACGAAGAAGTTGTATATGGAAAAATCGTTGCCGATCCTGCCTCACTTGCGCACGTTAACGCTAGATTCGATGGTGTTATTAAGGAAGTAAAAGTCAATCTCGGCGAAGAGGTCAAAAAAGGTGAAACGTTGGTAGTGATTGAATCCAATGAGAGCTTAAATCAATATTCGATAAAAGCACCAATGTCTGGGCGTATAGTCGCTAGGCAAGCCAATATTGGCGAGCTTACAAATGGTGAAAACTTGCTGACAATAGCCAATTTTGACGTGGTTTGGGCACAACTATCAGTGTTTCCTACTCAGCTAAGTAAGGTTAACGCTAACCAGCAGGTGCTAATTCATAGCACTGAATTTAATCAAAGTGCGCAAATTAGCTATTTAACACCATCACTAAACGACAAGCCATACTCATTGGCATTTGTAAAATTGGATAACAAAACCAACAAGTGGCCGCTTGGCACTGTAATTAAAGGTGCGGTTACGACCAGTCAACACTCTGCTCCAGTTGTTGTGCCAAAAGGAGCCATTCAAGAGTTTGAAGGCAAAGATGTTGTTTTTATTAAAGAAGGCAATGAATACCACCCTAGCGCCGTAAAAACTGGCGCTTCAGACGCTATCAATATTGCTATCATCGACGGTTTGAACGTCGGCGAAAGTGTGGTTGTAAAGAACAGTTATCTGCTAGTTGCTGATCTAAAAAAATCGGAGGCTGGACATGAACACTAATCTCCGACCTTTTTGTCCTCTACATATTGGCTTCAGTATTATCGAGGTGAAAATATGATCGCTTGGATACTAGAATTATCTATCCGTAGACGTGGTACTATGTTGCTTATGGCCTTGTTTATCATCGCTTTAGGAATATGGAACTATCAGAAGCTACCTATTGACGCTGTGCCAGATATAACCAATGTACAGGTACAAATAAACACGCAGGCTCAAGGTTATTCACCTTTGGAAACAGAGCAACGGATTACGTTTATCGTCGAAACGGGCTTGGCGGGTTTACCTAAGCTGGATTATACCCGTTCACTTTCTCGATATGGCCTGTCGCAAGTGACTGTTGTGTTTGAAGAAGGCACAGATTTGTATTTTGCCAGAAACCTAATCAATGAGCGACTTAGCGCAATTAAGGAGCAACTACCGTTTGGCATTGAACCAGAAATGGGACCAATTGCTACGGGCCTCGGTGAAATATACATGTACAGTATAACTGCCGACGAAAGTGCAAAGCAGAATAATGGCTTACCCTATGATGCGATGGCGTTAAGGGAGATCCATGACTGGGTAGTGAAACCACAACTTGCATTGGTTAAAGGGATTACGGAAATCAATGCAATTGGTGGCTATAAAAAGCAATACCATATCAATCCCGATCCGTTAAGGATGTTGCACTTCGGTATTACCAGTGAAGCACTATCAAATGCAATAATGCGAAATAATGCAAATCAAGGGGCTGGATTCATCGAAAGAAGCGGACAGCAAATTCTTGTTCGTTCACAAGCTCAGTTGCAATCTATTCAAGACATCCAAAACGTCATTATAAAAAGCGACGACGGCACACTTGTAAAAGTTAAAGATGTCGCCGAAGTTGCGATAGGAAAAGAGCTAAGGACAGGAGCTGCATCACTGGAAGGCAAGGAAAGTGTGATTGGCACCGCAATGATGCTGGTAGGAGAAAATTCACGCTCGGTGGCATTGGCTGTTGGTGACAAGCTTAGTGAAATCCAAAACAGTTTACCTCAAGGCGTGTCCATAGTTCCCTTATATGACAGGACAACTCTGGTTGATAAAGCAATTAGCACCGTACAGAAAAATCTTATTGAAGGTGCATTACTGGTTATCTTCGTATTGTTCCTATTACTGGGTAACATACGCGCCGCTTTGATTACCGCCGCAGTAATTCCTTTGGCAATGTTGGCAACAATCACGGGCATGGTTCAAAGCAAAGTCTCTGCGAATTTAATGAGTCTGGGAGCCTTAGATTTTGGATTGATTGTCGATGGCGCGGTAATAATCGTTGAGAACTGCATTAGGCGGTTAGCAGAAAGCCAAAAACGAAATAGTTCTGTCATTTCCCTGAAAGAACGCCTAGACATTGTTTATTCTGCTACCAATGAGGTTATACGACCTAGTGTTTTTGGCGTATTGATCATAACGATTGTCTATTTACCTTTGTTTACCTTATCGGGTGTCGAGGGCAAAATGTTTCATCCGATGGCCGCAACGGTGATAATCGCTCTATTGTCTGCAATGGTATTTACCTTCACGCTAGTCCCCGCTGCGGTTGCTTTATTCTTGAAAGGCAAAATCAGCGAAAAAGAAAGTCCAGTAATTGTCGGCGCTAAGTCAGTTTATAGTCCTGTTTTGAAGTGGGCTTTAAAACTACGTTGGCTAGTTGTTTGCGGCGCTGCTTTACTTGTGACATTTAGCATATTACTTGGTAGTAAATTAGGATCTGAATTTGTTCCTCAACTTAATGAAGGTGACATTGCACTGCACGCGATGCGTATTCCGGGCACGGGTATTGACCAAGCTGTAGAAATGCAGAAGGTACTTGAACAACAAATTATGAAATATGATGAAGTTGTTACGGTGTTTTCAAAAACGGGCACAGCAGAAGTTGCGACAGACGCGATGCCGCCAAATGTGACTGATACTTTTCTGATATTAAAGCCGAGAGAGCAATGGCCCGACCCTAATTTAACGAAAGAGGATTTTGTTGAAAGGCTGGAAAAAGATCTCAGCTCTATTCCCGGCAATAATTATGAGTTTACTCAACCAATTCAGATGCGATTTAACGAATTAATTAGCGGAGTAAGAGCTGATTTAGGGATTAAGCTCTACGGTGATGATCTATCCCAACTTGTCATTTCTGCACAAGAAGTTTTGGCTACACTCAATACAATTTCAGGTGTTGCTGATGCGCGGCTCGAACAAGTTGATGACGTGCCTATCTTTACCGTTAACCCCAAGCCTGAAGCATTAGCGCTATACGGGTTGGATGCAAGCGACTTACAGTCTTGGTTAAAAACAGTCGTGTCAGGTGAAGGCGCAGGGTTAATATTCGAAGGTGATCGTCGATTTGAAATTGTAGTTAGATATCCTGAGCTGTTGAGAGCCAACCTTGATCAGCTAGGTAATTTGCCAATCGCGACAGAAAGTGGTGAGTTTGTACCTGTAAGCGAAGTTGCAGAGTTAAATTATACGACAGTTCCAAGTCAAATAAGCCGAGAAAATGGTAAGCGACGAATTGTAATTACAGCAAATGTTAGAAACCGAGATCTAGGCTCATTCGTACAAGAGGCACAGCAAAAAATTCAACAAAATGTTGAATTGCCTGCTGGTTATTGGCTTGAGTACGGCGGAACATTTGAGCAACTTGAGAGTGCAACGCAAAGATTATCCATCGTAGTACCTGCCACATTGTTTGTAATTTTGACACTGCTTGTCATAGCATTTAGTTCAATAAAAGATGCCCTGATCATATTTAGTGGTGTGCCTTTAGCACTTACAGGCGGCGTATTGGCTTTGTGGTTAAGAGACATGCCTCTTTCAATTTCTGCTGCTGTTGGATTTATCGCTCTTTCAGGGATAGCTGTATTAAATGGACTGGTGATGCTGTCATTCATTAAACAGCGATTACTTGAAACAGGAGAGCTAATAAACTCAATTATCGAAGGTGCAACTATCAGGCTTCGCCCTGTATTAATGACCGCTTTGGTTGCTAGCTTAGGTTTCATTCCTATGGCATTAAACGTCGGAACTGGGGCTGAAGTTCAGAGGCCATTAGCAACGGTGGTAATTGGAGGGATTATTTCCTCTACTTTACTTACTTTAGTTGTTTTGCCTGTTCTATATAGAATTGTTTACAGTAAATACAAATCTTAACTTTAATTTAGAGGCTTCTCGTAATGTTTTCGAGAAGCCTTTTGTTAAGTTACTTTTGCTCGTTCAGGTGTGTAAAAAGACCTATTTAAAACTAAATTACTTTTAAGACGCCGCGATACATTTGTATCTGACAATGAAACTCATGCTCTCCCTGTGACAAGTTTAATAAGGTAATTTGAGTAATTTCATTTAACTTAAGCTGTTCGCTTATATCCAATGAAGGAATAAGCATTATTTCAGCGCAGGGGGATTGCTCTTTATGACCGTTATGAACGCACGTCATTATTGCTAATTGCGCAGATTATGAATGAAACTGGTAAACGGATTATCATTTTTTGTACTGACAGAACCATTAATAATCTTTGAACAATCGCCCCGTTTGTGAGTACTTTCAATGTCCTCAAGAATAGACTTTAATGATCGGCCTAGCCGATCAAGGCGAGTAACTATTACCTCATCACCCTACCTGATGAAATCGATTAGCTTCTTTAACTTTTTTCATTTCTAACCGAAGTACCAGACACATTGCCTTATAATATTTTTTTACAACCATAATAGCCCAACTGAACAGTTGAGCATTCAAATCTTGTTCTCTAGTAGATACTCTTGCAAAACCACTTTCATGTGTAGGAAACTTTTAGCTTTCGAACATGAACGAGATAAAAGATCAATATTCGTTCATTTAAAAAGTGAAATAAATGACAACTCTAACTATCAAGATTAATTCTTCCACATGCTTTAACTGTGTCTTCACTTGTACACGAGCTTACATTTGTTGAAGCTCAGCTTGTAGTACTTTGAGTTCCCACATTAGATTGTTAACTAAAGCCAATTCCGCCTGTGTCTATCACAAGTTCAAAACTCAAACTCTAAATATAAGCTGATTTGATCTCCTTCAAAGAAGATTTTTTGCCCATAAACTCTTACACCGAAATGTGTAGATTAGTACTGATTCACAATAATTGCGCTGAAATTGAGTCAATCGTATTACAAATACTCTTATTGATACTGGCTCATTACTTGCAATTTTTCGAGAACATGACCACATGTAGAGAATAATAGGCTAACAGTGGGAAATATTTACACTATCAATGTAAGGATTACTTATGAAATACTCAAGATTTGCTGCAATGATCATCACCTCAACCATTGCTATGTTTGTCATGATGTATCTCAACACTTACGCAGTATCACATATATGGTTTAGTGAAACGCGTATCTATATGTCGTTGTATATGGGAGCAGGTATGGCAATGATCATGCTGGCCTTTATGCTTGGCATGTACAGTAACAAGAAGCTCAACATGGCTATTTTTCTATTGGCGACAATACTGTTCGCCATATGTCTTTATCTTGTTCGCTCTCAAAGCACAATTTCTGACACTGCCTACATGAAAGCGATGATTCCTCATCACTCCATTGCTATTCTTACTAGTGAGCATTCAACTTTGGAGGATGTACGCGTGCGTGAATTGGCAAATGGTATTATTAAAGCCCAACGAAAAGAAATAAAAGAAATGGAATGGCTGATTAAGGATATTTCTGAAAATGGAAAGGTCAGCTCACAAGCTCAGGCTGAGCAACGACCGCTCCCAAAGTTTGAAGGCACACTGAACAAAGGAGGCTAAGATGACTAAGACAGCTACCCTGTACAGAATGGTCACTGACGAACATATCTGCCCCTATGGTTTAAGGTCGAAAGATTTGCTGGAGAGGCAAGGGTATGATGTAGAAGATCATAAGCTCACGTCAAGACAACAAGCTGATGACTTCAAAGATAAGCATGATGTCAAAACTACGCCACAAACCTTTATTGAAGGAAAGCGTGTCGGAGGATACGATGACTTAAGAGAGTATTTTGGTAAAGATGAAGCAGGTCAAACTGGCACAACCTACACGCCAGTTGTAGCCATTTTCTCGATAGCTGCACTTCTTGCTGTCGCATCTCAACATTTTGCTTCCGGCTCATTTATCTCCATCAGAACACTGATGCTATTTATAGCTTTTTCAATGACGCTCTTAGCGGTGCAAAAACTGAAAGACCTATACAGTTTCACAAATTCGTTTATTACTTATGATTTACTAGCGATGAGATGGATAAGATATGGTTATATTTATCCCTTCATTGAAGCATATGCAGGTATTGGTATGGTTGCCCAACTACAGCCTCTCGCAGTGGCACCATTTTCATTGTTTATCGGCACAGTTGGAGCAATTTCAGTTTTCAAAGCCGTTTACATTGACAAACGCCAGTTAAAGTGTGCCTGTGTAGGCGGCGATAGCAGTGTGCCACTTGGATTTGTATCGCTATCTGAAAACTTATTTATGATCGCGGGAGCATTGATTATGCTGCTGATGTAAAGGTATAGCTCTATTCGGCGGCCCCTTAACTGTTAAGATTAGACCTAGGATGCCAGCCCACACCTTTCTAATCCATATGTAACATTTTTTTCTGTCGTACTGGCATCAAGATAACCAGAACTGAGCAAACAATCTCAAAGGTTGTACAAAATAACACTAAAGCTTTTTCATTAAGTTTTATTGTTATGCTCTTGTGGTGGCTTTCGCCACCACTTTATTAGTTTTCAAGTTCCACCATATCTTTCGCTGCAATGTCACCAGACACTAGCTTTACAGTTGCGAAATGATCATTCACAATTTTAGTAATTTGTACCGTTCCTACCTTTTCGATAGTGTAGGGATCTTCACCTTCACTCAATACTATTCTTTCATGGAATCTAATAACACTGTATTTTTGCCCAACCTCTGCGCCATGCTTAGCACCAATACAGATTAGAGTTCGATTATCAGAACTTTCTACTACCTGACCTCTCATCATGTATTTATGATAAAAAGTGGTATTGGAACAACCCACTAAATATAAACCGAATGTAAGCAATAAAAGAGCTTTTATATAGGGTGTTTTCATCACTGTTACCTCATTTGACTAACTAATTATCTATACACTTTTTTATGAATTCATTTGTTTTTCCGGCCAGCCCCCGAAGGTGCTTGATGACAACTCCAAGGCTTATGAACAGAGTTATCTTTGATGTTCTGATCAACAAATTTATAGTAACTTTCTTTAGTATGTGTCCACCAATCATCATGAACATCTGCGCCATACTTACGGATTACCTCCTCAATCCCATCAAGGCTTACGTTTGCGGCATCATAGGCAAGGTGTATTTCACCTTCTTTGATGTTGTAACTAACTTCATCTATACCAAAAAGCTGATCTATTTCTTTTACTAACTCGTCACAGCTTTCTTCTGTGACATGGCTAAGCTTTAGATTTCGAACAACTAAATTTTGCTCTCTAACGCCAACTCTATGATCTAAATCGCTCATAATTTTTCTCCTAATGTTTGTGTGAATGCTGTTGATTGCTATCTTTCATTTCTTCCATTTTCCGGTTCATCTGCGGCATCATGTTCTCCATCATTTCTAAATGATGTTCAGTCATCTTGATTTGTTGATGCATTGGCATTTCTTCCATGTTTTTGTGCATGGATTGCATCATCTTCATCATTGAACGGTGATGTTCAACCATCATCTGCTGTTGCTTGTCAGGATCTTTTTCAGTTTTAATGGCATGGACTTCCTTTTTCATTTCCATCATCTTTTTATGCATTTCTCCCATGTTCTCATGTGGTATTGTCATGCCTTGATGCATACCAGCTTTGTTCGCACCTTCATGTTTATGCTCATTGTTTTGGGCAAATAAGCTAGTGGTTATCAGTAGTGAACCAATAAATAAAATTGATTTAATTAACGTTTTCATGATTTTTACCTTCTACACTTTTATTAAAACTTGGGATCCAACTTGGTGTCGATTCCATATACCTGTGGTACTCCGAACCAAATTCAGCAATCGCCTGTGCTTCTTCGCGTTTCGCTAGCTTGACGTAAACAACGACTAAGATCGGAAACATCGCAAGTGTTGGGATTGTCGGCCACTGCAATAAAAAGCCGAACATGATTAGAATGAAAGCTACATACTGTGGGTGGCGACATCTTGCATACCATCCAGTTGTAGCCAATTGATGATGTTTTTGCGCGTGATGCAATACATTCCATGCTGAAGACAACATAAAGAAACCTGCAACAATAAACACCATACTCACTATATGAAATGGGTCCCAATGGGCATCACCTTGAAATCCAAAGAAAGTATGTAATAAATGCCCATTTTCATGCGCAAAGAAATTTACTTCTGGATAGGTCTCCGTCAGCCACCCCGACAGAAAATAGATAGTTAAAGGAAAGCCATACATTTCAGTAAATAGGGCAACAATAAAGGCAGAGAACGCGCTTAGACTTCTCCAATCAGTTGATGTTTTTGGTTTGACAAAACTAAAGGCAAAAAAGATAAAAATTGCTGAGTTCAGTATCACCATTGACCATAAGCCATAATCATATGTTTCATTCATCACTGCTCTCCTTTTTATGTGATTCCTTACGTGCCTTTTCTAAGCCTTGTATGTAGCCATCGCGATAGGCTGCATTTTTATCCGTGAGTTCTTGAAAGCTCTCTTCCTTTTTTTCATCAGGCGCATGTGAATGATCGTGACCATGTTTACCATGACTGCCATGCATAAATACGTGCATCAAGGGGCATAGCAATAAAATCAAGTAGGGAAGAAATTGCAGCGTATGTTGACCATGCTCAAGCACTAAGAAGTAGGTCACTGCGGCAATAAGTGCCAGTGCAGCCCAGCCTGTAGGTGTTGACCAAAAATTAGGGTGTTGATTTTTCATATTGCCCTCCTAAACGACTTTTAAGACACCGCGATACATTTGCATCTGACAGTGAAACTCATGCTCTCCCGGTGACAAGTTTAATAAGGTAATTTGAGTAATTTCATTTAACTTAAGCTGTTCGCTTATATCCAATGAAGGAAATAAGCATTTGTTTCAGCGCAGGGGGATTGATCTTTGCGTATAAACTTCAAGGTAACAGGTTGGCTAGCAGACACCTGAATTGAGGATGGGGAATACACGCCATCCCTCACTTCAATGAGTACTTCATTACCTTGAACGATTGTTTTATTGGGTTTATATAGCCAAAACCACCAAACAATCAGCGCGATTAACATTAAGCCTAATAAGTTAATTAACATCATCGCTCTTCTCCTTAATGCTCTTTTGCTTTAAAAAAGCGAAGTCGATTTGCATTTGACACCACAGTCAATGACGAAAACGCCATTGCAGCACCTGCAATTACAGGGCTAAGCAGAATGCCAAAGAAGGGATATAGAACCCCCGCAGCAAAAGGAATCCCGGCTACGTTATAGACAAACGCGCCAAACAAGTTTTGTTTGATATTTCGTAAAGTAGCTTTGCTTACCGCTATGGCATCGGCAAGGCCATGAAGTGAACCACGCATTAGGGTAATGTCAGCACTTTCGATAGCTACATCAGTCCCTGTGCCTATGGCGAATCCAACATCGGCTAACGCTAGCGCAGGAGCATCGTTGATGCCATCTCCTGTCATACCAACAATTTCGCCACTGCCTTGTAGCTCTTTCACCTTGTTGGCTTTATCTTCTGGCAGCACCTCAGCAAGAAATTCGCTAATACCTGCTTTTTTGGCAACAGCGGCAGCGGTTTCCTTGTTATCACCTGTTAACATGATGACGCGTATACCATTAGCCTGAAGCCGTTTGATAGCAGAGATTGAGTCTGACTTAATGGGATCTGCGACAGCAATGATTGCGGCAAGTTCACCATCTACAGCAAAGTACATAGGTGTTTTGGCTTCTTTGGCTAAAGACTGGGCTTTTCCAACAAAGCCTGTGAGGTCTATGCCTTTTAACTTCATTAGTTTATCGTTACCAAAAAGCAGGACTTTATTGTTACAGTTTGCTTCTACACCAAAACCCGTAATAGCATTAAACGATTCAATTTTTAGTAACTCAATATCCTTATCTAAAGCACTTTCAACAATCGCTTGCGCTAAAGGGTGCTCTGAGCCGCTTTCTAAACTTGCTGCAAGCTGTAGTACGTCTTTTTCGTCAGTAGCTTTTGCTAAAACAATATCGGTTACCTTAGGTGCCCCTTCAGTAATAGTGCCCGTTTTATCTAAAATCATGGCAGTGATTTTAGAGGCGGTTTGCAGTGCCTCACCGTTGCGAATAAGTACTCCGGCTTCTGCTGCTTTTCCTACTCCGACCATGACAGACATGGGTGTTGCCAAGCCTAAAGCACACGGGCAGGCAATAATAAGCACAGTAGTTGCTGATACGATAGCAAAAGCAATTGCTGGCTCAGGGCCAAAGTTAAGCCATGCTAACGCACTTAACACCGAGATGATCATGACTACAGGAACGAAATAGGCGGAAATAACATCGGCCAAGCGGCCAATCGGCGGTTTTGAATTTTGCGCTCGTTTCACCATATTGATGATCTGTGCAAGCGCCGTGTCTTTACCAACGCGTGTCGCTCTAAATAAAATCATGCCTGATTTGTTCAAAGTACCAGCGACAACCTCATCTTCTTCGGCTTTTTCAACAGGCATAGGTTCGCCTGTCAGCATGGACTCATCAATAGAGGTGTGTCCTTCCAATACAACGCCATCCACGGGAATTTTTTCACCCGGCTTTACTTTCACAACATCATGAAGCAAAACCTGTTCGATACCTATCTGAACCTCTTTATTATCACGAACTACAGTTGCCGTTTTGGCCTGCAAGCCGATAAGACGTTTAATGGCCTCAGAGGTTTTACCTCTGGCTTTTATTTCTAATGCTAGACCTAAATCAATTAAGCCAATGATCATGGCGGTAGCTTCAAAATAGACATGTCGTGCCATCAATGGAACGGCGTCAGGTGCAAACACGACAACCATCGAATACACCCAAGCTGTACCTGTTCCTAAAGCTATTAGAGTGTCCATATTAGCGGAGTGGTTTTTAAAGCTTTTCCATGCTCCTACATAGAAATGCTTACCTGAAAAATACATAACGCCAAAAGTTAAAATGCCTACAACTAGCCAAGACATGCGTTCAAGGTTTGTTTCAACCGTCATTTCTCCAACCACAATGCTGTAGATCATCAAAGGAACGCCGAGTGAAAGGGCAATAAACGTATCGCGCATTAGCTTTTTGTAATATGCCCAATCCGCCGCCTCTTTCTCATCAAGCGCATCTGTTGCTGAGCTATCATCAATTGGCTTCGCGTTATACCCCACTGACTCAACAGCTTTGATCAATTCTTCTGTTTTAGCTGTCCCATAAACTGTTACTGTCCTATCAGCAAAATTCATTTCCGCACTGACGACTCCAAGAGTTGCCTTCAACGCCCCTTCAATTTTGCCTACACAGCTAGCACACCCAGCGCCTTCAATGATAAGCTGTTGGTTATGTGATACTTTCTCCAACGTATTCTCCTTAGTTTTACACGAAGAGGATTGAGCTTTTGCCTGACAGCAACAGCCTGATTCAGTTTTTATATTTGTGTTAGTAGCCACCCTTTTTCCTCCTATGCTTTTTTAATTTGCTCAAAGTTTTCGATGAGATGACAAACCATGTTTGCAGTCGGTGCCTTGTCTTCCATTTCTTCCCACTGAGAAAGCGCAGAAGACATTTTTCCTCGAAGTGCCAACATTGCTTGAAACTGCTTTTCTGTTTCTTCAAGCCGCTCTTTGATCAGGCTTCTGACTAATGGGCACGCACTTTTACCATCTTCAGATTCATTAATAATTTCCTTGATATCTGCAACGGAAAAACCAAGGTTTCTGGCACTTAAAATGAATTTAAGTCTCGATACTTCTTTATTCGAGTATGACTTGTAGCCGTTCACTGACTTAGCAGGTTTTAACAATCCTAATCTGGTGTAATAGCGCACCGTATCAGCAGTCGTTCCAAGGCTTTTTGCCAGCTCCGCAACTTTCATATTCACTCCTCAGTTTTTAGCTAAGTTTGTACTCTCATCTTCAGCTTAGACCTGTGTCTAAGACACAGGTCAAGTACTAATTCTAGTGAATAAGCTAAAAACTAATTTTTTGGTAAAAGAGAAATCTCGGCCAAAATCGACAGCATTAAGTACTGTAAATGGCAATAGTTTGAGAATTTTCATAGTGCCTTCAAAATATCGTACTAATCGTTCAAAACAATTGATTATTTAAATCAATGAATAAGTCATTCTATTTTTGATGGGAGTGGCGAAAAAAAGACGCACTGATCCCGTGATTAGCCAATAATTGGTGGACGATAAAGTAAGAGATGGATACCAGATTTTGGTAGAGGTGTACGCTGTAGAAATAGCTCAGAGTAAATATTGCAAATACCTTCCTCTTGCGCTTGCACAAGATAGGCATTTAAATGAAAGCTTGAACAAAATCCCCCCTCACAACAAACACAATCACTAGCTTTGCATTTTTCACAGACTTCATCACCATGACGGTGTTTAGAGTCTTGCGAGTTTACAGTGTGATAGTGACTATTGTCATTCATTGATTGATGGTGAATATTTTTGCTTCGTTGCATAATATGCGTGTCGGAAGATCCATTTTGATGTTCTTCACAATTCATTGGCTTAGCTGTAGCAAAACTATGCTGCGTAAGCAACACAGTTATTATCACTATTTTAAACCACCTGAAAAGTCCAAACATTATCATTCCTTCTTTAGCTCCTACAATATTAGCCACTTTATAAAAATAATTTTATGATCTTGATCAACCTTTGAACTAAAACCTAAACTTTTTACTTTTTTAAACAGCTTAAACTTAACAAGTATAAAAGGGGTGTCTAATTTAGACTCATGAGATTGAAGCCAAGCATGAGCACCATTAAAAAAATAAAAACCCTACGCTCATAACTAGGTATTGAGTAAGGGATCATTTTTCCAATTGTTCAGCTTTAAGCACAGTACTTTGCAACAATCGGTTCTATCCCGAGCACACCCAATTCCCGTTCATCAAAAGTGATAAAATGGCCTATTGTACGTCTTTCAATGGCGATGTTTTTTGGCTTGACTCTTTAACCTTAAACATTCGCCAACTTTACTTCTTAGCTGATATTCCACCTTGATAGGTATACACCAGACTGGCACCGACTGAAAACAAGAAGTAGCTTACTATTACTGCTCTTAGTTCTTTCCAAAAAAACTATTAGCTAGGCCTTTTCTAACATAACTAAAATGGTTTAAATCCCAAAAAACGAAAGCTACCATCAATATAGTTGCGGTAGCTCTCATCAAGTCAATATAGTATTTCTTCACATCAGAGCCAGAACTTGATACCTGCAACAAAAGCAGTATCACGCGTACTTTGCCCATTTAACTTCGCAAAGTCGGCTGTATTACCAAATTTATTTGTCCACTCAACGCCAACATAGGGAGCAAACTGGCGGGTAAACTCATAACGAACCCGAAAACCAATAGCACTGCTAGATAAGCCACTACCAAGGTTATTTTGGACGTCATCCTTACCGTAAAGCGTCAACTCTGCTCGTGGTTGAACAATTAACTTTTGAGTAAGTAATAGCTCATACTCAGCTTCGATCGAAAATGCACTATTACCTTGCTCTCCTAAATACGCAGTCATATCAATTTCAAACCAGTAGGGGGCTAGACCTTGTAAACCAAAAGCTAGCCATTTGCGGTTTTCACCTTCGTTATTGTAATCAAGTCGAATACCGACTTGTGTATCCCAATAAGCAGATATTGCGTGGCCCCATAGAAAATCTGTTTGGTTCTCCTCTAAATTACCTTCGCTAAAATCTCCCTCAGTTTTGATGACTAATCTATCAAAAGTAGTGCCATACCATGCCTGAAAGTCAAAAACACCTGCGTTTGTTTGCTCATTATATTCAAGACGATCCCCTAGTAGCGCGTAAAATGAATGCTCATCTGCCAAAGTCAGTCGTTTGTCGCTATTGAGTGCATAAGGACCTTCAGTCAATGTTGTACCTGCGGCATAAGCATGAGGGTCTCTAGCATCTTTAGGTGCATCTCCACCTTGTGCTTGCATTTTAGAATCACCCATCTCAGTCATCTCATCTTTTGCAGATACAGATACACTTATAAGGGGCAAACCTATTAATAATAGTTTTAACGTATTGGTTAGTATTAATTTTCTCATGATACAACTACCTCTCTAAACATACCTGCATCCATGTGGAATAATAAATGGCAATGCCATGCCCAGCGACCTACGTCATGAGGTGTTGTTAAAAAACTAATTCTTTGCGCTGGTTGTACAGGGATAGTATGGCGACGAACCTGTACATCACCTTTTTCATTCTCCAAATCGCTCCACATACCATGCAGGTGCATTGGATGTGTCATCATTGTATCGTTTTGTAAAATAACTCTTAAACGTTGATTATGCTTCATGTGAACTGGCGTGCTTTTTCCAAATTCCAAACCATCAAATGACCAGCTATAACGCTCCATGTTTCCAGTTAAATGTAATTCAATTTCAGCCTCTGGCTCTTGCTGGTTTGTAATTCCCTCAAGAGAATGTAAATCTGCAAGTGTTAAAACACGGCGTCCATTTTTACGTAAACCTATACCGGGATCATCAAGGTTTGTTCTAGGCATATCAACACGCATATCAACAGAAGCTCCATACTCTGTTTTTGCATGACGCACTTTAGTGCTAGCAACAGCTAATGGGTTTTTAGTCATTCCATGTTTACTATGATCCATTGCCATCGCTCCATGACCCATTGCACTATGATCCATTTTATTAGAATTCATGCCCGACATACCTGCCGTATCAGCCATTGTAGAATGCACACTATCATGGGTCATATTGCCCATCATATCTGTCATCGTTAACCACTCAACGGGGTCTAAAGAAGGTACTGGTGCATCAACGTTAGGTGCCATTGATAAAGTACCTTTAGCATAACCTGAGCGATCCATGCTTTGTGCAAAAATCGTATATGCATCATTTTTTGGCTCGACAAGTACATCATAAGTTTCACCGGGACCAAATCTAAATTCATCTACTGTCACAGGTTCAACATTTTGTCCATCAGCTTGTACAACTGTTAACTTCAGCTCAGGTATTCTTACATCAAAAAACGTATTGCTAGAACCGTTAATAAATCTAAGCCTAACCTTTTCGCCAGCTTTAAACATTCCACGCCAATTTGTCAAAGGCGCACAACCATTCATTAAAAAAGTCATTGCAGATGCTGATAAGTCTGCAAGATCTGTAGGGTTCATTCTCATTTTATTCCACATTTCCCGGCGTTGTAGCGCATTTGAAACGCTGCTATTTGAAATGTCATCAAAAAACTCTGGAACAGTAGGTTGATTAAAGTTAAATACATCGCTCTGTACTTTTAACTTGCGAAACAAATCCATTGGGTCATCATCAGTCCAATCAGACAATTGAATGACATGCTCATTGTCAGCACTAATAATATCCTTTTCTCTTGGCTCAATAATTAATGCGCCGTACATACCTGTCATTTCTTGAAAGCCACTGTGTGAGTGATACCAATATGTGCCGCTTTGTTGCAGCTTAAATTTATAAACAAAGGTTTCACCCGGCATTATACCTTTAAAGCTAATACCCGGTACGCCATCCATTTGATACGGAAGAATGATCCCATGCCAATGAATTGAACTCGGCACTGATAATTTATTAGTTACCCTGATAGTAACGTCATCACCTTCTCTGAGGCGCAAGGTAGGAGCTGGTATTGAGCCATTGATTGTTGTAGCCATTCTTACAACACCTGTGAAGTTTACGGGTGACTCATCTATCACTAAATCTATTACTTCTCCACTTAGTTCGGGCGCAGTACCTGTTGAAGTTCCAGCAATCAAAGATGAAGCTGCATGAAGAACACTTGGAAAAGCAGCTAATACACCGCCAGCAGCTAATCCTTGTACAAAGCGTCTACGTGGCGTAGAAACTTGATGTAATGGATTGTTGTTTCTCATTTTACTCTCCGTTGTTTGACCAATAAATTAATGTGACCAATGAATGTGCTTAATCTTCCATTCACCATTTTGTTTTTCCAGCACCATCGTTTCCATGCCTTGATAATCGCGTTCAACACCTTTATGAGTACCTGTAGTTTGACTGCGCGACGCAGAGATAGCGGTATTTCCAAGTATCGTCACTTGATGTTCAAGTGTGTCGCTCTTCATCGCTGCTAAATACTTCATATCCGACAACATATGATGATGAGCATATTCATCAGCGCTCCTTTCAACGCGGCCTCCCTCGAAAATGGTGACATCATCCGCTAACTGCGCTCTAGCCTGTTTTTGATTGCCAGTTTCAAGTGCTTGATGAAATGCCAAAACAACTTTTGCGGCAGGGGTATCTATACCTTTAAACAAACCTTTGTCTTTGTTCTTATCACCATGAGCGTTTGTTGCGAAACTAAACGTCATTAATAAAACGAGTAATATATTTATTGTTTTCATTTTCATTCTCTCTTTTAGGTTTTAATTTGCAGGGCCAACAACACTAGTAAGCCCAGCCGTTACAGATAAAATGGCAAAAGCTACTACCATTTCTATCGAGATAGATTTAGATAAAGCCTCTCTGCCTTGACTATTTTTAAGTTGTGGAACGAGTATTAGTTTATGTTTAGCAGCAAGTGCCAAAATAGACACTACAAGAGCCAATTTAAACAACAGTGTTTGTCCGTAACTTGAGCTTATTAGTGCATCAAGACTTCCGACCAATTGAATCACGAGCCAGAGGCCTGCTACCAACAATAGGCTCAATGTAAAACTTGCTTGTTTGCCAAAGCTTTCCATCAGCAAATGAAGTTCTGCATAACTTAGCTGATGGCAAGCCTGTTTTAGTGGCAATAACGCCCCAAACCACCATGCCATAACGAGCACATGCAAAATAAGCAAGCCTTTTTCAATTGTGCCTAACTCAGAAATATGACCCAGTAACGTGAATGAGTATGCAAGGATTAATAAACTCAACATTAAAGCGCTTTGTTTTAAGTACGAGTTCACAGCGAATTTGAACCTTAAAGCTAAAGCGATTATTGCGGTAACTAGCCCAAGCGCTCGAAGCAAAGCTCCAGTGCCGACAGAGGAGTCCCACATAATAGCCAATATATCAGCGTCTATCGCCCCCTGAATTCCCTCTTCTGCCATTGCACCAGTACTGGCAAAGAACCAAGTAATATTAGCTATCAAAGCCATAACTATATAAGTTCTTGTCCACGTTAAATTCGCTATTACAGCATTACTATGAGATTCATTATGCTCAAAAATTTGTCTGAAAAATGTATAGCCGGCAATACAGGCAAAGCCGACGTAAAATACAATTTTTGACAGTACAATGACTGTATTCCAGATATACATTTCCATATCAATCACACAGCCTTACTAATGAACCATAAAGCCGAAGCTATCTTTCATTTTATGTCCATCTTTACCTAAATAGGTCACATCAACGATATAGTTTGTTGGAGCTAATTTAGGTAGTTCCCATGAAAACTCTCTGGAAGCTTCTTTTGATGGTTTAAAGTCAAATTTAATATTTTCACCTTTTTTATTTTTCAACGTAACTTTAACTACACGTACCTCTTTGCTAAATCCCAATGTCAATTTTTCTGGAGTATTCATTAGCATTGCATTATCAGCAGGCACGCTTTTTTCAAGATGCACATGTGCAAATACTGCACTACTAAAAACAACACTGATTATGGTTAAAAGTTTAATTAATGTTTTCATATATACCTCTATTTATTTAATGGATTAACGACTAAATTTATCTTTGAAAATTTGATTACTTGGAATCCCAGCATCTATAATTATTTTTTCCACTTCACTCATCATTGCTTCTGGACCGCATAAGTAAAACTCAGCCAAATGTAGTTCTGATTTTTGGTTCATATACGGCAGAAGTACTTTTTGAACATAGCCTGAGTGCCCTTGCCATTCTTCTGAAGGATTAGAAAGAGTAGGAATATAAGAGAAGTTTTTATGCTTCTCACTCAGTGACTTCAATTCATTATGGTATAGCAAGTCATCTTCAGTTCGCGCACCATAGATAAGAGTCAAACCACTTTTATCTTTATGCTTTTTCAACTGTTCAAAAATAATAGACCTCAGTGGTGCAAGTCCTGAACCCGCACCTATAAACACGCGACTAACTTTTTTATTTGAAGTGGCATAAAAATCAGAAAAAGGGCCTCTTGCAGTTATCGTTTCACCTACTTGGAGTGAACCTAAATAACTTGAACCTATTCCTGCTTTAAAACCATTCTTTGCGGTCTGCCAACGGATATTAAACATTAACTCATCAGACTCCTCGTCAAAGTTAACTAATGAGTAGTGGCGAGTTACACCGTTATGAGAAAATTTTCCATGATAGTAGCTATCCCAGTATTTTTCATAGCACTCTGGCATATCATCTGGACGTAAGCTATTCATCCCTGCTGGCACATCAAATTGCATATATGCACCAGCTTTAAATGCCAACTGTTTGCCTGATTTCAGCTTAAATTTCACTTCCTTGATAAAAGGAGTAATGAAATTAGTCGCAACCACAACTAGCTCATGATTTTCAATATTGCGATCAGTATTAACTTCAATCGAACTAATTTCAGAAAACCTATGCTGACATCCAAGCCGATAACCTTCCTTAAGTTGCTCCTGAGATAAATGTTCCTGTTCAGATAGTGTGATAGGTAATTTAGTTGAACTTAAGAACACGCATTTGCCACAAGTACCGCCACCACCGCAACCTGAAGGAAGGTATACATGTGAACTAGCTAGCCCTTCTAATACAGTTGAGCGACCAACTGCTGAGATGTCAGTAATAGTATTTTCATTGGAAAACGTCACTGCCACTTTTTGCCTGTTAGTGCCCCAACCTAGCTTCAGTAAACCACTTCGATACTGTTGTATCAGCCAAGTAACACCAGTAATTGAAAGGAATAGCGTTGCAAAAGCAAATGCAATGATCAACCAATGGTTAAATCCTCCAGAATTGCCATAGTCCATAAAGTGAAGCTTCATCATCAGATCTTTCAATCTGAAATCATCATTGGCATGGCGAAGTACTTGACCTGTAATACTATCTAAATAAATAGTTGTATTGTTCTCATCCTCAACGGCAACTTGCCACATAGGATTTTGCTGCCTTACGTGATCAGAAAACGGAGGTTGAGATAACACTGGAGTAGTTAACTTACCCTGTCCTGAGTAGGAGTTTTTTGCCAAAGTTAGTACTTGTTCTTCAGACAAATTAAATGGCTTTCCTGTTACAGCATCAAATAGCTTTGAGTGGCGTTCTTGATAGCTATGCTGCCCCTTATCGAACACAAAATGATAGTAAGGCTGATGTAAAACCCATATAAGGTTTACTTCCTGCGGAGCATTACTAGTAATGTCTTTAATAGGGAATAGGTCAAAGCCTGTAATGCTACCTTCATGATGAGAATGAACTCTAAGTTCATTACCACTGGCTTTACTGTGATCCATCAAATTGAAGTAAAGGCCCGTTCCCAACCAAATAAGCAGTTGTAAACCAACAAATAAAGAAAGCCACTTGTGTATCGTTGTATTTAACTTAAATAGTCGCATCAAATGACTCTCTTTTTATTTGGGGAAAGCACTCGGTAATAAGTCAATACTGCGCCAGTAATTGCTCCCATTAGACCTAGAGTTGCGACCAAGAACAAAAACCAGTTAGATACGTTTTCTCCATCATAGTAATCCATAATGTGGAACCGCCACATCCAATCAAACAATCGCCAGTAATCATGACGCTTGGCAACAAGTGATCCTGTTTGTTGACTTATATAAAATGTCGGTGTGGAGAATTGCTCAAACGTCACTCTCCAAACAGGTAAATGCCTTGGGGACAACTCAGCAGGCAAGTTTGTCGCTGACTTAATCAACCTTATGCTGTCGATTTGATGATTCAGCACATAATGGTATTGTGCGATTTCTTTAGCCTTGGTTTCATCTACAAGGGCCTGAACAGCTCCAGTTTTAGCATCTATTGCTACTTTTCCATTTTCTCCATTAATAAAAGAATACAAAGGACGGCCCATACTTTGAGTAAGTGTAACTTGGCTAGCTTTAGGATAATCCGCAGCTAGCTTTACAATGGAGTAATCCATACTTGCTAAATCTATTTTGGCTTCCTCACTCTTAGCCAAGGTTTCGCCGTGTATATAGTGAATATCCATAGTCACCATATACACACCAGTAATCGACCAGAAAAGGAATTGTATCCCTACAAATGCCATTAGCCATTTATGGTACTTCCTAGCTTTTCTAAGCATTGTTTTTTAGCTCCGAGTTAGAAAGTTCCTTGTTAAAGGCGTTTACTTCGGGCTTTTTAACGATTGAATAAATCGCGGGTAAAACAATTAGAGTTAGCAGGACTGCACTTGTCATCCCACCTACCATTGGTGCAGCAATACGACTCATTACCTCAGAGCCTGTTCCTGTACCATATAAAATAGGCATTAGGCCGATAATGATTGTCGCTACTGTCATCATTACAGGACGAACACGTAATCCAGCACCGTGCAATAAGGCATCTTGATATTCATCTTCTGAGATGAGTTCTGCTCGCTCTTTCGCTTTTTCCTTAAGTTCAGCGAGCGCCTGATTGAGATATACCAACATTATTACGCCAATCTCAACAGCTACTCCAGCCAGAGCAATAAAGCCTACACCAACTGCTACAGAGAAGTTGAACCCTTCTAAATACATCAACCATAACCCACCGATCATTGCCATCGGTAAAGTCACAATGATGATCGCAACTTCGCTAAACGCTCTGAAGTTCAAATAAAGCAAAATAACAATAATGGCGAGCGTCAATGGAACAACGTAAGTAAGCTTGGCTTTGGCTCTTTCCATATATTCGTATTGACCAGCCCAAGTAATCGAATAACCTGCTGGTAATATAAGATTTTTAGCTAAATGCTCTTTTGCACTTTCAACATAAGTACCTACGTCAACGCCCTCTATATCAATGAACGTCCAACCATTAATACGTGCATTTTCACTCTTGATCCCCGGAGGGCCTACTTCTACTTTTATTTCAGCTACGTCACCTAGTGCGATGCGTTGTCCATTTGGAGTGACAACAGGCAAGCGCGACAACTGCTCTGGAGAGTCACGATAATCTTGTGGGTATCGCAAGTTGACAGGATAACGCTCTTGACCTTCTATTGTTTGAGTGACATTCATCCCACCAATAGCAGTTGAAACTACTTGTTGTACGTCATCGATGTTTAATCCAAAACGACTTGCTTTCTCACGAGAAATATCAACTTTGATATATCGTCCACCTGCAACTCGTTCAGAATAAACTGAAGCGGTTCCTGTCACCTCTGGTAACAATTGCTCTATTTGTTGCCCTATCTCTTGAATCGTATTTAAATCAGCTCCTGCTACTTTAATACCTACTGGCGTTTTAATACCTGTTGCCAACATATCAATACGAGTTTTGATTGGCATAACCCAAGCATTCGTCAAGCCCGGAAACTTAACCAACTTATCAAACTCAGCTTTTAGAGATTCTGTTGTAACTCCCTCACGCCACTCTTCTTGAGGCTTCAACTGAATGAAGGTCTCAATCATAGTTAGAGGCGCGGGATCAGTTGCAGTTTCAGCTCTTCCTACTTTACCAAATACTGTTTCAACTTCTGGCACTGTTTTAATTAGCTTGTCTGTCTGCTGTAGAATTTCTCTTGCCTTACCAATGGAAATTCCCGGATAGGTAGTCGGCATATACATAAGATCGCCTTCGTCTAAAGGAGGAATAAATTCACTACCAATTTTATCGACAGGCCAAAAACCAACAATCGTCACTAATATTGCTGCTACTATTGTCGATTTAGGAAACTTCATAACTTGCTTTAAAACAGGCATGTAGATAGCAATAAGCAGTCTGTTTAAAGGGTTTTTCTTTTCTGAAACAATTTTTCCTCGAATAAAATACCCCATTAAAACAGGAACTAATGTTATCGCTAAGCCTGCTGATGCGGCCATTGCATATGTTTTTGTGTAAGCAAGTGGAGAAAACATTCTTCCTTCTTGCGCTTCCAAAATAAATACTGGCAAGAATGAGACTGTAATGATGAGCAAACTAAAAAATAGTGCTGGACCGACTTCACTTGCAGCTTTCGAGACTATTTGCCAACGATTTTCATCCGTTAGCGGTGTCTTTTCCATATGCTTATGCATATTTTCAATCATCACTATTGCGCCATCTGTCATCGCACCAATTGCAATAGCGATACCACCTAATGACATAATATTCGCATTGATACCTTGCATATGCATGATGATAAATGAAGCTAAGATGCCAATAGGTAGAGTGACAACTGCAACAATCGAAGATCGCAAATGAAACAGAAATGCAACACATACAATCGCGACGACAGCAAGCTCTTCGAGCAATTTACTCCATAGGTTTTCTACCGCCTCTCCTATTAAGCCAGAGCGATCATAAACCGTAACTATTTCAACTCCTTCGGGTAAACCTTTTTTTAACTCTTCTAATTTGGCTTTTACTCCATCAATAGTTTTTTGTGCGTTTTCACCAAAGCGCATAACAACAACACCACCAACGACTTCTCCTTCACCATTTAGTTCAGCAATGCCTCGTCTCATTTGTGGACCTAGGTTGACTTCCGCCACATCGCCAATGGTAAGCGGGGTTCCTTGTGCGTTAACACCAAGAGGGATCAACTCTATGTCGGAAATACTTTTGATATAGCCAGTTGCGGTAACCATGTACTCTGCTTCCGCCATTTCAACAACTGAGGCACCTGTTTCTTGGTTACCACGTTTAAGTGCCATTTGAATGTGACTAAGTGGTATACCGTAGGCTCTTAATTTATCGGGATCGACTTGTATTTGATATTGTTTAACCATGCCACCAACAGCAGCAACCTCAGAAACTCCCGGTACAGTTTGCAATTCATATTTTAAGAACCAATCTTGAATACTACGCAATTGGCTAATATCTAAGCTGCCCGTTTTGTCTACAAGGGAATATAAATAAACCCAGCCAACGCCTGTGGCGTCAGGTCCTAGTTGTGGGCGTGCGGTAGCAGGTAGCGAAGGGGCTACTTGACTTAAATATTCAAGTACTCTGCTCCTTGCCCAATATAAATCGGTGTCTTCATCAAAGATGACATAAACAAAGGAGTCTCCAAAAAATGAATACCCCCGAACTGTAATAGCCCCCGGAACTGACAGCATTGCTGTTGTTAAAGGGTAAGTAACTTGATCTTGCACTACTTGTGGTGCCTGACCGGGATAATTCGTTTTAATTATCACTTGAACATCAGAAAGATCTGGTAATGCATCAACTGGTGTATTTTTAATTGAGAATAACCCACCACCAATCAAAATTAAGGTAGCTAAGATGACAAAAAAGCGATTACCTATCGACCACCTAATAATTGATTCAATCATTATTTATCTCCTAACTTAATGATTTGAATGGTCAACAGCACTTTTAGGTTCATGCTTTAGTTGCTCATTTGATTCAAGATAGATTTCAGTGATAACCAAATTATTTCTCACCTCAAAAGTGAAAGTGACGTTATCACCAACATTGAAATCAACTATTTCTATATTGTCCGCGACTATAAAATCCATCGTCGCAGCAGGTCTATCCCATTTCTCTATTGGGCCTCGGCTAATATTTAGAATACGCGTATCAACATTAATCGCATTGATTAGACCTGATACTGTTGCAAAAGATACTTCTTCACTCATATCAGCAGACTCACTCATGATATGAATTCCAGTAATTTCATATCCACCATCTTCGGTTTTACTCACCTCAAAGTGCAAAGATTGACCAGACTTTAATGAGTCAATATCAACTTTTTCAGCCACAGTAAAATCCATAACCATCTCAGGCCAATCCCAAGCTTCAGCGGGGCCGTGACTGATATTAACCATGCGATGCCCAGTCATAACACTATTAACATCTCCTTGCATCCAAACAGAGTTGGGCACTTCATCGTGAGTCATTCGTTTAAAGTCAGAGCTTTTACTTGATTCAGAATCAATCAAGAATTGAGCTGATGTCACCACAACATCATCTTCATTAAGGCCCTCTAAGATTTCGATACTATCGATATCAACACGGCCAATAGTCACTTCAATAGATTTAAACTGGCCATCCCCTAACGCAAGTACAACTCTGTCTTGTTTACCTGTTCGAATAACAGCTTCTTTAGGCACAAGTATGGTGCTATCAGCTTGATTAGCGTGAATAGAGACTTGTGCGAACATGTTTGGTTTTAATTGATAGTCAGGGTTGTCAAACTTCAACCTCACTCTGAGTGTGCGTGTTTTACTGTTCAAGGTTGGATAGACATAATCAACGACACCAGCCCAGTCCTCACCGGGTAAATAGTCAAGTGTCATTGATACAGGAAGTCCCTCTTTAATTAAGGCTGCGTCACGTTCAAACACTTCTGCTTCAACCCAAACTTGATCTAGCTGACCAATGCTTAATATGGTGTTTCCCGGCTTTACATAAAAACCCTCTCTAATCTTCAAACCATCAACAACACCTGCCTGAGGGGAGTAAAAGGTGATGTTTTGCTGAACCTTTCGTGTCTTTTCTAGCTTTTGAATAAAGTCTGCTGAAAGCTGTAACGCTTTAAGCCGATCTTTGGCCGCCGCAATTAAGGAACTATTATTGCGCTTTATAGCTATTAATAGTTCTTCTTGCGCGTTAACTAGCTGAGGAGAATATAGTGTATATAGAGGCTGCCCTTTCTCAACAGGATTACCTGCGGCTTTGACGTAGAGCTTTTCTATCCAACCATCTACACGTGGATGGATGTGAATTAGCTTATCTTCATCATATTGAACGTAACCTACGGTTGATATTTCAGTATGCATATTTTTAAGCTCAACAGGAGCAGTGCGAACCCCAAGATTATTCACTACATGAGGCGCGATTTTTACGGCTCCGGGGCCAAAGTCATCACCAGATGATCCTTCTTCATACACAGGAATTAAATCCATACCCATAGGCGACTTACCGGGCTTGTCACGACGGTAATTAGAATCCATCGGTGCAACCCAATACAGCGGTTTTTTCTCTCCTGATGTAGCTTCATTGCCATTACCGCTTGAACCTGTACCTTGATATAAACTTAATGCTCCAGCACCTAGTGCAGCACCAATGATGATGGCAATAATTGTTTTAGTATTCGTTGACATTATTTTTCTCCAAATTGCTGATTGGATAAGTGCTGATTAGTTTTGTGTGAAGTTTGCATCGACTTATGTTCAGCATTTGAATTAGATTGAGAATGCGCAAAGAAATAGTTGATACGAGCAACTGTTTTAAGTGCGTCAACATCAATTCTTAAGGCTGATATTCTGGCATTTAATTCTGCGATTCTTGCTCGAACAACTTCGGCAAAATCGCCATCATCATTTGTGTAAGCTGTCAATGACGCTTCTGCTTGGTCATGAGTTTGTTTAAGGAGTTGTTCTTGATAGATAGATTGCCTATCAGATAAACGCTTAAGCTGTCTAAGCTCCTTTTCCACCATACTGATCATTTGCTTTGTCAGTAATAGTTTCTCGGTTTTAATAGTCTCTGAATCTGCAATAGAAGCTGCAACTTGCTTATCTTGTCTGTTCTCGGTGAACAAGGGTAAATCAAACGTTACTCCAACAGAAAATAAATCAGCTCGGCTATCACCAGAGGGCATATTGTCACGATAGGCATAACTAGCATTAACACCCCATTGCGGCTCATATTGCTGTTTAGCTAACTCAACTGCTTTTTCTGAAGCTTTGCGTTTTATATCAATTGCAAGTATGGCTGGGTGATTCGAAAGCTCCTGAGCCAATAGATTTCTTGAGTAATTAGATGCTTTTAGGACTGTTGAATTGTTCAAATGAATTGTAGGCAACTTTTTAGAAACCCTAAACTCTAATGGTTGCGTATCAAAGTTGAATGATTCATTCAAGCCAGCAGCATCGTAGATATGAAGCCACTCATTAAGGCGAGCGATTGTTGTTTCTAGTTTCTGCTTTTGCGAAGTTAATCGGTCATCTAACTGCACGATTTCCAATTGAGCACGAATAACATCTTGTTGTCTGGTTTTACCAACAACATTTGAGTAGCTAGCTTTAGTAACTTCCGCCATCTGCTCAAAGAGCGCCCAATCCGCTTCAATCAATTTAATGGTTTGTTGGGCTAAGTAAGCATCTAACCATAACTGTGATACTTGGCTTATCAGTTTAGCCTTACGATCCTCTCGTAGCAGTGGAAATTTCGTTGACTCAATTTTTAATTGCTCTTGTTTAATCTTTAAACTATCACCTCTAGGAAACATTTGAGAAACACCAACCTTTAGTTGAGTCATTCCTTCCTGATCTAAGTCCCAAGTATCTGTTGGTAAATTCATTATCCCTAGTGATACTTTGGGGTCAGGCAAAGTACCTGAAGCGATACTTCTATTTTCAACCGCGCTTTGTTTTAACCGACTCCCATGAAGCCAAGGATCATTTTGCTGAGCCAAGGTGATAGCTTGTTCAAGTGACACTACTTTCTCAGCTTGAGCTGAGAATACAGACAAGCCGAGCATTAGCGAAGTTGAAAGTAGAGTAAGGCTTGAAACATTTAATCTCATTAGAATTGCTCCTCATAAGCCTTAACTTCTGCATATACTTTACTCGTTCCATCTTTAAATAAAATTAATACGTTATATGACATAAAGCGGTCGCCGACTTCCATACCCGGAGAGCCAACAGGCATTGCTGGGACAGATAATCCAATCGCATTGGGGTGCTCTTCTGACAAGAACTGCTGAATAAACTTAGCCGGTACATGACCTTCAAAGGCAAACCCATTTCTACTCACTGCCGTGTGGCATGAACGGTAATTAGGTTTGATACCATACTTAGTTTTGATGTTGCCGATGTTTCGGAAATCTTTGGAATGCGCAACGATCCCTTTGTCTTCAATATGAGTTATCCATTTTTTACAACACCCACAAGTTGGGGTTTTATAAACGATTAACTCCAAAGGTGTTACGTCGTTATTGTGTGCATGCTTATGTTCATTAGCGTTTGCAAACGCAGGTGAAAGCAGCATTACAACTGCTATTTTTAAATACTTATTGATCATTTTTGCCCCCAGACGTCGCTGGAAAATAGCTATAGCGCTACGACGCTATATTGACTAACAGAAAAATTAATTACATGTGTGCGAAATTTGGACGCACTAATCCTGTATTAGGCAAAAATTGGTGGACGATAAAGGGAAGTGGAAATTGAATGAGGTTGTTTAGATTGCATAGCAGCTACAGATTCACTCAATATTTGAATATCTGTCGAGTCAACACTGGAATTTAGGACTGTCGTAGATGAGCAAGCATTTGCAGGACAAATACATTCAACGTCACAACAATCTTCTGATTGACCATTACTGCTTTTAT
Organism: Pseudoalteromonas haloplanktis ATCC 14393; assembly: GCF_000238355.1. Lineage (GTDB taxonomy): Bacteria > Pseudomonadota > Gammaproteobacteria > Enterobacterales > Alteromonadaceae > Pseudoalteromonas > Pseudoalteromonas haloplanktis. The sequence goes on from NZ_AHCA01000004.1 coordinate 216,178, forward strand.
TCATATCACCATGATCCATGTTCATGTGTGATTCATGAGAACCTGATGACATTTCGCAAGGCATAGCAGAATACGCAAATGCTTGCCCTACAAAGGCAAACAGCATAAGCGTTATCACTAAGACTTTTGAAAATGCTTTAGACATAAAATTCTCATAAAAATATACATGTCTATGCTAATACAAATTTTCGAATAAGTAAATTGATGTCATGTAAACATTTATGAATATTTGACTAACGTCAACTTTTTCAAAGAGGTAAGTGACAAATAATAATCTCATCAGACTTCTTATCTTCGTTATTCAATGGCTTTTATTTTGAGACTTAAGTTGCTCTCTCATTTCTAAAACTCGATCTACCGAATAAGCTCCCGCCCTCATAACAACCAGTTCAACAAACGAAATATCAATTAACTTATGGTCAGCATCAATCACATAACAACTCTCACTATGTGTGTATATTTCTAACTTATCCTCATCAGCAGATTTGCTAACAATCTTTGAAGTTACCATTTGCTCAAATGGCCGAAATCTGAATGTTTCATCGTCAATAACAACCCCTGACAAAAACTCCCCAAGAAATGATTTTCAAAGTCTTTATAGTCATAGACCGAGAGTATGTAAGCATCCTTTAAATATGTTTTGTCCATTTGTTACTCCCTACTAATAGCCAGCAGGGAGCATTTCTCGCAACTCTAATAGCTCATTTGGAGAGTACATACACTCATGCATTAAATTGAACTCAAATACATCTACATCAAACTTTTGGGGTTCTGCATCTAAGATATAAAAGTCAGCACCAAAAGTTCTATATTCAGGACCGTTTACTTCCATGACTTTCGTGGAAAACAAAGCCTCACCTTTTTTACCGTTCTTACTATCCTCAGCAAAAGTAGCGTAAAGCACCTGTTCAACCTTATCTTCTAAGTCAGATTTAATTGAGATAAGTGTTGCGTTAGTTAGTTTTACTCTTGGTCTCATGCTTTTGCTTCCTTCTTATCTTCTAGGCAAAACGGGCGGAAAAAACTAAGGTACTTAACTCCATTAACTTTTAGTAAATTGTTGTCAGCATCAAAATGTGACAGAACGCTAGACTGATACAACGAAATATATTTTTCATAATCGATGGTGTTAAAAAAATTGGTATCGACACGTCGTGCATGGAAAACAAGAGCTTGCTGATCGATACGAACAATGAACTTTTGATCACCATCTAGATTTTTAACCTGTAGACATAAATCAGGTTTGTGCCAATCAGATACAAAGGAAGGAATCAGTGGGAAGCCATATACCAAATAGCGCATACCTTCGATTTTGAAGGTTGTTGGATTGAACTGAGCCTTATTTACTTTGCCGCTACGGAATAATTCAAGTGTCAACACCAGCCAGTGCTCATGCTTAGAAAATGTATTTCCTTCAGAAATACAGCCTTCGAACTCACTATCATGGTTTACATGATTGATGTACATGTATTTTTTAATGTCATTCAAGGAAAGCTTTTCAACCGGAAACTTTGAAGCTATGAGCCTGAAATAACAACCATGAACTTTTAAATCTGCATATTGAACTATCAACGGATCATCAAAAGCATCGAAATATGGTCGCCACTCCAGCCTAAAGTCAGCACCAGTGTTTACAATAAACTTGGCATCTTCTGGCAACCCTAATACTTGGTATATCACTGAAACTAACTCTAATGTTTCGATATCTACCAGCATCAGGCTTTCAATACGGTTTGCCATTGACTCAATTTCTTTATGAAGCGATTCAATAATTTCTTGATCATCGTATTCATTGATCATTAAGTATTTCAGGGAATCGTGCTTTAGAATTGAATCCAGTTTTTTCTGTTCAAATGCTTCAGTGAGGCTATTATGGGTATCAGAAAAATGAGGGCAGTTATAAACACCTCTAGCCCACAGGCCTTGGGCGTAAAGATCAGGAAACTCTAATAACTCAGCAAACTCTTTTGCTTGTTTATTGAGTTTATTCTTTAATTGATAAAGTGAGATCATTTAGTTCTCCAAACAACTTTCTAATAAACAATGGCCTACCAACACATTGCTTTATTTATTGTTCAAATAACCAAATTTTTACGGATGCTCCGCTTCACTGTTCACGTTTTTCAAGGCGAAAAACATGTGTAGGCGTAGGCTGTCCGTTCAGCCTTCTTATTATAATATCGCCAAAAAACAAAATGACAACTTACGTATTTGTACAACTTTAGGTAGATATTTTGAGTTTGAACTCTGAAAAGCTAAGCCCAAACAAGGATACGACCATCTCTTCATTTATATTGGAGCCGGGAAATTTTTTTTCAAAATTTCCAATAATGCTATCTAGGTGGCTAGCTAATATTTTTACTAAAAATATTTCCGAGTTTGGTGAGAGTGCAGACAGTGCTATCAATGGGTTGTCAAAGGATTCAGCTTTTATTTTTACTAGTAAATCGCTGTAACTGTCACAGCCATATAGACAAATAGCTGCCCCTTCTTGGGCTTGTCCAAGGGGAATAGTTAATAATTTAGATAATCGTTTTGCCTGCCTTTTTATATTTACTAGCAGGTCTTCTTTTTTAAAAGACATCAATACACCAAAAAACGGCAACGCTAGGCCACGCACCTATGTCACTCAGTTTTTATGTGAATATTTAATCTTTTAGTTCAGAGTAAATCCATTTCGTCCTGTTTTCGTGGGAACGGGCTTCTCTGAAAAGCCACTGCAAAAAGCAGTGGCCATTGTCGCAATATTATAAGGAAATGTGAATGGTAGTTTGATGCCTACATATTCTTTTCAGTGAATTCAGCCAAGCTACTACGCTCTACTTCATCAAAAATCAGCACTGATCCTTTTTCATAATGACGAAACACATTAACAGCCGCACTTGCACCAGAAGAAGCAGGTGTTACAAACTTATCGTCAATCTGGGCTAGGTTGCCCAATACGATTGTCCGACAATTTTTGCCACCGCGACTAAGCATTCCTTTAATTTGAGCACGGGTCATATTTTGTGCTTCATCAATTATTAAAACAGCATCGTCTATTGAACGGCCACGAAAATAAGCCATACTGGTAAATTCTATATTAGCTCTTTCGATCACATGTTCAACTGTAGCGTGAATATTTCCTTCATGATTATCATCCGAGTGCATCGAAATTAATGCGTCAGTAATACCTGCCAGAAGAGGCATTGATTTTTCAGTTAAATCCCCCGGTAAGAATCCCGGATCGTCGTCCATAAAGTCTCTGGAGCGCACCACAACGATTTTTTTGTACTTTTTCAACTCCAATACTTGATGCAGCGCCGAAGCAACTGCCAAAAAAGTTTTTCCGGAGCCAGCAGGACCAAGGATGATATTTAAATCATAGTAAGTGTCTGTTAATTGGCTTAAAGCTACCGCCTGACGCTGGTTTTTAGGCAATATGCCCCATATCTTTTCTTGCTTACGCGGCAATAATTTTGTGTATACCTCAGTATCTGTTACTTCTGAAATCCGGCCAATGTGTCCGGCTTCATCGTACCAATACATGTTTGGCTGAACTTCATCGTTGAACAAGCTTATTGGGAATGTATAAACCTCTCCTGAGACTTTGAAATCTTTATCTGATTCAATTCGATCAAAAAGATCGCCTTCAAAAGCCTGTACTCCTGTGTATAAAAGATCAATATCTGATATTTGATTATCTACGGCAACGTCCTCAGCCCTAACCCCAACTGTTCGAGCTTTCAATCGCATATTAATATCACGGCTAACAATTGTTACGTCTTTATTGAGTTCTTTTTGAAGATATAAAGCATAATTAATTATTCTGTTATCAGCATCACTTCCTATCCCGTGCTTTAACTCCTTAGCCAGATCCAATTGAGTGTCAATTCCAATGAAAAGCTTTCCTCTCTGGGCTGTTTCGGTAGATGGTAAAGGAATACCTATTTCCATTTCCTCGGCTGTATGTCCATTTATAATGTCTTCAAGCATTCTAATGCACATACGGGCATCGGCACTTACCGATTTATTAGTTCTTTCTTTCAGGTTATCAAGCTCTTCAAGGACAGTTAGACAGATGTAAATATCATCTTTGTAGCTAAAAATAGATTTTGGATCATGTACTAATGCAGATGTGTCTAGTACACGAGGATTTCGATTATCAATAGAGCTTTTCATTACGCAGCCTCCCAAAAGATTGAATCGTTGCTAGGCTTTGTGTTGTACTTTTCTTGTAAATTACAAATTTTGAGTAAAGGTTTATTGTTGAGAGACTGCTCAGAGTAGCTAAGGTAATCAATTTTTTTGGAAATTCTTTTTACTTTTTCTACAGGCCAATAAAAACAAGGGGGTAAAAACTTTAAAATACCCCCAATTCGGGGTTGTAAAATTACCACTGCGTTTTGAATACTACGACCACGCATAAAGTTTACTGACTTAAACTGTACGTTGGCTTTTTCCATAATGTAATTACGACTCGAAACGGGGTTTTCATCCCCCTTGTGTAGCACTTCTAATGTATCGGTAATGGCCGCAAGCCAAGGCGCCATTTTCTCTTCTTCCGTGCCGGGTAAAAAGCCTATTGATTCAGCGATTTCAGGAGTATTACGAGTAACGATAACTTTATCGTAAATGCCTTTTTCAATCACCATTTCCAAAGCACAAGCAAGCGCAAGTAAGGTTTTTCCACAGCCTGCGGGGCCAGTTAAAATAACCAATTCAATACCCGTATCGAGTAACGCGTCCATCGCCATACCTTGGTAAATATTTTTTGGTTTTACTCCCCATGCTGATTGATGCATCAACCGCTCAATGCCGATGTCTTTGAGCATAATATGTTGATCATCGTAGGATTTGACCCTTGCCGCAAAATGGCCACTGTCATCCAATAAATATTCATTGCAAAAGACATCAGGGATCAAGCTTTTTGCTACTTTATGAAATGCATCGCGCCCGTGCTGCTGTGTTTCACATTCCCCCACATGTTGCCAAAAATCCCCGGTAATTTTTTTATAGCCGCTAGAGAGTAATGCAATGTCGTCAATCAATTGGTCGGTGCGGTAATCTTCAACAAATTTAAGTCCTGCACCTTTTGCTTTTAAGCGCATATTAATATCTTTGGTTACTAATACGACTTTACATTGAGCGTGTTGCTTTTGTAGGTGTACGGCACAGTTAATTATCCGATGGTCATTCTCATTGCCAGGTAAGCCAGAAATAGAATCCGCAAATAAATGATCATTAACAATAATTAGCGTGCCTGCTGAAGACGCTTTCGCTTTTTTATTACTAGGTAACGCGACGCCTTTAAGCATTTGCTCTGGGGTGGCGTCTTTAAGCACTTCATCCAAACCACGAATGGCCACACGGGCATCGCGGCTCACATCGTGTTTACGGTCTTTAATATGATCCAGTTCCTCTAAAACTGTCATAGGAATTACAACGTCGTGTTCTTGGAAAGATAAATAAGCGAGGGGCTCGTGGAGTAATACATTGGTATCTAGCACATACATTTTACTATCAAGGTTCGAAGCTTTTTCCATAGCACTTTCCTTACGTTTTATGATTTTTATGCTATACCCAACTAATTAAAATAAAACGGGTGCATGCTCCACCCTGAAAAACTTAATTGTTAAGGTATAATCTAAGTTTAGCTTAGATGTCATAAAAGTCTGTTTTATGACAAACCTTTTTTTGTTTTGAATTAATCCTTAATACTTCAACTTAAATAGGAATAATTCACAGTTGATAAATTAATTAAAAGTGAGCTAGTTCGCACCTTGCAGTGGTGTTAGCTAACAGGTAACATAGCCGCCTTTTTCTTCATAGACGAGACATATATGAATTTTTCCTTAGGTCAGCGTTGGATCAGTGATACAGAGTCAGATTTAGGATTAGGCACAGTCGTTGCCCTAGAAGGCCGTCAGGTCAGCATTTTATTTCCCGCCAGTGGCGAAAACCGTGTTTATTCAATGCTAGAAGCACCGGTAACCCGCGTGGCATTTAATCCTGGTGATGTGATCAAAAGCGTTGAAGAATGGGAACTTACAGTCGAGTCAATTGAAACAATAGGTGATCTGCTTTGTTATCACGGCACCCGTGTTGACAACGGCGAGCCTGCACAATTAAAAGAAACCTTTTTAGATCACTTTATTAAATTTAATAAGCCGCAAGACCGGTTATTTGCTGGCCAAGTCGACCGCTTTGATCGATACACATTGCGTTATCAAACCTGGCAACACCAGTTTGAACGCCAGCAATCGCCAATTAAAGGCTTAATTGGTCAGCGCGCAAGCCTTATTCCTCATCAGCTTTACATTGCCCAAGAAGTTGGCAAACGCTTTGCGCCACGCGTATTACTCTCTGATGAAGTCGGCTTAGGTAAAACCATTGAAGCAGGGATGATTTTACATCAACAAATTATCAGTGGTCGCGCCAGTCGCGTACTGATTGTAGTACCTGAAAACCTCCAGCATCAGTGGCTAGTGGAAATGCTACGCCGTTTTAATTTGCACTTTTCTATTTTTGATGAAGAACGTTGTGATGAAGCATTTGCTGACTCACCGAATGTTTTCGATACTGAGCAATTAGTACTTACCAGTCTTGAATTTTTAGCTAAGAAAAAACGCTGGTTTGAACAAGCGACCATGGCTGATTGGGATTTATTAATAGTTGATGAAGCGCATCACTTAAGTATTAATAATGGTAAGCCTAGCACTGAATACCTGCGCATGGCAGAACTTAGCCAAGATATTCCAGGCCTGATATTACTGACCGCAACACCTGATCAACTTGGTCACCGCAGCCACTTTGCACGCTTGCAATTACTCGACCCAGATCGTTTTTATGATTACGATGCCTTCGTTGCAGAAGAAAGTAACTATAAGCATGTTGCCGAAGCTGCCAATCAATTGCTGCAAGAGCAGGCCCTTGATGACAGTGCAAAAGCCACATTAATTGCGCTATTAAAAGAAACTGACATCACAACACTTCTTGAACAAGCACAAAATGGCGATACTGCGGCCCGTAAAGAAATTTTAGCCATGTTATTAGATCGTCATGGCACAGGTCGTATTTTATTTAGAAATAGCCGTAGCGGCATTGATGGCTACCCAAGCCGTAAACTGCACGCATATCCAATGGCCATGCCAAAACAATATAAAACCGCCATTTCGGTATTAGGCAATATGGGCGGCATTCAAAATGCTGAACTTAGCGCGCAACGTGCCCTTTTCCCAGAAAAGATTTTTCAAGAATTTGAAGGTGAAAGCGCCAGCTGGGGACAATTTGACCCTCGTGTAGATTGGTTAATCAACACGCTAAAAACCCTAAAACGCGAAAAAGTGCTGCTGATCTGTGCTAAAGCAGAAACAGCCATTAGTCTTGAGCAAATATTACGTGAGCGCGAAGCAATCAAAGCATCCGTGTTCCATGAAGGCATGACGATTATTGAACGTGACCGTGCAGCGGCGTTTTTTGCTGACGAGTACGACAATGCGCAAATACTGTTATGTTCTGAGATTGGCTCTGAGGGTCGTAACTTCCAGTTTGCCCATCATTTAGTGTTATTTGATTTACCACTAAACCCTGATTTACTTGAGCAACGTATTGGTCGTCTAGACCGTATTGGTCAAACTCAAGATATCAACATTCATGTGCCATACTTCGAAAATACTGCGCAAGAAGTATTACTGCGTTGGTATAACGAAGGCTTAGATGCCTTTGAAACCACCTCAAGCACTGGGCAATTATTATACAAAGAGTTCAAAGATGATCTGCTTGATTTTATTGCAGCGCATAACTGTGATGAAGACGAGCTAGAGCCATTACTCGAGCAGGTTGCCAGCCAAAACGCCGTGCTGCGTAAACAAATGGAAAGTGGTCGTGACCGCTTGCTAGAGCTACATTCTTCAGGGCAAGGCGCTGCAGATTCGCTGGTTGTCGATATTGAGAAACTAGACAATCAGTTTGAGCTTCCTAGTTATATGATCAATGTATTTGATACCTTTGGTGTTAGCCAAGAAGATAAAGGTGAAAATACCATTATCTTAAAACCGACTGAGCACATGTTAAATCCATCATTCCCAAGTTTAAAAGACGACGGAATGACAGTGACCTTCGACCGCGACACTGCATTAGCGCAAGAAGACGTGCATTTCATCAGTTGGGATCACCCTATGGTACAAGGTACCTTAGATATGATCTGCGATGATGACTTTGGAACCGCCTCAGTAGCACTGCTTAAAAATAAAAAATTACCCCCTGGTACTTTTTTTGTTGAGCTCATTTATGTTGCTACCGCTATGGCACCAAAAGCACTGCAAGTAGGTCGTTTTTTACCGCCAACGCCAATTCGTATTTTGTTAGATAAAGCCAGCAACAACCTAGCTGATAATGTCGGCTTTGATGGTTTTAATCAGCAACTTTCAGCGGTAGGTCGCCAAACTGCGAGCAAACTAGCTGGCGCATTACAAAGTGCGATTCACCCAATGCTTAAAACTGCACAAGAGATGGCACAAACTAAGTTAGAGGACATTCGCACAGCAGCTCTTGAGCAGATGCAGCAATCACTCAGTGAAGAGCAAGCTCGTTTAGCGGCACTTAAACAGATCAACCCTAATATTCGTGAAGAAGAACTGACCTTCTACGATAAGCAACGCACAGAGCTGGAAAACTATATCGGCAAAGCACAGTTACAATTAGATGCCATTCGTTTGATCGTGGTATCGCATTGATTTGGGAGCTGAGCTTTAAGTTATAAGCGGTAAGTTTTAAGTTCAAAAAAGCGCGATGTATTAAATACAACGCGCTTTTTTATTGCATTTGCACTGGGTAAACCCGCGCCTACGAGGTATTACAAATTCGTAGCAGCGATTTTATATCGCGACAGGAGCTGTTTCGTGGCTGAATCTTATCCCGTGCTTATATTTTATATTTGCGCGGGGTAAACCCGCGCCTACGAGATATTACAAATTCGTAGCAGCGATTTTATATCGCGACAGGAGCTGTGCCGTGGCTGAGTTTTATCCCGTGCTTATATTTTATATTTGCGCGGAGTAAACCCACACCTACGCAGGTCTGCCTTTGTTGCGTTTACCCAATAAATACGCATCGCGGAATTTCATAAAATGCTGCTCGAGTTTAGTTGCAGCATCAGCCTCACCAGCTAACGCTAACACCATAATTGCCACTTCCGCGGTGCCAAGTTGATGGGCATGCGGCGCTATACGCAGGCGATAATCAGACAGCTTCTCAGCGGTGATCGACAGCACAGGTAAATTATCAAGATACGGGCTTTTGCGGATCATTTTTTTCGCTTCACGCCATGTGCCATCTAAAAAGATAAACAATGGGCGTTTATTTGGCAGATGCTCTACATCTGTAATAACACGCGTGGCATCTTCAACATCCGTGGCAGGAAAAATCACCATAGGCTGATACTGCGGATCGTTCAATAACGCTAACAGCTTTGCATCAGGCTCGGTTCTGTCCCAGCGAAAAGCGTAATTGTCAGGGACTATTTCAGCAATCAAACGACCGGTATTAGAAGGTTTAAAGCTTTCATTATGATACATCAGCATGCAAACAGCGGCATTGCACTGCGCCTGCTCTACGCCGTCACAAATGCAATAATGCTTTGCAATTAAGCATTGCTCACAACGATCCATTTTGCCGCCACGGGCATTAAACTCACGGCGAGATTCACTTATTTGCTGGGCACGCAAGACAAGTACTGAATTAGAAGAGCGGTTAGTCACAAACTTTAATACCTAAAAATTGATCGGCGCGTATTGTAGCCAAAAACAGCGGGAATAGATATCAGCTATCAGCTATCAGCTATCAACTATCAGCTATCAGCTATCAGCTATCAGCTATCAGCTATCAGCTACAAAATTTTGCTCATATTAACTTAGGTGTCAATGTCAAGACGAATTTGTCTTACAACTGACGGCTGACGGCTGACGGCTGACGGCTGACGGCTATAAAAACAAAAAACCCAAGCCGAGGCTTGGGTTTTTAAACAATTAACTAAAAGAACTTACTTCTTCTTTTTAACTGCTTTTTTATTTGGTAAATCAGTGATTGAACCTTCAAAGATTTCAGCAGCAAGGCCGATTGACTCGTTCAATGTTGGGTGAGCGTGAATAGTCAGCGCTAAGTCTTCGCCATCTGCGCCCATTTCAACTGCTAGGCCGATTTCGCCAAGCATTTCGCCTGCGTTGATACCAACCATAGCGCCACCGATAATACGGCCACTGTCTTTATCAAAGATAAGTTTAGTTTGACCTTCTGTACGAGCAGATGCAATTGCACGACCTGAAGCAGCCCACGGGAATACCGCAGTTTCGATGCTTAAGCCTTGCTCTTTTGCTTCTTTCTCAGTTACACCAACCCAAGCGATTTCTGGATCAGTATACGCGATTGAAGGAATACATTTAGGGTCAAAGAAATGTTTTTGACCTGAGATAACTTCAGCAGCAACGTGTGCTTCATGAACCGCTTTGTGCGCAAGCATAGGTTGACCAACAATGTCACCAATCGCGAAGATGTGATCAACATTTGTTTTAAGCTGTTTATCAACATTGATAAAGCCACGCTCATCAACGTTAACACCTGCTTTGTCTGCATCAAGTAGTTTGCCGTTTGGTGTACGACCAACAGCAACAAGTACTTTGTCATAACGTACTGGCTCTGCCGGTGCATTCTTACCTTCAAACGTTACATATAAACCGTCGTCTTTTGCTTCAACACCAGTTACTTTAGTAGAAAGCATTACGTTGAACTTTTTGCTCACGTATTTTTGATAAATCTTGATCACGTCTTTATCAGCAGCTGGTACTAGTTGATCAGCAAATTCTACTACGTCGATGTCAGAACCAAGCGCACGGTACACAGTACCCATCTCAAGACCGATGATACCACCACCTAATACAAGTAGTTTTTCTGGTACATCTTTAAGTTCAAGCGCGCCAGTTGAATCGATTACACGGTCATCTTCAGGGATGAAAGGTAAGTTAACTGGTTGCGAACCTGCTGCGATAATAGCATTATCAAAGGTAATTGTCGTTTTGCCGTCTGCGCCTTCAACATCAAGGGTGTTGCTGCCAGTGAATTTACCGTAACCGTAAACCACTTTAACTTTACGCATTTTAGCCATGCCGTCTAGGCCACCAGTTAATTGACCAATTACAGACTCTTTCCAAGAACGGATTTTGTCTAAATCAATTTGTGGTGCGCCAAAAGTAACACCATGAGATGACATTTCAGCAGCGTCATCAATTACTTTAGCTACGTGTAAAAGTGCTTTTGAAGGGATACAACCCACATTAAGACATACACCGCCTAATGTGTCGCGAGATTCTACTAATGTAACTTCTAAGCCCAAGTCAGCAGCACGGAAAGCCGCAGAATAACCACCAGGACCACCGCCTAGTACAACAACTTGAGTTTTTAATTCGTTGCTCATGCTATTACCTTAATTGTTTGAACGGGACACTGCCCTAAAGTTTAACTGCCATGTTTCTGCATGGGCAGAAAGGGAGAGCAGATCAAAAATTTATGCAAGATAGATAAATATTGTATCATTGCAAATGGTAAAAATCCCAGCAAAAAACAACTGGCTGGGATTTGATTCTATTTATTTCGCTACATGCACCAATTGCTTACATTACTAGTTGGCGAATATCGCTCATGTAACTTGCTAAAGTCACAGTAAAGCGTGCCGCAAGTGCACCGTCAATCACCCTATGGTCGTATGACATTGAAAGTGGAACCATTAATTTTGGCTCAAACTCTTTGCCGTTCCATTTCGGTTTCATTTCAGATTTAGATACACCTAAAATTGCCACCTCTGGTGCGTTAACGATTGGTGTAAATGCTGTACCACCGATACCGCCTAAGCTTGAAATAGTAAAACAGCCGCCTTGCATGTCAGATGCAGTTAACTTGCCATCACGTGCTTTTACAGACACTTCCATCAATTCACGTGATAATTCAATGATGCCTTTCTTATCAACATCTTTAAATACAGGTACCACGAGTCCATTTGGTGTATCAACGGCAACCCCGATATTGATGTACTTTTTAAGAATTAAGCTTTCACCGTCTTCAGACAATGACGAGTTAAATGTAGGGAACTCAGCAAGCGCTTTGGCCGCTGCTTTCATTACAAATACCAACGGGGTGATTTTAACGCCAAGCTTTTTCTTCTCGCTAAGGGCATTTTGCTCTTTACGGAACTCTTCAAGGGTGGTGATATCAGCTTCATCAAACTGTGTAACGTGAGGGATTTGCACCCAGTTACGATGTAAGTTTTTACCCGATAGCTTTTGAATGCGAGACAGTTTCTTCTCTTCGATTTCACCAAACTTAGCAAAATCAACTTTTGGCCATGGAATTAAACCAAGCTCACCGCCGCCCGCATTACCATTACCCGCAGATAACTGACCAGACTCAACTTGCTTAACTAGGTTCTTCACATAGTTTTGCACGTCTTCTTTAACAACACGGTTTTTACGACCAGAGCCTTTTACGTTCGCAAGGTTGATACCAAACTCACGAGCTAAACGGCGAACAACTGGCGATGCATGCGCATACGCGCTGTTATCTGCAAAGCTCTCGTTGCTTGCTTTTGCAGGTGCTGCTTGTGGTGCTGGCGCTGACTCTGTTTTAGCCGCAGGTGCTGATGCCGGCGCTGACTTTTCTGCAGGAGCTGCTGGTGCACTACCTTCAACTTCAAATACAAAGATAAGTGAACCGGTCGATACTTTATCGCCCGCAGCTACTTTAATCTCTTTAACAGTTCCTGCAAACGGCGCAGGTACTTCCATGGCCGCTTTATCACCTTCAACGTTTAGGATTGATTGATCTTCAGTAACCTTATCGCCTACTGCAACCATCACCTCAGTGACTTCCACTTCGTCACCGCCAATATCAGGCACGTTGACTTCTTTGCTGCTTGGCGCTGCGCTTTGTGCAGGTGCTGACTCTTGCGCTGGCGCTGCTTCGGCTTGCGCAGGGGCAGACTCACCACCGGCAACTTCAAAAACAAACACTAACGAGCCTGTTTTTACTTTATCGCCAGTGGCAACTTTAATTTCTTTAACGGTACCGGCAAACGGTGCTGGTACTTCCATCGCCGCTTTGTCGCCTTCAACGTTTAAGATAGATTGCTCTTCTGAAACCTCGTCGCCAACTGCAACCATGACTTCGGTTACTTCAACTTCATCATCGCCGATATCTGGTACGGTAACTTCTTTCGTGGTTGAGCCAGAAGAAGCAGCTGGTGCTGCATCTTCAGATTTAGCCGGCGCTTCTGGCGCTTTTTCTTCGCCAGCACTTTCGCCTTCAAAGATCATAATTAAAGAGCCAGTGGTAACCGTATCACCTTCGCTAACTTTAATTTCTTTTACTGTACCGGCTTGTGCAGCTGGTACTTCCATTGATGCTTTGTCGCCTTCAACGGTTAGTAGCGATTGGTCAACTTCAACTTTGTCACCAACGCTTACTAAGATTTCGGTTACTTCAACTTCATCGCCACCGATATCTGGTACATTAATTTCAATACTCATTGCAAAACCTCTTATGCGTACAGTGGGTTAACTTTGGTCGTGTCGATGTTGAACTTCTTAAGTGCCTCAACAACCACTGACTTCTCAACCTCACCACGTTTAGCAAGTTCAGATAATGTAGCAACCACAACATAACCTGCATTAACTTCAAAGTGACGGCGTAAGTTTTCACGGCTATCAGAGCGGCCATAACCGTCTGTGCCTAACACTTTATAGTTGCTAGTTGGAATGAATGAACGCGCTTGCTCAGCGTAGTTTTTCATGTAATCCGTTGCGGCAACAGTTACTGAGTCGTTTAATACACTGGTGATGTAAGCTGTTTTTTGCTCGCCTTCAGGGTTAAGCATGTTGAAACGCTCAACATCTTGACCATCACGGGTAAGCTCATTAAATGACGTTACTGAGTAAACATCTGACGCAATACCGTAATCTTCACTTAAGATAGCCGCTGCTTTACGTACTTCAGTCATGATAGTACCTGAGCTTAATAGTTGTACGTTGGCTTTTTTGCCTGCGTAGCTTTCAAGCTTATAGATACCTTTACGAATACCTTCTTCAGCACCTTCTGGCATTGCAGGTTGTGCATAGTTTTCGTTCATCAGTGTTAGGTAGTAGTAAATGTTTTCTTGGTTTTCACCGTACATACGACGAATACCATCTTGCATGATTACCGCTACTTCATACGCATAAGTTGGATCATAAGAGATACAGTTAGGTACAGTGTTAGCAAGAATATGGCTGTGGCCATCTTCGTGTTGTAGGCCTTCACCATTTAGCGTTGTACGACCTGCCGTAGCACCTAGTAGGAAGCCACGAGCTTGTTGGTCACCGGCCATCCATGCCATGTCGCCAACACGTTGGAAACCAAACATTGAATAGTAGATGTAGAATGGGATCATTGGTAAATCGTTCGTGCTGTATGATGTTGCCGCAGCAACCCATGAAGACATAGCACCTAACTCATTGATACCTTCTTGCAATACTTGCCCTGATGTCGCTTCTTTATAGTAAGAAACAATGTCACGGTCTTGTGGTGTGTAGTTTTGGCCATGCGGGTTATAAATCCCGATTTGACGGAATAAACCTTCCATACCAAAGGTACGCGCTTCATCAGCAATAATTGGTACGATGTTTTTACCAATGCCTTTATCTTTTAATAAGATATTAAGTGCACGAACAAAGCCCATAGTGGTAGAGATATCACGCTTTTGCTCTTCCAATAATGGTTTAAATGCTTCAACTTCAGGTAATACTAACTTTTCAGTAAAGTTAGGGATACGTGTAGGTGTATAACCTTTTAATGCATCGCGACGTGCATGTAAGTATTTATACTCAGGTGAGCCTTCTTCAAGCTCTAGATAAGGAAGCTCTTTTAGCTGCTCTTCAGATACTAAATCATCTAAACCTAAACGTGAACGTAAATGAGCAACATGTGACATGTCCATTTTCTTCACTTGGTGCGCGATGTTTTTACCTTCAGCCGCTTCACCCATGCCGTAACCTTTTACTGTTTTAGCTAAGATCACAGTTGGACGGTCTTTCGTTTCTTCAGCCTTTTTAAATGCAGCGTATAGTTTTGATGGCTCATGACCACCACGCTTAAGGGCAAAGATTTCGTCATCTGTCATATCAGCAACCAGTGCGGCTGTTTCAGGGTAACGACCAAAGAAGTGCTCACGTACGTATGCGCCATCTTTCGCTTTATAAGTTTGGTAATCACCATCGATGGTTTCGTTCATCAATTGTAGTAGCTTACCCGTGGTATCTTTAGCAAGTAAGATATCCCAACCGCTACCCCAAACTACTTTAATTACGTTCCAGCCTGCACCTTTAAATAGACCTTCAAGTTCTTGAATGATCTTACCGTTACCCATTACTGGGCCATCTAGGCGTTGTAAGTTACAGTTGATTAGGTAACAAAGGTTGTCTAGCTTTTCACGAGCAGCAAATGAGATAGCGCCACGTGATTCTGGCTCATCCATTTCACCATCACCTAAAAACGCATAGACGCGTTGATTTTTGGTGTCTTTTAAGCCACGACCATCTAAGTATTTTAAGAAACGCGCTTGGTAAATAGACGCGATAGGACCAAGGCCCATAGATACTGTAGGGAACTGCCAGAATTCAGGCATTAACTTAGGGTGTGGGTATGATGGTAAACCATTGCCATCAACTTCTTGGCGGAAATTATCTAACTGGGCAGCAGATAAACGGCCTTCAACAAATGCACGCGCATAAATACCAGGCGAAATATGACCTTGGTAATAAACTAAGTCACCGCCGTCTACCTCGTTTGGCGCTTTAAAGAAGTGATTAAAGCACACTTCATAAAATGCCGCAGATGACTGGTAAGACGCCATATGGCCGCCTAAGTCGAGATCTTTTTTCGAAGCACGCAATACAATCATAATTGCGTTCCAACGAATAATAGAACGAATACGGCGTTCAAGGTTTACATCACCTGGGTAAGCAGGCTCTTGATCGACCGGGATCGTATTAACGTAGTTTGTGTTGATACCAGTTGGCATATCAACACCGTCTAAACGGGCTTGCTCTAATACTTGCTCAAGTAAAAACTGAGCACGTTCAACACCTTCTTCACGCACAACTGATTCAAGAGCTTGTAACCACTCTTGTGTTTCTAGCGCGTCTACGTCAATTTTATTGACTTCAGACATATGGAGGTTTCCTTATGTTTAAAATACGAATGTTCTTAATTAGCACTGTGGTAATAGTGTTGCCATATAAACAGTACTTGCTTAAATTATTTATCTTTTACTTAGTTTTTAATTACTTAATTTTGCTTTGTGCGTCTTAAACTACGTTCAATTCGCGAATGCTCTTTGCCGGCTTCCAATAATGCTTCTTCAATGAAAGCTAAGTGAGCATTACTGGCAAGTCGCGCTTGCTCCGGATTCCCTTCAATCACTGCATCCATTAATAAACGGCGGTGCTCAGCTAAGCGCTTACTAATATGTGGCTTCTCTAACAACACCGTTAAATTTTGTAATACATTTTGTTCAAGTAATGCCTGCATACCACGTACTAAGTGCAGTAACACCACATTATGTGATGCCTCTGCAACACTAAAGTGAAAGGCATTAATTGCTTTTGCTTTTTGTTGCAAATTATCATTCGCTAAAGCAATGCACTCAAAACTTTCTTTTACTTTATTAAAATCAGTACTCGTACCACGCAGCGCGGCATAATAAGCAGCAATACCTTCTAATGCATGACGAAATTCTAATAAATCAAACTGTGATTCAGGGTGCTTACTGATCAAATCAAAAAGCGGATCTGTTAACCCTTCTTCAAGTTGATTTTTTACATACGTCCCGCCACCTTGCCGACGCGTTACTAAGCCTTTTGCCTCTAACTTTTGAATCGCTTCACGCAATGAAGGTCGAGACACTTCAAATTGTTTTGCTAATTCCCGTTCTGGCGGCAGTTTCTCACCCGGTGCTAATGAGCCCTCAAGAATCATATTCTCAAGTTGCTGTAAAATAACATCCGATAGTTTTGCAGCTTTAATCTTTAAAGACATTAATCAACGTCCGCATTGTAGTGGGAATAAAACCTGATAAACTCAAGTTTGTGCCCATAGTCAAGACCAAAAGGTAAATTGGTCATACCAAATTTGAGCCATACGTTATCAAAAAGCAACTTTGCTGTCAATTTACCTAGATTATCTGTCGTAAATCCAGCCTAACGCATTTAGCACAAAGATTAAACAGTATGAGATACAGTCAGTGTTTGGAAAGGGTTTTAACAGAAAAAACAAATGGTCTGACCAGACAGTGGAGAGATGAGATTTTAGATTTTAGATTTTAACCATAACTTCCCTAACGCCCAGTAACTTCCTCAAACCTATTCTTATAATTACGTCTCTAAAGCGCAGCGACTCTTAACCTCTTTGTGAATAAATTTTAATTGCGCGGGGTAAACCCGCGCCTACGCATTAGTAGCAGCGAGTTTACCTCGCGACAATGAAGTTATTTTCGCGCTGGCAAGCCACTCGCCTACAAGTAATACCCACCGCGCTCCTGTAGGTCGTCATTTATGGCGACAAGAATATTTCACCACCGAGGACTAGAAGCGCTGCGCGCTACACCGAGAAGACAAAAATAAAATTAATCACTTAAAACCATTGTGCACAAAGGAAAAAACGCCACGGGCTTCGAGCTGCGGGCTTTAAGTTCACCTAGCAGCTAGTCACTTCCCTAGAACCTAGTTCCTATTTTCTATTTTCTATTTTCTATTTTCTATTTTCTATTTTCTATTTTCTATTTTCTTCTAAAGCGCAGCGCCTCATAGCCTCTTTGTGAATAAATTTTAATTGCGCGGGGTAAACCCGCGCCTACGTATTAGTAGCAGCGAGTTTACCTCGCGACAATGAAGTTATTTTCGCGCTGGCAAGCCACTCGCCTACAAGTAATACCCACCGCGCTCCTGTAGGTCGTCATTTATGGCGACAAGAATATTTCACCACCGAGGACTAGAAGCGCTGCGCGCTACACCGAGAAGACAAAAATAAAATTAATCACTTAAAACCATTGTGCACAAAGGAAAAAACGCCACGGGCTTCGAGCTGCGGGCTTTAAGTTCACCTAGCAGCTAGTCACTTCCCTAGAACCTATTTTCCTCTAAAGCGCAGCGACTCTTAACCTCTTTGTGAATAAATTTTAATTGCGCGGGGTAAACCCGCGCCTACGTGGTAGCAGCGAGTTTACCTCGCGACAATGGAATGGCATTCGCGGTGGCAAGTCACTCGCCTACAAGTAATACCCACCGCGCTCCTGTAGGTCGTCATTTATGGCGACAAGAATATTTCACCACCGAGGACTGGAGGCGCTGCGCGCTACACCGAGAAGACAAAAGTAAAATTAATCACTTAAAACCATTGTGCACAAAGGAAAAAACGCCACGGGCTTCGAGCTGCGGGCTTTAAGTTCACCTAGCAGCTAGTCACTTCCCTAGAACCTATTTTCCTCTAAAGCGCAGCGACTCTTAACCTCTTTGTGAATAAATTTTAATTGCGCGGGGTAAACCCGCGCCTACGTGGTAGCAGCGAGTTTACCTCGCGACAATCACTTCCCTAAAACCTAGCACCTGTTTCTTTACGCTAACCCGCCAAATAGGGTGAGCAAAGCAATGAGCACCAGATAAAATAAAACATTGCGTTTTACTAGCTTCATCATACAGGTTGCCTCATACGTGCAGCCAAAATGTTGTTGCTCAATTTGCTCTGCTGCAAGTGCGGTATTGGTTACCACTTTACGATTACTCACCGTAAAATCGAGTACATATTGCAACCAACACCCCGTGCCTTTATTAAAGTTACCTATTATCAAGTAACCAAAACTCGCAATTCGCGCTGGTAACCAATCAAGCCAAAATAATAAAGTATGAATTAATTTAAAACGGTTAGCGTACGCAACTTTATGATCATCGCGGACTAAATCTGCGTAAGTACGCACTAGCGCGTACAGCACCGCACCAGGTGCACCTAAAATAACAAACCAAAATATAACAGCACAATAAAAACGAAAATTAACCCACGCTAACGTTTGGCCAAATGTTTCACCACCTTTTTCGTCTTCGGTTTTCTTTTGTCCCATTTGCAATGCGTACAAGCTTGCTGCCTGTTGATCATCACGGGTTAATGCATTCAAATACGACTTATATAAAGCACGCTGTTTTGCACAACCAAAACACACTAGCAGTACTACAATATTTATAGCTAACTGCCACAGTACAAAATCAGACAAAGTGAAAATAACGGCAATAATCAATACTGGCAAAAACAACCAAATCATAAACCCAACTGGCGAATTAAATAAACCTTGCTCGCTAAGCTGTTTATTTGAACGTGTTAAATAACCTTGAGCGTAATAGCTTATTTGCCAATAGTCTGAGCGGGCACCTAAACGCTCTAAAATAAGAGCAATAATGATAGAAATTAAGATCATACTTTTTTCATTCCAAATTGGCGCTGGTTAAAGGTAGAGCAGCAAAATAATAGTTCCAATCAAAACTGTCCCCTGGGTCAGTTTTTCGCCCTGGTGCAATATGACAATGCCCTACAATACGCGAGCGCGTGATCGCGGGATATTTATTTATCAAAGCCTTAGTTAAGGATTGTAATGCATTATATTGATTTTGGGTATACGCCGTTGTGTCTGTGCCTTCAAGCTCAATACCAATACTAAAGTCATTACACTGGCTACGCTCTAAGAACTCAGAGCGCCCTGCATGCCAAGCTCGTTTACTAAATGGCACATATTGAACAATTTCACCCGTGCGCTTAATAAAGCAATGCGCGGATACTCGCAGCCCTTGCAAATCAGTAAAACTTGGGTGCGCTTGGCAATCTATGCAACCCATAAATAAATCATCAACAAACGGTGTGGCAAACTGCCCTGCAGGCAAAGAAATATTATGAATGACTAATAAAGAGATGTCTTCATCATTCGGGCGTTCATCAAAATGTGTACATGGCCGTTGAACCGCGGTATCAACGATTCCAAAAGAATTTATTTTCATAATGAGTCTGTAAACAAATGCATAATCAGATGCTAATAGATTTCCAAGCAGAATAACAGTAAAGCAATTAATGCACTTTTATTGTTCTGCACCGATAGCAGCGAGTTTATCTCGCGACTGTTCCTACATTTACATAGACAAACCAATTTCACCACCGAGAAGAGAAAGCCACGGGCTACGGGTAACGAGCTGCGGGCTTTAAGTTCACCTAGCAGCTAGTCACTTCCCTAAAACCTATTTTCCTCTAAAGCGCAGCGCCTCTTATCCTCTTTTGTGAATAAATTTTAATTGCGCGGGGTAAACCCGCGCCTACGCATTGGTAGCAGCGAGTTTACCTCGCGACAATGAAGTTATTTTCGCGGTGGCAAGCCACTCGCCTACAAGTAAAATCTGCTGTGTTTCTGTAGGTCGTCATTTATGGCGACTAACCAATTTCACCACCGAGATCAGGAGGCGCTTCGCGCTACACAGAGAAGACAAAAGATGAATCAATCACAGCAGTTGCACAATAAGAAGAACAAACACCACCGGCTTAGTGCTGGGGCTTCGAAAACACCCCAACACCTAATCACTGCCTAAAGCCAAGAACCTCTCGCCCTAGAACCTAATCAAACTTATACCTCCAGCCTTCTCTTTCACTTTCAAACCATGTAAAATTTTGCCAATTTCCTAATTATAATGAGCTTTATAATGTCTATCCCGCACAGCCTTTTAAGCCAACTGGTAAAACTTGCCCTTGATGAAGACCTTAATTACCAAAGCGCTGAACAAGGCGACATCACAGCACAATTAATTCCAGCAGACCAACAAGCCAAGGCTAAAGTGATCACCCGTGAAGACTGCATATTTTGTGGTAAAGACATTATTTTAGAAGTGTTCAAACAAGTTAACCCGAGCGTTACTGTTAACGTACTGGTTAATGATGGTGATGCAGTAAAAGCTAACGATACCCTATTTACAGCAATAGGTTCAGCACGCGCGATTTTAACTGCCGAGCGTACTGCGCTTAATTTTGTGCAAACCTTATCAGGCACAGCCACCACCACCGCACATTATGTAAAAGAACTCAGTGGCACCACAACGCAATTACTCGACACCCGTAAAACGATTCCAGGTTTACGCGCATTGCAAAAATACGCGGTAAAATGTGGTGGCGGCGCAAACCACCGGATTGGTTTATTTGATGCATTTTTAATAAAAGAAAACCACATCGCAGCGTGTGGCGGTATTGATAAAGCGGTAGCACAAGCAAAACTTAACCACCCAAATAAAGCGGTAGAAGTCGAAGTTGAATCACTTAATGAGCTAGATCAAGCCATTACCGCAGGTGCTGATATTATAATGCTTGATAACTTTAGCGTTGAACAAATTCAGCAAGCCGTTGTGCTTACGAACAAACGCGCTAAGCTTGAAGTGTCTGGCAATATGACGATAGAAACGCTTAAAGCGTATTCACAAGCTGGGGTTGACTTTATTTCCAGCGGGGCACTTACAAAAAATTTACAATCAATCGATTTATCTATGCGTTTTGAGTAATTATTCTCACACCTTAGAATTTTATATTTACCTAATCCGTTGACAATTTAAACAAAAAAGCATTAAATACGCCGAAAGGCTTATTGTGTAACAAATTGTTAAATTTAGTACCTAATGGACTAATAAACAGTGTTAACATAAGCCTCTAGGATGAATTAAACACCTCTTTAACCAATCCTAAAGAACTATTTTTTAGTGTTACTTTACTAAGTATCGCTTTTTTAGCTAGCGCCTTTAGTAAAATTAACAGCAACAAACATAACTATCGAGTGCAGAAAACGCTTTAATTTCGATAAAATGCAGCTAAAGCCCCTTTCAATAAGTAGTTTTAGTGCTAAAGTAGTTCTAACAGAGTAATTTTAATTGATACTAAAACCTAGCTGCTGTTTTAGTTAGGCGCTAATCTAAGTATTAGCTTAGGTATTAGTAATTTAATGATTTTAAAAAAACCGTAAGATAAAGTGATTACAGTAGCAATCGTGACAACCCACATTACTAACATAATTTCTTTAACTTACAAAAACACTATCCTTTAGGAGAGGAACATGGAAAAAATGACACAACAAAGTCAAAAGGGTTTTACCCTAATTGAATTAATGATTGTTATTGCAATCATCGGTATTTTGGCAGCGATTGCATTACCGCAATACCAAACTTACACTAAAAAAGCACGTTTTTCTGAGGTTGTACTTGCTGCATCTTCAGCCAAAGGTTTAGTAGACGTTTGTTTCCAAACACGTGGTGCAGGTGTTTTAGCAAATTGTGATTCAGCAGCAGAAATTGGTTTAACCGCTGGTGCGGCTGATGGTGCTCATGTTAAAGATGTTAAGATTGAAGAGAAAGCTATAATCACTGCAACAGGACAAAGTACCGTTGATGATGCGACTTATATTTTGACTCCTACAGTATCAACTAACGGTGGTACATTAACCTGGGGCCAAACAGGCGATTGTGTAGAAAAAGGCGTTTGCTAATTCTTACAAAATAAAAATGAAAAAACCATTTGGTTTCTCATTAATAGAGCTAATGATTACCATCGCCATTATGGGGATTTTGGTGTCATTAGCTCTTCCTGCCTATAACAACCACTATAAGCGTGCAAAATTCACCGAAGTAGTACTTGCAACTAATGCGTTGCAGCGCGCTGTTGAAGTGTGTTTTTATACTAAAGAAACACTTAATAATTGTGATTCATTCAGCAAAATCGGAGCTAGTAAATCGGATTATCTCGCCCCAAAGCTTATTGCTAATATTGATATTTCGAACACAGCAGGTAGTTATAAAATAACCTCAACTGCAAGCAGTGAAGCTTCATTATCAAATGCTGGTGATACTTACATTATGGTTGCGAGTATAAATGCAAATCAACTCCAATGGGATTTATCTTCCGCAAGTACTTGCATTAGCGAAGGGACTTGTTAAACGTAATTACACCACTTATTTTAGTTACATTAACAATGCCATTCTTTGTAATTACTCCGCAAATAGTTTTGCACTCAGTTTCAAAATCTGTTGGTTCAAAAAACTCATTCATTTCTATTGGTGGGATAGATTGATTAATCAACTTGTCATACAGCAGGCGGTCCTTAGTGCCGACATCAGGTTCGTTAAACAAATAAAAACCCTCGGATATATACCCTTCTCTCGCATCGCTTTTTGATATTGCAAAATAAGATGTTTGCCATTTAATAATATAAGCCAAACGTTGACTATTAATTTGCACAACCCCATAACTTAAAGAACTTAATTGCAAAAAAACAATTAGTGATAAATTAATGATATTTTCTTTTCTTGTTTTTACTGGCGATAACAGCCAAAAACACAGCATTGGCCCGAGAATTAAATCAATTGATAAAATAATTCCTGCAAGTCCAATTAAGTCAGTTAAATAGTGCCTGCCTGCATAAAACCATTGAGTATAAATATAAAAGCCAACAGCCGATAAAAAAACTAGCCCGAGTAAAAAATGTAAACCAGACCATTTTAATTTTTTAAGATAAATAGCATTCATTTTCACTATCCCAACATCCCCAAAAAAGAAGCAAATTGAATTTTACTTATTTAATCAGCTTAAGTTCATCGAATCAATTGTTTAAGCAGTTAAAGCTGGCTACTATAGAGTATAATAATTTTTTATTTCCTAAACGTAATTCGGAATAAAGCAATGGCTAAAGACACAGATAAAAAAGGACAGGACACCTTTGAATGGGTAGGTGTAAGCGCCCGTGGCAAACGTCTAGAAGGCGAAATGAATGGGATGAGTATTGCTTTAGTTAAAGCCCAGTTACGTAAGCAAGGGATCACGCCGTCTAAAGTAAAGCGCAAAGCCAAACCTTTGTTTGGTGCTCGGATGCAAAAAATTACGCCAAAAGATATTGCGCTTGTTACCCGACAAATCGCTACTATGTTGATGGCGGGTGTGCCGCTGATTCAATCAATCGAAATGATTGGCACGGGTGCTACCAATAAAAGCGTTGGCAAGCTAATGGAAACCATCGGCGATGAAGTAAAAGCCGGTGGCACTTTATCTGATGCGCTACGCAAACACCCGCGTTATTTTGATGACTTATATTGTGACTTAGTTGCCTCGGGCGAACAATCTGGTGCGCTGGATAAAATATTTGATCGTGTTGCCCTTTATAAAGAAAAATCCGAAGCGCTGAAATCAAAAATTAAAAAAGCCATGTTTTACCCTATTGCTGTATTAGTAGTGGCCTTAATTGTTACCTCCATCCTACTTATATTTGTGGTGCCGCAATTCCAAGATATTTTTAATGGTTTTGGTGCTGAACTGCCTGCATTTACCTTAATGGTGATTGGTATTTCTGAGTTTATGCAGGAATATTGGTGGATGATGCTCATCGCACTTGTCGGCTTTGGCTACGCGTATAAAGAAGCACTGCTAAAAAGCAAGAAGCTGCGTGATGCAAATGATAGAGCTATTTTAAGGCTCCCCGTTATTGGTATGATTTTAAATAAAGCGGCAGTAGCGCGTTATGCGCGTACCCTTTCGACCACCTTTGCGGCCGGTGTACCCTTGGTTGATGCGTTGGACTCTGCAGCGGGTGCTTCTGGTAACGCGGTTTATCGCTATGCTATTTTAGATATTAAAGCTGAAGTAAGCTCAGGTAATCAAATGAACTGGGCAATGCGTAACTCAAAAATATTCCCCGATATGGTGATTCAAATGGTGGCCATTGGTGAAGAGTCAGGCTCACTCGATGGCATGCTGGCCAAGGTCGCTAATATTTATGAGCAAGAAGTGGATGATGCGGTAGATGGCTTATCCAGCCTTTTAGAGCCGCTTATTATGGCGGTACTCGGCGTGTTAGTGGGTGGTTTGATCATTGCGATGTACTTACCAATATTCCAACTTGGGTCGGTTATATAAAAGCTGTAAGCTGTAAGCTGTAAGCTGTAAGCTGTAAGCTGTAAGCTGTAAGCTGTAAGCTGTAAGCTGTAAGCTGTAAGCTGTAAGCTGTAAGCTGTAATGTAGTAAGCTGTAAGCTGTAAGCTGTAAGCTGTAAGCAAAAATGTTCCCAATTTATATTAAGTAATGCAAGCCTTTTTATTTAAGTGATTAATTCAGAAAGAGGTTATAGGTGCTAGATGTCTTGCTTTTTGTGGGAACAGGCTTTAGCCGTGATTTTTAAGTTTGAGGTATATGTTAAAGCTCATCGGCGCTAAAGCGCTCCTACGATTGTAAAAGTATATAAAGTCGCGAGGAGAACTCCTGCTACCAATGCGTAGGCGCGGGTTTACCCCGCGCAATTAAAATTTATTCACAAAGAGGTTAAGCGGCGCTGCGCTTTAGAGAAGTAATAAAGGTTCTAGGGAAGTGATTAAGTCCTAGGTGTATTTATTCCACGGCTCGCAGCCCGTGGTTTTTTCTCATTTACTCTCATTCACTTCTCTTTGTGAAAATGGTTTTTAACTTAATTTTTTAGGTATGTAATGCACGAATTTTTTCTCGATATAGTTACAGTAATGCAAAGCCAGTTATGGTTTTATTTACTCACTGTTGGCTTAGTGAGCTTATGTGTTGGCAGTTTTTTAAACGTTGTTATTTATCGTTTGCCACTGATGATGCAACGCGAGTGGCAAACTGAGTGCCGTGTTTTACTCGCAGACGAACTAAAAAGTAATAAGTCAGCAAGTGCGCCAAAGCCGTTTAATTTAGTGACGCCTAACTCAACCTGTCCAAAATGCAAAACAGCCATTAAAGCATGGCAAAATATCCCAGTGATCAGTTGGTTATTACTAAAAGGCCGCTGCGCCAGCTGTAATAACCCAATATCAGTGCGCTACCCTATTATTGAAATGCTTACGGCAGTGTTAAGCCTAATAGTGGCTTATACCTTTGGCGCGACTGAACAAGCGCTGCTGTATATTTTGATTACTTGGGTATTAGTGGCACTGACATTTATAGATATTGATCACATGTTGCTGCCCGATCAACTCACATTACCATTAGTTTGGGTGGCACTGATTGCCGCAGTAATGGGTATTACTATTTCTCCAACTGATGCAATTATTGGTGCGGCATGTGGTTACCTCAGCTTGTGGAGTGTTTTTTGGCTATTTAAGCTAATAACCGGTAAAGAAGGCATGGGTTATGGCGATTTTAAATTGCTTGCTGTTTTCGGCGCACTACTTGGCTGGCAATCACTACTCACCATTATTTTACTATCGAGTGTGGTGGGCGCAATTATTGGTATCGCACTATTAAGTATTCAAGGCAAAGATAAAGCCACGCCTATTCCGTTTGGGCCTTATTTAGCCATAGCTGGTTGGGTAACCTTGTTATGGGGCTCACAAATCCAAGCGTTTTACTTTAATTGGTTAGGCTATTAATATGACTTCCCCATCACGTAAATCAATTGATAACTGGGTGCTCGGTTTAACAGGTGGTATTGGCTGCGGTAAAAGTGCGGTAAGTGCAATGTTTGAAGAGCTTGGTATTGCGGTCGTGGATGCTGATATTATTGCCCGCCAAGTTGTTGCTCCTGATAGTGCCGGATTAACTGCTATTCACGAACATTTTGGTGATGCAGTATTAAACGCCGACGGTAGTTTAAATCGGGCTCAATTGCGTAAAATAATTTTTGCTGATAACGCACAAAAAACTTGGCTTAATAGCCTACTGCACCCACTTATTCGTGAAAAAACGCTTAATGATTTAAGCACCGCTAACAGCCCTTATGTTGTACTTGTTGCCCCGCTATTGTTTGAAAATGGCCTTGAACAATTCTGTGATCGCACGTTGGTAATAGATGTACCTGTAGAAATACAAATTTCACGCACTATCGCCCGCGATAACATTGACCGACAACAAGCTCTGAGTATTATCGCCGCACAAATGTCTCGCGAAGATAAATTAACACGCGCAGATGATGTGGTTGATAATAATCAATCCTTGGCTCAAGTAGCCATTATGATACAACAATTGCATAAACAGTATTTAGCAATAGCCGAGAATAAGTAAACAGTCGCGAGCTAAACTCACTGGCCAGATATAGCCGCGGTTTTACCCCGCGCCATTAAACTAAATACCTAGATAAATAAAAACTTTTCAGCTTTTTGTTGTCAAATTACCTTAAATCGACAAGACTAATGTTATACCATTCTTTTTTCTGATAAATTGCTGGCTATGAAAGGATCTAACCAAGGTGCGCAATGAATATTAATTCACCATTACTTAGAAAGTTTATTACGCTTGGTCGTATTGACGCAGAAACAGTCAAACTAAAACAACGTGAGTATGCCTCAACAGCAGAGCTAATAGCAAAGTGCAGCGGTATTGATGGCCATGAACTTGCCGAGCAATGCATTGATTTATTCCGAGTACCTTATTTTGATTTACGTGATTTTGATGTAGAGCTGATCCCTAAAGAGTTAATTAAAGAAAAGCTGATCAAAGAACACCATATTCTGCCTTTGGTAAAAAAAGGCCGTAAGCTCTATATTGCAGCCTCTGATCCGACAGATTATGGTGCCTTTGAGAATTTTGAATTCAGTACTGGGCTCTCTTGTGAAGTTGTCGTGGTCGATTATCGTCAACTCGAAGCAAAAATAGAGCTGTTGCTTGATGCCTCAGGCAGCTTGCACTTAAGCGATGAAGAATTTAAAGAGTTTAGTGATCTCGATACTGAAAGCTCACACGAGCCGCAAAACAGCAATGACGATGAAAAAGACGATGCACCTATTATTGTCTACATTAATAAAATTTTAATGGATGCGATAAAAAAAGGCGCCTCCGATCTACACTTTGAACCCTATGAACACAAATACCGTGTACGTTTTCGTATCGATGGTATTTTACATGAGATGGCCAGCCCCCCTAACAGCCTTGCTACCCGCTTGTCAGCACGTATAAAAGTTATGGCGCGTTTAGACATTGCCGAAAAACGTAAGCCGCAAGATGGGCGTATTAAATTAAAAATTACCGAACGCAAAAGCATTGATTTTCGGGTAAGCACCCTGCCTACTTTATGGGGCGAGAAAATCGTAATGCGTATTCTTGACTCATCCAGTGCAATGCTAGGCATTGACGTACTTGGCTATGAACCTGAGCAGAAAAAGCTCTATATGGATGCGCTACAACAACCGCAAGGCATGATTTTAGTTACCGGGCCGACAGGCTCTGGTAAAACGGTATCACTTTATACGGGTTTAAATATTCTTAACCAACCAGAGCGTAATATTAGTACTGCGGAAGATCCGGTTGAAATAAACCTTGAAGGGATCAACCAAGTACAAATTAACCCACGCGCCGAGATGACCTTTGCAAACGCGCTAAAAGCCTTCTTACGTCAAGATCCTGATGTGGTAATGGTCGGTGAGATCCGTGATCTTGAAACCGCGGAAATCTCAATAAAAGCTGCGCAAACGGGTCACTTGGTAATGTCTACCTTGCATACCAACTCTGCACCAGAAACCCTAACGCGTTTACTTAACATGGGGGTGCCTGCGTATAACGTGGCCAGTTCGATTAGTTTGATCATCGCGCAGCGTTTAGCACGACGTTTATGCCCTAAATGTAAAACACCTGAAACACTGCCAAGTGAAGAGCTACTGCGCCAAGGCTTCACGCCTGAGCAAATAAGCGAACTGACTTTATTTGCTCCTAAGGGTTGCGATAGCTGTACTGAAGGCTATAAAGGCCGTGTTGGTATTTATGAGGTAATGCAAATTACTCCAGAAATAGCGCAGATCATTATGCGTGGTGGCAACTCGTTAGAAATTGCAGAGGTATCGTTAAAGTCAGGTTTTAATAATTTACGTTTATCGGGGCTTCGTAAAGCCGCAGATGGCTTAACTTCACTGGCCGAAATAAACCGCGTTACTAGTTTTTAAGAACGTAGATCCCTAAGATTTAGGCTATAGGGATCGCAAACAAATATATGAGAAAATGTTATGCCAACAGTTGTAAACTGCCCAACATGTAAAGCTCAGGTTGAGTGGTCAGAAAAAAGCCCACATCGCCCTTTTTGTTCAAAGCGCTGCCAATTAATTGATTTAGGCGAATGGTCGTTTGAAAACAACAAAATTTCCGCACCAATTACCTCCGCGGAAGATTTAAGCCAAGATATGATTGAAGATATTGAAGCCATGCTTGCCAAGAATGACGACGATTTTTTCAAGTAAGCAATTGAAAAATAGGAACTGGTTTTAGGTGTATTTATAGCCCGCAGCTCGTTACCCGTAGCCTGCTGCTTTGTTTCGTTTACCCTCATTTACTTCTCTTTGTGAAATAAGCTTTTGTAATTCGGGCTTTCGCCCGAAAAAAGAGTAAAACAGTCGCGAGGTAAACTCGCTGCTACATAACGTAGGCGCGGGTTTACCCCGCGCAATTAAACTAACGTTCTTTAAGTAATTTGTTCACAAAGAGGTTAACAGACGCTGCGCTTTAGAGGTAAATAGGAGCTAGGTTCTGGGGAAGTGACTAGCTGCTAAGGGTGTATTCGAAGCTCGTTACCCGTAGCCCGTGGCTTTCTCTTCTCTGTGTAGCGCATAGCGCCTCCTGCCCTCGGTGGTAAAATACTCTTGTCGCCATAAATGACGACCTACAGGGGTTATATTACTTGTAGGCGAGTGGCTTGCCACCGCGAAATAGTTTCAGTGTCGCGAGGTAAACTCGCTGCTACCCGCGCAAATGGCATTTACCCAAGCTGCCAAACTAAAAACACCAACGCAAAGCCAACTAAATAAATTAATCCTAGCCAACTCAAGCTGCGTATAATTTTAGAATGTTGAATACTTGGCTCTGAACGCACTAAGCTAAAATTCAACCATGCAAAAATAGGTGTCGTTATAAACGCTAAAGTCATAGCAAAAGTGAGCATTGGGCCCAGTGCTGATTTAAAAAATAAGATCACCGCCATTCCAGCAAATGCTTGTAAAATAAGCCACGTATTTAAACTGTGTTTACTTTGCTTAAACCCAAGCAATTTATGGGATTCATTCAATGTACGAGCATAACCATCAAGTACAGTAAGCGTGGTGCCAAACATACATAAAAATGCGATTACTGACACTAACGGCCGTGCCCACTCACCTATAGTCAAGGCATACATATCTATCAGTTGCTTAGCAAATGCAACGCCGCCAAGCTCTATTTGCGTACTTTGACCATATTGCACTAAAACACCAAGCGCAAAAAACACTAAGGCAAGCCCTGCCGTGAGCCAATAACCTAAATTAAAATCAAACAGCCCTTGGGCTTTAGTCACCGTTTGCTGACTTTGTTTTTCTTTTAGCCATAACGAACTAAGCGCTGATATTTCAATCGGTGCTGGCATCCAGCCCATTAACGCCACCATAAAGCCAAGCATGGCAAGTTCATAAGGTGATGGGCCAACGTAATCAACAGGCGCCATAGGGCCGTTACTAAATGCAATAGCAAGGGCAATTACCGTAGCGAGCGTTAATAGCCCCATAATCGCTTTGGCGACGTTATCGAGCGCTTTAAAGTGCCCGAGTAATAAAATGATTAAACATATCGCAAGTATCAACCAGCAGAGTAAAGTCACCGAAATACTAATGGGTAACGCGTAATGTAGTAAGCTGGCTGTTAATAATAGAACACCAGCGGTATTTACCACCGCAGCGATAATATTCAAACCAATAAAGCTATAAAAAAACCACGGCCCTTTACTTTGGTAGCCTTCAACCAAACTTTTTTTAGTCGCTAATGTGTATTCAATACCAAAACGAAAAAAAGGGTATTTAAGTACATTAACCACCACGATAAGCCAAAATAGTTGCCAACCAAAAATGGCGCCAGCTTGGGTTGATGCCACTAAATGTGACCCACCAATTGCCGCCGTGGCCATTAAAATACCGGGACCTAATGCGTTTAATCGAGTTTGCCAATTTGATACTGCTGATTGCATGTGTGTGCTTACTACATTGTTTTTATTAATAAGCAAGTTACAGCGTTTTAGTGTGGATTGAAAGTGAGAAAATTAGTGGAAGAAGAAACGGTTTGCTAGATCCTAGTTACCTAGAACCTAGCGCCTTTTATTTTTTAACGTAAATCCATTTCTTGAATAATTTCATGAGCAATTTCAGGTGTCGTGCTCACTGGTTTTTGGTGTAAATTGGCTTTAATTTGGCCTTTACGATGCTTTAATGCCGCATCGAGTTTTTTAGCCGCGTTTGCAATCGCTGGGTAAAGAACTTCGTTCTCGCCTTTAACTGATAAACGCGCGCCTTCATAAATAGTACTAATTTCTGCTTGGAGCTTGTGATGCTCTTTTGAAAGAATAATATCGAGTGCGATCAGAGATGGAAAATGGCTCGCAATTTTTGAAAATTTTTCGTTGATGTGCTCTCTAATAGAGTCAGTAACGTCAACATGGTGACCAGAAAGATTAATTTTCATAGGGTATCCTTTTTTATGTTACCTCATAACTAGTATTGGGGGCTATTTAGATTAACACAAGGCAGAAAAGCATAAATATGACATTTATTTGTTAGTAAAGCTGATTTAGATCATCCTCAGAGTATTAAATATGCAAAAGCCCACGCATGGCGGGCTTTGTAGCTTATTCACTTAATTTGTATATTAAGTATACGAACAGCAATAATCGGCAAAGTCTGCAACTTTAACTTGGAAAGTTACGTTAGCATCAACGTTAAACGACTCACCTGCTGACATTGTTTGCCACTCGCTCTCGCCAGGTAACAATACTTGCCACTGGCCGCCGTTAAGCTCCATTAATTCTTTTTTACTGGTTGCGAATTCAAATTCACCCGGCTGCATAAAGCCTAATGTTTTCGTGCTGCCATCGGCAAAAATTACCGTACGGCTTGAAACTTTACCATCAAAGTACACGTTTGCTGTTTTAACAACACTTACATTATCAAATTGAGACATCCTCACTCCTGTTTATATTTATAATTTAACTGCGTCCACATTGCCCTAAGCAGGCATATCATGCAAGTGTAGTGATGTGAAAAATACTCATGAGCTTCGGACTTCGGGCTTCGGGCTTCGGGCTTCGGGCTTCGGGCTTCGGGCTTCGGGCTTACATTGTAGGTCGTGCTTTAGCGCGTCAAGTGTTTAAGGGCTAAATAAATGGTTTAACTCTGGCTTTGTGTCATTATTGTATGGCCAAGCATAATGAGTAAGGCATACCCCACAGCTTAGATCTTGCTTATTGTCCCAAGCGCGACAGCAACGAGCTTTTCTTCACCATTTTCTTGAACGAAAACTTTACACTCACAAGTAGATTGACGTTTACCTGCATGCAATACATTTGCCTTTGCTAGCAAACGCTCGCCAATTGAAGGACGGACGTAATTTATTTTATACTCCGATGTGACACAGGCGCCCAGAACAGAGGCGCCAGCAAATGTTATGCAGTTATCAGCCATGTAACTAACCACACCACCATGAACAAAACCGTTATTTTGCTTTAGCTCTTCTTTAATTTCTAAACGTAACTCAGCATAACCTGCTTCGAACTTTTCAAGCTCCGCACCTAATAAATTACTAAATGATTGCTGCGCTAATATTTCCTTTCCAGTTTTTAATGTAACTTCCAATTGTTTACTCCTTTATTTGAACCTTGAAAATCGAATACTCAAAGAATGGTTGAAAACCCTTTGCTAAAATGAAACTAGTATTGTTGGTCGTTGTTGTGGTCAATATTTCTACTTTATATACTTTTAACAAATTAGCTAAGGTATTACTATCACTAAGCATTTGTTCAGCTTAAAGCGAAAGCGAAATCAAATAAACCTACTTAAACACCATAAAATCAGGAATGAAGCTCCAATAAAATCGGGGCTGAAGCACCCTCCTACGATTTTACTTGGCACAGCGCCTCAGCACTTTAACTGACAGCTGAAAGCTTATGGCTGACGGCTGACGGCTGACGGCTGACGGCTGACGGCTGACGGCTGAAAGCTAACATCTCTATACAAAAAAGCCCGCACTGCGTTTAACACAGTGCGGGCTTCTAAATTTTAATCGTTAAAGTTAAAACAATTCGTTTGCTTTGTTTACGATATTATCTACCGTGAAGCCAAAGTGCTCAAACAGCTCATTAGCTGGCGCTGATTCACCAAAGGTGGTCATGCCCACAACTGCGCCGTTTAGGCCAACGTACTTGTACCAGTAATCAGCAATACCTGCCTCTACTGCTACGCGGCGTGAAACTGCAGCCGGTAATACGCTTTCTTTGTAGGCAGCATCTTGTGCATCAAATACATCGGTTGATGGCATTGAGACAACACGTACTTTTTTACCTTGCTTACGAAGTTCAGCCGCTGAGTCTTGTGCTAACTGCACCTCAGAGCCTGTCGCGATAAAGATAAGCTCTGGCTCACCATCACAGCTAAGTACATAACCGCCTTTTTTCACATCGCTTAATTGCTGCGCTGAGCGAGTTTGTTGCTCAAGGCCTTGGCGAGTGAAGATAAGTGACGTTGGGCCATCTTTGCGTTCAATTGCTTGTTGCCATGCAATAGCAGATTCAACTTGGTCGCACGGGCGCCAGTTAACTAAGTTAGGCGTTAAACGCATGCTAGCAATTTGCTCTACTGGTTGGTGCGTTGGACCATCTTCACCTAAACCAATTGAATCGTGCGTATAAACAAAAATGCTTGGCACTTTCATCAACGCCGCCATACGTACTGCATTACGTGCGTATTCCATAAACATTAGGAACGTAGCACCGTAAGGTATAAAGCCTTTATGCAGTGCAATACCGTTCATGATGGCTGACATACCAAACTCACGTACACCGTAGTAGATGTAGTTACCGCTGGCATCGTTTGCTTCAAGACCTTTAGAGCCTTTCCAAATTGTTAAGTTAGAACCTGCTAAATCCGCAGAGCCGCCCATAAATTCAGGTAATAAAGGACCAAATGCATTTAATGCATCTTGTGATGCTTTACGTGAAGCTGGGTTTGCAGGGTTTGCATCAAGCTGTTCAATATACGCTTGTGATTTTTCTGCCCAATCAGCAGGTAATTCACCGCTGGTACGGCGTTTAAACTCGGCTGCTAATTCAGGATGTGCAGCTGCGTATGCGGCAAACTTTTCATCCCAGCTCGCTTCTAGTTGCTTACCTTTTTCTTTGCCATCCCACTGACTGTAAATATCAGCTGGGATGTCAAATGCTTCACCAGTCCAACCTAGGAACTCGCGTGCAGCTTTGATTTCGTCTTCACCTAGTGGTGCGCCGTGGCAATCATGGCTACCTGATTTGTTAGGAGAGCCATAACCAATCACTGTTTTACAACAAATTAGAGTTGGTTTATCAGTGATGCTACGTGCTTCTTCGATTGCTGCACGAATTGCATCTGAATCATGGCCATCAACGCCGCTTACCACATGCCAGCCGTAGGCTTTAAAGCGCGCTGGGGTATCGTCGCTAAACCAGCCTTCAACTTCACCATCAATTGAAATGCCGTTGTCATCCCAAAATGCCACTAATTTACCAAGGCCTAATGTGCCTGCAAGTGAACACGCTTCGTGAGAAATACCTTCCATAAGGCAACCATCACCTAAGAAAGCATACGTAAAGTGATCAACGATATCGTGACCTTCACGGTTAAACTGTGCTGCCAATGCTTTTTCAGCAATCGCCATACCTACCGCATTTGTGATCCCTTGACCAAGTGGACCCGTAGTGGTCTCAATACCTGGTGCATAACCATACTCTGGGTGACCTGGAGTTTTTGAATGCATTTGGCGGAAGTTTTTAATTTCCTCAATTGGCAAATCATAACCACTTAAGTGCAATAGAGAATAAATCAGCATTGAACCGTGGCCGTTTGAGAGTATAAATCGATCTCTGTCTACCCACTCTGGATTGGTTGGATTGTGGTTTAGATAGTCGCGCCATAATACTTCTGCGATATCCGCCATGCCCATAGGGGCTCCAGGGTGGCCTGATTTGGCCTGTTGTACTGCGTCCATTGATAAGACGCGAATAGCATTTGCAAGTTCTTTGCGAGACGGCATGAATTCTCCTACCTTTAACTGTATTTGCGCTGGTTGTTGTGTGTTTTTCAAGAACACCCATTCTTACTTATTGTAGGGGCTGTGTGCAATTAAAAACCCTGATTAAATTAGCTATTATGAAAATTTTTTAAGAACAAAAAGTTATTAGTAATTTTATTTAGACGTCTAGGCGTAAAAACACTATGCAACTATCGTTGTTTTCGATAAAATACGCCCCTTAATTTTTTAGCGCTCTTACCGACGTTTGTGAAGCGCAATATTTGTGAGCAGAAAGACAATGGCAAAACATTTATTTACTTCTGAATCAGTTTCTGAAGGTCATCCGGATAAAATCGCGGATCAAATCTCTGACGCGGTACTTGATGCCATCTTAGAGCAAGATTCTCATGCACGTGTTGCGTGTGAAACTTACGTGAAGACCGGTATGGTTATGGTTGGTGGTGAAATCACTACTAGCGCCTGGGTTGATATTGAAGAAATCACCCGTAAAACGGTACGTGAAATTGGTTACACACATTCAGACATGGGTTTTGATGCTGATTCGTGTGCAATCTTAAATACAATCGGTAAGCAGTCTCCAGACATCAACCAAGGTGTTGACCGTACTAGCCCTGAAGAACAAGGCGCTGGTGACCAAGGTTTAATGTTTGGTTATGCGTGTAACGAAACTAAAGTATTAATGCCTGCACCTATCACTTACTCTCACCGTTTAGTACAACGCCAAGCGCAAGTACGTAAAAGCGGCGAGCTTGAGTGGTTACGCCCAGATGCAAAATCACAGGTTACTTTTGCATATGAAAACGGCAAACCAGTCGGCATTGATGCAGTTGTTCTTTCTACTCAACACTGTGATTCAATCTCACAAAATGATCTAGTAGAAGCAGTGATGGAAACCATCATCAAGCCTGTATTACCTGCAGAGCTAATTTCTAAAGCAACTAAGTTCTTTATTAACCCAACGGGTCGTTTTGTTATCGGTGGCCCTATGGGTGACTGTGGTCTTACTGGTCGTAAAATCATCGTTGATACCTACGGCGGTATGGCTCGTCACGGTGGCGGTGCTTTCTCTGGTAAAGATCCATCAAAAGTTGACCGCTCAGCTGCATACGCTGCGCGTTACGTTGCGAAAAACGTGGTTGCTGCTGGTCTTGCTGATAAATGTGAGCTACAAGTATCTTACGCAATTGGTGTTGCGGAGCCTACGTCAATCAGTGTTGAAACGTTTGGTACAAGTAAATTAGAAGAAGGTCGTTTAATCGAACTTATTCGTGAACACTTTGACTTACGCCCTTACGGCCTAATTCAAATGCTTGATCTTGAGCGCCCAATTTATCAACCAACCGCTGCTTACGGGCACTTTGGTCGTGATGAATTCCCATGGGAACGCACAGACAAAGCAGACGCACTTCGCGCAGCAGCTGGCCTTTAATTCCAGCCTTTGTGTGAATGTAAAAAAAGCGCCAATCGGCGCTTTTTTTTATACCTGCTGATTATACTGTTATAAACTTTAGGTTATTTGTCGCGAGGTAAACTCGCTGCTAGATAACGTAGGCGCGAGTTTATCCCCGCAATTAAATTAATGTGCTTTAAGTAATTTATTCACAAAGAGATTATGAGGCGCTGTGATTTAGAGTAAAATAGGGGCTAGGTTTTAGGGAAGTGACTAGCTGCTAAGGGTGTATTCGAAGCTCGTTACCCTTAGCCCGTGGCTTTCTCTTTTCAATGCTGCGCCTCGGTGGTGAAATAGACTTGTCGCCATAAATGGCGACCTACACAGCAGATGTTACTTGTATGCGAGTTGCTTGCCACCGCGAAGGTAAAAGTTATTGTCGCGAGGTAAACTCGCTGCTACACGCGTAGCCGTGGGTTTATCCCCACATAACGTAGGCGCGAGTTTATCCCCGCAATTAAACCTAGATGCTAGCGTGTATTCTGAACCCGTCGCCCGAAGCCCGTAGCGCTTTACCTAACGCCTAACTTATCAATGTAAGTATTTTTTCATACCCAGCTACACCCCACACTATCATCAATATCAACAGCGCTAAACTAACCGCTGCTGAAGCAATATCTTTCGCACGTCCTGAAAGCACATGGTATTCAACGCCAACGCGATCTGTTAATG
This sequence comes from Pseudoalteromonas haloplanktis ATCC 14393, assembly GCF_000238355.1. GTDB lineage: Bacteria > Pseudomonadota > Gammaproteobacteria > Enterobacterales > Alteromonadaceae > Pseudoalteromonas > Pseudoalteromonas haloplanktis. Next base: position 253,412 of record NZ_AHCA01000004.1, read on the forward strand.
CTTCAATAGCTGAGTTGAGGAGTTCAACCACTAATAAAAATAAAAAGCTAACAACCAGCATTACCCAATGTTGCAGTGATTGCGCAAGCCAAAATGATAATGGGAGTAACACTAGCCCTAAAGCGAGCTCTGTGCGAAAAGCTGATTCTTCCTGAAAAGCCGCTTTAAACCCTTTAATTGAGCATTGAGTGGCTTTAAAAAGACGACCTAAGCCTATGCCATTTGGTTTATTAACTAGGTTAATGTTTGGTTTGTTCATGTTTAGTATCTTAACAGCTCATCAGAAATTATTTGTGCCTTGAGTTAGCAAATGCCACGCTTGCGCCATGTATTGATTATACGCATGCTCTGTTGCAGCATCGATCACTTTAAACGATTGTGTTTGCGTTGGCATTAGCTGTATTTTATCGAGCGAGTTTACAGCATAGTACTCATATAATGCATTTAAATCACCACGCCATAATTGCTTATTATTACGTACAGTTTGAAAACCAAAAACAGTCCGTTCAGCGGGCGCTGTTAATAGTGACTGTCCGACACTATAAAATTCCGTACTAGCTGGTGCTATTAAATTCAACAAGGTTGGCGCGATATCCATATGACTAGCTATTTGTTGAGAGTTCACCATATTTGAGTTCACTCCGTTGCCATAAATAATTAAAGGCACATGAGTCAATTCGTATAAATTAGGCCGAGGATGTAAATAGCGCCGGCTGTAATGGTCACCCGTAATAATAAATAACGCATCGGGGTAGCGTTGTTGCATATTACGTACAAATGCGCCTAACATTTTATCGCTATACCATAAGTGCCCAAGCACATAAGGATCAAGTACTTGTGTTTCTAATTCTTGAATTTCTGCAGGGTAATCAGCGGCAGTTTTAAACGGGTAATCATACTGATTTAGATCTAAGTTAAAAGGTCCATGATAACTGCCGCTCATGATCACATTAAAGCTTTTTGGCTGTGTTTTCGCAGCAACCAAATCAAATAACTGAGCATCATCAATCCCCCAAACCCCGGCACTCCCCTTACCGCCAGCATCTGTAGCAGAGTACACCTTATCGGCACCTTGAGAGAGGACATATTGGCCAACATTCTGCCATGACAATAAACCGCCATAAAAAAATTGACTGGTATAACCTAACTGTTCCAACTGATTGAATAATGACAATTTACTAGCTGGTTGCTGTGGCCCTATAAGGCTCATATTGACCCCTGCATAAGGGATCCCAGATAAAATACTCGATAACGAGTTCATAGTGCTACTGGCTGCTGGTAACACGTTATCTAAATAAATCCCCTTGCTAGCGAGGTTTTTTAGCTCGTTGGTTAAGTTAAGTGAAGCATATTTTTGTTGTAACGGCCATGAATCGTAACTTTCCATCACAATAAAAAATATTTGTGACGGGGCTGCCAACAGCGGCTCACTGCTGTGTTGCTTTAACTCTACTAACCCGTCTGGAGCAATTGTGGTATTACTTTTTAAGTATGGATTTTCACCGTCTAAGCCATGACTTTGTAGCTCATTATAATCCTTAATAGCATACACAAAACTGCGAAATGGATTTATAACTAAACTATTTACAAACGGATCAAGGGTAACGGCAGACCACTTTCGCGAAGCTGGGCGTGACTCGAACGAACCGCGAATAGCACAGACAAATAACACTATGATCAAAACAATTAAAAATGTTCGTTTCCACTTACAATCAGTAAAAATACGCTCTAAAAAACCATAAGGTTGCCGATCAATTAACTGGCATAACTTAAATGCAACCACTAACAATACTAATAAACTCAGGACACTGCCCCATGGCTGATATTGCTTTATTGCAGTTAAAGCAATTGCTTGCTGATCGTCATGTAGCCCTTCAAACATAAAGTAATTGAATTGACTGCCGTATTCAGCAATATATGTGATGCTGGTTATACAAAGTAAAATAGCAACCACAAAGAAAAGCTTGGCGGTCAATACACGCACCGCTCTGACCCAATGCCACAGTCGCAGTGGTTGTAAAATACAATTGAGTAGAAAAGGAATACTAAAGCAGACGCCACTGGCGGCGGAGTCAAATGCAAACCCCGTTTTTAAGGTATTTAAAATTGTATCAACATCTAATGGGGCAGTGATCCGGTTATGAAAATAAACCAAAAAGAACACCCGAAAGCTCATAAATAGCAAAACACCCATAAACCAAAGTGTCGCTATGCGCCAGCTTTCGTTAACAAATGCAAACCATCTGCTTGATTTAAATACCGATGATACCAACACCTTTGCTGTCCTTAAAATAGAATATTCCCAAAAAGGGAACGTTACCTATTTTAGTTACGCAAACAATGCTGACTTTGTAATATTTTGTAAAAAAGTTCAAACAAAACACTTAAATTACATAACGTTAACAAATCAACCCGATTCCTATTTTTACGTGTTGTTGGGTTATTTCTATTACTGCTGATGAGTACAGTCGCCAAGCTGTGTTATTTGCTCATTTGGTTGGAAAGTTTTATCAAGTAAACGTTGCTTTAACGCAAGTAAAGTGTGTAATGCACTTTTGAGCCCAATTTTATTACTGAGCCAATGAGGAAGCGCCCCGCCTGGGTCCGCGTATACAACATGACGAATAGTCAATTGCGTCAGCCCTTGATTACGAACTTCAGTTAATAACCAACTTGCCTTAAGGTCAGTGATGCGGATCACTTCCTCGCGCTTATCAAGGAAATCTGGAAAAGCAGCAATCGTTAACTCAGTTTGTGTGTCACTAACACGTCGGTAGCATGAGTAGCTCACCATATCGCGATCTGTAACCGGCCATGGTGAATCAAATTGGGTATAAACGATGTTTTCTGAGGGACTTAAACGCTTTAATACTTGTACATTAGCTACATTTTCAATCCATAAGGGAGCACTTTCGGTATCGCTTAGCAACGCCATAAAATCACTCGCTGTGACCCCTTCGATAGTAATCTCAGCCTGCACTTCAAAAATACCATTTGCATGTTTTTTATAGTGCACGCTCGCCCCATCATACTGCTTCCAAAGCTGCCACTGGGCAGGCTGTGCCCCAAGCTGGACGCTAAAAAGCAGCACTAATAATAGCATTTGCTGTCGCATACATACTCCCTTATGCGCTGAACAATCCTTATTGCCAATAAGGCGGTATTTTATATGACGCTAAACGACTTTGCTCCATTGCATTAACCAAGAACTCTGATTTTTTTTCTAGCCAGCTTTGGATTTTTGCAAGCTCTTCATCATCCTGCCCAGCGCATAGCTGTTTTAGGTACTCTAGTGTACTCAGCTCATACATACCGTGTGAAATATCTAACCACGGGATGCGAAACTCACTACGTTCATCTTTTTCAAATAACGCCCCTAAACAGTTACCACTGAGTAAGCTATTTTCAAGACGGGTACGTAAATCCAAATAATCTTTTGATGTTAATGTTTTTTGCTCTGGCAGCAATTGGTGAAGGTCTTGCCAGTCTTTTTCAAAGAGACGATTGGCGATCTCTGCAACCGGTTGCTCGGCAGCTTGAAATTGCACTTGCCCCCAACTTTTACGCCATTGCTTGTCCACCAGCCAAGTAGTTAAAGACAGTAGTAAACGGTTATAACGAGCACTATGGAACAAACTATTAATATCATCAATGCTCGGTTGTAGTTCTTTTAAGTCATTGATAACTTGAGTTAACTCTGGCGCACTATTTATTTTCTTATAGTAAGCATGGCGCTTAGAAGTGTAAGTTTTAAGTTGAATCGCATTTTCAACCCAGGCTAACTCACTGAGTAACCACTTAAGCTCTGTACGTAATGCCTCCGTGGTGCTTTTATCAACAATGTCATCAAACAACCAAAATGTATGGCGAATCAAACTAATGCCATCAGTTACACGTTTGAGGGTTTTTAAACTAGGTTTGTCAAAGTAGCATTGCTCGTGCTTTTGTACAAAACGAATACCAAAGTCAATGGCAGCTATGAGCGCTTGCTCCTGCGTCGCATTTTTAGGCAATGAAACAAAGCCTATTGATTTACTTGGCTTGAGCGGTTTATTGTCTGCTAAGCGATAGCCACGAGCCGCCTTAGAGTATAGACCTAATCGAATATTACTTTGGCTAACCAGTTTATCCGCTAAAGAAAACAATTCATCGCGGCTGCCTTCTATAAGTTCTATTTCTAGTTCACAGATAGGTTCCATCAAACCTGATGCTGAGACTTCACCTTTATCTTGTACAACTTCAATTTTGGCACCATTTTCTGTTTCAATCAGCCAAGTACGACGGATAAAGTTTGTACTAAAAATAGGATAAAGATTCGCAGCAATCGCGCTCACTTGCATACCATGAGGCCAGATACTAGCATCAAAGGCTGCAATATTTGGACGGTTACTCTCAAGTGGTAAGTTATATTCAGGTCGTTGATGTAACCCCCCTACAACGTCTCCTGCAAGCTTAATTGTCTGCTCGCATTGGTTATCCGCACAACGGGTTCGAAAACCAATATCAAGCGCTCTTAATTCACGACTTGGCGTGTCAAAGTACGCATTTTGCAAACTACGAGAAGGCTTGTTGGTAACGGTTTTTGCAAATTGAGTTATTAATGCGGGGATCAGTGGAATTACGGCGTCTGACACCAAAAACTTCAGTTCTATCTCAGTATCCATTAGGCTTGAGGATTACCTTTAAAATAAATGAGAGCTCAAAATAAACAAAGCTGCCCGACATTGCAAATTTTTTAGCTGATTTGAATCTATAAACAGTAGCAGTGATTACAATATCAACCTTGCTATTGGCGCGTTAAATCCATACTATCTCAAGACTTAACTATGAATAATACGATTGCTGTCCCACAGACGGTTACATTAACAGGGTAGATTGATGTTAAAACATTCTTTATTAACTTTGCTATTTGCAGCGGCCACATTTTTAAGCCACGCTGAAGAAACTAATTCAGCTAGCGATGCAAACACCGCATATATAGTCGATAACCTATATACATTTATGCATTCAGGTGCGAGTAAAAATTACCGTATTATTGGCTCTGTTGATGCTGGCACTAAGTTGACGCAATTATCAGCTGAAGAAAATGGCTTTATCAAAGTGCTTGATGACAAAGAACGTGAAGGTTGGGTTGAGGCTAAATTTGTAACTAAATCTGCAGGTATTCATCAACAGTATCGTACTCTAAGTGCTGAGATGACATCTATGCAAGAGCAACTGCGCCAAGCACAAATTGAATTACCGCAACTACAAGAGCAAAACCAGACATTAACTGATCAAAATACCGCGTTGTCGGAACAAATTACTAAATTAAAAAATACCTTAGACGCAGAGCGTACACAAAAACAACAAGCAGGCGCTAAAGAAAAACGTCAACTATTAACTTATGGTGGCGCGATTGCATTTATTGGTTTGTTCTTAGGTATTATTTTGACCATCGTATTATCACGTCGTAAACGCTACGACGGCTGGGCGTAATAAATAATCACGATATGTGATACACAAAAAGCACCTTTTGGTGCTTTTTTTGTGCGCGGGGTAAATCACGCCCCTGTAGGTCGTCATTTATGGCGACAATAGCTATTTTACCACTGAAGGCGCGCTGCACAGAGGAACTCAACTAAAAGCATCACTATCTCTTATTTCTTCTCGGTCTTCTCGGTGGTGAATTAATCATGCGCGGGGTAAACCCGCGCCTACGCATTGGTAGCTGTGAGTTTAAATTTAAGTATCCAGCCTCAAGCCTGTATCTTGTTTTATCTTTTCTATCACCATATAAGTATGGTGTGTACCAACTCCTGGTATATCAACTAAGTCCCCTAACACTTGGCGATATTCGTCCATGTCGCAAACACGAATTTTTAATAAATAATCATAACCACCTGCGACCATGTCACATTCAACCACTTGTTTAATTCTTAAAATATGTTCACGGAATACTTTAAACACAGCAGTATTTGAAGTCACTAGTGACACTTGTACGTGCGCGACTAAGCTCTGATTAAGCTTGGCTTCGCTAAGCTTAGCAAAGTAGCCTTCAATATAGCCTTCTTGCTCAAGTCGTTTTACTCGGTCAAGACAAGGGCTGGGGCTTAAATTAACCTGCTTTGCGAGGTTAACATTAGAAATTCTGCCGTTTTTTTGCAGAACGTCTAAAATTGCTAAATCAATGCGATCTAGCAGGCGTAATCTATTGGAACTTGTCATAACAGAATTTTATGCGGATAAGTTTAAGGTATGCCCTGTAAATTATCGTAAAACGCCAAATTTAACCAGCATATTCTGCTGGATTTTAATTAGAATGCACGCATTACAGACATGATAATCGAGTAGCTACTTTAGTTTAGCTACAAGACTCCACACATCAGAGGTTACTTATGTTATTCAACGGCGATTTGACAACAACGTGTCCAATTCGACAAAAAATCCGTGACTTTTACCGCATTGATGAGAATGCCGTAATTGATCATATTTTACCACTGGCCGAAGTAGGCGTTAAAGCCCGTAGCCGTGCATGGGAACGTGCGCGTCAAATAGTTCATAACATTCGTCGTGATCAAGATGGTCAAAGCGGTGTTGATGCACTACTCAATGAGTTTTCACTCTCTAGTGAAGAAGGTGTGGTACTAATGTGTTTGGCTGAAGCCCTGCTACGTGTGCCAGATAAAGCCACTCAAGATACCCTCATTCGCGATAAGCTTGCTAAAGGCGATTGGAGCTCTCACTTAGGTAGCAGTGACTCTTTATTTGTAAACGCTTCTTCTTGGGGCTTATTAGTAACCGGTAAAATGGTTAGCTACACAGACAAAACCAAAGAGCAGCAATTTGGTGTCTTGAAAAAGACCATTGGTCGTTTAGGTGAGCCGGTAATTCGTAAGTCAGTAAACTTTGCTATGAAGATCATGGGTAAACAGTTTGTAATGGGTCGCACCATTGACGAAGCGATTGAACGCGCTGCTGAAAAAGAGCAAAAAGGTTATGTATATTCATACGATATGCTAGGCGAAGGCGCTCGCACCATGAAAGATGCCGAGCGTTACTTCAATAGCTATATGAATGCGATTCATGCAATTGGCAAAGCAGCTAATGGCCGTGGTCCAATTAAAAGCCCTGGTATTTCAGTTAAACTCTCTGCTATTCACCCGCGTTACGAATTCACTCATCGTGAACGCGTCATGGCTGAAATTGTGCCTAAGCTAAAAGAGCTGGCATTAGTTGCAAAAAGCTATGACATCGGCTTTACCGTTGATGCCGAAGAAGCTGACCGTTTAGATATCTCACTTGATGTAATTGAAGCGGTATTTAGCGATGATGACCTAGCAGGTTGGAATGGCTTTGGTTTAGCCGTTCAAGCCTATCAAAAACGTGCTATTTTCGTTATTGAGTGGTTAACTAACCTTGCTAGCCGTGTTGATCGCAAACTCATGGTGCGCCTAGTAAAAGGTGCGTACTGGGATACAGAAATCAAAACCACACAACAAGATGGCTTAGATCACTACCCAGTATTTACCCGTAAAGCCACAACGGATGTATCTTACAAAGCGTGTGCAATCAAATTACTTGAAGCGCGCGATGTACTATACCCACAATTTGCCACGCACAATGCTTACACTGCGGCCACTATTTTAGAAGTCGCAAAAGGTGACAATCAAGGGTTTGAATTCCAACGTCTACACGGTATGGGTGAATCATTATTCGACCAAATCGTCACTGAAGAAAAAATTCAGTGTCGTGTATATGCCCCAGTGGGTCAACACGAAGACTTATTGGCATACTTAGTGCGTCGTTTACTTGAGAACGGTGCAAACTCATCGTTTGTAAATGCGATTGTTGATACCACTAAGCCGGTAGAATCATTATTACCTGATCCGGTAGAAACACTGCAAGGCTTACGTAATAAGTACAATACCCAAATCAAGATGCCTATTGATCTATACGGCGCAGAACGTGCTAATTCAAAAGGTATGGACTTAACTGATATCAATGCTATTACGCCGTTTAAGGAAAACCTTGATAACTGGTTTGCTGAGCATCGCATTAGCGAAAACGATGTTCCTGAAGGTTCAATTGCAGTAAAAAACCCTGCAAACCATAAAGAAATCATCGGCCATGTTAAATTACAAAACAGTGACGACATGCTAGCGCTATTAGCAAATGCTGAAGCAGCTTTTGAGTCTTGGTCACAAACGCCAGTGAAAGAACGTGCTAACTTACTTCGCCGCATCGCTGACATTTTAGAGCGTCATCACGATGAGCTTGTCGCAATCTGTATCAAAGAAGCTGGTAAAGTAGCCCAAGACGGTATTGACGAAGTACGTGAAGCCGTTGATTTTTGTCGTTACTACGCAGCTCGTGCCGAAGAACTAAGTGAAGATGAGCGCTTTGAAGCCCGTGGTGTGATCTTATGTATCAGCCCGTGGAACTTCCCACTAGCTATCTTCTTAGGTCAAGTGGCTGCTGCAATCGTCACCGGTAATACGGTTATCGCTAAACCTGCCGAGCAAACCAGCTATATTGCACTTCGCACTATTGAGCTAATGTTATCAGTAGGTTTGCCTGAACATGTGGTACAGCCTGTTATCGCTCGTGGTAGTGAAGTGGGTAAAACCATCGTTCCTGATGAGCGTATTCAAGCTGTGATGTTCACCGGTTCAACAGAAACGGGCACATTAATTTCACAAACTTTAGCTGCTCGTAACGATATCCAAGTACCATTGATCGCCGAAACCGGTGGTCAAAACTGTATGATCGTCGATTCAACTGCGCTCCCTGAGCAAGTTGTTGACGACGTAATTAGTTCCGGTTTCCAAAGTGCCGGTCAACGTTGTTCTGCGCTTCGCGTATTATTTTTACAAGAAGACATTGCTGATGGCGTAATTGATATGATCAAAGGCGCGCTAAAAGAGTTACACGTTGGCGATCCATCATTACTATCTACTGATATTGGTCCGGTGATCGATGAAAAAGCCCAGAAGAACTTAAACGAACACGTTGAGTACTTAAAAGGCAACGCAACGCTGCATTATGAGTGTAAAATTCCTGATAACAGTGAAAATGGTGCGTACTTCTTTGCGCCACGCTTATATGAAATCAAAGACTTGTCAGTGCTTAAGCGCGAAGTATTTGGCCCATGCGTACACATTATTCGTTTTAAAGGCTCAGAACTTGATAGCGTAATTGACCAAGTTAACAATACTGGCTTTGGTTTAACTATGGGTATCCACTCTCGCATCGAAGAGCGTTGTGAATACCTAGCGAAAATGTCTCGTGCTGGTAACGTCTACGTTAACCGCAATATGATTGGTGCAATCGTTGGTGTGCAACCATTTGGTGGCCGTGGCCTATCAGGCACAGGTCCTAAAGCCGGTGGCCCTAACTATTTAACTCGTTTAGTTAAAGAAAAAGCATCGCCAGAAAACGTGCAAATGACTAACTTAACCCCAGACGAACTCGACACTCACCACTATTCAGGTGCTGCCGAGCAAGTTGAAAAGTTAATGACTAACTCAATGCGCGACGAAAAGATCTGGCGTGCAACACCACTGAATGACCGTGTGTCTGCAGTACGTCAGTTGCTTGCTAAAGTAGCAACGGTAGATATCATTGATGAGCTAGCTGACGATTTAGCGTTAACGCTTGCTGATGCACGCGCACAGCTTAACCGTCTTGAAAAACACATGCGTAAATTTACTACGCTGCCGGGGCCTACGGGTGAATCAAACACTCTACACCTTGAAGCGCGTGGTTGTGTGGTATGTTACGCCGATAAGAGCACCTCGTTTAACTTCTGGGCTATTTCGATCATCACCGCACTTGCTGCGGGTAATACCGTGATCACTGTAGCATCAGAGTTGTTCTATGACGAAGCTGTCGCGTTTAAAGATAAATTTATCTCAACGGGTATTGCTGAAGGTGTATTCCAAGTAGCTAAACCAAATCAGTTACAAGCTATTTTGGCGCACCCTCATTTAGCAGGAGCCGTGGTTGCCGCTCGTTCTTCTCGCTTAGGCTACTTCAGCCAACAGCTAGCACAACGTAAAGGCGCTATCTTGCCAGTGATCAGTTCTGAGTACTACGACACCTTAATTAAGCGTCTAGTAACAGAAAAGACCATTAGTATCGATACCACCGCATCTGGTGGTAACACATCACTAATGACACTCGTTGAAGACGACGAATAAAGAGTCTTAAACAACAAAAGGGCGCTATTTAGCGCCCTTTTTGCTACTTATCTATCAAAAAATTTGCTAGTTTTATAACTCTGTAATTTTTTATTGAAGTAGATACATTGAAAATAATCCCAATCAATCAACTTGTGCCTGGTATGTTTGTACACAGCGTAACGAAACAAACGGGTAAAATAAAAATTAAAAAGCAAGGTTGGGTCAAAACACCAATTGGCGTGCAGCAACTAATCAAAGCCGGTATTCTAGAAATAGAAATTGATCCTGATAAAACCATCATTTCGCAAAGTGCACCGGTTACCACTGATGATGTAAAAGTTGAACCAATAAAACCACGTGATCCATGGCAAACAACACACAGTGTTGAGCAAGAAATGGATAAAGCTTTAAAACTCTACACCGAAGCTAAGCAATTACAGAGTAAGGCATTTACCGAGATAAAATCAGGTAACAGTATAGATATTGCACCATTTAAAGAGCTTGCCAGTGGCTTTATTGATTCTGTATTTCGCAATCAAGACGCCCTAGCCTGCATAACCCGAATGCGCGAAAAAGACACCTATTTGCTTGAGCACTCAATTAATGTATCTATTCTGATCAGTATTTTTGCCAAACACTTAGGCTTTGACAAAGCGTTGATCGAAGAACTTGCCACCGGCGCGCTATTACATGATATTGGTAAAATTCAAATCCCTGACAACATTCTTAATAAGCCAGGCAAGCTCACCGAAGATGAATATAAAATCATTCAAGATCATGCACTGTTTAGTAAACAAATTTTAGAACAATCAGGTCTCAAAGGTATTGCCGTCGATATCGCAGGCTATCATCATGAGCGATTAGACGGCACAGGTTATCCATTTGGCAAACAAGCAAGTGAGATTAGCCAATATGTTCGTATGGCTTCCATTGTTGATGTGTATGACGCACTTACTGCAGAACGTGTTTATAAAGCAGGTATGGAACCAATAAAAGCCTTTAAAATACTCAAAGACGGATGTCCCGATAGTTTTGATGGCGAGTTATTAACTAAGTTTATTCAATGCATTGGTATCCATCCGGTAGGAACGTTAGTTAAGCTCTCCAGTCAAAAGGTCGGCTTAGTGAGTAAAAGTAACCCTAGCAGCCCACTCAAACCCGTTGTAAAAACCTTTTATAACGCAAAACACGCCCGTTACACTGAGGTAGCTGATATTGATTTAGCGCATAATCGCACGCAAGATAGTTTAGAAGCGGCGGTAAAACCTGCAGATTTTAATATTGATTTAATTAAATTTTTTAAACATTCAATCTTACCGTAAAGAGTTTTTATAAAAAACTATTCCCAAATATCACCCTTCGTTCGTTTATAGATTTACAAAGCCAATAATCCATAACAACAACGAAGGGAATACGATGAACAACAACAGAACTTATAATAAACACCTCATTGCGTTGGCAGTAAGCAGTGCATTATTCAGTATTAATACCGTTGCAGTAGAACAAAGTGCTGAGCAAAACTCTCAACAGAGAGCTGAACAAAATGCTAAACAGAAAAAACTACTCGATCTTGAGCGCATAGTCGTTACAGGCAGTGGTGGCCGCGGACAAACAAAATTAGAATCATCAGTCTCAATCACCACCTTAGATGCAGAGCAACTAGCTCGAGAAGCCCCGCTTGGTACTGCTGATTTACTTGAAGCCGTGCCGGGTTTTTGGGTTGAAGACTCAGGTGGTGAAACCAATAACAATGTAGCGCCGCGCGGCCTTAGAGGCGGCGAAGGGTTTCGTTATATTGGCGTTGAAGAAGACGGCTTACCTGTGGTGTACGATGGCGTGTGGGTAGATTTTTATCAACGCCAAGATATTACTATCGAACATATGGAAGCCGTACGCGGTGGCACATCAGGTTTACTGACCACTAACGGCCCTGCGGCACTGGTTAACTTTATTACCCGCAAACCTGATGACGTTGAAGAAGCCACTATAAAGCTCACAACTGCCGATTATGGTATGTACCGCAGCGAATTTTTTTACGGCACACCAATTAGTGATAATTGGAAAATGTCGGTAGGTGGTTTTTACCGCCGTTCAGACGGAGTAAGAGACACCGAATTTACTGCCGATCACGGTGGTCAGCTTAGGCTCAATTTAGTACGCGAGTTTGATAAAGGGCAACTCACTTTATCTGCTAAGCACTTAAACGATCACACCACCTTCTTTGTGCCAATTCCATTGCAAGATCAAAACAATCCAAAAGGCATTCCGGGGGTTGATCCGCAACATGGTACGTTAATTGGTAATGGTCAGCGCTTACTTAACTATTTACAAGAAGATGGCAGTTACCAAACGCGCGACCTTAAAGACGGCCAACACACTAAATTTAGTACCTTAGGCTACAACCTTGATTGGGAACTAAATGATCGCTGGTTACTTAATACCGCGGGGCGTTACTCAAAGTTTGAAAACGACATGTATATTTTGCTTAACTTTGACAACTCAACTTTAGTTAATGCCAATGACCGGCTTGGCCAACAAGATGTACTGGCAATGCTTGACCAGTTTGCTGATGATGGCGCTGTAGCGGCGCAGTATCGTTATGTAGATAGCGGCGAAATGCTCAATGATGTAAGTAATTTAAATGGTAATGGCTTAGTCACTACCAGCTATCCGCTGTATTCTCGCTACGATGCCGAGCAATTCGTTAATAAGCTTAATTTTACCTACGAAGGCGATAAACATACTTTCACTATGGGTTGGTTATTTGCTTATGTCGATGCTGATTCATTACCTGTTGATAAATGGGAATCGCAATTTTTAACCGAAGTTAAAGATAACGCGCGCTTACTCGATATTGTTGCCGTAGATGATAACCAACAAGTGGTTGGTCAGCTCACCGACAACGGTTCAACCGGCTATGCACCGGGCTGGGGGCAAGCGACAGCATTTGGTACTAGCACCTCAAATTCACTATTTATTAATGAGCAATATCAAGCAACTGACAACTTACGACTGGATGGCGGTATTCGCGTTGAATGGCTAGAGCTTGATAGCACAGCATCTGGCACTGAGTTTGCAAAACCTGTTGATGGCGCGTTTGATGCCAATGGCAATGATGTAGATAACAACCTAGCGAATAACTACGTTGATACCACCTCAACAAAATACTTATCAAAAAAACGTGATGAAACAGAAACCGCCTGGACAGTGGGCTTTAATTACACCTTTGGGGACGATGTTTCCATGTTTGGCCGCTACGCAGACGCATTCGAAATGCCGCGTTTAATGAGTTACGGACAAAACATTCATGCCGGAATTGATGCCGATTTTAATGACAGTGTAAACCTAACTTTTAGCGAACTCGGCGCCCGTTATTCTGGCGATACCTTAGGCGCGTCGGTCACCTTGTTTCGAACTAAATTTAACGACTTAGTAGAGCGTAATTTTACTGGCAGTAATGGTGAAGTCGCCAACCAAACCATTGACACTATCACCGACGGGGTCGAATTTGAGACCGTTTGGCAAGCACTTGATTCATTACAACTTGAATTAACCGGTGTGGTACAAGACCCGAAAATGGAAGGTTTTACCGGTGTGTTCTCACACTGGAACGGCAAGCAAGTTAAACGCACGCCAAAAGTGCAATTACGCCTTACTCCCACTTACTATTTTGACGATGGTGATGTGTATTTAACTGTGCATCATTTAGGTGAGCGCTACTCTGATGGCGAAAACAAATTTGAACTACCCGCTTACACCACCGTTGACATGGGTATCAATTATCGCTTCAATGACAGCGTTGCCTTACATGTTAAAGCCACCAACCTCAGCGATGAACTTGGCTTAACCGAGGGGAATCCGCGAGCAATTAACGATGTTCAAGCAGGCTATGACTATTACTACGCCAGACCCATTTTAGGGCGCACTATCAGCGCATCTTTAACCCTTAATTTTTAAAGTCCCCTTGCTAATTTGCGCTATGCCCAGTGCTGATTAGTTTAACCAAGCCCGCAATTGCGGGCTTTTCTCAGGAAGTTACAATGCCTCAACGCTATTTTGGTATATACCTACAAAGCAGCCTACTCTCACTGCTATTACTTATTACTCCCTACTTTGCTATTGCAAAAATAACCCCAAAACCAACCAGCAGCCACTATAGCCAAGGCCATTTTGCTTTGTCTTACGATACTGAAATTCATTATAACCACAATGAAGCCAAAGCGGTCGCGCAGCAGTTTGCTGATTTTCTGCGCCCACCAACAGGCTACCAATTACCCGTAACGCAAGCGAATAACACCGTTAAAAATAGCGTGTTCTTTAAGCTTGTTGAGCAACCAGTTAGCGCTGAAGGCTACCAATTGATTGTCGAAAAAGAATTTATTGAAGTCAAAGCAAGTACTGCACAAGGGCTATTTTGGGCGATGCAGTCGCTACGCCAGCTATTGCCCGCAGCAATAGAATCACGAATGCCAATCAATCGCCAAAGCTGGCTTATTCCACAAGTTAAAATTGACGATGAACCACGCTTTAGTTATCGCGGCATGCATTTAGATGTGAGCCGTCACTTCTTTGATGTGGCCTTTATTAAACGTTACATTGACTGGCTAGCTATGCATAAACTTAATGTTTTTCAGTGGCATTTAACCGACGATCAAGGCTGGCGCATTGCAATAGATGCCTATCCAAAACTTACCACTATCGGCGCCACTCGCCCGCATACTGTAGTAGGCCATACTTATGATTATAAACCGCTGTTTGATAACCAAGCAGTAGCTGGTTTTTATACTAAAGCCCAAGTTAAAGAAGTGCTTGAATATGCCAAAGCACGTTATATTGAAGTCATTCCAGAGATTGATATTCCAGGCCATAGCACCGCTATTCTTGCCGCTTACCCTGAACTTTCATGTCACCAACAACCCGTTAATGTACAAGCCCAATTTGGTATTTTTGAAGATGTGCTATGCCCACGAGAGGATGTTTTTGAGTTTCTCGCGGTGGTTTATCAAGAGGTAGCTGAGCTATTCCCGAGCCAATATATTCATATCGGCGGCGATGAAGTGATTAAAAAGCAGTGGCTGGCAAGTGCTGAGGTGAAAAAGTTAATGCAGCAGCATAACCTTAAAACCCCCGAGCAAGTACAAAGCTACTTTATTAAACGGGTCGCGAAAATAGTGCAAGCGCTTGATAAAAAAGTAATCGGCTGGGATGAAATTCTTGAGGGCGGTGTTGCAGATGATGCCTTGATCATGTCATGGCGTGGCACTGAAGGGGGTATTCAAGCTGCAAAAATGGGCCATCAAGTGATCATGAGTCCGTATCAATATATTTATTTTGATGCCTATCAATCACGCAATCTCGACGAACCTAAAGCGATTCATGGCTTAACAGGGTTGCAAGATGTCTATCAGTATGACCCTCAACCGAATGATTTAAACGCTGAGCAACAAGCTTACATTATTGGCGCACAAGGCGCTTTATGGACTGAGTACATTAAAACCCCTCGTCACGCCGAGTATATGCTGTTTCCTCGTTTGAGTGCACTGGCCGAAACCCTCTGGTCTAGTAAAGACAATAAGTCCTGGTCTGACTATAGCCAAAACCGCTTGCCAAAATTATTTAAGCGTTATCAGCAAATGCATATCAACACTGCGAATAGCGCCTATAAACCGACTATAAGCAGCACCATTGATGATACTGGTTTACATGCAGCAGTCACCACAGAGATTGCCGATATACCCATTTATTACACCTTAGATGGCACAGAGCCGACTCTCGCATCAATACGCTATAACAAGCCAATATTGATAACAAAAGAGACACAACTGCGCGCTAAAAGCTATGCAGCGGCAATTGGTCAATTAGTTGGCGATGCGCGCCTCACTCTTAGCCCGCACTTAGCGCTAACTAAAAAAATCACTCTCAGTCACCCGGCGGCTGAAAGCTCTGCCGCCAAATTACAAGATGGCCAGTTTGCCTATGACCAATTTTACAGCAGTGACGATTATGCGATTTTTTACGACACTGATTTAGAGGCGATAATCGACTTGGCAGAGCCCACGTTGGTGACCCAAGTTAAACTGGGTTACAACAGTGGACGCCATCGCCAGCTTCATCCACCCGTAAAAATTCAGGTTCTGGGCTCAAATGATCAACACACTTGGCAGAGCTTAGCCGAAGACACTAACCCGCAAGGGCCTGTCTCTGCCTTGTCATTTACTAAAGTGAAAGTGCGTTACTTAAAAGTCATTGCGATAAATAGTAAGCAATCTGATGACCCACAAATCCCTAAGCTGCCGCTTTACATTGATGAAATTGCCGTAAACTAAAACCGCCCAAAGTTCTAGGGCGTGTTTATCTTTCGAGGTTGAATTTGCAGCAGTATGTTTGGTTTTTAGGCAAGGCAGAGCCTATGTAGTGTGGTTGTTCCCCATAAATAGGCGATAACGCAGCATAAATGCCAAACATGCACTGCCCGAAGGGTTCTGCCTAGGGGCGATTAACTCTTTGTTACTCGGTTTTTACTTAGCCCACTAGGTTACAAACCTCGCGCCGCGATTAAATCGCACCTAGGTTGAACAAATTTTAATCCTGAAAGGTCAACACGCCCTAATACTAAATGCGTATTTAGGGCTTTTTTTATTTTTTCGTTCCCAAACAGCTGCCTAAAAGCGTTTATAACATTAGAGTCAACTAGCAGTAAGCGCTCTACATACAATAACAATGCTCAGGAGCCATTATGTTTGTGAAAAAACAAAGATTTACCAGCACACTTTCAGTATTAGCCTTACTCACAGCGAGTCAATTTAGTAACGCCCAACCAAATCCAGATAACTTAGCATTAAATTGGCAAGTTATTGATCATGGCATTGGTGAGAATATATTTATGGGTAGCTTAACCATTACTAACAATGGCTTAGAGCCGCTTGGTGAAACTGGCTGGGCGCTATATTTTAGCTCAGTGCGGCCACCAGCCAGTGTATTACCAAGTTCAGACTCGAATGGTGAATTGGCTCGCCAACATATTGCGGCACAACATTTAAGTCTCGACAATGCAGACACAGCAAAAAGCGGGGATTATTTTGTCTTAAAACCCATAGCAGGATTTACGCCTATCCAACCAGGTGAGTCTCGTGAAATTGAAATTATCGCCCAGTATTGGCAAATGCTAAAAAATGATTCTCCTTCTGGGTTTCATATTAGCTATGATAACCAAACACCTCAGGCGGTATTAGTGGATGTTTATATGGATCCAACCGATCCAAAACAAACCACACAAACAGCTAACGATAATATGCCGGTGCAAACCAGTGCATTACGATTTAGCGAAAACAGTGCGCCGCTTGCCAGTTTATCGTTACAAAACCAACTTGTCCCTCAGCCGCATTCAGTCGTAACCACTGACAATGAATTTTTAACCTTAATGAGCCAGTTAACCACAATTACTGCGCCAGCAGCGCTTACAAAAGAAGCTGCTTACTTGCAAACGGCATTAAGCGATTTACTCAGTGGCAGCTTTGCAATTAATGCCAGCCAACAAAATGGCCCCAACCAAATCACCCTACTGATTGATAGCAACCTCGACACAAATCAAGACGGCCAAGCCGACGGCAGTGGTTATAAACTCGAGATTGATGCTTTTACTGGTATTAAAATTACTGGCAGTGATGCACAAGGGGTGTTTTATGGCATTCAAACATTACGCCAAATGATCCCAACCTCTGTGTATAAAAATGCACAAAACTCTACAACCTTGGCCGACAATGCCGTATTACCCGCAAGCGTTATTCTCGATGCACCACGCTTTGCCTATCGCGGTATGATGCTGGATGTAGCTCGCAATTTTCAATCCAAAGAAACGGTATTCAAACTACTTGATTTAATGGCTTTTTATAAATTAAACAAGTTCGAAATTAACCTTGCCAATGATGAAGGCTGGCGACTTGAGATCCCTGGTATTCCTGAACTCACCGACTTTGGCGCCAAGCGTGGTTATGATCTTAATGAAGAAAACATGTTGCATACGTTTATGGGCGCAGCCAATGAATTTGCAGCCGGAGATGGTATCGAAAATAAACCCACTAATCGCACTGAGGCTAACTTAGGCGTTGCGCCGAGTTTTCAAGGTTTTGAAGTTGCACAGCAAAACTATTTGGGTAAAGGTTGGGGATATTATACCGTTAATGACTTCAAAGAGATTTTACAATATGCCGCTGACCGACATATTGATGTGATCATCGAATATGACTTCCCTGCTCATGCTAGAGCCGCTATTAAAGCAATGGAGTATCGTTATAATAAATATAAAGACAGCAACTTAGCAGAAGCCAATAAATATCGCCTGATCGATCCTCTTGATCAATCCAAATACTATACTCCACAATTTTATACCGATAACTTTGTTAATCCAGCGCTTGAAAGCACCTTTACATTTTTGAACCATATTATCAGTGAAACCCGCGCAATTTACGACGCAGTCCCTGATGCAACACTCACTCGTTTACATGGCGGCGGTGATGAACTGCCTCATTTAGGCCCCAACGAATGGTGGGCACAATCTCCTGCGGTACAACAAAATCCAAACACAGCGGGCAAAACCGATACTGAATTGTTTGATTACTTTTTCTTACGCTGGAAACAAATCGTCAATCAACATGGTTTTGATATGGCAACTTGGGGCGATGTGCTGTCACATAATGGCACGGGTAACGTAGATTATGGTGCTATCTACCCTATTTTTTGGAACAACGTATGGGGCTGGGGCAATGAACACCAAGCCTATAAGTTTGCCAATCAGGGTTATCAAGTCGTGCTCTCTCATGCCACTAATATGTATTTAGACTTAGCCTACAATAAACACCCTGATGAGATTGGCTATCATTGGGCTGGTTATACAGACACGAAAAAAACCTTTGAGTATCGCCCGTTTAATATTTACGCCAACGCTGAAACTGACAAACTAGGCAATCCTGTTCCTTGGAACCCAGATTGGGTATTACTTAATGAAACCGGTAAACAAAATATCCAAGGGATTCAGGCGCAGCTTTTTGGTGAAAATCAAAAATCCCCAGAAATTTTAGATTATATGACTTTCCCTAAGTTACTCGGTGCAGCCGAACGAGCTTGGGTACAAAAGATGCCAGCCGAAGGGGCTGCCATGGAGCAAGCTTGGCAAACCTTCACCAACACTTTAGGACAATATGCTCTACCACTATTGGACTATTACCAAGTGGTCGACATTAATGCTCAAATGCCTGAACAAATTGGCGTTAATTACCGGATACCACTACCAGGTGGCAATATTGAAAACGGCCAGCTCATAGTGAATACACGCTTTGTTGGCATGAAAACAGAGTATTCAACAGATCAAGGTGCAACATGGCAAAGCTATCAAGCTCCCGTATCACTGACTACAACAGCAAGCGTACAGCTGAGAACGGTAAGTGATTCAGGCAAAGTAAGCCGCGTCGCAACAATTAACTAGCTAAGCAAGCTGCCCGAGAGTTGTACCAGTGGAACAACTCTCGCGGCACTATAAAAGGAAGAATAGGATGCGTAGCCATGCCACCTTTATTGTCATTTAAACGAAAAAAAGCCGCCAACGAGGCTCCCACAATGCAACAAGCCGATGCCCAGCGCCGTAAGCAGGTTGAACAGTTGTTTTTACAACAACAGCAAAAGTTGGTGCGTCATATCATGGCCAAAGGGCTTGATCAGCGCGAAGCTGAAGACATAGCGCAAGAGGCATTCGTAAAGCTATTGGGTTTAGAAGATACTCAAGTGAGTAATTATATTGCGGCTTATTTATATAAAATAGCGACCAACTTAACTATTGATAAACTACGTAGAAAAGCCCGCAGTCCATTTGCAGATCACACTCACGATAACGAACAAATGCCACAGCCTGGCGACAGTGCCAATCCTGAGAAAAATCATCATAACCAAGAATTACTTAAAGAAATGGAAAAATCACTCGCAAGTTTACCAGACAAATGCAGACTAGCTTTTTTACTGTATAAAATTCGTGGTCAAAGTTATGAAGAAATCGCTTTGACCTTACAAATATCTCCCAGTATGGTACGAAAATATGTATTACGTGCAGTTCGTCATTGCTATCAACAGTTACAACATGAGCTTTGATCATGAGTTTTAAGGATATTAGCATGAACCCATCACCTGACGATTTAGCGATTATTGAAGAGCAAGCCGCTGACTGGTTGCTGTTATTAGAAGAACAAAAGTTATCCGTAAGCAACAGTCAACACTACCCCATTGAGTTGCAAGATTGGCTAGCGCAAAGCGATTTGCATCGTGAGATTTTTCAAAAAATGCAGCAACTATGGCAAGTCTCCACACAATTAGATAGCGATTACGTAGCGCAGCAACTTGGCCAATTACCAGCAACAAACGATATCAATAAACGTGCTGAAAAACGCTCTCGACTCGGCTACTTTGCACTTGCTGCGGCGTTTTTCTTATTAAGTTTTACCGTGTTCATTAATGTTGAACAACCCAGTAATAAAGCGGTTACGGTCGCCAATAACAGCGCTGCAATGACCAACGTTCAGAATCAGTTTTTTCGCACCACAATTAACGAACATCGTACTATCACCCTAGCCGATAACAGCCGAGTAGATTTAGGGGCAAATAGTCAATTAGCGGTGCGTTATAGCAATAGTTCGCGAGAATTAACCTTGTATCAAGGAGAGGCACTATTTTCAGTCGCCAAAGACAAGCAACGGCCCTTTATTGTGCGCCACCAGCAAAGCCAAGTAGAAGCATTAGGCACGGTGTTTAATGTGCGTGCAAACCCTGATTCTATTCGCGTTGATGTACTTGAGGGCATAGTATCGCTCGCGCAGCAACAGGTTATAAAGTTAAGCCAAGGACAAGCCGCGCAAGTAACTCAATCCGGCACTATTACCCGCAGCAAAGCACAAGGAGAAAACCTTATTATGGATTGGCAGCAAGGTCGGTTAGTGTATCAAAATGCCCGCTTAGGGGATGTACTCAATGATGTTGCTCGTTATAGTGAAATAAAAATAACTCTTCGTAGTCAGCAGCTTAGTCAATATACCTACAATGGTAGTTTGTTCACTTCTGAAATAGACTCCTGGCTGCATAGCCTTGATAAAATTTACCCAATTACTGTGACTAAACAAGGTAAAGAATATACGTTAACAGTTAACTAAATAACCTGAACTCTGGTTAAGAGATGTACTAATGTATTGATATTAAATCACAAATATATTTATTAGTCTCCAATCGGAGACTTTTAGCGATAACAAGGCGAATTTACGCGTCAATAGCTGGCCTATTGCAAGTAAATTCAACGCAGTTAGCGTTGAAAGTAGCCGCTGGAGATAGATTTATTATCCAGAGTTCAGGTTAAATAGTAAGTTAGCTAAAAGTGGCATGGTATACGCGAGCTAAAAATGGTACAAAGTTTGGACAATAATAAAAATATTGAATCAAACCATGTTATTAAGCTTATTAACCAAGCAATTACCTTGGTTAATATTATTTAGTAGCTATGTACATGCTACCGACAACTATCACTTTAATTTACCTGAGGCTACCTTGCAGCAGCGTATTCTCGATGTTGCCGCGCAAAGTGGCTGGCAACTCAGCGCCGCTGAATTAGCAGAGCAAACACTTATTCCTCCATTACAAGGACGCTTTACGCTTGAGCAATTACTGGCTAAAACCTTTGCCAATAGCCAATATCAATTTAGCTTAGACCCCAGTCAACAGCGTATCTTTGTAACTCCAATAGCAGCTAACAAACAGCAAGATTTTGAGCGCATCATAGTCACTGGCGTTAGCGGTAAAACCCGAAATATTTTAAACTCCTCCATTTCAGTTACCCAATTGTCAACACAGCAACTGGAACAACATACTCCATACTCCACCGCTGAAATTCTTAAAAATGTCACGGGCTTTTGGGTAGAAGATTCCGGTGGTGAAACCAATAATAATGTCTCTCCGCGTGGTCTAAGAGGCGGTGAAGGGTTTCGTTTTATTAGTTTAATGGAAGATGGACTACCAATAACCTACGACGGTGTTTGGAGTGACTTTTTTTTACGCCCCGATTTAACCCACCAAACCATTGAAGCGGTAAGAGGCGGTAGTAGTGGTATATTCACCCTCAATGGCCCCGCAGCTATGGTGAACTATATTGGCCGTCGCGGCTCAGAGACACCATTTAACTTAGTAAAACTTAGCCAAGCGGTAAATTATAACTACACACGCCTTGATGGCGTCTTTAGTGGCCCCATTAATGATCAGCTATTTTATACCTTAGGGGGCTTTTATAGAAGCTCAAATGGCATTCGAGAACCTGGCTTTAACAGTGACTTAGGCGGCCAATTCAGCGCCCGACTAAGTTGGTTAACTGATGAGCTTGAACTGGATTTTAGCTATAAACATTTAAACGATAAAACCAGCTTTTATGCCCCAATAGTGATGCAAAATCAAGGTACTATCAAGCAGCTGAAGAGCCTACCCTATGACTTTGGCACGTTACTTAGCGATGATCTAAAGTTATTAAATTTTCACACCCCAGAAGGCACACGCCAGCACGATTTGGAAGATGCTCAGCAGAGCTTAATGAACAGCTACACAATACAATTTAAAGGGGGGTTGTCAGAACAATTACAACTTAATAATATTGCCCGCTACGCGAATTTGAGTAATCGCCTTTATACGTTAATGAACCTAGGCAACGAGAGCATCATTGATGCCAATAGCCGCTTACTATTTGATGATGTAACGCAGTTTAAAAGCACTGTTACAGACGCCAAATTACCAGAAGAATTACAAGCTAAGTACCAACGCAGTACAGATAAAACGTTAATTAATGACCCTAGCCTACTCAATGGCAATGGGCTGATCACTTCAAGCTACCCGTTATATTCAAGTTATAAACAACAACAGTTTATAAATCATCTCAGCGTAAATTACCTAACAGAGCAGTGGTCAATCAGCTTAGGGCATATTTACGCACACAGTGATTTTAGCTCCCTGCCGTTGGACCAATGGCTTGGACAATTACTTACCGATGTTAAACACCAACCTGAACGGCTTGATATTGTGCTCGTGGATCAGCAAGATAAGGTTGTCGCTAATTTCACTGAGCAGGGCTTTTTAGCATACGCAGGGCCGGTGTATTTAACAGGCCAAGGACAATCGCGATCGCACTCAGTTTACGCCAGTTTAGACTGGCAAGTAACCGATAATTTAAGGTTTGATTTCGCCCTGCGTAATGAGCAGCTCACGTTAAGTAGTCGCAGCCAACAAGGGCTGCTATCAACTACGCACAATACAAAAAACTATTACTCACATTACACACCTGCCAACTCACTAACGGACTCATTTAATGATAATGCACTCAGTATTGGCGCCAACTACCAACTTAGTGAGCAACTCGCGGTGTTTACCCGTTATGCAGATGCCTTTGAAATGCCGCGGCTGATTAATTATGGCAATGCTCGTGGCTGGGCTACAAACGATGAACAACGCGCGCAGCAAAACTTTGGCCTGCCAATAAGCTTAACTCTGAGTGAGGTTGGTTTGCGCTATCAAGCGCCACACTGGCAATTTAGCGGCACTGTATTTGATACCAACTTTGATCCTCTACCTTTTACCGTATATCGAGGCGCTGCAAGCACTCAGCAAGCGATATCAATTAATACCCAAACCCAAGGGTTAGAATTTGAGTATAACTATCAATTTAATCAGGCTTGGCAGTTTGCTGCGATAGGCGTGTGGCAAGATGCCGGGTTTTATGGCATTCCAAAACAGTTACCACAAAGCGAATTTAATGGAAATCAAATAACGCGCACTCCAGAATTACAACTGCGTTTAACTCCACAATACCAAGCCGGTGCGGTAACAGCAGCTGTGACCTGGTTTTATGTTGGAGAGCGTTATTCTGATATTGCCAACCAATTTGCATTACCAGCTTATCAAACTTGGGATTTATTTGCAGAGTATGTAATGACAGAGCAGCTTAGCGCGCAACTGGAAGTGAAAAATTTTACCAATACATTAGGCTTAACGGAAGGTAATCCAAGGGATGACTTAAGCCATCAAGAGCCATTATTTTATGGCCGACCAATTTTTGGCCGCACCATAAAAGTGGCTCTCAGTTATCAGTTTTAGCTACTGCGGCCAATCTTGCAGCGCTTTTAAACTAAATTCGTAATCATCAAAACTCAGTACTGTTTGCTCTGGGGTGATCTCCAACACTCTTAAATCACCAATGCTATCACCTTCATATAATTCGCGGTTATTAAGCTTTACCCAACGCTTATCTGGCGACGATGAATAAATATGAGCTTGGTATTTTATTTCTGGGATTATCGCAAGTAACGCATCCGGCAACAACTCAATTGGCTCAGCGTAAGATGAGTTTTTAGTGCCTTGAGTGATTTGGTGCGGCCTTGTATCTTGAGTGTCTTCAATGGCACGAGCAAAGGCATCTTTTAATGCTGTTGGTACGGTTTCTAATTCTTCATCATTTGCAGCAGGTTTTGCCTGCTCGCGAGCAGGCTCCCCCATAGGTTTACCTAATACCTTGTATTTACTCATGTCGATATTGCTAGCGCTATTATTAATAGTCGGCTGCATTTGCATGGTATTCGGATTGTATTGCGGCGGCGCTGCATATACTTGCTGATAGCCATTAGGCGTTTGCACTAACATAGGCTGACCTTGCGGATACGTAGGCATATTATTTACTGGCACTTGCACCCACTGATATTGCCCTGCAGCTTGTTGATATTGCTGCGGCTGAACAAACTGCTGCTGCGGTACAGGCTGTGTGCTGGCCACTGGCGCTGGATTAGTTTGCGTTGGATTAGCTACTACTTGTGCTACTTGCTCAAGCTCCTTTTTAGCTGGTGTAGCGGCTTGTTCATCCGCAGGCAGCGTAGATTGCGGCTCAACAGAGATGGTTACTTGCTCTGGCGTAGTTAAATGATTTGTTTGCAGCCATTTACCAATTGAAAACCCCGCCATCAAGGTCAGTAAAAAAGCAACCAACAAACCAAGTGAAATAGCAATAAAACGATAACGTTGTAACTCTTGTTGCTGTTTTAACTGCTCAGCATTTCTGTCATGTGCTGACGCTTCGTCATGCTGTTCTGATTGTTTTAAGGCATCTAATAAGTACGACATATACGACCATTAATTAAAGAATAAACGACAAACCAATACCCATCGAGAGCACGGCTAAAAAAGCCAACGGATAAAGCCAGTTAAACGACGACTGCGGCTTTATGCTAACCGCGCTTAACGCACTTGGCGGTAATGCTTCTTGTGCTGAGCGCATCACTATATCACTATCAATCATAGTTAGCTGCTGAGAAAAAGCGCCCATTAAACAGCGTTCACATAATAAATTAACTAAACGTGGTATACCTGCCGTAACTAAATGAATTGTTTTTAACGCATCATTAGAAAACAATCCGCGATCACACCCTGCAACATATAAACGGTGTTTAACGTAGGCAAAGGTTTGCCCTTCAGTCAACGGCAATAAATGATAACGCGCGGTGATCCGCTGCGCGAGCTGACGTAACTCATTGCGTTTCAGTAAGGCTTGCAATTCAGGCTGACCCACTAACACGATTTGTAGCAACTTTTTATGATTAGTTTCAATGTTAGTTAATAGCCGCAGCTGTTCTAGCACATCGGGAGCCAGTAACTGGGCTTCGTCAATAATTAAAATAGTATGGCCACCGGCTTGGTGATTCGCTTCTAGGTGCTTTTTTATAGCATCCGTTAACGTTTTTAAAGTGGCGTTTTGCTCATCATAAGCGATGTTAAATTCATCGCAAATACTCGCTAGCAACTCCAGCTGTGACAAAGCTGGATTATGGATCAAAGCCACTTGAGTATTTTCTGGCAATTGTTCTTGCAAGCTACGAGTAAGCGTTGTTTTCCCTGTGCCTACTTCACCTGTAAGCAATACAAAGCCGCCCGCTTCACCCAATCCATAAGTTAGGTGCGCCAAAGCTTCTTTATGACGCTCACTTAAAAATAAATACTGTGGGTTTGGCGCGATTGAAAATGGTTTTTCCGACAAGCCGAAGTAGCTTAAATACACCCTAAATTTCCTTACTGATTAAATCACCGCCTATAATGGCAAAAAAACAGCGCAAGTGAAAACCTTGTTAGCGTTTTATTAGTTAAATAACGTAAAATAGTTTGCACAGTTAATATTCAGGGTGAGTTATGCAAGTTTATTTGGTTGGTGGCGCGGTTCGTGATGAATTGCTTGGACGAGTAATAAAAGAGCGTGACTACGTAGTGGTTGGTGCAACACCCGAACAAATGCTAAAGCAAGGCTATCAACAAGTTGGTAAAGACTTTCCGGTATTTCTGCACCCCAAAAGCAAAGAAGAGTACGCCCTCGCCCGCACTGAACGCAAACAAGGACAGGGTTATACCGGTTTTGTCTGTGAGTTCTCAGCAGATGTCACGCTCGAAGAAGACTTACGCCGCCGCGATTTAACGGTCAATGCCATCGCTAAAGCCGACGATGGTAGTTTGATCGATCCCTACGGGGGTAAGCAAGATTTAGACAAGCGTATTCTACGCCATGTATCAGACGCTTTTAGTGAAGATCCGCTGCGTATCTTACGTGTTGCGCGATTTGCCGCCCGCTATCATTATTTAGGCTTTATTATAGCCGATGAAACTCAACAATTATTAACGCAAATGATCAACCGTGGCGAGCTTAAGACACTCACCGCAGAACGTATTTGGTTAGAGTGTGAAAAGTCACTCGCTGATGGAGCATTTGCAGAGTTTTTAAATATTTTAGCGCAGCTGGGGGCTCTCAGTGCGATCAGCCCAGCTTTGGCTAATAACTGGAACGACGAGTTATATCAACAACTAACAATTCGTTACGCCTATGCCCAAAATCACCATATCACAGATCAGGCATTATTGTTCGCACAAGCCACCAGCTCGTTAACCGCCGATGACATCAAAGCCATGGGTCAAACTATTCGCCTTCCTAATGATGTACGCGACTTGGCATTACAACTCAATGCTCACCAAGCAACTTTAACAAGCTCTACAATTACCGCAGAGCAATTACTTGCTTGTTGTAATCAACTCGATTTGTGGCGTCGTCCAGAGCGGTTTGATGCCGTGCTCAGCGCCATTACAATTAACCAAGCTGCACCACTTACCAATCAACAACAGTTATTGGCAGCAACCAAGGAAGCTAGGGCAATCAATCCACAACAATTTATTGCTCAAGGGATAAAAGGCGCGCAAATAAAAACCGCGCTAGAACAAGCGCGGTTAGAAGTGTTTCAGCAGTATTTAGCTTAAACAAAATTACTTTTCATAACGGACTAAACGCAAATAAATGAATGCTTCTTTATCGTGCAAGCTGTTTAGTCCTCTGTCAAAGGTATATACCCAAGCCGCTGTTTTATCTGCTATAGCCGAAGTACTGGTCCAATAGTTTTCACTTAAACTGCCCAAGAACACTTCTTCATTAATACTCGGTGTCACGCAGCTGTGCTCTAAAATACTGGCAAGCTCCTTATTATTAGGTACTTGCCAATCTTTATAAGCGCCAGTGCGATCATTTACCGCCGCTCTTAATGCTTCTTGCCAATTAACTTTCACAACACTGTTTAAACAACTATTAGTTGTAACATCATAGCTTTGTCCATAGCTACAAGTTTGCCACATGAGTCCGGTAACGCTATCGCTCACGGTGCCATCAGTGTGTTGTGTAAACCGCGTGCTAGGTGTCGTGTCGGCTATGCTTTCGTAGCACGTTTGCCCCGTCACGGCCATAGGACTCAATAATAATAACCCCGCTATTAATTGATGTTTCATTGCGATGCTCCTGCGGTTCTAACTAGACGGACAAAGGCTGTATTACTTTTAGGATAAGCTAGATCATTACCATCACTCATATCAAACACATACGCTTGCGATAAGCTTGTACCATCAACGGCAGTTTGCGATGTCCAATAAATGAGCCCATCCGCAAGTAAGTTGCTATTTGGAGTATTAGGGAAATAGTTCTCATCAAGCAATATTGATTGTCCATGCTTTCCATAGTTAAGTAACGTTAATAGCTCTGTGTAAGTAGGCACGCGCCAGTTAGTACCGCCACAGTAATCAAGAGCATTCACTTCATTAACGTACACTTGTAAATTACAGTTGCTATTACTTGGGCAGGTGCTGTTTGGCGTGCCAAGACTACTGCCTGATTGCACTCCCTCTTCATTGGTTAAGTACCAAGTATAGTGATTTTGCCCTTCGCGCAGTTGCGTGTTAGGTAACACGTTTGTGTTAGGGCTTTTTACTTCCCAAATCAACCCTGTAACATTATCGCGAATACAGCTGAAATTAGAGGCATTATCTAATAACTCATCGGCAAACTGGTTAAGTTTTGTAAAGTCAAAAGCTTGTTCACCTTTACCCACTTTTTCAATATGTGTACCAACCCCACTATCGCGGCCTACATAAGCATCTTGGCGCGGAAAGTCAGGACTTGTGCAGGCTATTTCTTGGGTATTGTTATAGCACTTGGTCATCCCAGTATCATTGATCAGCCCCAGAGGCTTAGAGTTAACCACAATATCAACACTATCTTTTTCAGTTCGCCCTTTGTAGTCAGTTACGGTTACTTCAAAAGTATGGGTGTTCACCGCTTCAGTTGCTGGTGCGATGAAAGAAGTGACACATTGCTGTTGGTTATCCAGCACCGCACTACCTGCTGTTTGCTGCCAATAACATTTATATGTGTTAGTCACAGTTTGCGAATCGGTGGCATCCAATGTCACCTTCTCCAGTTCAATCACACTCTGATCACTGCCCGCGTTAGCAATAATTACTTCTGTGGTTTTGTTTAAAGTATGAGAATATTCGGTGCTTGATTCTCCTCCTTCATCGTCTACCACAGTAATTAACCATGTGATCAAGGTATTCGTATCGAGTAAAGGATGCGAAAAACTAATTGTCGCATTGCTATTACTATCCACTGCAAGTGTTGGCCCTGCAATTTGTTGCCAGTTATAACTATTAATTTGGCCATTCTCATCAGGGTCTATCGAACCTGCTGCACTCAGGGTGATCGTATCTTGATAATCAGAAGGGAGTGTTGCTGGCGCTGTTTGCGTAACAATGACTTGCGGTATTTGATTATTTGATTCTATTGCAATAAGTAAGTCATCACTTACTAACTGACCATCGGTAGTCTGATAACTGACTCGCAGTAATAGTTCGCTGTCCGCTTTAATATCAGGAGCGGTAATCGTTTGCAGTGCACCATCAAGCGGGAAATCTTCTATAATAGGACCACTGATCCTTTGCCAAGTAAATGTACCGTCGGCTGGCGATCCTTTAGCTTCTATTGTAAATTCACTTTTTTCAATAATTTGCTGGTCATTTCCTGCAAATACTGATGCGGCGACAACAGGATTGTCGTTCCCCCCTCCACCGCCACCACATGCGGCTAATAAAGTGAAAAGTGGAGCAACTATTAAGGGAGATTTCATGCACTGCTTCCTCATTAAAATCGAAATTACATAGCGCTAAAGACTATGCCAATTTATTTATGAAGCAATTACAGTGCCAGTAGAGAAGAAGAAAACTATAAATAACTCTCTTGATGAATACGAACAAATAACTTTGTCCCTACTTTACTGTAATCAATCTTATATTCACGGCCATCCAGCGCCTGAATAAACAGTAAACGCTTTTCTTCACCAAAAATATCAACACTCGTGATATACACCACTTCTAAATAACGTTCTTTAGCTTCACGACGGTTTTTTGGCAGCTCTTCTTTAAATGGCTCTAAACCATGTTGAGTGACTTTAATTTTGGGGTGAATTTCAGAATTCACGATCACTAAATCGAGTTTTTTATCTTTGTGGATAATGGTATTTCTGCCACTTTTAATAAAAGATCTATCTTGGCTCATCGCTTCATCCTACTTACTAACGTTTATTGTCAAACGTCTTTCTCTCTAATTGAGATTGTATAAATACTACTGGATTACTCCGCCATGCATTTAAACTACGGCTAAAGTCCCAAATACTGCTATCTAATGCACTTGCAGGTAACAACAAATCATATCCGGTTAATTGTTGCAAATGTCGCATTCGGTTAGCAAACATGGCAATCAAGCCATCAAAGCTACACCCATGCACTGAAGTGTAATGATTATCTTCAATTAGCCATTCTGATGGGCAATTGCCATTTTTGCAATGTTTTTGAACTACTTGCATAAATAAGTGCCTTTGCTCAATCAATAATTTACCCGCGATCCTTGGCGCTAATTGTGATAAAAACTCATCGGTATTGTAAAGTTTAATACCTACCGCATTTAACTCAAGTTGTTCAAACTCTTGTTCGACTTTAGGGATCCCACTGTGTTGGAAGTTTTTTTGCTTAACACTCCAATAACCATATTTATGCTGATATATAAGCTCTTGTTCTGTAATAACTAAACTATAAAATGGCTCTTGAGTTTTTAAAAAGCCAACAAAAATTGCCGCCAAGCATAAACTCACCAAAAAAATTTCCAAAAGACTAATTTCACCAGGGCGTAGTAAATTAACCAGCATTATAAATATAAGCCCGATAGCCCCAACGGTTAAAATTTCTATACCGTTACGTGCACCTTGCGCGCGCAACTTCAACACACTCTGTTTGCATTTAACCATAACGATAAAAAACAATATAAAAAACGTACATAATTATAGCCCAAATAATCAATTTACGTATTTTCAAACAACGTGAACATGTGTTCGTCAACTTCATAACTCTCTCATTTATAATTACAAAACAGGAACAAATTGATAAATAATTTAACTTTTACGCCTAACCGACAAATTTATGAGATACGCGACAGCTATTTCACGCTGTTATTTTGTACACTAGAGGCAATTAATTTTCCGGTACTCTTAAAATGTATTCAAAGCAATCTGGCAAAGCGCTATTTCCATTTATCATTACCCTGCTTTTAGGGCTATGTGTTTATCTTTACTTGCCAAGTAGTCAAGGTGAACAATCAGACTTTACTGCAAGTGCAACTCAAGTAACGGCTCATACGGTGGCAAGCGAAGAAAATGCTGTCCTCATTGAGGCTATCGGCAGTGCGCGTGCGAATCAAGCAATTTATATTAAAAGCGCACAAAATGACTATGTTACTGATATCTATTTTAAAGATGGCGACTTAGTCAGTAAAGGCCAAAAGCTAGTGCAGTTACAATCACTGCAAGAAGAATTAACCGTAAAAGAATTGGCTATCAACTTGCGTGAAGAAAAACGTCAACTGGAACGTTTAACAGAGCTTTCTCGCTCACAGGCAACCGCAAAGTCACTGTTAGAAGAACAACTTTCTCGTGTTGATGCAACCGAAGCACAACTTGAGAATGCCAAAACAAAACTAACTGAAATGACGATTACAGCCCCTTTTTCAGGTATTTTAGGTAAGCGTCAAATTTCAATTGGTGCTTATGTAAATAATAGCACCATAATTACTAGCCTAGATGATATCAGCATAATCAAAGTCGACTTTAAAGTACCGGAGAAATACTTAGCGCAATTAAACGTGGGCATGAAAGTTATGACCCAAAATGACGCTTATCCAGAAAAAACGTTTACCGGTAAAGTCACCCATGTAAGCGCACGTATTGATGCGATTACTCGCAGTGTTGAAGTAACCGCGAGTTTTGCTAATAAAAGCGGCTTATTACGCCCGGGTATGCTGCTGAACACCGCTTTACAACTAAGCTCAAACCAAGCCATGATGGTGCCAGAAAAAGCGGTTATACCACAGCAGGATAAACATTATGTGTTCCAAATTGAAGATGGTATAGCCACCAAAGTAGAAGTTCATGTTGCAGGTCGCCATAACGGGTGGGTAGCTATTGACTCAGGAATTAGTAATGGTCAGCTCGTTGTTACAGAAGGAATTATTAAAATTCGTTCTGGTAGCAAAGTTACTGTAAAGGGGTAGACCGTGAAAATTACTGATACAAGTGTTAAACGCCCGGTTTTTGCGATCGTAATAAACTTATTGCTGCTAACCTTTGGTTTAGTCGCATTTTCCATGTTACCGCTGCGTGAATATCCTGATATTGAATCACCCATTGTCAGTGTGAGCACTGAATACACAGGTGCGTCAGCCGAGATAATTGAAACTAAAATAACCCAAGTACTTGAAAACCGTATCTCTGGTATTGAGGGCATTAAGAGTATTAATTCATCGAGTCGTAATGGCCGCTCTAATATCACGATTGAGTTTAATATAAACCGTGATATTGATGCTGCATCAAACGATGTACGCGAACGTGTCGCCCGTGCTCTTGACAGCTTACCTGAACAAGTACGCCCACCCGAAGTGTCAAAATCAAACAGCGATGAAAGCCCTATAGCATGGTTTTTACTTAACAGTGACACCATGAACTCGCTACAGCTTTCTGATTATGCACAGCGCTTTATTGTAGACCGCTTAGCTGTTGTTGATGGTGTATCGAATGTTCGTGTTGGTGGTGAACGCAAGTACGCGATGAAAATCTGGCTCAACCGCCAAGCGATGGCGGCGCGTGGCATTACCAGTAGCGATATCGAAAACACCCTGCGTACAGAAAACGTAGAATTACCAGCGGGTGAAATTGAATCTATCGACCGTGATTTTACTGTGCGAACTGCCCGTAGCTATAAAGAGCAACGTGACTTTCAAAACCTTGTCATTAAACGAGGCGACGATGGTTATTTGGTACGCCTTGGTGAAGTAGCCGACGTACACCTTGAAGCCGCTGATGATGAAAGCTTATTCCGTGGTAATGGCCGTAACATGGTAGGCCTAGGTATTGTAAAACAAGCAAAAGCTAATACGTTAACCGTGGTTGATAACGCCCGCGCTGAACTTGAAAAAATCAAACGTAACTTGCCAGAAGGCACGACCATTCAAGACAGCTATGATTCATCTATCTTTATTAAAGAATCAATAAACGAAGTGTACAGTACACTGGCGATTTCTATGGCCTTAGTGGTGCTAATTATTTTCTTATTCTTAGGAAATATTCGCGCAACGTTGATCCCCGCAGTAACAGTACCTGTTGCGCTAGTAGGCAGCTTTATGTTCTTACTGGCAATGGGCTATTCAATTAACTTATTAACCTTACTTGCCTTAGTATTAGCGATTGGTTTAGTGGTTGATGATGCGATTGTAATGCTAGAGAACATCCACCGCCGCATTGAGTTAGGCGAGCCTGCATTATTGGCAGCGTATCGCGGTGCTCGAGAAGTTGGTTTTGCGATTGTTGCCACTACGCTTGTATTGATCTCAGTATTTGTACCCTTAGTATTTATGGATGGTCGTATTGGTGCTTTATTTACTGAGTTTGCTATGGCCGTAAGTGCGGCAGTATTCTTCTCAAGTATTACCGCATTAACACTGTCTCCTGCGCTGTGTTCATTAGTCCTTAAACCCTCTTCAAAAGAAGGCAAGTTCAGTCAGTGGATGGACCGTACTTTTGACAAGATTGAACAAAGCTATAAGAACGCATTGCGCTTAAATATGACTCGCTCAGGTGGCTTAGCAATTACCTTACTACTGGCGGGTTTTGTTAGTTATGCATTATTTCAGCAAACACCTTCAGAGCTGACCCCTAAAGAAGATCGCGGAACCTTCTTCCTAATGATGAGTGGCCCAGAAGGTGCTAGTTACGAAAATAACGCCGCAAATATGGCTAAAATAGAAGAACGCTTAATGCCCTACTCTGAGTCTGGCGAGCTAAGCCGCGTATTAGTGCGTGTGCCTGGCTGGGGCGGCACAGGCGGTGTTGCTATTGTAGGCATGGCCGACTGGGATGAACGTAAACGCTCAACCTGGCAAGTCATGGATGAGATCAGTGGCAAAATGGCCGAAGTTACCGATGTACGCACATTCGCTATTATGCGCAGCGGTATTGGCGGTGGTGGTTCTTCTCGCCCTATCGAGTTTGTTCTACAAGGTAACGATTATGACCAACTTGCCGATTGGCGCGACCGTATCATTAAACGCGCAGAAGAAAACCCAGGTCTGGTGCGAATCGATCATGATTACAAAGAAACTTTCCCACAATTTTTGATCAGTATAGATAAAAATAAAGCGGCTGATTTAGGTGTATCAGTCTCTGATGTAGGCCGCACCCTTGAAACAATGCTGGGTCAGCGCCGAGTAACCACGTTTATCGACCGCGGTGAAGAATACGATGTGATCTTAAAAGGCACTAAAGCTGACTTTGCAGATCCAACCGATATTTCAAATATCTACTTAAAATCACGCAGTGGTGAACTAGTGCCATTAGATAGTTTGATCAGCCTAAAAGAAGAAGCCACTGCATCACGTTTGAACCGTTATAACCGTATGCGCGCGATTACACTCAGTGCCAACCTTGCTGATGGTTATACACTCGAAGAAGCACTTAACTTTTTAAATGAGGTAGCCGCGCAAGAGAATGATATCGATGGTGCGGTTGATTACAAAGGTGAGTCACAATTATTCTACGAAGGTGCTTCAGCAATGACCTACGTATTTGTTTTAGCTCTTACTGTTACCTTCTTAGTATTAGCTGCGCAGTTTGAGAGCTTTGTACACCCATTTGTTATTATGTTAACAGTACCTCTGGGATTGATGGGGGCGATGTTTGGATTGTGGTCTACAGGGCTTACTTTAAACATTTACAGCCAAATTGGTATTGTCATGTTAATTGGCCTCAGCGCTAAAAATGGTATTTTGATTGTTGAATTTACCAATCAGCTGCGAGACCAAGGTGTTGAGTTTAGTGAAGCAATACTACAAGCGGCAACAATGCGACTGCGCCCTATTATTATGACTTCATTAACCACGGTAATGAGCGCCGTGCCGCTAGTATTAGCATCAGGCCCTGGTGCTGAAAGCCGAATGGTAATCGGTGTAGTTGTATTTACCGGCGTGATTGTTGCGACCATACTCACACTATTTGTGGTGCCTGCCGCCTACTATGCGCTCGCTCGCAACACCCAATCACCTGAGTTTTTACAACAAAAACTTAATCAGCAAGAAGCTGAAAAACCACTTAAAGAGCTTTAAGCAACTTTTAGCGTTGCTGCACTATGCAGCAACGCTTTTCCCTTTCCTCATTCTGATCCGTGAAATAAAACACCGTCTTAGCCGTTCTTCTGCTAGGCTAGAACATCTGCGTAATTTAACGTTTTTAGGAGTACATATATGAGCAAAGCAATTGAAACTGCTACCTTTGGTGGCGGCTGTTTTTGGTGTATTGATGCCGCATTTAGACGGGTAAAAGGCGTTACCCATGTAAGCTCTGGTTACACCGGTGGCGAAACAACAGATCCAACCTATAAACAAATATGTACAGGGCTTACTGGCCATGCCGAAGTAGTTAATATCGAGTTTGATAGCAGCCAGATAAGCTTTGAGACCTTGCTCGCAATGTTTTTTACACTACACGATGCCACACAGCTTAATCGCCAAGGCAACGACGTGGGGACGCAATACCGCAGCGTAGTTTATTACCATAATACTGAGCAACAGACGCAAACAACTGACTACATTGCTAAATTACAAAGCCAAATACGCGAAAAAATCGTCACAGAAGTGAGCCCTGCAACCACCTATTACCCGGCAGAGCAATACCATCAAGACTATTACAACGAAAATCCAGAGCAGCGTTATTGCAGTTTATTGATTGCACCTAAGCTGCAGAAATTTGCTAAAGACTACAAAGCGTTTTTAATAAGTTAAATAAAACTCAGCCCACATAATATTTTCATATCAGTACGAAAAAGCCCGACGCACAAAAGGTGTCGGGCTTTTTTATTTAGGTTGAAACGCGATTAAAACTGGTAACTGGCGCCAACAAAGAACTGCCTACCAGCTGCATTGTAACCAAGTAAGTCACCGTTAGCGGCAAACCCAGTACCTGCCGTAAAGTATTCTTTATCTGTAATATTCTCAATTCGAGCCTGAAATGATAACTCATCCAGTAATTGATAATTTGCGGCTATATTGAACACTGTATAAGCAGCCAACTCAGTATCATAATAAGCGATTGATGGACGTGAAGAGCGATATTGCATTGCGATATTAGCGTCAAAATCACCCCAGCTTTTGCCAAGGGTGTAATTAAATGTTTCAGATGGTCTGCGCGGTAAATCTGTATTGGTTGTTTCATCTTTAGCGTCTAAGAAGCTAAGGTTGATGTTATGTTGAAATCCCAAACCTTCAAAATCAGCAGATAACTCAACACCTTGCATAGAGACTTTATCAATATTCGTTGCTACATACTTACCAATTTCAGCATCATATTTATTATCAATTAAGTTATCAATGTTGTTGTCGAAAATAGCGATATCGTAACGCCCCCACTTTGTATCTAAAGTAACACCAAACTCATTATTAACTGACTCTTCAGGTTTAATATCACTATTAGGGGCATACCAAAGACTATCCGTGACAAAGGCATTGATCAGCGATGGTGCTCTAAATGCGGTTCCGTGGCTAAGGCGTACACTAAGATATTGATTTGCCTTATAGCCTACACCTGTTGTATAAGTATTTGCGCGGCCATGAAATTCGTAATCATCTGTTCTAACAACTGCGTTACCAAGCCAAGTTTCATCATCATAAAATACACCAACGAACACTGCATTATTATCGCGCTCTTCTTCAGATGAAGAAGCTGATGATGCAGATAAGTCTTCATTTAAGTAATTAAACCCACCAGTAAGATCTAACGATTTTGTTACTGTATAAAGTCCACTGTATTCAAACTCAACACGCTCTGTGCTATAAATTTGTTGATCATCAGTCCCTGTTTGAATATTTTCTTCTTGGGATACACTCACTGATGCGCTTTGCGTATATACGTCCGAGCTTTTTTTCCAGCCAAGTTTTGCAATATAGTTTTCAAAATCGTACGCGTCATTACCCCATGCATTATCATACTCACCTTGGCCTTCGCTATACTGGCTAAGTAAGCTAAATTCACCTGCATTCAATGTTCTATATGCCAAATTAAAGCCAATGTTTTTATTAGTGTAACCGTCATCATCATGATCTTTTGTCACTGCTAATGATGGATCTTTACCTGTTACATCATAACCATCAGTATCTTCATAACCTAAGTTATAATTAAAAGTGATAGCATCTTTTACAAGCCCGCCAGCTATTTGGTAGTTAGAATAATTATCACTACCTAATGTGGCTGACACAGTATTTTTACTTGCTTGGCGGGTAATTATATTGATAACCCCAGCCACTGCATCTGAACCATAAATTGCCGCTCTTGCGCCTTTGACAATTTCAACGCGTTCAATACTATTAACTGGAATATTGGTTAATGATACACTACCGGAACTTGCATCACTTACACGCACGCCATCAACTAACACTAGTGTATGCTTTGCACTGGCCCCACGAACAAATACATCAGCTTTTTGACCAAAGCCACCATTGCGAACAACATCGACACCAGCAATAGTGTTTAGAAGCGATGGTAAATCTCGATAATTATTCTTTTCGATTTCTATACGATCAATAACATCAACAGTCGCTAGCGTATCAGTAATTGATTGCTCAAATTTGTTAGCTGTTATCGTAAGACGCTCAATTGATTGCTCTGCAGACACAGAAAAAGATAACGCAGCAGCGATTGCTACGCCTAAAGTAGATTTGTTTAACATGATATCCCCTGACCCGCGCCCACCGCACAAGTGATAGTAAATTGACTTCAAGGCCGGTCTCCGGACTTAACAAATATACGTGTATATATTATGTATCACCGTTGCGGGGGCAGTGTTGGACTGTATTTGTATCCTACAAATATCACCAACTTCCCGATTATCTTGCTGTACCTATCAACAACCTTGAAAAGTAACTACAAGCACCTTAAAAATAGGTGGTTATTGTGATTATTTTAGGGATAAAAGTCAATGGACGGCTATACATCTAAATATTCGAACTTCGAGCAAGCATAAGTGCCAAAATACAAAAGCCAAACAACAAAAAGTCATTTGGCTTCAATAATATCTTCAAAAATAAAGAGTGCAGCTGGATAAACTCGGGGCTCGCAGCTCGTTACTCGCAGCTTAGTTTTTAATCGCGGAAGTTTTTGAACTGAAATGGCTGGCCAAGGTCAGCATTACGCACAACTTGCATTGCTTCTTGTAAGTCATCACGCTTTTTACCTGTCACGCGTACTTCTTCACCTTGAATTGCTGCCTGTACTTTTACTTTAGAGTCTTTAATGGCTTTAACTACTTTTTTCGCTACGTCTTTTTCGATACCTTGCTTTAATGCAACATTACGAAATACATTTTTACCTGCACGAGAAATATCTTGTAGCTCTAAGCTAGCTACATCCATACCGCGTTTTGATATTTTACTTGCTAAAATATCAAACAACTGCATAACCTGTGAATCAGCTTCTGCCTTTAATTTAATCGTTTTGTCGTTAAGTTCAATCGATGCATCTACACCTCTAAAGTCAAAACGGGTTTCTAATTCACGGTTAGCATTATCTACCGCATTCTTTGCTTCGTTCATTTCCACTTCTGAAACAATATCAAATGAAGGCATGGGTCTCTCCTAACAAGATTTTTTAAAATTAATATGAGGGAGATTATAACGCCTATTTTAAAAATCTTTACATTTTTATGCACTTTGTTCAGGTGCGATACGAAATTTGTTTGATATACTGCGGCTCTGTTTTTAAACGATTTTAGGATTTATCGTGACTCGGCGTGTTTACCAAGCACTATTTTTAGTGAGTATAGTGGCGTTTACTTTTTTGTTTGCCAAGGAAATTAAAGGTGCTGCGAACTTATTTCCGCATGTTGATAAAGTAGCACATTTTGGTATTTTCTTTATTCTTGCCGTGGTGATGGATAAAGCATTCAAAATCCCGCTACTTATGCAAATTTTGTTGCTAGCAAGCTACGGCGCTGCAATTGAAATAATGCAAGATATGCTACCGTATCGCCAAGCATCCGTTGCCGACTTTATTGCTGATTTTGCCGGTGCTGCGAGCTACTTTGCCATTAAGTTAATGTTCCATATTGGTACAAAACCAAATCATGGCTAATATTGTTATTGTTGGTGATGGGGCAATTGGCCTACTATATAGCCACTTTTTAAGTACAGGTAATCAACTTACTATTGTCACTAGACGTGGCTGCCGCCAAAACAAATATTATTACCAACAAAATCAGCAACAACACCGTATAACAGCAAAGGTATTAACCACTCAACAATTACCTGAATTAGCTCATCAACCGATTGATATGGTGATTTTTGCAGTTAAAGCCTACCAAGTAAGCGATGCTTTTAAGCAGCTGAAACCTTACTTTTCTGCGCAGTGTAGTATTGTATTATCTCATAACGGCTTGAGTAACCTTGCACCACTACAACGCCAATTACAAAGCCAGCAAGCCCTGTTTTTTTTAACAACTCGATTAGCTGGCTTTAAAATCACACCGACTACTGTCACTCATACCGGCAATGGTGAAAGTGTCTTGGGCAGTTGTAATGCAGTAGCTGCTGCTCGCTACCAAGATGTAATGCAACAACTACAAGGTTTACCCAATATCAGCTTTAGTGAGCACATTACTCTATTACGCTGGCAGAAGCTGTTAGTGAACATTGCAATCAACCCACTTACAGCTTTACATAATGTAAAAAATGGCGCACTTACAGCACCACAATTTAGTGGAAAAATTGTAAATGTCTTGAATGAAGCCTGTCATGTAGCCAATTTATTAGGGGTCAATGTGCAGCTAGCCGATGCATTAGCAAACGCCTACCAAGTAATGAGTGACACCAAAGACAATTATTCATCTATGCACCAAGATATCGCTCATAACCGTATGACTGAAATTGATGCTATGTGTGGTTATATTTGTCAACAAGGCCAGCACCTCGGTATCAGTACACCTCATAATCAATCGCTTGTTGATGCGATCAGGCATAAAAAAAGCGCGATTTAACTCGCGCTTTCCAATAATTCTATCAACTAATTTATGGGCGATATACTTTTACATTGGCAAAGCCATTTTCATGTAAAATAAGCGCCTGTAGCTGACTCATGACCCCTTTAGCACAATATAAGTAGTAATCCTTATCCTGCGGCAAATCACCAAACTTTGTGGCAAGGCGGAAAAACGGTAAATGCACAACTTCAATCCCGTCAATTTCAAGGGGGCTGGCGTCTTCTTCTTCTGGGGAGCGAATATCAACAACCACCGCATCAGCTGGTAAATCTGAAACCGATTCAGCTTCTTTAAGCTCTTGTTTTGCTTCAACGTCAATGTCACGTACATCCATAATACGCGCATTTTCAACTACCGTATCCAGCACATCAAAATCAAATTTTTGTTCTTCAGCTTCTACTACCGCAACTTTCGCTTTAACAGTAGGCTTTTTAGAGATCACACCACAATACTCAGGCATGGTTTCAGCCATTTCTGCCGTGCCAATTCTGCGGGCAATATCGATAATCTCTTGCTTATCATGCTGAATGAGCGGGCGTAATATCAGTGTTTCAGTAACACGGTCAATCACGCTTAAGTTGGCTAATGTTTGACTTGATACCTGACCAAGACTC
Source organism: Pseudoalteromonas haloplanktis ATCC 14393 (assembly GCF_000238355.1). Classification (GTDB taxonomy): domain Bacteria; phylum Pseudomonadota; class Gammaproteobacteria; order Enterobacterales; family Alteromonadaceae; genus Pseudoalteromonas; species Pseudoalteromonas haloplanktis. Next base: position 294,216 of record NZ_AHCA01000004.1, read on the forward strand.
TCACCGGTAACCAAGGCTTGGATCCCCATTTTTTCAGCAATTTTGCTACCAGCACGCATCATCATACGTTTTAAGATCACGCCCATTTGGCTGTTTTCAACATTCTCTAGGATTTCGGCAACAACGGGTTCAAAGTCAACACTGATAAATTTAACTTTGTGCGTTGAGCTAAACTGCTTCCAAATATAATAGCTGGCTTGTTTAACACCGATTTCGTGCGCCGCACCACCGAGGTTAAAAAACAAAAAGTGAGTACGTGCGCCTTTGCGGATCATTTGATAGCTGGCAACGCCTGAGTCAAAGCCACCTGACATTAACGAAAGTACATCTTCTTGAGTAGGTAATGGGAACCCCGCCATACCAAGATGAGTATGCGTGACGATATACGCTTTATCATCTTTTATTTCAAGACGAATAACGACTTCAGGATTTTTTAATCTGACGCTTGCACCTTCTACATGCTGATTCAAACCGCCGCCAACATAGCGCTCAACATCGGTAGAAGTAAAATCATGATTACCTTGGCGCTTACAACGCACACAAAATGTTTTCCCCACTACAGTGTGACCAATCATATCGAGCGCTTTTTCGTAAATATCATGCAGGTTTTCGTAACGAGTTTCGGTCACCTCAATAAATTGCACTATACCGGGGATGCGTTGCAGGCCATTAATAAAATCAAGGCGCGTTTGTGCGTCATCAGATTTAGTTACAACCGATATATTGTCCCAGTTGTTTTGTACTTGTACTTTTTCGTCAATCTTACGTAATACAATTTTAATGTTATTTTCTAACAACTTAGTAAAACGTTTACGCACAGAGCGGCTTTTAATGGCTATTTCAGGATGGAGTTTGACGATAAATTTAAGCATAGTTTACTCGTTAGACAATATTTAAGGATTCACGCACCCACGTGTTGGGCGCGCGATTATAGCAAAAAATCTAACGTCTAGGAAATAAACAAAAGCCAATGCTTAGCTGGCAGGCTCTGTCTGCGCAGCGAGCGCGCTATATTTCTCACGTAATAGGTTAATTTGTGGGATGCTTTGCTCTGTGCCAAACGCTTTAAAAAGTGCTAATACTTTCAAAATACCGTTATAAATATCTTGCTGCATGAGCTCACCGCTTAAGCGTCTCGCTTTAATATAAGGTGTCCAAAAGCTTACCGTGATTTTTAACATGTGAGCAAGTTCAATGGCATCCTCATCATCAATCGTGATCATGCCACCTTCACGTAAACCAATCACAATTTCACGAACTTGGCTTAGCAAAGCCGCTTGAAATTCAATGTAGTCTTTTTTCAGTACTTCATCACGAGATAAAATATCTCCCAAGTTGTCATAGAAAAAATGAAAACGCCACATCAATTCAAATAAGGCATCAAGGTACCCAGTTAAGTGTGTCAGTGCTTCATCATGCTTGGCCATAGGCACAAATTGAGTGTGTAAATGCTGGCTGTATAAAGCAAAAATATGACGAATAATGTCTTCTTTATTTTTAAAGTGGTAATAAAGATTACCGGGACTGATCCCCATATGAGAAGCGATATGGTTAGTCGTAATTGCACGCTCACCGTGTTGATTAAATAGCATGATGCTAGTTTTAATAATTTTATCCTTGGTACTCATATCCTGCTGCTCTGGTTGTTTTAGTTAAGTAAATGCTCAGAATTCACTCAGTATTATTAGCCGCGCAGTATATACAAATATAATCCAATAAAATACCACCTTGAAAATTTCTAACCCATAATTCGTAGTTGTTGCTTATAAATGAAATTAACTCATTTACAATCGAAGCTATGCAGTCGCAATTTGCAGGCTGATCTAGACAACAAAGACTGGTAATATGACAGCCCAAATAACACTAAGCCGATATTTATGAAAGTCACCGCAATTTACCCAGGCACCTTTGATCCATTAACCAATGGACACACAGATTTGATCCAGCGGGCAGCAAAAATGTTCGACACAGTAATTGTTGCAATCGCTCATAACCCTAGTAAACAACCTTGTTTTAGCTTAGATGAACGTGTCGCACTTGCTAATAGTTTACTGACCCACATAGATAACGTTAGTGTTATTGGCTTTTCCGGATTACTGGCTGATTTAGCACGCGATCATAATGCCAATGTACTGATAAGAGGTATTCGTGCGGTGTCTGATTTTGATTATGAATTTCAGCTTGCCAATATGAACCGCCGCCTTAACCCTGATTTAGAAAGTGTATTTTTAACCCCAGCTGAGAAAAATTCATTCATTTCTTCAACATTAGTGAAAGAAGTTGCTCGTCATAAAGGCGATGTCAGTGAGTTTGTACACCCCATTGTTGTAAAAGCATTACAGGAAAAGTTACACGGATGAAGTTAAATGCCTATCTAAGTCTGCTAGCTATCAGCGCTGCACCTGCATTTGCAACCCCTTGGATTGAAAGTGATGATCCATTACTACGCGCATCAATTGAAATGTTGTTTAATCAAGGCATCATTAAGCAACCAATTAATAGCTATCCATTGATGTGGCAAGGTATTGCTAGAGATTTAAATACAATTGAAGCCGGTTCGCTAGCAGCGCAAAGCCAATTTGCTTATCAGCATGTAAAGCACGCATTAGAGAATGCCAAACAAAGCACCAGTTCCGGTGTTAGGGTTAATTACAATAGCGATCCTGAGCTACAGCAGAGCTTTGGTAAACGCGATCAACAACAAAGTGGCATCAATAGCTATGGTGCCATAACTGGCAACCGCGTTAGCGCCAAAGTAAGTGTAAATTACGCTGATGACGCACTGGATGATGAGTACACAAATTATCACGGCAGTTATTTGGCTGTATTAATGGGTAATTGGTCTGTCAGTGCCGAGCAAGTCAGCCATTGGTGGGGGCCTAGCAACGATAATGCCTTGCTGCTTTCAAATAACGCATCACCAATGAAAGGTCTACGAATAAACCGCGCCAACACACACTATGTGGGGCCAAGCTGGCTATCCTTTATTGGCAACTGGCAATTAACTGGAATATACGCCAAACAAAAGCCATATTTAGATAGCAGTGAAAAAGGTGACTATTGGGCTTTACGCTTTGCCAGCACTCCACTTGCTGGGCTTGAGATTGCATTTAGCTCAGCGGGCTCTGACTATTTAACCAGCACAGTAAAAGACCCCAACTCGCTTGAACTAATAACAACTAAACAACGATTAACCAGTTTAGATGCTAAGTACTCGACCAGCATCGGCAATCAACCCGTTGCTTTTTATACTGAGCTAATGGGTAAAAATGACAGTGGTGTAGCACCCAGTGATCCTTTTTATACCCTAGGTATAGAAAGTTTTTTTGGTGATCAAAAACAGTTATTAAAAACTTATTTTGAATATTCAAATACCCAACAAGATTGTACAGCCCAACTTAGCTGTAATGAGGCTAATGAGAGCTTTACCAACTATGCCCAAGCCTATAATCATAAAGATCGCTTAATTGGCTCTGCAACGCCGCTGCAAAGTAAATCAGCCGTATTAGGTGCCCATTACCATACTATGAATGGTTATGCCGGTTATGCGAAGTTACGTTGGTCACAAAGTGACATGCTCGGCCTAATAGACACACCGCAAACATTTGATCGTCTGCAATTAGAACTTGGCTATCAACAGGCTATTTTTAATGGTTTGTGGAAAATCAGTGGCTCTGTGTATAAAGACGAATTGAGTGACGAATCTGAGACTAACAGCGCATTAAAAACCAGTTGGGAATATCGATTTTAAGCTCCACTAAAGGCTTAATATTTATTTAGGCCTTTAGTAAACCTGCTTTTCGTAACAACCTCATTAGCCCTAAGTAGTCTTTATTTAAGACTAAGGCCGTGATCATCATAATATCCACCAGATTGACACCAAAAGAATAAACAGGCCAAAGCCACCAATACTCTACATTTAAACGAATACACAAATCGTAATAAATAGCAGCCATTATCAAGGCATTTAAGCTTAGCCCACAAACAACATAGCAAATAGCTGGAAACGAGCTGATTCTTTTATGTTTGATCCATAAGCCTAGAGCCACAATGGTGAGAAGATCATATACCAGCCAGTTTAAATAATTTGGCGACACAACAGGAAAGAGATCGCTAATTACATAAGAAATAGCCATCATCATAGAAAGTATTACGATACTTTTATTTGGATTATTTATATACAACACTAGGTTGTACAAAAAAACCATTAGAAAGCCCCACTCGATAAAAACACCGATATAAGGGCCTATAATGTCGTTTATATACATAAACGCTAAAGAGAATGTCTTATTTGTTGTCCTTTAAATAATGCTTTAATTCCATTTTTAAGCCTAATCAAACCTAAAATATCCCGATCGACAATTAGAGCTACAATCATCGTAAAGTCGAGGAAATAAACACCAAAAGAATATATATCCCACAGCACCCATGGAGTAGTATTTCCTGCAATTCGCAAATCATAATACATCAAAGACGACAAGATTGTATTAACACTTAAAACAAAAATAACATAGAAAAATGCTGGGGGCTTGCAATTGTTTTTTACGAAATGAGCACTAATAGTTATTAGTGTTATTGTTATGATATCGTAAATAGCCCAATTAAGATAAACATTCGAATTAGCAAACCACGTGAATAAATGATCACTTATAAAGTAAGACAAGAATACAATAAAAGAAGAGAGCAACAGAACATTATTTCTTTTTAAATCTGCAATCCATAGAAAGAGATTAAAAAAGAAGGCCATCATCAACCCCCAAACAACCAGCGCTGATAACGAAAGTCCGAAATGTTCTGTTAAATACATCTATAACTCATTGCTATTATTTTGGGCGCTTATCTGGATCTAAGACAATAATCCCGCCACGTTGAATTTCAGCTTCGCCTTTTGATGCTAGCAAAGCCTCATTAGATATAGACACTGTATCAGATTGTAGGGTTTTATTACTAGCGCTTTGTTCAAGTGCTGGCTTTGATTGTTGCATAGAGTTGTATGCTTGCATTTGTAGCTGGCTGTTTGCAGTAATTTGCATGAGATTGATCCTTTCAATAAATGTTGAATTAGTAACTAGTTAGTAAGTTACAGTTGCTTTAGCGCTCTGATTATTTTTTGGCGCTTTTAAAGATGAACTCACGCTGAGCCACCTTACACTTTATATAAAGCAATTACCGATCCAACATTTTTATAAACGATCTATTTTGATCCTTATTCGTACAAAAAACAAACCAACAGGTCATACCAGATGAATTTGGACATAAAAAAACGCACAGGGGTAACCGTACGTTTTTTACATCCAGGGATTTTAAGCTACGTTTTTACACGGGATCTCCGTATTCCGACTTGGCTTCAAAATAAATTCCATTGCGACTTCATCACAATTGTCTCTGCGTAAACATAGTTCACAATCTTTCATTACCTTTTCAGGTAAGCTGTCTTTAGTACAGAATGTGAAACCTTGTTTTTCAAAGAAATCAGGTACTCGCGTCAAAACGATGATGCGATTAAGTGCCAATTTTTTGGCTTTAACTAATAAGTGTTCAACCAATTGGCGGCCTTGCCCAGTAATTCCTGTATCAGGATCTATACCAAGAGAACGAATTTCAGCAAGGCCAGTATCATAAATATAAAGCGACGCACAGCCTGAAACCTTTCCAGCAACTTCTGTCACAGCGAACTCATTAATTGAGTGCACCATATCACTTTTAGCTCGCGGTAAGTTTTCACCTACAGTAGCCCAGTGCTGGATTAGCTTAGCTATCGACTCAACATCATCAAGATTGGCGTCACGAACCGTTATTTGCTGTTTTTTTTTGGCATCTTTGACAGCAATAGTTACTTGCTCTAAAGATGTACCACCAAGTGCTTGACGTGCTTTTAGACACGCGTCTATTTCTAATACAGGATATACATCTTGTTCAAAAATACTATGCACAGACTTAAATTGTTCTAAACTTAAATCTTCTAAGTTATTCCCTTGCGCAATAGCCATTTGTACCAGTACGCCAACGATATGATGACCTTCTCTAAAAGGAATACCTTTAGCAACTAGATAGTCAGCCAATTCGGTCGCATTTGAATGACCACCTTTAGCTGCTGCAAGCGTACGTTCGCCATTAACTTTCACGCCTTTAATACATGCTTGCGCCATATGAATACAAGCAAGCCAAGTTGGCATAGCGTCAAACAAGCCTTCTTTATCTTCTTGCATATCTTTGTTATAGGCCAATGGCAAGGCTTTCAACGTCATCATCATAGCGCTAAATGAGCCAAATACTCGGCCCGTTTTGCCACGAATAAGCTCTAGTGCATCTGGGTTTTTCTTTTGCGGCATCAATGATGAGCCTGAAGTGACATTATCTGCCAATTCAATAAAACCAGCTTCACCCGAGTTATAAAAAATTAAATCTTCTGCCATGCGAGATAAATGAATCATGGAGATAGACGCACAACTTAATAGCTCAACAACAAAGTCACGATCTGATACGGCATCTAAACTATTTTTAGTTGCAGCGGTAAAACCTAGCCCAACGGCAAGTGCTTGCCGATCAATTGGGTACGCAGTGCCGGCAAGTGCACCACTGCCAAGCGGACAAAAATTCATCCGGGCTTTCGCATCCGCTAAGCGACTTTCATCACGCTCAAGCATTTCAACGTATGCCATACACCAGTGGCTAAATAATAATGGCTGTGCACGTTGCAAATGAGTATAACCTGGTAAAATTGTACCCAGCTCACGCTCTGCCAACGCAATAAACTCACCTTTTAATTGCCCTAACGCTTCTAAAAGATGATCCGCAGTATCACGACACCATAATCTAAAATCGGTTGCAACTTGGTCGTTACGGCTACGCCCTGTGTGTAATTTTTTAGCAAGATCGCCTACTTTTTCAATTAAAGCAGCTTCAACATGTGAATGAATATCTTCAGCGCCTGACGTCGCCACAGCTTGTGGGTCCGCTTTTACTTCATCGAGTAATTCATATAATGCAGCCACGAGCGATTGATGCTCATCACTTGTTAGTACATCAACTTGCTTAAGAGCACCTGCCCACGCAACAGAGCCAACAATGTCTTGCTCTGCGAGTTGATAATCGAAGGGAAGTGAGTCGTTAAATTGTTTAAACGCCTCATCTGGACCCGTAGAAAAACGTCCGCCCCATAATGCCATGAAATATCTCCAAACCCTGAAATTGCCCCGCTTGTTGACGGGGCTGTAGTAAAATTACTTCTTCGCTAGTGCTGAAATTCTGCTTGAAAGCGAGAATAAACGAATAAAGCCTTCAGCATGCGATTGGTCATACACATCATCTGCACCAAACGTTGCAAAATCTTCGCTGTATAAACTATTTGGTGATTTCTTCTGTACTGCTGTTACTTGACCTTTGTACAGCTTCAGCACAACTTCACCGGTCGCCACTGTTGATAGCGCTTCAGCACCTGCTAAAATTGAATCTTTAAGCGGTGTAAACCAGCGACCGTCATACACTAAGTGTGAGAACTCGCCGCCCAGTACTTCTTTCCATTTACGGCTGGCTTTATCAAGCACAAGCTCGTCAATTGCTTGTAATGCCGCCATGATCACTGTTCCACCTGGTGTTTCATAACAACCACGAGACTTCATACCCACTAAACGGTTTTCAACGATATCAACACGACCAACGCCATGCGGGGATGCAATATCATTAAGCTTAACTAAACAATCATACGGTTTAAGTTGCTCGCCATTAACAGCAACAACTTCACCTTCAACAACATTTAGGGTGACAAATTCTGGCTCATTAGGCGCTTGCTCTGGTGAGTTAGTCCATGTCCATACTTGATCACTTGGTTGACACCACGGATCTTCAAGCTCACCACCTTCGTGAGAAATATGCCATGCATTTGCATCACGGCTGTAGATTTTAGTTGCCGATGCTGAACATGGAATATTACGCTCAGCTAAGTAATCAAGTAACGATTCACGGCTTGATAAATCCCACTCACGCCACGGTGCAATCACTTGCAGATCAGGGGCAAGCGCGGCAAAACAAGACTCAAAACGTACTTGGTCATTACCTTTACCAGTACAACCATGAGACAGAGCATCGGCACCTACTTTACGGGCAATTTCAACTTGCGCCTTTGCGATAATAGGACGCGCCATTGATGTACCCAGTAAATAAGTACCTTCGTAGATTGAACCGGTTTTTAAGGTTGGGTAGATGTAATCACTGACCATTTCATCTTTTAGGTCAACAACATAACATTCTGATGCACCTGATGCGATAGCTTTTGCTTCAACGCCTTCAAGCTCTTCAGCGCCTTGACCTACATCGGCCACGAACGCAATAACTTCACAGCCGTAATTTTCTTTTAACCATGGCACGATGGCCGACGTATCTAAACCACCAGAATAGGCTAATACAACTTTTTTAATAGAACTCATTGGTGATACCTTACACAAAATTTGGATTTAATAATGAAACAAGCAACGCGTTTTGCGCATGCATACGGTTTTCTGCTTGTTGAATAATTTTTGACGCCGGGCCATCCATTACTTCTGAAGTAATTTCAAACTCACGGTGTGCAGGCTGACAATGCAAAACAGTATCTGCCCCTGTTTGTTTAAGTAATGCGGCATTTAATTGATACGGCATATACTTGTCTTTTACTTGTTCAAGCGGCGTGTCATCACCCATTGATACCCATGTATCTGCATACACGGCATTTGCACCAACAGCGGCTTCAACACGGTCGCTGACCATTACTGATGCGCCATTCATTGCTGCAATTTGCTCTGCTTGCTTCAGAATTTGCGAATCTGGTGAGCTGCCTTTTGGGCATACGGCAACAAAATCAGTTCCTAAGGTTGCAGCGAGTAACATCAGTGAATGTGTTACATTATTACCCTCACCTAAATAAGCTAACTTTAATTGGCTTACATCACCGTATACTTCTTGCAATGTTAAAAAGTCAGCCAAAGCTTGGCACGGGTGGTATAAATCACACAAACTGTTGACCACAGGAACGCTCGAAAATTCAGCAAGTGTGGTTAACGTTTTATGCTGATATACACGTGCAACAATACCATCTGCCCAACTTGCAATGTTTAAAGCAAAATCTTTTACAGATTCACGCGCGCCCATAGCGCCATTTTGTGAATCAAGATATACAGCATGGCCACCTAACTTATTGATACCTATATCAAACGATAAACGCGTACGTAAGCTTGGTTTTTCAAATAAAGTAACCACTGACTTACCAGCCAATGCTTGGCTAAAATCAATAGGGTTTGCTTTAATTTTTTGCGCTAAATTAAGTAATTTCAGTGCGCCTTGTTGGTCTAATTCTAGACCCGATAAAAAATGATTAAACATATAAAACCTATGGTGTAATTTTTGTTCCGACGTGCTCACCCGCAAGTAAAGCGACTAAATTCTCTGGCTTTTGCCAGCTCGAGATGTAAACGCCACGTCGTAAGTGCTGGGCAGCAAGAAGACTGGTCTTAACTTTGACCTCCATCCCACCCAAAATTACTCCTTCTGCGATCAACGTATTGATCTGATTTGTATCAAGCTGATGTAACGGCTGCTTATTTGCATCAAGTACAGCTTCTACATCAGTCATAAAAATAATTTCAGCATTTAGCTCTTTAGCAATGGCTGCTGCTGCTTCATCTGCATTTACGTTATACCAAAGCCCATCTTCACCAAAACCAATAGAACTAACTAAAGGAAGACGACCTAATTTTAACAATTGCGGTATTACACTTTGTACACCACCGTCACATTGTCCAACTTGACCAAGTGCTTTTAGCTTTTGTGATGAAATAATGCCCGCTTCATATAAACTAAGACCTACAGGTTTATGCCCTGCGACAATTGCCTGACTCATCAATTGTTTATTTGCACAGCCTGCTAATGCGCCGACTATATATGGCATTTGCTCTTTAGGGCTAATACGTAAGCCCTGATGTTTTGCACTGGCAAAGCCCGCTTCTTTTAGCCAGCTATCAACCAATGCGCCACCACCATGCACAATCACAAACTGTGCTTGAGTTTGTGATGCCAGCGCCTCAAATAACGCTTTTGCCGCGTCTTCCGTATTGAGTACTGCACCACCGAGTTTAATGACCCATGTTTGCATTACTAGTTACCCTTTTAAACCTTTGCTATGAGGTAAACCCATCGCTAAATTAATACATTGCAGCGCTTGCCCAGCGGCACCTTTTAACAAGTTATCAATAGCTGCCATTACAATTAGCTGAGAGCCTTGTTGTTGCCAAGCAATGTCCACATATGGCTGCTTTGCAACCCCTTTAATTGACGGGATTTTACTACCAAGCAATCTGATCAATGGCTCATCAGCAAGCACTTGATAGGCTTGAGTAACTTGCTCAGACGTAACATCAGCTTTTAATTGCACATAAATAGTTTCTAAAATACCGCGTGGGAAATTACCTAGGTGCGGTGTAAATAACACTTTGTGGCCTAAATGCTGCTCTATCTCAGGGCTATGTCTGTGATTGAACAATCCGTATGGTGCAAGCGACACTTCACAAAAATGCGTGCCTACGCTTGCTTTACGTCCAGCACCTGTGACACCCGATACCGCATTAATAATCACTGGCTGCTCCGCAAGCAAGCCTGCTTGCTGAAGTGGCTTTAACGCATTTAATGCAGCTGTTGGGTAGCAACCTGCCACAGCAATAAGTTGTGCTTTGGCAATAGCTTCGCTGTTCCATTCTGCCAAGCCATACGCAGCTTCATTTAGTAACTCAGTATGTTGGTGCTCAAAGCCATAATAAGTTTGATAATCTTCATTACTACTTAAGCGGTAGCCACCTGATAAATCAAAAACTTTTTTGCCCATGCTTAAAAAACGTGGCGCTAAATCAACACTCACTTTATGATCAGTGCACAAACAAACAAAATCAGCTGAATTTTCGATATCGCTATACGCACGTTCGCTTAGCGGTAATAAAGGAGTGTCAAGTAAACCAAGGTGCTCAGGATACAAGTCGCTTAATAGTTTGCCTTTATCTAAGCTTTGCTCAGATACATAGCATGCTGCTAAAGTTAACTGTGGATGTTTTACTACTAAACTTGCTAATTCTGCGCCGCTATAACCACTTGCGCCAATAATTACTACTTTCATTCGTTACTCTTTTTGGGTTTTATTACTACATTTACATTCAAATCGGGTTAAACAGCGTGAAACACACTGTTTGGGGAATGAAACTGAATTATCGTCGTTTTATATTCATTGCGTCGCTTTAATATATTTATGCTTAAAAAGTGAATTGATATTCATAATAAATACTTTTATATTGTTATGCAATTAGATTGAATAATTATTTTGGATTTTTTTATGTCTTTACCCTCTTTTTTGTCCATGTATCAGCAGTTAATTGCCGCCCCTTCCATTAGTGCTATGGATGAATCTTTAGCCATGAGTAATAAAGGCGTGATTGATCTACTTGCAAACTGGTGCACCAGCTTAGGTTTTGAATGTGAGATCACCGAATTATCAGGGCCTAAAGGTCGTTTTAATTTACTCGCCAAACGCGGCCACGGTGATGGCGGATTAATGCTTGCTGGCCACACTGACACCGTTCCTTTTGATGATAGCCGTTGGAATTATGATCCATTTAAATTAAGTGAATATGACAACAAATTATATGGTTTAGGCAGTATCGATATGAAAGGTTTTTTCGCTTTTGTACTGCAAGCAATTAGTGAACTTGATAAAAACGAACAAACTCAACCTATTTTGATTTTAGCCACCGCCGATGAAGAAACAACTATGGCCGGTGCGCAACAAATTTGTAAACATCCAAATTTAAAACCGGCGCGTTGTATCATAGGTGAACCCACTGATATGACACCAGTATTTACTCACAAAGGTCACATGAGTACAGCGATTCGAGTGGTTGGCCGTTCAGGTCACAGCTCCGATCCTGAGCGCGGTTTAAATGCCATTGAAGTCATGCATAAAATCATTGCGAAGTTATTACTGTTAAAAGAAGAGTTAAAGAATAAATATTCAGTAGAGCATTTTGTCATTCCCTACCCAACATTAAACCTCGGGCATATTCACGGTGGCGATAACGCTAACCGTATTTGCGGCTGTTGTGAAATGCACATTGATATGCGCCCATTACCGGGTTTGAGCGTACAAGAACTACAAATGATGCTGTTAAAAATAGCCGCTGAAATCAACAACCAATACCCAGATGCAGTGAGTGTAATGGATATGCACGAGCCTATTCCTGCGTTTACAGGGAGTACTGACACAGCATTAGTACAATTGGCAGAAAAGATATCAGGGGAGCAAGCCGTTGCGGTAAATTACTGCACCGAAGCACCGTTTATTCAGCAGCTTGGTTGTGAAACGATTGTTATGGGACCGGGCTCTATCAATCAAGCTCACCAACCAGATGAATTTTTAGCGATGGAAAAAATCAAACCATCACAACATATAATTAGTGAAATGATTAAAGCTAGTTGCTTTGGGTGATCACTAAAAGCGATGGCGCTTCTTTACGATAAGAAGCGCCACTGCGTTGCTAATCCATATATTTAGATAAGAATTTTTTAAATACAGGATCGGTTTTCGCGAGTGCCTTTTGCTCTGCCAAGATTTCTTGAAGAATACTCTCTGATGTCAGAGGGTTGGCAAGTACAACGCGAAAAACCACTGTTGGCTGATGAGCATATTGAGCTGGCGTCAATCGCGTACGTGATACAAATGAACGCCCAGCTTCACGTTGACGCTTTTGCATACTGGCGGTGAAACGGTTTAGTGAAGCAAATATATCCAAACGCGTTTGTTCATCCGCTTGCGCTATTTTTTGCTTAATTTGCTTTGGTACATAACGATAAGTTAAAAGGCACAGCTCAGGCTCTGAGATCAGTTCAAAGTCATCATCTGCTTTTATTAAGTCAGCAAAGTAACGGGCTTTTTCAATGCCTTTGTCGATTAAAATTTCATAGCCTTTACGGCCAATAACACGTAAGCAAGCATGCACTAACATTGCCATACCTGGGCGGCTACCTTCGAGAGTATGACTACCTAAATCTTTTGAGCCTTTACGCAAAATATATTCAGCATGATGCTCAATGGCATCTGTCGCTGCAGGATCTTTAAACAGTACAAGACCTGCCCCCATTGGCACGTACATTTGCTTATGTGCGTCAATGGTAATTGAATCAGCGCGCTCAATCCCTTTTAATAAAGGGCGGTAAGTATCAGAAAGTAGCGTTGCTCCTCCCCATGCAGCATCGACATGGAAATGACAATTAAGTTCCTGACTTAAATCAGCCATCTCATCAAGCGGGTCAATATTACCTGTTTCGGTCGTGCCAGCCACAGCAACAATTGCCATCACTTTGATCCCTTTAGCCGCTAATTGCTGCGCAGTTTCACGCATGGCTGCAATATCAACTTTATTATCATCGGTGGTTTTCACCGCAACAAAGTTATCACGGCCGATACCTAATAGGTCGGCTGTTTTACCTAAAGAATAATGACCGCGTTCTGATACTAAAACAGCTAAACCTTTATAGCCATAATGTAACATTGCACTGACAATGCCTTCAGCTGCAATGCCTTTAAAATTACCATCAGCTTTTAATAATCGGTTTCTGGCAATCCACAAAGCAGTAATATTCGCCACGGTGCCACCGGAGCAAAAAGCACCAAGTGAAGTTTTGGCACTGTGCATCCACTTACTATAAAAAGCGTCATCTTGGCCATAAGCTAAATGATGCATCATGCCCAAGACTTGGCGTTCAAGTGGCGTAAATGCTTTAGAGGTTTCAATCTTGACTAAGTTTTGGTTAAGACCCACCATCAACTTCGACAGTGGTAATACAAAATGCGGGAGCGCTGATGTCATATGGCCAATAAAACTTGGCGCGGCAGTGTGCACTGAATGAGCAACTAATTGCTCCATAATATCCTGCGCATAAGCTGAAACAAAAGTCGGATCTTCTGGGATCACTGCCGATTGAAAATCTTTCTCAATCTCATGCAATGGCTTTTCAATTGCCGCGATATTCTCATTCAGAAAACCAGCTAAATTGCTCGAGATCTCAAGTTCGATTTTACTCAAAGTTGAGTCAGGTGCTTCAGGCACAGTAAATATACGCATCAGAGTTTCTTTAGAGGCGACGGCACAACGCTTTTGATCCATCTTAATACCCAATAAATGTAGTTTTTTTGGCTAAAGCCCCTAAGCTGGGCTTCATTAACAATAACATCAACTACAATGATTCTACGAAATGCGTTAACTTTACTGCAATAGAGTAGAAATGTCTCGTATTAAGCCATAAAAGCACTCAATTGCATGACAGATTGATGATAGTTTGATTAAAAAATGCTTAACTATATTTTTATAGGTGATGTAGTCTTTTTTTGTATAATGGGGAGGATAATAAATAAAGGATGAGCATGATAAACACAAATTTACGGACGAATTGGATAATCGCAGGCTTCATACTGTTTTTTATCAGTTTATTAGGCTATATCTATTACACTTATCACAGTACCCGCAATGATATAATGCAAAGCGTTGATACTCGCTTACTTAATGCTGCATTAAGTGTTAAGCATATATTGGGAGATGACTACCATAAAAAAATTAATGCAGGCCTTCGCATATCACCATCTGCATATCAACAAACTAGTCGGCAACTTTCAGAGTTTGCTAATGCGTTAAATATCGCTTACGTTTATGCCATGGTACTAAAAGACGACAACGTATATTTTAGTGCTTCGAGCTATACACAAAACGATCAAAATAGTGGCAAAGTAACCCAGTTTCTCGATTTATATCCGGAAGCCACCGCTGCGAATATAGGTGCGTTTTACTCAACTGAACCGGTATTTGAAATATCAAGAGATCAATGGGGCCATTTTAAAACTATTTTTGTGCCCTTTGTTGATGCCAACGGCGTAACCTACTTAACCGGTGCCGATATTACAATCTACGATCTCAATCAGCGATTAGCTGAGAGTGTTTCGAAAGCAGCCGCCATGGCGGCATTCTTCTTTTTTATTGCTCTATTAGTTGCTGGTATTTATGTGTATTTGTTAAAACGCGCAATTTCTACCGACACCAGCAGCGGTTTTGCCAACCACATTGCGCTGGAATACTATATTAAAAAATCGTCGAATCATCATATGCAGTTAGCGGTTATTTGGGTCAATGAAATTGAAGATATTAGTAGTTTTTATGGTACTGAAATTAGTGATCGGGTGATGAACACCTTATTGCATTACTTTAGAAAAAATCGCCCAGCTGCAAGCCAAATATTTCGCTTAGCAACTAATAAAATTGTGCTTATAGCTCCTTTTAATGACGATGATATGAGCTTTAACGATGTGATCCAAGCTTATAATTACAGTACACCACTTCTTACTGATCCGTTTATTTACATCACTTTATGTGCGGGCATCGCCAGCGGCAATAAATCTATGTTACTTGAAAATGCCCATATTGCAGCACTGCAAGCGAAACAAGGACGCCACACTGTAGTTAATTATTCGAGCGCGCTTCATGATGTAAAAAATCAATACCAATACAATGTAGCGATGGCCAAGGAAGTACGAGAAGCATTTGAAAACAATAGAATTGTCCCATACTTCCAAGCTATTTATAATAGTGACAACAAGACGATTATTCAATATGAGTGCTTGGCTCGAATGATCACTTGTCATGGCGAAATTCTTAAGCCTGACTCTTTCTTGGACGTTGTAAACCGCTCTAGAATGGATGGCATGTTAACCCGAACTATGCTCACGCAATGTTTTGCGCGTTTTAGAAAAACCAGCATTTGCTGGAGTATTAATATTACCGTTCAAGATATGCTCGATCCTAGCTTAACTGAGTTTTTGGAAGATGAACTCAAGCGCTACCCCCTACCCGGTAATATCACCTTAGAGCTTTTAGAAACCGAGGCAATTGCTAATTTTTCTGAAGTTAAAGCATTTATCACCCTAGTAAAAAACCGAGGAGTACGAGTAGTTATTGATGATTTTGGTACGGGTTATTCAAATATATCTAATGTACTGAAATTAGAGGTAGATGGAATTAAACTTGATGGCTCCTTAATTCGTCAAATAGTTAATGACCAAGATATTTATTTATATATTGAGCACATCGCCAGTTTCGCAAAACAACTCAGTTTACAACTAATTGCAAAAAATGTGGAAAGCCGACCCGTCGTAAATGCGCTCCGTAAAGCGAATGTGGCGCTGATGCAAGGGAATCATTTTAGCGAAGCAGCGCCACACGTTAACCTCGACGTTAGGACTGCCCTGTCAAAGGGACCACTAACCGATGACTCTGTTGCCCACTCGCCCAATATTTTCGCTCAAAAGGAGTGATAGCAATATCACTTTCATAGTGCGCTACTTCGCAACTATATCCGGCTAAATTAAGTGCTTGCGCAAACTCTTTTACGTAGATATCCCAGTTACTGCGTACTTCTAGCAAGCCTCCCAGTTTAACGATGAATGGGAAAATAGCTGCACCGTGCCAACGCCGTTGAATATGCTTAGCTTTAGGCCATGGATTTGGGTATAACAAATAATGATGTGTTGGCTGCCAGTTAGCGGCCACAGCTAAACGCCAAAAATCATTCAAGTCGGCTTGCACTAAAATATACTGGCCTGAGTCAGTTTGTTTGTACTCGATATCATGTTTATCTAAACGGTGCGACGATTTATCAATGCCAATGACAAGTGCATCAGGATGACGCTTGGCTAAATTCGCCGTGCTTTCACCTACACCACAGCATGAATCTAAAATGATTGGCCCCGCAAAAGCCTGCACTTTTTCATTTACTTGGTCAAAAGCCGTTTGCGTGTGCGCTGCAATCGGCTTTTTAAATTCAGCAGTTAAATGCTTATTAACTATCTCATCCAGCTTTTCGTGTAAGCTTTGTTGATTCGATACAATACTACGTGAATTTGCATCACTCATCAGTGTCTTAACCCCACACCTTTTTTAATTAGCGTTAATGCTAACGTAAATAAGGCTGTAATAAATATTAACAACACGCCAAATGCGACTGACAAATCAACATCAGACACACCTAAGAAACCATACCTAAAGGCATTAACCATATAAATAATAGGATTAACCTGCGACACACCCTGCCAAAATTCAGGTAATAAGGTGATGGAATAAAACACCCCACCTAAATAAGTAAGTGGTGTTAATACAAAGGTCGGGATAATACTAATATCATCGAAGCTATTGGCGTAAATTGCATTGATCAACCCACCTAATGCAAATACCGCAGAGGTGAGTATTACCGTCGCAATGATCACAAAAATGTTATGAATTTGAATATCAACAAACAGTAACGATACGCAGGTTACAATTAAACCCACCAGCATACCGCGGGTCATCCCGCCGCCCATATAGCCAAGCACAATGATGTAGTTTGGTACTGGTGCAACTAATAATTCTTCAATGCTTTTTTGAAACTTGGTTGAATAAAAACTGGATGCAACATTGGAATAGGAGTTAGTAATCACCGACATCATAATAAGGCCAGGCACAATAAACTCCATGTAACTAAAGCCGCCCATATCGCCAATGCGCGAACCAATTAAGTTACCAAAAATCACAAAATACAAGCTCATGGTAATGGCAGGCGGTACTAACGTTTGCACCCAAATACGCAAAAAGCGAATACACTCTTTGATCCATAAACTTTTTAAGGCTACGCCATATTTAAACATCTACTTGCCCCGCCCTTGCTCTAATAAACCAACAAATAACTCTTCTAATCGGTTTGCTTTATTACGCATACTGAGTACTGTATTTCCCTGCTCAGTCAATGCTGTAAATACGGCATTTAAGCCTTGCGACTTTGCCACTTCCACTTCAATTGTATGATCATCAGCCATAGTAAACTTATAACCATCAAGCGTTACTGGCTGCACTGGCTGTTTTAAATCGAGAATAAAGGTTTCTTTATCTAATTTAGCCAATAAAGCCTTAATAGTGGTATTTTCAACGATAATACCAGAATCAATAATGGCGATATTTTTACACAGTAATTCAGCTTCTTCTAAATAATGGGTGGTGAGAATAATCGTTACACCCTGTTCGTTTATTTGTCGTAAGAAATCCCACATTGAACGACGTAGTTCAATATCAACACCTGCAGTAGGCTCATCTAAAATAAGCAGCTTTGGTTCATGCATTAACGCACGGGCAATCATTAAGCGGCGTTTCATGCCTCCGGATAACGTACGCGCTTGTTTATCTTTCTTTTCCAGCAAGCCTAACTGCGTTAAATATTTATCCGCACGCTGATGAGCCACTTTTCGTGGTACACCATAGTAACCCGCTTGGTTTACCAGTATTTGTGTCAGCGTTTCAAACTGGCTAAAGTTAAACTCTTGCGGTACCAGACCAAGCTGCGATTTAGCCGCTTCTAAGTCACTATCGATGTCGTGACCAAACACTTCGACTTTCCCTTGGCTTTTATTAACCAGTGACGAAATTACGCCGATAGTCGTTGATTTACCCGCACCATTAGGGCCAAGTAGGGCAAAAAAATCGCCTTCATAGACTTGAAGGTCAATGCCTTTAACGGCTTCAACGCCATTTTTATAAACCTTGGTAAGGCCTTCAATATTCAAAGCTACTGCTTTACTCATGATTTACCTTCTCCATAACCCCAACGTTTCGTTAGTGTATGTTCAATATTTAAGTGATCTAAAATGCGTGCAACCATAAAATCGACTAAATCATTGATGGTTTGCGGTTGATGATAAAACCCTGGTGCTGCAGGCATGATAGTCACCCCTAGCTTGGCCAGTTTAAGCATGTTCTCTAGATGTATTTCACTAAACGGGGTTTCTCGTGGTACTAAAATAAGCTGACCACGCTCTTTAATCACCACATCTGCAGCCCGCTCAAGTAGATTATCTGATGCCCCCACCGCAATGGCTGAGACTGATCCTGCACTGCACGGGCAGACGACCATTTTTTTCGGCGCTGCTGAGCCTGACGCAACTGGGCTAAACCAGTTATCTTTACCAAACACTTGTAGCTGACCTGCCGATGCATTAAACAAAGCACTCAACTGCTCGGTCGCCTTATCTTCATTGCCCGATAATTTTATATTTGACTCAGTATCAAGCACCACACGAGCTGCACTTGAAATCAACACATAGACACGAAATTGCTGCGCCAGTAATACTTCAAGCAGTCGTAAGCCATAAGGCGCACCTGACGCGCCACTAAAGGCAAGCGTAATGGTTTCTTTATATTGCACTGTCGCTCCGGTTTATTACGAGGTAAATTTATGCTGTAAAGCTGTGATTAACTTGTCATGAAGGCCATCAAAGCCCCCATTACTCATAATTAATATATGCTGCTGCGGTTTTGCATTTGCAACTACGCTTGCAATGATCTCATCGGTATTCGTTAGGCACTGCATACCCGCTTGTTTGGCTTGTTCACGTAATGACCAGCTTAAATTTTCTGGTTCAAATAGATAAACCTCATTAGCATCAACTAACGATGCTAATAACGTATGTTGATGTACGCCCATTTTCATCGTGTTTGAACGAGGCTCTAAAATCGCAATAATTTGTTCATCCCCCACTTTTGCACGCAGGCCAGCAAGGGTCGTTTTTATTGCTGTTGGGTGATGGGCAAAATCGTCATAGACATTGATGTTAGCGATATTTGCTTTAAGTTCCATGCGTCTTTTGGGGCTAATAAACTCAGCTAATGCCGCAATACTGTGCTCTATAGCAATACCTACATGGCGCGCCGCTGCAATCGCCATAATCGCGTTTTTAACATTATGCTCGCCAATAGCTTGCCACTTCACAGTACCTATAGCTACATCACTGAGCAATACCGTAAACTCACTGCCATCACTTTTATGTAAATCATAACGCCAATCACCACCGAGTGTTTCTTTATCGCTCCAACAACCTTGCTCAATCACCTCATTTAAGGCTGACTCGTTAGTTGGCCAAATAACCTTGCCGCTACTCGGTAGTGTACGCATCAAGTGATGAAATTGTTTTTTAATTGCGTTTAAATCGTCAAAAATATCCGCGTGATCAAATTCAAGGTTATTTAAAATAAGCGTGCGTGGTAAGTAGTGAACAAACTTACTACGCTTATCAAAAAATGCAGTGTCGTATTCATCGGCTTCAATAACAAAAAACGGCGTTTCACCAACCCGTGCAGACAAGCCAAAATTTTGTACTATGCCACCGATTAAAAAGCCCGGCTTTAAACCTGCGTACTCTAAAATCCACGCCAGCATACTTGCAGTAGTTGTTTTACCATGAGTCCCAGCCACTGCAAGTACCCAAGAGTTTTGCAGCAAATTATGCTTTAACCATTCAGGACCTGAGGTGTAAGGTAGCCCTTTATCTAACACATATTCAACACACGGATTGCCGCGGCTCATTGCATTACCAATGACAACCATATCAGGTGCAGGCTCTAGCTGTGTAACATCATAACCTTGAGTTAGCTTAATACCCAACTCTTCGAGTTGTGTGCTCATTGGCGGGTAAACGTTTAGATCTGATCCCGTTACAGTATGACCTAACGATTTAGCTATCGCTGCAATACCGCCCATAAAAGTGCCACAAATACCTAAAATATGAATATGCATATTATTCCTTTGCCGCTAAATAGCCTTTGCAGCGCTAAAAATCGATAATAAATAAAGTGACTATAATGCCAAAAATAGCCATCAGTTACCATCGCCATCTACTGATGAACACTAGCGAAAACATCGTGCATTACAACTTTTTCAGAAAAGTTCCTTAAACAGGGTTAACCGAGCAAATAACGAACATCAAAAAACATACAAAATTAACATTTTAGACTCATAAATAAACGATTTTATGTATTTATAATCACAATTTGGTTAATGACAACAGACCCACACTCACCAAAAAGCACCTCAAAAATGACAATGTAAACCTTTGAATACAATAAATTTTCACTTAAAACAACAAAGTACCCAAAAACACACCAAAATAAAACATAAAACACTTTTTAGCAACAAGCGTTACATTTAACAGGTACAAGACTCAATATATCTGCTGTGATAAAACATGCCGCTAAATTACATTTGGTTACATTACTGGTGATTTTTTTAACGCTAGAACTGTGACTAGATATTCGTGCAATCGACTTAAAATATTTTTTTGCATTTTAAGTTGTCGAAATTAAAGGTGTTATGTTGAAAAAATTAAATCTCATTACTGCTGGCATTCAAATCGCCATCATTACCGCTGCAGGCACTTCAGTAGCCTTTGCTAATACAACTGAAGATGTAAAACCAGTAGAGCGCATTCAAGTCACAGGTTCAAAAATAAAACGATTTAACCTTACTTCACCAACCCCCGTAACGGTGATCAGTGGTGTTGAGATGGAAAATGCTGGTGTCACTAACGTGAATGATCTACTTGCTGAACTGCCGCAAGCAACGGTTGGTTTATCACCTGAAACAACAACCAATTTCATTTATGCATCAGGACTAAACACCACTGATTTACGTGGTTTAGGATCTGAACGTACGCTGGTATTAGTCAATGGCCGCCGTTTTGTTGCAGGCTCTGTTGGCAGTACAGCTGTAGATTTAAACAATATTCCAACCACATTAATTGAGCGTGTCGAAATTGCCACAGGAGGTGCAGCTGCAGTCTATGGTGCAGACGCAGTGGCTGGTGTTGTCAATATCATTACAAAAAAATCATTCGATGGTATTGAAATTGATGCATCAACTATTCGTCCAGAGCAAAGTGGCGGCGAGCAAAGCTTCTTCTCTATTACCGGCGGTATGGAAGGTGACAAACTATCTTTTGTTACATCGTTGAACTACTCAAAAACAGATAGCTATAGTAAGTTAAGTCGTGACTTTTACCGCAACCCGGTAACCTCTTATGCAAATCCAGCAAATACCTCAGGTGCTGATGGTATTCCTGAGCGCATTATATTAGGTAAACCAAGTACGCTAAGTTATTACTCTGAGGGCGGTGATTTTTTTAGTAAAACAGGCTCACTTAGCGACGATCATTATAACAATCATCATTGGGCATTTGATGATAATGGTAATATTAAAGCATTTGACTATGGCTTAGGTCGTGTAGAAAACTCTGGTGTAGCGAATGCTTCTGCAAACAATCGTTATTATGCCGATGCCAATAACCCTGGCGATGGTATTTTTAGTCATGGTTACAAGAGCTATTTCCAAACGCCATTAGAGCGCGCTATTTTATCAACCTATGGCACATACGAAATCAACGATGATCACGCTGCAACATTTGATTTTACTTGGTCAGACTCAAAAGCAACAACAGAAAGCTCACCGGCATTCTTTGCTCATACAATCCGTCGTGACAATGCTTTCATCCGTGATGATATGGCTAAAATTATGGATGATAATAAACTAGACAAGGTAACTTTACGCCAAGCTAATGAAAATCTATGGGGCGATCGCGCCTATCAACAAGATCGCTCAGTGATCCGAACTTCAGTTGGCCTTGAAGGTATCTTGAGTGATGACTGGGGCTATAGCACCTACGTACAATATGGCCGTATCGAGCAAGATACTTTATGGCGCGGTGAAGTTTTAGAGCAGAACTTAGCCAATGCTATCGATGCTGTTAAACTAAATGGCCAGATTGTATGTGCACTTCGTGATGCTGATGGCAATGTAACCGGTGCACGCGAAGATTGTGTTGCTTTTAACCCTATGGGTGCACATAGCGCTTCACCAGCACAAATGAATTATATTGCTACTAATGCAACACGAACTGCAAAACAAGATCAACTGGTTGTTGCGGCTACATTTGATGGCTTATTGTTTGAATTACCTGCCGGTGCAGTAGCGGCTGCATTTACCGTAGAACACCGCCGTGAAAGCGCAGAAACCAACCCTGATCAAGCAATGCAAAATGGCCTTATTTTTGGTAATTCAAGCTTACCGATGAAAGGTGATATAGATGTAAATGAATTTTCAACAGAAATTTCTGTACCTTTACTTTCAGACCATTTCTTGGCAACTGACTTAACTTTTGAAACGGCCTATCGTTATATGGACTACTCAGTTACCGGTGGCGATGATGCATGGAAACTATCATTAAATTGGGGCGTAACAGATGAAGTACGTATTCGTTTAAACCGCTCTAAATCAGTACGTGCACCGAGTTTAAGTGACTTATTTACTCCAAGTTCGCAAACCTTTAGTTCAGGTCGTAAAGATCCTTGTCGCGCCGATGAAATTGCCAGCTCGGGTAGTGAATACAAAGCCAATGTCATTGCTAACTGCCAAGCTGATGGCTTACCTGAAGGCTGGATGCCGACCGCAGAATGGCAAGCCGCAGGTAGCTTACCAGGCTATGTACAAGGTAACCAAGACTTACAAAATGAAACTTCAAACGACTACACCATTGGTTTTATTTATACCCCAGAGTTTATTGAGGGGTTAGATTTAACCCTTGATTATTGGTCATTCGAAATTGAAGGAGCGATTGAATATTTTGGTCGTGATAGTGTTGAGCTATGTTATGAATCATCATCACTAAACAGCCCATTCTGCTCAAATTTCGTGCGTGATCAGCAAACCGGCGATATTATTAATTATTATCAACGCCCAATTAATGCTGCTGTAATCAATAAAAAAGGCTTAGATATTGAATCAGCCTATCGTACAGAGCTCGGTAATGGTGATTTAGCACTTAAATTAACAGCGACTTACCTTGAAGCGGATAGCGAAAACTCAACTGGCCGCGCGGAAGATTTTCGTTCTAACGTGGGAGAAATTGAAGATCCTCGCTGGAAAGGCCGCTTTAATGCTGTCTACTCTCACGATGATTCAAGCTATATTTTAACCGCGAACTATCGCCATAGTAGTGTCGAAAGTAATGAATGGAACATTGAAGATAACAACTACAATGATATCCCGTCTTACACAACTTTTGATTTCATGTACAAAACTTACCTGCTGGATGAATTACAGTTACGTGTAGGTGTTAACAACATTTTAGACCGTGAGCCACCACGTAATCCATTCACTTACGATGATGGTGAGTTTTATGATGTGAAAGGCCGTCGCTTATCGTTAGGTGCTAAGTACACTTTCTAATTAAAACTGTGTTTAACTGATAAAAAACGCCTCAGTTCATTGAACTGAGGCGTTTATTTTTTCCAACAACTAAAAAAGCCAATTCACCTGCATATTTAACGATAATTGCATCGCTTTATTTGGATTTAACTTATCCATCGCGATCTCCAGTTTAAAATAATCAATTTTATACCCTAGCTGAGGTGTCAAATTAATTGGGTCGAACATTAATTCAAACATACTTTTTTTGTAAGCAAATTGAGCGCCTATTTGCATAAAGTTAATATCACCTTGACGCAATAAGTGTAAAGCATAATCTACTTGTTCATGAACGTAAGTAAACGCTAAAGCTATTTGCTCAGGTATTTGATATTTATGCTCGCTTTGCCCTTCAAACCCTTTAAGTAAAGGCCTGAAACTACTAAATCCTTGGTTATCAACAAAACTGCCTTTAGTATTTATATTGGCGGAAGTATAGCCCAAGCTCTCGAGGCTAAAACGATTATAAACATCAATAAAATCGGCGCGTATAGTAAGGTTGTCAAATAAAGAAAACTCAGTAAAAACGTCCATAGAGTAACCATTACCATTGGTATCCCAATCACCTTCATTTGGACGCTTTAAAAAGTTATTGTGCGTGTAATATTCCTCATAATTAAGTTCCCCCAGCAAACTATTATCCTGACGTCCTTGCACATTTCCAGTCACAATTGAATGACGAAAATAATCAACATTCCAATAACTTCCTTTTATTTCGACAAGGAACTTATCCTTGAAGGTGTGGCTATAAGTCACGCCAAAACCCTTACTTTTATTGGCAAAGTAATCAAGCCTTACTCGGTAATTTTCTTTATCTAAGAGTGGGATCTCTTGTTGCTCTTGATAGTAACCTAAGGCGGTATCCGCATTACTCCTTACAAAATAATCAAGTCGTTGTTCTATATGAAATTCAAATTCTTCAAAACTTAAATGCTGATAACTTACGCCAAGCCTTGTTTGCGAAAAGCCTTTATCAGCATCAGATTTAGGAGGACTTTGCCAATCATCATCGACTAATTCCAGTACCGGTGAAATATTACTAAAACTATTTGAATCAATATAAAAAGACACTTGTTGCTGCGCATTACTATGCAGTGCCATTAAACCCAAACAGCCTAAAAGGATGTTTTTTATCATTTATTAATCTTTTTATAAAAAAGGCCTGCAAAGGCAGGCCTTAAATTTGATGCAAACTTATAATGTCTCAACAATGCCATTTTCATACACTATTAAAACAAGTGAATCGCGCTTAACAATTTCAGCGGCTTTTTCATCACCTACCATAATTGTCCCCAGCACTTGCTGTTCTGCGTCTTCATCTGCAGGTTCTGCTAATACCAGTTTAACATTTTCAGCATTTGTAGCTGATAATGTCTCAAGCTTAGTGTCATAACTCACAATAAAGCTGCGTTGTTTATCACTTTCAGGCAATAGATACTTCACATCGAGTGCTAGTTTACCTTGCTCTAGCTCAGTACGCTCACCGGTCAGGTTTAACTCTAGGTTATATTCACCCACCTTAACCTGCACATTTAGCGCGGCATTCACATCTAAGAAAGTTTCCTCATTTTCAACATTAGTCCCTAACTCAGGTTGTGTTAAATACATATCAATTTTATATGTACCATCTGCAGACCATTGCATGTGTTCAGGTTGCGTAAAATCAGCTCTTACTTCACCTAAACCACTCACAAAACTACGATAATAAACAGGTTCAAATGTTGGCTCTTCGCCAGGGATTGATGGAGGATTAATACTATATAAACGGCTCTTAAATGTATCTACGGCGGTAAAACTAGCAAGGTTTTCCCCATTTATACCAAAACGAGAAAACTGCCAGCTATAAGCAAATTCTGTAAAGTTAGCAAAATTACCACAGTTACCGCTTTGCTCATTAATATCAATTAAGTTCCCATCATAATCGTAATACAAACCATCTACTGTTTTACTATAAAAATCAAAGTTAACACAATTGAAAGAGTCCGTGATTTGATCATCATTACTATCAATTGCGGTCAACTTTTCATAGCGACCCCAACTATCATCAAGGTATCGATCAAAAAATTCAACGGTTATTGTTTGTGCTAAACCTTCGCCTTGAGTTTTTACCGTCAGCGTTTCACTTTGTACAAAGTCACCATTCTTAGAGACTGTAACATTATCTACTGAGAAATTAGTTTCTGAGGATCTTGCAACATTAATCGTCTGCACTTCTCCATCTTGAACGGATGCTTGTAAAGTTGCGGCTTCATCACTAACAGTAATAGTAAGCATATCTTCTAAATTTGGTGAAACTAAGTAACCATTCAGCTCTGTATTAAGGCCAGCTACAAGCGATGTATCATTATCGTCAAAGATTAAACGATACGAACCTTTATCCCCAACAACAACACTAAAGTCATTCGCGAATGCATCGTCAAAATAATCAGTAATTGTGGAGATTTGCTCAACTGGCGTTCGAATCCCAATATTCAACCCATTTAGCGCATCATCATAATCATGGTACTCACCATAATTATTAAACATGATATCAAGTACAGCTATACTGCTTCCGTCCTCAGTAATAAGCACACCATCATTATATTCTTTAAAATACTGATAATGCCTTTTAACTACAAATGGTTGATAATATTCATCAAACTCTACTTGTTCAATGAATTCAACATAACCATAATAATCATCATTTACCTCGTTATAGTAGTTGTATAAATAAAATTGCACACCTTGATAAGTAAACGCTTCTCTTGTAAAACTCCCTTGAAAGTACCCTTCAATATCAGTAGTTCGATTAGCAAACACTTTCCAGTTTCCAGCATCTGGCGCAGTCTTTACAAATGTATAAGCAGTCACTGTTTCATCGTCATTCACTGATAGATTTAACGCTGTATTGGCTTCATTTATAGTGATTTCAGCAATACCTTTATACATTTCACCAAAACCTTTAAGTTCTGGCGGTATATATGATTCAAGATCTTTAATGTTGACGGTTGCAGTAGCTTTTACTAATTCGCCTTCAAGAGATGAAAACTCACCGCTTAAGCTGGCCATTTTAGGGAGCACTAGCATATCTTGTTCAAGCGTATAGTCCCAAGCAGATTGATTCCAGCTGCCATGCGAATACTCAGCACTGTATACTTGAAGCGGGAGTAATTCTGCCGTTAAAGCACCGGTAAAACTTACAGGGTTTGTTACTGTCGTGGTCACCTTTTGTGCAAGTGCCACATTTAGTTTCAGCTCCCCTTTGGTAGGTTCGGCATTAACATCACCACTTTCAATTTGAGCTCGGGTAACTGCACTATCTAAAGTAAGTGTTGCGTGACTTCCTTCAGCAATTGTAAATTCAACAGCTGCATTTTCAGCCATACCCGACAATAACAACTGATACTGTGTATTTTCTGTTAATGCGTTAATAGCAACATCAAGGCTTAATTTCTCTTCCCCGGACTGTGCAGTAACACTAAATATCAGGTTTTCTTCATCTATGGTTACTCTACCTGTACCCGCTGTAGTTAAGTAATCCGCTAAATCAAAGACAGTGCCTGTTACTTCACCGTTTTCAAGCTGTTGATGAATCTCTGTAACAGCTTCAATAACATCACTTAAAAGTGCAAAACTATCCGCTTGCTCTGCAACCATGTCTCCAGCCGCTTCTACGAGGCTGACAAACTGCTCGCCCTGGGATTCAAAATCTGCCCCAGACGAATTCGTAACATCAAATAAATTTGCAAACAAGCGTATATCATTCACCATTGCGCTGGCTTTTGCTATCGCATCACCTTGTGTTTCATCACTTACTTTGCCTTTAATCCGCCCATCATCACCCGCCTGTGTGATTTTTACCTGAATTTCATTCGCAAGATTCGTCGCCGCCTGCTCTAAGTCATCTAAGTGCTCAATCAGTGCAGGATCATTAGCAATCACTTCAATGAGCTGCGCCAACGCTTGCTCTGAGCCTGTTAAAACGTCTTCCAGTGAAAATTCAAAATCATCGTCATCATCGCTTTTACTCGATGCTAAAAAGGCACCATTCGCTGCTACCATGTCCGCAACTGCTGACGATAACTTGGTACTAAGCGCGAGCTCTGGTTCTTCTAAGTACAAGCTATTGGCAATACCAGCGTTGATAAGCGCATAGCGCATCGCATTACTATTATTACTATCAAATAAAGATGACGGTGCTTCTAGCGCGCCGGGAGTCAATAAGTTCAACGCCCCTACTAAACCAAATGTATTGGCTATTTCTGACTGTGCATCTG
This sequence comes from Pseudoalteromonas haloplanktis ATCC 14393, assembly GCF_000238355.1. GTDB lineage: Bacteria > Pseudomonadota > Gammaproteobacteria > Enterobacterales > Alteromonadaceae > Pseudoalteromonas > Pseudoalteromonas haloplanktis. Next base: position 322,625 of record NZ_AHCA01000004.1, read on the forward strand.
CAATCGCTTGCTCCGATACACTCCCGCGACTTTCCGCTAGTGCTGTCGCCATATGTGTTAACGGAGTTATATTAGCGGTATCTTGTGTGTTAGTGTTTTCACTGCTAATAGATAAAATACTCGTTAGAGAAAACTCAGGATCTTGCAGGGTTAAATTTACGTCATCACCAAATTTTACCACTGTATCAGTATCGTCAACTCCACAACCTTTAGGGGCATCACAAACCATTAATGTAGGAGATTCAGCATCACTACTTGCTGACACTTGAACTTTAACGATCCCTTTCACATCATTTAATGTAACTTGATATTGACCATTTTCATCCGTTACAAGGGATGATTCACCAAGTTCATTAGCCGTAAGCTCAACCGCCTCACCTTCTACATATTTAAAAAATGTCAGTTGGGCATTTTTTAGCGTCCCTTTTGAAGCAACCCCCTGTACTAACGCTTCACTTACAACGGGTGTAACAGGATCCGTTACTATAGGGTCTTTGCCATCAACGGGTTTATCATCTGACGACCCCCCACACCCAGATAACACTGCAACAATACTCAATGCCAATAATGATTTTTTAAATTCCATCTCTATTCCTTAATCAATTTATTTACAAACGTTACCAAGTGTAGTCAAAAAGGCAAAAAAAAAACACCTACGAAATCTAAGTGTTTTTTTCTCATAATATTGCAAATTTAATTAAATTATTTTTAAAGGCTTAAGAAAATAATTAATCCTGCTCCCAAGAGTAAACGGTAAATGACAAATGGCATCATTCCCATCCGCTCAATTATTTTTAAGAAGAAGAAGATACATGCATAAGCAGAGATAAAAGATAAACCAGCACCTAGAATTAACGTGGTCCAATCAACGATATGATCACCTAATGCTAGTTCAATGGTGTAATAAAGACCCATCATAGAAATTACAGGAATGGCCAGTAAAAATGAAAAGCGTGCGGCGCTTTGCTTGTTCATGCCAAGCATTAAACCTGCCGTCATGGTGATCCCTGAACGAGATGTACCAGGGATCATAGCCATCGCTTGTGCCATGCCAATCATTAATGCTGATTTCCAGTTTAATTGATAAATGGTTTTAGTTTGTTTCCCTTTAACGTCTGCATACCAAAGCAAAAGACCAAAAAGAATTGTTGTTACAGCGATGACCCATGCACTGCGTAAATAAAGCTCAATTAAATCTTTAAAAACCAATCCTAATACCGCAGCTGGAACAGTACCTAAAATAATCCACCAGCCTAACTTACTATCATCTGTAGCGCCTTGTGCACCAAATGACTTAAACCAGGCTCCTAATATTTCAACGACCTCTTTGCGAAAGTAAATGACTACGGCAATCAAAGTACCAACATGCACAGCAACATCAAAGGCAAGACCTTGGTCTTGCCAACCGAGAATTTGTGAAGGGAGAATAAGATGCGCTGAGCTAGATATGGGTAAAAACTCAGTCAATCCTTGGATCAGGGCTAAAACGATAATTTCGATAATACTCATGGGTTAGTAAACTCCACCTTCCATAGTTTTTGCTTGGGGTTGTTGTAAGCATCCCACAGCTGGGCGATTGTTTGCTTAGCTGTAGGGTGGTAAAAATCCGGGGCTATTTCAGCTAATGGTTGTAGTACAAAAGCATTTTTGGTTATTTCATCGCGGGGCAACTGCGCAGGTGTGTCACAGATCACATCGTCATAAAATAATAAATCGAGATCAAGGGTCCGTGGGCTAAACTTTTTATCGTTATCAGTGCGGCCATTATCTCGTTCAATCAGCTTCAATAATTGGCAAAGCTCAGACAGCGGTATTTGTGTTTGCGCACCCACTACCGAATTATAAAAGTTATTGCCAGCAAAACCAACAGCTTCACTTTCAAATACACTAGAGTGCTCAAACTCAGTTAAGTGAACTTTTAGGGCAATTAGCGCTTGGCGAAGATAGTGCTCTTTATTAACATTGGAGCCAAGGCTAATATAAATTTGCGCCATCTTAACAGGCCTTACTTCTTGTAATTTCAACACCAACCGTGTTTGCTTGCGCCACAGCTGCGGGCTTACTAATGCGTATGGTCACTTGGGTGGTGGTAAACTCGGTTAAAATAATCGCTGCGAGTTGTTCAGCTAAAGTTTCTAATAACTCTACCGGTTTTGCTGTCGTGTGAGCAATTACTCGCTCGCTTACTTTTGCATAATCAAGCGCTAAAGCAATATCATCAGTTGCTGCAGCAGGTTTAATATCGCACAGCATTTCGATATCAAAATACAAACTTTGCTTAGTTTCTTTTTCAAAATCGTATACGCCTATGATAGTGTCAACATGTAGTTGTGATATAAAAACCTTATCCATAACTGCTCCAACTGGCAAAAGCTTAATCTCATTAATTTGAGTTTAGTTAAGCTATAATTTGTATTTATAGCCCTTATACACTGTAAGTGTGTTTTATTATGTAAAAATTACCCATACAATAGCGTATAGGTACACCATGTAAAATTAGTGTGTGGGTACATCACGTACTTGCATTTCAGTCATAAAAAGTATGAATGCAATTTTTGCGGCCAATGATAGCCGAAAAAGTGCGATATAAAAATAAGGAAGCGCGTGATAGCCGTTTTAATGTTAGTTTTAGCCTACTTACTAGGGTCGATTTCATCGGCTATTCTAGTGTCGCGGCTATTTAGACTACCCGATCCACGCAACCACGGCTCAAATAATCCTGGAGCGACCAACGTTTATCGCCTAGGAGGCGCTTTCCCAGCTTGCTTAGTATTGGTGTTTGATATTCTTAAAGGAACAATACCAGTGTGGGGCGCATACTTCTTGCAGCTTGATCCGCTGATGCTAGGGCTAATTGGTGTCGCCGCATGTTTAGGCCATATGTTCCCAGTATTTTTTCACTTTAAAGGCGGTAAAGCCGTTGCTACGGCTTTTGGGACATTACTACCCATTGGTTTATCACTTGGTGGGTTATTGATTTCGACTTGGGTTGTGGTGGTTGCGGTAACGCGCTATTCATCACTTGGCGCATTGATCGCTGTTTCATTAGCACCACTGTATACATGGTGGATCAAACCACTTTATACATTGCCAGTTACTTTTTTAACTATTTTGATAATCTTTCGTCACAATGCCAATATCAAACGTTTATTTAGTGGTAAAGAACCTAAAATTGGCGACAAAAAAACGCCGCCAACTGAAGATGAATAAAATTAAATTGCGTCTAAACTATCTATTGGCCAACGAGGCTTAGTTTTCATATCTAGGCTGGCAAACTGCCCTGCTTTTAAACGCTGCATACCAGCATAGGCAATCATCGCACCATTATCAGTACAAAACTCTGTACGTGGATAATAAACTTGGCCTTTCATCCCTTGCATTACACGTTCTAGCTGAGCACGCAACTGCACATTTGCACTCACCCCACCAGCAATCACTAAACGGTTAATACCCGTTTGTTTTAAAGCTCGTTTACATTTAATTACTAAAGTATCAATCACGGCAGTTTGAAATGCATGAGCGATATCAGCTTTAGTTTGCTCATCGTTTTCATTATCACGAATTGTAATTGCCGCTGCCGTTTTTAAACCACTAAAACTAAAATCAAGCCCCGGTTTATCCGTCATTGGCCGAGGGAAAATAAAGCGCTTAGGCACTCCTTGCTCTGCAAGTTTAGCCAGACGAGGACCTCCTGGGTAATCCAAACCAAGTAGTTTAGCTGTTTTATCAAACGCTTCACCTGCGGCGTCATCAACAGACTCGCCTAATACTTCGTATTGACCAATACCAGCAACTTTAACCATCATCGTATGGCCACCTGATACTAATAAGGCTATAAATGGGAACTCTGGGGTATTTTCTTCAAGCATTGGTGCCAGTAAATGCCCCTCCATATGATGCACCGCAACAGCGGGGATATTCCAACCATAGGCGAGAGAACGACCAATTGATGTCCCCACCAATAACGCCCCAACTAATCCTGGGCCTGCGGTATAAGCTATCCCATCAATATCTTCTGGGCCACAACCTGCCTGTGCAAAGGCAGCATCAATCAATGGCAAGGTCTTACGTACATGATCTCGTGATGCGAGCTCAGGTACCACACCTCCATAGTCCGCATGTACTTTTACTTGACTGTATAATTGATGCGCCAGTAAACCTTGCTCATCATCATAAATTGCAATTCCAGTTTCATCACACGACGATTCAATGCCTAAAATTCGCACTGCAGTTTTCTCCCATGCCTACTATGGCACTTTATAAAATAATCAAATAATTAAAGCGAAATACCAATATTTGTTTGCCCATCAGCGATAGCATGCTGCTTTAGTGCTTTAACATTTTCAGCCGTTACTCTGCCCATCTGCTCAACAAAATCAATGAGCTCACCTAACACTTCAATTTCATATTGCATTAATGGATGCTCACGTACCGCAGTATTATCAGCCAGCTCCCCTGTCACTGTTAATTGATACTCAATGAAACGTGCAACGGTTGCCTGCGATATTTTACTAATACTGATAAACTCTTGCTCATCTTTAGCAATTAGACCATGCATTAAACCTAACAGAGCAGTCGCAGCATCGATAGCAGGGTACGTTCCGAACATATCAAAATCAGCAAGTTCAGGGACATTCGGCTCAATTTTTTCAATTTGCTTTTCAAGGCTTATTTTACTTTTCGGCAGTAATATTTTTTCCCAGCAGAGGTTAAGTGCACTGCGCAAAACAGCTTCATCACCAAACCCTGTCGCTTCACTGAATAAACCATAATTAGGTAACATGCGTTCAATTAATGCTGCCGCAAGTACCGCTTGTTGCAAATAGTTAAGCTCTCGAATGCGCTGAAAATTATTCGCTTTAGTCATTATTAGGTGTCCTACAAGACCAACAAAAATCAAATGTTGGCCCATTATGCTCATTACAATTGGGGCATACCCAATCAGGAGCTGATTGTTGTACTTGAGTGTAGTTTACCAATATTTGTCGCGCCTGGCGCTCTTTAATCGCAAAAACCTGCACCCTAACCTGAGTTTGCTCTAAAGGTATTTCACCTACTGCTCCTTGTAATGACTCACCAAGTAATTGGCAGTCAATATTATTGTTAAGAAATAGTCCTTTCACAATATTTGCTTCTATCGCATTCGCAGCACAATAGATTGTTAACCATTCAAATGGCGCTTGCTGTGTATCGTTATTTATTTTATTTTGCAATGACAACCTCTTTTACTTTGCGAACTAATTACCCTAAGCTACTCTAAGCAAAGTAATTGTTATATAGGAAATAATCATGACCCTCACAACGCCTGGACTGCTTTTCCCTGCAATCTCTTTGTTGTTATTAGCGTATACCAACCGCTTTTTAGTACTCGCACAATTAATTCGTGAACTCAATGCCCGTGAAGGCGATACTATACGACCACTCGTCGTTGCACAAATCACTAATTTAAGAAAGCGCATTAAACTAATAAGAACCATGCAAGTGTATGGCGTTGCTTCTTTTTTGATGTGTACACTGTCCATGTTTGCACTCTTTATCGAGTTTAAAACTACGGGAGTGATTTTATTTGGTGTGAGTTTAGCGTGCCTTGCATTGTCATTATTAACATCTTTGTATGAGATTCATATTTCATGTGATGCAATTGAAATTGAACTTAAAAACATTGAAAAAAAACCACTGAGCAGTAAGGCAGACTAAAAAACAGACACTATACTCTTTAGTACAATGATAAAACTAAAGGTGTAAACGTGAACGACTTTTTATTTTCAGAAAATTCCCCTGAAGAGTCAGAAGCTCTTGCACCACAAGCTTTCTGGGATATTCTCGTCGTTGATGATGAAGATGATATTCATCAAGTTACCAAGCTTGTGTTATCAGGTTTTACCTTTGAAGATAAAGCGTTACGTTTTCATCATGCTTATTCAGCTCAAGCCGCAAAAGAATTATTACGCCAAAATCTGGACTTTTCAGTTGGCTTAATCGATGTTGTCATGGAAACCAGTCATGCTGGATTAGATCTAATAAAATTTATCCGCGATGATCTAAACAACCACGATATTCGACTTATCTTACGCACCGGCCAACCAGGTGAAGCCCCTGAAGAATCTGTGATCCGTGAATATGATATTAACGATTACAAAAATAAAACTGAATTGACTGCAATAAAAATGAAAACCTTATTGTATTCTGCTTTGCGTGCACACCGCGACATTCAAATTATAGAGCGACACAAAAAAGGCCTAGAAAAAATCATCAATGCCTCTAGCTCATTTTTAAAGTGTGATAGCGTGCATGAATTTGCATCAACTATTTTATCTCATGTAACCAATGTGATGGGCTTAGATGATACTGAAATTTATTGCGCGGCGGCGGTTAATCAACAAACCTCTCCAGCTACCGATTTTAAGCTACTGGCCGCATCCGGTGTAGAGCCTGAGGCTAATACCAACACACTACCTGATGATGTAAAACAGCTGTTTGTTGAAGCCCATAACCGAAAATCATCTCAAAAAACCACGCGTGACTATATTGGTTATTTTCCCACCCAAGCTGGTCTTGAAACCATGCTCTACGTACGTAAAGGTTCATTATTAGAAGCTACGGACTACCAACTTCTCGAATTTTTTGCCAATAACATTGCACTCGCTTACGATAACCTTAAACTGCGCGAAATGATGAAGGAGTCGCAAAAAGAGTTGTCCTATATCCTCGGCGAAGCCGTTGAGAAACGCTCAAAAGAAACCGGGTCGCATGTTAAAAGAGTCGCGCATTATAGTGAATTATTAGCTAAGCTATACGGATTAAATGGCTTTGAATGTGAAGTTATAAAACTCGCCTCTCCTTTGCATGACATTGGTAAAATCAGTATTCCTGATCATATTCTTAATAAACCCGGCAAACTTGATGCTCAAGAATGGGCTATTATGCAAACTCATGCCGAAATAGGCTACGACATTCTAAAAAATTCAAATAACGAAATTTTAAAGTGTGGTTCAATGATAGCTTACCTACACCATGAAAAATGGGATGGTACTGGCTATCCTAACCAACTGGCAGGTGAAGACATTCATATTGTTGGCCGCATTACCGCACTTGCAGATGTATTTGATGCATTGGGGAGCGATCGTTGTTATAAAAAAGCATGGCCTCTTGAAGATGTGCTTGATTTAATAAAAAGCGAAAGTGGTAAACAGTTTGAACCTAAACTTGTCGATTTATTTATCAATAATTTAGTACTTTTTTTGGAGATAAAAGAGCGTTATCCTAACTGATAGTTGTAACATTTGTGTAAAATGCACTTTTCAAATTAGGTACAATGAATTACTATCTATTAAGATAAAATCAATTATGTTCGCCACTAGTGCGGCTTACTTATACAAAGGACTATAAAAGTGAGATTTGAACAATTAGAGCAATTTGTAGCATTAGGTCAGCTACGCCATTTCCGCCAAGCGGCCGAAACAACCAAAATCAGCACCTCAGCATTAACACGCAGTATTCAAACCTTAGAAGATGAAGTTGGCTATGAACTGGTCAAACGCTCAACTCGTTCTGTGAAATTAACGCCAGAGGGCGAGCTTTTTTTAGAGTATGCACAAGACACACTCACCAAGCTTGAAGACACTAAAAAACGTTTATTCCAATCGCTTAATGGCTGCTCAAATGAAAAGCTAGTTATTGGTTATACCAACAACGCCAGTGCTATCGTACCTATTTCATGCGGGCAATTTTTAGCACAATATCCACATGTTAAAATCGAAATGCAATTACAAGAGCAAAGTGAACTTGTACGTAAACTACAATTAGGTGAAATTGATATTAGCGTGTGTTCACAAGCGGTAAATAGCATAGGTAATGATATACACTTACCTGATCAATTGATTTTGTTCGTTGCAAAAACCCACCCTCTTGCCAATAAGACTGATCTCTGCAAACAAGATTTAGCTGACTACCCTATGTATAGTTGCTTTTCACAATCAAAACAAGTCCAAACAATGCTAAATGAAGCTGTTGATAGCTTGAACAAAACGAGTAGCATTAAAGTAGGCAGCATTGAGCATGCCAGCTCGGTCTCTGAAAATAGTAACTTAGTACAGCTAAAGACCAATAAAAATTTAGCCCACGAGCAGTTGATCGTACAAACTAGTCAACAAGTTGCCGTTGGTGATCCAATAAATCAATTACTGTCACTAATAGAAAAGACAGCGCTATCAATAAACTCTTAAATGTATCAATTTAAAACCAAGTCAAAAGCATTAGTTTGGCTTGGTTTTAAATCTGCAGTAGTATCTTCTATTATTTTTAAGCTAAACTACGCACCTTCACTGCTATATAGTACAATTAATGAGCCTTAATTTTATCCCTGAACGTTATTTAACTGACATCGAAACTAATGGCTATGCTGTAGTTGAAAATATGTTTGACGCTGCACTGACAAACGCGTTGATGCATGACTGTTATCGCATTAACCCTAGTTTTAAATTAGCGGGAATTGGACGCCAACAAGATTTGCAGATAGACAAAAGCATACGTTCTGATAAAACATTTTGGTTTGACGGCAGCAGCCAAGCTCAGCTTGATTATCAAGCCGCGTTAGAAGATATTAGAATTAATTTAAACCGTTATTTCTTTTTAGGTTTATTTGATTATGAATGTCATTACGCTAAATATCAGCTTGGTGATTTCTATAAAAAACATTATGACGCATTTAAAGGTCGTTCTAACCGTGTATTTACCACGGTATTTTACTTAAATACAGTGCAATCAGGTGGTGAGTTAGTCATTTATAAACCTAAAAGTAAAGAAATAGAGGTAACGATCCAACCAAAAGCCGGTACTTTGGTGATGTTTGAAAGCGAACGTTTTATGCATGAAGTATTACCTACCGTAGATGTTCGTTATTCTATTGCAGGCTGGTTTCGTAAAAACACCTCTATCAGTGGTATTATTGATCCACCACGCTAACTCTATAAACTGAATGGTAAAGATGTCATTAAACCAACAAATATTACCATACCAACATAATGATTGTTTAAGAAGGCTTTAAAGCATTGCTCTCTATCACGGCTATGTATTAGCCATTGTTGATAAATTAAAAAACCACTCGCGACACATAAACTGAGCCAATAAGGCATGGTTAATTGGCTCATATATCCAATCAAAGCCAATAAACCAACAAAGATACCATTTAGCGCAAAAATAATGATTCTATCTGCGCTACCAAACAATATTGCTGTCGACTTTACACCAACCTTTAAATCATCATCTCTATCAACCATTGCGTACATAGTATCGTAAGCAACTGTCCAGGCGATATTAGCCGTAAACAGTAGCCAAGCCAGTAGAGGCACACTGCCAGTCACAGCCATAAAGGCCATCGGAATAGCCCAGCCAAATGCAGCCCCCAATACAACCTGCGGTAACTGAGTGTAACGTTTCATAAATGGGTAGCTAAATGCCAATAGTAATGCCCCAAATGAAAGCAAAATAGTTTGCCAACCTAAAAATAGCACCAGTATAAATGCGATGAGGATCAGTAAGAAAAATAAGCTCAGGGCTTCACCACTACTCACCATACCTGCTACGAGAGGCCTTTGAGCTGTGCGCTTTACAGCACCATCAATGTTACGATCAGCAAAATCATTGATGACACACCCAGCACTGCGCATTACAAATACACCTAAACTAAATACGATTAGGTAAAGTAAGCTTGGCATACCAGCACTTGCCAACCAAAGAGCCCAATAAGTAGGCCACAATAACAGTAAGGTGCCAATGGGCTTATCAATGCGCATTAGTTGCTTATAATAAGGTAGATGAGCGGTGTGTAATGCAACTAGTTTCATAAATATAAATAAGCCTCCGGCAAAAAAATCTCTGCAACTAAAAAACGGCTTTGAGCTAACGAAAAAACACTACGACGCCCCCATAGCGGCTTTGTCACTTCTGAATATTGACTTACAAGTTGCTGCACAGGATGCAGGCAATCAAACTGCGCGACTTCTATTTCAGTGCGTTTTAGGTCTGGATGCTGAAAAATCACATCGCCCAATGGCCTATCTCCCAGTGCCAATAACTGCTGTCGTTGCATAGCATCACTAACAGGCAGCCAACTTTGCGCATAAACCATAGGTTTAGCATCACAAAGTAATAAAACTTCACGGTTAATAGCTAACGACTGAGAACACGCTAATAATTGTTGTTGTTTGTGGGTGAGTGAAAAGGTTTGTTCATTTAATACCTGAACCGTAAATTCAGTACAATGTTGTTTTAATTTGGCAGTCAATGAATTGGGTTCAAGTAACCAGTCTTGCTCAATGCCTGACAAAGAATTGATTGATGTGCCTAACTGCCAATTTGCAGCTACAGAAACAGGAAAAGTGATCACGCTAACTCTATTTAATAACAACCTTATAAATGATACCACTGCCTGCGCTTAGGAAAAAGTGATGATTAATGAATATAATAGCTTCATCAACCTGTATCTTAGCTATTATTACGTATAGACTAATAAGTATTAATCGCATGGCCTATTACTGAATATGAAAAAAACCCTTTACGTTGGTATTTTAATTAGCACTTTGCTTGTTAGCTTATTTAGCAGTTTTATGAGCCGTGCAGAATCTACCGTCGGCTACTTTGGCTTTGAGCCCGATATTATTACTAATTACATCGGCCAAGGTAATAAAAAACTGGGGTATGTACGTATTACAGTTGATTTAATGCTCAGCGATATGTCAACTATTGCTATTGTTGAGCACCACACGCCATTACTACGTGATGCGTTAGTGGAAATTCTATCTAAAGAGCCTGAAGAAAAAATTAAATCACTGACTGGCCGAGAAGAGATCAGAAAACGTTGTGCGGATAAACTCAAAACCCTGCTCAAACAAGAAACAGGGCAAGAGATCATCCGCGAAGTATTATTTACTAAATACCTCTATCATTGAGGTTTAACTGTATTTTTAGTGAATAACTGAGCGGTAAACGCATAAGCCATACCGCTTAATAGCCCACCTAAGTGTGCCCAATTAGCCATACTTACAAACAACATATCGCCAAAGCCAAGTACCAACCAAATCAACATAAAGCCGATAATACCATTGGTTACTAAAGCTGGCTGTTGCGGATTTAGAACTCGATGGATCCAACAAAAACCAAGCAAGCCATAAACTACACCACTCAAGCCACCAAAGTTTGGACCTACCATAATAAACTCGGCCCAATTACTAAATAGTGCGGTCACTAAAAAAAGCCCCATTAAAGTACTTTTACCACTGAGCTTTTCAATGCCATCACCTAAAGTGATCCACCACATAATATTAAACACTAAGTGCACCGCAGTAAAATGCACAATTGCCGGTGTCAGCCAAGTTAACGGCTGGTCGGGTTTAAACTGTAATGCACTATAAATTGACTCGAAGCCACCCATTAAAAACGCCAAATAAATGCCTACACAAAGAAGGGTGACGGTTTGATTTAACCAGCTGAGTGCTTTAAAGCGTGTTTTTAAATTTAATCCTTGGCCTTGGTATGTGAGCGGCGACTCAGTACTGCCTACTTGCCATGATGCTTCTTGGTAACGTACATGGTTTGGATTTTCAACGAATGCTAACCAAAATGGTTGTGCTTGGTGAAAGTGCTCTGGGGCAACACAAATAATAACCGTGGTGCCATCCTCTGAGCGTAACTCGCCATGTATCCCTTGGCTTTTTATATAATCAATGAAACCTTGCGCAGCACGTGGGTTATTTATACTGCCAAGCTCTATCATTGTTCTACCTGCTCTGGTAGCTGAACTTCCCACTGGGTAAAGCCGCCATCCATACTATATACATCTTCAAAGCCCTGTTCAGATAAGTAATTAGCAGCACCTTGTGAACTCATACCGTGATAACACACAATAATAATTGGCTGGTCAAACTCTTTGTTCATCATAAATTCGCCAATATTAGCATTTGATAAATGTTCAGAGCCTGGAATATGTCCTGCTTGATACGAATTAGGATCGCGGATATCTGCAATAACGACATCTTCGCGGCCTAACATAGCTTGTGTTTGTGCAATTGAAATATGTTTAAATGCCATAATACTCTCTAAATATAAAAGGCGACCTAAGCCGCCCTTCTTAACGCCTAAATTGAATTAATCCCAATTTAGAATAACTTTACCCGATTGACCTGAAATCATCATATCAAAGCCAGCCTGGAAGTCATCTATTGAATATTGATGCGTAATGATTGGGTTTAGATCAAGCCCTGATTGAATAAGGCTGGCCATTTTGTACCAAGTTTCAAACATTTCGCGGCCGTAAATCCCTTTGATCACTAAGCCTTTAAAAATAACTTGGTTCCAATCAACTGCCATGTCTGATGGCGGAATACCTAGCATGGCAATTTTACCGCCATGGTTCATGTTATTTAACATACCATTAAATGCAACCGGCACACCTGACATTTCAAGTCCAATATCAAAGCCCTCTGTCATACCAAGCTCTTTCATTACATCTTCAAGCTTTTCATTTGCAACATTGACGGCACGAGTCGCCCCCATTTTACGGGCTAAATCTAGGCGATATTCATTAACGTCAGTAATAACAACGTGACGAGCCCCCACATGCTTAGCCACTGCCGCTGCCATAATACCAATTGGCCCTGCACCTGTGATCAATACATCTTCACCCACTAAATCAAACGACAATGCCGTGTGTACAGCATTACCAAACGGGTCAAAAATAGAGGCTAGCTCATCGCTAATATTGTCTGGAATTTTAAATGCATTAAATGCTGGGATCACTAAATATTCTGCAAATGCACCTTCACGATTTACACCTACACCCGTTGTATTTCGGCATAGATGAACTCGTCCTGCACGACAGTTACGACAGTGGCCACAAGTGATATGACCTTCGCCTGAGACCCGGTCACCTACACTAAAGCCACGTACTTCTTGGCCCATATCAACTACTTCACCTACATATTCATGGCCTACCACCATAGGGGTAGGAATGGTGTTTTGCGCCCATTCATCCCACTTGTAAATATGTACGTCAGTACCACAAATCGCAGTTTTGCGAATTTTAATTAATAAGTCGTTATGGCCAACTTCAGGTTTTGGCGCATCAGTCATCCAAATACCTGGCTCTGCTTTTAATTTAGATAATGCTTTCATGAATCACACTCAATAAAAAAACCGCTGCAAAGGCAACGGCTTAAAATAAATTAATTAAATAACACCCATTTCTTTACCAATACGGGTAAAGGCGTCAATTGCGATATCTAATTGTTCAATACTATGCGCAGCTGAAATTTGTGTACGAATACGTGCTTGGCCTTTTGGTACAACAGGGAAAGAAAAACCAGTCACGTAGATACCTTCTGCTAACAATTTATCTGCCATCGCTGATGCGATTTTAGCATCTCCTAACATTACTGGAATTATCGCGTGATCTTTACCAGCACAGGTAAAGCCAGCCGCTTCCATTTGCTCGCGGAAGTATTTTGCGTTTGACCATAACTTAGCACGTAACTCACCACCGTTTTCTAGCATTTCAAGCACTTTGATTGATGCAGTAACAATTGAAGGAGCCAATGAGTTAGAGAATAAATAAGGACGAGAACGTTGACGCAACCATTCAACAATTTCTTTTTTACCTGATGTATAGCCGCCCGATGCACCACCAAGCGCTTTACCTAAGGTGCCAGTAATAATATCGACACGGTCTAACACATTACAGTACTCAGGTGTGCCTTTACCATTTTCACCAACAAAACCTACTGCGTGAGAATCGTCAACCATAACAAGCGCATCATATTTATCAGCAAGATCACAAACTGCTTCTAAATTACAGATCACGCCATCCATAGAGAACACGCCATCGGTTGCAATAAGTTTTGTTTTTGCACCCGCTTCATCAGCGGCAATCAATTGCTTTTCTAGGTCAGCCATATCGTTATTTGCATAACGGAAACGTTTAGCTTTACATAAGCGCACACCATCAATGATCGATGCATGATTTAACGAGTCGGAAATAATCGCATCGTCTGCGCCTAAAATTGTTTCAAATAACCCCGTATTCGCATCAAAACACGATGAATATAAGATAGTGTCTTCAGTTTCTAAAAATGCACTGATTTTTTGCTCTAACGTTTTGTGAATGTCTTGCGTTCCACAAATAAAACGCACCGATGCAACACCAAAGCCATGCGCGTCTAAGCCTTGCTGTGCGGCTTGAATAAGCTCGGAGCTATTTGCCAAACCTAAGTAATTATTAGCACAAAAATTAATAACTTGGTCGCCAGAAGCCACTTGAATTTGAGCTTGCTGCTGTGATGTGATCACTCGCTCATTTTTATACAAACCTTCGGCTTTTACTTCATCAATTTGCTGCTGAAGCTGGCTAAAAAACGCAGATGCTCTCATCTGAAATCTCCAATTTATTGAACGGGGCGAGCGAACATGAATTAACACGGCTCATCTATGCGGCTATTGTAAAAGTTTAGTCAAACAAATGCACTGTTTGTAGTTCATCGCATAAATAAGGAACTGACAACTTATGCTGCCAGTTTACATTCGGTTATAGCAGTAATGCGGGTAAATCAGCTAACGAATCACAAACATAATCCGCCGAGTCGATAGCTAGGGCATCAAACTTTTGCCCTGACCGTACCAGCACCCGGGTGCCTATAGCAGCTTTACTTGCCGCTTGCATATCGCTGAGTTTATCACCCACCATAATACTTTGAGTGACATCAATATGATGTTCAGCAATACCTTGTAATAGCATGCCTGCTGCTGGCTTGCGACAATCACACAGTTTTAGATAAGCTGGTAAGGCTTTTTTTGGGTGGTGGGGGCAAAAATAAACATCCGCGACAGTGACTTGATGCTCAGCAAATTGACTTATCATCCAGTGTGTCAATATATGAAAATCAGCCTCAGAATAATAACCGCGGCCAATCCCTGATTGGTTAGTCACGATGATCAGTTTATAACCCGCATCGACAAACGCTTTACATGCGGCAAACACGCCAGGCACAAATTCAAACTTATCAGGCTCATAAACATAACCATGATCAATATTAACCACACCATCACGATCTAAAAATAAGGCTTTATTAAAACGACTCATAACTGCTCTTTTTTTACCACAAGGTCAAACATCAAGGTTACTTCATCAACTGTTATTTGACTCATTAAGTCACTGCCTTTAATTCGCGTGCCCCAAGGTAGTTGTTCAGCCGTTTTACCTGTTTGCTTGAGTAAGTTTTGATGGTAAACCTCAACAACATAGTTTTGATATAAATAAGGCCCTGTTCGCTTTGGGTTTGAATGAGCATATAAACCAATTACCGGTGTGCCCACGGTTACCGCCATATGCGCAGGACCAGTATCAGGAGCTAGAACTAATGCCGCTCGCTTTAATACACATAACAGTTGCTTAAGCTTTGTTTTACCCACAAGGTTAACAATAGGTGTGCTAGTGGCAGCGATAATCTCATTACTGAGTGTCACTTCAAGCTCAGTTGGACCGCCAGTGATCACCACATGAAAACCTTGGCTGTGCGCATGCTCGGCAAGCTTAGCGTAACGCTCAGCAAGCCAGTTACGCTCTTTTTTACTCGCGGCAGGTGAAATCACAAAAATGCGCCCGGCTAATCGCTCTGCGCCAAGTAATTCATCCGCTGTTATTTGGTCCTGCTCAGTGACGGGCATAGCCCAATTAGGCTGATAATCTGCAACACCTATCGCTTGTGCAAAACCTTTAAAGCCTTCTAACACATGAGCCTGCTGCTGCGCTGCTATACGTTTATTAATAAATAAACTATGTAATTCTTTAGAGCGAACCCAATCAAAGCCAATTTTAACTTTCGCAGGGATACAACGCGCGACTAAATTAGCCCTTAATGCTACTTGCATATGCAGTAACACATCAAACTTACGGCCTTTAAACTGCAGTTTTAGCTGTTGATAAGCCGCCTTCCCTTGCTTTTTATCAAACACCACCAGCTCAACACCGGGTAAATCTGCCAGCAACATGGCTTCAACTTTACCAATCACCCAGGTGATTTTTGCATTTGGGTGCGCTTTTTGAATCGCTTGCACCGCCGATACAGCATGACAAACATCACCAATTGCGGAGAGTCTTAAAATACAAATATCTGAATAGGTGATTGAGTCAGTCACAGAAATCCTTAGCTTATGCTTGGTAATAGTAATGATCTTAAATTAACTACTCGCTATTGCAAGTACTTATACTCAGCTTTAAAACAGGTTAAGATACCGTTATCGCCTGTAATCAAGTAAATACATTATGTTTAACCAACAAACCATTAATGAGCACATCATTTTAAGCCACCCTGAATACAGTGCTTTAATAAGCTTAAATTGGTTTGATGCTGAGTACTGGCAGCAGCAGGATAAGATCGTTGGTACCAAAAAAGGCCGCGCGACAGCATGGTTTTTTTGCCATAACGACCTAACAGCCGTGCTTAGACATTACTGGCGTGGCGGCTTAGTAGGTAAAGTATTAAGCGATCAATACCTTTACAGGGACGTTGCAAAAACCCGAGTATACCAAGAATTTGCGCTGATGATGCGATTGATCAAGCTTGGTTTAAACGTACCAATGCCAATTGCAGCAAAGATCAGTGTAAATGGTTTAATATACCGCGGTGATATTATTACTCAAGCCATTGCTGGCGCACAAAGCCTGTTAGATGTGCTAAAAATACGTAATTTAACTGAGCTGGAATTGCTAAAAATTGCCGAGACAATTGCTAAATTCCATAACAATGGGGTGTATCATGCTGATTTAAATATAAATAATATTTTATTTAATGAAGCGGGTGACGTATTTATTATCGACTTTGACCGAGGTGAATTAAGAACTCCACACCTTAATTGGCAACAAGCAAATATGGCTCGCCTTGCTCGCTCGTTTAATAAGGAGCAAGGACGAAATCATGTTATGCATTGGCAGCAAAGCGACTGGCAGCAGTTACACGCAGCATACCAGAGCGCCCTTAAACATAACCGTTAAGCCTTTATTTTACTGATTACTTTTGATGTAGAGCAGCCATTTAAAAACTCCAACACCTCGACTTTGCCACCATGGCGAAGTACATGTTCAGCACCCGCTATTTGCTCTACAGTGTAATCGCCTCCCTTCACTAAAATATCAGGGCTTATAAGCTCGATTAATTTAGCTGGTGTATCGTTTTCTTCTACGGCACCAAATGGGATAACCCAATCGACTGATGCCAAAGCGCTCAGCACCATAGCTCGCTCATCCAACGGATTAATAGGACGCTCAGGGCCTTTCAAACGGGTGATTGATTCATCGTTATTTAAGCCGACGACTAAACGATCTCCTCGTGCTTTAGCTTGCGCTAAATAGCGTACATGCCCAGCATGAAGAATATCAAAGCAACCATTTGTGAACACAATTGTTTCACCATTTTGCTTTGCAAACTCAATATGCTTTAGCACATCATCAAATGGCGTTTGATAATGCTCACCGGTCTTTTGTAAATATTGACCTAGTTTGCGGCTGAGCTCTTCTGGCGATACCGTTGCAGCACCTAATTTACTCACTGCAATACCGGCAGCTAGGTTGGCAATCTCAACGGCATCTTTAGGCTGCATGCCAGCACCTAACATTACCGCAAGAGTTGCAATAACAGTGTCGCCTGCTCCCGTTACATCACTTACTTCAAGCTGCTGTGCAGCAAAATCATGCTTTTCATCAGCACTGATAAGCGACATCCCTTGCTCTGAACGAGTTAAAAGCATTGCTGCAACACCGGCATCTTTAATGAGTACCCGTGCGCTATCAGTCAAGCTTTGTTCTGAATCAGTTTTACCACCAGCAAGTTTAAACTCATTCAAGTTGGGAGTAATATAGTCAGCACCATGATATAAATTTAAATCTGGTGATTTAGGATCAATTAATACAATTTTACCTGCTGCTTTTGCAACTTGGATCATCTGTTGAATTAAACTCAATGAGCCTTTCGCATAATCAGAAAACACCACGAAATCATATTGATCTAATACCAACTCTAACCGATTAAGTAGCAATTGACTGTGCTGGTCGGTAAATGTTTCTTCTAAATCTAACCGCACCACTTGTTGATGACGACTGATCACACGCATTTTTGAAATCGTTGGTAAATCACACACACTTACTAGTTGTGAGTCAATGCACTCATCGGCCAAAATATTTTCTAAAATTTGCCCACTTTCATCTTCACCAATAAGACCAAGTAAGCCAACCTTACCATCTAACCGAGCAATATTTTTTGCTACGTTTGCAGCACCACCCGCTTTGTCTTCAAACTTACTGACTTTGACAATCGGCACTGGCGCTTCAGGAGATATACGCCCAGAGTCGCCATGCCAATAACGGTCCAGCATTACATCACCAACCACTAAAATTCTTGCGTTAGAAAGGTTCTTAAATAACCCTAAATCCATTAATTTTGCCCCGCTACGACCATATCGATGGCTTCACACAACCAATGACCAATAAACATATGCGCTTCTTGAATCCGCGCTGTTTCATCATTTTTAATAATAATAGGTAATTTTGCGATGTCTTTAACTTTGCCGCCATCGCGACCAGTAAAAGCAACGGTAAAGGCACCAATTTCATTTGCTGCCGCAAGTGCTAAATTTATATTAGCGCTGGTGCCAGAGGTCGTTAAACCAATCACTAAATCTTCAGGTTTACACAATGCCTGTACTTGACGCTCAAATACCGTATCAAAGTGATAGTCGTTACTGTGCGCAGTTAAGATAGAAGTATCTGTTGTTAGCGCCATAGATGCTAATGGACCACGTTCTAATTTATAACGTACCACAAACTCCGCCGCTAAGTGCTGCGCATCTGCTGCGCTGCCACCATTACCAAACCAAATCACTTTACCACCCGCTTGTAAAGTACTGTGGCAAACCTCAAGTAATTGCATAACTTGAGGATGGTATGTTTCCATCGTTTCAAATAATACTTGGTGACGAGTTAAACTTTCAAGGTAGCTGGTCGCTACAGAATCAATTTTAGACATTTAAAGTCCCCTCAAAATAAGTCTGACTAATTACTACCAAAAAAGTGCCACGGATAACCACGTATAGTTATCACCGAACACATCTTCACCATAGGTCAACGTAGTTTCAATATTGTACTCTTGCCATTTGCGGTTATTACTAATTTGCAGCTCAATGGCTTGTTCATAATCATTGCTTACTATTCCAAACTCATCAACATAACCACTTTCATTATCAATTAAGGTAAATTTTACACGCCAAAACGAATCCGCTAGCGCAGCATAAGTTGCTTCTAAACTATGTGAAATTGATGGTACAGCATCATATAAATAGCGCTGATCTGCTAAATAATGTCCTATGACATAGCCATCCTTTGTATTACCATAAGTGGGGTATATATAGTTTCTATACCATTGAGCATGCATATTGGTATACTCATAGCGTAGTGATAGATCATTTGTAATTTGAGGTAAAAACACCCCATAGCTATAAACAATATTACCAAATTGATAGTTTTTATGCTCCTTTGTATCTTCACCGCCATATTCAAAATACAGTTCTGTTGGCATTCCCCAATTAAAGTTTATAACATTGGTTATTGACGCAAACTGATCACCAAGCTCATTATCTGGACCACCAGCAAGTTCACCATTATCATTTCCTGCAGGATCAAAAAACGCTTTTACTACATCGCTGAAGCCAACTTCACGGG
Organism: Pseudoalteromonas haloplanktis ATCC 14393; assembly: GCF_000238355.1. Taxonomy (GTDB): domain Bacteria; phylum Pseudomonadota; class Gammaproteobacteria; order Enterobacterales; family Alteromonadaceae; genus Pseudoalteromonas; species Pseudoalteromonas haloplanktis. The sequence goes on from NZ_AHCA01000004.1 coordinate 342,384, forward strand.
GACCACCACCAAATTGCATCATGCGGTTTAAGCCAATTTTCCAGCCCAAAACTGGCTCAATACTAATATGTGTTCCTGCTAAACGAGGGGTGCCATCATGCAGCTCACCTTGATATAAAATCCCTTTTTCAACATGCTCAAGCTCGGAGTAATAGAGTTCAAAATCAAAGTTCCACCAATTATGCGCCGGTGCCACCATACCTAATGAAATCGACGGTGAAGTACGGGCATTGGTAGAAATGATTTGCGCTGATTGTTTAAATGGCGAAAACCAATGCTCCTTATAGCCGATATTTAGTTGTAGATCATCGCCAGCAAAACTTACAAAGCTATTATAGTTCACAAATTTATTTTGCTTAGCGCGGTAATCCACCCCAACTTGCATCAAGGTATAGTCATTCGGACGCCAAATACCTTCAAAAAATACCTGCCCCCATTCGTCAGAACTCACACCTCGTTGATTAGCAAGTTTAGTTGATTTGTCTCCATCAACTCTAAGTTTCACACCAACGCGAGTAATATTGTCACTACCTTGGTAAGGTTTGATTTTCGCACGTATAGCTGCAACTAAACTCGGTTGTGAATCTTGCAATTGAGTCAGTGCGGCTTCAACTTCAGTTAAACGATACGGTTTAGCCATCGGTGTGCCAGTGCTAATCGCAAATAAAGTATCGAGCTGATGATCAAGCTGTGCATCCATACCAATCGGTAGATACGCAGTAGGTGTTGCAAATAAAGGAAATGCGCAACTTATAAAACTGCTTAGAACCGCGGCTTTTATCAATTTTAATTTCATAACAACTATATTTTTCACAAAGGTGCTGAAATATTACCAAATTAGCCACAACTAAACACTCAAAACTCGCAACTGGAACGATTTTTAACAATTTCGCATTTTGCTCAGCAGATATCCGCGTTATCATTAACATTTATAATTTGAGGCTAGAAAATGGCTCGTTTTTTTTATTCGCTGATTCTTTATCTGCTAAGCCCACTTATTGTCTTTTATTTGTATCTGTTAAGAGGTAAAAAAAATCCTGGCTACCGAGAATATTTTGCAGAGCGGTTTGGCCTTATTAGCGAACAAAAAAATTCAACTATCGTCTTCCACTGCGCCTCTGTGGGTGAAGTGTTAGCTGCATCGCCATTAATTAAACAATTACAAAGTCAGCTGCCAACTTACTCCTTAATGATCACGTGTAATACACCGACAGGACGGGAGCAAATATATAACAACTTTAAAGACTCGGTACAATGCGTCTACTTACCACTTGACTTCCCATGTGCAACTGCGCGATTTTTAAAGCAAGTAAAACCCGCTATGCTGTGTATTTTAGAAACCGAGCTGTGGCCAAACTTACTTGCACAAAGTAAACAACGTAATATTCCGGTACTGGTACTTAATGCCCGCTTGTCAGAGAAATCTCAACGTGGTTACCAAAAAGTAGCGCCGCTGACGCGAGCACTGATGGCTTCTATCTCAGCACTGGCAAGTCACAACCAAGACGATGCCACTCGCTTTATCGAGCTAGGCCTTGATGCAGGAAAAGTACAAGTAACAGGGTCGATTAAGTTTGATATAAAACCAACCGATGAACAGTTATTAAAAGTTGAAACTTTAAAAGCACAATACAATAGTCAGCGTTTTATTTGGGTTGCTGGTTCCACCCACCCTATTGAGCATCAATTAATCTTAAACGCGCATCAACGCCTTTTAGAAGTAGCTCCAGATGCATTACTGGTTATTGCCCCGCGCCACCCAGAACAATTTGATAAAGTTGCGGAATTACTCCACGAGTCAACTCTGAGCTTTAGCCGTCGTAGTCAAAATGACTATCACAACGAGCATGTACTCCTTGGCGATACCTTGGGGGAACTGCAATGTTTATATGGTATGGCTAACATAAGCTATGTCGGCGGTAGTTTAATTGAGCGCGGTGGGCATAATCCGCTCGAATCAGCGGCTTTCTCTGTGGGAGTATTAACGGGCCCACATACTTATAACTTTAACCATGTTTACCCAGAGCTAATTGCCCTTGGTGGGGCTAAACAAGTAGCCAACACGGATGAATTAAGCTTGCAACTAATAGAGCTTTATCAACAACCCGTTCGTTGTAAAAAACTAGGCGAGCAAGCCGCAGTGTGTGTGGCTAATAACCAAGGTGCAATTGCGAAAACAATTGCTATTATTAACCACTATTTAGAGCCTAATCGTGACTGATCAAACATCATTAAGTTTACCAGAACAACAAACCCGCGAATGGGTTTCAAGTGTCATTGTTAAATACAATTTCTGTCCATTTGCCCGTAAAGAAGTGGAAAACAATTGTATTCACTATCAAACAAGCCAAGCCACCAGCATTGATGACGCCGTGATGGAGATGATTGAGCAGTGTATTGAACTTGACAGGCAGCCAACACGAGAAACGACATTATTAATGTTTGAACAAGGCTTCGCTGATTTTGAAGCGTTTTTAGATTTAGTGGATTTAGCAAATGTATTACTTGTTGCACAGGGCTTTGAGGGCAAGTACCAAATAGCTAACTTTCATCCTGATTATGTATTTGCCGATAGCGATGAAAGTGATGCCGCCAACTATACGAACCGAGCACCTTTTCCAACCTTGCATTTAATTCGTGAAGCCAGTATGAGTGCCGCATTAGATGAGTACAACGAGCCGGAATCTATCCCTGAACACAATATCAATTTAGCACGCCGTAAAGGCATCGACTTTTGGCAACAATTACTTGCTGGATGCAAAAAACCGAGCGCTTAACAGCTCGGTTCTCTCATAATATAGCTTACTTTTTAACCCACTCGCCGTTCACTTCAATAAAGTGACCAGATTGAGTTTTTTCAATCGTTTTCGCTGCCGCTAACGCTTCAACTTGAGCAAGCGACAGATTATTTTTTTTCGCCAGCTTTAAATATTGTGCTTTTCGTTTTTCATTGATTTCATCAACAACCGCTTTTGCCTCTGCATTTTGTACCACAAGGCCCAAATAACCCGAGCTATCCTCACCCACTAAACCTTGGTTTTTGGCATCATCTAAGCTAATTGCCCACGCCGAGAACGACAAGCAAAAGGCACTCAACAATGTGATTATATTTAATTTTTTATTTCTTACTCTGCTCATAATGGTTCCTTAGAATAATTCGCTGTCATCACTAAATAAATTATCCAGCTCTTTATCAACTTTTACGCGGATCTCATGATCAACTTTTACATTTAAGTTGATTGTTATTGGCTCTTTTGCTGCCACCTCAACACGATGCGTGCATGCACTGAGTAAACCCAGTGCTGTTATTATCACTAACCATTTAGTCATTATTACTTCCTTTTGTTGAATACTCTTGTTCAACCTTTTGTGTAATTTCATCACTTAAGCGTAATGCTCGTAATAGCGTAAACACATTTTCTTCATGATTGTAGTTAAAGTTAACTTGCTGCGCTTGTGGTTTATTATAACCTTGTAAATTAACGCCTAAGGTCATCCAACCATCTGGTTTTAAATTAACACTACTTTTAATACTTTGAATATCTAAATCTTCAAGCAAACCAAGTATAGGGCTAAGCTCTTGCTGCTGTGCTTTGACCGCATTAAAAGCGGCATTATTAGTAATAAGTAGCTTCGCTGCACCTTGGTTTGTGAGCTGCCCCTCTTTCACTTCTATACCTAACTCAGAAAAATATACCGGTAATGTGCCAGTAACTCGCCCCGTTAAACTGATCCCTGACTTTTCATCAAGCGTGATCACTTTACTTGCATCAATATTTTTAAATGTGACTAACGCTTGCTGAGGCTGCTCAGTCACTCGGTACTTATCAAGTGTAAAGCTGCCTCCCATCACGTTACCAGTAATAGCTGTGATGGCAGGTTCACTATTATTGATCTGCAATTGCCCAGTTATCTTTTCAACAATCGCACCAGCACGAAGTTCATTAATATCAAATTTAGTCGGCTTAACATTAAGCAGGCCTGAATCATACTTCCCTACCAATTGACTACTAAAGCCATTGATCAGGTAATCTGTATATAGGCCATTAATACCACTTAACTGTACAGTGATATCAGCGGCCAATAAGTTAACATCTCCTTTGACATGGGCTGATACAGAGCCCCCCGTTAATGTCGCAAGCGGAGCAAACTGATGTAAAATGGGGTTAAATCGTGAAACCGACTGTTCAGGAATAATCACTTCCACAGGGTGTGCCGTACTACTCATATGATGTGTAACAATCACTTTAATATCATCAATCATTACTTGATGCGAAGCCTGCAATGCACGGCTTTGCATTACACGAGAGCTTACCTTGATATTGTTAAGGTCAACTGCCTCACTTTGTAATGCTGCTAAAGTAGTTTCACTGCTAATATCAATAAACAGCTCTCCAACTCCAAGGTCACCAGAGGCATTCAAGTTATTTGTTAGTTGCGTTAATTTATAATCGCTGAAACTCACTGTATCGACTTGGCTGGCGAGTGCAGCTGTTGTATAACGCTGTTCATTAATTGTTGCTGTCAGTGTTCCTTGATACTTGCTTACAGTGAGTTCATCAACAGCCAACTTCCCAATCGCTAACTTCGCAGACAGTTTTCCCTGTGCTGTAGTCAAAAACTCTTTTACAGTAAACTCGCCGTTACTGGTTATGTTTTGTGCATCTACGGCAATAAAATCAGGTAACTGCACTAGATCTAATTGATACCTGCCTACAACGTCATGATTAGCCATGTTAGTAGTTATGCTAAACTTTTTAATGTCATCATTTTGCAGCGAAAAAGCCAGCTCGGCTTTTAGGCTGTTGGGCAGATCATTACTATTTACATCGAGATTATTTATTCTTAACTCACTTGTAGCAGCAACAAAGTTAATCGCATCTAGATTCAGGCTGCCATCCTGCCAGCCAATTTGGTCAGGTAATTGCAACTGCCAATGAAGTGGAATTTGCTTGGCAATAAATTGCTGTTGCTTAGTATCTGCTGTTAATCTTGCTATTTGCTGCAAGCAATTTTCTTGTGCATCTAGCGAGCTTGTTAATTGCTGCGCATCCAAAATTAATCGCTGAGAGTTTAAATCATACTGGCTGCTTACATGGCCATTGGCCTTAAATATAATTGCACAATTTTCAAGTTCAGCGACGTATTGGCCATCAATCTGTGAATCAAGCGTTAAACTTAAACCATCAAAACTAAAGCGATTTTGACTATTAAGATTCAAGTTAGCAATGTGTCTTACCTTGCTCACTAACTCATTATCAAGCTTCACTTGCCCTGTTATACGATCTGTAAATAACGACGCACTAGCGGTGATATCTCCACTGACCACAAATTGATTCAAAAGGGGTTCATTTATACTGATAGTCAGGGGGTTGGCTAGCTGCGGATATGAGATCACTAACCGATTAACCGTCAGTAAAGGTCTACTTTCAATGAGTGTTAACGCCAATTTTTTTGCTGTGGATGACTCAGCAGTAGACGTTGGAGTCGTTACGCTAAGATTGGCACGGTTAATAGTAACCCGTTTGGTATTAACCGTTATATCAGCTAATTCAAGCTGCTGCCCTTGGTAGCCAATACACGCTTTTTCTATATGGAGATCTAAATTGCTTGTTAACGACCAGTCCAAACAATGCAATTCAACACCGGATTGCTGTAATGAAGGGGCCGCAAAATGCAAAGTGAGCGGCATGCGAAAAACATAACCAAGTGTCAACACACTTAGCAGTAGAATGAATAACCCCCAACCTACACGCTTAAACATATTATCCTTAAATAAATTTTGACCTTTGACCTTTGACCTTTGACCTTTGACCTTTGACCTTTGACCTTTGACCAGCATAAACAAAAAAGGCTGCACAATGCAGCCTTTTATTCTATCGCTAAAGTATGAACCTAGCTTGTATAAATGTAAATTAACCTACATTTTTACGTGCGTTACGGAACATACGCATCCATGGGCTATCCTCGCTCCACTCATCTGGGTGCCAAGAGTTAGCAACCGCTCGGAATACGCGTTCAGGGTGTGGCATCATCACAGTCGCACGACCATCAGTAGATGTAATACCTGTAATGCCCTCTGGCGAACCATTTGGGTTAGCCGGATACTGAGTTGTTGGGTTACCGTAGTTATCAACAAATTTAACCGCAACAGTACCTGACTCAAGCGCCGCTTTAACCGCAGCACCGTCTGCAAATTCAGCATGACCTTCACCATGAGACACCGCGATAGGCATACGAGAGCCTGCCATACCGTTAAAGAATACAGAAGGATTCTCCTGCACTTCAACCAAGCTAAAGCGTGCTTCAAAACGCTCAGACTTATTAGTTACAAAGCGTGGCCAATGCTCAGTGCCAGGGATCAACTCTTTTAACGTTGATAGCATCTGACAACCATTACACACACCTAAGCTAAATGAGTCTTGACGCTCAAAGAAGCTTTGGAACTGATCGCGTGCCATATCATTAAACAAGATTGATTTAGCCCAGCCTTCACCTGCACCTAGTACGTCACCGTAAGAGAAACCACCACATGCCACTAAGCCTTTAAATTCTTCAAGGCTTAAGCGCCCTTCAAGAATATCGCTCATGTGCACATCAACCGCTGCAAAACCTGCACGGTTAAACGCCGCAGCCATTTCTAGGTGCGAGTTAACACCTTGCTCACGCAAGATAGCCATTTTTGGCTTAGCGCCTGTAGCAATATACGGCGCTGCCACATCTTCGTTTAAGTCAAAATTTAATTTAACGTTAAGACCAGGATCTTTAGCGTCAAACTTGGCATCGAACTCTTGTTTAGCACAATCTGGATTATCACGACGCGCTTGCATTTGGTACGTTGTTTCGGCCCAAATTGTACGAAGCTCTGTACGTGTATTACTAAGTACTGTGTTGCCTGCACGATTAAAGACTACAGTGTCATCACCGTTTAAAGAACCAATTGCGTGGCTGATGGCTGCAATACCGTGCTCAGCAAATACCGCATTTACTGCGTCTAAATCACTATTAGCAACTTGAATAACAGCACCGAGCTCTTCGTTATAAAGAACTTCAATATCTGAGCCTGTTAGCTCATCAAGGTTGACTGTTACACCCGTGTGACCAGCAAATGCCATTTCAGCTACTGTGGTAAATAAACCACCGTCTGAACGGTCATGATAAGCAAGTAACTTGTTATCTGCGACTAGTGCTTGCATTGCATTGTAGAAGCCTTTTAATAATTCAGGGCTATCAACATCTGGGGTTACATCACCTAATTGCTTATAAACTTGCGCTAAGCTTGATGCACCCATGCGGTTTTTGCCTGCCCCTAAATCAACTAAGATCAGTGACGTTTCACCTTTATCTGTACGTAACTGTGGGGTCACCGTTTTACGTACATCTTCAACACGGCCAAATGCAGTGATGATTAACGAAAGCGGTGCAGTAACCGATTTTTGCTCGCCATTCTCATCCCATTGAGTTTTCATCGACATAGAGTCTTTACCCACAGGAATTGTTAAACCAAGCGCAGGACAAAGCTCTTCACCAACCGCTTTAACGGCCTCATAAAGGCCGGCATCTTCACCTGGGTGACCTGCAGCAGCCATCCAGTTTGCAGATAGCTTAATATTCTCAAGACCACCAATATTGGCACATGCAATATTAGTTAATGACTCAGCTACAGCTAAGCGTGCTGATGCGCCATAGTTCAGTAATGCCGCTGGTGTACGCTCACCCAGTGACATCGCTTCACCATGGTAAGTATCATACGTTGCAGCTGTCACTGCACAGTTAGCCACTGGTACCTGCCACGGGCCAACCATCTGGTCGCGCGCAACTAAACCTGTTACAGAACGATCACCAATCGTGATCAAGAAGGTTTTTTCTGCAATGGTTGGTAAGCGTAATAAACGCTGTGCAGCATCTGCGATATCAATTTTTGCTGTATCTAACGCTTCACTAGTCGCTTTTAAAGAATGCGCTTCACGGTGCATTTTCGGTGCTTTACCTAATAATACATCTAGCGGTAAATCAACAGGGTTGTTATCAAAGTGGCTATCAGCAACTGTTAAATGACGCTCTTCAGTAGCTTCACCAATGACCGCATATTGTGCACGTTCACGCTTACAAATAGCTTCAAAACGGTCAAAATCTTCAACGGCTACGGCAAGTACATAACGCTCTTGTGATTCGTTACACCAAATTTCATGCGGCGCCATACCTGGTTCATCATTAGGAATGTCGCGTAGCTGGAATTTACCACCACGACCACCGTCATTCACAAGCTCAGGGAATGCATTTGATAAACCACCTGCGCCCACATCGTGGATAAACGCGATTGGGTTAGCATCACCAAGTTGCCAACACTTATCGATCACTTCCTGACAACGACGTTCCATTTCAGGGTTTTCGCGCTGTACTGATGCGAAATCTAAATCTTCATTTGATTGGCCAGATGCCATTGATGAAGCGGCACCGCCACCTAAACCAATGTTCATGGCAGGACCACCTAATGCAATCAGTTTTGCACCAACTGGAATTTCACCTTTTTGTACATGCTCAGAACGAATATTACCTAAACCACCGGCAAGCATGATTGGCTTGTGGTAACCACGAACTTCGACACCATTGTGGCTATTGACTTGTTCTTCATAAGTACGGAAATAACCTAATAAGTTTGGACGACCAAACTCGTTGTTAAATGCCGCGCCACCTAGTGGGCCATCAATCATAATATCAAGCGCGTTAACAATACGACCCGGTTTACCAAAATCAGTTTCCCACGGTTGCTCATAACCAGGAATACGTAGGTTTGATACAGTAAAGCCAACTAAACCCGCTTTTGGCTTAGAGCCACGACCGGTGGCGCCTTCATCACGAATCTCACCACCAGACCCCGTTGCCGCACCTGAGAATGGGGCAATGGCTGTTGGGTGGTTATGCGTTTCAACTTTCATCAAGATTTCAATGTTCTCTTGATGATACGCGTATTCACCTTCAGCATTCGGGAAGAAACGACCCGCTTTAGAGCCCGTCATTACTGCAGCGTTATCTTTATAGGCAGATAATACATTTTCAGGATTATGCTCGTAGGTGTTTTTAATCATTTTAAACAGCGACTTTGGCTGTTCGATACCATCAATTGTCCAATCTGCATTAAAAATCTTGTGACGGCAATGCTCTGAGTTTGCTTGTGCAAACATAAATAATTCGATGTCGTTCGGGTTGCGCCCTAACTTTTGGAAGTTCTCTACCAAGTAATCGATTTCGTCATCTGCCAGTGCAAAGCCTTGCTCAACGTTTGCCGTAGCAAGCGCTTCACGACCACCGCCTAAAATGTCTACTGATGACATTGGACTTGGTGCGTCAGTGCGGAACAATTTAGCGGCATCGTCCATTGCGCCATGTGTTGCTTCAGTCATGCGATCATGTAACAAGGCTGCGACTTGAGAAAGCTGTTCAGCGTTTAAATCACCTTCAACATAGTAAGCAATACCACGCTCTACACGGTGAACTTGCGCTAAACCACAATTATGTGCAATATCCGTCGCTTTTGAAGCCCAAGGTGAGATTGTTCCTGGGCGAGGCGTTACTAACACCAAAGTACCTGCTGGTGTATGTTCGGCAATCGTTGGACCATAGGTAAGTAACTTCTCAAGCTTAGTTTGCTCGTCACTTGAAAGCTCTGCCGTTAAATCGGCAAAGTGTGCATACTCAGCGTATACATTAGTGACTGGAAGTTGCGCCTGTTGGCAACGGGCTAAAATTTTCTGAACTCTAAAATCGGAAAGTGCTGGTGCACCACGAAGGATCAACATAGGTATTTTCATCCGGGGTTAGGGATTGAACGATATTTTAGGCGGGCATTATATACCCAAGTAACTCGGAAATACAGGTTAAGGGGGGAATTAAAATTGCGTCAATGCCCGTATTTGTTTGCATCGTTTATCCCGAATATTACCGTTCAGCACATGGAGATATTAAAACAGCGCAACATCATCTACAACAAATCGACAAGTGACGCCACGTTAAAGTTTTGATATAAGGGGATAGTAGCATTCAAGGGGCGCGGTATGTTTAAACAAAAGCTAATAACAATCATTACGTTAGTAATGTTTTTATGTGCCTGCGATATGCAGCAGCAACAATCTCAACTCAGTCAAATTAAAGCACACAATAAAATCCGAGTTGGTACATTAGCAGGGGCAAGTAACTACTACCAAGCCGTACAAGGCGAACAAGGGTTTGAATATGAGTTAGCGCAAGAGTTTGCAGACCATTTAGGTGTCGAGCTTGAAATGGTGCCGTTCTTTAACTTATCCGATATGTTTTCTCGTTTAGATAATGGCGACTTAGATTTAATAGCTTCCGGTTTAACTTATGACAAGACTCGTGCTCAAACTTACCGATTTGGCCCAACATATCGCACCATTAGTCAAAAATTAGTTTATAAGCAAGGACGTGTAAGACCTCGTGACTTTGATGATCTAACTGGTAACTTAACGGTACTGGCAAAAAGTAGCCACTCATTAGCACTTCAACAAATAAAACAAACTCACCCGAATTTAACTTGGCAAGAAACCGAAGAGTTTGATGAAGAAGAGTTACTGCAAGGCGTAATAGATGGAGACATAGATTACACCCTTGCAGACTCGCACACTTTATCTTTATTCCGTCGCTACCACCCCAATTTAAGTATTGGTTTTTCAGTTACCCGCAATGATCCAATTGCATGGTTATTGCGCAAAGACGGTGATGATTCACTCTACGCATTAATGGTGCCGTTTTTTGGTGAAGTGAAGCAAAATAATCAACTATACGTTCTTGAAGAAAAATACTTTGGTCACGTGCGCCAATTTAACTACGTCAATACCCTCGCCTATATTGAAGCTATCAAAGACACTTTACCTAAATATCAACCTTGGTTTGAGCAATATGCGGGGACGCTAGATTGGCGCCTGCTTGCAGCTTTAAGTTATCAAGAATCAATGTGGAACCCACGCGCTAAATCACCAACGGGGGTACGTGGTATTATGATGCTCACTCGCGATACAGCAAAACAAGTTGGTGTAACGAACCGTTTAGCACCAGAGCAAAATATAAAAGGCGGTGCAGAGTATCTAATGAAACTAGAAAAACGCATCCCAGATCGAGTCCCGCAACCTGATCGCATGTGGTTGGCATTAGCGTCATATAATATTGGCTGGGGTCATGTAAATGACGCGCGGATCATTACCGAGCAACAAGGAGCAAGTCCCGATAAATGGGCAGATGTGAAAAAACGCTTACCATTGCTCATCAAAAAGCGTTATTACCGTAACACCAAGTATGGTTATTCCCGTGGCGATGTCGCAGTGCAATATGTTGATAATATTCGCCGTTACTACGACGCTTTAGTATGGCTTGATGAAAATGATGCGATTGCCCCTGCTGAGCCTGAAGTCGTCCCAGCAAAAGAGTCTAACGTAAAACCGCAAACTGAAACACAAACAGTAATTGAGAAACCTGCACAACAAGAGCCCAGCAGCACAGCTGATTCAATACAAGAAGCCCCTATAACCACAGAAGCGAGTAAGTCAACGACAACTCCCCCCGTATTATCTCCCAAAAAAGACGATGACAAAGAATCAAAATAACTTAAAATACAATAAGGTTACGATATCTATTTACTTGTCATCAAATGATCACTAATGTGTAGTATCAAGTTATTTCTCACTCTCACATTTTTAGGAGATACTATGTTGAAACGTCGCCGTACACATTCGTTCAAACGTAACGTGATTTATTCATCATCAACACGGCGCAGAATTATGCTGCGCAATTTACATAAAAAAGTTATTTGGCGTCGTCGCATGTTTGCGATGCAACAAATGGCAGAATTAAATACAGCGACGCCTGTAGGTTAAGCCTTCAGGTCTCGCTGCGCTTGCTTTTTAGCTTTAATTTCTTGGCGGCGGCGTTTAAAAAAATTAGAAATAGTCTGTCCACTTTGCTCCGCTAGCACCCCTCCCACAACTTCTACTTGATGATTTAACCGAGGATCTTGTAATAAGTTCATGATTGATCCAGCTGAGCCTGTTTTAGCATCAGCAGCACCAAAAACTAACCGCTTAATACGACTGTGTACCAACAAGCCCGCACACATTGAGCATGGCTCCAATGTAACGTACAAAGTGCAATCTATTAAGCGATAGTTATCAAGCACTTTACCTCCTTCACGGATTGCTATCATCTCGGCATGAGCGGAAGGATCATTATCAGTAATAGAGCGATTATAACCAGCTCCAACTTGCTGATTATCTTTAACCAGCACAGCCCCGACAGGAATTTCATTCAATTGCTCAGCTTTTTGTGCATACTCGAGTGCTTTTGCCATCCAATATTGATCATCCAACTGTTCAGTCATTGATTTAACCTTTAACTAATTATTGTTTAATTATACTCACTTAGGCTGATAAAACGCTAAACTTAGTAATTAGTGATAAAAATAAAACAAATTAAAGCAGCATTTACGTGGCTCACCTTAGGTGATTTACGCTATAATCTCCCGCTTTTTTTATTTAGCTCACAACACACGGGTAGCAAATGAAATTTCCTGGACGCCGCAGGCATAAACATTATTTTCCAGTGGAAGCCAAAGATCCACTTACAAATCAACTTAACGCCAGTGATCGGTTACAGCGCAGCTACATCACAGGTATTGACCAAATAGTAGTTGATATAGAAGCTAAAGTTGATCAAGCTTTCCTTGATGAATTTCAGCTACGTAGAGGCATGTCGCAAGTTATAGATAGTGATATAACCAATGCTTTATATGACCGTTTAAAACTGAACGACATGATCGACTATGAATTTGCCGGTGGCACTATAGGTAATACCATGCACAACTATTCTGTATTAGCGGATGATCGTTCTGTGTTACTTGGTGTAATGAGTGAAAACATCAAAATTGGTAGTTATGCGTACCGCTTCTTATGTAATACCTCAAGCCGCGTAGATTTAGACTATCTACAACCAGTAGATGGCCCTATAGGTCGCTGCTTTACTTTAATTGATGATTCAGGCGAACGTACCTTTGCAATTAGTGCAGGGCTTATGAATCACTTGCGTCCTGAATCAATTGATCAGCAGCTAATAGAAAACTCATCAGCATTGGTGATCAGCGCTTATTTAATGCGTACACAAGGCGCAGAGACGATGACCGAAGCAACAATGCAAGCGGTAAAATATGCAAACGATGCTGGTGTACCCGTCGTGCTAACATTAGGAACAAAATTCTTAATCGAACAAGATCCAACTTGGTGGGCTGAGTTTGTCGCTAAGCATGTTGATATTTTAGCAATGAATGAAGAAGAAGGTTTCGCTATCACCGGTTTTGAAGATCCACTATTAGCTGCTGATAAAGCGCTTGATTGGGTCGATTTAGTGATCTGTACCGCTGGCGAAAAAGGCTTATTCATGGCAGGTTTCGTCGATGAAAAGTTTAAACGTGAAACTGAATATCCTCTCTTACCCGGTGCGATAGCTGACTTCAATCGTTATGAATTCTCCCGTGCAATGCGTCAAAGTGACTGTGAAAACCCAATTCGCGCTTACAGCCACACAGCCCCATTTATGGGCGGGCCTGACAGCATTAAAAATACAAATGGTGCTGGTGATTGCGCATTAGCAGCAGTGTTACACGACCTATCAGCCAATGTTTATCATAAACTCAATGTAGGTAACTCGGCTAAACACCAGCAGCCCGCAATGACCTACTCATCTTTGGCGCAGATCAGTAAGTACGCCAACCGCGCCAGCTATGAAGTACTTGTACAACACTCCCCTCGTCTATCGCGTGGTTTACCTGAACGAGAAGACTGTTTAGAGCAAGTTTACTGGGAACAGTAAACTTGCTAAAAAATAGAAATATCGAGCTTTTTAGATAGCAGCTCTAAAGCTGCTATTCCAGCCACAGAATTACCAAAAGAATTTAAACCCGGCGAATACACCGCTACCGTAAATTTACCAGGCAACACAGCCAAAATAGTACCCGACACACCAGATTTACCAGGCATCCCTACTCGGTAACCAAAATCACCTGCGGCGTCATACAAGCCACTAGTAAATAACAAAGAGTTTAGCTGTTTAGTTTGCAGGCTAGAAAGCACTCGCTTGCCACTCAAGTAACAAACTCCTTTATTTGCCAAAAAACTATACCCTTTAGCTAATTCAACACAATTAAGCTCAATTGCACAAAAGTTAAAGTAAGCCCACAGCACATCATCAACTTCATTATTAAAGTTACCAAATGACTTCATCAAATGCCCCATTGCAGCATTGCGATGGCGGAACTCATACTCAGAGTTAGCCACTTTTTTATCTATAGTAATACTTTTATTTCCTGATAGTTCTCTGAAAGTCTCAAGCATAGTATGCATAGGTGCAGATAAGCGGCTATATAAAGCATCGCAAGTTACAATAGCACCAGCATTGATAAAAGGGTTACGTGGTATACCTTTTTCAAACTCAAGCTGCGTCAAAGAGTTAAAAGCAGTACCAGAAGGCTCTTTACCGACACGTTGCCATAGTTCATCACCATAACGCTGTAAGGCCAGAGTCAGTGTCATCACCTTTGACACAGATTGAATAGTAAAACGCTGCGCGCAATCCCCAGCACAAAAAGTTTGCCCGTCAGTAGTATAGATAGCAATCGAGAATTGATTAGCATCAACTTCAGCTAGCGCGGGAATGTAATCAGCCACTTTTCCCTCAGATAGTAATGGCTGAACTTCAGCGATAATTTCATTTAAGACATGTTGGTAATCAGAGTTAGCCAATATAGCTCTCACTCTCTATGTTGATAAAAACAAAATTCTAACATGATAGTTGGGATCAGTTGATGGCATTTGTAGATAAAAATTTGCGAGTTTCGAGTTTCGAGTTTCGAGTTTCGAGTTTCGAGTTTCGAGTTTCGAGTTTCGAGTTTCGAGTTTC
>NZ_AHCA01000003.1 GCF_000238355.1 Pseudoalteromonas haloplanktis ATCC 14393
TCAATACTTAATTTTAAACTTTCTAAAAAATCTAAACTCAAGTTTTACTCGACTTACTGATTAGCTGCTGCAGCTTAAGCGTTGCCTGCTGCCGTCTCAGTGGGGTCGCATTATAGGGCGCCGCGAATTTTACGCAAGCGTTTTTATCGCTAATTTTGCATTTAATTTTCGCCCTCACGTTACGCAAAAGATAGTTACATGTTATCCACAAAACGTTGTGGACAAATCAGCTTTTTTCTTGATTCACTAAACTATCGATTGTACTTATGGTAAGTTGCCCGCTGTTTTATAAACTCGTTCATTAGGCATATAACATGATAGATATAATAAATAGTATAAGTGGACTATTATGGGGTCACATACTCGTCTACTTATTAATAGCAGCCGGACTCTTCTTTACCATTAAACTTAAATTCATTCAGTTTGTTCAATTTCCTCACATGATCAAGGTCATGTTCAATTCTCGCCAATGTGATAAAAACGGCATTTCTTCTTTTCAGGCATTTTGTACTTCTCTCGCAGCGCGGGTCGGCACTGGTAATATGGCCGGTGTTGCTGTCGCACTTTACCTAGGTGGTGCAGGTGCTATTTTTTGGATGTGGTTAATTGCATTAATAGGTATGGCAACCAGTTTTGCAGAAAGTACCTTAGCACAAGCCTATAAAACACGAGATGAGCATGGTAATTTTCGTGGTGGTCCCGCTTACTATATGCAGTATGGTTTAGGTAAACGCTGGATGGGAGTGATATTTTCTCTGTGCTTAATTCTAGCGTTTGGCTTAGTATTTAATGCAGTGCAATCAAATTCTATTGCCGCCGCATTTAAAGTTGCTTTTGATATTCCAAACTATGTGGTGGGATTAGTACTTGTAGTTGGCTCTGGCATTATCATATTTGGGGGTTTAAAAACCATCTCACGCTTTGCTGAAATGGTTGTGCCTTTTATGGCATTAGCTTATTTGCTCGTCGCATTATATGTATGTGCTACAAACGCCGCAGAGCTGCCTACAGTTTTTATGCGTATTATTAATAGTGCATTTGGAATAGAGCAAGCTGGCGCAGGTGCGATTGGCTACGGTGTGATGCAAGCGATGATTCAAGGGATCAAGCGCGGCCTATTTTCAAATGAAGCAGGTATGGGTAGTGCCGCGAATGCTGCTGCGACTGCAACGCCTAATCCTCCTCACCCCGCCTCACAAGGTTATGTACAAATGCTGGGGGTATTTATTGATACGGTAGTGATCTGTAGTGCAACTGCTGCGTTGATATTACTCTCAGACCAGCTTGTCGCTGACTCAGGTGTTACGGGGATTGCCTTAACACAAGCCGCACTTGAGGAGCACGTTGGTAGTTGGGGCGCGGTGTTTGTAGCGATTGCTATATTGTTCTTTGCTTTCACTTCGATTGTAGCCAACTATTCATACGCTGAAACCAACCTACTATTTTTAGAGCACAATCATGAATATGGGATGCTTATCTTCCGCATAATAGTACTAGCAATGGTGATGTTTGGTTCAGTAAGTGAATTAGGACTCATTTGGACGCTTGCGGATATATCAATGGGATTAATGGCAATAGTGAATGTAATAGCACTATTTATGTTATCTGGTGTGGTGATCTGGCTTGCTAACGATTATTCCGCGCAACGTAAATCAGGTAAGCTACCTACGTTTGACCCAACTCAGAATCAACAACTTGACCAGACTATCCCTAAAGGCATTTGGCATAAAGACTAACAACTTTAAGTGATAACCAAGGGAGCCTTTGTGCTCCCTTTTTAGTATCTTGGTTTCTTTTAATTTTTGTTATCTACAACCAGCATAAAAATTGCCACTGCCTTATCTACTTGCTGTGGGTCAAACTTAGCTTCTAGCTCTTGCTTGAGCTGCTGTTGTAATTGCTGCTTAAGGGCTGACTTCTGCGCCATTGACATAAGTTCTGAAGAGCGAGTTTGGTACTCTTGTATTGCTGTAATCGCCTTTTGCAATGCCAGGTTATCTATATTAGCCATAGAGAGTGAGGACAGCTTCTCTTTGCCTGATGCAATTTTATCTTGAGTATGTTCAACCATTTGGCTTACTTGCGTGACTAATGTACTGACCTCACTGATTTTAAGGACATCGTTTACAGTAGATAAAACAATCGCTATTGGTATTAAAACCAATGAAAGCGCTAGACATACACCAAATACAGCCCCTACCCAAAATTGGTTAAGACCCTGTTTAAAGTTCTCCATACAAAAATACTCTTAAACGTGCTGATAGAATAAATGTATAGCATTAAATTTAGAATAGGAATTAATTTTTAGGATTTAGCTTAAGAGGATTTATTCTAATGAAAGAGATAAAGTGGTGCCCGAGGCCGGACTTGAACCGGCACGACTTGTTAGTCGAGGGATTTTAAATCCCTTGTGTCTACCAATTCCACCACTCGGGCATCGAGTTTGCTAATTAAAGCGTGTGGAGTAATTATTTGGAGGCGGAACCCGGAGTCGAACCGGGGTAAACGGATTTGCAATCCGGTGCATGGCCACTCTGCCATTCCGCCTAAACATATCAAATAATTTGGAGCGGCACACGAGGCTCGAACTCGTGACCTCGACCTTGGCAAGGTCGCGCTCTACCAACTGAGCTAGTGCCGCATTAAAACTTTGTTAGTAATTTGTACGTTGGTGCGCGACCGTGTCGCGGTAAACGTTCTGGCAACTAAACTAGACCCGTATAAATCTTTGTTAGTAATTTGTACGTTGGTGCGCGACCGTGTCGCGGTAAACGTTCTGGCAACTAAACTAGAACCGTATAAGTCTTTGTCAGTAATTTGTACGTTGGTGCGCGACCATGTCGCGGTAAACGTTCTGGCAACTGAGCTAGTGCCGCATTTATTAAGTGTTTATCAAAACTTTAATTATCTTGGTAAATAATTAAAAGTGGTGCCCGAGGCCGGACTTGAACCGGCACGACTTGTTAGTCGAGGGATTTTAAATCCCTTGTGTCTACCAATTCCACCACTCGGGCATCGAGTTTGCTATTTAAAGCAAGTGGATAAAACTAATATGGAGCGGCACACGAGGCTCGAACTCGTGACCTCGACCTTGGCAAGGTCGCGCTCTACCAACTGAGCTAGTGCCGCATCATATTAATTCTATTATTAGCATAAATAATTAAAACATCTTTATGTCATATCTTTTTTATAGATTACACTTGGCGATGTAATCAAACCACAAAGTGGTGCCCGAGGCCGGACTTGAACCGGCACGACTTGTTAGTCGAGGGATTTTAAATCCCTTGTGTCTACCAATTCCACCACTCGGGCATCGAGTTTGCTATCTAAAGCATGTGGAGCGTTGAATGGAGGCGGAACCCGGAGTCGAACCGAGGTGGACGGATTTGCAATCCGCTGCATGGCCACTCTGCCATTCCGCCCCAAAACCGGGGTTAGCCTTTAAGATAAACTGGAGCGGCACACGAGGCTCGAACTCGTGACCTCGACCTTGGCAAGGTCGCGCTCTACCAACTGAGCTAGTGCCGCTTAATACTTGTAAGCTATTATTATATCAGTGCAACAATGTCGCCTCATAACATTCTAACAACTTAACCAGTGCTACTTGGTTTATCTAAGGGGCTATGCCCTCTCAACACGGACGCATTCTACAGAGATTATTAAACGCGTCAATACAAAAAATGCTAGTTTTGAACTGTTTGATTATTTTTTATCTAAAACGGTGCGTTATTAGACGTTTACAATCAATTTTTAGTCAATTCTCCCCATGCTGCCATCAAATATTGCAGCATTGAACTCAAGGTTAAGAAGGTAGCAATGTACAATAAGGCATAACTTAAATACATCATCCAAGTATCGTACTGCCAAATCAAACCAATAATGGCTAACATTTGTGCTGCCGTTTTTACTTTACCCATATTTGATACGGCGACATTACCTCTTTTGCCCTGCTCGGCCATCCATTCGCGCAAAGCTGAAATCACAATCTCACGACTAATAATGATTAATGCAGGAATAGTCATATACATTGATTGATAATAACTAGACAGTGCAACTAATGCAGCACAGACCATAACTTTATCTGCTACAGGATCGAGGAATGCACCAAAAGGTGTTGATTGTTCAAGTTTACGAGCTAAATAACCATCAAGAATATCGGTTATTGATGCCAACCAAAAAATAAAGGCAGCCACAAAGAAAGCCCATGAATAAGGCAAATAAAATATCACCAAAAAAATGGGGATAAGAAAAAGTCTAAATGTTGTGAGTGTGTTTGGAATATTCCACATAACTACTTGAGGATGTCTTTTTTGCTATATTCGCATGAAGGGCTAGCCCTTGTCATGCAAATGGTTAAATATCTTCTCAGCCATGTCAGAGCTGATCCCAGGTACTTGCTTCAATTGATCTATATTAGCAGCTTTTACTCCCTGCATGCCCCCTAAAAATTTTAATAATCTTTGGCGTCGCGTTGAGCCAACCCCACTTATTTCTTCTAATAATGATTGTGTACGTTGTTTTTGCCGCTTATTACGATGCCCTGCAATTGCGAATCTATGCGATTCGTCACGAATGTGCTGGATTAAATGCAGTGCTGGAGCATCGGAGTCCATTGGGATTGTTTTACGTCCACCATCTATTAATAACGTTTCCAGCCCAGGTTTTCGGCTGGTGCCTTTTGCAACACCAACTAGTAATGGCATTTTTGCATGAGGCCAAGTAGAAAAATACTGCTCAGCCCGTGATAACTGCCCTTTACCACCATCGATAAAAATCACATCGGGAATTTTATTTTCATCCACTAACTTGTTGTAACGTTTATTTAATGCAAACTCCATTGCAGCGTAATCATCACCACCAGTGATACCTGTCACATTAAAGCGACGATATTCTTTATTGTTAGGCCCTTGGGAATCAAACACCACACAGCTGGCCACAGTATTCTCACCCATGGTATGACTAATATCAAAGCACTCCATACGGCTAATATCATCAAGGCCTAACGTTGCTTTTAGTTGAGCATAGCGTTTATTAATTGAGTCTTGGGTGCTTTGCTTCACGGTAATACTATTAAGTGCATTTTTATTTGCAAGTTGTAAGTATTGCGCACGCTCACCGCGTGTGACGGTTTTTAAAGTGACTTTTCTCTCACTTATTTGACTTAACGCCTCACCCAGCACATCTGCTTCATCAATCGCAAAGGGCAAAATCACTTCTTTTGCTATGCGCCCTGTTGCACCTGGCGCTAAATAATACTGACCAAGGAATGATGCTAGTATTTCTTGCTGTTGTGAATCTTTTGGGACTTTAGGAAAGTAGGTTTTACTGCCCAGCACTTTATGATCACGGATCATCAATAAATGAATCCCATTTAGGCCATTGAGGTGAGCAAAGCCCACCACATCCATTTCAGCATAATTGCCTGAGATTGACTGCTGCTCTTGCATTTTACGCAGTAACATTATTTGGTCGCGTATTTTCGCAGCCAGTTCAAACTGTAACGCTTGGCTAGCAGCTTCCATTTTAGTAATGAGAGAGGCGATAACTTCATGTGATTTACCAGCTAAAAACTTTCTCACAAAATCGACTTGCTGGCTATATTCATCATCGCTAACTTCGCCAGTACATGGTGCTGAGCAGCGCTTTAATTGAAATTGCAAACATGGCCGGCTACGAGCACGATAATAGGCATCTTCACATTGGCGAACTGGAAATATTTTTTGCATTAATCGCAAGCTTTCAGAAACAGCGCCTGCACTTGGAAATGGGCCAAAATACTCGCCTTTTACTTTGCGACTACCACGGTGAAACGCCAATCTAGGATGTTTATGTGCCGTTAATAAAATATAAGGATAGGATTTATCATCGCGTAATAAAATGTTGTAGCGAGGCTGGTATTTTTTTATTAGATTATTTTCAAGCAGTAAAGCTTCAGTCTCGGTGTTAGTGAGCGTGATATCAATACCACTAATATTACTAACCAGTGCACGCGTTTTACCATCGGTGACATTGCTTCGAAAATAGCTGCTGACACGTTTCTTCAGGTTTTTCGCTTTACCGACGTAAATAACATTGTTGTCGCTATCAAGCATCCGGTAAACGCCAGGATCGCTTGATAGTGTCTTTAGAAAGTGTACGTGATCAAATTCTGCCATGGGGCAAGACTAATGAGCGCTATCGATGTCAATCATCTTATGGCGAATAGCTAAATGGGTAAGTTCTACATCACCACCAACATTGAGCTTTTCAAACATTCTATAGCGATAACTATTCACTGTTTTAGAACTTAGATTAAGGCGCTCAGCTATATCTTGTACCTTTTCACCTTTAGTGATCATTAGCATAATTTGTAGCTCACGCTCAGATAAACTTTGAAATGGGCTTTCATCTGTGCGACCTGTGACTTGCGCTAAAGCAATTTGTTGCGCAATTTCTGGAGCAATATAGCGTTGTCCTGCATTTACGGCTCGAATAGCGTTCACCATTTCGTCAGAGCCAGCTCCTTTGGTTAAATAACCATGGGCACCAATTTGCATGACTTTGCTTGGGAATGGATCTTCACAGTGCACTGTTAACACAATGATTTTCACATCTGGGCAATAGCGGCAAATCTTTTTAGTCGCTTCTAATCCGCCAATACCTGGCATATTCATGTCCATTAGCACAATATCAGGCGAGTGTTGGCGGCAAAATTGCACAGCCTCTTCACCTGTTTTAGCTTCACCAATTACTTTAAACCCACGAACATCATCTAAAATACGTTTGATACCCGTTCGTACGAGTTCATGGTCATCAACTAAAAGTACGTTAATCAATGGGACACCCTCATATAACCTAACAGCATGTCATTGTGACAACTTAATACAGCACACTAACACAGAAAATCTGAAACGATAACTCTAATATCGTCTCAGATAACTAAATTTAAGATGATGCTTTTTCACTAAAGCGGTCTACCCACAATGCTATAACGCCATCGCCGGTAACATTACACGCGGTGCCAAAGCTGTCTTGTGCCAGATAAAGTGCGATCATCAACGCCACAGCTCCTTCGTTAAACCCTAGCATACTGGTTAACAAACCTAATGCCGACATCACGGCACCGCCTGGAGCTCCCGGTGCTGCAATCATCACAACACCTAACATCATTATAAATGGCAACATACCAAATAGTGAAGGTACATCCATGTTAGGTGATAAAAACATCACCGCCATAGCACAGGTAACAATAGTAATAGTTGAACCTGACAAATGTATAGTGGCGCACAGTGGTACAGTAAAATTAGCAACATCTTCTTTTACATTGTTTGCCTTGCTCGAACGCAGCGATACAGGAATTGTCGCCGCACTAGACATGGTGCCTAAGGCCGTGAAATAAGCTGGCAGCATATTTTTAATTAATTCAACAGGATTACGCTTTAATAGTACGCCGGTGCCGATATAAAGAATACTTAGCCAAACCCAGTGCATAATAAGTGCCGCAATTAACACGATACCGAATGTTTGCAAGGTATCAACAACAGTGCCTGCGACCGTCATTTCAGCAAATACACCTGCGATATAAAAAGGTAAGGCTGGAATGATCACTTTTGCTAATAAGCCGTCAATCACGTCACGACCTTGATCTGATACTTTTCTCAGCGTTTCTAGTTGCAACTGACTCATACCAATACCAAACACGAATGCTGTCGCAAGTGCAGTCATCACACCCATCAGAGGGGGGATCTCTAAATCAATAAAACTGGCTACTTCAGTGACGACTTCCGCTTCAAAGGTTAAGCCGCCATCGAACAGCGGAATAATCGCACTAACAGCCAAGACTGCTAGCGTGCCAGCAATAACCGTTGAACCATAAGCAAAGCCAACGGTTTTGCCAAGTAAGTGACCCGAACCTTTTGGTAAACCCGCGATACCCGAAGCAATAAAGAACAAAATAATCAACGGAATCGTGAAAGTGATCAACTGGCCAATTATTTCTTTTATTGTGTATAGGAGTTCAACTCCAGTCAGTGGAACATACAGACCCACTAAAATACCGCCCAATATGCCGGCAATTAATTTTAATATTAATGTCATTGTGATCACTTTATAAATTTTGGTGGATGTGGTTTTAACATGTTTTTAATTACTTGTATCATAAAACCGTTAAATAGCAGCTTGTTTGCACAAAATACCATCACTTTTATCATTTAACACCCAGCCTAATTACCTCGCCGTAAGAATATAAACTCATCACTTCGCAGCGGTCAAAATAAGTGTCGATTAGCTATCTTTAAGCAACATGACCTAACGCATACTCATTTTCTTTTGCTCAGGTTTACTAGCAACCGGATGGTGACTTGACTAAACCTATAGAACTAAGCTGTTTTTATTTCATTCAATTATAAGTCGAATAGATATATCTTATAGCCAAACTTTACTTTAGTTTTTTTAATACAGCAGTAAAGTGTCATTATTACAGATCGATTAGTTAAAATCGGTCCCGATTGAATAAATTGCACCTAAGGGAACATTATGTCTACAATTTTTGAAGATAACTCACTCAGTATTGGTAATACACCATTAGTAAAGCTAAACCGTGTAACTACTGGTAATATTTTTGCTAAAGTTGAATCTCGTAACCCTAGTTTTAGTGTTAAATGCCGTATCGGTGCATCAATGATCTGGGAAGCTGAAAAATCAGGCCAACTCACTAAAGATAAAGAATTGATTGAGCCAACGTCAGGGAACACAGGTATTGCACTTGCATTTGTAGCGGCTTCTCGTGGTTACAAACTAACCCTAACAATGCCAAATACCATGAGTCTTGAGCGTCGTAAATTGCTAAAAGCACTCGGTGCGAATTTAGTATTAACAGATGGGGCGAAAGGCATGAATGGCGCAATTGAAAAAGCAAAAGAAATTCAAGCCAGTGATCCTGAAAAATTCATTTTATTACAACAATTTGAAAACCCAGCAAATCCAAAAATTCACTTTGAAACAACAGGTCCTGAAATCTTCGAAGCAACTGACGGTAACGTTGATTTCTTCGTCGCTGGCGTTGGTACTGGTGGCACAATTACCGGGGTTAGCCGTTATTTGAAACTTGAAAAAGGCCTTGATGTTAAATCAATCGCTGTAGAGCCGACAAACTCACCTGTTATCAGCCAAACCTTAGCGGGGGAAGAAATTAAGCCTGGTCCCCATAAAATTCAAGGGATTGGTGCAGGTTTCATCCCGGGTAACTTAGATCTCAGTGTCATCGATGGTGCTGAACTTGTTTCAAACGAAGAAGCCATTGAAATGGCTCACAAGCTTATGAAAGATGAAGGTATCTTAGTTGGTATTTCATCAGGCGCTGCGGTTGTAGCAGCCAAGCGTATTGCTGAGTTGCCTGAGAATGCAGGTAAAAATGTCGTGGTTATCTTGCCAAGTGCAACTGAACGTTATTTATCAAGCCCACTTTTTGCTGAAGAGTTTTCTGAGCAAGAACTTGTTCAATAACATTATTGCTTTTATAAAAGGATGCAAAATGCATCCTTTTTTATTATTTATTGCCTTAACCGCACTAATTTTTATCGTAAACTTTACATCTGCCACATTTCATCACACACTAAATCATCACTAATAAGTCTATTTATCTAATGAAATTATTTTTAACTCTATTTGCTGCTACATTTTTATTGTTAGTAAGCGGCTGCGGCAATGACGATACACCAAGAGGTGAGAAAAACACGCCAGGAAATAGTGCTGCCCTGTTCTTTGATACACTTTATAACGAACAAGATCTTACTAAAGCCAGTACGATGGCCACCCCAAGAATGGCGCGGATCATGATGTCATATGGCACATCCAAGCAGTTTGCTCGTAATTTAGTCAACTTACAATACGATAGTGTGGTGATTGAAGTTGATATGACAAATATGAGCTTAAGAGAGCAATACGGTGAGACAGCTAATATCAACTTGATTTTTACTGGCCAGTTTAATGGCAATAAAGTCGATGATATGCGCAGCGTAAAAATGGTCCGTAAAAAAGGCAATTGGTATGTTGATAAAATTAATGCCGATCCCTTTGCACGTTAAAAAGTAGTAATTACCAAAACTAGCTTAGCGCTGGTTAATTAACAAAAAGCCTTGCAGATGCAAGGCTTTCTTTATTTCGGCGTAAATCAATTACCCTAAAGTTATAATTCACCCGCTTTATAATTATCGACTGCAATGGCTTGCTTACGTAAATTATTAGCTCCGTGCAGTTTTTCTGCTTGTTCATCAGTGATCAACTGCTTTTTACGTGCACTGTTAATAGCAGTTTCAATATCATGGTTACGATTAAGCGTGCCCTCACGTTGCCATTTTTTCAATCGTTTGAATGCCGCGCTTGTATCATGCATGGCTATAAAGGCATTTTCCATCACCCCTGTGCCTGCATTTTCGTCCACATGACATAAATGGGTTAGACGATTTCTAAATACCCCGGGTTGAGTCATATGCTCACAGATTTCTTGTGCAATCTCATCACTCGGCCTTTGGTAGTGGTTACCAAGCGGAAATACGATACGTTTAAGTATGAAATTAACAACTGGGTTGGAGAAGTTTTTAAAGAAGCCGTCAAATGCTTGGCCTATTTCAAACAGTGATAGCTCCACCGCATATTTAACAAAAGGCAGGTCAGCCTGTTGACGTCCTTCATCTTCAAAACGTTTAAGAACACAAGATGCCAAATACAAATGACTTAACACATCACCTAAACGCGCTGAAATCATCTCTTTGCGTTTAAGCTCGCCACCAAGGACTAACATAGCTACATCAGTACTAAACGCAAGCCCACGGCTCATTCTTCCAAGTTGCTTATAATAGCGTGCTGTAGCACCACATACCGGCGATTTTGCAAAATAGCTACGGGTTAGGCCGTGCACAAATGCCATACCCGCGTTAGTAGCTGCAAAGATAATATGTTGCAACAACAGTGCATCGAACTCTTTTAATGCTAAATCATCATCTTCCATTGCCGCAGCTTCCATTTCTTTGAGTACAAATGGATGGCAACGTGTTGCACCTTGACCAAAAATCATCAAATTACGGGTTAAAATATTTGCCCCTTCAACTGTGATTGAGACCGGAATACCCATGTAGCCATGGGCTAAATAGTTATTTGGTCCAACTTGTATTCCTTTGCCTGAATGAATATCCATTGCATCATTCATCACTGTACGACCCATTTCGGTCATATGGTATTTAGCAATAGCCGTGACCACAGACGGGCTTAATTTAAGGTCGATTGCGCCTGCAGTCATTAAACGACATGATTCTAAACTATAAGTAAGCCCGCCAATACGTGCCAGTGCTTCTTGTACGCCTTCAAACTGACCAATAGATACACCAAATTGTTGGCGAACTGTGGCATACGCAGATGTCATTCGAGCACATAAGTGACCTGTTGCACTGCTAAGCGCAGGTAATGAAATACCACGCCCTGCACTTAAGCATTCGACCAACATGCGCCAGCCTCGCCCAGCACCTTGTTGACCACCAATGATCCAATCAAGCGGAATGAATACATCTTTTCCGTACGTTGTACCATTCATAAACGCCATATTAAGAGGAAAGTGACGCTCTCCGGTTTCAACGCCTGGGTGATCTGTGGGGATCAGCGCACAGGTAATACCAAGTTCTTTTTGTTTACCTAGTAAGCCATCCGGATCATACATTTTAAAAGCAAGACCAAGAACTGTCGCCACAGGGGCAAGTGTAATATAACGCTTTGACCAATTTAAGCGCAGGCCCAACACTTTTTTACCTTCAAACTCACCTTTACAGACCACACCAGAATCAGGAATACTGCCTGCATCTGAACCGGCTTCTGGGCCTGTAAGTGCAAAACAAGGCACATCTTGACCATTAGCTAAACTGGGTAACCAACGTTGCTGCTGTTCTTTGGTACCATAATGTAATAACAATTCACCCGGGCCTAAGCTGTTAGGTACCATAACGGTTACAGCGGCGGTTAAGCTTTTAGTCGCAATTTTAGCAACTATGGTCGAGTTTGCGATTGCTGAGAACTGCCGACCACCAAATTTTTCTGGAATAATCATCGCAAAGAAACCCTGCGTTTTTAAGTAATCCCATACCTCTTTTGGCAAGTCTTTATCTTTTTGCACTATTTGATAGTCATCAAGCATTGCTAATAGTGTTTCGACTTCGTTGTCTAAAAATGCTCGTTCTTTCTCACTAAGTTCGGGTTTTGGGTAACTATGTAATAGCTGCCAATCAGGATTACCACTAAACAGCTCTCCATCCCACCACACATCTCCGGCTTCCATCGCCTCTCGCTCAGTTTGCGAAAGCGGCGGAAGTACTTTTTTAAACATTTTAAATGTCGGGCGGCTAACTAAATTTAAGCGAATATCTTTGACCGCAAAAATAACGATGACGACCACCAGTAACAAGATAAATACTGACATGAAAACTATCCTTATTAATTAATGAAATGCATTGGCTTAATTATGACCGATCCTTTAATAAATACAATGTCACTGTAAACTTGCATTGCCCTGCATAGTAACACCAATTCTTGATATAGTTTGCCTAACATAGAGACGCTGCTATTATCCTATGCGATAAATAACAAATATAAGGGTCAACATGACTACTCCACATTTTAAGCGCAGTCTGAGCGCGATAATGGTTGCCAGTACATTGGCATTAACTGGCTGTAACCAAGAAGCAAATAACACTCCAGCACAAGCTGCTACTGGCCCAGCGCCAGTAACTGCAAACGATGCACAAGCTTTTTTAGATGCCACAGAGCAAGAGCTCAGCGCGCTATACTTAGAATCCAGCCGCGCAGAATGGATTTACGCAAACTTTATTACACATGATACCTCGGCACTATCAGCAGAAGTAAACCGTAAAATGACCGCCGCGGTGGTTCGTCTAGCAAACGAAGCAGCACGGTTTGACTCATTTGAGCTTGATTACGATGCTCGTCGTAAGCTCGATAAATTAAAATTAGCCCTCACTTTACCTGCTCCACAAGATGCCGAAAAAACAGCAAAATTATCACAGCTTGTGGCTGAACTTGGCGGTATGTACGGTAAAGGAAAATACTGTAAAGACGACGGTAGCTGTTTAAGCCTTGGTGATATGACAGCAACAATGGCCACCAGTCGTGATTATAACGAGCTGCTCGATTTATGGCAGGGCTGGCGCCAGGTTTCAAAGCCAATGCGACCACTGTATGAGCAGCAAGTTGTATTAACCAATGAAGGCGCAAAAGAGCTTGGTTATGCTGACACAGGCGCAATGTGGCGTAGTAAATACGATATGCCAGCGGATGACTTTGCAACAGAGCTTGATCGTATCTGGGGCCAAGTAAAACCACTGTATGACTCGCTGCATTGTCATGTTCGTGCCAAGTTGGGTGAAAAGTATGGCGAAGATAAAGTACCACAAGATCAACCAATTCCTGCACATTTATTAGGTAATATGTGGGCACAAACATGGGGCAATATTTACGATGTCGTTGCGCCTGAAAATGCCGATCCTGGCTATGACGTCACCGCATTACTCGCCGAGCATAACTACGATGAACTAAAAATGGTGCAAGGCGCTGAGAAATTTTTTACATCAATGGGCTTTGCACCTCTACCTGAGACTTTTTATGAACGTTCGTTATTCACCAAGCCTGCTGATCGTGATGTTCAATGCCACGCCTCTGCGTGGAATATAGACAGCAAAGACGATCTACGCATAAAAATGTGTATTCAGCGTACTGGCGAAGAATTCTCAGTTATTCACCATGAGTTAGGTCACAACTTTTATCAACGCGCTTACAATACCCAACCGCTTTATTATCAAGAAAGTGCTAACGACGGTTTCCACGAAGCCATTGGCGATACCATTGCACTTTCGGTAACGCCTGGTTACTTAAAAGAAATTGGTTTATTAGAGCAAGTTCCTGATGAATCAAAAGACATTGGCTTACTGATGAAAATGGCGCTGGATAAAGTCGCGTTTATACCATTTGGTTTACTTGTGGATCAATGGCGTTGGCAAGTATTCTCTGGTGCGGTAACGCCTGAAAACTACAATAAGGCATGGTGGGAATTACGTGAAAAATACCAAGGTGTAAAAGCACCTATCGCACGAAGCGAAGCTGACTTTGATCCAGGTGCAAAATACCATGTGCCAGGTAACACACCGTATACCCGTTACTTCTTAGCGCATATTTTACAGTTTGATTTCCACCGTAGTTTATGTGAAATTGCTGGTAACAAAGAAGCCATTCATCGCTGTTCAGTATATAACTCTAAAGAAGCCGGTGAAAAACTCAATGCGATGCTAGAAATGGGTTCAAGCCGCCCTTGGCAAGAAGCATTAGCCACCATAACAGGTAAGCCTGAAATGGATGCAACAGCCCTACTTGATTACTTTGCACCACTGCAAAAATACCTTGATGAGCAAAATAAAGGCCGTCAATGTGGTTGGTAAGTAAACTAGTTAAATAGCAAAAATGCAAAAGCCCGCTCAATTGAGCGGGCTTTTTTAGTATTGCAGTACTAAATTTACAGTTTGATTAGAACTGTAAGCTTACATTTGCAAAGTAAGCGTCATAACCAGAATCATCCCAGTTATTACCGTAACCTGCTTTTAAACCAACATTTTTGTTGAAGAAATGTTGAGCACCAAACGTGTAATCATCGTTTTTGTTAAATGTAACAAACGCTGATGTTGCTTTAGTGAAGTAGTAGTTAGATTCTAACTCCCATGAAGATGAGCGATTATCATCATCTGATACAGTACCTTCAACAGTTAGGAAGTTACCTTGCTTAAGATCCATGAAGTATTTAGCGTTCACGGCGCGGTAATCAAACTCGTCATCAGATGTTACGGTGAAACCGATGTAATCTGTGCTGTTTAACTGGTGGTTGTATGCTAAATCAAATAAAACACGATTTTCGCCATCTTCAACATCTTCAAATGTTGCTTTTAAAAGAAGATTAGGATTAAAGAAGTAACCTGCAGACAGTTTAATTACATCAGTGCTTGAACCAGCGTCAATGTCATTATTGCTGTACTCTGCACCTAGAACAAAATCTTGTAAGAAATATTCACCACCAATGGTAGCTACATCATTTAAATCATCATCGCTGTATGCACCATAAACATTAGTTTGCTTATTGATATACTCGAATTGGTCGTAAGGACCTAAAGTCGTTTTTGGAGAGAAGTAATACGTTGAATCAATGCTCACTTTGTCATTGCCATCAGTATCCATATATCCTAAATGGCTAATTGACTGATAGTTGTCCGCAGCAGTCGCGGCGCTTGAAAGAAGAATACTCGAAATAATAACTGCTAATTTTTTCATAAAAGATTTCCCTATTTTACATTGTTGATTGCTACATGTTTTAACCGATTGGCTAAGACGGGGACATGCTAACGCGAACAAACTGAATGGAAACTTAACTAAGTAATTGTATTAATTATGAAAATGTAAAATTTTGTAGGTTATTGTAAAAATAATGTGGCCATTATTGAAACAATCGCCACAATCCATTTATTCTAATATTTACAGTGCATATTGACTAATGATGCGATAAACATCATTGATGTTATCACCGGATTTGAAATCTTTACTAATTGGAGTTGGATCAGAGCCAACCCAAATTTTTAATTCCGCATCTAAATCAAAGTGCCCAGCACTTTCTTTACTAAACTTAGTAATTTTTGAATAAGCGATACTGATCATTTCCATTTTTGAGCCTGTTACTCCCTGCTTGTCGAGTAAAATTAAGCGCTTATTAGTAAAAATAAACATATCGCGCACAACTTTATAGGCTTTTTCTACTTGCTCTCCCTCAATCAAGGTATTCGCTAGTACTTTTTCTAAATCACCGTCATCAACTTCGCTGGCATTGCCCATTAATCCACTTAATAAACCCATTATACTGTCTCCTGTTTAAAAATTTGATTCTCTAATGTGTGTCCATTTACTAATTGACGATATCGCCACCCTTGCTGATAACAATATTGTAATAGCGTTATATCAAAGGGTGTGGCTGCTTTTTGATACTCAACAACATATTCTTTCGCTTGGCTCATATAGACCTTAGATACCCCTGCCAATGCCTGAATTTTTGCCTCAACATCAGCATATTGCTCATTTAATAACAAGGTAATAAAGCCAGTTTGCTGTTCATTGCTATTATTTTGCTTGGGGTGCGCGGTGAGCTTTCCTTTATCAAGGTGCAGTACATGTGAACATAACCGTTCTAGCTCGGTCAGATCGTGTGAGCTTAAAATAAACGTCGCCTCAGAACTTAATTCTGAAACTAATTGACGTATTTCACGAGCATGAATGGGATCAAGCCCTGCGGTGGCTTCATCCAGCATCACAATTTGCGGTTTACCGATCAGTGCCTGCCCTATTGTGACCCGTTTGCGCATACCATGCGATAAATCATCGGCGCGTTGCTTCGCTGCTTCCGCTAAGCCTACAAGCTCCAAAACACGGATTGCTTCAGCTTGACTTTGTTTACTTGAAAGCCCTTGCAACTGGCCATAAAACGCGAGTTGATGAGAAATACTAAAACGGGGATCAAGTTGCGCATCTTGCGGCAGCGCACTGAGTTTGCCAAATAACTCACTGCTGCCAGGGTTATAGCCTAAAATGCTGAGCGTGCCTTTAGTTGGTAATATATAACCACATAACAGGCTAAACAATGTGGTTTTACCTGCCCCATTAGGTCCGACTAACGCAACTGGCGCACCTTTTTGAATCTCAAAACTCACATTATCAAGTGCTAATTTACTGCCGAACTGCTTAGTTAAAGCTGTTGCCTGTATTAATGTGCTCATAAGGAACTCCTTGCAAAAATACGCTGGGCTAGGGCTAACATAACCACAGTTTGAATAACGGGAATACCTAAACTATTAAACAATCCTGCATTCTGCCCCGCCATTTGATCTAACTGTACTCCAGGAAAAATATAATCAAGCATGGCCATTGCGGGAATTTGCCAACTCAATAGACCAACAACAATATTTCCGCCAGCAAAAAATAACACGGCCAGCACCACGGTTAAACGTGCCGAACGCGCAAAGGTATTTAATAAAGTCATCAGTGCTATAAAGGGTAAAACGGCTATTAAAAGGTAACAGAACAACATGAAACTGCGACTAAGCCCCGTCATTAATAATGCCGGCTCACGAAATGCCATTACCGCGACAGCCGCTACTAAGGTCACAATTAACAGCGCGGCCAAAATAAACACTTGCCCTAAAAACCGACCAAATAGCATTTCGTTACGGGTCGCTCTTAAAGATAAAAATCTAAGCGTGCCTCGCTGCTTATCACCAACGAGTTGGTCACTGCATAAAAATAAGCAAAAACTGGGGAAACTGTATAATGCAATTAACCAATACATGGCAAGCTCAGCCTCAGGCCAATCGAGCAATTTACTTAATCCTATAGCACCAAACACTTGCTGTGCTAATTCGGCTATCTCGGGAGAGCTGATCAAACTTACCGCTTGACCAATTGGATAACGTAAAATGAGTAACCAACAAATTGCAAAAGCAGCAACAGCCAGCAAGCCACGTTTAGTCAAAAATAACCTTACCAATTCAAACTGGGCAATGTTTAATAATCGCTGTGGGTGTAATTGTGACACAGGTATTCCTATTTAATTGATATACAGCTTACACTAAGTGCAAACGTGTTGAATTACTAGCAAAAAAAAGCCCACCGAATGGTGAGCTCTGTAACAATAGATTAAAATGTAACAAGCAAACGCTTATAAATGTTGCTTATATACGTCCAATGCCTGTGTTAAATCAGTAATTAGATCATCAACATCTTCAAGACCAATATGTAGGCGGATCACCGGGCCCAACTGCCATCCTGTCGCTGAGCGTAGACCTTTCATCGTTAAATTAGCGGTCACTAAACTCTCAAATCCCCCCCATGAAAAGCCCATTTTAAAATGCTCTAGATTATCTAAAAAAGCATCAATCGCCTCTTGATTACCTTCTTTCATTACAAATGAAAATAAGCCATTGCTGCCATCAAAGTCACGTTTGAAAAACTCATGGCCTGGGCAACTCTCAAAAGCGGGGTGACGAATATGATCAACTAATGGATGCTGCTCTAACCAGCTTGCCACTTCAATTGCGGCTTTCTCATGCTGCTTTAAACGCACAGCCATAGTACGTAACCCCCGAAGTGCTAAATAAGCATCATCCGCAGAGGTACACTGACCAAGTAAGTAAGATTGCTCCCGTAATCTTGGCCAATATTTTTTATTTGCAACCGCAACGCCCATCATCACGTCAGAATGACCAACAATATATTTAGTCGCCGCTTGAATGCTAATATCAACACCGTGCTCTAATGGGCGATAATGCAAGCCATTACCGTAGGTATTATCAAGCATGGTCATCACGCCGTGTTCATTAGCAACGGCAACCATTGCCGGTACATCTTGTACTTCCATGGTGATAGAGCCTGGTGATTCTAAAAATAACACCTTGGTATTTTCTTTGATCAGCGTTTTAATATCTGCGCCAATTGTTGGTGGATAATAGGTAGTTTCAACACCAAAGCCAGCTAAAATTTTATCGCAAAAATCACGGGTTGGTTCATAAGCATTATCAACCATTAAAATATGATCGCCAGCTTTCACAAAAGCCAGTAATGCACTACTAATTGCCGCTGCTCCGCATGGGTACAATGCGCAGCCTTCTCCGCCTTCCAATTCAGTAATTGCTTCTTGCAGTGCAAAATGTGTAGTAGTACCACGGCGCCCATAAAATAACGTTTTATCACCCCGTTTTTTTGCCGCATCCTTAAGCTCAGCCACAGAGTCAAACACAATGGTTGACGCACGTTGTACAACAGGGTTAACAACGCCATGAGTATAGGCTTTTTTACGTCCTGCACTGACTAACTGCGTATTTTTATTACTTGTCGTCATGATTAATCCTTAAAAATATGTCATCAAAACTTGCATTAAAAAATGCTTAATCGTTTAAATTACACCAGTGGTCAATTAGATACCGTGATATAGAGTCGGTGCGAGGTAACTTTAGATGGGTACCTTCGTCATGCCAATTACCAAAGCTTTTTATTTCTTCTCGGCTAAACCACTGGGCATCATCAAGCTCGTCTTTATCAACGTGAATATCTTCAGTGACGGCTTCCGCTATAAAACCTAGCATAATTGATGAAGGGAACGGCCAAGGTTGTGAGGCAATATAACGAACATTGCCAACGACAATACCAGCCTCTTCCATCACTTCCCGTGCAACCGCTTGTTCAAGGCTTTCACCGGGGTCAACAAAACCCGCTAAAGATGAATACATACCCGGCGCCCATACAGCTTGGCGACCCAATAAACAGCGCTCAATACCATCGGCGAAAGTACGCGTTACCACCATGATCACCGCAGGATCTGTGCGTGGAAATGTTTGGTGTTTACATTGCTCGTTGCTACATAAACGCGAGTGGCCTGCTTCGACAAGCATATTTTTGCTGCCGCATCGTCCGCAAAAACAATGTGTTGCATGCCAGTAGCACAAACCTCGCGCGAGGGCTGCCATTGAGCCTTGTTCAAGCGCAACATTCACCCCATAACGGCGAATATCAACAAACTCAGCATTGCCAATCAACTGTGTGACTAGCGCATCATCTAATTGGCTAACATCAAGTGCAAAATGGCTCGTTTGCTGCTCATCTAAACCTAAGAATATCGCCTCAGATAAATCTAAATTACGCACCGTTGCGAAGCTCAAAAATGTCACTACATAACTATTACTATCAAATAAGGTTTGACTGTTTTTCACCAATAGCCAGCGGCTTTGCTCATTGACTTGAGCTGCTAACCAATTTGGCTCTTTACGTAAATTTGATGCTCGATTTAACGACATTGCGGAGTAATTAAGCATGCTCGTCCTTTTTATTATTTAGATGGCTAAAACTACCACAACACTCGGCCAAACCCAATTGTTAGCCACTGATAAAAAGGCAAAAAAAAAGCCCTTACGGACTTTTTTGAACACACAATAAATTCTTTTTACAATTACAATGTAGCTAAATGAGCCTGTAATTTTTGATTTTCTGCTTCGATATGCTGATAAAACTCTAAATCGTCAAGTTTACTTGCTGCTGCTTTATCAATCACAATCACAGCATCTTTATGCAGCTGAAGCGCAGATGCCGGACATTTAGCCATTAATGGCCCTTCAATCATGGCATGAACTGCATCGGCTTTATTTTCACCGGTAGCAAGTAAAACAACTTTTTTCGCTTCTAAAATTGTGCCAATACCCATGGTTATTGATAAATGGGGTTGATATTCATCCGCGGCAAAAAAACGCGCATTATCATCAACAGTTGCTTTAGTTAGCGTTTTTACGCGAGTACGTGAACACAGCCCTGATGAAGGTTCATTAAAGCCAATATGACCATTACGGCCAATGCCTAATAATTGCACATCAACGCCACCCGCTGCGGCTATCTTATTTTCATATTCTTTACATGCAGTGATTGGATTTACTGCATCGCCAGGTGGTACAAAGGTATTCTCTTTATTGATATCAACATGATTAAATAGTTGCTCGTTCATAAAATAGCGGTAACTTTGTGGGTGCTCACCCGTTAAACCTAAGTACTCGTCCAAGTTAAACGTTGTCGCTTGTGAGAATGAAATATCACCCGCTTTATTTTTAGCAATTAATAGTTGGTATAACGCAACTGGCGTAGAGCCCGTTGCTAAACCGAGCACTGACGTTGGTTTTTTTTGTAATTGGGCTGCGAAAATATTTGCGCCATATGCAGCTACTGCTGCTGCATCATTTAAAATTACTATTTGCATATTTGTTTGCTCAGTTATTAAATTAGTTGATGAAAAAATGGGATCTAAGTCCCAATTCCACGTGCAATCGAATTGGGCCTTAGATCAAACCAAACAGGGATACACTGTTTGGCCAATACCATTATGACAACGCTGTCATTATTACCATTTCATTTTAGTTTGTAAAGTAAAAGTGAATAAAAAAATTATTTTTACTGTTTTTAGTTGTGCGTTTTATACGCTAACAAATATTTTACGCTTATACATCCAGTGTAAAACAAGGATTTGTACTAGTAACAAAGCAGTAACGCTAAGCAATGGTTGCCAAAGCTCAGGAACTGCATTAATAAAGCCACCGAATACACTACGACTAATAAAAGCCCAATCGACTAAACTAGACGCTAGATAGATGATAATTGAATTTGCGCCAATTATAACGAATGGGTAAGCTAGTTTTTGACCATTTAAAATATCAACTAAAGCATAGAATACAGCAAGTAATATAGCGCTCCAACCTACAGTGACAAGTACAAAAGAGCTCGTCCATAACTCTTTATTAACCGGGAATTGAAGATCCCACAACCAACCAAGGCAGACACTAATTACGCCGGCAATAAATAAGATCCCTGCTGTTTTCCATTCGCCAATTTGCTGTGCTCTGCTAACAAGTTGCCCTACAAACACACCAATCATGGCATTTATAATGGCAGGAAAGCTCGATAATACGCCCTCAGGATCGACAGGTCGATTTTGATAGCTAATACCGGGTAAAAAGTGTGTATCAAACCACGCATTCCAACTGCCTTGCGCACTCAAATCCCCTGCTATACCACCGGGCACTGGGATAAAACACAGTAGAATCCAATAACCAATTAATAAACCGATGGCAGTAAATACTTGGGTGCGAATACTGGTATGCCACACTAACATGGCACAAAAAAACCATGCGATAGCAATGCGCCCAAGTACACTGGTGTAGCGAATTTCATCTAACGCTAAAGGAATACCAGTTCCCCACCCGTGGTTGTACATTATTCCTAATAAACATAATAACAGTAAACGCTTAACCGCTTTACGGTAGTAAACTTTGCGCTCATCCCATGATAGGTGATCAATACGCTTTGGTGCGAGCCCCATCGCCACGCCCGATAAAAAGATAAATAATGGAAAAATTAAATCGTAAAATGTAAAACCATGCCAAGCACTATGTACAGTATGTGCTTCAAAAATTTTCCAGCCTGTCCAGCCTGTTAAGACAAATAAAGCGGCAAAAATAGATTGCCCCCCCAAAATCCAAAACATATCCATACCACGTAAAGCATCCAGTGATGCTAGACGCTTTTTAACCGGTTTTTCGCTGTGTGTTGTTGTCATTTTATTTTACTCTTAAAACAAAAAAGCCCCGCGATACAACGGCGGGGTTTTTTCCAGGGAAACGTTAGATTGCAATTCCAGCAATATAAGTTGCTTTGACATACTGCTGTTCATCGAGCACGACAAAGTCAGCATCAAAGCCATCAAGTAAACGTCCCTTGTTCTTGAGGTTCAAATATTGTGCCGGATACAATGCAGCCATCCGTAAGCTTTCGCTTAGGCTAACATCTAAAGTATTAACAGTGTTGCGCACAGCGCTTGCCATATCTAAAACACTGCCCGCTAATTCGCCAGTGCTTGAATTTAATCTATCTCCGGTACGAATTACTTTTCGCCCATCAAAGAAATCAAATTCCATATCATCAGTGCCCACAGGTGGCATTGCATCCGTAACCAACATAATTTTGCCACGTTGCTTTGTACGAATTGCTAACTGCGCAGATAGAGGGTGCACATGGTGGCCATCAACAATCAATCCACACCAACTGTTATCATGCCAAAGTGCGGCACCAACAACACCTGGCTCGCGCGATGTAAATGGCGACATAGCATTGTATAAATGCGTAAAGCCATCAGCGCCGGCATTAAGTGCAGCGATAGTTGTTTGATAATCGGCATTTGTAT
The DNA here is from genome assembly GCF_000238355.1 of Pseudoalteromonas haloplanktis ATCC 14393. Lineage (GTDB taxonomy): Bacteria > Pseudomonadota > Gammaproteobacteria > Enterobacterales > Alteromonadaceae > Pseudoalteromonas > Pseudoalteromonas haloplanktis. The sequence goes on from NZ_AHCA01000003.1 coordinate 22,835, forward strand.
GACCGAGTGATACTTTCACACCACACGCAACTAAACGCTCAACATCGGCAATACTGACGTTTTCTGGCGCCAAGGTGACCATTTTGATGCCTAAATCTTGACGAGCATAAATGGCAAACTCTTGCTCGCTGATCGGGCGAATAAATTGTTCACTATGAGTGCCTTTTTTTGGAAAAGATAAATGCGGGCCTTCAAAGTGAATACCTAATACTCCCGGAACACCTTCACTGATAGCTTGCGCCGTTGCATCTGCGGCGGCTTGCATGATTTCAACTTTATCTGTAATTAACGTTGGCATCAGTGCAGTTGTACCAAATTTCCCATGTGCTTTTGCGATACGGTCTAAGCAATCAGTGTTTTGCTGTGCGTTGAAAAATGCTCCACCACCGCCATTGACTTGAACGTCAATAAAACCGGGGGCAACAAGACCATTTAGCTCTATTACTGACTCAGTAGTTGTTTCTTCAAGCTTAAATACACCATTTTCAACACTAAATAATGCGTTATCAACAAAGTTTTCTGCGGTAAATAAGCGCGTAGCGCGATAGAAGGTTTTCATTACAAGGCTACCTTTTGATCTTGTTCAAGTACCGATTGCTGGGCAAAGTAAATAGCCCCCATTTCTGGCGGTTGTTTTGGGATTTCGACCAGTTTTGCAATTTCAGGATCAAGCCATTTATTTAATGGCTCAGCAAGACCACCAATCATAGATAAACGTGGTGGATTATTTTCTAATAAACGATGTGCTAATTGACTCACGTAGGCTGCGCCATCTTTTACGATAGCCAATGCAATCACGTCACCTTGGTGCGCCGCATCAAAAACATAGCGAGCAAGCTTAGCATAACTGCTGGACGGCTGCCCTGCCATTTGCTCTGCTATATCCATTGCATTTATTGCATTAAAATGATTCTTTATTACTGGAGTCAAAGCTGTTTGCGGACCTAAACCATCTAGCTCAACTAGCACCGCTTTAATAGCCTCAAGCCCCATCCAAGCGCCGCTCCCTTTATCGCCTAAAGCAAAACCGTGACCACCATAGTTCACCGATTGCCCTTTGACATGTGAAAAGCCACATGAGCCAGTGCCCGTAATAATAACGGCCCCATCACCGCCTTCATGAGCGCCGATGCATGCCGTATGTAAGTCTGTAGTTAAAAACATTTGTTTAAATGGATGTTCCCATTCTGTTATTTTTTCATACAAACTTGGTAAATTAACGCCTGCTAACCCTAAGCCAGCATAGATTTGGTGAATAGTTTCTAACTGTAAACCGGCATCACGCATAGCCAGTTGTGTAGATACCATTATTGACTCTAATGTGCGCTCTAACCCATGTAATGGATTCGCGGGGCCACCTAGACCAGTTCCTAATACCCCATGTTGTGTAGAGTATATAGTTGCACGGCACTTAGTTCCGCCACCATCGATACCAATAAACAATTGGTCCTCATTCGCACTCTTAGCCATCATTTAACGACCTCTAACCTTCGTTTAATATTTGTATTAATCGCACCTTTTTTTATTATCTTAATGCGATTCACCCTCAACCCATGTTGAATTAATGTTACACAACAAATGACAGCGTTGTCATTATATTTTTTATAAAAATTCACATATATCCCATATTTATCTCTAATTGACTGAATTAAATAAATAATTAAAATCCACTAAATTAGTAGCAACTATTTTTCAACATAAAGAATAAAGCTTAAAAGTGACATAATTACCTAAATCAATACCTAAAATAATGATTTAGCCATTTATTTTAAAGGGACAAATAAATGGCTAATGGCTTAAAATACGCTGTGTAATGTTGTACCAGTTTACCTAAAACAATAATTTAGTAAAGAATCACTGCTTATATTGGAATATTTTTTCTAGAGGCTGATTAAAAACAACCGCTATTTTAAAAGCAACCTCCAACGACGGGGAATATCTTGCAGCTTCAATTGCAGCTATGGTTTGGCGTGTAACCCCCACAGCATCTGCTAATTGTTGCTGTGTCATTTCATCATGTTGAAATCTCAATGTACGGATTGAATTGCTAATTGCTAACTTTGCCATTTTAACCCCTTTGCAATAGCCATACTTCCACAGCCCCTCCAATGATTTCACTCAGTAATGCAGCAATCACCAACTGGTGTACAGGACTCATAGGTATTGGATATACAGTATTGACTAATAAAGCAAATACAGCATTAACCACGCCTAATTGTAAAATAAACAAGCTCACACTTTTAGCCTTTAGTGCAATAGCCTGCTCTCGTTCATCTTTCGCCCGATTTGCATACTTGCTGTTAAATGCAGCCAAAATACTATGCATGACAACAAGCATAACCACCGTTTGAATCACAAGTTTTATCAACAAACCACTGGCAAGTGATGGATCCATTTGCGCTTCTGGAGTCATCGACAGCACAGCTTGCAGATAGTTAAACAAGACAACAAATGTAATAGCCACTTCTAGTAATCGTGATTTTTGTGTGTAACTCATATCCCCTCCAACAATGTAAAGTAAAGCCAACTCAATGTTAAAAATAATTAACATCAATAACTATAGCTTCACACAGCAATCAAGTCAAAAATATTTAACATGGAGTTAAGAATTCTATACTTACATTACAATAATAAAGTGTCATCAATGCAGTAAAAATGCTCTGCGCTTTGTTTCAATGCTTCTGCAGTCAGTTTATCAGCGCCGTACACATCGGCAGGTACATTATAATTATGCTGCAAGTGGCCAAGTAACAGCGCAAAATCACCATCTCCGGAGAGTAAAACTACGCGGTCTAAATTTTTCCCCTGCTCTAGCATATCAATTGTAATTCCTACATCCCAGTCCCCCTTTGCACTGCCGTCCTTACGTTGAATAAATGGCTTTAGTTTCACCTCAAAACCAATCGCCCGCAGAATATTCTGAAACTGAGATTGCTTTTCATCACCTCGATAAATAGCATACGCAATCGCACATTCTATATCGTAGTCACGGCTGATCTGTGCCCAAAACGCATTGTAATCAAAGTTTTTGCGGTAACTTTCACGACAGGTGTAATAAATATTTTGTACATCAACAAAAATACCTACCTTAGGTTTTGAGCTTGCTAAACTGTGTGTTTCTTGCTTCATGCATTATTCCTTTTGATTATCACCCTACTGTAACATACCTACGTCCACTTAAGACCTTGCATTTATCGCGTAAGTAACCTAAATTAGTTACATAGCATTATGTAACCAGTATTGGTTACATTTTTATATGTAACTAAGTTAGGACATTTATGATTGCGGTGATCAGCGGTGATGTGATCAAATCACAACATATTCCCAAGCATGACTACGATGCAATGCTCTATCAGCTCGATCAAAGCTTGCGTGCAATTACTGAAGGTAAGCAGAATCAGAGCATTATTTATCGAGGCGATGCATTTCAACTGCAAGTAAACCAACCTGAGCACGTTTGCAGTATTGCTATTTTATTGTATTTACATTTAAAGGCGAGCGGCTATGAAATTCGCCAAAGCTTAGCAATAGGTGAAATAGATAATGCCAGAGCGGATATTAAAACAGCTACCGGCTCTGCATTTACTTTATCGGGTCGCAGCCTTGATGAAATACACAATCAACGTTTCATATTTAATAGCATTATTGAGCCCGCTGATGAAGGATTAACACTTAATCTTGCTTTTGCTGATACGCTACTGACTAAAATGACGCAAAAACAAGCAAACGCGCTCTACGTGTATTTAACTATGCAAAATAACCAACATAGTGAACTTGCTAAGCATTTAAAAACAAGCCGTGAAAATGTCACTAAATTACTTAATCTTGCACACTATCAATTAATCGAGCGATTTTTACTGTACGCCGAAAAAACCATCATACAAAGCCTTGCAGGAGCAGCGCAATGAGTTTTACCGTATTGTTAAGCGCCTTAATTATCGGCCATCTATTGGCTGATTTTTACTGGCAGCCGATGAGTTGGGTCAACAATCGTAATAACCGCCATTTTCGGGCTAAAAAACTATACTTGCATGTGTTAGTACATGGCATAACCGCAGCTGCAATTATCACGTGGTGGGAGTTTAGTTTTGGCTGGCAAGATATTCTACGTATTAGTAGCGCAACGGCTATTATCATTGTGACACACTATCTCATTGATTTAGCAAAGTCGTATTCAAGCAAAGGCGTCGTGCCTTTTATCGTTGATCAACTTGCTCATTTACTCGTCATACTCATACTGACTATGTGGTTAAGTGATAATAGTGAGTTTTTTACAATTGTATGGCAATGGCTGATTACTCCCAGCACCTTATGGCTGCTATGCGGCTATTTACTGGTTTTGAATCCAAGCGCGGTATTTATTCGAATGATGTTGGAGCGACTAACGGCAGGGTTTAGCACTACGGGCAGTTTACCCGCCGCAGGGCAAAGTATCGGCATGCTTGAACGCGTATTAATGCTGACATTTATTTTGCTGGACCAATTTGCAGGAGTGGGGTTTTTACTCGCGGCAAAATCTGTATTTCGCTTTGGTGATTTAAGTGCCAGTAAAGACAAAAAACTCACTGAGTATGTAATGCTAGGCACTTTGTTAAGCGTCACCGTTACTTTATTCATTGGTTTAGCGGTTAATGCACTCATCGCAATATAAAAAAACGCGCATAAATCGCGCGCTTTTATCTTTAGCTTATCAAGGTAATTTTACGAATTACCTTGTGAACCAACATTGTTTGGACGACGACGGCGTTGGCCAGAACCACTCACTGATTGACGTTTAGCCCACGGGTTTTGCGCTTGATCACCAGTGGCTTTATTCGCATCAGGTTTTTTACCTGAACCACCGCGACGTGGGCCCGTGCCGCTACCATTGCTATTTGGTTTTTTACTGTCCGATTTAGGCTTGTTAAAAGGCTGCTTTTTCTTAGGCTTTTTAGCTGGCAACGGACGAGCATCTAATGCACGCTCTGCGACTGGGTTAACAGGCTCAAAACCGTCTTCTTCGGCACGTGGAATTAGCTCACCAATAAAACGCTCAATACCGTATAAATCAACCGCATCTTCAGTTGTTACAAATGAAATCGCATGGCCTGATGCACCCGCACGACCTGTACGACCAATACGGTGAACATAATCTTCATATACATTAGGTAAATCGTAGTTCACAACATGTGGTAATTCAACAATGTCTAAACCACGAGCAACAATGTCAGTTGCCACTAGCACACGAACTTCACCACTTTTAAAACCGTCAAGCGCTTTAACACGTGCGCCTTGTGACTTGTTACCATGAATAGCCGCGCCGACGATATCATCACGCTCTAATTGTTTAACTAAACGGTTAGCGCCGTGCTTTGTACGACTAAAAACCAACACTTGTTGCCAATCGTTACTACGGATCAAATGACTTAATAAAGCTGTTTTACGCGCTTTATCTACGGCGTAAACACACTGGCTAACACTTTTTGCGGTGGTATTTTTTGCTGCCACTGAAATCTCAACGGGATCATTGATCAAGCCTTTCGCTAATGCACGAATTTCATCTGAGAAAGTAGCAGAAAACATGAGATTTTGACGTTTAGTTGGTAACTTACTAATAATACGCTTTATATCGTGAATAAAACCCATATCAAGCATACGGTCCGCTTCATCTAGCACTAATACTTCGAGGTTATCGAATTTCAACGCATTTTGATTATGTAAGTCAATCAAGCGACCAGGTGTTGCAACTAGAATATCCACACCTTTACGAAGCATTTGCATTTGCGGATTTATTTTCACACCACCATAAACAACAAATGAGCTGATATTAGAGTGTTTCGCGTACTCTTCAACATTTTCGCTCACTTGTAATGCCAGCTCACGAGTTGGTGTTAAAATTAACGCGCGCACTTGGTTGCTCTTCGCTTTTTGTCCTTTAGATAAAGATTCAATAAGCGGTAATGTAAAACCCGCTGTTTTACCCGTCCCGGTTTGAGCTGCGGCCATTACATCACGACCTTCAATGATCGCTGGAATAGCTTGAGCCTGAATTGGTGTTGGCGTTTCATAGCCCTTTTCTAAAACTGCATTAACTAAAGACTGTGATAAACCTAACCCATCAAAACTCATATAAACTCTCTTTTAAATAAGGCCAAAGTGGCCAGTTGCGCGCATTATACCGATCGTGACCAATAATGCATTGAATATTAACTTTTGCGCCGCTCCCATACGCTTAAACTTTAAAAATTATTGCCTAGGCATGTCTAAAAACAAAAAACGGCACAATGGCCGTTTTTATAAAATAGGAGTTGTTATCCAATATTTTAATTACTTAACACCTAATTCGCGCAAGCGCTCTTGTAAGTAACTATCTGCGGTATAACGCTCAGAAAGCACAACATCAGGTCGCGGGTGTAAAAATAACGGTAACGAAATACGCGATTTAGTCGACGCTTTACCCGTAGGATTAATGACTCGGTGAATCGTTGATGGAAAATAGCCACCCGATGCTTCTTGCAACATGTCACCAATATTAATAATTAAACTGCCAAAATCACATGGCACATCTAACCAACCGCCATCGGTTTTTTGTACTTGTAAACCAGGCTCATTCGAGGCTGGTAGCACTGTTAGCAAATTAATATCACCATGCGCAGCGGCACGAATTGCCCCAGGCTCTTCATCACCTGTCATTGGTGGGTAATGTAATATACGTAACAAGGTTTGCTCAGAGTTCGCAATCATGTCTTTTAAATCAATCGAAAATTTAGCACGTACATCCGCCGGTGCCTCTGCTTGTACCCAACTTAATAATGTTGCTGCAAACTCATTAGCTAAACGATAATATTCTCGAATATCTGCTTCTAATTCTGCTGGCACACGACCTTTTGGATAAACATGAAAGTATTCTTTAATGTCTTTTACTGTAAAACCTTTTGCAACTTCCGAGACTGATGGCGGGAAATAACCATCTTGGGTGTCTTTAGAAAATAAAAACGCATGTTTTTGCTCAGAATTAAAAAAATCCTGCCAATTTTTATAAATTGATTCAACCAATGACTGTGGGATAGGATGATTTTTCAAAACACCAAAGCCGGTGTTTCTAAGAGACTCAACAAATTGAGCGGCCGCATCACTCGCTTTATAATCGACGGTAGGTAGTTGCATGTTCGTATCCAATGAATTAAGTTGTCAAAAGCCTTTGCTAATCATAGCAGTTGCTTCATTGTTGCGCTGCGCGAGCATAATAAAATAGTCTAAAAAACATAAGGACTTATGTCCTCTCTAGATTAGTGACAAACCAAGCTTTGATACAGATCAACATTCGTTTATTCTGCAAAATGATAAAATCAAATTGAAATCAAACCGTTATTAAAATGGTCTACTCTTAAATAATCTCCTCTTTCTATCAACAGTAAGGCACATTTCATGCGACAAAAGGTAACATTTAAAAGTGGTGAATTAACCCTTGCCGGACAATTAGAGTCACCCGCCAGTGAGGTTAAATTTTACGCCCTATTCGCCCACTGCTTTACCTGCGGTAAAGATATTGCCGCTGCCAGTAGAATTAGCCGCGCTCTCACTCAACAAGGCATTGCGGTATTACGCTTTGATTTTACAGGCCTTGGTAACAGTGATGGTGATTTTGCTAACAGCAACTTTTCATCAAATATCCAAGATTTAATCGCAGCCGCGGATCATCTGCGCGAGCATTTTAAAGCCCCCCAGTTATTAATTGGCCACAGCTTAGGTGGCGCGGCGGTACTTGCAGCTGCTGAACATATTTCTGAAGTACAAGCCATTACCACCATTGGCGCTCCATCAGATGCCCAGCACGTTGCTCACAACTTTGCCGCTCATTTAGACGAGATCAACAATAAAGGGGAAGCAAAAGTCAACTTAGCTGGTCGCGAGTTTACAATTAAAAAGCAATTTGTAGACGACATTGCTAATTATGACCGTAGTCATATTAGCAAGTTAAAACGTGCATTATTAGTAATGCATTCCCCAATCGACGCCACTGTAAATATTTCAGAAGCCGAAAAAATTTACGCCAGCGCTAAACATCCAAAAAGCTTTATTAGTTTAGATAACGCCGACCACCTACTCACTAACAAAGACGATGCCGATTACGCAGCAGACGTTATAGCGTCATGGGCAAAACGTTATGTGGATTTTGATAACAGCCAATACAGTGCCAAACTGACCAACGGCAACGTATTAGTTGAAGAAAAAGACCATGTATTTACTCAGCATGTCAGCACCAAAGATCACACTTGGCTTGCAGATGAACCTATTAAAGTCGGCGGCAGTAATTTAGGACCCGATCCGTATCATCACTTATTGGCAGGCCTTGGCGCATGCACCGCGATGACTTTACGTATGTATGCAAGCCGTAAAAACTTGCCACTAGATCACGTCAAGGTAGAGTTGGACCACACTCGAGACTATCACAATGATTGCGATAACTGCGAGCAAACGGATAAGCTTGAAGCCATCACGCGAAAAATCACCCTAGTGGGTGATTTAACAAACGAACAACGTCAGCGCCTGTTGGAAATAGCCGACAAATGCCCGGTTCATAAAACGCTACATAATAATCCATTGATCGTCAGTGAGTTGCTAGATTAACAGCTAACTTTCCAGTTAGGCATTTGATTTATAAACCTAAAATTTAGTGTTACTATCATTTGCCTACCACCCCCCACCGCCACCTCCACCGCCACCTCCGCCAGAAAAACCGCCACCAGTGGAGAAGCCTGAACTCGACATAGAGGATGAAACACTTGAGCTCCCTAAAGCTGAATAACTCATACCATCTACACTATTAAGAAATTCACTCTGATCAGAAAAGCTACCTGAAAACCACAACGGTGTATATCTATAAGGGTTAGGGGATCCAGAAATTTTCTTCTTTTTGCGTCTTTTTTGTTTTCTAAATTGCCCTCTTTTAAACCTCAGAACTTCATCAAATCGAGTACACCATTCATCATCTAAATCAAGCGAAATTGCATAAGGTAAAAATTGCTCATATTCAGTTTCAGTGAGCAATAGATCGTCTTCAGGCAGTTTTTTAGCGGATATATATTTGCGTATTTGCATTGAACTCACCAGTAACGGCTTCCCGTATTTGGAGGGGCCGCGATTTAAAGATAATGCAGTTATACTAAGTAACAATAAAAAAGCCATCGAGATCGACAACAAAGGTAAAAAACTACAAAGAAGCCACATCCAAGGAAGCCATGTAATGCATATAAGTAAGCCCTTTTTTTCCCCACTGTGGCTCAACATCCTCATCAGTGTCCTCAAAAATACTTTCGTAAATGGCCAACCATATAATGCCCACAGGAGCAGTCATAAGAATAACAAGCGGTCCCCACAGAATATCAGTCCAATCTGAAACGCCAAATATCAATTGTAAGCCAACAAATACCGACGACAGAGCAACAGTAAAAAGTGTGTATTTAATATTCCACGTGAAAATACTTGTCGCTTTTAAATCTTTGCTAATCGCACTAGAAAAAAGTTTAAAGAGTTCTCGATTTTTCTTTCTATTTTCACGGCTAACTTGGTAACTCCCCCCCTGCTTAATAACCCAATCGAGAATACATTGTTCATTTTTTGGTAAAGAGGTGTTTGGTAGGTTTGTCTTAAGTGATAATGTTAATGTATGGGTATAAAATGAGCCTTCTTTGATACCACTATCATCGGGCAGGTATTCATATTTTATGTCTAGATAGCCTTTAATAGCTAAGTGAGTGCTGGCAGAAGTTAAATCTCTCATTGTACTATTTGAAAAAATTGCGTGGTTTAATATGTAATTAATTATTGCAGGACTTATCTCGCTGGGCACATCTATAGTATCTGAAGTTTTGATATTTTCATCTGGATAAATGCCAACCTTACGCCAAGACCAATAAACAAAACTGCCCACTGTAGCCACAAACGTGATTAACAAAATCCACTCTAAAAAATCCAGTAAGAATATAAAATAAAATACCGAAGGTTGATCGATTATACCTTTAGGCAGTGCGAGAACAATTGTCATCCCTTGCCCAAGACCTAACTCTTGCGTCGGCGTAAATCTAAATTGATTTTGTTCTGGATTTTCAACAATGTAATTTTCTTCTTTCTCTTTGTAAAAGCCGGTATAGGCTTTGTATTTCAAAGCTTTTGTTTGTTCAGGCAGGTTAACTACAACCGTTGACTTATCTATTGAAGTTGCCCATTGATGAGGAATGGCATTAAAATATAATTCATCATAATTTTGAAAAAATCGAATTTCATCTGATAGTTGATAAGTAATAACAAAGCTTGCAGGTCCATAATCTAACTCTTTTTCGGGATCACCTACTTTTATAATTGCCTTCCCATTTGAAATGGTTGCTTGGTAAGGTGTTGATGTATTATTTAACTGAGCACTTAGCATTTTGAAGCCAGCTAAGTATTCACCGCCATAACGCCCCTTAAGTAACAATGGGATCCGTCTAAAAATACCATGCTTAAATATGTAACCACCTGCTGTTATATCAAACTGCTCCGTGACAATAAGATTGCCATCGGGTTTTACATCAATTGTTACATGTAGTCCCGTTGTTGAATCAGCCTCCCTTGCCTCAACATAGGGCATAAACGTAACTAAAAGTAAAAAAATTATGCTTCCTTGCAAAAAACACTTCATTGTTAATTCACTCCTTATAAACTACTTATCTATTCATTGCTCAGCCAAAAACTCACTTAAATGTCTTTTCATCTTATTGAGTAACTCGATAGGGCCAGCATCGAACATATCATTGTGTCGTGCATTAGTTAAAAAAACCTGCTTCACAGGGAAACGGGTAAGTTCGTCTTTTTTATATAAAACTCCCGTATCAGCTGGATAATCACTGCCGCGCAATGTCAGCACAAGTATATTTTTATTACGTGGCAATAACATACGGCGATGATCTAAGGTGATCACTGCACTCACTTCGTTTGGGTAGATTGCCGCGTAAAGCGCTGAGATATCACCGCCATTGGAATGACCAAATAACGTTAACTGGCTAAAGTCATACGCTGGGTAGCGAACGTTCAACTCATTCACTAAGAATTTGAGGGTCACGACACCTCGGTGCCAATTTTCCATGCGCGTTGCCATATAAGGCTGGTTAGGATCCAGTGCAGGATCGCCTTTTAATTCATGAGCAACGGCAATGGTTAAATAGCCTCTGCTGGTAAAAATATCAGCAGCAAATTGATAGTCAGTATGAGAGATACCATAACCGGCGTTAATGAAAACCACTGGGCATTTGTTTTGTTCACTGCAACTTAATCCATTACTTGGCAATGCGATATTTATCGCAATAGCACGGTCGCGGTTTTTATCAACGATCACCTCATTATTGGCATAGCTCAGGGTACTTAAGCTAAATAAAACAAATACTACGAGGGATTGTAAAGTGTGGAACATCGTATGATCTTTATAATTTTTATTTAATTTACAATGAGTTTAATTTTTTTAGTGTAATTTGTATATGACTTAGGGTCAGGTAAAACCCCTTACTTTCAGCAAAGTTAAAATTAATTAAAAATATATGCGATAATGACGGTAATATTTACGTTTATCTAGAAAGTAGCCATGAAATCATATAGCAGCATTGAACAACGCATCGACATCTTACAAGGGCGAATTGAAGCTTACAAAGACGAAATCGCGGTATTACAAGCCGAGCCAAAAAGTAATAACGAACGTATTATTTTTAAATTTATTGAAACCGGTAGTACAGGTAAAACCAAGGACTTTGTGCGAGAGCTTGGCATTAAATCACCACGCGATAGCCTGTATTCATCAGGTGATGTATCAAAACTTATCAAAGAAGGTGCAAGTGATATTACCCCTGCACTACTCGAAATTGCCAGAGCACTTGCCAGTGCACGGAACAAAAATGGCCCTGCCTGCTAATTTTGCACAAGATTAGCCGTGAAATAACGGCTAATCTACCAACTCGATATCTAAACCAGTTAATAAGCTTAACGCTTCAAGCCGCTCAAACTTGGCATTACTCACTTCATTATTTTTTATATCAATATTAAACTGACTCGCACCAACAAAATTAGCTTTATTAAGGTTAGTTTGATGAAATAGGCTATCTCTAAAATCTGTGCCAGTAAAATCACTCGCGGCCAAGTTAGCATGTCTAAAATCAACATTTTTAGCAAAACAGTCTGTCATCGTTAAGGCTTTTAGCTGCGATTCAAAAAAAGAGCTATGACTTAACTCACAGCTTTTAAAGCTGACAGGCGCGGTTAATGCCAATTGCGGCCAGTTGACTTGCCCCCAAACAATGCTGTTTAACTTGCAACTTTTAAAACTCACCTCTTCTAGTGAGCTGTAGTTCCAACTTAAGTCACTCAAGTTGCAGTTCATAAACTCGCAATCAATAAAGCGGCAACTACTAAATTGGCTTTGACTAAAGTCGCATTCTATAAACTGGCATTGTTCAAACTCTATGTCGCTAAAGCGCTGCGATGTAGCCGTACAGTTTGCAAATTGCTGATCGTAATAATCGTTTTGTGAAAACATCAAACCGCTTCTTTAGCTAAATCACTCTTAAGTGCCAAAACAGCTATAAAAATAAGCCCAAGCACAGGTACTAAGCCTAAAAACCCACCTATCACGGCAACAATAATAGGCGTTGTTGTTTTACGTTTTCCCAAAAAGTAACTAACAAGCGCAAATACAGGCACCAAAACTAAGATGATTGTTCCCAAAAGCGTCGCATCAATAGACATATTATTCCTTTATTATTTTATTTAACTGATAAATTAAAGCACAAAAAAACCCTTAGACATACACCTAAGGGTTTTTTAAATCAATTGCAAAATTAAGTGCTAATTAATCACTTATTCTGCTGACTTTTCTGCTTTTTCAACAACACTGATAGCAAGCTCAGTTAGCGAATCCGCATTAGCCTTGCTTGGGGCATCTGTCAGTAAACACGACGCTTGTGTTGTTTTAGGGAATGCAATTACGTCACGAATATTATCGGTGCCGCAAAGTAGCATAACCAAACGGTCTAGACCAAATGCTAAACCTGCATGAGGTGGCGTGCCGTATTTAAGTGCATCTAGTAAGAAACCGAATTTATCTTGCTGCTCTTGTGCTTCAATTCCTAATATTCTAAATGCAGCTTCTTGCATATCAGCATTATGGATACGTACAGAGCCACCACCTACTTCGTAGCCGTTTAATACCATGTCGTATGCATCTGAAATAGCCGCTGCAGGGTTCGCTTCAAGCTCACTTGCACTGATCTCTTTTGGTGCTGTAAATGGGTGATGTACGGCGTGTAATGTGCCTTCGTCATCTTCTTCAAACATTGGGAAGTCAACAACCCAAAGTGGTGCCCAGCTATCAAGGTTAGTGATTTCTAAATCAACACCGATCTTAAGACGTAATGCGCCCATCGCTTCATTTACTGTGTTGCGTTTGTCTGCACCAAATAAAATGATGTCACCCGTTTGTGCATTAGTACGCGCAAGTAGCTCATTGATCACTTCTTCATTTAAGAATTTAGCGATAGGTGATTGTACGCCTTCAGCGCCTGCATCGCGGTCGTTTACTTTCATCCATGCCAGACCCTTCGCACCGTAAATACCAATAAACTTAGTGTAGTCATCTAGTTGCTTACGAGAAAGCGCGGCACCGCCTGGCACAGTTAATACCGCAACGCGGCCTTTTTCGTCATTGGCAGGGCCAGAGAATACTTTAAACTCAACGTCTTTTACTAAATCAGCAACGTCAATAAGCTCCATCGGGTTACGTAAGTCAGGCTTGTCCGAACCAAAACGGCTCATTGCCTCTGCGTAAGGCATCACTGGGAAATCACCTAAATCAACGTTTAATAATGACTGCCACATTTCACGGATCATTTTCTCAGTCATACCACGTACTTGATCTGAGCTCATGAATGAAGTCTCTAAATCTATTTGGGTAAACTCTGGTTGACGATCCGCACGTAAATCTTCATCACGGAAACATTTAACGATTTGGTAGTAACGGTCAAAGCCCGACATCATCAACAATTGTTTAAACAACTGTGGAGACTGCGGTAAAGCGTAAAAGCTACCTTTGTGAACACGACTCGGTACTAAGTAATCACGTGCGCCTTCTGGGGTTGCTTTAGTTAGTACTGGTGTTTCAATATCTAAGAAACCGTTTTCATCTAAAAAACGACGAACAAAGCTGCTCGCTTTAGCACGTAACTTAATACGATCACTCATTTCTAGGCGGCGAAGGTCTAGATAACGGTATTTTAAGCGACGTTCTTCAGAGTTCACTTGGTTAAAATCAAGTGGTAATGGCTCTGAACGGTTGATGATAGTTAAGCTAGTGCCTAAAATCTCAACTTCACCGGTGGCCATGTCTTTATTGATTTGGCTTTCTGGGCGAGCACGTACAACACCTTTAAGCTGAACACAGAACTCTTGACGTAATTTATTAGCTGTATCCATTAAGCCTTCAACTTCAGGATCGAATACAACTTGCACTAAACCTTCTCTATCGCGTAAATCGACAAAAATTAACCCACCAAGGTCACGACGTTTATTGATCCAACCACATAATTCAACTTCTTGATCTACGTGAGTTTTATTTAGCTGTCCGCAGTATATAGAGCGCATAGTATTCCTGTCAGTGTAAGACTAATAGCCGCTTTCCCTAAGAATTTGACGTTTTTGGGGAGATAAAGCCACTATTTATAAATCATTTTAGGGGAAGCATTATACCCAAGTTACTTGAAAATGCGAGCGTCGCAGCGTCCTGTTAGCATTCAATTTTCAGTCATTCTAGATATTTGTTACACTAACAAAAACACACTATCAGTTAACCATTTTATGTTGTATTTAGGGTGTCCGCAGTGGTCAAGTACCGCGTGGAAAGGTAATTTATTATCAAGTCACTGCAAAAATGCCGAGATGCTCCACGAGTACGCTCAGGTGTTTAACTCCGTTGAGGGCAATACCAGTTTCTATGCTGATCCCAGCGTAGACTCATTAAACCGCTGGCGTGGGGCTGTTAATAGTGACTTTAAATTTACGTTTAAATTTCACCGACGCTTTAGCCATGAATTGCAACTGACAAATGTAGATGATGAACTGACTGCTTGGTTTAACTTGTTTGAACCATTATTGCCCCATATTGGGCAGATCATGTTACAGCTTCCCAGTAGTTTTAGTCCGCAGCAATTGCCATTATTAGCGCAGTTTATTACAAAACTGCCCACAGGTTTGAGTTATGGCGTGGAAGTACGCCATCCTGAGTTTTTCAAAAAAGGTGCGGCGGAAATTGCGTTAAATCAGCTACTAATTGCAAACAACATCAACCGAATAGCCATGGATACCCGCGCGCTGTTTGCTGTCAAACCTAATACAGCG
The DNA here is from genome assembly GCF_000238355.1 of Pseudoalteromonas haloplanktis ATCC 14393. Lineage (GTDB taxonomy): Bacteria > Pseudomonadota > Gammaproteobacteria > Enterobacterales > Alteromonadaceae > Pseudoalteromonas > Pseudoalteromonas haloplanktis. The sequence continues at coordinate 38,228 of NZ_AHCA01000003.1, forward strand.
GCGCTCATTGATGCCCAGCAAAAAAAGCCGCATCTACCAGTACATGCAATTGCAACAGGCAGTCAACCTATGGCTCGCTTTGTGATTGCCAATTTAGAGCACGATTATAAAAGCTATTACCAACCTTGGCTTAAAAAAGTAAAACAATGGCTTGATGAAGGCAAACACCCGTATGTATTTTTTCATACCGCAGATAACCGCCAAGCCCCATTGTTAGCGCGGGCATTTTGTGAAGATTTAGGTTACGATCACCCAGTGCTCAGCCCTTTTATTGGCGAAAAGGAAGCCAGCCAAGCGAGTCTTTTTTAATTTATTAACGACAGAAGTATTAAATGAGTGATTTTAAACGCTACTTTACTGGCTACCCAGAGCAAATTGTCAGCCAAGTTATACAGCTTATTGATAATGATAAACACGGCGCGTATTTAACTAAAAAATACCCGCATGCCCATACCATCACCAATGACAAGTCGTTGTACACATACGCCACCGAACTTAAAAAACGCTATTTAAAAAACGCGCCGCCGTTTGGCCGCGCCGCATTTAAAAAACAAGGCGACATGGTGACTAACGCACTAGGCACACACACCTATCGTATGCAGGGAAAAACCCGCAAACACGATTTAGCCATAAATAGTGATTTACTGTGCGCACCAGAAGAATTACTAAAAGCTTTAGTCGTCCACGAGCTCGCCCACTTTAAAGAAAAAGACCACAACAAAAGCTTTTATCAGTTATGTTGTCACATGGAGCCAAACTACCACCAGCTAGAGCTCGATTTACGAATATTTTGTGTGTTAGTGACACAAGGGAAAAACCCTTATTTAAAATGAGCTAATCGCTCAATAGCAGGAAATAATAATGCTAGTTATAAAAGTCACTAACTTGGCTAACAAACAATCTATTTAGTAACTGTAAATTTAGTTAGGCCAATCAATTGTCCTGACTCAGTAACAACGTGTACTTGCCACTTACCAACAGAGTTTGCTGGGAAGTTTACTTTATGCGTCCATGCTCTATAGCCTTGATCTCGCCCACCACTGATGTTTAATGCAATGCGATCCACTATTTCACGGTTATGGATCCACACATGAAATATTTTTTCGTTTAATCCTCTTGGTGCTTTAACCGCAGTCCAACTATACAGGCCTTGTTGATGTAATGAGTTAGCGTCAAGGTGCTTAATACTGCCTACGGGTTTACGCTGCTCAACATCAACTTGATGCGACAAAGTGATGTCTGTTAAACGAAGCGCTGCGGGAGGTACCCAACTACGTAGCTGCCATAAACCAGCACTTAGCATACACAGCAGTAACACTAATAATGGAAACCGCCACCATCGAGCGTTAGGCATTAAATTACCTAAACTCGGCAAGGTGAAAATAATCGCTGTGATCAAAGCTATCCCTAAACTCTGGCTTGTAGTGAGATTAAGTAGAATTGGCAAAGTAACTAAAATAACTACAAACAGCGCAAAGTTATGAAATACTGTAAACAGAATGCTGTGCTTGGCTAACTTTTTATAATAAAGAGGATCGACAACCGATATAAACGCGCAAAGTATAATTAAGGATGTAAAAACAGCTTGTGGATGGTTCCACGAAGTCACAGCTAAAAAAAACGGCAAAGCAAAAAACAAACTTTCTTGCTGCACCATTTGCAGGGCAAAACGCATAAAGTTAGGAGATACTGCCACGCCAAAGCGCTGCTCCACTTTATCACGCAACCAGTTATCAACTATCAACCACCCCCAACTAACAAGTAATAGTATGGCTATAATTTGCGAGTATGACTCTTTACGCTCAACCAACACATAACTTGCCACCCCACTACAAAATGCGAAAACCGCCAATAAACCTGGCCGCTGTTGCATCATAATTATAAATTTTGTAATTAAATTTTTAAAATAGCTCATTAAATAGAGGGTCCGCATAGGTCTGAATAATTGCAGTATTAAAACTGCCAGCACAACATCTTAATATATGCATGAAAGCTTTACACTTTTTGTTGTGAAAATTAACAAATAAACAAACACCTCTGGTTAGCGATAACTACGAGAGATCTCTTCACTCACCCAATGCAGCAATTGTTTTATTGCTTTTGAAAGCACCTGATTTTGCCGCACAATGTAACCTAAACTAGTAGTAGGAAACTTAGGTAAGGCGGTGACTGTCGTGGTTAAATTTGCTTTACTGCGCAGTGAAAACTCCGGCACGATAGCAACACCAAAGCCCGCTTCAGCCCAATCAATTTGTGCATCCACACTGCCCACTTCCATTACCCGGTAATTAGGTAAATTTAATGACGGTAATGCGCTATCGAGTAACTCGCGCGTACGCGTATCATGGCCGAGTAAAATTAATGTTGGCGGCTCAGTTAGCGTTATAGTGTTGTTATTTTTAGCTTGCTGCCATAACTGTAAATGATTACCCAGCGCACACCATTTTATTTGCTGTAGCTGGGTAAAGTGCAGCGGCTCACTTTCTTTTTGGGCAATAACAAACCCTAAATCAGCTTCGGCATTTTTAACCAACGCCGATGCTTGTGAAGACGTCGTATTGAGCAAAGTAAAATCAATACCTGGAAACTGACGTTTAAACAGCTGAAACGGCTCAATCAATAATAACCGAGAAATAATATCACTGGCCGCAATCGTCAGGGTGCCTTGGCGTAGCTCATTAATCGCATTTAAATCAGATTGGCACACCTGTAATTCCCACAAGGTTTTTTGCCCAGACTGCAATAGCCGTAAACCTGCTTGCGTTAAACTAAACGGACTACGCTCGATCAGTTTTACCCGTGTCATTTTTTCTAGTTGCTTAATATGCAAACTAACATTGGGCTGTGTCATATGCAGCGCATTGGCGGTTTTACCAAAATGTTTTAGTTCCGCCAATGTAACAAAGGTTTTTAACCAATGAATATCTAACATCTTGATGTCCTTGATCACCCAAATTGATATGAAATTCTTATCAGGATAATAATTATAATTAATTTCTCTTATTTAGATAGTGGGCATACCATATCTATTCAATCAATTTGGAGAGTAAATTATGCCGTCAATTGTTGTTGTAGGTGCAAACTGGGGTGATGAAGGCAAAGGCCGCATTGTCGATTTTTTAGCAGAGAACGCATCAGCAAGCATTCGCTTTCAAGGTGGTAACAACGCCGGTCATACCGTGGTGAATGAGTTTGGTACCTTTAAATTACATCAATTACCAAGCGGTATTTTTAACCCAGATTGTATTGCCGTATTAGGCCCCGGTATGGTGATAAGCCCTGGTGCATTAAGCGAAGAAATCGCTGAAGTAAAAGCCGCTGGTGTTGAGGTAAAGCTGTGTATTTCTGATCGTGCAACCCTGTGCTTGCCGTTACACGCCCTAGAAGACACACTTGAAGAACAACGTTTAGGTGATGCTGCGTACGGTTCGACGCGTCAAGGTATTGCGCCAGCATACGGCGACCGCGTCATGAAAAAAGGCATTTTAGTGGGTTGGTTAAATCAACCAGAAGTTTTATTAGAGCGCATTCAATTTATGCTCGATTGGAAAATGCCACAGCTCAAAGCCCTTTACCCAAGTTGTGATTATTCACAAACGGCTGAACAAATAACTCAATGGCTATTAGACGTCACTGCTCCGTGGCGTGCATTTATCTGTAATGTTACAGAGCCTTTAAAAGCGCTGCAAAAGCAAGATGCCAACTTATTATTTGAAGCGCAACTAGGCGCTGGCCGGGATTTAGTCTATGGCGAATACCCGTATACTACATCATCAAACGTAACTGCCGCCTATGCAGGAATTGGCAGCGGTTTACCTGCGCTGCGTCCTGAGCGTGTTATTGCTGTGGCTAAATCGTTTAGTTCATCTGTGGGTACAGGCACACTCGTTACCGCCATGGCAGAGCAAGATAACTTTCGCGAAAGCGCCAATGAATACGGCGCCGTAACAGGCCGCCCTCGTGATATGGGTTATTTTGATGCGATTGCAACCCGTAATGGGGTTGAGCTACAAGCAGCCACTGAAATTGCTTTAACCAAAATTGATTGCCTATCTGGCATGACAGATTTAAAAATCTGTATTGGTTATGCAGGCGATCACAGCGAAAACCCTATTTGGCCACAAACAGCCGCTTTAACGCCAATATATGAAAGTATGCCAGCGTGGCATGAAGATATTACCGGTTGTCGTACCTTTGACAGTCTGCCTGCGGCCGCTCAACACTATGTTGAACGCATCGAAGCACTGATGGGCGTACCTGTGAGTATGGTATCTGTAGGTCCTGAGCGTGAGCAAATGATTATCCGCTAATTATGTAATTGGGTTTCATTTAGAAACCCATATTCCTAAAGACTTGGATTCAAGTTACTTAAACCAAAAAGCGCAAGAGACACTTGCGCTTTTATTGTTTTACTTAAAGCTGTAAAGCTCCGTAGCTTTATAAACCAAGCTCAGCCATAAAATCATCGTCTGCATCGCTTGCGTTAGCCGCCTCTTCTGCCGCTTTTTGTTTCTCGGCTTTATGCTTTGCTTCGTTTTCAATAATATCGTCAGGGTCCACCGCTTCACTAATATCAAAGTCATGTAGTTTAATGAACTCAGTTTTATCCATCGCTAATTCTAAGTAAAAGATATTTTGTTTGCTGGTAGTGAATGTCACTCGTCGTGCCTGTGGTCTGTCCATCGTCGTATCAACAGAAATTTGCACTTGCTTATTAATAGCCATCATCTTCGGCTGGTTTTGCGTGATTGAGGTATGTAGTTGCTCGCGTACTTTTGAGGTGAAATCACCCACGATCTGATTCATCAATTCACCAAGCACATTTGATACGTCGTCTGATAGGTGACTGTGTGCCAGCTCTTCTTCAGGCATCCCCATGCTGCGCATATAATCGTGATAAATTTCCATTGCTGCTTGCGAAGTAAAGTTAGTAATAACTAGCCCTGTAAAGCCACCATCAAACAATACAAAGCAACCGATATCAGGTCGCATACAGGTACGTGTTATCTTTTGTACCATGGCTGAATAACTAATATCGTTACCACTTGCTGATGATAAAACGCCTGTTACTGAATGACACAGCGTTGCCAAAATGTCGTCCGTACTAATTACTTTACTTTTGCTCATAAACTTCTCTTTTTATACTTGTTATTCATTATTCTAGCCAAGCTACTGAAATTATCACTGACTATCCAGCATAAAATGCTAAAATAGCCCTATTATTTTTTAAAGAGACTGTTTGTGTGACTGTAAAAGACAGTATTTATGCCACAGAGCAAGCGGTTAAAGATTTTAGCTTTGACCAACATGTAGTAGAAGTTTTCCCTGATATGATCCAGCGTTCAGTGCCGGGTTACGCCACCATTGTCAGCACCATGGGTAAGTTAGCAGGCGAATACGCTCAGAGTAATTCAAACCTGTATGATTTAGGCTGCTCGCTTGGCGCAGTAACGTTAAGTATGCGTCGTAATATCCGCACCGACAACTGCCATATTATTGCCGTGGATAACTCACAAGCCATGGTTGAGCGCTGTAAGTTGCATTTACAGGGATTTCGCTCAGAGGTGCCGGTTACAGTAACCCTTGGCGATATTAACGAACTCGCTATTGAAAACGCATCCGTGGTTGCGATGAACTTTACTTTGCAGTTTATTCCTCCAGCACAGCGCCAAGCTGTACTTGAAAAAATTTACGCCAATTTAAAGCCCGGCGGTGTACTGCTATTGAGTGAAAAAATCAAAGGTGAAAACGAGCAATGCGACAACTTGCTGATTGATTTACATCATGATTTTAAACGTCACAATGGCTATTCAGAACTTGAAATCAGCCAAAAGCGTACCGCGATTGAAAATGTTATGCGCCCAGATACATTAAACACTCATCTTAATCGCCTTACTAATATTGGCTTCAGTCAAACTCAAGTGTGGTATCAGTGTTTTAACTTTTGCTCGTTGGTAGCAATTAAGTAATTTAGGAAATATTCAATGTCTTTATGGTTTAACCAATTTTACGCCGCTATCGCACAAAGCCCGTTGAGTCATTGGCTGGAAACATTGCCAAGCCAATTAAAGCACTGGCAAAGCGAAGCTAGTCACGGTGACTTACCTAAATGGCAAAAGGTGTTAAAAAACTTGCCAGAAGTAACCACTAATCATGTAAATATCACTGATAAAGTAGAAATTGGCGCTGCTGGCGAAATGTCTGAAGGCGAGCAAAAGCAAACCATTCATTTATTAAAACGCATGATGCCGTGGCGAAAGGGTCCGTTTAGTGTACACGGAATTGAAATAGATACTGAGTGGCGTAGTGATTGGAAGTGGGATCGTTTACTGCCGCATATTGAGCCCCTTAAAGGCCGTACCGTATTAGATATTGGCTGTGGCTCTGGCTATCACTTATGGCGTATGCGCGGTGAAGGGGCTGAGTTTGTAGTGGGGATTGACCCATCAGATTTATTTTTATGCCAATTCCAAGCTATCAAACATTTTAACCCAGACGAAAATGTTCACTTATTACCGCTTGGTGTTGAAGCCCTGCCTGAATTGAAGGCGTTTGATACAGTATTTTCAATGGGCGTGCTTTATCATCGCCGTTCACCTATTGATTTTTTAGCGCAATTAAAGGCACAACTTCGCCCAGGCGGTGAGCTCGTGCTTGAAACACTGGTGATTGAAGGCGATGAAAACACAGTATTAGTGCCTACTGACCGCTATGCAAAAATGCGCAACGTGTGGTTTATTCCAAGCACGAGCGCATTAAAGCTGTGGATGGAGCGCGTTGGGTTTAAAGATGTACAAGTAAAAGACTGTGCAATTACCACGCTTGAAGAACAACGTAAATCAGATTGGATGGAAAATGAGTCACTCGTCGACTTTTTAGATCCAAACGATATAAGTAAAACGATTGAAGGCTACCCTGCACCACTGCGTGCAATTTTAACGGCTAAAGCCTAACAACAGCTTAAAAGTGGTGAAAGTGCCTATACTTGCTACTTTCACCCCATCACTTGAAACTTTACTTATACGGACAACTGTCCTTGTGAATATTGTTAAAGTTATTTTTGAACTAGCCGCGCACCTGCAATTGTTGTAAAATACGCGCGTTTCTAAGCATACACATGCAAAACCATGCAACTTTTTTGAGGAAATCCTGTGAGCGAACAAAAACAGTCTCTAAGTTATAAAGACGCGGGCGTAGATATCGATGCCGGTAACGCACTAGTTGAGCGTATTAAAGGCGTAGTTAAAAAAACCCGTCGTCCTGAAGTTATGGGCGGAATTGGTGGCTTTGGCGCACTTTGTGAAATCCCAGCTGGTTATAAGCAACCAGTATTAGTTGCAGGCACTGACGGTGTAGGTACTAAGCTACGTTTAGCTATCGATTTGAAAAAGCATGATACCGTGGGTATCGATTTAGTTGCTATGTGTGTAAATGACCTTATCGTTCAAGGCGCTGAACCATTATTTTTCCTAGATTATTATGCAACGGGCAAGCTCGATGTTGATACTGCGGCTGACGTAGTAACCGGTATCGGCAAAGGCTGTGAGATCTCTGGCTGTGCATTAATTGGTGGTGAAACTGCTGAAATGCCAGGTATGTATGAAGGTGAAGATTACGACATGGCTGGTTTTTGTACTGGCGTAGTTGAAAAAGCAAATATCATCGATGGCACTAAAGTAGCTGCGGGTGATCAACTAATCGCACTTGCATCTAGCGGCCCACATTCAAATGGTTTTTCTTTAATTCGTAAAGTACTTGAAGTATCAAATGCAGATACCAGCGCTGAATTTGAAGACGGTAAAACCTTAGGCGACACACTACTTGAGCCAACGCGTATTTACGTTAAACCGCTTCTTGAATTATTCAAGCAAGTTGACGTACATGCTCTTTCGCATATCACAGGTGGCGGCTTTTGGGAAAACATCCCACGCGTTTTACCTGAATCTGCAAAAGCGGTAGTTAAAGGTGATAGCTGGCAGTGGCCTGGTATTTTCAACTGGCTACAAGAAAACGGTAATATCACAACTCATGAAATGTACCGCACATTCAACTGTGGCGTAGGCATGGTTTTAGTTGTTCCAGCCGATAAACTTGAGCAAAGCTTAAGCATCTTAAAAGATCTTGGCGAAAACGCATGGCACCTTGGTGAAATCCACGATGCTAAAGCGGGCGAAGAGCAAGTAGAAATCCTAGGCGGCCGTGATTAATGGCCCCTTCTCGTCTAGTAGTCTTAATTTCAGGCAGTGGCTCAAATTTACAAGCCATTATAGATGCCTGTAATAATGGCGAGATAAACGCAAACATAGCGGCTGTGATCAGCAATAAAGCAGACGCTTATGGCCTAGAACGTGCAAAAAAGGCGGGCATTGCAACAGCCGTGCTCAGCCATAAAGATTTTGACTCGCGCGAAGCCTATGATGCGCAATTAATGAACGTTATTGATTCTTTTACACCAAATCTAGTTGTATTAGCTGGGTTTATGCGTATTCTTACTCCTAGCTTAGTGCAAAAATTTAAAGGAAAAATGTTGAACATTCATCCTTCTTTGTTGCCTAAGTATCAGGGGCTGAATACCCACCAAAGAGCAATTGATGCAAAAGACGACGTTCATGGCGTAAGTGTGCACTTTGTCACTGAAGAATTAGACGGCGGGCCGGTAATTCTTCAAGCCAAAGTTCCGGTGCTGGCAGATGATACTGCCGAGACACTTGCACAACGAGTGCACGCGCAAGAGCATATAATCTACCCTTTGGTGGTCAAATGGTTCAGTGAACAACGACTTACGATGGAAGCAGATTATGCAGTTCTTGACAAAAAACAACTTCCTGCACACGGCGCGCACTACCCAGAATAAAAAACAAAGTGCCTTGCTATTTTGTGCAGGCACTTTATTACTTCCTACTGGTTTAATGGCCGGTGAACTCACTCAATTTGAAGCTAACTATGATATTTTGCGCAAAGGTGAAAGTCATGGCCAAGGTGTTCGCACATTAAAAAAATTAGCGGATAACAGCTACCAAGTTAGCTACCACAGTGATATTGAGTGGATGATCTTCTCAGACTCACGCAAAGAAACATCAAACTTCACGTATACTGATGAAAAAGTAACCCCTGTCAGCTACAGTATGATCCGCACCGGCACCGGTCCAGATAAAGAATATACACTGCAATTTGATAACACTAAAAAACAAATTAGTAGCAGCGAGAGCAAATACCCACTCGAGTGTCAGTGGACAGATCAATTCCAAGACTCTATTTCATACCAAGTACAAGTTCGTGAAGAGTTAAAAATGGGTAAAACCAGCTTTTCTTACCCACTGGTAGACAAAAAAGGGAATTGTCGCGACTATAATTTTGAAGTCGTTGGTAAAGAAATGATTTCATTACCAATCGGTAATATTGAAGCGATTAAAGTAAAACGTCTTTACGATAACGACAAACGCCAAGCATTAGCCTGGTTTGCCCCTGAAATGGACTACATGCTAGTCAGAATGTGGAAAGGCGAAAAAGGCATGGAACAGTTTGAAGTGCAACTTAAGTCATTCACAGTTACCAGCCCTGTTGCAGTTCCAGAAGCCGTAAAAAGCGAAATTGCCCCAGAGTAAATTTGTTTCCTAGATAAAATGAAAGGCCCAAGTATGACATTCATAACTTGGGCTTTTCGTTTTATGACTTATGACTAATTCAAACTTTAAAACTGACGGCTAAATTAACTCACCCATTTTAAACAGTGCAAATTCACCAGGCTCCATTTTTTGCCAACGTTCGTCGTTGGTCAGTGGTCGAGTTGCAATTACAGTCACCACATCATTCGGCGTGGTTTCTTGTTGAAAATCCACCACCATATCTGCATCAATTAACGTTGCTTTACCAAACGGCGCGCGACGGGTGATCCAATGTAAGTTATTAGTACAATACGCCAGTACATATACACCATCGGTAAGAAGCATGTTAAATACTCCCTTTTCTCGCAATGTGTGAGCAAGCTTCGCTGCATAACGAAAAACCGAAGCCATATTTGCTGGGCGCTTTGGGTATTTTTCGCGAATTTTGTCGAGCAACCAACAGAAAGCCAGCTCACTGTCAGTGTTACCTACCGGTCGGTAATACTCAGGTTTTAAATCATGGTAATTCGAAAGTTGACCATTATGAGCATAGGTCAGCTCCCTGCCCCATAATTCGCGAGTAAACGGGTGGGTGTTTTCAAGGCACACACGGCCTCGGTTACCTTGGCGAATATGGCTTATTACCGATACACTTTTGATTGGATACGCCTTTACTAACTTGGCAATCTCAGATTGGCAGCTCGGCTCAGGATCTTTAAAGGTACGACAGCCCTTACCTTCATAAAAAGTAATGCCCCAACCATCCTTATGCGGGCCCGTGTTACCACCGCGCTCTAACAGCCCAGAAAAACTAAAACAAATATCCGTAGGCACATTCGCCGACATGCCAAGCAACTCACACATAAAATAAATTAACCCATAAAATTAGATAGTTATAAATTTAATCGAAGTGAAAAACCATTAATGGTCACAGTTCTGGTTGCTGTTTGGTTTTTGTAACGCTAAATTTCAATTATTTTTAACCTTAAGAGTAACATTGTTAAACAATAAAAATATTAAGGCAAGATTAGAAATCTACTATATGAAAAGTATACGTAAATATAGATGTACTTAGTGACTAATGTTAGCTTAATGACTATGCTGGCTCCCCATTACAAGTAAAACATCAAGGAAAGAGTATTTTGAAGAATTACAGTTTAACCGAAGTCTTTTGGTACATATTGCTTTCAATAATTTATTTTCTATTTTTTATATCCGTGTGTGGTCTCATACAATTAATTTTCATGGGAAAAGCTAATATAGGTAGTGTCTCTGATTTATTAGTCGTGGCTTTAAATGCTGTATTAGCGGGATGCGCTATTGCTGCATATAAGAACTGGAAGAAAGATAAAGTAGTCGAAAATGTAAGAGAGCTCATTAGTGACGCATACATTATTTATCACTCATCACGCCAATTTTATAACACATTGTACTGTTATTACATTGACTCAAGCTCTATTCAAATAAACCTAGAAGATGCAACTCCTGAGAAAGTAAGTCAAACCCTCACAGAACAATATGATGAATTATTAAGCGCTTATAATAAACTCTCCAAAAACATAGATATCTTGTGCTACTTTTATCCTAATGATGATGAAAAATTATTTAATATTCGCTTACACGCTACCTCTATAATGAATCAAGTTACAGAAGACCGTTTAGGTAGACATAGAGGTAGTTATGATAAAAATATCCTGTCTCTTTTTGAAGAAATTAAAAGTAATAGTAAAAACAGGGTAATTTTAGATCTAATAGCTACAGGAAATATATTCCAATTAAAGGATCCTAACAAACGTTTTTCATTAAGTGATTTTAAAGATAACTTTACTAGTTCAACAAAATCAATTTTTAAAATTTAAAACGACATAAACTTATTCCACTACTTGATAATTACTGATTCTAGCGCTACTCTAACCAAAGGTGGTCTGACCTCTATTAAGGATTAAATACATGACACTCATATTTGTACTTGGTTTAATCGTGCTGCTTAGCATCGCGAGTTACCACAGAGCGAGTTGGAATACTGCCTTAGGCGTTTCCATCGCAACACTTGTTATTGGTACCTTTGCAGGTGCTTTTGGCGCAATTAGCTGGTTGATCTTTTTGATCATCGCAGTGCCACTGTCTGTTACTGGTATTCGCCAGCAATACATTATTAAACCTATTTTTGCAGCGTTTAAGAAAGTAACACCAACCATGTCTGAAACTGAAAAATCAGCGATTGATGCCGGTACGACCTGGTGGGAAGCTGATTTATTCTGTGGTCGCCCTGATTGGAATAAGCTACACCAATACCCTATGCCAAAACTGACTATCGAAGAGCAAGCCTTTATCGATGGCCCTGTTGAAACTGTGTGTAGCATGCTCGATGATTGGCAAGCAACTCACGAGCTGACAGATTTACCACAAGATGTATGGCAATACTTAAAAGATAATAAATTCTTTGCCATGATCATCAAAAAAGAATACGGCGGCTTACAATTTTCTGCGTTCGCACAATCATGTGTGCTGCAAAAGCTAACCAGTAAATCTACTTTGCTGTCATCAATTGTTGGTGTGCCTAATTCATTAGGTCCAGGTGAATTACTGCAGCACTATGGTACAAAAGAGCAAAAAGATCATTACCTTCCGCGTCTTGCAAGTGGTCAAGAGATCCCATGCTTTGCCTTAACTTCGCCAGAAGCGGGCTCTGATGCCAGCGCCATCCCTGATTACGGGGTTGTCTGTAAAGGTATGTGGGAAGGGGAAGAGGTTGTTGGTATTAGCCTTACGTGGAACAAGCGTTACATCACCCTTGCACCTGTAGCAACTGTACTTGGTCTAGCGTTTAAAATGCAAGATCCAGACGGCCTACTAGGAGACACTAAAGAGCTTGGTATTACCTGTGCATTGATCCCAACAGATATGCCAGGTATTGAGATTGGCCGTCGCCACTTTCCGTTGAATGTGCCGTTTCAAAATGGCCCTACCCGCGGTAAAGATATTTTCGTACCGCTTGATTACATTATTGGTGGCCCAGAAATGGCAGGCCAAGGCTGGCGCATGCTGGTTGAGTGTTTATCGGTTGGTCGTGCAATTACGTTACCGTCAAACTCTGTGGGTGGTATTAAAACTATCGCGCTTGCCAGTGGTTCATACAGCCGTATTCGTCGTCAGTTCCGTTTACCTATTGGGCAAATGGAAGGTGTTGAAGAGTCACTTGCAAAGCTGGCTGGTTACGCTTACAGCTCAGACGCAGCGGTAAGCATGTCTACCGGTGCGGTTGACTTAGGAGAAAAGCCGTCAGTGGTATCTGCGATTATAAAATATCACTTAACGGAGCAAATGCGTGATTCTACTATCCATGCGATGGATATTCACGGTGGTAAAGGCATCATGCTTGGCCCAAATAACTATTTAGGTCGTGGCTATCAAGGTGCGCCTATTGCCATTACCGTTGAAGGCGCCAACATCTTGACCCGTAATATGATTATTTATGGTCAAGGGGCTATTCGCTGTCATCCGTTTGTATTAACTGAGTTAGGTGCTTGTGAAATTGACGATCGTGAAGAAGCGCTTGCAGTATTCGATAAAGCCTTAATGGGTCACATTGGCTTTACCATCTCAAACTTAGTTCGCACTAAGTGGATGAGCTTTACCGGTGCTCGCTTTGCAAGCACACCATTTAAAGATGAAACAGCCGAGTTTTACCGCACCGCTGCTCGCTTTAGTGCATCCCTTGCATTGATGTCTGACATCAGCATGGCAGTATTTGGTGGTTCCCTAAAACGTAAAGAACGCATTTCAGCACGCTTAGGTGACTTATTAAGCTACTTATACTTAGTGTCTGCTACGCTTAAACGTTATAACGATGAAGGCCGCAAAAAAGAAGACTTAGCGCTTGTTCAATGGAGCTGCCAAGATCACCTTTATCACTGCCAGCGTGCTTTAGCTGATTTAATTAATAATATGCCATCAGCACCGTTACGCGCAGCATTAAAACTTATGCTATTCCCATTTGGTCGTCCGGTACGTAAACCAACTGACAAACTTGAGCACAAACTAGCGCAAATTCTACAAGTGCCTAGTGAAACTCGTAATCGCTTAGCAAGTTATGTCTATTTGACGAATGAGCCACTTAACTTAGTGGGTCGCCAAGAGCAAACGCTTAAAGATGTGCTAGCCGTTGAGCCACTTTTTGACAAGGTATGCCGTGAAAAAGGCGTTAAACTGCCTTTCTTTCAACTTGATAAAGTCGCACAAATGGGCCTTGATGCTGGTATTTTAACTCAGGCCGAAGCTGATAAATTGGCAAGTGTTGAAAAAGCGCGCTTAGATGCGATTAACGTGGACGATTTTGATCCTGCGGATTTACTTGCCGGTAATGCAGCACGAAAAAGTACTAACAATGAGGCTGATGCCGCTTGAACTCTTATGAATTAAGCAATTAAAGCAAGCAACAAGCCTGTGATAACCATCCAAGCCAGCGCATAATGCGCTGGTTTTTTTTGCGCGATATATAATTGTACAGCGCACCAAACAACACTCAGACTTAATAACAACCACCCTATTTTAGCTACGAATAACAGATAACTGAGTAGTGTGATAAAAAAGAATAAACAGCTTGGGATAAATTGGCTGATAAAAAACCACCGCTGCTGGTTGTTTGCTTGAAAGAACAGCGAATACTTATCATGTAACTTGCCACAATCAAATTGCAGTGAGCTGGTAAACAACACTATAAAAGCAAGGGCTAGTACACTAAATATAGCCGCTAAGTCAGCGCGCTCAAGCAGTAAAGTAGTCGTGGCCATGAACACGCACAACAATAAAGCCACTCGCCATACTAATACCCAGCAGTGCTGAATAAAAAAGCTTAACCAAAAAGTAAAGAGTGAATTGACCGATAGCCGATCGTTTAACAAAAATACTGGCAGTAACATGCTCAGCGCAAATAATACAATAAAGCTACTATGATAAACCAACGACGTTATATTAATGGGTAACAAAACTAAAACAGCCGTAAACCCTAAGCCATATATTAATGCTCGTGGCTTATACAAACACAGTACGCCTAAGCCAAATTGCAGCAACATGAAAAGTATAAAATGTGGTGCTCTTAGCCATTGTGTAAAAGTTAAATCCAGCGCAATAACAGCACTTGCTAACAACCAAGCATTACTTAACAGTAATAGCTTTATATCCATACACGCAAGCCAAGTTGACCTTACAATAGTATATTGAAAGAGTCGTTGTTGACTATTCTTAATGGCTGACTTCATTGCACTGAGCATCACGCTTTGCAGCAAAAGATACAACCACGCCATTTGCGCACCATATTGCGGCGCTTCACTACTGTCGATAATTTTGCCCAGCCCTAAAAATAACAGCAAAATCATACCAAGCATGGCTGAACCAAGTACCACTAAAAATAATAAGCCAAAATTTTTAAGTTGCTGCAGTAATTGAGTCAGCTCAATTTTATAGGCCTGGTAGCGATAGTCCATAAAGGCACGGTATTGTGTAATTGTAGAGCTAATAACAAGCTTACTCATAATGGCATGCACTCAAAACCATGTTCAATAAACGGTGCGGGTTCATGGCAAGTGATAATAATTTGCCCGTGCGCTTTATCAACTAGATATTTATCCAACAAATCAAGTAAGTATTGAATACTCGTTTGATCAAGTGCTGCACTGGGTTCATCTAATAATAAATACGGTGCATCCCGCATTAAGGCTAAAATTAATTGGCACTTTTTCTGATTACCAGATGACAATGCATCAAAACGCGTATTTAAAAATTCAGTAAAGTTAAAACCGTCAATCAGCCCCATCGGCCAATGACAACTAAGCGCTTTAGCAGATAAATTAATAATTTGTTTTGCGGTTAAAAACTCTGGCAGTGCAATGCGGTCACTCGCAATTGCGACCTGTTTATAAGGTTCTGACAACACTTTTCCTGAGAATAATACTTGCCCACGTTGTGCTTGCTCAAGGCCTGCAAGCATCATGAGTAGCGTAGTTTTACCTTGGCCGTTCGGCGCTTCTATGCATACTCTCGGTGCTGTAAAGCTGATACTGTAATCTTTATATAGAATGTTATCTGCAAATTGCTTATGTAAACCAATGACTTCAATCATCACTTTCCTTTTATATGAGAGAGCCTTTTAAATGACAAGCATTGTAACATGGGCTGTATTTTTGATGGTACAAGCTTTGTAACACTTTATTGCCGTTAAAATGGGCCAAAAACTTGCGTTTAAATAATGTTCGGGCAACACTAAAATCGGTAAAGAACTCATTAAATAACAATAAACCAAGGAATGTACTATGAATAACAGATTAAAATTCGCTACACTCGCCTGTGCGATCAGTATTGCTTTGAGTGGTTGCAGCCAATCAAGCAACCCAACTACACACACTGAGGTGCAGTCACAACAAGTTCAGCAAGTTAAAACCTATAACGCAAAAACCTTTTTTGATACCACTTCTATTATGGGTAGCAGCTTTTCGCCAACAGGTGATAAAGTTTTAGTTAGTAGCGATGAAAGCGGCATCTACAGCTTGTATGAAGTCGATGTGAAAACAGGTAATAAAACTCGCTTAACTAATTTTGCAGACAGCACCTACCCTATCCGCTATTTTCCCAATGATGAGCGCGTACTGTTTACTAAAGATTCAGGGGGTAACGAGCGTTATCATGTTTATGTGCAAGAGCTTGACGGCACGGTAAAAGACTTAACTCCAGGCGATGAAACTCGCGCAAGCTTTGCAGGTTTTACCAAAGATGGCAGCCAATTTTTTATCACCAGCAACCAGCGCGATGCTAAGTTTATGGACTTATACCGCGTTGATAGTAAGACCTATAAAATTGAACCTGTTTATCTAAACACCCTAGGTTTAGATGTGGGGGCAATTAGCCCTAATGGGCGTTACATCGCGCTTTCTAAAAGCAACACCAATAAAGACAGCGACACATTTATTCTTGATACCTTTAAAAAGACCCTTAAGCCACAGTTAATTTCAAAACATGACACACCGGCTCAATATACACCTGAGACCTTCTCTGTCGATAGCAAATATTTATATTACTCTACAGACGCTAAAGGAGAGTTTTCTCAGGTATGGCGTTATGACTTAGCCTCAGGTGAACATAGTGCTGCGCTAAAGGATGATTGGGATGTTAGTTTTATTTATTTTTCTAAATCAGGGCGCTATCAAGTCAGTGGTATCAATGCCGATGCCAGTACCAAAGTAACCGTTATAAACACGCAAACAGGCAAAGAAATCGCTATGCCTCAGTTACCCGCGGGTAATTTACGTGGTGTTAGCTTTTCAAGTGATGAAAAAACAATGGCGTTTTACTTAAACTCAGACACCTCACCAAGCAATTTATTTGTTTGGCAAGTGGGAAGTAATGAAGCGAAACAACTTACAAACACATTAAGTGAAGATATAAATCAAAACGATTTAGTTGCGAGCACCATCGTGCGTTTTAAAAGTTTTGATGGCCTAGAAATACCAGGCGTTTTGTATAAACCAAAACAAGCCAGCAGTACTAATAAAGTTCCAGCACTTATTTGGGTGCATGGTGGTCCAGGTGGGCAAAGTCGTACCGGTTACAGTGCTATGCAACAGCACCTAGTTAATCACGGCTATGCAATTTTTGCTGTTAACAATCGCGGCAGCTCAGGCTATGGTAAAACCTTTTTTCATTTGGATGATAAAAAACACGGCACAGACGATTTACAAGATATAGTTTACGGTAAAAAACACTTACAAAGTTTAGATTGGGTTGATGCGGATAAGATCGGTATTATGGGTGGCAGCTACGGCGGCTTTATGACAGCGGCAGCGCTTGCCTTTGAGCCAGAAGAGTTTAAAGTCGGCATTAATATTTTTGGCGTTACCAACTGGGTACGCACACTCAATTCAATTCCGCCATGGTGGGAAAGCTTTAAAAAAGCGTTATACGATGAAATGGGCGATCCAGCAACAGATGGTGAACGTCATCGTGCGATCTCTCCATTATTCCACGCCAAAAACATCACCAAACCTTTAATGGTTATTCAAGGTGCTAACGATCCGCGGGTATTACAAGTTGAAAGCGATGAACTTGTTGCCGCAGTAAAAGCCAATGGTGTGCCCGTAGAGTACGTATTGTTTGACGATGAAGGCCACGGCTTTACCAAAAAAGAAAACCGTATTAGTGCCTCCAATGCTTACTTAAACTTTTTAGATACTTACCTAAAAGAGCGCTTCGGCCCACAAAGTTAAACGAAAAAAGTGATAAGAGCCTGTGTTTTACTAAAATAAAGTGCGGGCTTTTTTATACCTACCTAAAGCTGATAGCTGATAGCTGATAGCTGATAGAAAAAGTCTAATTATTTAAAATGGTTGTAAAGATATTTTATAATCTTGCTATTGAGGAAATAACAAGTGGCGGAGTGGACGGGACTCGAACCCGCGACCCCCGGCGTGACAGGCCGGTATTCTAACCAACTGAACTACCACTCCGCAGTGGTATGTGCATGGGGTAATGCACTAACTAATTTATTACTGATATCAAGTGGCGGAGTGGACGGGACTCGAACCCGCGACCCCCGGCGTGACAGGCCGGTATTCTAACCAACTGAACTACCACTCCGCAGAGATATCATAATACTTGTTATTACTTAATTTGTTGGCGGAGTGGACGGGACTCGAACCCGCGACCCCCGGCGTGACAGGCCGGTATTCTAACCAACTGAACTACCACTCCGCAGAGATATCATAATACTTGTTATTACTTAATTTGTTGGCGGAGTGGACGGGACTCGAACCCGCGACCCCCGGCGTGACAGGCCGGTATTCTAACCAACTGAACTACCACTCCGCAGAGATATCATAATACTTGTTATTACTTAATTTGTTGGCGGAGTGGACGGGACTCGAACCCGCGACCCCCGGCGTGACAGGCCGGTATTCTAACCAACTGAACTACCACTCCGCAGAGATATCATAATACTTGTTATTACTTAATTTGTTGGCGGAGTGGACGGGACTCGAACCCGCGACCCCCGGCGTGACAGGCCGGTATTCTAACCAACTGAACTACCACTCCAGCATACAAATTTTGTAATATAACGTGTTTAAATAGTGGCGGAGTGGACGGGACTCGAACCCGCGACCCCCGGCGTGACAGGCCGGTATTCTAACCAACTGAACTACCACTCCGCATTGATATCATAATACTTGTTATTACTTAATTTGTTGGCGGAGTGGACGGGACTCGAACCCGCGACCCCCGGCGTGACAGGCCGGTATTCTAACCAACTGAACTACCACTCCGCGTATTTAAACTGTTATTTTTCTTATTGGCGGAGTGGACGGGACTCGAACCCGCGACCCCCGGCGTGACAGGCCGGTATTCTAACCAACTGAACTACCACTCCATAATAAGAATATGTTTTACAACCATATGTTGTGTAAGCGTTGGCGGAGTGGACGGGACTCGAACCCGCGACCCCCGGCGTGACAGGCCGGTATTCTAACCAACTGAACTACCACTCCAGCATCTACTTACAAATTGTCGAAAATTGGCGGAGTGGACGGGACTCGAACCCGCGACCCCCGGCGTGACAGGCCGGTATTCTAACCAACTGAACTACCACTCCGCATTTTCGTTTTCTGCTTAGGTCTCCCTTTGCAGCGGCGTGAATAATACGAATCAGCCCCTACTTCGTCAAGGGCTTTTTTGTTTTTTTACAGGTTTTTTAGTCATCTGACATCGAAAGGTTTAAAATTTCACCTGATTTGTCACTTTTTGAGCCATTTTTGCCAACTTCATTTTTTTCGCCTGCATCTGGCTCTTTATCAGTTGCTGTTTTTTTCTGCAAAAATGGTAGCTTAATTTTTGGTATGAGTGACTTTTTCTGAACAAAGACACGAATAGCTAACCACCCAATTAACAAAATCAGAAGATTTCCACCCACAATTAAGCTTATCAAAGTTATTGTTGCCATTGCTTCAGCTTCTTTTGCCGCTTTTTGTATTGCTTGTTGCTCAGCCTCGCTGATAATGGGTGCTGCTAATTCAGGCACCACTTCAATTGGTCGCTCAATTTCAAACTTATAGGTGGGGAGTGTTGCCATAAATTCACGGCCATTAATATTAGTGCCAAAAACAGACAACTCAACACTGTATCTTCCCCAATCATAATTTTTAATTGCTAATTCACGAGTTAAGCTGGTATTAGCTTCAAGGGTAAACATTTGTTCTTCATTATTGGGGTAATAGATTTTACCTTGGATCAAAACCGTCTCTGGTTGCACTATTTGCTTATCAAGGGTAATCGTTAATTGATGCTCTTCGATGTCATCCTCAGCAAGTGCAATGCTATAGCTAAAAGGAGGCTCTTTAACTTCTAAAATATCTTGTACGACAGTGCGCTTTAATAATGGGGTTTCAATATAAAGCTCGGGCTGCCACTGCCCTGCGGGGAAAACTAATTTAAATTCGCCAGTAAAAATACCGTCTTTGGGGCGTTCATCAAAACCACGCCCATCATCTTTGAATTCTGCAACATTGTGAGTACCCGCACCAAAATTAGCAAAATCACTGTTATTAGTACTTATAAAATCAACATGTAAGCTCACTACATCACGAAACAGGCCGGTGTTTATTGGTTGCCCATCATTTAATATTTGTCCCGTAATTTTAACTGTCTCACCACGAAACAGTAACGAAGGCAACGGCTCCACTTGCAGCTCTACTTCGCCTAACACCACAATTCTACTCTTCGGTAAAATACTACCTACTACTTGCCATGGTCCCGGCATTGGCTTCTTAATGGTGATCAAGTCATAGCTGATTTCATCAAACCACTGTAAATTGTCATCTTTTCTTGCTGACGTAGCATAGTATTTACTGCCGTCAGGTTTAACTAAAACGACCGCTGGTGCCCCTGGTTTGCGAAAAAACAGCAAGGTGATTTCATCAACCTTATAGTCGATACGAAAACGATTTTCCAATAATGGAATTTCATTTTGCTGCCCATCACGCTGCAATAAGGTTATTTTATCTTCGCTTGTTGCACGACTGGTGCTTGGTAACATCATTACCAAGCACACAGCTAACAGTATGCTTTTCATGTTTTGCCTTATTCGGCACGCCATAAACATTGGCTACCGACTAGATTTAATCGTTCTTCATGAGCCAGTTGCTCATCACTACTGGCATGTAATACAACCAATGGTGGACGGTTTGGATTTAAACGACGCAACTCTTTTTGCTGTTGCTCGCTGCCTTGACTTTTATGTTGATTAAGATTGAGCTTTACTTGCCCACCCGTCATGGCTAAATAAACGTCGGCTAAGATCTCAGAATCCAGTAACGCGCCGTGTAAGGTACGTTTAGTGTTATCTACATCATAACGACGACATAACGCATCAAGGTTGTTCTTTTGACCTGGATGCAAGTCACGCGCCATAGTGAGAGTGTCGAGAACTTGGCAGTAATCATGCGTTTTTTGGTAGCCTTGATTAAGTAACGCAAATTCATTATCTATATGCCCAACATCAAACGGCGCATTATGAATGACGAGCTCCGCCCCTTTAATATAGTCGAGAAACTCTTGAGCAATCTGATGAAATAACGGTTTATCACGTAAAAACTCGTTAGTGATACCGTGAACATCAATAGCTTCTTCTTCACTTTTACGTTGCGGATTAATATAAACGTGAAAGTTATTGCCAGTTAAACGGCGATTAACTAATTCCACGCAGCCGATTTCAATAATACGATGCCCTTGTTTAGGGTCGATGCCGGTGGTTTCTGTATCTAAAACTATTTGTCTACGTGCCATATCGAATTTAACCTGACTCTGGTATCTTTCTATAATTACTTTATTGTACATAAGATCAAGGGAAAACAGTGCAAAAAACCGTAGAGATTTACACCGATGGTTCATGTTTAGGTAACCCAGGACCCGGCGGTTATGGTATTTTTATGCTTTATAATGGCCACGAAAAAAAATTAAGCCAAGGTTACACCCTCACCACCAATAACCGCATGGAAATGCTCGCAGCTATTGTTGCACTTGAAAGTTTAAACCGTCCTTGTGAGATAAACCTCACCACTGACAGCCAATATGTAAAGCAAG
This sequence comes from Pseudoalteromonas haloplanktis ATCC 14393, assembly GCF_000238355.1. Lineage (GTDB taxonomy): Bacteria > Pseudomonadota > Gammaproteobacteria > Enterobacterales > Alteromonadaceae > Pseudoalteromonas > Pseudoalteromonas haloplanktis. Next base: position 59,956 of record NZ_AHCA01000003.1, read on the forward strand.
GCATTGAATCTTGGCTTACAAACTGGAAAAAGCGCGGCTGGAAAACAGCAGCCAAAAAACCAGTTAAAAATGTCGATTTATGGAAACGCCTTGACGAAGCTTGCGCCCGTCATACCATCACATGGAAATGGGTAAAAGGTCACAGTGGCAATAAATACAACGAAATTGTTGATGATTTAGCCCGTGATGCAGCCGGCAGTAAAAACTTACTTGTCGATGAAGGCTATAAACCTGAGTAATCAACTTATTTAGTTCAGCACAAACTATTTTACAATTAAGTTATATGATATAAGATTTAGCTATATCATATAATGGAGTTGTTTAATGTCTATTCTAGTCGAGTCTTTTTTTCATCAACAAAGTGCGACTTTTACTTATTTAGTTTCTTGCCGTCTTACGAAGACAGCGATGTTAATTGATAGCGTTGCAGACTTTAACGTTGCCAGCGGCGTATTAAGCTTTAAAACCGCCAATGACATTATTCATCACATAGCTGAAAACGAGCTAATACTTGAGTGGATTTTAGAAAGCCACGCTCATGCCGATCACATCACTGCAGCAAGTTATATCAAACAGCAGTTAGGCTCTAGCCATCCATGTAAACTTGCAACAGGTAGTAAAATAACACAAGTACAACAACACTTTAGCCGCTTATATGATATTGACATGCCGTGTGATGGCAGCCAGTTTGAACGACTTTTTAACGATAACGAGCACTTTATGCTTGGTGAGCTGAGAGTTACAGTGATCGCAACACCTGGACATACCCCTGATAGCGTATGCTATTTAGTAGAAGGTAATTTATTTGTAGGTGATACCTTCTTTATGCCCGATAGCGGCACTGCTCGTTGTGATTTTCCGGGCGGCAGCGCCAAACAATTATATGACTCATTACAACGGATATTAGCATTACCAGATCAAACTACTTTGTGGATGTGCCATGACTATCAACCCAATGGTCGCCAGTTAGCTAATAGAACTACGGTTGCACAGCAGCGCAAAAATAATATTCATCTACAAAGTACTGAGCAAGATTATATATCTACTCGTCAAACACGTGATGCCTCTCTTAATGTCCCTGCTTTACTTCATCCAGCAATACAAATGAATATTCGCGCAGGGCAATTACCGCAAGTACAGCACAATGCGCAACGTTATTTAACTATCCCGCTCACGGTGCTGCTTTGAAGTTTGCCGTAACCCAGCACCTTTGACTGGCGCAAATTGAGGCCGAGCATGCCATTTGGGTTTGATTGGTGTTAAAGGGGCGACTCGCTTGCGTGCAACTAGCATATACACACTGCCCATCGGTTTTAAATATTGTTTAGTGAAGCGTCGCCATGGCGCAAATCGTGACAAACGATTTCCCCGTGCAAGGGATGAATAAATAAAACGCTCATCACTAACAATTTCAAAACCCAATAAATTAAGCCAATCTTTCACCCGTGCAGGGGTAAAAAAGCGCCCTGTCCAAGGTAACTTTTGGCCACTAAAAGGCAGTAATTGCGCCAAGCCGCACAAGCTAAATGGATTAAAACCGGTGATCACCATATAACCACCAGGGATCAAAGTGCGATGCGCTTCACGTAATATATGATGTGGATCAGAGTGATATTCTAAGCAATGACTTAAAATACATGCATCAACACTGTGCTCGTAAAAAGGGAGTTCATCAATATCTGCAATCACACCAGTAAATGGCCCTGATTCTGCGACACACACTTGATGTTTTATGGTGCTTTTACTGGTATTGAGTTCACCACTGAGATTTCCTAGTTTTAGCATGTGATAACCAAACATACGTGGTAACCACTTATCTATTTTACGTTCTATATCACTACGTAAATAGTCACCATGAGGAAACTCTTGCCACGACAGTGGTTTGGGTCCTTCTTGAAAACTAAGGGCTGGTTTCATACGCTGAGCTCGTTATACTATCTAATATCGTCACTTTATAGAGCAAAGTCACATGGTGCAAGTCAAAGCAATTAAAGCCTTTTCAGATAATTATATTTGGTGTATCAGCAAGCCAGACAGCTCTGCTGCTTGGGTGGTTGATCCAGGCCAAGCAGAGCCCGTACTAAAATATTTAGCTCAGGCAGGCTTAACGCTTGAGGGAATTTTAATTACTCACCATCATTACGACCATACTGATGGCGTGAATAGTTTACGAGAGGAATTTGCCGACATTGAAGTCTACGGGCCTGTTAATAGTCCATTTAAAGGGATCACCAAAACACTCACTGAAGGTGATGTGATCACTGTCCTTGATACTGAGTTTACAGTTATCACCACCCCAGGGCATACCTTGGATCATATTTGCTATATCAATCCTGCGCTTGCTTTTACTGGTGATACATTATTTAGTGGAGGCTGTGGGCGCTTATTTGAGGGCACCGCAGAGCAAATGCAGTGCTCTTTTGATAAATTAAAAAGACTACCACTGGCGTGCGAAATTTATTGTACCCATGAATACACGCAAGCAAATTTGGCCTTTGCATTGGCCGTTGAACCTAACAACCGCGATTTAATTGCGTATGCGCAGTGGGTCGATGAGCAACGCAAAAATAATAAAATCACTTTGCCAAGCACGCTCGCGTTAGAATTAAAAATCAACCCTTTTATGCGCAGTGATATAGCAGGGATCGTGCAACACTTACCCGACCAATATAATTCATTTACAAAAAACACATTACAAAATAATGAACCTTGGCAAAACTTTGCAGGTCTTAGGGCTTGGAAAGATCATTTTTAGTGTAATAAACCTGAACGTTAGACAAACCGTAGGTAAAAAATTATTAACTAACGTTCAAGTTAATAAGTCTAAATATATTATTTAGTTAACTAATAAATTACAGCATTATTGCATATTTAAAACGGTCATAAAGTGGTAATACGTACTCATTACGGGTAGTATTCGCCGAGTTTTTTACCTGATGTATTGGTATTTATGAATAAATCTCCTCTCGTTTTAACCTTGGCATTGGTGCTAAGTGGTTGTCAAACATTGACATCAACACAATCCGACGACGCAATAGCCAATCAAGCCCGCCAATCGCAGCTTGAAGGTGCAAGCCCTAGCGAAATCAGTGAAGCACTGATGATCAATGCGCAATACTTGCAAGTGAATGAAGTAGATGAAGCACCACCAGTTTTTGATGATGTATGGGAGCGCATTCGTTACCAATTATCAATTGATGTGCCACAAAATCGCCCTGTGGTTGCTGAGCGTAATTATTATGCAAAGCACCAAGCTTACTTAGATCGCATTTCAAAACGTGCTGAGCCTTACCTACATTTTATTGTAGAAGAGGTTGAAAAGCGTAATATGCCGATTGAGATTGCACTACTTCCGATTGTAGAAAGTGCCTTTGATCCATTTGGCTATTCAAATCGCAGTGCATCGGGTATTTGGCAATTTATGCCGCAAACTGGTGAGCGTTTTGATTTAAAGCAAAACTGGTGGTACGACGGTCGTCGCGACATTGTGCAATCAACCCGTGCCGCATTAGATTACTTATCTTATTTACATAAAACCTTAGATGGTGATTGGCTTAACGCGATTGCTGCTTATAACTCAGGTGAAGGTCGTTTATTACGAGCGATAAAAAAGAATCGCAAAAAACATTTACCAACCGATTTTTGGTCGCTTGATTTGCCAAGCGAAACCACCGCCTATGTACCTAGATTACTCGCTCTGTCCGATCTATTGAATCGCGCCGATGAATTTGGCTTAACATGGAACCCAATTATCAATGCACAAGTTGTCGAAGCCGTTGATATTGGTTCACAAATTGATCTGGCATTAGCAGCTCAAATGGCAGATATCAGCTTGACTGAACTTTACCGTTTAAACCCAGGCTTTAATCGCTGGGCAACCGATCCAAATGGGCCACATTTTTTATTATTACCGGTAGATAAAGTTGAGCAATTTCAAAGTACGCTTGCAAAAACAGCGCTTAAAGATCGCCTTCGTTGGCAACAATATATTGTTGCCAACGGCGATAGCTTATCGGTAATAGCGAAAAAGTTTGCCACCAGTACCAGTGCAATTAAATCTCTCAACAAACTAAAGTCAAATACCATACGTGTTGGCCAACAATTGTTAGTACCATTGAGTGATGGTGCAATTAATAGCGAACACTTACCTGAGCAAGTCCGTCTAGCGGCGAACAAAAACAGCCAAAAAAAGCTCTCTCACACGGTGAAAAGCGGTGATACCTTATGGGATATTAGCCGAGAGTATGACGTGACCATTAATGAACTGGCAAAATGGAACAAACTTAAAAAGAACAGTGTATTACGCTTAGGACAAAAGTTAACGGTTTATAAAACAGCAAGCAATCCACAAACCGCTTTGATCAGCAGCAACCGTACAATCACTTATAAAGTACGTCGTGGTGACTCGCTCGCACGCATTGCCGATAAATTTAACTTAAGCGTTAACGATATTATTAAGTGGAATAACCTCGCAGGTCAAAAGTACTTACAGCCTGGGCAAAAGTTAAAACTTAAAGTCGATGTAAAAAGCACCTAAGTACAAATAATACAAGCAATAAAAAAGAGCGTATACGCTCTTTTTTATTGTCCTTATTCTGGAATTTTAGTAAGCCACTGCTTTAACCATGGTTCTGTCACAGGCCAAGGCTCAAAGTCTTCACATGCATCAATCTCTAAACGATGGCCCACAGGCTTTGCCTGTAAATCCCGAAATAACTCGTCAAAACTGCGCCCTGCACCACAAAAGGTATCGCCATAACTACGATCACCCATAGCTATAATCCCGTAAGGCTTACCTGTCAACATAGGAAATTGACTATTAAGCTGGGCATATAACGGTGCTAAATTATCAGGAATATCGCCCTGCCCCGTTGTAGAGGTGATCACTAAAATATGACTGGCCGACTTTATATCGTCAAGAGTTGGCGAGCTTATCAGCTTAGCTTGATGCTCAGAGTGCTCAATCGTGTCAATAACCTCGTCACTTAAACGCTCAGCACCGCCATAGACACTGCCTACAAATATACTAATAGTTGCCATTAATAATCCTTTTCTGTATTTGGCCAGCCAAGTTGTTGGCAAATAGCGAGCATTGCTTCACCTAGTGGCGCTTTAATATTGATCGATTGCTGCGTATAAGGGTGCACAAAATTAAGTTCAGTTGCAAATAACATTAATCGGCGCAGTGCAAAGTGCTCTCTAAAAAACTGGTTATGTTGATTATCACCATGATTTACATCACCAATTATAGGCAGTGATAAATGTTTTAAGTGCCTACGAATTTGATGTTTACGCCCTGTTTTAGGAAAACACTCCACCAACGAATATCGCACTGTTGGGTACTTTCCAATTGGGATAGCTAAGGTAGCTTGATGCAAACAGTTAAACTGAGTTTGTGCCTCTTGTGCAGCTTTATTTTGATCAGCAAACTTATCTGCAATTTTATCCAGCTCTTCTTTAAGTGGCTTATCTAAAAATACCGACTCAGGTGCAAAACCACGTACAAGTGCCAAATAACGTTTAGAAATTTGGTTATCGATAAATAACTGATTAATATCCCGCGCAGCTTCTGAACTTAGTGCAAACAGTAATACACCTGAGGTAGGTCTATCTAAACGGTGCACAGGAAACACATGCTGACCTATTTGATCACGCAACATTTGCATCGCAAATTGTGTTTCGTGCTTATCTAAAAATGAGCGGTGTACAAGTAAACCGGAAGGCTTATTAATCGCTATATAGTTTTCATCGCGATACAAAATATCAAGCTCACCAAACTCAATTGGTTCAGGGCGTTCATTCATCTGATTGTCCAAATACACTGTCTAATTCTTGCAATAGTTTTATCACGTGTGCTCCACCCTCTTTATTTGCAAACATTAGTTCAGCCATTGGCGCAATTGCAAAATTACTTGGTAGAGGTAGCTTATGCGTAACCAGTGCATCCATTTTCTCAATAAATACGAATTGCAGCCATTGCTCAAACGCCATTGTGTCGTGACAAAACGGCATTGTTGAGTTTAATGCTTGTGCATCTATAGGCTGTTCTTGCCAGAGCTGATGTTGTCGTAATAAGACTTCAAGTTGCGTTAGATACGCTTGTAACTGTTGGTACATAACCACCTGCTGTTATAAATATTGACTAATTATACCCTGTTCCCTCATTGCCTGCTATGGCGTATAATTTACCGAATTTTGCAGTAAAAACCAGTGGATCACTATGACCGAGCAAATCGCAACTTTAGGGCAACTACTTGATAACGCAGGCACCACATGGCGCGCGTTTGATATTGGCAGACACATAACTAAGCTAGATAAAAAGCAGTTCTTAGCGATAGAGCAAGCCCAAATACCTTATCCTTTTCCACTGGCAGGCCATGCATGGTTAGCAATTCAATTTTGGGATAGCAAAGCCAGTAGTGAGCCATTTGTTTGGTTCTTAAAATTTCCGGTTGATGAGCAAAGTAAGTTAGTTTGCGCAAGCCGTGACCATTTTGCCAATATGGTCATTGAAGCCATTGGTAATGATTTAACCGGCAGCCAAGCTGATGGTAAGCTTGATAATAACCCTTACGTATTTACACCTAATGCCAATAAATTAGCCGCTTTTAATGCACAATTAAAAGTGCTGTTAAAACAACCAGCTTCACAATATTACGAATACAGCCAATTATATTTTAGTGGCAAACTCGGATTTGATAACTGGCAAAGTGTTGCAGTACAAGGCATTGCTGATTTTGCCGTGCGCTTAGATGATGATAAAAACCTAGCTGCGTTACAAAATGCTTGGCCGCAACTACCAGCAGAGGTACTACAACCATTAAGCGCCATGCTTGAACATGTTGAAATCCCCCCCGTGTTAAGCGAGCTACTATTAAGTTACGCGAAACAAGCCATTGCGCAAAAAGATACATTAGCGCTGTGCTGTGCCTTACGAGCAATGTCAAAAGCGCAAGCGCAACCATTGACCGCTCAACTCGTAGATGCACTTTTGCAATCAGACCTAGCCACCGATGCAGATGTGCTGCAAACAATCGCAGGCCGATGTTTTAACTTACTCTGCGATCCTGAGCGGTTACATATTTTTATGGATAACTGCGCCCACCAGCAACAAATTGCAGAACTTTTCCCAAGTATTTTCGCAGATCTAGTTGCAATACCCAGTATTCGCCCGCACTTACTAGGTCTACTACGTAAAGAAAATCGCAGCGAAACCCTCGCCCGCGCAATTGGAAGGTTATTCTCGTAAATGGCAAGTTTGTGGACATTCATTATCATTGGTGCGGTTATTTATCTATTTTGGCTTAATCGTAAAGTAGCTGAAGCCGCGAACGCTCACGCCAAACGACAAAGTGAGCAACTGCAAGTACAGTTAATGAGTGTTGCCTGTATTAAACGCCGCTTTGGCTTGTTAAAAAGCGGCAAACCAGGAATTAAGAGCGAGTTTATTTTTGAATTTTCCAGTGATGGTGAAAGTGTCTACCAAGGCGTACTCTTGATGGAAAATGAAATGCTAAAAAGCGTAATTGTGCCGCCGCATAAGATCTAGTTAGAAAGTTAGAAATAGCTTTGCGAGAGGCTGTTATACCAATCGTGTTAAGTTACTGACCATTTATAGCGACAGATAAATGACGTGATAACAAGGCATAAATTTTGACATGTAGTTGTTCTACATGAAAAATTTATAACGCAGTTAGCGCTTTATTTAGCTCGCTAGAATGGTTAAATATTTAAGTCGATTGGTATTATATGTCAACTTAAAAAACTAAGGCGTAACATATAGTTACGCCCCAATCTGACTTCATCCATAATAAGGCATCCATACCTATGCCGAAGCACCCATTTTTATCTTTCCCCTGAACGGGTATATATCCAAATACACCCTCACATTGCATCTATGCAATATCCTACACGTCCTAGTGTTATCCTCTTGCCAGCTTGGCCGTCCTACGGTTCCAACCGCTCCTATTACTTCCTGTAATATAATCCTTTAGGTTATCCTTATCATTAGCTCCGCTAATGTGCCGCATCCTGGCGGTGTCCTTGTTCGTCCTTGCGTCCATGTAAATTGTCCATTGGCTTCCTGCTAAGCTTCATGCTTAATTGCCATAATCCATTTCCTTGGCAGCAGCTCATTCATTGAGTCTGTGTCGTCTTGACAAAGTAAAGTTTAAAGCAAAGTAGCCATAGCGGTAGTTGTAAATAACAATAATTTTCATGTCATAATTTTGAAAAAATAACATACCCGATAAAAAACAATGAGTTAAACATTTAGGAACACGATTAATGAAAGAATAAACGGCTAAAGCGCACGACAATGTAAGATATCTCTCACAGTGATATTTCCAAAACGGCGCTTAGACAGAATCAATGTCACTCAGCTGATTTAAACAGCAGTTCACCTTGTACATTATTAAACGTAAGACGTTGTAAAGAGCTAAATCCCTCGCTGGCAAAAAATGCAGTATGCTTATTTTGGGTAACAAAAACCGCGATTCCTGAAGCTCTCTCATTACTTTGCACTAAATCATTTAAGCCTCGTAATAAATAGCGGCCTATACCTTGTCCCTGAAAATGTGGATCAACAGCGATAAATGCTAAAAAGTAATAATTGCCTTGACCGCTGAGCGCATTACGGATTGTTTGTTCTTTTTCAATCAATTGATTAGTTTGTAAGTAACCTGCACTGAGCATTAATTTTAGGCGCCAATGCCAATAACGCTGGGCTTGTAATTGACTATCTGACTCAAACACGCACGCGACTGCTTTTAATCTATCTTGTTTATACAAACCAATTAATGGCTGTTTCTCCTGCCAGAATGTATTGAGCTCTTCACGGATCAACGCACGTAATTTCTTTTCGTACGCGGCTATATTCGATTCACTGTAATTAAGTAAGGGCTGTAAGAGCGGATCATCGTGATAGGCTTGGTAAATTAAACTCGCTGCGATACTGATGTCTTCTGCAGCAATATACTGCACACGCAATGCTTCACTTTCAGTCTCTACGGTCATGGCTCGTCCTTACTTTTTATTTTGATTTTTTCTGTCGCTACAGCTATAGGTATATTCCTATCTGGGTTAAAAGGCAAATTCAGCGGGTGTTAAACTCAAACAACCCATCATAAAGTTCTATTACTGTTTCACAGTTATCACCAAGGAGCATGACATGGATACCACTAAACACGACATCAATACACTTTTCAAACAACTGGGCTTGGCAAGTTCAGAAAAAGAAATTGATAGTTTTATTGCTGCTCATACCTTACCTGATACCACGTTATTGCAAGACGCTCCATTTTGGGATCAAGCACAACGCCATTTTATTGCAGAATCATTAGCAGAGGATGGTGATTGGAGTGAAGTGATTGATGAACTAGACGTGCGATTACGCCAACAGTAAAAGTACTTGGCTGTAGCCTGTCACCTGTTATTATACCCAGCGCAGCACATGTCAGTGCTGTGCCTTATTTAAAAGAGTTTAAAAATAGAATGAATGCCGTTGTTTTTGATGCTATCAAAGCCCTTCTTGACGAAGGCAAAACCCCTACTGTCGCTTTAACTAAAAGTAAACTAACCCAACCGATCCCATTACCTGTTATTATTGCTGCGGTTAGCCAATATAAAAATAATCCAGATTCAATTCATAATTTGGCCAAATCAGCCTCGGTTACGGTTGAGGCTGGCAGTGATATAAGTCAGCTTGATCGTATTGAACAAAAACTTGATCACTTACTCGCTTTACTCGAAAATAAAAACTAGAGAACTTACATGTTTGTTGTTGATTTAACGTTTGATTGTTACCAAGACACGACCCTTGAAAATGCCGAGCAAGCAATAAACCGCTTAGTGAATGCATTGCGCTTTAACGGCCAAATAATGGGTGAAGAGTTTCCAACTGTATTAAAAGATGGCTACTTCGTAACCCGTGTTATGTGTCCGACTGATGATGCAATGCACCCTCTTAACAACAGCCCGTTTGTTAAACACAGTATTGATAAACTTCACGATGCCGGATTACTGGCTCCGAAAGTCAAAGTAATTGGTCAAGATATTCACTCTAATGGCGCTGATCAGTGTCATGAACCTTCGAGTTATATTTTATACACCACTTATGTCCATACATGCAGTCCATTGTACTGTGGTGATGACTTTTTACCGGTGCCATTATTTCGTATTCCTGCAATAGCGAATGGTGACTATAAAACCTTAATTAAGTGGCAAGAAGATTGGCAGGCATGTGATCAAATTCAAATCAATGGGGCCACACGTTGTGAATTTCCTGCTTTAGAGGAAATATCAAAGCTTGATAGCGATCTTTCCCGCCGTGGTAAAGACATTGCCAAACGAGTGAGCTTTTTAACTAAGAAACCGGTGTATTATTATTTATACCGAGTGGGCGGCAAAGATAAAGCCTCAGAGCTTGAACGTAAATGTCCAAGCTGCAATGGCGACTGGAAATTAGCTGAATCATGGTTTGGCCTATTTGATTTTCGCTGTGAACCATGTGGCTTAGTGTCGAATGTATCATGGGATTTTCAATAACAAATCGCTCTAATTAAATGCTGCGCGGGAGCAATTTCAGCGCAGCATAAACGCTTAAACAGTAAGTGCTGATATAAAAGAGCCTAGATCCGTGCTAAGCACATGATGAGGCTTTTTACCCACATACTCTAAACACACCTCACCTGTGTCTAACAACACCGACACCAATAAATCTTCTTGATCGGTCAAGCCAATAAATACTGTGGGCGGCTGTTTTAATTTGCGCTTCATCAACACATGTCCGGTTATATTTTGTTGCAGTAAATCAAAATCCTCATCGCTCCACGCTTGCAGTAGCTCAACATCATGACCATCTATACAGGCTGTTATACACCCGCCAAAAAACGCACCATAATACTGTTGCAGCGCTTGTGGAAATTCAACCTCTAGGGCATTAGCTAGATCAGTTAAAGTGCCATTTGGTGTGCGAGCGACCGCTTGCCATTGGATCAACCCTTGTTCATCTGGGTTGCCAACTTCGCACGGACTTGGCCAATCGCTGTCGTGTTCAATCTGTGGCAATTTGCCTGTTTGATCTTGCTGCTTGCTGGCAAAGCGTTGGTGAAGTTGTTGTAACTGGGTAACAATAGACATGCTGTGAAACTCATAAGCTTTAGGTATAATAGCGCTATTGTAACTACAAAAGACTTAACATGACAGATTACAGCAACGCACCAGAATTAAAAGGCAGTGTGCTTGGTCAATCAACTGAGTATGTTGATACGTATACACCAAGCTTACTTTTTCCGATCGCACGAAAACTTAATCGCGACGATTTAAACATTGATGAACGCGCCCTCCCTTTTAAAGGCCAAGATATTTGGACCGGCTATGAGTTGTCGTGGTTAAACGCAAAAGGAAAACCTGTCGTTGCTATAGCAAGCTTTGTGTTTCCATGTCAGAGCAGCCATATTATTGAGTCTAAATCTTTCAAACTGTACTTAAACAGCTTTAACCAAACGCGTTTTGATTCAGTTGATGATGTAGCCGCTATTTTGACCGCCGATTTATCAGCCGCAGTGGCAATGCCTATCACAGTCAATTTATATAGCCCAGCAGATTATAACTGTTTACCTTGCACACCCTTGCCGGGTGAGTGTATCGATGAGTTAGACATTGAAATAACCGACTATCAGCTTGGCGCACACAGTTTAACAACGGCGAGCAGCAATACTGTCACTGAAACACTGCACAGTCATTTATTAAAATCGAACTGCTTGATCACCTCACAGCCGGACTGGGCTAGTATCATTATTCGCTATACGGGTGAGCAACTATGTAAGGAATCGCTATTACGCTATTTGATCTCATTTCGTACTCATAATGAATTTCATGAGCAATGCGTAGAGCGTATTTATTGTGATTTAATGGCGCAATTGAACATCAGTGAACTTGAAGTGTACGCACGTTACACCCGCCGTGGTGGACTAGACATCAACCCGTACCGTTCAACTTCTCACGATAGTGTGCCATTTGCGGTGAAAATAAACCGCCAATGATCTATCTAGTCAAACCCCGAGTCATTCGGGGTTATCTACACTGGCTAACTTTCAACTCTTTTAGTCGGTATAGGCATACCGCACACATCAACATAATTAGGCGTTTCAACAAACCATGTTTCTGAGCGGTTTTGTCGTGCTTTGATCAAGGCTAAAAATGCAGTCGAGTCAGTGCGCATCACCTTAAACTGGCTATTATCTTGTTTACTGATATCAGCTAACACGTGTATATCGGTAATAGGGTTACTAGTCGTGCGAGATAGACGAGTAAAATACTCCATCCCCTCCAGCACGCGGCCAAATACAGTAATATTTCTATCTAAATAACGCGGGCCTTGTCCTATAGTGACATAAAATTCAGTACCACCACTGTTAATGTCGTTATCTCGCGCCATTGCAAATACCCCATTACAATGCACTTGCCAGGTTTGCGTTTGCATCTCATTTTGCGCCACCGCAAAGCCATTTAAAAATCCAGTAATTGGGGCATAGCCATCATGGTGATCAAGCTCGGTGATCTCCAAAAGGCTTGAAGTCGTTAAATAAAATTCAGCAGCTATGGCTTTAGCGGCATCTTTGACTGGTTTTTTACCGCTTTCATCACCTCCTTGCGCTACAAAGCCTTCCACAACGCGATAAACATTTAAACCTTTGTAAAAGCCTTCGCGGGCTAGTTGTTTGATATTCTGCGTGTGTTTTGGTGCCAGTTGCGGGTTAAGCTCGATATAAGCAGCGCCGGTTGGCAGGGCTATTTTGATAATATTATCAGCCTCCACTAACCGCCATTGCTCAGCAGTTGCTTGATTAACAATTTGTGCAGCTGTGAGCTGAGTATCAGCTTGTGCCATACTCATTTGGCTAGAGAGTAGAACACCGCCAATGAAACATAATTTTTTAAACATGGCACACCTATTTGTATTGTTATAGTGCGAGGTTATTTAGTTAAGCTGTTTTTATCAAGCCAAAACTGAGCTTGATGAATTGGCGCACTGCGCGGCAGTAAAGGGTTTGTAAGTTCAATAATACGGCGGTTTTTTAAGTCAGCTTGTGCAATCGTAGCGGCAAAATATTCATAAAATAGCGCGTCAAAAGAACCATCAGCAATTGCCGCTAGTAGACCTTCTTGCAATAATTTATGCAGCGTTTGATTATCATTGGCTACAAAAAAATAAACTGCAGATGGATAACGAATAGCAATATGCGGCTCGTGAATAATATCGTCACCATGATTTTTGGGTAAATCAAAGATATCGTACGGCAACGCATCAATGCGCCCTGTTCGGAGCATTTCGATAGGCTCTGCCCCCATACCATATATTAATGTAGGCAACTCATTACGTTTAAAAATGGCAGTATCTGGCCAATCTTCCCGTAAACCGAATACAAATGAGCGTAATTGTCTAGAGTGGTTTACCTGTGCAAACATATCTTTATGGCTAACATGTACTAAAGGGATACGATAACCCAATAAGCCTTTATCAATTGGGATCAAAACGGCCTTGGCTTGCTTTTCCCAATCAGGGCTCGTTACTCCCCAAAAGACATCAATACCATTTTTATCTCCTAAAAGCCTAATAGCTCTGCTTTGCGAAGGAATATTTTGCACTTCTGTTGGCACCAGAGTCACTGCTGACTTACTCAATGCCAATGCCAGCAATGCACGTGGATATGGGTGCCCGTCAGCAGAGTAGCGCACACTAAGCTCAGTGTTTGCCAAACAAGTAAAAGAAGTCAAAAAGCAAATCCATTTGATCAACGTAATGTTATCCTTAATCCAGATCGAATTTATAGAGAATATCCACGTTCTGATACAAACCACTGGTAATTTCAATATAAAGTTGTGACAGTAATTGATAACGTACCGCAACTTCACTTAAGGAGTCAAAAATACCCACACTGTATTTAACTTGAATACCCGGTGCCACATAACCAGAAATTTCTACTTTGGTTTCGTCACCACTGCCTTTAGAGCTCAAGCTAACATCCGACAAGCCGAACGTTTCACCCACTTTAGATACCACCCCTTCACTGCGACTCACCCCTTGTGCTAATAATAATTGAGTTAGCATTGCATCAGTTGAACTGTCACCTTCGTCTAATGGTTGACCATTTAATAAATAAGCTAGAGACTCGGCTTGATCCATTGCCGGCTCAGAGAACACCTTTAATGCAGGTTGCTCGATATTACCCGTTAAGGTAATGCCAGCAATGACATCATTGGCGGTATTATCTGGGTTTCGGATCGCTTTAATATTTAAATACGGTTTATCTATCGGACCACTAAAACCAATTTGACCAGTACGGATGATCAGGTCTTGTCCAAAAGAGCGGTAAGTACCTTCACGTAAGTTCAACTCGCCGGTGGCAATCATTGGCGTTTGCTGATCCATCTTAATCGACAAGTCACCTTCAATTTTAGACTCCAACCCAAATGAGTCAATGCGCACATCATTTTCAACAATCAACTTAAGACTTATGTCGTAATCAAACGGTACGGCTTGAGTTTGCTCTGCTTGTTTGTCGATAATAATTTCATCATCGCTTACCTGCACAGCCCCCTCTGGAAGCTCTTCAATCTCTATCCGACCATAAGGCACAACCACTTGCCCCGCTAACTTAAAAGCATTATCAGCCAAACCAATTTTTAAATCCGGTGATACTTTAAATGTTACACCTTGCTGAGCTCGGACATAAAACTGCTCACCAACTACGGCTAAATTCACCGCAGGTTGTGCGCCTTGCCAATCAATATCCCCCTCCAAGGCTAACTTACCGCCTTGTGCATCGTTTAATTTGCCATCAAGGGTGGCTTTAGTTTTGTCAAAAGTAATGCTGATATTTGAATCTACAATCGCAACTGGCAGCTGCTCACCTTGTAAATTTACATCTATAACTTCCAGCTCACCATTAAGCAACGGTGCGCTCAACGTACCTGCTAAGGCTATTTGGCCACTAATGCTGCCTTTTAATTGCTCAAGCGTACCAATAAAAGGTTGCAAGTCAGTTAATAAAATCTTGTCAATCACCAGCTGTCCACTTAGTAACTGTTGCCCGGCTAAGTCCTCAGCATCGATATCTGCATTGATATCACCAAGCACTGTGGAGCTCAACCGCGCTTGCAAGTTAGCATCACGGGGATCTGCAATTGCATTTAACGTGAATGTGTCTATTGGTAAGCGATACCGCTTTTCCTCGTTAATAAGGATTGCAGCCAAATCATGAGAGTTAATTGTCGCAGATAAACTTTGTAATTGGCTCGCTTGCCAATTCGCTTTGACCTGCCCTGCAAATCCACCTTCGGTAATAATGTTATCGGGCAATAAATGTTTAATTTCAGTTAAATCAAAATTCTCTAACTTGGCATTAAGCTGACCAAGCTGCGCTGTTTGATTAAGCCGGTCGATACACAGCTTACTGTTTTGACTTTGCCAACAATGCTGCTGTACGGAAAAATCACCCGTATCGATGTTAAATTTAATCGCAACCGCAGGCTTCGTAGTAAAATCAATCACGTTATCGCTTAGCAGCACATTACTTAGGCTACCTTGCCACACGTTTTTAGCAAACTTACCCGCAACTTCAAGTTCAGCTTTACCCTGTACAGCGTTTAAATCAAGCTGTAGTTGATGATCATCTTTATCTCCAGCCGCTGCAATCGTAAAGCTGTTAATTTGCTGACCTGCTACATTGGCATCTGTTACTTTTAAGCTCACGTTAGTTTGCCAATCAGCGGCATAATTAAAGTCTGTCTTTAACGCTAAGTTTGCAATCTGAATATCAGCAAAACTTAAATCACGTAAGCCAACATCTAAGTTTACAATGGGTTGTAAACGCGCGCCTGATATTGCAAGCTTTCCTTCACCCACACCAGTAAATGGCAAGTTCTTTTGTTCTGGTTTATTTAAGTGAAGTAACCCCTTAATTTTCCATTGTTCAGCAATATTCCCTGATAAAGCTAGCTTATTTTCCCCACTGACAAGTTCAAATTTCTCAATACTGGCATGTAATGAGTTATTTAAATCAAAATCTGAAACAAAGCTAAATGGAATATCATCAACCGTACCGCCAAGTTGAGTATCTGTCATTTTTAACTGCCACTGCTGCTGTGACGCATTAAATTCCCCATTAAATTGCCCTGACAGATCACTGCTTACAGTATCAGTTAAGTACTGTGCTTTTAAATTTGCTAGCTTTCCTGAAAATTGACTCTCGATACCGTTTTCCCAGCTCGCTGACGCAGTTAGCGTCGCTTTACTTTCGTTTGCCATTAACGACAATTGTTCAACATTGATATGCGTTAAGCCGCCTTTTAGCGCGCTTTCCAATCGCACTTTAGGGTATGCTGCAAGTTGACTTTGTGCCATCAACTGTAATGTATAGTCATCGGCATTGCCTTTACCTGTTAACTGCACGTCATTTATTTTTAATTGATTACTCTCTACTTCAAGTAGCCACTGCTCAATATTTGCATTGATTGAAAAAGGAAAATTAGTGGTTTTTAAATCGGCATTTATTTTTGCAGTTAGTGGGTATTGTCCTTCGGTGATCACGTCTAGTTGTAAATTACGTAAATCTCCAGCAACCGCCAAAGCGACTTGATGCTCAGGATTATTCAAAGTAAGTGCTGCGGTGACGGGAGTGTCATCAGCTAAATTTGCTGTTAATTGGCTTGCCAAGTGCCATTGTAAATAGTCTGCACTGAATGATGGTAGCTGCAGTTCACTTTTGTTTATCGCAAAAGAGCCTTTAATATCACTAATTTCGTGACTTTGTTCGCCTTGTACCAGCGTTACTTTCGAGATCAAAAGTTGTTCGAGTTTGGCGGCAAGTGGCGAACTAAAATGAATATCGGGCAAAGCCGCAAGTGCCGTTAATGGCTCACTAGGTGGTGCTTGAGTTTCTTTAAGTAACACATCGACCTGTGCAATTTTTAATGAGCTTAAAGTAACGAGCGACTGTTGAGCGAACGCTGCCAAAACAAATTTTTTCACTGATACATTTGCACTGGCATGATCAAGTTCAAAGGATGCAATTGCAATGCGTTTGATTGAAACGCCAATAGGCAAGCTAATCTCATCGCTCGCACTCGTAGCGGGTTGTTCTTCTACCCTTGCCTCTTCTTCAGTCTCAGCTTGTGTTTGAGTTGGCTGTGGTAACTTCAACGATATTGCCTGCGCGCTCATATTTTCAATGCATATACCTTCACAGCCCCACCAATAAAGATCGAGTTTCAAGTTTTTCGCATTAAAATCTAAGCCATCACTTTGAAAGCGTACATCAAATGAGTCGTTATATAAAAAGCGGCCATTTTTAATGTCGATGCGTAAGCCATCAACTAACTTCGTTGCCGTGTACGCAATTAATTGATTGCCTGGCGCTGTAAATAATAAACAAAATACCAGCACCAGTAGCGAAGTAAAAAACAGTGTCAGTGCGGTGGTAATTTTTTTCATTTTTGACATTAAATTTCAGGCCCTATAGTAATACTAAGTCGCGTACTTTTACTTTCTTTGGTAAGCCCCCACGCGTGATCAATTCGAACTGGGCCCACAGGGGTTAAATAACGAATACCAAAACCTGCGCCTACTTCAACCCGATCGGTAAAGTCATTGGTCGCTGTACCGCTGTCAACAAATAAAGCAGCTCGCCAACTTTCTGCAAACTGGTAATTATATTCAACCGTACCAGTGATTAAATATTTACCACCAATTAGACGACCTTTTTCATCCTCTGGAGAAATTGACTGATAGGCAAAACCACGTACACTTTGGTCACCACCGGCGTAAAAACGCAATGAAAATGGAACATTATCAATGTCATCTACTAACATGGCGCCAACATTTGCCTTTAAAAACAATAAATGGCGATCAAGATAAGTTTGCAACCAGGCATTTTGAAGCTGTATTCTGACAATATTAGTCGTAGAAAACATGTCTTTTAAACCAAATTCTGCAGATAATAACCATTGATAGCCCGATGTTGGTGTGGTGCCTCCTTCGGTTTCTTTTTTAGCATAGCTGATGCCGGGCATTAACATTTTAGAACTTTGTTCTTCATCGCCAATGCGATAAGTCTCTCTATCACGGCGTAAAAATACAGTACGAACCCAATCATCATCTGTTAGCCATTGTCGTTGCAATTGCCCGGTCAGAATTTTACTGTACACATCGTTGGTTAACTCATCTTCGAGTTTGTAACCGGCTGAAAAACGCCATAAGTCATCATTAGGGTCGTCTACAGGTACCGTGTAACCAAGTGAAATATCTTGCTGTCGCTGTGATACATTTAAATTACTTTCAAGATAATGACCATTTTCAGTGATCCACGGTTTAGTCCACTTAAAACGCACTTTAGGCCCTAGATCAGTACTATAACCGCCCCCCACTTCGTAACTATTGGCAGGTTTGTGCAGTACATCAACCTTTATTGGTACTTGTTTATTAGCACGATTAGGTATATCTGCGTAAACGCGTACACTGGCAAAATACGGCGTGGTAGATAACGCTAAATTGTACTCTGATACTAAAGTAGCCCTATAAGCTTCGCCTTGTTTAAATTTAGCTAAAGAACGAATGTATTTCTCAGCTGGGGTTTGTTCCCCTAACACAAGATCACCAAATTGATAACGAACACCGGTATCTATCGCTAAAATCACCTCAGCACTATTATTCTTTAAAGAAATAGCCAGCTGATGTGTTTGCCATTTCACATCAAAGTACCCTAGCTCAAGCAGTTGTCCTTCAATTTTTTTACGTGCAGCATCGTAATGACTGTGATTTAAAATATCACCTTGCTTTAGCTTAATACTATTTATCGTTTGCTTAAGCAATAAATCATCCTCACCTTCGCCCTGCACTGTTATGCGCACGTCGGCAATACGCGTCACGGGGCCACGTTCGATGGTTGCAATCAATGTTTGCGATTCACTATTATAATTAAGCTTAATAACAGGCTTATAATAACCCAGTGCTTTTAAACTGCTGGCAACTTGCTTCTTTGCATGGCTTAACAAGGTGCTCGTAGCTGTTTCACCTTCAAGTTGCTTTAAGTACAGCGCAACATTTTTTTCCAGATCGCCCTTAATGCCATTTATTTCATAGCTACTTACAACGTGTGCGGCTGCAAATACATTTAATGAAAACAATAAAAATAAACCAACTGTTATGCGCGTTAATATCCAGCTAGGCAAGTAATTTCCTTACTTAAAAACGATTTATCAATAATGACAGAAATAGTACCATATTGATGCTACTTCACGCAGTAACTCAAATGTGAAAATTAGTACGCTTATTTGCTTTATTTTGGTTACAATAGCCATTACTAATTTGAAATGATTTTATTGAGTTTTTAAATGCACTTTCCTGATGATGACAATGGCCAACTTTTAGCTGAAATCGCAGCTGCAGGTATAAATTTAGCCCAAATGCACACTATTGACTTCTATATTTTGTTCGAGCAAAAAGTAGATGCCGAAAAATTTTCCGCAGCTATAGTAGAAGATGAGCTGGCACCCACCACTGAATTAGTACAATGCAAAGATACTGGTATTTGGGAAGTCGTTACTCAGGTACAAATGGTGCCCGATCACACCCTGCTAGGCCAAACTGAACAATATTTAGAGAGCATTGCCAATGGCTATAATGGCTACGGTGATGGCTGGGGATTAATGGAAAGCGACGACGCTTAATAGCTAACAGCTAAAATCAGTTAAGTTTAACGACTTAACTGATTTGCCTTTCTAAAATTTCCTTGGTAATCAAATAATTTATCTGCAACTTTCCAACCGTATTTTTTACTCTTTCTAGCAATAACAAAGTCCGGTGCGACCAAGTGTAATTGCGCTGCAATCACTTGCTGTGCTGATTTATACTCGACTGGTGTTTGCCCTTGGGCTGTACGCTTAGCAAATTGCTTATTAAACGCATAACGCGCCGCAGGTTTAGCAAAGTCATAGACTTCATCACAACTAGCGCCATCTTCGTCATAATACGTAATTTTGATTATCTGCTCATTACTTGCAAGACTATTCACACTTAAACCACTACAACGCAATACTAAGGCATCTTTTAAGTTAAGCGCAGCGCGCAGTTTATCATCGGGATCGGCCATCACTTCATGACAGGTTTGGCACTGACGAGCAGCAATATCATTTTCAGCACCACAGGCTTCACATTCTTTAAAACGAAACCGATAATCACACTGCTCTTTTAAGCCATCATCATCTTCGAGCAAGCCTTGGCAACGACGGCCAAAATGTTCAGTAACTTTACCTTGACTATCTGTTTTTCCCCAGAAAATATTGGCAAAACCACAGCCAGGGCACTGAACTTGGACAGGTACGTTATCACTGTCACCCTTTTTACTCCCTACCTCTGGATAAAACAGATCAAAGCCATTTCCCGCATAATCAATGACTAAGCAATCGGTTTTTCCTTCACTTAAACGCAAGCCACGACCAACGATTTGTTGATATAAGCTCACTGACTCCGTTGGTCGTAAAATAGCGATAAAGTCTACATGAGGTGCATCAAAACCGGTTGTCAACACCGATACATTAACAAGGTATTTTAGCTTCCGCTGTTTGAACGCCATAATGATCTGATCGCGTTCCGCATTTGGTGTATCACCGGTGATCAAAGCCGCTTGTTGAGCGGGTAAATATCCATAAACTTCATTTGCATGTAGCACAGTCGCTGCAAAAATCATGATCCCCTGGCGTTGCTCACTGTACTCAATAACTTGCTGCATAATGGCTTTAGTAGCCCGACTATTTTTTGCTAGTAACTGATTCATGTCATCACCGGTGTAACGCCCAAATGAATCACTTTGTAAAGCAGAAAAGTCATAGTGGCTGATCGCCGCATCCACTTCCCGCGGTGGGGTCAGGTAGTGGTGTTTAATCATATAACGCAGAGGTAGTTCAAAAATGCACTCTTGAAATGGGCTGCTTTTGTCACCTCGAACAAAGCCATGATAATGACGATGGTACACCCAACCGATCCCCATTCGATAAGGCGTCGCTGTTAAACCCAGTATCTTTAACTGCGGGTTATGGGCTTTTAATGCCAAAATCACTTTCTCATATTGGCTATCTTTGTCCCCACTGACACGATGACACTCATCAATGATCACTAACGAATAGTGTGCATTTAGTTGCTCAATATTGCGCGACAAAGATTGAATACTCGCAAACGTTACCTGCTGCATTAACGATTTTTGTTTTAAACCTGCCGAAAAAATACTCGCTTCAAGACCAAAACTGCAATATTTCTCAGCATTTTGCTCCACAAGCTCTTTCACATGCGCAAGAACTAAAATCTTTTGTTTGGCAATACGTGCTAATTCAGCAATAACTAGACTCTTACCTGCACCGGTAGGTAATACTATTAGAGCGGGCTCTGAGGTTTTTCGAAAATAAGCAACGGTGCGATCAACCGCTTCTTGTTGATAAGGGCGTAATACATACGTCATGATGGCAACTTAGAGGAGCAAACGAAATGGAGAGTAACTCTCTCCAAAGTAAGGGGCGCTCACGGCCCCTCAGCGATTAAGCCAGGTGTTTAGTCAAATCAACACCTTGGAATGCTTTAGGACGTTTACCACGGCCCGTCCATTCAACCGTTTCACCTTCAAATTCAATACGGTACTTTGGCATTACTTTTGTGCGCTTATCATTTACACCCTCTTGAAGATCTTCAAGAGTTAAACCTTTCGCTTTTAACAGGTCCAGTACTTCCTGCTTCGCTTGCTGCTGCTGCGTATATTTTGCGATAGCGTCTGCTAATAAAGCTTGTGCTTTTTCTAAGTCAGCAAGACTCGCTGATTTGATAAACGCCTTAATTTCTTTCATTTTCTACTCACTAAATTGTAAAGAGTTAAAATTAGATATAATTCTACTAGATTATAAGCCTATTTTTTAAAAGAGGCCAAGTCGATTAATCAATTTAATGGTTTAATTTATTCTTTTCAAGTTAAGGGATGTTAATATACTTGTTTACTAATTAAAGTAACCGCGTTTATTCATAATCATAAAATAATTTAACTAGGTAATAAAATGTAGCTATTAATTATTTTTACTACTACATTGCCATTATTAGCGCTTTAAACTGTTTAGCTAAACTAACTTCGTTGATGTTTTTCGTAAGACTGAGCTGATAAGATTGCTCATCAGTTGCCCAGCCTAAACTCGTATACACGTTATCAACTTCGTCTTTTAATACATAAAGGATGCCTGGGTAACTATTTACATAATAATTCACCGCATCTGCATCCATATATACTCCACCATTATGAGAGAAGTCTCTCACTTGTATAATAACGGTGCCAAACATATCACTTTTGACTATTTGAGTTAATTGGTCCCAGCCACTGCCTGTAATAAAATTTCCACCAACCATGCTACTGATAACAGTAAATTCGTGTTGTTTCAAAATACTTTCTAAGCCGACTGAGTCGCCGGAAAATTGCTGCGACAAGTTAGTTTGATCCGCAATTGATTGTGCAGCCATAATTTCAGGTTTTAAATTACGCAGAAATAGTTCATGGCCATATTTGTGCTCAGCAATTACTTTTTCAATATCTTTTATCTGAGATGTGTCCACTAACGTATAACCATTCGCTTTAGTCTCTAAAGCTAGTCGTAAATAGTCTGTATTTTCAGCTGCATTACTTTTATCACTCTCGTGCAATGCAATGGGTGTTTTGGTAAAAGAAAACAGCCGCACGCCCTGCTGTTGCGTTGCATGCTCTTCAAGAAAAGGATTTGCATTAAAATCAGGCTCATTCGCTAACGTGACAATCGAGAATAGAGCTGTTATAACACCACTGAATACAATGATAAATTTTTTCATAATAGCCTCTTTATCCATAAAGAAAACAATAAGGGGTTGATTAACTAACACTCAGTATAGTTGATTAGATACACTACTTGTACCTATATAATAAATTAATTATTTAATTTACATCACGGTGTGCAGTTACAAACAGCTTAAGGTTTAATCATAACCTTATAGATACAAAAAAGCCCTGACACGTTCATTCAGGGCTGCAACTATTTAAAGAATATCGGCTTAAATGCTAGGTACTAATTTAATTGCACCCTGCTCTACTTTCATATCTAAAGGCAGCTTGCTTAATAACGCAACCTTAGGATCATTCATATTTAATTTATAAACTGGATTAACAGCTAAAAAACCGTTAATTACTTTCATTGCTTCATCATCAAGTACCGCTAAGTTGCCCTTAAACCCACCAGCGTCTATTGTTGAATCAAGCAGTTTTACATTACGTAAAAATACCGCTTTCTTTTCACTATCATAAAAAGGCGCCCCTTCTATCTGCAATTTTAAACGTACAGGGTATTTAAGCGCGAAGGCATTTACAACAGCACTTGAATCAGCACCAAGTACCACCACATCTCGGTTATCAGGGCCAACATTTACACTTAAATCATTCACATCAAATTGCACAGGTAATCCCATCAAGCTCACTTTTTCACTGAGCTTAGGTAATTGTTGATTCAATACTGTCTCAATTTCACTGCTAGTAAATGAATAGACAGAAACACCATTAGTGGTATTACATGCAGCCAATAATAAACAGCCAATCAATAAAATATACTTCATTATTTTTCCTTTACCGTATGCAAAATATTCACGTCAAACCCTAAATAAAAGCCGCACAATGGCGGCTTTATCATTTAATTTATTAGGGTCTAGTTTTAAGCACCAAAAATGACTTTTAAGCGTGCTAGTGTGTCACTCTCAACTGAACCTTGGCTGAGTGCCAACAGTTGTTTTAAGTAATAATGTAAGTCCGCTTGTTCACCGCGATGTTTATCATCAAGCATAGCAACTTGCTCAGCCATGCGTGATATACCTTCTGGGCTGCTAACATTAGCCAAAATTTCCATTCGTACTAATAGTTGTGCAGCGCTTAGCTGCGTATCAGCACTCGTTTGCCATTGTGCAGGAACTGCTTGTTGGTCTTGCAGTGCAGTAAATAAAGCGGCGAAATCAGCTTGTGCAGCTTGCTCTGTAACAGCCGCAAGTTTATCGTCAATATTGGCTAATAACTTTTCAATGCGATTATTTAATTCTTTGTTCGTTTCAAGTACAACTACTTTAGTACGTAAATCCAGCAATTGCGCTTTTT
Source organism: Pseudoalteromonas haloplanktis ATCC 14393 (assembly GCF_000238355.1). Classification (GTDB taxonomy): domain Bacteria; phylum Pseudomonadota; class Gammaproteobacteria; order Enterobacterales; family Alteromonadaceae; genus Pseudoalteromonas; species Pseudoalteromonas haloplanktis. Next base: position 84,153 of record NZ_AHCA01000003.1, read on the forward strand.
GATTTACGACAGGTAATGCATCTTCCAGTTCAACGAGTTGAGCGATTATAATAGCATTGTCGGCAGCTTGTTGCTCTTTATGCTGGGCAAACTCTTCACTGCGTTTAGCAAAGGTGACATCGTTAAATTGGCGGAATTTTTGCCATAATGCATTTTCAGCTTTCACACCAGCAAAACCAATACGTTGCCATTGCTGTTGTAATTCTTTTAACTGCTGACATGCACTCGCTAAGTCATCACTTTGCGCTAGCTGTTGCGCTTGCTCTACTAGCGAATTTTTTGCTGCCGCATTGCCTTTGTGAAAAGTATTTAGAGTATTAAATACGTGTTGCTGCTGCGCCTTATATTGCGTTTGTAATGCGCGGTATACTTTCGGCTCAACGTTGCCTGCATTACGCCAAGCTTTATTTATCCGGTTGTACTGGCTTTCGAACTCTTTCCAATCAAAAGCATCAATTGTGGTATCACTTTCATTCAATAACGTCATTTGCTCAATAATAGCTTCACGCTCAAGTTTGGTTGCTTCGCGTTGCTGTTCAAGCTCGGCAAAATAGTCGCGACAAGGGGCAAATAATAGCTCGATTTTGTCATCAAACTCTTTTCCTTGTGCTTGCTCTTGTTCAGTATCTAAACGTCCAAGCTCATTCCAACGACGGCGTAATGTTTTCACTTCAGTTGCGCGGGATTTCGCATCCGTGCAAGGTTGCTCAAGTAAGACTGTGATCTCAGCCAACAATTCCTCACGTTTCGGCGCTGATGCATATTTTTGCCAATCACGGGCATTATCTAATTGCTGCTCAAGATCTGTTTTAATCTTTTCAAGGCTTTGCTGACTGTTTGGAGTTAGGGTGTCATACAACTCAATAAAGCCTTTAAACACACCAAATGCAACGTTAAAACGACCTTGTTCAATTAAGCGTTTTACATCACGCCCTTTACGAGCAGCAAGTTGTTGGTTTTTAGTTAGCTTATCACTGATAGGCGCTACGGCTGTATTCCAACGTTCTTTCTGCTGTGCAAGCTGGCCTTTAAAAGGCCCCTGCAAAGTCTTTGGCAATTGTGCCAATGGTGCTTTAGCAGCTTTATACGCTTGATTAAAATGGCGTTCAGCATCATCGTAACTTGCTTGCTCAATGCCATCGGTACTGATATTACTCAGTTCGGTTAATGCAGCTTTGAATGCACTGATCGCTTCGCTAAGCTCTGGCAATTTAGCGACTTGCTTAAATAAACTCGTTAGTCGCGTGGTTATTTGCTGTTGTTGGGCATTATCTGGTAATTCACTTTGCGCCAAGCTGTCTTGTGCCTGCGCCACTTTTGCATCTAACCAATCTTGCTGTATTTGCTCGGGCGTTTCTAAACCAAGTTGCAGTGCATTTTCAATTTCATCACTGAGCGCTTCTAAATTTGCCAGTGCTAGCAGCTGACGTTGTTGCAGGGCTAAACGTTGCTGTTGCTGATCATGTTCAGCTTGTAATTGACTCACTAGTTCATTTAACTTATCAGTCAAGACTGTGTATTTAGTGGCAACGGTGTCACGTTGCTCTGGGCTTAACCAACTCAGTTCCAGCCCTTGCCATTGATCCATTAATTCAGCGTATTGTTGAGTCACTACGATAAAGTCTTGCTTTTCACGCAGTGCATTAAGCTTTGCTAAAATAACACGGGTGTCATTTTGCACTTGTAATGGCATTTCAATGGCTAGACGCTCGTTTTCAATATGTGTTTCAAGTGTTGCTTTGGCGTCACCCTGTGCATGCTTAACTAAGCTTTTCACCAGTTGATGCGTTATTACTTGCTCCACAAGATGCACTTGCAGCTCTGCTGAACCTTCTTTAAATGCCTTTTCAACTAGCTTTGGATTGGCTAAGCGTTTTAACAACTTTGCCCTTACTTGCAGTTCTTTCTCTGCAAACGCCAATTTTTCAAGGGTTTTTACTGGCGCAAACCGTTCAATATATTCATTTTTAATTTGGCTCGAAAGTTTACTTTCATCACTCAGAACGGCATTTGATATATGTTGTTCTGCCAGTTCTTTTAAGCTTTGATCTTGCTTATATGCTTGCCACCACAGTACTAAGTCATTAACTTTAGTCAGTGCTTTTTTACGGATTTCTGCTGAGCTGTCTTCAAGTGCTAATGCATTTAAAATAGTCGCATCTCGCTCTACATCAAGCTTTTCAATGGCCTCTAAACGTACTTGCTGCTTGGGATGTTTCCACTTTGGGGTAAAAAGGTGTTTAAAGATCATGTTCACTAAACCTTGCTATTTCGTTGTCTGCGGTGAATTCTTTTTGCAATTGTGCTTTGGTTTTTTGCACCATTTCACCATTAGAACCAATGGTAAATTGCTCATTTGTTTGCGCAACTTTAGCTTGGTAAAGCATCACTAATTGCACGGTCTGCTGTTTTTGCTCGTCACTGAGTACAGTGCCATCAGGCCATTTTCCTGTTGCCGCACCATACTGTAAGCGTTCGAATAATTCTGGGGTAATTGTTTTTACAAGATTGTCGATGTTCATGTCATTTTTTCTTTTTCAGCATCACTAAAATAACGCGATTTATTAAATACCAAATACAGCCAATACCAATGGCTGCGGCGCATGCGTACCAGGTTGGCGTTTCGGGTTCTGGGTGCAAAAAGTATAAGCTAAAGAAGCCACCTAAAAATATGATCAACGCAAAAAAAGAGTGATTCATAAACATTTGCTGTTTTTGAATACGCTTTTCGCGCGCTAGCTGTTGACGTTGCTCGTCATCAAGCTGGGCTACATTATTATCACAGTGTGGGCACTGTTTATGTTTATCTGATATTGACTTATTACAACTAGGACAACTAACAATCGCCATATCTTTCTCCATACTTCGCATAAAAATCTACGCATAAAAAAGGCGCCTTGCGGCGCCCTTTATTGTACGTGTTTTATTTGTCGTTGTCTTTTTTCAATTGCACCCAATCGGTGTGAATTAAAAAACGGCTTTAATTACCTAACTTAGTCTTTAGACTCTGTCGCTTTAGCTTGTTCAGCAAGGCGCTTTTCCCAGAAAGTCGCGTTTTTAATGCCTAGCTTAACAGGGTCAAAGGTAATTGGCCCCCCACTTTTCTTTTGATCTTCATAGTCACGTAAACATAATAGTGCGGGTCTTGCGACAAAAAATATTGCTAAGATCCCGACAATATTGATCCACGCCATTAAGCCGACACCAATATCACCAATATTCCAAATGTAACCAGAGCTGTTCACCATACCATATGAAACCATAAACATAATTACTAGCTTGACAATAACCAGTGGAATACTGCCTTTAAAATAACGATTTAAATAAGCAACGTTAGTTTCTGCAATGTAGTAGTAAGCCAAAATTGTCGTAAACGCGAAGAAAAATAATGCGATACCAACAAACGCTTCCCCAAAACCACCAAACACGCTAAATAAGGCCATTTGGGTAAAAGCAGCTGAGCCAACCTCTGTCGCAGCATCGACATTTTGAACAATAAATTGCCCTGCAGGTAATTCACCCACCACGTTGTATTGCTGAGTGATTAAAATCATTAGCGCAGTTGCTGTACAAACAAAAAGTGTATCAACGTACACAGAAAAAGCTTGCACTAAACCTTGTTGAGCTGGGTGGTCAACCTCTGCCGCAGCGGCAGCATGGGGGCCTGTACCTTGGCCTGCTTCGTTAGAATAAATCCCGCGTTTTACACCCCAACCAATCGCAGCACCAAAGCCTGCCTGGGCAGTGAATGCATCAGAGATAATTAATGAAAAGATCCCCGGTACTTTATCGATATTTAAAAATACCACGATCAACGCCAGTATGATGTAGCCTAATGCCATAAATGGCACCACAACTTGAGTGAAGTTGGCTATACGTTTAATCCCGCCAAAAATAATGAACGCTAGCACAATTAAGATAATAGCCAATGCAACCAGTTTAAAACTGCCGACATCACCGAAGCTAGTTGTCACCATAGTGCCACTACCAAATACTTGCGTAAACGCATTGCCGACAGCATTTGCTTGTACGCCTGGTAAGAACACCCCACACGCAATGATTGCTGCCACAGCAAATAAAACCGCTAGCCACTTTTGTTCTAAACAGCGGTCGAAATAATAAGCCGGGCCACCACGGTACTGACCATCTTCTTCAGTTTTATATATTTGTCCTAGTGTTGATTCTGCATACGCGGTGCTGGCACCTAAAAAAGCCACGATCCACATCCAAAAAATAGCGCCTGGGCCACCAAAGCCAATGGCCGCAGCCACCCCAGCAATATTACCAACCCCTACTCGCCCTGATAATGATACTGCCAGCGCCTGAAAAGACGAAATACCCGTATCTGAAGTATTCGGGCTAAACAGCAACTTACACATTTCTTTGAAATGCCTAACTTGCGCAAAACGCGTTAATATTGAATAAAATAGGCCTGCGCCTAAACATAAATAGATGAGTGCATTACTCCAAACCACGCCATTAACAGCGCTTACAAAAGCTTCCATGGATATCCTCTTTTATTTTTTATTATTGTTTCGTACGATAATCGGCTCTGTGAGCCAGAACTCGTGACATTTCCTGCTGGTACGATCAATCTTAGCCTAAACATGGCAAAATTATTATCAATTTTATGTTTGCTTTGGCAAATGATAAGGGCATCACTATGATGCCCTTTTTATATTAGCGTAACTTATCAACCACGTTGACAATGGCAGCCAACGTATCTTGACCAAACTGATATGAGCGACGATCTGACCAACCGTAGTCAGGATCAGGTAAATCATCGTTATCTTTAAACGGCATTTCTACAGTATAAGCAAGCGCCTTAAACTCTTCTGCAACAGCAGACGAGCCAACAGTTAGGTTTGCTTTACCTGGTTCATCTTTGGGATAACCATGCACATCTTGAAACTCAGGAGTCACTACGTGTAACGCTGCTTTAAAACTGTCTTCTAATTCTTTTAAGCGCGCATCGTAACTGGGTATACCTTCACTGCCTGCAACAAAGTTATATGGAATAGCTTCATCACCATGAATATCCAAATGCATATCAACACCCGTTTCACGCATCTTATTTAGTACTAAATACACTTCAGGGCTATTTTCCATGCTTGGTGTTTGCCATTCACGGTTTAAATTCACACCTTTGGCGTTAGTACGTAAGTGCCCACGCACACTACCATCAGGATTCATGTTAGGCACAATGTAGAAAACTGCTTTTGATAACAAGGCCGCAGCATGCGGATCTTCATCATCTAATAATTTATGCAATACGCCTTCAACGAACCATTCAGCCATTGTCTCACCTGGATGCTGGCGCGCAGTGATCCAAATTGTCTTTTTATTCTCGTCGCTTTCACCACCAATGCGCAGCACGCTCATATCACGGCCATCAAGCGTTTCACCTAAGGTTTCTAACTGACACGCTTCTTGGCTTTGCGCCCAAGTAATTAAATCTAAATGACGCTCGTAACTGTATGGTGCAAAGTAAGCAAAATACACCGTGCCACATTCTGGTTCTATTTCAAATGACAACGTGCCATCAGCATAGTTTGAAGGAACTCGAAACCATGTTTGGCGATCATACGATGCAACCGCTTGATAACCATCCCAACCATCTGGGTAAGCTGAGTTTTCAAGGTTATTGATATGCAGTTTATGATTTTGAAAAGGTGTCGTTTCTAGACGAAAATGAAACCACTGAAAAAAATCAGATAAATGATCTTTATTGATTTCTAGTTGAATATTAAGTGGATCGGTTGCGGCAATGACTTTGATATTGCCACTGTCAAAATTACTGGTGATTTTCATTTTATTAAACCTATCTATGAAAAGTTAATCGCTCACCTTTCGCTTGTTAGTGAGAAATTAAGGAACGTACCAATGTAATGGACGCATTGTTATTAAAATGTAGCAAACTAGACACAGCCTACCACATGGCTTTGGTTTTGAAAAAACATTCACGACTAAAAAAGCCAGCAAATGCTGGCTTTTTGTAAAGATTTTAAGCTATGACCTATTAACGCGGTAAGCTTGGGAATGAGACCTCAGCCATATCACGCATACAGCGCACAACCTGACAGCTGTAACCAAACTCATTATCATACCAAACGTAAAGTACGACACGATTACCGTCAACAATGGTCGCTTGTGAATCAACCACACCCGCATAACGACTTCCCACTAAATCGGTTGATACGATTTCAGTAGAGGCTGTGTAATCAATCTGATCACGTAACTCAGAATGCAGAGCAGCATGGCGTAAGAATGAGTTTAATTCTTCAACCGTAGTGCCTGTAGCAAGGTTAAGATTTAAAATAGCTAAAGATACATTTGGTGTAGGAACACGGATTGCGTTCCCCGTTAATTTACCTTCAAGCTCTGGCAATGCTTTTGAAACAGCTTTTGCTGCGCCAGTTTCAGTAATAACCATATTAAGCGCTGCAGCACGACCACGACGATCTGCTTTATGATAGTTATCAATTAAGTTTTGATCATTGGTGTACGAGTGTACTGTTTCTACGTGACCGTTGTTAATACCAAACTTATCATTCAATGCTTTTAATGTTGGCGTAATTGCATTTGTTGTACAACTTGCAGCACAAACAATTTTATCTTCAGGCAGAATATCGTGGTTATTAACACCGTATACGATGTTTTTGATATTACCTTTTGCCGGTGCCGTTAATAAGACCTTCGCTGCGCCTTTTGATTTTAGGTGTAAACCAAGCCCTGCTTCATCTTTCCAGATACCGGTATTATCAACAATAAGTGCGTTTTCGATACCATACGAGGTGTAATCAATCTCATCTGGTGAATTAGCATAGATAACTTGAATGTAGCTACCGTTTGCTTTAATTGCATTGCGCTCTTTATCAATGGTGATTGACCCATTGAATGGACCATGAATTGAGTCGCGACGTAATAAGCTCGCACGCTTTTCAAGATCGCCATCTTTACCACCACGTACAACAATCGCACGTAAACGTAAATCAGCATAAGGACCTGACTTTTCAATTAACAAACGTGCTAATAAACGACCAATACGGCCAAAGCCGTAGAGCACAACATCACGTGGCTCTTTTGCTTGTGAGTTAATAATTTCAGCTAATTCGTCGTTTAAATACGCTTCAATAGAACGACCATTTGCCGCATCGTTAAATAAATAACCGTAAGCAAGTTTACCGATATCAATACGTGCAGAGTTTAAATCCATTTTGCTGATGGCTTCTAAAAACGGGAAGCTTTCGCGTAAACGTAATTTAGTGCCTTCAAATTGTGCCACTGTTTTATGAGACTTGATGATGTCAATAGTACTAGCATTAACGAGAGGACGGCCATATACAGCGATTTCAATACCGCGATTACGATACAGCTTACCGATGATAGGTTGCATGCTTTCAGCGTAATCTTGGCGTTCTTGCCAACTATTTGTGTATTCTAACTCGTGAGATGAGGTCATGTTTTTTACCTAATTAAACAATTTTTGAACGGATAGCCTTAAGACATATTGTGTTTTGAGAGCAATACGCCTCAGTGGGCAGCGCTATTCTAATTTAAACTAACTTTATTCTCCACTGTTACAGAGCAATTCATTAAGCTAGAATAATAAAGAAATTATTAAGGTGGGGTTAAGGAATGTTACTTAGGGTAAGTGTTTTACTAAGTTTATTAGCGTTAACTGGGTGCGAACAACCGTTAACACTTACTAAAGTGTGTGAGGATACACCGGGGTTATGTAATGATTTAAATACAGACAGTCACTGTAAAGCGCTCCGCGCTGAGGTGATCATGGCCCGCTATCATGAATATAAACAACCAACAGATGATAACAAGTACCTATTATTGAAAGGGTTTGAAAAATACGATCAGTGTGTCTCGCTAGCAGCAAAAATTGAGCATATCAAATTAAAAACAAAGACCACATCTCGTGTAGAAGCACACTTAACCAGCATCAAAGAAATGACACGGCTTTATCAAGATACCAAAAATACTGAGCATCCTGGGTTATTATATTATCACTGGTCACGCAATAATAATCAGTCAGCACTTACTAAGTTGCTTGCGCTTGAAAACGATCCCAGTGTGACACAAAGTGCTGAAATGCAGTTTTTCTTAGCCAGTTACTTTATTAAATTTGATGAAGAAAAGACTATTGATTTACTTTATAAAACTTTAGAGTTAAATAAAGCAAACGAAACTCCCAACCCTGAAATTTACACCACTTTGGTCAGTTTATTTTATAAACATGAAAAATATAAACACGCCTATACTTTTGCCAAGGTTGCACAGCTTTCTGGAATAACCAATGTCGAAATATTTCCGATTGAACAACAATTAACTGCGGCAGGAAAAAGTCTGGATAGTTTAGATACATTGGCACAGCAAACTTATGACAGCATCCAATCCGGTCAGTTTGTCTCACCACGCGAATTTTAGGCTCAATATTTAATACTGATAAATTTGCGCAATAGCAAAGAAAAAGGCAGCTTACGCTGCCTTTTTTAATTTATTTGCTCGTGCCGACTTCAACACGAGTTTTCAGCTTTTGACCCGGTCGAAAAGTCACAACACGTCGCGCCGAAATAGGGATATCTTCCCCTGTTTTCGGGTTACGGCCAGGCCTTTCTTTCTTGTCACGAAGATCAAAGTTACCAAATCCAGAGAGCTTAACCTGCTCGCCTTTTTCAAGCGCTGAGCGGATTTCTTCAAAAAACGCTTCAACTAAATCTTTGGCATCCTTTTTATTGATCCCCAATTTTTCAAATAGGTGTTCAGCTATGTCGGCTTTAGTAAGCGCCATATCTAGTCCCTCAACGATGCATTAAACTGTTCGGCCAGTGCGGCCACCACGTTATCAACTACTAGATTGATATCTTTCTCTTCGAGTGTTCTATCAACCGCCTGCAGTGTTAGAGCAATCGCCAAACTCTTGTAATTTGGCTCAATACCTTTGCCCTTATACACATCGAATAAGTTTAGGTCAACCAATTGATTTCCGCCAACTTTTTCTATCACTGATAAAATGTCGCCAGATTTAACCTGATTTTCCACTAAAATCGCGATGTCGCGGCGGTTTGAAGGGAACTTCGAAACTCCAACAGCCTCTGGTAAATTTCTTTTTTCAATGGCAGACATTTCAATTTCAAACACATAAGTCGCATTATTGATATCTAACGATTTTTGTACTTGAGGATGAATAGCACCAAAAAAACCAACTTTTTTACCATCAACATAAATCACTGCAGATTGACCCGGATGTAGGCCATCTGATTGTTCTGCTTTGATCTCAAAACGTGTTATATCATTGGTTAATGAAAGTAATGCTTCAACATCACCTTTTAAGTCATAAAAATCAACGACACGTTTTTCTTCAATCCAGTGCTCACCATGGGCAAGACCGGTGATCGCACCACCAATAACCGCCACTTGATTAACGCCATTTTCAGCATTCTCATCACGTAAAAATTTAAGGCCATGCTCAAATAAACGAATACGTGGTTGCTGACGGTTTTGGTTATACATTACTGACGCAAGTAAACCCGGCATTAAACTCACTCGCATTGCCGACATTTCAATCGAAATAGGATGTGGTAAAACGAGCGCATCGCTATTTGGGTGCAAAATAGTTTGTGCTTTAGGATCAACAAAGCTGTATGTGATTGCTTCTTGGTAACCACGAGTCACTAAGGTATTACGGAATTTATTCACCGCAATTGTCGCTTCATTGTGCGTAGTCATTTTTAATTTAGCAGTTGGTGCTACATTTGGAATGCTATTGTAACCATATACACGAGCAACTTCTTCGATTAAGTCCTCTTCAATACGGATATCAAAACGGTAGCTTGGTACATCCGCGCTCCACACACCATCAACAATTTTAACATCAAGGCCTAAGCGGGTTAAAATGTCTGTTACTTTCGCATCATCAATATGATGGCCAATAACGCGGTCTAAACGTGCACGACGCAGGCGCACTTCGGTGACCTTAGGTAACTTATCAGCTGCAACAGCTTCAACCACAGGACCTGCTTGACCGCCTACGATTTCAAGTAGTAAGGCTGTTGCACGCTCCATTGCATCATGTTGTAGTGCAAAATCAACACCTCGCTCATAACGATGCGATGCATCAGTATGTAAGCCGTAGCTGCGAGCTTGACCCGCAATTGCTACCGGATTGAAAAACGCGCTTTCTAATAAAATATCAGTCGTTTGCTCTGTAACGCCTGATTGCTCACCACCAAAAATACCTGCAATAGCAAGCGCTTTGTTATGATCGGCAATCACTAATGTCGATTCATTTAACTTTGCTGTGTTGCCATCAAGTAATACCAGCTCTTCCCCAGCGTTGGCGCTACGCACTTTGATACCACCTTCAATAGCATTTAAATCAAACGCGTGCATTGGATGACCAAGTTCAAGTAACACATAATTAGTTACATCGACGACAGGATCAATTGCGCGCACACCACTACGACGCAGTTTTTCAACCATCCACAGTGGCGTTTGCGCGTCTAGGTTAATGCCTTTGATCACACGCCCTAAGTAACGTGGACACGCATCTTCATTGACCAATTCAATCGATACTTTATCGTCAATTGTCGGTGTCACCGCAGGAATATCCAGTGCTTTAACATCAATGCTGTTAAGTACACCTACTTCACGGGCAATCCCTTTAATACCAAGGCAGTCGCCACGGTTAGGGGTTAAATCAACATCAATGATGTTGTCATCAAGGCTTAAATACTCACGTAAGTCGGTGCCCACAGGTGCATCACTTGGTAACTCCATGATGCCGTCGCCTTCTTCGCTAATACCTAGCTCTACAAACGCACACAGCATACCGTGAGACGGTTGGCCGCGTAGTTTGGCTTTTTTAATCTTAAAATCGCCAGGTAACACAGCGCCAACAGTTGCTACAGCAACTTTAATGCCTTGACGGCAGTTTGGTGCACCGCACACAATATCGAGTAGCTCATCGCCACCGACATTAATTTTTGTTACGCGTAATTTGTCTGCATCTGGGTGTTGGCCGCACTCAACCACTTCACCGACAACCACGCCTGAAAACTTTGCAGCAGCTGACTCTATACCATCTACTTCTAGGCCAGCCATCGATAACTGTTCCGAAAGAGCCTGCGTGTCAATTGCAGGATTAACCCACTCTCTTAACCACTTTTCACTAAATTTCATGTTATTTCTTCACTCTTAACGGAACTGATTAAGGAATTTTAAATCGTTTTCGAAAAACGCTCGTAAGTCGTTCACACCATATCGCAACATGGTTAAACGCTCGACACCCATACCAAAAGCAAAGCCGGTGTATTTTTCAGGATCGATACCTACAGATTTAAGTACATTCGGGTGCACCATTCCGCAACCTAATACTTCTAACCATTTGCCGTCTTTGCCCATTACGTCCACTTCAGCTGAAGGCTCTGTAAATGGGAAAAATGAAGGACGGAAACGAATTTCCATGTCTTCTTCAAAAAAGTTACGTAAGAAATCATGCAAAATACCTTTTAGCTCTGTGAAGCTAACATCTGTATCAACCATTAAGCCCTCCACCTGATGGAACATTGGTGTATGAGTTTGGTCATAATCGTTGCGATATACACGCCCAGGCGAAATAATACGCAGCGGCGGTTGTTCGGTTTCCATGGTACGAATTTGCACGCCACTGGTTTGCGTACGTAAAACCAATTTTGGATTAAAATAAAAGGTATCGTGATCAGCGCGAGCTGGGTGATGCTCAGGAATATTTAACGCGTCAAAGTTATGAAAGTCATCTTCTACTTCAGGGCCTGATTTAACAGCAAAACCTAATTCACCAAAAAAGCTTTCAATACGTTCAATTGTACGTGTTACTGGGTGTAAACCACCTGTTGGCATAACACGCCCGGGTAAGGTTACATCGATTGTTTCAGCAGCGAGCTTTTCTTCAAGGGCTTTGCTAGCCAGTAACTCACGTTTTTCATTAATTGCAACTTGCACGTCTTGCTTGGCTTGGTTGATCACTTGACCCGCTTCTTTGCGTTCTTCAGGGGCAATTTTACCAAGGGTTTTTAATAGGTTAGTGATTTCGCCTTTTTTACCAAGGTAGTTAACCCTGATATCTTCAAGCTGCGCGATTTCACTGGCACTGGCGACCGCCTCAAGTGCTTGCGCTAATATATTTTCTAAGTTCATTCGATACCTGATCTTTCACAGAGGTGATTGCATTTTAGTAATAGCTAATGATAACTGAAAGCACAGGCTAGATTCTAGACCTTATACCAATCTTCTTGAATTCTTTCCCATTCTGATTAAACAAAATGGGAACATCCGCAGATTTAACTAGAGTTTGAGGGTGGATTTTATGAACGGGATGGTGAGTTTACGTTGTGCGGCCATTGATGCATGATCGAGTTTATCAAGCACATCGAGCAGTGCTCGCATATCACGACTTAAGCGGGTTAATAAAAACCGCGCACATTCATCACTAAGTTCTAAACCTCGCATATTGGCACGTTTCACTAAAGCTTCGGCTTTATCATCATCACTCATTGAGCGAATTTGAAATGTGGTGCCCCACTTTAGCCTTGATTCAAGATCTGGCAGACTAATGTTAAGCATGTCAGGGAGCAAATCAGCGGTCACTACTAGGCACTTACCCGGTTCATTAAAACGATTAAAAAAGTTAAACAGTGCTTTTTCCCAAGCATCGTTGCCAGCGACTAAGTGCACATCATCAATACACAACACATCGAGGGTATCTAAACCATCAAGCACCATAGGACCAAAATCAATCACTTCTCGCATGGATAACAACATAGTCGATAAGCCATGCTCTTGGGCATGAATACAGGTTGCATACAGTAAATGTGATTTACCCGAATCCCCCAAGCCACACAAGTAAGTATACTGAAATGTGGTCGACAAACTTGCAAACGCATTTTTTAAATGGCTTACTTCCAGTGAGTTTTCGCCGCCAAAGTAAGAGGCAAAGGTTTCATCATCTGGTAATGTTACCGGTAATGCCATTTGCACCGGTTCCATTGCCTGCATTAGAGACCAACCCACTGATATTCTAGATCGTTTTTCGCTGCTACAGGGTAAAATGCACGCGGGTCCACAAAGGGTTTAAAGGCACGGTCAAGTTCTAATGCTTTTTGCAAATCATTCATACTTCCAGTGTGATTTAGAGCAAAACTAACCACCTCAGGTGTACGCGAGATAATAGTCACTTGTGTCACTACACTTAGACTTTGTAACTGACGTTTTGCCAATTCAATATCAACAAAGTTGTTGGTGCCTTTTAATTTAAATACCGCTTGAGCCTGCTGCGATGTGGAGTTTGGATCAACCGCGTACTCAGTTGCCAACCCTGCGGCTAAACTGTCAATCATTAAAGCGATTGCTTGTTGTTTATCCCCAGAGACTCTATTTGCTTCGAATAAGTCGTCGTTTGTAAATCGCCAATCAAGTAGCCATACTTCGCTGTCTGCTTGTTTGTACAATCGTGCGGTAATGCTGCGTTCAGCACTGTAACGACTTGACGCCTGCTCTACCGGCTCAGAGAAGTTCCCCCACACTTCTGGTATACCTACCAGCGCACGGTCTTGTAAATCAAGTAACGGTACCACAACAGGCACGCCACGACGGGCCGCGGTACTATAAATTAATTGCTCTAGTTGTGGGTAGCTTTCTTGTGTCACAAGCTCACGGCGCCAATTGTCTTCAATGGCAAGCCAAATAGCCACAAGTGGACGACGCGTCCCCCACAACGGCAGGCCGAGTTCTTTGACAAGGGCGTTGATCTTATTCGCCTCAAATTTAACCACCAAATTCAGTTGACCATCTGCTTTTTCGTCGTACTCAAATTTGAGCATGTAATCTGAAATATCTTTGCTGCGTTGCTGAGCGGCAGGATTTTTATCCGCGTTGGGATCACCGCTGACCTTGACCAGTACATTGAGTAACGCTTCACGGCTGGCATTCAATCGAGCATCACGAGATTTGTCAGATACTTTTAAAACATCTTGATATAGATCAGTCACTTCAACCGCTGTCGCAGTGAAGCTTAAGAAAATGGCGGCAATAACTATAAGTAATCTAGACACAGGGCATTAGTTCTTGGTTTTAAACTGATTTGATCCTAATTCAAAGCTACCAACAAAGCAAAAATATATTAGTAAAAAAACCACTTACGAATAAGTGGTTTTTAACAAGCTGAAATAAGTAAAAATTAAAAATTCCAGTTCAAGCCAACATAAAAGTTACGCCCGGTCGTGTAGTTATTACCTGCAACCTTTTCTTTACGCTGCGTGTAATAAGCTTCTTGTCCTTGAGGAATACCACCTTCTGGCACTTCAATTTGTTTACGAATGAAATAATATTCTTGTGCTTCATCCAGCAAATTTGTTACTGAGAAAGTTGACATAATATTCTCAGTAATTTGATAAGTCAGTTTCATATCAATTGACTGCCTATCATCAACCACAAGGTCTGATTGCGAGTCAGGGCCAACAAAATACTGTGAGCGATAATTATAAGAAAGGCGCGCGGAAAACGATTCATTTTCAAAATACACTTGTGCATTACCTGTGTGTTTTGAGTTACCTTCAGAGCGAACGTTTTCAGTGTAAGGTGTATCAGTTTCAAAACCAGTTACAATAACATCGCCATTATCATCGGTTTCAGTGATTGGTGTATAATCTTGCGAAGTAAATTCTTCATCAGGCACATTGATAAAAGTGTAATTACCTTGTACTCCAAAACCATTACCAAAATCATGCTGTAGCTGCACTTCGTAACCATTAATTTGCTGCTCACCAACATTATAGTTAGAGGTAATTGCGTACTCACCTTCAGCCAGCTGACCATCATTAGTGTATAAACCTGCTCCCGTTAAATCACGGATGGAGGTTTGGCTACGGATGATATTTTTTAAGTCTTTATAAAAAGCCGTAATACCAACTAGCGACGAATCAGTAAAGTACCACTCTAAACCAAGTTCAAATTGATTTGCTTGATATGATGCTAAATCAGGGTTACCCACAACACCTACGCGCTGTGCATCCTCTTCGTTAACCGCACCTTGATCATTATAAGTACCACTAATATCGTAACCATCTCGTAATTGTGCCAAGCTTGGGTGATCAATCACTTTAGAGGCCGCTGTGCGTATAACTAACTCGTCGGTCAAATTGTAGCTTAGGTTCATACTTGGCAATACGTCTTGCGTATCTGATTGAGTAGATACAGGCTGCCAAATAGTATTACCAAGTTCATCGACCCCCACACTTTGATAGTTAAGTGATGAACGCTCAGTATCTACAAAACGAACGCCGATGTTACCACGCCATTTTCCACCACCAATATTTGCCATAATATAGGCTTCGTTGATATCACTGCCTTGATCGTAAAATTGCGCCTGCTCTTCTTGGAAGCCGGTACGACAACCACGATAACCAGACCCATCCGCAGCTAATGCTGCTTCACAGTTATCTAAATTATCAACAACTAGATGATCATTTTGCCAAATATCATCACGCACATTTTTATCCACATCAAAAAATGCTTGCGGGAAAGTACCTACGCCGTCACGGACACCTGAAATAGTCCCACTGGCAAGCTCTCCTGCAATAATTCGCTCTCCTTCGCCACGCTTAGAATTAGCAAGATAACGTGAGTTTTGTGAGGACTTTTTACGAATTTTAAAGCCTGATTCGATAGATGTGATATAGAATTCATTATCTAAAGACCAAGTAATATCACCTTGAAAATAGTTTTCATTATTTTCTCTAAATTGCTCACGTTTAAAAAAGCCATTGAGGTACATTTCAGAGGTTGGGTTTGCAAGCCAGTTTTCGGCTCCCCCTGTTACCCCCCAGCCCGGCGTATTTGAGTCAGCATCATAATCATAATATACCCCCACATCGCTGAGACCGGTATCCACGCCTTCTTGGAAATTTAAGTTAAACTCAGTACCAAAATCAGACACGTAAGACTCTGAAGTAGAACGGCCAACTTGAAATTTAACAAACACATCATCAAACTGATAATCAACGGTAAAGTTTAATTGATCATTACTGGCATCGCTGCCATCTCGATCCTGAAACTCCATCGCAAGTAAGTTATTGATAGGATCGCCATAGCGAACCCCCTGCGAATTAACAGCGGTAATATCATTTACATTACCTTGCGCATGCAATAGCAAATCTTGAATACGGTCAACATCGTAGCCTGGAGCCGAGTTAGCTTC
This sequence comes from Pseudoalteromonas haloplanktis ATCC 14393, assembly GCF_000238355.1. Classification (GTDB taxonomy): domain Bacteria; phylum Pseudomonadota; class Gammaproteobacteria; order Enterobacterales; family Alteromonadaceae; genus Pseudoalteromonas; species Pseudoalteromonas haloplanktis. Next base: position 100,399 of record NZ_AHCA01000003.1, read on the forward strand.
ACCCGTAGAATAAGCCCAACGTGCTAAATAATAGTTGCGCATAAGCATCGCGTGCGATTCGTTGTCATTATCGTTGTAGTTATAGGTATAATCTAAATTAAAGTTTAGCTCATCCGTTGGTTGATATTGAAAAGCAAGCGTACCATTTAAACGTTTTTTCTCACGAAAGAAGCGAGCGGAATTAGGTATCCCCCAATAAGCGCCTGGCTTTTCATAAGTATCACTGCTGGTGTTATAGACGTTGTTATCATCAAGCGAGTTATTTATTTGGTTCGGTTTATCATTACGATAATAGCCATACCAACCACCAATCGCTTCATTACCATCGCGCTGGGTATTAACTTCTTGGTAACTGAGGTTGAGTGATGTACCAAATGAGCCTTCTTCATTTATCCAATTGTAAAGGCCGCTCATCTGTGGTGACGTTTTATCATACGCATCGTTATAGTTCGCTTCAGCTTTAAGGTAACCAGAATGATTTTCACGCTCTAATGGCTTTTTCGTATGTAAAATTACGGTTCCGCCAATACCACCAGCTGGTAGATTGGCTTGCGGTGATTTAAATACTTCAATCTTAGATATTTGATCAGCAGACATCGATGAAAAATCGAATGAAGCGCTTTCTTCCCTTAATGGAAGTGAAGCTGCTGATTCAAGAGACTGACCGTTTAACAGTGTATTAGTAAATTGTGGTGCAGTACCACGGATTGACACTTGTGAGCCTTCGCCAAATTCATTCGTAATTTGCACACCTGGTACACGCTGTAAGGCCTCTGCCATATTGCGGTCGGGATTTTTAGCAATATCTTCCGTGTTTATTGAGTCAACAATTGCGTCAGAAAAGCGTTTATTATTTAAATTATCACGTAATGAACCACGAATACCGGTGACTTGAATCACTTCTACATCGTTATCTATTTGCTTTTGCTGATCTTGTTCGGCGGTTGATGGCCTTGCTACTTGATCAAGTTCATTTGCAAATGTTGTAAAAGAAAAAGCAGATCCTAATAATAAGGCGATTTGCGTCGCCACTATGGTTTTTTTTACCGTTTTTTGTTTCATCAAAACTCCAAAACATAGTTTATCTATCAAGACTGAAGAACATTTGAATGCTTCTTTTACTAAACTGATCAGCACACGTGGTGAATATAAAATCACCAGAAATAGATAAATAATGAATAAATGATTAAGGAAGCGTGAAGTTAACAGATCCTTTTATTACATTCAAATAATTTATTCCAATCAACAAAAACAATTAAATTAAAATATTTACATCTAAATAAAAACAATTCTAACTAAAATTGAGCTTTAAAAAGTTCTAACTACTGGTTTATAAGCATTACAAAAACCATTACTATTGCGCGTTCTAAGCATATAAACAACGGATATCGACATGTTCGACTTAGCTGTATTGGCAGCATTTATACCAACCTTCTTTTTTGTCTCTATTACTCCTGGGATGTGTATGACCTTAGCCATGACCTTAGGAATGAGTATTGGTGTACGCAAAACCATGTGGATGATGATCGGTGAGTTACTTGGTGTTGCCATTGTAGCGATTGCCGCCGTGGCAGGGGTTGCTAGTATGATGCTCAATTACCCAACTGTTTTTAATGGATTAAAATGGCTTGGGGCAGCGTACTTAGTCTATATTGGTATTGCAATGTGGCGTGCAAAAGCAACCATACAACTTAGCGAACAAAACCCTGTAAAAGTCAGCCGACAATCACTTTTTTCGCAAGGTTTTATCACCGCCATTGCCAATCCCAAAGGCTGGGCATTTATGATTTCCCTGTTGCCGCCATTTATTAATATTGATTATGCCATTGCACCACAACTGAGTATTTTAGTGGCTATTATTATGCTCAGTGAATTTACCTGCATGATGCTCTATGCCACTGGCGGAAAAAGTTTAAGGTTATTTTTAAATCGAGGCGACAACATAAAATGGATGAATCGAATTGCTGGCTCTTTAATGATCGGCGTAGGTGTTTGGTTAGCAGTTAGCTAATACCAATCGGCTTAAATATTTAACCATTCTAGCGAGCTAAATAAAGCGCTAACTGCGTTATAAATGGTCTGTAACTTATCACGATTGGTATAACTTATTTTAAATTGTCTAATAAAAAGCCTGAAAATGCCTGTCTTTAGCTTTCAAAGAATTTGACTTAGTACAATAAAACTAACTTTGGCTGACAACACGTCGGCCACTAAAAGCATGCATCAAGGTCATACCATCGAGTAAATCAAGTTCTCCGCCAACTGGAATGCCATGTGCAATACGTGATGCAGCAACGTTATAGCGATGGCACAGCTGAGCGATATAATGCGCTGTGGTTTCGCCTTCAACCGTCGGGTTAGTTGCCAAAATCACTTCATTGATGCCGCCTTGCTGCAACTTTTGCTCAAGCACGTCAAGGCCAATTTCATTAGGGCCAATGCCATCAATGGGTGATAGGTGTCCCATCAGCACAAAATACAGACCTTTGTATTGCCCTGTTTGTTCGATTGCCAACACATCAGTAGGTGATTCAACCACACATAAAATACCACTGTCTTGGCGCTTTGGACTCAAACAAATTTCACACTGTGGTTGCTCTGCAAATGTACGGCACGATTGACAATGACCAATCGCGGTCATTGCTTTGCTCAGTGCAGCACCTAGCTGAGCGCCACCTTTACGGTCACGCTCAAGTAAATGAAATGCAATGCGTTGTGCAGACTTTGGTCCAATGCCTGGCTGACAGCGCAACGCTTCAATGAGTGCAGAAAGAGAAGTTGATAATTGCATAAAATACTTTTAGCACCTTAATAATGACGAAAGTGATTGGCTTATTCATAGGATATACCCAAGCCGATTAAGGATACAAAATTCTTCATCCTTAATCATGCTACATACGCGATAATATCAGAAAACATTCCGCTTAGGCAGCTCGAAAAACATCACTGCACAACTATTAATAAAAACTATTTTCAAAAGCATGTTCCCAAAAATGATTAAACCCTGACGCAGTTGATACATTATAACATTTTACAAATCGCAATAAAAATATAATCTTTAGCCAGGAACATCATGGAAAAGTCTTTAATTACAGTCAGTGTCTTAGCTTGCTTGGTCAACTCAGAGAGCCTCATAGCAAACGAATTAGAAAAAATAGAAGTCCATGGTACGCGTACACCTTTGTACAGCACTCGCGATATTAACGCGTCAGCCCTCGGCCCTAAAGATGCACAGAATATCCCTATCTCAATTCAATCTTTCTCTGAAGAGCTAATTAGCAACCAACGCGTAAAAACCCTAGGCGAGGTATTAGTTAATGATGCATCCGTACAAAACACCTCGATAGGAACCGTATTTGAGCCAGCATGCCTACATGTCAGCGGTAGAGCAACACCATCAAAAGCTGCAGCATTTTTTTAAAACAGAAATTGTAAAAGCAAGTCAAGCAGGTGATTTCTCTCCTTGTAACGGCTGCAATGCCAAACCTACATTGACTGATTTAGCAACCACTCCTCAATTCAACATGCCAACAAGCACAATTCCTCTTGCCATTTGGCCTTTAGCTTTACTATTTTTGATAAGCTTTGGTTTAGCAATAATTACCAAACGCAGAGTGACTCAAATCGGCTTAGCAGATGCTCAGTAGGTAGTAGTGTAAATCCATCAGTAAGGACTTCTAGTTTAAAAACACAAAAGCCCAAGTAAAACTTGGGCTTTTAAACAACGGTTGTGTTGTAATAAATTTAGAACGGCATTTTCATACCAGGTGGTAATTGCATACCACCTGTTACTTTACTCATACGCTCTTGTGTTTCTTCAGCTACACGGCGTACCGCGTCATTACACGCCGCAGCAAGTAAATCTTCAATCATGTCTTTGTCGTCTTCCATTAAGCTTTCATCTAGCTCAACGCGACGAACATTGTGGTTACCAAGCATCGTTACTTTGACTAAACCAGCACCGGCTTCTCCAACCACCTCTAAGTTAGCAATTTCGTCTTGGGCTTTTTGCATGCGCTCTTGCATTTGCTGCGCTTGCTTCATCATATTACCCATTCCACCTTTAAACATAACTTTCTCTCTTTCTATTTCTAATTGCCATGAAGATAAGGGCTATTGCAGTGAATTACAATGCCTGAATACTGTTTTCATCGATAATTGCAGAAAATAGCTGCTGCAACTGCACGATGTTTTCATCATTGTTGATCACATCGATCGCTTGCTGATGACGTCCCGCATCTATTTTTTGCTGAATTAAATACGGCGAGTCAATTACTCCTGCTGCAAAGTTAATTGTCAACTCAACATTGTGCTCATAGATAGCTGCAAGTGCTGCACTTAACTTTTGCCGTAACATCGGGGTATCGAGGTGTTTTTGTGATTCATCCACTTCTAAATGCAGTTGTTGTTGCTGTTTAGAATAAATTGAATGCAATGCAAACTGACGCATCCGCCCACCAAGCCCCATACGCTTAATTAAATAAGCCCACTCATCTTGCTGATGCGCAAAACGAATATCGCTGATCTGACTTTGAAAATCATCCGGCACTTGAATATTTATTTCAGGCTCTGCCTCAGCCACCACTTTTTGTGGATTAATTTGCTCCAATAACTCGGGCGCTAAATTTTCTACTATCGTCTGATGCTTTTCTTTAAAGTCAGGCTTGATAACCTTTGTTGGCATACTCTTAGGTGTGTAGCTGCCAGCCTCGGCTTGACTAGGTGCCCCCGTTATCTGGGGTTGTGACTTTTTTTCGTCAGGAGTACTCTCAATTTCGGGAGGGGGACTCGTTTGCACCTGAGTTGATGCTTTTCCACCAGATAAAGTGCCTGCACCTGAAATATTTCTATCACGTAAAATACGAGCAATTGCAGACTGTGCTTGCGCTTCTTGTTGACTAATATCTGTCGCCATTGGTTCCACTGACGAATTGCTACTGTGTAAAGCCGAATCTGTTTGTTCACCATGATGAGCATTGTCAGGCTGAAAACCTTGCTCAACCGCGTTACTCATCACATCATCATATTGTGATGCTAACTGTTGCTCAAGTTCGGCCTCTGATGCGTACTCAGTGTCATGTATATTGTTCAATTGCGGCGTCATTGACGTCGCTTGCATAAGCTGATTATTCGCTACGCTAAATGGCTGTTGTCCCTGCTCTTGTTCTTGCTCTATAACTTGGGGGGTATCAGTATTCCTAATTGTTTTTTCATCATCAACAACCACCACAGATGAAGTGGCGTGCTCAGTTGTTTGATCAGCAATAGATTCTGATGGTGTAGGCTTATTTTTATTAAGAATATCCCTGAGAGAGCCCGCACGATCACGCTTCTCATCAGCCGATGTGGCTGTTGAGGTTGTGCTGACAAGAGCTTGGTTATCAATTGGTTGAAATGCCATTAAACGCAGCATGATCATTTCAAAACCTAAACGTGGTTCAGGCGCCCATTGTAAATCTTTTTTACCGTTAAGCAGCAATTGATAATAAACCTGAATTTGCTGTGAGTCGCAGCTAAGCGCTACTTCACTAATAAATTCTCGGTTGTAATCATCTAACTTGGCTGCATCAGGCACTAATTGGCTTAACTGCACTAAATGTGTCAGACCGATAAGATCGTCTAACAAAGCCGTATAATTTGCATGCTTGCTGGCGACTTGCTCTATTTGCGCCATTAATGCAGCGCCATCTTGGGCTAATAATGCGACCAACAAGTGTTGGCTATAATGGTTGTCCATCAAGCCTAACATTGCTTGTACTGCTTGATGCTTGATATCACCATTGGTTTGTGCAATTGCCTGATCGGTTAAGCTCAATGCATCACGCATACTACCATCAGCCGCTTTGGCGATAATTTGCAGTGCTTGTGTTTCAAAACGGAGTTTTTCTTCGCCTAATACATACTCAAGTTGTTGGCGTATTTCAGACTGCGATAATGAATTGAGATTAAATTGCAAACAACGTGATAAAATTGTGACCGGAAGTTTTTGTGGATCAGTGGTGGCGAGTAAAAATTTAACGTGCTCTGGGGGTTCTTCAAGCGTTTTTAATAATGCGTTAAAACTATGCTTTGAGAGCATATGCACTTCATCGATAAGATACACTTTGTAGCGACCACGAGTGGGGGCATATTGTACGTTATCAAGAATTTCTCGGGTGTCTTCAACCTTCGTCCGTGATGCCGCATCAATTTCAAGCAAGTCAATGTAACGCCCTGCTTCAATATCTGTACAGCTACTACATTGCCCACAAGGTTGTGCCGAAATCCCTTCGTCACAATTTAAACTTTTTGCGAAAATTCGCGCGATGGTGGTTTTACCCACCCCGCGAGTCCCAGTGAATAAATAAGCGTGATGCAGTCTATTTTGTGTTAAAGCATTGACTAATGCTTGTTTCACATGTGACTGTCCAACCAGTTCATGAAAGGTCTGTGGTCGCCATTTTCTCGCTAGGACTTGATAACTCATTAATTATTCGCCTTCGAATTCAACCAATTTAAGAATTTTAATACCCATTTTTTCAATACGTTGCTCGCCGCCCAGTTCAGGTAACGATACTACAAATGCTGCATCTGTCGCATGACCACCTAATTTGTTCACTAACTTAGCAGTCGCTTCGATCGTACCACCAGTCGCTAATAAGTCATCCACTAAGAGCACTTTATCACCAGGGACAATCGCATCTGTATGTAATTCTAAAATATCTTCACCATATTCTAGCTGGTAATCTTGAGAGATCACAGCGCGTGGCAACTTGCCCGGTTTGCGCACAGGAATAAACGGGATACCAAGCGCATATGAAAGTGGTGCACCAAAAATAAAGCCACGAGATTCAGTACCAATGATTTTGGTAAAACCTTGATCTTTATAGGCACTAATGAATGCATTAATAGTTGCTTGGAATGCAGCCGGATCAGCCATTAACGTTGTTACATCACGGAACATAATGCCCGCTTTCGGGTAGTCCGCAATAGTAGTAATACTATCTTTGATGATAGATGGAGTTACTTGAGTCATAATTTAAATTATTTTATCTGTAATATTACAAAGCAAATAAGTATAACATCACAAAAATCAGTTGTCGGCAGGAAGTTTAGAAAAAGATAAGGCTGCAAAGGCAGCCTCTGAATTTGCTTGGTGCAAAATTAAGATACTGTGGTGATCCAACCTAGGATTGCATTTAAGCAGCCGATCCCAACAAACACAGCTAAAAATGCAAGAAAATACATTGCATTAAATGGGTCTTTAAAATCTTTATCTTCAGACATTGGTACTACCTTTTATTAAGCGCGACAAATTAAGGCGCTCATAATAGACGATGTAAAATAATCAATAAAGGTTTTAAGCGTGATTTTTTGTCACGATGACGCCACGGTCTGCCATCGCACTTAGCGTCGCAATTGCACCTTGCTGTAATTGTTCTATTGTAAATTGTTGGGCGTGCTGCGCAACTTGCGCTACCAGAGCAGATAATTGAATACCCGGTGTACTATCTATAATAGACAACAGCAAAGCTGTCATTGCATTGGTCGCAAGAAACTGCACTTCATCGTCTATATCACGATACACCACAAAGTAATGAGGCTGCTCACTAGGCTGCTGTGGCTGAAAATCAGCACTGATATGCTGTACAGGAAATTGATAACTTAGATTTCTAGCGCTACTACTTAAGTATAACGCCGCCTCACATAACTCCCCAGTAATGGGGCACTCCATTAAGTCTGTTTGCACTATAGATACATCAAGCTCAATCCATTCATAATGGGCAAGCTCCAGCATAAATACAGGATCACTTGCTTGAAATGTGTAGTCACTGCTTAAATATGCAACAAATTCAGCGGCAATATCCAAAAAGTAAGGTGATTGACAATCGTGCTCAGCAAAAAAACGCCGAATTAGCTGTAACCAGTCATCATCACAGTAGAGTGTTTTTAAAACTGGGAAGCCTGAGGAAATAAAACCGTTGATATTATTAAAAAATAAATCACGGTAAATCGCCATGCGACGATCTTCGATACCATCAGGCTTTGCTTGTCGTTGCGGGTTTCGTATATGCGCCATAAAGGCATTTTGGGTATCAATCAAACTCATATTAAGCACTTTCTTTATTTTCAGTAATCGCATGCTTCGCTTGTAACTGATGAATTATATCTAATTCTTTTATAAGCTCAGCTACGCTTGGAATATTAAAGTCACGCTCTAATAAAGTAGGAAACACACCGTGATGTTGGTATGCAAGATCAAGTAGGTGCCATACCGGATCAATCACATCGGCACCGTGAGTATCAATAATTAAATCATCCGCTTCATTATAGTGTCCTGCAACATGCCCATAAGCAATTCGATGTGAGGGCAAATTTGCTAAAAAATGTGCACTGTCGTAACCATGATTGATTGAATTCACATATATATTATTTACATCAAGGAGCAATTTACAGTCCGCTTGCTGCAGAACCTCATTAGTAAAATCCAATTCGCTGATCTGCTGATCTGGCGCGGCATAATAAGAAACATTTTCAATGGCGATTTGCTGCTCTAAAATATCTTGTACTTGCTTAATGCGCGGTACAACATGCTTAATTGCCTCTTCTGTAAAGGGAATAGGCATTAAGTCATACATATGACCGCTACCTGAGCAATAACTAAGGTGTTCACTAAAAAGTTTAATATTATGGGTGTCGAAAAACACTTTTAACGATTTTACAAATTCAATATCTAGCGGTTCAGCAGAGCCAATAGACAATGATAAACCATGGCAAACGAAATTATTTGTATCTGTCAGTTGCTTAAACTGTTTGGCAAATCGTCCTCCCAACTTTAACCAATTCTCTGGTGCCACTTCCATAAAATCAATTTGACTTGGTATTTGGGTGAGCAGCTCGTCGAGCATCTCACGGCGCAAACCAAGACCTACCATGCCAAATTCATCTTGTTTCATTTCTGCCATTTTAATCTCCACCAATAAAAAGGGCCTATGCAGGCCCTTATTATGCATTGCGACTAATCGTAAAACTTAATTAGCTACGGCCACCGCATTTACCTTCGCCGCACTTACCTTCTTTTTTGGCCTTTGCGTCTTTAGCATCGCCACCGCATTTGCCTTCGCCACACTTGCCTTCTTTTTTCGCTTTTGCGTCTTTAGCATCGCCGCCACATTTACCTTCGCCGCATTTACCTTCTTTTTTGGCTTTTGCGTCTTTAGCATCGCCACCACATTTGCCTTCGCCGCACTTGCCTTCTTTTTTAGTTTTGTGCTCTTTTGCATCACCACCGCATTTACCTTCGCCACATTTACCTTCGGTAGCATCAACTTGGTAACCCGTTACCATTTGTTGAAATTCAAAAGGGTTAGCTTGAGCATCTGCAGAAATAAAGCTTGTGCTGCCAACTACGACTGCGCCTAATGTTAACGCAATTGAATTCTTCTTAATTGTATTCATTTTATGACTCTCTCTAAACAAAGGATGTATACCCAAACCACCTCAAGATACTAATTCTGTATCTTGAGGTGGTTTGGGTATATTAGTAGACCTCGCTACAAAAAATAATATTTCACTTGCTCGCAAGTTTTTACATTATTTTTGCTTTCACGGCAAAAGTCACACAACTGACGAGATTAACTATGGGAGTAAAATCGGGATTTATCAATATATATTATAGCTAAGCATTTATAGCTTAGCTGCATGATTGGCATCTTGAGGTAGCTTCAGTATACAGGTAGACTACGCTCCCTTTGCAGTAGTATTAAGTGCCTCTATTATGAAATTAGTTTTAGCGCCTATGGAAGGAGTTGTCGACTTTAAAATGCGTCAACTACTCACCGATATTGGTGGTTTTGATCTATGCGTAACAGAATTTGTTCGTGTAATAGATGCTTGTCTACCTGACAAAGTGTTTAATCGCTACTGCCCAGAGCTTACCAATCATGGATTAACTCGCGCTGGTACACCTGTACGTATCCAATTACTTGGTCAAGTGGCACATGCTTTAGCTGAAAATGCGGTAAGAGTAATCGAATTGGGTTCCCACGGGGTTGACCTTAATTTTGGTTGTCCAGCGAAAACCGTCAACAAGAGCAAAGGCGGGGCTGTGCTACTCAAAGATCCAGAGCACATGTATGAAATCATCAAAGCAGTCCGTGATGCAGTACCTAGTGAGCATCAAGTCAGTGCCAAAATTCGCTTAGGCTTTGATGATGATAGTAATAGCCAAGAAATTGTTGATGCTGTTGTTAGCGCTGGTGCTACAAGCATAGCTATCCATGCCCGTACTAAACGCGATGGCTACAACCCCCCTGCTTATTGGGAAAAAATTCCACCACTGATTAAAGATAAAGAGATTGCGGTGGTCGCAAATGGTGAAATTTGGCAAGTAGAAGATGCATTACTGTGTCAGCAACGCAGTCGCTGTACAGATTTAATGCTTGGTCGTGGTGCACTCTCACACCCTGATTTAGCCCGCAAAATAAAAGCACATGTAAACAATGAGCAATACACAGGATTACAATGGGAGCATGTGCTGTATCACTTAATTCACTCTGCAATACATCAGGATCCAGCCAAAGACGAAAAGTATTTTGCTGCGCGTACTAAGCAATGGTTAGGCTATTTAAAACGTCAATATAGTCAAGCAGATATATTATTTGATGAAATAAGACGATTAAAGATAAAAGAAGATGTCGCTAATGTTTTGAAAAAATACGCTATTGCACCTTAATTTGACACACATCATAGTAGACTTTTTTTAATTAATGAATACTGCAGCATTGCTCAATCAGGATAATGATAATGGTCAATGCTCAACACCACCTACAACATTTAAATCAAGAGTTAGATCAAGTTAGGGCTTCTTTGCTCTTCACACTATCAAACTCAACTAACCTATTACATCAATCACTTGCTGAAACCTTGCAACAGAATAACCCTGAGCAATGGTTAGAGCTCATGCAAAAACAGCTTGGCACTGAATATAAAGAAAGTATTACTCGCTTAGAAAAGCTTGAAGCTGCGGTATGCCAAATAGATATTGGTCAATATGGTTATTGCTGTGATTGTGAGGAAAAAATTGACTCGCAACGGCTTAATGCCGATCCAACTGTACAACGTTGTATACGCTGCGAGTCAAATTCATAATGTAGTTACTGCGGTGTAAGTAATGAGGCAAACGAGAAGCTTTGTGCTGGGTAAAAAATGATATCAGCAAGTAAATAATCAACTTGTTGTGGCGTCATTTGTAAATGTTTCAGTAAATTCACTCTCGCTTGTTGCACAGTCCAAGCATGGTAATGGATCCCCAAGTCGGTTTCCATCATAGCTAACCAAAATGTGCGCTCTTCAGGCGTTAGCCGTGTTGCGATTTCTGCTGCATTAAGTGTGAGCTCATGGTAATTCTGTGCCCAATCAAAACCAGCTGTGTTCTGCTTAGATAATGTAAAACGTTGTGCAAGTACTGAATGCTGATGATTCTCAGCAAAAGTAATCATGTAAGGGACTTGCTTCATGTCCTTTAGCTGAGCTTGTATTGCAACTAACCAGTTTATTGGTGCTTTAGTTATACCAGAAAAGTAATTTAATTTACTTTGATACCAAGGCCCGCCATTAGATAAGCCATATAAACCAACACTCCCGCGTGGCGTATAGCTGGCTAAATAATCATTAAACTGAATAAGTGTGCGCTTAATTGTCTCAGGTAAGTCACTACGAGCAAGGCTTTTCGTTACCTGTGACTGTAGCGCAGTAAGTTCAATTGAATTGAGTCTTAGCTTACTTTCTTTAGCTGCTACTAGTTGTTGTTGAGTAAAGCCAATCCAGTTATTAATAGCGTCAGTAATGTCGTTATGCTGATTGTGATCCAGCATATTATCCAGCACTGGAATATGTGCAGGCCAAGTAAAATAACGCTGCGGAAAACGCTCTGCAATAATAAGATAATCCAATGAGCTCTGCGCAGCTGGTGTTAACTCAAGCCCTTTCATAGCTTTATAGATATTGTGCCGCTCCTTTAAATAGGCAGCACTGAATGGAAACTGTGACTCAGACACACTGCTAATTGCATCTGTTGGTCTTAGAAATTGATTTAATCTCTGCAATGCTTGTTGAGCTTGCTCTTTATTTTGATACTGGTTGTTTGTATCACCGCATGCACTCAAAAAAAGCACTAAGAGACATAGCCATATTAGGTGTTTTATCATCAGTGTAATCCAATAAAAAAAGCCCCTGAGGGGCTTTTTAATAATTGCTATAGCAAATTAAAGTTAAATTTTAACACCGTTGCGAGCGGCTTTATCTTTAATAAATGTAGACCAACCTTTAGCAAACTTGCGAGTGCGAGGGTCATCCATTGCTTTAGTAATTGCAGCATAAGCTTGCTTATACTTTTCTTGATAGTAATAAGCTTCTGCTAAATCTGAATAAATAGTTCCTTGCTTATCAGAACCTAATTCAAGCGCCTTGTTCAAACGAACCACGGCTGCACTATAATTCTGCGACTGCAATAATAATGAACCTGCTTTGCGGTAAAGCTCAGCGTCGTCATCAAATTTTGCGGCTTCTTCATAGTACTTAGCTGCTTTTTCAATATCTTTAGAGCGATGGTAATTACTTGCCACTGCGCTGATATTTTGTTTAGTACGTTTAACAATCTTATCATCAATTGACTTCTCTAAAACCTTAGCGGCTTTATAAGGAATTTCATTCAATGAATAGAAGTTAGACAAAACTTTATAATCAACTTCAGCTTCAAAGTAACCGTTTTTGTAAGCTACTTCCATCGTCGCAAGACCTGTTTTATAGTCTTCCGTCTGAAGGTAGTATTTACCTAAACTTACCCATGCTTTTTTATCGCCAGGCCAGATACGAACAATTTCTTCACCAACTTTAACCATATTTTTATAGTCTTTAAGTTCAAAGTAAGAACCTAATTTAAGTTGATAAGGGCCTTTATTAGGCTCTTTTTGAAGTTTAATTGCTTTATCAGCAGGTGAAAAAACGTCTTTGAATAATCCTAACTGGTAGTTAGCTTGGGCTATACGAGTATAAACCGTCGCATCTTCTTCACCAGTAAAATCCATCCACGCTACGTAAGCTTTTTTAGCTTTTTCATACTGCTCAGTACCCGCGTACATATCGCCTAATGTTTTTAAACTTTGCTCTTGATCAGCAAAATTTAAAATATCAGGGGCAACAGCTAACTCTAGGTGTTTAATCGCAGTTTTATACTGCTCTTTTTGACCATACATACTACCTAAGTAGCGGTTAACGGTTGCTTTGTCGAAATCATCAGACGCTTCGATTTCTTTCAACATGGCGATTGCTTCATCAAGCTTTTCTTCGTTATACAAGTCAAACGCTTTAATAACTTTTTTACCAACGCGCTCACCCATAACTCTAGTCTTAGCTTTTTTGCGCGCTTCAATCTTTGCGGCATCCGGCGCTGCTAGAACTGGTGCAGTAAATACTGCACCCGAGAGAGACATAAGTACCGCAAGTGCTGTTACTTTAGATAAATTTCTCATTACTTGCCTCCTTAGTTGCCTTGGTTAATTTTAAAGTCTAGCTGAACTTGTAAACCAACTTGCTTTTGCGGCTTACCGTCAATGATTTTAGGACGGTATTTCCACTTGCTCAGTGCACGCTTAGCTTCTCTATCGAAGATGCGTTTAGGGTCTGCGTCAATTACTTCAACATCAGTTACCCCACCCAGCTCATCGATTGAGAACGAAAGTTGTACCCAACCTTCTTTACCATCACGTGCCGCTTGTGTTGGATATTTTGGTTCAATACGAACGATAGGTGTCGCATCACCATCTCGTCCAAATGCCCCTGGACCACTTAGACCACCGGCCGAACTTCCCACATCGATGCTGCCCATATTAAATGACATTGCACCCGGATTAGGGTTGTTGTTTTCCGGCTGTGGCGGCTGCGGTTTAGGCGGCTGCTTTGGCGGTGGAGGCGGCGGAGGCGGTACACGCTTCCGTTCCTGCACCTTAGATTCAGGCGGATTCGTCATAATTTCGACTATGATCTGCTCTTTTTGTTCTGTATTACGGTCAGCCCCACCAGAGATGAGGAAGGCCATGAAGTAGAACAAGCCGAAAGTAACTGCCCCACCTGCAATCAGTGAAAACAGAAAACGAATCATTACTGATCTCCAGCTATTGAAATTCTCAGGTTATCACCCGTCGCTTTGATCTGGTCCATAACTTTAACCACTGTGCCGTGTTTTGCTTCTTTATCAGCTTGCAAAATTACAACTTCAGTAGGTTGTTCTGCTAGTAAGCTTTCAATTTTTGCTGAAACACGTTCAACATCAACTTGTTGCTTATCAATCCAGATCTCGCCGTTGTTACGAATCGCAATAAAAATGTTAGCATTTTTTTGCTTCGTAGCTTGGGCCGCTTTTGGTTTATTGACCTCGATACCAGCCTCTTTAACGAACGATGTAGTTACGATAAAGAAAATAAGCATGATAAATACGATGTCAAGCATTGGTGTCATATCTACCGCTGCTTCTTCTTCTTCACGAAAACGTTGTTTACGTGCCATATTTAATTCTCTCTCTAGTGATGAGGCATGCTATCTACAAGTTTGGCTTTCACCATTCTCGCTCTTGCCTCAAGGCGTGAGCTAAAGAATACTCCAGATAGTGCCGCAACCATTCCAGCCATTGTTGGGATTGTTGCCATTGAAATACCTGATGCCATTAAACGTGCATTACCTGTACCTTGGCTGGCCATGGTTTCGAAAACCGCGATCATACCCGTTACTGTACCAAGTAAGCCTATTAAAGGACAAACAGCTACTAATGTTTTAATCAACAACATACGCTGATCTAATTTTTCAGACGCTTCAGAAATCCATGCTTCACGGATTCTGTGTGCGTACCAAGACGTAGTGTCTTGGCGGGCATCCCACTTAGCTACAATTTCCTTCGACATGCGAGGAAACTCAGCAAGTAAGAACCAATAGCGCTCAATCATTAAAACCCACATAAGAAAGAGTGCTATCGCGACCACGTATAAAACCTGGCCGCCTGTGCCAACAAAATCCCTGATAGATTCCCAGATCTCCATCAGGACTAGCATTAGGCTTTCTCCTTCTCCGCGTGAGTCGCAACGATACCCGCGCTTTGCTCATCAAGGATGTGTAATACCGACTTACTACGACCCGCAACAACAGCGTGAAGAAGAATAAGTGGTAATGCAGCAATTAGACCTAGCGCAGTAGTTACAAGTGCTAGAGAGATGTTACCTGCCATGATTTTCGGATCACCTGTACCGAACAATGTGATTGTTTGGAACGTTAAGATCATACCGATTACCGTACCTAATAGACCAAGTAACGGCGCGATTGCAGCAAGAATTTTAATGATATTGATACCAGCTTCAATGCGTGGCGTTTCACGAAGAATCGCTTCATCTAATTTAAGCTCAAGGTTTTCAACGTCTTGGTTCTTGTTATCATGGTACACTTTAAGAATACGACCCAGTGGGTTGTTTGTATTCGGTGTAGCAACATTTTTAAGTTGGCTCTTAATCTTACTTGTAGTAAGTGTAAGGTCAACAAAACGAACTGCTGTGATTAAGATACCTAAACCTAATAACGCAGTGATGATGTAACCAACTACGCCACCTTGGTGGAAGTATTCTTCAAGCGTCGCTTTTTGTGTATTGATACGTAAGATAGCACCACGTGTTGGATCCACGTATACACCTGCATAGTTATCAGCAGAAGTATTTGCTAACTCATCGATACCAGCAAGGATATAGCTATCAGGTTGCTTACCTAGCGGCTGAATTGATTTAGTTTCTGGTGAATAGATTAAGTAGCCGTCGTCTGTAACTAAGTTAAAGTTACCGATACGTGTTACTTTTTTCACTGATGGGTTACCGTCAAGACCAGCAACTTCAGTTTCAAATGTAGAAACTTTAGCAGACTCAGTCATTTCAGTTTGTAGTGAAATCCAAAGCTCTTCTAATTCACGTACTGTTGGAAGTTCTTTAGCAGCAGCTAATGAACGTAAGATTTCAGCACGGCCTGGCTTTTCAGCAGAAACAAGTGATGCTTCGATTGAACCGATTGCATCTTGTGCTGCACGACGTACAACACCAAACATCTCACCTAAAGTACCTTGTGCACTTTGAAGAGCTGCTTCTTTTTCAGCTAAGGTGTTTTCGTTTTGTGCATATTGCTTTGTTAAGCTATCACCACGTGCTTTTTCAGCAGCTAATTGGCTTTTCGCTTTGTTAAGTAACGCTTGCTTATCAGCACGATCTGCTAAAAACTCTTGCTCACGTTGCTTATTGATTTTGCCTTCAGAGATACGCTCTTGCTTTACTTGCTCAAGGATTTTATCTAAAGCATCTGTATTTGCATGTGCATTAAGCGCGGTACCTGCAGAAACAGATAGTACTGCTGCAACAGCAAAACCTTTAAATAGTTTCTTCATTATTGATTACTCCGCGCCAAAGATTGGTAGTTTAACAAGTTCTAATGTCGCTTGCTTACGCGCCATACGAATAACTTCTTTAACAGGTTTTAGGTATTCATCACCTAATTCTTTCCACTGCTTAGTGTTGTTATCCCATACCCATGCGTGCTTTAAGTCAAACGATTGAGCAACGTAAGTGATACGACCTAGTTGGCCGAAATCAACGTTGATGCTCTTACCATCAATCTCTAAAGTACCTTGTGATGCAGCAACTAAAGAGCTGTATGCTGCTTCAATTGTGTATGCTTCTAATACTTGACGGAACTTCTCTGAAGTCGTTACAGAAGAAGAAACCATTGTTTCACGTAATCTTTCAACACGCGCCAAACGATTGTCACTGTTAAACGGAACGTCCGCTTTGATGAATTGCTCAAGCGTATCGATCATGCGATACATCAAAGGCACAACGTTTTGTTTTGTGTTGTCGATCGTCGCGATTTGACGGTCAAACGATTCAATTTGTGCATTTTGGTCAGCGACCAAACGTGCAACGTGATCGTTGTATACTTTCAAAAGCTCAGATTCATCAACTACGCTACGGTACTCAGCTAATAGCTCTTGAGTTTGACCATATACGTTGTCAATTTTAGTTTGAGACTTAACCGCAGCCGTTTGAATTTGTAGACCTGCTTTTTGCACGTCATTCAAAGGATCTGCAATCACATTGCTGCTTGCAAATGCAAACGCGCCAACCAACGCAGTTGCTACAAGACTCTTTCTGATTTTAACAGACATAGTTCCCAACCAATTAAGTAATGTTACTTTTATAATTTAATTACCTCCCGAAGGAGACAACCCTGATATCTTTTAATAGATATCAACCCTCCAATAATGCTAAATGCAATGCACGCTGTCAACTTGATGTTTGGAATTAGCTGGAAATAAATTAATTCAATCACTGCAAACTAAAACACGAAAAACAAAGGATTAACATTATTGTAACAGCAGTAATTTCCCATATAGTGTAAAAGCCGCTAACTAAGGAGTGTTTTATCTACTTTAGTTAATTGCAAAACATTAATGTAACATTCTGTCTGTAATTTTTAGGCGCTAAAAAAAGTTAATAATATTTTTAAATAAGCGTAATCATTCAGTAAAAAAGCCTTTTTATGCAGAAGTTCATTCACACCTGTGTTTAAAAAAACTTCAAATCAGAACATCAACTAAAAAAGTGTACTGACATTTTTACATCCAAATCTGCGTGTATGCTTTTTTATGCTGATAATAATCGTAACGGGTGATATTTCTATGCTGCCACGATTTAGTTTTATGTAAAAAACCTCTCAATGAATAACCTTAACTATCCCCAATAAGCAAACAGGGTTAATACCAATCGACTTAAATATTTAACCATTCTAGCGGGCTAAATAAAGCGCTAACTGCGTTATAAATTTTTCATGTACGACTGCATGGATGCAGGAGGTAGAGCAATGCAGGAGCAATTGCCGAGAACAACTACATGTCAAAATTTATGCCTTGTTATCACGCCATTTATCTGTCGCTATAAATGGTCAGTAACTTAACACGATTGGTATAACTCGTTTATGAGGATGAACTTTTCCCACCTGATACATTTTCTGACTATATAAATACAAAAGGTCCATAACAACCAGATTGCTGCTTGCTTCATACTCAATACAGTGCTTAATTACGGGGATTTAAATGAAATAGCGGTTACGTAGAATAAGTATTTTAATGTAGAAGAAAGCAAAGGTAATAAGTAATAGTAGTCAGGGAGTTTTACGAGTAAAAGATTTTTATCTAACGAGATACAGAGCAATTTTGCATTGGTATCTATAAAAGTGAAGAGAGGAAATAGTATTAATAAAGGGGGAATTATGGTGAAACAGAGTCCTGTTTCACCAAGTTGAACCTAGGTTCACATAATTGAAATTATGCTACTTCTACATTCTCAGCTTCAGGGCCTTTTTGACCTTGCTTGATGCCGAAAGACACTTGTTGGCCTTCGCTTAGAGTGCGAAAACCTGAGCCTGTAATAGCGCTGAAATGTACGAATACGTCAGGACCATTTTCTTGTTCAATAAAACCAAAGCCTTTAGCTTCGTTGAAGAACTTAACTTTACCAGTAACCGTGTTTGACATACCAAATTTTCCTGTAAGTCAATAATTAAAATTCAGCCAGATTGGCTATATCCTCCCTGAGTGAGTGCCCAATAAATAGCTGGGATAAAGTACAGGAAGAAGTAATAACCATTAACCGGAAACCTTACACGCCGCACATAAACCAAAAATTCAATACGCAAATACTCAAAGCAAGTTAAGGTTAACACAATATAATTGTTTTAGCTCTATTAATTAAAAAATATTTTAATTGCCCTATTTCTATAGATAAAACAGGACTAAACGATTAATTATAAGGCTAAAATACCTGATACCGTGTTAATGATAAGCGGCTTATTTTACTTGCCAATCAATTACTGACTCAGCTTTAATTGGAACAACATGATCATTACCCAGCGGGTAGCTTGCAGGTACAGTCCATGGTTGCTTAACTAAAGTTACAGTATCTGTGTTTCTCGCAATACCATAAAAATCAGGACCAAAGTGACTTGCAAACCCTTCAAGTTTATCTAGCGCTCCTGCATCTTCAAATGCTTCAGCGTATAACTCAAGGGCAGCATGTGCCGTGTATGCACCTGCACAACCGCACGCAGCTTCTTTTTTATCTTTATAGTGTGGCGCCGAATCCGTGCCCAAGAAAAACTTGGCACTGCCACTGGTGGCCGCTTCTATTAGCGCTTGTTGATGCGTATTACGCTTTAAAATTGGTAAGCAATAATAATGTGGGCGAATGCCTCCCGCTAACATATGGTTACGGTTATACAGTAAATGGTGGGCTGTGATAGTTGCGGCCACATTAGCGGGTGCATTATTTACAAAATCAACGGCATCTTTAGTGGTGATATGCTCAAGTACAATCTTTAAGCTAGGGAAGTCTTTTACTACATCAACCAAGATCGTTTCTAAAAATACTTTTTCGCGGTCAAATATATCAATCGACGAATCGGTCACTTCCCCATGGATCAACAGTAACATCCCAACTTCTTGCATAGCGTTTAGTACTGGGTAAATATTCTTCATTGAAGTAACCCCAGAATCTGAGTTAGTTGTCGCACCTGCAGGGTAAACCTTTGCGGCAACAATTTTTCCGGTAGCATGCGCTTTTTTGATCTCTTCAGGAGAAGTATTGTCGGTTAAATAAAGTACCATCAAAGGCTCAAAATTACCTTGTGGTCCAGCTGCCATGATGCGTTCACGGTACGCAAGAGCCGTATCCGTACAGACTGCCGGAGGCACTAAATTAGGCATTATAATTGCTCGTCCCATGTAGCGACTAATATCACGTACTGTGTCTTTTAACTGATCACCATCACGTAAATGTACGTGCCAATCATCCGGACGAGTTAGGGTTAATGTAGCTGTATTTTGAATTTCTTGATTTGACATTACTTTGTTCCACGGCTGAATTTAGTCGATCATAGGCATATGCCCTAGCCGAGTAAAGATTTTATTCTGGTTTTTAATGATGCTCATTAACTATACATCACTCCATCAATAACTTGGCCTGCGCTTGTGTTTACAGCTAAGCACCTAAAATTTTTAATTTTTCTTTGTTTGTAAGTTAACAATCCGTTAATGTGGGACTATATTGATGACAAGTAAACGGTATATTCACGCGTGCCACATGCAAAGTAAAATAGACTTATCTTCAGCGCTTGAGGTTAAAACAGAGCAACTGAGTATTATTAATCAGTTTTCATCAAGCTTACTGCAACTAGATAAACTCGATGAACTGTTCGACTATGTCACTACAGAAGTCGTCAAACGTTTAGGCTTTGTCGATTGCGTTATTTATCTCGCCGATAAAAGTGGTACCGCCTTGCATGAAGTCGCATCTATGGGTGTATCACACGCTAACAGTGACTACACTATTGAACAAAAGACCATTGCTTTTAATCAAGGCATCACAGGTCATGTGGCTTCAACAGGTCGCGCTGTTATCATTGGTGATGTCAGTACCGACAGCCGATATATTGCAGACATGCGCCCTGCTATGTCTGAGCTGTGTGTTCCTTTGGTATATAAACAACAGGTTTTAGGGGTTATTGACTGCGAACATCCTGCGCGTAACTACTTTACCGACGCCCACCTAGAAATTTTAACTACCGTAGCGCATTTGCTCAGCGCAAAAATAAATCAGGTCAACACTGTAGAAAATTTACAGCAAACAGTTAGCCAACTAAATAGCGCGCAAAAGCTCGAAGGCACATTACTACAAATCGCTAATTTAACCTACCAAGCCAATGATTTAGATGCTTTTTTAGCATCCTTGCACACTATTATGACCAACTTACTGCGCGCCGATAACTTTTTGGTAGGCTTATATAATAAAAATCTCGATATCCTGGATATTGTTTACATTGTAGAAGAAGGTGTGCGCTCAAATGCCCATAAAAAGATTTCTAAAGAACAGCTAAAACATACAGCATCCTACTACCTATTAAACTCCGAACAATCACTACTATTGAATAAACAAGAATATCAGCAATATATCGCAGCTGGTCATTTTAAAATGGTCGGCAGACAATCCGAGTCTTGGCTTGGTGTGCCCTTTAAGGTAAGTGATTATATGAGTGGTGTTATTGTGGTCCAAAGTTATGATAAAACCCACCACTATAATGAGCATGACCGAGCTTTACTCACTTATGTAAGTCGTCAGATCAGTATGGCTATTGATCGACAATTGTCTCGCCAGGCACTTGAGCACCGTGCTTTACATGACGAGTTAACGGGTCTTGCAAACCGTTCTTTACTTATTGACCGTATTAAACATGGGATCTTACGACTTACCCGCACACCTAAAGGGACCTATCATGCTCTGTTGTATTTAGATTTTGACAGATTTAAAAGCATCAATGACTCGTTAGGTCATGAAGTGGGGGATCATTTTTTGATTGCTATTTGTAAATCAATTCAAGGGACTATTCGTAATACCGACACATTTGCGCGGCTCGGCGGTGATGAATTTGCCATTTTTATGGAAAACATCACTCATAAAAACCAAGTGAATGATGCCCTAAAGCGGATCAAAAAAGCACTGGCTGCCCCACTTAATATTGATGGTCACTTATTGCAAGCCTCTACCAGCATTGGCGTTGCATTTTGCGAAAGCGAAAACGATAAAGCCTACCAACTACTTCAGCACGCCGATGCCGCAATGTACGAAGCTAAATCAACAGGTCGTGGACAGGTAAAGTTTTTTAATAATACCATGCGTAAAAAGCTAAAAAGCCATGCAGACATAGAAAATGACTTGCAGCATGGTATTGAGCACAATGAATTTGAACTTTATTTTCAACCTATTTTTAGCATTCAACACTGTAAAGTGATAGGTTTTGAAGCTTTAGTACGTTGGCATCACCCAAGTAAAGGCTTTGTAGCCCCCAATGATTTTATTCCCATAGCTGAAAGTACTGGGCAAATCATAAATCTAGACCTTCATTTACTAGAGCTGGCAGCAAAGCAAATTGCAGCTTGGCAACAACAAGGTAAACGGTTTTTGCGGATCACGGTAAATGTCTCATCCAGGCACTTTGCAAGCGTTGACTTTATCTCGCAGATCCACGCTATTTATAATAAATACGCACTCGAGTTAGGATCTTTATGCTTGGAGATCACAGAGTCAGGGTTAATTGAAAATTTAGAGTTAGCTACCAAGATAATTGAAGGTTTAGCACCATTAAAAGTGAAATTATGCTTAGATGATTTTGGCACTGGCTATTCGTCACTCGGGTATTTGCACCAACTCCCCATTCATGTATTAAAAATCGATAAAAGTTTTATCGATCACCTAACCGATACAGCCACCCCACTCGTTGACGCTATTTTATCACTTGCAGCGTCACTAAAATTAGATGTTGTTGCCGAGGGAATTGAAACCCAAGAGCAGCTAAGCATCTTACAAAAAACTCAGTGTGATTTTGGTCAAGGTTTCTTAAAGGCCAAACCAATGCCCGCAGCACAAGCAATCTTACTAATTGATAAGCCACTGTAACGTTTGCATAAAAAAGCCCTGCATTGCAGGGCTTTCTCAGTAATATTACTTTACCCGACTAACCAATGCGCCATAAGTGCAATCACAGGAAGGGTGATCAAAGTTCTAAGAATGAATATTATAAACAACTCAAAAATATTCACCGGAATTTTACTTCCCAATAAGAGCGCACCAACTTCAGACATATAAATCAATTGGGTAACACTCATTGCAGCAATGATAAACCGAGTAACATCACTTTCAATGGTGCCTGCTGCTAAAATTGATGGAATAAACATATCGGCAAAACCTACCATAATAGTTTGCGCAGCGGCTTCAGCTTCAGGGATCTGTAATAACTCTAAAAATGGAATGAAAGGTTTACCTAGGTAAGCAAAAATTGGCGTATATTCAGCAATAACTAACGCAAACGTGCCCACCGCCATTACGATTGGTAACACCGCAAAAATCATGTCTAATGCGTTGTGAATACCTTCTTTCAATGTACCGGTAAAACCTGGTGAATGCTTTGCTTTATTAAGCGCGACATGTAAAGCATGGGTAAGAATATTTTTGTCATGAGGCACGCGCTCTTTATGCGGATCTGGCTGGCTGCCATCAATAAACACATCTTTTTTAAAGCTCAACGGCGGAATGCGCGGCACAATCAATGCAGCAGCAACGCCAGCCAAACACACAGTTAAATAAAACGGTGCAAATAGCTTCTCAAGCCCTACTTGCCCTAACACCACTAAACAGAAGGTAATCGAAACAGCAGAAAAAGTAGTTCCAATGATAGCCGCTTCACGCTGGGTGTAATGCTTTTCTTCATATTGGCGGGCAGTCATTAAAATACCCACACTGCCATCCCCCAACCATGATGTTGCGCAATCAACCGCACTTCGCCCAGGTACACCAAATAGTGGCCGCATTACTTTAGTCAACAATGTTCCCACTAATTCAAGTAAACCAAAATTCAGCAGTAAAGGCAGTAACAGACCCGCTAAAATAAACACTGAAAATAACACTGGCAGTAAATCTTTTAATACTAAGCCACCGGTACTTTCTGAAGTAATACCGGTAAAAATAGGCTGTAGCGGCGCAGGGAGTGCCGAGGTTATATCCGGGTTATTAAAACTTAAAACGGTCAGAATAATAAACGCCATACCAAATAGACGGATCACTAACCATAACCAGTGCACATCAAAAAGGTGTTTTAAAAGTGAGGATTTCATTAATGCCGCTGGTTTAAATAGTTTCATCACTAATGATAAACCCCCCGTGATACAAATAATCACAGTGAGTAATAAATCAATATAAGATGCAACAGCCGCCTTTACAGCTTTAGCCAGAACGGCAATGGGAATAGTCATCGCTCCATCCATTGGCACTGGAGTCATGAACAAGAATACACCGATCAGTGACGGAATGATAAAAGTTAACCATACCTTTAAGTCAAACTGCTCGGTAGAAGGAGTTAGATTAGACATTGTTTTCAACCTGTAGAAACCACAAAAAGAGCAAAAGCTCTTTTTGTGGTTTAATTTTATTTATTATTAAATTTTAATACCGCGTTGACGCAAAGCATTTTCTAATGCTTGTTGTAAATCATTCATCGTACCCGGCTCTAAGGTTGTTCCTTCATCATCCATCCACGTCAAGCTCGTCCCACCATCTTTGGTACGGCTCACCAAGATTTGATATTGGCCTTCTTCAATCGGTAGTTCTGCAAGTTCTTCGCCCCAAATTGAATCCCATACACTTGATTCTGGTTTGTTGTAATCAGCAGTGATCAAACCACGTTCTTGATCTATTTCAACGATTGTAAAAGATAGTCGCTCTAAAAATCCTGAGAAACGATCAAAAACAGCAAAGTAGTCTTGCTCAGTCACTAATGCCGCATTACCTTTATTGTCAAAGCCCATTTCTAGTGAAATGATGCCTTGTTGCTTACGCATTTCAACTTCAAGTTGACGATATCTATAATCGAATTCAGCCACAACTTGGTTTAGTGCACGCACTTCTAATTGCTGCTGTAAAATAGGCGTTAATGGCACATCTTTACTGTCATATTCAGCTAATTTAGCACTCAATGCGGCAGTACGTTGGTGCGACTTTTCCTCAATACTGAAGATAAAACGCTGCTGAGAAACTTCTGTTTCACTATCCCATAGCCAACCTTCTTCTGGCTGAATTATTGCGTACCAATCTGTTTCTATTGAGCCTAGTAATTTATCTTCTTTTATTGCTTTAGTTTGATGTTCTGTTAATACCGCCTGAACTGAATCCCAAATAAATTCATCTAAATCAGCAATACCATCATTTTTATCAAAATAAACACGTGCTTGTTTATCTCCTTCTTCAACCCAACTGCCTTTTGCAACAGTTAATACTTGCGCTGGAGGGCGATAGTTTGTTGAATCAGGATTATTATCATATTCTGCCACTTCCATTTTATAAATGGGATCTTGAGCTGGCTGCGCCAATTGTCCTGGCACTTTTACCGGCTCACCGGCACGGTAATTACGCTTATGATGTGCTTCGTCAGTGAACACACCACATCCTGACAAGCTAACCAATACGCTTACAGCAAGCGCTTTTGGGATCCAATACTGCACAGATAATTCTCCTTAGCATACCCTTAATTGTTTTAACAAATATATGAGTGGGTTATGCCGATTTGGTTCAGTGTAAAGTCAATATTAACTTTACGTATCTTGTTTTATGCAAAACCCGTTACTTTGGGATCCGGCTAAATAGCTATGTTAGCCAGCCAATATGCAAAATTTTAACTATGGTACTTTCCCATGCCGTTAAAAACAAGAAACACCGTGCTTTAATGACAGCTTAATTAACTCACTCTGTAGTTTAGTGGTTGTTTTGTGTTAAACTTCGCCGCCGTGTGGTAGTAATTGCCGGCTTAGTTCACTCTGACTGTTATTAAAAATATAACCTAGGTACTTGAATTCATGACTACTTTTTCAAATCATCAGATCGTTTTAACTGCCATTGGTGATGATCGCCCCGGCATTGTCAGTGAATTAACCCAATTAGTCAGTGACTGTCACTGCAATATTATTGATAGCCGTATTGCCATCTTAGGTAATGAGTTTACCTTTATCATGTTGTTATCGGGCGATATGTCAGCAATTAGCCGTATTGAGCACACCCTGCCTCTCAAAGGTATGGAACTCGGTTTACTGACTATGATGAAACGTACTGCCAGTCATACTCAAAGTGAATTTTGTGCAGGCTATACTCTTGAATATACAGGAATAGATACACCAGGCACGTTAAGTAAAGTCACCCGCTTTTTTGCCGACAAACATATCAGTATCTGTTCTTTAAAATCAGATACCTATGATGAAGATGCGCAAACAAAAATGCGCTGTGAACTAGAGTTTAATATTCCTGTTGAGGTTGACATAGACAGCTTTAAAGTCCAATTTGAAGACCTTTCACGTACTCTTAATGTCGATTATATTTTTCGACGCATTCGCTAAGGAGCAAAGCATGAACACTATTAATCCATTACAAGCTGGCGATAAAGCCCCCGCATTTAGTTTACAAAACCAAGATGGCGAAACCATTAGCCTTGAAGAGTTATTAAAAGAACAACAGGTATTAGTGTACTTTTATCCAAAAGCTTCTACACCAGGCTGCACAGTGCAAGCTGAAAACCTTCGCGATGAGAAAGACGTATTAGCACAGCTTAATACGCGTGTGGTTGGTATTAGCCCTGATCCTGTAAAAAAATTAAAGAACTTTGAAACTAAAAAAGAACTTAATTTTGATCTACTTTCTGACGAAGACCATGCCATTGCTGAAGCATTCGGTGTGTGGGGCTATAAAAAGTTTATGGGTAAAGAATACGACGGCATTCATCGTTTAAGTTTTCTAATCGGTCAAGACGGTACAATTAAGCACTTTTTCGACAAATTTAAAACCAAAGACCACCACCAAGTAGTGTTGGATTATTTAACGAAAGATTAAGCTGTAAAAAAGTTACAAAAGCGTTGCCAATGGGCAGCGCTTTTTTGTTAGTGCCGTTAAAAAGTATAGGGCTAATTATTAAGCGCTTATTGATGTTCACACTCACGTAAAAATTTAATACAATACAGCAACTTCTTTTTGATGAGATTTATATGCTTAAGCCATATACCAACATGTTGGCTGTGTTTTTGATTTTGTTTGGGTTTGCCGAACAATCAATGGCGTATAGTGTCTCTTCTCATTCTGATTTTTTCACTACTGCACACACACCTGCTGGATTGATGGTCGCCCCCCCACTTATTGACGTGCCACCCATTAAAGCAAGCGAAGCGCAAGAAACTGACGATTGCTGTGATGTAGAGTGTTGTGAAATAAACTGTATTTGCCCCGCAAATACCTGTATGCCCACGCTATATTTACCCACTGCTATTTGCTCAGCACAAGTTATTGTCCAAAATCATCCCTCTTTAAAGCTTAATGCTAAACACCCTATTTCAATCTCTGCATTTGTTTACCGGCCTCCCATTTTTATCTCATAAAGGGCTCCCCTTACGTACGCTATAGATCAAAAAGTAGTTAATTAATTTGCGCTTATGCGCTTCATTTTTAATAACTGTGAGATAAAAATGTTTTATAAATACTCTAAGTTAGCAGCGGCTATGCTGTTATTGCCGCAGTTTTCATTAGCAACTGAGCAACACCATGATCACGATGAACATGAACACAAATCAATTGAAAAAATTCAAGTAACCGCATCACGATTAGGCCGTATTGTAAGCGAATCGGCCACCCGTACAGAGATAATAAACGGCGAAGAAATACACGAAAAAGCGCTGATGCGCCCAGGTAATATCTCTATGCTAGTCGCTGAAACCGGGGGGGTACGAGTGCAAAACACCTCTCCAGCTTTAGGTAGCGCAAATATACGTTTGCAAAGCCTTTATGGCCGTTATACACAATTGTTAAGTGACGGCTTGCCTTTATATGGCGGCCAAACTGCATCGATAGGTTTACTGCAAATTCCCCCCACAGACCTTGCCAATGTTGAGATCATCAAAGGTTCAGCCTCTTCATTATATGGAGGCTCGGCGTTAGGTGGGGTGATCAATTTAATTTCTCGCACTCCAAGTGATGAGTTTGAAGGAGAGGTATTGCTAAATGCAACCTCAAAAGATGGCCAAGATATTACCGCTTATCTTGCCGCACCACTGTCAGACTCTTTCAGTGCTTCAGTAACCGCAGGGTTACATCATCAGTCAGAGCAAGATCTCGATGATGACGGCTGGCTGGATATGGCAAGTTATAATCGTGCAAGTGTAAGGCCTCGTTTATATTGGCAAGGTGAGCATGGTGCTAATTTATATATCACCGTTGGCGCGATGACAGAGCAACGCGATGGCGGTACCACTGATGGTGCTATCATGCCCGATGGCAACCCATTTGCACAAACTCAAGACTCGCTCAGACTTGATTCTGGTTTCATCTTTGATAAACCAATAAATGAGATAATGAACTTAAATATCCGCGGTTCAGCTATGTCGCAAGAGCACGACCATCAATTTGGCGATAGCAAAGAAGACGACAGCCATGAAAGCTACTTAATTGAATCGAGCATATCTGGCTATACAGATAAAACGGCATGGCTGGTTGGGATGGCGTATCAATCAGAAAAATTCAGCTCTGTGGATTTCTCTGAATTTGACTACAGCTATGAAGTTCCAGGGCTGTTTTCACAACTAGACTACGAAGCAAAAGACGATATCAAACTATCTCTCAGTGCCCGTGCCGACTGGCATAATGAATACGGTACTCAATTTAGCCCGCGTATTTCTTTACTATACCACCCAGAAAATTGGACTGTGAGAGGCTCATACGGACAAGGCTTCTTTGCACCAACTCCTTTTATTGAAGATATCGAAGACGCAGGTTTATCTCATTTAGAGCCATTGGAAAACCTAAACGAAGAGCGCGCTACGACTGCTTCCCTTGATATTAGCTATGTATTCGACAGCTTAGAAACCAGCGTCACCTTATTCAGTTCTGATGTTGAGAATGTCACTGAGCTAGAAGTAATTAATCAACAACTTACGCCATCCGATAAACAGGTTCGAATTATTAACGCACCAGGGCAAAGTGAAATTCGCGGCAGCGAATTGCTACTACGTTATCGTTGGCACGACATAAAATTTACGGGTAGTTACTTATATACCGACGCCACCAAAGCAAGTGATATCAGTACTGCTCGCTTACCACTAGCGCTCACCCCACAGCATTCAGCGGGTGCGGTGATCATGTGGGAAGAACACGGCAGTCACCTAGTTGGTTTTGAAGCCTACTACACTGGCACTCAGCAGCTAGAAAACAACCCCTACCGAGACAAAAGTGAAGCCTACTGGCACTTAGGTTTACTAGGACAAATCACCATTGGCCGCGTAAGTTACTTTATTAATGCTGAAAATTTACTAAATGTAAGGCAAACCAGAGAAGACTCATTAGTGCTACCGCAACAGGCGCCGAGTGGACGCTGGACTACTGATATTTGGTCGCGCAATGATGGCTTTACTGTTAACGCCGGCGTGCGTATTAAATTTAATGATTAAGAAAAGATAATTAATGCTGGTTTATAACTCATATAAACCAGCATTTTTACAGCCTAAATAAAACCGTAGCTACAATTAATTCCCCCCACAACAAGCCGATGCCTACTAAACAACGCTAAGGCCCTAATACATTTGATGGTTTTAGAGAAATATAATCTTAACCTAACAAGTAAGGCTTATTTTAAATTTTTACACAAGTAAAAATGGCATTGCCCGATTTTTCAGCCCACGGGGTAATTGTTTCGTAATCATGTTCAAACACATATATTTCGAAGTAAGGTTGTAAAGCCTTTTTTAGCTGAGTGAAATTAAACGCAACCATCGGATGTTCGTCATGCCATATGAGTGTTTCATCTGCTGATGCTTTTTCAATACTAAGCTTTAACGATTGCTTCTCGCCAGTGCCACTATAATTCCAGCCAGAGCGAAAGGTAAATACACTATCTTCACTTACAGCGCTATGTTCCACAAAGGAGGCATTATCAATGTGGTTTTTATCAACAACGTTAAAACAAAATACACCACCGACTTTTAGTGCATTGTGAACACTTACAATACACTCTTTTAACTTATTAATGCCATCACAGTAATGAATTGAATATAAAAAACAGGTAATTAAATCCAATGGCTCTGTAACAACAAAGTCACTCATATTTTGTAATGAAAATTGTGCTTCAGGGCAGCGGATCCCAGCTCTATCTAACATAGGCTGATTAATATCCAATCCACCACTTTGATAACCAAAGTTAATAAAATGACGTACATGCGGCCCAGTTCCACAGGCTAAATCAAGGTGCATATTTCCGTTATTACCAAAAATCTGCTGGAGCCTGTGAATACCATGACTTTGCGCTTGATAGTCTATATCGGCGCACATTAAATCATAGTAATCAGAAAGGTCTGTGTATAACGCGTTCGCGGACATATAAGGCCTAATAATTTGTAGGAGGGTACGTTAAGGCGCGCATAATAAACTAATTATCACCATTAACGAAGCTGATTGAACGAAAAGAGATTTGTTGGGTTTCGTTTCACTCAACCCAACGTTTATTGTAACCATTAACTTAAAGCTTACCGCTCGCGGCTTTAGTTTATCCCTAAATACTTATGGACTTGCACAGACAAGCGCCAGTTTTTTTCAATACACGTTTCAATTGCAAGTTTAGTCGCGGAAACTTTTTGGCTAATGGGCTGAAGATAAACAAGTTTAGGGCTTACGCCTGTTTTGTTAAACAACGCTTCAAGCTCTTCAACGTGTTTTTGCATGGCAATTGGGTGCTTGATCTCATTAGCACGTTGCATTGCAGAGGTTAGTACCTCGTAGCCACCGCGCATATTGATCTTAGGCGATACTGTGACCCAAGTTTGCTCTGGCGCTAAAATCTCAAAGGTCCCACTTGTTTCTATTTGCGTACTATAGCCATTAGCATGGAGTAGCTTACACACAGGATTTAAATCGTACATACATGGCTCGCCGCCAGTGATCACCACATGCTTTGCACGATAAGCGCGCTCTACAAATAGGTTAAGTATTTGCTCTGCGGATGCATCCGCCCAATGATCTGAATCAGCTTTTTTCTCTACCGTGTCATCCAGTGATACTTTATACACATCATCCACTTCCCACGTTTGCTTTGTGTCACACCAAGCACAGCCAACAGGACAGCCTTGTAAACGTAAAAAGATTGAAGGCGTACCCGTAAAGCTCGCTTCGCCTTGAATGGTTTCAAATATTTCATTTATTTTGTACAAAAGTATCTCACTTACTACTTGGCATTAATTATGAGCGTCATTAATTATTGAGCATAAAGAAAGACGATTTGAAAAAATCAAAAATCACGGTCAAAAATTGTTATTTATGCTCCAGCCGTGTAGTATATCGCGCCCTGATATAAACCTCTATTAAAACTAAGAGCAAAACAGTTATGACGCAAAAAGTAGTTGTGATTTATTCCGGCGGTATGGATTCATTTACCGTATTAAATAAAGCCCTGCAACAAGGCCATGAAGTGTATGCCCTGTCATTTGACTATGGTCAGCGTCATGTAAAAGAGCTCAAAGTTGCTGCAAATGTCTGTGAAAAGCTCGGTGTATCACATAAGATAGTTGATATTTCTGCGATCAATCAATTGATCGGTGGCTCATCATTAACGGATGATATTGATGTGCCTGAAGGCCACTACGAGGCCGAAAATATGAAAAGTACCATAGTACCTAATCGCAACATGATTTTATTATCGTTGGCGGTAGGCTATGCGGTATCACTCAAAGCTAGTCAAGTTTATTACGGCGCACATTCTGGAGATCATGCTATTTAC
The DNA here is from genome assembly GCF_000238355.1 of Pseudoalteromonas haloplanktis ATCC 14393. GTDB lineage: Bacteria > Pseudomonadota > Gammaproteobacteria > Enterobacterales > Alteromonadaceae > Pseudoalteromonas > Pseudoalteromonas haloplanktis. The sequence continues at coordinate 131,854 of NZ_AHCA01000003.1, forward strand.
CCTGACTGCCGTCCTGAGTTCGTTCAAAAAATGGATGATGTTTGTCGTATAGCAAATTACGATGCAGTAGAAATTTTCAGCCCATATTTAAACGATACGAAAATCGATATCTTAACTGATGGTATCAAAATGGGCTTAGATTATAGCCAAACTTGGACCTGCTATAACGGTCGTGAAAAAGCCTGCGGTAAGTGTGGTGCGTGCCAAGAACGCTTAGAAGCATTTAGTCTGAATAATATAACTGATCCTATCGAATACGAATAGGCACTAAAAAGGCTATCATCTCGATAGCCTTTTTCTTACTGCTAAGCCTTACTCACAGTTTATAACCAACGTTTTACTTGTAACTTATAATCGCTATAGTCTTTGCCAAATATCTTTTGTAACTTTCGCTCTTCAGGGATAATTTGAAACCAAGTTAAATAGCCTATAAACGCAATTACGCACAACAGTGCCCACAACGATGTTAACCACACCCCCCACGCTGTCAGTATAAAGGCAAAACCGACATACATTGGGTTACGAGAGATCCTATATATACCTGTAGTCACCAATCTCGATGCCAGCTCAGGTTTTCTCGGATCGACGGTTGTATTCGCTAAGCGAAAACTAACCACGCCAGCGATACAAAAAACACACCCTATCACCAGTAGAATAATTGCGCTGTAAAAAATAAAAGCCGTAAAATCAATGACGCTATAGTGAGCTATTACGGCCATCACTAGAGCAAAAAAGCACACCATTATTACCGGAGGAATTTTATTGTCTAACATACTAACTCGCTGTTTTAAAATAGTTTAGTGTTTTATAAACACATATTCAGATAAGCCAATTAAACACTCAATACACTGTATCACTCATGAATAATTTGCCAACCCCATTATTTCGACAAATAAAGTTACAATTGTCAGCTTCATCAATCTGGTATTTTGGTTATACTTTAATCATTAACTAACAAGGATAAGGTAATAAAATGTCAGGAACAACAATGGTAGTGATGATCGTATTTATCTCAGTTGGATTTGGGGTGATGTACGATATGTATAAAAAACATTTAGAGTTCAAGCATCGTACACTTACTGATAATAAAGAATCGAATAATCAAATTGCCGCAATAACAGCTGAAATGTTAGCACTTAAAGAACGAGTGCAAACGCTTGAAGCCATCGTTACTGATCAAAGTTATAACGTAAAACAAGAAATCAATAAGTTATAATTCATGCTGGCGGCGCTAGTACCTGAGCATAGCGGTTAATCACGTGCTGGTAATAAATTGGATTTTGATTAAGCATACGTTGATAGTGTGTAAGTAATTTTTGCTGATAGCAATGATGCTGCGGTTGTCCACTATGCCACATACTAGAGCCTGTCAGTGTTAAACGGTGCTTTGCCTGTTTACTTATGTGGATAACCTCATAAAAGCGGTTATTCTCACAAACAATGGCTTCATTTATCAACCTCATCCCTTGCTCTAACAAGCCTTCACGTACTTTATAAGTATGGTGCACAGGGCAAATAATAAACTCCAGCTCGGCTAATATTTCACCTTTATTTATATTCGCAAACTGTTGCTGTGCGGCTAAGATATGATTAATAAAACGCAATAATAATTCACCACCGACTCCTGCGATGATCACTAAGTTTCGCTGCTGGAAGTTAATCGCTATGTCAGCAACATCTATACAATGAACTTGCCAGTGCGCCGCACCTTGAGTTGGGCTGTAACGAGTAAGCTTAGCTGTCAGCTCGTCCATTAATGCAGGCACAATATCAACAAAGTGGATTGTATCGGCAGCTTCTCGTTCAACTAACTGCATTCCCAATAAACCATGATCGCAACAACAATCCCAAATTGCTTGAAAACCAGGTTTAATAAAACTGTCTATTGTTGCTAACCGTTTACTTAAACGCATCGTTATTACTGCGCAGCTGTTTGGTAAATCAAGGCCTTTAAACTACGGTCGCTATCAACATCAACAAAACCAAGAGTCGGCGCTAAACGCTCTACAAATTCAATCGCACCTTGGGTATGCTCAGCAATCAGCGCTTTAAATGCGGCTTCACTGAGCTCGGGGCTATTAGCGCAAAGCAACAGCTTAGTATTATCATTGAGGAGCTCAGGTAAGCGGCGCAACACTTTTTGGTAATCTTTAGTTAAAATAAAACTGCCTTTTTGAAAGCTTGGCGGATCAACAATAATTAAGTCAAATGGCGCCGCTTTTTTGAGCTTACCAAACGACTTTAAAATATCGTGCGGTAAGAAGCTCACACCACGGTCAAAACCATTTAGTTGGTGATTTTGTTTACCTGCGCGTAGTACCCCTTTATTCATATCCATGTTGATCACACTATCGGCACCACCATGCATTGCAGCAACCGAAAAACCACAGGTGTAAGAAAATAAATTCAACACTTTTGCATGTTTACTATGTGCCTGTACAAATTCACGGCCACGGCGCATATCAGGGAAAATACCCGTGTTTTGACGGCTCATTAAATCAACTAAAAACTGGCACTGCCCTTCTTTTACTACATGAGGACTAGGCAATTGACCATATAACAAAGTGTTTTCTGTTTGTTGCCCTGCACGCTGTTGAAAAACCAGCGAGGTAACAGCATCAGCGGCATGTGTTTGTGACCACTCCCATAGTAGCTGACTAAGCTGCTGTAGCTCACTCGCAGGAATTTCCTCATAAGAGACAACAAATAAACACGGTGGATAAAAGTCGATATTTAAATGGCTTAACTGCTCAACACTGTGACCACGGCCATGAAAAACACGGCACAGTTCGTGCTCAGTGAATGGGGCACTTTCAAGTGCGTTAATAAGGGGCGTAAAATTAGGCATTTTTAATTAACTGTTGTTGTAATTCATGGATTTCATCGCGTACAGATGCGGCTTTTTCAAACTCTAAATCACTGGCATAAGCATGCATTTTGGTTTCGAGTTGCTTAATTTGCACTGCTATTTCTTTCGCGCTGAGTACGTGTTTAGATTCTTTGCGGATCAGCTGTAAATTATCTTGTGGACCTGCACGTTCACCCACATCCATAACATCAGTAATCTTTTTAAGCAATGCTTGAGGTTCAATACCATGCTTAATATTATAAGCATGTTGAATATCACGACGACGCTGTGTTTCATCAATCGCTTTAGCCATGGATTTAGTGACATGGTCACCATATAAAATAGCACGGCCATTTAAGTGACGAGCAGCACGACCAATGGTTTGAATTAACGCTCGAGCTGAGCGTAAGAAGCCTTCTTTATCCGCATCAAGTATGGCAACTAAGGACACTTCTGGCATATCCAAGCCTTCTCTTAGTAAGTTAATACCTACTAACACATCAAACACACCAGCACGGAAATCACGTATAATTTCAACTCGCTCCACGGTATCAATGTCTGAGTGTAAATAGCGAACTTTCACATCATGCTCAGATAAATAGTCCGTTAAATCTTCCGCCATACGTTTGGTTAACGTAGTGACTAGCACACGTTCATCTATTTCTACCCGCTTATAAATTTCCGACAATAAGTCATCGACCTGCGTCGCTACAGGGCGAACTTCAATTTGTGGATCGAGTAGCCCTGTGGGGCGAATTACTTGCTCCGCAATTTCATCACCACAACGCTCTAATTCAAAGTCACCCGGTGTAGCTGATACATAGATTGTTTGCGGTGCAATCGCTTCAAACTCTTCAAAGCGCAGCGGACGATTATCCATCGCTGAGGGCATCCGAAAACCATATTCCACGAGGTTTTCTTTACGACTGCGATCACCTTTGTACATAGCACCAATTTGCGACACCGTAACGTGGGATTCATCAATAATCATTAATGCATCGTCAGGTAAGTAATCAAGCAAAGTTGGCGGCGGATCACCCGGCGTACGCCCAGATAAATAACGACTGTAGTTTTCTATACCAGAGCAATAACCAAGCTCGGTCATCATTTCAATGTCGTATTGAGTTCGCTGTGCCACACGTTGCTCTTCAACTAATTTATTAGCACTAAGTAACTGTGCTCGGCGTTCTTTTAGTTCTGCTTTGATGTGCTCAACTGCGTCAAGAATTTTCTCTCTCGGCGTCACATAGTGGGTCTTCGGGTAGATAGTTGCACGCACAATGTGTTTTTCAACAGCACCGGTGAGTGGGTCAAAAATACTCAGACGTTCAATTTCATCGTCAAACATTTCTACACGCACTGCAAAGGTATCTGATTCGGCGGGGAAGATATCCACCACTTCACCGCGCACCCGATAAGTGCCACGGCTAAAATCAATATCATTACGAGTGTATTGAATTTCGGCTAAACGACGCAGCATATCTCGTTGATCAACTTTTTCGCCCACTTTCAGCAATAGCATCATCTTCATGTATGATTTTGGATCACCCAAACCATAAATAGCTGAAACCGACGCCACAATAATAGTGTCTCTACGTTCTAATAATGCTTTGGTTGCGCTTAAGCGCATTTGCTCAATGTGTTCATTGATTGAGGCATCTTTTTCAATAAAGGTATCGCTTGCAACCACATAAGCTTCCGGCTGATAATAATCGTAATAGGAAACAAAATATTCCACCGCGTTATGCGGGAAAAACTCTTTCATTTCACCGTAAAGTTGTGCTGCAAGGGTTTTATTATGTGCCATGATGATCGTTGGACGATTCAAATCACTGATAATATTGGCCATGGTAAAGGTTTTACCCGTACCCGTTGCTCCCAATAACGTTTGATGAGCCAGTCCAGCTTCTAACCCCTCGCATAACTGCGCAATCGCGGTGGGTTGATCCCCTGCGGGCTTAAATTTAGAAACCAGTTGAAAATGGTCACTCATGCTTGGCACTCCTGTACAGCCTGATTACTGATCATATCCAGTTCTTTAATAAACCATTTATACGCTACTATGGCAGTAAATAAATTACCTACCGCTGCGCCTATTAGTAAACCCGGTAAACCGGCATATACATTACCAATATAAGCAAATGGAACATAAAAAATAAATAATCGGATAACACTTAAAATTAGCGCATTCATCGGCTTATGTAAGGCATTAAACGATGAGTTTGTTAAAATAATCACGCCTTGTAAACCGTAGCTCAATGGCAAGGTGAAAATAAATAAGGTGATCACATCGATAACCAATTGCTCTTTACCAAATAATTGGCTGATCACGCCTGAAAATGCAATTAGCAATAAATAAATAATAAATTGCCAAATCATCACAAACTTTAAGGTTGTAGTATACGCGTCTTTAACACGGCACAATTTACCAGCTCCAAAGTTTTGACTAATAAACGGTGGTAATGTCATCGATAATGCTAACACCACAAGACTGGCAATTGACTCAATTCGGCTACCAACACCAAATGCTGCAACAGCCTCAGGGCCATGATACGCCACCATCGCGGTCATTATCGCCATAGCTACCGGTGTTAACATGTTTGCCCCTGCTGCGGGTAAACCAATTTTTAATATTTTACGAATCGAACTTAATGGCGTTTGGCTATTTGCTTTTAAGCTTAATAAGCCTTTTTTAACTGCTAATAAATATAAAATAATAATTACCGCAACCGCCCACGCAATAACGCTGGCAATTGCTGCGCCTTGAATACCCAGCGCAGGGATAGGCCCAAAACCAAAAATTAACATCGGATCGAGTACCGCATTAATAAGCCCTGCCCCGCCCATCACAATACTTGGGGTTTTAGTGTCTCCGCTGGCACGCAATACTGAATTTCCTACCATGGGCGTTATTAAAAATACACTGCCTAAAAACCACACACTCATATAATCGTGGATCAATGGCAGTACAACATCCCCTGCTCCTAATAGTTTAAAAATGGGGGCGATAAGGAGGTAGCCAAATAACGACAAGCACACCACCATAACAACCGCTATTAGCAACGCCATACTGGCATCAAAGCGTGCTTCTTCAATATTATTGCTACCAAGCGCTTTAGCTATCACCGCAGAGGTGCCAATGCCTAAACCAATTGCAAGGCTAATCACTGTAAAGGTAACGGGAAAGGTAAAGCTAACTGCAGCCAAGGGTTCAGTACCGAGTAAACTGATAAAAAATGTATCTACAATATTAAACATCATTAAAGTGATCATCCCAAAAATCATCGGGATCGTCATTTTCTTCAATGTTGGCACGATGGGAGCATTTAATAAATCGGGAGCTGTGTTAGTCTGCAAAGTTGCGCGCATGGGAATAAATAAACCTCTTTTATTAAGCGTGGTATTTTAAAGCATCGAGGCTTGGCAAGCCATGCATTTATCAAGTGATTATGAATTGCTGATAAAAATGCCTAAAAAATAATAGAAAAGTGTGCTTTTTACGTGCTTTAACGCAATTTCAGTTCGAACCATAGCTAAAAACAATAAAAATACATTTTTGTAACCTTTATCACAAAAACATCGCGACTGGCGGTGCATTTTTACACAAAAATTGCGCTAATCGAATCGTCACGAATAAATTTACTCATCAACCAGACTACTTTCCGCTTATTTTTACAAGTCATTGTTTTAAAATAAGATAAAAAAACTGATTTAAATGCTTGATATCCTCACAGCACCCTAAAAACATGGCTCTGACAACGTTCTTAAAGTTTCATAAACAGAGTTATCCACAGAAACCGTGGATAACTCTTGCAAAGCCACGCTAATAAAGGCCTACAAAGGGGCGACTTAAATCGCCTCGTAACAATGTTGGCAAATACTAACTTTAGACAATTTGCCACAAACAGCTGTAGCCGACGACCTAATTTGATAAATGGCACGGGTTTAAATGATAATTCTTTTTTTATCACTTATGCCGCGCGGCCTAAGGTGATAAGCGGTGGTTAATAAAAAAGCAGCTTTCGCTGCTTTTTTATTCGGTGGTGGTCTTTGCCAACTTGAGAAGTGCTGAGATAGGTTGTGATAAGTCTTCACCTGTCTCATATTGCCTGTCTATAAGCTCCTCAGCGCCTCGAATCAGCTCGATGAACACACCGTTAGGATTATTGGTAAAGTGCTTTAAATGAGACGTACGGCTCGCTAGCTTGCGATTACGCACTAAATCTACAATTTCCTTTGGCACACCTTCTTGCCTTAATAAACCGCATAACTCTGATAGCGATTCATCAGTTATCTTTTGCAAATGCCTTTCTGGTATTTTTACCATAGCTTCAAGCATATAGAAACGATATGAGAAAACACCTAGAGCGACAATGCCGCAAAGCAACAACAATACAATAAGAACATCCATACTAACTTACCTTTCAACTCGCCTCGGGACAGCAACGCTAGTGCTAGAAACAATAGATTTGCGTTAACCCCTATGCTGTAAACATCCCAAAGTAACCAACTATCGTCACTATACTCGTTTGGCCTACCGCTAAAATTCAATCCCGTAATGTTGCGATCAATAAACATTAAAGTGTTTAAAAATGCGTTTATGGCCATAGTAATAAACACCAGTTTAACCAGTTCGTTAAACATTACACCAAACAACCAATGAAAACCTATTACCGCAAAAGCCTGAAAAAGCGAGAATACTGCCCATACTAAGTACCAATAGTAAATTTGGTCATCAATAACTAACAGACTTAATACATTGCTGTGCAAGTAATCACCTAATGCCAATCCAGCAGACATAACTCCCGCTGAAATAGCAATAGAATAACTTTTTGGTTTTCGATAGAACGCCAATATAGACGCAACTATAAAAGCGATTAACTCAAGTTTATTGAATGAATAACTTAAAATCACACCAATAGTTGGCAGCTCCATTATTGAGGTTTTTTATCTTTGACTGGGTGCCCACCGCCGCCATTCATTAGTTTCATTTCTGATTCTAACGTTGCCGCAAAATCAACTTTCTGATCCGTTGTTGGCTTTAACTGCTGTTTGTTTTTCTGGTTTAGTTCGTTTGTATTAGATAGGTTGATAGAATTATCTATTTTCATATTTAAACTCCTTTATTATTAAATATGGCCGCAAAATCTACATTATCGTTTCTGTTTTTACAACAAGTTAAACTCATCTGGCTGCCAAATAATAAAAAGGTATTAATCACTTCAACTTGCAAGCATTCATCAGAGCATTTTTAGTACTTTCATTTAAGCGGTCATATTCTTCTTGGTTTTCTATTTTTGGCCCGCCATAACCTCCCCAAACATATAACTCTTTCATTTTTTCCTGATTTGGCTCGTAGATTTCAATGAAAGTCTTTCGAATACGTTTACTCTCACTACCTAATTTAGATTCCAATGCATTTATATCTTTTAATGTAACTATTTTATTTCCAAGAATAAGATGTCTAATGGGCTCAACTGCTTGATTAAACTCTTTTCTTTTTTCCCTGCCTAAAGCTAGTCTGTGACCAATAATCCACCCAAGTAATGTAAACACACAAGCAATAGATACTCTTATCGTCCATTCATTCATATTATTCACTTTTATATTCAATAGATTTAAATCTCAATTTCAGTATATGGCAATGTTGGTGCTGAACCAACAATCCTGCCATTTTCTACATATACCGCGCCAGTTTGAACACTATCACCTAGTACAACACTTTGGCTGCTGTCGCTGTATTCGACTAGTGTTGTGCCGTTTGTATTTACTGTGACGATGGTTGCTATTGTGCGCTGGGTTTTATCGAGAACTGAGCCTAGTCGGTTTAGTGTATTAGACATTGCTTACCACCTGTATTGTTTGGCTAACTGTTATAGCGCCTTGGTCGCTGATACTGGCGTTGATTGTCATGCTGTCGCATGTGGCTTTAAATACTGAATCTGTGTAAGTGATGCCAACTAACATACCTGGGCGGATTGGCGGTAAGTCGTCTAAAAGCTTTGTTCTTATTGTTGTATTTTGTTTGTTGCCGCTGTTAGCCAGCTCGCACGTTCCACGTTGGCGTGCTGCTTGATTGTGGGTGATTAGCGTGTCTACAACATCATTTGCAAACTGATCACCTAGTGAGCCAGCACGTTTGATTTTACACGCTACGCCTTGCTGTTCACCTCGCACAAATACCGCGTTATGTTCCTGGTTTATTGTTTGGCTAGTGCTGTGCTCAAGTATGATTGAATCGTTAAGGATCACATCACAAATTGCATTGGCTGTGTCCCATGGCATTACGGGCCATGCTGGAACTACTGATACCGTTTTAGTTGCGTCGTTAATATCGAGTATTGCGCCGACTGATTTAGCCACGCTTAACAGTGCAGCTGCTGGGGTTAAATTGGTATAAGTAAATGCGCCTGTAGGGATTGGATAATCAATCATTTTATTATCGAGTAACCAGCCCGTATTAACGAGTATGTCAGACATGATCCCCGCTAAAGTTTTAGCTGTTGGGTTTGCGTAGTTTGTAGCCCTTGCGTAAGGGTTAGATAGTAACGCAAAACGACTGCGACAACTTGCGCTATAACTAGCATTTGCAAAGCGGTTGCTAGTGCTTGGCTGCTCACAAATCACATAAAATTCATAGCCATTTAGCGAGATTTTAAGCTCTTGTCCCAGGGCACGTTCAAAGTCGATGCGTGAGCAAAATTTAATATTAGCTGTTGCGCTAAATTGGCCGCGAGATATAGAGTAATTAACGCTGTTGATGAGTATTTTTAAATCGTCTGAAACACGCACACAATTGATTGTTGGCTGCATGATGTATGTATTCCTAATTTGTGGTTCTATGGGGATTTTGCGATCAATAGTTGGTACGTCATCATCACCGCGAACTAAGCCGCCCGGCAAGCCCCAATAGCATACTTTGTCGGGGTTGTTAAAGCGCATGACTAAGCGCCCATTTTGCGTTACTGCTGGCGCTGTGAACTCTAAATTCACATAGCCTTTAAACGGATGGTTGCGCCAGTAGCAAATGTATTCCTTGTCTGTTTCGCCGTAGTGTATTACCAGCTCTCGTGACTCTAAAAGTGGCTTAACATGCCAATGCAGCTCGCGCGCTGTTTTGAGTAATTCAGAGCTGTTCCAAAGCTGTTTAAACTCGATATTTTCAACATCTAACGGGGTTAACCAGTTAAAGTCATACTCGTTGTACTCAATGTTGGTGATGATTTTATAGGGCATTTGAATAACGTTTGATACATAGCCGCTATTACCCCATGTAACGCTGTTCTGTGCTGTAACTAATGCGGTGGTTTGCCAGTCAAAACTAAATGCAACAGGGACTAATTCAGCGTTGCTAAACGCTGTTTCAAACTCGGTTTTAACTGACTGGGTTTGCCATGCTTGCACTTTTACTTGCGTGATTAATTGCGGGTTTAACCAGCTTAAATCCGACTCAATACCGATATTCGCTTGCAAAAACGGTAGCGTTGGATCAATTGGCCCAGTGTCATCACCAAAGCGCATAATCAGCGGTGATGTATTTATTGCATGCGGTTTAGTAAATCGCATCACCAACGCGGCATCATTACCCATGACATCCATGTCATTTTGATAGCTTAATTGAAGAGGCGATTTATTAACTTTGTATGTGTTAATAAAACGTAATTCAATCATGCTACTGTCGGCTCGTATGGTAATGGGTTAGTTTTATCAAAACTGAATAGGTCGATTAACATTGCCTGTACATTATCTTGAATTGCGGCGTTATACTGCCCATCATCGTCAAACATAACGACAGCTAAAATAGGATTTACCGAATAAAATAAGGGAAGTATTCTGACATTGTTACCATTTTTTATACTGAAATGAGCAACCTTTTCACCATTCAACTTATTTATAACAAGTAGCCTTTCCGCATCTTCCGTATTTACAACTAAAGCCGAGAATAACAAGGGAGATTTGTTTATTTTCACTGAGGGTAAAATCATCACCAATCTCCCAAAGATATCCATGCATTAGTGCCACCACTGTTTGCTCTAGGTACACTAAAAAAATCGATACCATTGATATTTTTTATAAATGGCATATTTGCACTTCTATAGCCATTTTCTTGAGAAACAAAAAGACCAGGCACTTCACCTCTTGCAAATGGAAGTGTTTCGCTATTTCCATGAGTGCCTGCTCCAGCTAACTGATAATCTCCAGTGCACAAAAGTATTGGGCAAAGCGCTCGAATCTCAGGTGTTGAACTTTGAATGCTTGATTGATTAACACTATGATTACCAAAATAACTGGATAAAAATGAATTAGCTTTAGAGAGTGATGAATCTAACGAATACACATAACCTACTTGGCCAGAAAAAGAATCCCCTATAATATAATTTAAGCTACCATTCCATACTACACTCCCATAATTAACTCTGCCAAAGAGTGTGACGAATCTTGCAGGGTCATCTCCATAAAATGACTTTATATCTCCCGCAAAAAACAAAATATGGCTGTAAGTACCAAAATAATTACGAGTTAAAGCGTCCTCAGGAAGAGCTATGAAATAAAAGGCAGTAGCTGACGCGATCACGATCCATTTATTTGCAGTATTAGTTCCGGAACTGCCAGCTCCTATTACAAAATATCCCCCCAGTCTTTGCTGCTCATCTTTAGATATATAATCCAATGCACACTGACAACGTATAGCCGTCATTGCATTGTTGTTAGATGCTGAGAACATCATTACTCCACCGGAACCACCATCTAATACATTGTTTTTAATAGCTAGTCTTGGTGTTTCCTCCGGTAATGATTCATCTTCAACCGTCCATCCAAGCGGTTGCTTTGAACCATAACCTGTAGTTAAACATTTTTTTATTACATCTAAATATTCAGCAGGCTTGCCGACTGTGATTTGAGGTGCGCCGGGGTCATCCCAGCGATAAACTGTTACTGCTTGAGCCATAACTTAATCCTTATTTCCACGAAAACTTAAAGTTGAATTATCACGCACTATTTCAGAGTGGCCGGGGGATACTGAGCGTGTAACCATTGTTGGTTTACTTGCCGCTAGAGTCTCGAATAAAAACGCTTCACCGGGGTTTAAACCTGCGCCAAACGCCTCTTTGCGTAATATGAAATACGGTGCGCCTGCAAAGCTGTTTATCGGCGCACAGTCATTTAGCGTATCGCCGCTGTAAATGTTACCGACTGATTCACCGATCACGTTATACGCAGTGGTTGACGTAAACACGATTGCCCAACGCTGGGCTATTGCGCCAATGTTTGTAAGCTCTATTGGGTATTGCGTGGTATTGATTGCACTTGATGCAGCCGCGCCAGTATCACCAAAATTGTTTTGCCAAGCTGCAAGGGTGCGTTCGTCTTTAGTTTGAGCTTGAAAGTCACCTAGCACTTGCACACTGCTAACCGTTGCGCCAGCTGGATAAGCACGGCTAAGTGGTGTTAATAGGCTTAATGTGTTGCTGTTGATTGCGTCAATCAATGCAAGCTCTGACTGAATTGCAGTGATAATAAACGGCGGTGAAAATGCGCTTATACCTGCGTTGATAGTTATATCACCCGTTACAGCATCGTAGCTGTAATTGTCATCAGTCACAGACCATAAACTTGCACCTAAGCTGTCAACAATATCGATAAAATCAGCATCGGCTAAAACAGTAATCGTTTGGCCGCTTGTAAGAGTTGCAGCGACTGTGCGTTCCCGATTCTGAACACTAACAGGATTAAACTCATGGAATATACTCACAGTGCCGTTGTTTGGTAGTGTTGAGGTATCAAAACCGCCCGGTGGTGCTGGTACTGTGGTTACTTCAATCTCGTTATAATCGTAGCTTATTGACGCGGGTTTTACTGGCTCGCTAAATGTTAAATCAACATAGCCGGTTCCGCTTACTGTACCAGTGCAATTAGTGCCGGTGATATTGCCGCTTAGATCGCTAGATGCTGAGAACGTAGCGCCTGCTACAGTTTCAAACGTAATATAAACTGAGTCACGCGAAAAAGATGAAGACGGTAACTGCCAGTTCTTTTTAGTTATTGACGGGGTGCTTAAACCAATTGTAACACCTAAGTTTTCTTCGACTGTGCCATTATAATCGACACCATCAACATCAGTGATTACACCTGTGTCATAATCAATGGTCGCAAAGATATAGCCGTTTGCTATAAACCGCCCCTGTAAATCATCTTTGTATACACTGTTTTCACCCACTTTTTTAAGTCGTGAATAGCCCGGTAATACACGTTCACCAGCAGATAAGTTAACAGTGTTGCCATCCGTAAACGAGTGAAAACGATAGTCTTCATTTGATAAGTAAAACAGTGTGAAATATTGACCTTCTGAAACCCAAACCCGCTGCTGGTTACTAATAACTCCATTCTCAATTATTAACTGGTGCTGCTCTAGTTTAAATGTGTAAACCCCATAACGCCCGGTTAAATCCGTTGTGTAACGTTGGTACTCAGCATAAAAAACCGGGTTTGAAAGTAGTAAATCTGGCAGCTCTATGTTTACGTCATTTATCAGTCCGTAGCTTAAAATCCGATGTTCTCTAAGCGCTGAGCTATTGCTTGGTTTTAAACCTATTTTTGAGTTTACGGTAGTAATGCTTGGCGTTAACGTACGTGTGATTGACTCTACTGTTAGCTCTTTGCCTTGTGCGGCAACTGCACCAGTTATTAAGCTAGTGCCGTGAAATTTAGTGCTAGCAAGCCCCAAGTACGGCAGCATTTCTGCAACTGTGTCGGTGTCTTTTAGGTCTTTAGCTTCAACTAGCAGCACGTTTACAAGCGTGTCATCTGGCTGATCACTTAGAAATATATGCGCATCTTGCAAGCGGCTTGAATCGTCTGTGCTAAGCGCTGGGTATAATTTGACGAGATCAAATGATGAACGGGCATGGTCAATGTCACTGATTGAGCTAAACACATCGTTAAGTTGACCGCTGACAATTGCATTGCTGGTGCGGTGACCGCCTGCATGCAACTCATTGCCAATGCGTTGCGGTTTGAATATTTTTAAATCGGTTCTTTTCATTATCGGACCTTTAAACAGTTTTTAAACGTAAATTTATATTTTGAAAGTGTGTAGGTGCTGAGTCTGAAAAGTGCGTATGCGGCACGGCTTCAACAGCTTTTTGACTGTGGTCCCACACAACATTAAATACCGTGCCGCGTATGGTTATTTCAAACGCGGTAAGGGTTGTTTGTGCATGCTCATGCAATGGTGTAAATACGCTGGCGTCTTCAAAATCACTGTATAAATAGATTGGGCGGCCTGCGGGTATCGGTGTTTTTTCAATATGCTGCGCGCCGTTTAACGCACGTTCGGTTTGCTCGGCTACTGGCAAGTAATCAAACTCATTAAGCCAAATAAAGTTATCCAGGCTTTGTGCATTTATTACGATCATTGGGTGTTACTCAACTGTTCAAGTTTTTGTAAAAATTGCTCTTCAAACTGAGCTAATAAACTGGCCGATTGGCCGCCTGGCAAAGCAAGCTCTAACCTGACTGTTTTGCCATTGCTCGGCTGTTGGTTTTTAAGTACGGTTATCAATTCACGTACAGCAGTTGTAAGGCTGTTTAAATCGCCGTTAGATGCTTTATTACTGGGCGTATAATTGTTTGTAGGCGGCGTATAGCTTGGCGTTGGTGCAGGCGTATAAGACTGCACTTGCTCAACGGCTTTTTGAGTGGTGCTTTGCGCTTTTATCGCTTGCTGTTGTGCGCTAATGGCTGCGTTTAATGTGCTCTTTTGCTCACGCGTTAGGTATGTAAGCTGCTTATTGATTTTATTGTATAACTCAGTCAGCGCCTTGCTACTGCTGGCATTATCAATTTGGCCGCTAAATTTACTAAATTGCGCATTTTTAGTATCTGCATAAGCGCGGCGTTCGCGCTCTTCGTTGATTTCTTTTGAGTCTAAATCGTATGCACTACGTCCGTGCTTTTCTTGATAATCGACTACATCACTTACGCTTGCACGTTGCGATTGATTGTAACTATTTACACTGCTCGCAGCGCGATTTGCTGAGGCAGCAACACGTTCTAATTCTTCTTTTTGCTCACGTAATGATTTAGAGGCTGATTCATTCGCTTTAACTTGATCATTAGTGGCTTGCGTGCCTGCTCGGGTTGATGCCGTTGCGGCATCTTGTGCGCCTTTAAAGTCACCAAGTAGGTTATTTACTACGCTTAATACATCGCCTAAGCGCTGTTTTTCATAGTTGTATTGCTGTGCTGTTAAATTGCCTGCTTGATAGCGATCATTTAAGCGCTCAAGTTCATCTGTTAAGCGGCTATGTTCGCGCTGTAATTCACCTAAGCTTGCCAGCTCTATCTGCTGTACGCGTGTTAAGTCGTTAGTTTGGTCTGATAAGCGCTGCTGTTGAATGGTCAACGCGGCTTGCGCTTGGGCTTTTTGCTCAGCGGTGGCCGTGCTGCTCGCCATTACTTGCTGATTGGTTTTTATTGCGTCGCGGGTTTGCTCTAACTCGCGAGCAAAGCGGTTCACTGCATCGCTGTTTGTGTCAGTTACAGGCTTTAAGGCATTTGCTTTTTCAATGAGTTTATCGAGCTCTTTCGTTAATCCAAGCGCAGCAGCGGCGGCTTGTATGCTTGAGGGCACGGTTTGATCTGTTGCGTCAGCGGCAGCAATGGCAGCTTCGGCCCACTTTAAATATGCCTGGCGTTGTACGGCTAATGGCTGCTCGGATTCTTGCATTAGTTCATACGCTGCGCGTAATTTATTAGCGGTATCATCTAAGGCTTTAACCGACGTTAAGCCTAATTCTGCATAAGCTTTTTCTACATCACCCGCGAATATTTTTTGACGCTCGAGTAATGCGCCGTGTTCTTCAAACTTTACTTTTAGCGCATCTAAAATGGCTAACTGGCCCTGGTACTGCTCACCAGCGCCAGCAATTGCAACACGGGCTGATTCTATGCTTTGAATAAAGCCATCAACGCCGACTTTTACACCATCTAAGCTTGTGGCCTGCTGCTCTAATGATTGAATGGTTTTAAGGGCTTCGGGGAGTGATAGCGTAAGCAGTTCTTGGCGCTGGCGCTCTGCCTCTATTGCAGCGGCAGTGGATTCGGCTAATTTACGTTGTTGGTATTCTAGGTTTACATAGCGCTGTGTTGCTTCGTCCCAAACAAGTTTACCGTTTTCAATCAATGCGTCTAATTCGGCTGAATTACGGATGATCAAACCCGTTGAGTTAGACAGCATTTGCAATTCATCGGCTAGAGCTTTGGCTTGTATTGCACTGGCTTGTTGCGACTTTCTGAGTGACTCCTCAGCAACCAGTAAATCTTTATACAGTAGACCAACGTCGATTAACTCGGTAATTAACCAGGTGTATAAGCCCGCTTTACCTACGGCTTTGAGCGCAGTACTCCATTTAGCTGCTGCAATACCTGCGGCGTTAGTTGCCACGGTGGTAGAGCCAATAGCTGCGGTGTAGGTTCTTAGTGATGCAATGGCCGTGGTTGCACCGCTGATCACACTGCTAAAATAGTTCCCTACCTTAAGCGCCAGCCATACTTTAGCGACAGTGGCGATTTCTTCGCGGTATTCATAAAGCGTGGCAGCTGCACCTTTAATTGCATTACCTGTGCTTACGATTGTGTCGCTAATTTTTTGCGCCCATTCTTGCAAGCGGCCATCCTTCGCCATTGCTGCAAATTCAGTATTAAGCGCGGTAATATTGGCTTTTAACCAATCCATAGCGCCGCTTTGCGCTATAAGGTTATAAAACTGCTCCATGTTGTCTTTAGCGTTTGACACTTGCCCGCTAAAGAGCGCCATTTGTGCAGCAGCAGAGCCTGCACTTGCACGGCCCATTTCATCTATTAAGCCTTTAATTACATCACGGCCCAACTTACCTGCGCTTGATAGCTTTTGCAGCTCAACGGTGTTTTTACCTGTGACTTTTTCAAGTAGATCCCAAACAGGTATACCGCGCTCCACCATTTGTAGGATTTCTTCGCCTTGGAGCTTTTGTTTTGCCCACGCTTGCCCGAGTGCAAGGCTGATACCTTCAACCTCTTGAAACCCGCCGCCGAGTGTTAATGCTTGGTCGGTAATGGCCTGCATGGTGCCATCCATCGGATCAAGGCCGAACGCTTTTAGTTTTACAAACGCCTGGCTTACTTCGCCCATTTGTAGCGGGGTGTTTTTAGTAAATTCTTTTACCCATGCAGTGGCTTTTTCACCGCCCGCAATGCCGCCCATAAGCGCTTGCATTTGCACGCCGAGCTTTTCAAATTTATCACCGGTGGTAAATACTTGGCTTACGGCTTGGGCTACCCGATCAAACCCAACATAAGCGGCGGCCAGTGCAGTTACTTTACCAATTACACCGTCTAAGCTTTGTGCTTGAGCGCGTTGGGCTGTGGTGCCAGTGCGCAGCTCATTACTGAACTTATCGACAGAGCGGCCAGATTTATCAAACTGGGCTGCTAAGTCACGTTTGGCCGCACGTAGGTTATTAGTATCAACATCAGAGCGTTTAAGGGCTGTTTGTAATGCTGCATGCTTACTTGTTTGCTGTGTAAGCTCGGTGCGCATTTGGGTTAAATCTTTTTCTGCGGCTTCTAATGAGCGCGCGAGTTGCACAAATGGCTTATCAGTGTTTTTAGCTTCGGTTTGTAATTGTTCAAGTGCGTGAGCGGCAGCCGCTGTGGCTATTTCTTGTTGTTCTAATTTTTGTTTTGACTGCTCAAATGCACGTATTAGATCAGCTTGATTAGCTAATCCGTCTAATTCGTTGGCAAGCTTGCCAGCGGTTTGGCTGGTTTTCTTGGCGCTGTTATCGGTTTGGTCTAGTGATTCACTGAGTTTATCAGCAGCAGGATTAGCAGCATCGGCGCTTTGCTCAATGTTGCGCAGCTCTTGAACCAGTTGCTCAATATTTTGCTTGCCAGTTGCCTCTGCAACAACGCGTAGGGCTAGTTCGAGGGTTTTATTTGCCATGGGTTAACTCAGTTTTAAACAGTGTTTAAATGGGGAATAAAAAGGCTCGGGCTGAGCCTTTTGGTACGAGGTAATTAATTAAGCGTCTAGCTCGTCAATGTAGAATGGTTCGTCTTTGCCATTTACAAGCTTTGCTGTGCCTTCAAGTGCTGCACTGACAAACTCACTGCCGGCTAAATCAAGCTCCTTCGTAGGCATCATAGAAGTGTCGTAAATTTCAAAGTTAACTTGCTTACCATTTGCTAAGTTAGTCCCTTCGCCAAAAATACGTAAACGTGTTTGTGACTTAGTACCGCCTTTTATACGTTTGCCGGTGCGGGCGTTATAACTGCCCGTAATGGTAATGCTGCCACCAGCGGCAAGCGAGCCACCCTTGATTGAACGGATCATGCCAAGGGCATAATTAAACTCGTAATCAACGCCCGCGACTTTATTTTCAGTGGCTTGCTTAACAACTACGTCATCAGTAAAGTTTTGACCAGGTACAACAACCCACGATTGATTATCAGGCAATATCACTGTTTCATCCGTTAACGTGCCCGCTGCATCGTTGATAGCCGCAACTTCACCCATCAATGCTAAAGCAACCATTTCCGCTGGTTGATCATCAAACTCCCATGTAATGGCCGCTGGCTTAGCGATTTTTACATCATCCAGGGCTTGGCCCTTACTGGCCTTTTTATTTGATGTACGGACTACTGAATCCGCCTCAGTTTTAATACCGAGCTTAGTGGTGTTAATTGGGCCAAATATTTGGCCTGTGCTTACGCCTTGTTCGTTTAAGCGATCAACAAAAATATTGCCCGCTAATAAAATACCGTCGCTCATATTAAAGCGCTCCTTTAAGTCTCATTTGACAAGTAAAAGCCAGCGGGTAATACGCATGGCCTTTGGTGAATTGGGGTTTAGCTGGGGTGTTTACTCTAAGCCACGGCCCAGTGCCGTTAAGCACTTTGCCCGCCATAGCACGAATAATGTTTGTTAGGTGCTCACCTGCGTTTGTGTCTTGCTTACGCACTACCAGTACAACAATCCATGTTTGAGTTAACTGCATTAAATAACCGGCGTTTTTACTCTCCGGTAAGTTATCGCCGTAGTACATAAGGTGAATGCTGGGGGTTGTTTGTCGGTCTTCTTTTACGTCAGCTAACTCGTCGCTTAAGTAAACACGCTTAATACCTGGAACTTGTTCAAGTGCCTGTTTAAGTGGGGTTTGAGCGGCAAAATAGTCGGTGGTAATTTCAAACATTAAATAAACCCCTTTGACTTTTCACGTGAAAACACGGTTCCTGCGCTTTGTATGGTGGCGGTGTCTTGCACTTTGGCGTCTTGCCCCAGAGCATCAACACCTATACTTAGCTCGCCTTTGGCTACTGACATTAAAAATTTAATTGCATCCTTGTAACGGGTTTCTACATGCTCAGGTACATCATTTGTGCCGAGCTTATAGCGAGCAATATCACAACAAAACTGCTCAAGTAGATTAGGAACGGTGACAAGCGGTAGCTCATAACGCCCAGCTAAATAGCCGTTAATCACGTCGCTTGCATCGTTTATAGCCTGCTCAATAACTGCGGTATTAATCACATCATCGGGGGCGTCGTCGCGCTCACTTAAATAAATAAGATCACGCTCACCAAAACGTTGTTGCATTGCGGTTATTGTTGCGTAAGCCATTTACGCGCCCTCGCCTGCTTTAGCTGCTTCTTGTAGCCATTGCCACGCTAAATCACGAGTAAGCGCAGGTACTTTAACTTTAATTACTTCGCCTTCGGTTTCGCCTGGCGTTTCATAAGCGACCTGAGCACAACTAGGTTGCTCTGCAAATTGTGCATCAATCATTAGCGCAATAACTGGCTGTAGCTCAATTGGGGCTTGAGTGTAATCAACGTTTGTATAGAGCAAAGGGTTGTCTAAATCTGCACCCAGGTTATTTGCGTCCAGCTGTGATTGCGGCGTAGTACTCGCATCGAGCGGTATAGCTTGCACCGATAAGCGTGGATCATTTTCAATTGCATCAAGCTGCTCTTGGTCAAGACCATCTGCGGGGATTTCATTTTTACCTTGGTTGAAACTGAGTCCAGCTCGGCGGTAGCCTGTTGGCTGCATGCAACTGACAATAACAGCAGAGATAAGGCTGAGTTTAAGCGTTTTAGCCATTTCATTATTACTCCTGGTTTCAAAGTATGGGGCTATAACGCCCCGTACTTATTAGGGTTTAACTATTGATGGGATTAAAGGTAATCAGCAACTAATAACTCTAAACGGCCTTTAAGTTCGTTTGAGCTGTTTGAGTCAAGCTCACGCTCTAACATACGTGTAGCTAGCTTTTCCATGCTGGCAGGGACAACTAACATGGTTGACTTAATACCGAGCTTACGGCCACCGTCAGCTGTAAAACTGCGCATTTTTTCAATGCTGTCCCATAAATTATCTGCCGTTAGCGCACGCTTATTAGCAAAGGCAAGCTGCCAAAAACCAAACCCTGCGGCATCACGGCAATCAACGCCGTAACGGTACTGTTTAGAAGTAAATACCGCCTCGTCATCAACTTTGGTCATAGCTAGTAATTGTGGTTTTTTACGTTCTTGAAAAATAATCGGCTTAAGGGCTTTTGAGGTGTCTAGCACAAACCACGGCTCCCCCTCGTAAGCAACATCTTCGGCCATATTCGCTGTTGATACTGCTGCGCCAGTGCCGTCGGCATTTGGTGCTACTGGGTGGTCAGTATCAAAAAAGTTTTGCCCGTCGTAGCACAAAGTTGTAAAACCCGCTGCGAGTAATTCAAAACACATTTCATCCGGGTGAATTGCCGCAGCGCTGCCCATTTCTTTAAAAATTGGGGAATACACGCCTAGGTTATCGTCTTCAATATCGTTGCGGTCTACGCCTACTGTTGACTCGTAATCGTCATTGGTAATGGTATAAGCGTGCGCTTTCATGCTTTGAATATTACGATCACCCACCCATTTAGCCAGGCTTGGGAACTTGCCTAACCAGCCGTAGGTATTACTGGCCGAGGTTGATTTAATTACACTGGCAATTTTTGTAAATTGCGGTGTAGCTTCTGATTTACCTGCTTCAAACTCGGTTTTAAAACCAGTAAATAAAGCGGTTAATAATGCGGGGGTCACTAAAGCCATTAGTTTTGCTCCTGTTTAGCTTTGGCAAAGGCAGCATGGCTAAGACCAAGTTGGTCTGCGGCATACTTATCTTCTGCGGTGAGTGCTGCTAAGCCGTCTTTGTCGTTTTCTGGCTTAGGTGTATTGGTGGTTTGCTTAGCGGTAAGACTTGCGATCGGTGAACGGGCATCTAACACCGCTTTTAACGCTGCAACGCCCTGCTGATTACCTAAGCTAGTTAAATATTCAACTTCTGACGCAATAATGCGGCCGTCTTGCTTGGCTTTATTTACTTCTTGTTCAACCGATTGCGTAGCACTGCTGCTTTTAAGCGCGACCATTTCAGTGTGCAATGCGTTGTAGGTTTCTACAGGCACGTACTTAGCTAAATTAACCTCATTAGGGCTATTCGCTTTAAGTGCAGCAACAGCGTCATTGGCGTTACTTAATTGGGTGGTGAGCGTGTCGGCTTCGTCGGCCTTAGCCTTTAAAGCGGCGAGTGCTGTTGTTGCTTTGGTGTAATCTGCATCGGTGACGTTATCACCATCCACAGTTACACCTAGCAAGCTCAGCAATTTTTGAGCTGCGTTCATGGGTGTATCTCCATTGTTAACATGGGTTTTAGAAGTCTTTAAAACCGCCACTTTGTCCATACCATCAACCGCAGGGTCATTAGTCAGGGCAAAGTGGCGTAATTTGGTTGGGCGGCCTGTTTGTTTGTCATAATGAAAAACAGGGCTAATAAAGCGGTATTCGTCGTTTTTTAGGTGTGCGCGTGCGTTGGGTGTCCAGCGAACATTAAGGGCATAAAGCCCCTCGCCTGGTACATACTCTAAATCGCTTGGGTTAAACCAACCGCTAGCTGGGGCTGGCTTGCCGTTTTCTTCGGCGTGTAGGGTTTGGTGCTCGTAGTCAAAATGGTAATCGTTGGTACGAGTGCTAGCTGTGCTTTTTAGTAACTCAAATGCGGCTTGGTCAAGTAACCAGGCATTGGCTGGTACATCGAATGGGCGGCCGTCATGTGATTTAAAATAACCATCAGGCATTACCATTACGCGCTCACTGATACCTTGCTCGTTTATTTCGCTTGCAAAGCGGCACGCAGCAAAACCTAAATCGGCAGGTTTGTTTGCTGATAAAACAGCTAATCCTATAGTGGTTTCAAGTAAGTGAAATGTGTTTAATGGTTTTGACATGACTGAGCACAGTTTGAATAATCTGTGCCCAGTATGGATTTAGATTTAGATTTGTTGGCCGTGCGGTGTTTCGGGAAAGTTTACTAAATTAGAATTTTTAAGGCGTTGAAAGTTAACTTGGAGTAATTAAGCATAGGGTTAATCTTTTGGCACTGTTTAAAACGTGTTTAAAACTCACCTTAATAGTTTTTAATTACTTATGCGAGCAAACTATATCGTACCAATTTTATATTGCTTAAATTAGTTATCAGCTTCCTCTGAAATGTTTCTTAAAGATTCTATATATTTTTTGATTTCTCTTCTTGCATAACCTTTTTTAGCTACTTTCATTAGTGCATAAAAATCATCAGCTAACCAATTAGCTCTTTCTTTAGTACAGAAAAAGCTCTTAAGTTCAAATAAGTAATAAAATTGATCTAGTAAGGCTTCTATTAAGAAGTCTTTAAATTGGCCGTTGTTTAACTCAGCAAATATAGTAATCAACTTAACCTTATTTATATACGCTGTTTCAATTTGATAAACCTTAGCTTTTAAATTCATGCTTGCAATATCATCATCCTTTAAATAAATCAAAAATAACTCTTTATCCATATCCTCAACTTTGGTAGCGTCATAAGCATAAGCCTTTAAACACTGTTCAATGGTTTGGTTTTCATTTTCTATTAACTTTAATACTTGATTACTTCTCTCTTCTTCCAAAATTTGCTTGGAATTTTGCTGCTGCTCTTCTTGCGCAGTCCTAGATTTACTATGCTCTAACCGAGTCAATTTTAACTCATGTCTTGTCAAAGTTAATTCTTTTAGCTGTACTCGAATTGAAACAAGTAAAAGTATAATTGTGGCGAACGAAAAAACGGGGTTTAATATGCCTCCAAAGAAATCTCCCGTAGCTCCCCAATCGCCAAGTGTTTTAGCTGGGCCAATACCAAAATAAGTTAAAAAAGAACCTATAGCTACAATAGGAATAAGTAAAAACAACACCACTGTGATTACTTTAGTTGTTGTGGAACATTTATCGAACATAACTAAGATCCTTTTTCGGCTTTATCTTGCTGTTCAGACTTACGACTCAAATCTACTTTTTTAATAAGCTCCATCATTAACTCTTGCGTATTCAATGGGAAACTATCTTGCGGGTTTAAGTTTGTTTGTCTTGAAGCAAAGATTCGTTCGGCAATTGAAATTTTAATACGGTTTTGGTCTGCTTCTGGGAGTGACGCGATGTAAGGTGTTATTGCTTTTAAATCTAACGCAGTATGGTGGTAGTTATATTGTTGCTCACGGTGCTTTGTTGATTCTCTGGAAAGGTATGCGGCTGGTATTGATAGAATAAACACTAGCACAGTTCTGAAAATTGAGTTTTCCCAATCAAAGCCAGAATGAGTTGAATCATAAAATGAAGAGCAAACGATTAGTACGATTATAGCCATACAACCCAGCGAACCATATCGTAACCAGTCCGCTGATTTTTTCTCGGATACCGCACTGGTATCATAATCGTTAGCCATAACCCTATTTGCAGTATGACCTAGAACTTCATCCATTTGATCACTTTTTTCTTTTAATTCGATTTTAGTCGCATCGTAAGCTTCTATAATTTCATTTAATTTATTATCTAACTCTTTAAAATCGCTTTCGGCAGCGACTCTCGTTTTACTCATATAATTTTCAAATTCATTGAACATTTGTTTCGTAGCAGACTTATGCTCTGAATATTTAGAATCCAACTCCTTTACTATCATTTTCAAGCATGATTTAACTAACTTATCTTCAATACTACTTAAATCATCCGGTAGTTTTTTCTCTAAAACAGGTAACGTCTGCAATCTTATAATATTGAACTCTCTAACTATATTTGAAATTCCTTCTCGAATAATATCTAATAACAGTCTTTGGTTGGATGTAATTAATAAAATTTTAAATGCTAAATCATAATATTCATCAAAGTTTACTTCAAGGTTATGTACAACTTCTGATATTGACATTAATATAGATTCAAAGTTTGTAGGTACTCCAGTAACACGTAAACTAGAAATAGCGTAACTATCTAAGGCGCTTTCACTCAGATTTTCATTTAGAGAGCTTGCTTTCGATTCTAGATTATTTAAATCAGTTAAAACACGTTTCTCAACAGACGAAAAACTTGCTTGTTCGTGACGTGAAACGTTCTGAGCAAATTCATTATTAGCACTCCTATGCTTTTCAAAATTATTAGAAATAGAACTAATTGTACGAACGAACTCTCTTAAAACCATATTTAATTTATTCCTTTCTTATTTTAATGATTTAAGAGTACATGTTTATATAGGTTTAACACAACTAACCAATTCAAGTTAAAAAATCACTCAATATTTCAATCACTTCTTTCTCATCATCCTGCGACAACCCTAAAAACGGCCTTGCTGGTATGGCGGCTAAACGCGGGATCATATCGCTGTTGCCGCCAAATTGATGAATAGCACCGTATTCCATGTTTGTACCAAACTCTAACGATTCGTCCCCTACGTTATAAGCGAATGTGTCGCGTAGTATGTCGTTTAGCCTGAGTATTTTATCTTTGTTCTTTTTTTGCTTTTGGCGTAGTCGGGGCTAAGTGCTTGCCACGGCTCACCGTCTGGGCTGCGCTGCTCGTCAAAGTGATCGCGATGGGTGAGCATTAAATGTTCGCCTACATTGCCAAGTGCTGGGGCTAAGTTATCTAGGTTCTTTACCAGCTGGGTGAGCACATCACTTACGGCCGTTGCGCCTTCGGTGCTTATGTCAATACGCGCACCAGCCATTACACTAGCCCTTCGTCAAATGCTTGCATGTGGGTTTGTTGGTCAAGTCCTGCAATAAGCGCCGGTAATAGATCAGCAATTTGGTTAGCCTCTTGCCCTTTAGCTTGTTGCTCAAGCTTTGCAAATTCGCGGCATGTTTGTAGTGTGTACGGGGTTTGCTGTAGCAGCTGCTGTGCTTGGGTTAATAATTTCATCGTCTTTTATCCTGTGATTTAGCGGCATCTTTTACTAGTCGGTCTATCCAGCTTACAAGCTCTGGTTGCCATTTTTTAAGATCTTTACGAGCAAGCGCCCAGGCGGTGAATGCCTCTGCAAATTGCTCGTATTTATTCACCGCACCGTAATAGGTAACGGGTAAGGCATTTTTTAATAGCTCTGGCGCACCTGCGTAATAGTGTACTTGGTGGCCGAGTTCGTGCAGCCAGGTTGAGACTAAACTATGTGCTTGGTGTTTATCTAGTGAATCTGCACCACTTGAAATAGTATGATCACGATTGATTGTCTCACCGTGCCAATTATACGAGTACTTACCTTTGTTATTTGCTGAACGTTGTACGGTAAGTGCAGCACTGTCTTTTAGCGCTTGCATATCAACTTTAGCTAAATTTTGGGCGTTTTTCACTTTTACGACTACGTGCTCATACCCTACAGAAGTAAAACCCCCGCAGTTTTTAGCGCCGCGAATGCTGTATTGCATGCGCGCGTAAAATTCATCTACGCCTAAGTACTTGCCCACTTCTGAGCGAATTGCTGCATTTGCTTTAGAACCTGCGCTCATTTGGGTTTGATTGACAAATACGGTTTTGGTTTTTTTGGCTGTTAAAAAGTCGTTTAAGCCGTTAAGTACTTCACTGTCTAATTGTGCCAGTAATGGATCAAGCTTTAGTGCTGTGACGTTTTTAGCACTGCTATAAGCCGATGGTACAATACGGGTTGCTTGGTAATCTTCTATGCGTTTTGCGAGCGGTGGCTTATCGGCCACTTGTTTTTTAACCTGGCTTGTTAGCTGGGTGGTATTCTTGGGGGTGTAGTCAAAGCCCGGATCAATACCCAGTGGTAGCTCAAACTCTTCACCCGTTTTTTTGTTGGTCCACGTATAACTGCCGTTATCGGGCGCGGTGCCTACGGTTAAGCCTCGGCGTTTAAGCTCTCGCTCGCTTAAGCTAAACTTTTTACATTTACAGCCCCAGCCATTTTGCGGGCTGTGGGTGTCCCACCATGGATCATCAACCGGTAGCACCAAGTTGTTCCATTTTAAGTGCAGTACACGCGGGGTTTCGCTATCGCCGTGCTTGTATAACGCATAAGGGCGGCTTGCTTTGAGCGCTTGTATTTGCCCCTCACGGCCTGCGTTGTAGGCTTGGCGTATATTGGTTTCGTAAATTAACTGGCTACGCCAAGCTGGCTGGCCGTTATGCTCCCATCCGTAACGGGCTTTGATATTATCAAACTCTTTTTGAAACCAGCCCAGGCTTTTACCTTCGCTGATCGCTTTATCGACTGAGGTGTAAAAGTCGTTAAGCATATCGGCTTTGGTCACGCCTGCAACCATAAACGCGCGGTTGTGAGCGCCTTGCCATACATCATCCCAGCTGTTGCTAGGTGTGTTTAGCTTTTGCCGAAAAAAGCTTATGCCATCGTCAAACGGTAATGAACCATATCTAACAGCCATTTAACGGCCCTCATACACTTCTAGTGCGCCTAGTAACTCACTGGCTGCCATTGCCTTTGCCATTAGCTCAGTAAGGCCCTCTGTGCTTATTTGTGGCTCTAATTCAAGTATGCCGTCGCGTATTTCTTCTAAGCTGCTGGCGTTTTTAACCAGCTCGGTTACTGCATCGCTCATGCTGTTTAAGTGCGTTTGTGCTTGTGCGGCTAGCTGCTCGGCTACTAAGTCGGCGTTGTCTTTTTGCGGTACTGATTTGAGTGCGGCAAAGCCTTTTAAAGCGGTTTGTGCCTCTGTTGGTGCTGTTATTGGAGTTAAGCTTAAAATAGCCTCGCCCTTTTCTGGGAGTGGGATTTGGGTCTTTTCGCTCACCCATTTTGCAGGAATTGGGTAATTAACTTCGGTGAGTATTTTGAGGGCTGGGGCTAACTGGGCAATGTCTTCGGCTTCGCTGGTATCAAATTTAAAGCGCGGGATACGGCGCGTGCCTGAGTAACTTTTAGAGTTAAGCGCGTGCATAGGGTAAATAATATCGCGCGTTATGGTATTAGCTACTTGCTTTAAATCGCTTTCGGTTATGTCGTTTAATACATCCATGTGAACATTACCAAGGGCGTTAGTGCTGGTTTTGCCATCCGCTTGACTAGTAAGCGTTGCGCCTAATACCGCTTTGCTTTGGGTGGTTTCACACCACTTGATCATGGCTTCAAATGGGTCGGATTGACCGTTAGCGGCATTTTGAAATTCAATCTCCATGCCCTTCGGAATAATGCCGCCTGCGTTATGGCCGATGCTAAGCACAGCACGTAACAAAGTGGCTTTTTCATCATCACTTGCGCCATTTGGGTATTTGCCCAAGCGCAGCGGTAAGCCGTAAATCTCTAAGAACTCAGCCAAGTCGCGGATTGAATAGTTTTTAAATAAGTACGGCCATGCCACCGTTGACGTTAACCCAGTGCGGTGAATATAACCCGATTTACTGCGGTGAATATGCGCGCACCAGCCAAACGGGTTTAACTCTTGCCCTGTGTAGCTGTTATCACGCAGCATTAACTGGTTACGGTTATCTGGGTGGGTTTGGAATAGGTTTTGGTCGCGAAATTCGTAACCAGTAATAATATGCTCGCCACCATCAAAAGCCCAACTTAGCTCGTTACACGAAAACGATTTTAGTATTGCGTCGCTACAATCAAAAAGTAGATCCTCTAACCAAGTGGCATCTTCTAATATTTCTTGGATTGCTGCGGCGTCTTTTTCTTCTTGCTCTGTTGCGTTACGTGGCGGCTCTACTGACCAATCGTATTTAAGCCAGCCTCGGCGGCGTTTGGTAAGCTCACTAAACAAGTGGCCGTCTTTGTCTTCCATGTCTTTGGCTAAATCAGCCATGGCCGCTAAGTTGCCTGCGTCGGCATCTTTTAGTAATTGCGCTAACTTTGCAGGGGTAAGCGCTTCGCTTGGGTGCTCAGCGAATTGGCGCATAAGCATGCCCACTCGGCTATCTTGCTCGGTTTGGGTTTGCTTAAAGTCGGTTGATTTAATTGGGTTGCCGTGAATATCTACTATTTGGTTCATGGGTTTACTCTAACTTTAATGATGGGCTTAATGCTTAGTACGTATATATCAAGCGTTAATGTGTGTTGGTGGGCCTTGGCTAAACTGGCGGCGGTTATGTCTAATTGCTGTACTTGGGCTGTAAATATTTCTTGATAAAACACCCTAAAGCGAGGCATTACCATGCTGCTTTACGATCACTTGCAAAGTCATCGCTGTGATCTGAGCGTAGGCTATTAGCGTTTTGTTGGGCTTTACTGGGTAGTGGGGTAAATTCAATCGCGCTGCCGTCCATTTCAGCGGCACGTATTAGCATAGCGATTGATACCGCGCTATCGCCGTGGCGCTTATTGCCATCACTACCAGTATTTTTACCTTTATCTACCTGAGCAATACCGTTTTTAAGTTTGATTTGGCCTAAGTCGTCTAGTACGTCCTGATCTTTTGGTAGCGTTATATTGTCTGTTTCAAAATAATCTTTTAGTTTTGGCATCCATTCGCGATACCAGGCTTGTGATAAATGCACGCTATCTACTAGTTCGGTGCCGTATTTAAGGCTTGCGGCTTCTGCTAAGTAGCCACCGTTACCTGTAGCATCAAATGCAAGGCCACGTAATTTTGGTAAACGGTCACAAATATAAAGCATAATCTGCTTTTGCTGCTCGTAGGTTACGTTGCGCAGCTCGACCATAAACGGCACGGTTAGGCTGGTGTCTTGGTTTATTTCACCAATACTGAATACGGTTAAATCGCCTTTACGAGCAAAATCCTCACCAAAGGCATGAGTAAGATCAGAATTTAACCCACTGAGTAAATCGTCTATATTTTGCTTACACCAAGTGGCTACGTCTTTTACGCGTTGCTCTTCGGTCCAGCTTTCAAAGTCGGTGGGCGCTTCATAACGTAGTACTTTGCAGTCACCACTTAAAGCACGTTCACGCAGGCGGCGGCTTAAGTATTGGCCTGCGCCTTGGCTTGGTACGCAGTAAAGCTCTTCGTTAGCGGCATCTTGTGTGGGGTAAAAATCAACTTGATTGGCAAGCCATGCGTCTTCTTTTTCTTGCGTCCACGTTTGCCCACTCACTAAACAAATGCGTTTGTAAAGCCCGTGCTTAAGCGCTTTATCAATAGGAATATGATGCACGGAATACTTTTTAACACCGCGCCGAGCTTGGGTTATTAGAGTATTAAATAGGTTATCTACCCCGTTATGGGTCGAAATTATACGTACTCGCCCGCCCCACATGGTAAGCGCCATCGCAGCTTTAAGTACTTCGTCTAGCTTGTCATGGAATGCGGCTTCATCTATTACTACGTTACCTTGGCGGCCGCGTAAATTACGCGGGTTTGAGCTTAGCGCTACTATTTTTTTACCCGTACTTGGGAATTTAATTTCAAAGGTGTTGATTGATCGCTTTGTGCCGTCTGGGTCTTTTTCTTCAAATATGCCCTCTTCCACTTCGCTCATAACCATGTTGAGCTTTTGCGCCCAAAATGCACAAGCGTCTATAAACTCCTTAGCCATTTCTTTATCTGAGCCAAGGTAATAGGTGTTTTGCGCGTTTGCGGGTGCAGCTGCGCTTAGTACGTCGTCTAGCGCTTCGGCAAAGGTTAACCCAGTACGGCGAGACTTTTCGGCAATTTTTACTATTGCATCGTCTTCCATCCATGCTTTTTGATAGCCAAAAAGTATGTCTGTGCCCATGGCAACCGCTAAAGAACCTGCGACTCTGCTAAGCGGTAGTTCGTTAGTTTGGGTAATACTTTGCGCGGTGCTAGTCATGCTTTAGCCCTAATATGTCGCGTTTGAAAAATGCCAGCATGTCGTCTGCGGTTTGCGGTAAGTTTTCGTTTTTAACCTTTTGGTCTAGGTCTTTAGCGAGCTTTTCGGCATAGGCTTTTTCTATTTCTTGCTGGCGTTTATGGGCGGCCATGGCGGTTTGCTCTAGGCGCTGAGCTGCGAGCATGGCGTCTTTTATGGTGTCGATGTCTACCGCTGCATCTTCGTCGGGGTTCATCATTTGCTGCTGCATAGCGCGGAACAACTGAGAACGGCCCATTTCTAGAATAAGCTTGGTGGTATCGCCTGTGGGCTTATCGCCAAGCTCGGCGGTAAGTGCTTTGGTTGACTCGCGTAAATCGCGTAGCTTTTGGCCTATGGCTTCGGTTTTTTGGGCATGGCGGCTTAAGCCACTGCGGCTAATAGTTGCACCCTCGTCTAAGCCTGACTCAATGATCAAGGTATTTACGGCATCAAGTATTTCGCCCTGGCTAAAGCGCTTATCGCGTAGCATTGAGTCGAGCTGCTTTTTAATGTCCTCGGGCAGTAAATCAACTTTGCTGGGTTGGCCTCTGCGGATTGACTCGCTCATAGTTAACCTCGTGGCCCTGGGCGTTTAATACCTGGAACAACACTTATGCCCTCAGCTACGTCTATGCCTGATTGCGTAATACGGGCAACCCAAGTGTTTTCTGTGAGTTTATCGAGTGTTATATAGCCGTTTTGCTCTAACCAATTGAGTAAGGTTTTAAGCTGATCACGACTGCAACCCAGTGCATAGCGCTGTAGTACATCGGCTAACATGCTGGTGTTAGCGCCAAAATCGGCGGATTCTTTTAGCGTTATTAATATGCTAATTCGTTGGTGTTCGGCTTGAACTTGTAATATTGCCATGGTGGTTTTTCCTGTAGTAAATTATTATTGGCTTAGCTATCGTTGCTACGTGTGCCTCTAAGTTCGTTTTCCATTAGTAGATCAGTGAGGCGTTTGAGGTCAGTTAGCTGAGGGTTTAGGCCGTCAATTTTGCCGCTGACTTCGATCAAACGTTTATCTAGTTCGTGTAAGTCTTCTGAGTTGGGCAAGTCTTCGATGGTTTTCTCTACAGCGCTTAAACGGCTTTCTAACGCTTTTGAAATATCTTCATGTGCTTTTTTAGTTACAAAGGTGCTGCGCAGCCAAGCCAATGCAGCGGCCCCAACTATGGCAATACCTACCGTTAAAATGGCTTTGTACCACTCTAAAATAAAGTCCATGCTAAGCCCTGTAATGCTGTTGTTGTATTTCGATGAGTGATTGGCACTCAACACAGGTGCTACAGTTTTTAACTGCTTTACGCCGTGCGGCTGGAATCTCAATACCACACTCTTGGCAATGCTCAAATGCTGCACCTGGTTTGTTTGTTTTTTCACGGTGTAGTGATAGCGCGGCATCTAACAGGTGTTGTTCTATTTTTTGCGCATCGTCAAATTTGCTCAATTTGGTTTCCTTACTTTTTCAATGACGTTTTTAATGCTTTGCTTAACGCCTGGTGCGGCTTTCTCAACTGTGCGGCCAATGACATAACCTCCTATGCCTAGTTGCAATAAATCCCATGCTTGCTCTGATAGTCGAAAAGCTAATAAACCGAATGAGTCAAAGCACACCAACACTAAAAACGTCAACATGGTGATAGGCCGCCAGTTACGTTGTAGCCGGCTTTCACCTTCAGCCTCTGAGGTAATGATTCGCGATTGCGCCTCTAGCACTTTGCCTTGTAGCTCTACAATTTTGCCCTCAAGCTCTAGTACTTGGCTTTGAGCTGTGTTCTCAATGCGCTTGAGTTCGTTGGTAATGGTTTGGCGCTCTTCGTCGCTGGTAAACAGATCATCAATTAAATTGGTGACAGGCTCGACCACGTTAAACCAATTTTTAATTGCCATTGGATTCTCCAAAACGTTGCTTAAGCGCTGCGCGGGCATTGTTGTAACTTTGCTGACCGTCTACGCGTAGCTGTATATCGATGGCTCTAACTGATTGCCAGCCTTTGTTAAAATGACTTTGCATAGTGCCGCATTGGCTGTGCAATGGGATTTTTCGCGGGTCGAATGGCATGTTGTGCATACGGGCATCAACTTCTAGCTTCATACGTTTCTCGCGGCCTTTTTGATATGACCAATGCCAATTCTTACCCATTAGGCCACCTCATTTTGCTGAGTTACTGCAAACTCGGTTGCATGAGCTAAGCGGTTATACCAGCCCTCTAGGTTTGGCTTTTGCCTTGGATCATTCGCGCAAATACGGGCGTACTTACGGCCACGGTTTACGCTGAGCAATACGGTTAGGCTAAGTGCTGGGCGCTCTACGATAGCGGCTAGAGTTTTTGGCCCCATGCGGCCATCGGGTTTTGAGTTAACCAGGCGCTGAGTTAATTGGGTCATTGTGGGTGTGCCGTGCTGCACTGCACCATCCAAAAGCATAAAATCAACACCTTCGGGAACTTGCTCGCAGTACATCGCACGCCAATAGTCACGGTGATAAAGCCGTACAGCATGAGCTAGGGTTAGATTTTTAATATCAAGGTTTGGGTATGCGCGCTGGCTAATGCCGTACTTTGTAAGGCCGCCCCGGTCTGAGGCTATGTTATTTAACCCGCCGTCACTGTGTAAACCGCCCTCTAAATACAAAATAGGTAATATGCACAGGGCAAATTTAAGGGAGTATGGGGCAAGCGCCGCTTGTATTTCGGGCGATTGTTTAAAGTAGTTGAGAGTTGGGAGCATACCGAAAAACCTTGTTGTTTTTCGGTATTGTGGTTAGTTAGCCTTGATTAATGGCCGTGCGGGGTTTCGGGAAAATCTAATTAAATTGCTCTTTTTTCAACTTTAGGAAAAAAGCAGTTATAAAATTACTGAGTAATAACTTCAACTCATCTTCATTCCTCACCTCAGGTATTAGAGCATCTAAATCATCAATTATAGTTTCAACCTCGTCTTTAAACTCTTCGGATATTACTGTCGCAACTATACATCTGTCCCTCAATGTGTTTGCCATACCAAGATAATAATTTCTGAAAAATTGTTCAGGATCAGAATTATTTTCTCTATACTTTGATGGCCCCGAGTTAACTAACTCTAAAGAGTGGTTAATTACATTTGGAAAAATAACCTCCCTCAACCAAAATAAATCATTAACAGAATCACGCTTGTTTTTTCTTGTTACTCTACGTGTATACCAAAAAGTGAAAAAAAAGCTCAAAATTGTAAAGAAAAAAGATGTATGCGGAATCCAATCCCACCAATTACTATCTTTTTTCTCTCCGGCAATATTTACTATATTTGTATATGACTGCTCAGAGTTTAGCTTTTTTTCTAACTTATTTGGTTGAGGATTATATGTAGCAAGCTCGCTACCAGATAAACAATGTTCTGGTTTGCTAAATTCCATAGAGTAACAATTAAAAGCTATTAAAATAAAAGTAAACAAAAAGCAGTTTTTCATTTTATATCAACCCTTTGCTAGTTGATAAGCCTCTCTTTATGGCACGAATACACTCATTTTTGCTGCTATCGTTTAATGAATCAAGGTCAATATGCTCCAAAGCTTGCGTAGAATTAGGGAATGATTTTATCTCTTCACCTAAAAGACCCAAAAAGTATGAACTGGTAACTAGTTGATCGCTTCTAAGTCTGAATATGTACTTGTCAGCTTTTTTCACATTAAATTTTTCTCTTGCTCTAGTACCATTTTTTCTACCAGTGAGCAGATTAGAACTAAATTGAGTCAAATCTAAAATTAAATCATTCATTATTGCAATCCTTAATTGGTACTGTGCTTCCAGATAAAGGGATTTGGATACTAATTATAGTACCCGGAAACCTCATTTTATTCATTGTTATGACATAATCTGAATCAGGAAGCCCTCTAAGACCTTCATTATTAAAAGGAAAAATAACTCTTTCACCATCACCATTTTTATCAAGTAAAGTTTCTGACTTGTATGTTCCGTCAAATTTTATAACAGTGCTCCCCGAAACCAAAAGCATATTTGAAAGAGAGTTTTTATCTGTTGGGCATCTTAACGCTAGGTAATCTCGATGAATTTCTTCAAAGGTTTCAATCAACTTAATAGTACCGTGCCCTCTTGTGTCTTTATCACTGAAGTTTTTTGAACTAATAGAGCCTTGAAGAGAAGCTACAGTTGTAAGTGCCTCTTTAGAAATTCCTTTTCCATGATGAAGATCACAATACTCTCTCACAATTTCCTTAGAGTAATTTCCATCAGGTAGATCATTAAATGTATCAAAAATACTTTTACCTATATTGACAACTGTAAATTCTAACATTTTATTCTTATGGTTATTATTAACATAGCCCCTAATATACCAATTTGGAGCTGTTAACCCACTGTGTTCTTCAATATTATCAATTATTTCCCCCAAACAACCCTTCATCATATCCGACGCATCATCATTTAGACAAAGCCTATGATCTGCCAATGCTTCAGAAATATGCTCGATAAACCTGTTAGCGACCTTATTTTTATGGTCCGTAGCATCAGCTGTTGCTGATTCAACTAACTTACAACTGTCTTTAAAAACATGAATTTTACTTGTATCACTAGATACACCACCAACAACTTTAGCATCTAACTCTGACGCAATCCCCACTTCTGAAACAATGTCATTAATTAAAACTCTTTTATTTGGCAGCACACCTTTACATTTAAAATCAATTAGTTGACCGCCACAGTCTTTAATTAAGGAAATTTCCTTCGCAAATAAACCAAGTAAAAACTCACTTGTTAGGCACGTTTTTCTAACACTTTTATGATTGACCTCGAACTTAGTGCCAGAACTCGCCAAAAGAGCTAAAGATGTAAATTTATCCAACGTTTCAAAAACCTTCTCTGTATTATCATATAACGAAAAGTTTTTTGGCAATTTAATTATATTAGCATTTGAGAAAGGCAAAATTTTTGATCTGTGAACATTCCCATCGTAAAACTTCCTTAAGAGTTCTGAGTCACTGATGTCAACTTGTCTTAAACGTTTAGCCCTTTTTATATTCCCCACTTTTCTTAGTCTTTTTTTTCTCGACTTACTTTTTTTAATGTGCTTTTTTAATCTTTTGTACCTGTGAACTTCATTGATCGCAGAAAACTTTTTCATCAGGAGTTCCTTGTCTATTTTCAACTCTATTTGGAGGCATCTAGCCAAAAAACAATAGTCAACTTACTATATTAATTGCGGTCAAAACATACTTCTCTGCCTCCTTTGGATTTCAACCCTACGCTGTTGCTGAATAATTTCAGCAACACGCCTTTGCGTTAGCCCAAACTTAATAGCTAAGTTTTCCATGTTATAGCCGCTAAACTCTTGCCATATTTGAATATCACGCAGCGCTGCTTTTAAGCGTTGGTCAGTAGGAATATAAACATCGCGGCCACCAAAGTAATGGCCTATTGCCAAGGTAATTGCCTCACCTACGATGCGCGGATCATTAATTTTAGCTTTAGTTAATTCAGCCTCTATGAGTAAGGCTAATGATTGTAAGTTGCTAGGCCAGCGCTTGCGAACGGCTGCGGCATCATCTGGTGATAGCTTAGTAAGACAGTGTTGCAGCTCTTCAACACTACTACCAAATAGCTCTGTTTGCTGCTCTGTATGATTAGCCATTATTATCACCTTGTTGCTCTTTTAGTAATTCGCGCTTGTGCCATTTTTTAAGCGACTCTAGAACCTGTATAGCTTGCTGCTGAGTTAAAAAATGGGTGTGGTAGCTGACGTTTGCCCCTACTTTTGCGCGATTTAGCATGCGGTTTACGTAGGCATCTAAGGCGGTTTCTGAGCCATCACGTACAAAACCCTGTTTGTGCATGTTGATCCAAATAGCGCGAAGTTTATTTATTTCGCCATGTTGCTTTGATGATGACTTTGGGCTTAAACGTCGTTTAGCCTTGGCTTTAAACCCTGCTTTTTTAAAGTGCTCTAACACTTGGTTTAACTCTGGCGAGCTCATTTGGCTGCACGAACGCTTGCCCGCTGAGCCAAAAAGTGCAGCGCGGTAGGTGTCGTCGTCTAGCCCTAGTTGGCTTTTAGCAATGTGAATTAGCTGTATTAGCTTTGCTTTAGTCATTATTTTTAAACTCTTCTAGCTGCTCGCGTAGGCTTAAATAGCTTTGACAAATGTCTGCGCCTTCTTGCTGTGTAAACACGCTGCTATCTATTGCAAAGGTATGCGATAACTCTAAAAACTTAACCAATGCGGCCAGCTCTTTGAGTTGTAGGCTTGGCGTTACTTGTGTATTTGGGGTAGTCATAAAACCTCCTATGTTTGCTGTTTATCAAAGCTCTTGCTAATTGAAAAGCTTTGATAAAAAGCCGCATCCCTGCGCACTTTTTGGTTACTTAACTGGGTTGTGTTATGCCTTTATGCTTTGGTGGGTTGATGCCGACCAGCTGGCTTTGCACTACAAATGTGATGTTTTGAAATACAAAGTTGATATTTACTGGCTCTTTGCTTTTAGCTACGAGGGTTACAATGCTTTGTAAGTCGCTGTGTTCGTTTACTTGAATTGTTGATTTAACTTCCATGGTTAGTGCTCCTTATAGCTTGGCTATATCAAGTGAGATTGCGCGCTCTTGCTCGCCTACGGTTTCGTAAAAACGAATAAAGCGGGTTGAGTCTATGACTTGAATTGCATCGGCTATGATGTCCATAGCACGCTGCCATTTACCGCTGTCGTCAGTGATTTTAAGGCGACGCAAGCCAAGTACTTTTTGCACGCTGACTTTGCCTTTTTTGTCGGTGGCAAAGGTTTGCTCAATAATCAGTTTTAGGTTTTCGTTCGCGTTTTCGCTCCATTCGTTTAGGCATTCGTCGATTAACTCTTTTGCTATTAGCAGCTCTGGGCCAAGCTCGATGCTCTCTTGTACTTGCAGGGTGATTTTTTGCTTGTGATCAAAACTGCGTAGCGTGACGTTGCCCTTTTTACCGCCCATTTCTACTGCATACTCTTGGGCTAGTAAGCCCATAAATGCGTCAAACTCGCTCATTTGCTGCTTTTTAAACTCAGCAAGGGCTTGGCTTTGCCCTTTAGCTTTGGCAATGGCTGACTGCACAAACTCATGGCGAATAATATCGGCTGGGCGAATGCCTTTAAGTGGCACTTGATGGCCTTTATGATTAACTAAAAAATCTTGTGGCATGGTGGTTTATCCTTCTATAAACATGATAATTTGGCCGTGTAATTTTGCTGGGCGAACTTGGCGTGTTTGCCCGTTTTTGGTTTCGGTTATTACTGGTAAATGTGCTGGGGCTTTGCCTGCCACTTCAATGATGTGGCGGCTAAAGCCTTTATGTGAACTGATAACTCGCAGCCCTCTTTTTTGCAGTTCTATTAATATGTTGCGTAGTTCCATGGTTATTTACTCTCACAAATTTTTGAGTGGGGGCAGCCATTACGACACGCCCTATAAAGTGCAACGCGTACATGATTAGTTGCTGCAAATTTTTTAGCCTGATGCTCTAGGCATACGTTAATTGGGATCACATCAAGGATTGGGCAATCAACAGTGCTTGCCATAAAAACACCTTCGACACGTTGCTGAATGACTTTGGTGTTTGCCTTGTATTTACCGTTTATTACTTGGCTTACAGTTGCTTTACTCACCCCTAGTTTTTGGGCTACGAGACGCATCCCTTGCGCTTTTGTTTCATCAGCAAGTACTTGCAACCAGTTAGTTGTAGTCATGCGCCTCTCCTAAGGTAACGGGAGCTATTTGCACTGTTTGGCGCTTTACTTCTTTGAACTTAACAAGCTTGTTTGTATTGGCATCAAACACTCCTTTAGTTTTGGGAATTGGCCGTTTAGGCCCGGTATTTTTAAGCATGCGGTAAATAGTTGTCTCCCCTGCTCGCTCTATTAAGGAACCTGAGCGCGGGGCATTTTTTACAACAAATATGTACCCTACTTTTTTAAGTATTGAGATATATGAACGAGCTGATGACAGCGAAACATTGGCGGTACTTGCCACTTGTCCTGCATCAAACTCATTTAGGATGCGCATTGATTGCCACATGCGTTGTCTCCCTGAGTTTTTATTGGTTACACCACTGTTTACTGGCTGTTCAAACGGGTTGTAACTGGAATTTAAAATGCTGTAGCTAACGTCCTCGTGATCAACATGTTCAGCAATTGCATTTGCTGCGACCAAGCGCTTTGCAAAGGCTTTTAGACTGTCTAATGTGGTGTGCTGTACTGCATCGCGCACTTGCTGCAATGAGAATCGCTTTAGGATTCTCATTGCTTGCCATGCGTCTTGTAATTTTTGGCGGCTCACTGGTTTTCCCCTACGCTTTTTTAAGGAAAAATTCTTTTGAGCCCCACTGTTGCAGGTCGATACTTGTTAAGCCGTTAGCAAGTGCGAATGCCTCTATTTTTGATAGGCCAGTGATGATGCGGCGTACTTCGCCGTCAGTATCACTAAGTAGCTGTTTGAGTAAATCATCTTGAATAGTTAAAACAGGCTCGATTACTGCATTAACGATGATTTGTAAGTCTTCAAACTGGGTTGGCTTGAACTCTAACCATTCTGAAATACGGTTATAGAATTGACGATGACGCTGTAATTTACGGCGTACTGATTCCATGCCAATTAATACTACTGGGCAATACGTTAGGTCGTGTATATCTCGCACGATTTCTAGGGTGTTTTTGTCGTTTAATAGGTAGTCGGCTTCATCAATAAATAAAGTGCGATTAGAGATAGCCATGTGTTCAATGATGTAATTAAGCATGGCTTCACGGGTATAAATATCAGGACCGCTTAACTCTTTAACTATTTGGCGCAGTAACTGGGTTAAACTCATGCCTGATGTAGCACGGATATAGATACCGTCGCAGCGGTTTACCAACCATGCCGTTGCGGTAGTTTTACCTAGACCTGGATCACCGTAAATTAAGCCGATGCCTGGCACGCCATGCGCGCGCTGGGTTAGTGCTTCAACCATCATTTGAGTGGCTACTACGTTACTTACGATCGCTATTTTAGTTTTCATGGTTTATTCCTTTACTGTTTATGCAATTGAGTTAGTGCAGCTGGTGCTGCGTTCATTTCTGTTAATAGGTCATCTAGTCGTGCTGATAAGCCACGGTTTTGCTGCTCCCACGTATTCAGCCAAAGCGCATCTACATCACTTAATTGGTTATTTAAGCGCTGCTTTTTGTGGTACATGGCCTTGTCTTGTGGGTTATTAAATAACGGGACTGGGTTGATATTTACCGCCGCAGTTTCATCACTTAACTGCTTACGACGTTTTTCAAATTCGCTTAGCTGCTCGTCGCTGTAGGTTGTGACAGGCTTGCTATCAAGTGCTTTAATTGCTGATTGAGTAATTACATTGGTATGTTCAACACTTTGTTTTGGTAACGTTGCAAGGGCTTTGTTTTGCGCGCTGTAATGGCTGATTACTTCGTTTGCTATATCTGATACATTCACTGATTTAGCTGTCTTTTTAAGCTCTTTCATCTTGCGTGATGTTTCTGCTGCTTGGCTACGTTTTGCATGGTGCGCAACGTCTTGACGGGTCATACCTGCTGATTGAATTTCGTGATCTACCGCGACACAAATAAACTCGTTATTCATGCGATTAAATACGTAAATACGGCCCACGTTTTTAGGGTCCCATTTACATAGCACTTCATCACCTACGATTGCGCCAAGTTCTGGCGCAATATAGAACCCGCCGCTTAGCTTGATGCCTTCTTTACCAACAATACGTAAGCCTCTGTTTGATGGCACTGGTTGCAGCATTACATCGAGTAAGCGCTCGTCTTTGATCACTTTGATTTGGTCGCGACTTGCTGCGAATAAGTCAAAAGGTGTTTTGTTGCCTATGTTGCTGTGTGGCTTGTGGTGGTAACGGTTGTCTATCCAGTTATCTACAAACGCTTGCAGCTGCTGGGCTGTCATGTTGATTTCGATTGCTGATTTATCGCCGCCTTGCTTTGCTAATAAGCGTTGTGCAAATGTTTTGCGCGCTTCGATTGCTTGACGTTCTGAAACGTTATGCCCTATATAGCCTGTTAGTAGCTCAGTTAAATCATGCGAAAACGTTTTGAAAAAGCGCTCGATATATGGCTTTTCTTCACCGCTAAATGGCCGTGTTGTTTCGTGCTTTATGTCGAGTGCATCAAACACACTAGTAATTTGAATTGATGTGTAGTCTTTGCCGTTATCAGTACGAGCAATTTCAGGGATACCCCAATCAAGTATGGCTTTACGGATAACTAAACAAATACCGGTGCTGTCGCTAGTTGGGTGGATCACAACTTTAGAACGGCGTGTAAATACGTCGATAATGCCGATTAGCGAGTGACGGCCATCAACGAGCATTACGTCAGACGGGGTTGAATCGAACTCCCATAACTGATTAATACGTTTAATATTTTCGTCCATTTTACCCATCGCGCTCATATACTTATTTTTCCAAGCATCTGGGTTTGCCATTTTTGTGTAGAGCGCGCTGTTGTCGCGCTTCCAACGTGTTAGCCATTCACGGATTGTGGTCTCTGCTGGGATAGCTTTACCCTGGCTGTAAAAGCGAGCTATTAGCCCCTCTTTTACTTGCGTGGCTTTTACGTGTGGGTATTGGTAAATCATAGCGATGCAAAAATCGCTAAGCTCTGGATCAGAGTCGATAATTGATTTACCTGAGCGTTTTGCTTTAACTGCCAGCCCTGCTACGCCTTTTTGATCTACCGTTTTTTGCCAGCGCAATAAGGTAATACGCGAAACGGATGGGATTAAGCTTTTGTGCTCTGCTGGTATATCTAACAAGCCTTGGTTATAGCGCTCACTAAATAGATCAAACCCTAAAACTTTAGGTAGACTGTTCGCACTTACAAACTCTTTTGCTGCGTTTAATAAATAGATTTTCGCACTTGCTTTGGGTGGAATATTCTCAAGCCCTGCGAGTTGCTTTAAGTTTTGATGCTTAAGTTCTGTTGTTAGTTGTTGGTTTAAACGATCACTTTGTTCGTTCACAGCAAGGTATCCTTTACCACTTTGAGCTGCTGGCGATTGATTAGCTTGAATCATTGCTTGTTGCACTTGCACACAAATATGTGCAGGAAGTTCAACAAGTGCATACTTGCGAACTTTTCCACCTCGGCCTTTTACTTCTGTATAGGGCCATGCCTCAGCCTTAGCTTTTAATTGAATACTGCGCTTACTTACTAACAAGAATGCAGCTATTTGGTGAGCTGTTAATAGTTCCATTATTCAACCCTCATTAATTTACGGCGGCCTGCTTTACGATTTGGTTTACCATCAACTCCATAGCGTTCAGGCCATATTTCAAAGGCACTGACGCCAATTACTTCGGCAATTATTTTTTCAACTACGGGGTAAGGCCGATGTAAAGCGGTTTGCACAGCGTTTGATGTATAGCCACGACTAAATGAAAGTTGACGACAAGACCAACCCTCAACTTCTAAGGCTGCCTTTATTTCTGTTACCGTCCAACCTGGACGATTTGCATGTTCCATTTTATGCACCCCTTCGTGTGTTTTTTGTATTCATGCACACAAATATATACACACAAAGTTGTGCATACAAGAGTTATTTGCACACATTTAAGTGCATTGCAATTAAGGTATTGATTTATATGTGAAATTAATTTTTTAGTTTTTTGCTTGGCTGGATCGCGCTTCGCGCTTTGAAGTGCGAAGAGATCGCACTTTGAAGAAAAGCTGATTTTCAATTTTTATTTTGTATGCACTCGCTTGTGTGATTAAATACTGTAATGTCCACGATCATAACTATTGATAAAGTTAATGCCTGCATTCAATGAGTACTTAAAAACGTTAAGAGAACGTAAGTTCTTAGATATCG
The DNA here is from genome assembly GCF_000238355.1 of Pseudoalteromonas haloplanktis ATCC 14393. Taxonomy (GTDB): domain Bacteria; phylum Pseudomonadota; class Gammaproteobacteria; order Enterobacterales; family Alteromonadaceae; genus Pseudoalteromonas; species Pseudoalteromonas haloplanktis. Next base: position 173,659 of record NZ_AHCA01000003.1, read on the forward strand.
GAACAGTAGCCGAACGAACTGGCGTGCATAGAAACACTCAATCAAAATATGAGGATAGTCGCGATCCCCCTTTCGATTATTTAGTGGAGTTTTCAGCTTTAGTTGATGAGCCATTTATCAATGTTTTATTAAAACGCCTGGATGATTCTAAAGCTTCACCAAATGCAATTGATCGTGCGTTAGACTCTTTAAAACCAACGCCTGTGGCCCATAATCAGAGCCAGCTGAGTGACGAAAATCATACTGATAAGTTACAAGTTCAACTAAGTGAAGAGTCACACACGCTTATTCCAGCAGGTGCATTAGTTTCTATAGATACTAGCAATAAAACTATTGATGCTGATTCGATTTATGGGTTTTTAAACCCAATGAATGGTGGTTATTTTGCAGCCAAGTTAAAGCTTACAAATTCTAAGCTTCATTTGTTGTTTGATCACCCTACTCGTAAAGACTTGAGCTTTGCAATTGAAGGTGGTGAAACCGAATCTCATTACATTCTAAAAACACTCGGTTTATTAGGAAAAGTTGTGAAAGCTGAGCTTAGCTTTTAATTTATCAATGAACGCCGTTTTTATCACGGTTTCGTACTTTTATTTATCATTAATTCGCGGTTTGTCTTTTCGCGCTTTATTTTTATAAAACAGCGCTTAAACCCTTATTTATCCCGCGTTTTCCCATCTATTCTTATCTATTCCCTAGTTATCATTTAGATCTGTTAGTTACAACAGCTCAGAAAACATACTTAACTGCTGTAGCAATGTGCTATCGGGATTAATTAAATATCAATATACGCTCTAAACATACAACTAACTCAATGATAACAAACAACAAAGAAAATGTTTTTTGCGATTTATTTCATCACTATGCTAATAATATAAAGAGTGAGATCTCCAGATAATTTTTTTTCAATAAAGGACTGGGTTAATGAATTGCTAAATTGAATCTGGCTAAGTTGGCGACTGTACTCAGTTGCGCTAAAAAAGTGCATTTCATAAATTTATTCATACTAAAGTAGATAAATGATCACTTTATATAATTTTCATCGTGGTCAAATTGATTGTTTATTAGTCTTGGGAATTAGCAATTCTATAAAATTGGTCGATCTAATACTGTAAAATAAGGACAAAAAAAGCCACAAAACAGCCAGATCGAACATAAAAACATCGAACAGACTGCTTTTTTTTGTTTATAAGGTTTTATGTGTTGACACTTTGCAGCGCGGTCATTAATATTTCGCCCCGTTGAAAGGCACATACGCTTCCCCCTTAGCTCAGTTGGTTAGAGCGACGGACTGTTAATCCGCAGGTCCCCCGTTCGAGTCGGGGAGGGGGAGCCAATCTTTTCAGCCATAAACGATTCCCCCTTAGCTCAGTTGGTTAGAGCGACGGACTGTTAATCCGCAGGTCCCCCGTTCGAGTCGGGGAGGGGGAGCCAAGTTTATGTATATGATATTGTTCCCCCTTAGCTCAGTTGGTTAGAGCGACGGACTGTTAATCCGCAGGTCCCCCGTTCGAGTCGGGGAGGGGGAGCCAAATCATAGAAAATTAAGTTATTGTAGTTCCCCCTTAGCTCAGTTGGTTAGAGCGACGGACTGTTAATCCGCAGGTCCCCCGTTCGAGTCGGGGAGGGGGAGCCAACTTAAAGAATCCATTAGACTTTCCTAAACAATTCCACTACTCTACTAATGTCAAAACATTTATTCTGAATATACAATTAACCTGTATAAAAATATTTTGATTAATCAAGGATTTGATTCCTTTCCCTTTGATCTACTAAAAGAATAAGACATGGCTGGTTTTAAAAAACTCATATTTATTCAGTTAATATCTTGGCTGTTGTTTGCGAGTATTGGTGGTTACTTTGTGGCTGCGGCGTTTGACAATGCAGCAAGTAATGCTCAACACAAAGCACAGTTAGTCGTTAATAACTATATTAATAAACATTCTATTGCGGATATTTCCCCTGAGAAACTTCAGCAAGTTCTTGCTGATGGCAATACTTTTTCCTCATTTATTTTGCGTGATCAGCAAGGTAAAGAAGTCGTAAATATTCAATCCCCTACTCCTTTACCTGCTATTGCACAATTAGTAGAAAGCAGTTTTAACTCAATTCGACCGCAATTCGCTGTAAACCAAGCATCAGATATTAAAGTTGAATTCATGATAAATGCCAACAACCTCGGACTGTTACTACAGCAAGGGTTATTTATTGTGATTTTAGTGTCAGGCTTAATGGCAATTATTCCCATTGTTTTCATGAAAACCATGTTCCGCAAATTAAATCGCAATATCAGTATGACTGTAGCTGATGTTATTGATGTGTATATCAATCAAAATCAACTCAATAGCGGCCTTGATACTGCAATTAATAACAGCAAAATAAAACAATTGGGGGTTGATTTAATACCCAGCTTTAATCGACTTTCGCACTTTTTACAAAGTAAACATGATGATATTCAAAATGCGGCTCACACTATCAAACAAGAAGCCTATAAAGATGTGGTGACTGAGCTTGGCAATCGTAATATGTTTGTCGAATATTATGAAAAACACATAGAAAGCAGTGAAAAAAGTACCTTTGGATCACTTGCGATGGTTCGTTGTAGTGAATTACAAGCAATAAACCAAACCCGCGGCTATCAAAAAGGTGATGAATATGTCAAAGCAGTTGCTGACATCATTAAGCATATTAGTGGCACCTATACTGGCAGTAAGGTTTTTCGTTTAAATAGTTCAGACTTTGCTATTGTGCTGCCCAACACGCCACTCAAAGAAGCTGAGCGCTTTGGTGATAACCTGCAATCCCGCTTTACGCAGTATCAACAAAATCAAGAGTTAAGCTCAGTAGCAAATACAGGTATTGTAGGCTACGAAAAAGGTAAGCCATTAGGTGAACTACTTTCAATCGTAGACAATGCCATGAGTATGGCACAATCCAAACAAGCTAATGCATGGCATGTACAACGTGAAACAGATTTAGTAAATAATGTCAGCGCTGGGTTTGGTAATCAAAATTGGCGTAAAGTGATCAATGAAGTTATTGAGTCTGAACGTGTGCATTTAGTGATGCAAAACATTATGCCTATTGGTAAAAGCATTAAAGCTTACGCAGAAATTCAGGTACGTTTTAAAACGGCTGAGAATCAAGTGTTGCCTACAGCATCATTTTTGGCAATGGCTGAAAAACTTGATATGGCAATGGAAATTGATCGATTGATTATTGACTCGTCTCTTGAAAAAATTAAAAGCCGTAACTTTTCTGAAAAATTCTTTGGCTTAAATGTGACCGCTTCAAGCGCGCATAACGATCAGTTTGTGATTTGGTTAGAACGCCGCTTATTAAAAGATACCAATATAGCCTCAAAACTGGTCTTTGAAGTCAGTGAATTTGGCTTACAACAGAACATCAAAGCCAGTAAACGCTTTATTGATATGATTCATCGTGTTGGTGCGCGTATTACTGTTGAACGCTTTGGTGTGGGCTTAACCTCATTTAAGTTCTTCCGTGATTTAAAACCTGATTTTATCAAGATGGACGCAAGTTATACTCGCGGCCTTGAAGAAGATAAAAACAATCAATACTTTATGCGTTTAATGGTGGATCTGGCGCACCGCATTGGTGTCAGTGTGTTTGCTGAAGGCGTTGAAAGCCAAGAAGAAAAACATATAATAGAAACCCTTTGTTTAGATGGTGTTCAGGGTTATTACATCGAAAAACCCAAAGATATTTAATCCATGTAAAGGTGCGTTTGCGCACCTTTATACTCCAAGCCTTAGTGTAACTCTGCACGGTAAAACTATTCCTTTTGTCTCTACCCATTGTCCTATTGCAGGTATTTTAGTTAATAAACCGTAAATGTTTATTTAGCAATCAGGAAATTTTTAATGCAATTAACTATCATTACTAAATGAGCGGTTTATTTGCCCGCTACGTGTTGTTAAACCGACAATAAAAAAGGATAATGACGACGTTTATTATAGCTTGAGGCGAACATGACAGAATATGTCTTGCTGTTGATCGGCACGGTACTGGTTAATAACTTTGTGTTAGTACAATTTTTAGGTCTATGCCCATTTATGGGAGTGTCTGGTAAACTAGACACCGCAATTGGTATGTCCTTAGCAACCACATTCGTGTTAACGCTTGCCTCTGTAACAAGCTATCTCGTTCATCAATATATTTTGATCCCACTTGATATTACCTACTTGCGCACCCTTAGCTTTATTTTAGTCATTGCGGTGGTCGTGCAATTTACCGAAATGGTGGTTAGAAAAACCAGTCCGACACTTTATCGCCTGTTGGGTATATTTTTACCTTTGATCACCACAAACTGTGCGGTATTAGGTGTTGCACTGTTAAATATCAAAGAAGATCATACATTTTTACAATCAGCGGTCTTTGGCTTTGGCGCTGCCGTTGGTTTTTCTATGGTACTTGTTTTATTTGCAGCACTTCGTGAGCGCTTAAACGCAGCAGATGTACCTACCCCATTTAAAGGTGCATCCATTGCGATGATCACCGCAGGCTTAATGTCGATGGCCTTTATGGGTTTTACAGGATTAGTGAAGTTTTAACATGACCTTGTTTTATGCCTTGATTGCGCTGGGTTCGCTGGCACTTATTTTTGGTTTGATCTTAGGATTTGCCGCGGTACGTTTTCGTGTGCAAAGTAATCCTATTGTCGAACAAATCGATACTATTTTACCGCAAACCCAATGTGGTCAATGTGGTTACCCTGGTTGTCGTCCTTATGCTGAGGCGATTGCCAACGGCGACGAAATAAATAAATGCCCGCCTGGGGGCGATGCGACTGTAAAAAAATTAGCCGATTTAATGGGCGTAGAAGCAAAGCCACTAGCCGGTGGTGAACAAGCAGAGCCAGTTAAAACGGTCGCTTATATTCGAGAAGACGAATGCATTGGTTGTACTAAATGCATTCAAGCCTGCCCTGTAGATGCCATTGTGGGTGCCACACGCCAAATGCATACGGTATTGATTGATGAATGTACAGGCTGTGATCTATGTGTTGAACCTTGTCCTGTTGATTGTATTGACATGTTGCCAGTGAAAACCACAAAACAAACGTGGAAATGGCAACTTGATGCAATCCCAGTTACACAAATTGATTAAGGGGCACACATGGAAAAGCTAATTGCACAAATAAAACAAGGTAAAGTGTGGCCATTTCCAGGAGGTATACATCCACCTGGACAAAAAACGATTTCCACAGGCCAAGCCATAACCCGCTTACCTTTACCTGACAAGCTCGTTGTACCTTTAAAGCAACACATTGGTGCCAATGGTAAATTAATCGTCGACAAAGGTCAGCAAGTATTAAAAGGCCAAGCGCTAACAAAACCTGTAGCTAATTGGTCAGTGCCAATTCATGCCCCAACGTCTGGTGTGATCACTGATATTTGCCAAATGCCTTCAGCGCATCCGTCCGCACTACCTGAATTAAGCATAATTATTGAACCAGACGGTCAAGACCGCTGGTGTACATTAAACCCCGTGCCAACACCAAGCTTGCTTTCGCACGAGCAGTTAATCGATATTATTCATGATCGTGGTATTGCAGGCATGGGCGGCGCAGGATTTCCGACTTATATCAAAGCTGATAGCCGTAAAGCTATTGAGTATTTTATTGTTAATGCGGTCGAATGCGAGCCCTACATTACTGCTGACGATATGCTAATGAGAGAGTATGCCAGCGGCATCATTGCTGGTATCGAAATCATGCAACAACTTCTTACACCAACGCTTACAATTGTTGGTATAGAAGACAATAAACCAGAAGCCATCGCAGCCATGCAGACAGCAGCGGCCCATAACGATAAGATAATTATTCAAACCGTCCCAACGGTTTACCCGTCAGGCGGTGAAAAGCAATTAATACAATTACTTACCAATAAAGAAGTGCCCAGTGGCGGTATTCCTGCTGATATTGGTGTACTCGTGCAAAACGTTGGTACTTTATTTGCGGTTAATCAAGCGGTGTTCGAGGGTAAACCACTGATTGAACGTGTTATTACGGTAACAGGCAATACAATTCATAACCCTGGCAATGTGTGGGCCTTATTAGGGACTGAAATAAAGCATTTACTTGACTGCCAAGGGTTTTCACCCGTGCCACAACAGCGTGTTGTGATGGGCGGGCCTATGATGGGCTTTACCTTACCTACTGTGCGCATTGGTGTAGTAAAAACCACAAACTGTATTTTAGCCCCAGATCATGAGGAACTTGCAGAGCCCGGCCCTGAAAAAGCCTGTATTCGCTGTAGCGCCTGTGCAGACGCCTGCCCCGCTTCATTATTACCGCAACAGCTGCAATGGTTTGCTAAGTCAAAAGAATATGACAAGCTAAAAGAACATAATCTATTTGATTGTATCGAGTGCGGCGCTTGTGCCTATGTGTGCCCTAGCGAAATTCCACTCGTACAATACTACCGTGTTGCTAAAGTTGAAATAAAAGAGCAACAAGCTGAACAAGTTAAAGCTGAGCGTGCAAAAGAACGCTTTGAACTTAGAAAGCAGCGTCTTGAGCGTGAACAAGAAGCACGGCAAAACCGTCACAAACGCAAACCTGCCACTGAAAAGTCAGCGGACGAAAAGCAAAAAATTGCCGATGCACTCGCCCGAGTTAAAAGTAAGCCAGCAAAGGACGACGATAAATCTGCCGTTGCAACAGCAATAGCTCGCGCTAAAGCAAAAAAACAAAATCAAGGTGCGGACTTAGAGCCTGATAATAGTGACGTTGCTTTAGAACGTGCAGCGCGCAAGGAGCAAGCTCGTAAGTATAAAGAGCAAAAAGCGGCAGCATCGACCACTGACGGTGATAAAGCAGCCCCTGCCGATGATAAAAAAGCCGCCGTAGCGGCAGCCATTGCGCGTGCTAAAGCTAAAAAGGCAGCCTCCTCTACTACGGACAGCGAAACAGCTGCGCCAGCTGATGATAAAAAAGCCGCCGTAGCAGCGGCCATTGCGCGTGCTAAAGCCAAAAAAGCAGCAAAAGCCGAACAAGCTGATTCACTAGAGGCTGACCAAACACAAAGCGAAACAGCTGCGCCAGCTGACGATAAAAAAGCCGCCGTGGCAGCGGCCATTGCGCGTGCTAAAGCCAAAAAAGCAGCAAAAGCCGAACAAGCTGATTCACTAGAGGCTGACCAAACACAAAGCGAAACAGCTGCGCCAGCTGACGATAAAAAAGCTGCCGTGGCAGCGGCCATTGCGCGTGCTAAAGCCAAAAAAGCAGCAAAAGCCGAACAAGCTGATTCACTAGAGGCTGACCAAACACAAAGCGAAACAGCTGCGCCTGCTGACGATAAAAAAGCTGCCGTGGCAGCGGCCATTGCGCGTGCTAAAGCCAAAAAAGCAGCAAAAGCCGAACAAGCTGATTCACTAGAGGCTGACCAAACCCAAAGCGAAACAGCTGCGCCTGCTGACGATAAAAAAGCCGCCATAGCAGCGGCCATTGCGCGTGCTAAAGCTAAAAAAGCAGCAAAAGCCGAACAAGTATCTAGCGTAGAAAAAGACAATGCTGTAGATGAAACTACACCTACAACTAAAAACCAAGAGCCAGGCACTGAAGCTCAACCAGAGCAAACAGCGCAAGATAAGAAAAAGGCCGCAGTCGCTGCTGCAATTGCCCGAGCAAAAGCCAAGAAACTACAACAAGAAGGAAGTGATAAGTAATGAAGCTTACGATGGCCAGCTCGCCGCATAGTCACAGCCATAAATCACTGAGCAAATTGATGCAAACAGTGATCTTAGCCTGTATTCCTGGACTTATCGCGCAACTGTATTTTTTTGGAACGGGCGTATTAATTCAGCTGATTTTAGCCTTGCTCACAGCCAGTATTAGTGAAGCTGTTATCATGCGTATTCGCAAGCGCCCAGTGTGGCCTACACTAAGTGATGGTAGCGCTTGGCTTACAGCCGTATTGTTAGCACTGAGCATTCCACCGTTGGCACCATGGTGGATTATTGTGATTGGTAGCTTTTTTGCCATTGTAATTGTTAAACAGCTCTATGGTGGACTTGGCTTTAACTTATTTAACCCTGCAATGGCTGCGTATGTATTGTTGCTAATTTCATTCCCAGTACAAATGACGACTTGGATGCCGGTCAATGATCTTCTCGCTAATTCTATTAGCTTTAATCAGCAACTAAGCGTTATTTTTAATGGTTTTACCAGCGCAGGCTTTAGTGTTGATCAACTAAGAGTCGGTGTAGATGGCATAACAATGGCAACGCCGCTAGATACCATTAAAACAGATATCGCCCATGGTTTAACTATCACTGAGAGTATGCAAGCCGCTATTTTTAATAGTTGGTTAGGCCAAGGTTGGGGCTGGGTTAATCTTGGCTTTTTAATCGGCGGCTTATACCTGATTAAAGCAAAAGTTATAAACTGGCATATCCCAGTTGGCGTCATTGCATCCATTGCTGTATGTAGCGCTGTGGGTTATATCGCAGCACCGGGGACTGAACCTGGCGTTGTATTTCACTTGTTTAGCGGCGCCACTATGCTTGGGGCATTCTTTATAGCGACTGATCCTGTTTCTGCAGCCACGACTAACCGCGGCCGATTAATTTACGGCGCATTAATTGGCTTATTAGTGTATTTAATTCGTACATTTGGCGGCTACCCAGATGCAATGGCCTTTGCGGTATTGTTGCTTAACATGGCTGTGCCACTAATTGACTACTACACCCAACCACGTACTTATGGCCATGGGGTAAACAAATGATCATTTCATCAATGACCAAAAACGGCGGTATTTTAGCCCTGTTTGCACTGATCACTACCGGCGCAGTGGGAGTCATTCATACTCTCACTGCAGATAACATTGCAGAGCAAGAGCGCAAACAGCTGTCGCTACAATTGCAAGATGTGTTGGACCCTCATTTTTACGATAATACCCTTTATCAAGATTGCGCCATCATCGATGATCCGTTAATCGGTGATCAGCCACAAACAATTTATCGGGCGCGAAAAGATGGCCAGCCTGTCGCTTTGGTTATACGCCACGTCACGCCAAAAGGTTACAGTGGTGATATCGAGTTATTAACTGCGGTATTTGCAAACGCAGATGTGGCCGGTGTGCGTGTTACTAAACACGAAGAAACGCCAGGACTTGGTGACAAAGTGGAAATAAAAAAATCGTTGTGGATCACCTCATTTAAAGGTCAAACACTACACAGTGAAGACGATCAACGCTGGGCCGTTAAAAAAGATGGCGGCAGTTTTGATCAATTCACTGGCGCTACTATTACGCCACGTGCTGTGGTTGGTTCAGTAAAACAAGCTGTGCTATTCTCAAAAAATAATTTCGATGCGGTATTTAATGCAAGTAATGCATGCCAAGTAGGTGAATCATGAGCCAATTAAAAGAGTTATTTAACGAAGGGATGTGGAAAAACAACCCTGCCCTCGTACAATTACTTGGTTTGTGTCCGCTGTTAGCTGTCACCTCAACGGTTACCAACGCAATGGGACTTGGCCTTGCAACATTACTGGTATTAGTGGGCTCAAACGTGACTATTTCTGCAGTGCGAAACTTCGTACCAAAAGACATTCGCATACCTGTGTTTGTAATGTTTATCGCAGGCTTCGTAACCATAGTACAACTACTAATGAATGCCTATACATTTGGCTTATATCAATCACTGGGGATTTTTATTCCGCTGATAGTAACTAACTGTGCCATTATCGGCCGCGCCGAAGCTTATGCCTCTAAAAACCCTGTTCATTTATCAGCGTTTGACGGCTTAATGATGGGCTCAGGCTTTATGGTGGTACTTGTTATACTTGGCGCAATGCGCGAACTAATAGGTCAAGGCACCTTATTTGATGGCGCCGATTTACTACTAGGCCCATGGGCATCAGTGTTACGAATTGAAGTATTTAGTTTTGATAACCAATTTTTACTCGCGATTTTACCACCGGGCGCATTTTTAGGTTTAGGGTTACTAATAGCCGCTAAAAATGTCATCGACGCACAAATAAAAGCAAAGCAAGTCGCACCACCTGTGGCCGAAAAAGGCCCGCGAGCAAGGGTCACCAGTTTAACTTAAGGGGAAGCGCACAGTATTTACTGTGCGTTTAAGTTGCATGAATAAAGAAAAACGTTACGAAATACTCTCGCGCCTGCGTGAGCAAAATCCGCATCCTGAAACTGAGCTTGAATATTCAAGCCCGTTTGAACTACTAGTAGCGGTAACACTATCAGCACAAGCCACCGATGTAGGTGTTAATAAAGCCACCCGTAAGCTCTTTCCCGTAGCCAATACGCCACAAGCCATTTTAGACTTAGGCCACGATACGCTGCGCGATTACATTAAAACCATCGGCTTATTTAACTCTAAAGCCGCCAATGTGTACAAAATGTGCCAGATTTTAGTAGATAAACACAACAGCGAAGTTCCTGAAAACCGCGAAGCCCTAGAAGCCCTCCCCGGCGTTGGCCGTAAAACTGCAAACGTCGTACTCAACACCGCCTTCGGCTGGCCGACAATCGCGGTAGACACCCATATTTTCCGTGTTTCAAACCGTACTAAGCTTGCTATGGGTAAAGACGTGGTCGCAGTTGAACAAAAGCTTGAAAAAGTGATCCCAAAAGAGTTTAAAGTAGACGTACACCACTGGCTAATATTACATGGCCGCTATGTATGCGTAGCCCGCAAACCAAAATGTGGCAGCTGTATTATTGAAGACTTGTGTGAGTTTAAAGATAAAGTAGAGTAAGTTAGTGACTACTTTGAGCGAAAAGCTGATCATCAGACACTCTTGTTTTTGGTCATTTCTGAGTTTAGCTCTCTGGGTAGTGCGCATTTTTCGCATTACTTCAAGTTTCCAGCTAGGCTACGCACATCAAACCAAGTTTCCCTACCCATTGCACTCAAATGTTATTATCACTCAACAAACAACACTGCCTCAAGCAAAATAACAGTTGGTCGAGATGTCTTGAAGCATCCACCTATAAGTGGCGTGTATTAGTTTCGAAATTTACGCATTCGGAATGCGTTTAAGCCACTGATATTTGATATTTTTTTGAGAGCTTCATTAACCTTAGTTGCTAAATCCTCGTTGCTTCCAGCAAGTAGTAAAAAGACACGAATGTTTTCGGTTAACTCTTCACCATTAAAACTCATAAATAAATCATAAATTTCTTCTACTTCAAGCTTTGCTAATATAGCTGCTTCAGAGGTGTTGTAAGATTTTGAGCCACGCCTCAACTCCATTATCTCTTGAACTGTTGGTTCTGGTTTTAACTCTAAATATGATTCGCGTAACCTTTCAACAAATAGTGTGTCTTTAACTTCAAATGCAAAATCACTATCAACATCAAAAGCTTCGGGATTATCACGCCTTAAATCTATGAACAACTCAATCAACTCATTCGCTTTATCGTTCTTCTCAATAGTTCGTAATACCTTCAACCCTGAACTATATTGCGAAGCGGACGTATTGGGTGCTATGTCTCTCATTCCCTCTTCAAAAGCTAAAGCAATTTCGTTTTCATTGCTATTAAAAGAACCGTGAAAGAGTTTCCAAGCACGCTCCCATTTTTCACTAGCTTTCTGGATGTCTAGCTCTTTTTGTTTGCGCTCACATAGAGGAATCAACTTTTCCTTATCAAGAAAGCCCTGCTCAATTCCACGAGCAACAGCCAAGTCGATTTCATCAGAATATGCATAACCATATCGACTTAAAGTCATATTCCAACGAGCAGTGGTTTCTTTTTTCCATCCCAATTCATCGCTTTCCTTTCTTGTCCCTAACCTATTTACAAATGAAAACTCTGGAACGCGTATTTCATCTGCTCCGTGGCAGTAGTAGCACCAACTGAGTACAATCGTCGAATGAATAACTTGCTTCTTGATACTGTCATCGAAACCATCAACAAGTTCCAAAAATTCATTTATATGCTCGACTATTTTTCTGATAACTCGTTTATTTTTTATATTCAATCCAATGCAGCAATCACGAACGTAATCTCTAAACTCGAAGTCGTCAGCATACATTATATCGAAACAATGCTTTGCTGTTGGCTCGAAGTGAAGCTGTCTATCTACAATTTTTTCTTTGTATTTCTTATAATCTTTGAAAGTGTCGTCACCAGCATCCTCGTTAAGCAACAATACAACCTTGCAACCTTTCTGCTCCTTTAAGAAAGAAACCAACCCCATGAAATCTTTTATAGTGATTCCTTTGCTATGACGCTCTATATCATCAAAGCAAATTATTGTCTTATTCATTGCCAGCTGAGAAACTGAACTAATTAAGCTGCCAATACCTCCAACATATTTACTCACATAAGGTATTTTTGTATCCTTCACCAAGTCAGCAACTTTTTTTGAATAGCCTTTGATATTAGGTGCTTCGCCAATTCTATTGGTATCGATGGTATTTAAGAACGTAGTTTGTTTTAATTCAGAAATAGAGTTAACCCCAAACAATGAAACGTAGGAATATGATTTTAAAGCACACTCGTTTTTAAACTCTTTGATGTATTTTTCCCAACTATAAGTCTTACCTACTCCCCAATCCCCCTTGATAGCGAGAACTTCAGGAGTATCCTTGGAAAGAAATCTTTGGATTTGTTCTTTAACTAATTCCACTGACATGTTTGTAATTTTCCTAAAAAAGAAGGGGGCTGAAATGAGTATAAACCTGCTCATAACGCTTTATAAACAAAGTAATCCGTGTTTGCATTCATCCATCTTCCTGTCATTTGTTATGAATCTCAACTTATACCAAATTGCTATATGAATCTAGGGAGAGGTTTGTCATAAAACTACGAAAATCTCCTGTTCAAGCACCCAGAATATGGATTAGATTAATTTGCGTACAGCGATGCTAATTAAACGGTTTTTATATTAGCCCTTAGAAGCTTTGTGGCAGAGACGAGTTTTATCTGAGCAAACGCTTCTAGCAAAAATCAGCCTACCCTTGTGCGATTAGACATATTTTATATCTACCTTTATTACCCTCCGGCTAGCCTGTAGCAGTAGACACTCACATCGACCGCGTACCAAATCGTACCAAATTTGCGATGGGTAAAATGTAGTTGCGGTTGAACAAAAACTTGAAAAAGTGATCCCCAAAGTATTTAAAGTGACGTGCATCACTGGCTTATTCTTCACGGCGTTATACCTGTGTGGTGCGTAAGCCAAAATGCATAGTGGTATTATTAAAGGTTTATGTGAGTTTAAGGATAAAGCTGCTCAGATAAATATCAAAACCTGTCGAGTATACTTAACAAACGCGTTCGTGAAATAGCGCATTTAATCAAACATTTTCAAACTATTAATTTCACAAGTGTCAATCCTTTAGTTATGCTGTTGAGCATCATGAAATTTTATTGTGGGAATTCCTATGCTACCTTTACTTCGTATCTTGTTGATTGAGCAAGACCCTACCACCTTACAAGAGCTTTCGACTAACCTGTCGAAAACGATCCCTAATTTTGAGCGCAATGATATTCATATCGATATTATTGAACGCCTCGAGCTCAAGCAAGCGTTGGAGTCTGTAGAGGAAGATGGTGATATTCAAGCTGTGGTACTCAGTTGGGATCTAAGTAACAAAGTTGGTGAACGCACGTATAGCCGCTTTATTGAGCAATTAAAGGGGATCCGCCTTGAATTGCCGGTTTATGTTATCGGTGACGACACGAAAGGCCTAGAAATAGTCAACGAGTCTGAGGAGATTGAGTCTTTCTTTTTTAAAGATGAAGTGATTTCTGACCCAGAAGCGATTTTAGGTTATATGATCAACGACTTTGATGACCGCTCAGAAACCCCGTTTTGGACTGCATATCGTCGTTATGTTGGCGAATCGAACGATTCATGGCATACACCAGGTCACAGCGGTGGCTCTAGTTTTAGAAACTCCCCTTATATTAAAGATTTTTATCAATTTTATGGCCGTAATGTATTTGTTGGCGACTTGTCGGTTTCGGTCGATTCGTTAGGCTCATTGTCAGATAGCACCAATACCATTGGCCGTGCGCAAGAGTCAGCAGCGGCGACGTTTGAAGTCAAGCATACCTATTTCGTAACTAACGGCTCATCAACTTCAAATAAAATCATCTTACAGACGCTGCTGCGCAAGGGTGATAAAGTGATCATCGACCGTAATTGCCATAAGTCTGTACATTATGGCATCTTGCAATCTGCTAGTTTCCCTATTTATTTGTCGAGTATTTTAAATCCTAAATATGGCATCTTCGCGCCACCGTCGTTGGCCGACATTAAACAAGCGATCGAACAAAATACCGATGCGAAGCTGCTAGTTTTAACTGGTTGTACTTACGATGGCCTACTTAGCGACTTAAAACAAGTGGTAGAATTTGCCCATCAACACGGTATTAAAGTGTTTATCGACGAAGCTTGGTTTGCTTACTCTCTTTTTCACCCCAGCCTACGCCATTATTCAGCCATTCATGCTGGCGCTGATTATGTCACGCATTCAGCGCATAAGGTGGTCTCAGCGTTCTCTCAGGCGTCTTATATTCATGTTAACGACCCTGATTTCGATGCCGATTTCTTTCGCGAAATTTACAGTATCTACGCCAGTACATCACCAAAGTATCAGCTTATCGCGTCTCTAGACGTGTGCCAAAAGCAGTTGGAGATGGAAGGCTATAAGCTACTCAATGCCTTGTTAAACCATGTAGCAGAGTTTAAACAACAAATGGCCTCGCTCAAGCATATTAAAGTACTTGGTAAGCAAGACTTTATGAACATATTTCCACACTTTAGTGGCGATAACATGGGCCACGATCCGCTTAAAATTCTCATCGACATCAGTGAATTACCTTATTCGTTAAAAGATATTCATAAATTCCTGCTCGATGAAATTGGCTTAGAAATAGAAAAATACACGCACAGCACCATTTTAGTTCTACTGACACTTGGCGGGACGCGTTCGAAGATCATTCGTCTGTATAACGCGCTTAAGAAACTCGATAGCGGTAAAGTGAAATTAGCAACATCAATGAGGCGCTCTCGCTTACCAGAGAATTTACCAGCCATAGATTTGGCTTGTATTCCAAGTGATGCGTTTTATGGCGAGCGTGAATCGGTGCCTATTAGCAAAAGCAACAACCGCATCTGTGCCGGTTTAGTGACGCCCTACCCTCCGGGCATTCCGCTGTTGGTTCCAGGCCAACATATCACTGAAGAACACATTGAGTATCTAAAAGAGTTAGCTGGACAAGGCTTGACGATTCAAGGCAGTTTTGATGGTGAGATCTATGTACTTAAGGGCAAGGTTAAAAAGTAAAGCGATTCAATAATGACAATAGCAGCAATGTCCATGGCATTGCTGCTAAGCGTGTAATTGCGCGAGTTATATTTAAAGGTTAGGTTACTAAAACGTTGAGGACTAAACAGGAAGTGCAGTAATGCAACTAAAAAATAAAAAAGCACTCACATTAATGCGCATTGCGGCACTAATTATCACCTTCTCAAGTATATACTTTTTTGCGCCTTGGAAATTTGCTTTATATTACTTATCCCCTTTACCTGCAACCGTTCAAGCGCAGACGATTGAAGCTATCGAGCAAGGGGTTGATGGCATTATTGTGTATGTTCATAAGCAAGGACAACAACCGGAGTATTTTGCGCAGGGTTGGCATAATCGAGAGCAAAAAATACCCGCTTACCCTAGTGCACTTTTTAAAATTGGCAGTATCCGAAAGTTATATGATGCAGCGGCTTTAACTAAGCTTACCGCCGCTGGACGTATTGATGTGGATAAAACACTGGCCGATTACATGCCGTCGTTAATTGGCCGTGTTGAAAACGCAGATAAAATAACATTGCGAATGATGGTAAAGCATCGCAGTGGTATTCCCAATTATACAGACACAGATAACTATGATTGGTCAATTACATACCCTGATCCGCTGGCATTAGTACTCGATAGACCCGCTGACTTTAGCCCAAATACTGATTACGGCTATTCAAATACGAATTATTTGTTGCTCAGAAGGATCATGTCTAATGTACTAGGTTATGATCATAACCAATTTATTAAAGATGAAATTTTAACGCCACTGGGCCTAACGCATACGTTTTCATCAGTGCATGAAATCAATTTAGCAGATTTGATGAGTGGCTATTATGTGGGTTATAAACATGATTTTAAAGCACTCGATCAAGGCTATGTGGCAACAGCACACGATGTGGGTGACTTTGTTATTGCTTTAAACAAAGGCACTTTTTTCAACGCACAAGAGCAAGCTTTATATGCCTCACTTTACGGATATGAGCACACTGGTTGGGTGTTAGGTTATTCAAGCATCGCTCGCTTTTACAAGGATATCGACACAGTTGTAGTGCAGTTTATAAATACTAACGGTAATGATACTGTGATGCTCACCGAAATCATTTATAATCGGATTATTGATATTTTAACAGCGCAGCAATAGTCACAAAGTAGCTGCGCTCTTAAGAATTATGTGAATTTAAAGCAAAATCAAGGGGATTTAAATGCGTTTACTACACACCATGCTACGGGTTGCTGATCTAGATAAATCAATTGCGTTTTACACGCAAGTACTGGGCATGAAAGAGCTACGCCGCGCGGACAACGAAGAATACCGTTACACACTCGCCTTTGTAGGCTACGGCGATGAAAAAGACAGCACGGTATTAGAGCTGACTTACAACTGGGATACCAACAGCTACGATTTAGGCAATGCTTATGGTCATATTGCTATTGAGTTTGATGATATCTATAAAGCCTGTGCAGATATCAAAGCCGCAGGGGGCAATGTTAGCCGTGAGCCCGGTCCTGTAAAAGGCGGCACCACAGAAATCGCCTTTGTAAAAGATCCCGATGGCTATGCAATTGAACTGATCCAGAAAAAAGACAACAACCAGTTTTAACTGCATGAGACTGTAATGATGAAAGGTGCCTAAACCAAGGCACTTTTTTGAAATGACTTAATCTAATGTTTTCTTAAAGCGCATTGCTGCTACCAGCAGCCCGATTACTGTAAAAGCAAATAACCACAGTAAATCCATAGCCATATTTAGAAGCTCAACATCTCTGAGTACAATACCACGAATTAGTCGCATAAAGTGCGTTGCAGGTAAACACTGCGCAATCCACTGCGCAGCAATCGGCATTCCCTCATAAGGAAACATAAAACCAGATAACAAAATTGACGGTAATAAAATAAATACGGTCATTTGCATTGCTTGTAATTGGTTTTTAGCGATTGTTGAAAGCACTAAACCAAGTACTAAACTGGCACAAATAAAAAGCAAAGTAGCTAGGGCTAGCGCGGCTAAATTCCCCCCAAATGGAATGTTAAACAGTATGTGCCCCATACCTAAAATAATAAACAACTGCACAAAACCAATAAATACATAAGGGATCACTTTTCCTAGCATCAGTTCTAATGAGCTCAAGGGCAATGTAATTAATAACTCCATATTACCGCGTTCTTGTTCTCGCACTATCGCTGCAGAGGTGAACATTATCATGGTCATCGTTAATATAACTGCGACTAAACCGGGAACAATATTAACAGCAGTTCGTTGTTCAGGGTTATAAAATAAGGTTACTTCAAACGTCGGGAAAGTACGATTGGCGGGTTTATCTAAAAGCTCGTTTAATGGCATCATTCGTAGTGCCTTGATACTTGATGCGATTACCGTATCCGAGCCATCAACAAGCCACTGCGCTATTGGCCGAGTTACTGTTTCACTTACTGACTCTGGTAAGCCAAGCCCAACGCTTGGGTGTTGTACTAAGCGATTATCAACATCTTTAGGAATAAACAAAACGGCCCGTACCTTCGCACTGGCTATCGCTCGTTGTGCCTGTTCCAAGCTAGTAAATTGCTGCGTAAAATTCACCACATTAGTGGCTTGCACAGTTTGTATCAATACTCGGCTTAACGCGGTTTGACTGTGATCTACAACTCCCACAGGAATATCTTTCACATTGGTATTTATGGCATAGCCGAATAACATTAATTGAATAAGCGGGATCATCACCACCATGCCAAACGTCATTTTATCGCGTTTTAGTTGCAATAACTCTTTGTTGAATATAGCAAATACCCGCCATAGTGAAGCCCTCATTGTCTACCCTGCCCGGTGCAGGTGACAAACACATCTTCTAAACTGGGTCGTACCTGATGAAGTTGCCAATCTCTGTTAACAAATTTTTGAGTACGCAGAAACTCTAATGGCTGCGAAATATCTTTACGCACTAATACTCTTAATTGTGCGCCTAATTGTGTAGCAGAAAGTACTTCGGGTAAGTTTGCTAAGTCACTTTTCAACTGCCGCGTTTGTGCACCCGACACTTCAATGACATGTGCATTCATGTCTGCCATAAGTTGCTTTGGTGTACCATCAGCACGTTTTACGCCAGCTTCCAGAATGGCCAGTTTATGGCAACGCTCTGCTTCGTCCATATAATGCGTGGTGACTAAAATGGTGGTGCCAGTACTACTCAAATCAAACAATGTTTCCCAAAAATCACGACGGTTTTGTGGGTCAACTGCTGATGTAGGTTCATCTAAAAATAGAATTTTCGGCTTATTCATCACCGCAGCCGCTAACGATAAGCGTTGCCGCTGCCCACCACTCATACTCGCTGCTAGTTGCGTGGCCCGTTCATCTAAGCCATATAAATGTAACAGTTCATCAATGCGAGTACGACGCTCTGCACTAGAAAATGAGTATAAGCTGGCGATAAAATTTAAATTTTCATACACGGTAAGATCGCCGTATAAAGAAAACTTTTGGGTCATATAACCAAGTTTAGTTCGTAATTGCTCTGCATCACGGGGGAGTTGTAAACCCAGTACTTCAATGTGTCCATTTGTCGGTTGTAGTAACCCTGTAAGCATGCGTATTGCGGTTGTTTTACCACAGCCATTAGGGCCTAAAAAGCCATATATCTGGCCTTTTTCAACTGCAAGATCTAATTGGTCGATTGCTTTTAGGTCACCAAAGTATTTGTCGAGTTGTGTCGCTTTGATCACGCACTGCGTCATGGCAAAATCACTTGCGCAGGTACACCACTTGCAAGCTCGACTGCCGACTTATCTAATTGCACTTCGGCTAAATACATCAAGCGTGCACGTTCTTCTTGGTTCAGTGCATAATACGGCGTAAAAGCGGGCTCACTTGAGATCCACGTTAACTCACCTGTGAACTGTTGGTTAAGACCATCAACCGTTACGCTCAGTGCCATCCCTTTTTTTAATTTAACCCGGTATGGTTCAGGTATATACACCCGCGCATAAGGCGCGCCCGATGCTAATACAATTGCCACTGGGCTACCTTTGGTTACTCGCTCACCAATATTCCACGGTAAATTATCTAAATAACCATCACGAGTGGCAGTAATTGTTAAATCATCAAGTTGCTTTTGTTGTGCTTTTAGTTCAGCAATACTGGCTTGCAGTTGCGCTTTTGCTATTTGAATATCTTCAATGCGGGCACCATTGGCCAGTTCGTTTAACTGCTGTTGTGCACTTTCTAAATTAGCTGAGTTTTCATCTTTGTTGGCGATAGCTCTGTCCAACGTTTCTTGACTGGCAAGCTTATCTTTAACGAGTAATTTAGCGCGTTGAAAATTCGCTTCACTTTGCGTTAGTGCAGCTTTGGCTGCCGCTACTTTAGCATTGGCTGCAGCAACTTCTTCTACTCGCGCGCCATTGAGTACTTTATCGAGATTTGCTTGTGCTTGTTGTCGTTGTGCATCTGCTTTATCAACCAAAGCTTGCTGTAATACTGAATCAAATTGCGCAATCACTTGGCCTTGTTTAACAACTTGCCCACTGATAACAGGTAACGCAATTAATACTTCACTGCTTGTTGCTGGGTGGATCACTCGCTCACGTTCTAAAGTGCCTAAGGCAATATTTGAGTCTTGATCATTACAGGCTGATAAAAATAATAGACTGATTAATAAAAGTAACAAACGATGGAGTAACATGATAATTCCCTTAACATTATAAACTAACTATAGATTAATGTGCGTTCAATCTCCATCAGAGAAAAGACTAAATTTAGGTTTTAAGCGGCTATTAAGCCGCTTAAAACTGCTGCTTAAAGTGTGTAATCAACTACTTTCATACCTAACTTTTCAAGCTCGGGTTTAAGTGATTTTGCATCACCTACTACTACATATACCATGTCTTTGGTATTGAGGTGCTTTGCAGCCAAGGCGTTAATTTCTTCTTTACTGATTGTACTGACTATTTTATTGCGTTCTTTGACAAAACTAGGCTGTAAATCATGTTCAAGAATTTGCGCTAAAAAGCTTAGCTTGGCATTTGGTGTTTCGTATTTTAATGCATCTTTTTGGTTAATTGCTTTGCGCATGAAGCTTAGTTCATCATCACTTATTCCATTTTGCGCATAGTTATTTAGCTCTTTGGTAAATTCAACAATAGACGCGGCGGTAGAATCCGCACGCACAGCTGCTGATGCGGTAAAGCCACCAGAAGTTGCATCTCCCCAAAAACTGGTGCGTGCTCCGTATGTGTAACCTTTGTCTTCACGCAGGTTTAAATTTATACGGCTGTTAAAGTTACCACCTAATGCGAAGTTCATTAAGTTTGCTTTAAAGAACTCACCGGTAATATCTTCTATCATATCGCGCTTACCGATACGGATTTCTGATTGCGGCGCATCTGGTTTATCTACAAGGTAGATGACATTACTTGCGACCTTTGGTTCTTCAAAATGGGCTGAAGACGCTGGCGCTTTACCTTCCCAGTTATCAAGGGTTGCGGCTACTTTTGCTTGTAGTGCTTGCTGTTCTAAATCAGACACTACAATAACTTCACTGCCTTGCGGTTTAAAGTTTGAGTTATAAAAACCTTTCACATCATCTAGGCTGATCGCTTCGATACTGGCAAGAGTTCCCCCATTTGGTAGTGCTGCAATACTATCGCCATACAATAATTGACTGTAAGCATTACTCGCCAAATACCCAGCATCTTTTAGAGCATGCTGGATATTTTGAATACTTTGTTGTTTATTACGGTTAAAGTCTTCTTCACTGAAAGCCGGGTTAAAGAGTTTTTCTTCAACCAATGCCAATGTCGCATCAAGGTTTTTAGTTAAACTTGATACAAAGATATTAGTATGTGTGCTGTTTGCAGAAATGCGAATAGTGCTGCCTAATTTTTCAAGCGCGCCACTCATTTGTTCTGTGGTGTAGTTTTGCGTTGATTCACTGAGCATCGCTGCGGTTGTAGCAGCTAACCCCACTTTTTCAGCTTGTTCACTGTATTGCCCACCAGGCACTTTGATTAATATGGACGTAGTAGGTGTTTCGATACTTTGGGTTCCAAGCACAGCAATACCGTTTGCTGTTGTTGTCTGCCACAATGTAGGTACTTCTACAGCAGGGTTAACACCCGCTGTAGGCTGTTTACTGCGGTCAAAAGTATCAACAGCTTTACGAGCAACTAAATCATCAGCACTGGTTGTTGAAGGGCCACCAAAGTCATGCGAAATGGGTGTGAAGTTATCTTCTGCCGCAATCAGCTGACGTTGGCCCTCAGGCACAACACTCATTATCACTGCCGCTTTGCCTTTCACATATTGATTAAATACACGCATCACATCTGCTTTCGTAACACTATTGTAGCGCGCAAGATCATCCTGAATAAAATTAGGGTTACCTGTAAAAGTTTCAAATGCAGCTAACTGAGAAACTTTCCCTGCTACACTTTGTAAGCCAAAAATAGCGCCTGACTCAATTTTAGCTTTGACTTTATCTAAGTCATCTTGTGTTACGCCACGTTGCTCAAACTCAGTAAACGAATCTCGAACAATTTTTTCAATGTCTGCCAGGGTTTTCCCTGAGGCAGGGTTCGGTAAGGCATAAATACTTAATGAGCACGCCAGCTCACGACACGGATGACTAACACCCGCTTGAACTGCAAGCTGTGTTTTAACCAAGTTTTTATAAAGTAATGAGTTATTACCACCACCAATGATCTCAGCGAGGATATCAAGTGGTGCTTCATCTGCAGCACGTGCATAAGTAGTTGGAAAATTCATACTTAGCAGAGGCAAATGAACTTTATCTTCCATTGAAATATAACGGTCAGCCTCAAGGGTCACTGCAACTTTTTCGGCATCAACAACTTCTGGCCCACGTGGGATGGGGGCAAAGTATTTACTTACTAATGGTAAGACATCTTCAGCGTTAATGTCGCCACCAATAGTGATCGTTGCATTGTTTGGACCATACCAGCGTAAAAAGAATGCTTTTAAATCATTTACATTTACGCGATTTAAATCATCCATAAACCCAATCACTGGCCAAGAATATGGGTGACCATCTGGGTAAAGTGCCTGAGACACTCGCTCGTTTAAGCGGCCATATGGGCGGTTATCAACTCGCTGACCACGTTCATTTTTAACTGTTTCACGTTGTACTTCAAATTTTTCTTGGGTTACTGCATCGAGTAAAAAGCCCATACGGTCAGCTTCTAACCACAACATTTTTTCTAGTTGGTTTACCGGCACAGTTTCAAAGTAATTAGTGCGGTCTGAATTAGTAGTTCCATTGAGTGTTCCACCCGCTTCAGTAATAATTTTAAAGTGCTCTTCATCAGCAACATTTTCTGAGCCTTGAAACATCATGTGTTCAAAAAAGTGGGCAAAACCAGATTTACCTAGTTCTTCACGGGCAGATCCAACATGATATGTGACATCTACATGCACTAAAGGGTCTGAGTGGTCTTCATGCACAATAACGGTAAGGCCGTTATCTAATTGATATTTTTTATAGGGGATACTGATCTCAGCAGCATTCGCCGCAACTGATTCAATTAAAGTAATACCTGGATAAGCAGACTGTACCGCACTCGCTTTTTCGTTGGTATTATTTACTGAGCTATTACTACAAGCAGCTAAACCTGTTGTCAGTAGTACCGCAACGGCTATTTTTGTTAATTTCATTTTATCATCCATTTTTTAATAACCCATTGAGTTTATGGCTTTATTAAAAATGGAACAAGCGCAGCAAAATAAACAATTGCAGCAATTTGTAACTAAGTGTGAACGGTCAGCGGTCAGCGGTCAGCGGTCAGCGGTCAGCGGTCAGCGGTCAGCGGTCAGCGGTCAGCGGTCAGCGGTCAGCGGTCAGCGGTCAGCGGTCAGCGGTCAGCGGTCAGCGGTCAGCGGTCAGCGGTCAGCGGTCAGCGGTCAGCGGTCAGCGGTCAGCGGTCAGCGGTCAGCGGTCAGCGGTCAGCGGTCAGCGGTCAGCGGTCAGCGGTCAGCGGTCAGCGGTCAGCGGTCAGCGGTCAGCGGTCAGCGGTCAGCGGTCAGCGGTCAGCGGTCAGCGGTCAGCGGTCAGCGGTCAGCGGTCAGCGGTCAGCGGTCAGCGGTCAGCGGTCAGCGGTCAGCGGTCAGCGGTCAGCGGTCAGCGGTCAGCGGTCAGCGGTCAGCGGTCAGCGGTCAGCGGTCAGCGGTCAGCGGTCAGCGGTCAGCGGTCAGCGGTCAGCGGTCAGCGGTCAGCGGTCAGCGGTCAGCGGTCAGCGGTCAGCGGTCAGCGGTCAGCGGTCAGCGGTCAGCGGTCAGCGGTCAGCGGTCAGCGGTCAGCGGTCAGCGGTCAGCGGTCAGCGGTCAGCGGTCAGCGGTCAGCGGTCAGCGGTCAGCGGTCAGAAAATTTTAACTTATCTTGGATTACAGTAAAGATTTAGATGTGATTATTTTATAAATAATGAAGATAACTATGAAATGTTATTTAGCACTGTTAATTTTTAAGAGTTAGCACTCTTGATAACATGCGAATAGAAAGTCCGGCATTACACTGCTTTATACATTACTTAAAATAAGTAAGTGGCGTCCCCAAGGGGATTCGAACCCCTGTTACCGCCGTGAAAGGGCGGTGTCCTAGGCCTCTAGACGATGGGGACACAAGAATGTGTCACTAGGACAACTGAATAGTTAAACTCGATTCAGACGAGCTTCTTAATAACACTGCACGTTCCTATTAAAAAATAAGTAAGTGGCGTCCCCAAGGGGATTCGAACCCCTGTTACCGCCGTGAAAGGGCGGTGTCCTAGGCCTCTAGACGATGGGGACACAAGAATGTGTCACTAGGACAACTGAATAGTTAAACTCGATTCAGACGAGCTTCTTAATAACACTGCACTTTCCTATTAAAAAATAAGTAAGTGGCGTCCCCAAGGGGATTCGAACCCCTGTTACCGCCGTGAAAGGGCGGTGTCCTAGGCCTCTAGACGATGGGGACACAAGAATGTGTCACTAGGACAACTGAATAGTTAAACTCGATTCAGACGAGCTTCTTAATAACACTGCACTTTCCTATTAAAAAATAAGTAAGTGGCGTCCCCAAGGGGATTCGAACCCCTGTTACCGCCGTGAAAGGGCGGTGTCCTAGGCCTCTAGACGATGGGGACACAAGAATGTGTCACTAGGACAACTGAATAGTTAAACTCGATTCAGACGAGCTTCTTAATAACACTGCACTTTCCTATTAAAAAATAAGTAAGTGGCGTCCCCAAGGGGATTCGAACCCCTGTTACCGCCGTGAAAGGGCGGTGTCCTAGGCCTCTAGACGATGGGGACACAGAAATGTGTCACTAGGACAACTGAATAGTTAAACTCGATTCAGACGAGCTTCTTAATAACACTACACTTTCCTATTAAAAATAAGGAAGTGGCGTCCCCAAGGGGATTCGAACCCCTGTTACCGCCGTGAAAGGGCGGTGTCCTAGGCCTCTAGACGATGGGGACGCAGAAATTGGTTTGCAAATCACTGATTTGCTATTTCTGCGTAAGATGAGCCGAGCCTGCGAGGCGAATGGCATTATCTTCTCAGAAACATTTTCTGTGTCACTAGGACAACTGAATGGTTAAACTCGTTTCAGGCGAGCTTTGTTAATAACACTTCCTACTGTAAACAGTAAGTGGCGTCCCCAAGGGGATTCGAACCCCTGTTACCGCCGTGAAAGGGCGGTGTCCTAGGCCTCTAGACGATGGGGACACAGAAATGTGTCACTAGGACAATTGATTAGTTAGACTCACATCCTGAGCTGTTAAGGTAATTGCGATTAATACAAATTAAGACTCGAGCCTAATTTGTTCGCTATTTTCTCGGTTAAACCGCCTTTAACTAAAAAGTTAAGTGGCGTCCCCAAGGGGATTCGAACCCCTGTTACCGCCGTGAAAGGGCGGTGTCCTAGGCCTCTAGACGATGGGGACACAGAAAACTGCTACCCTAGGACGAACACTTAAATAAATTGGTGGAGCTATGCGGGATCGAACCGCAGACCTCTTCGCTGCCAGCGAAGCGCTCTCCCAGCTGAGCTATAGCCCCAACTTATTATTTTGCTAAACACTTACGCAGTTAAAGCGTGCTGTGTATCGCTGAGTGCGGGGCGCATTCTATGCAGCCACCCAAATAATGTCAACATTTTTTTCAGTAACTTTATTCAAATGGTTTATTTTTCAGCAAACTGAATAACGAATAAACCACGCTGTTTAAAATACGCGCAAAGCCACTGTTTCGAAACAAAATTTGAAGCTAAAACGGAAAAACAAAGTTACCTTGATTGTTTAAGCTGCTCTGATCAGCAGAGTAATATGTTATACATTTATATGCAAAATAAAGTGACTGTGTTTTTGTACTTTTTAGCCATTAAGTGTCAGGCAATTATTAGAGAATATAAATAAAGGATAGCTTCCCTACCCTAATACGTTTTTAGTTAATGTTGTTTCTTATTTTCTTTTATGAGTAAACAGAACTGCCAAAATGCTTTCAATAATATTCGCCAGCCCAGATTAAGCATAAACAGCTTTAATACGCTTCTAGTTAACAACTAAGAAAGCTAATGATCAAAAACACAGGAACTCAGCAGAGAACTATTTTCACACAGAGATTGAAATAGCACGTCATAAAATACATAAACTGATTTTACTTATGTAATAAACACAGTGAATTGACTAGAAAACAATCTCAATACAGGTTCGTTGATTATAAAAGCTGCATCTAAAACATTTTTACTCATTCAAGTGTTGACACATTTACAACTCTATCTATAATAGCGCCCCACAACAACGCAGCAATGAGTTGTTATTCAGATGTGGGTGATTAGCTCAGTTGGGAGAGCATCGCCCTTACAAGGCGAGGGTCACTGGTTCAAGTCCAGTATCACCCACCACTTTAATTTAAAGTGTTACGCATCTGATATTCTATCCGGGTCGTTAGCTCAGTTGGGAGAGCATCGCCCTTACAAGGCGAGGGTCACTGGTTCAAGTCCAGTACGACCCACCATTGTTAGAATGGTGAGAATATAATATAAATTTATATGTGGGTGATTAGCTCAGTTGGGAGAGCATCGCCCTTACAAGGCGAGGGTCACTGGTTCAAGTCCAGTATCACCCACCACATATAAAATCTATTATATTAATTGTAATATGGGTCACGAACTCAGTTACAAAAAAGAGAGCATCACCGCTATTTACAAGTAACGGCGAGGTTCACTGGTTAAAGTCCAGTACTATTATTTTTAATAGTCACGTTTTAAAGTTGTAATATGGGTCGTTAGCTCAGTTGCAATAAAAGAGAGCATCACCGCTATTTACAAGTAACGGCGAGGTTCACTGGTTAAAGTCCAGTACTATTATTTTTAATAGTCACGTTTTAAAGTTGTAATATGGGTCGTTAGCTCAGTTGGGAGAGCATCGCCCTTACAAGGCGAGGGTCACTGGTTCAAGTCCAGTACGACCCACCATGCTTAGAATGGTGAGAATATAATATAAGTTTATATGTGGGTGATTAGCTCAGTTGGGAGAGCATCGCCCTTACAAGGCGAGGGTCACTGGTTCAAGTCCAGTATCACCCACCACATATAAAATCTATTATATTAACTGTAATATGGGTCACGAACTCAGTTACAAGAAAAGAGAGCATCACCGCTATTTACAAACGGCGAGGTTCACTGGTTAAAGTCCAGTACTATTATTTTTAATAGTCACGTTTTAAAATTGTAATATGGGTCGTTAGCTCAGTTGGGAGAGCATCGCCCTTACAAGGCGAGGGTCACTGGTTCAAGTCCAGTATCACCCACCACTTTAATTTAAAGTGTTACGCATCTGATATTCTATCCGGGTCGTTAGCTCAGTTGGGAGAGCATCGCCCTTACAAGGCGAGGGTCACTGGTTCAAGTCCAGTATCACCCACCACTTTAATTTAAAGTGTTACGCATCTGATATTCTATCCGGGTCGTTAGCTCAGTTGGGAGAGCAGCGAAGGTCACTGATTCAAGTCCAGTATCACCCACCACATATAAATCCTTTCGTAAAATCAGTCCGTTAGCTTAGTTACTAAAAAAAGCATCACCGCCATTTACAAGTAAGCGCGAAGGTCACTGATTCAAGTCCAGTATTACCCACCACATATAAATCCTTTCGTAAAATCAGTTCGTTAGCTTATTTACTAAAAAAGAGCATCACCGCCATTTACAAGTAAGGGCGAAGGTCACTGGTTCAAGTCCAGTATCACCCACCACATATAAATCCTTTCGTAAAATCAGTCCGTTAGCTTAGTTACTAAAAAAAGCATCACCGCCATTTACAAGTAAGGCCGAAGGTCACCGGTTCAAGTCCAGTATCACCCACCACATATAAATCCTTTCGTAAAATCAGTCCGTTAGCTTAGTTACTAAAAAAAGCATCACCGCCATTTACAAGTAAGGGCGAAGGTCACCGGTTCAAGTCCAGTATAAGCCACCACATATAAAACACCTTAATAATCCTATTAATAGTAGAACTTCTAAACTCGCAAATTCTTTACAAACATCAACCTATTTAAATATTTTCTTTAATAGATAATTATAGCAATCACATTTTATTGATGATCGAATTAAATTTGGTTGCGGTATTAAATTTTAAATTCCCTTGTCAGCGACTAGACTGTTTATTATAGTCTCTGATACGTTCATGTGGTCACAAGTCTAATGCCAGCAAAGATTTTTTCTAATGCCAAAATATTAATAGTGGAAGAGCAACCTCTTGCCCAAAGCTATATGAAACAATCGCTCGAAAAACTAGGCTTTCGGCAGTTACGCTTTGCTGAGCATGCTAATTCAGCTAAAGAGCAGTGTCTCACAGAACAATTTGACCTCATTGTGTGCTCGTTTAATCTGAGTAAAAATCAAGATGGCTATCAGCTATATGAAGAGCTACGGGTAAAACGCCTAATAAAACATTCTACCGGCTTTATTTTCATTTCTGCTGAAACTAGCGGCTCGCTTGTTCATAGCGTTTTAGAGCTGCAGCCTGACGACTTTTTAGTCAAACCTTTTACAGTATATGATCTCAAGACACGTATAGAACGAATTTTACTACGTAAGAATAACCTCCAAACAATATACAACTTCATTGACGATGGTAATGACTCAAAAGCATTAAAAGAGATCAACACTGCGCTTGATAAAAAAGGCAATGCTTATAGTGCGATCTTATTACGTTTAAAAGGCGATGCCCTACTTCGCTTAAAACGTGCTGATGTTGCAAAGGATTTTTTTAAGTCCGTATTAGATATTCAGAAGTTCGCTTGGGCCAAAGTTGGATTAGTGGAAGCGTTAATTGCAAATAATGAGCACATTCTTGCACAAAGAATGCTCAAGACAATGCTGCAGCGTCATGAAACACGATTAGTTGCACTGGATTTACTTGGTAAGTTAGAAATCAAACTGAATCAATTTGAGTTAGCTCAAGATTTTTTAAGCCAAGCAGTTGATATTGCACCACGAAATATAGAGCGTCAAAAGTCACTGAGCCATGTTTCCTTGATCAACCACGACTATGAAAAGAATTATATTACGCGAAAAGACATCGCTAATTTTGCTAAGCACTCAATCCACGATCACCCTGATGTGTATTTAAATGCAGCGCGTGCAGGTATTGACTTTGCTCTTACAACAGATCAAAGCGACCAAATTCAACGTATTTCTAGACAAACAAATAAATATTTAACAGACTTAAAAAGCCAGTTTCCTAATAGCCATAATCAAGCACAGATTGATGTTTTAAATGCCCGCCTGCACTACCTAAAGGACGAGCATCAAAAAGCCAAAATGCTGATCGAACAGCTTGATGATGACGATAATCATATTCGCTCGGTGGATGGCGCACTTGATAAAGCAAAAGCATTTCATGAGCTGGGGTTTCATCATAAAGCGCAATCACTGTTCAGCCAGATTATCAGCCATTGTGAGCGTCACCCAACGGTCAGTGATCCTATCTATTTACGGTATATTCAACAGCAACAAAGCGAGCGCCGCGATATAAAAATGGGGCCGAAAGAACTAAACAACCATGCTGTGACTCAGTTTAATCGTGGCCAATTAAATACCGCGCTTGAAGCCTTTACTCAAGCATTTAGGATCATGCCTCGTAACCCCAGCATTGCATTAAATTTATTACAATGTCTATTTGATAGTAACAAGCAAAATGGCCACACATTAAATCTAGTAATGGCAAAAAAATGCTATGCGCTTCTCAATTCAACATCATTAGATAATGAGCAACAGCAACGCTTCAATAAAATAGTTATGCAAGCGACAGCAATGGGACTGACGCTTGCCAGTTTAGAAGAGCCAGATAAAAAAAATAAACAATTATAATAACGTTAGCTAAATTTAGTTACTTTGTATGAGTAATTTAAGTTACAGCTTTTGCAATGATACAGCGTTAATACAATACCGTAAGCCACTTGGCATTGGGCCATCAGGGAATACATGCCCCAAATGCGCATCACACACATTGCACACCGTTTCTATTCGTTGCATGCCGTGGCTTTTATCACTGTTATACGCGATTGAATTAACTTGCGCAGGTTGAGTAAACGATGGCCAACCAGTGCCACTGTCAAACTTCTCATCGCCATCAAACAGTAAGTTATCACAGCATATACAGGCGTACTTACCTGGTTCAAACAAAGTGCAGCTGTCAGAGCTGTGCGGACGCTCAGTGCCTTTATTGCGAGTAACATAAAAAGCTTCTTCGCTTAATTGTTCTCGCCATTGTTGCTCTGTTTTGACGACTTTGCGGCTCGGCTCTGGGTTGCCATTTGTGGCAAAGTTTAAAATATCATTCCAATTCAACATAACTGACCTCATTGACTAAGATGGGCTAATTTACTGTAATCTACATTATCACGGTATCGCGCTAATAGCATTGCGAGCTTAGGGTTTATTCGCACTTCACAAAAGGGTTTGTTTGGGTTTGAAAAATAATAATTCTGATACTGACTTGGTGAGTGTTTAAACTCCCCTGCGCTGAACACTTGCGTGATCAAAGGAGCAAGATAATCAGCCTGCTTTAAATTTAAGCCCTGTAACGCAGCATCATATTGCTCGTCGCTATAAACATAAATAGCCGAACGGTACTTATTACGCATACTGTGAGTACTGGTCGCGCTGTGGGTATCAATGTGAATAGCGATTAAATCAATCAGACTGATTTTTTCTGGATCAAAGTAAAGCCTTATTGCTTCGCTAAATTGACTACCTTGCTCTGTCGTTTTAAACCAGCCTTGCTCCACCTTAACAACCCCTTTTAGTGCACTAAAAATCGCCTCCGTACACCAATGACAGCTACCACCAAGGCCAACTTGCTGCTGCATGCTATACCTCCTACGGTTTTATTGTTGAACTAACTAATACCGTGGTAATCAAGGTTTAATTTCATACGATGGTAATTGACAGCTTTTCATGTTCTGTAAAAAGGCTATTAAAGTAATCTAAAAGTTCAGCTTGAGAAGCAGGTAAGCCTATCGTGCATTGCTGCTGTTCGCTGGAAAAAATAGTGCATTGGTCATCCCGACACTGTATTTTCTCAATACTATCAATTACCAACCACTGTGGGCCATGAACCCTGTCGAAAAATCCTGACAAAGTAAACAATAAAAGGTGCTGTTGCTCTCGCTGAATAAATTTATCTAAAGGATTACGTGCTTTAAAGAGTAGCGTAAGGCGATAACAACATGAACTAAATACAAACAGCCATAAAGCAATTAAAAATATGAACCAAGCCTGTTGTAATAACTCAGTAAATACACTCAACAATACTAATACTACACCAAAGCAACCGACGATCAGCGCCAATCGTTTATTAATTGCTTGCATTGCAGCTCCTCTTAATTTGCATTTGTTAATGGCGTTTATTATCAGTTTCTGGATCAGGCCAATCATTAAAAAATACCGTTAGATAACGGCTTTTCGCTAAATACAGTAACACCCACAATACAGTCACCATCTGTAAGGCTAAAAACATCGAAAATTGATAATAACTATGCGCCGCTTGAATAACTAACCAGCTTAAATCTATTGCAGCGCAAACCAATAATGGCCAGCGCATAAAACGCCATATTCGCGCAAAGCGTGCCGCACTAGCGGCATTTTTTTGCGGCCTACGCAGACAAAACACCACTGCCGGAATAATCGCGATTGCACCGATGGCCAAAGCACTGAAAAAATCACTCTTCGATCGAAATACCAACGACATCAAATCAAGCTCAGGACGGCGGCTAAGTGCCGCAATGATCCAAATAAAATATGCTCGCAGCAAAATCAACAAACTCAAATGAAATGCTATCGGTGTACGGTATGTGCCGTATTTATCCCAATACTCAGGTCCATACCTTTTCATAGCTGATTTTTCCTATCAGCTAAAATACCGAGTAGGATAAATGCAGTGATCGTGGTAACTGCAAGCCAACGCGTGCCAAAAAGCATCAGTAACTGACTAATTAACGGTGTCACAAATACCACTAATAAGCCAAAGCCGAACCCAGTTACCAATACAAAAGCAGCCACCCTCATAATAAAATGACGCCTTGCTACAAATCGTTTCGTGGTTTTAATGATCTCATTGGCATACAGAGACACAATACAAACCACCAACAATAAAGCAATATTATACAAGTACGGTTTTAGCCACTGACCGAAAGTCAGTGCTAAGTCCTGAAAAAGTGTAATAACACTATCCATTATGTTGCGCCAGTAACGCGATTAAATCATCTTCGCTTAGTATATTAATTCCTAAGTCTTGCGCTTTCGTTAACTTAGAGCCTGCTTTTTCACCCGCAATTAAGGCGTCTGTTTTTGCAGAGACACTACCAGAGACTTTTGCGCCTAATTGTTGCAAGCGAGCTTTAGCATCATTACGGTTAAGCTCATTTAAAGTGCCAGTTAACACATAGGTTAAGCCCGCAAGTGGCTGTGAGTCTTCACTTGGAGGAGTTAACTCAGGCCAATGGATCCCCTGCTCAACTAATGCATTTACAACGTCTAAATTATGTTGTTCAGCAAAAAAACCACGAACATGCTTGGCAACAATTTCACCCACATCACTGACTTCAACTAACGCTTCTGTGGTTGCCGTGGTGACCTTTTCTAGGGTCAAAAAGTGATTGGCTAGGTTTTGCGCCGTCGCTTCACCAACTTCTCGAATACCTAAAGAGTATAAAAACTTAGCTAATGTTGTTTGTTTCGCATCATCAAGTGCTGCAACTAAATTTTTTGCAGATTTTGGCCCCATACGTTCAAGTGACTCAAAATGCCCTTGCTTAAGAATAAATAAGTCTGCTGGGGTTTTAATAAGCTCTCTGTCCACCAGCTGCTCAACAATTTTATCGCCAAGGCCATCTATGTCGAGTGCTTTTCGTGAAGCAAAATGCTTAATTGCTTCTTTGCGTTGTGCTTGACATACCAAGCCACCTGTACAACGCGCAACAGCTTCACCTTCGATGCGCTCAACATGGGAGTCACAAATTGGACACGTAGCCGGAAACTCTATTTCCTTCGCATCTGCTGGGCGGCGCTCTACTACCACTTGAGTAATCTGCGGGATCACATCACCAGCCCGGCGGATGATCACCGTGTCGCCAATTTTAACCCCTAAACGGTCTATTTCATCACGATTATGCAAGGTTGCATTCGATACTGTAACCCCACCAACAAACACCGGTTCTAAACGGGCAACGGGTGTAATTGCCCCTGTGCGGCCTACTTGAAATTCAACATCAAGTAACTGAGTGATCTCTTCTTGAGCTGGGAACTTATACGCAATAGCCCAGCGCGGCGCACGTGCCACAAAGCCTAAACGTTCTTGCATGGCTTTGTTGTTAATTTTGATCACCACACCATCGATTTCATATTTCAGCGCACTGCGTCGCTCAAGAATGTCATGATAGTAATCTAAAGCAGCCTGCTGCCCTTCTACTAATTTAGTTTCTGGACAAAGTGGTAACCCCCAATCTGTGAGCTTAGCCAATTGCTGATAATGATCACTTGGCAACTCTCCATTGGTAACAACACCAATACTGTAGGCATAAAACATCAGCGGACGTTTAGCGGTAATTTTTGAATCTAATTGACGTAAACTACCTGCAGCGGCATTGCGGGGGTTAACAAACACTTTCTCACCACGCTTTGCAGCCTCAGCATTAAGTTTTTCAAACCCCGCGCTATCCATAAATACTTCACCACGGATTTCAATTTCCTCGGGAAAATCATCACCGCGTAACTTTAATGGCACATTACGAATTGTTTTTACGTTAGTGGTAATATTTTCACCGGTGTGACCATCACCGCGAGTTGCGGCCTGCACAAGCACACCATTGCGGTATAAAATAGAGACCGCTAAACCATCAAGCTTTGGTTCGCAGCAAAATGTCAGCTCGTTATTGTCCATCAAGCGCTCTTTAATACGACGGTTAAAAGCACTGAATTCTTCTTCACTAAAAGCGTTATCTAACGACAACATAGGAACTTGGTGTGTAACTTGCTCAAATTTGGCAAGCGCAGCTCCACCTACTTTCTGGGTGGGAGAGTCGGCGCTCATGTACTGGGGATTATCAGTCTCAAGTACACTTAATTCCCGTAACAGGCGATCATATTCGGCGTCTGGAATACTCGGTTTATCAAGCACATAATAATTGTGATTATGATCTTCTAATTGCTGACGAAGTTGCGTAATTTGCGCTAACACTAAAGTGGACATACTGACCTCAAAAAACATAAAAAAAGCCACTTTAACGAGTCATCATTAAGTGGCTTATAAAACTCTTAACTAATTAATTTTATACATAGCAAATGATTAAACTGAGAAACGTCTCACTTTTTCAACATACTCGCGCACGCTATCAACCGTCATTGCTTCACGCTGTGAATCTAAAATAGTGGCGCCAAATTCATCCGCTAACTTTTTAGCTGCACTGTGTAACATATTAAATGCTGCAAGGCCGTCACCATCACACGGTAAGGTCATAAATAAGCTGATCCCGGCAGTACTAAATTGTTCCATATTATCAATATCAAACGTGCCTGGGTTGTACATGTTAACTAAGCGAAATAACACAGGTCCGTGGCCGGCTGGATCTAAGTGACGATTAAAAAAACCTTCTTCAGAATATTTAAAGCCAAGGGTGTTAACAGCTGGCAATAATTTACTGCCTTCCATATTTAAGCCTTCCGGCATTTGAATATGCACGATGATAAAATCACTGGCTGCAGGCTGTTCAGGCTCTTGCTCAGGCTCAGTAATGACCTCATCCTGAGGCTCTGCAGGGGCAACTACTGCCTCCTCCGGCTCTGGCGCTGTAAATGAATTAGCCTGGGGCTGCTTGTCTTCTGCGCTAAAGCTTAAATCGCCAAACTGCGGTTCGTCACGCTCAGCATGAGAGACTGGCTCAGGTGCACTTTGACGCTCAATAGGTGCTTGATGATCCGCAGGCTCAACCCGTTCGTCATTTGTCGCAGTGGGTGCATCTTTCTTACGCACTGACCATAGGCCATGTATTAATAATCCACCAATGACTACTACACTGATAATGATTAAAACCCATCTTAATTGTTCGGCCATCCCCTCACCTTTTATTATCTATTTACTCAAATATTAATAATTATGCGTGTGCCATTTGCACCGCTTGTTCTATATCTACAGCAACCATACGCGAAACGCCTGGCTCAGCCATTGTTACACCCGTCAATCTACCAGCCATTTCCATGGCAATTTTATTATGACTGATATAAATAAATTGCACCGATTGTGACATTTCCTCAACTAATCGGCAAAACCGTCCAACATTCGCATCATCCAATGGCGCATCTACTTCATCCAGCATACAGAACGGAGCTGGATTGAGCCTGAATATTGAAAACACTAATGATAATGCGGTCAGCGCTTTTTCTCCACCACTTAAAAGGTGAATTGTTGAATTTTTCTTGCCCGGTGGGCGTGCCATTATACTAACACCACTTTCTAATAAGTCATCACTGGTTAATTCTAGGTATGCACTGCCGCCACCAAATACTTTTGGGAACAACTGAGCAAAGTCGCGGTTAACTTGATCAAACGTTGCTTTAAAACGCGTTTTAGTTTCACGGTCAATCTTGCCAATTACCCCCTCAAGAGTCGTCAAGGCTTGAGTTAAATCTTCAACTTGGGCATCTAAATACTGACTTCGCCGCTGCGCTTGTTCAAACTCATCAATTGCCGCTAAATTTACAGCCCCCAACTCAGCTAAATTCTGCGTCACTTTATTAAGCTGACCTTGATGTGTACTTATGTTGGCATTGTCAGGAAGGCGCGCCAATATCTCTTTCAAGTTTTGCTGTAATTCATCAAGCGGCTCAAGCGCTGCTTGTGCTTTCACTAATAAGCTTTGCTCCTCAAGGGCATGTTGTTGTAATTGCTCTTGCAATAACACCATTTCCGCCTGTGATGCTTTTAGCGTTGATTGCTTATCAGCAAGTGCTGTTTTAGCCTCACTCAATGCAGTTTGCAAATTTTTGAGCTCAATGTCACTTTGTTGGTTTTGCTCTAACAATACTATGATTTGCTCTGCCACTTCTTCTAACGGCATAACAAGCTCTTCTATTTGTGCTGTTAATTCCAGCACAGCCTCATGAGCCGATTCACACGCAGTAATAGCATGTTGTAGCTTAGTGTCACTAAGTTGGCATTCACTACGCGCCTTTTGTTCACTCAGTGTCGCTTGATGAGCCTGTGTTTTATAACGCTCTAACTGTGTATTGGCTTGTCGAAATTGCTCATCACTTTGTTGTTGCCGCAATTGTGCAGCATCGCGATTAGCCGTGATTTCGTCGCGTTGCTTTGCCAGCTGTTCGATATGCTGCTGTTGAGCTGTTAGCTTATCTTCAAGGTTAGCGTATTCAACATTTAACTGTGTAAGTTTGTTTTGTAACTTGTGCTGTTGATGTTGAAATTGCTGTAACTGCTCTTTCAACATATCGCGACGAGTACTGCCAGAAGCCACTTGTTGAGCAAGCTGATGAACCGCAGCTTTTAATGTTTCACTTTGTGTATTGAGCTCTTCACATACTTGCTGCTGCGCTGTTACTGAGGTGTTTTGTATCGTAAGCTCGCTATTGATCTGCGCAGTTAACTGCGTCGCCTCAAGTAACTGCTTATGCTTTACAAGCAATGAGTTATCAGCAGTTTTATCCGCTTGCTGCTGCCAGTTTCGGCCATGAATATTACCATCACTATCTATCACAGCCAGCCAGTATTGATCGGCTAAATCATCACCACTGAAGCGCTCTCTATAAGCAATTCTATGTAATAAATCAGGGTAAATTCCTTGCTCTATAAATGTGGCCAGTGAACCTTGAGGTGCGACATCAACAGTGGGCCATATTCCATTAGCAGTGGCCGCAGCGGTTACATTTAACTGTTCAAGCCCTTGCAGTGCCTGTTCAACTAAATGTTCATAGCCACTGCGCACAACTAACTGCGCTAATAAATTACCTTCGGCGTGCGCTTTCGTATCCCCAAGCATTGAATTCAAGCCCGCTATTTTAGCTTTCGTTTCGTTGAGTTGCTGAGTAAGTGTTTGCTGAGAATTTTTATAGCTACGCAAGGTCGCTTGAGCATCCTGCGCGCTGTTATGTACTTTATTTAGCGCGGTTTGTTTTGCTGCAAGCTCCTGAGTTAACGACTGCATTAGTTGCTGTTGTTGTGATACTTGCTCAGCAATTGGATTATCGGCAAGCTCTGCTAACTCGCTAGCCAACGCGGTTTGCTGATCTTCAATATAATGCTGATTTTGCGTGTAGTGTTCAGCAATATTCTGTTGCTGGCTATAGTGCGCGTTTATCGTTTGAAACTGTTCGTTAATAGCTTGCCAATCAGCGATTGCATGCTCTTTTTCTACCTGTAACTGAGTTACAGTTTCTGTCATTTCAGCAACCTGCTCTGTACAAATTATGGTATGTTCAATTGCCTCTTGTAAGGTATTTTGTTGCTCATTAGCGTAATCTTTTTGCTGCTGTTGTAGTTGCTGATTTTGCAGTTGTAATTGCTGTTGTTTAAGCAAATTGTGATTAAACGCTTGTTGTTGCTGTTTTAAACTAATTTGTTGTTGCTCAGCGCGAGTAAGTTCAGTGTGCGTTTTATGTTGGGTTTGCTGCGCATCATTGAGCTTTTCCAGCTGATGTTGAACTTGGTTTTCAAGACTTGCCAGTACATCATCATGACCTGAATGGGCGAGCTTAAAAAAGCTAATTTGCTCATTTAACTGGGTCATTTGATCGGTTTTTGCAACTTGCTGTTGATGCAGTTTCTGCCATTTTAATACAGCTAACTGACCTTTAAGAGTTCGCTCTTGCGCTTTTAGCTCTCGGTATTTTTTTGCCTCTACTGACTGTACCGCCAACTTATCAACTTGGGCTTGTAATTCTTTACGTACATCAAGTAAACGCTCAAGGTTTTCGCGAGTGCTTTTAATTCGAGTTTGCGTTTCACGGCGACGCTCTTTGTATTTTGAAACCCCCGCGGCTTCTTCCAAAAATACGCGTAAATCAGCTGGTTTGCTTTCAATCAAGCGTGAGATCATGCCCTGCTCGATAATCGCATAGCTACGCGGGCCAAGGCCGGTGCCTAAAAATATATCCGTAATATCACGCTTACGGCACTTACTGCCGTTAAGAAAATATAATGATTGTCCATCGCGCGTCACTAAGCGCTTGATAGCCACCTGATTACGATCCGCAAAGGTATTGGGTAAATGCCCTTGCGTATTATCAAAAATAAGTTCGACAGATGCTTGCGATATCGGTTTGCGATTAGTTGAGCCATTAAAAATAACATCGGTCATAGCATCACCGCGCAAGTTTTTCGCAGAGCTTTCACCTAGCACCCAGCGCACCGCATCAATCACATTAGACTTGCCGCAGCCGTTTGGGCCTACAACACAGGTCATTTGATCAGGAAATGGAATTTTAGTGGGCTCTACAAAGGATTTAAAGCCCGCTAATTTTATGCTGCTCAGACGCATCTAATTGGTTTACCGATTATTATTGTTATCTGCTTGAGGTTAATTTAACCCACTTTAGGTCAAAAGGTTAAGCTTGGCGTTTAAAATTATCTAAAATAATCCCTGTTGCCATGGCAACATTGAGTGATTCAGCCGCGCCAAATGCTGGAATAGTAATCTTATTAGTAACAAGTGCGGCGCATTCAGCGCGAATACCATGAGATTCGCTGCCCATTAGTAATACTCCAGTTTGCGTGAGTGTTGCTTGGTGCAGATTTTCACCTTCTAAAAAAGCACCATAAATAGGTAAATTAAGCCCATTTAAATAAGTAGGCAGATCAACTTGGCTAACAGCAACTCGAACAAACGATCCCATTGTGGCACTAATGGTTTTTGGATTGTATGGGTCGGCGCTGTCTAAACTTGTAACAATGTGCTTTATGCCATACCAGTCAGCCACGCGAATAATTGTCCCGAGATTCCCCGGATCTGACACACCATCAAGTGCTAATATCAAGCCTTCTGATGCTGGCAAGCTAACTTTAGGCATAGCAACAATCGCTATAGCCGCATTGTTTGACACCAAAGTGCTGGCTTTGGTTAGGCTGTTTTCATCCGCTTCAACCATAGTTACATGAGTAAATTCACTTTGAAACTGCGCAATAAAAGCCGCTGTAGCAAATACATCAACAATCGCCAAGCCACTTGCCAATAACTCAAGTACGTTTTTCTCACCTTGTACAAGGTATTGATTATATTGCTTTCTGTACTTTTTTTGACCTAATGCGCGAATTAGCTTGAGTTGGTTTTTTGAAATCATAACAGCCTCATAAAATGACGTCGTGAGTATAACAGATATAACCGAAAGTTCTAAAATTGAAAAATAAACAATTTATAACGTTTTATCAGTCGTTACAGTAGATTGTGATTGATTAAAAAGCGTTTTTTGAGTACCTTTTATGACTAAAATAAAAAGGAACTGGAAATAAAATGGAACCCACCACACATTCAACTGAATCACCCTCAACTACAACAAGCTCAACTATTTTTCAAGGCCGAGTCCAATTTAGTGGTCAAGCTGGTGAATTTTTTGGTATTTGGACAGTTAATATTCTGCTGAGCATTTTAACCCTCGGTATTTATTCGGCATGGGCTAAAGTACGCACCTATCGTTATTTTTACGGTAACACCCAAATCGATGGCCATAGTTTTGACTACTTAGCCACCCCAATACAAATTCTCAAAGGTCGTATTTTAGCGGTGGTAGTATTTGTAATTTATAGCCTTGTTGTACAGTTATTACCATTAATTGGACTTTTATTCGCACTCGGTTTTTTATTGGCTATGCCTTGGATAATCAACCAAGGCCTACGTTTTAATATGCGTATGACCCGCCATCGTAACGTACGTTTTGCATTTTCTGGCAACTACGGCGACGCATTCGTTAACTTTGTACTATTGCCTATCGCCAGTGTATTCACATTGTATTTATTACTGCCTTACGCGCTAAAACGTATGGATCAATATTTACATGAAAATATCAGCTACGGTAATAAAGCTATCAATGTGAATCTCAAAGGTGAAACCTATTATATGGCTACACTTATTACAATCGGAGTCGCCATCGCAGGCCTAGTGATCTTTGGTATTTTTGCAGGGCTTAGCGGTGTTGCGATGAGTGTAGGTAATGTTGATGCAAAGAGCTTAAGTATCTCGACAATATTTTTTCCATTACTGATCATGGCTTTATATATTGCGTTTCTGACCTTGATCAGTGCAGTTTATCAATCAATTATTCGTAATCATATTTTTAACAGTAGCGAGTTTAGCGATGTGACCAGCTTTAAATCAGATTTAAAAGCTGCTGACTACGCAATGCTTCTGTTTACTAATACATTAGCAATTATCTTTAGTTTAGGTATGGCTTATCCATGGGCAAAAATACGTAAAGCACGGCTACTCGCAAAAGCGACAGAGGTGACCATCTACAGCGGTGCCCTTTCAATTATTGATACGGCACAACAAGAGCAATCATCATTTGCTGAAGAAGCGGCAAATGTGTTTGATATTGATATTTCGCTTACTTAAATGAGTGATTTTCCTATCACTGGCTGCTATTACTACCCTAATAGCAGCCAGCATCAACAATGCAGCGCTAGTATCACTGGCGAATACTTGCAACTTATTGACTCTCAGCAACAAGTTATACTGTCTTCACCACTTGCAGATTGCCAGTCAGAAAGCCCTTTGCCGGGTATTGCATCCGCAATCAGCTTTTCTGAAGGGGGCCGCTTTGTGCCCCAGGATATACATTTTCGCTGGCCGTTTGCTCCAGATAAACAGGGACTTACTGAACGCTTAGAAAAAAATAAAGCGCTTATTTTACTGTCAATTATCTTAACGCCACTGCTATTATGGTTTATTTTATACCGAGGCATCCCAGCCATCGCGGTATATAGCGTAAGCTTGGCCTCACCTAGTACCGTTGAAAATATGGGAGAGCAAGCTCTCACTGTGATTGAGAAAGTTGCTTTAGAGCCAACAATGCTCACTGAAGACCAGCAATCAGCATTACAGTTACAATGGCAAACGATGCTCAAGCAGCTGAATTTAGATGCCGCTAAATTTAGACTCTCATTTTATAAATCAGACTACTTGTCGGCTAATGCGTTTGCACTGCCACATGGCCGCGTTGTTGTTACCGATGAGCTTGTTAAGCTCTTAAATGATAAGCCGGACGCACTACGCGCAATTTTATTACATGAAATTGGTCATGTTGAGTACCAGCATGGTATTCGCCTGACCGCCCAAGCGGCAGCTAGTAGTATTGTACTCGCGGTTATTTTTGGTGACTTAGAAGGTATTACAGAGGTGGTTTTGGGTTCTGGCTCATCTTTTTTACAGCAAGCATTTTCACGGGATATGGAACGCGAAGCCGATCAATACGCCATCGAAAAATTAATTACATTAGGTTACTCTAGTCATGATTTTGCTGATGCAATTGAAGCCCTGCAAACACGCTTAGATGAAAAGGCTAAACTTGATGATAGCTGGTTAGAATACTTATCAACACACCCAAGCTCACAAGAGCGAATTGATTATGCGAGGCAATATAAGCCAAAATGACACCTGAGTTAACGCTAATTATTTTAGCCGCTATCATGATTGTGCTAGGATATGGTTTTATTTACCCACGCTTTGCGGGGAATGATTTTAAAAAAGTATCGATACAGGATTTATTTGCCACAGCGATCACTTTAACCATCGCAGGCAGCCTTTATTACAATTCGCACATAGCATTTAATTGGCTATGGTTTGAAATGAATTGGTTTTGGTTCACCTTTTTAACTTATCTGGTCATTGAAGTACCAGTCTGTTTACTTTATGCCAAAAAGCATAATATGAAGTTTTCATAACACCTTTATTAGCATACAAAAAAAGCGCCAAATTGGCGCTTTTTAATCTGCATTAAAACATATTAATATTTGTGCTTTAGTGCCCATAAATGCAAAAGTTCACTGGCAATAGTGGCTGCGGCAATGGCAGTTAATTCACTTTGATCATACGAGGGGGACACTTCAACCACGTCCATACCAATCATATTAATGCCTTTCAGAGCACGTAATACTTTAAGTACTTTGTCACTGGTTAAGCCGCCACAGACTGGCGTGCCAGTACCTGGCGCGAATGCCGGATCTAAGCAATCTATATCAAAGGTGATGTACACAGGTAAATCACCCACTCTCGCTTTAATCTGCTCAGCAATCGTTTGCGCCGATAAATCATTAGCGGTCATCGCATCAATCACTGCAAACTCATGTTTGCTTTGGTCAAAATCAGTACGAATACCTATTTGAATGCTGTGTTCAACATCAATCAACCCTTCCTTTGGCGCATGATAAAACATGGTACCGTGGTCATAGCGAGAGCCATTACTGTAGGTATCTGTGTGGGCATCAAAGTGCACCAACGCCATTTTACCAAAACGTTTAGCGTGCGCGCGCAATAAAGGTAAGGTTACAAAATGATCGCCCCCTAACCCTAAAATTGTTTTGCCTTGGCTTAAAATACCTGTGGCCGCTTGTTCAAGCTTAGCGGTAAAGTACTCAGCATCACCAACTGGGTAAGTAAAATCCCCGGCATCCGCTACTTTTAAACGTTCAAATAATTTGAACGTCCACGGGTATTTTGTTTCTTCCCATGCTAAATGCACTGACGCTCTACGAATCGCATCAGGGCCTAACCGCGCACCTGGCCGCCCCGAGGTTGCCATATCAAATGGCAAACCCAAGACAACAACATCCGCATTGATATCAGTGATATTTTGTACCATTGGCTGACGTAAGAACGTCATGCCATTGGAATACAATGAGTGATCTGGATGATCAAACAAGGTGCCCATATTAAAGCTCTTCTAAATAAGTATAACCGTCTAAACCCGCTTGTAATTCATCAAGCACGCTTTGTTGCTCAGCTTGTGGTAGTTTTGCAGCCACCAGCTGTGCATATGAAGATTGAAAACCTTCAACATCTAAGTGCACATAGCGCATCATATCTGCCACTGTGTCACCTTGATTAATTTCTACGATACTTGCTTCTCCTTGGTCATCCATAGTGATCATCGCACTATGTGTATCACCGAATAGGTTATGCATATCACCTAAAATCTCTTGATAAGCACCCACTAAGAAAAAGCCCATTAAATACGGTTTTTCTGCACTAAATGCAGGCACTGGTAAAGTGCTCTCAATGCCTTGACCATCAACGTAATGATCAAGTGCACCGTCTGAGTCACACGTAATATCTAATAATACCGCACGACGTTGTGGTGCTTCAGTCAGACCACTTAATGGTAATA
The DNA here is from genome assembly GCF_000238355.1 of Pseudoalteromonas haloplanktis ATCC 14393. Taxonomy (GTDB): domain Bacteria; phylum Pseudomonadota; class Gammaproteobacteria; order Enterobacterales; family Alteromonadaceae; genus Pseudoalteromonas; species Pseudoalteromonas haloplanktis. The sequence goes on from NZ_AHCA01000003.1 coordinate 216,837, forward strand.
CTGGAAACACTTGATCAATTCCCCACGCATCAGGCAGTGACTGAAACAATGAGAAGTTAACAAAAAACTTGTCCGCTAACCGCGCATTAAGTTCATCAATAATCGGACGATGAAAACGGTTTTTATTATCCATGTGTTTATTAAGTTCATAACAGACACGTAGGTTAATTTGTTCTGCCCATGCACGTTGGGTTAAATCTAATAAGCCCATCGCAAACTGGTTATGCGCTTCAGCTAAATCACCTTGGCTATCATGGTATATCTCAATTAATGCACGGTCGTCCGTCAACACATGCAGTTGCTGCCATGAGGTCCACATATTTTTTAACAGTAGCGGTGCGTCTTCAGCAGGAGCCTGAATTTCTTCTGGCACATAGCTTTCAGTGCCGATAACGTTCGAAATAAGCACAGCATGATGCGCAGTTAATGCACGCCCTGACTCTGAAATAATAGTCGGGAACGGCTGCTCGTATTGCTTACAGATATCACCTATGGTGTACACTATATTATTCGCATACTCTGCCAAACTGTAGTTCATCGAGTTGTGAGATTGGCTACGAGTACCGTCATAATCAACCGCTAAACCGCCGCCTACATCTAAACACTCAATATGAGCACCAAGTTTACGTAGTTCACAATAAAAACGCGCAGCTTCACTAACCCCCAAACGTACATCGCGAATGTTGGCCATTTGCGAACCTAAATGAAAATGCACTAACTGTACTAAATCAAGCTGATCAGTTTCTTTTAAGCGGTTCACAACATGTAATACTTGTGAAGCCGATAAACCAAATTTTGATTTCTCACCGCCACTGGCTTGCCACTTACCTTTACCTTGTGATGCTAAACGTACGCGTATACCAATGCGTGGTTTGACGTTAAGCTCTTTAGCTTGGCTAAGTACCATATCCAGCTCAGACAATTTCTCAAGCACGATATACACTTTATGGCCTAACTTTTCACCAATTAGCGCTAAACGCACATACTCTTGATCTTTGTAGCCGTTACACACAATCACTGCACTGGTTTTTTCAGCTAAGGCTAATACCGTTAATAACTCCGGCTTACTACCTGCTTCTAACCCTAGTTGTTTCTTTTCAATATTGGCTTGGCTGGCAACAATTTCTTCAACCACTTCACGTTGTTGGTTTACTTTTATCGGATAAACAAGCAAATAATCTTTAGGGTAACCATAGCTTTCAATTGCGGTATTAAATGCCGCACATAAACTGTGTACGCGATGATGCAAAATTTGTGGAAAACGAACCAAGGCTGGTAAACTTAAGCCTTTGTCTTCTAGTTGTTTAGCGATATCAATAAGTGCAATGGTTTGCTCTGGGGCATCAGCCTTTGGCGCAACATACACATCACCTTGATCATTAATACCAAAAAAACCTTGGCTCCAATGACGAACATTGTAACTCGTGCGAGCTTGTTCTAGTGATGTTGTCTCTTTCATTTATCTTTCTCTTTTATTTAATGAATGCCTTGCGGCTGTTGCGCGCATTAAAAGAAAAATAGCTTATCAAGTCCAACAAGTATTTTTGCTCGTAACGAGTGAGTTTTAGTGTCGATAGAATGGCAAGGTGTATGAAGCATAATTTGGGGATCAGCCTATGTTAATCCCCACATTATTTATATCTAAAAAGAAAAGTTATTGATTCAAGCCTAGTTCCATAAATAAGCTTTGCGGATTTTCAGTGTAGCTACCAAACGGGCCGCAATGTTGAAAGCCTAAGTTTTCATAAAGGCTAATTGATTTCTTTTGTTTTGGTCCAGTTTCCAGCCGGATCAAAGGAATTTGCTCCTCACCTGCATGATGCAGTAAAATTTGCATAATGCGCCGAGACAAGCCTTTGCCACGATAACTTGGCTTCACATACAAGCGGCGTATTTCACCATAGGGGACGGTATCGAACTGTTTAACAATTGCGCCACACGCGACAATACCATCTTCATTCTTTAAGCCAATCGCATAGACATTTGGCTGGCCAAGTTCTTCAACTGATAACGATTGGGCCGTAGCAACCGGATACAGAGAGTTTATAAGTCTATCGATATCCGAGAAAACATTAATCACATCCTGATCATTAGGGGTTAAGTCGACTAACTGCATAAAAGCTCTAATTTATAATTATAATTTGATAGCAAACTATACCTAATTGCGACAAATGAACAACCCAGAATCTCAGATTTATCGTTTATTTATACCTTTATTTGTTACTACTTTTGTCTTGTGACTGTATTTTAATACTCTGTTAGTTACTGTATATATTAAAGTTTTATAAAATAACAAGCTGTAACATCAAGTTCTATCGTGCAGCGCCGATAAGTTATATAAGGTATCGTTAAAGGAATAACAATGAAACTAACTAATTTTAACCAAATACAGCAGATAGCGTTACAGAAAATGTCTGCTAATCGGGCCGCTGAATTTAAAACTGCAACGACTCTTATCGAACCACAAGGTAACTTATCAAAACTGGAAAGCGCAGCAAGTACGCCCTTGCATGACCCCTTTAAAGGCCGTAGGTTTAACTTAGACTATACGCCCTCTTCCTATTTGGGTATGAAACATCACAGTATCGTTTCTAGTAATACCATTAACATGGGAGAAGCAATCACACAGCCGAGCTACCGCTATGGTGATTTTACAGATCACGATGACATTAATGCTTTTTTAGATCAGGTGGATCGTCTAGATGGGGAGTTGAAAAATATGTTTCAACACCTAAGGCCAACCGCTGAATTACTTGAACTCGTACAAAAGATGAGTGATGAAGAACTTACTGCATTTACCCAATTTGCTGTCAAAACCTCAAGTCATTTATTTGGTCTAGAAAACAACAATATTAGCGAGCAATTAATTTCTTCTTTAAGCAAACTCTCAGATGATGCCCTAAGTAGTACAATCTCAACGATGGGTGAACTATTACAGCAAGGGAATGATTATGAAAAGCCAATGTCACCAATCGGTGAGAATAAACATGGTAATGAAACATTAGAAATGATCAGCATGCCTGAAAACATTAATTGGTTTAAATCAAACTATAGCGCCAACACAGCAAAGTATGAGTTAGCAAATAACTATGCCGATTTATTAATTGAAAAAACTCTGAGCGAAAGCCAGCTTATCCAATTAAACGACCACCTGTCTGACAGTACACTTGAGCAAAGCAGCAGTGTGATCGACATGATGAGTCTGTTGAAAACCCATCAAAACGATGATGTATTAGCCATGCTCAATGACGTTGATAAAGCCAGTGAGCCAAACTTATTAGACTATCTTGCACAACAAACTAATTATCAAGCGAATAAACAATATTACCAAATGGACAACGGTAAGTTTGTCGCCCAACAAGACAATATAAGCTCAGACTCTAATAGACGTGAGCTTTATAACAATATCCTAAGCGCCTATAACGACATTGGCATGGGCTGGATAAATGATACTCTAGAGCAGTTCACTGGCACGCCTGCACAAATTCAAAACGAATTATGGCAAACACTACTTGATGATAAAGAGAAAATGCCTGAACAGTTTATCCACTCTGATTCAGTTGAAGCCTGGGCACTAAAAAATATTGCCCGTATCGAAAACGTATTTCACATAGCTCAAATGAATAAAATTTATGATTATAATAGCGAGCGACTCGTGCCTGACTTGATCGGCCAACTTACCTTTTACAGCAGTGGCAACGTTCGCAGTTCAGTAGATAGTGAAGAGCCACAATCAGCTGAAAATCAACCGTAATCAAAAAACTTACGGTGCTCTGCGCCTGCCAAGTTGGCATTCACTTTATTGGGGTGTTTATATTCACGCCAGTTGGCGACATTTCGGCCAACATTTAATTTCGCAAAATTAGTATCGCCATCTGTCGGCATACCCAAGAACTGTTTTAGTTTTAACAAACTACCCGGCTCGCTCACATCAAGGGAGAGAAAATTATCACGACCTTTAAAATATTCTAATACGGCATGTTGATGTTGTGTATAACAAGCTGCTAACTGACACTCAGTCAGTGGGTGAATATTAGGAAATGTTTGGTGAAAGCTGCGTTTTAAGACTGGGCTAAAATGGCCTGTTTTAAGGCACAAATGCGGTGCCATTTTTCAAGCAACATAGCTATTGATGGCAGCCATTGCTCTAAACCTCGGCTTAAATAAACGAACCTTGAGTTGGGGAATAATGTGTCTAAGTGCATATAATCACTAAAACAGGGCGCATCAGATACTGCATCAGCCTTTTCAAACGCTTTTTTTGTAAACGCAGTATGAGCAACTAACAACCCCATTTCTAATAGCGCAACACTAATACTTGTTGTGCCTGTTCTGGGCAGCCCGATAATAAATACCTTAGACATTAAAAGTGACTCATTTATAAAGTAGCCGTTAGTATACACCCAACCAGCTCAAAAATTTTGGTATTCATGATCACTTTAAGGAACAATATGGTTTGTCTTGTGTAATAGGTGCAATTGTATTGAAGCGTAATCTTAAACACTTTGTTACGCAAAAATACTGTTCAAAAAAGCTGAGCAATTTATACTGTGGGCAATGTTGTTATGATCTGAGGTTTTCACGTGCAGTTTACGCAAGGTATGGAGTATTTTTTTTCGGGCTTTAAATTGATCACTCAAAAAGGCCTAAAGCGCTTTGTGTTCATTCCTTTATTGATCAATATAGTGCTGTTTGGTAGCTCATTATTCTTCTTATACGGCTGGCTTACTGAAGGTTTTGCTTATTTAACTAATCTGTTGCCAACATGGCTAAGTTGGCTCGAGTGGCTAATGTGGCCAATTGCTGTATTAGTTATTTTATTTAGCTACAGCATGGTGTTTACGGTGATCACTAACTTTATTGCTGCACCGTTTAATGGCTTACTCAGCGAAAAAGTTGAATTATATTTAACGGGTCAAAAAATAAATGATGATGGTTTAGCCGATATCGTTAAGGATGTGCCACGCATGCTTGGCCGCGAGTGGACTAAGCTTTGCTATTACTTACCGCGCGCAATCGGCTTTTTTATTTTACTCTGGATACTCCCTGTAATTGGTCAGGTACTGTGGGTTATGTTCACCTGCTGGATGTACGCAGTGCAATATAAAGATTATGCGTTTGATAACCATAAAATCGGCTTTCGAGAAATGAAGCTAGATCTAAAGCAAAAACAAGGTTTATCGTATGGATTTGGGTTGGCCGTCATGCTATTGACTGCAATACCTATCATAAACCTGATCGTAATGCCCGTTGCAGTTTGTGGTGCAACACGGTTATGGGTTGATAATTACCGGCCTCATTACCGCAATTAAAGGAAGTTACTAAAAAGCACAGCCAAGGCTGTGCTTTTTGCATTTTACACTGGGCCATACTTTTTAGCTGTATAAGCTCTGTGGCACTTTAGTCACGTTCAAATGAACGGTGATCTCTTCTCTGTCATGATAAAGGTGCTTAGCTTGTAATTCATAACTGATACCGTATTTATCGAGCTCTTCTTTGATCATCGTTAAACACTCATAAACACTGTCAAAACGTTTTTTCATGGGTAGCTTTAAATTAAATATTAGCTCTTTCGCATAAGCGTTGACCGCCCAGTCAATCATCAGGCTAGTTACTTTAGTTGGTTTTTCGACCATATCGCATACCAACCAAGTGATATTTCTTTTTTCAGGACGGTACTTAAAGCCATCTACACGAAAATGCTTAACTTGCCCTGTTTCCATTAAATCGTCATTCATTGGGCCGTTATCAATAGCACTGACAAACATACCACGACGCACTAATTGATAGGTCCAACCGCCAGGGCAGGCACCTAAATCAACACTGCGCATACCAGCTTGTACACGAGCTTCAACCTCATTAGGCGGGATAAATACATTAAATGCCTCATCGAGCTTTAACGTTGAGCGACTTGGCCCATCACTTGGCATCCGCAAACGTAATATTCCCATAAAAAATGGCGAATTATTATAGCTATAGGAATGACCAACATACGCCGTGTTATTCGATAAAAACATCACATGCATTACCGGGCGATTCGCTTTTGGTTCGCGTAGCACGGTATTTTGTTTCTCTAACGCTTTTTTAAGAGGAGTTGATATTTTTTTGCAGAAGGTTAACAGCTCTTTGCCTTCGTTAGTGTCTGGTGTTTCTACACGCAGCTCTGAGCAAAGCGGAAAATCGACGGCTGCTTTTACAATTTCGCCAACCCGGTCTTCAACAGGCATATTTTCAAGTAAAGTGCCTGCAAACCATTGACGAGCAAACACCATATTTTTGAAATCAACTTTTTTGATGATTTCGTCGCTATGCTGTGCTTCAAAGCATTCATAAATAACATAGCCGGTATTTGGCTTTGCTTTTACATACCCTGCAAAACCTTGCTCTGCGGCATGAAATGTTATTTCAGCAGCGGCATCATTTTCAAAACCACTGCGACAGTAAATCACTACACTTGACATAAAAACCCTTTAATTGCGCACTTGCGCGATATTCTCTATTAAAACTTGAAGCGTGCCACTTGCACTAATAAAATAGCCCAACCAATGATCAAGCAGACTCCGCCAAGCGGCGTAATTGGCCCTAGCCACTTTTGTCCAGTGATTGCTAATAAATATAAACTGCCACTAAAAAGCACAATACCTGTGATAATAAACCAACCAGCCCAACTTAAGTTAATTCCCCACTTAATTAAAATGGCAACCGCAATTAACGCAAGGCCATGCACCATCTGATATTCTGCCGCAGTTTTAAATACGCCAATTGCGTATTCAGACACTCGGCTTTTTAAACCATGGGCTGCGAATGCACCCAACACCACAGCCAGCATACAAAATAAGCTACCTGCCATTAAAAATAGTTTAATCATAATTGTTCCTGCTAAATATACTGCTTAATAAAACTCACCGCCTGATCTGCCGCGATTTGCTGATTGCCTTCTTGCGTAAAACCACTGCGTTTACGTGGTTTTAATGAATGATCGCCATCTGGCAGCCACACAAAATCAGGACGCTTATCAAGCTGCATCTGAGTTAACTCTTCACGGGTGCCAAATGTGTCTCGCTCACCTTGGAGCACCATAAACGGGTACGCTATTTTACCAAAGTGATCAATACGTAACTTGTCAGGCTTACCTGGTGGATGAAATGGATAACCAAATGCCAATACACCTGCAATGGCCGGTGTTGAGGTTCGCGCTTCACTGGCAAGCATTGATGCCATACGCCCGCCCATCGACTTACCACCAATAAACAGCGGTAGTTCAGGCTGTGCCATGGTTAATATTCGCTCAAAATAATCCAGTAATTTAGGAGCCCGATCCGGTGGTCTGCGTTTGTTAGTTTGCTTGGCGATTTGCATATATTCAAAATCAAACAAGCCAACATCAATACCCTGCGCTGCAATTAATTGCGCAATCTGTTGCATAAATTCAGAATCACTTCCTGCACCCGCACCGTGGGCAAACATAAACTGCGCTTTCGCGGGTGACTTACTTTTGATCCATTCAATCATTATTTAATACTCTTGCTCTTGTTCAACTAGGCTTAACATCCATTCTTTAAACGACACGATTTTACCTAGCTCAGATTGCGTTTCGCGGCTGACTAAATAGTAAGCGTTTTTACTTTCTAAACTATGATTAAATGGAATGACTAAGCGTCCAGCGTCAATGTCGGGTTTAGCAAGTACGCTATTGCCAATAGCAACACCTTGGCCATGTACGGCGGCTTGTAGCACCATGGATGAGTGGCTAAAAATGGGCCCCTGGTTTACTTGCACGTTGCGTACACCTGCGGTTTTCATCCAGGTTTTCCAATTTTTTCGCGTGGTATCATGCAATAAAGTATGATGCGCTAGATCACTGGGTTGATTTAATGGTTTTGGCCCAGTTAATAGCATGGGGCTGCACAGCGGCACTAAATATTCGGTATGAAGTTTATGGGTTTGCACCCCACTCCAATGACCACGTCCATAATAAATAGCAACATCGACATCATCAGTCAGTGAGTTTTCATCTTGATCTTGGGCTTTTATTCGCACATCAATTTCAGGGTGCAATTCATTAAATAAGCTCAATCGCGGTACTAACCATTGAATAGCAAAGCTTGGGGTTAGACTGACTGTTAATGACCCTTTTGCGCCACGTGCTAACAACTTTTCTGTGGCATCAATAAGCTGAGTAAATATTTCTTTAATATCTAAAAAGTACCCTTGCCCTTCTTCGGTCAATAGTAATGAACGATTTTTGCGTAGAAAAAGCTTTAAACCAAGGTGCTCTTCTAAGGTTTTAATTTGATGACTCACCGCCGCCTGCGTGACATATAACTCTTCCGCCGCTTTGGTAAAGCTCAAGTGACGAGCTGCAGCTTCAAATGCTTTTAAGGCGTTTAATGGGGGAACACGACGAGACATAGCAACCAAACTTAGAATTAGTTTTTCTTATGGGTGAATTATATATTCAAGGCAATAAAAAAGCGACCTAAGCCGCTTTTTAACTATTTATGAATCACGCATTATAAATCGCTGGCACTTGTATCAAGCGGTGCAAAGCTTTTAACTAAATCATCAACCGCTTTCATTTGACTTAAATAGCCTTCCAGCTTACTTAAAGCCAATGCACATGGGCCATCACATTTCGCTTCATTAGGATTTGGATGCGCTTCGATAAATAAACCGGCAATACCTAATGCCATACCGCTACGGGCAAGTTCTGCCGCTTGTGCACGGCGACCATCCGCTGAATCTGCACGTCCGCCTGGGCGTTGTAATGCATGCGTTGCATCAAAGATAACCGGCGCCATTGGCTTCATGTCATCCATGCCAAGCATATCAACCACTAGGTTGTTATAACCAAAACTCGAGCCACGCTCACACAGAATAACATTGTTATTCCCCGCTTCATTAAATTTAGTAATGATGTGACGCATTTCATGTGGGGCTAAAAACTGCGGTTTTTTAACGTTAACAATCGCACCAGTTTTCGCCATTGCTACTACTAAATCAGTTTGTCGTGCTAAAAAGGCCGGTAATTGAATAATATCAACTATTTCAGCGACGGGAGCGGCTTGATGTGGTTCATGCACATCGGTGATCAAAGGTACATTGAAGGTTTTTTTAATTTCTTCAAAAATTCGTAAACCTTCTTCCATACCCGGTCCACGATATGAGTTGATTGATGAGCGGTTTGCCTTATCAAACGAGGCTTTAAACACATAAGGAATATTAAGCTTAGTGGTCACTTCAACATAATGCTCAGCAATACGCATCGCTAGATCGCGTGATTCTAAAACATTCATGCCACCGAACAGTACAAACGGCTTTTCGTTTGCCAATTCAATATCATTAATTTTTATTAAATGGTTATTCATTTTTCATTCCTTAAGGTGCAACTGCTTGCATCATTAATCCACAAATATACGCCATGTAAGTCCCCACGCCATAACCAAGTACGGCTAGTAACACGCCAACTGGTGCAAGCGACGGGTGAAATGCTGATGCCACTACAGGCGCTGATGCAGCGCCGCCGACATTCGCTTGCGAACCAACCGCCATATAAAATAACGGTGCTTTAATTATTTTAGCAACAATTAACATTAAGCTGGCATGGGTGAGCATCCAAATTAAACCTATCACAAAATACATTGGCGATTCGACTATTGCAGTGATATTCATATGCAAACCAATAGAAGCAACGAGAATATATAAAAAGCAAGAGGCGACTTTTGATGCTCCAAACGCTTCAATGTGGCGCACTTTAGTAAACGACAATGTAATACCAATGGTCGTCGAAATTACGATCAACCAGAAGAATTTACTGTTTAAGCTGTACTCTTGTGCCCATGGGAAATTAGCCCCAAAATAAGGCCCTAAGAAGTCGGCGCAAAAATGAGCAAGTCCAGTAATACCAAATGCAATAGCAATGATCATCATATAATCATTCATTGTTGGCATACGGGCATGCTCTGCTTGGTATTTTTCAACCCGGTTTTTTAACTCTTCAATTGCGCTAGTATCAGCACCAGTTTTTGCATCTATAGCTTTGTGATTAGCAGCCATTAGTAGTAATACTGCCATCCATAAATTAGCGACGATCACATCAACCGTAACCATAGCAGAGAATATATCACCCCCTACTTCAAACATCTCTTTCATCGACGCTTGGTTTGCACCACCACCAATCCAACTACCTGCAATGGTCGTCATCCCACGCCATACTGCATCTGGACCATGGCCGCCAACAGCTTCCGGATACACTGCACTCATGACCAAAATAGCCAGGGGGCCGCCAATAACAATCCCCACAGTACCGGTTAAAAACATAATTAATGCTTTTGGACCTAGGTTAATAATCGCTTTTAAATCAATACTTATAGTCAGTAATATTAAACAAGCAGGCAGTAAATAACGTGATGCAACAAAATACACATTGGATGAATGACCATCAACAATGCCAAACGTGTTAAGTAGTGAGGGTAAAAAATAGCACAGTAGCAATGCTGGGACATATTTGTAAAACTTTTTCAGTGCACTATTTTGACTGTTCGATGTTTTAAAAATAAAGCCTAATATTACTGCGAGTAAACCAAAGACAACTGCGTCATTGGTGATCAGGGCCGTATGGGCGTCAGCCATGTAAATTCCTTAAAAAGTTAATGGTGAGTTTTGTGATTATCTTCAAGTTCTTCAAGTTGATGCTGGATAATTTCAATCGCAGGATCATCTGGGCACTCATCGATAAAAAATTGTAAGTCGTCACGTGCCATTTTCGGACAATCTAACTGGTTAAGTAAATAGCCTCTGTCGCGCCTTTCGTACGGGTCATCGCCTATTAGCTCCATTAACATCTCAACGCAGCTCAAAGCATGACCAAACTTATTGCTCGAAATGAACGCCCACTTTTGTTGCGCTAAATAAAGTTTGTACACTTCTTCGTCAAAAATAAGCTCAAGAGGCTCTTGCTCATCACCATTTTCTTCACTGGCGTTTTCAGGAATGATATACCAACTTTGCTGCCCAGAGCTTGGCTCCAACAAATACCCTTCTTCATCACTGATGGCAACATGGACATTTATTTCACTATTATTAATTGTCACATTGGCATCAAAGTCAGCATGATTAAGTAAGTGGCAAAGTAAAATTGCTAACGTAGTTTCTGAGCCACTGCGCATACTTAACATATAGCTAAAGCTATTAAGGGTATATTCGGGAACTTTCAGGCTAGACACGCTAAATAACCACTGCGTAAAAAACATGTCAACTATCGCGTCAAAACGATCGTGAATGTCGTCGTGTTGTTGGCACAGTTCGGTGACTTGCGTTTCAAAGTCGTTTAAGGTGGCAAAGCTATCACTTAAATCGGCATGGGGATCCCACTTCGCTTCAGCGCTGATGCAACGATACAACGCTTGGGGTGCGAATGTGTCAAAAGCCTCATCTTGATAGGGTTCATTTTGATCTTCAAACCAAGGGGTGGTCATTTATACGGCAACATCTTAAATAGAAAATGAACGACTAGTTTACCTAGTTTTTAAAGCAGATACCAACGCCGTAGTTAAGTTTACTGTGCAAAGGCAAGAAATAGCCATTGCACAATCATAACTTTAAAGAAATAAAGCCGTTTTAGTAACAGCCAATTTACCAATTAGTGCTATCACCACTGTTGTTGCAACTAAAAACAACACTTTAACGTTGGTTTTTTGCTGTTTACTGGCAATAATGCCCAAAGCGATATAAGCAATTACAAGTACAATTTTTTCGAGTAACCACATTTGTTCTAGCGGATTTATTTTAGCAATCGCCATTAAACTGATGGCTGAAATAAGTAACAAGGTATCTGTGGCATGACTGCCAATAAACACCAATTTATTTTTAGCGATAGCACCACTGCCTAATCGAGAAAATGAACGAATATAAAATAAAACAATGCTTAAAACTGCGATTGCCATGTGTGTGTGTTTTACTGCTAAATAATCCATATGCCCCTAACTACTCATTAATGTTAAAAATTTTTAATCTGGAAAACGCGCCAATATTTGTTCAAGTTCTTCAAGGTGTGCATTAAACACATCAACTAACTTAGGCTCAAAGTGCTTGCCTTTTTGTTGGTTAATTTCATGAACGACATCATCAACAGTCCACGCCTGTTTATAACAGCGTTTATGGCGTAGTGCATCATATACATCAGCAAGTGCGACAATGCGTCCAAACACATGAATATCAAAACCTTTAAGCCCTTGTGGGTAACCCGTACCATCCCATTTCTCATGGTGATCACGTGCAATCTCAGCTCCCGCATTAACAATTTCTCGGCGCGAACCTTGTAGAATTAAATAGCCTTTTTGGGTATGAGTTTTCATCACTTCCCACTCTTCATCGGTCAATTTAGCGGGCTTATTTAAAATAGCATCTGGAATACCGACTTTACCAACATCATGCAATGGCGAAGCTAAGCGCACAAGCTCTGCCTCGCGCTTTGATAAGCCATAACCCAAAGCTAATGTATTACAAATATGTGAAACCCGTTTAACATGATTCCCTGTTTCAGTAGAGCGCTGCTCGAGCGCTTCACTTAAACGAAGTACGAGTTCTTGTTGAGTCGCTTCAATTTCCGATTGCAATTGCACATTCTCATACGCAAGTTGTACATTTTGCGAAAATATCTCAATTAAATGCCGCTGTGTGTCTGTTAAATATTTAGGGATCCCAGAAATAAATAACATTGAATTATGGTTATGCTCACTGCAACAGTATGCAAACAGATAATTATCTTTATAAACTATGGTTTTATCTCTGAGCGCTTGTCTACACGCCGAAAGTTGCTCCGTATTAAGCACTTCTTCAATTGCTTTACCTTCACTGCGCTCAAAATCGCCTCGTCCAGAAAAAACGACCAACTTATGTTGATTATCTTGTGGATTTCCTGCGACTAAACTCGTTGCATACATGGCTTGGTCAACAGTGCCTAACAACGACGTTAGTTGTTGCATTACCCCTTCAATAAAGTGATCAAGTGAATGGGCTGAAAAGATATCTCTGGATGCTGTTATTATTTTTTCAAGCCCTTGGCGAGACTGCTCAATTGATAAAATGTCACGGTAAGAACGCAGGCTCGACATTACCACTGTAAATAACTTTTGTGCTGTGAGTTCCGTTTTAGATTTGTAGTCATTAATATCGTAGTTAACGATAACTTGCCGTTCTGGAGCTTGGCCTGGCTGGCCTGTACGAAGGATAATACGAATATGATTATTTTTTGCAACTTCACGAATGTATTGCGCAACTTTTAAACCTGCGTCATCGGTTTCCATTACTACGTCAAGTAGCACCACGGCTGCATCTGGGTTTTCATCTATTTGTATCTTCGCTTCACTGCCTGAGTATGCGCTAATAAACTCTAAACGTTTATCTTGAAATTCAAAATCACTTAATGCTAGCTTTGTTACAGCATGAACCTCGGGCTCATCATCAACTATAATAACTTTCCATGTTCCCTTTATCACTTCACAAACCTCTTCTTGCGGTTCGTCCGAAAATAAAAAATCATCCATCATACTGAGTCCTCAAAGGCATTTATGCTGCTCTCGCACCGTAATTTTTATAGTTATCCAGGCCACTGTGCAAGCGTTACACGATCATTATCTGCTAAATCTTTAACTGTAAGTATATTTGTATACGCCATTTGTGCAAAAAAACTATGCACTTTAGTACTTTGTTGATATCCATGCTCAATTAAAAGCGTACCATTTGGGGCTAAAAAATCGCGAGCTTGAGTAATAATATATTTAATGTCTGCCATTCCGTCATCATCGGCCACCAGTGCAGATAGCGGTTCAAAACGCACATCACCTTGGCTTAAATGAATATCATCATGTTCAATATACGGCGGGTTACTAACTATTAAATCAAACTGTTGTGCAGCAACATGACTAAACCAATTACTTTGCACAAAGTTCACGTTAGTAAAACCCAATCGCTGTTTATTTGTATTCGCCAGTGAAACTGCATCAGCCACTCTGTCAACACCAGTTATTTGCCAATCAGGCATTTCGCTGGCCAATGCAAGGGCTATTGCGCCAGTACCAGTGCCTAAATCAAGTACTTTGGCAGTTGTGGGGAGAGCTAAACCTAGAGCATGCTCTACCAGTGTTTCAGTATCAGGACGCGGGATCAAGGTGGTTGGGTTAACTTGCAAAGGCAAGCTCCAAAACTCCCGCAACCCCGTAATGTGAGCTACTGGTTCGCCATTTAAACGCCGCTGACAATACTCGTCAAATTGCTGTTGTTGCGCATCACTAAGATGATGTTCTGGCCAACTAAATAAATAACTTCGAGGTTTTTGTAACACATCGAGTAATAACACTTGCGCATCAAGTTTTGCACTATCACTGCTACTTTGCAACAACAAAGTAGCTCGTGTTACAGCGCTTTCAACCGTGTCTGTCACAATTATTCATCACCCATCGCAGCAAGTAAGTCTGCCTGATGCTCTTGCATTAATGGTTCGATAACACAGCCTAAATCACCTGCTACAACTTCATTTAAACGATACAGTGTTAAATTAATACGGTGATCAGTTATACGTCCTTGCGGGTAATTATAAGTACGAATACGCTCTGAACGATCGCCACTACCAACTAAGTTACGACGCTCGGAAGCTTCTGCAGCGTGGCGTTTTTCATCTTCAGCTTGTTGCAGGCGTGCAGCAAGGACTGACATCGCTTTCGCACGGTTTTTATGCTGTGACCGCTCATCTTGACACTCAACCACAACTCCCGTTGGTAAATGAGTAATACGAATAGCTGAGTCTGTTTTATTTACGTGCTGGCCCCCAGCACCTGAGGCGCGGAAGGTATCAACTTTTATGTCTGCTGTATTAATTTGAATTGCTTCAGCTTCCGGAATTTCAGCCATCACCGCCACTGTACAGGCTGATGTATGAACGCGCCCTTGTGATTCGGTCTCTGGTACACGCTGTACTCGATGCGCACCTGACTCGAACTTAAGTTGACCGTACACCCCTTCACCACTGATATTTGCAATAACTTCCTTATAACCACCATGCTCACCTTCATTGGTGCTGACCACTTCCACTTTCCATTTTTTGGTTTCTGCATAACGGCTATACATACGAAACAGATCACCGGCAAAAATTGCCGCTTCATCACCACCTGTTCCAGCACGAACTTCCAAGAATACGTTATTATTGTCTCGTGGATCTTTTGGTAACATCAGCACTTGTATTTGCTCTTCAATTGCCAAAATCTGTGCTTTCGCTTCTTTATATTCTTCTTGCGCCATTTCTCGCATGTCAGGATCTGAATCTTTAAGCATTTCTTCAGCCGTTGCTACATCATCCTGTGTTTGCTGATAGGCAAGGAATGCTTTAACAATTTCTTCTAACTCTGAATACTCTTTAGAAAGTGTACGAAAGCGATTTTGATCGCTGATCACAGACGGGTCACTTAGCAGCGCTTGTACTTCTTCATAACGCTCAACTAAGGTTTCTAACTTACGATATACGGACTCTTTCATGTAACTGCTATTCCTGATCAATACCTAACATTTTCTTTAATTGGCTTAACTGAGCAACTTCACCTTTTTTTGCCGCATCTTGAATTGCACGGGTAGGTGCGTGCATCAAACGGTTGGTTAATTTGTTGGCCAGCTCTAAAATAATTTTTTCTGCGTCTTTACCGGTATTTAATTGGCTAATTGCCTTATCAACCAGTTCAGACTTTATATCATGTACATCTTGACGATATGAACGGATCAAGTCGACAGAGTCGAGAGAACGCATCCACATTACAAATTCGGTACAGCGCTCAGTTATAATATCCTGCGCTTCATCGGCGGCTTGCTCTCTTGAGGCGATATTTTCGCTTACTATTGTCTGTAAGTCATCAACCGAATACAAATAGGCAGCATCTAATTCACCCACTTGACTTTCAATATCACGCGGCACTGCAATATCAATAAATAACATAGGCTTATTACGGCGCTGTTTAAGTGCTTGCTCAACTACACCTTTACCAATTATCGGTAATGTGCTGGCTGTCGAGCTAATTACAATGTCAGCTTGATGTAAACGCTCTGGTAATTGCGCTAACGCAATGATATCTGCATTCACTTCCTCAGCTAATAAACGCGCTCGTTCAATGGTGCGATTGGCTACTGTGATCTGTTGCGGATCATTTTGATATAAATGTTTAGCAACTAATTCTATGGTTTCGCCAGCACCAATTAACAATACCTTCGTTTTATCTAATTTACCGTATATATGTTTGGCTAAATTAACCGCAGCATACGCTACCGATACCGCACTAGCACCAATATCCGTTTCAGTACGTACTTGTTTTGCGACCGAGAACGTTTTTTGAAACAAGCGATCAAACACTACGCTGACTGAGTTATGATTTTTAGCACTATTATAAGCTTGCTTAATTTGCCCCAGTATTTGCGGTTCACCGAGCACTAATGAGTCGAGTCCGCACGCAACCCGCATTAAATGATTAATCGCCTCGTTATCTTGATGGCAATATACATTACTGCTCAGTTCATATTCATCCAAACCATGGAAACTGGCTAACCATTGCAACAGTATTTGGGAATTTTGCTGGGCAAGGCTACAATAGATTTCTGTTCGGTTACAGGTTGACACTATAACCGCTTCATTAAACTGATCGTGATCACTCAGTTGCTGTAATGCTTCTGACAATTGCTCAGGCGAAAAGGCAACCTTTTCTCGTAATTCTACAGATGCGGTTTTATGATTAATACCAAGTGCTACTATGGTCATAAGTGCCAAATATTGCTAAGCCGTGCGTGAAAGACGATAATTTTACCAAAAATCAGCGGAATATGGAAAGTAAGGAACGACATTTGATTCGACTATATTTGATTTTACTCATCTTTTTTTTATTTTTAAGTGGTTGCGCGCAGCAAATTCAGCCACAAACAGCCCTTTATGATGACTGGAAGTCGCAATTATCACAACAAAGCAATTGGCAAGTAGAAGGTAAACTCGCCTTTATTAGCCCAGATGAACGCCAATCTGCTAATTTAAATTGGCAACAACAGGAAGCATTAAACCAATTAATTCTCACTAGTTTTATCGGTACCCGTGTTTTGGCATTAACTCAAAATAGTGACGGTGCTGAACTTGAATACGATGATGAAGTTTATCATGATGTAAACGCATCACGTCTCCTTGCGAGACTTACAGGGTTTACCATCCCAATGGACAGGGCTGATGACTGGTTAAAAGGCACCGTTATTGATTCAAGCCTACAGGTTGATGAACTTGGTCGCGCAAAGAGCGTAACTTGGCATGCAGCGGATGGTGCTCAATGGCAAATCAATTACGCTGACTACCAACAATATGCCGGTTTTTGGCTGCCGAAAAAGCTGACTTTAAAACACCGCGATATTAAAATAAAAATTCAACTCTATGAGTGGCACTTTGACTAACATAAATAAACACACTATGACTTCATTTTCTTTACTCGCTCCGGCAAAACTGAATTTATTTTTACACATAAATGGTCGCCGTGATGATGGCTATCATGAGCTTGAAACCCTATTTACATTTTTAAATTATGGCGATCAACTCACCTTTACTTTGAGTGAAACAACAGAGATTGAAATCACAGGCGATACCTTTGATATCCCCCTGCAAGATAATTTAATCTATAAAGCGGCTGTTTTATTACAAAAACACACCAATTCATCGCAGGGTGCAAAAATAAATTTAACTAAAATTTTGCCTATGGGTGGCGGTGTTGGCGGAGGTTCTTCCGATGCAGCAAGCACGCTTTTAGCGCTTAATAAATTATGGCACTGCCAATTATCGCTGCTTGAATTAGCAGAACTGGGGGTGCAGCTAGGTGCCGATGTGCCTGTATTTATAAATGGCAAAAGCGCTCTAGCTCAAGGTATTGGCGAGAAGTTGCTCGATGTTGAGCTGCCGTCAAAATGGTATTGTGTGGTTCATCCTAGTGAACATGTAAGCACAGCCAAAATATTTACTCACCCCGATTTAAAACGTGATACACCGAAGCTAAAAGGTGATTGGCAACAGCAAACATTAAGCAACGATTGTGAGCCTTTAGTCAAAAAGCTCTGCCCTGAGGTTGAAAAGACCCTCCAGTGGTTGCTAAAATACGCTCCGTCGAAGATGACTGGCACAGGTTCATGCTGTTTTGTTGAATTTGCCACGCAAAAAGAAGCACAACATGTTCTTGAAAATCTCCCCCATAATTGGGACGGTTTTATTGCCAGCAGCGTTAATATCTCTCCTGCCCATACGCAGTTGAACGCTATTCATTTAAGCAATGAAGTAACGTACAAGTAAATTAGTTTAAGTTAATAAGCAGTACTTTATGTATCACTTATTAGTCCAAAAATTCAGTGCCTGAGGAACCCTACCGTGCCTGACATGAAGCTCTTCGCTGGTAACGCAACACCTGAGTTAGCTCAAAAAGTTGCAAAACGTTTATATATTGAAGTAGGCGATGCTGTTGTTGGCCGTTTTAGCGACGGTGAGATCAGTGTTCAAATTAATGAAAATGTTCGTGGCTCGGATGTTTTTATTGTGCAATCAACCTGTGCCCCTACAAACGATAACTTGATGGAGCTTATCGTTATGGTTGATGCCTTACGTCGTGCATCTGCAGGTCGTATTACAGCCGTCATTCCTTATTTTGGTTATGCACGTCAAGACCGTCGAGTACGTTCTGCCCGTGTGCCAATCACAGCAAAAGTTGTTGCCGATTTCTTATCAAGTGTAGGTGTTGACCGTGTTCTTACGGTTGATTTACACGCTGAGCAAATCCAAGGCTTCTTTGATGTACCAGTTGATAACGTATTTGGTAGCCCAGTGCTACTTGATGATATGAAAGAGCGTCAGTTTGATGATGTTGTTGTTGTATCACCAGATATCGGCGGCGTAGTGCGTGCTCGTGCTATTGCTAAGCTTTTAAACGATACCGACCTTGCAATTATTGATAAACGTCGTCCACAAGCGAATGTTTCTCAAGTTATGCATATTATTGGTGACGTTGAAGGTCGTGACTGTATTATCGTTGATGATATGATCGACACTGGCGGTACTTTATGTAAAGCAGCTGAAGCACTTAAAGAACATGGCGCTAAGCGTGTATTTGCATACGCAACCCACCCTGTACTTTCTGGTAAAGCCGTAGAAAATATTCGTAACTCTGTTATTGATGAAGTAATTGTTACTGATTCAATTCCACTGTCTGCTGAATTAAAAGCAATTGATAAAATTAAAGTGTTAACACTTGCAGACATGTTAGCGGAAACGATTCGTCGTATTAGTAATGAAGAGTCAATCTCTGCGATGTTCGAACACTAAGCCGTGTAGTGACATTGTATACTGACTTATTAAAGCGCCTCATTGGCGCTTTTTTTATCTGTCGTGTTTCTTTTAATTGATGGTGGTGGTATGATAGCGCGCCTTTTGGCTAGGGACCTTGGTCGCAAAGGCCCTACACTATTTATTTATTGGAGACATCATGTCTAACGAAACATATACATTTAATGCAGAATTACGCACAGAAACAGGTACAGGTGCGAGCCGCCGCCTACGTCGTGAAGATAAAGTTCCTGCTATCCTTTACGGTGCTGACAAAGAAGCTGCATCACTTACTTTTGAACACAAAGACATTATCAAAGCACAAGAAAGTGAAGGTTTCTACACTCACATTCTTACTCTTGATATCGCTGGTGAAAAAGTTGAAGCTATCCTTAAAGATATCCAACGTCACCCGTTCAAGCCAAAAATCACTCACCTTGACTTCCAACGTGTAGATGCTGCTCACAAACTTCACACTAAAGTGCCAGTTCACTTCATCGGTGAAGACGTAGTAACTAAAGCAGGTAACACTGTAGTTCACCAATTAACTGAAATCGAAATCACGTGTCTTCCTAAGTCACTTCCTGAGTTCGTTGAAGTTAACGTATCTGGCCTAGTTGCTGGTGATTCACTACACATCTCTGACGTTAAACTTCCTGCAGGTGTTTCATCTGTTGATTTAGCGAAAGGTGCTGATCACGACCAGTCTATCGTAACTATCAAAGCTAACAAAGCTGCGCCAGTTGAAGACGAAGCTGCAGAATAATTTTTAAGGTTTGCACCTTGAATTCTATTCAAATGCTTGTGGGCCTGGCTAATCCAGGCCCCGAATACGCAAACACTCGCCACAATGCAGGTGCTTGGTTCATCGAGCAACTCGCTGCACGCTACAACTGTACGCTAAAACACGAGCCTAAGTATCACGGCCTTACAGGTAAAGTGATCATCCAAGGTCAAGAATTCAAATTACTGATCCCCACCACTTATATGAATTTAAGTGGTAAAGCAGTCGGTAGTTTAGCCAACTTTTTCAAAATCCCTGTTGAGAGCATTTTAGTTGCCCATGACGAAATGGATTTAGAACCCGGTGTTGCCAAATTAAAGAAAGGTGGCGGACACGGTGGCCATAATGGCTTAAAAGACATTATTGCAAAAATGGCAAATCAAAAAGATTTCATGCGTTTGCGCGTTGGTATTGGTCATCCTGGACATCGTGAAATGGTCACCGGATGGGTGCTTGGAAAAGCAGCCAAAGAAGACCAAGAAAAAATGGATGCCGCAGTAGATGAAGCAGTTCGTTGTATGGAAATACTTGCAAAAGATGGTGTGTTAAAAGCACAAAACAGACTACATTCGTTTAAGCCATAATCGGTTAAGCGGATCTAAACAAGGTATCTTAACTATGGGTTTCAAATGTGGCATCGTCGGTTTGCCTAATGTTGGTAAATCAACACTTTTTAATGCATTAACCAAAGCGGGTATCGAAGCCGCTAACTTTCCTTTTTGTACCATTGAGCCGAACACGGGTGTGGTACCGGTACCAGATCCTCGTCTTGACGAACTTGCAAAAATTGTTAACCCGCAACGTATCCTAACCACCAGTATGGAATTTGTGGACATTGCAGGTCTAGTAAAAGGTGCATCAAAGGGTGAAGGCCTTGGTAATCAGTTTTTAGCTAATATTCGTGAAACCGATGCAATTGGTCACGTAGTTCGCTGCTTTGAAGATGAAAACGTCATTCATGTAGCGGGAACAATTGATCCTGCAGATGATATTGACGTGATCAATACCGAGCTAGTACTTGCCGATATGGATAGCGCTGACAAAGCAATTTTCCGTAATGCAAAAAAAGCCAAAGGTGGCGATAAAGACGCCAAAGAACAAAATGCTGTTCTTGAAAAAGTAAAAGCACACCTTGATGAAGGCCTAACGTTGCGCTCTTTAGCACTAACTAAAGAAGAAAAAGCAGCCATTAGTTCGGTTAACTTCTTAACGATTAAGCCAACAATGTATATTGCTAACGTTGCCGAAGATGGTTTTGAAAATAACCCGCACCTTGATCGCGTACGTGAAATTGCTGCTGCTGAAAATGCTGTTGTTGTACCAGTGTGTGCCGCAATAGAATCTGAGCTTTCTGAGCTTGATGAAGAAGATAAGCTAGAGTTTATGGCTGATCTTGGTCTTGAAGAGCCTGGCCTTAACCTTGTGATCCGCGGTGGTTATGAGCTACTGCAATTACAAACCTACTTCACAGCAGGTGTTAAAGAAGTACGTGCATGGACAATTCCTATTGGCGCAACGGCTCCACAGGCTGCCGGTAAGATTCATACTGATTTCGAGCGTGGCTTTATTCGTGCACAAACTATCGCCTTTGATGACTATATCACTTATAAAGGTGAAAGTGGTGCAAAAGAAGCAGGCAAGATGCGCCAAGAAGGTAAAGAATACATAGTTAAAGACGGCGATGTAATGAACTTCTTGTTCAATGTGTAACAACATGCCACTGTAACTTATCACTGTTAATAATTTTAAAGGCTCGTTTTTACGGGCCTTTTTTATTTCTCCTCTATCATTAAAAAAATAAGTCTCGTTAAATCAGTTAAAAAAACACCGTTTTTAATAAAAAATAGCCGCTTAGCTTAATTTTCCTGCAAACAAACCCTGATAAGTGTTTTTTTGCAAAAAAGGTGTTGACGGATTTGGGTCATATCAGCATAATACGCCCCGCACTCAGCGATGAAGTGCTAACAAAAAAGATGGCTAAGTAGCTCAGCTGGTTAGAGCACATCACTCATAATGATGGGGTCACAGGTTCAAATCCCGTCTTAGCCACCATTTATTTTTTGTTGCTCAATGAAGAGTTTAAAATAACTACCATGTGTTTAATTACACATATGCAGAAGTGGCGGAATTAGCAGTGGTCTTGAATTAGACGCTTGATTTAGGTTCCAAAATATTAAAATCTGCATAAAGAACTGCGGGAGTGGCGGAATTGGTAGACGCGCTGGATTTAGGTTCCAGTAACTTCGGTTGTGAGAGTTCAAGTCTCTCCTTCCGCACCATGTTCTTGATAAGAACTAAAATTATCAATTGTTTTCTGTTGGGATATCGCCAAGCGGTAAGGCACCAGGTTTTGATCCTGGCATTCCCAGGTTCAAATCCTGGTATCCCAGCCAACAATGGCTAAGTAGCTCAGCTGGTTAGAGCACATCACTCATAATGATGGGGTCACAGGTTCAAATCCCGTCTTAGCCACCATTTCTTCTTTTAGAATTGGCTCTGCAAGAGTTAAATTGCACTCAATGAAGAGTTTAAAATAACTACCATTTCTTTGATTAATTCAAAGAGATAATGCGGGAGTGGCGGAATTGGCAGTGGTCTTGAATTAGACGCTGGATTTAGGTTCCAAAGCATTAAAATCTGCATTTAAAGAACTGCGGGAGTGGCGGAATTGGTAGACGCGCTGGATTTAGGTTCCAGTAACTTCGGTTGTGAGAGTTCAAGTCTCTCCTTCCGCACCATGTTCTTGATAAGAACTCAAACTATCAAACAATTCTTAGTTGGGATATCGCCAAGCGGTAAGGCACCAGGTTTTGATCCTGGCATTCCCAGGTTCAAATCCTGGTATCCCAGCCAACTTCTTCTACCAAAGAATGTTGCTAAAGAATAACTCTTTATGAGTATAAAAACTGTATGCGGGAGTGGCGGAATTGGCAGTTGTCTTGAATTAGGCGCTGGATTTAGGTTCCAAAACATTAAAATCTGCATTAAAGAACTGCGGGAGTGGCGGAATTGGTAGACGCGCTGGATTTAGGTTCCAGTAACTTCGGTTGTGAGAGTTCAAGTCTCTCCTTCCGCACCATGTTCTTGATAAGAACTCAAATTATCAAATAATTCTTAGTTGGGATATCGCCAAGCGGTAAGGCACCAGGTTTTGATCCTGGCATTCCCAGGTTCAAATCCTGGTATCCCAGCCAACTTCTTCTACCAAAGAGTGTTGTGAAAGAATAACTCTAGCTACGAGTATAAACAGCACCCCTATTGATGCGAGAGTGGCGGAATTGGCAGTGGTCTTGAATTAGACGCTGGATTTAGGTTCCAAAACATTGAAATCTGCATTAAAGAACTGCGGGAGTGGCGGAATTGGTAGACGCGCTGGATTTAGGTTCCAGTAACTTCGGTTGTGAGAGTTCAAGTCTCTCCTTCCGCACCATGTTCTTAATTAGAACTAAAACTCATCCAAATTTAGAGTTGGGATATCGCCAAGCGGTAAGGCACCAGGTTTTGATCCTGGCATTCCCAGGTTCAAATCCTGGTATCCCAGCCAACTTCCTAGAGAACCTTCTTTAATCTTTAATCTTTAATCTTTAATCTTTAATCTTTAATCTTTAATCTTTAATCTTTAATCTTTAATGTGAGCCTTCACCCACTCTATCGCTAATAGACGCTTTTTATACCAATCGTGTTAAGTTACTGACCATTTATAGCGACAGATAAATGGAGTGATAACAAGGCATAAATTTTGACATCTAGTTGTTCTCGGCAATTGCTCCTGCATTGCTCTACCTCCTGCATCCATGCAGTCGTACATGAAAAATTTATAACGCAGTTAGCGCTTTATTTAGCCCGCTAGAATGGTTAAATATTTAAGTCGATTGGTATTAGCCTACTTTGCCACTAATTGCATACTTTAATACCCAGTTTTTTACCAGTCCGGTGTTATTTGCCATTTTTAAAAAGCGACTACGCGCCCATTGTAATGGTGTCACTTGGTTGGAGAAACCAAAATAACACGCATCCATCATGCTCATCATTAATAAGTTTGCTTTACGGCGTGTATGCTCATACTGTTGCAAATGTTGTGAAGCACCGATATCGTCAGCATTATTGAGTTTATCAGCAAGCGCGACAACATCTTGAAAACCTAAGTTAACGCCCTGCCCTGCAAGCGGGTTAATAGTGTGTGCTGCATCACCAACAAGCACTATACGCCCTTGTGAGTAATGGTTTGCATGTTGACGTGCCAAAGGAAAAACAGCATGTTCAATCACCTCAAAATCTCCTACAAGCGGGGGAAAGTTATCTAGGACTTGCTGTTTCAACTCTGCAGCAGGTAGTTTTTTTAAACCCTGTAATTTGCTGCTATCGTCATACCAAATAAGATTAGCGTATGGTGCCTGCATAGGTAAAAATGCAACGGGGCCGGTGGGCTTAAATTGCTGCCACGTTTTTACTTGTTGTGGAGCATCAAGTTTAATAAGCACGCCCATACAATGTTGGCCATACTGCCAACCTGTAACACCAATACCGGCTTTTTGGCGTAACATTGATTGCCCACCATCGGCTGCAACGACTAAGTCAGCACAAAACTGTTGTTCTGCGTAATGTAATGTTACTTGTTGATCATCTTGTTCAATCGCGGATAACGGGTGGCTAATCTCAAGCACCTCAATATCATGCGCTGGAAACTGTTGCCAGAGACTTGCTTGGATTAAGTTATTTTCAATTAAATGACCTAAATGAGTGGTATTAATATCAAGACAATCAAACAATAAACTATCACCCGAACGTTCAAATGCTTCGAGCTGTTGATAAGGTGCGTGACGATGCGCGCGCAATGTAGCCATGGCACCGAGTTCATCTAATAAATTTTCTGAAAAACGATTAATTGCCGATACGCGAATATCAACTTTGTCGCTAGCAAGAACCTCAGCGGCATTAATTACGCGCTGCTCAATCACCTTTACTTGGCATCCTTGTTTTGCAAGCTTTACTGCAGTAGCAGCACCGACCATCCCGCCGCCGACAACAATAACCTTATTTTTCATCATTTTTACATCACTAATCTGGCTATTTTCAGTGTGTTTGATTGTATCGTACTTCTATTTGCAAGTGCGAGTGAGTTTCATCTTAATCGGCTATTAAAGGCGCTTTGTTTGACATCAATCCACAAACATAAAAACTATACTTGGATCTGGGCGGGTATCCAGCTAAAATACGCGTCCTTTAAGTAAGCGAACGTGCCACTTATCCTGTTTAGCGCGCTATCGTGCCACTACCGAATTGAAAACGAGGCTATATTTCAATGAGTAAAAAGCTGCATATTAAAACCTGGGGTTGTCAGATGAATGAGTACGACTCTCAGAAAATGGCGGATCTCCTCGATGCAACCAACGGCTATCAGTTAACCGAAGAAGCTGAGGATGCCGATGTCATCCTACTCAATACCTGTTCAATTCGCGAAAAAGCACAGGAAAAAGTATTTCATCAACTAGGTCGTTGGAAATTATTGAAAGATGATAAACCCGATCTGATCATTGGTGTTGGCGGCTGTGTTGCATCGCAAGAAGGTGATTCTATTCGCCAACGTGCGCCATTTGTAGACGTGATTTTTGGCCCGCAAACTCTACACCGCTTACCTGAAATGATCAAACAAGTACAAGGCAATAAAGGCAGCTCTGTGGTTGATATTTCATTCCCAGAGATTGAAAAATTTGATCGCTTACCAGAACCAAAAGCTGATGGCCCAACAGCCTTCGTTTCAATTATGGAAGGCTGCTCAAAATACTGCACATTCTGCGTGGTGCCTTACACCCGTGGTGAAGAAGTTAGCCGCCCGCTTGATGATGTTTTACTTGAAGTTGCTCAGCTTGCGGAACAAGGTGTTCGTGAAGTTAACCTACTAGGGCAGAACGTGAATGCTTATCGCGGTGAAACCCATGATGGTGAAATTTGTTATTTCTCTGACCTGATTCGTTATGTAGCAGCTATTGATGGTATTGACCGCATTCGTTACACCACATCACACCCTGTAGAGTTTACTCCTGATATCATCGACGCTTATGCTGATGTGCCTGAGCTTGTAGATCATTTACATTTACCAGTACAAAGTGGTTCAGATCGCATTTTGAATTTAATGAAGCGCGGCCATACTGCACTTGAGTACAAATCTACAATTCGTAAGTTACGTAAAATTCGTCCTAACTTAAGCATGTCGTCTGATTTTATCATAGGTTTCCCTGGCGAAAGCAAAATGGACTTTGAAGCCACCATGAACCTGATTAACGATATCGGTTTTGATATGAGCTTTAGCTTTATCTACAGCGCTCGCCCTGGCACCCCAGCGGCGGATTTACCTGACGATGTAAGCGAACAAGAAAAGAAAGAACGTTTATATCTGTTACAAAATCGTATTACCCAAATGGCTCAGCAAATTAGCCGCCAAATGTTTAATACTGAGCAACGTATCTTAGTTGAAGGGCCATCGAAGAAAAACCCAATGGAGTTACGTGGCCGAACTGAAAACAACCGTGTAGTAAACTTTATTGGCCCGCACACTGTGATCGGTCAGTTTGTTGATGTACGTATCACTGAAGCACTACCAAACTCTTTACGTGGTGACTTAATTCGTACAGAATCGCAAATGAACTTACGCCGCGCGGTTGCTCCTGCTGATATTTTAAGTAAAGCAGCACAGCCTGAACCACAAGCAACGCCAAATGAGATTGGTGTCGCTACATTCGTTCCGTAGGCGACACTTACTGTGCCAGCCTTGCTGGCACATAAAAATAGGAAGTAATTTTGAGTAATCAATTAAAAAAATTAGAGATTTATTTAGAACCCTCCGACAACAAACGTCTTTCATCTTTATGTGGCCCGTTTGACGAAAACATCAAGCACATTGAGCGCCGTTTAGGTGTTGAAATTACTCATCGCGACAACTATTTTAAAATCACCGGAAAAACCACCTGCGCGTTTGCCGCAATGGAAATTCTCAAAGACTTATACGTCGAGACTCAGCCGATTCGTGGTGTTATTACTGAAATTGAAGCTAATACAGTACACCTTGCTATCAGTGAATCAAATGCCCTTGAGCAAGATGAACTGAACGCTTATGGCAAAGAAGTTATGATCAAAACTCGCCGTGGTGTAATTAAACCGCGTAACGATAACCAAGGTCACTACGTATCTAATATCTTCCGTCACGATATCACTTTTGGTATCGGGCCTGCTGGTACAGGTAAAACTT
Source organism: Pseudoalteromonas haloplanktis ATCC 14393 (assembly GCF_000238355.1). Classification (GTDB taxonomy): domain Bacteria; phylum Pseudomonadota; class Gammaproteobacteria; order Enterobacterales; family Alteromonadaceae; genus Pseudoalteromonas; species Pseudoalteromonas haloplanktis. Next base: position 244,239 of record NZ_AHCA01000003.1, read on the forward strand.
ACCTTGCTGTTGCCGCGGCCGTTGATGCATTAGAGCGCCAAGAAATACGCCGGATTTTATTGACCCGTCCTGCCGTTGAAGCGGGTGAACGACTGGGCTTTCTACCCGGTGATTTAAGTCAAAAAATCGATCCTTATCTGCGCCCCTTGTACGATGCATTGTTTGAAATGCTCGGCTTTGAAAAAGTTGAAAAACTACTCGAACAAAATGTAATTGAAGTTGCACCACTTGCCTTTATGCGTGGTCGCACACTAAACGACGCTTTTATTATTTTAGATGAAAGCCAAAACACCACGGTTGAACAGATGAAAATGTTCTTAACGCGGATTGGCTTTAATTCAAAAGCAGTGATCACCGGTGATATAACACAGGTTGACTTGCCGCGCGGTGCGCGGTCAGGGCTTCGTCACGCTATAGAAGTACTGAGTGATGTAGATGAAATAAGCTTTAACTTTTTTCAATCTCAAGACGTGGTACGCCACCCTGTGGTAGCGCGTATTGTTGAAGCGTATGAGCGCAACGATGAAGCAGAGCGACAAAAGCGCGCTGAAAAACAACGCGCTAAAGATTTGCTCGCTAATCAAGAGCAAACGCAAGCTGCGACTAAAGAGTAATAACGTGAACACTGAATTAGATTTACAAATAGCCTGTGAGTTTGACAACTTACCTAGCCTTGAGCAATTTGCACTATGGGCAAACAAAGCTCTGAGTCAATACCGTGATGAGTCAGAGTTGAGCATCGTCATTGCCGATGAGGCGCAAAGCCAACAACTCAATAATGACTACCGTGGTAAAAATAAACCAACCAATGTGTTGTCGTTTGAATTCGAAGCGCCAGCAGGAATCGAATTGCCCTTAGTTGGCGATTTAGTGATATGTCCAGCCATTGTATTAGCTGAGTCAATAGAGCAAGAAAAGTCATTTCATGACCACTTTGCCCATATGGTGATCCACGGATGCTTGCATTTACTTGGATTTGACCATATAAAGGAGGAAGATGCGAAAGAGATGGAAAGCATTGAAAAGCAATTGCTTGCCGAGTTAGGCATAGCAGACCCATATCGGGACGATATTTAAATTTACGGAGCAAATAGACGCAATGAGCGACGATAACTCGCAGACTAGCCAGGGTTCTTCTGGCAAGACCTGGTTGGGTAGAATTACCCAAATGTTGCAAGGGGAACCCCAGAATAGAGAAGAGCTGGCTGAAGTAATTGCCGATGCGCAAGTTCGGGATGTCATTGATCCTGAAACCAAAGAGATGATCGAAGGTGTGCTCGGTGTGTCAGAGTTAAAAGTGCGAGACATCATGATCCCGCGCTCACAAATGATCACTCTCGAAGTAGACGCACCACTGGAGGAACTCATTCCAATGATGGTCGATTCAACACATTCACGTTTTCCTGTGGTATGTGAAGATAAGGACCACATTGAAGGCATTCTACTGGCAAAAGATCTACTACCACTTATTCTTAACAAAGATGAACTACTGCCGTCATTACGTAATTATTTACGCCCAGCAGTCGTTGTCCCAGAGAGTAAGCGTGTCGATACACTACTGAATGAATTTCGCCAACAGCGCTATCACATGGCATTAGTTATTGACGAGTACGGCGGTGTGTCAGGCTTAGTGACAATCGAAGATATACTTGAGCTTATCGTCGGTGAAATTGAAGATGAACACGACGAAGAAGATCAACAAGATATTCGTCAAGTTGCAAAACACGTGTTCGTTGTTCAAGCCCTTACACCCGTTGATGATTTTAACGAATACTTTAAAACCGGCTACAGCACACAAGAAGCAGATACCATAGGCGGTACTGTACTGCACGCCTTTGGTCACATGCCAAGTCGTGGTGAGCTTATTGAGATTGATGGCTTTCAATTTAAAGTAACTAATGCTGATAATCGCCGATTATTGCAATTACAAGTTACTGTGCCAAAGGCTGATGATAACGACAGTGAAGACATTTCTGACTAACTGCCTGAATTTAGCAAAAGACAAAAAAGCATGGCTCGCACTGGTTGCGGGCCTTCTTTTAACTTTCAGCTATGCTCCTTTTGAGGCTTGGCCCCTCACCTTTGCCTGCTTAGCACTGGCAATTTACACCACTCAAACGACAAAACCTAAACCACAATATGGTAAGTTAGCCAGCAAACGTGCCACTAAATATGGTTTTATATTTGGCCTTGGCTGGTTTGGCGCAGGCATAAGCTGGGTGCATGTTTCAATTGCCACCTTTGGCGGTATGCCATTGATTGCCTCAATATTACTAATGGTGTTGTTATGCGCTTATCTCGCCATTTACCCTGCACTGGCCTTTATGTTTGCCACACGCTTTGCCAGCGGCCCTAATAGCTATGGTTTATTGTTACTCAGCGGTTTTGCCATCACCGAGTATTTGCGTGGCGTGGTAATGACCGGTTTCCCTTGGCTAAGCTTTGGTTATACGCAAACCGATAGCCCATTAAATCAACTTGCCCCAGTGATTGGTGAATTTGGCTTAACCCTTGTTTGTATCGCTATTGGCTTTGCGCTCTACCGCCTGCTGTTTACTCGTGACTTCAAAGCAGCAGTAGCCAGTTTAGTGGCTCTCGCTTTATTGTTTGGTATTACTCATTATACGCGAACTAACAGCTACAGTAACAAAACCATTAGTACCTTATTGGTACAAGGCAATATCAAACAACACCTGCGTTTTGACCCAAGTGAATTTTGGACCACGATGAGTAAGTACCAAGATATGACTCGCCCGCATTGGGATGCAGACTTAATCGTTTGGCCAGAAGCCGCCGTGCCGGAAATAGAAGCCCTTGCAGATAGCTATTTAGCCGGTCTTGATAGCGCAGCTTCATTTAACAACACCGCCCTCATTACTGGTATAGTTGACTATCAACGCGACACTAAAGCTATCTTCAACACCTTGATTGTAGTTGGTAATAAAGAGCACGACGACGAGCATGGCCATTATCAATACCTAGGTAAAAACCGTTACCAAAAACACCAATTACTGCCTATTGGTGAGTTTGTGCCGTTTGAAGATATATTACGCCCTATCGCTCCCTTATTTGATTTGCCCATGTCATCATTTTCTCGCGGTGACAAAGTGCAAAATAACTTACGCGCTAATGGCTTAAATATCTTACCGGCCATTTGCTATGAAATAGCTTTTGCTGATTTAGTGCGTGGTAATTACCACAATGATTCAGATATTTTATTTACCGTCAGTAACGATGCCTGGTTTGGTGCCTCCCACGGCCCTCACCAACATATGCAAATAGCCCGCATGCGCGCCCTTGAATTACAACGCCCGCTAATACGTGTTACAAACAATGGTATCAGTGGTGTTTACGACCCTATCAGTCAAACACAAGTCAGCATGCCACAGTTTGAAGCCGATACCTTAAAAGTGAACGTTAAGCTCATTCAAGGCGACAGCATCTATAGTCAATATGGCAACTTACCAGTGTGGATAGTCGTGGTGTTGATGGGAGTTGTAGGGATAGCAATAAGCAATAAGCGGTAAGCGGTAAGCGGTAAGCGGTAAGCGGTAAGCGGTAAGCGGTAAGCGGTAAGCGGTAAGCGGTAAGCGGTAAGCGGTAAGCGGTAAGCGGTAAGCGGTAAGCGGTAAGCGGTAAGCGGTAAGCGGTAAGCGGTAAGCGGTAAGCGGTAAGCGGTAAGCGGTAAGCGGTAAGCGGTAAGCGGTAAGCGGTAAGCGGTAAGCGGTAAGCGGTAAGCGGTAAGCGGTAAGCGGTAAGCGGTAAGCGGTAAGCGGTAAGCGGTAAGCGGTAAGCGGTAAGCGGTAAGCGGTAAGCGGTAAGCGGTAAGCGGTAAGCGGTAAGCGGTAAGCGGTAAGCGGTAAGCGGTAAGCGGTAAGCGGTAAGCGGTAAGCGGTAAGCGGTAAGCGGTAAGCGGTAAGCGGTAAGCGGTAAGCGGTAAGCGGTAAGCGGTAAGCGGTAAGCGGTAAGCGGTAAGCGGTAAGCGGTAAGCGGTAAGCGGTAAGCGGTAAGCGGTAAGCGGTAAGCGGTAAGCGGTAAGCGGTAAGCGGTAACGAGTTTATTCGTAGGTTGGGTTGAGTGCAACGAAACCCAACAGTTAAATGTATAATACTCAATCTTTTTCAAGGATAGAATAAATGTCACACATTAAAAAAGTTGCTCACAACTCCCATACCATATCCATGCTTATTTGCTGTACGCTGATGTTGGTTTTCATAGCTGCTTTTTTTCCCTAGTGCATTGATTGTTGATAATGAGCTTGGACTTAAACCTGAACATATTCTTTCAGCAATTATTAGCTTATTAATGTTTTTAATAACAATCGTTACTGGCTTGATTGCTTTTAAATCTTACCAAATAGCAAAGGCAGCAAATGAGTTAAGTGAAAGAATATTTACATCGCAACGAGAACAAATAGAATCTCAAGATTTTTCACGGCTATATGAAAGATTTGAAAAAAGAATTAATCAAATTGAAAAGCAAAAAAATGTTACTATTTATTGCGAAGGTTTAATTCAAGAATATTTGTCAGCCGGCAGATTCGTTAAGGGTAAATATGAACCTACTGAATTAGAATTGAAAAATGCGATAGAAATGAGTAAGCCTATTAACAGCTTTTACGAAGAAGTCTCAGATAGATGTAAAAACGTTAAAGCAAATATCCCAAACAAGTCATTAACTAAGGATTGGATAAATTCAACTTTTAGTCAACTACAACACATAGGTAAAACGGACCCTATTTATGATTCCTTTATGAGTATTCCTGATGAAGACTTAGTGTCAATTATTAAAGATTGTCATCCAATTCCTGTGAAACGAACTAACCCTCTTTATTATGCTGAAGTTCATCGCCTTATTATTTCATCATTATTAGTAACAATGAACCAGCATAAATTGGTAATACCAAACTTGAATAACGAAACAATATATAATGATTTCTTGATTAAAATAGACGAACTTATTTGGGGACAATAAACGGAGAATAAATAAAACAACATTTAAATTTGTACAAAATATACAATTGTACTGACCATAAACGTAATAAAACCAGTAGAACCTTTACTTTGAGCGCTTCATTAGCTTTTTATACACTGCATCTTTATCTCGTTTGCCGATAGCGAGTACATATACTACAACTTCATCATCTATCACTTCATAGGCAAGCCTGTAGCCTGCTGTGCGCAATTTTATTTTATATACGCTATCAAAACCCCTCAGTTTCGATGCAGGTACATGAGGATTTTCTAAACGCTCTATGAGTTTATTTTTAAACTGACTTTTTATCGGTGGAGCAAGCTTGTTCCACTCTTTTTGCGCTGCGGGTAAAAATTTGAGCTTATAAGTCATCAATATTAACTTCAACCGCCTCTGATAAGTCTGCTCTGCGACTTTCGACAATTTTTGCTAATTCGATATCGTCGATCAGTTCCATTAGGAACTCATACGTTTGCGCAGGTACTAAATAAGCTGCTGGTTTATTGTGATTTAGAATAGCTATCGCTGAACCATCAGCTTCATTTAATAACGCTGTCGGATTTTTCTTTAATTCTGAAATACTTGCTGAACAGTCTGCTAATATTTGTCTCATAACTCACCAAAATGACCATAAATATGAGCTAACTTTAGACCTTTTTTAGTTTTATAGCTAGCGCTTTTTAGAGCCTTTTATTGCCGACACACACTATTTCGTAAACAACTTTTCAAATAATAACTCTGCTTGTTTTAAGCCCTCTTCGGTCAATACGACTGATTTAGCTTTGCCAATTGGGTTATCAATTAAACCTTTTTCATGCAGCCGATTGGTTACGTCCCAATCAATTTGTTTCCATGCACGGCAATGGTCGTGCAAGGTTAAATACATCAGTGCTAATGCAGCGTCGTCTATTTTATCTGTGTCTATTTGCATATGCTGATCCACTATTGACTAAAGTTTTACTTATATTGTCATTTTAAAAGTAGCCGTTCAACAGCCACCATTATAATTTACCCAGCTAGAAATCGTCACGCAGCTCAAATTCATACTTGTTATACTTTATTTCACTGGTTTGTAATTAATCATTAGGTCATACCAAGATTACTTGAGACAATCACCACCGTCATTTTTAAATAGAGTTCATTATGAAACTATTAGTCAGAAATTTAGCACGCACCACTAGCGAACACGATATTCGCACACTATTTACCGTTCACGGTAAAGTTACTAACTGTAATTTAGTCCTAGATAAAGAAACTGGCCAATCAAAAGGCTTCGCGTTTGTTGAGATGCCAGACAATGCTGAAGCGAATGCAGCAATCACAGCGTTAAATCAAACCAGTGTTGATAAAAGCAAAATACGTGTAAAATTAGCCGATGCTTAATGTAAGTGGTTGATAAAACACTTACGCTTGTATAAACATAATGGCTTGAATCTACAAGCCATTTTTATTACTTATGCATTACGCGTTTTTACGGTGCCGCTGGGTGCTCAACAACAAAGTCTCTGCTTTAGCACCTAAATACACATAAATCGCCAGTGCAATTAATAACCCAACGACTGCTAACATCATGTAAATAGCCGGTAATAAGTATTGAGATTGACCCAGTGCTGCTTTAAACATGGTTAGTAAAGCTTCAATAGACACCGCAATCAAAATAGTCGAAATAAATCGCGTGATTGTTCGCCGTGTAGAGCTGTGCCTAAAGATGTCTTTATGCATCAGAATTTCTTCTTCTAGAATGGTTTTACCCAAATCGAATATTGCTAACGCTAAAGTAATAAAAATAATAATACTAAATGGCTCAAGCGGATCCTCTGCTAACGACGTGGTAAAGAGTAAATTATAAATATCGCCAAATACCCGATAAAGTAAAAATAATACTAAACAAAATAAGCAGCTAACAATAATGCCATAGCCAGCTTTAAAAAATGGCGTCATATTTGCGCGAGTACGATCCCCCATAATAAACTCAATTAATTGAGTTAAGCATACATCAATAACTAAATACGCTTGCTCGCCATGGGGGTGATCAAGCGCTTTAACTGCTGATATACATAAGTGATTTGTCGCTATCGAAATATAGGGCGCAGTAAAACGAGTTTGTGATTGCTGTTGAATATCTTGAAAATAAGGGCGTTCACTTAAATCTTGTGCGTCACCCCGATTGTTTAAGGTTTTCATATACTGGCGTTTAAAACAAACATTGTTGCCCAACTGCACCCCGTTTTTATCTAAACAATACTGCAATTCCAAAAATGGATATTGAGCCACTAAATGACGGTTATCTTGTTGCTTTTTAACGCCATCGGCAAGGCTTGCTAAAATTGAATCGAGTAATTCATGAATAACAGGTTGATACTCTTGATAACGCTCAACACTACTGATGTAACTCATTCTGGCCATAATTGGAGCTCCTAACTACATTATTAGGATCCAAAGCAATTACAGAACCAACTTTAAAAAAACATAAAAATCAATGCACTATGTTATTTTATAAATAATAACAAACTATTTTGCACCACGTGCGTGCATAGTGCGGTGCAATAAATTTAGCTTGCAAAAAACTAAGGGAGCAAGGTTAGGGATTTTACACTTATCGTAGCTGTGCCGCCGTGCTCATCGGTTAGATCCGGCACTAAATAAATTGCATTGATATGTTCCAGTATCATACCTACATCAATTGATTCAACAGGTGTCCAACTAGGACGCGAAAAATCATCTAATGTAAAACACCGCGTTGTCCAATTATCAGCTGGCGCTAACTTATGTTGATAATGAGCATAACTTTTATCCCCCAGCCCACCATAATCTTGCTGTGACAATTTAACGACTAAGCCGGTACTGCTTTTATATTTTTATATTCCAGTGCAATAGTGGCCACCGCTGCCAATGATTTATTTGGTAAATCATAAATCAATTCAACCCATGAATTACTTTTAGCATTTAACCGTGGCACACGAGAAAACTGGATCCAAATATGATCATCATTAATCAGTTGTGATTTTGTTTGTACACTGCTACCAATGGCATCCGTTGCGTAATGCCAATCGTTTTGTACAACAGAGTTGACTTTCAAGCTCGTGGGGCAATTGTGTTGTGCACTTAGCGGTAATGACGTAGTAACTAGTACGCCACAACTATATAAAGCCACTAGTAGCGGGTAAAGCATATGCATCCTTTTTATTGTTTTTCTTATCCAGTCTTAGGGCTAGTTTGCAGTATTTTGATCGTAAAGTCTGTACCTATTAGGTTATTTTTGACACAAAAAATGGGCTATTCAGCCCATTCTTTAGTAAATCAATTACTTTTAAACTTCATCATCAAAATCTTGCACTTGACGTTGCGCAGCTCGCGCAATGATTTCAACATAGAAAGATTCTAAGCCTTGCTTTTCAATCTCACTAATTGAATTACTGATTTCAGCAACATGTACTACTTGTGCATCTTCGGCCGTGTTGCCAAATTTACAATCAAATGCCCAGTAATCAGCATCAACTGGCAATGTTTTGTTACGCTCTCTTTTCAAATACTTTTTAACTTCATGCTTTGCAGCATCTACCATACGTGGGTATTTGATTTTCTCATGATTCAGCGTGAATGTTTTCTTCATTACGTTCCTAATTACCTTGATTTAATGATGATGACATTTACACCAAGTAAGTTGGAAATGCCATTTCGGTCATTATAGCAATTGCATTTAGTTTTTGGATGCTTTTTTTACCCGAAAGTAAATAAATCTGCTTGCTGATAATGATATCAGCCTAACATCACGCCTGTGCAAGGTGCAAGGGTTGATGGAGATCGTCATTATTAAGGCTATCGTAGAATGCAACTGCATCCATTTGTGGGTGATCTAATTGGCTTTCTTTATTTAAATGACGCTTGCGTACAACGGGTTCGCAGTTATCAATTACTAGCAGTGGAATATGGTTTTTATCATCGCGGATCACTAATGGCTCAGGTGTAAGGCATGAGCGTAAACGAATATCCGCCATCCCCCCTTGCTGTAATCGCTGCGCATTATGTTGTCCAATTAGCATATCAAATTGCGCAGGTGCCAGTGCTTGCTCAGGACCTGCCCCTAAGTATTTGCGTAATTGAGTTTCACTTTGTGTTGTCGCATGAGTATCAACGGACGTCTTAGGTAAATGAAACTGACTAAAATCGAGCGCATCATGTGAGAGCATTGCCAATAATAATGCAAACTCACCACGGCGTGATTCACTCACACTTTTGGCAAGACGATTATTAAGTTGACTCTCTGTGATTAACAAATCATCGATTTGCATAGACTTTAGCCGATTAAAGTAGGGAATAGATATTTATCGGCATTATTTGCTATTTCTTTAGCTTTTTTCTTTACTTAAATACTCACTTTGCTATTATCAGCGCCGTTGCATTGGAGGGGTTCCCGAGCGGCCAAAGGGATCAGACTGTAAATCTGACGGCTCAGCCTTCGCTGGTTCGAATCCAGCTCCCTCCACCACTTTTCTATCGCTCAGTTAAGTGGGGTCAAATGTAACAAAATTAGTGTGGAGGGGTTCCCGAGCGGCCAAAGGGATCAGACTGTAAATCTGACGGCTCAGCCTTCGCTGGTTCGAATCCAGCTCCCTCCACCACTTTTCTTCTCAAGTATTATCCTTATACCAATCTACTTAAATATTTAACCATTCTAGCGGGCTAAATAAAGCGCTAACTGCGTTATAAATTTTTCATGTAGAACAACTAGATGTCAAAATTTATGCCTTGTTATCACTCCATTTATCTGTAATAACCTAACGCTATTCAATCACCCATTGTAAACCCGCACCATGCTCTTTGAGCCAGGTTGTTGCTTGCTTATATTCAGGGTAAAACTCACCTACTCGCTGCCAAAACGCAGCACTATGATTTAAATACTTTAAATGGGCAAGTTCATGCACAATCACATAGTCAATAATCGTGTGAGGTGCACTAGCAAGTAACAAATTAAAGGTCAGCGCCCGTCGTCGATTACAACTCCCCCAACGACGTTTATAAGTATGAATACGAATACTGCTTGGTAATGCCTCCGCCATTTTTATACAATACTGTTGTACTCGCATTTCTATATAACTTTCTAGTTGCTCATGTAAAAAAGCTTCAATCAGGCTTTGATACATAGCGTGCTGGTGTTTAACACGTCGAGATAAATTTAACTGCAAAGTTGGCTGCGCCTGATTATTATCTAAGCGCCACTCACAACGTGTTCCAGTGCCATACACCAGTGTTATAGGCTGATCAAAAACAAGAACTCTATTATCTTTTAAAGGATACTGGCGTGTATCAAGCAACTGACTTTGCTTATAGAGCTGCTCATTTATCCAGCCACTTTTACTCACTAACCAGCCCTCAAGCTCCTCAATAGCAACCCCTACAGGGGCATACACTGTCACACTCTGTTGCTGGACTTTAATAGCCACGGTTTTGCGGCGACGACTACGCTTTAACTTATATTCAAACAAACCTGACTCTTGTAACTGTTCGACAGTCATTTAACTAATTACAGGGTGGCTATATTACCTTGCGAAATAACTGCTAATCTATAACTAAGTGGAATTAAATAAAGCGACGTCACAGATGCCAGATAAGCCTTGTTGTAATTATACTTCTCCTGATGGCCATAATTGCCAAGAAACTGACATGGGTTCAGGCTTCTGCTTTTGGCATGATGGAAAGTTTGATAAGTCAGGTTTAGATCTCACCCAAAAATTAGAACGCTATGCAAAAAAAGGAGGATTATTACAAGGGTTACAATTACAACGCGCCAACCTCACCGGACTTAGCTTAATAAAGCAGGATGATGAAGATGGTTTTGATTTATCCTACAGCAATTTTTATCGCGCAACGTTAACACACGCTCACCTATTTAATAATAAAATAGCTCACAGCTCGCTCATGAAAGCCACTTTACATGATGCCAGCCTACATTATTGTAATTTACAAGACACTAACCTGTTGGGTATAAAGCTCAACAACACTCGTATAGATAACATAGATTTAGGCACTGAATTATTACAAGAAAAACAAGCCAAAGCCGCGTTAAAAGATGCCGACCATACTGCAGCACTTGACCTATTTGAACAATCTGAAGAGATATTTCGTAATTTACGAAAAGCATCTGAGCAGCAAGGGTTATTTGAATTGGCTGGCAATTTCACTTATAAAGAGCTAAGGATGCGGCATGCGCAATACCCTAAAGGCTCAAAAAAACGGTTGGCATCAAGCTTTATTGATATGTTATGCGGCTACGGCGAAAAGCCCGAAAACGTGATCCGCTTTAGTTTGTCACTAATCATCTGCTGTGCCCTGTGTTATTTTATCTTTGGCGTGATGGATGCCAGAGGATTAATGCAGCTAAATACTGGGGCATCATTGGGCGATAATTTATCAGCGCTGTTAAATAGCGTTTATTTTAGCGTGGTTACATTTACAACTTTAGGCTATGGCGATATAACACCTGTCGGTTTTTCGCGCTTAATTGCCGCAATAGAAGCATTTTGTGGTAGTTTTTCATTGGCGCTGTTCGTTGTGGTATTTGTGAAACGGATGACACGTTAACTGGTGACTATTTTACAAACAAAAAAATCACTAGTTAGTGATAAATAGTCGCTATAAAATTGGTTATAAATAGTGCTATCATTATGCCCAATAAAACTTAGTAACTTGATTTTACAAAGATTTTAATTTTGTTAAATTTTATAGTTGAAAATGTAAATAACAACTAAGCCACTCACATGCGTTTAAACTTTTATCAACATAAATTTCAGATAGCGTTAAGCGCTGAAATAAACTAAATTGAGCCGTTATGCTTTCAGCTTTTTTTATTACAGATCAAGATCCTAGCCTTATTATCAATGGTGTATATGACCCATTCCTAGTAACACTGTCTGTTTTAACTGCTATTTTTGCAGCATTTTTTGCAGCTTACCTAATTGATCTCGCTAAAGAAACACGCTTTAAAAGTTATCAAAGATTGGCCAACTCCACAGCTTCCTTAGTGTTAGCTGGCGGTATTTGGAGTATGCACTTTATTGGCATGCTCGCATTCTCACTCTGTACAAATATTAGTTATGATCCAATACTCACTTTATTCTCATTCATTCCTGCATTTTTCGCTTGCTTAGCAGCTGGATCATTACTTGTTAAAAGCAACAATACAATTGCTAGTTTAATAATACCATCTATCCTACTTGGCGCTGGCATCGGCACTATGCATTACAGCGGTATGGCTGCCATGCAATTAAGTCCTTTGTTACGCTACGACCCACTGACATTTGGGCTATCAATCATAGTCGCTGTAGTACTGGCATTCATTTCTTTATATTCGCGTTTTAATATCAGTAAGTACTTTCCATCTTTTACTGCTGCGCAAACACGATTGCTCAGTGCCACCATTTTAGGTTTTGCAGTTGCAGGCATGCATTACATGGGGATGGCCGCTACGCGATTTGTCGCAACTTCGCCATTAATTGGTGATGGTAGTGATAGCTCACAGCTTACTTTTGTTGCCATTAGTGTGGTATTTGCAACCATTATTTTAACTGCGGTTGTTGCGATTATTAATGGCATGGTGCGCTACCGCATGTTACTTGAAGAAAAAACGGGCAACGAATCTCGCTTAGAAGCGATTTTATCGACCGCCATAGATGGCATTGTAACCATTGATCATCGCGGTCACATTTTAAGCTTTAATAACGCAGCGCAAAATATTTTTGGCTGGCGCCAATCTGACGTACAAGGCAAAAATGTAAAAATGCTGATGGCAGATGACATTGCCGTCCATCATGATGAGTACCTTTCAAAGGCGGGTCACATCGATTTAGGAAAAGTCATTGGCATCAATCGAGATGTACTTGCAAAACACAAAGATGGCCATTTATTCCCTATTCGTTTAGGAATTGGCGAAGCAACCCAACCTGGTCAGGACTCAATATTTGTTGGCTTTATTACCGATTTAACCGAGCAGCGAAAACTACAAAAAAATCTCATCGAAAAAGAACAACAATACCGTTCGCTGATGGACAATATGCCAGGTGTGGTATTTCGCTGCGAGTTAAATAAAAACTGGAGTATGATTTTTATCAGCCCTAGCATTAATGAAGTAACAGGCTACGTACCTTCAGAGTTTATTAATAAGCATATAGAATTTGGTGATTTAATTTTCAAAGACGACACCGATCGTATCAATGAAGCAATCGCCCAAGCCGTTGCAGATAAATCACAATACTCAATTGAATATCGACTGCGCCACCGTAATGGCAAACTTATTTGGGTGCTTGAAAAAGGCAGCTTTGAGTTTAACAATCAAGGTGAAGCGGTTTGGATTGACGGCGTTATTGTTGATATTAGTGAACGTCGTGAATACGAAGATAAGCTAAAATTAGCCAAATTAGCGGCTGAAGAGGCAGCGCAAGCGAAGCAATCATTTATGGCAAATATGAGCCACGAAATTCGTACCCCAATGAACTCTATTATTGGTTTTAGTGACTTATTAATGGATACACCGCTTGATCAAGAGCAACAAAAACATTTGATCACCGTCAACAATGCCGCTCGCTCGCTGCTGCGCCTATTAAACGAAATACTGGACTCGGCGAAACTAGAAAAAGGTAAGCTGACCATAGAGCCAGTACATTTTAATCTTCAGCCCGTTCTTGATAGTATTATTTCCACCTTTTGGTTAGAAGCTAAAAAGAAAGATCTTGAACTAACACTAACCATTAAAGAGTCTGTTCACTCTGCTTACTATGGTGATCCGGATCGAATTCGCCAAGTGTTAACTAATTTAATTGGCAATGCGATTAAATTTACAGCACAAGGTTCTGTAAATCTAACGGTCAGTACGACCCAAAATAATTACTTATTTTTTGAAGTACAAGATACCGGTATTGGCATTGCTAAAGATCGCCTTAAAGCCGTATTTCAACCTTTTGTACAAGCTGATGGCACCACCACTCGCCGATTCGGTGGTACTGGACTGGGCACCACGATCAGTAAACAGCTCGTCGAACTGATGGGTGGCATAATCAATGTAGTAAGTGAAGAAGATAAAGGCAGTTGCTTTTACTTTTCATTACCTTTAGAGCCTAGTGATGAAACAAAGATCAACTACTTTGATGAGTTACACACTCAATTACCGCAACTGCGCATTTTAGTCGTTGACGATATAGAGCAAAATGTTGAGTTACTGCAACTATTATTATCGCGAGATCAACATATTATCAGCACTGCAAGCAATGGTTTAGAAGCACTTGCTATCTTTGAAAGCCAAGATTTTGATGTTATTTTGATGGATATCCACATGCCTGAGTGTGACGGTATTACTGCAACACATAGAATTCGTGAAGTCGAACAGCAACGACAATTAAAGAACACACCAATCATTGCCCTTACTGCCAGTGTATTACAACAAGATAAGTTAACTGCGAAAAAAGCAGGCATGAACGGTTTTGCAAACAAACCTGTTGATATTAACCAATTGAATCAAGAAATTGCCCAAGTACTTGGTTTTGGCCTAAATAAAGAGACTCTGATTGCACAAAGTGACCCCACGGCACAGCATATTGACTTTAAAAAAGGGCAACAACTGTGGGGCAGTAAATGTAAACAATTGACCGAAATACACCGTTTTCTTAAAGATCAAAAAGAAGTATTTGAGGTCATTTTTAATGATGGATTAAATGCGTTAAAAGATTTTAAAGGCACATTACATACGCTTAAAGGACTTTCAGGTAATCTAGGTTTACCAACAATGATGAAATTATTCTCAGCATTAGAAAAAAGTGAGTCGGCGCAGCAACAAGTACAAGTAATTAAGCAATTAGAACTAGAATTCAATGCGGTAAGTGAGTTTTTGGCTGAAAAAACTCTAGCATGTATGCCCACAACAAATGTTGAGCAAAGTAGCGAAACATTATCACTGAGTGCATTTAAGGTGATCTGTGAGCAGCTACATAAAGATGCTGAAAATGCTGAACTAAACGATGAATTACTCGCAAAAATCGAAGCTAATGCGCCAATTGTGTACCAAAGTGACGTGGTAGCATTGGTCGAATATTTTGACCAATTTGATTTTGATAGTGCGCAGAGTCACTTGGCAGCATTAATTGAATTACTCAATCAAACAGAAAACGTGGATGCATAATCATGGACTTAATCACTGAACGCCCTCGAATTCTTATTGTTGATGATGAACCTGCCAATCTTAAAGTTATGCGCGAAGTATTAGGCAATCAATATCGCCTTTCTTTCGCCAAATCAGGAGATGCGGCGCTTGCATTAGTCGAAAAAGAATTACCGAAACTCATTTTACTCGATATTATGATGCCTAATATGAGTGGGTTTGAAGTATGCCAACAACTTAAACAGAATCCAGTCACCCAACATATCCCCATTATTTTTGTCACCGCGCTGGCAGATGAAAGTGATGAATTTAAAGGTTTTGAAATTGGCGCGGTAGATTACATTACCAAACCTATCAGCCCAGCGATTGTACGTGCTCGTGTTAAAACCCATTTATCCTTGGTGCAAGCTGAGCAGTTAAAGCAAGCCCATGTCGATTTAGTTCATCGCTTAGGTTGTGCCGCAGAGTACAAAGATACAGATACTGGCGAACACATAATAAGAATGAGTAAATACAGTAAAATTTTAGCGCTGGCCTATGGGATGGATGAGCAGCACGCTGAACTTCTCAAACAAGCCGCCCCCATGCACGACATAGGCAAAATTGGCATTCCCGATGCAATTTTACTCAAGCCTGGAAAGTTAACCGACGAGGAATTTGCGCATATGAAAGAACATGCGCAAATAGGTGCAAAAATTTTAGCGAATTCAACCTCACCATTACTGCAATTAGCTCACCTACTTGCTATGGAACACCACGAAAAGTGGGATGGTACAGGCTACCCCAATGGTTTAAAAGCAGAACAAATATCTATAGAAGGGAGAATTGTGGCAATTGCAGATGTATTTGATGCATTGACATCTAAACGCCCTTATAAACAAGCTTGGAGCGTTGATGAAGCGATTTCTCATATGCGTACACAAGCGGGCAAACACTTTGATCCTCAACTGATTGCTTTATTTGAAGGTCAACTAGATGCAATTTTAGAGGTCTATTTAGCTTATCAAGATTGAGCTAAATATGAGCTGCTATATATAAATAGTCATGAGACGTTATTTCATGACTATTACCACTTAAATCTTTGAAAGTAAACAGAGTACGTTACTTTATGATCCGCCACTACGGTTTTAACTCCTAAATCAGCAAAGTGTTTAAGCCAGGCAATAAACTGCTCTCCTGTCGCACCAAATGCAACACCTTTACTAGTCCCTTCTCGCTCAAATAATGCTAAACGAACGCTCGCAGCTGAGTCTTGTAATGTTAACGGCCCTTTACCTTCATCCCAAAAAGCCAACTCTGGCACAACATGAAACCCTAACACAGCTTTGTACCAAACGACGGCATCAGTTAAATTAACCACATTCAAATGGCAATGATCAATACCGGATAATAAAGGAAGCGTCATATTAGCCAATCTCAGATTTTAGCTGGGCGATAAATGCGTGCATATATTCAGTACGACGCGCAGCTTCTGCTTTTGCAGATGGCGTATTCATGCTGTTTGCGATGTGTAACAGCTTGATGAAAAAGTGGTCAAGTGTATAAAGAGTATCATTAGGGGTTCGCTGCGCACAGAATGGGTCGACAGGATCATACAAATTACGCCCTATTGAACCACCAACCTTCATACAGCGGCTAACTCCTATTGCCCCTAACGCATCCATACGATCGGCATCTTGTACAATTTGTGCCTCCACAGTTTCAATTGCAATATTAGCGCTGAAACTATGTGCTGCAATGGCGTGGTGAATTGCGTCAAAATAGTGTGAGTCATGGCCAATTGAAGTTAAGAATGTGATCGCCTTATCCGCGGCCATTGTCGACGCTTTAGCACGATCAGGATGGTTCTTCGCAACAGCAACACAATCATGTAACCATGCAGCTGGTAAAACAATATTCATATCAGCTTGCTCAGCAATACATAACTGCTTAGCAACTCTCACAACACGCTCAATATGGGTAATATCATGCGCTACATCAGCACTGACTAGCGACATAATAAAGTTACGGCAATGATTTTCTAATTGCTGCAATGAATCACTCAGCGCTAAAACGGGCAAAGATTGTTCCATAGTTCCTATAATTTCAAATTAATACATTGAATTATAGTTACTTTACCGCGGTTATAGGGGGCGATGCAAAACATTCATTGTATGTTCGAGTCTGCTTCACTAAAATACGCCCTTAATTTATCTGTAATGAGAAGCCTAATGTCATCTGCTATATACCTACAAGCTGGTCGTGAAAAATCACTGAAAAGAAAACACCCATGGTTGTTTTCAAAAGCCATCAAAAAAATAAAAGGTAAACCAAGTTTAGGTGACACAGTAACCATTCACGATAACGACGGTAAATTTTTAGCTACTGCAGCTTACAGCCCACATTCACAAATCCGCGCCCGAGTGTGGAGTTTTGATGAAAAAGAAGTGATCGACCAAGCATTTTTTGAACGTCGTTTACGCCGAGCGCTTGCTGCTCGCGAGCAAGTAATCACTGAAGGTGGTTTAACCGGTTTTCGTTTATGTGCTGCAGAATCAGACTTTTTACCTGGCGTTACTATTGATAAGTTTGACAATTTTTTAGTGTGCCAGTTATTAAGTGCTGGTGCAGAGCGCCATAAGGGCGAAATAGTCGGTGCTTTGCTCGCTATTTTCCCAGGCTGTGATGTCTATGAACGCTCTGATGTCGATGTACGAAGCAAAGAAGGTTTGGAGCCAACTATGGGCGTGTTATGGGGTAACAAACCAGAGCAACCCGTGTTAATAGAAGAAAATGGCTTTAAAATTGAAGTTGATATTCTTGAAGGCCATAAAACCGGTTTTTACCTTGATCAGCGCGATAGCCGAGCAGCACTAGAGCGTTTTGTAAAAAATAAAAAAGTGCTTAACTGCTTTAGCTACACAGGGACATTTTCATTATATGCACTACGCGGCGGCTGCGAACATGTCACTAACGTTGATGTATCACAACCCGCTCTTGATACCGCTAAGCGCAATGTTGAGCACAACGAGTTAGATTTAAACCGTGTTGATTTTATCAAACAAGATGTGTTTAAGTTATTACGTCAATACCGTGAAGAAGGCGTGCTATTTGACACGATTGTGATGGACCCACCAAAGTTTGCTGATAACAAAGCACAGCTTACAGGTGCATGCCGAGGCTATAAAGATATCAACATGATTGCTATGCAAATTTTAAAACCTGGCGGCACGTTACTCACATTCTCATGTTCAGGGTTAATGGATCAGAACTTATTTCAAAAAGTCGTCGCTGATGCTGCCCTCGATGCCGGTAAAGACTTATTGATCATGGAGCGTTTAAATCAAGCTGCTGATCACCCCATTGCAGGTAGCTATCCTGAAGGTTTTTACCTAAAAGGTCTGATCTGTAAAGTGTATTAAACTGACCGCAACGAATTAACCTGAGCTCATCAGGTTAATTGAACTGCATTATTTCTAGTCCTGCGGTCACCGTGCCATCACACTCTTTGCTAGCACGGATCACTTTGGCGGTTGCATCAAGTGGTGCAATCGCAGGGCTAGTTGAAGCTATGTTCACTTTAACAATGGTGCCCAATTCAAGTAATTCATCCAAATGAACTGATAATCCCGTTGCACTTAAATCAACACAGACTACATCAAATTGTTGGCCAGCAATTGGCTCAAGTGTCGTTAGTTTGGCATCTGCATTTAACTGCATTCGCCTAAAGTTACGTTTATCTTCATTGAGCATTTAGCCCCCTTACATCACCGTTTTTATTTTCTCTAACAACCCCACCACTGAAAAAGGTTTAACTACATAAGCATCGCAACCGGCATCAAACCCAGCCTGTTGTTCTTGCGCTGACTCTAAACCTGACACCATCACAATTGGAATATTGCGAGTTTCAGGGGTATTTTTCAACATTCTACAAGTATCATAGCCATCTAAGCCTGGCATACAGACATCTAACAAAATAGCATCCGGCGGATTTGCTATTGCCGATGACAAGCAGCTCTTACCTGATTCTGCATAACTGAGCTCAAAGTTAGTTGATAGAGCGACTTTAAGCATCTCAAAATTAAAATACTCGTCGTCTACAACTAGTAAACGCAAGGGTGTGTTAGCGGATGAGCGCATGGTTAATTTCGTTCCTTCTCATCTTCAAATTTTTCCTTTGAGCTAGGTATAATAAATAACCCTAGCTCAATCAATTTCCTTTATAGCATTGAGCACACGTTTTGCTGAAATCGGATATGGTGTGCCTAATGTTTGTGCAAATAGTGAAACTCTTAGTTCCTGCTGCATCCAAAAAATATCCTGTAATTGTTGTGGTACAGGCATTCCTGGCGGTACTTTTTTCAACAGTTTTTGATACTCTTGAGCAACTTTATCTAATTCGAGTACACATAATCTGTCACGATTTGGGTCAACAGGCAACTTTTCTAAGCGTTTTTCTATCGCTTTTAAATAGCGAATTAAATCACTGAGCTTATCGGCTCCATGACTTGAAACAAACCCTTTAAATATTAAAGATTCGAGTTGGCTTTTTATATCACCGTGCGCGGTGATCATGGTTAAATCAACACGGCCTTTCATCTTTTTATGCAACGCATGAGCGATGCTAAGCACTTGTTCAACTTGTGTAGCAATCGCCACAACTGTATCACCAAGCTCCCCACGGATCTGCTCTTTAACCTTTTCAAACGCTTGCTCAGTTCGAACATCGCCAAGCGAAACTAATAAGCTATCAACCCCAGCGGCGATACAGTCATCAATTAAATCAGCCACTTTACCAAACGGATTAAAATATAGACCTAATTTTGCCTTATTGGGTAAATGTTGTTGTAAATATTTTATCGGCGATGGCACATTTAACAAGACTAAACGGCGTAACCCTTGTTGGTGAGCTGCTTGTGCTTTTATTTCATTATCAAATAGTTCAACAGCCGCAGAAGACTTTTTATCCACCAGCGCTGGGTACGCTTTGATCTCATACTGACCTTGTTTTTTAACATAGGATACGGGTAACTTACCAAAGTCCCATTGTATGAGCTCACTTTTCTCTATGCCTTTATCCGCAACCTTAGACAAAGTTTGCGTCACTTTACCTTGTAATTGTGCTTTGAGCTGCGCTAAATCCATGCCCCGTGCAAGCACATTATTCTTATCATCACGTACTTCAAACTGTAAGCGTAGATGAGTTGCCAGTGTGGTGAGATCCCACGCATCTGGCTCCACGCTTACCCCAGTCATTCGCAATAACCGCGTCGTTAACGCTTCAATAAAATTACCTTGCATTGGCTCAATAGCGGCCAATACGGCATCCGCATAATTTGGTGCAGGCACAAAGTTACGACGCAATGATTTTGGTAACGATTTAATTAAGCCGGTGATCAACTCATGACGAAATGCAGGGATATGCCAATCAAAACCAGTCTCTTCCACTTGGTTTAACAAAGCCACGGGAATGTGTACCGCCACCCCATCAACAGCTTGACCCGGATCAAAATGATAACTCAGAGGTAGCATTAGGTTACCTTGCTGCCATACATCAGGGTAATCAAACTCAGTAACGCTATCTGCGCCATGCTGCATTAAATCATCACGGGTCATATGCAAATAGTGTTTATCTTGTTGTTTTTGCGTTTTATACCATTTATTAAATGCTGCACGATTGTTTATTTGCGCAGGGATCTTCTTATCATAAAACTCATACAAGGTTTGCTCATCAACCAAAATATCCCGACGCCGACTTTTGTTTTCAAGGGTTTGGATATCTTCAATTAATTCACGATTAAATTGTAAAAAGCCTTCATTTTGACCTAAATCCTGCTCAACTAATGCGCTGCGAATAAACAACTCGCGGCTTACTTTTGGGTCTATATTGCTATAAACACAGCGGCGTTTAGACACAATTACAAGCCCGTATAACACTTGCTGTTCAAAAGCAATCACTGCCCCCGGCTTTTTCTCCCAATGAGGTTCACTGTAACTGCGTTTTACTAAATGCTGTGCAAGTGGTTCAACCCAATCGATATTAATTTTGGCATTAATACGTGCATACAGTTTACTGGTTTCAACTAATTCAGCCGACATCAACCATTTTGGACTTTTTTTGAATAACCCTGAACCTGGAAAAATATGAAACTGGCTATTGCGCGCGCCTTTATAAAGTTGTTTATCATCTTTAAAACCAATGTGACTTAGCATGCCACTAAGTAAGGCTTGATGAATTTTATCGCCATCAGCAACATTCGTGGTGGCTTTCATGCCCATCTCATTACACACAGTGCTCAACTGATAAACAATATCTTGCCACTCACGAATACGCATGTAGGCCAACATATCTTTTTGACACAATTTCCTAAACTGGCTATTACTCAATTCACTTTGTTGTTCTTCAAGGTAATTCCACAAATTTAAAAATGCGATAAAATCTGAATCAGGATCATCAAAGCGACCATGTTTTTCATTCGCCACAGCGCGTTTTTCTTGTGGGCGCTCTCGCGGATCTTGAATCGACAATGCCGCGACAATAATAATTACCTCGCGCAGCGCACCTATCTTTTGTGCTGTTAGCACCATTTTTGCTAACCGCGGGTCCACCGGCAAGCGACTGAGCTCTAGTCCCGATTTAGTAAGTTGAGTCGTGCTTTTGTGTCGTCCTGGTTTTACCGCTTCAAGTTCTTCAAGCAAAGTTAAACCATCGTTAATATTTCGGCTATCTGGGGCTTGCACAAACGGGAATTGCGCCATATCACCTAAACCTAGACCTAACATTTTTAAAATTACAGACGCTAAATTTGTACGCAGTATTTCTGGATCGGTGAACTCTGGCCGTGAATTAAAATCTTCTTCTGAATAAAGACGAATACAAATACCCGCTTCAACACGACCACAGCGCCCTTTTCGTTGATTAGCACTAGCTTGAGAAATAGCTTCAATAGGCAAACGCTGCACCTTAGTGCGATAGCTATAACGGCTAATTCGCGCTGTACCCGGATCTATTACATAGCGAATACCGGGTACGGTCAGTGATGTTTCAGCAACGTTGGTTGATAAAATAATATGGCGACGGCTATGCGGGGCAAAAATTCGATTTTGCTCTGCATTTGATAATCGAGAATAAAGAGGTAATACGTCAGCCCCTTTTAAATTACGCTTACTAAGTGCATCAGCTGTGTCTCGGATCTCTCGCTCACCATTTAGGAAGATTAATATATCACCTGGCCCTTCTTGGCAAAGTTCGTCAACGGCATCGAATATCCCTTGCAACTGGTCGCCTTCGGCTTCCATGTCATTTTTATCAATGTCAACCAGCGGTCTATAGCGTACATCGACCGGAAATGTCCGCCCTGATACTTCAATGATTGGCGCATCATTAAAGTGCTTTGAAAAACGTTCTGGATCGATGGTTGCTGAGGTAATGATCACCTTTAAATCAGGGCGCTTTGGTAATAGGTTTTTGAGATAACCTAAAATAAAGTCAATGTTTAAACTACGCTCATGGGCTTCATCTATAATAATAGTATCGTATTGATTCAAAAATCGATCTTGTTGAATTTCAGCCAATAAAATACCGTCGGTCATTAATTTTATGTAGCTATTATCAGAAACTTGATCGCTAAAACGTATTTTAAAACCGACTTGCTGGCCAAGTTCACATTGCATCTCATGAGCGATACGATCCGCGACACTACGGGCTGCAAGTCGCCTAGGTTGCGTATGTCCAATATAACCATCAACACCACGGCCAAGTTCTAAGCACATTTTTGGAATTTGTGTCGTTTTACCAGAACCCGTTTCGCCTGCAATAATCACCACTTGGTTATGCGCTATTGCTTGTTTAATGTCGTCTTTTTTCTGACTAACAGGCAATTGCTCCGGGTAAGTTACTGTCGGCAATTGAGCTAAGCGCACTTCACGCAAATCTTGGCTGCGGGTAATATCCGCGGTGATTTTTTCAACAACGGCCGCTTGTTTTGTTTCATCGGTTATTTTTTTTATGCCATGAAGGCGTTTTTTAAAGATGAATTGATCTTTTCTTAGACACGTTTTTAGCTCACCAAACAATTGACCTAGGTTAACCACCCGCACTACCTTATAATATTTGAAAAAAGACGCACAATTATACCCAAGCTACCTCAAGATGCGAGCGTCGTTGAAATTAAAAGCGATTTTGACAAGACATTGAATACAGATTATGGCTACTCCTTTTTAAAATTAGTCACTTACAAAACTAGTGTAATGTTGACCAGATAAAAGGGAGTAGCGAAATAACTCAGCTAGTTATGCCAAGCGACTTAACTATTTAACTACTGAAGTAACCTAAAAAAAGCACTAACTGCGTGAGTCATTTTCAAATGGAACAATAATTATCGTTACTTAATTGCTGCAACGACAGAAATTTCAACTAACAAGGCATCACGTGCCATTTTAGCTTCAACACAGGCGCGTGCTGGCGCATGCCCTTCAGGTACCCACGCATCCCACACCGCATTCATATCTGCAAAATATTCCATGCTTTTTACATAAATGGTGGCACTGAGCATGTGCTCTTTAGAGCTCCCCGCTTCATTAAGCAATACTTCAACTTTATCAAGCATGGTTTGTGTTTGTTCGGTGATATTCTTTTCTGCATCAGCACACACTTGGCCGCATAAATAAACGGTGCCGTTGTGTTTAACGATGCGGCTCATTCGCGCACCTGTTTGCAGGCGTTCAATTGTCATAGTTAATCTCAGCTATAATTAGTGTGGCGCTAATTTAGCAAATTTTGACATGAACGCAAGGTTACATATGAGTCTAGACTTCAACGTTGCTTGGAGCGTGAATACTGAGGTATTGGCTGCGTTGATTATTTTCGTCGTAACTTATCACCGCGACAGCCCCTGTATTAAAAATAGGCATGTTTCCGGTGCTGAGTTGATCAACTAAATAGCTAACTATTGGCATATGTGCCACCACTAACCAGGTATCACATTCAGGGTGCATGGCTATCAAAGTTTCCAAATAATCCCCTGCAATTTGTGGATTACCTTCTGGTACTATGTCCGCACAGGTCTCCTCAAATAAGAAAGCATTATGCTTTTTTACGCCTGCAGCAGTTTGCTGGGCACGAATATATGGACTTACTAATAAGGCACTAGGGGCATGCGTTGCTTGCAACCACAAACCCATTTTTTCAGCCTGTTGTTGGCCAACCGAGGTCAAATTTCTACTAGCATCGTCGGCTTGCATTGGTGTCGCTTCGCCGTGGCGCATTATTAGGATTGTTTTCATAAAAAATCAACCAATTAAAGAATATAAAACAGTAGCCAGTTTGCCTGTTTGTCCGCTATATTAAAACAACGTCATACATTTTCGCTCATGATATTCAGGTAGAAATCGCTAGCCATTAAATCGTAATCCTGAAGCTATCATTGTTGTTAACGAGTAAACTTAACGTTTCAGGAGCATCATTTGAATATCAGCCGCAATGATAACAGAACATACCGTGCCCTTACACTGGACAATGGTCTAAAAGTACTGTTAGTGCAAGATAAAGATTCAACTAAAGCCGCCGCATCGATGGCAGTCAATGCAGGACATTTTGACGATCCGCTTGACAGACAAGGGCTCGCGCACTTTTTAGAGCATATGCTTTTTTTAGGAACAGATCAATTTCCTGAGTCTGGAGGCTTTGGCAATTTTGTTTCTCAAGCCGGTGGTAATACCAACGCATGGACGGGGACTGAACACACCTGTTATTTCTTTGATATTAATAATCAAGAGTTTGAGCATGCACTGCATCAATTCAGTCGGTTTTTCATTGCCCCATTACTCAATCCAGCTGAAACCGAAAAAGAGCGAAATGCTATTGATGCAGAATTTAAATTAAAAATAAAAGATGATGGCCGACGAATTTATCAAGCACATAAAGAAACCGTCAATCCCGCTCATCCGTTTGCTAAATTTTCCGTAGGCAATCAACAAACCTTAGCTGATCGCAATGGTTGTGTAAGCAAAGAGTTACGCCACTTTTTTGAAGAACATTATCAAGCGCAATGGATGAGCCTAGTGATCTGCTCCGATGCAGATATAGACACTATGGTGCAATGGGTTAATACCCTGTTTAGTGATATTAAAGGTCAAGCTAAGCCAAAACCTGTGATTGCAGCCTCTTTATATCGCCAACAAGATCTCTGTAAAGTGCTGCATATAGAGCCACATAAGCATATGCAAAAACTAATTGTAAGTTTTGCCATGCCTAATATTGATGAGTTTTATCGCCACAAAACGGTGAGTTTTATTGCCCACTTATTAGGTTACGAAGGGCAAGGCTCACTGTATTCGATTTTAAAAGCACAAGGCTGGATCAACGCACTTTCAGCTGGCGGCGGCATTAACGGCAGTAATTTTAAAGACTTTAATATCAGTATGGCATTGACTGATGAAGGGATTGAATACTATGAAGACATCGTTGAAATGGTGTTTGAGTATATTTGTTTAATTAACCAAAACATCGATAAATTACCACGCTTATACCAAGATAAAAAAAATCTATTGCAAATTGCCTTTGATAACCAAGAAAAAGCGCGATTAATAGACTGGGTTAGTAACCTAAGTATTAATATGCAGCACTACGATGAAGCCAACTATGTACAAGGTGACTACCTAATGGATGGCTTTAATCAAACCGCACACCAAACCGCTATGCAATGGTTAACACCTCATAATATGCGCTTGGTATTGATCCACCCTGATGTTGAGCCTGAACACACAACTCAGTGGTACCATACGCCATATCGAGTCGAGAGTATCTCAAGCTGCTGGCTTGAAGCACTGTGTGAAATCAATGCACCATTACCTGAAATGCTGTTACCCACAGCAAACCCCTATTTGAGCAAAGAAGTCTTACTCTATGATGTTGAACAGGCATATTCACACCCAAGATTGCTAGTCAAAGAGCCCGGATTCGATTTTTGGTTCAAGCAAGACAGCACCTTTCGAGTAGCCAAAGGCCATTTTTATTTAGCAATGGATTCCGACTTTGCTGTTAAAGACATCAAGCACATGGCACTGACGCGTTTATTTGCTGACTTATTTATGGACAGTGTTGCAGAGCAATTTTACCCCGCTGAACTTGCAGGATTAAGTTACCACTTAACATCACATCAAGGCGGCTTAACCTTACACACTGCCGGATTGTCATCTAGTCAATTGGAGTTGGTTGATGAACTACTCGAAGCATTGTTTAATGTCGATATTTGCGCCAAGCGCTTTGCAGAATATAAAAAGCAGCTAGTGCGCCACTGGCGTAACAGTAACCAAAATAAACCCGTCGGCGAACTATTTAGCGTACTTGGCGCAAAAATAATGCCCTGGAACCCTGAGCCAGAGCAACTTGCTGTGGCACTGAAAGATACCAGTTTCCAGCAATTTAATTGTTTTCGTCGCGAATTTTTTAATGCCTTGCATGTTGAGTCATTTTTACATGGTAATTGGCGCGAAAGTGATGCGACTGAGTTTCAAAAGAAAGTGGCTCACCATTTAGCCAAGTCAGCCACAATTGAAGATTTGGCTCGGCCATTATTTGAAATTGAACAAATCACCCGCTCAGCGCAGACCCTTAACTGTAACGATTATGCGATGGTTATTTACTATCAAGCGCAAACCGATGATGTCACTGAAAAAGTTAAAATGATGGCACTCAACCATCTTATTAATCAAGACTACTTTAACGAGTTACGCACCAAACAACAGCTAGGTTATTTAGTCGGTGCCGGTTACGCGCCCTTTAATACCCGTGCTGGGATTGCTTTTTATGTACAGTCGCCAAATTATTCAGCAAACGCGCTGCTTGAGCGCCACAATGCATTTATTGAGCATTATTTAGATTCATTACAACAACTCAACGAAGAGCAGTGGCAACAACAAAAGCATGGTTTAATCACCCATATTGCCGAAAAAGATAAAAACTTACGACTACGTTCGCAACGTTTATGGCTTGCTATTGGTAACCAAGATCATCATTTTCATATGCAACAAAAACTGCTGGAAGCACTCGACAGCCTCAGCTTAGCGCAAATAACAGCCTATATTCGCGAAACTTTTAGCGGATCTAGACCAAGATATGAACTAACAAGTGTGCCAAAAACAAGTAAGTCGACAAAAACAGTACTTTCTTCGCAATCTCTTTGACACAACAGCGTGCTTCTATTAGATTATCAGGTGCAAAAAACAGAAGTGCACAATGATAATAAAAAAAATAAAAGCCAACGCATCCATATTCGTCACATTATTACTGTGCTATAGCCCACTGAGCCATAGCACTGAGGTTGTCGATTTTCATACCATAATGGTGTACTTACCTAGTGCCTTTGTTGCACTGGTACTTCCGTATTTGTTGTTCACTATTCACAAGTTACGCCGCTCACGACAGCAATTAAGTATTTCTGAACGGCGCTTAAAAAGCACCGTTGAAGGCAGTGGTGACACCCTTTGGGATTGGAATATAAAAACCGGTGAAGTGCTGCGCATAAACGATAAATATAGGATGGATAAAAATACCATCATTGACGTTCCCCCCAATAAAGCGCTGATCCACCCAAATGACATAGCGCAGGTAGAGCTACTTTTAAAACAGCATTTTGCAGAGCAAACGGCCTTTTTTGAAGCCAGTTACCGAATAAAAGACAGCTTTGATCGTTGGCACTGGGTACTCGATAGAGGCAAAATAATAGAAAAAGACGCCAACTTAAACCCGCTCCGTATGACAGGCACAGTGCGTGATATTACCCAATTAAAATCAACCGAGGCGCGACTCAATCTATTTGCTAAATGTGTTGAATCACTCACCGATGCACTGGCAATTTATGATAAAAACTTTAACTTGGTTGATCTTAACCCTAGCTTTTTGACCCAGTTTGGCGGTAATCGAGATAATTACTTAAATAAACCATTTACCCTCCCCGGCTACGAACAAAGTTATATTGATGATATTAAAGACACGGTACGTGCAACAGAACACTGGCAACAAGAAGTAAAATTACGCAATAGTGAGCGAAAACTACTCCCGATTGAGATCTCAATTGATGAAATTAAAAACGAACATAATCAAATTTGTAATTATGTAATTGTTTTTTCTGATTTAACCGAACGTAAAAAAGCAGAGTCGCAGCTACATAATTTATCAAACCGAGACCGCACAACCGGTTTGCCAAACCGTAATCTCTTTTTTACTGATTTAAAAAAGCTTGCAAAAAAAGACAACCACCATGCATTGCTGGTCTTTGATCTAGATAACTTTAAAAAGATTAATGACTCATTAGGCCACCAGTTGGGCGATAGCTTACTGGCTAAACTGGCAATGCGGTTAAACAAATTAACCCGTGAAAAGGATGTATTTTATCGTTTAGGGGGGGATGAGTTTGCACTTGTTATGTCTGGCACTAACGATATCCATACCATCACCCGTATGGCAAAACAGTTTTTAGCAGCCATTGCTACGCCATTTAAAATGGCTGGTCATGAATTAGTGATCACCTCCAGTGTCGGTATCGTGTTATTCCCTGAAGACGGTAATACCCCTGAACTGTTGCTAAAAAATGCCGATACCGCGATGTATCATGCGAAAAAGAAAGGCAATAGCTACTTATTCTTCAACGACACCATGAACCGCCAAGCCGTGAAACGTTTACAGATTGAAAACCTGATGCGCTTTGGTTTAAAAGAAGATCACTTTGAAGTGTACTACCAACCAAAAATGAACATTCGCACGGGTAAATTCACCGGTATGGAAGCCCTAGTACGCTTTATTACCCCGAAAAAAGGTATTATCAGCCCGGGCGTGTTTATTCCTATTGCAGAAGAAACCGGGCAAATTATTGAAATTGGTGAAGTGGTACTCAATAAAGCGTGCCGCGATGTGAAAGCTTGGCTGGACGCGGGTTTATTTAATGGCCGTGTTGCCGTGAATTTATCTGCTAAGCAGTTCAGCCTACCAGATCTAACTACCCGTATTGATGTAATTTTGCAAAATCATGCTTTGCCATCATACTTTTTAGAACTTGAAATCACCGAAGGCACGGTAATGGACGACCCACAAGATGCGATTGCGATTATGCGTTCACTCAGCGCCCGTGGTATCCATTTAGCAATGGATGACTTTGGTACCGGTTACTCATCATTGGCATATTTAAAACAATTTCCATTGAATACTTTAAAAGTAGATAAAGCCTTTATTGATGATATGCAAACCGAGCGTGGACGCAATATGGTGGACTCTATTGTCACTATTGCCCATAACTTAGACTTACATGTTGTCGCTGAAGGGGTGGAACAGGCGGATCAAATTGCGATATTAGAAGAGCTAAATTGCGAAACAATGCAAGGCTATTATTATTCAAAACCGCTCTCACGAATTGAATTTACTGAATTTTTGCAAAAACAACAAAACCAAGCAGCGTTGAGTTTAGTACAACAAGCATAACGCCTTGTATCTTAAGCGCGCCAAGCACATGCACGGATACCCACACAGCGCAGTAATGCGCGACGATAATGTAAATTAAATAAACACCATGCAACGGGCCCTAACAGCCCACCAAGCACAACCCAGCGCTTAACTGGCATGCCTTTTTTAATCACTTCTAATACCAATCGTGTTAAGTTACTGACCATTTATAGCGACAGATAAATACAGTGATAACAAGGCCTAAATTTTGACATGTAGTTGTTCTACATGAAAAATTTATAACGCAGTTAGCGCTTTATTTAGCCCGCTAGAATGGTTAAATATTTAAGTCGATTGGTATAAATACATGATGGCAATAAATGCAGTGCAGATCAAAAAATACAAACGAGGCCCATTATACCAATCGTGTTAAGTTACTGACCATTTATAGCGACAGATAAATGGAGTGATAACAAGGCATAAATTTTGACATGTAGTTGTTCTACATGAAAAATTTATAACGCAGTTAGCGCTTTATTTAGCCCGCTAGAATGGTTAAATATTTAAGTCGATTGGTATTAGCTTATTAAAATCGAGCGCGCAGCGTAACGAAAGTATTGGCGAGTTTAAAGCCATATGGACAAATAGTGAACATAAATAATGGTGATATAAAAAACCGGCACTGATGCCGGTTTTTTATAAGTAAGCTATAAGCGCGATTACTTTTCAGCACGGCCCATAAATTTATGCTCAGCCGTATTGATACGGATACGATCACCAGTAGAAATATGTTCAGGTACTTGAATCGTTAAACCTGTTGATAAACGAGCTGGTTTTGAGCGTGCGCTTGCTGAAGCACCTTTGATTGATGGATCTGTTTCTTCAACCACAAGTTCAACGCTTGACGGTAAATCTAAGCCCACTGGTGCGCCATCAATGACAATAACGTGCACACCTTGTGTTTCTTCGTTTACAAATAAAATCTCTTCGCTGATCGCGTTTTTATTCAGGTTATATGGTGTGTAATCTTCGTTATCCATAAACACATATTCTTCACCGTCCACGTACGAGAACATTGCTTCGCGACGCGTTAAATCGGCTAATTTTAGCATGTCGCTGTCTTTGAATGTTTCATCTACTTTGCTGCCTGTGACAACATCGTACAAACGCATGCGATATAAGCTTCCACCAGCACGACCTTGTGGCACAGAGCGAACAATATCTTTAACCACTAAAACACGGCCATTGAACTCAATAGCAGTACCTTTTTTAACTTCACTTGCCTTTGGCATCAGTGTCTTCCTATAATTTATAAATCCCGAGAAACATACCACGAACTGGGTTTTCTTCAATAAGAAAATATCGCTTATCACAGTTTTTCTACTAGAGTCTGTATTTACTAATAAATTTTACCTATTGATCGATTTTTCATGACTAAACTACGAAAAAGCTGCTATGGTTAATTTACCATAAATGACTTCAAGGACTGGATCATGGATCAACACACAGCACATGAGTATTTATCTAAAAAACCTCTGGTTATGGTTACCCAACCATTTGGCCAAGAAGTTGATGTATATAAAGTAAACCATAAAATGTTTGCAACCTTGTCAGTTGGTAATGAAGGGCAAACAGATGAAGACGGTAATCCGCTTTGGTGGATGAATTTGAAATGCGACCCTGATGAAGCGCAAGCTCTTCGGGATATGTTTCCTTCGATTATACCTGGCTATCACATGAATAAACGGTTATGGAATACTGTTATTCTAGATGGCTCAATTCCACAAGGTGAAATTGAGCGTATGATCGATAATTCATTTAACTTAGTGGTTGCCAACATGCCTGAAAAAGATCGTAAGGCAATTGAAATCCATATGTAACAACCCGTTGTACTGTTCAAAACACTTGAACAGTACAACCTACGTTTTACTTGTACAGTCTAACAAGTAATGGTGATCATCAATTAGCACGCCAGCAATTTCGTAGGCTAAAGGCTCAACTTTCACAAACTTAAAGCCACATTTTACGAGCACTTTCTCCGAGCCAATATTCCCTGCACTAACCACGGCTTTTATTGACTGAATATTAAACTCCCCTCTTGCCCATGTTAAAAATGCATCAAGAGCTTCCGTTGCATAGCCACGACCATAAAACGCTGGTAGTAATAGATAACCCACTTCCTGCGTATGTGTCGTTTGCGATGCAGTAAACCCAGTTACGCCAACTGGCTTATTGCTGCATTTCTCATGAATAACCATACACAAGGGATGATTTGAATTTGGCTGCCAAGGCTTTAAACGCTCATTAAATTTTGCGCGTATTTGCACCTCAGATGGCTTATCGAAGCATTTTTCAATTACCTGAGCATCATTATGCAATGCAAAGAATAGCGGCCAATCGTCAGCCGTTAACAACTTTAGCGTTAATCTAGGTGTGTTGAGCTGCATAAATAGTTTCTTAGTACTCCTTTGCTAACGACCACTTGGCGCAAGTATGTTATACCAATCGTATTAAGTTACTGACCATTTATAGCGACAGATAAATGGCGTGATAACAAGGCATAAATTTTGACATGTAGTTGTTCTACATGAAAAATTTATAACGCAGTTAGCGCTTTATTTAGCCCGCTAGAATGGTTTAATATTTAAGTCGATTGGTATTATATCAATCAATAAGCATAAAAAAACGCACTTAAAGTGCGTTTTTATAACAAATAAAGCTCAAAGACTATTTCTTTTCTTTGCTGCTATCTGCAGTATCAGATTCTGCCACTTCTTCGCTATCAGTTGCTAACACTGGTGTATTTTCTTCATCAAGCTGTTCATTATCCGTGTCATTGGTTGTGACCGTAGGACTCTTTGTTGCAGTAACGTCGTCCTGCACTACCTCTTGTTGATTTGCAGGTTTAGCATGTTGAACAGGCGTGACTTGATAAAAGCTTGCGCCAGTATCCGCCATCGCAACTAATGGTGCACACGGGGCGAATACCGCATTATAGTTTGCAAAAGTGGCCATTTCTGAACTGACTTTATCCGCGCCCAACTTGTCCATATAACTAAATGGACCGCCTAAGAACGGCGGGAAGCCAATGCCAAATATAGCACCAATATCACCATCACGCGGGCTGGCAATAATGCCTTCATCTAAACATCGAGCAGCTTCATTAAGCATTTGCGATACACAGCGTTTCGCAATTTCACTTTTGTTTAAACGTGGCGATGGGCTAACACCTAACAATTCATAGACTGATTCATCCACTTTTTTGCTCTTTTTATCATAAAGATAAAAACCGCGACCCGTTTTACGGCCTAAGCGTTTAGCATCAATCAAACGTGAAAATGCATCAGGGGCTTTAAAGCGATCGCCCAGTTCCTTTTCAAGAATTGGAGCAATTTTAGAGCCAATATCAATCCCCACTTCGTCAAGTAAAGCAAGTGGTCCAACTGGGAAACCAAATTCAACAAGTGCCGCATCTATCTTCTCGATAGGCTCACCAGCAAGTAATAAGTTAGCCGCTTCATTCACATACGGAGCAAGAATACGGTTTACATAAAATCCTGCTTTGTCTTTTACCACTATCGGCGTTTTACCTTGCTTACGGGCAAAGTTTACAATCCGCGCGATGGTCTCTTGTGAAGTACCTTCGTGTGGAATGATTTCAACTAATGGCATTTTCTCAACCGGTGAGAAATAATGTAAGCCAATAACATTTTCAGGACGCGCAGCCTGCGCGGCTATTTGTGAAATAGGCAGTGATGAGGTGTTACTCGCAAAAATAGTGTTATCTTGGCATTCACGTTCTACATCCGCCACCATGCCTTGCTTAAGGCTTAAGTCTTCAAATACCGCTTCGATCACCAAATCAATGTGCTTAAAGCCACTGTAATTAGTAGTACCGGTAATTTTGTTCATGGTTTGTTGCAGGTCAGCTTTAGATAAAATGCGGCGTTTTTGCTTTTTATCTAAAATCTTATAGCTGTAATTCATGGCATTACTAATGCCCTGCTCGGCTACATCTTTAATACGCACTGGCACACCGGCTTTAACGGCACTAACATGTGCAATACCCGCGCCCATTAAACCGCCACCCAGTACAGCTGTTTTGGTGATTGCAGGTGCATCCTCGTTACGCCATTCTTTTTTCATTTCGGTGGTAGCGAAAAAGATCCCACGTAATGACTTAGACTCACTGCTCATTACTAACGTAGCAAAGCCTTCGGCTTCTGTTTTATAGGCTTTGAGTTCATCAAGCTCAACACTTGCACGTATTGCTTTGATGATCGCCAATGGCGCAGGATAATGACCACCGGTTTTCTTCAGCACATTTTCTTGCGCTTTTTTAAAGATGATATTGCGACCAAATGGGTTTGACTCAAGCAATTGGCTTAAACGGTCAAGCTTTGGTTTACTTGCTTTAGCTTTGCCTTTTAAAGCAAACTCTTTAGCAACACGTAACAACACAGTTTGTGGTACGCAGTCATCAACTAAACCCGACTTTTTAGCCTGTTTAGCGCGTATTTGCTTACCTGTTAAGGTCCACTCTAAGGCTTTTTGTAAGCCAACTAGTTTAGGTAATCGTTGTGTACCCCCACCACCTGGTAACAAGCCAAGCTGTACTTCGGGCAAGCCTAGTTTGGTAATATCACTGTCGGTACATACGCGGTAATCACAGGCTAACGCGAACTCTAACCCACCGCCTAATGCTGGGCCATGAATAGCGCTTACAGTGGGAAACGGCAATTTTTTCATATCAAAAAAAGCACGGTGGCACAGCTCACTAATTGCTAATGCATCTTCACGCTTTTCAACATTATCGAGCATTTTTACATCAGCACCGGCGATAAAGTTATCACTTTTACCGCTAATAAATACCATGCCTTTTACTGATTGCTGTTTTGCATCAGTAAGCAATGCTTGCAAGTCATCTGCAAAGCTGTCGCGCAGGGTATTCATTTTTTCACCCGGCACGTCGATAGTTACAACAGCAAGTTTTTGCTCATCTATTTCTAAACTAAATACTGAATCTGTCATTACGCACTCTCCAATACAAAAGCTGCACCTAATCCACCAGCCGCACAAGCTGTTGTAAGGGCTAAACCACCGCCACGACGGTTAAGTTCATGTAAACTTTGGGTGATAAGTCGTGCGCCGGTGGCCGCAAATGGGTGACCATAAGCAAGCGAGCCGCCCATCACGTTAAACTTATCCATGTTAATTTCACCGATGGCTTTATTACGGCCAAGCTTTTCTTGAGCAAACTTATCTGAGGCAAACATTTTCATGTTCGCCAAGGTTTGCGCGGCAAATGCTTCATGCATTTCAATTAAATCAAGATCTGCCAGTGTGATTCCTGCTCTATCTAATGCAATAGGCGTTGAGTGTGCAGGTCCCATCAACATGTCTTCATGCACACCAATTGCAGAAAATGCAAAGCTACGTACGTAACCTAAAATGTTATAGCCTAACGCTTTTGCTTTGCTTTCGCTCATCATTAATACCGCTGCGGCACCATCTGTTAATGGTGTTGAGTTTGCAGCAGTTACAGAACCATGTTGACGGTCAAAAGCCGGCTTTAATTTAGCATAGCCTTCAACGGTTGAGTTATGGCGAATATTGTTATCTTGCTCGATAAAGCTTTTATACGGCGCCACATGCGCAGTCATTACTTCATTAGCAAGTTTACCATCAGCCCATGCTTGGCTAGCAAGCGTGTGCGAGCGATGTGCTAAAGCGTCCTGATCTTCACGGCTAATGTTATGGGTTTTTGCCATTTGCTCAGCTGTTTGCCCCATCGATAAACCGGTAGAATATTCTGCAACGGCTGGCGGTACAGGGAGTAAATCTTTTAAGCGCAGCTTTGAAAATATTTTTAAACGCTGACCTAAGGTACGTGCTTTATTTAAATCAACCAGACTACCCGCTAATTTTTTACTCACGCCAATGGGGAGTACAGATGACGAATCAGCGCCACCGGCGATACCCACTTGCACGGAGCCTGCCATGATTGACTCGGCCACATTGGCAATCGCTTGAAAACTAGTCGCACAAGCGCGTGATACTGAATACGCATCAACAGAAACCGGCATACCTGTCCCTAATACGATTTCACGGGCGATATTCGGTGCTTCTGGCATTTGCACCACTTGACCGAATACCAGTTGATCAATTTCAGATTTATCAAAATTAAGACGTTCAAGCATTTCGTTAACCACTAACTTACCCATATCAAGAGCCGGTACATGGTGAAATGCTGTCGCTTGCTTAGCGAACGGCGTACGTAAACCACTGACGATGGCGATACGATCGCCCTTTGCTGTTTTTAGTATGTTTTGCTCAGACATTAATGCTCTCCCGCTGACAGGTCTGACCTGTTTATTTTCCTCGATTCTAAACAACCCGTGTACTAAAGCCAATAGCGAAATTGAAAATAGTATAATTAGTTACCAACAATAGGCTTTTTTTAACGTATTTACAAAAAATAGTGTGATTTGTGTGCTAGGGTAAAAATCGTTAAAAAATAACGAACTATTTTGTAAATTTAAGTCTAACACTTGTGTTATAGAACAATAATCCCAATAACCATTAAAGCTTTTTATAAACCTTGCTAATCAGGACAGTTTTTTTACTATGGCCACTAACGTATTTTCACAATTAAAAACTTATTTAGACAGCCAAATTATTGGCCAGCCAGAACTAACGCAAGCACTCCTTATCGCTATTTTAGCCGATGGCCACTTATTAGTAGAAGGTCCTCCTGGACTTGCTAAAACCCGAGCTGTTAATGCGCTAGCAAAAGGCGTAGAGGGTTCATTTCAACGCGTACAATTCACCCCAGACTTATTACCTGCTGACGTCACGGGTACTGATATTTATCGTCAACAGACCAGCGAATTCGTGTTTGAAAAAGGCCCTTTATTCCATAACCTCATCTTAGCCGATGAAATTAACCGTGCTCCTGCGAAAGTACAATCAGCATTATTAGAAGCCATGGCTGAACGTCAGGTTACCGTTGGCAAAAATACCTACCCACTGTCTGACTTATTTATGGTTATGGCTACTCAAAACCCGCTTGAACAAGAAGGGACTTACCCCCTTCCTGAAGCGCAATTAGACCGCTTTTTATTGCACTTGAGCATTGACTACCCAGGCGCAGAACATGAGCTTGATATTTTACGCCTTACTCGCGGTGAAGCACTGAGCGAGCATCAAGCACCAGCACAACAAATTAGCCAAAGCGACTTATTTGCTTCACGCAAAGCAATTTTAGGTCTGCATTTAGCTGAGCCGCTTGAGCAATATTTAGTGCAATTGATCATTGCCACCCGTGAAGGGGCTAAATTGGATGCGCAACTGGGCAGCTGGATTGAGTATGGCGCAAGTCCACGTGCGACAATCGCGCTTGATAAATGTGCCCGTGCACATGCTTGGTTACAAGGCCGTGATTTTGTTGCCCCCGATGATATTCAAGCTGTACTACATAACGTGCTGCGCCATCGCATTATCTTAAGTTATGAAGCACAAGCTGATGGTGTTACTAAAGATCAGGTTATTAGCCGTATTCTAGAACTCGTTGCCGTACCATAAGCCATGCAAAAGCAATTAGATAATCAACAGTGGCTCCGTTTAAGTCATAGCCATGGGGTCGACTTAGGGTTAAAAGAGCTCATGTATTACAAAGCGAAAGCCCGCTTACTTGAGCTTGCTCCAAAAGTTAAGATCAGAAATAGTCTAACCGGTCAGTATCTTGCTCCCCATAAAGGTCGCGGTATGGAATTTGCCGAAGTACGCCATTATCAACACGGCGATGATATTCGCTCAATTGATTGGCGGGTTACGGCGCGAACCGGTGAAACCCACACAAAACTTTTTCAAGAAGAAAAAGAACGCCCTGTATTTGTGTTTACCGACTTTTCTAATTCCATGTTATTTGGTTCTAAACTGTTACTTAAATCTGTGCAGGCGGCACATATTAGTGCTTTAGTTGCATGGTCAGCATGCCAACGTGGCGATCGCATTGGCGGTATTGTGTTTAATCAACACGGTCATTTAGAGCTAAAACCCAGCGCACGTGAAAAGGCGGTACTAAAATTGTGTCACAATTTATGTGATAGTCACCACCAAGCCCTGAGCCAAATTGACGACGTTGCCACTAATAAACTAAGCGATAACCTAAAACGCTTAAACCACTTAGCCAAACCGGGCAGCTTAGTATATTTAGTCTCTGATTTTAGCGCCCTCGATGATGCCAGTTTTAAACAACTCGAAATACTCAGTCGGCACTGCGAGTTGATCGGCTGCCATATTAGCGATCCATTCGAACACCAGCTTCCAGCGTTTAAACAAACCGTTACGGTCAGCGCCAACGGCAGTGATTTTGCCCTGCCACTGATGGATAAAAGCTTTCGAGATAAGTTTGCTAAAACTGCTGCACAAGCCTTTGCTGCACGTTTAGAGCGCTTAACTAAATCGGGTCTTAATTTAATATCATTCAATGCAGCCACACCACTTGAGCTGCAATTAGTGAGAAAGTAACATGCAAACCTCTCCTTTAGATGGCCTACATGATGTCATTGTCCCAACTCAGGTATCTTGGTGGCCTTTGGCCCCCATTTGGTGGGTCATTATTGCCATACTGCTACTTACTATTAGCTTTACAGGTTATAAGTTGTATCAAACCTACCAATTTAAAAAAGCCAAGCGACACGCTGTGCTATTGAGTAATCAATATGATGACGATGCTCAACAGTTACATATTTTAATCAAGCGTTTGGTTTTACATTACTACGGTCAAAGCGCAGCATCACAAGGCACAAAGCAATGGTGTAAAACTATTAATAAGCTGACCGGACAACAATTTACTGAAGGTGAACTAATGAGCCTTTATCAAGCAAACAGTGAACAGAGTGCGCTGGCAAATAAATTAAAACTCGCCATCTCACAATTTAAATTAAAGGAGCCACTGAATGTTTGAATTTAGCTGGCC
The DNA here is from genome assembly GCF_000238355.1 of Pseudoalteromonas haloplanktis ATCC 14393. Taxonomy (GTDB): domain Bacteria; phylum Pseudomonadota; class Gammaproteobacteria; order Enterobacterales; family Alteromonadaceae; genus Pseudoalteromonas; species Pseudoalteromonas haloplanktis. Next base: position 282,759 of record NZ_AHCA01000003.1, read on the forward strand.
TTGGCTCTTTGTATTATTACCACTACCTTGGTTATTGCGCTTTTTAAAGCCTGTTCACACTGAAGGAAATACCCGATTACGTATTCCAAGTTTTGCCAAACATAATTTAGCCACACAAGTCGCCCATCAACACACCCGCAGTATTAGCGCATTCGAGTGGCTGATCTGGGCTTTATTAGTGAGTGCACTGGCCAACCCAACTTGGCTTGACGAACCAATTACGTTACCTAATGAAGGCCGCGATATCATGCTCGCAGTAGATTTATCAGGATCTATGACCGAGCAAGATATGGCATATCAAGGCCAATATGTTGACCGTTTAACCATGGTAAAAGCAGTGTTAAGTGACTTTATTGAGCAGCGCCAAGGTGACCGTTTAGGACTGATTTTATTTGGCGATACGGCCTTTTTACAAACCCCACTAACACGGGATGTAAAAACAGTGAGCCAAATGCTCTCTGAAACGCAAATTGGCTTAGTTGGCCGTGCAACAGCTATCGGTGATGCCCTAGGTTTATCAGTAAAACGCTTTGCTAATAAAGATGAAAGTAACCGTATCGTGGTGCTATTAACCGATGGCCAAAATACAGCGGGCAATTTAGATCCAGAAGAAGCTCTATTACTTGCTCGTGAAGAAGGCATAAAAGTCTATACCATAGGGGTAGGCTCTGATAACCCTCGCGGTTTTAGCTTATTTAATATGGGTGGCATGAGCGGCGGCAGCCTAGATGAAAGATTATTAAAACGCATTGCAGAACAAACCGGTGGTCTGTATTTTCGTGCTAAAGACGTTGCGGGCTTACAACAAATTTACCAAGAGCTAGATAAACTAGAGCCCATCAGTGCTGACGAGCAAACGTTTCGCCCACAAAGCGCTTTATTCTATTTCCCTTTATTAATTGCACTGGGTTTGATTGCTTTACGCATTATGTTTATTAGCGCAAAAACACTAAGACAGGAGGCCTAATGGACTTTGAATTTATCCGACCAACCGTTTTGTGGCTATTAGTGCCTGTGTGTGTCGTATTTGCTATTGCAATGTTAAAACACAAAAATGCTAAGCAAGCTGAGTTAATTGCTCCTCATTTAGCAAAGTTTGTGATCAGCAACAATACTCAACAACATAGCCAACCTATGTGGCTAATTGCATTATTTGCAGTGTTAGCCGTTATTTTTAGCGCAGGTCCTAGTTTTGAAGAAAAACAAGTACCTGTATTTCAAAGTAAAAATGCCCGGGTAATTGTAATGGATATGTCGTTGTCTATGTACAGTACCGACATAGCGCCTAGCCGTTTAGTGCAAGCACGCTTTAAAGCACTGGATATGATTAAGTTATTCAAAGAAGGTGACACCGCTTTAGTCGCGTATGCGGGCACTGCGTATACGATTTCACCCTTAACCACCGATGCTACCACGCTCGAGAACCTGATCCCCAGCTTAAGCCCAGATATTATGCCCGATAAAGGCTCTAACGTACTGGCAGGCCTTGATACTGCCAAAGAGCTATTGACCCAAGCAGGTTACCTTGAAGGTGACATTATCTTAGTGACCGATGGGATTGAGCAAAGTGAACAAAATGACATTAGTCAATTTACTGGCAATAACCCGTATCGCTTAAATATTTATGGGGTAGGAACAGAGCAAGGTGCGCCAATCAAGCTTCCTGAGGGGGGATTTTTAAAAGACAGTTACGGGCAAATCGTGGTGCCAACTATCAATACAAGTTTACTTAATAGCTTAGCTAAAAATAGCGGTGGTAAGTTTACCACATACCAGCCCAGCGCTCGGGATATTCAAACATTTGCACCCAGTGCAAATAGTGAAGTGCTTAAAAATGAAAAACAAAGCCAAGCATTATGGCGTATAGATGCTGGGATCTATGGCCTGTTCATATTGTTGCCAATGATGATGTGGATTTTTCGCCGTGGTGCATTTGCCGCTGCATTTTTAGTGGTGTGCTTTTTACCACAACAAAATGCGTATGCTGTAGCGCTTCCAACACTCTTTAAAAACCAAGATCAACGTGCCCTAGATGCATATCAACAAGGTGAATATGAACAAGCTGCGACTGCTGATTCAAGTCAATTAAAAGGCGCGGCACTGTATCAGCAAGGGAATTTTGATGCGGCATTAGCCCAATTTAGCGAAGATAAAAGCCCTACTGGTTTATATAATTACGGCAATGCCCTAGCCAAAGCAGGCAAACTAGAAGAAGCCATTAACGCCTACCAGCAAGCGCAACAGTTGCAAGATAACTTTACTCAAGCAAAGGAAAATCAAGCATTAGTTGAGCAACTACTGCAGCAGCAGCAGGAGCAGCAACAACAGCAAGAAGGTCAAGACGGCGAACAAAATCAAGACCAAGACTCTCAAGATGGCGAGCAAGGCCAAGATCAGCAAAATAAAGATAAATCACAACAAGGTGAGCAAGCCGATCAGGATGAACAATCTCAACAAAATGATGAATCCCAGCAAAGTGATGAGCAACAAGATGGGAAACCATCAGGCCAGCAATCTGATGAACAAAATGACCCGCAAATGGAAGCTGAGCCTGAGCAAGCTGATGAGAATGACGCACAACAAACGGATGCTCAAAGCGAAGCAAAAGATGAACCCGAAAATGATGAACCACAAGCACAACTGAGTCCTGAACAACAGCAACAGGCTGAAGAAGCGGCCAAACAGCAAGCCATGCAAGCACACACCGCTGAGCTGACTAATGAAGAAAAAGAGAAAGCGCAACAATTGAGTCAGTTGTTGCGCAAAGTGCCCGATGATCCCGCTATTTTATTACGTAACAAAATGCAATTAGAAGCCCAAAAACGAAACTATCAACGCCGTCCACAAGGAGTCGAAAAATCATGGTAATGCGATTAATCTGTTGTTTATTGCTTATCAGCGCTATGCCCTCGTGGGCGATTACACAACTACAAGCCAGTGTTGATAAAAACCCCGTATTAGCGGGTGAATTTTTTATGCTCAGTATCAGTGCGGACGACAATATTAAAGATGACCAACCAGATACATCGGTGCTGTTAAAAGACTTTGTTGTTGGCCGAACGACTGTTAGCACTCGTACCAATATTATTAATGGCAGTATTTCAAAGCAAACAAACTGGTCTGTTAAACTAATGACTCGCGATGCTGGGAATTATACTATCCCCGCATTCACTGTAGCCGGTGTCAGCTCTGATCCCATAGAGTTAAAAGTTGCCCAGCGTAGCCAAGATGCTGAGCAAAACAACGATATATTTATCAAAGCATCGCTTTCTAGCGACAGCTTATTCGTGCAAGAAGCCGGACTGTATACTGTAAAACTCTACCTCGCAAAAGAGTTGCTTGATGGTAATTTAAGCACCCCAACGATGCCCGATGCGCAGCTAAGCCAAATAGGTAAACAAGCTGAAGATTACGAGTTAATTGATGGAAAACGTTACTTAGTCATCACGCGAGAGTATTTAGTACAACCACAAAAAAGTGGCAGCTACACAATTCAAGCACCCGCCTTTCAGGGACGAATTCGCCAAGATTACCGCCAATTAGATGTCTCAGCATTGGGTGAAGATGTAAACGTTGAGATAAAACCAATTCCCAATGACTATCAAGGTGCCTGGTTACCAAGCGAGTTAGTCAGTTTAGATGAGCAATGGCAGCCAGAGCATGACACAGTAGAAGTTGGCACACCAATAACACGAACGCTGACATTAACCGCACTTGGCATCACCAAAGAGCAACTACCCGATATTGATTTACCTGAAATAAAAGGCATACGCAGCTATCCCGATGAAAAGGAAAACAACCACTTAGTCAGAGATGGCCGTGTTATTTCACAACAAACTGCATCGTATGCTCTACTGCCACAATTGCCTGGCACCTATACATTGCCAGAAGTGAGCGTTCCTTGGTATAACACTAAAATTAACCGTATTAGCTATGCAACCTTGCCAGCGCGTACCATTACCGTAACGCCAAGTAGTAACGATGTAGTCCCCCCACCCCCTGCGGCACCGACCTCGGCATTACCAACAACCGAAGCGCCAAGCTCGCTAACTTCACAACCAATCCAGGTAAGCCATATCCCTATTTGGTTAGTTATTGTTAGCGTGATTGGTTATTTATTGTGGCTGATCACGTTAATTTTATGGTTACGAAGCCGTTCTGTACGCACAGCTGTTAGCAGTCAGCCTAAAGTACTAAAAAAAGATTCATCGACATCCCTGAATGAACTTAAGAAGGCTAGTAAAAACAATGATATAAATGCGTTTTATCAGGCATTGAACCGTTATGCGGTGCAGCAGACAAAACAATCGCATAGTGCGATAGACAAGTTAATGCTCGACGTTGATAATATTCAACTTAGTCAACATATTGCGAAACTGCAGTCAGCCCTCTATAGTCCTAATAGTACCGAGGTAGACTTGGCAGCCATTGTAAATCTGTTAGAAGAACAGCGTAATAGACAGAGTAAATCTCAACAAGCTGTATTAAAAGGACTTTATAAATAGAGTTTAAGTGCGTAGCAATTCTCCTCGCACTTGGACAGCGGATTACTTAAAATAAATAAAAAAGTGCTTATGCTTGGAAATAAAAACGCGAATAGTCAGGTCTTAGTTGATATGGCAGAGAAAAAAACACGCTATGAAAAACTAGTTCATGTTTATCATAGTGAATTATATCGTTTTGCCTATTGGCTATGCCGTGACCCTAATATTGCTGAAGATCTGGTCCAGGAAACGTTTTTACGTGCTTGGCGAGCGCTTGATTCATTATTAGATCAAAAAGCCGCAAAACCATGGCTACTGACGATTTTACGCCGGGAAAATGCCCGCCGTTTTGAACGCAAACAATTTGATTATAGCGATGTTGAAAACGATACCTTAGTTGATGATACAAGCGTCAGCTTAGATGACGAAATGGAGCAAACAGTGATCCAACGTCAAATCGCTAAGCTTACTGATGAATATCGAGAGCCATTACTATTACAGGTAGTGATGGGTTGCTCCGGTGAAGAGATAGCAGAAATATTAGATTTAAATAAAAATACCGTAATGACGCGTTTATACCGCGCCAGAAACCAGTTAAAAGAGGCTTTAAGCCGTGATGATGAACAACTTAAAGGGGCATCAAAATAATGGATGATCTCGAGTTTCGTCGCCGAGTTAGCGCACAGCCAAACAGCACAGAGAAGGAGCTTTTAGACTTTGCAGAGCAGCACCCTGAGCGACAAGCATTTATAGATGACATGCAAGCATTTGATACACAGCTTGCCGAGGCACTTGATATTCCTGTGCCAAAAGGTCTTGCTGAGCGTATTTTAGCAAATACCGCAGCCCATGCAGAAAACGAAGTACCCAATAGTGAATCGCAGTTTACAGCGCAAACTGATGCAAGTATGCAACAGCCAACTGATAATGTCATTGAGGCAAGCTCACGCTTTAAACTAGGTCGTTTGCCGCTTGCCATGGCAGCCTCTTTATTGGTGGCCGTAGGTGCATTTTTCTTTAGCAGTGAGCAAAATGTTGCATATGCCGCAGGGGAACATGCGCTTGCGCATGTTTACTATGAAATTAATTCGTTACAAAAAACTGAAGCAATCAGTTTAGAAACAGTCAACGAAAAGTTTGCTGTTCTTGGTGGCCACTTAGATGAGCTTCCCGGTAAAGTAACCTATTTGATGTTTTGTGACTTTAAAGGTCAAAAAGGCCTGCATCTGGTGTTTGAATCGGAGCACGGCCCCATGACGGTATTTATCGTGCCATCAAAGGATCAATCTTTTGGCATTGGCGCAGATGATTTTCAAGACGATCGCTTTGAAGGTCATATAAATCGAGGCCCAGAGGCTGATACTATTTTAGTTGCCAGTTTAGGGGTGCCGTTAGAACACTACAACGATCGCATTAACCATGCCATTCGCTGGTTAAATTAAGGATTAAATTGCATTGTCGTTGTAACGACGGCAATGCAATTTACACTTCCTCTCTCCCTTTATTAATTGCTTTAAAATTAGTCAACTATCAACGTTGATAAGCTATTTTAAGCTTAATTAACTTTGTCCCTATTTATCTATTTCTTGAACTGATTTAGAATCGCGCTTCTAATTTGTTTTAAGGAATTTCATGAAAAATCTGATAGTTATATTTTCATTACTTGCTTTGCTGTGCACTGCAAGCTTTGATGTTGAAGCACGTAAAAAATTCGGCAGTAAAAAGCGTGGTCAAACGCCAGAAACACAGCAAACTGCACAAAAACAACAAACAGATACCAACACACTCGCACCTGCTGCAAAGCCAAAATCAAGTAAAAAAGGCATGATGGCAGGTATTTTTGGTGGCTTATTAGCGGGAGGCTTAATTGCCTCGATGATGGGGGATGATTTTGAGGGAATGCAAATCTTCGAAATGATTTTAATGGCCGGTATTGCCTTTATCATCTTTAAACTGGTAATGGGTATTGTGCGCCGCAAAAGTGCCCCAGCGATGGCGCATTCGCAAGGCGGGTTCAATACTGGGCAGATGAAGCAAACTATCCCAGAGCACGCTACAGCAACGGGTTTTAATCACACCAATAGCGTACCATTTAACTTACCGCCTAATTTTGATATGAATGGCTTTTTACAAGGCGCTCGTAGCCATTACCACACTTTACAAACTGCGTGGAATAATGCTGATTATGTAACGATGGCTGAGTATTTAAGCCCCGAGTTGGTCGCTGAATTTAAAACTGAGCGTGAGGGCATTGAGAGCGTAGCTACTGAAGTAATGTTTATTGATGCTGAACTTGTTCGAGCGGATACACATCCTCAAAAATGGCAAGTCAGCGTGCGCTTCAAAGGTAAATACCGCGATCTTGGTGATAATAAAGAGGAGCCAATCTTAGAGATATGGCACTTAGAGCGTCTGACGACAGCTGATGCGCCTTGGTTAATTGTTGGCGTTGAAGACTTAATTGACAGTTAGAGCTAGATGCTAGGCAAAATAAAACCGCACAACAACAAGTGAGTGCGGTTTTTTTAGTCAATAAAACAATTAAATTGGATTATTTACAAACATCTGCAACGGCATTTGCAAAATAATCGATATTTGCTTGGCTGATACCAGCTACGTTTACACGGCTAGAACCAACGATATAAATACCATACTCTTTTTGTAAGCGTGTAATTTGCTCTTTATTAATACCTAGGAAAGAGAACATGCCATTTTGACGATCAATAAATGAGAAGTCTTGAGCGATACCTTTTGCTGCTAAGCTATCTTTGATCAAAGTACGTAGGCCGTTAATGCGGTTACGCATTTCATCAAGCTCACTGTGCCACTGCTGTGTAAGCTCAGTGCTGCTTAAAATTGTATTTACAATATCAGCACCATGTGCAGGTGGCATTGAGTAAATACTACGAACCACACTTAACATTACTGAGTTTGAAATATCCGCTGTTGCGCTATCTTTTGCGATGATTGAACATGCACCAACACGCTCACGGTATAAACCAAAGTTTTTCGAGCAAGACGAACAAATAATTAGCTCTTCAACCGCATTCGCTAAAATGCGTAAGCCATTTGCATCTTCCTCAAGGCTTGAACCAAAACCTTGATATGCAATATCAACAAGTGGCGTAAAACCAACTTCTTTAGCCAGCTCTGCAACCGTGTTCCACTGTGTTTCGTTTAAGTCCATACCACTTGGGTTATGGCAACATGCATGCACTAAAACAACATCACCTTTAGGCACTTGCTTAAGCGTGGCGATCATTTCATCAAATAGTAGATCTTTATTTTCGTAGTCGTAGTACGGGTATTCTTTAACTGTCAGCCCAGCCGCTTCAAATAAGCTAATGTGGTTTGCCCACGTAGGGTTGGTTACCCAAATAGTCGCGTTTGGGTTACAACGAGCAATAAATTCAGCAGCAACACGAAGTGCGCCTGTACCACCTGGGGCTTGCGCCGTACGTACACGATTAGCAAGTAATGCTTGGTGCTCACCTAATAATAGGTTTTCCATTTTTTGACAAAAATCTAAGTTACCCGCTAAACCAATGTATGATTTGCTGGTTTCATTTTCTAAGCGAAATGCTTCTGCTTTTTTAACAGCACTTAGCACTGGCGTGTTGCCAAATTCATCTTTATAAACACCAACCCCTAAGTCAATCTTATTTGGGTTAGTATCTTGCTTATAGGCCGCCATAAGGCCAAGAATAGGATCAGTTGGTAATGGTTTTAATACTGAGAACATTGACTATCTCTTTCGTTATTTAGGGGTTAGCTGTTGCACTTAGCTTAACATAAAAGCTCACTAGATTGACTAGTGTTATTTACACTAAAAAGTGAGGAATTTTAATACAGCACGCAATTAATAGCGCTAATATTTGTTGATTGAAAAAATCGTTATTAAAGGCTTCGCCATCGACGATTCCAACGCAGCGATTTTCGCTATCAAAAAGCGGTAAACAGGCCTCGGATTTTACTTTCGGGTCGCAAGTATAGTACTCCCCACCCTTCGCTAAATATTGCTCAACGTTATTGATCACCCGACCTTTACTGCTCAGCGCCACTTGCACATTGTTACTGCCTGCGGCAAATGCTTCAGTTAGGGGAAATAACGGCCTACTTGGTGCGCCAAAATAGGCAAGTTTAAGCAGTTGCTCACCCTCTGGTGTTGCAGTGCTTTGGTAGATGCCGTACCAATCTACATTGGTTTGTGCGACAACGTAATCAACAATCAACTGTAATTGAGCAAGTTTATGGCTGGTTTGCTGGTCTTGCTGTAAAAAATCAGTCAGTCTAAACGGCTCATCCTGTAAATAACCAAATAAGCTACACGCCCCACCCTCACCAAGCTCAGGGATTTGATACTGCCAACGAACAGCAGGAAGCGGGTGACTTGATAAATAATTTTCGAGCTTAGCAAGCTCATCAGCGACTAACTGAGCAGGCACATCTAACTGTGCAAGAGATAAATAAGAAGAAACCATTTAGCCATCCAAACATCTAAAAGAAGCAAATCATAGCATGGCAAAGCAACCACGACTAGCTTTGTTATTACTGTAATTTATAACACATTTCAATTTGGTTACCCGATGCGTTATAAGTCACCTGCTCTGCGATTTCTTCTAAAATAGAGAGGCCACGACCATGCTCTCGATTATTACTGGTAGCACTACTATCTGTGTTTGAAAAACCATTACCCGAATCACAAATAGTAAAATATAGGCTCAATGTTTCAGGGCAATAGCGTATATCGACAATGATCAGGGCATCCACTAACTTTGCCAGAGTGGCTTCTCTGAGTTGGTAATACTCAATAAAACCATCCTCTTTATTTTTAATCGCAGAATCAAGGCCTAACACGCCATGATCAAGCGCATTATTATAAGCCTCCGACAGCAACAAAAAAATATCTGAGCGATGCGCTTTAAGCCCGCCAACTTGCGACAAAACCTCGACAATTTCCAGCACCGGATCGGTTTGTTTTATTTGCTGAGAATTGAGTGTTAACGAAAAATTAAACGGTAATCGTGAGTACGGCTCTTGCTCTTCAGCCAAAGGAGGAACCGCAACACAATTAAACAACACTAAACTAAGATCATCTTGTTGTGCACTGCCATGAGCAAACTGTGTCACTTTAGCGATCACATCATGACTATTCACTTTCGCCTTACTGGCCAATGCCTCAATAAAACGCTGCTCGCCAAAAAATTCATCTTGTGCATTGGTGGTTTCAATTATGCCATCGGTAGCTAATACCAAGCGCATGCTCTCGTCTACTTCAAAATGAACTAATTCTCGCTCAAATTCATCGCTGTCTAAAACCCCCAATGCCATATGTTGTGACTCTAAGGTTTTTAGCACATTGCCATTTTGATCAATTAAATAAGCATCTGGTAGACCGCCAAGCCAGGCTGAAATACTTTTCCCTGAACTGCTTAACTCAATAATCGTCGCCGCACAAAACATATTACCTGGCAGTAATTGCGCTAGTATCGCATTAACTTCAGTGGCAATATCACTGACCGCCATGCCTTTATTAACCATAGTGTAAAAAACTTTAGACGCCGGTAACGCCCCCACAGCTGCTGCTAAGCCGTGGCCGGTAAAATCCCCCAGCATGCAATACAAACTGCCAATCGGACTTTGTCCGACTAAACACATATCACCATTAAACATCGAGGCGGGTGACAGATGAAAATCAATATTGTCAGTAAATTTATCTTGGTTCTCTAGCGCATTATTAAAAATATGCTCAACGATTTCGTGTTCGCGCTCAGTTTGGTTGTAATGATATTCCAAAAGCTTATTTTGCTCGTGAGTTTTTAAGCTTAATTTGCGGGTACGGCTGTGGGCTTTTATTTTTGCGGTTAAAATAACTTTATCGAACGGTTTATGAATAAAGTCATCGCCCCCCACTTCTAAACAGCGCTCAAAACTACTTTGGTCTTCTAACGAGGTAATAAAAATAACCGGTAGGTGTACTTCATTATAACGCTGTTTAATTTTTGCAGCGGTTTCGTAGCCATCCATAATAGGCATAATGACATCGAGTAACACAATATCAATGCTTTGCTGCTCTAATATAGCTAGCGCCTCAACGCCATTCTCGGCAGTGGATACCTGATAATCTTGTTGCTCCAACATCACTTTTAACAGCGTACAATTAAGAGGTTGATCATCAACAACAAGAATGTGCATCAATCAATATCAAACTTTTTATCAAATCGAGATATTTGTAGGATCTTCTTTAATTGTGGCTGACAATTACTTATTTGAATTGCATCAACAGAAGTGCCCAAGGTTTTTTTCATGTTTAATAGCATGCCAAGCGCCGAACTATCCATGTAATCGGTCTCACGCAGATCAATCACAATTTTAGCGGTTTTTTCGCTTATATCGGCATAGGCCTGTCGAAACGACTGCACTAAATTAAAGTCAAATTTCCCTTTAATTTGAATAGTGAGTGTCGCACCATCAGCTGAGGCACTCTTGCTTAAACTCATTAGTTAACTCCTGATCAGATTATCCATTCTTAATGAGTATTAAATATAACTGCTTAATGATAAATCAGCAAAAATAAAACCCGCCACACACAAATTTGTTATTAGATTTGTTATTATCTACTTCATTGTTTATTTAACTTTTTCAATGCAGGTTAAGCATGAGTGATAGTAATCTCGTTTATTCAACCGAAACAGGCCGGATCAGCCAACCCAAGCCAAGTAAAGAAGTGGCAAGTAAAGTATTTAAAGACGGCGCCCTGCGCATCGAACGCCAAACTAAAGGCCGTAAAGGCAAAGGTGTTATGTTAGTAACCGGCATCGACAGCGAACAACACGATCTAAAAAAACTCGCCAAAACAATCAAAAGTAAAATGGGCCAAGGCGGCGCAGTAAAAGACGGCATCATCGAAGTCCAAGGCGACGACCGCGAAAAACTCAAAGCCATTCTAGAAGCACTTAAATTCAAAGTAAAAATTGCCGGGGGCTAAGCCCCTCGGTTTTATAGTGTTTACGGGTATTTAATGAGTGATTCATGACTATCTGAGCGACGAGTTTGAGCGATAAGCAACTTCTACTGCTCCACTTTCGGCTACTGACTTGTACTTTTTCGTATGGTCAGGAATAGGAATGATTGGGTCGTATTTGCCCCAAGATAAAATCACCATTAGATTGTAATGCACTGTATAGCAATTAATTGGGATAAATGGTAAAAGTATACAATGTTGAAACGAGGCGACTTCAGGCAGAAAAATAATTCAATCGCTTGTGAACTAAGATTGTTATGAAGCCTGAACTAGAGCAACCTCTAACCAAGCGTTTTAAGGTTAAAATCAAACTGGCATCATCGTCTAACGGTAAGACATCGGTTACTAAAAGCGCTTATTCAAAACCGGAAATGCAGGTTCGAATCCTGACAATGCCACCACTATAGGCTCTATATGTCTGAAACGAAATATTTGAAAGTGTTCTTGGATGATATTGGACATAGCGTTCACTGTATGAACACGATCGCAGTTTCTCTTTCGAAATTAACTCAAGAAACAGCCCCTCCAAAAGAATTGAATATTTCTTGGAAGCCCGGAAATGTTAATAGCTCAAGCATTAATGCTAGGCGATTTGCAATAAAATCTTCGATTGTTTACTCGGTCGAAAGCCTGTTCGAATACTTATCAAAGATAAGCAAGGATTATTTTTGGCCAGGGACTAAAAAAAACTTTAATGAGTCACCAAAACAAAATACTTCGAAAGCGGATAGAGTTACGGATTTCTTAACAGGAATTCCATTTATTGAAAAAGAATGGATAATTTTGACTGAGCTACTCTGTCACTGGAGGAATAAAGTAGTTCATGCAAACTCATCAAATGCTTGCATCTCGAAGTCATCTAAGGAGTATTTGGAGGAAAGATCACAGCAAATATTCGATGATTTTCATCATTTCGATGTGAATATTGCTTTAGATAATTTCGGAAACAATAAATTTACACTAAAAGATGTTACAACCTTAATTACCATGCTCATAAAGTGTGCTAGGGCTGTCGACGCGTACTTTATATCAACAGCTAAATCTCTAAGCGTCTCTTCTATTCATGAGGCATTACTAGATAACTATTCCTTCCAATCCATTGTAAAACAGCAGGAAGGTGGTAAACGATATCGCCAATCCATAAAGTGGGTCGAATTGAATTATGGTTTTTTAGGCAGGGAGACAATTGAAAGTGTTGTTAAAGCTACAAACCAATCAACTTTGCGCCTTTGACGCTTGACGCAGCAAAACAGCGTCGGTTATTTAGGTGTTATTTCTTCTATATAAATTCGTTTAAATCTTATCATCAGCGCTGGGGGAATATTATGTCAAGCAAGAAGGAAACTCTCGGGAGGTTATATTTATGGCAAGTAGCTCTCGGAAGGATTAACGATCTTTTGGAACTAAGGCTACGAATTGTTCGTTTCAGTAGCACAGGAAGACCGCAGAATATTACTGAGTTATACGACACAGAGCGAGAAAGGTTAAAAACAGGTCTGCGACTTGAGGGAGAAGCATTAGACAACTTTGAAAATAAACATGGTTCGTTGTTCCCAGATATTCATGATGTTCACCTGATTGATGAGCTAATTACCGAAGAAATAATCATTAAATTTTGCACTATTTTTAACGTAGGTTATGGGAAACCTGGTGTAATTTCTAGAAATTATGAAGCGTTCTGGCAACCCATCCTTGATGAGCTGATTGCAGATGCATTTTCTGGTGAAATTAAGAAACGTTTTGATGAGTTTGTAGAAAATGCCAAAGCATATAGGGATCAGCAGGGCGCTCATTTTGATCAAGTGAGCTTTAATATGACGCATGGCGATAAACTTCCTAATGAAGATGGGCTTGTTTATATCGTAGGCTGGAATAGTGCTTTGCTTAGCTTTAATTGGGATTTTGTAGCTGAAAATATTCCAAAATTTAATAAGTCCTTAAATGACTATGTTAAAAAACTTCAACAAGAATCTAAAGGTGTAAATTAGAAGGTGGCTCCACCACATAAAAACCGCAGACAAGACGATGACTTTTCTAATGTGGCTGCGTCTTCACTACAAAACCACGCTTATTACAGGCGTGAAGATCCGCTATTAGCACTTTGAAGACAATCGATAATTCTAATTCCTAGTTTACGTCAGGCACTGTTATTAGCTGTCAGCAATTAGCGTATATTTTATAATGCCCAAAGCGCGAGATAAACTCGCGCCTACAACATACTCTCCTAGCTCCTAGTTACCTTGTATCTACGGCCTTTAATTTAACACCGCGCAAACTGACAGCTTACGGCTAACCACTTACAGCTTATAGCTACTTACCGCTGCGCTCAAAACACTACCGCTTTGCCGCGCCCTGAGGCTTCTGAGCCGGCATCAAGCTTACCATCGCGTTCGATAATCACGTGCATATCACCAAAACGGCGTTCATCAAGTGTATAACCCATTTTTTCAAGCGCTTTGACAACGCCGGCATCTAAACCTGGGTGATGACGAATAACGTTTTTAGGCCAAAGTTGATGATGAAAGCGTGGGCTGTTTACGACGTCATCAGCAGTCATATTAAATTCCACCGCGTTTAATATAGATTCATACACTGAGCTAATAATGGTGGTGCCACCTGGTGAGCCGGTGACCATTTTTACTTTATTATCTTTGAGTAAAATAGTTGGCGTCATTGAGCTAAGCATGCGCTTATGCGGCTGTATTTCGTTGGCTTTGCCGCCGAGCGCGCCAAAAACGTTCATCACCCCAGGTTTTGCGCTAAAGTCATCCATTTCATCATTAAGCAAAAAACCTGCGCCTGCGACCACTACGCCACTGCCGTAACCTAAGTTAATGGTAGTGGTATTCGATACTGCATTGCCCCATTTATCAACAATTGAAAAATGCGTGGTTTGTTCGCTTTCATATAGACCAGGTTTAATATCTTCGGTGGTCGATATTTTATCAAGGGTAATGGTACTACTGCGCTTTTTAAGGTAATCACTGGCGATTAACTCTGCTTTTGGTACATCGAAAAAGTCAGGATCACCTAAGTACTCTGCTCTATCGGCAAATACCCGTTTACCAATTTCAGCTAATAAATGAATATAGCCAGTCGAGTTATGTTCAAGGCCGGCGGCAGGTTTAGTCAACTCATACATTTTTAACCATTGTACAATTGCAATGCCGCCTGAACTTGGTGGTGGTGATGTCAGTACTTCATAACCATTCCAAGTTGCTTTCATTGGTGTACGTGACTTTGCTTGATACGCTTTTAAATCAGCAGCAGTGATAATCCCACCATGCTCACTCATAAAGTCTGCAATGATCTTGGCTGTTTCGCCTTCATAAAAGCCTGCTTTACCTTGGTCGCGAATTCGTTTTAAAGTAGCTGCAAGCTCTGGCTGCTTAAAGTTTTCATTGGCTTTGGCACTGGCGAAATAATCAGCAAAGTTAATCGTTCCGTCTTTTTTGGCCATACGCGCAATATAGCGCTCAATGCTGTTGGCCAGTTTTGGATGGACGATAAAGCCCTGTTCGGCGAGCTTAACAGCGGGCTGTACAAGGGTTTTCCAGTCAAGCGTGCCGTGTTTTTGGTGGGCAAGCCACATACCAGCTACGCTGCCAGGTACGCCACTGGCGTGAATACCGTAAACCGATTTATTGGCAATCACATTGCCTTTATCATCCAAGTACATATCACGGTGCGCCGCACTGGGGGCAGTTTCACGATAATCAATAAAGTCGCCTTGCCCGTCTTTTTGGATCAGCATAAAACCACCGCCTCCAATATTACCCGCCTCAGGTAAAGTAACCGCTAACACAAACTGGGCTGCAATTGCCGCATCAACAGCGTTGCCACCCTGCTCTAAAATAGCTCTGGCGGTATCACTACTATAACTATCGGGCATAGCAACAGCGGCTTGCGCGGTTTTGCCCGCTGCCAGTACCGTTATTTGTACTTGCATAATAACAAGACTGAAAATCAGCAAATGCTTAGCGCCTGAAAACATATTAAATTCCTTGTTTTTTCTATTTTTTAAATTATTTTATTACACTCATTAATACACACTCTGCAAACCTAGGTCAAACAACTCTATGCTGATTTAAACAAACTTACGATATAACACGGCGGGTAACTCACCAAACTCATCGCGATGTGAGTAATGTTCAACAAACTGCATACCCAGTTTTTCCATGACTTTAATCGAGGCGCGATTAGCTTCTAATGCCGTGGCACTAAGTGTATGTATAGCGTTGTGCTTTATAACTGCATCAGCAACGGCAGCTGCTGCTTCACTGGCATAGCCTTTTCCCCAACTTGCCCGCTTGAAGCGCCAACCAATTTCGATATCACTATGATCCGGCTGATCTGTAAAAAATCCCATAGGTCGAATCAGCACCCAACCTATAAAGGAATTACTTTCTGTTAGGTTTACTTGCCATAGCCCCCAGCCTAGTGATGGATTACGATAAGCTTGCATCCGTGGCATAAATATCTCTTTGATGGTGTCTATGGTACTTACCTTGCCACGCGTTAAGTGTGCCATCACTTGTGGATCACTATCTAGTTCAAGTAATAAGGCACTGTCATTTTCATCCATTAATTTAAAGTGCAAGCGTGCTGTTCTAGGTACATTCATTTTATAGCCTGTATATTGCTTGTTTTGAGATTGTCATTAATACTGTACCTAAGGAAATACTCCTTAGTAAATCAATCCTTTTATTAGAGAACCAATATGAACAAATTAGTAAGCTTAGTTTTATTAGGATGTGTGGCGTTAACTGGCTGTGAAGATGCCGACGAAGTAAAAAAAGATGCAGCAGAAGCCAAAGCACAAGCTCAGCAAGCGCTCAATGATGCTTGGGATGAAGTGAAAGAAACCACCAATGAATTTAAAGGTGAAACACTTGAGGAATTACTACAGGAGAGTAAAAAACTTGGCCTTGATATGTACGACGATGGCAAAGATGTGGCCCTTGATGCCTGGATTGAAAGTAAAGAAGCCGCTGGCGAATTAACAGAGAAAACCAAGCAAAAAGCGCAAGAACTCGCTGACGAGTTAAAAGCCGCACGCGAAGAGCGCGAACAAGAAAATAACAATTAATACTTATACTGTTAGGCTGTCATTGTGACAGCCTAACTAATTCATTATCATTAAAATATCATCCTACTTTCTTTTACCATCTATATCGTCCCGCGTACTTTGTTAAACCTATAATAAAAAACACTAAATCAATGTAAATTTGTCGATAATTTACGTGTTTACTCCTATACTCCAGCTGAAATCAACATACAAAACTAGTAGGATACACAATGAAAAAACTGCCTATCGCAATTGCAATTTGCGCAGCCTGTTTATCTGCCCCCTCATATGCAGAAATACGTATAAATGGTTTTGCTTCCATCGTTGGCGGTAAAACACTGGATGATGATTCGTCACTGTATGGGTACGACAACGACATTTCATTTAAAAATGAGAGCGTGTTTGCTTTACAGTTATCAGCAGATCTGCAAGACAAACTCAGTGCGACAGCACAAATTGTTGCTCGCGGTGAAAATGATTTTGATGCCGAATTTGAATGGGCTTACTTAACATACGAGTTTACCGATGAGCTGCAACTCAGTGCGGGTAAAATGCGTGTGCCTTTTTATCGTTATTCTGACTTTTTGGATGTGGGTTATGCCTACCGCTGGGTAAGACCTCCTCAATCAGTTTATAACATTCCATTTTCTACCTATGAAGGTTTGAGCTTACTTCATACCTCACAACTCGGTGACTGGGACTCAACAGTGCAAGTTATTTACGGAGGCTATGACGGTACTATTGCGGTTGTATCTGTAAATGGTGACACAGAACTTAATGATATTGCCGGTATTAACTGGACCTTGAGCTACGACTGGTTTAGTGCTCGCGCAGCCTATTTTGTAGCTGACACCTCTATTGCTATCGAAAATGATACGCCAACAGGGGTCGCCCTTAATGAATTAGAAGAAGCCCTTCGTAACGCGGGGTTTGTTGATCAAGCAAATAACATTGCTGTGGACGAAGACGACGGCTCTTTTCTTGCTTTAGGGGTTTCAATTGATTACAACAACTTGTTATTTGATGCCGAATACACGGAGTTTGAAGTTGATAACAGCGCTTTGGCGAAACAAACTCAGTATTATACCTCTGTGGGGTATCGAATGGATGAGTGGATCGTTCATTTAACTTACGAAAACAACGACGATAAACATGAAAGTAACCGCTATAACGCACTACCCGCTGTGCCACCACTTAATCAAGGCATTAATTTAGTGTTAGAAGGCTCAAAAGCTAAAAGTAACGTATACACTATTGGCACACGTTATGACTTCCATCCATCTGCAGCGCTAAAGGTTGATTTTAGTCGTTTTAAAGATGATATTTCTGATACTGAAACGGATGTGATTGCCGTTGCTGTTGATTTAGTTTTTTAAGGGGAATAGTCATGAAAAAACTAATTTTAGCAGGACTACTTTCTGTATGTTCGTTTAGCGTACTGGCCGATATTGCAGTGATCGTCAATGCAAATAATGGTAATGCTATAGACCAAACTGAGATCAAAAAAATCTACCTTGGTAAAAGCAAGTCTTTCGCAGATGGTACGAAAGTAAATCCAGTCAATCAAAACGGCAATAACGTGGCTGATGAATTTAATGACAAAGTAGTTGGTAAATCAAGTAGCCAACTTAATGCCTATTGGTCAAAACTGGTGTTTACTGGTAAAGGCACGCCACCAGAAAAGTTAGATAATGATCAAGCTGTAATCGATTTTGTTAGCAGTAATGCTGATTCAATTGGCTATATTGATAGCAGCAAAGTAACTGATAGCGTAAAAGTTATCGCGACGTTTTAATCGTTTTAACGCTTTTTAACTCGAAAACAACGCCTTGTGGTTATAAATCATAAGGCGTTGTTTATTTTTTTGCGTAGTGAAAATAAAGTTTACTTACTCCACTTTGAATTTAGCGGTGGCATCTAATAAATTATCAGAGAGATAATGAAGGTTTTTAGCAACATCACGCACAGCGGTAAGCGATGCCATGGTATCTTCAAACGACATATGCATATTAGAGACGTTTTCAACGACCATTGCCGCAACCGATGTTTGCTCCTCCGTGGCTGCTGCAATTTGCGAATTCATACCATTAATTTCGAGCATTTGCTCCGCAATTTTTTCAATTGATATACCCGTGTTTTCTGCTGCTTTTGCATTGTTACCGGCCATATCGCGTGCAGTTGTCATGGCGCTGACCGATTCATTTGCAGCACTGGTTAGGGTATTTAATAACTCACGGATTTCGTTGGTTGATTTTGCAGTACGTGAAGCAAGCTCTCTTACTTCGTCTGCAACGACTGCGAAACCACGCCCTTGCTCACCCGCTCTTGCCGCCTCAATTGCTGCGTTAAGCGCTAATAGGTTTGTTTGTTCGGCAATTGCAGTGATCACATTGAGTATTTGCGTCACATTTTTTGTGTCATCCGCTAACTTATTAATTGTTGTAGCAGCACGATTAATTTCAGCACTTAAGGTTTGCGACTGTGATACCGATGTTTGAATTTGCGAACGGCTTTGCTCAACTTCTTGTTCAGCCATTTGTGCTGCACGTGACGCACTTGCCGCTGAATGTGAGATATCCCCTACACTTTGTTTCATTTCTTCCATTGACTGCTTAACTATCTCTGCATCCGCGGTTTGCTTGCTCGTCGCCTTTTCCGCTTGCTCCATCCCCTGTACTAAACGGGTTGAATTTTCCATTAGTGGTTCACACACTGCCATCACTTCTAATACTGATTCTTTAAGCAAAGCAATAAAGGTATTAAAATTAATCGAGACTTGGCCGATTTCATCTTCACTTCGCACCGTAAGCTGCGTGCTCAAAGAGCCTTTACCCTCGCCTAACAAGTGTAAATTTGCCGCGGCATCACTGGCTGCAGCGGCAATACCACGTGCAATCCAAATTGCCATAAATAATAGTAATAACAAGGAGACGGATGAAACAACTAACATTAAGGTTAATGCCTGATCTGAACGTGATTTGGTATTTTTTACTAATTCAAAAAAGCGATCATCGGCACGTTGCTGAGCGACTTTAAGGCTTTGCAACACGGAATTATACATATTCGTTTTAGCTTGAGCTTGTTGTTGGATTTTACTAAAGTCGGCTGTACCGCTGATCATATCATTAGCAATTTTTGATGAAATAGCAGCGTAGTCAGTTAATTGTTTGCGTGTTTGGCTGTCAATGTAGTTGCTATTAATATTGTTTATCGCATCAAGGTTTGCTGTTAGTAAAGTCAAGGTCTCTTTAGCTTTATCAACAAGATCCTGCTCACCAAATGTAACGGCTTGAGTATAAAGCTCGTCTAACTTCTCAAGTAACCCTACATTGGCAGAAGTTAGTTTTACTACTTGATAAGAGGTCTTTTCAAGTTCGTCCAATGAACCTCGATTGTCTTTCATGGCAATATAATTAATCAACACAATTACTATAAAAGCAATAACTGCAATGCATGTTATAGCGTGAATTTTTTTACTGATGCTTAGGTTTTGAAAAGACAAACTTGAAGCCATGCTATTTACCCTATTATTTTAACTGTGTGTATTATCGGCCTATTACCTGTAAGTGTTAACTATATTTTTAATTTATCTAGCTTTATTGCCCAAAAAGCATAAAAACAATAAAAAAGTAAAATGACACCTTGCCGAGCTAAAAACTTAATTATGAAATCAATCGCTTACTTTGTGATTTATAGACTATTATTTAAGCGTTGAATTATTTGCCACGTTTGGCAATATAATTACAGACCACCTCGATATATAACACCATATTGAGCTTGTTTAGCATACGTACCGGAAATACAAATGAAAGGAGTATCAACCTTGGCTATTAAACACTTTTTAAAACCTTTGCTATTAAGCGGCGCTTTAGCAGCTGTTTTAACCGGTTGTCAGCTTACACAACCGAGCTTACCCGCCATTAGCGATAGCGGCACTAAACAACTCGGGCACGTTGTTTGGCACGACTTAGTAACACCCGACCTAAAGCAATCACAAACTTTCTATCAAGCTGTATTCGATTGGCAGTTCCGAGCTGTTAATGATGATTACGTTTTAGTCAGTACAAATGGGCAAGTCATTGCTGGTATGGCTAAGTTAGATAACAAACAAAATAATAGCCACTGGCTTGCACTCGTGTCAGTTGCTGATGTTGATAGCGTGATCAATGCCACTCGCTCAGCAGGTGGTAAAACCTTAATTGGTAAAACAACGATTACAGGACGAGGAGATATTGCGGTACTTGAAGATCCACAAGGTGCTTTATTCTCTGTCATTAACACGATCAATGGCGATCCAAGCCTAACCATAAATAACAATAGTTGGATCTGGCAAGAAGTATGGAGTGATGATCCCGCTGCCAGCAGCGCATTTTATCAGCAGCTTGCAGGGTATAGCACGGCACAGAAAACACTGTTTGGAGCCAACTATTCGTTCTTAAAAATAAACAACAGCCCTGCTTTTGGATTTGTAAAAAAACCAGACACTGAAATAGGTAATACGTGGGTTAACTATATTAAGGTAGCTGATGTTG
This sequence comes from Pseudoalteromonas haloplanktis ATCC 14393, assembly GCF_000238355.1. Taxonomy (GTDB): domain Bacteria; phylum Pseudomonadota; class Gammaproteobacteria; order Enterobacterales; family Alteromonadaceae; genus Pseudoalteromonas; species Pseudoalteromonas haloplanktis. Next base: position 303,867 of record NZ_AHCA01000003.1, read on the forward strand.
ATGCAACGATATTAAAAGTAACGGCCGCAGGCGGACAAGTGCTAATGGCCCCTAATGATGCAGTCCGTAATGGTACTGTTGCAATAATTCGTGATCCAGCAGGCGCTGGTTTAGTGATCCAGGAGACTACAAAATGAAAAAGCGATTAATAAAAATAGCCAGCATAAGCGCCATGACTCTTTTATTAGCTTCATGCAGCCCCTACGCAAGTTTAAATGTAAGCGCCCCTTTTAAAGTAGGCCCTGTGTACGTAAACCCAAGCATTGGGGTTGGTGGTTCATTGTAAGAGTCAAGCTGGACTTGCGCTGAAGATATCAGCCAGAACACGGCTGATGTTTATGGTAATTCATAAAAAGCAAAAAGCCAGTAACATGACTGTTACTGGCTTTTCTAATATGGTGCGGTTGGGGGGACTTGAACCCCCACGCCCGAAAGCACTACCCCCTCAAGGTAGCGTGTCTACCAATTCCACCACAACCGCATTTTTTAAGCTTTCGCTAAATTGTTAAACTCACTGATTTATCTGAGGAGTATAAATCGTTTAACGATACCTTTTTCAAGTATTAATTTGGTACGTCAGATTGCTCTTTAGTTGATGTTACTGGAACATCATCAGCTGCAGGAGTGACTGTTTCAACTACTGGCGCTGCTTCTAGGTTTTCCCACTCATCAGTCTTTTTGATCTGACCTGCAGTTAAGTTACCTAATACAATGCTTAGCACAAAGAAAACACTGGCTAAGATAGTCGTTGTTTTAGTCATAAAGTTACCAGCACCAGATGAACCGAATACAGTTCCTGAGGCTCCAGCACCAAATGATGACCCCATATCTGCGCCTTTACCTTGTTGAATTAAAACCATACCAACAAGTGCTAAAGCGACAACTAAATAAACTACTAATAAAATTTCGTACATCTTATACGGTCCTTTTTGCACTATTGCAGATTGCAGTGAATGAATCTGCTTTTAGACTAGCACCGCCAATCAGGCCGCCGTCTATATCTGGTTGTGCAAATAATAATTCGCTATTTTTTTCATTCACGCTGCCACCGTAAAGAATGGTCAGCCCTTGTGCTAAATCACTATCTAAAGAAGCAATTTTATCACGGATAAATTTGTGCACATGCTGTGCTTGTTCAGGCGATGCAGTCTTACCTGTGCCAATGGCCCAAACGGGCTCGTATGCTACCACAGAATCTTTCAGTGCTGCTAGACCTAATTTATTAATTACTGCATCAATTTGTGCAGCAACGACTAATTCAGTTTGACCTTGTTCACGCTCTTGCTCACTTTCGCCTACACATAAAACAGGTGTTAAACCTACTTGCTGTGCACGTGCAAACTTAGCTGCCACAATGTCATTACTTTCGCCATATATACTACGGCGTTCAGAATGGCCAACTAATGTATATTCGCCACCTAAATCTTTAATTAATTGCGCATCAACTTCACCAGTAAATGCACCCGGTTCATTTTCAGAAACCGTTTGCGCTCCTGTTGCTACCCCGGTTGCCGTTAGCATTGGTAACAATGGATATGGTGGAAACACCACAACGTTGATCTCATCTGATTTTACGTTGTTGATTGCCTCAGATAATTGCTGTACTAACTCTTTTGAGCCGTTCATTTTCCAATTGCCTGCGACCATCGGCTTGCGTATTGCCATTTTCCCACTCCATATTAGAAAGCGGGCGAGATAGTAACTCGACTCGCCCAAAGTTACAAGAGGTTATTGTTATTAATCAGTTTGTTTGCTCATAGATTCGACAACTGCAGCAATTTTTTGTGCATTATCAAGTACTACTTTCTCTTCTTCGGCTTCAACCATGACACGAACAACCGGTTCAGTACCCGATTTACGTAATAATACACGGCCTTTTCCTGCAAGTTGCTCTTCTACTTGAGCAACTGCAGCAATAACTGCTGGGGCTTGTGTTGGATCAGTGCCTGCCTTATAACGCACATTAATCATCTTCATCGGGTATTTTACAAAGCCTGCACCTAAATCTTTAAGTGTGCGATTTTGTGCAACCATTGCAGCGAGTACTTGCAGACTTGAAATAATGCCGTCACCAGTACTTATCAGATCAAGGTTTAATACGTGACCAGAACTTTCGCCGCCAATCTTCCAACCTTTTTCTTGTAATAGTTCCATTACATAACGATCACCCACTTTACTACGAGCAAACTCAATGCCTTTTGCTTTGAGTGCATTTTCAAGGCCCATATTTGACATTACAGTTCCAACAACGCCACCACCTAGCATGTCATCGTTCGCTGCTTGGCAGGCAATAATGTAAACAATATCGTCGCCGTCAAATACACGCCCATTGTGATCAACCATCATTACGCGGTCCCCATCACCGTCGTAGGCAATACCGACGTCCGCGTTATGCTCTAATACTTTACGTTTTAGTGCATCAACATGAGTAGCACCACACTCTAGGTTGATATTTACGCCATTAGGCTCGCATGCATGACAAATTATCTCAGCGCCCAGCTCGCGCATCACTGAAGGTGCTATATGGTAGGTTGCACCATTAGCGCAATCTAAAACTATTTTTAAGCCTTCTAACGATAAGCCTTGTGGGAACTGGCTTTTACAAAATTCAATATAGCGACCATCAGCACTTTCTAAACGACGAGCCTTACCCAATTTGTCAGACGCTACACACGTCATTGGCTCATCAAGCATCGCTTCAATTTGTTGTTCAACTTCATCAGCTAATTTTAAGCCTCGACCACAAAAGAACTTAATGCCATTATCATGATAAGGGTTATGAGAAGCACTGATCACAATACCCGCTTCAGCACGGAAGGTCTGCGTTAAATATGCAACAGCCGGTGTTGGCATAGGACCAAGTAATACCACATCAATACCTGCAGCAATTAATCCTGCCTCAAGTGAGGTTTCTAACATATAGCCTGAAATACGGGTATCTTTGCCTATGATGACTTTTTTAGTGCCATTTTGTGACAAGACTCGACCTGCCGCCCAGCCTAACTTAAGTGCAAATTCAGGGGTAATTGGGTATTCACCCACCATGCCACGTACACCATCGGTGCCAAAATATTTTCTTTCACTCATTGTTTAATTCCTTGTTCGCACGCTTGCCATACGCCAAGCACATCTGCGGTTTCTTTTACATCATGTACACGAATAATTTTTGCGCCGTTTTGCGCTGCTATTAATGCCCCTGCCAAACTTCCAGCAAGGCGTTCGTTTGTTTGTCTATTTAATAAGTTGCCAATCATTGACTTGCGCGAGAGCCCTGCCAGAACGGGTAAACCAAAGTGGTTAAATTCATCAAATCGTGCCAGTAATTGGTAGTTATGGCTGAGAGTTTTACCAAAGCCAAATCCGGGGTCTAGAATAAGTTGCCGCCGCTGAATCCCCGCTGTTTCGCATGCTTTGATCCGCTGCGTAAAAAAATCATTTATTTCACGGAATAAATCATCATACTGTGGAGCTGTCTGCATACTACGTGGCTGCCCTTGCATATGCATTAAGCACACAGCAACATCAGGGTGCTGTGCAACGGTTGCCAGCGCATTTGGCTCTTGAAGTGCACGTACATCGTTAACTATATCTGCACCCGCGAAAATGGCTTGACGCATTACTTCACTTTTACTGGTATCAATCGAAATGATGCAATTATTAACGGTACTGTCACTGTGGCTACGAATTGCCTCAATTGCAGGGATAACTCTGGCTAATTCATCATCCAGACTTACATCTGGCGCGCCTGGACGCGTTGATTCACCGCCAATATCGAGTATGGTAGCGCCGTCGGCTAATAAGGTTTGAGCTTTTATGACAGCGCTGTCTGTTTGATAGTAGCGACCGCCGTCTGAGAAAGAATCAGGAGTGACATTTAAAATCCCCATTATGACTGGGGTAGTGAGGTGTAAACTGCGACCTCTTGGTAAATCAACTGTGGTCATCTATCACCTTCAATACATCCATTGCATTGATATTTATACTTTATTTATTCTGTAACAAAAAAGCCCCGACAATCGGGGCTTTTCGTTCTGCTATTTTAACTGTTATTCAGCTTTATCATCAAGATTTGTTTCATCTTTTTGAGCTGATTTGTCGTCTTTTTCAACAACCGGCTGCACTTTTGTCTCTTCAACGACAGGTTTTTTATCTGACGTATCACGACGGTCATGAGCATCGCGTGGCTCACGCACTGGTTGACGAGCCATTAGATCATCAATTTGCTTCGCATCAATTGTTTCATATTTCATTAATGCATCTTTCATAGCATGTAAGATATCAATATGATCTTTTAAGATTTGCTCGGCACGCTGATAGTTTCGATCTGATAGCAAACGCACTTCCGCATCAATTTCTTTAGCCGTTTCATCTGACATGCTCATAGCACGGCTACTACCGCCGCCCATGTACATCTCATTTTGGTCTTCAGTGTACATTAACGGACCTAACTTCTCACTAAGGCCCCACTGAGTAACCATTTTACGGGCAATATCTGTTGCTCGTTCAATATCGTTACTTGCACCTGTAGTGACTTTATCTTCACCGTAAATAAGCGCTTCCGCGATTCGACCACCGTATAAACTTGAAATCATAGACTCCAATAGTTCTTTAGAGTGACTAACACGGTCTTGCTCAGGTAAGTACATAGTCACACCAAGAGCACGGCCACGTGGAATAATTGATACTTTATAAACAGGATCATGTTCCGGCACGATGCGACCAACGATTGCGTGACCTGCTTCATGGTACGCAGTCATTTCTTTTTCTTTCTCGCTCATCACCATGGTTTTGCGTTCGGCACCCATCATGATTTTATCTTTAGCGGCATCAAATTCAGCCATGCTAACAACACGCTTATTACCACGTGCAGCATAAAGCGCAGCTTCATTAACTAAGTTTGCTAAATCAGCGCCAGAGAAACCGGGTGTACCACGCGCAATAACTGAGGCTTCAACGTTGTCACCTAATGGTACTTTACGCATATGTACTTTAAGGATTTGTTCACGACCACGAATATCAGGTAAACCCACCACAACTTGACGGTCAAAACGACCAGGGCGAAGTAGCGCTGGATCAAGTACATCAGGACGGTTAGTCGCGGCAATCACGATAATCCCTTCGTTACCTTCAAAGCCATCCATCTCAACTAGCATTTGGTTAAGTGTTTGCTCACGCTCGTCGTGACCACCACCCATACCAGCGCCACGCTTGCGGCCAACAGCATCAATTTCATCGATAAAGATAATACACGGCGCTGCTTTTTTCGCTTGTTCGAACATATCACGAACACGCGATGCACCAACACCTACAAACATTTCTACGAAATCAGAACCTGATATAGTAAAGAATGGGACTTTCGCTTCACCAGCAACGGCTTTAGCAAGCAAAGTTTTACCAGTACCTGGAGGACCTACCATCAGTACGCCTTTAGGAATACTGCCACCGAGTTTTTGAAACTTCGATGGGTCACGTAAGAAATCAACCAGCTCTGTGACGTCTTCTTTTGCTTCATCGCAACCTGCTACATCGGCAAAGGTGGTTTTAATTTGGTCTTCGCTCATTAGTCGCGCTTTACTCTTACCAAACGACATGGCTCCTTTGCCACCACCGCCTTGCATTTGGCGCATGAAGAAAATCCATACCCCAATCAGTAATAACATCGGGAACCATGAAATTAAGATGCTAGCTAAGAACGATTGCTCTTCAGGTTTAACACCTTTTACATCCGCACCATTTTTTATTAAATCGTTGAGAATGTATTCATCATAAATAGGCATGATGGTTTGAAAACGCTCACCATTTGATTTTACGCCTGTGATCGTACCTGTGGTTCTATCCATTGATACGTCTTGTATAGAGCCACTACGAGCCTCTTTTACAAATTGACTGTAACTAGTTTGACGATCTGCTTGATCGCCGCCATTAAAGCTCTGAAACACTGACATTAGCACAACTGCAATGACCAGCCAGAGTATTAGATTTTTCGCCATATCGCTCAAGGGGTTAACCTCTTGTATCCAATTAATTTAAATTCAACTAAACGCCTGACAACTGTACTACAGTTTGTAGCCTGTCGCTACTATATATACTTCACGCGATCGTGCACGCGAGGCGTCGGGTTTACGGATTTTTACAGTTTTAAAGCTATCACGCACTGTTTTTAAGAACTCATCAAAGCCTTCACCTTGGAATACTTTAACCACAAATGCACCATTTTTCTTTAAAACTTGACTACACATATCTAATGCTAATTCCACTAAATACATACTGCCAGCTTGGTCAACTGAGCTATTACCACTCATATTCGGTGCCATATCAGAGAGCACCACATCAACATTCTTACCATCAATGCGATTTAATAACGCATCTAAAACAGCTTCTTCTCGGAAATCTCCTTGTAAAAAATCAACGCCGGCCAGTGAGTCCATAGGCAAAATATCACAAGCAATAACTTGCCCTTTATCGCCTACTTTCTCAGCTAAATACTGTGACCAGCTTCCAGGGGCAGCTCCCAAATCAACCACCGTCATGGCTGGGCGTAGTAATTTATCTTTATTTTGGATCTCGTCGAGTTTAAAAATCGCACGAGAACGCCAACCTTTCTTTTGTGCCTCGTGAACATAAGGATCATCAAAATGTTCCTTCAACCATCGCTGTGAACTGGCCGAAAGTTTTTTATTCGTCATAAATTAACACGCAACTAATTAGTAATATTCTTTAGATGGCGTTAGAATACCCTTAATTCAAGCCATATTCAGCAAAATTTGTAACAACATGAAATTATCGAACAAACAAAAGCAGTTTTTAAAAGGTCAAGCACACTCTCTAAAACCTGTTGTACTACTAGGTTCTAACGGTTTAACAGAGGGTGTATTAGTTGAAATTCAAAGCGCCTTAGAAATTCACGAACTTATCAAGGTAAAAGTACCAACAGATGATCGTGAAACTAAAGCCCTGATTTTTGAAGCTATTATTCGTGAGACGGGTGCTGAGAAATTACAGTCAATCGGTCACACACTTGTACTTTATCGCCAAAGTGAAGAAAAGAAAATTCAATTACCACGTAATTAATTATTTCTCCATTTGCAAAAAAAACCAGCTTTCGCTGGTTTTTTTATGTCTGCGCTTAGCTACCAATAAATTGTAAAGAAATATATTGAGGTGCTTAAAAATTCATCTTCAAACTTCTTAACTGATAGCCTTGTTCCGCTTTTTGTAAGATAAAATAGCGATCAAATTCAGTTTCTGGCATTTTTTCAACAGGCACTTGCGCTATTAACTGCGCTAATTCTGGGGTGGTATTACTGTGCCCCACAATAACCACGATGCCGCTTTGGGCAAGTACCGTTTTTGTAAATTGAGCTAAATCACCTGGCTTATACGTGTTAACACTCAGGCCAAAATATTCTGCCAAAGGAGCGGCGGTCTCAATGGTACGATTATAATCTGTGCTATAGATGGTGCTTGGTTTTACCTCACCAAACAAATTGAACAAGCGTTCGGCTCTTTGCCTACCAGCCTCTGAAAGAGGTGGGTTTTTACCTGCTAACTTTTCACTATGGCGAAATAAAAAAATAGCGTCGGGTGCTGCGCTTATGTTAGCTGCAAATAAAAAGAGTAAACTTGCTAAAACATAATTCATTTATTTTCCTCTTGATACGCCGTAACTTGCTGCGCACGTTTGTAAGCTAATGCGCGATCAATAAACTCTGTGGTTAATTCATTAATAAGGCCAGTTTCAGCATTGAGGATCAAACTAAAGCCTATATTTAAGTGCGGAATTACAACAAGGTCGCTACGATACCCCTGTACCCAACCACTATGATAATAAAGCGTTTCGTTGTCATAATCATACACTCGCCACCCTAAACCATAATAGGCTTCAGTAAGATGTTTTTTCCATACTCTACGGCGTAACTCTTTTTTAGTATGTGTGTAAGGTCTTGTTTGCGTAGCTAACTCGTCGCTTGATAAGACGGTTGGAAAATAGCCTAATTGGGCTTTTAACCATATAGCCATATCACTCGCACTGGCATTAACCCCTGCGGCTGGCAGTACTTTATAATAATTTTTTTTCAATTTAGCGGTATGCCAACGTTTTCGTCCTCTTACATGGGGATAGGCATAGTTATCATCAATTACCATGGCTGCGTAGCCTAGGCTGGCATCTTTCATACGCAGCGGCGAGAAGATAAACTCATTTAGCCACCGCGAATAATCCATCTGTGTACTGGCTTGGATCACTTCATCAATTAGGCTAAACATCACATTTTGATAACCATAACATTGCCCTGGCTGACAAATTGGCTTAACACTTAGCAACTTTTCAACAATATCAGGGTAACTCATTCTTGACTCAATTAGATTGTCATACGCATTTGGCACCAATCCACTAGAGTGACTCAATAAATGAAAGATTTTTAAATCATTTTTATATCCAGTATTGATAAAGGCAGGGATGTACTTACTTACCGGATCATCTAAAGAAAATTTGCCTTCAACAGCTAGCTTTGCACTAAGTGAGCCTGCAAATGTTTTAGAAACCGATGCTAAACGAAATCGAGTATGCGCATTAACTGGTAACCCTTTATTCAGCTTTGTAACACCAAAACCCTGCACATAGCTCTGATCTGGGCCATTAACAATCGATAAAGCAGCCCCTGGGATCCCCTTACTTTTTAACTTATGTTCAAGATGTTGATTATAATCTTTGATGAGTTCACGCCACTGTTGATCATCGGCATAAACCAGTGTCGGGAATAACACTAAACAGACAAGTAAAGAAAAAGCATATATAAACGGTACTAGGGTCTTCATTATTTTATTATTTTAATCTAAATTAAGACGTTTGTGGCTTCATAATACCATGAAGTTTTACTAAGACTAACGTACAATATCGTGATTATTGAGTTTTTAAAGGGTTTTACAGTGTTTATTCGTTATTTATCAATTGTATTTTTCACTTTCATTACAACAGCTTGTGTGACTGCCCCCCCCCCTGCTGCGCCTTTAGAAATGCCAGTCAAACCGCAATTAAAAAGCCAAAGCTATCAAGTTTCTTATGAAACGGAGCACGCTTCACCAAAAGTAAAATCTGTACAATTACCTGCCCATAAAATAACGCGTAATCAAACAGTGAAAGTCGTTGCTGATAAAGCGAGTGTGACAGATACTTTGTTCCAACAAATTACCGATGCATTAACAACGATGAATCTGCGCGTAATTGACCAAGGTGATAGTGATTACACACTTGCTATACACCAGTTAGAACTTAACTTTATCGAAGATACTAAATATAAAATTCAGCCACCGGTAAAACCCTATGCTTTATTTGATAACGTTGCCCAGCTATACCCTATTCAACAGTGCGCAACAATCAATGGTGAAGTTAGCATGCGACTTATTCATCGAGCCTCTGGTGATGTTGTGTGGTTTGGTAAGTCATCAATTGATAGCGCCAGTTTTCACCGTGAGCCACTCATCTATAGCTTTAGTGAAGAGCAAGTAATTAGTAATGAGTTAGAGGTAGCCACATTTGTCCATCAACAAAACACTGACCAAGCACGTTTAGCACGAGCAACTCAAGAAGTTGATATCCCTAAATATAAAACAATATCAAAAATGACCAGTTTAACGAAACTACAAGGACCGTGTAATCGTACTGAAGTGAGTGCCCTAACGCCGATGATGCACTATTATTTGAGCAGTATTTTGATCGATAAAATTAAAGTACATTGAGCCAATGTTTAGATAATCACTACTGGCTACAATTTTTTACAGTTCAAGGGTACTCTTTGACAATATAATACAAGTTAATAACTGCTTAATTAATTTTGGATCATTGATGCAACGTAACCTACTCCCCCTACAGAAACTACTGTTATTATTGATCTGTGTGGGTGTATGGAGTACTGATAGTCATGCGAGTAACCGTTATTATGCCGATAATACCTTAGAGCCAACGTCAGGTTTCGCATGGGACTGGAGTGCTGGAACGGGCTATTACATTGAAGATTCTTATTTAGTTGGCATGGACTCGTACAGTGATGGTCTAGAACTTGATATTAACCTTGCCGTTTCCTACGAACGTTTTTACTTAGATATTGACCACAGCCAACTAAGCGGCGGTATTATTATTGGTTATAGCATAATCAATAAATATGATTGGGATCTTGATATTCTGGGCACTAATGTGCAAGCCGGATTTGATGAAACCGGACTCGACTTTTATAATACCGGGGTTGTACCAGAGCTAAAAGGAATACGTAGCCGTAAATATGATTTTGATACCGGCCTGCGACTCACCCGCCGTTTTGAAAACTCGCAAATTTCTTTCGAATATTTACATGATATTTCCAATGCACATAACGGTTGGGTCATAAATAGCTTTTTTAGCCATATCTTACCTTGGCAAAATTGGGAATTTCGTACAGGTGTTGGCTTAAGTGCTTACTCGGCTGATTTTACCAACTATTATTTTGGCATCACTGCAGATGAAGCAACCGCAACACGCCCCGTTTATCAAACGGATGATGCCGCTGTCAGTTTTATTTTTGAGTTTCATGCTGAATACCCACTAAATCAACATTGGGTGTTTCTTGGCGGCTGGCTATCTACTTGGTTTTCGGATGAAATAACCAACAGCCCTATCGTTTCACAAGGCTATCAGCACAAAGCCATGGTAGGCGTGCGTTATGTATTTTAAAGCTTCCGCCATCATCTGCTTATTACTAAGCGCTAAGCCAGTATTAGCCAATGATGAGCAGACTCAAGACTCGTCATTAATTGCTTTGCCCGATACCTGTGTAGCGCTGCGTGAGGGACGCAACTGTTATGCTGATATTGAGTTAAACTGGCAACAGGACGACATAGGTAACTACTGCTTACGTGACGCCACCTCTAAGCATATAATGCAATGTTGGCTCAGGCAAAAAAGTGGTCAACTAAATTATGCTTTTGACTCAGTTGAAAGTATTTCATTTGAATTAATTAACAGTGATAACGGTAAAACCATTGCTACAACACAAGTACAGTTGCAATGGGTTTATCAAAATCGCCAAAAGAAACGCCGCTGGCGCCTTTTTTAAAACGAGAATAGTATGAATAATTACGGCACAATATTACTTGTTGAAGATGACAGCTCGTTAGCTCAATGGGTGGCAGAGTATTTAACCGATCAAGGCTACACAACACATATTTGTGAGCGTGGCGATCAAGTGGTTAGTCATGTTAAAGAACTAAAACCAGACTTAATTTTACTCGACATTATGTTACCCGGCCAAGATGGTATAAGTGTTTGCCGCGAACTGCGTCAATTTTATCAACATCCAATTATCATGCTCACCGCCAGAGACGAAGAAATGGATGAAGTTATTGGTCTTGAAGTGGGTGCCAGCGATTATATTATGAAACCCGTACGACCACGCGCCTTACTAGCTCGTATAAAAGCAGCACTGCGCACAACAAACGACAACTCAGAGCCGACAACGGATGAAACAATTGTGCAGGTGGGCTCTTTAAAAATCGATACACAGTCTCGCAATGTCTTTATTAATGACATTGAGCAAGGTGTTTCTAGCGCCGAATATTTATTGCTGCATTACTTAGCCTGTAATGCGGGACAAGTGGTCTCCCGCGATGCTGTGTTTAAAGCCACTAAAGGGCGAGAGTACGATGGACTTGATCGCAGCGTTGATGTGCTTATCTCTGCGCTGCGCAAAAAGTTTAACGATGATCCACAACACCCTGAAAAAATCAAAACAATTTGGGGCCGAGGCTATTTATTGGTCGCCAACGCATGGTAGTGACCACTAAAAAAGCTTGGTTCATCATACTATGAAAAAGTTTTATTTATCTTTACTAGGCAGTGCGTTACTTTCAATTGTGGTGTTAGGCTGGCTCATTGATGCATTTAGCCAACAAACCCATACCAGCCAAGATGAATTTGCACTGCAAAGCAAATTGCTAATGGGCTTTAGCCAACAAATTGCGGCTCAACCAGTACAACAAAGAGCTGAACATACGGCCATGCTTGCAGAGCAATTTTCATTAGGGTTGAGCTATCGGGCCACACAGTCATTAGCACTGCCACCTTCGTTATTAGAGCAAATCAATGCCGATGGCGGATTAACTCTAGAAGATCAAGAAGGCTTTTACCTGCTTTACAGTAATGATGCGCTCGCCCCTTTTCACCTAAAACTACGTCTAGAAAAGCCCCATGAACAAGACCAGCAAAATGATATGCTACTTACCCTGCTGTTTTATGCTGGCTTATGTGTGTTCATGGGATTTATTATCGCCCCTTTAGCGAAACGACTAGGAGTGGTCAACGAAGCCGCTAAAAAGTTTGCCAACGGCGATTTACATGCCCGCATTCGAGTATCACATTTTACCTATATAAAAGATGTTGAACTTACATTTAATCGCATGGCAAGTCAGATAGAAAAATTACTCGATGAAAACAAGCTTATGGCAACGAGCTTATCTCATGATATTCGCACACCTATTGCTTGCCTGCGGTTTGGTCTTGATGCAGCGCTGGATAGCCCTAACCAAGAGAAGGTAAAACATTACCTACATCGTATGGAAGCTGACTTAGACCAAATGGAGTCCATGCTTAAAAGCTATTTAGCCTTTGCTACTTTAGAACAAAAAGCCAATCAGCTAACTTATTCAGATACCGAATCAAGTAGTTACTTAAACACTATAGTACAACAGCTGGAGCCCAAATTACTGCAACGACAACTGGATTTGCAAGTGATTTGCGATAACAGCCAGATCCATGCTGATTTACATTGGCTGGCTCGTGCCATTACCAACTTATTATCTAATGCCTGTGACTTTGCAAAACACAAAATCATTTTAACCGCCTATAGCAAAGAACAAACGCTCATCATAACCGTTGAAGATGATGGCCCAGGTATCGCAGAAAAAAATTGGCATAAAGTGTTCAGCCCTTTCTTTCAAGAGCAAACTCACCGTAACCGAGCAGATAAAAGTTATGGCTTAGGTCTGGCTATTGTTGCTAAAGTGGTTGATTGGCATCACGGTGAAATCACGGTAAACCGCAGTAAAAAACTAGCAGGTGCGTGTTTTACGCTCAAAATACATAACGCACAGCAATTGTAACTTTAATGTTACAGTTTACAGTGACTAACTTTGAATATATTAATATAAAACAAATGGATAGCGTGTTTTCATGGATACCACTAAATAGCGATCACTATTTATAAATTGCTATTGCATACAGTACCTTGAAAATCTACTCAATAAGAGCTTTTTATTTTTTAACAATTACAGTAGATTGTCAGCGCCGTCACAAAATAGAGAAGAATTAATAATTATGAGCGCAGTCAGAGGGGAGTTTAGCTCCCGTTTTGGATTCATTATGGCCGCAGCAGGTTCTGCTGTAGGGCTTGGTAATATTTGGGGATTTCCAACCCAAACCGCGAGCAATGGGGGCGCCGCTTTTTTGATTGCGTACCTCATTTTAGCATTTTGTTTAGCGTATCCAGCATTGATGGCAGAACTTACAATTGGTCGTCACGGCCAAGCCAATGCGGTGAGTTCATTACGTAAAATTTCAAATTCATCAAGCCAAAAGTGGTTTGCGTTTATAGTTGGTTTTGGTGGTATTATTTGTGCCGGTTTGATTCTTAGCTTTTATGCTATTGTGGCTGGTTGGATGATCAGTGCAACCATTGAACCTATTGCCACGCTAGCAGGCAGCGAAACCGCTTCAACATGGTTAAGTGAACAATCACTATCAAGAAACCTCATATTTACAGCCGGGTTTATCATTCTCACTGTGGCAATTATTAGTCGCGGGGTTGAAAATGGCATAGAAAAGTGGTCAAAACGTTTAATGCCTGCGTTGTTATCAATTTTATTTGCATTGATTGTTTATGTCATGCTGCAAGAAGGGGCGATGACAGGCCTAAAAGCTTACTTAGTACCTGATTTTAAATCAATTTTAGACCCTGAGTTGCTAGTTAGTGCCCTTGGCCAAGCCTTTTTCTCATTATCGCTAGGCACCAGTGTAATGATTATTTACGGCTCTTATATTAGCAAAAAAGAAAACCTCGTCTCTCTTGGTGCCTATGTTACCCTTATTGATGTATTTATCGCCTTTGTTGCCGGCTTACTAATTATTCCTGCGATGTATGTTGCACAAGCGCAAGGAGTTGAAATATTCTCGGCCAACGGCAAGTTACTTTCTGAAGACACCTTAGTTTTTCAAGTATTACCTGCACTATTTGATGGCATGGGTATGATGGGCTTATTCGTTGCCTTTGCATTTTTTGCTTTAATGAGTATCGCCGCATTAACCTCGTCTATTTCAATGCTAGAAGCCCCAGTATCTTATGCAGTAGAACGTTTTGCGCTTGGTCGTGTTACTGCAACTTGGTTAATTGGTATTATCATTATGCTGATCAGCTTTAGCATCGTGCTTAACCTTGAAACATTATTTGGATTAGTTGTTTCGCTAACCACTAAATTTGGTCAGCCTATTTTAGGCTTGATGTGCTGTTTATTTGTCGGCTGGATCTGGTATCGCAATTCATTACTTAATGAAATTAAGCAAGGTTGCCCAGACGTAGCTAACAGCCTATTTTGGAAAATATGGCCATGGTATATTAAGTTTATTTGCCCAATCGCCATTGGTTTGGTGTTTATCAGCTCACTGCTAGGCTAAATTAATCACAAACCACGCTGAACTAGAAAACCGCTCTACACTGAGCGGTTTTTTAAAATCATATCTTGATGTTCAATACCATCTTCTAAATAAGGCTCTCCAGTACACTGAAAGCCCAGAGACTGATAAAAACTCAGTAAATATGTTTGCGCACCTATGTATATGTCTTTGCTTGGCCAATGAGTAAAGCAGCACTGAATAGCTTCTTTAACCAACAATGCCGCAAATCCTTGTCCTCGCTGAGATTTTTCAATTAACACACGGCCAATCGCACTGTACTGCTCATTTTTATTATAACAACGGGCATAAGCACCTAACTGCTGCGACGCTATCCAATAAAGGTGCTGTGTGGTTGCCATACAATCAACATCGTCTAATTCAGGATAAGGGCACTGCTGCTCAACCACAAACACATCTACTCGAGTACGCATAATAGCAAACAGCTCAGGTGTATTAAGCTCTGAAAATACCTTAGCAACTAACTGCATAGAAACTCCTAACATAAAAAAGCCCAGTCAAAGCTGGGCTACCGATCAAATGAAAACTAATTAGCTATGCAAGTAAACGTTCTAACTGATCACATAAATGCGACAGGTTTACATGGTCATGCTCTATAGTTAAATCTACATAACCATCGCCACGAAAACCACGGTCAAGTTCAATTAACACGTGTGTTTTGTGAGCCTCTGGCACAAATGACAACTCAATTTCTTGAATGCCAAATAAGCTGCGGCTATTTGGTTTATATTCCAGCTCTTGGTAGCACCCAGAAACAGAGTTAAATGTGCTGGCACGTAAAAAGCCTTTTTCAACATCCGCTTTAAGCAAGCTAAAGCCCAATTTTTCCATTGCTTGCATAAACGTCGTTACTGCGTCATTTGGATAAATATGTAACGGGTCTTTATCTTTAGGATCGAGCGCTAAATCAATGTCCAACCCCGTTTCTAGCCAAACGTGTGAGTGATTATACCCTGCATTGATTTCGGTGATCGGAGTTTCAGAATGTAAGCGAGCTTCAAATGGAATATGCCTTTGCTGCCCCGGCTCAATAGTGCCTATCTCTGTAATACGCCACTTATCAATAATATGATTAGTAAAATAAGCACCGTCTTCACCTTCAACTTTGACTCGCGTCATTAGCGCTAGATCTAGACCTGTAATTTCTTGGCTTACATCCCCTGCGGTGATAACGATCTGGGCATTAAAAAGCTGCCCAGGCTGCAAATGCTCAGTCTCAAGCACTGTATCCACTTTAGCTGCACCAATACCGACTGATGCAAGAATCTTTTTAAACATATTTTTCTCCTTAAGGCTAATTCGCTTAACCCTAAATCACGCTTAAATTCCTTTGTTACTGCATCTTAACCATATTTAAAAGCTGCTGTCAGTGAAAAAATAGCTATTTATTGACTTTTTATATGAATAACTGACTAACTGCACATTTTTCATACACAACTCACCGCTATGGGTCTACTTTATACACACAATATGCACGAATGATTTTCATAAATGCTGATATTTCGCTACACTGACACCCCAAATGAAGTGATACTAAGAATTATGGAACTATTATATTTTGCAGTCGCATTTGTGTGTGGCTTTGCCGTTTATCAACTGAAACTCCCCCCACTAATCGGCTTTCTAATTGCTGGCTTTGTGCTCAACCTATCAGGCTTTAAAACCACGGAGTTACTTAATACGATAGCTAATTTAGGGGTCACATTACTGCTATTTAGTATTGGTTTAAAACTAAAGGTAGGCCAGCTTATGAAACCCCAGGTTTGGGCGCCTGCCTCGTTGCATATTATTCTTAGTAGCGCTATTTTTTGCAGTTTAATGCTGCTACTTGGTGCTCTTTCATTACCATTATTTGTTGATCTTAGCTGGCAAAGTGCGTTACTTGTTGGTTTTGCTTTTAGCTTTTCCAGTACCGTATTTGCCGTTAAAGTACTTGAAGAGCGCGGCGAAATGGCCAGTCTACATGGTAAAATTGCCATTGGTATCTTGGTTATGCAAGATATCTTCGCCGTCATCTTTCTTGCTATCAGCACAGGTAAAACACCTAATGGTTGGGCCTTTGCTCTTTTAGTGGCCTTACCGTTATTAAGACCTGTCATGTTTTGGGTGTTAAATCGCTCTAAACACGGTGAGTTACTTCCACTATTTGGCTTTTTCTTTGCACTGGTAGTTGGTTACAACGCGTTTGAGTTTGCTGGCTTAAAAGGCGACTTAGGCGCGTTAATCATAGGGATGATTTTTGCTCCTCATAAAAAAGCCAGCGAACTTGCCAAATCATTACTTAACCTAAAGGAAATTCTCCTAGTCGGGTTTTTCTTAACCATAGGCTTAGGTGCAGAACTGACCATTAACTCTCTTATGATAGCGACTATCATTGTATTGGTTCTACCAATTAAAGTGGTTTTATATTATGTATTAACAAATGCCTTTAAATTACGCGCGCGGACTTCTTTATTAACCTCGTTTAGCCTTGCTAATTATAGTGAGTTTGGTCTTATCGTCTGCATGGTAGCAGCCAGTAGTGGTTTAATTACCGCAGAGTGGCTTGCAGTAATGGCGATTGCCGTATCTATCACCTTTATTGTCGCTTCTCCGCTGAATAAGCGCTCTAACGAAATTTATGTAAAAATAGAAGCGTGGTTGATGCGTTTTGAAAGTCCAACCCGTTTAGCTGAAGAACTCCCCGTAAATTTAAATGATACCAAAATAGTTATTTTTGGTATGGGTCGAATTGGCACTGGTGCGTACGAAACTATCCATATTACTCACCCAGGTGTTGTAGCTGGTGTAGACATCAAACCCGAAGTTGTTGAAAAACATGTTAGTCGCGGGCGCAAAGTACTATTAGCTGATGCCACCGATCCAGACTTCTGGCAGCGGGTAAATCATTCCCATGTAGAGATGATCATGCTGGCGATGCCAAAGCATATGCAAAATATTTTTGCCTTAGAGCAACTAAAAGCATCGGGCTATCAAGGTCAAGTTACAGCGATTGCCAACTACCCTGATCAACAAAAAGAACTGGAAGATATGGGCGTTGATTCCACCTATAACTTCTATTTAGAAGCTGGTAGTGGTTTTGCTGAACATGTAAAACAAAAATTATTTTCTTAATGTAAATATCGTTCTCAGTATCAGGCTAGGTACTGAGAACTATTTTCATCTAATTATCATAACCTTACATCTAGACGTCTAAAACAACTCTTTAATGGTTCCTAAATAAGAGTCAAGCGCATTTACAAAGCTTTACATCCAGATTAGCATTTAGCCATGAAAAAAGAGTACACTGCGTTTGTTGGTTAATCCGTAAGTATCTCTTTTTAGCACAAAAATAACTTTGCCATGCTTTAACATACGTATTCATCAACACTTTACTCTTTGCTATTAAATAAGGTTTTTAGATGAAAAATAAGTTTGCTACAAAGTTTCAAGCCGTGGCGGATGATTTAACCAATCCAAAACTGGTTGAACTTCAAAATCGCCTTGATGAAATACAAAGAAATGGGATGACAGCGTTAACAATGCGCGCTGTATTATTCCAAAAAATGCTTGATGCGTACCAAGTACCAGAAGATCATTTTTTGCGTGACAGTGAAACTCCAAATCGCATTGATGATCCATCAATTATAAACAGACTCGAACAACTCGGATTTTCTAAAAAACAACAACATCAAATCCACTAGTAAATAATGAGGGCCTACTTCCCTCATTAAATAGGCTGTTTCATGCCCGTCACAGCCTATTTTCTTCCCCTCATTTGTAATACACTACTTACCTGAACTAGCAATCAAAGTCCTGTTATGGATCCCGAACTTTTAAAAATAGCGATCAATACTAAAATGCCATTTGGGAAATATGCTGGTCGTCCATTATTGTTATTACCTGAGCCATATTTAGTCTGGTTTAAGCAACAAGGTTTTCCTCATGGAACCTTAGGTGCACAATTAGCGATGATGTATGAAGTAAAGCTCAATGGTTTAGAAGAAATGCTGATGCCGTTATTAGAAAATAAAAAAAGAAATTAAAAAATTATGGAACTTAGCAACATTTAGCCGGTCTATTATATTGCTACTTGTTGATTTTGGTTTTAACCGTTGGAAAGCGCCTTGATGGCGCTTTTTTTTTCGCTATATCTTACTTAGGTAAGCTAATCGTAAATTTAGCCCCACCGAGCTGCGAATATGATAATTCGCAACTCCCTTGATGCCAAGAAACTATTTTTGCCACAATTGCTAAACCGAGCCCGAAGCCACCGGTTTTTTTATCGCGACTTTTATCAAGTCGGGCAAAGGGTTTAAATACCATATCCCACTGCTCTTGCTCTATGCCGGGACCATCATCTTCGACACTTATAATTACTTGCTGGGCATTTTCTATAAGGCTGACCCTTACTTCATGGCGGGCATATTTAAGTGCATTGCCTACTAAATTTTGTACACAACGAGCAATAAAATGACTATCACAAACGTATGTGCACTGTTGCGGTAGCTGTGTATTAAGTTGGATCTGGGTTGCAAAATCAAGCTTAGCAATAACACTTTCTAACAATTGCACTAGATTACATGTCTGTACTTTCAGATTTGGTTGTTGGCTATCAAGGCGAGCATAATCGAGCATTTCTTTAACTAGCGACTCTAACTCAATAATATCTTGTTGCATATTATCAATATAATCAAATGCTTTTTCATCAGTCACTCTATCTTCTAGCATAGCTAAAGCAAATTTTAAGCGGGCCAGTGGTGTTCTAAATTCATGTGAAACTGATGATGTCAGTTCTTGCTGCGCGGTTAATAAATGCTGTATGCGCTGCTGCATCGCATTTAACGTATCTGTGATTGGTAAGAAGAACGATTTAGAGGTCTCGCTCAATTCAAAATCTTGCGAACCATCAACAGCTTCACACGCCAAACGTAATTTGGCAAAGTCGCGCCATAACAAAAAACTCCACAAACCGACCGGAATGCCTACTACACAAAGCAGTAACAAATATGGCCAAACCGATGGAAATACAGGCGAAGCGACAACAATTGGCCCCACCTGCAATAATTTCTCATCACCCAGTGTAATATACCAAATAGCGCGTTGCTGCTGATCAAATACATAAATATAGTGGTTCTGGGTGAGTTCTTGCTGTTGCTCTGTAGGCAGCATGAGGTCTTGCTTTTGAACTATTTCGCTGTCAAATCGCAAAGCGATGTTGTCAAGGCCTTCAGGACTTTGTGTTAATAGCCAAAGAGATTGGCCAAACTCATCGTCGAGTGAAAGCTGCTGTTGGGTATCTTCGTAAGGCCAAAGTTGTTCAATCACCCCACTGACTAAAAACAGGGAAACTATAATATACAAATATAAACTTGCGAATAGTTTCCCCATTAACAGTTACATACCCCAAGCGTCGGAAACAAATAGATAGCCTTGCCCCCAAACCGTTTTTATGCGGTAAGGTTTATCGCTGTTATCACCGAGCTTCTTACGAATCCGCGATACACGAACGTCAACGGTACGATCTAAGCCATCATACTGGCGGCCTATCATGTGTTGATGTACATGTTCGCGACTCAATACTTCACCTGCATTTGAAGCTAATAACCAAAGTAGTTCAAATTCATGGGAAGTAAGTGTAATTTCGTTATTTTTTAATCGCACAATACGACTGGTTTTATCAATCGCTAAATCACCAAATTGTAGTTCTTCTGGCGCTTTTACTGAGGCTTGCCCGCGACGTAGAAGTGCGCTAATACGGGCTAGTAATACTCTTGGTTCCGCGGGCTTGATAACATAATCGTCTGCACCTAACTCTAAACCGATCACCTGGTCAAAGTCTTCACCTTTAGCAGTTAACATCAATATAGGGAGACTAAATTTGTCGCGCACTTGTCGGCAAACACTAAAGCCATCTTTACCAGGTAGCATAACGTCAAGGATCATTAAATCAACAGGATTGTTCTCTAGATAAGTAAATACTTCATCGCCACGGTCTAACACCGCCACTTCAAGGCCATTATTTTCAAGATAATCACGAGTTAATTGCTGTAACCCTAAATCATCTTCTACAAGTAAGATCTTTGCCATTTGCAGCTCCAAGATTAAAAAAAGCTCCACGGTGAACGTAATCTGCGCCGAGTGGTTTTAGCGCGAGTACTCTGTACTTCAATACGTGTTGTCGCCAGCAGTTCATCCGTGTGAGGATTAATTAGGGAGTATATTGTTTCAACCTGAACACGCGCTTTATGATTGAAGTGCTCTGTGGTAACTTGTTGCCAACATTGTATTTGTTGCTGTTCATGATACAAACATACATCCATTTTATAGGGTATATTTAGAGCAAATTTCAAATCAAGATCACAGAATTCTTGTTGTTCGGAAACCACACAGACTTTTGGGGATACTGTTAATATATCTTTTTTTGCGACCGCCTGCTTTGGCCAAGCTAGCAAAAAAACGATGCACACACCAAGTTGTAAATACTTCATATTAAAAAATATGATCGAATCCTATAAAGGCAGTCATGGAATACGTTTGCTCAAACAGCGGACTGTCATCTAAGGCCGAATAATCATAATAAGCCAAATGGAAACGCAAAGAGTTGGTGTCATTAAATGGCCAACGGGCATCTATTTTAGCATAAGGCTGCCAGCTACTACCAACCTCAATTGCACCCGTTGAAGACTCTTTTTCCTTTACACCATAAAAATACGTATTCAGTGCTGCCGATTTATACCAAATCCCTATACTTGGTTTAATAGCAAGTTCACCAATGTTGTTATGCATTTGCCATTGCAATGCTGCACGCCAGCCTTCATAAACACCAGATATATCTGCTAATGTCTGTACTGAAAAAACATGTTGCTGGTTCACATAATGATAGCTCACGCCTGCATCAAGTGCCCATTTACGTTTCTCTAACTGAGCAATTTCAAGTCGAGGCTGTTGAATTTGTAATTCATTATTACTCGTTGCTAATGAATTAGCAGACGTTAATGGAAAAATATTGCTAGGATGCCAATCTACAAAAAACCGCGTTTCCGGATTAAATTCACTTACGATATTAAATACATGCGAAGCGTCTTCTGTCAGGCTATAACCTAGGCGACCGTTATCAAAAAAGAATTGTTCGCCATAATAAGCTACTTCAGGGATCACGACCAAAGGGAGATCGTCTCCGCCGGATAACGGATTACTCATCACACCTAAGCCAAAATTAAGACTCAAATGCCACTGATCCGTAGTGATGTTTTGCACAGGGTCCGTTTCTGACTGCTGCGCAACACAAGGCGTAGCAAGCCAAAGAGACATGCAAAGTACAATATGAGTATAAATATTCAACTTCATTATTATTATTTATGCCAAGAAAGCCCAAGCTAGTGGCCTATAATAGCAAGCTATTAATAACTAATCCCTAGCTGATTACAATCATTTACACTTTTGATACATGTGGGTTTATTTCAGGTAAACTCGACGGTTATCAGACAAGCCTTTAAAGCATAAATCAATTACCTAAGCTATTGACATCTTTTAACGATTGCGCGATTTCCCACAACGCCTTTAATGCCGCGTCAGGTAATGCTTTATGTAACACAGCCAAACCAATTTCAAAACCGGGTGGCGCTTCTTTTTGATCGCTTAAAATCTGCACACGGTCTTTCAACGGGCTATTATCTAATACAATTTTTGGCACCATGGCAATACCTAAGCCTAAGCTCACCATAGATACCATCGCTTCATGTCCTGCCACTTGTGCGTATATCTTGGCGTTAATACCATGTTTACGCCACCATTGCTCTAACCGCTGACGGGTAAACCCCTGCTCCGGTACTATAAACTCCAGTTCAGACCAATCAATTTTATCGCCAAACTGAGCCAGCTTTTGCGTGATCAATGATGCATTGCGCGGGGCTATAAACACCAAGGACGAATAACCAATACTCGCAAATGCAATTTGTGCAGGTAACTTATCGGGTTTCGCAGCAATTGCCATAGCTTCATGGCCATCCAGTACACGATTAATGGCAACAGCCGGATCGCCGGTATTGAGTTTTATTTCAATATGCTGATGTTGCAAACGCAATTGCTCTAACATGTGATGTAAAAAACTATAAGATGCCGTAACCGAGCAATAAATGCTCACTTTTCCATAAATAGTCTGCTCCGGATCCTGTACATTCGAGCGAAAACGCTGCCAGTTAGTCAAGGTCGCATTTGCATAATCAATAAACGATTCTCCCTCGCGGGTTAACTTTACACTGCGATTATCACGGCTGAATAAGGTTACTCCCACTTCATCTTCGAGCTGTTTAATATTACGACTAAGTGTTGGCGCACTAATATGACAAAGTTCACTTGCCCGAGCAAAATGCAAAGTTTTCGCTAAAGCTAAAAAGTAATGTAAGCGTTTATGATCCATTCGACTCTCTCATTGGCATTCTAAAATCACCATATTTCATTTTATGAAATACTCTAATGCAAATATATCATTTTACGCAAGGCTAAATTTTCCTTATGGTAGCTTTAAGCAAGGCAAAATGCTTTGCATCTAACAAAATATGAAATAGATAGGATACTAACAATGGCGAATTATTTTAATACTCTTCCTTTACGTGAGCAGCTAGCACAACTAGCACAATGTGAATTTATGGACCCGGCTGAATTTGCCGATGGCGTTGATGCACTTAAAGGTAAAAAGTTAGTGATTGTTGGTTGTGGCGCACAAGGTTTAAACCAAGGCCTTAACTTACGTGATTCGGGCTTAGATGTATCATACACATTACGTGATTCCGCGATTAGCGAACGTCGTCAATCATTTTTAAATGCATCAGAAAATGGTTTTACTGTTGGCACTTACGAAGAGTTGATCCCAACTGCTGATGTAGTTTTAAACCTAACA
The DNA here is from genome assembly GCF_000238355.1 of Pseudoalteromonas haloplanktis ATCC 14393. Classification (GTDB taxonomy): domain Bacteria; phylum Pseudomonadota; class Gammaproteobacteria; order Enterobacterales; family Alteromonadaceae; genus Pseudoalteromonas; species Pseudoalteromonas haloplanktis. The sequence goes on from NZ_AHCA01000003.1 coordinate 327,461, forward strand.
CCTGATAAGCAACATACAGCCGTCGTAAATGCAATCATGCCTATGATGAAACAAGGCTCAACGCTTGCGTACTCACATGGTTTCAACATTGTTGAAGAAGGTATGCAAATACGCGAAGACATCACTGTTATTATGGTTGCCCCTAAGTGTCCAGGCTCTGAAGTACGTGAAGAATATAAACGCGGTTTTGGTGTACCAACACTTATCGCTGTTCATCCTGAAAATGACCCACAAGGGCATGGTTTAGCGCAAGCGAAAGCCTACGCTGCTGGCACCGGTGGCCACCGTGCAGGGGTATTAAAATCATCATTTATTGCTGAAGTTAAGTCTGATTTAATGGGCGAACAAACCATCCTTTGCGGTATGTTACAAACAGGCTCAATCTTATGTTTTGATAAAATGATTGAAAAAGGCATTGATGCAGGTTACGCGTCAAAACTTATTCAATATGGTTGGGAAGTGATCACCGAAGCACTTAAATATGGTGGTGTTACCAATATGCTTGACCGTCTATCAAACCCTGCAAAAGTGAAAGCGTTTGAATTAAGTGAAGAATTAAAAGTCATCATGCGTCCACTTTATAACAAACATCAGGACGACATCATCGACGGCACATTCTCTCGTGTAATGATGGAAGATTGGGCAAATGATGATGCAAACCTATTAAAATGGCGTGCTGAAACTGCTGAAACTAATTTTGAAAAGACCCCTGCTGGTGATGTTGAAATCACTGAGCAAGAGTTTTTCGATAACGGTATTCTAATGGTTGCAATGGTTAAAGCTGGTGTTGAACTTGCGTTTGAAACTATGACAGCTGCAGGCATTATTGCTGAATCTGCATATTATGAGTCACTGCATGAAACACCTTTAATTGCTAACACCATTGCACGTAAAAAATTATTCGAAATGAATCGTACCATTTCCGATACTGCTGAATATGGCTGTTACTTATATAACCATGCATGCTTACCACTGTTGCAAGACTTTATGCAAAATATCGACACCGATGTTATTGGTCGCGGTTTAGGTGAGCGTTGTAACCATGTTGATAACCAAACCTTAATTGCCATCAACAAATCGCTGCGTGAGCACCCGGTTGAAATCATTGGTACTAAGTTACGCGGCTATATGTCTGCGATGAAAAAGATTGTTTAATACCCTGGACAATAAAAGTTTCGCTTGTTAGAAACCAAGCCCACATGCTAAATGCAGTGGGCTTTTTCTATTGTGTTTACAATTAAACTAAAACCTTGATTAAGTTGCTTCGTGAGTTATTACTCTATTTGGTTATAGAACAATCAGCAAAAACCATGCTAAAATGTACCCAATAGTTTGTAACTTTAGTACCCACAATGTCTTATCAACGTCTTACTATCACCCGAAAAATCACGATGCTTGGGATCATAATTGCGTTATCTGTTGCCAGCTTAATCGGGATCACCGCACTGTTATCAGCCAAAACGATTATTGAACAACGCATGATCCAATCAGAACTCCCCAGTAAATTACAGGCGATCGATAATTACATTAGTCTAGAAATTAATAAATTACTCAGCGCTGCGGAGCAATTATCGAGTAACACGTTTATTTTAGAATGGGCAAAAAGTGGCAATAGCAATGATCAAACGTTAGTCACTGAGTTAAACCGAGTGGTAAAACAATACGACCTCGCTACAGCTTCGTGGGCTAATCGCGATACAGCACAGTATTGGAATCAAGAGGGCTTTTTACGTGTATTAGATCGCCAACAAGATAATTGGTTTTTTGATTTTAAAAATTCACAACTCCCCTACTCTATTAGTCTGTACCAAGAACCTAATGGTGATATGAAAATGTTTGTTAATCATCAACAAACAAATGGTATTGGCTTAACAGGGCTTGCAAAAAGTATTGATGATATGCAAGCGCTGCTAAATAGATTTACAATCGAGCAAACTGGTTTTGTATTTATAGCTGACAATGACGGCTCGATTAAACTCCACCAAGATGCCAACATTGTGGGCAAAACAAGCCTAGATTCTTTGTATGGTACGCAAGTTAGTCGTCGGTTATTAACTAATAATGAGTTTAACTTACAAGAAGTTGAACTCAATGGTGATACATTTTTCATAGCAGCCAGCCCGATAAAAAATACACAGCTATATGTGATTGCTCAGGTGTCAAAAAATGAAGTATTTGCTGGGATCACAACCTTACAATGGCAAATTTTAAGTTTCGCCATTGTTATTGCACTACTTGCATGTGTGATCAGTTTTTTACTTGCCCGCTCCTTAGCTTCACCACTGTCAAAAATGGCAGAGTTATTCACCCGTTTAGGTTCTGGCGATGCGAATTTAGCCTATCGCTTACCGCACAGTGAGCAACCAGAGCTAGCCGCGTTGGGAAATGGATTTAATCAGTTCATTAATAAAATTGAAACTGCAATTGCTCAAGTATCGCACGAGAGTTTAGAAATTCGTCAAAGCTCAGATCAGGTCTTTACTCAAGCTAAACGTAATTCTCAAGCGATGGACAATCAAAAAGAGCAAACAATTTCAGTTGCAGCGGCTATCAACGAAATGGGAGCCACGGTACAAGAAATTGCCCACAGCGCCGCAACCGCAGCAAAACTTACCGAAGACAGTAAAGCAACAACGTTACAAAGCCACCAGCAAGTAATGCAAAGCCAGCAAAGTATTACGGCGCTTGCCAGTGAAATAGATACAATTACAGGGCAAGTCAGCGAGCTTGCAAATAAAACCCAAACAATTGCGAGTATCGTTGACTCTATTCGCGGTATCTCAGAGCAAACAAATTTATTAGCACTTAATGCCGCTATTGAGTCTGCTCGGGCTGGAGAGCACGGTAGAGGCTTTGCTGTCGTCGCTGATGAAGTAAGGGCACTGGCTAATCGGACATCGCAGTCAACTACCGAAATTCAAACTATGATTGAAGAGCTGGCAACAACAGCAACAAATGTAGTAGAACACATTGCCCAGTCAAAAACCAAGGCACAACACAGCGTATCGGCGATGCAAAACTCTGTGCAGTTGCTTGATGAAATTACCAATACAGCTAATGAGATCAATGATATGGCCACATTAATTGCTACCGCCACTGAAGAGCAAAGTAGCGTAGTTGCAGATGTGGGACGTAATATTGAGCAAATTAGTGAGATAAGTGACATAGCAATGCGTGAGCAAATTGATACCGAACAAGCAATAAAAGGGCTCGCCACAAGTGCACAAACATTAGCGCGCTTAGTTGCCACCTTTGAAAAACACTGACACAGTTTGTAACAGTTAAAATCCACGCCAACTAAAAATAGACTAAACTTAATAAGTCAGTATTTAGTTGGGGTGTGATTATGACAACATTAACTAGCTCTTCTAAGTTAGCCGTTATTTGCGTATTGTGCTTTTTATCAGCTTGCACTAATACATCTAATATCCCATTACTCACTGCACCGATAGTGGCAAATAACCCATCCTTCACGGTCTACCCAGTAGAGAGCCATGCTGAAATATTCGCTTTAAACGATAAAATAACTCAACAGCTTGATTTAGCCTTTCCAAGCAATAAGCGCAATCTAAATAACACTAAGAAATTGTTAAACTTTTTACTAGAAAATGGTGATGCATCATTATCATATCAAGCTGGGGCGACCTTAACAGCCAATCAAGCATACAATGATTTAAACGCCAATTGTTTATCTTTATCAATTTTAGCTTATAGCATGGCGGAATATTTAGGCCTGCACGGACAATTTCAGACAGTGCATATTCCAGAGTATTGGGCAGTAAGTAACGGCTATAATTTATTAACTGGGCATATAAATTTAGTGGTTAAGCAGCAACGTAATACTTCTACCAGCAGCAATGTTACTTATCTTTATAATAATGAAAACTCACTCATTATTGACTTTGATCCCAACTCGCGTAGTGAGAAGTTTAAAACAACACCAATCACAAAGCAGCGAATTACAGCTATGTTTTATAATAACAAAGGCGCAACAGCGATGCTAAATGGTCTGTACGACTTAGCTTACAGCTATTATTTAGCCGCTACTAAAGTAGATGAAAGTTATTCAGGTGCTTGGGGGAACTTAGCGGTGTTGCTGCGCTTACATTCACAATACGCGAACGCCGAACTAGCCTATAACTTTGCAATAGCACTAAACCCTGACAATAACACTGCACTGGGCAATTTAGCACTGCTGTATCAACTTACCGAACGAGGTGAGCTTGCTGATGAGATTTTGACTAAGCTTGACTTAAAACGTCAAACTAATCCCTATTATCATGTTGCTTTAGGTAACGATGCGTACCTGATTAAAAACTATCAAGATGCTATTAAACACTTTAACAAAGCCAAACTTATTGATAGACAGATCCATGATAGCTACTTTGGTTTGGCACGTACCTATTATCAATTAGGTGATTTTAAGCAAGCATATATGCAACTGCGTTTTGCTAATAAGTACGCTGATTTTGATCACGACAAACAGCGTTATCAAAATAAACTACAGGCTCTCAGTGAAATGACTGCCAAGGTGGATAACCATTAAGCTAATTATTCTGATCCTGAGTATTCTATTTTCTGTTACCGCTTATGCAAACAATGCAAACCAGCAACTCATTTGTGACTTAAATTACCTAAGCTCAGCGGCCTTAAATGGCCGTAAAACCAATACGCCTGATGCCGTTGCCAGCGCTGAGTATATTAATCGACGCTTGCAGCAACTTGGCTATCAAAGTCAGTTACAACCGTTTAGCTATACCGCTGGTTTTTTTACTGAAATGTCAGGGCAGAATGTAGTGGCCACTTTAATGCCCTCACACCCCGTCAAAGCTCATGTGATACTCACAGCTCATTACGATCATTTAGGTAAGCAAGGTGATAGCTTATATGCTGGCGCCAATGACAATGCCAGTGGTGTTAGCGCGTTACTATTTTTAGCTGCACAGTTTGCTGAAACAATCCTACCCTTTCAAATTAGTTTTGTTGCAACCGATGCTGAGGAAAATGGCTTACATGGGGCAAAATTTTTTGTAAGCCAGTTACCCCCTGACGATTCCGTCACCATACTCAACATTAATTTAGATATGTTAGCCGTGAGTAGAGCAGATAAGACCTTGTACGCATTTACATCCTATGCACAGCGCCATGCATTACAAAGTCAATTATCTGCTATCACCAGCGATACGATAAAGATTAAAGTTACCAGTTCCTCTAATACGATGAACCGGCTCAATCAAGGAAGTAATATAGATTGGCGCCGAGCAAGCGACCATTATGCTTTTGCTAAAGCGGGGTTTGCTTATATCTACTTTGGGATGGGTTATGATCCGCATCACCACCAACGCTCTGATCTGCTAAGTAATATTGATCAAAACTTATACATTGAGGCGGTCAATTATATTACACAATTTATTCAGCAACTTGATATGACTAAACTGACGGAAGCTGCCCAGTAGCAACAAATTCGCGTTTTTGCGCTTTGCTTAATTGTTTAATTTTTATTTCAAGCTTTGTCGCCTCACTTCGAGAGCCCACTTCACATTGATAAATGAGTATCAACGGCCCTTTTCCTTTTAAGTTTTTGGCTCCCTTACCGGCCTGATGTGTAGCAAAACGTTTCGCTACATTTGTACTGATCCCTGTATACCAATGGCCGAAACGAGTTTGTACAATATAAAGCGACCAAATCGCGATATTGATTTGTGTACTATTTCTCGCGTTAGTTAAACTTTTAGCTGACTGCGAGGTCAAAATTATGCTCCAAACATCAATAGTTAAAATTAAGTCACAAACAATTGCCTAAAAGGGTTTTACCTTAAGTGACTAATCGGTATCATGCAGTTTATAAAAAATAAGGATCCAAACAAACAATGCAGTCGTTAAAAACTTTTTCTCTTTGGCTTATCGTTGCTCTCACATTAAGTGCAACCGCAGGTTGTTCTAGTTGGGTTTATCGTATCAATATCCCACAAGGTAACTTTTTAGAACAAAGCGATGTTGATAAACTTCGCGTCAGCATGACCCGAGAGCAAGTACTTTATGTATTAGGCAAACCCGTTGCTGAAGACGCTTTCGATAAAAACACGTGGCACTATTTATACTCTTTTAACCTTGGCCGTGATAATGAACAACGCAAATCACTGACGGTTGTATTTGAAAATGAAAAACTGCAGTCAATTAGCGGTGACTATGAACAACCAGCTGAGTTTAACACTCCGCTTGAACAGTAGTGCGAAAAGTGCACAAAATGATAACAAAAAGGTTAGCTACAGCTAACCTTTTTTAGTTTTATACCAATCGTGTTAAGTTACTGACCATTTATAGCGACAGATAAATGGCGTGATAACAAGGCATAAATTTTGACATCTAGTTGTTCTCGGCAATTGCTCCTGCATTGCTCTACCTCCTGCATCCATGCAGTCGTACATGAAAAATTTATAACGCAGTTAGCGCTTTATTTAGCCCGCTAGAATGGTTAAATATTTAAGTCGATTGGTATTATCACTTCGTTTTATCCAAAGGCCGCCCACCGGTGACTTTATTTGCACGACCTTCGTCTTTTGCTTTTTCAGCACGTTTACGCCTCGCGTCTTTAGGGTCTGCAATTAAAGGTCGATAAATTTCAATTCGGTCACCATCCTCAACCACTTGGTTAAGCTTACAGGTACGATTCCAAATACCTAAGGTAAGTGCTAAACCGTCAATCTCTGGGCACTTAGCAAGAATACCTGATTGGATCACAGCCTCTTCAGCCGTTGTCCCTGCTGGCACTTCAACGAGTAAACTGGTTGCGGTTGTTGGCAACGCATATACTACTTCAACTTTTATCATCATCGTGGTCCATATACTTGTTTCGCTCGCTGAGTAAAGGCATTTACCATGTTTTTTGCAACATCATTAAATATTCTACCAAATGCCAGCTCAATAAGCTTACTGGCAAATTCAAACTCAAGCTGTAACTGAACTTTACAAGCATTATCATCTAACACTTGAAAATGCCAACGCCCTTGTAGCGCTTTAAATGGGCCATCCACTAAACGCAATATCACGGTATTTTCGTCTTCAAATGTGTTTTCTGTCGTAAACCATTTTTTTATGCCTGCTTTAGAGATTTCTAAACTGGCGGTCATGGTATTGTCTTGCAAAGCGATAACTTTCGCATCTGAGCAATGGGGTAAAAACTCAGGATAAGCATCCACATCATTGACTAAATCAAACATTTCTTTGCTGCTATACATTACTAGCGCACTTTTTTCTATTTGTGGCATACTCACTCCCAACTGTGTGGGCGAATTTTAGCAAGCTTTGCGTTTTTCCCCAAACTTTCCTGGCGCTTTATTTACAGACATTTTTTTACAGGCAAAAATAAAAAATCGATGTAAAAAGCAGAGCTTTACGTATAATATGGGCCACTATGGCTAAGAAAAATTCTAAATCGACAAGTAATACTATCGCGCTCAATAAAAAGGCGCGTCATGAGTATTTTTTACACGACAAGTTTGAGGCAGGTGTTGAACTGCAAGGCTGGGAAGTAAAAAGCATCCGAGCGGGCAAAGTAAACATCTCTGAAACGTACATTCACCTTAAAAATGGCGAAGCGTTTTTGCTTGGCAGTCAAATACAGCCACTCAATAGCGCTTCAACCCATGTTATTTGCGATCCATTACGTTATCGCAAGTTATTATTAAGCAGACGCGAGCTGGACCGTTTAGTTGGTGCAACTGAGCGTGACGGCTATTCATTAATTGCCACCGCCATGTATTGGAAAAAATGCTGGGTGAAACTAGAGTTCCACTTAGGTAAAGGTAAAAAAATGCATGACAAACGCGAAGACGGCAAAAACAAAGACTGGTCTCGCGAAAAAGAACGGTTAATGAAGCACAAAGTTTAATATACATCTTACCCCCTAAAAACGCCTAACTCAGTTAGGCGTTTTTATTTTCTTCCTTAAAAACTCTTAGTAACTGTATTGATTACAGCTCCAAATTTAAACAGCTTGACAACATAATAATTACATGATATTCATGTTACCGGTTTCAGTACCAATTATAATTATCATGACAACAAGGATTTAAGGATGAAGAACAGAATACTCCCATTTAAACCAAAGCTCACCGCTTGTGTAACTCTGGCACTTTCAACAGCATGTTATACTTCTCAATCACTTGCTGCTGACGAAGCAAAAACAGTTGAACGCATTGAAGTCACGGGCTCTCGAATAAAACGTACTGATATTGAAGGCCCTTCCCCAGTACAATCAATTAGCCGCGCCGATATTGATAATATGGGTTATGACAACCTACAACAGTTACTGGAAAGAATGCCTGTTGCTGGCAATGGCACATTCTCTACCCGCGGTAACAACCAAGATTCTACAGCCAATGGTTCTGCGGCAGTATCACTACGTGGTCTTGGCGCAGATGCAACGCTTGTGTTAATTAATGGTCGTCGAGTGGCTATCAGCGCATTTGCTGAGAGTATCACTAACTCATTTGTTGATATCAACAGCATCCCAGTTTCGGCTATTGAGCGTATTGATATTCTGAAAGACGGTGCCTCTGCAATTTATGGTTCCGATGCCGTTGCCGGTGTAGTGAATATTATCTTGAAAAAAGATATCGATGGTTTAGAAGTGAATTTAGGTTACGGCGGCACTGACGGCCCTAACTATGAAGAAACCTCGGCAAGTATTGTTTGGGGGACATCAAACGAAAAAAGCAGCGCGTCAGTGATCGTTGATTATTTTAAAAACACCTCTTTATCGTCAAGTGAAATGGGCCGCTTAGGCACAGCCGATCAAACAGCGAATGGTGGTGAAGACTTTCGATCATCTCGTGGCTTTCCTGGTTATTTCTACGTTGACGGCGTAAAGACTATCGACCCAGATTGTCCAGCTGAAAGTGCCACATCTAGTGGCAGTTGCTTATTCGATTACGGCCCATTTGGCTATATTGCCCCTGCTTCTGAGCGTGTTGGTGCTATTTCTCAGTTTGAATATAACTTTGATAACGGAATAACCGCTTTTATGGAAATAGCTGTTCAACATAATACTTCGATTGCAGCAGGTGCTCCAACACCACTGGATGAAGACGCAGGTTTAACAGTTCCGGGAAGTCACCCTAACAACCCGTTTGGCCAGGATATAGAAATAGGCCGTTACAGAACAGTAGATGCCGGTGCCCGTCAATGGGATATTGAATCTGATACATTGCGTTTTGTTGCAGGCCTTCGTGGCGAAATTAGCGATTGGAGTTGGGAAGCTGCAGTACAAAAAGGCCGTAGTAAATCTATGCAAACTGGCGATAGAACTCAAGGCTGGGTAAGAACTGATTTTTTACAGCAAGAAATAAATGCTGGTAACTACAACCCTTTTGGCGGCACTTATAATGATCCTGCCGTCATTGATCGTATTACCACTAGTTTAGTTCGCCGTGGTGAATCACATATGACTTCATTTGATGCCAACATTACCGGGGAAGCGTTTAGCTTTGGTGACAATATAGTTATGATGGCAGCCGGTATAGAGTACCGCGAAGAGGATGTCAGTGATATTCCAGATGATCAATTTCAACGCGGCCTAATTTTTGGTACTGAGTCCGTGTCTGCGGCCGCTGAGCGCGATCAGTACGCAGCCTATGTTGAGTTCTCTATTCCATTAGCGGATAGCTTAGAATTACAACTAGCTGGGCGTTACGATGATTATAGCGATTTTGGCACCACAACAAATCCTAAAGTAGCACTGCGCTGGGCTCCTAGCGATGAAATTACCGTTCGCGGCTCATGGGCACAAGGTTTTAGAGCCCCTTCACTAGCACAAATTGGCCTAGGTCCTTCAGAAGAAAGTCAGTTCTTCATTGATAGTTACCGCTGTGCTGCAACAGGAGAAGATTGTGGTGTTCTTGATTACAACATCCAATTTGCGGGTAACCCTGATTTACAAGCTGAAGAGTCTGAATCATGGAACGTTGGCTTTATTTGGGCGCCAATGGCTGAACTTGGCTTTAGCATTGATGTATGGAGTATTACTCAAGATAATAAAATCGATGAACAGGCATTCGGCCCAATTTATGATGCAGAATGTAACAACCAAAATAGTACCATCTGCGTTCGCCTGCCTCCGCAAGGTGGGCAAAGTTTAGGGGTGATCCAAAAAATTCACAGTACTTTTGAGAATGTCTCGTCGCAGGAAGTGTCTGGTGTTGATTTCTCAGCAAATTATAACCATTCATTAGATGATTTAGGTTTACTTAAGTTCAACTTAGAATGGGCATACCAAGATAAGTTTGAAAAAGATGACCGCGATTATACCGGTGAATATGGTTACCCTGAACATCGTTGGATGTTTTCAACTAATTGGGAGCTTGGCGAATTCAATACTAATGTAAATATCAGTTATATTGGTGAGTTTGAAGATACCCCTGATATTGATTTTGACGGCACGCTGGATTTTGATAGCAACACATCGAGAATGGTTGATTCGCAAGTTCTAGTTGACTTGCAAACGGCTTATCGTATTACCGAGTCAACCAAAATTTCGATTGGTGTAAATAACTTATTTGATGAAGAGCCACCATTTGCTATCGGTGATGGCGATAGTGATTTATATGGCTATGTATCGGCAGTACATAATCCGCGTGGTCGTTATATTTACACTAAAGTGTCGTTTTCTTTCTAGTTTTACTCGCTAACAAAAAACCCGCCATTTGGCGGGTTTTTATTAAAAACAAGAGCCTAGATTATAGGTCGCCTTCGTTTTCAGAAAGGAACTTAGCAACGCCTGCAGGGCTTGCATCCATACCTTTTTTACCTTCAGTCCAACCAGCAGGACATACTTCACCGTGCTCACTGTGGAACGCTAGCGCGTCAACCATGCGTAGCATCTCATCGATGTTACGACCTAGCGGTAAGTCATTTACTACTTGGTGACGTACGTTACCTTCTTCATCAATTAAGAATGAGCCACGAAACGCAACGCCAGCTTCTGGATGCTCAACATCATACGCTTTACAGATTTCGTGTTTAACGTCTGCAACTAGTGCATATTTAACTGCGCCAATACCACCATCAGCAACAGCCGTGTTACGCCATGCGTTGTGTGAGAATTGTGAATCAATTGAAACACCAATTACTTCAACGCCACGCTTTTGGAATTCTTCATAACGCTTGTCAAAAGCAATTAATTCAGAAGGACATACGAAAGTGAAATCTAGTGGGTAAAAGAAGATAACTGCTTTTTTACCTTTGATTGTTTCGTGAAGATTGTAGCTATCTACGATCTCGCCGTTACCTAATACTGCTGCAGCGGTAAAGTCTGGTGCCTGGCGGCCTACTAATACACCCATTTTATTCTCCAAATATTTGAGTTTGCTTTTAATTGCTTACGCAATGCTTGCCTTTAATATGGGATCTAAAAATAAAATACCAAGGGCTGACATGCATAATTGTCAAAATATTTTAGAGACTAGTGACTTAAAAGAACAATCGTATTTTCCGATGTCGGCCATCGAAAATATAGAACATGGCGTGAAAGGATTAAAAAAGCCTGCTGAAGCAGGCTTTTTTAGCAGTGGGGATTACTAATCCATAATATTTTCGGGCATATCACCACGAATTTTTTGCCAAATCTCACCTGTTTGATGACCATATTTACGCATCATGGAAATAGCGCCATCATGTTCACGTTTTTCAGCAAGTATCGTTAAGTCTTTATAAAACTGGCGTGCTAGTTGGCGAGTGCCTGGATCTGAGAAGTAATGACAGCCAATTTTCGAGTAAAAACCTTTAAAACCATTGAGAATAAGCACATAAATACGATTATTTCCAGCAACCGCAAGCTCATGATGCACTTTGTAATCATAATCAGCAAATGCTTGTGCACTATCTTCAAGATCATCGCTTTGAGATAAAATTTCAATCACTCTATCAGGTGCCAGTTTAATTGCCGCCCGAGTATAAATAGCGCTAATATTAGTGCGGGCAGAAAGTAATTGGTCTGTCAGCTCTGGCATTTTATCTTCATCAAGACGCGCTAATGTTTCTAGAATATTAAGCCCTGATGTTTCCCAGAAGTTATTAACACGCGTTGGCTTGCCATGTTGAATTGTCAGCCAACCATCACGGGCTAAACGCTGCAATACTTCACGTAAGGTGGTTCGTGTAACACCTATTAATTCTGATAACTCGCGCTCAGCAGGAAGAATAGAACCCGGAGGGAAATCCCCATTCCAAATTGACTCAACAATATACTCTTCTGCAAATCCTGCTGGACTTTTCGCTTTAAAAATTCTCATTCAATTCCCACTCGAGTTATCACACTACTTCACTTAAAAACGATTAACTGACTGATTGTACCAGATGAAGCAAAACTAACAAGTAAAGTCACTTCATTAAATCATTAATGGCCACTGCGCAATATATGTCTGCCAGTATTTTTATAATTACTCTCCCCCTCACGTGCAGAAACAAACACTCCATCAAGCAAATAACTGAAACTTATTTACATAAACGTAATTAAACAGCCGCCATAAATATGCTTTTATAGTCACAAAGCATATTTACCCTTGCGCCTAGTTTAATGACTAAGTCATAATCTCATTGATATATTAATATTTGGAAATACTATGAATTGGTTAGCAAATTTAGCGCAACAACGCACACCTTGGGTTTTATTAGCAGTAACAGCATTTACATTTGAAGTGGTTGCTTTATTTTTTCAGTACCAAATGGGCTTAGAGCCATGCATTATGTGTATCTATCAACGAACCGCAATGTTAGGCCTACTCTTTGCAGGCATTATTGGCGCAATAAAGCCTACTAACATGATAATCCGTGTTAGCGCTTTATTAAGCTGGGCCGTTGCCAGTATTTGGGGTTATCTGATTGCTCGCCAACATATCGAGATGCAAACCACAACCGACCCTTTTGCATTTAGCTGTGAGTTTGAGCCAAATTTCCCAATCCCACTGCATGAATGGATCCCTCAGTTTTTTGCAGCTACCGGGGACTGTGGCAATATTGATTGGCAGTTTGCAGGTTTGAGTATGCCTGCTTGGATGGAAGTGATTTTTGGTGCATTTACATTGGTACTAATAAGCGTTGTCGCAAGCCGCTTAATCATTAAAAAGTCACTGTGATGATGACATTTTTTTCAAGCCAAGTGACGCCATTAAAACCATTTAAAATACGCCAACGTCAGCAAATTATTGCCTTAGCTTTAAGTCACTTAACGCCGATGCAAAAAATCAGTTTGCGTATTTTAAAGTTACTTTTATTGACCCCTGTATTTTTATCGTTAGCGTATATTGAAGGTTGGTTGCTGTTACCAGCATTACTACTAACCGGTGTAGCTTACCCTTTACTAACTACCCCTTTAGAGATCCAATTTGCTAAAGGTCATTTACAGCACGCGATTAAAGAGTTTACACAGGGCGAATAGTTCGCCCTGTTCTTAATGTTTAACTAATTAATATTTAACTGCTTAAAACTTAACTTTCCCTTCTAATTTAGCGACGAGTTTATCGCCAATTCCTTTCACCTGTGCCAAATCAGCAACTGATTTAAATTTACCTTGCTTAGTACGGTAGTCAACAATCGCTTGTGCTTTAGATTTACCTATACCCGGTAGCTGACTAAGTTGCTCAACTGTTGCTTGATTAACATTGATTAGCTGTGTTTTTCCTGCACTTTCGGTTGCCTCTACTTTACTCACAGCTGCATTACTAGGTAATGAAATAGCAAGACCGAATACAACGACTATTAAAGTTAAAAACTTCATGCTTTTCCTCCATGATATCCATACGTGGACTCAGTTAATAGTTGATAAAAGCGCCCTCACTTTTGGACTACATCCAAATAAAGTCATACTGAAAAAGTGCGACTATTTAAATAAAGTAAAATTGTACCCATTTGTCAATGTACCCAAAGTAAAAAAATAAAAATGTCTCCTTGCAAAAAGACCAACAAACCATTACTGTACATAAAAACAGTAATCAATCAAGGTGAAGGTATTATTCACCAAGCAAATTGGCAGGAGAAATCATGGCTGTTGTTGTTAAATATGTTGTAGAAAGAAACGGAGTCGAGCGTATGACGTTTACTACTAAAAAAGAAGCAGATGCATATGACAAGATGCTTGATATAGCAGAGTCACTTGAAGTAATGCTAGAAAAAGTAGATGTCCCTTTAAGTGAACAACAAATTGAATCGCTTGCTCTAGAGATTGCTAAGAGTAAAGACGACTTTATCAATGTTCTCAAAGGCGCAAAAGATATAGCCCCCGCTAAAGCAGCCCCGGCTAAAACAAAGAAAGCAGCTGAGAATGTATCTGACTTAAAAGCAAACACGGATAAGGCTGCTAGCTAAAATGGTTAAATATTTAAGTCGATTGGGATAAGTAGTCACACCTGATTGATAAAAAAAGGAGCTTATCTAAGCTCCTTTTTTTGTTATACCTGTTGTAGTTGTTAACTCAACGAGCCCTCAACTTCATCAAATAATTGTGTGATCGCTTTACTAGGAGGTGGTGTTGATAAGCTAACCACTATAATTGCGATACTTGATAAAATAAAGCCAGGAATAATTTCATAAATTATACTGCTTAGTGACTGACCGTTAATGGTTATAGGCGCATAAATCCAAACCAAAACAGTAGCAGCACCCACTACCATACCACTTATTGCACCCTGAAGGTTCATTCGTTTCCAATAAAGGCTAAGCAATACTAATGGGCCAAATGCAGCGCCAAAACCTGCCCAGGCATTACTCACTAAGTCTAAAATCGAACTATCGCGATCATAGGCCAAATAAATAGCGAATACGGCCACTAACAACACACTAATTCGGCCCACTAGAACTAATTCTGTTTGTGATGCACTGCGGTTTAAGTAGATTTTATAGAAATCTTCAGTCAGTGAGCTTGAACATACTAATAGCTGAGAGGAGATAGTACTCATGATCGCAGCTAAAATAGCTGCAAGTAAAAAACCAGCAATTAACGGATGAAATACTAATTCTGATAATACTAAAAAGATGGTTTCTTTGTCGTCAATCAGCATTTGATTTTCAATCATATAAGCTGCACCAAACAATCCTGTTAACACTGCACCAATAGCCGAAAGCGTCATCCACGACATACCAATTCGACGCATCGTTGGCATATCTTTCACTGAACGTACAGACATAAAACGTACAATAATATGCGGTTGCCCAAAATAACCTAAACCCCATGCTAGGGCTGAAATTATGGCGATAACTGAACCACCAGCAAACCAGTTAAGCATATCCAATGGTACTTGTTCACTTGGTTTCGGATTACTAAGCAATAGATCATAGGTTGCTGTAGAAAGCGTATCAACGACTGAGTTGTCTAACATGCTATAAGTTACTAAAGGCACGATTAACAAGGATAAAAACATAATACACCCTTGCACAAAGTCCGTCAGGCTTACAGCTAAAAAGCCGCCAAATAGCGTATAAACAACCACAACACCAGTGGTTACATACAAGCCCATTTCATAACTCATGCCAAACGAATTTTCAAATAATTTACCGCCAGCAACTACGCCTGATGAGGTGTATAAAGTAAAGAATAAAATGATTATGATTGCAGAAATAACACGAAGAATATTTTTATTATCTACAAAACGATTTGCGAAGTAATCCGGTATCGTAATTGAGTCATTTGCTTTTTCAGTATAAACACGTAATCGAGGAGCGACTAAAAAGTAATTAGCCCAAGCGCCGAGTACTAACCCTATAGCAATCCATACTTTACTCAAACCAAATAGATACATCGCACCGGGTAATCCCATAAGTAACCAACCACTCATGTCCGATGCACCGGCTGACAGCGCAGCTACGCTTGGAGATAAATTTCGTCCGCCCAGCATATAACCAGATACATCGGCAGTCGACTGCTTATATGCATATAAGCCAATACCTAGCATTACGATAAAATACGCAGCTAAAGAAATAATCATTCCAGTTTCCAAATTTGCCTCCAACTCTGAAGTTAAAATCTGGCTTTCAATCCTAATAATGACTCACAATTTTTTAAAGCCAATGTAATATAAAGTCATTATTGGTGTAAAAACCATCCTAGAAATTTACTATATCATGCCAAGGGTGAATAACTCCAATTGCTGCGCTCATCATACAACTGTAGCTGGTAAAGCTGCTTTTACGAGTTGAACAATAATTTAACTATTGAATATGGTAATTAATGCTTAATTACCCTAGGATTAGATCAATGATTACTTAAATAATCAATACTTTAGTATTTATATTGTGAAGATAATTAATGCTATTTATGCGGTTTTACCTTATATTGCCCAAGTACTCGTTTAACTGATGTGGATCCATTGTTTATGTATTTTTATGCTGCACGCCAACCAATTTTAGACCGAAACAAAGAACTTGTAGGTTATGAGTTACTCTTTCGTGACGGCGTTGATAATGTATTCCCTGATATAGATGGCGATGAGGCAACAACGAGGCTAATTGAAGGGAGTCAATTTAATTTTGGTTTGGAAGATCTCACCGATAATAAACCTGCGTATATCAATTTTACTCTTGAGACATTACAAAAAGGCTACCCAACCCTACTGGGTAAAGACCAAATTGTTGTAGAAATACTTGAAACAATTCAACCCGGTAAGCGTTTGCTCGCAATAGTTAAAGAATTAAAAGAAAAAGGCTACACATTGGCATTGGATGACTATATTCATCAACCTGTGTGGCGTCATTTTTACCCTTATATCGATATTATTAAAATAGATTTTCTAAGTTGCGAATTGGCTACCATTAATACCATCATCGAAGAAATTAAACCCTACCCGCATATAAAGTTATTAGCTGAAAAAGTAGAAACTTATGAAAAGTACCAATTAGCGTTAAACCTTGGCTTTACTTACTTTCAAGGTTTTTTCTTTTCCAAACCAGAAATGGTGCAAAGTAAAACCCTACCACCATCTGAAATCGCGTTAGCAGAGCTACTTTATGAGACGTCTGTTGTTGAGATAAATTTAAAGAAAGTTACCGAAGTATTTGAGCGAGATGTCAATCTGTCTTATAAATTATTACGTTATAGTAATTCGGCAGCATTTACACGCAGAGCGGAGATCAGCACTATAAAACAGGCACTTATCGTATTAGGTGCACAAGAGATCAAAAAGTTCTTATCATTATTATTTGCCGCCCAAGTCGCGGGTGATAAGCCAGCAGAATTAATACGGCTTTCCCTAACGAGGGCACGTTTTACTGAGCTATTAGCAATAAACCATAATAAACTAAAAGACACAGGAATGGCTTTTCTCACCGGGATGATGTCATTAATGGATGCAATCTTAGATGAGGACATGGCAAGCGTAATGAAAAAGCTGCCATTATCAAATGACATCAAGTTAGCATTATTAAATGATGAAGGCTTATTGGCCCAGTATTTACGGTTAGTGAAACAGTATGAGCAAGCTAATTGGCAAGGTGCAAATGCAATTCAAGCTGAGTTAGGCTTAGCCGCTGAAAAAGTACCTGATGCTTACCACGATGCTGTTAGCTGGGCGAATGAACAAATGAAAATACTGGGTAATAGTTAGCCCATAATGGTAGCTACCCCAAAACAGAATATAAAATGCCAGCTTGAAGCTGGCATTTTTAGTTATCACTTTCAGATTAAAGGCTTTCTAAAAAGTCTTCATCGAAATCTTTAGGCTCTTCTTCGATCGGTGGGTTCCCGTCATGTAATTCGTATAGCTGACGCTGGAAGTAAATATCCTTCATAAAAATATACGGATCGAGTGACTCATTTAGTAAACTTTCTTGCGGAATTAAAGATGCACGTGCTTCAACAGCTTTTAGTGCAAATACAAGTATGGTTTGCGGGGTTGTTAAGGCAATCTCGGGTAGCACAAAGTTATCAACCACATCACCGGTTAAGTTACGTGCTGTTGAAGGGCCCATGCCAGGCAGCATAAGGTAAGCACCATCACCAATTCCCCATACACCTAGTGTTTGTCCAAAGTCTTCGTCAACAATTGTTAAACCCAGTGAGGTAGCGACATCAAACAAGCCAAAAATACCCACGGTTGAATTAACTAAGAATCGCGCAACACTAATTCCTGCATTCGCGGGCTTACCTTGCAAGGTGGCATTAATAACATCCGTTGGCGCACTAATATTATCTGTAAAATTAACAACACTACGGCGCACCGGTGTCGGTGTTACAGCGACATAACCAACAGCGACAGGACGCAACACATATGCATCTAGCACATCCATATTAAAGTCATACATTGGACGGTTAAATGATTGTAACGGATCCCGTTCATCTATTTTTTCATCAGGGACTTGTGCGCATCCACCGAGCACAAGGAACCCCAATAAAACTAAACTCTGTCTTAACATCTTTGATCCTTTTAAGGTATTAATTCATTGATAAGTAAATCATAGGCCTTGGTCTGGCTGCGCTTTAATACAGCTGAACGCCCTTCTAACTCACCCGTTGAAGGCATCACCGAAGCATCTTTCGAAATACGAGCTGTTAAGGTTATTTCCTCAACACTTGAGAGGGTTAAACCCGCTACCATGGCATTACTATCACTTAACTGTACTGTAATTGGAAAACGGTAATCTGTTAACTTTACGACCGCCAAAGGCATAGCTGGGCCACTCGCCGCTTTAGCAAATACGAACAAGGTCCCTTGCTCCGGTTGCTTATCAACTAATTGCGGATCAAGTTCAATCGTGATGTTAATAGCGCTCGTTGCAGCATTTGAATTATCTTTCTCCCCTTGCGCTTGAGGTTGTGCTACCGGTGTAAGTTGAGCGTTTTGTTCACTATTTTCAGCTGCTATCTTTTGTTCAATTTCAGTAACGCGCTGGGCAATCATGCTATAACGCGAGTCTTGCTCATCCATGCTATTTAACAGTACTTCAAAAGCCGCTTTTGCCTGAAGCCAATCATGACGCTCATAAGCAATTAACGCTAATAAGGAAATTGCATCTAGATTAGTTGGATCAGCTTTTAACACTTTAGAGAGCATTCCTGCTGCACGCGTCATATTCGCTTCACTACCGTCCAGTAAAAGCACTTGGCTATAACTGATTAGCACAGACATATTATCCGGATCCATACGCAACACTTTATCAAATGACTGCTGGGCCATGTCTAATTCGTTTAATGACATAGCAACCCGACCTAACAGCATCCACGCAACTTGATCATCACCGTTTTGCGCGAGCTTAGTTCTCAACCCTAAAGCAAATGCCTGTAATTCATTTTGTGTTAGTGGCTCACCTTGCTGCATTACGGCTCGCTCACCATAAGCAGGTAAATTATCCATGGCAGTGTGCCAATTTTGTAATTGCTGCTGCGATCCCGTTGCGGTATAGAAAATAGCCGTAAAGACCACTAGAAACGCACTTCCTGTGAATGCAAAAATACGGTTATTACCTTTACTCATCAATGATTTTTCAGGCGATAACTCATTAAGTAAACGGCGTTTAACTTCAACCACTGATTCATCATAATTAACTTGATCAATACGTTGGTTTGCTAACTCACCAGCTAACTCACCAAGACGCTGATGATAAATAGCAATAAGCTCAGAGTTAGCATTATAAGTAAGGCTTTGTACCCGCTCTTTACTTAAAAAAGGCAGAGCGACAAACGCCACAGCTAATAAGGTTAATAATGCAAAAGCAACCCACATTAGTATCATTTAAATCTGCTCCTGACGTTCATTTTGAGCAATAAGCTTGGCTAATAACGCCTCATCTTGTTCACTCCAAGTTTGCTTAACTGCAGCCTTTCGCTGACGAAAAATAATGGAGCTAAAACCAAATACCACAATCAATACAGGTAATACCCATAACACTAGTGTCGCTGGTGTTACTGGAGGATCGTAATGAACAAAATAACCATAGCGGTCAATCATATATTCAATTACATCGTCTTTGGATTTACCTTCTTTCACTAAAGCTAACACTTTTTCGCGAAGATCTTTGGCAACCACGGCGTCTGAGTCGGCAATATTTTGATTTTGACACTTAGGGCAACGTAATTCTTTGGTCAACTCTGCAAAACGTTGTGCTTGTTCGTTATTATCGAACTGGTAACGATCTTGCTCAGCCATAACCATCCCGCTGATAAATAACATTGAAACAACTAAAATATATTTCATGGCTGTAACTCCTGCATCAGAGGCGCAAATTTAGCGCGCCAAACTCGCGGGTTAATATCGCCAGTATGATGTAATAAAATAGTGCCTTTACTATCCACTAAAAAAGTCTCCGGTGCACCAGAGACACCTAAATCAAGTGCGAGCGTACGGTGTAAATCAAGCATGTTAAATTGATACGGATCACCGGCACGACTTAACATCGATGTTACTTCTTCGCGTAGTGCTGATATATCAAATTCACCATCAAAGTCAGCATCATAGCTTTGTACATAGTAAAGCCCGATAATTTTAACGCCCTGCTCACGCAGTTGAGTTAAATAATCTAATTCAGCTAAACAGGTTGGGCACCAAGTACCCCATACGTTAAGCAAATATACTTCACCTTTTAATTGGCTATCTTGCCAACGCTTTGAATCCTGCATTAGATCAGGTAAATCAAAAGCGGGCATTGGCTGACCTAAACGCCCCGTTTGAATTTCGCGTGGGTTAGAAAACAACCCCTGAAATAAAAACACACAAACTAAAACAAATGCCAACAAAGGTAGCAGCGCTAATAATTTACGATTCATACTAACTGCTCCTTTGATTTATCAGACTTCTTTTTACTCGTGCGGTAGCGTCTATCACCTAAAATCATAAAACCTGCCAATGAAATTAACACACCACCAATCCACATCCAGCGCACGAACGGTTTATGATAGATACGTAATGACCATCCGCCGTTACTTAGCTGTTCACCTAGCGCAAGGTATAAGTCACGGGTAAAGCCGGCATCTATCGCAGCCTCAGTCATAAACTGCATACCAATATCATAACGACGCTTTTCAGCATGCAATATGGTGACTAACTTATCATTTTTCAGCACGCTAACTTCTCCGGCATGGCCACTGTAGTTTGCCCCGCGAATTGTATTAACGCCTTCAAAGCGATATTGATACTGGTTTAATTGCACTATTTCACCCGGCTTCATTGAGACATCGCGCTCAACAGAGTACGCAGAAGTTAAGGTAACGCCTGCAATAACAAAAGCGATACCTACATGCCCTAATACCATGGCCCAATAACTCAACCCTAAGCGTCTCAAGCCTTGACTGAAACTAGTTTGTACACTTGCTTTTGTATATAGATCAACGCCTGTAGTAATAACAATCCAGACCGCAAGTGTGGTTGCTAATAATGTAAGCGGGGCTACAACGGCATAACTTGAAAACAACCAAGCAGCGGTAATTACAATGCTCATAAGCGCTGCAATAAGTAATTTATTTTGTAAAAAAGCCCACTTATTTTGCTTCCAACGTAACAAGGGCCCTATGCCCATTAAAATGGCGAAAGGAACGAGTAAAATCGCAAACATTTTATTAAAGAATGGTTCACCAATAGAAATACTACCAAGCCCAAGTTCTTTATGCACCATAGGCAGTAAAGTCCCCAGTAGCACAATAAAGGTTGCTACCACTAAGAAGATATTATTTAGCCACAGTGATACTTCTCGTGACACTAATTTGTAACGTCCTTCACTGCGTACTTGCGCAACTCTAAAGGCATATAAAGTAAGTGCACCACCCACAACAATTGCTAAAAAGGCCAAAATAAACAAGCCGCGGTCAGGATCGGTGGCAAAAGCATGTACAGATACAATAATGCCTGAACGAACAATAAAAGTGCCCAATAAGCTCAGTGAAAATGCAGCAATGGCAAGTAGTACGGTCCAAGATTTAAACACACCTCGTTTTTCAGTCACTGACAGTGAATGTAACAACGCGGTCGCGACTAACCACGGCATAAGTGATGCGTTTTCAACTGGATCCCAGAACCACCAACCGCCCCAGCCAAGCTCGGCATAAGCCCACCAGCTACCAATTGTAATACCTAACGTTAAAAAGCCCCATGCGGTCATAGTCCACGGACGTGACCACTTTGCCCAAGTATTATCAAGCTTACCGGTTAATAGCGCGGCAATAGCGAATGAAAATGAAACAGATAACCCAACATAGCCCATATATAACAATGGCGGGTGAATGATCATACCTGGATCTTGCAATAACGGATTAAGATCGCGCCCTTCCACAGGGTAATATGGCAACAATAGCTCAAATGGGTTCGACATCCAGAGGGTATAAAGCATAAAGCCAACCCCTAAAAAACCCAGTACGCCGAGAACACGAGCACGCAAAATCCAAGGCAATGAAGTAGAGCGCAGTGCAACCACCGCAGTCCAACCTGCTTGCATCACTAACCACAACAAAATAGCGCCTTCATGGCCGCCCCACGTTGAGGTGATTTTATAGTACCAAGGCAGGGTACTGCTTGAATGATATGCGACATACGCAACAGTAAAGTCATCCGTTAAACTTGCATAAATTAGCGCCGCAAACGAAATTAATACAAATACAAATTGCCCAACAGCTAATGAAGGCGCAGCGCGCATTAACCGTAAATTACCAGTATGGGCACCCCATAACGGAAAAATACATAATAAAACACTAAGCACCATGGCCAGTGTAAGGGAAAAATAACCGATTTCTGGGATCATCTTAATTGCCACTTTCTAAGTTGTATTTAGGTTTTTCATGTTTGATCCCTTTCACCGCTTCAGCAACTTCGGCTGGCATGTATTCTTCATCATGCTTAGCCAAAACCTCAAACGCTTCTATTACATTAGGTTCAACCAACACACCTTGAGCTACAATCCCTTGTCCCTCACGAAATAAGTCAGGCAAAATACCTTGGTATTTAATGGTCACCAAAGGGCCTGTATCAATTAACTTAAAGCTCACTTGTAAACTGGTTTCATCTCTTATCACAGAGCCCGGTACTACCATGCCACCAATACGTAATTTTTGACCAATATGGGGTTTTTCTTTATTTGGGCCTTTACCCTCGACTAATTCACTCGGGGTATAAAATAAATTGATATTCTCTTGTAACGCGTACAGCACCAAACCAATCACAGCGCCAACACCAAATACAATCGCTGTTACAGCTAACAAACGTTTTTTGCGTCTTGGGTTCATACCTGTTGCTCCTGTTTAGCCTGCTGAATACGTGCTTCACGTTCAGCTTGTTGCTGCACAGAAGCCATAATTCGCCTAGTATCGTTTAAAGAACTTAATAAAATACCCAATAAAATCAATGCACATGTACCAAAAGAAAGCCATACATAAAAGCCGTAACCGCCCATGGCAATAAAATCAGAAAAAGAATCAAACTGCATAATTAGCCCCTATTTAACAACTGACGCACCCAAGGGCGGTGCTTCTCACGTTGTAAAATTTCATTTTTAAGACGCATCAATGTCACCGTGCCAACAAAGCCAGCAAAGGCGACTATATTTACCATTAATGGCCAAAACATACTGGAATCAATGGCTTTCGTGTCAAACTTAGTAATCGTGGCACCTTGATGCAGGGTGTTCCACCACTCAACCGAAAAATGGATAATTGGCAGGTTTATAACCCCAACAATCGCCAAAATAGATGCAGCTCGACCCGCTGCTTTTTTATCTTCAAAGGCATGATAAAGAGACAACACACCTAAGTATAAAAACAATAGAATAAGCTCTGAAGTAAGCCGAGCATCCCAAACCCACCATGCGCCCCACATAGGTTTACCCCATGCAGCTCCAGTTATAAGTGCTATTGCTGTCACACATGCACCGACAGGTGCAATGGCTATTACTGCTAACTCGGCATTACGAAGTTGCCATACCAAGGCGATCACTGCGGCAATGGCCATTGATGAATAAGCCCCCATCGATAAAATAGCTGAAGGAACATGAATAAAGATAATGCGATAACTGTCTTTTTGCTGATAGTCGGCAGGCGCATAGGCTAACCCCCAGACCCAACCAACAAGCATGCAGACTACCGTTATCACGGCAAAATAAGGCAGTAACGTATTACATAATTGATATGCACGCTCTGCTTTAGCGTAGGGATGTAACCACTTCCACATATTAACTTACACTCACTTTCAATGCTGACGATATGGCGATTGGTGCGCTAATTACGGCAATAACGAGCATCGCACCAAGGATGGCAAGCTGCCCGCTATAATCCAGTGACATAGTACTGGTATCAATAGCCGACGTTGCAAAAATTAATACTGGGATATACAAAGGTAACACAAGCAGACTCATCAAAATCCCGCCTTTTTGTAACCCCACGGTAAGCCCTGCGCCTATGGCGCCGATAAAACTCAGTAATGGCGTACCTAACAACAACGTAAGCACCGTTGCTAGCAATGCTTGATTATCTAAATTTAATAACAAAGCAAATAACGGCGTCATTAGCACCAAAGGCACACCCGTGATGATCCAGTGAGCGACAACTTTGCCAAGCACAGTCAAGGATAACGGGTATGATGAGGCGATCAGCTGCTCTAAACTGCCATCATTAAAATCTTCACGAAATAACTTATCCAGGCCCAGCATAGTAGATAGCAAAGCAGCGACCCAAATAATCCCAGGTGCCATACGCGCGAGTAGACCGGGCTCAGGGCCAATTGCTAACGGAAATAAGGTAATCACAATTAAGAAAAAAAGGAGAGGGTTTACTATTTCAGCGCGCTGACGAAATGCCAACTGTAAATCTTTTTTGCATACAGCACTAAAAAGCTGCCAATATGAATGCTGACGTAACATCAGTGTCGGTACTCCAAAGTTACTGTTTGTAACTCATTAAAGTGTGTTGTTAAGTCTTGATGGGTGGTTAATAAAATTGCTCCACCTTGCGCTAAATGGGATAAAAAACGCTGCTGTAAAAATGCAATACCTGCTTTATCTAACGCTGTAAAAGGTTCATCAAGCACCCATAATTTGGCATTGTTAAGCCACAACCTGATCAGCGCAACACGACGCTGTTGCCCCGCAGATAAAGTACGAACAGGTACATCTTCAAGCCCCACTAAGCCTATTTTAGCCAATAGCGAGTAGAGGTCTTGCTTAGTGTCATAACCTTGTATTTGTAACCAAAACCGTACATTTTCAATCGCACTCAGCTGACCATTCACGCCAGTTTTATGACCTATAAACAATAACTCACGGGCAAACTCATCATAATTTTTTGCAATAGATTCACCTTGCCAAATCACTTGTCCTTCATCGGGCGTAGAGAAACCCGCGATTATACGCAATAATGATGTTTTACCAGCCCCATTTGGGCCTGCCAATTGCATAATTTGACCTGATTTCAAACGGAAATTAAGATCCGCAAATAAACAACGGTCTTGCTTGATGCAGGTGACGGACTTAATGTGTAACAAGATGATGATTCTCTATACCCAAAATTAGGCGTTAGTCTAGCATAATGATAGGGTAATACGAATAATGCTTTGCACCGATTAGTGAAAAACTTGATTTAAAATAATGAATAAACCTACACAGATAACATTAGCAAATTCGCTTTCTGTCAGCCATTCGTCACACAATGCTACAGCACAGCAAATACCCGACCTGAGCGATCAAACGCTCAGTGCTAAAAATATTGTGTTTACTAAAGGCTCAGTACAAATGGAGGTGTACGTGGACAAGCATTGGCAAACCCTCCGCTTAGCCACCACTGAATCGCAAAGCAACCTTCCTAAAATTGCCAGTGCCGATATTCAGCTCAGCCAAGATGGAAAACAACTCTCCATTACCCCAAAACAAGTTGAAATTAGCCTGCGTCAGACTAACCAATTACAAAGTCTTTTAAACTTTATAAACACTGGTGAGCAGGTTGATAATAAACCTTTGCCATTACAGATCACGCTACAGCCCGTTGCAAAACTAGTATTAACTCAATTACAAGCCAGTGTACCTATTAATAAAGAAGTCGCGCAACTACTTCACAATGAACAAGGGCTAAAAGCCATTATTACCGCAAATCAGAGCAATTTTACTTTAAGTGTGGTTAATCGTTTTGCAGATACACTGCATCAACAACCTATAAGCCAAGCAAAACTTGTAGCTTGGTTGAGTAAATTAGTCCCACACGGGCAACTCACATTAAATAAGAACACCGCAGCACTTAGTTTTAATAACTATAATGGCAATATTAAGCTCGCAACGAAGGCACTGCAAAGTAATCTTCCCCTTGGGCAAAACCAACCTGATGTAATGGCACAAAAAGTTCAACTTACAGCACTTAATGAACAATTAATTATAAAAACCCAACAGCCAAAAATAACCTTGCAATTAAAAAACTCATTAGCGACGACGTTTAATTCTTTGCTGCAAAAAAGCCAACAGTTGGCGCCTTTAAGCACACAGACACACGCAACAATTATCAGCCCATCGCTGGCAAATAATAGTCCGATCAGCTCTTGGTTAAAGCATAGTTTTGCCGATTTAAAAACCCGGGTTACAGATGCGGTTCGCTATTTTGAAAGCAAACCATTTAACCATCTAAGTACAACCCACAAACAAAATGCAACAGCAACACCTCAGCCGCCACTTGAACAGCCTTTAACTACCAAAATGGCGCCTAGCTTATTACCTAAATCACTTACCCAAATAAACCTTTCTGCCATGGCAGCTCGCCAGGTTCAACCACTCGTAGCCGATATCAGTCAAGGCACGGCACTGCCGAAACATTTTCATCAGTCACCGCCTTTAGTACAGCTATTTCAGCAACTAAAGGCAGGGTTAGCGAGTATTACAACTCCTGTCCAGCCCGCTTTAAGTCTAACTGATGGCAAAGTACACATAAATTCACCTATTAAAGACACACTTGCTTTTTCACCTATGCAACCAAGCCAGATTGACAAAAAAGTAGCCCAAGCAGCAACACAACCAAATACAGAAAAGCAAACAATTACAACGCAACCCCCCATGGCGAAACCCTCAGCCAATAGCAAATACACTCAACCAACCAGCTCTATACAGACTAATATAGATAAAACTATGCCTTTCGTTACTTCGCCAATGACCAAAGAGCAAACAACCCAAACGCTAAGTAAACAAGCAGCAGCCTTATTGCAGTCACCACAGTCTGAGTTTTATAAAACAAGTAAACCTAACGCTGAGCAGAGCGCCAGTCAAACAGCACCTAAAACTCGCATACCGCTTGCAGAGCACCAGCACATCCCTGTGCCAAAAATAGCGGATTTAGAGAGCAAAACGCAAAAAGTGACAGGTGTCCTTCCTCTTAGCATAACGGCGCCTCCCCTAACTATGGGGGCGGTTAAAGCTCCTATAACCGATTTTCTACCAGCGAGCCAAATCAGCTTGCCTCTTGAGGCAAAATTGCTTGCCCCACTTTTAAGGATGCCCATAGAAAAACCACTGCCAAACTTTAAAGTAGCTACACATAACGATAAACAGCATATTGCTGCACAAATTGATAAGTTTGCGACGAGTAAAGTCAGCGAAAATATTGATTTAAACCGGCTTGTTAATCAGGCTTTTAGCCGCATGATTGATAGTCAATCGTTGCAACCGCTCACTATTCAACGAGAAATACTCAGCGTGTTGCGCCCTGAAAGCTTAAGCGCCAGTGCGCTGCAAAATAGTTTTAGCCAAGCGCTTGAACAGTTAACGGTGGGTATTTTAGCTGCGCCTAGTTTGGCACATATCAGTGCCTTACACTTTAATAGTCAAAGTTCTTTAGATGCGCTACTTCAGGTATTAGTACCAAATTTTAAAGCAACTAATTCGCAAAAACTGCAAGAGCAATTATTACAACCACAGTCGCAAGCATTAGCCGCAGAGCTGAGCCAAATAAAAACGGCAATCAGCCAAGTAAATAGTACGCCAATCAATCAGCAACCAGATACAAACCCGCTGGTACAATTCTTACTACCTATGCGCTTGCCGCCTGAAGCTGCACAAACTGAAATATCGTTAGGGCAATATAAAAAACCCAGTAAAGAAAAACTCGAAGGAAAAAATGTTTGGTTTGTGCGGCTTAATTTTGACTATGCTGAGCTTGGTCAGTTGCAGATCACCGCAGAGTTAATGGATAAAGCACTCGACTGCCAATTACTCGCGTCAAGTCAAGATGTCACCGCTTTGGCCCACCCTCACCTTGAGAGCCTGCGTCATAAACTAACCGCTCACGGCTTGCAAGTAGGCGAAATGACACTTAGTCAAGGCGCACCACAACACCAAGCTTTTTACCAATCCCATGCCATCATTAATATTAAGGTTTAGACTATGAGTGACAATTCTCAGCATAAATCTGCAATTGGCTTACTCTACGAAGCAGGCCGCGCACCAACGGTTACCAGTAAAGGCTTTGGTGAACTTGCGGAAGAAATTATCAGGGCGGCTGAAGAAAAAGGCATTTTGATCCATAAGGATGAGGCCTTAGCAAAAACATTATCGCATTTAGAGCTTGGTGAGGAGATCCCCAAAGAGCTGTACTATGTAATTGCCGAGTTAATTGCTTTTTCGTATGTGCTACGAGGGAAATTTCCACCGGGCTGGCAAGACTTTCAGGGCAAGTTAAATATTAAGGCGTAAATAGCTTTAAGTCAGCGGTAACAAAAAAGCGCTATCTCGCGCCTTTTTGATGGTGTAACGACATTAGTAATTCAGCTTCGGCACGTGGCAGCTCGCATTCACGAATGATTTCTTCGATATCTGCCCCTAATTCAACCATTTTTACTGCTCGCGAGTAAATTTTAGCATCAGGATCATCATATTTTTGCGCGTCTTGTAATTGCGCTAATTCCTGATTACGCTCTTCTACAGCAACTAACCGTTTGCCAATACTGAGCATACCGGTGCGCATTTCAGCAACTTCACTGCGTAAAATACTTAGCTGTTGTTGTGCTTCTTGTAGTTGCAGTGTTCTACTTTTTAACGCCGCAACCTGTTTATTGTTATTAATAAAAATTAGCCCCAAACATACTAAAACAAGTAATAATGAGGCGCCTAGCAACGAGTATAACAACATAGTTTTTCCGTAAGCGCTATAAGCCGCTCAGCTCGTCCCACTCTTCATCATTTAGCAATTTGTTTAAATCAACTAAAATCAATAATTCGCCATCACGGTTACTCACACCTTGAATAAACTTAGCACTTTCTTCTGTGCCAATATTCGGTGCGCTGTCAATTTCTGAACTACGTAAATAAACGACTTCTGCCACACTATCAGCAAGAATACCAATGACCTGCTCTTCAGCTTCAATGATCAAAACGCGTGAATTATCAGTCGTTTCTGCTGACATTAAACCGAACCGTGCGCGGGTATCAATTACAGTAACAACGTTGCCACGTAAGTTTATGATCCCAAGTACATAGCTTGGCGCGCCAGGTACTGGCGCAATTTCAGTGTAACGCAAAATCTCTTGTACCTGCATTACATTCACGCCATAGGTTTCTGATTCCAATTTAAAAGTGACCCACTGCAACACTTTATCATTGCCATCGGTATTTTTACTGCTTGATAATAATCTTTGTTCACTCATGTTAGTACTCCGATAATCGTTACTGCTCGCGGCTATCTAAACCTTGCTCTAATAATTGATTTAAACTTTGTACATCAATTAAGGCACACATTTTTTCTTTAATTACACCTGCAAGCCAAGGCCGCTTGCCACTTTTAGCTCGCCATTTCACATCTTCACTACGCAGTGTGATGTTATTAACTAGCTTTTCCGCCAATAATCCCCACTGGCTATCACCTAAAGTAATTAAGTATTGGTAGTTTAATTTGTCTTCTAACTCTTGGGTATACTTTTCTGGCATGACCCAACGAGCGGTATCAACAACATTAAGGTTTTCATCACGATTTAGCATAACCCCTTTAAACCATTTAGGTTTACCGAACAATTGATTCACTTCCCCTAACTGATGAATGCCACCAAGTGCCTTCAAGGGGACGGCAAGGGTCAATCCCGCAACTTCAAAAAATAACGCTTGGAATTCACCATCAAAGTAATCTTCTTGGCGTTGAACTGGCGTTTTCGCCGCAACGCCATCAAGTGATGAACGCTCTTTAGCTATATCATTGATATTAGCTTGGATCTGTGGTTTCTCAAGGGAGGGAGGAGTTTGTTCGGTTATTTCTTGTTGAACATCTGTTGCAGGTTCGTTCAATGCGCTGGGTTGCACAATCGTTTGCTGCGATGCCTTCGCTGGCATGTCAGTGCTACTATTTGTTGGTGATACTTGTTCGAGTAATTTTGCAACCGGCTCTAAGTCCGTAGATTCTTCTTCGCACAATAAAGCCCCCAAGTACTGGGTCATTACTTTTTCATTAGCAAATAACTGCTTACTCATTCATTAACCTTGTTCAATTAAATAGTCGAGTAATGCGCGATAAGCATAAACACCTCTGGAGCGTGGGCAATATTGAACTGGCACTTGCTGAGCTAAACTTGCATCACGAAACTTTGTATCGACCGGTATGACCCCTGGCCACACCTTGTCTTGGTAGCTCTGCTGTAACGTTTTATATGCCTCAAGAGATGCATTGGTGCGTTTATCATACATTGTAGGGATAATGGTATATTGATACTGCTTTGATTGCGAGCTTTGCATTAACTCCATGGTCCGCATCATTCTATCAAGCCCTTTTAGTGCCAAAAACTCCGTTTGCACCGGCACTAAGATCCGTTCACTGGCCGCCAAAGCGTTTACCATTAAAACGCCCAACACAGGCGGACAATCTAATATCGCATAATCGTAATGCTCACTGATTTTAGTTAATGCTTTTTTTAAAATCAGCCCCATCCCTGTTTTATTTCCCATACTACGATCTAAGGTGGCAATTGCCATAGTAGCAGGCAAAATATCTAAATTATCAATATTTGATGGGCACAGTGCTTGTAAAATCTCTTCACTGGCCATGGTGTTACCCCGGGCAAAGATATCATAGACACTGACTTCTAAATCTTCAGAATCAATGCCAAAGTAATACGTTAACGATGCATGTGGATCAGTATCTATCAGTAATACTCGCTTTCCTTGCAGCGCTAATATGCCAGCTAAACTAACAGCCGTCGTGGTTTTACCTACTCCGCCTTTTTGATTCGCTACTGTCCAAATTTTCACATCACACCTTATTGTTTTTCATTGCGCGTTGTAATTCGAATACCGCCATGTGGGAGTTGGATCACTTTAATGCTGTTATCGTCACTTGGCAACTCAATTGGTTGTGGCTCTGGCGCTAATTGTTGCCTCTTCTGCTCCTCAGTGGCTTCAGGCTCCGGTGGCAAACCGTACTTAGATAAGGCCACCACCACCTTACGATTTTCCGCTCGGCCTTGCTCGGTATCATTGTCAGCAAAAGGTGAATATTGTCCATAGCCTTCAATAGCCATTCGAGCCGGATTAATTCCTAAGCTCTCAAGCTCTACTAGCATAGACGTTGCTCGAGCGACTGACAGCTCCCAATTAGACCGAAACATTTCATTTCGAATCGTTTCGTTATCAGTATAACCACGCACCCGTATATAATTATCAACTGGGGCTATAATATCTTTCACGAGTTTGATCACTTGTTTTGCACGTAAGTGTGCCACAGCACTACCACTTGAAAACAGCATTCCTGAGCTCAATTCAATAATCAACCAATCTTGGTGTAATTCTAAACTGGCTTCGCCATCACGTATTTCATCAATTAACGCTGATTGCAGTTTAGTCAGTAAACTATCCAATGGTTTACCTAAATGCTTTTGCTTTATATTACTCGTATCGCTTTGACCATCGAGCAACTCTGGACCTACTTCTTGCTTTTGGATACTTTCCCCATACAGTAGCTCTTTTTCGGGGCTAACCCTATCAGTTAATAAGCCTGTTCCAGTTACGCCTTGACCTTCTTGGGAATGCTGGCGAGCTGATTTATCAAACACTTGCTCTAGCGAGTCAGATAGAATTTGGAAGCTTTCTTCTTTATTGATAGCAATGGCATACATCACCACAAAAAATGCAAACATTATGGTCATGTAATCAGCATAGGAAACCAGCCAACGCTCAGTATGTTGGTTTTTATTTGACGAATGGCGAAGGCGGCGGCGTATCATTATGGTTGCAACTGAGTCGGTCGCTCAACACGATACGCTTCAAGTTTAAGCTCAATATTAGCTGGACTATCGCCTTGACTCATAGCGATAATTCCCTCTGCGAGCAGCTCGTGGTACAGCATTTTCTGTTCAATCTGTTGCTGTAGTTTGTTAGCCATAGGCAAAAATAATAAATTTGCCAAGCCAACACCATAAATAGTTGCTATAAATGCCGTTGCCACGCCCGCGCCTAATTTTTCAGGATCTGTGATAAACGACATTGCCTGAATAAGCCCAAGTACGGCCCCTAAAATACCAATAGTTGGGCTATAACCGCCTAGCGCTTCATAGACACGGCTGGCCTCAAGTAGACGTTCACGCTCCAGTAATAAATCAATTTCTAGCGTGTCTCTAAGTTTTTGTTCACTATTACCATCAATCAACAAACTGAGTCCTTTGGCAACATATGGATCAGGGTGCGTTAATGCAATCTCTTCTAAAGCCAAATAACCTTCTTGACGCGCTTTATGAGACCAACCTTTCACTTGCTCAATAGCCCCATCGATATCATGACGTGGTGGAAAGAACACCCAATGGCTGATCTTGAGTACTTTACTAAAGGTACTGGCTGGTGTTTGTAACATCACAGCCCCGAGTGTCCCACCGAGCACAATGATGAGCGCTGGACCATTAAACAACGCACTAACAACCCCGCCTTCCAATGAGTAGCCAAGGCCAATAGCACAAAGGGCCACTAATAGGCCTAAAAATGACAGCTTATCCACAACCAATCTCACGAACTAATCGAGTAGCAACATCGCTCAGTGCAATACTTGCTGATGATAGCCCCGCACTTGTAACCGCTTGCGGCATACCATAAACCACACTGGTTTTTTCATCTTGTGCCCAGATAGTGGCACCCGCTTGTTTCAGCATCCTCGCTCCATCACGGCCATCGGCTCCCATTCCTGTCAGAACAACAGCCAGTACATCACCTTGAAACGCTTTCGCTGTACTGGCAAAGGTAACGTCAACACTGGGTTTATATGTGATCCGCGCACTATCATCTTCAAATACTCTTAGCGTCCGGTTCCCCCCTCGCCCTTCAATCAACATTTGTTGACCGCCTGGTGCCAAATAAGCCGTACCTGGCATTAATCTATCCCCCTGCTGAGCTTCTTTTACGTGTATTTTACACAAGCTATTTAAACGAGCAGCAAATGCAGGGGTAAAGGCTGCAGGCATATGCTGGATCAATAAAATAGGATGTGGAAAGTTAGCAGGTAATTGGGTCAAAATGGTTTGCAGTGCAACAGGACCACCAGTAGAGGTACCAATAGCGACAACTTGATATTTCTTCCCTGAAGCGCGAATAGAGGCGGTAGCACCAGCACTTGGTGCTGTATTTCGGTTGAAACTTCTATCCGGCTGAGTAATTGTAGAGCGCAGGGAAGTCGTAGCGCCTGAAGGTGGCACTGCTGGCGTTGATGATACTGGCCGACTAAAACGTGATAATCGACGGCGGCCGATTTCTTTTACTTTATTTTGTAATAGCTTAATTGCGTCTTCATTATTACGGGCAATATCTTCAAACTTTTTCGGTAAGAAATCCAACGCCCCCGCATCAAGCGCATCTAAAGTGGCCGTTGCACCATCACGAGTAAGTGAAGAAAACATCAGGATTGGTGTTGGGTTAGCCGCCATGATCTGTTTTACAGCACTAATCCCATCAAGCACCGGCATTTCAACATCCATGGTGATTACATCAGGTCGTAATTGGTTTGCTTTATCCACAGCTTCTCGGCCATTTACCGCAAAACCAATAACTTCAATATCCTTATCTTGCTCGAGTATTTCGCTCACTCGACGGCGAAAAAAACTTGAATCATCAACAACTAAAACTTTAACTGCCATCGGCATACTCTTGTTAAATTTTATCTGTGAGAGCTAAATTAGCTCTCACGTTAAGATAAGAATGGACTAGGCGTAGTGCTTTAACAGGCTAGGCACATCTAAAATAAGCGCTATACCACCATCAGAGGTGATTGTTGCACCTGCCATACCCGGCGTACCTTGTAATAAAGCATCAAGCGGCTTGATCACCACCTCTTCTTGACCAATCAATGAATCAACAACAAAGCCAACTTGTTGTGTGCCTATTTGTACAATCACAACATGGCCTTGTGCTTTGCGCTGAGAACGATCGGCACCTTTAACTAACCAATGTTCTAAGTAAAACAATGGCAACGCTTTTTTACGCACTATGATAGTTAATTGACCATCAACAACATTGGTTTTAGTGAGATCAAGGTGAAATATTTCATTTACACCAGCCAGCGGTAATGCAAATGTCTGCTCGCCAACAACAACCATCAATGTTGGTAAGATTGCCAGCGTTAGCGGTACTTTAATTTCTAAAACTGTGCCTACACCCAGCTCAGACTGAATATTCACAGAGCCATTAAGCTGAGTAATTTTGGTTTTCACCACATCCATACCCACACCACGGCCAGAAATATCCGAGATCTGCTCTTTAGTAGAAAAGCCAGGAGCAAAGATTAAGTTATATGCTTCAGTATCAGATAAACGGGCTGCTTGTTCGTGATCAAGCACGCCTTTACTAATAGCAATCTTTTTCAGCTTTTCAGGATCCATACCCGCACCGTCATCACGGATGGTAAGTAAAATATGGTCACCTTCTTGGGATGCTGACAATGTCACAGTTCCTGTACGTGATTTACCCGCCGCTTCACGCACATCAGGCATTTCGATACCATGATCCACTGAGTTACGCACTAAGTGAACAAGTGGATCCGCCAGTGCTTCAACTAAGTTTTTATCTAAATCAGTCTCTTCACCAACCAATAACAAGTTGATGTCTTTTTTCAAGCTACGTGCTAAATCACGGACTACACGAGGGAAACGACCAAACACTTTTTTTATCGGTTGCATGCGGGTTTTCATCACCGCACCTTGTAAATCTGCAGTTACCACATCAAGGTTGGAAATGGCTTTACCCATGGCCTCACTTTCAGTGTTAGTCGCAAGGCTTACGAGACGATTACGTACTAATACTAACTCGCCAACCATATTCATTATTTGATCGAGACGCTTAGTGTCAACACGTACTGTTGTATCAGCTTGTGCCGGTGGTGCTTTTTTCGCCGCTGCTGGTGTTGTTGTTGCAGGAGCCGTTGTCGATGTTACTGTAGGAGCCGGCTTTTCAACTTCTTTACTTACCTCTGTGCGAACTGGCTCTTTTGCTTCAGGCTTAGCGCTTGATGAAGTAGTTGGTGTGGATGCTGACACAGGTACTGATTCTGTCGCTTGGGGAGCACTCCCTTTACCATGCAATTCATCTAGCAGAGCTTCAAATTCATCATCGCTGATCTCATCCGAGCTTGAAGTTTTTGGCGCTTCAACCGGTGTTGAAGGTGAAGCTGCGGCTTGGCTACTGGTCGTATTACTAACGATACCAAAGCTACCAACACCGTGTAACTCATCTAACAGGCTATCAAATTCGTCATCTGTAATATCACTATTCGATGAATCATTACTTACCGAACTTGTTGTGGCTGCCGGGCTTTGCCCTTTACCATGTAGTTCATCAAGTAAACTTTCAAATTCATCTTCTGTAATTTCATCAATTTGCACTTCAGTCGTATCGTTTTCGACCTGACCATCAAATAAAACATCAAATGCAAATGGGTCGTCATCATCTAAAATCGCGTCAGCATCAACTTGTGGAGCTGGAGTACTGTCAATTGGTGATGCACTACTGATTTCATCTGCACTCGGAGGCAGACCAAGTTTGTGTAAAACGGCAAGTAATTCAGGATCTGCAGGCTCAGGCTTTTCTCTACTTTGAATAGTCGCAAACATTTCGTTAATTGTATCGAGTGCTTGTAGGATCACATCCATTAGCTCAGAATTAACTTTACGCACACCTTGGCGTAATAAATCAAATACGTTTTCAGCGCCATGACAAGCATCAACTAGCTCGGTCATACTTAAAAAACCAGCACCGCCTTTTACCGTATGAAAGCCACGGAAAATTGCATTGAGTAATTCGGTATCATCTGGGTTATTTTCAAGCTCCACCAGCTGTTCTGACAAAAGCTCAAGAATTTCTCCAGCCTCAACTAGAAAATCCTGTAAAATATCTTCATCGACTTCAAAGCTCATGCCGTTATCTCCTCTTAGAAGCCCAAACTTGATAATAAATCATCTACATCATCTTGCCCTGAGACAACATCATCACGAGATTCTTTATCAATAATTGGCCCTTCTGGGCCTGCAATTTTATTTTCAGCAGGCATTTTTTCAATGGCTGGTGCTACTATTTTTGTTTCTCGATCGTCTTGGCTACCAAATGCCGTTAACAAATGGATCAAGCTGTCTTCTACTTCTCTAACTAATTCGATCACTCGGCGGATCACTTGGCCAGTCAAATCTTGGAAGTCTTGCGCCATTAACACATTGGTCATTAGCTCTTGCAGTTCATCCGTTTTAGTTTGTGAGTTATTCATAAACTTATCTAAACTATGACAGAGAGTTTTAAACTCACCCAACTCAATTTCACGACTCATGAGGCGATCCCATGTTGGTTTGATGTGTGAAATCTCATCAGCGAGTTGTTGAGCAATAGGTAAACTTGCTTCTACCGCGTCCATGGTTTTATTAGCAGCGTTCTCTGTCATTTCCATAACATAGTTAAGGCGCTGCTTTGCATCAGGAATTGCTTCGGTAGTCAAATCAGCTAAACGTGTGTCGAGTTCAAAATTTTTCAACGCGTCATGCAGCTGACGTGTCAACTTACCTACTTCGGCGAATAATTCTGATTGCTCTTTTGACGCAGCATCAATAATTAATTGATCAGCTTTATCTTGTTCACCATTTTCAAGGTAAACTACAAGCTGACGG
Source organism: Pseudoalteromonas haloplanktis ATCC 14393 (assembly GCF_000238355.1). Taxonomy (GTDB): domain Bacteria; phylum Pseudomonadota; class Gammaproteobacteria; order Enterobacterales; family Alteromonadaceae; genus Pseudoalteromonas; species Pseudoalteromonas haloplanktis. Next base: position 364,492 of record NZ_AHCA01000003.1, read on the forward strand.
GCTTGCTCTAAACTGATCTGAGGCGCAGCTGGTGCTGACATAAGCCTCTCCTATTTATTTAACCTAAACGCTCAAACACTTTTTCCAATTTGGTCTTAAGTGTCGCAGCTGTAAATGGCTTAACGATATAACCGTTAACACCAGCCTGAGCAGCAGCAACAATTTGTTCTTTTTTAGCTTCTGCTGTGACCATCAAAACTGGAATATGTTTTAGGCTGTCATCAGCTCTAATGGCACGCAACAAGTCAATCCCTTGCATACCCGGCATATTCCAGTCTGTTACTACAAAATCAAATTCTTGATTTTGTAGCATTGGCAATGCTGTTGAGCCATCATCAGCTTCTTGTACATTTGTAAAACCTAAATCTCTTAACAGATTTTTGATAATACGTCTCATCGTCGAAAAATCATCAACAACAAGAATTTTCATGTTTTTATCCAAAACATCCTCCGGTGAGGTCTGAACCTATATTTACTTACTACTAATTTATCCAGTCATTGATTTTTGCTTTTAGCTTAATCATCGCCTGACCATGTATCTGACTCACACGCGATTCGCTTACATCGAGTATATGTCCAATCTCTTTTAAATTCATTTCATCGTTATAGTACAGCGATAATACTAGCCCATCTCGTTCAGGTAAGGATTGTATAGCTGCTAACAATGATTTATTAAAGCGTTCATTTTTAACATTATTAAAGGGCTTGTCTAGCGCTAAATCATGTCCTACTGGGGTAATAACATCTTCGTCAACCCCTAAATCTTCTATTCCTAGTACTTTGCTGGAGTTCACATCACTAAGAATATGATGGTACTCATCGAGTGTAATATCAAGTTTTTCAGCAACTTCAATATCTTTAGGCTCGCGATTAAGTTCACTTTCAAGTTCACTAATTGCCTCAGCTACTCTACGACTATTACGATGTACAGAACGAGGTGCCCAATCACCACGGCGCATTTCATCAAGCATAGCGCCACGAATACGAATACCTGCAAAGGTTTCAAAACTTGCACCTTTGCTTGCATCAAAATTTTTCGACGCTTCAATCAGCCCTATCATTCCCGATTGAATCAAATCATCGAGCTGCACACTCGCAGGTAAACGAGCGATTAAATGACACGCCACTTTTTTGACAAGTGAGGCATGTCGTTCAACAATCACATTTAGATTTTGTGTAGATTGATATCCCATCGCTTTATTCACCGATGCTGTCATAGTTAGCCGTTTACTAGTTTTTCTATGAAAAATTCTAAATGGCCAGAAGGTTGATTAGGTATAGGCCATTTAACTGCTTTTGTCGCTAATGTTTTAAATGCTATTGCTGCAGGGGAGTTAGGGAATAAGTCAACAATCACTTTTTGCCGACGTGTTGATTTACGCATATTCTCATCGTAAGGGACAGTGGCAACCAACTCCATCGATACATCCAAAAAGCGGTCTGTTACTTTTGAGAGTTTTGCAAATAACTCATGGCCTTCACGCATGCTGCGAACCATATTAGCCACGATTTTAAATTTATAAACACCATGCTCACGGCTTAATACCTTGATTAAGGCATAAGCATCGGTAATAGAAGTTGGTTCATCGCATACGACGACCATGACATCTTGGGCTGCGCGAGAAAAGCTTAACACCATGTCAGAAATACCAGCAGCAGTATCAACAATCAATATATCAAATTCGGTATTTAATTCGCTAAATGCGCGGATCAGACCAGCATGCTCAGAAGGTGAAAGTTCGACCATGCTTTGCGAACCAGACGTTGCTGGCACTATTTTTATTCCAGCAGGACCTTCCACCAAAATTTCGTCGAGTTCACACTCGCCTGATAATACATGAGAAAGGTTACGTTCTACTCGCAGTCCGAGCATTACATCGCAATTCGCCAAACCTAAATCGGCATCCAGTACTAATACTCGGTTTCCGAGTTGACCTAAGGCAATCGCAGTGTTTAGTGAGACGTTCGTTTTACCAACCCCACCTTTACCACCTGTGACAGCGATAACTTTAACGCCCTTATTATTGTTTTGACTCATTTTACGCAGGCCACTTGCTTGATCTAATACTGTGTTAATCATACATCCCTACTGTGCTTGACGCTACTGCTTGACGTCGTGAATGTTGCGCTTTTGTTCTTTTTAAATACAATTGTTCAGCTTTTTTTACTAATTTCTCTGCATTAGCGACCCGAATGTCTTCAGGCACACGCTGACCATTAGTAAGATACCCTATTGGGAGGCGATTTTGAATCGCTATACTAATAATCTCGCCTAAACTTAACGATTCGTCTAATTTAGTGAAAATACAGCCACTTAATTGTACTTTTTTAAAGTGCCTTACGGTTTCTTGCAATACATTAATTTGAGCTGTAGCACTGAGTACTAGATAGTTACGAATATCAACTCGTTGATTACGCATTAGCGTGTTCAATTGTTCGGTTAAACGTAAATCACGTTGACTCATGCCAGCGGTATCTATTAATACTAGACGCTTATTGCGTAAATGGTATAAAACTTCAGCTAATTCATTGGCATCTTTAACTTGTTTTACACCACAGCCAATAATACGGCCATAAGTAGCTAATTGCTCATAGGCGCCAATGCGGTAAGTATCGGTGGTGATAAGTGCGACTTTATCAGCGCCATACTTTTGTGCCCCCAGAGCGGCAAGTTTAGCAACTGTGGTTGTTTTACCCACTCCCGTTGGGCCAACAAGTGCAAAAACGCCGCCTTGGCGTAGAATCTCGTTATTAGTGGTATGCATTTGGTTTTCAACCATTTGCAACAATGCTTGCCATGCTTGTTGACGCGATACATCATCAGGAATAAAGCACGCCATTTGTTCAGCCACTTCGCTATCAATCCCCATGCCAACTAAACGGTCAATCATACATGCACGCGTTGGATCGCGACGTGCTAAGTCTTGTTGCATTAAACCTGAAACTTGATACTCAAGTAATTGACGCATTGCAGCCATTTCATCACGCATCGCGCTGATTTCATCGGTTTTGGCTGCGTTTTTGCTTGGTATTGGGGCATCCAAATCATCAAAGCCACTTTCAAGTTCATCATCAAACCCTAAGCTATGTGCTTGGGTCTCTGGACGAGCTACACTCTGACGACGAGCAAAATCATTATGTGTTGGTTGCTCATGACGAGTTTGCTGTGCTTGTTGCTGTGGCTGATATTGGGTTGCGGTGTCAATTCCTGACTGACTAAACATTGAGGCAAGCTCAGGTGAGCGCGGACGAGGTGATTGACGCTCTAATAATGCTTGTAAGCTATCTGCTACTGCAGCTTGCGGCTCCGGCTGGGTGCGTTGCGGCGCAGGTTTAACAAAGTGAGTATTTGTTTGTGCTGTTGTTGCCTGTGGCTGTGCCGGCGCTTTAGGGGCCGCTTTTTCATAATCAACGGCGGCAACAATTTCTACCCCATTGGCTAATTTTTTATTTGACATGATGACCGCATCAACACCGAGTTCATCTTTCACTTCTTTTAGTGCGGTACGCATATCTTTAGCAAAAAAACGTTTTATTTTCATGGTTCAACCCCTTTAAAATCCGATTATTGGCCTACTGAGCTGACAATCTTGATCTGTCTTTCATCTGGTACCTCTTGGTAAGACATCACCCGTAATCCTGGAATGGTGTACTTAACAAAACGAGATAACACAGTGCGTAACATTCCTGACGTTAGCAATATCGAAGGTTCACCGGCCATTTCTTGGTTTTGATGCGCTTCATTTAAAGATTGTTGAAGTCGCTCTGCAAGTCCTGGTTCTATTCCGGCCCCTTCGTCGCCTGCATTTTGCAGTGACTGATGCAACATCTGTTCCAACTCAGGCGCCAAGGTTATGACAGGGATTTCTGATGACATACCAACCGCGTCTTGAACTATCAGTCTGCGCAGTGAAATACGCACTGCTGCCGTTAGTACATCTGGGTCTTGACTACGTGGGCCATACTCAACGAGGGTTTGCACAATTGAGCGCATGTCACGAATAGCAACGCCTTCATTCAAGAGGTTTTGCAATACTTTTACAATAACCGTCAGTGGTAAAGTATCTGGCACTAGCCCTTCAACTAAACGTGGATGACTCTTGGCAAGCATATCAAGGAGGTTTTGCACTTCTTCATGGCCCAGTAACAATGCCGCACTATTGGTTAATAACTGGCTAATATGGGTTGCAACGACCGTTGCAGAATCAACTACGGTATACCCTAGCGATTGCGCTTCATCTTTTTGATCAGGCTTGATCCACACTGCATCTAAACCAAAGGCAGGATCTTTTGTTTCAATCCCTTTGATGGGGCCAAACACTTGTCCTGGGTTTATCGCCAGCTCATCACCATGTTTGAGCTCACCTTCACCAGTAGATACCCCCATCATAGTGATCCTGTATGCATTCGGGTCAAGCTCTAGATTATCGCGAATATGAACAGGGGGTACTAAAAACCCCAACTCTTGAGATAGTTTTTTTCGTACCCCTTTTATCCGGTTAAGTAACTCACCACCTTGTGATTGATCAACCAAAGGAATTAAACGATAGCCAACTTCAAGACCTATAACATCAACTTGCTGCACATCATCCCAGCCTAGCTCTTTTTGCTCTTGTTTATTTGCAACACCGGTGCCTGTAGCGCCTCCATTTGCAGCTTCAGCTTCTTTTGCAGCCGCTTCTTTTAGTTTGCTTTGCTGCGCGTAATAGGCAAGATAACCCAGTAGTGCACCCAAGCTTAAAAATGCAAAGTGGGGCATCCCTGGCACTAACCCCATCACAATTAAGATACCTGAAGCGATAAATAATGATTTTTCGTTACCAAGTTGCTTCTTGAATTGGTCGCCCATATTGAGCGATTCATTTTGCCGGGTTACAACAATCGCTGTACCAATTGATAGAAGTAATGAAGGAAGTTGAGCCACTAGGCCATCACCAATAGTCAGTAAGGTATAAACTTCCATTGCCCGACTAAAACTTAAATCGTGTTGGATCATACCAACAAATAAACCACCGACGATATTGATAACCAAAATCACAATACCGGCAATCGCATCGCCTTTTACAAATTTACTGGCACCATCCATTGAACCATAAAAGTCGGCTTCGCGGGTTACTTCTTCACGGCGATCTCTCGCTTGCTCGGCACTGATAAAGCCCGCATTTAAGTCGGCGTCTATAGCCATTTGTTTACCTGGCATTGCATCTAAGGTAAAGCGCGCGGATACTTCCGAGATACGCCCAGCACCTTTGGTAATTACCACAAAGTTGATGATGATCAAGATTAAGAATACTACGAGGCCAACCGCATAGTTACCACCGATCACAACCGAGCCAAATGCTTCGATAACTTTACCTGCAGCGTCCCCGCCATTATGCCCTTCCAACAATACCACTCGGGTACTGGCAACGTTAAGTGCTAAACGCATAATGGTCGCAATCAATAGTACGGCTGGGAACATACCAAACTCGACGGGTTTCATGGTGTAGACAGTAACCAGTAAAACCACCAGTGCTAAAGCTATATTAAACGAAAAAAGAATGTCGAGTAAAAATGGCGGGAGTGGTAATATCACCATTCCCAGCGCTGCAAGCACTAATAAAGGCGTACCAACACCTTTCAAATACTCTTTTTTATCTTTATTAAGTTGTTGTAATACAGCTTTAAATTCCATAATTCTACAATTTCAAAAAATTGACACTACACGGAATTTGCAATAACTATTCCAAGTTATTGATTGCTTGATTAATACTTGTAGGCATCAGGGATGGGCAGTGTTTTATTCAATTTGGTTGGACGCTTTCCGCGACCTTTTTGGAATCGTTTAAGCTGAAATACATAAGCTAAAACTTGTGCCACCGCAGTAAAAAGTTGATCAGGGATTTGATCGCCCACCTCAGCGGTATGATACAGTGCGCGAGTCAGCATCGGGGATTCCACAACCGGTACTTCGTTACCAACGGCTATTTTTCTGATCTGCATCGCCATTTCATCAACGCCTTTGGCAACCACAATTGGCGCTCCTGCGCGTTCGGTATCGTACTTTAATGCAACTGAATAATGAGTTGGGTTGGTTACCACCACATCAGCATCAGGGACATCTTGCATCATTCTGCGCTGCGACATTTGTCTTTGCGTTTGCCTGATACGGGCTTTTATTTGTGGATCACCTTCAGAGTTTTTATATTCATCTTTCACTTCTTGCAAGGTCATTTTTAATTCTTTGTGGTGCTTATGACTTTGGTATGGCGCATCAATGGCCGCAATAATTGTTAAGGTGCAGGTCAACCCTAAAAACATCCATGCCAATATTTCTAAAGCGTGAATAATATTACCCGGCGCACTTTCTATACTTAAGTGGAGAATTTCATCAAAGAAGGTATTAATCAAAAAAACGGCAAAGCCTGCAACCACTGCAAACTTTAAAATAGATTTAACCAGTTCAACACCTGCCTGCGGACCAAGCATACGTTTAATGCCTTTGGCAGGCGACATTTTGCTGGCTTTTGGTGCAGCGGCCTGCCAACTAAAGTTAAAGCCGCCAAGTAATGTATTACCAATAATTCCTGCTAAAACAATAATCAGTACAAACATCGCCATAGGAAACACCAGCGCATCTGCCACCATTCCCCATACTGAGAACATTTTTGTCGTATCGTATGTTTCATTACGATTTAAGCTTAGGGTTCGCCCCATAATGTTATACAAACCTTTGCCAATCTCAGGCCCGTATAATAATAAAGAAATCGCAGAAAAAATAAGTACAAACATAGTGCCAAGCTCTTTTGAGCGGGCTATTTGGCCTTTCTTTTTCGATTCCTCAATTTTTTTCCCCGTGGGTTCTTCGGTTTTTTCTTGACCTGAATCTTCAGCCATCACTCTCTCCTACGGGGAACAACCAACTAAAGTACACATTAACTCAACCATTTTTAACCATTGAAATTCAAATTGAGTCACAAAGTTACCCAGCGTTGCCCAAATAATTACTAGCCCCGCAACTAAAGTAAACGGAAAACCGATCGAAAAGATATTTAACTGTGGTGCAGCTCGGGTCATCACGCCAAACGACATATTGATCACTAACATAGCTGTTAAAGGTGCCAGTGATAACACCAGTGCCGTGGTAAACATCCAGCCACCCCACGTTACTATGTCCCAATAGTGATCCACCGCCCACCAATTACCGTCAATCGGCAAAACCTCGAAACTGTGTACCACCATTTGAATCATCATTAAATGGCCATTAAAAACAAAGAAGAGTAACGTTGCTAAAATTAGATAAAACTGCCCCACCGCAGGTACGCTCATACCATTGGATGGATCAACAACCGAGGCGAAACCTAAGCCAGTTTGCATAGCAAGAATTTGACCCGCTAACACAAAAGTATTTAGCATTAGCAATGATGCAAAGCCAATTGCCACACCAATGAGCAACTGTTGAATGACCACTAGAATCATTTCAAAGGAGAATAAGTTATTAAACGTGGCAGGTGGTAACACGGGCACCACTAAAAACGTAATCACCACGGCTAATCCCATTTTTATTCGTGTCGGCACATTTTTAGCACCTATGCCTGCCATCACCATGATCATTGAACTGATCCGTACCAGCGGCAGTAAAAAATCACTCAGCCACTGGATGATGACCGAAAAAGGGAATTCCATACTAGCCCGCAATCTCTGGGATGATCATGATTAGCCGTGTAAAAAAATCCATCAGCTCTTGGGTTAACCAATGGCCACCGACAATGAGCGCACTAATAGTAATTAATAAGCGCGGTAAAAAACTGAGTGTTTGTTCATTAATTGAAGTTGCGGCCTGAAACACCGCCACCACTAAGCCGACCAATAAACCAGGTACAACAATCGCGGAGACTAATTTAATCACTAAGAATAAGGCATCGCTGAGTATATCAACAAAAATTTCCGGTTCCATGTTGCGCTCCTAGCCGTGTTTTACACAGTGTTGTACAGCCATATCAAGTACCCAAACCAAAGCTTTTCGCTAAAGTACCCATGACTAAACTCCACCCATCAACCAGCACAAATAGCATGATTTTAAATGGTAACGATACGATCATCGGCGATAGCATCATCATACCCATCGCCATTAATACCGATGCCACTACTAAATCAACAATTAAAAATGGAATAAAAAACATAAAACCGATAATGAATGCGGTTTGTAATTCACTGGTCACAAAAGCTGGAATAAGCACGATGAGGGGGGTTGCTTCTGGGGAGTCTAACTGATCATAACCGGCAATTTTAGCGAATGTTTCTAAGTCCTTAATGCGTACCTGTGAAAGCATAAAGGCTTTCATGGGCTCTTTAGCAAGCTCCAGCGCTTGAACTGATGTGACCTGTTCACTCAAATACGGCTGTATCGCTTGCTCATTCACTTTTTGGTAAACCGGTGCCATGATGAAAATACTTAAAAATAATGACATACCTAATAGTATTTGGTTCGACGGTGTTTGTTGCAAACCAATGGCTTGACGTAAAATGGCCAATACCACAATGATACGGGTAAATGAGGTCATCATAATTACCGCCGCTGGAATAAAACTCAGCGCGGTCATAATAGCGAGTACTTGCAACGTCACCGAGTAATCTTGTGAACCATCGGGGTTGGTAGTAATGCTTAATGCTTCAATCCCTTCAGCATTAACTGAAGGGATAAAAACCAATGCAAACAATAGCAGCAGCCACTTAATCATATTATTTGTTCTTTTTAGTATGGTTAGTTTGTGGGTTTAAAAGTTTACCAAAGCGCTCAGCAAGAGCTGGCAACTCTTTTTCGCTCAATGGAGTTTCTAATTTATGCAGGTAGTTAATACTGTGTGGTGTAACACCTAATAAATGCTGGCAATTATCAATTTCGATAACCATCAACCGCTCTCGCGTACTTAACGGTAAACTACGAACAACTTTGAATTCATCCGAATTCGCTAAATTAGGGTTTAGCTTTTTAACCAAAAATGCCAGCACTACAATCAGTACTAGCACCATAATTAAAGACATCACCATTGACAATAAATCGCCCATCGGTGTCCCACTTGGGAGCGCAGCGCTGGCCGCGGTCGATAAAAACAGCCAACTGCTCATCGCAATTTTTTGATCCGTTCAACTTGGCTGATCACGTCAGTGAGACGGATACCAAATTTGTCATTCACCACAACAACTTCACCATGCGCAATCAGTGTTCCATTGACTAATACATCCAATGGCTCACCTGCCACGCGGTCAAGTTCAACCACTGAGCCTTGATTCAGTTGCAGTAAGTTACGAATATTGATTTTTGAACGCCCAACTTCCATAGAAATCGTCACGGGGATATCTAAAATGGTATCGAGTTTGCGCTTTTCTTCGCCACTCATTTCATGTTTAGTATCACTTAACTCATCAAGCTCAGTTACCTTAGGAGCATCAGAGTTATCACTTCCTTCAGCTTCAGCCAGTGCTGCTGCCCATTCGTCCATTGTATCTTGGTCATCACTCATACTATTAAACCTTTTTATTCTTTTACCAGTCTAAGTCCACACCTTCCGAGAGGTGTAAATCATCTTCTAGTTCAGCTAATTCCGCATCTGAATCCAGTTTTTTACCGCCTTTAGTAAAGACATGCAGTTCTGATTTAACTGATTCAGGACGTTTAATTTTTTCACTAATTTGCAGCGCAACATTATCACGAGAACGACCCATTTTAGCTCTAAATGTTGGCAATTCTTCAACGAATACCGTGATATGCTCAGGCATTTCAACAGGGATGATATCCCCTGCTTTTAATTCCATGATTTGCGCTAAGCTTAAATCAACTTCAAGTAATTGTGTTGATATTTCAACTTCCACATCCATGATTTCATCGCGTAGCGCTTTGCTCCAGCGTAGATCGGTGTCTTCGGTATCTGATTGCACACCCGCATCGAGCAACTCACGAATAGGCTCAAGCATTGAATAAGGTAATGCGATATGAAAATCTCCACCGCCGCCATCAAGTTCAATGTGGAATGAGCTGATCACCACCACTTCGGTTGGGCTAACAATATTTGCCATGGCAGGGTTTACTTCGGAGTCAAGGTATTCAAACGACACGTCCATTACCGGTGCCCATGCTTCTTTGTAATCTTCAAAGATTATTTTTAGTAGCATTTGCACTATACGTCGTTCGGTTGGCGTAAATTCGCGACCTTCTATTTTGGCATGATAACGACCATCACCGCCAAAAAAGTTATCAACTAGAATAAACACTAAACGTGCTTCCATAGTGATTAGGCCTGTGCCTTTGAGCGGACGAAAACGCACCATGTTAAGGCTGGTAGGAACAAATAAAGTATGGATATATTCACCAAACTTTATCATCTGTACACCATTGATAGAGACTTCAGCAGTACGACGCATCATGTTAAACAAGCTGATGCGCATGTGCCTTGCAAAACGTTCGTTAACAATTTCCAAGGTCGGCATACGGCCACGTACAATACGATCTTGTGAAGAGAAATCATATTGCAGCGTACTGCCCCCATCATCATCGTCTTGTAAATCCTCCTCCTCGACTTCGTCGACACCATGTAAGAGGGCATCGATTTCATCTTGGGATAATAAATCACTCACGCTGACCCCTTATTGCATTACAAAGCCGGTAAACAACACCCGCTCAATTACTTTACTACCTTCTACGTCCGTTAGCGCTGCTTGCACTTTATCAAGCGCGGCTACTCGCAGTGTTTCTTTCCCTTCACTCGTGCCTAGTTCATCTGCAGTCGTCGTTGAGAATACGCCAAGTAATGTGCCTTCAATCAGTGGAATATGCTTTTTGGCTATTTCTTCATTCACATCGCCGCGTACTAATAATTGCACTTTAATTTGCACAATACGATCACGACTAGCACCAGGCACATTGAAAATAAATGGTCGTGGCATAGCAACATATAAGGCACTCCCGATTTTTGCACTATCACCACTTGCGGTATCCTGCTCAGCAGATACAACAGACTCATCAGCAAGTGTTTCTGGTGCAGAATCAGAACCTGATAGTAAGAAAAACCACACTGCCCCAGCAATCACTAAAACGGCCACAGCAATAATGATGATCAACTTCTTTTTCTTTTTGCTACCGTCTTCAATTTCTAAATTTGCTTCTTCAGCCATGCCAATTTCCTTTATTCCTTGATAATAGTGATATTACGAGTGTCACTACCGACCATCAAGTTATTTATTTTTATAGTCTTATAATAGCAGGTGTTAGGCATAGTAATCTATTGATGATGAAGATTGTTGCCCAGTTGCTACAGTTGATTGCTGAGTGGCGCTATCCTGCTGTTCATTTTGTTGCTGATTTGCCAGTTGACCTTGGCCGTTGTGTTGTCCATCGTCCCCCTGCTGCGCTTGACCATGACCTTGCTGAATATTACTCTCCCCAAGCTCAATCCCTTGTTGCGCTAGTAACTCACGCAATCGTGGTAATGATTGCTCAAGTGCTTCTTTGGCTTGTTGATTTTGCACAACAAAATTAATATGAGCTTGCTCAGCATCACTACGGATACGAATTTGCATACTGCCCATTTCTGGTGGATCTAGGCGTATTTCAGCTTCTTTATTATTAATACTCAATAACGCACTTACACGCTCTTGTAATAACTTAGCGGCATCACTTTTCACAATATTCAACGCTTGTAATACCGTGGGATCTAAATTCACTTGTTTCGTAGCTGAAGTAGGGCTTGTTTGCTGTGCATGCATTACTTGCATATCAGCCAGTGCTTGCTGATAACTTTGCTCACTCCCGTCATATGCTGCCGTTGCTGTAAGTGCCGTTGTTAGTCCCGTAATCTGGCCAAATAGCTGATTAACACGGGTAATTGAGCTTTCTCGTAATTGGTTTTGCTCTAACTTTAGATGCTCAGTGAGCGGATCTATTTTTGGCTCACTTTTTGATATTCCCTGCTTAACCAATTGCACTTCACTGCCAACGTTGGTTTGTCCTATTTGCTGTTTATTATCAAACTGAACACCTGAAAAAGTACTGGCCTTAGTCGCTGTCGCTTGTGAGCTTTGCGTAGTCATCAGTTTATCACTACTTGTCGGCACCACTGTTGAGTTTGTATCAGCCAACGTATCGCCACTTATCACCGATTGCACACTCTGAGTCTGGGCTTGATTGGGCTTTGCTACTGTATTCATTTGCGCAAGTTCATCTATCACAGTATTGATCTTGGCTAGTAGCGTTCCTTTGGGTTGCTCAGTTGCTACAAACTCTTGTAACTTTTGGCTTAGCAATTGTTTTTGTTCGCTACTTAATAACGACAACTCTTTACCTAACTGAGTTAACTCAGTTATTTCTGTAGGCGCAGTTTGTGCCAAGGCAGCAGGTTGAGTTGCAGCTGTGCTATTTAAGGTGACAAATTCCGCCAGCGTTTGTTTTAAGCTCGCAACCTTCACTGCGCTTACGCCTTGCTCTTGAATAGTTGCCACTTGTATTTGCAATTGTTGACGTTGCGCTGGGGTTAAATTGCTTAATAATGGATCGGCATTTTTCTGCACTGTCGATTTTTCACTTAACAATAACTTGGTGGTTTGATCGAGCGCCGCGCTATTCGTTGCTGTCAACTGGTCTGTGCTCTGTTCGCTAGTAGACATCGCGCTACTAACATTGCTTAAGTGCTCTGTATTAACTGTTTGCTGCGACTTTGTATTAATTGTTTCAGCCGTCGTTAACGCGGTTTTAATTACTGTCGCATCGGCTGGTAATTCACCGTTATTTTGCTTAGTAGCAGTGCTTTGAATTGCAACTTTCGACTCATAACTTGCCTGTGTTTTTTCACCATCAGTGTCAGCCTCTGCTACTGATGCAGAACTAGCTGGCAGAACAGATTGCAAAGTCTGCGCTTGCTGAGCCATTGGCGTATCTTTTATGGCATGCGGCATATCTTTGGTAGTCAGTGACATCTCTTTTGATGGCAGCGGCATATCTTTTGTTGCCTGTACCGCGTCTTTTAAACTCTCTTTAGAGGTTAGCGGCATGTCTTTTGTGGTCAGCGGTATATCTTTCACTAGTTGCACATCATCACCAGCGGCATTACCATTGAATTGTAATTGTTTATCAATTGCTTCAGCAATAACACTTTTTTCAGTTTGTAGCGTGGGCTTTAGTTGCTTATCAACAGACTCATCTGCGTCAAAGGGCATATCAATAATTGGCGTGACTTTATCAATGGGGCGCGGTGTTTTGATATCAACAAGTTTATTTTCGTCAATTTCTTCTTGATAGCTACCGAATTGCGTTGTGCGTACAGAGTGAGTGGCTAAAGGGCTTTTTACGCTGGTATCCATATTATTGGCAGCTGTGATCTGTGCGAGCATAGCATCACCGGAATTTGTCGCGTCTTCTTCACTATCTATGTCTGTTGTAGGTTCAGCTTTGCTTTGTGCTACAACAGATTCATTTGACGCGGCTTCAATGTCACTTTTTGGCTCTTTCGCAGGAGTTTCAACCGCATTGTGGGCAGTTTGTAATTGGCTAAGAAAATCACCATTTTGGTTGCTTGCACTTTCTGTTGCCGCACTGCCTTTGCTGCCGTCTTTTTTGCTTAACTGAACTTCCTTATCAGCTGAGATAAACACTGAAAGATCACTAATAGCCATAATTCACCTAGATTAAAAGTGGCAATTTGCCGCCGCAGTTTGCCAGAATAAATGCTTCAACTATTAAATAAGCAAGTAATATGCCTAAGCTGACTATTGTTAATAAATTACCGAATAAACTATAAAGCGCGCTGCCTTTGATAAAATTGATTTGCAGAGAATTCATCCAGCATTTTCTGTTCATTTTTCTGCGCTATCGCATTTGCTTTTAACTGTTGTTTTTCTATTAATTTTGCCACCGCTTTGGTTTTTATTTGCTGTTTCAGCCATAAGTTTTGTCGTTGCGAGACCACTTGTTTAGCGGTACTAACCGTATTCGCTTGCTGACGAATTGCCTCTTCAATTTTGCCAATAAAAGCGTGATATTGACTAAACCCAGCACTGCTTAATCCAGACTGCCCCTTCAAATGTAATTGCTGAGTATACTCTAGCCGAAAGTTATTTAACCCCTGCAACTTTTGTTGATTAACTTGCAGATTTTGCTGCGCTTGCAAAAAGTTCATACGTAATGACTCTTCTTTGTCGCTTTCTATTTTTAGCAATAAATTCAGCTTATTATTCGCCATTATGCTTGTCCTAATAATTGCGCAAGCCCTTGCAAGCCATCGTCATAACTGATCACATCTTTCATGCCTTGTTGTAAAAAGGCATTCACCCTCGGCATCATATTTATTGCCTGATCGAGCATTTGATCAGTGCCCTTTTGGTAAGCCCCTAAAGTGATCATATCTTTATTTTGCTGAAACATTGAATACACTTGTTTTAACACTCGTGCTTGCTGCATATGAGGCTCAGATACTACTTGTGGCATGACCCGTGAAATAGACTTTTCAATATCAATAGCAGGGTAATGACCACTGTCTGCAAGCTCACGCGATAACACAATATGACCGTCTAAAATTGCTCGCGCTGCGTCAGCGATGGGATCTTGCATATCATCCCCTTCACTGAGCACAGTAAAAAATGCCGTAATAGAACCTTGCCCTTCACCACCATTACCAGCTCGCTCCACCAGCGCAGGTAATTTAGCAAATACTGAGGGCGGGTAGCCTTTTGTTGCCGGTGGTTCGCCCACGGCTAACGCTATTTCACGTTGTGCCATGGCATAACGGGTTACTGAATCTAATAATAATAGGACGTTTAAGCCTTGATCTCGGAAATATTCTGCGATGGTCACTGCGCTTTCACAACCTTTTAAACGCATTAAAGGAGAGGCATCCGCAGGAGCGGCCACGACTACAGAACGTTTACGCCCTTCTACGCCAAGTATTTCTTCAATAAACTCTTTAACCTCTCGACCCCGCTCACCAACAAGACCAACCACGATAACATCGGCTTCTGAGCCTCGGGTCATCATGCCTAATAATACTGACTTACCTACACCGGAACCTGCAAATAACCCCATCCGTTGACCTTGACCTACGGTGATCACTGAGTTAATTGCGCGAACGCCAACATCCATAGGTTGGCTGATTGGCCGTCGAGATAATGGGTTAATGCTATTTTGTGCAAACTTTAAGTGGTGATCGGCCTTTATAGCTCCCAGTCCATCGAGAGGACGACCAAGCCCATCAACAACGCGGCCCAATAAGCTCATGCCAACAGGCAGTCCAGTGTCATTAACTTGTGGGATCACCCGCGCACCTGGTAGCACACCAGAGATATGATCGTTAGGCATTAAATACAATGTTTGATCGTTAAAACCAACAATTTCAGCATCAACAAAACCATGCATAGTTTCAATTTTACATTGACTGCCGACTGGCGCACGCAGGCCTTTAGCTTCTAAGGTTAACCCTACCACGCGAGTTAAAATTCCCGCAACAGCAGGGACAGGCCGATGAATATGTTGTTGATACTGTTGTAAGCGTTCACTTAATGGACGAGGTTGAGAGCTCATTACTTACCAAAAATAGCGTTAGATACCACTACTATGCAAAAAGCTATCCAATGTTTCTTTGACGCGGGTTTTGATCGTCATATCAATCGATGACTGTGGTGTTTTAACTTGGCAGCCACCACGCTCTAAGGTAGGCTCGGGCACCAATTGCCAGTGATTATCTGCTAAAGCAGTTTCACCATAACTGTTTTTTACCAATTCAATATCATCAGGATGTAAATGAATGCGCACACTTTGCTGTTCATTAGCTAAGACATCTATGCACTGCTTTAGGCTCTGTAAAACGATCTCTGGTGAGGTTTTTATTTCTTGATAAACAAGTGCTTCCGTTAGCATTACGGTCAATTGGACCAGTTGCTTTTCAGCATCTTCATCTACTTTTGCCAATGGTGCAGATAAACTATCTAATAGGCTTTTTAAACCGGTTAGTTGTTCTTCTATAAGTGGTTTTACATCTTCTTGACCTTGCGCTTTGCCAAGCTCAACGCCTTCTTTATAGCCAGCTTCTTTGCCTTCACCGACACCTTTTTCGAAGCCATCAATGTAACCTTGTTCATGGCCTTGCTTTAAACCTTCTTCATAAGCATCTTGGCGAATGCGTTCCAATTCCGCCATCGTCAATGCCGGTAACTCGGGCTCTTCCGGTTCTTGCTGCTGTTCATCTTCTTGAACTTCTTTGCGATAAAGATCAGCCAAAGGCGTGCCAAATGCAGTAGAGCGCCCTGCTAGTTTGCGGGTATCTTGAGTCACATCAGGTATTGGCCAGTTTTCTAATAACTCATCGACCGCTTCACTAGCATGTAAGGGGCGGCCTTGGAATTGAGTAGGTTTTGTCATGGTTTACAAGAACTCCTCGCCACCACCACCGCCAAGCATAATTTCACCCGAATCAGCTAAACGACGCGCAGTCGATAAAATCTCTTTTTGTGCAGCTTCGACTTCGCTGATCCGCACCGGTGCCATCGCCTCTAAATCGTCAGCAAGCATATCTGCAGCACGTTTTGACATGTTGCCTAAAATCTTCTCTTTGAGTGCATCATCGGTGCCTTTAATGGCTTTCATCAGTACATCTTGCTGGACTTCACGTAAAATAGCTTGAATACCACGATCATCAACATCCATCAGATTTTCAAATACAAACATTAAGTCTTGGATTTGTTGCGACATTTCTTCATCATGCTCGCGGATTGAATCCATTAACTGACCTTCAATATTAGTATCGAGGTAGTTCATAATATCTGCCGCTGCTTTTAAGCCGCCCATTTTCGCGGCCTGTGCACCTGCTTGACCGGCAAATTGTTTCTCCATGATCTCATTCAACTCTTGCAGAGCTGCCGGTTGCACTTCTTCAAGGTTGGCGATACGCATGGTTAAATCTAAGCGGACTTTTTCAGGAAATTGCGCCAAAATTTCTGCCGATTGCTCAGGCTCTAAATAGGATAAAACAATGGTCTGAATTTGTGGATGCTCATTGCGAATGATATTGGCAACTTGTTTTGAGTCCATCCACTTCAATGAATCAAGACCTTTAGCGCCCGATCCCATCACAATTTGGTCAATCAGGCTTGCTGCTTTATCTTCACCCAGCGCGGCAGTTAATGCTTTTTTAATAAAGTCTTCAGATTGGAAACCTATCGTACTAAAGCTTTGTATTTGCTCTATAAATAAGTTATGCACGGCGCTAATTTTGGCTTGCGATAGATCATCTATCGCCGCCATTGCCATACCCACTTTTTGCACCTGCTTTGGCTCAAGGTGCTTGAGTATTTGCGCTGCATCTTCTTCAGATAAGCTCAGCAATAAGATTGCCGCTTTATCTACACCGTCTAATTTATCAACATCAAACGCTGCTGGCAGTTGTTTTTGTTCTTGATCAGTCATCTTCAGTTAACCACGCTTTCACAACTTGTGAGGAGAGTTCCGGTTCATTCGCTACCAAGGCACGAACTGCTTTTAATAAGTCTTCATCGCCATGAAGGTCTGGTAACTGTAGTGTACCATCACTTGAGAAGCCAACCGAAGCAGAATCAAAATCTTTATTGAGCATATCGAGTGTATTATCACCGATATCTACCCCAGAGCTAAGCGCATCATCATCATACTCTTCAAGGGTATCATCAGGGTAAATTAGGCGTTTCAGCATAGGTTTAACCACAGCCATAATCAACACGATAATCACCAGTGCACCCAGTACTAAACGCACCACTTTCATAAACCAGTTTTGTTCCCACAATGGCACTTCGATTGCTAAATCCATCGGTTCACGTACAAACGGTACGGTTACAACTTCAAGCGCATCACCACGCTGCAAGTCAAAGCCAACGCCACCTTGTAATAAACGACGGATATTTGACAAAGCTTCAACAGAGCGCGGAACCATAGTGGTTTCACCATTTTCACCCACACTTGCTATGTAATCAACTGCCACCGATACACTAATACGACGGATCACACCACTTTGCTGGCGCTTATGTGAAATAGTGGTATCCAGTTCATAATTACGGGTTGCTTCTTTATGGCTGCGACTAGGCGATGTACTCGACCCTGCACCACCTTGGCCGGCTACTTCGGGAATATTTGAGTCCATTGGAGGCTGGTTCGTCAAAGCACCAGGAATACCAACGGCTAAGCCACCGATATTATTCTCTTCGAAGGTTGTTTCACTGCGTACTGCTGGCAAATCTGGGTTGAAGCGTTTCTGTGTTTCTTCAATTGCACTAAAGTCCATACTCAAATCAACTTGTGCAGTGTAATTCCCCAAGCCAAGTACAGGAATGAGGATACTGTCTATTTTATCTAAATATTCTTGTTCGCGCTTACGCTCAACTTCGTATTCTTTACGAGAACGTGCTGCTAATGAACTTTGTGAACCTGAGTTAAGTAATCGACCGTTCTGATCGGTTACAGTGACGCGTGCAGGCTCTAAACCTTGTACTGCTGAGCCGATGATATCAACAATTGCATCAACTTCTTCACCATCAAGTGTGCGGCCACGTTTTAATGTTAACACAACGGTAGCTGAGGGCTGTTTCTCACGACGTGCAAATACATTTTCTTTTGGAATTGCTAATAATACTTTGGCACGAGTCACATTTTGCAGCTCTTCGATGGTTCGCGCTAGTTGTTGCTCACGACCATGTTTTAAACGCTCACGCTCTAGCCTTTGGCTAACACCAAAGCCCATGTCTTGCATAATAATATCTGTGCCTGAGCTGGGAGCTTGCTCGATGCCTTCGCGGGTCATCAGTAACTTAATATTTTGATATTCATTTTCAGCAACTGACACAACATTGCCATCAAGCTGATACTCTATTTTTTGCGCATCTAAAAAGTCGAGCGTTTGAATAAGCTCTTCTGTTGGCATTTTCCCAAGTGGGCGCATATCTGGCTGACGAGCCCAAATAATCACAAAGATTGCAATGGCTAAACAGATAGCTAAAGCAACAATTAAGGTCACTTGACGCAATACATCAACGCCGTTTAAAGCACTTAAATAGCCTGACTTTTGTTCTTGTTGATCGTCATTATCACTTTGGTCGATGCCACCACCTGCTAAAGCAAGATCGGTTGATTGATTAGATTGCGCCACAATAATTCTCCACTACCTAGTTAAACAGGCATGTTCATAATTTCTTTATAGGCTTCTACAAGTTTGTTACGAACTTGCACTGTCGCTTCAAAAGCCACTGACGATTTTTGCGATGCAATCATCGCATCAGCTAATGACACATTACGATCACCCATTTCTACCGCTGTTACTTTTTGCTTCGCATCTGCCTGAATGTCATTAACAGTATTAAGTGCATTGCTGAGCAAATCACCAAATTGCGCACTTGAAGTTGGCTGGGCTTGAACTGGTAACTTATTGATGTGATTACTACGACCAGCTTCAAGGGCCATAGATTGCATTTCTTGAAATAATGCGCTGTTTTGAACTTTCATAATTGTCTCTGACGATGCAGTTTACTAATAACTTAATAAAGCACAAAGCATGCCAAAAATAAAACGATGAATATCAATGATTTACTTGTTATTTCATATTGTCAGAGTTTTGACGAGCTTACGCTCAGCTTTGGCTGAGCGTAATTAAAACAGATGTGTGGTTTTATAAAGGGTAATACTTAAGCAGGTAAAGCAATACCTAAGTCACGCATTTGCGCTAATTTATAACGTAAAGTACGCGGGCTGATCCCTAATGTTTCAGCAACATCTTTACGTTTACCTTGGCAACGGTTGAGAGTTTCTAGAATAATGCGGTGCTCTTTATCCTTTAGTTCAGCTTTATAACTACCCGATTCACTGGCTGGTAACTCAGCTAATGGCTTATTTTGCTCTGTACTTGTTTTAAGAGCCGGTGCTTGGCCATCGTAATAAGCGTCATTTGTTACACTATCAATGGCAGTAGTCGTGCTTACAAAATGGGTTGATGAAGCTTGCGTTAGAGGAGGTTCGGCTAAATTCTCGATAAAGATTGCATCCTCATCAATCATGTCCCCATGACGTAGAATCAATGCCCGCTGAATCACATTATCAAGCTCACGTACATTCCCCGGCCAAGCATGCGCTAATAATTTTTGCTCAGCCTGCTTAGTCAATTGCGCAATCGGCTCTTTACTTTTATTAAGGTGGCGCTCGATTAAATGCTTTGCCAATATGACAATATCACCCGGACGCTGGCAAAGCGGTCGCCACATTAACGGAAACACATTTAAACGATAATACAGATCTTCTCTAAACTGATTACTCGCGACCGCTTCCTTTAACTCACGGTTGCTTGTTGCTAAAATTCTCACATCTAACTTTATGGTTTTACGCCCACCCAATCGCTCGACTTCACGCTCTTGTAAAACACGCAATAACTTAGCTTGTAGACCTAAATCCATTTCAGTGATTTCGTCTAATAATATAGTACCGCCTTGTGCTTGCTCAAACTTCCCTGGACAAGCTTGAATTGCACCAGTAAAAGCGCCTTTCTCATAGCCAAACAAAGTAGCCTCAAGCATATTTTCCGGAATAGCTGCGCAGTTTATTGCAACAAAGGGCTGTTCTGATCGCTCAGATTTATCATGGATGAATCGTGCAAGCACTTCTTTACCGGAACCGCTGGGCCCCAGTACCATGACACTGGCATCAGATCTAGCAACACGACTGGCAAGCTCTAGTAACTTAATACTGCTAGGATCAGCAACTATCGGACCATCAGTTTCTTTTTCTGGCTCTGGTAGATAACGACTAACCATATTAAGCAATACTTCTGGCGCAAATGGTTTAGCCATGTAATCAATCGCACCCAAGCGCATTGCCTCAACGGCGTCATCAATCGTGGCATAGGCAGTCATCATGAGCACTGGTAAATCAGGGTGATTCAAGTTAATACTGCGCAATAAATCAAGGCCACTCATTGCTCCCATTTGCACATCACTGACAACCAATGAAAATGCTTCTTTCTTTAGTAATATCATAGCTTGCTCTGCGCTATCGGCAGCGACACAATCTATACCTGACATTTCTAACGTATCAATTAGGGCTTCGCGCAGCCCTGCATCATCTTCGACAACTAAAATCGTGTTATTCATGGTGCCTCCACTGATTTAGGCTCTGTACAAATAGGCAATAGTAAGCTGAAGCTTGCTCCCCCTTGGGCGTTGTTAGTTACTTCAACACGTCCTTGGTGTGCATTAGCCACTGAATTGACCACTGCAAGCCCTAAACCTGTACCTTGGCTTCGTGTGGTAAAGAATGGTTCGAATAACTTATCCGATTGGCTTAAATCAACACCTGGACCATTATCACTTACCGTGATGCGCACTAACTCAACATTATCATCACGCTGTGCACTTAACTGCACATGAGCTTGTGAGCCAATCACTTGAATGCTGTTGTGAATAAGGTTTTGAATCGCACTGGCAAGGGCCGTTTTATTACCCATAATTTCGATGTCTGGTTCCGGTAAAGAAACGTCAAGTTGACTATTATTCAGTGCAACCATGGCATCCGCACCGGTTTTTACTTCAGTTAATAACTGTTGCATCGACACACGTTCTACCACTTGTTGATCGCCACTTTTAGCAAACAACAGCATATCGTTAACTTGGGTTTCAAGATCTTTTAAGCGAGACATCAATTTCGTATGAAAATTGCCTCTGGAACTCTCTGGTAAACGTTTAGAACCCAAATTGGCTGCATATAACATAGCGGCAGAAAGCGGTGTGCGTACTTGATGCGCTAGCGATGCTACCATCTTTCCAAGCGCGCTCAAGCGCTGCATATGCGCAACTCGCTTTTGTAAACGGCGTGTTTCAGTCAAGTCAGTCATTAAAATGAGCTGACCTGGCTCTGGCGCCAATGCTGTGATTTCTAGCTTGATGAGACGGCCATCTTTAAGTGAAACCTCATGACCATCATCTTGCTGGGGACGAAACGAGCGTTGGATCACATTAAACCACTTTTCCCCCTCCAGTGGCTCACCTAGCATATCTATTGCTATTTGGTTGGCTTTAGCGATCATACCGCGCGCATCGAGCACAACCACCCCCGCGGGCATGGTATCGACTAAATGACTTAACCAACTCGCTTGCTGGCGTAATTCACTTAGCTCACCAATATACTCTTCTTGCAGTAAGCATGGGTTATATTGAGTAGCTGTGATAAATTGTGGTTTTAAGACATTAGCTAAAGCCATAATGCATTCTCGTTTACAGGATCTAACTAGCTAAATGCACAAATTGTACCAATATTTATATCAATTAATTTCAAATGGTTAGCGTTAAAATAGCGCGACAGAAAAATGACGAACAACACTTTTAGAATAAGGATAAGCTATGAGTTCAACAAAACTGTGCCGTTGCCCTTGGCTCGATACCAGCAAAGATGATTATGTTGCCTACCACGATGATGAATGGGGAGTACCTGTTTATGATGACCAAACATTATTCGAGTTCATTACCCTTGAATCAGCACAAGCAGGGTTAAGTTGGTATACCATTTTAAAAAAGCGAGACGGTTATCGCCGAGCTTTTTTTAATTTTGATGTAGAAAAAGTAGCGCAAATGAATGAGCAGGATGTTGAACGATTAATGCTGGATGAAAGCATAATACGAAATCGCTTAAAAATTGCTGCCACTATTAATAACGCAAAGCGTTTTATAGAAGTTCAGCAAGAATTTGGCAGCTTTAGTCACTATCAATGGCAATTTGTTGGCGGTAAGCCATTAGTGAATGAGTTAGATAAACTCAGTGACTACCCTGCAATTACCGAGGCATCCACCGCGTTTGCCAAAGACTTAAAAAAACGAGGCTTTAAATTTTTAGGCCCCACCACAGTTTACGCTCATATGCAGGCCTGTGGCATGGTTAACGATCACAGTAATGATTGTTTTAGGAAACAAGAAATTATTGAGAAATATTAGGCGTTAGCCGTTAGGTGAAAGGTGAAAGATGAAATATTTTAACCTACCGCGAATTAATCTCGCGATAGGTTATATTTTTTCATTTTTTCAACTAGGGTTGTGCGGCGCACACCGAGTATTTCGGCGGCACGGGCAACCACATAATCATAGCGTTCTAAGGCCTGAGTAATTAGGCTTATTTCAAGTTCTGCTAAGTATTCTTTTAATTCAATGCCTTCATCAGGTAATAACCCTGAGTCAGGCGCGCCTATCTCAACTTCGGGCTCATCATCATAATCACTAAATCCCGAGCTAAAAATATCATTAAATGCATCACGCTCCATCAACTCCTCTGGATATTCAGGCTCATAAGCATCCACTTCAATATAGCGGTATTTAGCGGGTAGATCAGGAATATCCACGACTTTATCTGGCAACATGATCACCATGCGCTCAACCAGATTAGCTAACTCACGAATATTACCCGGCCACGTATGCTCTTTAAGACTATCAATAGCACGCTCTGTGAATTTAGCTGTTGAACCACTTTGCTCGCTTATGCGACGCATTAATTCTTTTAATAAAAGTGGAATGTCATCTACACGCTGTGCAAGAGACGGATTTTCAATTGGAAACACATTAAGGCGATAATACAAATCCTCGCGGAAACTGCCCTGCTCTATCATCTGTTCAAGATCGCGGTGCGTCGCTGCAATCACCCGCACATCAGCCTGAATTGCTTTGGTACCGCCAACCCGCTCATAGCTGCGCTCTTGCAATACACGCAACAACTTCACTTGCATTTGCAGTGGCATGTCACCAATTTCATCTAAAAACAGCGTGCCACCTTGGGCTAGTTCAAAACGCCCTTTACGGGCAGAAATAGCGCCCGTAAACGCACCTTTTTCATGGCCAAACAATTCACTTTCTAACAGCTCGGCAGGAATAGCACCGCAGTTAACAGGCACAAACGGCCCAGCGTTTCGTTTAGAAAGTAAATGCACATTGCGGGCAACCACTTCTTTACCTGTGCCTGATTCACCTAAAATTAAGACGTTCGCATCGGTTTTCGCCACTTGCTCAATCAAAAAGCGTACATCTTTAACCGCTTCTGTTTCACCAACAAGGCCGTCAAAGGTTTTATGCGGTTTATGATGCTTATGTTCATTTGGCAGCATACGTTGGTATTGTTGGCAATCATGTAGCAGCTGAGTGGTTACATCATGATTAAATGGCTCACAGATCAAGCCAACAACATTAGCGATACTTAACAGCGGTTTCAGTGTTTCGCCAATTAACAAAAATGGGATCGTGGGATGACGTTTGATCACGTTTTCATGATCTAATTGTTGCAATACGCCAAGGATGACAATGCATGATTGCTTTTGGTACTTATTATATTCTTGCTCAATACTGGCGTCATCCACAAGCTGAACGGCTTCACCAATAAAAGTCAACGCAGCATGTAAACCAATCGCACGGTTATTATTATTATCTAAGATCAAGATCATTATTTAGCGAACCACAGTTACCACCAGCCATTAATGAGTTAAATTGTAAGCGAGTTTGGCAGGGATGCAAGCACAAAGCGTCTGTTTTTTGACATAGATGCCAAAAAACAGACGCATTGCTAATTATAAGTAATACTTAAGAATTAACAAATTAACGATTAAAAATAGTAGCTGCTAAGAACTGCCTATTTTCTGTTTTTACTAATTTCACAGTGTTTGCTATAACTAATCACAATAGATACTTTAGTTTTATATAGGTTTGCCGATAACATACAATCGACCATTGCATTTGGCATTATTATTGCTTTGTTTAACATAGTGATTTTTTAAGCAATATTTAACTAAATTTAGGATTTACTCATGGCCCATATATCTGTCAAAAAATACAGTCAAGTTAGTGTTAGCAACATAAACGAAATGACTCCTTATGAACAAATCAACCTGATATTTAGTAATATTCTAGGTCGTTTAGCTGCAACGAAAGGATTTATCGAGCGCAAAGAGATTGAAAAGAAAGGCGAAAATATTTCTAGCTGTATCCTTTTATTTGGTGCCTTGCAGGATGCTTTAAACTTTGAAGTAGAACAAGATCCTAGCATTTCTAATAACTTACTGTCGCTTTATGATTATTGCCAGCGCAAACTTGTTGAAGCTAATGTCAATAATGATATTGATGCCATCAACGAAGTAATTAATATCGTAAAAGAAGTAAAGGAAGGTTGGGATGCAATCCCGTTAGAAGAGCGTATTAAAAGCCAAGCACAAGAATAAGCACTAATGGATTATGAGCGACAACTCCTTGATATACTCACTTTACTTAACAATAAAGTGAGTGAAGGTGATGCTGAAAAAGCAAATACATTACACGCACAACTTAATGAGTATTTAATTCAATGGTGTGAAAGTGACTCACCACCGAGTAAAACTCAGCTTAAGAGTGTTCAAAAACATATTGCTGATATTACAAAATCAGCAAAAAGCGCTCGTAATGAGGTTCAAAAAAGCTTACTTGAACAGCGCAAATCCAAACAAGCAATTTCTAAATACAAATCAACAAAGCCATAAAAATTACATTTTTCGCAAGATAAATTCCTGCCTACGCTATATAGATCTTCGTAGCTACAATGTTACATCGTAATTTTCACTCAAAGGCTAAAATGAAAAAAGAAGAGTTTCCCCTTCTTTTTTCATTTTTAAAGCTAATAGCTATATTACTTAGACTGCCTTACTACTCCAGGCATATTCTCTAGCTGCGCTTGAACATAACTGCTCGTTGAGTTTAATTGGGCTACAAGTAAATCCATACTGTTATACTGCGCATATAAACGTGACTCTAATGACTCCATTTTACGAGCAAAATCAATTCTTTCATCGTCAATGCTATCCAATTGATTTTGTTTACTATCGATACGATTTTGTACTATACCATCGCTATCAGTATAAAAATTCATTAACTCATCAAAGGATTGTGCAAAACCGTCATCATCATTTTCACCTAAAAAGAATTCCTGCACTAAATCTACATTGCTTTCAATTTTCTCATCTAAGCGTTCAGAATCTAAGGTTAATTTACCATAACGATCAGCTTCTACACCGAGTTGCGACAACGATAATGCACTGCCATCACTTAAGCCGACTTCGTTGGTCAATTGCTGGCGAAGTTTTGACATAACACCGCGTAGCATAGAGTCACCAGCCATAACCCCGGCTCCACTTTCACCCGACTTACCAAGATTATTACTTAACGTTAATAATTCGTTATAGCTCTCGATAAAACTATTTAAGCCTGCTTTAATATTGCTATTATTTTCTTTGACTGTCAGGTTACTTTGATCATCATCGTCGCTGTGAATTTTTTTCGCAGTGATATCAACACCATCAATCACATTAGTGAATTCATTGGTATTGCTTGTTACTGTTAAGGTGCCATCAATAGTTATTTGTGCGTTTTGCGCTGCATTAACTTCAGTTACATTCGTAATATGATTGGCAGGGTCTGCATCAGACACGTCATAAGCTAATCGAGAAAGACCACCTCCGTCAGTATTATTACCATCGCTATCTTGTACGGTTATTGTAATCGCGTTATCTTGACCGGTTTCTTTACTGGTCAACACTAAGTGCTGTCCGGCATCACTGGTTACTATCGTTGCTACAACAGAATCATTGGAGTCAGAACCTGTAAATGGGCCGTTATTAATTTGGTCTCTTAAATCTTCCAATGTATTAGTTGGAGATAACACTGTAGAAAAACTATTTTCGCCAGAGCCAATGGTAATAACCCCGCCGCCTATAGCTTCATCTGCAGCGAATGCTGCAGAGGATAATTTATGTGCCTGTGCTAAGGCATCCACTTTTACATTATAACTACCTGGCTGTGCGTCTTTATTAGATGTAAGCGATATAAAATCGTCATTACCTGACACTGACCGCTTTTGATAATTATCAACTTCGCCTAGCGCTTCCATTGAGGTTTGCAGTTTTTCAAGGGCTGATTTTAACGCCCCTGCCGCAGATATATCTGTAGTCAGTGTTGCTTCTTTTGTATTTAAACGTGACGTAAACGGTGCTTTTTCTGCATTTACCAAAGCATCGACAATATCTGATACTGCTAAACCAGAACCTAAACCATTAAATGAAATAGCCATATTACACCTTCTTAATTACACATTTAACTCAAAAATAAACACTTAAACAGTTTGATCAATTAACATACCTGCCGTTTCAGACAGTTTTGCAACTAAACTCAGTACTTCTTCTGACGGATACTGCTTAATTAACTCACCATTTGTTTTATCAATCACTTTGATGACATCTCGGCCTGACTCTTCATCCACTTGAAACTGTAAACTGCGATTCATTTCGCCCATAAAATCCTGCAATTGTTGCGCCACTTTCTCCAGTTGCTCATGGTTAAGCTGTTTATTAGTCATTTGCTCTTGCAAATTATTATCCGCCGATTTGGGACGCTCAGTTAAGCTGTTATTCGTTTTGTTAGGCTCATCAATGGCTGTTGCTGTAAGTTGCGGGCTTAGGGCAATTTTGTCTTCAGCTTTTTGTGGTGCCATCGCAAAATCAGAACTTTGGGTTATTGTACTCATAACGCATCCTTAATTTTTACCTTCTAGCTAATACAACAAAAGGAGATTAGCCTAAGCCAACCTCCTTTTCATTATTTAACTAATGCTGACTTAATCATTAGTCTAGCTAATCATTAACCTAAGCGCTATTAGCCAATTAAGCTAAGTGCTGCTTGTGGTAACTGATTCGCTTGCGACAAGATTGACGTACCCGCTTGTTGCAAGATTTGGTTCTTCGTCATTTGCGCTGTTTCTGATGCAAAGTCAGTATCTTGAATACGGCTACGTGATGCAGATACATTCTCTTGAATGTTAGCTAGATTGCTGATGGTGTGACCAAAGCGGTTTTGCAAAGCACCTAAGTCAGCGCGTTGCTCATCAACCTGCTTCAATGCCGCATCAATTGATTCAAGCGCTGCTTGTGCCCCTGTTCCATCCGCACCACTTATATCAATCGAACCGACAGCAGTACCACCAACAGCACTATTAACACCACCTAATGTTGCTGCACCAGGAGTGGTATTAAAAGCACCTGCATCACCTACTATATCACTACCCGCAGTAAAAGCTGTTACTTCATTTGTTGTAGTAAATGTAATTGAACCTGAACCATCA
>NZ_AHCA01000002.1 GCF_000238355.1 Pseudoalteromonas haloplanktis ATCC 14393
GATCAAAGCTTAATGAGAATAAGCGATCAAAGTTAATGCCATTGGGTGATCAAAGCTAGGGAGAATATGCAATGAGCAAGTTATTACACAATTATCGACTTTAATTACAACGTCTGCCAAAGGAATTAAAGCATTAGATAATTTAAAAACAATCAAAGAGTCACGTATTCTAATGCAATTAAAAGTTGATTTTTTAGAGAAGTATTTTCCAATCTATGAATCTGAACAAGAAAGGAAGAAAATAGCTAAATTAATGAATTTAAATGATTTCAGAATACTTCAATTTTTACTTGAATATGAAAATATTTTAAAGTTAATTTCACATACCTTAGGAATAAGATTAATGTCACTAAGTTACGAAAAACTCCATGATATCCTGAAGTATTATTTCGAAGTAACACGTTTTTATGCGTCTATACAAGACGAAGAAACATGGCCTAAGGAAAGAGCTAAGTTTGATGTAGATGAAAACGCGCATTTAGCCAGAATTGTTGAGGGCTGGCTAAATGACACAAAAATTCATAAAGAGACTACTATAGAAAAACTTTTAACTTATTGGAGTTTTACTTAATACTACTGAATAAACTGCTCAATACAATCCCTTCCGACTAATATCTTCTTGTATATCAAGAGCTTTCTTAGCTGCAGCTTTTAAACGCTTTGAAGATGATTTTTGTGCTATGAGAAGTTTATCTTCGTCAACATCAAAACCTAACTCTGTACGAGTTGGAGTCACAAATTTAATTAATAACTCTTCTAGTTCTATTTTTTGGTATA
Source organism: Pseudoalteromonas haloplanktis ATCC 14393 (assembly GCF_000238355.1). GTDB lineage: Bacteria > Pseudomonadota > Gammaproteobacteria > Enterobacterales > Alteromonadaceae > Pseudoalteromonas > Pseudoalteromonas haloplanktis. The sequence goes on from NZ_AHCA01000002.1 coordinate 778, forward strand.
AACATAATTTAGTGAACTTGTTATATTTAACAGTAAAATCAGTTACTAATTCTTTATATTCGCCCTCTAACTTGTCAAGGATACCTAGCTCTTCATTCTCTTCATTCAATTTCTGATAATAATTAGCAAGCTCTTTAATTTTCTTTTCTAATTCTGGAAGGCCATTTTTCTCAATAATTAGTTGAATTACTATTTCATTAAATCTAGTAATAATCTCTATGGCTACTTCACAAACTTCACTAGAACCAACAATTTGAACTTTAGAAATAACTTTGCTGTGCTCCTCCAATGTCAATTGAAATTCCTTTGCTGAGTAGTCTAAAGATACGAAGCTTTCAATTGAAAAAATAATTCCTGTAAATGCAACCATAGCATCAGTGTAAATATTAATTTTAAGGTCTAAATGCTTGTCTGCAGTAGAAAGTAAAAGCTGATTTTCTTTTTTTACTTCTTCCAAACCCTTTGCATGTTCTGCTTTTAAATCTTCTAATACACGTGAATTCTCATGCTTTATTTTCTCTACTATATCTGTAATTTCACCAACATCTTCTTTGGTAGCAAGATTTTTGCTTTTTTGCTCTATGTAACCTTTAAAAAATATTCTTGCGAAACCGATTGTCCCCGCTACAGTTAAAGAGGCAAATAAACCAAGTTTTAAAAATTCATCTAAGTCCATCAAACCTTTGTCCTTTGCAGCACTCGTTCTACACGGCCAAGTACTGTGAACCTGCCAGATTCAATATCTTCAGCCTCAACAAAAAAACCAGAGTAAGCGTTGTTGTCACTAGTGACTTTATAACCCTTAGTTTTAAAATCATACTGAATACGTTTTACAAAAATCTCATCATCAAAGCGTAGAACACAAACACCTTCACGTGCTTCTGATAAATCATCAACCAACGAAACAAGCGTTAAATCACCATCATGAAGTGTATGTTCCATGCTATCACCGCGAACGGGAACAACGGTTAACTTCTTATTATGTAAGTTGTGCTGCTCTAACCAACGCTTTGAAAGTTCAAAACGAGCAATAGGGTGCTCAGCTACCACTAATGCGCCACCACCAGCACTGGCTGATAAATCATATTGAGGTACGACAGATAAGTCCGTATGACTTGGGCTTAAATAATTATTCTGCGTAATTGAAGTTGGCGCAGAAGCAAAGCTATTTCCGGTGAGAATATAGTGAACATCGAAGCCTAAACCAGAAAGTAAAGACAATTTATCTGATGGTATCGCTATTTGAGACTCCCATCGGCTTACTTGTTTCGATGACATACCTAAAAAATCTGCAATATCTTTTTGGCTTAAATTCAGTCTCTTACGTTCTTCTTTAAATAACTCGCAGACATTTATGTCTTTTAAGGGTTGATATGTAGACATATATGTCCTATCCTCACCACACATTAACAAAAACATTCTCTTTAAATCTCGCCAAAGAACTGAAAAGAGAATGTAAACCAAAAGGTACTTTACAATGAAACCTGAGCAAATTAAACAAGCCCTTGAAGAAAAAGGCTATTCACTGTCAATTGTTGCTACTGCGCTGGGTTTAAACCTATCGCATGTTAGTAGTGTTGTTTATCAACATACCACCTCATACAAAGTGGCTGCTGCCATTGCCAAGATTATCGGTAAACCGGTAGACGTTATCTTCCCCGATGTACCTGCCTACATTAAAAACAAAGATTGTCGCGCTAAAAAAGTACAAGCGTTACGCGAGTTACTAGCCAGTGAGCAATAGCATCGGCAATCACGCGTATTAAATCAATGTAATTTTGCAAGAGATTTTTACCATGGAAAATTTAACAATGGCACAGCAAAAACAACTCACTAAAAGCATACTAGATGCTGATGTAGCGCCAGATTGCGATATATATCACTTGTTTATACACAGTGTATGTTCAGCCATGAAGCGTTCAGGCTTTAGCCGCCCAGTAATAGCTGACCGCATGAACGATGCACTACGCGCTCAAAATAACGATGTTGACCAAGCAAAACTAAATAAATGGCTTGCGCCTAGTCAAACCAATTATATGCCAATGCATTACCTACCAGCGTTGTGTTATGCCGTGCGCTCAACTGAGCCAGCAAATGTACTACTCAAACCAATTTTGTTTAAAGCAGTCGATCAGCGCTCACAGCTACTGCAGCAACATGCCGAGCTACAAATGGAGATTGAAGAGCGAACAGCCATGCAGCGCTACATAACAGAGTCGTTATTGAACAGCGACGACCAAGACTGAAAGCACCATTACACCACCCGATATAAAACCCATATAAGGCTAAAAACAATGACAATCAAAGACCAAAAACCGTCTGCATTTTGTAAAACAAGCCGAATTAACGCAGTTGGAGGCTGTTATGAGCACTGAGTTAACAGATCAAATATTCACTGCAGAAGAGCAACAGCAGCTTAGTGAAAAAATCGAGAAGATGGCAGGGCACATACAACTTGTAATGCCAGATTCTGTTGACCAAGCATGGCAACTGGTTGTGCGCATGGAAGAACAAGCACTGGTAGAGACCGCTAAGCGTGGGCTGTTGTATATGTCGATCAAAATGCACCTAGGCCACGGCGAGTTTGAAACCAAGCTACGTGAACACAATATTGCACCACGCACAGCACAAGAAGCTGTAACGGTTGCAAAAATGTTTTTAGCACTGCCTGAGGCAAAAGCGCGGACGTCTGCGCTTTTAAATATGAACAAAAGCAAGCTGATTGAAATGGCGCGTTTGCCAGTTGAAACCGTTGAATCGCTTGATGACGACGACCTAGACACGCTAAATGATTTATCAGTACGTGAGTTCCGCAAGGAAATTCGCAAGCTAAAAGACAAGCACACCGAGCTTGAAGAGCAAACAGCCACGCTTATAAACGCCCTTGAAACCGAGCGCATAACCAAAGCCCCTAAACAAATGTACGAGCTACCTATGTTAGTTGCACAGGTTCGTCGTGATGCATTTGCGCACAGTGCCGTTGTTAACGAGTCGCTCGAAGAGTTTATAGCCATGGCAGAGCAGCTATGTAACACCCGTGACCTTGACCTAAACCACCGCATAGGTGCAGCGCAAACAACCTGGCATTTATGGCTAGGCATACAGCAGCGCATAACCCACATGTTAAACCGCTTAAGCGGTGAGTTTGGCCTAGAGCATTTAGCCGGCGCTGAGTGCATACCGCAATTTGCCGAAGACGAATGGCAAGACGCCCAAGCAAACCGTGAATACATGCTCGCCATGTTTAACGACCGCATTAAAACCCGCGAGTAGGAGAGAGCAATGCATCCTGCAGTTCAAAAATACAATAAGTTACCAAGCACAGGTAACGAGCTGAGTTGGCAAAATGCCAGCGAAACAGCCCGTAAAAAAGCCCAAAGTAGGGCAGTGCTAGTTCGCCATTTACTTACCCAAGAATGCGGCATACCTAAAGCATTTGAGGCACTAGTAAAAAACTACCGTGCCAACACGGCGCTTAGCACATTAGCAAGCGCGATTGACGCACTAGGTAAGTTACCAGGGCGTGCAACCATTTATAACTGGTGCAATGCGTATAAAGACAACGGCATTAACAGCCTATTGCCTAACCATAAAGGCAAAGCCCAAACACAATACAGCTGGCTTGCCCGTTGCCTTGAGCTTTACCACAGCCCAAACAGCCCAAGCTTTGCACAAGTGGCAGATCAGTTAAACAAAGAGGGCTACAAGGCAGAGCATCACCAAGTGCGCCGTTTTATAAATGCACTGCCGCATGAGTTAGGCCCACAAAGCCCGTACCGCATGGGCGCAAAACTGTACCGTGAAAAACATAAAGATCACCTACTGCGCTCAACCGACAATATTAAGCCTGGCGTTATGTATAACGGCGATGGCCACACACTCGACGTATACCTAGCTCACCCTAAAACGGGCAAACCTTACCGCGCCGAGTTAACCGCGTTTCAAGACGTTGCAAGCCGCTGCATTGTGGGCTGGGAACTCGGCTACGCCGAAAGCACGTTAGACACGCTAGCAGCAATAAGCCGCGCTATTAAAGTGCATAACAACGTGCCTGCCATGTTCTATCTCGATAACGGCTCAGGCTACAAAAACAAACTGATGAACGACGACACAACCGGTTTTTATGCGCAGTTTGAAATAGACGTAATATTTGCCATACCAGGCAACGCCCGGGTTAAGTGGATTGAGCGGTTCTTTTTACACATGGAAGACCGTGTAGGTAAACGCTTTAGCACGTATTGCGGGCGCGACCACGACGATCGCCATAAGCAGCTGGTACTTAAAGAGGCCAAGCAAGGCAAACGCAAACTGCCTACGGTAGACGAGTGGATAGCCGAGTTTAAAGCATTTTTAAACGACTACCACAACAGCGAACACCCTGAGATCAAGGGCAAAACACGCCAACAAGTATGGGACGAAAACATAGAGCGTGTACCACCGGTTGAGGGCGATTTTGTCATGCTGCCGCGCGAAACCGTCAACATTCGTCGTGGCCGCTTCCGCTTGCATCAACGTGATTATTCAGCCGACTTTTTACACCAGTTTAACGGCCAAGAGCTTGTTGCCGCCTACGACCTACACGACGACAGCTACACCAAGCTTTATAAGCTCAACGGTGAGTTTTTAATGTTCGCTAATTTAAAAACTAAATCGCATGCCGTGCCTACGTCGCGCATTGAGCAAGCCGAAAGCAAACGCCGCACAGGTCGCTTAAAACGCATTGACACCAAACGCCGCGAAATCGAAGCCCAAGAAACGCAAGACCGCATTATTGACGTTGAGTCAGTGGCTAAGTTTGGCGCGCCAATTAAAGCCATTGCAGCACAACAAGCACCGGTAAACATATTTGATTTTGATGTAACGCCAACGCAGCCACAGCACGAAATCGACCTAAACGAATTACTTGATCAACCTAATTTACACAAGGAACATACTTATGAGCTATAGCCAACCACACCCATACACGCCAGAGCAAACGCTACGTGTTGAGCTAATAAACCAAGAGCTAAGCACCACAGGCATGACAGCCGAAGAGCTTAATTGTGGCTTTGCCCTGCAATCAGTTAAAGAAGTACTGGCAAACAAATGCACCATTAACCCTGAAAAAATCATTGTGGCGATGTGGCAAAAGTTGTTTGGTAACGCCGCGATTACTGAAATTGAAAAACGCAACGGCTTTAATAAGTCATATAACAAATCTGATCGCGAACTCGCAGCCCGTATATGCCTGCGTTTGCAATCACCCGAAATACGCGAGCAAAACATTACCAGCGCCAGCATTGCTGTGAGCATGGGTAAAAGCCCTGCGTCTATTAGCCAACTGATTAACGGTAAATATAACGCAAAGCCAACGGCGCACTTGCACGACATTTGGGCGCTTATTCGCCCAGCAGAGATTGACCAAGGCAAACCATCTAATGAACGCAAAAAAATTGAAATTGTGTACGGTGATGTGCGCTTTATTCCTACCAGTACGTCAAAACTCATTGCCATGGCATGTGACCAAGCGCGAGCACGTAAACGCTTTAGTGTATTTGCAGGCCAAGCAGGATTGGGTAAAACCAAAGGCATTGCGGAATATTGCCGCCACAACAAAGAGGCCATTTTAATTGCCGGCAGTGAGCAAACCAGCAGCACCCAAGTACTTGAGCAACTCACCTTAGCCCTGGGCTTATCGCGCTGCCCAAGCGCGTATAAAAACATGCAAAAGATTATTAGCGCATTGCGTGATACAGACCGCCTAATTATTTTAGACGAAGCCGACAAGTGCAAACCAAACTCGCTTGACCCACTGCGCACCATAAGCGATCAAGCAATAGTAGGCGTAACGCTGGTTGGCAACATTCAACTGGTAGACAAACTGCAAACCCAAGAGCGCTACGAACTGATAGCAAGCCGCGTGTGTTTTTGGCCAAAACCTATCGGCCAAATCACCGTTGAAGATATTCGCACCCTGTTTTTAGAGCTAACCGAGGGCACCGTAAAACTCGCCCAAAACGATGCAAAGTGGTGGCAATGGCTACACAAACGCGTTGAAGGTAACGCCCGTGAGCTGGTTGAAAACTTGCTACCGCACTTGCTTAACCACACCAACAAAAACCCAGACACCGCCGTAGACAGGCTGTTAGTCAATGGCATCTTTTCATCAGTACTTAATAAACCAGCGGTTTAAACGCTGTTTAAACACATTTTAAATAAGGATTTAATCATGGCATTTTCAATTAATTTAAACACTCCACGTTTTACCGCGCGTTTAGCAGTAAACGATACGATCAGCACGCAACACATGCTGGCAGTACTTGCAGATAAACAAGGCTCGGGCGAGTTTATCGACAGCTGCAACGGCAATATAAAAGCCGCGTTCTCAATGCTGATAGCCGAAAAGCTATTCACTATTCAGCATGTTTTAGGCGTTAAATCGGCTGAGCAATTGGCTATTCGCTTTAATCACTTACACCCAAGCCTAGCGCGTATTTTTACCCAAGGCATGGTCGACTGGGGGATTAAAGTGATCACGTTAAAGCCTGCTGTGGCATTTGAGCTAACCCCAATGGAGGAAAGCGCATGAGCAACTTGATCCAACAAATCAAAATGGCACAAAAAGCGGCGGGTATCGAGCAAGATATCCACCAACTTAATGTGTCGTACATTTGTAATGGCCGCACCAATACGTGCGCAGACTTAACCAAGCTTGAGCAACAGCAGCTGCTTGCGCGTTACCGTGCAATGAACCCAAGTGCCGGCAAAAAGCAGTTACCCGCCCAGTTAAAAATGATTTACAGCCTGTGGGGCCAATTAAGCCGCGCAGGCGCGGTAAACATAGATTCAAAAGGGGCGTGTGACGCGTTTTGTGAAAAGCACCTACAAGGCAAAAAGCTTAGCCAAAGCGCCCAGCAATGGCCACATATTATAGAAGTACTTAAGCAATGGCTTATCCGCCACAAAGCTAAGCAGGGGGCGTAAATGGCAAATTACGAAGAGTACCAAAACTTTACCATTAACCCGCGTAAGCCGCCTTACACCGAGGAAGAACGCTATCGCCCAGTTAAAGCCGCAGACCGCGAAAAGTGCCGCATTCGCCGCAATGTAGAGGCCTACCAAGAGCAACGCAGACTAGACCGCGAACACGGCTTAGATTATTTATTTGAGGAGCAATCATGAGCGAATTAACCATAGATTTACGGGCGTTACCCCATGGCCTGCGCCGTATAGTTAAACACTTAGGCGTTGAACAAACCATTGCGGTACTCACCGAGCAGCAAGGGCAAATGTTTTATATCCCTGAAAAGCCAACTGAGGATCACGAAGTAGTCAAGGTATTTGGTAAAGCCCTGGTGCAAGAGCTAATAGATGCCAATGTAGGGTCAAGCTACCAAATACCCATGCTGCACAAAGTGCTTATGCAAATTCGCAATCAACAAATTTGCCAAGCCCTGGACACAAAAAGCAGCAACATTCAGCAGCTGGTTAAGCGTTTTAAGATCACCCGCCAGCAAGTAAGCAGTATTTACAGTGCATACCAAGACGAACGGGCGCACGAAACACAATTAAATTTAAGTTTGTAGGGGGCTTTATGGAGCTTTTAAAAGACATTAAAGCAGAATGCTTAGCCTTTTTTAACGCTGCGACGTTACGCAGCAAACCAGTAATTCATTACAAATGCCCTGAGTGCGATAACACCTTAAGAACCATGCGCCCACCAGAGGGCGAGGTTTATAACGATCACACTATTTGCATTCATTGCTGGTTTGAGTTTATCCGTGTTACCGACGGCACTGAGGTAAGAATCCAAACTTACCCCAGGCACAAACATGCAAAGCAATAACTTTGTACTGCTCACTGCATTGCAACTTAGCGGCGGCGCTAAACCTAAGCGATGGCATTACGAATACGGTTTAAACCTGTTAGCCCGTTACATCAACCAACGTAAAGTTATGGGTTTAGATGTAACGGGTTTAATGGATGAATACAGGGAGGCGTTTAAAAAAATTAATCAAAGCTTTTTTTCACACTCACTTAAAAATAGTATATTGGAAGCGGTTAAGTGAAGTGTATAACTTACAAGATCTGGAGATACATTCTTGATTTCTGAGCCTTGACCATGGCCACTTTCTTTATTTCTGATGGTAGGCACGCCGCTTGATAATAATCCGAGAAATTGATTGAACTGTTCTTGCATGTAACTAGGTACAAGGCCGTTCGTTAAACAAATATTCAACAATCTTTTTGCAGTGTCATTTGCTGAGTGTTCCCAATTATGTTTTTTACAAATTGCTTTTAAAGTACTTTCAAACGCTTTCAGGCATTCATTTAAAGACTCTTTGTATTTTTTATGTCTGTAATGAGAATGTGCTGATAAAAATTCTTGTTTTGCACCTTCTAGGAATTTACTAACCTGAAGAACATTTAATGTAGGTTTGACTACTTCAGAATGTAAGAATTGAGAGTCTACTCTAATAATCTCGCCATCACTAAATTCATACCCTACACCATGTTGTTTAAATCGAATATTTAATTCATCGATTGCATCATTTACTTCTTGAGTTGTTCCTTCCTCTCTTTGAAACCGAATAAAATTCTCTCTTACATATGTATGGATTAAAAGGAAAGTTAACTCAATAATATCTAGGCATTTTTCAACATCACTTTCTTCAAAAAAATATTCATATACCCTATCAAAAATGGGCCCGTCATTTCTATTTGTTAGCGAAAACTGTCCGTACTCTTTGGACAAATCTTTATTAATTTTATGATAAACCTTATCTGACAAGGTCTGGCCGTAACCATTTCCAGACCTGTTCCCAACAGTGTCTTGGATTATATGTATAATCTGAATCTTTAAGGCTTGAGGTATAGTTTCATATTGGTAAACATCAGGAGTTTCTCCTCGTAATGCTTTTTGTCTTTTAGAAAAAATGTTCAATATACCCATCTGATTTCCAATTGATTATTTATTAATTCAACAATATTACTTTAGAAACAACAATTGTTCTATTGCAAAGATCATAGTATTTATTCTAACCTAATAGACTAGCTCGAAAGCCCCAGCCGTAAACAACTTTACAGTGTTACCCAATCCCCTAAATTGATTTACTACCAGCATGACAAATACAGTGCATGCGCCATTTATTGAGTTTTTAGCTCAACAAATTATCAAGGCCAGTTCTAAAGCCGAGCAAATTGCAATATCTCGCCGTTGCCCGCTAAAAGACCTGCCCGCACTGCGTTCCCGCGTTAAAGCGCTGCTAAACCCAGCGAACAAAAAGCCGGCGCGCAGTACTCGCTTACCTGCCTGTTACGTCCTAGTAAAACAACGTTTAACCATAAAGAGGACTCAACAGCATGGCGCTTAAACAACGAGTGGCCGTACCAACAGCACCGAGCTTTATATTTCAGGAGCTGGTACCAAAAGCCACGTTTGAACTATTTAACGACACCCCATTATTTTTAATTCATTTATTTGATGAACGCGCATTGCGTATGCTGCAAAAGCTGCGCGACAAGTTTGGCCCATGCACAGTAAACAACTGGTACTGGGGCGGCGCTAATCAATACCGAGGCTATCGCCCACTTGATTGTGCAATAGGCGCAAAACGCAGCCAACACAAGCTAGGCAAAGCGTTTGATTGCAGCTTTGAAAACTACACAGCCCAGCAAGTACGTGACTACGTATTAGCCCACCCGCAAGAATTCCCCTACATCACCGCCATTGAAGGGCAAGTGAGTTGGTTTCATTTTGATGTACGCACGCCTACATGGACGGGCATTAAAGTATTTAACCCGTAAGGAAAGCCAATGACCCCAGAGCAAGAAAATCAACTATTCCAGTCAATCGGTCAAATACAAGCGAGTCAAACCGCTATTTTGAATCAAATTAGTTCTCTAAAAACCGATATCAACAAGCGAGTAGACAAACTTGAAGACCGCGTTACCAAGGTTGAAACCCATGTAACTAATAATCGGGTAAAAATGGCTGGAATCGGTGGTGCAGCTGGTCTAACGGTTGCACTAATTACTGAGCTACTTAAAAACGGTGGCTTATAATGGCGCACCCTGCAGAAAAGAAAAATGCCGTACGCCACAGCTATGTAAGCGAGCTGCTCGCGTTAAGTGTTGCCGCCATTAAACACAGCGTGGCCGATGGCACTGCACGACGCTGGAAAATGGAAGCCAAAGACAACGGCGACGATTGGGACTTAGCCCGTGCCGCAAGCCGCCGTAGTGAAGGCACAGCAGGGGAGTTTACTACCGACTTTATTGAAGAATTTACCATTCAAGTTAACGAAACCTTTGAGCTTTTAAGATCAGCAGACGGCGCACAGCTGCCCCTTGAACAACGTATAAAAGTACTTAGCTCGCTCACCGATATGATGAGCAAAGTTATGAAGGTATCAGGCGGTAATAAACGCCTTGAAAAGCGCACCATTGCCACCGAAGTACTTAAAATACTCGCTAAGTTTGTATCAACCAAATACCCCGAATTTGCCCCCGAGTTTGTAGAAATACTTACCGCCTTTGGTCCACGGCTCGACAAGGAGTTAGACGACTAATGGCCGATATGAACTCACGCGACTTTTTAGCTGAAATAGAGCAGATCACCGGCTCACTGCGCCGCGATATTGAAGCCAAAGAACGCAACATAGACCCAAGCCCCGCTGCAATTAAAGAACGCCGTAAACGCGTACTTGGCGGCGACTTTGCGTTTTTTGTGTATACGTATTTTCCGCACCACATGTGGCTTGACGACGATCAAGAGGCCTCTGAATTCCAAAGCTATTTTATGAACTGGTTCCCCGAAGCGCTCAAGCTTAAAAACGGCTGGAAAAACTGGTTTGTAGCCCCGCGTGGTGAGGGTAAAAGTACCCTTGCTGTAAAAATTGCGCCTGTTTATGTAGCGGTGTTAGCGCTCTTACAAGACCCTGATATTTGCCAAGATCTGGGCCTTGCAAAAATAAAGCAATTTATCGATTTTGTGATCTTGTTTGGCGCTGAAACCAAAATGCCAACCAAAACACTAGAGGTAGTTAAAACCGAGCTGCTTAACAATAACAACCTCGCGTTAGACTTCCCCGAAGTGTGCCAAAAGTCCCCCGTGTGGAAGTTAGGCGAGTTTGTAACAGCCCAAGGCGTACGCTTTGAAAGCCGTGGTGCTGAGCAATCAGTACGCGGTACGTTCCATGGTGCAAGCCGCCCTAAGTTGCTGCTATCCGATGACATTATAACCGATGCCGAGGCAAAATCGCCCACTGAGCGCGATAACCGCTGGCGCTTCCTAGAAGCTGCTGTGCAATACCTTGGCCCACCAGATGGCACCGTAAAATTTTTAGGTGTAAACACCGTTTTAAATAACGACGACCCAATAAGCCGTGCTGAAGAAGCACCAGGGCACATTGTTCACCGCTTTAAAGCCATTAAACAAATGCCAGAACGCATGGACCTATGGGAAGAATGCCGCGATCTAATGGTGCATGACGACAAACGCTTTGAAAAAAGCGCGGCCGCCAAAGGTGAAGCCGTTTCAACCGAGCAAAAACCGTCATTTAAGTTTTGGCTCAAGCGCAAAAAGCAAATGCTTAAAGGTGCCACTACCAGTTGGCCAAGTGTGCGTTCGCTTTACGATTTAATGTGTATGTGGGCGGCTAATAAGCGCGAGTTTAACCGCGAAATGCAAGGCATAGCCAAAAGCGACGAAGAAGCCATTTTTTATCAGTTTGATTTTTGGGTTGATCGCCTAAACGAGTGGATACCCTACGGCGCATGTGATCCAAGTATGGGCAAAACTGAAAAAGCCGACCCCAGCGCTATACTCGTGGGCTTTTACTCTAATGATTTACAAAAGCTACACGTTGAATACGAAAGCCGCAAAGTCCGTGGTACGAGCCGTTTACTTAACGACTTAATACGCGCACAAAAAGAATATAACTGCCGTGTGTGGGGCTTTGAGAACAACAACGCCTTTGATTTTATGCGCAGCCAGTTTATTACCACAGGCCTAGAGCAAGGCATTGCACTGCCTTTACGTGGTGTTACTGCGGTTATTAGCGCCGAGGAACGCATAGGATCACTTGAAACCTATGTAACCAATACACCAGCGCAAATTGCCTTTCATTCACATTGCCGCTTACTACTCGACGAGCTTGAAAACTGGCCAGAAAAACAAACCGCCCATCACTACGATTTAAGCTGTGCCCTGGCTATTTTGTGGATGGTAGCAAGCACAGGTGCAGGCGGCATGCCGCGTGTTAATAGCCGCAAAGTCACAAAACAAATCAGGGGATATCATGTATAGCAAGCCACGCATTAAATCTACAGCATACACCGCGCTAAACCGTATGTTTGACCAAAACCGCATAGACCCAAATCTTACGTCGCTTATTACTGAGCTACCAAACCCTGATCCAATACTGCGCCGTGCGGGTAAAAACACCGCTATTTACGAAGAAATAGCCCGCGACGCCCACGTTATTGGTGAATTACGCTCACTACGTAGCGGCTTATTTAGCTTTAATACCGAGTTAGTACCAGGCGGTGACGATGCAGCCAGTTTAAAAAGCTATGAACTAGCTAAAGCATTTTTTGCCCGTAAACCATGCCCACATACAGAATGGGCTGATATGGATTGGCACAACTATAGCGCCATTTTAAATGGCTTTAGCGTTACTCACTTGGGCAAGTACATTAAACACGATGGCCACTGGCAACCTGAATATGTAGAGACCTGGCGCAACAGCCGCTTTGCATTTAATAGTGATCACGAGTTGCTTGTTAAGACCAGCGAAAACCCACAAGGCGAGTTAGTCGATCAACGCCGTTGGTCGTGCGTTCGCCACATGCCAAGCGCCGAAAACCCGTATGGTATCGCATTGTTAAGCAGCTGTTTTTGGCCGTGGACCTTTAAACACGGCGGTTTTAAGTTTTTTGTACAGCTGTGCGAACGCTTTGGTATTCCATTTCCTGTGGGTAAATACCCAATTGGCAGTAAAGAAAATGACATCGAAAATTTATTAGATGGCTTAGCACGACTTGTGCAAGATGGCATTGCCGCCATACCGGATGACACGACAATTGAGATCATCGAGAGCAAACTATCTGGCGAGCCAGTGCCAGAGCGCCTAGTTAACTTTTGTAATGCTGAAATAAGCAAAGCGCTAACCAGCCAAACCCTAGCAACCGAGCAAAAAAATGGCGGCGCACGGGCAGCCAGCGAAACCCATGCAAAACGCGCGGGCGATAATCAACGATCAGACAGGGCGCTTGTAGCCTCTTACCGTAACCAGCTTTTAAACGCACTACACACAGTAAATTTTGATGGTGGCGAGCCGCCCAAATTCATCTTTAAAGACAAACGCGAAATTAACACAGACACCGTAACCCGCGTGCGCGAAACAGCCCGTATTGTGCCTGTTGGTGAAGACTGGGCCTATCAAGAACTCGGTGTACCAAAGCCAAAAGACGGCGAAACAATCCTAGATGTGCCCGACGAAGGCCACGGCATAGCCACTGCGGCTAAAACTGAGTTTGCCAAAAAACAAACGAATGCCGTAGAGCTTACCAACGAGTTTGATGAATTTGATCACGCAAGTGACGACACCATTAAACAGATTTTTCAATTTGCTCAGGCCTCTAAAAGCCTGAACGAACTTAAGCAAAAAATAACCTCACAATTTCCTGATATTTCAGACTCTGCACTGGCAGACGTTGCCCAAACAGCAATGGAGTATGAATTTATGGCAGGCATGAACGAGGCTAATTCAAAAACTGTGGAGATAGACGATGAATAATGTTCCTGACGGGTATTTAAAAGACGGTAAAGGCAATTTAGTAGCCATTGCCAACATCAAACAAACTGACTTGATCAAAGACGAGTTTGTAAGAAAAGCCATTGATAAAGCCGTTGAAATGCAAGAAACACTGGCAGAGTTTAAACAAAGTTTAATGGCTGAAGCCGACGACTTTATAGAGCTATTAGCGCAAGAACATGGCGTTAACTTAGGCGGCAAAAAAGGCAATGTGACACTACGCACCTTTGACAGCCAACTAAAAGTAACCCTGCAAACTCAAGAACGAATTGAACTAGGCCCTGAATTGGCGCTTGCTAAGCAATTAATAGATCAATGCCTGGATGAATGGACCGAAGGCGGTAACCAAAACATTAAAGCCATTGTGAGTAAAACGTTTAATACCGATAAGCAAGGCTCGCTTAACCCGCAACGCATTTTAGCCCTGCGTAAACTAGAAATATCAGACGATTCAGGCAAATGGACTAAAGCCATGAACATTATTGCGGAATCCGTTGGCGTGGTTGATTCTTGCCGTTTTATCCGCTTTTACAAGCATGATGATAACGGCATTGAGCAAGCAATTTCACTCGATATAGCAAAACTGTAGCGGGGCGCTTATGGCCATCACAAAAGAGCAGTGGATAGAGGTAGAAAAGCACTTAGCAGGCTTTTTTGGCTCGGTTATTTTCAAATACGGTGAGTTTGAAATAACAGTGACACGCGGGCGCGTATCTGAGTCTAAAACAAGCTTAGTTGTGTATGTAGACGATGTAATTAAGGGTGGCTGGTACTCTAAAGACAACGAACGCCCTTCATGTATTCCTGATGTTTGGCGTAAACGAACCCGCGCCAGATACACGGCTAAATCAATCAAGGATGCAGAAAAAGTATGGGGTAAGCGCGGTGCAAAAAAAGAATTCCCAGAGCTTTACGAAGTAACCGAATACCACACATGCGATTTTACAACCGCTAAAAGCCTCGTTCGTCAGTATAAAAAGCTCGAAGGTTTAGAGCTTATTAAAATTGGCGGCCAATCTTACGACGACTATATAAAGGTATAACTATGGATCCAATTACAATAGCACTTGGCCTTGCAAAGCTCACAGGTTTGGATAAGAAAATAGGCGATTGGATAGGGGGCGACAATGGATCAAAGGTCGCGTCTAAAGTGGTAGATATTGCGCAAACCATCACCAATGGCGGCACGCCTGAGCAAGCATTTAACCTAGTTCAGCAATCTAGCGCATTGCAACAAGAGTTACGGCAAACAATTTTAAACCGTGAAAAAGAGCTTGATGATTTAGCGTTTAAAAACACTCAAAGCGCCCGCAATATGCAGATCCAAGCACTTAATCAAGATGATAAGTTTTCTAAACGCTTCATTTATTATTATGCCTGGTTCTGGTCGGTCGCAACGGTTATATACATAGGCTGTATAACGTTTTTAACCATTCCAGATACCGCAACACGCTTTGCAGACACCATTTTGGGCTTTATTTTAGGCACCGTTGTAGCGTCAATATTGAATTTTTTCTTTGGTAATAGCCGTGATAATTCACGTAGAAACGAAATTCAAGACATTCAACAGTCGTTAAAAGAGCAATAATATGGCCTTACCAGCTCCACAATATGGCGACCTTGTTAAGTTCAAGGAAGCCATTTCTCATTTCAAAGATAAAATTAAGCTTACCAGTGAGTCATATAAAGACTTACAGGGTTTAATTCACGCCAAAGCATTTACCGTTGCCGGTGCAACACAAATCGAGATCATTAACGAACTATATAAAGCAGTTGATAAGGCGATTAGCGATGGCGAGACCATATCGGACTTTAGAAAACGCTTTGACAAAGTAGTTGATGATCACGGTTGGTCATACAATGGCAAACGGGGCTGGCGTACTAAAGTTATTTATCAAAACAATAAAAACACTGCGCGTGCAGCTGGCCGTTGGCAACAACAAGAGCGTTTAAAACAGCGCAGGCCATATTTATTATACTTAACAGCTGGTGATAGCCGCGTAAGACCTGATCACGGTAAGTGGAATTACATTTTATTGCCTGTGGATCATCCGTTTTGGGATACACATTATCCGCCAAATGGTTATAACTGCAGATGTAAGGTGGTATCACTTAATGCGCGTGATATTGCACGAATGGGGTTATCAGTAACCAAGCCAGAAAAAGTTAATAAGTTTATGGAGTCATTCAAAGTTGTAGACCCATCAACAGGCGAAGAACTTAATAAGTTAGCAGGCATTGATCTAGGCTGGGATTATAATCCAGGTAAAGCATGGCTAGGTGCAGACATTGCAGCAGGTAAATCAGTTATGACTTTATCAACTGACATTCAAAAGTTGGCGGTTCCACAATTTAACGAAGCAGTTTTAAAATCTCAGCAGTACTATATAAAACAAGTAAACTTACAAGCAGCAAAGTTAGCGCTTAAAAAGTCAGCACCAGATAGCCAGCAATTTACGTTAGGGCACTTGCCTGTAAATTTACTAAACGAGCTATCACGTAAAAACGCACCTATATATAGTAGCGCTGTTACAGTCAGCAGCGCTCAAATTGAAAAGTTCTTAACTGGCCAGCTAGCAATTGAACAAATACACGACCTAATGAACGCTGTTCAAAATCCAAATACGTTTGCTTATATAGGCAACCAAGTAAAAATATCGTACCAAGGTTTTATGATCACAGTTGAGCTAGGCCCAACGTTCAATACCATCATAGCTGCCGAAAAAGTTTAAATATCGGCAGCTCAAAATATTTAAACAGCGTTTAAAAGGCGTTTAAAGTGTATTTAAAGGAAAGTTAAACGATCAAGAATGATCTAATTCTAAACGTACAATGAGCAGGAATGATCGTGGAATGAGTCAGTTTGAACAGGTTTCGTCTAAAAACAAGCGTAATCCGAATTTAGCTAATTTTGCGCTCAGGGTTAGCCAATCCCAGTAATAATGGGCTTTTCCAAAAGACGAGGGCGAAAATCCTCATATCATCATTATTCTAGAAATGAACAACCCCTTACATTAATAGCGATATAAACAACTTAACATTGAGCGGGGAAATATCGACAATACTAAGTAAATTATTTAATTTAACATAATCTAATTTATAGGCTGTTAATGTTAGTAGGTTTAAAGCAATGTTTCTCGTCATTACCACTCACACTAAGTCCAATACTAGACGGTATCGGACTTAGTGAGGGTTTATGCGAATTATATGATTTTATTCGAGTATCTTTCTTGAGCTTCATTATCGCTTAGCATAGTATTAAAAATACAATTTAAGCTGTATCACAAGAAGTAAACAATATGGAATTTGTGCGCCCGTTAGAACCAATCCTAATAATTGACGATGTTCAAGATATACGTGACTACTTAAATCAAATCTTAACTGAGTTAGGTTTTGAAGATATTCTCGAAAGTAACGATTTTGAATCTGCAAAAAGCCTGATTGATGAAAAATCCCCGAATGTAATTTTCCTTGATATTGAATTACCCGACACCGACGGTACTGAAATTCTTGAGTACCTAAACGATAATTACCCACACACCCATGTTGTCATGTGCTCAGGCCACAATAGCCTTGAGAATGTACAAAATACATGGGAACTTGGCGCTAAAGGCTTTATTGCAAAACCATTTAATGCCAAAAAAGTCGATACGGTTATGAAACGCCTAGAACTTATTTAGCCCACATCAAAACCATAAGGTTATTATGCAACACACTGTACAAGCGATCATTGATGATTTATCTCAGGTTATTTATGGCAAACAACAGCAAATAAAACTCGCGTTAACTTGCTTGTTTAGCCAAGGGCATTTACTCATTGAGGATTTGCCTGGTATGGGAAAAACCACCTTATCGCATGCACTCGCGGCAGTATTAGGTTTAAGCTATCAACGCGTGCAATTTACCAGTGATTTATTACCTTCAGATATACTCGGTTCGAGTATTTTTAATGCCAATGAACATAAATTTACATTTCATAAAGGGCCTGTTTTTAGCCAAGTCGTGCTAGCTGATGAAATTAACCGTGCGGGTCCAAAAACACAAAGTGCATTATTAGAAGCGATGGAAGAATACCAAGTGACTATGGACGGTGATAAATACGCCCTGCCCAGTCCATTCTTTGTGATCGCTACTCAAAATCCATTATACCAATCAGGCACTTACCCTTTACCAGAGTCTCAATTAGACCGTTTTTTTATGCGCATTAGCTTAGGTTTTCCACCGAAAGAAGCTGAAAGGAAATTGATTTTAGGGCAAAACAATCGCGATTATGATCACCTACCCGTACGAATTAACGCCGAACAATTAATTGAAATACAAAAACAAGTAAGCACTATTACTTTAAGTGAGCCGGTTGTTGATTATATCTTGGCGCTTGTTTCATACACGCGTAAGAATAACCAATTTGCTAATGCGCTCTCTCCACGCGCCAGTATTGCTTTAGGTAAAGCAGCACAAGCATGGGCATTTATTGATGGTCGTGATTTTGTCACTCCCGATGATGTTCAAACCATATTTGCTAGCGTAACAGAGCACCGCTTGGGTTTAAATCATGACGTTAGCGCACAACAGCTAAACCAATTATTAAATGATGTTACTGTACCTTTGTAATGCGAAAAAATAACAACCTTGCCCGCTCTATACTATTTTTTCAGCTAAAAGCTAAGCTTTTCAGTTTGTTACTTAAAAATAAACACAATACTGAACAGCTTACATTAACGCATAGCAACATTTATATTTTACCTTCCAAGCTAGGTAGTGGCTTTTTACTCGTAACAATACTTAACTTTATCTTGGCTGTTAACTATCAAAATAATTTGATTTTAGTGATGGCATATTTGATGCTGGTTGTAATGATTTTTTCATTATTGCTCGGTTATAACAATGTTAGAGGTTTAGCGCTTTCTTACAAAAGGCATATTGCTAACTATGCCCCACAGTGTGCCCAATTAGAGTTAGAGCTTTCGACTGATACAATATGCCAATCGCTGCAGTTTATTTACGAAAAAAAAATACTCGCAACGTTTGATGAAACAACCCCTACTTCGCAATTGATACATTTAGATTTACCGATGGATCAACGCGGTGCCTACCCATTGCAGCGCTTAAAAATCATTAGTCACTATCCGTTTGGTTTAGTATCGGCATGGAGCTACATGCAATTAACGCAGACTGTTTTTGTTTACCCGCAACAACGTAAGCCTGTACAACAAGAGAATCATCAGCACAATAAAAACAGTATGGATGATGGCGATCAAAAGAATATGCACGGTAGCGATGAGTTTGATGGCTTGACTCCCCATCAAATTGGTATGAATATGAAACGGGTATCATGGAAACACTACGCTAAAACGCAGCAGTTGATGGTTAAAGAGTTTGTTAATTACTCAGCGCAAAGTGTATTTTTTGATTTTAATCAGTTACAAGGAAGTACTGAATCTCGACTTCAGCAATTGAGCTATTTGATCAGCCAAGCATACTTGCAAGGTACAACGTATGGTTTGCAATTAGAAAGTATCTCATTCGAGGTGAGTGAAGGAAAAGAGCACTGTAAAAATTGCTTAGAAGCACTCAGTCGCTTTTCCAAAATAGCCAAGGATTAACATGAGAATTGTTAATAATTTAACTGCAATTAATTTATCATTATCAATAGTTTATATATTAGTATTGAGCTTTATATTTACTGAGCTCCCGTTGGCATTTAATACACTGTTAGTGGGTTTATGTATTTGGAATCTTGCGGTTACCTTATTAAAGCGTAATAAGCCTAATGCATTATTAGCAAATACATTAGCCGGGTTGAGTTTAATTGTTTTGTTTTATGATGTTGGCTTTAGCGATACCGTTACGTTGTTCGTGGCGATGCTGATTTTATCGAGCTTATTTAAATTACTCCAAGCAACGACAAAAAAACACTATCAAACAATTACTTTACTTAGTTTTTTTAGCCTGTCTACTGTTTATCTGTTTTCTCAAAGTTTATTTGCAACATTGATTATTAGCCTTTTATACATTCTAAATTTTGCTGTTTTGGCTTTAATTGAATCCAAACATAACTTAAAAATAGCCGTTAAAGGGAGTTTAAAATTATTGCTGTTGGCGTTACCTATTTCGATTTTTTTACTGTTATTGCTACCAAAAGTACCTGCATTTTGGCAGCTGCCAGGGCCTAAACTGGCTAAAACAGGATTATCAGAAAGTGTTGACCCATTCGACATTGCGCAATTATCTAACTCAGATGAATTAGTTTTTAGAGCAAAGTTTGATGAACAAAGGCCGTCTCCCCCCTACTACTGGCGTGCCATAATACATGACGAATTTGATGGTAAAACCTGGCTAATATCGGACATTTTGAAAGCCAAACAAGTGATTGGTCAAAACACCACTAAGCTAGGCGCAGAACCTTTATTTAGTTACCAAATATTTGCAGAGCCAGCCGCTAAACCTTGGCTGTATGGTTTACAACTTTCGAGCTCAACACATAAAGACGTCAAAACAACCAGTGATGGATTATTACTTCGTAAACGTTTTTTAGCCAGTAGTATTAGTTATACCACACAAAGTTACCCACTCGAATCAGCGCTTCTATCACGTTCAGTACAGTATCAGAATGCCCAACTAAATTTAGCAAAAGAGACCAATCTTCAGTCACAAACGTTTGCTAAACGTTTATATGAGCAACAAAACAAGGATGACGATGCTTTTTATTCAGCCTTATATGAGTACTTTGCCAACAATGGATTCAGTTACACCTTAACACCCGATCCAATTACTGATAGCAATACTTTAGACCAATTTTTATTTAATAATAAACGTGGTTTTTGCGGACATTATGCCAGTACAGCTGCATTTATGTTTAGAAGCGTTGGCATTCCAGCGCGTGTTGTTTCTGGTTATTTAGGCGGTGAATACAATGAGCAAAATAGTTATCTCAGTGTTTATCAATATGATGCACATGCTTGGGTTGAAGTGTACATAAAAAACAAAGGGTGGCAGATTTTTGATGCAACAGCTGTGGTTTCACCTGAACGATTAAATGGTTCGTTGTCACAGCATACACAACTTAATAATGAATTTACCAGTAACTTAAGTTTTGGCCTATTGAGGTTAAGCAATATAGCTGGCTTTAATTGGCTCAGACTCAAACTTGAAAACCTTGATTACCAATGGACTAGCTGGGTGTTAGGGTTTAATCAGCAAAAACAGGCCTCCTTGTTAAACAAGTTGTTTGGCAACAAGCAACTGTGGCAGATTTCACTGATTGTGATTGCAACAGTGTGCATGACATTTATTTGTTATTTTGTGTACTTATCGTGGCCAAAAAAATCCTCGGAGCCCAAACATGCTCTGACCAAAGACTATCTTAAACTAGTTAATTGGTGTGAAAAACAAGGCATTGTTGCTAAGCAAAACCAAACACCATTGCAGTTTTTAGACTATGCGGCACATAAACAGCCAGAGAAACGAATATATATTGAACAATTTGCACAGTTATACTCCGATGTGCGTTATCGACAGTTAGTATTTAATAGTTATCGTAAAAAACACAGTAAAGATCTGATAAAATCAATTAAAACAAAGATGAAGAGATAATTATGAATGCAGTTGTGATCGGTGTGTTATTAATGCTGGGACTCACTTTAGCGCGGGTTAATGTCATTGTAGCCATGACGCTCAGTGCTTTAGTCGCTGGTTTAACTGCGGGTTTAAGTTTAACTGATACTCTTGATGCATTTAATGCTGGCCTGTCTGGTGGGGCAGAAATTGCCCTAAGCTATGCGATGTTAGGCGCGTTTGCAGTTGCAATCTCAAAGTCTGGACTGACCCGGATACTCGCGGCAAAATTATTAGCAAAAGTTAATAATAACAGTGCAAATAGCGAAACTAGCCTCAGTTACTTCATCTTGTTTATTATTTTAGCTTGTGCAATCTCATCCCAAAATTTAGTGCCTGTGCATATTGCCTTTATTCCTATTTTGATCCCGCCGTTACTAATTGTATTTAATAAATTAAAATTAGATCGCCGCGCCATTGCATGTATTTTAACCTTTGGCTTAGCAACATCTTATATGGTATTGCCCTATGGCTTTGGTGGGATATATTTATACTCAATTTTACATAAAAACCTTGTTGATAATGGCCTTGATATTATTAATAGCCAAGTACCATTAGCGATGGTCATCCCTGCTTTTGGTATGTTAGCTGGCTTACTTATTGCGGTATTTATTAGCTATAGAAAACGTCGGGAGTATCACCAAGACGAACTAGATGAACAGGCTACAAGTATTGCAGTTGAACAACCCAAAAAAGTACTAATTGTTGGAGTCACTGCAGTACTAGCCTCCTTAGTCGCTCAAAATGTTAGTGGCTCTATGATATTAGGCGGCTTAGTTGGGGTTATGATCTTTAGTTTATTTGGTGTAGTTAAGTGGGAGCAAAATAGCGACGTATTCAGTAAAGGCGTGGCTATGATGGCGATGATTGGTTTTATTATGATCTCAGCCCAAGGTTTTGCTGCCGTGATGAAAGCAACAGGCGATGTAACTAGCTTAGTACACAGCGCTGCATTAGTGATTGATGGTAATAAACCTTTAGCCGCTGCACTTATTCTATTAGTGGGTTTAATGATCACTATGGGCATTGGTAGTTCTTTTTCTACCGTGCCAATTATCGCAACTTTGTTTGTCCCCTTGTGTTTAGAGCTGAACTTTTCAATTATGGCAACTGCTGCGTTGGTTGGCACTGCTGGTGCATTAGGGGATGCTGGCTCTCCTGCGTCTGATTCAACACTTGGCCCAACCTCTGGATTAAATGCAGACGGTCAACATGACCACATTTGGGATTCGGTAGTGCCTACTTTTATCCATTTTAATATTCCACTGCTCATATTTGGCTGGATTGCAGCCATGGTGCTGTAACTCACTAAGCAAACGCCCTACTACTTGGTGAATAATTATTAGTTTTCCACGTTAGCTAAGTATTAAGTTTGATTAAATATAGTATGATGTGTTCTTATTAATTACAAAAGAAAGCACATTGCTGTGCTTTCTTTTCTATAATTGTTAATTAAAAACCATAGATCATTTTATCGCAAACAACAGGCGTTGGTCTGTGGTTATCATCAACCGCAACAAACGTAAAACTGCCTGTGATTGCTGAGTGCTTATCATCTGTGTGCATGGTTTCTAAAAATATTTCTACATCTACTCTTAAGCTGGTATTGCCTACGTGAACAACTTTTGAAATCAACTCTGCAAAAGTACCAGCAGGAATGGCTTCTTTAAAATCAACTCTATCTGATGAAATAGTTACCAATGGTTTACGACAAAAACGGGTTGCTGCAATGAATGCAACTTCATCCATCCATGCTAAAGCATCGCCACCAAATAAGGTGTTGTGATGATTTGTACGTCCAGGAAAAACAGTTTTAGTCACCGAGGTGGTTGAATCTTTAATACGTTGAGCAATTATTTCTTCACGGTTTACTTGTGTTGTCATGTTCTCTACTTTTTGTTCGCTAATGTGTCTAACATCATAAGTGCAGGATCGAGCCGTTCGCCTTTCCAGTTAAAACGCCAATCTAAATGCGGCCCTGTTACACGGCCTGTGGCACCAATCTCGGCAATTTTATCACCACGCTTTATGGTATCCCCTACTTTTACATCGAGTTTACTTAAATGTATATATGTAGACGTTACACTGTGCCCGTGGTCTAAAATTAGTGTGCCGCCAGAGTAATAAAGATCACTATCGGCAAATACTACTGTGCCACTTACTGGCGCATACACAGGGCTGCCGGTTTTGTTCGCAATATCTAAGCCGAAGTGTGGACGACGTGGTTCACCGTTAAAGTAGCGTTGGCTGCCATATACGCCAGAGATACGACCTTCAGCCGGTTTATAGACAGGGTCTAAAAAGTATCGAAGGTCAGAATCAATTTTTCGTGCATTTTTTACAGCAACAGCTTCGCGACTAATTCGCTCACTGACCTCTTTAGGGGGCGATACATACTTACTTGCTACACCGGTAATTTTATCAATTTTATAATCACGTTTTGTGATTACAATCGCTTGCTGGTGCTCAGTGCCAGATGCATCTACCCACGTTAACTTATGTGTTAACTCAGCATCACGACCAAAACCAAAAACAAATTCGCCTTGCTCTGTGGTTTTTAATGCTTGGCCATTAAAGCTGATTGATTTAACACCTTCAATCTTGCCAGTAACTAAGCCACCTTGCGTTAAATGACCTTGCAATTCAACTGCATCAGTAAAAAAACTCACTGTGGCAAAGAACGACAGTGCTAATAACTTACGCATAACAAATCGATCCTTTTGCAACCCCTTCATAGGCTGTAATTTTGACATCACTATCAGGGTGCTGAGCTTTAACCTGCTCTGCTAAATAACCTGCAATACATTCTACCGTTGTATCAACCGGTAAAATATCACAACGGGCTTTACTTATCGCCATCTCAAAATAACCTTGCGCCGCAGTATACGCAAAACAAAAGTCATTTTCAGTTGCAGTAATATGTTGCAGCTGGCTTGTTGAAACTTGATCTTCAGCGGTTGCTAAATAGATATCTTGCCACTTATCAGCCCACTGTTTTTGTAAGCGCGGCATTGCCATGCCATCAAGTGCAATACCAATTTGCGAACGATGACCATGAATGATGCGTTGGCAATTCCCATCGTGTTTTTTAAGACCATGACTATAGTGATAATAAAAGCTCTTACTGTGTTCAGGCTTTAATTCAATCTCAATTTTATCAATGTTGCTTGGTAACTGCGGCATAATCGTCGCGATTAAAAATTCAATCACTGATTGCTCATTTACAACCTCGGCATCAATTAAACAATACGCTTGATTAGGTGCACTCATTGCTAAATGGTGGTCATCACCAAACGTACAATCTAGTGTTGTATAATCACCATGGTTTTCGATAGAGCCATTAATTTTATTACCAATAGCCAATTTGTGATCTATGCATTGGTCAATAATCCCTTTAATTTGCTTTTTAACTAAGCCAAAATCGAGCACCATAGACTCTTCATTTAACTTGCCATGCAAGGTTAAATCAACAATCCAGCTTTCACCTACTGCGCCTCGTTTGTTACAAAGATAAGAAAAATCAATTACGGTAAGTGCGTTAACAAAAAGGATCATAAACTTCCTTTATACTGGTTAAAAAATCACGGTAATTATAATGATTTTTGCTCCTAATTGCGCGATTAAATCGTGTAATTAGCATGTTCTTCACCTAAGCGGTGTAATTTCATGCAAAAAAATTATTTTTTTAACTGCTCCGAGTTGTTTAGCGTACAAGTGTACGCTAAAGTACGGGGCAATTTCTAAGCGATGATAAGTGTTATGGAACCTAAAAATAGCTATACAAAAGAAGATTTGATCCTGTGTGGTCAAGGTGAAATGTTTGGTGAAGGCAATTGTCGTCTACCAAGTGACAATATGTTAATGATGGATCGTATCATCTCAATCACTGATGACGGTGGTGAGCATGGTAAAGGTGAAATCATTGCTGAATTAGATATCAACCCAGATCTATGGTTTTTTGACTGTCACTTTAAAGGTGATCCGGTAATGCCTGGCTGTCTTGGTTTAGATGCAATGTGGCAATTAGTTGGCTTTTTCCTTGGTTGGTCAGGTGGCCCCGGTCTTGGTCGTGCATTAGGGGTGGGTGAAGTTAAATTTACCGGTCAAATTCTACCAACAGCTAAAAAAGTGACCTATCGTTTAACAATGAAACGCGTGATAAAACGTAAATTATTCATGGGTATGGCTGATGGTACGGTTGAAGTAGATGGCCGTGTTATCTATGAAGCAAAAGATTTAAAAGTTGGCTTATTCCAAGATACCAGTGCATTTTAATTAAAGTGTAATGTTACAAAAACGCCGCTTCATACAGCGGCGTTTTTGCTTAAATTCGAAACATGAAAATTAGGTTTTATACATATTGCGATTTTCTATCGCTTCGCGCCAACCACCTAACCACTCTGATTTTGGGTCTACTTGTTGATAAGGGCAAAGGTCTTTAGACCGACCCGCCAAACCTGCTTTAAAACCTTGAGAATGAGCTCTTTCTAACCGATCTCTTTTCTGTCTCTTCATAGGTAAATCCTCACCTTTTATATTTATATATTTGTAGCGTTTATTTCATCTACAATTAATGAATAGTTAATAAAACTGTTAAATTCAAATCACAAAAGCAATTAAATAAATTGACTTTAACTAAGCTACTGATGCAAAAATGAATTAACATATAAAAAAGTAAAGTGGTCGTACCAACTGCTGTGCGACCTATTTCTGTACAAAAAAATTACGACTATTTAATCATTAACACGCAGTTTCCTGCCTTAATTGTGACTACCATTTATAGGTGAAGTTCCTATAAAAAATGTAATTATGACAACTTTATTTCAACTCATTAATAGTAAAGCAGTTTAATTTTAGAACTATTTTTTCATTTGATTGCATACATCAACATCGTCTTTTGGACAAAACATGCACTACTTTTTATGCGGTGTATAAAAATTAATCCTTGCATAAATAAATACGATCGGTCTAATATGTGTTTATGCTAAATAATAATCAAAATCCACCACGTCGTGGTCGTCCACCAAAAGTTGCTCGCAGTAATGCCGACACTAAAGCATTACTTATCTCAACTGGGGTCGAAACACTTACAGAATTTGGCTTCAGTGCAACTGGGCTTGATACTATATTAAAAAAAGTAGGCGTGCCAAAAGGCTCTTTTTACCACTACTTTAATAATAAAGATGCCTATGGCTTAGCCGTAATCGATGCCTATAATGATTATTTTATTGCTAAGCTTCGCCGCTACTTAGAACAAGATAATGTTCCTCAGTTAGAGCGACTTATTAATTTTACCCAAAGTGCCGCTCGAGGAATGGACAAATATGATTTTAATCGAGGTTGTCTCATTGGTAATTTAAATCAAGAGCTCAATCACCTCAGCGATGAATTTAAAAATAAGCTACTAAACAGCTATCAAGCATGGCAACAACTTGTCCAAACCTGTTTAGAGCAAGCTCAGCGAGAAGGCGTTATAGCCACCAGCGTCAATACACAGCAAATGAGTGAGTTTTTCTGGATCGGTTGGGAGGGAGCAGTAATGCGAGCTAAGCTGACTAAAAGCACTCAACCCTTGATTTTATATACAGAAATGTTTTTACGCGCATTACTAAGATAATTAAGCAATGCGTTTTTTATTTATCAATTAAAAGACGATCGGTCTAAAAGGAGCCGTAATGAACACACAGTTTAAAGCGCTTGTAATAACCAATAGTGATGATACTTATTCTGCATCATTACAAACACTTAACCACAGCGAATTACCCGAGCATAATGTAACGGTTGATATTTTATATAGCACCTTAAATTATAAAGATGGCCTAGCGATCACCGGGAAAGGACCTGTTGTGCGTTCATTTCCAATGGTGCCAGGCATTGATCTAGTAGGTAAAGTCACAACGAGTCATTCAAGTGAGTTCAACACAGACCAACTCGTACTATTGAACGGTTTTGGTGTCGGCGAAAAACACTGGGGAGGCCTTGCTCAGCAAGCGTCATTAAAAGATGAATGGCTGATCCCCCTCCCTGCCACCTTAACACCTAAACAAGCGATGCAAATTGGCACTGCTGGTTACACAGCAATGCTCAGTATCATTGCCCTTGAAAAACAAGGGATCACACCTGACTCAGGAGATATTTTAGTAACGGGTGCTAACGGTGGTGTCGGAAGCTTTTCGGTGTATTTACTTAATTTATTAGGTTATACCGTTGTTGCTGCCACAGGAAGAGTAGATCAAACTGATCATTTAAAACAACTTGGTGCTTCACAAGTAATTGACCGCTCAGAGTTATCAGCACCAGGTAAACCGCTTGCTAAAGAACGCTTTGCTGCAGCCATCGATTCTGTCGGTAGCCACACGCTTGCCAATGTTTGTGCCTCTTTAAAATATGGCGGTGTTGTTACTGCATGTGGTTTAGCACAAGGTATGGATTTCCCCGCTTCCGTAGCCCCTTTTATTCTGCGTGGTATTTCATTAATAGGCATAGACAGTGTAATACGCCCTAAAATTGACCGAATTCAAGCGTGGCAACGCTTAGGAGAATTGGTTGAACAAAGTTACTTAGATAAAATATCAACTGAAATTAACTTAGAGGATGTGGTTAACGTTGCTAATGAACTCATGGCCGGTAATATTCGTGGCCGTGTAGTGGTTAATTGTCAGCTGTAAAATGAGCAACTAAAGCTTCTTATAGAAGAAGCTTTAGTTGTTATATAACTAAGCACCTAGACTTGTTAGTTTATCTTTCATTTCTTCTTTTGAAATCAAACCCATTTCATGTTGCTTTTTAACTTTGCGGATAGTGTCAAAATTATCAAGTTTTAAGCGTGCTTTAGCTAATTTTTGCTCTTTTTCTTGTTCTGAAATTACATCAAGTTTCACCGCTTTTTCAAGCTTCTCTTTTTCTTGATCATATTCTTTTTGGAAAATAGCTTTCTCTTGAATGATGATTTGATCTTTGAGTTTTTTCTCAATTTCAATTGCTTCATCTTCAAGCTCAATTTTTTTCTCAAGCAAAGGTTCAATACGATTCAGCGCTTCTTGCAAAACTGTTTCGACATTTTGGCCTTGGTTTTCTAGTAAGTTTTCTACGTACTTTTTACCAATATCTTGGTAGCTTATATTCAACTGTCCTTCGATTGAGGTGATTTCCGAGCGGATCGCTGATAACTTTGAATTTTCTTTCATTGAGGTGCTCATATCTGAGCTTAACTTAGATGTTGATTCGCTAATATTTGAACCAATTGTTGTCGCTTGTGTTTTAATTTTATTAAAAAGACCCATGTATATTATTCCTTAAATTCATCATCCAATGCTGTGGCATCATGCCAGCGCTTTATACAAAGCCAAGGTATATTACCGATAAAGAAAACAAATGTAAATTGCATAAACAAACTACTTAGGTATTTTGTTGTATCAAATTAGCGTGATAAAAATTATAATTCTTTTAACAGATTTTAGAAAAAGAGTGTAATCATGAGTAATGAAGATTTATTCAGCAATAACCCATTGCAAGGTGTAAAGCTTGAGCAAGTTGTATCAGAGTTAGTTGATCAATATGGGTGGGAACTGTTACATGCTTATCTACAGCTAAACTGTTTTAAAAATAACCCTGATATTAAATCTGCTGTTAAATTTTTACGTAAAACCCAATGGGCACAAGATAAAGTTGAAAACTTTTACTTATATCGCCTAAAAAATTTACCTAAGCCTGATGATGTTCAATATCAGTTACCACCTCGCGACCGTGTTATTCCTGAAGATCATAAACCTGGCGAGCCTTGTGAACTTAGCTTTAGTGATGCCAAGCGCATTCAAGCAAAAAAAGAAGCGAAAGATCGTGCTCGAACCCGCAAACAGCGCTCAAGTGCGAGTAACCCTTGGGGTAATTAACACACAACGGAGACAATGAACAACTCAGTGCTTACGTTATACATTGTCTCTGCTTTCCTGCAATCCCCTTTAAACTCCCCTTCATTCATACTATTTACTCTGTAACAGTGCAGAAATACACGCGAAGCACCAAAATAGTGCGAGTGTACTTTCATCTTCACCAATTAATTTATAAATCATCTATAAATAACAAGTTTATAAGATAGTAATTGTTGTATTAGCAGCATTTCCTGTAATTTCTACTTAATTTATATACATGGTCAACTTCTTGCTTTACGTCTATTGCACTGATTTATAAAGGAGTAATAGGTGAAGTCTGTATCGATGTTTTTAAGTAATAAAGAACTGTCGTGGTTACCCTACTTTGGCAGCAATGGAAAAATAGCATTAGGTATAGCCTGCTATTTAAATCGTCATAGAACAACATTTATTCGCAATACCTTTGAAGGCATCGCAAATACCCGACTTGAATTGCTACTTGATTGGACAAATAGCCAGTGGCATTTTTTAACCACTATTGCCAACGAAGTTCACTTAACCGAGAATAATTTAGACAGTGCTAGTTTAGTAAATAAACTAAAGCAATCTAATGACATTACAGAACTATTTACTATTGATGAACAAGGGCACGTACTCGCATCAAGCCATAGTGCACATGTCGGACAAAATAACTTATCTAAAGCTGCTATTACAGCTGGATTTAAAGAACGTTTTTTACATGGCCCATACAGCGACCCATTAACTAAAACACTAGGCCCACGCTCATCTAAATTTCATGATGCTGTTACCTTAATGTTTTACTTGCCGATTGAATTAGCCAATAACCATAAAGTTTGTTTATGTGCACGAATTCCAAACGATGTGATCGGGGATTTAATTCAACGTGAGGCAGGCCATATTTATCAAGACTCTGGTGATAACTATTTGTTTATGGTCAAAGCAAATTTTGATAATTCGATCACACCAGGCACAGCACTTTCTCGCTCTCGATTTGAAGACCGAACATTTTCGCTTGGTGATAATTTAAAAGATGGCGTTAAAACAAACTGGGGTGTTATAAAAATAAAGGAACACACAGAATTAGAATTGCGCTTTACCGATCCTGCAACTAAACAATTGCACCCTGGCGTTCGAGAAACAATCCGCCAAGGGCAAAACTTATTTGTAAACTATCCTGGCTACTCTGATTATCGACATATCCCTGTTATTGGCAAAGGCATCACCTTTACTCTTCCAGGCTCTCACGATCACTGGGGAATGATGTGTGAAGGTGATTTAGAAGAAGTTTACCGAGGGCGGTCTATTAGTTTTAACCTTGTTACCCTGCATACTATTATTAATGCAGTTGTCGCTAGTATCGCCCCCCTATGTCATGAAGTGTTCGGACTCAGCTGGTCTACCTCATTAAGTATTGCTGCAGCATCTTTAATTGCATCCAGTGTCTTATTCGCAAAACGAGGACCTAGCCGCTTAGCGCGACGCTTGCAAAAAATGACGGATGTGATCAGGGGGATCGCAGAAGGTGGTGGAAACTTAAAGCAGCGTTTAGACATTACCCGTTTGCCAAATGATGAAACCGGTGAATTAGGACGTTGGACAAATAGTTTTATAGACAGTTTAGATAGGACGGTCGGTAAAGTGATCAAGGTCTCGCAAGAAGTACGCGAAGCCAAAACTGTGCTTGTGACTAAACAAGATGAATTTAGTAACAATGCCAACATCGTACTTGCTGAAACGCAAAAACTACTAAAACGATTAGAGATCCAACTTGCAAATATCCAAGGAGCTACCAATGAAGTTGAAGATATTCGTGATAATTTAGAGGCCGCTGCAAAGCAAAGTGTTGAGCGTTTTCAAACCATCAGGCAACAAACTCAAGGGATACACACATCAATAGATAGCTCAGCAAAAACAATTAATGGCTTACATAGTCATGTGAATAATGTTGGCTCTGTGGTTGGCATGATAAGCCAAGTGGCCGATCAAACAAATTTATTAGCATTAAACGCGGCTATTGAAGCAGCCCGAGCAGGTGAACAAGGTCGAGGTTTTGCTGTCGTTGCCGATGAAGTGCGAAATCTTGCTGGCAGAACTGCAGAAGCAACCACTGAAATTAGCCAATTGATTAGTAAAATTCAAGACAGTGCCAAACAGTCAGTGGAAATAATGCAAGCCAGTATGCAAAGTGTTGAACAAGATATGTTGTCTACGCAAGATATAGTACATGATGATAAACAGCTTAATGTTACTTTAAATCATATGTTAGCGACCTTAAGTGATATAAACCTAAAAGGCACCGAACAATTGCAAAGTGCGCGTCAAGTTAATCAAATAAGTTCTCTATTACAAACCTCTTTAGATGATGTCCGCTTAGGCACAAGTTCGGTAGATAGAAGTGCAACTGAACTCGAGCGCCTTATTGCACGCTTTGAGGTAACCACTAAATGATAAAACTTCTATCGTTACCAGTTTTATCATCAAAACTGGTAACAAGCATAAAATAGAAATTTGTTATTAATACAGGATCATTTTCACAGCGGTTGCTAACAGTAAAGTAGCGAAGATTTTTTTTATCAATGACACTGGTAGGTAATGAGTGGCTTTGGCCCCTAATGGCGCGGTAAACCAAGATGTGCAAATAATTCCAAACAATGCAGGTAGATAGACAAAGCCAGCGAAACCATCAGCAAGTGTGTACGTCGTGATGCCTGAGCTGATGTAACCTACTGAACCAAATAACGCAATCACGATACCGCAAGCAGAAGCGCAGCCAATGGCTTTTTTCATATTTACGCTGAAGAAGGTTAATAAAGGCACGAGCAACGCGCCACCGCCAATACCTATCATTGCAGATACACCACCCGTAAGGGTTGTTAAAATAGTTAATAAGCCTTTATTAGGCAGTGTACGCTCTTGTGTTGTATTCCCTTTACTACTGAAAAACATTTTAATCGCAATCAGCACCACAGTAACTGCAAACACAATTCGAACAGTTTTTTCCGGTAATAATGCTGCCAAAAAACCGCTAATTAGTGCACCAAGCGCGACTCCTGTCATTACCCAAGGGGCAAGCTCCCAAGGTACATTGCCGTTTTTATGATGCGCAATTGCCGATGACGTTGAGGTGAAAAGTATTGACGCTAATGAAGTAGCAATTGCAACAAGAACAACATGCTCTGGGGGTAACACATTAAAGTGAAGTAAAATAATGCTCAATACAGGCACAATAACCAAGCCACCACCAATACCTAGTAAACCAGCTAAAAACCCCACTCCGCTGCCTAATAACGCACAGCACACAACTAACACGAGCAATTCATTCATTCCGTTATTCTCTTTTTTTCAGGGCAATCATCCTAGATGAAAGCAGTTATAAAGCGGCTAAGTGAGCTTTCACAGAAGCTATCACCCTACTGCTGAACAATAATAACAAGCTGTCAGGCGATTGCGGCTAACTCACTACATAAGTGCCAGTATATCAATATAAGCCTTGGCCAATTATATTTTTGACTTAGATAAGCCCTGAATAATCTTCATGTTTTAAATGAAATAAATACAAGTTAAACATCTAGAGCTTTAGATGGCTAATTTAGCGTTTATGTTTTTAGATAATATCGATCACAATTTACAACCAAATAGAAGTCACTTTAATGCCCATGAATATGGCTCATGTTTTAGGTGAAATTAAACCGTTTTTCTTCATGTACCGATCAACGTATAAATACCTCAACGCTTACACGTTACACAGAGCAACATAGTGTTATGACGCCTCTAGGAAAATAGTTGTTCTGTTTAACGAGTTACTCATAGTTAGCTTACTAGCTAAAGAATTTGAACATTGAGCAAGGCTCACGTTTTAAACTAAATATGGATACTCGAACACGATGAATACAGATTTTAAATTTACTATTAAAAGCATTTGTCTTGATGAAAACTATCAGCCAGCACAAAGTACACGTATCACCACTAACTTTGCTAATCTAGCTAGAGGCAGCTATCGTCAAGCTAACTTGCGCAACGCTTTAAAAATGATTGATAACCGCTTTAATGCCCTAGCCCATTGGGATAACCCTAAAGGCGACCGTTATTCTGTTGAGCTTGAAATTGTATCTGTGGATATGGATATTGCAGGAAGTGGTGACAGCTTCCCATCAATTGAAGTATTAAAAACCAATATCGTTGATCATCAAACAAATAAACGCATTGAAGGTATTGTTGGCAATAACTTTTCCTCCTACGTGAGAGATTACGATTTTAGCGTACTACTACAAGCCCACAATAAAGGGAAATCTAGCTTTAGTATCCCTGATAACTTTGGTGAGTTGCACGGCAAACTATTTAAATACTTTATTAACTCTGATGTATATAAGCAGCACTTTAAAAAACCACCGGTTATTTGTTTAAGTGTGTCAGATAACAAAACCTATCATCGCACTGAGAATCATCACCCGGCATTAGGCGTTGAATATCAGCCAAATGAAAGCTCTTTAACTGAACAGTACTTTAAAAAGATGGGCTTACAGGTTCGCTATTTTATGCCTGCAAACAGCGTTGCACCGCTTGCATTTTATTTTGTTGGCGATTTATTGAATGATTACACTCATCTTGAGTTAGTCAGCACCATCAGTACGATGGAAACGTTTCAAAAAATCTATCGTCCAGAAATTTATAATGCCAATGCAGTGGCGGGTAAATACTATCAACCCAATTTAAAGAACTTAGATCACTCATTAACACAAATTGTGTATGACCGTGAAGAGCGAAGCAAACTAGCAAGTGAACAAGGTAAATTTGCAGAGCAGCATTTTATAAAACCATACCAAACTGTGCTTGAGCAATTCTCAGCAAGCTACGCCTAAGCATAAAGCTTGATCGCGATTAAATTAAATTATAAAGACGGCATGACTAATTATGAAAACCAGTACAAACAAAATTCTATTACCGACATCCACTGCAGGCAGTTTGCCAAAACCAACATGGCTTGCAGAGCCAGAGACGCTTTGGTCACCTTGGAAACTTCAAGGTGATGAATTAACTGACGGTAAGCACGATGCACTACGCATCTCTTTACAAGAGCAACAACATGCAGGTATTGATATTGTTAGTGATGGTGAGCAAACCCGCCAACACTTTGTCACCACCTTTATTGAGCACCTCAATGGCGTAGATTTTGAAAACCGTAAAACAGTGAGAATTCGTAACCGCTATGATGCTAGCGTGCCTACAGTGGTTGGCCCTGTTAGTCGTATAAAACCGGTTTTTGTCGATGATGCTAAGTTTTTACGCAGCCAAACCAAACAGCCAATAAAATGGGCACTACCAGGCCCTATGACCATGATTGATACACTTTATGATGACCACTATAAAAGCCGTGAAAAACTTGCTTGGGAATTTGCCAAAATTCTGAATCAAGAAGCCAAAGAGTTAGAAGCCGCCGGTGTTGATATAATCCAATTTGATGAGCCCGCGTTTAATGTATTTTTTGATGAAGTAAATGACTGGGGCATTGCCTGTTTAGAAAGAGCCATTGAAGGTCTAAAATGCGAGACAGCCGTGCATATTTGCTACGGTTACGGTATCAAAGCCAATACAGATTGGAAAAAAACCTTAGGCTCAGAGTGGCGCCAGTACGAAGAAGCGTTTCCAAAGTTGCAGCAATCTAATATCGATATAATTTCATTAGAGTGCCATAACTCGCATGTGCCAATGGAATTACTTGAGCTTATTCGTGGTAAAAAAGTAATGGTAGGCGCCATTGATGTTGCAACCAACAGCATAGAAACGCCAGAAGAAGTCGCCAACACGCTCCGTAAAGCCCTGCAATATGTAGATGCAGACAAACTCTATCCTTGCACTAACTGTGGTATGGCACCGCTTCCTCGCGCAGTTGCTAGAGGCAAGCTCAATGCATTAACAGCAGGCGCAGAGATCATCCGCAAAGAGTTAGCAGCCGGTTAAGGGGATTACTGACGAGGTATGTTAAACGAGGCATGATTTCTGCCTCGTTTTTTGCAGGAAGCTTTTATTAACCCGTTACAGGCTGTGCCATTGCTGCTTTAGCCCTATCAAATGTATAACACCTAAAGATAAACAAATAACAGAACTCCAACCCCAAAACTCAGGAGAGCGCCCCATTGGTGAGCTAATAAGAACAAAGCCAGCAATCCCTCTAACTAAATATATTGTTGTTATTAGTATCAGCACCAAGCGCACTAAAGGCAGTTTTAAAATAAGCCCTGCCGCAGAAAAGGCATACAATGACCAAGTTGCAAGGACAATAAAAATAGCCAAAGTTATTAGCGTTGGCTGAATATTACCTTGCGCAGCCAGCTGAGCCATTTGCTCACCTGCGCCGAAAAATCGATACCAAGGTGCGCCAAAATAAATACAGCCTAAATGCAGGATTGCAGCAATAGCACTCAATGTGCCCGAAACGATTAAAAAAATATTCATGTAAATAAACCTCCGTGTAAGCGAATGCGATTTATAGTACCATTTAATTAAATTTAGGAGAAAAATAATAACGTACCATATATAAATACGCATTAGCTAAAATCCTAAGCTTGCTTACTATAAAAATATCAATAGCCGCGCTTTTGCCAAAATTCGATTTCTGACATGGATTCTTGCTCAAATACGGTAAATGTTTTATCGGCTATTAACTTACCGTTTAGCTCTATCGTCATACGCCAATCACCAGTTTTATTGGCTATTGGCTCCCACAAGGTATCGCCTAGGTAAAAGTGCCAGTCGTTATCTTTAACATATTCAAAACCATCAAACGGTGGCATCACCTGCCCATCAGTATCAGGTATATCTGGGTGGTAAATGCAATAGTGGAGTTTTTCGCCTTTGGCTTTTTTTATATTAACAATTAAACCAAATTCAATATCGAGTTTAGCGGGTACTTTATTAGTAAAAGATTGAATTTGAGGTAACTCTTTTGACGATGAGTCCCAATGACTATAAATACCATAACTTTGTAAGGTGATCTCAGGCTTATTTTTTGCCATCGCTGTCCTCGTTTAATAATACTTTAACTATTAAGCGTCATAACGCTTAGGATCTTTCGGAAAGAATAATTCGGGTTGTTTATCACATAAACCAAATTCACGGGTGTTTTTGTAAGGTAACTTCATAAACCCAGCAACCCCTACATCGGTAATACTGACCGCATATTGCATGAGCTTATTGAGCAAGCGTTTAAATTCAACTTCTTTACTGGCATCAAGCAGGCGGTAGTAATGGTGAATTTTCATTCTATCAGGTAGAGCTTCAAAAATAATGCAGCCGGTGTGATGAATTTGATTTAGTTCAAATACACACTTTATGACTTTTTTAGGTAGCTGCAGTTGTTCATCGGGATCTTTACCGTCTTCAAAGTATGAATGCGGACGCGTAACATCTGAGCTTGCTAAGTTCATCACTTCGTAATCAAGCTCTGGAAGTTGTTCAAATTTAAATGCGCCAGTGCCATCGCGCTCTAATTGAATCGTTTTTCGAGCATCAAATAAACAGCATTTAAATAAGCCTTTTTGGCTAATACCCTGAGCTAACATTACCGTATTATTAATTGCTTGGGTAAAAGCTGACCCTAAACTTTCGTCATGCATTATCAGTGACGATTCAATAAATAAAGAATCTTCTTTCCAATGGAAACTCAATCCCCCTACTACGGGGTATTTTGCCAAACGACTAATTGAAGCTAAAAAGGCTTTTTCGGTATCGCCGGTATCAAACAAAAACTCTTTATAATAACGGTCAAGTTGCGCATCATTTACATCAAGTAATTGCTGCTTATGATCGGCTTGGCGTAAAAACTGTTTTCGCGAGCTATATACCACCGTATCTGGAAGTTCATCAGCGTTGCCAAACCAAAATGGGATCTGCGCCCTCATATCATCCGCTAAATTTAATTCTGGTAAATACGCTTTTGCCATACTAGGCATATTGCGCATAAAGTAATCGCCGGCGCCATCGCGGATAGTTTTATCCTTTGACAACATGCCGTCAATCACTTTTGCCAGCTCCATAGGTAAACCCAGCGAACTTGCGGGGATCACTTGCGCCCCAAAACGACACGATTGTGCTGAGGCAAGTGCATAAAGAGTCGATGCAACGCCTTGTTCATCAAAACGGGGGGAGGATTTGGCGCCCGACATTTGTTCATCACCAATAAAGTACACATCGCCCATACGGGCATTCGTGGTACTAATATCTCCCGACATTAAATCCATAATATTACTGGCTATTGGATTTGCGTCACTATCTAGTTGTGCGTAAACAGAGCTGCCCCAATCCACCAGCGATAATCCACGGCTTGTTTCATCCCAGACTAAGTTTGAAGGTTTAATATCGCCGTGAACAATTGGCTGCGGATTTAAACCATTTTTATGACTACGTAAATCTATCAGTACATTGCGAAGCTTTAAAGCGAGATCGGTGATCGCTGCTGCGCCAAAGCGGCCCTTCTTGAGCGATATTTTTTCTAAGTCTTCACCCATAGCACGGGCCATCATTAAAATGCCCTGCTTTTTTATTCGCTCAAAAGCATAAAACTTAGGTACTAATGGATTATCAACTTGCGAGAGCATAAATGCTTCATCTTCAAGACGATCACGCACACTTTGTGCAAGAGTAATACGAGAGAACTTAAACACCCAAGGTAGCTTTTGATGATCAAGCCCAGCAAACACAAAACCAAACGCAC
Organism: Pseudoalteromonas haloplanktis ATCC 14393; assembly: GCF_000238355.1. Classification (GTDB taxonomy): domain Bacteria; phylum Pseudomonadota; class Gammaproteobacteria; order Enterobacterales; family Alteromonadaceae; genus Pseudoalteromonas; species Pseudoalteromonas haloplanktis. The sequence continues at coordinate 38,793 of NZ_AHCA01000002.1, forward strand.
CAGAGCCGATCATTTCGACCTCTCGATAGCCTAAATTAGTTAGCTGCTTAATACAGATATTAAGCCATTGACGATGTTTCTTTGCATCGTGGTGAGAAAGCAAATAGACCGACTGCTCTTCATTTATATAAAAATTGCGGATCTCTTTGCTTTTCACTGCTGGGTCTCAACGTATTTGAATAAATTTAAGATGCTTATAAGGTAACCCGCTGATTATTCATTTTTTAGCTGTAAATTTCTAGTCATTAACAGCAATAGCTTAGCGTGAGCTGATATTTTGTGCAAAAAAGCCATAAAAAGAAAAAAGCTGCGTGATCAGCGAACCAATCACAACAGCTTTTAACAACCAGAATAAAGTAGATTAGAGTGCTTGTTCAAGCTCTGGTAGTACGTCAAATAAATCTGCGACTAAGCCATAATCTGCTACTTGGAAAATCGGCGCGTCGGGGTCTTTATTGATTGCAACTATCACTTTTGAATCTTTCATGCCCGCTAAATGCTGAATTGCACCACTAATACCAACGGCAATATATAAGTTAGGGGCAACAATTTTACCTGTTTGGCCTACTTGCATATCGTTTGGTACAAAGCCCGCATCCACCGCGGCGCGTGATGCACCAATTGCAGCGCCAAGTTTATCGGCAATGCCATGCAATAATGAGAAATTCTCACCGTTTTGCATACCACGGCCACCTGAGATCACCACTTGTGCAGCGGTTAATTCTGGGCGCTCAGATTCAGTTTGCTCAACACTAACAAAACTGCTTAATTCACTGCTAAATACCGCATCAATCGTGACACATTCAGCCGGTGCTTGCGTACCTTGCAGATCAAAGCTACTTGCACGTACAGTGATGACTTTTTTACTATCAAGTGATTTTACAGTTGCGATGGCATTACCAGCATAAATAGGTCGTTTAAAGGTATCGGCATCAACCACATCAATAATTTCTGAAATTTGTGCAACATCAAGTAAAGCAGCCACTCGCGGCATAAAGTTTTTACCGGTTGTGGTCGCACTGGCAACAATATGAGAGTAGTCAGCAGCCAGTGATACCACTAAATCTGCAATGTTCTCAGCCAATTGCTGGGCATATTCACTGTTATCTGCGATAAGTACACTATTCACACCTTCGATACTGGCAATCTGTTCACTCATCGGTGCAACACTTTCACCAGCGACGAGCACATTCACAGGAAAACCAAGCTTTAGCGCCGCATTAATCGTTTTTGATGTTTCAGGCTTTAAAACGCCATTATCATGATCAGCAATAACTAATGTTTTCATTTAAATCACCTTCGCTTGAGTTTTTAACAAATCAACTAACTGCGCTACGTCGTCAACAATAATACCGCCACTGCGTTTAGCAGGCTCATTCACTGCAACAAGTTGGATGCGTGGTGTTAAATCAACACCTAGACTGTCTGCTGCAATCACCTCAAGCGGTTTACGCTTTGCTTTCATAATATTAGGTAATGACGCATAGCGTGGTTCATTCAAACGTAAATCAGTTGTCACAACGGCTGGCAGTTTTAACGCCACCGTTTGTAAGCCGCCATCTACTTCACGCGTCACATTTACAGTACCATTGCTAACATCTACTTTTGAAGCAAATGTACCTTGCCCACGGCCTGTCAATGCAGCCAGCATTTGCCCGGTTTGGTTGTTGTCAGAATCGATTGACTGCTTACCTAAAATCACCAGCTCAGGACTTTCTTGCTCAACAATTTTTGCAAGCAGTTTAGCAACGTGAAGTGATTCTAGCTTTTCGTCCGTTTCAACATGAATGGCTTTATCTGCGCCGAGTGCCAGCGCAGTACGTAATTGTTCTTGCGATGCTTTAGTGCCAATGGTTACAGCAACGACTTCGGTTGCAGTGCCCGCTTCTTTTAGACGAATAGCTTCTTCAATGGCTATTTCGCAAAATGGGTTGAGTGCCATTTTTACATTGGTTAGATCAACGTCGCTGTTATCTGCCTTAACGCGTGCTTTTACGTTGTAGTCGATGACTCTTTTTATTGGAACGAGAACTTTCATAGGAACTCCATAATTATTTAAACCTACAAGCTAACGTGTACGTCAACCTATTTATTTTATGAATTCAGACTAATTCCTGTTGACGTAAACGTCAACCTAAAATAACCTTAAACTATTCACAGCCTGTAACGTTTCATTTGCAAGTATGAAATGGCCTTAGCCAAAGGTACGGCTCCGTCACACACAAGAGGTTATTATGGTCGAACGCGAAACCATGGAATTTGATGTCGTCATCGTAGGTGCAGGCCCTGCAGGGCTCTCTACTGCGATCCGATTAGCGCAGCAAGCTCAACAACAAGATCAAGAATGCATGATCTGCGTGGTTGAAAAAGGCTCTGAAGTTGGCGCTCATATTTTATCTGGCGCAGTATTTGAAACCACTGCACTTGATGAGTTACTGCCTAATTGGCAAGAATTAGGGGCGCCCGTTACAACTAAAGTAACTAATGATGAAATTTACTGGTTTAATAACAAAAATAAAGCGACGGCAATCCCTCATTTTGCAACCCCGAAAACATTTTATAATGACGGAAATTATATTGTGTCGATGGGTAACGTGTGCCGTTGGCTGGCAGAGCAAGCTGAAAACCTTGGGGTTGAAATTTTTCCTGGCTTTAGCGCGCACTCGCTCATTATTGAAGATGACACCGTCAAAGGCATAGTCACCGGCGACATGGGCCTTGATACCGACGGCAATGAAAAAGACGGCTTTATGCCAGGTATGGAGCTTCGAGCTAAATACACCGTTTTTGCTGAAGGTTGCCGTGGTCATTTAGGGAAGCAATTAATCAACCAGTTTGCCCTTGATAAAGATGTATCAGTTCAACACTATGGTTTAGGTTTTAAAGAAATTTGGCAAATTGATCCTGCAAAACACAAACAAGGCACCGTAGTGCATGGCACGGGTTGGCCATTAACTGGCGATACTAACGGTGGCTCCTTTATGTACCACAGCGAGAATAATCAAGTTGTGGTTGGCTTAATTGTTGATCTTAATTACAGTAATCCACATTTGAGCCCGTTTGATGAGTTTCAACAAATGAAACATCACCCTATCTTTAAAGACGTACTTGAAGGTGGCGAACGGATTGCTTATGGCGCTCGGGCAATCACTAAAGGTGGCTTACATTCATTACCAAAAATGCACTTCCCGGGTGGTTTGCTGGTAGGTTGTGATGCGGGCACACTTAACTTTGCCAAAATAAAAGGTAATCACACAGCGATGAAATCAGGTATGGTTGCTGCTGAGGTTATTTTTACCGCGCTTGCAAACGAGCAACAACATACTGACTTGGTTGAGTACAGTGATGCATTTGCACAATCATGGGCGTATAAAGAACTACACCAATCGCGCAATTTTGGCCCCGTGATGCATAAGCTCGGTAAGTTTTTGGGCGGCGCTTACAATACACTAGATCAAAATTTATTCTCCGGTGCTTTACCGTTTACCTTTAAAGATAACACTCCTGACTATGCAACCTTAGTGGATAAAAACCAAGCACCACGACTTAGTTATCCTAAAGCTGATGGCCAATTAAGCTTTGATAAGTTGTCATCGGTGTTTTTATCTAATACTAATCATGAAGAATCACAACCGTGTCATTTAAAACTTAAGGATCCGGCTATCCCGATTGCCGTCAATTTAGTTAAGTTTGATGAACCAGCCCAGCGCTACTGCCCCGCAGGCGTGTATGAAATTCAGCAAATTGCAGGCAAAGATGAGTTTGTGATCAACTCGCAAAACTGTGTGCACTGTAAAACCTGCGATATTAAAGATCCAAGCCAAAATATTACTTGGCTGACACCAGAAGGCGCTGGTGGACCTAATTACCCGAATATGTAATTACTTTTAATTTTAAACAAATCCTAAATTGCAGGGGGCTTCGGCCCCTTTTTTGCGCTATGCTCAATAATAACTGTTTAATAACTATGAGTAAGTTTATGCCGTCGTCGAGTGTTATATTTCGTTTTTTAGCTGAGCCCACTGATGTTAACTTTGGTGGTAAAGTCCATGGGGGCGTGGTCATGAAATGGATTGACCAAGCAGGTTATGCCTGTGCAGCGGGTTGGAGTGGTCGTTACTGTGTCACCGTCTCTGTTGCGGGTGTTAAGTTCAGGCGCCCTATTCTCGTTGGTCAAATTGTTGAGGTTGAAGCAAAAATTGCTCATACCGGAAAAACCAGTATGCAAATTTTTATTCAGGTACGCTGTGGCGACCCAAAAACCGGTAACCTCGTTGAAACCAATCACTGCGTAATAAGCTTTATTGCCATGGATGAAACCGGTTACCCCGTTGCCGTGCCTGCATACACAGCCGTCAGCGATGAAGATAAGAAAATCGAAAACTATGCAATTAAAATGAAAGAAATTGCTATTGAAACCGAAACACTCTTGCATAAATCAGAACCATAACCCCATAACTTTGCTCGCTGCGTAAAATCTACATAGCAGTGAGAAATCATTTCTCTGACGAAACTGAATGGGTGCTTAGATAGCACCCATTTGTATGAATTCCCGCCTAAAAACAGCACTTTATGCTTATTATTTAAACAAAAACCGACTGGCACGGACAATGCTATATATAAAATGAAATGAACTAAACCAACGCTAAATTGCGTTATTTTTATTTTGTAAAGGAGCTATTAAATGATTAAAGCAATTTCACTTTCTGCAATTTCACTGGCATTACTTGGTTTCAACAATGTAGCCCAAGCAGACACCACGAACATGGATTACCCACGTGTGTACACAGGTATTGGTTACGGCCAATATTCATTTCAGTTTGAAGACTCTGAAAACGACATCGATTTCGACGATGATTCACAAATGCTCAAAGGCTATGTCGGTACGCAATTTAATAAGTACCTGAGCTTAGAGCTTGCCTATCAAAACTTTGATGAAGTAAGCGATATCGACAGTTACGCCGAAGTTGATGGTGTATCATTAGCCGCTCGTTTAGCTGCCCCTATTACAGAAAGCTTTTCTGTATATGCTAAAGGTGGTTGGCTAGAGTGGGATGCTGAAGTTACCAGCGATCTTCCTGCTATTGGCGAGATCTCCGCTGATCAAAGTGGTGGCGACGTTTTCTACGGTGCCGGTATCGAATACGCATTTACCACAAATATGCAAGTGCGTTTAGAGTATGAACGCTACGAACTAGAAGATGACTTTGACCCAGAAATGGATGTAGCCTCTGTATCATTCCAGTATATGTTCTAGATACTGTCCACACTCATATATCAAGTTATTTGACCGTAAAGGCAGCTTCAAGCTGCCTTTTTTGTTGTTAGCGGTTAGAATGACATATCTTTCACTGTAATTGAGTCCCATGAGCGATTATCAACTGACGGCCATCGGCCATATACACTCTCCTTATAAACAAAAATTTGCCATCCCCCGTCAACCTCGCTTAGTGCCACAGGCCAAAGCTAAATTGGTATTCACAGCAGATTTTAATCGTGAAGAGTTTGTGCGTGGGTTAGACGAATTCAGCCATATATGGCTACTTTTTCGTTTTCATGAAACCGCAGACAAAGGCTATTCAGCAATGGTTAGGCCACCACGACTTGGTGGTAACGAGCGCAAAGGCGTATTTGCTACTCGCGCGACTTTTAGACCAAATGCAATCGGTATGAGTGCTGTCAAACTAGAAGGCATTGAATATAAAAATGGTCAGTTAAGTTTATTATTGGCTGGCATAGATTTACTCGACGGCACACCAATTTTAGACATTAAACCTTACTTGCCATATTCAGATGCGATGATTGAAGCTACAGCAGGTTTTGCCGATACTCGCCCAGAAACCGATATGACCGTTGAATTTAGCCAAGCAAGCTTGGATTTTATTGCAAAACAGCACAGCTATCCCGAGCTGCAAGACTTTATCAGTAATGTATTAAAACAAGATCCGCGCCCAGCTTACAAAAAGCAGTATGATGGCGAACAAAGTTATGGCATGACATTGTATGATTTTAATATTCGTTGGCAGGTAAATGACAGCCATAACTACGTCAGCAGTATAGAAAAAAACTAGAAAAATACACTTAGCGCTTTAGTGTAAAAGCAACCGCTGCTAAACTTAGCGCTTATTGAAATAATAACTTTATAACTATCGGAAATAACCATGCGTACCAGTCAATATATACTCGCAACACTGAAAGAAACACCGTCTGATGCTGAAATCGTTTCACATCAATTAATGCTACGAGCGGGTATGATCCGTCGTGTAGCGTCAGGTCTTTATACTTGGTTGCCCTCTGGTTTACGCGTGTTACGAAAAGTAGAAAACATCGTTCGCGAAGAAATGGATAAAACAGGTGCAATTGAAATGCTGATGCCTGTCATTCAACCAGCTGACTTATGGGAAGAATCAGGTCGTTGGGAGCAATTTGGTCCTGAATTAATGCGCTTTACCGATCGTCACAATCGCGAATTTGCACTTGGTCCAACCCATGAAGAAGTGATCACCGACTTTGTGCGTAAAGAGGTCAGCTCTTATAAACAGCTACCACTGACATTATACCAAGTACAAACTAAAGTACGCGATGAACGCCGCCCTCGTTTTGGTGTAATGCGTGCCCGCGAATTTACTATGAAAGATGCCTACTCATTCCACCTGACTGATGAATGTTTAGACGCTACCTATCAAGCAATGCATAAAGCATACTGCAATATTTTTGAGCGTTTAAACTTGGATTACCGCCCAGTTATAGCTGATACAGGTTCAATTGGTGGTAGCGTATCGCATGAGTTCCATGTTCTAGCAGAATCAGGTGAAGATGCCATTGCGTTTAGCGATGGTAGCGATTACGCAGCCAATATTGAAAAAGCTGAAGCATTAGCGCCTAGCGAAGAGCGCCCTGCTGCTGCAAAAGAATTAAAAGCATTCCCAACGCCTGACGCTAAAACCATCGAAGAGCTTAAAAAGCATTATGGTGTAAAACCTCATCGCGGCGTAAAAACCCTGATTGTTTACGGCACGCCAGACGAAAACGGTCAGCGTGGCTTAGTAGCATTAATTATACGCGGCGATCACGAACTCAACGAGTTAAAAGCTGAGAAACACCCATTAGTTGACTCACCACTTGAAATGGCCAGCGAAGCAGACATCGTTGCCGCTATTGGTGCAAAACCTGGTTCATTAGGTCCTGTTGGTTTAACTATGCCAATTATTGTTGATAGAACGGCTAACGTGATGGCCGACTTTGTAGCAGGCGCAAACAAAGATAACGAACACTACAGTGGTATTAACTGGGATCGTGACGTAACAGACTATGAAGTTGCCGATTTACGTAACATTGTTGAAGGTGATCCAAGCCCATGTGGCCAAGGTCACTTACAAATTAAACGTGGTATTGAAGTGGGCCATATATTCCAACTCGGTACTAAGTACTCAGAAGCGATGAAAGCCGGTGTGTTGAGTGAATCAGGCAAAAACCAAATTATGACCATGGGTTGTTATGGTATTGGTGTATCACGCATTGTAGCCGCTGCTATTGAGCAAAATAATGATCAATACGGGATTATTTGGCCACAACCAATCGCACCATTCGATATTGCCATTGTGCCTATGAATATGCATAAATCGCATCGTATTCCTGATATCGCAAACAACCTTTATGATGGTTTGAAAGCGGCAGGTTTAGACGTGTTATTTGACGACCGTAAAGAGCGCCCAGGTGTGATGTTTAACGACATGGAACTACTTGGAGTGCCATTTACCTTAGTGATTGGCGAGCGCAACCTTGACGAAAACAAAGTTGAGCTTAAAAACCGTCGTACCGGTGAAAAGCTAATGATTGATATCGATACAGCAGTTGCAGCTATAAAAGCGGCTATGAACGCTTAATAATGACAGCAATAGCTTAATAAAAGACCGCTTAAATGCGGTTTTTTATTTTATAACACTCAATACCAAGAGCCCTATAGAGTAAACGGTAAAATTTCAGCGTTTATCTTTCCTGCGCTACTAAGTTTTACAATCACACGGTAGTGTTTGGTACTATCATCAAATTGCGCATACTCTAACACTAGCTGCTGAGTATAATTTCGCCCGTCTTGCTGCCAATTAACGGTTAAATCCTCACCACTGTACCATTTTGACGGAAAACCAGTACCGCAGCTATTTTGTGGCTCAATGAGGCTACATGAAACCTGGTTACCTGTTGGGCCAACTTTCAGTTGCACATTTGTCATCGCTGATGTGCCGACATTTTCAAACTCTAAACCATTCACTTGTAGTTTAACGGGGGTAATAAGCTGGCAACCAAGTCCTGTTGTAGCTGCCAATAATGTTAAGCCGATATTTCTTATCATGGTCATTGTCTAGTCCATTTATTCATTGTCATAGATGTTTAGTCAAACAGTCGTATAAACGTCATTTAAGTTGCTTAACTTTGTTGTTATTACACCGTGAGTAAATACCTATGAACGATACCGAAAAAAGCGATAAAAAGCACTATCCCGCCGTTTGGATCTCCGATGTACATTTAGGCTATAAAGATTGTAGAGCTGATTACCTGCTCGATTTTTTAAATAGTATTGAATGTGAAACCCTCTATTTAGTGGGCGATATTGTTGATTTGTGGTCAATGAAGCGAAACTTCTTTTGGCACCCCAGTCACTATCAAGTATTAGCCTGCATTCAAGCTATGGCCGAGCAAGGAACGCGCGTAATTTATATTCCCGGCAATCATGATGAAACATTTAGGCAATACGTCAATAACAGCTTATTTGGTATTGAAGTTCATCAGCAGTTTATTCACACCACCAAAGCCAATAAACGCTTTCTACTCGTTCATGGTGATGATTTTGATTCCGCCACGCGGTATAACAAATTAATTAGTATTGCAGGTGATGCGGGCTATGACTTTTTGTTATTTTTAAATCGTTGGACTAACCGCATACGCCGTTTATATGGTGGTAACTATTGGTCACTAGCATCATGGATCAAAGCGCGTGTTCACAAAGCTCGAGAAGCCATAGAAGCATTTGAAAATGCCGCAATCCATGAAGCCAAAAAACAAGGTGTTGATGGGATAATCTGCGGCCATATCCACCATCCACAATTAAAAGTTGTTGATGGCATTGTTTATTGTAATGATGGTGATTGGATAGAAAATTGCACTGCGTTAGTTGAGCAAGAAAATGGCCGAATTGAGTTACTCCATTGGTCAGAAACTCAAAAAGTAATTAACTCCGCAGATATCGCCTCGATCGATAAACTAACAACCGCCGCAACGGCGAAAGCAAAAACAGCAGCTTAACATAAGCTTCACGGCTGTGGGCTAGAAAACTCCAGCCGTGTTAGTTATTTACAATAGCGCTCAAATACTTAATTTTGTATTTAATTCAAAAATATTAATACCAATCGTGTTAAGTTACTGACCATTTATAGCGACAGGTAAATACAGTGATAACAAGGCAGAAATTTTGACATGTAGTTGTTCTGCATGAAAAATTTATAAAGCAGTTAGCGCTTTATTTAGCCCGCTAGAATGGTTAACTATTTAAGTTGATTGGTATAAGGCGTCTGAGCCTAAAAACAAAAAGCCCCAGACAATGCTGAGGCTTTTACATTTAATGCAGGTAACGCTAAATTACTTTTTACGCTGTGCGTCTTTTTGCGCTTTTTTGGCTTCTTTACGTTTTTGTAAAACAGCTTGCGCTTCGTTGCCAATATGGCCTTCACCGCGAGCTTGCGCTAATTCAATTTGCTTTTGACGTTCAGCAAATCGTGCTCTTTGCTCGTCGGTCACATCATCAATACAGTGATGGCACGAAACGCCTTCCATGTATTCAGCTTTTAACTTTTCGTCTTCAGTGATTGGCATACGACAGGCATGGCACTGATCATATGAGCCTTTTTGTAAGTCGTGATCGACCGCAACGCGGTTATCAAATACAAAGCACTCACCTTCCCACATGGTCTCTTCTTTTGGCACTTCTTCTAAGTATTTTAAAATGCCGCCTTCAAGATGATATACATCCTCAAAACCTTGCTCTTTCATATAAGCGGTGGATTTTTCACAGCGGATCCCGCCAGTACAAAACATGGCTACTTTTTTATGCTTGCTTGGATCAAGGTTTTCTTTCGCCCATTGTGGAAACTCGCGGAACGTTTTAGTATTTGGATCTATCGCGTTTTGAAAAGTACCGATTTCAATTTCATAATCGTTACGAGTATCAACTAAAATAACCTCAGGATCAGAAATAAGCGCATTCCAATCTTTTGGTTTTACATAGCTGCCAACCACTTTTAACGGGTCAACGCCTTCAACACCCATAGTCACGATTTCTTTTTTTAATTTTACTTTAGTGCGGTAAAACGGGCATTCATCATCGTATGATTCTTTAGAGACGATATTGTCTAAGTTTGGTTGCTTATCAAGCCACGCTAATAAGTTGTCAATGCCTTCACGTTTAGCTGCAACAGTGCCATTGATGCCTTCAGCGGCGATCAGCAAAGTACCACGTACTTCATTGGCTTCCATTACATCAAGCAGTGGTTGGCGCAGTGCTTCAAACTCAGGTAAAGCGACAAATTTATACAAAGCACACACAACAAAGTGCGCACTGGTGACATTATCTTTATGAATGGCTGTCATGGGTTTTCCTATTTTGCTTTTTCAAAACCGAATCGTAAATCCGGCGCATTGGGGCGCGTATTTTACGCTTTTTCAAATTAAATGCAAAAAAAGCCGCGATTCATTGGTTTTTACTGTTAGCGCAACACCCTACTACGCTATAATAGGTGCATTATTTTTGGCAAATTGCCAACGACTTGCTCAATTTGGAGAAACACACTTTGCACTTTACTGATCTTGGGATTGATACTCGCCTTGAAACACAGCTTGCGCATCAAGGCATCACTCAGCCCACTGATATTCAAGCTCATGCTGTGCCTACAGCGCTTGCTGGCCACGACATTTTCGCTCAGTCTAAAACGGGCTCAGGTAAAACGTTAGCGTTTTTATTACCCGCTGTTCAACGAGTGATGAAACAAAAGGCCCTCAGTAAACGTGACCCACGTGTATTAATTGTTGCTCCAACGCGAGAACTCGCGACCCAAGTTTTTACCCAACTTAGGTTGCTTATCGCCGGTACCAATATTAAAGCCGTTAAAATTCTTGGCGGTGAAAACTTTAATGATCAAATTAAAGCACTGCGTAATGACCCACATTTTGTTATTGCCACACCAGGGCGATTAGCCGATCACTTAACCCAGCGCTCGTTGCAGTTAAGTGGGTTGGAGCTGTTAATTTTTGATGAAGCCGACCGTATTTTAGATTTAGGTTTTACCGAACAACTTAAAATGATCAACGAATTGGCCGATCACCGCTTGCGCCAGACTCTGTTATTTTCTGCAACCTTAGATCATGCTCAAGTTGATGCGCTCTCTCGCAATTTATTAAAAAATCCAAAGCAAATTATGCTCAGTGCAGCAAACGAGCAGCATTCAGATATCAAGCAAAGCTTATATTTAGCAGATCACTTAGATCATAAAGAAGCCTTGCTTGAACACTTTGTAAAACAGGATAATGTTGGTCAATGTATTATTTTTACGGCCACACGCGCTGATACCACACGTTTAAGTGAATTATTGCTCAGTAAAGGTTTAAAAGCACAAGCGCTCGCCGGTGATCTAACGCAAAGTAAACGTCTCGATATCATGGACGCTTTTAGCCGCGAAAACTTTAAAATTTTAATCACCACTGATGTTGCATCTCGTGGCCTTGATTTATTAAGCGTCACCCATGTAATTAATTTTGATTTACCAAAACATGCTGAAGAATACGTACACCGCATCGGTCGTACCGGTCGCGCAGGCTTTAAAGGAACGGCTATTTCTTTAGTAGGCCCTAAAGATTGGCCAAGCTATAAAGCCATTAAATCCTTTTTAAATGATGAGCTTGAATTTCATACAGTGGCAGGTTTAACGGGCAAATTCAAAGGATTGCGAGAAGCAAAACCAGTCGCAGGAAAAGCAACTTCGCAAAAAGCCAAGCCTAAAGCTAAGTCAGTTACTAAACGTAAAGTGAAACCAAAGCAGCCTCAAGCACCAATAAAAGCGCCGTTAAACATTGATGGTGATGCGCCTATGCGCCGCCGTAAAAAGCCAGAACAGGAATAAAAATGAGTTACCTCGGAACTACCCAAACCTTATTTGTAAACGAAGTAAGTAACGAAGGCGCGTACCTCGACGGCCATGAGCTAGGCGAAGTTTTTCTACCAAGTCATGAAATTAAACATGAACTTGAAGCTGGCGACAGTGTTAGTGTGTTTATCTTTTTAGATAACGCTAATCTCGCCACTGCGACAACGAAAAAGCCGCTAGCTCAAGTGGGTGAATACGCCCTACTTCGTGTTAAAGAAATAAACAGCATTGGTGCTTTCTTAGATTGGGGACTTGAAAAAGACGTACTTGCCCCATTCAACGAACAAAAACCAAGAATGCAGGAAGGTTATTCTTACCTCGTGCGTTTATATTTAGATAATGCCAGCGGCCGTATTTGTGCATCTAATAACTTTAATCGTTTTCTGAATAAAACAGAGCCTGAGTATGCACCACTGCAAGAAGTGCAACTTATTGTGGCAGGAAAAACAGACATTGGTTACAAGGTTATTATTGAAGAAGCTCACTTTGGGGTGATCTTCTATAACATGGTATTTAAAAACATGTTTGTAGGCCAACGTTTAACAGGTTATGTTCAAAAAGTACGTGAAGACGGTAAGATTGACGTTATCCTAGAAAAACCAGGCATGGCTAAAGTAAGCGAGCTTGGCGAAAAGATCATGGATAAGTTAAAACAAGAAGGTGGCGTGCTCGCCATTGGCGATAAATCCGATCCTGAACTTATTAAAAAGGTGTTCTCTACCAGCAAAGCAAACTACAAAAAAGCCATTGGTGGTTTGTTTAAGCAAGGTTTAATTGATATTGAAGCAAAGGCTATTAGGGTTAAGTAAGCGGTCAGCGGTCAGCGGTCAGCGGTCAGCGGTCAGCGGTCAGCGGTCAGCGGTCAGCGGTCAGCGGTAAATTTAATATTGATATAGAAAAGAGTAAAGTGAAAACTTTGCTCTTTTTTGTTTTATAAGCACCAATGACAGCAATGAGCGCGAAGCAGACACTAAAAAGTTAAATTTATTCCTACTTCTTTGAGTAGAAGCCTAATTTTGTCCAATAACATTATTAACCGCCGTTTTGGTGAAAAATAATACCCCTTGTATTTTAGCGATTTTAATTAACTGTTTACAAAAGTAATTTTTGGTGAAATTATCAGGGTATGTAATATACGCCGCTTTGGTGTGTTATAAACCACCACAATGGTGTTCAATATACTATTATGTTTTTATGAGAAAGAGATTTTAATTGAGTTATAGTCGATTATTAGAAGGCGTAAGAGCATTTAGCCCTCTGTTGCAGGCTTATGAGGCTGGTTATACAACAGAAGATATTAGAGGTTCAATAAATGAAGCTCTAATCGGTGAGTTTGAGAATCAAAGCATGCTCAAGCGATATGGATTAGATCTGTTAACTGTCGAATCGGTCAACGTAACAAAAGTAAAAATGAATGACTGGTCGAAATCTGTTTACGAAAAAACGCTTGATATGAGGCGTAACGTCTTAGCAAAAGATGAAACAAAGGTGCTGAAATAGTTGCTCAATGGGAGCAAAGTATCGGCAAAGCATTATCACTTTATTGGAGTGCAGCTAAGTTTGAATATCATAAGTCTGAGTTACCGCTAGACGATTATGCATATGAGCTACTTCGAAATATAGGGGCTGTAATTGAAGGTACCCTTCAAGTATATCTTAAAGAACTTTTCCATCTTGTTTCATCTTTTAATGGTGCTGAAGTATCATACTCGCAAGTTGCATCAATGAGTTTAGGTAAAGTAGTAAACCAACTATCAAGCAAACTAGAAGACGATAACATATTTACGCTTCCACCTTGGATGGTTCCGCTGAATCAATGGCGAAACATCGCACAACACTTCTCTGTCAACACTGATGATAATCATATTGTTTGCAAATATGGCTCAAGAAACCAACATGAGATCACTCTAACTAGAGAAGAACTTTTCGCTGTCGCACAAGCAGTATTCTTATTGTTCTCAGCAGTTAGGACATCACAAACAATCTTCGTGCTAGATAATGCCGATTCATTATCTTCACACTGTAAAGGATTCAAAAGAAAAGAAGATGATGAATCATTTCAATTTTGTGTTGGTGCTGCGTCGCAAGGATTTGAGGTTACTGAGTTAGAAATAACCACTGATAAAGCATTTGCTAAACTGTGTGATGTTACAGATGATTTATCTTTACAGCGAGCGTTACATGCTTCTCAATTTGTATATCAATTATGGGTTTTATCAAAATCTGATAAAGTAATTCTTAAGTATGTGCCAAAGAGTAATGACAAAACTTTAGTTACTAAAGCAAACTCAGAGGATTGTGAAAAAGTTTTTAATGGGGAGCAGCCTTTCTCATACCTGTCGGAGGTTGTGGAGTATATTATTGAAGAGCTTAGCGTAGCGGAAACCAAAGCATAATCGGGTAGCCTGGAAGTCTCTTCCAGCCCCCACACCACCGATCATGCACTTTTTTATTAACAGGAAGTACAATGGGCGGTTTATCTCCCGTAATGAATATTGCTCCAAATATCTCTCAATGACGCTAAACCTTGTGAAGCCAAGTTGTCATTGCCTTGTGCGAGGTTTACGTCAGTAGCAAATTCTTACCCTTCAGCGTATCCAGTGATCTAAATCCACTGTTAGGTGAAAAGCGTTGGCTATTAGGTAGTAGTGTCCTCAGGCGCGCAAATACTTTTGAACCTAGAATCTGTATTACTCTTAAGCGCAGCGCCTCTTAACCTCTTTGTGAATAAATTACTAAGTTTTTTGCACAAAGAGAAGGGAATGAGAAGTAAATGAGGGAAACTTAGCGCTTAGTATTGGCATGGTTAAACCACCAATAAAAATAAATTAAAATCGAGTTATTCTACAGGCTCGTGCCGACCATCTGCAACTGCCAAATTCCAAATTCTAACCTATTCATCGCCAAGTTATTAAGTTTGTATACCCAGAAACAAAAAGAGCAAAGTAAAAACTTTGCTCTTTTTATTAGTAATAGTACTAATAAAAATAACGCTTGTTTATTTTATCGAGTCATTAATTTCTTTAAGAACCGCAACTGGGTCAGCCGATTGGGTGATTGGGCGGCCTACAACTAAATAGTCGCTGCCATCTTCTACAGCTTGTTTTGGTGTCATGATGCGCTTTTGGTCACCTGCATCGCTGCCTGCAGGGCGAATACCTGGGGTCACTAGTTTAAAGTCTGCGCCAAGTTCCGCTTTTAATTTCTTCGCTTCTTGTGCTGAGCACACTACCCCGTCAAGGCCTGATTCTTTTGCAAGTTTTGCTAAATAAATAACCTGCTCTTCTGGGGTTTTATCAACCCCTAAACGAGTAAGCTCTGCAGCATCCATGCTGGTTAAAACAGTAACCGCAATTAACAGTGGCGCTTTATCACCAAATTGCTCAAGCGCTTGTTTGGCTTTAGTCATCATTTCGACACCGCCACTGGCGTGAACATTAACCATCCAAACACCCATTTTGGCCGCTGCAGTAACCGCTTTTGCTACTGTGTTTGGAATGTCATGAAATTTAAGATCTAAGAATACGTCAAAGCCTAAATCAATCAGCTGTTTGACAAACGTAGGTCCAAAATAAGTGAACATTTCTTTTCCGACTTTTAAACGGCAAGTATCAGGGGAAAGTTGTTTAACAAAATTTAATGCTGTTTGCTGATCATCATAATCAAGGGCGATAAGAACTTTTTTAGATTGTTCGAGAGACATAACTTTCCTAAAACGAATTGAAATTATAAGTAAAATTAAAAACCGTCTAAGCCACGGCTTGGGACTATGGTTTCCCAATGTTTACACGACGGGCAAACCCAATAAATGGTGTGGCTAGTAAAACCGCAGTGTTGGCACTGAAAATCTGGCTTTGTTGCAATATAAGAGGTTACCAATTTATCTATTTGATCTAACACTTCTTTAATATCATTATTTTGTTTTGCTAATAGCTGTAATAAAAAACTAAAGCCGCGAATAGTCGGCTGGCGTTTTAAACTATCAGTTAAAAATTTGATTGCTTGCTCGGTATGACCTTGCTCGAGTAATGCTTTACAGTGTTTTATTTTTATTAGTACACCGCCTTTATCAAGCAATTGCAGCAATAATTCATGAAATTGGTGAGTTAAGTTTAATTGCTCGTAACTATGCGCTAAGTCATCAATAAACAAGGGCGCAAAGAAGGTAAAATTGCAGATCAGCTCTCGCCAGTAATAAATCGCTTTTACATAATCTTCTTTTGCAAACGCTGACTTACCAAGTTCATATAATGGGCGAATCGCTTTTTGATTGAGGCTTATTGCTTTGCGCATAATTTGCGGATCATTTTCTATTAAGGCAGCTTCACAATAAAAATTAGCGATGGCCTTAAAGTGTTGCGGTTTAGAAAATAAATCGCTGTGTGCTTCAAACATATTGATACCTTTTTCCCATTCACGTGTTTGTGAATATAGATTAAGGATCGGCTCTAACGCATCACTATGATGTGCTTTAACTAACCAAACAAGGTGTTCTTCTGCGCCATCAAGTAGCCCGGCCATAATATAGTCTTCAGCAAGTTCAAGGCGGCTAGTCGCAGCTTGCTGTTCGTTAAGGCTTGGGTGTTTAAGGAGTAACTCGTGGATTTTTATTGCGCGATCTAATTCACCGCGGCGGCGAAACATTGTGGCCAGTGTTGAATAATGCTCAACAGAATCTGCTGCAACTTCAAGCAAATTGATGAGATGTTCAAGACCTTGGTCTTCTTCTCTGTCGAGTAAAAACTTTAAGCCTTTACTGTATTCAGAGGTGATCTGACGATTAAGTTGATGAGCTTGGTTTTTAGCACTGTTTTTACCCATGATCCAGCCATAACCAGCCGCAACAGGTAAAAGTAAAAACAAAAGCTCAATCATAGTTAGGTGTCTTTATTAGCAACAAGCTTATTATTGTCTTTTTCAGGCGCTAACTTTTTTTTCAAACGATAGTTTTGCCACTTCAATTGCGAAAACAATTTAAAGCTAATAAAACAACCAATTGCGACACCTAAAGCAAAGCAGATACTTATTATCATTGCGAGGGGTAAAGTATTGCTGGCAATAATATAATTGATTTGCACTAACTGCGGATTTTGCGAACCAAGCACAAATGCAAAAATTAAGCATATTGCTACCAGGATAATTTTTAATACCCTAAACAAGTAACTACTCCAACTAAGTAACTAGGCAATACTCGCGTTTACGCGATCTCGTAATTCTTTGCCTGGTTTAAAATGTGGTACGTGCTTACCTTCAAGCTCAACAGTGTCGCCCGTCTTAGGGTTACGACCAGTGCGCGGTGAACGAAAGTGTAATGAGAAACTACCAAAGCCACGGATCTCGATGCGATCTGAGCTTGATAATGAGCCGGCCATTTGTTCAAGAATTTCTTTAACAGCATTTTCAACATCTTTCACAGGGACATGTGCATGTTGCTCGGCTAATTGTTCTATCAATTCTGACTTAGTCATAACGTTTCCTTAAAAAGAGATAAAGGAAGGGCAACACTGCCCTTCCAATTAAGACTGATTAATTAGTCTTTTTGTGCATTTGCGAATGCAGCTGCCATTGCGTTTTCGAACACTGGCTCTTCTTTCTTAAGCTTTTCTAGTACTTCTTTCTCTTCTGCTTCGAAAAGAGCTTTAACTGAAAGGCTTAAAGTGCGGTTTTTACGATCAACACCAACATATTTCACTTCAATCTCGTCGCCTACAGAAACAACAGTAGTTGCATCTTCAACGCGCTCTTGAGCGATATCAGCTACACGGATGTAACCTTCAACGCCTTCGATAAGTTCAACAGTTGCGCCTTTCGCATCAACTTCAGTCACTTTACCTTTAACAATAGCACCTTTTTTGTTTGCATCAAGGTAGTTATTGAATGGGTCAGCTTCGATTTGCTTAACACCTAGAGAGATACGTTCACGCTCTGGGTCAACTTGCAATACGATAGCAGTGATTTCGTCGCCTTTCTTGAATTCACGTACAGCGTCTTCGCCAGGTGTATTCCAAGAAATGTCTGAAAGGTGTACAAGACCGTCAATACCACCGTCAAGACCGATAAAGATACCGAAGTCAGTGATTGATTTGATCTTACCAGTAACTTGGTCGCCTTTGTTTTGAAGACGAGCAAATTCTTGCCAAGGATTAGCAATACATTGCTTAAGACCAAGAGAAATACGACGACGTTCTTCGTCGATTTCAAGAACCATAACTTCAACAGTGTCACCTAGTGAAACAACTTTTGAAGGGTGGATGTTCTTGTTAGTCCAATCCATTTCAGAAACGTGTACTAGACCTTCAACGCCTTCTTCGATTTCTACGAAGCAACCGTAATCAGTAAGGTTAGTTACACGGCCAGAAAGTTTAGAACCTTCTGGGTAACGACCAGCGATAGCTGCCCATGGATCTTCGCCAAGCTGTTTAAGGCCTAGAGATACACGAGTTTTATCTTTGTCGAATTTAAGAACTTTAACTGCGATTTCGTCGCCAACATTAACGATTTCTGAAGGGTGCTTAACACGCTTCCACGCCATGTCAGTGATGTGTAGTAGACCATCAACACCACCAAGATCAACGAATGCACCGTAGTCAGTAAGGTTCTTAACGATACCTTTAACTTCTTGACCTTCAACAAGGTTAGCAAGAAGTTCTTCACGCTCTTGTGAGTTCTCTGATTCGATAACTGCACGACGTGAAACAACAACGTTGTTACGTTTTTGATCAAGCTTGATTACTTTAAACTCAAGCTCTTTGCCTTCAAGGTGAGTTGTGTCACGTACTGGACGAACATCAACAAGTGAACCAGGTAGGAAAGCACGGATTGAATCAACTTCAACTGTGAAACCGCCTTTAACTTTACCGTTGATAACACCAGTAACAGTCTCTTGCTCTTCACATGCTTTCTCAAGACGGATCCACGCTTCGTGACGCTTCGCTTTCTCACGAGAAAGGATAGTTTCACCGAAACCGTCTTCGATTGCATCTAGTGCAACATCTACTTCGTCGCCAACAGCAACTTCTAGCTCACCAGCAGCATTTTTGAACTGCTCTGCAGGGATAGCACTTTCTGATTTAAGACCAGCATCTACAAGTACAATGTTGTTCTCGATTGAGATTACTGTACCTTTAACGATAGAGCCTTGCTCTGCTTCAAAACCCTTTAAGCTTTCTTCAAATAACTGCGCAAAATTTTCTGACATACGAATATACGTCTCATATATTAATACCAATAAGCAACCATGCTGCATGGGGTTGTTAAAATAGCACTGGCATCCTGCTGGTGCGAAAAATGTGTTTATCGTCGCTTAGGAAGCTTACCATTGATAATCGCAGCGTCTACTAAAGTCATAACTTTATCAAACACTTGCTGGGCATTGAGCTCACTAGTATCGAGTTCAATGGCATCATCAGCTGGCACAAGCGGCGCAACGGCACGATTCATATCGCGGTCATCACGAGCTTGAATATCTTCTAATAGACCACTTAGTGTAACATCAAGACCGCGTTCATTCAACTCAACAAATCGTCTACGCGCACGTTCTTGCGCGCTGGCGGTCAAATAAATTTTTAATGGTGCATCTGGGAATACCACAGTGCCCATATCACGGCCATCAGCAATTAAACCATTTTCTGTTCGAAATGCACGCTGACGACGTAATAATGCTTCTCTTACCCGTGGTAAAGCAGCAACTTTTGACGCTGCGGCTCCTACATTTTCATTACGAATTGTGGTTGATACATCTTCACCTTCTAGAATCACTTTTCCAGTATTAGTGTGACTATCAACTAAAAACTGCACATCTAAGTTAGCAGCTAAAGGCACTAAGGCCTCTTCGTTGTCGAGTGCAATTTGGTGATGAAGTGCTGCTAGTGCTAATACGCGATAAATCGCGCCACTATCCAGTACATCCCACCCTAATTTATCGGCTAACAAGCGACAAACAGTTCCTTTACCTGAACCACTTGGGCCATCAACGGTGATCACGGGCATTAATAACGCCTGCATTTAAACCTCCTGCAATGCACACCAAAATTAAACTGCGACATTATACGTTACTTATTTCAATAGATCCGCTTTTTGTATGTAACTTTTTATATTTCAATGCCTGTTGCTTATTGACTGACCGATGCTAGCACATTGAAAAACGTCGGAAATGTTTTATATGTACACTTTGGATCGTTAATGGTAATAGGCTTACCACCGACTGCAACCATGGCAAAACACATAGCGATACGGTGATCATCATAGGTATCAATTGCCACGTCATTAAAGTGCTTAGGCGGTGTAATTTCGATGAAATCTTCACCTTCAACAACCTCAGCCCCCACTTTACGCAGTTCTGTAGCCATCGCATGTAAGCGATCGGTTTCTTTTACGCGCCAATTATAAATATTGCGAATAGCGGTTGGACCATCAGCAAATAACGCCACTGTTGCAAGTGTCATGGCCGCATCTGGAATTGCATTAGCATCGATATCAACACCTTTCAATTGGCCTTTGCGCACAACTAGACGCTCGTCATACCAATCAATCTTAGCGCCCACCTGCTCCATCACTTTGGCAAACCCGATATCGCCTTGCACTGATTTTGCACCAACGCCTTTAATTTCAATTTCACCACCTGCAATTGCAGCTGCCGCAACAAAATAAGACGCCGATGACGCATCCCCTTCAACCATAATACGCTCAACAGCTTGATATTGCTGCGCGCCTTTCACGGTAAAGGTTTTATAGTCATCGTGTGTAACCGAAATGCCAAA
Organism: Pseudoalteromonas haloplanktis ATCC 14393; assembly: GCF_000238355.1. Classification (GTDB taxonomy): domain Bacteria; phylum Pseudomonadota; class Gammaproteobacteria; order Enterobacterales; family Alteromonadaceae; genus Pseudoalteromonas; species Pseudoalteromonas haloplanktis. The sequence continues at coordinate 59,746 of NZ_AHCA01000002.1, forward strand.
GCGCGCCATGACATCAAGCGTGATATCAATATAAGGTTTTGAAACTAAAGTGCCTTTAATGGTGATATTGGTATCGCCATTAAATAACGGGGCTGCCATTAATAATGCTGTTAAAAATTGACTCGAGATACTGCCATCAATTTCAACGTTGCCGCCGTTTATTTGCCCGCCCACAATTTTAAGTGGTGGATAATCTTTATTCTTTAAATAACGAACGTCACCACCGAGCGCTTGTAGGGCATCAACTAAATGACCAATTGGGCGCTCTTCCATACGCGGTTCGCCAATTAACTCATAGTCACCTTTAACAGCGGCAAGAACCGCGGTAAGTGGACGATATGCAGTACCCGCATTACCTAAAAACAAAGGTTCAGATGGCGTTAAAAACTGCCCGCCTACCCCCTGTACTGTGGCTACGGTTTTATCGTCATTTAGGCTGACTTGTACACCTAATTGTTTAAGTGCACCTAGCATATGACGAATGTCATCGCTATCGAGTAAGTTTTCTACAACTGTAGTGCCTTTAGCTAAGGCAGCCAATAATAAGATACGGTTTGAAAGACTCTTTGAACCAGGTAGCGTTACACTGCCGTTTACTTTATTAATTGGCTCTAAACGAAGTTGTTCCATTAGCTGTTCTCCTTGGCAAACTGTGCCATAAAGTCAACTAACGCTTGTACGCCTTCAAGTGGCATGGCGTTGTAAATACTTGCACGCATACCACCAACAATACGGTGGCCTTCAAGGGCCAATAAGCCTGCTTCTTTCGCTTGAGCTAAAAACGCTGCATTTAAGCTTTCATCGTTTAACCAAAATGGAACATTCATACGTGAACGACAATGCTTTGCCACTTTATTATTGTAAAATGGCGACTCGTCTATAAAGCCATAAAGTAACTCAGCTTTAGCAATATTGTGCTGCTCCATGGCTTTTACACCGCCATTTTGCTCAAGCCATTCAAATACTTCTGCCGCTAAGTACCAAGCAAACGTAGGTGGCGTGTTGTACATGCTGCCTTGTTTTACTTCCAGTGCATAATCGAATATACCTGGTTTTGCCACCCCTTCACGCTCAAGCAAAGTTTTACGAATGATCACAATGGCAAGGCCTGATGGGCCAATATTTTTTTGCGCACCAGCGTAAATTAAATCAAACTGGTCAACATCAAATTCACGAGACAAAATGGTAGATGACATATCTGCAACGATCGGTGCAGTTGGGTGACTAGGTACATCAAATACCTCTATGCCGTCTATGGTTTCATTTGGACAATAATGGATGTATGACGGATCAGCAGGAAACTGCCATTCGCTTACTGGCTTGATAGAAAATTGCTCGCTAGTGTCATTACGTACATCAAGCTCAGTAACTGCGGTAAATTTAACTGCTTCGTCAACAGCCCCTTTAGACCAAACACCGTTCTCACAATACACGGCGGTTTTATTATCGACATGTAAATTTAGCGGTACTGCAGCAAACTGACCACGGCCACCACCGTGCATAAATAACACTTCAAATTCATCACTAATATTCATGAGTCGGCGAAGGCTTGCTTCACATTTTTCTGTAAGAGCCAAAAACTCTTTACTGCGGTGACTAATTTCCATCACCGAGACACCTAAATCTTGCCAATCACGAAATTCTTTTTGTGCCTTCTCCATAACAGCTGGAGGCAACATAGCAGGACCCGCACAAAAATTATATTTATTCATTACCTTTCCTCATTCCAGTAATTACTTAAGTTTTTTAACCATAAAAAAAGCGGCCGAAGCCGCTTTTTATTGGTCAGTTTATTCAGCCGGTGGATTATCACCAGTTTCATCATTAACCGTTTCGACTACTTCGACGCTTTCGCCTTCAATAGCTTCAAGCTCATCGATTTCAATTTCTTCGATACGTTGTAAACCAACTACTTGCTCTTCGTCAATAGTTCTTATCAAAATAACACCTTGAGTATTACGCCCAACGGTAGAAACTTCTTTAACACGTGTTCGAACAAGGGTACCACGATTAGAGATAATCATGATTTCGTCGTTTTCATCAACCTGTACTGCACCAACAACGGCGCCGTTACGCTCTGATACTTTGATTGATACCACACCTTGAGTCGCACGACTCTTCGATGGGTAATCTTCAAGCAGCGTACGTTTACCATAACCGTTTTCAGTCACAGTTAAGATAGCACCATCAGTCTTAGGTACAATTAACGAGACAACACGTTGGCCTTCAGCCATCTTGATACCACGAACACCGGTGGCTGTACGGCCCATCTGGCGCACACCCTTGAACTTAATTTCCGGGTTACCGTTTTCGTCAAGCACTGGGTTACCGTTTTCATCTAATACCGGTGACTCTTCTGCTTCTTTAAAGCGTACCACTTTACCTGCATCGGTAAATAGCATGATTTCATTGCTACCATCGGTAATATCAACACCGATGAGGCTATCACCTTCATTCAGATTAACAGCGATAATACCACTTGCACGCTGGCGACTGTATGCAGTTAATGGCGTTTTCTTAACCGTACCGAATGCAGTTGCCATAAAGATGTATTTATCTTCTTCGTACTCACGTACTGGTAAGATTGCAGTAATACGTTCATCTGCTTCAAGTGGCAATAAGTTAACAATTGGCTTACCACGCGCAGCACGGCTTGCAAGCGGTAATTGATACACTTTAAGCCAGTATAAGCGCCCTGCCGTTGAGAAACATAAAATAGTATCGTGAGTGTTCGCAACCAGTAGACGCTCGATGAAATCTTCATCTTTCATCTTGGTTGCTGACTTACCTTTACCACCACGACGTTGTGCTTCGTAATCAGACAATGGCTGATACTTCACATATCCTTCGTGTGATAAGGTTACGACTACATCTTCTTCTGTGATCAAGTCTTCAAGGCTAATATCGTGAGCCGCGGCATTAATTTCTGTACGACGCTCATCACCGTATTGCTCTTTAATTTCAACAAGCTCATCGCGAATAACTTCCATTAAACGCTCAGGAGAAGCAAGAATATATAAAAGCTCAGCAATTAAATCTAATAACGTTTGGTATTCGCTTAGAATCTTTTCATGCTCAAGGCCGGTTAGCTTGTGTAGACGTAAATCTAGGATAGCTTGGGCTTGTTGCTCAGAAATATAATACTGACCATCACGAATACCCAAGTCATCAGCTAACCAATCAGGACGTGCGACATTGGCTTCGCCCGCTTTTTCAAGCATGGCTTTAACATTACCCAATTCCCACGGACGTGATGCTAAGGCAACTTTTGCTTCGGCTGGCGTAGGTGAGTTACGAATAAGCTCGATAATTGGGTCGATGTTAGCAAGGGCGATTGCTAAACCTTCAAGCATGTGCGCGCGATCACGGGCTTTACGTAAATCAAATACCGTACGGCGGGTAACAACTTCGCGGCGATGAATAATAAACTCTTCAAGCATTTCTTTTAAGTTGAAACACTTAGGTTGATTGTTGATCAGCGCAACCATATTCATACCAAACACAGTTTGTAACTGCGTTTGTGCATAAAGATTGTTTAAGATTACTTCGCCTACGTCACCACGTTTGATCTCAATAACGATACGCATACCGTCTTTATCTGATTCATCACGTAATGCGCTAATTCCCTCGATCTTCTTCTCTTTAACAAGCTCAGCAATTTTTTCTATTAAACGGGCTTTATTAACTTGATAAGGAATTTCGTGAACAATGATCGTTTCGCGACCACTTTTCTCATCCACTTCAATCTCAGCACGGGCACGCATGTACACTTTACCACGACCCGTTAAATAGGCTTGTTCAATGCCTTTTTTACCGTTAATAATCGCCGCAGTTGGGAAATCTGGACCCGGGATATATTCCATCAATTCGTGAATGGTCAATTCAGGGTTTTGAATGAGTGCTAAACACCCGTTCACAACTTCTGTTAAGTTATGAGGAGGAATGTTGGTCGCCATACCTACGGCAATACCCGAAGAACCATTAACCAATAAGTTAGGTACTTTAGTTGGTAATACGTCAGGAATTTGCTCTGTACCATCATAGTTAGGCACAAAATCAACCGTCTCTTTTTCAAGATCTGCTAATAGCTCATGAGACATTTTCGCCATACGAACTTCGGTATAACGCATTGCTGCTGCAGAATCACCATCAACAGAACCAAAGTTACCTTGGCCGTCAACTAACATATAACGTAAAGAGAAAGGCTGAGCCATACGTACAATGGTGTCGTACACTGCGCTATCGCCATGGGGATGGTATTTACCAATTACGTCACCAACCACACGGGCTGATTTTTTGTAAGGCTTATTCCAATCATTATTAAGCTCGTTCATAGCAAATAAAACGCGGCGGTGAACAGGTTTTAATCCATCACGTACGTCTGGCAGTGCTCGTCCTACGATTACGCTCATTGCGTAATCTAAATAGGAGTTTTTTAACTCGTCTTCAATATTGACTGGCAGAATTTCATTGGCGAAATCAGTCATTTGATATCACATTCCTTCAGTATATACCCACAAAGTGCCATATATGGGCGCTTGCGGGTATGTAGTTATTATTACCAAGTCATGCTACCACAATTAATTTAAATTTACAGGCGCTAAATCTTTGCGATTTATTAATTTCCCCCTATATAATGGCCTCAGATTGACGAGGAAGTTTTTTATGACCGAACATCAGAATGTAGATAGTGCAGAAATTGCAAAGTTTGAATCCATCGCGGAGCGATGGTGGGATCGCGAAGGAGAGTTTAAACCTCTTCATGAAATTAACCCATTACGCTTAGACTTTATTGCTGATAAAGCCAATGGCTTATTTGATAAAGTAACGCTGGATGTAGGCTGTGGAGGTGGCATCCTCAGTGAAAGTATGGCTCGCATGGGCGCACACGTTACCGGCATCGATATGGGCCAAGAGCCATTAACCGTTGCTAAACTACATAGTTTAGAAACCGGTGTGAAAGTTAACTATATTAAAGTACCTGCTGAACAGTTCGCTACTGAGCACCCTGCTCGCTTTGATACTATAACTTGCATGGAAATGTTAGAGCATGTTCCTGATCCTGCTTCTATCATTCAAGCAGTAGCCACCTTAGCAAAACCTGGTGCCGATGTATTTTTTTCTACCCTTAATAAAACCCCCAAAGCGTATCTGTATGCCATTATTGGTGCAGAAAAGTTATTGAAGATGGTGCCAGAAGGCACACACGATCACAAAAAATTTATCAAACCTGCACAACTTATTGCATGGGCAGAACAAGCGGGACTTAAAGTACGAACGAGTGCTGGTCTAAGCTATAACCCACTATCAAAGCAATACAGTTTAAATACCGATGTTAGCGTTAATTATATTCTCCACTTTGAGAAACTTGCGTAATGGCTGGGTTTAATACAGCAGCACCTGCAATTGATTACGATGCTTTTATTTTTGATCTTGACGGTACACTGCTCGACACTGCAGATGATTTAGGTGCCGCACTGAATAACGTATTAATAGATCATAACTTTCCAGCTGTAGATTCACATATCTATCGCCCTGCGGCTTCTAATGGCGCTATGGCTCTACTCGAAGCGGGATTCGGGCAGCATTGGCATAACCAAACTAAACAAATGGATTTACGCCAGCAATTACTTGATTCATACGCTGATAATATTGCCACCCATAGTCAGTGTTTCACAGGTATTGCACAGTTATTGATTGCACTTGAACAACAGCAGATCAAATGGGGGATCATGACCAATAAGCCTGAATTTTTGACTACCCCTTTAGTCGCCGCAATCACTGAGCTAAATGATGCACAGGCAATCGTGTGTGGCGACACTTTAAATGTGGCAAAACCCTCACCGTTACCTTTACTGCATACAGCGCAACTATTAGATGTAGATCCAAGCCGCTGCTTGTACATTGGTGATGCCGAGCGCGACATTATTGCAGCTAAAGCAGCGAACATGCACAGTGCCACAGCTTTGTGGGGCTATATACCCAGTGAAGAGGAAGCACTGAGCTGGCAAGCTGATTTTAATTGGCAGTCACCCATTGATGCATTTAACCATATATAGTGGTTTACTAAAAATTAACCACTATATATTGTGACCGTGTTATTTTTTGCACATTGTTTGCTGATAAAAAAAGCAGCTTAAATTTATTTTTAAAATGGTTAAATTTAATAGATCATGAGTTGATTTTTATAAATTTCATTTTAATCAGATGGTCAAAGGTTAATGGCTACTAACACAAACGTGTTATCCCGAAGTTATCCACAATGTGGGGCATTTATGCCCCTTGCAAATGATCGCATACCACACTATCTTGTGATCCAGAGTTTGATGAACACCAGATGTTGTGGCTAAATGTTATTCAATTAAATTCGCACTAGAATAGTCTTATGACAATAAAATATTTATTCTAAGCAAAATGTATCACTAAAAAATTTTATATCCCAAGGAATACAGGCAAAACTATGAACCAACAGCTATCTGTAAGCAAACGTGACGGCCGTAAAGAGTCACTTGATTTAGATAAAATCCATCGCGTTATTGCTTGGGCCGCCGAAGGTCTAAATAATGTGTCTGTCTCACAAGTTGAGCTAAAATCACACATCCAGTTTTATGATGGCATTCGTACTGAAGACATCCATGAAACGATTATTAAGGCAGCCGCTGATCAGATCTCAAAAGAGTCTCCAGATTATCAATACTTAGCCGCCCGTTTAGCCGTATTCCATTTACGCAAAAAAGCCTATGGTCAATTTGAGCCGCCACGCTTATACGATCACATCGTGAAACTTGTTGAAGATAAGCGTTATGATGCTCATCTACTTGCCGATTACACCGAGCAAGAAATTGATCAACTCGATGAATACCTAGATCATGCACGCGATTTAAACTTCAGCTACGCTGCAGTTAAGCAGCTTGAAGGCAAATATTTAGTGCAAAACCGCGTAACAGGCGAAATTTATGAAAGCGCACAGTTTTTATATATTCTGGTTGCCGCAAGTTTATTCTCTGATTACCCAAAAGAAACACGTTTAGATTACATCAAGCGTTTTTATGATGCGGTATCAATGTTTAAGATTTCACTACCTACGCCAATTATGGCGGGGGTACGTACACCTACTCGTCAATTTAGTTCATGTGTCCTCATTGAGTGTGGTGACAGCCTAGATTCTATCAATGCCACGTCTTCAGCGATCGTTAAATATGTATCACAACGCGCAGGGATTGGTATTAATGCCGGTCGTATTCGTGCACTTGGCAGCCCTATTCGCAATGGCGAAGCGTATCACACAGGTTGTATTCCTTTTTATAAGCACTTTCAAACAGCAGTTAAGAGCTGTTCACAAGGTGGTGTACGCGGTGGTGCAGCCACCCTTTTCTACCCACTATGGCATTTAGAAGTTGAAAACTTATTAGTGCTTAAAAATAACCGTGGGGTTGATGATAACCGTGTTCGTCATTTAGATTACGGTGTGCAGTTCAATAAGCTAATGTACGCGCGTTTGATCAAAGATGATTACATTACATTATTTAGCCCATCAGACGTTCCAGGCCTGTACGACGCTTTTTTTGAAGACCAAGATGAGTTCGACCGTCTTTATGTTCAGTATGAGCAAGATGAGTCAATACGTAAAAAACGCATTAAAGCGATTGAGTTATTCTCAATGTTTGCTCAAGAGCGTGCTAGCACCGGACGTATTTATTTACAAAATGTTGACCACTGTAATACACACAGCCCATTTATCGCTAAAGTTGCGCCAATTCGTCAATCTAACTTATGTTTAGAAATTGCCTTACCAACTAAACCGCTTAGCAATGTAAATGATGAAGAAGGCGAAATCGCCCTGTGTACGCTATCAGCCTTTAACTTAGGTGCGATTGAGTCTCTTGATGAACTTGAAGAATTAGCAGAGCTTGCCGTACGCGCCTTAGATAACTTACTTGATTTCCAAGACTACCCAGTTCCTGCGGCAAGAAATGCCACTATGGGTCGTCGTACTTTAGGAATAGGTGTGATCAACTATGCCTATTATCTTGCTAAAAACGGTAAGCGTTATTCTGATGGCAGTGCGAATGCACTAACGCATAAAACGTTCGAAGCGATTCAATATTATTTGATGAAAGCGTCAAATGAGCTTGCGAAAGAACGTGGTGCCTGCCCTAAGTTTAACGAAACCACTTATTCACAAGGGATCATGCCGACTGATACTTACAAGCGTGATTTAGATAAAATTTGTGATGAACCACTGCATTTAGATTGGGATACGTTACGTGCCAATATTAAAGAACATGGTATGCGTAATTCAACGTTATCTGCGTTAATGCCGTCTGAAACATCATCGCAAATTTCAAATGCAACCAATGGTATTGAGCCACCTCGCGGCCATATCAGTGTTAAAGCCAGTAAAGATGGTATTTTAAAACAGGTTGTTCCAGAATATGAGCGTTTAAAAGACAACTATGAACTATTGTGGGATATCCCATCAAATAAAGGTTACATAGAACTTGTTGGTATCATGCAAAAGTTTGTTGATCAAACTATCTCTGCAAATACTAACTATGATCCAAGTAAGTTCGAAGGTGGTAAAGTACCTATGAAGGTATTGCTGCAAGACTTATTAGGTGCATACAAACTTGGCGTTAAAACCCTTTACTATCACAACACCCGTGATGGCGCATCAGATGCACAAGATGATACACCGGAGCTGGAAGATGATGATTGTGCAGGCGGCGCGTGTAAAATTTAATCAATACTAATTATAAATTGGAAGCGGGCTATACGCCCGCTTTACCCTGTTCGTTTTTTGAGTGATCTTATGTCTTATACTACTTTTAGTCGAAACCATAATAACCAATTACAAGAACCGATGTTTTTCGGCCAAACCGTTAACGTATCGCGTTATGATCAACAGAAGTACCCTATCTTCGAAAAGTTAATTGAAAAACAACTGTCGTTCTTTTGGCGTCCTGAAGAAGTCGATGTGAGTAAAGACCGCTTAGATTTTCAAGCCCTACCAGAGCACGAAAAACATATATTCCTGAGTAACTTAAAATACCAAACTTTACTTGATAGTGTACAGGGGCGTTCACCCAATGTGGCACTACTGCCTATCGTATCAATCCCAGAGCTTGAAACTTGGATTGAAACATGGGCGTTTAGTGAAACAATCCATAGTCGCTCGTACACCCATATCATTCGTAACGTAACGCAATCACCTGAACTTATTTTTGATGACATCGTCAGTAACGATAAGATCAGCGAACGTGCTGATGCCGTAACTAAGTATTATGATGAGCTGATCAATAAAGTCGCTATTTACAACTTATATGGTGAAGGCAAACATACCCTCAATGGTGAGACTGTTCATATCAGCTTATTTGAACTTAAAAAGCTGTTATACCTTGCCATGATGTCTGTAAACATTCTTGAAGCAATTCGCTTTTATGTCAGTTTTGCCTGCTCATTCGCCTTTGCAGAGCGTGAATTGATGGAAGGTAATGCAAAAATTATCAAGCTTATCGCTCGCGATGAAGCCCTTCACCTATCAGGTACTCAGCATATTCTTAACATAATGCAAGATGGTAAAGACGATCCAGAGATGGCTATCGTTGCTGCGCAGTGTCGTGATGAAGCAATCAAGATGTTTGTGGATGCGGCTGAGCAGGAAAAAGAATGGGCAGAATACTTATTTAAAGATGGTTCAATGATTGGCTTAAACAAAGACATTTTATGTCAATACGTTGAATACATCACCAACGCACGTATGAGTGCGGTAGGCTTGCCAACACAATTCAAAACCAGCAGCAACCCTATTCCATGGATCAACTCATGGCTCGTGTCTGACAATGTACAAGTTGCCCCACAAGAAGCTGAGATCAGCTCTTATCTTGTTGGTCAAATTGATTCGCAAGTTGATGCGTCTGACTTTGGTGACTTTGATCTCTAATGAGCAGCAACAAAACTGCAAAGGTTTACTTTGCAGATAACAGCCAGTGCGTTGAATTTAGCACTGGCTGCCATTCCCTTTTAGACTGCCTTGAACAACAGCAATATGATATCCCTTTTCAATGCCGAGAAGGCTATTGCGGTGCTTGTCGCGCAACACTTAGCCAAGGACAAGTTATTTACAATGAAGAGCCGCTTGCGTTTGTACGTGACGGAGAAGTGCTACTGTGCTGCTGCAAACCCGATGGTGACATTACTCTGAGCTTTAAATAAACCCGCTAGTAGAGAAAAATATTTAAGTCGATTGCTATTAGTGCCAATCAAATTGTTTTGTTTCATAGCAATGCACTTTATCACTGATCATTAAGCTATTCTCATCGATAATAACATCCCAATTTAAACTACGCGTTAAGTCCATTTGAATATCATCTACAAACTGTTGATCAATTTCGATAATATGGCTATTTGCAAATAACTTCAAGCGTGACTCAGACTCAGTTAACCACTGACTATTGCTTGTCGTTAAAATTAATAATTCGTCGACTTGTTTCGCTATTTTAAAAAGCTGATCAAGATTGGGCTGAGCCACACTTAACCATGTTTTATAATGATCATCCAACGCTTGTATACCAACATCTGGCTGCAGTCTATCTGAGAGTTTATTTAGCACCGCATTACTGTCGTAAGACAAAAGGCAATACCCTACTAGCTTTAAAACAAAATGCTCGAGCGTTTCATTTCTTGTTAACGCGGTGGTAAAAACCTCTTGATGATTTCGCTGCTGACGCAAGTCTGCAATGCTAAATCGTGCTTTAAAGATCCGGGCTTTATCAGACATAACATTCACCAAACTAGTGATTATTTCTACTTGAGTATAGCCTTACTAATGAAAATGTGTTTATTTTAAAGTTATGGTATAACATTATTGATTGGCTGAAATGATGGTGTTATATTATATCACAACATAATAGCCACGATGTAGTAACCATGATCCGACATTCATTAGTATCAACAGCAATTATCACTGCACTAAGTTCTTTTTCTGCTCATGCCGCGGTTGTATCAGGCCAAGTTCTAGATGATAAAAACCAACCGATCAGCCAAGCCGACGTGCATATACACGGTAAAGCTCAATCAATCAAAACTGATAATAATGGCCAGTTTAGTATTAATATCGACGCTAATAGTCAATTGCATATTAGTAAAGACAATTATGTTGATGCCCGTATTGCAGTCAATGAAACAAGTCCAGCATTACAGATTACCCTTGTTCCAACTTCAGTTGAAACAGTCGTGGTTTACGCTTCTGCCCTGCATAAAAATAGTTTAGAGATGATTTCACCGGTGAGTGTACTTAGCGGCGATGAACTACGCAATAAAGCACAGCCAACTTTAGGTGAAACCTTAAAAGGCATTCCTGGCGTAAATGCGAGTTATTTTGGCCCAGTCTCTTCAAGCCCGATAATCCGTGGCTTAGATGGTCCTCGCGTTAAAATCACCCAAAATGGTTTAGACAGCAGTGACGCATCAAGAATTGGTCCTGATCACGCAACATCAAACGACAGCCTAGCTGCTGAACAGATTGAAGTTTTGCGAGGCCCTGCGACGTTATTGTATGGTTCAGGTGCAATTGGCGGTGTTGTTAATGTGGTTGATAACCGAATTCCTACCGATAACATTGATCAATTAACCGGTGCAGTAGAATACAGCCACGATACTGTTTCAAACGCGAATACTTATGCAGCTAAGTTAGAAACAGGTCATAATAATTTTAACTTCCATTTTGATGGTACCAAACGTACTGGTGATGACTACCAAACTCCGCGCTTCAATTTACCAGAAGAAGAACACGAAGATCATGAGGGGCATGACGAAGAAGAGCATGAAACAGCAACCTCAGTTGAAAATACATTTATTGACAGTCAAACGGTTAACTTTGGTACTAGCTATGTGGGGGAGCATTTAACGTTAGGTCTCTCTTATGGGCGTATAGAAACAGATTATGGCATTCCAGCGCATAGTCACGAGCATGAGCATGAACATGAACACGAGCATGAAGAAGGTGAAGAAGAAGCTGTTTATGCACGCGTAGAACAAGATCGTTGGCAAGGTCTTATGAGTTATGCATTGCATAATAATTGGATTGAAACCATTAATTTACGCCTTGGTTATACTGACTATCGCCATGCAGAAATTGAAGATGGTACAATTGGTACAATCTTTAGTAATGAAACCACCGAAGCACGGTTTAATGTCGAACATAAAATAGGTAACTGGCATGGTATGGCAGGCTACCACTTTAGTGAATCTGACTACGACGCTGATGGTGAAGAAGCATTTACACCAGCGAGTAAAACCACAACCCATGCACTGTTTATCTTAGAAGAGCAACAGTTTGGCGATGTGACACTTGAGCTGGGTGCGCGTTTAGAAGATTATACCATTGATAGCAATGTTGATGCTTCAGCGCATGACCATGACCATGACCATGAAGATGAGCATACGGATGAACACGAAAATGAAGTAACAGCCTACAGTAAAAGTTTTACTAACCTAAGTGCTTCAGCAGGTGCTATTTGGCAATATACACCGGGCCAAAACGTGTCTCTTAGCGTATCACATTCAGAGCGCGCCCCATTATCTGCAGAGCTGCTTTCTAATGGTGTACATATTGCCACTGGCACTTATGAGCTAGGTTTAGGCTATGTGATAGAAGACGGTGAAATTCATTTTGAACCGGAAAATATCAAACAAGAAACATCAACCAATATTGATTTTGGTTTTAGACGCTTTAGCGGTGATTTTGGTTATACCGTTAATTTTTTCTATAACGATATTAAAAACTTTTACTATCAGCAAAACACAGGCTTAGTATTTGATGAAGAACACGGCCTTGAGGCTGCAGAGCCAGGCCACGATGATGGTATGGCTGTTTATCAATTCGTTAGTAAAGATGCAAAATTATACGGTATTGAATTTGATGCTCACTATCAATTAAATTCAAATGCAATGGTCAAAGTATTTGGTGATTCAACCACAGCAAAACTTGCCGATGATGAAGGTTATTTACCTCGAATTCCAGCGAATAAGCTAGGATCAGAATTACAATATAATATAAGTGATTGGCAATTTAACTTAACCGGCACTCATTACTTTGAACAAAATGACATTACAGCTTATGAAACAGCGACTGATGGTTATACCTTATTCGATGCACAAGCAAATTATCAATTAACTGTCGGCCCTGTCGACACGCAGTTTTATATCAATATTGATAACATCACTGATGAATTAGGTTTTGTACACAGCTCCTTTATTAAAGATCAAGCGCCATTACCAGGGCGAAACTTTAGACTCGGTGTTCGTGGTTACTTCTAACCGATTACACGATTAACTCAGTGTTTATAATGGCTGGGTTAATCAAAAATTGACTATAAAAAAACCACTCTTAAATAATTAAGAGTGGTTTTTTATTATGAGCATAAAACGCTCATAAAAAAGCTATTAAAGAATAGCGTGTAACTCAACATCAAATACAAGCGTTGAGAAAGGTGCAATCGCTGCACCTGCGCCACGTTCACCATAAGCAAGCTCATGAGGAACATAAATACGCCATTTAGTGCCAACAGGCATCATTTGTAATGCTTCAGTCCAACCTTTGATAACGCCACCAACTGGGAATTCAGCAGGCTGACCACGCTCATAAGAGCTATCAAAAACGGTACCGTTGATAAGTGTACCGTGATAATCAACACGCACTGTAGACTCTGCTGTTGGCTTTTCGCCTTCACCTGTTGCAAGTACTTCGTATTGAAGACCTGACTCAGTTACAGTGATTTCAGCACGCTTTGCATTTTCTTCTAAGAATGCAATACCTTCAGCTGCGAGTACTTTAGCTTCTTCTTCACGACGAGCTTGAATTTCAGTGTTGATTTTTTCGAAAGCAGCTTGGATCTCAGGGATCTCAACTTGGAAATCGTCACCCGTATAAGCATCTTTCATGCCTGCAAATACTGAATTTAAGTTTAAACCTTCGAATGGGTTTGCTTTAAGTTGCTCACCCATTTGTAAGCCAATACCGTAACTTGCTTTTTCAGCATCTGTAGTAAAATTATCTGACATAATGTGTTTCACGTTTTGTTTATACCAAGCGTAATAACCTTGGTATCAGTTAAAAGACGCGCCTATGCTATCATAAAAAAAAGCCCTTTTGGGCTTCTTTAAGATTAGTTTTTAGGGAGTTTTCGCTTAATGAAGCGCGCCGCAAAAGTAAATATAGGTAAACTGATCAAAATACCAGCAAGGAGTGGACGACTCAGTAATGCTTGCGGACCTATGAGTATTACAGGGACCACTAACAAGCCAAAAAGGCCAATATAAATTGCTGCTACTTCTGGCCAATGCTTATCATATTTGGTGATCAAATGGGCTGATAAAATATTAAAGCCTAAGCAATACGCCATTGCAGTCATTAATACCTGCTCAGGTTGTGAATCGATAGCCATCTTAACCAATAAATTAATTGCACTGTGGTAACAATAGCCAAATACACTCCACAACAATACATGTTTGAGTATTCTTTGAGCTGTATTTAATTGATTTTGTTTTGACATACTAAACTCCAGATAGCAAAAAGCCGCCCATAAGGCGGCTTTTTAAATATGGTGGAGAGATAGGGATTTGAACCCTAGATGGGCTACAAACCCATGCCGGTTTTCAAGACCGGTGCATTCGACCACTCTGCCATCTCTCCGTACGGCGCGGATAATAGTGGTTACTCGCCTTATTGTAAAGTCCTAAAATAAAAAAACCGAAATTAATTGTAATAATGACGCTACTAACAGCAAAACTAAGTTAATAATACTGTTTTGGACGTTTCGCAATCCACGAGCATAATAGACACACAAGTAAGCTAAAAGTCACAAAACTTAGCCCTTGGAAAATTAAGTCATAGCGATTGAGATCATCACTTGGTACTAAAACCAATATAAATGCAGGTAGAATACTAAGCACTAACACATAGCAGCACACTTTAAATGCCCTGCCAAAATCAAATCGTCTGGTACGCTGCATCCACCACGCTAAAATAACAACAATACCTATTGATGACATTGCAATTAAATGAGGAGTCTGTGTGCTAAAAGCCGTGTAAAGAGTGATAGCAGCGCCAACAAAGCCCCATAGAGACCACGTTAGCCATTTTTCTTTTTCACGTAAAAATAAATTTCCCATTGTTCTCGTCTTTTTTATCGTTATTGTTATAAGACATTCCATACACTAACAAAAAACAACAGATTAAAAAACAAACCGTAGAAGAATTATTGTTCGCATCCTAGCGCTTCTCACAGCCAACGTATAACGGAGCAAAGGTAACAAAAGCAACCTTAATACAGTATGACTATGATGGCGCTGAGAAGTTCACTTTATAATATACTGAAAAAATCGTCGACGTGATGTCGTGCAGGCTTAGTGCAATCAACAACCGCAGTGCCTAAATAAAGGTAACCGACAATTTCATCTTGCTCAGCAAGGCCAAGTGCATTCTTTACTGCAGCACTTTGCGCAAAGTAGCCGGTACGCCAAATACCAGCCAACCCTTGTGCAAACGCTGCCTGTTGCATTGCAAACACCGCACAACCTGCGCTTTGTATTTGTTCAATTCGAGGAACTTTTGGGTGCGCTTGATACTTTGCCACGGCAATGATGATCATGGGTGCTCGCTGCGGTAACTCTTTAGCACGACTGATGGTTTTTTCATCTTGTTGTTCTGCAATCGCACTTTGATAATAAATCTCACCCAAGCGATCGCGCCCTGTTTCTTCTACAATAAAAAATTGCCAAGGGGCCAAACCACCATGATCGGGAACTTTTAATGCAGCCTTTTTAATGTTGTCTAATTGTGCTTGATTGGGTCCAGGGAAACTTAATTTGGGATCAGATTGGCGAGTTAATAACAGCTCAATAGCGTCCATAGCAATTCTCTACTTTAAAAAGAAACTAGCATAACATTGTTAGCGAACGCTAAGAAAGTTAGAAAGTTAGAAAGTTAGAAAGTTAGAAAGTTAGAAAGTTAGAAAGTTAGAAAGTTAGAAAGTTAGAAAGTTAGAAAGTAGTTAGAAAGTTTGCAGCGAGTGCTGCAAACTTACAAACAAATATCGCGATTATTCGAGCCTTCTTCGTAACCAGTGATCCACACTCACAAAGCGTCCACCACCAGTAAAAAACAAGCTTAGTAACATAGCAAAATAGATGGCTGAAAATTCAATGCCATTATTTAATATGGAGGGTTTGCCCTTTTCATATAGGTAATCCGGGAAACCATGCTCTTCAACTAAATCGCGAATTTTTTCAATGCGATCTTTAACCTCACGAGAATTATCGAGGCTTTCTTTAGCACCGGGAATAGCTAACCAATCAAGTACTTGAGCAGCACTGGTATCGGGATCGGTCGGCGCAATAGCAAACCAACCATTGTGCCAATGTACAGAGGTTGCAGCAACGACCATAGTAAACATCAGTGGAATACTCACTAGGCGTGTAAATAAACCAATCAACAACAGCCAACCGCCTAGAAATTCGCTCCAACCAGCTAAAAAAGCCAGTAAGTCAGGAAAAGGTAAGCCTAAGCCCCAATCAGCATTGCCAAACCAACTAACAACATCAGGAGAAGCTAGAAAAAATTCAAAAAAGCCCGTGTCTCCACCACTTATATTGAGCTTGTTATAACCCGCGATGATCATAACAGGCGCGAGTATCAATCTAAATAGTAAGGCAGGCAGACCATCAAACAAGGCCGTTTTTTGTAGGGACGTTTTATAGAGTGTGATCAATGTATTCATCGTAGCAGTCTAGTCTTTTGAAATGTATTAAACAAAGACCGCTACGACAGAAAGTTTATTTCAACTAAATTTTACGCGCAACTTGAAGCGCTTCATAAATAGCTCGTTTTGCATCAATTGCTGACGCTAACTTAGCCCCACCAATCACATGTACTTTTGGATGTTCAGTTAATTGGGACATAACCTCATTGTTAGACACTTGGCCGATACACGCAATGACTGTGTCAACAGGTAAAACTTGCTGCTCTGCTGCTACTGTAATTTTCAAGCCTTGGGAATCAAAGTGATGGTACTGACAGTCAGCAATTTGTTTTACACCATGTTGCTTTGCAACTTGGCGATGTATCCAACCCGTGGTTTTGCCAAGGTCACCGCCAAAGCGCCCTGCACTGCGTTTGAGCATAAATAGCTGGCGACTATCTTTATGCGGTGTTGGCTCGCACTCAATACCCCACTGGGTTTTAAACTCAGTGATAGTTTGATTTTTATGCTCACTTAAAAAAGCAACCATATCAAAACCAATGCCACCGGCACCTAAAATCGCAATCGACTGCCCCAATTCAACCTCACCACGGATCACTTCATCATAAGAAAAAACCCGTTTGCCATCAGCGCAGGTAAAGTTTGCTTCTCGCGGACGAACGCCGGTGGCAAAAACAACATCATCGTATTGATCAAGCATACTATCTGTATATGCAGTGTTGAGCGTTACTGTAACCTTGAGGCGCTCAAGTTCGTTTATAAAATACCGAAGGGTGTGATTAAAATCTTCTTTGCCTGGGATTCGCATTGCTAAATTAAATTGACCGCCCATATCGGTGTTTTTATCAATCAGTGTGACTGTATGGCCTTTTTGTGCCAAGTAGCAGCTCGCAGATAACCCCGCAGGGCCAGCACCAACGACCAATACGTTTTTAGCTTTTTGCGTGTGTTCAAGCGGGTAATCTAATTCAAAGCCCGCTTGAGGATTTACTAAACAAGTGGCTCGCTTGCCTTTGAATACATGATCTAAGCATCCTTGGTTACAGCCGATACAAATATTAATTTGTTCACTGTGTTGTGATTGGTATTTATTAAAAAACTCAGGATCGGCAAGCAGTGGGCGTGCCATCGAAATTAAATCTGCATCCCCTGCTGTTAAAATTTCATTGGCAATTGCAGGCGTGTTAATCCTATTTACCGCAATGACAGGCACTGACACCACTTCTTTTAAGCGTTTTGATGCTTCTTTAAATGCACCAGGGGGTACCATACTGGCAATGGTGGGCACACGCGCTTCATGCCAACCAATACCGGTATTAAATATATCAACACCAGCCTGCTCTAACGCTTTAGCTTGAATTGTGACTTCTTGCGGCGTTGATCCATTTGGGATCAGATCCATCACTGATAAACGAAAGATGATTAAAAACTCTTTCGCTACTTTCGCCCGAACTGCTTTAACAATGTCTAACGCTAAACGCATCCGGTTTTCTAAACTTCCCCCGTATTCGTCTGTGCGTTTATTGGTATGCGGCGCCATAAACTCATTGATCAGATAACCTTCTGAGCCCATAACTTCAACGCCATCATAACCTGCCTTTTGCGCTAAATAAGCTGACTGAGCAAAATCTTTAATGGTTTTTTTAATTGCACCAGCAGACATCGCCTTTGGTGTATAAGGGTTAATAGGCGCTTTTATTGCACTCGGGGCTTGATTAAATGGATGATAAGCGTAACGACCAGCGTGTAATAATTGTAAGCAAATCTTTCCGCCATGTTGGTGTACAACGTCAGTGTAGGCACGATGCTTAACTACATCATAATAGCTGTTAAATGAGGATGAAATAGGGGTTAACTTACCACGCAGATTAGGACTATAACCACCCGTGATAAGCATAGCGGTACCACCTTTAGCGCGTGCTTCATAAAAAGCACGAAGTCGTTTTCTATTATGCCACCCCTCTTCAAGCCCAGTGTGCATTGACCCCATCACTAAGCGATTGCGTAATTGTGTGTGTTTTAATTGTAGTTGTTGTTCTAACATCCTCTGCCCCGTTAACTGGTCTAACCTCTATACATTAGCGAATTTTGCTTGAATGGCAAGTAATAAGCAACAAAAGCACTAAATTATGTATGGTATTGACCGTTAACGTTGTAAATAACGACATTCATAAATACTTAGTTACGATTTAACAGTTAAATAAATTTTTATTCTAGGCTAAGATGGAGTTAGATATAAGTTGTACCAGACTAAGGATTTATTTTGATTGCAAAGCTGTTTAAAGGACTCTGGGCAGGAATTAACTTTTCTCGTCGTTTAGTTCTCAATTTTTTATTTGTACTAATTGTGATTCTTTTCATTGTCTCAATAGCCAGTGATGACGATGAAATTAAAGTTGCCGATACTTCTGTGCTCAGGCTCAACCTCAATGGACCAATCGTAGAAGAAAAAACCTACGTAGATCCAATTGAAGCAGCCATCAATGATGCCACAATGGGTAACGAAGAGCCGGCAGAAATTTTACTCGATGATATTGTTGAAGTAATTGACCAAGCAACTAAAGATGATCGTATTAGTGTCATTTTGCTCGATTTACAAAAAATGCCGAATGCGCATTTGAATAAATTAAAGCAAATCACACAGGCGCTTGATCGTTTTAAAGCGACAGGTAAAAAAGTAATTGCATCAGGCTATTATTACTCTCAAGCGCAATATTACCTTGCGGCTCATGCAAATGAAGTCTCAATGCACCCTTACGGTGGTGTTGAAATTCAAGGTTTTGCTATGTACCCACTGTATTTTAAAGATGCATTAGAGAAGGTGGGTATCACACAGCATATCTTCCGCGTTGGCACATTTAAATCTGCAGTTGAACCATTTATTCGTAATGATATGTCGGATGCAGCCAAAGAAGCTAACAGAGTTTGGCTAGGTGCCTTATGGCAAGAATACAAGCAAGATGTAGCCGCAGTACGCCCATTTGATGAAACAAACTTTGATGAAACTATGGATATCTTCCTTGCAAAAATGCAAGCTGTGAATGGTGATTCAGGTCGGTACGCACTTGAACATCAATGGGTAGATTCATTAAAAACGAATCAGCAAGTTCGCCAAGAATTGATTGCATTAGTAGGTACTGAAGAAACTGGTAAAACCTTTAATCAAGTTTCATTTAATGAATATTTATCATTAATTAAACCGCCTATTGAGTTTGATAACCCAGTAACTGAAAAAGTCGCTGTTGTTGTTGCTCGCGGTACTATTTCTGACGGCGAACGTAAAGCGGGTGAAATTGGGGGTGACTCTACTGCGGCATTATTACGTAAAGCGCGCTTAGATGAAAAAGTAAAAGCCGTGGTGCTACGTATTGATTCAGGCGGTGGCAGCATGTTTGCGTCTGAAGTTATTCGCGCTGAAGTACTGGCCCTTAAAGCAGCAGGCAAGCCTGTCATTGCTTCTATGAGTTCTGTAGCAGCGTCTGGCGGTTATTGGATTGCATCAGCAGCTAATGAAATTTGGGCTGCACCAAGTACAATTACCGGCTCAATTGGTGTATTTGGTAATTTTATGACCTTTGAAAACACGATGGCTAAACTCGGCGTGTATTCTGATGGTGTAGCAACGACTGAAATGGGTGGCCTATCAATCGCTCGCCCGCTTGATGAAAAGATGGCGCAAGTTATTCAATTAAGCGTTGAAGATGCCTATCAACGCTTTTTAGAGGTCGTTGCACAAGCACGGAATATGACCCCAGAGCAAGTCGATAACATTGCCCAAGGCCGTGTATGGATTGCAAGCCAAGCACAAGAGCTAGGCTTAATTGATAAGCTTGGTAATAAGCAAGATGCAATAAAAGCTGCCGCTGAACTTGCTAAACTTGATTTTTATGAAGTTAAAACCATCAAGCAGAGTCTTTCTGGGCAAGAGCAATTAATGCAAGATATATTTGGTAATGCATCAGTTAAGGCATTTATCGGCTCACAAAGTAGCTTGCAAAATTTATTATCAAATAAAGCGTCAATCAATGGCTTAGTGAAGCAGTTAACCTCTGAGGTTGAAAGCTTACAAGATTACAATGATCCGCAAGGAATTTATGCACGTTGTTTAGTGTGTAACGTTATTCAGTAAATCAGTCGTTCTCGACTGTACTCTATATCTGCACAGGTTATACTAAGCCCAGTTTTTTTTACTGGGCTTTTTTATGAAACGTAAACGTATTTATATCGCATACACGGGCGGTACAATTGGCATGAAAAAATCAAGCCGAGGTTATATTCCTGCGGATGGCTTTTTAACACAAACCGTAGTAAACAATGCTGAATTTAATCGTGATGAAATGCCTTTATTCGATATTCACGAGTATTGCCCGTTAATTGATTCATCAGACATGTCCCCTGCCCATTGGCAATTAATTGCTGATGACATTAAAAGTAAGTACCAAGACTATGATGGTTTTGTGGTACTCCATGGTACAGATACCATGGCCTATACCGCATCTGCACTGTCATTTATGTTTGAGAACTTGACCAAGCCAATAATTGTCACTGGCTCACAAATTCCCCTTTCACAGCTACGCTCTGATGGCCAAGTCAATTTACTCAATGCCATGTATTTAGCGGCAAATTACCCAATCGCAGAAGTCAGCTTATTTTTTAATAATCAACTATTTCGTGGTAATCGCGCAACGAAAGCACACGCAGACGGGTTTGATGCTTTTGCCTCGCCAAACCTCGAGCCACTGGCTTTATCAGGTATCAACATTCAGTTACTCAAGGGGCAGTTGAGTCCGTATGTTGAAAATGAACTACAAGTCACCAACATCACACCGCAGCCTATTGGGGTGTTGTACTTGTATCCTGGGATCAGTCATGCCGTGGTTAAAAGTCTAGTAAACGATAATATCAAAGCCTTGGTATTATTGAGCTTTGGTGTAGGTAATGCTCCACAAGATCCAGAGTTTTTAGAGATCCTAGCCAGCGCAAGTAAACGCGGCATGGTGATCATCAATCTAACTCAATGCTTAAAAGGTCATGTCAATATGGGCGGTTATGCAACAGGTAATGCATTACTCAATATTGGTGTGATCAGTGGCTATGATATGACACTGGAAGCATGCTTAACTAAATTACATTACTTGTTTAGCCAAAAGCTTGAAATTGAAACCATTCGCCATCTAATGCAAGATAACTTACGTGGTGAGTTGAGTCGCTAAGCTGGATTGCTGACAATAAAAACATTGTTTAAAACTAAAAGGCACGCTAATTAGCGTGCCTTTTATTTAAACCGTTTAGTCTAATTAACGAACTTTTGCGTCAATATCAACTAAGTCAGTTAAATGGCATACTTCACCACTGTGGGTTTTAATACCATGCTCACCAAAGTAATCTCGCTGAGCCTGTACTAAATGACCATTACTTGGCGTAGTTAGTGTGGCGAAATACGTTTGCGTTGAGCTTAATACCGGAAATGCTAATCCGGTCATCATAGCTTGACCTGTGACTTTACGCAGTGCGAGTGACTCTTTTTCAAGGGTATCAATAAACTCAACACCCTCAGCAATGTTATCTAAATAATCAGCACGAATAATACAGCCTGCACGCCATGTTTGTAGCGTTTTAGATAAGTCTACTTTCCACTGATGCGCACGCGATGCGCCTTTAATAAGCGCAAGGCCTTGGCGATATGCCAATAAGCTTGCAAACAAGAAAGCATCTTTAAGTTCGTCTAAATCAAGCTCAACTTGTGACGTTGCTTTCGCAGCATAAGTCATTTCTTTTGCAGCGTGTGTATCGCCGGTATTGGTTAGATGACGCGCTTGAACTGCAGCTACCAATGAAGGGACTGCTATACCTAGTTCTAGTGCATTTTGCGCAGTCCATAAACCTGTGCCTTTGGCGCCTACTTTATTGTCAATTAAATCAACAAGGGCTTCCGCTTCGTCAGTTTCTAACGATAAGATATGGCTTGAAATAGATAGTAAATAGCTATTTAGTGATCCTTCAGACCATTGGTTAAAAATTTCAGCAACTTCATGTGGTGTACGGTTGGTGCCTAAACGCAATAATTGATACATTTCAGCAATTAATTGCATTAATGCGTATTCGATGCCGTTGTGCACCATTTTAACAAAATGACCACTGGCAGATTGACCTACACGGGCAAAACACGACTCACCTTTGTAACTTGCAGCCACTTTTTCAAACCATGGCTCGACACGCTCCCAGCCACCTTCTGAACCACTTGCCATCATTGCAGGACCATGACGAGCACCTTCTGCACCGCCAGAAATCCCCATAGTGGCAAATTCAAATTTATTTTGATATTTAAGTTTACGCGTGATGCCATCTTTATAGTTACTATTTCCGCAATCGACAATAATGTCGTCGCAATCAACACCCGCTTCAACTAATTCGTTACACACTTTATCAACTAACTCACCTGCTGGTACTAATAACAAGATTGAGCGAGGTGGCGTTAACCGTTTTACCATATCAGCTAAATCAGACACAATGTGCAGACGATCTGCCATGCCTTGTAATTTAGCACAGCTTAATAGCTCTTCGCCCGCATCTGGGTTTTTATCATAAGCTACTAGCGTCATACCCTGTTCTATCAAGTTCAGAGCAAGATTTTTACCCATAACGCCTAACCCGACTAATGCAACTTGCATTTAGTGTCCTCCTCGGTAACAACTATTGGTTAGTAAATGAAAATAATACCGCGCGCATTATACCCAAGCCACTTAAAAATGCGAGCCTAGAGACAGATACCACTGCGTATATATTATGAAACCTGTACTGCGGATAATAAATTACTTATTCACAGTTCATAAGAACATACATTCTGCGCGATTATAGCAAACAACCATTCACTGAGGGCGATAAATTTTCCTAGCTTGGATGTAGCCCGATCATTGACGGAATCTGACACCGGTGTCATAATGTGGTAATATTTATTTTGTATAAAATAATGGCAGCATAATAAGTTACACAGCTTTTATAGATGTATTAGCTGCCAATAAAAACCGTATTATGCGTGTAAAACGACATATATAAATAACGAAAAACCGTCAACCTGCTTATAATTTAATAAGCCTACAGGAGAATTTGATGCTTAGACGCACAAAAATAGTCGCGACCCTTGGACCTGCAACCGATCGAGATAATAACTTAGAAAAAATAATCCGTGCTGGTGCAAACGTAGTGCGTTTGAACTTTTCACACGGTGTTGCACAAGATCACAAAGATCGCGCTCAAGCTGTGCGTGATATTGCTAAAAAATTAGGTAAGCACATTGCTATTTTAGCTGACTTACAAGGCCCTAAAATTCGTGTATCTACTTTTAAAGATGGCAAAGTATCACTGGCCGTTGGCGCTAAATTTATCTTAGATGCAAAAATGGAAAAAGGCCAAGGCGATATTAACGCAGTTGGTATTGATTACAAAGAATTGCCACAAGACGTCGCACCAGGTGATTTATTACTATTAAACGATGGCTTAATTCAATTGACCGTTGCAAATGTTGAAGGTCATTTAGTCCATACCACAGTAACCGTGGGTGGTGTGTTATCAAATAACAAAGGGATCAACCGCTTAGGTGGTGGTTTAACTGCACCTGCGTTTACTGAAAAAGATAAAGAAGATTTAATTACTGCCGCTGAAATTGGCGTTGATTATATTGCAGTTTCATTCCCGCGTAGTGGTGATGATATGCGTTATGTGCGTTCACTTGCCGAAGCTGCAGGTTCAAACGCACAATTGCTAGCTAAAATTGAGCGTGCTGAAGCAGTAGAAACCGTTGAAGCTGTTGATGATATCGTATTAGCATCTGATGCTGTAATGGTTGCACGAGGTGACTTAGGTGTAGAAATTGGCGATGCCGCATTAATGGGTAAGCAAAAGCTTATTATTCGTCGCGCTCGTTCACTTAATCGTACTGTGATCACCGCAACGCAAATGATGGAATCAATGATTGATAACCCGATGCCAACGCGTGCAGAGGTTATGGATGTTGCCAATGCTGTACTAGATGGTACTGATGCTGTGATGCTTTCAGCTGAAACAGCTGCTGGTGATTACCCTGAAGAAACCGTTGCAACTATGGCACGCGTTTGTTTAGGTGCAGAATCACAAAAAGAAACGCATGTTTCTAAGCATCGTTTAGATAGCCGTTTCTCGTCAAACGCTGAATCAATTGCTTTATCTGCCATGTATGCGGCAAACCACCTAGATTCTGTGAAGGCGATTGTAACGTTAACTGAATCAGGCAGCACGGCTAAATTAATGTCACGTATTAGCTCTGGGTTACCAATTTATTCATTGTCTCGTCACGCAAGTACACTTGGTCAAACAGCATTATATCGTGGTGTTTACCCCGTATTTTTTGACTCAACACAATGTGAAAAAGATAACATGGTAAAAGATGCTCTTAACACATTAGTTGCATCAGGCTCTTTACAATCAGGTGACACTGTTATTCTTACTCACGGTGATGCAATGGAAACCATCGGCGCAACCAACACCATGAAAATAGTGACAGTTGCTTGATCAGCCACTTCAGCTAGAAGTTAAAACTAAAAAACGCGAGCACACTGAGCTCGCGTTTTTTATTTAATAAAAAAGCGTTTTAATACAACTTGTACTAACTAATATTAACTTGCTAACGCAGCTTTAACTTTGTCGCGATAACTACGGCTTACCTTTAGTTCTTGACCATTGTCTAGCACTAACAAATACTCACCACTGACCTGGGTAACTAGCTTACTAATTTGTTTTGTATTGACTATTGCACTGCGATGTACGCGGACAAATAATTGTGGATCAAGCTCCTGCTCTAACTCTTTCATTGTTTTGCGAAGGATATGAGTTTGTCCATCTTGGCAATGCAAACACATATAATCACCAGCAGCGTCAACCCATTGAATTGTTGCGACAGGAACACGGATTATTTCTCCTTGTTCTTTCACAGCTAAAGACTCTGGGTAACGTCGATCTGTTAATGTATCGCCGGTGGCGAGTTTTTTCAAAATCTCTTCACAATTATTGCCAGTAATTCCAGCGACAAAACTTGCCAATTTCTTTTTATGGGCGTTGTCTTGTTGCGTCTTCAAGTAGGTATGCACTTTCTCTACCGCCTGTTTAAGTCTATTGTCATCGACTGGTTTAAGAATATAATCTAAAGCATGAATTTCAAACGCTTTGACTGCGAACTGATCAAATGCTGTAACAAATACAATCGCAGGTAGTGCTCTGACACTTTCACTCAGTGCTCTAGCTACCTCAAATCCATTCATTCCAGGCATTTGAATATCTAAAAAAACTAAATCTATTTTCCCTGCTTGGCATGCATCTATGGCTTCTTGTCCAGAGCTACAAAGTTGCATGACTTCAATATCATCAAATTCTTCTAATCTAACTGCTAAACCTCTACGAGCTAAAGGTTCATCATCAACAATCAGGGTCTTAATCTTGCTCATTTTTTCACAGCCTTTTCAAACGGAACGCGCAGATTAACCTTCAATCCACTTGGCGTATTATGTGACAACACAAACGAATAGTTATTCTCATATAAGGTTTTTAAACGGTCTTTAGTATTTGCCACCCCAACCCCTTGTGAGTTAACCAATTGGCCATTAAGTAATTCTGTACCAGGGCCATTATCGCCTACTTCCAATAATAGTTCATTAGCAAAAACTTGTGCTTTAATATCAATCACTCCCCCCTCTGTGAGATGAGCTATCGCATATTTAATCGCGTTTTCAATGATCGGTTGCAAAATCAAGCTTGGCACTAATGCATTTTTTGCTTCATCGCTGACTTGTACATTCACTTGAAGTCGTTCATCAAAGCGCACTCGCTCTATTTCAAGATAGAGCATCAATGCATGTAACTCTTGTTCAAGTGGTACTTTTTTTATTGGATCAGTATTGAGTGTATAGCGTAAGAAATCACTTAACTTTGACACCATTAAATTAGCATCTTTATTTTCTTTTACCAAAATCAACGTCGATATGGCATTCAAAGTATTAAATAAAAAGTGTGGATTTAACTGATAACGAAGCATCTTTAATTGCGCTTCATGGGCCATGGTCGTTGCTTTAAGGGCCTTTTGTCGCTCACTTTGCAAGAGCTGATAATATTTAATACCAAAATACAAACCACTCCAACAAAGGATAATATAAACCGAATCTAAACCTTGCTGAAAATAGTAAAACCACTCTGTTGGGCGATAGCCATGGCGGTAAATTTCCCATAAATTAAATTTTTGGATCACCGCCCATAAAGTACCGGTAACATAAGACGCAGTGAACACCACCAGCATTAAAATCCAAGGGGCTGCATTCCAGACCTTACGATACATATACCGTAATGGCACAGTCATTAAACATCCGGCGTAAGCATTGAGCACGATCACAAATACATAGATATCGCGCATTTCAAATACTTTAGAGCCAATGTAGTTAACAAGTGCATAACCTATCCAACCGGCGATCTGTAAGACCCAAAAAAACCGTTGGCGGTTATCAACTAAGGATTGCCAATTCAAAATAGTTAATTACCTCATTTATTTGTAATTATTATATAGCGTTAATTGGGGTGGGATCACTACCGACTATCTCGCTTTTCACGAGGCTTACCGCAAAGATTTTAGTTAGAAATGAGTACACAGTTTATTTTAGCCACAAAAAAAGGAGCCATGGGCTCCTTTTCATTACTTATTTTAAAGCTTAAGCTGCCGCTAGGCCTTCTTTTGCTTTTGCAACAAGCGCTGCGAATGCAACTTGGTCATAAACAGCGATATCTGCAAGGATCTTACGATCGATTTCTACAG
This sequence comes from Pseudoalteromonas haloplanktis ATCC 14393, assembly GCF_000238355.1. Lineage (GTDB taxonomy): Bacteria > Pseudomonadota > Gammaproteobacteria > Enterobacterales > Alteromonadaceae > Pseudoalteromonas > Pseudoalteromonas haloplanktis. Next base: position 87,340 of record NZ_AHCA01000002.1, read on the forward strand.
AAGTCTTTTTAAGACCATTGATAAAACGGCTGTAAGACAGACCATTTTGACGTGAAGCAGCATTGATACGTGCAATCCATAATTGACGGAAAGTACGTTTCTTAGCACGACGGTCACGGTAAGCGTATTGACCCGCTTTAGTAACAGCCTGGAAAGCTACGCGGTAAACACGTGAACGTGCTCCGTAGTAACCTTTTGCTTGTTTTAAAACTTTTTTGTGACGTGCACGTGCGACAACGCCGCGTTTAACTCTTGCCATTTCTAAAAACCCCTATTAAGCGAATGGTAACATACGTGAAACTAGACCATGGTCATTTTTATGAACCATCATCTTAGGACGTAGGTGTAACTTACGCTTAGAAGTTTTCTTAGTCAGAATGTGACGAAGATGCGCTTGTTTACGCTTGAAACCGCCAGAAGCAGTTTTCTTGAAACGCTTAGCTGCGCCTCTGTGACTTTTTAGCTTATAAGCCATTGCAATAACTCCAAATGTATTGCTTTAAAATTAGTAAGCAGGCGTGAGATATATTGCTACAGCTCCACTTTTAGGCCTAACTTACTGCCATATTCCGGTGAAAACTCAACATAAATGCTGCAGTTTTACTTTAAAACCGGTTAACTCAGGTGAATATTCGCATATTACTTGCAGACCTGAGCTAAATTCGGTGCGTATTCTAGCTTGTTTATTGCTTTTTAGCAACAGGGGCCATCATCATAACCATTTGACGACCTTCAACACGATTTGGGAAAGACTCTACTTGCGCAAGATCTTCTAAATCAGCTTTAACACGGTTTAATAATTCTATACCAATTTCTTGGTGCGCCATTTCACGACCACGGAAACGAATAGTGATTTTAGCTTTATCACCCGCTTCTAAGAACTTACGTAAGCTACGCAGCTTGACCTGATAATCACCTTCATCCGTACCTGGACGGAATTTGATTTCTTTTATCTGGATTTGCTTTTGTTTCTTCTTCTGCTCTTTTAGTTCTTTGCTTTTTTCAAAGATGAACTTACCGTAGTCCATGACCTTACACACAGGCGGCTCAGCATTTGGGCTGATCTCTACTAGATCAACACCTGCTTCATCAGCCATAGCTTGCGCATCTCTTAATGTTTGAATGCCAGCTTGTTCGCCGTCGATGTCGATTAAACGAACTTCTTTAGCTGTAATTTCATCGTTGATACGATTTTTTTGAGCTGTTTGTTGCCCTTTCTTGCCGCCTCTAATGGTACGTTCCTCCAAGAATATCAAATATTAAGCGTGTAGTTAGCTGTTGTGTTAATGCCCTACACGCTGGATTTTTATTGTCGATGTTTAATTTCTTCACAAATTTTAGCGACGAAGTCATCAACATTAAATTTGCCCAAGTCTTCACCTGTGCGAGTCCGTACTGCCACTTCTTGTTGTTCAACTTCTTTATCGCCAACAACAAGTAAATAAGGAATACGTTTTAATGTATGTTCACGGATTTTAAAGCCAATCTTCTCATTTCTCAAGTCAGCAGCGGCTCTAATTCCAAGTTTATTTAATTTTTGTACAATTTCTTGCACATAATCCGCCTGTTTATCAGTGATATTCATGATCACTACTTGCTTAGGCGCAAGCCACGTTGGGAATAAACCTGCATACTCTTCAGTCAATATACCGATAAAACGCTCGATAGAACCAAGAATAGCGCGGTGGATCATAACCGGTGTACGACGCTCGTTGTTTTCAGCAACATACGTTGCACCTAAACGACCCGGTAAAGCAAAATCGAGTTGCACTGTACCACATTGCCACGCTCTGTCTAAGCAATCGTACAAAGTAAATTCAATTTTCGGACCGTAGAAGGCGCCTTCACCCGGTAAATAATCAAATTCAATGTTATTTGCTTTAAGCGCATCTGCCAATGCTTGCTCTGCTTTATCCCAAATTTCGTCTTCGCCGATACGTTTTTCAGGGCGAGTAGAAAGCTTTACAACTATTTTTTCAAAGCCAAACGTTTCGTACGTGTCGTAAACCATTTTGATACATGATGATACTTCATCCATCACTTGGTCTTCGGTACAGAAAACATGCGCATCATCTTGAGTAAAACCACGAACACGCATTAAGCCGTGCAACGCACCTGATGGCTCATTACGGTGACAACAACCAAACTCAGCCATACGCAGTGGTAAATCACGGTACGATTTTAAACCTTGATTAAAGATTTGTACGTGACCTGGACAGTTCATCGGCTTAATAGCGTACTCACGTTTTTCAGATTCAGTGGTAAACATTGCATCTGAATATTTATCCCAGTGGCCTGACTTTTCCCATAACGAGCGGTCCATCATCATTGGACCTTTTACTTCTTCGTACTGGTATTCGCGTAGTTTTTCGCGCACAAAGTCTTCTAGTTCACGGTAAATGCTCCACCCATCGTTATGCCAAAACACCATGCCCGGTGCTTCTTCTTGCCAATGCCATAAATCAAGGGCTTTACCAATACGACGGTGGTCACGTTTTTCAGCTTCTTCTAAACGCTTTAAATATGCTTTTAGTTGCTTCTTGTCACCCCAAGCTGTGCCATAAATACGTTGCAACATTTTGTTTTCTGAGTCACCACGCCAGTAAGCACCTGCTACTTTCATTATTTTAAAGTGTTGGCAGAACTTCATATTTGGTACGTGCGGACCACGACACATATCAACATACTCTTCGTGATGATATAGGCCTGGACGATCATCTTTAGCGATATTTTCGTCTAAAATTTCGATTTTGTATGTTTCGCCACGCGCTGCAAATGCATCGCGCGCTTCTTGCCAGCTGACGGTTTGTTTAACAACGTCGTAGTTTGTTTTTGCAAGTTGTAACATGCGCTTTTCAATGGCGTCTAAGTCTTCTTGACTAAGTGAATGTTCCATATCGATATCATAGTAAAAACCATTATCGATAGTAGGACCAATTGCCATTTTTGCTTCTGGGAACAGCTGCTTAACAGCATGACCTATTAAGTGAGCGCATGAGTGACGAATGATCTCTAAACCATCATCATCTTTTACCGTGATAATCTCTAAGCGTGAATCTTCAGAAATTAAATCACATGCATCCACACGCACGCCATTAACACGACCTGCAATGGTCGCTTTAGCAAGGCCTGGGCCGATATCATTGGCTACATCAAGGGTGCTAACTGGGTTTTCAAAACTACGCTGACTGCCGTCAGGAAGGGTAATAACTGGCATTATAAATCCTTACTACAGTGGTGACGCCTACAATGCATCACATGTATTTATTTAAAGTAAAATGAGTAACTCGACAACGCTTTTACGAATAAGCATTGTTAATTTTAACCATATTGGTTAATGCATTTGTTGAGTCTTACCAAACGCAAGCAGTTATTGTCGCGTTTGAGGCGGTTAAATACAAGTATTTAGCCAGACAAATTGACAAATAACCGCGGCATTTCATACTTAATGCAATTTCAGCTGTTGGATCATCGAATGACCACACTTAAAAGTATTCGTTTTGCCACCTTAAATTTACTTAATTATGCAGCGCCCCCTTATTCCTTTTATCAATTACACGAACGTTACAATGCAACACAATGGCGGCAAAAACAGCAATTTATTGCTGACTTCTTGCAACAAAGCCAAGCCACGGTGGTGGCATTTCAAGAAGTATTTAGCCCACAACAACTCGAAATACTGTGTAAAGAGCAAGGCTATAACTATTTTGCTACCGTCGCCTGCCCCCGCAGTGACAATCTCTACCCGCAAGTATTATTTAATCCCGTCGTCGCGATTGCCGCAAAAATTCCTTTTCAGCAATGCCAGCAACTAACTCCTTGCCCTGAGCTACTGGAATATTTAAATAATCAAAATGAGTTTAAATTTAACCGTACGCCAATTAAATGTCATTTTGATATACCCGGCTTTGGCGAGCTAGCCTGTTATGTGGTGCACTTTAAATCACAACGAGTGCATTCCATGGCGCATATGCTAAACATTCACAATCAAGACGATCCACTACTTAATTTACTGCAGCAAACGGTTGGCATGATGCAATCACATATATCACGGTCACTGGAAGCATCAATTGTTTACTACGACGCACTTAAAACGCAGCGTGAGAACAACTGTGCCACCTTAGTGATGGGCGACTTTAACGACAATATCCAAAGCCCAGCGTTATCGTTTATGACGCAAGGTTTTCACCCGACTCGATGCGAACCATGTCTAGAGCTTGAACAACCCATAGTTGGACTGACTGACGCATTTGCATTAAGCACCGAAGCGATTGAAGGTAAAATCAAACCTGCCACCCATTATTATCAAAGCCGTGGCAATGTTCTGGATTATATTTTAGTCTCCGGCCACTTTAATACTAAGTGTGTGTTATCACGTATACACTCTATGCGCTATTTAAGCTTCGACAAGCATTTAAACCCTGCCCATACAGAGGAGGATATTTGCATCAGCGATCATGGCGGCGTTGCCATTGAAATCGCTTTTAATACTAACTGCACTCGCATCTTGAGTTGACTTGGGTATAATGTAACAAACTAGTTATTTAGAGAATGACAATGAGAACATGCGGTGTAGAAATTACCGGTAGTGACGTACTACTGTGTATTTTAACAAAAGATAAAGACGTATTTGATATACGCGATATTCGCCAAACTCGCTTTACCTTAGGTAATGGCAATGACACAGAAGTAATGCGCAAATTCCAGTTTGATTTTGCTAAGCTTATGCAAGATTATCAAATCGATTCCGTCGCTATTCGTCAACGTGCGCCAAAAGGTAAATTTGCAGGTAGTGCAAACGGATTTAAGATGGAGACCGCGATTCAATTAATTAAAGAGCTCGATGTGCATTTATTTACAGTGACTGAAATCAAAGAGCAATTAAAGCGCAACCCAATTCCTATCGATTTTGCAGAAACAGGGCTGAAAAAGTATCAAGAAAATGCTTTTGTTAACGCCTACGTTTATTTAATGAAGAAAACCTACCGCAGTGAAGAGCTTTAGTTTTAATTAACGCGCTAACAACTACATACTATAGCGCTAGTGAGTATTGCAAACCTGTTTGCATAAACTTACTAGCGTTTTTTATTGCCTCGCATTTCCTTTTTCTTGCTACATTGGTCGTATAGCCCTTCCCTTTGTCGACAATCTATGTTTTTCTAACAAAGTAAACTCTCACAACATTGACACGGAGAACGGCGATGCACGTAAAAAATACAAATAAAACTGTGTTCGACAGCGATACTGAGGGCAAAGCTCCCATTCCATTAACACAAAGCTACTATCAAGGGGCACAAAACCCAATATTGATCAATCAAACCATTGGTGACTACCTAGATAATATTGTCGACAATAACTCCAACCACCCTGCGATTATCGTTCACCATCAAAACATTCGCTTAAGTTATAGTGAGTATCAGCAACAGATCAATCAACTCGCCATGGGCTTGTTGGCGATAGGTGTAAAGCCTGGTGATCGGGTCGGTATTTGGTCACCTAATAACCTTGAGTGGTGCTTAACTCAATTTGCCACAGCGAAGATCGGGGCCATTATGGTCTGTATTAATCCAGCCTATCGCCCTAATGAATTACACTATGCACTTAACTCGGTACAGTGCTCTACCCTTATTACCGCCTCTAATTTTAAAGCCAGTAATTACCTTGATATGCTTAATGAGTTACTGCCAGAACTTGCAACAGCAACTCCTGGGCAACTTTGCGCAAAAAATTTACCCGATTTAAAGAATATCATTCGTATTGGCGATGAACCCGCACCGGGCATGTTTAGTTTTAAACACGTTATGGCACTGCCTGACGATGCAACACAACAAGCACTCAAAAGCATTGCAGCAACACTAAAACCAGACCAAGATATCAATATCCAGTTTACCTCAGGCACTACGGGTAATCCCAAAGGGGCGACTTTATCGCATCGCAACATTTTGAATAATGGTTTTTTAATGGCTAACGCCATGGGGTTAACTGCCGCAGATAAACTGTGTATCCCTGTGCCCTTGTATCATTGCTTTGGTATGGTACTAGGAAACCTTGTGTGTATCAGCAAAGGTGCCACTGCAGTGTTCCCTGGTGAATCGTTTGATCCAACCACCACCTTAGAAGTGGTTGAGCAAGAGCGCTGTACCGCGCTTCATGGCGTGCCTACTATGTTTATCGCAGAGCTTGAACTAAAAGATTTCTCCCGTTTTGATTTATCAAGTTTACGCACCGGCATAATGGCAGGATCAATATGCCCAGAGCAGGTGATGCGAAAAGTGCACTCACTTATGCATATGAAAGAAGTGGTCATTGGCTATGGTCAAACTGAATGCAGCCCTATTAATAATGTCACAGAAATTGATTCCCCTATTGAAAAACAAGTCACCACAGTGGGTCGCGCCCTCGCCCATACAGAGGTAAAAATTATTGATGAACTGGGTGATATTCAAAAAATCGGCCTGCCCGGTGAAGTATGTAGCCGAGGCGCTGGTATTATGCGCTGCTATTGGAATGACGAAGAAAAAACCGCCGCAACGATTGATAAAGATGGCTGGCTGCATTCGGGTGATTTAGGGGTAATGGATGAGCAAGGCTTTGTTGCCATTGTAGGGAGGATAAAAGATATGATTATTCGCGGTGGAGAGAATATCTACCCGCGAGAAATTGAAGAAGTACTCTACACTTATCCGGGCGTGCAAGATGCCGCTATTTTTGGTATCAGTGATGAAAAATACGGTGAAGAAGTCTGTGCTTGGGTGCAACCCAAAGAAGATGCGATATTAACAGAGCAAGAAATACGTACTTTCTTAAAAGATAAACTCGCCTATTTTAAAGTACCGAAGCACATACGGTTTGTTGAACACTACCCGATGACGGTGACGGGTAAGCTACAAAAATTTAAAATGCGTGAACAAATGCAAGCTGAAATAAAAGAAAGCGCATTTTCTTAGCCCTTCTAATTCTAGTTGAGCAAAAGGCTGAATAACTATATTCAGCCTTAAATACTGAAATCATTCTACTGCTTTTTGCATATGGCTGGTTAAAAACAAAAATTGATAAGGAATAACTTTTTGCCAATAGTGCCAGTCATGTACACCGGGTCGTTCTACATAATCATGGCGGATCCTAAGTGCTAATAACGCGTCATGAAGTTCACGGTTTTGCTCAATAAAAAAATCATCAACACCAATATCAAGCATAATAGGCAGGTTATCAGCGGTTTTTTTCCAACGTGTATTACCCGCAGCCAGTTTGTGTAAATTATTGATGATGGATGCATTATCCCAGCGCTGTGGATATTGGCTATACTCACCTAATACTTTTGCAATACCAAATTCAGCAGCAAATGGTCGTAAATCAACACCACCAGACATAGACGTAACAGCTGCAAAAACATCTTGATTATTTATAGCAACATTCAATGCGCCATATCCCCCCATTGATAGACCAGTGATCCCCCGCCCCATTTTAGACCGGTTGGTCGAATATTTATCATCAATATAATTTACCACATCTTCTGCTATGTAAGTTTCATATTGAGAATCGTTAAGCTGCGGCGAATCTAAGTACCAGGCACCATAATTACCGTCTGGGTTTACAACTATCACATCATACTGATCGGCTAATTGTTCTATGTCGGTTAATTTAGTCCAATCAGTGTGGTTACCGCTAAAACCATGTAATACATAGATCACATTGTAACGTTTATTGCTCGAATAATTATCCGGCAGGACTACCGTGATCGGTTGCTCTATCTTTGTTTTTTGCCCAACGAAAGTACTGCTCTTAACTTCAAATGCAATTGTGTGAGCACTAAAAATGAGGCTAAAAATAATGATAAATAGATGTTTCATATTGTTATTTTATTTATGATGTCATTGTATTTTAATCATTTCACTGTTTTTGTATGAAGTAAACAACTAATTTATCATACAATTAAAACTAATAATAAAGACGATTAATCTCGCTGTTTCCATAACTTCACCTTACATTATTTGCTAGGTGCTTTTTGACGAAATCTATCCGTGCAAAATTCGCCTTTTTTCCAAACTTTGGATAAAGATCTAACATACCCAACCATTGAGTAAGAAATTCTTTATTTGATAGTGCTTTAGGTTTGTTTTCGCAGTATTCACGTTCGACTCTATATAACTCAGCCTTGATTGCCCGCATTTGTTTCCAGCAGATGTAGCACAGGTTACGCTCAATCCACATATACTCTTTTCTTACTTCATAAGCCTGTTTCTGATCTTGAGCAAGAAATACAGCCTCACTGTCACATTTGATGCAAACGTATTTAATATCTTCATAATACGCTGCGAGAAATTCGTGGCCGACAGAGCGCTTTGATTCTTGCGAGTATTCATTTCTATTTAGCGGAACTTTATTCATTGGCGTATTAACCATTTTCGTTATGTTAAGTCGAGAGACAGTAAAGTGATACATTGAGTATCAGCTTTTACGTATATGCCTATTTATGTAATGTGTTTTACGCATGCTAATATTAGCCTTCAAGTTAATCCTCATTTATTCTTTTTCTCTGCTCTTTGTGCAAAAAAAATTTAGTGAATTATTCACAAAGAGGTCAAGAGGCGCTGCGCTTTAGAGGAATATAAGCAAATGCTGTGCTAATAATGTAAGGATTATTGCGTAGCGCTCCTTATATGTATTTGCCGTAAGCGACCTGCTTAACTGCCAAATCGACAGAGTTAAGGCTCATATGTGTTAGGTGTTTTCACTTTTGCTGCCTTTTATGAGATAGATGGATAAGAGTACACACAAAGCAGCGCTAACAATAAATGATGGTATAGCAAAAGTCTGAATTCGTGAGAAATAATCTGACCCAATTGCAGGCAAAGCCATGACGCTCGGCAGTACTATCACAAATATTGTTGCAGCTGGAAAAGGCAGTGGTGTAGCCAAGATGGTTCCAAATAAAGCAAATGTTGCTCGCTTGTTAACAACTGTAAACTTAGTACGGTTTAGTGTTTTTATTATTATAAACCCAAAAATTCCAATCGAAATCGTATAAACAATTAGCCACCACACCCCACCAGTAAGAAAATTGATAGCAGAGACCTTGTAAAATTCTTTTTGGTTCGTTTCAGGGGGTGAAAAGATAATATTTATGGGCTTATTATGATTTGATTCTATAAATGAAAGTATCTCTTCATATAACTTATGTCCCTCGATTGAAAAACCTCCAGGCCTGTAGTTGTAGATATTCAATTCCAAAGCTGGAGAATCGGATATTACTGATTCTGAGCTCGGGTAATTTACAAAACGCTTTTTGATCGCAAGGTCTGAGTAATCAATTATTACCACATCCACTTCTAATTCTTCGCTCTTAAAACGCCTTGTCCGATGGATCCTACTTATTTGGTCGTTATTAGTATTAGCGATGGAATCACCCTTATGCTTTCCACTACTCCACTTTAATAGCTCAAGCATTTCTTCATCTTTTCCCAGATCGGCAAAATCTTTAGCCTGAAGAAAGTCTCTAATACTGCCCAGCAGTGTATTGAATTGATTTGCATCAGTAACATCGATATGCAGCGCGGCACGTGGGACGCTGTATGATGAGCCACATGATATGAGCATTATTGATTATTGATAAAAGTATTATAAGAACTGTGCTTCGCATGTCTCTTACATCTAACGAGCCTGTAGAATAACTCGTTTTTAATTTATTTTTATTGATGCGTTAACCATAGCCAAGTTCCTATTTTGATTCAATCGGTTACTTCGATTTTACGTAAAATATTTGCTGTTGCTTTAATTGGCGTTTTAGGAAGCATTACAAAAGCTCAAAAACAAAAGGAATTAACATTGCGCTAGGCAATAACTATCTAGCGTCATTAAGAGATATTTGGATCAATATTCATTACGGGAGATGAACCGCCCATTGTACTTCCTATTAATAAAAAGCGCATGATGGGTGGTGTGGGGGCTGGAGGAGACCTCCGGCTACCCGATTATGTTTTGCTAACGAATAACCTCACATTTACTTTTAGATCCATGTTTATTCAACCTTTTTTGACATTCTTCAAGCGCACGTTTGTTAGCTTTCTTTTTAGAGCTATAACTTTCTGAATAGCCATAAAACTCCCATCCATCTTCAGTTTTCCCTAAAGCAAAGGCTTTCTTTGATTTTTTCGTTTCAAATTCCTTGAGTGCCTGATCTGTATTGTAGTGATAAGTTTTTTGGTTGCATAAATTTGATTCAGGCTCCTTTTCACAAAAAGTTGGAGCAGTTTGGCAACCAGCCAATAAGAAAAGTGGAATTAACCATAAGTATTTCATCGATAGTCCTATAAAAACATAACGCTTGCCGTAAACGGCCTTGTTAGGTAAATTCTTTGTAACACTTTGGAAAATAACCCCAAACTCTAACAAATGATTCCGTCACTTCAAATTCAAAGCCGATCCGTTTAATAAGACTTAGAACCTTTTCAGACAAATCAATATCAATCCACTCAACGCAAAGTAATGGAAATGGTAAGTGATAATACCATTCGCTATCCCAACCCGAGATGTAGCCATTAACCACCTTAGTTCGGTAGCAAGGTGGATTAGAAATTTCACGCATTTGTGATATTAGCTCATTCCATTTTGTGTTGTTTGCAGCACCAACTAATTGCTTTTCTGCAATGAGCCTTTTAGCTTCTTTCACGTCCTTTTCATGGGACACTGTATCAGCCATTGGCAGAAGACTCATGTGTATACCTAACAGCGTTTTACCAAGAATACCGATAAACACTTTATGAAAGTGCCTGTATTCGTATTCGTGCCAATACGCATTAAAATTTATAATAATATTATTAACTTACTAACTTATGAGGAAGATGGCAATAAAAACTCGCCCCGCTCATAGCAAGAACTTACCTAATCGAGAATCAACATTTTTATTAAACGAGAACAATCAAAATAAACACTATTAAAGTCAATCATTTAATTTTATTAATAAGATAAAGCGAGAACTTAAACCAAGTATATACCGAGAATTTTAGTGCAATATCCCTTCAATGAATTAAAGCTGTAGCGCAAAAGCGCCTTGCGCTACGCCTAATTAATTAGTTTATATCCTGCTCAAATGCACCTACATCACCTGGAAATACCACCGGTGATTCAATGCCGTCTTTATTAACAGCGGCTACGCCAAAGTAATAGTTGTCGATCACCACATTTTTAAGGGTTGCTTCGCTTACATCACCGACATAGCGGCTAAACTGCCATTGTGGCTCGCTGGTATAACGCCAGTAAATTCTGTAACCCACTGTTGTTTTGTCGCTGTTTTTTTGCCATTTCAAAGTGGTGCTTGGCTGCACAGCACCTGAGATTTCAACGTCTTTTGGTGGCGCTGGTGCCCATGCCATAGAGGCCAGGCTTACCGCATTAAGTGAGGTGAGTTTTGCCGTGTAATCAAAATCAACACCGTCGATCGTGTCACCATAAACAATACCATTTTCTGTACGTAGATCTTGGTGTTGGTGATTGTAATTTTCGTTGGTTTCCATCACCCTCACAGCGGCATAGCCCATGTCGTTAAATGGGCGGTGATGCCCTCCACGACCAAAACGGTCAAGCCTGTAAACCAACATAGTATCTAAGTTAGGAATGTAACGATCAGCAATGGTATCAATATAACGCGCTAGGTTACGACTTGCAGAATCGACCTCGCCGCCGGTAAAGCGGCGTTTATGAGCTTGCTCTTTGGTTTCAATAACCCGTGTACCTTCAGAGAAGATACGCGCAGTGGTGTTATCCGTTACGCCGTTAATACCTGTAACATTACCAATCATGTCGTTGTTGAGTACACCGTGTACTTGCCAGCCTTGTTTTTGTGCATACGAGGCGAGGATTTTACCACCAAATAATCCTTGCTCTTCACCTGAAAGCGCCGCATAAACAATCGAACCATTAAATTTATACTTAGATAACACACGAGCCGATTCAATCACGCCCGCAACGCCTGATGCATTATCATTTGCACCTGGGGCATCACTGGTAAAATCCATTACATCACTTACACGCGAGTCAATATCACCGGACATCATCACCATGCGGTTTGGTTCATCACTACCGCGCTGAATTGCAATAATATTAACCACTTCAACAGGGTTAGGAATACGTTTTTCACCTGATATGGTGTCTTTTACTTCTAAAACCTCTAAACAGCCGCCACACTCGGCAGATATTTTTTCAAATTCTGCTTTTATCCAACGACGCGCAGCACCAATCCCTCGGGTATTTGATTTAGTCTCGGACAACGTGTGACGAGTGCCAAAATCAACTAATGCTTGAATATCCTTTTCTATGCGTTGAGGTGATACCGCTGCTGCGATGTCATGAAGTTTGGCTTGATCTTGATAATCGGGTTCGACAGCAAATGTGTTGGTTGTAATAAACAGTGTGCTGAGGAGTAACGCAGGTTTACAGGATGTAAGAAAATGGCTTTTTTGCTCAAACATGGTTGGCTCTTTTATTGTTAATAAATACACAAACTACAATACGTGAGTGAATAAATGCTGCAAATAATTTTGAGACTAACAACTGATTAACTCGTTTAATTACCGATTAGTGCAATAAACTGTGTAATCACCATTAAAAAGCCCACTGAAAGTAGTGGGCTTAATAAGCTTAGTTTGACTTAATGACTAGACCACACCTTGCTCTATCATTGCATCTGCAACTCGACGAAATGCAGCAATATTAGCGCCTAACACTAAATTGCCTGGCTGGCCAAACTCAGTTGCTGTGCAACTAGCTGTATCAAAGATGTTTTTCATTATTTGCTGCAACTTAGAATCAACTTCTTCAAATGTCCACGATTGCATACTGGCATTTTGCGCCATTTCTAATTGACTCGTAGCAACGCCGCCAGCATTAGCAGCTTTACCTGGACCATACGCTATTTTAGCGGCAAGAAACACGTCGATTGCTTCTTTGGTGCTGGGCATATTTGCACCTTCACTGACTAAAATGCAGCCATTTTCAATTAACATTTCGGCATCAGCTTGTGTTAATTCATTTTGCGTTGCGCATGGAAATGCGGCATCTGCAGCAAATCGCCATACGGCGTGGCCATCACATGGATAATCAACTTTTGGAATATATTGCGCATCTGGGTGAGTATCTAAATACACAGCTAAACTTGCACGAGCACCTTCTTTGAGCTGTTTAACAAGCGCAAGATCAACTCCTGACTCATGATAAAGTGTGCCTGTTGAATCACTGCACGTGATAGGGGTTGCGCCTAATTGATAGAGCTTTTCCATCGCATAGATAGCCACATTCCCAGCACCTGATACTAAGCAGCGTTTACCTTGCAGAGAGTTATTGGCCTCTTGCAGCATGTAATTAGCAAAATACACAGCACCATAACCCGTTGCTTCTTTACGAACCAATGAGCCGCCCCAGGCCAAACTTTTCCCTGTAAACGCGCCATCGTAACGGCCAGTCAAACGTTTATATTGGCCAAACATATAGCCAATTTCACGCGCGCCAACACCAATATCACCCGCAGGAACATCGGTCGTTGGGCCAATATGACGGTACATTTCATTCATAAATGATTGGCAAAAACGCATGATTTCGCCATCTGAGCGGCCCTTAGGATCAAAGTTAGCGCCGCCTTTACCACCACCAATAGGCAGCCCGGTTAATGCGTTTTTAAATATTTGCTCAAACCCTAAAAATTTTATGATACTGGCGTTCACACTTGGGTGAAAACGTAAGCCGCCCTTATAGGGGCCTAGGGTGGAGTTAAATTCAATTCGATACCCTTTGTTAACGTGAATGTTGCCTTCATCATCAACCCAAGGAACTCTAAACATAATTTGCCGTTCAGGCTCTACTAATCGTTGGATAATCGCATTTTTTTGATATTCAGCGGAGTTTTCGAGGATAGGTTCGAGTGATTCTAGCACTTCTTCTACTGCTTGGTAAAATTCGCATTGTGCCGGACTCGTCTGTTTTAATTGCGCAATTGTACTGTGTATATAATTCATAATTATTCTTCCGTGTTCAAAATTTGTAGTTGTATCAGATGTTAAAATAAACGTGATCAAGTTTGTGATTCATATAGTAAGACCCTTAAAAAATAGAATTTTTAACACTCTAACATGATGAAGCCTTATAATTAACGCCTAGTAACGTGAATTATTTTTGAGTTAACGAAAATACAATTAGATTTTTACCCAGAAATTCCGCATATAAACCCAAGCACACTCATACTGTGAGTAGCTTGGGGAAATAGAGCTTTAACAGCAGCACAATTAGCATTTAGCTTTTTCTAACGATAAACAAGGTATTGTGTTTCAATAACGTTTGCCATATCGATATAATAGACAATCTATTCGCCGCTAACCGTTGTACGTAATTGTAGCTGAATACCGGTTAAGAAATTACGTAACACCTGATCGTTGCAAACACGGTAATGCTTATTATCTACTTTGCGTGAAAAAGCACTTAACTCATGCTTGCTTAAGTTAAAGCCACTCAACGCCAGTGCCGCAATCACATCGTCTGCTTTCATATTCAGTGCAATACGCAATTTCATTAAAATACTATTATTATTTAGTGTGCGCTCTGGAAGTGGCTGCTCGCCATCGCGTTTACCGCGTTTTGTATTAATAAAACCATTTAGAAAAGTCGCAAATTCAGTGTCACTTGGCTCTACATGCCCTGCTTCACTTTCTTTCGTCAGCCAACCTGTTACTTGTAGTGGTGTGACAACATGATCCGCCGCCGCAAAAATTTCAATCATGTTAGTATCTGTTAAATTAAAGGTATAACGCAGACGACGTAAAATATCATTATTAGTCAAAGTAAATTCCAGAGTAAGATAAGACAACCAAGCAAGTATTGCTGGCTAAGTAAGAAGCCGTGCAGTTTAACAGAGTTAATGAAGCCCCCCTATTGATATTTTTCGCCCCCCCACGCCACGATGCCAATATCGACATTACACCACTGATACAAAGTGCGCCTTATAAACCTCATTAGCGTGCAGGTAACGTGCGAATTGATTAATAATCCTTTTATACACAGGTTCTTAAATGAAACTTGATCAATTGCCAAGCACCTTAGCAGGATCAACACGGGTTGCTTGCCATGCGGGGTAAAGGGTTGCCAGTACTGCGAGAATAAATGTGACGATCACAGTAACCACAATATCTTGCCATACTAGTTTACTCGGTAAAAATTCAATAAAATAAACACCTTCAAGAGGGTTGGCCCCGAGTAACTGACTCACTAAAGTAAATAGCTCACTAATATTCAACGCGAGCATCACACCAATAAAGCTGCCTAACACTACGCCGATAAAGGCTTGGCTAAGCCCTTGCAAAATGAACGTTGCGAGTATAGTGCTGTCTTTTGCACCCATGGTTTTTAAGATTGCAATGTTAGCTTGCTTTTCTCGTACTTCCATCACCAATGATGAAACAATATTAAAACTTGCCACGGCAATAATTAAAAATACCACAATATAAACGATGGTTCTGACCATTTGTATATCTTGATATAAACTACCTTGGGTTCTAAACCAACTAGAGATATACACATAATCATCAATTGTTTGACCAACACGCAGCGCTATTTGGTGTGCTTGAAATACATCGTTTACTGCTAAGCGAAGCCCAGTTACTTGTCGTTGTTCATAGCCAAGTACTGATTGTGCTTTGCTTAAATGAATAAATGCCGCACTGCTATCAATGGGGCCTCCCATTTCAATTACACCAACCAATGTTAAAGTAACCCTTTTTGGCGCGAGTATTTCAGCACCAGCTTGATTAACTTGGGGGATCAATAAAGTAATTAACTGGCCTTGTTCAACGCCTAACTGTTTAACAATTTGCTGGCCCAAAATAATTTCATCTTCGCTAATTTGGCTGACCAACTTGCCATAAGTAAACTGATTAACCGCAGACACCTCAGTTTCAAAAGCTGGATCAACACCACGCACTTCAACCGCTTTTAGTTCGCTTTTATATTGCGCCATACCATTGACACTTATAAAAGGAGCAGCACCCGTTACCCCTGGCTGCTTCGTGAGTTTTGCCACTTTTTCAGGCCAATTATCAATTGCACGATTTGGCGCAACATACTCAACCTGCGGTACAACACTTAATAAACGATGTACAAGCTGCTGTTCAAAACCATTGATCACTGACAAAGCCACAATGAGCACAGCAACACCGAGTAAAATACCTATGGTCGAGGCTTTTGCTATAAAGCTAACAAAACCATTTTTTTCGTCTTTACTACCTGAACTTGCTCTAAAACGTTTACTTAAGTAGGCACTAAGCAACATGATTAGCCTCTTTAATTGCCAACTTACCATCATCAAGGTATGCAATTTTACCTAGCTTATCGGCGAGCTCTAAATCATGAGTCACTACTACAAAGCTGGTGTTTAAACTGCTATTGAGTGTTTTGATCAAATCATAAATTTTAATCGCATTTTGTTTATCTAAGTTGCCTGTAGGCTCATCGGCTAAAACTAAATCAGGCTCAGTTACTAAGGCACGCGCAATTGCTACGCGCTGGCGTTCACCACCAGATAACATAGAGGGTTTATGGTTACTGCGATGCGACAAGCCAACTTTATCAAGCATGGCGAGGGCTTTAACATTGGCCTCTTTAGCACTTAAACCTTTTATTAATAAAGGCATAGCTACATTTTCAACAGCATTAAACTCCATCAGTAAATGATGAAACTGGTAAATAAATCCTAAATGGTCGTTACGAAATTTAGCTTGTTCAGCACGTGATAACTTAGCGACCTGCTGACCTTTGATTTTAGCCGTCCCAGCACTTTGCGAATCAAGTGTGCCTAAAATATGTAGCAAGGTACTTTTGCCTGAACCAGAACTGCCTACAATTGCCAACATTTCACCTTGCTGCAAGCTTAAATCAATCCCTTTTAACACTTCTACTTGGTTGGCACCATCTTGATATGTTTTGCTTAATTGTTCACATTGGATAACTAAATCATTCATAACGCAATACCTCTGCGGGGCTAACATTGGCAGCTTTACGTGCCGGATATAATGTGGCTAAAAAGCTCATGGTAATACTGCCAATGGCAATCACTAATAAACTCATCACGTCAAATTTAACGGGTAAAGCAATCCCCGTTAATAGGTTTAAACCAATCCCAGCTAATACTTCGTTAATATAAGCGCTGAGTAACAGGCCGAGTCCTGCACCAATACTGGTACCAATTAAACCGTTGTATAAACCTTGGATCATAAAAACGTGCTGGACTTGTGCTGGGGTTAACCCTAGAGTTTGTAAAATAGCAACTTCACTTTGTTTTTCGCTCACCATCATGGTCAACGCTGAAACAATATTAAATACCGCCACTAGCACAATAAGCCCAAGCAGCATAGACATAATGCGTTTTTCCATCGCTACAGCAGCAAATAAAGTCCCTTGTGACTGACGCCAATCGGTGACTGTGTATTGATTTAAAATGTTGCTGGCTGATGCGCTAAAGGTATCTAACTCAAAAGGGTCATAAAGTGAAATGCTTAAATTTGGTGCGCTATTAGTTGGTAGCTTTAAAATCCGTTGCAGCGATTCGCCACTAGTAAACGCCAAACTCATATCTATTTCAGAACCGGTTTCATAAATTGCCGCAACTGTAAATAAACGTTGGCTAGGGACACGACCAAGCGGCGTGTAACTTGACGCATTGGGCATGATCACCCGTACTTTATCACCTAAACCAATACCGAGTTTACGAGTTAAGTAACGACTGATAGCAATGTTATAGCGCGATGCCATAACAGTTTGCCAATTACCTTGAGTCACTCTATCACTGATTTTATACAAAGATGCGTTATCATCGTATAAGCCTTGCAGCAATACGCCGTGAAGGTCATGGTTAGTTTGTAAAATTGCTTCACCATGACGATACAAGCTCGCGTGTTTTACAAATTCAGATGCCATAATATCATTTTGTAACTGCGTCATTTGGGCCTGTGTTTGCCCATCAGCTGCAATTTCAACATGGGGAATAAGGCCTAGCATATTAGTTTTAAGGTTATTTTCAAAACCATTCATTACTGAACTAACAGTAAATAATGCCATTAAACCTATGGCAATACCGGCGATGGAGAAAAACGAAATAAATGAGATAAATGCATTCCCTTTCGAGGAACGACTGTATCTCAGCCCGATAAACAGGCTAACAGGTTGAAACATAATTATTTATGGTTACATTTAATGCCAATTCAGCGCCCATACTAGCATAGATAAACGGCTGTTGGGTATGTGCAAAAATGTAAAAATTAATGACAAATCAACTACTGCCGTCAATTGGCCCGCCTATTTTTAATGATCTTCAATTTAGTGACGTTATAAGATGGTCAAGTAATGCACGTACATTGGTTGCCACAAACTGTCTCGGGGGATACACGCCCCACACACCTTCGGGCTTTGGCTGGCTGTTCATCAATATTGGTACTAAATCCCCCGCGGCTAAGTCACGCTCAATGTAATAGTTAGGCAATTGAATAATACCTAGTCCTTTTTTAGCCGCATCCGCTAATGCCCAGCCACTGTTACAGCGTAATCGTCCTGCTACTTTAATATGCTTATCACGCCCTTGTTCGCACACTCGCCAATAACTACTGTTCCCCACTAAACATTGATGATTTTGTAATTCTGCTAAGGTATGAGGCTCACCAAAACGCGCTAAATAGGCTTTTGAGCAGCAAATTACAAAATGCCGCTCGCTTAAGCGCCGTGCTTTTAAGCTAGAGTCTTTTAAATGACCCAAGCGAATAGCCAAATCAAACCCACCTTCTAATAGGTTTTCTTGCTCGTTACTCAGCGCCATTTCTACTTCAACATCACTGTGTTGCTGCATAAATGTGTGTACAGCAGGCATCACAAAGCTTTCGCCATACATAACTGGCGCAGTAAGTTTAATTTTACCTTTGGGTGTACTTTGTTGCTGAGCGAGTAAGCCGGTGGCGTCGTCTAAGGCGTGCTGCAAGTGTTTGGTCTGGTGTAAAAATACTTCCCCTTCTTTGGTTAACACTACCTTTCGGGTTGTACGGGTTAATAATTGTGTGTTTAAACGTTGCTCTAATTGCGTAACATGACGGCTTATATGCGCTACCGATACACCCAACACACTGGCTGCACGAGTAAAACTGCCCTCTTCGCCGACTGCGATAAATTCATCTATGCCTAACCAACGACTCATTATTACCATACTGTAAAAGTGTTTTATTAAAATGAAGATTAACATTGTTTGAGAAACAAATAAAATAGCGCTATTGTTTTAAACCATCTAAGTAATTAATAAAAGAGAGAACCCATGTCAGAGTTTATTAAATCAAAAGCTGCAATAGCTTGGGGACCTAACCAACCACTGTCTGTTGAAGAAGTGGATGTGATGATGCCGAAAAAAGGTGAAGTCATGGTCAAAATCACAGCAACGGGTGTGTGTCATACCGATGCGTTCACTTTATCAGGTGCAGATCCTGAAGGTATCTTTCCGGCTATCTTAGGCCATGAAGGTGCTGGGGTTGTTTATGCTGTTGGTGAAGGGGTAACGAGTGTTGAAGTGGGCGATCATGTGATCCCGTTATACACCGCTGAGTGTGGTGAGTGTAAAATGTGTACCTCAGGTAAAACAAACTTGTGTTCGGCTGTTCGCGAAACTCAAGGTAAAGGTTTAATGCCTGACGGTACAACTCGTTTTTTCAAAGATGGTCAGCCAATTTATCACTACATGGGCACCTCAACATTTTCTGAGTACACAGTACTGCCAGAAATTTCTCTAGCTAAAGTCAATAAAGAAGCCTCTTTAGAAGAAATTTGCTTACTTGGCTGTGGCGTCACAACGGGTATGGGTGCAGTAACAAATACGGCAAAAGTAAAAGCCGGTGATACAGTTGCTATCTTTGGCCTAGGCGGTATTGGTCTATCTGCGATTATTGGTGCGAAAATGGCTGGCGCTTCACGCATTATCGGCATCGACATTAATACCTCTAAGTTTGATCTGGCGACTAAGTTAGGCGCAACAGATCTAATTAATCCAAAAGATTTCGACAAACCGATTCAAGAAGTGATTGTTGAGATGACCGATGGTGGCGTTGATTTCTCATTTGAGTGCATTGGTAACGTTGATGTGATGCGCTCTGCCCTTGAGTGTTGCCACAAAGGCTGGGGAGAATCGGTGATCATTGGGGTTGCGGGTGCAGGCCAAGAAATTTCCACACGCCCGTTTCAACTCGTTACTGGGCGTGTATGGCGCGGCAGTGCCTTTGGCGGTGTGAAAGGACGCTCACAACTACCAGAGATTGTAGAGCGTTATATGGCGGGCGAATTTGCGCTTAATGACTTTATTACCCATACCATGGGGCTTGAAGATATTAATGACGCATTTGATCTAATGCATGAAGGTAAAAGTATTCGTACTGTCATCCATTACTAATATAAAGTACACATGCCACCCAGCTTTTGCTCGGTGGCCTGTTAGCGAGGATACTATGTTAGATAATTTAAGTGCCACAAAAGTCAGCGGTGGCTGGCACAAGCAATATAGCCATACTGCAAACAGTACTCACTGCACAATGCGTTTTGCTATCTTTTTGCCACCCGGCGCAAGCCAAACCAATAAAGTTCCCGTGCTGTATTGGTTATCAGGCTTAACTTGCACTGATGAAAATTTTATGCAAAAAGCCGGTGCTTTTAAAAAAGCAGCTGAATTAGGCATTGCCATTGTTGCTCCTGATACTAGCCCACGCGGTGACAATGTTCCGGATGAAGACAGCTATGACTTCGGCCAAGGTGCTGGCTTTTATGTCAATGCCACACAAGCGCCCTACAACACCCACTACAATATGTATGAGTATGTGGTAAATGAGCTACCTGCTTTAATTGAGCAGCACTTTCCAGTAACCGACAAAAAAGCAATTAGTGGTCATTCTATGGGGGGGCATGGCGCGTTGATGATTGCCCTACGTAACCCACAAAATTACACCAGTGCTTCAGCGTTTAGCCCGATTGTGAACCCAATTAACTGTCCTTGGGGGCAAAAAGCATTTAGTCAGTATTTAGGCAGTGATAAATCGGCGTGGGCCCAATACGACACCTGTGAGCTAATGAAACACGCCAAGCAAAAAAATTACCTACCAATGCGCATTGATCAAGGTGAAGCTGATAACTTTTTAGTGGAACAACTAAAAACTGAAAACTTATTCCAACAAGTGAATGAGAATGACTACCCTGCTGAAATTAACATGCATGCAGGTTATGACCATAGTTACTTTTTTATCAGTAGCTTTATTGATGAACACCTATTATTTCATCAATCGTATTTGCAGGCTCAATAGTCTGCTCCTGTGTGAGGTTGTCAGCCGGTACTTCCTCACATTCTTTAAGTGTTTTAGTCACTCGCTTGCAGAGCACTTGCGGCTGTGATTGCTGTTGCACTAATCCGACCAAGAATCGGTCCACTTCCAAACCGAGCTCAGAAAAAGAAAATGTTTGTTGATCACCAACGGGAAAATCCTTTTCTGGCGCCACATGCGCAGGGGAAAGCGCTAAATCAGCATCGTAATTTTCATCTGCTTTTGAATAAATAGCGCCATCAACCAATACCCCAGCCACGGTACATGCAGACAATAATTGGCTAACAGCTAAAGCTACAACAAAATGTTTGAACATAAATTAAATCCTTGTACTACGTTGATGTATTGTTAATTAATACTATAACTAACACAGTACAAAACACTGTAAAAAACTGTAAGTTCATGACAATGAATTAATTAATTGAATATGCTATACTTTTTTAGAAATTTTATTTCTATGAACATTTAATTCAGCACGGGGAATATCAATGTCCACCACAGAAGAAAAATCAAAACTCAATCCGCCCGTGTTTTACACGGCGTCTGCACTCATTATCCTATTAGTCATGTTTACCGCGTTAGCGCCAACAACAGCTGATAGCTTCTTTAATACTTTGCAAGCTGCAATTGTTCAAAATGCCAGTTGGTTTTATGTGTTAACCGTTGCCATTATTTTGATCACAGTGGCATTCTTAGGTTTATCACGCTACGGAAACATCAAGCTTGGGCCTGATCATTCGACCCCCGATTATAATCATGTTACTTGGTTTGCCATGCTGTTTAGTGCAGGTATGGGAATAGGCTTAATGTTTTTTGGGGTTGCTGAACCAGTTATGCATTACATGAACCCTCCCGTTGGTGATGCACAAACCGTACAGGCTGCCCGTGAAGCCATGAAAATCACCTTTTTTCACTGGGGATTACATGCTTGGGCCATTTACGCTATCGTTGCACTGATCTTAGCCTTTTTTAGCTACCGTCATGGCTTACCATTGACATTACGCTCAGCGCTTTACCCATTAATTGGCGATAAAATTTACGGCCCAATTGGTCATGCTGTTGATGTATTTGCCGTTATTGGTACTGTATTCGGCGTCGCCACCTCTCTAGGGTATGGCGTCCTGCAAGTGAACTCTGGGTTAAATTATTTATTTGATGTGCCCGTGGGTATTATCACCCAAGTGATCCTAATTGCAGCAGTCACAGGCTTAGCGATAATCTCGGTTACCACAGGCCTTGATAAAGGGATCCGTATTTTATCTGAATTAAACATGGGCCTTGCGGTCATCATGCTAGCATTTGTACTTATTCTTGGCCCTACCGTTTATTTATTACAAGCGTTTGTGCAAAACGTAGGCGCTTACGCATCCGACATTGTCAACCACACCTTCAATTTATTTGCCTATGAAAAAACGGATTGGATGGGTGGTTGGACTATTCTTTATTGGGGTTGGTGGATGTCATGGGCGCCATTTGTTGGTTTGTTTATCGCACGAGTATCCCGTGGACGTACCATTCGTGAATTTGTAATGGGTGTGCTATTTATTCCAACTGGTTTTACATTAATGTGGATGACTTTTTTTGGTAATTCGGCCATTGACTTGATCATGAATCAAGGTGTTACAAGCCTAGGTGAAGCCGTTTCTCAAGATGTCGCGATTTCAATTTTCGCCTTTTTAGAAAACTTCCCTATGTCTGGTGTACTGTCATTTATTGCCACCTGTATGGTTATCGTATTTTTTGTTACTTCCTCTGATTCAGGCTCAATGGTAGTTGATATGCTGTGCTCTAACGGTAAAGACAACACACCTGTTTGGCAACGTATTTATTGGGCCGGTGGTGAAGGTGTTGTCGCTGCGGTACTGCTGATGGTTGGTGGCTTGGGGGCACTGCAAACGATGACCATTGCCAGTGCACTGCCCTTTGCGGTGGTGTTACTCATAGCAACATACGGCTTGATCAAAGCATTGCGAGTTGATATTGCCAAACGGGAAAGCTTGCAAATGAATATAGCACCAATTGCGCCTACCTTACCTGGCAGTGAAGGTGCAAGTTGGCAAGAACGCCTGAACAATATTGTTGATTTTCCAAATAAAACCAACGTTAATCGATTTGTTAAATCAATTGCTTTACCCGCGATGCAAAGCGTAGCCAAAGAGCTTGGCACTCATAACTTAGAGGTCATCGTTGATGTTGATAAGCTTGAGCGTGGTCAAGTCAGCTTAAGAGTATTACTTGGCGAAGAAATAGACTTTCTTTATGTAGTAAAACGCCGCTCTTATGAAAAACCGTCGTACACAATTGATGATGAAGATGATGACGATAGTGATGAAAATTATTACCGTGCCGAGGTTCATTTACGTGAAGGTGGTCAAGATTATGATGTAATGGGATGGTCTAAAGAAGCCGTAATTAATGATCTGATCGATCAATACCATAAACACATGCACTTCTTACATACCCTACGCTAAATCAGCAAAGCAATTACAAGAGTAAGTATCTTATGCTTACTCTTGTAGCTCAGCCATAAATTCTTTCACAAAACCAATCAGCTGCAGAATAAAAATAAACAAAAATGGCAGAGCACCAATCACTGCCAGACTACGGTTAAGTAGTTCATTATTTTGTAATAACAATACCCAGCTGCTCAACGCAAGAACAAAAGACCAAGTATACAGGCTTAAACGGTGACTGCTTTTTGCCCCAGCTAAGTTGCGTATCACTAATATTGCAGAGTCGACAGAAGTTGCCACAAAGATCAACAAAAGCAATAAACTTGCCCAAATGAGTACACCACCTTGCCAGCCTAGCTGCTTAAAAAATACAAATAAACCTTGGGTATAATCAACTTTAATCGCGGCCATAATACCGCTGTTATGACCACTGTCCCAAGCGATTGCAGATCCAGAAAAAACACTAAACCATAAAATAGTGACACAGGTTGGCACAATAACCACACCAACAATGTATTGCCATACTGGACGTCCTTGGCTTATTTTAGCTAAAAATACACCAACGAATGGTCCCCATGCTAACCACCAAAAATAATAATTATAGGTCCAGCTATTCGCCCAACTAGGCGCATTTAATTGGCTAGAGAACTGCCAAGTTCCCGTTACTAATAAGTGGATATAATATTGGCTACCACTGAGCGCCACATCAATGATCGGTTGCAGGGGTACCATAGTCATTAACCAAACAAGGATAAAAAATGCTAAAAACACGTTAAACTGACTCAGTGTCTGCACACCTTTTTTAAGCCCTAATCGTGCAGATAAGCTGTAAAGTACAGCCAATAACACAATAATAATTAACCCGACCAACCACGGCGTATGAACATCCAGCTTTAACTCAATTCCTTTACTCAGTAGTAAAGTTGAATTGGCAATCGTACCAACCACACCAAAAAATATGGCCAAAATAGCTAATAACTGAATCAAAAATTTTAACTTTAACTGCTCTGCTCTGTTAAAAAATGAGCGTGTCAAACTCAGCACCGGGGCACTAATATCACCAGCTTTACCACTATTATGGCTTAAGCCACCTAGCACTAAGCCAAATACTGCGTACAAAGCCCACGCATGTGCACCCCAATTCACTAATGTGATAGCTAACGCGGCTGCTTGGCGATCAGGATATAAACTTTGCTTTAAAGGGGGTTGTAAAACATGCATTACGGGTTCAGCCACGCCCCAAAAAACAAGACCAGATCCCATTCCTGCAGCAAATAACATAGAAAGCCAACCAAAGTTTGAAAACTCAACTTTTGCGTGTTCACCCCCTATTTTACGTTGCCCAAGAGGGCTGAACGCCAGTACTATCACGCCAATCAATAAAAAATTCACGAGCAGAAAAAATGGCCCGCCTAATACTGCTAACACATTAATGATCAATGGTTTGATAGTCGCAGTCAGTGCATCCGGGAACAAAAATGCCCCCGCAACTGAGATCATACAAAGTATCAGTGCATACGTTTCAAGACTAGCAGTAAAATTGGAAAAACGAGATCGACTTGTCACACTCATACCTTAAAAATTAGCAATGCTAAGAATACGGCGCTTTCATACGGATATCAAATTAGCAATTTACTTGAGTAAAACTCCCACAGTAATATGTAAATGTTACCTAAAATACGTAAAGCTATTGACTACAGAAACATAACATATTGATAAAAAATAAAAACTATATCTACCAAGGTGGTTTGATCTTTGCAATTTTATTTAAAAATAGCCGATGAGATCTAAGATGGAACTTAACTTACAATTACATGAAATTATCGAAAATTTAATTCATTTATCAATTGCCTATTTACTAGCCCTGCCGATGGCGTTTGATCGTGAACGCTCAAACCATGGTGCCGGTTTACGTACCTTTCCGCTGGTGGCGGTTGCTTCATGCGGTTACGCATTAGTCGCTATGTCAGTCTTAACCACCTCAGAGGCTGAGGCAAAAGTGCTTGAAGGGATCATCACCGGAATTGGTTTTATTGGCGGTGGTGCAATCTTAAAAAACAAAAACTCTACATACGGTACTGCCACCGCCGCAAGTATATGGAACATGGGCTTAATTGGTATTGCCGTGGCTTTTAGTCGCTACGAAATCGCCGTGTTGATGGCCATTATCAACTTTATAACTCTGCGCTATGTGAAACGCTTAAAATAACTATATTTGACTTAATACAAAAAACCGGCCTAAGCCGGTTTAAACTATAAAAAGCTTACTTGGTTTCGAGTAACTTAGCTTGCTCTTGCTGGCTTGCCATAAACTCGTTGAACGTGCCATGAAAGTTGACGACTTTCTTGTCACGAATATCAATAATGCGGGTAGCCAAAGACGACACAAATTCGCGATCATGACTGACAAAAATCAATGTGCCTTCAAAACCTTTTAATGCATTATTTAATGCTTCAATCGCTTCCATATCCATGTGGTTTGTCGGTTCATCCATGATCAACACATTGACATCTTGCATCATCAACTTACCAAATAGTAAGCGGTTTTTCTCACCACCTGAGCAGTTACGCGCTTTTTTATTCGCGTCATCAGCGGTAAACAATAGACGCCCTAACATGCCGCGTACCATTAAGTCGTTATGTTTAGCGGTACGCCATTGTGACATCCAATCAAACAGGGTTAAATCGTTATCAAAATCTTTGCTGCTATCTTGCGGGCAATAACCAATAGAAGCATTTTCTGACCACTTAACCACGCCGTGGTTCGCTTCAAGCTCACCTACTAAGCAACGAATAAATGTTGATTTACCAACACCATTTTCGCCAATAATCGCCAGTTTCGAACCCGCTTCTAGGATCAGTTCGCCACCTTCAAACAGTACTTCTCCATCAAACCCATGACCAAAATTTTCTAAGATCAATGCCTGACGGTGCATTTTTTTACCTTCATCAAAATACAATGACGGCGCCATACGGCTTGAAGACTTCACTTCGTCTAAACTAATTTTCTCCATGCGTTTAGCACGTGAGCTCGCTTGCTTCGCTTTTGATGCATTGGCACCAAAGCGATTTACGAAGTCTTGTAGTTCTTCAATTTCTGATTGCTTTTTCGCATTACCAGCTAGTAGTTGCTCACGGATAAGCGTTGATGCTTCAATGAATTTTTCATAGTTACCAGGGTAAATGCGCAGCTCACCATAATCAATATCTGCCATGTGAGTACACACAGCATTAAGGAAGTAGCGGTCATGAGATATAATGATCATGGTACATTTACGTTGGTTCAGCTCTTGCTCAAGCCAGCTAATTGTATGAATATCCAAGTTATTAGTTGGCTCATCCAATAATAAAATATCTGGGTTGGCAAAGAGTGCTTGGGCTAGTAGTACACGTAATTTCCAACCAGGGGCAACTTGTGACATTAAGCCAAAATGAAATTCTTCCTCGATACCTGCTTTTAACAAAATATCACCAGCGCGGCTTTCTGCACTGTAGCCATCCATTTCAGCAAAAATACTTTCAAGCTCGGCGACTTTCATACCATCTTCTTCACTCATTTCAGGGAGCGAATAGATGCGTTCACGTTCTTGTTTTATTTTCCATAATTCAACATCTCCCATGATCACCGTATCAACTACTGTGTATTGCTCAAAGGCAAATTGGTCTTGGCTTAAATTACCAACCTTTAAGCCCGGTGTAATTGACACATTGCCTGAAGTAGGTGTTAGTGAGCCGTTTAATATTTTCATAAACGTTGACTTACCGCATCCATTGGCGCCAATTAAGCCATAACGGTTACCGTTACTAAATTTAGCTGAAATATTTTCGAATAAAGGTTCAGCACCAAACTGCATGGTAATGTTAGCGGTAGATATCAAGATGAATTTCCTAAGCAAATACTGGCAAGTAAACTGTTCGATAAATAAGGAAAAGTTAATACAGGCAATAACACGGTATAAAGAGGACGCGAATTATACAGGCAGCCTGCGCACTAGTCGAGCTTAGTCTTAGTTATTTGGGTAATGAGTGTTAATCAATAAACAATGCTTCGGTGGGCTGATAATAGTGGTGAAACAGCATCTGTATATCCTCAACGAGCACCCGGCCAACAGATAGCTCCGGTAAATTATCTAAAGCAAAAAAGCCAATTTCAGACACTTCTAAGTTAATTGTAGGTTCGCCGCCAATAAGCTCACACAGAAAAAATAATTTATAGATATGCTGTGCAGAGACAGGTAAGTATGGGTGAAGTGCCCGATCTTTTAAAGCGATTAAACGAGGATTCGTTACCTGATACCCAGACTCTTCTAATACTTCACGAATAATCCCTTCGCGAGGCGCTTCATTAACATCAGCCCACCCACCTGGTAACGACCATTTATCGTCAGTTCGTTCTCGTACTAGCAAGATTTTATTATCAACGATTACACCTGCACGCAAATCGACTTTAGGAGTCGGATAGCCTTGCTCATCAATAAATAGATTTTCAACCACACTGACAGGTTGCTCAGCAAGCGAAGCTAACATTTGGTGACTAATATCAGCTAATTGCTCATAACGTTCAATGTCATAACCATCTTTTGTATAGGCTTTACCTGTTTGACTAATGGCCTGTATTTGTTTGGCCCATGCTAACCACTGTGACATATGACTTTAATCTCGATTTAAGCGACCTATTTTGATTTTACACAATAAAGCATTCAATACAAAAAAGCGAAGGCAACTGCCTTCGCTTTTTACTCAAATAAACTGCTTAAGCAAGTTTGTCTGAGGCAACTTTATACGTTGGATCTTCAATCACATTTACTTCAACTAAGTCACGGGCTTTATGCAGTAGCTGAGTACAATCTTTACTAAGGTGGCGAAGATGTAACTGCTTGCCTGCTTTAGTGTATTTATCCGCTAACGCATCGATAGCTTCAATCGCACTGTGATCAGCTACACGACTGTATTTAAATTCAATGATCACGTCTTTAGGATCATTTTTCACATCAAACAATTCTGCAAACTTTTTCACCGAGCCAAAAAACAATGGGCCGTGTAACTCGTAAACTTTAGAGCCTTGTTCATCAATATAGTTTGTTGTGAAAATATGTTTTGCATGTTGCCATGCAAAAACTAACGCTGAGACAATCACACCCACACAGACGGCAATCGCTAGATCAGTGATTACTGTAACACCCGACACGAGCACAATCACAAAGGCATCTGACTTAGGTACACGCTTCATCATTTTGAAACTCGCCCACTCAAATGTGCCGAGTACCACCATAAACATTACGCCAACAAGTGCAGCCAATGGGATCATTTCAATTAAGCCCGCTGCAAACAGGATAAACGCAAGCAACATAACAGCTGCCGTGATCCCAGATAAACGTGAACGACCCCCTGAGTTAATATTGATCATAGATTGACCAATCATTGCGCAGCCCCCCATCGCGCCAAAGAAACCACACGTGACATTTGCAGCACCTTGGCCGATACACTCTTTATTACTTTGACCACGGGTCTCTGTTATTTCGTCAATTAAGCTCAATGTTAACAACGACTCAATTAAACCAATCGCCGCTAAAATAAGTGCATAAGGGAAAATAATTTTGAACGTTTCAAACGTAAACGGCACCATTGGAATATGAAATTCTGGTAAGCCACCAGCAATAGTCGCAGCGCTGTCCCCTGTCATATCTTTTAAGAAATCAAGTACAGTGCGCGCTTCAAGGTCCAAGCCCATCACAATGGCTGTCACAGTTACAATAGCCACTAAAGTTGAGGGCACTGCCGTCGTTAACTTTGGTAAAAAATGGATAATAGCCATTGTTAATGCTACCAGTGCAAGCATGATCATCAACGGAGTACCTGTCATCCATTGCACGCCGCCCGCGCCATCAGAGACTTTAAACTGGCCAAGTTGGGCAAGAAAGATCACAATCGCGAGTCCGTTTACAAATCCCAACATGACAGGGTGCGGAACCATCCGAATAAATTTACCGAGCTTAAACACCCCAGCTAATATCTGCAGGATCCCCATTAACAACACGGTCGCAAATAAGTATTCAACACCATGATCAAGCACTAAACTTACCATCACAACAGCCAGTGCACCGGTCGCACCAGATATCATGCCAGGGCGACCACCAAAGATAGCAGTGATCAGGCCAACAATAAATGCTGCATATAAACCAACCAAAGGCTCCACATTCGCAACAAACGCAAATGCAACAGCTTCAGGTACGAGTGCAAGCGCAACCGTAATACCTGACAAAATATCGTTTTTAGCAGAGCTTGGCGCCTTGCTTAGTAAGTTAAACATTGAATTCCTCTTGCGGATGTGGGATCAAAAAAGCGCCCAATTCTAACAAATTAAGCTAAGGTTAACAATTGCAGTAAGGGGTACAGGCTAAACACGAGAGTCGTTTTAGCCTGTTGGAATATAATTAAAGCGGTAGTGAAGTGCTGCGTTTTACGCAGGTCATCGTCACATTTGAATGAACTTCTTGGACAAACTCAAGGTTTAATAAATTATCACGAACAAACTGCTCGTAGCCTTCAATACCTTTTGAAATAATCCGCAACATAAAGTCCATAGTACCGGCCATGCTGTAGCATTCCGTTACTTCGTCGTAACTTAAGATCAATCGTTCAAACTCAGCAAGATTAGTACGGCCATGGTTCGACAAACGAACATGGGCGTACACTAACATATCAAAACCAAGTTTTTTCTCATCCAATAATGCAACCTTGCCTTTGATGTAACCATCTTGTTCAAGTTTTGCAATACGACGCCAACAAGGTGACTGAGATAAGCCTACTTTATCAGCAATATCTGCGGTCGAAAGACTTGCATCTTGCTGTAACAGTGCCAATATTTGGCGATCTACGTGATTTAGAGACATTTTATTTCTTTTTTATTTTACTAAATTGATTAAATTATACATTGCTTTATTAGCTGAGTCTTGTGTTTTTATGCATTTTTTATGCGTAACTAACCATATTTACCACTTATAAATGGATTCGATATGCGCTCTGTAACTACTTTAGTGTCAGGTCCATGCCCTGAAAGGATTTTGGTTTCATCTGGCAGAGTTAGGATTTTTTGTTTTATTGACGCAAGTAGCTGCTGTGCATCTCCTTTAGGGAAATCAGTACGCCCTACTGAGCCTTTAAAAATCACATCACCAACAATGGCCAACTGATGCTTTGCTTCATAAAAGACTATATGACCCGGCGTGTGGCCAGGGCAATGGCGAACTTCAAAGCGCAATTCACCCACAGGGAAAATATCCCCATCATTGAGCCAATGATGGGGGTAAAAAGGCGTTATTGGTGCAAAGCCAAACATTTGCGCTTGCATAGGTAATGCATCAAACCAAAATAACTCGTCTTGCTGTGGGCCCACAATATCAACTGAAAAATGTTCTGCCAGTATTTTTGCAGCACCCACATGATCAAGATGACCATGAGTCAGTAAAATACATTGCACACTCACTGAATGCTTAGCCAGCTCAGCAATAATTTTTTCAGCATCGCCACCTGGATCAATCACAGCTGCTTGGCGAGTCTGTTTACAAATAATAATTCGACAATTTTGTGCAAACGCAGTAACCGGTAGAGTAATAATTTCCATAAATTAATTCTTTTCTTGGGCGTGTTCTAAAAATGTCATAAGTACAGGATACTTTAAATAGGCTTGATCATAAAATGGCGTATGTTCGTAAAGCCAGTTCAAGCGCGCTTGCGGATCGTTTGCAAAAGCAGCATCTTCACGAATTTTTTTATCAAACTCTAATGCTAATGCCGGTTTGTCTTTTAACATCTGACGAGCATAAGGCGCTAACGCGTAGTTTTCCATATACTCAGTACGTTGAAAAATCGTATTAAACTCACCCCAAGCAAAAAATGAATCCGGTGCCTTTGGCTGTAGTAAATGCGTCGCTAATTCACCTAACGGTTGCGCAGTTTCGACTTTAGACCACCCGGTCAAATTCTTTTCCGTTACATCAACAAAGTCAAAATCAGCACTTACCCTAAAGCGACCTTCAAACGGCGTTTTAGCAAATTCATGACGTTTTACAATCGCCATTTTTAAATGGCTTGGTAGTGCATCTGCAGTCACTGTTTGTACTGCTATACCGTGTAGCTTTAACTTTTCGACAATCTGTGGATACGCTGGAGGAATATAAAATGCATTGGGTACTTTGATTGTTGTTTTTACTTCTTTCTGCCAAAAAATAGGTAATGCATCATAATGTTGCTTTTCACCAAGGTATTTTACTTCCATCTGGCCACTCAAAGCACTTTCACTACGTGTATATTTAATGCCTTCAAATATTAGCGTATTTGGCTCTTTAGCATAACCACGCTCAACAATCAGCTGGCTTGGTACAAATGCTAACTCTTTTTTAACCGCCTCCGTTAATTGTTGATGATGCTGCGCTAATGCTGAAATCGCGCCATCTAAAAACACGTAAGTACCAAGCACTCGTTGCTTATAAGGTTTAAGCGAATGGTTTTCAACAAGAATTGTAGGTAGTGAGCGTAAATCGCCCCAACCATTCGAATAACGAGGAGTCGCAACCCAGCCCGCTAGGCCTTTTTTAAAGTCGCGCTTATCCATAACAAAAACTAAAGGTCCAGGAAGATGACCTTGAGCCTGTAACTTTTTATCAATAACAGGTTTAAAATACTGATCCAATGCAGCTGAAACACTGGGTGATTCACTTGCAAATACAGGATTGTAACCATAGGTAACATCATACTGATAATCTGCCCCGTCTGTTACATGTACATCAATGTATAAGTCAGGCTTAAACTGCTTAATGACTTTTAATACGCCGCGTACTTCTGGGGTATCTAGCTTCGTGTAATCACGATTTAAGTTAAGGTTATTAGCATTAGTGCGAAAACCCATTTCTACTGGGCCACGTTGATTGATACGGTTGAATTGACTGCGACGCTCGTGACCATCCACATTCAAAATAGGAATAAACAAGATATTTACTTGGCTTAAAATGTCACGACGCTTACCGGTTGCGATATCACGTAGTAACATAAACGTCGCATCTTTACCGTCAATTTCACCTGCGTGAATACCCGCTTGAATGAATAGTGTTGGTTTTGTATTTTGCATCAGCTGAGAAGGCGTAAAAGCCCCCTCTTCACTGGCGACCAACATTTTTATCGCACGGCCGCTGGCACTATGGGCAATAGTTTGCACTTGAAATTGAGTCGGGTTTGCTGCTACAAGGCGATCAACAAACGCCATTGTTTGTTGGTAATTTGGCGAATTTAGCCCTTCGCTCAGTTCGAAGTCAGTGGTTAATGGGCCTTTTTGTTGTATCAGTGTCAGACTTTGCCCTTGCCAAGGTAGTAATGGCGGTAAATGGCTATCTAATGTGGCAGTAGTTGCACTTAACAATAATAAACTGGCGATCATAGGACTCTCAAACATTGGCCTCTTTAATAGGGTGAAATTATAACAAGGAAAAATGACAGATCGCGTAAACTGCGGTGAT
Source organism: Pseudoalteromonas haloplanktis ATCC 14393 (assembly GCF_000238355.1). Taxonomy (GTDB): domain Bacteria; phylum Pseudomonadota; class Gammaproteobacteria; order Enterobacterales; family Alteromonadaceae; genus Pseudoalteromonas; species Pseudoalteromonas haloplanktis. The sequence goes on from NZ_AHCA01000002.1 coordinate 120,676, forward strand.
TCAACAAAAAAATGCAGCCAATGACAATTTGAAAACTTTATAGGGCTAATATTTATACATTAAAAAAGGCGCTATAAAAGCGCCTTGCCATTCAAGAATTATGTGCTTAAAACATATCTTGATAAGGATTGGTTTTAGTAAATGATATTGCTTTGTCAAATCCTGGGATCTGCATATCAGTTTCAGAAATAACAATGTCATTCTCTTCAATCATGCCATCACCAAAGCGATAAATAAGGTCATACTGACCTAAATCCGCTTGTTGCTGATAACTGGCTTGCGCAGCCGCAACGCTGTTATTGGCCACTGTGTATGCGTTCATTACATCACTGCCATGACGCTTTGCTAACATTTCCATGGTGACTTTAGGTGATAACACTGTCGCTGTCGCATTATTACCGCCAAAGCCTTTTGAATTGATAAAAGCAATGTCCATATCTGTACATTGGTAATGTGTTGTACGAATATCTAAATGTTGGTCATACACATCATCTGCCACTTTATCTATAGTGGTAATACCTGGCATAATATTGTGACTAAATACACCCAATGCCATGGCTAACTGATCGCCACTAGCAGGAGCAATAGTGTGCCCAACATACGCTTTAGGCGCAGCAACTTTCCAGTTATCAATTGCAAAGGTTTGCGCTACTCGATGATAAATTAGCGATTCAGTCACACGGTTTTGCGGCGTACTTGATCCATGCGCTAAAATAAAACTGCGTTGTTGAACCGCTTCAGTGCCTAAAATATTAGCCGCTAATGCCACCGATTTTGCCATAGTAATGTAGTTACCAGGTCCTGGTGCTGTGATCGACTTTTTCACACCATCGGCATTCACAAATACATCCGCTACAGCTCCCATAATATCTGCACCTAATGCTAATGCGAGCGCATCATCCATCAGGATAGCCACTTGTGCACCTTCACCAATTGTAAAGCCACAGTTTTCACCAAATGGACGGCTTGTACGGCGATGATCAACCGTCTCTGTATTATCTAAACGCTTCAGGCCTTCTTCGTTAGCCAGTGCGCCCATATTGCCAAAACCTTCAATGATCTCAGGTGTAATAGCACATTCAGAAGACGCTACAACAGCTACACGAGTACGCCCAGCTTGAATATCATTAACAGCTGCACGCAGATTATATAAAAACGTCGCGCAGGCACCGGAGGTGGTAAACGTAGTACCGACATTACCAGTTACATAGGCATTGATAAAATCGGTAGACATGGTATTTAAACCCAGTGCCAACTGCTTAGTGCTGACCCGCTCGCCTTGTTGGCGCGAACGAATTAAACCACCAAAACCTTCATCATTGACCTGCCCTGCCACAGATGCTGAATAGGTACCAATTTGGTCTGGCTCAACACTGTTCATAATATGCTGCCAATCAAGTCCTGTTGAGCGTATCGCATCCGTAGCAGCGAAAATTGTGGCTTGTAAACCACGCGGTTGGTAACGGCTATTGTACATAATGGCCGGATCAAAACCTGTTGGTAACTGACCTGCGGCTTTAATGGGGTTATCACGGGTGCTGTCATGCTTTATGTCTAGCTCAGCCGCAATAGTGACTTTAACTTTTTTATCAGTAATGTCTTCAATTAACCAACTTGACGGTACTGGTTGCGGTAAGTCACGACGACGTGCTTCAAATACAATCGCTTGCTCATCGCTAAGCGTTAATGTCATTTTTTGTTGCCATGGCGTCGCATCAACATCAAAATGATTTTTTTCAATTTTACGGATCAAAGTCCCCGCGATAATCTGTTCGCCAAACTGAGCCTCTATATCACTTTGTTTAATTGAGTTACCGTGTTGATCTTTTAATTCGCCCTCTTGTAATGAAACAAGATTCATTAAAGTCGCTAAGCCTAGAAACGTTTCTTGGCGTGCGTCGCCTGCTAAATTGTCTAACACGATACGACGATAACCTTGATGAAATGAGGTACGGCCCGCGGCGTTAATTCCGCCCATGCCGACAATAACGGGTAATGCTGTCATAATTTACCTTGAGAAAACGTGTTATAGGAGAAGTAACTAGTTTAGATGGATTTTACTGTAAGCATTGTGCTTAAATAGCCAAATAACAAGCTTAATAGGCCAGTAGCAACTGGTCGGAGCAATTAAATGGACAACAACTTCAAAGATAGCCCGTTACAGATCAGTATGTTGGTCTATCAGCATTTATTGATCACCAGTTTAACACTGCCCATCGAAATGCTTAGAGCAGGTGAAGCCTACGCAAAAGGTCATGCAAAAGGCCATTCAACCGCAACGCAATTTCGACCATTGCAGATCAATTTGATAGCTGAAGATCGACAGCCAATCCAAAATCGCAGTGGTTTGGCGATTATACCCGAATACACCTATGCCAATGCACCATACAGTGATTTGATCATAGTGCCCGGTATTTGGCGTAACCCGCGCCCCGTTGTTAGGGCAAACCAAGGGCTTGTGAAGTGGCTAACTTGTAGTTGGCAACAGGGTAGCTCGATTATTGGGGTCGGCACTGGTAACTGCTTAGTGGCTGAGGCAACGCTATTAAATGGTCATCCAGCAACAACTCACTGGCATTATGCAGAACAATTTAAACGCGATTACCCACAGGTATTACTCAAACCTGACTTTTTCATCACTCAGTCAGAACGTTTATACAGTGTGGCAAGTTTGAATGCATTAGCGGATGTCATTGTGCACATTATTAGTCAATACTATGGACAAGCTGCCGCTCAACATGTTGAACGTAACTTTTCTCATGAAATACGAAAACCTTATGAAGATCAGCGCTACCTTGAAGGTGCGGTGGATCGCCATCCCGACGAACTCATCGCTCAAATTCAATTTTGGCTAAAAAACAACTTAGCCACAGAACAAAGCTTAACCGAAGTGGCCCAATTATTTGGCTTAAGCTATCGCTCGTTTACACGACGCTTTAGAGTAGCCACCAATCAAAGTCCGATTGAATACTGGCAACAACTACGAGTGCAAACGGCAAAGGAGCTTTTAGCGTCATCAAACTTGTCGATTCAAGAAGTCGCATTAGAGGTGGGCTATAACGATCAGGGACATTTAACCCGAGTGTTTAAAAAGTTACTCTCGCAAACCCCTAGCGATTATCGCAACGTGGTCAGAAGAAAGTTATTTGGCAATTAATGATACAAATAACGCCACTTAATCGTGGCGTTCAGCTTCTTTTTTATTACTTCTGTAATACCGTTTTGAGTAAATTTTCACATGGCGATGTACACCTTTGCTCAAACTTTTGAATTTCGCTTCAAGCACATCAACACCATATAAAATACCCACCACGAGAATAGACAATTTAATCGCTGCCAGTAAATTATTCGTTGCAATCACAACTCCTATGGATGCCAATACCCAAATCGTTGCGGCCGATGTCACCCCCACCACAGCGCCATCTTTCGCAAGCATGACTCCAGCGCCTAAAAAGCCAATCCCAGTGATGATTTGACCAACCACCCGCGAATGGTCAATTACATCACCATGGAGCATAAACGCGGTGGCTAAAAACAAATACGTACCCAATATGATCAACACAGAGGTGCGGATCCCAACGGGTTTGCCTCGTAATTGCCGCTCCATGCCTATTAAGGCGCCACAAAAAGCCGCGCTACCAATTGCTGACCACGAATAAGGGGTAATATCTACTAATTCAAAAAAACTCACTCAACATCCTAAAATTACTTTATTTTTATAGCCAGTGCGGTACTCAAACGAGAGCTGCCAAAACTCGCCATTTTTACAAAATCACTTTTTGCAATGGGTACATGCTGGCAATCAATCGCTAGTTGTTTATCGTTTTCACAAAACGGATCATGCACATACAAGCAATGTTCATCTAGATGAGTCACACACACCCAATGAGGCGATTTTTTACCATCAAAGCGATATGTACTGATCAACAACACCACAGCCATTTTTTCAGCCAGCCAGCGCTCGATATGTTCCAGTGATAATTCCTGATATTTAACATCGAGTTTATGATTAATGGCTTCAACTACAAATTGATTATGCACAGTATGCAAAATCGCTTTTTTGTTGTCGTTTCTCACGCCACCTACAAATAAAGTATCACGGGTATTAATAACCACTTCAGCCTTAAAGCCACGTTTATTTGCCGCTAGTGCAAGCCCTAATGGATGACAACCACCATGTCCTGAAGTCATGAAAATAGTCGTTGCTTCACGCCATATCGCAAGTTCACTGACCTGGGTGATCACTGCTTTTTTTAGTGATGACATGGCCATCAATAACGCAGCAGGGCCACATGTAAACTCCGTGGTTTGCTGATACCAAGGAGTTTCTCGTGTAAACTCAAGTTCATTGGTGTTACGAATGTTTTTTTGCATTCGTAGCGCATCGCTATGGTCGTCGTAATAATCACTGTATTGCCCGAATACCCGATACCCCAGTTTCTTATACAAGGCAATGGCGGCTAAATTATTTACCGCCACTTCAAGGCGCATAAACACCCTACCGCGCTCTGCAGTAGCACGTTCAAGTGAACTTAGTAACTGCTGTGCAAGACCTTTCCCCTGCGCCTGCGGTGCTACTGCAAGTGAGTATAAACGAGCTAAACGAGTGCCTTTGTGACACCATACTAAACCATAGCCAAGCAATTGATTGTTTGATTCGACAACCTGCAAAATTCCATGCTTAGCCGTTATCCAACGTTTCAAACTGCGGGCACTTAACCGATCTTGACTAAAGCTTTGTTGCTCTATTGCAAGTAATGCCTTTAAATCAGCGTCTGTGGCAACTCGCACTGCCACATCATGAACAGACATTAACCTCGACCTCGAGCTTCAAGACGTTGCTTAAATTCATCCATAATAAGCATGTATAATTCATCACCTAAGTAGGCATCTTCTACTTTATGATCAATACTTGGGTTGTCGTTCACTTCTAGCACATAAGCACGGCCTTGATGCTCTTTAACATCAACACCATATAAACCTTTCCCCACTGTTTTGCAGGCTTTTAAAGCAGCATCAAGCACCGCTTTAGGTAGCTCAAAAGTAGGTAATGTTTCAAAGCCACCTGAGAAGAAGCGTTTTGCGTCGTGGTTATAGATTTGCCAATGGTTACGTGCCATTAAATAACGACATGCATAAATAGCACGGCCATTTAACACCCCTACTCGCCAATCATACTCGGTATACATGTATTCTTGCGCTAATACTAAGGCGCTAAATTCAAACAGCTCATTTAATTTTGCAACCAACTCAGTGCGATCAGCTACTTTATACACCCCTTTAGAGAACGAGCCTTCAGGCATCTTCAGTACTAATGGGTAAGTAAAAGTATTTTCAAGCTGAGTAATGGTGTCGTCATTTTGATCTGCAACCACTAATGTTTTTAAACTCGGCACTTTTTGATAATTAAACGCATCATGTAAATACACTTTATTACAGCAACGCAAAATAGAGTCAGCATCATCGATGACCACTAAACCTAAGCTTTGCGCTTTACTTGCCAGACGATAGGTTGGATGATCTATCGCCGTTGTTTGACGAATAAATAACGCATCAAACTGAGCAATATTATCTATCTCATCAAAACTAAGCGCTTGCGCATGAATACCGTGTTTAGCAGCAGCTTTAATAAATCGGGCAATCGCATCTTTATCACTTGGTGGTACTTTCTCATTGTGATCAACCAAAATCGCCATATCCCAACGGTAACGCTTTTGAGTGCTACTGATCCGCCATTGTGTTTGCGTGAATTCAGTTAGTTTAGCTACAAACTCATGGTGTTGTTCAGCATTAAGAGACGCTAAAGAACCTTGTTTTAGTAGCCCTTGTTGATCTACAAATAAAATCGGTGCTGGGTATTGTTTGAATACCGATTTAGCTGCTTTGTTTTGTAGCTCATTGACAGCCTGACCAAAGTAAACTGCATCAGTCAGCACGCCTATGCTTAGCATTAATGTTTGACCACTGCGTAACGCATTAATGGTTTTCACACTTGGTAAAACTTGATGTTTCCGTGCTTCAGCAAGTAATGAACAATAATAGCCTTTACTCAAGTACTGACTTGAGTCGCATAAATTAATTATGCGTGTTTTTGGCTCATTATGTTTTGGGTAATCTCGTAAGTAGGTATTGAAGGTAATTACGTTTTCGAATGAGTGAGCAAGAGACTGCTCGTTGTTATCAACCACGATCAAGGTTTTAAACACGACTTTTCCTAAAATAAGTCAAAATAAAAATGAATGTAAATAGAAACACCCATACTGCTAAGTAATAATTGTGCGTAGCACGTGTACTTAACAGGATGGGTGCTTTAGATTTAGCTACTGCTTAATCTACAGGTGATTTATAAAGGGTTTTGCAGCCTCTTTCCAACGAATAATTTTTGGCGTTAAGATAAGTAAATTTAATCAATCTCAGTTCAGCGATTAACAGCTTAGCGAATCGACTTGACATAAAGCTAACTGATTGAAATTATTTCCAAAAGCGTTGTGTTATTTGCTACTGTAAAACTAAGCTCATCATTTTGTTGCTTGTTTATGAGTAGTTTCCCTAATGGTGATTGTGGGGTCAGTACATACACTAAGGTGTTTTTTATTTTTATGCTTAAACCGCCTGACAGTGGCCCTATAAAATACCATTTGAGATTTTCATCTTCATCACAAATACACACCAATGACCCGATTGTAACCTGCTTTGAAGTCGGTGTTTTAAATGCTTTTTCAAATTCAATTATGCTTAAGTGACAATCATTCACCCGTTCGGCTTGCCCTTGTGCTAAATACGCCGCTTCAAGCCCTAGTGTATCGTACTTATTTTCAGCAATGTTTTCTTCATGGATAGCAGTATCGTAAGCTGTTTTAGCCGCAGCCTGTGCGGTTGCTAGTTGGGCCTCTAGAGCAAAACGTAAACACTCAATTACATGGTTTTTATTCATAGTTTAATAGATTAATTTCAATCAGTTATACAGGTATCTAAGCCTGCCATCGGCTGCGTTTAACAAGCAAGCCACGCAAACCAAGCACTGAATACCACAGTGCTTGGCCATCTTTTATACCAATCGTGTTAAGTTACTGAGCAACTATAGCTCGCTATAATGGTTAAATATTTAAGTCGATTGGTATTACTTACTATTTAGCAATCCAAGGAGTTACTTTTAATAATGGTGTTGTAATATCAAAAGCAAATTTATCATCTTCCCACTCGTCAGTAACACTGACATGGCAAATTGCATCTTGGCAATTAAAAGCAGGATCAGCAATGGTAACGGGGGAGCTAAATGTTAATACCACCCCTTTTTGTTCAGGTAACAAAAAGCTCATTAGTTTACTGATAAAAAAGCCTGATAAATCAGAAAGCAAGTCATCAAACTCTTGGTCAAGCTGATACAATTGATGTTTATTTAAATTACTGTTGGAAAATTCACGCGCTTCAATCTGTAATTTTAACTGACAATCATGATTTTTATTTTGTGGTTCAATTACAACCACAGCTTTGTTTGTATCAAGCTGTTTATCGTAGGGTAATAATAACTGGGCATGTTCAGTATAATTGAGAGCAAATTCTTCACGCTCAGTAATTATACGTCCACTTTCAATTAAACATTCGTCATTAGTCGCTATGTCAGTTATATAAAAGTTGACTTGAGCAAATTGAAAATCCCCTTTATTAACCACTTTTAAACGGTCATAAAAACCATCATAAGAGACCACAAACTCTTTTGCGTGTAGATTAAAAGTGGCCAGAAGCGCAATTACTGTGGCAATTACATAACTAAAACTAAATACTGGATTATTCATCAAAGTAAGCTCTATTTTGGTTGATCATCTGATTTAATTCTTCAATATACGCTTCACCACGTTCAGAATATGACGTGAGCCCGTAGCTCAATTCAGTGGCTGAAATCGGCTGTTGTTGCTGACGTAAATCGGCGCGAATACTACGTAATTGCTTATAAGCTGCATGCGTATTTATATTTCTAAAATACGAATTAACGGCGGCGCGAACTGATTTAAATGCTGCCACTTCATGCTCAGCCCCATCATTACGGCGGTTTGGCACCATACCGCAGCCTTTGCTATAACACCATTGCCCAAAAAAATTCAAACCAATACGAGCAAACCGCGAGGTTCCCCATGCTGACTCGTTAGCAGCTTGCATCAATGCGAGTTCCTTTGGAATAATATCTACTCGACGCAGAGCTTGCTTTAATGCCAATCGATCAATGGTTTTGGGTAATTTATAGCTGTTTAAAATCGTTTTAACTTGTTTTGTTTGACTAGCACTCAATGGCTCATCGTATTGCAGCATCATAAGCGCAATTTCTAAGGTAGCCCTTTGTTGTAAAATCTTTTTATTTTCAGCTTCAATGTGTGGGCGAATAAAGTCAAAAAATGCATGTTTCTTTTCTTTAACATCAACAAACCCATTAAAATCGGGTAGTTTTACAGAGTGTAGTGGCTTTTCTGGTTTTTTTATCGGGGGTTTAGTTGCAATTGTTTCACTGTCAATTAACGAAGTCGATTTTTCTATGAATGGGTAAATTAATGCCCAAATAAAAAATAGGCTAACAATTAAACGAAATAGGAACTTAAGCATGTATTCTCTCAAAAAAACTAACATATATGCATGGTATATCCACATGCATGTGACCCGCCATTATACCTAACACCACAAATAAAGGCGAATATCCCCATTTGGGTGATTTATAATCTAAAAAAATCGGCTACAATTAAGTTCATATAAACCTTAAAGAAGTTTTGGATGTTCATTTAATGGAATTCGCTTGGCAAAGTCGTATTATTGATCAAAATAAACACCGCCCTAATGATAACCGTTCACCATGGCAGGTTGATCGTTCCCGCATAATCCATGCAGCTGCATTTCGTCGTTTACAAGCAAAGACGCAAATAATGGGTATAGGGCTTAATGATTTTCATCGTACCCGATTAACCCATTCTTTAGAGGTGTCGCAAATTGGTAGCGGTTTACTTCGTCATTTAGAAAAGCAACACCCTGACTTCACTCATTTCCCCGATCCGAGCTTACTCGAAACATTATGCCTAGCTCATGATATAGGTCATCCTCCCTATGGTCATGGTGGTGAAATCGCGCTTAATTACATGATGCGTGAACACGGCGGTTTTGAAGGTAACGCACAAACGCTAAGAATTGTATCAAAGTTAGAACCCTACAGTGATGGCCACGGTATGAACCTAACGCGACGCACTTTACTCGGGTTTATAAAGTACCCAGCTTTTATTAATGATTTATGGCATACGATTCCTCATCATGATCCACTGCGTGCTTACATAAAGGCGGATGACTGGCGACCTGCAAAAGGCCTATATAAAGATGATCAAGAAACCTTTGATTGGATTATTGCCCCCCTGTCTTCTACTGATAAACAGCGCTTAGGCCAGTTTAATGTGATTGATGAATTTAGATCTAAAACCAATTTCAAGTCCCTTGACGCAGCGATCATGGAACTTGCTGATGATATAGCCTATGCAGTGCATGATCTTGAAGACGCCATTGCAACAGAACAAATTACCTTAAAGGAATGGCAAAATCATGCTTTACCAGCACTTGCTCAAGTAGAGTGTGACTGGCTTGTGCACAGCCAGTTAACCGAGCGGTTATTTTTAGGTAGTGAAGCACATAGAAAAGATGTGATCGGTGAGCTTGTAAACCTCTTTATCACCCAATCATCAATCATTAACACAGAAATAGGGTTTGAAAACCCGATATTGAATCACACTGTCACTTTAGCGCCATGCTACCAACACTTACTCGATACTTTAAAGTCTTTCATTTATCAACGGTTGATCAGAGCCTCTCATATGCAGCAAATTGAATTTAAAGGACAAAAGTTAATCATTGAGTTATTTGAAGCATTTGCTTGTGAGCCTTTACGGCTTTTGCCTGAAACGACTGCGAACATATTTCGCCACGTACAACAACAAAACGGCAATACGCAACGGGTAATTTGTGACTACTTAAGTGGTATGACAGATGAATATGCGTTTAAAACGCATCAACGCTTGTTTTCAAGTAATAATTAAACACTCAGCGTCCCCAAAGCTATACATTTATTTTAGCTTGGACTAGCATTACGTTGATTTATAGAAACTGCAATAATCAAGGATTGTACAATGAAAATATTGCCAGTAGCGCTCGCTATCGCTTCCATGACATCTTTTGGCTGTTTCGCAGCAACTAAAAATCCGGATCCCCATTTGGATGAACAACGCGCCATTGTAAAAGAAAGTGAAAAATATGACTGGGTGAGGCTCACATCGGGCGAGTGGCTCAAAGGTGATATCAAGGCCTACTACGATAAACAACTTGAATTTGAGAGTGATGTACTCGATACCCTCTATATTGATAGAGAGGACATTTTCATGGTTATTTCTGGGCGCAGTCATGCAGTGAGGTTTAATGATGGAACAGTACTTGAAGGCCCACTCAATATTTCCGGTGGTTATGTAGTCGTTGGTATGAGCCGACCCGATCAATACAAGTACAGTGATTTAGTTTCTGTCGCTCCCTCATTTGACGATGCCCTAAGTGCATGGAGTATCAAAGTGGGGATTGGGGCAAATATCAGTAAAGGTAATACTGAACAAACGGAATATTCTGCCTCTGTTGATATCAAACGCAGAACAGCATCAAACCGTTTACTGATCAACGCCCTTGCTGATCGTACAAGTAATGATGATGAAATTACCGAAAACAATATTCGTGCTAGCGGCACATTTGACTGGTTTTATACTAAATCACTGTATTTCAGACCAATCTCCTTTGACTACTTTCGTGACCCGTTTCAAAACATTGATCATAAATACACCATAGGGGCCGGTATCGGTTACTATTTAATTGATACGGATAAGACCGAGTGGGATATTGGTATGGGCCCTGCTTTTCAACATACAGAATTCTCTGATGTAGTTGAAGGCACTGATAAAACAAACTCATCGAGTTCTTTTTATATTGAATCTAATACTGAGTATGAACTAACGTCTGATATAGATTTAACGTTTGATTATAAGTTTACCTTTGCTGAAACCGCAGCAGGCGGTAATGCTCAATCAGCAAAAGCGGGAGCATCATTTGATATTACCGATGACATCGATTTTGATATTTCATTTGTTTGGGATCACTTAAAATCCCCTGTAGCCAATGCTGATGGCACTATTCCTGAAAATGATGACTACAAAATGGTCGTACAATTAGGCATAGAACTTTAAGGACATACAGATGAAGATATTTCATCGCTCAGTTTGTGCAACTGCTGTAGCAACGATTTTAAGCTTACAACCCGTGCTTGCTAATGAAACAGATAAACGCCTCGATAAACTGGAAAAACGTTTAGCTGAACTTGAGCAGCAAGTCGCTCAAAAAGATCGTAAAATTGAAGAGCTAGAACGAGAGACCGTGGTTACTGCACACCTAGCTGATAAAGCGGCAGAAGTGGCCATTTCGTCGGCATTATTCACACGTTTTTTAGAGCGGCCAAGCTATCAATTTGACGCCCCCGACAAGAGTATTCAACTCACTAACTCTGATACCACTTTACAGATTGGCGGACAAATTTGGTTAGATGCAATTTACAACAGTGGCGAAATGACCAATAGAGCGGGTTTTCAACCTTCTTCTATTGCGTATGACGAAGGAGCAACCCACGATAAAACCACCCTCAGTGCTGGACAATCTAACCTAACTATTAATAGCTCCACCCCCACTCAATACGGTGCAATGACCACCCGTTTTGGTGTTGACTTATTTGATTCCCAAGGAAATGCAAAATTTAATCTTACACATTTGTGGGGAGAGCTCGGTAATTGGGGGGCTGGGCAAACGTTTTCTGGTTTTATGGACATAGATGCGTTTCCAAATATCATGGATTATTGGGGCCCAAATTCAGTGGTCTTCGCTCGCCAACCGCAACTGCGCTATAACCTTCATACCAACACAGATGATAAATTCATGTTCACCATTGAAAAGTCAGATGCCGATTTAGCTTTGCCTAATTTTGTCACGGGTAATGACTTTTTATACGTAGAGCAAAATGACTTACCTGATATTACAGCCAGCTACATCAATGGCTTTACAAAAGGCTATATTAAATCATCGATTATTTTGCGCCAACTTGGTTATGAGACCAGTAGCAGCGATGACAAGGTAATTGGCTGGGGTATTAACGTCTCGGGTAAATACGCCATAGACCGCAAAAACACCCTAAAATATCAGCTTACTCATGGCGAAGGCATTGGCCGCTACATCAATGATGCCTGCTGCAGTTATTATGCAGATGGCACTGCGGATGGCGTTGCAACAGGTGGCAGTGATGCGGGAGTCGATATTAATGGCAAACTGCAAGCAATCCCAATCACCGTTGGCTACGCCTATTTAGATCACCAATGGAGTGATAAATACACCAGCTCTATCGGTTTTGGCTACGTTGAGATTGATAACATTGATTCACAGCGAAGTCGCGCGCTTAGCAGTTCATTTTACTCAAACGTTAATTTGATCTGGAACCCAACCCCAATGTCTCGCGTTGGTGTTGAACTACAATACGGTAAAGTTGAAAGTTTTGGTAACGAAGATGCTGATAACGTAAGGCTACAAACATCAATTGGTTTTAAATATTAATAAGGAAGTACCATGATGACAAAATTACAAGCCTGTTTGTAAGTACAATTTACTAAACTATCGATGAACCACCTTTATTCAGTTTATTGAGTTGGATAAATACTCAACGTTCGCCGAAATAAATGCCTCACAGGTATTGTTGACTATTAACAACATAAAAAGATAAGTAATATGAAAAGTACCCCAGAATTTACCAGTTTTAAACGCTTTTACCCTTTCTACTTACAAGAGCATAGAAATGCCACTTGCCGTCGTCTGCATTTTGCTGGTAGTTTTTTAGTCCTCCTTGTCATTTTATACGCGTTGTTTAGCCAGCAATTTTCGTTATTGTGGTTATTACCTATTATTGGCTACGGTTTTGCGTGGGTTGGCCATTTTTTCTTTGAAAAAAACCGCCCTGCGACATTCAAACATCCGCTCTATAGCTTGTTGGGAGATTGGGTAATGTTTAAAGACATGTTGGTTGGGAAAATAAAGTGGTAATTCCATGATAGCGAGTCGAAGTTAAAATCGTGGGCTACAAATCAACACGACTACCTCGCCTAATATTAAACACAAACAGTTCGTTATCTAATTCTGTTTTTGTCGCTTTTCAATGATATAGTTAACGTCATTTTAGCTATTCAAGATATTAGAATGTATCGATTATTTGAACGGATGACCAAGCCGTTTCCAGAGCGACAACCGACTCAACCGCCAACAACCTTGTTTGCCTTTTGCCGCCACTATACAAAGGGCATGGAAGTTTCATTATTCTTTATGTCATTAAGTGCGGCGTTATTGGCTATTTTAGAAGTGTCTTTATTTAGTTACATGGGCCAACTTGTTGATTGGCTGAGTATCTATACGCCTGAAACATTATTTGTTGAGCAAAAGTCCGAACTCATAAAAATGGCGGTTGTATTACTTATCGTCTTGCCAACCGTGGTGTTTTTTCATTCTGCGATACTACACCAAGCTTTATTGGGGAATTACCCCATGTCCATTCGTTGGCTTGCACACCGTTACCTACTGCGTCAAAGCGTCAGCTTTTATCAAAACGAATTTGCAGGACGTATTGCTACCAAAGTCATGCAAACCTCGCTTGCAGTTCGTGAAACGGTAATGAAATTACTCGATGTACTTATGTACATCGTTGTCTATTTTGGTGCTATGGTATTTTTAGTTGCAGAAGCAGACTGGCGGTTAATGATCCCACTCTTGGTATGGTTAGCTTTGTATATTTTGATTCAAATGTACTACGTGCCTAAACTTAAAAAAGTAGCCAGTTCACAAGCTGATGCCCGCTCAGAAATGACAGGCCGTATCGTTGATAGCTACACCAATATTTCCACTATTAAATTGTTTTCCTACACACAACGTGAAGAACAGTATGCAAAAGACAGTATGGATGTATTTTTACAACCTGTTTATAAACAAATGCGTTTAGTAACGAGCTTAAATTTTGCCATTCAAACCCTAAATTACTTTTTAGTATTTAGCGTTGCAGCCCTATCATTATATTTATGGACCTTGAGCGCTATTAGTGCGGGAGCAATTGCGATTGCCGTGAGCTTAGCACTGCGTTTAAACGGCATGGCACAGTGGATCATGTGGGAAATTAGCGGATTATTTGAAAATATCGGCACTGTCGCCGATGGTATGAAAACCCTTTCTAATCCAATAGAAGTTGATGACCTGCCAAATGCTGGCACACTGAAAGTCAGCAGCGGTGCAATTGACTTTAGCAACGTGCATTTTAATTATGGCAAAGCAGCAAATGAAACCAACCGCGGTGCAGTGATCAATCACTTAAATCTAAATATAAAAGCCGGTGAAAAAATAGGCTTAGTAGGACGCTCAGGCGCCGGTAAATCAACTCTGGTTAATTTATTATTGCGCTTTTACGATGTGGATAGCGGCAGTATTAATATTGATGGTCAAGACATCTCAAAAGTGAGCCAAGAAAGCTTACGACAGTACATTGCAATGGTTACACAAGACACCTCTTTACTACACCGCTCAGTAAAAGAAAATATCTTATATGGCCGGCCTGACGCCAGTGATGAAGAGATGCTACGCGCCGCCAAGCAAGCCAAAGCACTTGAGTTTATTGACGATCTTGAAGACAGCAAAGGCAATAAAGGCTTTGCCGCACAAGTAGGTGAGCGTGGTGTAAAACTCTCCGGCGGGCAACGTCAACGTATCGCCATCGCCCGCGTGCTGCTGAAAAATGCCCCGATACTGATTTTAGATGAAGCAACCAGCGCACTTGACTCCGAAGTCGAAGCAGCCATTCAAGCAAGTCTTGATGACTTAATGACCGGCAAAACCGTGATCGCAATTGCTCACCGCCTATCCACTATCGCACAAATGGATAGGCTTATCGTGCTTGATGACGGCGGGATTGTAGAGCAAGGCAGTCATGATGAACTATTAGCGCAAAATGGTATTTATGCTGCTTTATGGGCACATCAAACCGGCGGTTTTATTGGCGTAGAGTAATTTTACCTAGCCATAACACAAGGTTAAGTTTCAAAATCCAAGCGCTGTTTTTTTGAAACTTAACCTGCCACATGCCATTACAAAAAATTTTGTCGTTTTTAAACCAACCCGTTGGGCGTTTCACAGGTAGTTACTCTCGGCGTTGTTACTTCTTAAAAGGGACCGCCATTGTTGCAAAGTAACGCCTTGATATTAAGCCCCTGTGAAACGCTGAATTCTGCATCTTGAGGTGGTTTGGGTATACTGCTATAATCGCGGCCTTTCATAGCCTGCGTAATTTGTCAGAGTGTCTTTTCTTGAGCCCTGTAATGCGTATAAACGCTAGTAGTTTAAATGACAGCAACCTGTATAAGCGAAATTATCCATGAGCGAAAATAGTCACATTAAAGTCATCGTTGGCATGTCCGGCGGTGTTGATTCTTCTGTATCAGCTTATTTATTAAAACAACAAGGCTATCACGTTGAAGGCCTGTTTATGAAGAACTGGGAAGAAGACGATAATGATGAATATTGCGCTGCGGCAGATGATTTAAAAGATGCCCAAGCAGTCTGTGACAAGCTAGGGATTGAGCTACATACAGTAAACTTTGCTGCAGAATATTGGGATAACGTGTTTGAATATTTCCTTGCTGAGTATAAAGCGGGCCGTACACCGAATCCTGACATCATGTGTAATAAAGAAATCAAGTTCAAAGCTTTCTTAGAGTTTGCTGCAGGTGCACTTGGCGCTGATTATATTGCAACAGGCCATTATGTTCGTCGTGAATTGCGCGATGACAAATACGTAATGTGCCGTGGCCTTGATGATAATAAAGATCAAAGCTACTTCTTATATACATTAAGCCATGAACATATTGCACAAACATTGTTTCCGGTGGGTGATATTGCCAAACCAGAAGTACGGCGCATTGCTGAAGAGCAAGATTTAATTACCCACGATAAAAAAGACAGCACCGGTATTTGCTTTATCGGCGAACGTAAGTTTAAAGACTTTTTACAAAAATTCTTACCTGCGCAGCCTGGAGTTATCGAAGACACTGACGGCAATAATGTAGGTGAGCATGAAGGCTTGATGTATCACACTCTTGGTCAACGTAAAGGTTTACTAATTGGCGGCATGAAAGAAGGCTCAGGCGAACCTTGGTACGTGGTTGATAAAGATATTGAGCGTAATGTGTTAGTGGTTGGTCAAGGTAAAGATCACCCTCGCCTTTACAGCAATGGTTTAAATGCCAACCAATTACACTGGGTTGACCGTGTTGGACCTAAAGGCACTACACGCTGCACAGTAAAAACACGTTATCGCCAAGAAGACATCAACTGTACTCTACTGGTTGGTGATGATGGTGTAGCAAGAGTGTTATTCGATGAACCTCAAAAAGCCGTCACTCCAGGTCAATCAGCAGTATTTTATGCCAATGAAGTGTGTTTGGGCGGTGGTATCATTGATTCGGTGATCAAATAATGACTGAAAACCAAGTTATGGCGCTGGCCGCAATGTGCCAAGCAGCTAAACAAGTACAAAAAATAGCGCAATACGGCAGTAGTAACGATTACGAGTTAGAAAAGCTCTTAAACAGCATAGTAGAAACATCGCCAGAAACACCCAGCGATGTTTACCAAGGCACTGAAAACTTAAGAGAAGGCTATAAAATATTAGTTAATCAACTCAGTGCTGGTGAAAATAAAGATGTAGAAATCGTCAAATACGTTGGCGGTTTAATGCAACTTGAACGCGCTTTAAGCGCCAAAGCAAGCAGCTTAACAGAGCTTGGCAAAGGTATTGAAGATGTTAAGCGACGCCTTAATCACTTTGCCATCACCGATGACACCGTGATCGCTGCCCTTGCCGATATTTATTCAAAGGTGCTTAGCCCCCTTGGGCACCGAATTCAGGTTTATGGCAAACCTGATTTATTAAAACAGCAATTAGTACAACACAAAATACGTGCGTTATTATTAGCAGGTATTCGCAGTGCAGTATTATGGCGACAAATGGGCGGTAAACGCCGTCATTTTTTCTTTGCAAAAAGAAAAATTATCGCCATTGCTAAAAACCATATTTAATTATCGTTCAAAACTAAAATTTAGGAGTTATTATGGAGCTTTCAGCGTTAACAGCTATCTCTCCGGTGGATGGTCGCTACGGCAGCAAAACCACTGAACTACGCAGTATTTTCAGCGAATTTGGCTTGATCAAATACCGTGTAACAGTCGAAGTTCGTTGGTTACAAGCCCTTGCATCAGCGGATGCTATCCAAGAAGTACCGGCATTTAGCGACGAAGCCAATGCTTTACTTAACGCGATTGTTGATAACTTCAGCGAAGCCGATGCGCAACGTGTAAAAGATATCGAACGTACCACAAACCACGATGTAAAAGCGGTTGAGTACTTACTAAAAGAAAAAGTAGCAGATAACGCCGAGCTACATGCAATCAATGAATTTATTCACTTTGCTTGTACATCAGAAGACATCAATAACTTGTCTCACGGTTTGATGCTAACCGAAGCTCGTAACGAAGTATTACTGCCTTACTGTGATCAATTACTTAATGCGATTAAAGAAAAAGCCATTGAGTACAAAGCTGTTCCAATGATGACCCGAACTCACGGTCAACCAGCAACACCTTCGACGATGGGTAAAGAATTTGCCAACGTGTATATGCGCTTAAAGCGTCAACGTGACCAAATTGCTCAAGTTGAAATGCTCGGTAAAATTAATGGCGCGGTAGGTAACTACAACGCTCACCTAAGCGCTTACCCTGATTACGATT
Organism: Pseudoalteromonas haloplanktis ATCC 14393; assembly: GCF_000238355.1. Lineage (GTDB taxonomy): Bacteria > Pseudomonadota > Gammaproteobacteria > Enterobacterales > Alteromonadaceae > Pseudoalteromonas > Pseudoalteromonas haloplanktis. Next base: position 138,589 of record NZ_AHCA01000002.1, read on the forward strand.
GGCACAACCATGCTGAGCAATTTGTAACGAGCCTAGGCTTAACATTCAACCCGTTTACAACACAAATTGAACCGCATGACTACATTGCTGAATTATTCGATGCCATTGCCCGTTTTAACACGATTTTATTAGACTTCGATCGTGATGCATGGGGCTACATTGCGCTTAACCACTTTAAGCAAAAAACCATTGCTGGTGAAATTGGTTCATCAACTATGCCACACAAAGTTAACCCGATTGATTTTGAAAACTCAGAAGGTAACTTAGGTCTAGCAAATGCTATTTTTGGCCATTTAGCACAAAAGCTACCTGTCTCTCGCTGGCAGCGTGACCTTACTGACTCAACGGTACTTCGTAACTTAGGTGTTGGTATGGGCTATGCGTTAATTGCATACCAATCAACGCTTAAAGGCGTGAGTAAGTTAGAAGTTAACGAAGAGCGTTTACTTGAAGAACTTGACCAAAACTGGGAATTGCTCGCAGAGCCAATCCAAACAGTTATGCGTAAATATGGCATCGAAAAACCATATGAAAAGCTTAAAGATTTAACTCGCGGTAAACGTGTTAACCAAGAAATTATGGCTGATTTCATCGATGGTTTAGAATTACCAGAAGAAGCTAAAGTTGAAATGAAAAAACTTACGCCAGCTAATTACATTGGCCGTGCTGTCGAGTTCATCGACAACTTAGCATAAAGGCTTTTAGCTAAAACGTTTATAAAGCGAAAGGCCCTTGCCTTTCGCTTTTTTTATTTTTAATAGGCGCAGCATGTATCAACTAACTATAAATGGCTTAACTGAGCAACAATTTCTAACCCAATATTGGCAAAAACAACCGCTCTTGATCAAACAAGGTTTTGTAGAATTTGCAGATCCACTTGATGCTAATGAGCTTGCTGGCCTTGCTATGGAAGAGAGTATTGAATCACGAATAATCACAAACCAGAACAACGATTGGCAAGCACACCATGGTCCATTTGAAAATTTTGAATTACTAACAGAGCAAAATTCGACCCTATTGGTACAAGCCGTTGACCACTGGCATCCTGCAGCTGCACAGCTTCTTGAGCCATTTAGATTTATTCCGAATTGGCGTATTGACGATTTAATGATCAGCTTTTCAACGCCAGGCGGCGGTGTAGGCCCACATTTAGATCAATACGATGTATTTATCATTCAAGGTGAAGGTAAGCGCCATTGGCGGGTTGGAATGCCTGATGCGAGTTTAAAACAATTTGCACAAAATAAAAGCTTATTACAAGTTGAACAATTTCCTGCTGTTATCGATTGTATCCTAGAACCTGGCGACATTTTATATATTCCGCCTGGCTGTCCACATGAAGGTTACGCTGTAGAAAATGCGCTGAATTACTCTATCGGTTTTCGCGCCCCAAATCAGCGTGATTTACTGTCAAACTTTGCCGATCATATCATTGATAAAGAAGCTGGAAATAAACGTTATCAAGATCCAGCAATCACATTACGTGAGTCTAAAGGTGAGATCCAATCAACAGAGGCCGATAACGTAAAGCAATTAATGCAGGCTATCTTAGAGGACGACATCTTATTTAAATCTTGGTTAGGAACTACATTGAGTCAACCTAAGCATGAGATGGATCTAATGCCACCAGAAGATTTATTTAGTAGTGAGCAAGTGAGCGAGCTAATAGCGGATGATGAGATTATTTTTGAGCGTTTAGGTGGTACTCGAGCGCTATATCAAGTTTTTGAAAACGAAATACTTCTAAGTATTAATGGCGAAAATTATACCCTCCCTGAGAGTGATTTAAGCGCGGTTAAATTACTCACAGATCACACCACAGTGACAGCAGAGCAACTTAATAGTTCAAAAAATAGTTTATTATTTGTACAAACCTTTACTACACTTCTTAATGAGGGGATTTGGTTTTGCTAGGAGTGGGTATTTATGGGCTATCATATCAGCAAAGTAGAATGGGAGTTAGGTAAGGAGTTACTGCAACAGATCAGAGAGCGGGTTTTTGTATATGAACTACATATTCCCAAGCATGTTGAGTTTGATAACCTTGATCGGTGCGCTCATCATATTTTAGTCACCGATGATAGCCAAAGCCCTATTGCAACCGGCCGGTTATGTAACGATGGGCTAATTGGGCGAATTGCGGTGCTACCCGAGCATCGCAACCGTTCTGTATATCGCTCACTACTCACCTATATTGTTGAGCTTGCACAACAACAAGGCTGTGATTGCGTCAGTATTAATTGCATTTTAAACGAAGTAGAGCGATTTAAACGCAATGGTTTTGAGCAACAAGGTCATGTGTTTATGGAAGCAGGAATTCCGCGGCTGCGTATGCAATGCCCGATAAATAGATTTAATACAAAACCGTTCACGCTGGTTCATTAAATAAATATAAAAAAGCGAACTTATTAAGCTGAAGAGCCAAATAATACGTTCGCTTTTGTACTTATTAACTTAAGTTGAGCTAGTATAGCTGAGCTAATGTTATTTAGGTTCGTTTAGCCACAACTCTTCTTTTTCGTACATCTCATAAAGACCGTGTGCACGATTAATTAAAAGATTAGCAAAATCAACTTGGGTTTTATCACGCGCGCCGCCGCTGTGAATGATTTGATCTGCTTTTAACTGCCATTGCAAAGAAAAATAACGCAATGCTTCACGGGCGTTTTCTGCCACTGACGCTAGCGCATGATCTGTTGGCAGACGACCTGTTATAACCCAGTAGCTTTTTCCGTCTTGGCCTTTAAACTTCCAAAGTGCACACAGTGGGGCAATAAATCGGCTTTCTTTTTCTATTAAGCTCTTTGGCATTACGCCTTTTTCTGCTAAATGTTTTTGCGCGTTTTGAAAGCATTCTCGCTGCCACATTACACTCTGCTGATGAGCCAATGCTTGCTCTTCGGCTGTTAGCGGCTTGGCTTGCTTTGATTCCACTTGTTCTTTATCCATTACAATAGTTACTCTTTTACAACATTTTTTACACTTTAAGGGCATATAATTGATGGTGCAAGTAATAAAAGACAAAACGGTGTGGTTACCCGCGTGTTTGTTTGCTATTCAACCAATATGCACAACTGACCAAATTTATATTACCGATAGCTGGTTCTTGCCGTTAAACGGTTAAATAAACCCGGGAAAAAACGTTTTATAGTAGGCGCCCAACCACTGATCCCCTCACCTATTACAACTTCATCTTTTCTGTTCGCAATGGCGTGTATCATCTGTTTAACGGCAACCGTAACGTCCATGCCATTTTCAATAGAGGGTTCCGCTTTATTTTGCGCCACACCATGCTCATTTAACGAATTATGTGCGATAGCCGTTTTAATTGAACCAGGGCATACTGTTAAACAATGAATGTTTTTATTTGACACCTCTGCGCGCAGGCAATCCATAAAACCCACTACCGCATATTTAGAGCCTGAATAACCCGTTCTAAACTGAGAACCTACTTTCCCCGCTACACTGCTGATTGATACAACCGCCCCCCCGCCTTGTGCCACCATTGAAGGTAACACTGCTTTGGTAAGTGCCACTAAACCAAAGTAGTTCACTTCCATTAACTGGCGATACACTGAGAAATCATTTTCCAAAAATAAGCTACGCTGCGACACACCGCCGTTATTGATCAGAATATCAACCTTACCAATGTCGTTGATGTGCTGAGTGACGTATTCAAGTACCTGCTCTGGTTGTGCTAAATCAAGAGGGATAACTTGATGCTGGCTACCGTTTAACTCACTGCATAACTGTTCAAGCTTAACAACATTCCGTGCTGACAAAATAACCCGCGCCCCCAGCTGTGCAAATTGAATTGCCAACTCTTTACCAATGCCTGAAGATGCACCGGTGATCCACACTGTTTTATTATTAAAATTCATTATTTACCTTTATTGATATTGGGTGTTTAAGGTTTAGTTGGTCCGGCAATTTCAGTCACTTCATGTTCGAGTTTTTTATACAGACCCAACATAAAAAGTAGTTCGGCAAGGACAAACAAAGGACCAATAACAAGGCCCACTATATCATCAACAAAGGCTGGCTTTTTTCCTTCATAATAATGACCGATAAACTGTAATACCCAACCAAGTACAAAAAGTCCAACACTTATCAGCAACCAATGACTAAAAGCAAGCTGCGCTATGGGGGCTGCAGCAATCGACAATAATACTAATAACACGGCCATCATTAACCCCAATGACACACTGAGCATTAAGTAATAAACCACAGACGCGAACACCACAAGCTGTGCACCATTTATCACAAACTCTCCAAGTGGAATATGAATACGTGCAAGTAAACAAATGACCGCAAATACAATCAAAGGTATACCAAAAAAGTGCGTTAAAACATTTCGTTTTGAGCGGTGATATAAGCCATACTTACCTAGTTGTTGTAACGTTTTCATCGCATATCCTAGTTTTATCATGTAATAAAATTACTTTAGCAAATAACTATAAAGTAACAATGTCTGCTAGCCGACATTTGAATAAAACTATACTAATGCACTGATAATCTTCCCTTTGTCGTGTTCTGGTGCTTTGGGTTGCAGTTCTCGCCCTTTTTGATACTCTTGCTCAAGCATTTTTTGCATATTTGCCATTTGTTCAGATAATGCTGTTGTATCACCGTCATGCTCTTGTATTTTTTTCGCCAGCTCTTCTATCGCCGCCTTAAGTTCAGCTATCTTTTCTTTATCGACACCTAATCGTTGATAAATAAGCGCTTCTTTTGCCTGTTCAAGAAAGCTTTTTTCATAGCGTGGGTTTTTAAGAGATGTTGTTGTATCAACTTGGCTAGTATTTGCCATATCCGGCAATTCAGTTGCCGCTTTAGGAGGTATCACTGTTTGTGTTTGATCAGGCGCACGATATGGCTGTGTACGGTACTGATTATTAAAGGTAAGCATGCTCATTGCCTCAATTCCATTGAAAAGATGGGTCACTCCCCATGCTAAGCAATTATGAAGCCAGTTAGCTAAAAACGGATAAGAAATTTACTGTGCCAATGCCGCCAACTTTTCTTTATCTATAATTTCTACCCGTTGATAATGTAAAGATACAATGTTTTTTTCGCTCAGCAGTTGCAGAATTTGATTAATTGTTTGCCGAGTTAAGTAGGTCATATCTGCAAGTTGTTGTTGTGATAACATGATTGTTGCAGTATTTCGAGCAAGTGAAGTCGCTGTCATTATCAACAATCGCTTACACACTTTTTGCTGTGCAGTTAATAAAGCGTGATCTTCTAATGAAGTGAACAATAAGCGCATTTTTTGTGATAATAATACCCCAAAGTCATGCCAATATATCGGCTTAGCGGCCAATAGTTGTATCAGTGCGCGATAGGGGATAAACAGTAATCGGCTCGGTATTTGTGCATGTACATCATGAGTGCGCAGGCCGCCATCGAATAATGCTACTTCGCCAAACCAAGTCGAAGCGTCGATAAAAGTCAAAACCGCCTCTTTTCCTTCGCTATTTGCACCACTGACTCGCATTACCCCATTAAGTACAGCGTATAAACCAGAGTTTTCATCACCACGCAAAAATAACGCCTCACCAGCGTCGAGTTTAATTACTTTTGCATGTTGCAATAACGACTGCTGAAATTCGTCAGCGCGGCTACTAAACCAGTTTCCTTGGTTAATTATCGCACGGTCCTGTTCATTCATATCGCTTTACTCTACAGTAGTTTAATACTCTAATAATAAAAGGGATTGCTATGTTAAACAAAATTATTTACAGCAGTTTATTACTAAACGGCATATTGATAAGCACGTTATCTTCCCCTAGTTTTGCAGCAGCTTATGATCAGCAGCTCAACAATAATCTAAAAAAAGCCAATCACAGTGTCAGTGAAAAAGTGATCACGTGGCGACGTCATCTGCACCAATACCCTGAGCTGAGTAATCGCGAATTTGAAACTGCTAAATACATTACTAAGCATTTAAAAGCACTGGGCCTCGAAGTTCAAACTGGGGTAGCTCATACTGGTGTGGTGGCTAAACTAAAAGGCGGTAAAAAAGGCCCTTTAGTGGCGCTGCGTGCCGATATGGACGCCCTCCCAGTTACTGAGCAAGTTGACTTACCATTTGCATCAACCCAGACCTCAACCTACCGTGGCAATGAAGTCGGTGTTATGCATGCCTGTGGTCACGATAATCATGTTGCTATTTTGATGGCTGTGGCAGAGTCTTTAGCTAAAGTTCAAGATGACTTAGCCGGTGATGTCCTGTTCGTATTCCAACCAGCGGAAGAAGGTGCACCAGACGGCGAGGAAGGCGGTGCTAAACTGATGCTCAAAGAAGGTTTATTCAAAGAAAAACCCGTAGCGGTATTTGGTTTGCATGTAACCAGCTCATTAAATACAGGCCAAATTGGCTTTCGTGAAGGCCCACTTATGGCCAGTGAAGATTCTTTTACTATTAATGTTCAAGGTCGCCAAACCCATGGTTCACGACCTTGGAATGGGGTTGATCCAATCGTCGCAGCTTCGCAAATTATTATGGCCACACAAACCATTTCATCTCGTCAAGTTGATGTTACCAAAGCGCCCTCTGTTATCTCCTTTGGGGCTATTAATGGCGGCGTCCGCTCAAATATCATTCCTGATAGTGTTGAGTTAATTGGCACAATTCGCACCTTTGACCAAACAATGCGTGCAGATATTAAAACACGATTAGCGAAAACCGCCGAGCTAGTAGCAGAATCTGCCGGCGCTAAAGCCGATGTACATATCGATCATGGCTATCCGGTTACTGTGAATGATGTAAAACTCACCCAAAAAATGACGCCAACACTCGCTAAAGTGGCAGGGGCTGAGAATATCATTACCACTGATTTGATCACCGGTGCTGAAGACTTCAGCTATTACGCATTAGAAACTCCGGGCTTGTTTTTTTTCTTAGGTGTTACACCCCAAGGCCAAGATGCCAAAATGGCGGCAAGTAATCACTCGCCACAGTTTTTCGCCGACGAGAAAGCATTGCAGCTGGGGGTTGATTCAATGACTCAATTGGTTGTGGATTTTTTTGCTAATGAAAAATAATTCTTAATAAAATATACCCACATGATGTGGGTATATGAACATTTATGGAGCTAAGGCTTAGCGCGCAGTAAGTAACTGCGATAAGTAATCTGGTTTTCCTTCGATACGCTCAAGATGAGGGTATTTAAGGCCATCATGGTAATCTATCTGAATTTCACTGTACTGATCAAAGTTTTTCACCAGTAGCTTAATTGGCGCTGTTGTGCCTTTAGCATCAGTGACGGCATCTTTAAGTGCATCACCACTGAACTGCGTATTATTAACCGCAATAATTTGCATACTTGGCGCAAGACCCGCATTAAATGCAGGGCTATCCCATAATACATCGCGCATTTTGCCCTCTTTATTTACTGAAAAGCCCAGAGAATAAAGTAGATCCGTCGCTTTATAGCGGGTTTCAATTGCTTTAATGCCATCAGAGGCTTTATCGTTATAAATCAATTGCCAACCTTGATCTGCAAGTGAGTTAGACAAATTTACATGGCCTTTTAAACGCGCATTAATAAACTCATCCCATTGGTACTTTTCAATCCCATTGAGAGTATTGATCACATCGTCAAATTTATAGGTCAGTACATTCCAATCACCGGGGTTTACACCAAAAAAGTCGTGAGCAAAATCATCTAATGAATGACCGTTGTTACTCAATTCACGTAATTTCGCATCAACAGCAAACCAAATTAACTCGCCCCCTGAGTAATAATCTTCACTCATTTGATAGCTGCGATAAGGCAAAGATGAGCGCTGAGCGATGGTTGGATCGTTAGTAGTATCTAAAATATTGCGCCATGTCATACCAGGGCGACCTTGATCATAGGTTGCGCCTAAACGGGCTAGCATGTCCATCGTATTTTCTTGGCTCCAAAGTCCTGAACGAGCCGCAATAACTTGCCCCCAAAACTGGGTTTGCCCTTCATAAACCCAAAGGCCATTCGCTTCTTTTACCTGATTATAGGTCGGTGTCCATAAGGCTTCAGGTCGACGATATTTACCATTCCAAGAATGGTTAAATTCGTGCGCTAATAAATCGCGACCCACCCATGACTTATCCCAATCGGTAAAGTAATTTTCTTTCGCGCTATTTTCACTTGAACGATGATGCTCCATACCAATACCGCCTAACTTATCTGTAAGGGCAAGTAAAAAGTCATAATGATCAAAGTGGTGTGCACCATAAAGCGCATACATTTGCTGAATAAGCTCACGGTGTGCTGTTAACCCTTCGTCACTGTTCTGAAGGTCTTTTTCTTTATCTGCAAAGATATTTAAGAACACTTTAGTATCAGCATTTGGGTTTAAATCAACACGTTTATAGTGGCTACCAGCAAACATAGGCGAGTCGACTAGGTTTTCAAAATCAATTCCCTCAAAGGTAACTGTATTGTCTTTTTGCGAAGACTTTTCAAGTGCAGTAGCAAATTGCCAGCCTTTCGGCAACGTTACACTTGGTTGAAATTTAATTTTACGACTGTAATGCCCTGCGGGATAAAGCGCTACTGTATCCCATTGTAAGTTGAGCATTTCTGGCGTCATCATAACGCGTCCTTGCTCTGAACTTTGTGGTGACAAAAATTGATATTCAACATGCAACTCACGTACACCCTTAGGAACCTTAAAGTTAAAAGCGTATACGTTAGCAGGATCGCGTTGCCATGCGATCGCTTTACCTTTTGCTGAAATTTTCAATCCAGCCAACTGACTTATTGGTCCAACCGGTGAATGGTGTCCTGGTATCCACTGTGGATAAAGTAATGTCATATCACCAGAGTTTACTGGGATGGTTTCGTTTATTTGAAAAATACGATGAGCAAGATCGGTAGCATCAACTTTGATTTTAATTGTTCCGGGAAATACTTTATCAACCGGATTTTGAACGCCAGCCGAAGCTGATAGAGCAAGGCCCATAAAAGAACTGAGGGCAGCAGCGATAACATAATTTTTCACTTACTTCTCCAATAAAGAAGCGCAAAGCACGCGCATTTAGACTTGTCCTGATAATGTGAGTGCAAAACACTCGGAAACCTCCATTTGTTTCAGTAATTACTGAAACAACCATAACCTTATAACGCCATGAAACCCTTATAGCAATAACTTATGGGACCAATGACGATTAAAAGCGTTAAAGCGATCACTACCTATTATGACAATTAATCACATAGCGTTATATTAAGGTGCTATAAATTCAAAGTCAGTTACACTTATCCACAGTTATTTTTAATGGAATAAATATCAAAGTGACCGCTGACTATTTTCACTTTTTAAACATTATTGGGGTTGCCTTTTTCGCAATTTCAGGGACGTTGCTTGGCCATGATAAAGATATCGGAGGATTCGGTGTTGTCGTCGTCGGTACGGTTACAGCCTTAGGCGGCGGCACACTACGTGATGTATTATTAAATCAGCCAGTGTTTTGGATTGCCCAGCCCGATTACTTATACGCAACGTATGCTGCAATCTTCGTTGCTGTAATATTTATTCGCTATATGCCTGATGTATCGAACTATTATATGTTACTTGTTGATGCCATTGGCATGGCAATTTTTAATGTAGTTGGTATCGAAAAAGCATTAATCGAAGGCACGACCATGATAGTTGCAATTACCATGGGCATGACCACGGGTATATTCGGCGGTTTGATGCGCGACGTAATTTGCCGCGAAGTCCCGCTGGTGATGCGTGATGAACTCTACTCCACCGCTTGTTTTTGCGGTGGCCTTGCTTACGCAGCACTATTTTTATTAGGCGTTCCTTACTTATGGTGTATATTTGGCTCGTTATTTATTACCGTATTTTTACGACTCGGTGCCCTTCACTGGGGCTGGCAACCAAATATATTCAGAAAGAGGACTATCAGAAAGTAATAAGCTATTCGTTAAATAAATAGCTGAGTTGTTATTTTAATTTTTAATTCTCGATTACAATTCAATAATACCAATCGTGTTAAGTTACTGACCATTTATAGCGACAGATAAATGGAGTGATAACAAGGCATAAATTTTGACATGTGGTTGTTCTCGGCAATTGCTCCTGCATTGCTCTACCTCCTGCATCCATGCAGTCGTACATGAAAAATTTATAACGCTGTTAGCGCTTTATTTAGCCCGCTAGAATGGTTAAATATTTAAGTCGATTGGTTTAACTTTCTGACCCCCTGTCAGGCTTATCATTTTGACTGTAACTATGCTGCCACATACAAAAAAAAGCGCGGTGTAAACACCACGCTTTCAACTAACTCAAATCTGCTTAAAACTTACCACTTATGGCATAAAGCTGGCGGTTTAGTCTTCACTTTCCATAAACCGTTGTAATTGGTCTTTAAGATTCGGCGGTATGCCTTTAATAACTAATGTATCCGTGGCTTCGTTGTACATAACGCGCTCGCCTAAGTGTTTACGCTCAAAGCTGATGCTCACGCCGCCGCCAAGACCTGAGAATTTGACCATGCTGGTGACCGTTTTTTTATCAACAGGGAATGACTCTTCTAAATCATAGCTTTGCTCTTTGCAAAAGCTTTCAAACGGATTATCATCACCTTTGGTAAGCGTGGCTGATAACTCGCTAACGTTAGCATCTTCACCTGTAGTGACACAGTCATTACAGTAATCAAACACTTGTTTACGCAGTTCATCTTTTTCTGATTTATCAAACTGTTGCTCTGATAAATAATCTTCAACAGCATTAAGCATGACTTGGCTCTGCTGTTTTGGATCAATCCCTTCTTCACAGCCTAAAAAGTCTAAGAAGAAGTCAGCAACTTTGCGCCCTGCTCGACCTTTGATAAAGGAGATATAACGATTATCTTCAGCTTGGGTATCCCAACCAGTTAAATCTATGCGCGCAGCTAGTTGCATACGCGAAATATCTAAATGCCGCGATGAAGCTAAATCAAGCTCCGAGGTGATTGAATAATGCTCTTTAATGTTGATCATCGCAATCAACATGTAGTCAGTGGCAACATATTGGTAGTGGCAAAATACTAAATACCCGGTTTCGTTAAATGCATATTTATTTAACTCTTCTTTTAAAACCGTTGTCGCTTGCTCTGTCATGTGCCAAAAACCAAGCTCATCGTTACGGTAGCTTTGCATAGCTGATGCGACCACTGAGTTTTTTTCACCACTGAAAGCACAAAACCCTTTGCCAGGTTTGCCATTGTATGCGTGATGAAGTTGCTCGATGAATACAGCGACTTTATCATTCACTGCCATTTCGTCATTGCGCAAATGAATTTGCGTATCGTCGTCTTTTTTGTCTACATAATGAACGACTAACTTTTTAACATCTATTGCCATCTTTGTTTTTCACGCCTCTGGTGTTAAAATACGAGAATATAACTCTTTTATTGAACCAACTGATGCCAATCTTATCAAAATATTCTAATGATGAAGTAGAACAAATCGTCGATCAGCTCATTGATGTGTTAACTAAGCACAATGCGCCGGTTGATTTAAGTCTTATGTGTTTAGGAAATTCTATCACGCATATCTTAAAAGAGCATGTACCAACAGGGAAAAGACAAGCGGTTGCTGACAATTTTGCTAAAGCACTTGCGCAATCGGTTAAATAAACTTTATGAATTTATCGCAGCACAATCAATTTTCGTCTAAAGCAAGTCAATTATTAAGTTGGGGCCATTGGTTCACATTTGCCAATATCGGTTTAGTGTTGCTTATAAGTTCAAGCTACCTATTTGCCGATTCACCACCAACCAGCTTTATGGGTATTCTTTATATGCTAGTGACATGGCTTAGCCACACTAGCTTTATTACCTTTATTGCTTTTGTGCTGACGGTATTTCCGCTGAGTTTGATATTTCCATACCCACGCCATATTCGCGGTATGGCGGCTATACTCGCCACTTGTGGCGCATCATTACTAACCCTAGATGCATATGTATATTTTAACTTAGGTTATCATTTAAGTAGCTCTGCGTTACCTGAAATTGTGTCGCTTTTATGGCATCGCTTAACCAGCTCACCAGCTTTAACCACTTTATTAGCCGGTGGCATTGTTATGCTAATTTTAGCGTTTCAATTACTTGCAAGTAACTATACTTGGCATCATTTAGCGCGTTTAAAACAGTATAAATTTGCCCGCTATGCCAGTTCATTTTTATTAGTGTGTTTTGCTCTGAGCCACAGTATTCATATATGGGCTGATGCTAATTTAAAGTTTGATATCACTAAGCAAGACAATGTTTTACCTTTGTCTTATCCAACAACGGCGAAAAGCTTGTTGGCGAAGAACGATTTATTGGATATTGAAATTTATAAGCAAGCGCATAACGTAAAGCTTAATACGCAAAACGTTAATTACCTTGCTCCTTCGCCACTTGCTCGCTGCGATAATTTTAACGCCACAACCATTGATATTTTAGTTTTTAATACCCCCGCAGCATTAACTAATTTTGCTGAACAACAAACTAATTTATACAAAACAGAACGATTTTTGCAACCAACAGCAGCGCAAGATGCCGTATTTAGCCTAATTTATGGTTTACCTGCGTATTACAAATCGGCCTTAATGGCAGAGCAAACGCTCCCTGTTTGGCAAAGCAACCGTCGCAGTATAAGTGTCGATGGCTTTGTTGACTACGGCTATATTAATAGTGAAACAGTGAATAATGCTGCAATACGCATTATTCAAGCAGATGAAAATACAGTACTTCGCACAGATGTTAAGCAAATATTTGCATTTAGTTTAGCGAGTAATGAACAAGGGATTGTTACTGCTTCGCCTTTATACAGTACAGATAAAAAAGTAACCCGAATTGAAGGTTTGATCCAACCTAGCGATTTAATTGCGACCAGTGTTGGTCAATACTTGGGCTGCAAAACTATCGCACACCAAAGTATGTTAGGCGTTAATTTATATGGCAAAAAAGACGATATGGGGGTTAACTATTCGCAAGGAGTCTTTATTGCTTATAAGAAGGACCGCATCACGTTAATCGATTCTGATGGTAATTATAAGAATATTTCTGCTGCGCAAGGTTTTTCTATTGAACAAGGTTTGGATATTCCGTTTTTAGTGCAAAGTATTAAAAAACTAAAAACATTTACCCAATAACGACACTGGCGATTTGCCCTAGTTAGGTTATAGTTTTATATTTGATTGTGACCAAACTAGGGAAGGCTTGCGTAATGAAACCGTGTACATTTTTCGCTATTTTTATTAGTTTGTTATTATTTGCTGATCCGGCAAGCGCCGCTGATCAATATTATAAATGCGTGACAAACAAAGGCACTACATTTAGCCAGTTCCCATGTAGTGAGCAAGCTACCGAGCACAAACTCACTGTCTCACCTAATGTTACCCCTTCGAATAGCAACCATGTTAAAGTTCTTAACTCGCTTGAACGCGAGCAAATTATTCGTAATCTCAACGCTGAAATTCGCAGCGTTAAACATAAACTGGCCATTTTAAGCCGTGACCGTGATCGCGCTGAATATTCGCAGCAACAACGGCTTAATCGTTTAATGAGCGATGATGAGAAAAGAAATGTTAGCAAAGATATCAAAAAACAAATAAAAGTACTTAATAAAACCTATGCCAAAAATACTAAAGCAATTAACAAACAACTCTCCGAATTAGAAAAAAAACTAAAACGTTATGATTAAGCTATTGGGTTTTACCATTATTTAGCATACTCTTAACAACTGTAGAGCATATACTCTACCTGTCATTTTGGAGTACTCATTCATGCTGCCACAAAATATCGCCGAGCTAATTTTAAATGGCTTTAAAAAACATTATAAGTTATTTCAGCAGATCACCTCGCAAGCTCCCTTGGCTTTTGCCCACAGAGACTGGGCGAAAATGCATGATATCAGCCGCTTACGAATAACCTATTATGATGATCGGGTAAATGAAACCACCCAACAGCTGCAGCCGCATGCCAATCAACTCGATGAATCACTGTGGTTACAAACAAAACAAACGTATCAGCATTTTTTAGCATTTCATCCCCAAGCGGAATTGGCAGAAACTTTTTACAACTCGGTGTTTTGTCGATTATTTCATCGACGTTATTTTAATAACGATTTCATTTTTGTAAAAGCGACTTTAGCTGATGCACCAGCACTACCAGTTGAAGCTGAATACCGTAGTTATTTTCCTGTAGTCGACGGCTTAAAACCCACCATCAAAAAAATAATTAATCAATTTGATTTTAAAACGGATTTTGTGAATTTGGAACGTGATGTAAGATTGCTTGTAAAAGCGTTTTACAAGCAAGCACCCGATACCCATCACCGTGCGTGGCAAATGCGCTTTGATATTCTGCAAACCCCTTTTTATCGTAATAAAGCCGCGTATATAGTTGGCCGAGTCGTGTCGCAAAGTGGTGTGCAACCGTTTATTATTGCCGTGCTACATCACCAAGATGAAGGCCTTTTTTTAGATGCGCTACTGACTAACTCATCGCAAATGCGGGTTATTTTTGGCTTTGCGCGCGCCTATTTTATGGTTGAAACTCATGCCCCGTCGGCCTTAGTTCGCTTTTTAAATCAACTGATGCCCAACAAAACTTTAGCAGAGCTTTACAACGCCATTGGCTTTCATAAGCAAGGTAAAACCGAATTCTATCGCGAGTTTCTAACCCATTTACAACGATCTAATGATGACTTTGTCATTGCACCTGGTACACCCGGCATGGTGATGATGGTATTTACGCTGCCTTCTTTTGACTATGTATTTAAAATAATTAAAGACAAGTTTGGCGAGAGCAAACCATTCGGCCGCGATACGGTCCTTAAACGATATCAATTAGTCAAAAGCCACGATCGAGTTGGCCGCATGGCCGATACCATAGAGTATTCAAACGTCGTATTCCCATTAGCACGTTTTGACGCTACATTACTTGCACAGCTTAAAGCAACTATTGGGTCATCGATGATCATCGAAGGTGATTTACTGATCATCAAACATATGTATATTGAACGCCGCATGACACCGCTTAATTTGTACTTAGAAAACGCTAATGAGGAAGATGCTACTGTTGCAATTACAGAGTACGGTCAAGCGCTTAAAGAAATGATTGCAGTTAATATATTTCCCGGCGATATGTTGCTTAAAAATTTTGGTGTAAGTAAGCATAAACGGATCATTTTTTACGATTATGATGAAGTACAGTATTTAACTGATATGAACTTCAGAGCACTACCCAAAGCAAAAAGTTATGACGACTACTTAACCAATGAACAAAGCTACTCAGTAGCACCACAGGATGTATTTCCTGAACAATTATGTACTTTTGTAATGCCTAACCCGCGTTATAAAGCAATCTTTACTCAGGCACACCCTGAATTACTCGATGTAATATTTTGGCAGCAAGCACAACAAAATGTAAAAAAAGGTATTGTTAGCCATATATACCCATATCCGGCAGCACAGCGATTTATCCACCAGTGGTAAACGAAAGGACACACAATGAATATCAGTAAAATAGATTTAAACTTACTCGTTTATCTCGATACCCTATTACGCGAATGCAATGTTACTCGCGCCGCACATCAACTGAGCATTACACAACCAGCTATGAGCAATGGTTTAAAACGTTTGCGTAATTTATTTAATGATCCGATTTTAGTACGTACCAGTGATGGTATGGTGCCTACCGAACGGGCAATTGAATTACAGCCGGTGATCCGGGGTATATTAATGACCCTAGAAGAAACCCTGGCGCCTAACCGCGAGTTTGAAGCTAGTCAAAGTAAACGAGTGTTTCGGATCATGGCCAGTGATTATGCTGCCAGTACGTTGGCACCAAAACTATTAAGTAAACTTCATGCTGAAGCGCCAGATACCACCTTAGATATCCTAACGCCGAGCGACGTTACCTTCCATGATGTAGAAAATGGTAAAGTTGACATGGCGATTAACCGTTTTGAAAACTTACCACAATCGTTTCATCATAAGCGGATCTGGAAAGACAGCTTTTGTTGCTTAGTCAAAGCCGACAACCCGATAATCGAGAACTTTAGCCTAGATAGTTATTTAAAAGCCCGCCATATTTGGGTGAGTAAAACAGGCTTTGGTGTCGGCGTGGGTATGGATCCTAAAGATGTGCAGAAACTAGGCTGGGTAGATGAAGCCCTCGCCCATTTTGGCAAACACCGCAATATTGCAACCTTTACCCGTAATTATCATGTTGCTATTCACTTAGCAAAAGAACAAAATCTCGTTGCTACACTGCCTTCAAAAGCCGCCAATATTTATTTAGACGATGCTGGTTTAAAAATACTTGAACCCCCTTTTCCTATTCCGCCCTTTGAGCTTGATATGATCTGGAGTCCACTATTACACCGTGATGCAAGTCATATTTGGTTACGGCAAAAAGTAGCCGAAGTAGCCGAAGAATTAAAATAACCATCTTACAAAGTTTGTGTAAAATTTGCTTACTGAGCTTTGTCTAGTAAGCAAAGTCTTTCAAGAAACAATATTTTCTCACTAATAAACAAGATGTTATATTTATTTCTCATACTGGAACATGGCTTGCTTTAGTTAGTGTGAATTTCATTAAACTTAAAGAGGTCACAATTATGAATACCCATCAAGGACAAGACGTTAATCATATCACTGACATTATCCAAGTAATGAACAGCGGCATCGACTTTTATGAAAAAGCCCAAGAGAAAGTAAAAGATCCGGCAATTGGTGCATTATTTCAACGCATGATAGATGCCCGTAAAGTCAGTGTTGAAAACTTACAGCCCTATGCAATCAATGAGCAAGGTGAACGTGAAGATGGCTCATCATTTGCTGTTGAAGCTCGCCGAGCCTACACTGCGCTGATCACTAAATTTAGCTCAGATAACGATGAAACATATGTTAAAGAGCTTGAAGAAGTGGAAGATAAAACACTCTCAGAAATCAAAACAGCGATGAAAAAACCACAACCACATGACTGTGAAGCTGCGCTGGCTAAAGTATTATTAACCATGCAAAGCTGCCATACTGAAATGAGCCGTATGCAAAAGCATTAATCACAATACTTAAATAGAAGCCCAGCTAGATGCTGGGCTTTTTTATGCCTATAACAATGCCCATACAATTTTTAATAACAAAACAATGCAAAGAATTAATAAAAATAGAATATTTATTTAACCACGGCATAAATTTAATCGTCTAGGCTTATTAATAGGTACCTACTACCGTGCTGTGGCGCCGCAGCATTTTATTAAAAAAATAAGGTTCCACTATGAGAAATAAACAACATATACAACAAAGTAATGCCGACGTAGATATGACCCCGATGCTTGATATCGTGTTCATATTATTGATTTTCTTTATAGTTACAACATCATTTATAAAACCCGTTGCTATTGAGTTACATCGCCCATTAGATAAGCCTAATATTGATAAATTAACGAAAAGCGCTCATTTTAGTATTGACCAAAATAACGCTATACATTTTGGTGAACGCTTAATCACATTAGATCAAATCGCCACTAACCTCGCTATGTTCGCAGCAAACTATGATATATCTACTGTGCAAATAACAGCGGACGAGAACAGCACTCACCAAACCTTAATGACTGTAATGAACAACATCAAAAGCTATGAAAACTTCCCAATAACACTGACTTCTAATTAAACACAAAAAAAGGGCCTTACGGCCCTTCAAAAGTTAAATAACGTAGGAGAAGTTATTTAGAATCGGTATTCAGCACCTACATAGTAGTAAGCACCATTAAAGCCAAATGGCGCAGAGCGACGTGAGTACTCAAACACCCCTGTAGAACTAACTATCGTATTCCCCGATGCATCCACTATAGTGCCTGCGCGTGAGTTACCAATGGTGTTTTTATCTGGGTATACGTCAAATAAGTTGTTAGCGCCAATATTTAATGACAGGTTATCAGTAACGTAATAGTTCACTTTAACATCTGTTAGAATTTCAGCCCCGTAGGTTTGACGACCACCGTCTTCGACTGTATATTCACCAAAGCGGTTAAATGACAAGTTGACTGTCCAATCTTCTACACGATATAAAGCACTTAAGTTAACTCTATCTTGTGGTTGCCACTCTTCGATGATTGAGGTTTCTTGCGAAGAAAATACATCTTCAACAGGAATAGTCTCAAGACCACTGCCTTGTGGGGTAAATAAATCCACGACATCGGTTTCAGTAAAATTAGCTGCTAAGGTAAAATCTAGCGTGCCGCCTAACCCTTCAGTATTCCAGGTTGCTACAAAATCAATGCCTTGTGTCTCAGTGTCGGCACCATTTAAGAAAAACTGTCCAGCCCCTGCCCCAGAACTTACTAATGCAGCATCTAAGGTGTCTGATAAGCCTTTGCCTAAACGATTACTGATCACAATGCGGTCATCAATATCAATTGAATAGTAATCTAACGTCACATTAATGTTATCAGTCACGTTATATACAATACCCATACTTAGATTTTGTGATTGCTCTTCTTTAAGCTTTGGAATACCGATACTTTGCGCAAGCGTACTGTCGTTTCTAAACGTACCAACTTCTTCAGCCACTAAAGCACCATTAGGACCAACCACAAATTGCGTGCTTATGTTATTAAAATATAACTGCTGCATAGAAGGTGCTCTAAAGCCTGTACTCACCGCACCACGTAACGATACGTCATCAGTCACAGACCAGTTACCAGCTAACTTAAAGTTTACCGTGTCGCCAAACCCCTTGTAGTTATCATAGCGCAGCGCACCTGAAATAATGACATCATCAATAATGTAGGTTTCAGCATCAAGATAAAATGAAATAACATCACGAGATTCATCCACTGATGACGCAGGCGCTGAGCCACCAAACCCTTGCGTACCACCAGCGGCATTTTCGCTGCCAATACCTGCGCTCAGACCGTCGTAAATATTTACACCATTATTGGTATCGTAATCACGGTATGCGTATTCGCTACCTTCGAGAATACGGTATTCATCAGTGCGTAATTCCGCCCCCATCGCGAGCGAGAAATCATCATAATCTTGCGTAAAGTCAAGGTTAATCGTTTGCAGTGATAACTCCATGCCATACGCATACGCTTGGCGAGGGATAGTGGCACGAATATCATCGGCACTTAGACCTTGCTCGTATCGCAGTAAATTTGCATATGAGCCATTGATGGTATCACTGGTCGTGTAATCGATGCTGTTTTCACCATAAGTGTATGACAAATCAAGACTTGAGCTATTATCAAAGTCTTTTTTAAAGCCAAAGTTGTACGACACATCATCAATGGTGGTATTAATTTTTGGTAAGAAACCCATCGGGATCACCGCATCACCATCTTGCAATACCGGGTTACCAGCACCATTAGCATTTTCACGGAAAAATGCGGCAGATTCATTATCACGGGTAGAGTAAGTGATGAAACCGTAGAGCTCACCACCTGCAAGCTCATAACCCGTATTCACTGTTAACGCAAACTGTTGAGAGTCTGCATCACCAATTCTAAAGGTATCACGAGGAGCTGTTAACTCACGAGGCTCACCCGCTAACAAGGTGCCATCAGAAAGTTCTGTACAGCCATAAAATTGGCAAGAGCCATGCAAACCCGCGCGATTAGTTGGCGCACGGTCACGGTAATTAATCGTCGTATTTAAATAACCCTCATCACCTAAAGCGAAGCCTTTATTAAAATCAACGGTTACGGTTTCACCATCTCCTTCAGAATATTGACCATAGTTAACGGCGGCTTTTCCACCTTCATCAGCATCTTTTAAAACAATGTTAATAACACCTGCAATCGCATCAGAACCGTATTGCGCAGCAGCACCATCACGTAACACTTCGATACGTTTGATTGCAGCAGCTGGAATTGCATTCATATCAGTACCTGCAGTGCCACGCCCTACCGAAGTATTAATATGGATAATACTGGCTTGATGGCGGCGCTTACCATTGATAAGAACTAAAGTTTGATCAGGCCCTAAACCACGTAACGTAGCAGGACGAAGTGCATCAGTGCCATCACTGATCGATGAACTTGAAAAGTTAAAAGAGGGTGCAATTGCTTGCAGCATACGACCAACTTCTGTTTGCCCTGTATTTTCCAGTGCTTCGGCACTTAAAATATCAACGGGGACGGGTAAATCTTCAACTGAACGCCCTGCTACACGGCTACCAACAATAGCAATTTTTTCAATGTTTTCTTGCGCTGCTTGCTCTTGTGCGTTTGCCACTTGACTGTTAGTTGCCATTAAAAGTGGTAAAACAGCGGCACTGACCCCTGAAAGCTTTCTCATGTTGTTATCATTCCTATTGATTTGTTTGAGTTTTATACTCAGTAAACCATTTTGATCAACAACCGCATCGAGTTCAGTCTGTTTTAGCATATTGCTAAGCGCTTCTAACTGAGTGTAATAACCATACACTGATTGAGCTTGGTATTGTTTGGCTAAATCAAACGAAAAAACCACTGTTTGTTCCGTTTGTTTAGCAAATTCAATCAGTGCTAAGTCTGCTCGTTGCGCTTTTATGTCAAATTGTATCATCTGTGATTCAGCCGCCGCGCTCACATTAAAGCTTAATGCAAGCGGTGCAGCCGCTAAAAACCCACACATTGAATACGTTTGGTTACTGCGCAACTTATATAAACAGTTGAGAATGAATAATCCGCTATATAATTTTATCTTTTTATTAATTATTTTATTACTTTTTGCTTTAACCATTATAACTTCTGACACTTTTAATCAAAAAGCTTAACCATGATCGGACTGTTTAAGGCTCACAATGTGTTCACCTAAACGTTCATGTTCAATGGCTAAATTTAATCGTAAACTATCGAGCAACCCGACAATATCCCCAGCCTTAAAAACACCCGCTACTTTTAGTGAAGCTAAACGTGGATCTGCTAATTCAAAGCGTGTTGCGGTATACCTACTCACTTCTTGTAATGCATCGCTAAGCGGTTCACCGTTAAAAATTAACATACCTTGTTGCCATGCTAAATCGCGCTGTACATCATCTTGTGTTAAACGCGTAATTGGCTTTGTAATACTTTCTTTTATGACCGCTTTTTCACCAGAGATGACAATACTTGCATTGATATTTTTAACCTTTGCAGTATCGTTACTGGCATTTTGTAATTGTACGAAATCATCCGCATTAACAGCGACTGAAGGGTCAGTGATCATCACTTTGCCTTCTGTCACCACTAACTCTAGATCTGATGCTGCATTACGCTGCACATTAAACACCGTACCTAACGCTGTAAATGACTTATCCCCTGCCATCACCGTAAAAGGACGGGCAGCATCTTTAGCAACGTTAAAACGTCCTTCGCCTCGAGTTAAGATCAACTGGCGACGACTCTTTGTATACGCCACTTCCAATAAACTATTGGTATTTAGTTGTACTATGGTGCTGTCAGGTAATACAAACGTGGCTTGCTCTCCCACTTTAGTACGATAAATTTTGCTGTACTTTGCCTGTTCATGAGGCGCACTAGGCCAATGCTCAATACCAATAAACATAAAACTAGCAATCAATAAAGCGGCAAAAATACTGGCAGCAATCGAAAAATGTGTGGTTTTACGCGCAGGTTTATTAATACCATGCTTATTGGGGAATAAACTACTTAGCTCATTAAGCACGCTTAATTCGTCCCACAATTGGGCTAATTCGAATACCGCATCTTGATGGGCTTTATTTTCTTTAACCCAGCGCTGGAATTGCTGACGTTCTTGCGCAGATAAACCACGATCCATGGCACTGATCCAACGACTCGCTTTAGCTTGAATAGCGTCTTTAGACGAAAACTGATGAATATTACTCATTCTCCCACCCTCCTGGCAGGTTTAATTGTAGGTTTATGCTGCTCACCCAACTGTTCATGCTGCTGCATATAATGCATCGACTGTAACAAACCTTTAGCAATATGCTTTTCGACGGTACTTTCACTTAATTTCATATGCGCTGCGATTTCTTTTTGGCTCATGCCGTATACTTTCTTTAATATAAAACATTTTCGTACTGGCTGGCTTAGCTGCTCAGTAGCGCGACAAAATAATAAGAAGCGCTCTTTTGAGGTCACTTCATCCTCAAGTTGCATTGATTTTAATGCTTGCTGGTAATCATCCGTCGTGTCTAGTGAATCACACTGTTGATTATCCCATTTTGCAATATGATTAAGCGCTAAATGCTTGGCTGTTTTTAACATGTAACTACGAGCATACTTAATATCTTGTTTTAAATCAGCCTGATAGCTTTTAACAAAGGTTTCTTGTACGATATCTTCTACATCATCTGGTTGCACAATACGCGAAACAAACCGACGCAACTGCGAAGACAACTCTAGAAATGTAGTGGATAATGCAAGCTTACGCGTCATTATTGACTGTACCTTTGTTATTATTGTTACGCTAAGAGTACGAGTTTTGGCGACAATTACAAGCGCGATTGTTAATTTTGTGGTTATTTACGCCGCTTCCCTCACAAAACACTTACACTATTTATTAATTTTAAACTAAGGGTGTGCTGAATAACGATTTCATAAAATCATAAAACACTTCTGTTTTTCGGGTGGTTAAACTGTTTTGCGGTTTCAAAAACCAAACCGGTGCATCGTTATCAGCTAACACACCTGGAAGTACTTCAATTAACTGCCCGCTGGCTAACTCTTCAAAAATTGCTAATTTCGACTTAATTGCGATTCCGTGCCCTGCAATGGCCGCTTGAGTCATATTATCTGAGTTTGAAATAGTAAAACGTGTTTTGGCGTTAAAATTAACGACTGTTTGATTGTCACTTCTTAACTTTAGTTGTCGCTGCCAAGGTAGGCATACCCAATAATGTTGTGCTAATTCAGCGAGATCAGTTGGCATACCATATTTTGCTACATAACTTGGGGCAACACATAAAATACGATGATTACTTACCACTTTACGAGAAAGCAATCCAGAGTCCGTAAGTTTCCCCACGCGAATAGCAACATCTTGTGCATCATCTACAACATTAACAAAGTTATCTGAAATCAAAAAATCTAAGGTCAGCTCAGGGTATTGCGCTTCAAATGCAATGAGTTTAGGCATCACAAACTTTGAAAACACCCAAGGCGGCATGGTGACCCTAAGTAAACCACTCACCGATGATCCCCGCGCACCAATACTATGCTCTGCATCATGTAATGCTTCTAAAATAGAGCCAACTCGTTGATAAAATACTTCACCCGCAGGCGATAAGCGAATTCGTCGGCTATCTCTGAACACCAGTACAGTTGATAACTCTCGCTCTAGCTTCGTCAGCCTATGGCTCACCGTTGCGGGTGATAGCCCTTGTGCGCTGGCTGCCGCTAACACCCCTTTGTTTTCAACAATCGCTATAAATGTTTCTAAATCACTAATACTGTACATGCAGGCCTCCTAATATGTTCAACATTTTCGAACACAGCTTTTAGTTTTACAATGTTTATTTAAATAAGCCAAACAGTATACTGGTTAACATTCAAGCCTAAGAGGAAACAATCATGAACTTAACAGCTCAAATTACCGCCTACGAGCAGCAAAAAAAAGCCAATGTACCCAGTGATATTCTTGCTGTGATGGACCAAACCACAGAACAATTAATAGCAACCCACCTTAAAGATAACGCCTTAAAGGTGGGTGATGCTGTCGCTGATTTCAGTTTAACTAACCAACATGGTGGCACAACAAGATTCGCTGACTTACTTGCCTCAGGCCCTGTCGTCATCAGTTTCTATCGTGGTGGTTGGTGCCCATATTGTAATTTAGAGCTAAAAGCGCTCAATGCACTCTTGCCTGACTTTAAAGCACTGGGAGCAAAACTTGTGGCGATTTCTCCACAGTTGCCTGATGCATCATTAACCACTGCACAAAAAAATGCACTTGAATATGATGTACTCTCAGATGTGGGCAATCAAGTCGCCGAACAGTTTGGTTTAGTGTTTACGCTCGATGAGCGCTTAAAACCTATCTATGCGCAATTTGGTTTAGATATTGCGCAAGCTAATGGCGATGATAGTTTTCAACTACCTTTACCTGCAACTTATGTTGTAGATCAACACGGGATCATCACCTACGCTTTTGCTGATGAAGATTATACATTACGCGCAGAGCCAAGTGATGTGCTTAACTCATTAAAGGTGGATAAATAATGATGCTAATTAAAAAAATACATACCGTGATTGTTACTATTTTAGTCACTTGCAGTTTATTTGGAGCAAACGTTATGGCAGATCAATCTCAGCTAAACAAACCAAAAGTAATTATTTTTGATGTAAACGAAACACTACTTGATCTTGAGTCTATGCGCACATCGATTGGTGCTGCATTGGGCGGTCGTGAAGATTTATTACCTTTATGGTTTTCAACCATGCTGCATCATTCACTCGTCAGTACAGCGATTGGGGATTATCAAGACTTTAGTAAAATCGGTGTTGCTTCATTACTCATGGTGGCACAAAACAACAAGATAAAACTCGATGCCGAGCAAGCGAAAACAGCCATTGTTACACCGTTATTAAGTTTACCCGCACACCCTGACGTAAAAGCTGCGTTGCAAACGTTGAAAGATCGTGGTTATAAATTAGTGAGCCTTACAAATTCATCTAACCATGGTGTAAAAACACAGTTCGAAAATGCTGGCCTAACCGCATTTTTTGACGCACGTTACAGCATCGAAGATATTAAAATTTACAAACCAGATTTACGTGCTTATCAGTGGGCGTTGGATAAATTAGGGGTAAAACCAGAACAGGCACTGATGGTTGCCGCGCATGGTTGGGATATTGCAGGGGCAAAAGCTGCAGGCTTACAAGCCGCTTTTATTGCTCGCCCTGGTAAAGCGCTGTATCCACTTGCAGAAAAACCTGACTACAACGTGAAAGATTTAACAGAGTTAACCGCTCTACTCAAATAAGCCTGATTTAGGTTGTAGTTCAAAGTTGATTTACCCAAATCAATACCCAAGCGATCCACTCATGGATGAGTTGTGGTCGCTTTTATTTTTGTAGTTTAATACCGCTGATAAAAAATCGTGACGTTAGGTCAATTAGCTGTTCAATTTTTTCCTCATCAAGCGCTGGCTTCCATTGGATCACTTGCTCCCAGTAGGCCATTTTTTTTAACCCACCGTAGAAAAATGCCGCTGCAATATCCGCGGGAATATCGTTTAAAATTCCAGCCTCATGTGCTTGAGCAAACCACCCTTGTAACCCTTTACCACAATCTAAAAACTTTTCTTCTAAGCGCGCCGCTTGTTGTTGATCTCGCATTGACTCAATAATCACAATACGCGACAACGTTAAATAATCTTGATCACTGCCCAACGCAAGCGATAGTCTCGCAAGCTCCTTTAACTGATCATACACAGCCACATCACTGCGATAATGATAATTTTGTAGCTGCTCAATACGTGATAATAGCAATTGCACTACGTTATCAAATAAAGCTTGTTTATTGGCATAATGCTTATACAGTGTCCGCTTTGAAACATTCGCTTTTCTGGCGATGGCCTCCATGGTCGTACCGACTAAACCACGATGTGCAAACTCCTCGATCGCAACACACAATACATCATTGTGCTTTGTATTATTTGGTTCCATACTGCCCCCAATATTTATCCAAACATGATACATGAATAAACGAACCGATAAAAAGTAAACGTAAGTGTATACCTTAAACTTGAATAGGTATACACTTGCGTTTACTTAAGCTAAATGGATTCTGCATTACTCAATGTACGTTGATCATAAAATCAATCAGTGTGTCATGCTGCTAACCTAGAAAACATTTAATACTTTCATACTTAACAATTGGAACTGTGGAGTAATCATGCGTCTGCCTTTCGCACCATCACAATTATCTTTACCTGTATTATTATTAACCTCAGCCGCATTATTACTGCAAGGTTGTAGTGAGGCACCTAAAGCCGAGCAAGCAGCAATGCACCCTGCGGCTGTTGCAACCACTATTGCAAGCTATGAAGATGCCCCTTTTACTATTGAACTGCCTGCGACCTTATCAGGGTCTAAAGAGGTTGAAGTCCGTGCCAGAGTTACTGGAATATTAGAATCACGTAATTTTGATGAAGGCCAAACCGTCAACCAAGGACAGTCACTATTCACTATCGATTTAGCACCATATCAACTCGCGGTTGAGAGTGCACAAGCCGCCTTAGACGGCGCAAAAGCGTCATTGGTGCAATCTGAGCGTGAAGTTAAACGTTTAGCAAAGCTACGCGCCGACAAGTCAGTTTCACAACGTGATTACGATAACGCCAGCTCCACCAAAGACATTGCAACTACCACGTTAGCAGCCGCTAAAGTGGCACTAAAGGAAGCACAGCTCAATTTAGAATATGCACAAGTTAAAGCACCTGTTGCGGGAGTGATGGGTCGTGAATTTGTCTCTGAAGGCACTTATGTATCAGGTCCAGATCTATTATTAACGCAGATAACTCAACTTGATCCTATTCGCTTACGCTTTGGTATTTCTGAGCGTGAGCAGTTACACATGCGTCAAGATGTCGAAAATGGCTCATTAACCTTGCCAGAAAAAGGTCAATGGCATACCAGCATTAAACTACAAGATGGCTCTTTGTATCAGCAAACAGGCAAAGTGAACTTCTCTGACGTGCGTATCAACCCTAATACCGGCACCAGTGAACTACAGGCTATTATCCCTAACCCTGATTTTAAACTACGTCCTGGGCAGTTTGTGCGTGTTAGATTAAGTGGCGCGGTTCGTAAAAACGCTTTCGTTATACCACAGCGCGCAGTGCTTGATAATGGCACAGGCAAATTTGTTTATGTAGTCGCAAAAAATGAACAAGGCGGCACAATTGCCCGCCCCGCACCAGTTGAAGTGGGCGAATGGATCCAAAAACCTGACAATCAAGGTGATAAGAACTTTTGGTTGATTAAGTCAGGGCTAAACGCTGGTGATGAAGTGATCATTGATGGTATGGCAAAGATTTTCTTTCCTGGTATGCCAGTGGCTGTTAACAATGCAACACACAACGTAAGCGCAAACTAAGCGCAGGGAGTTTTATGTTTTCTCGTTATTTTATCGACAGACCTATTTTTGCGTTTGTTATCTCTATTGTGATTGTTTTGGCGGGCCTTGCCGCCATGCGCAGTTTACCCATTGCGCAATACCCTGAAATTGCTCCGCCTGTTGTGCAAGTAACGGCCGCCTATCCTGGGGCGTCCGCTGAAGTACTTGAGCAAACCGTTGCAGCACCTATAGAAAATGCCATTACAGGTGTAGAAGGCATGATGTATATGTCATCGACTTCAACCAGTTCAGGTGCAACGACTATCGAAATTACTTTTGAAATCGGCACCGATATTGACCAAGCAGCGGTCAATGTTAATAACCGTGTTAAGCAAGTTGAAGCACGTTTACCAGAAGAAACCCGCCGCCAAGGTGTCGTTGTACAAAAAGGTTCATCGAGCTTTTTGCAGGTTCATGCGTTTTATTCGCCAGATGATAGTCGCGACAGTTTGTGGACGTCTAATTATGTGACCCTGAATATTTTAGATCGCATCAAACGCATTCCTGGTACCACCAGCGTGCAGATTTTTGGTGCTAAAGATTACGCTATGCGCATTTGGTTGCGTCCGGATGTAATGAGTCAGCTCGGTGTGACTGTTGAAGAAGTTGCCGGCGCTATTCGCAGTCAAAACTCGCAATATGCAGCAGGCTCGATTGGTGCTACCCCAACATCACAATCTGCACAAGAGCTGGTTTACAGTGTCACTGCGCAAGGGCGCTTATCAGAGCCTGAACAGTTTGAAGAGATCATTATTCGCTCAAACCTAGATGGCAGCAGTTTACGTTTAAAAGATATAGCCCGTGTTGAACTCGGCGCAAAAGATTACAACTTTAGAGGCACCATCAACGGCAAGGAAGCGGTATTATTAGGTATTTTCTTACAACCTGGTGCCAATGCCCTTGATGTAGCCGCAGAAGTTAATGGCGTACTAGCAGAAGTAACTCAGCAATTCCCTGCAGGTCTTGCTCATTTAAATTCTTACGACACCACCCGCTTTGTAGAAGTGTCGATCCGCGAAGTAGTTAAAACACTACTTGAAGCGATGGTTCTGGTATTTCTAGTGGTATTTTTGTTTTTACAAAATTGGCGCGCAACGCTTATTCCAACCCTTGCCGTTCCAGTATCATTACTTGGTACATTCGCCGGTATGTATATGCTCGGTTACTCAATTAACTCGCTAACCTTATTTGGTATGGTGCTATCGATTGGTATCGTGGTCGATGACGCTATCGTGGTACTTGAGAATGTTGAACGTATCATGCATGAAGAGCATGTTAGCGCCCATGAAGCCGCCATTAAAGCCATGAAAGAAGTATCAGGTCCAGTGGTGGCTATTGTGTTGGTGCTGTGCTCTGTGTTCGTGCCAATAGCCTTTTTAGGTGGATTAACCGGTGAATTATTCCGCCAGTTTGCAATTACTATCTCAATTGCCGTTAGTCTATCCGGCGTAGTCGCACTGACCATGACCCCTGCTTTATGTGTACTGATTTTAAAACAAGAACACAAACAAACTGCTAAGTTCTTTTTATGGTTCAATCGTGTATTCACCAGCATAACCAGTAAATATGTCGGTGCTGTAGGATTTATGGTTCGCCGTGGTGCACTCGGCTTATTGCTGATGATTGGTATGGTGTCAATCACTATTGGACTTTGGAAAAATACCCCAGGTTCACTGGTGCCCGACGAAGACCAAGGTTTTTATATCTCAGCTATTTTCTTACCTGATGGCTCGTCCCTTGAGCGCACAGAAAAAGTAGTCGCAGAAGTCATTAGTGCCGTACAGTCAAATCCAGCCAACGAAAATGTCGTGGCATTCACTGGCTTTGACTTTATCGGTGGCGGGTATAAAAATAGTGCCGCAACCTTATTCGTAACGCAAAAGCATTGGGATGAACGCGAAGTTGATACTAAGAGCCTCGTCAATGAACTGTTTATGAAAACAGCGCATATCAATGAAGCGTTGGTGTTAGCGTTTAACCCTCCAGCTATTTTTGGTTTAGGCAATACTGGCGGTTTTGAATTTTATATTCAAAACAAAGGTGCTGGCGGCCCTGAAAAGCTACAGCAAGCCATGGGATTGATGATGGCTGAAGCGCAAAAAAGCCCTGTTTTAAGCGGTTTACAAACCTTATGGCGACCGAATGCGCCGCAGCTTAAAGTTGATGTTGACCGCGAACAAGCCCGTGCTATGGGTATTGAAATTGACGATGCGTTCACCGCCTTAGCAGGTACTCTAGGCACATATTATGTTAATGATTTCAATAAATTTGGTCGTGCATGGCAAGTACTGATGTCGGCAGAGGCAGAGTTTAGAATGAAGCCAGATGACATTGGCCGAATTTATGTGAAAAACAGCCAAGGGACTATGGTGCCCATGTCAGCGTTTACTAATATAGAGTACAGCCGCGGCCCTGAAAGCCTAAACCGTTATAACAATCTACCCGCGGTTAAATTACTGGGTAATGCAGCACCGGGTTACAGCTCTGGTCAAGCAATTGCAGAAGTTGAACGTATTGCAAAAGCCGTCTTACCACCGGATATGACCTACGACTGGACCGGCTCTGCGTACCAAGAAAAACGCAGCTCAGGCACCACAGGTATCGCCTTAGGCCTAGCAGTGATCATGGTGTTTTTAATTCTTGCAGCACTGTATGAGCGTTGGTCATTACCATTATCTGTCATGTTAGCTTTGCCATTTGGTACCTTTGGTGCATTGGTTTCAATTTGGTTAGTTGGTATGACCAATGATGTCTACTTCCAAATCGGTTTGGTTACCCTACTTGGCTTAGCCAGTAAGAACGCAATTCTGATTGTTGAATACGCCTTGATGAAACATCAACAAGGTTGGAGCGCAAGCGCTGCTGCACTTGAAGCTGCTCGTCTACGTTTTAGACCTATTATTATGACCTCGTTAGCGTTTATTTTAGGCGTAGTTCCTTTGGTTATCAGTTCTGGCGCCGGTGCTGGTGCTCGTCACAGTGTCGGTACTGGGGTTATGGGCGGCATGATGGCCGCAACATTCCTAGCCGTGTTCT
Organism: Pseudoalteromonas haloplanktis ATCC 14393; assembly: GCF_000238355.1. Taxonomy (GTDB): domain Bacteria; phylum Pseudomonadota; class Gammaproteobacteria; order Enterobacterales; family Alteromonadaceae; genus Pseudoalteromonas; species Pseudoalteromonas haloplanktis. The sequence continues at coordinate 168,667 of NZ_AHCA01000002.1, forward strand.
TTGTGCCGCTGTTCTTCTATTGGTTAACCGAGCGCAAATTAACAGAGCAGCGCTCACGTACTGATTTAGCGGATGAAATCGCAGCTCACCATAAACGAGAGCATGTTGATACTCAAGAAGGTAACGTTTAACAAAAATATAAGGGCAAACAGTAGTTTGCCCTTTCTTTTGGCTATTTGATAACTAGCAATTTAATCTCGTCAGCGCTACTATTAGGTTATTACGTTGAGGAGCTTAATTATGAACAGTGAAAAATTAACCGAGTTTGAGCAGTACTTTCAAATAGATGAAAGTAATCGTGTGAACTTGTTTGCTGTTAATGATGACAAAGTTCCTGCTACATTAGCGCAACTAGAAGCAGATATTCCCCCCTTATTTAAACTTGCCAATGAAGTCAGTGAACTTGAACAAAGCTCTCTTAGACCACTGCGTAATTTAGGGGATGTGGCACAAGAACTGGCCGTATTTTTGCAGGCGCAATCACGCAAAATTGACTTAATAATGAGTCATATTTTAGCTTCAGAGCAGCCTGAAGATAATGCTATGTATTGCGATAGTTATGGCGGTGGTGGCGTTAAATTCACCGACACCAAGGCGTATTCTATTGGCCAAGCATTTCGTACGAAACTGTTTTTACAACACGAAGCCTCAGCAATCTATTGCTACACTGAGGTCGTCGCTGTTAATCAAATTGACGATGAACATTACCAATACACACTTCTGTTTAAAGCTATTCGCGATAGCGATCAAGAGCTTGTTGTCCGTGCCAGTTTACATGCACAAACCAGACAACTTAAAAAGCGTCAACAGCAAGAAAGCAATAACTTTGATAATAAACCACCAACTGAGTAACAATAGCGACGAAAAAGCTGACATATGCGACTGAAATGCTAAACTAGCCACACCTTTGTTTGTTTATTAAATTCATGAACTTTAGACTTTTACCCGAATGGGCCGAGCAAGACGCCGTTATGCTCACGTGGCCACACCAAGCCACTGACTGGTGCGACAATTTAACCGCTGTAGAACCAGTATACGTGCAGCTATGCCAACACATCAGTCGTGTTGAGCAGCTAGTTATCATCGCGCATGATGAAGCCTTAAAAATACATATTAGCCAGTTGCTAAGCAACAATAATGTTGATTTAAGTCGTGTACATTTTGTCGTAACACCGTGTAATGATACTTGGGCACGGGATCACGGTCCGCTTACCTGCGCTGCATTAGAAGACAGCAAGCAGCTAAAAATTGTTGATTGCACCTTTAATGGCTGGGGTAATAAATTTACCAGTGATTTAGACAACAAAATAAATGCGACTCTAGTAAAGCAGCTTGCTGCTGCGGCTAATCAATACCAAGCGCTTGATCTAGTTTTGGAAGGCGGTGGCGTTGAGATTGATCAACACGGGGTATTGTTAACCACCAGTGAATGTTTACTTAACCCAAATCGCAATCCGACTCTAACCCAGCAAGACATTGAGCAGTGCCTGCGTGATCAACTAGGCGCTAGCGACTTTTTGTGGGTTGATCACGGTTATTTAGCCGGTGACGATACTGACAGCCACATCGATACTTTAGTGCGCTTTGCACCCAATGATACCTTAGTGTATGTAAAATGTGATGATGAAAGTGATGAGCATTTTACAGCCCTTGCTGCAATGGAAAAACAGCTACAAGGCTTTAAAACGACTGTTGGTGCGCCTTATACGTTAATCGATTTACCGTGGCCAAAAGCCGTTTTTAACGATGAAGGTGATAGATTGCCTGCCACTTATGCTAATTATTTAATTATTAACGGTGCTGTTTTAGTTCCTACCTATGCGGATGAGAATGATAACTTAGCACTTGCGCAAATTCAGGCAGCTTACCCTGATCATCAAATAATAGGCGTTAACTGCTTACCAATTATTCATCAATTTGGTAGTTTACACTGCATTACTATGCAATTACCCCGTGGATTTTTAGCTGGAGCATCAATATGAGCAGCCCTGCAAATTTAACCGTTGCCCTAGTGCAACAAAGTAACAGTGATAATGCCGAACAAAACATGGCTAAATCAATCGCCGGTATTCGCGATGCGGCAAACCAAGGTGCACAACTGGTGGTGTTACAAGAATTACATCGCAGCCTGTACTTTTGTCAAACCGAAGACGTAGATGTCTTTGATTTAGCTGAAACCATCCCAGGTCCAAGCAGTAATACACTCGCTGAGTTAGCAAAAGAGCTGGGGATTGTGATTGTTGCCTCACTATTTGAAAAACGTGCTACCGGTCTTTATCACAATACTGCGGTTGTGCTTGAAAAAGACGGTACCATTGCAGGCAAATACCGCAAAATGCATATTCCTGACGATCCTGGTTTTTATGAAAAATTTTACTTCACACCGGGTGATTTAGGCTTTCAGCCGATTCAAACCTCTGTTGGCAAGCTTGGTGTACTAGTATGTTGGGATCAATGGTTTCCCGAAGCTGCACGCCTAATGGCAATGGCCGGTGCTGAATTATTAATTTACCCAACAGCAATTGGCTGGGATCCCCGTGACGATAACGCAGAGCAAACGCGTCAAAAAGATGCCTGGGTCATTTCGCAACGTGCACACGCGGTTGCCAATGGTGTGCCAGTGATTAGTTGTAACCGTGTTGGTCATGAAAGTGATCCAAGTGGGCAAAGTGACGGTATTCAATTTTGGGGTAATTCATTTATTGCCGGTCCTCAAGGTGAACTGTTAGCTGAAGCCAATAACACCGATGAGCAACTGTTAGTGGTTGAACTTGATCAAAAACGCTCTGAAAATGTTAGACGAATTTGGCCATACCTACGCGACCGTCGTATTGATCATTACCAAGATCTAACCAAAATATATCGCGATTAAGAATAAATTAGCGCCTCAATTGAGGCGCATTAAAGGAGTAGTAAATGGCGTTTGCGCAATGGGCAGCCTTGCCTTGGGTAAAATCTCAAAAAGATAAAATTCAATGGGGGCAACTGACAGGCAGTGGGTTAAGTATCGCCATTGCCCAAGGTGTCAAACAACAAGATGGCTTAGTGCTGATTGTCACCCCTGATACCCCTAGTGCACTGCGCTTAGAAACCGAATTAGAATGCTTACTTCCTGATCATCCGGTCATGATTTTTCCCGATTGGGAAACGCTGCCCTATGACCACTTTTCACCTCATCAAGATATTATTTCATCACGTTTAGCCACCTTAAATACGCTAAAAAAAGAACAACAAAGTGTATTAATTGTGCCGGTTTCAACCTTGATGTTGCGAACAGCCCCTGCTTCGTTTATTTATGGCTCCACCATTAATTTTAAAGTCGGCGATATTCTGGATACGCACCAGCTGCGTAATAACTTAGAGCAAGCCGGTTACTTACATGTACAACAAGTGATGGAGCATGGTGAGTACGCCATTCGCGGTTCAATTGTTGATTTATACCCGATGGGCAGCCCGCATCCATTTAGACTTGATTTTCTTGATGATGAACTTGACACCATTCGCTTATTTGATGTTGAAAGTCAGCGCTCTGATGAAAAAGTCGAAAAAATTGAGTTATTACCTGCCCATGAGTTTCCGACCAATGAAGCGGACATTGAGCGCTTTAGGATCAACTATCGCGAAAAGTTTGGCGCCAGCTCATCCCAAGATTCTGTGTATATGCAAGTAACCAAAGGCAATTGGCCGGCGGGCATTGAATATTACATGCCGCTGTTTTTCGAGCAACTTGCCACTATCTTTGATTACCTACCAGCGCACACCACCGTGATGCAGTTAGGTGATTTAGAAAATGCAGCCGATCACTTTTGGCATGATGTGAATGTACGTTATGAAAATCGCCGCGTCGATCCCCTCAGACCTTTACTTGAACCGGTTGCCTTATATCAACCGATCAATGAATTGTTTGCCAATTTAGGCAACTTTGCCCGCATTCGCCTTTCGCAAGCAAAGCTGCCTACTAAGGCGGGAAATAAAAATCTCACTACCAGTGAATTACCGGCTGTGCGCATTGATCATAAACTGCATGAACCGTATCAAGCGTTTATCAATTATGTTGCCGCGCAAAAAAAACAAAAAGGCCGTATTTTACTGTCGGTTGAATCAGACGGTCGCAGGGAATCTTTACTCGCCATACTTAAACCCAGTGGTCTAAAATTTAAAGAGTTTTTATCATTCGACGAGTTTGTTAATAGTAGTAGCGATGTAGGGCTGATTGTCAGCCCATTAGAACAAAGTGTGGTGCTAGGCACTAAGCCTGTATTATCAATTATTACAGAGCAAGAGTTACTCGGAATTAAAGTATCGCAGCGCCGTCGTCGTAAACATAAATACGAAGCCAGCCAAGATGCGTTAATTCGTAATCTTGCAGAGCTTAAAGTAGGCCAACCTATTGTTCACCTTGATCACGGCGTAGGCCGCTATCAGGGGCTACAGACGATTGATGCAGCAGGTTTGATCACCGAATTTGTTACTATCACCTATGCTAATGATGCAAAACTGTATGTGCCGGTATCAGCACTGCATATGTTAAGTCGTTATTCTGGAGGGGAAGAAGCCAGTGCCCCACTACATAAACTGGGCTCAGATGCATGGGAAAAAGCGAAAAAACGCGCAGCTGAGAAAGTCCGTGATGTGGCAGCTGAATTACTCGACATTTATGCTAAGCGACAAGCAAAACCAGGTAATGCCTTTAAGCTTGATGGCGCAGCTTATCGGGTATTTAGTGATAGTTTTCCGTTTGAAGAAACTGACGATCAACGCAATGCCATCGAGGCTGTGTTAGGCGATATGCAAAGTAAACACGCTATGGACCGACTAGTCTGTGGTGATGTTGGTTTTGGTAAAACAGAAGTTGCCATGCGCGCCGCATTTGTTGCAGTGAACGATAACAAGCAAGTTGCGGTATTAGTTCCAACCACATTACTTGCACAACAACACTATGAAAACTTTAAAGACCGCTTTGCTGATTTACCCATTGAAGTAGGTGTACTGTCTCGCTTTAATTCGCCAAAAGAGCAAAAAGACACCTTAGAAAAAATGGCCAAAGGTACCCTAGACATTGTCATTGGTACCCATAAGCTTATTCAGCAAGATATTATTTTCAAAGACTTAGGCTTATTAATAGTCGACGAAGAGCACCGTTTTGGGGTTCGTCAAAAAGAAAAAATCAAATCATTGCGTGCCGATGTTGATATTTTAACGCTAACGGCAACACCTATCCCACGGACTTTAAACATGGCCATGAGTGGTATGCGTGACTTATCAATCATCGCCACCCCACCTGCGAAACGTTTGGCAGTAAAAACATTTGTTCGCCAACGCGATGCTGATTTAATAAGAGAAGCGGTGCTGCGTGAAATTAAACGCGGCGGCCAAGTCTACTTTTTACATAACAATGTTGAAACTATTGATCGTGTCGCTGAAGAAATTAGCGAGTGGGTGCCAGAAGCAAGCGTTGCCTCTGCGCATGGACAAATGCGCGAACGAGATTTAGAGCAATTGATGAGTGAATTTTATCACCAAAAATATAATGTATTAGTGTGTACTACGATCATCGAAACGGGTATTGATATCCCAACAGCTAATACCATTATTATGGATAGAGCCGATAAACTGGGTTTAGCGCAATTACATCAGCTGCGCGGTCGTGTTGGCCGTAGCCACCATCAAGCCTACGCCTATTTATTAACGGGTAATCCAAAAGCACTGTCCAAAGATGCTGTAAAACGCCTTGAAGCGATAGAGTCTCTCGAAGATTTGGGCGCAGGTTTTGCGCTTGCGACCCATGATTTAGAAATTCGTGGTGCTGGTGAACTATTAGGCGATGACCAATCCGGACAAATGCAAACCATCGGCTTTAGTTTATACATGGAAATGCTAGAGCAAGCGGTGAAAGCCCTACGTGAAGGTAAAGAGCCAACCCTTGAAAACTTACTCCATCAACAAAGTGAAGTCGATTTAAAACTCGCAGCTTTATTACCTGATGACTATATTCATGATGTTAATGCGCGATTAGGAATTTACAAACGAGTTGCCAGCTGCGCTAATATTGATGATATGGATGAATTACAAGTTGAACTGATCGATCGCTTTGGTTTATTGCCCGATGCCACGAAAAACTTGTTTAGTTTGCAGCAGCTCAAACTCAAAGCCAGTGAATTAGGAATTAAGAAAATTGAAGCGAATCCTAAGGGTGGCTATTTCGAGTTTAGCCAACATACTAAGGTTAACCCTAGCTTCATTATAGGTTTGATACAAAGTGCGCCTAAGGTGTACAAAATGGATGGTGCAAATAAGTTGCGCTTTGCGATCAATGAGGCAAATGCCCGTGAACGCTTAAAAATGGTCACTGCAATGATTGCAGATTTCGAAAAAAAGGTTAGCCATTAATGTTGCTTAAAAAATCTCTGATCCTACTGTGCTGCGTATTCAGCAGTGCAGCATTTGCTGAGCGTTGGTTTGAAGTTGAAGTACTCATTTTCAAACAACGCCCTGCCCCTTATCTGCAAGAAGATTTTAGTTTGGAGCAAGATCCAATCAGGGCCAAGCGTAGCCTTGATTTACTGACACCACTTTATAGCGAGCAAGCAAAACAAGACTGTATAAATGGTGACAGCCGTTTTAATTCACAGTCATTAACCGACTCAGTAATTGGTGCCAGTCACTCTAACTTATGTGATGACAGTATTGATTATTTACACAGTTACTCAAGCTTACCAATAAGTCCATTAGCGCCAGCTAAAGACGATATGGAGCAAACCTACTTACTTGCCCCAGAGCAGCTACAATTTAAGTCACAACAACAAGAATTGATACGCAAAGGTCTGAGGCCTTTACTGCATACTGGTTGGCGTTTCGCTGGAGCAAGTCAGTCTCGCTCTGAGCATATCAAACTATTTGCTGGTAAATTATTACGCGCCCCAGTCGTTGCCTCTACATCACAATATTCAAATAATGACTTCATTAGTTTAGTGAGCTCGAATCAACCCATTGTCCCCGAAATTGAACAAGCGGCTGATCAATGGGAGTTAGATGGTATCTTTAATATTTACCTGCGCCATTACTTATTTATTAACGCTAGTTTTGATGTTAATGAAAGCCTACCTAATGGTGACATTCAGCATGCTCGATTTTCACAATTTAAGCGGGTAATAAGTGGCGAGATACATTATTTTGATCATCCTAAAATGGGGATGATCGTGCAAATTAGAAAATTTAAACACTAAATAAAGGAAGATAATCAATGAAAAAGTTTTTCATTATCGCGGCAGCATTGAGCCTTGCAGCCTGCTCAAAAGTAAGTTTAGAAAATTACGAAAAGATCGAAATAGGTATGGATAAAACCGAAGTTGAAGCCATCTTAGGGAGTGCAGATAGTTGTGTAGAAAAAACCCTACATACAAACTGCACATGGGGTAATGAGAGTAAAAACATCGAAATTACGCTAGTGTCTGATAAAGTATCTTTATACAGCAAAAACGGTTTAGAGAAGTAAAAATCAAACCAGATGGAACATATCTCCATCTGGTTTTATAAAATCTACCACCAGTATACTGGGTAATGGCGTTTAGGATTGCGTGATAAATTATTAACTAATAACCCCACCAATAACATAATTGCAGCTCCTGATAACACAGGACTTATTACATAGAAATACCCAAGTTTCTGTATCGACTCACCACCGATCACAGCAATCAATGCTGTTGCCCCGCCTGGCGGGTGCAATGTACGGGTTAAATGCATCACTGCTATTGATACTGACACTGCAAGCGCACTGGCCAACATTAAATCGCTGCCTAAAAATTTGGCAACGGTTACTCCTACCAGAGCACTAAAAAAATGGCCACCAATCAAATTGCGTGGTTGAGAAAACTCAGCCAATGGCGCACCATAAATAAGCACTGCAGTAGCCCCTAAAGAGCCAATTAAATATAAGTTACTTAGTGGGTCAAACTGTAAGCTTTTACCAATCATAGCCACTAAGTAAATCCCCAAGAAAGAGCCAAGTAATGACCATAGAATTTTACTCATCGGTTTACGTGGCGGGCATTGGCTTGTTGCTGTCATTCTAGAGATAAGCAGACGCATTGTACTCCCATTAAGGCAGAATAAAGAGGGTGATAATACCTGATAGCGATTGAAAATAGACTAAATTATTTATTCCATTTCGCTATAAATAAGCTCAATGTTAACTATTTTACTTCTGTTTAAAGTGATCTTATAACGTTGGTATTTTATCTCCTGAGCACTTTGATAAGAAACCACCACATTCAATTGGTATCTACGCTCTACACTTTGTTTAGATATCTTATTATTATCAATATGATATAGCTTACCTTCACCCTTTTTTAAGTTACGCGTAAATGCAGCTAAACTGAACTGTAAATTCTGTTGCAAACTATCATAGCCAGGTAAAAACTCTTTAGCGCTCACCCGAATCTCACTGGCAAAATGCAACCACTGCGCCGCTTGTTTATTTTGCTGGCGCCGCTTTGAAAATATCTTTCTAACATCCTCAGGAATATGCCTAAAACGGGTATATTCAAGCCATATATATTGTGTGGCTATTTTGTCTTTAGTTACGCTATTACGAAATTGAAATCGCCATTTGGGCCGTCCTTTTACTATTGCTCGCCAAATTACTCGGGTAATATCTTCTTTAAAAATTTCCCGCATACCATAAATGGCACCTAAAATAATCACTAAGGTAGCTGTCACTTCAGTAAACGAGATCCGGGCATTCAGTACAACCACCATCACAAATGCCATTATGATTGCGGTAACAGTGCCTTTAACGAGTCGTTTTAAATAGCTGTTAAGGTGACGAGTACTCCGGTTCAACACCACCCCATGCTCAATCAAACGCTGTAATAAGCGCATTTTATTAGTAAGTCGATTAGCATCAAGCAACGTCGATTCTGAGTTATATTGTTGTTCATGGCGATAGTCTTGCTCAGCTTTACAAAAATTCATCAGCTCAGTGCGCTCTTTGGCGTAATCACTACTGCGTGGTCCTTCATCAAGCAACTTTAAAAATGACTGCTCAATATGCCAGCTTAAATAATTGTCAGCATTGGTGTAAAACGAAATCAGCTTCTCGTCATCAGGGGTATAACGTCTTAATTTTTTTAGTAAGCCCTGGCTTAACTCACACAACTCAATGGCCCGCTGATAGAATTCATCAAGCTCTTTAATCTTTAATGTATCTTTAATATCTGTATCAATTGCTAAGCGCACTTGATAGCAATAGAGGTTAAGATTTTGCCGGTAATCTTGCTGTTCGCCTTTATTTTTACTGACAAAGCGACTACGCACTAAAGGTAAATGGATATTATTGGCGTTATAGGCTAAGTGCGATTTAAAGTGATTATTAAAATACGCTTCTTCAGTGAGCGTTTGTGGGTTGATCCCCATTTCATTAGGGATAGAAAAGTACAAGTCAATACGCTGTTCAGAGCGCGGACTCAGTTCTGGTTCGATAATAAAGGATAAGTTTTCATCCTGTTTTAACAATCAACTCTCCTAAAAAAATTTAGATACGTTTAGTTTACTGTTACACCTGTGTTTGTTCAATAAAAAAGGCCTAGTAAAAACTAGGCCTTAGAAAGAATCAAAGTCAGTTACTGATTAGAATTTAACATTCACACCAGCAAAGAAACGACGACCTAATACATCGTACGTGTACGGGTCGGTATTTGAATCATTATTACCTGAGTAATAAGGTGCTTGCTTATCAAATAAGTTGTTAACACCTGCAGATAATGAAACTGTATCATTGATCAAATAAGAACCACTCACATCATGATAAATAACAGTACCAACATCTGGAACTAAACATTCACTATCTGCAGCTAAGCAAGAGTAACTGTCTAATCCGCTGATATAACGCGCTTGATAACGTGCATCCCAGTTATCACCAGCTACATTCAATGTAAAGTTAGTTTTCAGATCAGCATAACTACCGATACCTGATGTAATTACCCCAGTGTAATCAATTGAGTTAGTACCTGTATCAACAATATATTCATCAAGTATTGTTACATCTAGGCCGGTACGCCATGCAAGACCAGCTGCATCAAATGCATATGTGAAGTTAAGGTCATAACCTTTAGTTTGTTCAGCACCAATGTTTTGTAATTGGTTGTTGAAGCTGATTCGACCCGTACTCTGATTAAAGTTAATGTTTGCAGACTGACATAAAGCAGTACCAGTATTTGCGTAATTACCTGTTGCAGCATCAAGACAGCTATCAACAATATATTGGTTATTTACACTAGAGATAGAGTTCTCAATCTGAATATCATAGTAATCAACAGTCATAGAGAAGCCATCAAACCAAGAAGGAGCATATACAAAACCAGCAGTCACTGTATCAGCCAGTTCAGGTGTTAACTGATCATTACCACCAACAGTCACTTCAGCTTGGTCTTGAGCACCTGGGAATTTCACATTTTCAAATGAAGGTGATTTACCTTGGTATAATTCAGACACAGTTGGAGCACGGAACGCAGTTGAACGTACCGCACGAAGCATCAACTCATCGTTTACACGCCAAGTTAAACCAAGCTTCCATGTTTCATCTGAACCAAATGTGCTGTAATCAAATGCACGTACTGCAGCACTTAAATCAATGTTATCAGCAAAAGCTGTATCTGCAACTAATGGAATAGCTAATTCAAGATAAGCTTCGTTCACGTCAAAACGACCGCCTGTAGGCTCAACACGCGGATCATTTGCAAGACCTTGTGAAGTTAATGAGTCTGGTACATACCATGCTTTTTCTTCACGATGTTCAACACCAGCAGCAAAACCAACATAACCTGCTGGAAGCTCCATCACTTCGCCGTTAAGACCTGCAGACACAACAACTAATTGGCTACCACCAGAGTTATTTTCTGTGTAATTGTATGGTGCTAAATTCTCAGCAGTCCAATCAGCTTGATCTAATGGGTTGAATGTACCTGCACCAATTGCATCTTGGATTGAGCCCATATTTAAAAGGTTTGTTGCACGGTCAACGGCATCATTACGACCGAATACAACAGAAGTATCCCAGCCCCAACCATTATCTAAGTCACCTTCTAGGCCTACAACAGTTCGAACAGTATCAACTACTTGCTCGTAACCACGAGGACCAATATCCGACATACGACGACCATACGAGATAGCTTCACCATCTGCAACACCGTGAGATATTAGTGAATCTCCCATGCTTGCTTGATCATAGGTAAAATCAAACCATACAGGTTGCGGCGCCATTTGTTGTGTAGACCAACGCTTAGAATATGTGAATTCAGAAAATAAACGCGTGTCATCTGTTAACTCAAAATGGCCGATACCTGTTAAATTTAAGCGACGCATTGGTGTATACAAGTAACTGTCTGGTGCAAAATTGTATGCATCATTCTCAGCTACATAGTCATGCCAGCCACCGTCAGCTTGACCTTGTAAGTCAGCAGTTTCACCCCATACTCGCCCATTTGGACTGTAAGGTGAGCCGCCGCAATAGAAACTAGCATTATCAAAATCTTCTTCTATCGGGCATGATGAAAAATCACGATCACCCTGAGAAGCTTCACCGCGGTCAGTGTACTGAAGACCAATAACTACGTTACCACGGTCAAAGCTAGAACCCATTGTAATGTCAAATGATGTTTCATCTGCATCACCTTCACCAGTGATAGCACCATTAAGGTTCATATCAAGGCCTTCAAAATCATCTTTTAAAATGATATTTACAACACCAGCAACCGCGTCAGTACCATAAACAGCAGATGCACCATCTTTAAGTACTTCAACTTGCTTGATCATTGATACAGGGATAGTGTTTAAATCAACTGTAGACGCTGCACCAGTACCTGAGTTGATCATACGACGACCATTTACTAATACTAATGTACGTTGTGCACCTAGACCACGAAGGTCAACGCGAGCATTCCCCCCAGATCCATTGTTAACAGCGGGGTTAGTCATAGCACCACTAGCTGCCGTCATTTTTTGTAATACACTATCGATGCTACTTGCACCCATAGCTTGAATTTCATCTGCACCGATCAAAGTTACTGGGCTTGACGTTTCCATGTCTGTGCGTTTGATACGAGAACCCGTTACTTGGATTTTTTCGATTGATTGTGCTGCTTCGTCTGCAGCTATAACACTTGTTGAGAACATAGGAATTGCTGAAATAACAGCTAAACCAAGAATTGATTTTTTCATGTGAAACCCTACTTGTTGGAAAAATACCTTGCTCAGGTAGTGCTCGTTATTATTAGAATCACGAGTCAACGGAGGGCAACTTAGGTGGATTTAACTGAACGAAAACTGAATGGATGGAGAATAAATACCACAGCCATTTTAAACAAACCTCAACAAGGTACAAAAGTTAATGAATGTTTCATTGTTAATTACTTAATACTTTTTACATTCAACAAGATAGAGTAAATATAAAACATTTAAACCATGTATGCAACCAAACTGATTAAGTTTGTAATCATATGTAATTAAAGGGAGTAAATACCTAAATCAGAAAATTTCACAACTTAATCACATCATTTTAGTATAACTGTAAAACTGAGTAAGAAATGCTAACCATACTTATGCAGAAACTTTGCGTATTTAAGCGATTGCTTGCCTCATTTATATCTTTACATGTAGATTTAATACTATTCATTACAGCTTCACATATAAATAAAGTTGCCTAATGCGCAAGAGGAGAGCTGCTTGAAGATACTTGGATTGGTATGAGTATAAAGGAAAGAAAGGTTACTTTTATTACAGTAAAAACGAGTAAGATATTGTGAAGAATAGAACTTAAGGAGCACAACAGACAATTCTCTGCACTTAAAGTCTACAAGCATGCTTAGTTAACAGTGGTATGGCGCAGGTCGCGTTACAGAATAATCAACCTGTTACGATAAAATGGCAGTTAAGGCTCAGGTCAATAAATCACATCAAAGTAATAAAATATAGGCTCAGCGTGTTCTTGTTGATCTTTAAGCACTAGCACTAATTTCCACGTCATGTTTCGCTCAGCACATATACCAACCATGGTATTCGCTACTAATATATCCTCACGAGATTCAAATAAAACGGGAATAAAGCCCATATACATTATTACGCCCTCGAGCTTCGCACTGTGCACTGTAAAACCATTCGGTACTGACAAGTGAATTTCAAAAGGTGTTTCTGGTGTTATATTTGGTTCTGGTAACCAAACCTTTACCTGATCCTTATAATGGCATAATTGGTTACTTTCACAGCTTGCGGCTTGGCTTTGCTCTTCTATACTTATTGTTTGCGAATCACATGCTATTAATAACTTTAGTACACTTAAAAACACAATTAACAATTTAATTGGCATAGCATTCCTTGAGGAAAATAACAGCGGATACTAATCAGCGTACCGTTAAAATACAACCATTGCGCAGAATTAATACGCAAATGTATAAGAAAGTGTGTCAAAAATAGCCAACTGCGTGAGAAAAATTGATTGATGTCATAATTTTATGCAATTGACCTATCTTTTTTAGGTCAAAAAATTTATCATTTCCCTGCAAATATAAGGGTTTCTCGAGTTTGTTTTCTGAAGCAGTCAAGGCTTTGAGGGTTTTTGATAACATACTTGTGAATAATAGTAGGCCCCACTTTTTATAAGTGGGTAATTCATTTCTAAACGCATAAATTGCAGCGGAAGCCAGAAAATGAGCCAAACAGTAGCATCACAAACTGAGTACAACTATAAGGTTGTACGCCAATTCGCTATTATGACAGTGATTTGGGGCATCGTTGGCATGAGTATTGGGGTTCTGATTGCTGCCCAATTAGCTTGGCCAGCACTTAACTTTGATACACCATGGTTAACTTACTCTCGACTTCGTCCGTTACACACGAACGCAGTTATTTTCGCATTTGGTACAAGTGCACTTTTTGCTACGTCGTATTACGTCGTACAACGTACCTGCCAAACGCGCCTTCTCTCAGATAAATTAGCAGCCTTTACATTTTGGGGCTGGCAATTAGTTATCGTACTTGCGGTTATCACACTGCCTTTAGGTATTACCAGCTCAAAAGAATACGCAGAGCTTGAGTGGCCAATCGATATACTAATTGCGGTGGTATGGGTTACCTACGCAGTCGTATTCATGGGTACAATTGCAAAACGTAAAGTATCACATATTTATGTAGCAAATTGGTTCTATGCGGGCTTTATTATTACAGTAGCTGTACTACACATTGTTAATAGCATGGCTGTTCCAGTTTCACTTACTAAATCATATTCTATTTACGCGGGTGCGGTAGATGCAATGGTGCAGTGGTGGTATGGACATAACGCTGTAGGTTTCTTATTAACAGCAGGCTTCTTAGGTATGATGTATTACTTTGTACCAAAACAAGCAGGCCGTCCGGTTTATTCATACCGTTTATCAGTGGTTCACTTTTGGGCATTGGTTTCTCTTTATATTTGGGCCGGTCCTCACCACTTACACTACACTGCACTTCCTGACTGGACACAAAGTTTAGGCATGGTTATGTCTATTATCTTATTTGTTCCTTCATGGGGCGGTATGATCAACGGTATCATGACGCTATCAGGCGCATGGCACAAGTTACGTACTGATCCAGTATTGCGTTTCTTAGTAGTGTCATTATCTTTCTATGGTATGTCTACCTTCGAAGGTCCGATGATGGCAATCAAATCTGTAAATGCCCTCTCTCACTACACTGATTGGACAGTGGGACACGTTCACTCTGGTGCACTAGGTTGGGTTGCGATGATTTCTATCGGCGCGATTTATCACCTTATTCCTGCGTTATTCTCGCAAGGTCGTATGTACAGCGTGAAACTTGTTAATACACACTTCTGGTTACATACCGTAGGTGTTGTACTTTATATTGTTGCAATGTGGATCTCAGGTGTTATGCAAGGCCTAATGTGGCGTGCAGTGAACGCTGACGGTACATTAATGTATAGCTTTGTACAGTCGCTACAAGCATCTCATCCTTTCTATGTTATGCGCTTCTTAGGTGGTGTATTCATTGTCGCTGGTATGCTCGTTATGGCTTATAACGTGTACCGTACAATTTCTGCGAAAAATGATTCGTTGAAGTTAGACGCGCAAGCACAGTTAGCATAACGGAGTGAGATGATGAGCAATAAAAATTCACAAAACAAACACGAAATAGTCGAAAAGAATATTGGCCTAATGGCTATCTTGACGGTTTTTGCTATCAGTTTTGGTGCCCTAGTAGAGATCACTCCACTAATGTTCCAAGACGATACAACAAAGCCTGTAGATGGCTTACGTCCACTTAATGCACTTGAAATGGAAGGCCGCGACATCTATGTACGTGAAGGATGTTATAACTGTCACTCACAGATGATCCGCCCATTCCGTGACGAAGTTGAACGTTATGGCCACTATTCAGTCGCTGGTGAGTCAGTATGGGATCACCCATTCCAATGGGGTTCTAAACGTACTGGTCCTGACCTAGCTCGTGTTGGTAAACGTTACTCGGACGACTGGCATTATGCTCACTTAGTTGACCCACGTGCAGTGGTTCCTGAGTCAAATATGCCAGGCTTTCCTTGGTTAGCAGAGAATCGCGTTGATACTAGCCTGACTCTGAAAAAACTTAAAATTTTCCGTGATACATTCGCCATCAACCCGCAAAACCCGGCACATCCGGGATTAGGTTACGGTAGTGATGAAGAACTAATCGCTGATGTTGCCAAAGTTGACGCAATGAACGATGGTAAAGGAGCAACAGAAATGCAAGCTCTTATCGCCTACTTGCAACAACTTGGCACACACTTGAAGTAATAATTATGGATTACGGAACATACAGAGGCATTTTAACTCTGGTAATTTTAGTACTATTTATTGTCATTGTTGTGTGGGCGTACAGTAAGCGTAGTAAAACACGTTTTAAAGACGCTGCAAATGCCATCTTTGAAGATGAAGAGAAGCATAACAAGACAATCTCTAACGAGGAAAAGGGGTCTGAGAAATGACTAGCTTTTGGAGTATATGGGTTATTGTATTAACCCTATCATGTCTTATCATTTTGTTTGGTTTGCTAGTTTGGAACTTAAAAAACTACGCAGGCGTTGAAGAAGGTGAAAGCTGTGGGCATGAATTTGATGGTATTGAAGAACTAAACAACCCACTGCCAAAGTGGTGGACCTACATGTTCTTTGCAACATTCGCATGGTCAGTTTACTACTTAGCGGCATACCCAGGTTTAGGTAACTGGGAAGGTCTTGGTAAGTGGACCAGTTCTAACCAAGGTATTACATCTCTTGCAGAATCTAAACAAGCTGTTGAAGATGCACACGCAGAAGGTCGCTTTGTAAAACTGGATGCTGAATATCGCGCTGCCGACGAACGTTTTGGTCCAATTTTTTCGGCTTTTGCTGAGCAAGATATCGAAACACTTGCAAATGATGAAAAAGCACTGGAAATTGGGCAGCGTTTATTTGCGCAAAACTGTTCACAGTGCCATGGCTCAGATGCACGTGGTGGTCAAGGCTTCCCTAACCTAACTGATAAAGATTGGTTATATGGCGGCACACCAGACAAAATCAAAGAAACGTTATTACACGGTCGTATTGCTGCGATGCCACCTTGGGGTGCTGCATTAGGTGAGCAAGGTGTGAAAGAAATGACCGCTCACGTATTAAGCTTATCTGGGCGGACTGTTAACCAAAAAGACGCCGCAGCCGGTGCAGCTAAGTTTGCAATGTGTGCAGCGTGTCATGGTGCGGATGGTAAAGGTTCTGTAGCACATAACCTACCGTTTGGCGCACCAGATTTAACGGATAATATCTGGCTATATGGTGGTTCTCAACGTGCTGTTGAAGAAACTATTGTAAACGGCCGTGCTGGTGTAATGCCTGCATGGAAAGACATTTTAGGTGAAGAAAAAGTCCACCTATTAACAGCGTATGTGTATAGTTTATCGCAAGATAAATAAGCAAAACGTTAATTAAATGTTTATAGTTTAATCTTTTAATTCAATAGATTAATTAAGATCAAAAAAGCCTCCATCTGGAGGCTTTTTTTTAGTCTTTTCAATTTAAATCCTATAAAATGTCTGCACCGAAAACAAATTAAGCGTATTTATGACTCCTACTCCGTGGTATAAAAATTTCTGGCCTTGGTTTTTAATCTTTTTTCCGCTAGTTGCCATCGTTGGTTGTATTTCTCTATTCATTACAGCAATCGGTAATGGCCCTGATATGGTCGTGGATGATTACTATAAAAAAGGCAAAGCGATTAACTTAGAATTAAGTAAATTCGATAAAGCCAAAGCGCTTTATTTACACGGTGAATTAAAAGTAGAAGCGGATAAAATTAGCTTTAAGTTTAATAAAGGCGACACTAGCAATATCCACTCATTAAAGCTGTCATTTTATCATCGTACAATTGAAGATCATGACTTTAGTACGCATTTGACGCCAAATGCCAATGGTGAATTTACCGCTATTGTTGAGCCCTATATCAACGGCACTTATACAGTTTTTATTGAGCCAACTGATGGTAGCTGGAAACTAAAAGAAAACATCACTTTGCCAAGTGAGCAAAGTATTGCCGTAAGCCCTGAGTATAAGTAGTCACCCTATCATGTCCAATAACTGCTTTCACTGCCTTGAAAGTGTACCCGCAGGTTTTAGCGCTACGGTTGTTATAGACGGTAGTGCAGAGCCTATGTGTTGCATTGGCTGTCAAACCGTTGCCGAGACAATTGTCGCTCAAGGCATGACCGATTATTATAAATTTAGAACAGTCACTGCGGGTAAAGTTGAACAACTAGTCCCGGAACAACTTGAACTGATCAAAAGTTATGATAATGAAGATATTCAAGATGAATTTATAAGTCAAAATGGCGATATCAGTGAAGTATTACTGACCGTCGAAGGTATCACCTGTGCTGCGTGTGCGTGGCTAATTGAAAAGCAGCTGCTGAATATGGCCGCTGTAAAACGAGTAGACGTAAACACTTCGACCAATCGCGCCATGATTCAGTGGCATAAAAATGCTTTACCGCTGAGTGATATAATCAAAGCATTGCTAGAAATAGGTTATAAAGCATACCCTTTCCAAGCCGATCTAGAAGCAAGCCAAAAACAACTCGTTGCAAAAGCCTACATACGTAGACTCGGCGTGGCAGGCTTAATGACCATGCAAGTAATGATGTTCGCGTTTGCCATGTACTTTGGAATGTTTTCTGGCATGGAAGAAAACTTTGAGCAGTATTTTCGCTGGATCAGCCTAATACTCGCCTCCCCTGTTATTTTATACAGCGCAATGCCTTTCTTAACAAATGCTATAAATGGACTCAAAGCTAAACAGCTCAACATGGATTTACCGGTGTCATTGGCTATCTTTGGGGCATATGCAGCCAGCAGCTATGCCACAATAATGGCCGTAGGCGAAGTCTATTTTGAATCAATTTGTATGTTTACCTTTTTACTTCTACTGGGTAAATATTTAGAGTTTCGTGCACGGCTTAAAGCCAGCGAATTTACTGCAAACTTACAAAAGTTATTACCGCTTACGGCACGTAAAGTGGATGAAAATGGCCAAGAGCATATTATTGCGGCTAAAAAGTTAAAACTTGATGACCGAGTCTTGATCAAAGCGGGTGAAACCATTCCAGCTGATGGCATTGTCTGTTCAGGCAATACAACGGTAGACGAATCAATGATGACTGGCGAGCATTTACCCGTTAACAAATACATCGAACATCAAGTGTTTGCAGGTACTGTGAACCATGACGGTGTGATTGAAATTCGCATCAACAAGATTGGCCAAAATACACTTTTAAATCAAATAATAAAACTACAGCACGGTGCACTGGCTACCCGTCCTAAATTAGTAGAGATTACCGACAAAGTTGCGCAATGGTTTGTTGCCTGCTTGCTGGTATTTGCATCTATTACTGCAATTGGCTGGTATCAAGTTGACCCTGAGCATGCTTTTTGGATCACCATAGCGGTACTTGTAGCAACCTGCCCTTGCGCATTAAGCTTAGCTATCCCAACGGCGTTAACCTGCGCGGTGGCAACCTTAACCCGCAAAGGCATACTCATTAAGCAATCTCATGTACTTGAGACTTTGCCACAACTAACCCGCGTTGCCTTTGATAAAACAGGCACTTTGACACAGGGGCGTTTTACCCTTGATGCGGTGGATTTATTAGCAGACACCTTGTCAAAAAAACAAATTTTAACCTTAGCTGCGCAACTGGAGAGTTACTCAGAGCACCCGATAGCTAGCGCATTCACTGAGTTTACACCGAATCAACGCCATTTAACGAATATAACCATCCACCCGGGCCTTGGCATCACTGGTAGTGATGACACCCACCATTATGCGGTGGGCAAAAGCGGCTGGTTCAACAGCAAGAAAAGTAATGCTCAAGCCACGTTTTATATTGATCAACAGCCGGTTGCTAACTTTTATTTTGTTGATGAAGTAAAAAGCAATGCCGCACAGTTGATCCGCTCTTTACAGCAGCAAGGCTTAAGCTGCCATATGTTAACTGGCGATGCGTCAAACGCAGGGCAACAAATTGCTAAAAAGCTTGCGCTTGATAGCTATAAAATAAGCTGTTTACCAGAGGATAAACAAAGCGAAGTACAGCGCTGGTCTCGTGAAGGTGAAATTGTTGCCATGGTTGGTGATGGCGTTAACGATAGCCCGGTTTTCAACAGTGCACATTTATCTATTGCGATGGAGACAGGTGCTGATATTTCCAAAAATACTGCCGATGTGGTATTACTCAACAGTGATTTAGCCGCAATTGACCATTTAATAACGGTATCGAAAAAAACGCGCCGCATTATAAAGCAAAACTTAGCGTTGTCGTTGTTCTATAATGGCTCTATCTTACCGCTTGCAGCGTTAGGACTTGTTGCCCCATGGATGGCCGTTATCGGCATGTCTGCAAGCTCCATTATTGTGATCAGTAACTCACTGAGGTTATTAAAGTTATGAGTATCATTTATATTCTAATCCCCATCGCGATATTGTTTGTATTGATTGCAATCGGGGTATTCTTTTGGGCTGTTCGTGGAGAACAGTTTTCTGATTTAAACAAGCAAGGTCATAGTATTTTGTTTGAAGACGACAAAGAGCAACACAAAAAAAGTAATGATTGATCCGTTATTCGTCAGCGCATTCATTATGGGGTTAATTGGCAGTGGCCACTGCATTGCGATGTGCGGCGGTATTGCCAGCTCTTTACAATTAGCAACCGATAAAAGCCGGCCATTACAATACTCGATTGCGTATAATATTGGCCGCGCTGGCAGCTATATGTTTGCAGGTGCGCTCGTTGCTGGGATCAGCAGCCATTTCGCCACGCAAAACCATTTGCTGGCGTTAACGTTAGCCTTGTTAAGCGGCCTATTTATGATCTTAGTTGGCTTATATATCATGCGCTTAGGCGCAAGCTTACAATGGCTTGAATCATTAGGTAAAACACTAATATGGCAGCATTTAATTAAACTTAACCGCTTTATAATGCCGATTAACTCATTACCTAAAGCAATGGCGTATGGTGCTTTATGGGGGTGGTTACCCTGTGGTTTAGTGTATTCAGCATTAACTTGGGCAATGTCCAGTAGCAACGCTTATGATGGCGCTTTAGTCATGCTATTTTTTGCTCTAGGCACTTTTCCTGCCATGTTAAGTATGGGAATGGGAGCACAAGTGCTCCATAAACTATTAAATCACCCTTGGGCACGAATAGCACTTGGCAGCATACTGATCTGGTATGGTATTTATTTACTTATCATTGCAACTGACAAGCTGGTGCATTAATCTTAACAAATTGATGTGACAACATTTTACGGACTGAACTAATGGATTTATCTCATAACAAAACCAAAAACAATTGTACTATCAGCTGTAATGACTGCAGTATTAGCCAATTATGCTTGCCTTTTACCCTTAATGGTCAAGAAATGGATAAACTGGATGAAATCATCGAGCGTAAAAAACCGCTTCATAAAGGTGACTTTCTATTTGAGTCGGGTGCCCCATTAAATGCTATTTTTGCAGTTCGTTCTGGTTCATTTAAATCATATACTCTCTCTGAGCAAGGTGATGAACAAATCACCGGCTTTCACCTAGCGGGTGACTTAATTGGCTTTGATGCAATAAATAAAATGACTCATCAAAGTTTTTCACAAGCACTTGAAACCTCGATGGTATGTGAAATTCCATTTGATACCTTAGATGAACTGTCTGGTAAATTGCCGAAATTACGCCAACAAATAATGCGTTTGATGAGCAGTGAGATTAACTATGATCAAGAAATGTTTTTAGCACTCAATAAAAAATCGGCTGAAGAGCGTTTAGCAAGCTTCATTCATAATTTATCAAATCGGTTTGGTGAGCGTGGCTTTTCGCGTAAGGAATTTCGCTTTACCATGACCCGTGGTGAAATTGGCAATTACCTTGGCTTAACGGTTGAAACAATTAGCCGCTTATTAAGCCGTTTTCAAAAAGCTGAGCTGATCAAAGTAGAAGGTAAATTTATAACTATTTTAGATAGTGAAGGTTTATCTGCAGCAGCGGCAATTCACCCCAAATAAATTGATCTAGCGTAACATATGCTTCGCTGTTACTTTAACTACTCATGAAATGCGTTACACTGTAAGTATTATGTAGACATAGAATGTAGTTAAAGGAGCAGCTTATGAACACTATCAAACAGATCCTCGCTATTATCGATCCAACCGCTGACTCGCAGCATGGTTTATCTCGTTCTATTGAACTTGCTAAAAAATCAGGTGCAAGTATCACTGCCTTTATGAGTATTTATGATTTCTCATATGAAATGACCACCATGCTCTCGTCCGATGAACGCGAAGCAATGCGTAACGCCGTCGTAAAAGATCGCCAATTATGGTTAGATGAAATTTTAACACAGTATCCAGAGGTTAAAATCTGTAGCCGAGTTGTGTGGCATAACCGCGCATATGAAGCGATCATAGATACTGTTATCAATGAACAATTTGATTTGGTTGTTAAAGGCACCCACCAGCACGACACTTTAAAGTCCGTTATTTTTACGCCAACTGACTGGCATTTAATTCGTAAATGCCCAGCACCAGTATTACTCGTCAAAGAGCAAGCATGGCCTGCACAAGGAAATATTTTAGCCGCAGTAAATGCCGTCAGTGAAAACCAACAGCACCTTGATTTAAATCACCGTATTATTAAAGATGCACAATTTCTATGCGAGCTTGCTAACGCCAGTTTAAATCTCGTCAACGCCTACCCTGCTACACCTGTGAATATCGCTATTGAAATTCCAGAATTTAATCCCAGCGTCTACAATGAATCGGTTAAGAAACACCATATAGAATCAACCCAAGCATTAGCAGCTAAACATCAAATTAGTCAGCAACACTGTGTTATTGAAGAAGGTTTACCCGAAGATGTGATCCCAGATGTTGCTAAGCGGCTAAACAGCGAGCTAGTTGTTATTGGCACTGTTGGTCGCACAGGCTTAAGTGCGGCTTTAGTTGGCAATACCGCAGAGCATGTAATTGACAGCCTAGATTGCGATGTATTGGCGCTCAAACCCGATGGTTATGTTTCTCCATTGGCAAAATAAATTAGCCAATAAATAAGTTTTGAGCATTGCCACTTTCAGCATATAATACGCCCCTTTATTTTACGCATAGTATTTCAAGGGGGCGTAATGTCGCATTCTGTTCAAGCCAAAGCTCAATATAACTTCAATAAGTTACAAAAGCGCTTACGTCGTCTAACTGGTCAAGCCGTTATGGACTTCAACATGATTGAAGAAGGCGACCGTATCATGGTGTGCTTGTCAGGAGGCAAAGACAGTTACACTCTATTAGATATGCTGCAGCATTTGCAACGTGTTGCACCTATAAAGTTTTCCCTCTTTGCTGTTAATTTAGATCAAAAACAACCAGGCTTCCCTGAGCATGTATTGCCTGAGTATTTAGATACCCTGGGTATTGAATACAAAATTGTCGAAGAAGATACCTACAGTATAGTGACAGACATTATTCCCGAAGGAAAAACAACATGCTCGCTATGCTCTCGCTTACGCCGTGGTATTTTATACCGTACTGCTAAAGAGCTAGGTGCGACAAAAATTGCATTGGGTCATCATCGTGACGATATGATTGAAACGCTATTCTTAAACATGTTTTATGGCGGTAAACTAAAAAGTATGCCTGCTAAACTAATGAGTGATAATGGTGAGCATATGGTTATTCGCCCATTAGCGTACTGTAAAGAAACCGATATTGAAAAATATGCCATTCATCAAGCTTACCCTATTATTCCCTGTAACTTATGTGGCTCGCAGGAAAATTTACAGCGTAAACATACCAAAGCAATGCTTGCGCAGTGGAATAAAGAACACCCAGGTCGTATTGAAAGCATTTTCACCGCGATGCAAAATGTAGTGCCATCACATTTAGCCGATAATCAATTATTCGACTTTGCTAACTTAACAACTGGTGAAGTGATCGACGGTGGTGATATTGCCATGGATAAACCTGACATTCCAAAGCAACCTATCAATAGCAATGAAGACGTTGCTGATGTAGTGACTATTAATTTAAGTTAACAAGTTTACTTGTTAAGCAAAATGCCGCATTCATTGCGGCATTTTTATTAGTATCATGCGGATCGTTACGGCATATCCATTAACGCTTGGCTTTGTTCGTCCACTTTAACTTGATAGTTCTCATGCTTTAAACCAAGTAACTGTGGTAGCGTTGCCGCAATACAGATGGATGACAAGGTCCCTACCACAATTCCCGTAAACAAAGCGATAGAAAACCCCTGTAATGGCGCACCAGCGAGTAACCAGACACTCGCAACTGTCGCTAATGTAGTACCTGAAGTGATCAAAGTACGCGTTAAAGTACTTTTAATTGATTCATCAATCACAGTGTTAACGCTTGCGAGTTGTTTATTAGTATCCAAGCGTAGCAATTCACGCACTCGGTCTGCGACAATAATAGAATCATTTAATGAGTAACCAATAATTGCCAGCAAACTTGCCAATACCGTTAAATTAAAATCAAGCTGCAACCACGAAAATAAGCCTACCACTATGATCACGTCATGCAGTAAAGCTATTACCGCCCCCAGCGCCAAACGCCATTCAAACCTAAGTGCTAAGTAAATCATTACAGCAACCATTGCTGCAAATAATGCTAAGCACCCTTGATCGAATAATTCATCTCCCACTTGTGAACCTAAATAAGATGATGACACAACTTCAACACCCAACGACTCATCTTCAGTTAAACTTGTGATCCAGCCTGAGTTTTTTACTTGCTCAGCTTCTCTTAATTGAAAGTGTTGGCTTGATTGCGCGGTGAGAATAAAATCACCGTCATGATAAATACTCAATTTCTCAGTAAGTTCACTTTGGTTAATTGGCACTGAGGTCGTAAACTCAGTTAAATACCCCCCGGTAAAATCAAGGCCAAAATTCAAGCCTTTTGATGTTATTCCTATTACTGAGAAAATGATTAAAAACAGAGATAAAAATAAACCAGATAAACGTAAGCGCGTTATTGTGCTCTTTTTTTCAGTTACTTTACTCATGCATTTACTCCACGTTTGTTTGCCAATTTTAAATACACGGTTTGGCTCAATGCCTTTGAGACATACACGCCGGTAAACACACTGGTTATAAGCCCAAGCGCAAGCGTAATAGCAAACCCTTTTACTGGCCCATAGCCTATGCCATATAAAATGACGGCAGTGATCATCGTGGTAATGTTAGCGTCAAAAATGGTGCTAAATGCTTGTTTATAGCCCTGCTCTATAGCTTGATAGGGCGCACGGCCTTTACGTCGCTCTTCTTTGATACGCTCAAATATAATGACATTAGTATCAACCGCCATGCCAATTGTTAGTACCAGCCCTGCAATCCCAGGTAAAGTGAGCACAACACCAGGCAGCAATGACATTAAACCAACCAAAGCCGTTAAATTTAATAATAAGGCTATATTCGCCACTAACCCTAAGCGCCGATACCACAAAGCCATAAATGCCAATGTGATACCCATTCCTAGCATTAAAGCAGCTAACCCGTTATTTATGTTATCAGCGCCTAAGCTTGGGCCAATGGTTTGTTCTTGCACTATGGTTACTGGGGCGGTTAGTGAACCTGCACGCAGTAATAATGCTAAATCTTGTGCCGCTTGCGGGCTTTGCATATTTGTAATACTAAATTGACTACTTAAGTGCTGAGCTATATTTGCTACATTAATAACTTCACTTTTTTTAACCACTTTTCCTTGGTCATTTTTGTAATATTCAGAATACACTGTCGCCATAGGCTTGCCGATATTACGCTTGGAAAACGCCGACATCGCTTCGCCACCTTGGCTATCAAGGCTCAGTTGTACCAGAGGCTTACCCCACTCATCGCGCCCAACATGCGCATTATTAATATGTTGGCCTGAAAAGATAGCAATTGGATCTAAGCTGATGGTGCCCCCATTTTGTAGGGCAAAGGACTTGCCGCCATATTCTTTAAGTTGATGGAAATCAAGGGATGCCGTAGCACCAATGATCCGTTTTGCAGCTGCGGGATCTTGTACACCGGGTAGTTCAATACGAATACGCTGTTTACCTTGGCGCTGGGTTACCGCTTCCGTAATGCCTAACTCTTCAATACGACCACGCAACGTCGTCAACGTTTGACTCATCACTTCTTTAGTAAACTCACTACTGCCTTGCTCACTAAAACTAAATGCCACTGTTGTTAACTTACCTTGCGTATGCACCGTTGGAGCTAAACGCTGAAAACGTTTTAAAACTTGCGTCTGCACTGTAAGCAATTGATCTTTTGCAGCTGGCAATGCATGTAATTCAAATCCTTGCGCATTTTGTTGCACACGGACCCCTCTGGCTTTTTCATCACGAATTATCGTTTTTGTTTGCTCATAAGCGCTATCCAGCTGCTCTTGTTGCGCTTTGACTAAATCAACATCTAATACAAACAACACCCCACCATTGAGATCCAGCCCCAACTTTATAGGTGCTAAACCTAAACTTTGTAACCAATCTGGACTTGTTTGATGCGTCACTATTTTTACATTCAACTGCATAAATTCACTTTTTAACGCTTGCTGAGCTGCGGCGCTTTTTGTCGGCTCGTGGAGTAACACTTTTAATGACGATTGCTGTTGAGACGATTGCATAGACTGTTCGACAGTAAAACCGTGTTGATTTAAAAAATCAACCACACTTTTTTGCGTGTCAATTGCTAATAACTCAGCGTTAACTTGTTGTTGTGCTGTCACATGCAACCAGGACTTTGCAGGGTATAAATTTGGTAAGGCGCTAATAGCCAGCAATATCAGTGCTACAAGCATAGCTAGATAGCTTATTTTAAAACGCTGAAACAGCGGTTTTTTTGATGATTTTTTTAACATACTTCTTCCTTAAGCCTATAAAAACATAGGCTTCACGCCAAAATTGGCGTCGTTATTTTTTGCTTTAGCGAAATCACTAAAACAGCGAAAAATTAACGAGAAGAATTAACTGTGGTAGGTAACAACAGCTCGGTATTGTAAATTTGCGTCTTTCCAACCACTCAAACGAGACTTCTTACCTTCATAACACACAAACCAAGGTAACGTTATTGCCGGTTCAAGAGGCTGTAAATAAAGTTGCCGCGCAAGACTTGGCACAAAAAACTCAAAGATAGCCACATAATTTGGCTCTACTTGAGTATGATATAAAAATAATGACGAGTTGCTAACGGTTAAACGTGGTTGCAATGATTCAAAGCCTGCACCTTCAGAGGTTTGCTCATCCGCCGCACTCTTTTTAGTAAAAGGCGTGGTATCTGACGTTGAATTGTCAAATATCTTTACCGCTAACTGACTCAAATCTGCTTGTATCAGCGACTGAAAAGTAGCAATAGGCTGATTCAGTTCAACTTTAGTGCTGCTCGCAGCAGTTGCCTGCACACTAAAAAGTGCAGCAAACATCAGTAACACAACGAAGACTAAGCGAAAACGAATCATTTTATTATCTAGCTAGAATATTAATACTATTATTGGGTGCATTTTAATTATTTCAATAGCGTTTTACTATTTAAAAAATCATGCCGCCGTTTAATACCAATCGACTTAAATACTTAACACGATTGGTATAAAGCGGCACTATAGAGCTATTAAACGACTTCAAGTGATGACATGTCAATCACATAACGGTGAGATAGATCCCCTTCTTTTAGACGTTCAAATGCTTGATTGATCTCATCCATTTTAATCATTTCAACTTCTGGAAGAATATTGTGTAGTGCACAGAAATCGAGAATTTCCTGCGTTTGCGCAATACCACCAATTAAAGAGCCAGCCACGCGGCGACGTCCCAATAATAGTGGCACTGAGCTGGATTCAGCCATATCACCCACTTGGCCAACTAACACTTGTGTGCCATCAATATCGAGCAAAGGCAAATAAGGGGTAAAGTCATGCTTAACGGGAATGGTATTAATGATTAAATCAAATTTATTTGCATGGGCATCCATGGCTTTTTGATCTTTAGAGATAAGTAAACCTTCAGCGCCATATTCAAGTGCTTGCTGTTTTTTGTCATCTGATCGACTAATAGCCGTCACATGCGCTCCCATCGCCGCAGCAATTTTAATCGCCATATGGCCCAAGCCTCCTAAACCAATCACGGCAACACGACTACCAGGGCCGACATTCCAGGTGCGAAGCGGTGAATATGTGGTAATACCCGCACATAAAATTGGTGCACATTTAGCAAGATCCAATGATTTTGGTACGTTTAGAACAAACTCTTCGCGCACAACAATGTGTTTCGCGTAGCCACCTTTGGTTGATTCACCAGTAATACGATCTTTCCCTGAATAAGTACCAACCATGCCTTCGCGACAAAATTGCTCTTCGCCTTTATGGCATTGGTCGCATTCAAGACAGCTATCAACCATACAGCCAACTGCAACATTGTCACCAACTTGGTATTTAGTCACTTTGCTGCCAATAGCAGTCACACGGCCTACGATCTCATGGCCTGGTAAAATGGGGTAACGAGTACCGCCCCAGTCGTTATTTACAGTATGGAGATCTGAATGACACACCCCGCAATACAAGATTTCAATCGCAACGTCTTCACTGCGTAAATCGCGTCTTTCAAAATAAAATGGCGCTAATGGCGTGTTAGCTTCATGTGCCGCGTATCCGATAGTTTTCATCTGCTTTCCCTTCTGTGTTAAAAACTGAGTTTAATTAATTGTCTTAAGCTGTCTACACTGTACTATGTGCTGTTACAGTATAGTCCTAGATCCACACTGTTAAAGTTTATACTCTAGGCTACTAAAAAAAGTTTAATACAGACTTAATAGAGTTAGAGAAAATATGCGCGGTATGGGTAAACAAGAAGCAATAAAACATCATGATGCCATGAACTTAAAACAAAGTATTAAAACGTTATGGCCATATTTAATGGTGTTCAAAGCGCGAATCTTGTTAGCTGTGCTTGCATTGATTGCTGCAAAAGGCGCAACCTTGCTGATGCCATGGGCGCTAAAAGAAATCATTGATGCTGTTGATGGTAATCTACAAACCGTTCTCATGGTCCCCGTAACACTTTTACTGCTTTATGGCGGATTACGCTTTGCTGGGGTGTTTTTTGGCGAAGTACGCGATGCCTTATTTGGCCGTGTCACAGAGCACGCCATGCGGCATATTGGTCTTAAAGTATTTAAGCATTTACATGCACTTGAGCTGAGTTTTCATTTAAATAGACAAACTGGCGGGATTAGCCGTGATATTGAACGCGGAACGCAAGGCCTAAGCTTTTTAATGCGCTTTTTAATGTTTAATATTATCCCTACGCTATTAGAGATCTTAATTGTCGCGATTATATTCGCCACGCTTTTTTCTCCTTGGTTTGCGCTTGTCACCCTCATCGCGGTGATTATTTATATTGCCTTCACGGTCACTATTACTCAATGGCGCAATCGATTCATTCGTGAGGCAAACCAAGCGGATAACAACAGCAATAGTCGAGCAATCGACAGTTTGCTCAACTACGAAACCGTTAAATATTTTAATAATGAAACCCACGAAGCCAACAGTTATGACGCTTTTTTAGCTACTTGGGAACACGCACGATTGAAAAACCGCTTATCTTTAT
The DNA here is from genome assembly GCF_000238355.1 of Pseudoalteromonas haloplanktis ATCC 14393. Taxonomy (GTDB): domain Bacteria; phylum Pseudomonadota; class Gammaproteobacteria; order Enterobacterales; family Alteromonadaceae; genus Pseudoalteromonas; species Pseudoalteromonas haloplanktis. Next base: position 197,865 of record NZ_AHCA01000002.1, read on the forward strand.
TAGCACTTAACTCAGGCCAAGCCTTGATCATTGCCGCAGCGATCACCGCATTAATGTGGTTAGGCACAGCAGATGTCGTAACAGGTGAGTTAAGCATCGGTGAGTTGGTTATGATCAATGCCTACATGATCCAGCTTTTCTTACCACTCAATTTTTTAGGCTTTGTATATCGAGAAATTCGCCGTGCCCTAACAGATCTTGAAAACATGCTCGGGCTATTAACCACAAAGCCACGGATCACAGATAAAGAAAATGCCCAGCCGCTTGCTATACAGCAAGGGAATATAGAGTTTAACAACGTTAATTTTAGCTACCACAGCTCGCGGGCTATTCTCAAGCAACTGAGTTTTACCATTAACGCTGGGAGCAAAGTCGCGGTGGTCGGTGCCAGTGGCGCAGGTAAAAGTACCCTTGCCCGTGTGTTATATCGTTTTTATGATATTGACAGTGGCAGTATTTGTATTGATGGCCAAGACGTGCGCGACATCACGCTACACAGCTTACGCCAAGCAATTGCCATCGTCCCACAAGACACCGTACTTTTTAATACCAGCATACGAGAAAATATCGCTTATGGTCGCCCTAGTGCCAGTGATGAAGAAATCGATAAAGCGATTAAGATGGCTCACTTAACTAAATTTATAAATAGCCTTGAGAAAGGCGATCAAACCCTTGTTGGCGAACGTGGCTTAAAAGTCTCTGGGGGTGAGAAACAACGTATCGCCATCGCGCGTGCCATTTTGAAGAAGTCACCAATCTTAATTTTTGACGAAGCAACCTCTGCGCTGGACTCTCATGCAGAACAAGCAATATTAAACGCCATGCGAGAAGTAGCCGCAAATCATACAAGTTTAGTGATTGCACACCGCTTATCAACAATAACCGATGCTGACAAAATCTTGGTTATGCAAGCAGGTCAACTCGTTGAACAAGGCAATCATCAACAACTGCTTGCTTTACAAGGTGAATATGCGCGGATGTGGCAATTACAGCAAATGCAGTCAAACAATTGCTAAGTACCGCTGACTCAGTTAGTTTATTTATTAACACGGCTTTATCGGGTGATTAAGTTATTCACCTCAAAAGTTTGTCTCGCTTTCGGTTATCTATAACAATCAAAAGCTAGGTTATAAAAATCTATGATAAAAATAACATTCAGGGTAATCCAATGAAAAAAACACTTATTGCAGCCACACTCGCTGCCACATTTTTAGCAGGCTGTTCTAAGCCTGAAACAACCGAAACCTCAGCCCCAAAAACAGCCGTTGAAACAACCACAGCCGCTGAACAGCCAGAATTAGGTAGCTTTGGTGTAGATTTAACGGCGCGTAACGAAGCAATTAAACCTGGCGATGATTTTTTTATGTACGCCAGTGGCACATGGTATGACAACTACGTAATGCCTGCGGACAAAACACGCTATGGTGCTTTTTCTGGGTTAGCAGAGCGCAGTGAAGAGCGTGTTAAAGAAATCATTGAAGAGATAGCGGCACGTGATGATTTAAATGCTGAAGAGCAGCTAATCGCTGACTTTTACAACGCTTATATGGATACCGAAACACTTAATAAATTAGGTATCACACCTATTAAACCATTGTTGACTGAAATCAATGACGTATCATCAACGGATGATCTTACTAAGCTGTTTGGTCAAGCGTGGCTGAGTGGTGTTAACTCTCCTATTGGCGGTGGCATGTGGTTTAACCGTCTTGATCCAAATAAATATGAAATGTCACTGGGCGCTGGCGGTTTAGGCTTACCAGATCGCTCTTACTACTTAGAAGATTCTGAGCGTTTTGAAAAAACCCGTAGCGCATATGTTGCACACATTGCACAAATGCTTGAATTAGCCGGTGTCGATAATACCACCGAACGTGCACAGGCGATCTTAGCCCTTGAAACTAAAATTGCAGAAGGTCATTGGCCACGTGAAAAACGCCGTAACCGCGACCTAACATTAAACCAAGTTAAGCGCAGTGAGCTGAGCGAAGCATACCCAGACTTTAATTGGGATCTGTACTTTGCGCAAACAGGTTATCAAGTGCCGCAGTTGAATGTGTCACAACCAGAGCCTATAAAAGCCATGATTGAACTTATCAATCAACAAGACCTAGCAGTATGGAAAGACTACTTAACCTATCACGCACTCAGTGGTAACGCAGAGTTACTTTCTGAAGAAGTATTCAATACTAATTTTGCGTTTTACGGTAAAGAACTTAACGGACAACAAGCGCCACGTCCTCGCTGGAAACGTGCTATTAGCCAAATGTCAGGTACCAACTCGTTAGGCTTTGCTATCGGTAAAGTGTATGTCGCACGTTACTTCCCAGAATCATCAAAACAGCAAATGTCCGAATTGGTTGAAAACCTACGTACAGCACTCGGTGAGCGTATTGATAACCTAGACTGGATGGGCGCAGAAACAAAAGTAAATGCGCGTGCTAAATTGGCCGCATTTGTGCCAAAAATCGGCTATCCAGATGTATGGCAATCATTTGACGGCTTAACAATTAGCGACAACGATTTAATGGGCAATATAAAAAACACCCGTGAATTTTTCCAAGCAGACAGTGTTGCCAAAGAGCTTGAAAAAACGGATCGTAACCGTTGGGGTATGACACCACAACGCGTGAATGCGTACTACAATAGCTCATTTAACGAAATTGTGTTCCCTGCTGCTATCCTGCAACCACCATTTTTCGATCCAAATGCCGATCCAGCTGTTAACTATGGTGGCATAGGTGCTGTTATTGGTCATGAAATGGGTCATGGTTTTGATGATCAGGGCTCTAAATCAGATGCAAACGGTGTGCAACGCAACTGGTGGACTGACTCAGATCGTGCTGCATTTGAGGCCAAAGCCGATCAGCTCGCAGCCCAGTATAGCCAGTACGAGCCAATCCCAGGTAACTTCGTCAATGGCCGTAACAGCTTAGGTGAAAACATTGGTGATGTGGGCGGCCTAGCAATGGCATATCACGCTTATAAACTGAGCTTAAATGGTAAAGAAGCACCTGTAATTGATGGCCTAACAGGCGATCAGCGGTTCTTTTTAGCTTGGGCACAAGTATGGAAAGAAAAACGTACAGAGCAAAGTATGTTAAACCAACTACGTGGTGGTACACATGCGCCAGGTCGCTTTAGAGCACAAGCCCCTCGTAACCATGATGCATGGTATAAAGCATTTGATGTAAAACCAGGTGATAAGCTTTACTTGCCTGAAGAAGAGCGTGTGCGTATTTGGTAAGCACAACTTAACCTTTAATTAGCCCGCGCACGCGGGCTATATTGTTTTTATTTAAACAACCAGCACAGCAAAACCTTCTCTACTGCTTACACACTTTAAATCAGACTAGCCCTGCCCCGCATTTACCTTTAGAATACGAGCCTACAAAATTTACACTTTTAAAATATATTTAAGGCGAAACGCAGATGGGAAGAGCTTACCAAAACAAAAAAGATTCAATGGCTAAAACTGCGGGTGCTAAAACTAAAGTTTACTCAAAGTACGGTAAAGAAATTTATATTTGTGCCAAAAACGGTGGTGTTGATCCAGATGGCAATCTCGCACTACGTCGTTTAATCGAAAGAGCTAAAAAAGACCAAGTTCCCGCTCACGTTATTGAGCGCGCTATCGACAAAGCCAAAGGCGGCGGTGGCGAAGATTACTCAGCGACTCGCTACGAAGGTTACGGCCCGGGTAACTGCATGATCATCGTAGATTGCTTAACTGATAACAACAAACGCACCTTTGCTGATGTGCGTGTATGTTTTACCAAAGCAAATGCTAAGATTGGCGCACAAAATTCGGTATCGCACTTATTTGATCATCTTGCGATTTTTGTTTTTGACGGTGATGACGACGAAACCGTGCTTGAAGCACTGATGATGGCGGATGTTGATATCACTGACGTAGAAGTAGAAGACGGTAAAGTGACCGTTTTTGCTCCACATACTGAATATAACAACGCTCGTACTGCGCTAGAAGAAATGGGTATTAGTGAATTCCACGAAGACTTAATCGCATTCGTCCCCCAAGTAGAAGCACCACTTGAAGGTGAAGATGTAGAAGTAATGGAACGCTTTTTAGCGATGCTTGAAGATTGTGACGACGTACAAAACGTCTATCACAATGCACAATTTTAATTCCATACAATAAAGTGATCATCAAGGCCATTAGATTGGCCTTTTTTATTTACTGAATATTAAACTACCTAAATAAATGGATTTGTATTTTGAATACCCTTGAACAGCTTCGCAGTGGTCAATTAGTTGGCGCTAAACGTTTGCAACTGGTTGCAGAATTAACGACGTTCCCCGACGAAATATTTACCCTAGCAGAGACTCTTGAAGTACTCGATTTATCAAACAATAAACTCACTGATTTACCCGCTCAGTTTGCCTGTTTAACCAAATTAAAACGGGTATTTTTATCATTCAACCAGTTTCAGCATATTCCCCCTGTACTAGCAAAATGCCCAGCCCTGATCATGATCGCGTTTAAAGGTAATCAGATCAGCGAATTTGCAGAGCATAGCTTGCCACTTACAACTCAATGGTTAATTTTAACTGACAACAAGCTTCAACAATTGCCTGAGTCTTTTGGTGAACTTACTCAACTACGTAAACTCGCTCTAGCTGGTAATCAGTTAACAACTCTGCCCCACAGCATGCAGCAGTGTCAGCAACTAGAACTCGTTCGCTTATCAGCAAATAACTTAACCCAAATTGATGACTGGCTGTTCGAACTCCCCGCGCTTACTTGGCTGGCGTTTGCCGGAAACGACTTTAATAAATCGCAATCACTGCAACATGGGGCAATAAAGCAAACAACGCTTAATGAGTTTGAACTCATAAGCCAAATTGGTGAAGGCGCATCGGGAATAATACACTTAGCAGATTGGCAGCAACATAAAGTAGCCGTTAAGCTATTTAAAGGAGCGATTACCAGTGATGGTTATCCATTAGATGAAGTAAACTGTTGCTTACAAGCTGGCGAGCACCCAAATCTTATCAAAGTGCTTGCATATATCGATAACCCAGAACAACTAGGGCTGGTGATGGAGCTTATTAACCAAGATTACCAAAATCTTGGCTTACCGCCGTCACTTGAAACCTGCACTCGCGATACCTTTGCCGAACACACACAGTTCACCGCTGAAGCCATTAAACATATTGCAAAGCAGATGCTCAGCACCCTTGCCCACTTACATGCTAATAATGTCAGTCATGGTGATGTGTACGCTCACAACACTATGATAGATGCCCAGTACACTGTTTTATTTGGTGACTTTGGCGCAGCAACCAACTTGAACTCTCTCACTGACTATCAGCGTTCACAAATGGAGTTGATAGAAGTAAGAGCTATAGGTTGTTTAATTGCTGATTTACTTACCCTATGCAAAGAATCTACCCCAGAAACGCATAAACTACAGCAAATTGCAGCGCAATCTATGAGTTTAGTAATGTCAGAGCGCCCTCGCTTAGCAACTTTGAACGTTAAGCTATAAAACGCAAAAAAGCCGCGATATTCGCGGCTTTGTTGGATAAAGCTAAACTTTTATAGGGTCAATTATAAATACTGACCGAGTGTTTTAACTTGGTCTAACATGCGGTTTGAGAAACCCCATTCGTTATCATACCAAGCCATCACTTTAACTAATTTACCTTCAGCTTTAGTTTGCGTAGCATCAAAAATTGACGACGCTGGGTTATGATTAAAATCAATAGAAACAAGCGGAAGCTCATTGTACTCTAAGATCTCTTTCATTGAACCTTCAGCTGCGGCTTTCATTACTTCATTTATTTCAGCTGCTGTTGTGTCACGTTTAGTAATAAACGTAAAATCAACTAACGATACGTTAATTGTTGGAACGCGTACTGACATCCCGTCAAGCTTACCCGCAAGCTCAGGTAATACTAAGCCAACCGCTTTGGCTGCGCCTGTTTTAGTTGGGATCATAGACTGCGTAGCACTACGTGCACGGTATAGATCTGGGTGGTATACATCTGACAGGTTTTGGTCATTTGTATAAGCATGAATGGTTGTCATGCTGCCTTGCTCAATACCAACTGTATCATTAATTGCTTTTGCAATAGGTGCTAAACAGTTTGTAGTACATGATGCGTTAGAAATAATGTTGCTGTCGGCATTAAGTACATCATCATTTACACCATGAACTACGGTTGCATCTAAGTCGGTACCAGGTGCTGATACAATCACTTTTTTCGCACCCGCAGTAATGTGTTTTGCAGCATCTTCACGTTTTGTGAAAAAGCCCGTACATTCTAATACGATATCTACGTTTAACTCTTTCCATGGCAAGTTTGCAGGGTCACGCTCTTGCGTAAGAGTAATTACGTCATCACCGATAAGCATAGTGTTATCAGCAAGTGTTACTTTTTGCGAAAATTGACCATGCACAGAATCAAATTGAGTAAGGTGTGCATTTACATTCGCTGGCGCTAAGTCATTAATCGCAACGATTTTAATTTCATTGTTTTGCGCTGACTCATAAAGTGCACGTAATACGTTGCGACCGATACGGCCATAGCCATTAATTGCTACATTAATCATTTAAAAAACTCCCCTTTAATTATTTAATTTCACTTGCTTGGCGAGCAAGCGCTTCAATGGCTTGCCAGTCTTTGTTTTCAATAAGTTGTTTATCAAGCATCCAAGTACCACCGACACAAATCACATTGCTAAGCGCTAAGTAGCTCGGTGCAGTTGCTAAACTAATACCACCTGTTGGGCAAAACGTAACATGAGGTAATGGGCCACCAATTGATTTAAGCATTGCAGTACCGCCTGCAGCTTCTGCTGGAAAGAACTTTAAAAACTTAAAACCATGGCTTGCTAACTTCATCACTTCGCTCGGCGTTGCGGCACCTGGTAGAAATGGAATATCACTGTCTTTAGCTAGCGCTAAAAGCTCATCATTTACGCCCGGGCTGACCATAAAGTCAGCGCCTGCGGCAACCGATGCTTCAAAGCTTGCTTTATCAACCACTGTACCTGTGCCCACATACGCTTCTGGTACTTCCGCTTTCATCAGCTTGACCGCTTCTGCAGCAATGGGTGTACGTAATGTGATCTCAAGCGCTTTTAAGCCCCCGTTATAAAGTGCTCTAGCAAGTGGTGCTGCATCTTCTAATTTTTCAATCACCACTACTGGCACCACAGGTGCCGATGCTAAGATTTTTTCTATGCTCATTGTATGTCCTCATTACCCTGTGAATGGCTAATTATTATTCTATTCCAAACGCACTTGCGCCTAAATCTGCGCTACTAACAATGTTTCTAAATCCTGTAAACAACTCACGTCCAGTACCAAAGGTTAAACTTGGGACGCTCAGCTGTAATTCACGTTTTGCAAGCTCTTCATCGCTTACGTGTAGTTTTAAAATTCCCGCTGGTGCATCAAGTGTAACTAAATCACCTTCGTGAATTTTTGCGATAATGCCACCTTCAACGGCCTCTGGCGCTAAGTGAATTGCAGCAGGAACTTTACCTGATGCGCCAGACATACGGCCATCAGTCACAATTGCAACTTTAAAACCTTGATCTTGCAAGGTTGCCATAACTGGCGTTAATTTATGCAGCTCTGGCATGCCCTTCGCTTTAGGGCCTTGCTCTTTAAGTACAGCAATAAAGTCTTGGTTTAATTCACCGCGTGTATACGCTTCTTGTAGTGCACTTTGTGAACTAAATACTTTTGCCGGTGCTGATACTACTTGGTGCTCAATTGCAACTGCTGACACTTTAATAACAGCTTTACCTAAGTTACCTGTAAGTAGCTGTAAACCACCTTGTTTACTGAATGGGTTATCTACTGGACGCAGTACTTCTTCATCTAATGACTTTTCAGGACATGGCACCCATTTCACTTTGCTTGGACCATTTGAATCAGTCATGATCAAATTATTATCCGTGTCTAAACGTGGCTCTTGGGTGTATGCTTCAAGGCCTTCACCCACAATAGTTTTAACGTCATTGTGTAAGAAACCAGCACCAACAAGTTGCTTCATTAAGAAACCCATACCACCGGCAGCTTGGAAATGATTCACATCAGCTGAGCCATTTGGATAAATACGCGTCAGTAGTGGCACAACTTCTGATAAATCCGACATATCTTTCCATGTCAGCTCAATACCCGCCGCTTTAGCGATAGCAACCAAGTGAATAGCATGGTTTGTAGAGCCGCCTGTAGATAATAAACCGACCAAACCATTAATTATGGTTTTTTCAGTTACAACGTCAGCTAAACAATTCGCATCTTTTGTTTGAATAAGTTGCTTAAGCATGGTTTCTACCGCATTACCCGTTAGACCATCGCGTAATTCTGTATATGGATTGATAAACGAGCTACCTGGAAGGTGTAAGCCCATAATTTCCATTAACATTTGGTTTGAGTTAGCAGTTCCATAAAAAGTACATGTACCAGCACTGTGGTAAGACGCACTTTCAGCTTCTAACAATTCATCACGGCTTACTAAACCTTGTGCGAACTTTTGACGAATACGGGCTTTTTCTTTGTTAGGGATACCTGATTGCATCGGACCTGCTGGTAAAAACGCAACCGGTAGATGGCCAAATGATAAAGCGCCAATTAATAGGCCAGGGACAATTTTGTCACACACACCTAAGCAAAAAACACCATCAAATACATCGTGTGATAACGAAATTGCAGTAGACATAGCAATAACATCACGAGAAAAAAGTGATAATTCCATGCCATCACGGCCCTGAGTAACACCATCACACATCGCTGGCACACCACCAGCGACTTGTGCTGTTGCATCATATTTAGTGGCAAGGTCTTTAATTAAATCTGGATAATCTTTGTAAGGGACATGCGCAGAAAGCATATCATTGTATGAATTGATAATAGCTAGGTTAGGCTGTTCATCAGCCTTTAAACGTGCTTTATCATCACTGCTACAAGCAGCCATTACGTGAGCAATATTACCGCAACCTAAACCAGAACGAACTCTTGTTTGTTTTTTTGCATGATTCATGCGTTCTAAATAGGCTTGGCGAGTAGCTTTACTACGTTCGATAACGCGTTCGGTGACTTCTTGAATACGAGGATGCAACATAAAATTCGACTCATCTCTATGGTTAGAGGATAAAGGCTCAGTAGCAAGCACATACTCCACGAATGAACTTGCACTGAGCATCTTTGATTTACCCGTTCAAAGGTATACGTTGTCAAGTTGTCTCTCACAATCAACCTGACACCGGTGTCACTGTATTAACGCACGACTGTGACACCGGTGTCAACCTTATCTTATAAATTTAGTTTAATTATTTTAAATGACCAAATAATGACCACCACTATTTTTTTACTCAGTGCACAATTTTTGTTCGCTATTTTTTAAAAAAGCTTTAACAACCCACCTAGTATTAAACTAGTTCGTTAATATTAAAAGGTTTTACTTTCTTCTAGTACAAAGTAGCAGTGAATAAAATTGTTATACTCTTTCGTGTTAAGTTACTGACCATTTAGCTCGCTAGAATGGTTAAATATTTAAGTCGATTGGTATATCTGTTTAGTCAAAAAATTTATGCCGCTAAGCAGAGCATACTAGGCTCAATAATGAATTAACCAAGAAATTTTTTGCTGGGGCAAACTTAACATTAAAAACAGCTAAAAAAATGCCCGAGTAAGCGTCACTCAAACTCGGGCAACTGTGAAAATTGCTTCATTTACATATTTAAGGCTTTATTTGTGCGGTGGATTCACGGGTGATCAAACGCGCTTCTAGCGTCACTTGATAGGGCTGCTCTTGCGGTTCACTAATGTGCTCAATTAGTTTATTAACCGCTTGCTGAGTCATTTCTTCTACAGGTTGTGCAATAGTTGTCAGCCCAGGCCAAATATGGCGTGCAATTGGGGCATTATCAAAACCTGCTATCGAAATATCATCCGGTACTTTTAACTGCCGTTGTGTTGCCAATTTTAATACGGCAGCGGCCATGTAATCATTTGATGCAAATACTGCCGTTGGTCTTGGTGTTAGATCTAAGATGCTGCGTGCACTGTCTACACCTGAGTGATAACTAAAGTTACCTTCTTCAACCAAACGTTCATTAAATTCAATGCCATGGGTACTTAAAGCACGGCGATAACCTTTAAAACGCTGCTCTGTAGCACTGTGATCAGGGTGACCTTTAATAAACGCGATCGCCTTATGACCTAAGTTAATTAAGTGCTCGGTGATCTCAAAAGCCCCTTGCTCATCATTACTACGCACTGAAATCGACTCATCTTCAAGTACAGCAGACGCTACACGGGCATAAGGAATTTTTTTGCTTTTTAGAAAATCAACCAACACCTTAAAATCTGAAAACGGCGGGGTTAATACCAAACCATCAAGGCGAGAAGATTGCAGTAAATGTTCTATATTACTGATCAACGCATCACCACGTAGATCACATGGGTGGATCAACAAGTTATAGTTGTTTTCTTGGCACGCAGCCAGTGCACCTGTTTGCACCCGAGTGATATAACTTTTACTCGGGTTATCGTAAATACAGCCAATTATAAAACTACGATTTTGTGCTAAACCGCGAGCAATAGGGTTAGGAGTATAATCGAGCTCTTTAAACACTTTGAGCACTTTTTCGCGAGTTGCATCACTTACATTGGGTTCATTATTTAAAACACGCGATACGGTTTTTTTAGACACCCCAGCATAGCTTGCAACACTATTTATAGTAACTTTCTTCATCCAACCTTCCCAATAGCATCCCCTACAGCGATGTTTTATGACTGCCCATTAACGTGCAAGCAAGCCGCAGCACCAATAAGTGGAATATTATCTTGTATAACAAGCGTTACGGGTATTTGGCTCACATATTGCGACATGATCCCTTTAGCGTTAAAACGCTCAACAAAGCGGCTTGCAAGTAAACGATCTTGCATGCGCGGTAAAATACCGCCACCAATATACACACCACCTAGCGCACCAAAGGCAACAGCAAGGTCCCCTGCTACGCTTCCTATCCAATCACAAAATTGGTTTAAGGTCGCATCACAAATACTGCATTCGCCATTATTAGCTAATTCGCTAATTTGTGCAGCCGTTAAATTTTGTGCTTCAACACCATTTACAGCAGCCATTGCTTGATATAAATGGACAATACCAGGGCCTGAAAACACAGTTTCCACCGATACATGGGGTAACTGTTTACGTAATTGCGCGATCAACTGAGTATCGAGTTCATTTACTGAAGCAAGCGTCATATGCCCTGCTTCGCAACTCAACACTGCGCTTGCCTGCGTTGTACGCACTAAACAAGCCGCACCAAAACCAGTGCCAGGGCCCATTACTGCAATATTCGCATCAGTATCTGCTTGTCCAGCTTTAACTGCAATGTTTTGTTGTGCGTCTAAATACGGCGCTGCATAGGCAAATGCAGCAAAGTCGTTGATCACTTCAAGTTGCGCTAAATCAAATTCAGCTTTAACCTCTGCAACGCTAAAATGCCAACCTAAATTAGTCAAATGTACTTGGCCAGCTTTGATTGGTCCTGCGACGGCTAGACAAGCGCGACGAGGCTGAATATTATTAACTTGCGATAAATAATGCTGCAATGCTGCTTGCAATGAGCCAAAATTGGCACTTGGAAAAGTAATATTATGCTCAATAACAAATTGTTTTTTTTCTAAGTTAAAGGCAGTAATTAAAGCAAAACGAGCATTAGTGCCGCCAATGTCGGCCACTAAGATAGGATCGAATTGTGAATTTGGCTTGGAGTTCATCATGTTTTCTCTTTTGTCTAAGCGGTTTAGATACTTAGCTATAACCGAGCTTATTATTGTAATTTCAATGGTCTTGCCATCGTCATGAGATAAACTTTGAGCTATCACCCCAAAGCAGTTACTCTAGTAAAAAAATGCTGCCCAAATAAATGGGCAGCCAATACGTTTTGACAACAAAATGATAAAACGCCGACATTATGACACCGGTGTCAGGTTTGAATCAATAAAAATTTTAGATTACTGATAAATAGCTTGTAAAAATCAACAAATCAACGAAAATGGCACGAGTTATTTGCACTTTATTTACTTAAAGCAGTTAGGTTATCTATGAAAGGTAAAGCTACATCGTTTGACATCGCCCACTACGCAGGGGTATCGCAATCTACTGTTTCGCGCGCTTTGCGTAACAGTCCATTAGTTAATGAAGAAACTCGCAAACGTGTTTTTGAAGTAGCAAAACAACTTAATTACAAAGTTGATAAAAACGCCAGCAATTTACGCACTCAGCAAAGTAGTACTTTAGCTTTATTATTGTTTGAAGATCCCACTGCCGATGAATCACAAATCAACCCGTTCTTTTTGGCTATGCTTGGTAGTATTACTCGCGCATGTGCTACACAAGGGTATGATTTACTAGTTTCTTTTCAATCAACCAGCGCCGATTGGCAAGCAGATTACGAAGACAGCCACCGTGCCGACGGTATTATTTTGCTTGGGTATGGTGATTATGTAGATTACCAAGCCAAATTTAGTAGCCTTATAGAACAAAACACTAAGTTTGTATGTTGGGGAGCAAGTGTAGATAACCGTCCTGATCTCACGGTCAGTTGTGATAATTACGGCGGCGGTAAACTTGCTGCTGCCCATCTATTACGTGCAAATAGAAAAGACTGTGCCTTTATTGGTGATGCATCAGAACATAGTCCTGAGTTTTTTGCTCGTTATCAGGGGTTTAAAGATGAATTTAATCAGCACGGCATTAATCTAAGCGAACGTAAGATGGCTAATGCCATTTCGACTGAAGAATCAGGCTATCATGCTACACGTTCATTAATTGCCAACAACATTCATTTTAATTCATTATTTGCCGCAAGTGATTTAATTGCCATTGGCGCTATACGCGCACTCAAAGAAGCCGGGATCAAAGTACCTGATGACGTTCATGTGGTAGGCTTTGACAACATTGCAGTTGCCAGTTTTACTAATCCACCCTTGACCACAGTGCAACAAGACACAACGCTCGCAGGTCAAATGCTGGTTAATAATTTACTAAAATTAATTCGTGGTGAAACCGTTGAAAACACCCTACTTCCCCCCTCATTGATCATTCGCGGTTCAAGTGTATAACGTAAGAGAGTAACGGTTTTGCGTATACCCTAAGCCTTATGATTAGTCATATTGAGAATAATCATAAGGTCTTAGCAACTCGGCTCCATAAACCAATTTGTAGCGCATTCTCTAACGCGCTGTAAATGTAATGCTGTACTCGCCAAGCCCTGCATAGGAAATAACACAGCTGCTATCGGTATCTAAATCGATCACCCCACTGTACGAGCCGGTAATAAATACTTGTCCCGCTTTTATATCGATACCTAACTGTGCGAGGTAATTTACCGCCCAATAAACTGGTGCTTGTGCAAGACCTGAAGGGTGTTTGCCTGTTCGCGTATTACGGTGTTCATTTTGCTCAATCGTTAACTCAATCTGAGCGGCATCAAAAGCGTCTGCTTTATTGATCTCTGGGCCGATGACGATACCTTGGTTAAATAAGCCATCCGCTAACTTTTCGAAATGTGTTGGTTGATAATCATCTGAAAAGCGATTCTGAATCAATTCAAGTGCCATATGGGTTTTAGCTATCGCAGCGTCAACCTGTTCATGACTGTAGTTTTCAGTCGCCAATAAGTCTTGACCAAATACAAATGCGATCTCAGGCTCAACACGCGCTTTATTATTTTGCGTATATAATTCACACGTTTGTGTAAATGCATAAGGTTTACTCAACAGCGGGGCTAAAATAATCGAACCATCATCAAGTGGTAATAAACACTTCCAGCCATACACTTGCTGATCATTAAGTGCGATCATTAATTTCTGTACAGCAAAGCTTTCTTCGCTGTCTTTTAATGCTAAGCCAGCTGGTAAATCTGATTTAGGTAAAGCAGAGTCACGTTGCGCCATTAAATGACGCGCAATTGTTTGTAATTGAGTTGAATTATCCACATTATTCTCGATTTGAGCTTGTACCACAGCACCAAGCAATAAACTATTAGCTATAGTTTATACACGAAACGTAAAAGAGTGTTACACATAATTAAAACACACCTATGACATTTTCTGTTGCCTTATATTTAGAAGCTATAAAAATTTAATACTGCAGGCACTCAGACGGAAAATCTCATCTTATTTACTACGTTTGTCAAAACAGCCACTATAAATTAACTGGCAGAACACACCAATGGCGGCTCCTACAACTAACGCTTTAAAACCAACGAATAAATTGATCAACAGCCAATACCCTTGCTCTGGGCCTAATGAACCTTTTTGCATGATGTCAGCTAACATCATGTAGTTCCAACCTATGTGTAAAATAACAGTTACAATAAATGCACCAAGTACCAGCCAGTAAAATAAAGGCTCTATTGGTTTTTTTCTAGATTTAATATCCATGAAATAAAGTGCTATAAATGGCAGAAGTATCGGAATAGATAAAACCATGGCAGTACCAAAAGCACTGACAATTGTACTCCCAGTAATCACAAAAGCTATCACTACCATCATCATTGCAATTACAACACTACATAAAGCTGTTTTAGTAACAATCAACATAACATTCATCCTTGATTAAACGATACACTTTAAATTTTGCTTAAGGCTTACAACTGCACCAACCTCTCATACAACCCTGATGCGCGACTGACTGATTTACTCATTGCTGCAAGTAATACTTTTTTGTCGGCCACCAGCTCAAAAGTATTTTTGGCGCGGGTAATACCAGTGTAGACCAGTTGGCGGTTTATGCCTGTGGTCGCTTGGTTTGCCGGTGGTAATACCATGGCGGTGTAGTTAAATTCAGAGCCTTGAGATTTGTGTATAGTCATTACATACACTTTATCGTGAGCGGGCAATCGCGCTGGTGAAAACGCTCGTTCATTACCCTGCTCGTCTATAAACACGGCTTTTAGTTGCGCGTTTTCATCGAGCATTAAAATACCGATATCACCATTGAATAATTTTAGCTGGTAGTCGTTTTGCGCAACCATGATCGGCATACCCACATAATGGCGCTGATCAGCATTTAAGGCTATTAAGCCTTGTTGTGCAAGCTGCTTTTCAATACGGTGATTTAAATTATTTACACCATAATCACCTTCACGCACAGCCGCGAGTAATTGATAGCTGGCAAAGGCTTTATGTACAGCAGCACTTGGCGCATGCTGAGCAATTAATTGCAGATACTCGGCGTATTTATTAGCCGCACTTTGCACGAGCTTATCAAGAGGCTGGCTAACTAAGTCATAATCAAAAATCACGTCTTTAAATACGCCGTTATTTACCTCTTGCTCTACGTAATTGAGTTTACCGCTGTTATTTGTGTTTACCGCTTGCGCTAATTGACCAATACCACTCTTTGCATCAAAGCGATAACTGTGTTGTAAAAATGCAATGCAATCGGCAAGTTTAAAATCACTCGGGTTGTTTTGCAGTTTAGCTTCGCCATTAAAACACAGTTGATTCAGTTCAGCGCAGCGCTCAACAGAATAATGTGGTGTTTGACCAAGCGCTAACCCTTGGCAAAGGTCGCTCATTACACTGCCAGTATCTACCGAAGCAAGTTGGTCTTTATCGCCCAATAAAATAAGTCGTGCATGGGCTGGCAATGCTTCAATGAGCTTTGCCATCAAAGATAAATCCACCATGGAGGCTTCGTCGATAATCAACAAATCAACATGCAATGGGTTGGCAGTTGAGTGCCTAAATTTATTAGTAAAGGGCTTAACCCCGAGCAAACGATGAATCGTTTGCGCGCTTTGTGGTATCAAGGTTTTGATATGCTCGGGAATACTGGTGAGTTTGTCTTTTGCGCCCAGTATTGATTCACTCAAGCGTGCGGCGGCTTTTCCGGTTGGTGCCACCAGCTTAATACTCAGCGGTGCATGTTGATAAAGTGACTGTAATATTGCTAATAATTTTGTCACTGCGGTGGTTTTACCTGTACCAGGGCCACCCGTGATCACACTAAACCCTTTAGTCGCCGCCATTGCACACGCTACTTTTTGCCAGTCGATGCTATCGGTTTGCTGATCTGGAAAATAATGCGCTAAGAGCTGCGTCAGTGCCTGATTATCAATCTTTACTGTTTGCTGACTCATCTGCAATAACCGCTGTGCAAGGGTATGCTCGTAACCAGCAAGGCGAGAAAAGTAGAGGCGATTATCGAATAACAATAAGGGTTTGTCAGCGCCAACACTGGCATGACTTTGCAAGCAAGTAACTGCCTGTTCGGTGCTAAAGCCATCACAGAATGGGCTTAAGCAATCGGGCACACTTAGCGTCAGTGGGCTAAATTCTGTTTGGCGTAAATTAAATGGATTTTGCCAATCAAGTTCGTTCAGTGTTAAGCAACTATGTTGGCTTTGCTGGGCATTACTGAGTAATAAAATTAAGTAAAAAACATCATCATGTTGTTGCTCACAGAGTAATTCAGCCAGTTTTATATCTACCATGCGCACACGGTTTTCACTGAGCAAATAATCCAGTAACGGCACTATAACAGGGCTAGTTGGTTGGGGAGTATTCATAACATGGTTCCTTCACTAAACAAGCCATCTAAGATCAGCACTTGCGCTGTGGTGAGCTTTTTAAAATACACGCCTTTGCCCTCACTCATGCCGCGTAAAAAAGTGTAATACACACCTCCTAAATGTTGCTCAATGCTGTAATTAGGAACTCGTTGTTTTAATAATCTATGCAGCGCCACAGTATAAATTAAATATTGTAAATGGTACTGATGACTACTCATTGCTTGCTCTAGTAAATCGCGCTCATAGTCACTCACTTGGCTTCCTAAGTAGTTTGATTTGTAATCTAAAATATAGTACTTATCTTGATAGCAAAATATTAAATCAACAAAGCCTTTCAGCAGGCCTTTTACATCATAAAAGTCCAACCGGCTTTGGTTAAAGTCAAACTCTTTAATTAATACCGCATTTAACTGCTTAGCTGATAGGTGACTCAGTGGCAGGTTAAATTCCATCTCCACTAAACATTGCTGTGGGGTTAACACGCCAAGGCTCAAGCCATGCTCATTTAATGGGCAATTAAGAATATTGCGTACCCATTGCTCTGTGGTTGCTTGCCACTGCTCACTAATGTGGTATTTTTTTAAACTACGCTCAACCACAGCCGCTAAATTTTGCTCAGCATTCGTGGGGTGAGTTTCAGGTTGGGTAAAATCGAGTTGTTCAAAAATTTCATGTAAACAACTGCCTGGTTTTGCACCTTTAGGAAAGCTATATGGCGATAAGATTTCATCTTGCTGGGTGGCAAACTCGTCTTTTTCGTGATCTTCATCGCTACGACCAGGCTCTATATGATCAGTGTGCTTTTTAAAACTCAGCGCACTAAAGCTAGTCGCGCGCCAATTCCGCTCAATACAGGTATTAACCTGATTTACAGTGAGTATTTCACTGGTGTCAAGGCTGCTGGAAAATGTTAACACGCCCTGCTCACCCAGTTGTTCTGAGGTAAACTGCTGATATGCCATTGCAGCGTTTTCAGCACAAAAGGTCTGTAAATGCTCACGCCAAACTTGACTACTGGTAATATCTAAACCTGCAAATAATACATGCCCTAACGAGCTACTTTGTATTGCTAAGCGGCTGCTTTGTCCTTGGCCAAGGTTATACATACCAATGGCACAAAAATGCACGGCACGAGTGAGTGCAACATACAATAACCGTAAGTCTTCAGCTAAGCGCTCTTGTTGGGCTTTTTCGAGTGCCTCTTCACTTTTACTTAAATCATAAATCAGTTTGCCATCTTGATGATAAAGCGCGTCTTTGGTTTCACGAAAGCCACTGGCAAACGGCATAAACACCAACGGATACTCAAGTCCTTTTGAGGCATGCATAGTGACAATTTTAACTAAGTTAGCGTCACTTTCTAGGCGTACTTGCACCGCTTCACCATCTTGCTGGCTAACCTTTTGCGCAAACCAACGTAATAGACGCAGCGTGCCTTCAAGCTCAATTTGTTTTTGTTGTAATATTTCAGCTAAATGCCTGAAGTCGGTTAACCAACGTTCAACGTTATAACCTAAGCCCTGCCACTTAGCACTGAGCTGATTATGGCTAAGTAACTGTTCCATCATCGCCATCGCACCTTGTTTGTGCCAAGTATCACTCAAGGTGGCAAAAAAGGTTAAATACTGTTGCCACTGAGTTTCGTCTTCATGCAAGGCATAAATAGCGGTATAACTGAGGCAAAATAGCGGTCCTGCTAAGACGCCACGCAGTAACGACTCGTCATATTGGCCGTGTAAAGCAGTTAAAAAGTTAAGCAAATGATGGCTTAACTCTTGATTAAATACACTGTCACGAGACAAATAAACGCTGGCAATATGCGCCTCACTCAAGGCTTTTTTCATTATTTGAGCTTCAACACGGTCCCGTACCAAAATACAAATATCAGCAGCAGTAATAGGTGTTGTGCCAATACAAGCACGCTCTTGGCCAGCGTGCTCCAACAAAATGACTATTTTATTAGCAAAATACTGTGCTAACTGTTGCTGGCCAAAGCCTTTACTGGTTGGTTTATTTTTTTCATCTGCATCAGTATCTACAAATACACAAAATTCAAATGCAGTAGCGGGCTTACCATCAAGTAAAAATGATTTATCGGCTTTTTTACCCTTTGCTGCAACTGGACTGAACGGTATGGCATCGTTATAAATAAAGCTATTGCCGTGTTTGGCAAATAGCTGGTTTACGCTTTGGACTATGTCGCTACTGGAGCGAAAGTTTGTGCCTAAGGTAAATTGCTGCTCTTTAACAACCGCTTGTTTTGCGCCGATGTAAGTAAAAATATCCGCGCCTCTAAAACCATAAATGGCCTGTTTTGGGTCGCCAATCATGGCAAGCGTGGTATTCTCTTGGCCATAAATCTTGCTAAAAATGCCGTACTGAATGGGATCCGTATCTTGAAACTCATCAATCATTGCCACCGGAAACAGCTGCGCTATTTTTTGCGCCAAGGTATCGCCTTGCTCGCTGTGCAGCGCACTGTGTAAATTGCTGAGTAAATCATCAGGGGTGATCACACTTTGCTCTTGTTTACGCTTAACAATGGCGGTTTTTACCCAACGTGCGGCATGTTGCACAATAGCAATACCTAAACCTTGGTTCACTACAGATGAAAGTCTTGCGAGTTCATCAAATTCGGCTATCAGCGGGTGAGTAAATAGCGGCTGATTTTTTTTATAATTGCTCGTATCGCTTAAGCTATCGCTACCCCACACTGCAAATGAGTATTTGCTAGTGCCAAACTCAAAAAAAGCTTCATCACCTACACAAAATTCTTCCAGCGCTTGTAAACTGCCTTTACGTGCCGGAGTTTTCGAGCCACTTAGCCCTGAGCTTTTTATGGCAGCAATAAACTCGCTTTCTAAACAGGCTTGTTTAAAGCTGGGGACTTTTGCTAAATATTGCTCGCGGGCTTGCCACACATCTTCTAACTTTATTTGTGGTGTGATCTGCGCATTACCTTTATTTAAAATACTCGCTACGTGTGAGAACAATTGTTCTGGCGCGGCGAACACATTTAATATGGCATCGGTTTTTTCTTTATCTAACGGGTATACAAACGCACGCCAAAAATCTTTAATGGTCTCAAGCAGAATATCCCGCTCATCGAGAATAAACTCTAAATTAAATGCCACACCAGATTCAAACGCATGCTGTTTAAGCATACGTTGACAAAAACCATGTATAGTAAAAATAGCCGCTTCATCCATGGATTTAGCCGCCGCGTCAAGTAAATCAAAAGCGCGGTGTTTATCGTCAATTGCCGCAATTACACCGGTTATCAACTCATCTTCTGGCTCTTGACCAAGCAACGCATCACGGGCGGCAATAATACGGCTTCGCACCCTGTCTTTAATTTCTTGGGTGGCGGCATCGGTAAACGTTACCACCAATATTTGCTCAACACTCAGTGGTACATTGCCTGCGGCAGCGGGGTCGTCGGCTCTCTGCATACCAAGTAAATAACGTAAATATAAGCCCGTTATGGTATAAGTTTTACCAGTACCGGCACTGGCTTCAATCAGGCTTTGTCCCTTCAGTGGCATTGTGAGTGGGTTAAGCGCTTGCATAATCACTCTCCTTAGCGTGAGCAAATAATGGCGCAAGCAATTGCTCGCTCCACTTTATAAATTCGTCTTGGCAATCGGCCAACGACTGCACAGTTAAGCGAATATAAGGATCTTCCCCTTCACCACGGCCTATGTATTGCGGGCTAAATTTACTCATTGCTTTATTTATATCACCACCGCTTTTAATGTATTCATAACCACTAACCGGAAAAAACGCCACCGGTGCTTGTCGTAGCGCTTTATATAAAGCAAACCAGTCGGCGAGTAACGCATCTGCATCGGCTTTACTCAGTGGCGCAAAACTAATTTGTTTATCAAGGCCCAGTAGCAATGTTTCAACATTTTGCTGCATGCTTTGTGCTGCTAAGTGATAAATAAAACCTTTGATCAGATCGTTAGCTTTAATACTGGCACTGCGATAAAACACTTGTTTTTGCATATACACATGGTTTAACCAACCTTCAATTTGAGTCTGCTCAAGGGTTAACTTAACCTCAATTGGCTCACTTATGCCGCCTTTAATATGCTCTTTTACTTGCCCTGCCAATGCGTCAACACGGTGTTGCATACTGTCGTAAATAATGTCGCCCACATTGGCTTGCGGTAAATCGCCGCGTTGGAGTATTTGTGCTGTGCTAAGCGGTTGTTCATTAATATTTGCTTGCAGTATTTCATCAAGGTAAAAGTAACGCTTGAGTGCATCTACACTAAATGGCTCTTCATCTTTGGCCACTTCATTAAATTGCGGTAAGCGCAAGCCTAAACTTTGTTGATAAAAGCTTTCTTGCGCATGGCACACACTGCGAATAAACACATCAAGATCAAGTTGCTCTGGCGCACGAACATCAAGCGCAGTGACAGGTTCTGGCATTATTGGCGCAGCAGGTAGCCAAATTGGGTTGTAACTGTGATTACTTTGCAAATTGTGATCTGGCTCTGCTTTATAGTAATGGCTATTAAAGGGTTGTAAATGCTGGTGGTTTATTAAACTTTGCGGTAACTTTTTATCGCTTTGTTCAGCGTATTCAAAGCTACGACCAATGTATTCTAATAACTCACTCACCAAGGTTGATGGCATGCGCGGTTGATTGTCAAAACACGATCGGCCTATGTAGCTCATATATAAATTATCGCGAGCACTGAGCAGCGCCTCTAAAAACAAGTAACGATCATCGAGTTTGCGTGATCGGTCACCTTTTTGCTTTTTAGAATACGGCACTAAATCAAAACCAATCGGTTGTACGGTGCGTGGGTAGTCAGCATCATTAAGACCAAGCATACACACCACTTTAAAAGGCACAGCACGCATTGGCATTAAGGTACAAAAATTAACCTGCCCCACTAAAAAACGCTGCCCTACGCCTTTTTCTTGAATACCTTGTTTAACCAAATAACTAACAATGCGCTGCGATACGGCTTGGCTGTAATCGCCATTATCATGATGCTTTTTCAGCTCATCCAACACATTTTGCAGTACTAATAAATCCCAACTATCGTCGCTGTCACTTTCATAAATTTCGCTTAACAAATTAGCCAAAATATCAGCTTTATTAGTCAACGTATCATCGGGGCTTAGTTGCTCTTTAAAGTTTTGTAATACATCAATAAAGTGTACTAGTTTATTAAGCGTATCAAGCGCCATACCTTCCACTTCATCGGCGCTGTAAACCCCTTTGTAAGGGCATTGTTCATCGCGCTGGGCAATGCCAAGCAATAATCGGTTTAAACCATGTTGCCAAGTATTTAGCTCTATAGCGGGTAAATCAAAACTGTGTTTATGCTCAGCGTTAATGCCCCATTTAACACCAACACGTTCCAGCCAGTACTGAATTTGTTCGTACTCATGGGCCTCAACACTGAACTTTTCAGCTATTTGGCTCACTTGCAGTAAGTCGAGAATGTCTGACACACCAAAGCGCGAAAACGGCAAATTAGCCAGACTTGCAAACGAGCTAAGCACTGGTTTTTCTTGCTCTATGGCTAAATCAGCCAGCGCGTAAGGAATATTACGGCTACCTTGGGCACCGCCAAACACGGCTTCAATATAGGGGCTATAAGTGCCTACATCTGGCATCATGACAATAATGTCTTTTGGAGTGAGATCTTTATTTTGATGAAACAAATTGAGTAAATAGTCGTGCAGGCGCTCGACTTCTCGAAGTGGGGTATGGCAATCGCTGAGTGTTATACTGGTATCGTCACAACTGACTGGCAATTTACCTTCATCATTAATAAACCACGCTTTATCTTCAGTTAACGATTCACCTTTAAATGCCAACTGATAAATCTCGCTTTGAATTTGGCCAAGTAAAGTGTCGTCAAATGCATCAATAAAGCCATCAACCCAACTGGCGTCTAGCTGAACAAGTTGCTCAAAATAATCACGGCCAAGTTTACCCCACGATGATAACAGTGGATTACCAATAAAATAGTAATCTTGTTCCGGTTTAGATTGCGCCTCTAACAGCGGTTTTATCGCGTATTTAGCGGTGATCTTTGCTGCGGTTTTTTCATCAACTACATCACCCCAGTAATGTTCGCTGGGGTTGAAAAAGAATAAATTAACGTCTGTTTTTCGACTCAAGGCTTCAAACACCTCGAGCTGCGAGTTGGCTATCGCAGAAATACCAAATAAATTGATGCGCTTGGGCAATAAATTCGCGTCCATTGACTCAAGTGCGCTGAGTAATTTTCCTTGCATATTAGCACGATGGAATTGACTCTGGCCGAGTCCTTTACTGTGTTCAACAATACGCCGCCACAGATCAGGCTGCCAAGGCGCTATGCTTATATCTACATCAGCGAGTTTATCAACACCACTGTCCCAAGTTGCAATCCAGTGCGGCCGATACATTAAGTATTGATCGTACACGTCAGCAATTTTTTCACACAGGGCAAAGGTTTTTTGCCCGTCTGTATCGCCTGCCAAATAAGTTTTTAGTGGCAAATACAGTGGCTCATCAATACAAGCTGGTAAAATGGCAAACAGTTTCCAAGCAAGGTTAGGTTTGTTAAACGCCGACTCTTTAGGCACATTAGGCAATAGCTGTTGATAAAGCTGCCAAATAAAGCTCGAAGGCAGTGGAAAGTCCACCTGCGCAGCAATACCGAGTTGTTCGCTCAAGCCTATTTTAAGCCACTGCGACATACCCGGCGATTGCACTAACACCACTTCTTTATCAAACACACTGGGTAAAGGATATTTATTTAACAGGTAATGAAACTGCGCTTGCAGGGCTTCCATTCGGTTTGATTGAATAATATTGAGCATGGCGACACTGTTCTTGCTTGAGATAAAACCAGTGTAAGATATTTTCAATTACAGGGGTAGCCAAAGTCGTTAATTGGCTTTAATAAATCAGATGCTTAGCTTGAAATATAAACACAGTAAGCTCACAGCTTCATCCATGATGCTATGAGCAGTTTAACAAGCGCCTTGCTTATTTATACGGGCTAATACTTGATAAACTAAATTGACTTTGCATAATGGTTTTGCCATCAATACCTTTAAGCTTCAATGAAATTGCAGGGTCTTCTTGCAGCCAATCAATACTTAAATCACCGTAATTTACCTCATGAGTAAACTGCCCAACGCGGTGCTTATTCGGGCTGACGTCTTTCCATTTTTCCGTCAATCCTGAGCTGGTCATTTCGGTTAATGGGTAATCGAGGTTGGCACTGTATTTTGAAATTTCTCCCCAATGAGTATCACCACTGATTATGATCACCCCATTGACACGGTGTTTTTTGATCAGTGCAAATAAACGTGCACGATCTTCTGGAAAGTTAGCCCATGATTCCCAGCCGGTAAAATCAGGCAGTAGCTGCAAGCTTGAGCTGATCAGTTTGATTGCCGCAGGTTTTTTCAGCTCTTGCTCAAACCATTGCCACTGCGCTTCACCGAGCATTGATGCACCTTTCACATCCGTTGGACTGTAAGGTCCTTGATTGTTTGCTTTGCGCTTAGTGTAATATTCGACTTCGCTAACATGATTAAGCGCATCACGATTCCAGCGTAAATCAGGCATGATCACCTGCACTGTTTGCTTGCCTTTTCCATACATGTACGAAGTATAAATACCATCAGGGCGTGTTCGTCTAATTGATGTTTTTGGCTCTTGGAAGAAATCGAGCATAATGTGTCGTGACTGCTCTTTTTCTGGGTATTCTTTACCTGCATCGTTTTGCCCAAAATCATGGTCATCCCACATGGCGATAATCGGCGTTTGCTCCCTAAGCGCTTTAAAGCCTGGTTTCGCACCCAATTTTTGGTACTTGTCAGCCAGTACTTGCATATCATTGGTGTCGCCGTAAATGTTATCCCCTAAAAAGATAAACAAATCAGCCTTTTCTTTATTAATAGCATCAAAGATAGGAATCGCTTTATCTTGATGACTACAGGAGCCAAACAGGATTTTTTGTGGTGCCGTTATTTTTTCTGCTGCACTTAAAGCGCTAAAACTCACTAATGCACATGATATAAGTGTTGTGGTGATCATTGCTGTTGAAAATAATAGCTTCATTTAAGCACCTCTAAAATTGCGGGTGCCATTTTAGGGTTTATCTTTTTCGGGTCTTCACCTAGTGCTGTTAATACTGTAGCAGCAACTTGCGCTTGTTTTAGCTCTGCTCTAGTTTTAAGCAAACCTGTGGCTTTAATGGTAGGGCCTATTGCAGCAAACCAGATATGATCAGAGCCAATTATTCCTTCAGGAAATGCTTTACGTCCTTGCTCTGATTTTGCTAAAGCCTGCTTAGAGCTGTGATGCTGCCAATCATTTGCGTGACTACCACGGCCATGATCGGTGGTAATGATAAGCGTGGTGTTATTTTTATAACCCTGCGTTGTTTGAATGGTTTGCCATAAGTCTTGAATAAATGCATCATTTTGTTTGGCTGATTTTAAATACTGATCATAATGACCATCGTGCGCAAAATCATCGGTTTCACCTAAACTTATCACCAATAGTTTTGGCTTGTTAGCCAACATATACGCTTTCGCAAAACGGTAAGTAAAGCTATCAAAACGTACGTTGTGCCAAGGGCTTGGGATCTCATTTTGCATCGCATTTAAAAGCGCAGCATCGGTTGATAACCCCTCAGCAATTGGCATAAAGCCCGCGTTTACATACACGCCACTGCGCTTATCATTGACAATAAACGGGAATACATCCCAGCTACCAAATAGTGCCGTTTTGTTTTTATATTCAACCTGTTGCTCAAGCAACTCCAGCATGGTTTGGTTGGGGTTTAAAATTTTATCGTTACTGTTAATGCCCTCATCAACAAACCCAGTTAAAATTTCGTTGTAACCTGGGTATGAGAAATACCACGGATTACTCACCGACATCTTGGAGTTATTATTTCTGTCGCCAATAATCGCTCCTTGTTTTGCCACTGTTTGAGTTATAAAAGGCATTAACAATTGTTGGCGTTGCTGAGTGTCTTCATGCCAAAATTCGGCTTTTAACTCGTCGCTACGTTTGACAAAATCAGGGTTGTTGAGCAAATTAGCATCTGCGCCATTAAATACCTCTTGCCAACGCACGCCATCCAGTGTGACTAACACTACATTTTGCGCTGCTATAGCGAATTGGCTCGTTAGTAACACTATGCCTAACAAATTTAGTTTGATTAGTTTTTTCATTTTTTACCTGTAAAAATCGCAAAAGCCCATCAATGATGGGCTTTGTGTTTACACTATGATTTAAAAGTTAGCAGTAAATGTCAGTGCCGCTGTACGCGGTGCGCCAATAAAGTAGGTAGAACCGTTACCGGTGCCACCGGCAAGATATTGTTTATCTGTTACATTCGTCACTGCAAACGCTATGTCGATTGATTTAAATGCGCCAGCATTTACTTCAGCGTAGTAGCCTGCATTAAAATCAATCACGGTATAACCATCAACCTCATTGCGAGCACGGGTTTGCTCATCCGTCCATGCACCTAAACGCTCTCCTGTGTATTTAGCTGAAATACCAAAACGGAAATCACCGCTGTAGTAGTCAGTAGAGAGTACAAACATATCGCTTGGCGCATCAATCACATCATCACCCGCTCTAAAGCTTGGTCCAGCACCATCAATGAGCTCACCATTTGCATATGAGCTTGGGTCGTCAGAAGCGTATTCAGAGCTATTGTTAGTGTATGACGTGTAGATATTCCACTCATTAGTTAACATATAGCTTGCTGATAATTCAAAACCTTGTGATTCAATACCACCCACATTAATGTACGAACCATTAGTGCCTATTGTGTAATCAATACCACTGGTATCACTGCCTGGTGCAATAAAAGTGATACGGTTTTCAAACTCAATTGAGTAAGCCGTTGCGGTCAGACTTAAACGGTCAGCGTTATAACGCACACCAAAATCAATATTTTCAGCAGTTTCCGGCTCAATATCAGTTAACGTTGAGCTGTCACGCTCAAGTACACCATCTTTAATTGCTGCAAAGTTTTCGCTGTAGCTAGTAAATAACTCGGTGCTACTATTAAGCTGATAAAGCACACCCGCGCTAAATAACACATCTGAGTCGCTATCTACTTTATCTGAGCTGATATCATTAAAGTGGTCGTACTTTTGTAATTCAACTAGGTATTGCTTAGCACCAATATTTAAAGTGAAATCCCCCAGCGCCATCGAGTCTTGTAGGTACCATTTGAACGTATCGGTATCAAAGGTGTTTTTGTACTGTGTCCAATATGGAGTGCTATCAAAATGATGATATACACGGGCATCAATCACTTTATGCCAATCACGGGATTCATCACGCTCAGATTGCTCATACCAAATACCCGCTTCAATATCATGCATACCAAGCGTTAATTGGTAGTTAGCAGTTAAGCCTAAACGGCTTTTATCATAATGGGTATGTCGATACGACATAACAGGCGTGGCATCAGCTGAGTAACAGGCGGGATTTAAGCCTGGGCCAGATTCCCACGGCCAACTTAAACTTTGTGTACAGCCGTCATTTGGCGCAAGAGGGTTACCGTCACTATCAACAAAACCATAGGAGCCTGCATTACTGCCGCCCTCTGTCGTTGGGTTACCATTTTCATCAACTGGAGAAGTTAAATAAGGCGGGATCCAATCACCTCGGCCTGAATTTTTATGGTAATACGGGCTGAATGTGAGCATTGATGAAGGCGAAATAGCATATTCAAATTTTAAGTAACCTAACGTATTTTCACGCAACGTGCCCCAACCTTCTGCAAACATCTGGTCAAAATGCGGGGTGCCTGTCCAGTTCCACGTAAGTTGATCCCAATCTGGCGTTTGTGCAAACTGCTCAAGGCTTACACTGTTGTAGTTGGTCTCGCTAACATCATCATAGGATAAACGCCCTGTCAGGGTTAAAGCATCAAAGTTTGATACAAACTTAACCTCAGCATGTTGGTTATCTTTACCACCATTGCTACCCTCACCTATCCAGCGGCTCGTATCAGTTTGCGAATAGCTTACATACGCTTGTGTATTATCAAAAATGGTGCCTGTTTCATGTTTAAAATAATAGCGTGAGGCATCATGATCACCATTGGTATAAGCAAAAGTGGTGCTTTTATCGAGACTTGGATCTTTACTAACAAAGTTAAATGTACCACCTAACGCCTCAAGTGATGCCGATGCGATGTCTGATGTACCTTGACCTACCTCAACTGTAGCAAGGTTTTCACTGTCGAGGTAACGATTCGCTTTTGCACCACCACCGTAATTTGAGCCACCATTTGGAATACCATCAACCGTCATACCTAGTTGTTGCTGATTACCGTCAATACTAAAACCACGCATAGTGATTGTTGTTGACCAATCATCACCACCAAACGCATCACCTTCGTTAATGCTTATGCCTGGCAAGTTATCAATCACCGCCAAAACACTTGATACCGAGCTTTGCTGCTCAATCATAGATTGTTCAATCACACTGTTAGCGTAACTGGTTGGTTTAGCCACTACAGTGACTTCTTCTATTTCATTATTGGCATAGCTGTTAGTTGAAAAAACCAACGCAATAGCGAGGCTTAAAGTTGATTGTTTTGTCAAAGTACGCATTATTGTCCCATTTGCAATTGTTATTTTGAATGCGGGCACAGTATGGCGGGAGTTTATGACAAAATAGGTCCAGAATATTGAAGGAATAATTAAAAAAATATAGAAATTTTATGGCAGTCTTAGCTTTTATTTGCGTTATTACGGGTTTGCGTAAAAGTAATCACTTCATTTCGTAACATGGCAGGAGCATATAACCAGCCTTGTGCGGTGGTGATCCCTAAGCTCTTCACCCACTGCTCTTCTGCGACTGTTTCTATTCCTTCTGCAACAACAGAAAAGCCAAGCTTGGCAAATAATTCTGTTACTTGTTGATAGAGGATCCGACCTGCATCTTGCTGGCATTGCAGTAAAAATTGGCGGTCTAATTTAACGTGTTTCACAGGAAAGTGTGTCAACATAGATAAACTTGAATACCCCGTCCCAAAATCATCCAACACAGTTTCGATATTATGCTCACGCAGCTTGTTTATATTCTGTGTCACGATGAGTTGTTGTTCAAGGTAACTGGATTCGACGATTTCAATTTTTACTTGTTCTGCAAATTCAACAAACAGCTGGCATATTTTATCAACCATTGCAGTGTTGGTAAGTACATCAGGATTAACATTAATACTGATATTGGGCTTAAAACCAACATTGCGCCACTGCGTTAAATCACGGGCCGCTTGCTTAATTACCCAGCCATCAATAATATCAGTTTGCTTGTGTAGGATCAGGGTATCTAAAAAATAAGGACCAGAGACACTTCCATCGTTATTATGTAACCGTAGCAAGGCTTCAAAACCACTCACTTGACCTGAGCTCAAATCTATTTGTGGCTGATAATATAAGGCTAGCCTTGCATTTGAAATAGTATTTAGCACAGTAGTCAGCTGAGCACTTGACAAATTCTGTGCTCTTTGTTGTTTAATAAAACGCTGCTCAGAGTTAGCCGCAAAGCCTTCGTTCACATTTAATTGGCTACTTAGTTTATTAAATGCCATTTGGTAATTATTTTTTTCACTGCTTAGCCGCAAAAACGGGTAATAAATACAGGCATTACACAGGATCAAAAACACTTGATATAAAGGCGCGGTTGCATCTGTACCAACCATAGCACCGTTGATAATCGTTGGTGTCATCCAACTAATGGCCACTTCCTGATACCCTATAACCCCACTTGATAGTAAAAAATAACTGACCAAAAAGTTAAAACATGGCACTAAAATAAAAGGCACTAGCAACATCGGGTTTAAAAATACCGGCAATGCAAATAAAATGATTTCACAGAAATTAAATAACGAAAACGGGATTGATATCTTTGCGATACTTTTTTCATGACTGCCATTTGGCAACAGAAACGCAGCGACAATTAAGCCAATAAAACAGCCAGTACCACCAATCAACACAAAGGTGTCGTAAAATGTTTTTGCTGTTAAACCCGGCACAATATCGTGTTGTAAAAACGGCTGCTCAAACATCATTGTATACGCATTATCACCATGTACACCAAAAAACCAAAAGCTGTGGACGATGATCATACGTTTAAATAATTGCATAGCTACACTGCTATCATCACCACTTGGGACAATATAAAGTAGAACCGATTGCACGCTCAATTCAATGAAGGGAACAATTAAATACAGAGCAAAAAACGCCAAGCTAAAAGGCACAATTAAAGATAGTTTTTCTTTTAAAAAGTCACTGAGCAATGGTAACTCGAGCCAGTGTTTAGGAGTCAATTTATACCCCAACATAAGCAAATAGCTGGTTAATGACGGCACTAAAACAGCATATGCCGACGCGCCCGCGCCATTGACAGCAAATTCGCCATTATTAAGCGCTAAAAAATCACTGTGCGTGCAAAACCCTACTAACGCTAGCATACTGCCAACCACTGCACTGTTACCTAAGTTTTTAGACAGGTGAAAGCCTACCGACAGTGCAACCATCAGCGGAAATAATACAGAAATGATATTTGAGCTGTGTTGTATAACGTTATACAAAAAATCGTTGGGAGATAAAAAAGCAAAATTAACAGCAAGGTTTAATACTAAAATGGCCAGTGCTGAACTTACAAAATACGGGATCAATGCAATGAATGCTTCACGTAGGGAAATAATATACCGTGATTGGGCAAACACAGAAAACAGTGTATTGAATTGCTTTTTAACCAACAAAGTAGTTCCAAAAGTTAAGTGCTGTTTTGGAGTATAATTTATTTATCCTAGAATTGTTAATTATTTAAAACAATGCCTTAACCTGCTTGATGCCGCTGTTGCTGCAAGCAAAAAAATACCACCGAGAAGCGGTGGTATTCATATAAATTAAATTTTTTATACCAATCGTGTTAAGTTACTGACCATTTATAGCGACAGGTAAATACAGTGATAACAAGGCATAAATTTTGACATGTAGTTGTTCTCGGCAATTGCTCCTGCATTGCTCTACCTCCTGCATCCATGCAGTCGTACATGAAAAATTTATAACGCAGTTAGCGCTTTATTTAGCCCGCTAGAATGGTTAAATATTTAAGTCGATTGGTATTAGTACTTAGATCAGTTCAGCTAGCATGCTTTCATCATATGCTACTAACTGTTCGTTATTAGCAATTTTGCTCACGTAATCAGGATTAGCAATAAATGGGCGGCCAATAGCGATTAAATCGAATTTATTACCATTGATCGCAGCTTTTGCAGTATCAAAGTCATAACTGCCCACTCCCACTAAGGTACCTTGATAATTAGCCCGTAAATACTCTGAGGTAGTTTTGTCTTCAAGGCTTGCAAAGCGCATGCTGTCATCAAAAATACCACCATGTAAATAAGCCAAATCACGAGTATTTAATTGTTTTAGTAGATAATCAAATACGGCTTTATCACGGCTATCTTCATCCATATTAAAGTAAGCACCAGGCGATAAACGCAGCGCCGTTTTATCTGCCCCAATGGCAGCAATAACAGCATCGACCACTGCTAATGCAAAACGCGACATATTCTCTGGTGTTTGGCCATATTCATCATTGCGCTGATTAGCAGCAAAGTGTAAAAACTGATCAATCAAATAGCCATTTGCACCGTGAATTTCTACGCCATCAAACCCTGCTTCAACTGCGTTTTCTGCCGCTTTTGCATAATCGGCAACTAAGCCTTGAATATCGTCAAGAGTTGCAGCCTTAGGTGTTTGATAGGTTAATTCACGCATCCGTGGTACAGAGCCTTCAACACCAATTGCTGATGGTGCTAACACTTCGCCATCAAAAAAGTGTGGATGTGCAACACGACCTACATGCCAAAGCTGCGCAAATATTTTACCGCCGTTAGCATGTACTGCCTCTGTTACTTTTTTCCAACCTTGAATTTGCTCGCTGGTAAATAACCCCGGCGTATTTGGGTAACCTTGCGCATCTGGGCGGATTATCGTGGCTTCGCTGATAATTAATCCGGCTTCTGCACGGCGTGCATAATAGTCAACCATCGCTTGGGTTGGTACTAAGTTATCGTCCGCCATACAGCGTGTTAAAGGCGCCATAAGTATGCGATTTTGTAATTCAATACTGTTATTAAGTTTAAATGGTTGCAGTAGATCGGTGGTCATTATTATCAATCCTTATCTTGAATGTATATTCAAGATAAGGGCGAAGCATAAAACATTCAAGTCTAATTTTGAATATTTGTTCAAGATTAAGTAAACTGCGTTCACCAGTTACCCTAAGAGAGCGCTATGAGAGTTGCCGAATTTGACCGCGAATATGTATTGCGCCAAGCGATGCTTGCTTTTATGCAATGTGGTTACGCGAAAACCAGCATGCAAAAATTAACGCAAGTAACGGCCCTCCATCCCGGTTCTTTATATGCTGCATTTGGTAATAAAAAAGGTATTTTTTTAGCCGCTATTGAGCAATATCAAGCTGATCGTAATCAACAATTCACGGCTCTTTTTTGTGATCAAATGCCGGTTTTGCCGAGTTTGCGCCTATATTTAGACTCCATCATTGCTGAATGTATCAGCGGTGATGCCATGAAAGTATGCTTACTCACTAAAAGTATAAGTGAAGTTGAAGGGCAAGATCTGCAAATAAGCCAAGCGCTGATGGCAAATTTAAACGCCTACGAAAATGCCCTTGCCATACAATTTAAGCGGGCTATTGAACAAGGTGAAATAGCCAATACACGCACTGGTGAACAACTTGCTCGTTTTTTAACTATGGGTTTGTATGGCCTAAGAACTTACGCACTAACTAACCGCTGTGAACACGATTTGCAACAGTTAGCAAATGATTTATACCACGCAATCTGTAATTAATTTTAAACTAATCGACATAATGTCATATTAGTCAATATACTAAGACTAAAGCCATTCAAGAGAGAGCCGAGCAATGAGTAATGCAATTTTAGCAGCATCTGAGAAGTTTGAGACAATCTTAAATTTAGGAGCAAAAAAAAGACTCGCCTTTATGTTTGAAACCGTGCAAGAGTTCAAACAAGTGTGGATACTAAATGACGAAGATGGCTGTGTAATGCTTGCCAACGAAGATGATGATTGTGTTCCAGTATGGCCAGAGCGTATTTACGCCGAAGCATGGGCTACTGGTGAATGGGAAAACTGCACAGCAAAAGCCATTCCATTAAAAGATTGGCAATCACGTTGGACACCAGGCCTTGAGCAAGACGACCTACTCATTGCCGTATTCCCCACTGAAGAAGACGACGGCACCATTTTATTTCCTGATGAATTTGATAGCCAACTTAAAGCACCTAAAAAACGCTATTAATCATACAACCGTATAAAGCAAAAAAGCGACCCAAGGTCGCTTTTTTTGAATCTAATGGCGGGAGGGAGGGATTCGAACCCTCGTTAGGGATTAACCTAAACACACTTTCCAGGCGTGCGCCTTCAGCCACTCAGCCACCTCACCGCAAGCGTTAATTTATAACGCGACGTAATAGTATGTAATCACGCTCAGTGGTGCAAGGTGTTTTTCCCTTTTGCCAATTAACTGCTTAGTAAACAAACAAAAAAGGCCGCTGAGAGCAATATCAGCGGCCTTATCTTTATAACCAAGTTTAGCGCTTAAGTGACGCTGAGAAATCAAGCATGCGATTAAGCGACTTGAGTGCGCCTTCACGAAGGTCCATATCTACAAACACTTCTTTGCCAGTTGCATCTAATAACGCTTCCTCAATCGCTTTGAGGCCGTTCATTGCCATCCATGGGCAATGCGCACAACTTTTACAGGTTGCGCCCTCACCTGCTGTTGGTGCGGCTACAAATTCTTTATCTGGGCAAAGCTGCTGCATTTTATAAAAAATGCCGCGGTCGGTGGCCACAATAAACTTTTTGTTATCCATTGTTTGCGCAGCTTTAATTAATTGACTGGTTGAACCGACTGCATCAGCTAGAGCAACAATTTCGGCTGGTGATTCTGGGTGCACTAATACACCCGCATCTGGATACAGCGCTTTCATGTCTTTTAAGGCTTTGGTTTTGAACTCGTCATGTACGATACATGCGCCATTCCACATGATCATATCAGCCCCAGTATTCTTTTGAATATAGGCGCCTAAGTGTTTATCTGGGCCCCAGATGATTTTTTCGCCCATTTCATCTAAGTGTTCAACAATCTCAAGCGCACACGATGAGGTGACGATCCAATCGGCACGTGCTTTAACAGCTGTTGATGTATTAGCATACACAACCACTTTACGATCAGGGTATTGATCGCAAAATGCAGAAAACTCGTCAATCGGGCAACCAATGTCTAGTGAGCAGGTTGCAGCAAGCGTTGGCATAACGACAGTTTTATTCGGGGTTAAAATTTTAGCTGTTTCACCCATAAAGCGCACACCCGCGACAATGATCATGTCAGCATCGTGTTTAGCGCCAAAGCGCGCCATTTCTAACGAGTCAGCAACACAACCGCCCGTTTCTTCCGCAAGTGCTTGAATTTCAGGATCAGTATAATAATGGGCAACCAATACAGCATTCTTATCAATCAATAGTTGTTTGATACGTGCTTTGTATTGCGCTTGCTCATCAACGTTCAACGGAGCTGGCTTAGGAGGAAAGATATAACCTTCAGGCATAATAGTTTGAGCTAAACTCATTTCTCGACCACTTAAATCTACAGTGCATTTATGGGGCGAATTATACGAGAATATAAAACTAAATAACAGTAGTGCTCATAAATACCACTCGACTTAACTATTAAACCATTTAAGCGGGCTAAATAAAGCGCTAACAACGTTAGTAATTTTTTATGTACGACTGCATGGATGCAGGAGGTAGAGCAATGCAGGAGCAATTGCAGAGAACACTAATTTATATTTTAGCAGTGAGCTCATTAATTGTGCCGAATGAAACTTATGAAATACAAGGAGAGTAACTTTACGCAAAGAGGAAATACCAAATGGTGGGTCATGATGGACTTGAACCATCGACCAATGGATTAAAAGTCCACTGCTCTACCAACTGAGCTAATGACCCGCTCTGGTGCTTGTAAAAGCCTACGTAGATCCGCCGATTAAAACCATTCTGTACACTGTAAAGAATGGTGGGTCATGATGGACTTGAACCATCGACCAATGGATTAAAAGTCCACTGCTCTACCAACTGAGCTAATGACCCGCTCTGATGCTTGTAAAAGCCTACGTAGATCCGCCGATTGAAACCATTCAACTTATAGCATAAAGCCAAATAAAGAATGGTGGGTCATGATGGACTTGAACCATCGACCAATGGATTAAAAGTCCACTGCTCTACCAACTGAGCTAATGACCCGCTCTGGTGCTTGTAAAAGCCTGCGTAAATCCGCCGATTGAAACCATTCAACTTATAGCATGAAGCCAAATAAAGAATGGTGGGTCATGATGGACTTGAACCATCGACCAATGGATTAAAAGTCCACTGCTCTACCAACTGAGCTAATGACCCGCTCTGGTGCTTATAAAAGCGTGCGTAAATCCGCCGATTGAAAGCATTCAACTCTTAGCATAAAGCCAAATAAAGAATGGTGGGTCATGATGGACTTGAACCATCGACCAATGGATTAAAAGTCCACTGCTCTACCAACTGAGCTAATGACCCGCTCTGGTGCTTTTAAAAGCGTGCGTAAATCCGCCGATTGAAACCATTCAACTCTTAGCATAAAGCCAAATAAAGAATGGTGGGTCATGATGGACTTGAACCATCGACCAATGGATTAAAAGTCCACTGCTCTACCAACTGAGCTAATGACCCGCTCTGGTGCTTATAAAAGCCTGCGTAAATCCGCCGATTGAAACCATTCAACTTATAGCATAAAGCCGAATAAAGAATGGTGGGTCATGATGGACTTGAACCATCGACCAATGGATTAAAAGTCCACTGCTCTACCAATTGAGCTAATGACCCGCTCTTTTTGCCGCAATTTGAGTGGTTGAACCATTCGTTTGCTGCGGGCGCTTATAATACTTATTTAAAAAATGAGTGCAACAGAAAATGTCTCTTTTTTTAAGTTTTTATGTCTAGTTGACCAATTTTAGACCGCTTATGACAAAAAGCAGTCTAATCAAGCTGATTCTACATTTTTGCAATGCGATCAGTGGCCAACTTTGCAGCAGTTGTACTTGGGTATTGATTGATCAAATCACTCAACGTTTTTAATGCTTGCTCAGCTAAACCTTGTTCTTGTAACAAAGTACCAAGCTTCAACATTGCATCAGGACGTTTATTTGAATTTGGAAATTCATTGACAACAACTTTAAAGTGTTCCGACGCTTTTACTGGATCATTTTTAATTGTCAGTAATTGCCCTAACCAATAATGAGCGTTTGATGCATACACAGAGTTTGGGTACGTTGTTAAAAAGGTTTGAAACTCTGGAATTGCCTGATCGTAACGCTTGTCTTTCATTATTAATGCTACTGCGCGCTCGTAAGCTTCATTCTCGGACAGATCTGAGCTAATTGCTTGCGATGGAACAGGGTCTGCATATTGATCAGCACTGGATGCACTAGGTTGTGAATAAGCTTGGCTAACACGATTTTCAATTTCTTGATAAAGCTCGCGCTGACGCTGTAACACTTTTTCTAGTTTATAGGTTTGCTCTTCGGTGATCCCACGAACTTGGCTCACTTCATCTTGCAGTACATTAAGCTGTTGTTGTAACTCAACTTGTAACAAGTTACGCGACTGCATCATGTTTTCAAGGGCAGCAAGGCGTTTTTCTATACTCGATTGTGAACTCGCAGCTTCTGAAACAGGAGCGGGAGCAGCCCAAACGTGGGTGCTCCCGCTCAATATCATGGCTGCCAAAATAATTTTCGGCTTCATAATGTCTCTAATCTTAGTAAACTAGTACCGCACGGCGGTTTTTAGCGAAAGCAGATTCAGTACGTGATTTAACCATTGGCTTTTCTTCACCATAGCTCACTACTGACATTTGGCTTGCTGAAACACCTAAGCTTTGTAGGTATTTTTCAACTGCTTGGCCACGGTGCTCACCAAGAGCAATATTGTACTCAGGTGTACCACGTTCATCAGCATGACCTTCAATTAATACTTTAACTGATGGGTTTTTAACTAAAAACTCTGCGTGTGCACGAAGTAATTCACCGTACTGACCTTGAATTGTTGCTTTATCAAAATCAAAGTAAATAATTTGTTCTTTACGTAATTCGTCATACTTCTGACGAAGTTCTTCTTGTGCTTGTTGCTCTGGCGTCAATGTAGCCACTTCAACTGTATCAGTATTCGCTGTTTGCTCTACAGTTGCTTGATTTGATTGATTTGCTGCACCTTCATCGATATCTGAAGATGAGCTACAAGCTGCTAGTGTCATAACTGGCACAGCAATTAGCAGGCCTTTAAGTATTTTATTAAGTTGCATTGAGTAGATTCCTATATTGAGTAAACCAGCAAATATTATTGTAAATAAGGCGACCACGCAGGTGCCTTTACTTGTCCATTTAGCACAGGTAACCGTGCTTTAAAGCGACCGTCCATTGATACTAGCGCTAGTACCTGCTTATTATTATGAAGCGTGCTATAAATGATCATCGAACCGTTTGGCGCTATGCTCGGTGATTCATCTAGGCGCGTTCGCGTTAACACTTGAAATGCGCCTGTAGCCAGCTCTTTCTTAGCGAGATGGTACTGCCCGTTGGTACGGTTAACCATCACTAATTCTTTGCCATCAGGGGTAACTGAACCTGCTAGATTCATGTCACCGTCAAAGGTCATTCGTTGTGACCTACCTGTTTGTAAATTTAACTTATAAATCTGAGCATTACCACCCCTTTCAGAGGTAAACACGATATCTTGACCATTAGGATGCCAAGACGGTTCAGTATCTATACTACGGTGGTTAGTCAAACGGGTTTCTTTACGTGTTGCTAAGTCTAGCATATACACTTCTGTTGCGCCGTTTCTGTCCTTTGATAGTACCAAAAGTAATTTTTTGCCGTCTGGCGAAAACTGCGGTGCACCGTTAATACCTTGATGGCTAGTGATTAACTCACGTTTGCCTGAGTATAAATCTTGGATATAAATTTGGCTTTGACGATTCTCAAATGTTACATACGCAAGCTTGGTACCATCAGGTGACCACGCTGGTGACATCAATGGCTCTTGCGAGCGCAACAATACTTGCTCGTTAAAACCATCATAGTCGGCTACCACTAGCTGATACGGCTTAGGTTCATCATCACGCACGATAACATACGCAATTTTAGTTAAAAATGCGCCACGTTCACCAGTGAGTTTTTCATAAATAACATCACTAATGCGGTGTGCATAACGTCTAAAGCCAGTATCACTAATTACACTCTCGCGTGCTTCTTGAATATGATCTTGGCTTTTAATTAGCTTGCCATTGCTCATCATTTGCGTTTCGCCGCCAGTGATTTGACCACGAATAACATCAACCAACTCATAACGCACTAAGTAACGGCCATCAGTTTGTTGTTCAACTTCACCTACTAAAATAGCTTCAACACCTTTATTTACCCATGCAGCATAGTCAACGTCTGCATCTTTACTAGGCAACTGCGGCATCTCATTTACATCAATTGGTTTAAACTTTCCGCTGCGCATTAAATCAGCAGCAATTACAGTGCTGAGCTTTTGCGGAATTGGCCCAACACCCTTGTATTTAAATGGCACAATAGCAATAGGCCGTGCTCCATCAATACCCTCTGTGATGACTATTTCAAGTGCTGCATTGGCAACACCAGCAAAGCCTAAAACGAAAATTAAACAAACTGTTTTCAACTTGTTGAACATACCATTCCTTTAAAATTGTGGCTTAATTGTTAAGTTAATATTTTTTAATTGCTCAAACACATCTTTATCTTTAGAAACTGGCAGCGTATCAGCCATACGCACCGCTCTAAGCGCCGCTTCACATACTAACTTATCACCGCCTAATGATTTAACCTGCGTTACCAAGCCATTAAAGCCTAGACGTATATTGACACGACATTGTTGATTTTTCATTTTTTCATCGATTAATAAGTTTTGCTGGATCCGCGCCATTATTAATGCTTTGTATTTATCAACCTCAGTGCCAACTTGTTGTTGACGAACTTTATTACGTGCAGCTTGCTCTGACGCTAGCTGTTCTTGCAACATTTGTTCTTGTAATGCTTTTTGACGCGCGGCTTCAGCAGCTTCTGCACGCTCTTTAGCTTCTTGCTCTTGACGCTTGCGCTCTGCTTCCGCCTTTTTAAGTGCTTCTTCTTCAGCTTTGCGTTTTTCAGCAGCCGCTTTCGCAGCGAGTTCAGCTTGCTCTTTTTGCTTTTCAGCTTGCTGTGCTTTTTCACGTTCTTTTTGCTCAATTTCGCGGGCTTTTTTCGCCTGTGCTTGTGCTTGTGCGGTTTCTTTCTCTTTCGCGCGACGCTCTTGCTCTAATTTTTTAATTCGTCTATCTTCTGCTTCACGTTGCTTACGAGCATCCGATGCACGGCGCTCTAAATCACGAATACGTTTATCTTCAGCACGTTTTTTATCATCTTCTTGACGTTTTAACTCAGCAATCTTTTGCTCAACCATTTTTTGGTCAACAGTCACCGCTGACACCGCGTTCTCAGCCTCAGGCATGGCAGTATTTAATGTTACTTCCATTACTGAAGGTGCTGAAGTATGAAAATTTGCAGTGCCAATTAGCACGCCTATAATCGCAAGGTGCAACAACACTGATTTTACTACTGAAGCACCCATACTATTTTTTATTCCCTTCAAATGATTCAGTCATTAAACCTACCGAAGGTACGCCTGCGTTTTTCAAAAAGTCCATTAGTAACAATACCTCTTGGTACGATACTTTGCCTGATCCTTTGATCATTACTGGCGTTTCTGGATTTTTCATTAATTGTAATTTGATCACTGCAGCAACATCTAAAGCTTCCATAGGCTCCTCAGGATCAGTACCAATGCTTACATAGTACTTACCTTGCGAATCAATAGAGGCAATAATTGGCGGTGTATCTTTAGTATCAACTAAATCTGATTCTTCCATTTTTGGTAAATCAACTTTAACACCGTGAGTGATCAAAGGCGCTGTTGCCATAAAGATGATCAATAATACCAACATTACATCTATATAAGGAACTACGTTTATCTCTGCAACAGGACGACGTTTCTTACGCTGATACATTCGCTTTTGCCTCTATTTGTGTAGCTGCTTGACGGTGTAAAATATTCGCGAACTCTTCCATAAAGTTAATGTAGTGAGACTCAAGTTTTTCAACTTTGTTAGCAAAGCGGTTATAGGCAATTACAGCTGGGATTGCTGCAAATAGACCCATTGCTGTAGCTATCAACGCCTCGGCAATGCCTGGTGCTACCATCTGTAAGGTTGCTTGCTTAACTTCACCCAGCGCGATAAAGGCATTCATTATGCCCCACACAGTACCAAATAAACCAATATAAGGGCTAATAGAGCCAACCGTTGCCAAAAACGATAAGCTTGATTCTAGTTTTTCAATTTCACGAGATAAAGCCACACGCATTGAGCGGTGTGTACCTTCCATTACAATACTGGCACTTTGAAACGATGTTTTTTTATGGCGTGCAAATTCTTTAAAGCCAGCAATAAACAATGCTTCTATACCACTTGAATTACCACTGCGTGACGATATTTCGTTGTAAAGTTTACTTAAATCGATGCCAGACCAAAACTTTTGTTCAAAACGTTTTGCTTGTGTTAACGCATCAGAAATAGCTTTCTTACGTTGAAAAATTATTGCCCATGACATGACTGACATTGCAACGAGTGCCAACATTACCAACTGCACAAGAAAACTTGCTTCTAGAATTAAATCTAAAAAATTAAGCCCTGAACCCACATTAAACTCCTAATAAGATTTCTTGTAAAAATACCATTTCTTTATACGCTAGCTATCAGACCAACAGGTTGGCCTAAAGTTGCAACTAGTGTATCTATTCAGCTCGTTACTGACAACGCTATTGCTGTGAATTAGCAACAAAAAACGTTGAAAAGCAGGTCTGCAACTTTTTATTTAGCTAAATCAGCCAACGCAATTCAAGCTCTATTTCCAACGACCTAGATAAATATTCTGGCACGGTGCGTATTTATCAACAAAAACTCTATAAAACACTGCGTTTATTCACTATGTGTGCATAACCACGCAAAAGCACCATTTAAAGTTTAAAACAGGACAGTTTAACTAATCCGTTTAAAAACCAACCAACTAAATAAAGTTTCATAAATTCAACAAACTAATAACTTTCTGTGAATTTTATGAACACAAATAAAGAAAACAAAAAAGTCTAGCTATTAGTTTTTTTTATCTGAAAATTAAATTTTTCTAGTTTGAACAAAAAACAACTATTGCGTATTATTCTCACATACCGAGCTAGCGCAGTAATGAATACTTCATGAAGCCCAGTTCTTTGCAATATGAATCTGATTTTTCGTATTGCTAAGCTTAAAGTCCTCTTGATAAAACTTGATGAGTTTAAGCTGTGTTCCCTAGATTACTTCCTTCAACTTGTTGTTTGCCCGCATCTTTATGCGGGCTTTTTTTTTGCCCTAAATAAAAGCTAAGCGCCGCGCTATGTGGGATACAATATCGTTTACAAACTTAACAGCATGTGAATTATATTTGTTACAACAACTAAATACCTATGTACATAGGCTAAGCGGTTAAAAAGACAACTATAGGTGGCTATACATGCGCGTATAACCACTGGAAGTGAGATTTACTGTTGCTTTGCTAATAAGCCAAAGTGATGGTAAGCGTTATCAGACACAATCCGCCCGCGTGGAGTTCGCTGTATGAAACCTTGCTGGATCAAGTATGGTTCAATCACATCTTCGATGGTTTCTTTTTCTTCACCGATGGCGGCTGCTAAGTTATCTAAGCCTACAGGGCCACCCATAAATTTTTCTATGATGGCAAGCAAGTATTTACGATCCATGTAGTCAAAACCACTTTTATCAACATCAATCATGTTCAGCGCCTGCTCTGCTACTTCAGCATTAACAGTTCCATCTGATTTTACTTGCGTGTAATCACGTACTCGACGCAATAATCGATTTGCAATACGCGGAGTGCCACGAGAGCGTTTCGCTATTTCAGCTGCGCCATCATCACACATTTGTAAATTTAAATAATGTGCTGAACGCCCTACTATGGTTGAGAGATCAGCAACAGAATAAAATTCTAAGCGCTGCACAATACCAAAGCGATCTCTCAGCGGTGATGTTAACGAGCCTGCCCGCGTAGTGGCGCCAATGAGTGTAAAGGCAGGTAAATCAAGCTTGATTGACCGTGCTGCAGGGCCTTCACCAATCATTAAATCAAGTTGGTAATCTTCCATGGCAGGATATAAAATCTCTTCAACTTGAGGACTAAGTCTGTGTATTTCATCTATAAACAGTACATCACCTTCTTCAAGATTGGTAAGTAGCGCGGCTAAGTCCCCTGCTTTTTCAAGTACCGGGCCTGATGTGGTTTTAATACTGACATTCAGCTCGTTCGCAACAATATTCGCCAAGGTGGTTTTACCTAACCCTGGAGGGCCAAATATTAATAAATGATCGAGTGCTTCACCACGGGTTCGAGCCGCCTCTATAAATATTTCCATTTGCTGTTTAACATGGGGCTGACCTGTGTAATCGGCTAATAGTTTTGGCCGTATAGCGCGATCAACAACATCTTCATTACTTTGTTCTGTCGCATCAATTAAACGATCCGCTTCAATCATGGTTTACTCACAACATTGATTTTAAAGATTCTTTAATAAGAACCTCTGTAGACATATCAGGTTTGGCTACTGATTTTACTGTTTTTTGTGCTTGCGCCAATTTATAACCCAATGACACTAAGGCCGAAACCGCGTCATCTGCCGCATTATTTGCGATCAACGTATCGGCAGCAGGCTCTATCACCGCATTATCACTAAATGGCGTGAATAAGTCATTACCCCAATCTTTCAATCGATCTTTCATTTCTAGTACTAAGCGCTCAGCGGTTTTTTTGCCAACTCCAGGGAGCTTAACTAAGCTTGTGGCATCTTCATTATTCACGCAGTTCACAAATTGTTTAGCAGACATACCAGACAAAATCGCTAAACCGAGTTTAGGCCCTACGCCGTTCGCTTTTAATAACTCTCTAAATAATGCGCGTTCAGTTTTATTATTAAAACCAAACAATAATTGTGCGTCTTCTCTCACTACAAAATGCGTATATACAATGGCCTGCTCGCCAATATTAGGCAGATCATAAAAGCAGGTCATTGGCATATTTACTTCATAACCCACTCCACTTACTTCAAGTAAGATTTCTGGCGGTTGTTTTTCGACTAAAATGCCATTTAAGCGACCTATCATGTTATTTCCTTAATCGTCCTCTAACGGTTTTACTGGCACTGCCCGCTAGTTTTATTAAATTTTGATCTGAATGAGCATGGCATATTGCAATTGCCAATGCATCGGCGGCGTCTGCTTGCGGGGTACCGGGCAATTTTAAAATATTTTTAACCATGTGCTGTACTTGGCTTTTATCGGCACCACCATTACCCACTACGGCTTGTTTTATTTGCCGCGCAGAATACTCAAAAACGGGCAGTTCTGCGATAGCTGCGCCTACTATTGCCGCACCACGGGCTTGCCCCAGTTTTAATGCTGAATCTGGGTTATGCGCCATAAACACTTTTTCGATAGCGAAGTGATCCGGCGAAAATTGCTCAATCAGTTGACTAACACCTTGGTAAATCATTTTTAATCGAATGGGAAAATCATGATCAGCCAATTTAATACAGCCACTACCTAAATAAGTAAATTTAGCCCCTTGATGGGCAATTACCCCATAACCAGTTAAACGCGAGCCAGGATCAATCCCTAAAATAATAGCCAATACGTGCCCAATCAGTATAAATAAATAATTAATTGCAGTAATAATGCCAGAGCACTGTATAAATTACCAGTGCAAAAAAGCCCGTAAAAACGGGCTTGTTCAATTGCTAACCTGTTAGGCTAAAGAGCGCAGCAAACCTTGAGTATTTTTACGCATGGTTCGGGCTATCATGAAGTAACCTAGAGATGCTACAAACATGCCCCCTACTATTGGCCCAATTAACCAAATATGTGGGTGCAGCTTACCGGCTAAATCGAACATCTCACGTTGCACGATTAATAAGGCAACATCGCTAACCAACGCAGCTACGAAGCCTGCTGCGCTGCCGAGTAATAAAAATTCATACAAGGTCGCATTTTTTATTAACCGTCCTTTTGCCCCTAAGGTACGCAATATAACAATTTCTTGCATCCGCTCACCCAAGCTTGCTTGTACTTGTGAGATCAATACTAAGCCGCCGCACAACACCACAATCGCTAATACAAAACCAATTGCTAGGGATACTTGCGAAATAGTTGAGCGTATTTGAGTGACAAAACTATCTACGTCGATGGCGTTGATGGTTGGGTAACTACGTAATAATTGACTAAAGTCGCGTTTTTGCTCGGCATTAATTCGTACCGATGAAATATAGGTTGCCGGAAAATCCGCTAAAACATCAGGACTTAAAATAATAAAGAAGTTAGGCTTTAGCGTTGCCCAATTCACTTTACGAACACTGGTAATTTTGGCATCAAACGACTGTGCACCGATTAAAAAGGTCAAGGTATCACCAAGTTTTACATCT
The DNA here is from genome assembly GCF_000238355.1 of Pseudoalteromonas haloplanktis ATCC 14393. Taxonomy (GTDB): domain Bacteria; phylum Pseudomonadota; class Gammaproteobacteria; order Enterobacterales; family Alteromonadaceae; genus Pseudoalteromonas; species Pseudoalteromonas haloplanktis. The sequence continues at coordinate 242,194 of NZ_AHCA01000002.1, forward strand.
AAGCGTTCAAGCATAGACTCTTCTATTGACGCCTCCGCGGTCGCGTTATCAGCAAACCACTTACCATCAATGATCTCATTTTGTGCAGGCGCTTGCTCAAGCCAAGTAAGATTAAGCTCGCGACCTATACCTGAGCGGGCTTCTTCGTCTTTCTTTTCGTTATCTTGTAATGACACTTCACGGGCAACCAGTTCGCCATTCACTGCGTTTACACGCCCTCGCACAGTTGGATAAAAGTCAGACACCTGAATGTTCTTTTGTTCTAAAAACGCATTAACATCTGGTAATTCTGTTTCAGTGATATTAACCAAAAAGGCATTTGGCGCGTCGCTAGGTAGTTGCGACTGCCAATCCGCGATCATATCATTTTTAAGTACCACTAAAAATAACAGCAGTTTTATAGCAAGTGAAAAACTGATCAACTGCACCGCATTGGCATTGGCACGTTTTTGAATAGAGGCAATCGCAAGTGACCAGCTACTACCTGGACGCAGGCCTAACTTACGACCACCACCGAAGATCAACCGCGAGAGCAAAAATAAGATAGCGATTAAAATCAACGTTGATACAAATAAAATAGCGGTGATTTTTAAGTTATTACTAAATAGCCACATGAGTAAAAATACCGTCACAGCCGACATGCCTAAATGCACTTTACTCACTAACAACTTATCGCCCAAGTTACGGCGTAATACTCTAAGCGGTGGAATATCAAATAAGTCTAATAACGGTTTGATTGAAAACATCACGGCACATATTACACCTGTGCTGATCGCGACAAACCAAGGTTTTAAACCCGCCGCTGGCAAAGTGTTATTCATTGATTTTGCCAAATAGCCAGTGGCAATTTCTTGTAAGCCATAACCAATTGCTAAACCAAGGATCACCGATAAACCACACACTAAAGATAAGTGCAGTAAGTAGATTTTGCGGATCATCGCGCGGCTACCACCGAGCGTTTTCATCATCGCAACAGGGTCATATTGGCGCTCACAATAACGTTTAGCCGACACCGCAATGGCCACTGCCGCTAAAATAATCCCTAATAACCCCGCGAGTAATAAAAAACTTTCAGCGCGGTTTAAGCTATTAGCAATAGGCGATTGTCTGTCTTTTACTCCGTACCATTGCTGGTTTTCTTTTATTTGTGGCTTTAGCCACCCATAAAAGTCGCTAATATCACCTTCATCGCCGCTGTACAATTGACGGTAAAAAACACGGCTGCCAGGTTGAATAACTTCGGTTTTTTCTACGTCTTGATTGTTTAACAACACACGACGACTGCTCGAAAAAATATTAAATGGCGCATCCGGCTCTTCAACTAGCACTTTTTCGATATTAAATTGTGCAGCCCCTAGCTCAACGGTATCACCCACTTTTACATTTAACGCATAAAATACCGATTCACTGAACCACACATTACCCACCGATGGTCCCTGCGTAGCAACTTCTATCTCACCAGTTAAACTACTTTTGACTTTAAGTTCACCTTTTAGTGGGTAATGCTCCGATACTGCCTTCACTGAGCTTAATTGCATTTCATCATTAGCAAATAACATAGTATCAAAGTAAGTTAACTGCGCGGTTTGCAAATTATACTCGCTGGCTTTCGTTAAATACTCATCGGGTAGCACATGATTACTTGCCAACACACGATCAGCAGCAATAAAGGCACTGCTTTTTTGCGCAATGCTTTGCCCTATTCGGTCAGTTACCATAGAAAGTGTTAATACCGTCAATACCGCCAGCGATATTGCCGCACAGATCACCGTGAGTTCACCACGGCGAAACTCACGACTAAATAATTTTAACGCTAATTTAGCCCACATTCGCCACAGCCTCATTGGTATTTTTAACTAATTGCCCCGCTTCAATTTGCAAAACATGCTGACATTTCGCAGCCAGCGCTTCGTCATGGGTGACTAACACTAAGGTAGTGCCGTGCATTTTATTAAGGTCGAATAACAATGATTCTATTAATTTACCATTTTTGCTATCAAGGTTAGCGGACGGCTCATCTGCGAATAATATTTTGGGCGTGCCAATAAATGCTCGAGCAATAGCAACACGTTGTTGCTCGCCACCAGAGAGTTGCGATGGGTAATGCTCAACACGATGACTCAAGCCCACTTTTTCAAGTAACTCAAGTGCCTGCTGTTTGGCATTTTTTTCGCCTGCAAGCTCAGCAGGTAGCATTACGTTTTCAAGTGCGGTTAAACTCTGCACTAACATGAAAGATTGAAATACAAAACCCACTTTAGCTGCTCTGAGTGCTGCACGTGCTTCTTCATCAAGTTCATGCAATGGCTCGCCGTCTAAATAAATTGAACCTTGCGTTGACTGATCCAGACCTGCTAGTAAACTAAGTAAGGTTGACTTGCCAGAGCCAGATGTACCAACCACCGCCACTGAATCCCCAGACTTGACATTAAAGGTGATGTCGCTGAGGATGGGCAAATCCCCTTCAAGGGTAGTAACCGTTTTTGAAAGATCTTTAACCTGAATAATATTTAATTGAGATAGCGCTGACATATGATGTATTCAATCCTACGTTTTATATTCGTTTTACTGTTAGTAATCAAACCACTTACTGCAGCAGCTGACAACACAATTTTAATTTTAGGAGACAGTTTAAGTGCCGCCTACGGGTTAAAACAAGAACAAGGCTGGGTTCAGTTGTTACAAGATAAATATGATGCTGAACAAGCATCTATACAACTGATCAATGCCAGTATCAGTGGCGAAACCACCGGTGGCGCACTGCGTCGTTTAGACGCTCTACTCAATGAATTTCAACCTAGCCATGTACTTATCGAGCTCGGTGGTAACGACGGCCTACGTGGCTTTCCAATTAAACGGCTGAAAGAAAACCTAACAAGTTTAGTCAATAAGAGCAAACAAGCCGATGCCAAAGTAGCAATTATGGAAATACACATTCCACCTAACTATGGACCACGTTATACCGGGCAATTTACCGCAAGTTTTGCCACTATTGCTGATGAAACCGATAGCCATTTAATGCCGTTTTTCGTGCTTGATATCGCTGCAGATAAAAACCTAATGCAAAACGACAACATACACCCTAACAAAACTGCTCAACCTATGCTACGAGATACGATGTATAAATCGATCAATGACTGGATAAACTAACCGCAGAAAATTTATTTCGCTTAGTACGTTTAATAAATGTTCAAATAAACAAAAGCTTATTGATTTTTGAAAAAATATACGTACTATTGCTTGCAACGTCGGTATGTAGCGCAGCTTGGTAGCGCACTGTCATGGGGTGGCAGGGGTCGAGAGTTCGAATCTCTCCATACCGACCATTTATCTCCCTTAAATATCCTGCACTTACACTAAATTGAAAGCTAACTTCTAAAACCCATTTGGATACGCTTTGTAATTCACGTTTTCATATGTCTTTTTAGTTTTTACTTAAACTGACAAAACCATGACTGAGTTAATTAGTCTTTAACTGCTCAACATCTTTCTCAGCAGGCATCTCATACAGTTGTTTATACCAATCGTGTTAAGTTACTGACCATTTATAGCGACAGATAAATGACGTGATAACAAGGCGTAAATTTTGACATGTAGTTGTTCTACATGAAAAATTATAACGCAGTTAGCGCTTTATTTAGCTCGCTAGAATGGTTAAATATTTAAGTCGATTGGTATTATACTCTCTATTAAGCTCGGAGGGACTACCATACCTACACTGTAGCCTACTTACTCTGGGATCATTTTTCCACCGGCATTAACCGTCGAGTTCTTGGGGATAAAGTCAATTTAAGTATTGATAGGGCTGTTCTCAGTTCGTATTCTGAATTTTCTATAAAAAATAGAGCGACTCACTACATGAAAATAGAGAGCCGAATAGATATCCAGTTACGCTCTAACACAGCAGTTTAGCTGTGTATTTGGGAGTCTTTTTTACTTTAAGATATACCACGCGGTGACTATCAGGGTTGAGGCGAGCGCTAAGCTTGCAAGTAAGTCAATTTCGCCATCAACAAGCAAAGCGGCAACTATGCCTGTTATAGAAAGTATAAATAAGATAATTGGCAACTTGAAAATTTGCCAAAGAGAAAGCTGTTTGGCCATCAGTAAGCTACTCCGCACTTTTTTTACTGGTTGTATTAAAATTAGTTTTTTTATTCTTTTGATACCAAAGGTACAGCCCACTGCCTAGAATAATAATGGTGATGATATCAAGTATTGCCCATAATATTTTAAGAAATAATCCCCCATAGTCTCCAAAATGCAGTGGCCTTGATAAAGAGAGTACTTTGCCATACCAAGGCATTTCAGTTAGTCCAATTACGTCACCATTAGTTGCATCAACCAATACAGGAGTAATAAGCTCCTTTGTTAATGGCGTATTGCCATGCAAGAAAATGGCGTAATGCTGATTACTTGAAAATTTACTACCAGGGAAGGCAACAAACTGTAAGGTCATATTTGGTGCGATTAACTTGGCTTGTTTAACGGCCTCAGTTAATGAAGCGCTAGGCTCAACAATAGCTCCACCTTGGTGCTCAGACAACAACTGCTTTAAATTATTATCCCTCCAAGTATCTAAAATGGGTTCTTCAAGTGTATTAATAACCCCAGTTACCCCCACAACTAACACCCAAGCAACAGTAACAATTCCAAATAAATTATGGTAATCCAACCACTTATGCCGTGTTGATTTATGTCGGCGTATTGTTCCAAAATTAAGTTTGCGCATATATTGACGGTATATAACTACGCCGCTAATAGTTGATATTACAAATAAAACACCCATTGCCCCTAGAAACAACATACCGGGTAAACCTAAGAACATATCGGTATGTAATTGTAAAATAAACTCCATCACAGATTCGCCCACATCTGATGGCGGTACTAACTCACCACTGGTTAGATCATAGGAAGCGAAATGCATCTCACTGCTCGGCGCATCTGCTGTTGGGCCACTTGTTATATTAATGACCGGGCGCAGAATATCAAAACTCATATAAATAGCTTGCTCACCTTCACGATTCGTAAGGGCTATCTCAAGTATTTCATCTAGGGTTAAATGCTCTGCTTGTGGGTATTTAGGTTGCCATACATCGGGGTTTAACGCTTCATCAATTTCATCATGAAAGATCAGTGGCAAACCCGTTATGCACAACATCAATAAGAAAAGTGTGCAAATCAAGCTCGTCCATTTATGCACTAATTCCCATACTTTTACTGTAGATGCCCGCATTTATATAAACCTAATGAAATAAAAATCTAATAATATCATGATACGAATTCAATAAAATATTACTTTAATATAATTACTCTAATTTGAGAAAAGAGATGGATGGTAGTTCACAAAATGTAATATGCCCTATTCAGCGTAAACGGAAATAGGGCATATTACAGGAGTTATTAAAAGGAATAATTAAAGCTCAGATTATAGTTTTTAGGAACGCCGTAGCGATATTGATCACGTGAAGCGACTCGACTGTAATATTCTTCATCGAGCAGGTTATTAACATTTAGCTGTACTTGCATATTGCTATTAATATCGTAACGAGCCATAAAGTTAACTAACGCGTAAGCGCCCTGCTCTACACTTTGTCCATAGGTTTTGCTCTGCCAATTAATGCCGCCGCCAATAGTTAAATCAGGGTGTAAACTAATTAGTCTATAGGTTGTAAATAATTTAAACTGCTTGCGTGGCATTTGAGTATTCACTTTCACATCATCAGCATCTTCAGCTTCGAACTGAGAATAACCAGCGTTAATATTCCAACCATCTACAGGCTGCCCTACAACCTCAAATTCAAAACCTGTACTTGTTGCACCTTCTGCTGCACGTTGCGCTTGTGAATTTACAGTGCCAGGAATTATGTAGCCAGGATCCGCTTGCGCTACATTATCTTGCTCAATTGTATACAGCGCAAGATTGGTATGAAACATATCATCTAAGAAGCTGCTTTTAAGACCCGCTTCATAACTTTTACCTTCAATTGGCGCTAAAAAGTCACCATTTCGGTTTTGAGCACTTTGCGGTTTAAATATTTCTGTGTAACTAATATACACACGGTGGTTTTGCGTTAAATCATAAAGAGCACCAGTATATGGAATGAAAACACCCGTATCGCCAAATTCAGTGTCAACACTGTAGTTGCTTCCTTTGCGCTCCCAGCTGGCTATTCGCCCACCGACAATGACTTTAAATGAATCACTCATCGATAGCCTAGTAGCACCATACAGTCCTTTTTGCTCGGTATCCATGTCTACATCGACTATCTCTTCATCGCCCCAAGTTGGCTCTGCAAAACTGCCATCCCATTCAAAAAAGTTACCTACATCCGCAATATCACCAAGCGTTTCGTAAGATGTCGAGACAGTAGATTGATTGCTATATAAAGCACCTAGTACAAATTCATGTTGTTGTGAAAAAAACGAATAATCACCTTTCAACTGAAAATCAATACTATCTTGATCGCTGTCGCCTTTACTTTTATAAAGAGAGCTACCGAGCCCTTCGCCCGTTTCTTTATCAACAGTACCCCATAAATAAACTAGCTTTGACTCCTTCATATATTTGATTTTGTTGTAGTTAGCAACTAATTCCCAACCATTACTAAGTACATGGTTTAAATTAACGAACAAATTAGTGTTCTCTGTATCCCACTCACTCCAGTCTGTAGCTGTCGTTTTAGATATTTCCCAATCAGTTTTTGTACCATCTGTATAAAAACCTGGGAGATTACCCCAGGTTGGTGAAGTAGGCGTATTCTTTTGATAACTTCCACCAAAACGTATGAGCGTATTTTCGGTTAAGTCAGCTTCAATAACTCCGTACAAGACTTTAGTTTCATCTTGGTATAAATCCATGTGGGAGTCGCTTTCTTCATATTTCGCCACTACCCGACCACGAACTGAACCAGAGTCATTCAGGCCTGTAGCTATATCAGCTTTGATCTCTCTGTTGTCCCAGCTACCAATTGCGGCACTCACATTTCCTGTTAGTTCAGTACTTGTTGCATGCTTTCTAACTAGGTTAATCGATGCAGACGGATCACCAACGCCAGTGAGTAAGCCCGTAGCGCCTCTAACAAACTCAACACGTTCGTAAATGGAAACATCGCTGATTGTTTCACCCGAATTAGCAGCCAGGCTCCACGCTATTGGCACTTCATCTATTTGGTAGTTACTAATTTCAAAACCACGAGAACTTAAATTATTTCTTACATTATCAAATGCTTCAGATGACACACCTACAGCGCTGTTAACAGTATCGATTATTGTATCAAGTGCCTGATCTTGAATTTGCTGTTTGGTAATAACAGTAACTGATTGCGGTGTTTCACGCAGAGTTAAACCTAAGCCCGTCGCAGTATCAACGACTTCATTCACTGTAAATGAACCAGTAACAGTAATTGTTTCAAGGCTGTCTTTTTCTGCCGATTTTATTGTGGTTGAGTCTTGAGCTAAAATCGGTGATGAAGTGACTATTAAAGAAATAGCAACGGATAAAGGTAATAATTTAAATGAATTAAGCATCTACATACTTTCCTAGAGGAAAAAGCAATTAGTTTAATTAACCAACTAATTAAAGAACAAAAGAATTAGGGGCGGCATGTTAATACAAATGGTTTCCATTATCAACGTATAGATGTGTAAATAGTGCAAACAAAAGCGCTCTAAGTGCCTATTTTAAATACATATTTGTGAGAATAGAGCCTTGTAACTACGATGTTCGGCAGTACGGATTTTTTATGCATAAGCATTGAAAAAGCCCTGTAAAAGTGAACTTGATTAAATATTAAATTAATCTGCTGTACCGAGAGCTATACCTAACTACAAACGGTTTAATATACGTACCATCATTTCATCATCCAAACCTATAAAGTCCTCCGTCGCTGTGCCATAATCTAAATAATTCATGAATTTAGTAACTTGGCGGTTTTTCAACCGTATCGAGCTAACTTAAAGGGTTTTTACATGGCTTATCAAGAGCAAAATCAAGCAACAATTTATTGGCACGATTATGAGACGTGGGGAGCGAGCCCACAAAAGGATAAGCCCAGTCAGTTTGCGGGTATTCGTACCGATCTTGATCTAAATATTATTGGTGAGCCGTTAATTGAATATTGCAAACCGGTGGCTGATTATTTACCTCATCCTGAGGCGTGTTTGATCACTGGAATTACCCCGCAAGTAGCGATGAAAAAAGGTTTAGTGGAAGCTGAATTTATTGCCAAGATCCATGCTGAGTTTAGCGTACCTAATACTTGCGTAGCCGGTTATAATAGTATTCGTTTTGATGATGAAGTAAGCCGTTATAGCTTTTACCGCAACTTTTATGACCCATACGAGCGCGAATATAAAAATAATAACAGTCGCTGGGATATTATTGATTTAGTACGTGCTTGTTATGCGCTGCGCCCTGAGGGCATTGAATGGCCGCTCAAAGAAGATGGCAGCCCAAGCTTTAAGCTGGAGCATTTAACCGTTGCCAATGGCATTGAACACGCTGCGGCTCACGATGCACTTTCTGATGTAACCGCCACCATTGCCTTGGCTAAACTTATCAAAGAAAAGCAGCCTAAATTATATAACTTCTTTTTTAGTTTACGTGGTAAAAAAGCGCTCGCTGAGTTAGTTGATGTATTTAATATGACGCCGCTGGTACATACCTCATCGCGCATTCCTGCCACGCAAGGCTGTACCAGTTGGATTGCACCGATGAGCTTTCATCCGACGAATAAAAATGCCGTGGTGTGTTTTAATTTAACCGAAGACCCACAAGTATTAATTGATTTATCAGTAGAAAAATTACGTACCCGCCTTTACACAAAACGCAGCGAACTGGGTGAAGATGAACTGCCTGTTGGTTTAAAACTGGTGCACTTAAACAAATGCCCTATTTTGGCGCCAGCTAAAACGTTATTACCTGAAAATGCCGCCCGTTTAGGTATTGACCGCGAGCAATGTTTAAAAAACCTTGCCGTATTAAAAGCCAACCCAAGCCTTCGCGATAAAGTCACTGAAGTATTTAACGACAAAGCCGATTACGGCAAAACCACTAACACGGATTACATGCTGTATGATGGCTTTACTAGCCATGCCGATAAAGCTAAGTTTGCCATTATTCGCGATGCCAGTCCTGAACAATTAGCGGGTATGAAGCTTGATTTTGAAGATAAGAAGTTTGATAACTTATTATTTAAGTATCGTGCGCGTAACTGGCCGCAATCGCTAAATCAGGATGAGCTTGATCAATGGCGTCAATACTGCCAAAACAAATTAATGCATGGTGAAGATCAACCGTCGATCAGCGCACAAGATTTTATGATCACTCTCGAAAACCTCGCCCATGAACATGACGATAATGAGAAGAACCTTACTATCCTCAAAGCGCTTTATAATTACGCACAGAGTATGTAAGCGGTAAGCGGTAAGCGGTAAGCGGTAAGCGGTAAGCGGCTTGATGTTAATAAATAAAGCGCCTTAGTCAATATGATTTAAGGCGCTAAGCTAAAATTAAAGCTATTAATTTTTATGCAGTGCTTCAATACGCGCTAATAAGCTTGACGTATCATAGCGGCCGCCACCGAGGGCTTGTACATCAGCGTAGTATTGATCAACCGTTGCAGTCATCGGTAGCGTAGCGCCATTGTTTTTTGCTTCATCAAGGGCAATACCTAAGTCTTTACGCATCCAATCGACTGCAAAACCAAATTCGTATTCACCCGCTAACATTGTTTTATGACGGTTCTCCATCTGCCAAGAGCCTGCCGCACCTTTTGCGATAGTCTCAATTACTTTTTCGCCATCAAGGCCTGCTTGCTTGGCAAAATGTAACCCTTCGGCTAAACCTTGCACAACACCTGCAATACAAATTTGATTCACCATTTTACATAATTGACCAGAGCCTACCTCACCCAATAATTGGCTAAAGCGACTAAATGCCGCCATCACGGGTTGTACTTTTGCAAACACCGCAGCATCACCGCCAGCCATTACCGTGAGTACACCATTTTCGGCCCCCGCTTGACCACCTGATACCGGCGCATCAATAAACGCGATGTTTTGTAATGCCGCCTTTGCAGACACTTCGCGTGCAACTTCAGCAGACGTTGTAGTGTGATCCACTAATATAGTGCCATCAGCCATGCCAGTAAGCACACCATTTTCGCCATAAACCACTGAACGTAAGTCGTCATCATTACCTACGCACATAAACACTATATCCGCGCCTTTGGCTGCAAGTGCAGGGGTAAGTGCCACTTCGCCCGAATATTGCTGTGCCCATTGCTCTGCTTTGGCTGTAGTGCGGTTGTATACGGTAACAGTATGACCTGCATTAGCTAAGTGACCCGCCATTGGATAACCCATAACACCTAAACCGATAAACGAAACATTCATTGACATAAAACTGTCCTAATTCAGTGGTAACTTAAAAAGATACTTTGATTATCTCAACCGAATAGTAAAAAAGCGAATGAAAAAGTCTTCATTAAATTTCTTCATGGACGGTTCACAGCAGGTACACTATGGATAGCATCTATCAATTCAGCGCCCCACTTTATAACGGCGAGGATTTTTCTCTTAGCCAATTAAAAGGTAAAACCATTTTAATCGTTAATACCGCCAGTAATTGCAATTTTTCGGTGCAATTAGCTGCACTAGAAAAGCTGTATCAGCAATATAAAGCCAGTGGTTTTATTGTGCTGGCATTTCCGTGTAATCAGTTTGATTACAACGAGCCGATCGACAATGCTGATATTAAAGACTTTTACCAACAACAGTTTAATGTTAGTTTTCCGGTATTTAGTAAAGTAATGGTGAATGGCCCTGAGGCTCACCCGTTATTCAATTATCTAAAAGCTCACACCCGAGGAATTGCACAAAATCGTGCTATAAAATGGAATTTTACCAAGTTTCTTATAAACTCTGAGGGACAGTTATCAGTTCGCTACGCACCGCGTACTAAACCCGAAACCTTAAAAATGGTGATAGAGAGTACCCTTAATGACGCAAATGACAATAGCGCTTTTCAGTTCGCAGAAATATGATCAGGCGTCTTTTGATGCCTGTTTACTTAACTATACAGGCATTTCCATCAGCCACTTTGAACAAGCTCTCAATGAACAAAGTGCGCTTTTGTGTCAAGGCTTTAATGCCGTTTGTGTTTTTGTAAATGATGTAGTCAATGAGGCGGTAATAAAACACATTGCCGCACTTGGTGTAACATCTATTTTACTACGCTGCGCAGGTTTTAATAACGTCGATTTAGCTGCCGCTAAAGCGCATAATATTAAAGTATGCCGCGTACCGGCCTATAGTCCAGAAGCCGTTGCCGAACACTGCATCGCATTAATGCTCACGTTAAATCGTAAAACCCATAAAGCGTATAACCGTATTCGTGAAGATAACTTTGATTTAAACGGTTTGCTTGGTTTTAACTTATTCAAAAAAACCATTGGTATTATTGGTTGTGGAAAAATTGGTCTTGCCTTAATAAATATTCTCAATGGCTTTGGTGCCAATGTATTAGTGTGTGATCCTTATGCCGAACAAGGTGAGTATACACTTTGCGACCTTGATACATTATTAAGCCAAAGTGATGTGATCTCTTTACATTGCCCGCTTAACGACCAAACACATCACCTTATTAATGAGCACGCTTTTGCTAAAATGAAGCAAGGCGCAATGCTAATTAACACCTCCCGTGGCGCGCTCATTGACAGTAAAGCGTGTATTATTGCACTGAAAAATAAGCAACTCGGTTATTTAGGACTAGACGTTTACGAGCAAGAATCTGAACTATTTTTTAAAAACCGCAGCGACGAAATCATGCAAGACGATGTATTTTCACGCTTAGTGAGTTTTCCTAATGTGTTAGTCACCGGGCATCAAGGCTTTTTCACCAAAGAAGCCCTGAGCGAAATAGCCCAAACTACAATACAAAACGCCCATGAAATAGCCAATCAACTCCCTCTGCGTAATGAAGTGAAATGAGGTTCGGTGCTAGATGCTAGATGCTAGATGCTAGATGCTAGATGCTAGATGCTAGATGCTAGATGCTAGATGCTAGATTAAAAACCAGAGCAGAAAAAATCAACCAACTTAGCTTTGCTAAAGGCTGTTATTAATTAAAAGCGGCCATTGAAAAAGTTAAACTCGTTCCTGTTTTGATGAGTAGAATCCTAATCTTGTCCGATATCATTATTAACAGCTGTATTGGTGCAAAATAACAAGCTTGATTCCGAGCTATTTTAATTACTTGTATACAAAAGTAATTATTGGTGAAATTATAAGAGTATGTAATATATGCCGTTTGGGTGTGTTATAAACCACCAAAATGGTGTTCAGTAAGACGTAAGGCCCCCATGAAACGACTGACCGACCTTAGCGGGAAAAACCTAAGTGTTATCTCATTAGGACACAGCCAGCGTAAGGTTCATCCTGCTTGGAAAGACGATACTAATGACTGTTTTTTAATTTGCTACGAGCTGATATTTTCTTTTGAGGATGGCAGTCATTATTTAGTCAAACCATGTGAGCTGGACCTTCCAGATAGATTCCCTGCTTTAGGACTGTCGATAGATCAGGTTAACTCTAGTCGTCCAAAGTCTGTATTTACTGCTTTTGAACAACCAAATAGAGTAGTAGGTATCGAACAGTCCGATTTTCTTGGCGAAGACACAATAAATCAATACTCTCTAATCTTGGATAATCAGCAGAGAATCATCATAAGACACGTATTTCCTCCAATGAGTATGGGAATAAAAATCGAGAATGGTAATGCTTAATCATATAGGCCCTTAAATACGTCTACTTACATTTACCGAATAGCGTTTACTTTATTTATCTTGTTGATCACACCTAAATCAAACAGTTGCTGCGTTGTAGACTTGAGCAATTGCGTTTCTTCAGACGTTCTATGCTCTTTAATAATTAAGTTTGCATAGCTAATTTGCAGCTTTTTTATTGCACGGCTTTTCTTTCTACAGTCAAAGCACTTAATCGCATGTGCATCAATCCAAAATTTTAATTGTTCAAACCAGTATTGTTGCTCTTTCGCAAAAAATATAAATGCTCTGTGACAATCAACACAGTTCTCTTCTATATCAATGTAGAGTTGCCTTGGATATACACTGTAACTTTGTTTTTCGGTTGCTGCGGGAATTGCTGTTTCTGGAAAACAGCGGACACTTTTATAGCGCCAATGGGCATTATCGATTTCTTGCTTTGTATAGCTATTACCTGAAGGAATTGGCTCGCTGCCATATAGCGGGTGGCTTACATATTTGGTCATGTTAGCTATTTCCCAAGCACAAAAAGGATAGCTAAAGCGCCGACTGCTAGAGCAATAATGAAACTTTTATTTAGTTTAGCCAACCAAGGAGAAGCAATAGCGTCTTTCTCTGAGCCATCTACTCGCGGTGGAAGCTGTTGAGCTGTGGGTAGTGCTGGCAGTTCGCTGTCGGCAAGCTGTTTTATAGTCATGACAACTTGCTCGCCAGTCACGGCATCACCATTGGCAATCGTTATATTCTCAATAATGCCACTGTAATCCGCCATAACTTCTAAAACGACTTTTTCAGTCTCAACATCAAATAGCACATCACTGGCATAGACTAGCTGACCTTCACTAACATAAAGCTTTGCGATGTCTGCTGTGCGTATTGAGTCTGGAAAGACCGGTACTTTCACATCTATGTTCATAATTCCTCCTTGGATAAAACTAAAAAACTGACGGCTGACGGCTGACGGCTGACGGCTGACGGCTAAATTATCAACCAAATGCTACATTGGCGAATACCGCGGTCATTAGTATCGGACATACAAAACGGATGTATTGTGCAAACCAAAAACGCATGCCTGTTGCTGCTTCATGTAGTTGATTGCCGCGGTGCCATAACCACCCTACGGTAATAAAGTAAAATAGCCCCATTAATGGTAATTGGTACTGAGTAAGCACCATGATCACTAAGCCAAATAACCAATCAAAGTTAAAGATAATCAGCGATGAAGCAGCAAGAACCGTCAAGCTCACTAAGAAAGTGGCTTTTTTACGTTCAACTTGATGATTTTCAACTAAAAAGGCGACAGGTATTTCGGTTGATGAAATTGTTGAAGTCAGCGATGCAATCGACATTAATACAAAAAACAGTAAGCCAACTAACAAGCCAACTTCACCCATGGTGTTAAATAACTGCGGCAAAATTGCAAAAATTAACTGCCCCTCGCCCACTAGTTTTCCATCACTAAATACTTGTACGCCGTTATGCTGCGCTACATAAATAGCTGGAATAATTAATAGGCCCGCTAAAAATGCCACCCCGGTATCAAGCAAGGCAACCGAGGCTGTTAAGCGTGGTAAATTCGCATCAGGCTGTAAATATGAGCCATAAATCATCATACAACCCACGCCTAACGACAGCGAAAAGAACGCCTGTCCCATTGCGGCAATAATTAAGCTTGGCTCGAGCACTTGGCTAAAATCAGGCACTAAATAGGCTGCAAAACCTTCGCTGGAACCATCAAGGGTTGCTATATAGGCAATTAACCCCACAAGTAATACTAATAACAGTGGCATTAAACGGCGTGACCAGGTTTCAATACCTGACTTAACCCCCTTGAGAATAATGCTCGCGGTGAGGAGCAGCATCAATGGTGTAAATATAAAATTACGTACCATCGAGTCAGTTTGTAAAAACTGGCTTAGCTCTGTGAAGCCTAAGAATGTACTTATTGGCTCAAGCGCGTAGGCTAGCATCCAACCGGCCACGATTGAATAAAAGCTCAACATGACAATGGCGCCCACTAAACCTAAATAACCTGCTGCGGCGCCTACATTTGGTGCTTGAGCTTGCCATGCTTTTTTAAGCGCTTTAACCGGATTAGCTTGAGCTTGATGACCTAAATATAATTCAGTATATAAAGCAGGCAGAGCCAATAAAAATATAACAATAAAATAAACCAGCAAAAACGCACCGCCGCCATGATTCGCCGCTTGCGTAGGAAATCCCCAAATATTACCCAATCCAACCGCAGCGCCAGACGCTGCTAAAACAAAGCCAAGGCGGCTTTGAAAACCATCACGCAATTGTGCCATACATCTACAAATCTGTTATTATTTTCATTGTTGTGAATTAAACCATATTTCACAGTCAGTGAGTAATAAATTTGCCTTGGCTTAAATAACCCGTGCACAACCGCACAAAATATAAACATATTTATTCTTTTATCACTTTAATTGTGGATTTTATGCCTGCGTTATTCTTTCAACAGCAACTAGATATCATTGAGCACACTGTACAGTCACTCAATACACAAACAATTTTGTTATTTGATGCTCAGTTATTAAATGTTGATGAATTCAATCTAAACACATTATTAAGCCCTTTTGAACTTACGGTATTCACTCGTCGTAAGAGTAATAAAGCAAAGCAAGAGTATTTAGCAACACGGTTATTACTTAAGTATTTGGTCAAACGCAGTTTCCCTGAGTTTACCACTCTACCTGCAAATCAACTAAGCTCTGAATTTGACGAGTCTAGTAGTAAATTACTCATCCATATAGCGGGTAGTAGCAAAGTAATAAGTAGTTGCCTGTCGCACTCAAATGGTTTTGTTGGTGCGGCATTGAATATCGACCGAATTCAATTTGGCTTTGATATTGAAAAAATAAACTTACAGCGCCCGTTTGAAAAACTCGCTAAGCATTTTTATCATATCGATGAGGTCAATTTAATTACGCAAAATGAATACCAAGGCGCTGAGCGTTTTTTTAGAATTTGGACTTTAAAAGAAGCGCTGGCGAAAGCTACGTCTCGGCCCATTGCCAAACTCTTAAGCCCCAATGTATTTACTGAGCTGACGCAAGCAAACTTAGCGGCGGTGAGCTGCCAATATAATGAGTTTGATATTAGTGTAGTAAGTGAAAAGAGCACTGACTGGCAGTGCTCTGTGGTAAATTCTATTGACTCGTTACGCGCCGTGCTGAGCTTCTAATAAACGACTATGAATAGCTTGGACAACTAAGTCTGACTCGCTTTGCTCAACTAAAAAGCACAAGTTATGTTTACTTGCGCCGTGGCAAATTAGGCGGATATTAAAATCACTTAACACCTGCATTAAGTTAACTTGTTGCTGACGTAATTGGATCTCTGAACCAATTAACGCCACTAAGGTTAAGTTGTTTTCAACCGATACATGGCAAAACTCAGCAAGCTTGTCTAAACACTCTTGATCAAGTTCAGGACGTGACGCATTCGGTGCATTATCTAACGTAATTGCCACGCTTATCTCTGAGGTGGTTACCAAATCAACCGAGATATTAAACTCACTTAAAATAGCAAATACACGGGCTAAAAAGCCACTTGCTAGTAACATTTCAGGGCTTTTAAGCGTTAGCAGTATTTGGTTTTTACGTTGCGTTACCGCACGAATCCCTGGCACGAGTGACTTTTCTCGTTCGATCCAGGTACCGCCTCGTTCCGGCTCACGACTTGAACCTACAAATACACTGATGTGGCTGCGGCTCGCGGGTAAAATCGTCGCTGGGTGTAATACTTTGGCGCCAAAAGTCGCCATTTCAGCCGCTTCATCAAAACTTAAACGGGCAATAGGTGTGGCTTTTACGCACAAACGTGGATCTGTACTAAAAATTCCCACAACGTCAGTCCAAATGTGTACACTCTTAGCGTTTACGGCTTCAGCTAATAACGCCGCACTGTAATCTGAGCCACCGCGACCAAGTGTGGTTGTTTGCCCATGCGCGTCGCTACCAATAAAGCCTTGAGTAACTACAACATGATCTTTTAAAAGCGGAATTAAATGCTCTCTTGCTGCCGCAGCTGTTGCTGCAACATCTGGCGTTGCTTTAGAAAACTGGCTATCAGTTTTAAGCACTTGGCGAACATCAAAACGAACAGCTTCTAAGCCATTTAAACGCAGCACTTGGGTAAATAAATACGATGATAAACGCTCACCAAAGCTCAGGAGTTCATCTTGTTGTTGTTTTGATTTAACCCCTTCACTTGCTAAGGCTTTAAATGCTTTTAGTGTTTCTTCAAAACCATGAGCTAAGTCTGCATCAAGTGACAACTCATTTAAAATCGCGTCTTGAATCGCTACTACGCCGGCAATATTTTCAGCGCGCTCATCACTTGAGATATCCTTTTTACACAATGTTACTAAGTGATTGGTCACGCCAGCACTGGCACTAACTGCCACTACCCGTACATTGTTATCGGCTACAATAATTTCACTGCAACGGCTCATTGCATCAAAATTAGCCACACTGGTGCCGCCAAATTTTGCTACTACGATATCTGATTTTTGATTTTTCGCTGACTGTTGTTCATTATTAGCAGCTAATTGGGTATTCATGTCGTCTCCTTTTGTGGCAATCATACCACGATAAAACAAGAAGAACTTGGCAAGGGGGTGCTCGATAAGAAAAGTCCACTGCCAGAAGCTCTCCACCTAATTGGTGACAGTTTTGAGGATTCAGCCCCATAAACCGAAAAACCACTGTGACGTGCAGTTGTTTTTCTCGGCGAATATTTCCCTCCTTAATGGTCGTAGGCAGTCGTCACCTCACATTAAGTACCTAAATACCGCACCTCTTCTGAATGTTAGATTAATTGCATTCTCTAATTATCAATTAAAATAACAAAGCCCACATAAAGTGGGCTTTGAAAGTTATCGTTTAGACGTCTAGCTGTCAAGTTGTTTTAATAATAAAAGCTATTAAATCAAGCTACCTGCTATATATGAGCCAATATAACCGACTGTATACGCGATTAATAGATACACAGACATACGTAAATAACTCATAAATGTGAGCGCTTTTACTTTACTCATAGCAATAATACCGGCCGCAGAGCCGATAATTAGCATAGAGCCACCTACGCCAGTTGCATAAGTAAACGATAGCCATTGCTGCGGACTCATCACAATCTCGGCTTTAAGTAATGCAGCCGTCAGCGGTACGTTATCAACTGCGGCTGATAAAATACCCATTAGGTAGTTCGCATACTGCGCTGGCATTAACTCATAAAGGTGCGTGAACTTGCTTAGCATGCCCACTTCTTTTAACGCCCCTACGAGTAACAACACACCGACGAAGAACAGCAAAGTGTCGTATTCTATTTCTCGGATATAATCGATGATTTTTTTATTTACGTCTTTTTTACGCATTAAGAATTGCGCAACTAAAAACATTAACGATAAACCAAAGAGGAAAGTTAATAACGGCGGTACGTGGTAAAGTACGCTGAAAGTCAGTGTAGCGATAATAGTTGATAAGAAAATAACCGCGATGGTGATATCGGTTTTTTCAATACGGCGCTCTTCTTGTTTGGTGAACTCAACAGCACCATTTAAGCCAAATGACAGCATAATCGCCAGCAACGCCACACTTGCAAGCGCCGGCACGACCAATAACAATAAGTTAGCAATACTGACTTTCCCATCAAGGAAAATCATTAATGTCGTCACATCACCGGTGATCAGTGATACGCCACCGGAGTTCACGCTAAAAATAATTAAGGTGGCATATTTAATGAGCTTTTTCGGATCGAGTTTTAACGACATAACCACCGCAAGCGAAATTAATGTAGCGGTAATATTGTCTGATATCGACGAGAATAAAAATGAAAAGCCACCAATCAAAAACATCAGCTTGCGTTCGCTTATAGCACTGGGCATGACTCTGTGCACAATATTTTGGATAAAACCTTTGGAGTTTAAATAGGCAACAAAGGTCATTGCAGCCATTAAAAACAACCATAATGTGGCAATCTCTAAAATATTGTGATCAAGTTGATGTTGTACATTTTCGGGGCTTTGCCCGTTGAGCGGCGAGATAAATAAGATAATCCAGCATAAAGTACCAAAGAAAAGCGTGGTTTTGGCCTTGTTTACATGGATAATATCCTCTATAACGATGAGCACAAATGCCAACGCTATCAGGGTTAGGATAATTGTAGTTACCATGGTGTTTGAACAACCTTTATAAAAATGTAAAAATTGTATGCTATATGCCGCAGGTCGACACGGCGCGCAGTCTAGCACCAAAGACTGTGTAAAACTATTGTAAATTTACTTTTATTCGACTAATCACTGTGAGCTTAAAAATTAGCTAACACAGTATAAATTAGGATTTTTGGAGTTTTATGATCCCAGCTAAAAAGTTGCTAAATACCCTTACAGAGCACTGGGGAATGTTAGAACTGCTATTTAAACGTTTTAAAATGGCCGACTTCAGTCTAAAAGACGTACAAAATGCGATCAAACAAAAACAGCCAACATGGTCAAATGAACGCATATACAAAGAAACCAACCGACTTTTAAACCAAGATATTATTATTCCATTAGCTAAGTCATCGCAGCTAGAAATTAACCGTGCGATCGCAGACTTTGCTACTTTTTTATTACAAGAAGAGCATCTAGGTTTAGCACAAGAGATCACTGTGTTGGTTGACGATTTAGCCAGATTAGGCGATCGCTTAGATAATGCGGGTAGTATTGAAGACTACGACGAAATGCGCCGCTTTAGTCGCATTATGGATGATCGGGTGCGCAAAATAATGAAGTTATTTGCTCACAATGAAAATGCAATTTTAAATATTGTTGAACAAGCTAAAGCGAATAACGCTGTTCAATCGCTGCAAAAACGTTACCAAGCAGTCATTGAAGCCTTTGACGAATATATTGAACCGATGCTAGAAATGGTGGATATTCGCGGTAGTTTTCATGCCTGTTTTAATACTATTGAATCCCAGATAAGCAGCCAAATCGAAAGTATTGAACGCAGCGGTAAAGCCTATCAAGACAAACGTATGCTGGAGCGATTGCGCACCCGTATTTTAGAGATGCACCTTGTTGGTCGAGAAAGCTTACGTAAAAGCGCTGATATGTTAATGCCACTGCGCGAAGAGTTACGCCGTAATAATATGATCACTCGTCAAGCCGCTAAGGTACTCGGTTTAGTACGCAAAAATGGCGTTGATAATATGCTCACTGCGGTACAGCCTAATTTTGTGTCTGACACACAGCGCTTTTCATTAGGGCAACAACGCCATATTATTGCTTACATGGCCGCACTCGCTGAGTTTGAACACAGTGAATATGAACTGCCCGATCAACAAGACGTGCCCTCTTTTGTAACGCCTAATATTCCTGATTATCACAATGTAAAAGCGAACTTTAAAAAGCGCTTCAATTCTAAGCGTAAAAAGCCACAGCCATTATTAACCTTTTTAGGGGAAAGCTACCCCGGCCTTGAAGCTGACGAAATGCTGTTTTTATATCAAAAGCTGGTCAGCGACAGTGAGATTGAAATCAGTCAAAGCGATGAAAAAATGCGCGTAAAAATCGCAGGTCAACATTTTTCACTGTTTCCTTTTAATACCAAACCAATTGATTCTAAGCCTGTTGTATCACCACACACAGGGAATGAGTAACCGTTATGACACAAATAAATTTAGATGAACTAAGTCATCTACAAGCGATTAATAAAAAATTAGTCACCGGCTATCACATCAGCGAGCAAGACACTGTAATGTGGCAAGAGCTTGATCAACAAATTGATGCCTACCGCGCATTATTTAGCGCCCTTGGCCATGATTTACAACACGACAGCCGTGGTTTTTACTATTTTGCCAGTGATGAAAGCACGCCAAACATGGGCAAGATATCCCGTGCAATTGCCCTAACAATTTACATTTTAATAGAGCACTACGCCAACTCAGGTAAAGATCCAATGCGCGCTTTATTTGACGAAGTAAGCGATTTAGAACTGATGCAAACGCTAGTGCAAATGAATAAGCACTTGTTTGATCAGCTTGAGATTTTCTCCGGCTCTGACTTACGCAAAGACGTGTACTTGCGTATGGTACGTTTGGGCCTAAGCCGAGAAGTCGAAACTGGTTTTATGCTACAAGCCCCTATTTATCGCTATATTGATGCCCTAATGGAAGTAAATGAAGAAACCTATATTGGAGAGGACGAATAATGAAAAACCTATACGGCCTCAGTAAGTTGGCATTATTAAATACCGCAGGTTACGCCAAGTGTGTTATTCCACTTGATAAAAGCAGCTCAATTTGTGCGCCTAACAATACCGGTAAAAGCTCGGTCATAAACGCCCTACAGTTTCCCCTTATTAATGATTTACGCCTCACTGAATGGGACGGCCATGATTTAGACGAAACCCGTAAGTTTTATTTTTCATCTGATCAATCTTATATTTTACTCGAAGCCGATCTGCCCCACGGACCTGTGGTGATTGGGGTGGCAGGGCTTGGTAAAATTGCCGGTTACGCCCATCAGTTTTTTTGTTATCAAGGCAAACTTGACCTTGAGCAATATACACAAGGCAAAACCATCATTAAGTTCACTAAGCTGTTTAATCACTTAAAAGAGCAAGGGTTTAATCCGATTGAGCTTAAGGCCCAAGAGCTGAATGCCCTATTGACTGGCGGCGCAACGCCATTTGATGGCGACATTAACTTAAAAATGATCCCGCTCAACAATGTGCAAGACTCGGCCATCTATAAAGAAATTTTCCGCCGTATTTTGAACTTACATAAGCTCGGCGCAGCCGATGTAAAACGCTTTATGTTACGCGTGTTTGAACGCCATATGTCAAACTCAAAAGTAGACTTTTACGAAGTGTGGCGTCGCTCTTTTGATAAAGTAAATCGGGCTAAGCGTGAATTAAAAGCCCTTGAATCAATGCAAGAACCAATTAGTGCGCTTGAATCAATGCTTGAAAACCAAACAGTGTTAAAAGGTAAGTTAGCGGCTTATGCACCTAAAATAGATCAAGCTCTAATTGATTTTGATACTTATCAACAAGCTCAACTAGACGATCTGAATCTGGCACTTGAAGACATTGAACAGGAAAAGCACGAGTTTGAACAAAAACAACAACTGTATGTACAACAATCTCGTGATATTGAACGTAAGCAAACTCAAATTGAGCAATGGTTTTTAGATTTTAATGCTTTAAAAGCCGAGTTTGAATTGGTCAATAAAGCCACGTTAAAAGTCAGCCTTGCTCAGTTTAAGCAAGATTATGAGTCACTCTCGCACTCAATTAATAGTGCTCAAGGCCAAAGCTTACACACTCTTGATTACCGTATTAGCGAAACTCAAAAGCAAATTAAGAGCTTAAAGCTGCAACTTAAAAACCTTGAATTCAACTTATTTACACGCATGCGTGAGGATTTATCGCTCAAAGAAGTCGAAGAAATTTCGCGTATTTTAAACCCTGATATTCTCTCGTTTGCAACCACCAGCAACGGTGATATTACTATTACCGACGAAGATGCCTTTGGTGCGTTTTTAGAGCAATTATCAGAAAACGTAAAAGGCGGCATACTCACCCTACCCGGCGCAACGATTAAACTGAAAAAGCTCTCACCAGTACAAATGCAAAGTGGCGAAAATAAAGAGCAACTTACAGCGCAGTTAAATGCTCTTGAAAATTCATTGCAAGAATTTAAGCAACAGCGAGACGTTGCGGCCAATGTGGCTGAGAAGCAAAAAGAAAAAGATACACTTTATGATGAGCTAATCAGTGCCGAAAGCGCGCTTAAACGCTTTGAACAATTTGAAGTGATGCTGCAATCCGTTGATGCACAAGCCATGCTAAAAGAGCAATTACTAGCAGAGCGCGAGCAAGTTGATGATTACTTACAAGATATTCAAGCAAATAGTGGCTCAATTGCTGATAGACGCTCAATAATAAAATCTAAAAAAGAACTTATATCACGCCAAGCGGATCGTCTGCGCCAAGTAAAATCGGAGCGAATCGACCATACGCTTGATTTATACAGCGGAAAAGTCACGCCTTATATGATCGATATTCAGATCGACTTTGATAACTTAAGCGATTTAGTACATCACTTTAATAAGGACTGCCAAGAGCTACGTAATTTTGATATCAACGTACGTAATACCTATTTGCATATTTATAATGCCGGTATCACAAAGTTTGACAACGAAAATGACGAATTTAGTAAATACCAAAAACTCATTAGTGCATTTCACAATATTGATAATGAACGCGATGCTGTTGAACGCCAAGCCCGTGTGGCCCTTACCGAAGTTGCAGCCACGATTAAAGGCCTACGTGAAGATTTAGACAGGCTACGTCGTGAAATGAACAGCTTTAACAAAGGTATTAGTCAGCACCGCATTTCAAACTTGCAAGCGTTTAAAATTAACGTGATCCCCCGCAAAATGTTGGTTGATAGCATTGACACGATCATCAGTACTTCAAGCCAGTTTGAGCAAGGTGACACTTTGGATTTACTCAGCCAAGAACCCTATAGCGAAACGGCAGTAAACGAAGCGAAAGATCACTTAATTAAACTTGCCTCTGATAAAGCAGGTTTAACCCTGACTGATCTATTTGATATCCGTTTTGAAGTGGTGAATCGAGCTGGTGAAACTGAGCATTTTGAAAAAATAGATTCAGCCGGTTCAAATGGTACGCGGATCACCATTAAATTATTGTGCGGTATGCTGTTTATTCGCTATTTATTAAGTGATCAAGAACAAAACTTATACCGTATACCTATATACATTGATGAAGCCGCAGACATCGATCCACAAAATCAAAAAGCGATTATTGAAACAGCCCTAAGCTTTGGTTTTGTGCCAATATTCGCCTCAGTGAAACCACAAATTAGTTGTGATTACATTGTGCCCATTCGCTCAGTTAAAGATGGTGCTCAAAACTGGGTGGATGAGAAAGATTGGATCGAAGTGGAGCATGACTCTCTCACTAAAAATACTGAAATATAGGGCATAGTTAATTCACTATTCAGTAATCTGCAACTAAAATGACAGTTTAGTTGCTATTGCTATATTTTATTGAACTTAGTTTGAAAAATAGCAGTAAAAATATATTAAGTTGAATTATTTTTATGTTATGTTATCAAACAAGTAGCTATATATATTTTGCCAAGGAGCAAACACCATGAAAAACTTACTAATTGCCGCAGCAGTCCTTATGCTAGCAGCCTGTGCAAAAACACCAGATGTTGATTATGATAAATCAGTTGATTTTAGCAACTACAAAACATTTGCTTGGTTTCCACAAGCGACATTAGCAAACGCGGGTAACTATCAAATTAGTCCGTTAATGGAGCAGCGTGTTCGTGAAGCGGTAAATACCCAATTACAAGCGCAAGGTATGACATTAGCAGACACAGCTACTGCCGACGTATTACTTAACTACCATGCATCTGTAGATACAAAAATTGACGTGGATACATTTAATGTTGGTTACGGCGCTCAGTGGAACTATTGGGGGATGGGCTATAATACGCAAACTACAACGCGTGAATATGATGTAGGTACTTTAGTACTTGATGTTGTTGACCGTGCTTCAAACCAGCTAGTATGGCGTGGTGCTCGTGAAGGTCGTTTACAAAAGAAACAATCTCCAGAAGAGCGTAACGAAGCAGTAAAAGAAGCCGTAGCGACAATTCTTTCTGGCTTCCCGCCTGAAAAACTTGCAAAATAATCTGCTATAAATAATTTTAAAAGCTCACTGTTTGGTGAGCTTTTTTGTGCCAAAATTTTATTTTAGGTGCTTATACCAATCGGCTTAAATATTTAACCATTCTAGCGGGCTAAATAAAGCGCTAACAGCGTTAGTAATTTTTCAAGTAGAACAACTACATGTCAAAATTTCTGCCTTGTTATCACTGTATTTACCTGTCGCTATAAGTGGTCAGTAACTTAAGACGATTGGTATCATATTAAGCGTGATATGTTAAAGCAGATATGAAGTTAAGATCTATTACATTAGTTTTTGTATTTATGTAGTAAAACTCGTGGAATATGACAGTAGTCATCGGGGAAGTGCGTTAAACGGTCTTGATGCTCTAAATCGCTTGCTACGTAATTGGTTAAAGGAAGTACTTCGACCACAATTTTAGCAGCATCGTGTCGCTTGTTAATATAATCGCGTGCTGTGGCTAAGTGTGTTGGCTGTTTACTGTAAATAGCAGTACGGTACTTAGGTCCAATATCATCCCCTTGCTTGTTAATACTATAGGGATCAATAATTTCAAAGAAATAACTGATCAACGTATGCAGCTCTACCTTATTGGTATCAAACACCACAAGTACACATTCAGCATAACCATCATAATCCCCCGCTGTCGTGTTGCTTGCCCCATTAGCACGACCAGCTTCAGTGCTTATCACACCAGGTAAATGCTTAATAAACTCTTGTACACCCCATAAGCAACCACCGGCAAAATATACGGTTTCAAAATCAGTATTATTAACAATATTCATAGAGTACAACCTAGCTAGTGTTTAGCAGAATTAAGAGTGAACAGCCACTGAGAGCATGTGATTAGCAAATGCAATTTTTTCTCAATCAGATACAATAGCGCCCTATTTTAATCACGTGCTAACAATGTACTCAATAATAAAATATCTGACGTACTTAACTGCACAACTAGAACAATAGTATAAGCGCAAAGAGATTTTAACGTGATCAAACCTGTACACCTAGCATTACCTACCTTGTTATGTAGTTTTTCAACATTAACATTAGCAACCGAGCAAAAAAACAATACCGATGAGATTGAACAAATCGCAGTGCATGCTTCAGCCACGGCCAATCAACTTCCCGTTGGTACATTTGATGCCCCTGTGTCTAACTTAGAATATGATCCGCGAGTTGATTTACAATCTCGTAATATGGCCGAAGCACAAGCGGATGTGACTATCCGTGGCGGTATTTTTGAAAACACCGGCTTTCGGGTAGGCAGTGCAACTTTATTCGACCCACAATCAGGTCATTATTTTGCTGAGATCCCTATTGCACCGCAAATGCTAGATACCGCAGATATTTTTACTGGTGTCGAAAATGCCCTGTATGGTGTAAATAGTTCAGTTGGTACGGTATCGTTTGGTTGGACGCCTATTAATACTGGTGGCAGCGTGTCATTAGGTACGGGTAATAACGACTTTAATTTACAAAGCATCAATGCTGGAGTCAGTGTGCCACTTGCAGGCAAATCTGATTGGCAGTTAGGTTTTCAAGGTGACTACGCGCACTCGCAAAGTGACGGCACAATAGACAATGGCGATCATGACTTTACCCGTGCATCTGGCCGAGTGCAATTAACTGGCCCACAATCACAAACAGACTTATTTTATGGCTCGCAGCAAAAGTTTTTTGGTTGGCCAAACTTGTACACACCATTTGGGGTAAACGAAACCGAAGATCTGGATACGCAATTATTTATCCTTAACCATAAGCAAGGCTATGCTAAACAGAGTGCGTTTGAAATATCCGCTTATTATCGCAAAAATGATGACCATTATATTTACTCACGTGAAAACCCCAGCGCATTTGAAGCATTTCATCAAACACAGGTAAAATCTCTCGCGCTATCAGGCCGCCATAACAATACTGATTCATTTGCAATAAATTACTCCGCGCAATATATGGAGGATTTGATTGAATCAACCACGCTTGAAAATAACTTTACCTCGCGTAATTATTATAAATTAAGTGTGTTACCAGAATATCAAACCGCCATTGCAGCTAACCAATTAGTGACTATTCGCTTAGGGGCTGCTTTTGATGACACGAATAGAGATGACTCACAATTTTCACTGCTTGGGGATCTTAACTGGCGGACTCAAAATAATGATGGCGCAGAGCGCACAGTGTACTTATCGTTTGCTCAGGCAAGTCAAGTAGCCGGATACACCGCTATTGGTGGCAGTGAATCAGGTGGGTTATTTAGAAGTAACTATAATCTTGAGCGCGAAACCACTCAAAACCTAGAGCTTGGTTTATTACTTGAACAGCAATCTTGGCGCTTAGATTCAGCTATTTTTTACCGCCAAGATGAAAATCTTACTGATTGGACCTACAGCTACAGCTCTACTTCTGCCCGCGCCGCTAACCCAGTTGATATAGACACCGCAGGCATTGAGTTTTTAGCAACTAAACATTTTGATACTATTGAGCTTATTAGCAGTTACACGTATCTGCATAAATCAGAAAGTTATGGCGCAGCAGATATCGATGCCAGTTTTTATGCCTTGAATTTTCCTGATCACCGTATCACACTTGGTGCTGTTTGGCAGCCTATGGATGTGCTTGAATTTAGAATTGATAACGAATGGCGTAAACAACATGAAAATGTATTAAGAAACGGTGATGATGAAGCGTTATTTACACATCTCACATTAAAAATAACCCCGCCAACACTTGATAACTTATTTATCACACTATCAGCTGATAACCTATGGGGCGAAGCATTTGAAGAGATCCCCGGCACACCAGGGCGTGGTGAACAATACACTTTGAGTGCAACTTATAGCTGGTAATCAACTAATTGATATTAGTAACAAAATAAGTCGCATTTAAAGTCTATGCTAGCAAACGCTTTTTTAGTTCGTTTTTATTCAACACTGCCTATCCTAAATTTTTTATATAGATTAATTATAGGCAGTTACACAGATTTAATATCAGCCTCAAGCAAAACAGAAAAACTCAACGTGGTAACACTTACCATGAAAAGATATTGAGTCTATAGCTTTTTCGTAGTCTTGCATTGCTCCATATTCACATCATTTATGATAGTTATAACTTGCGATTTTTTTGTTCACTTTTTCATGAAATGAATTTGACAATTCTTGAAGCTTTTTTTCTTCTATATAAAAAACATCTAAGTAGTATATTTTATCAGTAACTTTAAAGCTGGCTTTTTGCGGACCTTCGAACTCTATATTTAAACCTAAACGCTTCAAAGTTAAAGTATCATAACTAAACAGAACAGCGTTTCTTTTAAACTCAGGCATCATACCTAATACCGTTATAACCAAATCAACATCTGTCACAGTGCGAAAATATTCGTATTCTGCTAATTGCCATTCTTTAATTATTTTAGCTAAAGCTTCATTTTCATCAATCCCAAAAATGAAAAACAAAACTTTTATAAAAAAGCTATGGGACTTAGGTTGATAATAAAAATGCTGAAAACCTGAACCATGCCAACCTATAATTGAGTTTTTGGTAACTAAAACATAATGCGATGCTGTTGCTATATAATTAGCGCATGAAGAAGCACACTGCCCTTTTACGACGACCTTTAAATGATATTCCTTAACAAGTTTTCCAATTTCCATACCTGCAAAAACATCACCACCTCCACTGTTGATTTCTAGCGTTTTATAATCCTTAGGGTGTTTTTCTAATAACTCTTTTAACTTTTCTAAGTTGACTTCATTTGTCGAGCCAATGAACTCAATTGTTGAGTCATTAATCGCAACAACAGAAGAACTAATATCATCCTCTAAATTCGCTGTTGAGCCACAACCAAAGATTAACAATATAAAAATTAAGAACGAATATTTCAGATTAAACACCATCGTTTATAGCTGCACCCACACTCATCAGCTACAAAATATACAATTTATATTTACAACTTACAACTTACAACTTACAACTTACAACAACTTTAATGGACAAAAAAACATACAAAAACCTCAAAGTTAATGCCTAAATTCGTCTACTTGTCGAAGTAAAAATATATCATGTCATCTGTTCAAGTTCAGTGATCAACTGCAATGCTTGCGCGTTGCTGGTACCACATACATCAATTGTTGCAGTAAAATCACTACACACTTTCGGCCGACTTTCATCACCAAACAACTTACATAAATTATTGTTATCTAACTGAATACAGCGTTCTCCCGCTTTTTTACCCTGTGGCATTCCTGGGATTGGCGAGCTGATACTCGGCGCTATACAACATGCGCCACAACCCAACCGACAAGCCATTGTTGATGTGTTCATAATTCGCCCCTTTTGTGATTTATTTCATCAATATGTTAATTGTGTAATGACTTGTTACATCTTCATACGCCTTGTAAACACTTTCTTCATTATACTCACAACGTCACCAAATTATGAGGAAAGCCCTGTGGCTACTAAAAAACAAATCATGTTACCTATTGCCGTGTTAATCGCGGGTGTAGGTCTCGCGGTTGCGTTTTCAGCAATGAAACAACCGCCTGAAGAAAAACCAGCACAAGATACACGCCCATTGGTCTCTGTTAATCCTGTTCACCTTGATGCAATTTCCTTAGACGTTAAATCGTATGGGGTTGTAAAAGCAAAAGATCACACCCCATTGGTTGCACAAGTGAGTGGCCAAGTAGTGTTTGTCTCTGAACAATTCGTCCAAGGTGGTTTTGTTAAGCAAGGGGATATTCTAGCACGAATAGATCCAAATGATTATGAAGCGGCGTTAATTGAAGCGCAAGCTGGGTTGGCGCAAGCAAGCTCGGACTTAGAGATTGAACGCGCACAAGCACATGTAGCACAGGCTGAATGGGACCGTATAAAAGACGATTCAAACCAAATGATCCCATCACAATTATATTTACGCAAACCGCAGTTAGCAGAAAAACTTGCTCGCTATCGCGCAGCGCAAGCATCCGAAAAACGTGCCAAGCGAAATTTAGAGCGCACTTATATTAAGGCACCGTATGATGCGATTATTTCTGAACGGGCAATTAGTTTAGGTAGTGTTGTTAACCCCGGTAGCCAGTTTGGCGCCTTAAGTTCAACTTTAGTTGCTGAAATTCGTCTGCCAGTGGCTGATAAAGAACTGCAATATTTAACTAACAGCGGTATCGGCGCAAACGTTACGCTCAATGCTGACTACGCTGGCAAGCCGACAACCTGGCAAGCTAAAATTGTGCGCAGTGAAGGCGTTATCGATCAAAAAAGTCGAATGAGTTATTTAGTAGCACAAGTGAATACCCCTTATGCCAGTGAACAGCCACTGCGCTTTGGCTCTTATATCAATGCCACTATTTCAGGGCGTGAACTAGATAATGCGATTATCGTTCCTCATCACTTAGTGAAAAACGGCAAAATCGCAGTAATGAATGATGATTTAACACTTTCGTTTAAACCTCTTAATATTATTAGAGAACAAAATGGCATGGTTATCGCGTCACAAGGTTTAAATGATGGTGAGCAATTGATCACATCTGCTTTAGATTTCCCAACCGAAGGCATGCAAGTCAAACTAAATAATGCTGATAAGCCTGCTGGTGCAACGCAACTTGCGTTGAAAGAGGAATAAGTCATGGGCATTCATAGCGAAAAAGGCTTAATTGCTTGGTTTGCACGTAACCCTGTTGCGGCAAACCTATTGATGATTTTTATTTTAGTTGGCGGCATTTTAACGGCGTTTTCTATTCGTAAACAGATGTTCCCGCAGTTTGAAAATAATTGGATCAGCGTACAAGCGGTCTACCCAGGCGCTGCCCCGCAAGAAGTTGAAGAAGGTATCACCATTAAAGTCGAAGAAGCCCTCGAAGGCTTAGAAGGCATTAAACGGAAAATTACCTACTCCAACCGTGGCTATTCTCAAGCTTGGATCGAAATCGAAGAAAAATACGATACTAAAGAAGTACTCGATGAAATAAAAATGCAAGTTGATGCAATCAATACCTTCCCTGCTGACATGGAACGCCCAATTGTACGCCATGATAAGTTTGAGCAAGAAGTAATGATCCTCGCCCTTTATGGCGACATGAGCAATTATCAACTCAAAGAGCTTGGCAACAATATTAAAGACGAGCTGCAAGCCTTACCGCAAATCAACCTCGTTGAATTTAATGGTGGCCTTGATTACGAAATTAGTATTGAAGTCAGTCCAGATAAACTTCGCGAATACGGTTTAACCTTTAGAGATATTGCCAGCACCGTACGTGCTTTTTCAGCCAACATGTCGGCAGGACAAATTCGTTCTGAAAACGGCTATATTTCGATGCGTGTTGAAAAACAAGCCTATCGCGGTAATGAGTTTGGAAAACTACCACTGATTTTATTACCTGATGGCGCGCAAGTGTATTTAGGTGATGTAGCAACCATTAACGATGGCTTTGCAGAAGGCCTGCAATACTCAAAATATAATGGTAAAAATTCGCTGTCGTTTG
Organism: Pseudoalteromonas haloplanktis ATCC 14393; assembly: GCF_000238355.1. Taxonomy (GTDB): domain Bacteria; phylum Pseudomonadota; class Gammaproteobacteria; order Enterobacterales; family Alteromonadaceae; genus Pseudoalteromonas; species Pseudoalteromonas haloplanktis. The sequence continues at coordinate 273,196 of NZ_AHCA01000002.1, forward strand.
AAGTAAATGCCTCAAAAGATCAAGATATTACCAAAGTTGCCAAAGTGCTAAAGCAATACTTAGCTGATAAAGCAGGCCAGCTTCCAGCGGGTGTTAAGCTTGCCCCCATAGTTGACTTAACTTATTACCTTGAAGGTCGTTTAGACATGATGATCGACAACATGGTATGGGGCGGTCTGTTAGTAATGGTGGTGCTTGCGCTATTTTTACCACTGCGCTTAGCGTTTTGGGTGATGATGGGTTTACCTGTGTCATTCCTAGGCGCCTTCTTAATGATGCCAATGGGCTTTTTAGATGTCACCATCAACTTGGCGTCTTTGTTTGCCTTTATCCTCGTACTCGGTATTGTGGTTGACGATGCCATCGTGGTGGGTGAGTCAGCCAGTGCCGAAATTGAAAAACACGGTCACTCACTTGATAACGTTGTACGCGGGGTGAAACGCGTTGCTATGCCTGCCACCTTCGGCGTATTAACGACCATTGCTGCATTTTTGCCGCAAACTTTAGCCAGTGGCCCAGGTGCTGCGTTTTCCAAAGCGATTGGCGGAGTTATTATTCTGTGTTTGATTTTCTCACTAATTGAATCAAAACTTATTTTACCGGCTCACTTAGCGGCAATGAAACACCGTGAACCGAATCCTAAAAACCCCTTACATCGCCTTCGTAAAGTAATGGATAGTGGTTTAAAACGCTTTGTAGATAACTATTACACGCCATTTATTGGTCATTGTATTCACTACCGATATACCGTCATTGTGGGCTTTATTTGCGTACTAATTGTCAGCGGCGGTATGTTTGCTGGTGGTTTAGTTAAATTTGTCGCAAACCCTAAAATTCCTCATGATTTTCCGCGTATTTCTGTTGAAATGAACTTAGCCTCATCAGAGCAAGCCACCTTAGAAACAGCACAGAAAATCGAGCAAGTTATTTTAAATGTTGATCAACAACTAAAAGAGCAATATGGCACAGCCATGGTACGTGATCTGTCAGTTAGTTTACGTGGTCGTACTGAGGCCAGCATTATGGCGGTATTAATTGATCCACAGTTACGCCCTATTGATACCTTTGCTTTGAGCGCCCTGTGGCGCGAACAAATGCCAGCGTTGCCGGGCGTTAAAACCTTAACGATTCAAGACAGTATCATGAATGGTGGTCGAGACGACGGTGATATTAGCTTTCGCCTTGAAGGAAAAGATGCCAAACAGCTAAAAGAAGTAGCGGCAAAGTTAAAAGAGAAACTCAACACCATGGAAGGTGTGGGTGATGTAAATGACTCAATGCAAAGCGCCACCGATGAAGTACAACTTGATTTAAAACCATTGGCGTACAGCATGGGCCTCACCCTTGCTGATGTGGCTTCACAAGTCAGTTTTAGTTACTACGGTATTGAAGCACAACGTATTTTACGTGACGGTGAAGAAGTGAAAGTCATGATCCGCTACCCACAAGAAGCACGTAATTCAATCAGCGATATCGCCAGTGCTCGTATAATCAGCCCCAGTGGTGCAGAAGTACCTTTAGCAGAAATTGCTGATGTAAAACTGGTTGATGGTGTAAACCGTATACGTCGTGAAAACTCAAAACGTACCGTTAACGTATGGGCAGCCGTTGATACCGACCAAGTTGAACCATTTGCAATTGCCAAAGAAATTCGTGATGAATACTTACCCGCACTATTGAAAAGCTACCCTGGTGTACAAAGTAGTGTTGCTGGGCGTATTCAAGAGGAAATGGACAGTGTGGCTGAGCAAGTGCGTGATTTTGCACTATCAATGATGATCATTTTCGCGTTATTAGCGATACCGCTGCGTTCATATTCGCAGCCCTTAATCATTATGTCGGTGATCCCATTTGGTGTGATTGGCGCCATGTTTGGGCACATGATTTTAGGCATGACGATGAGCGGGTTATCAATCTTCGGGATCATTGCTGTAGCCGGTGTTGTTGTGAACGATTCGCTCGTGATGGTTGATTTTGTAAATAAAGCTCGCGCTGAAGGCGTATCAATAAAAGAAGCCGTTATGCAAGCAGGTGCTCGTCGCTTTAGAGCAATATTACTGACCTCAGTAACCACCTTTATTGGTGTATTGCCTATCATTATGGAAACAAGTTTACAGGCGCAAATTGTAATACCGATGGCGGTGTCGCTTGCCTTTGGTGTGTTATTTGCCACTGTGATCACGCTGATCTTGATCCCTTGTCAATATGTTGCGCTAGAAGATGCTAAGCGCTTAATTCGTAAATGGCGCGGCAAAGAAGCGTTAGTAGATGGTGCAACGAGTAATAACCAGACAGATACTAAAGTAAGCCATTCACCGTTATAAAATTTGATCTCCCAACCAACTAGCCCGAGCTGTTAACATCTCGGGCTTTTTTATTACGGCTCTTTAGCTCTAAGACGCTTGTTGCTGATTTAACTGAATATATTGCACTAAATCTTCAATTGAAACCACCACCATGCCCTGCTTTAAAGCAAATTCACTCACTTGTGGTAAACGCGCCATAGAGCCATCCACATTATTTAACTCACAAATAACACCAAAAGGTTTTAAGCCCGCTAATTGCATCAAATCAATTGATGCTTCGGTGTGGCCACGACGAACAAGTACACCACCGGTTTGCGCGCGTAAGCCAAAGACATGACCAGGTCGAGATAAATCCTCCGGTTTGGCGTTATCTGCGGTTGCCGCTTTGATCGTTGTAACTCTATCTGCGGCCGATACGCCGGTTGTGACACCCACTTTAGCTTCGATGGTAACCGTATAAGCGGTTTGATTTTGGCTGGTATTGTTAACAACCATTTGCGGTAAATCGAGTTGTTTAACGCGATCATCACCCATGCATAAACACACAATACCGCTACCTTCACGGATCATCATCGCCATTTGCTCGGTGGTGAGGTGCTGTGCTGAAAACACAAAGTCACCTTCATTTTCACGGTTTTCATCATCCACTACAAGCACACCTTCACCTCGTTGCAATGCAACAATAGCACGTTCAACACGCTCGAGTGGTTCGCCAAATTGGCTAAGTAAAGAAGACTGAATCATCATTTTTAATACCTATTTAAATATGAAAAGATTCAGGACATTGAAAGGCACAGCAAAAAGACCACCCGCAGGCAGTCAATACTGTTTTATAGATTAACTATATTCTCTTTCATCCGGACTATGACCGTCGGCTCTGGTCTCGCACCAGATCTGCTGACCTTTATAACTAAGTATAGAAATAAAGCGCTCGCGGGCTCATTCTGTCGTGATAAATCACTTAAAATATACCGCCGGTGGGGAATTTCACCCCGCCCTGAGAATGCACTAATACTGTTTGGTTGTAATAGCGGGGTTATTTTATACTTAAATACTCATTAAGTGCGAGGACTAATTAGTTATCGAGCACGTTGTGTTCAAGTATATCTTTATCAATTAGCTGGCTAAGTGTCTCGCGCGCTTTTTCTCTACATATATCTCGTAATAACCGCACTGCAGGCGTTATTGATTGGCGACTTGGGCAAATGAGCCACAACTCACCACAGGTATGCTGGTAATCATTCATCACTGTGACAACCCGATCGTTAAGTAAATCATCAGCAATATCCAATGCCGACTTTACTGCAAGCCCTTTGCCTGATACACACCAACGTCTTACTAAATCACCATCGTTGGATGCGCGCTTGCCCTGCATTTTTACTTTGAATTTATTTTTCCCATCGGTGAATTCCCATACGTTATTGATAATATCTTGCAGTTGATAGAATAACCCTTGATGCTGGGCTAAATCATCTGGGTGCTTGGGTTCACCATAGGATTTTATGTATTGTGGTGTGGCACATAGCAATCGCGGAATATTACAAATTTTAAATCCGTAGACATTCGCATCATTTGGCGAACCATAACGCAGCGCTATATCCACCGAATCGCGATAAAAATCCACGTTACTGTCACTTATATGTGTGCGTAGGCTCACTTTAGGGTAATTATCCATAATTTCATCAATCCACGGGATCACTAAATTACGGCCCAGATCTGACGATAATGCTACCCGCAGCTCGCCTTCAATCTCATCCTGTTCACCTTTGAGGTTTTGCCGAGCTTGCTCAAGTATGGTTATTGCTTGTTCGCACTGTGGAATATAACGCTCTCCTGCAGCCGAAAGCCTTAAGTGACGCGTAGTTCGCACAAATAAATCGACACCTAATGTTGCCTCAACTCGTTTAATAGCAGCACTGGCAGTTGCTGTACGCATGTCAAGTTTTGCTGCTGCAAGGGTGATACTTTTAAACTCTGCGACTTTCAAAATCAGTTTTAAATCGTCAATCTGCATATTATCTAAATATATTTGATAATGATTCAATAATTATGCTGTTTATCAAAAGTAATGCAAGGGCTATCATCTATCTCATTAATCTGCTTTGTTTAAATAAAGCTATTCGCTACAGGAACCACTTATGACACACCCGATTATTACTGACTTAAAAACTCGTTACACAACCAAGAAATATGATGCAACTAAACGTGTATCTGCAGACAATTTAGCTGTTATCTGCCAAGCTATGCGTTTATCTCCGTCATCGATTAACTCGCAGCCATGGAAGTTCATTATTATTGAGTCTGATCAAGCAAAACAACGCATGCATGATACGTTTGCAAACAAGTTTCAATTTAATCAGCCGCATATTAAAACTGCATCGCACATTATTTTGTTTGCGTATAACCCGAAGTACAGCCGGGCAGATTATGCTACCGTCATTGACGCTGATATCGCAAGCGGCCGCACTCCAGCAGACAATCGCGAGCAAGCGTTTGGCGCATACGCTTTTGTTGATTTAAATACAGATGCATCTGGTAACAACGCCGCATGGACCAAAGCACAAACCTACATTGCATTGGGTAATACTATGCATACGGTTGCTCGCTTAGGTATTGATTCAACCCCAATGGAAGGTGTGGATAGCGAACTAATTAGTGAGCTTTTTGCAAATGAACTAGATGGGTATATTTGTGAGGTTGCGCTTGCCATTGGTTATCACGAAACACAAACTGACTATAACGTGAAACTACCAAAATCACGATTAAGCCAAGAGCAAATTATTCAGATAATTTAGCAACATCATTGTGGTCTCACGGCTAAGCCCACAACAACACAGATGATCTTAAACATTAATTGAACACAGAAGTAACAAGCTACATAACCAACGTTCAGGTTATATAACGAAAATAGCGAAGCAGTCTCAACTTCTTCGCTATTAATAAACATACTCTCTGCTCACGTTATTAGAATAGATCAGCGTTTAACCACAGATGCAGCATGATACTTGCCCCATATCCTAGCGCGATGACTGGCGTCCATTTTAAATGGCCAAAAAACGTATAATAACCACGCGCTTGCCCCATTAAGGCTACCCCAGCTGCTGAGCCAATCGAAAGTAAACTACCACCAACGCCGGCTGTTAAGGTGATTAATAACCATTGTCCATGGGACATATCTGGCTGCATTGACAATACTGCAAACATCACCGGAATGTTATCGATAACCGCTGAAATAACACCTAAGAATATATTGGCTGTTGTCGCTGACCAGTTGCCATACAGCATTTCCGACATTAAGTTTAAGTAACCTAAAAAGCCAAGGCCGCCTACACACATTACAATCCCGTAGAAGAACAATAATGTATCCCATTCAGCACGTGACACTTTGCTAAATACATCAAAAGGCACCACACTGCCAAGCTTGGCTAAACGATCATTATCACCTAGTTGCTCTGCATGTGCTCTTTTTCGAGCGAGTGATCCTGGTAGAGTCATTCTTAAAAAGTAACCAAAAAATTGTAAATAGCCTAAGCCCATCATCATGCCAAGTACAGGCGGCAGGTGTAAAAAGCTATGGCTTGCTACGGCGGTGCCTATCGTTAGTAAAAACAATACTAAAATTCGTACAGCCCCACGCTTTAACTCTACATCTTCATAGTGTGCGGTGGGTTGTTTATCAGCTACGTAAAAACTCATAATGGCTGCAGGTACAAGGTAATTAACTAATGAGGGTAAAAACAAGACTAAAAACTCATTAAAATGAACTAAGCCTGCCTGCCAGACCATTAAAGTAGTGATATCACCGAATGGGCTAAATGCACCACCTGCATTGGCAGCAATGACAATATTAATACAGCTAAGATTAATAAACGGTTTATCACCTTCAGCTACCTTCATAACTACGGCACACATTAAAAGTGCGGTTGTTAAGTTATCAGCGATTGGGGATATAAAGAACGCTAAAAAACCGGTGATCCAAAATAAATTTTTATAATTAAAGCCTTTACGGATCATCCAAGACCGCAGCGCATCAAAAACCCTACGCTCTTCTAATGCATTGATATACGTCATCGCCACTAATAGAAACAACATAAGCTCGGCAAATTCAAGTAAGTTATGCCTAAATGCTGCTTCGGTAATGTCAGGCATATCATTGTTTACATAGTAGGCACCAATTAAAATCCAAATTAAGCCTGCTGCAACCAACACTGGTTTGGATTTTCGTAAATGCAGTTTTTCTTCGAGCATAACCACAGCATAGGCAATGCAAAAAATACCAATACAGATCAAGCCAACAGTTGAGTTAGTTAGATTTAATTGGCCTTCAACTGCCCATGTTGGGGAGCTAAAGCACAAAAGCACTAGGGTAAATAGATTGAAACCTCGTAGTAAGTTTTTCACACGGTACGTCCTGTTTTAATTTTAAATTTTGTATTTTTGATCGCTATTTAACATTATTTTTGGTTTTAATTATCCCTGTTAACAAAATGCTATCAAAAAGTTGGCGTAAAGTACCACAATAAGCTCCATACGCTATTATACAGAAGTCTAAATTTTCATAATTAAGTGTTATATCTAATGACAATAGAGCGAATATAAACGGCGTTTCATTGTTTCCTATATGTCTGATCGGCATAGCCAGCTTACCACCCAACACACTTAATTTTTATTGTGCTTTTAACACTATTAATTAACTTGTATGCTGTAAGCCATTGATATATTGAATCACGCCGAGTGACTGTATACAGTTACGTGTATTAAATAAATTTTTAAGGTTACTTATGCGATTAGGACCGGGCCTACTTGTTACAGCTGCTTTTATCGGACCAGGGACCATCACCAGCGCCAGTATAGCCGGTGCCAACTTTGGCTTTGCGCTGCTCTGGACATTACTATTTTCCGTGATAGCCACCATATTATTGCAATCCATGGCCGCTCGCCTTGGTGTGGTTACAGGTCAAGATCTTGCCCAAGCATTGCGTACTCACATACAGCACCCGCTATTTAAACCCCTAGCCGCCTTTTTAGTGATCAGTGCCATAGGCATTGGCAGTGCCGCCTATGAGGCTGGCAACTTAAGTGGCGCCACAATGGGATTAATTGAAATTTTCCCTCAAGTAGCCACGCAAGTTTGGACGCCATTAATTGCAGTCTTCAGCGCCTTATTACTATATAGCGGCAAACATAAAGTGGTAGAAAGCGCTCTGATCTTTTTAGTTATTTTGATGAGCTTAGTGTTTATATCTACTTTGCTCATGGCAGCCCCACCCATCACTCAACTACTTACAGGCTTTATACCAAGTATACCCGAAGGCTCAGCGACAACGGTATTAGCCTTAGTAGGTACTACTATTGTGCCTTACAACCTATTTTTACACTCAGGTATACTCGCTGCAAAACATGACAAACACACAGATCAACGTAAAGTCATTAAGCAAACAAATCTAGATACTGGCATATCAATCACTTTGGGTGGCGTCATCACACTGGCGATTTTATCAACCGCATCAGTTGCTTTTTACGGCTCTGAGGTCGGAAAAATCAGCGCTGCAAATATGGCGATGCAATTAGAACCCTTACTGGGTAATGCCGCCCATTATTTTTTTGCAATTGGCTTATTTGCTGCGGGCTTAACCAGCGCGATCACCGCTCCCCTTGCTGGCGCATACGCCGTATGCGGTATGCTTGGTTGGTCTAATGATATGAACAATAGTCGCTTCAAACTTGTTGCTACAGCTATCTTAGTATTTGGTACTGCGGTGGCGTCACTTGGTTTAGACCCTATTAATGTCATCATCTTTGCTCAAGCCGCCAATGGGTTATTACTGCCGATAGTCACCACATACCTTGTATGGCTGGTCAATCAAAAATCAGTTATGGGGGATTTCACCAATTCAATTAAGGTGAATATGCTCATTTTACCTGTGTTATTGCTGATATTTGGCCTAAGTAGCTACAAACTAATTAGCTTAATTTTGTAGCTTCGCTCATTGGAAATGCAAAAGCAGTTGTTAATTACAAGCAGCTGCTTTTAATTTCGAGAAACAGGAGATTTTTTAACGCGTTGCTCTTATCGCTGAATAAACTGCAACTTAGCTGTGCTATTGGTTATATGACTTTAACGCTGCTTGTATCTCATGCGATTAAGTATAATCTAGATAACCGTGTAAAATTTTAGCAACTGAAAATGCTCCTTTGTATTGCTTTACAAACTTAGTGCAAAGGCTTTGCACAAGCTCTCTAGCGTTTTAGTTGCTGTCCTTATAGGAATTTAAAACTTAGCGCCACTTTTGTTGCGCCTGTAAATCAGACGCTTTAAATTCAACCCACTGCGATGTATGACTAAAGTGTTCTTTTTTCCAAAAAGTAGCCTGAGTTTTTAAATAATCCATAATAAATTGCGCCCCATCAAAGGCACTTTGGCGATGCTTCGCAGTCACACCAACAAATACAATTTGCTCGCCCAAGGGTAAATAACCGATTCGATGGTAAATACTAATACGGCCTAATTGCCAACGCTGTTGAGCTTGCTGTGCAATAGTTAGCAGCAGCTGCTCTGTCATTTGTGGATAGTGTTCAAGTTCCAATGCCACCACATTATCGCCGTGGCTAAACTCTCTTACTAAACCAGTAAAGGTAACCACAGCTCCTTGCTGTACGTTACCTATTTGTAGTGCATGATGCAATGCGCCAATATCAAAATCATCATGGCTAATGGTAATTTCAATTGTCATTACATTACCCCCCTGTTACTGGTGGAAAGAACGCCACTTCATCACCACCTTTCACAATCGCGTGCTGTTGGGCTATTTGCTGATTAACCGCCGCAATCAATAAGTTGTCATTTAATGCCACTTGCCATGTAGGCTCTAAGCTCACTAAATATGCCTTTAGTTGCTCTATAGAAAGCGGGTGTTGAATTTCTATATTATAATTTTCGCACTGTAAGCGCTCTTTAAGTTGCCCAAAAAACAAGAGGTTAACTTGGTTGGTCATTGTGTTCGCTGATTGCTTAATCGCGTTGCCAATCGCCATGTTTGCCTCCAGTTTTTTTGATCACCCGAATTGAATGGATTTCCATCTTTGGATCAGCAGCTTTACACATGTCAAATAATGTCAGGGCAGCTACTGATACTGCAGTAAGTGCTTCCATTTCAACCCCAGTTTTACCTGCAAGTTTGCATAAGCTGGTTATTTTTATAGTGCTGTTTGGTTCATCTAACTCAAAATCAACAGCCACTTTAGTCAACGCCAGAGGATGACATAGGGGGATCAGATCCGCGCATTTTTTTGCAGCTTGAATTCCTGCAATACGTGCGACCCCGATGACATCACCTTTTTTATTTTCATTGGCAATGACTTCTGAAAATGCCTGCTTAGACATCGAGATCATCCCTTGCGCCATTGCTTCACGAGAACTAACTTGTTTCAGTGAAACATCAACCATGTTTGCTTGGCCGTGCTCATCTATATGACTTAACATGTTTACCCCCTAGTTGCACAGCCTCTGCCACGACTGATATGTGGCACAAAATTACACGGCTTAAAGCTTGAATTTAATTGCTGCGCGATGATACCTGTCCATGCTGTTTTACACGCTCCAGTTGAGCCAGGCATGCAGAAAATAACTGTATTATTTGCAAGCCCCGCAAGCGCTCTAGATTGAATAGTCGAGCTGCCAATTTCACTGTAAGAAATGTGCCTAAATAATTCACCAAAACCATCAACCGTTTTATCAAATAACGGTTGCATCGCCTCCGGTGTTGAATCTCGCTCTGTAAAACCGGTACCACCGGTAACTAAAATTGCGTGAATATTTTCGTCTGCGATCCATTGCGATGCAATTGCGCGCATTTGATAAACATCGTCTTTCACAATTTTTTTATCAATCAATTGATGGCCTGCACCTTGTAATGCCTGGACTAAATACTGCCCTGAGGTATCGCTATCTTCATCACGGGTATCACTGACGGTTAGCACTGCGATATTAACCACACTGTTATCTGCTGTCGTTGTCATAATTTATTTCTTCTTGTTACATTGATTAATTAAACTACTTGATACTGTGTGCTTTACATAATTCATTGTATTGCACAGGAGTATTAATATTACTAAATGCGTTGACTTGCGGGTGTTCCAGCGACGCTCCTTGACATGATTTTATAAATTGTTTAATTGAACAGTTACTATCATTTGTTGTGAGTGTGGCGTGTAAATAACCTTGTGTCACTGGATTGTTTTCAATATAAATTGGTAATGGGGAATGACTGAAATGTGCTACATACATCTTTTTATTGAACACTTTTTGTTGATCATAAAAATTCAGTAAACGTATAACTAGATCGCGATTAAGTAATGGCATATCAATCGCTACCACAAATAGGTCATTTGGTGTTTGTTTAAGCGCGCTGTATATGCCTCCCAGTGGACCTTTATTTGGGTATATATCCACTAGATAATCTGTATTTTCATGGTTTTCGTTACGGCTTATCAACACCTCGCTAAGACCTGCGCTGCGCAATAAATCAACACTTCGTTGTTGCAGAGTTTGCTCACCAAATAGCAGGTCGGCTTTATTCGCTTTCATGCGTGAAGACTTGCCACCCGCTAACACTAATCCTGTCACAGCCATTACGCTACCCCCCTAACATCGCTAAATGCTTAGTTGCTCCGGTAAAACGCTTATCAAGCTCGTGACTAATGGTTTTATTACTCATTGCGCTGCGCAGCAGTTTAACCGTTTGCTCTACGGCTTGCTCTGGCGTGCCACAATTTAATGCACTACGTAAGTCGATGCCTTGATCAGCAAATAAGCACAAATGTAATTTCCCCAGTGCTGAAACGCGTAAACGATTACAGCTTTGACAGAAGTTTTTGCTGTAAGGCATGATCAAACCTATCCGGCCTTGATAATCTGGATGCCAAAATTCTTGCGCAGGGCCATTCAGCGTCCCCTTCACAACTTGTAACCAACCCGCTGCCAGCAAACTCTCTTTCACGCCTTGACCACTTAAATGGTTTTGCTCAAAAAATTGCGTGCCATTACCGGTTTCCATCAACTCAATAAACCGCACCGTAACTGCTTGATGTTTTATCCAAGCTAGGTAATCTTTAAGCTGATTATGATTAAATGCTTTGGCTAATACAGCATTGACTTTGATACGCTTAATGCCTATCTGTTGTGCCCGTGCAATTCCTTTTAATATGTGTTGTAGCTTGTCATGCCCTGTGATCAGTTTAAACATATTCGGATCTAAACTATCAATACTGACATTAATAGCATCAAGCCCCGCAGCCTTATATTCATCGATATTGTCAAATAGGTTAAAGCCATTTGTGGTGAGTGCTACTTCAGTAATTCCGCTCGTCGCCTTACAGCGCTCGATAATTGCAGGCAGGTCTTTACGCAGGCATGGCTCACCGCCCGTTATACGAATTTTTTTAGTACCAAGTTTGGCAAAAGCACTCACTACATTCGTAATTTCTGTTTGTGTTAAAAATGTCCGTGGCGTATCACATTGGTAGCCGTTAGGTAAACAATAGCTACAGCTAAAATTACATACATCAGTGATAGAAAGTCTTAAATAATTAAAACGTCGGCCAAATTTATCTACAAGTTCATGTTTGTCTTCAAGCATAAAGTCGTCTACTTATTGTTTTTATATACATCAGCTGTGACATAACAACTACACCGTGATCAGCACATCAATTTGCTGTCCTTTAGCCAGTGCATGACGTTTAATAAGCTGACTTAACTCTGTTTTACACGAGCCACAATTGGTCCCACACTTTAATTGTTGGCCTAATTCATCAACTCGGTGAGTTCCCGCTTTAATTGCATCGATAATTGGCTTCTCTCTGACTTTGAAGCAACTGCAAATTTGCCGCCCCTGGCTAAATTCTTCATCAGGTGTCGCGGTTAATAATGATTGTAGTTGTGTAAAGTTCAATGCTGGTTCACTAAATAAGTGATTAATCCACTCAATCGATGTGGTAACTTGTGTATCGCTGATCATTGCAACAAACACTAAGCGTCCATTGGCAATACATTGAATACGCTGAGTCGTACCTTCATAAAAACCAGACCACTGCCCTTTTATGCCACTTATCTGTTGGCACCAATGCAGTATATCTGGCACAGCGTCATTCAAAGCAAGTTGATATTGACTGCAATTACTGGCATTGACTTTTAGCCAATAGTCACTGTGCGAGGTGACGTTTGCATGGCAGCTACATTGCTTGGCAACAAATACATTCATATATTGGCTGAATGTTACAGGGAGCAGCTTTATGGCTGTAAATTTAGTCTCTGGCTGACCAGAAATAGGATCTGCTATCGTTGCATACAATTTACCGACATTAGCAGATGATGCAAATTGCTGATTCCAATGGATCGGCATAAAGCATTCACCCGCTCTTAATGAGTCAGTCACTTTAGCATTCGCTATTACGTCACCCACCTTAGAGATGGCTTGTACTAAGTCATCATTGTTGATCCCAAGTTGACTTGCATCTTGAGGGTGAATTTCAATGTAGGGGCGGGTAATATGGCTTGAAAGTGTGGCCGACTTTCCTGTACGAGTCATAGTGTGCCATTGATCGCGAATACGCCCAGAGTTCATTACTAATGGGTATTCTGTTGAAGTAACTTGCTTCGGTAGCTGTGGCGTGATGGGGATAAACCGCGCTTTTTTATTTGCTGTGCTAAATTGGTTTTGGCTAAACACTTGCCCATACTGGTAGCTATCGTTGGCAATACACGGCCATTGAATTGGCCTTAATGCATTATATTCTCGTGTGCTCATACCCACAAGGGCAGACAAATTAAGTTGCCGTGTACCGTTATTTTCAAAGCTTGTTAAACGCGCCCACTCATCAAAAATTTCACTGGGCTGAGTGAAGTCAAAGCCATTGAAACCCATTTTTTTAGCGACATCACAAAGTATTTGCCAATCGTTTTTTGCCTCAGCGAACGGCGCTATAATCGCCCTTTGACGAGAAATACGGCGCTCTGAATTTGTTACTGTACCTTCTTTTTCTCCCCAGCCGGTGCTAGGTAATTTAACGTGGGCATACTCAAGTGTATCGTTACTAGCCACACAATCTGATACCACAACTAACTCACACGCCGTAAGTGCTTTTGCGATCTCATGAGTATTCGGTAGGCTAACCATCGGGTTGGTTCCCATGATCCACACTGCTTTTATTTTGCCATCGCGGATCGCATCAAACATATCAAGTGCTTTAGCCCCTTCTTGCGTAGCGATTGTCGGAGATTGCCAAAAGCGCTTTACTAACGATTGATGTTGTACATTATTTATTTCTAAATGCGCTGCAAGTTGATTTGCCAACCCACCGACTTCACGTCCGCCCATGGCATTAGGTTGCCCGGTAATAGAAAATGGTCCTGAGCCTTTTTTTAGTAATTTCCCTGACGCTAAATGAGCATTAATGATCGCATTGCATTTATCAACCCCTGAGGTTGATTGGTTAATGCCCATTGAGTAAAAGCTTATTGCTGAGGCACTGTTAGCAAACTCACTATAGAATTGACTAAGCAAGTGTGTATCCAGCTCACAATAGCGAGCTACTGCAGCTATTGTCCAAGGCTGTGCTGCAGCTAATGCGGATGCAAAGTCATCACAATGTTGTTCAATAAAATCATTATCAAGCTGTTGGTTATCCGCTAAATAACGCAACAAACCGTTATACAATGCGGCGTCTGTGCCTGGCTTTATTTGTAAAAATCTATCAGCCAGCTCTGCGCTATCTGTGCGTCTAGGATCAATAACCACCACTTTCATATTCGGATTCATGCGCTTGGCTCGCGCAATGCGCTGGTATAAAACTGGATGCGTCCACGCCGCATTAGAGCCAATTAAAATAAGCAGTTCGGTGTGCTCTAAGTCTTCATAATCACAAGGGACTACATCTTCACCAAAAGCACGTTTGTAACCTGCCACCGCAGAAGACATACATAATCGTGAGTTCGTATCTATATTGGCCGAACCGATATAACCTTTCATGAGTTTATTGGCAATATAATAGTCTTCGGTTAACAACTGTCCAGAAACATAAAAAGCTACCGCATCAGGGCCGTGCTCAGCAATTATTCTACCAAATTCACTCGCCACGTAGTGACTCGCCTCAGACCAGCTTACTTGTTTGTTATTGATCTCAGGTGCTGTAAGACGATTATCATTACTTATTGTATCTAGTAAATGGGTGCCCTTTACGCATAGTCGCCCATAGTTTGCAGGATGCTCTGGCATCCCCTCAAGCAGGCTGGGTTGGTTATCTGTTAAGGCAACGTCCACTCCACAGCCGACTCCACAATACGCGCATGTTGTTTGAATTAAGCTCTCTTTTAACGTGGTCATGGCGCTCTCTTTATGCAAGTTCAGTTACAGGGATTAATACTTCATCACTAAGCTGCTGCGGCTGTGCTTTAGTAATGGCTAAGCTATGCTCAATAATGCAATTCACGCGGTTTTCACAGCTACCACAACCGGTACAGGCTTTAGTTATTGCTTGCACGTCAAGCAAATCATTAGCGCCGCTCAATACTGCTTGTTCAATAGTGTGTTTGGTAACTTGGTGACAGCTACAAATAACAGCATCCGCCGGTAAATCAGTTATTGAAACTGTATCTGGCGGTGGGGCAAGCGGAAAAATAAGGGACTCTGGGGCGGCATTCAGCGCTAAGTCGTTTAAGTGATATTGCAATAAGTTATCATAGTCACTGGTATCACCAACCAGTACAGCACCAATTAAACGAGTACCAGCTTGGTTGGTCACTACTTTTTTGTAGACTCCGGCAAGTTGATCATCAAACACATAACTACGCGCTCCCGGTGCCCGTGCATGAGCGTCACCGATAGAGCCAACTTCAACCCCCATCAGTTTTAATTTAGTGCTCATATCTGCACCAAAAAATGCATCATCACTGTTGTTAAATAAAATGTGTTTCGCGGCAATTTTAGCCATGGCGTAACCCGGTGCAACTAAGCCAAATATAAAGTTATTCCACAGCGCACATTCGCCAATAGCGTAAATATTTTGATCTGACGTTTGGCAATGATTATTGATCACTATGCCGCCACGCTCACCAACGGCTAAATCAAACTCACGCGCTAAATTATCATAAGGGCGGATCCCTGCTGAAAATAAAATGAGGTCCGTTTCCAGTGTTTTACCACCTTTAAAACACATTTTATAACGACAGCGATCTCCATCGACAATTTCTTCAGTCGCCATCGAGGTATGGACCTGTACTCCTAATGCCGTTATTTTATCTTTCAGTAATCGCCCCCCGCCATTATCGACTTGCACCCCCATAAGTTGCGGCGCAAACTCAACCACATGAGTTTCCAAACCTAGCTGTTTTAAAGCATTAGCAGCCTCTAAACCAAGTAACCCTCCGCCAATCACAACTCCTACTTTACTGCTGCTGGCGGAATGTTTGATCGCATCCAAATCAGTTATGGTGCGATACACGAGGCAATGCTCGCGATCTTTCCCCGGAATGGGTGGTACAAAAGGAAATGAGCCGGTAGCGAGTACCAGTTTGTCGTAATCAAAAGTCACGCCCCCACTCGTAGTGACTTGCTGCTTTACTCGGTTTATGTCAGTGACTTTTGCATTGGTGAAAAAGCGTACTTGCCAATCTGTATATATTTGCTCATTAGTGAGTGCAAGATCATTGGCTGTTTTGCCAGTAAAAAACTCAGATAAGTGTACTCTATCGTATGCTAAGCGCTCCTCACCGCTGAGTACCGTTACTTCAACACCTGTATTAGGTTTTATAAGGCTGGTAATTTGCTCTACGAAATGATGCCCAACCATTCCATTACCGACGACGACAACTCGTTGTTTGCGGCTCATCAGTTCACCCTACTTGCAATTGTATTTATTGTTGTTATTAATTAAAGCAAAGGCCATACCAAACATTTAAATCAAACAAATACAATAACTTATATTTTCTTTACTTATTAAAGTCTAGGTACAGCACCACGACGATCCATCATTTGCACCACTGTGATACTAGGCAGTGTTACGCAGTTAAGATTAATACTTATTCAAGTTAGGGTTTTTTCATCGAAGTGCAGACAATCTGATTTCATGCATTAACTAACAATGAGCAAATCCCTCGCCATAAGCACCGCTTATATAGCTGTGGTGTGTGATCGACTAATAAGTAACCGCACGACGAAGGGCTGTCTATTTGGGGAGGTTAAATTTACTGTTGTATGTTTGGCTTTTAAACTCGGCTATGCCGACTTCAAAAGTCAAACACACGGGTAAGCTTAACGAGGCAGAATAAGCACTGTAAGTAGGCACAGGAATAAACCGATAGCGATCACTTGCCACACCATTACGGGGTTACGCTGATAAAACGACGGCTTATCAATCACTGTCATATTAAGCTGCGAGTTAGGTGTATTAAGGTCATTGATGAACTCAGAAAATGAGCTATAGCGATGCTCAGGCTTTACTGCGGTAGCTTTCATTAATGTTTGGTCAAACCAAAATGGGATATCATTACGGTAGTCGCGAATACTACGATAATGCCAAAAAGTGCTGCTTGACGATGTCGATTGGTTAGAAGATAACGACTTATACGGTAAGTGTCCAGATAGTAGTTCGTAAACGATGACAGCGAGTGAAAATAAATCACTCTTAAAGTCGGCGTTCAAGGTCTGTAATGTTTCTGGGGCTGTGTAACCTAGTGTGCCTTGCGGACATTCATCGGTTATTTGATGAATGTCATCATGTATAGAAGCAATTTTCACGGTGCCGTAATCAATCAAAGTTACTTTGCCGTGCGCATCTATCATAACATTATCTGGCTTCAAATCACGATGGACCATGTCAAGACGCTGAAAAGCTCGCAGTGCTTGAACTATTTGCAACGCAATGTTTCGCACTTGGCTTATTTGTGGCTTAGGGTTGTCTGCCTGCCATTGCCTTAAGGTTTGACCATCCATGTATTCACAAATATGATACAAAAATGCACTGTCGTCGGCGGTGCTAAGTACTTTCATCACATTAGGGTGGTCAATACGCTGGCCAACCCAACCTTCACGCATAAACCCTTGCAAGTAATGCAGATCCTCCGCAAAGTTTACTGAAGGTGTTTTTAATACCACAGGGGCCGTATACTCATCACTTTGCACTAAATAAATGTGTGAACGAGTACTTGCGTATATCTGCCTTAGCACTTTGTATTGATCAAGCTGCTGGCCGACTTGCAATACGCTGGGAATTTTGCGTTTAGTGAGATCCCGATAACGTTCATCTAAGCACTTTTTGGGGAGCTGTTGTACTTTTACAAGTAAACAACTGACATTGTCGTCACTGCCCTGTGCAATCGCAAGTTGTGTTATCGCTTTCGCTGCCGCTTCCAAATCTTGTTCACTATTAATGCACTCAATAATCTGTGTTTTACTCAGAAAATCGTGTACACCATCACAGCTCAAGACATAAATATCATGTTGTTTTAGTTCAAACTGATAGACATCAACTTCTTGGTGTAGCTCTGCGCCTAATGCCTTAGTTAAATGCTGATTAACTTTATGGTCACGAGTTAGTTGAGTCAGTTCACCATCACGAAATTGCGCAACACGGGTATCACCCAAATGAAAAATAAAGCCGCTGGTTGATTTTAATATCAACGCACTAAATGTTGTCATCCAATGCGCTTGACGATGAGTCTGTTGGCTATTAGTAGGGGTTTGCGAATAAAGCCATAAGTTTAAACTAGCCAGCACTTTTGAGACTGATTTTTTTACCGACCAACTTGGCTCAGTCGCTAAGTATTCATTAATAAAATGACTAACTGATAAATTAGCCGCTTCTTTGGCGAATTTTGCACTTGAGCAACCATCTGCAATACAGGCCACAATGCCTTTGTGATCACGCTCATGGCCTTGCGTATTCAGTGCGGCAAAGGCATCTTGGTTATCTGCTTTGATGCCTGATGCTGAGTGACCGCCAAATGACACTCGTAGCTCATTGACAACATGCGCTGCAGCGATGCGTTTATTCACATTACGATTCGCTTTGACGGTTTCAGCTATCATCTAATTTCTCCTTATGTAACAGAGATTAATTCAACAGAGCCGTCTTCATTTACTTCAGTAATGTGGCCTTTTGGTTCTTGCATAAACATTAACGCTACCAGTCCCACTAATGCACTGCCTGCGATGACAAAAAAGAAAGTTTGATACTCAACAATTGATAATACTGTTAAATATACTACCGCCCCTACATTGCCATAAGCACCTGTCATACCAGCAATTTGCCCTGTTAAACGACGCTTAATCAGTGGTACTGCCGCGAACACAGCGCCTTCACCAGCTTGCACAAAGAACGAACATGCCATTGCCGCTATAACAGCTAACCACAGCGGCCAGCTTGCATCAACCAAGCCCATAACAAAATAACCAACAGCTAAACCCATCGTCAGCACAATCAAGGTTATTCTGCGTCCAAGTTTATCTGAGATCCACCCACCGCCAGGGCGCGATGCAAGGTTCATAAACGCGTAGGCAGAGGCAAGCAACCCAGCATAAACCATATCGAGACCAAACACTTCACTAAAGAATAACGGCAACATTGAAATAACTGCAAGCTCTGAACCAAAGGTTGTAAAGTATAAAATATTTAACACCGCAACTTGTTTAAACTCATAGCGTTGTGACTCAGGAACTGGTTGTTTAAAAATGCCTTTATTAATGTCATACGTTTTATATACCTCATAAATATAAAGTAAAATTAGAACACTATAGACACCTAATACAAAATTCGCGGAAATAAGATTGGCACCACTTGGTGACAGTTTCCAACTTAAAAGTGCCAGTGCCGCATACATTGGGATTTTCATGATCAACAGTAATACAAAGTCACCTTTACTGGTTACTTCCATTGCGCCTATTTTTTTAGGTTTAAAATAGGTTGCCCCTTTTGGCGTATCGGTAACATTAAAAAACCAAATCAAGCCAAATAAAATACTGATAACCCCAGTCACAGCAATTGCATAACGCCAGCCATCTTCCCCACCAAATAGCAATGCAATTACAGGCAACGACATCGCTGCAGCTGCGGAGCCAAAGTTGCCCCATCCGCCATAAATCCCTTCTGCTATGCCAAGCTCATTCGCAGGAAACCACTCACTCACCATACGAATACCAACCACAAAACCTGCCCCAATAAATCCCAGCGCAAAGCGGGCAATGGCTGCTTGCTCAAACGTTGTGGCTGCAGCAAACATAAAACATGGAATACTACAGACTATAAGTAACGCAGAATAAACAATCCGTGGGCCGTATTTATCAGTAAGCATACCCACCACTACCCGCGCAGGTATGGTTAATGCAACATTTAAAATCAGTAACGTTTTTACTTCAGCCATACTGATCCCAAGTGAGGTGGCTATAGCTCCTAGCATGGGTGCATGATTAAACCAGACAAAAAATGATACGAAAAAAACCATCCAACTAAGATGAAGCACTTTCATCTTGCCCCGAAATGAGAATAAATTGAATCCTGTACTTTGCTGCATACGGCACGCTCCTGACGCTATTTTTTATTAGAATAAAATCTTAAAATACTTTTAATACTCTTTTTTTGTTCTAAGTAAGTTAAAAGCGAGTAGGAACGAGCAAATTATGAGCCATAAAATTATTTTCCATAATTTCAAAGCGTTATATTTTTAAAGTTATATAAAGTGCTGTGGTTGCACTATTTGAGGAATATAAATGTGCTGTATCGGTGCAAAATAGTAAACTAAATAGCGTGCAGGTGCGCATAAAGCGTCTGCCCTGTCGTAACACCCAACTGCTGCCATGCCAATGGGTTTAAACTGCATAGCAAGCTTTGCCCATCGACATCCAGAAACAGCAGTACTTCGTATTGCTGTCGTTGAAAACTAACCAAAATGCATTGTAATGTATTTATGCAGCTGCTATTTCGTTCAAGCTTTAGACTGACACTGATATCGTTTGCATTTACACAAATTTTATAACTACTTTTTTCATCAAATTGATTGATATACAGTACTTGCTGACTATCAATAAGTGATACTTTAGTTAAGTTATGCTCAGATAATCGACGCGGTTGCTGAAAGTTAAGAAAGCTAAAATGTGTGGTGCCCTGTTCATTATTAATTTGCTGACTGATGATCTCTGTATCGCCAAATCGAGTCATTTTACCTTGCTTTAATTGCAACATTTTATCAGCACAATAACTGAGCTCTTTAAGTGAGTGACTCACCATAATAAAGGTAATATTTTTATTCTTTGCTAAATATTTTATTGCCCAAAGCAGGCGCTGTTTCTTCACCCAGTCGAGAGCTGAAAAAGGTTCATCTAACAAAATAATATTTTGTCCAAGTAGTAAAGTTCTTGCAAAAACAATTCGCTGCTGCTCCCCTCCAGATAAACTGCTAACCTCACGATTTAATAAATCTGAAATCCCTAATAAAGAAACCGTCTCATTAAGAGCGAGTTGATTGTTGTTCTTAGGCCGATGCTTACAGGCAAAACTTAAATTTCCAAGTACATCTAAGTGAGGAAATAATGGACAGGCTTGTAATTGTAAACTCATCCCACGTTTATCCGGTGCGAGGTTTGCTATATTTTGCTGGCGATTCGTAACAGACTGACCAGCACTGACACCACTGATCGCAGCTAATAAACTTGACTTACCTGCGCCTGAAGGACCAAAAACCCCGACAATTATACCCTGTTCAACTTCAAACTGGACGTCCAAAACAAAGTGTTTAAGCGCAAGGTTAATATTAATTTGAAGCATTCTTCCCTCTAAAACCTAGGTTTGATCGATTAAACTTAAACAGTAAAACTAAGCAGATAAATGAAATTGCAAATAAAATCAGTGAAAGCTCATGTGCCGCCTGATAGTTAAGCGCTTCAACATGATCGTATAAAGCGATTGACACTACCTGGGTTTCACCTGGAATGTTGCCACCGATCATTAACACTAATCCAAACTCACCAAGCGTATGAGCGAAACCGAGTGAAAAAGCACTTAAAATTGTACTTTTAAGTAATGGAATTAATAAAAAGAAAAATCGCTTCGACGTACTAAAACCCAGCGCGATTGCAGCATTATTATATTGGCTATTTACTTGGTTAAACCCCACCAGTAAAGGTTGCATCACAAATGGCAATGAGTAAATCAGCGAACCTAGAATAATCCCAGAAAAACTGAAGGCAAGCTGGTGTCCCGTCAAATTGTGCCAAACCTCACCTAGTAGCGTATTAGGAGAAAAAGCCACTAATAAATAAAAACCAAGTAAGGTTGGCGGTAAAACCAGGGGAAGTGCAATAATCGCTTCAAAATATGGCTTAAACCGACCTTTATAGTTTGCTAATAGCCACGCGATTGGAAAACAAATAATGACTAGGAGTACTGAGGTGATAATCGCAAGTTTTACTGTTAACAATAATGCCGTAAAGTCTGTTTCTAGCATTGGCTACACACCTTTAGATAGCCTAATTCTGCGATCTCACTTTGTACTGAAGGAGAGAGTATATAGCTCAGTACTTTATTAGCACTTGCTAAATTGTTAGTAGATTTTAACACCACGACTTGTTGCGTAATCGCTGGGTGTTGATCCGCAGGGATCACTTTATAAGCTAAGTATTTAGCATCAGCTTGTTGCTGGTACGCTGCTTTTAAACTAGCTAACGCGACAATACCTTGTCCCGCATTTGCGCTGTCTACAAACTGAAATGCCTGCGTAATATTATGCGCTAACACAAATGATAAATCGGTTTTAAGGGTGTGCTCATTGTAATATTTAGCCGCTTCACCATAGGGTGAAGAACGAGGGTTAGCAATGGCAATATAATTATTTTTCGAGTCTAATTCTGGTTGCCAAAACGCTAAGACTCCCGTTGCATAAGTATGAATACTCCCCTTAATAATTAATTCTTTTTGTTTTAATAATGCGGGTCTTTTAGCATCCGCTGAGAAAAACATATCAAAAGGCGCACCATGAATTATTTGCGAGTACAATACCCCACTTGCACCAGCTGATAAGGTTATTTCAATATCATCAACAAAAGGGGCTTCGCTTAAGAGTTGCTCTAAAGGCGCTTTAAAGTTACTGGCAACAGCAATATGCAGATTTTCTTTTGCCGATACACTACTAATAGTGAGTAAAAGAACAAACCAAAAATAGTAACTGACTCTATTGTAAAGCATTGACATTATGAGTATTGTTTTAATTATCGAATGAATATGATGAATCAATATATATGAATGACTGCTTTAATGCATCCGGTTTATTATCGGTTGAATCCGCGATTGAAAATATCTTATCGACAATAAAACCTGTTGAGCAACATGAACAGATCAGCCTTTTCGATTCTTTAGATAGGGTTTTAGCCAAGGAGCTGATCTCTGACATAAACGTGCCTATTCATGATAACTCCGCAATGGATGGCTACGCAATTTGTTACCAATCATCATCTAACAGCTATAAACAAGTTGGAAGTGTGCTTGCTGGAGAATATTTTGAGCCAGAATTAAACCCAGGTGAGTGCGTAAGGATCATGACAGGAGCCCTAGTACCTAAAGGCTGTGATGCGGTTATAATGCAAGAAAATGCAACTAAAACCGGCAACTCTGTCACTATAAATCAAAAAATAAAAATGGCTGACAACATACGCCGGGCTGGTGAGGACATACCTAAAGGGGCAACGGTTTTAACTCAAGGCCATAAGCTAACCCCAGTTGATCTTGGCTTACTGGCCTCGCTGGGCATCAATCAACTAACTGTCTACAAAAAGTTAACAGTTGCAGTATTTTCAACCGGCGATGAATTAACCCTCCCGGGGCAACCATTAAAAACCGGTGCAATATATGAAAGTAATCGCGCGGTACTTATTGCATCACTACAAAAACTTGCTTTTGATGTGATTGATTTAGGGATAGTTAAAGATACTAAAACCGCCATAAAAGACGCATTTTTAACAGCTGATTTAGCTGCAGATGTTGTGATAAGTTCTGGCGGTGTGTCTGTTGGTGATGCCGATTATACTAAAGAGGTACTCAATGAGATTGGTGAAATCGGTTTTTGGAAAATTGCGATGAAACCAGGGAAGCCTTTTGCATTTGGTAAACTACCAAACAGTTACTTTTTTGGTTTACCTGGCAACCCGGTGTCTGCAATAGTGACATTTATGCAACTAGTGTGTCCTGCTCTTAATTACCTTTCAGCCCAAGCAAAAATAAAGAAAACAAATAAGCTTAGTGCTATTACCACAACTGCAATAAAAAAACGCCCAGGGCGCACCGATTTTCAGCGAGCAATTGCCACGATTGATAATAACGGCTTTTACACTGTAAGTGCCTTACCTTATCAAGGCTCTGGCGTGCTAACATCGATGAGTAAAGCCAACTGTTTTATTATCCTCCCAGCAGACTGTGCTGGCGTTGCTAAGGGTGCTCAAGTGGATATAGAAATGTTTAAATAAATCATACAGTAGCCTATTAAGCTGCGTTAA
Organism: Pseudoalteromonas haloplanktis ATCC 14393; assembly: GCF_000238355.1. GTDB lineage: Bacteria > Pseudomonadota > Gammaproteobacteria > Enterobacterales > Alteromonadaceae > Pseudoalteromonas > Pseudoalteromonas haloplanktis. The sequence continues at coordinate 297,035 of NZ_AHCA01000002.1, forward strand.
TAGGCTACTTTTACACTAAAACAATGACTCAAAAGTACCGTCAGGAAATAAAATACCAGGTACACCTCTAACCGCAGTTACATCTGCAATTTGTGTATCACCAAAGTAGAGTCCACCACTGTAATTACGACCTTTTTGCTTAACATCTAGCCAACGTCCTTGGGCACCTTTTATCACTGCGTTGATATTATTTCCTACAGTGCGCAGGTTTATTTCAAGCGCCCTATTTTTTAATCGTAACGCAATATTTGCATTGGTAATTTCAGTTAAACGAGCCAAGCTACCGACATATGCAAACTGCAAATCATTTGCTCCATTTAATGGCAGTTCTAATTGTACTGCAAACACGATGTTCGTTGATGCTTCATCAATAAATGGTGTTGCTTCTATAGCTTGTAAACTAAACGGAGTTATCTGATTTTCGCTAACCAGTTGGCCTTTAAAATCAAAGCTCGACAGTACTGTCACAAGCTCTTCAAAAGGGGTAACAAAGCGATTGGCAGCTAGACTTATATCACCATTTAATGTGCTAATTTCATTTTTCAATGTGACGTTTGTGGCAATGGTAAGCTGCCCCGTAGTTTCACTTTGATCATTTGCAAATGGATCGTCAGTGCCATCAAAAGACAATACTAAGTCACTCACATCGACACTTAATTGTGTATCTGTCCCAATCACTTTGGCATTCATTACACCACTTACTTGATTACCTAATAAGCCACTGATACGCCATTGTGGAATATTTAAATCCAGTTGCACCTCATGGTTATCATACTGGCCACTGATCACCCACGAGTATGGTGATTCTTGGTAATTTATCGTTAAGCCTTGTAAGGTATAAATACCCGCTTCGGTATCATTTAGCGGTGAAAAATTATAGATCACGTCATAAAGTACATTAGCCAAAACGATAAGCGTCTGTTGCGACTCGTTATCAGCTATATCAACGAATTCAGTTAGCTTTTGGCTGAGTTCATCACTGTATTTTTGTTCTTGTAACCGCGCGACACCTAATATATTACGTACATCTTCTAGTAATTCTTTAGAATGTAATTGCTGCTCTGTGAGGGTACGTTGTTTAATGTTTTGTGCCTCACCAATACTTGCAAGCTTTTGTTTAACTTCACCAACAACTGATTGTAATAACTGATTACCTTTCACGTTTAGTAGGTTTTCCGATACATAACGATCGGCATAAGTACGGTAAAGTTGCAGGCTTTCTAACTGTGCTTGTTGTTCAACGACTGCACTGCTGCTTGTTGTTAGACTTAACTCAATATCAGCAGCTCTTTTTAAAATAACGCCAAAGGTCAATGCATTAGTTAGCAGTTCTGCTTCAAGATTATCGTTTAACTGGCTATGCGTCAGATGATAAAAAGGGGTTGCGCTTACACTCTGTAGAGTAATATCTAAATTATCATCACTAATTAACGAACTGACTGGCGATAAATACAGTTTATTCTCACCTGGCGCCGCCAAAAAGTCAGCTCGATAACTCAGAGTCATATCCATCTGCTCTTGATAATCAATACGACGGTTACTGTTCTCATCATACGGGTTATCTCTAAATGTTCGACCACAACCTGCAAAGCTGGGGCACGGGAGTGTTGCTCCATCTGAGACAAATTCAACACGATGGAAGTTTAATGCCCCTGCCGGTAACGTCACACTATTAATATTTGCAACATCAATATTTTCAATGTTGCCTGTATTATCATTAACCAGTGTTAAAGTGCCTGATTGAGCTTGCCAAGGGGCAATATAGAAGCTCACTGATGAAGTGGTCTCTTCAACCGTTACTGACGTTGAGCTGGTTTGTTTATCATCTGATGTGCCACCACAACCGACAAGTGACACAAGTAAACTAACTGATATAAGTTTTTTTAACATCACAAGTCCTTAAAACGCTAACTTCACATACCAATTCACATTGGCATAATAGGCTTTATCGATATCAATATTATCGGTTTGTATATTTAAGCCAAAATAATCATTTTCGATACCAAGCAAAAAGGCTTCGCTATTTGTTTCATAACCACCGATCATCGCCCAATGGTCCCAAAAGTGCATGCGTCCTTTTAATTGTGAAAAGGTATCTTGATCAAACCGCTTCACCATCAGCTCTGTTGAGAATAAATCATTGATACGATAATCCGCATAGACTTTAATTCGTACTGGCATGTCGAACTTATGCGTGACTTCATTACCATATTCGGAGGTTGCTAAACGAATTGTAGGCTCTGTGACGATATCCCCTGCGTCATTTTCGGTAAACGGTACTTCAGTGGTGTAACCTGTCACGAAACCACTTTGCTCATACTCTGCTTCGTAAAATAAATCTTGTGCGAGTACACCGAAAATTAGATCTTGATTTACTTTCCATTGTGCTGCGAGATCAAGGCTGTAGCCTAACCCCGATGGGTTTTCATCTGGGGTAAATCGTTTAAATAAGATGTCTTTTGAGAAGTAATAATCAACCGTTAATGCTCCTTGGATTTCATCACTGAATACTTGTCCTTTCACATTAGCGTCCTGATAGTGTGTACTGGCAAAAACACTTAATTTCGGTGTTATGGTCAACGCATCTGATTGTAAAAATTTAAAATCATAAGAGAAAAACACCCCATTACTGGTTGCTTGCTTACCATCTAAATCATAGGTGTAATGCCTATCTTCAAAAGGCAAATCATTTTTTTCAGTATGCAGATATAAAGCAGTATCAGGATCAAAATTTAAAACATAGTCAAAGCGACTTTGAAACCCGAGCTTAAAATTACCGTAACCAACGCCTAGCTCAAATATATTATAAGTAAATGCGCTATCCCCTGATGTAAGTGGCGCATCAAAGTCATCAATAAATGCAGTTACAGGCTGTGCTTCAGTATAAACTTCGGAGTCAAACGTGGTAAAGATCTGAAATTGGTCTTGTGCGTGAATAGCTGGGGTTATTAATAATGTGGACAATCCTACCGTGAGAATTTTTTTTTTCATACTTTTTTCACTTGTTATTATTTAAGAGGGAGAGTGATCCTCTCCCTCTTATTTTTACGTTACTTAGATGAATCTAAGAAAGTAATATCTGTATATTCGATAACTTCACCATCGATATATTCAACAGAAATACCATTGGTAATTTCTGTAACAGTACCAAATTTCATCATAGCACCTGCAAAATTAGCATCTACGCTACCCATGAAGTCTTCGCCTTCTTCAGCCATTAATGACAACTTGTAACCAGTGCCGTTATGCAGCTCTACATCGACAGCATAAATGTCGTCTTCGTTAGCCCAATTTAGTGATAAATTAGCTGTAAAGTCAACTTCGCTGGTAACCCCTTTTGCTGTAATTGTCGCAAGCTCAGTAATATCTGCACCCGTGATGCTCAATGTACCAATAAAACCAGAATCACCGTCAACAATTTCTACACGACTCCAACCGTCTACCGATAGCACTTTACCGTCAATTGCAGTGTCCGCTGTGATTTTATCTTCAAAGTTAATGACTAAACATGAGTCAGACGCATCTTTGTTTATTTGGCCATTATTAGCTTCAACACAGTTATCTAATGCAAGCTCCATATCAGCTAAAGTTTCAATGTGAACTTTCGCACCATCAACAGTTTCAATCATGCCACCAAACGCAAATACAAGCGCTTTATTGTTAGCCGAGCCACTGACAGTGATCATTTCATTTGTTTGGGTATTAACAAGATCCAATACTAATTCGTTTTTATCAAAACTGTATGTCCAATCTGGGTAACGAGTAGAAACAACATCTGTACCTTCCTCGCCTAGATCCCAAGCTTCTGTCAGTACATCATAAATAATTTCTGCTGTATCAAATAATGCTTGACCACCAGTCTTCGTTACTAATGTTGCATTTTCAACCGTTGAAGTGCCAGCTTTAACCTCAACTAATAGCTCATATTTTTCAATCGTTGATTGCGCGCTTGCTTTTAGAGTAGCAGCTGTATTTAAAGCGCTTGCTGCTTCTGTGGTTACAGTTTCAGCAAAGTTGGTATTATCTGTTGCAGAAGTCAGTAAGTTATTTGCTAAGTCTTTATCTGCTTGTTCAGAAGCGATAGCTAGCAACGCGTTTGCAGCTAATGTTGCTTGATTGGCAGCAAGTGTTAACGTTTCTGCACTTGCAACAGCCATATTTGCAGCTGTGATGGCCTCTTCTGCAGAGTTTAATGCAAGCTCAGCATTTTCTTTCGTGTCTACCATAGCAGCTTCAACTGCAATTAAAGCGACTTCTAAGCTAGACTGCGTTACAGACACTGCATCTTTTGCAGAAACTAACTCCTCTGTCGCGGTAGTTACATTATTCTTCGCCACTTCAATAGCTAAACCTAAAGCAGCAACCGCCTCATCTGAGCGAGTTTCTTCAGCTTCAATACCTGTAATAAGTGTATTTACTGCATCAACTTGTGTTTGAATAGCTGTTTGTAACGCTGCAGCATCGCTCTTAAGTTGACTGTAATCTTCATCATTTAGCGCAGCGGCAGAAGCAACAATTGCTTGTGCAGTTACTGTCGCAGTAGCTAGTTCAGTTTTTAATGTGGTTAAGGCCGCCTTTGTACCCGCAAGAGCAAATACATTTTCACTATAAGTAAGTACTTGATCAGTGGTGTCTAGACCTAAGTCACCTAACGCTTTAACCCTAGCCACTTTATCTACACCGATAGATATCGTTTCATTATTTTGTACAAGTGCATTATTAAAAGTAACTATTTGTGCATTTAGCTCTGCCGCTAATTTAGCTTCAAGATCCTCGCCGTCACCGTCACCGTCACCGTCACCGTCACCGTCACAATCTGTCTCACATGGAACTAAAGTGTCAACTACCTCTTTTGCAACTTCGCCTAAATCTTCGTCAATACCAGCATCTTCAGCTTGCTTTTTAAGTTCTTCAACAGCCTTAGTTGCTTTTTCTTTTAATTTAGCTATTGCTTCAGGATCATCAGCAATACCAAGGTTCTCTGCAACTTGTGCAAATGCTTCATTAATACCTTCGCCGGTAATAATCGCAGCAAAAATAAGGCTTGTATTCTCTACAGCTTTAGTAAGTTCAGTTGCAATATTTTTAATTATTTCATCATCACTGTCAGTGAGTGTACCGTCCTGAACTGCTGCTGATAGATTACTGATAATTTCAGCTAAAGAGCCATTAGTGCCAGAACCTGAAATGAACTGTAATGAAACCGCCGTTTGCACTAACAACATTGTTGCAGTATCCAGGGAGTCGCCTTCACCTAAATCGCTAAAATCGACTGCACCACCAAGTGAAATATCACCCGTTAACGCCGCTACTTTTATCGCAGCATCCTCACCTAATATTTGTACAAGTGTTTTTAAGCTTGCTGCGGCAATTGCTTCATCTGAGACTGCTGAGCCATCTTTAGCTCCATCTAACAGCATTTTTGCAGCAATACTGGTGTAAAGAGTCACATTGGCAAAGTAGTGCTTAACACCTGTGCCATCTCCATCAGCAAAACTTGGCCCACGCAAATTGCTAGCAGCCGCTGTTGTTGGTGCTTTGATAAACTTAACAACTTGTAACTCAAGATCGTCTTTATACCACTCGCCGAAATCAATGCTACTATCGCCATTGTTAACCATACCTGCCACATCAGACATTTCAGGGGCACTATCATAATCACCACACCCTGTGAATGAATCGCACTTCACCATACTGTCATCACCTTCTTTAGAAGTGCTAACCGTAATATAAAGTGGCCCTGTAAAATCGTCTTCAAGATAAATGCTATACCCGCCTGAGGCTGAGGTCATAGCATCTGCTGGATTCTCAGCAGTTAGCATTGCGAGTGCTTTAGCATCTGCATCTGCTTGTGAAGTCGTCGACTCAGCAGAATAAGTGGCATCGGTTGTGGCTTCTAAACGAAATGCAACCGGTACAGATTCACCAGCATCATTTAACGTTGACACTGACACGACTGCATTTTTCAACGAACCTTTAACGGCTTTGCCTGATATTTGAGTATTGAAGTCAGTACTTACCTCTCCTTTATAGACAGTAACTGGATCAGGTGTGTATTTATTATTATCATTATCTGAACCACAACCAGTTAAGCCGAGTGTCAATGCAACCGAAGCCGCAATTGGGGTAAACTTTATTATTCTTTTCGCCATGAAAATCTCCTTGAGTGCTTGTTAGCAAGTATCATTACTAAAACGTAGCCTACATTATTATCAACAGTCATTTAAGTTAAAATTATGTATCAGTCTGTATCAAAACCACCTAGTAAACTACATTTGTTATTACATGTTATCAACTTACCACCAATATATGACAATAAATGGAAAAATGTAATTTTAATTATCCGCAGGTAAGTTTAACGAGATAAATGCATCACATCGTCACGAATGAAAATAAAACACTTAACAAACAAATAGTTAGGGATTAAGTTTGAATTATTCGGGTGTAGAATGAGCAGACAGATCAGTGAATTGTTAACCGGTTGATACAAATACATACAAAACCGTTTACATTTTTTCACACAAAGATAGGGACAAAAGTGGCTTGACAGCCACTTTCTAATTTATTTATCGCTTAATTAACCGCTGGCACCCGAACAACCCCTTCCATAAGTACCCGTGCGCTTCGGCTCATGCTGGCTTTTGTTACTTGCCAATTACCTTCAATTAACTCAGCTTTAGCGCCAACTTTTAAAGTGCCTGAAGGGTGACCAAAGTTCACTTCATTGATTTGACCACCACCAGCGGCCGCATTCACTAACGTGCCATTTATTGCAGCCGCCGCACCAATTGCCACGGCTGCAGTCCCCATCATGGCATGATGCAGCTTGCCCATTGACATTGCGCGCACGACTAAATCAATAGTATCGTGGTGAATTTCTTTCCCACTTGAGGCAACATAAGTCTTGGCTTTGTTCACAAACGCCACTTTAGGTGTATGCTGACGAGCAGCGGCTTCACTAATATGCTTGATCAACCCCATTTTCACCGACCCATGGGCACGGATAGATTCAAGTTTAGCCAAAGCCTGCGGATCATTGTTTATATCATCTTGCAACTCTGTCCCGGTATAGCCAATATCTTGTGCATTAACAAATATGGTCGGAATACCTGCATTGATCATGGTCGCCTTTAGTACGCCAAATTCAGGGACTTCAAGTTCATCAACCAGATTACCGGTAGGAAATAACGCGCCATCACCATCGGCAGGATCCATAAACTCAAGTTTTACTTCTGCGGCGGGAAATGTCACACCATCAAGTTCAAAATCACCCGTTTCTTGCACTTCACCATTACTTATAGGCACATGCACTAAAATGCTTTTTTTAATATTCGCTTGCCACACTCTTACGATAGCAATACCATTTTTTGGAATGCGCGTACTATCAACAAGGCCATTGCTAATTGCAAAAGCTCCCACTGCTGAGGTTAAATTACCGCAGTTACCGCTGAAATCTACAAAAGGTTTATCAATGGCCACTTGGCCGAATAAGTAATCTACATCGTGCTCAGGCTGGTCACTTTTACTTAAAATGACCGTTTTGCTGGTGCTTGATGTGGCGCCGCCCATACCGTCCGTTTGTTTACCATACGGATCTGGACTGCCAATTACCCGAAGTAACAAGTCATCCCGCGCTGAGCCTGCCACTTGTGCGGCCTCTGGCAAATCAGTTAAATTAAAAAACACCCCTTTACTGGTGCCGCCGCGCATATAGGTTGCCGGCACTTTAATTTGTGGTTTAAATGTCATAACTGTTCCTTATGCGCTTTGCGTGGCTTCTAAAAAATCTTGTGCAAAGCGTTGTAAAACACCGCCTGCAGCATAAATAGATAGCTCTTCTTGAGTATCTATACGGCATTTTGTTGGCACTGTAAGTACTTCGCCATCTACGCGAGTGATAATTAAATTAACACTTCCACCTGGGGTGAGTTCCCCTGCTACGTCATAGCTTTCACTGCCATCGAGTTTTAATGTTTTACGTGTTGTGCCCGCTTTAAACTCAAGGGGTAAAACTCCCATGCCAATTAAATTTGTACGGTGGATACGTTCAAACCCTTCCGCAGCAATGACTTCAACACCTGCTAAACGTACGCCTTTGGCCGCCCAGTCTCGAGATGAACCTTGACCGTAATCTGCACCAGCAATAATAATTAACGGTTGTTTACGCTGCATATAGGTTTCAATTGCTTCCCACATTCGCGTAACTGTACCTTCAGGTTCAATACGTGCATAAGAGCCTTGTTTAACTTCACCGTTTTCCATAACCATTTCATTGAGTAATTTCGGATTAGCAAAGGTTGCCCGTTGTGCGGTTAAATGATCGCCGCGGTGGGTTGCATATGAGTTAAAGTCTTCTTCTGGCACACCCATGTGGGTTAAGTATTCACCCGCAGCGCTACTTGCCATAATCGCGTTTGATGGAGATAAATGATCGGTTGTTATGTTATCGCCAAGTACTGCAAGCGCACGCATGCCTTTCATGGTGCGCTCACCAGCAAGCGCCCCTTCCCAATAAGGAGGGCGACGAATATACGTACTTTGCGGGCGCCAATCGTAAAGTGGATCGTTATCTTCCCCGTAATCTACAGTTAGATTAAACATCGGCTCGTACACTTTTTTAAACTGCTCGGGTTTTACGCTTTGCTTAATAACCGCATCAATTTCTTCATCCGACGGCCAAATGTCTTTTAAGGTCACGTCATTGCCTTGCTGATCTTTACCCAGTATGTCTTTTTCTATATCAAAACGGATCGTGCCCGCTATGGCATAGGCAACAACCAAAGGGGGCGATGCTAAAAACGCTTGTTTAGCATAAGGGTGAATGCGGCCATCAAAATTACGATTACCAGATAAAACCGCTGTTGCGTATAAATCACGGCTGATGACCTCTTGTTGAATAACTGGATCGAGCGCGCCGCTCATGCCATTACAAGTGGTGCATGCAAAGCCGACAATCCCAAAACCAAGCTGTTCCAGCTCAGGTAATAACTTGGCATCTTCAAGATACGATTGCACAGCCTTTGAACCTGGCGCTAAAGAGGTTTTAACCCATGGCTTGCGCGTTAATCCCTTAGCGTTAGCATTGCGGGCAATTAAGCCTGCGGCGATCACATTACGCGGGTTACTGGTGTTAGTGCAACTGGTAATGGCTGCGATAATACACGCGCCATCAGGCATTAAACCGTGTTCGTTCTCAACCACACCAGAAATACCCGTTGCCGCTAAATCAGCGGTTGCCACACGACGATGTGGGTTAGAAGGCCCTGCAATATTGCGCCCTACACTTGATAAATCAAATTTCAATACGCGATCATACTGGGCTGTTTTTAAACTATCGCTCCACAGACCGGTGGTTTTAGCATAGTTCTCAACCAGCGCTATTTGCTCTTCATCACGCCCTGTCAGGCGTAAATAGTCAATGGTCATTTGGTCGATATAAAACATCGCAGCCGTGGCGCCAAACTCTGGGGTCATATTTGAAATTGTTGCTCGATCGCCTAATGTAAGCGCATCAGCGCCTTCGCCGTAAAACTCTAAATAGGTCGAAACAACACGTTGCTCACGTAAAAACTCAGTGATCGCAAGCACGATATCTGTGGCGGTAATACCTGGTTGACGTTTGCCAGTGAGCTCTACCCCAACAATGTCAGGTAAGCGCATAAATGATGCGCGGCCAAGCATGACACTTTCTGCTTCCAAACCGCCAACACCAACGGCAATCACCCCTAGCGCATCAACATGCGGCGTGTGACTGTCAGTACCCACTAAAGTATCTGGGAAGGCAATGCCATCGCGGTTTTGGATCACCGGCGACATTTTTTCAAGGTTGATTTGATGCATAATGCCGTTACCTGGCGGGATCACATCAATATTTTTAAAGGCGGTTTTAGTCCAATTAATAAAATGGAAACGGTCGTCGTTACGTCTATCTTCAATGGCACGGTTTTTTGCAAAGGCATCAGGATCAAAACCGGCGTGCTCTACGGCTAATGAATGATCAACAATTAGTTGGGTTGGCACTACTGGATTTACTTTGGCCGGATCGCCGCCTTTTGCGGCAATGGCATCGCGCAGGCCAGCTAAATCAACTAACGCAGTTTGGCCCAAAATATCATGGCAGACGACCCTTGCTGGGTACCATGGAAAATCTAAGTCCTGCTTGCGCTCTATAATCTGTTTCAGTGCATCATCTAACATAGATGGCTCGCAGCGACGCACTAAGTTCTCTGCTAAAACACGGGATGTATAAGGCAATGTTGCGTATGCGCCCGGTTTAATAGCATCCACTGCGGCTTGCGTGTCAAAGTAATCAACATTGCTATTTGGTAACGGTTTTCGATATTGAGTGTTATTAATAATGGTCATGGTAAGACTCGCTAAATTGGGTGACGGTGGCTGCACACAGGTAGCGTGTTTAAGGAAAGTTCGAGAAAAACTGTCAGCTCAAGGCTATGTGCAAAAAAGGTGGGCTCATATCATATGCGCCCACCCAATGTCTTAACGTGATTCAATCGGCGTATAGCTACGTGCTTCTGGCCCTGTATAATCTGCACTTGGACGAATAATACGATTATTAGCACGTTGCTCTTTTACATGTGCAGTCCAACCGGTAACACGGCTCATCACAAAGATAGGAGTAAATAATTTCGTTGGGATCCCCATAAAGTGATAGGCAGAAGCATGGAAAAAGTCAGCATTACAAAATAACTTTTTCTCACGCCACATTACCTCTTCACAGCGCACGGACACAGGATAAAGTACATCGTCACCCACTTCTGCAGCTAACTTTTCAGACCATTTTTTGATGATCACATTACGTGGATCTGATTCACGGTAAATAGCATGACCAAAGCCCATAATTTTGTCTTTACGCTCAAGCATGCCCATAATTTCTTGCTCGGCGTGATCAGCATCTTTAAAACCTTCTATCATATCCATGGCGGCTTCATTGGCGCCGCCATGTAATGGCCCACGTAAAGTACCAATTGCACCGGTTACACAGGAGTGGATATCAGACAAGGTTGACGCACACACACGACCAGTAAAGGTAGAGGCATTAAACTCATGCTCTGCATATAAAATCAGTGACACATTCATCACTTGCGCAAATAATTCAGACGGCGCTTTATCATGTAGCAAAGTTAAAAAGTGCGCGCCCACTGAATCATCATCAGTTTGCGTTTCAATGCGCACGCCATCATGAGTGAAGCGATACCAATAACAAATAATACTAGGGAATAGCGCAATCATACGATCAATGGCATCATTTGCTTGGCTAAAATCATGTTCCATTTCAAGGTTACCCAACATAGAGCAACCGGTACGCATCACATCCATTGGATGTGCATCTTTTGGAATATTCTCAAGCACAGTTTTAAGTGCTGTAGGCAAACCACGTAAACTTTTTAATTTAGCTTTATAATTAGCAAGCTCTGTTGCGGTTGGTAATTCACCCCGAGAGAGTAAAAATGACACTTCTTCAAACTGCGCTTTTTCTGCAAGCTCGCTAATATCATAACCACAATAAGTTAAACCAGAACCTGTTTGCCCTACTGTACATAATGCTGTTTGACCTGCTACTTGACCACGTAAACCTGCGCCACCTAATGCTTTATCGACCATGTGTGTTCTCCTAAATGTTGTTCTTCTAATTGGAATTATTTATTTGCTGAAAAAAGACTATCAAGGGTGTTTTCATACGTGTGGTAGTCTAAAAAGTCGTACAGTTCAGCACGTGTTTGCATGTTGTCAATTTGGCTTTGTTGTGAGCCTTCATTCAAAATAGCACTGTATACGTTTAGTGCCGCTTTATTCATCGCTCTAAATGCACTTAATGGGTATAACACCATTTGCACACCCACATCGGATAACTGCTCTTTTGTATAGATTGGCGTTTGACCAAACTCAGTGATATTAGCCAAAATAGGCACATTTAGCGCATTAGTAAAGGCTTGATAATCCGCAAGGTCGTGAACAGCCTCAGCAAAAATTGCATCAGCGCCAGCTTCAACACAGGCCGCGGCACGGTCAATTGCTGCATTCAAGCCTTCTTTTTGAAACGCATCAGTACGGGCCATAATGTAAAAGTCACTGTCAGTTTTGGCATCAACCGCCGCTTTAATGCGGTCAACCATTTCCGCTTGTGAGACGATCTCTTTATTTGGGCGATGACCACAACGCTTTTGCGCCACTTGATCTTCAATATGAAAACCAGCCGCTCCTGCTTTGGTCATCTCTTTTACGGTACGAGCGATATTAAACGCCCCACCCCAACCGGTATCGGCATCAACTAATAACGGAAGCTCGCTGGCACCGGTAATGCGGCGAATATCTTCAAGTACATTATCAAGACTGGTCATACCTAAATCTGGCATACCGTATGAGGCATTTGCCACACCTGCTCCAGATAAGTAAATTGCTTGATGACCCATTTTTTCGGCCATCATCGCAGTATATGCGTTGATAGTCCCCACCACTTGCAATGGCTGGTTATTGGCAATCGCCTGTTTGAACTTTGATCCTGCTGACATTGCTGTCTCCTTTGAACGGTAGCTGCTCGAGGCAGACTCTATTTTTAAATTTTAACTATGACACTTTTACTGTCTTTAATTACTGCGCAACCTTCTTTTGCGTAGCTAGCAAATTGAATTTTGCTTGAATATTAGCTTGTGAGGCACTGATATGCCGCTTCATTAGCAGCTCGGCTAGTTCACTATCATGATTTTCAATTGCATTAATAATCGCTAAATGCTCATCAAACGCTTTTGATACCCGAGGGCCGACCATGCCCATTTGCACCCGATACATGCGAATTAGCTGGTACAAACCATTACTTAATAAATGAATGAGGTGCTCGTTCTTACTGGCTTTGATAATGCGATAGTGAAAATCTAAATCCCCAGCCTCTTGATAGTAAGATTCACCTTCTTTTACTCGTTGCGTTTGTAAATGTTGGTTAAGCAATTGCTTTAAGCTTTGCACTTCATCAGGTGCCATATTGTCGGCAGCTAAGCGACACGCTAAGCCTTCAAGGGCGCTGCGTACTTGATAAACTTCTATTAACCGCTCAGCAGTCAGGGCAACAACCCGACACCCTACATTGGCTTTACGCTCAACTAAATAACAACTCTCAAGCCGATTTAACGCTTCGCGCAATGTCGCACGACTTACTCCATAACGCTTTGCAAGCTCTGGCTCTGATATTTTACTGCCTTGTTCAATGCTGCCTTCTACTATCTCACGGCGCATATCTACAAACACTTGATCTGAAGCTGTGGTAATAAGTGTTTCGCTAAAAGCATCTTGGGTCATTGAGCCCTTCTTTAAGATTGTCGACAATTTATATTGACACTATGGGAGTTCATTAGAACAGAGTCAAGTCTAAATCAGTATAAAAAACATAAAAACCCCATTATTGTCGACATAAGTATAGTTTATAATGGTCTAACTGCTCATTTAAGCATCAAGCAAGGTAAAGTGTCGACACGCCAAGCTTTGTAAAATCTCTATTAAGGCGCTGCTCTTGAGGTATAAAAATGCTAATATACGGTTTTATTTCTTCACTGTGAGCCTAGTCTTGGACGCCAATACATATATTCCCCAGCACTTTATTGATGACGTAAAGACCTATTTACCTGAACATTTAAAGCTTGATGATTTTCTCAGTGCTTGTCGAAGGCCCTTGCGTAAATCAATTCGCGTTAATACCTTGAAGATGTCTGTTGCCCAATTTAAACGTATTGCGGAACAAAAAGGTTGGCTGTTAACACCTGTGCCTTGGTGTGAAGAAGGTTTTTGGCTAGAGCGACCTATAGATGAAGAACACGCGCTGGCACTGGGTAATACCGATCTCCACCTAAGTGGCGCTATATATGTGCAAGAAGCCAGCTCCATGTTGCCACCTATGGCACTGAAAGAATCACTCTCAGAAGCACAGCATGTACTCGATATGGCCTCAGCGCCAGGCTCTAAAACCTCACAGCTTGCGGCATTAATGGATAACCAAGGCGTATTAGTGGCGAATGAATTATCGTCATCTCGTTTAAAAGTACTCAGCGCTACTTTAAAACGCATGGGGGTGGGTAATTGCGCCCTGTCACATTTTGATGGGGTGATTTTTGGTGATTATATGTTTGAGTGCTTTGACAGTATTTTACTCGACGCGCCATGCTCTGGTGAAGGCACTGTGCGCAAAGACGCAGATGCGTTAAAAAATTGGTCGATTGAGTCGAATATTGATATTGCCAAAGTACAAAAAGATTTAATCAAAAGTGCCTTCTACGCTTTAAAGCCCGGGGGGACATTAGTCTATTCAACTTGCACCCTCACACCGCTTGAAAACCAACAGGTGTGTGAATATCTGTTAAATGAGTTTCCTAACCAGCTAACTATCGAACCCTTAGATACTTTATTTTCAGGTGCTGAATGCGCGACAACAGCTGAGGGCTATTTGCATGTTTGGCCACAAACATTTGACAGCGAAGGTTTTTTTATTGCTAAGTTTAAAAAGCTTGCCAGCACTGACAACCCGAATCAAAAAGTAAAAAAAGGCGCATTTCCATTTCAATCGTTTGACAAAAAACCCAGCCAAGCTTTTTACGCTGAATTAAAAAAGCAATTTGGCATTACAACACTAAGCGGTTCATTAATGCAACGGGATAAAGAGCTGTGGTTGTTTCCAGAGGAATTTTCTGCCATTGAAAATAAAATAAAGTATGCACGCCTAGGTATTCACCTTGGTATGATCCATAAAAATGGCGTACGTCTAAATCATGAATTTGCCACTGTATTTGGCACTCAATGTAAAAGTAATACCTTCGCGTTAAGCGATCAGCAAGCAAGTGATTATTTTCAAGGCAAAGATATTCGCTTAGATAAGCCCACTAATACCCTAGGTGAAGTCGTTTTAACCTTGTGTGGTTGCCCTATCGGGCTTGGGAAATGGCAAAAAAATAAAATTAAGAACTCACTGCCACGTGATCTGGTACAAAACAATCAATTAATAAGCTGGTGAGAATAAGCTGTGCATAAGCTGACAACAAGTAATGGATAAATTTCATACTCAACGGTTGTTTTTTATGCAAATAGTTGTTTTATAAGTAGTATAAAATTTCATCATTTATTGGGTTTTTTTACGTATGTTAACTACACTTAATAATACTTTCTACTTCTCCCTTAACGAAATTTAGAAGGTGTTTTTAAAGTTAGCGCAGGCTCACTAGAGCCATCCCCTAAGCCCAGAACAATGCGGATTCGTTCTGGGCATTTTTTTGCTCCGCGTTATTATCTATACCCAAATCATAGCAACCGTGTTAATTTTTTGATAATCGATTGCTTTTACTGTAATTTGTTGTTTCTATAATGAATAAAAAATAACGATGATCGACCATGTTAAAACGACTATCAATAATAACAATGGCTGCACTATTAACCAGCCAATCAAGCTTTGCAGTAGAATCTGATCTCTACCTCGGTTTCCAGTATCCAGGTAAAGCACAAAATGCCATCAGCATTACGTTTGATGATGCCCGCCACAGTCAAGTTGATATCGGCACGGCAATATTAAACAAACACCAAGCCAAAGCCACTTTTTATGTATCTCCTTTCAACGCCAAAGAGCGCCTAACTAAATGGCAAGATGCGGTAAAATCAGGCCATGAAATTGGGAACCATACTAGTAGTCATGTCTGTACTGGGAATTTTGAATGGTTACGAAAGCAAAATTTGTCACTGGAAGAAACCACTCTAGCTTGGCTTGAAAATGATATTCTCAGCGCGCAAGCATACATAAAAGAGCAACTCGGCGTTACGCCACGCGCTTTCGCCTATCCTTGCGGTAACACCTTTGTTGGCCGTGGCGTTAATACCAAAAGTTATGTGCCAATTATTGCAAAACATTTTGATAGTGGCCGTACTTGGTTAGATGAGTCAGCTAACAATCCAAATTTTACCGATTTTGCACAGCTTACGGGGCTTCGCATTGACGGGTTGAGTTTTGCTGAAATCATCACTATGTTGGAACAACTTCGCGAAAATAACGCATGGCTTATTTTGGCTGGCCATGAAATTGGCAAAGGCGATCAATACACCACAGATGCTAAAGTGCTCGAGCAGTTGCTTGTGTATTTACAAGACCCTGACAATGGCTACTGGCTTGATACGGTCAGTAACGTGGGTGATTACGTTAAAACCCAACGTGAAAAGTAGATGAGATTAAGCCGCTTAATTATCGTTTAAATCAAATTCGGTGGTGCGGCTATCTGCATGGATCAGTTGATAGCGCGCCAGCTTACCTTGTTTGAGCTCTATCAAACTGATCGCTGCATCGCTCACTAAATATTTTTGGCCATCCCCCTTGGTTTGATGTTTATCAACTTCCATGTGCCAACGCTTAGTAAAAAAGTTAAGCGGGCTTTTCGGGGCGTATAAAATCGAGTCGAGCTTATCGAGTATATTGATTAATTTTCGGGGAAACTCATTTTTAATACCACTGGCAGTGAGTTGCCAAATGCGGTTTGGGTGCTTGCCAAAGCGCTTTTGCACGGAAAAGCAAAACGAGTAATGTACATCTCCTGATAAAATCAGTGTTTCTTTGGGGGTATCATCGCGACGGAAAGTATCGAGTAATTTTTTTGCTGAGCCTTCATGGGCCATCCAGTTTTCTACATCAACCAATAAAGGCTGTCCACACATATTAAATAACGCTTGAATAGCTTCTATTGATTTCACCCCAAACACTGGCGCAGGCGAGACTATAATTACTTGCTCATGCGTTAATAAACTATTTTCAAGTTCTGTAAGGCGCTCCCAATCAAGTAATCCGGAGGGCTCATTAAAGTTTTGCTCATTACGCCAGCGGTGAGTACGAGTATCAAGCACCACCACTTTTGGTACCGTATTAAGTTCATAATGCCAATGGTTAAACTCTAATATTGTTTTATCGAACGCCTTGAATTGCCATTGCTTTTGCTTGCTTAAACTGGTTTTAAACTCATCGATTAATGCCCCTGTTTTCATTCCAGCATCATTGCCAAAACCTTGCATTAGCCAATAACTGATCAAACCATTATTAACAATACGGCGGCTCACTGGGTGCTGATAAATCACTTGCTCCCAACCTGCAGTTAAATTCCAATCATCGGTGACATCATGATCATCAAACATCATAAGGGTTGAAACATTAGCAAATAATCGCTGTACCTCGTGTAGTCCTTGACTAAACTCAGCTAACGCCTGTTTTTCATTATCGAAAAGTTGTTGGCACTTAGCTGTTTTAGCTTGATAACTAATTGACTCTAAATCAAGTAACGACCACACAACAGGACTAAAATTAAGCAAGTACAGCGCAATAAACTCTTCAAAAGAAACTAAATGATTAGCGGCTTTTAAACTAGAAAAGTGCGGCTCATCTTTTTTTAACCAATAACCCACGCCAATTTTACTACGTTGTTGCCACGGCACTTTAGGCAAAAATAGATGACGTTGATACAGCTGCTCTGAAAGTTGCGCTGGCAATGCAATATCCAATGGTTGCTCTTTATAAATACCCAATAACTCAATTAACCGGTAGATTGCGATTAACATGGCGCCGGCAACATCATCGGCATACACCTGATCACCCGATAGCAATAAAATATCAGCACCGGCTTTACCTTGTGTGCGCTGCTGAGCTTGCCATCGTTGTGCGGCAACGAGGCTATCTTGGGCTGGGTGATGCGGATTACGGCACGAGCCATGAAATATTTGCTCAAGTGTTTGTGGGATCACAAACTCTGGAGTGGCTTTGCCATCATAACAAAAATCACTGAGATCTATTTGTTGCTCGTCGTTAAAAAGGCGATAACCAAGTAATACGTCGGTAGGTAAGTCTGCATTAATTGATTTTAATACGATGAAATGCAAAAACAGTTGCTTGCCCAGCGCAATACTGTGATGTTCACTGTACGTGTCAACATTATCCAGTTCAATACGGTATTGTGAAGGGGTGCTAGTGGCAAATTGAAAACACACCCCTTTAGCATCAGCACGGCGCACCATAGGCCCCATTAATAACTCAGGGAGTGATGCTGTGCTCATCAACGAATTAACCTTTATCTACTAAATTAAATAATGAATAAAAGTTAGCAGTGGTTGCCTCGGCCAGCTCTTTGTAACTAATACCTTTTAAATCTGCAATGTAATATGCCACATCCTGGA
The DNA here is from genome assembly GCF_000238355.1 of Pseudoalteromonas haloplanktis ATCC 14393. GTDB lineage: Bacteria > Pseudomonadota > Gammaproteobacteria > Enterobacterales > Alteromonadaceae > Pseudoalteromonas > Pseudoalteromonas haloplanktis. The sequence continues at coordinate 315,230 of NZ_AHCA01000002.1, forward strand.
CATAGGCTGGCTGATTGGTTTTACCACGATAAGGCACCGGCGCTAAATACGGAGAATCGGTTTCAATTAACAAGCGATCAAGAGGGATTTGCTTAACGACGTCTTTAAGTTCCACGGCATTTTTAAATGTCACGATACCTGAAATCGAAATATAAAACCCTAAATCGATGGCTTTTTTCGCCATATCCCAATCTTCTGTAAAACAGTGTAATACCCCACCACAGTTTTCAGCGTTATGTTCACGCATTAAATTAATGGTATCTTCGCGGGCATCACGGGTATGAATGATCAGCGGTTTTTGTAATTCATTCGCCACTTCAATATGACCGACAAAGCTGGCTTGTTGCACGGCATGTGTGTCTTTTGCGTAATAGTAATCAAGGCCAGTTTCACCAATGGCCACCACTTTATCGTGGCTCGCTAAATCGATTAAACGCTGCTTATCTAATGCGTCTTTTTGATCAAGGGGATGAACACCGCACGACGCAGATACATCATGGTAACCTTGAATTTTTTCCAGCATGCTAGGAAATTGATCAAGCGTTACGCTTACACATAAAAAGTGCTCTACTTGTTTTGCTCTTGCGTTATCAAGTACTTGGTCTAAGTTTAAATCGAGTTTATCAAAATCGAGGCGGTCTAAATGGCAATGAGAATCTACAATCACGGTACTGCTTACTACATGGTATAAGTTGGATTACCAGAGTTTAACATAGTCCCTAGTAGTTTTTCGATCTTCGCATTCAGGTTTGTTTTATCATCGATAAAACTAATCCCAATTCCCGGTGGATTTGAGCTTTGTGCACCTTGCGGTGTGATCCATGCAACTTTGCCAGTTATCACATCATCCTCTAGTGCATCAGGTAAGGTAACTTTAAGTGCTAAAGAATGGCCCATTTCATAACGCATATTAGTGCGCACAAATAAACCACCTGTTTTTAAATACGGCATATAACAGCGGTATAACTCGTCTAAATCATCTATATCGACTAATAATTCTTGCACAATCAATCCTATTTATGGCTGTTACGTAAACGATACGCTAAACGCGAAACTGCTAATGGCAAATTCAATCCGAGTATCTGGGTACTGTTTTGCACAAACTCCGCCAAGGCGTTTTGTGCATTTTGGTACGAGTCAAAGTCCATTCCAGTGATCAGTTGTTGTTTTAATTGCTCGCTTAAAAATAAACTAAATACACGAATACGTTCGTTATCTTTACTAATAATATCAACTAACGCACTGAAATTATGGCCTTGTTTTAACTCAGTTGCAAATTTATAAAGTTGATCAATCACTTCAAGCTGTTCATCCTGCTGCCAGCGCGCGACCAGCAATGGTTGCTGAGTAAACAATTTTAACCATGGATACGCAGGGACGTTTAATTGTGCGATCCACTGCATTGCCACTTCAGTATTATGAACTTTAACTTCACTGAGCGCACAACGGCTTAAAATTGTCGCAGGCAATTGTGCTGTCGCATTGGTGGTTAGCAATAAAAATCGCTGAGGACTTGGCTCTTCTAAGGTTTTTAACAGTGCATTTGCAGCAGCTGTGGTCATTTTGTGGCAATCATTGATCACCACCACTTTATTGGCATTTTGCGCTGCTGATTGCTGCATAAAATCACTCACGCTGCGTATATCGTCAACACCAATACTTTGCCCATCGGTTTGCACTGTATATTTATCTGGATGAGTCACTGCTTGGTTTAAGTGACAGCTTTTACAATGTCCACACGCGACTAGATTTTGCGGCGCGCTACACAATAAAGCATTGGCTAACCCCTCAACTAAGGCGTGCTTACCAACACCTTGCTGGCCATTAAACAACTGCCCATGATGAAAACGCCCAGCATTAAAACTGGCGGTAAGCTGCTGATGAACATCGTTAAGCCAAGGATAAATCATGCTATGGATTACTTTTTACAAATTGCTCAAGCACCGTAACGATATCTTGATGAACTAGCTCCATACTCTGCGCGGCATTAATTGTTTTAATGCGTTCATCACTATTGGCAAGTTCTAAATAGCGCGCTCGGGTACGTTCAAAAAAGCTCAGAGCTTGCTGCTCAATTCTATCTAGCTCACCACGGCCTTTGGCACGGGCAAGCCCCACGGCAGGGTCGATGTCTAAATAAATAGTAAGATCTGGCTTTAAGCCTTGTAGCACAATATCGCCAAGCGAAGCTAAAGTGCTTGTTGCAATTTCTCGACCGCCACCTTGATAAGCTTGTGACGAAAGGTCGTGACGATCCCCTAACACCCATTGGCCTTTTGCAAGCGCTGGGCGAATAACATTATGTAATAACTGTGATCGAGCTGCATACATTAGCAATAACTCAGTTTCACTGGCAATCTCTTCATCGTGATTGTCTTTCACTATAGTGCGCAGCGCCTCAGCAATCGGGGTGCCGCCAGGCTCTCGCACATTAACAAAGTCAATATTGTGTTGAGCTAAAAACTGTTGGCAAATAGCAATTGCCGTTGATTTTCCAGCACCTTCAAGGCCTTCAATCACAATAAATTTTGCTGCTGTCATGATCTCTCTTTTTTGTTGTAAATTTTAAAGCTAGTTCGCTAACTGTTTTTGATAACGTAAATAATCTTGCACGGCTTTATTGTGCTCTTTTAACGTTTTAGAAAACTGATGACTGCCATCTCCCTTTGCTACAAAGTACACATACTCAGATTCTGGTGGGTTAACGGCCGCTAAAATTGCCGCTTTTGATGGCATGGCAATGGGTGTTGGCGGTAAGCCATTTATTTTGTATGTGTTATACGGCGTATAAGTGGTTAAATCTTTACGCTTAATATCACCATCAAAATCCACACCTAAACCATAAATTACCGTAGGATCGGTTTGCAAACGCATTTTGGAGTTTAAACGATTATTAAACACTGACGCAATCAATGGCCGCTCACTAGCAAGACCAGTTTCTTTTTCAATAATTGACGCTAAGATCAACGCTTGGTATTGGTTTTCATAAGGTAGGCTATCCGCTCTTTGTAACCACGCAGTATCAAGTACCGTCTGCATTTTTAAATAAGCGCGCCTTAACACGCTACTGGCCGTGTCATTTGCATGATAATGGTAGGTTTCCGGAAACAACCACCCTTCTAGATGCTGTTCATTGCCAGTGATTTGCAAACCCAGTTCGTTTGCTTTTAAATCTTGCTGTAGGTGAGGAGCTACTGCAATCTTTGCCAATACATCCCGCAGCATTTGCCCTTCAATAATTGTAAAACTAAAGCTTACTTGCTGACCTTGATTTATTCGACGAATATTATCCACTACGGTGCTTTCATCAAGTTGGTATAGGCCTGCTTTTAAATCGGTAAGTGTTGGATCCAGCTTGGCGAGTATTTGATAACGAAGACAACTCTCAAGCCATTTTTTAGCTTGCCACTGTTGGCATAGCTGATTAAACCCAGTACCTTTTTTAACTTCAAATAAGGTATTAGCAGGCACAGTTAATGTACTATTGATAGTGCTTTGTAATTGCTGATAGCCAATACCCGTGACCAACAATGCCAACAACACAATAGAGATAATCACTCTTAACACGCAGACTCCTTGGCTAACAAACCATGCAGTAGTTTTAAACTAGTCGTTAAATCAAAGCCAGTATCCGCAATAGCAATAACAGGAACGATGGCCATTAAACTGTTACACAAGTACACCGCATCCATTTGCAGTAACTCAGGCAATGTAATATCAATAAATTCAATCTCTAACTTATCACACAGTGATTGCAGATAAACCCCTTTGATACCACAGTTTTGTAATTGTGGGCTAACAACGCGGCCATTGTGAATAGCAAATATATTCGCAGCAGAAGCTTCAATCACATTGTTGTGATAATCACAGACTAAAACATCATCACATACTTGTGCATCCATCGCGCGTTTGATCATCACTTGCTCTAATCGGTTTAAGGTTTTTAAACCCGCAAGTAATGGTTGTGAAGCAAGCTTTATAGGGCTTACTGCAAGTTTAATCCCTTGCTGCGCTTGTTGTTCATAATGTACAGGAAACGCTAATTGCGACAACAAAATAGTGGTTTGTGGCTGCTCAGGTAATGCATACCCTCGCCCACCTTCACCTCGGGTAACAACTATTTTTAATACACCTAGCGGCACACTTTGAATATAACTGTTAACAGCCTGCGTTAGCGCGGCGATATCAAGCGCATCGAAACCCAATCGTGCAGCACACTCTTCAAGGCGCGCACAGTGCAATGGCCAATGTTCAACTTCACAATTATGCACTTTTGCGGTAGTAAAAAACCCATCGCCATAATTTAGGCCGCGGTCTTTATTACTCACTGTGCTTGTTGCATCTGTAAATATTATTTTTTGCATTGGTTGTTATTTTTTTGCATATAAAAAAGCCCAGTTACAACTGGGCTCTTATTTTGTCTCGTTGTTAAAAAAGATTATACCTTTTTAAATAGCAACGAGCCATTAGTACCGCCAAAACCAAACGAGTTACATAATGCGTAGTCTAGTTTTGCATCACGAGCTGTATGCGGAACATAATCTAGATCACAGCCTTCGTCAGGGTTATCAAGGTTAATTGTTGGTGTTACTTTTTGCTCTTGTAATGACAAAATAGTAATAATGGATTCAACCGAGCCTGCAGCACCGAGTAAATGGCCCATCATAGATTTAGATGAGCTCACCATCACATCTTTTGCAGCACTGCCAAAGATTGATTTAACCGCGGAGGTCTCAGCTTTATCACCTGCGTTAGTCGACGTGCCGTGCGCGTTGATATAGCCCACTTGATCTGCATTTACGCCAGCATCATTTAATGCATTTTCCATCGCAAGGGCTGCACCTGCACCGTCTTCTGGTGGTGATGTCATGTGATATGCATCGCCACTCATACCAAAGCCTACTAGCTCTGCGTAGATTTTAGCATCGCGGGCTTTTGCGTGTTCATATTCTTCAAGTACGATAACACCCGCACCATCTGCAAGTACAAAACCGTCACGGTCTTTATCCCATGGACGAGAAGCCGCTTGTGGGTCATCATTACGAGTAGACAGCGCACGCGCAGCATTAAAACCACCCATACCAATCGGAGTCGATGCTTTCTCTGCACCACCCGCTACCATAGCATCGGCATCACCATAGGCAATCATACGCGCCGCATGGCCGATATTATGTAAGCCAGTAGTACACGCTGTCACAATTGAAATATTTGGACCACGAAGACCGTGCATAATCGATAAATGACCTGAGATCATATTGATAATGGTCGACGGCACGTAAAAAGGAGAAAGCTTACGTGGGCCACTGTTTAATAATTTGATGTGGTTTTCTTCAATTAGTGTTAAACCACCAATGCCTGACCCTACAGCAACACCCACACGTTGTGCGTTTTGCTCTGTGATCTCAAGGCCAGAATCTTGTAGTGCCTGCACACCCGCTGCTATGCCATATTGGATAAACAAATCCATTTTTTTAGCATCTTTAGGTGACATATAGTTAGATGCATCAAAATCATTCAGCAAGCCTGCGAATTTGGTGCCAAAACTTGAAGTATCGAAATGTGTGATAGTTTGAATACCACTTTTGCCATTTAACAAGCCTTGCCAGGTTGATTCAACATCGTTACCTAGCGGTGTCAACATTCCTAAGCCAGTTACGACGACTCGACGTTTAGCCACGGGTTGCCTCCAATAAGGGAATTATTATTTTAGGTGGGTGTGTACTAAATTAATTAGTATCATATTATGGATAGATTAAGGGCAGCGAATGCTGCCCTTAATTTGCGATTGATTACTCAGCGTGAGCTGTTACGTAATCGATTGCAGCTTGTACTGTAGTGATCTTTTCAGCTTCTTCATCTGGGATCTCAGTGTCAAACTCTTCTTCAAGAGCCATTACTAATTCAACAGTATCAAGTGAATCTGCGCCTAAGTCATCAACGAAAGAAGCTTCATGCTTTACTTCTTCTTCTTTAACACCTAGTTGCTCAATGATGATTTTCTTTACGCGTTCTTGGATGTCGCTCATTCTTCTTTCCTTTATTAAAAACGCCAATGCGTTATTTTCAGATTGCGGCGTAGTTTACGGCGCATAATTCTGTGATTCAAGGATTTGCTGATAAATATTTATCTGGTCAAACCTCTTGAGGGTTATTTGTGTCTTTTATCGCTTATTTTCAATGCGAATTCAAGTATGTTTAAAGCAAGATCACAAAAAATTCAACATTTTTCGATAAACTTACTGAAATCAAAAAAGGAACAAAGTTCCTATACCATATACATAGCACCGTTTACATGCAGGGTTTCACCTGATACATACGCTGCTGCATCTGATGCTAAATAGCACACCGCTGCGGCAATTTCATCTGGTTGACCTAATCGACCAGCTGGTACATTAGCAAGGGTAGCTGCTTTTTGCTCATCTGTAAGCTCATCAGTCATATCCGTTTGAATAAAACCTGGTGCAATTACATTGACTGTAATACCACGCGAGGCAACTTCACGAGCAAGTGACTTCGAAAAACCAATAACGCCCGCTTTCGCTGCAGCATAATTAGCTTGACCCGCATTACCCATAGTGCCTACAACCGAACCAATATTGATGATTCGACCATTTTTCTTTTTCATCATCGGGCGTAAAACAGCCTTAGATAAACGGAAAATAGAGCTTAAGTTCGTATCAATGATATCGTCCCACTCAGCGTCTTTCATGCGCATAAGAAGATTATCGCGGGTGATACCGGCATTATTTACTAATACATCAATATCACCTAAATCTGCTTTTATTGCCGCAAGTGTCGACTCAATCGAAGCAGGATCAGTTACGTTAAGTGCATAACCTTTACCATTCTCACCTAGGTACTCACTAATATTGGCAGCACCTGATTCACTGGTTGCTGTACCCGCTACTTTGGCACCTTGTGCAACTAAGGTTGTCGCAATTGCTTTACCAATACCACGGCTAGCGCCTGTGATTAGGACAACTTTGCCCTCTAACGAAAATAAATTTGCCATTGTTTCCTACTCTTATTTTGCTGCATCAATGCTGGCTTGATCGTTTACCGAGCCACACACCATTGCTTTATCAATACGTTTAGCAAGGCCTGTCAGGACTTTACCTGGGCCAAACTCATAGCTTTGTGTAATACCTTGCGCCACGAGTGCTTGCACTGTTTCAGTCCAACGTACTGGGCTATATAGTTGACGTACTAAGGCATCTTTAATTGCATCTGCCGAGTTTTCAGCACTTACATCAACATTATTAATTACATCACACTTAGGTGTATTAAATGTTAAAGCAGCTAAATCAGCTGCTAATTTTTCAGCCGCAGGCTTCATTAACTCACAATGTGAAGGCACGCTCACTGATAAAGGCAGTGCACGTTTTGCGCCCGCTTCTTTACATGCTTCTGAAGCACGCTCTACAGCAGCTTTATGCCCTGCAATCACCACTTGACCTGGAGAGTTATAATTCACAGGTGCAACAACTTCATTTTGTGCTGAAGCTTCACACGCTGTTTTGATTTCATCATCACCCAAACCAATAATAGCAGCCATAGAACCCACGCCTGCAGGCACCGCTTCTTGCATATATAAACCACGGTTTTCGACTAGTTTAACCGCTTCAGCCAAGCTTAGTACATCGGCACATACTAGCGCTGAATACTCACCTAAACTATGACCGGCCATAGTAACCTCTGCGTCTGGGTTTGCAGCTAACCATTGACGGTAAATCGCCACTGATGCTGTTAATAGTGCCGGTTGGGTACGATGGGTTTGATTGAGTTCTTGTTCTGGACCATTGAGTACTAACGCCGCCAAATCATAACCAAGTGCTTGTGATGCTTCAGCAAATGTTGCTTGAACTACGTCAGATTGCGCTAAAAGCTCACTTAACATACCCACAGATTGTGAGCCTTGACCTGGAAAAACAAGTGCAATTTTTTGTGCCATACTTTGCTCTTTTAATTAAACAAATAAATAAGTGTCTAAGTACACATCTGACAAATAATTAATCGTCAGTTGCGACTTTTTTAGTTGCATGTGTTTGCTCGAAAATAGCTGCTATTTTCTCAGGAAGTTGACGCTCAACCTCTCTTACAGCTTCATCGATAGCAGCATGAAATGCTTTATCTGAGGCATTCCCATGGCTTTTTACGACAATACCGCGCAATCCTACCAGAGAAGCACCGTTATACTGGTCGGGGTTCACTCGTTTATAGAGTTTTTTTATTACCGGCTGTAACATAAACGCCAAGCATTTATAGAAAAAATGCTTTTGCAAGGCTTTAGTCAACTTAAACATAATGAGTTTTGCAATGCCTTCACAGGTCTTTAGCGCTACGTTACCGACAAACCCTTCACAAACGATTACATCTGACTTACCAGTGAAAATATCGCTGCCCTCACTGTAACCTATGTAGTTAAGGTAGTCACACTGCTGCATTAATTGCGCAGCTTGTTTGATGTCTTCATGGCCCTTGATGTCTTCAGAGCCTATATTTAACAAACTTACTTTTGGATTGTCGCAACCAAGTGCCTGCCCAGCAACCACAGAACCCATAATACCAAACTGGTACAAGGTTTGTGCATCACAATGTACGTTTGCTCCTAAATCGAGTAAGTAAACAGGGTTTTTCCGCTCGGTGGGCACCGCAGAGATTAATGCTGGACGCTTTACGCCGGGCAACATTTTTAACACATAGTGGGCCATGAATAACAGCGCGCCAGTATTGCCAGAGCTAACACACGCTTGCGCTTCGCCTGATTTAACTAAATCGAGGGCAACACGCATTGAAGAATCTTTTTTTGATCGCACCGCAGAAGATGGTTCACAGCTATTGGTGACAACTTCACTACAGTGGCGAATAATTAGGCGAGGATGAGAAAGAGAATCGAGGGATTCGAGTTCTTTAGATATTACTTTTTCGTTACCACATAAGATTAATCTTAAGTTGGCATTGGCATTTACCGCGTTAACGGCTGCGGGGATAGATGAACGGGGGCCATAATCGCCCCCCATCATATCTAACGCAATGGTTAGATTGGTCAGCATAAAAGCAATCTCTTATTTAGAAATTACTTGAACGCCTTTGTAGTAACCATCTGCAGTCACGTGGTGACGACGGTGAGTCTCACCAGATGTTTGGTCTACAGTTAAAGTTGGACCACTGATCGCATCGTGTGAACGGCGCATGCCGCGTCTTGCACGAGACTTCTTGCTCTTTTGTACAGCCATAGTCTTCTCCTAAGAATCTTTCTTAAGTTGTTTCAAAATATCAAATGGATTTGGTTTATCATCTTCCGCTTTTAAAACACCAAAGCTGGCAGGCTTTGCTGAATAACTGCATGAAGCTTCGTTGTGGGTAGGCACTAATGGAATTGCTAAAAGCAGTTCGTCTTCGATTAACTCAAAAACGTCTATTTCACCATTTTCATCAAGTGCTACTTCATCGTAGACTTCTGGAAGATCATCTGACTCTGCATCCAAACCGACTGGCGAATACACAAAGTCTTGATCCAAATCCAACCCTAAATCACCATTACAACGTTGACAAGTAACCGTTACGTGTGTGGACAAATTGCCGCTTATCACAACCAAACCTTGCTCATCATTCTTGCAATGAATTTTTACCGCTATTTCACCTACTTCTTCCTGGATTACTTCCCGTAAACGGGTCAGTTTCTCAAGCTGAACAATACCGTCATAACTTAAACGATGTTGGGCTGCTTTACCTGGATGAAGAGTGATGGGAATTTTCACCTTTTGCATAGGGGCTGCATCATATAGATAGTTACTTAGTTAGTCAAAGTAAAAAACCATTTTTAGCTGGTTTTTCGCGATTCATTTCTTTGTTTTAGCGACGGATCTGATTTATCCTAACTCAATCTGATTTTCATTAGGAAAGCCATCCGTGCAGCACCGTCTTATTTTAGCCTCAAGTTCACCTTTTCGTCAGGCTTTATTGCAAAAATTTAATTTACCATTCGATACCTTCTCACCAGATATTGATGAGTCACCATTAAACAATGAATCTCCAGCGCAATTAGTTACACGCTTAAGCGAATTAAAAGCGCGAGCAGCCCTAAGCCATTTTCAGCATGGCTTAGCCATTGGCTCGGATCAAGTGGCCGTATTTAATGGGCAAATATTAGGGAAACCACATACTAAAGAAAATGCCATCAAACAACTTAGCTTATTCAGTGGTAATACAGTGACCTTTTTAACCGGTTTATCTGTATATGATATTAAAAGTAACATTATAGAAACCGTTGTTGAGCCTTTCGAGGTGACATTTAAACATCTATCACTTGAACAAATTAGTGCTTATTGTGACGCAGAGCAACCCTATAACTGCGCGGGCAGTTTTAAAAGTGAAGGGCTCGGAATTTGTTTATTTGAAAAGCTCAGCGGCGACGACCCAAACAGTCTGATTGGCTTACCACTGATCAAACTCAGTCAGTTGCTGACCGAGTTTGATTTTGATGTTTTAAGCAATCAAACTAACGATTGACTAACAATGTCCTTAGTTGCTGATAGGAATCAACCGTTGCAATAGGGGTAAATTCGCTAAGCTGTTGCGCATTGTGTACCCCCATAGTCACGCCAAGGCGGTCAATATTGGCTGCTTTTGCCATCGCCATATCTATTTTAGTGTCCCCAATCATCAGCGCATCTACATGTCTAATGTTAAGCTCTACCAGCAATTGCAATAGCATATCAGGTGCAGGTTTTGACAACGCATCATCACTAGTGCGAGTTGCAACAAAGTAATCCCTAAGTTGTGTTTCATCAAGCAAACGCTCAAGCCCTGCACGACTTTTCCCCGTTGCTACAGCCAATAACACTCCTTGGTTTTTTAAAGCCGTTAAAGTGTCTACCACATCGGTAAACAATGGAGTTGGCGTAACATCAACAAATTTATACTGATGTTTATAAGCTACAATCAAATCAGTATGTACCGTGCTATGTTCAGGAAATAAACTCGCAACAGCATGCTCAAGAGACAAACCTATAATATTTTTTGTCGCCTCATCACTCGGTGCTACAACACCACAGGTTAATGCAGCTTGGCGCATACAGTTAACGATTTTAGGCACCGAGTCCATTATGGTGCCATCCCAATCAAATATGACTAATTTATATGCTGTCATGATTTAGCGGCGCGCAAGGTTTTAATGCAATTGACTAAAGCATTATCTAGTGGGGCTTCAACACGCATAGTGGTTTCGTTTTTAGGATGATAAAAACTCAAGTCATGTGCGTGTAAAAATAAGCGATTTAAACCAATTTTACGCATCGCAGCATCAAATGCTTGATTACCGTATTTATCATCACACGCAATCGCATGACCACGGCACTGAGTATGAACACGAATTTGGTGTGTACGCCCTGTAACTGGCGATGCCTGCACGAGTGAGCACTCATCAAAACGTTCCAACACTTTAAAGCGCGTATGAGACGGCTTACCTTCGGTATTATTAACACGTACTATGCGTTCACCTGATTGTAAGGTGTTTTTTAATAACCCTTCTGTAACGTTTTTATCTTTTGAATCCCACTGTCCATCAACTAGCGCCCAGTAGTTTTTTTCCATGGTTTTTTCACGTAACTGTTCATGCAAGCTGGTTAGCACTGAACGGCGTTTAGCTATCAATAAGCAACCTGAGGTGTCTCTATCTAAACGATGCACCAATTCTAAACTACGTTCATCAGGGCGAAGTACACGTAACGCTTCAATTAAGCCATAGCTTAAGCCGCTACCACCATGAACTGCCATGCCCGAAGGTTTATTAATCACCATCAAGTATTTGTCTTCAAATAAAATGGCATCTTCAAGTTTAGTAACAACATCCAGATTTTTAGGCACAAACTCTTCGCGCTCAGCTACCTTGATTGGTGGCACACGCACGATGTCGTTGAGCTGTAATTTATACACAGGTTTGATACGCTTTTTATTTACACGCACCTCGCCTTTGCGAAGAATTCGATACACAGCGCTTTTAGGCACCCCTTTTAAATGGGTTATAAGAAAGTTATCAATCCGTTGACCTAAATGGTCTTCGGTAATCGTGACGAAAGATACTTGTAAGCCGGTTTTTTCTGACATTGCCTAATCACTGATTTAAGTAAAATAATTTTAGTTGCTAACACAGTTGTAATAGTGGGATAATCACCGACGCAAATATGTATTTGCAGATAACAACGGTGCTTTTTAACACATTAAGACATTCGTGATGCACATTCTGGGTAATTGATCATACAGATCCGAGATAAGTTTTCCAAAGCTTTTATACATACCCAGTTTACACGTGCGTTCAATTAACTCCGATGCGTGTAATATATCGCCAGTTAAGTTGAGCACGAAGTGTTATTAAATGTTGATGAAAAAAGCAATTTGAACAGATAATTTGTCTGATCGTGACGGCGTACGATACGCCGTTCAGCAGATGTACTGTAAAACACCTAAGTTTATTTAATAAATGGTCGACTCTGGACAGAACTCGAATACGTCACTGTAAAAAACAGCCGATAGTTTTGACACCATAATAGAATTTAATAACGTAACATGACGTTATTGTCAGCCAGCACCATAAAGATACTTAAGGTACAAATACAGTACCAAGCTCCCCCACAGATCCAGTCGTGAGACTGTACAAAAAGAAGCGATGGAGCAACTGAACAGGCGAAAAGTTTCGTCATGTCAGCGACATAAACAGTAGAGTAACAATATGAAACGTATGCTAATCAATGCGACGCAGCAAGAAGAAATGCGCGTAGCACTGGTTGATGGCCAGCGCCTGTATGATTTAGATATCGAAAGCCCGGGTCACGAACAAAAAAAAGCCAATATTTATAAAGGCAAAATCACACGTATCGAACCGTCATTAGAAGCAGCCTTTGTTGATTACGGCGCTGACCGTCACGGATTCCTACCATTAAAAGAAATCGCCCGTACTTACTTCCCACAAGGCTATACTTTCCACGGTCGTCCAAATATTCGTGACGTGATCAAAGAAGGTCAAGAAGTCATTGTCCAAGTTGACAAAGAAGAGCGTGGCCAAAAAGGCGCAGCCCTGACCACTTTCATCAGTGTTGCCGGTAGCTACCTTGTTTTAATGCCTAACAACCCTCGTGCTGGCGGTATTTCTCGTCGTATCGAAGGTGATGAGCGTACTGAACTTAAAGAAGCATTAAGTCGCTTAGAGCTGCCTAAAGGCATGGGTTTAATCGTACGTACCGCAGGTGTTGGTAAATCGTTTGAAGAACTAAACTACGATTTAAAAGCTCTATTAGTACACTGGGATGCCATTCAACAAGCATCAGACAGCGGTAAAGCCCCCTTTTTGATTCACCAAGAAAGTAACGTAATCTTCCGCGCTATCCGCGATTATTTACGTCGTGACATTGGTGAGATCCTGATTGATAAAGCCCGTGTATTTGAAGAAGCAAAAGCACACATTGAGCGTTTTCGCCCTGACTTCATGAGCCGTGTAAAACTTTACCAAGGTGAAGTACCACTATTCACACATTATCAAATTGAAAGCCAAATTGAGTCAGCATTCCAACGCGAAGTGCGCCTTCCTTCTGGTGGTTCAATTGTGATAGACCCAACTGAAGCCTTAACTTCTATCGATATCAACTCATCAAAAGCCACTAAAGGCGGCGATATCGAAGAAACAGCGCTTAACACCAACTTAGAAGCAGCAGATGAAATTGCACGTCAATTACGCTTACGCGACTTAGGTGGTTTAATCGTTATCGACTTTATTGATATGACGCCACCGCGTCACCAGCGTGAAGTAGAAAACCGCTTAAAAGATGCGGTTCGCCCTGATCGTGCTCGAGTACAGATTGGTAAAATTTCTCGTTTTGGTTTACTTGAAATGTCACGCCAACGCCTACGCCCTTCACTTGGTGAAGCAAGCCAAGGCCCATGCCCACGTTGTAGTGGTCAAGGTACTATTCGTTCAAATGAATCGATTGCATTGTCAATCCTACGCTTAATTGAAGAAGAAGCGATTAAAGACAATACCTCACAAGTTAATGCACAAGTGCCTGTAGCAGTAGCTTCATACTTGTTAAATGAGCAACGTCGTAGCGTACACCGTATTGAAAAACGTCACAGCTGTGATGTGGTGATCATTCCAAATCAACACATGGAAACTCCTCACTACGAAGTAATTCGTTTACGTAAAGATGAGACCATTGAAGCAGCAAGCTACGAGCAAATAACAGCACCTGAACCAGAAGTATACGAAACATCTAAAGCACCAACGGTTGCAGTACGTGAAGAGCCTGTACTAAAAGGTGTGGTTATGCCATCAACACCGGCACCACAAGCTCAAGCAAAACCTGCGGCACCACAAGCTGCTGCGGTGCAACCGCAAGTAAGTTTATTTACTGCCATTGGCAATTGGTTCAAGGCTTTATTTGCAACACCTGCTGAGCAAACTGAAAATAAAGAGCAACAGCAAAAATCAGCTAACGAGTCGCGAAATAATCAGCGCCGTAATAATGATGGTGATTCTCGTCGTCGCAATAACCAGCGCCGTCGTAATAATTCACGTGGTAAATCACAAAACGAGCGAGCAGACCGTACTGCTGAAGAGACACCAGCAACAGCAAACAACGAGCAACAAGAAAGAAACGACAACCGCAATAAACGTCGTCGTAATCCTAATTCTCGTAAACGTAACGACACTCGTAACGATGACAACAAAGTTACCGCAGCAAAAACAGAGGCAAAAGCAGACGTTAAAGACACTACGCAAGCTAAAAATGTAGCTGTTGACACACCTGAGCAGAAGCCTAAAGTTCGTCGTCAACGCCGTAACTTACGTAAGAAAGTGCGCCTGCAAGATGAAAATGCACCAACCGTTGAAACAACAAACGAAACAGCTAAAGCTGAACAACAAACGGCACCTGCTGTTACTGAAAAACCAGCTAAGCCAGTTGTAGAGCAACAGGATGAAGTAAAAGCAGTCGCTGAAACAACTCCTGTAGACGCACCTGAGCAAAAAGTTGAACACACAACTTCGAGTGAGCAAACGGCACCTAGCGAACAAGACGCCACACAAACTGATGAAGAGCAAGGTCAAACACGTACACGTTCACGCCGCTCACCACGTCATTTACGTGCTGCCGGTCAGCGCCGTCGTCGCCCTGAGGGTGAAGAAGCTGCACCAACACAAGGTACACAACCGCCAGCATTTATACCGGTAGCCGACCAAGCTGCTGCTGAATATGAAGCTGAGTTAAAAGCAAAGCAAGCCGCTGAAGCTGGTGAAACAACTGTTGCTGAAGAAGTTCCTGTTGTTGCTGAACCTGCTGCCACAACTGCACCAGAAAAGGTAGTTGAAGAAGCACCTGTTGTTGCTGAACCAACTGCTGAAACTGCGCCAGAAGAAGTTGCTGAAGAAGCACCTGTTGTTGCTGAACCAACTGCTGAAACTGCACCAGAAGAAGTTGTTGAAGAAGCACCTGTTGTTGCTGAACCAACTGCTGAAACTGCACCAGAAGAAGTTGTTGAAGAAGCACCTGCTGTGACTGAACCAACTGCTGAAACTGTACCAGAAGAAGTTGTTGAAGAAGCACCTACTATTACTGAACCAGCGACTGAAACGGCACCAGAAGAAGTTGTTAAAGAAGCATCTGTTGTTGCTGAGCCAACTGCTGAAACGGCACCAGAAGAGGTTGTTGAAGAGGCATCTGTTGTTGCTGAACCAGCGACTGAAACGGCACCAGAAGAAGTTGTTGAAGAGGCATCTGTTGTTGCTGAGCCAACTGCTGAAACAGCACCAGAAGAAATCGTTGAAGAAGCATCTGTTGTTGCTGAACCAGCTATTGAAACGGCACCAGAAGAAGTCGTTGAAGAAGCGCCTGTTGTTGCTGAGCCAGCGGCTGAAACCGCACCAGTGGCAGAGAAAGAGCCTAATGCAAAACCTGTGACACACACTAAAACAGTGATCGCCTCAGGTAAAGCAAGTGCACCGATGGCCCAGCCGACTCCAGTTGCAGATAGCGACGTGTTACATACGCCAAAAGCGATGGCTCACGACAAACGTGAAGTTATTCCTGATAGTGGCTTACGTGCCGGCTCTATCAAGCCTGCGGGACGTGCAAGCGCTGCAATGACTAAAACCATGAGTGTCGAATAACACTCTTGAAATAGCTTAAAACACACTAAAAAGCCGCGTTAATGAAAATTAACGCGGCTTTTTGTTTCTCATACTCTCTTTTCTCTAATTAAGCCAAGCTTTTGGTTTATACCAATCGTGTTAAGTTACTGACCATTTATAGCGACAGATAAATACAGTGATAACAAGGCATAAATTTTGACATGTAGTTGTTCTCGGCAATTGCTCCTGCATTGCTCTACCTCCTGCATCCATGCAGTCGTACATGAAAAATTTATACGCAGCTAGCGCTTTATTTAGCCCGCTAGAATGGTTAAATATTTAAGTCGATTGGTATTAAACTGATCACATGTTTTTAAGTGATCAATGCGCCACCATTTGGGTAAATTCGAAATATAAGAATGAGGCTGCGGGATGAAACCTTTACAATTGGGTAAATCAAATGTTCCTAGTGCAAGTGCTAATGTCGGCTTATCGTCAATTGCACCTATTGTACTCCCACACTCTGAACAAAAAGCGCTACTTGAGTACTCAGATGAACGCCATAACTTTGGTGAGCCTCCAGAGCCGGTCCACTGTATTTGCTCTTTTGATAACTCAACCCAAACTTGAGTCAACGATCCTGAATGACGCTGACATTGTTTAAACCCTATTTCAGTTTCTTTTTTGGGTCAATAATTTTAATAATAGTTAAGCTAATTCACAATAAAAAGACACTATATCGCGACAAGTCTTATCCCTATTAAAATTAGCAGCGATCATTTCTACTAATATAGTTTTTTGCTAACACAGCGAAAACATACCCACCTACTGCACCAGCAATCAGTTGTGTATAGAACCCCCATCCTCTGGCACCTGCAATAATCGTGATATTCATAATTGACTCAATGGCCACTAAAGCAACTGCAAACGCCGTTACTCCAGCTATAACAAATAGTTGAATGCCATATTTAGGGTGTTTTCTATACAGCAGTCCTGTAACTGAAAATGCGAACGCAAGTGCGACGGCAATTATTGCACCATAGGTTGGTAGTAACCCGAGCCAATCATCAAGCGTTAAATTAACACGATCACTAAAGCTTATCTCTATACCCACATTAACTAATTGATTGACAACATATTGACTATGAAACAAGCTAGCAAGTGTGAATGTAAGTAACCAGGAAGCTAAAAATGAAGGCAACAAACGTGTTAAAAATGGCATGGTTATCTCAACTTAAAATGAAACGTTTTATCCACATTAGCAAAGGCGTAAGCTGTAAACAATCTATCTGTTGTATTACGCTTGTTTGGGCTTTTGCGTTTTCAGTACACGCAGGCTCAACATTACCCACAAAACAATACAGCATTGCCCCCCTCGCAACTGAGCTTAATTCTCCTTGGAGTATGGTTGAACTACCTAATGGCACTTGGTTAATCACCGAGCGTGACGGCCATGTAGTAATAGTAAAAAACAACCAGTTATCAAGAGTTAAACTGCCCCTTGAAGGATTATATGTTGCCGGCCAAGGTGGTTTACTCGATATTGTGTTATCGCCTGACTTCAATGAGTCCAATGAGATTATTTTTACCTACGCACAAGGCGAGTTAGCCACAAACCGGCTCGTAATTGCTAAAGCGACCTTTAATGGCACTGATTTTTCTCAGCCTAAAATTATTTATCGCGTTGCAACAGATAAAGACACACCACAGCATTATGCTGGCCGCGCCTTAGTATTGCCCGATAACACCTTATTATTCTCAAGTGGCGATGGCTTTGATTATCGAGAGCAAGCGCAAGTTATCACCAGCCAATTAGGTAAAGTATTACGCATTAATTTAGCTGGTAATGTGCCCAGCAATAACCCATTTAGTGATCATGAAGACCTCGCCGCTCAGGCTGTTTTTTCACTCGGCCACCGCAACACCCAAGGCCTAGTGTATGATTATGACACCCAGCAAATAGTCAGCCACGAGCATGGCCCAGCTGGTGGCGACGAACTAAATTACTTAACCGCTGGCACTAATTACGGCTGGCCTGTGATCACCAACGGAGATGATTACTCACAAGCACGTATATCACCGTTTAGAGAATACCCTGGAATGGCTAAACCAACGGTTGATTGGACGCCCTCAATCGCCCCATCAGGCATGGCGTATTATGGCTCAAAGCATTTAGCTTTTCCGTCACTACAACAGCATGTGCTAATCACTACGCTGGTCGATAAAAAACTCTACGGCGTTAATTTAGCTAACGGTGAGTTTATCCAGTCTCATATATTCCCTGAGGTTAATGGGCGTTTGCGGGATGTATTTGTGACAACAGAGGGAAATATCGCAGTGTTAACTGATGGCAAAGAGGCTAAGTTACTGCTGATAAAGCCAAAGTGATTAGGCCGGCTTAGTTTCATGTTTTACGTATGCTAAAATTAGCTTTCAAGTTAATCCTCATTCACTCCTCTTTCTCTACTCTTTTGTGCGCAAGATCTTAAATTGAATTATTCACAAAGAGATTAAGGGACCGTAGGCTCGAGGCTAGAGATCTCCGACTACCTGATTAGCTTTATTTTCCCCATACCCATCGCTTCTTTCTTAACACTTTACTTTTACTTGTAAGAAAAAAAGGAAAAAACTCATACATAAAAGGCACTTCATCTGGTATTTTTTCAGGTAAAGCATCTTGCATTTTATGTAACCTAAGCACTTGAATTCGCAGCAAATGATAGAATGGATATAAGAGACTAACAATAGACCAATTAACATGATAACTAGCTTTTTCAGTTGCCTGAAAAAGATAATAAAAATCACATCCAGAAATCCATTCCCCATTTAGATTTTGTTGCCAGTTATTCACATCACCATATTTAAGGGCATCGTCTTGCAATTTTTCACGAATATCATTTCTTAAGCCCCAAATATGATATTCAATGACTGATAACCATTGCCCTACAGGGTCTTTATTTTTATTTTTAGACGTTAATTCATCTAGGTTATAATATCGAGAGCCTTTAGCAAAATCTGACAAGACAATAAGCATTTCATTTTGAACTTCATTAAGTTTCATATCATTCGATAGTTGATATTTAGAAGCTAGCTTTTCACAAGTAGTGTACAGCTCCAGGATATTGTGACCAAAACCTTTAAGTTGATTATTAGTTGGATTCTTTAGTTGGTTCTCAATTTTGTGTTCGAGCAATACAACTATTTTCATTAGCCTTTCAAAGCCAGTAGCTAATTCAAAAAGTCCAGAATAAAATAAGCCTCTGTGCGCATCATCTATATTTGCTCTTCTTAGAGAGTTAAGTCCACCGAGTAGGCTAGACATTGTTAAATGCCCTTCTTGAACAAGTAACTGATAATTTTTTTCGAATATCAAGAACAACCTCCATGTAAGCCTAACATTTTATTGAACAACACTTTGGTGGTTATAACCCCCCAAAACGGCGTATATTACATAGCTTCATAATTCCACTAAACACCTCCAATGTAAATATACAATTACGTATGCTGTAAAACTACCATGGTTAAAAACACCAAAACGACTTTTAACGTAGAATCATATACTTAAACCATTTAACAAACTCGCAAAATGTAGGGCAAGGCACGTGAACACAGGCATTAAATGTGCTAATTTACCTATATAAATTAACGCGCTAAAGCACGACCTACAGATGAGCTTGACCCGATCATGGCTAAAGACGATTCCTACACGATGAATTGCACACCGAGTTAATCTCATAACTCATTATTTCTGTGCTTATACTCTGAACCTTGAATCTATGACCTTAATTCATAATAAAAAAGCCGCTGTTCGTTACAAACAGCGGCTTCTCTTAAAGCTTAAAACTTACAGCTCCAAAGAACTTATTTAATCACTTCAAGTCCGTTCATATAGGGACGAAGTACTTCTGGTACTACAACTGAGCCGTCGGCTTGTTGGTAGTTTTCTAAAATCGCAACCAGTGTACGGCCAACCGCTAAACCTGAACCATTGAGTGTATGTAATAACTCTGGTTTTTTCTCACCAGCACGGCGAAAGCGTGCTTGCATACGACGTGCTTGGAAGTCGACCATGTTTGAACATGATGAAATCTCACGGTAGGTATTTTGCGCTGGTAACCAGACTTCTAAATCGTAGGTTTTAGCAGAGCCAAAGCCCATGTCGCCCATGCATAAAATCACTTTACGGTATGGCAGTTCTAACGCTTGTAAGATTTGCTCAGCGTGACCTGTTAGCTCTTCCAATGCTTGCATTGAATCTTCTGGTTTTACAAGTTGTACAAGCTCTACTTTATCAAACTGGTGCTGACGGATAAGACCACGGGTATCACGGCCGTAACTGCCCGCTTCACTTCTAAAACATGGCGTGTGCGCGGTTAAACGAATGGGTAAGTCTTTTTCATCATAGATTTCGTCACGAGCACTGTTGGTCAGTGGTACTTCTGCTGTTGGAATTAAGCTAAAGCCTTCTTGCTCTTCGCCGTCATCGTTCACTAACCCTTTGGTGTGGAATAAATCTTCAGCAAACTTAGGTAACTGACCTGTGCCATATAGGCTGTCGCGATTTACTAAGTACGGTACGTACATTTCTGTGTAGCCGTTTTTGTCTGTGTGCGTGTCTAGCATAAATTGTACTAGCGCACGATGCATGCGTGCTGTTGCACCACGCATTACTGTAAAGCGAGAACCGGTGATTTTAACACCCATTTCAAAATCAAGGCCGTTTAAGTCCTGACCTAAATCAACGTGATCTTTTACTGCAAAATCATATTTTTTAGGCTCGCCCCATGTTGAAATTTCAACATTTTCTGACTCGTCCGCACCTGCTGGTACTGATTCATCGGGTAAATTAGGGATCGCTAAAGAGATTTGCTTAAGCTGCTCTAATATTTCATCTTGTTCAGCTTTAACGCTATCAAGTTGGGCGCCTAAGTTACTTACCGCGTCTAATAACGGTTGTGCATCTTCGCCTTTTGCTTTTGCTTGGCCAATCGCTTTGGAGCTGCTGTTACGCTCACTTTGTAATTCTTGTGTTTTTACTTGTAGTGTTTTGCGTTTTTCTTCAAGTGCGCTGACAGTCGCAGTATCTAGCTCGTAACCACGTGCAGCTAAGCGCGCCGCTGTTTGCTCGAGATCTTGACGTAATAATTTAGAATCTAACATGTTAGTTTTTTAACCTTTTTGCATTACCAGCTGAAGGCCCAGCCAAGCCATAAAAATACACACCGTCACATTTAAGACGATATTGAGGGCCATTTTAAAAAAGTGACCTTGTTGTAATAACAACAACGAATCCATTGAAAATGTCGAAAAGGTGGTCAAAGCACCTAAAAAGCCAATTCCTATAAGGGTTTTAGCGGGGCTTGCGGTGATAATTTCACGCTCTATCAAACCGTACAATATGCCCATCAACAATGAACCAAGAATATTAACTGCCAACGTGCCAAAAGGGAATCCCCTGCCCAGTAGTTTTAGCATGGTTTCGCTAATAAAAAACCGTAAGCAGGCACCGGATGCTCCCCCTGCGGCAATCATGAGGTAAATCTTAAGGCTTGTCATAGCGTTTTATGTCACTGTGTTGATCGCGCTCTTTAAGATAGTCGAGCTTTTGTTTAATTTTTTGCTCTAAACCACGTTCAGTCGGAAAGTAATAACGTTTATCGGCAATTTGCTCAGGGAAATAGTTTTCGCCTGCGGCAAACGCACCTTCTTCATTGTGGGCATAGCGATATTCAGCGCCATAGCCCAAGTCTTTCATCAAATTGGTAGGCGCATTGCGTAAATGCTCAGGCACCGGGTAGCTCGGCTCATTTTGCGCATCCAGCTTGGCTTGGTTAAACGCCGCATACACAGCATTACTCTTGGGTGCACTGGCTAAGTAAATAGTTGCTTGGGCAATGGCTCGCTCGCCTTCTGAAGGCCCTACTCGTTGGAATATATCCCACGCGTTTAGCGCCACTTCCATTGCTCGAGGATCTGCATTGCCTATGTCTTCTGTGGCTATCGCCAATAACCGCCTTGCAACATAGAGAGGATCGCCACCACCGGCTAAAATACGGCAATACCAATACAAAGCACCATCTGGTGAGCTACCACGCACAGACTTATGAAAAGCTGAGATCAAATCGTAAAACTCATCACCGCCTTTGTCATATTTCGCTAAGTGAGTTGGCAGTACTTGGCTAAGTACGTGTTCATCAACCAGATACTGGCCGTTTTTCTCAATCGTTAAGTCAATCGCTTGTTCAAGTAGGTTGAGAACTTTACGGGCATCCCCATCACTGGCTTGGCACAGCGCTTTTTTAGCGTTGTCAGCAAGCACTATGGTTTTATCTTTTAGTTCGGCATCATGTACTAGAGCACGTTCAATAACATTGTGAAGATCAACTTCTTGTAGCGATTTAAGCACATACACACGAGCGCGGGATAAAATTGCGTTATTAAGCGCAAACGATGGGTTTTCGGTGGTGGCGCCTACAAATATAAAGGTGCCATCTTCAATATGCGGTAAAAAGGCATCTTGCTGAGATTTATTGAAGCGATGTACTTCATCAACAAACAATAACGTACGTTGTCCACGCCCTTCAAGGTTATTACGCGCTTCACTCACCGCATCACGAATATCTTTAATACCTGCGGTAACTGCTGACATTTGGATCAGTGCAGCATCAGCGTGATTAGCTATAATTTGCGCTAAGGTGGTTTTACCAACACCTGGCGGCCCCCATAAAATAAGGCTATGGCACCGCCCTGCTAAAATGGCTTGGTAGAGTGGTTTATCTTGGCTTAATAAATGTTGCTGGCCAATATATTCATCTAAACTGGTTGGTCGCATGCGCGCCGCAAGTGGGCGCACATCAGGGCCAAAATTAAAGCCTAAATTACTCACTGAAATTATTCGCCTTGGCTTTGGTCATCTATTTCAACACCTTCAGGAATACTAAAGTCAAAGGTTGAATCAGCTAAACTTTCGTTTACTTTGGCATCACTAAACGTAAAGGTTGATGATTGTCCTGAACTGTCTTTGACTAATAGTTGTGCTAGGCCTGTTTGATCTTTTGCAAATACAATGTCTAGTTGTTCAACTTGGCTTTCAACGCCTTGGTTAGGAGTGACACTAAAACCCGCCGCGGTGGCTGTTACTTGATACTTTTGCCACTGCGCAGGATCTTTAGACGTGAGTAATACAAACGGTGTTGAATCAATCAAGCTGTGCGTATTCATAATCGTAACTTGCTCTGCGAAGCTGTCAAAGTAATACGTTTTATCGCCATTTGAGACAAATAAAGTGTCATCGGGGCTAGCTTGCTGCCAACGGATCATCATTGGCTGTTGTAAAGCAATCGTGCCCTTACCTTGCATTATTGACTGACCTTGGTCGTCATTCACTTGCTGCTCAAATTGTGCTTGAAAGCTTTTTAATCCAGCAAGTTTGTCTTGTAATGCTTGGCTGTCGTCTGCATAGACAGAGGCTGATAACAGACAGCTGATCGCCATAGCTAAATAGTTAATTTTTTTCATTTAATTTGCTCCACCATTGGGCACTAATACATCACGGGCACCATTATGACCTGGTGCGCTCACAATACCCGACGTTTCCATTTGTTCAACCAACCGCGCTGCACGGTTATAACCAACACGCAATTTACGCTGTACACTTGAAACCGATACTTTACCTGTTTCAATTACAAATGAAACAGCCTCATCATACAGGGGATCTGATTCTTCATCTGCGTTTTCGCTCGCTTCACCCGGAAGTAATATCTCTTCCGTCGCATCGCCATTAAGAATTTCGTCTATATAATTTGGTTTGCCGCGTTTTTTCCAATCATCAACAACGGCATGAACTTCATGATCATCCACAAACGCGCCATGAACACGCACCGGTACGCTAGTACCTGGCGGTAAATACAACATATCACCCATGCCTAATAGATTTTCGGCACCTTGTTGATCCAATATAGTGCGTGAGTCAATTTTACTTGAAACCTGAAACGCCATCCGTGTTGGTATATTTGCTTTTATTAAGCCAGTGATAACGTCCACCGATGGACGCTGCGTAGCCAGTATTAAATGAATACCAGCGGCACGGGCTTTTTGCGCGATACGTGCAATCAGCTCTTCAACTTTTTTACCAACAATCATCATCATGTCAGCAAATTCATCAATAACGACAACAATACTTGGTAGTTTTCCTAGCTCATCTGGGCCGTCTTTCATACCATCGGTGTCTTTGAATAATGGATCTAAAATCGGGTAACCCGCTTCTTTAGCTTCCATTACTTTTTGGTTATAGCCTTTTAAGTTACGTACACCAAGAGCCGACATTAGCTTGTAACGACGTTCCATCTCGCCGACACACCAACGCAGTGCATTAGCGGCTTCTTTCATATCAGTGACCACTTCACACAACAAATGTGGGATACCTTCGTATACTGAAAGCTCCAACATTTTTGGATCTATCATGATCATCCGTACATCATCAGGGCCAGATTTATATAGCAAGCTTAATATCATCACATTAACGCCCACTGACTTACCTGAACCGGTTGTACCCGCTACCAATAAGTGGGGCATTTTACCTAAGTCAGCACAAATTGGCTCACCGGCAATGTCTTTACCCAATACCATGGTTAAAGGTGATGGGTTTTGCTCAAACTTAGGTGCATCTATCACTTCTGATAAACGTACTATTTCACGGTGTTTATTTGGCAGCTCAATACCTACGTACGTTTTACCTGGGATCACTTCCACTACGCGCACACTGACCGCAGATAGCGATCGAGCCAGATCTTTCGCAAGCCCAGTAATTTTAGACACTTTAATACCTGGCGCTAAATCAAGCTCAAAACGAGTAACAACAGGACCAGGATAAACACCTACAACGGCCGCTTGAACGTTAAAATCAAGCAACTTGGTTTCAACTAAACGCGAGACTGCTTCAAGTTCTTCTGGAGAAATTGGGTTTTTCGCTTTGTCTGGCCTATCAAGTAAATCAAGTGTTGGCATCGGTGTACTTGGTGGCTGTTCTTCTAATAATTGCTCAAACTTTTCTTTTGCTGTTGGCGGCGGTTGATAAGTGCTCTTAGGCTTTGGCATCGGTCGCGCTGGAGAGACAACGGTTGTAACTGGTTTTTCTGGCTCGGCAACATAACTTTGATCCAGTGCATTTAAAGCTGCTGCGGTATCCATTGGCTCATCATCAATAGCACTGAAATTAATCTCTTGATCGAGAATATCATCTAGGTCATCAAATGCTGGATGTGAGTCTTGATAATCGGAGGCTGTGTTCGTATTGCTCGTTGCTACTTTACTTGTTTCAGTAAAGTGAATCGACGGAGTCTCTTTTGCGGCTTTTGGTTCATCAATTACAGGCTGCTCAGTGGTTACAGTTGTATTTGCTGCGCGTTCACGCTGCAACCATGCTTGCAGATTATCAACCATAAAATGATAGCTACGCATAATCCAATCGCCAATGAAGTCAACAAATTGCACCCAAGACACACCAGTTAACAAGGTTAAACCAGCAAAGAAGAAGCACAATAATAAAATAGACGTACCCGTAAAATTAAATGCCGGCATCATGGCTGAGGCGATTACATCCCCTACTACCCCACCGGAAGAAAAATTATAAATATCATCGAAATTAATACTGCTGATAGCAGTTGCTGAGGTAATAAATAACGCAAAGCCTATTACACGTAATGATAAGGTTGTGTAATCAAGCTGAAATATCTTATGCGGTTGCTTAAATAATAAATAGCCAAAGATTTGGATTGCAGCCGGCACTAAATAAGCCAGCCAACCAAATGTAAGTAATAAAATATCAGCAATCCACGCGCCAGCGGCCCCAGTTATGTTTCTTACATTCTCATAACCTGTTTGCGACCAACTAGGATCTGCGGGATCAAAGCTTATCAATGCACACAAAATAAATATGGCGGCAAAGGTGCTGATTATCAAACCGGTTTCTAATAGTCTTTGTACACCGTTTAGGCGCATAACTCGCTATTCCTCATTTTCTTTGTACTTCTTTGTACTCTTTTGTTAGCAATGGAATACCTTAGCAGGAAATACTTTTTGTTGCACTTTATCTTATACGCTAACTGCTTACTTGATTATGAACGAGTTTTTATCATTCGCGCATGTATCAATAATACAACTTATACCAATCGTGTTAAGTTACTGACCATTTATAGCGACAGATAAATGGAGTGATAACAAGGCATAAATTTTGACATGTAGTTGTTCTACATGAAAATTTATAACGCAGTTAGCGCTTTATTTAGCCCGCTAGAATGGTTAAATATTTAAGTCGATTGGTATTAAGTCGTTACTAAAAAATGGCGCATAGTTCAGCCGATGTAAGGGCGAATAATCACCCCTTGCTCTCCTTTTACTTCTTCCATTACTACATATGTACGGCTTTCGCTCACATTTGGCAGCTTTAATAAAATGTCGCCTAGTACACCACGATACTCAGACATATCATTTACCCGCGTTTTCAATAAAAAGTCAAAATTACCCGACACTAAATGGCATTCAATAATTTCATCGTGCTTTTTAACTGCGGCGCTAAATTCATCAAATACGTCTGGTGATGTTTTAGTTATAGTGACTTCAACATACACAGAGAGACCTTGACCAAGCTTAGCTGGGTCAACCACGGCTTTATAACCTACAATGTAGCCCTCTCGTTCAAGCTTTTTCACACGCTCTAAACAAGGGGTCGCACTTAATCCTACTCGTCGGGCCAGTTCGACATTTGAAACTCGGCCATCGTGTTGTAATTCCATCAAAATCTTACGGTCAATACGGTCTAATAACTCATGCATAGGCGCAACTAGTTTTTTATACTATTTAAATCACATTTGCAGATTATATCACTAGCATACCAATTAAAAAAGGTGAGACACACTGGCTTGTCATGAATATAATAGTGAAAAATTTTATCCCGTTCTAACAAGGCGAAATTATGATTATTGGTGTACCTAAAGAAATAAAAAACCATGAGTACCGTGTAGGTATGGTTCCTGCGAGTGTTCGTGAATTAGTGAACCACGGCCATCAAGTATTTGTTGAAACTGATGCAGGTATGGGTATCGGCTTTACTAACGAAGACTACATTCAAGCAGGTGCAGAAGTGTTAGCAACAGCTGCTGATGTATTCGCTAAAGCTGAAATGATCGTAAAAGTAAAAGAACCACAAGCTGTTGAACGTGCAATGCTTCGTGAAGACCAAATTCTTTTCACTTATTTACACCTTGCACCTGATCTTCCACAAACTGAAGATCTAGTGAAAAGTGGCGCAGTATGTATTGCTTACGAAACGGTGACTGATTCACGCGGTGGTTTACCACTACTTGCACCAATGAGTGAAGTTGCTGGTCGTATGTCTATTCAAGCAGGCGCACAAGCCCTTGAAAAGTCTAACCACGGCCGTGGCATGTTACTTGGCGGCGTACCTGGTGTAGAGCCTGCTAAAGTTGTAGTGATCGGTGGCGGCATGGTTGGTCGTAGTGCTGCGCAAATGGCTGTTGGCCTAGGTGCTGATGTCGTTGTGCTTGATCGTAACATCGACGTATTACGCGCACTTGACGCACAGTTTGGTAATAAAGTAAAAGCAATTTACTCTACTGCAGATGCGCTTGAAAAACACGTACTTGAAGCTGATTTAGTTATCGGTGGTGTACTTATTCCTGGTGCTGCAGCGCCTAAGCTTGTTACTGCTGAACACATTAAAGCAATGAAGCCTGGCTCTGCAATTGTTGACGTTGCAATTGACCAAGGTGGTTGTATCGCAACTTCTAAAGCAACCACGCACGCAGATCCGACTTTCATCGTTGATGACGTTGTGCACTACTGTGTAGCTAACATGCCTGGTGCAGTGCCACGCACATCTACGTTTGCACTTAACAATGCAACACTGCCTTTCATCATTAACCTTGCGAACAAAGGTTACAAGAAGGCATTACTTGATGACGCTAACTTCCTTAAAGGTCTTAACGTGATCAAAGGTCAAGTTACTTATAAAGAAGTAGCTGAAGCGTTCAACATGCCATACGTTGATCCACGTACTGCTGTTGAAAACGCATAAAACTAGCGTTTCGAATAACAAAAAGCCTGTGAGTTTTGCTCACAGGCTTTTTTTATATCATTAAAAATGAATTTATAGCCTACACTGCGGGTTTTTACCTGCAGCTTTTGCAGCTTGCTGCTCATTCAATGCTTCTGGTAGTTTTGCTTGTAACTCTTTAATTCGATTACCAGGTGCAGGATGAGTAGACATAAACTCAGGCGTACCACTACTGCCCGCTTTGCTCATATTTTGCCAAAGAGTGACCGACTCTTTTGGATTAAATCCCGCTTTTGCCATTAGATCTAAGCCGACTTCATCAGCCTCAGATTCATGCGAACGGCTAAATGGTAAAATTACACCGTACTGAGCGCCTAAACCCAGTCCTTGCATAATTTCATTACGGTATTGCACATTGCCCATTTCAAGCGCCACACTGCCCGCTTGCATACCTGTTTGTAACAGTGAACTTTGTGAAACACGCTCATTAGAATGCTCAGCGATAACATGGCCTACTTCATGACCAATAACAGTGGCGAGTTGATCTTGGTTTTCAGCGACTTTTAATAACCCTGTATGCACACCAATATAACCACCTGGCAGTGCAAATGCATTCGCAGAATCTTCTTCAAACACAACGACTTCCCAAGCTTGGCTTGCATATTGTTGTGGCAATACTGCAATTACATCATCAGCAATACATTTTACATAAGCATTAACTGCGGGATCATTATTAATTTTTTGATTCTTTTTCATGTCAGCAAAACTTTGCTGGCCCATTTGACTCATTTCTTGATCAGAATAAAGTGCAATTTGCGTACGCCCTGTAGGTGATGTTTTACACCCCACTAATACTGCAGTGGCAAGCACAGCCAAAACTAATTTTTTCATTGGATTCCCTCAACTAACATTTAATTACTCCTAGAATAGCAAACCACTGTGCGATTGAACATATTGCAATAACAGCTAAACGCAGAAGTCATGTTATTTATATGTTAAAGATGATAGTTAGCGTGCAAACTAAGTACCCAAGGGTCTTTAGCGCTGTTACAATATAAGTCTCTTTTTATTTAATGGGTGAATCATGCAAGACTCGGTCTCTTTGAATAAACGCATTCTGTTACCATTACTTGCCAGCATTGTAGCAATTACGCCTTTGGCAATTGATATGTACTTACCTGCAATGTTAGTTATTGCTAATGATCTCAATACCACTATGCCCAACGTACAAATATCGTTGAGTTTGTATTTAGCAGGTTATGCTTTAGGCATGTTATTTTTTGGTCCAATTGCCGACCAAATTGGTCGTCGTGTACTCACCAAAGCTGGCTTGGCATTATTTGGTTTAAGCTCTGTCGCATTGGCTTTTTGTAATGATATTCATCTATTTTGGGCGCTTAGGGCTGTTCAAGCGTTCACTGGTGCCGCTGCAACTGTTGTGGTGCCGGGAATAATTCGCCATATTTACAAACAAGATACCGCTAAAGGTATGTCTTATGTATCAATGATCATGATGGTTGCGCCTTTAGTCGCGCCCACCGTGGGCTCTATGATCATGGGGTTATCACATTGGCAAACTATCTTTTTAGTACTGGCTAGTTACAGCTTTATGATCCTAGCACTTGTGCAAGTTTACCTGATCGATATTCCCATTTTTAAAAGCCCACTAAAAGGCTTTGCGCTATTTTTTGATAGTTATAAAACGGTGTTTAAAAATAAAGATACCCGTGCAGATATTGCCAGTTCGATGTTTGTTTCATTTGGTTTTTTCTGCTTTTTAACCGCAGTACCATTTGTATACCTTGATTACTTTAAAGTGTCAGAGCAGTTATTTGGGATTTTATTCGCATTTAACGTATTAGCGCTAATGTTCGGTAACTTTTTAAATACCCGACTAGTGCCAAGGGTCGGTTCTCGAAAAATGCTCTATTATGGTTTAGCCGTTGGCTTTGTAGCTGGTGCTGCGTTACTCACATTTAGTCTATTACACCTATCTCTGTTTTTTATTGTTGCTGCAATTGCGCCACTAATGATGAGCTTAGGGGTAACGGCAAGTAATGCCGATGCACTGATCTTAATGCAATTTGCAGAACGTTCAGGAACTGCTACAGCAGTTATTGGTACTTTACGTTTTGGTAGCGGCGCATTAGTAGGACCTATATTAGCGTTAATGCATGCACAAAGTGCAGTTCCGTTCTCAAGTTTAATGTTCAGTGCCTTAGTACTTACACTAATTGCTCAGCTTTGGCACCGCGCCAGAAACAAAAAAAATGCCCGTTGTTAACGGGCATTTTTTGCTTAAGCTTTAACTAAGCAGCCGACTATTCAGCGGCTTTAGAGACCATCACCATGGCAGGACGTAGTAAACGGCCATTTAGGGTGTAGCCTTTTTGCATTACAGCTAATACGGTATTAGGTGTTACATCGTTACTTGGTTGAATAGACATTGCTTGGTGAAATTCAGGATTAAACTGCTCACCTTGTGGATTAACAATTTCAACACCAAATTTTGCAACTGCATCATTGAAACTTTTCACGGTCATATCAATCCCTTCAAGCAATGGCTTTAAGGTTTCGTTTTCTTTGTCTGAGAACTCAATAGCGCGTTCTAAGTTATCGATAACAGGCAGTAATTCGTTTGCAAATTTTTCAAGTGCAAACTTGTGTGCTTTTTCAACATCCTGTGCTGCACGGCGGCGCATATTTTCTACATCTGCTGCTGCGCGAACGACACTGTCTTTTTGACTATCAATCGTTTTTTTAGCGTCTTCAAGCTCTGCATAAAGCATAGCAATTTCAGCTTCAGGGCTAATTTCGTCACCTTCATGAGCATCGGCAGCTTCTACAGCGGCTTCTACTTCGGCTTGCATTTGCTCTAACTCTTCGTTTAATTCGACTTCTTGCTCTGGTGATTTTGTCTGCTCAGACATAATTTAAGTGCTCCAATTCTTTACAATTGCGGTAATTATGGGGATTGAATCAAAAGATTCAAGAGCCAGATGACTCGATTAATTTAAATTCTTGAATGATTGCTTCAATTTGCGCCGATTTCGGACAAATTACACAAAAACGACTTTGATATTCCTGATTTTGAAAATACGGTACGCTTATCACCATCAGTTCATCACAATCCGTAAATGGCAATTGCGCAGTATTTAAAACTGACACACCATTTTTAAATGCCAACTTATCTTCGACAAAGTTTAAAAATGAAACCCCTATATTTAAGCTTTGCTCACAATCAATTTGTCGATATAAATAATTTTCGCCAACAACAATACTGTTATCTGAACCTAGCTTTTGGCTCAACTCTCGTGTCCATTGATGGAGAGAGTCATGGCAATTACGGGGGGCAGTATTGGCCATCGCTTGCATACGGTACAAGCCTTCCATCAAAGTTTGTTGACTAAATACCGTATTAAGCCAAGTTGCAAATTGATAGCGTAAAGTATCAGATGCTTCATCCGGTTTGTGAATGCAGATATTATGGCTTTGCCCTGCTCTATCAAGCAATAAAATAAGCCAATCATTGCTGTCAAAATCTAACACTTCAACACGAAAAACATGCTGCGAGCTTACTTGTGGCAAACCAACACAACAGCACACTTGATAGCGCTGGCTCAAACCATGGGCAAGCTCAACTAATTGTGCCTGCGCTGGTTGCCAATATTGTGCAATTTCTGCAAGTGGAAAAAACTCACTTAACCAATAATCAAAACCTGCGTTGGTCGGCACACGCCCAGCTGAGGTGTGCGGCGAGTATAACAAACCTATTTTTTCAAGGCGTGACATTGCATTTCTGACCGTTGCTGAGCACACAGCCATGCCTTTTTGTTGAGCAATACGGCTTGACGCCACGGGTTGCCCTTCACCATTACAATACAGGCTCATGACGGCGGAAAATATTTGCTGATCTCGAGGATTTAAATTCATAGTATCTACATCTTGCTGCATACATGAGATATCGGGGCGCAGTGAGTTTATTTCAAGGCTATCAATCAGTATTTTCAAACTAACCATTTATAGGTTACTCTATTGATATTAATACTATTGATGCATTTATCATGGAATCACCGTTTAAAACCATAGGTTTAATTGGCAAACCAAATCACAATGGCGCAGCAACAACTTTACAACGCTTATACACGTTTTTAAATGCGTTAGGTTTTAACGTTTTGCTAGAGCAACGTACCGGCCACCAATTAGCTGATGTCCCCAAAGAGAAACTAGTCAAGCTGACTGAGCTTGGGGAACGTGCTGATCTGGCCATTGTTGTCGGTGGGGATGGTAATATGCTCGGTGCAGCTCGTGTATTAGCCCGTTTTGATGTTGCCGTAATTGGTGTGAACCGTGGTAATTTAGGTTTTTTAACAGATTTAGACCCTGAAGGTTTTGAAGCCAGCCTAGAGCAAGTATTGAGTGGGCAATATATTGAAGAAAAACGCTTTTTACTTGAAGTTGAAGTATACCGCCATGCCGAATTAAAGAGCGCTAACTCAGCAGTAAACGAAGCCGTCCTACATGCTGATAAAGTTGCTCACATGATAGAGTTTGAAGCATTTATTAATAACGACTTTGTATTTTCGCAGCGCTCTGATGGTTTAATAGTATCAACACCCACGGGCTCTACCGCCTACTCGCTCTCTGGGGGCGGGCCAATTTTAACACCGGAATTAAATGCAATATCATTAGTCCCCATGTTCCCCCATACACTTTCAAGTCGTCCTTTGGTCGTTGATGCAGATAACGAAGTACGTTTGAAACTCAGCCTAGAAAACACCGATAGTTTACAAGTAAGTTGCGATAGTCATGTGGTGCTTGCTGTATTACCTGGTGATGAAGTGCTAATAAAAAAGGCTGACAAAAAACTGCGCCTGATCCACCCTAAAAACTATTCGTATTATCATGTATTAAGAACCAAGCTAAATTGGGGCAGCCGTTTGTATTAATTTTATTGCGCTTATCCATACTTTAGAGCAAAATAGTTTAAAAATTATTTGTTACCTTTTCAGGGAAATTAACACATCATGACTTATGTTGTTTTCTTGGCTTTGTTATTATTGATCACCTTACTTGGTAGCTATTTAGTGATTGAAAATAACCGTCAAAAAGCACTCGCAGCAAAAAAAAAGTTGTTCAATACCCGCGTCAGCGAAGTTAGTGCGAATGTAAAATTTAAACTCAATGAATATTACGAAGCAAAAATAATTCGCCCAAAATACATTTCTCGTATTCAAGTCATTGTTGGTAATTTTTTTGTTGTACAGCCTCATACAGATGAAAATTTACTTTATTTAGAGCGCATTGTAGAGTCGCTGCTTAGTACCATTAATAGTGAACTGGCAAAAACTTATGTTACAGGTGAACGTGATGCACTTGCAGAGCGCTTAGATTTTTTTGTCAGTGAGCTACCCACTGCAGGCTTAGCGTACAACAAAACGTTTTACCATGAAGTATTACCCTCAATGATCAAAGTTTTATGTACTAACGAATTATCAGCCAACCCTAATGATTATGAAAAGGCTGTTGATCCTGAAAACAATTTTGACACTTCAGTAAATGAACATTAAATAAACTCATTAATATATAAAATTTAATTTGCAAAAAACCTAAACACTGTATAAATTAACAGTTAATTGACTGGATGGATAAACAGTATGTTAATTGGTTTAGAAATTAAAAATTTTGCAATTGTGAGCAATTTAAGTACCGAGTGGCAAAGTGGCATGACTGCTATTACGGGTGAAACGGGTGCGGGTAAATCAATCGCCATTGATGCCTTATCACTGTGTTTAGGTGAACGCGCAGAAGCCTCAGCTGTACGACCAGGCACCGAGCGCGCAGAAATTTGTGCGCAGTTTGATATTGCCGCACTGCCCCTCGCTCAGCAGTTTTTAGAACAACAGCTATTAAGTAATGCAGAGCAAGAGTGTTTATTACGCCGCGTGATCTGTAAAAACGGTCGTAGTAAAAGCTATATTAATGGCAGCTCTGTCACCGCAGCTCAGCTAAAAGAGCTCGGCCAATACCTGATCTCAATCCATGGTCAACATGCGCATCAACACCTGTTAAAAAGCGAGCATCAGCTACAGTTACTCGATGCATATGCTGGGCATCACCCCCTTGTTGATAATGTGCGTAATAAATATCGCCATTTTCAAAATCTACAAAAAGAATTTACAGCCCTTGAGCAAATGCAACAACAACAAGTGGCACAAAAGCAACTATTAGAATACCAAGTTGCTGAGCTTGATGAGTTTGCCTTGCAAGCCGATGAGTTTAGCGATATTGAAGCTGAGCATCACAAATTAAGCCACAGTCAGACGATCCTTGAAGCGTGTCAACGTGAGTTGCAACACTTGTATGAAAGTGACGAACAAAATGCCTGTTCAATGCTACAGCACAGCGCGCAACAATTCGCAGAGCTAGCAGGCTTTGATGAAAGCTTAAATGGCGTTGCTGCATTATTGGCAGAAGCCGCTGTACAAGTAGAAGAAGCAAGTCGCGAAATTCGTAATTACGCTGAGCAAACAGAGCTTGACCCTAGTCGACTGCTTGAAGTTGAAGCCCGTTTGAGTGGTGCAATGGATCTTGCGCGTAAGCACCACATAAAACCTGAGCAACTGGTTGAGTTTCATCTGTCTATCAGTCAAGAGCTTGAATCAATAAGTACTAACTCTGCAAGATTGAATGAACTCAATGATGAGATCAAAACTGCACTTGATGACTATCACACTGCTGCAACAGCGCTCAGTGCAAGCCGCCAAAATGCCGCTCATACTTTAAATGAATTGATCAGTGCAAGTATGGCAAATTTATCGATGGAAAACGGCCTGTTCGAGATTGCACTAAAACAAGATCAAGACCGAGCACCAAATAGCTTAGGTTTCGATAGTATTGCCTTTTTAGTTTCAACTAACCCAGGCCAGCCGCTACAGCCATTATCTAAAGTTGCCTCAGGTGGTGAACTGTCACGTATAAGTTTAGCGATCCAAGTGATTATTGCCCAAAAAGTGACAACTCCAACGCTTATTTTTGATGAAGTCGATGTGGGTATCTCAGGACCAACCGCTTCAGCTGTCGGTAAGTTGTTACGTCAACTTGGTAAATCGACTCAGGTAATTTGTGTAACTCACTTACCACAAGTAGCAAGCTCCGGACATCAGCAATTTTTTGTCGCAAAGGAAATAGCAAATGGTGAAACCTTTACGCACATGCAGCCACTAAATAAACATGGCCGTATAGATGAAATTGCTCGCTTACTTGGCGGCGATAATATAAGTAAGACAGCCAAAGCTAACGCCAAAGAACTCATTATGGCGCATGCTTAAAACTATTACTTACAAAGCAAGAATACCATTTAACATGCCCCTTTTATAAATTACTAGCAAGCCTTACAGTGAGTTGTAAGGCTTGAAAGCGAACTTAAGTAAACCTTTATAATGATGAAAAAAACAGACGCAACAAAATTAATAGGCCTATTGTTCAGCTTGATACTACTGACAGGTTGCAACGAAGCTGTTATCACGGGAGGACCATCAGCCTTCATGTCATGGCAACCACTTTTGATCATTACTTTAAGTTGCTTGATGTTAATCCCCATATTGAGTTTAGCACTGCTAATATTTAGCCAGTGGAAGCATCTTCAGTTTAAAATCACACTACAACGTTACTTACATAGCTCGCTTATTTTAATGCTTGCTATTGGCTGGTTTATAGAAGTAGGGCTTGCACAACACCATGATAATAAGGTGAATTTAATTATTACCTTGTGTGCATTAGCTTCACAACTGGCCTTAGTTATCTTTGCATTTATACGTGTAAATAAGCAGCAAAAAATGCTCTATCGCGCTAACAACTTTTTATAACCGATTGTTAAGCAAGTTAAATAAAAACATTTAATTTACATAATTGACACATAGCGGTTACCCGCATAAACTCTAGAAAATAATAAAATCGATGGAGTGAATAATGAACGCTACACAATTAAAACGCTGTTATGCAACATTACAACTGGGAGTCGGTAAAGCAGATGGGCGTCTCACCCTGACAGATAATATACTGCATTTTGAGGCACTTAATAAGCAACTTAGTCTAGGTTGTTATGCGATCAAGCTTAATAATATTTCTCATGTGGAGAAATGCTCTGGTAAAGCCAGCGGTTTGATCCCAATTACAACATCGGGAATTAAAATAACCACCAAAGAGAACTATCATTTAGAGTTCATTTTAGCTGAGCCTGATGAGTGGCTTAATTGCCTACAAGCAGCCCACTAAATTGGTTGCTATTGTCTAAACTCAGGTTATGTACAAAAAATATAATGCCTTTTAGCGTTGCCGCTTGCTAAAAATTTAGAGCTGTAAACAATAACAGGCATTAACAGCCTCCATATTTTGACCACATTTGCACCCTAAAATTATAAAATACGCTCTCTAAATTTTTATAATTCTATGCACCGACTATTATTAGCTGCTCTGTTAACTGTGTCTTGTTATACAACATGCACTGAAAACTATGATTTGAGTGCTATAAAACAAAAAATCAAACAAGGTGATTTAGTCACTGCAACTACCCAGTTAAAAAGCCTAGCTAAGCAATACCCTACTTCATTTAACATTTTATTAGAACTTGCTTCAGCGCTACGAAAAAACGCGCAGCATACGCAAGCAATTACAGTGATTGCTCCATTACTAAACTCGCACACATTGTCGAGTAAAGAACTTTTTAGATTACATAGTGAACTGGGGATCAACTTTCGGCGTATATTAGACACTCATCAAGCAAATGTTCACTACACAAAAGCAAAAGAAATAGCACTGCAGCTAAATGACAAAGAATTATTAGCCCGTGCCCATGCTAACTTAGGCGTGTTATACGACACACAAAGCAATCTAGCTCTGGCTATGCAAGAGCAAACAGCTGCATTAGAATTATTGCAAAACAGTACTAATTGGGAGTTGCAAGCAAGTGTTTATTATAATTTAGGTGACATGTCCCTTCGCTTGAATAATTTAGAGCAAGCATCACATTTTTTTTTAAGGGCGCTAGAAAGCGATAAAAAATCTGGTGATAGATATAATATTGCGTCAACCAGCTTAAGCTTAGCAAAAATTACAATTAGGCAAGAGAAATACGTACTGGCTATTGAGCAATTACACGAGACAATCGAGTACCTCACCCCCCTAAATGCGACTCAGCAACTTTCAGTGGCCTATCGTCAATTAGCCATTGCATACCAACACACTAATCATTTTCAAAAGGCACTCAATAACGCTAAACAGAGTGTCTACTTTTCATTAAAAACAGATTCTCCAATTTATAAAACCTATGCATATATGCAGTTATTAGAACTTTATTTATTACAACAAGACATCCCCTCAAGTAAACATACCTTAGAGCAAATAACTTTACTACTCGAGGATATTGATAATGAAATTCTAACCTTGAAATTCCATCGTTATAACGCGCGATTTTTCGAGCTTAGTGCACAACTAACTGATGCTGTTTTCCATTATAAAAAAGTAGACTCCTACCATAATATTATTCAAAAAAACTATTTAAGTGAGTCAACCGCTAACCACATGAAGCAGGTCGATGCGCTGGTCCAGCGACAAAAGCTAATTACATCAGAGCAAAATAATGCAATCACCAAGGCTGAGCTTAAAAGCCAGCGATTAGAAAAGCGAGTGTGGTTATTGGGCTATTCGATTATTTTTATCCTAAGTATCTTGCTCATTAGTCTTTATTACATAAAACATAAACGGGCGCATTATAAAGCTAAACTTTATCAAGCTAGCTTGGATTTAAAAGACAAAATGCTTGCCGATATTTCCCATGAATTAAGAACACCGCTGAGTGTACTTAAGTTAAACATCGAGGCCCTCGAACATGATTTACAAGAAGATAAGTCTCTCGCTTATCTAAAAATAAACGACAAAATAAGTCAACTTAATAACTTAATTAGTGATGTTTATCAGCTATCACAAGTTGATAATTGCTCAATGAGTTTAAATAATCA
The DNA here is from genome assembly GCF_000238355.1 of Pseudoalteromonas haloplanktis ATCC 14393. Taxonomy (GTDB): domain Bacteria; phylum Pseudomonadota; class Gammaproteobacteria; order Enterobacterales; family Alteromonadaceae; genus Pseudoalteromonas; species Pseudoalteromonas haloplanktis. The sequence continues at coordinate 353,442 of NZ_AHCA01000002.1, forward strand.
AGTGCACCTTGTTAGCGCTTTATTTAAACCATACGCTGACGATTTACAAACAATGGTAACAACAAAAAACTTAACCTGTGTTATAGATAATACAGTCAGCGATAAGCAAAGTATTTATATTGATAAGCAAAAACTTGATCAGATCATTTATAACGTGTTCAAAAATGCCTGTTTATATACCGACAGCCCTGGATTCGTTCGCCTCAAGGTGCGTTTAAACCCAACTCAGCTATTTATTCAAATAGATGATAGCTCTCCAGGTGTGCCTCAACCCCAGATACAGCACTTATTTGAAAGGCTCTACCGGATTGATAGCACACGGTCAAAATCCGTTGATGGTAGTGGGTTAGGTTTATCTATCTGTTTAAGTTTAGTTAACTTAATGAAAGGGTCTATATCATTACATAAAGGCAAATTTGGTGGGCTATGCGTCAGGCTCTTATTACCCCTTCACTACAGGAAAAATAACGATTAAATTTAGATTGTTATCCATTTTTCATCCACATTCTCTTGCTTTAATTAAGCGATTAAAACAAGGAGAATAAAGATGACACAGCGTACATTAAAACACCGAGATTGGGTAAAAATTATCGATCATCGCCAGCAACAAATTAAGCCAAAACCTAAAAAACAGGTAACAGTTTTGTTTAAGTGCACAATTGCCGCTGTAGCGTTACTAATAGTCGGTTTAACTATCAGTAGGCTTTCTCATCCAGATCAATACCCGCAACTATCTATACAGCAACAACAGAATGTACAACAGCACTATACAAAGAAACTCATGACTGGTAATTGGCAGTTTAGCCATGCTGATTTTGAATTTAACCAGATCAAAATTTATATTAACTTGCCTAACTCTTTACCACTTGAAGAGTCGGTGCTAACACACTATATACAACAAACATTATGCCCAGCAAAAAGCGATCAATTATGGCACATCATTGATAATCGTAATTTCATGATCCACTTATTTACAGGTAGCTCAATACGCACAGGGCAAACTATAAAATGCATTACTCACGGGTAATGAAAGATAAAATTATATAACAATGATTCAACATAACGCTCTATTCTTTCAGCGTATAACACCACGTAAATTTGCATTTGCGTGGTGTTATCAATAACGCTAAAGCTAGTTAGTTACTCGAGTATAACTAACATTTGTCATTGTTACTTTAGACGTCGTAATGCCCAAGTCTTCAAAACACTCTTTGAATGAGTTTGAATTACCTGATTCACCACAATCATCTAATGTAGATGTATCTTGAGATTGCAAGTAATTACCAAACTTAAAGTATGATGCCGAATCATCTTCAACAGGAATACCAAAACTTGAACCTAACGCAGATACATCTACGTCGCCGTAATTATTAACAACTCTTAAGTTAAACGAACCTCCACTGCGAATTGTACCTAATGCATATTTCTCTTCATTGCCGCTGGTGTTACGCAGGCGCACATACACATCAAAAATACCATTGCCAGCCACACTGTCATCAAAACCAGATTCCGCAGAATCGGACACATAAACTTTCATTATAGTGCCCGTGTCACTGGCATGGTGCTGAGCAATAATTGTTTTACCGCCATCCGACATTTCAACCTTAACACTCGCTTCAAATACTTCATAAGTATCGGTCATCGCTACTCGTAAGCTAGATTTGACTTTATATTCATGACGCCAACCATTTCCATTTGGCGTGATGTGTTGAGCTTCAAGAGGTACAAATACAAGTGTGCTGTCATTAACTAATGGATTAGGATCATTACCTTCAAGATCAAAAATGCTACCGCTGGTTATGCTACTAGGAATCGTTGTACCATCGCCATTGCCGCCACTATCACCGTCACCATCGCCCCCAGTTGAGCCACCATCACTGCTGTCGGTTTTTACAAGAGAAAAATTATCAAAGCGAACATCACTTGAGTTGTTATCGTGCTTTGCGAAAACTTGCAAAGAATCTGTATTTGCCGAAGTGAATGTTTTAGACACTTTGGTCCAAGACGAAACATTAAATTTTGTGTTCTTAAATAATCCATTAAGATCATTAACGCCAATTTGCCCTTTACCTAGAACATAAGCGCTTAAGGTATATTCGGTATTTCTTTCAATATCGACAACCTGATGTACTCGTCCAGGACTGCCTTGGATCTTTAAAGAACTCGATCCTTGATAGGCGTCGCCTGAAATCGCAGCTGGATCAACCTCATTCCAATCGCTCCAGCCATTTTCAAAACCCGAGTTATAAATAGTAGCCGCTTGAGCAGCACTCGAGCATGCAGCCATTATTGATAGAATCAGTAGACTTTTTTTCTTAAACATTATCTTTATGTCTCCTAACTTATACATTTAGGAAACCTAACTGCTTGACTAAGATTTGATTACTTAGTTCTAGGTTACAACTTTGTACAAGTTCAATGGTGTATTGTGTGTAAACAATTGGTAATAACAATTTTCTTTTTAACAGCATAAAAAGAAACAAATTAAATTACCAAGCAAGCCAAACTGGATAACCAGAAGGTAAGCAAAATGTATATTACCAGTTAACTTTTTGCAACACCCAGTAAAATAATAAATAAGTAGTATTACCATTTATATTAATTTTTCAACAAAAAATAAATTTAATAAAATCAAGTGGATATAAATTTAGCAATAAAAACACACGTTGAAAATCAACCCAAAAGAATTAAATTCAAAACTTTATTACTATAAAAAATAAGTAATGAAATTGTGAAATAAATTGTAATCGTCATGGAAAATGTTGCAATGTTAATTATTGGTAATACAAAAAGAACATAAAAAAGAAAATTGGATAACCAAAAACATAAATAAAAACAGTATTGCCAACAGTTAAAATAAATGCTTTAAAGCAAGTTGCTGAATGTGAGTATGCTGTACCAAACGCGTAATAGTCGTTAGATACTTGGACTAACAAAAACTATAGGGATAGAGTCAATAGTAGGCAATGATGGGAGCGCATTAAAAAATTACTGCGTAACGCGCCTTATATATGACACAGCCATAAGCGACTTGCTAACAGCCACAACGACAGACGGAGTAAACGAATTTGTTTATTGATTTAAGTTGACCGTCACTAAATAAAAACGGTCAAATAGAATACTAGTACATAATGATAAAGTTAAGGCTCGTTTGTGTTCTAGCTAATTCCACTGAACTAAGGTTATTTGACCATCACCTATATATTCAAAAGTCACGTTAACCAAACCACCACTATTATTTAAATTAACTAAACCGTCACAGTCTACACCCGTTTGGCACTCAAAGGGCTGCCCTAAAAAATAATAAACACCTGACTCTTTTGTAAATGTCCATTCTAATAACTCTACTAAGCTATATTCATAACGAGTGCCAACGTTATCTTCTATGTCTGATATGACGTTTTCGATAGAATATTGAAGACTTGAGGCATCAGCGGGAGGATTGATTATATCTGTTATCTTTAAAGATAGTTGGTAAGTATGCCCCCAAACGAAATCAAACCCTTCAATGGAGTCATAAAAGTAACTGCCAACATCATCATCTTGGATTATAAGGCAAAGCCGTTGACTTACACCAACACAAGGTGTTTTGTAAGATGCAAATGTTTTGGTATCAAGTGATGAAGTACCATTATCGTCATCGCATGAAATAATTAACAAGCATGTGATTAATAATATAACTATCCGTATGTGCATGCTATTTCCTTGAGCTATAACGAGAGCAGAGTAACTCGTCTTTAATTTATTTTTATTGACGCATTAACCATAGCCGAGATCTTATTTTGATTCAATCGGTTACTTCAATCCCACATAAAATGATTTACTGTTGTATTAATGGGCGTTTTGGAAAGGATTGCAGGTGTTTAAGTGGCTTATTTGGAGAGGTAGTAGCTTACCTTTATCCATGTATCGTGTTTTAACATATCAATATTAGCCTTCAAGTTCATTCTCATTTACTTCTCATTCCCTTCTCTTTGTGCAAAAAATCTTTTATTGAATTATTCACAAAGAGGTTAAGAGGCGCTGCGCTTTAGAGTAATACAGATTCTAGACCAAAAAATTTGTGCGGCTGGGGACACTACTCCCTAATAGCCAACGCTTATCAGCTAACGGTGGATTTAGATCATTGGCTCCGCCGCAGGATAAGAATGTGCTACTGGCTGCAATGACGCTCTTTTCAAAGGAATAGCACGCACAAAAGTACGCAGTTTAATGAAGTTGGGTGTTAACGAACGACTCGCCATAGCATGTGGTATCACCAGCAAGGGGCCTTGTCGAAGCTCAAAAACAAAAGGAATTAACATTGCGCTAGACAATGACTACTTAGCTTCACAAGGTTTAGTGTCATTGAGAGATCTTTGGATCAATATTCATTACGGGAGATGAACCGCCCATTGCACTTCCTGTTAATAAAAAACACATGATGGGTGGTGTGGGGGCTGGAGGAGACCTCGGGCTACCCGATTATGCGCTATTGCCTATTAAATCAGAGACTGTAACAAAGCGATAACCTTTATCTCTTAACTGCTGAACAATTAACGGTACAGCGGCTAGTGAATTAACTCTTGATTTAAACATTACATGTAAAAGAATAATTGATCCCGGCTTAGTATTTTGGACAACGTATTCGGATATATCACTTGCACTAGCATTTTTATCTAAATAAGTTTCAGGCTCCACATCCCAAGTAACGGTAGTTATATTTTTATTATTGAGATAATAAGGCAGTGCAAACAACTTCTTACCATATGGTGGTCTAAAACGTATTTCTTCTCTATAACCTGCCTGCGTAATTAGCTCATTAGTTTTTTCTAGCTCCTCTGCAACAAAGCTATAACTTTTCAAAACCATACGTTGATGAGTATATGAATGATTTCCAATTTCATGCCCTTTATCAATGATATTTTTAGTTTCTTGAATGTTTTCTTCGATAGATTTACCGACTAGGTAAAATGTAGCCTTAATTTCTGCCTCGTCTAGGACTTTGAGAATTTCTTTTGTTTGATGTTTAGTTGGACCATCATCAAAAGTTAATGCGACTATTTTTTCAGTTGTTTCTACTCGATCAATAAGGTTACCAAAAAATTGAAACTTTCATTCTTGCTCACCTGCCATAGAGCAATAAATATGATCAGCACTAAAGCAGATAGTTTGATTATTATATTCATGCAGGCTCCATTCGCGTATAACGCCGTGCGCATGCGCGCGAACTTGTGAGCGTCGCAGGGGCCGCAGGCCCCGAAGGCCGCACCTTGTTATGGTTTGTTTTCATACTGCACATACTGAATAAGCAACTGATTACCATTTGTTCCGTAAGCCTCAGGTTTAACTTTCCCACCAGATATAGCTTTTATGAATCTTCGAGTATGTATCCTCGGCGGGCTCATGGAAACAACTGTGTAATTAACTATTTGTCCAGAATCGGTAACGTCAAACTGAATAACTCCTTCAGTATTTAAAAGTGAGCACCCTGCAGGTAAAGGAGAGTTTAACTTGATAGAGCCATACTCAAAAACCATAGGACCTGTCGAAATTTGTTCGACTTTAAACACAAACTCCTGAAGCATCTTGACATCAGGATCAGAGCAGGCTCTTTCTACCCCAAATTCAATACTGAGCATCAAAAGTAGCAGACTAATCATTTACACCTCAAAACATAACGCCGTTATAACCAGCCGGAACGGAGTTGTTTTGTTTGTGCTAGCGTAGCGTTAAAGCACAAACAAAACAACGCAGTGGAGGTCGGGTTGATAACCTTGATACTCATTGAGCCTCCTCCCCAGCATCGCGATTATTCGCTACGCTGAAAAGGCAACCAACCTTACAGGAGAAAGCTCAATGAACTTTTACAATAAATCCATATTATTGTGGAATTGATTTACACGCGCGATTACTTTACGTCTGTATCATTGATAATACAGGACTTATCCTTGTTCACAAGAAAATTAAAAATGATCCTGACGCACTGCTAAAACTACTTAAACCGTATATCGGTGACATTGTGGTTGGCGTAGAGTGCATGCACTGCTGGTATTGGGTCGCTGACTTTTGCAAAGAACACACTATCGACTTTATCCTTGGTCATGCTTTGTATATGACAAAGATATGCGTGCTACGCGCGATTTATTGCGCCGAAGAACCAAAATTGTTCGTCATAGCCCTGATTTAAAAGGATAAAAAAGAAGATAAAAAAGTGAAAGATAAAAAAGGACAGGCGTATTTTGCTGTTGAAAATTAAACAACTCTCTCATCGTGGATAACGTTATAATTATTTTTTATGCGCTGTTTATTGCAAAACGTAGAGTTGAGTTGCTTGAAAAGATAAAAAAGGACAGGCGTATTTTGCTGTTGAAAATTAAACAACTCTCTCATCGTGGATAACGTTATAATTATTTTTTATGCGCTGTTTGTTGCAAAACGTAGAGTTGAGTTGCTTGGAATGAATTTTAGGTAATAAATATGTTCTAGAGATTTAATTTTTATCGATAACTTAATTGTATTTTTTTGACAATTTACTTAGAGAGGCTTCCACTCTTTACTCAACCTGCGCCTTTGTACCATTTCACGTCATTGGTTGCTGCTTGTTGCTTTAACCGCTGTTTACTGCCTGCAAAATTTGAGTATTGCTGCCTGAAACGTTGAATTGATTCAAGCCAGTGCGCTTCTTCTATATTCAAATTGAGCAGCACTTTTGGCACAGCCTTGTTGATATGTCCTTTTTTCTTTGGATCTATGTGACGGCCACTCCAATCGACTAATTCAATGTAATCCAGTAAGGCAAAAGGGAGCGTGTTTTTAATGTGGTTGCCACCAAATGGCTTGAGCTTTGTTGGTTGACTTTCATGCTTAAACATCTCTTTTTGTTTAAGAGGTTTATTTGCTTTAACTCTGTCTGTAGTAAAAGCTTTGAAATGCGCTATACGCTCCTGAATTGACGTAAAATCACTGTCTTCAAGCGTATCGGCTATGTTTGCTCTGATAGGATTCAAATCGACGTAGGCCATGCAACTAAGTACTGCGGTTTCATCTAATAATGCTTGTGATTTATAGCGCCCCTCCCAGTATTTTCCCGTGCAGTTATCTTCTTTATTGGCTTCGCGGGCAATATACTCATTGAGATTTTTCATATACCAACTAATGTCATAGAGTCTTTCACGCCATTTTGCGATGAGCTCATTGAAAAATAGGTCACTTACCTTATCTAATTTCTCTCCATTTAAGTAACGATCAACCAGAGCATGGCCATTGTAAAGCTGATACCAGCGGTTAATGACTTCATCATCTGACCAATCAAGTGCTTGACGCCTATTAACGTTAACAACAAGGTGATAATGATTGCTCATAACTGCATAAGCGGCAATTTCTATGGCAAATACACTACTTAATAACTTTATTCGATCTACTAGCCACTCCCGTCGATGATCAAAGTTTTTACCTGTATATTTATCATCTCCGCACAAAAATGCTCGCCTAACACAGCGTGAGATTAAGTGATAATAAGATGTGGATGCTAAATCAATCAGCTTTTTTCTTGCACGAGTCATAAAATATTCACTTTATTTGAACTGTGTATAAAAACAGTAGTCGATGCTATGAATTTTGCAAAAAAATTGTGCCTGTCCTGTTTTACTCTCCTTCCGCTACGGTCAAGTGCAGATCCACGAACAGGCGCTAAAGAAATTTAAAGCAAATGTCAGGGAGCTCACTAACCGCAACTGGGGGATCTCAATGACCCTACAAATTCATAAACTCACACAGTATTTGCGCGGCTGGGGACACTACTACCTAATAGCCAACGCTTATCAGCTAACGGTGGATTTAGATCACTGGATCCGTCGTAGGATAAGAATGTGCTACTGGCGGCAATGGCGCAAACCTCGCACCAAAGTACGCAGTTTAATGAAATTGGGTGTTAGCGAACGACTCGCCATTGCATGTGGTATCACCAGTAAAGGTCCTTGTAGAAGCTCAAAAACAAAAGGAATTAACATTGCGATAGGCAATGACTATCTAGAGTCACAAGGTTTAGCGTCATTAAGAGATATTTGGATCAATATTCATTACGGGAGATGAACCGCCCATTGCACTTCCTGTTAATAAAAAGCGCATGATGGGTGGTGTGGGGGCTGGAGGTTAGAGACCTCCGGCTACCCGATTAGCTGCGTTTCAAAATTGGTAATACTTCTGCCGTTTCAGTATCTAGCATTTCTAAAACACTTTCAAAACCATGTATAGGTGACCAACCTAATTTCTTACGTGCGAACGATGAATCATATACGCGATCTAAGCTTTGAGGTAATTGCCAGCCTCTTTGTTTAAATGCTAGAACGATTTCTGGGCACTTACGTTTGATAACCGCTCCAGCTTCAGCATATAGAGCTTCGCAATCAGAAAAATGAAAAGGTGTTGCACCTGAGATGATAAAGCAATTAAAACCGTTTAAACGTTTTTCCACTGCACATAAATGAGCATTTGCTACATCGCGAGCATCAATGCCACGAGTCAGGCGAAATACTGCCATTAAATCCGCGGGCTCAGGAAAGCATCTCGACATTTGCAGCACAGTCACGGGAAGCTGAAACAGATTTGAAATTTCTTTTAGCTTAGTTTCAGCAGCAATTTTACTTTTATGATAAATCGACTTGGGTTGTGGAGTAACTTCCTCACCAATCCAACCTGAAATATTTTTAGGTGTCGAAGCATAACCGTACAACGCCGTTGTACTGGTAAAAATAAAGTGTTTAACACCCGATTTTACGCCAGCCAAAGCCAATTTCTCAGTCGCATCTACGTTGATAGATTGAAACTCTGAATCAGGTAACAAACCAACATGAGGCGCATGAAGAGCCGCTGTATGAACGATGACATCAATATTTTCAAGAACCCTATCCATCAGAGCACTATCGCGAATATCACCAATGTAATCGGCTGTTGAGCAAGGCGTTTTATCAATGCCGACTACATCATGTGTTCGCATTAATTTAATATAGATTGCACGCCCAACTCTACCCGCTGAGCCTGTTACCAAAATTTTCATTGCGACACCTTACTAATGATTGACCTCAAAGCAGCTAACGCTTTGCATATGGGGCAAATGCGAGTTGGCTATACTGCGCGAAGCGCCAGCCAACGAGGATTTGTCCCAGTGAGTTTACGAACGACATAATGCATTTGTTAGAGAGCACCAAACCACTGACGCATAACAGGTAAATCGTAGTTTAGAAGCCAATTACTATAATGCTTATAAATTCTTCGCAAGATAAATTTATTAGGGCCTACCAAATCCATACCTCTATCGTCATATGGATGAGCTAAAACACCAAGTTTTACATCGAAAACATACATACTGAACCAAAATGATGGATTTATTCCTAATTCATTCGCAAGGCAGCCAAACAATAGTTTATGTAGTTCTGATTTGTCGATAGTGAAGAATATATAGTTGCGATGCCAATCTTCGTCCTCGTCCCATTCACTATGTATGTAGCGCTTCTTGGGTATGGTGAACCCTAGGCTTTTGAATTCCTTGAATTGAGATAAGTTTTCAATGAACGAATTTCCAGCAAATGCAAAGCATATTGATACTTTCTCAGATTTTTCAAAAACAGTATTAAGAACCTCAGTTGTTCTACTTAAAGCCGTCTGAAACATCGAGACTCTGGAATCAAATTCAGCACCTTCTGAAAGCTCAAACCTTAAGCAATCTTGGTTCGAGTAGAATATGGCATGTTGGAATGAATGTTTTCCAAAGGTATTAAATGCTTCCTCGATCATTCCTGTGCTCTCTAACGCCTCAGTTAAAAGGCAAAATTTGGTTGGCTATAATGTGAAGCGGAGCGAAACCAGCCAACTGAATTTTGTCCGCTTTTAAACTGTTTGTTATGTGTTTTTACATTTACACTTACCATGACTGCTTGGCTTTAGCTTGACGCAACGCCTTGCGTTCTTGTTTATTTGGAATATTCTCGCGAGTTGATAGGACAACTTTGATATGCTTGCTTCCATTGCGGAGTATTTTTAAACTCAATTCCATCATTTTTAGCCGCTTGATATTGATCTGACATCTCAAACGACTCTTCACATTTTAATAATGCATTCCTTCGACTCATCAAAGTGCCTGTGTGCATCTTTTCCAAGTCAGATTTTGATATTACTTCTAACTTTTTCGACACTCAATACCTCAGAAACACATAACGCTTATAGAACGCCACTTTGGGGGGTTATGACACCCCAAAACGGCGTATATTACATGGCTTAATAATTCCACTAAACAACTCCAATGTAAACAGACAATTACGTATGTTATAAAATTACCGCTGCTAAAATACACCAAAACGACTTTTAATAATGTTATTGGACAAAACACAAATAACTGTCTATACATACAGCACCACTTGGAAAGTTGAAAATTATTTATGAAATCTCTTTTTCTAAGCATGATTAAAGATCATATGTATAGCAAGCGGTATGCAAAGAGTACTATTGAAGCTTTCCTGTTTTGGATAGCTGCCTATATTCGTTTTAACAATATGCAGCACCCAAGCTCTATGGGAGACACTCAAGTAGAATTATATTTAAACCATTTAGTAAACTCGCAAAATGTAGCGCAAGGCACACAAGCACAGGCATTGAATGCGCTAAGTTTCTTATACAAAGAAATAATTAAGTGTCCCCTCTCATTATCATTAAACTTTGTAAAAGTGAACGCCGAAGAAAATTACCCGTTGTGCTGACACAAACAGAAGTTCAATACGCGATATAAAATCGCTGCTACATGACTTGATAACGCATTGATATTTTAAATTTCCATAAAAAAACCACGGCAGTTAACCGTGGCTTTTGAGTGCTAAGTATTACTGGTTAAACAAACTTACTTTAGTGCTTTTTCAACCACTGGGTAGTGATCCCATACGTGTTTGTCGCTTAATGAGCGAACCAATTTAACGTATTCTGCATGTGTCCACGCAAGTGGCGTGGCGGAGTTAGTGCCCTCGCCTAATTGATAGCCTGCTTTGTTATTGCCTACGCCATCCCATACTTGCTCAGGGAGCATCATGCCTTCGTTAGCAAACTGCTCTAATCCTTTCACATAAGTGTTTTTAATAGATTGTTGCTTGTCTGCGTTTAACGATTGCGTGGCATTAGCTGCGGCTATTTCATAATGGCCGCGCTCACCTGTGAAAAACGGCCAAACACGGCCGCGTTGGCCTGGGGTGTTTTGCCCGCCTTCGGCGTAGTTTGTGCCAGTTACTTCATCTTCGCCGTAACCGTCGTTACCATAACGGCGGTAGCCTGGGAATGAGCCGCTGCCATCGCTAAACTGATAGCTGTACTTAACTTGTAAGTTATCGGCTAAGGTTTCATCGTCATACTCAGGTAAGGTTTTTACAATGCTTGGAGCAAGTGCATCGCGCACACCGTAGCGTACTAACTCTAAAAAGCCACCGTCTAAAATTTGCTTTTTATTAAAGCCTTCGCGACCATTATTGGCATTAATTTTAGTGTTTGAATTGGCGTCTTTATCTTGGCCGATACGAATAAAATACTCACCGTCTGAATTGCTTGATTCTAAATTACCTGCGGTGGTGAACATCATGCTTTCAATGTCGCTATTGTATTTTTTAGCGGTTTCAAGGTAACGCTCTGCGTTTTGCTCATCACCTGCAAGTTTAGCTATATCAGCGGCGGTAATTAAACCTGCTACAACAGCAGCGGTTGTTGAAGGTGAATAACCTTCTTGCTCTTCCCAGCGCTCTTGTTGTGTGGCTGGCGGCGTGATTTGCATGTCGTTCCACAAGATTTTAGCGCGGCCACCGTCAACTAAAAAGTCAGCAGCGGGTTTTAACATACGGCCGTACCAATCAGTTAGCTCAGCATCTGTTAATACATTGGCTTGGTGCAGTTTCCACGCAAGCATAATAGGCATGGCTGTTTGGTCAAGCTGTACGCCTACCCATTCAAGTTCACCGTCGACGTGCGTTTTTTGTAAGAACCAGCCAGTATCGCCATTGTTACCCGGGGTATTGGCGTTTACTTGTACTTTTTCAAGGTATTCGAATGCGGTTTTAGCCGTGTCGGTATCACCCATTGCCATGAACGCCATGGCTACTTGATAAAAGTCACGCACCCATACCGCTTTATAACCAGTTGAACCCGTTTTTGCTGATACCGTTTCGCCCCAAGGATTTGATAACGACGCTATAAGCGCGCCTGCATGGGTTTTATCTTCTTGCGCTTTTAACACCATGGCACTGGTGTAAAGTAGTTTGCCGTTATCAGCTGTTTGCGCAGTCATGGTATTAAGCGGCGCAAGGTTTTGTAAGTAGTCTTGCCAGCCTAATGCCTCACCTTTGCCGTTGTAGTTATCAAGTACATTTTCATAGCCACGAGCTAAACTTGCTTGGCCTTCTTTAAAGCTTGCTTGCTCGTTGTTACCAAAACTTAGGGTTAAATCAAATTGGCTGTTTTTGCCAATCTCACCCAGCTCGGCGAGTAAGCTCACATTACCTGACTGCTCACCGGTATTGGTATATACATTGTTTAGTTGTCGTGAGGTTTTAAGCTCATTTAAGCCATCGCTTTTGCCTGTAAAACCAACACTGGTTTGTTTAAACGGTTTTGCGCCTTGTAGTGATAAGTAACTATCGCCCTGCCAAGCAACCAAGCCTTGCTCAGTGGTTTTGGCAAAGTCATCAAGGCCGTTGTTATCAATATATGGGTTAACACTTACATAAGCTTTTACGCCATCAAGCTTGGTATTAAAAATACTGCGAACAAATAAAGTTTGCCCGTCTGGGTCGGTAAATATGTGTTTTTCTAAACTAAAGCGGCCTTGTTTGTCTGTGCTGGTTACTTTGTAAGCCAGTGATAACGGGCGACCTTGCGCATCTTTGTATAAATAATCAATCGTAACATCAAGGTCGTCGGCTTCTGTGACGGTAAAATCTTTACCGACAACCACAAACTGCATGTCTTTAATTTGCGCTTGGTGAATAAGCCCAAACATGGTTTCGGTGATCATGCCTTTAGCAATCGAAAACCATACTTTGGATACTGTGCCTGTTGCTGCATTATCGCTGTATGCGCCGTTTTGGTATTGCTCAAATGATGTGCCAATACCGGTTTTACCTGAGTATGCCCAAAATGGCTCTGCGCCAGGCGCACCCGGTGCTGATAATTGCGAAGTGACGTGTGTATCCGTTCTTGCTTGTTCAGTGCTGCAAGCTGTTAAGCCCAGCATAAGTAAACTTGTGGTGATGATGTTGTATTTTTTCATTTTTTACCCTTAATTCTTTCTCTTAGTGATTAGTGTGCTTAACACGCAGTACAGCAACAGCCGCCAATACAAATGACACAGCGCCTAGCACTAATGCATAAATAGGTTGATTCTCAAAGAAGTGACGTAAAATGAGGCCAAGTACGCTAGCTGCGAGTAATTGTGGGATCACGATAAAAAAGTTAAAAATCCCCATATATACGCCCATTTTATGGCTCGGTACTGAGGTACTTAACATGGCGTACGGCAGTGATAAAATAGATGCCCACGCAAAACCAATGCCTATCATTGGCCAAATAAGTAATGTTGGATCTTTGATTACTATAAAGCTAACTAACCCTAGCGCACCTAATATTAAGTTGATGGCATGCGCGAGCTTTAAGCCCACACGCTTTACGATGATCGGGATACATAACGCGGCAATTGCGGCAAAACCGTTGTAAGCAGCAAACAAAATACCGACCCAATCAGCGCCGTTGTTGTACGCCGCAGAGCTGGTATCGCTGCTACCGTAATGAAAGCTAGTAACCGCTGAGGTGGTGTAAATCCACATTGCAAACAGTGCAAACCAACTAAAGAACTGCACCCATGCGAGTTGTTTCATCGCCTCTGGCATAGTGAATACATCGTTAACGACTTGGTAAAAGCCGCCCGTTGTTGCTTGCTTTGCCTTAAGTGCACCCGCAATAAATTGAATAACGCCAAAGCTCACTAAGCCACCAGCAAGTAGATAAAGCTCTTTTTCAAGCTTTAGCCCTGTTACAAGCCCAAGCACAGCTAAACCGAGTACAGTAAAAATAATACCGCCTTTAGTAAAGTTAACTGTATTGGTTATGCTTTGTGGTTCATCAACGCTGTCTTGCTCGTTAAATTTAGCCAGCTGCTCAGGTGAATATTCTTTGGTGGTTAGAATCGTCCAGCCAACCGCAATTAATAAAATGACTCCGCCAAAGTAAAATGAATACTTCACTGAATCTGGAATTTGCCCCTGTGGTGCGGTATTAGCAATATCAAACCAATTGGTCATCATCCACGGTAATGCTGAGGCCACAACCGCGCCTACCCCAATAAAAAAGCTTTGCATGGCATAGCCCGTTGCTCGCTGTTTTTTCGGGAGGTTATCGCCCACTAAAGCACGAAATGGTTCCATGGTTACGTTAATAGAGGCATCCATGATCCACAGCATGCCTGCCGCTATCCATAATGTAGGAGAGTTGGGCATAATAAACAGCGATAAGGTCGTTAAAATAGCGCCGTATAAAAAGAACGGGCGGCGACGCCCTAGTTTGCCCCAGGTTTTATCGCTCCAATACCCTATGATCGGTTGCACAATTAAGCCTGTTAACGGCGCTGCCACCCATAAAATAGGAATGTCATCAACGTTTGCACCCAATGTTTGAAATATCCGGCTCACGTTACCGTTTTGCAGCGCAAAGCCAAATTGAATACCTAAAAAGCCAAAGCACATATTCCATATTTGCCAAAAGCTTAAATCGGGTTTGTTATCTCTCATTATGTGCTCCAGTGGTTAATACTGCACTGCTAAGCGCATTTAAAGTTAAGCTGATCTGTGCATGTTGTTCGGTAATAGTGATTACTGCTGTTTGGTTTGCTTCCAGTAAATCCAGTAACTTAAACTCGCCACGCTTATTATCAACTAAGGTGGTCATTGGAATTTCAATAGTGACGATTGTTTGTACGCTCGCAAAATTACTTACAACCCATAATTGTTGCTTGCCAATATTACGACTAAACGCAGCAACGTGCTCACTCCCTGTAACCGTAAGTGGTTGCATGTCACCGGCTACAATCGCTGGGTGCTTACTTAGTGCCATCACTGATTTGTAATATTCACGCAGTTGGTTTTGCTCAGTAGTTAACGCACCACCGTCAAATTTGCCATTATTCATCCACGCTTGATGCGCTGGCACGCCAATATAATCAAAAATACTGGTACGAGTTGGTTTACCAAAACCGGCATCTTCAGAGCCGTCTTCACCTACATCTTGACCAAAATATAATAGTGTCGGCGCGCGGCTAATAAGGTTTGATACCACCAGCGCTGGTTTGCCTTTGTCAGCACTACCTGCAAAGTCAGGGCTTGCGATACGTTGCTCGTCATGATTTTCTAAAAAGTGCAACATGTGTTGTTCAATGTCTGCAACGGCTTGCTGTGGCGCAAAAATGCTGTTTGCAGCTTGCTTGCCTTGCATAACGCCTTTAAGCGTGTCGTAAAAGCCTACTTTGTCGTAGAGGTAATCCATCTTCCCTTGATGAATATAAGGGCGGTATAAAGTGGGGTTGTATACTTCGGCCAATAAAAATGCATCTGGGTTGTGCATTTTAATCGACGAGTTTAAAAAGCTCCAAAACTCCACGGGCACCATTTCAGCCATATCATAGCGAAAGCCATCTACGCCTTTATCGAGCCAGTACAGTGCAATATCTCTAAATTTGTACCAGCTGTTAGGTAAGTCTTTATCTTGCCAAAACTCAAAATGAGCGCGTAAATCCTTAGTAGCATAATCGCTTGGTAAAGTGGGAAAGTCATAACTGCCGTCTGGTTTTACCCCATAGTTAACTTTAACTGTTTCGTACCAATCGTTTATATCTGGTTTAGCAGCACGTGCGCCGTTCCCCGTCCACTTAGCGGGTGTTTCATCAAATAAGTTATCGGCTAATGGATGCGCGTTACCACCAAGTACTTGATAGCCTTCGCTAGTTGGCACTTGAAACGACTGCCCTGTTACATAATAAAAGTTATTATCGCGAGCATACTCTACGCTGGTGTCATCTTGTTCACCAAAATCTTTTACGCCAGCAGGTTTTGCGGTTGACTTATAATGACGTGCAACATGATTTGGCACGATATCAATAACCACTTTCATACCATGTTGATGGGTGCGCTCTATTAACGCTGAAAACTCTTCTAATCGACGTTCAGGATTAATTGCTAAATCTGGGTTTACATCGTAATAGTCTTTAATCGCATAAGGTGAGCCTGCACGCCCTTTTACAACATCAGGATCATCTTGGCTAATTCCATATTGGCTATAATCACCCACCAATGCGTGGTGTAAAACGCCGGTATACCAAATGTGAGTCGTGCCAAGCTCTTTAATGCCTGATAATGCAGCATCATTAAAGTCACTAAATGTGCCCACACCATTTTGCTCTTTTGTACCCCAAGGCACATTTGCTGTTTGGGTATTACCAAACAGACGGGTAAACACTTGGTATACAACTGGCTTTGAATGTTCGCTAAATTGCTGCTTTGCAACTTGTTGCTCGTTTGCTTCAGGCTCAGGCTGCTTTGAGCAAGCAGTTAACAGTACACTGCTGGCCAAAAGCAACGAACCATACTTAAGTGAGCTAATTGTGGTTTTGTTTGTTGTCATAATCTTCTTACTTATCCAGACGGTTTAACAATATGTAATTAAACCGTCATTTTTATTATAGCTATGATACTAATGTGAACTGCCGCTGACTGACAGTATTTGCATACGTATTCACGTTATTCAATAACTAATACTAGGGCGCTCACCGCAGGTAAGGTGAGCGGTTTGGTTAGTTTCACCTTT
This sequence comes from Pseudoalteromonas haloplanktis ATCC 14393, assembly GCF_000238355.1. Classification (GTDB taxonomy): domain Bacteria; phylum Pseudomonadota; class Gammaproteobacteria; order Enterobacterales; family Alteromonadaceae; genus Pseudoalteromonas; species Pseudoalteromonas haloplanktis. The sequence goes on from NZ_AHCA01000002.1 coordinate 370,299, forward strand.
TGTTTGTTGAATAAGGCGGTCGCACTTTTATGGTTCCCTAGCACTTCACGCATATAATCTAACGACCAGGTTTTAGCTGTGGTATTTTTATTTAAAAATACCAACACAGTTTGTTGTTCGCTAATACGGGCGTAGCTATACACTCCCTGTTTTGGGCTAAAGTGTGTCAGCTTTCCTTTTGCAATCGCTGGGCTATTTTTTCTAAAGTTAAGCAGTGTGGTTATGGTTTGCTGCATATCAACTTGATCGCTATTTAAGCCTTGGCCTGTAAACGCGTTTGTTTTTTGTCCTGCAAAGCCACCGGGAAAATCAATACGTATATCACCATGATCGCTACTGCCGGTGTTATCTAGTAGTACCTCAGTACCATAATACATTTGTGCAATACCCCGCGTGGTAAGCAGCATGGTCATCGCCATTTTGGTTTTGGCTAAGTTTTGTTTAAGCTCAGTATAAACACGGCTCATATCGTGGTTATCGGCAAACACGAGTAAGTTATCTGGGTTTGGGTATAAAAAATCATTGGCAAGCGATTCATACACTTTGACCCACCCGGTATTCCAGCTTTCGTCTTCATTAAGTGCTTGAATAAGCGACTCTTGTAAAGAAAAATCCATTACACTTGGCAGGCTTGACGTATAGCCATCGTTATTTATTTTTCCAGCTTGCCAATACGAGGCAATTGCTGGGTTTGAGGTCCACTCTTCTCCCACAATATTAAAGTTCGGGTACTCAGCCATAATCGCCTTGGTCCAATCAGCTAAAAACGCTTTGTCTGAATATGAATAAGTATCAACGCGAATACCGCTTAAATCAGCGTATTCAATCCACCAAATGGCATTTTGAATAAGGTAGGTAGCTAATAAAGGCTGGCGCTGATTTAGATCTGGCATGGTTGATACAAACCAGCCATCACTAAACTGGCGCTTATCAAACTCACTGGCATGAGGGTCTTGAATTGTTTGCCGCGCATGACTGGTTGCATGTTTACCATCAGCAAAATCGCCATTAAAGTTTATCCAGTCGGTAGTGGGTTTATCTTTCATCCACTCGTGCTCTGAGCCAAAGTGATTCAGTACTAAATCCATCACTAAGCCGATGCCGTGTTGTTTCGCTTTTGCTGATAACTCGCGGTAAAGTTCGTTCGAGCCCATACGTGAGTCTATGTTGTAAAAGTCTGTAATGGCATAACCATGATACGAATAACTTGGCATGTTGTTTTCAAGCGGTGGGGTTAACCATAACTGCGTAACTCCTAATTCATCTAGGTATGGCAGCGCATTGATAATACCTTGAATATCACCGCCATGACGCCCACCTCGTTCACTTGGGTTTGCAGCCTCTGCCATACCTTGAACCGTATCGTTACTGCTGTCGCCATTGGCAAAACGGTCAGGATTAATGAGGTAAATGGTATCGCCACTATCAAAACCTTGGCGCTCAGCGCTATGGTTACTGCGTGCTAATAGTGGGTATTCAAACTGATCTCCCGCTCTATTTTTAAACAGTAACTTACCCGGCTTGGCATTTGGGCTAATCTCAAGATTTATAAATGCGTAATTTGCGTTATCGGTCTTGGTAATACTTTTTAGCTCAACGCCTGGGTATGATTCTAGATACCATTGTTGTTTAGCAATTTCAGTTTCATGCAGCATGATTTGCAATGAGCTGTTTTGCATTCCCGCCCACCAGTTTTGTGGTGATACAGTCATTGCATTGACTGCTGAAGTTGTGGCTAAACAAGTCGTTAATAACGAGCCTGCTAAAAGTGTGTGAATGAGTTTTTTCATATTATTGCTTCATCCTCTGCAAAAATTCATTGTGGGTTGGCAATTGGTTTACTGTCCCGTCAATTAACGTTTTTAAATTTGTGAATAGCTCGGCTAATTGTTCATCGTTGAGGGTATTGGCTAAGGGATGAAAATCGTCGGCTTCAAGCCCTTGTCCTATCATGACTTGTTGCCACGCAACTTCAGCAAACAGCTCGTCATCTTGGCGTATAATTTTGCCAGTGGCTTTAAATAAATCGATTTTCTTTTGCAGTGTGTCTGGAATACTCATTTGCTTACATTGACGCCAAAATGCACTATCTGTGCGTTCGGTTAATTTGTAATGCAAAATGATAAAATCTCGTATGCGCTCAATTTCAGTTTGGCTTTGTTGATTGAAGGTATCAATCAAGGTTTCATCAATTCCGTCATGCGGAAACAGTTTAATTAGACGAATAGCTGCCGTTTGTATTAAATGAATACTGGTTGATTCTAATGGTTCTAAAAAGCCATTTGATAAACCCACAGAAACCACATTTTTATGCCACTGTTTGCGACGGCGTCCCGTTTTAAAACGAATAACCCGCGGCTCAGTGATAGGCTCGCCGGGTAGATTATCTAATAACTGTTGTTTAGCCTGTTCATCCGTCATATGGCGGCTTGAAAACACCAAGCCATTACCAACGCGGTGCTGAAGTGGTATTTGCCATTGCCAACCTGCATCATGCGCAATCGAGCGTGTGTAAGGAACGGGATCATTCGAACTTTGAGTTTGTACTGCAATTGCGCTATCACAGGCTAACCAGTGCGACCAATCTTCAAAACCTGTATTAAGGGTTTGCTCAATCAACAATGCTCGCAGCCCCGTACAATCAATAAATAAGTCACCTGATATTGACTGCCCATCATCAAGCGCTAAGGCGCGAACAAAACCGCTCTCTTCACATTGTTTTACGTTGGCTATTTTACCTTCAATACGTTTAACGCCGCGCGAAATTGTCAGCTCTTTTAAAAACTCACCGTACAGGGTTGCATCAAAATGGTAGGCGTAATTTAAGCCTGTGAGCTGTGTGTTGGGTATATGCGTTAAGTGAGCAAACTTATGCTGTTTGGCAGCTTGGTAATTGAGGGAAAAGTCCCAAAAATCAGCACCCGTCCCTTGCTGCTTTGCTCTTAACCAAAAATGGTAGAATTCACAAAGCGGAAAGTCTTTGCCAATATCGCCAAAAGCATGCATGTAGCTGTGTTGTGGTGCTCGCCAGTTTTCAAATTCAATCCCCAATTTAATAGTGGCTTGGGTTGCTTTTATAAACTCGTTCTCTGGTATACCCAGTGCCGCATTAAGGTGAAGGATCGGCGGAATACTCGCTTCGCCTACGCCTACAGTGCCTATTTGCTCTGACTCAACAAGGGTAATGTTAACAACCTTACCGAGCACTTTATTAAGTAGCGCTGCGGTGATCCACCCAGCGGTGCCACCACCCGCTATTACCACGTCTTTTATTTGTTGCTTTTGCATAGCACCTGCTCCACTTGCGTTTACATAAGTGTAGTCGATATAAAAAAGCCCTTGTAAAACAATTCACAAGGGCCTTTTAACGCTAAAGGATGTTATAGCTTGTAACTAAAGCCAAGTAAGAAAGTACGGCCGTAATCTTGATAATCACGTACTTGTAAATCACTGTCGCCTTGTAAAGAAACAAATGGTTCTTCAGTGATATTCTGGACTTGGAAGGTCACGCTTAAACCGTCAAGGCTTTCTACGCCGCCTTCACTAAAGTCATAACCAATTTGCGCATCCCAAATGGTCTCGCCTTTAATATCAACTTGTGTTGTTTCAAAACCTAAGCCATAAACGTCACCTTTAAAGTCACTACGTTTACGCATACTAGTACGCGCTTGGAAGCCACTACGCTCATAATAAACAGTTAAGCTATCAATTTGATCTGATAAACCTGGTAATTCATAGTCATTACCATTTTGGTCTTGAATGTCTTGCTCAACACCTGTGTGGCTTGCGATCATACCAAAACCATCAAGCGAAGAATGGAAAATATTAAACGGCAGAGCAAGTGACAATTCATAGCCCCAAAGATCACCTTCACCACCATTTACTTTACCCGAACCGGAACCAGTTGAGTTAGCTGGGATCTCACCTGTTGATGGGTCTGCAATACCAGACATATCTACTTCATAGCTACCATCAAAAATCCACTGCGTTATATCTTTATAAAAGAATGCAGCTGCAAAGTAGCCTTCGGCATTAAAGTAGTTTTCGTAGCTTAAATCTAACCCTGTCGCTTCTTTAGGTTCAAGCAAAGGATTACCACCTGAAACATTCCAGTAATTACCATTTTCATCTGGTTGCTGATTATAGCTTGCATTAACTGATGCATTCATTTCATCTAATCGAGCGCGCGAAATTGTTTTTGCAGCACCAAAGCGAATGGTTTGATCTTCATCAATCGCAAACGATAAATTAATACTTGGTAGGAAGTGATTATAATCATGACTTACATCTGTTGGCGTAACAACAACAAGTCCATCAACCGTGTTTGCCGCAGAGCCTTGTGATGATTGCTTAGTTTGTACATAACGCGCACCAATGTTACCAGTAACAGGGATTGAACCTAGCTCTGCATTGATATCTAGCTGTGCAAAAACTGCGGTTACTTCTTCTTGTACTGTCCAAGATTGCGTTTTATGTTTTTGGTCAGTTAAGCTCTCTTGCAGTAAGTCATAGTAGCCATCATTAACTAAACCATTCACATCATAGGCTATCATGTTGCCCATACCAATAAAGTCTAAACTGGCTGACCCTTCACGATATTGCTCAGGTACTGATAACATCCCTGGATTTGAAAGTGAAAAATCTTTTAATGTCATGTAATAACCTTCTGACAGCTTAGACTTTTCTCGGTCACGGTATGAAATACCAAAACTGACTTTACTGAAATACTCACTATCTAGTACTTTGCTCGCAGCAAGTTTTAGAGTTGATAGTTCATCATTTATTTCAGGTGCATTAATAAAACCGTCTTGCGCCGTGTTTTCATAAGGTGTGCCTTTTAAACCATATTTATCATTCAGGGCAGCACTACTCCCCCAAGACAATGGGCCACCTAACTGAATTAAGCCATAATCGCTGTAATCAAGTTCATGTGAAAATTGCGCGCCAGTATTACCACCATCAAATTCATAACCAATGTTCTCTGCGATCCCATTAGCATCCCCGCGACCCGTTCCTGAGTAACTCTCAATACTCCAAATTTGACGTTCTACCTCTGAGCGGCTGACATCAAATTCAACTGACCAATCGTCACTGATATCATATTTAGTATTAAAGCCAAATTGTGTCAGTTCTGCATTTCGTTCTTCGTAGTCATTTCGTACAACTACGCGCTGACCTTGAGTTACAGCACTCGTTATAAAGTCCGAGTTGGCATCGACTACTTCTGAACCTGATAATATTTGACCTTGGCCCCAAGCAAAAGGTACTTCAATACCACGTAGAATTTTTTCATCTGAAAAATCCACATATAACGCATCAAACGTCATACTTAAACGATCTGTTGGTGCTGCTTCAATAACAAGCATAGCTGAATCACGTTCAAGGGTTGATGAACGCACGAATGGTTTTGCACCACCTAAAATAGGATTATATGGCCCCACAGTAGTGTCATCTTTTAGTTTATTTTCTGAAATACTGTAATCAGGATAACCCCAAGAGTTCCAACGTTTCTCTTGATTAGGTGAACTCATTTTATTGTAAGCAAATGCAACACCAATCGTGTCATCTGCAAACTGGTCTATGTATGAAACTGTGCCACGGAAACCTTGGTCATCGCCATCAGGATTTAACTTTTCAAAACCTGTTTGCTCCAATTGACCATTAAACATGATAACGCGCTCACCTTTACTTAACGGTTTTACGGTTTGCATGTCGATAACACCCGCAATACCTTCAGCGTCTAGGCTGGCGCTTGGTGTTTTGTATACGGTTACACCGCTCATAATTTCTGATGGGTAAAGGTCAAACTCAACACCACGGTTATCGCCAATCGATACTTGCTCACGGCCATTAAAAGTTGTTGCGCTTTCGTTTTCACTGAAACCACGAACACTCACGCGGCTAGCACGACCATCAAGGCGTTGAGCAGTTAAACCAGGTAGGCGTGCAATTGATTCAGCAATTGATGAGTCAGGCAATTTACCAATATCTTCTGCTGAGATAGATTCGACCACTTCCGATGAAAAACGTTTTGTATTGATTGACTCTACTACGCTGCCACGAAAGCCTTTCACTTCGATGACTTCAACGTCATTGCTTGCTGTTGGTTGCTCTTGTTGTGCGTGCGAAGCGAAACTGCTAATACCTGCTGTTGCAAGTGCAATTGTTAATATACTTGGTTTGAACATAGACATGATGTTTCCCCATTACCCATATTGTTATACCAACGAGACAACAGCGTGTGATAGATGCAGTTACTCGTTAGGTGATTTTGTTGTCAGGGTGAATATTAACGCCCGCTTTATTTTATTAACAACTTTATGCATACGTATTCAGATTAGTGCAAAAACAATCCATTTAACAAAAACTTTACAAGGTTAATGGCAACACCTTGTTTTTATAAGGATAAATAACAACAGTTGTAGTGCAACAGATCACTAAATTAATTTTACCAACCACAGCCTGTGTATTCTCACTCTCTCTACCTGTAAACACTTAATTTCAAACAAGCTTGCTAATATTGCCCAGTAAAAATCACGAGACTTTTTCGCAATGAAATTGGTAAGACCATTATTGAAATACACCAATAACTCGCAAACCCTTTTAAAATCACACCAAAATGAACGTTTGAAATTGTTAACTTTACTCAAGCTCCAATTGGTAAGGTTTAATAAGTAAGCCATATTGAGTTGTTAAAGCCAAATTTTCAGTGCTGTCACTATCGCTTTCAAAATCTATTTGTCATGCATACGTATGCAGGCTTTTTACAGTCTTGTAGCCTTCACGTATGCTTTTTAAAAAATAACGTGGCGAAGTAGTAGCCACATCTAAGATTGACGTAATCACTATGATTAATATAGTGAAGCAGCACTGTCACGATGGAGAAAAGCATGGCTCAGCAGCAATGGTATAAAGGTGCGGTTATATACCAAGTTTACCCGCGCAGTTTTCAAGATACCAATGGCGATGGAATTGGTGATTTAAAAGGGATCATCTCTCGCATTGACTATATTAAAAGTCTCGGTGTTGATGCGATTTGGATCTCACCATTTTTTAAATCCCCAATGAAAGATTTCGGCTATGACATTAGTGATTATCGTGACATTGATCCACTATTTGGCGATCTTAACGATTTCGATGAATTGATCGCACAAGCACATCAACGTGATATTAAAATCATTATTGACCAAGTATTAAGCCACACATCGGATCAACATCAATGGTTTTTAGACAGTCGTGAAGATAAAACCAATGATAAATCTGATTGGTATGTATGGGCTGATGCAAAACCAGATGGTACACAACCAAATAATTGGTTAAGTATTTTTGGTGGACCTGCTTGGCAATGGGAGCCGCGCCGTGGCCAGTATTATTTACATAACTTTTTAACTGAACAACCGGATCTAAACTTTCATAATCCTGACGTTCGTAAAGCAGTGCTGGATAACGTGGAGTTTTGGCTGAAAAAAGGTGTAGACGGCTTTAGACTTGATGCAATTAACTTTTGCTATCACGATGCACAGCTTCGTGACAACCCCGCTAAACCACCTGAAAAACGCCAAGGCCGTGGTTTTAGTGAAGATAACCCGTATGCGTTTCAATATCATCACTACAATAACACGCAACCTGAAAACATCAGCTTTATGCAGGATATTCGTGCCTTGCTTAATAAATACCCAGGCACAGTGTCATTAGGTGAAATTTCATCGGAGGATTCATTAGCTACTATGGCTGAATACACCGCCGGTGGCGATAAATTACACATGGGTTATAGCTTTGAATTACTTACTAACGACTACAGCGCTGAATATATACGCACCACAGTGAAAACACTTGAACAGCGTATGACCGAAGGCTGGCCGTGTTGGGCCTTCAGTAATCATGATGTGGAACGGGTAGCAAGTCGTTGGAGCTCTGATAACACCATCAACCCAGCACAATGCAAAATGTTAACAGCCCTACTTGCTTCACTACGTGGCAGTGTTTGTATGTACCAAGGTGAAGAGTTAGGTTTAGGCGAAGCAAGTGTGGCATTTGAAGACTTACAAGACCCTTACGGCATTACTTTTTGGCCAAACTTTAAAGGCCGTGATGGTTGTCGTACACCAATGCCTTGGCATAACAACGACTGCGAGCAAGCCGGTTTCTCTACGGTCAAACCATGGTTACCCGTTGATCAAAACCACAAACATCAAGCCGTTAATGAACAAGAAAACGATCGTGATTCAATCTTAAATGCCTTTCGCCACTTTATGGCATGGCGTAAAGAGCAAGCAGTATTACTTGAAGGCGATATTGAGTTTATTGACACTAAAGAGCCGATACTTGCTTTTTACCGTCATTTTGCAGGACAAACTATGTTATGTGTATTTAACTTAGCGCAAGAACCTGCAAGCCTAAACATTGAGCACACGAATGTTGTGCCTCATGTTGAACTGCAACATCATAATGGTGCTATTGATAATCACACGCTTACCCTGCCTGGTTTTGGTTGTTTTTACGCAACGATAAGTTGATTTTTACAGTGCTGCCCACAGCATTAAAAAGTAATTCGTTCTCATAATCGTATATAATCGGTGATTGCAATCGCCGATTTTTATACTCATATTAATAAGCAATCAAATTATTTTATACCAATCGCCATTTATAGCGACAGAGAAATAGAGCGATAACAAGGCATAAATTTTTAATGTAGTTGTCCTACATTAAAAATTTATAACGCAATTAACGCTTTATTTAGCTCGCTAGAATGGTTAAATATTTAAGTCGATTGGCATTATCTAATTTTTCAACTAGATAACCTTATCAACGCCCATAAAAAATACCCTTAATCTAAGTGATTAAGGGTATTTAACTTAATTTTCATAAAGCTTAAACTGTTTTTTATAAAGTTTAAGCAATGTATAAATTATTACAATCGGTTAAAACTTATAAGTTGCTTGAAGATAACCAAATCGACCTATATTGTCATATATTGCAGAGCCTGCACCTGTGCCAGTTGTGCTACCTGGTAACTTACGATCAAAGATGTTATCGACACCAAATTTTAGTCCAATACCATTATCGAAATTATAAGCCACTGAAGCATCCGTAACAAAATATGAGCCGTAGCGCATCTCGTTAGATGGATTAGGGTTAGATTCTATTTGTGTAGGATTATATAACTCAACTCCATCGATAAAACGAGTAGTAAAGCCAACCATTAGATTATCATAAGTATAATCAACAGAAAGGTTACCTTGCCAAGATTCATCACCTAGTACTCCTTGGTAATCGGTGTAATTCTCTGGCTCAGCTGAGAATGGGTAATCTTTAGCTTCAATTAAATAAGTACCAATGAAACTTGTACCAAAGCTACCACCCAAAGCATCAAAATCATAACCAAACTCAAAATCCACCCCTGAATTCAAACTACGTGCGATGTTAAGTGCAAATCCCTTTAATAAAGTAATTTCACTAGTGTTTGGATCGCGTGTAATTAAACCACAGAATTGGTTATCTATACCTGTTGGAGAATCTACACAACGGTCAATAATTGTTTGAAAACCGATGCCGCTGATTGTGTCGTCAATGTCAATTTCCCAGTAGTCGGCAGTTACGCTAAACCCTTCTAACCATTCTGGCTGATAAACAATACCCGCAGTAATTGATTTAGACTCTTCTGGTTGAAGATCAGGGTTACCACCTACTAGGGTTTCTAACGTCGCGCTATCATAGTTTGAATCAAAATCAGCAGGGACACCTAATGCCGCACAGTTGGCTGCACGTAAAGCTCGGCCTGATTCACTTAACTGATCAAGTTCAGAAACTTTACAGCTATCATCTACATTCGTAAATGATTGACTTTGTCCAGAAAACAGCTCATCAATATTTGGTGCTCTCATTGCTTCTGAAACAGTAAATCTAGCACGTAGCTCTGGAGTAATAGTCCAATCTAAACCTAATTTCCAACTTGTTGCATCACCAACTGTTGAATAATCGGCATAGCGAACCGCAGTATCAAAAACTAAACTATCAATTAAAAATACATCTTCGATTAACGGTACTGACAATTCGAAAAATGCTTCCTTAACATCATAGCCGCCATCAGTTTCACCAAGTGCATTAAAGAAAGTAGCGCCCGTTTTGGCAAATGGGTCTTCTATAGTTACACTAGTCTCATCACGGTATTCTACACCACCCGCAAAACCGACCATGCCCGCAGGCAATTCAAAAAGTGCAGAGTTGCTAAATGTAGCATTAAATACAGTTTGCTCAATCTCAGAAGTACCTGTTGAGGTCGTGGTTACATAATCGATTGCTGCTTGGCTAATCGCTCCATCACCCATGATGTTAGCAGCTACGCAGCCATCAGCGCGAGCCTCTGCACTACGGCAAACAATATTTCCGCTATCATCAAAAACAGCATCTATGGCATTTGCGTAATTAGCCATAATCACGTTTGCACCATTGACACGCTCAATTTCCGACTTACCATGAACTAAAGATATATCCATAGACCAATCTTCAGTAATATAGCCTTGGATACCAGTTACAAATCGCGTTGTTTCACGAGTGTTTTCTTCTAAGCGGCGACCAATATCATTGTACATCTTATTTACGCCAATAATCGATAGACCTTCTTGGTCCATCATTGCCGCTGTATCTGCTGATAAGAAAGCATTGTCACGACTAATTAAATTTGCGCCACTATAAAAACGGAAAAACGGTTGGCCAATATTTTCGCCTTCAGTTTTAGAGTATTTAGCTTGGAAATACGCATTTAACTCATCAGTCACATCATAATTTACTTTAAAATTATAGTTAACACGTTCAAATTTTGGCTGAATCTCAGAATATTGGCGCAGGTTTATAAAATCACAATCTGGGCCACCACAATATTGCCCATCATCAAAACTACCTGTGTTCACAGGTCCTAATGTGCTATCAGGATTGAATCTTCCTAAAATATCGCCAGTGTTCGGATTCCAAACAGTACCAGCATTTGAAATTAAGTAATAGCCAGCATTTGGAACAACTATTTTATCTGGGTAATCTTCACTATCGAGCTGGTCTTCAGGTCTACTCTCTCCTGTTACTACATCATATGGCATTGATGCATATGATGTTGCTGTCCATGGATTATCTAAAGCGTTTAGTGAATCCTGAGCATTGTATTCCATAGAGAATGCCACATTACCGCGACCTTCTGAAAAATCTTTACCGTAAGAAAAAGTAAATTTCTCATTTTCATATGAACTGTTTTCTGCAACACCTTTCGTTGCAGATACATTCAAACCACTTATATTTTTTTTCAAAATGAAGTTAACAACACCTGTTACAGCATCAGCTCCATATACAGCTGATGCACCACCTGTGATGATCTCTACCTTTTCAATCCAAGCACTTGGGATTGTGTTTGTATCAACAGACGATGTACCTGGTGCACTTGAAACGTGGCGTTTACCATCGACTAGAACCAAAGTACGCTCACTACCCATACCACGTAAGTCAAGCAAACTCACACCCGCAGTACCAATGAAACGACCAGAGTTAGCAAGTGAATAAGTGGTCGCCAGTGCTGGTAATTTATTTAACACTTCACCAATGTTTAGTGCACCAGTATTGATCAGATCCTCACCACTAATTACTGTTACTGGTGATGGTGAAATTGCCCCTTCACGTAAAATGCGAGAGCCCGTAACTTCGATTCGCTCAACTTTCTCAGCGCCCTCTTCCGCGGCAAATGAAGTTGCTGAAAATGCAGCTGTTGAAGCTGCGCCAAAAACAATTCCTAAACGAACAGCCTTTGCAACTTTAGTATTTAACATTTGATTCTCCCTGGATCATATTGAAATATGATTTTTATTAGTTTTATTACATTTAAAAGAGTACCAAATTACAAAAGTACCCAATTAAGTGTTAATACTAATACCGCCAGCAACACAAGGTCAACATATAAATAACATTTAAGTCAAGATATTAAATTTCACACCAAGAGCGAGAGTTAATTGCATTAATGTATTTATCGCAACTCTAGCGTATCAATAGATGCGAAGCCGGTTCGTTTTGTGGGAACTTTAAGTTCTAGAAAGAAAATCATTACAGCGGTATGTCAATCATAGGTAGCTTGCAAGTTACTTTTGTCTCCTTAAAGAGAGATTGAACACAAATTAGACTTACTAGTAAGAATCGCTTGGACTTGTCAAGAAGTATGAGAGCAATATCAAAAAAACGACTTATCAATTGTGATCGGCTTTTGATAAAAATAGCAGCTCGTTTGTCATTAAAGTATTAATTATGCCCATTTAAAACAACGTGCTAAACTTTATTTTTTCTTTTATTCATTTAATAGAGTAATTTAGGTTAATAACTACATTAGATAGTCTGAGTGTTAATCTATTGCAACCTAGAAAACTCATGCAACATTTAAAAACTTAAAAAGGAATGATTTATACTACTAATTGCAAGAAATAAAGCTGCTCTATAATATTAATAACTAAAACTAATCCATCACCAAAATTTGATTAAGATAAAAATTATGAGCTGATTATAACGAATACTAAAACCTAAAACACTTTCAGTTAAATTTAACTAAAGACAAATTAAATTAATGTCATTAATTGTCTTTAATAAGTAAAAACCCACTGAAAAATCAATGGGTTTATTATGACTGTTATCCTAATTAAAATTAAAAGCTTTGTGTATAACGGAAGTACCAAAAACGACCAATATCAAATCCGCCATAATAAGAGTAGTTTGAGCTAGGACGTGAGTACATAAGTGGGCCTTGTTTATCAAAGATATTATTTGCACCTACTGATATCGCCCCTTCCCAAGGCAAGTTATAACTTACTTGCACGTCATTGAAAATTGTTGAACCATTCTTTTGTTTAGGTACAACAGTTCCATTTGTCCAATCACGTTGGAAGTCAGGAACATTACATCTATCCTCAAAATAACAATTTTCTCTCATCGATGAGAAATAACGCATATTCCAGCTTGCACTAAAATCTTCATATGACCATTTCAGTCCGGCGTTTGAACGAACACGGAAAGTAGAGCCATGACCTAAGTCTGATGTTACTTTTACCTCGGGTTCATCCGAAGATTTTTCGTCATATTTAGTCACATAAGTCATATCCATTGTAGCTCTGAAATCACCAAAACTAGTCTCAAATGGATAGGCTAATGCTAAGTCGTACCCAGCCGTTTCAGTAAAACCTGCATTGCGATTACCATAGCTTAAGTTGTTAACAATAAAGCTATTAGGATCACGAGAGAACATATCACAACGCGATTCATCAAGGCCAATATAACAATCATCTAGGATTTGATTTGGTGAATCAGCGACAACAGTATTATCAATCGTGATGCTCCACCAATCAACAATGATATCTAAATTTTCAACGAACTCAGGGTTATAAACAAAACCAATGGTCTTAGTCGTAGACTCTTCTGGTTGTAAAAACTCATTTGAACCACTATTAAATGGCACAGGAGTTTGAGCAGCAGGTCCAGTTGTTGGTACAAATCCTTGTTGTAATTGGCGGTAATCAGCCGGAACATCTTGTAAACAACGAGCAGATCCTTTCGCAACACCGTAAACTGAATCACATGGATCAATAAAACCTGTGGTGAAAGTCTGAGAGCCTCCGCCATAGAGATCACTGATTGTAGGTGCTCGGAAACCTTCAGACCAAGTACCACGAATAAGCAATTCTTCTACTGGACGCCACTTAATACCAATCTTACTATTCGTTGTGTCACCAAAAGTACTATAATCAGAATAACGTGTTGCTAAATTAAGTGTTAATTCATGTGCTCCCGCAACCCCAGATAAAATAGGAATATCTAGCTCGGCAAATAATTCTGAGACATCGTATTCACCACCAGTTGCACCAGCTGCAAGAGTTGTACTTTCTCCTAACTGCGCTAGCGCATCTGGGGCATATTCCCCCTTCTCTTTACGATGTTCAGCGCCTAGTGCAAAAGATAAGTCACCTGCAGGTAGCTGAGCTAGTAAACCACTGATATTAGCGAAGTAAATTGCAGTTTCAGTTTCACCACGATAATGTAATGTAGGAATAAGGAAGTCTTGCACTGCAGGATCTGCAAGTGAATTATCAACCGTGCCGGCACCAAAACCAGCTAAAGGGTTCCATGGTGTACACTCAGACAATGATATAGGCGCAGCTTCTGTTCCACACTGTACTTGACCTGATGCATTTAAAAATGATGGCCCTGTGGCAGCTTTAATTGCTGGTTTATACAAATCACCAGAGCTGACGCCTAAAGATGAACTTTTACTATATACACCACCGATATCCCAATCAAAATAATGACTTCCTACCTCAAAAGAGCCTTCAATTGCTGCGGTAAAACGAATCGTATCTTGGTTACTATCTGTAGTTCGTGGCACTTCCCAACCACGGCGAGTAAATGAAACATCTTCACCGACTGGGTTAAAGTGGCTATCAGCGCTCAACACTATGCCATCAGAAGCTGATTGATAAGGGTAACCTGCAATTTGACGACGAGCTGATCGTTCACTGTAACCTATATCACTGGTAAAATTGATATCATCAGTAATAGCATAATTTGAACTAATATACAGTGAACGCGCACTAAGTGGGGTTTCAACATGCATTTGCTCTTGAGGGTTACTTGAACCATTTTCATAGGTTTGCGGTTCAAAATCATCTAAAGAGGATGCATCACCAGGACGCTTGGCAACCCACCATTGGTCATTATAAGAAAATCGGCCATATTGACCTACTAAAGTTCGGTTGTTTGGAATATCATAACCTGGATAACCAACTTCTGAGAAATAACGATCTTTGGCCCAAACATCTCCCTCATCACGCCACTCAGCACCAAAAGTTATAGAACCGCGCTCACCTGCAATACCGGTAACCATACTTATATTTTTCTTTTCGCCATCTCCCTCATCATACTCACCACCATATACTGTGAATTCGAGGCCTTCAAAATTCTTTCGTGTAATAATATTAACTACGCCAGCCATCGCATCGGAGCCATACATTGCAGATGCACCATCTTTCAACACATCTATACGTTCAACCATACCCATAGGAATAGCTGATATATCTTGTAAACCACTGGTAGTAATACCTAAACGTTTGCCATTTACCAGTACTAAAGTACGACTTGCGCCTAAACCACGTAGATTTACATAGTTACCACCAACATTTTCACCCGAGCTAAGTGGTGCGGCGCGGCTAATTGGCGGTGCGCCTGAAGCAGACATATTCTCAAGCAGATCTATAACTGAGGTAAAGCCTTGATTTGCAATATCTTCTCTTGTGATTGTTTGAATTGGTTGGGCGGTCTCAAGATCCGTAGAACGGATTCGTGAACCTGTAACTTCTATACGCTCTACTTTATCGACACCTTCATCTGCAGCAAAGGAGCTTACTGAAAATGCAGCTGTTGAAGCGCTACCAAAAGCGATTGCTAAACGAACAGCTTTTGATACTTTATTATTAATCATTTGATTCTCCCTGGTCATACTTTATATGATTTTATTAGTTTTGATTGCTCAATATAAGGCACAAAGTATCTAAAAAAGAAACTTAGTACCTAATAAAGCAATGAGATACTAATATTAGGAACAACCAGAGGTCAACACTTATTTAACTTTGACATCACTTAATTTACAACAAAAACAAAATAAAACACCACAAGAACAAATTGCAACATATTGTTTTGTTTATATAATTAAATTAAAAAATGCAAAGGAGCTATATGAATAAATTTGTTTGCGGAGTAGATACAGGCTGATATTCTCAAAAAAGTATTAGTACCTAACTGAATCATATAGAGAATGTTGTAAAAAGAAGGGTAAGAACGAAGATTAATATACCACGCAATCTAGATAATTTATTTTAATTTAAACTTAACTTTACAAAAGAGCTTGGCTAGAAGAAAGATAGTATTGAGTAGTTCTGAAGTCACAATAAGAAATTAAACAGACTGCGTAGTTCAGCGGTTCACAAAATCATTTAACGGCCTTGATAATCCAACATAAAATCCCCGTTTCCAATTTCATAACATCAAACTCGAATGATACCCACTCATTTTCAGCGACAGTCTTAAAATTCTCTATGTCTAAGCTTGACCACGATGCTTCATATTGATCCTGTAAACGTAATTGAAAAGCAGTAAGTTTTTCGTGAGTATTTATAACTCTTGCTGTATTAGTCTGTCGCCAATCCATAATAATGGGCAGTAGTTCTTTAACAAGTAAATTGTACCACTCTAGTTCATCTTCAGAAGTACATTCACTTTGTTGCAATTTCACTTTTTTCAATAAATTAGCATTCTTTTCTTTAAATTGAGCTTGCTGTCTTTCAGTTAGTTGAGCTTTGTTCTCAACACCCTGGCAAAAATCACCAAAGTCATACAGTAGTGCCAATAAGCCATCAGGGTTATTCAACTGACTCAGTATCTTTAAGCCAATTTTGCAATCAGTAGAAATAAAGGAATCTTGATGATGTATTAATGCTGTAAACTCCCCTCCACTCTTTAACACCCTATTAACTTCTGATAAGGCCGCTATTGGCTCTGCATACTCAAAACCGAATTGACTTATAACTCGATCAAACTGAGCATTTACAAAAGTTAAATTTTCAGATGGCGTATTTCCATAAAACTGAATTTTTTCTAGCGTTGCAAAGCACGGATCTGTCGGGCTAAAAATAGTTAAAGGATCTATCAATGCGGCATCTGATGCTGAAATATTAAAATCAGCTCCAAATTGTTGTGCTAAGACTGCTAACCCACCATTACCTGTTGCTAAGTCTAAAATTGCTGCGGAAGCCGGAAATGAGTTAAACGTAGTTTGCCAAAATTCAGCTATTTCACCAGTATAGCCCTGTGCATGCTCTCCTTCTGCAAAGCTATTA
Organism: Pseudoalteromonas haloplanktis ATCC 14393; assembly: GCF_000238355.1. Lineage (GTDB taxonomy): Bacteria > Pseudomonadota > Gammaproteobacteria > Enterobacterales > Alteromonadaceae > Pseudoalteromonas > Pseudoalteromonas haloplanktis. Next base: position 387,206 of record NZ_AHCA01000002.1, read on the forward strand.
AGTGATTTGGTTTTTGACCAATATGAATTCCAATGTTGCATTATTCATCCAAATAAAAAAGGTGGGTTATAAACCCACCTTTCATTTAACTTAAATTAAATCTTAAAACGTTTGAGTGAAACGGATGTATGAAACACGTCCGTAAGCATCGTAAAGATTGAAGTTATAGTTACGGCCATCGTATGGAATTAACTCAGGCTCTTTCTCGAATGCGTTTTGCATACCAAGTGCAATTGTTGTACCTGTTGATAGGCTATAAGTTACTTGTAAATCATGAGTAACCCATGTGCCAACATTACCAGTACGGTCCACACCACCATTATCATTTGCGGTAACATCTTCATACTGTTTACCAATTAAGTTGATGTTCCAAGCAAAATCAAAGTCATTCCAAACATAAGTATTGTTTAGTACGGCACGATCTTGTGGCTCACCTGGATCTTTTAGCGTATTACGGCCGCCATCGATCTTACTTTCAAACTGGTGACTCCATTGAAGAGTTTGACGGAATGTACCCGCATTACCAAAATCAAATGTGGTATTTAAGTTTAGATCTAGACCATTAATCGCCCAGCTACCTTCATTTGCATAACCTTGAGTGATTAAGTCGATACCACCATTGCTTAAACGTTCTACGCCTAAGCCTGCAGGGATTGGATCACCTGATTGCTCTCTGTCTAGGATGGTATTAGCACCAAAGAAACGGATCATGTTAGATATTTCAATATCGTAATAATCAGCAGAGAAGTTTAACCAATCTGTTGGTTGGTAAGCCATACCAAACGATAGTTGCTCTGATGACTCTGAACCAATCTCAGGGTTTGCAACAGTGATTGCATTAACTTGCACATCACAACCTGCTGGTAAACCAAAGTTAGCACATGAAGGGTCATCATTTACTGATGGGTTATCTGGTGCTGGTTTAGATGTAGTAATATCAAGTGTTGGAGCACGGAAACCTTCACCGTATGATGCACGAAGTACTAAGCCTTCCATTACGTCATATTTGAAAGATACTTTCGGTGAGAAATCACTACCGTAATCAGAATAGCTATCGTAACGTCCTGCAACGCTCATCTCTAGATCTTCTAAGATAGGAATTAATGCTTCAAAGTATGCGCCTTTAACATCACGTGAACCACCAGCACTGTTACCTGATGAACCACCAACTTGACCTGCTTCTGAAAGTGAATCATATGTATCAGAGTATTCTTCTTTACGGTATTCAGCACCAACAACTGCTTGGATAGTACCGCCGCCAATTTCCATTACATCAAATGACGCTGAAGCAAAAGCTTCTTCTTGATTAAATACACCGATACGTGACGTAGTAACTTTTAAGCCACTTAGTAACGCTTGATAATCACTTTTCTCTGCATCAGTTGTAAAACGCTCACCAAATGGGTCGTTTAGCATGTATGCGCCACTGTCCATTGCAACACGTGCGTTACTACCCATTAAGTAGTTACGACCGATTTCATAGGTTTTAGTTTTGTTCTTACGTACACCGAAATCAACGAACACATCGCCAATTTGACCTTCAGCACTCAATAAGAAGTCAGTTGACCAGTTATCAACAGAATTATCACGGTTACCTAGAGCAGCAAAACGGTGACGAATTTGTACTAAACTAGGATCATCGCCATTGGCAATTTCTTGTGCTCTTTGTGCTTCTACTGCTGCAGCGAAGTCAGCATCATAAAAAGCACCATTAGGGTTGATTGGGTTATTTGGACTTGTATCTGATAAGAATGCTGCATCACCGGCATCATTTAATGAAGGTGCATAACGACCAAACGATTTAGTTTTTGAAACTAAAGTATGTGATAAAATTTTCCAATCATCGTTGATCTCATATTCTGCTTTTAAGAACGCAGATTGGTTACCCGTTGATGCTTCATTCGCATTGGTAGCGTTAAAGTTATAGCCACACAGATCTGTACTTGTATAAATGAAGTTTTCTAAGCCCTCACACTCTTGTTGCGAGATAATTGATTTATAACCTTGGCCTTCAGCTGGGTTGAATGCATTCACACCAAAACTAGAAACACCTGGTTGAACCCAATCATAAGCATTTTCATAGATAATATCGCGGTTATTCCACGATACACCACCAATTACTGATGCATTGTCGCTTGACGCGCCAAAAACTGCAGAGCCTTCTTCACGATCACCACCTTCATTAGGTAGGCTCACATCACCAGCACCGATGCGTAATTCTGCACCATTAAAATCTTTACGAGTGATAACGTTGATTACACCAGCGATAGCGTCTGAACCGTATACCGCAGAAGCACCGTCAGATAGAATTTCGATACGCTCAACAGCAGCCATAGGGATTGAGTTCAAATCCTGTGAGTTACCAGTTGATGGTGATTTAGGTAGACGACGACCATCTACTAAGATTAACGAGCGTGATGCACCAAGACCACGTAAGTTTACTTGAGAAACACCTTGCGCAGAGCTACCAGACTGAGGACGGAATGAACCTGCAGAGTTAAAACTTGTATTACGTAACAAGTCAGAAACAGAGGTTTGACCCGACATATCAATTGCAGCACGGTCAATGACTGTTACAGGAATTGAACCTTCTAGGTCAGTACGTCTAATACGTGAACCTGTAACTTGGATACGTTCAACTTTATCAACGCCATCATTTTCTTCTGCCGCGATTGAGCTAGCAGAAAATGCGCCCGACGAAACGGCGCCAAAAGCGATCGCTAAGCGAACTGCCTTTGAAACTTTATTATTTAACATTTGATTCTCCCTGGACCACTATTTTGTGGTTATTTTTATTTAGCTTTTGTAAACATTTGCAACGTTTGCATTGCAAACACACAATGATACTAAACAAAAAAAATCAATATGCCAACATTTGTTCACGTTTATTTAATCTAAAAACAGATAACAGCACAAAATATTGCCATAACAGGTACAAAAATAGAGAAAAATGGGACAACCAATACACGGTTAACTCTTCTTTAATAACTTTATTAGTAAACCTGAACACAATAATTCCATAATTAGGAACGGTTCACAACAGCGATAATTGTGCTTCGCTATCTGTAATAAAATCGTGATTAAGGGGGTGTAGAATCATTTGCGCAATTGGCTTTAATTGTTTTTCAACATAAACACTGTAGTCAAATTGATAATTGGAAGGTGTTATCTGTTGCAAATACAATTCAGCGCCAGACTTTGTGTACACGTACTCAACAACCTGCCCTTTGTTGATCACAAAGTCGGGGTAAACAGATTGGTATTTTTTTATTGCTTGTACTTGCGGCGGAACGTTCTTTTGGTAATCGATCAAATGTTGACCAAGTCGTTTTCTGTAAACAAGTTTACTGTCAAACTCTCCCGCATATAACCGTGTAATGTAACTTTCAATAATGGGAGTTAACATTTCAACATTGAAGTTATCGAGGAACAAAGTGGCGAATAATTCTGTTTGAAACTCGTGGGCGAGCTCGGTCCAATCACTGCGCGCTGTTTCCATTCCTTTAAAAATAAGTTCTTTTTTGCCTTTTGTATCTACTTGGCCTACGTAACGCTTTTTTGAACCTGTTGTTTTACCACGTATGGTTGGCATAAAAAACGGGCTATATAAAGTTTCAAACTCAATTTCTAAATAACTTGGTGTAGCAAAGCGCTGCTTTATCGTGTGTTGCCATTTCTCATTGATCGTAATAGCTAGTTGCTTAGCGATCACTTCACAAGCTGAAGCATCGAGTTCGTCAGGTAAACTCACAAATGTTGAATCCGTATCACCGTAAATAACTGTGTAGCCAAGCTCTTCAATCCACTGACGAGTGGTTTGCATGATTTCATGTCCGCGTAAAGTGATGGAGCTGGATAAACGTGGATCATAAAATCGGCAACCTTTGGAGCCTAATACGCCATATAGACTGTTCATGATAATTTTAATCGCTTGAGACAGCATGGGCTGCTCTGTGTTTTTTGCATGCTGCCTTGAAGACGCTAACGTTTTTATTAAATTAGGTAAGTGGTGCTCTGTACGTGAAAAAAAGGCGCCTTTAAAGCCTGGTATTGCGTTCACTGGCTCGGCTAAACCACAAATTAGTCCAAGTGGATCAATGCAAAATGTTTGCATGATAGATGGATACAAGCTTTTAAAGTCCAGCACTATGACATTTTTATATAGCCCAGGAATTGACTCCATTACGAATCCGCCTGGGCTTTCAAACGATAAACCATGATCGCCTAGATTAGGGGCAACATAACCACTGCGATGTAAAAGAGGCAAATATAAATTAGTAAATGCCGCTACTGAGCCCCCCATTCGCTCCAACTCAAGTCCTGTTAACTGAGTGCGAACTATAGCAAATTCAATTAAATTTAATTGCTCAAAAATTCGCTTAACGAGTATGCAGTCTTGGTGGTTGTAAGCTGCGAGTGATAGCTTATCTTCATTAAATTGACGAACAATTTCACTAAGACGATTATCGCTTTGAATTAGCTTTTTTTCACCAAGTACTTTATGACTCACATTCGCTAGTGAAAAACTATCAAAGTGATAAGTGGCGTTTTTAAGTGTATCAATTCCATCAATCACACAACGTCCAGGTAGGGTTAAACGGGTAAAATGCCCTTCGCGTATTTGTAGTTGTCCATGCCCACGCCCCAGTAATAATTTAACACCCAACGCCTCAGCGCGGCGGTTTAGTACTGAAAAATCAAACTCAATGACGTTCCAACCGATAATAATATCGGGATCGACATCATGTAACAGCTGTTGTAATTTAGTCAGTAAATCAATCTCATCGTGGCACCAATAAATTGTTTGCTTGTTGTGTACAGACTCCAATACTGGCTCACCGATCATAATGACGCAGTCAATTCCCTGTCCCACTAAACCAACAGAATACAGTACCCCTTCCCCACTGCACTCTATATCTAATGACACCGTCTTCAACTGTGGAATATACGGTTTGGCGGCTTTTAGCTGTGCGTTATCAATTTGAATATAACCTGCTTGTTGAGTAATATCGCCAGTCACCCACACAGCACCACGAATAAATCGTTCCATTAAAAAACGGTCGCTGTGGCGCACATCACCTTCATATACTGTAATTTGATTATCAAACGGTTGGCTCTCAAATAGCTGCCTTGCTTGGTAAAGAGCATGTGTGTTTGAGAAATAACAAGCTATACATTGCTCGCCACTAAAATGTTTCATTGAGACATCTTTAAACTCGGCTGTTATGTTGTGTGCCGCTAACAACTGCTCAGCAACAACTTGCTGTTTTAGTGGAATAAAAAATACGGCTTGCTGATTTGGTACTAACACTTTTAGCGGCCCATGATCTGAACTTAGCCAATAGCACAGAGTGATCCCGCTATGGCGACTATACTTATCTGCGGCATATTGTTGCCTTGAAAGAATAAAGCCTTGATAGATTGCTTGTGTCAATGTTCGATCCCAATTAATATACAGCACTGTAATTATATACATACTTTAGGTTATTCACCCATGCTTTCTGATACATTAAAAACAACGATAAGAAAAATTCATAAGCATGTGGCCAACAACCTCAATGATTACCGTCCCCGCAGTAGTCAAAATTATCTAGTGGCTGAAATAGCCAAAACGCTGGCAGGCGAATACCACAAAAAGCAACGAATTTGCGTCATAGAAGCAGGAACAGGCACAGGAAAGTCGCTAGCTTATTGTTTAGGCGCATTACCACTGGCACTTGCGCAAAAAAAGAAGCTCATTATTTCAACCGCAACAGTTGCATTACAAGAACAATTAATAAGCAAAGAACTGCCCTTTTTTAAAAAACACTCTGGCCTTGATTTCAAATTTGATTTAGTGAAAGGTCGCCAGCGCTACTTATGCGCTCATAAACTGCATAATGCAGTCAACGGTGACAGCCAAACACAAATGGAGTTTATGCCCACACTCTCATCACCACTGAGTGAAATGGAAACTAAATGTTTGCAGCAGCTCTACGATGCTTACACCAATAAAAAATGGCAAGGTGATAAAGATAGTTGGGCCGATACCATTCCGGATCGTGTGTGGGGATTGATTGCCTGTGATAAACACGCCTGCCAACGGCAAATGAAAGCCCATCAAACCTGTCCGTTTCAACTTGCTCGCCAGCGCTTAATGCAGATGGATGTGCTCGTTATTAATCATTCTTTATTGCTGGCTGATCTTGATTTAGGCGGCGGGAAAATTTTGCCCGAGCCTGATAATAGCATTTACGTTATTGATGAGGCCCATCACCTGGCTCATATTACCCGTGATTTCTCATCAGCCGCAGCCACAATTAAAGGCACCATTGACTGGCTTGACAAACTCACTAAATTCAGTGGCAAAATGGCTAAAGTGTTAGTTGGTCAAAAAGCTATAGGACAGAACTTTAAGCTTTGCGACAGTATTAATGATACTACTAAAGATTTAAAAGTAGTGCGTGATATTTTAGATAATGCTGATTTTAATTATTCAAAAGACGATACATACCGATTCGAACACGGTGAAATCCCCGAGTCGTTACACACTAAAGCCAAGGATATCAGTGAAGCGACCTTAGATGCGTTACGCTGTTTAAATAAAATGCACGACACACTTGTTCAAGATGTAAGTGATGGCGATATCAAACCTTATGTGGCTGATCCTATTTTAGGTGAAAGTGGCCATTATATTAATCGCCTTGAACAATTAAACAAGCTCTGGTTTAGCTACGCAACTAAGGGGGAAGGCACACCCCATGCACGCTGGATAAAACGCTTAGAGTACAAAAATCATCACGATCACTTATTAAGTGACTGCCCTATTGAAGTAGGTTATTACTTAAAAGATAAACTCTGGCGAGAATGTGCTGGTGCCGTTTTATGTTCAGCCACACTCACAGCACTTGGCTCATTTGACCATTTTGCTTATGAAAGCGGGCTTGCTAAAGAAGAAGGGGTAAAATACTTAAAAGTGCCTTCCCCTTTTGATTACCCAAACCAAGCAACCTTGCACATTCCAAGATCACAAATAGAGCCGACAGATAAAGAGTTTAGCGATCATTTAGCCAACGTTTTACCTAATCACCTAAATAAGCAGCAAGCTAATTTAGTATTATTTGCTTCATACTGGCAGATGGATCATGTTGTGAAAGCCCTACGCGCTAAAAACCTAGATATTTTAGTGCAAGGTGAAATGTCACGCGAAGCACTACTTAAACAACATACAAAGAATATTGATGCAGGCAAAGGCAGTATTTTATTTGGCACGCAAAGTTTATCCGAAGGCCTCGATTTACCGGGTAAATACCTTGAAAACTTAGTGATCACTAAAATTCCATTCGCGGTGCCCACATCACCTATTGAAGAGGCACAAGCAGAATTTGTACAAAGCAAAGGCGGCAATCCATTTTTATCTATTACAGTTCCCGATGCGGCAAAGAAATTAGTACAAAGCTGTGGTAGACTGCTGCGTAAAGAAAACGATCAAGGTCGGATCACCATCCTCGATCGCCGTTTAGTGACTAAGCGATATGGCAAAGCCATGCTGGACACATTACCACCCTTTAAAAGACAAATAGATTATTAATGTTTGAACTTGCACTAGACCCAACAACATGGGCACTTCTTTGTGCTGTGGCGCTTGCCGCAGGCTTTATTGATGCCGTGGCCGGTGGTGGCGGTATGTTAACTGTACCCGCGCTTTTAACTGCTGGCCTTCCCCCCCATTTAACACTGGGAACAAATAAACTCGCCGCAAGCTTTGGCTCTCTCACAGCGAGTATCACATATTTTCGTAAACAACTCTTCAGTCCTCGGTTTTGGGCCGCTTCAATTATCGCAACCGCCATTGGCGCTTTACTGGGAACTCTAATAGTTGACTACCTGAGCATTGAGTTTTTAAACAAGCTTCTCCCTGTGGTGATCATTTTAGTTGCCTGCTATAGCTTGTTTGGTAATTTAAGCACAGTTGAACATGATAATCTTCCGCCACTCAATAGAGCGACCAAAATAAAACAATGGTTGCAAGGTTTGAGCTTAGGCTTTTTTGATGGCTTAGCAGGCCCAGGTACTGGCACTTTTTGGACAGCCTCTAATAGCTTGCTATACAAAATGAGTTTATTACTAAATTGTGGCCTTGCCCGTTCAATGAACTTTGTTTCTAACTTTGTATCACTTATTACATTTGTTGCACTGGGCCATGTTAACTTTTTGCTGGGTATTACAATGGGCTTGTTTTTAATGTTTGGCGCTTGGTTAGGTGCTCATTCTGCAATTCGTTTTGGCAGTAAGTTTATTCGTCCTGTTTTTAATACCGTGGTGATTATTTTAGCGTTAAAACTAATTTATGAGGCTTACTTATAATATGCATACAGCGTCTTTTGATAAACTTTGCCAACAAGTTGCTACTTTAAAGCAGCATGCAGAGCAGTTTGATAAAGCTAAATTATTTGCTAAAAACCGCTATATGCAAGCGCAACCTAGCCTATTTGACCGTGGTGTTTTTACCACCAAAAGTATGAAGCTTGTTGATTACGTCCTAGAAATTGAAGATGAAGTAAATACCCTTCCACCACTGGATCGCCGCCATGCTCATAATTATGCGTTAGTACGAATTGCTAACCAAGTGCAAGCAGTATTTAACGTTATAAAATCGACGCCTATTTGGGAAAAAGAGAACAAAAGCACGTATAAACCTCGCCATAAAGTGACAAACCAAACAGCACCTTATCAGCACGCAGTTAAGAAGATTATGCAACCCGCTCATGAATTATATGACGAGTTAAAACAAAATCATGAGTTCGAACGTCGTTTAGTATTAATGGTGGAAGAATGTAAACTTAAAATGCAAAACGTGGGCCCTATCAAAGCGAAAGCCATTAACCTTGAGATCTTAGCACTACACGGCCGGCTAGGTCGTTGTCGCAAAGCTATATCGGCTACCGAAGAAAAAATTCAACAAGTAGAGAAACAACAATTACGCTAATGGCCGTCTATTATCACCCACTCTATTCAAGACTTGCATTACCGCAACGCCACCGCTTTCCTATTACTAAGTATCAATTGCTGAAACACGCTATTACAGAGCTAGGTTTTACTGACTTTATTCGTCCACATAAAGCAACGAATGAACAAATCCAACTTTGCCACACCCGTGAATATACTGAACGCTTTATTAGTGGCCAGTTAACTGAAAAAGAAATTAAGAAAATGGGTTTCCCCTGGTCAAATCAATTGGTTGAACGCACACTATATTCTGTCGGTGCCAGTATCCAAGCCGCTGAGTCGGCTTTAACAACACAATTGGCGGTAAACCTCAGTGGTGGATATCACCATGCGTATAGCACTTACGGCAGTGGTTTTTGCATTTTTAACGATCTCGCCATCGCTGCCGCACATCTTATAAATACGGATCAAGTATCCAGTGTCCTAATATTCGATTGTGATGTACACCAAGGCGATGGAACCGCCGAAATTTGTAGTGCTCAGGAAGATGTGATCACTTGTTCAATTCATTGCCAACAAAATTTTCCTCGATTAAAACAACAATCTGACTATGACTTTGCCATCGATGCTGGCACAACGGATGATGAATACCTAAATACACTAAAAAGTGCCCTCGATTTTTGTATTCGTCTACATCAACCAGATATCATCTTATATAATGCTGGCGCGGACATTTACCAAGGCGATGAGCTCGGTCATTTTGATATCAGCTTAGAGGGCGTCTATCAGCGGGATTTACTCATCCTTAATACCTGCCGGCAACATGCTATCCCCATAATGTGCGCTTTAGGTGGCGGCTATCAACGTGATACGCAACAATTAGTCACTGTCCATAAACAGCTTTTTCGAGCCATTGTCGATTTATCCCCAAGCTTGGTATAGACTAAATACAATGATAAATGACGTAGCAGGCAATACTGTGCGATTACATGACGATATCCACAACTATTATGAAAAAATTGTAATTGAAGAGATCGGTAAACGACAACTTGAAAAAAGTTATAGTGAAGATGTAATGGCCGACTTTTGTTGCACTGTACTCAATCAACTACCTGCACGTTATATTCGCTATGATGTTGATATGGAATTTTATTTACCACAAGTAGAACGTATTCATATACAAGAGCGTGTTAATATAGCGATTGATGTCGCGATAAGCCAAATCGCAAAAAAGAAGAACTTAGATGACTAAAGAACTTGAACAAGCGCCCACTCATGTAAAACTTGCCGTTGACTTGATTATGCTCTTGGAGCAACACGAGGTTGCTCCAGAAGATGTGCTAAATGCACTGGAGATTATAAAAGCTGATTATGAACGAAAACGTGAGCAGCTCATAAATAATCAGTTAGCTTAAGCCTAACCATTTTACTCATCATCAAAAATCGCCACATAAGTAGCCTGCGTATTCGATTTGCTTGCACGATACATACCGCTGGTATTAAACGGTAAACTAATATTTCCTTTATTATCAACAATAATGACCCCTCCAGTGCCACCTATAGGTTTGAGCACACCGTTAATCACCTCATCACCAGCTTGACCAATGGTTTTATTTTGATATTTAACTCGGGCACAAATATCTGCAGCGACATTGTAGCGTATAAAATACTCACCATGTCCGGTAGCAGATACCGCGCATGATTCATTTTCAGCGAAAGTTCCCGCGCCTATCACTGGCGCATCACCAATACGGCCAAAACGTTTCGCCGTCATACCGCCTGTTGAGGTACCCGCCGCTAAATTACCGTTTTTATCCAGCGCAACCGCACCAACTGTGCCCATTTTATAATTTACCGGTAATGCGTGATGAGCTGCCTGATAATCTTTACTGGTGGCTTTTGCTTTATCTAATTTCTCTTTGGCTTTTAGCAAAGCTTTATAGCGATTTTCAGTGTCAAATAAATTGTTTTCAACCAAAGGGACACCCTGCTCTTTAGCAAATTCTTCGGCCCCCTGACCACTGAGCATCACATGTACCGACTCTTCCATTACCAAACGAGCTAAATTTATTGGGTTTTCTATATGTTTAACCCCAGCTACAGCGCCCGCTTGACGATCGCGACCATCCATAATCGATGCATCTAATTCATGGCTGCCATCATATGTATACACCGCTCCACGTCCTGCATTAAAGTACGGAGAGTTTTCTAACACATTAATTGCCGCAGTCACTGCATCAAGGCTTTGGCCACCTTGCTCAAGCACTTTATAGCCTGTTTCAACCGCTTCTTGTAACTTTGCTCGGTAGGCTTTGTCTTGTTCAGGGGTAAAACGGCTTTTTTCAATCGTACCAGCACCACCATGGATTGCAATTGCAAACGGGCTAGATTGAGTCGATGCTGGCGCACCGATAGCTAATGGACTTAACGTTAAACAGCACGCAGTGAGTAACGCGCTAAAAAGTGACTTGTTCATACAGGTAACTTGTGTTGGAAGTAAGTACCTCCAATGTGAATAAACTTGTGCTAAATTACAAGCCTAACCAGATAAAAGATACAAAAAAAGCGCCAAATGGCGCTTTTTAGTAGTTCGTATAAATTACGCTTGTTGCGCTTTTAAACGAGCCAAACGTGCTACTTGGTGCGTAGACGTTAAGAATGAGTAAATCGGAGCTAGGTAACCACGCTTACGGAGTTCTAAGAACTCTTCATCGCTTAACTCGTTAAGTTTTTTCTCATCGATAAGGTAAATACCGTTAATGTCTTTTTTCTCGCCTTTGATATCAACAGTTAATGTTTGAGCTACTAAAAGTTCTTTATCAGCAAGATACTTAGTGAATGCTTCTGTTACATGAGAAAACTCAATGAATGATACTAAGGCTTCTTTACGACGCTTTAAGTAATCAGTTTCTTCACCGTTTTCGAATAATGCATTGCCTTCAGCCTCACCCACTAATGGGCTTGCTTCGTCAATTACGATACCGTATTGATCTTCTTGTGGGTGTTTAACCAAACCAAGTGGGTAGCGTGTTGTTGCCATAGGTGCAAACGCTGCAGTCCATTTACCATCTTGTACAAAAAGGTTTTCGCCTGGCTCTAAACCAAACATTGCTACCGCTTGAAATTGACCTGTTTCGTTATTTTTAACGAAAGACATAGGGAACTCATTTGCTACACGCGCAAACTCATGTGCAACAACTGGCACTAAGTGTTGAGTTTTTAAAAATTCTACATTAATGCCATTTTGAATTTTAGTGTTGGCATGCTTTTCGTTGTGTAAAGGCTGTACTTGTTGCTCCGCCATGTTACTGCTCCGTTATTATATAAATAAATTTATTTTGCTGTTAGTGCCCTAAGGCTAAAGGTTTTGCCACAAAAATGGAAGTGAAATGTTTGTTGCAATTTGTACGCTGAGCTTTTATTGAAGTGAACCTTCTTCACATATAAATACAAAGTTAACCGCAAAATAACTTATACTCGTTTCATGTATTTAACTTTTAGCTGATTTGTCAATAAGACGCTGAAACTGCCCCAAAGAAATTAAATGCGAATAAATAGCCTCAAGCATGCCATTTTTTTGTAATGAGAGTAAATCGTCATCACTTAATGCATTCAATAACTCTCGGTCGACCGAAAATAAACCGGAAATCTGCTGCTTGTTTCCATCCCCTAAATCAAACTTAAAGCGTTGTTCAATAAGCAAACCTAATTCATTTAGCGTTTCAATAAACTGATTGCAAATCACTTCTTGTTCAGCTAAGTGCTTTAATTGCTTTTGCTTTTCAAGCATATACGCAGATGGTTGCCCATCACCAGCAACTAAAGCAACCCCTTCACCTAGATCATTCAACTCATCTGAATTAATCGCAATTACGATGTCCCCTTCAGCATTTTTTGCTAACGAAAAAGGGTACTTAGATATATTTTGCGGGACATAAACCGTTTCAAAGTGACCATCATCGATAAATACATTAGAGCCTGCTTGCAAACCTAAAATAGCCACCATATGATAACTATCTGTTTTTGATTTAATAAAAGAAATTGGGAAGTTTAGTGCTACCTTTGCAATTTCGCTAGGTACTATACTTACCATGTGAAGATGGCTAGCGTGTGAATATTCCTCACTAATTTTAACAGAATATTTTTTATGTTTTTCTAAGCTAAATATTTCATAATTTTCTGACATAAATCACTCATCTATATGTTATTATTTTACTAAAAATAACATGTATTCAAGGTAAGTTAAAGGATGAAAATACAACGAATTAATGTTGCAGAAATTGATAACTTAAAACGTTATCTTGAAAGAAAAGACACACCAATAATTTTAACCAATTTATTTGATAGTTGGCCATCATTAGAAATTGCAAAACATTCTAAAGAAAGAATATTACAACATTTAATAAGCCAAGCAAAAAATGAGCTTGTTAATACTTTAGTTATTGATGAAAAACACAATGGATTAATAGGTTTTTCAGATGATACTTTTGAGGCATATACTTTTAAAAAGTACGATGCTCCTTTTCCTGCTGTACTTAAAAAGCTGATCCTTAATTTAAAGTTGAATAATAGCGATGTCATTGCAGTGCAAAGTGCTCTAGTTAAAGATTGCTTAACTTCATTTTTAAACAATAACCCTTCTCCAGACTTTTTAGCAAATATTGACCCTCGAATTTGGATAGGCAATGCCACAACAGTGCCAGGACACTATGATTGCGAGCATAATATAGCTTTAAACCTTTGTGGAAAAAGAACTTTTTACCTGCTACCTGCCGAAGCTATTTCAAATTTATATGTGGCGCCACTGGATTTTTCCATAGCAGGGCCCGCCGTTAGTCAGGTCGATTTTTCGCAACCAGATCTGACTAAGTTTCCAAAATTTTCTAATGTAAAAGATCAAGTGTTAAAAGCATCATTAAATGAAGGAGAGGCTTTATTTATTCCACCACTGTGGTGGCATAATGTAAAAGCAACTGAAAAAATTAATATATTAATTAATTATTGGTGGAAAAATGAAATCAATGAACAGGGTATAAACAGCGATTATTCTGATAGTTTATTACACAGCATTTTAACAATTAGGCATTTACCTGAGCACCAGAGAAAGTCATGGCAAAAAATATTTGATTATTATGTTTTTAATAAATCAGATCCTTTCAATAACAAAACTAAAAGTTATGACGGTATATTAAGTGGCAACAAAAGCAAAATAGAGCAGGCATATAAAGCTCTAGCTTCAAGAATAAAAAATTAAAACACTCAGTTTTATGGAAGTTTAAAACACGCCATTTAAATAACTAAATTCATTAATAATAATTTAATTACTATATTATTTAACTTGAACTTATAAGTAATTTAACTCATGAAAATGATAGTGTGTAATAGCACATTATACCAATCGTGTTAAGTTACTGACCATTTATAGCGACAGGTAAATGGAGTGATAACAAGGCATAAATTTTGACATGTAGTTGTTCTACATGAAAAATTTATAACGCAGTTAGCGCTTTATTTAGCCCGCTAGAATGGTTAAATATTTAAGTCGATTGGTATTAGTATAGCAAGCAGGATAAACAAAAAATGCCGCTAAGTTGCGGCATTTTTTATATGAGTTGAATCTTAGAAGCGGAAATTAGCACCAAGAACAAATCGGCGACCATTTTCATAAATTGATAGAACTCGGTCTTTACTTGTATTGTACTCAACTACTTTTTCATTCGTTAAGTTAATACCTTCAAACACAACAGAAATATTTTCTGTAACATTTACAGTTGTAGTGAAGTCTAATTGACCATAGTCATCATTCCATAGCTCTGCGCCTGAAGAATGTAGACCTTTGTACCATTCAGTACGATAGTTGTACATTGCACGCACTGAAAATAAGTCATCTTCATAAAATGCTGAAGCGTTTAACATATTTTCTGATGCGCCCATTACTAAGCCAGAACCCGGGTTCATAACATCACGTTCGCCATCATTTTTTGCATCAGTATAAGTATAGTTCGCTGATACACCAAAACCACCACCTAAGTCATACTGCAATGTAGCTTCTAGACCTGTAGTCGTTCCACCAGGACCATTTTCTGGACGTGTTACTGTCGCACTGATCCACATATCTTCTTCTTGGTCGTAGAAGTCTTGCATGTAGGTACCAGAGGTTTGGTAGCTTTCAATATCTTTATAAAATAATGTTATTGCAAAAAGTGATGCTTCATCAAAATAAAATTCCCATGCAGCATCAAACTGATTAGCTAACTGTGGGTCTAAGTTAGGATTACCCGCTTGCGCTGTTGGGTTATCTTCACCTAAATCACCAGGTGCTGTAATTGGTGAGATATCAAAAAAGTTAGGACGAGCCATTGTTCTTGCCGCTGATAAGCGAACAATTTGATCTTCAGCTAAATCATATGACAAGTTAAAGTTAGGTAAAATTTCAGTATAACTACGCGATTCTGTTACCCACTCAAGCGTTGATGGAACTAAATCAGGATTCAAGCCTGGATTATCAACTGTTAATAGACCTGCTGAATCAGAAGAGAATAAATAACCTGAAGAGTCTTGATCAGTCTTCGCAACACGAACACCTATGTTACCTCGGAAATCATCACCAGAGAAGTCACCCTGAATGTAATATGAGGTCTTTTTCTCTTCAACTGCAAATATTTCGCCAAGTACTTTGTGTGCTGCATATGATGCGTCTGGACCTAAGCCAAGTTCAAACATTTTAGCGCTGTTATGCGTTAATTGCTGCGTGATATCACCATTTACAACATCAGCACCTACTGAATCAGAACCAATAGCAAGGTCACATTGTGCTAAAGTAGGGCAATCAGTACCAATAATTTGGCTCATGTAGTTAGCACTAACACCATCGTTTGCATAACCCCAGTGCCAGCTGTACGCTTCTCTATCTTGAGTACGTTTCTGGTCACGATACTTCACACCCACTTTAATAGCAGTGAATGCGCCCATATCAACAGGAATATCAAAATCTACTTGACCATAACTTTCTTCGTCTGTCGTTGGCTTATTACCACCCCAGATCCAGCCGCCATTAAATTTAGAAGGATCAGTACCATCAACACCTGCATTAACCGTTGGTGTGCTTCCCGTTAAATCAAAGTTATAATCGCCTTGACCACCATACTCCCAAGACGTTTCATTCAAAGTACCACCTTCAGCCTCGGTTGTACCTAACTCAACATTCATGCTGAAAGAATCTGTTGCAAAATCAATATCTAAATGAATTGAGCTTGTGTCAGTGCTTGAAATACGGTTAATGTGATTCCAGCGAACATCAGTACCACCACTTCCATACACAGCATTTTCCCCTTCGTAACTTAGGGTAGCGTTAGATGCTGGATTCATAAGTAGATAGTTTGAGTTCGTGTTATTCACATCCATATTTGAATCTAAGATGTTTAAAGTAGCACTAAAATCATCTGATGGTGCAAATTGAATTGCTGTAAATAATGTTGTTCTTTCACGGTCTTGACGGAATACTGGTACACCCATAGTACGAGGTGTGTATGTACCATCATCTTGTGCATCCCAACCTAGCACTTCAAAGCCTTCACGACGAACTGTACGGTCTGATTTAGAGCCAGAAACTAAAATACCAAACTTTTCATCTTCATTTTTCCATGAAAATAAACCTTCAATTAGTGGGTCATGCTCTTCAGATGTTTCTGAATATTGGCTTTGAAGGTTGATGTGAGTCGTACCAGAGTCTAAGTCCAGAGGTTTACGAGTATGAAGAATTACTGTACCACCGATCGAACCTTCGTCTAAACGCGCTTCTGGTGACTTATAAACTTCCAAGTTACTTACCAAAGAAGATGGTAACATAGTGAAGTTAAAGCTACGTGATGGATTATCAAGAATAAACCAATCAGCTGTACCTACGTTTTGACCATTAAGTAAAGTACGGTTTTTAGTAGGATCAGAACCACGAACAGTGATCTTCTCACCTTCACCAAACTCTCGACTTACACCAACACCCGTAATACGTGAAAGTGATTCAGCAACGTTTTTATCTGGAAATTTACCAATATCTTCAGCAGTAATAGAATCAACAACTGCATTTGCAAAGCGTTTGTTGTTAATATCAGCTTTAGTTGAGGCACGAATACCACGTACTTCAATGACTTCAACGTCTTCTTTGATTTGCGTTTCTTCAGCTGCGAATGCAGCACCAGTGAATCCGGCACTCATTACAAGACCGATATTTACTGCTAATAAGCTTTTTTTAAAATTTTTAGCTAACACAGGATTCCCCTTGAATCATTTTGTTGGTTTTATTTATCACTTCTGCCCAGTGATGATGACAGCGTTGTCATCTAGTAACAAACCATACACTCTAAATTACAATTGTGCTACATCTTTTTAGCTATATTGTGTAAAAAAATAGCTATAAAAACACTAAGCAATTGAAATTAAAAGAAATAAAAATAATGAACTTTATGGATTGTTACTTTTTAACGGCGTGAATATAACATGAATATGTCAAAAAAGAGAAAAGCAAATGTACGATTTTAGGTAATTTTAAGATTTTTGATAAGTCAAAGTGTAAAAAAAACGTTCCACCTGATCCTTACAAGTGGAACAATACTCGTTTAAACTACAATAATATTAATTCGATTAGCTGTAATAAAACGCACCTATTGACACTCATTATTTGGTAAATTAGGGCAAATAATCTACCTAAGGGGAACTTGAGTAAATGGTTATCAATATCAATGACAGCGTTGTCATTTTTCAATTATAAAGACCTATACTACTTATGTCTACCTTTATTTCGTGAGTATTCCATTTATCGTAGCTAACTATCGAAAGAATACATTAAGGTCAATCGTGTTAACTCAGACTATTTGCAGTGACTGATAGACACAGTAATAACAAGGTGAAATTTTTGACATGTTACTGTTCTACTTAAAAATTCATAACGCTGTCAACGTCTTAGTTTAAGTTAAACATTTAATCGATTAGTGTCAGGTGGCAATTTTCACATAAACTCAAGTGTGCAGCCTCAGCTATACAATGAGCTAATTTTAGCTGAAAACAAAAAATGCAGACTTAAAAGTCTGCATTTTAAAGTGTTGAGCAACTATATACTTATGGTGCCCAATAAACTTCAATATTAATGCTTGGGTGATTTAATACTGCACGCAACGGCATATCATTGACATCACCACCAGCTTTTGCAGCTTTATAAACAGCTAGCTTTTCTTCACCGCTTATCAACAACTTAACAACTTTAGATTGGGCTATGGCTGCCAACGTCAAAGTCATACGCTCAGTAATACTGCCTGTCACGTCACTTTCAATAGCGTTAATTGCACATACCAAGTCTGATGTCGTTAGTCCGTATTCAAGACCTTTAGCATGTGGAAATAATGAAGCTGTATGGCCGTCAGGACCCATCCCCAAAATAGTCACATCAAATGGACGTTTAAGCTGCTGATATGCGGCTTCACATTCTGCGCTGCCCTGCTGAGCTGTAGCAGCACTATTCTTCATTGTGATAAAGTTTGCATCGGCGCCATGGTTTTGTAGTAATGTGCTTTTTATGAACGCTTCATTACTTTTATCATGCTCTGCATCAACCCAGCGCTCATCGACCATGGCAACGTCGATTTTCGCCCAATCTAAAGCTAAATTAGATAAGTGTTTATATGCAGGTGCAGGAGATGAACCACCTGATACCATAAGTACTGCACGTCCACTCGCTTCAATACCATCAACTAGGCTTTGTTCAAGCGTTGCTGATAACTCTGCTGTTAATGCATCTTTTGAGTCAAAAAACTTTTCTACGATGGTTGCCATGCTTATACCTTATCGCCAGTGTTAAACCAAACATGGTTATTTTCAGCTAATAATTCGTCAGCATCATCTGGTCCCCAGCTACCAGCACGGTATAAGGCCGGTTTACCTTTTTCTTGCCAACGCTCAATAATAGGGTCAATCCATTTCCATGCCTGACGTACTTCGTCACGATGTATAAACAATGATGGGTTATTTGCTGCAGCATCAAGCATTAAACGTTTGTACGCATCGGAGTGAAAACCATTACTATAAGCTTGGGAAAGCTCAATATTCATAGTTACAGGCTCAAGTTGCATCTCAAGATTATCAAGACGTTTTGACATCAAGGTTAATTGAATTGTCTCTTCAGGTTGCAGACGAATAACTAAGCGGTTTGGTTCAATTTTTCCTACGTTATCGCCGTACACGTTATGTGAAACTTTTTTGTATTCAACCACAATTTCAGCACAACGTTTAGCCATACGCTTACCTGTACGCAAGTAAAATGGCACACCAGCCCAACGCCAGTTATCAATGTGCGCACGAATAGCAACGAAGGTTTCTGTCTTACTCGAACCTTCATTAAGTTCTTCAAGGTAACCTGGAACTATTTTACCCGCTAAATCGCCTGGTACATATTGACCACGAATAATATTGTCGTCTACATCCGTTCCTACAAGTGGACGAAGTGACTCTAATACTTTTAATTTTTCAGTACGAATACTGCTGGCATTTAATTTGTTTGGTGATTCCATTGCCACTAAACATAGCAACTGTAATAAATGGTTTTGCACCATATCACGTAATGCACCGGCTTTATCGTAAAAACCAGCGCGACTTTCAAGGCCTACGGTTTCAGATAAGCTGATTTGAATATTATCAATTGATTTAGCATCCCACATATTTTCAAATATTGAATTTGAAAAGCGCAATGCCATTAAATTCTGAACGGTTTCTTTACCCAAGTAGTGATCGATACGGAAAATTTGCTCTTCAGTAAAATACTCAGCAATTTTTGCATTGATCTCTTCAGCCGAGCTACCGCAATAGCCTATTGGCTTTTCGACTACAACACGAGATGTTGGTGTGATAAGACCTTTCGTGGATAATATTTCACAACAACTGCCATAAACGGCTGGAGGAAGTGACAAATAAAATACGCGAGATTTATCTTCATCATGTTCATTAAGAATTGTTTTTAGTTTGTCCCAATCGTCATCCGCTTCGGTAACGTTAGTTACGACAGGTACTAAACACGCGGAAAAAGCTTTCCAGTCTTTGGCGTTAAACTCACCTTTACTTAAAAACTCTTTTAATGCTTGGTGAGCTGTTTCTATATATTCCGCACGTTTACTTTCTTCACGAACCGTCGGTAAAATACGTGAACCTTGCGGAAGGTTGCCTTCTTGATATGCGCGATACATTGCTGGTAATAATTTGCGTAATGCAAGATCACCACCGCCCCCAAAAATTACAATATCAAAAGGATTTAGCATAATTTACTCTCTACGTTTGCTATGCCTCGTTGTCGACTATCTGTTATTGATAGTACAGGCATACATTCTTATTGTTTAGATGATGTCAGCTTTTTGGCATCGTGATCGAGAAAAAGCCTGTTGAATTCGCTTGTCTTTAGTGCTGAATATTGTTCCAGCTTTACTCATAGTAAACTGGTAATTAAATGAGTCTTAGGGGCTCTGTATATCCTCTCACAAATACACAGGCCCTAAGAACTCCAGCGCTACCCGTTCAAAGGTATTTGGTTGCACAATACAACTCATTATACTGTGCGAATTTTTTACTGTGCTCGTCGTTGTTTATAGTAGCTCATTAAACCATTTGTTGAGCTATCATGAGGGTGAGTGACACTGTCATCCAATAACTCAGCTTCAATTTTTGATGCTAAACCTTTACCTAATTCAACACCCCATTGATCAAACGAACATATCGCTAAGATGATACCTTGGCAGAAAATCTTGTGCTCATACAAAGCGATTAAACGACCCACTGTTTTGGCATCTACGGTGTCTAACAACATTGATGTCGTTGGACGATTACCTTGATGAATTTTATGATTCAGCAACTGCGTGATTTCAGCCTCAGTTTTACCTTTGGCTGTTAAATCTGCACGCACTTGCTGTGCATCAACACCCATCATCATTGCTTCGGTTTGCGCAAAGAAATTCGATAATAATATATCGTGGTGCTCACCTACGTTGATTTGCGGCTTAATTGACGCAATAAAATCAGCGGGTACAACAACGTTTCCTTGATGCAAACACTGATAAAAGGCATGTTGACCATTGATACCTGTCATACCCCAGATAATTGGCACTGTAGTATACGGCACGGTATTGCCCGCAAAGTTTACATGCTTACCATTACTTTCCATCTCACCTTGCTGTAAATAAGCTGGCAACATATGCAATGCTTGGTCGTAAGGCAAAATGGCCTGTGAATCAAAACCTAAGAAGCTGGTGTTCCACACACTTAATAATGCCATCAAAAGTGGAATGTTTTCCTGAAACTCAGCTGTTTTAAAATGTTCATCTACTTCAAATGCACCATCAAGCACGGCTTCAAAGGCCTCAAAGCCTAAGTATAATGCGATTGGTAATCCTATCGCACTCCATAATGAAAAGCGACCACCAACCCAATCCCACATAGTGAATACGTTTTCATCGGCAATGCCAAATGCAGCCGTTTTTTCTAAGTTAGTACTTACAGCTACAAAGTGTTTTGCAATCGCTTGCTTGTCATTCGCTGATTCTAAAAACCACGCAACGGCAGTTTTTGCATTGGTCATGGTTTCTGATGTAGTAAACGTTTTTGATGAAATCACAAACAACGTCGTTTCTGGATCAATCTCTTTCAAAACAGAAGCGATTTGCACACCATCGACATTTGAAACATAATGCACTTTCAAAGTGTCATCAGCGTAGCTTTTCAGCGCTTCAGTTGCCATTTGCGGCCCTAAATTTGAGCCACCTACACCAATACTGACAACATCTTTAACCGCTTTACCGGTATAACCTAACCATTGTCCACTGCGAACTTTATTCACGAACAACTTAATCTTTTGTAATTCAGCGTTCACCACCGAGCTTACATTCTCATTATCAACAACTAGCGATGATTCATTGCGATTACGAAGCGCTGTATGAAGAACCGCTCTATCTTCAGTGATATTGATTTTTTCACCGCTGAACATTTTGTCACGCCAAGTGGCGATATCGCACTCTTGCGCTAAAGAAATCAATTGAGTGACCACATTGTTATCAATCAATTGCTTTGAATAATCAAATAAAACACCAGGGATTTGAGTCGAAAATTGCTCGAATCGAGTGCTGTCATTGGCAAATAAATCTTTAAGATGAATTTCCTTCATCTTATTTGCACTTGTTTGTAATGCTTGCCAACTAGCTAACTGTGAACGACAACTCATTTTTTAACATCCCCTTAAACTTGCAACAAACTGATTTGTAACTATCTTTATATAAATAAAGTGAACTGATAGCGTATTAACCTACAAACGAAGTTAACGATAAGTTAAAATGACAACGCTGTCAATAAGCTACTTTTATATTTTACAATCGAGATAATAACGCACTTTTACTCATTTGACACCGGTATCATAAAAATTATCTCAATTATTTTACTGCTAATTTTGTTGAACATTAGATACACTAACTGGTCTAGATGAAGAATTAATGAATAGAGCACTGCTAAGTCTACTCATAAATACTCATCGCAGGAACAAGACAACACTAAAACAATAACCTAAAAGTAACTCTATGAAAGTAACTATAAATGATGTAGCGAGACTCGCCGGAGTGTCGATGAAAACAGTTTCACGGGTGATCAACAAAGAACCTTCTGTTCGTAAAAAAACTTACGATATCGTGATGGAAGCTGTCAATGAGTTGAATTACCAACCTAACCTTGCAGCGCGAAATCTAGCCGGTACGTCATCATTTACTGTAGGTTTAGTCTATGACAACCCCAATGCCTATTATGTTATTGATATGCAAAATGGTGTGCTCTCTCGCTGCAAAGACGAAGGCTATGAATTGGTGATCCACCCTTGTACTTACACTGATGCCAATATGGAAGCAGACTTTATCACTATGATAAAACGCTCTCGTCTAGCAGGGCTTGTACTCACCCCTCCATTATCAGAGCAAAGTAGCATCACTAATTTGTTAGATGAATTAAATATTCACTACGTTCGCGTCCTATCTGGGCGACCCACTGATGATGATCAAGATACCTGTATTTATGTAAACGATTACAAAGCCGCGTATGAAATCACTACTCATTTACTTGCACATGGCCATGAAAATATAGGCTTCATTTGTGGTGATAAAGAGCATAAATCCACATCAGAGCGTCTTGAAGGCTATAAAGCCGCACTGGCAGATCATCAAGTAAAATTTAACTGTGACTTTGTGTATGATGGTAAGTACTCTTTTGAATCTGGTGTTGAAGGCGCAAAAACATTACTAGCCGACAACAACAAACTGGCGATCACCGCCATCTTAGGTGGTAACGATGAAATGGCCGCTGGAGCCTTGTTTGCATCACGCTTAATGGGTATCGCTATTCCTGAGCAATTATCCATTACCGGCTTTGAGGATTCACCCTTCTCACGCCAGACATGGCCAAAACTAACCACCGCACACCAAGCAAATGATATTATATCTCAACATGCAGCACGCTTGCTCTTCACAAAAACCCGAGGGGCACGCAATCAAGATAAAGACATCATTACTTCGTTTACTCCCTCTATTGTTGTAAGAGAAAGCTCAGGACCCAAACAATAGCATTGCCACGTTACTAACAACAATAAAGGCGCTTGTAAGCGCCTTTATTGTTGTTAGGCACTTTTAATTAAAGTAATGCCATACCACCGCTGAGGTTATACACTTGGGTAAAGCCAAGTTGAGATAAATTAGTAGCCGCTTGTTTTGAGCGATTACCACTGCGACAAAGTAAAATATATTTATTTTGCGTATTCAATTGCCCATCTACCAACGCATTTGCCATTCTACTAAGCGGAATATTCATCACACGATCAGGGGTAATTGCTAATTGCTGAGAAATATCATTAGCGCCATGCTCATAGGGTTCTCGGGTATCAATTAAATGGACATCTGCAAGTATTAACATTTCTTTCGCTTGCGCTGCATTTACCTCATACGCTGTACTGTGCTGTAAACTATCTGCATAGCCGCACAAAGTTGCAAATTTCGATAGGTTGCACTCGTCACTGTGGTGTTTTTGCTGTGAGAATTCGGCATCTGTTATTTCATTCGTTAATAGTGCCTTCAATAACGGTGTCTGCTGTTGTTGCACTTGCCAATTAATCG
Organism: Pseudoalteromonas haloplanktis ATCC 14393; assembly: GCF_000238355.1. GTDB lineage: Bacteria > Pseudomonadota > Gammaproteobacteria > Enterobacterales > Alteromonadaceae > Pseudoalteromonas > Pseudoalteromonas haloplanktis. The sequence goes on from NZ_AHCA01000002.1 coordinate 411,307, forward strand.
CAAAACATTGCTGGTAATCATGCCCTGAGCAGATCACTGTCGAATTGTCCAAGCATTGAGATAGTTGCCGTAATGAATGTGCCATCACTAACGCATTACCACCATCAATAGCTGTATTACCAAGCCCTGCTGGAAGCAGTAGATCGCCACAAAAGCAGAAGCGTACTTGGTGTGAGTCATTACACTTTAATAAATAACTAACACTATCTTCACTGTGACCTGGTGTTGCGATCCGTTCTATTGTGCACTCTGACAATTCAATCCGATCCTGTGAAATTGGCCAACCTAATTGATCTGTGTCAGCAAAACTGAACTTTAGGGCTTGTGCTAACAACGCTGTTGCAGCACAGCGTTCTTGATGTGCGTGAGTATCTAAAATCGCTGCTACAGTTAAATTTTGGGTATGCACTATTTTTTCAAGGCGTGGAATGAGCTCTACAATCGGATCAATAATCACCGCGTGCTTATTTTGGCTGACATAAAGCCAACAACATGCACCTTGGTGTCTAAATTGAGTGAGTCCTAAGGCACATACTTCTTGCAACGGTAATGATGAATCAGACACCATTAAACAGTTTGCTTGTAATATAGGTTTAAGTGAACGAATACGTGTACAAGCTGTGGTTATTTCAGCTTGGGTTGTCGCAGGTCCAAATGATAAACGTATTGCATTTTCACTACGCCAATCACTCACCCCCATAGCATCAAGAACAAAGCTGCGACTCGCCCCTGAGCTACACGCAGAGCCGCCACTGATACGAATACCGGCCGCATCAAATAAATCCATTACTTCTTTGCTGCTTAGTTCATCAACCGAAAAGTTTAAAGTGGTTGGTACTGATAAATCAAAGTCATGGTTAAATGTTAAACTGCCGAAGGTATCAACTAACGCATGCTGCAATTGTTCACGGTAGCTATGCAACACATCAAGTGATTTAAACGTGTCGTTTGCTTTATCAAGTAATAAGGAAAATAATTTGTTAAGTCCTGCAATACCGGGTAAGTTTTCAGTGCCTGATCGCATCCCACTTTCTTGGCCCCCCCCAGCAATAAATGGGGTGTATGCACTGCCTTGACGAATATACAACACACCAATCCCCTTAGGTGCATAGAGCTTGTGGCCTGAAAAAGGCGCATAGTCTATACTGGTATCACTTAAAGCAAGTGCCGTTTTACCTAAAGCTTGTACACAATCAACCATCCAAGCAACGTCAGCATTATGACTGCGAATTACTGCTTCAATGGCCGTTAAATCTTGATAAACACCGGTTTCATTATTTACAGCCATAGTACAAATCATCAATGCATTTCTAGCATGCTCAGCGATAAATTCTAAGTCTAATAGACCATCATTTGAAACAGGTATCGCAAGCACTTTAGCGTTAATGCCTAATACGCTATTCCAGTGTATTAATGTATTTGGTACCGCTTTATGCTCAGTTGCACCATATAATAAAACGGGGTTTTTAATAGTGTGATTTTTAGCAGCAATTAACGTCGACACAACAGCCGTTTGAATGCCTTCTGTCGCCCCTGAAGTAAATAAAATACCCCCCTGCTGCGCGCCAATGACATCACGCGCTTTTTGACGAGTTTGCTCTAATAAATGCTTAGCTTGAATGCCAGTAATATGTGAAGAAGACGGATTACCAAAGCAAATTTGCATGGTGTGTGACACAACCTCGGCAATACAAGGTAGCACGGGAGTCGTTGCGTTTGCATCAAGGTAAATTTGTGACGAAGTGTCAGTAGGGAATAATAGATCAGACATTAAAAAACGCACCATATTACTAAAAGATATATCTTATAACCCATTCTACATAAAATTAATGCATTGCGTAATAATCAATTAGTCTCTCAAGTGCGTTATCTATGCTATTTATGACTAAAGCTAGTTTTCTTCGCTCGCGACTTCTTCATATTTAGTTGACCAAGCGTTGAGTAGCGCTTTCACTAGAGAAGCGAGTGGGATGGCAAAAAACACCCCCCAAAATCCCCATAAACCACCAAAAAACAATACTGCGACAATAATAAACACTGGATTTAAATCAACCGCTTCAGAAAACAGTAACGGCACTAATACATTGCCATCTAGCGCCTGAATAACGCCATAAATAATTAATATCGTCCAAAATTGTGTTTCTAAACCAAACTGAAATAGTGCTACAGCTGCAACCGGAATAGTCACTAAAGCCGCGCCCACAAACGGAATGAGCACCGATAGACCAACCAATACACCTAATAACGCGGCATAGCGTAAATCAAAAATAGTGAACGCGATAAACGAGACAGCACCAACAATCAAAATTTCAAACACTTTGCCACGAATATAATTCATGATCTGCTGGTTCATTTCGTGCCACACCTGCAATATTAATCGACGCTGTTTTGGTATCAGTTTTTCAGCACTGCCGATCAATTCAAGCTTATCTTTGAGCATAAAGAACACTAGTAGGGGCACCAAAATTAGGTAAATAAGCCAAGCCACGACATCTTTTAATGACGTTAAAGACACCGATAACAGCACTTGACCAAATTCAATGGCTTTAGTTTCGACACTTGTGACCACTGACTGTACTTGCTCTGCACTAATTAAACTGGGGTACTGCTCAGGTAAATGCAATAAGAAAGACTTTCCTTGCTCTATCATGTGTGGCGTTTCTTGTACTAGGTTACTAGCTTGCTGCCAAAGAACAGGCCCCATACCAATAACTAAAGTCAACATTAAACCTGAAAAAATCAACATCACGATAATAGTAGCAGTAAAACGATGCAAGCCAAGCCGCTCTATGTGCGCTACTGGCCAATCAAGTAGATAGGCAATGACCAATGCAATTAATACCGGTACGATAAACGCACCAAAGAAATAAAACATTGCCATTAGCGCCAGTAGTAAAAATAATAACGTCACAGAATGTGGATCTGAAAACTTCCTTTCATACCACGTTTTTACATATTCAAACACGATTTAGCTCCACGATTAACAACCCATGTTGTTGCTCTAATTGGTAAAGGTAATGATTTTTTTGCAAAAAACGTTCAATATCTCGAGTCGATTGATGCGCCAAAAAAGTGAACTTAATAGCTTGCTCAGTTTTGACCGCTTCGCGTAATGCTAACTTAAATTGTATAAATTGCTGTGGGCATGTAAATCCTCGCAAATCTTGTTCTAGCATAACCAATTATCTACTCTATAAAAATGAATAATAAGTCTCATATCAGCGGTGTTGATAACAAATGTAACTTTTTCTTAAAACACGCATCGCAATAGTTTATCCTTATAACATAATTTGTAGTAAGGATAAGTTAATGTCTGGTACGCATAATAAAGCGCAACTACCCAGTAATCCAACGCTTAAAGAAATTAACTGGTATAAAAAACAAATAAATTGGGGCGAACTCCCGCCTTTCTATCACTTGGTGGCCTCATCTGTTAGTGAGTCAGAGGGGATATTAGAGCATGGTTTTGATAATGCAGTGAAAAGAATCATTGATAAACGTAATTGGAACCTCGATCTATTAGACGGACATGAAGACACTTTTGGAGAAATTCACTGTGTTAATAAACCACGGATTGCGTTACATCAAGTATTCACAGACAGAGGCTTCGAATTGTGGGCTCTACCCTACGCTAAAGACGCCACAATAGATACTTACGTAAAAGATAACCGATTCATGGAGTTTAAAGAGTGGGATCCGGTTTCAATGAAAAGCTTGATCCGCATTAATCAATTACATAAATTTATTGGCTTTTACTTTGAGCGTGGGGATAAAGCAGATAAGGCGCTTATTTTACACGCACATAAAGTTGTGCATAAAATCATTAGTTTTTTACAAAGAGAATTGAACGTTGTAAAGCTAGATGGGGTCACAATCAAAGAGTTATATCAATTATGCGAACGAGACAGCAGAGCATGCAGTGACGAAATTGACATTGCAAAACTGATGCTCGGTGAAAACCAAAACAAGGAATAAAATGCAGCTTAAATCAGCCTTTATTACATTATTCAGTACACTTTTAACATTTAGTGTGCTGGTAAGTGAGCCATTAAAGGCGCAATCCAGTTTTACACTACCTGATCTTGGTACTTCAGCATTACAAGCCTTACCTCTTGAAAAAGAACAAGCGATTGGTAAAGTGATGATGATGCAAATTCGTGGCTCTTCGCCAGTCATTAACGACCCAGTGCTTGATGAATACTTAACCACACTTGGCCGAAAACTGGTGGCCAGTGCCAATGATGTACGTTTTCCATTTTCATTTTTTTGGATCAACAACCCTGAAATAAATGCATTTGCTTTTTATGGTGGGCATGTAGGTGTACACACAGGCTTAATTGCACAATCGGATAATGAGAGCCAATTTGCTTCGGTATTAGGGCACGAAATAGCTCACGTAACACAGCGCCACCTTGCACGCCGCTTGCAACAGCAGCAAGATAACAGCGCAATGACAATCGCTGGGATGATTGCTGGTATTTTAGCGACTGTGGTATCACCCGATGCGGGGATTGCAATTATTTCAGCAAGTCAAACACAAAGTGCATTTAGCCAATTAACTCACAGTCGCTCTGCGGAGCAAGAAGCTGATCGTATTGGTATGCAAACGCTCAATAACGCAGGGTTTGACCCCTACGCTTCGAGTGAGTTTTTAACTAAACTTGCAGCGCAAATTCGTTACAAATATAAACCACCGGCATTTTTACTGACTCACCCATTGCCAGAGAGCCGAGTTTCAGATGTTCGTTTGCGCGCGCAACAATTTGAAAAACGACAACTTCCAGATAGCTTGGATTTTAATCTTGCCAAAAGTCGAGTGGTTGCTCGTTATCACCATAAACCCGAAGCGGCAGAAAACTTATTCAGAAAACTCATTCGTGAAAACAGTTTCTATAATACAACGGCACTTAACTATGGTTTAGGTATTAGTTTATTGGATCAAAAAAAGCTTGATGAAGCCGCTTCAATTTTAGACAAGCTTTTAACGTCTGATCCTAAAAATTTATTTTATATTGATACACATACCGATTTATTGATCGCACAAAATAAAGCCGATGAAGCAGTAAAGTTTTTAGCTACATTGCATGACAATCGTCCCAACAATCAAGTCATTACATTAAACTACGCAAATGCCGCCATAGAAGCTAAACAATATGATCTTGCAGTGACTATTTTAAAGTCATTTTTGCTGGAAAAGCCTGAGCATAATTTAGGCATGCAATTATTAACGGATGCTTACAAAAAGCAAGAAAACTTAGCTGCTTACCACGAGTCGAATGCTGAAGTATTAGCGCAATATGGCGCCTATTTAAAAGCCGCTGACGAAGTTCAAAAAGCACTTAATTTTGTCGAACCGCAAGAACTAATTAAACAACAGCGCCTCAAAGCACTGCTAACTCAATACCGACAAATGCAAAAAGAGCTCGCGAGACTTTAAGTCTCGCGCTGCTTGCCCTAAAATAGCCCTACTTTATCTAATTGGATTGTTACTATGTCTGTTACTATTTTTCATAATCCACGTTGCTCAAAATCACGTGAAACTTTGGCCCTACTTGAACAAAAATCGATTCAACCAGATATCATCGAATATTTAAAAACACCACTTAGCACTGAGCAGATCAGTACTTTAGTGCAGCAGTTAGGGTTTTCATCAGCACGTGAATTAATGCGTACCAAAGAAGATATCTACAAAGAACTAGACCTTAAAAATGAGCATGATGAAAGTGCTTTAATCGCCGCAATGCAAGCTCACCCTAAGCTAATTGAGCGCCCAATTGTCATTAACGACAATAAAGCAGCATTGGGCCGTCCACCTGAAAACGTCCTAAGCGTACTTTAATGAGCACGACTATCGTTGTTTTGTATCACTCAAGTCATGGCTCAGTTGCCGCCATGGCTCATGAGATAGCAGAATCAGTTGAATATCAAGGTGCCACGGCACTGCTGCGTACTTTTGAAAAAAGAGAACCTCACGATATCGTGATCAGTAAAGATGATTTGATTCAATGTGATGGTTTAGCATTTGGCACCCCTACGCGGTTTGGTATGATGGCCGCCCAAGCAAAAGCATTTTGGGAAACCACCAGCGATATCTGGCTTAAAGGGCAGTTAATCGATAAACCTGCGTGTGTGTTTTCATCTTCAAGCAGTATGCATGGCGGAAACGAAGCAACCTTGCTTAACCTGTCATTACCCCTGTTACATCATGGCATGATGTTACTAGGTGTACCTTACGAAGTGCCTGAATTACTTGCAACACAAACCGGTGGGACTCCGTATGGTGCAAGCCATGTAGCGGGTTCACAAAATAGTGCTCAATTGAGTAAAGACGAAATAAAAATTTGTCAAAGCGTTGGTCAACGCCTAGTTAAAATCACGAGAAAATTACAATGACAACCCGCAGCGATGTAACTCCACAACTAACGCCGAAAAAAGCCATCACAGTTCGCTTCCAGCGTATTGCTATTATCGGCTATGTTGGCCTATTACTGCTTATGCCACTTTGGTTATTTTTAATTGCTCCTAGAGAGGGCCACAGTAACGGCTTTATTTTTACTGTGTATATTTTACCGTTATTACTACCACTAAAAGGCATAATTCAAGATAAGCCCTACACCTACGCATGGGCTAATTTCATCGTTATGTTCTACTTTATTCATGGTTTTACACTACTATGGGTCGCACAAGATCAATTGCTATGGGTATTATTAGAGTTATTATTTGCCAGTATGATGTTTATTGGTTGCACATATTATGCGCGCCATCGCGGCCAAGAACTAGGACTGAAAATTCGTAAATTAAAAGATGAATTAGCACAAGAAAAAGCAGAGCAAGAATACGATAGAAAAAATCGTTAACCCGATATATATAACAAAAAACGCGCCAATTGGCGCGTTTTTTATATAAAATATGAACTACACAACCTCACTCAATGTTGCAAGTGCAACGATGCTCGCTAAGCCTAGTTGCGCGATTAAGCTAAAAAATGAAAAACAGCGTAATACAAACAAGCCCCATGGGTGCTTTAAATGAGGGTATAATGCGCAGCGTTTTAAACTCATTGCAAAAAAGAAACAGACGATTGCCAACATAGTTAAGCACAGCGTCAACTCACTTTTGATTGCTATCGAATCATCAAAAAAGAAAAACAGCTGCAATGGTAATAACAGTGTCACTATCGCATGTAAACCATGAACTTTCTTAATTCGTGAAAACTGCCCTTCTGGCGATAATTCCTTGATGCCAAAGTCTCGTTCGAGACACTTAACTAATTGAGTAGCTTTAACACTCACGGCTAAACGATAGCAACTTAACCCATCACTATTACGCGCTCGAAAATCATACCCCGACTTCAATAACAGTACCATCAGCGGTTCATTTTTTGCTAATACAGCATAATGTAAAGCACTGTTACCAAGCACATCACGTTGTTTTTTATCTTGCTTATCTAAAAGGGTCTGTACTAAATTAACAAAGCCTTTTTCAACTGCCCACATGAAAGCCGTTTTACCATTGTCATCCGCAAGCGTTCCTGTTGCTCCTTGCTCTATAAACCGCATAGCCATTGTTTGCTTAGCCGTTTTAACACTTAAGTGTGCCAGCAATGCTTGTTCTAGTAACACCACAGAGTCAACTTCAGGCGATACTTGGGTCAGCAAGGTAAAATAATCTTTACCGCTGGCCACTTTTTGCGCAGCTAAATCACTAAGCGTACTTACATCATCAATTGCATCTGGAATAAAGCTGCTTAACCGCTCTCTAAAATCAACTTCTTTCCATAAAGCCAATGCATCTTCTGCCGTCATTTTACTGCCCGCATTAAGTACATGCTCAATCACTGTAAAATAGCGTTTTGAAAATAACTGAGACAGTAATGTGATCGGTGTTTTTATCGTTGTTTGCGCAGCAACACCCGCATATTTTTCAAGACGTTGACACAGTAATAACACGAGGCCTTCGGGGCTGTAATCGTTGTCAAAATAGTAGTTTTTTGCTGCTAAAATATATTGCTGAGCCGCTTCATCATACTCACAAATATGTTGAAAAAAACACTCTTCAAATGGCTCGAGGGGAGTTAACCAGGTTAGGTAATAAATAGGCGGTAATACAGTGGTACATACACCGTCATCTTCTTCTGTCGAGCGACATGCAGGCCATGCTTCTAAAGCGTCTAAAATGAATGCACCGTTTTGCTCAATAAGTCCTTTGACTAGTAACGGGTATTCTTTCGGCCAAATAAGTACATTTTCCATTAAAAAAACACAACTCCAGTGTCTGTCTTGCTCGGTACAAAGGTCAGTTGATAAGTTTAACAACTAAAAACTGACACTGCGCTTAATATAATTATATGTGCTCTGCTAATTAAAAATGCAAGAGGTTACATTGGCGTTTATTCTAGCATACCCAAAACCACACGCTATAGACAAACAATGTGATTTTAAAAGAAAATAACAAAGCGGCACGGTGTTTTCACAGCGTGCCGCTTTTGGTTGGAGACGTACTTAAAAAGATTACTTACTATTAAGTTCAGCTATAACTTGATCAAGCCCAACCTCTGAAATTCGTTGGATCACTTCTTTTTGTTTTGCACTAAGTAATGAGATACCCTCAGCAACAATGTCGTACACTTTCCAGCTGCCATCTTTGCCTTGACGAAGCTTAAAATGTAGGTCAATGGTGGGCGCATTATCATCAATGATTTGTGTCTTTACCGTGGCAAAATCACCTGCTGTTGTGTCACTGCTTTCTTCAAACTTGATTTCTTGACCAGTATATTTCATTAACGCACTTGCATATGTTGTGGTTAAGTAATGCTCTACCGCACTGATGAATGCAGTCGCTTGTTCACGCTCAATCCCTTTTATATGCTTACCTAACAACTTATAAGACACAAATTTAATATCAATGTTAGGCATTAAATACTGTTCAACAATCTGCGCCATGTCATTTTTACTTGCACTACCTTGACTGTTTATTTTGCCAATTTCGCTAAACAGCTGATCACCTACTTGGGTGAGCAACTGGTGTGGTGACGGTTGAGACTGCGCGAACAGTGAAGCACTAAAAAAAAGTGAAACAACTAAAAAAAAACGGCTAAATAAAGTCATTGTTGAAAATTCCTAAGTAAATCTTATAGGGTAATTTACGCTGTCTATAAGAGATTAAAAAGACACAAAATGGCACCTTATTAATGCCAATCTGGCACCAATAGATTTAATCTTTTTATTTCATCTTGTTAGCTAAACTCTTGCATAAATGCACAGAGTCTGTGAATTTATGCTACTTGAATTAACATTCTTCTCGCCCTTACTTTGTAAATATCATTCACACCATAAGAGCTTTATTAATGTTGCTTAAGAAACTCACCTTAGTAGTTTTAGTCTTAACTTTCATGTCCAGTGGTTTATCCTATGCCAGCGATTCCATGCTTTCGCCTCACGGTTATGCGATTGATTACATTCAGGGTGAAGGTGATGTGAAAGGAATAAAATTAGCATATCAGTATCATCCTGAGCCCCTACAATCACTGTTTAAGAATACTCATATTTACTTAGAATCAAGTATTAACTTTTGGCAATATGGTACTGAAAATAATCATCAGACCAATACCGTGCTCGCTTTGTCGCCTGTATTTCAATACCCAATCGGGTCAGTGGCAGGCATCCCTCTTTTTTTTGAAGCAGGAATTGGGGTTTCATTAATTAATGACACTCATTTTGCTGGCAAAGACGTAAGTACCCACTACCAATTTGAAGACCGCCTCGGCTTTGTGGCTGACTTTGGAAAAACCAAAGCCGCACTACGTTATTTACATTATTCAAATGCAGGCTTTAAAAGTCCAAACCCCGGGCTTGATTTTATTTCTCTGTCGTTAGCAAGGCGTTTTTAATTCCAATCGTGTTAAGTTACTGACCATTTATAGCGACAGATAAATGGAGTGATAACAAGGCATAAATTTTGACATGTAGTTGTTCTACACGAAAAATTTATAACGCAGTTAGCGCTTTATTTAGCCCGCTAGAATGGTTAAATATTTAAGTCGATTGGTATAAGGTGCATAATATCGGCTAAACTAGCTAAAAATTAATTTATCACTACACGTTATGCAGATTTGGCAAGTCCTGATTATTATAGTTGTGCTCGCAGTTATTATCGGCAATATCATGCTATTAAAGCACTCAGCAAAAATTGGCTTTAAAATCCCGGATAAAAAAGCAGACACCAAACAGCAAAAAAAGCCCTAACCGAGTAGGGCCTTGCTCGTAGAGGATGCTCTTTAACCTATTTTAGTTCAGCTCTGAGCTCTTTAGCTGCTTTAACCATGTTATCGAGCGCTTGTCGCGTCTCTTCCCAGCCACGAGTTTTCAAACCACAGTCTGGATTAACCCACAAGCGTTCAACCGGTATTTTTCGCGCCGCTTTGTGGATCAGGGTTTTTATCCACTGGATGTCTGGCACATTTGGCGTATGAATATCATATACCCCAGGGCCGATATCATTTGGATATGCAAACCCCTCAAATGCGTCAAGTAATTCCATGTTTGAGCGTGACGTTTCTATGGTGATCACATCAGCATCCATATTTGCAATCGCTGCAATGATGTCGTTAAACTCGGCGTAGCACATGTGGGTATGAATTTGCGTTTCATCTTTTACGCCGCTGGCCGACACTCTAAATGCATACGCAGCCCACTCTAAATAGGCTTGCCACTGGCTTACTTTTAGCGGCATGCCCTCACGAAATGCTGGTTCATCAATTTGAATAATTTTGATACCCGCATTTTGTAAGTCTAGCACTCCATCTCGCAGTGCAAGTGCAATTTGCTTGGCAATGGTTGCTTTATCTAAGTCATCTCGGATGAATGACCAAAATAATAAAGTCACAGGACCTGTTAGCATGCCTTTCATTTTCTTGTCTGTTAGGGATTGTGCATAGTGAATCCATTCAATCGTCATTGGTTTTTCACGGGACACATCGCCCCAAATTACTGGAGGTTTCACACAGCGAGTACCGTAGCTCTGCACCCAGCCAAATTGAGTAAAAGCAAAACCTTCAAGAAGCTCACCAAAATATTCAACCATATCGTTACGCTCAGCTTCTCCATGGACTAACACATCAAGGTCAAGCGCTTCTTGCTCTTTAACTGCGTAGCGAATTTCTGCTGCCATTTGCAATTGGTATTGTAAAGTTGATAACTTACCAGCTTTAAAATCACGACGGGCTTGGCGAATAGTGTGTGTTTGTGCAAATGAGCCAATCGTTGTGGTAGGTAATAATGGTAAGTTAAGTGCCGCGCGTTGCTTAGCGATACGTTGAGTAAATGAGCTATTACGCTGACCATCTGCTACCGCTAATGCACTGACACGTTGTTGTACAGTAAGGTTATTCACACTTTTTGATGTCAAACGCGCTTTTATCGGCGCGCAATAACTTTGCAACGCACTGATATCATGACTGATTAGTGTGGCTTTTAATAATGCCAGCTCTTGTCCCTTTTGCTTAGAAAATGCAAGCCACGCACGTAACTCATTATCTAGTTCTTGTTCTTGCTCTAAATCCACAGGGGTATGTAACAACGAGCATGATGGTGCAAGCCATAAGTTATCGCCTCGCTTTGCGGCAATGTTTTTGATCTTCGCATAAGTAGTCTCTAAGTCAGTGCGCCAAATATTACGCCCATCGACGACGCCAAGTGACAGCACTTGCGCTGAACTAAGCAGTGAGTCGAGTTTTAGCATATCAACATCACTAGTAACACAATCAAAGTGCACGCCCTCAACGGGGTAACTCGCAATATCGGTATAATAATCACTCACCGAATCAAAATAGCTGGCAAGTAGTAATTTTACACCTTGCCCTGCTAATGCACTGCAACTTACTTTTAGTGCATCTCGATACTCTTGCGTGAGCTCAAGAGTCAAAATAGGTTCATCAATTTGCACCCATTCAACCCCTTGCACGGCAAGTTTAGCCAATACTTGTTGATAAACAGGCAGTAGCTTTTCGAGTAGACTTAATTTATCAAACTCTTGACCTGCACATTTAGCCAAATAAAGATAAGTAACTGGGCCGACTAACACCGCTTTCGCTTGATGGCCTAATTTTTGTGCTTGTTCCACCTGCTCAAATAATTCACTCCACGTTAACTGAAATTGCTGATCGCAGCTAAGCTCTGGCACAATATAATGATAGTTAGTGTTAAACCACTTAGTCATTTCGCTTGCTGCACACGCGCAGCCAGTAGGTGCACGGCCCCGACCAATACGAAATAAAGTATCCAGATCGACGCTACCACATGCTTTTCTATGACGCTCAGGGATCGCCCCCACTAACAAACTAGTTGCCAATACATGGTCGTACCAAGCAAAGTCACCAACAGGTAATAGCTCAACCCCCGCACTGGCCTGCAGTGCCCAATTTTCTTCACGAATAGTCTCACCTTGCGCTAGTAGCTGCGTTTGAGTGATATTCCCCGCCCAATAGGATTCAACTGCAAATTTCAGTTCGCGTTTTTTACCTACGCGTGGAAAACCCAAGTTATGTAATCGTGCCATGTGATGCCATCTCCATTTAGCTGTTTAGATGGCTAAAATTTACGCTCGTGATTATGATCAGACAACTGATGCTTTCTCAGTTTCAACTTGAGGTAAATTCATGAAAATAATTTTAAAAATATCTAATAACATAATGACAACGCTGTCAATTTTAGTGCTATAGTAAAGTTGTAAAATTTACGTAAAACAAGTGAGATTATTTAGCCATCTAGACGTTGAAGCATCTTCAATAAAAGCGTACTATGTCTGTAATCTGAGTTAGACTCACTTTTACCATGAGAATTATTAAAGATGATTGATGTAAAACATTTAAAGACCATCGCAACCTTGAAAGAAACCGGTTCTTTGGTGAATACTGCGCGGGAATTATTTTTGACTCAATCAGCTTTATCTCATCAAATCAAAGATTTAGAGAATAAGCTTGATTGCCAACTGTTTGAGCGTAAAACACAACCCGTACGTTTTACTCCCCAGGGTATGCTGTTGCTAGAGCTTGCAAACGAAGTATTGCCTCGCGTTGAAGCAACTAAGTGCCGTTTGAAAGAAAGCCTTAACCAACCCATTTCACAATTACGCCTAAGTGTAGAATGCCACGCCTGCTTCCATTGGTTGCTACCGACGATTAAAGAGTTCAATAACTTTTGGCCAGATATTAAAGTGGATTACGAACGCGGCTTTAGTTATGACGCTATACCCGACCTGCTCAACGATGAACTGGATTTAGTATTAACCTCAGATATTCGTGAGCCAGATAAACTTGAGTACGCACATTTATTTGATTTTAAACTTAAGCTAATTGTTGCGCCTGATCATGAACTGGCAAAAAAAGCCTATGTCACGGCGCTTGATCTAAAAAACGAAACCATTATTTCGTACCCTATTCCTCGTGAACGTCAGGATATATTTAAGCATTTCATTCAAAATGCACGTTTTGACGGTACATTAAAAACGGTTGATCAAGGCTTATTAATTTTTCAGCTGGTGAGTGCTGGAATGGGGGTCGCAGCATTACCTGATTGGTTAGTCACACCTTACGAAAGCCAAGGGCTGATAAAATCGATTCCGCTGGGAGCACTTGGGTTAACTCGCCCTATGTACTTAGCAATGAAGAAAAATATGAAAGATAACCCAGTCTATCGTCACTTTTTAAATACTTGTAAGTTAAATAACGGTCGATAAAATAACAGTTACGCAGTAGCATACAAAAAACCCTTTTATGTGTGCTACTGTAATGTTTGAATTAAAAAAAATCCTCGGCGCAATGCTCATGCCGTTACCTTTTTTAGGCATGCTGTGCTTTATTACTTTGATTATCGCTTTGCGCACCAATAAGTTCAGCGCGTATATTGGTATCATTGCAATCAGCTGTTTATTGCTTATCAGCACCCCTTTTATTGGCCAAAAAATAATAGATCCGGCCACACAATTAAAATACACCTTTCCCTCAAGTAAGCAGCCAATACTCGATAAAATTGTAGTGCTTGGTTGTGATGTAAACCCCAACCCACAGCTGAATGCTAATAGTCAACTCGGCAATTGTGCTAAAAGCCGCTTAATTGAAGGCTTGCGACTAGCTAACATCTATCCTAATGCGCAACTTATTGTTTCAGGCGGAGGCTATGGGAAAGTCACAAATAGTAGCTTGATGCAACAAACAGCTATTAGCTTAGGCATTGCAGCTGCGCGTATAAAACAAAACCCCGCAGCGATGGATACCGCCGACGAAGCAAAACTGTTAGCTCCAACACTTGTTGATTTTAAAGTGGCACTGGTCACCTCAGCCAGTCACATGGCCCGGGCAAGCAATTTATTCAATGCTCAAGGCGTTGATGTGATCCCTGCGGCTACGGATTTTCATGACTTTAATGCTTGGCCGGCTCATAAACAATATATTCCAAACGCAGACGTACTGTTGGCAATAAGTCGTGATATGTATGAAAAGATAGCTCTATGCTGGATAACTTTACGCCGCTGGATTGACCCAGAGGCGCTATAAATCAAGCTCAGCGTTATACTGGGTTATCGATGTCAATAAAGGTTACGTCAAAGCCATGATGCTCAGCCAATAATTCACCGAGTGCTTTAATACCATAGCGCTCGGTGGCGTGATGGCCTGCGGCAAAAAAGTCAATCCCTTGCTCTCGAGAGCTATGAATCGTTTGCTCAGATGCCTCACCAGTCAAGTAAGCGTCTATGCCTTGGTTTGCAGCTAAATCAATATACCCTTGCCCACCACCGGTGCACCAAGCAATAGTTTCAATTGGCTCATCACGCACTGAACTAACCAACGGCTCTCGATCTAATACTTTTGCAATTTTTTGTGCGAAATCCTCAGCACTTAGCGGGGTTTTTAATCGCCCTTTTACCGCGACACTATTTGCCATAGGTTCTAAACCTGCGGTCATTTCTAAATCAAGTAATAAAGCAAGTTGTGCGTTATTGCCTATCTCTGGGTGCACATCTAGCGGTAAATGATAGGCAAATAAATTGATATCATGGTTGAGCAGCGACGCTATACGACGTTTTTTCATACCCGTAATGGGGTGTGCTTCCCCTTTCCAAAAATAACCATGGTGAACTAATATTGTATCTGCCCCCTGAGCAATTGCTGCATCTATCAGTGCTTGACTGGCAGTGACACCTGTCACAATTTTTTTAACCTGTTCTCGCCCCTCAATTTGTAATCCATTAGGACAAAAATCTTGGATAGTGTCAGGTTTTAAAATAGTGTTTAATAAGTGGTTAAATTCTCTGCGCTGCATTTTATTATTCCAGATTGGCGTTAAATTCTGTGCAAATTTTGGCGTTTATAGGGCTAAAATGGAAGGAAAATCGCAAAAAATTGAAAAGTAAGTCAAAAATAGGTATAAATAAATATTCTCAATCTGTGTTTACAACGTATAGGGCCTCTGATGAGCAAACTAGACAAAACAGAAGTATTAAATGCCTTTGAAGCAGCATATGAAGCAGCCAATGGTAAGAAACCTGAAATAACCACTAAACCTGGTTGGTACAGCATCGATGGCGGAAAAAACTTACGCCTTGCAGATGTTGCTGAATTAACTGAGCAGTTAACATCAGGCGCACCGTCTGACAAACCTGCCGCTAAAGCGCCGGCTAAAAAAACTAAAACTAAAGCAGCTCCCGCTAAAGCAACTGTTAAAAAAGCACCATTTACGGTTACAACAGCGAATGAAGATGGCTACACAGCCGAAGAGTTTTGGATTGTGTACCTCGCTGAAAAAGATCACGATTGTCGTCTACCTCGCGGCGTAGTGTAAGCTTTTAGTCTATTAAAAAAACCGCTTTTAAGCGGTTTTTTTATCTGCCACAAAGTGTGCAAACTTTTTATTTATACTATTTGAAAATGATCCACACAGCACAATGAATACCGTACCAAACAACACTGGCATCAGCAAAAAGTCCCAACTTTGCCCGCTTAATATAACCAAAATAGGGTTTGCTCCCGCCGCAGGATGAATGGTATCTGTAAGCATCATCGCTGTAATCGCCAAGCCAGTAGCGACTGCAATGCTAACTGGATCAACACCCACAAAATTCACAAAAACAACACCAATTAACGCCGTCAAAAAATGCCCTACAATCACGTTTTTTGCTTTTGCCAGTGGGCTCTGGGGTACGCCAAACACTAACACTGCAGTGGCGCCAAAAGGGGCCATTAACCAAATACCATAATTTCCTAAACTTTCTAAATACGCCAGTACCAATAAAGTCATTGCAGAAAATACACCTGCACAGAGTGCTTTATAAAATGAATAGTTCATAATTATCCCCCAAAGGTAGACCGACCTGTCTACACACAACAATATAGACAAGTCGGTCTACTTGTGTCAAGCTTATATTTTCAGGAGTAAGCATGGATAAACGCACCCATATAATAAATACTGCGCTGGATGCCTTCTATCAAAAAGGCATCCACAGTGTCGGTATTAACGAAATACTCAAACTTGCAAATGTGGCAAAAAAAACGCTTTATAACCATTTTGTAAGTAAAGAAGAGCTGGTATGTGCATGCCTAGAGCTCAGAGATCAACGGTTTAATACATGGCTAAGTAAGCAAATAGTAAACTGTACAACACCACAACACCTTGCCAGGGCATTATTTGCAGCTATCGCAAGTTGGATAGATAATAAAGCGCCTGAGCTTGGTGATTTTAATGGCTGTTTTTTTATTAATACAGCGGCCGAATACCCTCAGTCTGATCACCCAATTGCTAAGCTGTGCGCAGCACATAAACACGCGGTATTAAACCTGCTCATTGACACGCTCAGTCAAACTACGCAATTGCAAAATCAGCCCGCTAAAGCAATCGAGTTGGCGCAATTACTAATGACCCTAAAAGAAGGCATGATCTGCCAAGCCCGCGTCACACATACCACTAATCACTTTTTACAAAGCCCTGAGTTGTTATGTCGATTAATGGATGTACAAGCATAAAAAAGCGGCTAGTGAAGCCGCTTAAGTTATAGTCCAAAAATAAGTTAACTATTACTGCTCAAAGTACAGTTTATCGCGCTGTTTTTGGCCAATCTCATTCATGGTTGCAGCATCAAACAAGCGACCATTGATCATAGTGTAATCTACTTTATCCGTATCACGGATATTGGTCAGCGGATTGCCATTAATCACGATTAAATCGGCAAGCTTGCCAACTTCTAACGAGCCAATATTTTTATCAAGGCCTATGTATTTAGCTGGATCAAGCGTCGCGGCGCGAATTGCCTCAAGAGGTGTCATACCGCCTTGCGCAAACATCCAGATCTCCCAATGCGCGGCAAGCCCTTCTCGCTGGCCATGGGCACCTAAATTCACTACTACCCCTAAATCTTGCAGCTCTTTTGCTACGCGAGCATTATTAAAGTGATTATAGTGGTGATCGGGTGCTTTAACACGACGCATTGAACGCGGAAGCAGTTGATTTTTCGGCACAAATTTACTCAAGCGAGGGTGATTCCACACGTCAGTTTTATCATACCAATAGTTTTCCCCCCAAATACCACCATACGCAACACCTAACGTGGGCGTATATCCCACATCACTTTGCGACCAAAGCTGTTTAATATCATCGTAAATGTTTGCTACGGGTATTGAATGCTCAATACCCGTATGACCATCGACTACCATAGTCAAGTTATGTTGTAATAATGAACCACCTTCTGGCACCACCATCATCTCAAGCTCTCTACCCGCTTCAATTACTTGCTGGCGTTGCTCACGGCGAGGCTGGTTATATGACTTAACACTAAATGCGCCGACTTTCTTTAAACGTTCTAGATGGAATTTAGCATCGTCTAACGAATCGATATGCGAGGTATAACCAGGCATATTGGCGCCATACAAAATAGTGCCGGTTGAGAAAATACGCGGGCCAACAATACTCCCCGCTTTTTGCATTTCGCTGGCTGCAAAAATTTCCGTTGTATCATTTGATGGATCGTGAATAGTGGTGACACCCAACGATAAACCAGCTAAGTTTTTCCAATTTTGCTCAGGAATGATTTCATCACTACCTTGTGAGCCATGTGCATGAGCATCAACAATCCCTGGCATAATGGTTTTACCAGTGACATCAATCACTTTCGCGCCTTTTGGAATGCTCACCTCAGCTGCATTACCAACGGCTTTAATATGCTTACCATCAGTGAGCAGTACGCCATTTTCAATAACTTGCTCACCTTGCATTGTGATTATGCGCGCCCCTGTAAGCGCGATCATGCCTTTGGGTTCAGCCATTTTGCTGGTAAAACCAATATTTTCACCACTTTTAACTTTGAAGTCAGCATCATCTGATTTATTAATATCAAACAAACCCGCTAAGCTAGCGTGGTAAAGCTCAGGGCCTAAGCTCCAATACAGTTTATCGCTATTAGTGCTCCAGCTGATACTCTCACCAGCGCGTACAGATAACTGTTCGATTGGGAATTGGCTGTCTTTAGGGCCTATATTAATAGTTTTACCACTTTGCACTAAAGGAGTAACAAACACTTTAAAGCGCTCTGCAAAGGCTAAGTATTTGCCATCCGGCGATACTCTAAACTCGGTGGCATGCTCAGATTCATATAATTTAGAGATTTTTTTAGAATCCAACTCAATCATGCTCAATGTGGGCTTTGGCCAAGGACTCATTACATAAATGCGATCATTTTCTGCTGCAAATTGTGGCTGATAACCACTTTTAGTAATAAGTTCTGCTTTACCACCTTTGCTACTAACGGCATATATACCCGGGTGCAAAGACCAATCAGGGTTTAAAATACTACCGCCAGAGGCTTTACGATACACAACAGTTTTACCATCAGGACTAAACGTTGGTTCAACATATTTACCCGGCTCAGAGGTTATATCATCACCGCGACCGCTACGTGCTGATACAACACGAACAGCACCTTGCTCGTTATCATCCCATGTTACGTAAACAATTTTTTTACCATCACGCGAAAACTGTGGAAACAACTCAAAATGGTCGTCCTGCTTTGTTAAACGCTTGATTTTTCCTGATTCTAAATCACGTTTATAAATATGCCCTAATGCTTCAAAAATAGCCGTTTCACCATCAGGCGAAACTTGCACATTACGGAGCATTTTTACGTCAAACTCATCACTGTCAATGTTCTGTGTAAAGCGCACTGCTTTTTGTATTTTCTTACTGGTTTTAACTGCAAATGGCACGGTTTCTACATCGCCATCGCCCACATTCAGCTTGTGGATAGTCCCCCCGGCCCAAAACACCAATTCTTCATTATTAGGCGTCCATGCAATCGTTGGATACACACCATGGATGGCCCACGTTTCTTGCATGTCACGTTCAAGTTTATCGTATAACTTAGTGTGCTTACCGCTGGTTAAGTCATATAAATACAGGCTCGTTTGGAAGTCATCACGCTTAATATACGCCAGTTTTTTTCCATCTGGGGAAGGGGTTGGACGAATTGCACCTCCTACCCCATCAATAATCGTCTCGATCTCACCGGTTTGGCGATCATAACGTTTGATTTTATAAATACCTGCGACAGAATCCTTTGAATAATGGAAAGTTTTCCCCGGTGTAGCATCATGAGAAAAATACACATAACGACCATCAGGTGAAAACATTGGCTCGCCTAAATCTTTTTGGTCATCCGCGCGTTTAGTTAGTTGTACACCTTTACCACCCGCTTTGTGATAAAGCCAGACTTCACCAGCACCGAGTGAACGAGTTGCAGTAAAGTGTTTACGTGCAACTATGTAGTCGCCATCAGGGCTCCAAGCAGGGCTATTGAGTAGACGAAACGTTTCATCAGTCACTGGCGTTTGGTTTTCACCATTTAAATCCATTAACCAGATATTATCGCCACCACCTTGATCTGAGGTAAACGCAATGTGCTTTCCGTCAGGGCTAAACCGTGGCTGCATTTGCCATGCAATATCAGATGTAAGTTGTACCGCAGTGCCACCAGCTAGCGGCATAGTATAAATATCACCCAGCAAATCAAACACGATGGTTTTACCATCAGGGCTGACATCGACATTCATCCACGTGCCTTGTGAGACACTAATGCTCGCATCAAGAAATTGTCCTTGTGGGGCATCTACTTGCCACTTTTCATCATTGTTATCTTGTGCCTGAGCTTGACCATATAAGGCCAATGACACTGCAACAGCCATCGCTGTATGTAGCATTGTTTTCATTACATTCTCGCTTGTTCTTGTTGTTTATTAACCTAAACTCTGGTTAAGAGATTTATTAAGAGTGATTGCAACAAAATCAGCAACAAGTTACCAGTGATATCTGATAAAGCGCAGTTATTTGGCGGTTAATGCCATTTTATCGGGTCAAATTGGTAATAACCGACCAGCAAACTATATATTTCAGGATCGTAATGGCGCAACTCGGCAGGTTTTTCAAGAAAGGTTTCTGTGATCACGGCAAAAAATTCAGCTTCATTGGTCGCGCCATAACTATGAATAACATGAGGCATGTTATAAGCCACATGAGTTTTTAACTGGTTAAAAGCACGGCTAAAAACACGCCCCCACTGTTGATAATCAGCTTGTTTAGCTAATAACGGTGTGCCCGTTGTTTTCCCTGTTTCTTGATCAAGCTGATGTGCAAATTCATGAAACACTAAATTATGGCCGTCACTTGGCAAGCGGTTCCCTTCTAATACATCATGCCAACTCAGTACTAAAGTGCCGCCTGGCCATGACTCTCCTTGGCGCACTGTATTGTGATAACTCACCAACCCGGCGCTGTCACGTGACGTTTGCGGGGCATAATATGCACTTGGATAAAGCAAAATTTCTTTTACATTTTGGTATAAAGGCCAAGGCTTATTGAGCACTAAAACGCATGCATCAGCAGCAACAATTAACTTCATCGCCTCATTGAGTTTTAAGCCATCGCAGCCGATAAAGCGTTTTTCATTTAAAAACCAGACAATATGGCGCTCTAACTTCTCTCGTTCGCTATCGGTCATTCTTTGGTAAATTGGCATACAACGTAGTAGCAAGGCTTTTTGTTTATCGTCTAAACGGAAGTCTTGATATTTCCTTTGCCACAATCGATTTTGAATGACAGGCCATTGCCAATAAACAACGACAAACGCAATCAGCGCCAGCATTAATAATCCGTTGACCATATGAGTGTCCACTTAAAAGCTATGCTGTATTAATATGTCCATTAGCTGACAAATTCAATTAGTTTACGGTAAATAAAAAGCCGCATATCCATTGAGGAGCTGCGGCTACTTGTAGTTAACCTCTGTTATACACTGCAATTTACAAACAGCAAAGCACTACAATCAACGATACAGTGGCTGCCATGCACAAGTACGATAGCCATTACGTTCAAAGTAGAAACGGTTACAGTTATCGTCATAGTTACTAGTGCCGACATCGATACGATGGCCACTAATGTACTGATTGTGCAATGACACCTGTTGACCGTTATATAACAAAGTGAAATGTACGTGTGGGCCTGACGATTGCCCACCTTCACATAGCGCTTGGTTATAGCTATTAGCATAACGGCCAAGCCATGCACCAGGTTGCACATAATCGCCACTGTTATATTGTAAGTTAGACATATGATAGTAGTTAGTTGAGTAACCACTAGAATGCGTTACACGGATATTACACGATGAAAAACGTGTAACTGTGCCTCCATGAGCCGCTTGTACATAGGGCGTATTACTTCCCCAACCTCCTGAACCATTATTAAAATCAAGTGATGAGTATGGATACCCTGAACCTGTATTGGAGTGGGCTCCACCGCTATACCAGTAACCAGATGGCCAGGGTAGATCCATAGAAAAACTAGCAGCTAGAGCTTGCTGATCAATACTGTGTATCTCATTGTTTGGTGAACGTTGTAATTGGACACTACTATCTGGAAATAAGCTGTCAAAAGTCGCTAAAAAGTCGATTAAATTGCTACTAACATGATTAGCCTTCCCTTTTTCCACAGCCAATTTCTTACGTTTATTAAGCATACTAACCAAAGCTGCTGTTGCAGCAGTACTGCTATTTACGCTCGCCGAATTGGTTATCGCCGTACGCGTAGATTGTGATTCTTTTGCCGTAACTTGGCTTTCTTGCCATTGCTTAAAAGCATAAAACCGCTGACTTAATTTTGTAGTCACATCTTCTACTTGGGCATCAAAACCCTGCTCATCAGATAAACCTGATAAAGGGTTATTGAAATCAGCATCTGGGTTTGAAAGTAACCCACTTTGCTGCTCAATTAAGGCCAAAATAATTTTCGGATTAATACTCGTAAAGCCCGCCCAATGTAAAATAAGTTCTTGTTTATCTTGTAGTGCAGGGGCATATAATGCAAAAAAGTTATCCCAATCTTCATTTAATAAAGCATTATTAAATACAAACTGAGTATCATCAACAGCCAGTAAAGCATTTAATTTTAGTGATTCAATAGACTCGGCTGTAAAGGAAAAATTATCGTGTTTATGACCTTCTGCAAGTACCGCAGGTGAGATACCTAAGACACCTGCGAGTGCGAGGGTAATTATATTATTTTTCATCTTTTGTTCCTTGTATAAATATCAAAAAGATCCCTAACTGGGAACAAAAGGTATAGCATCAAGGTTAAATAAATGTTAATAAAATGTTTTTATGTTTACATTAACATATTTTATGTACCTGATATGGTGTGGCCTGTAGCAGGTTTTCTCAACTAAAAACAAAATGCACAAAAAGCGCACAATTCAAGGGCTAAACACTATCCCTATAATGATCTAACAGCGATAGAGATAACTTTAATTAAGAACTTTGGCTAACGAGAGGTATAGCTGAAAAAGGGTAGAGTAGCATCTACCCCTTTAAAACGAGCTAAGGTTTAAAGTACAGGCAAGGTAATTTGACCCCTGACTACTTCTGAACTTCCTTTTACGGAGTATTCATACCCAAAAGTAATATCATTTTTATTACCGATTTGGTTATCTTCTAATCTATCCAGAGGATAGCTAAAGTTTTGACGATACCACTTACCATCAGTTAAGCTAGTATAAAAAGCAACATTATATTGTACACCTTGAATGCTTTCATTAACTGCAACTGATGCAGTATAGTGAAGATCTAGGTTACGGGTATACTCTGCAATAATTGGATACTCTTCATACACTGATACTGCTGTACCATTAATAGTATAACCCGTTAAAGTTAATTTTAGATAACTTAGAGTATCAATCGATTCTGGAAAATACATATAACCATTTGGCGAAGTAGACCCCGATGCAGCTTCTCCAGCCGTATTTTTTTCAACAATACGATTACCTGCGGTAAAACCGTTATTGTTATCAAATTTTAATGTATTAATATCAAACACAGCTTGGTCAGCAACTGTCATCTCTTTAGTGAAATCAAAATCAACGATTTTATTTGTCGATTTATCAAATACCTTTTCTAATGCGTACCTATAATTTCCTGCTGTAAGAATCTCTTGTGGTAATACCGTTACAAAAGTACTGTTAAACTTACTCGTTGCTGAAGTTTGGACTAGTTTATCAGCGAATGAAATATAAGTAACGCCTGGGGGAACAAAGTCATCTGCCTTATCGTTACCTTTAATCACCGTAAAATGGTTTTTCTTAATGAGCGTTGTTTTATCTGCAACTAACTCGATTGGTGAATCAACTAGTAAATACAAACCTTGAGTTACGGTGTCTGTAACTGAGCTCACCAGACTAACCGTCGAGCCGGCAGTATATTTATAAGGCTTTACAACTAATGATAAAACTCCATTTTCTAACTCATAAAAACCATCTAAATGACCAAATGACGCATCTACGTTAACACCATCATTTATAGGTGATAAATTGATTTCACTACTGCCGTAACTATTACCATTAGCATCAGTAAAGCTTGGTAAAAGCAACTTCATTTTTGAACTACCTTGATATTCAAAAACATATTCTTTTGCCTGTGCATCGAAAGTCGCAGGCGTCTCTTTAGTTAAGCTTTTTAATGAAACTAAATCTAATGAATCAAATGTATTGCCAAACTCATCTATCACAGCTATACGAACTTGAAACTCTGTATTTTCAATAGTTTTAGAGACATATAACGTGTTACCTTGCATTAAACTTGCAATAGTTAGGTAGTTATAACTATCGAAACCATGTTGATAAATAAAATCATCAATTGAATCATTATCAACATCAAGATCCATTGCCAGACTTTTTTCGAAACCTTTCACTTTGCTGATTGAGTACCTGCCTGTGTTTTCGTCGTACGTAGAACGAATGAAATGTTCATTACGATTTGAAAATTCATCATACATATTAAACGCAGTAGAAATACTGTAGCTAAATTCAAGTCCCGCCACAGGGGTATTTTCACCATTCAGTAATACTTCAAACTCTACGGTTTCAGCATTCGAAACCTCTAAACGTCCTAATTGGGCAATACCATAATTTGTCTTACCGTAAAAAGCACGCTCCTGAAAAGAGCCATCAACACTTGAAACAAGAAGAACATAGTCTGAATATTGCGGTAACTCATTCAATTCAAATAAGCCATTTGAGACAGCTACAGGCTCGCTCCAATCATTACCAATTTTAATTGATACTTGAGCATTATTAACAGACTCGCCTGTTAATAAGTGTGTAACTGAACCTGTTAATGTTACATTTTCAAGCTCAGCTTGAGCATTATTATTTTCAATTGCAGCTACTATGTCGTCATTATTTTCTTTAACGTCTAGACAACCAGAAAGAAAGAAACTTGATGAGATGGCAAGTGCGATAGCGGATTTTTTTAACATTTGAACTCCATGTATTTATTTTTTTACCCGTAACGGGCTCATCCAAAGTATACAGGAGCATTTGCTGACGGCAAAACACATAATCCAAAATGCAGGCTTTAAATACCTAATCACAATACAGGCTGTTCACTTATTAACCAGCACTGTTTTTAATTGTATTTTATTGCAGCAATTTATGTAAAGTAAAGAGCTCCTTACGATAATAAGTATTAAGGGAATATCTAAACATCAATTACTTTATACCGAGTATTTACATTAAAGGAGTAATATAAAATTTCATTATTAAAACATGCTTAAAGTCATGTTCTAGTACTTATATACTGTTTATTTCCACACAGTTCCTGCCAATAGTCTTAGCTTTATATAAAGCCTGATCAGCTTGCGCAAGTAACCGGTCATAATCATTCACAGTCAATGAATCAGCCACACCAAAACTAACGGTTACAGATAGCCCATTGGCAATCGTTGAAAAATCATAGTTTGCAATTTCCAACCGTAATTCGTCACATAATTCCGCGGCTTGCTGCGCTGTTTTATTTGGGAATAATAAGGTAAATTCCTCACCTCCCCATCTAGCAACTTCACTGGCATCACTTTTAACACATTGACTTAACAAATGCGCAACGACACAAATAACCCGATCGCCAATAATATGTGACCACCCGTCATTAATTCGTTTGAAATGATCTATATCCATAATGGCAATAGCCAGAGGTAAAGCTTGCTGTTTAAAATCAGAAAAATTCTCAGCGAGCCAACTATCAAAGGCACGACGATTTGGTAAATCGGTGAGTTGATCATGGGTTGCTTGATGCGCAAAGGCATCTGTTTGCTGCTGAAGATCTCTAGTTTGTTGCTCGACTCGAATTATCAGTTCTTTTTCGATTTTTTTATAATGATAAAGGCGATATTGATATAACCCAAAGGCAAGTAAGAGTAACGTAAAAAACATCACAAGCTTGAAGCCTGTTTGCTGCCAAAAATATGACTGAATAACAAAGTTTATGGTTTTATAGTTATCCTGCCACTGCCCATTCGGGTAGCCTGCTCGTACCATAAAAGTATATTTACCCGGTGCTAAATTCGTATACTCTGTTATTGTTAAGCGTTGACGATTAACCCATTCATTATTATAACCTATTAGTTTTGTTTGAAAGTTAAGCCGTTGCGGCATAATAAAACTCAAGCCAGCATAATGAAATGACAATCGAGCAGTACCTGGCGGTAATACTAATTCTTCATCATATAATATAGGGGTATTTTTACCATCGACGTACAAACTTTCGATCACGGTAGGCAAAGAGATTTGTGAGGCTTGTTTTATACGCTCAGGTACAACTGTGCTTGCTCCTTGGGACGTCGCAAACCAGATACTGCCATCATTATGAAGTGTCGCAGCAGGGTTAGAACCACCGTTTGCTTGAGCACTCAGCATCCCATCGCCTTCATCGTAAAGCTGATACTGTAGTTTTTGACCTTTTATACTGCTAGGATCATTTAGTAACTCATTTACTTGCTGTTGCTTTACTTGAATAATACCGCGATTGCTCGACAGCCAAAATGAATCATCTTGTACAACTAACTGAAACAATTTATCAACGGGTAAACCTTGCTCGCGGCCGAGTATGGCAATTTCACCAGTAATAATATTAAAGCGAATTAATCCTCTATCAGTAGTCATCCACATAAAGTTTTGCTGAGCATAAAAACCAAATGCGTATTCTGCATTAAATTGCTTAGGAAATGCCTGTCCTTTAAACTTTTCTAACTCACCATTAAACATTGCCACACCAACACCTGTGCCCACCCAAATATTGCCACGGCTATCAAGCGCAAGCGCCATAATAAAATCGCCGGGTAAGCCTTGCTCTGTTGTATACTGAACAACAGAACCGTCAGGGTCAATACGTGTTAGTCCAGCAGCAGAGCCTACCCACAGTCGTTGTTCGTTATCAAACAAAAGTGCTCTAATTTCATTACTGAGCAAACCATTATCACGATTAATGACGGGGTAGATTTTTTTATCAACTACACGCATTAAACCACTGGTATAAGTGCCAACCCATACACCCCCTTGGTTATCTTCGGCTAAGCTAAGAATGGATAAAGGGCCTTGCTCAAAAGCTGGGGGGATGGCTACAACGCTATCATTATTGACTCTATTTAAACCTAAGCTACTGCCCACCCACATACTGCCATCTGAATGAGATAATACGCTGCGAACATAATCACCATTTAGTCCGCGTTTTTTCGTCCATGACGAAAATGGTGCTTCTCGTAATCGATATACGCCGCCGTTAGTACCCACCCATATGCTTTTTTCACGGTCTTGCATTAACGATAAAATACGATTTGCTGGTAATCCTGAGTCGGCATCTAGTTGCTCTAAGCCTATTTCACTAAGCCTAAATAATCCTTTATTGATAGTACCAAACCAAATATCATCATGATCATCTTGTAATAAACTAGAGATAGACTCGCCATCTAATTTCGGGTGAATACTTTCAAACATGTCACCCACTAATCGCCACGCGCCTTTTTCTCCAGCAACGATTAGTTGACCTTGCTGAGTTAATAATGCCGAATAAATAGAGCTATGAGGCAAGCCACTACTAGGGGTCACCAATTGAGCTATTTTATTCTCTATCTTATATAAACCATCGCTCGTTGCAGCCCAAATAACACCACGCTTATCTTCTACTAGCCTATACGCACTTAAATTAACTAAAATCGTATGCTCTGGCCCATTATCATAATCACGATATGCAATACCATCGCCTTCTAATGCTAACCACATTTCACCACTGCGGGTCTTTAAAACATAATTAACCATGGCTGACGCATTGTTTTGCACAAGCCATTGTCTATTCTTTAAATGACTTACACCACCGCGCGCTCCTGAAATATACAAACTACCATCTGCTTGCGGGGCTAAACTGCGTAAACCAGAATCAGGTAGATCTGGTATTTCTGAGCGAGTAAATAGCTTAAATTCGCGACCATTAAAACGGGCTAAGCCTTCCCAAGTTGCAATCCATACATAGCCATCATTGGTTTGCGCAACACTATTGATACTATTATGCGGTAACCCCGAACGGGTATTCCATGTTTCAGCAAAATAGTCATTCAGTGGTAAACGTGTTTGCTCAGCAGCTAAACAGCTAAAAGCAACAAAAAAGAAAAAGCAAAGACTGAAATGAATCATTATACTAAACGCCTTTGTAATTATGGCGAGCTAACAACTGAGCATTAACACAAAATTAAATTAATAATGATTTATTAGTAGTTAATTATCATTACATTTGACTGTTCGGTTATTATACTAACATAGTCTTAGTTTTATTTTCATTAACTAAATAACACAATCTGTTTACGTCTAAACTAAACACAAAGCTCATCAATGCACAGTTGCAGTTGCTCAACAAACTTGGCCACATGTAAACCATCCATTAGTGCATGATGTACATCTATAGAAAGCGGCATTTTCCCAGTCTTAGCATTAAACTTACCGAATACTAATTTTGGAATACCGAAATTATCGGTTTGATTAAAAGCATGTGAGAAGCTCATAAAATCTAACCAAGGTAACACTGAAATATGCAGCAAATCCGCCTGTCCTTCAGTGCATGAAAAAGCTTCTGAAAATAACGGCTGTTGTTTTGCAGCTAAACTTACCGCACTGGCATGCTCTTGAAAGTCCGCAAAGCTTGACTGTTGCAATAAATAACTAAACCGAAAAGTATTATCATCTGCAAGTTCAACAACGCTGGCTCGTTGCGTAGCTAACTGCCAAGGCTGGTTATCTATTATACGCAACAGCATCGGCTGATACGTGTTGCTCGCCTGTAACGCAGCATAAATATAAGCATGGAAAAATGAACATTGTTGTACTTTACAGGACTGATAAAGTGCGCCTACATCAAGCTGAACACATACATTGAAATAAGGCTGTGTAAACTCTTTAAACAATGAAAAATGTTGTTGGCGTGGCCAGGTAGTTAAATCAATTGGGATCATTACTTAAAACTAAATAGCTGAGGGTAAACGTATCGTGAGGGATTTATTCACTAAAGTAAAGGCGCGCTATTGCACGCCTTTAGCACAGTTATTATAAACCGTTTTTAATGATTTCTTGTGCCAATTCATCGGCAATTAAATGTGTCGATTTTTGCTCTTTTTCACTGCGTGCAAAAATTTCAGTTAGAGTATCGTAAATACCTTCTACATGTTTATTTGACGCTGCAACGGAATAACCTTCTGGTGCAGTTTCATAATAAACATTAATAATACCACCTGCGTTGATCACATAATCTGGTGCATACAAAATTCCTTTCTCACGAATTATTTCACCGTGACGGGACTCAGCTAATTGGTTATTTGCACAGCCGGCAATGATCGTCGCTTTAATACGAGGAATAGTTACATCATTAATAGTTGCACCCAATGCGCATGGTGCATATACGTCTACATCAAGGTCGTATATTTCATCAATACTTACCGCGGTTGCTGCAAAGTCATTAACTACACGATCAATCGCAGTTTGATTAATATCGGTTACAAATAATTGTGCACCGGCTTCATGCAAGTGTTTACATAACCCGTAAGCGACGGCACCTAGACCTTGTACAGCAACTTTAATTCCAGCTAGATCCTGATGACCACGTTGGTGCTGTAAGGCAGCTTTAATACCTAAAAAAGTACCATAAGCAGTAAATGGTGATGGGTTACCACTTTTACCTTCAAGGCCCAGTACATAGTTAGTTTCTTTATTCATAATGGCAACATCATCACACGTGATGTTTACATCTTCTGCCGAGTAGTAGCTGCCATTTAAACGCTCTAACTGACGGCCAAAGGCACGAAATAGCTGCTCAGATTTAATCTCTTTCGCATTACCAATGATCACTGACTTACCACCACCAAAAGGTAAGCGTGCTACTGCATTTTTATAAGTCATGCCTTTTGATAAACGCAGCGCATCAACTACCGCATCGTCATCACTTGCATAATCCCACATTCTGCAACCACCAACGGCAGGACCTAGATTCGTATTATGTACGGCAATAATTGCTCGAAGGCCTGACTCTTTATCTGCACAAAAAACCACTTGTTCGTGGTTATCAAAGTCAACTTGATTAAACACAGCCACTTTATCTTACTCCGAAATTTGTAACCCGTGAGAGGGTATGCACGCTGAAATTGCCGAGACTTTATCACTTCAAATTGCACCTTACCACTATATGAGATGATAAAACCAATCAAAATAACTAAACATCATAAACACATTAATTACAATAGACTTTATGCATATTTAATTCACGAAAATAAAAAATAGAACCATTTAAATGCAAATTAATAGAAAAATTAAAAATACAGCCTTACGTGAACGTAAAAGGAATGCTTAATGTAAAGTAAAGATTACAATCAAAATTGCAAATATAAACGTTTAAATAGAGGAAGTTATGAGATTGTTGGAGGTATTGACAGTGGTCAGATCTGATATGCGGTATTTAACATTTGCTAAATACCGCATAATAATATTAATGGTTTATTTTAATTTACCGCCTAACTCTTCGATTTTTGCTTTCCAAATCGCAGGGCCCTGAGTGTGTGCGTTAGCACCTTCACTATCAACTGCAACGGTCACTGGCATATCTTCTACTTCAAACTCATAAATAGCTTCCATACCTAGGTCTTCAAACGCCACTACACGCGCTTTTTTGATTGCTTTAGATACTAAGTATGCTGCACCACCTACCGCCATCAAATACACTGACTTATTGTTTTTGATAGATTCAACCGTTGCAGGGCCTCGCTCTGCTTTACCGATCATGCCAATAATGCCTGTTTTTTCTAACATCATATCGGTAAATTTATCCATACGGGTTGCCGTTGTTGGGCCTGCAGGGCCTACAGCTTCATCACGTACCGCATCAACAGGTCCAACGTAGTAGATAAATTTATTATCAAAATCAACGCCCTCAGGTAAACCTTCACCAGAGTTAATCATATCTTGCAAACGTTTATGCGCCGCATCACGACCGGTTAAAATAGTGCCTGACAATAATACTGTCTCGCCCATTTTCCATTCGCGAGTATCTTCTTTGGTTAAGGTATTTAAATCAACGCGACGTGTACCTTCACCAACTTCAAACGTCACTTCTGGCCAATCTTCAAGTTTTGGCGCTTTTAAGTTTGCAGGGCCTGAACCATCAAGAGTAAAGTGAACATGACGAGTCGCCGCACAGTTTGGGATCATAACCACAGGTTTTGATGCTGCGTGCGTGGGTGCAGTTTTGATTTTTACATCAACAACCGTTGTTAAACCACCTAAACCCTGCGCGCCAATACCTAATTTGTTTGCGCGTTCGAAAATGTCTAAACGCATTTTCTCTTCGGTTGTTTCTGCGCCGCGCTCTATTAGCTCATGAATATCAACAGGATCCATTAGTGATTCTTTCGCAAGTACCGCTGCTTTTTCAGCTGTGCCACCAATACCTATACCCAACATGCCCGGCGGACACCAACCAGCCCCCATCGTCGGTAAGGTTTTCTCAACCCATGCAGCTACGTCATCAGATGGGTTTAACATCACCATTTTCGTTTTATTTTCTGAGCCACCGCCTTTAGCAGCAACCATTACTTCAACTTCGCCGCCTGCCACTAAATCAATGTGGACGACTGATGGTGTGTTATCTTTAGTATTTTTACGCGTGCCAGCAGGATCGGCAACAATGGATGCGCGTAAAGGGTTGTCTGGGTTTAAATATGCGCGACGTGTTCCTTCATCAACCATTTGTTGTACGGTTAAATCTGTTTTATCCCATTTTACATCCATACCTACTTTCACAAAACAGGTAATAATACCAGTGTCTTGACAAAGTGGGCGCTTCCCTTCAGCCGACATACGCGAGTTAATTAAAATTTGCGCAATGGCATCTTTTGCCGCTTTACTTTGCTCTTTGTTATAGGCTTTTTCGAGCGCTTGAACAAAATCAAGTGGGTGATAAAACGAAATATATTGCAAAGCATCTTCAATGCTATCAATAAAATCTTGCTGACGGATCGTGCTCATTTCAGTTCCTTAAGTTACCTTTACGTATTAATACACGTAACATAAATCAAACCGGTGACGGTGGTTTGTAACGCAATAGGCAACTAAACGCTGCCAAAAAATTTAACTTATGATACCCTCCCAGCCCGTTTCGAGCCAGTTTTTCAGGGTAAAAAATAGATGATAGAGCAACAAAATACCTGTATTCAATTAGACATTTCGCTCAACTGTGTAGAGGTTTTCGCTTATTTTGCTGATCTCCCCTTTGCCGTGTTACTCGATTCCGCTAATAGCGAACATGTAAATAGCCGTTACGATGTTATTGCTATCGCACCGAGCATGCGCTTAGAAGTAAAAAATAATCAAACATATATTGATGGAAAACCCAGCCCAAAAGATTGTTTTGCAGTTATACAAGATGAGCTTGCTAAGCTTGAACACAGTAAACCACGACAAGAACTGCCGTTTACGGGTGGCTGGCTAGGTTATTTTGGCTATGATTTAGGTCGCGTGATTGAGCACCTACCAGAGCAAGCCATCGATGATATTGCTATGCCACAAATGGCGATTGGCTTATATCCAGATGCGTTGATTTACGACAAGCAATGCGGGCATTGGTTTTACGTCGCGCAACCAAGTATAGATAGACAAGCCCTGTACCTTGAGCCGCTAAAAACCAAAACACCGGCTTACTCTGAGTTTGCAATAACCCATGACTGGTCATCAAATATGAATCTTGCTCAATACAGTGATAGATTTGCCAAAATCCAAGCATACTTAACAAGTGGCGACTGCTACCAAATTAACTTAGCACAACGTTTTACGGCACAATATCAAGGTTCGCCGTGGCAAGCTTACTGCACTTTGCGTGACGCCAATAAAGCGCCTTTTTCCAGTTTTATAAATCACCCTGATGGGGCTATTGTGTCTATTTCGCCAGAGCGCTTTATCGCGATTAGCCAAGGGCACATAGAAACTAAGCCCATTAAAGGTACTCTACCGCGCTGTACTGATAAAGAAGCTGATGCAGCACAAGCCATTCGGCTACAAAATTCAGCAAAAGATCGCGCCGAAAATGTGATGATTGTTGACTTACTGCGTAACGACTTAGGTAAAGTCGCAAAACCAGGTAGCGTACAAGTACCTTCGTTATTTGCCATTGAAAGCTTTCCGGCAGTACATCATTTAGTGAGTACGGTTACAGCACAATTGGCCGATGACAAAACTGCGGTTGATCAGCTCAAAGCCGCTTTCCCAGGTGGCTCAATCACCGGTGCACCGAAAATACGCGCGATGGAAATTATTGAAGAATTAGAGCCACATCGCCGTAGCGTATATTGTGGTTCCATCGGTTATTTGAGCGCCTGTGGCAATATGGATACCAGTATTACCATTCGCACCTTAGTGTGTCATAACCAACATATTTATTGTTGGGCTGGCGGTGGGATTGTCGCAGATTCTCAAGTGGAGTTGGAATACCAAGAAACTTACGATAAAGTAAATAAAATTCTCCCCTTATTGAAGTAATACTGTGAATACTCAACAACTTTTAGCGCGGTTTCAGTTAAGTGCACCGATTGAAAAAACCGAGCTAAGAAGTAGTAAATTGAGCGCATCGAAACGAGCGAGCGCCGTTATATTGCCGCTAATTGATATTGACCATCAAGCCCACATATTATTGTGTAAACGGCCTATTCACTTAAAGCACCACCCTGGGGAAATCTGCTTACCTGGAGGCAAGCATGAGCGAAACGATAAAACACTGCGTGATACCGCTTTACGAGAACTTAAAGAAGAACTGAATATTTCTCCTCAACAAGTCTCAATTAGCGGTAAACTTGCGAACTATTCCACTTTGACAGGCTTTACTATCACTCCCTATGTTGGCTTACTTGCGCCAAACACTCATTGGCAAGCTGATCAGAATGAGGTATCAGCAAGTTTTTTAATCCCTATCAGTCGGCTCATTGATGTAAACAATTGGCAACCATTACCGTTTGAGCGACACGGAGAAATAGTTACTTTACAAGGATTTTCAACTCCTTACGGGTTACTGTGGGGAGCAACGGCCAGCATTATAAAAAACTTTACAAAACAGCTCGCCATACCAGTTTAAATCTGTCTTACAAAAGGTTACAAGGCTAGAATTACACGTTATTATGTGCCACCGTTCAAAGGCAGCAATCGTGCTGAGTAAAAAGTAGAGTAAAGTTATTATGATCAGTGCATTTGATATGTTTAGTATTGGCATCGGCCCATCGTCTTCACACACCGTAGGGCCTATGCGTGCATCACGTTTATTTGTTAACGAACTACAACAACAAAAGCTATTAACCGATGTCACCAGTATCAAAGTCGAATTATATGGCTCTTTGGGTCAAACAGGCATTGGCCACGGCTCAGGTAAAGCCGTTATTTTGGGCCTTGCCGGTTATGATCCAGAAACAATTGATGCAGATTTAGTCGATGACATACTTGCCAAAATCGAAAATGAGCAAGTTATTTACTTAAATCAAGTCCATAAAGCCAAATTTCCAAAGCAAGGAGCAATTGTATTTCATCGCCGCAAAACCTTGCCTAAGCACTCTAATGCTATGGAGATCATCGCATACAAAGGCGACGAAAAGCTCCACAGTAAAGTGTATTACTCAATTGGCGGTGGCTTTATTGTCACCGATGAAGAGTTTGAAAATGAAAAACAAGCAGCGTTAGATATTCGCGAAGAAAACCCAGCCCCTTATCCTTTTGGCAGTGCCAAAGAATTACTCGAAATGTGTAAAGAGTCAGGGTATAGCGTATCAAGCTTGATGATGAAAAATGAAAAAACCTTGCGCACTGAAGATGAAATCAAAGATGAACTTTTCAATATTTGGCAAGTAATGAAAGCCTGTATTGAACGCGGAATGCGCACTGAAGGGATTTTACCTGGTGGTTTAAAAGTAAAACGCCGAGCACCAAGCTTATACTTAAAGCTCAATATTGAAGTCAGTAACGATCCACTTCGAGCGATGGACTGGGTAGACTTATTTGCCCTTGCGGTTAACGAAGAAAATGCCGCAGGTGGCCGCGTTGTAACAGCCCCAACCAATGGCGCAGCAGGAATTTTACCTGCGGTACTGATGTACTATCATACGTTTATAAAAGAAGTGGACCGTGATATTGCTACCCGCTACTTACTAACAGCCGCTGCAATTGGTATTTTATATAAAAAGAATGCCTCAATTTCAGGCGCTGAAGTAGGCTGCCAAGGCGAAGTCGGCGTTGCTTGCTCTATGGCCGCTGGTGCACTTACTGAAATTGTCGGTGGTAACGTAGTACACGTTGAAAATGCCGCTGAAATCGGTATGGAGCATAACCTCGGCTTAACCTGCGACCCAGTAGGAGGTTTAGTACAAGTACCGTGTATTGAACGAAATGCCATGGGGGCAATTAAAGCGATTAATGCCTCTCGTTTAGCTATTCGTGGCAGTGGCGAGCAAAAAGTATCACTCGATAAAGTGATAAAAACCATGCTCGATACTGGTAATGATATGAAAACCAAGTACAAAGAAACTGCTCGTGGCGGTTTAGCTGTGAACATTATTGAGTGCTAATGTTTAGTAGGATCAAAAAAGCCGCAAACTGCGGCTTTTTTGATTTAGTAAGTCGCCTTTATTTAACTGGCAATTCAATATCTGCAAATAACTTGTCTACATCTTCTTGATTACGTAATAAACTCGCTCTTTCAACTCGTTCCTTAGTTAAGTGCGGTGCAAAACGTTCAATAAAGTCATACATATAAGTACGTAAGAAACTACCTTTTCTAAAGCCTATCTTAGTTGTACTCGCCTCAAATAAATGACTTGCGTCAATACAGACTAAATCGGTATCTGATATTTGATCTATCGCCATAGAAGCGACTACACCCACACCTAACCCCAAGCGTACATAGGTTTTAATAACATCAGCATCGGTTGCAGTAAACACGATATGCGGTTCAAGACCTTGCGCATTAAATGCCTTATCAAGTTCAGAACGGCCTGTAAAACCAAATACATAAGTAATTAATGGATACTGTGCAATATCTGCAACAGTGAGTGATTCCGCTTTTTTGGCAAGTGGATGATCTTTAGCCACCACAATACTGCGGTTCCAGTGATAACATGGCAACATCACCAAATCAGAATACAAATGTAGAGCTTCTGTGGCAATGGCAAAGTCGGCATCTCCGCGAGCCGCCGCATCGGAAATTTGTTGTGGCGTACCTTGATGCATATGTAACGATACTGCCGGATACTTTTTCATAAAGCCTTGGATCACGCTCGGCAACGCATATCGCGCTTGTGTATGCGTAGTGGCAATATTTAATTTACCTTGATCTGGTAATGTATGCTCATTGGCAACCGCTTTGATCCCTTCTACCTTAGAAAGAATTTCGCGAGAAATATTAATAATTTCAGTGCCAGCACTTGTAACGTGAGTTAAATGTTTACCACTTCTGCCAAAAATTTGCACACCCAACTCATCTTCTAACATACGAACCTGTTTAGAAATACCTGGTTGTGAGGTAAATAAACTTTCAGCTGTTGCTGAAACATTTAGTTTATGATTTTGGACTTCGACAATGTATCTGAGTTGTTGTAATTTCATGGCTGCAATTTTTAGTGTAGTTATACTGCTTATTTATAAATGCTACATCGCGTCAAGCCAAGTGTTTTCTAATTAATAATAGAAAAAGGCTCTTTAGGTTCAGCTTTATAAGGTTATGTCCTTAGGCTAGCATAAACCCTCGGATTGAGGTAGCCATCTTTTTGACGTAATAGAAAAATCATAATATATGTAATAATAAATACTGATAAAGTAAATTCTTTTCTTACATAAAACGCGCAAAACTATCCAGTTAGCGTATATTTAATGTAAGATAAAAAATTATTCGCTTGTGAAACCTGAGATTTAAACCATGATCGTTTCTATTATAATTATGTTGATTGTTGCACTCATCGTTATTGCCCTGTGGGTCAGTGCGGTCCAACAACATAAAGAGAAACAAGAAACCGAACGTCGCAAAGATTTAACGAAACAAAAAAAGATCATTGAAGAATCAGAAGACGTGCTCCTAAACAGCGCTAATATCCCAATGTCTGAGCATATTTTACGTATTGTTCAGCGCCGTATTCATGATGCTTTAGTTACTATGGTGCAACTTTCTCCCAATTCAAAAGAGTTAAAAAGCCGCTTAAATGAAGCAAAAGAGCGTTTAGGCAACCAACTCGATGCAACAAATTCAGAAACTCTAGTCCTTCCTGACAACGACAAGCAATTAATAACATTGATCCAAGGAATAAAAAAGTTACGTGCAGTACTTCGCTCTGAGCATGGTAAAGGTAAGGTTGATAGCCAAGTTTTTGTTGCTGAAGATAAGCGTTTAGAAAAACTGCAATTAAGAATTAACATAGAAAGTCAAATTAAACGAGGTATCTCTGCTCGCTCTGCCAACATGGTTGGATCTGCGCGTCAATACTTCGAAAAAGCTTATGCAACGGTATCTGCAGTCGCCTATAGCGATGACTATATCACCAGTAAACGTCAAGAATTAGAAGGCTACTTAGAAGCCATTAGTACAGAATTAAAAGCATCAAATGCAACGGCTAGAAAGAAAAAAGCCGAACAAGAACAAGACGATTTAGATGTGTTATTTGCGCCAAAGAAAAAGTGGTAAGCCACTTTTTCTTTGCATTAATAATAAAAAACTAAGTTACGATAAAAACGCAAATTTAACGATAAACATAGCCGTTAAAACCCAGACACTGACACTTACTTCTTCACGCTTACCGCATAATACTTTCACCGCTGTATACGAAATAAAGCCAAGTGCAATCCCGTGCGCAATAGAGAAAGTTAATGGCGTCATAAGCAATACTACACTGACTGGAATAGCATCTGTCATATCATCCCAATTTACAAACTTAAGATTCTGCAACATTAATACCGCCACATATAAAATAGCACCTGCAGTAGCGTAAGCTGGTACCATTTGCGCCAGTGGTGCAAAAAACATCATCAGTAAAAAGCACACACCAACCACAACCGCAGTTAAACCAGTACGACCACCCACCGAGACCCCAGCAACTGATTCAATGTATGACGTTGTTGTAGAAGTACCCAACATAGAACCCGCAATAGTCGCGGTGCTATCAGCACTAAGGGCACGGCCTAAACGTGGCATATTACCCTTTTCATCTGCTAAACCAGCCTTTTGAGTGACAGCCACTAAGGTGCCAGAGGTATCAAACAAATCAACAAACAAAAATGCAAAAATAACACTCAACATTGACAGTTCAAACGCAGCAGCAAAATCAAGTTGCATAAAAGTAGGTGCAATTGAAGGTGGCATTGATACCACACCTTGGTACTCAACCAAGCCTAAGCTAAGCGCTATTAAAGTCACCGCTAAAATACTGATTAACACGCCACTTTTAAAATCACGATACAGCAGTGCAGCAATGACAAAGAAGCTAAAAATAGCCAATAATGGTCCTGCTGCTGTAATATCCCCAAGTTGAACTAAGGTTGCAGGACTTGCCACAATGATCCCAGCATTCTTTAGTGCAATTAACGCTAAAAATGCGCCAATCCCCGTAGCTATTGCTTGCTTTAAAACCAAAGGTATTGCATTAATGATCCACTCTCTGACTTTAAACAAACTTAAAAATAAAAAGATACAACCCGACATAAACACCGCACCTAATGCCGCCTGCCAGGTATAACCCATGCCAAGTACCACGCCATAGGTAAAAAACGCATTTAGCCCCATACCAGGAGCCAGCGCTAGCGGATAATTAGCCCACAGGCCCATAATAAAACAACCAATCGCTGCAGCAATACAGGTTGCAACAAACGCAGCCCCCTGATCCATGCCAGCTTCAGCTAACATAGCAGGGTTTACAAAAACAATATAAACCATGGTAATAAAGGTCGTAAGGCCAGCAATACATTCACGGCGCACTGTTGAATTGTGCTCGCTAATTTTAAATAACGCATCAAGCATAAATGGATTTCATTTTAGATAAGAATAATTGTGTAATTTTATCATATATTTCAACAATAGCAGGACAATTTACCTTGTATTGAACTAAACTTACACGGTAATAGACAACAATAAATACGTGGCACTATGACAGATACCTCGCCCATTGGCTTAGATTTAGAACAACAGCTAGATAATGTTTTATCGTTTATCACGCAACCAAACAGCAATTCACACAGTGATACTAAAGCTGATACACCAGACAACACAGTGAATAAAGCACTGTATTATTTAAAAAATGAACAACCTCCCCTTGCGTCAAAATGGATGAGACTCGCCGCAATGGCGGGTAATCATCGCGCACAATTTTACATGGGGTTATTTTTTATAAAAGGTCAAGGCGTACCACAAAGTGTATTTCATGGTGCGGTATGGTTAAGTCTTGCCAGTAGCCAAGGTTATGATCCTGCGACAAGTGCTTTAACAGATTTAAGAAAGCACATATCAACTAAGCGTTTTCAAGATGCAAAGTGCTATGCTGCTACACTGTATGAACAAATTCACCAACAGCAATTTAAACATTTAATTCCTAAGGCTCCATAACGCGAACTATAACAATTAACGCTAATTTTAGCGCTGCTAAGTTTCCACTTAAAAACTAAAGTAACCATACCACTGTGCTGTACCAGGAAACGATTTATTTAAGTGCAGCAATTGCGTTGTGATACTCATCACTTTTTAAAATAGTTAAAAATGCCTGAATTTTTTCAGAGCGATGTAAATCACCATGAGTCACAACCCAATTTTCAAAGTCCCATTGAATATGAGGTAAAACACGACTTACATTACCGTGCAGTTGTGAAAACTGGCACTGCATAAAGCCAATACCAACTCCATTTACAATGGCGTGTTGCAGTAAATTTTGGTTATTACTGGTACATACAATTTGCGCTGGTGGCACAACCTCATTAAACCATTTTACAATAGCTAAACGCTGTGGGGCTTCGTCGGCTAATACAAATTGGTGTTTTGTTAAGTCAGCTTCGTGATTAGGTATACCATGCTGTTGTAAATAGCGCTCACTGGCGTAAAGGCCAACACTGAGCGTACTAAAAGGCAGCACCACATAATTGTCGTCTTGTGGCTTAGCTCCCGTGCGGATTGCCACATGCGCTTAACCATACTCCAATTTCATCAATTCAGCACTGGTAAGCCAACGAATGCGTATTTTCGGGTGTTTTTGACTAAACAACTGTACGGCGGGCATTAACAAATGGGCTAAAGCATCTAGCGATGTTAAAATAAACTCCCCTTCTAGCTCGCCTTGCTGGCTTTTAGCGCGGCGTGCAAAGTCGTTAAATTGTTCATCGGTTAATTTTGCAACGCGCAGTAAATCTTCGCCCAATTCTGTTAACTGGTAACCTTTGCCGTCTCGCAAAAACACCTTTGCGCCTAACTCATGTTCAATCACGTCTAAATGTCGAAGAATGGTCGCCCGGTGCACACCCAAAGCTCTTGCCGCCCCACTAATACTGCCTGTTTGAGCAACAAAATAAGTGGTTCTTATTTCACTCCAATGTTTCATATCGCCTCAATGTATAATATACGCACACCTAGATACAATTATCGCTCATTGTCGCATTTTTTGTACACTCTAAAATAGCCTTATAACATAAAAATTAACCCAACTTTTAGAATGAGCCTACAAATGAATACAACAACGCACACGCTAATTATTGGCGGGGGCTTCGCCGGCGCCACTTTGGCGCAAGAGCTAGCAAAGTCGAACATTGCAACGACGTTAATCGACCGAAAAGATTACTTTGAAGTCACTATGGCAACACTGCGTAATATTGCAGACTACGATAAGGTTAAAGACACACCCAGAATACGCTATCAAGATTTTATTTCGGGTGAGTTTATTCAAGCCACTGTTACTGAATTAACCGAAAACACTGCACAACTCGAAAATGGTCACTCTATATCGTTTCAACAAGCTATTATAGCTACAGGATCAAGTTATCCATCTTTTTCGATCGCTAAATCTAACCATGCATTGACTTTAGAGGAGCGAAATCAAGAGCTAAAAAATGCTTCGCTTGAATTAGCGAAAGCAAAATCGGTTCTTATTATTGGCGCAGGTGCTGTAGGTGTTGAGTTGGCGGGCGATATTGCATATAGCTACCCTAATATAAATGTAACGTTAGCTGATTCATCGGACAGTGTGCTGGCCAGCTACAGCAAAAAAACCCAACAAAAAGCCACCAAACAATTGCAAGCACTGGGTGTAAACATACAAACAAACCACTATTACCAACATCAAAACGACACGTATATCGATAAACACACAGGTCACCAACTTAACGCAGACATTACCTATATCGCCGTTGGGGTCAAAGCCAACTCACAGTTTATGCAAGCCCAGCTTAACAAATGCCTAAGCGAGCACGGTCTTATTAAGGTCAATAGCGATTTTCAAGTTACAGGCACCAGCTCGTTATGGGCAATAGGCGATGTAGCTAATTTAAAAGACTTAAAACTGGCCGCAGCCGCAATGCCTCAAGCAAAAGAGCTAGCCGCAAACCTAATTGCTAAACAGCAAGGTAAAAAAACGAAGGCGCATAAACCTATGCCGGAAATGGGGCTGATCCCTATCGGACAAAAAAAAGGGGTGGCGCAAATACCTCTTTTTGGCACTGTTACTTGGCAACCCCTAATAAACTTTAAAAATAAAGATTTGCTTATTAATTATGTATTTAAGGGATTGGCTATTAAAGATATTTAGTGAGTAACGTCACTCATACCAGCTCAAAGCGACAGTTCCCAAGGGTTAAGCCACTGTAACGAAGTAATACAAATGGTACACGCGTATTACTTTTTACCATACAGCTTAACCATATTGGGTCTGCTGAGCGCTAAGGCAAAGCTAATAAAGGAATATAAAGTTTATCTATTGCTTAGCAGTTACTAAGCCTGTTGTTAATTACACAGTACTCACACCAGCACCATATACACTGCTCGTTTGCTGATTCAGCATTTCAGCCTGTTGTCGTGCTACGTTCAAACCCAACCTTTATGAGAAAGATCTAAACTAGGTATGACCACCCTCCTCTACAGCCCTTGCTACGAAGACTCCCTATTTAAAATCTGTGAACAGTAATTCCAGAATGACTTGAGAAAGTACAATAATGTTCTTTCTCATTTAAGCTTGGAATGAGGCATTATCTATAGCGAGGTTGTGATAGGTGAATTTCTCATAGAAACTTTGAAAATTTCTCATGCACAGCTGGAATCTGTCAAATTTATCATTGAAAGCTGGAATGAGGAAAATTAAAATTACAACAGCTGTTATTTCAGTAATTGTGTTAGAGGGCAACGTAAAAGCTCCATCTTGCCAGTCCGTATATAAACAAGAGTTTTTCCGGTCATTTTTAAAATCAATACCAGCAAAAAGTACTTCGAGTGGTAAACCTTGCCTTTTACACTGCTAACCGAACAACGTTGTTGATATTGCTGAAACATTAACCAATTTTTGTTTATGATCTTTAAACCTACGATTGATTTTTTTCCAATCAACCTTACTCCTGCAGATACATCGACCAATAGACGAAATAACATGGCGCTCTTTCCAAACTCTTCTCGAGCAACTTAACTAGCACATTATTGTTATTTGATAGCTTCTTCCCTAACACGATGAGCGGATGAGCTTTTTTTACCCAAACCGAGCTTAAGCAATAACGTGTTTATCAAATTCATGTTTTTACTGAATACCAAATTAAAATAGCGTCATATTTTTATATGAGCATTATTAGGTACATTAAAACAATAACTATTTTGATGAATTACCAGCCATTGCGCTTCGCACTATTGGGTAAGTAATTTAATCCACTCATCTGCGTTTGACACAATAAATTGATATTTATTTCCATCACTTAATACGATCTCAATCGCATCGTGTGTAAAAGGAAAAATGCCCGCAACTTTACCTGTGCATTTACTCACCTTCACAATTTCACGTCGTGAAAAGGTGTAGGGCCCTAGCCCAAATTTCGTGTTAAATGGAGTAAAGGTTAAATCGCTACCGGTTAACGTAAACTTACCGTCAGCTTTGATAGCCCCTCTTTGAATGGTGGCCGTTATTGATTTGATTACTACTGCTTGCATAATCGTATTCCTTTATATAGCTCTTAATGTGTCAGTTTTGCTGCTTTTAAGTCATTACCAAGTGACGACATTTAACCTCGCTGTATTACCTTTTTATTGGTTCGCCTACCATTGAGTAGTGCGCCCAACCACGTATTTTTTACTATTAATAAATAACTTATTTGACCTATAAGTAATGTAACAACCACGCTAACTATAAACTTTACTAAAACTGGCAAATTAGTATTAATTAATGGCATCTGTATATAAATCAACACAGGAACATGGATTAAGTAAATCCAGTATGAAGAATTTGAGACGCTACGACTAAACTTACTTTCATAATTTAAAAAACGATGCCCAAGTAAAAACGCCATAGCTGTTAACAAAATGATGCTCGTGACTTGCAGAACAACATGAAGCGCGTGTTGTTGCTTTACTGCAAAATGCCCCGTGCTTGCAGCGTTAATTACTTCATCGAGAGTAGGCGCTACTGGTAACAAAGCAAAATAAACAATAAGAGATAAAGCCGCACCAACGATAATAGGCCATAAATACTTGTGATATGAGGAAAGTTTATGCTGCTTTTTATAGATCCCCACCCCTAACCAATAAAAACTGCCGTAAAACCCATACGACCACAACTGAGGCGTGAGTTTATCGGGCGCAGGAAATGGAATAGATTGCCCCATGAGTGACAGTGCTAATAAAGTAGGAAGCGCCCCCCACAAAAATAATGGATTATTACCAAGCCCATCAAGCTTACCTCCTAACAAGTTACTCTTTCTTAGCAGCCAATGTATCAAGCAAAACTGAAATAAATTCCACAAAAACCATAAGTGCATGGTGCTAATGACAGGCTCTTTAATGACTTGAAACACAGCAAATATCGGTGGTGTTGGTTTAGCTATACTGGCCCCAAAACTCAAGGCATGAAAATAAACCGCAAAACCTAAAGGTAAAAAAACAATAAAAGGCAATAAAATATGTTTACTGCGATGGCGTAAAAAATGCCGGCTACTCGATTTAGCAATTAACAATGCACTGCAAAACCCTGCAATAATAAAAAACAATGGCATACGAAATAAGTGCAGAGAATGCGTGATGTAGTCAAATAGACGGTGTGTGCTTGGATCAGCCGAAAACCAAATATTGCTAAAAAATGGGCTGTAAGCCAGTGCAGCATGAAACACAATGCCGA
This sequence comes from Pseudoalteromonas haloplanktis ATCC 14393, assembly GCF_000238355.1. Lineage (GTDB taxonomy): Bacteria > Pseudomonadota > Gammaproteobacteria > Enterobacterales > Alteromonadaceae > Pseudoalteromonas > Pseudoalteromonas haloplanktis. Next base: position 455,547 of record NZ_AHCA01000002.1, read on the forward strand.
GCAATAGTGCGAGGCTTCGTAAATTATCAATGTAGTGTAATCGACTTTCTTTATTCATTAATATGCCCAACTATTATCCTGCGTTAATAAAAGCATAAATTAATGAGTGAGCGTGGGACTAGTCACAAAACTCACAGCCAACGCTATGACAGATGTCACTGTTTTTACAATGCAAGTTCTGTAATAATTGCTAAAAAACATGGCTGTAGTAATGGAATCAAACATACGACATACAACCGATTGGCGTTTCTCAACATTGGCCTCTTGGCTGGGTGTTACATCAGCGTGTGCATATTATGCAAACTCTGAACTAGCATTGTATTTACAAATTTTGGTGAGTAGCTCTATATTAGCTATTTTGCTTTATGTGTTAAAACAGCCCAACAAATATGTTTATGGTGTGGCGGTAAGTTATTTTCTGCTCATATTAGCAATGATGCAACTTAGCTCAACGTCCTTAGTTTTTATTCACTTGGTTATGTTTACCGCTGTTTTTAGCCCTCACTTTTCACTGCCTAAAATACTGGCTTGTGTTGTAGCCGCCATGCTAGTTTATGGTCTAACGCATTATTCGCGCTGGGAAAATGGCATACCTTGGATCACCTTTACTATTTGGTTTTTCTTTTGTTTGATGAATTGGTTTGTCAGTCGCCGGATTGTCGAAAGTTTAAATACACATTACCAATCCCGACAAAACTACAAAGAGTTAAAAGCCACTCAACACATGATGGGCGCCATGCATGCAGCGCAAGAGCGACAAAATATATCACGCGAGCTCCATGACTCACTCGGCCATAAGCTCACCGCACTCAGCATTAATTTAGATTTTGCTAAAAGAGCAGCAAACGAAGCAACAGTTGAAACCCTGTCTCTTTGCCATCAACTTAGCCAAGAAGTGCTGGCAGAGGTGCGCGAAATCGTTTCAGCTCAGCGCGATGACAAAACAGTACTCAAACAAGCACTCGAAGCCATTTGCGAACTGACACCTAACTTACGCTGCGATCTCCAGCTAAGTAAGGAGACAGAGCAACTCCCTCAAGACTATGCCCTGTGTGTATTACGGTTTAGCCAAGAGATGATCAGCAACACACTTAAACATACCAAAGCAAACCACTTTACTTTGCATGTAGGTATATCTCACGTTGACCACCCCCCTCTGTTGATTGCAAAAGCGTATCACAATCAACCAGAAACCAACTTACCAAAACAAGGCAATGGGTTAGCAGGGTTAAATGAGCGAATGACACAGTTTGGCGGTGAATTTTCACAACATCTAGAGCAAAAAACTCTGATTAACACCATGACATTACCACTAAATTTAGAAGAAAATAGCCATGATAAAGTGCCTACTTGTTGAAGATCAGACCTTAGTTCGCTTAGGCCTCGCTAATTTACTTAACCTCGATAGCGCCATTAATATTGAAGCCCAAGCTGAAGATGGCTTGCAAGCGCTTGCCCTATTAGCAGAGCATAGCGTTGATATTGTTTTACTCGATATGAGAATGCCGAATTTAGATGGGCTCGGCGTACTGCAAAAAATGCGTGAAAAGGGTGATAAAACCCCCGTGCTGATCATTACCACATTTGAAGATTGTGATGTATTAGTCAAAGCCCTTAACCTTGGAGCTCGTGGGTATGTGCTTAAAAATATTGAGCTTGAAGAACTCATTAGCGCTATCAAGCAGGTCGTTGCGGGTGAGCGAGTCTTACAAAGTGCAGTAACTGATTTTTTACTCAAAAAGCAACTAAGCCCTCAGCTCTGCTTAACGGACAAAGAACAAACCGTATTACAGTGTATGTCTTTGGGGATGTCAAACAAAGTGATTGCCAAAAAATTAGATAATTCTGAGGGGACTATACGCAATCATGTGTCACAAATTCTTGCTAAATTAGACGTAAAAGACCGCACTCAAGCCGTTATAAAAGCCATAAATCAAAATTTAATTTAATACGCTAACAGCAATAAATTACTATTTTTGATTAAGGTATATTGATTAACACAGAACGCTTTTTAAGTGCCTCTATTTGTCATCAGGCTTCAGTGGTGCGATTAGTATAAATAAAAGTAAACAAAACCAGCTAATAAACAAACAGGCGACTATCCATGCTAACTTCTCTTGACTTCCCACTTTTTTGTGACCTAGCAATGAGTATGATTGGTATCACCCACATAATGAATAAAACAAGCAGCAAGGGAAACCAAGATATAAATATTTGAACAATGTTATCCATCATTTAGTATTTATGCGACAGGCAGTTTATGTTGCATAATCGCTTGTTGAACTGAGGCGCTAGCTGCTCGGTGTGTCAGAGTTGGTGTTGTTTATACTATGGGAATTTGCTTTTTTAAGGTTCTAGCTAAATCGGCTTACCTATTATAGTTTAAGCTTTCCCTGCATTGCTCAGCGTTAACTATGTATCCATTACACTTAAATTCTACTCAATAAGCAACTATATTTAGTCAATCTCAATGACCAATCGCTCTTAGCCGAACTTCATCAAGGTGCTGAAAGCTTGCCTTTCCGGTTTAACTCACTTCGGTCCAAAAATGAGTTTACCCGATCGTCTGTTTCTCACTCAAACTTGCCTGACGAATTTTAAAATTCTGAGTACTAAATTCGCAATATCCTGCATAAATGTCGATCACTATATATGCTGTATTAAATACAAAAAAGATACATTATCGCTTCTGGTTTAACTATTTCATGTTTCAGCCTGTTTGTAGTTCAACATACGAATTCCAACCCTAATGAGAAGAACCCCAACAGGGAACGCAATTACCACCTCTGTAGCCCTTGCCACACCTGACTTTCTATTCCAGATCTGTGAGAAACAATTCCAAAACGACTTGAGAAAGTACATTAACATTAAAAATCGTATAAAAAATTAGCAAAAAACACTTGCGTCAAACAACTGTATAAACTACTGTATACACATACTGTATAAACAACCAGTGAGTGAACATTATGTTACAGCCAATTACTATAAGAACTGTTAAAAGCTACCAACAAGATAATCAAAGTTCATCTGTTAACTTAATTCAAATTGAAGATGAGATCTCAGCAACCTTTGAATTACTTAAAGTATTACACCATTACAATAACCAAAATGCATGGACACTACTCATTGCACCCGATCATGTACCTAGCAAGGCATTGCTTGATTCATGTTCTATTGATACTAGTAAACTACTCGTAATACGCCAAAAACATCTTGTAAACTTAGAGTATGTACTAAACTCGGCATTACATAATGGTAATTTTGCAGCCGTGATCACCTGGACTGACATTGTAAAAGATAATCAAATTGCTGATCTATCGCTAAACTTAGACCAAGCAAGTGCAAAACTATATTGCTTTACTAAAACTCAACAAAGTACAGATATAGCATTGCCGCAATAAGCTGTTAAAATACCGCTTTTCTATCAAAACGATTTTGCATGACTTCACTTACCCACAGTAATTGCTTATGCGGCAGTCAACAAAGTTACCAAGACTGCTGCCAAAAGCTCCATTTAGGCACAGAGCAAGCAAACACAGCGGAGCAACTTATGCGCTCTCGCTACGTTGCTTATGCATTAAAAAACGCCAAGTACATATATCAAACTTATGCTCAAGAAAAACAAACTGAGAACCCAGTCAATGAAATTGCTGCTTTTGCTAACAGCTGTCGCTTTATAAAGTTATCGGTGATCGATGCCGAACAACACGAGTTGACTGCGGATGTTGAGTTTTGCGTTAGTTATTTTTATCAAAATCTATTTTGTCAGCTACATGAGAAATCAAATTTTATTAAAGAGAATGGGTTATGGCGCTACCTTGATGGCGAGATATTTCCAGTTGCGGATATAAAAGTTAGTCGTAATGACGAATGCCCATGCGGTAGTGGAAAAAAATATAAAAAATGCCACAGCGTCTAACCTAGCGCATATTGCTGCTATAAACTTTTTTATGCAGCATAATATCCTCTCTACAACTTAAAAGGTTACTAACGAACACCTTTGCAGAGTTACCGCTGTGTACTTTATTTATGTATAAATTTACAAGCTCAGTTCCCATCTGAATGAATACTGATCACCCTTTTTATACCAATCGTGTTAAGTTACTGACCATTTATAGCGACAGATAAATACAGTGATAACAAGGCATAAATTTTGACATGTAGTTGTTCTCGGCAATTGCTCCTGCATTGCTCTACCTCCTGCATCCATGCAGTCGTACATGAAAAATTTATAACGCAGTTAGCGCTTTATTTAGCCCGCTAGAATGGTTAAATATTTAAGTCGATTGGTATTATCAGGCATTTATGGCTAAAACTTAGCTTTAAGAACAAACAACACTGTTATTTGTTATCTAAATACAGGATTTATATTAAATAGCTCGAGTATTATTCGCATAAAATCTAACGCCTCACCTTTCTGATCTTAAGAACACAAAAGGTACAAATGTTAATTAAAAAAACCACAGAGCTTAACCACCTTAAATGAACATACAAAAATAGATTGTTATTATTTTTATTTGTTTTAAATAATAACAAAAAACTTAAACCATTGATTTTAAATTATAAAAATAATTTAAATGTAATTTAAGTAAACCAAAATGGTGAACTTAAAACTAAAAATTCAGTAATTAGCGTTGCGTAATAAAGTATTTAGCGCAATAATGCCACCGGTAGCACTGATGTACAAGCATTAAAAACCTTGATTGTGTTAACACTTTTAACAATTTATTTAATTGTTTTGATCTGAACATACAATAATTAGGAACTACAATGAAGAAAAGTACTCTTTTTAACTACTGTGCACGGGCATTAGCCATTACAGCCGCAATCTATGGTAACGCAGCCATTGCAAACGCTTCAGGCTTTGCAGCAATAAATGGTGGAACTACGGGAGGAGCTGGCGGTGATACCGTGTATGCCACAACTGGCACACAAATTCATCAAGCTCTGTGTAATCGTCCATCAAGTGATACGCCGATAATTATTCACGTTGAAGGCACAATAAATCATGGTAATACCAGTAAAGTTTCAGGGGACAGCTGTAACACTGGACCGGATCTAATTGAACTAAAAGAAATCAGTAATGTGTCAATTATTGGGGTGGGAAGCGGCGCTCTATTTGATCAACTGGGTATTCATATTCGCTCCTCTTCAAATATTATTATTCAAAACGTCCACGTCAGAAATGTCAAAAAGTCAGGCTCTCCAACTTCTAATGGTGGAGATGCAATTGGTATGGAGTCAAATGTCAGTAATATCTGGGTTGACCACGTCACACTGGAAGCTAGCGGTGGTGAAAGTTCAGGCTATGACGCTTTATTCGACATGAAAAGTAACACAAAGTACGTGACATTATCGTACAGTATTTTACGTAACTCAGGACGCGGTGGTTTGGTTGGTTCAAGTGATAGTGACGATTCTAACGGCCCTGTGACCTTTCATCACAATTACTATGAAAACATCAATTCGCGTACACCTTTATTGAGACACGCCACAGCACATGCTTACAATAACTATTACAATGGACTTGTTTCATCAGGTATGAACCCTCGCATTGGCGGTAAAATGCGCGCCGAAAATAACTACTTTAAAAACTCCAAAGACCCACTTGGTACTTTCTATACAAATGATATGGGTTACTGGCAAGTCAGTGGCAATATCTGGGATAACATCGATTGGTCTGACGATGAAAGTAAACTGCATCCTGCAGGTCCCAACCCAACATCGACGACAACAATCACTATCCCTTATAGCTATCAATTAGATAATGCTCAGTGTATTCCCAGCATTATTACCGCAACAGCAGGAGCAAATAAGGGCTTACAAACATCTAACGGCCAATGTGGTACTACGCCGCCTACCGATCCAACGCCAGATCCGACACCAGATCCAACACCAACCCCTGAGCCGACTCCTTCTAGCGAAAACTTAGCACTCAACGCTGGTGTTGATGGTAGCTCAAAAGCCAGTGGCTCAAGCTATGGTAATGTGAATGATGGCGATTTTTCTACATACTGGTCGCCTTCGTCTACAACAGGTAGCATAAATATTAAAAACCTCAACACGACAATAAATGCCGTGAGAGTTATCGAAACAGCAGCGACTAAAGGACAGATCACGGCTTGGTCATTAGTAAATTATGACACTGGCGTAACACTGGCAAATGGTGGAGCAGTGCCTAATGTGATCAGCTTCTCAAATACTAACTTATCCAAAGTCAGTTTTGTGGTGCATTCTGCCAATGGTGTTCCTCAAATTGCAGAATTCGAAGTCTACAATGGCTACAGTGATGGGGCCAATAGCAATGTGACTAATACATTAGTTAATGGTACTTATCGTATTACACCAAAACACAGTGGTACTTCTTTAGATATTGCTAATTGCCAAACGGCAGATGGAAGCAATGTAAGGCAATGGTCATGGTTGAATAATGACTGTCAAAAGTTTGCAATTACAACTGTTGATGGTGTTTGGCATCGAATCTCGCCTGTAAATGCTCCATCAAAAGGCTTAGAGGTATATTCTCATTCAACTACACCAGGTGAGAATATCAATATCTGGAACTATACAGGAAGTTATAATCAGCAATTTCGTTTCCAAAGTGCAGGTGCTGGCAAATGGCGTATTATCAATCGAAATAGCGAGTTATGTTTAGATGTAGATGGTAATAAAGCAAGCGATGGGACAAATATACTGCAATGGACATGTATAGCAGGCGCTGAAAATCAAATGTTTGAGTTAATCAGACAATAATCAATTAGCAATGGAGGACTTGTATTAAGTCCTTCATTTTACACTGACTCCTTTAGCGTAGATCGTTGTTCATTCAGCCTATAGATAGTCATTAAGTTAATAACAATAACCATTGCCTCTAACAGCACACCACCAATTGAACCGACAATAATATTGTTTATCAACCATAAACATGAACCTGATAATAAAACCCAGCGCATGGTGATCCCAGTTAAGCAAAACAAAGCGTAACTGCCTAGGCATGCACCTAACACAGCAATATATTCAGTCCACTGCTGCGCTGTAAAATAGCCAATCAAAGCAGTTAATGTAACAAATATACACGCCAGCCAAGTTGCCTTAGATTTTATCGAAACCGCAGTTCGTGCTGCTGAAAATAAGCAGCATAAAGAAGATGTTACTGCATTTAATAAGTAAAAATGTAATGCATGATTCAAATTCATCACAATCATGATCAGTTTAAGACGGCGATCATCTTTTTGCATAAAACACAGCATCGCCAATAAAAAACTTAAAAAACCAAAACCTTGAGCAATAAATGCATCTGCCACCAGCAAAATACCCCTATGAAAGATATCTAAATCACCTGCAAAAAGCTGCACACTTACATATCATTTTCAATCATCATTTTAATCGTTTGTGCTTTAACAAAATGATCTAATTGATGAGTATGTATCCACCAAGTCGCGGCTTCCATTAATAACTCAGGGTCATCATTTTTATTTGCAAAAAAAGCATAAAAAGACAACCCCACATTGTCGCCTTTCGCCGCTATTTTTTTTGAGCACACAGTATGAATTTTATCTCTTAGTTCTTGGCGCATGTATACATTTACTCCGTTAATGGTTTAAACAGTAGTGCATTTCAATTAATTGGTGCTCGCCCACCACTTCGACATCTTTAACGTAATGAAAACCAAAGTGTTGGTAATAATCGCGTAAATAAGCGTGGGCATGAATTTCAATCACAGTAAGGCCAATCTTTGTTGCATGTGATAACAGCGCATTGATAACCCGCTTTGCCACCCCCGCTCCACGGTATTGTTTTAACACCGCAATTCTGGCCATAACAGCACACGACTTATCACGTTGGAGTAATCGTGCTGTTGCAACTAAAGAGCCGGCATCAGTCACTACAACATGAACTGCTTCAGTATCTAAGCCATCTAAATCTAATTGCTGTGGAATATTTTGTTCGACCACAAATACCTGATGACGTATAGCATGCGCTTGGGCAATTAATTCAGGGCTATTGCCTAACGTCACTTCCATTTATTTCCGCCTCTTAGATAACCCATTAAACACCCTATTTTAAGCTGCCTAATAACTCAGCTATTTCAGCTTTCAGCGCTTTATCAGGAATTTTATTTGCGCTAACTTGCGCAGCTTGTAAACTGGCAATCGCAGCTTCGGTTTGCCCAAGTTCGACATGCATAGTTGCCATAGCGTAACCTATAGACGACATATAATCTTTTGCATTAATAGCTGTTGCTTTGGCTAACGCTTTTTCATAGATCAACAAGGCATCTGCAAATTCATCGGTAAAATCAGCCAGTGTTTCCCACTGAACAGGATGATCTTTCTCAGTATTTTCATGTTCGATACACAGTGCTTTTAACTGCTCGTAAAGTGAATCAAAGCTCGCTTGCTGTTGCTGTTGCGCTGCATTCATTAGCTCTCCTGCGAGCTCCAACACTGATTTATACAGTTTTGTATTCATCATTTTATCATTACCTTTTGTTATAAATTACAGTTCAATAAATAGAGGGTTCTGAATTTAGCAATCTATTTAAGGCCAATAACTGGTTATTCTAATACACTCTACGCTGAAATGATTCACCCTAAGCGTCTTTAATAGAAACAACACAGACAAGCACAGTTGCTTTTGTAGACAGTATTTAAAATCCGAGGTAAGTTAATATACTGAACTGGTATTATTTGACTGTAGTAAACCTTATGCTCCCGACTACACACCAGTGTATCCCTCAGCTAGTGCTCACTAAAACCAATAAATAAAAACAATACGATAAAACCTAAGGTCGCCCCCGTCACAAATAGCAGGCCGCTTCTTGCCCCAAAGCGAGCGCTGCAACTTAGTGAAAGTAGGTTTACTGGCCCTGGCGTAATAGAGGCTGCTAAGGCAAATAATGCCATTGAGATGATCACAGAAAAAGTCATAAATGTACTTAAGTAATTAATTTACAGAGGAGTATTCATTTTCATCGGTGTGCCGTATTGAACAAAATTGACCTCATGTAATAATAATCGGCTGGTTTATCTGCCTTGAGCAACAATTACTGTATAGTGAGCACACAAACTTGTAGAAATGTTCATTATGAAAGAATGTAATCAGTGTGGTAAATGCTGTATTAAATACGGCGATGGCGATCTCAGTGCGACACAAGAGGAAATAGATCTGTGGGAAATTTTTAATCCGGATATTTTCGCATTTATTAAAAATAAGCAAATATGGCACGACCCACACACTGGGGAAAAACTAAGCCGATGCCCTTTTCTTGAACTTACCCCCAAAGCAACCCCCCATGAAGCAAATAAATACACCTGCAGTATTTACTTAGATAGACCAGAAGATTGTCGTCACTACCCTAGCCTGATCAGCGAAATGCTAAGGGACGAATGTGAAATGATCGAAATCATTGATTTAGAGAACTACAAAAAAGCACAAGCCAAGTTAGATTTAATAATGCAAGACAGCCGTCCTGCTGGTTATTGATTATTAACACTTTACTGCGCTTATTAGACTAAAGGTTTAGAGCCAATTGATTAGCCAGCAATTGCGCTATCAAACAGTCTCTTTCAACTTTTGACGCTAAAAACACACTTAAAACCATGATTTAAAACAACAATAATAATTCTCTCTCGACAGTTTTTAACTTAACACATACATCATTTGCAGCACTATGCTCGACCTTTGCCTAATCGTAATTCTTACGCGGCTACTTTACTGTGACAGTTCAATATATAGCATTTAAATCATCTCAATGAGTTGCTTTAAAAGCTGCTTTTTTATTTTGAGTAAGCAACTTATGTTGCAGGAGAAGTAATGACAACAACGCAAAAAGATGACTCTTCATCCCAAGCTGAGCAGGTAAGCGATACTCAAACCGTTTCCGATAGCTATAAAAATCTTCATAAACCCAGTTCTGAGTTTGCCAGTCGAGATGACTACCTTGAGCATGAACTGCAAATTATGCAGCCCAAGCGCTGGCGTCCTAATTTGCCTTTTCGCGACTACCGTTTCGAATTTGAAGACACAATCCCCGCGATGGCAGGTACCATAGGCAAAGTTGTAATGGTAGGTGCAATTGCCGCCACATTTGCAGCACCGCTTGGCTTAAGTGATGCCTTTGTGTTAGAAAACGTGCGCTATGAGCTGCTCATAGTGGCTATTTTTATCATCTTATTTTCTGGCTTTATTTTGCCCACTGCAAACTTAGCAGGAACGCACGGGCCATTGATCCCACTCATTCCTATTGTGGTCGCAGCGGGCGGTCACCCTATGGCATTCGGGCTGCTCATTGGCGCATTAGGATTGCTACTTGCCATCAGTAAAGGAGGTAGTTTACTCGCACGGCTCACTAGTAAAGGGGTATGCGGCGGGTTATTACTGTATTTGGGTTTTATTGGCACCGTATCACAGGTGAAAAAACTGTTTGCATGGGCAGAAGAAATTCAAATGACCCACATTGCTTTCATTGTTATTTTGGCCACTATATTACTGTATGCGTTACTCGAACATTTTAAAAAACGTTGGCTAGCTGTACCACTGAGTTGCTTGATTGGGGGCTTAACAGCTTTTGCTTTAGGCGCGCCGTTTGAATTTAAAACCGCGCCAGGTTTACCCAATATGAACCCAATGTATTGGTGGGGTGAAAACACCGGTTGGATGTTAGGTTTACCCACCCTTGAAAGCTTTGTGGTGGTATTACCGTTTGCAATACTTGCGGTAGCCATGTGGTCACCAGACTTTTTAGGGCACCAAGTGTTCCAAAAGATCAGCTACCCAAAACGTACTGAAAAAGTGCAAATGAATATCGACGATACGATGCTCAGTGCCTCGGTCAGACAAACGTTTGGTTCTATTTTAGGTGGCTCTAATTTCACCTCATCTTGGGGGACCTATATTGTGCCAGCTGCAATTGCTAAGCGCCCTATTCCAGCTGGTGCAATTTTAACTGCATTATTTTGTGTGATTGCTGGGGTATGGGGTTATCCAATGGATCTCGCGATTTGGCAGCCAGTATTGTGTGTGGCGTTAATTGTGGGGGTTTTTATCCCGTTATTGGAAGCTGGCATGGAAATGACTCGCGAAGGTAAAACCACGCAATCAGCTGCCATCGTGGTCTTTGCATCTACATTAGTAAATCCCGCGTTTGGCTGGTCGCTAACCATGTTGCTCGATAACTTAGGTTTGATTGGTTGTAAAGAGCGCAGCTCAGAACTTACTCATATGAGCCGCTGGATCATTCCACTGATCATGTTTGTGTTACTTACCAGCGTAATGGCCATGGTCGGCATGCTACCAGGTATTCCAGCCTTATTAGAAAACTTTAGGCATTAATACAAATAATATAAAAAGGGGAAACGTGTAAATACGCTTCCCTTTTTTATAATTATTTTAGGTACAACTATTTATTACTGATCGCTTAAGGCCATCGCTGCTAATTTCATGGTACTTGTAAATGATTCTGCCCCTGCGATAAACAAGCCATTATGGCAAAACATTGCATCATCAATACCCGTTTCAGTTTGAAACTCTTTATCGGATAAACCCGCCCATGCTTTTGGCAATGATTTTCGATCTTCGAATGAGCCAGGCTCCACTGGGACTGTTTGCAAAATCCATTTACCTGAGTGCGATGGATAAACCATATACAGCGCTTGTTGCGATAACGCATGCACTGTTTTTTTCCAAGGTGTATATTGCTCTAACACAATAACGCGAGGATCGTCTGCGTTTTCAATCGCTTTTGCAACAATTGCTTTGGCATTGATACTGCCACTGGCCGAGGCTATAAAGCGCGATAAAATACGCATTGCAAACTCAACCGCTTCATCAAAACAACGATCAAACTCACTTTCCTCTTGCCACGTTGGATTAAACATAGAAATAGTTTGGCTTAGACTGATCCCTTGCGACACACCTTCAACATGACCACAATCAATGGCATCAATAGTCGATACTAAAGAGGAATCAACAGCTTTAACGATATTTTCATCGCCATGGCACAGTTGTAAGCCATATTTTTGCCAAATTAAACCGAATGACGAGTATGGAATACCGTTTTCACGTTCACCTGCGCCACCACGCTGATGATGATCGAAGCGCCCTGTTTCTGGATCATATTCACCTCCCACATCAATCACTATATCAGCGTGTGCTATCAACTGCGCATCACGCGTACGTACGAGCTTAAAGTCAGGAAAAACATGCCTTAGTACTGCGATACTAAACACATCATCTGCATGAAAATTACCATTGTGGGTTACTACTGTTAAATCATTCATTATTTAGTGTCATTTTTAGAAAAGGGAAAAGAAGACGGTGTAATTTAAACAGATCCATTTAAGCACTTTGAGCAAGTTAAAATTACAAGCACAGCAGTATACGCTATCTGCACTGCGGCCACAAAGTAACGTACTATTTTTACAAATAAGTGAATAACAATAAGAACTAGATTATGTTATTACCTTGCTCCGGATCACGTGAGCTATCGGCCTGCTCTCGAATTTCATCAGCATCACTGCTCACATCATCAATATCAGTGTGCTTGTGAGCGGTTATCTTGGCTTTTTTCTCTGGAACTGCAGGCTGTGGCGGTTGCTTTTGTGGCTGCTCACTCGTTGGTGTATTTAAAATAATTCGCTCTCGAGCATCATCAGGCATGCTAATACCGTGCTCAATAAAGCTGTTAACCATCTCTCGCATTAACTGTGATGCCACTTTAACTGTGCTGTGTTGCTCACTGTTAACCCAAAAGTATATGGTTAAGTTGATAGTGGCAGAGCCCAGTTCATCAAGTAACACTTGCGGGGCTGGATCGTTTAGCACCGCCTCTTGTTGATTCATTAGGCTAACAGCAAATTGTTGAGTTGCGCGTATGTCGTTGTCATAGCCTATACCTAACTTAAAATGGCCACGCATTTTGGGATTTGCAGTCAGATTTTTAATCACATTTTTATACACTGTCGCATTAGGAATTTGAATGTGGTTGCCATCAAAATCAACTAAGGTAGTCGCACGTGCAGTAACTTTTTTAACCACGCCTAAACGACCATCAACTTCAATCACATCATCTATACGAAAAGGCCGCTGTACGCTCAACAGCATACTTGATATAAAATTCTCAGCAATATCTCTAAATGCAAAACCTAAGATCAGACCCACTAAGCCAGTACCACTCATCACCGCCACGGCAAACTCACTTAAGCCTGCTAGCCGTAAAAACAGATAAACACCAAACAAAATAATCACAATGCTGATGAAGCGACGAGTGACAACATGCAGTAGCCGGCTTTCACTCACATAACTGATGGGCTTAACAAATAAATAAGACAGCGGCCTCGCAAGTAAATAACACACGACTATCGCGACAACACCCAAGGTAAGCGCAGGTAACATTTGCCAAGCGCTTTGTAAAAAATGCGCGATCTGTACATTGATTGCTTGCCAAGATACAGGATCGATAGCAACGGGTTCGGCAGTAACCTTAAGTGAAGGTAAAAAAATAAATAATTGATTTTTAATAACATTAATGATTTCCATATGCATACCTAAGTGTTGTGCGGCTAAAAGTATTAACACTAATATTGAATGAATATAGCAAATAAAGCGCCAATTTAAGCTGGCAAGCACTTTGCACTAATCTCTAACGTCTAACGTCTAACGTCTAATGATCTTAATAAATAACGTTTAATAAATAGTGACTAAAAAATCTAAGCAAGGAAAGAATATGACACAGAAACAGCGCGGCTTTACAGCCGATAAGCCAACAGATATTCCATTGCTTGGCTGGTGGGATATCTGCAAACGGGTTTATCACAGTATGTCGCAAGATAACTTATCGTTTGTTGCCGCAGGCGTCGCTTTTTATGCATTATTGGCTATTTTCCCTGCTCTGGCTGCCTGTGTCTCCGTGTATGCTTATTTCACTTCGACTGCGGATATCAGTGAACATATTAGTAAATTTATTACCCTATTACCGCCAAGCAGCCGCGAAATTCTTATGCAGCAAGTATCAGAGGTCACTCAACAATCACAAAAAGTGCTAAGTATTAGTGCAATAGGTACGCTGTTACTAACAGTTTGGAGTAGCAGTAAAGGCTGCCAAGCGTTGATCACTGCTTGCAACATTACCTACCATGAACATAACAAAAGGCAGTTCTTCAAAGCACTATTAATCCGTTTTCTATTTTCTCTTGGCGCTATCTTTGTTGCAGTGGTCGCATTGTTGATCATTGGTATTTTACCTATTGTGCTCAATATTGTTGGCCTAAAAGACAGTATTGATACAGTAATCAAGCTACTCACTTGGCCATTACTGGCTGCAACCTTTCATTTCGCATTGGCGTTCGTATATCGTTATGCCCCCCATAGAAAACCCGCCAAATGGCGCTGGGTTACAACAGGATCAATCATAGCAACAGGACTTTGGATAATTGCATCACTCGGATTTTCATATTATGTATCGCAATTTGCTTCATACAATGAGACATATGGTTCGCTTGGTGGTGTAGTGATCATGTTGATGTGGCTGTATATCAGCGCTTATATTATTATTTTCGGCGCAGCCATCAATGCCAGTACTGAACAACAAACCATGCTTGATAGCACTATTGGCCCTGATCGTGAGTCTGGCCAACGTGGTGCCTTTGTAGCCGATCACTTAACCAAACAACAGCACGAACATTCTTCTAAAGCGAATGAATAGTGCTATTTTTACCCATGGTTGTTTAATTTTAATATGTTTAAATGGGCATATACACAATTCGGAGCAAAGCAATGAAAGTAATTAAACAACTCAATAGTCATGCCACCCAAGATGGTGATGGCGTAAGCATCAGCCGAATTCCAGGGTTTGACGGTAAACATTTAGATCCTTTTTTAATGATCGACGAATTAAAATCCGACGACCACAGTGATTTTATGGGGGGCTTTCCGGCGCATCCACATAGAGGGATCGAAACCTTTACTTATATTATTAAAGGTGGCTTTGAACACCAAGATCAAATGGGCAACAAAAAAGCTATTCGCGCCGGTGATGTGCAATGGATGAGTACCGGCTTTGGCGTTATTCACAGCGAAATGCCGCTTGCTGACGCGATAGAAGGCATGCATGGTTTTCAAATTTGGCTCAATATGCCAAGCACTGAAAAACTCAGAGCACCGAAATATCAAGATACTACCGAGCACCCTGCACCTGTGCATAAAAATGCTCAAGGTGTTGAACTAAAAGCACTGGCTGGCAGTTGGCAGTTTAACCAGCGCACTCAGGTTTCTAGCTTACAGGAGCTGGCTGCCAATGGCATGTTAGCGGATGTTACTGTGCCTGGCGGCGCTGAATTTACTCACCCACCGCTTACTCAAACCAAGGTGATGATTTATATTCACAGCGGCTCAATCAACACTGAGCAAGGTGGCCCTGTAATGGCGGGGAGTTTACTGATTTTAGAGCCTGGCAGTGATATTAAATTTAATTCTCAAACCGGCGCAGGGGTGCTTATTTTAGCCGGTGATCCACTTAATGAACCGATTGCCCACATGGGCCCGTTTGTAATGAATACGCAAGCACAACTCAAAGAAGCAATCAGTGATTATCAAAGCGGTAAATTTGGTAGCTTTTAAAATATGATAAGGAGTCAATAATGGGATTACTAGTCAAGGGTAACTGGCAAGACAAGTGGTACGACACCGACAAAAGCGATGGTGAGTTCAAACGTGAATCTGCGCAATTACGCAACTGGGTAACCAAAGATGGCAGCGCAGGCGCAACGGGAGAAGCTGGTTTTAAAGCTGAAAAAAGCCGATATCACTTGTATGTGTCATTAGCCTGCCCGTGGGCGCATCGCACCTTAATTTTTAGAAAGTTAAAAGGCCTTGAAGACTATATTGACGTGTCTGTAGTCAGCCCAGATATGCTCGATAACGGTTGGACATTTGATAAAAATAATCACAGCACAGGGGATGCGTTATTTGATAAGCAATTTATGCATCAAATTTACACGCAAAATAAAGCGGATTATTCTGGACGAGTTACCATACCGGTACTTTGGGATAAGCAGCAAAATAAAATTGTGAGCAATGAATCCGCAGAAATCATTCGCATGTTTAATAGCGCGTTTAATCATTTAACAGGCAATGAACTCGACTTTTACCCCGCTCACTTGCAGCCTCAAATTGATGAAATAAATGAGCTGGTATACAACAACATTAACAATGGCGTATACCGTACCGGCTTTGCAACCACGCAAAAAGCCTATGAAGAGGCATTTAATGACTTGTTCAGCGCGCTGGATAAAATAGAAAGTATTTTACTCAAGCAGCGTTACTTAGTGGCTGACACATTAACTGAAGCAGATTGGCGACTGTTTACCACCTTGATCCGCTTTGATAGCGTGTATGTTGGGCATTTTAAATGTAACCTGCGTACCATCGAAAGTTACCCTGCACTCAGTGAATATTTGCGTGAGCTTTATCAAGTCGCAGGAGTAAAAGAAACGGTTGATTTTTATCATATTAAACGGCACTACTATTTTAGCCACACCATGATAAACCCCACCCAAGTGGTGCCAAAAGGTCCCAATATAGATTTTTCGCGTCAACATAAGCGCGGCTAACTTAACCCATAAAATTAACCCCTGTAAAATGGCAGGGGTTAATCAAACGTGTTGTTTTTAAAACAACTCACCATTGTATTTCATTGATAATAAAGCCAAAATAACTTTGCTCTCCGACCAGGTTTACTCTTTTGTTCTTGAGCGTTAATAATTCGGCTTTATCTAAATACCATCGTACTGAATATGTTTCTTCATTTGCTAAATTAGCAAACCTGAGCTTTACACAATGCGCCTCATAGTCACTACTACATGTTGTTGCCTCTACTAATAAATATTCTTGCGACCAATACTCTGCTAAACGGTACTGTGCCCACAACTGTATTGGGATATTAATAAACGTCCAAAAATAGAAGTAAATAAATACTGGCGAAAAAAGCAGCGTAAAATACTTAACTAAGCGCCCCTGAGCAATAAAATGCGCATCTAGGCTTTTTTTCACTTCAGAAAAGTTTTTAAAACGACTAAAAAAGTAACCAAGCGTCAGCACTGTAAGCGAGGGCAAAACCCACTTAAGAATAAAATTATAATTAGCGTTAGGAATAAATGCGGGATCAACACTTTCATACCAGATAAAAAAACCTAAGGGCAAAAAACAGGTGAGCAATAGTATTAAAATAATCCAAAAAGGCTGAGGCTTTGCCATAGAAATTTAAAATCCTTATAAATTATAACCTGATGTGGTGTAAATAGTGTTTAATATACAATCTGGTGCAGTGTAATTTGAGTAAAACTTACCTCATTCAAACCATTAAAGCTAAATTCTCTATAAAAGGTTTATTTTCTTCATCGATGATTTGAACGATCTCTTTGTGTAAGCGTTTTTTATGCTCGGCAAAAATAGCGCGCTTTTTATCGAACGTCGCGGCAAACGCCATTGCATCGGTAAATAAGCTGTGATGATCTGCTGAGGCTTTTTCAATAACATGATCGGTTGCAAGTTCAGTCCCTGTAACGCGTCGACCGGTTAACTTCATTTCATTAAAACGGTAATAAGGAATGGCTTTTTTTACAAAGGCGATCATACCCGGTAAAAATGGAATTGATAAATCCACTTCAGGAAAGCAAAAGAAACCACGATCGCCGCGCATAAATCTAAAGTCACACGCGCACGCTAAAATAGCGCCATTACCAAACGCATGGCCATTAATCGCTGCTATTACTGGCATAGGAAACAGTAATAAGGTTTTAAATACATCGTCCATGTCATACATAAAAGTGCGTATTTCATCGGCTTTTTTAGCTTTCATCGCAGGTACCAACCACTCGGTATCAATGCCTAAGCTCCAGCATTTTTCATCACTTGAGGTGATCACTAAGGCTTTATGGTGTTGATCTGCAACAACCTCTACCAGTGTTTGCTTTAATTGCTTTGCAAACTGTGGGTTATGGCGATTCTCACCGTTTGTGAGGGTTAACACAGCAACTGTATCATGAGTGGTTAATGTCATCATCGTCAAACGCCCGCCTATAATTATCGATTATCACGTTACTGCCATAGTTACAACGCAGTAAACACAGTAATACATAATGCCATGCTTAATATAGATGTTGTAGCTTCGTTTTTTAATTATTCCCCACTCGGTCTTTTTCGCAATAACGACCCAAAACGTGTTATAACAAAGGCGCTTATTAAATAGAGTGTAGTGCAACCAATGGGGAAAATGTGAACAAAACCGCAATTGTTATTGGCGCAACAGGCTTAGTCGGCAGTCAATTAGTTAAGCAGCTTGTAGAGCATGTACATATCAGCCAAGTCATTACGCTCACTCGCCGCCCAGCCCCATGCAAAAATAAAAAAGTAACGAACCATGTGGTTGACTTTGACCATTTAGCCCAGCACGCACTATTATTTAAAGGCGATGTATTATTTTCATGTTTGGGCACCACAAAAAAAACCGCGGGCTCTATTACTGCGCAGCGTAAGGTTGATTTTGACTACCAATTTCAAGTTGCTGAACTCGCGGTAAATATGGGTGTTACGCATTACTTATTGGTGTCATCCAGTGGTGCAAATGCACACAGTAGTAACGCATATTTGAAAATGAAAGGTGAGCTTGAAAATGCAGTGAAGAAACTACCGTTCAAACGCATCAGCATTATTCAACCTTCTTTGTTACTTGGCCAACGCGATGGTGATTTTCGTATCGGTGAAAAAATAGGGAGTGTACTTTTACCCGTTTTGTCTATGCTGCCAGGACTTAAAAAGTTTAAGCCGATTACGGGCGAACAAGTCGCTGTAAAGATGTGTAACGTATGCACACAAGAAGGTGTGGGGGTTGAATATTTCACATTAAATGAGTTGTTTGAGAGTTAAACTGACACACGCGTATTTAAATACAAAACTTAGCGTAAAAAATCGATAAAAAAGCCAGCAAACGCTGGCTTTTAAATAATACGATTTACTTACCAAACTCGGTTGGTGCCGGTGGCACAACCAACGGTTTTTTCGGATTTGCTTTAAGCTCTTTTAACAGCTCTTCAACGGCACGTTCAACCGACGGATCTTGCCCCGCTTGAATAAGCTCTGGACGGTCTATCACTTCGATATCTGGGCTTACACCTTCGTTTTCGATGATCCAGTTACCGTCGTTGTCAAGTATTCTAAAGGTGGCAGCAATCACTGAGCCACCATCAACTAAGCTTGGATTACCAGAGATACCAATTAAGCCACCCCAAGTACGGGTACCAATGAGTTTACCTAAGCCCGCTTGGCGGAAATAATACGGCAATGCGTCACCACCTGAACTTGAATAACCATTGATCAGCATGGCTTTTGGTCCATCATGGGCAAACTGCGGAGTTTTAGTCGGTTCAACACCACGACGCTTCCAATAGTTAAGCGGCTTACGCGCAAGCCAAGTGATCATGTGCTCAGGAATAAACCCACCGCCGTTGTAACGATCATCAATGATCATTGCTTCTTTTGTTGTTTGCGGTAAAAAGTTTTTAAACAATGCACGGTTACCTTCGTAATGGGTATTAGGTAAGTGAACATACCCTATGCGCCCATCAGAAAGCTTATCTACATACTCAGCACGGCTTTGCGTCCACTGTAAGTAACGTAAACCAGTTTCACTGGCAATCGGTTTAACAGACACTTTCCAGCTGCTTTTAACACTTGGCGACTTACTCAGTAATAACTCAACCGGTTTGCCTTGGGTGTTTTCAAGTAACTCATAAAAGTTAACGACGTCTTTTACTGAGCGACCATTCACCGCAATAATATAGTCGCCTACGCTTGCGTTAACGCCCGTTTCGTTTAGTGGTGAACGGAAGTTTTCGTGCCAGTTCTCACCTTTAAAGATGTTCTCAATTTTTACATAACCAGATTTATGCGCGCTAATTTCAGCACCAAGTAAACCATGTTGCAAACGTTCAGAACGCGGCATATCACCAGAATTTACATAGATATGTCCTGAGTTAATCTCACCGGCGATTTCACTTAACACGTAATCGAGATCAGCGCGATGTGCGATTGCATCCGCCATCGGCTGATAACGTTTTAAAATCGCATCCCAATCTTGACCATGATGATTTTCGTCATAAAACCAATCACGCAGAGTACGCCAGCCTTCACGGTACATTTGTGCCCACTCGGTTTGCGGGTCAATTTTTAGCATCATGTCATTAAGGTTCAGTTGCGTGGCTTTTAAATCTTGTTTTGCAGCAGGCTTAATAACACTGTAGTTATCGCCAGCACGGGCAATGATATGCTCGCTATTGGCTGATACTTTATAGCGACTAACACCACCAGCAACAGTGACTATCTCACCATCCACAGCACTGGGGATAAGCTTGAGTTCACCACCTGATAAAGTTAATACCCCACCTTTAACACCGCTTAATGCACCGTAGTTGCCAGCGGGTGCATTGAGGGCCACCGCACGCTGCATAAAACCTTTGCTATCAATACGATTGCTTGGCGCTTTAGACGAGGTATCATCGTCATCTTCCTTATTATCAACAATGCTGATTTCATCGGTCAAAGGGCTATTTAGCGGTTTGATTTTATTGTTTACCGCCACCGCGTAAATTCGCGTGGCATTATTAAACATATAGTCAAACTCATAACTACTAAACGTTAAATTAAAATCACGCTCAGAGGTAAAATACAATTGTTGACCATCTGGCGAAAACGTTGGATTTCTCTCACTGCTCATATCGTCAGTCAAACGCGTTAAATCTTTTTCTTTGATATTGTAATGCCAAAGTGACGCATAACGGTTTTCGTTGTTTTTAACAAACACAATATCTTCACTATTTGGTGACCAAATATACGTGATTAAGCCATCTTCTTCATACTTTGCGGTATCAATTTTATGTTGCTTGCCCGTTTTTATATCAAGCCACCAAAGCGTATGGTTTTGATCAGCAAACAAGAGCTTTTTATTATCCGGCGACCAAACTGGGTCAAAACGCCAAATAGTGCCATTACTCGTTAGCTGTTTAACCTGATTATTATTTGCGCGGTCTTGTAAGTAAATCTCGTATTCACCGCTTTCATCACTCATATAGGCAACATAACGGCCATTCGGTGACCACGATGCTGCAATTTCTCGCCCTTTTGGCGTGTAACTGAGATTACGGGTTGGGCCATGTTTAACAGGCACTGAAAACAACTCACCACGAGCACTAAATAACACGCGTTTACCATCGTGGGATATATCCATTGAATCAATAAAACCAGCTACATTTTTGCTGTATGGCATAGTGTATTCACGGTTACCCTGCACATTGATAGTCAGTTTTTGTGTCTGTCCAGAGGCGTCATCAAAGCGATATAAATAACCACCATTTTCATAGACGACAGCATCAGGCCCAGCTGATGGCCAAAGTACATCAAACTCACTGTGATTAGTGACTTTTACAGGCGCTTTGCCGTCTTGGTGCTTATATAAGTTTAGGGTATAGTCTTTATCAGAAACATAGTAAATGTTGTCATGCACCCAGATCGGTTGCTGCTCAGTTGCAGGATCATTGGTTAGTTGTTTTGACGTATTATTTTCTAAGTTATAAATCCATACGTCTTGCGCGCGACCACCGCGGCTGCGTTTCCAAGTACGAAACTCGCGATCAATGGGGGTATATAAATACTGTTTGCCATCAGGCGATAACATGCCGCCACCGGTTTCAGGGATTGCTAATGGCTGCTCCAACCCGCCATCAACTGGTACCATATAAGGGCGGCCAACGCGTTTACCATAGGGCGTACGATTAGCTCTAAATACAATATGCTTGCCGTCAGGCGTCCAATCAAGCACACGATAATCGAATCCACCACGTGGTGGCATCACCCCCACATCATTATAATAAGTTAACTGTTTCAACTGAGAGCCGTCACGGTTCATCACATACACTTGGCGGCTGCCATTATATTGCGCTGAAAAAGCTATTTTATTGCCATCAGGGGAAAACTTAGGAAAGGTTTCAAAACCAATATGATCAGTTAAGCGTGTGCTTTCGCCCGTTTTTATATTAGCGATGTAAATATCACCTGCATAAACAAAGGTGACTGATTCTTTATGAATATCCGGGAAACGCAATAAGCGCGTATCGTGCGTTTCATAGGCGAGCGCAACTGATGAGATTGCAGGCGTAACTGCAACAGCGAGTGCCGTTAGTAAAGTACGTAATTTCAACGAGACCATCCTTTTATGCCCAACTATTGAGCGGTTGTTATTTTATATCATCATAACAACTTAAGGATGGATTGCAGCTTTGTGCGATAAATTACTGTAACAGAGTGTAAATAACGTTATATACACTGTTTAAAGTTTATATTCTTCGTTATCTCGCTTTTTAAGTTCTGTAATGACCATATCCATCATCTGTTGCTTAACTTCTGCTTGCTTAGATTGCAGTTCATTAAGCTGCTGCATCAAGATATCTATTTGTTCTTGTTGCTGGGATTCTCTGTAGCGCTTAACGCCCGTATGCTCAGGTGCTATTTTTAAACTTTGCTGTTCTTCGCTTTGTTCAGATTTAACCACCTCTGCAGTGGCACTTTCTAGCTGCAGGTGGCGTTGGATTGGGTCTTGTTTGAGTTTACTAATTTGCGCTTGCAGTACATTAATCTTTTGCTCTAAATCGTCGTATACTTGTTCTAAGTTTTCATATTGTCCCGCAAAGCTGGCATCTTCATCGCTGTATTGTTGCGCCTTGGCATCTAAAAACTCAGACAGCGTATATTGAGGCTCATCATCTTCTTGCACACGCTTTTCTGCTAAATGTTTCTCGTAGTTACTTTGAAAGCTTTTAGCTTCGGGAAGGTTAAATACCGGTGATATCTTCATTATTTCATCCTGAAATGGTCTTAATAAAGGTATCGGCATAAAATAACAAAACTTTAAGACAACTACTTTGCCACTAAGCAATAAAATTAAAGGCAATGATTTAAATCGCCGCCTTTAAAAATCCTGTTAAGATTCTATTTTTAGCAACTCTACCTCAAATATCAATAATGATGCGGGTGGAATACTGCCAACACGCTTTTCGCCGTAGGCAAGTTGATGAGGAATATAAAAAGTAAATTTGTCGCCTTCACTCATCAATTGTAAGCCCTCTGTCCAGCCTTTTATCACTTGGTGTAAGCCAAAGCTGATCGGGCTATTACGATCGACAGAGCTGTCAAATACAGTGCCATCAAGCAAAGTACCGTGATAATGCACGTTCACCATGCTGGTTGGGCTCGGTTTTGCTTCATTACCACTGCGCTGCACAATTTTATATTGCAGGCCTGAGGCAGTTTCAACGACGCCCTCCACCTTACTATTAGCCACTAAAAAGTCGGCCTCTATTTGCGCATTTTCAAGTGCTTGTTGCTTTGCTTTTTTACTACTTTGAAAAATTAAAAAGCATAAAATGGCGATAATCACCGCCAACATAATGTTGATCATAACTATTCTTTCTCGTGTTCTTTTTCGTCGTTATCGCCATTAACGATATCAGCAATTTCACTTAATCGTGCCAAAGCAATACCATTGACTGAATTGTCTGGGTATTGTCCGTCTTTAAGCTCACCAGCGGGAATATCCATTAATAAGTTAAGTGCTTGGTCAACAGTTTCAACGGCATAGATATGAAACTTGCCCAACTCTACCGCATTAAGAATTTCATCATCTAGCACTAAGTTGACTTGATTCGACTTAGGAATGATGACACCTTGCTCAGACGTTAAACCACGCATTTTACACAGCTTAAAAAAGCCTTCTATTTTCTCATTTACGCCACCAATGGCTTGCACATCACCATGTTGGTTAATTGATCCAGTCAATGCGATCGATTGGCTAATAGGCAGGCTGGTGATTGCGGAGATCAATGCACAAAGCTCCGCGAGCGATGCGCTATCGCCATCAATGTAACCATAGCTTTGTTCAATAGCGATATTAGCGCTGAGCGTTAAACTAAACTGCTGGGCGTATTTATTGCCTAAGTATCCCGTCAATAGCATCACGCCTTTTGAGTGAATCGCTTTGCCAAGTTCAGCTTCGCGCTCAACATCTATAACCCCATCAGCGCCTGCATATACAGTGGCAGTTATACGCGCAGGTGTACCAAAAGAAGTATCACCTATGTGCAACACAGTTAAACCATTTACCTTACCTACCGCATGACCGTCGGTGGCAATTAATGTGTGCCCTTCTTTAATATCGCTGAGCATGTTTTCACTTATTTGCCCGGTGCGATATTGTTTACCTTCAATAGCTTCATCAATGTGATGTGCATCAATAAGGCTAAGATTATCTTGCTTGGTATAAAAACTGGCTTCTGCGACTAGCTCCAATACATCGGCAAAACGAGCCGATAACTTATTATGATGCTCTGCTTGGCGATAACTAAACTTAAGTAAACGCGCCATTGCTGATTCCGTTAAGCTACACTTTAGCGTCCCTTCACAATACTCAAGCACTTTAGTAATAAATTGATACTGCAATTTATCGCTGCTAGGTAAGTAATAATCAAAATCAGCAAGCACTCTAAACAACTCAGCAAATTCTTCGTCGTACTCACCGATGGTGTAATACAGCTCGCGAGAGCCCAATAAAATAATTTTCACATCCAGCGGAATTAGCTGCGGGCGTAACGTAAAACTGCTGCCAACGGCGCTGTCTTGATACGGTAAGTCATTTTTAATTTGATGGGTTTTTAGAGATAATTTTAAGCCATCCCATACTTGTGGATTCGCCATTACTTTTTCAGCGTCCATGATCAAGTAACCGCCATTCGCCCGATGCAACGCACCTGGCTGAATTGAACGATAACTGGTGATCAACGAGCCTTGTGAGGTCGCATACTCAATTTTGCCAAAAATATTACCAAAGGTTGGATTTGGTTCATACACGACCGGCGCTGCATCGCCTTCTTTAAACTCCACCAAAATATTAGGCGCAAAAAAGTCTGTTAACATGCCTTTGCGGTCAAAGTCTTCTTTGTTTTCATCGCTTACATCTTCGTCGTCAAGCCACTCAAGCACTGCGTCGATAATTTCTACGCGAATATCTTTTAAATAACGTAGCACGCCGATGTGAGCGGCATATTTATGTTCAAGATCTTTAAGTAAGGGTTTGGTGGCAAGTTCAGCTGTCGATTTTTTTAAATTACGCAGTTTTTCAGATGATTCGCGCTTCCAACGTGGTAGCTCAATAAGCGCTTCAATTAACGCATCTTCGAGCTTTTCGATAACTTCGTAAAATTGTTCACGTAATTCATCATCAAGCTCAGCAAATTCAGCATCACTTAACTGTTTGCCATCAATAAGCGGGGCAAAGCCCACCACACTTTTTTCTTCTATTAGGGCAACGCTTTGTTCCAAAGCTGCTATTTCAACTTCAGTAATTGCACTATCGTAGGCGTCGTTGAATTCACGATCGATTTTTTTCTTTTTACGCTGATAAGCTGGGTTATCGAATGCCGCTGGAAAGGTGTCGAGTACTTCGTCAATAAATGAGTCAATGTCATCGGCAAGTTGTTTGCTTTGACCTGCTTGCATAAATAACGCAATAGGCTCACGGTGGTCATCATAATTATTGACATATAACCATTCGTTTGGTGTCGGACGCCCTTTGCTGTGCGCTTCAAGCTTATCTTTTACTAATGTAAAACGACCATGAGCAGCTTCGCCCATTACATATACGTTGTAACCAGGTAGTTCCATTCCGAGTGAAAAATCAAGTGCGCTTTGCGCACGTTGTTGACCAATAAAAGTCAAGGTTTCTGGATATGGATTGCTCATGCACGTTTGCACATGATTAAGTGAAATTGTCGGCGCAAGGGCCGACACAGGTAATGGCAGCAATTTTTTCGTCATTCTAACTTCTTTTTATACCAACATATTCGTTGATTTTAGGGTGGTGTCAGTACACATAAAAGCACTGCTCACTAAGCATTTAAGGTTGTAGTGCCTTGCGGCTAAAGTAAATACCATCACATTCAGGACAAGCTGTAATTTGCGTTGCATGGTAAATATCATAACTATGTTGGCAATTCTTACATACTAATGTGCCCATGGCTATCCATTCACCTTGGTGATAGACCCCATTGTGCTTAAAATCTTGATCTAATGCGCGCCACTCCAGCTGAGTTTTGTCTTCAATATGAGATAATTCAAACCACAAAGACTCTTTAAGTTCTTGCCACGCAAGAGAATCATAGTGTTGATCATGTTCTTGAATATGGTCAATATCACGCTTTAAATATTCTCGGTATAAAGTGAGTTTTTGTTGCCCTAAATCTTTGAGCGCTTGTTCGGATTCAATGAACTTGTCCATTGCATCTTTCAGCTCGTGCTCTTTTACATCTTTTAACCACGTACTCAAGTCTGTTAACCACGTTTTATAATCAGCCATTGTGTGCTCCTAGAAAAATGATGAAAAATCAACACTCAGATTAGATAAGTATAGGTTAACCTGCCCTGAAAACTAATTTAGTTGCGAATTTATAAAAAGCGCCAATTTGGCGCTGTGAATAGCGCTTTTTTTGGGGTATCCTATCGACAATTTTTTATTAGTTTGCAAGAAGTCTGGAATCGTAGATGCAAGAGCAATATAACCCACAAGACATAGAGTCAAAAGTCCAAGCCTACTGGGAAGAAAACCAAGTATTTAAAGCCACTGAAGATGAAAGCAAAGAAAAGTATTATTGCCTTTCTATGTTCCCTTACCCAAGTGGCCGACTCCACATGGGTCATGTGCGTAACTACACAATTGGTGATGTTGTTTCTCGCTTCCAACGCTTGCAAGGCAAAAACGTTATGCAACCTATGGGTTGGGATGCGTTTGGGTTACCTGCTGAAAATGCGGCTATTAAAAACAAAACAGCCCCAGCAAAATGGACCTACGAAAACATTGATTACATGCGTACCCAACTTAAGCAATTAGGTTTTGGTTATGACTGGGATCGTGAAATCGCGACCTGCCACCCTGACTATTACAAATGGGAACAATGGTTTTTCACTAAGCTGTACGAAAAAGGCTTAGTGTACAAAAAAATGTCAACGGTAAACTGGGACCCAGTGGATCAAACCGTGCTTGCAAACGAACAAGTGATCGATGGTCGCGGTTGGCGCTCAGGCGCTGTGGTTGAGCAAAAAGAAATTCCACAATGGTTTATTAAAATTACTGACTACGCACAAGAGCTACTTGACGACTTAGACAAGTTAGAAGATTGGCCTGAGCAAGTTAAAACTATGCAACGTAACTGGATTGGCCGCTCAGAAGGGCTAGATATCGAGTTTACCCGTACAGATAACAACGAAAAGTTTAGCGTATATACAACTCGCCCTGATACTTTCATGGGAGTTACATACCTCGCTGTTGCCGGTGCCCACCCAATTGCACAAGAAGCAGCTAAAAATAGCGATGCAGTTGCACGCTTTGTTGAAGAGTGTAAAAACACCAAAGTTGCTGAAGCAGACATGGCAACCATGGAGAAAAAAGGCATTGCAACGGGCTTTTTTGCAACTCACCCATTAACCGGTGAGCAAGTGCCTATTTGGGTTGCTAACTTTGTATTGATGCATTACGGCTCAGGCGCTGTAATGGCAGTACCTGCACACGACCAACGTGACTACGAATTTGCAAGCGCTTATGGTTTAGATATCAAACAGGTAATTGCACCTGCTGCAGGCTCTGAGCTTGAAGTTAACTTAAAAGAAGAAGCATTCACTGAAAAAGGCGTGTTAGTTAATTCAGGTGAATTTGATGGCCTTGATTTTGACAGCGCGTTTAACGCTGTTGCCGATAAACTTGAAGCCCTTGGCGTGGGTGAGCGTAAAGTAAACTTCCGCCTACGTGACTGGGGTGTAAGCCGCCAGCGTTATTGGGGATCACCCATCCCTATGCTTAGCGACGAAAACGGTAACGAGCTTGCTGCAACTGAAGATATGCTGCCGGTACGCTTACCAGAAGACGTAGTAATGAACGGTGTTACCTCACCAATCAAAGCAGATCCACAGTGGGCTAAAACAACAGTCAATGGCGCGCCTGCATTTCATGAAACAGATACCTTTGATACCTTTATGGAATCTTCTTGGTATTACGCACGTTACTGCAGCCCACGCCATGACGAGGGCATGCTTGACCCTGCGGCGGCAAACTACTGGTTACCAGTAAACCAATACATCGGTGGTATTGAACACGCAATCTTACACTTATTGTACTCACGTTTTTTCCACAAGTTATTACGTGATTTTGGTCTAGTAAACTCAGATGAGCCATTTGATCGCTTATTATGTCAAGGCATGGTATTAGCTGAAACTTTCTATCGTAA
The DNA here is from genome assembly GCF_000238355.1 of Pseudoalteromonas haloplanktis ATCC 14393. Lineage (GTDB taxonomy): Bacteria > Pseudomonadota > Gammaproteobacteria > Enterobacterales > Alteromonadaceae > Pseudoalteromonas > Pseudoalteromonas haloplanktis. The sequence goes on from NZ_AHCA01000002.1 coordinate 483,923, forward strand.
AGATGAGAAAGGCGGCGATGTGTGGATTTCACCAAGTGATGTTGAAACTGAAACCGACGAAAAAGGCCGTGTTACTAAAGCGTGGCATAAAACCGACGGCGAACCCGTATTCTCATCGGGTATGAGCAAAATGTCGAAGTCGAAAAATAACGGTATCGACCCGCAACAAGTTATTGCCCAGTACGGCGCGGATACGGTACGTTTATTTATGATGTTTACTGCACCACCGGAGCAAACGCTTGAATGGTCTGATTCAGGTGTTGAAGGCGCGCATCGTTTTATCAAACGTATTTGGAAATACGCTGTTGACGTCAATACTGTTGGTTTCCAAGCCCTTGATAAATCAGCTCTCAACAACAATCAAAAAGTTTTACGTCGTGAGTTGCACAAAGCGATTGCAAAAGTGACTGATGATATTGAACGCCGTCAAACATTTAATACTGCGATTGCTGCAATTATGGAAATCTCAAACAAATTGTTAAAAGCACCTTTAGCTGATAAACAAGATGTTGCGATTGCTAACGAAGCACTTGAAGCATTATTAATCATGCTTGCGCCAATCACTCCGCATTTGTCGCATCAATTGTGGCAAGAGCTTGGTAAAGAAGGGGACATTTTAGCTGCATCTTGGCCTGTTGTTGACGAATCAGCCCTTGTTGAAGATGAAAAGCTTATCATTGTGCAAGTTAACGGTAAACTGCGTGCTAAATTGACCGTACCAGCCGATGCCACTAAAGAACAAGTAGAAGCTCAAGCTTTTGCTGAGCCTAACGTGTCTAAATTCACTGATGGCGTTACTATCCGCAAAGTAATTTACGTACCAGGTAAACTACTTAACGTGGTTGCTAACTAATTATGGCTGCTATTCATGCCATAAAAAACGGACTAGCCTTAGCGCTAGTCTGTTTTTTGTTATCAAGCTGTGGCTTTCATCTTAAAAAAGCATCAAGCCTACCGGATGATTTAACCACCCTCACATTAAGCGGTGATGATGAAAAATCAGCGTTATTCGCGATGCTTGAAAAAGAGCTGACATTGAGCAAAGTTGAGTTACTCAGCACACCTAAAAAAGACGTAGCGCAACTGTATTTATTTAAAGACCGTTTAGAACGTCAAACATTGTCATTATTTAAAAATGGCCAAGTTGCCGAGTACGAACTAGCTTACAGCGTACGTTATCTACTCAAGCGCCCAGGTAAAGATGCAATCGAACAGAGTTTTGAGCTGTATCGTAATTACCAAGACGACCCTGATAACGCACTTGCTAAAGCGAAGGAATTGGAGCTATTGCTTAATGAAATTCGTATGCAAGCCAGTCGTCGTATCACTCGAGAGCTGTCGCAACTGTAATGCGCTGTTATGCGAATCAATTACCGAATGAATTAAAAAAAGGCATGCAGCCCTTTTATTTAGTGTTTGGTGAAGAACCCTTTCAAGTTGCACAATGCGCCCAGCAAATTCGCCACACAGCTAAACAGCAAGGCTTTGATGAAGTTATTAAATTTACTTTAATGCCAGGCTTTGATTGGCAAGAGCTGATTGCACAATATCAAAGCATGTCATTATTCAGTGCTCGTACGTTAATAGAGCTGGATCTAAACTTTCAGAAACCAGGCACTGTTGGTAGTCAAACTTTTAAGCAGTTAGTTGAACTTAACAACCCTGATACCCTACTGATCATTACAGGTGCAAAAGCCAGCCAAGATATTCAACGCAGTGCCTGGTTTAAAGCGTTGGATAAATTCGGCATTTTTGTCCCCTGCTACCCACTCACTGGCAACCATTTAAGTCGTTGGTTAGACGAGCAATGCCAGCGCTTGCAGATCAATATGCAAAACGACGCAAAACGCACTTTAATAGAAGCGACTGAAGGTAATTTATTAGCCTGCTTTCAAGAACTTGAAAAACTGTCACTGTTGCATGGCACTGCGACGATTGATCAGCAACAAGTATTGCAAGGGTTATTAAATCAAGCCAAGTTTGATATTTTTGATCTAACCGATGCATTGCTGCATGGTAATAGCCGCCAAGCAATTAAAGTACTGAATAAGCTGGCAGGTGATAACACCGAAGCTGTCAGTATTTTATGGGCTATTACTAAAGAAGCAAATTTGTTACTTACCTTGCAGTTAGGCTTACAACAAGGTGAACAGTTAGCAAGTTTATTTAAACAAAAAGCAATTTGGAAAAATCAACAAGGGCCAATTCAACAAGCACTTAGTCGTTTATCAATCGCAACCCTTGAGCAAATTACTCAGCTTTTGGCACAATTTGATGCCAGTTATAAGCAAGGTAATTTAGTTAAACCCTATCAAGCGCTAGCGCATATTTGTTTAGTTTTTTGCCAACCATTAGCGTTTCCTTTGCCTGCGCATCCACTCAACTAATTATTAGGCGTTTATGATGATTGCATTGTTTGGTGGTACTTTCGACCCCGTTCACTTAGGTCATATTAATATGGCCAAGCATTGTGTAAAACACTTTAACTTAGCAACCTTGTATTTTATGCCATGTGCAATCCCGGCCCATAAAGCGGCTCCAGGGATCAGTACGGCACATCGAATTGCAATGCTCAAGGCTGCTATTGCGCCATACCCTTATTTTCAACTCGACTTACGAGAATTAAATCGCACAGGCCCATCCTATTCATTATTAAGCTTGCAAGAGCTACGTGCGCAATACCCTCAACAACCAATCTTGTTCTTAATTGGTATGGACTCCTTTAATAGCTTAGATAAATGGTATCAGTGGCAAACAATTACCCAGCTATGCCATATAGTGGTTTTTCAACGTCCGGGGCTAAAATGCAGCGCTCATGGTGAATTAAAAGCCTACCAACAAGCCAGCGAATGCAATGATAGCACCGAGCTCACAACACAACCGGGCGGCAAATTATACTTTTTAACGGGTGAAGAACTGGCCATTGCCTCAAGTGATATACGTGATGCAATAAAAAAAGGTATAAATTACAATGAACTTCTCCCTAAGGCAGTGGGTCAGTATATTCAACAACAGCAACTTTATCTAAGTGATGAATAAATACTGGTTGCGTGATAAAATAACAGCTATTCACTTTTTAATGAGATAACACCTTGGATACGAAACAACTACTTGCCTTTGCAATAGACAAAATCGACGATATGAAAGCACGTGACGTGGTTAATATAGACGTAACTGCAAGCTCAGACATTACCGACTACATGGTTGTATGCTCTGGCACATCAAAGCGTCATGTACTGTCAATTGCAGACCATTTAGCAAAAGAAGCTCGTCACGCAGGTCAAGAACCACTCGGTTACGAAGGCCAAACAGATGGTGAATGGGCACTGGTTGATTTAGGCGATGTAATCGTACACGTAATGCAAGATCACGCACGTAGCTATTACGACCTCGAAAAACTATGGAGCTAAGCTAAACGCTCACTAATTTTACTAGAGTTTGGATGTAACACGTGAAGATACAAATGATTGCCGTTGGTACCAAAATGCCAGCATGGGTAGAAGCGGGTTTTACTGAATATCAGCGCCGCTTTCCAAAAGATATGGCGTTGGAATTAATTGAAATACCCGCGGGTAAACGTGGCAAAAATGCAGATATTAAGCGAATACTGCATATTGAAGGTGAAAAAACCTTAGCCGCCATCCCGAAAGGCAATCGTATTGTTACACTTGAAGTAACAGGTAAAGCGCTTGATACTCACCAATTAGCAAAAGACATGGAAAAGTGGCAACTGGATGGCCGCGATGTGAGTTTGCTAATTGGCGGACCTGAAGGCTTAGCACCAGAGTGTATTGCAGCTTCAGAGCAAAAGTGGTCACTCTCAAATTTGACCCTGCCCCATCCATTGGTGCGTATTATTGTTGCAGAAAGTCTTTATAGAGGCTGGAGCTTAAACAATAACCACCCGTATCATCGCGAGTAGTCATCACGCATGCGAAAACACAGGCCCACGATTAGGGATCACTCTGCAGAGGCAAATCTATTTGCTCGCCGTGCTTTTGTGGGCTTTGTGTTTGTCACTATTTTAGTTGCGGTGTTATTGTCAAATTTATACACCATTCAAGTAGATGATCATCAAGACTACCAAACTCGCTCTAACGATAACCGCATTAAAGTTATTCCGATCGCACCTAATCGCGGTCTAATTTACGATCGTAATGGTGTATTACTCGCTGAAAATAAACCCGTCTATAATCTAGAGGTTATTCCTGAAGAAGTGGATGATCTTGATGCATCCCTGTCTGCCTTAACGCAATTTATTGATATTTCAGATCAGCAAAAAAGCGATTTTATAGACGATATCAAACATAACCGCCGTTTTAAAAGCCAGGTACTAAAAGCACGCTTAACAGAGCTTGAAGTGGCCCGTTTTTCGGTCAATCAGCATAAATTCCCAGGTTTTAGCATCGAAGCACGGTTAGCACGTTATTATCCGTATGCTGACACCCTAACCCATGCGTTAGGTTATGTTGCTAAACTCAATAAAAAAGAACTGGCTAAACTCGAGTCTGAAGATCAAGGCACTAACTACCGTGCCACCCATGATATTGGCAAACTGGGGATTGAAAAATACTATGAGCAATTGCTACATGGTCAAGTTGGCTCACAACGTGTTGAAGTAAATAACCGTGGCCGCGTAATTCGTACCTTAAGTATGACACCACCACAACCCGGCCACGATTTAGTGTTGACTTTAGATATCGGATTACAACAAATTGCACAACATGCCTTTAAAGATATGCGTGGCGCTGTGGTTGTCATGGATGCCAAAGACGGTGGCGTATTGGCGTTATATTCTAACCCAAGCTACGACCCCAATTTATTTGTTCATGGTATTAGCAGCAAAAATTACAAAGCGTTGTTAAATCCAGATAGACCACTGATCAATCGCACCACACAAGGGCGCTATGCTCCCGCATCTACGGTCAAACCTCACTTAGCTATCTTGGCACTTGAAGAGGGTTTAGTCACCGAGCATACCACTATTTGGGACCCCGGATTTTTTCAAATACCGAATGTGGACCATAAATGGCGAGATTGGAAACGCTGGGGCCATGGCCATGTTGATGTTTACAAGGCGATTGAAGAATCATGTGATACGTATTTTTATGATACGGCTTATCGTTTAGGTATCACTAAAATTAGTGACTTTATGGCGCAATTTGGTTTTGGTGATTTAACCGGTATCGATATTCATGAAGAAACCACCGCGATTCTCCCTTCAAAAGAATGGAAAGAAGCGCGATTTAAAGAGTCATGGTGGCGAGGAGATACAATTTCAGTCGGCATTGGACAAGGTTACTGGACAGCCACACCAATGCAAATTGCCAATGCACTCAATATTTTAGTAAATAAAGGGATTAACCGCCCTCCTCACTTAGTGCAAGTTGCTAAGCAAGAAAATCAGGTTGTACAAATTAATAATGAAGAAAAGCCACCAGTGATACTCAAGGATCCAAACCATTGGCAAATTGCCTTAGATGCGATGCATAATACAGTTACCAAAGTGACCGGTACTGCTCATAAAGCATTTAGAGGGGTAAGCTATGACCCTGCTGGTAAAACAGGCACTGCTCAATTAGTTAGTATTGCCCAAGGTGAGCGTTATGATGCAAAATCGCTAAAAGAGCGCCACCGTGACAATGCCATTTATGTTGGATTTGCACCTTATGATGACCCACAAATTGTGGTGTCTATCGTTGTTGAAAATACCGGCGGTGGTAGTACCGTAGGTGCACCTATCGCCCGTCAGTTAATGGATTACTATTTCTCGGCTAATCCCATCAATATCGCTCAGAATGAGGCGCCATAATGCAGCTTGATGATAAACGTTCTATGTGGGATAAATTGCATCTAGATCTGCCATTATTACTGGCATTATTTACCTTAATGGCTGCCAGTTTGGCTATTGTCTACAGTGCCAGCGGCCAAGACAGCGCAATGATGATCCGCCATGCCACGCGTATGGCTGGCGCAATTATTGGCATGTTTGTGTTAGCACAGCTTTCACCTGCCACACTAAAGCGCTTAGTTTTCCCACTGTATTGTGCTGGTTTATTAATGCTTGTTGGTGTGTTAATTTTTGGTGTCAGTTCAAAAGGCGCCCAACGTTGGCTTGATTTAGGAGTTACCCGCTTTCAGCCATCTGAGCTCATGAAAATAGCCGTCCCCATGATGGTTGCTTGGTACATTGGCCGTAATCACTTACCGCCTAAAGCCGTGCATTTAGTTGTTGGTTTTGCCATAGTTATGATCCCAACATTGCTTATTAAAGAACAACCCGACTTAGGCACCTCAATATTGATAGCCAGCTCAGGTGTATTTGTGTTGTTCTTATCTGGGTTAAGTTGGCGGTTAATTGGTTTTTTAAGCGCCTTAGTGGCACTTGCTGCCTGGCCATTTTGGCACTACGGCATGCATGACTATCAAAAGCAACGCGTTTTAACCTTATTTAATCCTGAAAGTGACCCGCTTGGCTCTGGCTACCATATCATTCAATCAAAAATTGCCATTGGTTCAGGGGGGATTGAAGGGAAAGGCTGGTTACAAGGTACGCAGTCACAATTAGAGTTTTTACCTGAGCGCCACACTGATTTTATATTTTCAGTATTAAGTGAAGAGTTTGGTTTATTTGGGGTGTGCTTATTACTCTGTATGTACTTATTTATCGTTGGCCGTGGCTTGTATATTGCGGTTAATGCGCAAGATGCTTTTGGCAAGTTATTAGCCGGTGCCCTCACCCTCACTTTTTTTGTTTATGTGTTCGTAAATATAGGCATGGTATCAGGCCTGCTGCCTGTTGTTGGTGTACCCCTACCGCTTATAAGTTACGGCGGTACTTCGATGGTCACCTTAATGGCAGGATTTGGCATTATTATGTCTATCGCTACGGATAAAAGGATGTTACTGAAATAATGCACTCTTTAGTAAAGTTAATTACGCTCACTTTTTTCACCATTTTTTTAGCCGCATGCAGTAGCTCAGGTAGTAAAACCGATCATAGCAGCCGTTATAGTATGCGCCATGACGCTGCACCGTTGCGTGTACCAACCGAATTAGAAATGCAAGATGCCGTTGTAGTCCCCGTTACCAAAAGTGCTAGCGCAGGCCGTCCATACACCGTACTCGGTAAAAACTACACTCCAATGTTAGATGAAACTGGTTATAGTGAAGAAGGTATCGCATCTTGGTATGGCCGTAAGTTTCATGGTTATCATACCTCCAATGGTGAGGTGTACGATATGTTCGCGATGACCGCAGCGCATAAAACGCTCCCTTTACCTAGCTTTGTAAAAGTAACCAATACCAGTAACGGGAAATCTGTCATTGTCCGTGTCAATGACCGTGGTCCATTTCATGATGATCGTTTAATCGATTTATCCTACGCAGCTGCGTACAAACTGGGTTACTACCATCATGGTACAGCGAAGGTTAAGCTTGAGGCGGTTACTATGGCCGATTCAACTGCGCGACAGAGTTACATCCAAGTGGCGGCAGGAAGTACCTTAAAGAATATTGAAGCACTGGCGTACACCCTAAGACAGCAATATCAATTACCCACCAATATCGTGGAAAAAGATGCAATTTATAGATTGCGCTTAGGACCAATTAAAGACGCTGAACAAGCACAGCAAGTACTTGAAAAATTAAAACTGGATCAATTTCAAAACGCGTTCTTGCTTTACAGTCAATAAGACTAATACCCAAACTCCCCCCAGTGAGTTAGTTTAAAAACGACACTCGCATCTCGGGGTCGTTTGGGTATAGAATGGAGTAACGCGAATCTTTAACTTTAACCATTAATGAGTATGATGAAATCTATTAAATACAAAATTCTCAACGGTGTGTGCGCCTTAGTATGCTCTGCTGCCGTTTTCTCAGCGACCGCCCAAATCATCCCAGCCCCTCCTCAAGTTAATGCAAAAGGTTATTTTCTTGTTGACTTTACAACAGGCAAAGTGATTGCCGAAGGCGAGCCTGATACCCGCCTTGCTCCAGCTAGTTTAACTAAAATGATGACCAGCTATGTGATCGGCACCGAGATCAAAGCAGGTAACATTGCACCAACTGATATGGTTACGGTAAGTGAAAAAGCATGGGCTAAAAACTTCCCTGAATCATCAAAGATGTTTATCGAAGTCGGTAAGCAAATTAGTGTTGATGATCTAAATCATGGAATCATAGTGCAATCTGGCAATGATGCCTGTGTAGCTATGGCCGAACATATCGCCGGGAGCGAAAGCGCATTTGCGGATCTAATGAATGCACACGCTGATAAATTAGGTATGAGCAATACTCATTTTATTAACAGCCATGGTTTAGATACCGATGAGCATTTCACAACACCACGCGATATGGCAACGTTAGGCGCAGCGCTGATACGTGATGTACCAGATGAGTACGCCGTGTATGCAGAAAAATCATTTACTTTTAATGGTATTAAACAATACAACCGTAACTCACTGTTATGGGATGAAAGCTTAAACGTTGACGGTATCAAAACAGGCCATACTTCAGAGGCAGGTTACAGCCTAGTTACCTCAGCGACTAAAGACGACATGCGTTTAATTGCTGTTGTTATGGGCACCTCGAGTGAGCGAGCTCGTAAAGTTGAAAGCAAAAAGTTACTTAACTATGGTTTCCGTTTCTTTGAAACAATTACACCATATAAAGCAGGCGACAGCTTTGCTGAGCAACGTATTTGGATGGGTAATAAAGAAAACGTATCTCTCGGTATTTTAGAGGATACACCAATTACTATTCCGCGTGGTCAGCGTAAAAATTTAAAAGCAGACTTCAAACTTGATAAAGTATTAGAAGCTCCTCTAGCTAAAGGCTCTACGGTAGGCACTTTATCGTTACAGTTAGAAGGCGAAGTTATTGCGCAGTATCCGCTAGTAACACTTGAAGAAGTTGAAGAAGGTAGCTTCTTTAGTAAAATTTATGATTACCTACGTTTACAAATAATGTAATACATAGTTAAAGAATATAAGCGCCTTGCACTGCAAGGCGTTTTTTTTTGCTTTAAAAATGGTAGAATGCGCCCCATATCTAACCGACAAATAATCTGAATAGCAATTACATTACTTATGTAAGCAATTATAGTGCAAAAAACGTCGCTTAGTGCAGCTAAGTATTGAGCTTATCGACTTGTTTTTACATCAAAAATTTACCGTGATTGGTGGTAATTTAAAGCACTCAAGCCAATGCGCTAATAATGCAATTGTTATTATGGTCGAGAGCAGATTAACAGAACGGTTTATTGTTTAGCTAAGTAAAACTAAACACACATTAAGTATGAGGAGTCAACGTCGTGGCTACACCGGTAAAAAATACTAAATTTGATGAATATTTAGAGTACCCTTGCCCATTTACATTTCGTGTAATGGGGTTGGCAAACGTCAACTTAACAGATCAAATTCTAACTAAGTTACAACCTATTGCACCTGGCGACTATGCTCCTAAAGTAAAACCCAGTAGTAAAGGTAATTACGAGTCAGTTAGCCTTGTAGTTACAGTAACCAGCGGCGCTCATATTGAAGAAATTTACAACGTTATCAGTGCGATTGATGACGTACGACACATGCTTTAAGCGCAAAGCGGAGTCAGCAGTGAGCGAAAACACCCTAATCGTCCGTCAACTAGGTAGACAGCGTTACATGCCAATATGGCAAAAAATGCAAAACTATACCGACGTACGTACTGAACATGATGCAGATGAAATCTGGCTCGTTGAACATGAGCCCGTATTCACGCAAGGCCAAGCCGGTAAAGATGAACATCTACTTGCGCCAGGCGACATAGAAGTGATCAAAGTTGATCGCGGTGGTCAAGTCACCTATCACGGACCAGGTCAGCAAATGATGTACGTTTTATTTAACTTACGTCGCTTAAAAATTGGCGTGCGAGAACTGGTCACTTGGCTTGAAGAGTGTATTATCGATACACTCAATGATTATGGCATTGCAGCCTACGCCAAAGCAGATGCACCAGGGGTGTATGTTAACGACAGCAAAATAGCATCATTAGGGCTTCGCGTTCGTCGCGGTTGTTCTTTTCATGGTCTAGCACTGAATGTAAACATGGATATGAGCCCATTTCTGCGCATTAACCCATGTGGTTATGCGGGCATGAATATGGTGCAAACAACCGACTTAAACGGCCCAGAAAATCTTGCACAAGCAGGTACTGGACTCGTAAAACACATGATAAAAAAACTTAATGCAACTGCCGTTAAGTATACTGAAGGGTTTGAAAACGAATGAATAAACCAGTCAAGATGGAACCAGGGGTAAAACTGCGTGACGCTGAAAAAATGGCGTTGATCCCAGTCAAAGTATTGCCGACTGAAAAAAACGAGATGTTGCGTAAGCCAGAATGGCTAAAAATTCGCTTACCTAAATCAACCGAACGTATCGACGGCATTAAACAAGCCATGCGTAAACATGGTTTGCATTCAGTGTGTGAAGAGGCTTCATGCCCTAACCTATCTGAATGCTTTAACCACGGTACAGCAACCTTTATGATTTTAGGCGCTATTTGTACGCGTCGTTGCCCATTTTGTGATGTTGCACACGGTCGTCCATTAAAACCTGACGCCGCGGAGCCTGAAAAACTCGCATTAACAATTAAAGATATGAAGCTAAGTTATGTAGTGATCACCTCTGTAGATCGTGATGATTTACGTGATGGCGGCGCACAACATTTTGCTGACTGTATTCGCGAAATTCGCAAACATAATCCAAAAATCACTATTGAGATTTTAGTACCCGATTTCCGTGGCCGTATGGACCGCGCACTAGAGATTTTAATTGAAACACCACCTGATGTTTTCAATCATAACCTTGAAACTGCCCCACGATTATACAAACTTGCCCGTCCAGGTGCTGACTACAAATGGTCATTAGAATTACTGCGTCGCTTTAAAGAAGCCCACCCAGAAGTGAAAACTAAATCTGGCTTAATGGTTGGTCTTGGTGAAGAAATTAGTGAAATCGAAGAAGTGTTACGTGATTTACGTGCGCACAACGTCGACATGCTTACTGTAGGTCAATACCTACAACCTTCTAAGCACCACTTACCGGTCAAACGCTACGTGCCACCAGCTGAGTTTGACGCACTGAAAGAATACGCCGATGAAATTGGCTTCACTCATGCAGCATCAGGGCCATTTGTTCGTTCAAGCTACCACGCTGATCAACAAGCCGCAGGCAAAGAAGTAAAGTAACCACCTCGGTCACGATTGAAAAAGCCGTTAGTGATGCATAAGCAACTAACGGCTTTTTTATGCGATTGATGCGCCTTTTTATCGCAATACTGTTGGGTTATTAACTATTATAGCTTGTTAAAATGGTTAAATATTTAACTCGATACTCTAGGCCTTAAACGAGATCACTCAGCGGATAAAGTTCCTTTTTTAATCGAAAAATCAGCAAATCTTACTTGCTCTTCATCAGCGCGAAGGCTGTCTGTTTCAACTATTGAGCGATATATGCCCCATTTAGGCCGTGCAAAGTCTTTCTCGCTAAAGCCACGCCACATATCTATATTTTGTTCGTGAATATTAAATATCTCTTGTTTATCGCTTAAACGGGTTAATGTCATTGCAAACTGACCGTTTTCACTAAAAGTTGCTTGCACAAACACCTCAACCCATTCATCTGTAATCAGTGACCAATCAGTTTCAATAAGATTTTTATCAAGCCCTGTGCTCTTCCCACTTTCATCAAAGCCGGCACTATAGCGTACTTGTAATTGATTACCTGTACTGTTTTTTTGAGCTCCAGAGAGAGTAATTATGGGTTGATCGTCATTACCATTGGTATTGTCGTTACTCTCGTTTCGTGCCTTTATTTGAAAGAAATGGCTAAATTTACTCGTGAGTTCAAGCTCACTACTTACTTTAAATTTCCAACTATATTGGAATGTTTCATCTTTATAAGCGAGCGTCGAATCTGGTGACTTATCATATGCTTTGATTTCGTTGCGTTGTCTATCACTTGGACCGCTATCTTTGTCTTGATCGTCATCACGATGCGCTAAAAAAACAAAATGACTTCCAACTGTCGTATCTGTATCTTCTATAATGTGTAACACACCTTGGTGGTTTCCTTCATACATATCAGGAGACTCAATAGAGCCTTTAGCAAATACATTCTCAATTAGAGTGTACGCATCGGCTCCTTGATCAACACCATCCGATTTTAATACAACCTCAGATATTGCAATAAACCCCATTAAAGCGTCTCTATCACCTCCTTCAATTGTAATTGTGATTTGTGCTGTTGTTCCATCAATAGCAGTTACCGTAACAACATCTTCTAATAACTGGCCTTTTGCTAAAGTAGAAATATCATGGTTATCAACATCCACAAAATATGACCAATTCCCCTCTTCATCAAGATTAAAAAAACCATAAGATGAAGGTGAATTGGTCTGAACATTAAAGAAATCTTCCCCAGACTGCGCATCAGTAATATTTAACTTACCATTGATATTTAAAACTGTAGTGTTATTTAACTTTCCTATTTTTTCGCCACTTATAACTGCCGGATCTTGCTTAGCAATTGCAGTATCGGCTGTACTCTTAGTATCAGAACTACCACACCCAGCTAGAGCACTTGATAAAACAGACACATAAAACATAGTCCTTAGTTTGGAATTACAGTTAATCACAGGCAGTCACTCACATAATTGGTATGCCAATAATATAAATTTTAACTTACCAATTAACAACAAAAATTTAACTTTTGATTTTTCTAGCTCGTCGTTTGGGTTGCAATATTACTAAAGGAGATGTACTAAAATAACTTATGTAAGCTGGGCTAATGAGTATGAGGGCTTTTAAGTTTTTCCACATTACTTCTTTCTCGCTCCATAGCATGTTTTTCGTGGGCGACTAGTTGTTCAAGTTCTGCCTCTGGTAATGGCGTAATTGCCGCTTCGCAGCTAAACTCAATATGCGGTAAAACATGCGAAAACACATAATACACGCGCGCTATATGAAATTCAGAGCTAACTAAGATAGCTTTTTTGGCCTCAGCGCTTGCTAAAATAGGCTCAGCAAGTGTGGCATCTTCAAATGTAAAGCGGCTTAACGCAACCGGCAAAAATGCATTTTCAGGCACGCCAAGTTTAATTAAATAAGCTTTAGTTAAATCGCCATGTGCAGTATTAGTCGTATTGAAATGTGCCCCAAAACCACCAGTACAAAGTAATTTAGAATATGGCTGCTGCAAAAATACTTGATACGCCTTGTCACACCGGCTTTTGGCAATCGCCGTTAAACTACCATCGCTATTATTAGGTGCACCTAACAGAATAATTACACTGCTCATACTGATCCTTGTTACTGAAACTCAACCATTTCACTAAACAATATTCTTTATTTTGCTAATTAGAATAAAAGTGCAGACCGGCTGCACTTTTAATTAATATTATCAAACAAGCCTATTGATCCCACTCAGGGGCAAAGTCTGGCGTTGCTTGGCGATCACTACAATCGAGCGCATCAATACGGGCAATATCTTCCTCGTCCAGTTTTAATGCTTTGTCATTAAAGTTATCAACTAAATTTTTACGCTTAGTTGATGATGGAATGGTGGTCATACCGTTGGCATTTTCCCATGCAATCACCACTTGCGCAGGACTTGCGCCGTGCTTATTAGCAATATCAATTATTGTTTCATCGCTTAACACTTTACCAACTACAAATGGCATATAAGCAGTGACATGAATGTCATGTTGCTGACAAAATGCCCGTAGTTTAGTGTTAGTTAAATATGGGTGCACTTCTATTTGATTGGTAAATATTTCCCGTGAGTCCAGTGTTTGCATAGCCTCTTTTAAATTCGCTATGGTGAAGTTAGAAACCCCAATATGCTTAGTTAAGCCAAGCTCTTTTGCCTTTAATAATTGCGTTAAATACTCGCTCATTGGTTCATTGTTTGATGGCGCAGGCCAATGGATCAACAATAAATCGACCGAATCAAGCTTAAGTTTCACCAGCGACTCTTGCACACTGTCTATAAAATCATTTTTGTTGAGTTTGTTATTCCACACTTTAGTGGTAATAAATAACTCATCTCGTGGAATATTACTGTCTTTTATCGCTTGGCCAACTTGCTCTTCGTTACCATAAATTTGTGCTGTATCAATATGGCGAAAACCCACCTCTAATGCCATTTTTACAGATTCATACGCGGTTTTACCTTCAAGACGAAATGTTCCCATGCCTAACTCCGGCATTTCTGTTACACGCTGTGTCATGATTTAATCCTTCTAAAATAATCGGTTTAAAATACAAACTTGTTAAATTTCTAACTAAAGTTTTTCGAAATACACCTACTACTTTTTAATTTAAAATTTTGACCTCAAGTAAGGTATGAGGTCATTAACTTTAGTTTCAAGAGCTGGTGTGAAGTTAAAGAAAACACCTTATGTATGCTGCAACTCACGCTTGTCTAATAAGCCATTGTAACGAGTGACCAACAGTGCCAACACTGAAATAACAGCACCAATCCACGCAGTGTCTTGCAAACTCATATTCTCTACGACACTGCCGCCAATAATTGACCCTAGGGCAATACCAATGTTAAACGCAGCAATGTTTAACCCTGATGCCACATCTACCGCGTTTGGTGCGTGTTGTTGCGCTTGTTTAACAACATACAATTGCAATCCTGGAACATTACCAAATGCGAATGCGCCCCAGACTAAAATAGTCAAAACCGCAGCAACTTTTGAGCCCATCGTAAAAGTAAATAGCAATAGAATAATGCTAAGTGCACTAAAAATAAGCGTTAGCGCACTGATCGGCCCACGCTGGTCAGCTAGTTTTCCACCCCATATATTTCCTACTGCTACAGATCCCCCATAAACCAACATGATTAAACCAATAACTGAAGGCGTAAACCCCGTATGCTGCTCTAATATAGGTGCTAAATACGTAAACGCGGTGAACGTGCCGCCATAACCAAGTATTGTCATTAAATAAACCAGCAGTAAACGCGGTTTGATCAACACGTGTAATTGTTCTTTAAATGTTGCCGGTGCTGACTGCTTTAGATTGTTAGGTACCAACATAGCGCTACCAATTAATGCAATTAAGCCAAGCATCGACACCACTAAAAATGTTGCCCGCCAGCCAAAGTGCTGACCAATCCAGGTACCCAATGGCACACCGGTTACCAATGCAACAGTAAGGCCTGTAAACATAATGGCAATGGCACTTGCTTCTTTATTTTTACTAACCAAACCGGTAGCAATCATTGAGCCAATAGAGAAAAACACCCCGTGAGCAAGCCCTGTTAATATGCGCGCTATGATCAGAGTTTCGTAGCTGGGCGCTTGCCATGCAAGCAAATTACCGATCACAAATAACGTCATTAAACTCATCAATACAATTTTGCGATTCCAGCGCCCAGTCAAAGCTGTCAATACCGGCGCACCGATAGCCACACCCACAGCATATAAACTAACTAACAACCCTGCGCAGGGCAGACTAACACCTAAGTCTCCCGCAATGGTAGGTACTAAACCAACGATCACAAACTCTGTAGTTCCTATCGCAAACGCGCTTAAAGTAAGCGCCCATAAAGCCAATGGCATCATTACATCCTCACAATTAAAGTAGGTGCACAGTTTGGCTAAAAAAACATTTGCAAAAAATAGCGTAAATGACAAAATACTTTTGTCAATTATGCAAATATAAAGTGGTAACTTTAATGGCTGTGCACGCTAAAACAGAAGATCTAGAAACCTTTATCACTGTGGTTGATTGTGGTAGTTTTTCTGCCGCTGCCAACTTACTGGATCAGCACGTTGCAAAAGTATCGCGGGCTGTCTCTCGACTAGAAAACACGTTGCAATCTACTTTATTAAATAGAACAACACGCCGCATAGAGCTGACAGAAGAAGGTCATACCTTCATTCAATACGCCCGAGAAGGGTTAAATACACTTTATTCAGGCGAAGAAGCTATTAAGCTATTAAAAAAGGCACCGAGTGGCCGCCTGCGGATCGATGCCGCAAGCCCATTTGTACTGCATCAGCTTATGCCATTAGTTCCAGAGTTTAGAAAACACTACCCACAGATAACACTCGACATTACATCACACGATAATATTATTGATTTATTAGAGCGAAAAACCGACTTAGCCATTCGTATTGGTGAGTTAAAAGACTCAAATCTGCACGCTCGTAAGCTAGGAAATAGTAAACTACGAATAGTAGCTGGGGCTGATTACTTAAAACATGCCCCACCCATTCGTACTAGCGCGGATTTGCAAAACCATACCCTGTTAGGATTTACTGATGCTGCAAAGCTCAATCAATGGCCATTGCTTGAGCCTGTAAAATTAACCTTTGATCTTTGTGCAAGTAGTGGCGAAACAATCAGACAACTGTGTATTGCAAACCAAGGCATCGCCCTACTTTCAAACTTTATGGTAACTGATGACATAAAAGAAAATAAGCTAATCGAACTACTACCCGAATCGCTCATTACACCAAATAATCGCGAGCCTGTTCATGGGGTGTATTATAAAAGCGGTGCTGTGTCGTCTCGTATTACGGCATTTTTAGACTTTATACAACCACGGCTAAGTTTATAAGCTTGAATTAAAATAGAGCCGAAAATCGCGGCTCATAATAAATGAAAATAACGACCAAACGCGCGTGCGTTAACCCCTTGGTTAATTAAGCGTAACTCATTAAACTGTGTGTACATGCAGCACTTTATAAACGATAAATCATGCCAGATAACCATTTTCTCAGCCTAGTATCTGAAACTATCTCAGCACTGAATACACCTAAATTTAGTGCCAAAATAATGCAACTGACCCATGCATGCCTAGCGTTTGATTGTGCAGTAATACTTGGTTGTAAAGAAGCTAAACGCCCTATTTATCTGTATGATTCAATTGAAAAAGAGCGGGAACTACTGTTTCAGCGTTATTTAACCAATGATTATCAAAATGATCCCTTTATACGGTATTTAAATACTCATCAGCAGCAAGGAATTTTTACACTTAAAGAAGTTATTAGCAAAGATTTAGACTACCACGCTTATTGCCGACGCTTTTACCAACAAACTGGGTGGAAAGATGAACTGGGTATATTCATCGAAATAGAGCCTGAACTTTGGGTGATCATTTGCTTAGGTTTTATAAATGATAAAAACCATATCAGTATAAAGCGACTATCTGAGCTTAAACCATATTTTTGTATCATCGAGTCTTTATGTCGACAGCACTGGAAAAGAGCCGACTTTCATTTAGCTGAGCCGATCAAAGACCATTTAGGCGGCACTCAGGTGCATGCCTCAGTGCAACATGCATTAACGACTTTTGGTCGGGATATACTAACTAAAAGAGAACAAGAAATAACAGTGCTAATTGCACAAGGCTACGATAGTAAAGAAATAGCATTAAAGCTGGCGATCAGCGAAGGAACAGTTAAAAATCACCGAAAACGTATTTACCAGCAGCTCAACATTGCATCTTTAAGTGAGTTTTTTCAATTGTTTTATAACCACCTAATTACCCTACCAAAGTAAAAACTATCCCTATTGGGATATAGTAAACCGGCGCTCTGATTATTAGTCTGAATAAAATTTTTAGACGGACAGAAACATGACGTTATTAAATGATCTACAAGCCAGAGGGCTCATTGCCCAAGCAAGTAATTTAGAACAACTGCAACAAGCTTTACAACAACCGCAAGTGCTTTACTGCGGATTTGATCCTACTGCCGATAGCCTACATATCGGTCATTTAGTGCCACTACTCATGCTTAAGCGTTTTCAAGATGCAGGCCATCAAGCAATTGCTTTAATTGGTGGGGCAACAGGCATGATTGGTGATCCCAGTTTTAAAGCAACTGAGCGCAGCTTAAACACTGAGCAAACAGTGGCTCTATGGGTTAAAAAACTGACCCAACAAATACAACAATTAATGCACAGCGACAAGAAACCATTGCTGATTGCTAATAATACCGACTGGATGAGCAACATCAATATTATTGATTTCTTCCGTGATATCGGAAAACACTTTTCAATAAACTCAATGATCAACCGCGAGTCAGTGAAACAGCGACTTAATCGTCCAGAACAAGGAATATCGTTCACCGAGTTTAGCTACGCACTACTGCAGTCATTTGATTTTGCACAACTTAATAAACAGTTTAATTGTCGATTGCAGATCGGTGGCAATGATCAATGGGGAAATATTATCAGTGGTATAGACCTCACAAGAAGACAAAATAACGAAACTGTATATGGGTTAACTTTACCATTGATCACAAAATCAGATGGCAAAAAATTCGGTAAAACTGAAACAGGTACTGTGTGGCTTGATCCAACAAAAACCTCCCCGTTCGCGTTTTACCAATTTTGGCTCAGCGTTGATGATGCTGATGTATACAACTTTCTACGCTACTACACTTTTTTAAACTGCGATGAAATTGATAATATAAAAGCCTGCGATGAGCTCAGCCAAACTAAGCCCGAAGCACAAAAGATTTTAGCTCAACAAATAACGCTTTTTGTTCACGGCGAAGCTGCACTGGCAAGTGCCGAACGCATCACTGACGCGCTATTTAGTGGTTGTGTACAAACGCTAAGTTTAAGTGAATTAAAGCAGCTCGAATTTGATGGCGTCCCCTGTATACAATCACCTCAAAGCGACCTTGTTGAGTTATTAATTGCAGCTAATCTCGCAAGCTCTAGACGCATAGCCAGAGAACTCATTAGTAATAACGCAATAAGCGTTAATGGTGAAAAAGTTAACCAAATCGAAAGTACAGCAATGCAATTGCCGTTATTTGATCAATACTGGTTAATTCAAAAAGGCAAAAAACACGTCTGTTTAATTAAAAGAGTGATGTCGTAAAATCGTTTTCACTATAAAAGTACAGAGCTACAAATCGGGGCATTACGTATCTTTTGCCCCACTTTCCTTAAAATATACAGTTAAACATCACTCACAACATGTAGATAAAAAGAATAACAATAAATAATAAAGAGGACAGGCATAAAATAAAGAAATAAAAGGACAGGCATCTTTTATACTTTAACTGTACTAGCGTCAAAAATCACTTCAAGTTTATTAACATTCACCCGTCTTTTTTATACATTTTCAGTTTTTTCACAGAGATTATTCAAAGCTTTACATTTTTGGATAGAATATTAGGCTGCAGAGCAAGCCTTTGCTAGACGGGTGCTTTATCGGAGATTATTTTTCAATTACATGGCAAACTTAGTGCTACCCCGCCCCTTTATACCATTTGACATCGTTGCTTGCCGCATGTTGCTTGAGACGCTGTTTGCTGCCTGCAAAATTTGAATATTGATGCCTGAATCGCTTTACAGATTCAAGCCATTGCGCTTCATCTATATTCAATGTGAGCAGTACTTTCGGCACGGTGTTGTTGAGATGCCCTTTTTTATTTGGATCTATGTGACGACCACTCCAGTCCACTAATTCAATGTAATCTAGCAAAGCAATAGGGATTGTGTGTTTTATATGATTACCACCAAATGGTTTTAGCTGTGCAGGTTGACTTTCATGCTGAATACTATCGTTTTTCTTTAAGGATTTATTTGCTTTAACTGCACTTGTGGTAAAGGCTTTTAAATGCGCTAGTCGCTCTTGAATTGAAGTGTAATCGCTGTCCTCAAGTGTATCTACTATATTTGCTCTGATGGGGTTTAAATCGACATAAGCCATGCAACTAAGCACTGCTGTTTGATCTAATAAAGCTTGTGACTTATAACGTCCTTCCCAGTACTTGCCTGTGCAGTTATCCTCTTTATTGGCTTCACGGGCTATGTACTCATTAAGGTTTTTCATATACCAGCTAATGTCATACAACCTTTCTCGCCATTTAGCGATTATCTCATTAAAAAATAGTAAATTGGCTTCATCAAACTGCTCACCATTTAAGAAGCGGTCAACTAATATATGGCCATTATAAAGTTGATACCAGCGCTCAATGACTTCAATATCAGACCACTCCAGTGCTTGTCGCCTATTCACGTTTACTACTAAGTGGTAATGATTACTCATAATCGCATAAGCTGCTATTTCAATAGCAAACACGCTACTTAATAACTTTATTCGTTCTATAAGCCACTCCCTACGATGATCAAAATTTTTTCCTGTATGTTTATCATTACCACATAAGTATGCTTGCCTGACACAGCGAGCTATTAAGTGGTAGTAAGATGTGGATGCTAAATCAATAAGGTTTTTTCTCGCACGAGTCATAATATAAAGCTCATTAATCACTGTATACAATAACAGTAGTTAATGCTGTGGATTTTGCAAAACATTCGTGTGCATTCATTGAAATTGGCTTTCCTTACTTACTAAAAATTTGTGCCTGTCCTTTTATTTTTCTCTTTTATTTTACAGTGGATTAAAACATCTGTTGTTACTGTGAGCGATTATGGCGCATCATTGCATCATTAAATCGCACAATCGTTTTGCAATCGCTAGCGTTGTAATTTAACGTCATGATATTTAAAAACTTTGTCACAAGGCATAAATGTTGCTTGTTTCTCTTTAGTCTCTTATTTCCTGTATTAACTAAATTGAAAAAGAACACACTTACTTTATCATCAGTCACCAAGCAAGCAGCCCACACTAAATTAAAGGTGCTACTGGCAGAAAAAAACCAAGCAAAAGCAACGGTTTTGATGAATGTATTAAGTAATGATCACTATGATATTTTTCATATTGCCCATTCTGGCATGCCTTTACTCAAAGATGTAGAGCAACTTGATCCTGACATTATCATAATCGATATTGAATCACCTGATCGCGACATGCTTGAAAACCTAAACCAAATATCACAATTTGCCCCCAAGCCCATTGTGGTTTTTTCTGAACATCAAAATCCTAGCACCACAATAAATCAATTGGTTAAATCAGGTGTGAGTGCCTATGTTATTGGTGAAGTAAGCCATCAACGCGTGCGGTCAATTATCGATGTAGCGATCGCTCGTTTTGCCGTATTTCAAGATCTAAAGCAAGAACTCGCTGCCACAAAGCAAAAATTATCGAGTCAAAAAAACATTGAAAAAGCAAAGCTCTGGTTGATGGAAAACAAACAATTGTCTGAAACCCAGGCCTATCATTTCATTCGAAAAACAGCGATGGACAATAGTCAAAAAATGGATGATGTCGCTAGAAATATTTTATCTGTTGCCAGCATTCTTTAGAGAACCAAAATGATTTCTAATATTGAAAAAAAAGAGTTAACCCTCGGTTTTATGCCCTTAACAGATAGCGCCCCAGTTGTTGTTGCTTATGAGATGGGCTTTTTTGCTAAATGGGGACTTACAGTTACTTTATCTAAACAAAACTCATGGGCCTCATTACGAGACAAGCTACACACAGGTGTTATTGACGCAGCCCAAATGCTTGCCCCTATGCCAATAGCAAGCAACCTTGGTCTATACGGAGAGCGCTCAACGGTTATAACACCACTGATATTAAGTCGAAATGGTAACGGCATAACCATTTCCAGTTCATTGTATAATAAAATCCTCGCACAACATCAAGTAACTCAGTTACCTATGCCATTCGAGGCCAATATTCTCAAGCATGAAATAGCTCAAAGAGCACTGATAAATGAAAAACTAACTTTTGCTGTCGTTTTTCCTTACAGCTGTCATTATTATCAACTGACAGACTGGCTTAAACGTAGTGACATAGCAGTATCTGAAATTAATTTGCTGATAGTACCACCATCAAATATGGTGCCATCTTTGCAATCTGGTGATTTAGATGGTTTTTGTGTAGGAGGACCATGGAATGCCAAAGCTGTAAGAGAAGCCGTAGGTGTTACAGGCGTAACATCGGCAGATTTATTACAAGATATCCCCGAAAAAGTACTCGGCCTAATGGCAAGCTGGCAACAACAATACCCAAATACCACCAACGCATTGATCTGCGCTTTATATGAAGCCTGCCAATGGCTAGAAAGCATCCCCAATCGTTTTGAAGCTGCCCGACTTTTAACTCGCGCTAAGTATTTAGATACTCCAATCGATGTGATCGCCCCTTCCTTACTAGGCAGTTGCTTAACGTTTAATAATCATCCCCCCCGCTTAGTGCCAAGTTATAACCAATTTTCGGACTTAAACAATACTGATTTTAATGCACCAGAGTCACACTACGGGGAGAAAATTGCTGACATGATGTTAAACAATGGCCATATCAATCCTGAGCAACGAGCCCAGTTAGATATTGCGACTATTTATCGCAAAGACCTTTTTCAGCACAAATAAAGCCGTTTAATACCCCTTAACTATGGCCTGCTCTGTGCAAGATATTTTCGCGCAGAGTATCAATAACCAAATTAACTTGCAGACTTTCAAAAATGCACCAGCTTAATGCAAACCATTCCCCTTAATGAATCATAATTCAAAATTACAACGAGTAAATCATCCCACGTAAAAACATAACATACTGTATAGATTAAATATTTTAAAAATGGCATACACTATGCTTTATCCAAGTAAATGATGTTTATGTTAATGAGGCCAACAGCGGTTTTATTAACAGCTTAATAAACTAATTTAAAAAACTTATTCCGTTAAAACTAATCGCACTGCAAAGCCGTAGTCATTTTTAGTTTGGCATAGTAGCCCACAGCAATTCAGATTTATCTGCGTTGCTGTGGGCTTTTTTTTTATTTGGAGAAAAGTATGTTGAAAATACGCTTAAAAAAGAAATGCAAAAAATTATGCCACGCTGTGATAGCGGGTATTTGCATATCAGGCTCATTACTCACCACATCTTTACTGGCTGCTGAGTTAGGTTACCCCGAAAAAGAAGAGTTAACATTTGGCTTTATAAAATTAACCGACATGGCCCCCATCGCTATCGCTTACGAAAAAGGCTTTTTTGAAGACGAAGGCTTATACGTCACCATTGAAGCACAAGCGAACTGGAAAGTACTCCTTGATGGTGTTATTGATGGCCGACTAGACGGCGCGCACATGCTTGCCGGGCAACCCATAGCAGCCACCATTGGATATGGTACAAAAGCCGAGATAATTACCCCCTTCTCAATGGATTTAAATGGTAACGCGATTACCGTCTCCAATGAAATATGGGCACAAATGAAAGGTAATATTCCCAAGCAAGCTGACGGTAAACCCGTTCATCCAATCAAAGCCGATGCGCTAAAACCCGTAGTAGAAAAATACCTAGATGCAGGTAAACCTTTCAATATGGGCATGGTTTTTCCTGTGTCAACGCATAACTATGAACTTCGTTACTGGTTAGCGGCAGGCAATATTCACCCTGGATTCTATGCGCCTCATAAAGGTGATACCTCTGGTAAAATTAACGCACAAGCTCTGCTATCAGTAACCCCTCCTCCGCAAATGCCCGCAACCATGGAAGCCGGTACTATTTATGGCTACTGCGTGGGCGAACCTTGGAACCAACAAGCTGTCTTTAAAGGTATCGGTGTACCAGTGGTTACTGACTATGAAATTTGGAAAAATAACCCTGAAAAAGTATTTGGTATTACTAAAGCTTTTTCTGAAAAGTACCCAAATACCACCATCCGCTTAACCCGCGCACTCATTCGTGCAGCAAAATGGTTAGACGAAAACGACAATGCTAACCGCCCCGAAGCTGTAAAAATATTATCACAATCTAACTATGTTGGCGCTGACCGCGAAGTCATCGCAAACAGCATGACAGGTACATTTGAATACGAAAAAGGCGATAAACGCGCAGTACCTGACTTCAACGTCTTCTTTCGCTACAACGCAACCTACCCGTATTACTCTGATGCTATCTGGTATTTAACCCAAATGCGTCGCTGGGGGCAAATCAGCGAAGACAAGCCAGACAGTTGGTACAAAGATGTTGCAGCAAAAGTATACCGTCCAGATATTTACATGGCAGCAGCACAATCGTTAGTTGCAGACAAACTGTTATTAAAAAGCGATTTTGCAGATCTCGTTGATGAAGATGGCTATCGCGAGCCGCAAAAACACTTTATCGACAATATTGTTTACGACGGGACAACACCAAACGACTACATCAATAAATTCAAGATAGGCTTAAAAGCAGGTGACAAGCTTTAACCTTTTTATCTAATAAATAACAGTAATGCACAGCTTAGCAGTGCATTAAGGAACGATCATGACAGCGATATTGAGCAAAAAAATAGTGGGGAGTCAACCCATGACTATTAAGGGTCTTTTTACTGCATTTTTTACCACAAAGGCAAAAGCAATAATTCTACCGACAGTCGGTATTATATGCTTTTTATTATTTTGGTCACTCACAGCCAGCAGCATCGATACCTCATTAGGTAAGTTCCCTGGGCCAAGTTCAGTTGCAACACAAATAAGTAACTTGATTAATGAACATAATACTGAGCGCGAAAAAGAAGCTGCATTTTATTTACGCCAAGAACAAAGAAATGAAGCGCGGATGGCAAAAGATCCAAGCTACGAGCCAAAAATACGTGCTTATACCGGTAAAGAAACATTTTTAGATCAAATAATAACAAGTTTACTCACTGTATTAAGTGGCTTTTTATTAGCCGCAATAATAGCCATACCATTAGGTATTGCGATTGGTTTAAGTAAAAACCTTAACATGGCAATCAACCCTATTATTCAAATTTTTAAGCCCGTTTCTCCCTTAGCTTGGCTACCTCTGGTGACCATGGTCGTCAGTGCTTTGTATGTATCACCAGAGCCTTTATTTGCCAAATCATTCATCAACTCCTTGATCACTGTAACGTTGTGTAGCATCTGGCCAATGGTTATTAACACTTCGTTTGGTGTTGCATCAATGAACCAAGATTGGGTCAACGTAAGTAAAGTGTTAAGCCTGCCAAGATTAGTACATATTCAAAAAATTGTTATTCCTGCTTCTATCCCAGCCATTTTTACCGGTATGAGAATGTCATTAGGTGTTGCCTGGATGGTTTTAATTGCCGCCGAAATGCTGGCACAAAACCCAGGACTTGGGAAATTTGTATGGGACGAATTTCAAAACGGCAGTTCACAATCACTCAGCCGTATTATGACAGCCGTCATTGTGATTGGTCTGATTGGCTTCATGCTAGATCGCACTATGTTACAGCTGCAAAAAAAGCTCTCTTGGGACAAATCAAGCGCGCAACGTTAGCCACTAAATTCTGAGGAAATAAAATGAGTATAATTTTAGATATCAGCAAAGTAGACATGGTTTTTCCCACACCAAAGGGAGACTTCACCGCATTAAAAGGGGTTGATTTACAGATCAAAAAAGGCGAGTTCATCTCTTTAATCGGTCACTCTGGGTGTGGTAAATCAACGGTACTAAATATTGTTGCCTGCTTACATAAAGCCACCAAAGGCGGCGTGTTATTAAACAACAAAGAAGTGACTGAGCCCGGCCCTGAGCGAGCTGTTGTATTTCAAAACCATTCATTATTACCTTGGCTCACATGCTATGAAAATATAGAGCTGGCTGTAAAACGTGTTTTCAAAAATGAAATGTCTCCAGCCCAAATGACGCAATGGATTGAACACAACCTAAATTTAGTACACATGGATCATGCCAAAGATAAGCGCCCAGACGAAATATCGGGGGGTATGAAACAGCGGATCGGTATAGCAAGAGCCCTTGCAATGAAACCCGAAGTACTCTTAATGGACGAACCATTTGGGGCCTTAGACGCATTAACCCGCGCGCACATGCAAGACTCACTAATGGAAATTCAGCAAAAGCTCAATAATACCGTGATCATGATCACTCATGACGTTGACGAAGCCGTTTTATTATCTGATCGCATCGTTATGATGACCAATGGTCCTGCGGCAACAATTGGCGAAATATTAGAGGTAAATTTACCACACCCAAGAGACCGCTTAGCCTTGGCCGAAAACCCAGAATATAACCGTCTGCGCTCTGCTGTATTAACTTTCTTGTATGAAAAACAAAGAAAAATAGAAGTGATACCAACATCAACAGCAACCCCTAAGCAAAAACAATCTGATGTTGCCTAAGAGCTAAAAAATAAAACATAAAAATTCTAAGGGAAAAACATGACATTTCGAGCAAAACTATCAAAAGTAACCACCTTACTATTATTAACTGGCACAACGGCAACGACTTACGCCAATACGCAATCAAAAACAACCCTCGACTTCAACATACGTTATGAAGGGGTACAGCAAGACAACATCTTAAAAGACGCATCAGCTTTAACAATAAGTACACGCTTAAATTATACCAGCGCCGACTACCAAGGTTTTTCTGGGGTAATTGAGTTTGAAGATTCACGACAGCTCGCAGGGGTTAATAATTATAACGATGCCATCGGCAACAACCTGCTTTATTCAGTTATCGCCGATCCAGAAACCACAGAGCTTGACCAAGCATTGTTACAATATAAATCAGACAAACTCACCGCTAAAGTAGGCCGCCAAATTATTGCCCTAGACAATCAACGCTATGTGGGCCATGTTGGCTGGCGCCAAGATAGGCAAACTTTTGATGCCGCAACCCTTAATTACACTGCAACCAGCAAAATAAACACAAGTTATAGCTACATAAACAAACGTAACCGTATATTTGCTGAAGAAAAAGATCTGCATTCCAATGATCACCTGTTACATATAAATTATAAAACAGAGTTAGGACTACTCACCGGCTATAGCTACCTATTAGAAGTCGATGAAGGCACACCAAATAGCTTAGATACCTACGGACTAAGCTTCAAAGGTAAAAAAGATAACTTTGCCTATTTAGCTGAATATGCAAGTCAAGAAGCTAACGACAATGGCAGTGATCACACAGCAGATTATATTGCCCTTGAAGGCGCCTATAGCTTTAACACTGTGACTGTAAAGTTAGGCGGCGAAGTTCTCGGCAGTGATAATGCTCTATATAGTTTTTCAACCCCCTTGGCAACTTTGCATAAATTCAACGGCTGGGCAGACCAATTTTTAACGACACCAAAGGAAGGTTTAGTCGATTTATACGCCTCCGTTTCAGGGAAAGTCCTCGGTGGTGCTTGGTCATTGGTTTATCATGATTACAGTGCAGACGAAGCAACACCAACAGTTGATAATTTAGGAAGTGAAATTAACGCTGTATTTACTAGAAAATTTGCGAAAAACCTAACCGTAGGTATTAAATATGCCGCCTATTCGGCAGGAGATGTTGGTGCTGGTAAAGTAGATACTGATAAAATTTGGTTGTGGCTGGGCGCTAAATTTTAATACCGTGTGTATTAAATAAGTAGCCTATTTAAGCTTATGAACTACTTGGTGTATAAATTATCATAATCGGGTTTAGTGGCTACGCTCGGTAAAGTGAAGAAGATAAAAAGGCAATAAGGACAAGGCATATATTTTTGCTATTTTGCTTCTTAGTGAATGTTGCAAAAAATTGTGCCTGTCCTATTTTATAATTTAATTTATAAAAACGGTCAAAAAAAACACTGGTAACTCTTGATAGAGTTAGGCTCATATATGTGATGTGAACTATTGCCCGTATCTACGAATTACAGATACCTTACCATCTTCAAGCTCTAAAACATCTAAAACTTCTTTGCTATAACTAAACTCTGAACCGTCAGAACGTAAGCCTTTTGCAGAGAACGCATGTTTAAGGGCTACCACGTTATAACCAACGATATACTCTATTATTTTACCTTTGTATTCTGTATGTACACCTAAATAACGAGACATTCCTTTACGCATTAATTCTTTGCCGTCTGGCTCTCTAGAGTCATCAGGCGCATTTGGAAAATGTTGGTTACCAACATCATCAGTTAATAGTGACAAATACTGTTCTAAATCATCTTTAGATGCATTAGGTTTTTGTGTGTTTGTCATAGCTTGATGATAATTTTTAACAAAGTTATCGTAATCAAATTCATCGCTACTGGCTAAAGTCGCTGTTGAAATAACAGAAATTAAGATAGTTAAAATTGATAAACATTTTTTCATTGGTACTCCTTGCCTTAAATTACTCGTTTTTAATTTATTTTTATTGGTGCATTAACCATAGCCGAGTTCCTATTTTGATTCAATCGACAACTGACTTGAAAAACTCCGGTATTAGCCTTCAAGTTCATTCTCATTTACTGCTCATTCCCTTCTCTTTGTGCAAAAGATCTTTAATTGAATTATTCACAAAGAGGTTAAGAGACGCTGCGCTTAAGAGGAAAATAAACAAATGCAGTGCTAGTAATGTAAGCTACTTACTTAACAACCACATCGACAGACGAAGTAAACGAATTTGCTTATTGAATTAGAGTTAATTTTGAACTGACCGTCAATTTAAAAAACGCTCAAAAAGAATACTAGTGCCTATTGACAGAGTTAAGGCTCATATGTGTTAGGTGCAAAACCACACGCACCTGCATTAGTTAAAATTTGTTTTTTTGTACTTTCCGCTTTTTCTATAGAGTCAAAGCCTGCCATTCTGAAATTTTTAGATAACGGTGCTTGCAAAGTAGCTGATGGAAAACCAATATCATTTTCCCGAGCATCTACCATTATAAATTTGCGCCCTAGATTCTTTTGAGTAATGTTATTTAAATTCAAACCTTCAGAAGTAGTTAACTCAATATAAATATTCCAATATCCCTTAAAACTTGATTCCTTTATAGAGATATTTTCAATGCATTCGGAAGAAATTTTATAAACCAACAGCCCTCCGGTGGCACTAACTATACCTGTAAAGAGTGAAGTTGTAATAATGAAACTAGATAATATGCGCATACGTCCTTTGCACCTAATGAGCCTGTAGAATAACTCGTTTTTAATTTATTTTTATTGGTGCATTAACCATAGCCGAGTTCCTATTTTGATTCAATCGACAACTGACTTTTACATAAAATACAAAAAGAGGATTTGCTGTTGCCTTAATGTGCGTTTTGGAAGGTATAACAGGTGTTTGAGTGGCTTATTTGTCAGAGATAGCAGCTAACCCTTTATTAGCTCATCGTGTTTTCACATATCAATATTAGCCTTCAAGTTCATCCTCATTTACTGCTCATTCTCTTCTCTTTGTGCAAAAGATCTTTAATTGAATTATACACAAAGAGGTTAAGAGACGCTGCGGCTTTAGAGTAATACAGATTCTAGACCAAAAAAATTTACGCGGCTGGGTATACTACTACCTAATAGCCAACGCTTATCAGCTTACTGTAGATTTGAATCACTGGATACGCAGCAAGATAAGAATATGCAACTGGCAACTACAAATAAAAATGACTACAAATAAAAAGGACAGGCATATTTTGTTGTTAAAATTTAATAACTCTCTCCTCGTTAATAACGTTGTAGTTGCTTTTTACACACTGTTTGTTGCAAAACGTAGAGTTGAGTAGCTTAGAAGGAGTTTTAGGCAAAAAATATAATCTAGCGGTTTAATTTTTATCAATAACTTAATTGTATCATTGTATTTTTTCTGACTATTCACTTGAAGAAGCTTCCAGTCTTCACTCAACCTGCGCCTTTGTACTATTGCACGTCGATGGTTGCAGCTTGTTGCTTTAACCGTTGTTTGCTGCCTGAAACGTTGAATTGATTCAAGCCAGTACGCTTCTTCTATACTCAAATTGAGCAGCACTTCTGGCACAGCCTTGTTGATAAATCCTTTTTTCTTTGGATCTATGTGAACTAGCAATGCAGCTGAAGGAGCAAAGAAAATTGAGGAAGAAATGAATAAAACTTTAGATTGCTCTAAACACCCAAGGCCACCAGTATGTGATTTCGGATTTAATATTGGGGGAGGAGTTAGTTTATAACTAATAAAGGGGTACTTCACCCCTTTAACTTTAATAGTATTATTTTATTTTCATAGAGCTATTCTGTTTTGTAAAGAAATACATCGTATCTTCAAAAGCAACAAATGGTGCTGACACCTTATAGACTGTGCTACTTCCCCAAGTGCTAAAGCTTTGTGGGACTACAGCAAAACCTGACGTTGCAATAGTAATTGGTGAAGCAAATTGGTAGTCACTTAGCAATGTTGTGGTGATTACGCTTTTGACATTGTTGTTGTAATTAACCTTACCTGTCGCTTCAACAGAAACTTGTATTTCGCATGCATTATTATATTCAGGTTTTAAGTTTAGAATGTTCCCCGCGGTTTTGGCCTTTTGATAGTCAATTTTAGGAGTATCAGCCGAATCGCACATTTCACCATTAAATATAAGTATGAAATTATTGTCATGGTGATCCGCTGCTACTCTTGCCAAACCTAAAAAATTAGCATTATCCATATTATCAAATGTTTTTGTTAACTCACTCTCAACGGTAGTAACAACGCTGGCATCAACATTTTGTTCGTCTATATCTGCAAGAAAAACAAGCATAGGCTTCCAGTTGAATGCGCGGTCAGCTTCTGATTGCGCACCTAAACTCCCCGCTAAATCCACTAAGCCACCAGTAAGAAAAGATAGAGCATATTCAGTACCAACAAGAACACCATTCGATTTGAATTGTGCGTCTTCTGGTAAGTCAACGTCTGATAACCCCGCTGTTTTACGTGTCATATTAGCCACATTCAATGCAAAGCTAGCATTAGAGTCAAACTCATATATTTCATTTGATTCCAGCTTGATAATAGGTGGCTGAGTAGCCATGCAAGCCACCAGCGAAAAACTTGAAATTGTAAGAAGTTTTTTTTTTATAATATTCATAATGTAATAATTCTCTAAACATTAAGTGACTGTATTAAAACATAAATACATTTGGACTTCCCAGCTTTCACTAGGTAGTTTACAACTCAGAATAGTACGCTTCCTCAAACTTAGCAGGTGAAGCACCGCCTGTGTGTGAATGGCGCTTTTTGGATTGTAACGCATTTCTATAAAATTAAATATCTCAGCTTTCTCATCCTCGCGTGTTGAGTATATATTACGCTTAATTATTCGCTTTTTAATTGTCGTAAAAAAGCTTTCAGCACCGCATTATCATCACAATTCCCAGCGCGGCTCATAGTAGACACAAGATTATTCTCTTTCATAAATACGAGATAGTCAGCGCTACCGTATTGACTACCTTGGTCACTATGAACCAGTACCTCAGCGTTCGGCTGACGTTGATATACGGCAATTAAGAGTGCATTTATAACAAGGTGTTTATCCATATTTTTATCCATCGACCAACCCACAATACGCCTAGAAAATAAGTCCATCACTGTTGCCACATATAAAAACCTCATAGTTTCTTATATAAATTATGTAACTCACCCATGATTGATTCGGCACAGGCGGGTTGTATTGGCGTGCTAATATGTTACCTATAATCCGCGATGCCTTACCACCTTTAATATGTCGACGCTTATACCCAATTTGGGCTTTAAGCTTATGTTGTCGTATTATCTTCGCAACACGCTGCATTACTCACCAGCGTCAAGCAAATCAACATGTATTCAAGGGCTACCATACGTGCCGCCACTGTCTACATAAAACGCTTTAATGAACTTCAACAAGCGATTATTTTCAAGCGTTCTATTACTTTTATGCTGTTTTTACCACGCAAAAAAACCACTACAATGCAGTTTAAAAAGACGGCACATTGTTGTGATAGAAATCTCATCTTGGTGGTCACGAATGAAGCCGTACTTTACTTGGGGTTGCTGGCAAAGTATCTTGCGTCTTTTTTATAATATCCCGTTCCTCCGTGACACGCTTTAACTCAGCCTCTAATTTAGCGGGGTGGACTTCCCAGCTTTCACTAGACAGTTGTTCTCGGCAATTGCTCCTGTATCCATGCAGTCGTACATGAAAAATTTATAACGCAGTTTGCGCTTTATTTAGCTCGCTAGAATAGTTTTAATATTTTAGTCGATTGGTATTAGATCAAAAGTATGATGAAAGAATATGCCTGTTTGATTAAAAAAGATGCTATTACAATTTTGATGAGGATTCACCAGAAAGGCATTATAAGAAACTAGTATTAGTAAATTTTAGATGGATAAAAAAATGGGAAATGTACAACACCCAAATGAGGAATTTGGGTGGCAGTCTTACCAGCCACATCTCGGCACACACGTCACAAACTGTGGCTGCTCCCTTCCGGGCCTGACCAGGTTCGCCTGCTAGTGTTGCGAGAGGACCAATAAGACTACCATTGAGGGCCTTGGTTGGCGCGGGAGGGATTATCTCTACTTTTGGGGTGTTATTCAAGGGTAAACGCAAAAAGAAAGTGCGATTGCATGTTAAACATACAATCGCACTGTTTTTTAAACGATTTTATTGTTTCTCTAACTCTGCTTTTACGTTACGCAGTACTGCTTTTACTTTTTTCATATTTTCTGGCCCCATGCGCAGTAGCTGTTTTTGCGCAGCTGGCAGGCGTTCCCATTCTGAGTAAGCATATTGGTAAGTGACAGAGTCACGTAATAATGGCATATCGCCTTTTGGCTCTGGAGTATCTAATAATAGCTCTATCGCCTCTTCAAGTGTTTGATTAAACGCATCACCTTGATAGCCAATTTCTGCATACGCATCATTGATCAATGGCTTGTACTCATCGTATAAACGCACAATTTGCGCTGCGCTCATGCTGGTAAATATTTTTACGTAAGGTGTATAGCGTTCATAGCTGTTTGGATCGACAGTAAGAATATCACCTTCTATCACGCTAAAGCTTTCTTCTGGGCGCTCAACTGGCGCATGCTTAGCCGCTACTTTACCTTTGGCTAAGTTATCTATAAATACTACACCACGGCGAATAACGTCGTCTGTTATAAGCAAGCTCATTGCTTGATCACTTAAGTAGTCATCAATACTGGCAACCACCACGGTATCACTCTCGTTAAGAGTTGGTAATGGTGCGACTTCAGGCTCAGGTTCAACCTGTCTTTGCTCTGGGCGTTGCACTACTTCTGGCTCAGGCAAGGTTTCAGGTTCTGCAATCTCTTGCGGCTCTGGAGCTTGATACTCGGGCATGACTGGTTCATCTATCGTCTGCTCAACAATCGGTTGCGGTTTTTCTTCTGGACTGAGTAAAATATACCCTGCTACACAGGCGATGATAATTAACACACCGACCGCAAACAATAAGTTGTTATTTGGTGGACGCTTTTCTGTATCTGGCTGTGGTGATTGATCTGACATACAAACTCCATAAAAAATTTAAATGCATAACACTTAGAGGTATCTAAGTTACTATAATTCATTGCTTAGCGATAATTTTTATTCTCAAGCTAAGGTATCCTTTGATTCTTCTAGCTTAAAGACTTACAGTTAATAAATAAAGTAAAGACGCTCAACGGTTTAATTGCAACTATGAAAATCAAGCAGGTCAATCAAAATAAACCAAAAGTCGCACTACTTCTGACCGGCGGTGGTGCACGCGCGGCCTATCAAGTTGGGGTGCTTAAAGCCCTTGCTCACAGTATGCCACGTACAGCTCCCTTACCATTTACTATTATTAATGGCACCTCTGCGGGCGCGATCAATTCAGCTGCATTGGCAAGTTATGCGTCGTGTGCGCATTTAGCTGTTCGTAAATTGGAATCAGTGTGGAAAAACTTTTCGACCTCCATGGTATATAAAAGTGATTTTATCAGTGTGTTTGGTCATTTAACTCGTAATATACTGACCAGCTTTCAATCTGAACATATTAATCATCCACCCGCGAGTTTATTAAACAATCAACCTTTACGGGTGTTGCTGAATAATATACTGGATTTATCACGTATTGAGCGAAATTTACATCGTAATTATTTAGATGCTTTGTCAATCACCGCGTCCAGTTATACTACGGGCGATTCTGTGGCGTTTTTTCAATCTAATACACAATCGCCTTGGCAACGCGCGAAACGCGAAGGCCAAGCAACGCGTATTAATGTTGAACACTTAATGGCATCCAGTGCTATTCCAATGGTATTTCCGAGTGTGAATGTCCATAACCATTATTTTGGGGATGGTTCAATTCACCAATTATCACCATTGAGTCCAAGTGTGCATTTAGGCGCTGAAAAAATATTTATTATTGGTGTCGATCAACCAAAAGAAGCACATCCACCAGGCTACTTGCCACATTTCCCCGGGTTATCAGCTATTGCAGGTCACTTGCTCGATAGTGTATTTACCGACACCTTACAGTCAGATCTTGAACGTCTTGAACGGATCAACCGTACCTTAGGTTTATTACCAGGTCGCGACAAACACCAAGAACTAAAACAAATACACAGTTTTGTGATCAATCCATCTGAAAACTTTAACGCCATTGCTGCGCAGTATTACGATGATATGCCGCTGGCAATTAAAGTGCTGCTACGTATGATTGGGGTTAAAAAACGTTCACAATCGAGTTTAACCAGTTATTTATTATTTGAAAAACGCTACACCCAGCATTTGATCGAAATTGGTTACAAAGATGGCATTAAAAAACTACCACAAATACGCGAGTTTTTAGAACTTGATTAACACAAGTTTAAGCCTACTCGCTGCCATCAAGTAAATAACGCTCAACTCGCTCTACGCGACGAGGTTTACCTTGCAGCACTAAAATATCGCCGGCGAGTAACACTATATTCCTTGATGGGCTATCAATTTCACGGTCTTGGCGGCGTAATGCCCGAACAGATACGCGGCGCTTTTCAAGCCCTAGCTCACTAATGCTTTTTGCTACTGCAAAGGCATACTCGGGCAGTGCAATAACATGTAAATACTCAAGTCGTTCGGCGTTACTTTCTTCACTATCAAATTTATCTCCGGCAAAAAAACCATGTAAAAATTGATAGCGATTACGCCGCTCTTTACTGACCCGCCTAACAATACGCGACATCGGCACCCCCGACATAGATAACACGTGCGACACCAGCATTAAACTAGCCTCCAGTGTTTCGGGAACCACTTCGGTCACGCCAAGCTCTTTTAATGCTTCTAGGTGACTATCGTCACGCATTCGCACTAATATTTTCACCTGTGGAGCGATTTGTTTTATGGCATCGATCACAATTTGCGCATGTTCAAAATCGGTGAACGTAATGATCACTAAGCGTGCTCGTTCAACACCGGCAGACTTTAAAATATCTTTTTGCTTTACATGACCAAAAATAACAGGCTCACCCGCTGCTTTAGCTTCATGCACAAGAATTGGATTATTTTCAACGGCAACATATTCGATAGCTTCTGGTTTTAAAAACCGCGCAATGGTCTGCCCAACCCGCGAAAAACCACAGATCACCACGTGGTTTTGATACAAAGTGCTGCTATTGGGTTGCTGCTGCCATTCGTTCTGGGAGTGTTTAACTAAGCCAAACTGCTTTAATAACCAAGGTGTACGTTCAATCAAATAAGGGGTTAAGCCCATCGACATAACAGCAATGGCAATTAAAAAGGAAGCGTGCTCTGCAGCTAATAATTGATGCTTTGTGGCAAGCGCTATTAATACAAAACCAAACTCCCCCATTTGCCACAACATAATCCCGGCTGCTACAGCATCTTGTTTTCGCTCACCCATTAACTGCGCTAAAAAAGTAATAACGCCAATTTTGAGCACTAGCATTAGTGCAAGAGCAGCCACAATCCAATACCATACGCCCAGCACAAATAAGATATCAAGCTGCATACCTACGGTAACAAAAAATAAGCCCATTAAAATGTCGCGAAATGGCCGAATGTCCGCTTCTAATTGATGGCGGTACTGACTTTCTCCTAGCATCATGCCAGCTAGAAAAGCCCCAAGAGCCATTGATAAGCCAAACAAATAAGTCAGCCCTGCGGCAAATAAAGCAACCAGTAAGGTGGTTAACACAAATAATTCATCGGTACGCATTAGCGCGACTTCACTAAATACTTTAGGCAGTACCCATTTACCAATTGCCCATAATAACAAGCAAACAAACGCGCCTTTGGTTAACGCTACAGTCAGTGCCCATGCAATGCCTTCTGAATCACTACTTTGCGCCAATAGTGGTAATGTAATGAGTAAGGGTACAACGGCAATATCTTGAAACAACAGCATACCAATAGCGAGCTGACCACGGCGTTGTTTAAGTTCGCCAGATTCTTTTAATAATTTAACCACCACTGCAGTAGATGACAACGCCATTAATGTCGCAATAGTAAAACTGCTCAAAGCTGATAAACCCATCAACAATAAAATCAGCATACACACAATAGTAGTGATCACAACTTGCAGTGTGCCTAAACCAAACACAATGTTGCGCATAGCCATTAATCGACCAACAGAAAACTCCAGTCCCAGGCTAAACAGTAAAAATACAATGCCAAGCTCAGCAACAAAATGCATTTCATAACTTTGCGCCATCCAACCAATACCATGCCCCCCAGCTAAAACACCGGTAGCAAGGTAGGCAAGGATCGGCGGTAGGCCTATTCGTTTAAATAGCCATACCAGCACCACTGCAGCTAATAATAGGCCGAATATTTGGGCCAATACACTTTGCAAACACACCTCCTACTTATATTGATGCAATACCGCCAAAATTTTAGCTATGACAGGATTAACTATAGCAACTATCTGTTTTTCAGCCAGTTTGAAATAGTGGCATAAAAATCGCTTAACAAGTGTAACAACACACTCCTAGGGGGAGAAAAACGTGGAAAATGTCCATATTTTGACGCAACGGATCTCAGCACGTGGCGAGTTTCTGCCGTTCTCGGCAGAGCATTACCGTAATAGTGAGCCTAGCGCTATCCATAGTTTGCTTGAAAAATTGCAAACAACGTTGAATTTAGAAGAGCTGCTTACTATTTATGCTGCTCATGCTAAACAAATAATTAATTTTTCAGGGTTGCAGTTTCAATCATCTCTAGGTGTGGCTCAAATAGCAGATAGTGATAACAGTAAACCACCCTATTCATTTGATTTAGATATAAATAATGAACATTTAGGCCAGCTCATCTACTTTTGCCAGTACCCGCTGTCAGGCAATATTGAACAAAAGTTAGTGGGGCTACACAATGCACTGGTTTATCCGTTGCGTAATGCCTTAATGTATAGCCGAGTGCTTAAACTCGCGACTAAAGACACCTTAACCGGGCTGAATAACCGCAGTCAGTTTAATGATATTTTGGCGCAGAAATTAGAGCGCTGCCGCCGTCAGCATCGCCCATTTAGTTTAATGTTGTTAGATTTAGATAACTTTAAACAAGTTAATGACAACTATGGTCATAAAATTGGCGATGATGTATTACAAGAATTTGCCAATGTATTATGTAGCAGTATTCGCGCTACTGACTCTGTGTTTCGCTTTGGTGGTGATGAGTTTGCGGTGTTAATTGATGATCCTGAGTTTACTACTAACAAAGTAATAGCTCAGCGAGTAATGCGCTTAGTAGCTGAATCTAATTTAATGAAACAGTATCAGGTTACCACCAGTATTGGCTTCACGCTGACAAGCAGCCAAGACTGTGAAAATGACATTTTTGCCCGTGCCGATAAAGGCTTATATAAAGCAAAAGCCGCTGGTAGAAATTGCGCCAGAGCGTACTAATAGTGTAATGCCTAGTTCCCCCGCTAGGCATTAGATGCTTATTTAGCTGTCAGCTTATAACCGAGCAAGGCTAAGCAAAAACCAAAAAAGAAGCCACTAACCAAATACAACAAAGCTGCCATGGTGGCTAAAGGCATTATGATAACCATTAGCAGTGGAATGCTTACCCCAACAATAAAAAATATCCCGCCTTTACCTAACCAATAAGCAATTAATATTACCGCGCAAAGTAATCCACCCGCACTGG
This sequence comes from Pseudoalteromonas haloplanktis ATCC 14393, assembly GCF_000238355.1. Classification (GTDB taxonomy): domain Bacteria; phylum Pseudomonadota; class Gammaproteobacteria; order Enterobacterales; family Alteromonadaceae; genus Pseudoalteromonas; species Pseudoalteromonas haloplanktis. The sequence goes on from NZ_AHCA01000002.1 coordinate 521,636, forward strand.
CATAAGCTAATGTTAATAGCTCTAAGTCAAACATCAACGTGGCGATAATGGCGATTAATGCGGTGCTCACAAGCCCTAATGGTGCTTTATTAACAAGCGATAAACCAACGTGGGGCTGTGGCTTGCTCATGTTTTTATGTTCCAAAATATACCTTCTTGTTGATAGTGTTCAGCACTTATAAAATGCCCTACTACATAGACTAATTGTTCATTATAAAAAATAAGCGGCACACTCGCACGCAGCCAAGGCGCGATTTTAGCGTCTTTGAACCAATGTTTAAGCGTATTATGGCCCGGTTTTTTACGTGGTTTAATACGTGCTTGTGGGCGGTTAAAATGCACAGTGACTTGTTCATTAGGCAGTGGTTTTCTAATTCCTTCACCCGTTAATTGAACTAAACTACGACCATCAGACAGCAACAGCTCAGCATCGGTTACTAATTGGCTAAGCGGCACAGCGGTGTCACGCACAAAATAAAAAAACTGTTGATGACGGCGCACTTGCCCTTGCGCTAACTGAATGAGTAATTGAGCATCAGCCTGTGCCGTTAATCCTTGGCTAAGTATTTGCAACGTTTGCTGGTGTGATGGCATAAGTGCAGTGAATTGCCCAAGCCAACTGCGTAGTACATTTGCTTGTCGCGCAGCGCTGTAGTTCGCAAGCGCTAAACAGCTTAAACCCTGCTGGTTATTTTGGCATTGTTGTAAATCTTGCTGAGTGTATTCGTCGAGCACATCTTGTTGCTGCTGCAATAAATTTACACTTCGCGTGGCACTTTTTTCAAACCCTTTAAAGCGTTCGCTCAGTAGTGGCACAACTTGCTGACGAATAAAATTACGATCAAAGCGTTCATCACTATTTGAGTCGTCAGTAATATGCTCAAGATTAAAGTCTGCGGCAAATTGCTCAATATCTTGTCGAGAAACATTCAGCAGCGGCCTAAAACACTCTCTACCAGAGCTAAGCATACGCGTTTGCCGCATTGCGGTTAAACCTTGCAAACCAGAGCCGCGCTTCAAGCGCAGTAAAAAGGTTTCTAGTTGATCGTTTAAGTGCTGCCCCAGCAAAATAATACTGCCTGATGGGCTGAGTTTATCAAGGGCTTGATAACGAGCATCACGTGCTTGTTGCTCTAAACTCGTACGTGTTTTTTGCTCAATTTTAACCTGCGCCGTATCAAAGGTAATATTCAGTGTGGCGCATAGCTTTTCACAAAATAACTGCCAGTCATCGGCGTACTGACTTAAACCATGATGCACGTATACTGCACTTAATTGCAACTGAGGCATATCGGCTTTGAGCGCATTCATAACGTGCAGTAATACCACAGAATCAACACCACCTGAAAGCGCTATTGTAAAAGAGCATTTATGCGCTGCTACATAAGGCTTGATGACGTTTTTTACTTGTTGATATAACAACGTTGTTTGCATGAATTAAAACCGCTAAATAGATGGTTGATTAGCTTAAGCCGAATAGCTGATAGCTGATAGCTGATAGCTGATAAACATTTTAAAACAAAAAAGCCGCAAAAGCGGCTTTTTTCCATCAATTAGCTATATTAACAATAACCAAATGACATTAAACGTTTATAACGTTGTTCAAGCATCTCATCAAGTGATAAGGCTTGTAGATCTGCTAAGTCACGTTTAAGCTGATTTTTAAGATTACGTGCCATACCGTCGTAGTTACGGTGCGCGCCACCTAATGGCTCTTCAACTAGACTGTTGATCAAATCAAGTTCTTTTACTCGTTCTGCGGTTACACCCATCGCTTCTGCAGCAAGTGGCGCTTTATCAGCGCTTTTCCACAAAATTGAGGCACAGCCTTCTGGTGAAATTACCGAGTAAGTACTGTATTGCAACATGTTAACGCGATCGCCAACACCAATTGCTAATGCACCACCTGAACCGCCTTCACCAATAACCGTACAAATTGTTGGCACTTTTAATGCTGCCATCACTTTAAGGTTACGTGCGATTGCTTCAGACTGACCGCGCTCTTCAGCACCAACACCTGGGTATGCACCCGGCGTGTCAATAAAGGTCATGATTGGCATTTTAAAGCGCTCAGCCATTTCCATTAAGCGTAATGCTTTACGGTAACCTTCTGGCTTTGGCATACCAAAGTTGCGTTTGATTTTTTCAGCGGTATCACGGCCTTTTTGTTGACCAATAACCATCACAGGTTGGCCTTCAAAACGCGCGATACCACCTAAAATAGCGGGATCATTAGCAAAAGTACGATCGCCAGCAAACTCGTCAAATTCCGTAAAAATACGCTCGATATAATCTCGAGTATAAGGACGCAACGGATGACGGGCTAACTGAGAAACCTGCCAAGCACCTAACTTAGAGAATATCTCCTCTTTCATTTTGGCACTTTTCTCTTTTAATCGGCTGACTTCCTCTTCTAATTCAAGATCTAAATCGCCAGCGCGGCTTATATTTTGTAACTCTTCAATTTTTGCTTCTAACTCTGCGATTGGAAGCTCAAAATCAAGATAATTGAGGCTCATGCTCTAAACTACCTAATTAGTTAAATTCTAGTTCTACATCTTGCGCCGCCATTAACGATAACTTATGAATTAAGTCATCACTAGGCGTAACACACCATTCTGTCCCGAGAGTTAACTGTGCCAGCGCATCTGGACGCTGGTAGTAAACCTTAATCGGACAAGTACCAAACTTATAAGGTTCGAGTACTTTTTGTAAATTTTCGAAGAAGTTCGCTTCGATTTGCACCATATTCAGCGTCATTTTAATCGCTTTAATCCGTTTTTCTCGCGCTTGCGCTATGGTGCATATGTCTCTGGCGGTCATTGTAATACCACCAGAGAAGTTATCAAAGCTGACCTGTCCAGATATTACCAAGATATTGTTGATTTGCAGCATATCTTGGTACATTTCAAACTGTTCTGGGAATAAGCGTACATCAATACGGGCACTCTTGTCATCTAAAGTTACAAGTCCCCAACGATTTCCTTTTTTGTTTACGAGCACTCTTGCTGCAATCACAAGGCCTGCAGCCGTAGACTGCACATCGCGATTAGTTGGCTGTAAATCCACTAACTTGCCACTGGTGTAATATCTCAGCTCTTTACGATACTGATTTATCGGGTGCCCAGTTAGGTATAAACCTAAGGTTTCTTTTTCGCCGTCAAGCCATTGATTATCAGTCAGTGGAGTGGCTTTAATAAAGGCTTGTTCAACCTCATCTGGCTCAGTTGCAAGCAAACCAAATAAATCGGTTTGCCCTAACGACTCTGCTTTATGATGTTGATCTGCTGCACGCATGGCGTCTTTTAAACTTGCCAATAATGTAGCACGAGCGGGTTGCGTTTTCTCTGGCCCGAGTTGATCAAGCGCACCTGCATAAATCAGTTTCTCGGTTACACGCTTGTTGATACGCTTTAAATCAACACGCGCACAAAAATCAAATAAGTCTTTAAACGGGCCACCAGCTTGACGCGCCTCTAAAATGGCATCAACAGGCGCTTCACCCACCCCTTTGATAGCACCAATGCCGTAAACAATTTCACCTTTTAGGTTAACTGTAAACTTGTAAGCACCAGCGTTAACGTCTGGCGGTAATAATGTGAGTTTCATGTTCTCACATTCATCGACTAGGGTGACGATTTTTTCGGTGTTATCCATATCCGCAGACATTACCGCCGCCATAAATTCAGCCGGGTAATGAGTTTTCATCCACAAGGTTTGATACGACACTAACGCATAGGCTGCCGAGTGAGATTTGTTAAAACCGTAACCTGCGAACTTCTCTACCAAGTCGAAGATTTTAATTGCTAGTTCGCCGTCAATCCCGTTATTTCGCGCACCATCTTCAAAGGTTGAACGCTGCTTTGCCATTTCTTCGGGCTTTTTCTTACCCATAGCACGACGCAGCATATCGGCGCCACCTAGGGTGTAACCGGCTAATACCTGTGCAATCTGCATTACTTGTTCTTGATACAAGATAATGCCGTAAGTAGGCTCTAAAATAGGTTTTAAACTTTCATGCTGGTACTGAGCGTCAGGGTAAGAGATTTCTTCACGGCCAAGTTTTCGGTCGATAAAGTTATCTACCATGCCCGATTGCAGTGGTCCTGGACGGAACAAGGCAACAAGTGCAATCATATCTTCAAAGCAGTCCGGTTTAAGACGTCGGATCAGATCCTTCATGCCTCGTGACTCTAACTGGAATACTGCTGTGGTTTCAGCGCGTAGTAATAACTCAATACTCTTTTGATCATCTAATGGGATTGCATTGATATCAACAGGCTTTTTACCTTCGCGCACAAGGCGCTCGTTGGTCATATCAACGGCCCACTGTAAAATGGTCAAAGTACGCAGACCTAAAAAGTCAAACTTAACAAGACCGGCGGTTTCTACGTCATTTTTATCAAACTGGGTGACCGGGAACTTACCTTCGTCATCACAGTACAGCGCAGCAAAATCAGTGATTGTGGTGGGCGATATAACGACCCCCCCCGCATGTTTACCAGCATTCCGTGTACAACCTTCAAGGATGCGACACATATCAATCAGATCTTTAACCTCTGAGTCACCGTCATACGCTTCTTGCAAACGAGGCTCGACATCAAACGCTTTGGCAAGTGTCATACCAGGATCGCCTGGAATTAATTTTGAAATACGGTCAACAAATCCATACGGGTGACCAAGTACTCGGCCAACATCACGTATTACCGCTTTAGCCGCCATAGTACCAAAGGTGATGATCTGTGATACCGCGTCCCGTCCATATAACGCCGATACGTGATCGATTACTTCATCACGCCGGTCCATACAGAAATCGACGTCGAAATCCGGCATTGAGACACGCTCAGGGTTCAAAAACCGTTCGAAAAGTAAGTCAAACTCAAGTGGATCAAGGTCCGTGATTTTTAATGCGTAAGCCACCAATGACCCCGCACCAGATCCCCGTCCTGGTCCCACTGGAATATTGTTATCTTTACTCCATTGGATGAACTCCATTACGATCAAGAAGTAACCTGGAAATCCCATTTGGTTGATTACATCAAGTTCAACTTGCAAACGCTCATCATACTCAACACGTTTTTCGACGCGCTCAGCTTCATCTGGGAATAAGAACTGCAAACGCTCTTCAAGGCCATCTTTTGATACTTTAACTAAAAAGTCTTCAATTTTTAATGAGCCGGTTGGGTAATCGGGTAAGAAGTAAGTCCCAAGCTGTACAGTAACATTACAACGTTTAGCGATTTCAACACTGTTTTGCAGCGCTTCTGGAATATCACTAAACAACTCTGTCATTTGCTCTGGGGTTTTTAAGTATTGTTCTTCAGAGAAGCGTTTTGGTCTGCGTTTATCATCGAGGGTATAACCATCAAAAATTGCTACACGAATTTCGTGTGCTTCAAAGTTTTCTGGTTTTAAAAATACGACCTCATTGGTTGCCACCACGGGGAGCTGCTCAACGGTTGCAAGTTCAACCGCTAAGTGTAAATAATCTTCTTCTTGCGCGCGCTTTGTGCGGATCAACTCAATGTAATAGTTATCGCTAAAATGTTGTTTATAAAAACTCACCACCGATTCAACAATCGCAGGGTTGCCTTTTAATAAGGCTTTACCTAAATCGCCATCTTTTGCACCAGAGAGTATAATAAGGCCTTCTTTGTGCTCTATTAGCCACTCTCTATCAATCACTGGGCGGTGAAATAAATGCCCGCGCTGATACGCTTTGGAAATTAATAGCGTAAGATTTTTATAACCGGTGTTGTCTTTGGCTAAAATAACTAAACGGCACGGCCCTTCCGGAAATTCCGGACTGTGTAGCCAAAAATCAGCGCCAACAATGGGTTTAATACCAGCATTATGAGCAGTATCATAAAACCGTACTAAGCCACATAAATTCATTTGATCGGTGATAGCCAATGCGGGCAATTGCAGCTCTTGCGCTTTCGCTACTATCGGTTTAGTTTTTGCTAAACCATCGACCATTGAGAAATCAGAATGAACCCGCAGGTGGACAAAATCTGGCGCTGCCATTACTTCTCCTGCATTGCCAGTACACGTTGTACTGGTTTAAAACTTTTACGATGTTCAGCAATTGCGCCATATTGCTCAAGAGCGGCAAAATGCGCTTTGGTGGGGTAACCTTTGTGCCCTGCAAAACCATAATGCGGATAGCGCTTATCTAATTCTATCATTTCATCATCACGCGCCACTTTCGCGATAATAGAGGCCGCTGAAATTTCGGCCACTAAACTATCGCCTTTAACTACAGCGTGTGCTGGCATTGCGAGTGAAGGTAGGCGGTTACCATCAACGTATACAAACTCAGGTGTGATACTTAACCCTTCAACGGCACGCGTCATTGCCAGCATAGTGGCGTGGAGAATATTTAGCTCATCAATTTCAGTGGGGCTACAACGACCAATAGACCAACTCAGCGCTTTCTCTTTAATTTCAATCGCCAATGCTTGGCGTTTTTTATCGGTCAGTTTTTTTGAATCGGTAAGACCTACTATTGGGTTTGCCGGATCAAGTATCACCGCAGCAGTCACAACATCACCGACTAATGGGCCACGGCCAACTTCGTCAACACCTGCGATAAGCTCAACATTAGGGCGTTCAATTTGCATTTATAATCTCCGCAACAGCCGTAGCCGCTTGCTCACTGGCATTTAAGCGTATTTGTTGATGAATCGCTAAAAAGCGTGCTTTTAATTCTTTATTATCACTATTTAGCATCGGTTCTAAAGCATTGGTTAGGTTTTCAACACTGCAATCATGCTGCATAAACTCAGGCACTAATTCTTCGTCAGCTAATAAGTTTGGCAACGAAAAGTATTTGATATTAAAGGTGAATAAGCTTTTAAAAATCCAATAACTCAAGGCTTTTATTTTATAACCAACCACCATAGGTTTTTTATACAGCATGCCTTCAAGCGTCGCGGTGCCCGATGCGATTAAAATCACATCAGCCGCTTGCATAGCAAGATTTGATTGACCATCTAATAATTGAACATTCAATTGCGGCGCAGTGGCTGCCAAAATAGTTGAAAATTGTGCTTTTCGTTGCGCGTTAACAAGCGGCACAACAATTTTTAAATCTGGATTTTTAGCCTGTAAGCCTGCGGCCGTTTTAAGGTAAGTTTCACTCAACAAACCAACTTCCGAGCCACGGCTTCCTGGTAATAACGCCAGTACTTTATCATCTTGTTGTAAACCGAGCTGCTCACGCGCAGCACTGTCATCATGCTCAAGGGCAATATCATCTGCGAGTGTGTGCCCTACAAACGTACACGGTACATTGTGTTTATCATAAAATGCTTTTTCGAACGGTAATAACGCCAGCACCATATTAGTAGCGGCGCTAATTTTATGAATACGCTTTTCGCGCCATGCCCATACTGAAGGACTGACATACTGAATCGTTTTAATGCCCGCATCTTTAAGTGGTTTTTCAACCCGCAAGTTAAAATCAGGCGCGTCAATGCCAATAAAAACATCTGGTGGGTTATCAATAAAGTGCTGTACTAATTGTTTGCGAATTTTTAATAACCGCGGCAATCGCCCTAATACTTCAACGAGTCCCATGACGGCCAACTCTTCCATCTCGAATAAGCTATGACAACCTTGCGCCTGCATTTTTGGCCCCGCGATACCTTCGAAAATGGCATCTGGGTAGCGTTTTTTTAACGCCTTAATTAGGCCTTCGCCTAATATATCGCCGGAAAATTCTCCAACTACAATTGCTATACGCAGTGGTTGTTTATGTTTATTCATGGGTACTTTTTATTCACAAGTCAAAGAGACGGTCATACGCCCTAGTCTAGCGTGTTTTTTAATACGATTAAATGACACAGCTTGAATAAATTTTAGAAACATTCGTGCACGTACCCATAACAACACAAATGAAACTATTTGTATGTTTTTCAAACATAAATTGGCAAATACTTAAACTCTGTGTTTCACTTAATGAAGCTAACTCAACAACGTCACAATACTCATAAAGGGGTGTGGATTTACCCATTTTGTGATTGACAATAATTAACCAAAAGTGAATACTGTTCGAACTTTCAATAATTACTGAAAGATCGAAAGTTAACGTTTGCTTACTTTATTTGTTTTGTGACTTGCCCGCACATACAAGGAGCTATAAAAAATGATAGATGAAACCTTTGTGGATCTATCGCGATTACAGTTTGCTGTCACCGCCCTGTTTCACTTTTTATTTGTACCACTGACCCTAGGAATGACTTGGATTTTGGTGATCATGGAGTCGGTCTATGTTATGACCGGCCGAGAGATCTACCGCGATATGACCAAGTTTTGGGGTAAACTATTTGGGATCAACTTTGCCATTGGTGTCGCGACCGGCCTGACCATGGAATTCGAATTTGGTACTAATTGGTCTTATTATTCTCATTATGTGGGCGATGTGTTTGGTGCCCCTCTGGCTATTGAAGGGTTAATGGCGTTCTTTTTAGAATCAACCTTTGTCGGTATGTTCTTTTTAGGCTGGGAGCGCTTAAGTAAACGCCAACATCTTGCGGGCACTTTCTTAATGGCGATTGGTACTAATATGTCGGCACTGTGGATATTAATTGCCAATGGTTGGATGCAAAACCCAGTTGGCGCCGAGTTTAACTATCAAACTATGCGCATGGAAATGACCAATTTCGCTGAGCTGGTATTTAACCCCGTTGCGCAAGTTAAATTTATACACACCGTGTCTGCAGGTTATGTTGCGGCATCCATGTTTGTACTAGGGATCAGTAGTTGGTATATCTTAAAGGGACGCGATCTTGCCTTCGCTAAACGTTCATTCTCGGTTGCCTCTGGTTTTGGTTTAGCGTCAATCTTGTGCGTTATTTTACTCGGTGATGAATCGGGTTATGAAGTAGGCGAGGTGCAAAAAGTAAAACTGGCAACCATAGAAGCGGAGTGGCATACCGAAGAAGCCCCAGCTGCGTTTACGTTAGTAGGTATTCCTGACTCCGATGAACAAGTGACCCACGCAGCGGTTAAAATTCCTTATGCGCTCGGCATTATTGCAACTCGCTCGTTAGATGAGCAAGTTACCGGTATTAATGATTTAGAAAAACAACACGAAGTGCGTATACGCAACGGTATGATAGCGTATAAGTACCTCGAAAAACTGCGCTCAGGTGATGAGTCTGCAGAAAACATTGCTAAGTTTGATGAGCTAAAAGCTGATTTAGGCTACGGGTTATTACTAAAACGGTACACGCCGAATGTGGTTGATGCCACTGAGGAGCAGATCCAAAAAGCCGTAAAAGATTCATTCCCTAAAGTTGGTCCGATGTTTTGGTCATTCAGAATTATGGTAGGCTGTGGGATGATCATGTTAATCGTCTTTGTGCTCGCTTTTTACTACAATGCACACCGTGTTATTGAACAAAAGCGCTGGTTGTTATGGGCCACAGTGTTCAGTATTCCTCTACCATGGATAGCCATTGAGTTTGGTTGGATAGTTGCAGAATATGGCCGTCAGCCTTGGGCTATTTCAGAAATACTGCCGACCTTTTTGGCCACATCATCACTGACTGTCAATGATATATTGATAAGCTTAACGGGCTTTATCGTCTTTTATACCGGCCTTGCCATTATTGAAGGCTGGCTGATGCTGCGCTTTGTGAAACTAGGCCCTAGTTCATTGCACACTGGTAAATATCACTTTGAACATGATGAGCACACAAATCGCAACCAACTAACTGACGAGCAAGGAGCAAAATCATGATTTTCGATTATGAAACGTTAAAGTTACTTTGGTGGGTGATCATCGGTGTACTACTGATTGGCTTTGCTATCACCGACGGCATGGACATGGGCGTTGCCATGCTTATCAAACTGGTGGGGAAAACCGACAGCGAGCGCCGTGTGGTGATCAACACGGTTGGCCCTCACTGGGATGGTAACCAAGTATGGTTTATTACCGCTGGCGGTGCTTTATTTGCAGCCTGGCCGATGGTGTATGCAGCAGCATTTTCGGGCTTTTACTTCGCCATGATGTTAGTGTTATTTGCACTATTTTTTAGACCGTTAGGCTTTGACTACCGTAGCAAAATTGACTCATTGCGCTGGCGTAACAATTGGGACTGGGGCTTATTTGCCGGCAGTGCCATTCCCGCTCTCGTATTCGGTGTTGCATTTGGTAATCTGTTTTTAGGCGTTCCGTTTAGCATTGATGAGTACCTGAGAACGAGCTACCAAGGTTCTTTCTTTGCGCTATTAAATCCCTTTGCTTTATTAGCCGGCTTGATCAGTATATCAATGCTACTTGCGCATGGCGGTATGTGGTTACAACTACGCACTGATAGCGATGTAGCAAGACGTTCGGCGCAATATGGCCGCTATGCGCTATTGGTATTTATTGTCCTCTTTGCTATTGCTGGGTTTTGGGTGGCTAATATTGATGGTTATCAAATCGTCTCTATGGGCGATAAACAAGGCTTTGCTAATCCACTTGATAAAACAGTCACTACAGCAACAGGAGCATGGTTAAATAACTACCAAACGACTCCTTTAAGTATTGCATTCCCTGTCATTGCTTTTGTGATGGCAGCAGCTGCATGGCTATTGTCAAAAGCGAATAAAGCCGCTTTAGCACTCATTTGTACTAGCTTAATGCTTGCTGGCGTCATTTTAACCGCTGGTATGTCATTGTTCCCGTTCATCATGCCGTCAAGTAACTACCCTGATATTAGCTTAACGATATGGGACGCGGTATCGAGTCATATGACCTTGAATGTCATGTTTATTGCGGTTGTTATTTTTGTACCTCTTATTTTATGCTACACCACATGGTGCTATGTAAAAATGTGGCGCAAAGTGACGGTTAAAGAAATTGAAAATAATAGCCATGGCAGTTACTAAGGAGATTTAACTTATGTGGTATTTTGCTTGGATACTCGGTGTTCTATTAGCCTGTACGTTAGGTGTGATCAACGTAATGTGGTATGAATTTGGTCAAAACAAAGACAGTATCGCTGACGACGAACAAGAATTACACGATAGGCTTAATCGCCAAAATGACAACTAACCCCCGACCAAATCGCGCGCAACAAACTACGTTGCGCGCGTTTTTAAAAAATCATGCAAATCACGCCGGCAGTCTATTAAAAATGAGTATCGCATTAGGTACTTTTAATGCGGTACTGATGATCGCCAGCGCTTACTTGGTGGCTCGCTCAATTCATTTAGTTATGTTTCAACAGGCGGAATTAGCAACCATCACCCCTTTACTTTGGCCATTAGCTGCACTGATCTTAGCACGCGCTATGCTACTTGGGCTTTCGCAACGTACCAGCGCTAAAGCCGCGCTAAAAATTAAAACCGCAATGCGCCATACGTTATTAGAGAAGCTCACTCTACTTGGGCCAAGTTACATTGAACAACACGGTCATGGCGCAACCTTAAATACGTTACATAACGGTGTTGAAGCCTTGCACGATTATTACGCAAACTATTTGCCTAGTGTGGCTTACAGCGCCCTGATCCCTTTAGCTATTTTAATGGTGATTTTTCCAACCGATTGGAAAGCCGGTTTGATCTTTTTATTTACTGCACCGCTTATTCCGTTTTTTATGATTTTAGTCGGTCACCAAGCTGAACAACTTAACCAACAACGTTGGCAAAAGCTGGCTGTACTGGGTAATTACTTTTTTGATCGCTTGCAAGGTCTTACCCAACTTAAATTATTTGATGCCACCAAACGCGAATTAAAACAAATAGCCAAGATATCTGACGATTTTCGCCACGCAACTCTAAGCGTGTTAAAAATTGCATTTCTATCATCTTTTGCATTGGAGTTTTTTGCCACTATCAGCGTAGCACTGGTGGCAGTGATCATCGGTTTTCGGTTGTTTTTTGGCACCTTGGACTTTGCTACTGGTTTCGTGGTGTTATTACTTGCCCCTGAGTTTTATTTACCGCTGCGCCAGTTAGGCAGTCACTACCACGCCAAGTTAGAAGGGATCAGTGCAGCAGCTGATATGCTAAAAATATTAAATGAACCAATAGCAGAGAACACCAACGCAACGATCTCGGACCATTCTCCTTTGAAACTCGAGTGCATTGAACAGCTGCAGATCAACAATTTAAACTTTCATTACCCAAATAGCCATGAAGGAATTAACGATATTAACCTCACTTTTGCAGGCACGGGTTTATATGCCATTGTTGGTCAAAGTGGCGCAGGGAAAAGTACTCTACTTGATTGTTTGCTGGGCTTTAATCCACAAGTGATCAGTGCAATCGTAGTTAACCAACAACAATTAACTCAGCCTGACATTCTCCACTGGCAGCAACATATCGCCTGGATCCCACAAAAGCCAACCTTATTATTCACCACCATCAAGGCCAATTTATTACTAGCAAAGCCAGATGCTACTGCGGCGCAATTAGCCGCTGCGGCCAAGCAAGCCGGTGCACTCGAGTTTATCAATGCATTACCTAATGGCTTTGATACTCATATTGGTGAACAAGGTGAAGGACTGTCGGGAGGGCAAAAGCAGCGCATTGCTTTAGCCCGTGCATTTTTAAAACAAGCACCTATTTTAGTTCTTGATGAACCAACTGCGCACTTAGATAGCCAAACAGAACAACAAGTACAACATGCAATTAATGAATATGCCAAAACTCACTTAGTCATTGTGATTGCTCATCGCTTAAATACGATTAAGCATGCGAAGAAAATATTGGTTATGCAAAAAGGCACAGTGATTGAACAAGGTCGTTTTGTTTCCTTAATGCAGCAGCAAGGTGGCTTGTTCAACTTAGTCAATGCTAGGAGCCATCGTAATGACTAACTTTATTCGCCTACTTAAATTGTGCAAACCGCACCTTAGCGCTATGTTGTTGGGTGCCTTTTTAGCAACACTAACGGTCTTGGCTAATGTTGGCTTACTGGCTATTTCCGGCTGGTTTTTAGCTGCGATGGCTGCAGCAGGTTTAGCCGGTGTGCACATGAACTACTTCACTCCCGCTGGTGTGATCCGCTTTTTAGCGATTGTTAGAACAGCGTCACGTTATGGCGAGCGTTTAGTAACCCACAACGCTACTTTTTTATTATTGAGTGAGATCCGCATCAATGTCTTCAGCACGTTGAGCAAATTAAATAATGTTGATTTAGCAATGAGTCGCAGCGCCGATCTTTTTAACCGCATGCAAAATGACGTAGAAGCCCTCGATAAATTTTATTTGAACGTACTTCTGCCCATGATAGTTGCACTTGTAAGCGTGCCCATTGTACTTCTATTTATGAGTATTTATAACGCCAATGTCGCCCTGTTATGTTTTATTTCATTGCTGTTAGTAGGCGTTGCACTGCCGATAATGTTAAGTAAGCAACTACAACAAACTGCCGAACTTGAAACTAAATACTCAGCAACTTTACGTGCCCAGTTATCTGACACTTTAAGTGGCCTAAGAGAGCTGGCTATTTACCAAGCCACGGAGCAACAAGTTGCGCAGTGTCGTAGGGCCAGTGAACGCTATAATCAGCAATTATTTACCCGCCACAATGCAGAAGCGCATAGTAATGGCTTATCTCTACTAATCGTGCAACTGAGTATGCTGGGCGCGATTGTGATAATTACTCCATTGGTGTATGACGGCTCTATGGTGAATGTTGAATTAGCTATGCTCAGCTTATTTGTACTCGCTAGTTTTGAAACCGTGTTGACACTGCCTAATGCTTTCATCCAGTTACCCGTCGCACTGAGTGCTGCACAGCGTATTTTTGCTTTGGAGGATAAACTGCCCTCGACCACCAACACCACTCACGAGCTAGTGGCAGTACAACCATTAGGGCTTGAATTTAAACAACTAAGCTATAACTATCACGCTGATAATTATGCGCTTAGCAATATCAACTTTACAATTTTACCATTGCAGAAAGTCGCCATTGTAGGCCAAAGTGGTAGTGGTAAAAGTACACTGGTTAATTTACTCAGTGGTTTGTGGCCGCAGCAAAACGGGGCAATAAACCTGCTCTCACCAGACAAAAACATCGCGATAAACACGATTAGTCAGCAAAACCGCTGCGAACTTATTAGTATCGTTGCACAACAGCACCATATTTTTGATGGCACTATTGCTGAGAATTTGCGTTATGCTGCCCCCGATGCAAGCGAAGCGCAAATGTATGAAGTTTGCCAACAAGCACAACTTACAGATTGGTTACATGAGTTAAAGCTAGGCTTAAATACTCGCCTAGGGACAGCTGGAAGAAGCTTGTCACGAGGACAATCAAGACGCTTAGCGTTAGCGCAAGCACTGCTACGTACACCAGCAATTCTAGTACTTGATGAGCCAACCGAAGGGCTCGACAATCAATCTAAACATCTGGTTATGGATGCAATATTAACCAGCATGGAGCATTGCACTGTGATCAGCATAACCCATGATCCTGCTTTGCTTGCCAACATGGACAAAGTGATTTGGTTAGAGCAAGGAGCTGTAAAAGCGATTGCAACGCATCAACAGCTAGTAACAGAGCACACTGATTACGTGAACTTAATCACACGGTTTTAATCAATTACCTCAATAGTAACGTTAATAACCCCTAAATTCGGCTCTGCGAGCTTTGCAAACGCATGCTTTGATAAGTCAATGATACGGCCGCGAATAAAAGGACCACGATCATTCACTCTGACCACCACCGAGCGGTTATTCGCTGTGTTAGTAACTTTCACTTTGCTATTAAACGGAAGTTGTTTATGCGCTGCGGTCATGGCATGTTGATCAAACTTTTCACCATTGGCAGTCAATCGGCCATGGTATTTATCTGCATAAAAGCTGGCTTGCCCCTGCTCAATCACCTTTGCGTTTGTTACTGAGTAATTGGCAGGCGAGCTACTACAACCCGCTAAAATAGCCAGTGATAAACTAATTAGAAATGGTTTAATCAAAATTCAACGCTCCTTTAGAATGCATAAAATTAGCAGGTATCAACTGAGCTGCAACTGAATTCTCGTAAATACAAAACAGTGAATACAAAAAAGCCACCAAGTTAACTTAATAACTGGTGGCTTTTGTTCACAGCATAAACGGATTAACGAATAATGCCGCGTTCAGAATTTTTAACAAAATCAATCATCATTTGTACAGCGGGGTACTTAGCAGCATCTTCACTTAAAGCTGCAATTGCGTCTTCGACACCTAAACTCTTACGGTACAGTGTTTTGTAAGCACGACGCGTCGCCATAACCTCATCGCTTTCAAAACCACGACGCTTCATGCCTTCGGTGTTGATTGCAACAGGGCCCGCTGGCGTACCAATCGTTGTAACAAATGGTGGCACATCTTTATTAACGCCAGAGTACATACCAACAAAAGCATGTGCTCCCACTTTACAAAATTGATGAATGCCTGAGTTACCAGCCAAAATAACCCAGTCGCCAATGTGTACGTGACCTGCTACAGAGGCATTGTTAGCAAAAATCACGTTATCGCCAATCACAGCATCATGTGCAACATGCGTGTAAGCCATAAACAAGTTATTGCTACCAATTTTAGTCACTCCTTGGTCTTGAATCGTACCACGGTGAATTGTGGCACACTCACGAATGACGTTATTATCACCAATGATAAGTGTGGTTGGTTCATTATTGTATTTTTTGTCTTGGCACGCTTCGCCTACTGACGCAAATTGAAATATATGATTGCCAGAACCAATTGTTGATGGCCCTTTGACCACAACGTGAGATTCAATAATGCAGTTATCACCAATAACAACATCGTTGCCAATGTAGCTATAAGGGCCCACTGAGACATTATTACCTAATTTTGCGCCTGGTTCGATTATTGCTGTAGCATGGATCACAATTAAAGCTCTCTTCTCGCACACATAATTTCGGCACTACACACTACTTTGCCATCGACTTTTGCTTCTGCAGCAAACTTCCAAATATTACGACGCTCTTTTAAAAACTGGACGTGTAAATGCATAGTATCACCTGGCGTAACAGGTTGTTTAAAACGTGCATTATCAATTGCAGCAAACAAATATAATTCGTTTTCACTGCGGTTTTCAACGGTTTTAAAGCCCAGTAAACCGGTTGCCTGCGCCATCGCTTCTAAAATTAATACACCTGGAAAAATAGGCTGGTTTGGAAAGTGGCCAGTAAAAATCGGTTCATTAAAAGTTACATTCTTAATCGCATGCAATGATTCACCCGGTGTGTAATCAAGTACGCGATCAACCAATAGCATCGGGTAACGATGCGGAAGTAAGCTTAAAATTTCTTGTATATCTAGGCTATTTAATTCGTTTGCCAAAATAGCATCCTTATCAATTATCAACGTTTAATGACTTAGTCAGAGTCTCTAGCGCTTTAAGGCGAACTTTCATCTCTGGCAAATTACGTAAATGAGCTATGTTACGACGCCACTCTTTATTGGAAGAATGTGGCAACCCTGATGAGTAAACACCGGGTTCTGAAATCGCTTTAGTTACCATACTCATACCCGTAAGTATAACACCATCACAGATATCTATGTGACCATTTATGCCTACAAGCCCCGCAATTTGGCAGTTTTTACCAATAGTGGTACTACCAGCTATCACGGTACAGCCTGCAATAGCAGTACCTGAGCCAATTTCTACATTGTGAGCTATTTGACATTGATTATCGATAATCACATTACTATGAATAATCGTGTCGTCAATCGCACCACGGTCAACCGTAGTCCCCGCTCCAATCTCTACTTTATCACCAATAATAACTCGACCCAGTTGAGGAATTTTTATCCACTGGCCTTTATCATTAGCGTAACCAAAACCATCGCTACCAATAATGGCCGCTGATTGGAATAAACAATCACACCCAACCTCTATGTTGTGATAAATACTGACATTTGCCCATAATTTTGTGCCGTTGCCAATTTTAGTATTTTCACCAACAAAGCAATTCGCGCCAATTTGCACATGCTCACCAATCACTGCACCAGCTGAAATGACGGCATTGGCCGCAATTGCCGCTGTATCTGCCACTGTTGCTTGCGGGTGAATAACTGCACTGGGGTGAACCCCTACTGATGCCGAGCGTGGTGTAGTATCGAGTAACTGAGCTAGTTTTGCATAACAAACATACGGGTTAGCAACTATCAGTTTATTCCCTTGGTAATACTGTGCATCAGCAGCAGATAGGATCACAGCACTGGCCTGTGTTTCTGCTAATTGTGAGCGATATTTCTTATTCGCTAAAAATGCAATATGCCCAGAGCGGGCATTTGCAAGTGTAGCTATTTTTGAGATTTCTAAAGCGCCATCACCGTCAAGCTCGGCGCTTAGAAGTTCCGCAATCTGCGAAAGCGTATAATTATGCATAGCTCAGTTCTATTGCTTACTTACTTTATCAACAACTTTGCTTGATAAATCAACAACTGTTTTCGGATTAAAGTAGATAGTGGTATCTTTTACTTTAACTTCATCGTATTTACCATCTTTGGCAATATCTTCGATCGCTTTGATGATAATACCTTGTATTTTAGCAAGCTCTTGGTTTTGACGAACTTTAATTTCTTGCTCTAAAGGACGACCTTTTTCAGCAAGATTTTTTTGCATGCCTTCTACTTTTTCACGTAGCGCATCTTTTTGCGCTTGGCTCATAGTTGTCGCTTCACGTTTAAACTTTTCTGCTTCAAAGCGAATGTCGCCTTGTAGTTTTTCAAGCTCCTGGCGACGCTCTGCAAACTCAGCTTGTAGAGTTTGCTCAACCTTTGCCATTTGTGGGATCTGCTTGTAGATTTCTTGCATGTCTACAATACCGACTTTATGTGCAAACGCACTCGCAGAAGTACCCATCATAAGTGTCGCTAAAATGGCAATTGCCGATGATTTAAATGATTTTTTCACAAAAAACTCCTTTAGAATGTATTACTAATGTTAAAGCTGATGGTCTTCGTATCGTCATCTTCTTCTTGTTGCAATGGATACGCAAAACTGATCAGCATAGGACCCATAGGTGAGATCCACTGCAATGATAAACCGGTCGAAACCCTAAAGCGCATTGGATCTGAATAATCCTCAAGCTTAGCACGTTCATCCGGCCCTAAATTTTGATAACGGTCAACGTTAAATTCTGTGTCCCATACGTTTGCAGCATCAACAAAGAAGCTAGTACGTACCGAACTGGTGTTATCTTCATCTAAGAATGGTGTTGGTACGATTAATTCCATACCCGCAACAGCCTTAGCATTACCACCAATACGCCCCTGTGGTGTAAGCACATCAAACTCAGGCGCGCCGCCTATACTGCCAGTCAAGGTACCATCTGGCAATGGGGTGCCCGGAATTAATTGTGGTGTACGAGAAATAGCTCGCGGTAATATCGTATTACGGTCAAAACCACGTAGTTCCATTTCTGTTATACGGAAATACTCTTGGAATGGTAAGGTTTGGTCATAACCATTGGTTGTGCCGTAACCATTACCGTAACCAAGTGCGGCACGTGTTGAGAACACCCAACGATGATTATCGCTGATCGGCCAGTAAAAACGTGAATCATAATTAACTTTAAAGTAAGTTAAATCTGAATTAGGGGTTGTACCTGTTAAGTTCAGTGTTTGGCGCGAACCTGCTGTAGGGAATAAACCACGGTTGACCGTAACACGAGACCACCCCACACTTAGCTCATACTTGGTAAAGTCGAAACCAGCATCTGGATTATTCGGATCTAAGAAGGTCTCTCGCATTACACGTGTTTGCTCGTATTCAGCAATTTCTGACAGCTCTTCTTGGATCCAACGCACACCAAAGTTAACTCGGTTTACCGCATCAATTGGGAAACCGATGTTAGTACCAATACCATAGCTCTTCGATTTATAGTCGATTAGGCTGAATTTACTCGCATCGTAGTTACTGTAGAAGATACTACTACCTTGCGATACACCATCTGGCGTAAAGTAAGGGTCAGTGTACGATAAACTCACTCGTTCAGAACCGCGTGACGTATTGATGTTGAAACCAATTTGGTTACCTGTACCTAAGAAGTTAGATTCAGTCACACCAATATTAAATTGCAGACCTAAGTATGAACCATATGCAAGACCGGCATTAAAGCTACCCGCTGACTGCTCTTTAACCGTAAAATCAACATCTACTTGGTCGTCAACACCCGGCACTGGCACCACATTAAAATCAACGCTTTCCATATAGGGTAGACGTTGAATTTGTAATTTTGAACGCTCTAGGTTTTGGTTTGAAAGCCACGCACCTTCAAGCTGCGTCATTTCACGACGCAATACTTCATCTGCGGTATTTTGGTTACCACCGACAATAATACGACGAACGTAAACGCGCTGACCTGGATTTACCGATAAGGTTAACTGTACTTCTTTGTTTTCATCATCGATCTCAGGAATGGTGCGCACTTCTGCGTTGGCATAACCAAAACGCGCTAGGTAGCTCTTGATAAATTCTTCAGACGAAGTTACTACTGAACCATTGTAAAGTTCACCGGCACGCAGTGGAATAACACTTTTGATTAGCTCTTCACGGCCCAGTAAGTCACCGATAAAATCGAAGCCTTTAACTTTATACTTTACGCCTTCAGTAATATTAGCCGTCACGTAAACTGATTCACGCTCAGGGCTCACTGACACTTGTGTTGAATCAATATTAAAACGTAAATAGCCACGGTCTAAATAGAAGCTACGGATTTTTTCAAGATCGCCCTCAATTGTTTGTTTCTGGTAGCGATCGCTGCCCATAAACTGCCACCAAGGTAAGTCTTGTTGCGATTCTGCCAATGCGAGTAAATCTTCGTTGCTGAACAACTCGTTACCTACTAAGTTAATTTGGCGAATTGACGCGGCATCGCCTTCATCAAATTCAAGTTTTAACTTAACACGGTTACGCGGCAACTTAGTAATGCTGACATCAATCTTAGCGTTATATTTACCAATACTATGGAAAAACTCTATTAAGCCTTTCTCAATATTATCAACCACCGTTTTGTCCAGCGGTTCACCTTGGCGAATATCTTGTTGATCAAGCGACTGGGTTAGCTGCTCATCTTTGATGTCTTTATTACCTTCAAACTCAATAACACTAATAGTTGGGCGTTCTGTTACTCTAAAAATAACATTGTTACCATCACGTAGTGCTTTGATATCGTCAAAGTGGCCTGAGTTATACAAAGACTTAATCGTTTTTGAAATTGTATAGTCATCAACACTGTCACCCACATTAATAGGAATGTGTGTTAATGCTGCTCCCAACGCTACGCGCTGTAAGCCTTCAACTTTTAAATCGTCAACAATAAAGGAGTTTTGGCCTAGGGCTGCAAAGCTAGCGCCTAATAAACTTGTTACTGCCAAATGTTTTTTTATAGCCATTTTATTATCTTTATCCTTTACAACGGTATTACCGCTCAACACCTTAAAAATATACTTTAGCGGTGTTTTACAATCGTGTTTTTAATTCGAGACTGTCGCAATTGCTATAATCTCGATACATCATTGAACAAAGCGAAACATGTAAGAAAAATGAGTAGCAAGGCACCCACTTTAAAACCAAATTCTTGTGTCTTTTCAGAGACCGGCTTTCTACGAAAAAGTTCAATTATGTAATACATTAAGTGCCCGCCATCAAGTACTGGCAACGGCAATAAATTAAATACGCCTAAGTTTACACTGATCAATGCTAAGAAGCTTAAAAATGCTACTAAGCCATAGCTTACACTGGTTCCCGCACCGACTGCGATACCTACTGGACCACTTAAATTTTTCACTGACACTTGACCAGTAATTAAATTACCAATCATGTCAAAACTAAGGCTAATCAAACGCCATGTTTCACTTACGCCCAGCACCATACTATCGAGTGGGCCATAATGTCTAGTTTCAATGTAACCTTCTGGCCACTTTTCAACCACAGGCGCGACACCTAAAAAGCCTTGTAACTGACCATTATTATTACGTTGCCCTTGTGGCGTAACGTTTATACTTTTTATAGTATCTTGTCTTTTTACACTAAATTGTAATGATTTGTTAGCGGATTGCTGAATAACCTTAACTAACTGGTTCCAATCGGTCATTGTTTCGCCATCTACAGCGATAATTTCATCCCCCGCCTGTAAATTAGCGGCGGCGGCAGCAGAGTTTGCGGAAATGGTTGCTACGGTTAATGTCGCCTGTGGGCGATACGGCACTATACCCAAAGATGCTAATGGTGGTACATCTTGCTTATCCAACTTCCAACCATCAATATTGATCGTTTTCAGCTGTTCTTGAAACTGTTCATCGCGTACAGTAACAGCGACGCTTTTTTCACCTAAACTTGCCATTAATGCAAATGTAGCATCTTGCCACGTCGCGATAGTATCGTCGCCAATTTTTACAATTTGTTGACTCGGCATAATACCCGCTTGCTCTGCACGACTACCTTGTGTGATCGAACCAACAACGGGTTTAACTGATTGCACACCCACCATGTACATGACTGCTAAAGCAAAAATAGCAAAAATAAAATTTGCCATTGGTCCCGCAGCGACTATAGCAATACGTGCTTGAACCGACTTAGCATTAAACGATAAATGACGCTGCTCAGCGGGCACGTCATCAACACGTTCATCCAGCATTTTCACGTAGCCACCTAAGGGAATTGCAGCAATGACATATTCGGTGTTGTGCTTATCGTGCCACTTTATCAATGGCTTACCAAAACCAATTGAGAAACGTAACACTTTGACGCCCGCTTTGCGAGCAACCCAAAAGTGCCCATATTCATGCACAGTGACTAAAATACCTAAGGCTAAAATAAAAGAGCCTAAATTCCACAAAAAATCGAACATATTAGCGGATCACCTTTGCAATAATTTGCGCTGCTTGAAGTCGAGCTAAACGATCACACTCAAGAATTTCATCAAGCGTGTGTACATCTACATCAACCGTATTTTCCAGTGTTTGCGAATTAACACGGTAGATATCGGTAAAGCCGATTTGCCCTTGTAAAAATGCATTCACAGCAATTTCATTTGCTGCATTAACGGTGGTGGTCGCCCCCTGCCCAGTTTCGCAAGCCGCTATTGCTAGTTGCAAATTAGGATAACGAGCAAAATCAGGTTTGGTAAAGGTAAAATCAGCAAGTTGGGAGAAATCAAGTGGTGTAACACCGGCATCAATACGAGCTGGATAAGCCAATGCATGGGCAATGGGCGTACGCATATCAGGATTGCCCATTTGCGCAAGGACTGAGCCATCTTGGTACTGCACCATAGAGTGGATAATACTTTGCGGGTGGATCACCACATCAATATCTTTCGCTGCACAGTTAAACAGCCACTTGGCTTCTATAAACTCCAAGCCTTTATTCATCATAGTGGCTGAATCAACCGAAATTTTTTGCCCCATTGACCAATTAGGATGCGCAACCGCTTGCGCCACCGTCACATCTTTTAAGGTATCAATATCATGGGTTAAAAATGGCCCGCCAGAGCCAGTAAGTAAAATTTTACTTACGCCGTGTTCATGAAGTTGAGCATTGCCTTTAGAGCCTTGTAGCGCACTTGGCAGGCACTGAAAAATGGCATTATGTTCGCTATCAATGGGTAATAATGTGGCTTTGTGTTGCTTAACTTTATCAATAAACAACTGCCCTGACATAACAAGCGATTCTTTATTGGCCAATAATACTTTTTTTCCGGCCTCTATCGCACTCAGTGTGGGTATCAGTCCTGCTGCACCGACAATCGCGGACATTACCGCATCAACATCTGGATGTGCAGCTAGTTCACTCATTGCAGCAACGCCGCTGCGTACTACTGTTTTACAGCCACTGCCAGATAACAACTGACTTAATTTACCCGCAGCGCTATCGTCTGCCATGACGACAAAACGAGGTTGGTGAGTAATACATAATTGCGCCATTAGCTCGCTATTACCACCTGCGGTAAGCGCAAATACCGAAAATTGTTCTTTATTGCGCGCTACAACATCTAAGGTGCTTAGCCCGATTGAACCGGTTGCACCTAATATCACTAGTTGTTGTTTACAACTCATAGACTCAATGTCCATGCATAACATAAAACAAAAATAGGTGCGGCAGCAGTTAGACTATCAAGGCGGTCTAAAATCCCCCCATGACCCGGTAAACATGAGCCACTGTCTTTAAGGCCGGCCTCGCGTTTAAACATACTTTCAAGTAAGTCACCAATGGCAGAAAATAAGGCGATAAACATAGTCATAATGGCGTAGATTGGCCACACAGACATATCAACATCAGTGAAGTGACAAAATGCTAAGACAAAAATAACGGCTGCAACAACGCCACCAGCAAGGCCTTCAATCGTTTTATTGGGGCTTACTTTAGGCATTAATTTATGTTTACCAAAGTTTTTACCAGTAAAATACGCGCCAATATCTGCACTCCAAACAATCCCTAAAACCACCAAAATGAGCATTGAACCAAAAT
This sequence comes from Pseudoalteromonas haloplanktis ATCC 14393, assembly GCF_000238355.1. GTDB lineage: Bacteria > Pseudomonadota > Gammaproteobacteria > Enterobacterales > Alteromonadaceae > Pseudoalteromonas > Pseudoalteromonas haloplanktis. Next base: position 545,064 of record NZ_AHCA01000002.1, read on the forward strand.
GAGTCGACTGCTCATAATTAGCACTACGTAGTGTATTTAGCGCAAGCCACAATGGGACTAAGGTAAGAATACCCGCAATAGCACGCATCATAATGCCTTCATTCCATGCTTTAGCCATTGCAGGATAGCGCCACACTAGATATGTCGCGACAATCCACCATGAAAATGACAATGTGAAGATATAATTTGCATCCCCAACCAGCTGCCCATCAGTCCACAACTCATCAATGGGCCAGTGCCAATTAAGCAGCACCAGTAATAAGCCAATAAATAGCACAAACGAAAAACGTTTAACTTTATCGCATAGCCCCATAAATGCAGACCACTCCCATGCGCCTAATAAAACAATCGCGCCGGCAATATAACTAAACAGTGTCAGTGGAGTATAAAAAACCAGTATCAATGCCAAAGGAGCTAGCACTAAAGAGGTTAAAATTCGTTGTTTTAGCAAAGTGTTACCCTTTTAATTAGGTTTCGGCGAGTAATTGTTTTATTTGTTCGCCCGTACAACCAAATCGTCGCTCTCTGGCAACGTAACAAGCGATAGCATCAGCAAAAGCAGCTTCATTGAAGTCAGGCCAAAGCGTATCGGTAAAGTAAAGTTCAGCATAAGCGGCTTGCCATAACAAAAAGTTGCTTATACGTAAATCGCCACCTGTGCGTATTAATAAATCAGGTTCAGCTTGGTCCTGCATACTCATATGTGCAGCTAAGACTTGCTCTGTAATATCATCAGGGTTTATTGCCCCAGCTGCAACTTTTTTGGCTACCTGCTTTGCAGCATTGGTCATATCCCATCGACCACCATAATTTGCAGCCACATTAAGTTGTAAGCCCGTATTATTTGCCGTTAACTCATGTGCAGCATCGACCTTGCTTCGCAAAGCTTCTGAAAAACGAGATAAATCACCAATGATGGTTAACTTTACATTGTTCTTGTGAAGCTTTTTGACTTCTTTACTAAGCACATACAAAAACAACTCCATCAAGGTGCTTACTTCATCTTCGGGGCGATGCCAGTTCTCACTACTAAACGCAAACAGAGTCAATGACTCAATCTTCAATTTAGTACAAAACTGCACAGAGTGGCGAACCGCATCCACGCCTTTTTTATGACCGTATACACGCGGCCTATTTTTGGCTTGTGCCCAACGACCATTGCCATCCATGATTATAGCGACATGCTTGGGTAAACATTGCTGGGAAATTTTATCAGCGTTAAGAACCATAAATATCGAGTATTCCATAAAAAAACGCCGCCTAGTATACCCTAGACGACGTTTCAAAACTAATATATTTCTTAACCCAAGTTCAGGTTATTTAACTGCTTATATTTCCATCAACTCGGCTTCTTTCGCCGCTAATTGAGTATCCATTTCTTTAATGAACTTATCTGTAAGCTTTTGAATTGCATCATCAGATTGACGCGCTTCATCTTCAGAAATTTCTTTATCTTTCAATAAGCTTTTCACATCGCCATTGGCATCACGGCGAATATTACGGATTGCAACACGGCCACTTTCAACTTCGCCACGAACGATTTTAATTAAGTTTTTACGGCGCTCTTCAGTTAGCGGAGGAAGTGGAACGCGGATCACTGAACCTGCTGACATTGGGTTTAAACCAAGATCAGACGCCATAATCGCTTTTTCTACCGCTTGTGCTAGCGACTTATCAAATACACTCAATGCTAAAGTACGAGAGTCTTCAATTGTTACATTGGCAACTTGATTTAATGGCGTTGGTGCACCGTAGTACGGCACCATAATACCATCTAATATTGCCGGATGAGCACGGCCAGTACGGATTTTAGATAATTGACTGCTAAGTGCCGTTACACTTTTCTGCATGCGTTCTGCAGCATCTTTTTGAATATCGTTTATCACGGTTCAATCCTAATCTAGTTAATAACTTCATCTGAGGCTTGTGAAGAAATAAGCGTGCCTTCTTCTTCGCCCATAATTACACGCTTTAATGCGCCTGATTTATTCATATTAAATACGCTCAATGGCATATTATGATCGCGCGCCAATGTGAATGCCGCAAGATCCATTACTTTTAATTCTTTTTCAATGATTTCATTGTAGCTCAAGTGACGGTAAAGTGTCGCCTCTGGATTTTTCACCGGATCATCACTGTAAACACCATCAACTTTGGTTGCTTTGATCACGGTATCCGCTTCAATTTCGATACCACGTAAACACGCTGCTGAATCCGTAGTAAAGAATGGGTTACCCGTACCGGCTGCAAAAATAACAACACGACCCGTTTTTAATAAACTAATTGCTTCGGCCCAGTTGTACGCATCACATACACCATTTAGTGGGATAGCTGACATCAAGCGGCAGTTTACAAATGCACGGTGTAGTGCATCGCGCATAGCAAGCCCGTTCATTACTGTTGCTAACATACCCATGTGGTCGCCAACCACACGATTCATGCCAGCTTCGGCAAGTGAGCCGCCACGTAAGAAGTTACCGCCACCGATAACTAAACCCACTTCTACGTCGAGTTCTACAAGCTCTTTAATTTCTTGCGCCATGCGGTCTAATACTTTTGGGTCGATGCCGAAGCCTTCGTCTCCCATTAGTGCTTCACCGCTTAATTTGAGAAGAACGCGTCTAAAAATAGGTTTACGATTGATAGTCATATATTTGGGCCAACTTTATAAAAAAAGGATAAAAAATAACCGCGCTTATGATTTTCACATAATGAGCGCGGTTATTTTAAAGAATTTTCAGCGATGACGCAAAAGCAAATAACAGATAAATTTCATCTAACTTACTTTTTAGTCAAAGGAAATCGATTTTATTGACCTTTAGCGGCAGCAATCTGCGCAGCTACTTCAGCAGCAAAATCTTCTGTTTTCTTTTCGATACCTTCACCAACTTCTACACGTACGAAGCCAGTAACTGTTGCGTTTTTCTCTTTAAGAATTTCGCCAACAGATTTTTTAGGTTCCATGATGAAAGCTTGACCAGTAAGAGAAACCTCACCAGTGAATTTCTTCATGCGACCAACAACCATTTTCTCAGCGATTTCAGCTGGCTTGCCTTCGTTCATCGCGATATCGATTTGTACTTGCTTTTCTTTTTCAACAACATCAGCAGGTACATCAGCAGGCGTTAGGTATTCTGGGTTTGAAGCAGCAACGTGCATTGCGATGTGCTTAAGTGTTTCTTCATCAGCAACACCCGCAACAACAACACCAATACGCTCACCGTGACGGTACTCAACTAGCGTTTCGCCAGCGATGTACTGTAGACGACGTACATTGATGTTTTCACCAATTTTAGTTACTAGCTCAACACGATCGTCTTCAAACTTAGCTTGTAAGTCTTCGATAGCAATCGTTTCAGCAATAGCAGCGTCAGCAACTTTGTTAGCAAATGCTAAGAAGCTTGCATCTTTTGCTACGAAGTCAGTTTGACAGTTAACTTCTACTAGTACTGCAACACCCGCGTTTTGCTTGATGATGATAGTACCTTCAGCAGCGATGTTACCTGCTTTTTTAGCAGCCTTTGCAGCACCGCTCTTACGCATATTTTCAATCGCTAACTCGATGTCACCATCAGTCTCAGTTAACGCTTTTTTACAATCCATCATGCCAGCGCCTGTGCGCTCGCGTAATTCTTTAACTAGGGCAGTAGTTACAGCCATTAGTAAATCCTCAAATCTGAATACAGGTTTTAGATAAGCGGGTTACCCGCTCTACAAGAATAGCAAGTCTTCACCTAAATTTAGGTGAAGACTTGATGACAGCTAATTACTCAGCTTCTACGAAGTCGTCTTTCTCAGCTTGAGCAACAAGATTGCTCTCACGACCTTCAGTGATTGCTGCTGCAACTGCGCCAGTGTAAAGCTGGATAGCACGGATCGCATCATCGTTACCAGGTACGATGAAATCAACACCGTCTGGGTTAGAGTTAGTATCAACGATCGCTACAACTGGGATACCTAGGTTGTTAGCTTCACGGATAGCGATGTGCTCGTGGTCTGCATCGATAACGAAAAGTGCGTCAGGAAGACCACCCATGTTTTTGATACCGCCAAGGCTCTTCTCAAGCTTTTCCATTTCGCGGTTAAGCATTAACGTTTCTTTCTTAGTTAACTTCTCGAAAGTACCGTCTTGGCTTTGGATTTCAAGGTCTTTAAGACGCTTGATTGATTGACGAACTGTTTTCCAGTTAGTCAACATACCACCTAACCAACGGTGATTTACGTAATACTGATCACTTGCGATCGCTGCATCTTTAACTGCTTCGCTTGCTGCACGCTTAGTACCAACGAAAAGAACTTTACCTTTGTTTGACGCAGCACCAGTTAAAAACTTAAGTGCGTTGTTGAACATTGGTACTGTTTGCTCAAGGTTGATGATATGAACACGGTTACGTGCACCGAAGATGAAAGGCTTCATCTTAGGGTTCCAGTAACGTGCTTGGTGACCGAAGTGAACACCAGCTTGAAGCATATCGCGCATTGAAACGTTTGCCATTTTGTATTTCCTCTGTTTAGTTTAGGGTTAGGCCTCCACATATCCCATAGCACCAACACTGAAGTTAAATGAAACTTCAAATGCACCCAAGTGTATGTGACGATACGTGTGTGTGTTAAAATAAAATTGTGTTTGCCTTAAGTACAAAAAATCATTTAAGAATTTATTTGTAAAAAGACGGCGCGCTTTATACCATATTAAAAACAAATATTCAACGTCGCGCGCAAAAATTGTGCGGCGATAAATGCAATAAAACTCGATAATGGAGCCTCCATGAGCGCTGTGATCAAGACCCCTGAAGAAATAGAGAAAATGCGTATTGCCGGGCGCTTAGCGGCAGAAGTACTCGAAATGATAGAGCCACATGTCGTGCCGGGTGTAACCACTGATGAGTTAAATACAATTTGTCATAATTATATTGTTGATGTACAAAAAGCAATCCCTGCCCCTTTAAATTATCATGGCTTTCCAAAATCAATTTGTACGTCTGTAAACCATGTTATTTGTCACGGTATTCCAAACGACAAACCCTTAAAAAATGGCGACAGCGTCAATATTGATATCACTGTGATCAAAGATGGCTATCATGGCGACACCTCAAAAATGTTTCATGTTGGCACCCCAAACATTCAAGGTAAACGCCTTGCTGAAGTGACCCAGGAGAGCCTTTATTTAGCAATAAAAATGGTAAAACCAGGTGTACGTTTGGGTGATATTGGTGAAGCCATTCAAAAGTATGCAGAAAGCTTTAATTACTCAATTGTTCGTGAATATTGTGGTCACGGCATTGGCGCAGAGTTCCATGAAGAGCCGCAAGTAATGCATTATGGTCGTGCTGGTACTGGTGAAACACTCAAAGCAGGTATGTGTTTAACAATTGAGCCGATGGTTAATGCCGGTAAACGCCAATGTAAACTGCTCAAAGATGACTGGACTGTCGTTACAAAAGACCGCTCTTTGTCAGCGCAGTGGGAACACACACTACTTGTTACTGAAAATGGTGTTGAAATTTTAACGCTCCGATCAGATGATACAATAGACAGGATCATCGAACATTAGGAGCCAGCCCACGTGGCATTACCCAATAAAGTAAAAAAGTTGCTTAGCGATGCTGAGCAACTCACTGATTACCGCGACTGTTCTAATTATTTTTATAAATGGTTACAAAATGAATTTTCAAAGCAACCCGTCGGTAATTTGATTAATGCCCGGGCTGAGTTTATTGACCGCCTGCTGATCAAACTATTTCATGTTTTTGACTTAGCTCATGAACCAGATTTAGCCTTGATCGCTGTTGGCGGTTATGGCCGTGGAGAACTGCACCCTTATTCTGATATTGACTTTTTATTATTAGTAACAGAACAACCGAGCGATGAGGTGTGTGAAAAAATCGGCCAGTTTGTCACTATGCTCTGGGATCTTAATCTGGAGATTGGTCACAGTGTTCGCACCATAGAGCAAGCTATCGAACAAAAACGTGACGATGTCACTTTTGCCACTAGTTTACTTGAAAGCCGCTTACTATTTGGTAATCACATCGAATATGAAAAACTCAAAGCTCATATTCTCGCCACTCCAATTTGGCAGTCAGATGAATTCTTTTTGGCAAAAGTTAACGAGCAACAATTACGCCATAAAAAATGCCACGGCACAGCATACAATCTCGAACCCAATATTAAAGAAAACCCAGGTGGTTTGCGCGATTTACAAACCATTATTTGGGTTGCTAAAAAGCACTTTAGAGCCGAAACACTGCAAGAGCTAATTAGTCACGGCTATTTAACTCATGAAGAGTACCAAGAGCTTTCAGAGTGTTTAGAAAACCTTTGGAATATTCGCTTTGCACTCCATTTAGCCGCAGGGCGTTCTGAAAACCGTTTGCTATTTGATCACCAGCCATTAGCTGCCGATATCCTTGGCTTTGGCAGTGATGGTAAAGCGTCTGTCGAACGTATGATGAAGCGTTTGTTCAGAATTATGAGCCGTGTCCGTGAGCTGAACCAAATGCTGCTGTCGTATTTTGAGCAAAGTATTTTGCCTGAAAGTAACGAACAAGCGGTTATTGAACTTGACCGCAATTTTGAGCGTGTTGGCCATCAGATCCGAGTAAAAAATCCGTCGGTATTTTTTCGCCGTGATCAATTATTTGTGCTGTTTGAACACATTGCAGACAACCCTGAAATCACCCATATTTACCCAAGTACTATTCGAACCATTCGCCAAGTGCGTCGTCGCCTTCTTGGTGATTTACAAGATTATGCAGCCTGTCGAGAAGCGTTTTTACGACTAGTAAAACACCCTAACGGCATGGGCCGTGCATTTACACTTATGCACAAGCATGGCATGTTAGCAGCGTATTTACCGCAGTGGCGTAATATTTTTGGACAAATGCAGTTTGACCTTTTTCATGCCTATACCGTGGATGAGCACACCCATAAACTGATCAATAATATTTATCAGTATTTTGGTAAAGACAACATCGCAGAATTTCCTATTTGTTGTGAAATTGTCACCCGTATGGATAAGCCCGAATTACTTTATTTGGCTGGTATTTTCCACGATATTGCCAAAGGTCGCGGTGGCGATCACTCAGAATTAGGGTCAGTGGATGCGATTGCCTTTGCTAAGTTGCATCGCTTTTCGGCTTCTGATGGAAAACTAATTGCTTGGTTGGTTAGTAATCATTTACTTATGTCTGTGACTGCACAGCGTAAAGATATTAACGACCCTGATGTGATTAAAGACTTTGCCACACGAGTCAAAACAGAGCGTCAGCTTGATTACCTATACTGTTTGACGGTTGCCGACATACGTGCCACCAACGACAACTTGTGGAATGATTGGAAAAACACCCTACTGCGTGAGCTGTATCTACACACCCAGCGCGCTTTGCGGTTAGGGCTTGAAAACCCAATGGATCAGCGCGACCAAATTAGAGACAAAAAGCACCAAGCCAAGCAACGCCTTATCAATAATGGTTATGATGAAAATCAGATTGATTTAATTTGGAGCCGCTTTAAAGCTAATTACTTTACTGCCTTTAGCGAGCAACAATTATCATGGCACACTGAACACTTACTCAACTGTGACGATTTAAGTCAAGCAAGTGTTGCAGTATCTGATACAGCCATGCACGGCGGCACACAAATTTTTGTTTATAGTCCTTACTCTGGTGGTTTATTTGCTCGCTTAGTGAGTGTTATTGGCTCTAAAAAAGCGCAAATTCAACACGCCCAAGTGCTCACCACACGTGACGGCTATGTATTGTTTAGTTTTGTGGTACTTGAAGTCAGTGGCGATCCAATTGCCAGTGCTCAAGCACAATCAATCAAACGGGGTCTTGATCAAGCTCTTGCTGATCCGAAAAAGAAGATTCGCTTTAAAAAGAATCGCTCTCAGCGTTTTAAAGACTTTAATATTAAGCCTAAGATCATTTTACGCCCACACCCGCGTAAAGATCGCAGTTTAATCGAAATTCAAGCGGTGGATATTCCAGGTCTATTAACTAAGATAGCCGAAGTATTCCAAGCGCATTTATTACATATACACGCAGCACGGATCACCACAGTGGGTGAGCGTGCAGAAGATTTCTTCGTGGTATCAAATAACGAATACCAAGCACTTACAGACGAAGAACAAGCCAAAATTCACCAAGCATTGCGTAGAAAACTCAACGCAGAAACCGAATAAGAGGACCTTATGTCAGATTTAAAAACAACGATTGAAAACGCCTGGGATAATCGCGATAGCATTAGCCCAAGCACAGTATCAAGCGACGTAAAACAAGCCATTATCGATGTACTTGAACTACTTGATAGCGGTGCTGCGCGTGTTGCTGAAAAAATCAGTGGTGAATGGGTAGTCCACCAGTGGCTTAAGAAAGCCGTGTTATTGTCGTTTCGCATTCGTGATAATCAACCAATGAACGATGGCGTAAACCAGTTTTACGATAAAGTACCGCTTAAATTTAGCGATTACACGCCGGAACAATTCCAACAAGACGGTATGCGTGTAGTACCAAATGCAGTAGCCCGTAAAGGTAGCTTCGTAGGTAAAAACGTTGTATTGATGCCATCGTATGTAAACATTGGCGCCTACGTTGATGACGGCACCATGGTTGATACCTGGGCCACTGTTGGCTCATGCGCACAAATCGGTAAGAATGTTCACTTATCTGGCGGTGTGGGCATAGGGGGCGTTTTAGAGCCATTACAAGCTAACCCTACTATCATTGAAGACAATTGCTTTATTGGTGCACGTTCTGAAATCGTCGAAGGCGTGGTAGTTGAAGAAGGCGCTGTGATCTCAATGGGCGTTTACATCAGCCAAAGCACGCGTATCTACGACCGCGAAACCGGCGAAATCCACTACGGCCGTGTACCAGCAGGTGCCGTAGTTGTACCTGGTGCACTTCCATCAAAAGACGGTACTCACAGCCTATACGCTGCTATTATCGTGAAAAAAGTTGATCAACAAACCCGCGAAAAAGTGGGGATTAACGCCCTACTACGCTCAATAGACGAATAAGAGCTGTAAGCTTTCAGCCGTCAGCGATCAGCTGATTTGAGTTAATAGCTGGGTTTGAGGACATCACTCCCAGCTATTTTATTTTCACTCAATACTAATTAATGAGTTAAAACCAAATGTTTACTTTTCCCAGTCAGATCACAGATCACTTAACTGACGGCTGACGGCTGACGGCTGACGGCTGACGGCTAAAAATACTCCTCTCTACCATTTCGCATAATGATCTTCGGTAAGTCCCCACTCTCCGTTGAGTGTGATAACTTCATTTTCGAGCGCTATTTGGCCATAAAAGCGGCCGAAGTGTTGCGTGAAATTGCTGGCGACGATGAATAAGTTAGTTTTATCTTGGCGTTTACCTGCAGGTTCAAAGGTGAGATTTATAATGCCGTCGTTTGAACGAAGTTGCCATTGTGTACAATCATTCTTATCGACATAACGCTGAAACTTAAAATCAACCATATCTATTTTAGTTAAAGTGCCATCGAGCCACAGCGCATTTTCAGTAAAACCTGTTTCTACCACTCCGGCAGCAAGGTTTAAACCTAGACGACGGCCATCATCTAAAATACATGCTAAACTTGCCCAATTCCAATAAGTTTCTCGGCGCATAAAGCCTGCGCTCCAATCTACGCTTACCTGTGCTTTTATTTGCTCAAGCTCTATTTTCTTCCCCTGCCATTTTACAATCCCCGAACAAGGCAGTGCAGCGGCTTTTTGGGTAAAATGAAAACCGGTAAATCCTGCTCGTACGCACACTGCAAGAGGATTGTAATTTACTGATTCATTAATGACGGCGTGGATTTTCAAACCGGCTTTTAAATTAACCGTTACTTTACGCTGATGACTGTGTTCACAGCTGATAACGACACTATTTGCGCCCTTATAAAAATGCGCACTGCCAGTGTTTGGTTTGGTATCAATAGCGGTGTTGAAGGCAAGTAAATTGGTAAAACTAAACTCCTCAAACTTCCCAGTATCAGGCTCAAATAGATACACAAAACAGTTACTAGCAATTTTCAAGTCAACGATAGCCAAGCCAATAATAAGTGTGTCACAGGTAAAACTAATAAATTGAAATTGATTAAAATGAAGTTTTTTCGCTAAAGACCCTTTAGGTTTTCCCATACTGTTGCGAAGATCAAAATCCAAATAGTTAATATCGCTAACGCTTTGTGGAAAAATCCCAAACTGTGCTTCTCCATGTTGATCTATCAACTTTTCCATTGTTTTTAAATCCGGTTAATTTTTAGCATTTAGGTATCTACAATTATATTGTGCGCAGTTTTTTATACCCAGTGGAGCAACTAAGCTATGTAGTTTTATCTAATTTGGGTAAAGAAAACAAGCGGCTAAATTAGCCAGCACTCGTTAGATGTAATAAGGTAAGTAAGCATGCTTTAAAGTTAGCTCTCAATATTAAGGATCAATATATGATGAAAAAGACCTTTCGCTCAACTCTTTTGCTGCCTGTATTCTTACCTGCAGTGTTAATCATTTTGTGTTTAGTGCTCGGTACTATTAGTAACCCTGAACTTGCCGGTGAAGCATTTAGTGTTACTTTATCTTGGATAACTGAAACCTTTGGTTGGTTTTATATGCTATCTGTCGCTATTTTTTTGGTATTTATAGTCTCTGTTGCCGCATCAAGTTGGGGCAATATAAAACTTGGCCCAGATCACGCACAGCCCCAATATAGCTTTCCTGAATGGTTTGCCATGCTTTTCTCAGCCGGTTACGGTGTCGCATTACTCTACTTTGGGGTAGCTGAGCCGGTGTTACACTATGCTTCCCCTCCCAGTGGCGCAGCAGAAACCGTCGATGCGGCTAAGCAAGCCATGCAAATAGCATTTTTTCATTGGGGTTTTCATATCTGGGCAATCTACGGCATTGTAGGTTTAGTATTGGCTTATTTTGCTTTTCGCCATGGTCTACCTTTATCTATCCGCTCTGCTTTATACCCATTAATTGGAGATAAAATTCACGGCCCTATAGGTCATACGGTGGATGTATTTGCGATTTTAGGAACCCTATTTGGTATAGCAACCACACTTGGCCTATCAGTCACACAAATTAATGCAGGCTTACATTATCTTTGGCCCAGCATCCCGATAAGTACCACAGTACAAATTATTGCGATTGCTTTGATCACAGCCGCAGCAACACTATCTGTTGTGGCTGGGATGGATAAGGGGGTAAAACGTCTGTCTATTTTAAATATGGTGTTAGCGATCACTTTAATAACGTTTGTCTTTTTTGTCGGTTCAAGTATCCATATTTTAGAGTCATTTTTACAAAATACTGGCAGTTACCTAAATGGTATCGTAGAACGTACTTTTAACTTACAAGCCTATAGCCGCAGTGATTGGATAGGAAATTGGACCTTATTTATCTTCGGCTGGACTATTGCTTGGGCACCATTTGTCGGCATGTTTATCGCAAAAATTAGTCGCGGTCGCACCATTAGACAGTTTGTGGTTGGGGTTATGCTAGTGCCGACGATCTTTACTTTCTTATGGTTCTCTGTTTTTGGTGATACTGCTTTAAATCTCATCATGAATGAAGGCTTTGATACCCTCATTGCTGATGTGCAGGAAAATCATGCCGTCGCGCTCTTTCAACTCTATGAAGCGCTGCCTTGGTCATTCTTTATCTCGCTGTTAACCGTCATTTTAATCATTACGTTCTTTGTCACGTCTTCTGATTCAGGTTCGCTTGTTATAGATTCATTAGCTTCTGGTGGTAGTGTCGATACACCAGCTTGGCAACGTGTTTTTTGGGCTGTACTAGAGGGAACTGTTGCGGCAGTGCTATTAATTGCAGGGGGGTTAAGTGCATTGCAAACCATGACAATCGCCAGTGCGCTGCCCTTTGCGGTAATTATGTTACTAGCAACCGTAGGCCTTTGGCGTGCATTACGAATTGAAGGACACAGAGATAACAGCTTACAAGCACATACTTTGACAAATAAAAACACCGAGCTTTCGCACTGGAAACGACGCTTAGCTGCAATGGTTACATACCCTGAGAAAATTGCTGTGCATGAATTTATAGGCCAGGTTGTCATCAACGCAATGAAATCAGTACAAGCGGAATTAAAAACTCGTCAATGGCAAGCTGTAGTTGAGTTTGACGATGTCATGGGCCGCGCATTTCTAACTGTATTAAGGCATGACCATGTTGACTTTGTGTACGATATTAGACTCACAGAGCATGCGACTCCTAGTTTCGCCTACGCAGAGCTAAAACCCACTAATGATGATCCTCAACTTTACTATCGCGCTGAGGTATTTTTACGTCGTGGGGGTTTATCCTACGACATTTATGGCTTTAATGAAGATGATATTGTTAAAGATATACTTGATCAGTTTGAAAACTACCTGCACTTTTTAGATAACAGCCCAGGTGAACTTCCATGGGACATGGCAAAACACGATGACATGTTAGATACTGATAAAGACTAACTTAACTAACCACGTTTGCAGCTGGCCGTGAGGCAGCTGCATTCAATAACTACATAACGTAGGAATTTAATTCTCACAACTATACCCTGTTAAGTCCACCCGCTTAATTTGATCGCCTTTACCAGCATAATCATTATGCTTAATCACTAACGTATTATCTTTTACGCTAAAACTAAAATGCCCTAACCAATCGAGAGTCACTATAGGGTTTAAAGTATAAAAGCCATATTCATCTGTGCACTGATATGAGAAATAATGGGTAGCCTTACCGAATGCGCCAATATCAGAGGTATATACACTGATATTGTCCTGTTGTTGATAGTTGTTCGCTTGGGTGCCAAGCACCAGATATAAAGCACTTATAATCGCCAACACGATAAACTGCACACCTGCCACTATAAAAATGAGGCTATCAAGCAGTTTGTGATACCACGATCTAGCTTGTTGTTGATGTTGCAGATCTTGCTTTACTAATAAAAAACCGCCAATAGTCACCAGCAATAATTTAACGGGTATCAAATAGGCGCTGAACAAGTACATGGTTTTTGCATTGTGCCATTGCAGACCAAAAGCGGGGGGTATAAATAAGCTGTCTAGCAGCGGCAACATAATCAATAGGTACGCGATAATGAGTTTTTTACGTTTTAGCATTTATTAGTGATGGCAATTCATGATGTGCTTGAGTGTACAAATAATAACGGTCAATAAAAAGCCCGCTAGCGTAAACTTAACGGGCATATCAACTTAAATATACTTAATGCTGATCAGTCATCTTCAACGTTATCTAAGCCTTTAGTGCCGTCTTTGGCTTTTAGTTTATGATGGATAGCTGACTTTATCAGCATATAGCCGCTGATCGGGGCAGTAATTAGCAAGAAGATGGTGATCAATAGCTCTTTCACACTAATACCATCTTGTGCATTACTAAAAAACACCATAGCGGCAATCAGCACGCCAGCCATTCCTAAGGTGGTGGCTTTGGTTGGTCCATGCAAACGCATAAAAAAATCAGGCATCTTAATTAACCCAATCGAACCAATTAAGATAAAGGCACCACCAATAAGCAATAAAATAGACACTAGCCATTCACTGTACATATGTACTCCCTTATTCGATGATATCGCCACGTAGCAAATATTTACATACCGCTACGGTGCTAACAAAACCAAGCATTGCAATTAACAACGCGGCTTCAAAATACAGCCCTGTCCCCATGCTCATACCGTACAAAATGATCAATGCAATGGTATTTATATACATAGTATCAAGCGCTAGAATTCTATCGGGCACCGAAGGACCAACCACTAAACGCCACAAATTAAGTAACAGTGATAGGCCAATCATAGCAAAGACGATTAAAAAAACCGTTTCTAACATTGAAAGATCTCCTTGAGTGGGGCTTCATAGCGCTGTTTGATGGTATTGATCAATGCTTGTTCATCATCTAAATCTAATACATGAATTAATAAGTAGCGCTCTGTTGGCTCTTCACCTGGCGGTAATGACTCTGGTATAGGGTAAACTTCAGCACTCACTGTACCTGGTGTCAATGATACTGTACTCGCCAAAATAGTGATCGGCATTGCGTGAGTTAGATCGAGTGGAACCTTCACAAATGCCGGACGCAGCTTTTTAACCGGTCCTAAAATTAGCAGTGCAACTTGTAAATTTGCCGTAATAATATCAAACAACACTATTAAAAACTGTTTAACTGCTAACCCAGGTTTAATGATCAGCGGCTGTGGCTCACGAAATGGAAAGGTGATCACAGGGATAAAAAAGGCAAACAGTACGGCCAAAATAATATGACCTGGCGATACACTGTTATTTAACAGTAACCACACAACAAAGAGTAATAAACTACGAAATGGTGTAGGTAACCAACGAAAACGGGATTCTAAACGCATTATAAGCCTCCCTTAAGAACAGTATTTATACCAGCCGATATATCATGTAGTTGGGTCGCAGCCGCTATCATATATTCGGAAATTGGCCCCGCAAAAATAACCATTAATGGCGAACATGCTAATAAACCAATTACAGCAATAACTTGCATTGGTTTAGCGTGCTCTTCTTCAAGGTGATCACGACCTTGGTGCTTACGCTCCCAAAATAAACTAGTACCTGCCCGAGAAAGCGCAACCAATAATGCAAAGCTGGCAATCAAATACACTGGCCAAAAAATCAGTGCACGCTCACTATCAAGGGTAATTTTTAAAATCCAAATTTTACCAACAAACCCTGAGAGCGGCGGCATGCCAACCACAGCTAAAGCGGCAACAATAAAGCAGCTACCTAGTAAAATAGGTTGTGCAACCCCACGCCCAGGAGCTAAACGATCCGCCACTTTGCCACGCTGGTGAGCAATGAGATCTGCTAATAAGAATAACGCCGCACATATAATGGTTGAATGAACTAAGTAGTATAACAAGGCAGCCGTTGCACTCACATGCTGAATCGCTACTAAGGCAACTAAAGTACCCACTGAAACCACAACTAGATTCGCGGTTAGCTTACGTAAATCTTGTGCCGCAAGTACACCTATAGCACCAATTATGATTGTGGCTATTGCTAAGCCCCACAGCCAAGGCTGTGCCATATGATTCAATAAGCCTGCTTGCTCACCAAATATAACCGTATACACTCGTAGCATGGCGTACACACCTACTTTTGTCATAATCGCAAACAGAGCTGCGACCACCGGCATAGCACTGGCATAGGTATTTGGTAACCACAGATGCAAAGGTAATAGCGCGCCTTTTAGAGCAAAGACAACCAAAAGTAATAAGCCGCCTATTTTCGCAAGGTATACGTCATCACCTTGTAGCTGCGATACTTTGAGTGCCATATCAGCAATATTCAAGGTGCCTAATACGCCATATAGAATACCCAGCGCAATCAAAAATACACTTGAGCCAATCAAATTTAATATTACGTATTGTAATGCGGCACGTGTTTTATGTTTATCTCCTGCATGCATCAATAACGAATATGAAGCGATTAATAGCACTTCAAAGAATACAAACAGGTTAAATAAATCGCCCGTTAAAAATGCACCATTTACACCTAGCACTAAAAAATGTACTAACGGGTGAAAAAAACTGCCTTTCTCATCATCGCCAACACTACTATAAAGCACTACAACCAAAGCTAAAAATGACGTTAAAGCAACCAGTAATACTGACAACAAATCAGCAACTAAAACAATACCGTACGGGGCTTGCCAATCACCAATAGCATAGACCATGGGACCTGAGCTATATACATGGACCAGTAACACAGCACTGATACAGGCAGTAATAATCGACATCACAGTCGACACGACACGACGAATAGGAATACTTTTACCGCATGGCGGTAATAGCAACAATATCCCTGCTAGCATTGGAATTAGGATGGGTAATGAAGCCAAGTGCTGAATCATTTGTGCTCCTTGCTATTGGTTTTCACAAGGTGACCATCAACATGATCATTACCCAAATCCGCACGACCTCGAATAGCTAAAATCACCACGAAGGCCGTCATTGCAAAGCCAATCACGATTGCCGTTAATACTAACGCTTGTGGTAGAGGATCAGCATAATCAGCACCAGTACCAAGCACTACAGCCTTATTAATTGTGAGCCGTCCTGCTGAAAATAAAAATAAATTTACTGCATAGGAAATCATCGTCAATCCCAATACGACAGGGAAAGTACGCGCCCTTAGAAGTAAATAAATACCACACGTCACTAATACACCAACGCACGATGCGTATAACAGTTCCATTAAATATTGACCTCTTCTTTAGCTGCATCAGCAGTGAGCTTACCAAGACTTGCTAAAATCATTAAGGTTGCACCAACTACGGTTAAGTACACGCCCAAATCAAATACGATGGCACTGGCAAGCTCCGTTTTACCCACGAATGGAATATCAAAGTAATCAAACCATGTTGTTAAGAACGGTCTGCCAAATGCCCAACTGCCTAAACCTGTAAACATGGCAATAGCGATACCTGAGGCAATAATCTTGCGATAGTTGACATCAAAACGAGAGGTGATCCACACCGAGCCACGGGCCATATACTGTAAAATAAACGCAATTGACGTTACTAAGCCCGCAATGAAACCACCTCCAGGCAAGTTATGTCCGCGTAAGAATATATAAGCCGATACCAGTAAGGCTAATGGTAATAAGCTTTGCGAGATACTTGAAAGTAGTATTGGATAGCGTTCACGAGCCCACGGACGCCCTTCACTATCACTTGCAGGCATGAACAGTGGTAAATTAGCAAGTAACTTATATATACCTAATGCAGCGATACCTAATACGGTGATCTCTCCTAGCGTGTCGAAGCCCCTAAAATCAACCAAGATAACGTTAACCACATTGGTACCCCCCCCACCTGTTTTGGCGTTAGCAACAAAGAAGTCGGAAATAGATTCAAGCGGACGGGTAAGCAGCGCATAACAAATACTCGCAACGACCACTCCCACTGCTGAGGCAATACCTAAATCACGTAAAATGCGTAAAGAGCTCGACTCTTTTGGTGTACGTTGCGGTAAGAAAAACAATGCCAGCATTAGCAATATTACCGTCACAACTTCCACAGTTAATTGTGTTAATGCCAAGTCAGGCGCAGAAAAGCGAGTAAAGGCAACCGACACCATTAAGCCCACAATTGATATCATCAATAGCGATACCATACGAGAGCGATGCCAAATTACAGTGCTAATCGCACCTATTATTAATAAGCCCGCGCCAATACCATTATGGAAGTCAATAGGCGTGCGAGGTGCTGTTCCCGCCAGCGCCCCCATTTCAAATAGCGGCCAACCTGCACATAATAAAACAACACCGAGCATAATGACGATGTAACGCTGTAATGAACCATTTTCCGTACTGCGGATCTTCTCTTGGCTCCATTTGATAACAATATAAAGCACTCTTTCAAAGGTCTTTTTAGCATTCAATGTTGGTAATGATGCTTGAAATTGAAACAAGTGCTTACGTTGAATGTAAATAAACACACCACAACACGTTGCTAAAAAGCTCATTAGTAGAGGTAAGTTAAAGCCATGCCAAATTGACAATTTAAACTCAGGCGTTGCATCCCCTAATACAGCCAACGATGCCGCAGATAAGATGCCATCGACAACAAAATTAGGGAACATACCAACGAGCAAACATAACACCACTAAGATTTCGATTGGCACACGCATATAACGCGGCGGCTCGTGGGGTGTTTTCGGTAAATCAATTGGGTCACCATTAAAGAAGACATCATGGATAAAGCGTGCTGAATAAGCCACTGAAAAAGCCGCTGCCAGAGTCGCTAATACGGGGATCAACCATGACATTGAGCCAAGCACTTGTTGGTGCAAGGTTTCAGCAAAAAACATTTCTTTTGATAAGAAACCATTTAGCAATGGCACCCCTGCCATAGCGGCCGCAGCAACCATTGCAAGGGTTGCCGTGTAAGGCATAAAACGCCACATACCATTGAGTTTTCGCATATCACGCGTGCCGGTTTCATGATCAATAATACCGGTCGCCATAAATAAAGAGGCTTTGAATGTGGCATGGTTAATAATATGGAAAATCGCAGCGACGGTAGCAAGTTCGGTATCCAAACCAAGTAATAAAGTGATCAACCCGAGGTGACTAATGGTTGAATACGCTAACAAGCCTTTTAAATCATGCTTAAATAATGCGATGTATGCGCCAACTAATAAGGTGGTTAAACCTGTCATGGCGACTAAAATAAACCAAGTATCATTTCCTGCTAGCGCAGGGTGGAAACGCGCCAGTAAAAATATTCCCGCTTTCACCATAGTTGCTGAATGTAAATAAGCACTAACCGGTGTTGGCGCAGCCATAGCATGTGGTAACCAAAAATGAAATGGGAACTGCGCTGACTTAGTAAAGGCACCTAATAACATCAGCACTAAAGCGAATTCAAACAGTTCGTGTGATTGGATCAGCGCACGACTTGCTAAAATCACATCAAGATTGTAACTACCAACAATGTCTCCGATCAATAACAAACCACCGAGTAACGCTAAGCCGCCAGCACCAGTAACTGCCAGTGCCATACGAGCACCTTTACGGGCTTCAGATTTATGCCACCAATAGCTAATAAGTAAGAAAGAACTAATACTGGTGAGTTCCCAGAAAAACCATAATTGAATAACGTTATTCGACATCACAATACCAAGCATTGCTGTCATAAATAGCATCAAATAACTATAGAGTTTTGCCATTGAGTCTTTCGTACTCAAATAGTAACGAGTATAAAAGATAACCAGTAAGCCGATCCCTAAGATCATAAAAATAAACAATAAGCTTAAGCCATCTAAGCGTAAAGCAATGTCTATTCCTAATGCCGGTATCCATTGTGCAGTAAAACGGAGCGTTTCACCCGCTAAAATCGTAGGCGCATGATAAATAGTGATTGCTAACGCACACAACGGTGCCAGCATAGTTAAGCTCGTAGATTGATTACGAGTCAATTTTCCGGTGCAGGAAGAAATAACACTGCCAATTAAGGATAACAAGGGTATCCAGAGCAAAGTCATAATGAGAAACCTTTTGAAGTCATAAGAGTATCAATACACTGCTAGTTAGTTTTAGTTTAGTACTGGTCATTGAGATGGTTTAATTTTAGCTTTAAAAAACACATATAGTGGTTATAGTTATACTGATCAGGGACGATTTTGTCTATAGTTAGCCCTCCTACCTGCTGCTATTTTGTACTAATTTAACGCTGATTTCATATTATTCACAACTTTACTCAGCAATATTTTTATTTGTCATTTTGGTGATAAAGTCCATAGCAGGTTCCATTTGTTGAAAATAGTCAGCAAAGCGCACCGGCTGATAATGCGGCTCATTGATCTTTTGCAACCATAACTGTTGATATTGTTCAGAAAGTGGCAATATTTGATATTGCATAATTGACCAGTCAGCACTGGGTTTATAAGCTTTACTTCCCCTTTGACAACTAGCACTTAAAGTCCAGCCCTTGGGCGGAGCCACACCATTGGCAATAAACAAATTAGGTGCAACTAAGCCTCGCTGATCACACAACCATGCTTGTTTTGCTGCTGGCAACACGTATTCATCTTCAAAGCCATTAAAGTGCATCAACTCATGCAAAAATAATCCGTAGTGGCTCGTTGAGTTTAAGTGCATTATTCCCCCTTGCACATTACCAAAGCCTGTCGCGGTCATCATTACAATAAAGTCAAAGCCTGCTGGCCATGTTTTATCCGCAATGAAAGGGTGCCAATTACAGCGAGCAGCGGCGTCAGGCTGCTGCTGGCAATCTATTGTATTTCCTAAATAAATGGGTTTACTAAAACAAAAACTTGCGGCTCTAGGCTGCGGGTGTTGCCGATACCGTTGTGATAGTGCATTCAGTTGACGCAGCCCTAGACGGTGATCTGTCATCATCAGTACATTATACTGACACTGAGGCATTGCTTGAAGTTGTGAAAAATCCAACAAAAACCCTTCATCATTAGCAAAACCTTGCTCTATTCGTCGCGGTGACGCACTGCGATGCAATTTTAAATGCTCAGCCACATCGCCAGCAGGTAAAAGTTGTTGTTCGTTTAAATACTCTAAATCTTCCCAACGCTCAAAGCGAAATAACGAAGCACTGAGCTGGCGGCGTTGTTCAATACCTTGCTGATCAACACTGGCACGCCAAAACGGCATTGCTGCGTCAGCTTCTTTATTGTTTAACAATCGTAATGCCCATGCAAACTGAGCATCAACCACTTGATTTAAGGCTAGCTGGTATAAATGAGGATCAGGTAAGTTATTTAATTGCGCATTAAAATCGGCAATAAAACCATAATAATTGAGTAAAATAGACTTTGGGGAGTGTTGGGCATGCCAAAAAGCAACATCGCGATGCTGATTTACTGAGCTTGATAAGCAACCAACTGTCAGTATAACAGCAACGCTAACAAAGTATTTAACTGGCGTTTTCACCAGCCATTAACTCAAGCTCTAAGCGAGCATATTTATATTCCACAAACTCATGAACATTAGTCGCAAGCGCTAAACGAAAAAAGTCAGCCGCTTGGTAATCTAGGCCTTTTGCTTGGTACATTTTTGCAAGATAAAAATACGCTTCACATAGGCGTTGTGCATACTCTTGCTCAGTTGATACACCTTCACTAATGCTAGCTAAAAAAGCCCCCTCACTCAAATCACCCATATACAAAGAGATTAACCCATATGCCCATTGGCTATCGTCAAGGCCTTGCGCATTGGCTTTTAAAGCAGATAAAGCTTGCACAGGGTCAGCATCGGCTTGCGCTAAGTAGAGCCACAATACTCGGTATGGATCACTCGGAGAGCGAGCTAGAAACTCTTCAAGATCAGCCGCTGCAAGGTTTGGCCTATCACCATAGTAAAGTGCTATCCCCCGATTTAAATAAGCATATTCGTGTTGCTCATTCAGCTCTAAGGCTGAATCAAAAAACTCATAAGCTTTTTCATATTGCTGCATCAACGTGTGATGAATACCTAAAAAATTATACACTTCAGCTAGATCTGGCTTCAATTGCACTGCACGATTAAAATCAATCCGTGCCAAGGTTGACATTCCTAAGCTATCAAATAAGACACCACGATCATAATACAGTTTTGCTTGTTGATCTGGCGCTAAATCGGCACGGTTCAACAACTCAGAATAACGCGCTATTGCAATTTCACTACGAAAATCAGAAGGTAATGGTGCAGTAAAAGGCACATTCACAATTGCTGTTGGTTGTGCTTGCGAAGTAGATTGACAGGCGCTTAAAGACAAAATAACTAACGATGCCAAGGCTATGTGTTTAAGTATCATTAAAATCCTTTATACCAAGATAAGTAGCAAACAGATAAGACAAGTGCTATCCACAGAGGTTTCATTAAAGCATAAAAAAAGAGGCTATACAGCCCCTTTTTATGTTATCCAGTAATTAACTGAATTAAATATCAACAATTAAGCGTCTGTTGGTGCGTCAGCTGCTGGTGCTGCTGGTGCTGCTGATTCCATTGCTTCTTTGATACTTAAACGTACGCGACCCTGACGGTCTACTTCAAGTACTTTAACTTTCACTTCTTGACCTTCAGATAAATGATCTGTCACGGTATTAACACGCTCAGTGCTAATTTGTGAAATATGTACTAGACCATCTTTACCTGGCAAGATATTAACAAACGCACCAAAATCTACGATACGTACAACCTTACCTGTGTAGATAGTGCCTACTTCAAGCTCAGCCGTTAACTGCTCAATACGTGTTATTGCATCTTGTGCACTCATACCATCAGTTGCTGCAATTTTGATTGTACCATCATCTTCGATTTCAATCGTAGTGCCTGTTTCTTCAGTAAGTTGACGAATTGTTGCGCCGCCTTTACCGATAACTTCTGCGATTTTCTTCGGTGGGATCTTCATAGTATAAATGCGAGGAGCAAACTGAGATAGCTCTTCAGAAGGCGCAGCAATTGCTTCGTCCATTACACCTAGAATATGTAAACGGGCAGCTTTTGCTTGCTTAAGTGCAATTTGCATGATTTCTTGCGTGATACCTTCAATCTTGATATCCATTTGTAGTGCCGTGATACCGTTTGATGTACCCGCTACTTTAAAGTCCATATCACCTAAGTGATCTTCATCGCCTAAGATGTCAGAAAGAACAACGAACTTCTCGTCTTCTTTAACTAGACCCATCGCGATACCCGCAACAGACGCTTTAATTGGCACACCGGCGTTCATAAGTGCTAAAGAAGTACCACAAACAGATGCCATTGAAGATGAACCATTTGATTCAGTGATTTCAGATACAACACGGATTGAGTAAGGGAACTCAGTTAGTGTTGGCATTACAGCTTGGATACCACGCTTAGCTAAGTTACCGTGACCGATTTCACGACGCTTAGGAGAACCTACAAAACCTGTTTCACCTACGCAGAACGGAGGGAAATTGTAGTTAAGCATAAAGTGATTTTTATGTGTGCCAGTTAAATCGTCGATTAACTGTGAATCACGTTCTGTACCAAGTGTTGCAGTAACAAGCGCTTGTGTTTCACCACGTGTAAAGATTGCTGAGCCGTGAGTACGCGGTAATACGCCTGTCATTACATCTAATGCACGGATCATGTCTGGTTCACGACCATCGATACGCTTCTCGCCCGCTGTAATGCGGCCACGTACAATTTTCTTCTCAAGTGAACCGAATACTTTACCTACTTCTTGCTTATCAAGCGTTTCGTCTTCTGCAAGTTCAGCTGTAAGTGCTTCAACAACCGCGTCTTTCGCTGCCGTTAATGCTTCTTTACGTGCCACTTTATCAGTAATGCGGTAAGCTTCGCCTACTTTTTCTGATGCAAGTTGAGCTACTTTATCTTCAAGAGCTACATTTTTCTCAGGAGCAGTCCAATCCCAAGTAGGCTTGCCTGCTTCTGCTTTGAATTCATTGATTGCGTTGATAATAGCTTGAGATTGCTCATGACCATATACAACCGCACCTAGCATCACGTCTTCTGCAAGTACGTCTGCTTCTGACTCAACCATAAGTACTGCGTTATCAGTACCTGCAACAACTAAATCAAGTTGGCTTTCTTCAAGCTCTTTTAGTGTTGGGTTAAGTACATATTCACCATTGATGTAACCTACACGCGCTGCACCGATTGGGCCACTGAAAGGGATACCAGAGATAGCAAGTGCTGCTGAAGTACCAATCATCGCAACCATATCAGGTTGGATTTCAGGGTTTACAGAAACAACAGTCGCAATAACTTGTACTTCATTTACGAAACCATTTGGGAAAAGTGGACGAATTGGACGGTCAATAAGACGTGCAATCAGTGTTTCGCCATCGTTAGGACGACCTTCGCGCTTTAAAAAGCCACCAGGAATACGACCCGCAGCGTACATACGCTCTTGGTAGTTAACTGTTAATGGGAAAAAGTCTTGGCCTGGTTGTGCTTCACGCTTACCAACAACTGTTACTAATACTGATGTGTCGCCAATGCTTGCTAGTACTGCGCCGTCTGCTTGACGAGCGATTGCACCTGTTTCTAGGGTAACGGTGTGTTGACCTAGTTGAAATTCTTTAATAATTGCTTGCACTTAAAATAATCCTTAAATGTATTTTATAAGTCATCATCAAGGTACCAATTACAGTACATAATTGTATTCATTTGGAAATCAATTAAGTACTACAATTGGCAATGATGTAAGTAACCATAGATAAACCTTTTTATCTACGCGCAGTAGTATATAACAAAGTCAGGTAAAAATGCGAGTCTACGGCCTAGATAATCACAGCCACTTTAGCCGCAACTATGAGCGCTTTGTATTTCGAGTACGTTTGCCGATTAACTTAACTATCTACCCTTTCTAGCGGGTTAAATAAAGCGCTAACTGCGTTATACCAATCGACTTAAATATTTAACCATTCTAGCGGGCTAAATAAAGCGCTAACTGCGTTATAAATTTTTCATGTAGAACAACTACATGTCAAAATTTATGCCTTGTTATCACTCCATTTATCTGTCGCTATAAATGGTCAGTAACTTAACACGATTGGTATTATGAATTTTTCATGTAGAACAACGAAGGGAATGCCAGGCACAAAAAAAGGAGCTAAATGCTCCTTTTTATGAAATCTAGTTCTTAGCGACGTAGGCCAAGTTCTTGGATTAACGCAGTATAACGTGCAATGTCTTTACCTTTAAGGTAATCAAGCAGTTTACGGCGAGTGCTTACTTTACGAAGCAGACCACGACGTGAGTGGAAGTCATGCTTGTGATCAGCAAAGTGACCTTGAAGCTTGTTGATATCGAAAGTTAAAAGTGCAACTTGTACTTCAGGTGAACCAGTGTCGCCTTCTGCACGTGCGAATTTTGCGATGATATCGATTTTTTCTTGATTGCTTAGTGACATAGTAACTCCAAAAATAAAATTTAAAAGGTGTCTTAGCCGATCACTAATTCAGCCAAAACGATTAGCGGGCGTATTCTACCAGCTACGGCAATAACTACAAGCGAAACTTTACTCAGTCGCTTCTTGTTGATTTGATAAGCCGCGTTTTGACTTCAAATGGCCATCAGGGTTTTTCTCACCCGTGCCGATGAACACACCATCCGCCAACACTTTAATGGCCCCTTCAGGTAGTTCTACACCAAGTACAACAGCCTGACCATGGCCAAAGGAAACCCCCTGCTCTTTGGTTATTTCAACAACGGGTAAGTCAACTAAAGCGCTATCCATAGGTAATAACAGTTCATCAAGATAAGTAGATGGGCTCAGTTCTTGCTCTTTTGCTTTAGCAAGGAGCGCTTCTAACTGCGTTAATGACACCATTTTATCTGCAGGGTAATGTCCCACAGCACTACGATGTAACATAATAACATGTGCGCCACAGCCGAGGTTCTCACCTAAATCGTCAACAATAGTACGAATGTAAGTGCCTTTTGATACATGAGCGGTCATTTGTACTTCATTATTCGCTTCATCAAACTCATCAAGCGTTAAACTAAATACATTGATTTTTCTACACTTACGAGGCACTTCAATGCCTTCACGGGCATACTTATACAAAGGTTTTCCTTCATACTTTAGCGCCGAATACATAGAAGGGTATTGATCAGACTCACCTAAAAATTTTGCAATTTCACTACTCAACTGCTCTTCGCTTACATTAACCTCTTTTGTACTGACAATTTC
This sequence comes from Pseudoalteromonas haloplanktis ATCC 14393, assembly GCF_000238355.1. GTDB lineage: Bacteria > Pseudomonadota > Gammaproteobacteria > Enterobacterales > Alteromonadaceae > Pseudoalteromonas > Pseudoalteromonas haloplanktis. Next base: position 570,265 of record NZ_AHCA01000002.1, read on the forward strand.
ACCGTCAGAATCAGAGGTTGTTGTACGTTCACCTAGTTTCGCACGCACAACGTATGTTTTATCAGTATCAAGTAGGAACTGAGTAAACTTTGTCGCTTCACCAAAGCAAATCGGTAACATACCCGTTGCTAACGGATCAAGCGCACCTGTATGACCTGCTTTTTGCGCAAAATAGATGCCCTTTGCTTGCTGCAAAGCTTTATTTGACGAAATACCTTGTGGCTTATCTAGTAATAAAATGCCGTCAATTGCGCGGCCTTTACTGCGTCTTGCCATTAGTCTTTTGTGCCTTGTTCTGGTTCATCATCTACGTGCTTCGCTTTATCTTCACGGATAACCGAATCAACTAAGTTTGAAATACGCATCCCTTCCATTAATGAGTTATCAACAACAAACTTCAATTCCGGCATAATACGGGCACGAATACGCTTGCCAAGCAATGAACGGATATAACCCGTTGCTTCGTTTAATACTTTAGCGCTTTGCTTTGCCGCATTTTCATCTTCGGTATTAAACACTGTAATAAACACTTTGGCATAAGATAAATCACGCGATACTTCAACAGCAGACACTGTCACCATACCTAAACGTGGATCTTTAATTTCACGTTGTAAAATAACAGCAATCTCTTTTTGAATTTGCTGAGCAACGCGATCTGTACGAGAAAACTCTCTCATTATACTCTACTCTAAATTTATAACTCATTGACAAATATAAATAAGTTATTTTAAATAATGAATACACAAATGGGGGCTGAGCCCCCATTTATTATCTTAGCTTACGAGCAATTAAAGTGAACGTTGTACTTCAACTGTTTCGAATACTTCGATTTGGTCACCAACGCGAACGTCATTATAGTTCTTAACGCCGATACCACATTCCATGCCGTTACGAACATCAGCAACGTCGTCTTTAAAGCGACGAAGTGACTCAAGTTCACCTTCATAGATAACCACGTTATCACGAAGTACACGAATTGGCGCGCTACGTTTAACCACACCTTCAGTAACCATACAACCTGCGATAGCACCAATTTTAGGTGACTTGAACACGTCACGTACTTCAGCAAGACCAATAATCTCTTGTTTAAACTCAGGTGCTAACATACCTGACATAGCTTGCTTAACTTCATCAATCAAGCTGTAGATAACGCTGTAGTAACGTAAATCTAAGTTTTCAGACTCAATCACTTTACGCGCAGAAGCATCAGCACGAACGTTAAAGCCAACAACGATTGCATTCGATGCTGCAGCAAGCGTTGCATCAGTTTCAGTGATACCGCCTACGCCAGAACCAACAATTTTCACTTTAACTTCATCAGTTGACAGTTTAGTCAATGAATCAGAGATTGCTTCGATTGAACCCTGTACGTCAGCTTTAAGTACCACGTTAACTTCTGACACATCACCATCAGTCATGTTAGTGAACATGTTTTCAAGCTTGGCTTTTTGTTGACGTGCTAGTTTAACATCGCGGAATTTACCTTGACGATAAAGTGCAACTTCACGGGCTTTACGCTCGTCTTTAACTACAGTTGCTTCATCACCGGCTGCCGGAATACCTGACAGACCTAAAATTTCAACAGGAATTGAAGGACCAGCAGATTTGATATCTTTACCGTTTTCATCGCGCATCGCACGAACACGGCCATATTCAAGACCACATAATACGATGTCACCTTGATTAAGCGTACCAGATTGAACAAGAATAGATGCAACTGGGCCACGGCCTTTATCTAAACGTGATTCAATTACAACACCCGCCGCCATACCGACTGTTGGCGCTGTTAATTCTAATAACTCAGCTTGCATTAATACAGCTTCTAATAGCTCATCAATACCTAAACCCGTTTTAGCTGAAATATGCACGTATTGTGTATCACCGCCCCACTCTTCAGGAATAACGTCTAACTGAGCAAGCTCATTCTTAACGCGATCTGGGTCTACGCCTTCTTTATCCATTTTATTGACAGCGATGATTAAAGGAACGCCAGCTGCACGCGCATGCTGTACGGCTTCTTTAGTTTGTGGCATTACACCATCATCTGCTGCAACTACTAGGATTACGATATCGGTTGCTTTCGCACCACGAGCACGCATTGACGTAAATGCCGCGTGACCAGGCGTATCTAAGAACGTGATCATGTTACCATTTACGTCAACATGATAAGCACCAATGTGCTGGGTAATACCACCCGCTTCGCCAGAGGCTACTTTTGCTTCACGAATGTAATCAAGCGTTGATGTTTTACCATGGTCAACGTGACCCATTACGGTAACAACTGGTGCACGTGGTAATGATTTACCATCTTCGTGACGGTCGTTAAGTACCGTTTGCTCTAATTCATTTTCTTTAACAATGATAACCTTGTGACCCATTTCTTCAGCAACGAGTTGCGCTGTTTCTTGGTCAATCACTTGGTTAATGGTAACCATGTCACCCATTTTCATCATTGTTTTTACAACTTCAGCGCCTTTAACTGCCATGCGTGATGCAAGCTCAGCAACTGTAATTGTTTCACTAATACGTACTTCGTTTTTCACATCAACAGTCGGTTTTTGGAAACCATGTTGTAATGACGAAGGCGCTTTTAGCTTACTTTTCTTGCCTCTAGAAGGAACGAATTTCTCTTTCGCTGGGGCTTTTTTCTTTTTCTTCGCACGGCGTGCGCCTTGCTCATCACGCGCATCAGCAACATCTTCTGCTTCACGTGCGTAAGTTGAAGTCGTAAGGTGGTGATCAGCGGTTTCTTCACGCTTCTTACGCTCTTCTTCTTCTTTCTTCCAGCGAGCTGAGTTTTCTTCTGCTAGCTTTCTTGCCTCTTCTGCTTGACGTTTCGCTTCTTCTTCAGCTTTCTTCAATGCGGCCTCTTCTGCTTCTCTTTGCAGACGCTCAGCTTCAACACGGTCTTTTTCAGACTTAGCGGTTTGTTCTGGAGTCATCTGCTTCTGTTTTGCTGCACGTTCAGCGTCTGCTTTACGTTTAGCCTCTTCTTTCGCTTTGCGATCAGCCTCTTCTTTGGCTTTACGCTCAGCATCTTGTTTTGCTTTTAGCTCAGCCGCTTCTTTTGCAGCTTGTTGCTCAGCTTCACGACGTGCAGCTTCTTCTGCTGCAATACGTGCTTGCTCTTGTTCTTGCTCAACAGCACTTTTCTTCACGTAAGTACGTGTTTTACGTACTTCAACTTGCACTGACTTTGCTTGACCCGTAGAGCCTGTCACACTCAGTGTGCTTTTACTCTTACGTTGCAATGTCATACGGGCTGGGCCGTCTGAGCCTGTGCCGCCGTGCTGCTTGCTCAAGTGATCAAGTAACGTTGCTTTTTCAGCTTCAGTTACATTATCACCCGCTTGCTTAGTGATTCCGGCTTGCGATAGTTGTTGAAGCAATTTATCAACAGTTGTACCGATATCCCCGGCTAGTTTTTCAACATTTACTTCTGCCATAGTCTCAAATACCTCCGTTAATAAATTACTCGTCTGCGAACCAACAAATGTTACGCGCAGCCATAATGAGCTTACCAGCTTCTTCTGGAGAAACTTCTGTGATATCAACTAATTCATCAATACCTTGCTCAGCTAAATCTTCAAGCGTTACAACCCCTTTACTTGCCATAACAAACGCAAGGTGGCGCTCTAATCCTTCTAGTGCTAATAAGTCTTCTGCAGGCTCAGCACCGTCAAGGCTTTCTTCTGTTTTTAATGCTTTCGTTGTTAGCGCATCTTTAGCACGTGAACGTAAAACATCAACGGTTTCTTCGTCTAGCCCATCAATTTCTAAGAATTCAGATGCAGGAACATAGGCGACTTCTTCAAGCGTTGAGAAACCTTCATTGATAAGTAGCGTTGCAAAATCTTCATCGATATCTAAGTTTTCTGTAAATAAGTTAATTAGTTTATCAGATTCAGCTTCATTTTTGGCGCGCATTTCTTCAACGGTCATTACATTCAATTCCCAACCAGTTAACTGGCTAGCAAGGCGAACGTTTTGACCATTACGACCAATTGCTTGTGCTAGGTTATCTGCTTCAACAGCGATATCCATTGAATGAGTGTCTTCGTCCATCACGATTGACGCAACTTCAGCCGGTGACATAGCATTGATAACAAACTGCGCAGGGTTATCGTCGTACAGTACGATATCAACACGCTCACCACCTAACTCGGTAGAAACAGCTTGTACACGGGCGCCACGCATACCTACACACGCACCAATTGGGTCGATACGTTTGTCGTTCGATTTAACAGCAATTTTTGCACGCGACCCCGGATCACGCGCTGCAGCACGTAATTCAATCATTTCTTCGCCAATTTCTGGCACCTCAATGCGGAATAACTCCATCAGCATTTCTGGCTTAGAACGCGTTACAAATAACTGTGCGCCACGGGCATCAGGTTTTACTTCGTAAAGTAAACCACGAATACGGTCGCCTGGACGGAAGTTTTCACGTGGTAACATGTCATCACGGTAAATAACCGCTTCAGCATTGTTACCGAGATCTAAAACGATTGCATCACGCGTTGCTTTTTTAACAACACCTGTTACTAACTCGCCTTGCTGATCTTTATAGGCTTCAACAACTAATGCACGTTCAGCTTCACGTACTTTTTGTACGATTACTTGCTTTGCCATTTGTGTTGTAATGCGATCAAACTTAATTGATTCGATTTGCTCTTCAACGAAATCACCAACCTTAAGATCAGGATCATCAACTTGCGCAGCTTCTAAGGTAATTTCGCTGTATGGGTGCTCTAGTGAACCATCTTCAAGTACTTCAGCAATTTGCCAACGACGGAATGTGTCGTAGTCACCTGTTTTACGGTCAATTGCAACACGTACTTCAATTTCACCCGTGTGTTTTTTCTTAGTCGCGGTCGCTAATGCGAACTCTAACGCTTCGAAAATCTTTTCTTTTGGAACCGCTTTCTCATTGGAAACGGCTTCAGCAACCAATAATATCTCTTTTGCCATGGGTTATGCCTCGCTTGCCCTATTCCTTCGCACTCGAAATTAAAACTTTGCGATAATGTTCGCACGTTCAATGTTACTGAGCATGATTAAGTGTTCAGTGCCGTCACTTGAAAGTGTGATCATATCACTGCTAACTGAAACTAAATCGCCTTTAAAATTACGACGACCATCTTGCGGAAGCTTAGTACGTACACGTACTTCCTCTCCTTGTGCCTTCTCGTAGTGATCTTGTTTGAATAATAGACGATCAACACCAGGAGACGATACTTCCAAATCATATTCATTTGTAATTGGGTCTTCGACATCTAAAATCGCACTTATTTGACGACTTGCATCAGCACAATTATCAACCGAAATCCCCGCTTCATGATCGATATAGACCCTAAGCGTAGAATGGCGACCCGCTTGCACAAACTCTAGACCATGTAATTCAAAGCCTAACATCTCAACTGACGGTGAAAGCATGGTTAATAAATCTTGCTCAAGTTTTGTCACGAAAATCCTCCATACAAACAAAAAAAGGGCTTATAGCCCTAAAATACCTAGCTTATTCCTTGAGTAAAAATCAAGTGGTGCAGATACAACAACGCCCCGAACCAAGCGGGGCGTCACACCTAAAGCATAAAACTGTGTGGCCATGGGCCAAGCTTGGCTGCGGGCAGCAAACACCACCTAAATAAACCCAAAGGCTTAAACGCAAAACGCGCATTACATAGAATGCGCGACTTCAAATCAGTAACTAAAATCGCTACTCATAAGTATGGCAACAAAATCTTAGAATCGTTAAATCGAGAACTAACTCCAAGAATTTGGTTGCGGGAGCCGGATTTGAACCGACGACCTTCGGGTTATGAGCCCGACGAGCTACCAGGCTGCTCCATCCCGCGCCAACTGGTATCAAACTATACGATACCCATCTAGCTAATCAACTAAGCTAAACAATGGCGGCTATTATAGAGAGCCTTGGCATAATTAGCAACCAAAAACTCATAAAGAATACTTAGACTATAAAGTTAAAGTGCAAGATTACACAGCTGAACAATTAACTTTAATTGAACGGCTATTAATTATTGAGCTATATGCAATAAAGTTGATCTAAATCACTAATAACGTATTTCACAGCAAGTCCTTTACTACTTTTTACAAACACAGTTGAATTCTCCAACTACACTTTACTTAAAGTGAGTGAAATAGTTTTACTTAGAGCGAATAAATCTATGTGTATTAGTAATGACCAACAAAAACTATTATTGCAAAATATTGCAATAATAAAACCAAACTTCCACTGCTTTACTGTCACTTTTCAGGTTCAACTGAAGCGTCAAGCACTTACAATAAAGTGTCCGAGTAGTAACGCTATCAGCGAAAAAAGTTACATACTCTATTGTGCTTTGGAAAGAACATTAAGTCATTTAGATAATCTATCTATGGTGACTCCTTTTATAGAGCATCACGCTAATAACTTAGCAAAATTAGGTATCAGCAATACTGATGTCAACTTACTTTGTGATGCTTTCTATAACACATTACAAATTCATTTAGGCAATCACTTTACACATAAAGCACAAATTGCTTGGAGCTACTCATTACGACTATTTAAAAATATCGTTAAATCATATTTATTTAACTTTAGTAATGTAGTAGCTATTAATACTCAAATACACAAAAGCCACAGAGTCCTTGAAAAAAAATAGCGGTTAATATGCCATCTGTTTTATTGTAAAGTGGCTAACTCTTGTAATAAGCGATCTATTTGGCGTTGTTCTACATCAATCAGAGTCGCGTATTTTGACGTTATCGCGGTCATTTTTCGCGATAATGAATTATCAAAAGTCGCATCGGTTAAGTTTTTTGGTTGTTCACTAGCTTGCGCTTCAAGTGTCGCTATTTGTTTATCCATTTGCGCTTGATAAGTATCAATTTTTGATTGCCGTTGTTCAATATCACGCTTGATCTCTTGCCCACGAATAAATGAATCAATGTCTTTGCTGTGTGTTGATTGCTCGTCAATTTCGGAGCTGTTTGTCATACTTTGCAAGGCTAACTTTTCTTTTAATAGACGGTCGATGTCTCGCTGCTCGCGCTCAATTAATACATTATAGCGCTCTGACACACTAGCCATTTGGTTAGCAATCGCCGTTTCTTTTTTGGCACCGGATAAATTATTTAATTGCGCATCAGATTGATCCCGTAATCCAGCGATCTCCGCATTCATTTTTTCGCTAAAAGTATCAATCTTATCTTGGTGTTGCTGAATATCCGCATCAATTTGTTTAGTACGGATATATGTATCTACCTCGGATGTATTCATGTCGCCATGAGTAACAATGTTACTGGGTACAGCAGGGTTTTGCTCCTTCACTGTAATGAGCTTTGCATTATCTCCACATGGAAATTGGCTAAACTCCACCTCACCTTCTTTTTCACACTTATAAACACTTGCATGCAACGGCGCAACAAAGCTGAGCGTAATGAAGCAAGGTAAAATAATTTTTAATTTTCGAATATTACACTGATGTTTGTTCATAGCCGACATTCCTTCGTTCATGTAGTTAACCTACACAGGTTCTTATATCTATATACCACGGCTTTGGGAATTAATAAATGCGATCTAACTGCTACCTTAGTCCGTATAGAGTTATTTTGGGCAAAAATTATAATGTATAAAACGCTGCGATTTATTTTTGGCGATCAACTCAACGCTAACCACAGCACAGTTGGTATAAAGAAGAGAACCAAACGCAATACCTTTATGTCATTGCTGAATTAAAACAAGAAACCGATTATGTAAAACACCATATACAAAAAGTGGTGGCGTTTTTCACAGCAATGGAAAACTTTGCCGCTGCGCTCAAAAAAGCCCAATTAAATGTACTTCATTTAACCTTAGATGATACCCAGAACGATGCTTGCATCACATTACTATTAACGCGCTTAGCCGAGCAATATCAGTGCCAGCAAATTCAATATCAGTATCCTGATGAGTATAGCCTGCAACAACAAATGCTGCAGTTTAAATCACGCAGTAGCTTAAAAGTAAGTGGCTGCGATAGCGAACATTTTTTATTACCTTATGCTGACATTGGCGATCACTTTACAAGAGATAAACAGGTAAAGATGGAATTTTTTTATCGCATGATGCGTAAGCGCTTTAATATACTAATACAAGATAATGCACCGCAAGGAGGGCAATGGAATTTTGATCAAGACAACCGTAACAAGTTAAAAAAAACCGATTTAGCCACCATCCCTAAACCAAAGATATTTACCAATAATATTGAGGTCATTTTACAGCGCATCAAAAGGCATCGCGTAAATACTTTTGGTCAATGTTCAACAACCTTACTATGGCCAACGAGTCGCGCGCAAGCAAAGCAATTACTCGACTATTTTTGCAGTGACCTTTTACCCAAATTTGGACAATTTCAAGACGCTATGACCTGTCAAAGTCCACACCAATGGAGCTTATATCATAGCCGATTAGCGTTTGCGTTAAACACTAAGATGTTGCACCCAATGCACGTTATTAATCGAGTCCTCGCTGAATTTACAGCACGCCAAGATCAGATCAATCTTGCCCAAGTTGAAGGATTCATCAGGCAGATTTTAGGATGGCGTGAGTATGTTAGAGGGATCTATTGGCAAAATATGCCCGCTTACGCAACTAAAAATGCACTACATGCCAACCGCTCGATACCCGATTACTTTTGGAGTGGCAAAACAAAAATGAACTGCATGAAACAAGCAATCACGCAAAGTTTGGAAACCGCCTATGCGCATCATATACAACGCTTAATGATCACTGGTAACTTTTGCTTATTAACCGGTATTGATCCAAAGGAAGTTGATAGCTGGTATTTAGGCATTTACATCGATGCTATTGAATGGGTAGAGATGCCTAACACCCGTGGGATGAGTCAATTTGCTGATGGTGGTCTTATCGCCACCAAACCGTATGCTGCAAGCGGTAACTACATAAACAAAATGAGTGATTACTGTAAAAATTGTCACTACAAGGTACAGCAAAAAACTGAAATCACGGCCTGCCCGTTTAACAGCTTATACTGGCAATTTATGCACAGCCATCAAACGCGCTTAGCGCGTAATCCTCGGATTGGTATGGTCTATAAAAATTGGCAAAAGCAACCTCAAGAGCAGCAGCAAGCTATTCTTAATAGAGCGCAGTGGTGCCTAGATAATATAGAAAAGCTCTAACACGATAAGATATTCCCTTCACTATTGTTACTGTGTGAAAACGACACTCATTAAACAAACATTAAAAAGCCGCCTCAATTGAGGCGGCTAAAAATAACAATTAAATCAGGGAGAAAAATGTCAAAGGGTTCGTTATTTCCCTTCTAGCAAGTTACTACTGCCAATTTCAATTTTACGTGGTTTAAGTGCTTCAGGTATTTCACGCTGTAAATCGATACTTAATAAGCCATTCGCTAGATCAGCACCCAGTACTTTGACATGGTCGCCTAGCTGAAACTTACGCTCAAAGTTACGTTCTGCGATACCTTGATGAATAAATTTACGTTCTTCAGTTTCACCTTTATCAGCTTTGATACCGGCTACTTTTAAAGTGTTGTTTTCTGACTCGATAGTCAGTTCATTATCACTAAAACCGGCCACAGCCATAGTGATGCGATATTTGTCTTTATCGAGTGCTTCAATGTTATAAGGAGGAAAACTTGGCTGCTTGTCTGTGCGAGCTGCCGCATCCATTAAAGATGCTAAATGATCGAAACCAATGAATGAACGATAAAGTGGTGATAAGTCTACTGTACGCATAATAATATCCTCATATTTAAGCGATATTTTGCAGGTGCTTTTCGGTTGAACAAGCACGGGCAAAGTTTAATTAATAATATAAATTTCAATTACTTCTGTTTGGTTTGGGACCCATCAGGCGTCCTCATTAAACTATATATGGACGGCAAAATTGTTTTCAAGTAAATAAATAAAAAAATTTAAAAAAATGTCAGAGACACGCATTAAGCGTGCCTCAAAGTACTTTTATGGCGCGAGTGTGCCACGAATTGGGTAATCGTTTTCACGAATAAATTTAATTCCCGATAGAAGTGCATTTAGATCAGGACGTGAAAATGGTGCATTCGATTTATCTAAAATCTGAATTTGATTTTGCTCATTCAGTACAAATATAGCTGGTTCTGAAAATGGATGGTCGGTCTCATTTTCATTACGAGGCTCACTAATATACAAACCAAAATCACTCATTTGCACTAAAGTTAACCCACTATATAAAGGAAAATTGACATCTAAATCATTAAGATGCTGCTTAAGTTGCTCTGAACTATCAGCACTAACCGCAGCTAACTCAACTCCTGCGTCAGAAAAGTCACCTTTCATTTTCGCCAATGCATTTAATTGTTTGGTACATAATGGGCAATGCTTGCCACGGTACACAACAATCATCTTCCATGGCAGATCAGTCTGCCGCTGCGTTAAATCAAAAGATTTGCCATCAATACCATTTGCTTTAAAGGTAGGCATTTTCATTGCCGGTTGTATAGTGTTACTCATAATCATGTTCTCCTGTTAAAAATAAAATTTAAACATTTACATGGTTTTACTAGACCTTAGGGTTAAACTAATTAATTCAACCATAAAAATGCAACTAACCTTGGAGATGTGTTTGAAACTTTTACGCAGTACACTAATAAACATAGCTTTAGCAGCAACAATCTTTTTTCTGGTTAGTGCATTCCAAGAACGCAATTTACTAAAAACAGATAGCAGTCCAGCCCCTTACTTTAACTTACCGTTACTAAGCGCTACTGATACGCGTTTAAGTATTGCTGAACTTAAAGGCAAAACGACTGTTATATACTTTATTTGCGCCCTGGTGCACGGTGTGCAAATACAGCATGCCAAATCTAGAAGCAGCGCTACTTGACTCTGATATTAATGCCGTTGGTATTGCGCTTGATTATAAAAATCAACACGAGGTTATACAGTTTGTTGACGAACTAAAACTCACAATGCCTATTTTGCTCGGCGATAAAAACACCAAAAAAAATTATAAAATCAGCGCCTTTCCTACTTATTATGTAATTAATGAACAACTGCAGATCACAGCCCGTTCAATGGGCTATTCGAGTGAATTAGGTATTAGCTTACGTGCCGACAATTAAAAAAATGGAATACGCCAATCGCATTTTTACGCTATATATTTTTAGTAAGTTAGTTATGATAGGTTCAAATTAAATCGAGGAGAGCGATATGTTAACTGTAATTTTTGGCCGTGAAGGCTGCCCATTTTGTGTTCGTGCAAAAGATGTTGCACAGAAACTAGCTGATGAACGCGATGATTTTAAATTTCGTTATGTTGATATTATTAAAGAAGGCGTCAGTAAAGCTGATTTAGAGCAATCAGCAGGTAAACCTTGTCCAACTGTGCCGCAAATTTTTGTTGACCAAAAACACATTGGTGGTTTCACTGAGTTTGAAGCATACGCAAAAGAAAATCTTGGACTTTATCAATAAGTTCTGTATCAAATATGTTAACCAGCTTAATTTGACCTCAATCAAGCTGGTTAAATTATGACCAACATCAACCACATACAAATTAGTTGTAATTTATACAAGCAATTGCCTCGTATTTCCTATACAATGCGCGCCTCTTTAAATTCGTTGAGGCGTATTAATGTCAGAACCAGTCACGTTTGAATCTCTAAATCTTTCTCCTGCAATTTTAAAAGCAGTTGAAGAGTTGGGTTACAAGACACCATCTGAAATCCAAGCTCAATGTATACCGTTATTGCTAGAAAGAAAGGACGTACTGGGACTAGCGCAAACGGGTACAGGTAAAACAGCAGCATTTGCACTGCCATTACTTAATAATATTGACCCGTCTGTGAAGCAGCCACAGATCCTTGTTCTCACACCAACCCGTGAGCTTGCGATCCAAGTAGCTGAGGCATTCGAACAATATGCTAAACACACTCGTGGTGTTGAAGTGTTGGCACTTTATGGTGGCCAGAGCTACAGCATCCAATTAAGTGCACTTCGTCGAGGCGCGCAAATTATTGTCGCGACACCTGGTCGCTTAATCGATCATATTAACCGCGGTACAATCAAGTTCGACAGCTTACAAGCGCTTGTTCTTGATGAAGCCGATGAAATGTTACGTATGGGCTTTATCGATGATGTTGAAAACATCATGGAAAAAACACCGCGTGAAAAGCAAACATGTCTTTTCTCTGCGACTATGCCTAAGCAAATTCAAAACATCAGCAGCAAATATATGAATAACCCTGAACAGGTTCATATTTCTGCGCGTAACTCAACTGTATCATCTGTTGAGCAAGTGTTTTGGAATGCCAGCGTACACAAGAATAAAGCGATTGTTCGTTTCTTAGAAGCTGAACAATACGAAGGTGCGATTGTTTTCGTACGTACACGTAACGACACTGTACAACTTGCTGAGTTATTAGAGCGCGAAGGTTTCTCTGCTGCGCCACTTAACGGCGACATGAACCAGCAAGCACGTGAACGCACAGTTGATCGCTTAAAAAGCGGCATGTTAAACATTGTTATCGCAACTGACGTTGCGGCACGTGGTCTAGATGTTGACCGTTTAAGCCTTGTTATCAACTACGATATTCCGCAAGACTCTGAAGCCTACGTTCACCGTATCGGCCGTACAGGTCGTGCTGGTCGTACTGGTAAAGCGATTCTTTTCGTAAAACATAACGAACGTTATTTACTTAAAAATATCATTCGTCATACGAATTCAGATATTGCACAAGTTGAATTACCAACGGCAAAAGTAGTTGAAGAAAAACGTATCGCAGCATTACAAGCCAAGCTTAGCCTTGCACTTGAAAACAAAGATATTACTTTCTTTAATGAAGTCGCTGCTAATATGGCGCAAAAGCTTGAACTTACTCCTGAAGACCTAGCGGGTGCATTACTGTGTTTAGCACAGCAACAATCACCAATTAAAGTTGAAGAAGTTAAAGTTCAGCAACGTGAGCGTAGCGAACGTAACTCACGTAATGACCGTGGTGATCGTGGCCGTCGTAACGAGCGTGGTGATCGCCCTACTCGTGACCGTGATTCAAAACCTCGTGAGCGTAATAGCCGTGATGCAGGTCCTATGGATACATACCGTATCGAAGTGGGTCGTGAGCATGGTGTTCAGGTTAAGAACATTGTGGGTGCAATCGCTAACGAAGCTGATATCTCAAGCAAGTTTATTGGTGACATTCGTCTTCACGACAGTCACAGTACGGTACAACTACCGCAAAACATGCCGAAAGATGTATTAGATCACTTCCAAAAAGTGTTTATTTGTAAACGCCCAATGGGAATGACACTGACAAAAGCTGAAGCAGCTTCTGAGCGCCCTGAGCGCAGCGAACGCCCAGCTGGTGACAGGAAGCGCAATGACGGCCCTCGCGGTGATAAGCGTAGCGGTCCTCGTAAAGAACGTCGCCCAGTAAGCTTTACAGCTAAATAAGCAACGTCTCTTTAATAAAAAAACCTTGCCACGAAAGTGCCAAGGTTTTTTTTTAGCACAGCGTTACAGCAGTAAATCTCAGTCCTAGGCAAACCTTCACTTTATTACTTGTAATAGTATGTAATACCAATCGACTTAAATATTTAACCATTCTAGCGGGCTAAATAAAGCGCTAACTGCGTTATAAATTTTTCATGTAGAACAATGGTGATTTTCTCAACTATAAAGTTTGTGGGATAAGGAATACATCTTTATGCGTATTCTCATGACTTTGATCACCGATTCTCATCAGCTTTGATCACCTGATTTATCATTTTGTAGAGCC
>NZ_AHCA01000001.1 GCF_000238355.1 Pseudoalteromonas haloplanktis ATCC 14393
TTGTCATTTAACACCTCAATATTAGAACATTGTCCATTATTAAAGTGTCCGGCTCAATTAAACCAGTTCATAAGTCGAATGTTTGGTATCAGTGAAGCTTCTCGAAAAATAAGGGGTGATGACTTTCATAGTCCATCGGTTATTGAGAAAAGAGCAGATGAACTTTCAATAGAGGCTTGGTTTACCTTTCCCGAAGTCGAATCTGAAGGTGACATGATCGCTGTTGCAGGAATATTTAACCAGTTATGTTTTAAGTCTTCAAACAATGAGATGATGCTTAGGCTGAGGCTTGAAGCAAAGTTAACAGTTGACGATATCTCTCCTGAAGGTGTCGTAGATGAAACCGTCTACTATATACTGAGTGATAGTAATACTTACAATAGCGATAAACGTCGAGAGCTGCGTAGATCTGATAGGAATAACATTCAGGTACATTACATTCCAGCAAGTAGAAACCCTTTCAAAGAAATTAGCTCATCTACCAAGATGCTATTGGGTCGATTGTTAAATGCAATTCAGTGGGACCAAAGTAAAAATGGTGAGCTTCAAAAGGCGCTGGAGCTTACTGAGAAAGCAAGTGAAGAGATTTCTAAGAACAGTGCAATAAAACTTATTGAAAAGCAGCTACAAACTAGTTGGCGAGAAATGTACTCTGGTGACTATCTTAGCAGGGCGAAGGTTAACTTCTTGCCATTGCAGACTGATGAGCTTTTGAAAACGATCACTCTCTCTTTCGAGTCTGAAACAAATAACAGAAAGGCTACGATGGATAGGTTGAGTGATGGCCAACGCTCGCTATTACATATCTCCATAATTCAAGCAGTGCATGAGCTTGAGTCAAAAGCACTTCGAGAACAAGCTAACCGAGTTCATTTTGATTCTAAAAAGCTAAATACTCCAATTTTTACCCTTCTAGCGTTAGAGGAGCCAGAAAACCATCTAGCCCCTCACTTTTTGGGGAGAATAGTTAAATCTATGAGTTCTTTGGCCAAATCAACAAATGCCCAAGTTTTAGTCACTACTCACTCCCCTAGTTTAGTAGGAAGAATCGAACCTACTCAAATTCGTTACTTTAGGTTGCATAAAGCAACTAGAAATACAGTTGTCTCAAAAATACCCTTACCAGATAAGCAAGATGAGTTGTACAAATTTGTTGCTGGTGCAGTTAAGGCTTACCCTGAGATCTACTTTGCCCGTTTGGTTATTTTGGGGGAGGGTGAAAGTGAACAGGTAGTCATACCAAAATTGTTATCCAAATTCGGTATTGATATTGATGATAGCTTCGTGTCTGTTGCTCCTTTAGGTGGTAGGCATGTAAACCATTTTTGGAAGCTTTTAGATGGGTTAGGTATCCCATATGTTACACTTTTAGATATGGATTATGGTCGAAGTGGTGGCGGCTGGGGGCGTATAAAGTACGTCGTTGATCAAATGGTTAAGCTAGGAAAAAGTGAAACCATTACGAGTATTCCCGGTTGGGACACGCACAACCCTAACCCTATGACTGATGAGCTATCCAACATACAAAATACTACTGCAGAGAGTTTATTGAATCAGCACGGTGTATTCTTTTCTACACCTCTAGATTTAGATTACTCAATGCAACAATCTTATCCTAAGAATTATAATGAAAAACTGGCGGGTGAGAATGGTCCACAAGATAAAAAATGGGAATCGTTAAAAGCCGCTGTTTTAAAGGCCAAGTATTCAAAGGATATTGCTGATAATTATTATGATGAGATGAAAGATAAAGATACTTTCCTATGGTACAACTACAGGTTCCTCGGTAGTAAAGGCAAACCAGTTTCACACATAAATGCTTTAGAACAGATTGATTTTAGTCTAGCTGAAAATATCGAACGAATCCCAAAAGGGATTAAGGAAATGATTAAGCATATAGAAAAAGAAATTTCTGAACTCTCGGAGTAATATTTAATGATTGATACTTCAATGTGGGAACCAAAGGACGGCCTAGAGTTTGATAAAAAATCTTTAGATATAATTAAGTGTGAAAATAACATTGCAATTATGGCTGGACCTGGAGCAGGCAAGACTGAAATTCTTGCTCAAAAAGCTTGCTTCTTACTTGAAACAGAACTGTGTTCGTGGCCATATAATATTTTATCTATATCTAGGAAGCGAGAATCTGCTTCAAATATAAAAGATAGAGTATCTCTTAGATGTGGTAATGTTCTATCTGATCGATTTTATTCGTTTACGATTGAAGCTTTTACAAAAAGCATCGTTGATAGGTTTATGCACATTTTACCTAAACACGAACAACCGAATGAAGATTACAAGTTAGTTTTTAATTCCAAACAAAGCAACTTCAAAGACAAGTTAACTTTTGACCAACTTACTATTATTGCTTTAAAAATTGTAAAGTCTTCTTCGACTTTAATGTCATCGATCAGAGCGACATACAAGTTTGTTTTTATTGATGAATTTCAAGATTTAAATGGCCATCAATATGATTTTGTAAAGGAGCTTTTTTGTGAATCACAAAGTGTTATCACGGTTGTAGGAGATACAAAGCAAGCGATAATGAAATTTGCCAACGCTTTGCCTGATGGATTTGTTAGGTTCGAGTCAGATTTTAATGCCGACTTAAAGAGAATTTATACCAATTTTAGGACAACTCCAGAACTTAAACAGTTTATTGATTACACCGGTAATAATTGGTGGCCTATTGATTCTAATAGTGTAATTTATAATACAGAAGGAATCCCATTGAACAAAAGAGATTACTCCTTACTTATATTTGATGACGAAGCTCATGAGGCTAAGCAGCTATCTTTGAAAATAAAGAAATGGATCGTCGAAGATAGAATAAAACCTGAAGAGATAGCTATTTTATTTAGAGCTAATACAAACAACACCTATAGTAAAAACCTAAATATTGCCTTATTAGAGCAAAATATCTTAAGTGTAAACGAAAGCAATATCCAAGACTATATTTCCGAACCCTTAGGCAAAGTCCTAGTCTCATTGTTGTGTTTATTGACCCGTCCTAGGGATGTGAAAGCGTGGGAGTGTCTTAGAGACTCTTATGTTTACTGCAGCTCTAGTAACTCTCGCCATAACGATTTTGTGCTAACAACAATACTCAATAAAATAGGAAAAGCTAATTTCTACGGAGAGGGTGAAGCTAAATCATTCGATGAGCTATTTGATATAACTACCAAAATTATGAATGAGTTCTTCGATGAGAACCTCAAGAAAAATTGGGTGCAATATCAACAAGGTACACTAATGAAAGAGACTTTTCATGGTGTGTTAGAAGAGCTAAAAGAAGCAAAAAAAATAAGTTGTTCGTGGGCAAGTGCCGTTGATCTTATTTCTGGAGTCGGAGCCGTTCGAATGATGACAATTCACAAAAGTAAAGGATTAGAATTTGAGGCAGTAATATTACTAGGACTGGAAGATTACTCATACTTTAGATTTGGTATGAATCAAAAGAAGTTGGACGAGGAGCGTTCTACTGTGTTTGTTGGATTGTCTAGAGCTAAGTCAAAACTATTGATATCGAGTGCTATTCACCGACAGCATTCTGGGCCTTCTTCATACGCACACGTAAATAGTATCATAAGTGATCTAGCTAAATTCGGCATGAATAAATTACGTGTTAATAAGATAGATATTTAGAATATAAGATGTTTAGTCGCGAACCAAGCTTCATTTGCCAGTCAGTGCTTAAAATGATCCTTATGAGGCCCGTTTAAAATCCCTGCCCTCATATATTTCCATAAATTCTCATTATGATAAATATCTAACTATCTTACTCTTATTTTGCGACGTAACTCGTTTTGGGGCAGAAACGAGTTACGCCAGAAGGTCTGATTTTGGCACAGATTGTGTGAAAACTGACCGTATTATCTTCACTGACGTAATCTTCCAACGATTCTGGAAATAACGTTGATTGGTCACGACTTTCACCGCTTATAAACTTTGACATATTGCCTCAACCCTCGACTGAATCAATAGTCTTATTATATAAATATCAGTATATTAAGTGAACTAAATGTATAGATTAATCGATCATAAGCAGCAGATACTTAGACCAAAAGGTGATCAGAGTTTTCACACAGTCTGTGCCATGAGCGGACAGTCAGTAGTTATAATGTCTGAAGTCAAGATTTGTCCCTTGGCTTTTGACTTTGATTTTTATACCTAACGGTGGATTTAGAGTATTGGATCCGCCGTAGGATAAGAATGTGCTACTGACGGCAATGACGCTTTTTATAAAGGTATAGCACGCACTAAAGTACGCAGTTTAATGAAATTGGGTTTTAGCGAACGACTTGCCATAGCCTGCGGTATCAACCGCAAGGGCCCTTGTAGAGGCTCAAAAAAAAGGAATTAACATTGCGCTAGATAATGACTATTTAGCGTCACAAGGTTTAGTGTCATTGAGAGATATTTGGATCAATATTCATTACGGGAGATGAAGCGCCCATTGCGGACCCGCATGATGGGTGGTGTGGGGGCTGGAGGTTAGAGACCTCCGGCTACCCGATTATGTGCTGGCTTAAAAAGGTAATTAACATAAATAATATTAATACATTGATATTTATATATTTAATTAGAATTTAAGTGATTTGTGTAAAGTTAAATGGAATTATTACACATTTACCATGTTAATTTTCAGCCCTTTCTTTACAAAAGTAAACTGTCTAGTGAAAACTGGGAAGTCCAGTCACACCATAGTTATAGATTACTTAAACTAACTTTTAACCTATAAAGCCTTGCCGCTGTTTAGCAGTATCAAGTTTATTTTTAAGCCCTACGGCATATCCATACTCGACTAATTTCGCATGGTTAACCAATCCCAACACGTGCTCTAGCATACCTAAAACTGAATCAAATTTTTTGTGCTTTGCGTGAGCAATAGCACCAAACTTTTCTACTCCTCGAATATGTGATTCCAGCCTCTTTTTGTAGGCTTTAGTTAGCTTAGGTTCATCATGATCAACATTAAAACCAAGTACTACTTTTCTAACTCCGGGAGGAATAATTTTTGTTTTTAATTTTTTGGTGGCGTAGCCATTGGCACGTAAAACACTTGAGCAATAGCTTACCACTTGTTGAGCACTTTCCCTGTTAAAGCTTTTTTCATGAGATGAAAAGCAAATATCATCAGCATAACGAGTATATATAAGGTTATTTTTTTCAGAAAAAAACTGAAACTCTTCATCTATACCTTTAAAAACCAAGTTTGAGATACTTGGGCTTGTTGGCGCTCCTTGAGGCAATCTGCCAAAGTACTTCACATTGCGACGTGAATAAGGCAATTCATCTGAACTAGTATTATAGTTTACCCACTTTGCAGCCATTTTTTTATTGATACGTAACGGCTCAATTGTACTAACTCTTGCTAACTCAAATGATAATAATGGATTATAGCCAAGCTCTCTAAACAATTTATAAACTGCAATTTCAGATACAGAATCAAAAAAGTTTTCTATATCCAATTTAATTATCCACTTAGAACCGCAATGCTCTTTTGCCGCATTATAAATAGAAGCTTCAGCATGATACGAAAAGCAACGCCAATGTGGCTTAACATTTGATAATACATACCTATTAATCCAGCGCTGAACGTCTTTTAATTCGTCTTCAGGTGCCGATATGTATCGACTACCACCACTTCTCTTTGCAATAGGATAAACATCATAACAGTCTATCTCTCTTTTTATTACACGTCGGAGATAATGGTAATTTACGCCCGAGAAATGACAAAGGTGACCTAAACTATGAATATAAGTCTGAAAATTACGTTTTTGTGGAAGTGAGGAATTATAAATAGCTAGAAGATTTTCTTTTTCTATCCCTTTTTCAATTCCCTTCTTCAAATATATATGAGCCGGTCCAATTGCCATAAAACTACCTTTGATGCTTGCATTTTACTGCTAAAGCAAATGACCAAGGCTACGACCGAAATTGCTTTAGCAGTAAAACGCGAATTAAAGCGAGGCCTTTTCCATTACTTTAAATTAACCTTAAAGCAAAACTGTATTACAAAGCGAACTTTGGAATACAGTTCATTTAACAAAAAGTTAAATGAGAACACTACAGGTTTCCCTGTAATGCACCATACGTAAGCCGCATGGTTAACACTAGTCTTCATGCCTCATGGCCCGACTCATACCGTTAGGGTAATAGTTATCTTCATTGTTAGCAATGATTTTTAACTTGTTAATTTTATTTATAAATCTTAGTTCTTTTTTACCATTTTCTGTTAGAGCCAAGTGTGCTCTATCTTCACGCAACCAGCCGAAATTTATACATCTATCTTTACACAAATTTAATTGAGCACCCGTTCCTGAAAATTGTTCATTTAATGAAATAACACTAATTTCTGGGTTTAATCGAACAATTTGAAGCAGTTCCATTAATAAGTATTTTATTGAAGTGACAGGCTTTACTGCTGATAACTCGGCTTTTAACGTTTCTACCAGTGCTCGCCTTGGAAATAAAGCTTTCCAAACCTTTACTTTGCTTCTTAAGCTAGTATCTTTTGCCTTTAATTTAGCTTTATTTCGATACAGAATTGCGGGTAAGTTATTTGGCGCTGAATGAGCGAAAACAACCCTAACAGGGTTACTTCCATATCCTATTGGCAACTTTTCTCCTTTATCTGCATATCTTTTACACAAACTTATAAGGTCTAGATCACTCATATTTAGCATAGGGCACTGGTTTAGTACGTGTAATGTTGAATTACGATATTGATTGCACCACTTATTTATCAGTTTTTCGCCTTTTTCAGATGCCATATAACTGACAATATGTATTTCAATTTGCTTTCCAGACAACCAACTCTTTATAGTTGGATGCTGATAAATTGATTCGAGAAATTCTTTAGTTCTATTTCCAGAACCAATTAAATCATCGACAAGAATAAGTGCATCGACCCGCTCTGCTCGTAGGTTATTTAAAGTCGGGTTTAAACCATTACCTTCAGGTGAAATAACTTTACCTCTATTCCTCCGACCTAACTGAGTAATTAAATTTGATACAAATGCTTCACTACCTAAAGGAATATTATTTGGTTGAACAACTGGTATTGCATCATCATCATCGAGTGGAAAATAGCTTTCTGTCTGTTGCTGTGCCTCTTCCAGCCCGTCAGTTTCATCCTCCTGCACCTGTATTAATTCTCTCACAGGAAAAATGGCTACTTTATTATAACCTTCAATTAGCTCATTAATACGAACCCCTAAAGTATTTATAACATCATCTGTGGTGATATAAACAAGTTGATCCAAAAGGTTTTCTGCTATTTTCCTATCAATAGGAAGAAACTGTTCTAACCAACTTTGAGCGCTTGGAATTGCCGATATTTTCACTCTAATGATACTCCATTAAATACCAAATTCATTGTCACTACAGATATACCACTTAAACAGATACTTTTCTTGACCGAATCATATGCTCTCGAAGGTAATAAGCCCTCGCAGAACCAGTCTTTACAATTCCATTAAGTAACTCCAGACATGAGTTATGGACTTCCCATAGTTTGCTAGACGGTACCCGCTAACTTACTTTGGGGCATAAACGAGTTAGTACCATAGTCCGGTTTTGGCACATAAACGCCCCCCCCAACATCGTCTCTTTAGTTATTGCCATTTGCCTTTTCAGCAAACTTTTTAGATACTAGTCAGGTACTACTACATTTTACGAATTCGTAGCACAAATCGTAGCACAACATTGTAACAGACTGTTTTAAAAGACTTTGGGTGGAGACTAATTAACTATCACAGTTAATGCATTTACTATTTATGAGTAAAGCCACTCTCTAACCTCATTAATTAGAGCTAGTACTTCTAGCACAAAATTACAGCCGCGAATTATGCCTATTCTCCTATGTTGTTTTGTTGATCTCAATCAATAAAAATCGCCGCAAGGCCTTAAGTTTAAACAGCATAAAATGTTCATTATTCATTGTAAAACCGCCATAAAAACATATAAATAAATCTCAATCTGCTGGTATACTGTTCTTAATCACAGGAGGTATTATTTTAGTATGGTTACAATTAAGCAAGTAGCAGCCCACGCTGGTGTTTCATTTAAAACTGTATCTCGTGTAGTAAATCATGATTCCACAGTAAAAGATGTCAATCGTGAGAAAGTGCTCAAAGCAATTAAAGAGTTAGGTTATCGCCCGAACAGAGCTGCAAGCCTAACAAGGCGGAAAAACTCCAATATTTATGCGATCATCGCCGATGAGCTGCTCAGTGTTCCGTATACATTTGATATAATCCGCGGTGCGCAAGAAATTGCATGGAAAACAAACAAAGAACTACTCATTCTTAATGTAAACGACAGCCAAGAAAGTATAGATAGAGCAATAGAAAGCCTCTTAGAATACAGAGTTGAAGGCGTTATATATTCAGCTATGTATCATCGTGCTGTTCAAGTTTCTGATGAATTAAAAAAAATCCCAACCATTTTAGCCAACTGTTTCCCAGTTGATAATAACTTACCCTGCGTGGTGCCCGATGAAGTGCAAGCCGGTGAAGAAATTGCCTCAGCATTAATAAGTAAAGGCTATCGTAGAATTGCGTTTCTAAATTTGAATGAAGACATTGTGGCTGCAAAAGGCCGAAAAGAAGGCGTAATAAAAGCATTTAAACAGCACGGTTTACCATTAAGCGATCTGTTAATAGAATCGGTTATAGTGACGCACGATGATGGCGTTGAGCGCTCAACATCTCGAGAGTCTGCGGCCAGGATTATTGATAACTTCAAGCCCGATGCAATAATTTGTGGACAAGACCCTATGGCGATGGAAATTTACTTTGTAGTCCATGACAAAGGCATGATTATAGGTGAAGATATTGGTATCGCTAGTTTCGATAACTGGGGCAGCATCCCTGAGTTATTACAACCAAATTTAACCACTATGGCACTACCACATCATGAAATGGGGCGCTGGGCTATGGAATATCTCATTGCATGCCGCACAGATATTGTTCATCAACATTTACCGTTTAAGTTGATCAAACGAGATTCTTTTTAGCAATATCAGCTTTTAACACAAAACACGATACCACAATGAACACACACACAATCATTCCTAAATATTGATAAGTTAGCGCATACCCTAACTGGTCATATATTCCGCCAACTATAATTGCTAATATTGATGCCATAAGCTGTACCGTAAATTGAAAACCAATAATATAAATCATGGCAGAGTACTTAGCCTCAAAGTGCATATTTATGTATTTAAATAGTGCAATCAACATCAGCGGAAGCTCTATTGCATGCGTTAACTTTAAAAAGCTTATACCCCATGCATCCTCAACAACTCCGGAAAAATAAATTCTTAACGCCATTAGCACGCCACTTAATAGTAATGAACTCTTTACGCCTAATTTATTGACCCATTTAACGGCTAAGTACATAGCAAAAGCTTCTAAAATCACTTGTGCGGATGTTAAGTAACCAAAGTATTCACGCCCTAGTTCTTGTGTTGCAAAAAATGTCGTGTAGTAAATTGCAAACTGCTGATCAAAAACACCATAAATACAACTAACACCAACCACAAATACACTTAACCGCCAAAGACCTGTTATTTCAATAAACTCTTTACATTGACGAGATATTGAAACAAAACAAGGTTGTGATACGTCTTGGTTTGGTAAGTTAACTTTAACAAAAAATAACAACCCGATTAAACAAACGGCAGCAATACTAGACAGCCAATAATTTAGATTGGGGTCAAGGTTAAACGAGAGTCCTGTAAAATAGCTTGCCAGGGCCCAACCAAACGATCCCCACATTCTTGCTTTTCCAAATTCAAAATTGGCAATTCGGCTTTGTTTATCAATATAACTTTCTAAAACACCGACGCCTGCTAAAAATGCAAATGAAAAGACCAGTCCCCCTAGTACCACTGCAACGTAAAAGTAGTTGTGTAATAAAGGCTCATAAACATAATTAACAAATGGGCCAATTAACAACATGAAAGATACAATAAAATACAGGAGCGTTTTTTTAAGGCCTAACTTATCTTGGAATATGCCGTAGTAAGGCATAATAAATAAAGCCATAAGTGAGTTAATACTAAAGACGATACCAACTTCTTCGCCACTAAGGCCAACTTCTTGACTAAGCCAAATAGGAAAGAGCGAAAATGAAAAAGACCATGCCATGAAATACACGAAAAAAATTGCACTTAATAGCCGGTAATTGCTACTCATAAATCGCATAGCCTCAGACAAAAAATAGCGGCGCTAAATTATTTTAGAGCCGCTCAAAAGTTAGTTATTTCCAATAATATTATTTAGTTGGATTTCACTCAGAGATACTTCCTGTGCTGCATTTACATTCACTTTATGATAAGCCTGCGTTGGAAAAACAATAGATGTCATTGTACCTATCCCTTGATTTACAAATACTTCTATTGAGGCTTTATCAACCCATACTTCAATATCATATTGCTCAAGACCTTTGTCGAGTGGCCCCGTTTGAATAGATGCAAAGCCTGGCTCAAAGTCACTTAAGCCTGCTTGCGTCCTATCTAAGGTCATAACTCCCTTCACAGGGTCAAGTGTTAGCACTGTCTGCTCACCTGAGTCAGCACTCAGTATAATATCAACAGCTTGGTTGTCATTTATAAAGTTAAAACTAAATTTAAACTGCCCTGGGATAATATTAAATAATTCATCAAGTTGATAACTATTTTTACCCGTGAGCTTAGTCTTAATTTGAGGCTCGGACAGAACACTTTGTAGTTCTTTAACTGGCTCTGATGCTACACGAACCCCTTGAGCCGTATCCACTAACTTTAGTTCTCGGGGAATTGTCATAGCGCTACGCCATGTAGTTGTTGGCACAACATTAGCGTATTGCCAATTACTCATCCACCCCATAAACAAATGACGGTTCTCTTGAGTATCAGAAAAAGTTACACCTGCATAATTATCAGTACCATAATCTAACCAAATTGAAGGTTCAACCTTTGCTTTGGCCGCTTCGTCTGAGAAAGTTATATCTGCAACTTTGACATGCCCCCAGTCACCTTCCTCGGTATCAATAATTTTTATTTGTCCTTGTTTAGCTTTAAGATTACTAACATCCCACGCTCTCTCAACCATATTACCTGAATTATTCCCCTTAGCACTTTTAACTATTTCACCATTAATTAATAGTTGCATTACGGTGCTATTTTCATGCTTTCCACCAGCTATTTTAAAATTGATATAGTCATGGTTGATTGTAAAAGGCTGAGATAATATCGTACCCGTTGCTTTATCTGATTGATTAAAAGAGCTGAGCACTGCATTTCCTTGCTGGTCATTTTCTACATGGAATGCATTACCTGTTACCTGCCATTTACTTAAGCCATTTTTAAAGTCTGAAAAATTTAGTCCTTTAGGAAAGACAGCAGGTGTAGAAGCCAGCTTCTGCTGATATTCTTCGTCTAAAGTAAATTGTTTTCCATCAAAATCGCCAACAAAGTACTGTGTTCCCGAGCCACCATTTGGTGCCCCTGGATTAATACTAACTAATAAAACATATTTATATTGATCCGTTCCCTCTACTTTCACTCGAATCAAGTCTGGACATTCCCATACTCCAGCGTGACTCCCCCACTCCAGTCCAAAATTACTTTCAAACTGCCAATCTTTTAGGTTTTTTGATGTATAAAAACCAATATGATCATCCTGGGCAAGCACCATTGTCCACTGCTGAGTTGGTTCATGCCAGTTTACTTTGGGGTCACGAAAATCACGAATGCCAGGGTTTTTTAAAACTGGATTATTTTCATATTTTTTCCACGTGCGCCCTTTATCTACACTGTATGCTAATCCTTGGGTTTGGAAATCAATCGCTCCTTGTGCAGCTTTTTCCTCATCATGATAGGTGTACATCGCAACCAAAGGTGGATTTTCTTTACTGCCAAAACCACTACTGTTTTGCCAATCAACTACAGCGCTACCAGAAAATATAGTTCCATGCTCATCTGGATAAAGCTTTATTTCTTGATGCTCCCAATGAACCATGTCTTTACTTATAGCATGCCCCCAATGCATTGGGCCCCAAACTGATGAATCTGGGTTATGTTGATAGAAAAGGTGATATTCGCCTTGGTAGTACACCATACCATTGGGATCATTCATCCAATTTTTAGGTGGTGTAAAGTGATATGCAGGACGAAACAACTCTGTATCAGGCTGCTCAACTAGTTTTTGGTTGCTATCATTAGTCTGATTATTCATACCACACGCCGTTAAAAATGATGAAATTAAAATTAAATTAACCGTTCGCATCTAATACTCCATGCTTATCTTTTGAATTAAGTGAAATGTCCTCTAATGAGCGCCCCTTTGTTTCAGGCATAAACCAAGCGACAAAAATCAATTGCCCTAACATCATTAAAGTGAAAAAACCGAAGACTTCTGCTGGGCTAAATTGCTCTAAGAAAAATGGCATCAGTAGTGTAATAGCAGCAGCAAAGAACCAATGTGTACCTGAGCCTAGAGACTGCCCCTTTGAACGTACTGTGTTAGGGAAGATTTCAGCAATAAAGACCCAAATCACGGTTCCTTGGCCTATCGCATGCGCCGCTATAAATACAAAGACAAACGCAACAACCGTCAAACCACCAGTCCCCGTACTAAACGCCCATGCGATAACAGTTAACGAAAGAACATAACCGATTGACCCTATGTACATCAGCGAACGGCGTCCAAATTTATCGATTAAAGATAAACCAAGCATGGTAAAGCATAAGTTAACCATACCAATACCAGCACCAGACAATAAAGATTGGTTCACATCTAGACCCGCGAGTTCGAATACACGTGGTGCATAATAAATAATGAAATTAATACCTGATAATTGGTTGAAAGCAGCAAATAGAAATGCAAACCAAGCAGCTTTTTTGTAAGCGCCACCAAACAGTTTTGACTCTGTATGCTGTTTTTTATCACTTTCAATCGCCGCTAAAACGCTATCAGGATTTGCTTCACCTAAGTCAATCAAAATTGCTCGCGCTTTACTTATTTGATTTTTCTTTTGAATCAACCAACGAGGACTTTCAGGTGCTTTTAAAATCATTAGTAAATAAATTAAAGCCGGAATAGCCTCAACCCCAAGCATTAAACGCCAATCAATCGCTGACGTACCCGCTATTAAGAAATTAGAAACAAACGCAACTAAAATACCAAACACAATTTGAAATTGATAAAGAGCGACTAAGCGGCCACGAAACTTGGCTGGCGCAATTTCTGAGATATAGGCAGGCACAACAATTGATGAAATACCGACCCCAACTCCGCCAATAAATCTTAGCAAGGCAAAAGTATAAGGGTCTTGAGCCATTGCAGATCCAAGTGCTGAAATAAAAAATAGCACGCCAACTAAAATTAACGTTGGTTTTCGACCCCACTTATCACAAGGATAATTTCCACCTAATGCGCCGAGTAATGTTCCCCACAATGCGGATGACATAATAAATAAACCGTGAAATAACGAACTTGTATTCCACAAGGCTTGGATCGGTTTATCTGCTCCAGATATAACCGCCGTATCAAAGCCAAATAAAAAGCCAGCTACAGCGACCGTTATTGACCAATAAATAATTTTTTTCATAATAACTCTTTTTGACTTAATGTTGCCGAAGGTGAGCTAGGCTCACCTTCGCCTACAGATTAGTAATTTGGGTTTTGTGTATAAGAGCCACCACTCAAAATCATTTGCTGATTTGGAATAGGTAAATACTCATGCTTCCCTTTGGTAAAAATAGCGTCAACTAAATAAGGTTTTCTTACAGCCTCAACTGATAAGTAACCGTCAATAGTTTCTTTTGCTATCCCCCAACGTACTAAGTCAAAAAAGCGATGGCCTTCTAATCCTAATTCAAGGCGGCGTTCAAATCGCAATGCAGTGCGCGCTTGCTCTTTAGAGTCAAAGCTGGTGTATAAGCCGATGTTATAAATACTCGCATTGTGTAATTTTCCTGTGCTCTGCTGAGCTCTTGAGCGGATGCGGTTAATGATTGTCAAGGCTTCGTCAAATCGATCTAATTCAATTAACGCTTCTGCTTTCCAAAGCAGAACATCTGAGTATCGAATTAATGGCGTATTAAGCGAGAAGATAGGGAAAGGACCATTTTCTCCACGGCAGCTACAATCAGGATGTTCTAAGTCTTTCATCGCTGTAAAATTGCCATAAATTCCTGGCGCCCTCGCCCAGCTATCCCCACCATGAATTAACGTTTCATCGTATTTAAACGGTTTACCTTCCATTGCGACGGTATGATCCAAACGAGGGTCAACAGAGTCACTGGTCATGTCATAATTAAAGTCATTAAATGTTTCAAATTGTGGTAAACCCTGTTCGTCGGTTTTAAAAGCATTGACAAAGTTTTCGGTTGGAACATGAAAACCACAGCAACCAAAACCTCCAGCCATTGGCGCGTTTAACGCACTCGGCCAACTTCCTCTGCCATCGGGTGAACCGTCATTTAAGGAGCGCTGAATGGCAAACACTGATTCTTTGCCATTTTCGCTTTCAAATAAAAAATTATCAGCGTAATCCTCAAATAAGTCGTATACGCCCGCTGCCTCAATTTCATCAACAAGCGTCACCACTTTCGCTAATTTATCCTTATTAATATTAACTACTTGGTGTAACTCATCTTGTTCATAGGCCTGATACAATAGTGTTTTAGCTAAATAAGATTTAGCAGATAAAGCTGAAGCTCTACCAACATCCTCTTGGGTATTTGGCAAGTTATTGGCTGCGAACTCAAAATCTGCTGCAATCTTGTCCCACAGTTCTTGGTCCGTGAAATCACGGTTAGTTGCAGTTAATATTTGATCTTGACTCATGCTCTCATCAATCCAAGGAATATGCTTGTGATGAATTTTCAGATCAAAGTAAAAAATGCTGCGGATAAATCGTAATTCAGCTTGTTTAGCTGCACTATCTTCGATCTCTGGTGAAGCATTTTGTATAACGGACAAAGCGGCATTGGCACGAGATATACCTGTATAATTCCGCGTCCACTTTTTGTTATTCAAGTCAATTAGATCTGGCGGAAAAGACTCCATATCAGGCACTAAAGGTTGATACAAGGATAAGGCATGATAAGCAAAAATATCTCCTGGCCCGTTTCCACCTTTATGAGCATCACCTGCACGTAGGTTACCTGTCGGCCAAAGAAAGTTTGGCGCAGTGTAATGGTCATTACCTAAATATGAGTAAGCTGCAATAATTAACGCATCTATATTTTCGCTATTAGAAACCTGCTCTTGTGTTAATACTCCTGATGGTGCCACATCAAGATCAGAACCACCGCACGACGCTACAGAAAGGGCCAATGCTGTCGCTGCAAAAACTGTTTTAATTTTATTCATAATTTGTGCTCGTATCGTTGTCGTTTTAATTAAAAAGAAAGGTTCACGCCTAACGTGATACGTCTTGGAATAGGGAAAGTACCATCTGGTGTCTCTGGATCTTGGCTAAGCATCCCAGAAGGTGTAATTGTTAATAAATTACTACCCTGTAGATAAATACGCGCAGAACTTATACCGTATTGGCTCAACCATTGTTCATCGGGGCTGTACCCTATAGATAAGTTACGTAATTTAAGGTAAGTTCCATCTTCCCAAAACAGGCTCGATTGACGACCTTCCCCATTATTATCAATGGCAGTTAAAGCAGGAACATTAGTATCAGTATTATTGATTGACCAAGCATCAAGTACGCGATCCCCGTAATTAGAACCTATATTGAGTGAAGTGAAGTCTGTGAACCCACGCCAACCATTACGAATTTGGCCGCCTTCAACACCTTGCCAAAACATCGTAAAGTCCCAACCTTTGTATTTAAAGTTCATATTCAAGCCATACATAAAGTCAGGATCGGTATCTGCAAAGAATGTCTGATCGTTCTCATCTATGACACCATTGCCATCAAGATCTTGCCAACGCACTCTTCCTAAGCCGGCACCAGATTGCGTTGCATGTGCATCAATTTCAGCTTGATTTTGAAAGAGACCATCGGCAACGTAGCCATATACAGAGTTAATGGAATGGCCAACAATTGTTTTATCAGCTCCATTGCCACCAAATGAATTAACAACATCTTCAGGAAGGGAAACAACTTTGTTTTTAGCGGAGGAAACGTTAAAACTTATATCAACATCAATATCATCATCCAAGCTATCGAATGTAAGATAATCAGCATAACCTATAATAAATTCAAAGCCGCTGTTTTCTATCGTGCCACCATTGACCCATTGCTGTGCACCTTCGCCAAGTGTCGCAATTGGGTTAGTAAGCGTTAAGATATCGTCAGTGGTTTTTTCAAACCAATCGATGCTGCCGTAAATCGTGTCATAACGCATACCAAAATCAATGCCGATATTTGTTTGCGTTGAAGTTTCCCATTTTAGGTCATCATTGCCTGTTTGTGCTTTAACAAAACCTGATGGTAGCGTTCCACCATTTGCACCGCCTATATCATAAGCGGTACCTTCATCTTGTAAGTCAGTAAACAATGATTGCGTAGCATAACGACTAAGATAGGTTGTATATGTTGCGTCAGTGGGAATTTCTTGATTACCTGTTTTACCCCAACTAGCTCGTACTTTTAAGGTGCTTAAAAACTCAATATCATAAAATGATTCATTACTTACAACCCAGCCAGCTGAAGCCGCAGGAAAATTACCATAACTGTTATTACTACCAAAACGTGACGACCCATCGCGACGAATTGTAAGCCCAGCGAGGTAGCGATCATCATAGTTATAGTCCATTCGAGCAAAGTAAGAATTAAGTGACCACTTGTCACCATCACCTTCAACACGCACATCTCCCGTTGCTTGTGATAAATGTGCATAGTCACGATCATCAGAGGCAAAACCAGAACCAAAACCTACCGAACCTTCGTACTCATAATCTATTTGTTCCGTGCCCGCTAAAAAAACAAAGCTGTGATTATCACCAACATCTAAATCATACTGTGCTGTATTTGTCCAAGTGAAGCTGCTATTCCAGTTTTCAGTCACTGAAAGCTGATCTCCATAGTTCAATGAACCAGCTTGAAAAGCGCGGGTATAGTTTCGAAAGTAATATTGACCATAATCAAGGCCCACGGTGCTTTTTAGAGTTAACCCTTCTATAGCCTCATATTCAACAAATATATTACCCATCAACTTATTGAAGCGACTAACATTATCGCGATTCATTTCAATTATTCTAACTGGATTATCACGGTCAGTAACACCTGGAACAGGCCCACCCCAGCCACCTTCATCATTGTAAACAGGCACAATAGATTGCTGTTCAATTGCCAGACCTAAAATCTCACCCGCTCGGGCATTTATTAAGTTAGATTCTTGATTAGTGACAGTGAAGTTTTCACCCACTTTTAATTTATCGGTTAGTTGGTAATCAGAGTTAACCCTAAAACTAATGCGTTCAAACTCCGATCCATCAACAACACCTTCTGAATTAAAGTAACCTAAGGAACTATAAATAGAGGCTTTTTCAGAGCCGCCTGATAATGAAAAATTAAGATCTGTGACCTTAGCTGTGCGAGTAACCTCATCAAACCAATTAGTATCAGCAGGACGCTGAACTTGTTGTGGGTCTGTATAGGTAGGAATGATCACTGAATTTAATTGAGGGTTATTGTAGTCACCATTCCAATCATAGCTGTATAAAGGGCTTGCTGCGTTTGGATCTGAACCATCGTTAACAGCCGCTTGCCATACAACCTGCCCACGCTGTTTAGTATTGAGTGGATTTAGATCATAGCTGTAGTCATCTTGAGACTGATTAACTGAAAAATTAAAATCCAGCCCTTCACTGCCCTTTTTTGTTGTAATAACAATTACACCGTTACCTGAACGCGCACCAAATATACTTGCGGCTGCGGCATCACGTAAAACCTGAATATCAGCAATATCATGACTATTAAGCTCATGCATTCCTGACTTTGTAGGAATACCATCAATTACATACAGCGGGTCGTTATTTCCAAGTGGTCCTAAACCTTGACCACGTATCCTTACCGTTGCAGTAGAGTCAGGAGAGCCATTAGTTGTAATTTGTAAGCCAGGCACTCTACCTTGTAGATTTTGCATAATATTACCAGAGGGCATATCAACGACATCTTCCAACTTAACCGTACTTATTGCGCCGGTTAAATCATCTTTTTTAACACTGCCATAACCATAGGAAACTTCGATAATTTCAATTCCATCATCCTCTGCTGGCTCTGGTGCTTCCTGTGAAGCTACTATAGAACTGTACGGTAAGATCAAACCTACTAATACAGTACTTATGCTCGTAGCAAGTTGCTTTTTGCGAAATCTTTGCATTGTGTGTGTCCCCATTTGTCAAATTCATTAAGGTAGATACTTACAGATTAACAACGTTGTCTTTTTGCTTTTTTATAATACCCAAAGTTAAAAGCTTTACTAGGTGAGTAAAACGATAATACTTCCAGCTCATTTTAAACAACGTTGTCTTTTTAACACTAAGAAAACATAACTTCAACATAAATTACAAATTCTTTTAGGATATCTTTACTCTAAGACGCTATTGTTCTTTATTGCGGTTCAATAAATGCATTTATTAATTGATGAGATAAAATTGGCGTAGCCCCTTGTTGTTGAGCGACCATTGCCCCAACAGCACAAGCAAAATTTATAGCTTGTTGTGGTGGGCTTTCCATGCAGAGTTGATATATAAGTGAGCCTAAAAAAGAATCCCCAGCTCCAACCGTATCAACTACATCAACGTGATAACCTGAGTTATAATAGTTTTTACCTTTTATAGACAGCAAAGCCCCGTGATTCCCTTTGGTAACACATAAATAGTCTGTATGTGTTTGTTTAGCTATAAATGCTAAATTCTGTTCAAGTGAATGATATTTACTCCCCATTAACTTAGCAATCTCATATAACTCATCGTCATTGAGCTTAATGAAATCAGCTTGATTCATTAAAGCGACTAATTTTTCTAATTGATAGTGAGGTGCACGTAAATTAACATCAAAAACTTTAAAGTTCGCGTCAGCTAGCAGTTGATTTAAGGTATTAAAAGACCCCTCAGTTCTAGCAATTAAGCTACCAAAAACAAAGATATCAGTATTTTTAACTGTATTCCTGATCTGCTCAGTTAAACTAATATTATCCCAAGCTGTATCTGTAATAATTTGATACTGAGCAGAACCATTTTTATCAAGTACCACTTCAACAAGACTTGTTGGCTTAGATTCATGAACAGAAATTAATTCTGTAGAGAGCCCTTTTTCGTTAATTTCAGATAGTAATGCTTGACCTAATTCATCGTTTCCAACCGCGCTAATCATATGCGCTTTTAAACCAAGTGAATTAAAGCGAAAACACATATTTAATGGCGCACCACCTAAACGCTTACCAGAATCAAAACAGTCCCATAGCACTTCACCAAAACATGTTAAATTGATTTCTTCAGCTCTTTTTTTGCTTATTACAATACTCACCGAGTTGCCCTCTTATATTATTTAGGTCATTTGCCAAATAAGTTTTTACACCATAAATCAGCAACGATATCTTCGAGCCAAGTCAAGGGAAATGGCGACGAATAGTAAAGTTGTTCTCGCAACATGATTAAGATTATTATGTAAAATTCATGTTGCAAAAAATAAAGATACCATCTACCTTAAAAAAAGACAACGTTGTTTATTTGCTGAATTAGCCTTTTATTAATGGCAAAAAAGCTACTCGCAACTAACGCAGCTCTTGTCTAATTAATTGATTAATAAAAACAATCACACACAAGCACAACAAAAAGTTGTCGAGGAATTAACATGAAAACAAAGCAAAACATCACTCTTTGCTGGAAAAAAACAGGGCTTGCGGTATTACTATCTTTAACAGCGGCTTGCTCTGGTGATAACAAAACCCAACAAGAAGATGATTATGCACTCATCATTCTTGAAGACGGACAAACTGTAGATGACGTCATAAATAAAAATGAAAATGATAGCGATGACGAGGCAAATACAGATGACATTCCAATAACCAGCAACCCAGAAAGCGAAGGTCAGCCATTATTTTTCAACCCAGAAAATTCTGAGCAAGCACTGTCTGGCTTTGAATTTTGTTGTGGTGGTTATAACACTTATCAAGCTCACGGGTTTGATAAGCTAACAGGTGATTTTGCACAGTTAGACGGTGGTTTTTGGGCTGCAGATATCTCAGGTCACTTAGGTGAGCGCGTATTTTCTAGTTTTGCAGATGGCTTTAACTTAGAAGGTGAGGCACTTGGCCAACTAGGCTTTGCGTCGACAGGTTCGATGGTAAGTCCTAAATTTACAATACAATCAAACTATATCAATTTTTTAATTGGTGGTGGTAATAATGGTGTAACAGACGCTAATACAACTGCAATTGCGCTTTTAATTGATAATAAGATAGTTCGCCAAGCAAGTGGAACCAATGCTGCTATGCAAGTTGATTGGCAAACATGGGATGTTAGAGAGTTTAACTCTCAACAAGCGCAAATTAAATTTATTGATCATCACTCTGATGATAATTCAGATACTGACTTACCTTATTTATTGGTCGACGAAATTCGCCAAGCTGACAGTGCAGCCAAAGTGCCTAGTCAAAATAGTAAATTAATAAAGGCTATACAAACAACCACTGCGCCTGCGAGTACGGGTCAAACCGCATTTTCTCGCGTGTCAAATGCAGAACAGAATATTGCGGGATTTGAATTCTGTTGCGGTAAATTTAATACCTATGCAAATCATGATTTTAGAGCGACTGGCGATATGGCCAAATTAGATGGTGGTTGGTGGGCTGCAGACATCACGAATCATGTTGGTGAAAGAATTTTTTCTAGTAGAGCGGATGGTTTCCTCGCTGACGGGACCCAGCTAGGTTGGATTGGAAACGAAGCCACTGGCACGCTATCTTCACCCCCATTCACGATTACACATAGTTATATTAACTTTCTAATTGGCGGTGGTACAAACACATTTGATAGTGAAAAAGCAACGGCAATTGTCCTACGAATAAATGGCAAAATAGTTAGGCATGCTACAGGTAACGGGCTATCAGACAAGCTCGACTGGTTTACTTGGGATGTTAATAGCTTAATCGGTGAAACGGCTGTTATTGAAATCATTGACCAAGATAACACTGCTGACGAAGCAGCACTGGCTTTTATTATGGCAGATGAATTTAAATTATCCGATTATGCCGCCGTTGAGCCTTCAAGTGAAAGTATCGTCACCCAACTGAATCAACACTCGATACCGTTACCATTAACTATGGCAGACCCTAACCCGGTATTTTTAAACGGTGAGTTTTATATTTATTACTTAATTGACACAGCATTTCATGATTGGTATCTAACGCGTACTACGGATTTAATTAACGGTACTTTTCCACAACGAGTGCTAGAAGCGACGGGCGATGCACAAACACAAGACCAGTGGACGGGCTCTGGGAGTGTTATTAAAGATAATGACAACATGGCTCATTTATTTTACTCAGGACATAACCTCGATTTCTCTCCTGTTGAAGCTGTTATGCATGCAACAGCAACAGATAACACGCTGACTAAATGGGAAAAGCAAGTTAATAACACATTCAGTGGTACAGGATCATACAGCGACTTTGATTTTCGTGATCCTGAAGTCTTTTATAATGAACAAACTAACAACTACTGGATGTTATTAACGAGCCGCTATAACGAAGATGCAGCTATTGCTCTTTATACTTCTAGCGATCTCAAAACTTGGCAGGCACAACAGCCGATTTATACTGCAGATAAACCACTTAACTTTGAAGTTCCTGATTGGGTGAGTTTCAATAACGGACAAGCAATCATTTATTCTGATCAAAATGATCATGAGCGAGATGTAAAATATTTAGTAAAAAATGAAGACTCGTGGATAACTGGTAAATACCCTTCACTCGATGGAGAATTTTACTATGCAGGGAGAACTACAAGCTCCCCTACTCAAACCTTGATGTTTGGTTGGGTTGCCCATAAAAATACTCGTTCGAATATAGGCCGCGCTGATTTTGGCGGTGACTTAGCAATCCATCAAATATCAATGACTGAATCGGGAGAACTAGCGGTATCAATACCTGAGCAGTACTTAAGCGCATTAGCTACACCAGTAGATGAAGATACACAAACCCAATCAGCACAAACCAATAATGATAATTCACTATTGGTTTCACCAGGTGATCAAGTGCTACTAGGTAGTAACAATAAAATCAACCGTCTTCATTTTAATATTTCAAGTGACGATACCGACAACCGATTTGCTCTGGTCTTTCCTGCCTATGAAGAGAGTACGCAAACGGCTAGTATAGAAATAAACACAGCCACAGAAACAGCCACTTTTTATTTCGGCGATTCACTCTCTCAATCAAGCTCTAACGTCACCCTCACACCTGAACTAGAAGGTGAACCTTTATTCCGTCGTGAAGAAGATCTAACTCAGCATATAGCTGGTTTTGAATTTTGCTGCGGCGGTTATAACACCCTAGCAGCCCACGGTTTTACTAATCTAACCGGAGACTTTTCTAAGCTAGATGGAGGTTGGTGGGGTGGCGATGTAAGCAACAATGTTGGCGAACGAGTTTTCTCGAGTTTTGCAGATGGCTTTGATGAAGATGGCACAGCATTAGGCTGGATCGGAAATTCTGCAACAGGAACAATGGATAGCCCGTCATTTGTGATCTCACAGCAATATATTAATTTCAAAATAGGTGGGGGTTCAAACCAGTTCGACCATCCAAAAGCAACTGCAGTTGTGCTTGTAGTTGACGGCCAAATTGTACGCAGTCAATCAGGTAAAGATACGCAACCCGATGAGAATAATAAACTCAGCATACAGTGGACAACCTGGGATGTTGAAGAGTTCATTGGAAAAACAGCCTTTATACAGTTTATTGATCTACATAATGACGACGGCTCAGACAACAGCTTAGCTTACCTTCTAGCTGATGAATTTAGAGCAGCAGCATTACCTGCGGTACTGGGTGAGCAATCAGCACCTACTTCAGAAAGCCGAATAGACTCACAAGTTGTCGTTCCAATTGATTTAAAACAGGGCATAACAGTGGATCTTCTTTTACAACCAGAAAGTGGCTTTGGCACCGCATATATCAATGATTTTAGAGCACTAAGCTTTAGACTTTATGATTTAGACAAACGTCAAGTTGGCATCTATAGTAAACAAGGCACACTTAATATAAGTGAAATGACGCGTTTCACTGAGGCAACAAAACCTTAATAAACTACCTCTGAGGTTTTTAACTAGAACCTCAGAGGTTTCTTAAGAGTTCAACTTTAAAACATTTAGTTCACCAAGCTAGCAGCGCTATCTACATGACCTTTTTATTTAAATCTACTTCTTAAACCCAATTTAAATATGACAATGATTTTGTTGATTAATATAATATATATGGAAATTCAAAATCCATTCACATTTATAGATCAAATCATCAGAACTAATGCACGCTCTAAGATTAACTTTACTGGCCAATAATTATGTTTATTTACTCTATAATTAAATAGAATTTTCGCTACTTAGTGCGAGAAAGCATTTATTAATTACTTATGACTAAGCAGAAGTGATTTGCTGCGGTAAATGCTGTACCATTACAAGGAAATCAAGCCTGTAGAGGTGGAAAATTATTAGCCATATTTAGCGATTAAAAGTGTTTAAAATGATAATAATACTTAATTAACTTAGATAATTTTAATCAATGCTAACGCCTTGTGTTAAATAAAAAACAAAAGCAAATTGACAAGGTAAAATAAGAAAGGTAACTTACCAATTAAGGTTGTTTTTTTACCAATTTATTTACCAATTAAGCGACGTAATTTTCTCTTTATCTGTCGCTTACTAATTTAACTCACTAACATGCAATCGCAGTATATAAAAAATGGGGAATGTAAAATGAAGAGGCGCAGACGTTTTTGGAACGTTGTTGATAAGTTAGAAGCCGCGATAGATCAAGGTGTCTATCATGTTGGTAGCCGCTTACCAGCAGAACGTGAATTAGCAGAAACTCACCAAGTAAGTAGGCCAACAATTCGCGAAGCGATTATCGCGCTTGAAGTCAGAGGTCGTGTTGAAGTAAAAACAGGCTCTGGGGTTTTTGTCACTGATAGCAACAAAGTTACCGTTAGCGACCAACCTATCAGTGCATTTGAATTGACGCAGGCAAGAGCATTAGTTGAGGCAGAGGCAGCTGCATTAGCCGCAGCAACAATTCAAGAGCACGAGCTGGCTGCTTTAAAGCAAAGCCTAGCCGATATGCAAATACCTGAGCTTGCTATTGAGGCAGATCAACGTTTTCATGAAATAATTGCAAAATCAACGCGCAATAACGCTATTGTTATGTCTATCCAAAATTTATGGAAGCTCAGGCGCACTGAATCGCAAATTATTGCGGCTTATGATGATGTATGTTCACAAAGTGATGAACAACGTTTACAAGAGCACACATCTATCTATGACGCTATCGCAAGTCATGATTCATCAGCGGCGCGTAAAGCGATGCATAATCACTTTAACCGCCTGATCAATGCGCTTTTCGCTGCCAGTGAGAAAAAAGCATTGGAAGAAATAAAGCGTAAAACCAGTGAAACACGTGGTTTGTATTCTATCTCTCATTTAACACAGTAAAAGAAATTTAAATCCCCTTAAAAGGCACATTACTGTGCCTTTATCTATTTGTATCCTTGTCGTTCTATATCTGCACTAAATCCCCTGATATATTCTGCGACTAAGCTAAAAATAATACCAATCGTGTTAAGTTACTGACCATTTATAGCGACAGATAAATGGAGTGATAACAAGGCATAAATTTTGACATGTAGTTGTTCTACATGAAAAATTTATAACGCAGTTAGCGCTTTATTTAGCCCGCTAGAATGGTTAAATATTTAAGTCGATTGGTATAAATCATTGTGCGACAGTAATACCTAGCAACTTGTGTTGCTATAACTGTTCAGTAACTTAATAGATTAAAAAGTGGTTTAGGGCTGAGAACAAAAAAAAGCAAGCCTTAATAAAGGCTTGCTTTAATATCAATTATCCTAATTGATACTCTCACACACTGTTTTTAAAAACGGTAGCTCACACCAAAGGTGATACGGCGGTCAGTTAAACCTTGGTAACACAATAGCGAACCACCATTTACACAAGACTGGCTTACTTCTGATTCAGTTAAGTTAACTGCTTCAACACCAATATTGAGCTGATCATTAACATCGTAGCTCACACTCGCATTCAGCTGCCCACGGTCTTCTTGTACCACTGGGAAACCCCATGGGTAACTTGATGTACTACCGAAGTCTTCTGAGCGATAACCTTCACGCCATGTATAACGTGCACGCGCTGAGAAACCATATTTTTCATAGTACAAAGTAAAGTTATAGGCATTTTCAGATAAATCTATCAACGGTTGTTTAGCTGAAAC
Source organism: Pseudoalteromonas haloplanktis ATCC 14393 (assembly GCF_000238355.1). Taxonomy (GTDB): domain Bacteria; phylum Pseudomonadota; class Gammaproteobacteria; order Enterobacterales; family Alteromonadaceae; genus Pseudoalteromonas; species Pseudoalteromonas haloplanktis. The sequence goes on from NZ_AHCA01000001.1 coordinate 25,472, forward strand.
TTCAATGTCTGAGATACCTGTAGTCAGTGCGAATACTGCATTAGCACGGCTTATCGCATTATCAATTGCTTCACCACCTGATGACTCTTGATACGTATAATTTGCCATTACACCAAATCCAGATGCCCAGCCTAAGTCACTCTCAAAGCTAGATAAATCATACTGAAACGCAAGTTCAATACCTTGTTGTGTACGAGTATCTGAATCATTCACGGTTGTTTGTGTTGGTACACATACACCTACACCAGGCTCAGGACCAAATACATTGATATCGGCAATAGGGTTAAATGTACCACCACCTTCACAAGCAGGACCTGTGGTGTCGCGGAAACCCGTCGCTGGATCTTCGTATGGGTCAACTTGCTTAGTTACATGTAAGTCTTCACGTTTTTTATGGAAATAGCCTACACTCACTAATGCTGATGGTGCGAAATACCATTCAGTAGAGATATCAAATGAAGTTACTTCTTCTGGCTCTAAACCCGGATTACCAATAGCTACCGCTGTATTTGGGCTTGTGCTATATGAAACTGAGGTAGATAGGTCATCGTAATCAGGACGACGAATATCTTTTGACCAACCAAGGCGAACAATTAAGTCTTCAGCAACGTCAGCAATAATATTTATACGTGGTAATAAGAAATCATAATCAGCCTCAGACACAATCTGCGAAACGACTTGATCGCCATTGCCATCAATTGTTACTGAATTACCAGTAGAGGTGATATCTGTTTGTAAGTAACGTACACCAAAGTTACCGCGGAACATTTCATATTCAAAGTTTGCCTGTGCGTATAATGCATGTGTGGTCTCTTCAATATCAAAGAACGCACTAACTTGTGATGTAGGTGAACTGATTGGTGCACGATCAGAGCCTGTGATGGCATTGTTAGCAACGATTGCATCGTTTAATACATCAAGCACATAATCAGGGTTAGAGCCGGCCAGCTCAGGATTCACTAATAAGAAGTCTTTAATAAATAAAGAACGACCATCTGCAGCGTTAAAGTTATCAGGACCCGCTACCAATAGTTCTGCAAATAAGTCACCCGTTGGGCTCTCAGCCATACTTCTCAAACCAACATTATCACGAATTTGGTCTGATGTGCTGCTTGACTTGTTATAGCGATAACCAAAGTCAACAGATCTAATAAGCTCATCAAAATAATAAGTAAAATCAGCTCTGAATGCATCTTCTTGGTTTTCTGTGGTATCACGTCCTTGGTTAACATCACGTAATACAACATTAGCTGGGTCTAAAAGCTGAGCACTTGTTGGTGCATTTGCTTCACTTTGAGCAATACCAAACGCCAATGCCCCGCCACTTAAGTCATACTCAAATGGTGTACCATTTTCATTCGAATCGTTCACAGCAACATTAGGGTTAATAAAGTTTAATGTTGTGTTGAAACTCGGTGTTGTTGAATTAGAACGAGAAGTTGAAGCTTCTACGCTAAATAGTAAGTCATCGCCTTGCCACTCACCACCAAGTCTAAATATTTGGCTATCTGTTTGGCGTGAGTTTGTGTCACTTGAAAAACGTAAGTTAGCATCACCACCACCATCTTCAACTGGGATCACACCTTTTAATGCCGCTTTTATGCTGCCTAAGTCTTGACCATCTAAGACACCAAAATTAACATCTTCAAACTCAGTTGGCACAGATACATTGCGTAAATCACTTACGCCTGATGCTTGCACACGCGAGCTCTCTTGACGGCGGTCTTGGTCATTCACTACGGCATCAAAAAAGAATTTTGTATTACTAGTCGGCGCCCACTCTAAGCTACCTGCAAAGTTCATGGTTTCTGATTCATAGTTATCATAATCTTGAATCAAAAATTGGATTGGTAAGAAATCGAAAGATTGTGCACTTGCCGCACCACTATCAGCTGCTACAACATTGTCGCGGTCTGCACGTGGGCGAAATGCGGTTACATCTTGCTCGGCGTAGCTGGCACTCAATACCACACCAAATTCACCACCTGAGTCTAATTCCCAGTTATCTCCCCACGCAGCTGATACACGCGGTTTAATACCATCAGTTGATAAGCTGCTATCTTCACCTTGAATACGAAACGATCCTAGCGTGCCATCTAACTGCAGTGGGCGAATTGTACGTAAATTAATAGTTCCACCAACAGAGCCTTCGATTGTTTTTGCTTGTGGTGATTTAATCACCTCAACAGCAGAGATCATCGATGCAGAAACATCTTCAAAACTAATACCAGTACGTCCTGAACCTGAACCAACAGTCGATACCCCATTTATTTCTGTACGATTGGCATTAGTACCACGAATTTGAACGCCTGTACCAACACCCGCTTCACGGGTGATCTGTACGCCTGTAATGTTTTCTAATACCTCTGCTAAGTTTTGATCTGGCATTTTACCAATATCAACAGCTTGAATAACTTCAACAAGGCTATCTGCTGAACGCTTCTCTGCCAAAGCATTGGTGAGTGATTGTCTAATCCCTGATACTTCAATTATTTCGACATCATCTGCAACTTGTTTTTCTGTTTCTTGTGCTGATGCAACATTTAATGCCGTAGCTGAAAGTATCGCTAATGTAACGCTAGATAATTTGTGCTTCATAGTTTTTCCTGTGTGATCGAATGCTATGTTTATTTACTTGTTGTCTTGTTACCGTTTGCCTTCACAAAAGGTTAACCAAATAATTACACCTGAATGAAAAAAGATCAACCCCTTTGGTAATAACATTTTAAAAAAACATCAACCAATTGTTATTACCAATAATACAAACTAACAAAAACCTTTAATAACCAATTGATTATTAACATCAAATTAGGATTTGTTTTTTTGTGGAGCAGGAAAAGTTTTATGTTATAAGACTAATGTAGCGGTTATAAAGGCTTCACAACATAAATTGGCTAACCAATTATTTTTAGTTGTAAAAAAAGGCGGTTACCCGCCTTTTTTGTTTACTTTCAACTAATTAAAACTTGAAAGATACCCCTGCAAATAAGCGAGGGCCATAATCATTAACTTCACCTAGGTTACCTTCAGTAAAGTAATCTTGAGATTTAGGCTGGCTAAATAAGTTAATTGCTTCGAGTTTAACTCGTACATGTTCATTAACTTTATATGATGCACGCGCTTCCCATACACCAACCGCATCAACATAACGTAAACGGGTTGAGTTACTCGTGTAAGGTTGGAAATACTCACTACGATATTTATAGATAATCGCTGTATCGAAATCGCCAATTTGATAATACAACTGGCTGCTCAGTACATGCTTTGAGAAACCAGGTACCGATGCAGGTGATACAATACCAGCTGTTAGCTGAGTTGTATTACCATCTAAGTCAGTAACGTAAGTATCACCATATAAACTGTCTTCATACTCCATGTCTGTATCAGCATAGTTATAACCAAGCTTAATACCAATACCGCTATCCCAACGATAGGTGATTGAGGTTTCAATACCAAATAGGTCACTTTCTTCATCTGTGGTTACAGAGTTAGTAATTGGCAATGTTACCGTTTGCCCGCCAACGATAAAGTCTTCTAATACCGTTTGTTGCTGGAATCCACCTTGGAATTGTTTATAGTAAACACCAAAGGCGAAGATAGCATCTTCATTAGGATACCATTCAAAAGCAGCATCGTAGTTCCAAGACATTAACGGTTGCGTGTTAGGGTTACCAGAACCATTTACACCTACGAATAAGTCACCAAGTGATGTTGGTGCCGATTCTTCATCCGTTTGGAAAGTACGGCTATAACCTAAGTTCGCTGGATCAGGACGTGACATACCACGGTATATACCACCACGTAATAAAATATCTTCACTGTAATCGACTACAAGGTTGAAGCTGGGTAGTACTTCAGTGTAACCACCACCGCCTTCAATTTGCTCAAGCGATTCACCAGGCACGAGTGTCAATGAACCATCTTCATTCGTAACTACTTCAAAGGTGTTTCTAAAACCTAATGATGTAACATCAGTATCAACTACACGCACACCAAAGTTACCACGAATATATTTGCCGAACATTTCAGTGTCATAATTCGCCATTAAGTAAACTGAGGTGGTTTTTTCTGTTACATCAATAGTACCTGCATTTTCATACTCAAGTTCTGGGTAAGCAAACGCACCGCCATTAGATGCTGCCAGTGCTTGTGAAAAACAGACATTGTCATAGGTTGCCCATGATGAACCTGTGCCGCTAGCAACTACGTTACCATCGCTATCTACATGAGTCAGGATATCACCATCTGACACACTTGATAAAAAGCCTGATTCAGGGAAATCAATTTGGCAGCTTTGTAGTACATCTAACGCAGGCGTCACACTCTCATCCAGTGTATATTCAGTACGAGAACCATTACCTTGATTACCACCATATTGCACAAACGTCAGCTCTGAGGTTCTTACACCACCTTGGATACTGGTAAATACGTCGCCACCTAATGTGTATTCAAAATCAACGCGTGCACCGATAACTTCATTTTCACGCGCATTTTCGCGGTCAAGACGTGTACGTAGGCTATCGGTATAATTTGAAATATCCGTTACATCAAAATCAGTAAGTGTAAAGTGTGGAATATGCTCTCCCATATCCCAGCTAAAGAATGGGCGGTCAACAGTTCTACCACGGTTTGAAATTTGCAACTCTTCACGCTTAGTTTGTGAGTAAGAAACATCAAAATTTAAATTTAGGTTATCTGTCGCTTGATAATCTACATTCAAGCCATAGCCACGGTAATTTTCTTCACGAGAAAATTGCTCGCCTGCAGATTCAATTCGCTCTTCACCTTCCCAATGTAAAATACCACCTGCTTGGTTAGTCACCAACGAAGGGCCGGTGATGCCAGGTGTCGCACGTTTTTGTAAGAAAAGTAAATCATGGCGAGCTTCTGCTTGAGTTCTATCAGAAATCTGCGCATCTAAGTTGATATCCAATACATCTGAAGGTTGGTATTGTACCGCCATAAAGATTGCATCACGTTCGTCTGATGTTTCATTTTGACGGAAACTGCGGCTACTGCCGGTCCACGCATAAGGTGTACCATCGCTTTGAGCTTTTCCTGTATCTGGATCAATCGCGGTCTGATAGCCTTGATTGCTACTTCCACTTACCTGATCTTCACAATCACCAGCACTACTGCGATAGAAACCTTCATTGGTATTGGTTGGATCGTTTAAACACGCCCATAATGAAGAGCCAGTTGGGCTTGAACTTCTGTATTCCGCTTCTGGTTGACTGATGTCTTGACGCTGCACGCCAAACGACACACCTACAGCTTGACCATTATCAAACTCAAACTGATCTACATAACTAAAAGTACCGCGAAAGCCCACATCACTTTGTAATGAGTTCTCTACATTACTTTCATCAGGGTTGTAGTTGACTTTAACTTCACCTTGAATGCGCTGCTTACCAAAATCAAGTGGCTGAACTGTCTCAAGTGCAATAACACCCGCTACACCACCTTCAATCATTGATGCATCTTGGGTCTTATAAATCGCTATTTTTTTAACTAACTCTGATGGAAACTGTGAGAAGTTTACTGAGCGATCACCACTACCATTTGTCGCTTCACGACCGTTAATATGCGTTGCGCTTAGGAATGGGCCTAAACCACGAATCGTAATTTCAGTCGCACCACCATTTTCACGGTGTGATGCAGCCCCTGTGATTGACTCAAGTGCTTCACCGATAGAAAGCGCTGGTAAATCACCAATGTCATCAGCAGACAGACCATCTACTACAGTCGTTGCTTCACGTTTAATCGCGATTTGATTTTGAATCGTTCTACGTGAACCCGTTACACTAATAATTTCAATGCCATCATCTTCAGCCGCCACGTTTTGTGCAGGCGCTTCCTGTGCATGAGCGCTAAATGCAAGCGAACCTGCCACACCGGCAAACATTGTGGCTTTAACTAACTTAGCAACAGGACGCAGTGCAAACCGAGTGCGTTCCTGTATATGTAATTCAGTAATCTTTGTGTGTTCTTTGTTCAACGACATGTCGAGATCTCCGTTGTTATTATATAAGGTAGCTTGTCGCTACCTTTTTATGTTGTCTAAAAATAAGTGCGGTACTTACTCAGGTTGTACTTTCCAAGTAGAACCAACACCCACTTCTGAGGCTTGAATATAGTGTAGGCCTTTAGCACCAGCGATTGCTTGAGCACCACTAAGCTCTGTTTCAGTTAATGTATTATCTGCGGTGATAAGTGCGGGCGCTTCTTTACCGTTGGCTGCTGGGTCTTGGTCGACGGCACCATCAGAATCAAAATTACCATTGCCATTTTCTTTTCTAAAATCTACCCAGAAGTCATCTTCAACATCACCAGATGCATAACTATCTGTGAAACCATAGTTATTTGAGAAGTTAGAAACGGTGTGATTAATTAAGTCACAATCATATTCAAAAGCATGGGCGCTAGGTGAAGAAGCATAATCAAAGTTTAGAAAGTAACCTTGGCTTGTTGCTAGTGAATTGTCTTTTTCACCAACACCATTAGCAATTAAGTTAGCGTCAAAATTAATTTTAAAGAAGTTCTTTGTTAAGCCATAAAGTACGGCATTGTTATCAGGAGTTAGTTCATCACAGTCGCCAACCCCCGCTTTAGAGCCTACTTCAGTACTAAACACAATAGGTTGGATAGAGTTAAGCACAGTGTTATTTTTTACAGAAAGCGTAAAATCACCTGAGCCATCAAGAATTGCTTGGTTGCCCGAATTTGGCACACCACCCGTAGCTTGTGAGAATGGGTTTGGTGTAAATACAATGCCTCCTGTTTCTTTACCATCAGCACGAATACCCGCAATATAGTTATTAGTAATTTTATGACCTAAAGGTGTTACTAACACACCACTAGGACGATCATTACTATCTTTAACATCTGTAGTGCGAATGATAATGTTATCGCTTACGGTATTAAATGCACCGTCTTCTAACGAAATTGCGCCGTTAGGGTTGATAATTGTATTACCGTGAATTTTCGCGCCAGATGTTTGCACGCGCATTAAACGTCGGCCAGATACAAAGTTATCAATGCGATTGTATTGAATAGTGAAATTTGCTGTATCAGCTGCATCAGTACCTGTGGTACTACCTACATTTAATAATAATAAGCTAGAATCAGCATAATTAGGGTTAATACTCTCACCAAACAAATTGTACTGTACAAGGTGATTAGCACTCGATGAAGCCATTTTAATCACTGACCCTTTTGCCGCATTATTACGATTACTAAAGGTATTGCGCTCTACGAGTGCTGAATTACCTTTTAACACCAGCCAATGATAATCAGTTTTATTTAAATCAGCTTGGTCGCCATCCATGGTGTTTTCAGAGAAAACAAAGTTATCTCCTTCTGAATAGATAACCGCATTTTCTTCATTGGAACAAAATGAACTTGCTTTCGTATCTATGTTTTTAAAAGTAAGGCCAGTCACAGCGGCACCATCAACTCCCGCAGCTACATGGATACACGCTTCACCTAAAATAACCGGTGTTTGCCCTTCAACAGCACGAATAGTAACAGCGTTTGTTAATAGTATTTCAGCTGGATCGGCGTATTGATTTGAGTTCAAACCAATCACTGACCCCGCTACCACACCATTTAATGCGGTAGCCAACTCAGCAGCGTTATTAACCACTTGCGTATAAACTAATGAGTCAAGTGAGCCAGTCACTGTTTCTGGGTAGCCATCATTATCAGTATAGCTTGCAGTTACAGATATTATCGCTCCTGCATAATCAGTGGGTGTAAACGTTTTACTGTTACTGTTGGCAATCTCAACACCGTCAGCGGCCCATGTATAAGTGACACCCGCTTCATCAAAACCATTTTGCTCAACCAATTCTGCAGTTAACACGGCGTTTGATAAATATGGCGCAGAACCAATAATATTGAGCGTACCATCGATATTAACCGCTTCTTCCGATACCGCTAATGTCGCTGCCGAGACATTTTCTTCTGTAAAACCATTGTCATCGGTATAGCTAACTTTTACCGTAATGACTTGGCCTAATTGCGCTGGTGAAACAATATATTCGCTTGCAGTTTCACCACTAATAGCAACATCATCCGCTAACCATTGGTAAGTGATTGTGCCACTTGCACCGTCTTCATCGCTAACTACTGCAACCATTGTATTACCAATAGTGGGTGTGCCATTAATTGTTACCATTCCTTGAGCGTTAACTCGCTCAACCGCGCTGGTAGCAGCAGACGTTGCTGACTCACTAAACCCACGATCATCTACAAATGTTGCAGTTACCGTGATCACGGCACCGACATGTGCTTCAGTTAATACCAGCTCAGGTAATACTTCACCATCAATTTGCACACCATCAGCAAACCAAGCATAAGCAACGGTTTCACTATCAAAACCGTTTTGATCACTGACTGTGGCTGTAAGGGTAGAACCAATCAATGCATTACCAGTAATGGCGACTGCTGCATCATAAGCAATTGCGGCAACCTCTGCGGTAGCGTTACTAACGCGCGATTCATTCGTGCCGCCATTATCGGTGTAGCTTGCCTGAGCTGAAATCGCAAAGCCAACTTGTTCATCAGTAAGTGTGAATGATGCGCTGTTCGCACCTGCAATTAATTGACCATCTGCATACCAGTAATAATTGATATCTCCTGAGATACCATCAGCATCAGTAACAGACGTGTTTAACGTTTCGCCAGACAGGGGAGTACCAGTTAGAGCAATAGAGCCCAAAGTGTTATCATTATTTTTCGAGTCTGAATTACAACCTACAATTGCCAGCGCGACGGCACAAAGTGCAAAGTTTTTTAAGTTCATATGGCTCTATTCTCCAAATTCATGGTTTAATCTCTAATAGTTATTGTGTGTTATTACCAAAATACAGCTTAAAATTATTACCAAAAAGTCAATTTTATAATGAATTGTTAACTTGTTTGGTAATATAACCATAATCGAAAAGAATTTACCACTATATCCGCTCAAAAAACATAACATTTAATTCACACCACTGCTAAAAGTCAGAAAACCACTACAACATCGGGTATGACCAATAAGCAGTGACAACTCACCAACAAGGTAAGCACACTGTTATTACCAATTAATATTAACCAGAATGTAATTTTAATAATGGGATAAAACGCTTTTTGAACGGGGAGCTAAAAGGTAAACAGCGCACTCTGTACTTTGTTTACCTTTTGGAGGGCTTTTAGTGTTGGTTACTTAAATGATAAAAAGTAGCTTGAACATAATCTTGGGGGTTGCCTGTGTTGTTTTGGTTATAAACACCGGCTTTAAAGTACATATATTGATTGTTTTTGCTATAACCGCTATCACTCATATCCATAGATTTAGTAATGTTAGGCTTTCCTTGACGGATCAAGGTTACAAACAAAACATCATTTTCCACAGTAATTTTATAACTAAACTTTTCATTTAATTTAATACCGTCAGTGGGATCAGCCAAAGTGTGGGAGCGGCTACCAACAAGATCTACCCATACATCATCGCCGTCGTTGATCTCATGAGCAAAATAAATAGCGCCATGCTCATTATCAGGTAGCTTACGATAGTATAAGCGGATTGGTTCATCATCAGTCGCATGTATTTGACCAATAATAACGCGCCCTACTTTTTTTATGTCTCCGGTTACAGATACACGGTTAACTGCGAGCGTTGCTTCCAAGCTGCCTTCGACTGCCCCAGCTTTTCTTTTTACTGAGCTATGAGCTGAACTAAATACCCAATTATTTTCCGTGATCCCTTGAGTTTTTACTCGCGTGTTACCTCGTCTGAGCATTTCACGTAATTCAGTACGGGCATACTTAGTGTTTTTAGAGGTTTTGGCACCTTGGTTAGGACAGGCAAATACCATTCCACCATCTGCAGCCGTGTAAAATAATGGCTCTAGTTTAAAACCATCACTTAATGGCTTTTCCCAAACGATATCTGCTTTTTGATCTTTATTAAGATCTGTGGGTAAAGTTAAATACCAATTAAGTAAATCAAAGTTTTCGCTTGGTGTTTTACTTGCATCTAACTTAGTAAAATCACCTAACAATACACCTGCAGTTAATTGCTGGTGCGACTGTGGAATAGCAGCTGCTTGCTGTTGTGCATTCACACCACAATGCCACGCAACCGTCGCTAATAATGTTAATGCAGGCAGAAATATATTGTGTTTTATCATTGCATTCTCCGCGCGGATAAGCTGCTTTTGTTATTGCTCAAAAACAGCGTTATTGAAAACACTCACACTCGCAGGTGAGCCCATTACAACGGGTACACGCTGATGAAGGCTAGTCGGCTCTATGGTTAAAATTCGCTGACCGCGAGAGCTCGCTTGCCCACCGGCGTTTTCAATCAACATCGACAAAGGGTTGGCTTCATAAAGCAATCTTATTTTGCCATTTTCATTACCTTGTCGTTTATCTTCAGGGTAAAGAAATGTACCGCCTCTTGATAAGATTCGATGAACATCCCCCACCATAGCTGCACTCCATCGCATTGAGCTTTTTTCAAACTCAGGGCCTGCGTAGAGCACTTTATCAAAGTAAGCCTGGATCGTTTCATGCCAATAGCGGTAATTCGCCATATTGACTGCAAATTCTTTACTATCGGGTGCGACTGACATTTTTTCTGTTGTTAGTAAAAACCCACCGTGAGTTAAGTCCAACGTGTAACAACGAGTTGGGCCGCCGGTACTCATCACTAGTAAGGTAGCAGGACCGTACAGTACATAACCTGCACATAACTGCTTGCTACCTGTTTGCACAAACTGCTCATCACTGTCATAAGGCACATCATCACGTTTTTCGTAAATAGTAAAAATAGTCCCTATCTGACCATTTATATCAATGTTTGAGGAACCATCTAGCGGATCAAACGCGACAATATACCGACCAGCAGGGTTACCAGGAACAGCATGATCTTCTTCTTCAGATGCAACTGCTGCCACACAGTCTTCCTCAAGTAACATATCTTTAAGTAACTGATTGGCGATCACATCAAGCTTTTTTTGTACCTCACCTTGGATATTTTCATCCAAAGTCGATCCTAAAACCCCAGCGAGCTCACCTTGGCTTACTCGAAATGCGATTTCTTTACTGGTCGCTAAAATGGTGCGGATCAACATAATTAAATCGGTTTCCACACCATCGCTTTTTAACACTGGAATTAGTCGTTTCATGATGAGTACCTGTTAACACAATTAAGATCAGTAAAACACTGCAATAATCGCATCGTCATGTTTTGCTCTGCGTGACTTAGCCAAACTCGCGGATCATAATATTTTTTGTTCGGCTTATCGTCACCATCAGGGTTACCTATTTGTCCCTGTAAGTACTCTTTATTGTTTTGATAGTAATTCAGCACACCATCCCAACACGCCCATTGCGTATCGGTATCAATGTTCATTTTCACTACGCCATAGGTTAGTGACTCTGCAATTTTATCTTGCTCTGAGCCACTGCCACCATGGAAAACAAAATTTAAACTATTGTGCGGTAAACCAAACTTCTGTGAAACATAAGCTTGGGAGTCTTTCAAAATGCTAGGGGTCAACACAACGTTACCTGGTTTATAAACACCATGAACGTTGCCAAATGAAGCTGCAATAATAAAATTAGGGCTGATTTTTCTTAATTTTTCATATGCATAGGCAACTTCTTCTGGTTGTGTATAAAGAGAAGAACTATCGAGGTGGCTGTTATCCACTCCATCTTCCTCACCACCTGTGCAACCTAACTCAATCTCCAAGGTCATGCCTATTTTTGCCATACGTGCTAAATAACGTTCACAAATAGCTATATTTTCTTCTAATGGCTCTTCAGAAAGGTCGATCATATGCGAACTAAAAAGCGGCTTCCCTGTTTGCTGAAAGTAACGTTCGCCTTCATCTAACAAACCATCAATCCACGGCAGTAACTTTTTCGCTGCATGGTCCGTATGCAACATAACTGGCACGCCATAATGCTCAGCAACAGTATGAACATACTTAGCCGCACTTACAGCACCAAGCACAGCACTTTGTTGCTCAGGTAAAACAAGGCCTTTGCCACAAAAAAACTGGGCGCCACCGTTCGAAAGCTGAATAATAACGGGGGACTGTACTTTTTTTGCCGCTTGTAAAGTGGCATTAATCGAAGATGTGCCGATCACGTTAACTGCAGGTAATGCATATTGATGCTCACGGGCATGTTCATACACCTTTGTGACATCATCACCAACAATGACTCCTGGTTTTACTTGTGCTAGTAGATAACCCATTCTGCATAGACCCTTACGCTTTATTCGCCTCAACACAGGCATCAGTGATCGCCTGCCAATTCTCTTGTTCAACCCACTCTTTAGGTGCTATCCACGTACCACCTACAGCAATGACATTATCCAAGGCAAGGTATTCGTGTTTATTTTGTGCATTTACGCCGCCAGTCGGACAAAAACTGACACTTTGGAACACGGTTGAAACTGCTTTTAAAAATGGTGCGCCGCCTGATAGTGAAGCCGGAAATAACTTTTGCTCTGTAAAGCCAGCTTCTAACGCCAGTAAAATATCAGCCGTATTAGATACACCAGGAACAACCGGTACAGGGCATTCTTTCAACGCCGCAAGCAAGGTTGGAGAAACAGCGGGTGTAACAATAAAGTCAGAACCTGCGTCAAGTGCTTGCTGTAAAATTTCAGCATTGATCACTGTGCCAGCACCCACTTTTAACGATGGTACAGCTTCTTTTATAGCTTTAATTGCAGCTAAAGATGCATCGGTGCGCAGCACAACTTCAACCAAGCCTAATCCTGCAGCAGCCATTGCTTTGGCTATATTAACGCCTTGCTCAGCAGTATCAGCTTGAATTAAAGGAAGAAGTGTTTGTCCCGACATGAGTTCAGTAAAGCGAGTCATAGCTATATCTCTCTTAATATTTATTATGTGTTGAGACGAAAAGGCACCCCATTGAAGCCTTTTCGTTTAAATTCTATTACTGTGAGTCAACCATTGCCCGATTGAAAATATCTTTTGCGGTAATTGCGCCAGGTTGCTGAATAACAATGGCGGCGGCTTTAGCAGCTTTACTTACAGCATCGCTAACACAAGCCCCGGATAATCGTGCACCTAAGTAAACACCATTAAATGCATCGCCTGCCGATGTTGTATCAACTACATTTTCCACCGGTGTGATCTGATGACTTTGCAGCTGGCCGTCAACCAAGGTTAATACTGATTCGGGGCCATTTTTTACAACAATTTCGTTGATATCGAATTGACTCATATGGGCTAACACATCGTCTACCGAGTTCACCCCATACAATACCTGTAAGTCTTCAACACCCGGCAAAGTGATATCAGCAGACTTAAATGCAAGCTCATATTGTTGCTTTGTTTCTTCTACAGATTGCCACAACCTTGCTCTATAGTTAGGATCAAAAACTACTGTAACACCCGCCGCTTTTAAATCTCGAACGGTTTGCCAAAATATATCTCGTGCTCTAGGTTCAATCACGGCAAGTGAAATACCAGAGAAGAACAACATGTCACCAGAGGCGAGTTCATCAATGACTGCAGGATTGAAAAAATCTACAACTTTACGCGCTGCAGAATCGCTTCGCCAATAGGTAAAGCTGCGCTCTCCATGTTCGTCAGTTTCGATATAATACATACCAGGCACTTTCTCTGGGTGAGCAAAAACTAATTGCGTTCCCAGCTGCTCAGCGGCAAAACAATGTCGCATTTTCTCACTGAGTACATCTTTACCCAGCGCAGTAACAATAACTGAATTAATTTCATTAAAACAACGTTTTAGGTATACAGCAGAGTTATACACATCACCAGCAAATGCTTGGTTGAGAGTCGTATTATCAACCGCTCTCAGCTCGACCATACACTCACCTAAAAAGAATATTTTTTTCATTTTTTAACTTACCTTTGTTGTAAGTAAGCGGCAGACATTGGTTACTCTGCCGCTAAACGAACCGTTACTTAGGTTCTTTTAATGGTTCAATTTTTGGAATTAAAATCCACACAGCCAGCATTGCGGTAATAGCTAATGAAGCACCAATAACAAACGCAGGGGTATAGTTTCCGCCAGCAGTTAAATAAGGCACTAATGAAGTTAAACCAACAGCACCCAGCTTCGCTGCCATTCCAGAGAAACCTGACAATGTACCAACCGCTTTTTTACCGAATAAATCACTTGGTAAAGTCTGCACATTGCCAATTGCAGTTTGGAAACCAAATAGAATCACCGCCATAATTAAAACCGCTACAACAGGTGCACCAGGGTTTGCCATAGCAAGTAATGCAGGCAACATTATTAAACAGCCCAGCGTAATCGTTAGCTTACGGGTTTTATCTGTACTCCAGCCGGCTTTTAAACGATTTTGTGCCAATAAGCCGCCAAACCACGCACCAAACATTGCACCAACATAAGGAACCCAGCCATAGATACCTATCGATTTAACATCCATGCCATACACTTCATTTAAATAAATAGGGATCCAGAACACGAATAACCACCAAATAGGGTCAATAGCTGCCGATGCGATGATCACACCCCAGCTTTGCTTGCGACTTAATAGTTCTTTGGTTGAAGGGTTATATTCTTCTTCTTCCTGTCCTTCATCATTTATTTCACGACGTTGGCCAGATAAAATATAGTGCTTTTCTTCTTCAGTAAGCCAAGGATGAGAGCCTGGTGGTGCTTTAACTAATATTAACCAAGGTACTAACCACAAAAAGCCCATTGCGCCCACAACCACAAAAACCATTTGCCAGCTAAAATACACAGTCAAATAGGCAATCAGAGGAATAGCAATAATGCCGCCAATCGCAGCTCCAGAGTTAAAAATCCCCTGTGCTAAAGCACGCTCTTTAGTTGGAAACCACTCAGCATTCCCTTTGGCAGCACCAGGCCAGTTACCAGCTTCAGCAACACCAAGAATAGCGCGGAAAATACTCAAACTGAGTATCCCTTGTGCAAACGCATGAGCGACAGTAGCAAGTGACCACACACCTATTGATAATACAAAACCAAAGCGTGTACCGACCCAGTCAAATATTTTGCCAAAAATTGCCTGACCAAATGCGTATGCAAATACAAACACAATAGAGATATTGGCATAAATTTGCTTACGTTCAAGTGCCGACTCATCTGGGAATAATTCTTCAACTATATCAGGCCATAGAACACTTAACGCTTGGCGATCGATGTAGTTGATGATGGTTGCAAGTGCAATTAATGCAATCACCCACCAACGTAGTCCTTGGAGTTTCATATTATTCATCCTCTAAAAAATCTTCACGAGCAGGACTAAACGTATCAATTAAAATCCCGCCTGTAGGACACGTTGCACCGTGATCGGCAAACGGTGGAATAAAACAGCTATCGCCTGGCTTTAGAATTTTAGTCACACCATCAATATTAAAGTGAAATTCACCTTCAACTACATAAGTAACTTGTGAATGACGGTGTGCATGGTTATAGCCAATTGCACCTTCTGCAAACCAAATTTTTACCGCCATTAGCTCTTCGTTATAGCCTAGCATTTGGCGTTTTAAACCATTACCTAGGTCTTTAATTTCGGCTTCATTGGCAAATGTAAAATGCTCACTTTGCTTGCTCATCGCAACTACTCCTAAATGTTGTTAATCAAATAAACGCCTAAACGGCCGTTTAATGAATATGATTTATTTTGATATTTAAATGATTTCTTACTTGCAAGCTCAGCCTTGTTAATAGCGATCAAATAGTGCTTGTCGGCAATTTCCAGCTCAACAAATACCAGCTCACCTTGCTGTGAGTGTATTAAGTTTGTCACTCTACTTTCGGCCACTAGGGTATATTCCTTACTTGGGTTATATTCACCATGCGGTTCAAGTACAGAAATAAACTGATGCTGCTTTTTATCTGTTACGCGACGGATAAAACCATGCTCATTACGCAAATTAAAGTTAGGATCGTCGGCACCTAGTTGCGTGAATAAGAAGGCTTCATCACCTTTAACTAAGCTGGTTAAAGTGTAAAAACGGCCGTTGTCGTTAAGCCAAGACACGCGAGCAAGCCCTTGCTCTGGTTTTGCTGTGGCTTTTAACCAAAGGTGCTGGTAACCATTTTTGTCACCCAGCGCCGATAACTGTTTAGTGTTGGCTTTTAGCTTAAAATTGGTATCAATAAGCTGCCCTTTATAGTGTAGCGGTAAATCAAGTTGATGTGATTTATCAGCAGCCACGCTAAATAAATCCAGAGCGACAGTACTGTTCAACTCTTTTAGATTCACTAGCGCTAATGTACGTTCAAGTTCAACACCTTTATACACGGTGCTAATTTCACCACTTGATACTGTGCCGTACTCAGATGTTTCAAAGAAATTAAGTGTTGGCGCATTTTTATTGCCCACTTCTACGTCACCATTGAAGTGACTTGTTTCATCAACCACCACAGTATTATGAGCAACTGTTTGCTTAGCGTAGCTATTATTCTCTGGCAGATAGCGACCACCGAACTTAGCTTCAACATTTAAAAACCGTGCAGCACCGTAGTCAGAGACAATCTCTTCGCCTTTATCATAAAATTGCCATGTTAATTTATCGAAATGGCCATGCCCTAAACCTTGTGCTGCAGGCTTAAATAACAGTGCTTGGTCACCATCAAGTTGGCTACGCATAATAACTAATGCGCCTTCTTTACCATCACTACCGTCACCAAATGCCACTGACTTAAACGTGTAAGGTGTTGCTAAGCCTTTATCTAGCGCCTGAGCTACTTTTAGCCCATCACCCGATAAAATAATTTGCCCTTGTTGTTTGGCAATATCTAAGTAGCCTGTGTCATTCGTTAAGCTATACGCAACCGTAACACCATGAACAAGCTCAATGGTATCAATGCCTTTACTCTTAATAGCATCATTAATTGGGAAGAATAAACCGTTGTAGCTAAGTTGAATGGTTGTATCAATTGCTTTTAGCAATACACCGTCACGGTGTTCTGCAATTTTTCGTTCTGGCTCATTGTGTGCAATTGCTTGTGCAAAAGTTACAAATGGCAGCAACGCAAAACGTTGATAATATGGGCCTTCGTTATAATAACCTTGTGGTGAAAACAACATATCCAGTTGCTTTAAGAAACCACCTTCACCTGACTTATCTAAATCATATAACGCTTTTTCAACCCACTCAGGTTCATTCATAACGTAACCTGCCATGCCCACGCCAGCCGTAGCCCACGTACCATGGTTATGTACTTTATTGAAGGTTGTTGGCTGCCCTTCCGATAAGAATAAAGCGACTGGACGAAGTAGCTGCTTCTCAATGGTAGCACTTTGCTGATCTGTCAATGCATCATGGATCAGATCATACGCTTGAATGGTGTATACCAACCACATTGCCTCATTCAAGCTTTGCCAAAATAACTTACCTGGGTTTTGAGATTTTACTTTACGTTTAGGGTGAACATCTAAACTTGGGTAAAGCGTGGCATATTCAAGTAACATATCGCGAACATAATCAGCGTATTTTTGTTCTTGGCTAAGTTGATAAATGATCCCCGCACGATACATCAATTGGTAATTTTTCTTATGACGTTCGTGAGTGTAACCGCCGCCACCATCTTTTGGCACAGGGACAACGATAGGAAAGGCTATTTCTTGATCAACTTGCGCTTTTAAACTGAGATAGCGTTCACTAAAAAAACCCTTGTTATCAAGTGCGCCACGCATTTTGACAACATCATCTTCAGTGATCACTAAATTTGGATGCGCAGCTAAAGAACTAAACGTTGTGACAGCAAGCGCAATTGACATTACACCTGCTTTTAATTTTGTTTGTAGGCTTGAGAATGACATCAACAACACTCCACTAATTCTTAATTACTTTATTGTTTTTTAACGTGGCCGTGTGCGGCCCTGCAACTCTAAGCTCAGTAACACTTGGCTCTTCTGTGCTATCGAAGGTATTATTAACGATCAGAGTGTTTGGCTCACCCACCGTATGCTCAATCACAATAGGTGCTGATTTAACAAACGTATTGCTATCTATGTTAGTAACTTGCACACCATGTAGATAAACACTAGCATTACTTTTATTACGTTTTCCAAGCCCTACATTAGCCAAGGTATTATTTGTCATCGTAAGATGCGGACCAAACGTACTCTCGTCTGTACCACCGCGATAAAGTTTGATTAAGCTGCCACTTACATTACTGAAGCTATTATCTGTAAACGTAACGTAATCAGCATTGTAGATCCCTAGATCTTCAATCTCGCTATCAAGTCGTAAAATGTCGCCAGAGACTTTATTAAACTTATTATTGATGAGCGTTATTTCATCCGCGAGTGCACCTTTACCCGTGGTAAAAAAATCAAAGGTGTGATTAATGTCTAAATCAACGAGCTGACTATTCATCATTACTAAACGATAGTTATTAACCATTCCCCACTTCTTCGTTCTAACAACGCTGTTGCCAGCAGAATCAGGGCTGCTTTCTCCAGAGATTGATAACCCATCAAGCTTTAAGCTTCCGCCATCATGAATTTCAAATAGTGAGGAGCGTTGAAAAGTAAGTGTTACCTTAGCGTGTTGGCCTGCTTTGATAGTGAGGACTTTATCGATAATGACCAGTTTAGACACATCGTACTGGCCAGCGGCAAGTTCTAACACATCCCCTGACGCTGCATTTTCAATAGCGCTTAATAAAGCCTGTGCAGACCCCTTAACCGTATGAGTTTTGCCAGAATCAAAAGCAATAATCGCAGGAACTTTTGGATACCAAGTAACACCTGTTTCAGCCTTGCTAATAACCGTTAGATCAGTTTTTGCGCCCGCTTTTACTTTATTTGAGGTCGGTAACAGTAATCCTGCATCGTTACGCTTTAATGCTACTGCTTGTTGCTTAACGCCATAATTAACATTGCTCAACACCTTAGTATTGGCAACATTACCAGAGAATTTGATCCCACTTACATCGTCAAAAACAGTAAAAGGCTGCTGGTTGTTTTCATTAATAATTAAGTTGTTTTTCATTACGCTGTTAATTGGCACAGCGCTGCGCTCAGCATCGCTACCTGCCGCTAACTGAATATGACGCACGTTAACAAAGGTATTATTTTCTATTTGTGCGTTTTCTACTTGATGGTAACGGTTAATTGACGAGTTAGGCACACCATTCATCACAGTAAAACCACTGCCAAAACGAAAGCCTGTTAACCCTTCAAGGTAGTTATTGCGAATAATTTGATCTTTATTGATAACACGAATACCACCGGTATGTTCCACACCGTTACCAAAAAATACGTTTTCTTCAATTAAATTACCGTTGCCATGGCGCATGGTAAGTGTGCCACGCGCTTCAAAAAACACATTATTTCGAATGATGTTTTTACCAGATTTAATTGAAATAATTTCGACTTCACCATTGGTTTGCTCAAAATAATTATTTTCAACCAAAGTATGAGAGTCCGTTAATGAGTAATGACTTGTACCAATACGTAATGTTTCACCGCCATTAGAGCCAAAAGTTGGTCTGTAACCAAAGTAGTTGTGATCGATCTGATGATAATTCTGCTGACTCTGCTCACTATTTAAGCGCACGGCTACCGTAACACCTTTGTTACGCTTGCCCACTAAATGGTTATGATCAAAACGGTTATGTTGGCCATATAAAGCAACCCAGTAATCAGATTCACGCTTGTCAGGATTGTTGTAATTATCAATAACTATTTCAGAAACACGTGAGTGATAAGCAAGTTCACTCTTATTACGACGAAACTCAATCACTGCTGAAGTTGGCGTATAGCCGTTTTTAAATACCAAACCGCTCGCATGAAGATAGTGTCCAGCAAGACGTAAATTAGACTGCCCAGATAAAATAACTTTACCTTTCGTTTCTGCAATTAATTGTATAGGAGATTTTTCTGTACCTTGGCCTTGCAATAAAATTTCAAAATCGGTCCAAGTACCATTTTTCAGAATAACTTTATCACCAGCTTTTAAATTACTGGCAATGTCAATGTAAGCTTGTTTACTGTCAACAAAGTAGTCTTTGGCTATTGTCGCTGTTGAAATACAACCTAGGATGATTAGACTAAGCTTTATTATAGTTAAATTTATCAATCGCATAGTTAACTCTTTTTACTGGATCAAACAGATACCCACAGTGAGAGATTCTGCTATACCAACTTTTATAATGTGTGTGTTTAGACGCTAAACAGCGTGTCTAGCGTCTAAAATTTACAAGAATTACTTGTTTAGTTTTTTAAAGTAATCAAATATTTCTGGAACATTACCTTGACCCATACCCGCATCAAATGCAGCTTGTAGGTTAGCTGATGAACCTTCAGCAATTTTCGACTCTGTACCAAGGTCAGCAACCATTTGTAGGAAATAACCAAGATCTTTATTTGCATTAGCAATTGAAAAACCTAAATCACTGACATTATCTACAGCGTAGTTTTTACAGAAATGCATAAACGGTGAGTTAGAAGGACCAGTAGACATGATGTCGAATAACTGCTGACGATCAACGCCGGCACGATCTGCCACAGCAAAGGCTTGCGACATAGCGCACACAGTTGTCATACCCATAAAGTTGTTGATTAGTTTCGTTGTGTGACCAGCACCCAGCTCACCTAAATGAAACACATTTTCGCCTTGATCGTCTAACACAGGCTTCACTTTATTAAAGGTTTCTAGATCACCCGCAGCCATAATATTTAGCAAGCCATCTTTAGCATGCGCTGGAGTACGACCCAATGGCGCATCGATCATACCAACACCTTTTGCCGCTAGATCTGCACCAATTTTCTTGGTAGAAGCAGGAATTGATGTACCAAAATCAATGAGTACAGAGCCTGCTTTAAAACCAGCAAGCAAACCATCGTCTGCATAAACAACTTTCTCAACAATTGCTGACGTTGTTAAACAAAGCATAACAATGTCTGTAGATGCAGCGAGTTCTTTAGCAGTTGTGACTGTTTTAGCACCACGCTCAACACATTTAGCAACAGCATCTTTATTAAGATCCATTACAACCAGCTCATAGCCTCTATTTTGTAAATTTTCGACCATATTGCCGCCCATAAGGCCTAGCCCGATGAAACCGATAGTTGGTTTAGACATGAATAACTCCTAAATTATTGAGCGCTTATTCCCGCGCTATTAATCAGCTTAGTGACAGTGACACAGCTTCGCTTTATTAAACCTCTAATAAGTTGCCCCTCAATACGGCGCAACTCTGAATTTTTACTGTTAGGTAAAACACTCTTTCAAACAGACTTTACCAATCAGCTTGTAAAAACAGTATTATTTAGCGAACCAATTGTCAACCAATTTGTAAAAAAACAATTATTACCGGGTAAAAACAAAGTAACCAATTTAATATAGCTTCATGCTTAAAAGAGGGGGAATGGAAGCTAAAGGCAACATAAACAGCCCATAACATACTGATTAAAATAAAAAACAAAATAAAAACTTGTGATAAAGCCAATTAGCAAACACGGAAAAACAATTGGTAACAACAAAAATAAAAACAGGTAATAACACTTACACTTATTACCAATTTAGAGTTACGCTATGAACCATAACGTGATCTGAAATGCAGAAAGCGAGGATTTTACGTGGAAAAGTTAAGGTGTGAATGAACTAGTCAGCACCATTGCTGCTGGTGTGAGCCACTAATAACCAAGAGTCAGTTGTTCTTTCAGGTTAATTTCATCCCAAAAGAACAACAAACGCTGAATATAAGCGGCTATTTAGACAACTAATGCTTACGTAAGATGGTGTTCAAACCACAGTTTGTTTGAAAGGTTCACGTGTGTTTTGATTTTCATCAAGATTACGCATCAATATTGCGTGCTCTAGATGGATAGTGTCAGGTAATGGGATTTTTACAATATGGCCAGAGCCTTTGGCATCTGTAATTGCTTCGCCTTTTTTGTTTTCCATCAATTCAAGTACAAAGCTAATATTACCTTGTGGCGTCATCAGCTCTAGTGAGTGGCCTACGCAAAATTTATTTTTTACCTCGATTTCTACTAAGCCATTTGCATTTCGCTCTATAACTTCGCCAACAAACTGTTGTTTGTCTGATACTGAATGGCCGTATTCATAGTTTTGATACTCTTGATGGGCGTGGCGTTTTAAAAATCCTTCGGTATACCCACGGTGCGCTAAGTTTTCTAATGTTTTAAATAAGTTTGCATCAAATGGGCGACCCGCTACGGCGTCGTCAATTGCTTTGCGGTAAACCTGTGCAGTACGCGCTACGTAGTAAAAAGATTTAGTACGGCCTTCTATTTTTAAGCTGTGGACGCCCATTTTTGTTAATTGCTCTACGTATTGCACAGCGCGTAAGTCTTTTGAATTCATGATGTAAGTGCCATGCTCGTCTTCAAACGCAGGCATGTATTCACCGGGGCGACCTTGCTCTTCAAGCATCACAATATCGTCGCTCGGTGCGCCTTCGCCAAGAGTTGGGATCACTTTTTTAGGATCAAACTTATGCACCATTTCGCCTGTTTCACTCTCAACGCCTGTTTTTACATCATAGTTCCAGCGGCACGCGTTGGTGCAGGTGCCTTGATTTGGATCGCGTTTATTAATATAACCGGAGAGTAAACAGCGCCCAGAATACGCCATACATAATGCGCCATGGACAAACACTTCAAGCTCAGTGTTGGGACACAGTTGACGAATTTGTGCAATTTCTTCCAGTGATAATTCACGAGACAAAATCACCCGCTCAATTCCCTGTTTAGCCCAAAAATTCACAGTTGCATAGTTTACAGCATTTGCTTGTACTGAAAGATGAATAGGCATATTAGGCCATTTTTCGCGCACTAACATAATCAAACCAGGGTCTGACATGATCAACGCGTCCGGTTTCATGGCTATAACAGGTTCAATATCACGTAAATACGAGTTAACTTTGGCGTTATGCGGCGCAATATTTGATACCACATAAAACTTTTTACCCTGTGCATGCGCTTCGTTAATACCTATTTTAAGTGTATCAAGGTCAAACTCATTGTTTCTCACTCGCAAACTATAGCGAGGCTGTCCCGCATAGACAGCGTCTGCACCATAGGCAAATGCGTAACGCATGTTTTTTAAACTGCCCGCAGGTGAAAGTAATTCGGGCGTAAAAGGGGAGATCATTGACGACATGCGCGCTCCATACATCGAACTGGGATCAGGCCAGTTGCATGAAATAAGTAACCTGATCAGGTTAAGTAATAAAGCGCGGCAGTATAGGGTTAGTTAAATAACGATGTTTTGATCGAAATCATAAAACTCACTTTAATTGATTGGCAAATTGACTCACTGCATCAACCACTTGTTGTGCGCCTTTTTTAATACTCGTCATCACAGCTCCAGACTCTGTCGACAACTCGAGTCCTTCTCGCGCTTTGTTCTTACCTTGTTCAATTGCTTTTACAGTGGATTGGGTGAGTGTACGGTTTTGTTGCACCACCTCTACAATTTCTTCGGTGGCTTTACTGGTTCTTGATGCTAATTGACGAACTTCATCAGCTACTACAGCAAAACCGCGGCCTTGTTCACCTGCACGTGCAGCTTCTATCGCAGCATTGAGGGCCAGCAAATTAGTTTGATCGGCAATGCTACTAATACTTTGTACTATGCTGGCAATTAATTGCGACTGTTTATCCAGTGCTGCTATTTCATCTCCCGCTTGCGACATCTGCACCGCTAATTCATTCATCACTTGCACTGTTTGTTGGATCACCGCTGCCCCTTGGTCTGCAAGATGATCCGTTTCAGTAGAGGTACTGTATGCAATATCAGCCGCTTTTGAAATTGCTAGCTCACGTTCAACCTGCTCAGTGATCACCGTCGCAAATTTCACCACTTTATAGAGTTCGTTTTGCTCATTAAAAATCGGGTTATAAGATGCTTCAAGCCATATAGTCTGCCCATGGCGGTTTAAACGCTTAAACCTGTCAGCAACATACTTTCCTTTTTTAAGCTGCTGCCAAAAAGCTTCATACTCCTGCGAATTTGCCTCCTCAGGCTCACAAAATATTCGGTGATGCTGACCGACAATCTCTTTGAGCGAATAACCCATTCCCGCTAAAAAATTTTCGTTTGCAGTCAATACAATGCCATTGGTATCAAACTCAATAACTGCCATGGCTCGGTGTAACGCCTTGATTAAATCTTGATGCTCGCGAGAGGTTTCAATAGTGCGGGTTAATGCGCTAGAGTGCAGTGTAAATTCAACCAGATTGCCTTGTTCATCGACTATTGGTTGAAGAATACTCCTTAGCCATGCTTGTTCACCATTGGCATGTAGAAATTGCAATGCTCCAACCCAATGTTCATGTTGTTCCAGCGCATTTTTCAAACCAATAAAGTGCGCTGTCTGTTTCGCATTATCCGGCACAAAACTCAGCAAACTTTTACCAATAAGTTGCGATTGGGCATACCCTAGCTCATGTTTAAAATTATCATTTTGCGTAATTATTCGACCCGTCTTATCTATCGTTAACACGAGCATCTCTTCATCTAAACTTTTTTTAACCTGAGTAAGCCTAAAAAGCTTACTTTTTAATTCAGTTATTTGAGGGCTTAAAGATTTATTAAAAAACATACTCACTTCCTGATAAAAACATTGATCACTTGAGCCAAAAAAGCCACGCGGAAACTTATTAGCATACGTTAGTGTAGACGAAGTTGTTCAGTTTGATACACATTTTAGGTGATCAATGATTAAACCAAAAAATAATGACGGCTTATTTTGTCCTATCCCAACACCTTTAGTTTTCAGCGATTAATAGTTCCGTCGTTTCAAGCAAAATTTGCTGCTCATCAATGCCTATCTCTATATAAAATATATGGCTACTTTCAAATTCCGGTGCCTGATTGAGTTTTAAAGTAAAGTATCGAGGTGCATCAAACGGCAATGAATCTTGTAACTGAGCAAGCGTAGGGGCATCACCATCTTGATAATAGCTTTGGAGGTCTCCGGTATCAATACTTGCCACTGTGAATACCTGATTTAAGCTCGTTCCAGCAGTGAGTGCTGAATTAAAATCGGCGGTTGAGTATATATTGAATTGCGTCAAAGAATTGTTTGTGCCGATTATCACAGGCGCTGTGACACAATCAGTTCGATATTTTTGCTGCGGATCGTATTCGTTGCCTTTAGCGTAAACAGGCACACCATTTGTTTCAAAATCAAAGGTAAGCTCGTTAAATACAATTAAACTGTTTGCTTGATAGGCACCATCATTAATTGACAGATCAACAGTATTTACATCTATAGCAATCGGTGTCGGTGGACACGGCAGTTCTGAGTCTTTCTCAGAGCCAGAACCGCATGCCGATAATAGACCGACTAATAAACCAATAGTTATACTTTTGTTCATTTATATTTCCTTATAATTTTTATTTCATTAAAGTTGCATTAAATAAACCACACAATTTATTCTCGCCAAGTAAGAAGCTACCTTATAAATACTATATTTAGCAATTCATAAAATTGCCATCAAAGTGCTTTCTAATAAAATTAGGCTTTTTTGTTTAAAACACGTATAATTCGCGCCCGTTAATATTCAACCTTTTATTTAAAAATTATTGGAGCATAAAGATGGCTTTAGAGCGTACTTTTTCAATCGTAAAACCTGATGCAGTTGCTAAAAACCACATTGGCGCTATCTACAACCGTTTCGAAACTGCGGGTCTTAAAATCGTTGCAGCTAAAATGGTTCACCTTTCACAAGAGAAAGCTGAAGGTTTCTACGCTGAGCACAGCGAGCGTCCTTTCTTTGGTGCTTTAGTTTCTTTCATGACGTCTGGCCCAGTAATGGTTACCGTTCTTGAAGGCGAAAACGCTGTTCTTAAGAACCGTGAAATCATGGGCGCTACTAACCCAGCTGAAGCACTAGCAGGTACTTTACGTGCAGACTACGCTGATAGCATCGACGAAAACGCTGTTCACGGTTCTGACGCTGTTGAATCTGCTGCTCGCGAAATCGCGTATTTCTTCGCTGACGAAGAGCTTTGCCCACGTACTCGTTAATTCGAGTTTCACAGCTAACCCTGTGATGCAAAGTAAGAAAAGGGCTTTCGGGCCCTTTTTTAGTCATTAGCTAAGTAATTAAACAACTGTTTAGCTAATGACTATTTTGGTTGAATTGTGTACAATTCGCCTCCGTAAATTTTTATCACCACCGTCACTGATTAAGGTTGTTTCATGACCACTGAGCAAAAAAAGATTAATTTATTAGATTTAAACCGAGATGCAATGCGCGAGTTGTTTGTATCGTTCGGTGAAAAGCCATTTCGTGGCGATCAGGTGATGAAATGGATTTATCATTTTGGCGTTGATAACTTTGACGAAATGAGCAATGTTAACAAAAAGCTGAAAGAAAAACTCAAAGCTGAGTGTGAGATTGTTGCACCTGAGATCACCGTACGCCAACAAGCCAGTGACGGCACAATTAAATACGCATTGATCCTTGAAGGCGGACAAGAAGTAGAAGCTGTTTGGATCCCTGAAAAAGAACGGGCTACCTTATGTGTTTCTTCACAAGTTGGCTGCGCACTTGAATGTACGTTTTGTTCAACCGCACAACAAGGCTTTAACCGTAACTTAAAAGTATCTGAAATTATTGGTCAAGTGTGGCGTGTAGCAAAAGACATTGGCCTTGATGGCAACAGTGAAAAACGCCCAGTAACCAATGTGGTAATGATGGGCATGGGCGAGCCTTTGCTGAACCTTAAAAATGTTGTGCCGGCAATGGAATTAATGATGGATGATTGGGGTTTTGGCTTATCAAAACGCCGCGTTACCTTAAGTACGTCAGGTGTAGTGCCTGCACTTGATTTATTAAAAGAAAAAATCGATGTGGCATTGGCTATCTCTCTACATGCACCAAATAATGAACTGCGTGATGTACTAGTGCCAATTAATAAGAAATACCCAATTGAAGAATTTTTGGCAGCGTGCCGTCGTTATATTGATGGTTCAAAAGCAAATAAAGACGTGACCATTGAATACGTGATGCTTAACGGCATTAACGACAGTACAGATCAGGCCCATGAACTTGTTAAAACGTTAAAAGGCACCCCATCAAAAGTGAACCTTATTCCATTTAACCCGTTCCCTGGTAATGAATACACACGTTCGAGCAACAGTCGTATTGACCGTTTTTCTAAGGTATTACAAGCCGCCGGGATTACCTGTATTGTACGCCGTACGCGTGGAGATGATATCGATGCCGCTTGTGGCCAGCTAGTCGGTGACGTTGTTGACCGTACTAAGCGTTTAGCGAAAAAGAAAATGCGTGATGAGAATGCGATTGCTGTAAATATTCATCAAGCCTAACTCTTTAACCCGCCATAAGCCCTTAGTGTATGTTTATTTTTAAATAAATGATGCAACATAAGGGCTTTTCGGTAATATAGCGCCATGGACAATAATAAAGAGACGAAGTAATGCGATCTTTACTTGCTATAACTATCAGTGCATTAGCTTTAACAGGATGTGTAACTGAAAATAGTTATGATGGCAATGACAAACCCGTTGTTGAAAATAAAATCAATAATACCGGTGCAGCACGCACCCGTATTGCCTTAGCACTAGAGTATTTAAATACAGGGAACAGCTCGCAAGCAAAGTATAACCTCGAACGAGCCGCCGCATTTTCTCCTGATCTTCCTGAAGTCCACTACTCTTTTGCCTATTATTATCAACAGGTCGGTGAGAACGCACTAGCAGACAAAGCCTATCTCACAGCGATTAGAATTGATCCCAACGATCCAAACACACGCAATAACTACGGGGTATTTCTATGCGGTATTGGTGAGTACGACCGCGCCACAGAGCAACTATTAAAAGCCATTGAGATCCCAAGTTACATTCGTGTTGCCGAAAGTTATGAAAACTTAGCATTGTGCGCCATTGAGTTTGATGATTTTGATAATGCAGAAAAATATTTTAAGTCAGCAATTAATCACAGCTCAATGCGTGCTTCATCACTGATCAGCTTAGCCGCTTTGTATTACGCAAAAAGTGACTTACATAAAGCAAAAGAAGTACTGCAGCGTTATGAAAATAGTGGTCAAGTCTCCTCTCGTTCATTACTGCTGAGCTATTTAGTTGAACAACGTATGGGGCACATTGAAAAAGCCGAGACAACTGCTGCCACTTTATTACAAACCTACCCGACGTCCAGTGAAGCGGGCCTTATTCGTGAGCAACAGACCAAACGAAGTGAGTTTGAAATACTGCGCTCACAATATCGCCAAGCCAAATTAGATGCATTACAAGCAAGTAGCCCAGCGGGTGAGGTGGTCTCAGCCCCCAAAATACGCATTATAAAAAAGAAAAAAGCGCCCGCAACTAGCGCGCCGGCGCAGCTAACCCAAACCATGACTACGACACCGGTTACAGAACCGACAAGCAGCGATGAACTAAGTAACGTTTCCACTGAGGAAACTATTACTGCAAGTGATGCAAGCGCAATGACAGAACAGCCCACGACGCCTGCAGTTAATACACAAGCGCTTGCCGATACGGGGGCTATTCTAGCGGCCTTAAATAGCGCACAACCACACACAACAGCGTTAACGCAAAGTGAAGCGCCGATAAAACAACAGCATGACAGCGCAAGCAGTCATGATCCCGCTGCTGTTATGTCTGCACTCACAATTCAATCAGCATCAACGCAACACACAGCAACGGCACGTTCAGACCTTGACGTTGAAAAAACGCTGGCCGTCCCTACAGTGCATTTAGCTAAGGTGCCGGCAAGTTCAGCAAACAACACAACACCTACAGCAACTAAACAAGTAACAAATAAGTCGCAGCCTCAGGATGGGGTAACGATTGTCTCATTTAGCGCCCCAGCGCAACAACACACGAGCACTAAACAAGCGCAAAGCTCAGCGACTAAACCTGCGCAATTAAAAAATGAATTAGCCGATAATGAAAAAGTTGTTTTTTATCAAGCACAAAAGAACGAAGCTGTCTTTGCTGAACCAAGTTATAGCAGCCAACCTGCAGTTCGTTTTCAAGATCCGCAGTACAATAGCCAGGCACCGCTATTGAACCCGCAGATCCCGCAATTAACAACCCCTTACCATGTTTTACAAGATGGCGAAAACCTATTTAGCATTTCAGTGCGATACAATGTTAAACTACAAAAGTTACTGCAATGGAACGCGCTGAAAGAATCTGATCGGTTGGTCAATGGGACAAAGGTTTACCTCAATGACCCTAATATATATTACGAGATTACCCCTGGCGACACTTTATATAGTATTGCCACCAAGCGTCGCTTGTTAATTGATCAGTTAATGCGATGGAATAAATTAAGCCCAGATGTTGCACTTAAACCTGGGCATAGACTGTTACTAGTGGACCCTGAATCATACGCTTTATGAATGATGAAAATACAGAATCAACAACGTTAAGCCTCGGCCAAACTTTAAAAAGTAGCCGAGAGCAAGCGAATGTCAGTCTTGAAGAACTGGCGAAGAATTTAAAATTATCGGTGTTGCAATTACAACGTCTAGAAAACGACGAACACCATTTAATTGGCCCTGCAACTTTTGTTAAAGGGTATGCTAAAAGTTATTGTCGTGAGTTTAATTTGGATACGGCGACCATTCTCGCCTTATTTCCTGAGCCACAGGAAACCTTAAAAAAAACCAAAATGCAAAGCTTCTCTAAGCGAACGGAAAAAGAAGCTCATGATAATCGCCTGATGCTAGTGAGTTACGCTATTTTAGCGATTGTTATTGGTTCGTCAGCATTATGGTGGTGGCAAAACTCAGCTCCTATAGACAAACAAGTTATCACGCCCGCTTTAAACAACGTACCTGAAAGCAGTGCTGATTTACCTCAGCAAAAGCCGGTCACTGCGCCCTTAGCGCAACTGGAGCAAGCAGGTCCTGATGAGGCTGAAGATGATTTTTCGACAGCAACAGACGAACAGCTCGATGAGCAACAAGCAATTCACGCTGATACTACAGAGTCAGAAGTAATCGCGAGTGAGGCGACAAGCCAGCAGCCACACAGCGATGGACTCGGTACTATTGTTATGCATTTTAATGAAGAAAGCTGGGTTGAGATCCACGATGGTAAAGGCGATAAAGTCGCGTTTGGCGTCAAAAAAGCAGGCTATGAGATGACCGTTTCAGGGCACCTTCCTTTTTCTGTTGTGTTAGGAAAGCATCAAGTTGTTGATATCACGCTTGATGGGGAGAAAATTGATATTTCAAATTTCCCAAAAAACCGTTTAGCAAAATTTAATTTACCGTTAGCAGAGTAGTCGCTATGTTTTCAGAATCTCCAATTAAACGCAGAAAATCAACTCGGATCAATGTAGGCAATGTCCCTATTGGTGATGGCGCCCCCATAGCGGTACAGTCAATGACCAATACTGATACGATGGACGTTGATGCGACCGTTGCACAAATTCAAGCAATCCAAGATGCTGGCGCCGATATAGTTCGCGTCTCAGTACCGACCATGGATGCTGCGGAAGCATTTAAAAGCATTAAAGAGCAAGTCACTATTCCATTGGTCACCGATATCCACTTTGATTACCGGATTGCACTTAAAGTGGCGCAATATGGGGCCGATTGCTTACGTATTAACCCTGGTAATATAGGCAGTGAAGATCGTATTCGAGCCGTCGTAGACTCGGCCCGTGAACACAATATTCCTATTCGTATTGGTGTAAATGGCGGCTCTCTTGAACGAGATCTACAGGAGAAATACGGCGAACCAACGCCAGAAGCACTCCTTGAATCAGCCATGCGTCATGTTGAAATTTTACAGCGCCTCAATTTCGACCAATTTAAAATATCGGTAAAAGCCTCAGACGTATTCTTAGCCGTTGGCGCATACCGCCTACTGGCGAAAGAAATTGATCAACCTTTGCACTTAGGCATTACTGAAGCTGGCGGCATGCGCTCAGGTTCAGTAAAATCAGCGGTTGGCCTTGGCATGTTACTCGCTGAAGGCATCGGCGACACGTTACGTGTATCACTGGCGGCAGATCCTGTACAAGAGATCAAAGTCGGTTTCGATATATTAAAATCCCTGCGTATACGCTCTCGCGGGATTAACTTTATTGCCTGCCCCAGCTGTTCACGTCAAGAGTTTGATGTGGTTAGTACCATGAATGCCCTTGAAGAACGTTTAGAAGATATCATCGAGCCAGTATCAGTCTCAGTTATTGGTTGTGTAGTTAATGGTCCAGGTGAAGCCTTAGTAAGCGATATTGGTTTGGCCGGCGCAAATCGTCGCTCTGGGCTTTATATCAATGGCGAACGGCAAAAGGCACGTATCGATAATAATAATATTGTTGAACAGCTCGAAGGCTACGTACGTGATTTTATCGCCAAAAAAGAGCAGCAAACCCCAATCGATATTAAAATCGTTGAATAAAGTTAATATAGTCGGCAAACCGGGTGGTTTGCCGCGCGCATGCCAGCTATAATGGCGGGTCAATTTTTAGCATTCTTGTTGTGTAGTCGTTTTTTATTACACAAAAACAGTTTTTAGGATTTAGCAGTGGCAAAACAAATTCAGGCAATACGTGGTATGAACGATTGTCTGCCGGGCGATACTCAAGTTTGGCAGAAAGTAGAAAGCATCTTACGCGAGACTGTAGCATCTTTCGGTTATCAAGAAATTCGTTTTCCAATTGTAGAATCAACTGATCTTTTTAAACGATCAATTGGCGAAGTAACTGATATTGTTGAAAAAGAAATGTACACTTTTGCCGATAATAATGGTGATAGCTTAACCCTTCGTCCTGAGGGCACAGCGGTATGTGTACGTGCAGGTAACGAAAATGGTTTACTTTACAACCAAGAGCAACGCCTTTGGTATATGGGCCCAATGTTTCGCCATGAACGTCCACAAAAAGGCCGTTATCGCCAGTTCCACCAATTTGGTCTTGAGACATTTGGTATTGCCAGTGCAGACATTGATGCTGAGGTTATTTTATTAACAGCCCAGCTATGGCAACAATTTGGTATTAGTGAGCATGTTCGTTTAGAACTTAATTCGTTAGGTTCAAATGAGGCTCGTGCTCAGTACCGCGACGCTTTAGTTGCTTATTTAGAACAACACGTTGATGTCCTTGATGAAGACTCAAAACGTCGTATGTATACTAACCCACTGCGTGTATTAGATAGCAAAAATCCGGATGTACAAGCTATTTTAGGTGATGCACCTAAGCTATCTGAGCACTTAGATGCTGAATCAAAAGAACATTTCGAAAATTTATGTGAACGTTTAGACGCCGCTGGCGTCATATACACGGTCAATGAAAAGTTAGTCCGTGGCCTCGATTACTATAACCGTACTGTTTTTGAGTGGGTAACAGATAGTCTTGGCGCACAAGGTACTGTCTGTGCCGGTGGTCGTTATGATGGCTTAGTTGAGCAACTAGGTGGTAAAGCAACGCCTGCGGTTGGCTTTGCTATGGGTCTGGAACGTTTAGTGTTAATGTTACAAGCGTTAGAGTGTGTAGGTGACATTCGTCGCAACGCTGATGTATATTTAGCAACGATGGGTGATAAAGCCAGCATTCAAGCCCCAATTATTGCAGCAAAATTACGCGCAGAAGTACCAGGCTTACGCATAATGGTTCATGCCGGTGGCGGTAACTTTAAGAAACAACTCAAGCGTGCAGATAAAAGTGATGCACTCGTTGCACTCATTATCGGCGAAGATGAATTAGAACAAGGCGTCGTGACAGTTAAGTATTTGCGCGAGCGTAAAGAACAAGTCACCTTAGAATTAGAACAAATTAAAACGCTTTTAGCTGAGCTTGTGAACAGCTAAAAAAGACGAGGTAAGAATGGATATTTATTCAACAGAAGAACAACAAGCAGAAGCGATCAAACGTTTTTTTCGTGAAAATGGTGTATCGCTGGCACTCGGTGTAGTCATTGGTTTAGGGGGCCTGTATGGCTGGAAAGCGTATAACCAACACCAAATTACTACAGCAGAAAACGCATCTGATGCGTATACCCAGCTTGTTGAAGGTGGTGCAGTATTAGGTGCCGCTGATACCTTTATCACTGAGCACAAAGACACAAATTACAGCGTACTTGCAGCCTTTGTTGCAGCAAAAGAAGCCGTAGAAAAGAACCAGCTTGAAGTTGCTAATGAGAAGCTAACTTGGGTTATGGCAAATGTTAGCAATGCAGATTTAAAAGCGACTGCAACAACTCGTTTAGCGCGAGTACAAATAGCACAGAAGCAATACGATCAAGCACTAACTACGCTAAATGGTGAGTTTGCTGAATCATTCGCAGCAACTGTTGCTGAACTTAAAGGTGATATCTATACCGTTCAAGGTGATGTAAGCCAAGCACGTACAGCGTATCAAGCAGCCGCAGATGCGGGTGGCCTTGAAAATAACCCATTATTGCAAATCAAACTTGATGACTTGGCAGTAACTAGCCCAGCGGCGTAAGGGGTTACCATGAAAAAATTAACAGCGGCAAGTATAGCGTTATGTATGGCAACCTTAGTCGGTTGCTCATCTAGCGATGAAGAAGAACTCGTCTTGCCTGAAATCGTTAATCAGTTTGAAACCGATATTGTTTGGCAAGAAAGTATTGGTGATGGTGTTGAACATTATTTTTCTCGCTTAACCCCTGCGGTCTATAAAGATCGTGTTTTTGTCGCAAGCCGTGATGGTGAAGTTGAAGCACTATCACTTGCAAATGGCGACACTATTTGGGAAACCGATATTCGCGAAAATTCAAGCTTCTGGCCTTGGGAAAGCGATATTAGCGCCAAATTATCAGGCGGCATTTTACAAGCTTATGGTAAAATATTTATTGGCTCAGAGCATGGTTACTTACTCGCCCTTGACCGTGAAACTGGTGACATTGTTTGGCGGAAAAAAGTACCTGGCGAAGTGTTAGCAAAACCTGCAGCAGGCGATGGCCTTATATATGTTAATTTAGGCTCAGGTAAATTACTTGCCTTGCACCCAGATACTGGTGAAGAGCGCTGGAGCCATGAGCAGGAAGTGCCAGCATTAACACTACGTGGTCAAAGCTCGCCTATCGTCGCGAACGGCGGGGTATTAATTGGTCTTGAAACCGGTAAATTAAGCGTACTGATCTCTGACAGCGGTTATTCTGCTTGGAGTGCTGAAATCGCTACACCTAAGGGTTCATCTGAATTTGAGCGTTTGGTGGATGTTGATACCCAGCCTTTGATCAGTGGTCCTTATGCCTACGCTATCGCCTACAATGGTAACTTAGCGGCAGTTGATATTCGTTCTGGTAACGTTGTATGGAAACGTGAATACAGCAGTTATCGTGAAATTGCCATGGACGCACAAACTATCTATGTAGTAGATAGTGAAGGTGTTGTTTATGGATTAGATAAAACCTCTGGCATTGAACGCTGGAGCCAACCGGCCCTTCGTGGTTGGTACTTAACAGGGCCTGCGGTAGCAGGAAATTATTTAGCTATGGGCGACCAAGAAGGCAACCTACACTGGCTAAATAAAGAATCAGGCGAACTTGTGTCGCGCGAAGACTTTGACAGTTCAGGCTTTTTTATTGAGCCGGTTGTTGCAGACGACAAACTGATTTTATACACCCGAGATGGTGAAGTTAGTGCGGTAAAAATACCAGACTAATTTGCTAAAATAGCTATAAGTTATTAATAGTTAATTTATTTTTGTAAGGCTTCGCAACGCGAAGCCTTTTGTTGTTTTTTTAAGAGGTAGTTTATGCTTCCCGTGATCGCTCTAGTTGGGCGACCCAATGTGGGCAAATCCACATTATTTAACCGTTTGACACGTACGCGTGATGCGCTCGTTGCCGACTTCCCTGGCTTAACCCGTGATCGAAAATACGGCCAAGCTAATTACGATGGCTATGAGTTTATCGTAGTAGACACGGGCGGTATTGATGGTTCTGAAGAAGGCATCGAAATGGAAATGGCTGATCAATCGCTACTGGCGATTGAAGAAGCTGATATTGTTTTATTTTTAGTCGATGCCCGTGTCGGCATGACTGTCGCTGATCAAGCAATTGCTAATCACTTACGTAAGCAAGAGAAGAAAAGCTTTGTTGTAGCCAACAAAACTGACGGTATTGATGCCGATTCAAATTGCGCTGAGTTTTATCAACTATCATTAGGCGAAGTACACCATATTGCAGCCGCACATGGTCGTGGTATAACGTTACTGCTAGAGCATACTCTGCAACCTGTCATCGCTGAGCTAAGCGCGCTTAACGACGATGGTGAAGATGATGATGACGAACTGGTTGACCTATACGCTGAAGATGGCGAAGAAGTTGAGCAACAAGCCTTTGCTGACAAACCAGTTAAATTAGCCATTATTGGTCGCCCTAATGTCGGTAAGTCAACACTAACTAACCGTATCCTCGGTGAAGAACGTGTTATTGTTTACGATATGCCAGGAACTACTCGCGATTCGATTTACATCCCAATGACCCGTAACGAGAAAGAATACGTATTGATTGACACAGCCGGTGTTCGTAAACGTAAGAAAGTCAGTGACGTGGTTGAAAAATTCTCAGTGATCAAAACTCTACAAGCAATCGAAGATTGTAACGTAGTGCTACTCGTTGTTGACGCTCGTGATGGAATTTCAGATCAAGATTTAAGCTTACTGGGTTTTGCACTTAACTCAGGTCGTTCATTAGTGATTGCCGTAAACAAATGGGATGGCCTTGATGACTACGTGAAAGATCGTATTAAATCAGAGCTTGATCGCCGCTTAGGCTTTATCGACTTTGCACGTCTGCACTTTATCTCTGCACTGCATGGTACAGGTGTTGGTCATTTATTTGAATCAATTGACGAAGCATACGAGTCTGCAACTAAGCGTATTAGCACAGCTATGCTACGCCGTATTATGGACATGGCACAAGCCGATCACCAGCCACCGCTTGTACGTGGCCGTCGTGTTAAGCTTAAATACGCGCACGCGGGTGGTTATAACCCACCACGTATCGTAATTCACGGTAACCAAGTTCACGACTTACCAGACAGCTATAAACGCTACTTGATGAACTACTACCGTAAAGCATTAAAAATCATGGGCACACCAATCAAAATTGAATTTAGAGAAGGTGATAACCCATTTGCAGGGCGTACTAACAAAGTAACGCTTTCGCAAAAACGTAAGATCCGCGCGTTTAGCAAAGAAAACCGCAATAAATGATATAGCTGTAAGCTGTAAGCTGTAAGCTGTAAGCTGTAAGCTGTAAGCTGTAAAAAATTAAGCCTTGTAGAGTTGTCCTTTACAAGGTTTTTTTATGTCTAAATTAAGTAGTTTACTTATGGATTAGGTCGCGAAGGCGTTCAAAATGTGCTTTATTTATAGAATGAAGAACGGCAGAGAGTAATTAATGGAGTTAGTGAATCAGGTTATTTATGTTGATAACGTTGAAGAAACTTTAGATTTTTATTATCAAGCGTTTGGTTTGAGCACATCCTCAGTCAGTGATAACGGTGAGTATGGTGAACTTGATACCGGAAGCGTCAAAATAGCCTTTGCTAATCACCCCTACGCGCAAGCGCATTTTAAACAAGGGTACATTCGCGCACATCCAAAACAGCCAGCGCTTGGCTTTGAGTTGCGTTTTAGCTGTACTAATCTTTGTGAGAGTTACGATAAAGCCGTATTAGCGGGTGCCGAGCCACTTTGTCCGCCAAGCTTTAGGGAAACTCAACATTATGCCTATGTGCGGGCAATCGAAGGAACCTTGATTTGTTTAGTACAAAGTTGAGTGTTCTTGTCTTCATCAAAATAGCATTAAAGTTTAATCTAGTAGAAATATTAGAAACACTGTTTTGTCATCAAGTTTCCTTATCTTAGCGGTAATTTAAATAAGGAGATAAAAAATGAATACATTACTACTGTCAATATTGCTATTGAGCCCAAATGAAGTGCAATTAACAACACAAGTAAAGTTGCAAACAACGGAAGCAATTAAAGTCATACAAGCTGAGAGTGCGACGCAGTTGAAGAAACAAATAGCCGATAGCTTAGAAAACATGGAGCTGACGCTACCTATTATTGTTGATCAACAAACCTTAGCAAAAGTACACACTGTACAAAAGCAACTTAGCCAAGACTGAGTTGCTTTATTTATCAAACAGCGACGCCAACGCTAATTCAACTAAACTCTCAGTACTGTTATTATGATTTTTTTTAAGGCCCTGACGGCTAAATCTATTAGTTGGTATATCAAACTGAACAAAACCATGATCATTCATTTGTTGGTTTAGCAGTAACTGCTTTTCTCTCGCTGATAAGTGGTTTTCGTGGATTTTATTAAGCTCTTTTGGATCTAGCCAAATCCCCGCACAATTAGGACATTCATCTATTTCGACCACATGGAGCGGAGTGAAAAAGCGTCGCATCATTACAATACTAGGGCACTTAGGGCAATTAATGCGTGATGACAGATCAGCATCACTATCTGGCAAAGCAGCTAAATGCTCAGCAAGCACCAGCGCTCTTTTTAACGTTGGATCACTAAAATTAGTGATTTGACGATTATCAAAAAATACCCCGCCGTTGGAGGATGAGTAAACCTCAATTCCCCCGACGATTAGTTTAGTGAGCTCTATGTGTGTCCTTGGGCAGTGCATAGCCAGTTCCTTGCTATTGTTCATTTCTGTGCGATTTTAACTCGGGGTAAGCGCTTTTTCAATTAACGGTACTAGCGGCGAAGGTAACGTAATATTACCGGCTAGCACGAAACTATGTGCTTCTGTAGACATTTTTTGCCAAGTACGTTGCAAAATCCCAATCCACTTTTGTTCATCGTAATCCGGTTTGGTTTGTGCGAATGCCAACATATAATGCTCAATAAACACTAAACTTGCGATGTCTTCAACTAATTGACTATCAGGGTTTCGCTTGATTTGCTTTTTCGCCACCGCGTTATACACTCGTTGCTGTTCGCTCTCAGAGCAGCCAGCCTGTTGCATTAATTCAATCACAGTATCAGCATGAAATACATACAGGGCACTGCGCCACTGATGATACCCTTGTTTATCCATCGGGAAATTACTGCGCGGTGAACACCAACGTTTAATATGTTGGGCTCGAACAGCGATATGCATTAACTCATCAGCATCGGGTTTAAAGCGATTCAGCATCTCGGTCATACGTTCTGAATATAAACGTTCTTTAGGCCACATTTTACCATTATGCTGTTCTAGGTTTGGATCGTGGCTGTTTGCCTCATCAATTAAGGCGATTAGGTGTTGCGACATCGGTGACTCATTATTGTTATTTAGCGAATAGCTCTATTCTAATCAGCAAGTAGGTAATTAGCCAGAAGGAAAACTTTGCAACATAAAACAATTACGACTAGAGAGCTGATTAATCAAATTGGCTTAAATCTCTCGCAATAGACTCATTTGGCTTTTCCACTAAGCGGCCCAGTTCAATACCCGCGTTTGAGACTACAACTGTCGGTGTATACTTTAGCTGATAGTGTTTGGCGATGCCTTCAGGGTCTTGCTTGTCATAACCCACAGCAACCAATTGCAAACTTGCAAATGCCACATTAGTGCTATCAAGTAGTTTAAGTAAGCGAGGCACTTCACGTTGACTATCATGGCACCATGTCCCAAATAACACTAAAATATCTTTTCCAGCAAGGGATTGAATTGCTTGGGTGTCTGCTGTTGTAGGGGTGAATATTTCATATTCACTGGCAAATTTGGGATACTTGCTAAGTAAATCAGCGGCGCTGATCTGCCCTGTAAACGGTCTGTTATCAGCAGCAACAGACAAAAATGAAACAATACACAGTGATAACAGTAGCGCTATTTGTTTAAACATAATGATCTCAACAGTTAACTTTACACTGACTATACTCAAATTAGCGTATATTACGAGCGCTTTTATACACAATTCAGCACGTCAGTTTAACAATAAAAATTAGCTAAAATGATTGTTAAATTTTTAGTCTAAAATACAGAAGTTTGATCTTACCCATAAGCCAACAATACAGCATTGTTTTATCAACAAAAATGAAAATCTATGAGAATTTATTCAATATAGTCATAAATCTGAAATTAAAATAATGGATAATTTCTATCCAATTTAATTTATTTACAATAGATAGCTGACTTTAATGACAACCCCTTTAGTGCGTTTAAGCTTTGCACTGCAATCTTTTGAAGATCCCCTTTCGGCTGCCATGGCACATACTATGGAGTACGATACATTGCAGCTCAATGCCAATGCGCAACATGAAATTACACTGTTATGTGTATTACCTGACGATGCCCATGAAGGTGATGTTGTCTCGCTCAGCGCCTCACATATTGAAGAGCGTGATGCCCGCTACTTTATGCAATATAAATTAAGCCAAACAGATATTGAAATCGGCACAGTGCACCTCACACTCTCACACATAAGTCAGTGTGATGAAGGTGACGAGTATGTGCTACAAATGATGCTGCACGGCTTGCATGCAACACTCAAGGACAGTGCCGAGTTTGATGTCATTATACAGGCGTTTGGCGCAGGCTATATTGAGCAATATAAGCCCCATTTAGCCGCTAAAAGCCAATCACTACGCCAATTAATAACGAGCTTTAGCAGTTCATTTTTATCACTTTTTTAATCGGCAAAACTTATTTTCCCCATGGTGATCGTTGGTATTCCTTGAGCCTGATTACCAAACCGTTGCTGCCCTCCCGCTAAACATTCATTCGCTAAAATGGCAAATAACACAGCTTCCTTAGCATCGGGATCAATACCTAAAACTTGGGTATTCTTAATCTCATGCAAGTGCGGACATAGCGATAAAATATGCTGCATAAGTAGTGGGTTATGAATTCCACCGCCACTTGCATAAACCGCAACACCACCAAGCTTCGCGCTACAATCATTGATCGCCTTAGCAATCACTTGAGCTGAAAACCGATTGAGTGTCGCCATAACATCTTGATGGCTTAGCTCTGTGGTATGGGTTGCAGTTTGCGCTCGTGCTAGGTATTGCAAGTTAAATACTTCAGGACCGGTAGTTTTTGGAAACGCCAAACTAAAAAATTCATTATCGCAAAGCTCAGTTAGCAAGGCTTGATTAACCGTGCCTTGAGATGCGACTTGACTGTCTTTATCATAATGCAAAGGTGCAAAGTGACGCTGAATATACGCGTCCATAATAGTATTACCGGGGCCAATATCAGAACTAAACACCGCACTGGCATCAGCAGATTTTGGCAGGTAGGTTAAGTTTGCAATCCCCCCCATATTCAACAAAATACGGTTTTCATCACCACTGGTAAAAAATAAGTAATCGCCATAAACCGCTAAAGGCGCCCCCTCGCCACCAGCCGCAATGTGTTTTTGCCGAAAATCGCCAATAGTAGTAATACCCGTTGTTACCGCCAAATGGTCACTATCACCTATTTGCAAAGTACCGTGCTTAAAATCAACGTGTGCATGTTGGCTTTTAGGACAATGATAAATTGTTTGCCCATGACTGGCGATTGCATCAATATCATCTGCTGCTACATTCCATTTAGCTAAACACTGATTCACCATATTACCGTGCAATGTGCCTACCCAAGGATGTAGTAATGTGACCAGCTCAAGGTCACAGGAACGCTCAGCAAACACCTTTTTTATTTTTTGCTTGTAGTCATCATCATAATCAACTGTTTCAAAGGCTAAAACTT
Organism: Pseudoalteromonas haloplanktis ATCC 14393; assembly: GCF_000238355.1. Classification (GTDB taxonomy): domain Bacteria; phylum Pseudomonadota; class Gammaproteobacteria; order Enterobacterales; family Alteromonadaceae; genus Pseudoalteromonas; species Pseudoalteromonas haloplanktis. The sequence goes on from NZ_AHCA01000001.1 coordinate 66,143, forward strand.
CTATTTGAGTATCCATACCTTGGCCTGAAACCTTGCATAATGCTACATCAAGGCCATCAAGTGATGTACCACTCATCAGACCAATTATTAATCTTTGTTGTTTCATAGCACTGTTATACAGCTTTAATATATGCTGATGCATTTTTTTACCTTTTAAAATCAAAACACTAATAAATATAGATTTATCTCGAGCCAAGGAATACTTTATACTTTAAAATAAAACATTGAAAGAATAATTATTGCAAAAACGTTGAAAATGCTTTAAAACTAGTCAACACGTTAAGTGTACTGACAACACCCCCCATAATAGCAAAAAATACATAACCACGGGAATCGACAATGAAATACTGCAAACATAACTCAATACGGCCACTGCATTTACTGTCTCCTATCGCACTGGCTATGCTTACCACGACCAGCCCTGCATTGTTAGCCGCGGAACAAACCGTAGAACAAACGAAACCTGAAGTGATCACTGTGACGGGTTCACGTATCCAACGCACTGAATTAGTGTCTAGCAGCCCTGTTGTAAGTGTTGACGAAACACAAATACACTTAGATCGTGCAGTAAATGTTGAAGACATTACCGCTAAGCTGCCACAAGCGGCAGCTGGCGCCAATAGCACAGGCGCAACGGTGGGTGACTCATTTGGTTCATCAACCATTGATTTACGTGGGCTTGGCCAAAACCGTACGTTGGTGCTTATTGACGGTACCCGTGCAGTGCCATTTAGTTTTCGTAACTCGGTTGATGTAAATACTATTCCTGCAGGGCTAATAAAGCGTGTTGATGTATTAACAGGCGGCGCCGCTGCAGTATACGGCGCCGATGCAGTTGCCGGCGTTGTCAATTTTGTGCTGGATGATAATTTTAGCGGCGCTGAATTTTCAAGTAGTTATGAAACCGCTGACGGCGGGAATGAAAAACTTAACTTTGAAGCCATTTTTGGTGGTGACATTGCCGATGGCCGTGGTCATATTACAGGCTACCTTGGTTATTCAGAACGTAAAGAGTTACTCGCTGGCGAACGTGATTATGCCTTAGAAAACGGCGCGACAATGATCAACAGCGGTGGTTACTACACCGATGTTGCTAGCGGCAATAGTTTAGCGATTAACGACGCAGGACAAGTCGTCACTGATCGTCAAACCAGTGATTTTACTGGTGACCGTTATTTAACGCAGCCAATGGATAGGTTTTCTGCAGGATTATTATTTGATGTAGATGCCAGCGATAGCGCCATCATTTACGGCCGTGCTATGTATTCAAAAGTGACCGTTAATGGCGCCGGCGCTAGCGGCCAAACGCCTATTCTTGTTAACGAACAAGTAACGTTAACCCAAGATAATCAATATATTCCTGATGAACTGCGTCAACAACTAAGCTTTGATGCTGATGGTAATACCTTAGTCAATGTTGAACGTAACTTAGGGTTAGGTGTTCAAAATACCGAAGCTGTGCGTGATTCACTGCAATTTCAACTGGGCTTAAAAGGCGATATTACCGATTACTTACGCTATGACATTTATGGCCAATACGGCCAAACAGATGAAGTCGCTACGCTTTACAATAACGGCTATAAAATTGATAACAGTGGTAATAGCCGCTTTGGTAATATTGCCAATAGCATGGATATTTTTGATCCTAATTTAGATCTAAGTGAATTTAGCGATCCACTCCTTTACACCACCCGCGAGCGTACCCAGAGCGTGTTTGCAGCCACTTTATCAGGGGACTCAAGCGCATTATTTGAATTACCAGCGGGTTATGTAGATTTTGCAATTGGCTATGAGTACCGTAAAGAAACCGGCAAGCAAACTCCAGGGGATGCGTTTAGAAATGGCACTAGCTTTGCGTCTGTCAGCGCGTTTGATATGGACGCCAGCTTTGATAGCAGCGAGTTCTATGCGGAATTGTTAGTGCCACTACTCGTTGATATGCCATTCGCCAAAGAGTTAAGCTTTGAAGGTGCTTATCGGGTTTCTGATTACTCAAATACCGAAGCAGAAGACACTTATAAACTTGGCATTAACTGGGCAGTAAATGACGATATACGTATTCGTGCTAATAAGCTTACAGCATTTAGAGCTCCCAACTTAGGTGAATTCGCAAGTCCAATCACGGCGTTATCATTAGCATTATTTGATCAAAATAGTGACCAATTTGTGCCACGTTTTGCCGGTCGCTTTAATGGCGATCCATGCTTACTAGGCACAGGTGATGCTGCGCAATGTGCCGCTTTCGGCGCACCGCCTGTCGGCACTGAGTTTGATTCAACAACGGCCGAATATACTTACGGCGGTAACCCAAACATCAAACCAGAGCAAGCAGAGTCAGATACCTTAGGCGTAGTTTATACCCCAAGTTACATTGAGGGCTTTGATCTATCACTTGATTACTACAGCATTCGCGTAACCGATGCGGTAAGCCAAATTCAACCAGCAGCGGCATTACAGAGCTGTTATATCGACGATCCAAACCCAAATAACCCATTATGTGGCGCCGTACTTCGCGATCCAAACACCGGCTTTATCAGCACTGCCATCGTAAACGACTTTAACCTTGCAGCGATTGAACAAGAGGGTGTTGATATTGCAGCTAATTATGTATTTGATGCACCAATGGATTTGGGCGGCCGTTTTAGATTTTCGTACCAAGGTAATTTTGTAACCAAGCAAACTCGCCAAAATAACAGCACAGTTGCCGAAGTAGATTGTAAAGGCACTTATGGCAGCGCGTGTTCTGGGGATTTTGCCAGTATTTTACAAGCTGATTATAAGCACCGTGCTACCTTTGATTGGCAACTAGATACTATGAACTTCCAATTAGGCTGGCGCAGAATTGGTGAAGTAGACTACGCTGTAGATAGATCAGAAACAATCGATGCGCAAGATTACATGGACTTTGCTGCATCGTGGCAAGCAACCGACAGTCTCGCTGTTAACTTTGGTATTGATAACTTATTTGATAAAGCACCACCGACACCTGAAATTGGCGCAAACCATTTCAATACTGTTAGTGATTATAGTGTAATTGGCCGCACCGTTGGCGTTGCTGTTCGTTACTCACCGAGTTTTTAGTTAATTCCAGATTGCCTCTAGCAACTCAGGATTAACCCCTTCAAGCGCGCCCTGCCCGGCGCGCTTTTTCTCACTATAATACTTTCCAATCCGATTCTGATAGCAAGCGTAAAGTTAACTGAGTGCTCACAATAACCCGACTAGAGAGCATTGTTGTATATTACTGTACTTGCTGATCAAAACATTACTTAAGTTGCACTTCCATCGGCTCGCTAAGCACTTCATCGCGGCTTACTGCTACAACTCGGACATTTGTCAATGGCTGTCCATTGTTGTTATTTTCAACAGTGATTGAGCGCATCATTGATGGATAAATTTTATATTGCCAATCATCGCCATATTTCAGGTAAACAATGGTTTTGAACACATGCTCTGGTTCTGTGTGGTGCCAACTCAATTTTGTTTGCTGTGCATACTGATTATAACTCACTGTCGGTTTACTAACCTGTTGAGCCGGTAACCAGTTTGATAGTGGCAGTAATGCTTGATGTTGAAAAACCCCCTTTTCAATCACCTGCGAAAAGTCAGCGTAATCGAGTGATTTTACATTCCAAAATACAACACCAGGCGAATTATTTAACATAGCCCGATTGATCATAATTTGGTTTACAACCTCGTCTATTCCGGCATCGGTATTTGCAATCAATGTATTGATACCAGGCCATAAATGACGATGTTGAGTATTTTGCGATTGCCACCACGCAACGAGTAATGGGTAGCTTTGCGAGTATTGATTGATAGGCCAATATAATTGCGGCGTAAAATAGTCAAGCCAGCCTTCATTTAGCCACAGCTTGGCATCGGCATAGAGCTTTTCATATTGATCTAAACCTCGGATAGTAGCCGGTTGCTTAGGACGATAAATACCAAAAGGGCTAATACCCACTTGAACATGTGGCTTGAGTTGCTTTACCTGCTGGTAGAGCGTTTTAGTAAATTGATTGACCGCTGCTCGGCGCCAATCACCTTTACTTAATTTGCCACCTTGCTTTTGGTAATCTAAGTATTGGCTTTGATCAGGAAAGTCTTCACCTTCGTTGTATGACGGATACGGATAAAAATAATCGTCATAATGAAGGCCATCAATATCATAGTTTTCTACTAACTCTAGTAACGTCGCAATACTATAATCAATAACAGACTGATTAGTTGGAATGAACCAGTGCATGCCATTTTTAAGCTGCACGACATCTTCAGCCATTTGCACACTCATTGACTGTTCGCTAACACTTCCACCTGATGGATGATGCACACGATAAGGATTAAACCACGCATGTAGCTTTAAACCCCGTTTGTGCGCTTGTTCAATCCAAAACTGCAGAGGGTCGTAAAAAGGGTCGGGCGCTTGCCCTTGCTGACCCGTTAAATAATAAGACCATGGTTCAGTAGAGCTTTGATAAAGTGCATCAGCTTGTGGCCGCACTTGAAAGATAACGGTATTAAAATTATTTGCTTGCAGCGTATCTAATATATTTATCGCTTGGCGTTTTTGCTCTTCAACAGAAAGACCCGGTTGCTGGGGCCAATTTATATTCGCAACAGTCGCAACCCATGCGGCGCGAAATTCACGAACAACCTCTTCGGTATGAATAGTTGCAAGCAATGGGTTGGCTTGCTGTTTGCTGATTGGGGTTGACGGAGCGGACTGACAAGCGACTAAAGCAATAGATAGGAGTAAAGAGAGAATGACTCGATGCATTATTTATTTCCTGACAAAAGAAAAATACAGCCGATAGTGAAGACTATCGGCTATTTATATCGTATCTGGGGGGAATTAAAATTTATATTGAGCGCCCAGTAAGAATCTACGTCCATAGTTATGAATAGCAAGTGGGCGATTGCTATCTGACATACCAGTGCTGTTACTTGACATAGAGCGCTGATCTTCATCGGTTAAGTTAATAGCTTGAAATATCACATTCAGGTTATCAGTGACATTGTAGCTAAGGTTCAAATCATATTGACCAAAGTCATCAATATACTGGTTTAACCCTAAATAAGTTGTGTAGAAGTATTCAGAGCGATACGTATATGAAACCCTAGCGCTAAAGCCCATATTCTCGTAATACACTGTGGCATTAAAGGTATCTTCTGAATTATTAGGCAGCACAGCCTCTTCACCAGCGGCAACTTGCTCTGCTGTTTGCTCAAGCTCTGCATCAGAGTAAGTGTAGTTAGTTTGAATACCAAAGCCATACCCTAACTTTTGCGTATAATTCACTTCAAACCCGGAGTTTTCGCCACCTAAGCCATTTAAAGGCTGCGTAATTAAAAAGGTGCGTAGCTCTTCAACGCCGGTATCTGGATCTGTCCACAGCCACTCTTTATCAACGGTGCTATTTGTAATGTACGAATCGATATCTTTATAAAAATAAGCTAACGATAAAATAGATGATTCGTTGAAATACCATTCAGCTGATAAGTCATATTGCGAAGCACGATAGGGTTCTAGATCAGGGTTTCCTTCATTGCCCTTACAACCAGTGGCCGCTGTGCAGTAGCCACTTTTGCGCGCTGATAAAAAGTCATAATCAGGGCGTGACATTACTTTTGCAGCAGCAAAACGCAGGATAATTTCATCACTGTAGTCATAAGCGATATTTAAGCTAGGGAGGAAGTCGTTATAACTATTAGAAAAGCCAACTTCTTCGATATTTTGTGGATCAAAACTACGGCCAGTATATTGTAGCGATTGGGAATCAACGTCTGTTTTAACCGCACGTACACCTAAGTTACCGCGAAAATCACTAAATGCAAATAATGCTTTAACGTAACCGGCTGTAATACTTTCTTGCAAGTCATAGGTGTAATCAAGATGCTCATACGGTGCAGTGGATGGCTCAGTAGTGGCAATCCAATTGCTATAAGCGGCATTATCAAATTGCCACAAAATAGCATTCTCCCCGCCCATGAAGTCATTTACTGTTGTCGTTGCAAATTGCCCTAAATTATTTGTACTGCCATCAGAGCTCGTTTTAGGGTAATTTGCTTTAATTAAGTTTGCGGCTTTACTGTGCTCACGGTACTTAACGCCGGTTTTTATTGCCGTAAAGTAATCATTATCGAGTTGATATTCAAAATCAAATTGAACATATTTTTCATCCGAATCATTCGCTATATCATTTTTATGATTGTAATCTAAGCGATAATCCGCAGGAGTAAGGGAATCTGATAATACAACCTCTGGAGTTCCATTTTCGATGCTGTACGAGGCGTCTGTGTTTGCGTAGTACTCTGAGTATACATCACTCACTGCCCCCTCCGCTTTACTATAGCCAAACTGTGTTGTCAGTGTGTAGTTATCTTTTGCATAGGTAACTTTAATATCGTGAGCTTGAGTTTTAAATTCACCTTGGTATCCGGCATTTCCGTAATAGCCTAAGTTATTATGCGCAGGTAACGTTCCAGCGACGACAGTACCATCGACAATATCGGCTTGCTCAATATTGCCAATGTTTTGTAATATAAAACCACTGGAGTAAGTACCGTATGACTCATGCTCAGATTTTGAATACAGATTATTAAAAACAATATCTAAATTTGCCGAAGGTGCGTATTGCAAGGTAGCCGTCACTGTATTTAAATCAGAGTCACTCGCGTAGCGGTTATAACCGACCGCCCCTGGGTAATACTCATTATTACCATCAGCATTGGCATCGGTACTACGGTAACCAAATCTGACTTCTTTACTGTCCCTTTGAGTTGCAAGTTCTTTGCGAACAAAGCCCACATTAAAACCAAAGTCTTCATCTTCATTTTTCCAAGAGTATAAACCCGAAATATAAGGCTTTGTTTCATCAGCATTTTCAAAGTGAAATGCTTTCACTGACAATGCCGCATAATTAGATTCGCTGTCTAACGGCTTACGAGTTCTCACCACGACAGTACCACCAATTGATCCTTCATCAACATCAGCTTCAGCGGACTTAAACACCTCTAAAGTATCAACTAATTCTGCAGGTAAAAGTGAATAATTAAAACCGCGGGATGGACGAGTGATAGATGCAGACGCCGTTGCTGAGGCTACACTCTGGCCATTCAATAGCGTAATATTTAAATGAGGAGCTGTACCACGAATACTTACTCGGTCACTTTCTCCGCCTAAGTCTTTTTCAACTTGAACACCAGGGATACGCTGTAAAGCATCGGCTACCGTTTGATCAGGAAATTTACCGATATCTTCTGCAGATACAGCATCAACAACACTGTTTGCAAATCGCTTCATATTAAGGCTTTTTTCCACTGACGCTGCGTAGCCTTTTACCTCGATACGTTCAATATCTTCTTTTGTTAATTTATCTTTGTCTAATTGCTCAGCATCATTCGCAAAAGCAGTACTAGAAGCTGAAATAACCAAAGTGGCGAGTAATGATTTTTTGAATTGAGTTGTAATTGTGTGGAATTTATTATTCATAGTATAAGCATTTAACCTTTTTTATATTTCAAATTACTTGTACAGCTACTACAGGTTTAAAGTTGTTAAACCAAGACATAAGTTATCGTTTTTACTTACAGAATGTTAACTTAGTCATAAAAACACACCAAGTCAATATAAATTACTCCAAACCAAGCTTGATTTTAAAATTTATAATTCCCTGAAAATCGTATTTTTTTGCACTTTAAATGGTAAGAAAACAAAGAATGGAATCATTTAAAACAAGGAAAACAACAGCCTGCCGCATGTAATAGCGAATACTATTTCACCACTAACACGAAACAATTTTATAGACTTAAATGAACTAAGATTGAGCTTAGGAAGAATAAAGCGGTATCAAGCTGCTTTTGCCAAGCGCACTGGGAGCATACCGACTTTGCATTAGGCGCAATTTAATTAACTGCGCTACATAGTCGGTATTTCGTTTTTACCATACACTTTTATAGCTCAATTACTTCTATCGCGCCGCGTTTTTGCATAGTAACGAACAACTTGGTTTGCTGCTCGTTAAACGCCACATTAGTGGGATGCTGCCCTGTTAACGTATAGGTGTTCAAGACTTCTCCCGCCGGACTGATTTTTAAGATCACGCCTGCGCCATAACGCGCCACAAACACATTACCTTGGTTATCTACACGCATGCCGTCCATACCATGATCAACAAACTTAATTAACGGCTGTTTATTACTGATGTTTAAATCACGATCAAGATCGTACTGCCAAATAACCCGCTGCACACTCTCATTTACATACAGCTTACTATTATCGTTATTAACCGCCACGCCATTGGTGGTGCCCATATTGTCTTCAAGTAATTGCGTACTGCCATCTGCATTAATGCGCCACAATTTACCGGTACTGTTTGCCCAATTAGGATCGCTGGCAAACAACACGCCTCGAGTGGTAATCGCTATATCATTCGGTTGGTTCATGGTTTTATTATGAGCAAAAACCTCAACACTTTGACTATTGGCAGGTACTTTTAAAATATTATGATTAACATAGTCCGCTATATATAAGTTGCCTTGGCTATCAAATTGCAAACCATTACCAACGCTGTCATTTGGCAGCTTAATAAATAACTGGGCTTTGCCACTGCTATCTACCTTGCCAATGGTGCCTTGCTCTGCAAAATTAACCGCGTATAAGTGTTGCTTATAAAATACTGGCCCTTCAATGCCTTGCGTGAAGATATTATCAGCAACAAAGTCACGACTGCTATTGGTGGTTGTATTAGTCGCTATATTAGTTGCTAAACAGGCGCTACTTAGCAAAACTGCCGCACAGCCTAATCCACAGATCATCGCTTTCATTTTATTATTATTCCTAATTTAAATTATTACTGGTGAAGATACTCAAGATGGGGTAAAAATCTACGCCGAATGACAGCGTTAATGAGCGCTGCTCACCATCTTCTAATTTAATATTATCAGCCAATGCCATAGGCGATATTCGTCTGCCATCGGCAAATAACGCCATTATATGCTCAGCCTGTAAAATTCGCGAACCCGACGCATCATTGCGAATTGTTACCACGGCAACTCGGCGGCCTTGCTCACTGCTCATCAATACAGTGTTAACTACACTAAAGTCACTCACTTTAGGTCTTACATTATTATCATTTTCAAAACTAAACGGTATTCCTTGCAGCGCAACCTGATCCACACGCAAGACCTCGTCATTTGCCTGCGCGACAAAACAAGTTAGGCCACTACTCATCAAGGCTAATAATATAAACAGTTGTTTTACCATGTCATTCCCTCGTTAATAGGATCAAATTACAGATTATTTTTAACACAACTTGTTCCCAAATTACAACAACTAACAGTCACTATTGCACAACTGCAAAAGTGATTCTCCATATAGCGATAAACTAAACTATGCTAAGTGTTGAATTTATAGCGCTTAGCCCTAAGTTCATTACTGTGTTCTCAATACGCTGCAACAACATAGCTACTGAGCATTTAGATTTACAGTAACTATGCAGCACTCTCTTAACTGGATATGGAAAACGATTATGCCAACTATCTCAAACAAACAATTTACCCTTAAGTCTCGCCCGCATGGTGCGCCAACACAGGATAACTTTGAACTAAAAAGCGTGTCACTCCCCGAGCTTAAACAAGGCGAAGTATTACTACGCACTATTTATTTATCGCTAGACCCTTACATGCGCGGTCGTATGAGTGATGCAAAATCATATGCGGAGCCTGTGGCAATTGGCGATGTGATGGTCGGTGCTACAGTGTGTCAAATTGAGCAATCGAATAATGAAAAGTTTGCTGTCGGTGACTGGGTGCTGGCTTATACAGGCTGGCAAGAATATGCAATTTCAGATGGTGAAGGATTAATGCCGCTGGGTAAAGAGCCCAGCCACCCATCCTACGCGCTAGGTATTATGGGCATGCCTGGCTTTACTGCATACATGGGGCTACTAGATATCGGCGCGCCAAAAACAGGTGAAACAGTGGTGGTTGCCGCGGCAACAGGCCCTGTTGGCGCGACAGTAGGGCAAATTGCCAAGCTCAAAGGCTGTAAGGTAGTCGGCGTTGCAGGTGGGAGTGAGAAATGCCAATACGCCGTTGAAAAGCTTGGTTTTGATGCCTGTATTGATCATCGAGCTGATGATTTTGCAGAGCAATTAACTTCAGCCTGTGATGCAGGTATTGATGTTTATTATGAAAATGTGGGCGGAAAAGTGTTTGACGCCGTATTACCTTTACTAAATACCGCAGCACGCGTTCCACTATGTGGTTTAGTGTCGCAATATAATGCCACCGAGCAACCACAAGGCCCGGATCGAATGGGTGCGCTAATGGGGCAAATTCTCACCAAACGAATTCGTATGCAAGGCTTTATTATTTTTGACGATTACGGCCACCGTTATGATGAGTTTGCAACTGATATGCAAAAGTGGCTTAGCGAGGGCAAAATTCATTATCGCGAACACTTAGTAACAGGCTTTGAAAATACCGTATCTGCATTTAACGATATGATTGACGGCAAGAACTTTGGCAAAACGGTAGTACAAGTAAATAAGCCACTTTAAATTTACCCTGCGCGGCAACGGCTGCGCTTATAAGGATCACCATGATCAAATTACATCACTTAAATAAATCACGCTCTAAACGTATTATTTGGCTACTTGAAGAGCTTGAGATTGATTACGAAATTATTGCCTATCAACGTAATAGCGAGACTTTCCTAGCACCAGATGAGCTGAAAGCGATTCATCCATTGGGTAAATCGCCAGTAATTGAAGACAACGGCCAAGTGATTACTGAATCAGGTGCTATTACTGACTATTTAATCACGCAATATGGTAATGGTAAGTTTGCACCAAACCGAGACAGTAAAGACTATATTGATTATCAGCAGTGGCTACACTTCGCTGAAAGCTCGGCCATGGTGCCGTTTTTACTTAAACTATTTATTACCAAAGATGGTTGTAAAACTAACTTTATCGCGGACTACGCTGATCACGAAATTGGCAAAATTTTAAGCTATATCAACTTAAGACTAACCGGCAAAAGCTACTTAGTGGGTGAGCAATTAACGGGTGCCGACTTTATGTTGTCGTTTGTGGTTGAAAAAGTAGCCGAAACGGGCGCTATTAGCCATTTTCCTGAAATTGCCCGCTACTTAGAGCAATTAAAGAGCCATGAAAAATATCACACCGCCGATGAGCTAGAAGCAAAATACGGTTAAGCCAGCATCACAGCTAGTTTAAAGGGGTGTAAAGCCCCTTTACACGCGAATCTTTTCAGGCAAGATTAATCAACTAACCGATACCCCACGGCAGGCTCTGTAAGTAAATGCTTTGGGCTGGCTGGGTTTGCTTCTAGTTTCTGCCTTAGCTGAGCCATATGCACTCGGATATATTCAGGCCGATTAATATATTGCTCTCCCCATACTTGGCTTAATATTGCATTGTGGGTGAGCACTTTGTCTTTGTTTTGCAGCATCAACAATAAAATTGCATATTCTTTTTTGGTAAGTTTAACTTCTTGTTGCGCCACCATAACCAGGTGTTTATGTGGATCAATGCTAATACTACCACAGCTTAAAGCTGCGCTCGTTTGCGTATTCGTGCGCAGTAACACACGAATACGCGCTAGTAATTCGTTGGCACTAAAAGGCTTTGTTAGGTAATCATTCGCGCCATTATCAAGAGCGGTGACTTTTTCAACTTCACCATCACGTGCTGAGAGCACGAGCACTGGTAACTGGCTCCACTGCCTAAGTTCTAATAGCCAATCTTGCCCATCCATATCCTGTAAGCCTAAGTCCAAGAGCACGAGATCAAACTGTTGCTCACTTAAAAGCGCAAAGCCATCAAGCCCTTTAGCACTCACACTCACTTGGTAGCCACTGGCAGCTAATAGGGTTTTTAAAAAGCTTTGCAGTGGCGGCGAATCTTCTAACGCTAGAATATTAATCATGTAACTTACTCCATGCTAAACAGGCACTGGCGCTTTGTTGTTGTTCATTGATTTCTAAAGTAAAACGCCCATGATGAAATTTAGCAACCACATCACAAATTACACTGCCCAAACCAACCCCTTGATCAGTGCTTGATGGCAATGAACTTGCTAATTGATTGGTGATCCGTAATTGATAGTCAATTTGCTGCGCATCTTGCTGATAGCTAAAACTGAGCGTCGCGTGGCCATTTCCGTAGCGGCTAGCATTTTCAAACATGTTAGCCAACGCAATTTCGAGTAGGGTGATATCCCCTTGGCAACTGTCTTGTTCACTGATCGCTGTGGTGAGCTCAAAATTAATTAACAACTGCTGGCGGCGTGCCTGAGCCTCACTGATCAAGGTTTGCAAACTGATGCTTTGCCATTGCAAGTCTTCGCCCATTTTATTGACCCGACTAAGCTCCATAACCTTATCAAAATGCTCATTGAGAATTTTACTTTGCTCAAAAATATTACGTGCTTGCTCTGCAGCCATTTCTTCATTAAGTACAATGTTTTCATCCGCGAGCATACTCGATGCCCCCATAATCGTAGCCAGTGGGGTTCGTAAGTCATGGGACAAACTACGCAACAAAGCATTTTTAGCACGCTCAAGCTCGGCTTGCACAGAGATAGCAGCCGATTGTTGGCGCAACTTCGTGTTCTCATGCGCCTGATATAGCACTGAAATAGCAGTGTTTAAAAATGCACTTCTCGCCTCATCCAGCGACTGTGATGCAGTAAAACCGCCCCAACAACTATCAATTTCACCGTTCACAAAATAACACCTTGATTGTGGCTGCTTAACCGGTATAACTTGCCACCAATCGAGAGTAATATGCAGATGGTGCTCAACAGTTGTTTGAAAATAGCCGCGCTGGCTATCAATTTCATCGAGGCCATTTAACCCTTTGGCAAGCTCGTATAGGCAACTTGTATTACTAGCATGCTGTTTAATGTCATTAATTTTACTCGTCAGTTGACCTGCTAATTGACTTATCACTAATCCTACTATCAGCATGACCGCAAAGGTCACTACATACTCAATATTTTCAATATGAAAAGTAAAATAGGGGGTTACAAAAAACCAATCGGTGCAAGCTACACTGACCAAGGTAGTAATTGCCGCCACACGACGATTGCTGCGCAGTGCCACCAACGTGACCCACACTAATTGCAACATCACAATATCGGTGGTGGTAAACCAATCCCGCACAGGAAAAATAGCCAGCACAATCAGTATTGGCATCAGTACACTCGCAGCAATAGCACTGAGGTATTGTTTTATCTTCATTTTTTGCTCTTCAAAAACGCATACCCTAGCTTACTGCGATAACTGAGCAGCGACTATAAAGTTTTTATAAAGTTTTTTACCCTGAGTATTAAATCTTTATAAAGCTTAACCCATAGCCACTGACTTTTATTTTTCGCGCCTTACACTCTGCGAGTCTTTTAACTTTCAATGAGTATTCAACATGGCGCAGTTTGCAGTAATTGGTTTAGGGCGGTTCGGTGTAACCGCTTGTTTAGAGCTGGCTCATCAAGGGCATCATGTTTGCGCTGCTGATATAAGTGACAGCACAGTAAATCATTATGCTCATCAGCTTAGCTATACCGTAGTGATAGACGCCAGTGATGAAGCGCAATTGGCTCGCCTTGATTTAATTAGCTGCCAAGCCGTTTTAGTCGCTATTGGCGAAAACATTGAAGCCAGTATTTTATGTGTATTACACCTTAAAAACTTAGGGGTAAAAGAGATTTGGGTGAAAGCCTGCACGAAAAGTCATCATCAAATATTGAGTAAGTTGGGTGTCTCTCGAATTATCCATCCAGAAGAAGAAATGGGCGTACGCGTTGCGCAAGCGCTTAATTACCCTATGGTAAATCAATATTTTGCTCTTACTCAGAGCACTTTTATTGTAGAGCTGGCGATTGATTTACATCTATCAGGGCGCACCATCGGCTGGTTATTAAAAGAGCGCGGTAGTGATATTAAACCACTTACCCTACGCCGTGACGAATATTTTAATACAGAATTAAATTTAGATACCGAGCTGCGCCACGGTGACAGTTTAGTGTTATTGGGCTCAAAAACCTACCTAACAAAACTAGCCAAAAGGTTCAAAGTACTATGATCAACTGGCAGGCAAACAGCTACCCTAAAACCTTTGTACAAGGAACTAACTATAAGCAGCGTAAATTAAATCCGCCGCTTATATTAACCTGTGGCTTTATTGTTTTAATTATTATCGGTACCGGTTTGTTACTTACTCCACTTGCCAGCACCAAGCCACTGAGCCTAATGCAAGCTATGTTTACCGCCACGTCAGCAGTGACAGTAACAGGGCTTGTGGTAATTGACACGGGGACCGCACTGACATTATTTGGCCAAAGTGTTGTTATGGTACTCATTCAAATTGGTGGCATTGGCTTTATGACGGTTGCAGTTATTTCACTCTTAAGCTTAGGTAAAACGCTGGGCTTACAACAGCGACTATTAGCAAGTACAGCTCTTGACACTAACGACTTATCGGGTGTGATAAAAGTGGCTAAATATGTGGTGGTTTATTCTTTAATTATTGAAAGTATCGCTTTTCTACTACTTTGGGCTAGTTGGTTTGATGACTACGGCATTTGGCACAGCGCTTATCAAAGCCTGTTTTACACCATATCAGCCTTTAACAATGCAGGCTTTGCATTAAGTCCTGACAGCCTGAGTCAGTTTCGTGGTGATTTTATGGTCAATTTAGTGATCACTGTGTTATTTATAACAGGCGGGTTAGGTTTTACTGTACTGATCGACATTTACCAGCAACGTCGCTGGCAAAAGTTAGCAACCAATACCCGTATTGTTCTACTTGCAACCTTAATCATTAATAGCTTAGCCTTTGTACTAATATTTTTATTTGAATACACAAACCCACTTACTTTAGCTAACTTGTCAATCAATGAACAACTTCTCAGCGCCTGGTTTCAAGCCGTCACACCTCGTACAGCAGGGTTTAATACACTACCAATTGACTCACTGACTACCGACTCAACATTATTTACTATGTTGCTAATGATGATTGGCGGCGGTTCAGTTAGCACCGCCAGTGGGATCAAGTTAGGCACTTTTGTCATTTTATTATTAGCCATGTACAGCTACCTACGCCAACACGCTACGGTGACTATATTCAACCGCCAGCTCAGTGACAAACTAGTTATCAAAGCATTAAGCGTGATGATTTTATATATGTTTATCGCCTTCACCAGCATTATGATCATCGCCCGCATCGAACCATTAGCCGTGATGGATATTAGTTTTGAAGTAATTTCAGCACTGAGCACCGTTGGCCTTTCAAGAGGCATTACAAGTGAGCTTGGCACCTCGAGTCAATGCTTGATCATACTATTAATGATTATTGGCCGCGTTGGCCCACTAACATTCGCCTATTGCTTTGCCAAACAAAAAAAGCAACCGCTAACCTACCCAGTCACCTCAATTCAAATTGGTTAATAAACAACGTTGATATTAATAGCAAAGACACCCACCTTTAATTCATGGAAGAATTAAAGGAAGTAAATTTTTGAAAGTGAAACTTCACTTTACAAGGCAATTCAGATCCCTGCGATATCACGCTCGGTGACACATTCGTCAGATGCCATTTCAAATTCGCGGCATACTAACGGACGATTTTCGTAAATTGAACACATTAAGGTATTACGATCAAGAGCTTGACACCAACCGTCTGCAGCGCGTTTCATCACTTCACTGCCCCATTTATCATATGCAATATAATGAAATGGCACGCCAGTATCAGTTACAATACGTACTTCCAACTGGCAACAACAAGCTTGGCAGTTCGCGCAGGTAACAAGTTCTTTAGCTGACGTAATATTTTTTACTGCAATGGCATTTTTGTCGGGGCGAACTATGTGGGGCATAAAGGCTTACTTTTAAGAATAAGCCTCTAGCATACCTGAGTGAGTTTAGCGTGCCAGCAATTTCGCTTTTATTTCACTGTAACGCTGTTGTTCACATAAGCCAAACCCGCTAAGCTGGCGAACTTTATTACGGGCAAATAACGGTACACTCATACCTGCTAAAAAGCGGCACTGGGTTTCAATACCTAGGTTATTTATACCTTTACTCGCGAGGTGACTAATTAATTCATCAACCTTTTGATAAATGACAGCATCGTCAGCAAAGTGGTGAGCGAGAGAGTATTCAAGTGTTACAGCTTGGCCTCTACATACCGAACAATGGCCGCATTGCTGCGGTGCTTGGTTATCATCAAAATAACGAGCAAGGTTATAGCTTAAACATGTTCTGAGTTCAAAAAAGCGAATTAATGCGCCAATACGTTTGATCTCTGCTTGCTCTTTACCTACAAAGTAAGCATGTAACTGCTGTGCTAACTCAGGGTTACTAATAACGTGACTATGTACTTGATAGACTTGGGTGATTCGCTTTGTTTCAAGGGCTATTAAATTTTTCTCGGCTAAGTAATCTAGGGCTGCAACTACCCGTTTTCGATCAACCTGAGCGGTTTGGGTAAGGGTATCAAAATTTAACGTACCCCAGATTTTTTTAAATTGAGTATGGCTGAATATTAAATTTAAAAACTCTTGGCGGGCTGCGTCAAAATGACTTAATAATGCGGCTTTATCTTCTAAAAACTTATATTTAAAGTCAGCGTAATAAGCGTATAGCGGCGTTATTGCACCTTGCATCTCCAGCTGTACGAGTAAGGTTTTTAGCGCTAACTGACGAATATTACTGTCGCTTGAGAGACTGTATTCCTGCATCTCCCACTGCTGTTGTTGATCTTGGTGTTGACGAATATCATTTATAACAAATTCAATACCATTAAGCTCAGGGGTGTCACCATAAACAAAGTTTTCAACCGTGTTTAAGCCATCTAAATTAGCCAACGTAAAACATTGTGATGACTGTCCGTCACGTCCTGCACGGCCAATTTCTTGGCTGTAGTTTTCAATCGATTTTGGTAAATCATAGTGAATAACAAAGCGAATGTCTGACTTATCAACCCCCATGCCAAACGCAATTGTGGCAACAACCACATTAATTTTACCCGCCATAAAGTCATCTTGAATATTGTACCGTAAGGTGTCTTCAAGCCCAGCATGATAAGCCACAGCATGTAAGCCTTGGCGGCTAAGTGCTTCAGCGACTTGTTCAGCGGTATGCTGCAAAGTCACATAAACAATGCCTGGGCCTTGTTGATCGCGAACAATTTTAGCGAGTGTACTGGCTTTTTCAGCCGTTTTAACACTCAAGACTGATAAATCTAAATTAGCGCGATAAAATCCAGTTTGAACAATACATTCTGGTGCAATTGCAAAACGTTCGCTCATATCACGCTTTACTTTTTTAGTAGCAGTAGCCGTTAATAGCAATACGAGAGGAATATTTAACTCATCACGATAACGTGGTAGCTTTAAATAATCAGGCCTAAAGTTATGGCCCCATTCAGAAATACAGTGCGCTTCATCAACCACCAGCATAGAAATAGCAATTTGATTAATAAACTCACGAAATCGCTCATTTTTAAAGCGCTCTACCGACACCATCAGAATTTTCACTTTACCTGAGCGCACATCAGCCATAACGGTATGGCTTTGCTCTGCTGTTTGGCTTGAATCTAAACTCGCTGCGTAAATGCCTTTGGTATTTAAAAAGCTGATTTGATCTTTCATCAAGGCCAATAGCGGCGAAACCACTAAGGTTAAATTTGGTAAATGTAACGCTGTCAGCTGGTAACACAAAGACTTACCAGAGCCGGTCGGAAAGATAGCCAGAGATGATTGATTATTTAACAGCTGCTCAATCGTTTGTTGCTGGCCTTGGCGAAATTGATTAAAACCAAAATGCTGCTCAAGCGAGGAAAGTAACGTATCGCTCATAATATTTCCTTTATTAAATTCCCTAATAAAGGAAATCATAGTTTGAAAATTCAATATTCGCTATGGTAACTTTATTTTAGTTTTGTTTCTTGGCTTATCTGGGGCGTGTTGATCTTTCGAAGTTACTTTTTCAGCGGTGTATTTGAGTTTAGGCAAGGCTGCAAAAATGCAGTTTAGTTATGGACGGTAATTGTTCCACGGTTATTCTGCATCATGCAGTAGTGCGATTGCACAGCTTATAGTTGTAAATGCAGTGCCAAGAAATTTAAATATCTCTTGTATTACTTGAATAGTTGGATGGTTGGATGGGGTAAGGAAGAATAATCGCCCTATATAGTTTTTCTACACAAGGCAATTATCACGTTACGATTAATTACAGCTATAATTTACTACACACTTTTGCCCCTCTGAATCACAATCCATTTTTTCGGCACGGCAAGTCTTTGAATCACCACCACTCCCACCAGAAATAGTAACCATCGTTCCAAGTGATTCAATATACCTAAAGAAAGCGTCTCCGTATGCGCCAGAAAATGACTTATCTCTTAATTCGAAAGAAGACATTGGCACAAGTTCATCATTTTCATCACGAGCTTGTCCAAGTCCTGTAACATCAAGTTCCACATTTCCATTAACAAGTTTTATCGAAAATTTAACTTCTATTTTCGTACCATCAGAAAAACTAACTATCACATAAGTATTATTAATTGCTGCTATCGCAACTCCCGCAACCACTGCACTGGCCGATATACTCGTATTACCAGCTAATATCTCAGCTATAGCTTTAGCATTGTGTATCTTTGTAGATATTCTACCGTCACTATAAACAAAATGTTCTATTTGAGATATAAAAGCGTTTTTATGTAAAAGGGCTTCATAAACACTTCTAAAAGCAAATGAATCATCTAACTGATACCCACCGTTAAGAACATTAGTGATACCATTATATTCACTTTTAATATCTTTAAGCCGTTGGTTGGAAGTTTGATCGTTTGAGTTTACCATTACGTCCAGTGTGGTTTGTTCGCTATTACCACCCCAACCATCACCTCCCCCGAAAGAAGCAGAGCTAACAGATACGGTAACTTTAGAATAAACGCCCCTTCCTAGATCGAGGTAAGCCATATTATACTCACCAATAGGTGCATGAAGATACATGGTTCTAGCATGAGTTCGAATATCGGTTTGACTACAGTAATCACATTTGACTACTGAACTGGCGAGTATTTCTGGGGTAGCTGCCTGTACTTTAAATAGAGTTAAAAATAAAACAAAAATAGTGATATTAATTAGCATCTTCATTTAAGTAATTCCCTTATACTTTTAATCATATCAAAGTAGCGAACTCACGTTATAACTCGATCCCGAAGCATAACAATAGCCCTTTGTACACTAACTTATTATTGAACGCTTACTATTCGTATATTGCCTTACTGCACTTCGAATTAATCTTCGAAATACCGCACACATTGAACAACAATTAAACAATTAAATAAGAAAATTGTCAAATTTAGCTTAACTCACTAACTATTTTAAGCCTTAAAATATCAGGGCGCGAACATGCTTTGTGAATGATATAAATCAAATAACAACTCATCTCTAAAAATAAGAAAAACAATCTATTAACATTTACTTCTTATAGTCTTTTGCTATTTATATATTGTTTTACCATGCTTCTTTTCACTCTGAAAAATACAGCTATATACTGCGCACTTAGTGATTCATGTATTGACTGACATCTTCTTTGAAAACCACAGCTAATATCCAGTACTATGGATTTCCTGTAAGCCTATGATGATTGATAACTTTGTTGTTTAGAATGATTATTTTACTGACAAATCAATTTAAAAGGCGCATTATTAAAGCGTTGCTTGAAAAGGTGTTTTAACGCTTCAGCCTGCTCAATACCTAAGTATTCTTTGCCTTGAGCCACCAAAAGAGTATTTAGGTATAATTCTTTTGAGGGCAACGTAATGATAACAACACATCCTAAAATCGTGATCATCGGTGGCGGTGCTGGCGGCTTAGAGCTAGCAACGCAATTAGGACATAAACTAGGAAAGAAAAAACAAGCCGATATTCTACTTATAGATAAAAACCGCACTCACATTTGGAAGCCGTTACTTCATGAAGTAGCAACGGGCTCTATTGATGCCGATTTAGATGGTGTAGTTTACTCAGCCCATGCAGCAAAGCACCATTACAACTTTCAATTAGGTACTTTTTGTGCTCTAAATAATGCTGATAAAACAATAACTTTAAGCGCTTTAAATGACGAGCTAGGCCATCAAATTTTGCCACAGCGTACCGTTCATTATGACTACCTAGTCATCGCCATTGGTAGTGTAAGTAACGATTTCAACACTCCTGGTATTAAAGAGCATTGTTTTTATCTTGATTCAAATCAACAGGCTGAACGCTTTCAACACGCGCTACTCGATAACTTTACTCGCCTACATCAAGATGACGACCCACAGCACGCATTAAATATTGCCATTGTGGGGGGTGGTGCAACGGGTGTCGAGCTTTCTGCTGAGCTGTATCATGTCTCTGATCTATTAAAGCTTTACGGCCTTACAAATATGTCGGCTAAACGCTTACATATCCACTTAATTGAAGCTGGTCCGCGAATATTACCGGCCCTACCAGATAGAATTGCTAACTCTGCAAAGCGAGAGTTATTAAAGCTAGGCGTTCATGTTCGTGAAAATACCCAAGTTAAACAAGCCACTGAACAAGGTTTTATCACCAAAGATGATGAGCAGATCGATGCCGATATTATGGTATGGGCCGCTGGTGTTAAAGCCCCTGATTTTGTTAAAGAATTGGGGATTTTTGAGCTGACTCGTAATAACCAAATAATGGTCAATGACTACTTACAAAGTAACTGTGACGAGCGAATTTATGTACTGGGTGATTGCTGTGCGTTTACCCAACAAGACGGAAAACTCGTGCCACCGCGCGCGCAATCAGCTCACCAAATGGCACAATGTGTTGAAAAAAATCTAATGGCGACATTACGTCAACAACCGCTTCGCAGGTTTGAATATAATGACCATGGCTCATTGGTTAATTTATCGCGTTACAGCACTGTAGGCAGTTTAATGGGTAACCTCACCAGCAACAGCTTTTTTATCGAAGGTAGGATTGCCCGTTTTATGTATATCTCACTCTACCGCATGCACCAACGTGCTATTCATGGCAGCGCAAAAACATTTGCTCTTTGGATAAGTGAAAAAGTGCTACGAGTGGTAAGACCAAAAATGAAGCTACATTAAACACTTAAAATATTGGTGGCAGGTTGCGCACACCTCGCCACCTCTTATAAAAGACATCCACCCTTTTATCACCTCTTATAAAAGACACCCACCCTTTTATAATAGACATCCACTATTAATAATTGACATCCATTTATTAATAAAGCGGCCACAACTTATCTGGTTAAGCAAGCTTGAGAGTAGGCGCGCTTTATAAAGTTAATAGAAATACGCTCTAAATAGGATTTTCAGGAAAATAGTGAAACATTTTACAACGCACATCAGCACAATATTTATTGAGGCAGGTTTAGGTGTATAACGGGCAAAAAATTATGCTAATAACTTTTCACAATTAGTAAGGTTTGAGCGCCGTTTAAAATACTTATGCTGGCAAAATAATTTTAATGACTCAGGCCGACCGACAGCTCCATGAAACACAGTAGTAAACTTACTTGTTAGCTTTAACCAATTTTTAGGCTCTATATGCAACCTTTCAAGCAGAGGGGGTAACTCCCTAGGAATATAGCCAATTTTTTCAGCACGAATACAACGTCCTGTCACATCAACCAAGGTTAAATACGAAGTTAATTCAAAGGGTAAGCCTTTAGTCATTTGCTTAGTTGTCATTCCTGAAAAACGTAATAAAAATTGAGACTGCTTCCCCTTTGCAGCAGAAGTAATGCGTTTTTGAACACTTGTAAAATTTGAACTTTCAGGTGTATCGGCAATACCGGCTCGAACTGGGTTTAAATCTACATATGCCATACAAGCTATTAATGCAGGCTCATCAAGCAAGGCTTGCGATTTGAATCGGCCTTCCCAAAATCGCCCTTTACAGTTATCTTCTTTATTAGCTCGACGTGCAATATATTCATTTAACGAACGCATAAACCAGCTGATATCCATCAACCTTGCACGATACTGTTTTATATTGTCTGAGGCAATTACGGTTTCGGCTTCAGAGAGCTTCCCCCCTTTAGCAAAACGGTGTGTAATATCAGAACCTTTAAACGCTTTATGCCAACGTATAGCTATAGCTCTATCATTTACCCGCCCAGCCTTTTTGTTATCAACATGCAACACTATGTGTGTATGATTGCTCATTACTGCATAAGCACAAATATCAATAAAAAATATTGAAGCTAGACGCATTAACTTATCTTCAACCCATTGCCTTCTATGCTCATATGATTGGCCTGTATATTTATCAACTCCACATAAATGAGCCCTTCTAACACAGCGTGATACGCAATGATAATAGCGTGTGTTTACTAAACTAATTTGGCGATGCCTTGCTGTAGCCATAAATATCTCAAAAACCACGTCCCTTTATCAATACTAGCCTATTACGCTAATGCTGCAAATTCAGCTGTTATTTTTATCTGGAAAAATGGGTGTCAGTCTAGACCGTCTTTTTAAATCATCGCTAGTACTAACAAAAGTGGGTGTCTTCTTACTATTAGAGTACAGTTAAGAGCATTAAATATTGTCTTCAAATTTTAATATTTCCCCTGTAAATTAGCATAAACCAACTGAAAGGAATGATGCTATGACGGCTAAAACGCTGATTTTCAACTTTGATGGTACCGGCAGTGAGCCCCGTGATGCTGAGCAGTTTAGTTCTGCTCATTTTAAAGAAGATGCCAGTATTTCGAACATTCTCAAGCTGCACTTATTATTCGGCGGTAGCTTGAATTTCAACCCCACAACTGTATTTAACACTCAACTTAGCTTCTATTATCAAGGAATTGGTACTAAAGGTAGTCGTTTAAAACGGTTACTAAATCAAACCTTAGCACCTCGTGATGATGACGTAGCTAGTATTTTAAAACATGCAATAAACGACTTTAAACAAAACTACACAGCAGGTGATACTGTACTACTCACTGGTTTTAGCCGCGGTGCTGCACTTGCGAGGCGTTTTGCTAAGTGCCTAGAGCCATTAATAAGTAATAATATACATTTATGCGTGTTTGATACCGTTGCATCTATTGGATTATCTAAAGTTACCAAGGCTACTCGAGGGGCTGAACATGTTATTTTTGAAAATCATACTTTAGCCACCAATATTGACCAAGCTTTACATTGTGTCGCGCTTGATGAAAAACGTAGAGCCTTTGAGCCAACCTTAATCAACCATCAAAACAATGTTCTAGAAGTGTGGTTTGCGGGCGCGCACTCTGATATTGGAGGTGGTTATTACCGTGATGGTTTAGCCGATATTTGCTTACGTTTCGCCATTGAGTGGTTGCTAGAACTCCCTATTCCTTTAACCTTTTTGTCAAGCCAAGCTATCGATTATGCAGCACTGTTTCCTGATGGGCAAAACAGTCTGATTGCCCAGGATGATATGACTATCACCCCAGATCCATTCGCCTTGAGTCATCAACAAAACTATTTTTGGTTTAACCCGTTATTTAAGCTCATTGATCGAGAATGTATTGTGTTAGTCGATGATGAACAAAGTGAATTACGCCCAACGATTCACCATAGTGTTGCTCATCGAATAAATAAATTGACCAGCTATCGCCCAGAGTCTCTAAAAAACTTAGCCTATCAACTGCTGTATGCGGATCACAGTATGCTTAGTTTTAATGGTTTATCTGCGCATATAGCATTGCAAAGTCAAAATATGTCGGTACTTAAAATAGGCCAAAGCCAAGATGTATTGGTATACGCCTCAGAGCAATACAATGCAACAGGACTGATGCTTGAGCAGGGCGCCACCTATCGGTTTAGCCCATACCCTGAACAACTTTGGTATGATGACGGCGTAAAATGCGGCCCTCAAGGTTGGCATCGAGACAATTTACAACTGGGCGTTAAAGAGATCCCCATGGCCTTGCTTGAGCCGTTTAGGCGCCTACCACATGCAAACTGGTTCGCTTTAATTGGTGCAATCGCTCACCGTGACAATGATGCCTTTGAAATAGCCGATGGCGGTGAGTTTAAAATGACCCATTCAGGGGAGTTCACGCCTTTTGCAAATGATCTAATGCGTTTTTATGGTGCCAATGCTGGGCGTATCAAAATACACATTACCCGGCTGGGCTAAATAGCTGTCGTGTAGTTCGCGATAACCTCTTTAATATTGCTTTGATTTGTCGTGATAGCAGCATTAATTCTATCCACCTCAAGCTGTGAAACGGTCTTGCGACTGAGCATAAAATGAATGGGGTTATCGTGAATAATACCAATCGTGTTAAGTTACTGACCATTTATAGCGACAGATAAATGGCGTGATAACAAGGCATAAATTTTGACATGTAGTTGTTCTGCATTAAAAATTTATAACGCAGTTAGCGCTTTATTTAGCCCGCTAGAATGGTTAAATATTTAAGTCGATTGGTATAACATAGGGGTTTAACGTTATACTAGGTATTTCTTCTTGGTTAATGAGGTATAGCCCTGAGATCTCATCATCAATCATAAAATCAACACGTTTGGCTTTTAATATATGCAATCGATGAGTAAGTAAAGGGACTCGTGCAATTAATTCTTTATAGTGAGTATCTTGACTTAACCGCTCAAACTCTGCGCCATAATACCCGCCACTATTAACTACAATGGTTTTTTATAGCCAGTAAATCCGATAAGCTATGCATTAAATAGCTGGTATTTTCATACCAAAACAATCGCATTCGTTCGCGCCTATAGGGGGTTGAAAAATAACTGTATGCGCCCTTGAGTCAGTGTAACTAGCCGCTGTAAGTAAGTCTACTCGGCCATTCTCAAGTTCCAACAAGCCCCGAGAAGATGATGGAAAACGTACAAATTCACTACAAAAACCTGCTTCAGTCAGTACTAAGCGGCTAATATCCACATCTATTCCTGTAAGTACGTGTTCGCCATCAAAACGAAAGGCGGCCAGGGTGACACAACGCCTACACGCAACGTTTTTTCGAAGCGAAATGCACCAGCGCTCAATAGTACGAGTAATAAATACATTAATTTGATAAATACAACCTGATCAGCGAGTAAAAGGGACTATTACAGTATTGAGTATCTCTATCAAAAAACAAAAAAAGCAGCTCGAAAGCTGCTTTAAAATCGGATTGTCACTTTAACTTATAACCTAAGAGTAGGCTTAGGCTACACATTAAATTAAAGTGCTTTCCATACATCCGCTACGCCTGGCTCATTTCCTTGAGTCCACCACTTAGCTTGGTATTTAGCACCTTGATGCGTTACTTCATCACCGCTATTGTAAACAGCCGCTGATTGCCATACCGCACTTCCTGTTTCATCTGTAGGTTGAGTAGTTGCTTCCCATACACCACCTAAATCAGGACGGTTACCCTGTGTCCACCACTTAGCTTTGTAAGTTACGCCATTGTAAACAACCGTATCGCCACCAACATATACTTTACTTGCATCCCATGTACCTGTAGGAGGCGTTGTAGTATCTGTGTTAGTTACTGTAACTGTAAAGCTTTGTGTCGTCGTAAGTTGACCATCACTTACCGCAACAGAGACTGTAAGATTAGTATCGGCATCTACCGTGCCGCCAGTTAGGGTCACATTAGCACCGCTGCCAGTTAATGTAAGGCCTGCCGGTACACTCCATGAGTAAGTTAATGCATCATTTTGCGCATCTGCGGCAACAACCGCAACGCTCGCTGATGTACTTTCTTCTAAAGTGATATCTGCAATTGCATCAACAACAGGAGCTGTGTTGTCCCCTCCAGATGTAGCAGCAATCACATTTACTACTACGTTTTTGCTTACCGTCGCTTTGCCATCGCTAACACTAACTGTTGCCGTAAATTGGGTGTCTTGCGTTACAGCTGGCGCTGTAATTGACAAGGTGTTTGTTGCTTCGCCTGATACGGTTAGCTCTGCTGATGCAGCCCACGAGAATGTAAGTGCGTCATTATCTGCATCTGTAGCAGATGCACTTACTGATGCAGACTCACCTGCATTAATGGTTACTGAGTTTTGTACGCTCAGTACTGGTTTTTGATTTATTGGTTGAACAACACCACCTAAACCATCGTGCATTGCATTTAAAATATCACCGTTGTCAGCATCAATTTCCCAAGCAAATAAACCACCTAGGTTATACTGATTAACATATGCACCTTTAGCAAGTACAGAGTCACGGTTATCGTAAGTGATTAATTTACCAGTCGAACGATTCCATACATATGCAGCTTGTGCTTGATGATCATAGCCAACCTCAAAGCCATTAATACCAGTGCCAGATGCACCAATCATGTGGGCTTTAATACCTTTATAATCAATTACACCATCTTCCCACACACCTTGTGCTGTAGTGCCCGTTAATTTGCCATTGCCTGGCGCCGTCATTGGGTTACCATCAATTGTCGCGTTTTGCGGGTATACACCTTCCCAACCACGGCCATACATAGCAGCACCAACAACTATCTTCTTCGATGGTACGTTTTGCGCTAATAACAGCTGAACTGCATTGTCGGTTGTGTATGCTGGCCCTTTGCGTGGCTCGCCATTTTCATCAAGGCCGGTACCATTACATTGGCCTGCGCTCATGTGTTCACCACAATAAAGTGCTGTTTGATGGCCAGTAACATTGCTCCATGCACCGTAGAAGTCATACGTCATAGCAAAAATGTAATCCATATACTGACTAGCAGCTTGGTAGTCTACATCTTCAATTTTATCGTAACCGGCACCAATTGCTGATGTTAGCTCATAAGTACGCCCTGTTTCAGCTTCGAGTTTATCTAGCATGGCGCGTAGCTCTTGCATTAATGCAACATATGCAGGACCATCATTTACCGGATCGCCAATGTTTGGGTTCGGGCCGTCACCACCAGGGAATTCCCAGTCGATATCAACACCATCGTAGAACTTCCAGGTTCTTAAAAATTCTTCCATTGAGGCTACAAACGTGTCGCGGTTAGCTTTATTAGTAAAGCCGCCAAATGGGTCTGATAATGTCCAACCACCCACTGATGGTAAAATTTTCAGATCAGGATAACGTTGTTTAAGTGCCATTAACTGTGAATAAGTACCACGAATTGGATCTTTAGCATCAACACCTGGTAGCGCTTTTTGTACTGCAGCCCACGGATCATGAATAACCACTTCATAATCAGCAGAGCCCGCACATGCAGTTTCAAGTGCACGTTTAGGCCCCCCCGTCAGTGATGCATTTTCACCACAAATTGGAATAAAACCATACAAAATATGACTTAAGTTTTGTGCTGGCACATTGGTTACATCGTAATCACGGCCATAAATGCCCCACTCAACAAAATACGCACCCGTTACTAAGCCCTGTTTGATACCAATATCACGGTTGTTAGGATCAACATCCATAGGCAATGGTGCTAAATGACCACCGTCAGTATCGGCAATTACAATTGGCTTACCAGCACTGCGCGCACAAGTAGTACCGCCTTCACACAACTCAACATACAATGTATGACGACCCGCTTTATCATACGGGAATGAGATGGTTCCAGTCTTAGTACCCGCTGCAAGTGGCCCTTCATTGACCAGCATGTCATCGAAGTAAACTTTATAGCTGTCACCGCCATCACCACTCCATGCACTCCATTCAATGTTGATATTTACTTGCTCAACACGTGTTACAAGTTGCTTATATGAGCCATTACCTTCAAGGTCCACTTCAACAAACGAATATTGCTGTGGCTCCCAGTTGATGCTTGGTGTAGATGGCGCAGCAGACACTGTGCCTGCAAATAAAGCAACACCAATGGCTGCGGTTAACTGTTTGATATTCATATTTCTCTCTTATCCATTATTAATGTAATTATTTAATAAGTTTGAACTACAAAACTTAAGCTTTTATTTAAAGTTGAGTCCATACATTGGCTTGTCCAGGAGTATCCCCCTGAGTCCACCATTTAGCGCTATAGCGCTGTCCTTGATAGGTTACTTCGGCACCAGCTTGATACGCTTTGCCTGCATTCCAGTCACTGTTTACATCAGAGGTCGATCTCCCTTGCCACGCATTTGAGTTATCAGGTTGTTCACCTTGATTCCACCATTTAGCGGTATAAACAACACCTTGGAAACTTGCTTGATCACCCGTTTGATAAATAGCACTACTGCTCCATGGCGTCACAACAGGATCCGTGATAGCGCTGTCATTAACGGTGACAGTAAAACTTGTTTGAGTGCTCAACTGGCCATCAGAAACCGACACAGAAACACTGTAATTTGTGTTTAGAGAAACTTCTGGCGCTGTGATCACAATGTTTGCATCGCCACCGGTGAAGCTAAGTGGCGCTGGCACTGACCAGTTGTAAGTCAATTGTGTTTGCTCATCATCAAATGCATGAAGGTGTAACGTAGTACTGGTATTTTCATCCAGCACTACATCATCTGGTGTATGAACAATTGGAGCCGTATTACTAGGTGCACTTTGCACACTTAATGTATAGGTGTAGTTCGCATTGCTGCTATAAACGTGATTGGTGAGTACATCACTGTTATTAAATACCACTTCACCAGCTTGATTTTGCACACCAATTTGTACTAAATGGGCATAGTCTAAGTTCAGCTGTGCTGCCAATGCTTGTTGCCAGTCGGCTTGGTTTTCAGCGGTTATTTTTAACTGCTGATTAATCACTTCTTGGCCATTTTCGTCAAACAAACGAGCCCATACGGTCTCACCTGCAATCGCATCTTGTCCTTGACGAACAAAATAACCGACACTCGTCCAAACACTCGGATCAGTTGGGCCAGCATCAGTCACAATGGTAATATCGCTACAGTTATAAAAACCTTCACCTACAACATCGTTACGTTGCCAGCGGCTATATAAAATAGCATCGCCGCTACGCCCTTGCGGGATAGCAACGCTCATTTCGTAATAACGTTTACCATCGGTATCTTTGATCACTTCAATATTGTCATGATCTTGCACCAATTCTAGATCAGCCCATGTCAAAACATCGGTCGCAGTATTAAAACCAGGCTTAGTTAAATAAAACTTCCAAAAGCTTGGGTTATGCGGCGTTGCTGCAAGGTAACGAATTTGAATATCACCATTAGCATTAGGCACTACATCACTGCGCTGCCAATGTGGCGAAGGTAAATCCATACCGCGTTTAGCATTGTCGCCACCGGCGCACAAAGAGCCATTTGGTACGCTCGTCTCTACCGCAGCTTGATTTAAGTAATCCGGTGTATTTACAGAAAACTCAATATCTTGCACAAACTGCACCGTGCCAGATTCTAAAAATGCAGCACGACAAGCAAGGTTTGGAATATTAGTGCCATCTTCGGGCCACCAATAACCGCCATCGGTTTGGCAAATAGCTTGGCGTGCTTTAGGGCTGTCCATATAGCCGTGTGCGCTAACATTCGTAGGCAGCAAGGTAAGTAATACGCTACTTGCTACAGCTGATAGCGATAATGTTTTCAATTTAATTGATGTCATTGTGTTGTCCTTTAAAAAGACGCAAGTTTAGGGGTAAATAATTACCCCTTATTGTTATTGTGATTTACAAGCTACAACTCTTTGTCCAATCAGCCGTTGTACCCGGCTCTGAACTTGTCCACCACTTCGCTTTATAAACAGCGTTGTTATGAACCATTAAGTCACCACCTGTGGCATGACTTGGATTGCCAGCCCAATCTGTTTGTGGGAAGTGTGGATAAACAGCAATTGCAGTAACTGCTACGCCTTCACATGTGCCTGACGTGTCGCCACCACCAGTACCTGGATCCGTAGTATTACCACCACCAGTTGTACCCTCAGGTAATTGCGGATACTCAGATTTGAATGCGTAAACTTTGCCATCTTTTTCAATAGTGAAGTTACTTGGGCCGGTAATTGGCATGTAGTACATCACTTGTGCATTTACTGTTTTACCAGCACTGAAGTCTTTTGGCTGACCGCCCCACTCATTGTTAAGTGTGATTGAGAAGCGATGGAACTCATTCTCAAAACCACCAATGTTGTTACCTGCCGCATTCGAACCACTTACTTCCACCGCCATACCCAGTTTTTCTTGCGCATTCCAATTTGATTTAAAAATAGCCGAGGTTGATACAGGCACATCAAATGAGATTTTCGCACCGCTTAAATCAAGGCCTGAGTTATTTGTAAACGCAAAGGTTGGGCTAATTGGGTAGTTATCATCGCCAATTGGGAAGTCTTTCGCTTCAAAGGTAATATCAACCGCTTCAGCTGGAACAACAAAGTTAGGATTGCCGCCATGCACATCATACGCCACACCACTTTGGTTAAACTTGTCATAAGCAAGTGAGGTTAAAGTAGAACCCATGAAGTACTCGCCTTTAACAGAGTCATAATCAAAGTCACCTGCAAGCTCCCAGAACATGATACCGCCAAGACCATTGTTAATGACGTAATCAACTTTAGTTGCCATCGATTCTTCATCTTCAATTGATAAGAATACTTTTTTCTGTGCATTCCATAACCAAGGTGCAACAGCAACGCTGTCATAATGACGCGTATAAGTGCCTGTAAGCTGATCATCAGGATCTGTATCTGGCGTTAAACCATAAACCCCCAAATACGAACCAACAATACCGTTTTCAAGGTTCTTCACATGCCATAATGGATTAGAACCCGCAGGCATTTCTTGACCAGCATCGTTTTTATCGTGCCAAAGGTTATCAATACCGAGTGCGCCATTGCCGCATTTATTCTTCTCACCAACGCCTGTACCTTTAGCACAATCTGCTTGATTTGGTAATGCAGCTTGGCCCCACAGACCATTAGTACCGCCACTTACATCTTTAAAACCACGCGTGTAATAAGGTAAGCCGATATTGATTCGACCCGCAGACATCGCACCACGGAAGTAGCGCACAGCCCAATCAGTATTTAAATAACCAATCCCTTCAAACTCTTTAGTACCGTATACGTTCCACTGAGCAAGCTCTGAATCTAAGCCGGTATCAAATAAAGCTGCATTGTGGCCAACATGTGAGTTCCATGCACCGTGTAAGTCGTAAGACATAATGTTGACGTAATCTAGGTACTTAACTGTTTGGAATGTTTCCATACCACGGAGTAAATAACCTGATGACGGAGACGCAATCGTTAATAAATAGTGTTTACCAGCTGCTTCGCCGGCAATATCTAATTCTTCACGAAGCTTTTTCATTAATACTTGATACGATGCATTCAAGCCTGCACGACGTGCATTTGAAATAGGAAAATCATCAGGATGGCCTGAGTCATTCATTGACGACGGGTATTCATAATCAATATCAACACCGTCAAAACCATACTTTTCTATAAACTCAACCGAGCTTTTTGCAAAAGCATTAATACCGGCATGGTTAACAGAGCCATCAGCGTTAGTGGTCATTGTATAAAAACCACCGCTTTCAACACGGCCAGTTTCATCAAAATATCCGCCAGTTTCAGCCCAGCCACCAACAGATACCAATGTTTTTACATGCGGATGCTGTTTTTTATATTTATTTAATAGGTTGAAGTGACCTTTATAGGCAAACTCAGGGTCCATTTCTGCGCCAACAACACCAGGCCATTCCATGTTTGTAGCAGGGTTGTTCGCCGCATTTGGATCCCCGATTGACACTTTATTATTGGCATCAACATGAGCAAACGCATAATTAATATGAGTAATTTTATCCCATGGAATATCATTCACTAAGTAACTAGGTTGACCATTTGCGCCATTTCGCCAGCTAGTGAAGTAACCAATAACACGACGCGGATGATCTGCACCCATGATCTCACGACCATCAGCATCATATACTGTACAATACGGAGTATTCACACCCGGAGTTTGATAAAGTCCTTGCGGGCGACAGTCAGTGCCAGTGATAGGACCGGTATTTTCTTCAATTACAGTCAATACCTTGGTCGTTTGCGCTGTTGCACCTTCGTTATCCGTTACCGTTAACGTAAAGGTTGCCTGACCTAAAGCAGTTGCTTGCCACGCGTAACTACTTGATGCAGAGCTCGCTTGATGCACATCAACACCATTAGCAGCAAAGCTTAGTGATGTTACTTGTCCATCGCTATCACTGCCTGACAGTGCAAATACCACTTGTGAGCCAACAATAAGCTGATCAGGTAATGTGCTAAACGAAATTGATGCCACTGGCGCTTGATTAACAGGATCAACAACATCTGACACACTGATTGTATTGAGCACTGGTGTTGATGTCGCACCTTTATCATCCGTCGCAACAGCACTGATCTGATGTGACCCCGTCACAGCCTGCCAGTTAGTGCTAAACGGCGCACTGTTATCAATCGCAATAGAAGTACCGTCAACAAAAAACTCAACGGCTGCAACAGTACCATCGGCATCCGTTGCTTGCGCAGATATGACAACGCTGTCTTTATCGTTAAATAAAGAATTATTCGCTGGTGTCAACACAGTAACAACTGGTACTTGGTTTTCTGTGACAGCGCTGTCACAAACACCCAAAAGTTTCCACTCTTGGTATTGACCAGCATTGTCCACCGGATTTGATTGTGTCCACCACTTAGCCTCATACGCACTATTTTGTGCTTGTACTTGGCTACCACCTGTATGGGTTTGACCCGCCTGCCACTGCGTTAATACACTGCAATCTACAGCCGCATGCGCACTTAGGCCTACAAAACTAAGTGACAGAGCACTTAGTTTAAACGCATTTTTTATTATCATTTGTGAGCTCATCAGCTCCTCCGCCCAGGGTTAAAATATAACATTAATTTTACAATTCGTTTTTAAAACTACCATAGTTTCCATACACGTCAACTTAATTTAAACACTGACAGTATAAAAAACAGGTATTTCACTAATAAAAAACAACTAAAAACAAACAATTTAATAGCTATTTATCATTAACAAAAATCACTTCCGTGTAAAGAATGGGTAATTTCGCATATAAAACATGAACGCAAGGTTAATTTATAGTTACAGCAATAAGGATGAGTATTTTAGCGCTACGCAGCCCTTTTACGGGAACGTAAAGTGAAGTGAAAATGAATGGAAATAAAAAAGTTGTGGGCTATATAACTACAAAACTCCGCATAGAAAAAAATTATCTAAGCGAGGTTTTGTTAAAATTGACGAGCTTGCTATTTTTGTAAAAAACTCAAAAGCCCTATTTGATCACAGCTTGATTAAGCAGCAATTAAATAGGACTCTTGTCCTGAATGTTTTTGGTTACGCTTGTATGCGCCTTTCCCTTTTTTCGCCTGTACAACTTGTGGTTTAAAAATTTTAGATGTAACCAGTGCTGCCAATGCGTTGTCACGAATAATACCTCGGCCTGTATCTACCAACGCAGTAGATTTAGCCACTTTAGAACGACGTTTACTCATTTTATTTCCTCTTTAAAAAGTATCGCAATTGTATGCCTGCTTGTTAAAAATACAAGTAGTTTTAATAAAAAAGCCCGCATTGTTGCGGGCTTTAAAAGTTTAGAAACTAAAGCTGACTTTTGCGTAGTAAGTCATACCATCAAAGCCATATGGCAGGGCTCTAACTGGGTATTTAAAACCTTGATTTGTAATGAAATCTAATACTTCGTCTTCACCAAGTTCATCAGGCGTGACATCAAATAAGTTATCCACACCAACATTCAATGTTAGTGACTCTGTAAGCTGATAACCAAAATTAACGTCAACTAACACCGCAGATTCAACCACACTGGTATCTTTAAACTCACCAGTTGGTGAAAGCTCATCTGGTAAACCAATATGGTCATTACCAAAGTACTTAACATCTGTTTTACCAAAGTAGTTAAAGCGCAGCATGGCGCTCATTGCATCACGTTCATAATCAAATGTCAGTGTACCACGCTCTCCTGGCTGGCCATCCGTTAAAAAGCTACGCTGAATATCATCTAAAGCAATATTTTCTGGGATCCCAGCAGGTGTATTTACATTATCAATCTTAGTGCTATTTAAATTCCCAGCAAACGTCGCCGAGAAACTACCGTCATACAGATCAGTGCGATAAGAAGCGATAATATCAACCCCTTGCGTGGTTGAATCTACTGAGTTTGAGAAGTATGCCGCTTGATCAGCGCCTGTTTCAGCTAATGCAGCCACCGCTGCAGGGCTGAACGCCACGTCACTTGCTGATAAGAAACTCCCTAAAGTAATGCGATCTTTAATTGCGGTATGGTAAAAATCAACAGTCAGTGATAACTCGCTACTTACATCATAAACAAAACCAAAGCTAAGGTTTTCAGAGCTTTCCAGCTTTAAGCTTTCTACCCCCAGCGCCACAGGAAAAGCAGATCCAGAAGTGGCAATAAATGATTGTTCCAGTACGCCACCAGCGCCTAAATTAGTGGTATAAGCTGTGTAAGCACTTTGTTGTAGTGAAGGCGCCCTGAAGCCCGTTGATACTGCACCACGAATAGCAAAGTCATCATTAAATTCATAACGAGAAGCAAGCTTACCAATTAAGTCATCTCCCGCATCAGAGAAATCTTCATAACGCATCGCTGCACTCACATTCCAGGCGTCTGTCAGCATGGTTTCTGCATCAATATAAAGTGCGTAGCTATCACGGCTTTGCTTATTAGACGCTTCCGGCCTTAACCCATTGTATGCTTGAAATCCACACTCGGCAAATTGGCTAGGATCGTTCACCGATGGGTAGGAAGTATCCATATTAGCTAAACCACAAGCATACGATGCTTCTTCACCTGGTACTATTTGGTAATTTTCTTTACGGTACTCTGCGCCGAATGACAGATAAATAGGTTCACTGCGGCCTATATCAATAATGCCATTAATATCAGCATTAACTGTGGTTTGATCAAACCTAAAGCCACCCGAGTAACCGCCATTAGGGCCTGAGTTTACAACAATATCAGCATCACTTGCACTAGGGTTATTCGCTACATACTCTGCAGCATAAGAAGCATTAATGGTATTGCGAGAAGTAAAATCATATTGGTTTTCACCGTATACCGCAGATACATCGTAGCCCCAGTCAGCATTTATCTCACCCTTAACACCTAATGCGAGCGAAATGTCCTGCGCTTCGTTATAAATTCGTGGTAAAAAACCATCGCTATATACTTGCGTTACATTCTTGCTGGCTTGATCAAAGTTACGATAAAAGCCGTTACCCAGAGCTGTACGCTCAGAGTAGCCACCAAATGAGTAAAGTTCAGTCGCGCCCATTGGCAATGACATATTGTAAAACAGTGAGGTAAATTCACTTTCAGAATTCCCCTGTCCCCAACGCACATCTTCAGACAAAGTACCATACGGCACATCAACCGAGCCACCAATATCACGCTCGGCACGGTTAGTACCATCAGCATCACGAAATTCAAGGGAGAGGTTAATGAAGCCGCCTTCATCACCTAAATCAAAACCACGATTTAAGCCCATTGATACCGTATCACCGTCCCCCTCACCAGTACTGCCGGCTTGCACATAACCGGTTGTGACCCCTGTTGAATCATTTAATGATAAGTTAATTACCCCAGCAATAGCATCTGAACCATATTGCGCAGCAGCGCCATCGCGCAATACTTCCACGCCTTTAAGTGCAGATAATGGAATGGCATTCATATCAGTACCTGCAGCCCCAGCACCTACGGTGCCCACCAGACCAAAAATAGATTGATTATGACGTCGTTTGCCATTAACCAACACTAAGGTTTGATCCGGTTGTAAGCCGCGTAACGTTGCTGGGCGAAATAAATCTGAGCCATCAGACACTTGTGTACGAGAAAAGTTAAACGACGGTGCTGTTGCTTGCAGGCTTTGGCCAAGCTCAGTAAAGCCGCCTTTATTTAGGGTATCTGCATCAATTAAATCAATCGGCGATGATGATTCGGTGGCTGTACGGTTAGAGACCCGCGAACCTAAAACGGAAATTTGTTCTATATTTTTTTCTGCTTGAACCTGTGCTTGCTCAGCAAAAACAGTTGAGCTACTAAATGCAAGCCCGACGGCAATAGCCAATGTATTTAAACGAAGTGTTGTCATGTGTGTTCGACCCTGTTGACTCATTACTTGCTGTAGCAAGCAAAGAATACTTAAAAATTATAATTGTCTGAGCGTTATTAACAAAGCTAACGCTATGGCAAACATCCTAGCAACATATGTATTAAAAAAGAAACATATTTAACTACAACAATAGTCTAAATATGCAAAAATTAGCCAATTTTTATAATAAAAGACAATTTTGATTGAATTTTAGACAAAAAAAAGCATGATTATTCAAATCATGCTAATTGTTAAAATAGTGTAGTCCGCGATATAACAGTCAGGGCTCAGCCCTCTTCTTCCCAAAGCGCTAACTTTTCATCTTCAAGCATCAATGCCATAGATGCAATACTCGTTAAGCTTTCATCCAATCCTTTATAAAGCAGAGGAAAGCCATCACTCAGTTGCGCTGGATCTGGGTGTTCTTTAATCGTATCAGGCCACATTGCAATGCTTGCCAATAAGTTTAAGGTGGCTTCAAAATTATCAATAAACAGCTGCCCATCCGCTTGATTTGCAACTTGCTGTTTATCTGCGGTTAATAAAAAGCCAAAATCACTTTGCCACACCTCTTGGTTAACCATATAGGCTGCTAAATACCCAACACACCATTGCTGCAACTGCTCACTCGGGGCTTTAGCATCATCGCCATGAGGATAAATCACGCTTAATAAATGCTGCTGCGCCACTTGTGCCTCGGTCACATTATCCAATAACGTGATCATCGCCTCATGTTCAGCTGAGCCTGTCATTAAGTGGGTATAAATAGGATCATTTTTATCAGCAATGTAATTTGCTATTTCTGACTCGCCATAAAACTCTGAGCACGCCAATAAACCACTAATAAAGCCAATTACACTGTCAGTGCTCACCACTTTTAATTCAGGGTGCTGACTTAAATAGTCACTCAAAACTAATATACTTTTTTCATTAAGCATTATTCACCCTCAGGTCGTTATTCAATTTGTTTATACACTAACCAACTATTGGTTTTTTTAAAAGCAAATTATTCGAGTCTTAGAATTGGGAAATGACACGCAATCTGTGTGCCTCGTCCTTGTTGGCTATCAATTTCAATCACCCCTTGATGATCATGAACCATGGCATACACTAAGGTCATGCCCATTCCTGTGCCCGTGCCAACTGGCTTTGTCGTAAAGAATGGATCAAAAATATGTGCTTTTACATGCTCACTCATGCCGCAACCATTATCCCCTACGGTAATACATATTTGTTGATTGATAAATGCCACTGTAACCATTATTTTTGATTGAATATCAATAAGGTCATCACATGCATGTTTGGCATTAATTAATAAATTGACCATCACTTGATTAATCGCGGCTAAGTTACACCACGTCATTGGTAATGGTTGATAGTCACAGTTAACCTCACAGTTACCTAATTGATTTGACAATAATTTCACTGCGTTTTTTACCGCATCTGTCATATCTGCTAGTTGCTTTTCATTATCTTTGGGTCGAGCAAAATCCAGCAAATTACGCACCGTTTGATTTATTCGCCTCAGCCCTTGACTGCTATCGGCTAATAATTCTTGAATATCATCACGCAAACCATGTAATGACTGCGATTCACTCAACACGTTTAACTGGGTCATTAACTCACGCTCACTTAAAGCGCCTTCTAAAAACAATTGATTAATTTCAAGTAAACGGTAAACCGTGCAATTACTGCTATGCAAACTTTCAATGTTGCTCATCGCATAAGCGAGTGGGTTATTGATCTCATGAGCAACTCCTGCACACAACGTGCCTAAAGTCGCCATTTTTTCAGCTTGCACAAACAATCCATGTTGATGCTCTAACGCCGCAACTTTTTTTTGCAGCTCTTGATTTAACGCAACCAGCACTCGGCTTTTATCTGCAAGTAATTGCTCCGCCTGCTGCCGAGCCGCCTGCTCGCGTAAAAACGCCTCTCGGTAATTACTCGGTGGTGGTGTCATAATGAATTGCTCCATCCCTCGCGCAGATAATTCGCACGTAACAGCATACTTATTTGGTGTGAGTAACATTACTCACTAATGCACTAAAACTAGCATAGTTTCTCCTTATTCGCTTTAATTCGAAAAACGCGCAGCAACAGGCTATGGTTAATAATAACCTTTAACTTTGCGAGGCTGCTGTGGAGCTAACAACGAATCAATCACAAACAAAACAAATATTATGTGTTGATGATGATGAAATTGTCCTGCGCTCGTTATCGCGGTTATTAAAAAATCACCAGATCAACGCCTTAACATGCAGTTGCCCTATAGAAGCATTAGCACTTGTAAAACAACATCAGTTTGAAGTGATCATTTGCGATATGCGAATGCCAAAAATTAATGGGGCGCAATTCTTCCAGCAAGCCAAGCAGCTTGCCCCTGACACACAACGCATTTTATTAACCGGCTTTGCAGATATAGACACCACACTTGCCGCCGTAAACGATGGGCAAATTCATGGTTATATGCAAAAGCCGTGGCAAAATGACTTATTACTCAGCTGTATTATCGATAGTATGGAGAAGTACCAATTAAAAAAACAAAATCACGCATTGCAACAGCAAATCAATACTCAGAATATCGCTTTAAAAGAACTCAATAACTCACTAGAGCAACGCGTCGAAAAACGCACTAAGCAGATCAAACAAGTGCTGAAACAGCTCGAAATCGCTAACGCCAGCGAAAAGAATGAGCACCGCTCTACGGTTGAATTACTGTATAACTTTATAAATGCCAACCCTTATTTAGACGGCACCAAAGCAGAGAATATAGCGAATACTTGCACGCAAATAGCAAAACAACTGCAGCTTCCCGAGAAAAATATCGAAATGGCCGCTATGGCAGGTTATTTAGCGCAAATTGGCTTACTAGCGATGGATCCGCAACTATATGAACATCCTTTACATGAACTGAGCGAACAACAACGCAAGCGCTATTACACTCACCCTAGTACAGCGCAATTGATGTTAATGCCCGCGACTCATTTACACGATGTATCCGATGCCATTTATCATCAATACGAACATTATAATGGCAATGGCCTGCCAAAAGGACTGAAAGGTAATGAGATCCCACTAAGTGCTATGATCCTTGCTTTAGCACGTGATTATTGGGATGCGTATGAACAATGCCAACAAACAGAGGCTAAAAAGCACCAACATGCTTTAGAAACGGTCACGCAATTTAGTGGAGCCTACTACCACCCCAAATTAGTACGCGCTTTAACCGAATGTAGCGTCAAGTGTATAAAGCAACAATCAAAAGTCGGCTCCATGCAAATCATCTCAGCACAACAGCTCGCTGTAAATATGGAGTTAGGCCATGCTTTACATAGCCATAGCGGTATTATGTTACTACCAAAAGGCCATATTTTTAGTGCCAAGTCGATCGAAAAACTGCAACAGCTGGAAGCTAAAAAACCTTCCCCATTTAGGATCATGATCAAATCATAACGATTTAGTGATCCTATTTAATCTCGCATTCGTTACAATAGCATTATTAAATTTATTCGTTCTTTGCTTTAAGGAGCAATCTGTGTCGCGATTTTCAGCCGTTACCGATAACCCTCATGATCAGCGTTTTCATCAAAAAACAGGCATTTTACTGACCAACTTAGGGAGCCCAGATGCACCCACAGCAAAAGCGTTACGTCGTTACTTAAAAGAATTTTTATCCGATCCACGCATTGTCGAGATCCCCCGCTTAGTCTGGATGATTATCCTGCACGGTATTATTTTGCGCGTACGTCCTAAGCGCTCAGCCAAATTATATGAAAGTATCTGGACTGAAAATGGCTCACCTTTAACTCATATTACGCGCCTACAACGTGACAAACTCGGTGCTCACCTAAAAAGCCAAGGCTATGAAAATACTGAAGTCGTAATGGCGATGCGCTATGGTAATCCATCGATTAAAGCAGGTTTAGAAGAACTACGCGAAAGAGGCTTCACGCGGATTGTTGTACTGCCTTTATATCCGCAATACTCAAGCCCTACAACTGGCTCAACTTTCGATGCGGTATCAAAAGTGCTACGGACGTGGCGCTGGGTGCCTGAGCTACATTTTATAAATGGCTATCATAAAAATACAGCTTATATAGAGTCGCTAGCTAACAGCATAAGTGAAGACTTACAAACCAACGGCACCCCACAAAAAATCGTGTTCTCGTATCATGGCATGCCTAAATTGTTTTTAGAGCGCGGCGATCCATACTATTGCTTATGCCTGCAAACCACTCGTTTAGTAATCGAAAAACTCGGACTCGATAAAGACTTGGTCGTGAGCACTTTCCAAAGCCGTTTTGGCAAAGCCGAATGGCTCAAACCGTATACTGATGCCACGTTAGAAAGTTTTCCTGCTCAAGGTATTAAAGATGTGGCTATCATCAGCCCAGCTTTTAGCGCTGACTGCCTTGAAACACTGGAAGAGCTAGAAACAGAAAACCGTGAAATATTTGAACATGCTGGCGGCGAAAAATACCGTTATATTGCAGCACTAAATGATCGGGACGATCATATTAACGCACTAGTTGATGTGCTAAAACCGATGCTATAACACCCTGAGTAGGCATTAGCTAATGCCTACTCAAAATTTAACACTTCCTCGTAATGCCTTGGTATTACCATGCTTGGTTTTTTTATCCATGCGTTTACGCTGTGAACTTCGGCTGGGCTTGGTGGCACGACGTGCCCTTTGTACTTTAGTAGCCGAGACAATCAACTCTTTTAAGCGTG
Source organism: Pseudoalteromonas haloplanktis ATCC 14393 (assembly GCF_000238355.1). Classification (GTDB taxonomy): domain Bacteria; phylum Pseudomonadota; class Gammaproteobacteria; order Enterobacterales; family Alteromonadaceae; genus Pseudoalteromonas; species Pseudoalteromonas haloplanktis. The sequence continues at coordinate 106,943 of NZ_AHCA01000001.1, forward strand.
CAAGTGCATCTTCTCTGTTTAACTCTTGAGTACGGTGACTTTGCGCTTTAAGCACAATCACCCCCTCTTTTGTAATACGGCTATCATTCAGCGCCAGTAAGCGTTCCTTATAAAACTCAGGAAGTTTTGAGCGGTTAATATCAAATCGCAAGTGGATCGCACTGGCTACTTTATTAACGTTTTGCCCACCAGCCCCTTGCGCACGAATAGCACTGAGCTCCACTTCCCACTCATCAATTGTTACAGCGTTTGAAATAATTAACATTAGATTCAGTTACATTTGGCAAAAATGCATTATAGCATTTGCAGCATACAGACCAAAATAGGCTAATATAAATAGCGGCTAAAGCTATATTAAACGTTTACACTATACTTAACCTGAATTCAGGTAACTCAGTTTTTTAGGCTATATTTAATCTTTAATGCAATAACGGGAATAAACAAAGGATCTAACTATGAAAAAATTATTATTATCAATCAGCTTATTAGCTATGAGCTTTTCAAGCTTGGCGATAGACATCACCGAAAGTGATCTGCAAGGGTATATGAAAGCACTGCCTGCAGTCGTTGACTGGTCACAAAATCAAGATTCTTTAAAAAGCATGGATCTAGGTAGCATGTTAGGTGGCTCTGAAGGCGGCACTGGCGCAATGGCATTAGGCGCGCTTGGTATGATCAAAGATAACGATTTATACAAAGAGTTTGCGGCATTAACGAATAAATATGGTTTTACTCCTGAGCAACTTATTTCTGTAGGCACAGAAGTATCAATGGCTTACTTTGAAAACATCAAGGGTAACCTATCACCAGAAAATAAAGAAAAAGTAAATCAGCTGATGGGTGGCTTACAAAGTATGAGTGGCTCAAAAGATAAAAGTGCCAGCTCAATGCTAGGCTCGGTCGCTAATTCAGCAAATGCTGCAAGTACAGACGCACCTGTTGTGAGCGAAAACAATTTAAACCTAGTGAAAGAATACATGCCACAACTGCAAAAACTATTTGCAATGGTACAATAATAACCACTGCTACCAATAAAAAAGCGACCTTGAGTCGCTTTTTTATTGGTTGTAACTAACATAGCTGAAACTTATACTGGCAGTAATTGCTAGCCACTTTAATTATTGATTTTATGCCACTTAACGCTCTGCCACACGCTACAACTGACGACCAAAAAAAGCAATTGTGCGTACTACTTGCACTTATAATCAGTCGTGCATCAAACGGCTATAATAATTCTACTCAGCAAATCACCAAGCGCCTCTTCAACCATATTAAGAAAGGTTACTCATTTTCTCTGGCAGAAGTAAGCAAATACACGAAACAGCTCGAAGCAGACGATCTCATTTGGAAATTGCCATATGGAAATAGCTTTCGTATCTCAATCAACGCTATTGCCCATGTCGTTGTTAATGTTTGCCAGCTGCCTAACTTATTAAATGCATTTGTTACAGAAGCAACACAACGCTGTTTTTACTACGATAGCCATTGCGATTTCTTGCAAGTACTATTTGATTACATTCGCCGAGAACGAAGTGGGGAGCCTCACTCCCCCATTGATTTATCAAAAGAAATTGATTTTAAATTTATTAATTTACTCGCGCAGTCACAATATAGCAGTCAAGTGTGGCACTGCTTACCCACACAATGGCAACAATTATGTTTAGAAAACTTTATTAGTGGGCAGTTTTTTAACCTTAGCGAAGAGCCGGCTTGGCCCACACTTGTTAGCCAAGCAAGTCCTGCACTTCTAACTAGAACACGCATTTACCTAAATGAAAACTTAGCCCTTCTATTACAAGATAATCACTTTGCGCAATTGCTCGATGACAAACGGGATCGTGTGTTAGCCACCTTTGTTGAGGCAAATACCAATGCCATTAAGGGTAATTGTATTGATGTCGCACTTATACAATATAAAAGTGCATTAACAGCATTTAGAAAGCTATTCGGAAAAGGAATATATCCAGCTGAACTGAGCGGGTTATTGTATTCGCTTTGCTTATTTATCAGCGGGAGTGCTGCTGATCTTAAACAGCTCAACACCTGCAATAAGTGGTACAAAAAAAACCTTGGAGAATTAAGTCATGCCAGCCAAGCTATCGATTATCTGCTTGAAGAAGACTTAGCTCATTATCAACATCATCGCCTAGTCAGTAGCTTACATTATTTGCTTAATAACCCTAATGCATTGGCACCTTTATTTTGCTTATTACTAGCGATTATTAAAAACGCCACAGACGAGCAAATAAACCAGCTCCGAGGTGAAACTGCGCTATTAACACAACTTAAAAGCACCGTAAGTCGCCAACAACACTGGTTAGCAACACAATGTATGCACCTTGTTAATTGGCTTAGTGATGATACTGCACTGCCTAGTAGCGGGCTGCTGCAGCATTTTACCCGTGTACCGCAATGGCAACGTTGGCTTGATGAAATTAGTCAAATAAACACCCCGACTTGCCAGCAACGCATAATTTGGCAATTGGATGTCACGCATTTAGATTTACCGATTATTCAAGCTAAAGTGCAACAACTCAATACCAAAGGCGAGTGGACCAAAGGCCGTAAAGTAAATGCCCATGAACTGATTTACAGCCAATATGAAGACGCATTAACAAGTGCCGACCGACAGTTAATTCAAGTACTCAATAACCACGCTGGGTTTGGCTATAATGATATACAGGCAACGGGTGCAGTATTGCAAGCATTGATTGGCTTTAAAGGGCTTGAAGATCATAACGCCCAACCACTGAGCCTAATTAAAGGTGAGTTTGTTATAGAAATTGCACAAGACATCAACGATTGCTACCGCCTTGTGATGCAACCGAATATCCTTGATGTGGATTGTGATTTTTTACTACTACATAGCCATGCTCACTGTTATCAGGTTTTCACTTTTGATGATAAACAACTAAAATTACAACAATTACTTGAACAACAACCTAACAACCTAACTGAAGAAAGGTTGCCGCAACTTAATACTGCTTTACAAGTACTGGCCAACGAGCACCATATAAGTAGCCAACGAACTGAATTTGCCCATATTAATAACGTACGCCAAGGCCTTTGTGACATCGCCGCTGTGATTTCACTCACTCAGTTAGGTATTAATGTTAATTTTTATATTATGCCAATTGGTGTTGATGGCCCTTGGCTCCAACCTGGGGTAGGTGCAGTAACATTAGCACACAGTGTGGATGAGCAATCCGACAGCATTGTTATCAAACGCGACTTAAAAGCAGAGCAAAAAGCACTACGAAAACTCTTAAAAAATATGGCTGGGATCTTTGCAGATCGACAAGCGCCGCATTACAACAAGTCACTGCAACAGTTTTACTTACCAGAAGATATAAGCCAAGCAATAGAGTTGCTTGAAACTGCGCAACAACAGCAGTCTTTACTATTAAGCTGGGATGAAAATAGTCAAGGCATGAAGGTCGCAAAGAGCAAACACCTATCACTTAACTTAAATGACGATAATGACTGGTTAAGTGTCAGTGGTAACATTGCATTGCCTAGCGGCCAAGTATACGAATTGCAAACACTACTCAAAACCCCACGACGCGGCAGTATTTTAGAGTTTTCAGAAGGGAACTCACTTTTATTGGATCAACGATTAACTAACTTGCTAAACCGCTTAGAAGGTATGCAACACCTTGACAAGCATAGCCCAACTGATGAGTTAAGGATTGCCAATACCCGCGCCTTACCATTACATAAAACCATTGCCGATTTAGGTGATGTCACATTTGGTGATAGCTGGCAAACTCGCTTAGCTAAGTTTGAACAAACAATAGAGCCCAGTTTACCAGTGCACTTAGTGAATGTGCTGCGAGATTACCAACTAGTAGGCGTTAATTGGTTAATGCAATTGGCAAACTGGGGACTCAATGCCTGTTTAGCCGATGACATGGGACTGGGCAAAACACTGCAAACCTTAACCGTGTTACAAATGCGTAGTAGTCAAGGGGCCAGTTTAGTCGTTGCGCCAAAATCAGTATGTCATAACTGGAAAGTCGAATCCGAGCGATTTGCTGCGGACTTACATGTAAAAATCATTGAAAACGCCACCGCATGCGATGACATTCTAGCAACGGCAGGCAAACACGACTTAGTGATCGTCAGTTATGGTTTACTACCACTGATTGGTGAGCAACTCGCGCAGTTTTCATTTGCAAATATAGTGCTTGATGAAGCACAAGCGATTAAAAACCCCTTAAGTTTACGAGCCAAAGCAGCATACGCACTCAATGGGCAATTTAAAATCGCACTCTCTGGCACACCTATAGAAAATCACTTGGGGGAGCTGTGGAGTCTATTTAACTTTTTAATGCCAGGCTTTTTGCACACGCTGCCCGTATTTAAGAAGCGTTTTGGCAATGCCGATAAAAATCAACAGCAAGCCGACACGTTAAAAACCCTTATTGCACCGTTTATTTTGCGTCGAACTAAGCAAACAGTGTTGACCGAATTACCAGAAAAAACCGAAATAAATTTAACCTTTGCACTGAGCGATAAAGAACAAGCGCTCTACGAAGCAACGCGCTTAAATGCACTTGAACAAGCGTCGCAAGGAGACAGCCAATACATCACTATCTTAGCGTCTTTAACTAAATTACGCCGCGCCTGTATTGCACCACAGTTACTGTTAGAGCACAGCAAGTTACCATCGAGTAAACTCGACACCGCAGAGGCAATAATTACAGAGTTACTAGAGAATAATCACCAAGCACTGATCTTCAGTCAGTTTGTTGATGTACTTAAACTCGTTGAACAGCGCTTACAACAACGCGGCATAGAATATTGCTACCTTGACGGCAGTATGAGCAGCAGCAAACGAAAACAACAAGTCGATAAGTTTCAGGCAGGCAATGCCCCGTTATTTTTAATTAGCTTAAAAGCTGGCGGAACTGGACTTAACTTAACCGCCGCAGATTATGTATTGCATTTAGACCCCTGGTGGAACCCTGCGGTAGAGCAGCAAGCCTCTGATCGCGCTCACCGCTTAGGGCAAACTCGTCCTGTCACTGTGTATAGGTTAATTGCACAAAACACCATTGAAGAGAAAATCCTACAATTGCATGAGCATAAACAAGCACTAGCAGACAAAGTACTTGCAGGAAGTGGCGATGCAGGGCAACTATCGAAAGACCAATTGCTGGCGTTATTAAGCAACAATGATCTTTAATGTAAGATTATTCTTGGTGTGCCAAAGTAACCGCAAAAGCACTGGCGTCTTCAAGCCTGCTCAGCATTTTGGCACTAGGCAGGCAAATATCTTGCACAAAATGCAACACGTGTGGCTCAGGCTCACAAAACAAAATATCCAACGCTAAGCGATCTTTACCGTATAAACCACGGTGGATCATATTTGCTGAAAAAATCAGTAAATCCCCCGCTTGCATTGCTATAATCTGGCCACTGGCTAGATCATCACTTGAGTGGTGCCCGTTTTCAGATAACCTCGTCGCCAATTCAACAGGGGTATCCCAACGACGGTGAGAGCCCGGCACCAGCTCAATTCCGGGTTCATCCTCAAGCGCCACCCGACAATGAATAACCTCAGGCCCCGATAACGCAGCTTGCTGTTCAAGCAAACTCAAATGGTACTGCATATCACGATGCCAATAGTTTTCTTGCTCAGGATTGACTGGGTTGAAAAATAACTGGGTATTCATAAATGCCGCTGGGTCTAAAATTGAATCAACTTGCGCCATCAACTTATGACTGGCGATAAATTTAAACAACAGCAGTCGTTGAGCATCATCTAAGTAAGTGTTAGCCGTCAAATAAGCACTATTAACCGCCTTAGTTTGATAAAACTGTTGGTTATCAGCAATCCATTGTGTATGAAAGCAATTGATCACCTCATGCACTTGCGCAAGCTCACGAGCAGTGTAAAAACCTTTAATATAAAAAAAGCCATGTTGCTCAAATTGCGTATTGATCATCAGGCTAATCACCCTTCGGTTTTAAGATGGATTGAACTGCTTGGGCTAATTGTGGCACCACCTCTTGCTCAAACCAAGGGTTTTTAGAGAGCCAAATATTATTACGCGGGCTGGGGTGTGGTAGTGGCAAAATAGTAGGCCAATACTCACGCCACGATTTTACTAACTCAGTAAGCGATAAATGTTTAGTCTGAGGAAGGTGGTACGCCTGCGCGTATTTACCCAGCACTATAGTCAGCTTAATATTAGGCAATGCAGCTAATAATTGCGCACGCCAAGCAGGCGCACACTCTTTGCGCGGAGGTAAATCGCCAGACTTGCCTTTACCGGGGTAACAAAACCCCATTGGCAAAATAGCAATTTGAGCCGCATCATAAAAATCTTCTTGATCCAACCCCAACCACTGACGCAGCCGCTGACCGCTAGCATCATCAAAGGGTACCCCTGTTTGGTGTACTTTGAGGCCTGGCGCTTGCCCTGCAATTAAAATCCGTGCGCTAGGGTTAAACTGGATCACCGGACGAGCCCCCAACGGCAAATCAGGTTCACAGATCACACAATTACTAACTTGAGTTAATAAGTTACTCTGGCTCACTATTTTGCCCTATTCGCCACAATACACCACTTGGATCATATACCACAAAATCAATCATATGCCATGGCTGTAAAGTAGGCTCTGTTATTGTAATACCATACTTTTGGGCCAAGCCTGCGCTTTTTAGCTGCGCATGCCATGCCTGCACATCCTCAACTAAAAGGTGCATCATAAAGTTTTCGGCATGTTGCTGATTATAAAAATTTTGTAGTAAGAAACTGCAATCACCCTGATAAAAATAAGCCATTTCAGGGCTCTGCCACGCTAGCTCAAAACCCATTTGCTGATAAAACTCGCAACTTAACGCGTAGTCTTTAGCAGGTACAAATACTTTGATCTCCTCACAACTCAAGTTTGCCATGTAACCCTTTTCCTTAAGTTAGTATAAATATGATCTGTAATAATCTAACTACGCTTGCTCAGACCACACTGCAAATTCATTGCCACTGGGCTCTGTAAAATGAAAGCGACAACCACCTGGAAACGAAAAAATCGGTTTAGTGATCGTCCCGCCGTGTTGTTCAACTTTAGCAAGTGTTTGACTAATCTGCTGGCTATAAAACACCAATAAAGCGCCGCCATGTTGCGTTAATGAACAAATAGGTGCTTGGTAAAAACCGCCATCAAGTCCCGCTGTCACAGCGCTAAACGCCGTATATTCAGGGCCATAATCAGTAAACTGCCAATTAAACACCGCTGCAAAAAAATCTTTCGTTGCAGCAAGATCTGCCGCAGCAAACTCAACATAATTTAACTTTTCATGTATAGCCATAACGGCTCCTAACCAAATTTATATAACTGACAACTAAGCATACAAGCAGCTGAAAAATTTGCGAACTTTTCAATTAAAACAACAGATAATAAAAAGCAGATCATAATTTTACTAAGTAATTATAATTAAATTTTGGGCAAGTAGCTTAGCACAAACAACAAAGTGAATACGAATCACTATCTTTTCTGTATCTAGAATATATAATACCCGCTTTATTCGCCCCCCCACTTTGGGCCTTTGAGGGATCATTATGCACGCTCAATCTGTCAAAAACAGTCAAACAGTCTCGATAACCTCGAAACTAAGTCATATTTATCAAGCTCATAGCTATCGAATAGCGGTGTTCTCACGATTTTTAGCTGCCATACTAGGTGGTTACACCTTTACAGCAGTATTCACCTCTTTACTGAGCATTACTTTGCCGCTAAAAAAGTCAGACGCTGTTTTACTTAGTGTTAGCCTCACTATTCTTATTTATAGCTGCGTATTTATTTGGGTGTTTGCAGTTAAATCACTGATCAGAATATGGATCACTATTTTACTAACTACAGCAGGGTTAGCGCTGCTCTTATCTGTACTAAAGGGCTGGTTATGAAAGAAAACTTTTTTCGCTCTATGACCTGGATGCATACCTGGGTTGGCTTGCTGGTATGTTGGTTACTGTATTTAATTTTTTATGCTGGTACTTTAAGTTTTTTCCGTGACGAAATAACGTTGTGGAATCAACCTGCGCTACATCATGTCCAAACAACTGAGACACGTATAGCACAACAAAAATCACAGATCATTGCCGGATTTGATTACCTACAAAATACCGCAGCAGATTCGCCGCGTTGGGGCATCTATTTACCCTCGCAGCGCGAGCCGCAGCTTAATTACGCCTATGAAAAACCACGCCCAGAAGGCCAGCGATTTGGCGGTTGGCAAGATCATTTTATTGATCCGCAAACAGAGCAAACCATCGAACAACCAAGAGCCACAAAAGGCGGGAACTTTTTTTACCGACTCCATTTTGACTTACACTACCTAGATGTACGCACAGCCCGTTGGATAGTCTGCTTTGCCAGCTTATTTATGTTGGTAGCGCTTATCTCGGGCGTGGTGATCCACAAACGTATTTTTAAGGATATGTTTAGCTTTCGTGCTAATAAAGGCAGCCGCAGTTGGTTAGATGGTCATAATGTATCCTCAGTTTTAGCGCTACCTTTTCATCTTATGATCACCTATACCGGATTGATAACACTAATATTTATGTTATTTCCATACCCTGCAATGACCGCCTACGAAGACGGTGTGCGCGGTTTATTCAATGACGTACTGCCAACCAATGTGCGCAGTAAAAGCAGTCCAGAGAGTGCGCCACTGACTGATATTGAGGGCGTTTTAGATCACGTTTATACTAACTGGCCTAATGCTGATTTAACGCAAATATCTATTCGTGACCCAAACAAAGCCTCAGCAACAATCACTGTGCGCGCTTCTACCGGCACACAGCTACGGGATCAAACTCCCACTTTATTATTCAATGGGGTTGATGGTAGCTTAATTGCAAAAAGTGCTGCCCAGCTGAGTAATACAGAAGTGTTTTACGATTCAATGACTGCACTGCACACAGGGCGTTTAGCCAACCCGCTACTGCGTTGGTTATACTTTTTATGTGGCATCGCCGGCTGCGTCATGATCGCAAGCGGCTGTATAATGTGGGCAAAACGTATTCGCAAGCGGATGAAAAAACAACAAACCGCATCGTTCGGTGTAAAGCTCGTTGAAGCTTTAAATCTCGCCACGTTAATGGGCCTACCACTAGCGACTTGCGCTTTCTTTATTGCCAATCGACTGATACCAATTAACACCGTAGAACGCGCTGATAAAGAGATTCTAGCGTTCTTTTTGACCTGGCTTGCTGTTGCGTTATTTGCCTTATTTAAACGCACCAAAGCGCAATGGCGACAACTTGCTTGGCTCAATGCTGTTGCCTGTATTGCGGTGGTACTCATCAATGCACTGACAACCGACGGTAATATAATCAGCTATTTTCAAAACGGCCAATGGGCACTGTTTAGCTTTGACTTATTATGTATCGTATTTGCTGGGTTATTTGTGGTTCAGGCCAAAAAAATACCTACTCAAATCCAGATTAATACACAGATGCAGGGTTCAAGGCGCTCAGCAAAAACTAAGTTACAGGAGCAATCATGATGCATGAGTTACTGCAATTTAGCCTATGTTTACTGGCATTTAATTGTTTTGCTTTAGCAAAGTTCAATCATTATCGAGAGGTATTTAAAACTCGCCCAAATGAAAAACAGAGTAAACAATTTTTACTTGCGGCTTGGATCAGTATTTTACTAAGTTTAGTATTGAGTGTGGCCCAACATAGCGGTTACGGTGCCTTGTTATTTTGTGGTTATATTGCTGTAAGCCTCTTAATTTTAATGATTTTTTATAGCTTCAAAGCATCATGGGTAAAAGTGATGAGTATGCTAAATATCAGCGTAATCATACTGAGTGGGCTATTTTTAAGCGTTTTTTAAGCTTAGTTAGTAAAATTATGATCTGAGCATAAAAAAAGGCAAACTAAATTAGTTTGCCTGCATAGCCAGTAATCTGGTTATAAAAAGTAGGGGGATACACATGTCTACAAATAGCTTAGGGCAGTTGCTACTCAAGCTATGTAGGTATCTTACTCATTTCATGTGTCATATTTATTACTGCAGCAATTTTTTATACACAAAGATTAATTAGCTGCAGTAACAACCACACAACATCTATAAAAATAATTTACAATCAATTGGTTGGGCTTTGCTTTACCATAATTAATTGTTCAGTATTAAATCCGCGTTGTTGTGCTGCGGCTTTAAAATCAGCTATACGTTGTTCACTCACTTGAGGTGTACGTGCTAACAACCACAAGTAATCTGTGTTATAACCAGACACATACGCGTACTGATAATCTTGCTGATCTAACCCAAACACCACATACGAGCTATAAAACGGCCCAAAAAACGACACTTTCAAATGCCCTTCATTATTACTGGCAACAAATTGTGCTTTACCTTGCGCCTCACTCCATTCATTATCTTGTGCATTAAAACCACGGTTTAATACCGTTACACTGCCATCTTCATTAATAACGTAATTTGCGGTGACGTTTTCTAAGCCGCGCTCAAAAGAGTGATCTAAACGAGCAATTTCATACCACTTTCCTTGATATTGCTCGAGTGAAAATGGGCTTACAGGGCTAACTTGCTCTGGCATACCAGTACACCCGCTCAACAAACTGCCAACAAATAAAGCAAAGCCAATAAAATAATGATTTTTCATAGTCGCATCCTTAATAGTTGATCTTTAGTTTACGTAATAACCAGCAAAAAAGTTCACTAAATACTAGTGGTTATAAAAGGCATAGGTTAGGATCATCTTTTTACTAACTAAGTGAGCTAATAATGAAGATATGGGTTGATGCCGATGCCTGCCCGGTGGTGATCAAAGAGATTTTATTTCGCGCCGCAGAGCGTACGCACACTGAGACCATTTTAGTTGCTAACCATGCAATGCGCATCCCACCCTCTAAATATATTAGCCGTTTGCAAGTATCATCAGGATTTGATGTTGCCGATAACGAAATAGTAAAACGCATAGCCGCCAATGATTTAGTGATCACCGGTGATATTCCGCTGGCCTCTGAAGTAATTGATAACGGCGCTCAAGCACTCAACCCGCGCGGCGAGTTGTATACCAGTGAAAACATTCGTTCATTGCTTAATGTACGTGACTTTATGGATACCATGCGCTCAAGTGGCGTTGAAATGGGGGGCGGTCCTCCACCATTAAGTCAAAGCGATCGCCAAAACTTCGCAAATAACTTAGATCGCATTTTAGCGAAAAATAAATAATGACAGAGCAATTTATAGGCTTTGGCGAGCAACCTTTCAAAGTCGCAGTTTACATTGCTAATACGCCGCCTATGGCAGAATATAACGACCTTTGTACCTTATCTCCGCTCGCCACAGGTCAGATCAACACAATCAACCAAGCATGCGGTAATGGCTGGCGTAAAGTCTTTAACGTGTATGCAAAAGTGCTGTTTGCGCTACCAAGTGAGTTTTATCAATTTGCAAAACTCGCCCCCACTTGGCAGCAATATCGTGATACTCACTTATTGCAAAGCAATAGCCAAACGGCTCTATTATTTAGCCCACCGCAACTGATAAATTCCACCACATTGCATATTATCGCTGGGCGGACCTATGCCAAAGCATTAATAAGCCAAGGGTTATTAACAGCACAATTGCAGTGGTTAGATGAAGAGTTTGCAATAGATAGAGCAAATAAATTAATTGTGTGCCCCTACTTTGACTATCGCCAACTGAGCAATATAAAAATAGCTCGGCTTAGCCAATTAGTTGCCGAGTGTTTTTAATAATATGGCGCAGTAACACTTTGTTAGCTAAGCTTAAAAAAGTTAACAAAGCTAGGATGATCTCCACACTATGAAAATACTCGTCGTTGACGATATGCCATTAATGCGCCATGTATTGATTAATATGCTCAGAACACTTAACTTTCCAGATCTAGTCGAAGCCACAGACGGCCTTCAGGCACTAACCTTCTTAAAAAACCAACATTTCGACTTGGTGATCACCGATTTACACATGCCCAAAATGGATGGGAAAACCTTACTCAACCGAATTCGTGATGATCAAGAGTTAACGGCGCTCCCCGTACTTATGGTAACCTGCGAAGACAATTCCGCAGCAATCAAAGAAATTATTGCCGCAAAAGTGACCGGTTTTATTATCAAACCCTTTAATTTAAACGTGTTAGATAACCAACTAAAAAAAGTTTTAAAGCAACAGTGAGCTCATCCACGCAGCCCTTAAAAAGGATGATCAATCATCACCCACATATTTGTGCCTTCGTCTGATACCGCTAAATCAGTTCGCACGACTAAACCTGCTAACATAGCTCGCAAACCAACACCGTAATCAAATTTAATGTCTTCGGTCAGCGTGCCAATATCATACTCAGGCGCAACTCGGCCAGCTTCAGCAAATGCTACCAATTGAAACCAATCTAGCTTTAAAAACTTCAGCCATTGTACATCTTCAATAGGATTATATTTAAGTGTGTGGCGATATTCTGCTGTGGTATAAATGGCTGCCTTGTCGTGAAAACGGTAAAAATCGTACCCTTTCATTCTTTTAAAGCCACCTAACGTAGCCCCTTCGTTATATGGTGCTGCATCGGTAATTACGGTTGAGCCATCGGCATTATTAAGCACATTCCAGCTAGGTGAATAGGCGGTCCAAAAGTTGACAGCTAATACCCGCTGGTGTGCATATTCAGTCTCGCCAAAAGAAAAGAACTTACTGGCGCTAAATTGCCATAAATTCCAATCATATTCTTCATCGCCCCAAGGTGATGACGTAGTGTAAGACACATACTGACGACTACCAAAACTGGGGTTAGTAGCAAAATCGGTATTGTCATACAACAAACCAAACTCCACCGCTGACATATCACCACTGAGCTGCTGCGATTCAAACTCAAAACTCTGAAAACGACTAAAGTAACGCGTGGTGGCAACCATCGCCCCTGACGTTAGCGGATTCCACTCTTTACCACCCGAAGGTTCAGAGACCAACATCCCGTTCTTTAACCTGTAATCAATTATGCCACTGTCTTTAGTGGCACCAAATGGCAGCGCATATTCAAGCTTCATATCAACCCAATTAGAATCGCCATCTGCTTCTAAATATTGCTCATTGCTTGATTCATTACTGCCAGGTGTTATTCCATCAGGGGCAACAGGTTGGCGAGCGCCGGTATAGGCACGTTGATCAGGAAAGTACGCAAACAAGCCATTGGCACTCAAATACCATCGTTCACTATTATTGATCCGGTAATTAAACACCCCAGCCCAAAAACCATGGCTTACATCCCCTTTAAATGCAGTAGCACCAATACTCATTTGATCTTGATGCCAACCTTTAAGCATTCCCCCTACCCCCAAATTAAAGCCCATGGTTTCGGTGCTAAAAAAGTACGGTAATATGAGGTTCTCTTGCACTTTATCGGGGGTTTCTTCACGGTTAACACTCGATTTAACTAGGCTGACATCAGCATGAGCCAATCCCATGGAACCGCTTAACAATAATAAAGCCACAACATTCAGTTTGTTTGCCACTGTAATTTTCCCTATCCCAGATCATCACTTTGGGTTGATTTTTATTCACCCAATTAAAGATACCAGCTAGTTACTAAACTGCAAAGTTGCTACTTATTGAATTACTTAAATATTGCTTAAATCATCATCGCACTGAAGCTAAGATAATAGCCACGTCTGAAAGCGCTGGACTGTTGCAGTCACCAACCACGGGGAGGTAAGGTTCGGGCTGCGGGATACGAGCGGCGAGCAAACCTTAGCTCTTCCTTGTAGGTCGTCATTTATGGCGACAATGTCTAATATTGAAAATTGACGCGCTAAAGCACAACCTACATTAAAAACTTTGTGTTTTCTTCTAAAGCGCAGCGCCTCATAAACTCTGTGGTGAATAAATTACTTAAGACCATTTTTGCACAAAGAGCAGTGAATGAGGGTAAATGAGAAGCCAAAAAGCTTCGGGTGACGAGCCACGAGCTGCGGGCTACTGATTAACCCTAGCTCCTAGTCACTTTCCTAACACCTAGCGACTTTAACCTTTTACCTACTCCACCGTAGGCGTTAAGCTTGCTGACGCATTTTACTTGATCACACCTGTAGGTCGTCATTTATGGCGACAATATCTAATATTGAAAATAGACGCGCTAAAGCACGACCTACTACTAGAACCGAGCAGCGGGCTTATTCCACGTAGGAACCAGCTTTAGCTGTGATTGTTTTAAAGTCTATTTTACCACCTAGCACACCGAGCGCTGTGCTACACCGAGTAGTTAATAGCGCGGGCGACTGGTCGCGAGCGGCAGGCTATGGATTTAGCCTAGTTCCTAGTCACTTTCCTAACACCTAGCGACTTTTTGCACAAAGAGCAGTGAATGAGGGTAAATGAGAAGCCAAAAAGCTGCGGGTGACGAGCGACGGGTTACAGATTAAACCTAGCCCCTAGAACCTTTTATTGCCTTTTACTTACAACGAATAAACTTAAATAAACGCTTTCATACTTGGTAACAGCTCAACCTGCTCACTCAGTTCGCCAGCTGCTTTATTAATAATATTAATACATAAACCAATGTGTTCTAGTTCACTATTAGACAAGTTATTTGCAATAGCAGTCGCTTTGGCCATATTTATTGCCCCTAATACTGACTGAATTGTTTGGCTCATCAGTAGCTGCATACGCGCAAGAGAAATATCAAACTCATCAGCAAAATCAGCTAACATATAAGCCGTTATTTCATTACTAAAATTACCCGCGCCTTGTGAATTATAGTCACCTAGCGACATTGCATAATTCCTTGAAATAGCTGGCTGTGAACCACCTTTTGCACAATCAATGCTCGTCTGTTCAATAATCGCTTCAATATTTACCAAATCGTAAAACGGTGCGAGCTCTAAGCCACTTTTACCAACAAAAAAACTAATGTTTTTGCCGTGAGCATCGTAATTACGCACTAAAATATTAAATGTCATCCAACGAATAAGTTGCGCCTGATACGCTTGCACATTCGCGGTTTCAATATTAAACAGCTTAGGAAAAGAAACACCATCTCGAATATAAATACCATCACCTTCATCACCGTGCTGGCGCTCGTATTTGTAAGAAGGCGGCAAATTAGTCGCTTGGCACCCATCAATAACATGACGACGTAAAACTCGGTTTTGCTCTTTAACAACACGCCTATCAAAACGATCAATAACAAAGGTTCGCACTTCACCATAGCTACGCAATTCAACGTCTGGCACATCAAGTCCTGCGCCTCTTGCCAGTAACATAGTAAATAACTCATTTACGGCAATGAAAGGCGCAGCACCCGTTTCAAACTTAAATATTTTATTAGAGCATAACAGGCCTTCACCAAACCCTAATCTTCCATCGATTTCGAGTAGATTAAGCTTATCTTGAACCCCAGCAACAGAGAGCCTCGTTCGTCCATCCCACAGTGTAATGGCCTCGCCTGCTTGCTTAAAACGGCTAAGCTTTTGACTTAACTCCTCATTAGTTATTTCGCGAAAAGAGGTTTGCTTTACAGCACTATTACTTGCCTTAAACGACAAAGCACCTGACGTCTCTTCCCCAATTACCTTTATTAAACCAAAAGTATTATTCTTAGAAATGGTCGTGCTACTGATGATCTCTTCAAGGCCTTTGCCTTCCGGCAATAAATTTTGCAAATAATTACGCACTGCACGAGAGTCAAAATCGCCATTGAGTGGCAAATGAGGTGAAACAGCAAAACCCTCGTTGCTCCAATTAGCCTCATAAGTAAATGAAATTTCATTTTCAGAGCCTACTGCTAATGTAATCTCAGCCACCTTTTGCGATTGACCGATAAACACATCTAAACTATTTAGGTTAGTACCACTGTTCATCGCTCACCTCTTCATTGCTGTGAGCTATATCATCACTAACAAGGCTAAACGACAACCCTAAATACTCCATAACTTTAAGTACATTATGCAGTTGCACGGTTACATCACCTTTTTCTATTTTTATTAAGGTTGGCTTAGAAATAGCAAGCGCTTGTGATACATCCATTAATGTCAGCTTCATTCCTGTGCGTTTTGCAGTAATGGCTTTAGCCAGCTGCATAGGCGAAAATGGCTTAGAAAGCTCAGGCATTTCAGTACGCTTAACAACTCTTCCGAGTGTTTTTTTGCTAAGGGTGTCACTCATATTTGGTCAACTATAATTTACTTATACAACCGATTTTAGGACACCTAAAGCAAAAGTCAACAATACTTTACTTTTAGATTAAAGCATAAATTAACCAGACCATAAGAAAGTTATATTTTACTTATGGATAGTTGAAATTTAATTAAACCCCATAAGTAAACTTAAATTGACTAGATAATAATAAAGCTGGCGAGTTGAAGTAGCAACGGGTGACGAGTCGCGAGCTATGGGCTGCGGAATAATCCTAGTATTTCCTTGTAGGTCGTCATTTATGGCGACAATGTCTAATGTTGAAAATTGACGCGCTAAAGCACGACCTACTTTCGAGGTACGGGCTTCGGCAATAACCCTAGCACCTAGTCACTTCCCTAGAGCCTAGCACCTTTTATATACCGTAGGCGTTAAGCTTGCTGACGCAAAAAGCGCAGCTTTTATATTGTAGGCGGGAGTTTACCTCGCGCTCTGGTTTTTAGTTGCAGATTTTGAGGGTGTCGCGTTGGCGACGGCAACCAAGGGGCGCTCTTTACTAATTTAAAGCGCCTAATAAGCTCTTTGAAAACTCGGCGCACTAAGTGTTTTACAAGCTCTGAGCGTGCAACTTGCTGTCATGCAAACCACGTTTAATCTTTAAACCAACGATAAAAACCAAACACAGCCAAAAATGCAACACAACCAACAATCACAAGTTGCCATATTTTATAGTTATGAGTTTTCTCTTGCTCAGGAGCGTGCGCAGTCAAACGGGTGTCTACTTTTGACACAGGGGTTAATGTCATAGAATGAGTAAGCAGCTTCGCTGGATTAGCATCCGCCTGAGGCATCACTACCTTAACGGGTTCAACATGCGTGCTTACTTTGTTTTGCGCATGCCACTGGTCTTCAAATTTAGTACGCTGCTCAGCTCGGTTTTCACTGCACCAAACAAAGTCAGTTTGTTGCAATTCATTAGCACGACAACGCTGAGGGTATTGGTAAAAATTGCTCCAGGCGAGCCGTTTCCGATCACTGTCATATGTTTTACTATAGACCGTTGAATCATGTACTTTTTTATTTAATAAATCATTTGCTGATGAATGAGAATAGCGAGGTGATGCAGAACTACTCCCTCGGCGCTTCGGGTTTTTACAATAACGCCCTAATTCTTTAAAGAGCTCAGTGGCACGCTGGCGTAACCGCTCACCTTCTCTTGCGCTATAGCTTGATCTCATTCTGTCACGAATATTTTCTCGCTCAGCCTCAATACGCTCACATTGTGCTTGTGAATATTGCTCTGCGGCCAATACGTCACAGCTCAGAATCCAGCAGATAGCCAATAAAATCCTTTTAATCATGTTTGCATCACTGTTGTTAAATTAGGGTTAGCGTACCATTTTTTATACTAACGGCAAGGTTTTCAATCAAAGAAGCCGATGCTTATTATTTGCCTCATGCAATGAAGCGAATAATAGCTTTAATTGCCTCATTTTGGACTTTGCGAGTTTGCGTATATCAAGCTGCGGGCTACTGATTAACCCTAGCTCCTAGTCACTTCCCTAGAGCCTAGCACCTTTACCACAGTAGGCGTTAAGCTTGCTGACGCGAAAAGCGTAGCTTTTAAATTGTAGCCAGGAGTTTATCTCGCGCTCTATTTTAAATTCCAATTTCTAGATATGTCGCGTTGGCGACGGCAACCAAAGAGAAGTAACCGCCGACTTCTCTTTGGAATCTCTCGGCGCCCCGAGCATTTTGCTACTTCCTCAAAGCCCAAATTGATATGAACGTAAACGCCGTGTAAGGCACATCCTTGTGCCAGTCACGGCTCTGATTGCATCCATGCAATCAATTACTCATCAATTGAGGTTTTTCGGGCAAAATGACGGGGAAATTATCTTCGCAGCTGCCTTCAATTCAACAGTAACTTAATGCTTGTTTACATTGCATTTTTTAGTAAACTGAATGCTCGCAAACAGGGAGCGATTTAATGCAGCAAATTGGTATTTACGAGCAGTTAATTACACAAGTAATCAAGCAGAACTTAAATCGTGATCAATTTTATGTCGGTGAGCGTCAACTAGAATCGGCTGAGGCTGCAACGTGGCTTTCGCGCTTTTTAGGTAAGCTGGTTGAACATGCAATTGATGCAATCCCTAATTCAGACGAGCGTTTGCAAGAGCAAATTAACCTCGCAAACAACCTTGTACTGTGGCTTAAAGATCATATTCGCGATGACGAGCTGATCAACGAAAACCTCATCGATAGCCAAGGGCGTATTCTCACCGCGTTGTTTAATACCCAAAACCCTATTGCGGCAAACCTTAAAGATTACTCCAAAGATATATTCCCGCTAACAGGACTTACCCAAAGTGAATTATTTAGCGGCGCGAATGCGGGCATATCGCTCGAAACTGAGCTAAAGCGCGAGATTAAATCGGCTGATACAATTTACTGGCTTGTCTCATTTATAAAATGGACAGGGCTACGCATATTTAAAAATGAGCTTGAAGCCTTTACTAAAAGCGGTAATAAACTCAAAGTGATTACTACCTCGTACATGGGCGCAACGGATGCGAAAGCCGTGGAGTTTTTAGCAAGCCTACCAAATACAGAAGTAAAGCTAAGCTACAATAATCAGCAAGAGCGCTTACACGCAAAGTCATACTTGTTTATGCGTAATACGGGGTTTCATACTGGTTATATTGGCTCGTCTAATTTATCGCATTCGGCGCTTACCAGTGGCCTTGAGTGGAATTTAAAAATTACCGCACAAGAGATCCCGCATATTATAGCCAAAACCAAAAGCACTTTTGAAACCTACTGGGAATCAAAAGACTTCGAGCTGTTTACAGGCGCAATTGAGTGTAAAGAAAAGCTCATAAATTCACTTAACGAGCAACGCGGTAACGGCCAAGCAAGTAACCAGTTTTATTTTGATATAACCCCTAAAACCCATCAGCTCGCTATTTTAGAAAAACTAAGCGTAGAGCGTAGCGTCCATAACCGCTTTAAAAATTTAGTGGTCGCCGCAACGGGCACAGGTAAAACCATAATATCAGCGTTCGACTTTAAAACCGTTTACGATAAAAACCCAAACGCCCATTTTTTGTTTGTAGCCCACCGTGAAGAAATACTCAAACAAGCGCAAAGTGCTTACCGTGGTGTGCTCAAAAATAACGACTTTGGCGAGTTGTGGGTGGGTAACTACAAACCACAACGTTACAACCAATTATTTGCGTCAATCCAAACACTGAATAGCCAAATTGAATCGCTCAACTTAACAAGTGATTACTACGACTACATTGTGATAGATGAAGTGCATCACGTAAGCGCCGCCAGTTATCGCGCTATTTTAAATCACTTTTCGCCCACAATATTACTTGGCTTAACCGCTACACCAGAGCGCCAAGATGGGGCTAATATACTCGATGACTTTTGCGGTGTAATCGCCGCGGAAATTCGCTTGCCAGAGGCAATAAATCAGCGCCATTTATGCCCGTTTCAATACTTTGGATTAGATGACGACACCGACTTAAGCCAAATAACATGGCGTGGTGGCCGTTACGATATAAGCGAGCTAAGTAACCTCTATACAGGGGAGAACAACCGCGCTAATAAGATTATATCCAGCCTTGCAGATATAGTAACTAACGTTCAAGCAATTAAAGCGTTGGCATTTTGCGTAGGCCAAAAACACGCAGAGTTTATGGCCTCTAAGTTTAACTTAGCGGGTATAAACGCCGATGTGCTAACTAGCAAAAACACTAATGAACGCGCGCTCAAACAGCAAGCACTGCGCCAAGGCGAAATACAAATACTCTGCGTGGTTGATATTTTTAACGAAGGTGTCGATATTCCAGAGGTCGATACCCTGCTATTTTTACGCCCAACAGAAAGCCTAACGCTGTTTTTACAGCAACTAGGCCGTGGCCTGCGCCTGCCAGATAATAGCCAAAAGCAGTGCTGCACCGTACTCGACTTTGTAGGCAATGCCCGCCCAGAATACGATTTTTCCAGTAAATTCCGCGCACTCATTGGTAAAAGTAATCAGCCAATAAAAACCGAGATTGAAAACAACTTCCCGCATTTACCACTGGGTTGTCGTATAGAGCTACAAAAGCGCACACAGCAAACAATATTAAAAAATATTCAGCACGCTATAAACACTAAACGCCGTTTACAGCAGCTTATAAATAGCTATTCGCAACATACCAATGACGCGCTTACGCTAAGCAATTTTTTACGTATAAACCCACAAGTCACGCTTGAAGATATATACAAACCAAAAGCCGGTAGGCTCGGCGGCTGGCACTGGCTTAAAGGTGATGAAATTCTAGCAGAGCAAGCCGACATTTACGCCGCATATTACCGCGCAATCAACACCCAGTTACTGAGCTGCGACTCGCTCAGCTACTTATGCTTTTTACGTGATTTATGTAACAACAACTTTAGCTTTACCCCAACTCCACAAAACCACCAGTACGCGCTTATGGCGCATTACAACTTTTGGGATAGCACAGGCACGAGTTTAGGTTTTAAAACGCTTGAGCAAAGCTTACAAGCTCTTAAACACAAAGAGTTACAGCAGGAGCTTGCACAAGTGATTTCGCTGTTAATAAACCGCATTCATCAACAAGAAAGCGATTTAGCGTGCCTACCAAACCACGCTATAAAATTACACAGTCGCTACACACGCCAGCAAATACTCGCCGCGTTTGGCGCACACTCGTTTGATAAAAAATCGACCGCCCGCGAAGGCGTTTTAGAATTTAAAAATCAAAACCTAGAGCTACTATTCGTCACGCTCAACAAATGCGAAAAAACCTATTCCCCCACAACGCTATATCACGATTATGCAATCAGCCCCACCCTGTTTCATTGGCAAACGCAAAACAGCGCCCGCCCTGAACACGGCCGTGGCCTTAGTTATATTGAACACCAGCAAACAGGCAAAACCATCCTGTTATTTGTACGCGAACAAGGCAAAGACGAAAACGGCCGAACCATGGGGTTTGTAAACTACGGCGAGGTTAAATACCAAAGCCACAACGGCAGCCAGCCGATGAATATAACGTGGGAATTAACCAACCCCATGCCAAGCGAAATGTGGCACGAGGCTGGAAAATTAGCGGTTGGATGAAGTTCTTATACTTATAACAAAACAGTAAATTAAATTACTTCTCCACTACAAAGGAGTAAATTGCCAGGTTAGAATCAAAAACGCTAACTGACTATTTTATTATCCCGACAAAGGTAGTTATGTATTTATTTTAGTTTCATCTAGAAACTGCTTAACTAGTTTTCCACGATGATTTCTAGCGCTTTTTTCATTGATAGCTTCTTTCGCATATTCAAAATATTTTTTCTCATCTTCAGTCATTGCATCAGTTTCAATGCCAGCAAAATACTTTTTACTTTTTAATTCTAGAGTTTCTAATTTTCTTTTTAACTCAATAAGGTCAAATTGCTCAGCGCGAATTCCTGAGAATTCAATAAGTAAAGTGAAAGCGTTGGCTTTTGAAAACCAATAACTTCCTTTTCGAAAATCAATAGCATTGAACATATTTATACTATTCTTTAAAGATTCTTCTACCGAATGTTGCCTATCAAAGTTCGAATTGAACGTTTCAATATATTCTGAAACCTTAGTATTTCGATTAAAATATTCTGATTCAACCAATGTCGTGATTAGTGTCATCACAAATTGAAGGTTATTCATTCTTTTAATATCATTCTCTGAAAAAACACTTGAATGTGTAAAAAACTCTAAAAACTTAGCTCTATCTCTATCTTCAATGATTGTATCTGTTTCGTCACTTGTAGGATTGAAGTCTTCATCAATAAGCTGTTTGCAAAACACTACAAACTCGCTGTCACCGTATTGAGCATTTAATTTCTCTACTGCATTCAATGAGTATTCAGTGTTGTTAATGCGCATGAAAATATCTTTTATGATTTCCATATCAACGTTCTTTAAATCACGCACTGAAACAAAGTAATTTAAGAACAATTTTTTTTCATCGGTAGAAAGTTCTGAAAAAGACTTAACTTTATTTTGTTTTTTAAAGTCACCAACACCTTTTATGTAGTCAACAAGAGTAGACAAGCGTTGTTGCCCATCCACAACGATTTCTGATGACGTAATATTAGTTACATCCATTTCAGAGCTTGCAATATACACTTCTGGAAATGGATAGTTTTTTAATACTGTTTCAATAAAATGAAATTTATGCTGTTTTTTCCAAACTAACTTCCTTTGGAAGTCAGGGGATAATGTTAGTGAGTTTGATTCAACTTTATTGTATAGCTCAATAATTTTGACGTTTGTCGAGGGGATACTTTCTAATAAATCATTCATAATATTTTTACGCTATTAAGTTAAGAGCAAGGGTATGCACGTTATTTCTATGATATTTTTCAAAAAAATACCAAGACTTAAATATGCCTATATTAACATCTCTGTTGTACTTAAGTGATAAAGCAGTCTTAACTTCATCTATTTCGGCAGTTATCACATAACTATCAGGTAAAAACTTTGGATTCAGCCAACCTTTTAGAATGTATTTCGAGAAACTGTTCCTATTTTTGTATGCTGTTGAATAGCAGTCTGTATGATCATAAAGATTCACTAATTGTTCATCAAATAACTGGCTTGAAACTATTGCCACGTCTAAATCTGATTTGTTCACTTCTCTGTCAAGATCATAATCTTGGTCGAAGAGTTTAAATTCATATAATCCAGGAAGATCTTTATTAGGCTTTATACTAAAACCTAACTTCCCAGAACCAACGACTGCAATATCTCTTATATGAACATTTAAACTATCTGCAATCATTTTTTTAAATTTGAATTCTTCATACTCGTCATAATATAAATCAAAAAAGTAACAGCCCCCGTCAATTAAATGTTTTTGAACAACTTCATCAGGACTTTTTGTTTGACAATCTAGCTTAAACTGTTTTAACTCATCAACTTCTGTTTTTTTTTCTTTATTCATATAAAATTAAGCTTTTGTTTATCATAAATTTATAGCAGCTAAACTTTCCCAAATTCGGTGTTTTATAACATTCCAAAACAGCATATATAATCTACTCGAATAATTTCTTTATAGTAAACATCTAAAAAATCTAGAAATAATTCACTATCATTTAGCTATAATGCTTTGATTTATAGGTTTTATTAAACCTATAAAACTAATTAGTGTAAGTTTTTATTCCTTTCTGTAAATTGTGTAAGCTCATATGGAACCTATTTAAATCTTAAGCATTTATATTAAGCGCGTAATGAGATTCGATAGTGTCACTTTTTGCATCAGCGCATATAACTCAAATTCGCAAGGCAAACTCCCACCTGCATTCATAACCACCAATCTACCAATATACTCCAACTCCCCGTGATCACACCTGAAACTGAGTTAATGATGAGTAATTTACAGCATGGATGCTGTAAAAAGCGTAGTTTGGCCATGGATGGCCTATCTACGCTGGTTACGTTCACATTATTAACGATGTTGAAGATCAAGTGTGATCCTCGGGGCGCCGTGGGGTTCCAAGGGGCGGTCGGCGGCAGCCGCCCCTTGGTTGCCATCGCCAACGCGATAAAACCTCGAATAGAGGTTTTTAATCCCTTTCCCATAACAGAACCATGTAATTAAATACATTGACGCGCTAAAGCACGACCTAAAATTTAAAAGCGCGATATAAAATCGAGCCTACGGCACGACCTACAATTTAAAAGCTGCGCTTTTCGCGCGAGTAAGCTTCATGCTTACGCGTCATACCTCGGCTTACCTTCCGCCACTAAACTAAGCTCGGCATTGCTATTAAGATATAAACCCACATCAGCGGCGTGTTCAAAGCTGTCTTTTGCTAACCACAACTTAGCGCTGTTCGCCTGTGCCACCTGATACGCCCAATCACTTACCGAGCGTGATTTATCTGCATCACAATTAAAATAATCACTGAGTTCACGGGTTATGTGCTGGCTATTCAAAACCAAGTTTTGTTCTTGCCAGCGTTCGCGGTGCAACTGCGCGGCTAAAAAGTCGCGTTTGCTGTTATTACACGTGCTGTGCGCGGCCACAAAGTTGTGGCCTAAATCATTCGCGTAGCGGGCAAACGGAATAAAGTGATCAACTTCGGTTTTGTTATTCAACGGCTTTTGGCAATAAAAACAATTACCATGTTGCAGCTCGATTAATACAGGTTTGGCTTTGCTCAGGGCGTTACGGTCAAAGCCAAATAAAAAATCATGCAGTTGGCTTTGCGGACCGATTAACGCTTGGTTATGTTTAATACTCTGAATTTTTTGCAGCCACGCATTTTTAGCCAAATACACCACCAAATCATAAAAGCGCCGAAAACAGCTAGCGATGCCAGCATTGAGGGTAATGTATTTAGTGCTATTGGTATGCGGGTATAAAAAGCATTCGGCTTGTTTTGCGAGTATTTGTAAGCGCCACAACGGGCCAGTTTTAAGTGTGGCCATCGCAGCGTTAAAAGTTGGCTTATAGAGCACGCTTTGTTTTAATGCGCGTAAGTTACGAATATTGTTTTGCTGGCACTCATATAACACCGAAATCACTTTAGATTGCGCACCTGTATTTTGCTTCAATAACGCACTTTCGCCTGTTTGCTCTGAGGCAAACGGCACCGCGTGATGCCAATAAAGCTCAATAAGCTTGTCAGCCAAGGTAGCTAAATCTATTTTCAGCTCTGCTTGATCTGATATCAGCGGCCGTTCTACACATACATCAGCCAGTGCATGCAGCAACGCAAACTTATATGTTGCACTGAAATCTCCTTCCACCAGCATACGCTGAATGTAGGCGATAAAGTCGAGTTGCTGCTGCATTGCACCAATCATAAAATCGGCACAGCTTTAATTAAGGCATTGAGCCACACTTCACTTTCACGCTCAGGGCGCTGGTCGACCGTTTGCCAGTGCTTTAGTATTTTAAGCTCAGTGTGATGGGTAATAAGCGCGGTTAAGCCCGCTTCATTTAAATCAGTAAATTCGCGACCATTATGTACCCGCTCAGTGTCGCCATATTTAAACGACACATACAAAACCCCGTTTGCTTTAAGCGCGTGTTGTAGGTTTAAAAATACCTGCGGGAGTTCATTTTTTGGCACGTGCAATAAACTGGCACAACACCAAATACCATCGTATTGATTACTGTAATCAAGCTGCTGAAAGGTTTTAACTTCGACTGGTTGTTGTAAGTGAGTGCTTGCAATTTTTGCAAGTTCTGCACTTGCGTCAAAGGCACTTACTGTAAAGCCTTGTTGTTTAAAATACGCAGCATCGCGGGCAGAGCCGCAGCCAGCATCTAAAATATGGCCATGTTTAGGAATAAGCGGTAAAAACTCACTATAAAGCGCCGACATATCAACATGAAGCGTTGAGTCGCTAAAGCTTTGTGCGTTTTGATTGTAGTAACTGAGTGTTTTATTTGACACTAAATCTACCGCTCCATGGTTAATTAATAATACTTAACTACTAGCTTGTTAAGCGTTGATTAAGTTTATCCCTAAGCTAACATGAAAATGTATTAAAAACATAGGGTTTTCCGATGAGTACCAAGTACATAGCTGCTAATTAGCTAAAATTAAGAATTTAGTCTTGGTTATATTTATTCAACGAAGGTGCTAGGTGTGTAAAGGTACTAGGAGCTAGCGAAGTGACTAGGTTCTAGGATTATTGCCGAAGCCCGTCGCCCAAAGTCGCCACGTCGCTTTTGTCTTCTCATTTACCCTCATTGTCTGCTCTTTGTGCAAAATGGTTTTATTAATGTTTTCTCGGTGTAGCGCAGCTTCGGTGAGCTCTGTGGTAAAATTGGTTTTAAAACAATCACAATAAAGACCGCGTCAGCAAGCTTAACGCCTACGGTGATAAAGACGCTAGGGGCTAGGGTGAATCCGCAGCCCGCGGCACGTAGCTCATTGCCCGAAGCATGTTTATATGTCGCGAGGTAAACTCGCTGCTACCACTTTTAGAGAGCTCTGCTCATTTACTCTCATTCTCTGCTCTTTTTAAATCACCTTGCAAATACATCAAATACCGCTAAACTAATCATTAACAACCTAATGACTGCGTAGGTAATCATTTATGAGATCTGAACAAGCATTAAAACTGGCACAGCGGTTGGGTGACCTAATCCGCCAGCACCGCACTTTGCATTACACTCAGAGCACTTTTGCCAAGATGATTGGTGTGTCGCGCTCAACTGTACAAAAGCTTGAACAAGGTGAAGTTGTTAAAAGCGATATATTGCTTGAAGCATTAGTCGTTTTGCAACTACAAGGGTCGCTGCTCGATGAAATAAACGAGCTGGCCGCTGATGTTGGTGGGTACAATGCACGGCAACGTAAAGCTCATAAAGCGCAGGTGATTAACGATGACTTCTGAATGCTATGTATTTATAGATGGGCTAGAAAGCACACCCGTGATCTGTGGCTTTTTTAAGTTAGATACTAAAACTGGTCGTGGTGAGTTTAACTATGGTAAAAGTTATCTTACTCGCACTGATGCCTTTGCACTTGACCCAATCCATCTACCTTTACAACCAGGTATAGTCAGCTATAGCGCAAATAAAGGTGTATTTGGGGTGCTAAGTGATGCTGGTGCTGATTCGTGGGGGCGTAAGCTCATTTTATCGCTGCATAATACCAAACCACAAAACGAGTTGGAGTTTTTACTTGCAGGCTCTGGTTATGGTGTTGGCGCACTAGTATTTAGTTTATCGCGTAGTGCATCGAAGCATAAAACCAATAAAAACACCTTGGCTGACTTAGCTTTGCTGGATCAAGCAAAAGATGATCTTTTAGCTAATAAAGCTATTTCAAATGAGGCTAAAAAGGCCTTTGAGTTTGGCCAAAGTATGGGCGGCGCACGGCCCAAAACCTCAGTGCAAATTGGCAATAAACTTTATTTAGCAAAATTTAATCGTCATGATGATTTATTCAATTTAGTACGCGCTGAACACGCAGCTATGTGTATGGCTAAAGAATTAGGCATTCGCACTGCGAATACTCAAATTCATGAAACAGAAAACGGTGATGTACTCCTTGTGGAGCGCTTTGATGTAAGCGCGGGCTTACCTACTCATCACTTTTTAAGCGCTAATAGCTTACTACAAAAATCTAAAGTGGCTATGAGTGATTTAGCGACTTATTATTCGTATGGTGAATTGGCTGAGTTTATTCGTCACCATACTGGTGAATTTGCCAATGATGCAACTGAGCTTTACAAACGAATGGTGTTTAATGTGATGATTGGCAATACTGACGATCACAGCCGTAATCATGCGTTTTTGTACCATTTTGCAAATAAAACTTGGCGTATGAGCCCAGCTTACGACATCACCCCAATCAATAACTCAAAACAACATGGTATTGGGCTTGGAGATGATGGCCGATACGCCAGTATCGATAATTTGTTATCACAAGCAAAACGCTTTGGTTTAACGAGGACAAAAGCGACAAAAATAATCAGCCAAATAAAAGACTACACGCGACAATGGCCAAGCCACTTTAAGCACTTTGCTGATATTAGCGATATAGATATACAACGCTTAGAAAGTGTTATACCAGATATAGAATAGAAAGGCGCTAGGTTATAGGGTTAATTCGTAGCCCGTAGCTTTTGTCTTCTCATTTACCCTCATTCTCTGCTCATTGTGCAAATTGTTTTTAAGTGATTTATTCACCACAGAGGTTATGAGACGCTGCGCTGATGAGGTGAAAGGTTCAAGGAAAGGTACTAGATTCTAGGATTATCACGTAGCTCGTCGCTCGAAACCCGTAGTACAACGCCCGAAACTCGATTCCCGCAGCATCTTATCATTTCAATTGGCTAATTCGGCAATGGCCCGTAAGCTAAACTCATGCATAGTTACATAATGTTGTTTTTTGATAATCGTTTTTACTATGTCTTGATCTATATTCAAATAATCATGCACAAGAGCGTTGCGCAAACCAATTATTTTACGCCATGAAAGTAACTCTGTATCTGTTAATGCACCGAGTTGCGTTAACTCACTAAATGTTTGATATGCGTTACTGCTGGTACTGCTTTTATGCTTTTTAAGCCAATGTTTTGCCAAACCAATACTGACTTCGGTCATCAACTGTAACAAACGCTCTGCGGCACGATAGTCTCTATTATTAAGTTGTTCTATTTGGCTTAATTCATTGAGTTCTTGCATATATTCGTCGATATGCCGGGTTACTTCACTAATGCCATTCTTACTCGCTATCGCCTCAAACTCAAATTGGCTATAAATACGCTGCTGCTCTTTCATTGCTCTCAAACTATTTTTGCCTAAAATGGCATGCCCGTATTCGACTACATTGAATGCAAGGTAACTTGGGATCAAGTTTATATCAACAATTGAAATAAGCTGTCCATTCAAGCTAAGTGCATTGCTAATTTCAAGCTCGAGTTCTTTTGGTCGAAGCCGCTTATCAAATGAACTTAACTCAAAGTTTTTAAAAGCGATAGCAAGATCTATATCGCTATGGGGTTGCGCCGTGCCTTTGGCGTGGGAGCCGTATAACCAAACAACATCAATATCGCTATTTTGCTGCAAATATTTAATTATTTTTTGAAAAATATCAGTTCCCACAATACAAAACCATTAATAAAACGCAGGGATAATCATAACCTATCAGTTTTACAGTGAACACAAAAACTGATAATTCACTTTTTGGTTTAAAGCAGTCACAGGCAAGAGAAAGGCGCTAGGTTCTAGGAAAGTGACTAGGTACTAGGATTGCTCCGTAGCTCGGTTCCAGTAGTAGGTCGTGCTTTAGCGCGTCTATTTTCAATGATAGGTATTGTCGCCATAAATGACGACCTACAAGTGTGCTCAAGTAAAACGCGCCAGCAATGGGTGATATAAGGTGACAATACAAGTCAAACTAGAGTTAATCTAAACTCTAGTTTGCTTCAATTAAACTTGAGGTCTACAATTAATAACATAAAAGGTATTAAATTGTAGACCAAATGAATAAATCAGACACATTACTAGCAGTATTTGCTAACTCTGTAAAAGCAGGTGGCGGTATTCATACCAGTGCAGAACTGGCTTTTATGATGGCTATAAAACCCACACCAGCATTTACTAAGTTTTTAACTGATAATGTTAATAAAGGGCTGTTAAGAAGAGTCTGCAATGGTATTTTTGAAAGCACGCTTACGCCACCCGACCCAACCACCGCCATTTATAAAATAGTTAAAAAGCTACGTGGCGATGTTTTAAATTACATTAGTTTGGAAAGCCAACTCAGCTACACGGGCGATATTTCGCAAATATTATTTGATAGGTTAACGGTAATAACGAAAGGCCGTAGTGGTACTTTTTATACTCCGTATGGCGTTATTGAACTCACCCATACAAAAAAGCCAATTGATAAATTTTCGAAAAATCTATATTTCGATAAAAGCATCAATATGTATAGAGCAAATACACTACAAGCTATTGCAGATCTAAAAGCCTGTAATCGCAACGTACACATGCTGGAGAACTAAATGCTAACAGAATATATACGCCAAATCATAGCTGCGAATCCAGAGTACGCTGGCGTCACGCCAGTGATTGAAAAAGAAATTCTTCATCACGACATTATGGCTGCAATGGTAAAACAAGGTGTTATGCCTTCGCTTACTTTTATAGGTGGCACTTCACTTCGTTTGTGCCATAACAGTTCTAGGTTATCTGAAGACTTAGACTTTAATGGAGGGCACAACTTCAAGCCGAGCGACTTCAATGGTTTAGAAGTTGAAATTCAAAAATATATACAAAATAAATATGAGGTGCAGGTATGGGTAAATAAACCAGCCGAAGATAATCAAGCTAATACTTCGTCTTGGAAAATAAGTATCGAAAAAGAAAGTAATCGTCCTGATCTTCCCAGGCAAAAAATGCATATAGTTATTTGTGCTATCCCGTCATTTGATATCGAAAAAAGACCATTAATAAATCATTATAATATTGTCGTGCCAACAGAAGGTTTACTGATCCCTGTACAATCATTAACGGAAACTCTCGCGGACAAGTTTATTGCTTTAGCCTACCGTGCTAGGCGAATTAAACCTCGCGACGTATGGGATATAGTATGGATAAAACAAAGGGGTGTTGCAGTGTCCAGCCAACTTATCAATAAAAAGCTTGTGGCAAGGGGGAAAACCAACGAAGACTTTATTGAGGCACTGACTATTCAATTAGACAAGCTAAAGCATGACAATGAGGTACGTAAAGACTTCAATATAGAAATGGGCCGTTTCATTCCAAATCAAATTAAAGAAAGAACTATCGATAACCCTGATTATTGGCTATATGTGCAATCAGAAATTAACACTATGTCACTCGCTATTATTAATAAGAATATTAAAAAAAGTAAGTTTGATATGGGGCATTAATCTTAAGGTTCACAAAAAAACACCTGTAAGGTAATGTTTTGTAGACTAAAAGAAGCTAGGTTTTAGGAAAGTGACTAGGCGCTAGGATTAATTCGTACCTCGTCGCCGCAGCGTTTTTCTTCACTTTGTTTTAAGCGATCTATTCACAAAGAGGTCAAGAGACGCTGCGCTGATGAGGAAAACACAAAGGCGCTAATCTAGGTCGTGCTTTAGCGCGTCTATTTTCAATGGTAGATATTGTCGCCATAAATGACGACCTACAAAGAAATGCCAGGATTATTCCACAGCCTGTCGCACGGTGCACGCAATAAAAAAGCGTCAGCAAGCTTAACGCCTACGGTGGTGCAAGGGGGTTAATCCGTAGCCCGTGGCTCACCGCTTTTGTCTTCTCTTTGTGCAAATTGTTTTTAAGTAACTTATTCACAAAGAGGTCAAGAGGCGCTCCGCTGATGAGGAAAACACAAAGGCGCTAATGTAGGTCGTGCTTTAGCGCGTCAATTTCAACATTAGACATTGTCGCCATAAATGACGACCTACAGGTGTGATCAAGTAAAACGCGTCAGCAAGCTTAACGCCTACGGTGGTGCAAGGGGGTTAATCCGTAGCCCGCGGCTCACCGCTTTTGTCTTCTCTTTGTGCAAATTGTTTTTAAGTGATCTATTCACAAAGAGGTCAAGAGGCGCTGCGCTGATGAGGAAAACACAAAGGCGCTAATGTAGGTCGTGCTTTAGCGCGTCTATTTTCAACATTAGACATTGTCGCCATAAATGACGACCTACAAGATGTGATCAAGTAAAACGCGTCAGCAAGCTTAACGCCTACGGGGGGCAAGGGGGTTAACCCGTAGCCCGCCGCTCGAAGCTCGTACCTCGCGGCCCGCCGCTGTTCGCATTCCTACCCTAAAACGAATGGTTTTTCAAACATGCTAAATTAACAATGGCGAGTACTTGATCGTATTTAAAACAACCAAAACCAATGCTTTTTCCTTTATGAACAAAGGATTAATAAGCCTTTATTGCGATCTTTATATTCACGTTAACTGTCATCTGTTCACCTTTTGAGCGCTAAAATTGTACAACTGTTATTTTCGGTTACAAAACGGTTCACCGTGGTCACACAACAGACCTTCAAAATTGATCCAGATCAAATAATATGCGCCACCGGTGGTTAAAATATCGCCTCTTAAAAATCTGGAGCGTAATTATGTTCGATTCTTCTATGCATATTCTCATTGTAGACGACCACGCATTTGTGCGTCGTGCGCTTACTTCGATGATCAACCAACTGGGTGATCATCAAGTGACTCATGCCAATGATGGTGATGAGGCCTTAAAGTTAATCAACACATTAACGCCCGATATTATTATTTGTGATTTAGCGATGCCGAATATGGATGGCTTAGCGTTACTTAGGCAGTTAAGCGCGCAAAAGTTTGCGGGTAGCGTTATTTTGTCTAGTGCGTCTGATGCAAGTTTATTGCGCGCAGCGGCCAATTTAGTGAATGCCTTTGGCCTTAATTTGCTAGGGATCATGCCTAAACCTAGCTCCCATAGTCAGTTAAGCCATTTTTTTAACGCACATCAAAACCGTTTTATTCAGCCAACTAAGCAATCAACTATTAAAGTGGATACTCAAAAAGGCGTATTGCAACAGGCGCTTGCGCAAGGGCAGTTTATAGCGGTATACCAGCCACAGGTTGATTTTAAATCAGGTGACTGTATTGGCCTGGAAGCGCTATGTCGTTGGCAACACCCTGAATTAGGCTTGTTATCCCCCTACTTTTTTATCGATCAAATAGAAGATGCAGGGCTAATGCCGGCGCTAACGCTGAGCATTATTGAACAAAGCGTTACTATGCTTGAACAATTACCCGCTGAATTTAGTAATACAAAGTTATCGATTAACTTAACCCCTTCGTGCTTATCAAACGAAACCGTGAGCCATATTTTAGCTGATCAACCCTTGATGGCCCTTGCGCAACGTAAACGTATTTCTCTTGAGGTAACCGAACAAACTGAATTATTAAGTGATAGCTTATCGCTTGAGCTGTTGTCTCGCTTACGCATGAATGGCTTTAATTTATCAGTTGATGACTTTGGTACTGGTTACTCATCATTGCAGCAATTAAGTCAGTATCCGTTTAATGAAATTAAGCTCGATCGTAGCTTTGTAACTGACGCACTAAACGACCCACAATCTGGCGCTATTGTTGAAATGGCCATTCAGTTAGCAAAAAAACTCCACATGAAAGTGGTGGTTGAAGGGGTCGAAACGTTTGCGCAATGGCAACATATGCAATTACTAGGCGCCGATACCTGCCAAGGTTTTTACTGCGCTAAACCAATGCATTCCACGCAACTAGCAACGTGGAATGCCCGCTGGCAATCACAATATCAAGCTATTAAAGTAAACGCTGATGAGGCATTACGCGCTTGAACTTTTTAACTGATAAGCGCATTTTGGTGATTGATGATAGCAGTTTAATTTTATCGGCTATTCGCTTAATGCTCGTTAATAAAGGCGCTTTAGCAAAGAATGTAATGTTAGCTAAAGACGCTAAAACCACCATTAGCGCATGTCAAAATCGCCGCTTTGACTTTATTTTATTTGATTACAATTTAGGCCAAGGCGCGGATGGATTACAGCTTTTAGCGCATTTAAGAATGGCCAAACTGATAGCTAAAGAGTGCGTTGTTTTTATTGTTACTGCAGAGCAATCTCGTCAAGTAGTGCATGGGTTTAGTGAATGGAAACCGGATGGGTATTTGGTTAAACCTTTTAATATTAATAACATGCTGCCACGAATGATTGCCTGTTATCGTAAAAAGTACGCTTTAATTGAACTTGAAAGCTGTTACTTAAAACACGGGTTTGAACGCGCTAAAAGTAGACTCTCTCGCTATACTGCATTGAACTACTATAACGAACTTGAACATGCTCTACTCACCTGGGATGAGCAAACAGCCAAGCTATGCCATAAGCTCAAAACACTCGTTGCGCAAGGCGATGATAATGCACGGCTAAATTACGCAAGCTGTTTACTTAATGATGGCAATAGTACTGATGCCGTTAATGTAATAAAGCCACTACTGGCCATCAAACGTTATCAATTAAGTGCATTAGATGTATGCGTCAGTGCCAGTTTAGGCCAAGGCCAGCTTCAGCAAGCGTATGATTACTTAGCACAAATGAACTTAATTGCCCCCGATAACCCACAGCGTTTATTAATGCAGTTTAATCTTGCGGTCATTTTAAATAATACTGACAATATGCAGCAAGCGGTAGCGCGTTATCAAAAAACCTCGCAGCACCTAAGTTGGTTAAATGTAGATTGCCAATTTAATGTATTACGCTGTTTATTAGCCCGTATCGAAAGCTTAAATGAAGGACGCTACGGCAGTGACTTTAAACGTCTCGAAACGAATTATTTGCACACGCGGTTAAAGATTCTACAAAACCCGCGAGCTGTTCAATTACACGAAATAAAAGACATTCTTGATGCGCGTTTTGCGTTATGTACAGGTGATCGCCAAGCTGCCATGCAGATTGTAAAAAAATACAGCGAATACGCAAATTATGTGGAGCTACCATTTTATTGCCAACTCGATATTGTGCACTTATACCGTCGTTTAGCCCTGCCCCTTCCTGACTTTATCAATAGTTTAAATAAAGATGAGTATAGCCAACATTTACTACTGCAAAATACGCTGCAATATGCTCACGCTTATCAACTCCATGTTGATGCTCAGATCAGGAAAATAAAAAGCGCTGAAAACAACGGTTTTTACATGCAAGCGGTCTGTATGAGTATTGCAGCCATTGATGACTTAGGAATAAACATTGAGCTCGCGCAATTACTATTACGCGGTTTTACTAAAGCAATTCCCATTAATGTTACTCCAATGCGGCTAAGGCAGTATTATTTATTAGCCAAACACAGCCTCACCCTCAATAAAAGCCAAGTTACTAATAGCGAGCTATATTATAAGTATTGTCGTTTTATTGAGTCCACAGTGAGCTTCTTAAACACCCAGCCAAAGGTAGCCGTATGATTTTTCAATATCGCTTAAAAGTTATCGCACTGCTAACGTGCTGTTTTTTAGTGTGCTGGCTTTTAAGTTTTAATGCCTTTGCTGATAGCGCTAAAAATCTCCCTGAGTCGCAGGTTACTGCGAGCAAAAAAATCTTGCTGGTCGGCGCTTTAAAGGGCAACTCTATTCCTTACTTTGCGGTGAAAGAAAACAATAAAGTGGGCGGTATTTATCCTGAGTACATCGAGCATTTGGCAAGTACTTTAAACTTACAAATACACTATCAATTTTATAACTCGGTAGCACAGCTAGAAGATGCCGCAAAACAAGGGCGTGTTGATATAGCATTAGGCTTACAAGTGACTGACGCGCGCAAAGATTACTTAACGCTCAGTAAAATAATTATGACGGTGCCACGTACGGTGTTAATAGCAAAAGAGATTGAAGCGTCACCATTTCAACTTAACGCAAACCCAGCTGTTAACCTCGCACTGTTTAAATATGATGTTGATAAAGAATATATTAAGCAGCTATTTCCTGATATTAAAAAGGTCGAAATAAAACAACAGCAAGATCTTGCACCAGCGTTTCACTATGGTCTGGTTAACGCCCATTTTGGTGACTCTTTATCTAACCAGTATTTAGCATCAAAATTAGCTATTAATAAATTTAGTATCGTTTCGCTGGATCATACCGCTAATAAAGTGTTTCATATTCCGCTAATTAGCAAAAATAGTACGCTTAATAACGCCATCAACAAGCTTATAGAAAACACAGATCCAATCACAGTATCAGCGATTGTTGCTCACGCGAGTCAGTGGCAACACTATACCAAAAAACCAGTTATGGTTATTAACCCACAACAACAAGACTGGTTAAAGCAGCATCAAGTGATTCGCTACACTACGTTACCTCAATGGCACACCATTACCATGTATGATCAATCAGGTAAGCCTAAAGGCTTGTCTATTGATGTGTTAAACCGTATCGCGGAAAAACTGGGGGTCACCTTAGAATACGTACCAACTCACTCCAGAGAAGAAGCACTAGCGCTACTAAAAACCGGTGATGTTGACTTGGTTCCTGCAGTATTGCGTTTGCAAAGTCGCAACGACATCATGAGTTTTTCGCAGCCTTATTTAAGTACACCTTGGAGTATGGTTGGACGTAAAGACTCGCAACTAGACGTAACTTTACTGCGCCAAGGAAAGTACAAAATAGCCTCGCCAAACAGCGATTATGCTCGCGCCATTATTTTAGATTACTTTCCAAATAGTGAGTTAATTATGCAAAGTAATATAGAAGAAAGCTTTGCGTTGTTAGATGAAAAAGAAGTCGATGCTGTATTTACAACCCTAGCAGCGTCACAGTCTTGGATTGAACATGGGGGCAATCATCATTACAAGCTGATACACGATTTTTTAGTAAATAATAATATAGACATACAACTAGGTGTAAGTAAGCACTCACAAGAGTTACTTGGTTTAGTTAATAATGGCCTTGATGCAATAGGCTATGATCAACTCGATAGCCTTGCCCGTAGCTGGGTGGAGCTTAATCCAAATCAAGGTGTAAATATTAAACAAATCATTTTTTACAGCTTGCTTGCATGTGCCTTATTTTTATTAGTCGTAGTTGGTTTTTTATATTGGAATAATAAGCTGCGTCAAGAAGTCAGGTTTCGCCGTAATGCGCAACAACGTGCATTACAAGCAGAGCAAAAGCTTACCTCTATAGCCAATGCTATTCCTGGTGCTGTGGTGCAATTTAAAATTGTTAATAAGCAGCTTATATTTACCTATGCCAGTAAGGGGATTGAAAGGTTTACTCCGTTTAAACGAATAAACTTATCAACTGAAGAGGCGGTGAATTTAACAGATGAAGACTTTCTAGCTTTGATCTCGAAAGACCAAGTAGACCAGCTTATCAATGCAGCTACTCAGGCGCTAAATGATAACCAGGGGATTGATTTTGAATGTGAATTAAATGCGCCCTATCGTAATTGGTTAAACTTGGTGGCATTTCCTGCTTATCAAGGTGATGATTGTGTCTGGAGCGGTGTATTACTTGAGATCAATCAACGTAAAGAGCAAGAGATTGCTCTCAGCGAAGAAAAAACCAAAGCGGAGCAAGCAGCCCTTGCTAAATCACGCTTTTTAGCAATGATGAGTCACGAAATTAGAACACCTCTAAGTGGTGTGATCACTACTACTGAGTTATTGTCACAATCAGCCTTGGATTATCAGCAACGCGATGACGTGAATACCATTGCTACATCAGCGAATAATTTACTGCATATTCTCAATGATGTGCTCGATCATACAAAAATGGAAGAGCAACAGTTTGCCATCGAAAAAATAGAGTGTGATTTACTCGATATTGTTGAAAACGCGGTGCGGGCTCATGTCGCAAACACACAAGCTAAAAACTTAACCATGCGTGTTGATTTTGATCCCCAGTTACAACGCTTTATTGAAACCGATCCCGTCAGGTTGCAACAGGTGCTATCTAATTTACTCAGTAACGCAGTGAAGTTTACTGAGCAAGGCAAAATAACTATCAGCGTTAATGCTTTGCATAACGTGGGGAATGTTCAACACGTTGAGTTTAAAGTGACTGATGCAGGATTAGGTATTGCCATTGAAAATCAAAGCAAGCTGTTTACTCCTTTTATGCAAGCTGAAAGCTCAACTAATCGTCAATACGGTGGAACCGGGTTAGGACTGTCAATTTGCCAAATGCTGGTAAATCGTCTTGGTGGGGAAATCACCTTACACAGTGATTTAGGTAAAGGTAGTGAGTTTAGTTTTGTGATCCCCCTTGAGTGTTATAAAACCGCAGAGTTACCGACAACACCGGTTGAAAAATCATTATTACTCTTGGATGACGGCAGCGAATGTATTGCTCAAGTGATCAATTATTTAAAACGATGGGGTATTGCGTTTATTCATGAACCAAACCACAGTAATCCTGAGTCTTGGTTAAACCCACATAATTACACAAATTGTATGGTTATTTTTCATCAACAACTAAGCAATATTTCACACCTTAAAACCAGCGATGCAAGTAATGTATGGGTTAAGCTGTGCATGGCGGCAAATAATGAACTTGATGCAGACTTATTTATACCGAGCAATCCTTTGTTAGTGTCTCCTTTACTTAATCTGATCGCCAAAGCCAATGACAGTCAATTAATGGATACTGTCCATCAAGAACAAAACCACGAAATTATTCTCCAAAGCAGGGAGCAGGCTATCAGCAGCGGTCGGCTAATTTTAGTGGCTGAAGATCACCCAACCAACCGACAAGTGATCAAACGCCAACTTGAAACCTTAGGCTATCAAGCTGACTATGTTGAAAACGGCGTACAAGCCCTGCAAGCAATTACTGAACAACATTACAATTTGTTGATCACCGATTGCCACATGCCAGAGCTCGATGGCTATGGGTTAACCCGCGCTCTGCGTGAGCAAGGAAATAACATGCCAATCATTGCCTTTACCGCCAATGCGCTCACTGGCGAAGCGCAGCGTTGCTTAGACATAGGAATGAACGGCTATATAAGTAAGCCGGTCAGCCAAAGTGTATTGCAAGCTAAGCTAAACAAGTATTTACCGACGCTGAGCCAGATAACCATACCTGTCAGCTCTGTGCAAAATAACTTACCCATAAACACGCATCATAAGGCCACTGAAATGCATTTTAATATTCTAGAACTACAAACTATGTTTG
This sequence comes from Pseudoalteromonas haloplanktis ATCC 14393, assembly GCF_000238355.1. Classification (GTDB taxonomy): domain Bacteria; phylum Pseudomonadota; class Gammaproteobacteria; order Enterobacterales; family Alteromonadaceae; genus Pseudoalteromonas; species Pseudoalteromonas haloplanktis. The sequence goes on from NZ_AHCA01000001.1 coordinate 145,259, forward strand.
GTTCTAAAGAGTCTGTGTTGGAGTTGCTTGCAGAGTTTATTGACAGTTTAAAGGCTGATATCAGCGAGCTGAGTGACGCATATGCACAGCTTGATTTTACACAGCTCAATACAATTGCGCATCGCTTAAAAGGCGCGGCTCAAATGGTCATGGCAAACGCATTAAGTGAACTTGCAAGCACCTTAGAAAATGCAGCCAAACAGCAGCAAGCTGCTTTGTGTAAACTAAAAATAACCGCCCTTAATGATTGCCTAAAACAATATGAAAACTCATTAAACACATTGTTTTGATGACCCTGTCACCAGAATATTTACCCAACGAATGGAGTGCTTTTTATCAACAAATTGTTTAACAACCACGCTAAGTGAATATTTTTTATATAAAATCAGCTCAAAGTTAACGGAAAAGTAAACGTCACTGTAATACCCTGCTGAGGCTCGCTATTTGCTTTTACATCGCCTTGTAGGGCTTGGGTTGCAAGGTTATAAACAATGGCCATACCTAAACCACTGCCGCCATTACCTCGGGTGGTGGTAAAAAAAGGATCAAATACATTCTGTAACACGCTTTTAGTCATCCCATGGCCGTTATCACGATAACGTAATGTGTAGGTATTTTGCTGCGTATCTACCTGTACTGTGATGTTTATCTGATTATCTTTACGGTCTTTAAAGCCATGTACGCAACTGTTACTTACTAAATTCATTAAAATTTGACTTAAAGCCCCTGAAACGGTGACTATGCTAAGTGTTTCATCGCACTCAATGGTGGTGTTAACTTGATGGCTTCGGGTTAATGGCGTAAGACTATGTACGGTATTAGCTAAGTAATCATTTAAGATCACTGTGCTAATATCAAGAGAGGATTGATCAACGGCAGTTTGCTTAAAATTACAGATCAGAGCTGCGGCCCTATCTAAGTTGCTACTTGAAATCCTTAAACACTCATCTATATGCGTAAGAAACGCCACTAAGCTATTTTTCGATAGCGTATTATTTTCCAGCTGTTGTGTCAGTCGCTTTAGGTTATCAGTTGCCGAACTATTGGCTGTTACGGCAACACCAATGGGCGTATTTACTTCATGAGCAACGCCTGCAACAAGGTTCCCTAATGCTGCCATTTTTTCTGATTCGATGAGTTTTTCTTGCGTTCCGGTTAATGCTTCTAAGGTTTTTTGTAGGGTATTTGTACGCTCAACTACACGCTCTTCTAGGTAACGATTTGCAGCTTCTAACTCTTGCTTGACTAATCTGCTTTCTTGCGCCGAAAGTGCCCGACCATAAAGATCAGCCAAACCCGAAAGAAACGTACATTCGTCATCATCCCATTGTCTAAAACTGCCAATATGCTCACAACAAAAAATACCTATCATTTTGCCTTTAAAACGCAGAGGAGCATCCAGCATGGAGTGAATACCTAGTGGGGTTAAGTAGTGCTCAGAGAATTCGTATGTTGCCGGATCGGTATGCGCGTTATTGGCAATTATCACTCGTTGTGTATCTAACGCCCTGAAATAAGAAGGAAAACTAGCGCGCGTTAAAATCAACGTTTGAGCTGGTTCAGTGTTCGTTTTATCTAACAGTAATTGGCAATGGCATTCACTATTATCGCTATTTAACAACCATATGCTGGCACGTGTCGTATTAAGACCATCGATAATAGCTTTTACAATCAATTGCTCGGCAAGCTCTATATATCCATCGTCTAAAATTGCCGATGTAGACACCTTATAAAGTAATTGCACAAGCTGTTGCCGCATTGATGAAACTTCCCAAACGATTATCGTAAGTTTAGTTTAGCTTATTAAATTAATTTCTACCTCTGCATTTATAAAGCTTTAAATATTAAGACATTGTTCAGATAGGTTTGGTTATTATAAAGCCACACTCCTGTTGATACCCCTAACGACTTTATGTTGTTTAAGCAGTTTGACCAGCTCACCCTTGAGCTGGTTTTTTTTGCCCGCGTTTTGCCTAGTGCCAACTTAGCTAGCATGTTACAGTTTATCTCATTCAAACAGCATTTAAATATCAACTAGGCAGCACAATGCATCATTATTTATTATCCGCTTTACTTGTTATTGCTACTTTAGTGACAGCCCCAATAATGGCCCAGGAGTCTCGCTCTGAGCCTAGCCAGCAACAGCAACAACAAGCACTCGAAGAATTGCAAGAGCCAATGTATAAGCCATTGATGGAGCGCTATATTCTTGATGAACTTAAAGCGGTACGTCAAGATCAGCAAAAACTACGCGAAGATGTCACAAAACAAGTAACACATACCCAACTCGATACCGCCGATCGCGCGCTAACTTACACAACCGACACCATTAACAATGTGTTTTTTATTATCACGATCACCGCATCAATTTTAGTACTTGTGGGCTGGAATTCATTGCGTGATGTAAAGAATAAAGTAGAAGATATCGTTAATAGTCGCGTTAGCGCAATTACAATGGAATACGAAGAGCGCTTAAATATACTTGAAGAAAAACTGCGTGTTCGCTCTGAAGAAATCTTAAGTAATCAGCAAAAAATATCGGTCACTAACGAAGTTCACTCACTGTGGATGCGCGCAAACTTAGAAAGCGATATTGCGAATAAGATTGAGATTTTCGATGAAATATTAAAACGAAAACCTGAAGATGTTGAAGCTATCGCCTATAAGGCCGATGCACTGTTAGAGTTAAACCAAACAGCAAAAGCGATTGCGCTGTGTAATCAAGCGTTAGATATTGATAGTGATTATGGCTATGCGTATTGGCAACGTGCCTGTGCCTACGCTCTAACTCACAAACATGCTGATGCATTAGCAGATATAAAAATGTCGTTGGAATATTCACCCAATTTACGCAACGAGCTGTTACATGAAAGTGCGTTTGCCAGTTTGCACGACAATAACAGTTTTAATGCGATTGTCGCTGGCGACAAAAATTAATTGAGCCTGTGCGGCTCAACGTTCTAAGAAATTTTCGATTGCTTGAGTGAGTAACTCGTCGAGTTGCTCTTCAAACTCATCTTTTGTGGTATCGAAATGAGTTAAGTACGTGTGAGCCTGTGATTCAGACAATAGTCGAGTATTTATACTGTATTGACGTTCCGCCTTACTTTTATCAAAGCGTGGCGTAAACTGATAGTGTGCAAAATAAGGGGCGGCAAGTTGTTGGTTTGCATATACACAAAAATGTTCAATCATTTGCGCACCACTAGGGCCAAGGCAACCAGGCTCAACACGATAAAGTAAATAAAGTTTTTTATCGTCACTTAGCTGCATTTATATCCCCTCATTGTTGTTATCTAAAAAACAACACCTTGGTAATTTTACCATTTTCAACTTGATAGCTAGAGATCAACTCTGAGCGTTTATCAATTACGTTCGGATCGGTTGAACAGGTTTCTGATAACTCATGATCAATAACTATATTACCGTGTACGATACGCTTTATAGGTGATGATTTGATACACTTTAATTTTTTAAACACGATCCCATAACGGGCAATGAGTTTTTCTTTCCCTTTAAAGAGTAACTCATTTGGAAAAGCATAAAACTCAACATTTTCATCATACATGCTGATAAATGCGTCAATATTTCTGGCGTTATAGGCCTTAATTAACTGCTCGATAACCGCTAATGATTCTCGTGACTGTTTTGCTTTTACTTGTTGTTTTAAAGTGAGCGCTTCTTTAGCTTGCGTAACGGCTTGCTCCGCTTGGGCTACCGCAACGGCCTTTTCTTGCTGAGTTTTAGGAATATCTGCAGGTTTTGCCGCTTCAGTGCCAAGTACCTTGCTGGTATCAACCACTTCAATCATGTTTGCTTTATTTGGATCAACCACCACAGGCTGGGTAGACTCAATATGGCTAGGCGCTGGCTGAGCGGCATTTTCAGGCGTTAATGTAATAACAGCAGGGCTATCTTGTAATTCACTTTCAACAGCTTGCTCTTTAGCAGCAGTAGCGTCATTCGTTTTGACGACAACAGCTTGTGACTGGGAGTCAACTGTTTCAACTTCAGTTGCGAATAATTGCCATGAAAATAACAAACTAACGACAAAAAATAACGGTTTCATACTGTTCCTGAGTAATTTAAGAAACGCTAAAATAACAAAATTTAGCGTTTCGCGATAGTTATTTACCAATATTGCTCAACGGTAATTTGCCCAGGCTCTCTACGGCGATTACGGGTATAACCTCGCTCAGTTAATAATGCTGATGTGTCTTTAACCATATCTGGATTTCCACAGATCATAAATTGAGCATTTTGTGGTGTGACTGCACTTTGGCAATGTGTGAACAAACTGCCATCAGCAATGCCACTGGTGATACGCCCATTTAAGCCGATAATCGCCGGCTCTCGACTCACTACGGGTAAGTAATGTAATTGCGCATACTGCTGCTGTAACTGAGCTATTTTATCTTGATAACTTAAGTCTGCATTCAAACGCACACCATGCACTAAAGTAATGTGTTTAAACTGCTGCCATACATCGCCTTGTTCTAAAATAGATAAAAACGGGCCGATTGCAGTGCCAGTACTAAGCATAAATAATTGCTCACTTGTAGGGACTTCATCCAAGGTAAAAAAGCCACTGGCGCGTCGCTCTATTAAAACGGTATCGCCAGGGGTTAATTTAGCAAGTTGTTGCGATAACAATCCATCAGCAACATTTATAAGGTAAAACTCTAAGTCAGCTGAATCAGGGGAATTCACATACGAATAAGCTCGCGCAATGCGTTTATCGTCCATCATCATCGACAGCTTAGTAAACTGCCCTGCTTTAAATGGCTCAACATCGGCGTTAACAATCAAGCTAAATAAGGTGTCTGTCCACCAAACAATATCTTTAACCTTCGCCTCAACCCAATTAGACACAACCACACTCCTTTCGTTATTGCTTTATATAACAGTGGCAAAGGAACAAAGGGGTGTCAATGTTTGAGCGGTCAGCGGTCAGCGGTCAGCGGTCAAAAAATAAAAAATCATTAATTTCTGTCAAGTTCTTAATGCTATCAAGCCTGCGAATTATTGATCGTATTAAAATCTGATGGCTGAAAGCTGATAGCTTACGGCTTGTTTTCATAAAAAAAGCCGCCTAGGGTTACTAGGCGGCTTTGGAGGTTAGTCTCACTGTATTTGGGCGTGTCTCCAAACGAGTGAATACGTTACCAAGGAACTTTTTACATTGTTTAGTTACACTGACTCTAGAGCAATCTTCACCATTTCGTTAAAGGTGCTTTGACGCTCTTCGCTGGGTGTTGCTTCACCGGTGATCACGTGATCACTTACAGTGAAAAGTGCCATTGCCTTTGCGCCATATTCGGCGGCAACGCCATATAAACCAGCGGTTTCCATATCAACCGCTAACATACCTAGTTTATCGAGTTCTTGATAAAAGGTGTTATCAGCCTGATAGAAAGTGTCGGTGGTAAATACATTACCTACTTTTGCTTTAATACCTAACTCTTTTGCAGCATTAACGCCGTTTACTAGTAGGTCAAAATCAGCAATTGCAGAGAAGTCATAACCACGTACGCGAGCACGATTTACGTTAGAGTCAGTGCTGGCGCCTTGGGCAAAAATGACATCGCGAATTTTAATATCGCTGCCAATACCGCCACAGGTGCCGATACGAATAAGGTTTTTAACGCCGTAACTAACAATCAATTCACGGGCATAAATTGACATAGATGGAATCCCCATCCCAGAGCCCATAATACTTACAGGCTTACCTTTGTAGGTTCCGGTAAAGCCATACATATTACGAACGCCTGTTACTTTAACTGCGTCATCAAGAAAGTTTTCTGCAATATATTGCGCGCGTAGTGGATCGCCTGGCATTAATACCGTTTGCGCGAAATCACCGTTGTTCGCTTCGATATGCGGAGTACTCATTATTCGTTTCCTTTTACAATTGGTGCTGTTAGCTTGTTAATAAAGCCATCACCATAGTCAAGTGCAGGTAAGTTAAACCACTGGGCAAGGGTTTGACCTATGTCTGCAAAGCTAGCACGTTCACCAAGCGGGGTATTTTCAAGCCCAGCTCGATAAGCAAGTACAGGTACATATTCACGGGTGTGCTCAGTGCCCGGGAATGTTGGATCACAACCGTGATCCGCTGTAATAATTAGTACGTCGTCTGGTTTAAGCTGCTTAAGAATTGTTGGTAAATAATCATCAAACTCTTTCAGTGCTTTTGCATACCCTACTGGGTTACGACGGTGGCCAAACTTCTCATCAAAATCAACGAGGTTGGTAAATATCAAACTATGATCAGGCGCTGACGCCATCACCTCAGAAGTTTTTTCAAGTAAGTTTTGTAAGCCAGGGGCTTTGTGCTTCTGGGTAATGCCTTGGTGTGCATAAATATCTGCAATTTTACCAATGCTTATTACTTCGCCGCCATCTTCTGCTAGTTTATCTAGCAAGGTTGGCGCTGGCGGTAGCACTGAATAATCACGACGGTTGCCTGTTCTGGCAAAATCCTGATTAGTCGAACCCAAAAATGGCCGCGCAATCACTCGTCCTATGTTCATTTCATCAAGCAGCGCCCGTGTGATTTCGCAGACCTGATAAAGTTTTTCTAGACCGAAAGTTTGTTCATGCGCGGCTATTTGAAACACGCTATCAGCTGAGGTGTAACAGATTGGTTTACCTGTTTTTACGTGCTCTTCACCTAGCTGTTCTAAAATGGTTGTTCCTGAAGCATGACAGTTACCTAAAATGCCAGGAATTCCCGTACGAGCAATTAACTCGTCAATAAATTCTTGCGGAAAACAAGGTTGTGTATCAGGGAAGTATCCCCAATCAAATAACACCGGCACACCGGCCATTTCCCAATGACCTGATGGTGTGTCTTTACCACTTGAAAGCTCTTTAGCATAACCCCAAGCCGCGATCGGCGTTTGGCGATCGCTAACTAGGCAAGGTTCATTGCCTGCAGCTTCACATGCATCAACTAATCCGAGTAAAGATAAGTTAGGCAGTGAAAGTGGTGAGCCTGTTTCGTCTGAGTATGCTTTTAGCAGATGTGCAAACGTATTCGCGCCTACGTCACCAAACTTGTCAGCGTCAGGGGCTGCACCTATGCCTAGGCTATCTGCCATCAATATAATTGCTCTTGCCATACTCACCTCGTCTGTCCAATGTGGCTACTTTATATTCTTGTGCTTTTTAACGTACAGGACATAAGTCCTGTTTCATAAAACCTAAACATTATAAATTTCACTCCTTAAAACGAAGCAAGAGAGATTATTCGTGTCTTTTTTGCTATTGTGATCTACCAACAATGTATCCTTCTGTGTGGATGAGAACTTTAGTGACACGAACAATAATAGCCATTGCTGGCGCTTCTGCGTCGGGAAAATCTCTTTTTAGCCAAACTATTTATAATGAATTGGTTAACGAGCTTGAACCAGGCGCTATCGCCGTGATCGAAGAAGATGCGTATTACAAAGATCAATCGCACTTGCCATTTGATCACCGTACGCAAACAAACTACGACCACCCTGATGCGTTTGAACATGAGTTAATGTACAAGCATTTGACTCAATTACGCAGCGGTGAAGCGGTAGAAGTACCGACCTATGATTATGCTCAGCATACTCGCAGTGATAAAACACGCACTGTGATGCCTGCTGAAATTCTTATAGTGGAAGGCATTTTATTGCTTAGCGATAAAGCGCTACGTAAAGAATTTGATATTAAAGTGTTTATTGATACACCTCTTGATATTTGCCTAATGCGCCGTATGCAACGTGATATGGAGCAGCGAGGCAGAACATTACAGTCCGTTGTTGAGCAGTATCAAGCAACTGTGAGACCCATGTTTTATCAGTTTATTGAGCCTTCAAAGCACAACGCTGATTTAGTGGTTACACGCGGTGGTATGAATCGTGTTGCGATTGATATAATTAAAAGTAAAATAAAATATTTACTGCAAAAATAACAACGGGAAATAACTAAACATGACAACATTTATGAGCTTAGTCGGCATGTGCGTGCTGCTAGGCATTGCTTTTGCGGCATCGACTAACCGCAAAGCGATTAGTTTACGAACGGTTGGTATTGCGTTTGCCATGCAATTTATTATTGGTGGATTTGTGCTGTTTTTTGAAACAGGTAAAAACGCCTTAGTGAGCATGTCAAAAGCGGTATCATCGGTAATTGGTTTTGCAAATGACGGAATATCGTTTTTATTCGGTTCACTTGCCAGCCAAGATACCTTAGGGTTTATTTTTGCCGTACAAGTTTTGCCCGTGATTGTGTTTTTCTCTGCGTTAGTTGCAGTGCTTTATCACATTGGCATTATGGATTGGATTATTAAAATCCTCGGCGGTGGCTTACAAAAGCTATTAAAAACCTCGCGCACAGAGTCGCTTTCAGCGACCGCCAATATTTTTGTTGGTCAGACTGAAGCGCCGCTGATTGTAAAACCATTTATAGCCACCATGACTAAGTCAGAGTTGTTTGCCGTGATGGTGGGTGGCTTAGCCACTGTAGCAGGCTCGGTAATGGCCGGTTACGTTATTATTGGCGTAGAGCTTAAATATTTAATTGCTGCCAGTTTTATGGCCGCACCGGGTGGTTTTTTAATGGCCAAGATGATTGTGCCAGAGACCGAGACCCCAAAAGATACATTAGCGGATCTTGAAGAAAGTGAAGACAAGCCTGTTAATGTGATAGATGCAGCAGCATCAGGCGCCGCCAACGGTATGCATTTAGCGCTCAATGTCGGTGCAATGTTATTAGCGTTTGTTGCTTTAATCGCGCTTTTAAACGGTTTATTAGGTGGTATTGGTGGCTGGTTTGATTATCCAACACTGACACTACAAGAGATTTTAGGTTATATATTTGCACCGGTTGCCTGGTTACTTGGCGTACCGTGGAATGAAGCAATTATAGCCGGCAGCTTTATTGGTCAAAAATTAGTAGTGAATGAATTTGTTGCTTATTTAGACTTTATAAATTATCGCGATACGTTAAGTGCGCACACACAAGCGATTGTCACATTCGCGTTATGTGGGTTTGCTAACTTATCATCGATAGCCATTTTACTAGGTGGATTAGGCGGTATGGCGCCTAGTCGGCGAAAGGATATCGCACGCTTAGGGCTCAGAGCAGTGTTAGCAGGATCTATGGCTAACCTTATGAGCGCCGCAATTGCAGGTTTTTTCCTCTCGCTAGCTTAGAAACTTTGAGATGAGCCTTAGTTGCAAAACAATAGGATAGCCCTTTAAGGGGTTAAAGAGCTATCTTACTTGAACGATACTTCACCAAGGGCCGCAAGGCCCTTTTATCGTTTAAGCAGTTAAATTTATTAATTTCATCACCCTTTCCTTTGCTATTGTTATACTTAATACTCTTGAGCTTACTTGGGTAAATAAATGCGACTACTTATCAGCTTTCTACTCATCATCAGCGTTCATAGTGTTGCACAGCCAAACTTAACCGTTGTTACAGAGCTATCACCACCGAATCAAATGCTGTTAAATAATCAGGTAACCGGTCACAGCACTCAACTAGTGAAAATGATACTCTCGCAAGCGCAACTTGATGCAGCAATCAGTATGTATCCGTGGGCACGTGCCTACAAAATGGCAAGCCATAACAGTAATACACTCATTTATAGTATGGCGCGTACACCTGAGCGTGAAGCGCTATTTCATTGGATAGGCCCAGTTGCACAGTTTAATATGGGTTTTGTTAAGCTAACCGAACGCACTGATATAAACGTTGAAAGCACTGATCAGGCTAAGCAATATAAAATTGCTGCACAACGCCATGACCTTGCATCTGACATATTGAAAAAGCGCGGCTTCGAGCTGATCCAGACCACTGACATTCAAAAGTCATATCAGTTATTACTGGCAAAAAAAGTGGATTTAGTGATCGATGATGCCAACTATATTGCTGCAATGAGTGAACAATTAGCGACTAACGCAAATGCCCTAACATTTGTTCATGCTATTGAGGGGTTAACGGTAGAGGGATACTTAGCAGCAAACATAAATACTGATGAGAAAGTGGTAGCAGAATTACAACAAGCTTTTTTAAAAATTAAGCACACACCACAATACCAGCAATTGATGAACAGTAACTAGCTCTATGCAAGCTTACTTCATATACCGGTTGCGGTAGAGCGCCAAATTATCTTGCTCTTTGAGTAGTTTTAGTTGTTGGTTAAAACGTTCAACAATTTCAATAGGTACTGCTTTATTAAACACTAAATAGTTGCCTTTTACTGCATCCACTGGCAGCTCCACAAGTTTCACCACCTCTTTGCCACCGTGGCCGAACTGCTGTAATTGATAGTCTAACGTTAATTCAGAGCCAAGCATTAGATCAATTTTGTTTTTAAAAAAAAGGTTCATATACTCATAATGATGCGCAACTTTTAGGAGGTTTTTGTTTTCTTTAAAGCCAATCGCCTCCACGAGCTCTTCATAAACATTACCTCTCACCACGCCTAAACTATAGTCACTAACATGAGTAAGATTAGTTGGATTGATATGTGTATTGCCAGTAAGACGATAAAAAAATGTCCGTGAAGAAACCAGCGGGCCAACCCAATAAAACAACGCTTCTCGCTCAGCACTGCGTGCAGTTGACACTAAACCTGAAAACGAATTTTGCTGTACTAAACTATAGGCTCGTGACCAAGGCAGCAATTCAAACTTACACTCTACTTGCGCGCGTTCACACAATGTACGGGTAATATCTAAGTTGATCCCTTGTAACTGTCCTTTATTAGAAAAGTTATAAGGTGGGAATTGCTCAGTATAAATAGTAATAAGTGGTTTCGCGCTGCACAAAGCCGAAAAAACTAAATTAACTACAAGAAAAATAAGTCGGAAGATAACCTGTCTCACTACAGGTGAATGATAATAGTTAAATATAGGGGGAAGGAGTTATTACGTCAATTTTCAGGCACAAAAAAGCAAGCCGTAGCTTGCTCTTTTTATTCTACCTAGAAGGTAAAATTAAACTGGAGTGATGTTCTCAGCTTGTGGACCTTTTTGACCTTGTGAAAGAGTGAACTCTACACGTTGGCCTTCAGCTAAAGTTTTGAAACCTTCGCTTTTGATTGCTGAGAAGTGAGCGAATACGTCTGGGCCATTTTCTTGCTCGATGAAACCAAAACCTTTAGACTCGTTGAACCACTTAACTGTACCTGATACGATGTTAGACATAGTAATATCCTGATATAAAAATAAAATAAATTGCTCATAAGAGCGGGTGTAGCAAAAAATGAGATGGTACTTTAAAAACTTCAGGACGGTACTACAAGTATTACTTATACAACATCGAAATGGAGATTTATAGCTTACATGCTTTCTTTCTAGCTGCGGCCCACTATATAGAGTTAATTGGCTATGTCAACTTCTTTATGATTTATTTCAATTTACTTTTTATAGATTAATCGCCTCAGCTCTTTGGCTAATACCACACAATACAACGATAGAGTTCATGCCACAAAAACACTATTCAACAGTCAGACTGTTATTCAATTTCGTCACTTATCGCAGCCACTAATCAGCTTATCGCAACCGATGAGGTGATTAGCCGTTATCCGCAGTATGCTAGACTTATTAAACATCTCGTGATATCAAATCCATCTCAGTCTGCTGTCATTTGTTATAAAATTTCATTAATCTAACAGCAAGCACTGTGTTAGTTAACTGAGCACTCACAACGATATCAAAACCATTTAATTTTTAAAAACTGACAAGAGAAAAACAATGAAACACTTACTCGCAACCGCGATCAGTTCAGCGTTATTACTAACAGCCTGTTCTGAACCTCAAACAACAACCACTAATACTCAAACAGAACAAACAGCAACGGCCGCACAAGTACAGCCAGCTAATCCACTGTTCGTAAAAAGCGCATTACAATACGAAACGCCTGACTTTAATGCGATTAAAGACGAGCACTTTATGCCTGCATTCAATAAAGGCATGACAGAGCAAATGGCAGAAGTACAAGCGATCATCAATAACTCTGCAAAACCGGACTTTAGTAATACCATTGTTGCACTTGAAAAAAGCGGTGAATTATTAACGCGCACACGCAGTATTTTTTATAATCTAGCTGGCAGTGATTCAAACCCTGCACGTCGTGAAATACAAAAAGAACTTGCGCCTAAAATGGCAGCGCACAACGATAATATCTTTTTAAATAAAGCATTATTTGAAAAAGTCGCAGCAATTCATGCTGAGTCAGATACACTCGCACTGAGCGCTGAAGAAACCCGCTTACTCGATGTTTATTACAAACGTTTTGTACGCGCAGGTGCGCAATTAAACGAAGAGCAAAAACAACAAATTCGTGATATCAATACCAAGCACTCAAGCTTAACCACGCAGTTCTCACAAAACTTATTAGCACTTACTAAGAGTAATGTTGTATTAGTTGCAGATAAAGCGCAGCTAGAAGGTTTACCTGCGGGTCAAATTGAGCAATTAGCAAACGCAGCAACAGAAGCTGGCCACCCAGGTCAATACCTAATAAAAATCACCAATACAACGCGCCAACCAATTTTAGCGGCGCTTAAAAACCGTGAATTACGTGAAAAAGTATGGCGCGCATCTGCTGAGCGTGCACTTTCTGGCGAAAATAGTAACCGCGAAATAGTGGCTGAACTTGCTCAGCTACGTGCTCAAAAAGCAAAATTACTTGGTTACGACAGTTGGGCAGCATTTGGTTTAGAGTCACAAATGGCCAAGAAGCCTGAAGCCGTATTCGATATGTTTGCCAGCATGATCCCTGCGTTAATGCAAAACGTCAATGCTGAAGCTGCAGCAATTCAAGCTAAAATCGATGCCTCTGGTGAGCAGTTTAAACTTCAACCATGGGACTGGTTATTCTATGCTGAGCAAGTACGTAAAGATAAGTACAACTTAGACGAAAATGCAGTAAAAGAATACTTTGAGTTTAACCGTGTGTTAGAAGACGGTGTGTTTTTCACTATGAACCGCTTATACGGTATTACTTTCAAGCCACGTAATGACTTACCGGTATATCACCCTGACGTAAAAGCCTATGAGCTATTTGATGCTGATGGCAAAAGCTTAGCAATTTTCTTTGCTGATTACTTTGCGCGTGAAGGTAAGCGCGGTGGTGCATGGATGAGTTCGTTTGTTAAACAATCTGGGTTAAAAGAGCAAAAGCCTGTGGTTGTAAATGTAATGAACATTCAAAAAGGCGCCAGTGGTGAGCCAACGCTGATTAGTTATGACGAAGCTACCACCATTTTCCACGAATTAGGGCATGGCTTACATGGTATGTTTTCTAACGTAAAATACCCGACTCTATCGGGCACGTCGGTATCACGTGATTTCGTTGAGTTCCCATCGACGTTTGAAGAAGATTGGGCTATGTACCCTGAAGTTATCGCTAACTATGCAAAACACCATGAAACAGGTGAGCCAATTCCTGATGAATTACTCACTAAAGTCATTCAATCTCGTAGTTTTAACCAAGGTTTCGATACGTTAGAGTACGTTGCTGCAGCTCTTTTAGATATGGAATGGCACTCACTCCCTGCTGATGCCCCTTTACAAGATATCGAGAAGTTTGAGCAACAAGCGCTAACCAAGCATGGGGTGAACGTACCATTTATACCACCACGTTATAAATCAGCGTTCTTCTCACACTCAATGGGTGGCGGTTACTCTGCGGGCTACTACGCATATATGTGGAGTGAGATCTTAGCGGCTGACGCCTTTGCATACGTGCAAGAGCAAGGCGGTTTAACCCGTAAAATGGGTGATAAATACCGTAAAGAAATCTTAGAGGTTGGTAACTCACGTGATCTAATGGAATCGTTTAAAGCGTTCCGCGGTCAAGAGCCTGATACCTCTGCATTATTAAAACGTCGTGGTTTGAAAGCGACCGTTCAATAGTAGATAATAACAAGGGGAAAGTGCATGCACTTTCCCCTTGGTTGCTAATTGGATTTAGTTACGAGTTGAACTTTGCTTTTCAGCTCGCTTATTTTCTTCATTGCACCACAAAATCAAAGTAAGTATTTGGGTAGGCTTGCGGTTTATAAGTAAAGTGCCACCACTCCATTGAGTAGGGTGAAAACCCTGCGGCAATCATAATATTTTTTAATTTATAGCGATTAGCTTTTTGTTCTTCTGTAATACGCGGATCGTCTGTATTTGAGAGCGGATCGAACATATCAAATAATGATCCCATGTGCAGCTCTTCACCCTTTGCATCAGTTAAAGTGAGATCTATGGTTGAGCCTCGGCTGTGTCCTGATTTCGCGGCGATGTAGCCACCGAGTAGCTGATCTTTCCCTAAGTTAGGGTAATACGCCGCTTTGGTTTTGGTATCGGCTTCGTCATTTACCCAACGCACAAAATGATCAACAGCACGCTGTGGTCGATAACAATCGTAGATTTTAAAATTGTATCCCGCTTTTTGTGCCTGAGTGTGCGCTTTTGCAAGGCCTGCTGCGGCAGTTTTATGCAGTAAGCATTTAGCGGCTTGATAACCTGTGATAGGTTCACCAACAAAATTTTGCCCGCTAAAATAACGAATGTCGAATAAAGCGGTCGGTATTAAAGTAGCAACGTCAACAAACTCACAGCGGTCATATTGGTCGACGCTGCTAAGCGGATTATGTGGCTCATTCGCTATTGCGACATTACTTAAAGCGCATACTCCAAGCAATGACACAACTTTAAAACTAATATTTAACAGCATTGTATTGGCTTTTATAATTAAAACTGGTTGTTAATATTACATAATTAAAAACTATTGCCAATAAATTATTCCTACGCAGAGATTATGCGTAAGCCGCAATTTCCTGCTCACGTAACCTGTTGCACAGTGCCACCCATTGCCATGATTGCACTTTACCTTCTGTACGTCGGCCAAATAACGTCATTGTGGTATTACCATGACTGTCAAAAAATTCAATTGAGTGAACTTCTGTAGCACCGCTATCCGTTGGCTTTTTAACCACAAATGCTCGACTAAACTGGTCGGTTAGCAGGTGTAAATTAAAGCCATTATCAAGGACGTTATACCATTTACCTACTTGTTTTAAGTGCTGTAATTTACCTGAGTAAATTTGTACTGCGCCATGGTTATTAACAAAAATCATTAACTCACTTTGTTGATCACGAACGGTTTCAAACACCTCGGTCAAGCAATCAGGCGATACTTCTTGCGCCCATTGCTTTCCTGCTATTTCCAGTCCTTGTGTGCGACTAACGGCGAATTTAGTTAATAAGGCTGGAAATTGATGTACATCTTGTAAATTTTTCCACCCTTCCCGAAAGCCTTGAATATCTATCTCGGGCAGCGGTTTATATTCATTAACAGTAATCTCTGGCGCTAGAATAACTAACTCGGTGCTTTGCTTTGCCGATTTATAACGCGTTACTAACTGCTCAAATGCTGCCATATCTGTTTGCTCTGTAGTAAACACTTTATGGACTGCAGTGCCATGCTGATCAAAAAACTGGATGCTGCTGTACTTAGGGTTAGTCTGTACAGCAAATGCGCTATGCCATTTAGAGATAAATAAGCGTAAATCTATGCCACCGGGATTAATAGCAATAGCTGTTTTAATGCCATTGCGTTCTGAGCAATAGATTTTTTCATAGCAACCTGAGATTTCGCTTACTATATGGGCGCTACGAGTCAGTGCCATAACATGTTGCAGCTTTTTAAACCCTTTTAAAATACCTTCAAGGTGTGTGATATTAAGTTGTGTAACACCATCACCAACCTGCGCAGCAATTAATTGTGCTTCCGTTATTTGTAATTGCTTTGCGGCATCAACGGCACGAATAGTTGGTTCTTGCATTAATAACTGGCGGTAATTTTTTAATATATTCATAGTATGCTCCTAGGCTATGAGCAGACTCATAGCCAAGTTATTAAAATTTAAAGCTCAATTGTGTTTTGATATTGCGGCCCACGCCGTAATCACCAATTGCACCGCCGGTGCCTGCCATCACTTGGTATTCTTTATCAAATAAGTTATCGACAGCTAAACGAGCATTCCAGTTGTCATTAATATCCCAGCTCGCATTCAGGCCCACTAAGGTATAACTGGCTTGTTCGGTTTCTTGATATGAACTGCTAGCACTGTCATACGCAAGAAGCGTTCGAGCAGCAACATCTTGAATGCTAATGCCAGTTCTCAACGCATCATCAAAAAACATCAACTCGCCACTAACTGACAGCTTGTTTGCCGGTAAGTACCAAAGCGGCTCACCGTTTTTGTCTTCGCCTGAAATCTCACTGTATGAAATATTCACGTAACCCACTCTGTGGGCATAGTTCACCTCTAGTTCAAAGCCATCACGATCATTTTCACCACTGTTGTTATAACGTGGTGCTGGGGCTGGGTTGGTCACTGAGCTTGTGTTTGACTGTATTTCGTCATCAACCTGAGTATCAAAATAAATGACACGGCCAGTTAATGAATCAACGTCTGAAAACACATTGCGAGTTTGATAGCTCATACCAATTTCTTGGTTTTGGCTATTTTCGGTTTCTAACTCAAGATTTGGATTACGACTATTGTACAAGTCGTATAATTCATCAATTAATGGCGCTCTAAAACCTTCTTGATAGCTGGCAAACAAGGCAAATTGCTCTGTGAATTGATAATTGGCAGTAAACGCTGGGACGACTTTTGAATGCTCTACTTTTGTGTCTAATTCTGGGTAACGACTATCAAACATTTCTGTCGGCGTAGTACGGTACTTTTCGTATCTAACTCCACCAGTTAACGTTAATGCCTGCCATGTAAATTCATCTTGAATGTACACACCAAGACGTTTTTGTTCGCCACCAGGTTGCGACCCCATTTCGCTATACGTCAGGTCGCTTGCGTACTCTAAACACGCGTATGTTTGCGGATTGTATTCTACACACGGATAGCTTTGCTTCTCACCTAGGCGCTCTTTATTTGAGTATTGCACCCCATAAGTGAGCGCATGCATACCCAGCACGCTAGTATTCATAATATCTAGGGTGTTTATATTGTACTCGTAGTGAGATTCAACACCAATGTAATCCTCAAGCATTCCTTGGCCATCGCTTTCGGTAACATGGCTTTGGGTATTCCCTAGCCGTACCGTTAAATCAACGTATGGGTTATTGGCGGGGTTTAATTCATAGCTCAGGTTAGTCACTGATTGCTTAACAACACGGTATACCGTCCCCCATGCACCGGGATCGGTAGTATTAAATTCAGTACGCTGAGCATCTTCACTTTGCGTGTACGACAACCCAAATAACGAATTTTCCGTTAAGTAATATTCGCCTTTGAGCAAGATAGATTCTGCTTCGATCGCCGAGTTTTCAAGTGTTTGTCCATTTGAAAGTTCAAAATCATCACTTTCACGTTTTACATACGATGCCAATAAATCCAGTGACTCTGTCGGGCGAGCATAAGCGTATACAGTGCCATTATTTTCATTATTGTTACCATGATGGCCTAACTTAACTTTAGCCCCTGCAGTTTGCTCGGGTGCTAAAAAATCGCTGGCATCTTTGAGTTCCATTTCGACCACACCACCGAGTGCTCCACCACCATGTAGTACAGTACTTGGACCACGTTTAATGCTTACTGAGCGGTAGAGCTCTGCATCACCGAAGAAACTCCCCATACGGTATTTTTCAAATGTTTGAATGGCGCCATCAACGCTCACTAAAACATCTTCGGCGTCGTTAAAACCACGGACACTAAATTTTTGTCCGCCACTGCGAGGCCCACCAGTGGCTGTTACATTAGGGACTGCTATTAAACTATCGAATACAGTGGTTGATAAAAGCTGCTCAATGTTCTCACTGGTGATCACATTGACGGCTTGTGCAGAGTTTAGCGCGGTTTTCTGTGTTCGCGTGGCCGTCACTGTAATTGCATCAAGTGATGTTGTGAGTAGAGGTTGATCGGCTGAGGTTGTTTCGGCCATAACAGGTAATGATACACTGGCAAGGCATAGAGCCAGTTTTGAAAGGCGCATGTGTCGCTCCATATAGTATTTTAATTATAAAAATACGCTTGGTTTAGCCCCTACATCACCAATGCGTACCAACTTTAAGCAACGGCACTATAGCAAAAACAATATTAAATGATAATCATTTTTATTCGTCTTCTATTAATATATTTGCAATTTTATGATCTTCTTTAGAAAGTGCCGCCAATAACTTAACCAAGTCACCACTGGGAACTTGTTGATCAATAGCAAGATAAACACCTTGTTGGGATTTTTTTTCGCGTAAGGCGTCTACCACTTCATTAAGAGAGCCAAATGGCTGCTTTGCTAAAGCATAAATAAGCTGTTGATCAGTGTATTTAACACTCAGCACGATTGCTTTTTGTTGCTCAAGTGGAGCTTGGTTATCACTACCCACTTCAGGGAGCGCCACGTCCAACATTTCTAATTTAACTGCAGCGGTTAGCAGTAAAAATACTAATAATATAAACAATACATCTATTAATGCTGTCAGATCAGGCATTAGCGGGCTGTTACTGGGTTTTTGTGGTAACTCAAGCATTAGCAGCTTCATCAAAACATAGTTGGTAATTTAGGTGGTTAATGATCCGAGTTAAATCGGTTTGCATTCGTTCTAATACGGTATTAAATACGCCACTTAGCAATAAACATGGGATCGCTATCATAAGTCCTGCCATCGTAGAGTACATAGCTTCCCATAGCCCATCAGCAAGTAATGCTGGAGTTACCGCTTGCTGAGTTTGCGCTATTTTTCTAAACATCAGCACTAACCCCCACACGGTACCCAACAGCCCCATTAATGGGCTTAACGTACCTAATAGGCTTAATATAGTTAGCCTTTTACGCCAGCTTGCTAAACAATCTTGTAGGTATAATTGGCACCACTGTTCACGCTGCTCTGGTTGCGTCTTTTTCTGCAACTGTTGGTTAAAGTCGCTGTTCTGCTGTTTTATTTGTTGTAAATGCACCCAACCCAAACTAAATGAGGTAATACGCTCCAGTACAATGGCTAAAGCCAATACTGATACCCCAAATAATGGCCAGGCCATTATGCCTACAGCAGTAAATAGATCTTGCATATTTTTCTCTCTTTTATTGATGCGCTATGAACGCAAAGAAAACTCTATCGGCACACTAAAACGTGCTTTTACGCTATGATTAGCACGCATTACGGGGTGAAACTGCCACAATGATGCATTGCTCAATGCTGCTTTATCCAGCTCGGTGAAACCGCTACTTTTTAACACTCTCAAATTAGTTATTAGGCCATGCTCATCCAGCTCAATTTGCAATATTGTTACCCCTTGATAACCGCGTCGTTTAGCTCGCAATGGATAATTAAGCGCAGGTCGTGGGGCTTTAAATAGCGGTAATGTCTGTACTTCAACAATTTGATTTTTTAATGAGTGCTGCGCTGCAATCACAGGCGCACTTGAAGCCGGCGCTGGTTTCACTACTTGCTGTTGTTCAGGAGCTACTTTAGTGACTTGATCTGATACTTTTGCTCGTTTGGTTATTTCAGGTTCTTTTGGTAGCGGTTTTGGCTTTGGCTCTGTTACTGGCGCTAACTTGGTAACATGAGGCTGGTTTGATTCTGCCTTCATACGTACTTTTTTCGCATTAAACTGTGTACTGGGCGTGTCTTGGCTCTCGATTATCGGCTTTGGCTTACGTGCCACTTGCTGCGGGGCGTATGGCTGTGAGGTAATGATCTTTACCGCTATCCGTTGTGCAGGCTGAGTCTGGTTAAATTGCATCTGCAAAAAAGCCAGTGGATGATACAACAACCACGCTAAATGGCAGCCAATAGATAGTATAAGGAAAATAATAATTTTCATATCTTTTAAATGCAAATGCGAACTGTTAATATTTACATTAAATAATATCAACATTGGAATAGTTATGAAACCCCTCTGCACTTTTTTAATTACGACTACGCTTATTGTCAGCTCATTTTTTAGTGCTGCAGCGCAACTTGATGGCCCACAACGTGTTGTGGTTTCGGGAGGTTCAATCACAGAGATCATTTATGCGCTGGATGAACAGCAACGTATCATTGGGGTAGATAGCACCAGCGTCTATCCAGCCTCAGCCACAGAAAAACCACAAATCGGTTACGTGCGCAGAATAAGCGCCGAGGGTATCTTGTCGTTAAACCCTGATTTAGTGCTGGGTGAATCAGACACTGGCCCTAAAAAAGTTGTCGAACAATTAAAACAAACAGGTATTAATTTACAAATTTTAGATGCGCACGATAATTTCTTAGGCATTGAAAACAAGATTAAAAAAATTGCCCAGCTATTAAACGTGCCAACTAAAGGAGAGCAGTTAGCGCAATCATTACAAATTGACCGTAATGCGCTTGCCTATCTCCTTCAGCAGGCCAGTACTAAACCTAAGGTGTTGTTTGTGCTTAGCGTGCGCAGTGGTCAGCCTATTGTTGCTGGGGCTGATACATCTGCGAATGAACTGATCAGCGCGGCAGGTGGTATTAACTTAGCTGCATCAGAAATCACTAATTGGAAGCCACTGTCGAGTGAAGCGGCATCAGCGCTCAATCCTGACGTAATTATCACGATGGGCCGCCATGGTGATGATCCACTGCCTAAAATAGAAAAGCTCGCCCATTTTAAATATTCAAACGCTGTCAAAAATGGCCAAGTTTATAGCTTTGACGGCAGTTACTTACTGGGCATGGGCCCGCGTACACCGCAAGCAGTTGTTGAATTAGCTCATACGTTTTACCCGCAAGCACAGTTACCGTCAGGCTATCAATTTCGGTTTTTACAAACGGCCCAAAACGTGACTAAAAAGCAAGGCGAACTGTAACTATGTTGGCACTTGGTAGTACTTTAATCACTCAACAACAGCAGCGCCGCTTTGCCATCCCCGCGTTATTTATTGCCTGTATTGTGATGTTCTTTATTGCGTTGAGTAAAGGTGGAGTCACAATCAGCATTAGTGAAATTATTGCGATTATTAATCAAACCGCTGAAGATCAACTTAAACACGCCATTATTTGGCAAATACGTTTACCGCGTATTGTGCTCGCCATGATAGTAGGAGCAGGTTTAGCGGCATGTGGGGCTGCTATGCAGGCAATATTTAGAAATCCACTAGCAGATCCCGGATTAATTGGTGTATCAAGTGGTGCCGCGCTTGGCGCTGTAGCTACTATCGTACTCGGTACTAGCATATTTGCTAATTTTAGTGACAGTTTTGGTATTTATGCCGTGCCTGTTGGCGCCTTTTTAGGGTGTATTGGTGTCTGTGTATTTATTTATCGTCTAAGTGCACACAGTGGTCAATTTACTATTATTAGTTTATTACTCGCTGGTATTGCTGTAAACGCAATTGTCGGTTCATTGATTGGTGTTTTAACTTTAATAAGCAATGATCAACAATTACGTGATTTAACATTTTGGAGTATGGGCTCACTGGCAGGTAATCACTTTACGATGATGACACCTACTCTGTGTATTATCATCGCTTGCTGTATCGGTTTACTCCGCTTAGCAAAACCACTTAATTTATATTTATTAGGTGAAGCACAAGCAAAGCATTTAGGTATTAATGTCACTAAATTAAAAAAGCAGGTGTTTATTTACACTGCTCTTTGTACCGGCGCGGCTGTAGCCATTACCGGGATCATTGGTTTTGTAGGCTTTATTGTGCCGCATATTGTGCGTTTAATATTAGGCCCGGATCACCGCTATTTAATGCCTGCCAGCATTCTAGGTGGCGCATTAATGCTCGGGTTAGCTGATTTATTTGCCCGCACAGTAATACTCCCTGCAGAAGTGCCAATAGGCCTGATCACTAGCGCCATTGGCGGGCCATTCTTTTTAATCATGTTATTAAAAACTTACCAACAACGAGGATAAGTCATGTTAACGGGCAACCAACTTAGTGCCACTGTAGGCCAGAAAGTGCTGTTAGATAATGTTGATTTTGTTGTAAAACCCTATGAAGTGGTGGTGATCATCGGTCCTAACGGCGCAGGTAAATCGTCACTCCTCAAAGCGCTATGTGGTGATATTCCTTTATCACATGGGACTGTGAGTATAAATCAACGCGCTTTAGCAGAGTATACAATCACAGAGCTTGCTACGCTCAGGGCAGTATTGACACAAAATTATGAATTAGACTTTCCATTTACCGTTAATGAAGTTGTTGATATGGCTCACTTTGCACATCAAGAGCAGCAAAGTTCGTTAGCATTAAAGCGATTTTCTCATAATGCTATGCAAGCTTTGGGGATTAGTCATTTAGCGCAGCAGTGTTTTACTCGACTGTCTGGCGGGGAAAAACAGCGTACCCAACTTGCTCGGGTGCTATGTCAATTACAACCGAGTTTAGTTAATCAACAAAGTGCTTATTTACTTATTGATGAGCCAACCTCCAGCTTGGATTTATATCATCAGTATGAGGTAATGAACCAAGCACGCTTGGTTGCCGAGCAAGGAGCGGGAGTAGTCGCTGTTGTGCATGATTTATCCCTTGCAGCAAGTTTTGCTGATCGGATTTATATGCTTAATGAAGGGCGCGTTGTCGCTGCGGGTTCGCCACAACAAGTACTCACTCAGGCACGCTTAAATGAAGTGTATAAAATTGACGCTAAATTACAAACGAACTTAGACAATGTATTGCCACATATCATCATCACTAAACAGGTAAGTTAGCTGGAAAACCTAAGTGTAGAGTTAATTATTCAAGCCTGTAGCTACTTGGTATCACTGTAGGCTTGGTACTTTTTAAACTGCACAATTCATCTTTGACTGTGTAATACATTGTTGTTGGGCTTGCTCTTCGCTATCCCCCCCTATACAAAAGTCTAGCCGAATGACTTTATGTTCAAGCGCAGCTTGTTGTCCTTCTGCAACTTGCCAGTGCCAACTTTTCAGTAATTTCTTAGTTTCTTTTGCTAAACCTCGACTTGGCACCGCTGCCATTAGTTCAATGTTATTCATATCACCATGTTGATCAACGTCAAAACTGTAAACCACACACCCCCTTACGCCACTTTTCGCAAGCGCGATAGGATACTTAGGAGTATTTTGGTTAGCACGTACCCACACTGTATGATTTTTTAATGGCTTTAGTGGCGTAACTTGTACATCAGCATAAATTGTTTTTGCTACCGTCAGTGGGCTTACTAATAGTATAGTAAAGCTAAGCCACCTAGTGAATATTTTTTAATCATTATCAATCCTTTATATGAAAACCAATATAAGGTACTTACTATTCTAACAAAAAGCGATGACTAACAGCTTGCTTAAAAGGAATAAATTATTACAATAAGGCAACTTTAATTGAAATAATAATAACTATGTTGCCCAATCATTGCCAAACAATATTAAATAAATTACCAAGCCATCGCCTGCTTGCTCTAGACGTACTGCGGGGGATCACAATCGCCGCGATGATTTTAGTTAATAACCCCGGAAGTTGGTCATACATGTACTGGCCGCTTAAACATGCGCATTGGCATGGCCTTACACCGACTGATTTAATTTTCCCATTTTTTATTTTTATTGTTGGGATATCGATCACACTATCAGTATCTGCAATGCGTGCAAAAGGCGTAAGTCAATACAGTATACTAAAATCAGGTATGATACGAACAGTAAAGCTAATTGCATTAGGCTGGTTCTTGGCACTGTTTTATTATAATTTTCGCGATCCTAATTTTAGCTGGGTAGATGAGCGGTTATTAGGTATCAGAGTGATGGGTGTGTTGCAGCGAATTGGCCTAGTTTATATTATCGCATTAACTTGTTATCTTTATTTAAAACCAAAGCATATTACTTTTACCTTTGTTAGCTTACTAACCGGTTACAGTGCCTTGATGATGTATACACCTTACTCATTGCCTAATGGTGAAATAGTGCAAGGACTTTGGTTATACGGCAATAATCTCAGTGCTTGGTTTGATAATCTATTGCTCGGAGCTAAACATGTTTATTATGGCAACGCGCAACCATTTGCTTTTGATCCAGAAGGCCTACTTTCAACATTACCAGCCATTGCTACAGCGTTATCAGGGGTACTCTGCGGATGCTATTTAAGGGCTGAGAAAAATCTTAATAAACAAATCAAAGTATTTATCATTGTGGCAATGGTAGCCATTATTTGCGGGTACTCACTTTCATCTATAACCCCTATAAACAAGGCTCTATGGACTCCTAGTTATGTAATGATAAGCTCAGGACTGGCGATGTTATGCTATGCGCTCTGTAGTTATATTCTCGATATCCGTAAAATTCGCTTATGGAGTGCGCCATTCTTAGTATTTGGCGCAAATGCGATTTTATTCTTTATGTTTGCCGGTGTAAGTGCGCGTATTCTTATTATGATCCCCATTGGCGACAGTAACTTAAAAGGCGTTATTTATACAAATTTGCTACAGCCTATGATGGGTAATTACTTAGGCTCATTTGCTTTTTCGCTGTTGTTTTTACTTATCTCATATTTAGTCATGTTTGCATGCTATAAACGCGGCATCTTTTGGAAAGTATAAGCCTCTCTAGGAGGCTTCTTGACTCACTTTATCTAACAAATACAGTACTGATTGATAATTCACGCCACTATGTTGAGTTAAACCAATTTCACAGCTGCGACTATTAGAGATCCCCATATCACAATTTGCAGGTACTTGGCTGCTTAATGTTTTTAATGCATTGGCATTAAGCTCTGGTAAGTTAAAGCCTTTGTCACCGGCAAAACCACAGCATTCTATATCCGCTGGAATGATCACTTTATTACTGCATGTCTTAGCAACATCAACAAGCAGTTGCTCACTACCTCGGCGTTTACTGCTACAAGTAACGTGTAACATCACAGGCTCTGATTGCGCTGTTACGGTGAGTTTAGGAAGTAAGTATTGATATGCAAATTCTGCGCTTTCAAGCACAGTTAAACCACGCTGTTGCGCAACTATCGAGGTGGTGAGGGCACATGGGCTTGCGTCAAAAATAATCGGATAACGACCATTTTCAGACAGTTGCTCTGCAACTGCTAATAACTGCTCTGCTTTGCTAGACGCTTGTTCGGGTAGCCCTTTGCTGGCAAATGGCATACCACAACATAGTTCATTAACTTGCGCAGGTAGTAATAGCTCAATCCCTGCCTTATTAGCTAAACTGTGCATAACTTGCATGATTGAGCGTTGATCTTTCGCAGTTTCATCTGCTGCGAAAACACGACTGGCACAACTGGGCAAGTAGACGACTTTATCAAGCTGCGAGGGGGTTATATTGTTACGATTGATTGGCTGTTCACCTCGCGGCCAAGCTGAATAGTACAGGGGAGTACCCAGCAGCTTGTTAGCTGGTTTACTTAAATTACGCAGCATTGGCGCACCAACTATTTTACGTATTGCAGCCATACTGGTTAAGCCAAAGCGTGCAGTACTAGCTAGTACTGCAAAGTGTTTTACCGCAAAATTGGCAACATGGTGTGCCATTTTATTATTCGTTAACTGCGTTGCTCGTAACGACTTAATAAATTCGCCAGTGTTAATCCCAACTGGGCACTTCATGCCGCATAATCCGGTCGCCGCGCAACTATCGATGCCTAAATACTGAAAATCATTTTCAATACTTTTTAACTGCCGATTAAGTTGCTGCTTAGCGCTTAGATCATCGGTTTTCGCTAATGTATTCACTAACTCTGTACGACGTCGCCATAAAGTGATCCGCTGGCGTGGAGTAAGTGTTAATCCTTTTGATGGGCACACGGTTTCGCAAAAACCACATTCAATACATTTATCGATGATGTCGTCACTACTGGGCATAGTTTTCAAATGCTGAATATGACAATTCTCATCCGCATTGATGATCACCCCAGGGTTTAAAATATGCTCTTTATCAAATAATTGCTTTATACGCTGCATTATAGCAAAACCATCAGCGCCCCACTCTGTCGCAACAAACGGTGCCATGTTACGTCCAGTGCCGTGCTCTGCTTTTAGTGAGCCATTAAGTTCAACAGCAACCAACTGCGATACATCCTGCATAAATTGTTCATACCGTGCTACCTGCGCGGGAGTGTCAAAGGCTTGAGTAAATACAAAGTGCAAGTTTCCGGCGAGGGCATGGCCAAAAATAATCGCTTCATCGTAGCCATATTGATCAAATAATTGATGCAGTGCATGCACGCCTTGCGCTAACACATCCAGCTCAAACGCAACATCTTCAATAATCACCGTGGTGCCATTTTCACGCACCGCGCCCACGGCCGGAAATGTGCCTTTTCGAATATTCCACAATAAGGCATTGCGTTTCACATCCGTTGAAAACGCCATTGTTGCTAATTGATGGGTGCTAAATTCGGCTACTAATTCATCAACTTGTTGTTGCAAATTAACTAACTTAGCAGCATTTTCAGCGCGTACTTCAATGAGTAATGCCGCGCTCTCCGCCGGATAGCTGTGTACTTCTTTAGGCATAATGTCATGGTGAGCAACCGATACTAGCGAGCGCTTATCCAGTAGTTCAACAGCCGCAACATCTAAGTCAGCAAGTTGCTTTACCAACTCACAGACTTGGCTTATATCATCAAAAATGATAAACGCACTGCTTTTATGGGCATGTTCTACGACGGTATGATAGGTAATATCGGCGATAAACCCGAGCGTTCCTTCGGAGCCAATCATTAAATGTTTTATAATTTCAATGGGATCTTGGTAATCAATTAACGCATTTAAGCCATAACCCGTAGTATTTTTTAACCGGTATTTATGCGCAATACGCTGCGCTAACTGAGGATTATTAGTGACCTGCTGGGCTAGGTCGACAATGTCTCTAATAAATTGCTGATGGGTTTGTAAAAAATTATTACGACTTTGCTCACAACGGGTATCGAGCACACTTCCGTCAGCGAAGATTAAGGTCATGTCTTTTACTGTGTGGTAACTGTTTTGAGCTACTCCGCAACACATACCTGAAGAGTTGTTAGCTGCCATTCCGGCAATTTTACAACTATTGATGGAGGCGGGATCAGGGCCAATTTTGCGACCAAATGGCGCTAATAACTGATTAACTCGAGCGCCTATAATTGCAGGTTCTAAGCGGATGCTGTGACCTTGGTTTTCAATTTCATAGCCTGACCATGAATCAGCGAGCAGTACTAAAACTGAGTCTGTAATCGCTTGGCCCGACAAGCTAGTACCGGCAGCACGAAATGTAATCGGGATTTTATATGACGCAGCGGCACTAATAACCTGTTGCGCTTGTTGTTGATCAGCAACCAGCACGATTAACTTTGGTACTAAGCGGTAAAAACTGGCATCAGTACCAAAAGCATAGCGCCTAGCGTAATCTTCAATAAATGCAGATGCTGGCAGCTTTTCACTGAGTTGTTGTTGAAATAGTGTCAATGCCGTTGCCATTGCTTCGCCCCTTTGCATACAAGTTAGTTGACTCACTTGGCGACCCACCAAGTAACATGGAATATATTATTACTTGAAACATGGGCGAATTACCATTAATAAAAAAACATATAAGCGTGTTTTTCTATCTTAATAACGATTAATTCTTAATAATTACGTAGGGATCAAGCAATACTGTAATTCGTCTGTGGTTTTTGCAGTTTAGAAAAAAAACCGTTAGGGTGATAAAAATAAGTTGTCTTTTAGTCCGAAATGGCATTACCATCAGGAATAAAATATTCACAATCAAAATAAGCAATTCAGCTTTGGAGCCTACTGTGTTAAATAAGTTTGCCATATCATCAATTATCTTTGGATTAGGGTGTTTATTACCAATGAAATCGACCTTTGCAGCGACAAATTTAACTCTAGAGCAACAGCTTGGCCAAAAGCTGATGCTCGATTTTCGTTATTATTGTGAGCAAGATTCACAGCAGAAATGCCGTCAGGCTGTTACAGAGTTGCCAGCAGATTTAGCCAAAGTGATCACTAAACACAATATTGGTGGTGTTATCTTATTTGCAGAAAATATTGATAGTATTTCGCAAGTCGTAAAATTAAATAATGCTATGCAACAAGCTGCTGCAAAATCAAGCTTAGGTGCCCCACTGTTCATTTCAATTGACCAAGAAGGTGGACGTGTTGCCCGTATTCCTCGCGATGTTGCAACGTCATTCACAGGTAATATGTCTATTGGGGCAAGTTATAAAGTACACGGCACCAAGTTTGCTACTGAGTCGGCTCAAGTAATTGCTGATGAGCTAAAAGCGCTCGGCGTTAATGTAAATTACGCCCCCACAGTAGACGTTAATATGAACCCTGATAATCCAGTGATTAATGTCCGTTCATATGGCGAAGATCCAACACTCGTGAGCATTTTAGGCGGTGCTCAAGTCGCTGGGTTTGAAGGCAACGGCGTAATTACGTCACTCAAGCATTTTCCTGGACACGGCGACACAAACGTCGATAGTCATACCGGCTTGCCAAAAGTAATGCATGATAAAGAAACCATCTGGGCAAAAGATTTACCGCCATTTCAGCGCATTATTAAAGAACAAAACCCAGGTATGATCATGACTGCGCATATTCAATACCCAGCGCTTGATAGCAGCACCTTTGTGAGCAAAGATGGCAAGACCATGATAAAACCTGCCACTATGTCACATAAAATCATCACTGAGTTATTACGAGATGAAATGGGTTATCAAGGTGTCGTGATCACAGATGCACTCGACATGGCTGGTATTAGCCACTTTTTTGAGCCTATCGAAGCGGTTGTTAATACCTTTGCGGCGGGTGTCGATATTGCACTAATGCCAATTGAAATTCGCAGCCCAAAAGATTTAGTGGTACTTGATCAACTTATAGCTCGCTTAGTCAGCGAAGTCAAAAAAGGTAATTTAAACGCCGACGACGTCGCCACATCGGCGCAGCGCATCATTAATTTAAAAAGTAAGTTTAAATTAACAACTGAGCTTAACGAGTCACTTGCAATGCAAAAAGCGCAACTAATTCTCGGTGATGAAAGTCATCGAAAAATAGAAGCTGAGCTTGCCCTCGCAGCGATTACAGAGGTTAAAAATGACAAGCGGACTTTACCAATAAAGCTAAGTGCAAATAGTAAAGTGCATATCATTATGCCTGATACCCGCAAGTGTATCGCACTACAGCAAGCACTTTTAGCAAACTCGCAGCACCCAATTTCATTTAGCTGTACAAGCTTGCAAGGGTTTGAACCTATTGCAACCTTAAAAGCAATTAATGATGCTGATATTATTATCGCTGGCAATGCTTCACCAAATCAAAGTGCGGTTGAAGTAGGCGGTATGGATGATCTGTCAGACAACCCAAGCTTCGCGATTGCCAAAGCAGAGCAAGGCCCTGCACTTGAGAGGTTACTAAAGCAGGCACAACTGGCTGATAAGAAAACCATTTTCGTAAGCTTGCGGGCACCGTATGATATTGCCACATTTGGCCAATATGCAGATGCAATTTTAGCAACTTATGCGTATAACATAGATGTTGATAATAGTGTTAAAGTAGCAGGGCCAGCTTTTACAGCTCTTGCTAAAGTACTAGTTGGTGAGAAGCCAGCACAAGGTACTTTGCCTGTTACTGTTAATGGCATAAATAACAACTAAAGTTTACGAGGATACTATGCAACATAACGCATCACTTACTACGCCTTACGCTATTCGAAATATGATCCGGAACGAAGATTACACCGGTCATACATCTGGGTTTGTTCCCGGCTTTGTGCAGGCTAATTTAGTGATTCTGCCAAAGCAGTATGCTTTTGATTTTTTACAGTTTTGCCAAGCAAATAAAAAGTCATGCCCGATCGTAGCAAGCAGCCGGACGCCTGGGGCCACAAGTATTCCTAATGTTGCTCATGATTTAGACATTCGAACGGATTTACCGCGCTATCGTATTTTTAAAAATGGTCAACTAATTGAAGAAGTGACCAATATTAAAGAACAATGGCGTGATGATTTGGTCACCTTTTTAATTGGTTGTTCATTCTCATTCGAAGAACCATTAAAAGCGGCTGGCATAGAAATACGTAATATCACTGAACATAAAAATGTCCCTATGTACATGACGAACATTCCCTGTGAAAGTGCCGGTATTTTCCATTCAAACATGGTGGTCAGTATGCGCCCGATGAAACCTGCAGACGCTATTCGTGCAATTCAAATATGCAGCCGCTTTCCTGATGTACACGGTGCACCAGTCCACTTTGGTGATCCTGCCGCGATCGGCATTAAAGATATAAACCGTCCTAACTTTGGTGAATCTGTAACAATTAAAGACGGCGAAGTACCGGTTTTTTGGGCCTGCGGTGTCACCCCTCAAATAGCCATAGCAAATGCAGCCCCCGATTTTTGTATTACGCATAGTCCTGGGCACATGTTGATCACAGATATTCAAAATGCACATATATCAGCTTTTTAAACGGAAACAATAATGAAGCTTAATTGTGATTTAGGTGAAAGTTTTGGTGTATGGCAGATGGGCCTCGACACTGAAGTAATGCCCCACATTGATATGGCCAATATCGCCTGTGGCTTTCATGGTGGTGATAGCGATGTCATGGCCAGTACGTTGCGACTTGCCAAACAGCATAACGTAATGATTGGCGCTCACCCAAGCTACCCAGATAAACAAGGCTTTGGCCGCCGCTCTATGGCATTGTCAGCTCAAGAACTAACCAATTGTTTGCACTATCAAATAGCCGCACTTGAAGGTATGGCAAGAGTACAAGGGCTTAGTTTAGAATACGTAAAGCCACATGGCGCCCTGTACAACGATATGATGCTTGATGAAACACTATTAACCACTGTGATGCAAGCAATTGCCTGTTACCCAAGTACATTAAAATTGATGATACTTGCCACTGCAAACGCTAAGCAGCATCAACAGTTAGCAAAGCAATATCAACTGGATTTAATTTTAGAAGCATTTGCTGATCGCCAATACACTGATGATGGCCTGCTAGTTTCACGCAGTCTCGCGGGCAGTGTTCATGACAAGCCCGGGTTGATAGCACAGGTTAAACAATTACTTACCACAGGTTGCGTCACAACTCGTTCAGGTAAACAGTTACCATTGCATGCCGATAGTTTATGCGTACACGGCGATAATGCTGCAGGTATTGCCCTCATTCAAGAGATAAAAACACTATGCCACGCCCGCTAAGTGATGAACAATTAAGTAAAACAATTGAAACCATGATGGTTGAGCAAAATTTGCGCGGCATGCAAAATCTCTACGTACATCAGCAAACGGGTACTTATTTACGTGCGGCTAAATCCTTATTTGCAGCTAGTAATACCATACTCATAGGCACTGGATTTGCGGTAAAGCAAACCTTCGAAACTGATGGTCCGGTTGGCGCAATAGCTTTATACAATGCACTTAAAGCGCTTGGTAAACACCCCATATTAGTATGTGGCAACCCCCTTTACAGCGCGTTAAAAGCTGACTTTAACTGCTTTGAATTACCACTAAATAATATTGTCGATGCCATGAGCTTTAGCCAAAAAGCGCTGGCTGAATTAAAGCCAGACTGCGTACTTTCAATCGAACGGCCAGGGCTGTGCCACGATAATAAATATTACAACATGCGTGGTATTGATATTTCAAACGATTGCGGTTGCTTTGATTTTTTTATTACACAAGCCCAGTGCCCTACTATTGCAATTGGTGATGGCGGTAATGAAATTGGTATGGGCAACTTATCTCAGTATATGAGTGAGCTGAGCATCACTGCCAGCCTAACATGTTGTGATGAGTTATTATTGGCTGATGTATCAAACTGGGCGGCCTACGGCATTATTGCATTCTTAAGTCGCTGGCATAACCAAGATTTACTCGCTGAAGTTGATACTTTAGCGATCTTACAATATTTAAGTGAACGTGGCAGTGTCGACGGTGTCACTCATAAAAACGAATTAACCGAAGATGGTTTACATGCGATGCATGGCCAACAACTCATCGCTAGACTCCGTCAGCTTAGCGGTGTTGCCAATCAGAATGAGGATTTACAATGAGCACGGTGTATTTAAACGGCGATTATATGAGTGCTGAGCACGCAAAAATATCACCTATGGATAGAGGTTTTTTATTTGGTGATGGTATTTACGAGGTGATCCCTGCCTACAATGGCAAGATGCTCGGTTTTGCGGCGCATATAGAACGCATGAATAACGGTTTAAATGAAATTGAAATTAAGCTCGATTACAGCACTGATACCTGGCGTGAAATCTGCCAGCAACTGTGCGAAAAAAACCACGGTGATAACCTCGGTATTTATTTACATGTTAGCCGCGGTGCAGATAATAAACGTGCTCATGCTTATCCTAATGACATAACACCGACTGTATTTGCTTACGCATTTGAAATTCCTCCACAGCCTGTGAGCGACATAGACAATGCTAAAACCTATACGGTGTCTGTAGAGCAAGATAAGCGCTGGCAGCGTTGCCACATAAAATCAACCGCTTTGCTTGGCAATGTTATTCACTATCAACATGGGGCGGCAGCAGGTAACAATGAAACTATATTATATAACCGCTTAGATGAACTTACCGAAGCAAGCTCAAGCAATGTGTTTATCGTCAAAGACGGGATAATAAGCACCCCACCATTAGATAATCAGATTTTACCCGGTATTACGCGCTGGTTAATCATTAATATTCTAAACAGCCACAGTGATTTTAAAGTACAAGAGCGCATTATCAGTAAACAAGAGTTGTTTGCAGCTGATGAAGTATGGATCACCAGCGCCACAAAAGAAGTGGGTCCTGTTGTAAAACTTGATGGCCAACTCGTTGCTGATGGTAAGCCAGGGCAGATTTGGCAACAAGTGCAAAGCTTATTTACAAAACATAAATTTGATTATTAATAGCTAGCGATAAGCGATAAGCGATAAGCGATAAGCGATAAGCGATAAGCGATAAGCGATAAGCGATAAGCGATAAGCGATAACTATAAAAGCCGTGTTTGTTAAGTCAACACGGCTTTTAAAATATAATTAAATTTTCGCTTGCTTAAGCTGATACGAGCACACTTCTATTTACGGATAAACCCGTTAAACATCATTTTCTGATGAAACTCTATACTCTTATTGTCCCGCCATTTTTGCCATTTTCTTTAGCCAGTGAGCTCGCTGCTCTGGCGTCGAACTGATAATTGGGCCAATATAGGTTGTATTAAGCACTTTAATGCCAGAAAAACCTAAAATAGTGTGCTTTAACTGTTTGCTTACTGGGTTGCCTTGAAAATAGCGATAATACCAAGGAGGGGTGTCGAGAGTTAACACAACTTCAGCTGTGCGCCCTTTTAACAGCTTATCGGGAATGGTTTTATTCGGTTGATATTTGAATGCAAAACCAGGTAAAAAAGTACGGTCAATCAACCCTTTAAACTTAGCAGGCAAGCCACCCCACCACACGGGAATAACCAACACGATATGCTCAGCCCATTGTAATTGAGCTTGAAATTCGACTAAATCAGGTTCAAGCAATTGTTCACTATCGTAGCCATAGCTTAAATCGGCCTCAAACACCATCGCATTAAGAGAGAGGCTGTGCACTTCACTCTCACTCGCGCAACCTTGCTTATAAGCGTTTGCTAAAGCATCACAAAAACTCCCCTGCTTAGGGTTGGCATCAATCACTAAGATACGTTTTTTCATACTAACTACTCCTTTAAAAGCAGTAGCATACACCCTCCCCTAAAGGGTAGAGTCAAGTACCGTTAGCCTGATACTTGGTTATCCAAACACATTTTTATATCACGGTGATAAAAATCTAGTAGCTCTTTTTGTTGCTCAAGTGCAGTAATATCTATCAATATTTGCTGCTTCTTATTCTCAAGTAAAACCATTACCGCAGGCCAATCTAAGTCATGACGAGCAATTTTTAACTGTTTTAGCTGGGTTAAACTCAACCCTAAAAGCTGCGCTCGTTTTATTAGCATTACAAACTCTACATCAGCGTTATCATAAATACGGTAGCAGCCTTGGCGTTTTATATCCGTTAATAAACCGATCGCTTCATAATGACGAATTGTTTTTACAGATACTCCACAACGGGTTGCTATTTCGCCAATATACACAGTTCACTCCTTTTCCTGCTTTTTCATAATATTAATATAAGAATCAACATAATATTGATCTTTATTCGCAGCTAAGTAAGCTAGTAACTGTGCATGAGCAGTAACCGACACACTTAAATGATCACCACCGATCCCGTGAAAAAGAAGGTTAATGAGCCGTACATTTTCGGGAACGTTTTTCACATAATCAATGAGTTGTTGCCCGGTTACATTTACGGGCGCCCATAAAACAGTGTGCTCACTGTCATCTACTCCTTTTATTGCCACAAAATGCGCTCTAAGCGGCTCAATAAAGTCATTACCTGCTGCTTGAGTATCAAAGCAAGGTGGCGTGAAAGTGCGCTGCGTTTTGCCATCGATGGCCTGTAAAAACACATTAGCGGTAAGTACTTCTCGGATCACTCGTGCAGTACTGTAATGATCAAGGTTTTGCTCATCGCTCACCCACGCTCGTGATGGTTTTGATGCACTACATGGGTGGAATAAACTATGATTGCCTAATTCATGACCTTGCTGAGCGGCTTTACGCCATTCTGAGAGCCGAGAGGTAATTGTTTCAGAGTTTGGCACTAAATAAAATGAAGCTTTAAAATTATACTTATTTAATGCCGGTAGCGCATTATCAAGCTGACTTGCAAGTGCATCATCATAAGAAAGACTTACTGCAATTTTACTATTATCAGTTGCCGCATAAATAGAACATGCACTGGTTAAGCAACATAGCAATAATAGAGCCTTAGATAAACTGTTCATTCGTATCCTTGATGGTTTAAAAGCGACTAGAATGTTAGCTTATTTCGCCCTTGCTGTTTTGACACATACAACTTTTCGTCTGCCGATTTAATAATACTTTCATTTGCCGATAACCCCTTGAATGTCGCAAGCCCAGCACTCACAGTCAAGTACTGATAGATTGAATAATTGTGAGAAATCTTTAACTTAGCTATATTATTTAAAATATTCTCAGCAACCAATGCGCCACCTCGCAAATCTGTATCTGGCAAAATAACTGCAAACTCTTCGCCACCATAACGAGCCACAAAATCACACGGTCGCAGCAACGTGGTTTTTATAGTATGAGCAACTTGCTGTAAAACTTTATCTCCTTCGATATGGCCATAAATATCATTAAACTGCTTAAAAAAATCAATATCAATGATCACTAACGCGTAATCACCTTGCTCTCGTTTTGCCCTCAACTGTGTTTTTGTTAAATGGGAGTCAAAATAGCGACGGTTGTAAACATCCGTTAAACCATCTAAAAACACTAACTCTAGTAACTTATCGCGTTGAAATTTAAGTGTAAGTTGTGCAGTAACACGATTAAAGACCGTTTTTGGATTGATCGGCTTACTGATAAAATCAACACCACCTACCTGCCAGCATAAATCTTCATGCTGCCCAAATGAGGTAATAAAAATGATTGGAATATTTTTTGTCTCAGGGCGACTTTTTAATACACGGCACGTTTCGATCCCGTTGATACCCGCCATTTCGATATCAAGTAGAATAATGTCTGGCGCGCTCTCTTCGATCATTTTTAGGGCATCTTCACCGCTGTGCGCCACACTAGTTTGATAATGGCCTGCAAGAATTTTTTGCAATAAAGTGATATTCAGTAACTGGTCGTCAACAATTAAAACTTTTGCATTTGGTAACTGCTCTGCGATCCCATACTCAAAGTTGACCATTTATTTTACCTTACTGCTAAAAGTGAAACTATATTCTTAATTAACAATCCATATTTAGTAAGAAGTGCTGAAAAAATATAAAAACTAATATTTTATATACAGCACCTATTTAAAATTAAATGTCGCACAAAAGCAACGTGCAACCAACCTTGGCGGTAATATTAATATGCTTATGAAGACTGGATAAAACAGAATGCATTAAGTTTATTGCCATCTAAATCACGAAAATACCCAGCATAAAACCCTGGCATTTCTCGCGGGCCAGGTGCACCTTCATCAGTTGCACCAAGCTCAATCGCTTTCGCATAAAAGGCATCAACTTGGGCTGGCGTATCGACTACTATCGCGATCATTGTGCCATTACCTACTGTTGCAGCATTGCCATCATGAGGCTTAGTAATTGCAAAGCCCGGCTGCTGCGGATCAATACTCCAAGCGACAAAGTTATTGGTTTCTAGAAAGCGTTGCGCATTAAGTAAAGAGAATAATTCATCATAAAACGCCACGGCGTTAGGCAAATTATTAGTGCCAAGCATTGTATAGCCAATCATCGGTATTCCTTATCAATTATTAAACAATATTCAAGATACCCGTGTAGTGATATTTAGTCCATTATTTAGTCCATTTAAGCTGTCATTTTTAGTTCTTATCAGAATTAGCTTTTCTTTCTTTTTGAAAAATAAAGTACAATCAATATGTTCAAAGAAATTAATAGGGAAATTTTAGTTTTCATGAAAATACTGCAAACTACAAAACTCAGGCCACAACTGCAGTATCCATACTATTGCTGTGAATTTGAAATTTCGAATTTTGCTAATGCAGACTTTGCGGCGCATCAAATTCCTTTCCCTGCACAATTGAGTAAGGCTGTAGATAAAAGAAAAGCCGAATACTTGGCTGGTAGAGTGTGCGCTAAACACGTGCTCGCGGCACATAAAATATATAACTTTGAACTAATAAACGCAGCAGATCGTGCTCCCATTTGGCCTAATAAAATAGTGGGCAGTATTACCCATAGCCAGCAAACTGCAATGGCAATGGTATCTCACAGTAGCGATATTGCAGGAATAGGTATCGATATCGAGCAGTTAATGAGTGCCAAGCAAGAGCAAGAACTCCAACAACAAATTTTGCACCCTGATGAACTTTTTCAATTTCAACGATTAGCCAAACAAGTATCACACCCATTAACGATTATTTTTTCAGCTAAAGAAAGTATTTTTAAAGCTTATACCCAAACCACCTCAAGTTGTGAGTTTCAGTTGGATTTAAAAGCGATTTAGGCAAGGCATTGATTGCAAATAATAGTGGTTCTATTGTTAAAATCAATAACGCAGTATAAATCGCTTTTAAACCAACCCCTTGGGCGTTCCACAGGCACTTACTCTCATCGTTGTTACTTCTTAAAAGGGATTGGCCATTCTTGCAAAATAACGCCTTGATATTAAGCCCCTGTGAAACGCTGAATTCTGCATCTTGAAGTGGCTTGGGTATATTACCCAAGCGTTAAACAATTTTTTGGTTTTGATGCCGCCAAGCTTATTGCTTTTAATAAACAACAACTGCAATTTAAAATAACCCAAACACTTGCGTCACCGTGTTTTATCAATGTAACAACGAGCAAGTACTCACTGAATGCGAATTTAAAACGCCTTTTTAAGTTCAATCTCCATCATTTGATACGCTTTTACTGTATCTACCCAAACCATATTTCATAGCTTACTAAATGAAAATAGAAACTCATTAAATGTAATCGTATATTTGTTGCACACAAACAATAACAAAGGCACAATTGATAATAATTACTATTAGCAAACAAAGGAATTAAAGTGAAAATTAAGGAATTCTTACTCCCTGTTGCAGCATTAGTATCAACTACTGTATTAGCAAATACTGATGAAAGTAATACCGTAAATCAAATGACGTTTATAGAAGTTACTGGTGAGTTGTTATCAAGAAGCTTGCTACAAAGTGGTAATAGTGTTGTTGTTTTTGATACCAAAACACTTGAAAGCCGCCCTGAACTTAGAACCGTAAGAGATGTTCTAAGTGAGATCCCTAATATTACTATGGTTACAGGTACTGGCAAGGCTCCAACAGTTAGAGGGATTGATGGTACTGGCGCCGCAGAAAATGCCAATGCATTTTTTGCCGGCAGCAGGGCACGGCTAAACTGGCAAATTGACGGCCGTTCTGCTACTTATAACGAAATTGTATTTGGCGACTTAGGCATTTGGGATCTCAATCAGATTGAGGTACTTAGAGGTCCACAAAGTACACTCGCTGGGCGCAATGCTATCGCAGGTACAATCCGCGTTGAAACGCAAGATCCAACGTTCGAACAACAGTTTACAATTCGCGCCGAAGGTGGAAACTTAGACCAAAAACGCTTATCAGCCACTTATAATCAACCGCTTACAGAGCAGTTTTCTGTACGTTTTGCTGCCGACCAATTTGAACGTCGCTCCCCAGTTGCTTATGAACCTTACCCAGGTGTTGAAAATCCAGCTGATATGGAAGGCCGTGCAATTAGAGGGAAATTACTTTACGAGGGCGACGACCAATATGATACCCGCATCGTTGTCACCCTTACTGACAATAAATACACCGGGCCAAATGGTGAAATTATTGATTACCCGTTTAATGAAAGACGCTCTAATTTTCCACAGCAGCCTGTACATGTAACGCATACTAAAAGTGTAGGTGTTGAATATAACGCTGCAATAAATGAACAACTAGAGCTGGAAGTGACGGCATCAGCAACAGATTTTAATTTTGAGCGCAAATCCACACCAGACGGCTCTAAAGCTAATGTTGATACGAAAGAATATGTGATTGAACCTCGTTTACGTTATCAAGGTGATAACGGTACACAGTGGGTTATTGGTAGTCGCTACTATAGTTCTAAGCAAGATGATTGGATTCAGTTTATTGTAAAACAGAGCTTTACTGATGATTCCAATAATTTTGCAATCTACTCCGAGGGCGCATTTCCATTTAATGAAAAGTTTGAGCTAACCGCGGGTTTACGCTACGAGAAAGAAAACCGCA
The DNA here is from genome assembly GCF_000238355.1 of Pseudoalteromonas haloplanktis ATCC 14393. Classification (GTDB taxonomy): domain Bacteria; phylum Pseudomonadota; class Gammaproteobacteria; order Enterobacterales; family Alteromonadaceae; genus Pseudoalteromonas; species Pseudoalteromonas haloplanktis. The sequence continues at coordinate 184,045 of NZ_AHCA01000001.1, forward strand.
AACGTGAAGGTGGCGATCCAGATAGGGCAATAGCTAAAATTGAATCAGATAATGATTACAGCGCTCTCTTACCAAAGCTAGGTCTTAGTTATCAAGTTAATGAAGAGCATACCATTGGCTTGCAATTATCCCGTGGCTATAACGCAGGAGGGGGTGGTATTTCTTTTGGCGCACCGATTGTGAACTATGAATACGACGAAGAATACGTAAACTCATTGGAATTATATGGTCGTCAACAATGGGCTGATAATAGCATAAGCACATCTCAAAACCTGTTTTACTCGCAATATACAGACATGCAATTGCCCTTTGATTTAACACCTGAAAATACCCGTGATGAAGCCTATGTAGTAAGAAACGCAGACAAAGTTACCACTGTTGGTTTTGAATTTAGCGCAGATTGGCGTATTGATGAACAATTTAATTTGTACGGTAGCTTTGCACTATTAGACTCCGAAATCACTGATTATCCTGGCTCTGGATTAGAAGGAAATTCATTATTTATGGTTCCTTCTGCTTCTATGAAGTTAGGCGGAACATGGCAGTCAAATAATTGGGTTATTAATGTGAGTGGTCAGTACACTGATGGCTGGTATACCAATATTTCGAACGATGAAGGCAGTAAAACTGACGCATTTGCCACCTTTGATACTAGCTTAAGTTATTTAATATCAGAGCAGACTAAATTGTACCTTTCAGTGCGTAATATTTTTGATGAAGATGCGCCTGTTGCGCTATATCCGGGTACTGCACCTGCTGACAGTAATGAACCTGACAACCATTTTGATAAAGCCGTTTTAACTCAACCACGAACCATTAGCGCTGGTTTACAGTATACATTTTGATCTAACGAATAATTTACACGGCAAGCCTGCTTGCCGTAACCCCTTCATAAAAACAATAACTAGGATTCATACAATATGGCAATTCTAAAGCACGATAATAGCCTTTGGCCATTAGCCATCACCGTTGCACGCGGTGAATGCACACTCGAAATGCATTTAAACTCTTTGCAAGCATGGGATATTTGGTTTAAAAAAGCGGAGCCCTTTGTCGTTGTTCGTGTTTACAGCGATGAAGAGTCTTTACAGCACCCAAAAGGAGCTGGCCCAGCTACGCAAAAGTGGTTAAAAGAGGGAGCGGCAGAGCAAATGCAGCAGCATGTTCAAGCTATGTTGATTGTGGTTCCCGAACAGCAATTTGAACGAATGCAAAAAATGAGTGTACAAAAAGCCTTTGGTATACCCGGTGCTGTCGTTAAATCACTTGATGATGCCCATGCTTGGCTAATGACAACATCAAGCCACAATAAGACACTTGAGCAAACAAAGCTCATACAAATAGAGACGCTTGTTCACGCATTGGCTACTTAACCCATTAAATTAAAGCTATTTAGCACTATTAGCTGCTGATTTTAAAAACCTATATTGATACCCATCAGGTAATTGCGCTTGAGGATAAAAAGCATGTGCTAATTCAACAAGCGCTTGCGGCGTTCTAGGGCCCATACTTAGCAAATATGCAACATCAAAATTATGCACGCGTTTATTTTTAACTGCATTGGAAAACTTAAACGCGTTTAACAACTCAGAACTTGGTAGTTGATCATGCACACCAATACTCATGGTAATAATCACATCAGGGTTTAGTACGAGCGCCGCTTCACTCGATATTGCCTGCCAGTTAGCCACGCTTGACGCCATCACATTCTTACCACCAGCAATAGCTACTAACTCATTTGCCGTAGTACCAGAACCTGCAACCATGAGTTGATCACTGCGAATAACCAACACTTTAGGTTTAGTCGTTACTTGTTTTAAAATATGCGTTAAGGCATCACGATCTACTGTTAGCGCTTGCGCTAACTCCGCTCCTTTGCTCTGGACTTGCATCAGGCTGGCTATTTGCTCTATTTTATTTTCAATCCGCCAGAAGCTATCATTTTCGTGCAAAATAACCAAATTAGCAGCGGTACGTTTTAATTGCTCAACCACCTTCTTCGGGCCTATATCAGCCTCTGCAAGGATAAGATCAGGGTTTAATGACAATATCCCCTCAACGCTTATTTTACGCACATAGCCAATTTGAGGCTGCGTGGTGGCTGCAGCTGGAAAAATACTACTGCTATCAACGCCAACAATACGTTGCTGCTCACCAAGCGCATAAATAACCTCCGTTATTGAGCCCCCTGCAACCACAATTTTTTGTGGATTAAGAGGCTGCGAGCTTGCATGTACGTAACTATTAGTAAGTAAAGTAACGAACGAAATAAGGAATAGTACAAAGGGCTTCATTGTGATCAAATCCAATTTGAAAACAAAAATAATAACAGTTTCTATTTTTAACTTGTAGCTTTATCTATCACTGATAAGACTCTGGACTCAGGCGTTGAAAGTGTCGGTGTATATACTTTTGGCGCTTATGGTGAACCTCGCAGTTATAGTGCGCAAATAACTTACCAGTTTTGATTTACCTGAAACAGCTTTACGCGCTGCAAGTAAGGGCTATACATTTCTAGGAAAGATTTCTAGGAAAAAGAATTACTTCGGTGATCGCAGTGATGTAGCTAACATTAACATCACTGCGATCAGCCCATAAGGCAAGCCATTATCGATGCCAAAACACCAGTCTCAACAATAGGACCTACAACAATTCCCAGCCTTTGTGCTACTGAGATTGTTCCAGCAGCGGTTTCTGGCTAAATGGAGCATCAGTTTTTTGCACAGTTTCATGGTTGACTAAGTTACTCATTCTCTGTCCTTATGATTGAGGGTATTCCACATTTTTTATACTGCCCCCCGCCTTCAGGGCACATCGCTTTAAAGTGGTTATCGTCTACTGATCCGGTGAGATTTTCGGCATGGGACTTCGAGGATTTTTACCGACAAACAATCAACAATAATTTTTATTCACAGTTTTTTGAAAAAAACCTTTTCTGATTTGTTGTAAATAATTGACCTAGAAACCATTCATCGAAATATGTATATTTTTATTCTCTGTTACTTTATAACAGTATTAATGCTGTTTAATAACAAGGAATAAAAATGAAATTACACTCCCCTCTTGTACTGTTGGTTGCAGTGAGCTTTTGTGGCGTAGCAGCTCAAGCTGATAATACCTTACAATTAGAAAATGTATTCGACCTTGAATATGCCAACCAAATTGAAATGACCAATGATGGTAAAACGGTGTACTTTGTTCGTAATCGCATGGACATAAAATCTGACCGTAAGATCAGTAATATTTGGTCTGTCGATAGTAATTCAAAACAACTCCAGCCGCTTACTTCTGGTGTGCACATGGATTATTCACCGGTGCTATCACCTGATGAAACCCGCTTAGCATTTATTTCAACTCGCGATGGCAGTAGCCAAATTTATGTTAAGTGGCTAAAAACAGGTGCGGTTGCAAAAATTAGTAACCTGACCCAAAGTCCGTCTAGTTTGCAGTGGGCGCCTAATGGCCGGCAATTACTATTTAGTCAATTTGTTCCTAGTAAAACAGTCTCTCCGGTGAACTTACCTGGTAAACCAGATGGTGCGAACTGGGCTGAGCCAGCCAAATATATTGATGATGTGTATTATCGTGCTGACGGTGGCGGCTATACAAAACCCGGCTTTCGCCATCTATTTAGTATCGATGCCAATGGCGGTAATGCTCGCCAGTTAACCTCTGGGGATTTTGATCATAGCGGCCCGATTAGTTTTGCGAATGAGGGAGATACACTGTATTTTTCAGCAAATCGACATGCTGAGTTTAGGCTCAAACCAACTAACTCGGAAATTTATCAACTAAGCTTAAAAGACTTACAGATCACTGCAATTACTGATCGAGTGGGACCTGATAACCAACCGCAAGTTTCTCCCAATGGCCGCTACCTCGCCTACACAGGATACGATGATAAGCAGACCAATTATGAAAACTCTCAGTTATATATTCGCGATTTAGAATCAGGTGATACCAGTAGTCTAACCGCAGATTTTGACCGTAGTGTTGGCCAAATAAAGTGGGCGGATAACTCCAGTGGTATCTTCTTTAGCTATGCCAGTGAAGGGAAAACAATGCTTGCTTACCAACCACGCAGCGGCAAACGCAAAGTCATTACTGAACAAATAGGTAGTGTGTCATTTGGTCGCCCATATTCTGGTGGCGATTTTGATATCAGCGATGACGGCGATGTGGCTGTTACGCTTGCTGATACCCAACGCCCAGCTGATGTCGCCGTCATTAAAAATGGTAAAATGCAACGTTTAACCAAGCTAAACGACGATGCTCTAGGCAATAAACAACTGGCAAAAGTAGAAGAGATCTGGGTTAAATCGAGCCATGATGGCTTACCTGTTCAAGGTTGGGTAGCTTACCCACCGGGTTTTGATAGCAGTAAAAAATACCCGCTTATTTTAGAAATTCACGGCGGCCCCGTGGCTAACTATGGCCCGCACTTTAGTACTGAGGTGCAATTATTTGCGGCAAAGGGAAGTGTAGTTTTATATATGAACCCACGCGGTAGTGATTCATACGGTAAAGAATTTGCACAAACCATCCATCACAATTACCCAAGCAATGACTTTGATGACCTAATGACAGGGGTTGATGCACTTATTGCCAAAGGTTTTATTGATGAGTCTAAGTTATTTGTCACCGGAGGCTCAGGCGGCGGTGTATTAACGGCATGGATAGTTGGTCACACTGACCGCTTTGCAGCTGCTGTGGTTGCAAAACCGGTTATCAATTGGATCAGTTTTGTACTAACTGCGGACTTCTACCCGTTTTTTGCCGATTACTGGTTCCCGGGTAAACCATGGGATCATATTGAACATTATATGAAACGCTCTCCTATTAGCTATGTGGGTAATGTGAAAACACCGACCATGCTATTAACTGGTGAAGCTGATTACCGTACGCCAATTTCAGAGACTGAACAGTTTTACCAAGCACTGAAACTGCAAGGGGTTGATACCGCTATGGTTCGTATTCCAGATGCGTCTCATGGTATTACGCAGCGCCCATCAAACTTGATGGCTAAAGTAGCCTATATCCAATGGTGGTTTGATAAGCACAGTCAATAACGCTTAAGACTACGAGTTTCGAGCTGCGGGCACTTTGCAGGTACTCGAAGCTCGTAGCCAATATACTGTAAACCCCCTTTACACGCCAATAATGTGAGTAACTCCTTACATACTTAAAAAGTATCGGACTTTGCGCATAAAGTGAGTTAGTAAAATTTCGGTTTATGACATTTTTAGGTCTTTGAGTTGGTAAAAAATCGGTTTGAGTCACTGTTTATGGCGTTTGAGTTGGTAAAAAAGTGGTTTGTAGTTGCCGCGAGTTAGTAAAAAATCGGTTTATATTTTTGTTTCAATGCCTAAAAACGCCACTAAATATTAATTTTTGTGCCTGTAACATCAAAAAACAGCCCTATTTTACGTGTAAATAGGCTTTCAGCCTTTAGTTAATAAAACTCTGATCCATAATAATGATAAAAAGTAGCAGCTAGTTAAATACTGATCTGTACTTAGTTAAATACTGATCTGTACACATTAAAAAAGGGCCCTAAAGCCCTTTGTAACATTGTTGAGTTGGAATAACCTGAAACTTAAAACTGATTCATGGTGTTTGCTTCACCACCGGCTTTTAGGGCATTTTCACCTGAGAAGTACTCTTTATGTGTATCACCGATATTCGACCCAGCTAAGTCTTGATGCTTCACTGACGCCTGCTCACGACGGATTTCTTGACGCTGAACGTCACGTACATAGGCCAACATACCTAAGTCACCAAAATAACCTTCAGATAGAATATCAGTACTTAATGCAGCAGTATGATAAGTAGGTAAGGTAATCAAGTGATGGAAAATCCCCGCTTCTCTTGCGCCATCGCGTTGGAAGTTTTGTACCAATACATCAGCGGCTTTAGCAAGTTCAGTGTTATCCATTTCTGGCGCCATGAGTGCTTTGTTATCATCAAGACTTGGGTAAGCTGAAAGGTCTTTACCTTCATCAAGCCATTGTTGATAAACTTGCTCACGGAATTTCAGGGTCCAGTTAAATGATGGTGAATTGTTATAAACCAATTTAGCATCGGGTACTTGCTCCTTAACGCGATTAACGAGTTCAGCAATTTGTTTAACATGTGGCTTTTCTGTCTCAATCCATAATAAGTCAGCGCCTGATTGCAAGCTGGTTACGCAGTCAAGCACCACACGGTCTTTTTCTGTGCCTTCACGAAATTGATACAGGCCATTCTCAAGACGTGTTGGCTTACATAATTGGCCGTTCAGCTTCATTGCTGTATCGCCTTCGTTTAAGTCTTCTACCCCATTAATTGGCGTAGTTTCTAGGAATGCATTGTATTGGCTCGCTAAATCCCCTGGAGTTTTTGATACTGGTACCTTTTGTGTCAGGCTCGCACCAAGTGAATCTGTACGCGCTACAATAATCCCGTTATCGATACCCAGCTCTAAAAATGCGTAACGTACCGCATTAATTTTTGCTAAAAAGTCTTCGTGCGGTACGGTTACTTTACCAGCCTGATGGCCACATTGCTTGGCATCAGACACTTGGTTTTCAATTTGAATTGCACACGCCCCTGCTTCAATCATTTTTTTAACAAGTAGATAAGTGGCTTCTTCATTGCCAAAACCGGCATCAATATCGGCAATAATTGGCACCACATGGCTTTCAAAATTATTGATTTTATCAAGTACGGCTTGTACGTCACCACCGCTTGCTTTTGCGTTATCAAGATCTTTAAATAAGTGATCAAGTTCTCGAGCATCTGCTTGCTTTAAAAAAGTATAAATTTCTTCGATTAGCGCCGGCACTGACGTTTTTTCATGCATACTTTGATCTGGTAACGGGCCAAATTCAGAGCGAAGCGCCGCCACCATCCAACCACTTAAATATACGTAGCTGCGCTTTGTGGTTTTTTGATGACGTTTAATTGCCATCATCATTTGTTGTGCAGTGAATCCATGCCAGCAGCCAAGTGATTGCGTGTATTGGCTCGTATCGGCATCATAAGCGGCCATGTCTTCACGCATAATGTCTGCGGTAAATTGTGCTATTTCTAACCCTGTACGAAAGCGGTTTTGTAAACGCATACGACTGGCATATTCAGGGTTAATAGCTTGCCAGGTTTTACCTTGCGCTTGACAAAGTGTTGCTAAAGTATCTGTTTCACGTTGATAAGTAGTCATAATAAAAAATCCTTTGAACGGGTTAATCTAAATAATAAGTGTGTGAGAGAGGCTAAAGAGCTCATGCTCCGTAGCGCTTAAATCAACATTAGGCCGTTTTTTCAGATTTAGTAAATTTATAGTTATTATGCTGGCTATATATTTTATGAATGACTAAAAAGCATGCAAATCACTTTATTTGCGTTATGGTTGCAACATGTACAATTTAATTGCGTGATAATTTAAATATCATAACCGTTTAAAGGATACCGATCATGACTCTCACACACAGCCAATATGGATTAACGGTCAATAACCAATTAGCCGACTTTATTAACCAACAACTACTGCCGGGCACAGGAATAAACGAACAACATTTTTGGCAAGGGTTTGCCAGTATTATTGATGATTTAAGCCCTATTAACCGCCAGTTACTTGTTAAACGTGAAGACCTTCAACACCAGATTGACAGCTATCATAGTACTCACAAACACTGGGATGCAGAGCACTATCAACAGTTTTTAACTGATATCGGCTATTTGGTTGCTGAGCCTGCTGATTTTTGCATTGAAACTGATAATGTAGAGCCAGAAATAGCCATAATGGCTGGCCCACAGCTCGTTGTGCCGGTTAGTAATGCACGCTTTGCGCTAAACGCAGCAAACGCTCGCTGGGGCTCGTTATACGACGCTTTATACGGCACTGATGTACTAAGTGAAGACGATGGCGCTGAAAAAGGCAGCACTTATAACCCCGTTCGTGGTTTTAAAGTAATGGCCTATGCAAGACAATTCTTAGATAAAGCTATCCCCCTTGAAAATGGCTCACATATTGAAAGTACCAACTATTCGGTTGTCAATGGGCAGCTTTTCATCACCTTACGAGATAGTTCGCAAACAGGGCTAAAACAACCAGCCCAACTCGTTGGTTTTCAAGGTGAAGCTCAAAACCCAACCGCTATTTTGTTGATCAGCCACGGCCTGCACATTGAGCTACAAATAGATCATAACCACCCTATTGGTAACGCCGACAAAGCGGGGTTAAAGGATGTGGTGCTTGAAGCTGCATTAACAACCATTATGGACTGTGAAGACTCAGTTGCGGCTGTTGATGGTGAAGACAAAGTACAGGTTTACCAAAATTGGCTTGGTTTAATGAAAGGCACATTGGTTGAATCATTCACTAAAGAAGGTAAAACCATTAAGCGCTCACTGGCTCCAGATCGCCACTACAGTGGGATTGACGGCCAATCATTAACCTTAAAAGGCCGCAGTATGATGTTTGTGCGTAATGTAGGCCACTTAATGACAAATCCTGCAATACAAGATAGTCAAGGCCGCGATATTTTTGAAGGCATCATGGATGCAGTGATCACTGTCACTGCCGCTTTGCATGATTTACAAGGCAATAGTCCTGTAAAGAACTCCAGCGCAGCTAGCATTAATATTGTAAAGCCAAAAATGCATGGACCAGAAGAAGTGGCCTTTACCAATACCCTTTTTAGCCGTGTAGAGCAACTTCTACACCTACCTAGAAACACAATAAAAATGGGGATCATGGATGAAGAACGTCGCACATCAGTAAACTTAAAAGCATGCATTGCGGCCGCCAAAGAACGCGTTGTCTTTATAAATACTGGCTTTTTAGATCGTACCGGGGATGAGATCCACACCTCAATGTTTGCAGGTGTGGTGCTTCCTAAAGCAGCAATTAAACAACAACCATGGATAGCAGCGTATGAAGATCGCAATGTAGATATTGGCTTACAAACAGGTTTAAGTGGTCGCGCACAAATAGGTAAAGGAATGTGGCCAATGCCCGATAAAATGGCGCTAATGATGGAGCAAAAAATCGCTCACCCGCAATCTGGAGCAAATACGGCTTGGGTGCCCTCCCCTACTGCGGCTACCTTACATGCGATGCATTACCATGATGTAGATGTATCTGCTTGTCAAAAAGCCATTTCACAACGCCAGCAAGCAAGCTTAACGCAATTACTAACCCCCCCCTTGCTGGCAGATGTAAGCACATTAAGCAAAGAAGATATTCAAGCCGAGCTTGATAATAATGCGCAAGGTATTTTAGGTTACGTGGTGCGCTGGATTGACCAAGGCGTAGGGTGCTCTAAAGTGCCAGACATCAATCATATTGGTTTAATGGAAGATAGAGCCACCTTACGTATATCAAGCCAGCATATGGCTAACTGGTTGCATCATGGCGTGTGCACGCAAGCGCAAATAGAGAGCACCATGGCAAAAATGGCAAAAGTCGTAGATGGTCAAAATGAAGGTGATACAGGGTACGTAGCTATGGCTGGTTCTGAGCAAAGTTTAGCGAACAGCATTGCTTATCAAGCCGCGCTAGCCCTTGTATTAGAAGGGGTTAAACAACCTAGTGGTTATACTGAACCATTATTGCATGCGTTTCGTATAAAGTTTAAAGCGCAACAATAACTCCCCTTCGAGTTTGTTAGTGTCATATTGCCAGCCTTCGGGCTGGCTTTTTTTGCTTAAATTTCCTTTTAACCATCACTCACATGAATAGCCAACATTCAGTAACCAACAAAAAAGCGCATTAAAAATAATGCGCTTTCAGTGATATCTTCACCACCGCGAATAATCTTATTATCGCGAGGTAAACTCGCAGCTACCCTTAACTAATCACCGTGGCGTTGTGATAAACATTTTGTACGTCATCACAATCTTCAAGCATGGTAATAAACTTTTCGAAATTGGCGATGTCATCTGCATCGGTAATTTCTACATGGACTTGCGGTACAAAGGTGATTTCATCAACTTCAAAGTTAATGTCTGCAAATGCATCTTCTAACGCAGTTTTTGCTTTGTAATACTCTGTGTGCGGTGCAAATACCGACACTTTACCCTCTTCGACTTCAACGTCTGTCACATCCACATCGGCCATCATTAAGGCCTCGAGCACGACTTCGTCATCATCACCTGCAAAACCTAAAACAGCTAAATGATCAAACATATGAGCAACACAGCCTGGAGTGCCTATTTTCGAGTCTGTTTTAGTAAATGGTAAGCGCACATCTTTAATAGTACGATTTGGATTATCCGTTAAACAATCAACAATCACCATGCAATTTCCTGGGCCATAACCTTCGTAACGGGCAGGTGAATAATCTTCCCCCGCACCGCCGGCCGCTTTTTCTATTGCTTTCTCGATTACATGCGCAGGAACTTGATCTCGTTTGGCACGTTCAATTAAACGTTTTAGAGATTGGTTTACTTCTGGATCTGGTTCACCATTTTTTGCAGCGACGTAAATTTCTTTGCCGTATTTAGAATTAACTTTAGTTTTCGCATTGGCTGTTTTTGCCATGGCGTTTTTACGGACTTCAAATGCTCTGCCCATCTTATGCCTCTATTGGAAACTCGATATTGACGCTATTTTAACAATTCACGCTGTTTTCAGCTAGTGATTAAATGACTGCAAAATTACAATTTGATATTTAATTTTTAATGACTTGGGTTTAATAAAAGTAAAACAACACGCTATTTAACATAACCTGTTAAATTCATCAAACAATAGATTGTGAGGTCAATGATTGATGCTGCGTTTCACTTAACTGATGTATTAATTCTGGTAATTCAGAGAAGTGTTTTAAAATATAATCAGCTTGACTGGCGTATGTCGGAGTTTCAGTCGGCGCATATAAACAAGCTCGCATATTGGCATTATGTGCAGCTTGAATGTCATAAAGATAATCACCAACATAAAGTATATGCTGCTGATCGATTCCCCATAACGTTGCAATTGCATTCAGGGCACTAGGATCAGGTTTTGCCGGTGCATCACTGCGGGTTAGTACCGTTTGGATTGGCAATGGGTTATTCTTTAATTTAAGTGCAGCAGCACGGTTATAATTGCGCGTTACAATGGCCATCGGTATTGCTTGTTCTTTTAGCTGCCTAATAGCCTGTGCCACGCCAGGTAGTAAGGTTGCGTGTTGAGCATCTATAAGCTCATGCTGGTGAACAATATTCATTGCTTCTTCTCGCATATAGGGGGAAGGAAGCTGTGCAATAAAACTAAGTAAGTCGAGCTCTATAGGGCAGCCAAGCTGTGCCTTTATCAAAGTGAAGTCTAACTCCGATGACATCAATGTACCATCTAAATCAAAAATGACCCCAGCAATCAAGCTCTGATGCATATTCATATCGCTCCTTGTATATGATTTCATTCTCATCCAAATAACTTCTTATAAGATAGTTTAAGTAATTGGATATGAAAAGAAACATATTAGTGTTTAATAAAGAAAAGTAATAAAAAACGCGCACAAAACTACTGCGCGCGTCGGTTGGGAAATAACACGTTAAATTAATTACTCGTTTTAGCCACTGGTTCAAACCGGGCTTCAAGCCAGGTGTCATCTTGGCTGAAATGCAAAGTTTTTATTTTACCTTTACCTTCAACATTCACCATATTGACTTGTGCCGGCCATAGATCACGAAGTGCACCATGACTCATGCGAATTCCTTTAATATCTTTAGGAATGGGTGCCTCTTGGTAAACCCAAAAAAACTTTCCATCTATTTGAGACCCCACCTCCTGCAAGGCTAATGGCTGTCCATCAAGTGTCTGTAAAGCTACATGCGACTCTATATAGTTTGCAAAGCGTTGCTGATCCTCTTTATTATTTAGAATATCAGCACTACCAGGAAATAAGTGCTCCACAGCATGTTCAGTATCATGTAAATAAAAACGATGCATAAGCTCAATATTATTAGTTCGCTTATTAAATAATACCGTTGTTACAGATGCTTTTAATTGATGCGCCATTGTCGGCGCAGTAATTAAAAGAGCTAAAAAAATGAGCACAAAGCGCATTAATTTTGCTCCTTAGAGTCATCTTTGTCATCGTCTTGCTTAAGCTCAGTTTTAATATCTTGCATGATATCGCGGCTGACTTTTGCTTTACTCTTTTCGCGTTTATACACTTCTATACGCGAAGGAATAATACGACGAGGGTAGTGGTTATTTTCAACATCGACGTCAGCTGTTTCCCAGCGAGGATCCACAGATACCGAAACGACAGGCTTATTTTTATCCGTAATAATAAGCTTTTGAACATGCTTATGATTACGACGCCAGATTTCAGCTGGAATGTACTGTTCTTCTTTTGTGCCGTCTTCGTAAGTTAGTTCAAGCAAGATTGGCATTACTAAACCACCGAGGTTGGAAAACTCTAAAACATAATAGTTTTTATCTTCTTCTAGAGCACGATCCAACACTTTACGTTCCCACGGCTCTAATCCTTTTAAGAACTTATTGTACGAGTTACGCTCTTTGTTAGTGACTGTAAAGCGGTCATTGGCATCGTAAAAGTCTGTCACATCTGGGTTTTCTTCAACCCATAACTTTTTACCTTCAGCTTTATTGCGCTCAACAAACAATGGCATAGGCTTGGCCGCTTCAATGTCACGTAGGCGGTTAAAATCGATGTCTGGATTTTTTGTATCTAGCTGTAATTGGTAAACTTTGTCTAATGAGATATCGACATGATCTGTGGTATAAAACCAACCACGCCAGAACCAGTCTAAGTCAACGCCTGATGCTTCTTCCATTGTTCTAAAAAAGTCAGCAGGAGTAGGGCGCTTATACTTCCAGCGCTGCGCATACTCTTTAAATGCAAAATCAAACAATTCACGACCTAAAATAACTTCACGCAAAATATTAAGCGCAGCGGCAGGCTTAGTATAAGCATTAGGACCTAAGCGTAATACACTGTCTGATTGTGTCATTACTGGAACTTGGTTTTCAGATTTCATATACGCCACAATATCCCGAGGCTCAACACCCCAAGGGATTGTGTGGTCCCATTCACGCCCGGCAACACCATCTAAAAAGCTATTAAGACCTTCGTCCATCCAGGTCCATTGACGTTCATCTGAATTAACAATCATAGGGAAATAGATGTGACCTATTTCATGGATAACTACGCCAATCAAAAAGCGTTTTTCAGCTTGAGAATAAGTACGTGTACCATCATCTTGTAATTCAGTGCGTGGACCATTAAACGTGATCATAGGGTATTCCATACCACCAACTGGACCATTCACTGACTGCGCTACTGGGTATGGGTAATCAAACGAAAAGCGTGAATACACTTCCATGGTATGCACCACAGATTCAGTTGAGTATTTCTTCCATAAATCGCCACCTTCTTTAGGGAAGAAGGACATAGCCATTACCAGTGGCTGCTCATCGCCACCTTGGTGATAGCCTTTAGCATCCCACATAAATTTACGTGATGAAGCCCATGCAAAGTCACGTACATTCTCAGCTTTAAAATGCCATGTTTTAGTTTTGTCTGTGCCTGCTTTTTCGTTCTCGAGTGCTTCTTCTTCTGTCACAATGAAAACGGGGCGCTTAGCGTCTTCAGCTTCTTTTAAACGATTACGTTGAGTACGAGTAAGTACTGAGCTGGCGTTATCTAATTTACCAGTAGCAGAAACGATATGGTCCGCAGGCACAGTGATCTCAACATCATAATCACCAAATTCAAGGGTAAATTCACCGCTACCTAAAAACGCTTTGTTAGTCCACGCTTCATAGTCGGTGTAGGCAGCTAAACGGGGGAACCACTGCGCAAGTAAAAAGATGTCATTACCATCTTTTTCAAAATGCTCATAACCTGAACGAGCACCAACGGCATCTTCTTCAACAATATTAAAGGCAAAGTCCATGCTAAACTCAACATCTTTACCTGGTTTAAGTGGCTCGTTTAGATCAATGCGCATTAACGTATCGACAACCGTTACTTTAAGCTCTTTACCGCTATCATCTTTGACATTGGCGACCGTAAAACCTAACTCATTATCGCTCATAAATTGCTGGCGGCGAAGTTGACCTAAGCTTAGCTTTGCCGGCTGCGCGTCGGGGCGACCTTGTAATTTATCAGCGTTAAAGGTTGCGGTACGTTCAGCGATTGAATCATTTTTAAAGATATTTTGATCCAACTGTAACCATAAATACTTAAGCGTATGTGGCGAGTTATTTTTATATTCGATTGTTTGACTTGCAGTTAAACGACGCTTTTGTTCATCTAAAGTAACATCAATATCGTAATTAACTTTTTGCTGCCAGTATTTTTCGCCTGGCTCACCAGCTGCACTACGATATACATTTGGCGTAGGTAACGCTTCATCTAGCTGACGAAACTTATCAACATAATTGCCTTTTGTTTGTTCAACTGAAGAAGCTAAAACAGAACTTGAGAGCGCTAATGGTAAAAACAAAGCCCCTAAAGTTATTACTGCTTTTTTCATAATGAATCCTGTTAAATTTGCGTAAGCTTACTGTGTCAAACTGCGCTATTTTATTCAATAAAATAGCGATAAACCACCGCATTTACAGGGTAGAAAAAGGGATTATACCCAAGCCACCTCAAGATGCAGAATTCAGCGTTTCACAGGGGCTTAATATCTAGGCATTACTTTGCAACAATGGCAATCTCTGGCAGTCCCTTTTAAGAAGTTACAACGATGAGAGTAAGTCCCTGTGAGTAAGCATGTTGTAAAGGGGGTTTACAGAAGCTTAAACCCAAAGTAAAAAGGCTAAAAACTGGCGTGTTTTATGCAGGACTTTGCTGATTATAAGCGTAACTTTGAGCCTAATTTCGGCTATTTCGAGTTTAATTGCTAAATAGTGAATTCTTTAGTTGACCTTTACCGTCATTTGTATTTAAAATCGCCCACTTTTTTGATTTGAGGGGTTAAAAAGCATGGCTTTTCCTTTCAAATATGTTTCAACATACAAGTAAAATGCGGTGAACATATGGATTTTTATATCCTAAAAAAACAACAAGAATTGATTGCAATTCCAGCAGATGAACAAAGTTGTAAACAGTATCTGGATTCTGGCTACTTTTATATTGATAAAGTAGCAGCCTGTAACGAATCTAATGCATTAAAAGTGCTACAAGCCAAACAAACTAAAGCGTTAAAAGTCCCCTTAGTACTTGCCTTGCTGGCATTACCAATTGTGATTTTTGCTTGGTATAATCTCAGTGCTTAAAGATTAATACTCTCCCCCTTGCATCTTAATTCAGCTTGGGTATATTGACGCTCTTAACTGATTTTAAGAGCGTGACATGAAAGTCTTACACACCTCCGATTGGCACCTTGGCCAGCAATTTTATGAACATCATCGTGCAAATGAACACCAACAGTTCTTTAACTGGCTAATTGACACGCTCTTCAGTGAAAAGATCGATTTACTATTAGTTGCAGGCGACATTTACCACACAGCCACACCACCTGCCAGCAGTGAAAATCAGCTTTATCAGTTTATCAAAGATGCTAAAAAGCGATGCCCTGCACTACAGATAGTGATTATCGCCGGTAACCATGATTCGGCAAATCGCATCATGGCCGCTAAACCGTTACTGGCACAATTTGATACCCATGTAGTAGGGCGCTTTGATGTAAGTGCCCCTGATGATGTGGTGATCCGCATAAATACTGACTCCGTAAACGCTCATATCGTCGCTATGCCATTTTTACGCGCCAGTGACGTAACTAGCTTAAGCAATACTGATAACGGCCATGATTACGCTCAGGGCATTGCTAAGGCATATCAACTTAGTAGCGAGTGCGCACTTAAAGATAAACCAATGACTACGCCACTAATTATCATGGGTCACTTACATGCAAAAGGAGGGGATATTTCCAGTGATTCTGAGCGCAATTTAATTATTGGCGGCGAAGAATCAGTGACCGCACAAATCTTCAGCAGCCAAGCAAGTTACGTGGCGCTTGGGCATTTACATAAAGCACAAAAAGTCGCTAAGTCTGATACGATCCGCTATAGCGGTACGCCCATGCCGATGTCATTCTCTGAACGTAATTACAAACATCAAGTATGTGTTGTTGAATTTACAACCAATAGTAGCAAGCACGTTGAGGTGACTGTAAACCCCCTTTACATTCCACGAGCAACAGAGGTTATCCTGCTGCCAGAAGGGGAGTGCGTTCCTGTTGAACAATTATGTGAACAAATATCAAACTTAGACCTCAGTAATTACAACCAAGCCCCGTATTTAAGAGTTAAGCTCAGTGCGGGGGATACCGATACCACCTTTAGAGAACAAATAGAAAAAGCGTTAGAAAATAAAACGGTGCAATTTTGCGGGATAGAGCGAGTTCGGCAAATCAATAAAAAACAAAATAACCCTGTATTTGAAGATTTAAGCCAAGTAGAAATGCTCAACCCGCAAACCTTGTTAGAACAAGCATTCGCAACCAATAAAGATATGGCAGGGCAGAGTGTTCCTATTGAGCTAAAAACTCTACTCAACGACCTGCTAAGTGAACTTGCGGAGCAACAACAATGAAAATAACCGCAGTACGCATTCATAATTTAGCCTCAATAGTTGATGCAGAGATAGACTTTACTAAAGCCCCGTTGAAAGATGCCGGTTTGTTTGCAATAACCGGCGACACTGGTGCTGGTAAAAGCACGATACTCGATGCCATCTGCCTCGCTCTTTATGCAAAAACGGCGAGACTCGGCAATGATAGAGGCAATGTTATAGACTTTAATGGCGACACCATTAAACTTAATGATCCGCGTAACTTATTAAGACGAGGCACCGGACAAGGCTACGCCGAAGTTGACTTTGTGGGCCAAGATAAACAGCTGTATCGCGCACGCTACAGTATAGCTAGAGCGCGAAGCAAAGCGGATGGCAACTTAAAAATAGCCGAGCATAAACTTTCTAGCCTTCCAGATGAGTCATTACTTGTTAGCAATAAGAGTGCTACCAGTAAAGAGGTCGAACGTATAATTGGCCTTAATTTTGAACAGTTTTCTCGTGCTGTATTACTTGCACAACACGAGTTTGCCGCATTTTTAAAAGCCACTGGCGATGAGCGAGCACAGCTATTAGAGTGCCTAACAGGCACAGACAAATTCAGTTTAATTGGTAAGCGTATTTATGAGCGCTACCAAGAACAAAAAGATGCGTTAACATTGCTTAAGGCCAGTTTAGCCAGCTACACCTTACTTAGTGAAGAAGAAGTTGCGGCAAAAACCAACCAGCTTGCTGATTTAAAACAGCAAATTGAGCAAGCAAAAAAACAATACGCTGACACCGAACGAGGTGTTAATTGGTATCAGCAAGCCAACAGCTTAGAGCAAGCTCTGCTGCATGCACAACAAAGTCAACACCAAGCCAGTACAGCAGTTGCTGCGATAGCAACACAAAGTGAGCAGGCAAAACAAGCAAAGAGTGCGCTAGAAATTAAAGATAATCGCAGTCGATTTAGTAGCTTAACAACACAAAATAATGAACTAAATAGTAGCCTAAGGGATTTAAAAAAGATTGACCACACTTTACAGATTGCAGATCTGGCTAACTCTCTTGAAAAGCATAATGAAGCCTTGCAAATAGCTAAGCAGCAGCAAAAAAGTGCCGAACCTGTCATTGCCAAAGCGCGAGATCTCGATAGCCAATTAGCTATGTATACACAAAGCATAGCAAGCATTGGTCAGCAAACGGCAAAAGAACAAACGCAATTAACCAGTTTGCAATTGCAATTTAAGCAAAACCAATCGGCTCACGATGCTGCCGTAAAACAGTATGCAGAGCAACAGCAGTGGTTAAATCAACACAGTCAACTTAAACCTTTAGCCAGTGATTGGACGTATTTTCAACACAATTTTAAGCAATATATCAACGCGCGTGAGCAATTAAATACAACCGCGGCACAGAGTAAACAATTAACCACAGAGCTGTCTAAACACGATGAGCAACTCGCGGCGCAAAGTAGCCTAGTCGCAGCCAGCGAACAGGCCGTTGCAAATGAGCAAACCACTCTAAACCAGCTTAATCTACAGCAAAGCCAATTTAATATAGAGCAATGTGACGCACAGCTTAAGAATATAGATTACTTAAAAGAGCAACGGGAACGCTATAAGCAATTTAGCCAAGAGCTAAAACAAAGCGTGCAACGCCAGCACACGCTAGTTGGCGAACTGGAGCAAAGCGAACAGCAGCAAGTAGCATTGCAACAAAATTTAGCAACATACGAACAAACTCTTAAACACAGTGAATATGCGCTTAATCAAGCACGATTGCGTGCCAGTGAACGCGTTGAGCACTTGCGCGCCCAACTTGTAGCAAACGAGCCATGTGTTGTCTGTGGTGCTACTGAACACCCATTCGTAATTGAGCAGAATCAACCATTGAATAACTTAATCGCTGACTTTGAAAGTGATTATACGCATGCCAAGCAGCACTATGATAATGCGCAAACCCAGCTGCACCAGCAGCAGACCCTACATGCCGTGTTAGTCGCAGAACATACTCAGCTAAAGCAGACCATAGAAAATGTGCAAGCGAGGCAACTGGACATTAAAAACACTATGCAAAGTGCACGCTGTGAGCTAAATGATTTAACCGCAGCACAGTTAGATTCACATTACACTCAGCTAAACGAACAAAAGACACAGTATTTTGCAGTACAAAAACGTCAACAAGATTTGCAAGAAAAAGTAAATCAGTTACAAAGTAAGCTCAAAGCAGAGCAACACGCTCAACAGCAATTAAATAGCCAACATCTTGATTTAACCCATAAGCACAGCCAACTTAGTAACAAACACAACGAGCTAAGCTTACACATTAATGAACTAACCCACGCCCTTGACGCACAGTTTTCGAAAAGTGACTTTTGGCTGCAACTACAGAGCAACACACTTGATCTTAGTAAACTAGCCCAACAAGTGGAGCATTACCAACACACCCAAAACTTGCTCGAAGTCTCTCAAAAGCAACTGGATAGTAGTGAGCAAAAAGCTCAGCAATTAAAGCCACTCATTAATGAGAGCGAACACACCTTAAAAGCGTTATCAGACGATTTAGCAAAAGTACAACAGCAATATAGCAGCACAGAAAGTGAGCGCTTAGCGCTGTTTAATAATGAACAGATCAGTGCAGACGACTACCAAGCAAAACTGGCAACGCAGCGAGAACAGTGTCAAACACAGCTAATACAAAGCCAACAAGCCCATGATCAAGCAATAAAACTACGTGATGAGCAGGCGATTACAATGACTAATTATCAGCAACGCTTGCAGGAAAACAGCCAAGAACAAGCCGAATTGACGGCACGCTACGAACAATGGTTTAGTGAATTTAAAAACCAATATGCAGATGCCAGTCACGAACAGATCACTATTTTACTAACTTTAGATAGTGAGGATATCAAAGCGCAATTACAACAACATGAGCAGTTAACACAAGCCCTGGTCGATGCAAATGCCGCGTTAAAACAACAGCAAAACGCCCATACTCAACACCAAAGCAGCGATAAACCACAGCAAACAGCAGATGAGCTTTCAGCGCAGTTAAATACACTAACCGAACAGCAAAATACATTGCAAAAGTCGCAACTTGAGATCAACACCGCGCTTGAACAGCATAACCAAAACAGTCACACCCTACAAACTAAACAACAAGAACTGAGCAGCCTACAACAGCACGTAGAGCACTGGCATCTACTCAATAAAGTGCTGGGCGATGCAACCGGTAAAACGATGCGTAATTTAGCACAAACGCAAACCTTAAAAATATTACTGCATTATGCCAATAGTCATTTGCGAACCTTGAATAAACGCTATGAGTTAACAGCTATAGAACAAAGCTTAGATATCGCCATCATTGATAAAGACATGGCCGACGAACAACGCTCAGTCAATACCCTTTCTGGTGGTGAATCGTTTTTAGTATCACTGGCGTTGGCACTCGGCCTTGCGTCACTGTCTTCAAACAAAGTAAGTATTAATTCTTTGTTTATTGATGAAGGCTTTGGTACGTTAGACACTGAAACGCTCAGTATAGCCATGGATGCACTTGACTCTTTACAAGCACAAGGGCGTAAAGTGGGGGTCATTTCCCATGTATCACAAATGACCGAACGGGTTGCAACGCAGGTTCATGTTGCCAAAAAGCCCGGTGGTTATTCAACTATCTCAATAATTTAAAGGATTGATTTGATGCCAACATTTACAGATGAAGAAGCCAAAGAGTACGATTCTCGCATTACTCGTTTAGTCCCAGGTTATGAGTTATTACATACCACTACAGCTGCGCAGCTCAAAGCAACATTACCCGATAATGCCCATATTTTAGTCGTTGGCTCTGGCACCGGCAAAGATATTGCCGAACTGGCCGCACTCAACCCAACTTGGCAATTCACCGCTCAAGATATTTCAACCGATATGCTCAATATTGGTCAAAAACGCTTTGCGGATTTAGGGATTAGTGACCGTGTTACGATTCATGTCGGCGACATAACGCAATTAACAACCACGTTTGATGCTGCACTATGTTTATTGGTACTGCACTTTTTAGCTGATAATGGTGATAAAAAATCACTACTCAGAGCCGTGGCTAAACAATTAAAGTCATCTGCGCATTTGTATTTAGCCGATTTAATGCGTCCGGAAACTAGTTTTGAGCGCGATGCGCAGTTTACTCTTTGCCAGCAACTAGGCTTAACTGATATTGGGGTAGAACGTATGAAACATAATTTTGAACATGAATTCTACCCACTCGACCGATTACGCCTATCGGAGCTACTCGACAATGCAGGTTACAGCACGCCTAAATTGTATTTTAAAGCCCTGAGCTTTAGTGGCTATGTAATTCAAAAACGTTAAAGATTTAAATAACCTACGTTGCGATTAAATAAGCTCAAGCTAAGCAATAACTGATTGGGCTTATTGATAAATTTAATTTGCTGATGCGCGGGTTTGCATTAGCGCATTTTTAAAATCATTAGCCCAATTACGGTACACCGTTTTTACATCACCCATATTGAACACTTGCGTATTTTGTTGCCATTGATCCATAGTTTGGCCGCGGTCGGCAGCTTTTGCTATTACTGTATTATCTTTACCGTCTTTCACTTGCGCTAGTAACACCATAGAGCCACTGTTTTGTGTATAGGTAGCCCCGCCACTTTGGAAACTACGACGACTCGATTCAATCGGCGCAGCTAATCGTATATCTGTTACATAAGCTTCAACTATCAAGGTATTCGCATCAGGGGTTGCTACTAATTGGTAAGGCTGCTCATCATTAAACACTGAGCTTATAGTTTGATTAAACGCATCGGCCAGCTTACTCAGTGCGTTTGCATCTAAATCATAGGTAGCATCAAAACCTTCAGTACGGCGGTCAATACGCGGGGCTTTATAACCTTCTGGGTGTTCGTTAGTTACGATAACGGGTGCAAAATAAACTTTCGTGAAACGGCTCCAATCAGTGCCTGCTTTAACGTAGGCCATATTCATTTTCGCATTTGCAACTTTTGATAAACCATCCTTCGTTTGCTCAGTAGTATCTACACTCAGTGGTGAGGAAGAACACGCGCTAAGTAACATAGTTAAACTTACTACCAACAATGACTTTTTCATTCTAATTATCCTGTTAAATGCTGTGTATTTTGCTAAAACCCTAGTGGGATATGGTTAAAATATGCCAATTTAATACCGTTAAAAGTTAGCACAGCCAGGTGATTATGCAATCAGAACTGTCATTATTGACTTAGCTGTACCTATAAATTTGGCTTCCGTTAAAAATACTGGTAGGCTGTACACTCATCTTTTACAGGACGTAAACTAATGAAAAAATGGATTTTTCTCACTGTGGTGCTGAGTTTATCGGTTTTAGCCGTAGCGCCCAGCATAGCAAGTACTACACAGCAATCATTCAAATCTACAGACACCTCGCTAACAGAGGCACCACTATTAGCTGAGTTAGTAAATTCTCCCCTAACAGGTTTAACACTTGAGTCATATTTTTCTCGCCGCTATCAAAAACAGACTGCATGGTATGAAGTATATCAACCACAACAACGTTGCAATGTTCAGCTACACGGTGAAGATTTAACTGTTTGGTGCGCCAAAGATATAGCTGCACAGCAGCTTCTAAGCGAGCTGCCAAGCAACAATCCAACACGTACAGAAGCACACCCTAATGATCAAGCATTTGAAATAACCTTACCCAAACACCAGTCACAGTCTCTTGATTTTTTAGGGAAGCAGCTCAACCAACAAACACAAATAAGTTTACTAGAGCAAGTGTCACCGTTAATAGTAATTGCATTGAGCTGTTTATTAATGGTTATTATCGTTGTGCTTTTCCATTGGCGAGACACGAAAAAATCACTTCTAAGCCCGACCCAAAAACGATCAAGATAAACTTATTCACCACATGAAACGCGAGCAAATACATGCGGGGCAGTTATTCATCGTCCGTTTTTAATTGCTTTGCTCGCTCTTCGGCAGCGATTAACTTTGCTGATTTAGGCACCGTTTTTTTCGGCGCTATGGTCGGCTTTTCTGTCGAATTAGGGTCCCAGCTCGGATCCAGCGATAAGTTAGCAAATGGATTCGCTTTTCTCTCACTACTGGGTGACACATGTTTATCATCAATACTTGCATGGTTATCGCCTTGTTGCTCAGCAGCAAGTTCTTCATTGAGTGCCGCTAAGGCTTTAGCAACATTATCATCGTTATCTAGGTCGGTATTATCAGGAATTTGCTCAATTGAATCCTCTGTCAGCTGAGCTTCCTGTTTATTGTTAAGTAGGTGTGCTACATCATTATCATTTTCAAGCTGAGTTATTTCCTCTTGTTCCGCAGTGACAATTTCTTGTTCAGAATTATCAGCCGTGAACATATTTATATCTGTAGTAGTTTCATCATCTTTATCAGGCTCTGAAATAGGCGCCAATGTTGCAGTATCTACTGTAAGTTCTGTGTCATTTGTAATGACTTTATCGCTGGTTTGCTTGTTACTCTCTTGCCGAGCTTTTTGCCCTGGTAATGGAGCATCTGGATCAAACGTCCGTACTTCAGGCTCTTTAAAGTCATGCACACTGCTTAACAGGCGTTGCGTCAATTGCTCTTGGTTAACAGAATCTTCCACAGCCTTTTGTGGCTCAGGCTCATTCGCAATATCGGCTACAGGCTGTGGTGTTATAGACTGTGGCGTTGTAATTGGTTTACTCTCATCCTTCACTATTGGTGCGATTGGCTTACTGGGTTTTTTCTCTGTAGTGCTCGATACTGCAGCCATGCTCTCTTGATTGCCTTTGATACTCTCAGGTGCTGGATTCTTTTTGGCACGTAAACGCAGCAGCAATAACCCAGCTAATAACAATACAGCTAATAACAGCAAGCTCGGTATTAATAATGATCCCGTTTGCGCATCGTTATTGGTAAGGTCGGTATTTATTGGTGTCACTGGAGGTAAAACGCTTACAGGCGCTGCATCTTGCTCAGTAACTGGTTCATCACTTAGTTCTGCCACAGTGGTTGTAACTTCACGTTGTTCTATCACAGGTGTTGATGTACCAGCAACTGTGCTCGGTGTTTCGTCTTCGTTTTGCTCTACTTGAACAGCACTTTGTTCGGTATTGCTGTCAAGGGGGTTTACAGCCACATTCGCTTGTTCAGACTTTATTGACTTACTGTCTTCAGCTTGCTCAGTAACAGGCTCTGACAGTGAATTTTTTGGTTGTGTTACAGGTGCTTGCGTTTTTTCTACTGGCGGTGGGTTACTGCAGTTTTTTTCAAAATCTCTAGCAGCATTACGATAACTACGACTACTGGTGTTATCACTGTATTGCTGCATTTGTTGTTTATACAAAATACACATAGCTTCGCTATATTTTGCAAAACTATTAAAACTGCAAGTAAGTAAAATAAAAAGGCTAAGCCGTGATAAGTAAGTCATCATAGGTCTATTAAACAAAGTCACATAATAAACTCAGTTTAATAGGACTGTGCAAATTAATCTAGCCGATAATTTTCTAATCAATAACCATTAAAGTCCGGTATTCATCATAGGCAAATTGATCAGTCATACCACTTATGTAATCTTGAATTAGGCGACAGCGATAATAAAATTCATACGCAATCACATGATCAGGCTCAGCTTGCATTGCATCTATCGCATGCAAATAGGTATTTAAATGCTTTTTAGATAACTTTTGCAGTAACCGTGTTTCAATTAAAAAACGGTTATCGCCTTTGATCACTCGTTTAAAATCATCGTGACTTAATTGTAGCAACGGTTTATAGCAAGCTAATAAACCAGTAATAATACGATAACCTTGTAGCTCTAATTTACCCACTTCTTTGTGTGAGAACACATACTCAAACGCCACTTGTTTTAGCGTACTGGTAATAGCATGTAAATGACTTCTGTCTTCTAACAATGCTTGATTAAAATCACCATGATAAACCGCTTCAATATTATCTATAAAACGTTTAGCGGCGTAATTAACTAAGGGATGCAGCAAGCTTACGCGTAAGTAAATAAAAAACTCACTGTTAAAGTTGTACGGCTGTAACTTAGCCTTTTCCAATGCATAATTAACCGCTTTTTCAACCACCTGCTGGGGCTCTTCTTCATCAATGGTAAAGTTTATAAGGGCTTTTTTATAATGCAGTTTGAGTTTGTCGCATAGTAGTTCAACACTAATAATGCCTTTTTCCACCGCATCTTCAATGTCTGCTAAACAATATGAAATATCGTCAGCGGCTTCCATAATGTAACTGGCCGGATGGCGACATTGTGGATCTATTTCGAGCTCTTTTTGTAATTGCTCGACAAAGTTTTTTTCACTGTAATAAAAGCCGACTTTTTTCATTAAATAGTTTTTATCACGCGGTATTTCTTCTTTCGCCATACTCGCTGGGCGGGTGTATTTTAAAATCCCAGCGGTTTGACTGTAAGTTAAATTAAGGGATAGTAATGAATGTACAATGCGAACCCCTTGCGCGTTGCCTTCAAAGTGACTGATGTCTTGTGCTAAATGCTTAAAGATCACCCCAATTCCGGTGTGCGGATCAGCGCAGCGCGCAGGTGTCAAAGACGATAAGTTTTCTTGAAACCACTGGTTAATTGCCGCTTCACCAAAATGACCAAAGGGAGGGTTGCCTATATCGTGCATTAAGCACGCCATTTCAACAAGGCTCTCTAAAGGGCGCTCTAAGCCAAATAAACCATACTCACGCTGCTGTTGCTCGGTTAAATAATGATAAATACGCTGTACAATAAAACGGCCAACTTGCTGTACTTCAAGGGAATGAGTTAAGCGAGAGCGCACTGCTGCGTTACGTTCGAGCGGAAAAACCTGCGTTTTTTGCTGTAAGCGACGAATAGCTGCACTATTAATGATACGACCACGATCGCTTTCTAGCGCCGTTTGCAAATTAGGCGTAGTACGCACCTGACGGGCAGGGGTTATTTTTTTTCGAAAGTCGATCATGTCAGCTCCTTTTTTTAACATAGAATTAATCTAACAGCTTGTATCATAAATGAAAACGTTTGTGTTTATTTGAGTTATTACTTTAAAACTACCCACCCATTAATATATTATTCATTTTTCTTCATGTTGTTTTTCTTAATATAAGGACGGCCTTTCGGCTTATTTAATGCCCGATGCACATATTCTCTTATAAAAACTCACTCTTTTTTAGCTTCATTATTAGCTGCCTATTTTTAACTGCGTGCCAAAGTACCACGTCTGACCCCGCTCAAAAACTGACTATCACCGAAATTACGGCTACAAAAGCGCGTGCTGATGCGATTGCAGCAAGGGGGTTTTACGAAACTGAAATTGGCAATATCAACTATATAGCACAGCGTCAATGTAGTGACTTTCAATTACAAAGCCATCGCGGCTCAATAAGATACCCTGAAAATTCAATTAATGCTGTTATAGATGCTATTGATAATAACTTTGATGTGGTAGAAATTGATGTTCGAATAACCCGTGACGATGTCTGGGTTGTCCATCACGACGCACGCACAGGACGCGAAACCGGCACTATTGATAACAAACAACGCAAAATAGAATCCATTCGCTATGAAAAAGAATGGGGCTATTTACGTGAGCGAGATCAAGACTCAGGCATGCTAACCAGCAGTGTACCCCCGTCATTTAAACAATTAGCAAGTGCCTTTTCAAGCGCGAGCAAACCCGGCCAAAAATTAAACATTGAAATAAAATCGCGTGCAGGGGTAGACGACCTAAAAATGCTTGATTACTTGGCGTTTAAATATTTAGGCTCTGGTAATTACTTTTTTAGTAGCTTAGAAATGCGTAACTTGATTCGCATGAGAAATATTAACCCTGATATTTACTTAGCGTATATTCAATCACCAGCAAAAGCCTCACTGCAAAAGCTAGCAGCCGATTTAAAAAAAGGCGCAGGAAGCGACCCTATTTATGAACGTAATAAAGAACAGCTTGAAAGTATACAAGCTTATGGTAGCCGTCGACATCGAGTGACTCGCTATGACAGTCCAGTCAGACTCGACAAACTTAAAAAGCAGTTAAAACGCAATTTTGGTTATGTACTTGATATTCGACATTATAGACAGTCAGCTAACACACTAAAATACGCAGCAAAACGAAGCGGCATTCCTATAGCGACATACTCTATCAATGGCCATGACTACCACGAAAAAACCTTACTAGCACAAAGTAAACAACATCGCCCTGACTCAGTCATTATTGATGATACCGTGTATGGTTTTTGCTCTGTATTTGAATTACCCACTGTAAAGCCCCTTTACACCACAGATAGCAACGCTAAATTGATTGCCAGTATGCCCGCAGATCTCGACCTTGAACGTTTAGACGATTTAGCCAATTACGCGCAAAACAAACTTTACCCCGCTGTTGGCAACACGCTTAAATCAACCGCCACTGAATCTTATATTCCTAAAGAAACAGCCACTAAATCCACTACGCCAGTACCAAACCTTGAAATTGGCAGCCGAGAAGCAGATGAAGCGTTTAATTTAGAAACCGACCCTGTTATTGAACTTGAATTACGTAAGAAATAATAAGCATATACAATGAAAACAAACATTAAACCTTTTTGGTGGCGCGCTTTATTACTCATTCTCGCCACTTTGTATTTAATTCCAGAAGCGATTTTTAACGCCCAATTGGTGTCCTTAGTGGGCCTTGGTACACCCGATGCTAAAGACTTAGAACATTTAGAAATTTATGGTAGGGCAGTCTCAGGAGTCGGTGTTGCGCTATTATTAGCCGACTTTTTACCAAAACCTATGGTGGCTAAATTTGGCCGCGGAATTATCTCATTTGTGGCTTTAGTGTGTTTAGTTTGGCCCGTGGTATTTTATGGTCAAAAATACCTAATTGAAAAAACGTTAATTGAGCCGTCAACAGCTGAACAACGACAATTTGCGACTTACAGTGCGGCGCTAAGAGATGCGCTAGCAATGAATACAATTAAGGTGAATGGCCTTGATTACGACTCTGCGAATTTACAAAGCTCAGAAAACCTCACCTTTTTAGCGCTTTTTGGTGGGTTACTCTACAGCGATGCTGCGCTGTCAGACAATATTGAACAAGACAAGCGTAGAATTATCGCTGCATTTGTACAGAAAAAAGCATATCAAGACTTTGATAAACATTACCAGGATTATAGCCAGCTGTATGATGAGCTCGTGCAAAAGTACAAGGCGTATGCAAAAGGGAGTAAGCAATATAACCATACCTTAGCCACCATCAATGAACGCGAGCAAGGTTACTGGCAGCAAGTTGAGCAAGAAATTAACGATGGTTGGGGGCAATATCAAAAGGCGCAAAAAGCGCACATTGCGAAAGCCTCTGCACGGGCACAAAAATATGGCCCTAAAATTTATGACTACCACAAGCGGATAAATAAATGCCGCGATCGCTATGATAAAAGTAGCGAAAGAGATCGTAAAAACCGTTGTTATGAACGTGCAAATGCAGATTATAGAAGCGATATTTTAAAAGCTGGATTAGGCTACATCGAGCCTGACTATTGGCTGATTGTTGAAGACATTTCAATGACCGAAAATACCGCAAACAGCATTTTAATGGGTGTATTAACAGGGGGAGTTTATACCGCTTTGCAAGCAGCAAGCCTTGCAGTAGGCGGCGACGGCGGAATAAAAGATAAGCGCTATAAGTACACCGACGATCCTGACCATTATCAAGTGCGCTTTTTACAACACCCTAATTTTCATCGCATGTTTGAAAAAGAAACAGGGTATCCATTTACTATAGATAATTTGATGGTTTTTCGAAGCCATGAAACCACAGCTAAAAAACTGCGTGCTCACTTTAATAGCAAAGACTTAAACTTGCCTGATAATTGGACCATTGCACAACGCGCAACGTTTGCAGCCGCTGTACATACCAAGGTTTCCACCCAAGCTAACGCCAAATGGCGCCAAGAAATGGCCCAACGGGGTTTATCTCTCGAGCCCAATTTAAGCTGGGTGCAATTTCAATTACACCCACAAATCCAGGCACGTATTGCAGATAGAATGGGGGATCTTTATGTTAAGAATATTCGCGCAGACTGGAACAAAAAAAGCTTTAAAGAGCATGTGCTTGACCCAAACATAGCGAAACGTACAGACAAATATATGGCGATGTTAAACAGCTCAGAAGGAAAATTTGCTGACGGTGGTGAGTTTGCTCAATACGGTAAACAAGCACTACGCTCTGTGATTATTCCGCCCATTTCAATGTCACTCTCATTATTTTTGATCTGCTTAACATTCAGTAAGTTGCCATTAAAACTTTGGCAGCTCATTAAACCTCAAGAACAAAAACCGCGCTTTTCTGCGCTTACTCTTTTGCAAAAGTTGCTAATGCCAGCGCTTATTTTAATTATACCTGTGATGTTTGTAGCCAATAGCTTTACTAAAGATACCCAAAGCCCTGTTAATTACTTTTTAGAAAAAGTAGAAGAGTCAAGCAACCCGGTATTTAGTTTTGCCATTCGTTGGACCCTACACGCTCAGCCTTTACTGCATCCGCTAGGATTAAAGTTTGAAGAATACTTTAATATTTACCAACGCTTTAGCCCCCTTAGTCATACGCTAGCAAGTATTGATATTTTACGACATGACACTGCCAACTTAAGCGCTGAGCAACAACAAAAACGAAACGATGTGATGAGCCAAAAAACAAAGTTAACGGTACAAAGTAATGCCGCCGACTTTACAGTGCGTATTATGAATATTGGCCCTAAATATCAGCCTGGGATCAGTTTAAAAACAGGTAGCTATGATATTCAAGTTTCAGCACCGGGCTATAAAACTTATCGCCGCTGGCATCAGCTTGATGCAGGTGAGCAACAGTTAACAATCAACCTTACTCGTCAGTAAATTCACTAAGAGATTAATATGCAACATTGCCAGCAAGCTATTTATGTCACCGATAATCATTGTGCTGATTGTGGAGAAAAACTTAATGAAAAACCTCAACTGTTATCAGTTGAAGACATTCACCCTGGGGTTTTAGATAAACTGAAAAAGATTTCACCGGATGCTCAAATGCTTACCGGTATTATCAAGTCGATGTTTTACTATAAACGCCAATATAAAAACGCTAACGATAATATGCTGTACGGGTTTTGGTGGTTAGAAGTTGAAGACAAAAATGGTGTTATGCATCAATTTAATATCGATGCCGAAAAAGAAATTCTAGCTGACTTGAAAAAAGGCGACACGATTACCGTATTCCAACCAACTCAGCTTGTTTTAACTCATAAGATAGCGACAAAAGAAGCAAAGCGTAAAGTCCTAAATAATGACTTTTATCCAATCGTCACTGCGCATTTTGCAAGTAGCCAACGCCGAAGTTGGGATAGTGCAGTGAATGATAAGTATCAGGGCAGCACGGGTTTGTGGTTTATAATTAGCCTTGTCATGATGATCGGTTTACTGTGTTTTACTGAGTTTGAATTTCTCCACGCCACGTTATTAACTCTACCAGTGCTCATTGGTATACTGTTCATGGAAATAAGGCGTAATAAAAAAGAAAAACTAAAAAAATATACATTCTATAATTACGCGAAAGAAGTTGCTGAGCAAATTTTATCTACTAGTAAACATCAACTGGGCTACGATAGGCTATCTCGTGCCCACACTAATGCAGATATAATGTGTAGTGGTTGCCAAAAACGTATAAGTAGTGAGGCTCAGCACTGTTATGAATGCGGTGAAAAACAACCACACAACACGAGTGACTCGCCTGAAAAAACAGCTCACTTGTCCAGCAATAATGAACACGTAGCTCACGTTACTAAACCTTCGTCTATTGCAGAGCTTGAAACAGAGCTAATGCGTGAATTTAGCAGCGAGTATAATAATACCTATACGCATAAAAATATATTGGGGCGCAACGAGTCAGGTAAAATATTCCATCAAACGATGCTCGGTAAAGTAATCGATAAATCTCAAGACGCTAAAAGTTCACAATCAGAACGTACAGTAACGAGAACTTACACCACTGAGACATACCGTGGTGGTGTGCATGTAGACACGAATGAAACCGTACACACGGACACATACAGAAATAGGCACACCTCTTTGAGCGGAGAGTTAACCCTATCAACAGCAAGCGGAAAAATTTATACATTAAATGCGAGTGAAGATATTATTGGCTCGGTTGATTTAGGTGATTGGATTTTTTATGCCTACAGCAACTTGGAAACAACGCATTACAACGAGCGTTACCGGGAGTATTGTCATAACATAACTAAGCAACTTAATTATCAATCAAGCTCTGTGACTGAATTTAGCATGAGTAAAGGTGTGGGTTTAACTATACTACTGGGTATTATCGCAGCCGCTTGCACAGCATATTTTGAACCACGAGATTACTTTCGCGCAATGAGAGAATTTTTACCCGCCAATATTCTTTGGCAACTCGAGCAATATCCATTTATTTTAGATAACATTCACTTTTTCCCTATTGCGTTATTTTGTTTATTTATCCTGCTCGTAGCACCGATTGCGACAATATACGCCATGATTAATTCGTCGAGATTGGGCCGAAGTGTTAGTAAGTTGAAAAAAATGATTAGTAAGTTTCAGCGAGAATACGAGAGCGTTGCTCAGCGGATCAACAAACTTAACTAGGAAAGCTCATGCACATATTACGTTTAATTTTTGTTTTTATAGCCCTCACCAGCCTAAATTTAAAAGCGAGTGAGGAACAGTCCGTGGTGCTCATTTCCCTTGATGGCTTTCGCTGGGATTACATCGAAAAGCACGGTGCAAAAAACCTGAATAGAATTGCTAAGCAGGGCGTGCGTGGCAGCAAAATGCGCCCCGTTTATCCAACCAAAACCTTTCCTAATCACCTTTCTATCATCACTGGCTTATTACCAATAAATCATGGCGTTGTTGATAACCGCTTTTGCGACACCAAGCGCGGTGAATGCTACAGCATGGGTAAGGGCAAAGACGACAGCACTTGGTTTAACGGCATTCCGCTGTGGAATTTAGCGTCAATGCAAGGCTTAAAATCAGCCACTTATTTTTGGCCAGAATCAGATGCCCGCTTTAATGGCATGACGCCTGATTACTATTACCACTACTCAAAACACAGTGACTATCAACATAGAATTGACCAAATAATACAATGGTTAGCACTGCCAAAGGCACAGCGACCTCGTTTAGTGATCAGTTATTTTTCATTAGTTGATAGTATGGGGCATGAGTTTGGCCCAGATGCCCTGCAAACAAAACAAGCTGTGCACGAAGTAGATGCGTTAATGGGGCAGTTACAGCAACGCCTTGCTGAACTTGAGCAAAATATTAATTTAGTGATTGTCTCTGATCATGGTATGAGCTCTGTTGAACCAAATCAAAGTATCGCCATCAGCAGCTTACCTAAAGATGACAAGTTTATGATAAAAAATACGGGCCCTCGGGTGTTAATTTACGCCAAGGAGAGCACCACAGCAGATGATATAACTGCATATAAAGAGCGTTTAAGTAAAGCTGCAAAAGGGCGCTATAATGTGCTTAGTGATGTACAGCGAGCTACGTACCACTATGAAAATAATGGCCGCACTGGTGATATCATTTTACAAACCACAGCACCTAAAACGTTTTCAGATACAGGCAAGGTTAATTATTTAGGCACCCATGGCTATGCGTACAATGATGATATGGCCGCTATATTTATAGCCCAAGGCCCAGCCTTTAAACAAAACGCTATTCTTGATGAGGTCAACAACTTAGATGTTTATCCGTTAATTGCGCAAGTACTGGGACTGCAATTGCTCAATGATATTGACGGTGATGGTAAAACGCTGCAACCATCACTTAAAAAATAACTTAATCATTCTTTCGCTATCGTGGCGATAAACCCATCGTCACGACTATTTAAATTCAACACCAAATCATGCCTTTCACAAATAGCTTTTACTGTCGCAAGTCCCAAACCAACACCTTCATATTGACGAGCAGGTGACCCTCTGTAAAAGCGTTTAGTAAGTTGGCTAATCTGGCTACTCGCTACGCCTTGGCCGTTATCTTGAATAATGATTGCATGGATATCTAATGTGATATGTATTTGTGCGCCTCTACCTGCATATTTAATCGCGTTATCTAGCAGATTAAATAAGGCTTGGAACAATAAATTTTTATCACCTTCAATTGAAAAATTCGCGATATGAGTAAACGCAATTGTTTGCTGTTGCGCTTGTGCACTGGGCTGTAACATCTCGATTAAATCATCAATTAATAATTTGCTATCAATAGGTTGAACGTCGAGTGGAAATTTTCCATGTTCTAATCGAGTAAGCTTTAGCATGGCATCAAAGGTGTTAATAATGGTATCTAGTTGCTCTATCTCAAGCCCGATATTGGGGTGCAATGTAGCCTGTTGCTCTAAGTTTAGCCGTAAGCGAGTGAGAGGCGTTTTTAGGTCATGAGCAATATTATCTGTGATCCCTTGCACTAACGCAAAGTTCTCCTCAACAGCGTCCAGCATAGTATTGATATGCGCCCCTAAACGGTCAAACTCATCGCCTTGTTGATGATGCTTTATACGCGCCGATAAATCGCCGTTTTGTACTTGCTCTGCGGTATTATTAAAATAATGCACACGCCGTAAGTGGCGTCTGGCAAATATATAACCAAATAACCCCGTTAGTAATAAACTAATTAAACAGGCCCACACAGCAATAGTTTTAAATTCCACAATCAGCCGTTGTAAGTGCTCTGTGGCGGTCGCTAATACGATATCACCATGTTGAGTATGCACTACGCCGGTGGTTAATAAACGAATTTGTCCTCGCTGTGTATCTAGCACTGGAAATACCACGGTGCGAGGTAGGGTAGGGATGTTTTCTGGTAAAAAGCTTAACTGCTGACTTTGCTCCCCCTCACTTTGCCAAAAAATAAGCAAATCACCTTCACTACGAAAAACCTCTAATTGAGCAAAGAAGCTCGCTGACGAAAACTCACTAGCAAGGCCTTCAATCCTGACTTGCTCTGCGCTTAAGCGTCGTTCAACTTGACGACTCTGCTCACCTAATAACAGCTGATAAATAAGCACAACGGTTAGGGCTAACATCACCGCCATGATCACTGCAAAGCCTAAAGTTAAACGCCAAACAGAGCTATTTCTTGGGTCAAATTGACGCCATAACGAGTCGTTAATTGGCACAATTTTGCTCTTTTGCTAAACGATAGCCCACGCCACGAATAGTCTCGATATGAATGCCCGCATCGAGTTGCTGTAATTTTTTTCGTAGCCTAGCTATATGCACATCAATCACATTAGTACCTGGATCAAAGTTATATTCCCACACAGATTCAAACAATAAGGTACGTGTGACGAGCTTATCCTGATGCTCTAATAAAAAACGTAATAATTTAAACTCTTTAGGCTGTAAACTAAGCGTATGCCCTGCAACATCTGCTTTGTGATTCGCGTAATCTAGCTGTAAATTGGCTAACTTCAGAACAGTGCTAATGGGCGCTTGAGTGACTTGGCGTTTAATTAAATTTTCAACACGAATAATCAGCTCTGAAAATGCAAACGGCTTTACTAAGTAATCATCACCGCCGGCTTTTAAACCTGTTACACGGTCATCGATTTTATCTAACGCTGATAAAATTAATACCGGCGTGGTTTTTCCTGTAGCGCGCAGTGCTGCCAATACTTGGATACCGTCAAGCTTGGGTAACATACGATCCAGAATAATAATGTCGTATTCTTCACACGTACCCAGTAGTAGCCCTTGCTGGCCGTCATCTGCGGTATCTACCGTGTAGCCTTGTTCACTAAACGCTTTATATAAAAACTCGCGGTTTTGCTTATCGTCTTCAATCAGCAGTAATTTCATTATGTACTTCAACCTAGAATCTGTTGACCTTAAAGTCGCAGGCAACACACCTTAGTTTCCCCAGCGCAGTAAGGGCAAGTCTTTACCTGTAGCCAAATCAATCGCTTTTTTATGGCGTCCTTGTTCAGTTACAAAGGTTGCCACCATATAAGTGATCCCCATGTCTTGCTCAAGCTGTGCTTCTAGCAAGTATTGGTGAGCGGGTGAGTCAAGTTGTGCCACTAACCCTTGCATGGTTAGTCCTTTTTGGCTCATTAAAGTGGCAGCCGCAATTTCTTCTTGTTCATCAATTTCTGGCGCATCGTACTCTAACTCAATAAGCTTACCTTGTTGATCCACCAAAAGTTCGATAAAACGGTGTTTCTCAGCCTGATATAAGGTTACTTCATAAGTAGTTTTCCCATGCTCAAACTCAAGTTCAAACTCTACAATCACTGCTTTTTGTGCGTATTCATTTTCTATTTTTTGCAAAATAGATTGTGGGCTTGGAGCATTTGCCTGATGCAATTTATCAAAAACAGCAGTACTTGCAGCAATACTTATTGAGGTGATAAATAAAAAGCTTAATAACAGTAATTTTTTCATGGTGCTTTACCTCCACCGCAATCAGTGTAACAGCCACATTTGCTGTGGCTGTTTTATTTAATTAATCGTCTATTTGGCATGCTCTAACTTGATTAGCGCTAACAAAATTGCACTCAAGGTCAACATACTGATCTAAATATTGCGCTAATGAACCATCTTCACTTATGTATCCCCAAAGCGTAGGTTGTTGGTTTTCATCTGCAATAACATAACCTTTAAGCTCGAGTAATTCATTAGCATCGGCGAGCTCAATTTCATTCACTACATTTTTATCATCAACAATAATGCCTTCTAACTCAAGCCACTGACCATTAAGGTTGTTAGTATTTAAGCCATCATCAAATATAGTTTGATTGTTAATTGTAAATGTAATGCCATTAATAGCCACAACTCCTTGTGCATAACTTGCTAAACCTGTAACTGAAAAAGTCGTGTTAGGTACAAATGAACCGTTATTTTCTGATGATTCAAAGTCAACTTCTTGGGCAATAAACAGGTTATCTGCCTGTTGCCATAAAGCGTCTATTTCTACAAATCGCCCGATAGCAAGGTCTGATACTGTACCATCTTCAAATTGAGTCTGCGCAGTTACGCTAACTTGCCATTGCCCATTAATCGTCATTAATGTTGCATCACTATTAAGCCAAGTAATTTGCCCCGTTAGCTGGGTATCAGTATTATCATTAAACCTATTATCTTGTTCGGCATCGACTTCTGTAGCCATTAATTGTTGGCCGCTCATAAAGCCTTCAACGTCTACATACTGGCCTTCGCTTAATAAACCATCTACTTCGGCTTGTTGGTAATTTACAGCAATATTCCCCAAAGAAAATGTACGTTGCTGGGTATTTAACTGACTTATAATACCTTCAACTTCTAATTCACCTTGGTTATTAGCAATAGGCTGTTGATAGGTTACCGTTAGCGTATTGTATGCGCTAGTATAGCCACTTATCTCAACCAAATCGCCGCTTGCTAACTCGCTACTATCAAAATTATTAAGTGCCACTCCAGCAATACTGACGCTATCATTTTGTATATAAATTGGCCCTTTAAAGTCAGGATCGTATTCTATTTCGGTAGCACTAACGCCATTGGTTTCAACCTCAACCATCATACCCACTTTCACTTGGTTAAGGCTTGCATTTACACCATCAATTTCTACTTCAACATTACTGGCTGGTATCTCAAGCTGGTTAACAGTAATGGTGCTGGCTGTCGTTGCTTGAACTTCACCAATAACAACACTTGGAAATACCACGTTGTTAACAGGTGGCACCACAGACTCGCCGTCTGAATTACTGCTGCCACACGCACTTAATGTTAAAACCACCGCGCTAATTGCAGAGAGTTTGAAAAGTTTAGCTGAATTTAAATTACCCATAATGTTACTCCATTTCATTTATTTATTGGCTTGTTGAGCTTATGTCAGCCACTATACTCAACCACAGATATCGTAAAGGTGGAGAGAACATTAAATTTTGTTAATGTTTACAAAGTAATTTTAGACCTTAGTCATAATGAATGATTTATACCTAGCCGCGCAGCAAAATGTATGTATAAATAGGTACTTAATCAACTTAATTGTAAGGCGCTGCATGCAAATACCGGATCAACTATTAAGCCGAGCGACTGCTGGATTAGTGGCTGTGATCATCGGCTTTACCAGCTCAATCGCATTAATCTATCAAGTTGTTATTGTGCTTGGTGGCACTGCTGACTTGGTCGCAAGCTGGGTATTAATGCTTGGTCTTGCAATGGGGGTTACATCCATTGGCCTTTCGTATTATTACAAAATACCGATATTGATTGCTTGGTCGACCACAGGGGCTGCGCTATTAATAACCAGCGCTCAAGGCTATAGTTTAAACCAAGCTGTAGGCGCTTTTATGTTTAGTGCATTGCTGGTGTTTATCTCTGGTATTACTGGTTGGTTTGAAAAAATAATGCAGCGCATTCCTAGTCAGTTAGCCTGTGCAATGCTTGCTGGAGTACTGGTCACCTTTGGTATCGATGTATTTAATTTTATGGCCGAAAAACCGTTATTAATCGGTGTTATGGTGCTGGTTTATCTACTGAGTAAACGCTTAATGCCACGCTTTACTATGCTAATAGTATTAATTGCAGGGTTTGTTATGGCAGGTACCACAGGGCAAATAGATACCAGCAGCTGGCAATGGAAAATGAGTGAATTTGCTTTTATTAGTCCTGAATTTAATTTGCAAGCGATGATCAGCATCGGCATTCCGCTTTATATTGTCACAATGACCTCGCAAAACCTGCCAGGCATTGCTGTACTCAAGGCACATAACTACCCGGCACCAGTGTCAGCGTCTTTAAACGTAACGGGTTTAACCAATATTATAATCGCCCCGTTTGGTGGCTACGCCATTAACTTAGCTGCAATTACCGCAGCAATTTGTATGAGTGACGACGCAGATAGAGATCCAGCCAAACGCTATTGGGCGAGCATTGCCGGAGGTGTTTTTTATATCCTGATGGCAATTGGTGCAGCGACATTAGTAGGGTTAGTAGCAAGCTTACCGCAAGCCTTAATTTTAGCATTGGCGGGTATTGCGCTGTTCACTACGATTGCTTCAAGCCTCCAGCAGGCATTATCAGACAGTTATTATACTGAATCAGCTATGATCACTTTTTTAGTTACAGCGTCTGATCTTACAATGTTTTCTGTTGGCTCAGCATTTTGGGGAATATTAGCTGGCGCACTAACGCTGTGGCTAATTCCACGTAAATAAATGCCAAGCATTACCAAGCAACTTTTAAATTATTTGTTTATTATGTTAATTGATCGTTAAGTTTATTTGTGCCTATAATGGAAATTCATTGATAAAGTATCGTATAACCCTATTTTAGGATCACTGATGAATTTTAATAAATCGATTATCTGCGTCGCGATGACAGCGCTGTCCATAGTATCTTGGCAAAGTCATGCTGCTGAAATTTGGCAAACAAGTAAATCATATGCTGGCGGGAGTGAAGTTTGCTACGCAAGTACACTATATAAAGCAAAATGGTGGGCAAATCCAGGTGAGGAACCCGGTGCTACGCAATGGGGAGCCTGGGCTGTGCAACTAGATTCAACTCCTTGTACTACGAGTATTGAGCCGCCGATTGACCCTCCCACAGAGCCTCCTGTTGAACCACCTACTGAGCCCCCAGTTGAACCCCCCGTCACTCCGCCATCTGGCGACCCATATGAAACAGGCGTCACGATTAATCCAAACGGGGGTTACTTTATTGATGCTGCGATAGTCGCTGATACTGAGCAGCAAAAAACCTCATCGCCCTTATTCAGCAAGGTCAAAAACACCATACGAAAGCTTGATAACACGAGTGTTGAAGCGGTCACCCCACTTCGTGCAGCAAACCCTGCCAATGTAAAACGTTTGGAGCAAATTCTTGATCAAGCAAGTTTTGAGTTTTTGTTCCCAGATCGTGCGCCAGAATATACATATCGCAAATTTTTACAAGCAGTGGCTAAATTCCCCGCCTTTTGTGATGACTATGAAACAGAGCAAAAAGCAGAAGCTGTGTGTCGAAAAGCATTAGCGACTATGTTCGCGCATTTCACTCAAGAAACAGGAGGCCACGACCCACATTCAGCCATCCCGCAATGGCGTCAAGGTTTGTACTTTATTCGCGAAGCTGGGTGTAGCGAAACAAGTGCTGGTTGTGGTTACAATAATTCATGCACACCTTCAACATGGCAAGGACAAACCTGGCCCTGTGGCACCGATGAGCAAGGCTTATACTTAAAATACTTTGGCCGAGGAGCCAAGCAGCTGTCATATAACTACAACTATGGGCCGTTCTCAGATGCTATGTTCTCCGATGTTAGTGTATTACTTAACAACCCTGAACTCGTTGCTGATACTTGGCTAAATTTAGCCTCAGCGGTATTCTTTTTTGTTTACCCGCAACCACCAAAGCCTGACATGATGTCGGTTATTGATGGTTCATGGGTGCCTAATGAAGCAGATACAGCTCGCGGCATTAGCCCAGGCTTTGGCGCAACAATTAATATCATTAATGGCGGTATAGAATGCGGCCATGGCTATGACAAACCTCAAGCACTTAATCGTATTGCCTATTACGAGCAGTTTGCTGCGTATTTAAATGTGCCTATCGAAACAAACGAAGTACTTAATTGTAGCAATCAAGATAGCTTTACGAACGATGGCTCCGGAGCCCTAAATATCCATTGGGACGAAGATTGGACATGGCAGCAGTATCGCCCAGATGGTAAGAGCTTTGAATGTAAACTCGTGCCGTATCAAACGCCTTACTTTGCCCTTAGCGAAGGCGCTTACAGCCGGTGTGTTGAAGATAAATTTGACGCAACAGTAAAATAAACTCTCGATTATTAAGCGTAGCTTTTTTGCTAACGCTACGCTTTTAATCAAAGGTATGGTGGCGTGTAACGCTAAACCGATTCAAAACATGGTGCATAATATACACCGCGCACAAGCTTATCAAAATAGCCACGGATACTGACGAAAAACGATACAAAGCACTATAAACTAGGTCTTGCCCAGGGCCGAGTGATTGACCAAACAAAATGCCAAATGTGGTGATCACACCAAAACCAACACCGGGAATTCCACCGGCAATGATATGATAGCGGCTAAAAATAAAAGTCAAAATCCATAAGATTAGCGCAGGGAATAACAAAATATCAGTATGATTATATAAAAACAATTGCGAAACTAAGGCCAAATTACAACCAATAAGCGTACCGATAGCACGTTGCCAACCAGCCATACCTGCAGCTTTCCAACATAGTGGAAACAAAATTAAAATAGAGGCGGCTTGCGCTGAAATTGAATCTTGTAAATCAAACACCTGAAAAAGCACAAATGATAAAGTGGCCACCGTGGCACATAACAACACTTCATGGCGTACGCTTTCGACTGCTTT
Source organism: Pseudoalteromonas haloplanktis ATCC 14393 (assembly GCF_000238355.1). Taxonomy (GTDB): domain Bacteria; phylum Pseudomonadota; class Gammaproteobacteria; order Enterobacterales; family Alteromonadaceae; genus Pseudoalteromonas; species Pseudoalteromonas haloplanktis. The sequence goes on from NZ_AHCA01000001.1 coordinate 223,958, forward strand.
TGTTGGCATTACCCGAGCCGGTCGCGGTGCAACATCTGGAAACACAAAATGCATTAATACCGCAGCCAATACCGTAACGACTACCGCAACACCGTTGCTTATGATCAGCGGATAAATACTCGTGCCACTACTAACATAACTCGAAAAGTGCAATTGAATAGACAAACTCACCACACTCAAAGCCCCAAACAAAAAATTTGCCCCACGGCTCATCTGATAGAACAAAAAGGCAAACGCTAAAAAGCAAAGTAAGGTCATCACCACAGGCAAATGTGAAAATAAGCCTTGTAAAACGAGTACAAAAACGGCACTAAAAGCGGCACTGGCAAAAAACTGGCGAATGATATGGGCATTTAATATGGGCACTAAGCCAAGTAATAGCATTGGGTATACAGTAAAAAAGATGCCATTAGGCCAGTTCATCAGCTTACATAAGCTAAAACCTAGTGCGCTACCGCCAGCGATTCGAAGTGCTTGGCGTAAACCATTTTTATCAAGCGAAGGAACCGACATTCTGCCTCCCTTAGTAAATGAAGTGCAGCAAGCTTATAAAGCGAATTTGCGCACTCGCACACCACTGTCCAATGCTTGACTCAGGCAGTAACTGCACTGTTGCTCGTGCGCCACTGGGCAACTTGCTTAGTAATTGCGGTTCATCTAACTTAATGTGGATACGCTGACGCTGCGCATCTCTTACCCAACGGTTGCTGTTTTCAGTACTGCTTAATAGACCATTCGCACTTATTTGCCCATCACTTACACCGGCTTCAAACGAGCTAATCACACCATCGAACACTTGACCAGGTAAAGCATCAAAGGTCACTTTTGCAGCACTCTTTAGACCAAAGTTGGTTAATGACTTTTCTCGAAAATCAGCCACCAAGTCGGCTTTGTTTGCGACAATCGCTAACATAGGCTGGCCTTTATTAGCATATGTGCCGCTATTAACTTGTAAGTTAGCCACTTTGCCATCTATATCGGCGCTGACTTTACTATAAGACAGATTCAACTTTGCTTGCGCTAATAAGTTTTTAGCATGGCGAAGTGCAAGATTGTCATCTCCGCGTTGGCCCCGTGCTAACTTAGCTTCTGTTAATTGCGCTTCAATGGCAGCAACATTGGCTTTACTTGACTGATAATTAGCACTGATAGTTTCATATTCCTGCTCGGATATTGAACGCTTTTTAAGTAATGATTCGCTTCGATCAAATAGCAATTCTTGCTCATGTAACTTCGCATTAGCCGCTGCTAGCTGCGCCTCAATCGCTTTAACACTGCTATCAAAGCGCTGATTTTGTAATTGCGCATCGGCATAGGTTAATTGCGCTTGTTCAACCGCTAATTCAAAAGGAGCGGGTTCAATTAAAAACAGTGCCTCACCACTTTTCACAGCTTGGTTATTATTAACCAAGACTTTGTTTACACGGCCACTTACTTGCGGCGTCACTTGTATTACCGGGTGATAAACACGCGCTTGAGGAGTTACCGGTAAATACATATCTGCAATCACAAAATACGCAAAAAGTAAGATAAACCCAACAAGTGATATTTTCACATAACGGGCAAATTTTTGGTCTGGCGTCATTATTTATTTCTCTTCATTTAAACGTGTTAAACAACGACGCGCATTTTCTTCCATTTGCACAAGCCCATAAGCCATCATATCTAATTGCTCATTGCTTAGTCCTGCGTATAACTGTTGCTTAACGTCAGTGATCAATACTTTAAGTGTGCTTAGCAATTGCTCACCTTGTTCAGTAAAATAAATTTTCCGACTACGTTTATCGTCCTCATCTACGCGTCGAATAATTAACTGTTGTTGCTCAAGTTGCTTAACCGTACGGGTGAGTGAAGGCATCTCAATACCTAAACTGTGGGCTAGCTGCTGTTGTGTAGCGCCATCAGGTAAGTGGTTTATATGGATCATCGCGGTCCAACGAGACTGTGTTAATCCCAAATGCTCCACAGCTGCTGTTACAGCTTCCCGGCACAAACGATGCACACGGCCCATGTTACCGCACAAAGATAAATCTAAAGTTTCATGAAATGGTAAAGACATAACCACCCTTTATAGTTAGCATGCTAACTAGTTTAACATTACTTAGCTTGCTAAGTAAATATTGCGTTAGTCATCATTGTTTATAAATAGGGTAGTGCAGTTACCATAAAGCACATAAATATTTGACTATAATGGCCAACTAAATGGCCATTACATATAGATACTAAAAGTTGAGTAAGTTAGCAGGGGAGTACTGATCAGTAAGTACTTTGGTATCAGCAGGCCAATCTTGATTGTTCTTAGTCGATTTCATTCCTTGGCTAATAGCTTTAATATCAATGTTATATGGTGATAATAACGGGGTTAGTTTTTCAATGCGTTGTGCAATTTCTTGCGTTGTTGGAGGTGCTTTAAAACCCGCTAAAATGATTCTGTTGCTGTTTTTTTCCGTTGTCACATTGATGAAATCACCAAACACGGCATGATAGGTCGCTGATTCATGTTGGTAGAGCTTGCTTGAAGAAAATGTGTTTGCAGCAATGATACCGTTAGGAGCCAATACACTTTTTATTTCGTCAAAAAACTCTTTGGTTAGAAGGTGCTCGGGTATGTAATCACCATTAAACGCATCAAGAATGATCCAATCATATTGCTCCTTTTTAATCGCTGCCCGCTTTATAAAAATACGCCCATCTTGTACTTTTGCAGTGACTTTCTCGGTTTCGATAAAATCAAAATAATCTCGTGCAACTTTAATTACTGCAGGGTCTATTTCAACGTTTTCTATACTTGCTTGGGGATAAAGTTGGTGTATTACATTAGAAAGCGTGCCGCCGCCAAGACCAATGATCAGTACATTTTGTGGGTTGTCTATCATTAATAAACTAGCAAATGTGAGTTTAGTGTAATTGAAAACCAATTCTTTTGGTTTACTAACATACATGCAACTTTGACTGCTTGTACGCGTTTTTTCGTCAAACTTTAAACAGCGTAAATCACCATTTTCTTCCACTAAAATATTACGATAGAGTGAACGTTCCTTATGAATAATATCAGCCATTGTCGGCGCACTTGCGAATAAAGCTAAAACCGCAATTAGGTGAAAGTAATTACGCATAAACAGCTTCCTTCTTAGTGACTGAATCAACCACAATGGCTAATAAACCTAAACACCCTATAAAGCTCGCAAACCCGATAATTATGGTGTTTACATCGAACGCCAGCACCATGTAAAACGAAGTAATGATAGTACCTAGAGCGCTTCCCAATGTGCTTACAAAGTATAATCCGCCAGCTACTTGGCCGCTACGTTCGCTGTCGGTTACTAATAAACGCACCGAGTAGGGTGAGATCATGCCTAAAATAATGGTTGGAATAAAAAATAGCGCGGTAGAAGCAAGTAGTGAGCCGTAGCGGCTATCCTCAACGTGGGTAAAAATGAACTCCATAATAGGCTCTGCAAACAGCGCTATCGGCAGCACCATAATGCTTGCCACTAAAAAAATAAGACCGTATTTGGTTAACGAAGGTTGTTTAATCGACAGTTTACCGCCAAGTAAATAACCAAACGATAAGCTAAGCATAAAGACGGTAATAATACTGCCCCAGATGTGTACACTACTACCAAAGTAAGGCGCTAAAATACGCCCACCGAGTAGCTCGATCCCCATAATGCTAAAGCCACTGCTAAAAGCTAATAAATAAATTAATGCGTTGGTTTTATTTAACATTCATTCTAGTTCTTGTTGTTTAATATATACCTCATCTTATCGTGATGAATAAAAGCTGGCTAGCTTTTATACTGTAAAGGGCGTTTACAGATAGTGCTAACCACTGCCAATTCAAACTACATGAATCAATAACAACAAAAAGCATTTTAAAATAATAAGGGTTAAATTTACGTATCAAAAAAACAATAATGCAGCCCAATGGAGTGCATTATAAATTACTTTAATAAGCACCGTCGCTATAAGTTAATTCATAGCTGTGGCTATAAATTTCAAGGATATTACCAAATGGGTCTTCCATATAAATCATGCGATATGGTTTTTCACCTGGGTAATAGTAACGCGGCTCAGCCATGCGCTTTTTACCGCCAGCTTCAACAATGCGCTCTGCTAACTCTTCTACATTAGGATCTTGAACACAAAAGTGGAAGATGCCTGTTTTCCAGTATTCGAAATTATCGTCTGGGTTTTGCTGATTTTTAAACTCAAAAATTTCAACCCCTATACGGTCGCCAGTTGATAAATGCGCGATTCGAAACTTATCCCAACCTGCACCAAATACATCCGTACACATTTCGCCTATTGGGCTCTTATCTTCTGCTATCTCGGTTGGTTTCATTATCAAATACCAACCTAAAACTTGCGTGTAAAACTCAACTGCCTTATCTAGATCAGGGACTGAAATACCAATATGTGAAAAATTACGTGGGTAAACGTTACTCATAACCTGTGCTCCTGTTGCATCATGATTTGTTTGAGTGCTTACTTTACGAACTATAAATCATTAAGTAAAATTATCATTACTCATAATTATAAGTACGTTTTGTAATGATAAATCCAGCTTGGTTAAATACGTTTTGTACACTTGTTGAAGTTAACCACTTTACTCGCACCAGCGAACGCTTGTTTATGACGCAATCAGGTGTGAGCCAACATATAAAAAAACTAGAACAGCAACTAGACTGCCTACTCCTTGAGCGTCACGGAAAGCAATTTACCCTAACAGCTCAAGGGCAAAGCCTATATCAAAGGGGCAGTCGGCTACTCAAAGACTGGCAATTTCTAGAACAAGAGTTACATAACGACTCGCCATATAGCGGTGATGTGAAAGTGCAATCACCAGGCAGTTGCGGGTTAAAGTTTTATGATCAGCTATTAAACTTACAAGCGACTCATCATAACCTCAATATAGATTATCGTTTTGCACCAAATGAAAGTGTAGAACACGCTGTTGCTAATCACAGTGCTGATATTGGCTTTTTAACTCAGGCCCCAACATTAACTGAGATAACCAGTCACAAGATTGGCAAAGAAGCGCTATTATTAATTACACCAGCTAATTGTGAACTCCCTACTTGGCAAACGTTATGTCAACTTGGCTTCATATCTCACCCGGATGCCAAACACCATGCGCAACTACTCCTTAGTGAGAACTATTCTGAGTTTGAGCATATTAATCAAATAAAACGTACTGGGTTTTCTAATCAGATTAGTTTGATTCTCGAACCTGTAAGCCTAGGACTCGGCTTCACTGTTTTACCCGCTCATGCAGTGGGGGCATTTAATAAACCTGAGCAAATAAAAATCCATCACTTAGCAAACCCAATTAGTGAGTCTATTTATGTATGCCATCATCGTAATCGGCCGTTAGCAAAACGTATGCATACAGTGATAGATACCATAAAATCAATAAACAGTATTTAAGTCGATAAATTAAACCTTTAAAGCAATTTCTGTTAAGTTAACCTGTGAACTCACATATAAAGGAAAGTCGGTATGCAGTTAAAACAGCTTGAAAGTAAGACCTTAACAGGCCTAAGAATCAGAACATGTAATGCCAATGAAATGAACACCGACACAGCTAAAATAGCCGGTTTATGGCAAAAATTTACAGAGCAATACGGCGCTAAACTAACAGCGAAAACCCATGTTTATGGTGTGTACACTAATTACGAAACAGATATGACTGGTGACTTTGATGTGATTGCTTGCTGCAATGACTCAAGCATTAAAGTTACAAACTCAATTGAAGTTACCACAGCACCGGGGGCATATTTAGTGTTTTACGCTACAGGTGAAATGCCCGATACCGTAATCGATTTGTGGGGAGAGATCTGGCAATACTTTAGTTCTGATGATTGTAAATATACTCGAACTTACAACTGCGACTATGAATACTATAAAAGCGCCAATGAGGTTGAAATAGCCATAGCAATTGCTGAATAAATATTGAATTTAGAATACTGTAACGTTAACTGCTTTGGAGTGGATGAAAATTTAGACATTCATCCCTCCTGATCCCACCTTCTATGAAAAAACGAACAGAAAGAGCAATCGAGTAAATAGCCGCATAGCTTGAAAACGACGCAAAAAGCCCCCTTAAAATAAAAAAGAAAAATAAATAAAGCTTGTTATGTAGTTTCAGTTACTGTTATCCTGCTTCGCATCGGGTTGATAGAAAGCCCTGTTTATTTGTACGTACCACGTTGTTATTAGTAATAATCCTTCGCGTTATCCTCAGTTAAATACTTGTTTTCTTCCTGCTAAATTGCCCAATTTTAGGCACATTTTTATTAATTCTTAGGATATTATTATGTCGACTACTACAACTGGTACAGTTAAGTTTTTCAACGAAGCAAAAGGTTTTGGCTTTATCGAGCAAGAATCTGGGCCTGACGTTTTCGCTCACTTTAGCGCAATCAGCGGTGACGGCTTCAAAACGCTAGCTGAAGGCCAACATGTACAGTTTACTGTTGCTCAAGGTCAAAAAGGCCCGCAAGCTGAAAATATCGTTTGCATCTAATTTTTAGTTAATGGGTTAGTAATAACCCGTTAATGCTCATAAGTTTGAAAGAAATTCTGTTTATTTGTACGTACCACGTTGTTATTAGTAATAATTCATCGCGTTATCCTCAGTTAAATACTTGTTTTTTCAGCTAAACCGCCTGATTTTAGGCACACTTTTATTAATCTCTAGGATATTTATTATGTCGACTACTACAACTGGTACAGTTAAGTTTTTCAACGAAGCAAAAGGTTTTGGCTTTATCGAGCAAGAATCTGGGCCTGACGTTTTCGCTCATTTCAGCGCTATCAGCGGTGACGGCTTCAAAACGCTAGCTGAAGGCCAACGTGTACAGTTTACTGTTACTCAAGGTCAAAAAGGCCCACAAGCTGAAAACATCGTTTGTATCTAAACTATTGTTTTAGTTAATACGTTTTAACGTATTAATAGCCCACTGATAGTAATTTATCAGTGGGCTTTTTAATGTCCGCGCTATTTTGCATAGAGCCAGTCTAAACCTTGGATCAGCGTGGTTGGAAATGCCGTCGCATGTTTTGCTTCGGTAATAGCAAACATCAAGCGCACCTGTTTATTATCACTTTACCCCACACACCTAACATGTAAAGAAATCAGAGTGCTTTTTGCACATTAAACGAGGTTGGTCATCACAAGCTTTCATCTTCCTTTCGCTTTTTACAAACTAACTATCAGATTAATTGATTACCCCAATCGTTTTAAACATTGATCTTGATCTAGTTTTTAATCGTTAATCATCTATATTGAATTTATTAAATGAACTTCTATAAGACTGAGTTATCAACCAATTAAGTTAAATAGCAAGTTGGTTATTTTGAACTAAACTTTAAGCGTAGCTTTAATAAATAGAGTTTTTTTATTCCGATACAGGAGCTGAAAATGAGCAATTCAGGTGCGGGCAAATGCCCAATCATGCACGGTAGCAATACACAAGCGTCAAAATCCAACACTGATTGGTGGCCAAACGCCTTAAATTTCGACATTCTTCATCAACACGACACAAAAACCAATCCCTACGGTGATGATTTTAATTATGCCGAAGAGTTTAAAAAACTGGATCTTGAAGCGGTCAAAACAGATTTAATAAACTTAATGACGCAAAGCCAAGATTGGTGGCCTGCTGACTGGGGCCACTATGGTGGTTTAATGATCCGTATGGCGTGGCACTCGGCAGGGTCATATCGTTTAGCGGATGGCCGTGGCGGTGGTGGTACTGCAAACCAGCGTTTTGCACCTTTAAACTCATGGCCAGATAACGCCAACCTCGATAAAGCACGCCGCTTGCTTTGGCCTATCAAGAAAAAATATGGTAACAAGTTATCATGGGCTGACTTAATTATTTTAGCCGGTAACATGGCGTATGAATCAATGGGTTTAAAAACCTTTGGTTTTGCCGGTGGCCGCGAAGATATTTGGCACCCAGAAAAAGATGTGTATTGGGGAGCTGAAAAAGAATGGCTCGCGCCAAGTGATGGTCGCTATGGTGATGTAGCCAAGCCTGACACTATGGAAAACCCATTAGCGGCAGTACAAATGGGCCTAATTTACGTAAACCCTGAAGGGGTTAATGGCCAGCCAGATCCATTAAAAACCGCAGCACAAGTACGTGAAACCTTTGCCCGCATGGCGATGGATGATGAAGAAACGGCAGCCCTTACTGTCGGTGGTCATACTGTTGGTAAAACTCACGGTAACGGTAGCGAAGAAAACCTAGGCCCAGAGCCAGAAGCTGCCGATGTATTCGAGCAAGGGCTAGGTTGGAACAATCATAAAACCCGTGGTATTGGCCGCGATACCATGACATCTGGCATTGAAGGTGCGTGGACTACACACCCGACTAAATGGGATAACGGTTATTGCTACTTATTACTTAACTATGATTGGGAGCTTACCAAAAGCCCAGCAGGTGCGCACCAGTGGGAACCTGTAAATATTAAAGAAGAAGACAAACCTGTTGATGTAGAAGATCCATCAATTCGCTTAAACCCAATAATGACCGATGCCGATATGGCAATGAAAATGGACCCGACTTATCGCAAAATCATCGAGCGCTTTAACGATGACTTTGAGTACTTTAGCGATGTATTTGCGCGCGCTTGGTTTAAGCTCACCCACCGTGACTTAGGCCCTAAATCGCGTTATTTAGGCGCAGATGTACCAAGTGAAGATCTGATCTGGCAAGATCCAGTTCCAAGTGTCGATTACACCTTATCAGATCCTGAAATAAGTGAGCTTAAAGATAAATTACTAAATTGTGGGATTGCAGCGAATGATTTGATCAGCACTGCATGGGACAGTGCTCGCACTTACCGTAGCTCTGATCACCGTGGGGGCGCAAATGGCGCACGTATTCGCTTAAGCCCACAAAAAGACTGGCAAGGTAACGAGCCTGAGCGCTTGGCTAAGGTATTAAGCGCACTTGAAAAAGTACAAGCGGGCTTAAGCAAACCAGTTAGTTTAGCCGACTTAATTGTACTTGCTGGTACAGCCGCCGTGGAACAAGCTGCAAAAGCAGCTGGAGTCAATGTGACTGTACCGTTTACACCTGGGCGAGGCGATGCCACTGACGAGATGACCGATGCAGAGTCTTTCGATGTGCTTGAGCCAATCCACGATGGCTTTAGAAACTGGTTAAAACAAGACTACTCAGTATCACCTGAAGAGCTACTATTAGAGCGCAGCCAACTAATGGGTTTAACTGCACCAGAGGTCACTGTGTTATTTGGCGGTATGCGTATGCTTGGTACCAACTATGGCGGCACTCAACATGGTATATTCACCGATAATGTGGGTACTTTAACAAATGATTTCTTTGTTAATTTAACCGATATGAACAACCGCTGGGAGCCTGCAAGCAAAACGACCTTTAATATCGTTGAACGCAGCTCTGGCACCACCAAATGGACAGCAACACGTGTTGATTTAGTATTTGGCTCAAACTCTATTTTAAGAGCACTGGCTGAATTTTACGCCCAAGACGATAACAAAGAGCGCTTTGTGCAAGACTTTGTTAAAGCATGGGTTAAAGTAATGAACGCCGACCGCTTTGATATTTAATTAAAGCACTAAGCATATTTACAGAACAGCGCGAGAGTGTTAACTCTCGCGCTTTTTATCTATAAATAGTCCTCATCAAGCTCTTCATAAAACTGTAAACCCCCATTACATCATACAAATTACTCAGCCTGAGTTATGACGACACTGTATCCGCGGCACAGTTTTGCAACGACTTACTTTCTGACATATCAATAATCAAGCATCTATCTGGCAGCGCATGGTTAAGATTATCGTAAATGTTGAATGCTTGCGTTAGGGCGGACTTTAGCTGGCAAATGTTTTTACCCTTAGCCTCACGGCTAACAATGCACCTTGTATTGTTATTTAACACCTTGGCCATTGTTTGATAGATTTGCTGAGTAGCTTGAGTAATATCAGCGAAAGCAAGGGTTCCAGCATTTCTCACCAAATAAAAATCCACGACAAAATCGAGTACAGTTTTAGCCTGCAAGCCTTGTTGCTGTGTTTTAGATAGTTGAATATCAGCATTAAACAAAGCTGTAACCTCTAACAACGACATATTCAGTACTTGCTCACGAAATTCCTTCGGCCACTCCCTAGGAATAAACCGCCACTTTGCCAAAGCTTGCAAGTGCATTTTGCTGTAACTATGGTAACTTTTGGCTGTCAAAATACGCTTATTCCACTGTTGTTCTGGGGCGTTTTTCATCAGATAGTCATGCTCTTTATGATATGCACTAAAGAGCAAATCAAACTGGGCAACGTTATCAATTGTAATTGTATCCACCTTCGCTAACTGATTATTAAGTGTAACTAACTTATAAGCAGGGCGGTACGCCGCGATTGAAGGTGCTTGAATATTAAAGAGGGTGTTATGTTCACTCTCTATGACCGATGTGTCATTCATATGCATATGCCCACCAATATGCAGTTTTAAACCTGTTTCAGCGAGTAGTTTTCGAGTATCACTGTTAGGCTCTCGAGTGAGTTGAAAAGCATTGTCACCAAATAGTGATTTAATCGACGCAGTTTGGCCATCGTAAAACTCCCCCATCGGAAAATGACTAAACGCAATCAGGGTTTTATTTTCAGCTTTTGCCCTTTGCACTACTTGTGTGATCCAATTCAATAAAAATGGCTTTTCTGTGAGTACCTTGTTATAACCTGCGTTGCCTGAACCTTGAAACATTAAGTGGTCATTTTTAAACTCAGGAATATACACGTTCGCATCTATGGCCAACAGCCAAAGTCCTGCAACAGGTTCAACTAAATAGCTGGTATCAGGTACTTGATTACAGCGTGATTTATCATTGTGCGCACACTGAGTATAACTTCGCTCAGTAAGCGATGCCCGCTTGCCAAATGGTGTTTCCCAGAGTAAATCGCGGCTATCTGGCTGCAAACCAAAAGCCGCCATTATATCAACAATCTCCTGATAACCTGCATGAGCGATTTTATCGCTGCATACTAACAAATCATCTTTAGTATCTGCTTTACAACGTGGATGATCTGTTGAATAAATACCAATTTGCTGCCCTTGAGAGCCCAAAAAGTCGGCCTTGCCGCCAGCGCTTTTAAATGGCTTAACAGGGTCATGATTCCCCGGAATGGCAAAAAAACGCATGTCATATTGTTTAGCGTAATCAGCTAAAATCGCTTTTAAACCATTCAAATGGACGGGTTGGCCGTCATCAGTAAAATCGCCGGGTAATGCAACTAGTTTTATTCCTTTCGCTGCAATGTCATCTAAGGTCGCAATTAATGCAAAATAGTTTTCATTAAATAATCGAGTAGAATGAATTTGCGCCTGCATACTGCGAATACTGACGGGCTGTTCGCCTTTATACAGCTCAATTCCTTTAAAGCCATCGCCTGAGTAATCACCATAAATATCATGAAAATGAATGTCGGGCACAAAGGCAATTTGCGTTTTAATCGGTGGAGCTGCTTGAACTGTTGCACTCATTAAACCTATGAGCAGAGATAATAATAACTTCATATAAAAGTCCTGTGCCTAGCACTTAGAAAATTAATTCTAAGTAACGAAAAAGCCGGAAGCATAAGCTTCCGGCTGTTGCAGTAATTAAGGTTTAAAAAATAGCTCTAAAACCTAACGATACACGTCGGCCTGAAAACTCATACATTGTCGGGAAGGCAGGATCTAAGGTATAACCTTTAGTTTCTTCGCCAGTAATATTAATGCCCTCAAGAGTCACTTTAACAACATCATTAATATTGTAGCCTAGAGAAACATCGGTTTGACCGTATGCATCACGGTAAACTGGATACATATCACGCTCAATATACTCTACGTATTTATCTTTATAGTTATATGAAATACGCGCGTCAAAGCTGTCGTTTTCATAATAAAAAGTCAGGTTATAGGTTTCATCAGCAAGGCCTTCTGGCGGCGTTGGAATGCCTAAATCAGAGGCACCCGTTAACGAGTTATCTAACGTAGTGTAGTTCGCATTAATACCAAAACCTTCTAGCATGCTATGAAAACGCACAAACGGAATTTGCGCAATAAACTCAATACCACTAACGTCATACGAGCCTTCAGCATTCACTTTTTGATAAACATCAAAGTCATACACACCATCCACTGTGCCGTTATCGTTGTATTTTGTTACGCCTTCCACTACACCAGTAAGTGATTCACGTACTACGCCTTCAATTTCTTTTTCAAAATAAGAAACCGCAAGTAAACCACCTTCTTCTAAGTACCACTCTAAACCAACTTCCCATTGATCAGCATAGGTTGGTTTTAAATCGGGGTTACCATCGCGGTATTTAAATTCGCCTAAGCTTACAGTACGTTTATAAGCAATATCCGTAAGAGCAGGGCGCATTAACGTTTCTGATGCTGCGGCACGTAATACCACGTCGTCATTTAGCTCAAGGGTAAAGTTTACGCTTGGTAATAAGTCAGTGTAGTTACCACTTTTTGATACTGGTGCTGAGGTATAGTTTGTAGAGCCATCATCATTTTGAACCTGATGATAACCTGATGAGTTTACATCTGTATCAATATAGCGCACACCTGTATTAAGCGTTGCCGGCATATCACCAATATCGAAAGCAAAGTCAGCCATTGCGTAAATTGCCGTCGTTTTTTCTTCTACTTGGTAGTATTGATCTGGTTCAAAATCAACAGCAAAGCCAGCATATCTAAGTTGGTTGCGGGCATAGCTATTAGAGATCTGACTCCAATCTTGCTTAGAAGACACTTCAGACAAATACTCCCCACCGTTAACAAGTTCTGAAATACTACTAAGCTGACTGTCGGCAAGCGTGCGCGTGCCTACCCAAGATGAATCTCCCGCTGATGGCCCTGTAACTCGGTTAGTGCCATAGTTACGCTCTTTTGATTTGTCAGTATAACGAGCACCAAACTGTACTTTGCTTAATGCAGGAAAAAAATCTAAGTTAAGTTGGCGAGAAAAGTCTAATTGTGCAGCATATTTATCATCAGAAATAGCCTCAAGATTTACTTCGTTATAATCAAATAAATAGGCCTCTGGAGAATTATACATATCAAATGTATCTGGGTTATCACTTGGGATGGTCTCAGCGCCAGTACTGGTATAGCGTGAACGCGTTGCACGATAAGCTGTGTGCTTTAAGTTAGTTGTTTCGGTTGATTTATCTGCGCCACTGTAACCGATTAAACCATACACATCCCACTGACCAACTAACCAGTCCATCGCAATACTGAATTGCTGATAATCTGTGTCACTGCTGTTTTCTTTACTTAAAAACTCGTGCTGTGTTGCAGCATAGTCAACATCAGTTAATACCGTAATGCCGTAATCACTAAGGGTTGAACTGTCATATTCATTAACACGCTCTAACGAACTGATACTTGATGCGGTATAAGCCGCAGCATCATATTCATCTTCGTGATCATCAAAGTTACCTAATAAGCCATCAAACGTTAAGCTAAACTCGCTACTCGGTTTATATTGTAATGAGAGCGTGGCTCCCCACTTTTCTTGCTCAGTCAGGTAGGCACGATCACCTACTTTATCTAAAAATACTACTCGACTTGTTTCATCACTATCAAAGCGATCATTTATAGTAATGCCGGTATCACGCTCGAGTACATCTGCCGCTTGATCTGACTGCCATTGTGATGAGCCCTTCTTTTCTAACCAACGCGAAAGCGGACGAAAATTAATGCCAGAATTACTGTCAGTGCGGTTAGTACGCTGTGAATAAGCAAAAGAAGCAAGTGCTCCCCAGTCGCCAAATGTGTCACTGGCTAAAAATGCCACTTTAGGATCTGTTTGCTCTGAAATATCGTTATAAGCACCTTCAACCGACGCGACTAATTTACGGTCTTCATAATCAAACGGTCGTGCTGTAGTAATAGCAACGGCTCCCGCAATACCACCTTCCTCGTCCGCCGCAGTCGGTGATTTTTTTACTGTAACACTTTGAATAATTTCCGATGCAAAAAGGTCAAATTCAACATCACGACCACCACTTCCCGATGCCGTAGCAAGGTTATTAATCGACACAAAAGTAAACTCACTCGGCAAGCTTCGTACATTCACCTTTTGACCTAAGCCTTTATTTCGTTCAATGGTCACACCAGGCATACGTTGTAATGCTTCAGCAAGGTTTTGTTCAGGAAAATCAGCGATGTCTGAAGCGACTATCGAATCTGAAAAGCCAATATTGGTTCGCTTTAGGTCTATCGCTTTTTCTAAACTTTTAATATAGCTACCCGTTACAACAATTTGCTCCATTGCTTGCTCATCGTTTTCAGTGTCTTGTGCGTAGCTTGGCGCGACAAGTAACGAGCTTAATGCCAATGCTAAAGGTGATAGGGTAATAATTCGCTTAGTCATCATATTGTTCCTGTTGTATGTATTACGACTTAAAATTGATTTCGCTACTAATGACGCTGCAAAAAATTAATAGGGGACGTATTTATTCGATGAAGTTTTTGTGTCGGTTTTGCGACACTGTAATCATAAAAATGTCATCAAAACATCATAAAAAAGGTGTCACCTTTGCTCTAGTATGAGCGTCTATTAAAGACCCGATGCTGCAGATAACGATTAAAAAACTGATGCCCCAAATACAAACGCCGCTACCTCAGATCAGCGCACAAGGCCAACAAAGTCGACCTCTAGTCAAGTGCTTTATTGCCAATCAAGATGCACTAAAAAACTTCTTTTGTCGGGCTGTAGGCGAACAAGCTGATGCCGATGATTTATTTCAAAAACTACTGATGAAAGCATTAAAAATTGAATGTACAGCGCATATTGATAATCCGTTAGCCTATGGCTATCGCATGGCACAGCACTTAGTAATTGATCATCATCGAGAGCAAAATAAATCTCCCGAAAGCCTAGAGCACGAACCACAGAGTGATGAGCTGTCACTTGAGAATTTGCTAGAACATGAACAGCGCCTGCGTTTATACCAAAAAGTACTCACGCAAATGCCGGCACTGCGCCGTGATGTGTTTATTCGCCGTCGCTTACATGGTGAAAGCCGTCAACAAATATCGCAGAGCTTAGGGTTATCAGAAGAAGCGGTTAAAAAGCATATTTCACGCGCTATGGACATGCTTAAAGACGCAATAAGCGAATTTATTGCTGACTAAATGTCCCCTTAGTGAACGTTAAATCGTTATATTAGTATTAGAGATAGATAGAGAAATAACATGGTCACCTCATCCAAACATGACGATGAAAAGAAAGATCCACTAAAGCAAGCTATTTGGCAAGATGCGGCACTTACCGAAGCACTGCAAAAGCTAGATACGCCAGTTAACGTTGCAGTGTCAACACATAAAAAAACCAACACTCATGCTAACTTTTGGCTGTGGGGCAGTGCACTAGCAGCGAGCGTTATCATGGCGGTAATAGGCGTGGCACAATTAAACCCTGAAGTTACAACAACGCCTGCTACCTTCATTGCCTCGCAACAATTTACGGCAACGTCAGCGACCGAAATTACCTTATCGGATGGCTCTGACGTTGCGTTAAATACGCAAACAAATCTGCAATTTCATGAAAATAGTAAAACCAGACAGGCAACGCTGAGTAAAGGAGAAGCCTATTTTGCAGTTAAACGCGATGAGCAACGTCCATTTACCATTGATACCGGCAATGCAACAGTTAGTGTGTTAGGTACCGCTTTTAATATTGATAAAACTTTAAGTGAAACAACAATTGATGTGTTTCATGGCAAAGTGGCAGTAAACACACGTGATAATTCACAACGTGAAGAACTCATTAAGGGCCAACGCGCTCGCGTTAAAGGTAATAATATTGTCGTCACCACATTTAAAGCTGAGCAACCGGATTGGCAGCTTGGCTGGCTAGATTTAGAAAATGTCACTATTAATGATGCTATTTTTCAACTCAATCGCTATACCGATAAACCACTAATATTGAGTAATGTGGATGCAAGTTTGCGTGTAAGTGGCCGCTTTAAAACGGCAGATGTATTAGGTGCTGCATCTTTAATCGCACAGTTAAATCAACTTGAAGTTAATCAATTTGACGACAGCATTGTTCTATCAGCACCGTAATAAAAGAGTAGGTTAATATTATTTATGACTTAATAAAACAATGTCATAAATTGTTCATCTAAAGTATTCACACTGTGGGTTTGATGAAATAGGAAGGCCGTTCATAAATGTTGCGTATAAGTTGTTCTTTATGTGTAGCACTATTGGGCCTTTCTTTTACTGCCAATGCCACAACGACGAACTTAATAAAGCAACTAACACATCTGTCTGAGCAATTTTCTACAGCTTTAATTTATGATAACACAATACTAAAAGGGCTCTCGGTAGAGCCCGTTCAAGCTACATCCCTCGAAGAGACACTGAATAAATGGTTAACTCCTCATCAATTGAGTTGGCAAAGAACAGCTGCTGGCATCGTTATTTTTAAAACACCAACATCAATTAAAACGCCGCCTATAACTAATCACTCTAAGCAACTAGAAGAGGTTACAGTGACAGGGCAACTACCCTCAACCTCGTCTTCTCAAATGTACAATAACAATTACCAACAAGCGGTAGATTATGCACAGCAAGTAAAAAGTGATTACACCGGAGAAAGTGAAGTGGCAATAGGTGCAATGCTCACACAGTTACCGGCTGAGAACTTAGCTGAAGCTCTGCAAGCAGTGCCTGGCTTGAGTATTACACGCGATCGCGGCGAAGCACTTAATATTAATGCCATGGGGTTAGGTGCAGAGTATCAATTAACTTTATTTAATGGTCATCGCCTCGCCAACACCGAAAACGTTCGTAACTCTAACCAGTATGGGCAACAACATCGATTTGATATCTTTAACGCAGGGCTATTCTCAAATATTACTGTGTATAAAACAGCAGAGCCGAGCTTGCCAAGTGGCGCAATAGGCGCAACCGTAAATTTATTGAGTGATGATCCCCTCGCATATCAAGACAATAACGTGCAAGTAATGCTCACAGCCGCCGCGCTTGAAGGTGAAAAAAACTTTCAACCAAGTTTTGGCTTAACTGCAAATGGTAAAAGTGCAAACGGCGATTTAGGGGGCATTTTTAAAATGAATTACGAAAACCGTCTACAACGGCAATTTCAGTTTGAAAGCTGGCATTGGGGCGAAAACGGCGGCGCCACAAGTGGGTATCAATGGCCTGATATTAACGAAAACACTTTAGTGCCCACCGATGGCTTAGCGCTGACAATTGAAAATGAAGATCGCACCCGTGCGACCTATTATGGCGCTTTAGCTTGGCAGCCTACAGATCAATTAGCTATCAATACCCTCTGGTTTAGGTCCGATACTGACTTTTCATTTGATGAGCACCGTATTTCGATTAATCCACAGAGTCAGTCAGCTCAAGCTCATGTAAGTAATGAGCAAAATAGCCTAGACCAACTTGTCTTTAATAATGTAAGTGCTAAAACCAGTCGCGAAGAGTCTAATCTTTATTACTCAAACCAAACTCTGCAATTAGATGCCAAGTGGCAGCCAAATCAATACCTAACTTTATCTCCTTTTTACAGCCACAGCGAAGCCAATAGCAGTACCCATGACCCTATAGCCCGAGTCCATGTTGCGCTTACTCCAATGCAGGCTTATGTTGCTTTACAAAGTAACGTTGTTGATGAATACAGTTTTGAAAGCAATTTAGGGTTAGTAAGTAGCTACTCACATATTAATCAAATGAGCAAACGTACAATCAATGTACTTAACCAAGTTGATGAATCAGGGATCGATGGTCATTGGCATCGTGCTACTGAGTTTGGCTTGCAGGCTCTTGATTTTGGCTTTTTACATTCAACACAACACTATAACTATACGCGTAAAGATGTCAGCTTAAGCTCTGCTGCACTACAGGCTTTACCGCACTTAGATGGCCGCTGGCTTGAGCCCATCAGTAATGATTTTACAGCTGGGTTTATGAATTCAGCAGTACAACCTTGGTTGATCCCCAAAAGTGATTTGTTCCAACTGTATGATATTAATTTACCGTTTAATGAGATGACGCCTAGTGACCAACTCAATAGCTATAAAGTCGCGTTTGCATCGAAAGAAGGGTATCTTTCATCACACTGGCAATTTGCGCAATTATCTTTAGATGCAGGCCTGCGTTACAGCGATACATTAAGCAAAACATACGGCACACAACTAACCGAACAAGGTGAATTAATCCCTTTAAATAGCAGCCAAAGAGCCAGCGCTTGGTTACCTGCGTTCAAACTAAAATGGCAAGCATCTAACGATTGGCAATGGCGAACAAGTTATAGCCGCACACTTAACAGACCTAATTATTCTGATTTAAACCCTAAGCTACATGTTAACTCAGGTGGCCTACCTTATGCAGAGCTTGGCAACCCAAATTTAGAGTCTGTTATTGCTAATACCAGCACACTTTCTGTCAGTTGGTTACAAGAAGATATAAGCGCTCAGTTACTTGGTTTTAATCATGCTATGGATAACTTTATTGTTGAACAAGCAACACAGATTAATTATCAAGGTAAAGATTATAACTCACTACAACGCACGAACGACGGTAAAGCGCATGTAACTGGTCTACAAGCAAGCACGCAATGGCTGTTACCCTTGCACACCCCCTGGCTGTTACAAACTAGAGTATCAGCCAACCTTACTCATATAACAAAAGCTGATGTGACCACTGAGCATAAAAATAGCTTTCATATTGAAGGAGTGTCTGATTGGAATGGTAACCTGCGCTTTTTGGTTAGTGATGATAAATGGCAAGCGGCATTTAATATAAATTATCGCAGTGACTTTTTGGAGCAACGTGATATCAGTAATAATGCCGATACCTATGTTGAAGCTTATACCAGTACAGATTTAAGCTTTAGTTGGTTTTACTCTGATAATGCCAGTCTACGCTTAGATATATTTAATGCCACTAACGAAGCCCTTACCCGCACAGCCAAAACCGAGCATGCTAGTTCATTAATGAAGGTTGAAGAGTTTGGTCGCCGTTTTGTAGTTAGTTTATCACTAAAAATATAATAATAGCCTTAGCGGGGAATCTTCATTTAACAGCTCCACACATTAAATACATTGGGATAACACTTTTTAAAGCAATTAAATCTTTAACAGTTGCTTTAGTTTATCAGCTCCCGCGCGGCTGGTACTGAGCTCTGACTTTTCTTCATCATTAATAATCACCATCAGCTTGCCGTTAAACCAACGTTGAATTTCTTTTATGTGATCAACATTTACTAGGTAGCTACGGTGAATACGCACAAAATTTTGAGAAGACAAACTGTACTCTAGCTGATCTAAGGTATCACTTAAATGATGTAACGCTTTACCATCATGTGCAAAACTATTGCCCTGCTCTGATTTTATAAACTTAATATCAGCGGGAGATAATAAAAAAATTCGCTCACCACTTTTACTAATGAGTTTATTAAGTTTATTGTCGCTTAACTCGTACTGTGCTTTATCCGATCCATTATTAACCTGTATCACAGCTTGTTGTTGAGCAAGCTGTTGCTGCGCTTTTGCCAGTGCTTTTTTAAGTCGAGCGATAGGAAACGGCTTTAATAAATAGTCAACTGAGGCATGTTCAAATGCCTCTATGGCAAATTGATCATACGCTGTGGTATAGATGATCAACGGTTGATGGTTTAGTAAATCAACAAGCTCTAAGCCATTAATTTCAGGCATTTGGATATCTAAAAGCGCAACGTCAGGTTTGAGTTCATTGATCAATGAAATAGCTTCTTTACCATTTGTTGCAATGCCAACAACGTCAATATTATCCATTAAACTAAGCTGATGAGTGAGTTTTTCTCGTGCCGGCAATTCGTCATCTGCAAAAACCAAACGTAATTTACTAACAGCTTCACTCATAACGCTAACTCCAAACAAACCACCGCGCCGTTATTATTACTCAAATTTATTTTACTATTTCCTAACTGGTTAACCCGTTGCTGGATATTCTTCATGCCAACACCGGTGCCATAACCATGCTTTAACACATGCTCATTAAACCCAATACCGTTATCGCTGACTTTCACTCGAACTAGGTTATCAATAACAGTAAGTTCTATATTTACAGTTAAGCTGTTTTGCTGAGCATTATGCTTAATCGCATTTTCAATAATAGGTTGAATAATGAGAGGCGGAATATGAATACTTTTTAGCTGCTCAGGCAGGGTGTAATTTACCTGCAGTTTTTCACCAAAGCGGGCTTTTTCAATATTTAAATATTTCTCGATAATGGCAAGCTCTTGCTCAAGCGGGATCAATGTTTGTTCTGCTGTATCTAATGAATACCTGAGTATATCAGCAAGTTCATGCAACACTTCGTCTGCTAAATCAGGGTTAGTGTGAATATAAGCTGAGATAGTATTGAGGCTATTAAACATAAAGTGTGGGTTTAGCTGATAACGTAATGTGGCAAGCTGTGCTTTTTTGCGCGAATGCTTCTCAGATGCAACCTTTTTTTTGCTCTCAATATAAATACAAATACAGTAAATACATGAGCCCCAAATTAAGCCATTAAAAATAACAAAAACACCAAGCGGCCTATAATCATCATATAAGCTAACGAGTACGTGATCGGTTATTACATTACCAGTGGCCATAAATACCACCGCAATTAACCACTCTAGCGCTATTTTTGTATTACCATTTTTTCGCAGCTGAAAAATTAATGCCGCCGCCCATACAGGTATCCAGTAAAAAGTAACAAACCACACGAGTGAAGCTATAACAGTATCAATTGAGATAGGTGCTGAGTTACTAATAACAATGGCTAGCGCATAGGCAATATCAACAATGAGTAGTAAACAAAAACTGTATTTATAAAAAGGGTGTTTAAACATAATTAGGATTCTTTTTTAAAAACCATAGCAAATAAACAAGGCCAAAACCAAACTTATTGATTATGGCCTTAGCTGTTTAATAGTAACTAAACTCTTTAATTTCTAATGTATTGTTTAATATAGTGTTGGCTGCGCCTGGCATTTTTCGCCACATAACGTTGAATCCGGTAATCTTTTGTGCCGACCACGTAACAGAGTTACCAAAGCCAAACTGCTTAAAATCGCTAAAAGGGATTTCGATTGTACGCCACTGCTCACTCGGCTTAGCTAATACACTAAAGTTATCCCAATCTTTTACATCACTGTGATAGATTGCCAGAGCAAATGGTACTGTTGACCCTTTGTAAGTAAGTCGCACACCGGTAAAGCCTGATGCATCAACTGGCTGCGGGTATTTAAATTCAGCTCCCGCCCAAGCTCCAAAATTGGTAGGTTTAGCCACTGCTGTATTAATCGTCAGGCTGTGTTTATTTACCGTTAACTCTACGCTGGATTGACCACCCATTACCGCATCACTTAAACCTTGCCACGGCGATTTACCATCAAAATCATCGATAAAACGTTGTGCAGTTGTACTTTGTGCAGTTTTATTACAGGTAGGCCCTTGTGGTTCGATTTTAGCATTTTCGCTTAGTAGCTCTTCTCGGTTAACTTGTTGACCAGATTTATAAACCTGTGAAATTGTATGTATAGCGCTTATATCTTCAATTGGATCTTGTTCTAACAAGATAAAGCTTGCCTCAAACCCCGTTGCTAACTGGCCGATATTTTTACTTTGATTTATTGCCTGTGCGCCATTAACTGTTGCTGCATCAATAATTTGTGCACTCGTTAAGCCCGCCTTTTTTAGCGCGTCAATCTCGTTATGTAAGCCTAAACCATGCAACGTATAAGGGTTCCCTGCATCTGAGCCAGTTCCAATTACAACACCCGCTTGATGTAACTTTTGAATATTAGCGTAGGCAATACTGCGTGCTTGCCAGCTGTGCTCTTTCCATTTTGATGGCTCAGGGACTTTCTCAAATAAGCAGCCTTGCAGTTTATTTGGTACGGGTTTTAGTAACTCTGTTTGCGAGCTTAATGCATGGTTATGCTTTTCATCGCTGTGATTATGATAGACCGCAAGAGTAGGAATATACGTCACCTGATTTTGTTTCATTAAAGCAATAAACTCATCATCTATCGCTTCACTATTAATACCGTGAGCAAGCGCAGTAGCACCCGCTTTTATCGCTCGCTTACCATCTGCTAAAGTGGATACGTGCACAAAGTAAGGTAGGCCAGCTGCTTTAGAACGCTCACCAAGCTCTGCTAACTGGCTATCTGTAAGGGAGCTGCCAGTCCCCCCAAATGTTTCAATCACTGCTTTAGTAAGATGTGGATTAGTCGCCAGGTGCTTTTGCCATAATCCATCAATATCGCTGTCATTACTGATCTCATAGACGCTACCACCAAATTGAGTGCCATGACCCCCAGGATTAGTAAATAAGGTGCCAGCATAAAATAAATTAGGCGTGAGCTGCGTCGCGTTTAATTTTTCCGCTTCATCAAGGGTTTGTTGAAATGAAAACAAATCAACAATATTCGTCACGCCTAAATACAAATTAGCATTAAAATGCGACTTTACCGGTAAATATTGAAACTCTGTAAAATTGCTCCCTGAAGAACCTAAATGTACATGCAAATCAATCAGTCCGGGTAATGCAAATTGGTTTTTCGCGTTAAAGGTTTTATCAGCCTGCAGCTTCTCGCTCGACGCTTTAGTAATGTTTACTATTTTTCCGTCATCAATATACAAACTACTAGGCGCTGAAAAACTTTGCGATTCATACTGGTATACACGTACGTTATCAACTCGTAAGTCCATGGCGTGTACGTTGAACTGAGCGACTAGGCTGAATCCGATGAGTGTTTTTGTTATAGGTCTTGTTATAGCTTTCATTTTAAATTCCTTATCAACATAATTTCTGAGCTGTTGATATGAAATTTAGCGCTTTAAATTGCCTCATTCATTAATGTTTATTTGAACCGACACGATCTGCCTTTGAATCGACATAAACCTCTTTTAATAACTTCCCCCCTTTACCTGAATTTTTTATCTCTGCTGTAAACCCCCGTTACGTTTTGATTAAAAAAGCCACACACTAATATAAATAGTATGTGGCTTTTTAGTCTCTAAGTTAACTTACTGAGTTATTGATTCAATAAGTTCTTTTCAAAAAACTCGGCCATCATTGTGTGGTAATGCAAAGTGGTGCCTTTGCCTTCACTTAGGCTGTGTGAACGGTTAGGGTATGAGAAAAACTCAAACTGTTTGTTGTGCTTAACGAGTTCATCAATTAAGCGCTCTGAGCCTTGGTAATGCACGTTATCATCGCCAGTGCCGTGAATAAGCAATAGCTTACCCGTTAGGTTTTTAGCAAACGTGATAGGCGAAGTGTTATCGTAGCTTTCTGGGTCGGTATTTGGGTTACCCGCATAACGCTCTTGGTAAATGGTGTCGTATAAACGTATATCAGGCACTGGCGCTGAGGCAATCCCCACTTTAAATTTATCACCATGGCGGAACAATAAGTTAAGGGTAGAGCTACCGCCACCTGAGTGACCCCAAACGCCAACGCGGTCGGTGTCTATTACATCCCAACGTTTAGCCATGGCATCGAGCGCATCAACTTGATCTTGCACGGTAATTGATCCGATTTTTTTATAAATCGATTTGCGCCAATCGCGGCCTTTGGGTGCGCGTGTACCGCGGTTATCAACTGATGCGACAATAAAGCCTTTTTGCGTTAACAATGATTTGTACAAGTAGCTATTGCCTTCCCAGCGGTCTTGCACTGTTGAGCCCCACGGTTCACCGTATACGTAAAAAACAATCGGGTATTTTTTACTTTTATCCATGTTCTCTGGGAACATAATGTAGCCGTCAAGCTCGGTGCCATCCTGCGCATTCACTTTAAAAAACTCATGGCTTGGTAAGCTTTGCTCAGCGAGTTTTTCTTTCAGCCCGTTATTTTCAACTAAGGTTTTTACATTACTGTGATTGCTCACTTTAATGATTTCTTTTGTTGGTGGGGTGCCAAATTTAGAATAGCTGTGCATTGCCCATGAGGCATCTTTTGACATGTAATAGCTGTTTGAGCCTTCAAACTCAGCTGGGGTTACACGCACAGGTTTGCTGCTACCATCAAGTGGCGTGCTGTATAAATAGCGCTGGCCAGGATTCTCTGGCGAGGCAATAAAATACATGACATTTTTTTCTTCATTGATAGTGAGCATATCAACAATATCGTAATCGCCAGGCGTTAGGTCAATAATGGTTTTACCATCGCGCGATACACGGTAAAGATGACGCCAGCCGTCACGTTCGCTATGCCAAATAAAGAATTTACCGTCTTTTGACCAGTTGGCTTTATAAAACCATTCGATAAACGCATCGTCTTTGTCTTCTAAAATTTTAGTCAGTTGCTGCTTTTGCCAGTCAAATAACCATACCTTGTTGTGACTTTGCGGGCGGTTTAGGTCTTGGATCATTAATTCATCCCCAGTGCCTGCCCAGCTGATACGTGGAATGTAGCGGTCGCGATTATCACCTTCAAGTTTGGCCCAGCGGGTTTTCTTATCAGCAAGGCTTACCACGCCAACACGAACAGCAGAGTTAGTTTCACCGGCTTTAGGATATGGGAACTCTTTGAGAGTAGGGTAGAGGTCATCTGTGTTGTTGATCATAGTGAAAAATTTAACGTCACTGGTATCAAGCTGCCAATAGGCGATTGATTTGTTATCTGGGCTCCAACGAAAGCCATCAGCAATGGTAAATTCTTCTTCGTATACCCAATCAAAGTTGCCATTTACAATGGTGGCGCTGCCATCGGTTGTAAGGGCAATTACGTCATTGTTGCCAACCGCTTGCATATAAATGTTGTTATCGCGCACGTAAGCCACTTTTGAGCTATCTGGCGAGAATTTAGCAAACATAAGCTTTTTAGGCTCAACGTCTGCACCGCCTAATTGTTGTAATTGATTAGTCTCAAGATTGAGTAACCAAAAGTCACCGCGGCTGCGTGAGCGCCAAACTTGCTCGCTGTTGGTAAATACCATTAGCCATTTACCGTCTTTTGACCATTGGTAGCTTTCGATTGCAAATGGCTCGTCTGCCCCCTCTGGCAATAACTTTTCAAACTCAACTAATACTTTACGGCCCGTACCATCAGCATTGTAAAACACAATGTCGTTGCCTTTTACGCCGTGCTCTTTTTCATCATCTGCTTTAGCATTATCAGCGTCTTCTTTTTTGTTTTTCTCGCTCTCACGTTCTTCAAGTACGGTGTAGCCAGTGCCATCATCAAGCCATTTAAAGTACGTGCTACGCTGTGCTTTAAAGTATTTATCTTTATAGATTTGCTCAAGGGTGAGTGGGTTACTAACTTGGCTCATTACTGTACTCCCAGTGGTATTTTGCGTTACAGAGCAACCTGATAACGTAAGTCCGGCGAGTACCGACAGTACTAAAGCCGAGGATTTGAGTAGTTTCATGTGGAGATCCTAAAGTGAGGTAATGCTTTTGTTATTGTTAAAGATGTCTTGCGATAAGCTTACTTTAGCAAACTTTGTCAGCTAATTGTTGATAGCTTATCGCAGTGATCTATACAACCACCTCAAATATTGCATGCAATATACAAAATTAGCAATTGTTTTTATGTAGTAACCAGACTAACGCATTAGCAGGCTCAACGCCTTTAATACCATTTTTGATACGCTGGCACTTTATTAGCTCAAGCGTATAAACACGGTGGTAATGATCAAAGACTTCTTGAGCACTCACACTGTAAGGCGTGCCATCCCGTTGAGATTGATCATATACACAACAGATGAGCAGTTGTGGGGCATTATGAGTGATCTTAGTTAAATGAGCAGTATATTTTCCTCGTAATGCTAAAGGTAAAGCCACTAAAGCCCCGCGGTCATATATTGCATCAACAACGCCAACTAACGTGGTAGTTAAAGCAAAAATGTCTCCCACCCAAATAGCGAGGTTATGTGCTTGATAAAGTTTTAGTGCGCCATAAGTTGTGACTGTGGCAATTAAAGCTAATGAATCAAAAAGCTGGATTATTGCATCTTCGCTTAGTTCGCTCCCTACAACCTTAAATTGCTGTTCGAGTAACCAAGCAATATCGTTTGTTTTTCCACAAAGTGGCACGAATACTCTGCCATTATGTTTTACATTTAAGTTAGTAAAATAACGATCTAAAAATGGATTCACTTCTTGCTCATGAAAACCAATGTCGTTATTTTGCCATCGTTTTAGCCAATAATTATTCGACATGCCACCCCTCAAAATATCACTAATAAAAGTGCACTGAAATAAAGACCAATACCGAAGACACAATGTGCTGCGCAACTTTTGACTCTAGCAAAAACAGGCTTTTCAGTGTTGCGGGCTGCAATACCGAGCCCTAAAGCAGGTTGCATAACAAAAAATGGCATACATACTGTTAGCACACCAAATAACAAGGCCTGCCAAAAAGTGGGCGATTCAAGCCAATTGTTTGGCATCACCATTAAGAATACCAAAGCAAAAATGATCCCTACTAAATAATGTATAAGCCAACCTAACGCACACTCCTTATTTTGTGCCTTAGCCTTGCCAATAGCAGTATGCCTAAATTGGCCTGTGCGCATTAAACTCACCCAGCGACCTACCAAACAAAAGTTTAACGACGACACCGCAAATACTTTAGCAAGCATGAAACTCCATACATCGAGCAATAGCGTTGCACCAATGCCCATAACAACCACCGAAACCCAATCAATGCTTTCAAACATTAAGATTACCCTTTGCCAAGAAAACGTGGCTACAATGATATAGACTTACAAAAACGTTAAATACAAAGCTTTAATCAATCTTAAATTGCAAAAGTGGAATTATGTTAGACGATATAGTGTTATTTGTGCATATAGTGCAACAAGGTGGTTTATCTCAAGCTGGGGAGTACTTATCACTCCCTGCGGCAACAGTGACACGGCGGCTGCAACGCCTTGAATATCGGCTTGGGCAAAAGTTACTGCATCGCTCGGCGCGCCAGTGTACCTTGACTCAACAAGGCCAAGTTTACTATCAAAGCTACGTCAGTTTAGTTGAGCAATTTGAACAAACCAGCCATCAACTTAACCAACAAAAAGAGCAACTAAGCGGTAAGCTTAAAGTGCTTGCGCCACTGAATATTTGTCATGGTTTTTTAAGGCCTATGTGGTTATCGTTCACTAAAGCGTATCCCGATATTCAATTAGAACTTATTTTAAGTAATCAACTTGAAGACATAATAAAAAGCCAGGCAGATTTAGCCCTAAGAATAGGCCCACAGGAAGATTCGCTATTACAGCAAAAAAAGCTCGGGCAAGCCGATGCTATTTTGGTGGCTACTCCAAGCTATTTAGCCAATAGCACTAAGTTAGAGCAGCCAAGTGACCTAAAACAGCACCGCTTGATTGGCACTACACTAAGAAATAGCTGGCCACTTACTAATACCCAGACTCGCGCCAGTTATACACACATGTGCCGTTTTAGTAGTATTTATAACGATACGGGGTTTGTGAAATATCAACTGTGCGACCATCAAGGCGTGGGATTACTGCCGCGATTCGAAATTATAAACGAGCTTAAAACTGGTGAGTTAGTGAGAGTGTTACCTGCTTGGCAAGGTCTACCAAGGGAAATTTTTGCTATTTGGCCAAGCGGGCGTTTACTTAGTAAAAAATCGGTTTGTTTACGTGATTACATGCACGCATTTATACAACAGCAGCTCCCAGAAGGTTAAGTGTTTTTGTGCCACTGATATTCCATTTGCTTTGCCGTAAGCTCGGCATGTTCTGGGCTTATTAACTCTGATACCAATTGTAAGCTCATATCTATACCCGCAGAAATACCGCCTGAGGTGGTAAATTTACCTTGTGATACCCAGCGTTTATTTGCGATCACATTTAGGCTTGGAAACATAGTGGTGAGATCAGTTTGATCTTCCCAATGCGTCGTAACCGTTAAACCATCGAGTAAATCTGCTTTGGCTAATAAAAATGCTCCCGTACATACTGAAACAACTTTACTAGCAACGCCTGCGGTTTTTCGTATCCAGTTTATTACGGCTGGTTTTTCAAGCTCATGGGTATGCACACCACCAACAACTATGAGCAAATCAATAGCAGGGTGATCAGCAAAACTGTAATGGGGGTTTACAGTGAAACCACCGCGCGCCATAACCGGTGTATTGCTTTTTGCAATAAGGCACACCTGCCAATCGTTATCAGCGAGTCGTTTAGCAGTGCTAAATACTTCAAATGGGCCTGAGAAATCCAGCACTTCGGCATCATCGTAAATATAAATCCCTATGTTCATAATTTGATTCCCTTATGCTTTAGCTTCATTGGCATCAAACATTAAACACTACCTTGCGTTTCAATTACTAAAATACGCGCTTCACCCACAGGGTGGGCTACGTGTTCAGTGCCTATTGAGGCATAAAAAATATCACCACTTTGCAGCACCGTTGAGTGCGTTTCGCCATCTTGCTTATAAAACATTTCAACTTCACCATCAAGTACTACAAAGACTTCTTCACCATCATTAATGTGCCATTTATATGGCTTATCAGTCCAATGTAAGCGGGTCGTAATGCCATTCATGTTGGCAATATCTTTAGCTCCCCACGCTTTTTCTGCGGTAAACTCTTTACCACGAATGATCTGCATACAATCCCCTTATTCATCTAGCTCTAATTGCGCCCGCTCTAAGATTTCAGCAGGTAACTCTTTTTGTACTGATACGCCAAGCTCTTTAAACTCAGAGGCTTGCTTAATTAGGTTACCTTTACCGCGATATAACTGAGAAAACGCTTTGTCGTAGCTTTCTTTGGCTTTATCTAATTGCTTACCAACACCTTCCATACTGGTTAAAAAGCCGTTGAGTTTACTATAAAAACGCTCGGCGCGATTAGCCAGCTCTTTAGAATATTTCGTTTGCTCTTCGAAACGCCATAACTGCTTAACTATATTTAAGCTGGTTAAGAGGGTGGTCGGGGTAGCAACCAAAATGTTCTTCTCTATCGCTTGTTGGTAAATATCGCTTTGGTATTTAAGCGCCTCAACAAACGCTGACTCTATTGGCACAAACATGATCACCACCTCAGGGGAGTTAAGCCCAGGTAAGCGGTCGTACGATTTACTGGCAAGTTCATTAATACGTGCTTTAACCGCCTCAACATGCTCTTTAATTGCTTGTTGAGCCTCTAGCTCAGTATCGGCATTAACATAGCGGGTATAAGCGTTTAGCGATGTTTTAGAGTCAATCACTAAATGGCGACCTTGCGGTAAATATACCACTACATCGGGGCGCAAGCGGCCATCTTCAGTATTAAACGACACTTCGCGCTTGTAATCACTACCGGCTCGCAGTCCTGCGCTGTCGAGCACGTTTTCAAGCATTAACTCGCCCCAGTTACCTTGGGTTTTCTTTTGCCCTTGTAGCGCGTTGCTGAGCTTGTCAGCTTGTTCGGTGATTGCTTGGCTTTTCGCTTGTAAATGCAGTAACTCTATTTTAAGTGCTTCACGCTGTTTTACGTCTTCAACGTGGATCAATTCTAGTTTATCTCTAAACCCTTTAAGCTCACCTTGCACAGGTTTTAATAGCTGTTCAATGCTTTCTTGGTTAAGGGTTTTAAATTTTTGGGATTTGTCTTCAAGAATTTGGTTTGCGAGGTTTTCGAACTCTTTTTTAAGCTGCTCTTTGCTGTCTTTTATATGCTGTAGCTGTTGCTCAAAATGTGTTTGCTTTTGCTCAAGCATGGTACGCATGTTATTGAGATCAACATTGCGCTCATTATATTCTCCCCGCAAAGTGGTTAATTCTGCTTCTGCTTTGCGCCAATAATGACTGTATTGCTGGCTTTGTTTTTCTTGTTCAGTACAGCGAGTTTTATAGTGCTGAGTTTCGTCGCGTTGCTCTTGATGGCTTTGCTGAAGGAGATCATGTTCATCTGCAAGGGCAACATACTGCTGCTGCTTATCGTTAAATTGTGTTTGGGTTAATAACAGCTGCTGTTGTTGCTCATTAATTTGCTGTAATAGTCGCTTACGTCGACCTGCATAAACGGCACTTAAAAGCGCTGTAGAGGTGGCAAAACCAACGCCAACACTTATCCAATCAATACTCGTAAGTAGCTGTATATACATAAATTAAACTTAATTAACCAAAAGACACTTCATCATAACGAATATTAAAACCTCTAGATAGGCGTATTTAGCTAAGTGAACTAAAAATATTACATAGCATTACAAATCACTTGCGTAAGCTCGTTTTCTGAAAAGTTTTCTTCTACACTGAAATGCAATGATTAAGAATGATTAAAAATAACGACTCCTCAACACAAGGATTGATCACATGAACGATATAAAAACCCCTAATATTGAAGTGCAGTGCAAACCTGACAACTACTTTTCAGTTAAAACACTCACCGTTTTACCCCATACTCAAGAGAATTGGCTGACGTTTTTTAATCATGAAGCGACACCAACAGAAGAACTCAGTGTGTATTTTAATAACGGTAGCGATGCTCACCTCAAGAGTATTGAAAAAAAACAGTATCTAGAACTAATTATAAATATTGATCCTTCCGTAGCCGATGACTGGGAGTTTTACGGAAATGGCGTTGAGTACTGTGGCGCTGATAGCAACTGCCAATATAATATTTCCACACTCATCATGGATGACGACACTTTAGTGTTAAGAATTACGCAAGTTGAGCCAACCTATGAATTTATAGGCGCCGACAAAGACAACCTCGATCAAGTAATTGAGGTTACAGAAGGCCAAGAGACTGAGTATTTACCTATCTCGTTTAGGTATACAGCTAAACATGTCCCTTCGGGAAAAATTTATATGTCGCAAGACCCTAAAATAGTGGTGCGTAGACCAGGCACTCTCTAATTTAAAACACTGCGACAGCTAAAAGAAGGGTCATATTGCTGCATTAACACAATAAACTCTTCTTTTTGGCACCATGGTGTAAACCACGGTAATGTAAACCACATAGGGTGATAGCCTATAGTAAGCGATTTTTCTATATACATGATTGCTGACTGAAATTCACCAATCACACTATAAACAAGTGCTGCAGTAAACACGTATTCGTAATGTTCGGCAGCAATACTGATGGCTTTATTGAGTGCCTGCAGTGCCAATTTTGCTTCACCTAGTTGGCTATATGCTTGAGCCACTTCTAACAGGCTATCTAAAGTCTGCTGTGATTGTGTCAGTTCAATTACTTTTAAATAGTTAATAGGATAGGATTCATTGAGTTCAAGGGACTTTTCTATATCCGCTAGGTTAAGCCGATAACTAACATGCTCAGGGTTCATATCAACCGCCTGCTGGGCAACGATTAAAGCTTGCTCAAACTCTCCTTGTAAAGAATACGCAATACTTAAGTTACTTAAATCAATGCTTTCAGCTTTAACAGCTATAGCTTGTTTATACTGCTCAATTGCAACACTTAAATCCCCCTCTGTAAGCGCTATATCTGCCAGTAATTGGTTGGCCATATAGTTTTGCGGGCTAATACTAATTACCTCATTAAGCAGTTTTTTGGCTTCAACTATTTTACCTTGCCACCACAACACTTGCGCTAAGTTCTGCTTAATTCTTGGATTAGCACGTATTTCTAACGCAGACTCAAAGGCGTGCTGTGCCTCGGCTAATTGATCCTGCTGTAAATATAATAAACCTTGTAGCTCGTAAAGTGTTAGCGGACTTGCACCCACTTGCTCAGCTTTGGCTAAATACTGTTTTGCAGCATGCCAGTCCTGCTTAGCAACAGCAATAAGCATAGCGCTTTTAACAAATGCAGGGGTATTTTGATACTCAGCAGGAGCATTAAACAACAGCTTCCTAGCAATCTCTAAATAATCGCTTTGCTGTGACTGCTGATATAAACCAAGCGCCACTTCGCGAAGTAATTCATAGTTAGCGTATAACTGAGGAGTTAATTCAATCGCTTGGGATATTTGATTAAGTAACTCATCGCTATATTCACCCGCTAACTGAACTTGTTGGTATAGCTCTATATGTTGTTGTTGTACTTCATCACTAAGCTGTGCCAAGGGGATATATTTGCTATTAAAGTCAGGGAATAACGCCGTTAATTGCTGAGTACTTAACTGATACATTTGACTGTAATTATCAATCACAATAGGCCATTGCTTTCGCGCTTTAACTGACCATTTTGGAGCCTCTAAACGCTCTAACGTTAAATAGCATTGTGGCTGAATACAATTAAGTTCTGCTGTCACGACTTCTTGTATACCTGTTGCTTGGCTAAGCTTATTTAACTTATCGATAAACGTCAGTTCAGCGCTGGCTCCTTGCTCTATTATTTCGATTTCATCCTGTGAAATAAGGTTTAACCGCTTACTATTAATAATCCCTTGTCTGATCGCATCATCAATAGTCGCTTTAAGCATGCCTGTATCCACAGATAAGAGCTCTGCAGATTTAACTACCGGCGGCAGAAACGCCACAAAATACTCACTCGTTTGGCGTACTTTAAATTGATATATCAAACCGCCTGCAACCAATGCAGCCCCAACCAACAGTGTAAAGAGTAACGGTTTTTTCGTGGTACTTTTCGTTACTTCAAGCTGGTCAATAGGTTGCGTTGCTTGTGCCAAAATTTCTTGTTGGGTAATTGCAATTATCACACTTTGCAGCTTACGAGCTGTCGTAGCTGCGTCGGGAGGGCGACGCTCTTTCTTACGTTGTAATAATTGATCAAGTAAATCACATAATTCATCCGGTAATTTAGGCGTTATTTCGCGGGCATTCATAGGTTTTTCATTCAGAATACTATGCGCAATTGCTTGCGCAGAGCCATTGCCAAATGGATGACGACCACTGATAAATTGAAAAGCTAACATACCAAACGAGAATAGATCGCTGCGAAAGTCTAATGGCTGTTTATTTAGCTGCTCCGGCGACATCGCGCTAGCGCTGCCAAAGCTCGCAATCTCAGTTTGTTCGTTTGCAGCATTATGCTGCAATGTCGCAATACCAAAATCGGTAATTTTTAGTTTTTGTTTGTCGATAAGAATATTGGCAGGTTTGAGATCACAGTGCATCACCCCCTCAGAATGGGCATGTACTAAGCCATCACATAATTGCGCCAGTAGAGCTAACTTTTCAGGTAAGGTTGTAATATGTTGATGCTGAAACTGTTGTAACGTTTTGCCTTTTAAGTATTCCATAACGATACAAATTTGCTTGTCGTACAGTAATACATCATGAATTTGCACAATATTAGGGTGATTGAGCCGCGCAAGTAGCTGCGCCTCAACTAACGGATCACTAAGCGGTCCTTCAGTAAGCTTTAAAAACTTGATCGCTACATAGCGTTTTAACCGGATATCTTCAGCTAAATAAACGCATCCCATCCCTCCTTGGCTTAGTAACTTTATTAATTTGTAGTTAGTTGTTACTTTGTTAAATTGTGATACTTTTTCTTCTTGTTCTTGCGACATCCGAGGTACTCTCTAATTCGCATCCTTTGTAAATCGTATAGGATGCGCCAGCAAAACGCACTTTTCGCAGCTGCCTTTCAATTATATTTTCAGCGTCATGTACATTAGTCAAAACCTCTGAAAATTGCTTTCTAGCGCGATGAATTTGAATATTCAAGTAGCGCATATCAACACCTAAATCCTTTACTAATTGCTCAGTATTGACCCACCCCTGATTTGCTGGCAACACGCCTTTTTTGGCATCCGCGGCACGGTATCGGGCTAAGTTTAAAGTCAGGTAATGATGGCAGCGAACGTGTAAATCAATGTCTTTATCATGATGATGGACTGTTAACTCAGAAGTTTCTTCATCTAAGCTTAAATTAAAAATGAAATCTAACTCATTAATATAAAGTTGCGGAACACTACTCACTTGTGTGTCTACTTCCAAATGACTTGAAAGAAAAACCCACTGTTCATTCGCTAAATTAATCACACTATCATCTTGTAGCATTTCGCACGTGCTAAATTCATCATCATGCAACGATTCAAGATACCATTGACCGCAGTTCGGCTGGTACATTATGGCCCATTCAGGTTGTTCGGCAGGTAATAGATGGTAATTATTGAGTGCTAGAGTTTCTGTGGTCTTATTTTGCTGTGCGTCAAGTTTGACCAATTGATCAACGGGTGGACTGAGGTCTTTAACCACATAAGTAACTTGAGAGTTACCAGCAAAATAAATTTTATCCCCGATATGTAACTCCTCAACGCTATCTTTTTGTAAGCGCTTATGGTTTAACCAAGTACCGTTGAGGCTTAAATCCCTGATGAACCATTTACCATTTAACCACTCAATGATGGTGTGGATTTTCGATACACTCAAGTCATTGACAAAAGTATCAACCGAGTATTGAAAACGGCCAAAGCTATGGTGTGCATATAAAAAGCAACATTCATTCGAATCTTTATTTAATAAATAAGCCATCTTCAATACCCTTCATAAATTAGGTACGCATCTACCCATTGATATTACAATGATTCTAAAACAATAGACACACAAAAAAGAAAATAAAACACAAAAAATTAACATTTACTTATAAAACCACAAGATAGTAAATTATTACTACTGACAACAATATTTTAGCGACAAAATAATGAAATAAATATTACGTGTTATTACATGGCAGGCATAAAAAAAGCCAGCTCAAGGTGGGCTGGCTCAATCATTACTAAAACTAGTAACCAAATGGGAAATCAACATGATGCTTGTGCAAACTGCAATTTAACAACAAGCATAATAGTAGACGCGGGTAATTAAATTTAGTTCAAAAATAATTAAAAAAACTTTCGCACGTGCAAACATAAAAAAAGCCAGCTCAAGGTGGGCTGGCTCAATCATTACTAAACTTAGTAACCAAATGGGAAATCAACATGATGCTTGTGCAAACTGCAATTTAACAACAAGCATAATAGTAGACGCGGGTAGTTAAATTTAGTTCAAAAATAATTTGAAAATTTTGCACGTAGCAAACATAAAAAAAGCCAACTCAAGGTGAGCTGGCTCAATCATTACTAAAACTAGTAACCAAATGGGAAATCAACATGATGCTTGGGTAAACTGCAATTTAACCACAAGCATAGTAATAGACTAAGCAAGTCAAATTTAGTTCAGAAAAAATCCAATTTTTTATAGATTATTCTAACTTTTAATTAAAGACAGCATTTGTTCTTCATCAAACTTAGTAAAACTCATTGATTTTTCAGTAAATAATGCATCAACGAGTGCTTGCTTATGTTGCTGCATTTTAAATACTTTTTGTTCTATGGAATTAGCCATAATTAATTTATAGACAAAGACAGGGTTGGTTTGCCCAATGCGATAGGCACGATCTGTCGCTTGTTTTTCAACCGCGGGGTTCCACCAAGGATCGAAATGGATCACGGTATCTGCTTGGGTAAGGTTGAGTCCTGTACCACCGGCTTTTAAACTAATCAAAAACACTGAGCTTGTTCCGCTGGTAAATTCTGCAATCACTTTATCGCGGTGCCTTGTTTGCCCAGTTAATAAGCTGTAATTGATACCAAGCGAGGCTAGCTGTTCAGCAATAATATCGAGGGCTGAAGTAAATTGACTAAAAATAATAATATTACGACCTTCATCTAACATTACTGGTAAATGTGTACTTAACCAGTCAAGCTTTGCGCTTCTGGCCGTAGTACTTTCATCGAGTAAACGAGGGTGACAACATATTTGTCGCAATTTTAGTAAAGCTTCTAAAAACACCAACTTACTTTTTTGTGCGCCTTGTGAAGCAAATAGGTCGACTATTTTCTGTTCTAATGAATGAGTGATGCTTTGATAGAGCTCTTGTTGTTTAGCCTCAAACTCAAACTCTTTTACTAATTCAGTTTTTAACGGCAGTTCTTGCGCAACCTCTGCTTTAGTACGACGCAAAATAAATGGGAGAATTAATGACTTAAGTTCATTAGCACGTTCAACATCAGCATCTCGCTCTATAGGTGTTTGAAAATGTTCTTTAAAATGAGTCTGCGAGCCAAGTAAAGAGGGCATGGCAAAGTCGAGTAATGATTTTAACTCAAATAAGTTGTTTTCAATTGGCGTGCCACTTAAACACAAGTTAAATTGTGCGTTTAGCCGCTTAACCAAACGGGTTACTTGTGCACTGTCATTTTTAATATATTGCGCTTCATCAAGAATAATATTCTCAAAATATAGCGGCGCATAATAAGCGATATCACGCTTCAATAATGGGTAGGTCGTCAAAATACAATCAGCCTGGGCTAGATGCTGTAATTGCTCGACACGTGCAGCTCCAAAAATAGTGGTAACTTTAATACTACTGGCAAATTTACTTATTTCATTTTGCCAATTACTAATCAGACTGGTTGGACACACAATCAAGGTAGGCCCTGCTTGTTCTCGTTGTCGGGAGTTCGCTAAAAATGCAATCACCTGCAACGTTTTACCTAACCCCATATCATCAGCCAAAATTCCACCTAATTGATGACGCTTTAAAAACTGCAGCCACTGTACGCCTTGTTGTTGATATTCACGTAATTTCACACCATCATTTAGGCCATGCAAAGAGATGCTGTCATCGGTTTCAGAGCTATTAAGCTCAGTAAGGTAGGACTCTAAATGATCATCAACAAGCGTAATATCTAAACTACTGCAATCAATTAAATGCACTAAAAAGGACAGTGGCATTAGTAATTCGTCACGGGTTTTTATAAACTCAAAACGTTGCTTAAAATCAGCTAACACATTGAAAGCAGCTTTACTTATAACGCCAAACTTTTTGCCACTCGCATAATAATAAAAGTGTTCACTTTGGCGGTTTAACGATTCAAACTCAGGGTGATCGTTAGCAAGCACGAGTGAAGCTTTAACATCTGGGATCAATATTTTACTAACAATTTGATGACCTTTACCGCGCTTAACCTCTAAGCCAACACTGCTGAGCGACTTTTTAACAACTAGCTTTTTATCAGTTACTTTCCATCCACGTTGTTTAAGGCCTGGAATGACTTCATACTTAAACCAATGCTGATGTATAACTGATTGTTTGTTAAATATAAATTTATTTTGTAAAGCCCCTTTACAGAGTGTAAAGCCGAGGTTTGTAAGCTCAGTTATCACTGTATTTTCAAGCGAGCTATTAAGTAAGTGTACAGGAGCCTTATTAGGAGCGTAATGCTGATCTTGATAATTAAAGTTAAGCGTTAGCTTTAAATCATTATTGGTATTACTAACTTCAACAACCGCTGATGCATCAGCGACACGCTTTATTCTTTTTCGCTCAGATTGTTGATAATGAGGGATCACGCCATCCCCAAAATTAGCCGCTAACTGTTTATATACTCGATCAAAATTGGCGGTATGAATTGCTGGAATAGCACGTATATGTGCAACTTCTTCGCCGCTCAATGGGGTGCGTAAACGACCAATCCGCAATTTTTCAGTATCAAGATAAGTCGGTGGTGTAGTTTTTAATAATAACCAAGAGTCTCTGCTGTTAATAGATACATTAAGCTGTGTCAGGTCATTCTTGTGTGACCAAGAAAAAATAAGATCCTCAGCGCTATCCGCTTTAATTGCTTGTCTTGTGCGTCCAAAAAATAAACGCTGAGAACTGAGTAGCTGTTGTAATGCATTAAAACCCCATTGCCCTTTAAGCTCAAGGTTACCAAGCGCATTTTGCGAGCGTATCCAAGTATACAAACGAAAATCAGCTTCGAGTAAATCCGAAGGAGTAACAAAACTATTAAGCTGTTGATCAGTTAAGTTGCGGCCAAGGGTGTAATTATGTTCAGCAGAGAATGCAGCAATTTTAGGAGTCAATATAACTCGTGAGTTTTCCACATCGAGTACAAACAATAAAACATTTTTTGCAGATTGTGATTGGGTTTGTTTAAGCGATGTAAGCTCAGTAAACCAATCATTCATAATATAATCTTGGCCATAATCACCTGAGTGATCAATCTTAAGTTTCAACAACACTGCAGCTAAATGTCGACAGTTAGTTTTAGCATTACAAGAACAATGACGATCAACAGCAAAGCCATTGGCTAATTTTCTGATTTCAATATGCTGAGAAAATGTTGTACCTTGATTGCCTAGCATCGACGCATCAATCACAGAAAAATCATGATTGTGCTCTAACCAGTTAATTTGTCCATTTGCGACATACTCTTTTGCTTTACTGAGCACATGCGGTTTAAATAGTTGTTTAATAAACCGTTCAGATAAAGGGAACTGAGTAGCTTGTTCTTGTTTTATCTCTTCGAAAATAGCGAGTAAGTCATTTTTAGATAAGTTAGCAGACATATTGCTCAAGGCAGTAAAAATCAAAAATAATTTCACCAGTATATGATTTATCGGCGTTGAGCTAAAGCATTAAAATGTTTAATCAGACTGGTTGGATCTGAGAACTTAGTAAAAAAGTGTTCTCAACAAAAATATTTGGCTACTTTTTTAGTTAATCACATTTAACCAACAACTAACACACAAGTTATAAACAACTAAGCAAGAAACGAGGGGGTTTACAGATCATATTTTTACTAAGCGATAAGTTATTTACCGGCAAAAAGTGAAAATAAGGGGTATAAGTTAGTAAAAAAATGATCTGAGAGTTAAAAAATAGGTATTTCATACACTCTAGATCATTATTTTACTAACTTAATGAAGGAGGGAGATCAGTATATTACTAACTAAACCTCACCTTCAGATCAGACTTTTATCAACTAATTAAACGCATTTAATAACTTAGTTAATTGCTCTAAGCGTTTGTCTGTCATCACTTTATTATCAATTTTAATGGAGACATCACCACTTTTTAAATTACGTTGCACACTGATATAGTCATTTTCTAACAAAGCCTCACGACGTTGAGTTGATTGTGGCTCAGTGGTCAGCAATTTAGTGATCGCCATAGCACGTTTATCATCGCCAGTGATCTCATCTAAACTTATATCATCAGTTAATTGATTAACGAGTTGATTAAAAGCGTGTTCATCTCGCTCTTTAGCTGCTATAAGCTTTTTGGCGACTTCTCGACCAACATGATTAGCAGTGGGGTATAACGAAAGCACAGCTGCAGGAAGCTTCTCATAGGCTTTAATTGCATCGGCAATGGCAGTATGTGACACACCTTCAATTGCTGCTACTTCACGGTATGACCCTTTTTTGCCTTGCTCAACTAATTCATCTTTAGTTTGTTGATAAGCTTG
This sequence comes from Pseudoalteromonas haloplanktis ATCC 14393, assembly GCF_000238355.1. Taxonomy (GTDB): domain Bacteria; phylum Pseudomonadota; class Gammaproteobacteria; order Enterobacterales; family Alteromonadaceae; genus Pseudoalteromonas; species Pseudoalteromonas haloplanktis. Next base: position 263,159 of record NZ_AHCA01000001.1, read on the forward strand.
ACCCAGCTCCCATAAGCTCGGAGCAATATATTGATCCGAAGAGATTGCTAAAATCTTAGCATCCTGTTCGGTAAAGTCCGTTGAACTTAATACCATATAGTCGGCGTTACCTAAAATACAAGCCATACGACGACGTGAACCGGCCAGTACCAAGGTTTCATCGCCTTTATCCCAACATAGGGCTGGGTGTTGATTACGTCCGTCCTCGCTTATTGCAGGAAGAATATCAGCCACTGATTTTTCATTTAACAGGATCTGTACGCGGCGATTTTTAGCATAGACCTTAGTGCTAGTTTCAATTTCTGCATGGGGGATCACTTTACAAACAAGCGTGATCTGGCGGTTTGGATCACTTGGTGCAGGCATTTTAATTACATCACCAGCACTGGCTTGCTCTAACAACTCATCTAAACTACTGCTACCAATCGAAGTTGCAAAAGGATCTAAGCTGGTGTCATTTTTACGTTTTTTAGCCATTTTTTGTTAACTACCTTACTTAGGTTCATTCAATTGAGATTGGGTTGAAAGCCAGTTTGAGCGGATCAACATTTCAAGTTCATCGACCACATCCTTGATATTTTCTTGCGCACGCAATAAAGACTCACGGCTGGCAAGACTGTCAGATGTTTTTTGATCAAAAATGGTATTAAATGATGATGAACTGGCGGTAATTGCTGAACTATGATTAATAGGATAGCTCATTACTTGGCGACCGAATGCACTACGAACATCTTTTACAATGTCACGTTGTGAGTGATTACCTTTAACGTAATTAGTCACTAAAAATTGCATAAAATCCCAGCCCTCATGACCTAAAGAAGCCACAGTATGATAAATTTCACCTAATCGTTTAAGATATTTATTGTTTGCATCAAAGTCTACAGCTTCAGGATGAACAGGAATAAGCATAGCTGTTGAAGCCATTAAAGCATTATAAAACATAAAGTTAAGAGATGGTGCTGTATCTATTAAGATGATATCAAATTGATCTTTAACAGGCTCAATTACTTTTTCGAGCAATTTATGATAATGACGCGTAACATCATAACTTGAGCTATCTTTTAACAAGGTTGCTGTTTCGTGCTCAAAGTAAAAATCGTCCATACCAGAGGGTAATATACGAATATTTGGAATATGCGTAGGTAAAAATGCATTTGTAACCAATTGTTGCCAAGTCTCATCAGCATCTAAATCAATACAGTCACGCATTAAATCACCCACAGTGATTGGTTCAGGCTCACTAGGTGGGAAAAAACTTGAAGAAGAACCTTGTGGATCTAAATCAATAATACCAATACGATAGCGCTTGATGTTTGTAGTCGCTAAGGCAGCTGCAATATTAACCATACTAGTGGTTTTACCACAGCCACCTTTAAGTGAGTTAATCACGATAACTTGTAATTTATCATCTACATTACGGTGATCAGGCTGAATATCCATGATATCTGCCATGGCAAAAATATTAACTAAGGTATAAGCATAATGACCGTTAGCACCTCGTTTAATATTCAGTTCATCAAAATCGCCATTATCATGTCTTCGTTTTAACGTACGATTATTACAACCTAAAAGATCTGCGGCTGCTTTTTGGGTGTAGGTGCGCAGTTCTTTTTCTTCTGATTTTAAATGGGCACGATAATGCTGAATACGTCCTGCTAATGATTTTTCTGCTACTTCTGCAGTTGCTTTTAAAAGCCGATAAGTGGAGAGCGCATTATTATGAATTGACATACTTTCTTCCTCAAAGTTAGGCTTTTAGTATAATGTCCATTCAAATGACTGTAAACAACTATTTAAGGCGACATGGCTTTTAATAACAAGACATTAAATAAACTTATTGAAAATTTAAAATCGCTTAGTATAAATAAAGAAGTTTAAAGGTGGTTAAATATATAAGGTAGTAAAGGTTAAGAGCTTAATATTTACATATAACCATATGAAATATATAAATAATAGTAAAAAAAGCAGATCAGGTTTATACTTGGTTAAGATCAGATCTTTAGTTACTGACAGATCGCTATTTTACTAAGTAGAAATTTAGCTATTGAGTTATGCACAGTTTGAGCACAGTATTATGCACAAAAAATGCTGTTCAGATCAATTTTTTACTAAGTAAATTAAGATGTTATCCACTTAGCTCAGCTAAAAATAATGACTTTAATTAGTATAGATCTGATCTGTAGTAGGTATAGATCAGATCTATGCTAACTGATCGACTAATTATCCACAGCCTAATTAGAAAACACATGATTATGTCGTGTATTTTATTGTAAAAAATGAAAATAGACGGACAAAAATTTAGTTGAGTTAGTAAAATTTAGACTTATAACCGCTCAGTTAGTAAAAAAGTGATCTCAAAACATCAAAGATCATGCTATGTTAGTAAAAAAGTGATCTGAAAATATATTTTAAACTCAGATCAAGTTTATACTAACTTAAACATTTAACTTTTACAGTTTAATGTGTTGTTATTAGCTGTCGCAACAAATTTGGAAATAAGAACAATGAACCGAAAGGTCAACATCTCGGTAGATAACTTGCCCGATACATTACGGGGACAGATCCACGGGGTGGAAAGTGCAATTGATAACGAAAGCCTCGCATTATTTACAGATAATAAAGATGTACGCGTATCGCTAGAAAATGCAGCGCATGGCTTACGTGCCTATTCAAATACATTCAATCATTATGATTTGTGGGGACGTTTTGTTCGCTCTGGTCATAAAAAATTACCTCTAGAAGAAGCCCCGAAAAAAACCATTATCACTCGAAAAATATCAGAGAAGGTTGATGGAATTTTATATGATGGTGAAATTAAGATCACACCTGCTGTAGTGAGTAGTCGTAAAGATGGTGAAGATGTTGAATATTTAGTTTGGCCATCAGATCGTGAGGAAAAAGTTGAGCGTGCTCTTATTCGTTTAGCATCAAAAGGCAAAATCGTTAAAATTAATTTTAAGTCCGGTATTCAATATGCTGTGGTTTTTTCGATGAACGAATTGGCCCAAGAACTTAAAGCGGTTGGCCAGTCTATGCCTTACCCGCAAATTAAAGAAGCATTAGAAGCACTGCAAGGTTCAAAATTATCATTTAAGTATTCTGCGACAGATACCAAAAATACAGATATCGATGACTCCTTTTATGAGTCGAATATGAACTTTTTGTCGTCACTTCATTTTAGTGGCAAAAAAGGGCAGGGCGGTAACGTAAAGTGTGTGGCATGTTTGAATGCGTTTGTTCATAACATGATCGATAATCTTGAGTACAAAGGGTATTATTTTAACAGTGCACAAGAATTAAAACGGGGTTTATCCCGATGGATGATGCTTCGCCTTTATCATTTATGGCGGTATGCAGCACCAGGTAAAACATATCACTTCAGATTACTTTCTATCATGGAAAAATATGGTTCAATATATTCGACCGATGATATTACTGAAAATAAGTTAAAAGCATTGCGCCGTGATATGACCACAACAATGAAAGACCTTATTGAGAAAGGGGCTATTTCGGAATATAGCATCACTAATGTGAAAGATGATAAAACCGGAAATATTGTTGATTACACCTATGAGATGCATCCGTCGGATCAATTCTGCGATGAAATACTTACCTTAAACAAGCATAACAAACGTATTGAAATTCAAGGTGGGAAACGTATTGTTGAGAATGCAGTTTTAATTGATGAAGATAAAATTGAAGCTATAGTAGAAGATTGATTTTTATAAATTACGAAATGATACTGTAAGGCCGCTATGTAGCGGCCTTTTTAACATAATCACTTTTCAACTTGCTCCAAGTATAATCTATCAACAAGAAAATCATATTCACGCTTTCGTGGGTGGCTTTGAGGTTTTTGATAGTCTGGTAATGTACCAAGTTTTACATCTGGTTCAGGATTAATCAAAATAAACGGTAAGGCAGCACTTACGTGATAACGGTTTTCTGCCGTGTATCTGACATTGACTTGAGGGCTAACTCGAGTTGGTCGACGAATTCTGAGTTTGTCTTTATCCCCTAAACTGGCAACTCTTAATTGCTCTTGAGCTACGAGCGCTTGCCAACTGTGTTGGTCTATCATGCGCGGATTAGAATAACTCGCTGACTTTTCGAGCATAGCAAGTGCCATTTTTTTGGTAAGTGTTTTCGTTGCATGCTTATGCATCCACGTAAAGCGAACTGAAAAAGGGGAGTTTACTTCAAAATGGATTTTACGATAGGCAGCAAGCGTAATTAAATTTGGGATGGCATTATGGACAGCTTCAAAGCGTGCATCATTGTTATCGATAGCTAAAATACATTCTTTAAATGAAGCCTTTGCTTTATTTAATTGTTGAATACGTGCAACAAGTTGTTCTTGATCTGCATTATCAATTACCAATAGTCCAGGATGACGTTTTAAAACGCGACTGCTTAGGTCTGCTTTTTTATATATATCTTTAAACGAATTTAATATTGATCTGTGAGCTTCATCACCGGTGATTTTATTTACCTGAATAGATTGGGGAATAACCTTCTCATCACGACTTTCAACATCGGGTAGTTGATAATATTCAGCCTTTTTGTAGCCACAAGATTGAAGCTCATCAATAAACAAGTTTGTTAAATCATTGAGCAAATCGAATTGACTTCGAATTTGTACTTTAGTTACCATGAGAACACATCATACTGATTTGATAACATCAGTCTATCATACTGAATAAAGATTCTAAATTACCCTTCGCACATTCCTTTGATTATTTTCAGTTAAGTTTTATTCAGTGTTAAGCTTATTTTCTTATTCAAATAAAGTATGATGTGTTCTTTGTTGTCTTTTAAATAAATCTTGTCTTACATGGCAACTGAGAGTTAAATTAAAATACCCATAAAGTGGCTGTTATGTATTGAGTTTAATCTAAGCTAAAATGTAATCAAAAAGGATTTATTAACGAGGGCAGATATAACAAAATACTTTAAAGGTGTATGGTAGGAATAATACAGAGCTTGTCGTAATCATTAAGCTAAAACTGTGCAAGAATGAGATTGGAAACAAATCTAGCATACAGACAAAAGTAAAAAGTTAGTATAACACAACTCAGTGCTTGGTAAGGTCTAGAGAGTAGGTGGTGGCATTTAACAAATATACTGTGTTATCACTCATCATTTAACGTAATTCACCAACTAAACATGATTATTAATATCGAGAAGCTGACAACGTGTTGAGCGAGGACTTCAACCCTATTTGGAAAATCTAGTTCCTCAGGTTATGTGGCGTAATTAATATTCATGAAGCCTGGATGTATGCATTGTCCAACTGTAAGCTGTACATAAATCCGCTTAATACCACCAACTTAGCAAACAAAGTAATACTGGTGAAAAACAAAGGGCTTTACACTCCGTAGTAATATTTAAGTAGTAACGGAAGTTGTTATATAGTTCCTTACGACGCTAATTAGTGCTTACTGGGGTAATATTGTTGTAGAAACGTCTTCCTAATCATGATTTGGCTATTCAAGAGTCGCAACTTTGCAGAGAGTATATATAGTGCTGTAACCGCGTATTATCATTCTACAATATAAAGATTTACACACGAGCAATGATGAGTAGGTTCCTTTTAAATTGGATGACGATTATTTTAGCGTGTTGATCACAAGTTACACCACCCTTAGCACATAAAAACAAAACCATCCACAACGGTATTAAAATAAATTAAAGCTAGCTGTAAAGACAAGATTACATAGCAATGAATATAAGGTATGATGTGTTCTTTTACGGTTGTATTGTGCAACTTACTCGAAAAACAATGCGTGGGAAGGAGTTAAATAATATAAATGTTTTAAAAAACATTGGCTTATTAGTAAGAATAAAAACCTTCTAGGCTAAAAAAAACCAATAAAATACGAGTAAAATTCAATAATATTTATCTCATAACTAAATAATTGATAATTAGCGAATATAGTCCTTGAACAGGGCCACTGCATACGTTAATTTTCACCTATCAGGTAAATGTAGGAATGAGGAAATTAATATGCAGTCGTGGAACCCAAATAGCTGGAGAGAACTCCCTATACTTCAGCAGCCACAGTATCCGGATCAAGAAGCACTGAAAACTGTTGAAAGCCAATTAAAAAGTGCACCGCCATTGGTTTTCGCAGAAGAGACCCGTAGCTTATTTAAGCAACTGGAAGATGTATGTGAAGGCCGTGCCTTTTTACTTCAAGGCGGTGATTGCGCAGAATCATTTAGTGATTTTAATGCAGCTAACATTCGTGACACTTTTAAAACAATTTTACAAATGGCCGTAGTCTTAACATATGGCGGTAAGTGTCCTGTTGTTAAGATTGCTCGCATGGCGGGTCAATACGCAAAACCACGTTCTGCTGATCTAGAGACTATCGATGGTGTTTCACTACCTTCGTACCGTGGCGATATTATTAACAACTTTGAGTTTACTGAAGAAGCACGTATTCCCGATCCGCAACGTTTAATGACAGCCTATCACCACAGTGCTGCAACATTAAACTTGTTACGTGCCTTTGCACAAGGTGGACTTGCTGATTTACATCAGGTAAACCGTTGGAATATGGGCTTTGTTGCTGCAAATCCTCTAAAAGAAAAGTATCAACAACTTGCCGATAAAATCCAAGATGCTCTTGAGTTTATGGAAGTGTGCGGTATTAACTCAACAATTGCACCGAGCTTAAAAGAAACTGACCTATATACTTCTCACGAAGCGTTACTACTGGGTTATGAAGAAGCGCTTACACGCCGTGATCACTTATCAGGTGATTGGTATGATTGCTCTGCACACTTTGTATGGATTGGTGAACGTACCCGTCAACTAGATCATGCGCACATTGAGTTCTTTAAAGGCATCAAAAACCCAATTGGCGTAAAAGTAGGTCCTGGTATGGACCCTGATGACTTAATTCGTTTAATTGATGCATTGAATCCAGATAACATCCCAGGTCGTTTAACGTTAATTACACGAATGGGCGCAGACGTGCTGCCAGAAAAATTACCAGCACTTGTCCGTAAAGTACAACAAGAAGGCCGTAAAGTCATTTGGAGCTCAGATCCAATGCATGGTAATACCGAAAAAGCGACTTCGGGTTATAAAACGCGTAGCTTTGATAACATCCTACGTGAAATCAGCCAATTCTTCGCTGTACATAAAGCCGAAGGTTCATATGCCGGTGGTGTTCATTTAGAGATGACAGGTCAACATGTAACTGAATGTACCGGTGGTGCCTATGGGTTATCGGATGATGATTTAGCACAGCGTTACCGTACGCAATGTGACCCTCGCTTAAATGCTGACCAAGTATTAGAGCTTGGTTTCTTAGTGGCAGATCTGTTAAAAGACGCTCGAAAGTAAGCTATATACAAAAGTAAAAAGCCGCAACAGCGGCTTTTTTTATGTCCGATACTAATATTAAGCCCTGTAAAGGCTGAATCTGCATCTTGAGTTGGCTTGAATATAGTTAGTACTTACGACGCTCAAGCCCTGTATCGGAAATGATTTTTGCTGAAATTTCTTCAACAGAATGGTGTGTTGAGTTTAAATAAGGCAACTTATGCTTTTTGTACAGCATTTCTACTTCACGAACTTCAATCCGACACTGCTTAAGCGATGCATATTTAGAGTTTGCCATCCGACGTTGACGAATATCAGCCAACCGAACAGGGTCAATCGTAAGCCCAAACAACTTTTGCTTATATGCAGTTAAACAATCCGGCAATTTACCTGTTTCCAAGTCATCTTCTGTAAGCGGATAATTTGCTGCTTTTATACCATATTGTAGTGCAAGGTATAAGCTCGTTGGTGTTTTACCGCTTCTACTTACACCTACTAAAATAATATCAGCCTCAGCATAGTTTTTAATGTTCGCACCGTCATCATTAGTTAACGCGTAATTAACCGCATCAATTCTAAAGTCATAGCTTTTTTCGTGCATTGAATGAGTACGATGCACTTTTGGTACAGGAGCCACTTTCAGCTCATTTTGAATTTTATCGCTAAATGTAGTGAGAAAATCATAACTTACAGCATCTGCAGAACGAATTATTTCACTTAATGTATGATTCACAAAGGTAAAAAATACCAGGGGTTTTTCACCTTCACGTTGCGATGTTGCATTTATTAAGGCTTTTACTTCTTTAGCTTTTGCCTCAGTTTCTACAAATGGGATAGTTTTATGGTTAAATTCGACGGGAAATAAAGACAAAGTCGCATGACCAAATACTTCAGAAGTAATGGCTGTGCCATCAGAAATATAAAATGCAGTTCTCATATTAACCTTTTTCTTACGTTAAAGAGTAAATTGGGGTCCTTACGGTTTACGTAAGGTCTATTGCCAGTGTAGAATGAAGGGGACCTTTTTAGAAGGTTTTCTTTCTTAACTCTCACAGTTAATACGACAATTTGTTTTTTGGAGAAAGACCCGTGCAAGAATACGTTCTCTGGTATCAAGAGCTTGGTATGCAAGATGTTCCACGAGTTGGTGGCAAGAATGCCTCACTTGGTGAAATGATTTCTAACCTCGCTAACGCTGGTGTACAAGTGCCAGGTGGTTTTGCTACAACTGCCGACGCATTTAATGAGTTTTTAGAGCAATCAGGACTCAATGCAAAAATTCACAATATCCTCGACACCCTCGATGTTGATGATGTAAACACACTAGCCAAAGTAGGTGCTGATATCCGCCAATGGATCATCGACACACCATTCCAACCTAATTTAGACCAAGCAATCCGCGATGCATACAGCCAACTCCACGGCGACGCAACAGCAGATGTTTCATTCGCAGTACGCTCATCAGCAACCGCTGAAGATATGCCAGATGCATCATTTGCAGGTCAACAAGAAACCTTCTTAAATGTTCGTGGTATTGACTCTGTAATGGTCGCTATCAAACATGTTTTCGCTTCATTATTTAACGACCGAGCCATTTCATACCGCGTTCACCAGGGGTATGATCACCGTGGTGTTGCATTATCTGCGGGTATTCAACGCATGGTTCGTTCTGACAAGTCAGCTTCTGGCGTCATGTTTAGTATCGATACAGAATCAGGCTTTGAAGATGTCGTTTTTGTAACATCAAGCTATGGTCTTGGCGAAATGGTAGTGCAGGGTGCAGTTAACCCTGATGAATTTTATGTTCATAAACCAACACTTGCTAAAGGTAAACCATCAGTAGTGCGCCGTAACATCGGCTCTAAAGCCATTCAAATGATTTACTCTGCAGATGAATCGCACGGTAAGCAAGTTGAAATTGTTGATGTTGATACCTCACTTTCAAACAAATTCTCGATTACAGATGCCGAAGTGGAAGAACTTGCCAAGCAAGCTGTGATCATCGAAAAACACTATGGCCGTGCGATGGACATCGAGTGGGCCAAAGACGGTAACGATGGCAAACTTTATATCGTGCAAGCACGTCCAGAAACAGTTCGCTCAAACGAAGATACTAATGTCATGGAGCGCTTCCAGTTAAATGGCAGCAGCAACGTGATTGTAGAAGGACGTGCTATCGGCCATAAAATTGGTTCAGGTACCGTACGTGTTCTTAATTCAATTAGCGAAATGGACCAAGTACAAGTTGGCGATATCTTAGTAACAGATATGACCGACCCTGATTGGGAACCTATCATGAAACGTGCAGCAGCGATTGTAACTAATCGCGGCGGCCGTACTTGTCATGCAGCAATCATTGCTCGTGAACTTGGTATTCCAGCTGTAGTTGGTTGTGGCAACGCAACTGACTTAATTAAAGCGGGTCAAGATGTTACAGTATCATGCGCCGAAGGTGATACCGGTTTCATCTACGAAGGTATTTTAGATTTCGAAGTTCTCACCTCACGTGTTGATAAAATGCCAGAACTACCAATGAAAGTCATGATGAACGTTGGTAACCCTGATCGCGCATTTGATTTTGCACGTTTACCACATGCAGGTGTTGGTTTAGCACGTGTTGAATTTATCATCAACCGTATGATTGGTGTTCACCCTAAAGCATTGCTAAATTTTGATGCACAAACTGATGCATTAAAAGCAGAAATAACTGACATGATTGCAGGTTACGAATCGCCTGTAGAGTTCTATATTTCAAAATTGGTTGAAGGTATTTCTACTTTAGGTTGTGCATTTGCACCTGAGCGTGTAATTGTTCGTATGTCTGATTTTAAATCAAACGAATACGCTAACTTAGTTGGCGGCCAGCAATACGAGCCAGAAGAAGAAAACCCAATGATAGGTTTCCGTGGCGCTGCTCGTTATATCTCAGAAGATTTCCGTGATTGTTTTACTCTTGAGTGTGAAGCTATAAAACGTGTACGTAACCAAATGGATATGACTAATATTGAGATCATGATCCCATTCGTTCGTACTCTTGAAGAAGGTAAACGCGTAATTGAATTACTTGAAGAGCATGGCCTAAAACGTGGCGATAACGGCTTAAAAGTGATCATGATGTGTGAACTTCCTTCGAACGCACTTTTAGCTGAAGAATTTTTAGAGCACTTTGATGGTTTTTCTATCGGCTCTAACGATTTAACTCAGTTAACACTCGGACTAGACCGAGATTCAGGCTTAATTGCACATCTTTTTGATGAGCGTAATCCTGCTATTAAAAAGCTTTTATCTATGGCAATTCAAACCGCTAAAGCAAAAGGCAAGTATGTAGGTATTTGTGGTCAAGGGCCTTCAGATCATGAAGACTTTGCAGCATGGTTAGTAGAGCAGGGTATTGATTCTGTTTCACTAAACCCAGATACAGTGATCGAGACTTGGTTATACCTTGCTAAAAAATTAGCAAAATAACGAGCTAAGCTCAGTCATAAAAATGCCAGCTACTTTGCTGGCATTTTTGTTTTTTATTATCACTAAGATTAACGGGCTAATTTCTTATCTAAGAATGCACATGATTTTGTCAGTGCCTTTTGACATAATCGCAAATAATGCCGTGCCTTAGGGTAATAAAATGAAAAACACATTAAACCCGCAATAAAAAATATCAATGATGGCCCAGGTACTACAGCAAAAAATAATCCCAATAACATACACAGGCTACCTAACAATATTAATAAACATTTTTTCATTTTATAAATCCGAGTAACTAAGCGTTTAAACATGAGTATAAGTAATTTGCTTATTATTACGACAAAAAGAGTGTTACAAACTGTAAAATCTTCAATTTCTATTGCGCTTTAGCATGATATAATCGAGCAAATGCCTTAATTTATCACCGTCATGATAGCAACAATAAGCCAACAAGATGCCGCGACCGAATTAGTCGCAAGTTACCTAAAAACAATAACTAAACAAGGATTTACTGGCGATACTGATGCAAGTTACGGCACCCGTCTAATAGCATCAACCGATAACAGTATTTACCAGCAATTACCTCAAGGGGTCATTTTTCCAAAAAACGAAAAAGACATCCAAATTGCCCTACAAACAGCTGCTCACGATCCGTTTTTATCGTTAACATTTGGCCCGCGAGGCGGTGGTACAGGAACGAATGGTCAGTCTTTAACACCTGGAATTGTTGTTGATTTATCACGTTATATGCGTGAAATTCTAGAAATCAATGCTGAAGAAGGCTGGGTACGTGTACAAACCGGCGTTATCAAAGATCAACTTAATGATTTTTTACGCCCTTATGGCTTCTTTTTTGCCCCTGACTTATCAACCAGTAACCGAGCAACCATAGGTGGTATGGTTAATACCGATGCGTCTGGTCAAGGTTCATTGGTATATGGTAAAACCAGCGACCATGTTTTAGGGCTTACCACTTTCTTAGTTGATGGTACAAAAATGTGTACCAGCCCAATCGAGATTGAAAAAGCTAAACTGATTGCTGAGCAAGACACCACAATCGGAAAACTGTATTCAACGGTGTTGAATATCTGCTTATCTGATCGCGAAGCAATTTTGGCCAAATTCCCACGTTTAAATCGTTTCTTAACTGGCTATGACCTAGAGCATACGCTAAGTGATGACTTACAAACTTTCGATATGAGCCGTCTGATCACAGGTTCAGAAGGCTCGCTTGGTATAGTTACTGAAGCCCAACTAAACATTACGCCGATTGCTGAATTTAAAACCTTGATCAACATTAAGTATGACAGTTTTGATTCCGCGTTGCGCCACTCACCATTTTTAGTCGAAGCACGGGCAACCTCTGTTGAAACAGTTGATAGTAAAGTGCTCAACCTTGCACGTCAGGATATTGTTTGGCATTCAGTATCGGACTTAATAACCGATGTTGAAAATAAAGACATGCAAGGCCTCAACATGGTTGAGTTTAACGCTGTATCAGTCGACGACATTAAAGACAAGGTTGATACATTATGTAAGTTACTCGATGATTGCGTAACACAACAAAAAAATGGTGTTATAGGCTATCAACTTACCAGCGATAAAGCAGACATTCTTAAGATTTATGGAATGCGGAAAAAATCAGTTGGCTTATTAGGTAATGTAAAAGGGACTCAAAAACCGCTTGCATTTGCTGAAGATACTGCAGTTCCCCCAGAAAACCTCGCTGATTTTATAGTTGAATTTAGAGCTTTACTCGATAGCCATAATTTACAATATGGTATGTTTGGTCATGTTGATGCTGGCGTATTACACGTACGACCTGCACTGGATATGTGCGATCCAGAACAAGAAAAATTGCTACGAGTGATCTCCGACGCTGTTGTAAAACTTACAGCTAAATACGGTGGCTTGATGTGGGGTGAGCATGGCAAAGGCTATCGTAGTGAATACGGGCCTGAATTTTTTGGAGAACATTTATTCAATCAATTACGCCGGATTAAAGCAGCGTTTGATCCAAACAATCGTATTAACCCAGGTAAAATATGCACTCCTATTGACAGTGAAGACTCACTAGTCAGTGTTGACGATCAAAAGCGAGCTTGGTTTGATAGGCAAATTTCAGTCGATGTTAAAACCAGTTTTAACAATGCCATGACATGTAATGGAAACGGAATTTGCTTTAACTATGACGAAAAATCCCCCATGTGTCCGTCGTATAAAGTTACCGGGGATCGCCGTTATTCTCCAAAAGGACGCGCAAGTTTAATGCGTGAATGGCTACGGTTACAACAAACTAAAGACATCGACTTATTAGAAGTTGAAAAAGAGCTTAATAAAGGTGAAGTGATCACTTGGTGGGAACGATATCAACACAGTCGTGATAAGAAAAAAGGCGTTTACGATTTTTCCCATGAAGTAAAAGAGTCGATGGATGAATGTTTAGCGTGTAAAGCTTGTACCACTGCCTGTCCTATAAAAGTAGATGTACCTACATTTAGGTCTCGCTTTTTAAACTACTACCATAGTTATTATGCTCGCCCGCTGAAAGATTACTTAGTGGGTAATATTGAAAACAGCGCGCCAATTATGGCTCGCTTTTCACGCGTAATTAATCCAATTGTAAAAACTAAACTTGCTAGTTCGTTGATCAAAAAAACGGTGGGTTATGTAGATACACCGTTACTCAGTACCCCGTCACTTAAACAGCGTATTAAAAAACAACACCAGTTTAATTTTGCACAATTGCAGTCACTAAGTGCAGAACAGCAAAGTGACTATGTATTGATTGTTCAAGATCCATTTACAAGTTTTTATGAAGCAGAATTGGTCGAGAGTTTTATAAAAATTATTTCGGCGCTAGGCAAAAAACCCATCCTATTGCCATTTTTACCGAACGGGAAACCACAACACGTAAAAGGATTTTTGCATGAGTTTAAAATTACCGCTAAAAATGCCGCAGCATTTTTAAATTCATTGTCAGAAATAAATGCGCCATTGGTTGGTTTAGATGCATCTTTAGTGATGTGTTACCGTGATGAATACAATTCTATTTTAGAAGATGAACGCGGAAATTTTGAAGTCCTACTTGCTCATGAATGGTTAGCGACACAATCATTTAAACCGCTAGCAAACAAAGTAACTAGTGACACATCGTTTACTTTGTTAAGTCACTGTACTGAAACAACGGCATTGCCAAAAGCTGCAAATGTTTGGCAAACTATTTTTTCTGATTTAGGTTTAACACTTAATACTACGGCAACAGGTTGTTGTGGTATGGCCGGCACATATGGCCACGAAGCTCAAAACCAAAATAACTCCCGCGCTTTATACGAAATGAGCTGGCAGGGTGTAGTTGAAAAAAGTTCGCCAGAACAATTATTGGTAACTGGTTTTTCTTGTCGTAGTCAGGTAAAACGTTACGAAAAATTTAAACCGAAACATCCAATTGAATTGCTAGCAGCAAAGCTTACCTAACTTTTCACTTACTAGAAAAACGGCGAACTACTCAAGTAGCTCGCCGTTTTATTTTATCTGTAAAAAGTAATTTTAAATTTATTTTCTTTTTGAAAAACTATCAGCAATCGGTTTAGTCGTCATGCCATGAATAAATACACTTAATAAAATGGTGGTCATCGCAATCGTAGCTATTTGGTATTTATTTTCAATAGCCGTATCAATAACCATCAAGGTAAAAACGATTGAGGCTAAACCTCGTGGGCCAAACCATGCAAACGTTAATCGCTCTTTAAATTTCAAGTTGGTAAATTGTAGCGATAACATAACCGGAATGATTCTGATCAGCGTGGTACTTAAAAGTGCAAACACAATCACGGTCCAGCTTATATTTGGTAACACTAAATAACTGCAAACAAACCCAAACAAACACCAAATAAGTAAACCTGTAAAATCTGCAATGTGTTCGCTATCTTCAACGAGCTTTTCCCTCAATGGTTGCGCTGTATATTTATCAAAAATTAATCCGGCAACAAAAACTGCAATAAAACCGCTACTGTGAAAACTCTGGGCAATTGAAAATATAGTCATTGCCATACCAACAACTAGAAATGGACTCGTATTGTTTGAAAAATAATGCCGCTTCATTGCAAATTTTATTAATGGAATAATTACCGCCATAGCTAGCACTGCAATAATAAGTGCAATACCGAGTTCTCGGGCAAAAACCAGCGCGGTATCAGCCAAAGAAAATGTAGACGTTGGCTCTTGCGCTAATAACATCAGCACTAAAAAAATCGGCACGCAAAGCCCATCATTCAAACCACTTTCAGTATTTATACCCTCACGAATTTTTTCTGGTACTGCGCTGCTATTGAGTAAGCCTTTACTTAATGCCGCATCTGTTGGCGTTAAAATAATTGCCACTAAGGCAGCTTGCAACAAAGTTAATTGGGTAAACATTAAACTAGCAATAACAATGCCTGCCATTAATGTCAGCGGTAAGGCAACGAAAAGTAATAAACTAGGATACTGAAAACTATGTTTTAACACAGATAGTTTAGTTTTCGCTGCATCCGTGAATAAAAAAATGCTCAAGGTTAACTCAATCAGTGGCAACAAATGATCCATATCACTTTTTAAATAAGCAGTTTCATTAGGCAATAAAAAAGCAATTGCGCCACCTATAACAACAAAAAACATCGGGCCGGTAATTTCAACGCGTTCAAGTTGTCGCATTGAAAGTGAGTAAATTAAAAAAGCTAAGCCAACGCAGGCCAATATACTGTATTGCATTTAAATTTTCCTTTTGAGTCCTGACTTTGCACGTTCCTTTATATTAGTTTGAATATAAATTTGATCGGTGGTCGCAATTTTTGCATGACCTAAATCTTCTGATAAATGTTTAAGTGGGCGTGTTTGTGCATCATGAGTTGCTCCCGTATGACGAAGCCAATGTGCAGTGGCAGCTTCAAGTTGTTCAGCATCATCTTTAAAACCATCATCAAGTAAAGATTGTTTTGCTAAATCAAAACTTTGTTGCACTAGGCGGCGAATTTGTCGAACGGTCATGCCGCCTTGTCCACGAATTTTATGCACTAATGGTTCGGCCTCATCAACACGGGGGAGGGCGGGCAACCCTCGGTATAATCTATAACGTTTTAAATAAGTTACAAAATCATCACTTAACGTTACATCCCGTAATTTATTACCTTTTCCCATTATGCGTAAAAACCAAAAACCATCATTGTCTTGCCAAAAATGTGACATAACTGGTGACCACTGAGGTCGCTCTGATAATTCAGAAATGCGTAAATAAAGACCTTTTAAACAAGCTAACGTGAATAAATTTCTTTCTAAATCAGGTTGATGCTCACATTTATCACGCGTTACCCCAAATACATATTCCCATTGAATATCGCTTAAAGTATCCGGTATTTTAATCTGCGATTGCACCACTAAGTACGGGCTATTCTTTTTTACAACAGGAACAAAGTTAGCAAACGTTTTTTCTTCTAAAATGGCAAATTTATAAAACACATTTAATGCGGTAAACATAGCAGCTAATGTTTGTTGACTGGCAATGGATTCTTTAAGCATAAAAGGGCGCCAGTTTTCGTTTAATCGACGAATACCTTGCTCATCTTTATAACGCCATTGTACTGATGTCATCGTCCATTGTTTATCTGGCTCAACCATAAAATCAACATAAGCTTCGATATCTTCACGCTTTAGTTCAAATACTGACTTTTGTGCAATTAACCAAGACCATAAATAAAAGCGCTCAAGCTCATTGCGAAAACGATTAAACGTCGCCTCTGATTTACGGCCATAAACATAAAGAAATTGGTACAAAAAAACTAATTCTTGCTTTGATTCAGCGACAGTCAAGCCAACTTGCTGTATAAAGGTGGCAAGTTCTGGGTATTCTGATTGCAGTGTATCATCTTCAAGATGAGCAATTTGATACCGTAATTGTTTTAATGTATCGACCAAAGCTACAAGCATATTTGAGTTATTTCTAATAAAATAAGATAGTTATAGTCTATATTTAAAGTCCGATACTGTCTAGTATTGGACTTAACGCAGTTGCAAATTAGCCTAACTCAAAAGATAACTTTGGTTGTTTAAGGAAAGCATATGAAAAAGTTAATAATATTAAGTCTAGCCGCACTAACATTAGTGCTATCGGGTTGTGCTACAACGGGCAGCGCTTCACCAACTGAAAAACGTAACTTAGTGCAAAACATGCGTGCTGATACACTAAGTAAATTATATAAAGAAAAACCTGATGTTAAACAACAAATTGCTAATGCAGCCGGTTATGCAGTCTTTGATAATGCCAATGTAAATGTGGTACTGGCAAGTTTTGGTGGTGGCTATGGGGTTGTAAAAAATAACCTAACGGGAAAATCTACATATATGAATATGGGTGAAGCCGGTTTAGGCCTTGGTTTAGGTGTTAAAGATTTTAATGTTGTTATGGTTTTTCATAATCAAGCCGCGCTAAATCGTTTTATCGAGCACGGTTGGGCTTTTGGCGGTAACGCAGACGCAGCCGCAAAATACCAAGATACCGGCGGTGCAATCACTGCTGAGGCTATCGCCGATCAAGTTACTGTTTATTCATTAACCGAAAATGGCCTTGCATTACAAGCTGTATTAAAAGGCACTAAATTTTGGGTAGATTCTGAGCTAAATTAAGCTTTTAAAACCCCTCTAAAAGTGGGCTAGTTTGTATAACTACGCCCACTTTAATTTACTTTAATCTATTTAACATAACGTAATTTATGGGTTGTTAACTATCAGCTATCAGCTATCAGCTATCAGCTATCAGCTATCAGCTATCAGCTATCAGCTATCAGCTATCAGCTATCAGCTCAAAATAACTTACAGCTTAAATTTTTCAATTAGTTCTAATTCAAACTTTCTTATCACTATACTTTTATCAAACCAGTCCACTAAAGTAAATTTCAATAATTTATATCGACTATTAACTCCTACTCGCCCGTGGGCAGATTGTAAAATTTCCTATCACGACCATATAATGACTCACATTGGGGGAAGTTAAACCATCTGATGGTCAGCGAGGAAATCTGAAACCATGTACAAAATACTTAAGGAGCAAAATAAAACACAAGATGTATATTTTTCAAATCTACAAAGTCAATTACTTGAAATTGTTACTGAAATAGCTATGAGAACTAAAACAAATTAATAAAAAAGAGCCTTAAAAAGGCTCTTGTAATCTCTATTATTTCTTAATGAGATCTTGCTGTAGTTTCTTACGAATTTGCCTCTTTAACAATATGCCTTCCCGATAGTAAGCACATTTAAATGCAAGAGTTATAATTAACGTAAGAAAACTCATGTAGTCAAACATGGCATCTCCTAATTTATCTATTAAAGTAGAAGCTCGCATATTTGACAATCCAACCTAAAAATAATACAATCCAAATGTCACTAAGGTTTGCTATTATTTTGGCGATCTATCTTATAAAACGAACTTCGTTTTGAAATTACGAGCTTTTAGCTCGTTTTTTTTTGTCTATAAAAACTCCTTTACTAAACCAACGAGATTAATTATAACCCCAAGCAAATATTAATACAAATGGCAAGAATATTTAAAAATAACACTATACTTTTTAGTTATATCAAACTAAATTTAGCCATCTAAAATCTCAACCTATTGATAAGTAATCGTTAATTTTTTAACGACTTTATGTTTGATAAAATTACATTCCATAATTTTATTAGTTACCCACAGCCAACTAACAAAATAAATTGTGAAAATTAATTTTTTTCATGTTCATATCGTATGATATCTATTATTGACTGAAGAAAAATATAAGGCTATAGCGAATGACAATATTTGTGAGAAATCTCTCGTAATTTACTAAAAATGGATATGATTGGTTAAATAAAAAGAATATGCAATGCAAAACTGTCAAAGCTGATAGCGAAGTCAAACTATTAATAAAAAAGGTCTTTTCGCCCTTTTCTTTAATATTACGTACCATGAGTTATCCGTTGATAGCCATCAGATCAATCAGCTATAAAAAATAACTTACTGATTAAAATTATCAATTATTTTTAATTCAAAATTACCTGTGGTTATATTTTTATCAAACGCGTCAGCTAACCTTTCTGTTTCACTAAATACTGTGCGCCAGTATTTAATTCGGGTGTCGGCGTCGAGATCAGTGAAGTCGGTTCTGTCGGGGATTTTGCCGTAAGGTAATCCGGCTATAAATTTTTGAGACGGGGTGATCATTACCACGTTGTCGTAATTTTCAGGGGCGACGTTGCGTTTTAAACTTTTATCAAACCACCCTGCTTTTGGTGTTGAATTAAAATGTGGGTATAAAATTAACCCAGGGTTGTTAATTTTTAAATCAAAATGGTAGTCAATTATACCGCCGTCGCGGTACATACCTGGGGGTGACCCTGCTATATTTTTTATACCTTGCATCACTAATGGAATTGAACCCGATGCGAGTAATGCATCTTTTAAATTATCGTTCGTTAAATCTAGTTGTGTGGTTTTAAATTTATAACTGTCTTCAATGGCTAAGTCGCTATTTGGTGCTTGATAAATAAAGCGCTCATATTGCTTGGTCAAAAATCGGCGGTGCACTCGATTACTTAAATAGCTTTTGGTTAACCCCAGTAACTGTAATGCTTTTTTCTCACTGGCTACCAAACCATTTGATTTTGCTACAATAAAATGTGATTTAAACACTGGGTTATTAATTATTTCAGCAACGCCATTATCACCAAAAACATCTTCAAGTAATACCCGTGCTTTTAATGTAATTTCTGCTGGTGTTGGTTTATTGGTCGCGTAACGAGTTTCACTGTAGGATTTTGCTAACCGTGTAATAGCTGCCACAGGATCATTTTGTGAAAAGCATGCCGCGCGAAACGCCCCAGCTGATGAGCCAATTAAGTTTAATTGCTGCGTTCTACCTTTAAAAAACTCACCAAAAAGGTATTTATCTAATCCAAATAAGGTGAACCATTTTGGCCCACCACTTGCGCCTAAAAATGATGTAAAAAGCTCAGGCTTTAAGCCTTGCTCGTTTATTATTTTTGCAGCCGTTTTACCGGCGTGTATTTCAATCATCAAATATCTTAATCTACTTAACGTTCAAACTGCATAAGTATTCAGTTTGAACGTTTTTAAAAATGAGTTAATGCCAAATACCTTTTTCTGTTTTTCCCTGAATTTTAACCTTGTTTGCATCAAATTCGGGCTCGGTATTTTCTGCTCTTTGCTTATTATAATCCGCAGTCACAGCGAGTATTGTTGGCGTTAAGGTGATGATAGCAATAACATTAACCACCGTCATTAACCCTAACGCAATATCGGCTAAATCCCACACTTCTTTTAGTGTGGCCGATGCGCCCCACATCATCATTGATAAGTATAAGAGTGTATAAATGCCGCGCCCGATTTTATTATCGAGCTTAAATAAATGCAGGTTACTCTCGGCGTAGGCATAATTTGCCACCACAGAAGTAAACGCAAATAAGGTAATCGCCGCTACAACAAAGTATACTCCGCCTTGTGCTAAGTGCGCAGTCATGGCTTCTTGAGTTAACCGAATGCCTTCCATTTCGCCACTGATATCAACATCAGCTAATAATATGATCACCGCGGTACAACTACACAGTACGATGGTGTCAAAAAACACCCCCAACATTTGAATGTAGCCCTGAGTAACGGGATGGTTTGGGATTGGAGTCGCGCAAGCAGAAGCGTGAGGCACACTCCCCGCACCGGCTTCGTTTGAATACAACCCTCGTTGAATACCGTTTTTAATTGCTGCGCCCATTGCGCCGGCACCTGCTTCTTGCAAACCAAATGCTGATAAAAAGATATCTTTAAGCATCGCAGGTACTTGGGTGAAGTTTATTAGGGTGATGATCACCGCAGCTAATACAAATATAATGCCCATGATGGGCACAACGCGCTCTGCAAAACGGGCGATTGCTTTAAAGCCCCCGAGTATAATTGACCCAGCAAGAATGGTAATAACAATACCAGAATAAAAGGTTGGAATTTCAAACGCGTAATTAAGTGCATCGGTTATGGTATTTGTTTGCATTGCACTGAAGGTAAAACCGTAACCTAAAAATAAACACAAAGCGAATGCGATGGCGAGAGTTTTGCTGCCTATACCTTGTTGAATATAGTAAGCAGGCCCGCCTCTAAATTCGCCATTACTATCACGCACTTTGTATACTTGACCCAGTACGCTTTCGGCAAAACCCGTGGCCATCCCTAAAATAGCAATCATCCACATCCAAAATATCGCGCCACTGCCACCCAATGATATCGCAACAGCAACACCGGCTAAATTACCCGTGCCTACTCGCGCGCTTAGACCAGTGCACAAAGCTTGAAATGAACTAATATCGTTTTTATCGCATTTGCTGCTTGTGCGTAATAACGAAAACATGTGCTTAAATTTTAAGATTTGAATAAGCTTTAAACGCACTGAAAACCAGATACCCGTAAACAATAAAATATAAATGAGTATTTGCCCTTCGCCCCACAGTAAGTTGTTAATTGTGCCTACAATCAAATCAAACATGCTTTCCCTTTATAGTTTTTATAAAACAACTTCAGAATATTAATTCTTTATTTAAGAATATTTAATTACAATCACTTTATCTTTATCGTATAAATTAGCAAGCACTTATTGGCTGCTGCTACTTTAAAAAAGAATGTTTACAACCCACTACTATTAGCTACATCATAGTGAGTATTGCTTATATTAATATCATGTTTATGAATAGTTTATCTGTTAGATACTACACCCGCACAATTCAAAGCCACCAGCATGACTATCATCAGCTTGTACTGCCCTTGTACGGCTATATTGAAATTGAAGTAGCTAATGTTGCAGCTCGCGTAGGTGTGGGGCAATGTATCGTGATCAAAAAAAAGCAACTGCATGCATTTAAGTCTGATGAGAACGCGCGGTTTATCGTCGCTGATCTAGATAACTTACCAACTAATCTACTAACGATGCCATCTCCTTGCTTTACCATTGATGACAAATTAATGAGTTACTTAAACTTCATTGATAAACAATTACATAGCAAAGCAGCTGATGATGAGAGTCATTTAGCATTTGAGCTTTTTTTACTATTACTTAGTCAACAAACTGCTGGCAACTACATCGATCCTCGTATTAATAATGTGCTGTTATTGTTAAAAAATAATTTAGCTAATAACTATACTCTGGTTGATATGGCAGATACCGCCTGTTTGAGTGTTACTCAGTTTAAAACGGTTTTTAAACAATGCCTACATACAAGTCCTGTTAGATATTTAACTCGTTTACGAATGGAGCACGCAAGATCACTGCTGTGTAACTCTGACTTACCTATTGCGATTATTGGCCAACGGGTCGGTTATGAAGATCCATCGGCTTTTAGCCGTGCATTCAGCCTTTATTATAAACAAACACCGCGGGAGTTAAAAAGGCACCTTTAAGCCAACTAAACCGACTTTATAGCACATTAATTTACTGAGCAATTGCTAAACTCAATCCATCAAATTTTAACTATGAGTTTTATATGTCGACCAGTTTAGGGATATTAGCAATTATTTTGTGGGGTGCATTAGCGCTGTTGGGCAATTTAACAAAGTCTATACCGGCTTTTCAGTTACTGTTTATGTGTTTTTTTATCTCTTTTTTATTGTTATTCATAAAACGAGTGCTCAGTAAGCAAGCTTTATTCACTGCACCAACACTTAGTTTAACGCAAACTGTGATCGGCATTACAGGGTTATTTGGTTTTCATTTTTGCTATTTTATGGCTTTGAAATACGCTCCTCTCATAGAAGTTAGCCTAATCGTTTATTTGTGGCCGCTGCTACTAGGCGTATTTGTGGCTAAAGCTGCAAATAAGTTAAATGCAATTTTAGGTGGGTTACTTGGATTCATAGGTATCGCTTTTTTAATTTCAGACGGCAGTGGCTTTTCTATCAGTACACAGTATTGGCTAGGTTATTTTTTTGCTGCAAGTTGTGCTCTGCTTTGGTCTAGCTATTCATTTATGATGTCTGGGTTTGAAAATCACGTTGATGACATAGGTTGGCTTTCACTTTATGTTGCAGCACTTGCCTTTTTAGCACATATTTATTTTGAAACTACGGTCATCAGTTTTACTGTTAATGAATTACTTGGCATTGTCTTGCTCGGCTTAGGACCTGTAGGTGGCGCATTTTATTTGTGGGATAGTGCATTAAAACGAGGTAATAAAACATTATTGGCTTCGTTAAGCTTTTTAACGCCGCTGCTCTCTACCATTATATTGGTTTTAGCTAAACAGATTAGTTTTTCCTGGTCGGTTGTATTTGCCTTAGCTTTTGTATTAGTCGGCGCGGCTATTAGTAATGTTAAACCCGCAAGTAATAAAAACAGCGAGCCCATATAGACTCGCTGTAATTTTAAAGTGCTGTTAGTTTATAACAGGATGATTAACCGTAGTATTTGTCAGCTTGCTGATATTGCTCAGTTAAATAACAATTACCCGCCGCTAGGCCTAATTTGTAGTCATTACGTAAATCCGCATCAGTACTGCCAAGTAACTTACTATGCAATTTGCTGCCAGCAAAAATCTGTATTACTTCGAGATCTTCAGGCGGGTTTTCCATAAAGTTTAATTCGTCTAAGTAAGCCTGCTCATGCTGTAGTAGATAATCGAGTGATTTAGGGCAGTAACCTGATGCGCAAACAAAGGTTTTCAGTTTATTTACCCAAGCTGATTGTATTGGCAAACTGGCATCAACGGTACGAATAACAACTATCTTGCGCGCACCGCGATTATAAGCCTCTCTTACAGGCAATGGCGCAGCAAGCCCCCCATCCAAAAAGAAGTCATCATCAGCTAACGAACATGTTTCGCAGTCTAACGCTTCATTTGCAGCTGTTTTATCAAACCAAGGGGTTAATCTAACACCTTGCTTATATAAAAACGGTAACGCGCTTGACGCTTTTAGTAACTCACGCCACTGCTGCGCCTCACCTGTTGGAGTTAAGAAATATGGTTTTCTATCGCGTGCGTTTGTGGCTGTGATCAACAACTCTCTTTGACCTAAGCTAGATTTAGCTGTTTTAAAATCAAGGGCACGGTTAAACTCGGTGGTTTTATCAAAATACCAATCTAAATCAACAATGCTTTTTCCAAGTAGACCACGGCCAAGTTGAAAAAACCGTTTATGCCGTGATAAACCTCTAATGAGGCGTTTAGCGTAGCCTTTTTGACGCGCTAAAAAACTCGTTAAGTTTTGTGAACCGGCGGAGGTACCAATAAACAGATCAAAGGGGTCGTAATTGTGCTCAAGCCACGCATCAAGCACACCAGCTGTAAATATGCCACGCTGCCCACCCCCTTCTGCGATCAATGCTGTTTTATTGAACGTGTTTGAGATTGTAGCGTCTTGAGGTTTCACTGTCGGCCTTCCTTTGATTAATTTTGCTGGTTTATACCTTTATTTTAATGAGTTTTATATAAACGTTAAAATTGATTATATAAATTGAATTGATTAATAAAACAGAACGGAAATCAGGATGATCACCGTACTGTCTAGTGAGATCAAGCATAACAATAATTAAATGTATGCCTGCTTAATTTAGTCTTGGTTAATTTAACTATTTTTTAGGTCTGATAAGATTTCAAGTGCGCGATGTCTATCTTTACTTTCATATAAGTCATTAGTAAAAATAAACTCATCAACACCAAGCTCTTTGGCTATCATCTTTAATTTATGAGCAACAGTCACAGGGCCGCCCACCACCGACAAACCTAAAAAGCTTTCAACCTGTGCTTGCTCTTGCGTGTTCCAAAGCCCATCCATCGTTTTTACAGGCGGTGTTAACCATAATGGATCACCTCTTAATAAAGCTAAAATACGTTGTTTTGAGGTGGTTGATAAGAATGCGGCATGCTCGTCGGTATCGGCTGCAACAACAGGTAACCCCAACATGACATAGGGCTTATCAAGAACATTTGATGGTTGAAACTCACGACGATATAACGCAATAGCATCATAAACAAAGCGTGGAGCAAAGTGCCCTGCAAACGCATAAGGCAGGCCTTTTTTAGCCGCTAATTGGGCGCTGTATAAACTAGAGCCGAGCAACCAAATGGGCACATTAGTGTTTTCGCCAGGTATTGCGCGTACTGGGGATACACCATCACTTGGGCCTAGTAATGATTGCAGTTCAGTAACTTCATCAGCAAAATTTTCAGCTCTGCGCTCATCACGCCTAAGTGCTCGGCTGGTTATGTGGTCGCTGCCAGGGGCACGGCCTAACCCTAAATCAATACGACCCGGGTATAAACTTTCAAGCGTACCAAATTGTTCCGCAACGATAAGTGGTGGGTGATTCGGTAACATTACGCCACCTGCTCCAACACGAATGTTTTGTGTTTGACCCGCAATATGACCAATTAATACCGATGTTGCAGCACACACAATACCCGGCATATTGTGATGCTCAGCCATCCAAAAGCGATTAAAACCCAGTTCATCCGCTCTTTGTGCATACGCAACACTGTTGGCAAGTGTACTTGAAACTGTCGAACCTTGTTGCATCGGGCTTAGTTCAAGTAACGAAAACGGGATTGCTGCGAGCTTAGGCATGCTTACTCCTACCAGAGTTTGATTAAATTCATTAAATCGTACCTCAGTAATGGGTCCTGATTATCAAAATTCAACTTACTTTAAGTGCTTTGGATCTGGTGTGCGTAATTGCATTACTAATGGATGTTGTAGGTTTCGCATTTCACGTAACACAAGTTGTGCTACCTCTCTTGCCCCTAATTCATTAAAATGAGTATCATCTTTAACACCAATAGGGTAATTAGGGTGCAGCCCTGCATCTAAATGCATAAAGCGCAAGCGTGAGTTCAATTCTCCCATCGCTTGAAAGTGCTGCTGTGTTACTCGTTCCATATCAATAAAGTCAACCCCAGTTTCACGGGCGACATCTCTGACAATATCAGCATAGATAGGGTGCGTATCTTTGATTTTCCCCTCGTCATCAAAATAACGACGTGTTACCGGAGTCATCAATAATGGGAATGCCTGCTTAGCTCGCACATCAGCTATGAAGTTGCTCAAATTATGCTTGTATTGTTCTGGAGACGTGTAGCGATCTATTTTATGCTTAGACTGATCATTATGACCAAATTGAATAATAACATAATCACCTTTATTGAGTTCTCTGATAATACCGACCCATAACCCTTCACTAATAAAAGTACGCGTACTGCGGCCATTTTTAGCACGATTTTTAATTTCAATATTATCATTAAAAAATATACTAAATGGCATCCCCCACCCTGTTTCAGGGTAATCTTTGATCTCTTTAATTGACATGGTTGAATCCCCTGCCATAAAAAGTTGTATTTTATTGGTTGCTGCCATGTTCGAAAAACTCATGATAAAAAGTATAACTGCTATTAATTTACCCATTCTACTCACTCTATCTTGTTTAAATAAATCAGTTTTAGCTAGGCTGAAATTATTTTTTACGCGTAAATAAAAAATATTTTCAGTAAAGACTTACGTAAATTAAAACATAACACCAACTGCCACCGGTGGCAAATGATAAGTAAAATCATAGTGCTAAATTAAATTTTCGTAATTGGTGATACCGTTTTTCGGTAACATAAATGTAAATAAACAATGAAAAATGTAATTTTTTGCGTTTGACAATCAGTAAAATAAGCTATAGGTTGCTACTTGTGCCACCGGTAGCAAATTGATGTATTAGCTTTATTAACACCAAAGGTTATTACATTTCCTATTTATAATTATAGGCTTATGCATAAGTGGCAAAATAAAAACAAAAGCACAAATCAACAGCATAATATTACGTATGTAATAAAAAGGAACACACAATGAAGACTGCAAGTAAATTCGCGCTAAAGCCATTAAACTACCTCATAAGTGCCTTACTGTTAGGATCCACCTCTTATGCAATGGCAGCAGATGAACAGCCGCAAAATACCACCAAAGCAGACAGTGATATCGAACTCATTCAAGTCACTGGATTTAGATCATCATTAAATAAATCATTAGCAACTAAACGCTTTGAAGTGAATACCACTGAATCTATTGCTGCTGAAGATATAGGTAAGTTTCCAGATCTTAACATTGCAGAATCGTTACAACGGATCCCTGGGGTTGCGATTTCGCGTGAAGGCGGCGAAGGCCGTCAGATCACGTTACGTGGATTAGGCCCGGCATTTACCCGTACCACACTCAACGGTATGGAAGTCCCAGCAAGTACAGACGGAACCGATTCAGGGGGGGGTGTAAATGGAGGCCGCGCTTTTGACTTTAATATATTTGCATCAGAGCTATTTAATCGTGTTGATATTCAAAAAACCCCTACCGCAGCTACAGAAGAAGGCGGTATCGCAGGTACGGTAGATATGTATTCTGCACGCCCTTTTGATTCAACAGGATTTCATGTTGCTGCATCAGCACAAGCCGGTTACAACGACTTAACAGAAGAAGTAGACCCACGCATGGTGTTTATGATCAGTAATACATTTGCTGATGATACGTTTGGTGTTTTATTCTCAGTTGCTAAATCTGAGCGCACAGTGCGCCAAGAAGGTTTTGGTACAGTGCGTTGGACAACGCCGGTTCTAGATGGTGGTGGCATTTATGCTGATACTTCTAATACTGAAGTTATAGGCGCGACAAATACTGGAAACTGTGAGTTCGAAGGACAAACGGTTGATGCCGTAAACTGTTTATATACCCCACGTCTTCCGCGTCCTGACTTTTTTGGTAATGAACAAGACCGTTTAGGTTTTACAGGTTCATTACAGTATGCACCAAATGACGATCTTGTGATTACCCTTGATACGCTGCACAGCACACTCGATAATGACCGTACTATGTACAACTTTTTTGAGATGTTTAGAAATACTTTCAGCGAGATCACTCCTGAGTCAATTACCGTGGCAGAAAACGGCAAGCAGATCCAAGCTGCAACTTTTAATGGTGTAAAATCTCGCGTTGAAAGTCGCCAGCAAATTTCAAAAACAGAATTTAAACAATATGTGTTATCAGGAAAGTACCATTTATCTGATTACCTAACGTTAGATGCCATGGTGGGTACAGCTGAATCCGATGCTCGCTCTGAGCAGTATCGTTATAATATGACCAATAACACACCTCATAGAGTGTCAATGGACTTTGGCACCACTAATAATACAGCGACTATGGATTATGACTATGACACATTAGATGCCAGCTCATTTGATTTAGCCGATGGCCGCTTAAGAGCAACCGATGTATTAAGAGAAAATGATACTGCAAAAATTGATTTATCTTATGAGCTAGACAGTATGAATATACAAGGTGGTATTGCTTATAATGATAGAACCGTCAGCTATGATGAGTCGCAAATTAATGGTTTTCCTGATCAAGATTCTGCTGTTGGGTATTCCCATATGATCCCATACGATGATTTTGGTACTGGCTATGATGGGAGTTTATCACCTTTTTTAGTTGCTGATTTTGATGCCATCAACTCACAGCTGTTGGTTAAAGAGTGGGTACCGCGCAGTGCACAGAGTTGGAAAGTAGAAGAAGAAACCATGGCTGCCTATATCGAGACAAATTTTGAATATGAAATTTCCGATATGTTACTTCGTACCAACGCAGGTGTGCGCTATGTTAAAACTGAAACAACCTCTACAGGGTTTATTCAAACAGACCCCGTTTCAATTGAGAATAGCTATGACAACGTGTTACCGGTATTAAACTTAGCACTTGATGCAACTGACGATGTTATTGTAAGGCTTGGTTTGTCTAAAACAATGACACGTCCGAGCTTAAGTTCATTAAACCCGGGTAACCCATCATTTTCTTATCTAAATGGTACTGTTAGTGCAGGTAACCCATTTTTAGACCCATTCACCTCGACCAATACTGACTTTGGTGTTGAATGGTATTTTGAAGAAGAGTCGTTACTTGCAGCAACCGTGTTTTATAAAGACATAGGCTCGTTCATCACCAGTGATACTGAAGAAAAGTTAGTTGATCCTGCCTACTTACCTTTTATTGATAACGATCCACAATATGACCCATCAAGTGCACTCGATCCACGTACAACGCCATACACACACTATGTACCTGTTAATGGTGAAGGCACTGTAATAAAAGGGATAGAGCTGATTTATCAACAACCTTTCACATTCTTACCTGGCTTCTTACAAAATACAGGCTTAGTTTCAAACTATACCTATGTTTCTGCAGGTGAAATTACTGGCTTGTCAGAAAATTCATATAACTTTACCTTGTACTATGAAGTAGAAGATTACGGTATACGTGCATCAATGAATAAACGTGACAACTATATTACTGATTATACAGGTAATAATGGGAATGCAGAGGAAGCCACCACAGGGCCGACTCATTTCGACCTTTCAGCATTTTATAACATCACTGAAAATGTAACTGTGACATTAGAAGGTATTAATCTGACCGATGAATATGAGCGCCTTTATACTACAGGTGATGGTACGTTAGATTTACCTCGCGAATATAACCACACAGGAAGACAGTTCTTCTTAGGTATACGCTATAACCTATAAGTAGTGTTTGTCTGTGGTCATTTACACAACCATAGACATTCAACATACTCGTTTGTATACCCATTTTGTAGCAAGCTTGCCAGCCCAATTTGGCAAGCTTGTTACGCTTCTCTACAATGGCCATTTTAATATTATTGAAAGTGACATTTCCCCCCCCCCTTCTAATGAACCTTAATAAATCAATATATTTACTGTTATTTTTTGAGCAGCACAAAAGAAGCACCTTGTGTGAATGAACTGTTAACGATGTAATTTATAGTTTGACAACTAATGAAATTGGTTATACCTTTAATTGCCACCGGTGGCAGAGGAATAATTAACTAAACACACGATCGCTTTCCTGTGTGTGATTAGTGACTTAGGTACGAGTTACAGAAAAGATAAGCAATCTAATAATGATCATTAACACTGTTGCTTGTGTTAATTTAATAACAATGACTCTTGATGGACCCAATATGACAACCAGCACACATAATTTTCAATTAAATAAGCTCATGTCTTGTTTACTCTTAAGTGGCGCAATAACGTGCGGACAAAGCTTTGCTGCACAAGAGAATAATGAAATAACAGACACTGATATTGAAGTAATACAAGTTAAGGGCTATAGAAGTTCAATTAATGCCGCATTAAATTCAAAACGTTTTGCCGTAGGTTCCAAAGAAACCATTATTGCTGAAGATATTGGTAAATTCCCTGATCTCAATGTCGCTGATTCTCTCGCCCGTGTGCCTGGTATTTCAATTGAAGAGGATGCTGGTGAAGGTCGCCAGATCACTGTACGAGGTTTAGGTGCTCGTTATGTAAAAACAACTATTAATGGCATGGAGTCAGCTTCTGCTGGCGCAGCGACAGATGGCGCTGGCGGCTCTAATACATCTCGTGCTTTTGACTATAATGTATTTGCATCTGAGTTATTCACACAAATCGATATTAATAAAACCTCATCAGCAGAGCTAGAAGATGGCGGCATAGCAGGTAATGTAAACTTACAAACGGCACGCCCTTTTCAATATGACGGCTTTAAGGGCGCATATAGCGTAAATGGTCGCTACAATGAAATATCTGAAGATTTAGCCCCTCGAGCATCGTTTATGCTTAGCAATAACTGGGATAACACTTTTGGTGCTTTATTTTCTGTGGCTTATTCTGGCGGTACAGTGCAAAGTGAAGGCCCGACCACGGTACGTTGGACTGTTAACAATCCAAACTATTCAGCAGATGGCTTACCGGTTAATCAAGCAGGTGGAACTAATTATCTAACCGCCAGCCCAAAAACTATTCTAATGGAAAATGGTAATTACACTGACGATAACTTGGATGGCTTGTATTTACCACGCATTCCACGTTACTCAGTGTTTTCTAAAGATCAAAAACGTTTAGGTGCAACAGCGGCTTTTCAATACGCCCCCACAGATAATTTATCGCTGAACTTAGATATTTTACATGCCGATTTAGATACGACAATGGAAGAATATCAATATTCGGTGTTATTACGCGATCAAAAAAATATTGTCCCTGAAAACATTTATACTGATGAAAGTAATACCATCGTTGCAGGCTCTTTTTCTAACGCTGTGATCCGCTCAGAAGCCCGTGAAGACAAATCAGAATCACAGTTTGATCAAATTACTTTAACCGGTGACTGGTTTATTAATGATCAATTAAGCCTCAGCTTTTTAGCTGGTAAAGGAAGGTCAAACCTCGACATTCCCTACACACGCACTTTTGCATTAGACAGTGAAGGATCAACGGTGGCTTATAGTTATGATGGTAATATTGATCCATTAATGCTCATCAATAATACTGGTGGAGTTGCCATAGGTAATGGCAGTATGACGACAAATACCCCCTCCTTCGCTTTTGCTGCGGGACAACAACCGGGCGGCACTTACACTCAAGCGCAAATTCAACAACAAATGCTTGATGCTAATAACTATACAATGGGCCTAACACGTAACCGAGCACAAACTATCGAAAGTGAAAATAGCTCGTTTAAAGTTGATTTAGCCTATGAGTTTAACTCTGAGCTTACACTTAAGTTTGGTGTCGGTAAGCGCGCATTTATTACTGAGCAACATGACTTTAGAAATGCATGGAAACAGCTTGATAAAGAAACCAATAAAACCAGCGGTAAAAGTGCCGAAACACAAGTTGTTGATCTAGATCCGGCGCTTATCAATGGGAGTTTATTTGCAACGAATTTAGATCAATTGGGAGTCTCTTTTGGTAATAACGTTGATATCCCAAGTACTTCAACATTAGTAACAAGTACGTGGTTAACACCTGATTATAGCGCTGCGATAAATGCCTTTGGCAATGCCTCTTTCTTTGAGGCAAAAGAAGAATATAAACGGGCCTATTATATAAAAGAAGAAGTAACCTCTGCCTATGTACAACTTGATTTTATCAATGACGTGTTTGATCGTGAACTTCGCGGTAATATTGGCGTTCGCTATATTGATAACAAAAATACCAGCAAAATTGTTAATTTAGATCATATTTATAAAGATGGCTACACTGCAGGCTTTGGTGATGGTGCTAATTATGCTAATGGTTATGGTTGGCGCACAACAGTGAGTAAAGGTGATGATTTTTTACCCTCGTTGAACTTAGCGTATGACTTAACAGAAGCGTTAATTGCCCGCTTTAGTTATTCACATGCCATAACACGCCCTAAGTTATCTGATTTAAGTTCAGCAATTAGTGTTAATGTCCCCGATGCAGAAGACCCCAGTGCAGAAATAAAAATGGGTGCAGGCCCGACGCTAGAACCTTATAAATCCAAACAATATGATGCAGGTTTAGAATGGTATTTTGATGAAGAGTCATTACTGGCTGCCTCTATTTTTATTAAGGATATTTCTGGCTTAACAAAAGCGTCTTCAGATCAAGTACTCACCCAAGCACAACTTGATGAATTAGGCATCGATATTGGTTCGCAAGATCCAAGTACAATAACTTGGCAAGTAACTCAGCTTACCAATACTCCTCCTGAAAATATGTGGGGAGCAGAGTTTATTTACCAACAACCTTTTAGTTTTTTGCCTGAGCCATTTAATAACCTTGGATTACAAGCAAACTATACCTACATAGATTACACGCGAGACATTGAAGACCCATTCTATGGCACGCAACTTAATTTGGTTGAAGAAGAAACATCAAAAAACACGTATAACTTAACACTTTACTATGAAGTAGATAAATGGTCTGCACGCTTCTCTTATAATTACAGAGGTGAATACAATAAGCAGTACCTCAGTGAATACGCTGATGAGTCAACATTTGTTCGTGGTTACGATGCTAAAGCCAAACTTAACTTTTCAAGCCGCTATAACATTAGTGAAAACTTAAGCATTAACTTTGAAGCTGTAAATTTAACTGATGCCTCACAAGATCAATGGAATGATATTTACACTAAACGCCCTTATGAAAACTTGTCAACGGGCCGTCAGTTTATTTTCGGTTTAAGAGGCTCGTTCTAGTACTTTGTTTTTTCAATACTCTCCCCTCATAATCGGTGGTTTTTATCACCGATTATTTTCGCAAATACGCCTTCGTCACTTAAAAAATAACCATTAAAAATTTCAAAAACCACATTGCCACCGGTGGCATTAACTGTTATTGTTTAGCTCTATAATAAAACCTCTCATTGATTTAGAGAGTAATAATTCAGCAGGAACTTTTATGAACAATCAACGCAGGTACTTTTTAAAAGCATTAGCCTCAAGTACTTTACTAACTGCAACCTTAGTTGGCTGTAAATCAGCACCATTATTAACGGCCTTTGATGCACCAATCAGTGCAGATGATTGGCAATTAGCTGAAGATATAAAAGCCGCGATTATTATTCCTAGCTTTGCAAATAAGGTATTTAATATTAAAGACTTTGGTGCTAAAGAAAATGGTCAATTCGATTGTACACATGCAATTAAAAGCGCCATTGAAACCTGCCACGCACAAGGAGGTGGTCAGGTATATATCCCAGATGGCCGCTATTTCACAGGCGCTATTCATTTACTTTCAAACGTTAATCTACACTTAGCAGATAATGCCATACTTAGTTTCAGTACAGATCCTAAACATTACCTACCAGAAGTATTTACGCGCTGGGAAGGCCTTGAAATGATGGGGTATTCACCACTTATTTATGCCTATGAACAAGAAAACATCGCCATCACGGGTAAAGGCACATTACAAGGCAATGGCGATAATCAAACTTGGTGGCCTTGGAAAGGGCCACATAAAGAAGGCCATTGGGATTTAATTAAAGATGAGCAAGGCAATGTGCTTCATCAACGCCAAGCTCGAGATTTGCTAATGGCTGATGCTGAAGCTGGGGTACCTGTTCGTGAACGCATTTACAGTACCGGTGCTTATTTACGCCCTCCTTTTATACAGCCTTATAAATGTAAAAACATTTTAATTGAAGGAGTGACAATCAAAAACTCACCGTTTTGGTTAGTTAACCCCGTTTTATGCCAAAGTGTTACCGTTGATAACGTGAACTTTTCAAGCCATGGACCTAATTCTGATGGTTGCGATCCAGAAAGCTGCGATCTGGTACACATTAAAAATTGTGTATTTGATACAGGCGATGATTGCATCGCAATTAAATCTGGCCGTAATGCCGATGGCCGTCGTGTAGCTGTTGCCTCCCAAAATATTGTTATTGAAAACTGTCATATGAAAGAAGGTCATGGTGGTGTTGTTATTGGTAGTGAAATATCAGGCGGTGTGAACAATGTCTTTGTACAAAACTGTACGATGGATAGTCCCCATCTTGAACGTGCTATTCGCATCAAAACTAATTCAGTTCGCGGTGGTTTAATTGAACATATTCGCATTCGAAATGTTGAAGTTGGTACAGTTAAAAACGCTGTTGTGATCAATTTCTATTATGAAGAAGGTGATGCTGGGCAATTCGATCCAACGGTTCGTGACATTCAAATTGAAAACTTACATTGTAAAAACGTACTGAGTAAAGCGTTTTATCTTAATGGCTTTGAACGTGCGCCCATAAGCGATATTCATTTCACAAACTGTCACTTTGACCTCGTTGGCGATGATTCTATCGTAGCACATGTGAATAATATGAGCTTAACCAATGTCACTTTGAACAAACAGCCGTTAACTATGGCTCAACTAAACAAATAATTGTTAATTAGGATTTTCAATAGGATAAAGTATGACGGCATTTTCAACATTATTAGGCACGCAACCCATACTGCCTATTATTCAAGCAAATAGTACAGAAGAAGGTGTAGCAATCGCTACTGCAATGCACAAAGCAGGCATTCATTTAGTTGAAGTAGTGCTTCGTACTCCCGCATCTCTTGATGCGTTAATTGCGATTAAAAAAGCACTACCAGAATTATGTGTTGGTGCAGGTACCATCACAGATCCTAGCTTGCTAACAAAAAGTATTATTGCAGGCAGTGACTTTATTGTCACACCTGCAGTATCGCCACGATTATTAGATGCCCTGACGCAATCACCGATCCCTGTAGTACCTGGTGTTTCAAATACCGCTGATATTTTACTTGCTAAAGAATTTGGCTTTACTGAGCAAAAACTATTTCCTGCTTCTTTATGTGGTGGTGAGCAATTCTTAAAAGCGGTGAGCAGTGTATTTGCTGATATTCGCTTTTGCCCAACAGGCGGCATTAATGAGCTAAATTATCAAAGCTACTTAGCGCTCAGTAATGTTATTGCCGTAGGTGGTACCTGGATTGCACAATCACAGTGGGTGCATAATAAACAATTTGAAAAAATAACCCAAGCTTGCCTTCAGGTATTAAATAACCATTAATTCTCATATTGACTGCCGTACATTGCCAGTTTAATTTAGCTTTCGATGCCACCGGTAGCAAGTGATAAGTAGAACAATTAAGGAATCTTCTATGTCCAGCAATATTGAACCTTTAGAATTGCACCCAGATCGTTTATTTTCAAGCGACCCTACCGTAGTTAAAATCGCTAGAAAACTTTATGAATCAATTAAAGACTTACCTATCGTTAGCCCTCATGGTCATACTGATCCACGCTGGTTTAATGAAAACAAAAATTTTGGTAATGCAACAGAACTCTTTATAAAACCTGATCATTATGTGTTTAGAATGCTCTACAGTCAGGGGATCCCAATGACCGACTTAGGTGTACCAGAGCATGGCCTACAAGGGGATATGGCACGCGCTAAAGCAGCAGAGCCGGAAAAGGTCTGGCAAATTTTTGCTGATAACTATCATTTATACGCAGGCACTCCTAGTGGCTATTGGCTAGATGCCGTATTCAGCGATGTATTTGGTTTTACTCAAAAGCTATGTACTGAGAATGCACAAGAGTACTATCAAAAAATCACTGCGGCACTGGCCACCGATGCATTTACACCACACGCATTGATGGACCGTTTTAACATTGAACTGATTGCTACAACCGAAGGTGCTCTTGATCAATTACCTCATCACCGCGCAATTGCCGGTACTGGCATGGCAAAAAGAGTGATCACCACTTTTAGACCCGATGATGTGGTTGATGCAAGCCGTGAGGATTTTATTGAAAATATTGCTAAACTCGGGGACATAACCGGTCAAGATACCAGCACTTGGCAAGGCTATTTAGCAGCTATTCAGTTACGTCGTGATTACTTTCGTATTGAAGGGCGTGCAACAGCAACCGATCATGGCCACCCTACGGCATTAACTGCTGACTTATCTACCGCTGAGTGTGAGGCACTATTTGAAAAATGCCGCACGGGCAATTCGTCAGAGCAAGAACAAGAGTTATTCCGTGGCCAAATGCTCACGGAACTTGCTGGAATGAGTATTAAAGATGGCTTGGTAATGCAAATACACCCTGGAGCACATCGTAATCATAACCAAGCGGTATTCGATCAATTTGGCCGTGATAAAGGGTGTGATATTCCAAGCCAAACTGAATACGTTAATGCGTTAAAACCGCTATTGAGCAAATACGGCAACCACCCTGATCTAAAAATCATCTTATTTACCTTAGATGAAACAACCTACAGCCGAGAACTTGCACCACTTGCAGGACATTATCCTAGCCTTAAATTAGGGCCAGCTTGGTGGTTCCATGACAGCCCAGCAGGTATGCTACGATTTAGACAACAAACAACGGAAACAGCCGGATTTTATAATACCGTTGGGTTTAATGATGATACTCGTGCATTCTTATCAATCCCCGCACGGCATGATGTTGCGCGACGTGTCGATTGTCGCTATTTAGCGGAGCTAGTTGCCAATCATCAGATCAGTGAAACAACAGCCCAGACGCTAGCTTATCAACTAACCTATGGGCTAGTTAAAAAAGCATATAATCTCGATAAATAACAACAATAGAGCCACTTGAATGAGTGGCTCAATCATTGAGGACACACAATGACTTTAAAAACAGCACTGTTATCAAAACGCGTTATGATGGGAACAGTTCTTGGTTCAAGCCTATTATTAACGGCCTGCCAAGAACAATCTGAACTGAGTACACCACTGCAAGAGAGCGAGACCAACACCCTTGGTAGTGCCCTCGTTGCAAAATTAGACATTGTTAATCCGTCATCATTTAAACGCCCTGATGAACCTATTTATATAAGCTATTACGACTTAGGCCTGAGTCAAGCCGCTGCATTAACGGTGAAAACAGCCGAGCAAGTGGTAGCAAGTCAAGCTGTCGATGTTGACTCTGATGGTGAACTGGATGGTGTGTATTTTATTGTCGATTTAAATGATAAACCTATTGAAGTGACTATCACTCGACAAAGTAAACAACCTCTCACTAAGCAAACAAAGCGCGTTCAGGCAGATCTTGCCCATAAAGAAGGCGGCGAATGGCAGCCACATTCTCGCCCACCCAAACATCAAATTGGCACTGGTAAAAAAGAGTACGTTGGTGGTCGCTTCAAAAATGTTAATGAGCTTACCCCACCCGCTTATTACACCGATCATTCAAACTGGATCCGATATGAGGGCCCTGGCATAGAGTCAGATAAAGTCGGTTATCGTTTTTACCTTGATTGGCGCAACGGTTTCGATATTTTTGGTAAATTGACTACGAAACCTGTATTACACACTGTTGGTCTTGATGGCTATGATTCGTATCATGACAAACAAGACTGGGGAATGGACATTCTTAAAGTCGGTCATTCACTCGGTGCTGGTGGCTTTGGCCTTATCAATGAAGATGATCAACTAGAACATGTTGCTGAAGTGGCATCACGGACAGCCAGAATTCTTGACAATGGAGATTTACGAGCGAGTATTCAAATTGATTATCAGGGCTGGACTAACAGCTACCAACAACAAAATTTAACCGCAAATATCAGTATGCATGGCGGTTCACGCTTAGCACATGTACAACTGAGTACGGATAAAGATTTGCCTAATTTAGTCGCCGGTGTGGTTAAACACCCTGACACTGAGTTTATCCAAGGCGATCTCGATGCAATGAGTAATTATGGCTACAGCTATATTGCCAGTTGGGGTAAACAAAGTTTAGATAAATCATCACTTGGGATGGCCGTTTTCTTTAAAAAAGGCGATGTTATTGACGTACGCCAAGACAAAAATAACTACCTTGCAGTGCTAAAGCCAAAAGGCCACACGACCCAACGAACAGACTATTATTTTGCCTCTGTATGGCAGCCAGAAAGTGGCATCAGTGATAAAGAAAGCTTTATTGAGTACCTTGATCAACAAGCCCAAAGGTTGACTATTAAACCGCGTATTACGTTGCATACCACAGTCACTGCAAAGCAAACAACACAGAAACTCAATGCCGTAGCTGCAATTAATTGGGCTCGTGCCCTTGGGGATTCTGAACTACAGAGAAAAACGCTGAGCTATCAGGCCAACGGTTGGGATGTTAACCGCAAACGCACTCCAAAATTTGAATATGACATTATAGGCTTACAGCCATATGCATATTACCAGTTGGGGGTAGCAACTAATGAGCAAGTATATAAAGACGTAATAACACAAGTTACAGGCAGTTTTATTGATCAACAAGGGAAGATCAGCGCTTATAAACAAAGCAATTATAACATTGATAACATTCCGCCTGGACGCAACTTGATCCAGCTATATCAAGACACTAAACAGCCACAATACTTAACGGCTGCGAAAGCCTTACGCGAGCAATTACACTTACAGCCTCGTACATCACAAGGCGCATTTTGGCATAAAAATAAATACCAACATCAAGTATGGCTTGATGGAGTTTATATGGGCATGCCTTTTTTAGCTCAGTATGCTAGCTTATTTGAAACGGGCCACCAGCAACAAGAAAGCTTTGCGGAGGTGGTCAATGAATTTAAGCTAACTCGTGAAGCACTACGCGATCCAAAAACAGGACTTTACTACCACGGTTGGGATGAATCTAAACAGCAAGCATGGGCTGATAAACAAACGGGTGTTTCTGCAGAGTTTTGGGGACGTGGTATGGGGTGGCTTGCCATGGCTGTTGTTGATGTACTTGACTACATTCCTGCACAAAACACGAAACAGCGCGCAACCTTGCTTGCTATTGTAAACGAATTGGCCACAGATATTGCCAAAGTGCAAGATGCTGAAACTGGCACATGGTGGCAAGTTTTAGATAAACCAAGCGCTTTGGGGAACTACCAAGAATCAACAGCAACCGCCATGTTTGCTTATTTTTATGCCAAAGCACTTAATAACGGATATATCAATATAGATTATAAAGACACTGCTCTTTTAGCATACCAAGGATTACTTAACCAATTCGCTTTAGTGCACAGCGATGGCACAGTGAGTATGACCAATCAATGTTATGTTGCAGGCCTAGGCTTCGGCCGTGATGGTAGTTACCATTATTATATGAGTGAGCCGGTCAGTAAAAATGATCCAAAAGGAAATGGTCCATTCATTCTTGCAAGCCTTGAAGTAGCAAAACTTCTCACCAAGTTAGACTGAACCATAATTAACACTCCCAGTGAGCATATTACAAATATGCTCATATCACCATCACATCTATTTGCAGATTTTTACCTTTCATGTGATATAAGCTGAGATCTCATTGAATATGTTTAATCATCAAAAACTGAGTGTTTTTACCTTGCTATTACTGTGTTTTAAGCCCTGCACAGCCGCAGATTACACAGTTGCAAACACCTATAACAAACTCGTTAAGCAGTATCCACAGATCCAGCTCCCTGACACCAAGCTACCGAACTCAGTGATAGCACATAAAGCACTCTCCTACAAACAAACTAAAAGCAGTACACAGACTATCGATATTTATCAAAAAAATAAGCAAAGTAAAAAGGCGCCACTGATCATGTTAATCCACGGCGGTGGCTGGCAGTCAGGCACACCAGCATTGATGGCAGCTCTTGCAATTAGTCTTGTAAAACGAGGCTATATAGTTGCCACCCCAAGTTATCGCCTCAGTGATGAAGCGCCTTACCCAGCTGCCCTTGAAGATATAGCGGATGCGTTACTGTGGCTTAAAAAATATGCCTCACGGTATAACATTGATAGCACTAAAATTGCATTAGCAGGTGGCTCTGCGGGTGGTCAATTAGCCGCACTATTAGCGTACAGTGGTGGCATTATTGATGACAGCAACACAAACGCACAGCGTATTAATGTTCAAGCACTTATTAACATCGATGGATTAAGTGATTTTACCTCGCCAGAAGCATTACCGTTTGAAAACAATCCAAATAAAGCAGTCACTTCAGCAAGTAAATGGCTGGGCGGGCGCTACGAATCGATACCAGAGCAGTGGCGCAGCGCTTCCCCTCTTTTCTATATTGATCAAACAGCCCCAGCAACACTGTTCATTAATAGCTCAGTGCCACGTTTTCGCGCAGGCCGCGACAGCGCCATATTAAAATTAAAAGCATTACACATAAGCTGCCAAGTTTATCAATTTAAAGACGCACCTCACTCATTTTGGTTATTCGAGCCCTGGTTAACGCCAACTTATACTGCTATAGATGACTTTTTAGACCGTCAATTTAATAATGGTTTATAGACTACGGTTGGCTATAATTTATAGGCACAATGCCAATTACAGCTAATGTTGTAACTGGCATTAATAATATTACTGAGTCAACGAAATTAAATAGCTGGATAAAATTTGCTGTGCAGTGGCACTTTTAAATTGCGCTTGATGTAGCTTAAACCAGTTATCATCAATGCCATCTTGATCTTCATCGTTAATTAAGCTGAAACCTGCAAATTCTTTTTCATACGCCTGCCAACTGCCTATCAATTCAAACTCATGATCTATTAGGCCATTGTTCTTTATCGTAATACTGTCGGTTAACTGCTGATAAACTATCGAATCAACACTGTCATGAAAAGGGCCATGGGCATTGCGGCTTGCACCAATGTCTTGCAGTTTTATTGCATTATTAAATGATTGCTCTGCACTAATATAGTTCAGCGCTGTTTGCTCTGTAGAGGGAGTAATTGCTTTAGCGCTTAACCAAGGGCTCGTCGCAGTACTGAGTGTTCGCTTAGCTTTTTTAGCCTTTCGGTAATTAACCCCTAAATAGTTATGCTCAGTCAATTGTGGGTTATTTTCAAGTACATTCCCCATAATATATGCTTGATTTTCTTTGATCTGTGGTGAGTACCAAATATCGGCAAACTGCATGATCTTGCTTGCTTTACCTGGCTTATAATAATTATTGATCAGGTTAAAACGACCATTTTCAGATCCATACACATTATTATGCCCCCAGTTAAAAATAATATTATTGATAAGCTCAACAAACTCTTCACTTTGCGAGTACGGTGATTTGAGCCGATGACCATTGATCCTAGGTGTTCGGCTGGCATGATTGGCAATTATATTATTAATAAAACTGGCGTTGGCGCCCCCCCAAATACCACCATAACCATGATCTCCTTTAGGGTGAATCGAATGGCTTAAACTATGCGAGATAATTGAATTTTGTAGGGTAAAGTTTCGATTATTATAAAAACTCGCGGTTTCATCAACTGACCAACTTAACGAACAGTGATCAATAATGACATTATTACTATTACGCACCGTTAATGAATCATCAGCATAGCCAAAGGTGCCTAAGCGAAAGCGTAGATAACGGATGACGACATTGTCAGCAGCGGATACTGTCACAGGAGCACCTACAATTGCGATCCCGCCCGGTGAACTTTGCCCTGCAATGGTGATATTGCCATGTGATATTTTAAGCTCCCCAGCTAATTTGATCACCCCTGATACTGCAAAAACAATCGTACGAGGATGTTTTTGCTTAATAGCATAACGAAGACTACCTGGTTGCGGGTTTTCTAAGTTATCGTCTAATGTGGTTACTCTATACAGTGTGCCATTAATGCCACCACGGCTATATTTGCCAAAGCCTTGAGCCGTGGGAAAAGCCAGATGCGCATCAACCTGCCCTGCATATAAATTAGTCGATAGAGCAATAAACAGCAAGACTATAATACTTAGTAACGCACTGCTTAGATATTTTAAATTATTATTTTGCAAAGTTTGCATAATATTCCTTAGATAATTCGTTTTAAATACTCAATTAAAGAAAAAATTCTCGGTATGAAAATTGACAGCTTCATTAATACAGTGTTAACTTCATGTTATTCCATTTTGCCACCGGTGGCAACTAGGAATTAAAATCAACAGGAATCGCATAACTTGCACACAATTATAAGCCTGAAAAAGGAATAAAAATGAAAAGCATGAGTTTAAGCACGATCGCGACGGCATTAATGATGGCAATGCCACTTTATGCCCAGTCAGCCGATCCTGCACAGCCTAAAGTTGAAAATGATAAATTAACAACTAACGCTGAAAAAAAAGTAGAAGCTGATGATGATATTGAGATTATTGCCGTTACA
This sequence comes from Pseudoalteromonas haloplanktis ATCC 14393, assembly GCF_000238355.1. GTDB lineage: Bacteria > Pseudomonadota > Gammaproteobacteria > Enterobacterales > Alteromonadaceae > Pseudoalteromonas > Pseudoalteromonas haloplanktis. The sequence goes on from NZ_AHCA01000001.1 coordinate 305,426, forward strand.
GGCGTGTATCAAGCTGACTTGAAAGCACGCGCGATGGAACGTGATAGCAAAGCATTTAGCTCAGTTATTGCAACCGATGATATGGGCAATTTCGTTGACCAAAATGTCGCTGAATCACTTCGCAGGATCCCAGGTGTCACTCTGGAACGCAGTGAAGGGGAAGGTAAATATATTGCCGTTCGTGGTCTTGGTCCTAAGTTTGTCTCTGTGAGCATGAATGGTGCAGAGCTATCTGGTGCGGGTGACGACCGCAAAATAGGTTTAGATGGTATTACCAGTGATTCACTTGGTGCTATCGAAGTTTTTAAAACCCTCACCCCTGATATGAATCTAAACTCTATAGGTGGTGCAGTTAACGTTAAAGCAATCTCAGCGTATGAACGTGGTAAAAACACATTAAAAATCAAACTACAAGATTCGTACAATGAACTAAGAGAAGAACAATCACCTAAATTCAGCCTTGACGGTACACAGTTATTTTTAGATGAGAAGATTGGCGTTGGTTTTGCTCTTTCATATGAAGATAGAAAAACACAAGTTGATGAAGTACGTCATCATAGCACTCGTGAATTAAACTTTTTGCAAGGTGGTATTGGTCTCAGCGAAGAGGAACTCAGTGTAGCGCCAGAAATCTTAATCCCTGCTCAACTTGAGAATCGTCGTGAAATTGCTGATCGAGAACGTACAACCGCAACAATCAATGTTGAATTTAAACCTAACGAAGACAGTTTTTATTACATACGTGGTAACTACTCAAATTACACCGATGGTGATGTGGCTCAGCGTGAGTTTTATAACTTCTACAATGGTGATTTAGCCGATGAAGTCATTTACGTTAACCCACAAACTAAAGAGTTTGCCCTCTCTGATATTGATGTATTCAATCAGTACTTTATCCAAGAAGGTGAAACCACGACCACAAACTACAGCTTTGGCGGTGAAAACTATTTTGCTGACACTTGGCGTGTTGATTATGAATACGCGTATTCTAAAACAGACGATGAGTCTGTTGGCGATCGCCGCGCCCAATTCCGTGAACGTGAGAACATTGTTTATGGTCAAGCACGCAGAGACAATATCATAGCTAAAGTACTGACCCCAGCTGAAGCCGCCGCCCTTGGTGGGTTTGCTCTTAAAGATGACGAAGATGTATTTGCAGGTGAAGCAGATGGTGATTTAAGCGATTTATCGAATATGGAATACGATAACTTGTTTATGGAAGACAGCACACGTACAGATGAAATTACCAGTATTAAACTCAACCTACAAAAAGATTTTAATTACGAATACCTTAATTTCGTGAAAATAGGTGGAACCTATAATCAACGCGAACATTACAATAATAAAGACCGTTGGAGTTACACTGTCGATAGTGCCGATTGTGGTGGCGACCAAACCTGTATGGATGTTGCAACATCAAATATTACAGATTACAACTATGCAGTACCTGAAGGTGATTTATTCACCTACCCGTTCGTGTCTCAACAAGACGTCGAATATATTGTAAATTCAACCAAAATTACACGCGACAGTGCCACCGGTGGCGAGGAGTCCATTGATAGTACGAAAGAAGACTATACATTAACCGAAGATACCTATGCAGCCTATGTGATGGCTGAAATTCCTCTGTCTGAGCAGTTAACAGTAATAACGGGTGTTCGCTATGCCCACACTGAGTTCTCATCTACCGGCTTTATGTCACTTGAAAACGATGATTGGAATTTTGGTAATGACAAGATGCTTGATATCGCAGTGCCGCTACCTGAGTCATCGATCACTTACAGTGAGTTTTTCCCAAGCCTCCATGTGCGTTATGAACCAAGTGATACTGTATTAGTTAGAACGTCGTTATGGACCAGTTATACCCGCCCTTCTTTTAAGCAAGCCCGTGGATTTGCAAAGTTTGACGATGATATTAGCTTATGTGACCCAACAACCAATGAATGTTTCAGCACACCAGATGGCCAAAGTGCGATTGAATTACAAGGTTATATTTTAGGTCCTGATAATGCAGTTCAAGTGGGTAACCCCAATTTAGTTGCAATGACATCCGACAACTTCGATGCATCATTTGGTTGGTATCCATCAAAAGAACTCTTTATGGAAGCAGCGGTATTTTATAAAAATATCGATAACTTCATTGTTGATGTTACCGGCATTCAAATGGGTATCGATGAGTTGCCACTGACTTTACCTGTAAATCAGGTCTCAGACTTTGCCATTCCTCAAGATCTCGTATTAAACCAAGTGGATATTACACTCAATGGCGATAAAGCAACCGTTTATGGTATTGAGCTTAGTTACAATCAATTCTTTGACAATGGATTATTTTGGCAAAGTAATATGACCTTTGTTGAAAGTGAAGCAGAACTTGATGCCACAATCCGTCAAAGCAAAATGCAACTACCTGGCCAAGCTGATATGACCGGTAATATCTCGGTTGGTTGGGAAAATGAGTCATTTTCATTTCGGTTAATTAGCAATTACCGCTCAGACATCCTCGAAGAAGTAGGCTCTTGCCCTGTCTCTGCCTCGCTATCAGATCCTCACGCTTGTAAATCATGGGCAGATATCTACCAAGACGATATTTTAACCTTTGATATGAAAGTTAAATATGATTTCACAAAAAATCTAACTGTGTACTTTGATGCCATTAACTTAACGGATGAATCCGATTTACGTTACTTCAAAGGTAATGATTTAGCGGGAGGCGAGATCCTCTATCAACGTGAAGATTATGGTCGTACTTTCCAATTAGGTATGAATTATAAATTTTATTAATAATCAATGAATAACAAAACGTTAATGCCACACACAATTAACGCGTAAATGACACGCTTCATCCTTGGAGGGATGCATGAATAATACAATAAAAATACCATCGTGTTTGCTGATCACAGCGATCTTGGCAGGCTGTGGTGAAGAAAGCTCTATCAATGTCAAAGAAGCCCCTTTGCCACCTATTCAAGGGGTATTTGTTGACAGCCCAGTCGCTGGTTTAACCTACAATAGCCCGTCGGTTACTAATGGAGTAACAACAGCCGAAGGACAGTTTGATTACTTTAGAGGTGAAGCTATCGATTTCTCAATCGGTGCTCTTACCTTTCCAACGGTTTCAGCTGCTAATGTACTCACGCCACTGGCTTTATTTTCTACAGATACCGTGTTTCACCCCGCTGTTATTAATAGCCTACGTTTATTACAGTCCCTTGATGTCGATGGTGATCCTAGTAATGGGATTACAATTAGCGCACAAGCGGCACAAGTTGCACAGATGTCTTTAGCAGAAGGACAAACAGTAACTGACTATTTTAGCAGTGATGAATTTGAGGCCAACGTAAATGCGTGGCTAGCGGATGCAGGTTCCGTGAATAGTACTTTGATCCCAGCAGATCAAGCAATTGTGCACTTTGTTGATTTTATTTTTAAACAATATAACAGCACACAACCTTTAGCATTTAATACCAGTGATTTTACGGGTACCATTTACAACCCGCTAGTTCAAGGCAGTGAAGCAAGTATTGCTCAGTTAGTGTTGACACCTGACGATGAATTAAACTTAGCAGGGACTTTTAGCCATGTTGCTGATGGAGAAGAAACCACAACGGGCAGCTATGCATTCTTATTTGGTAACCGTGTTATTGCGCTTACATCAGGTGAAGGAGAATCTGCAACTACGCAATACATTGTTTCTCGCTCACATAATACTGTAAATAATACCTATAGCGTATGTGCCACTAGCGATCCAAGCGCACTGGCAACACTTGTATTAACGTGTGATAGTAATGATGATGCTAAAAACAATATTTTAGCCTTTTCAGAACAACAAGCCCAAGAAGAGCTGGTTAAACTGAACGATTTAGCACAACAAGCGGGTTTAGCTTTAATTGAAGAGTTTGATACCGATACTGAGACATTTTTCTCATCAAGTTACAAGAGCTTGTCAGATGAGCAAGGTAGCGGCCCGTTATATTTTAAAAGCGGCGGTAGTGCAAAAATTGACGATGTAGCAGGCCAGCTTATTCTTGAAGGTGACCGCATAACAATCGGTAATACCCTACCCGGCAAAGAGTCAGCAGCCTCTGATAGCTCCGGTGTTGGTATTTATAATTTAAGCGAAGGCTTTACCATAAGCTTTGATGTTATCGCCCATAACAATGCGGGGGGATTATCGCTGTATGTTGATAATAATACTGCCAGTCAAAGTAATTCTGTTCACGGTGGTGCATCTAAGTTTTATGGTAAAGATATCAACGAGACCAATACCCCTGTAGGTCAGCGTTTTTCTTATACCTATGTGCCTGGCGAAGATGTCAACACTGGTGCTGATCTCACGCATGTTGATGCCCGTGGTATTTTGAATCCAGATATTAAAAACTCGTATTTCCAAATACGCACTGATTCAGCTGCAATGATTGTCATTGATAATTTAACCATTGAAACAGTGGCGACCGATGTGCCTGATGTTGAACCACCCGTTGAGCCCCCTGTTGAACCGCCCGCTCAAGGTGAGATCCCAACAATAGAATTACCAATCACCACTGACTTTACTATGCTTACAGCAGATATTTTCTCTGTTGATCATCAAAAAATTATTGATGCTAACGGCGATGAAATCCCCATGTTTAGCAAAACGGGTGGCTCAGTTACTGTCATTGATACAGGTTTAGAGCTCAATGGAGGACGTTTTACATTAGGCAACACCACCCCAGGTATTGAAACTGCAGCAACGGATACCACCACCAGTGGTGCGCTGGATTTATCTCGCCCGTACCAAGTGGTGATGGATATCGTGAGTGTAAGCGACCCTGAAGGTGATAATAAATTCCAAATCTATGTGGATAACAACTCCTCAAGCAGTTCTAAATCACTACTCGGTGGCGACTCTCGTTTCTATAATGAACTAATCAACTCGTTAACGCCTGGCCAAACTTTAACTGTACCAGGCCTACTTGCGTCTAAAAATTCATTTTTACAGTTACGCACTGAGACAGGTGGCACTGTGGTGATCAATAACCTCAGAGTTGAATATGTAAAAGATCCATCCGTATTTAGTTGTGACGACGCTCCCCAGTTGTATTTTTGTGACGACTTTGCCAATGGTGACTTAAGTAATTGGCAGATTTTAGCCAAGCCAGATAACATCGAAGCTCCAATGGGTGAGTTTGATGTGCTCGACATGATGGGTAATAGCATGATGCGTTACACAGCAGGTGGTGCAGGTGGTGAAATTATTTTAGCCACTGAAGAAGCGATGGCTAACGTGCCCACTACAGGTAACTACTTTGTTGAAGCGAAAATTCGTCCACGTCAAAATAGCACCACGGCCAATAAGCAAATTTTCCTAATGGCTCGCTACTTAAATGCTGGTAATTGGTATGCTGGTGGCTTAAATGTGCAAAACTCATCAAGCAGCACCCAAGTAGAAGTTGCAGTCAGTAGTGAAGGCTCAATCTCACGCCCAGTGCAAACGAAATCGCCTATTTTACTCGGTGAAAAAGGCGCTACTGAAGACGGTGTGTGGTATACAACACGATTTGAGATGATTGATGATCAACTCACCGTATATTTAAACGGTGAAAAAATGGGCACTGCTAGTGATAGCAGCTATACTGCGCGTGGTTTGATTGGGGTATTCACAAACAACCGTTCGTTTGAAATTGATGATGTTAAAGTGGGCGATCCGAGCATCAAACCTATCCAGCTAACCCTTGATTACAAAGAGCCAGCTTGGGATACCAGTACCACTATGGACCCACTTGTGATCAATGTCACAGCAATCAAAAACGATGGTATTACAGCCGATACCTACACTGTCACATCAAGCAATGATGCTGTGGTCAGTGTGACTATCGATGCAAATATGATCACCCTAACGCCTATTGCTGCAGGTGACGCCACTGTGACGTTTGTATCTGATTCTGATCCAACCATCACTCGAACCATTACAATCTCTGTCGCTGAAGGCTTCGTTATGCCAGATGCTGACTACGGGGATTTAACAAGTAAAGTGATGCCAGCGATTGCTAGCGATAATCAATTTGTTGATACTCAGTTATCGATTACTTTTGATAACGCGCCCACTTTCGGCAGTTTAGGTGAAGTACGTATTTATAAACAAAACGACAACACCCTAGTTGATACCCTAAAAGTAGGTAAGAATGTCGATGTGATTGGCTACACAGGCCAAGATAAATTGCGCTCTGTGTATTACCACCCTCTTACAATTGAAGGTAACACCTTAACCATTAAGCCACATAATAATGTACTTGAATATGGCCATACCTATCGTGTTGTCATTGGGGATGATGTGGTAATTGGCGCTCAATTAAATGGCGCTGACTTTGTCGGCTTAGGTGATAACAGTCAATGGACATTTACTACTAAAGTAACTACACCTGCGAGCAACCAACTACTGGTTGATGATGACGGTGTTGCTGACTTTAGAACTGTGCAAGGTGCCCTCAACTTTGCGATGACAAGCCTTGGTAAAGATGAGCAAACTACGATTTCTATTAAAGATGGCATCTACAATGAGTTGCTGTTCCTACGTAATAAAAATAATGTAACGTTACAAGGACAAAGTCAGGACAATACCATCATTCAGTATGAAAACTACGAAACACTCAATGGTGGCTCTGGTGGCAGTGCGCCAGTCAGCTCAGGCACACCCGGTGGTGGTCGTAGTGTATTCTTGGTTGAAGGCGCTGATATGTTAGTGATCAACAACCTAACATTGAAAAACACCCATTTACGTAACAAGGTTGACTCAAACCAAGCAGAAACGATTTACTTTAATAGTAATGGTCGTTTGGTGGCTAATAATGCCCGCTTTATCAGCGAACAAGACACCTTGTTACTTAAAGGCTACACATGGTTTTACAATACCTTAGTCGCTGGTAACGTAGACTTTATTTGGGGCTATCCTGTTACTGCACTCTTTGAACATAGCGAAATTCGCACGATTGGTGATTCTAAAGACGGTGATCCAACTAAAGACTCATCAGGTGGCTATGTACTGCAAGCCCGTGTGCCAGTACCAACAGATCCTGGTTTTATCTTCTTAAATAACCGTTTTACTCATGGCCCAGGCCCAATTGGCAATGATGTGTTAGATAACTCAACCTACATTGCACGCAGTGGTGGTAATGACAGCTACTTTGACAATGTAACCCTTATCAACAATAAATTTGATACGCATATCGCAACCTCAGGTTGGGCAGTGCAAGGGGTAAATGATCAACCGGCATCAAATCCTGAGATTGCCACAGCGACCAGTGGCTGGCGCGAATACGGCAGCATGGACTTAGCAGGTAATGCGCTTGATTTAAGTGCTCGTGTTGGTGGTTACATTATGCAAGACAGCGACGTGGTTAACTTACTTGACCGAAATGCAATTTTTGCCAACTTTAATGATGGTCAAGGTTGGACACCTGAACCTCTTGCCATACCAGTGTTACCCGATGAGCCTGTAGCAATAACGCCTGTGAATAATAGCCTTGGCTTTGCCGGTTATAATTTTAACCTAACCGGTGGCGCTGGTGGAACTGTAGTAACGGTCGATAATGGTGCAGCGCTTAAATCAGCTTTAGCTCAAGCTAAATCTTCTGGTGTTCCTGTCACTATCTATGTAGATGGTGTAATTACCGATGCAAACAGTGGCGGCGACAACACATCAATCGAAATTAAAGATATGGATAATATCTCAATCATTGGTGTTGCAGATCGGGGGGAGCTCAGTGGCATTGGCATCGCAATTCGTCGTGCTAATAACATCATTATCCAAAACTTGAAAATTCATGAGGTACTTACCGGTGGGAAAGATGGTATTTCAATTGAAGGTGATGAAAATAAACCGACTGCCAATATCTGGATTGACCATAACGAACTTTACTCATCGTTAAATGTTGATCAAGACTATTATGATGGTTTAGTTGACTCTAAATCAGGTGCGCAGAACATCACTATTTCCTATAACTACATTCACGATAGCTGGAAAACATCGCTGCATGGTCACAGTGATGATGACTCAAGCAGTAATAAAAATCGCCATATTACATTTCACCATAACCGGTTTGAAAACATTGTATCGCGTGTTCCATTATTTAGATTTGGTTTAGGTCATATCTTCAACAACTACTATAACAATATCACCTCGAGCGCGATTAACTCACGAATGGGCGCAGAGCTACATATTGAGAATAACTACTTTGAAAATACTAAAAACCCTGTAGTGTCATTTTATTCAAAAGTCATTGGCTACTGGAATACATCAGGCAACTACCTCGGTGAAGGTGTAACTTGGGGCGATGTAGCTGATGGCGATGTGGCTGCAGAAGTAACGCCAACAGGTTTAACACCTACAAGCTCTTACCAAGCGCCTTATGACTATACGTTAACACCCGTAATGGATGTTAAAGCCCATGTAATTGCTCATGCCGGTATTGGTAAGATTGATCAAAGTGATTTAGAGATTCCTGAGATTGCTGCGCCAAGTGAGCCGCCAGTACAAGAGCCCCTTGGTTTACCATTTACTGAGAACTTCTCAGCAGCGAATACTGACGAGTTCTTTAGTAATAGTTACCGTGATTTATCAGGCCTAGCCGGCTCAGGCACGCCTCTGTTTCATCGTGTTACAGGCAGTGTGGAAGTATCTGCTGGGCAATTAACCATGACTGGAGCGCGTATTAGTATTGCTAATACGACACCGGCGGTGGGTACAACCTCAGCAGATGCAAGTACGACGGGCTTACTTGACTTAAGTAACAGTTATCAAGTGAGCTTTACAGTGGCGGATGTTACAGGTAATACCGCAAAAAGCTTCCAGATCTATGTAGATAACAATACTTCTGGTAGCGCTAATTCAATCCACGGCGGCTCATCAAAGTTTTATTCAGTTAAACTTGAAGAGCTTGTCCCTGGGCAAACGTACACAGTTGATGGATTGGTAGCCACAGCGACCTCATTCATCACTATCAGAACGGAAAGTGAAGCCACTATCACACTGGATGAGATAACCATTCAGTAGTTGTAATGAGAGCAGCCAAACGCTGCTTTCATACCAATCGTGTTAAGTTACTGACCATTTATAGCGACAGATAAATGGCGTGATAACAAGGCATAAATTTTGACATATAGTTGTTCTCGGCAATTGCTCCTGCATTGCTCTACCTCCTGCATCCATGCAGTCGTACATGAAAAATTTATAACGCAGTTAGCGCTTTATTTAGCCCGCTAGAATGGTTAAATATTTAAGTCGATTGGTATCCCACAATTTGATAGTTACCAATACCCTTGCCCCGCACAGCAAGGGTATTTTTTTATTCCTATAATTTCATTACCTGACACAGCGAACCTCAGATTGAAGCCCTCATTTACTCCTCATTCTTTTCTCTTTAATGCAATAAAATTTTTAAGTGAATAATTCACAAAGAGATTAAGAAACGCTGAGCTTAAAGAGCTAAGGCATCATGAAATTAAAGTTTTTAAATTAATATTAGGGTCAAACGTGGCGGGACTTGCCCCATTCAAAATGTGCCAGACATAAAAAATAAACGCCCTACTAAGTAAGGCGCATTGTATGTCCGTAACCAAAGGTTCTGAGGGGTTAATTTGTACTACTTAGCGCATCTATTCGTAGATTCACGCTTCACTAAATAGGGGGTGATCACCTCATCGAGTTTTACACGTTCACTTTGAGTTGATTGACTTTTATTAATCAACTTTTGCACCGCTAAGCACGCCATATTCTGCACTGGACGCCGAATAGTGGTTAACGATGGAATAATACGTGAGGCCAAAATATTATCATCAAAGCCTGCCACTGAAAGCTCTTGCGGCACTTTTATATTCAAGTTATTAGCAACACGTAACACACCCGCTGCCATTTCATCATTATTAGCTACTATGGCGGTTGGACGAGGCTCTGTGCTTAATAAACTCATTGCGCACTCTATCCCACTTTCGTAACTGTTTTTCCCTTCTACAATACGATGTGGCGGCAATTGTACATTACACACTTGCAACTCGGCCAAAAAGCCTGCCAAACGCTCAATTGATGAACGATACACTTGCGGACCTGAGATAAAACCAATGTCTTTATGGCCAAGCTCAACTAAGTAGCTGGCCATTTCTTTCATCGCTGCGCGCTCATCTGAAACAACAATGTTATCAGCATCATCTAAATCAACGGATGCTAAACGCACATACGGGCAACCCGCATCACGAATAGCAGCAGCAAGCTCTTTATTTTCTGACACCGGTGGCAAAATAATGACGCCATCAAGTTTAGAGCGTGAGATAAATGACAAACAATCATCAATAAATTCAGCACTTTTAGAGTAACTTGGATGCACAACCAGCTCATAACCTAGCTCTGAACACACACTGAGTGCCCCGCGTTGAACTTGGTCGATATACAGGGCATCGGGGTTATCGTAAATCAAGCCTAATAAGTAAGAACGACTAGACGCTAAACCGCGTGCCTGTTTATCTGGTGAGAAGCCAACTTCCTTTATTATTTGTAAAACCCGTTCTCGGGTAGCCTCGCCAACTGCCCCAGAGCGGTTGATCACACGCGATACGGTGCGTTTCGACACACCGGACAATTTCGCCACATCATTAATCGTTACTGACATAAAAGTTCCTGTTTTAGGATGTAATCAAAGTTTAACACTAACCCTAGATTCATAAAAGTCTCTCGTCAGCCGTTCTTTTAATGAAAGTTAATAACCTGTATTTCAGGGGTGTTAACCGGTGAACGGGTTAAATAAAAGCATGATCTAATAGTAGAAAAGAAAATGGAACTACTTGAGTTCCATTCTAAATAATAATTAGGCTATACGTTACTCTATAAGCCCAAATAAGCGAGGTAATGTTTCACTAATTGCCGGCACATACGTAACCAGCATTAACACTAAAAACATCACGCCATACAGTGGTAACATTGGTTTGATGATTTTATGCAACGATGTTTTGGCCACCGCACAACTGACAAACAATACACTGCCAACCGGTGGTGACACTAAGCCGATTGATAAGTTAAGCACAATCATAATACCAAATTGAATGGGTGACATACCAAATTCCATTGCCACAGGTAAAAAGATAGGTGTAAATATCAACACCGCTGGGGTCATATCAATAAACGCACCAACCAAAATTAAAATTAGATTGATCAACAGTAAAATTAATAATGGGTTATCACTGAGTGTTAAAAAGAACTCACTGACCAATTGTGGAATATGTGTATATGACAATAACCACGACATGCCCGACGATGCCGCAATGATCAACATAACAATGGCCGTTGTTTCACATGCTTTTAATAATAAAGCAGGTAATTCAGCAGGGTTTATTTCACGATAAATAAATACCGACAACACTAACGCATAAATAACCGCGATCGCCCCAGCTTCGGTTGCTGTAAATACTCCACCAATAATGCCGCCAATAACAATAAAAATAAGCAATAAACTCGGTAACGCAGCGAGTATTTTTTCGAGTACAATTTTAAATGGTAATCGTGCGGTTACTGGGTACTTATTTTTAATCGAGTAGATTGCACAAACAATCATCAGTGCCAGGCCAACCAAAATTCCTGGTAAGTAACCTGCAATGAACAAAGCAGCAATCGACACCCCACCACTTGCAATCGCATAAATGATTAAAATATTGCTCGGTGGTATTAACATTCCGGTGGTGGCGGCACTGGCCGTTACGGCTGCAGCAAAACTGGCACTGTAGCCATGTTTTTTCATTTCAGGCACCATAAAACTACCAATTGCTGAAGTTGCAGCCACTGCTGATCCTGAAATTGCGCCAAATAGCATACACGACATCACATTCACTAAGGCTAAGCCGCCAGGTAAAAAACCAATCATCGCCATCGCACATTCAATAAGCCGCTTAGCAATACCGCCTTGCCCCATAATTAACCCAGACAGAATAAAAAATGGGATAGCTAATAATGCAAAGCTATCTATGCCCCCCGCCATTTGTTGGGCTATGGTGGTAGTCGCGGGGGTAAAATCAATGTGCATTAATAATGCAGCTAAAGTCGATAATGCAATACATAAAGATATTGGCACATTAATAAACAATAACGCAAAAAAACAAACGATTAATACTATTGCCGTTAAATCCATTATGCTTCCTCTTTAAATGTTTGCTGAGCGTAGGTGATCAAGTTTTCGATGCAGTTGATAACTATCAATACACCACTGAGCGGTAATACCAGATACACGTAACCCATATTAATACCCAGAGCCGCTGATGTTTGCTTTAATTCAAAACTCAACATCATTAAGCGGCTACCGCCATAGACTAAAATGCTGAGCGCAGTGACTAGCACGCAAATTTCAATAACAAATGAACATTTATGTCTAATTGATGGGATCATTTTTTGGTAAAACAGATCAAGTCCTAAATGGGCCTTAGTTCGATATGCATAGGAGGCCCCTAACACCCCGATCCAAATAAGTAAAAAGCGGGCTAACTCTTCGGTGTACGAGCTTGGTGCACGCAGAATGAATCGTGAAAAAACTTGCCAACAGACAACGGTTACAATCGCTATCATGGCTAAAATCAGTAATCGCTCGATGATGCGATTTAAGTGTGTGTTTAGTTGTCGCATTGTGTGCCTCTACATGCTTTTTATTTTTTTAATATGCTCTGCAACCGCTGTATTAGCGAACGAAGCATGAAAATCAGCCACTTTATCTTGAAACGCTTGCTTATCTGGGTAAGTCACTTCTACCCCCTCTGCAATGACCGCTTTAAGGGCTTCATCGGATGCGCTTTGCCACAATGAGCGTTGATACTCAACCGAGTCTGCCATTGCTTGGCTTAACCATTGTTGTTGCTCACTATTGAGTGAGTTCCACACTTCAAGGCTTGCTAAAATAACGTCAGGAACAAAAGTATGTTCATCTAACGAATAGTATTTGGCAATTTCATAATGACGAGATAGGTAATAACTTGGTGGATTATTTTCTGCGCCATCCACAACCCCTTGTTGCAATGCCGCATACAATTCCCCCCATGCAATCGGTGCTGCTGCGCCGCCTAACGCTTGCACTGTTGCAACCGCTGTTGGACTATTTAACACGCGGATTTTTTTACCAATTAAATCATCCGGCGTATTAATCGCACCATTGGTCGTATAAAAGCTACGGCTACCGGCATCGTAATACCCTAAGCCTTTGAGCCTTGCGGTACTCACTTTATTGAGTAACTCAGCCCCTAAATCACTTTTTAGCACCCGCCAAAAGTGCTCGCTATCACGAAATAAATACGGAATACCAAACACTTTCATCTCAGGCACAAATCCTTCAAGAGGACTTGCTGAGACTTTCGTAATGGATAAACTGCCAATTTGCAGTAATTCAATAAGTTCACGCTCTGAACCAAGCTGACCACCGGGATAAATAACAATTTCCATTGTGTTATTTGAATAAAACGCTAAACGTTCGGCCATATATTCCATTGCTTGGTGTACCACATGGCGGGTATCGAGAGTATGCGCCATGGTCAGTCGCACTGTTTTTTTCTCATTACTGCAACTGCTAAGTAACATTAACGAACACACCAGTACTAATTTTATGAGAAGATTTCTATGCATTATTATTTCTTCTTATCGCTATATGATCACAAAAGAGCTGATTATCTCAGCTCGCTCGGTTGATATTTATCCATATCATCATAATCGAGGTTTTCTCCTGCCATGCCCCAAATAAAACTGTAATTTTGTGTCCCCGCGCCAGAGTGAATAGACCATGGTGGTGATACGACTGCTTGCTCATTATGTACCCAAAGATGGCGAGTCTCTGTAGGCTCTCCCATAAAATGACACACAGCTTGTTGCTCGGGAACTTCAAAATAGAAATACACTTCGTTACGACGATCATGCTGATGAGCTGGCATAGTATTCCAAACACTACCCGGTTTTAATTCCGTTAAGCCCATTTGTAACTGACATGTTTGCACCACAGTATTGATCAGCATTTGATTAATATCGCGCTCGTTGGAGGTTTCAAGCGCTCCTAAATGCAATACATTGGCATCATCGCGGGTGACTAACTTGTTTGGGTACTTGTGATGTGCCGGTGCAGAATTAAGATAAAATTTTGCAGGGTTCTGGCTATCGTGACTTTTAAATACCACATCATTAGTATCTTTACCTAAATACAATGCATCTTTATAGCCAAGCTTAAAATCTTGACCATCAGCAGTCACCGTGCCACTACCACCGACATTAATGACCCCCAGCTCTCGGCCAGCTAAAAAGTTTGCGGCTTTTAAATTATCTACCGTCTCTAGTGTAAGCGGTGTATTTGTTGGTACTGCGCTGCCCACCATAAAGCGTTCATAGTGAGTGTATAGCCAATAAATGGTGTTATCTTGCATGAGTTTATCGACCAAGAACTCATCTCTTAACTGTTGGGTGTTATAGCCTTTCACTTCATGTGGACCAACTGCATAACGTGACTCTATTTGTGTGCTCATAATTGCTACCTAAAATTAAAAATTATCGTGCTAACCAGCCGCCATCAACGGCAAGAATATGGCCATTGACGTAGTCACTGGCTGTTGATGATAAAAAGATGGCTGATCCAATTAAATCTTCAGCTTCGCCCCAACGCCCTGCGGGTATACGTTTTTCAATTTCGCTATTACGGGTCGCATCATCTTGCAAAGCTTGAGTGTTATCTGTTCTGAAATAACCAGGTGCAATGGCGTTAACCTGAATATTATGTTGTGCCCACTCGTTCGCCAACGCTTTAGTTAAACCAGCCACGGCATGTTTGCTCGCAGTGTATGCCGGCACTGTCATACCGCCACTGTAGGACAGCATTGAAGCAATATTTATTATTTTGCCAAAACCTTGTTGGATCATATTCGGCGCTACAGCTTGTGCTAATAAAAAGCTGGCATCGAGATTTACTTTCATCACGTTCTGCCATTGCTCATATGGGTAATCCACTGCGGGGCTACGAAATATTGTGCCACCAACATTAACCAAAATATCAATACTGCCATGGTTTGCTAAAGCTGTTGCTGCTAGGGTATTTACTGAATCTGCATCACTTAGATCTGCAGCATAATCATAAGCCTCCCCCCCCTGTTCTTTGATCATCTGGCACGTTGTTTGGCAGCCCAGCTCTTTACTGCTGCTACAAATAACCTTTGCGCCTGCAGCAGCTAAACCCAGCGCAATTTGTTGACCCAATCCACGGCTTGCACCGGTGACGAGCGCTGTTTTTGAAGTAAGATCAAACAAAGTGGTTGTCATTTTAAATTCCTATAAAAGTATTTATTGCTTAATTACTAACTTGATGTAAATCGAATTAGCTAAACTTGTTAACACCCATTCTTCGCTACCGGTGGCAGTTTGTCAAATATTATTTGCCACCGGTGGCAAATGTGGCTAAGATATAAAAATCAATCAGCCCATATAACGTTTATAGGTTCATATTATGCAAGCACTGAATAGAAAAAACTTTAATAAAAACAAATACCCAACAAAAATAATGCAATACGGTGAGGGAAACTTCTTGCGTGCTTTTATCGATTGGCAAATTGATAAATTGAACGAAACAAGCGATTTAAATGCCGGTGTAGCAGTGATCCGACCTATTGATTATGACGCAATTCCTTTACTTAATGTCCAAGATGGTTTGTATACCACCATTATTCGTGGCCTAAATGAGCAAGGAGAAACGGTCGCTGATCATCGTATTATTAGTTCAATCAATGAAGAAATTCCTGTTTACAAAGATTTCCCACGTTATATGGCACTGGCTGAAAACCCAGATCTGAAAATTATTTTTTCAAATACCACTGAAGCTGGGATTGAGTACATTGATACGGATAAGCTCGATGATGCGCCAGCAAAGGCATTCCCAGCAAAATTAACGCAATGGTTATTCCATCGTTTTAACCATTTTAATGGCTCGCCTGACAGCGGTATGGTGATCATTCCTTGTGAGTTAATCGATTATAACGGCGAGAAACTTAAAGAAATCGTCTTTCAATACTGCCAGCTTTGGCAACTACCACACACATTTGTAACCTGGCTTAATGAGTCTAATTACTTTTGCTCAAGCTTGGTTGACCGAATTGTGACAGGCTTTCCTCGCGATGAGCATCAGCAACTACAAGAATCATTAGGTTACTTAGATAACTTTATGGTGACAGCTGAGTATTTCCATTTATTTGTTATTCAAGGCCCGCAGCATCTCGCTGAGCTACTCTGCCTACAAAACAGTGATCTAAATATCAAAATTGTTGATGATATTTCACCATATAAACAACAAAAGGTGGGGATTTTAAATGGGGCACATACCGCGCTAGTACCACTGGCTTATATGGCAAATATTGACTCTGTTGGGGATGCTCTGGCGGATCCATTGTTTGAAAAGTATTTAACACAATTAATTTTTAGTGAAATCATCCCTACCCTTGATTTGCCAGAAGAAGAACTAAAACGCTTTGCTAATGATGTGCTCAATCGTTTTAGGAATCCGTATATTTGCCATTTATTACTGTCTATCTCTCTCAACAGTATGACTAAGTTTAAGACCCGTATTTTGCCGCAATTACATACTTATGTAGCAACTAATAACGCAGTTCCAAATATGATGGCACTGGCTATTGCTGGGCAAATCTTAATGTATAAAGGTCTACGCAATGAGCAACCAATTGAATTAAGTGACGCACCACAATGGTTAGAGTTATTTAACACCTTATGGCATGACTTTGATAACAATGCATTGTCCCTAACAGCCCTTGTTGAACAAGTTTTAGGCGCAAAATGGCATTGGGAAAGTGATTTAAATGAAATCCCAGAATTAACTGCCACCGTTACCACTCACCTACGTACTATGCTCACCAACGGTGTTGGTGCCACGCTTACTAATCAGTTAGGCCAATAATATGAAAGCACTAATAAAATTACATGCAACCGATGATGTTGCTATTGCAATGCGAAATATCACTGCAGGCGAAATACTCCCTGTTGATAACGAAGAGCTCTTAGTCAATGAGAACATCGATAAAGGCCATAAAGTGGCACTGCGTGATATTGCTAAACAAGAAAATGTAATTAAATATGGCGCGCCCATTGGTTTTGCCCTAGAAAATATTCAAAAAGGCGGCTGGGTGCATACTCATTGTGTTAAAACCACCCTGAACGATGAGTTAGATTATCAGTATATTCCTGAGTTTATTGAGCAAAGTGAAGCAACGCCCTCACCTGCTGTGAATATTTACCGTCGAAAAAATGGCGAAGTCGGTATTCGAAACGAAATCTGGTTGATCCCCACAGTAGGTTGCGTTAATGGCATGATCAATCAAATGATCAAAGAATTTAAACAGCGTAACCCACAGTTAGAAATAGATGGTATTTATGCTTTTCCTCACCAATTTGGCTGCTCTCAGTTGGGTGATGATTTAGACACAACACGGATACTGCTACAAAACATGGCACTGCACCCTAATGCAGGTGGTGCTTTAGTCGTTGGCTTAGGCTGCGAAAACAACCAATTACCAGCCTTTCGTGATGGTTTAGGTGATTACGATGACAGCCGAATTAAATTTTTGATCACCCAACAAGCTGAAGATGAAATTGAAGAAGGCGTGGCTTTACTTGAGCAAATTTATGCGCAAGTAAAACAAGATAAACGCCAACCGGGCACTCTATCTGAAGTTAAATTTGGCCTTGAATGTGGTGGCAGCGATGGTTTGTCTGGTATTACCGCGAACCCAATGTTGGGTTATTTCTCTGATTATTTAATTGCTCAGGGTGGAACCACAGTACTGACTGAAGTTCCTGAAATGTTTGGCGCAGAAACCTTATTAATGTCGCGCTGCAAAGACGAAGACACCTTTAATAAATTGGTTAGCATGGTGAATAACTTTAAAGGTTATTACAAAGCACATAATCAACCGATTTACGAAAATCCATCACCGGGTAATAAAAAAGGCGGTATCACCACCTTAGAAGATAAATCACTGGGTTGTACGCAAAAAGCTGGCACCAGCAAAGTACAAGCAGTATTACATTATGGCGAGCGCTTACAAGTGCCAGGATTAAACCTATTGGATGCACCAGGTAATGATCCTATTGCCACCAGCGCGCTCGGTGCAGCTGGTTGTCATATGGTGTTATTTACTACGGGCCGCGGTACACCTTATGGTGGTTTCGTACCAACACTAAAAATTGCCACTAATTCGGAACTTGCAAATAAGAAAAAACGCTGGATTGATTTTGATGCTGGCGTATTAATTAACGATGTCACGATGGAACAAGTACACGGCGAGTTCGTGCAGTTACTCGTTGATATTGTAAACGGCAAGCCGACTTGCAATGAAATAAATGATATTCGCGAAGTCGCAATTTGGAAAAAGGGAGTAACATTGTAAATGAGCCCTAAGTCCATCGCAATTATTGGCGAGTGTATGGTTGAGCTAAGTGGCCAACCATTTACTGCCATGCAGCAAAACTATGGCGGAGATACCATGAACACCGCCATTTACTTAAAAAAACTTGCTGGTAACACGGTCAACGTTAATTACGTAAGCGCGATGGGCACCGACCCATTGAGTCGTGCATTGATCGATAAATGGCAAGCTCACCATATCAATACAGAGAGTGTACTACTTAGTCATAACAAGCAACCCGGTTTGTATATGATTCAAAATGATGCTTCGGGAGAGCGTACTTTTCAGTATTGGCGAAATGACTCCGCGGCTAAATATTTAGTGCAGCACGAAAACTTTGGTGATGTAGTTAAAGTCCTTGCCCATGTTGACGCCGTTTATTTATCAGGGATCTCATTAGCAATTTTGCCAGAACAAGACTGCCATACCTTGTTGACTCACTTAGCGCAGCTTAAACGACAAGGGGTGATGATCATCTATGACAGCAACTACCGCCCTGCGTTATGGTCTAGTAAAGAACACAGTCAGCAAACTAATAATAAAGCATATGCTCTTGCCGACTTAGCCTTAGTTACCTTTGATGATGAAGTCCAACTTTGGGCAGACACCTCTATCGCCGACTGTACGGCACGCTTGCATCAACAAGGTGCTAACGAAGTCATTATCAAGCTCGGCGCAGAGGGTTGCCAATATAGTAAAAAGCACGTTGATAAATCAGTATCCGTTGAAGCATTTAGTACACAAAAAATAGCAAAAGTGATCGATACAACAGCCGCTGGTGATTCGTTTAATGCAGGGTTCTTAGCATACTGGCTAACAGCACAGCCTATTAAACACTGTGCTCTAGCAGGTAATTTACTCGCAGCCCAAGTGATCCAACAACGCGGTGCCATTGTTGAAATTGACAGCCAAGCAATAAAAAACACAATAGAAAATAATTAACATGATGATGAAACAGTTTTTATTATATTTTTATTTATTCATTGGCTCTTTTGGCTTGCTGGCAGCAACACCACCAATAGGTAGCGAACCGAGTAAAATATTGTCTGTTAATAAGACACAGCCTACTGCCTTTAAAACCATACAAAGTGCCATTGACGCTAGTAGTCAGTATAAGTCTGTCATTATCTTGATTGGGCCTGGGTTATACCACGAGAAACTGTACATCACTCGTAATAATCTAAGCTTAGTAGGCAGTTCGCTTAGCGATACCCGAATCGAGTATGCTGAGCTGCGTAATAACTGGCGAGAAAAACATGACAGTGATTGGGGCGCAGCGGTGATCAATATCGCTGGCAGCGATATTAATATTGTGAACCTGAGTGTCACCAATAATTATGGTCGCTTGCATGATACCGATGAGCACCAATTTGCTATTCGCGGTTTTGAAAGCGCTACGCGGATCATATTACATCAATGTGATATTAGCGCCGATGGTGCTGATACCTTGAGCTTATGGAATAAAGAAAACGGGCTTTATTACCATTCTTATTGCTCATTTACTGGGGCAACGGATATGGTGTGCCCTCGTGGTACAGCGCTTATCGAGCACTCAACGTTTTTCAACCTGAAACAGACCGCAACCTTGTGGCATGACGGTGAACTGGACTCGGAGCAAAAACTAGTGGTCGCAAACAGTACATTTGATGGTGTAGAAAACTTTTGGCTAGGACGTCACCACTACGATGCGCAATTTTATTTGTTTAATAATCAATTTTCTAAAAACATGGCTAATAAAGCTATTTTTAAGAAAACCTATAAAGACACAACGCGTAACCGTAGCAACTATTATGGTGATCGTTACTACTTTTATGCTAATCAGAGCCCGCGAGATCACCTGTGGTTAGCAACCAATATAACTCCTGAGCAATACACACAGTTCACTGAGCCATCGTTAACGCAATGGGTATTTAAAAGTAAATGGCGACCTAAACACGTACTCAATGAACTACAAAAAGTAATACAACAACAGCAGTTTAAAAGCGAGCCGTTTACCTTATAAAAAAATTAACGCCTCGAAACCAAACCTGAGTGCATACCTAAGCCTATTTTTCTAAAATAAATGCTGTGAGACGCTTATTTTATTTAAGTAGACTTCCTCTCATGGGTATGCACTCGAATTGACTGTTTCACACGTTTTACACTGAAAAATATATAATCAAGCCGTTAACTTGCCGTCAGCATCAACACCACGCTGCCAATACGCTGAACATACTATTTTCTCTCGCGGTATCGCATAATTATCAATCGCTAAGTCTTTAATTGTACGCAGCAAAGAGGCTTCGAGTGCCATAAAAATCAATGGCTTTTGCGTATATTGGCTAAGCAACACCGTGATCTGATTAACTACATCGGTTTGTGGCTGCGCTGTCACTAACCAATTAACGCTGTGATTGCTGTGCGCTTTAATGGTATCAAGCGCGATAACATCGTTTGGATCAGCAATATGAATGATCACATCAACATTCGCACTGGCGGGTAGTTGCTGTAAATAGCCGTTGATGGCGTTAATTGCGGTCAGATCAGCAATCATTAAATACTGTGACTGACTAAAATCTTGCAGCTTCTTAGGTCCTGGGCCAGCAATAGCGAGTTTATCACCAGGCTTGGCTTGCTTGGCCCACTCAGTTGCAATACCACGATGCTGATCAACTACAAAATCAAGGGTAATTGTGTGGTTAAGCGTATCTATTGCTCTGATTGTATATGAGCGTCTAGGTGCTGGCTTATCCGCCTTAAGGTCTATTTCCACCTCATCTTGTCCCCTATGAGGTAATAGTACTTTTACATAAGCACCTTGTTGATCTGCTGGGAAATCATGAAACTCATCAGAGCCCACAACCAAACGCTTTAAATGTGGGGCGATATCGGTTGTACTGATCACAGTGGCACGACGTACTCTTCTAGTCATTGTTGTCTCCTCACGATTTTACTCATTGTTTAATTGCACAACGCCCCATTAGTTGATAAAGTCTACTATAAACATTTAATTGACTTTGTCAACTAACTAGGTGTGTAATGCCACAACAAAATTTAGCCTCAACCTTATTTACCCTTACACAAAGTTATCGACTGATTGTAAGAGATGCTATCAATGCCACCGAATTGGGATTGAATGCATTACATGTAAAATGCCTGCATATCATTGCTGATACTCCACACTGCACAGCAAATGATATCGTTAATAAAACACAACGCGATAAAGCACAAATAGCGCGTTTAATTAAAGAACTTTTGTCTTTAGCGCTGATCGCCAAGTGTGCAGATGAAAATGATAAGCGCTGTTTTATTTTGTCATTAACAAACAGCGGCCAAACACTTTATAAAACGTTAAAGCAAGCCGAGAGCACGGTTGATACCCTACTCTGTAAGGGCCTTGACCAAGCACAAATTGATAATTTTTTAATGGTCGCTAACACTATGATCAACAATGTGAATAACCAAAAATAGAAGGGGATTTACGCTTTATAGCGATCTTCTGCTTGGTAATTTATTAACGATTACACTATACTGTACAAACGTACAGTATAGTGTGTTTTTTATATGCTTGTTATTCCAATTTACATCGAAGCGGGTATTTGTGGCTTTGAATCCCCCGCAGCACAATACAAAGAGCTGGGGTTATCCCTTGATCAATTATTAATTAAGCACCCTGATGCAACCTTTATTGGCGTTGCCTCAGGGGAATCAATGCAAGGAGTGGGTATTTTTGACGGTGATTTACTGCTGGTTGATCGCGCTATTGATGCCAAAAATAATGATGTCATCGTAGCCAATCTAAACGGCTTATTTGTCTGCAAGTTACTTGATAAAACCAATGCGCGCTTATTATCAGCATCATCATTGTATGGCCCAGTGCAATTAACCCAAGAAGATGAGTTTCAACTAGAAGGCGTTGTTACCCTTTCTATCCGATTACACCGTACAAATCCTGAGTTACTGCAATGTATGCCTTAGTGGATGCAGTGGCATTTTATGCCAGCGCCGAGAAAGTGTTTAACCCTGCTTTGCGTACTAAACCGGTTGTGGTACTTACTAACAACGACGGCTGTATCTGTGCTGTGTGCCCGATTGCACGACGGCTAAATATTCCTAAGTTTCAGCCTTATTTTAAGGTTAAACATTTATTAGCCAAACATAATGTGGTTATTTGCTCATCTAACTATGAGTTGTATGCCGACTTGAGCGATAAGATGATGAATATCATCAGTCGCTTTTGCGATAATCAGTATGTGTATTCAATTGATGAATCATTTTTGCACTTTAACGGCTTTACGCCACTCATTAATGACTGGCACCAGTACGGCCAGTTAATTCGCCGTACTGTGTGGCGCGAAACTAAACTACCTGTGGGGGTTGGCTTCGGTCCTACGCCAACCTTGGCAAAAGCAGCTAATCATGCCGCAAAAAAACTCAGTGGTTTTAATGGCGTTGCCGTGATTGATAACGAACAATCGCGCACGACAATATTAGCAGCCATGGATGTAGGTGATGTTTGGGGGGTTGGCAGACGCTTGACTAAGAAATTAAAACTACTGAATATTAACAGCGCGCTCGATTTAGCCCAGCAATCCCCATCACATATAAAACGATTATTTAGTGTGGTACTTGCCCGCACTGTGGATGAGCTAAACGGTCGCCCTACTTTAAATTGGCATGATGTACAGCACAATAAGCACGAGGTGTTTTCAACTCGCAGCTTTGCTAATAGGTTAACTTGCCCTATTGCTTTAAAAACAGCGCTAGTGAGTCATGCCATGATTGTTGCACGTAAACTACGCGCCCAGCACTGTGTCACTAAGCGATTATTGCTGTTTATTGCCAGCTCCCCTCATGAGCAACATTACGCAAAAAAATCTCTTATTTATGAACTACCGACCCCCAGTGCCGACAGCACTATCTTTGCTAATGCAGTAACCGCTATTTTCGAACAACTGTATCAAGTGGGTGTACGGTATTATAAATGTGGAGTTGGGGCATTAGAGGTAAGTGCGGCGCAGTTTCAGCAACACGATTTATTTAATCAAAAAACAGATAATATTAAACTTATGTCCTGTTTAGATGCTGTCAATAAACGTTATGGCGCAGATACATTAACCCTTGCCAGTCAGCAACAAACTAACCAATGGCACATGAAACGCACTTTTTTATCGCCCCACTATACAACGCGCTGGCACCACTTACCGAAAATAGCGTGTTGCTAGCGTTGTAACTCAAACTGACAAACGTTATCACTATTTTCCACACTATAATGTAAGCGGCTATCGGCAATAAATCGTAAGGTCTGGCTAGTATTAAGATTATCGCTGTCGTTTTCACAACGAGTATGGCGTAAAGACATAGTGATGCTTTGCGTAGTGTATTTATATTTTGTGGTGACTAAACAGAAATTTGCTACTTTGTTAGTTTGTGTTCCATTATGCAGAGCATTAAACATGATACTATTGCCAAGTTTAAAGCCCAGATCAGGGTTATTTTTATCAAGCCAGGTAAGCGCTCCAGAAGTGCAATTATCCGCAGTACCAGCCACGACTTGATAATTACCCACTTTGCTATTCAACAAAGATATAAACTGACTTTTATTACTGGGCAACTCAGTTTTAGCGCAGCCTAAGGCGCTCATAGATAAGCAGATGGTATACAGTAAGACTTCACTATAACGCATTAAAAACCTAATTATTCGTGGTGTGTACCATCAGCATAGCATAACTACAATAATTAAAATAACATCAATCAGCTAAATGCTTATCTAAGTTATTGAATAAACCGACGTATTATTGCCAATACTTAGCAAACAACTGCGGGTAGGCAAGTTTTAAAAACTTAGCTTTATCTTTAAAACGTTTACCTTTTGGTTGCTCAAGACCTGATGGTACAAACGGTAACTCATCGTCATTACGCGCTTCATAAAGCAACCCGGCTATTAGATCATATTCATCTAAATACGGATAAGGCTGCTCATTTAGGTGATAAACTGGCGTACACTCAGCGAGTGAATCTGGATTTTCCAGCGCAGCGTTAAAGGCGGCCTCACCACGAGAAATCAACCAACAGCGAAATTCAGAAAAACCATAGTCATCGTTACAACCCGCCATTACAAAGGCTGCACCAAATAATTCCCACGTATAGCTTTGGCGCATACAGATACTAAACTGTTTATCAAATTCAATTAGTTGATCATCAGTTAGATCACTTAACAGGCTTTTCAAGCGCTCACTTACCGACTCTGGCTCAGCGGTTTTGTCTTCAACAGTCACTAATTGCCAAAACTCGCTCGATGAAAGCACGCTCATGAGATAATCTCTTTTACACGGCCCACTTGACCATCTTCTAATTGCACCTTAATACCATGAGGGTGAGAGGGTGATTTAGTCAGTAACCGTGAAACAATACCATTAGTAAGGGTACCACTGCGTTGATCTTGTTTTAAAACAATATTGACTTCAATGCCAGGGGAAATTTGAGAACGAGTAGGAACAGCCATAAATATATCTCTTTTACTATTTGGCTCGATTATAGCGGTATGTGAGGCCTACACCAAATTAAACTACAGTGATAGTAATCGTTTGTTGTTCGTTCACTGTTAAAATTGAATTTACCTGTGTATTGATCTCACCCGCTTTCCCAATTAATTGAAAATCAAAACCTTGTCCATTACCATCAAGGATACAACTGAGGTAATTATCACTGATTGTGATTTGGCTTACTCTGCTAATATCAACCTCAGCTATTTTTTTTATTGGCGCCTGTTTTATCACTAATTGATTGTTCACTCGTGTTATTGCATTAACCAAAGCATGTTGTTTTATAAATTTTTCACTGTAGCGTCGTGAGAATGCCCAAAAAGCAATTGCGATAATAAACCCATTACTAAAAACAAGCATCGGCATACCATTAGTTGACGCTGTACTTTGATAAATACCTAAAATAAAAAATATCACAGCAAGGGTTAACAAACTGCGGCGCTTTTGTTTATTCGTCAAATTCGCAAACATAAACTCCCTTACATTGCTAAAAAATTGATTGTCTGTGGCTTTATATCTATAACGGTGAGTTGTTTGTTTATCTCACTTTCAATAGCCGGTAAGTACAGCTCACTCGCAGCGTGTGACAATGCTAAGTCATCAACAAAGTAGCAGGTTACTTGCAATGTATTTGTTGGCTTTTTTAAATTAACTATATGAGTTAAGTGGCTAAAATCGCTATGACTGTCTTTTATATTTTCACAAGCACATGTCAACGCTTTACGCAGCATACTGTTGAGTCGTTTTTCTGTTTTAGTCATTTTTAGTTGTTTGTTCTGTGGCTCTATTTTTTTTATATTCGTCGTAACTATCTTCTTGGCGCTTAATGCATTCATGGTATTCTTTATCGGCCATGTAACTACATTCACCTAAACGCGCAGATTGAATTTCGTGATAACGGCTATCTGATGAGCACGCCGATAAGATAAAAACAATTGAAGCACTAAAAAGTAACTTCAGTGTATTGAAAACCATTAAAAATTCCTTACATTTTATACCGCAAAACTAATTCATCAAACGTGGTTTTGCTGTATATTGCAAACGTTTCAAATTAACTACCGTTAAGGCCGTATTATGATGTTGTCGCAGTTACAAGAGCTGTTCCAGCGTATCGATAAAAGTAAAATATTTCAATCATTTGTTATCGCCGTTATTGTTGTATCTGCATTGACTGTTGGTGCACACACTTACTCATTGCACCCGAGTGTTGAATTTGCGCTGCACTGGATGGACGTTGGGATCACCATATTCTTCTTAATCGAGCTTGTGATCCGCTATGTTGCAAGCAAAGGGATCAAGGATTTCTTTTCCAAAGGCTGGAATATTTTTGATTTTATTATCGTCGTTGGGAGCTTATACCCTGCAGCGGGATCAACTATCTTTATTGCCCGATTGTTAAGAATCTTCCGCGTCTTGCGGCTGGTCTCTATGATCCCAGAACTGCGTTTACTGGTTAACTCATTACTCAAAGCCATTCCACAAATGGGGTATATCGCATTATTGATGTTTGTTATTTTCTACATATATGCCGCAATGGGCAGTATGTTATTCGCAGACATAAACCCCGTGTTATGGGGTGACGTGTCAATCTCAATGTTAACACTATTTAGGATTGCCACATTCGAAGATTGGACCGATGTCATGTACGAAACCATGGCGGTTTATAAGTTAAGCTGGATTTTCTACTTAACCTTTATATTTTTAACGGCGTTTGTATTTTTAAATATGATGGTCGGGGCAATTTTAGAAGTTATGTCTGAAGAGCACCGTAACGCCCGAGAAGAACAAGCAGATGTCGACTCTTTACCAGCAACACAAGGACAAATTAATCAATTAAAAGCTCAACTCGATGAATTAAAAGCATTGCTTGAGAAAAAATAAATAAAAAAGGCTGATAGGTTCTATCAGCCTTTTCACTATCAATTATTAAATTGCTTGATGTACTGGCACTAACTAGAAGCGATAATTTGCACTTAACACAACAGAGCGAGACTGTCCGTAATAACAATAGTAATCGCATGCTGATACATACTCTTTATCTAAAATATTATTCACGTTCAGCTGTAGCTGCCATTGTTCAGCGATACTATAGCTTACAACCGCATCCCATAGGGTGGCACTTTTAACTGTTAAGTCGCTGCTGGCGGGGCTATCTTTTGACTCCCCCATATAACGAAGACCCGAGCCAATATTCAGGCCATTAATACCCGCAAACGATGCATCGTAATCAACCCACACTGAAGCGGCATTTTTAGGAATAAGTCCAGCTTGTTTAGTACCTTGCCCAGCGGTGTCATCGGTTGTGGCATCAGTATAAGTGTAGCTTGCTGTTAATTTAACACTTTGCGATGCCTGAGTGACCGTTTCCAGCTCAATCCCTTGCGAACTCACTTCACCTGTTTGCGTGGCAACAAACGTCGCTGGGTTTGTTACCAAAGCATTTTCTTGAGTAATATCAAACCATGATGCGTTAATGTAACCATCAATGAAGCTTGGTTGGTATTTAACGCCAAGCTCAACTTGTTCACCTTCCAACGGTTTATATAACTCTCCCGTTGCTGGATCTATCGTACTTAACACCTCAAATGACTGCGCATAACTGGCATACGGAGATAAACCACTCTCAGCTAAATACATCACCCCAGCATTAAGTGATAACTGATCATCTTTTTGTGATTGCTGCTGAGCAAGTTTATTACTTTGATTATCTGTTTTAACTTCATCGTAACGTGCACCAACAAGGGCAATCCACTGTGAATCAAATTTAACTTGATATTGCGAATACGCACTTACTTGAGATTTGCTTATTTCGCGGTCAATATTATTAGCAGAATCTAAGGCTGTATAATTACCATACTCAGGCTGCCACGGATCAATGGTCCCAAAGCTATAGTTATCTTGTTCGTCACCATTGGTTTCATGATATTGTAAATCGATACCTGCAAGTAGCGTATGTTCAAGGCGTGCGCTATTCCAATTAGCAACAGCTTTATTATCAAGGGTTACACTTTGATTATTACCATCACGAAATACAATGCCGCGATATAATTGTGTCGCTTGCGGATCTGAATTTGGAAATGCATAAGCGCTACGTAAAAATAAATCGTTATGACCATAATTAAATTTTTGCGATAACACCCATGTATCATTCAAGGTATGTTCGAGGGAGTAACCAACAGACATTTGACTACGCTTATATTTATCATAGTCCGGCTCGCCTAAATTGGTAGCAGGATCTATTTGACCATAAGGCGTATCAATAACCGTACCCGCTGCAGGAAAAAATGGATTAGTAGGCGTACCATCGTCTTTTAGGTAAGTTGCCATTAATGTCATTATTGTTTTATTTGAAATATCAATTTCTAAGCTAGGCGCAAAATAAATACGATCATTTTGTGATCCATTTAGTTCACCGTCATTACTTTTCAATAAACCAACCATACGATAACGCATTGAGTTACTTTCATTCGCTTGACCTGACACATCTAAGCCAATTGATTTAAGGTTGTTATTACCCACTTCCAAGCGTATTTCTCCAGGCGGCGCATAACTTGGTTTTTTTAAAACCGCATTGACCACCCCACCTGGAGGCGCTTCACCAAATAAAATCGCTGAAGGGCCTTTAACAACTTCAACTTGCTGCAAGCCAAATGGCTCAAGCAACCAAGTATAATAGCCATCACGGAATAAACGATTGCCATCTAGATAAGTTGCAGCGTCAAAGCCACGTACTTTAAACCAATCGGTATCATTGTCAGCGCCATATGGCTGCACTGTTACACCTGAGGTATAGCGCAGAGCTTCATCTAATTTTTGTGGAGCTCGAATAGCGAGCTCTTCTTTTGTTAAGATAGAGACCGCTTTAGGCGTTTCTTGGGCAGGGGTATCTATTTTCAATGCCTGAGCGAAAACTTCAATTGATTCAATATCATCTGCTGCTTGAGATTGAAAACTAACAAATCCCCCGAAAGGAACAGCGATAACCGTCAGAATTGCTTTCGTTAATAGATTTAATCTGATGGGGTAACTCACGCGCATGTGCACCTCTGTTTAAGCTTATACAATAATCTAAATTATTATCAAATACATTTAAGTCATTATACTGAACAAAAAACAACGCTGTACAGATTATTCACAAAAACAGAAGAATATTTATATTAGCAATAAAAAAAGAGGACATAGTCCTCTTTTTAAAAACAAAGCGAAAACGAATTAATTGTTATCAACAATAATTCGTAGCATACGACGTAAAGGCTCTGCAGCGCCCCATAATAATTGGTCGCCAACGGTAAATGCGCTGATATATTTAGGACCCATCGCTAATTTACGAATACGTCCTACAGGGATACTAAGCGTGCCAGTTACTTTCACAGGTGTTAAATCAGTAGCTGTAATATCTCGCTCATTAGGAATAACTTTAACCCACTCATTATGTGATGCTAAAATTTGCTCGATTTTCTCAACGCTAATATCTTCACGTAATTTAATGGTCATTGCTTGTGAGTGACAACGCATGGCACCAATACGTACGCATAAACCATCTACAGGCACAGGTTGTTTAGATGAGCCTAAAATCTTATTCGCTTCAACTTGCGCTTTCCATTCTTCTTTTGATTGGCCTGATGGCATTGGCACATCAATCCAAGGAATTAAACTACCAGCCAAAGGCACGCCAAATTGATCTTGCGGCAAATCACTTGATGCAATTTGCTGCGTGACTAGTTTATCAATTTCTAAGATAGCCGCTTGTGGGTCGGCAAGTTTATCAGCAACACTTGCGTGAATAGAACCCATTTGAGCGATTAGCTCTTTCATATTACGCGCACCAGCACCTGAGGCTGCTTGATAGGTCATTGGGCTTACCCACTCAATCAAGTCTTGCTCAAATAAACCACCCAGCGCTAATAACATCAGTGAAACCGTGCAGTTACCACCCACATAGGTTTTAACACCTTGCTCAAGGCCTTGTTCAATCACATCTTTATTGACAGGGTCGAGTACAATAATACTGTCATCACTCATACGAAGAGCAGACGCTGCATCAATCCAGTAACCATCCCAACCGGCTTCACGTAACTGCGGGTAAACGGCTTTGGTATAATCACCACCTTGACAGGTAATAATAATGTCCATTTGCGCGAGTGAGTCAAAATCCATTGCATCGAGTAATGGTTTAGCAGGACCCGCTAAATCAGGGCCAAGTTGACCGGTTTGCGAGGTAGTAAAAAAAGTGGTGTCGATATGAGCAAAATCATTTTCTTGTTGCATACGCTCTAATAATACAGAGCCAACCATGCCCCGCCATCCGACCAATCCTACTTTTTTCATTGTTTGTTCCACTGTTTGAGTCATAAGAAATACCTAATTCATTAAAAATTAAAATTCATTGCGTGAGATTTAATTTTTAGAACAGTTAATCTAGCACTGTGATCGAGGCAACACCAGTGTTACTCATAGAACATAAAATTTTTTCATATTCAATCTATCATCAATTGTTGATAACAACATTGTTTTGCTTCTTAACTAAAGCAGATAATCTTCAAGGCACAAAGCTAACGTCGAAACTAACTACAGTACCCAGCTTATTAATGTGTACATACTGTATTTTCATTCCTAAATAGGTTAATAGAAATGCAATAAATAAGATTTACAATGAACTTGCACTTTGAAGTTAGATGTATTGTGTATTATTTTATTTTTTAAAAGGAATCAAACAAATGAAAACATCATACTTATCTAGCCTAATTGTAGTCTTGTTATCTTTAGGTGTATCAGCACAGGCTAACGAAATCAATGTAGAATCGAATACATCTTTTGCCAGCTCAACAACCAGTGTTGAGCAAGTAACAGGTTCCACAACCAGCTTATCTACAGCGACATATATCAACCCTACCGTACGAGTAAATAATAGTTATAGAAACTTTTTTGTCGGTTCATTATCTGGCAACCAATTTTGCAAAGAGCAAGGCTATAAAGAGGAAGTAACTGGCAGTGCTGTAAAATGTGGTGAAGATGAGTCTTCCTATGCAGAATACGATTGGTACGATAGCGCATGGGCTTCAAAAAGTACTGGGAGTAAAAACCAGTGCTATCCTTTGTATGCAAGCATAAAATGCGGTAACTAGAGTCCACAAAAGAACCCAGAATTATATTTCTGGGTTCTTATAAAGCCTCACTGTATCTGCAGTTTAAAATCCCTGACCTATCTGTTTAAAATCTTAATCCTAATAATAACGCCATATAAAAGTATGTATGCACAATAAGCCACGACAATAAAAAAGCCCTACACAAGGTAGGGCAATTATTGTAAGTTTTTATATTCGCCTTCCTAGGCTATGTTTTAGAACTCGTAAGAGTAACTGATACTTAGTTCAGTGCCTTCATCACGTGAACGAACAATGATATCTGACTGAGTAACCTCTTTATCTTCATTAAGTAAGTTTTGTACTTTGAATTTAACTTTAGAGTTAAAATTTGGATACCAAGTATAAACTAAATCCAATGAGTTAAATGGTTGCTCATACGCATCATCACGACCCGCAACACCCGCAGCAAGAATACGTTCACCAAAAACGTTATAGACTAATGATGCACTATGAATACCATCGGGTGAATCATAGTTTAATTGCATATTAACGACATATTTTGAATGACCTGTCATACGCTTTTTAGGATTAGTTAAATTACCAGCTAATGCAGGGTCGATAGTCGCTTCGGAGTCACTCAATGTAATATTACCACTGGTGAAAAGACCTTCAGTTAGCATTGTAAGGTCTTGTAACCACTCTGCTTCAACACCGTAAACTTCTGCTGTATCGCCATTAACAAAACTAGCAGAGTAATCATCGTCGCCGACTCTTAATACTGTTTCAATTGGCGCTTGAATATCTTTATAGAATGCAGCTACGCTGAATGAGTTACCAGCTTGGCCATAGTATTCATAACGTAAATCGTAGTTTTTAATCGGGCTGCTTTTGAGGCCAACACGTCCAAATGTACGAATATCAGTGAGCGGATCAAAGTATGTAACCGGTACAACTTCACGAAAGTCAGGTCGAACAACAGTTTCACCATAGCCAGCACGAATTTGATAATCTTCACCGCCTAGGTAGGTTAACGACAGAGCTGGATACCAATCATCTTCTAAGATAGTCCCTGCCTCAATCTTTTCAGGAGACCAAATATTTTGTAGGTCTTCACCATCAAAGATTAAACTCGAAGTACCCACAGATGATTGACTAAACTGCTCATAACGAATACCACCGCTAACACGTAGCCATTGATCATAGATAACATCAAAAGAACCGTATCCTGCATCTATTTTTTGCGCAGCGATATAATCATCAGCATCAGGAGCTGTTGGCTCATTAAAGTCGACTAAGACACCATTATTATCGATAAACTCATCTGAAAGATAACCGCTATTAGCAAGAGGATCATTTGTACCATCGTTTATTGTGATTGGTGAGCCTGAGCTGTTATTAACTGTAAAGCTTGATGTATTATACACACGTGCTCTATCTGAAAAATCATAACCAACTTTGAATTCTACCTCCATAGAATCAAAAGTAAGTGGCAGGTTAAAATTACCACCGTATGAAGTAACATGCTCCTCCATGTCTGTATAAGACATGATCACACGGTTGTCATCACCTGTGATTGTTGACCCAGCGTAATTACCTTCACTATCGTATTGGTCTCTAAATTTATAGTTAGCATTTGTTGGAATATCTGTAGTCGCTTCAGAGCGTGTATATTGCCAATCAAAACCAACCCCCCAGTAATCAAGGAAAGTATGTTGGCCTAAAAATTGGCTAATATTTAACTCTCTTTGCTCTAGGTTAAACTCATGGTTACGGTTTGCAATGCCATTACCTGCAATACTAAATGTAGAACTGCCCGCAGGGCTTTGAGAAATTGAAACTTCAGTTTCATCCTCATTATCTACAATGTATAAATGCTGCGCTGAAATACTATGAGTTTTATAAGAATAACCAACACTTCCAGTTAAGTTATAGCGCTCGTTTTCAGTCGTAACTGTAGAGTCTTTTAATGTATTGTAACAAGATGCGGCAACATCTTCCGATGTTTTCAACGTAGTTGAGCAGTTTTCTAAATCCTCTTGATCTTGTGTAATAACTGATGAGAACTGTGTTCTAGAATCCCATTCATTTACATAGGCACCAGAGAGTAAAAAACCGATTTTGCCACCAAAATAAGACTCTTCGTAACTATCGCCTATATGCGCTTTAACACCATATTCGGGATCAATTGAATCTTCTTCTAATGCATAATTTCGCGGCAGTGATTTAAGTAATTGGTTATTAATAGCCGTAGCTTGCTCAGCGCGAGTGCCTTGTTCACTATCAACTAAAAGGTCTCTGCTTACAATATTACTAACACTAAAGTTACCGTGGTATTGCACAATTGCATCTTTTAATGCTTGTGGAATTGCACTGTCTGATCCTGAATATTTATAACCATCATTAGCAGAAGTGTTATACCCAACTCCAAGTTCAACGCCAGCAGTAAACTCTGATGGAATTGATTTAGTGCGAATATCTATATTACCACCACCAAACGCTGCTGGCATATCTGGCGAGTAGGCTTTTTGTACCGCCATACTCTCAATAATACTCGCTGGGAATATATCTAATGGCAGTACATTTCTAGTTAAATCTGGACTTGGAACATATGCACCATTTAAGCGAGCACTTGAATAACGTTCACCTAAACCACGCACATAAATAAATTTACCATCTACGAGCGTTAAACCAGTAACCCGGCGAAGTGCAGATGCAGCATCACTATCACCAGTTCTTGAAAGTTGTTCAGCACCTAGTATATCTGCAACAAAAGCTTGATTTTTACGCTCTTCAACTACGGCAGCTGCGCTACCTTGAAGGCGTGTACCAACAGCAACAACTTCTTCAATTTCGTTATTTTCGAGTTGTTCGTCAGCTGCGCTTACATAACTAGTGTGAATAAACAATCCCAGGCCAATTGCGAGTGACAGTTTACTCAGCCTATATTGTTTTGACATGATTTACATCCTAATCAATTTGATAAAAAACAGGCGCCAATTGCTTGTGACTAAGCATGAAGGCGCCTACATTTCATAACTCTAAATGAGCAGGTATTAGTCTTGAGCAGCTGCTGCAAGAGCAGTTTCAACCCACTTGTACCAGCTAGAGCTAGTATCTTGATCAGATACTGCACCGATGTAATCCACAGTTTCGAAAAAGCTATCATCAAGAATAGTTAAATCATTAGCAGCGATTGTTATATCTGTAGAGGCTGTATTAGTAGCGAAGCCATTATCAGCGAATACTACAACATCATCAGTTAAAATTTCACTACTACCGCCATTTTCAAACCAAGAAGCTTTTGTTTGAGCTGCTAATGGGCCACCCGCAAATGTATCTGTTTCTGCGAAGTTTGATGAACAAGCCATAACAGAATTATTAAACATAATTTTATCGGCTTTTTTTTCTCCCTCAGAAGAAAGCTCGATACAACTCGATTCCACTGCATTTTTCTTAACTAACAAAGCATTATAAATATTAGCATTAAACTCATCGTCAAACTTAAAAGCTTGTGAAGGGTCATCATCACGTACTGACTTAGCGTCAGTAGTCATAACCGTAATATTTGCTAGGGTTGGATTACTTGGTGCCACTTCAGCAGAAGATTCACCTTTAACACCGTCTGATTCAAAACCATTATTACCCATATTTGCAATTGTGCCATCAGCAAGTGTTACAGTGCCGTGTTGAACAAATAAGAATTGACCTTTACCTTGCCAACCTGCATCGAAGTCAAATGAATCATCTTGCGTATCAGTAACAACAATGTGTTTAATTGTCGCTGCACCACCAAAAAACTCGATACCGTCATCAAAACCTTGGTGGATATGCAAGTAATCAAATGCTGAACCGGAACCCACAGCATTAAGCGTTAGTGAGTTAAGGTCATCGCCTTCACCACCCACTTTAGGGCCTGAACCTGCATACCAAATTTTAGCCCACTTAATGCTACCGCTTGAGTCACTATTATCATTACCGCCAAAGTAACTTGTAATACCTTCAGATGGCACATTACATGTAGTTGCTGCTCGCTCTGCATCAGTACATTGATCAGTAATGCCGTTACCGTTGATTATGATACCGCCCCAATCAGCATAACGAGCGCCATTACCTGCACTATCAAAACGGTCAAAAGCATTTGCAGACGTGAATGTAATTGGTTTAGCTTCTGTACCGTTTGCTTGAATTTTAGCACCTCGGGCAATACGAATTATTGCTTCACCAGATTGAAAAGCAAGTGTTGCGCCAGGCTCTACTGTTAAAGTAGGCCCATTTTCCGGCACAACAAAACCGCTTGTTGTATCACCATCGTTGCCAATTAGTAAGGCATCGGAGAATAAGTGAACACCACCATCTGGGATTTCTTTGAAAGTTATATTACTAGTGATCTCAATAGATTTACTTGCGAATGAATCATTGTACGTACAATCTTTACCATCAAAAATACCTTGTACAGTACCTGCATCTGACTCGTAACTAGCACACTCAAAATCATCAGTGTTACCACCACCACTAGTATTATTAGAATTATTCACACTGTTATCTGTAGTCGTACTATTATCGTTAACAGTTGGGGTGATCTCAATATCTCCTCCACAACCTGCAAGCGTCATAGCAGCAGCCACAAGACTGATTTTAAATAAGCCAGATAATTTCATTGTTCACTCCATTTGGGTAATTAATATTTAGTTATTTTATTAGCGCATTAAGTTTTCTGTAGGTCACTTTAAGACACAAAAACCATGTATTAAGGTCACTTAACTTTTTCAACGAGGGATACTTTACGGGAGCTGTGTGACAATACAGTTACACTTTCATAAACATAAAATGACAATGTAATTTAATTAAATAACAATTTGTTAGGAGAAATTACCACGAAAAAAACCGCCCGAAGGCGGTTTTGGTGTTGCGATTATAAAACGTGTTTTGTAATCAAACTGGGAGGGGTTAAATTACAAAAATAGCGGTGGCAAATTATAACAACGCAGTGCGTAATGTTTCCGCGTGTAACTTTTCACGCTTAACATATTTTATCCATTGTTCAGCCAGTCGCTGCGATTTTTTGTGTTTCTCAGCTTGTTCAAACGCTAATATAGAGGCCTCAAAATTTTGCATACTATATTGCGCCATACCTAATGCGACATAAGCATTAGATTCAAAATCAAGAGAACCTTTATCAAGTGCTTTACGCGCTGCATCTGCGGCTTCTTCGTATTGCTCTAAATTTACATACACCTCAGCTAAACGCTGCTCATATTTACCGTGCGTTGAAAGATCCGCCGCTTTTGCAAAGTAACTAACTGATTTATCATCTTCTTTAGCCTGAACCATGGCTTCTGCAATAAACGCATAATTTTTAGCTGACTTTTCAACAACACCAGAGTCAATCCCTTTACTCATCACAACAGCCGCTTTATATGCTAAGCCGTTATATAAGTACACTTGGGAAAGTTGACGTAAATCTGATTTTGACGTAAGAAAACCTTGCTGATATGCGGCTTCAAGCACTGCTAATTGTTGTTTTTCTTTACCTGTTTCGCCATACATGCCGCCGAGTTGTACCCAATATTCTGGCTTGTTATAAAGCTTAACCATACGCTCAAGAACAGCAACAACATTGTCAGTTTGATTAAGTGAGTAATACATCGCTCGTTGCAGAATTAACCAATTTTCTTTTGGCTCTTTCCCTTGGCTATCACTTAACGCAATAGCCTGATTAATATTATCAACACCTTTTTGATACTCTTTTAACTGATAATACGCTTGTGATTTCAACACATAATAGGCGTCGGTTTTTTCTTTTGTATTGATTTGATCCCACTTAGCTAAAAAATCAATAACTTTGTTATAGTCACTATTAGCCATAGCAAGTTGCGCTAAGCTAAACGTGGTACTCACACGTAAACTTTCAGGAATACCCTCTTCAGCAATTACTTTCTCAAAAGCGGCTATCGCCTTAGGCAAGTCATTTTCGTTATAGTAAATGAAGCCGTAAAAGTTATGCATCATAGCAATTTCATATGAGTTCATACTTGAAGAACGCTCATTAATACTATCAAGCGCTTCAAGGCCAGCTTTTGCATCACCATCGTCAGCAAGCTTTTGTGCACGTGCTAATTGGCTATATACTTTTTCACGCAGTGCAGGCACTTTTGTGGTTTTTTGCTCTTGTGCAGAAACGCTCGCAAGCGAAACTCCTGGCAACAATGAGACTAAACTTGGCAGCGCAACACTGGTACCAATAGCAAAAGTACACGCTAATGCAGTTTTTAATAATTTCATAATCGCAATCCTCTGTTTCTAGCCGTTAATTTGGAAAGAAATTTTATTCTGTACACCTGCAACCTCAACAGCTTCACCGTCGATCACACGTGGTTTATATTTAAACTTAAGTGCCGCGTCCATTGCAGCTTGGTCAAACAAGGATTCAGGTTCAGCTTTCACTACTTTCGCATCACGAACAGTACCTTGCTTGGTTACTGTAAACTCAACAATCACATACCCTTCGATACCACGCGATAGTGCTCTGCGCGGATACACAGGAGCTACTTTCACAATTGGTAGGTACTCACCATCACTTGAATCAAGTGCCAACCCACCACCTAAACTTACATCGGCATCGACACTGGCACCAAAATCAAAGTTAGACGCCGATGCATTTGGATCACTGTTTTGCATTTGCGGTGATTCCATAGGCGGAGGCGGCTCTTTTGGTGTTGGTGGCTTTTGCGGTTTACGCTCTTTCTTTTGAACTGTTTCTTCTTTTTTAAGACGAACAAAATCAAGTACGTTACCTTTGACAGGCTCACTCATTGCCCCTTCGCCGCCGGTGATCAATGCTTGCATACCTAAAAAAAGCATAAAGGTAACAACACCGGCAATGACTAATGCAACTAAATATCGCAACATATCAGTTCCTTATGATGCTTCTTGCGCAGCAATTGAAACGTCAAACGCACCTGCAGCACGTGATGCATCCATCACTTTAATTAATACTTCTGTGGTGGCTTTTTTATCCGCTTGGATCACAACGCTACCTTGTGGGTTTTCTGCTTTTAAACGTTCAATGTTTGCTTGTACCGCACGTTCATCGACTTTACGTTTATTAATCCAAATCTCACCCGTATCAGAAATTGCAACTAATATATTTGCACGTTCTTTTTTAACGGCTGTTGCTGCTTCTGGGCGATTAACATCAATACCGGCTTCTTTCACAAATGATGCTGTAACAATAAAGAAGATAAGCATGATAAAAACAACATCTAGCATTGGCGTCATGTTAATTTCTTCTGCTTCGTCTTCTTGTAATAAATTACCTAATGGGGCTCTCATCGTTTACTCCTTGGTAAAGCAGCCCGTTGACTGCTTTACAAATTTTATTAGTGGTCTAAAACCATGTTATCTTCAAGTAGCTCTACTTCACGCTTAGCACGGCGTTGTAAAAATGTAGAAGCAAATACACCAGACAGTGCGCCAACCATCCCCGCCATTGTCGGGATAGTCGCCTTAGAAACACCAGATGCCATTGAGCGTGCACTCCCCGTACCTGTTACGGCCATAACATCAAATACTTCTATCATTCCCGTTACTGTGCCTAATAAGCCAAGTAACGGACATAGTGCAACCATGACATTGATTAACGCTAAGTTGGCATTAAGCTTAATACCAGCGCGTGAGATCATGGCTTGACGTATTTGCTCTGCATGCCAGCTATTACGCTCAGGGCGATTGTGCCAATTTGCTTTAACATCACGCTTGTAGTGCTTATAACCTTGAAAGAAAAATATAAATCGCTCGAGTATCAATAACCACATCGCGAAGATTAACACTCCGATGACCAAGAGGACTTGGCCACCAGTGTCGAGAAAATCACGGATAGCATTGATTGAATCAATCAATAGCACCATGGTTTATGCTCCTTTCTCGCTACGTTCAGCGATAATACCTGCGCTTTGCTCTTGAATGATTAACAAGATGTTTTTAGCGCGCGTGTTAAGCAAGGTGTATAAAAACACAGTGGGGATTGCCACAACAAGACCAAGTACCGTTGTAACGAGTGCTTGTGAAATCCCCCCCGCCATTAGTTTAGGGTCACCAGTACCGAACAGGGTGATTGCTTGGAAGGTATTGATCATACCGGTTACGGTACCGAGTAGACCAAGTAACGGCGCAACCACTGAGATAATTTTAATAAGCGTTAGATTACGGGTGATCTTTGGCATTTCACGTAGAATTGCTTCGCTTAATTTAAGCTCAAGTGTATCGTATGCAACATCTGGGTATTGATCTTTAACTTTCATTACACGACCAAGTGGATTGTCATCACGTGCGACACTGTCTTTAAGCTGGCGACGAACTTTGCCACCAATTAACATCAGCGATAAGAAACGCTCAATAGCGATAAGTAGAGCAACAAGACCAACACCCAAAATGACATAACCTACCGTGCCACCTTGGTGAACTCGTTCTTCAGTATCAGGCGCTTGAACTAATAAGCCAAGGATTGAGCCCCCAGTTGGGTCAAGTGCAAATTGCACAACGCCAGAGTCTGTATTTTGTAGATCTTCTGCCGTAGCTGTAAAACGCGCAACAGGCTGGCGAGTTAATTGGCTAATTGTATTTGTTGCCGCGTTATACTCTAAGTATTTACCGTTAGAAATAAGGTTAAATGCACCTACACGAACAACTTCTTGCTGTGCTTTAGCGCCGCCTTCAACGATTACATCAGTATTGAAGCGGGTAACTTTACCCTGCTCTGTCATTTCGCGTTGTAGTTCATACCACACTTTTTCGATATCTTCGATTGACGCTAGGTTTGAGGTTGAACCCATTTTAACAGCTAGTTCATCCATAAATTTACTACGGTCTTGGATTTGTGCTGACACAACCGAGGTCATAAATTTATTACTTGAGTCCCCTGCAACTTGTTGCAGTACACCAAACAATTCTTTTAATGAACCCATACGGTTAGAAAGCGTATCTGTTAGATTGGCTAATTTTACTTCATTCTCTTCAAATTGCGTTTCAAGGCGCTCAGACTCAGCAAGCATTTGGTTACGTCTTGCCTGAGTATCTTTAAGCATTTGTACTTGTTCATTTTCACGCGATTTAAACGCTTGTTCACGTTGCAGGTTTTGTGCTGACTGTGCAGATTTACCTTGCTCAAGTGTTTTTAATAACGCATCTAAGTCAATTGGCTCTGCTGCCATACACGTAGAGGCAAAACCAAGGCCAGTGACTAAAGCGGCCATTTTTGTCATTTTGGTTAATAATTTCATCGTCATAAACCTCTTATTCAGCCGCGTGTACTGGTAGTGTTAACATATCTGGGGCAAGTTGCTTACGTGCAATGCGTAAACCTTTACTGATCTGGCTAATTGTTGAGTCTGGTAACGCAACAAATGACTTGGTATTTTGATCCCAGCTCCCTGCATTTTTACCATCACGCGTTAAATAGATAAGCTCTAAACGACCAATACGAAGAAAATCAACTTCACGCTCTTGACCTTCAACACTCAGTAAAGCTGTATACGCTTCAATTGTGCGGCCATAATCAACTTCCACTTGGTACGCTTCTAAAAGGCGGCGAAATTTCTCACTAGAGTTGATATCTGCACGATCCATCATGTCTTTTAGTGAAGCAATGCGCTTCGCACGCTCTTCTTTTAGAAAAGGCACATCAAGTGCAACAAATTGCTCAAGACCTGTGACCATGCGTAGCATTAATGGGGTAATTTGACGTTCAATAATAGAAACCTGATCCATTGATAGGTTAATGGCTTCCATTTCACTGATTTGATTACTAAGCTGTTTGCTTAGTTGAGCGTTATAAACCGTTAAACCATCAATTTCTTTATTGAGAGTTTTAAACTGTTGTAAACGCCCTTGCATTGAATCTGCAATCTTGTCTATTTTTGTTTGTGATTGCGCAGCTGATTGATTAATTTCACTGCTTTTATCGATAACCTTATCTAGATCATTTGCTTGCACTGTTGCACTCATGGCAACAATACTAGCTAATATCAATGGTTTAACGCCTTTCATCGCATACACCTTTACTCGTTAAATTAGCGGATTTGCTAGTTGCTTTATATCAATGCACGAGATTCTATAGATGAAAAATGACAAAGGTGTTGCGGTAAAAAGTCTGTTTTATGACAACAGCAATAAATTACAAAAAATGCCAACAAACGAATAATGAATTACTATTTAAGGTACCGCACGCTGAAGTACACGCTCATAGCGTAATAAGACTATGCAGCTAGGTAAACAACAGATGCGCTCTATCAGCAAGCACCTGCTAAGCTGCAATAAAATTTATCAATTAAGTACCGCTCGTATGCGGTTTATCACATCATCCGCATCGGTATAATTAACGGCAATGGCATGATACTGCTGCTGATGACGCAGCACTAACGATGGAAAGCCTTGTACTGGTAATTGCTGAACATAGGCTAACTCTTGTTGTAATTGCTGTTCAAGTTCAGCACTTTGCATTCGCGCTAAAAAAACGTCACTGTCGAGGTTAAGTTGCTGTGCAAAGCTCACAAGTGTGGATAGATCTGACGGGTTTTGTGCTTGCAAATAATAACCCTGTTGAATTGTCTGTAACATGGCTTGCTCTTTATCAAATTGGCGAGCAGCAATCACAGCACGACATGCCGGGTATGTACTGCGACGAGGCTGACAGTTTTTCCAAAAGTCAAAATTAAACCTTGCCCCCGTCTGAGCAGCAATTCGTTGCCAAGTTTGTTGTAAAAAGCGTTGCATATTCTCAGGCATTGGCTGATCAGAATCAGCAGCAAGTCCACCGACTTTATAAACGATATCGAGCTCAGAGGCTAACGCAGCGTAAATTTTTTGCCAACATTCTTTAAACCCCCAACACCAACTGCACATTGGGTCGTATACATAGATAAGCTGAGTACTACTGTTCATTATCATCCCCTTGCTAATTGCTTGACACTATTTTATTACGACCTTCACGCTTGGCTTGATATAAATACTCGTCTGCCAGCTTAACTGATTTATTAAAATCATCAATTTTTGTAACTTGGGCAGCTCCAATACTACAGGTGAGCCGCGTTAATTGCTGCTGTGTAAACGTTATCGTTTGTGCGGCAATGTGTTCCCTAAACTTATCAGCAACACTCAGTGCTACAGTCAGCTGAGTTTTTGGCAGTATTACCATAAACTCTTCG
Organism: Pseudoalteromonas haloplanktis ATCC 14393; assembly: GCF_000238355.1. Classification (GTDB taxonomy): domain Bacteria; phylum Pseudomonadota; class Gammaproteobacteria; order Enterobacterales; family Alteromonadaceae; genus Pseudoalteromonas; species Pseudoalteromonas haloplanktis. Next base: position 347,678 of record NZ_AHCA01000001.1, read on the forward strand.
CCACCGTAGCGAACTTTTATATCAGATAAACGTAACTGCTCTTCAAGCATATTACTAAACTCAATGAGTACGTGATCGCCAAAGTCATGACCAAAGTTATCATTAATCTCTTTGAAATGATCAAGATCGATTAATAATACTGTAAAAGGTAAATACTGCTCAGGTCGTGATTTTGCAAGTGGCAAAAAATGGCTACTAACAAAACGACGATTTGCAAGCCCAGTTAACTGATCTGTATGTGCATCTTGCTTTTGCAGTAACGTCATCCGGGCAATTTCTAAGTGGCTTTTATTACGAAAGTATTCACCTATGAAGGTAAATAAAAACACTAAAATGAATGAAGCTGTAAAACGCACTTTTTCAGCATGACCATAACTTACTTGACCTATATCAGCACCAAATAAAAAAAAGCAAGTAAATGCTAATAAAACTGAGACGACAAAAAAGCCAACCCTTAAGCCTAATGTTGAAAAAGCGACAATAGGGTAAAACATCAACCAATAAAGCGCGGTATTTTGCTTACCACCGGTATACACTAAGGCTAAACATAAAACACAAATAATACTGAGCACCAATATTGCTACACAAGTTAACCGCCCAGTCGAAACAAAGTAAACAGCACAACCTAACAAAGTCACATCGGAAATCAAGAGCATTACCGTTAATAACGTTGCATAAACCGTATAATTGAGAATAAGTAATGTTGAAATCAATACCACTGCTATTGAGATCATCGTGAAAAATGTAAATGCACGACGCTGTTTTTCAGCGCTGTAAACACTTTCAATATTAATTAAATTTAGCCAACTGGGCTGACTTGGTTGTGACTTAGGCATTATTTATCTTATTTTTTAAAAATCATAACAACGAACAATCTAACTAAACTTTAAAACGTAATACCATTTTCTCAAGTTCATCAAACTGTTTTTTTAAGCGCGTACATTCTGCCAAGGTATTATTTAAGTTTAATTGGCCTTGTTGAGATAACTCACTTATTGTATGAATGTCATTATCGAGTGATTGAATAACTTGATTTTGTTCTGCTGTTGCATTGGCCACACCATGATTAACATCGTCAATTGCTTTAATTGATTGAGTGACCGCAGCCATTTTATCGCCCGCTATATGCGCTTGTTTTACGCTGTTTTCGCTTTCAACTAAGCTGTCTTTCATAACCGCGACAGCCTCTGCTGAGCCCTGTTGCAATTGACTTACTGTGTTTTCAATTTCTTGGGTTGATAATTGAGTACGATGAGCGAGTTGCCGTACTTCATCCGCCACAACAGCAAAACCACGACCAGCTTCCCCTGCACGCGCCGCTTCTATTGCCGCATTTAGTGCTAGTAAATTAGTTTGCTCACTAACCCCTTTGATCACCTCAAGTACTTGCTCGATACTAGCTGAATGCTCCGCCACACGATTAATAATATCTTGAGCTTGTTGCATATTGTTAGATAACACACCGATCGCGTTAATATTATCGGTTAATGAATTTTGGCTTTGTACAGACTGTGTATTTGCTTCCGTTGCAAGCGTAGATGCATCAGTAGCGCTATTCGATATCTCAATCGCACTGGATGACAATTGGTTGATTGCCGTGGCAACATTATCTGTACGTTTAGTTTGGTCGCTATACATTCTTAATGTTGATTGCGTTTGCTCGACTAAGCTTTCTACCGAACGCTCAAGTTCCACTGTAGTGGTTTTAACTTGTTCGATAGAGGTGTGAATTTTGTCTATAAAGGCATTGAAGTAACCTGACAACTCACCAAATTCGTCATCATTTTCAATTTCTAAACGGCGAGTTAAGTCACCTTCTCCTTGGGCAATATCTTTTATTGCTTCATTCAAACGTTGCATTGGTTGCATTAAATAACGCAATGAAAATTGCATCATAAAAATAGTTACTACAATCCCTAATAACATGTAGATAGCCGCCATGTTTCGAAATGAAGCAACCGAAGAAAAGGCAATATCTTTGTTGATCACAACGCCTAAATACCAATCAACATTTTCAATTCCTTTAATGCGTGTAAAAGAAACTAAATGCTCGTCACCATTGACTTTAAGCTCAACAAACTCAGGTTGTAACGCCAAATTTTTGCCAAATAAAGTAGCCATATTCTGATCATTAAACTCAGTATTAGGATGACTTAAAATACGGCCATTACTGTCGAGTAAAAACCCATAACCAAACCCTAAAAAGTCAATTTCATTGACTATTTTAGTGATTGTTTGCATATCAATATCTGCACCGGCAACCCCACTAAAACGGCCATTATTTAAAATGGGTGCTACCGCAGAGATCGTTAATTCATTCGTGGTCACATCAACATAAGGAGTGGTAAAAGCTGTGCTGGTTTTGTTTTCAACTAATTTATACCAAGGGCGGGTTGTTGCATCGTAATCGGCAGGTAGCACCACAGTTTGGTCATTAAGTACAAATGTACCATCAGGCTTGCCTATGTAAGTATTTTTGAAATCCCCCGCCATTTCGGCAGTGTTAAGCTGATTGAGCGTTAATGCCTGAGGATCATTTTGCTGATGAGTATTTGCTATCGATTTGACTATAGCAAGCTTATTATTGAGCCAATTCGCTATATTTTGAGAAACTGATTGAGAACTTTCTTGTAATACTAATGACAGTTGCTGTTGTGTCTGCGCGCGCATTGACATAAAGTTATTGATAGTGAATAACCCCAGCACCAGCACAAGTACAACGGACGCTGCGATAGTCACCTTAGTGGTAAATTTAAGCGAGCTGTGCATAACATACCTATTTTTGTTTTTATCATTGTTAACAACTTACTTTTTAACAAAATAAAATTACTTTGTCTTAACTATTCCTAAAAAGTAGCCATATCACAGACAAAAATACGACAAAAGCATGGTTAATATCACAGTGTCAAAATAAAAAATCAACACGCTTAAGCAGCACAGCTAATCAGATCGTAGCTTTAAACCAATTCAGCAAGCCATTGATTGCTCAGGGTAACTACTTTGGAACGTTCCACTACATTTTTAATAGCAGCCTACTGAATACGTATTCAATAGTAAATCAACGCAGGTTATTTTGTTGTTTTGAAACTCGAAATGAGTATAGAGAGGCTGCTTTATGGATTTATACGTTAAAAAGTAACAATGCACTTACTGTTTGTAAGTGCATTATCGTGTCTCAAAAAATTTTACAGAGCATATTTGATATTTACTTTATAACGTGTTGCCACTTGTCAGTAAGCTTAACAACATTCAATCCATACCATGCAATAAAGACATAACATAGAGCAGGAATAATAAAGCTGATCTGAATATTCACCACATCAGCAACCACCCCCTGAATTAATGGTATCAACGCACCACCAACAATAGCCAAACACAACCAGCCTGAGCCTTTACTGGTCAATGCACCTAATCCTTGAATAGCCACTGAGAAAATAGTTGGAAATAATATAGAGTTAAATAAGCCAATCGACAGGACTGCATATAATGCGATATTCCCTTGTGTGAAAATAGTGACTAGCAATAGCACAATTACCACAGTGGCATTGAATGCAATGGCTTTTGATGGCGCTATTTTTTGTAGTAAAGCAGAGCCGATAAAGCGCCCTACCATAGCTCCTCCCCAATAATAGGCAATTAAAGCTGCGGCCGCATGCTCTTCTAGGCCTGCAATATGTGCTTCACCGAAAAAGTTAACTAAAAAACTACCGATCGCTACTTCACCGCCTACATAACAAAAAATCCCCACAACTCCCATCACTAGATGAGGAGCTTGAGTTAAAGAGTGACCTTTCGTTTTACAATCTACTTCTTCTTTATGCGATGCTATTTCCGGTAGTTTTAAAAAGGCGAACACCACTGCAATGGTTAATAACGCAGCGGCCAAAACCAAATAAGGGATTTTCACAGACTCAGCAGTGGCTGCCGTTGCAGTTAAAGACCCTGCGGCACCAAAAAATAATATACCGCCCACATAAGGACCAACAGTGGTTCCCAGAGCATTGAGTGCTTGAGCTAAGTTCAATCTAGAAGAAGCTGTTTTCTCAGGACCAAGTGCAACAACGTATGGGTTAGCAGAAACTTGCAGAACAGTAATACCACCAGCCAGTACAAATAAGGCAGTTAAAAATAACCAGTATTCGTGTACAACCACCGCAGGGTAAAACAGCATACACCCTATTGATGCAACAATAAGCCCAGTAAGCACCCCATTCTTATAGCCAAATTTATTGACTAGCAGGCCGGCAGGTAACGACACGATAAAATAAGCACCAAAGAAACAGAACTGTACCAGCATTGCTTCTGTGTAGCTTAAATCAAACACCCCTTTTAAACGTGGGATCAACACATCATTTAAAACTGTGATAAATCCCCAGAGAAAAAATAGGGTCGTCATGGCCGTTAAAGGTAACAGGTAGTTTTTATTTTGTTGCGACTGTTCGGTGACAAAGCTTTTATTTGTATTTATTTCACTCACGTGATTTTCACTCCATTAACAAGTTAAGAACGATTCTACACATTGAGAAAATAAGATCACAAAATTTTAATTGGAACGTTCCGCAAATTGTGACGCGATTCATAAACATGCTAAGCTCAAAAAGTATTACTTAATAGTATTATTTACCAAAAAATAAAAGCTTCATTTATTAACAAGGGCCACAAAGGCCCCTCAGTCTATTTTTATTTTAGTTATGGCTATTCGATAAGCTATAAAAAGAGGCTTGCACGTAATCATTCGCATCGCCGGTATTATTCTGATTATAAACACCGGCTTTAAAATACATATATTGATCATCGCCTGTATGGTAACCACTTTTACTCATATCAACCTTTTGCGTAACATCAGGTTTGCCATCACGCATAATGGTGACCAACAGCGTGTTGCCAGTTACTTTAATTGAGTAACTAAATATCTCTCCTAACTCAATACCATCATTCGGATTAGCGGCACTGCTACTACTTGTGCCAATCAAGTCGTATATTTGATCACTGCCACCACTGGGTTCATGGGCTAAATAAATAGATCCTTTGCTATGGCCGCTTAATTTACGATAGTAAAGACGAGCAGGTTCATCATCCTTGGCATGAATTTGGCCAATGATAACACGCCCTACTTGTGAGCTATCGCCTGTGGTTGTTACGTGATCGACTTTCAAGGTAGCTGTTAGCTCGCCATCAATTCCACCAGCGGCATTTTTATCTTCTGTAGAATAGCTTGAAAACACCCAATTATTTTTGTTGATGCCTTGAGTACTAATACTCGTATCACCAGCGCGAAGCATTTCACGTAGCTCACTTCGGCTATAGCTCGTGTTAGTTGATGTTTTTGGCGCATCGATTTCCACTTTAAAAACCATAGCCCCATCAGAGCCTGTATAAAACCATTGCGGATGTTCATAACCTGCAGCGAGCCGTGTTTCAGATATAGAATCTGATTTACCATCTCCATTTTCGTCAATTGGCACACCTAAGTACCAATCAGTTAAGTCAAAGTTAGCTGAAGGCGCTACATTAGGGTTTAAAGCAGTTAACTGTGCGGTATTTTTATATAAGTCAATCCAGTTCAGTTCGAAATCGCCATCAGTCATAGCGAGCTTTAGCGTATGCACTCCCGTGGTTAAAATTCCTAAATCAACACTTTTTGTTTCCCATTGTGTTGTTGCAGGAACAATAAAATCAGTTTTTTTTATGCCATCAATAAGCAATCTAATTGAGCCACTACCAGTAACAGATGCAATACGCAAATTGGCAGTGTATTGGCCACTACTACCAACATTAATTTCGTACTCTAACCACTCTTCATCAGTTATAGAACCTATGCTATAGCTTCCAGATGAATCGGTTGTTTGCCAAATATCTACATCCCCCTCACGTAATTCACCACCTTGATTTCCTGGCGTAGAATCATATGAGGAAGTGTAATTTTCAGCTTCAATCAAACCAGGGATAACTAAGGCACCTTCATCGGTTTCTGAAGTGAATTTTATGTGCGTTATATTATTCGCAGTCTCATTGCTATCACCCAAATCAACAATTCTAAAATAGCGTGCAGTAACATTATTAGCTAAGTAAAAAGATTCGAACTGAGTCGTATTGGCCGAACTCCCTGTATCTAATAAGGTGGTCCAATCCTGATTATTGTTAGATGACTCAAACTTAAAGTAAGTAGTACGTTCATCCCCTTTATAAAATACAAGATGCACAGCACTTAATGTTACAGGAGCAGAAAAATCAAAATTGATCCATTGATTTTCTAGTTCATCAAATTCATTTTCAACAGCATTGCCATTGTTATTTGAAGTATTAACGCTCGATGGCGTTGACGAATCACAGCCAACAAGCCCAAACAACAACGTGCAGACTAAAATACTACAAAAAAGCCGTATAAACCTCATTACTTACCCTTACATTTACAGTGTGTGCGACCCAAAAAAGGTTAAAACCAATTAGTTGAATTGGTAAAAACCATAAGTAACAAAACTCTAACACAACATCAAGAAATAACTAACAAAAAAACCACGCTCAATTATGGAAAAACAAGCCACATATAAGATTAAAAATAAACACATTCTAAACAATCACTTAATTAACGACTGTGTTTAACAATTATTGAAGGACAGCAACAAACATTACCAATTTAAGTTACCAATACAAAATACCAATTTAATATCAATAATAAATTAAAAGACCAGAGCAAAACAAAAATAGCGAACTATACTAAATTAGTGATACTAATTTATGCACAAGGACTAAACATGAATAAAACACTTCCTTATTTGCTAACAACTATTTCTTGTTTCGTTAGTTCATATGCTCACAGTGAATCATGGGATTTGAAAATTGAACCTTATTTGATGTTCACCAATATCGACGGTGATTCAACAATTGGTACTGTGGATACACCGCTGGAAGTGAATTTTGACACCATATTAAACAACCTTGATAGTGGATTTATGCTTAGAGGTGAAGCTTTTCATGAAAGTAATTGGGGCTTAATGTTTGATTGGGCTTTTATGGATTTAAGTAAGTCTTTGTCACAACCCGCTTTAGGCGTGCTTGATGCAAGAGTCAGGCAAGGCGTATTAGAAGTCTCCGTTGCGTATAAACAGTCTAGCCCTAGTTTAGGAGAATGGATTAATTATGTTGGTCTACGTCGTTGGGATAACAGTTATGAATTTAACCTTGAGCCCAATAGGTTACCATCGACATCATTAGTCGACCGAGATGAAGATTGGGTCGATCTTATATTAGGTTTTAAAGTGGATAAACAGCTTGCAGATAACTGGTTATTCACTTCATCGGGCGATATAGGTGGGTTTGGCTTATCGGCCAAACTAACAGCAAGCTTAAAACTAGGGGTTAGTTATAAGTTTAGCGATCATTGGGACGTTTCTGCTTTGTACAAAGGCACATACGTGAATTACCATACAGGTGATGAAGATGATAAAAGTTATTTTGAATACAAAACCATCACCCATGGGCCAATTATTAGTGCATCGTATCAGTTTTAACAATACTATGCTTTTGCCCATCTCATTTTATTATTTGTATCGCGGCTTTTAATGATTGTTTTATCTGAACTTTCAACACCGCCAAGTTTAGCCAAGCGGTCATAAAGCACTACATTGCAAGTGGCCGCTAAGTTCATACAGCCTATAGTTGGAACGTACACCACTTCATCACACCATTTCAGCACATCTTTACTAATAGAGCCATCTTCAGGGCCAAAAATATAAAATGCATTGTCAGGATGAACAAATTCAGGCAATGGGGTGGCCCCTTCAATAAGCTCAATCACCACAACTGTTGCCCCTTCAGGTTTAGCTTTTGCTAAATCAGCGACAGGCGTGAGTGGGATCCGCTCCACCACATTCTTTGTATCGGTATGGAATTTTTTAGCATTTAAATACCGTGTACCAGTAAAAAATACCTGATGTGCATCATAACAACCGGCAGCTCGTAATACTCCCCCCACATTGGTTGGACTTTTAGGGTTTATCAGGCCAATTGTTGCCATCAAATTTGTCATTAATCGCAATCCTTCATCGGCCATTGAGCAACATACAAGTCAAAGTCATCAAAATCGACATCACAATCTTTGACCGTTTTACCCTGAACTGAAATATCAAGCTGATGCATTTTTTCTTTACTACCGTTATTACGCAACGGGTGCCAAGATGCCAGCCCTCGCCCTTCGTGTAAACGTCTATAGCTACAACTTGGCGGCATAAAGAAAATACTCGCCAAGTTTTCTTTAGTTAATTTGACACAGCTTGGGACAAGCGTTTGACGATTTTCATAATCACTACAGCCACAGCTTTGTTCATCTAAATACTGACAAGCAATATTAGTAAAAAGTAACTCTTCACCTTCGCGCAGTTGCTCTGTTACAGTAAACTCATCATCATAATCACTGTCAATGAGTGTATTTAAACAACATTTACCGCAACCATCACAAATAGCTTCCCATTCATTTTGTGACATTTGCTCAAGTGATTTTTTAAGCCAAAATTGGTTTTCTAACATAGTTAAACTCAGCGCCCCATTGAGCGCGCATTTTAACGTAATCAACTACGACGCGCAAAGCCCAATAGCTTTGTGCGCCGTTTTAAGTGATTATTGCTGTTTTTCAACCCAACGTTTGATCTTGGCTTCTAGGATTGGCATTGGTAATGCACCATCAATCAATATTTGGGTATGAAATTCTTTGATATCGAATTTATCGCCTAAAGCCTGTTTACAGTAATCACGTAGCTCTTGAATTTTAAACTGACCTAATTTGTAAGACAGTGCTTGGCCAGGCCAAGCAATATAACGCTCAACTTCGGCCACCACATCTGTAAATGCCATCGATGAATTAGCAAGCATGTAATCAATCCCTTGCTGACGCGTCCAGCCTTTGGCATGAAAACCGGTATCGAGCACTAAACGCATGGCACGTAATTGCTCATCAGATAAACGACCATACCACATATATGGATCGGTAAATAAACCCAGCTCTTTACCTAAGCTTTCTGCATATAAAGCCCAGCCTTCTGCGAATACCGTGTAGCCACCAAATTTACGAAATTCAGGAAGTGACTCAACCTCTTGCTGCAAGGCAATTTGAAAATGGTGCCCAGGCGCCGCTTCATGGATAGACAATGTTTCTAATAAAAATTTAGGCTGTGCTTTTAAATTAAAGGTATTAATGTAAAAAATACCTGGTCGAGAACCATCCGGCGCGGGGGATTGATAAGATGCACCAGCGGCAGATTCAGCACGAAAATCTTCAACGGCTTTTACAACATAGTCGGCTTTAGGCACTATGTTGAATAACTTAGGCACACGTGCATCAATTTTTATTTTCACTGCTTCATAAGCGGCAATTAGTTGCTCTGGTGTGTCAAAGTAGAACTCATCAGAATCACGTAAATGGGTGAAAAACTCACTTAAGTCACCTTCAAAGCCAACCGTCTCTTTTACTGCTTTCATTTCATTTAAAATGCGTGACACTTCTTGTAAGCCAATTTCGTGGATTTCATCAGCGCTCAAGTTCAACGTTGTATTTTGCTTTATTTGATACTCATACCACGCTTTACCATTTGGTAATTCGCTGTAGCCGACGGTTTCACGGCTATTGGGAATATATGTGGTGGCTAAAAACTCACTCATGTTCGCATAAGCAGGCACTAACTTATCCATAATGAGTACACGATACTGCTCTGTAAGTTGTTGCTTTTGCACTGCGCTGAAATCTGCTGGTAACTGTTTTATAGGACTATAAAAAAGCGATTGTTCAGCACTACTAACTACATGCGCTTGAAATTGTGGTAATAACTTTTCAGCAAGCGGCTTAGGTAACACCACACCTTGTTTTATGCCTTGGCGCATTGCAACTTGTACCGATGATAACCAAGTCACAAATCCCTCAGCACGAAGGATGAAATCTTCGTAGTCTTGAACAGTAACAAAAGGTTGTGCACTTTGCGCTGAACCAAAGCCTGCAAAAGTATTGTGCGCGCCTGACATTTGGTTGATTGGTAATAAATAACGAGGGAATTGAAAGCCTTCTATCGTTAATGCTAAATCTCGCTCAAGTATTTCGTAACTTAATAACGCTTGACCAGTTAAATGCTGCTGATCTATTGCTGCCAAACGCTGCTGATAGTCTTTATAAAAAGCGTACTGCATAGCTCTGTTTTGTTCATTGCTGGGGGCTGTAAACTGGTCATTGTATTGACGGTATCCAATATATGTCGCATCAAGTGGGGAAAATTGTAACGACTCTACAAAGTACTGCTCGACTAACGCATCTAATTGTTGGCTTGCAGTAGTAGCAGTTTCTGAAAGAGTTGCTGTTTGTGAAGTGGGATTATTATTGACTGTGTTCGAACATCCAACTAAGGCGCTAAGCACGCCGGCAACCAACAAAGTAATCTTAAATGTATTCATAATTTTCCCTGAGTGTAAGTATTACCAATAATTATGCGACTTTGCTGCAGCTAAATAAAGAAAATGCGACGGTCAACGCGTTTTGTTTACAGGAGAAAAGCTCCCTGCTACATTGCCATATAAAATAACCAAAAATTAGAAAACAATGAATAAATTATCATTATCGGCTTCATTAAGCTTACTGTTTGCCAGTGCATTTAATGCTCAAGCTTCTACGTACATTACAGCTAAAGCAATGCTTGATGTTAATAATGGCAAATTAATTAATGCTCCCCTTATTCAAATCGACGATGGAATTATTACCAAAGTAACCAAAGGTGCAGTACCGCAGCTGCAAGCAGGTGATCACCATATTGAACTCTCTGAGCTAACGCTTGTACCAGGTTTAATGGATATGCATGTGCATTTAACTAGCGATCCAACCGTACCTCGCAGCGAACGTATTGGTCAGTCAATACCACGCAAAGCAATAAAAGCGGCTTACTTTGCCGAAAAGACGCTTATGGCTGGATTTACCACATTACGTAATGTTGGTGCAGACGGTTACAGTGTCATTGCTGTACGTGATGGTATTAATGCCGGTGATATTATAGGCCCGCGAATTTGGGCTGCTGGTCCATCATTAGGAGTTACGGGTGGCCACTGTGATAACAACCGCCTACCGCCTGAAATGAAATACACCGCTGAAGGCGTTGCCAATGGCCCATGGGCGGTGCGCGAAAAAGTGCGTGAAAACATCAAGTACGGTGCCAATGTTATTAAGTTCTGCGCCACGGGCGGGGTGTTTTCAAAAGGCACAAAAGTGGGCATTCAACAATATAGTCAAGATGAAATGAACGCGATTGTAGATGAAGCCCACATGCGCGGCCTAACTGTAGCAGCTCATGCTCACGGTACAAGTGGGATAAAAGCCGCGATTGTCGCCGGTGTAGATAGTGTTGAGCATGTTAGCTTTGTTGACGATGAAGCAATTGCACTTGCAAAAAAACATGGCACCTGGTTTTCAATGGATATTTATAACACTGAATATACCCTCACCTTTGGTGAACAAAATGGGGTTGCTGAAGAAAACCTAGCTAAAGAGCGCCAAGTTTCTAAAAAACAACGTGATAGTTTTAGCCGTGCAGTAAAAGCCGGCGTAAATATGGTGTTTGGTACTGATGCTGCAATTTACCCTCATGGTGATAATGCCAAGCAATTTTCACGAATGGTTGAGTTTGGTATGACACCACTGCAAGCTATTCAAGCCGCAACAATAAATGGCGCTAAATTGCTAAAAGTTGATAATCAGCTTGGGCAAATTAAACAAGGTTTTGCAGCAGACATCATTGCAGTCAAAGGCAACCCTTTGCAAGATATTACCTTGCTAGAAGATGTCGCATTTGTAATGAAAGCAGGAGTAACATACAAATAAGTATTGGTGTGGGGGCTGATAGCCCCCTCGCTTTTGAGGTGGCTATAAAACACACTCCTTGTAAACCATTGGAAAACAAAAGGTAATAAACTTTCGTAAAATAAAATAATTTGCCTGTTCTAGGTAATTAACACTTGAAATACAAATGCAACACATTATCATTGCTAAAAACAATTCAATGATAACATTTTATGACGACCCATAAACTTTCACTACTTTCCCTCGCCTGTTTAACATCTTATAGCACTTTAGCTGCTGAACAATCAGATATTGAGCACATCTCAGTTTATCAAAAGCAAAACCATGTCGTGCTTAATTCTGGGTTAGCGACTAAGTCTGATATGTCGCTAATGGAAACTCCCGCACCAATTGTAGTCGTTGACCAAGAACTGATAAATTCGCAAGATGTCGATAACTTACAAGATTTAGCACGTAATATTAGCGGCGTAACACAAGCCGGTAACAACTACGGCATTGGCGATAACTTAATTATTCGTGGCTTAGGTGCAAATTACACCTATGATGGCATGTACGGTGGTGCAGGTTTAGGTAATACCTTTAACCCAACACGGTCACTGACTAATGTTGAAGCCGTAGAAGTTCTTAAAGGTCCTGCTACAGGTTTATATGGTATGGGCAGTGCGGGTGGTGTAATCAACCTAATTGAAAAGAAACCAGAGTTTGAAGCTAAGCACACAGTTCAAGCTGAAGTAGGCCAATGGAATACTTACTCGCTATCGTTTGATAGTACTGACGCGATCACAGATAACCTTGCATATAGAGTGAATGCTAAAACTGCACGTAGTGATGGTTATCGTGATTTAAAAGATGACAGAGATGAAATTTACAGCGCATTGAAATATGTGTTCGATGACAAGCAAGATATCATGATTTCAGCAGCTTATATTAAGGATGCCATTGCTGTTGACTCTATAGGCCACCCTATCCGTATTTATAATGCGCAGTCTGTAGATGGTAAAACAGCAGGACAAGTTACAGCAGATGATTTAGTTAACGATCCAACCTCTGCCGGTCTGCAATTATCAGATGCGCAACGTGAGCAATTAGCTAATTCACTAGCTGATAGCGATGGTTTAACCCCGTATAAATTCGGTCATCGTGGTATTATTTCACCAATGGCGAAAGATAATGAAGGTGAAGAATTACGCTTTAAGTTGACGCATAACTATTATCTAACTGATGATTTATTTTTGAACCAACAATTACAATACCGTAATTATGAATCGAGTTTTGCCCGTCAAACCGGTGCATACAATTATGTGTATTGGCAACGCAATGGGGTGATCAATGCAGATCCTCGTGCACCTTTGGTGGTTGATGATGTGCTATATCCATTTGCAGCACGACGCCAAGAATATCGTCAAGTTGAGGCAGACGAAAAGTCATGGCAATATTTTGCAGATTTACGATACGACTTTACCCTTGCAGATATTGATAACGAATTCTTAGTAAATGCAAACTACGAAGACCGTGATATCCGCTTTACGCAGTATTCTATTTGGGATAAAGATTACGTTCTAACCGATAAAAACGGCGATGTAACTTATCAAGGCGCTTTACCTTATATTTTAGATATTCGTAACCCGAATTGGGGCGAAGGTCAATTTAGTGATTACGATCCGCTAAAAACCAGTAATTATAATAAAAAAGTACAAGCCTGGGGGTTAGGTTTACAGCATGTAGCCTACATTCACGATACGTTTACCACACGAGTGGGCATCGCTTACAACGAAATTACCCAAAAGTATGAACATTTAGGTGTTGATGCCCGGTACCGTGCAAGTGCCGCTGCAGCAACCCCAGAAGCCAGTACCTCAGATAACGGCTTGACCTATAATCTAGGTGCGACATACAAACCAAGCGATGACGTTTCTATTTTCATTAACCATTCAAAAGGTCGCACAGCATATAGTGTTTTAGGTTCAGTTGCAGGTAATGAGGCCGACCGTGATGATGCGCAGTCGCTCAGTACTGATTTAGGTATTAGAATGAAAGGCTTTGATGATCAGCTCCTCGCCTCATTAGTGGTGTTTGATACCGCAAGAACTAACTTAGAGTATGTAAACCCTGCATTTGACGACATGAATCCTGATCCATCAATACCAGAGAGTTTTTTTGATGGCGAAGAAAAAACCCGCGGTGTGGAACTTGATTTAAACGCCTATTTAAATGAGCAATGGAAAGTGAACATCAATGGTGTTTATCAGGATGCCCGTGATAAACAAAACCCCAACTCAAGTACGTTTGATACCCGTCAAAAAGGCGTGCCATATGTCACTGCAAGTAGCTGGTTAACATATAGCGCTCACTGGTTTGAACTTTCACAGCCACTAAAAATAAGCGCCGGTGTTAAATACGTTGATGATCGCAGTACTAACTCATCATCATTTGGCATCCCCGATGGCTATGTGCCAAGTTATACTATTTATGATGCCGCATTGAGCTACAACACCGATAAATGGGGATTGCAGCTCAACTTAAATAACTTATTTAATAAAGTGTATTATTCAAAAGCCATGTTTTTAGGCGGCATGCCGGGTGAAGAGCGAAATGCGAAGTTAACCTTAAGCTATAAACTATGAGCTAAGTGAGGATACGAAGTTAAGCGCACAAACTGTGCGCTTTGCATTCTTTCTAATTAAATTGTTACGACAATTCGGCCGTTAATTTCACCTTTTAACATATCGTCAAAAATGTCATTAATATCATCAAGGCGCTTTTCCTCAATAATTGCTTTAACTTTGCCTTGAGCCGCAAACTCTAAGCACTCTTGTAAGTCTTTACGCGTGCCAACAATTGAACCAACCACTGAAACCCCGTTTAACACGGTATCAAAAATCGGCAGCGGCATTTCCTCTGGGGGTAAACCGACTAATACACATTTTCCGCCGCGACGTACACTTTTGTATGCTTGTTCAAATCCCGCTTTAGACACCGCCGTACATACAACAGCATGTGCTCCCCCTACTTTGTCAAAAATAGCTTCACTGGGTACGCATTCTTTAAAATCAAGTGTTATATCTGCACCAAGCTCAGCAGCTAAAGCGAGCTTCTCTTTTCCTGTATCAACAGCAATCACGTTTAAACCCATAGCCTTAGCATATTGCACAGCAAGGTGGCCAAGCCCACCTACACCGACAATGGCAACCCACTGCCCAGGCTTTGCGTCCGACACTTTCAGTGCTTTATAAGTGGTAACACCGGCGCAAAATAATGGTGCGGCTTCTGAAAAGCCTAAACCATCAGGAATTTTAACTACATAATCACCATGCGCTAAACAATATTCTGCATAACCGCCATCAATTGAATAACCCGTATTATGTTGCGATAAACACAAGGTTTCTTTGCCATCTAAACAAAATTCACAATGCCCACAAGCGCTATAAAGCCAAGGGATACCCACACGATCACCGACTTTTAAATGAGTAATATTACTACCGAGTTGTTCTATTACCCCCACACCCTCATGGCCTGGTACTAACGGCATTTTTGGCTTTACTGGCCAATCACCATGACAAGCATGTAAGTCTGTATGGCACACCCCACATGCGGCAATTTTTACCAGCACATCATTAGCTCCCACTGCGGGGATGGGTAAATCAGTAATTTCTAAACGGCCTTTGTATTGTGTATTAATTGCAGCTTTCATATTCATTCCTTCGGTTGTGAGAGAGTCAGTAAATAACGGTTAATTATAGTTATGATTAAGTCATAACTTAACATAGCACGACTGCACAAATATTAATCTATATCAAGTTTTTTTGCGAATAGTTTTTATACTTAATTCGATGATAAACGCTAAAGCATTGCTTAGCACTTGCTATCACCTTCCAGCGTGCTAGCATAGCTTTCATTATTTATTGAAACTTGAGCAGCAATGACATTATCAGATAAAAATTTTGCTTTTGTAATGCACTGTGGTGAGATGGGCAGCCGCTGGGGCTTTAACCGCACAATTGGGCAAATGTGTGGGCTTTTGATCATCACTAAAGAACCAATGACAGCAAATGAAATTGCCGATGCTTTAAGCATCTCGCGCGGTAATGTCAGCATGGGGATCAAAGAGTTACAATCTTGGCGCTTAATTAAAGTGCAGCATATTCCCGGTGACAGAAAAGAATACTACGCCCCCGCCGGTACTATTTGGGATATGGCCAACCGCGTATTTGAAGAGCGCAAAAAACGTGAAATAGACCCAACCTTAAGCCTATTACGTGACAACATATTAGAAGAAGCCCACAACGATGATGAGCGTTTCGCTCAGCAACAAATGCAAGAAATTCACGACTTGTTAGAGACCGTCACAAAGTGGTCATCAGAACTACAACGCTTAAGCCCTGAGCAACTGCAAAGCCTAATGAAGCTAGGCTCAGGCATCGGCAAAGTACTCGACTTTAAAGATAAGATATTGAAGAAACCGTAAATTAGGTTCTAGATGCTAGGTTCTAAAAATTTTAACCACAGAGTTCACCAAAAAGTAAATAAGATCAAAAAATATTACTCTGTGCAGCGCGAAGCGCCTCGGTGTTCTCTGTGATTAAAAAGCATATAAAACTCTGTACTAAACCTCTTCACATCGGAGATATTGTGTTTAATCTGATTGAAGCTTTTGAGCGAAGTCTCGATGCTAAAAAGTTAAACTTACTCCTGTTTTAATAAGTCGGCCCCTATTTTGTCCATAGAGATTATTTTTCGCCGTTTTTGTGCAAAATAACAAGCGTAATTCCCTGCTATTTTAATTAGTTGTTTACAAAAATAATTATTGGTGGAACTATCAGTGTATGCAATATACGTCGTTTTGTGTGATGTAAACCACCAAAACAGTTTTCAATAAACCGTTAGCCCACTTACTAAGGTTAGACGTAAATGAAACGATTAAAAAGAAATCCTGAGGTCTTTGAACCAATTGATCTCTTTAGTTCAATTGGTCTTGAATATAATTACAATATACAAAATTCAGATCATCAAAATGACTTTATTCAAATAATTTCGGACTCCTTAGTATCAGCAAAAAATACACCAAGGGTCTTATTTGGTAAAAGAGTTGAATCGTCTTTTCCTATAGTGCTTGGTGCTCTAGGGAAAGTGTTATTCATTAAACAAGAAGACTCTGGGGCAAGTTTTTCAACTAATAAAAGTATAAAGTTGCCCGATTATAGAGTTACAACTGAGAGCGGAGAACAATATTTAGTTGAAGTTAAAAATTGTCATTCTGAAGACTTGCATTATGAATATCCATTTCGGAATGACTACCTTGAGCAGCTTCAAACCTATGCAGACATGAATAAAGTCCCGCTCAAACTCGCAATATATTACTCTAAATATAACCAATGGGTATTATTAGATCCAACTTCTTTGATAAAGCAGTCTAGAAGGTATGTTACAGATTTTATAAATTCTGTAGCAAAAAATGAAATGGGCCTCTTTGGAGATGTTTTAATAGGAGCAAAACCTAATTTAGAATTTATTATTGTCAATGACCTAGAAAAAGTATCTCCGATTGCTGAAGATGGTCAAGCATTATTTGTAATAGAAGATATAAAACTAAAATGTGACGGCGTAGAACTTAAAGAAGAAATTGATAAGAAAATTGCATTTTATTTAACTCGATATGGTGATTGGATTGAATCTTCAGTAACACCTTTAGTCGTTGATAATAAAGTTGAATCAATTACGTTTATTTTTGAGCCGGAGCATGAACCAGACAATAAAGGTTTTGAGTTCATTGGATACCTTAGTTCTATGATTAGTACTGCTTATCGTGAGCACACAATTATCGATGGTAAGGTTGTTTCGGTAGATGCAAATGTAGATCCTATTCAGTTTAACATTAGTATCCCTGATGATCATAAAAGTGATGAATTACCTCTGTGGAGATTTAACATACAACCAAACTTTGAAACTAAAGTGAAAATGTTATCATCTAAAACAAAGGGCAAATCAGGGAGCAGGAGAGCTCTGATTTCCAGTCCTCAACCACATATCATGCGGGTCCGCAATATAAAAGACAAAAGGATCAATTATTGTCTTAATACATCAAAATTTTAAACTCTGTTCTTATGACGCTAAGCTTTCTATTTTCTACCTTGTTACTTATAAATTTTAAAGTCTTCTCTTAAAGCGCAGCGTCTCATAACCTCTTTGTGAATAATTCTCTTAAAGATCTTTCACACTAATGTTTTACAAACAAAAGCGCGAGATAAACTCGCGCTTACAGTAAACTCCCCTAGCGCCTAGTCACCTAGTTACCTATTAAATCGCTGGATAACCAATTCGGTCTGATAAGTAACCCACGCTGGTGGCGAAGTAGTATGAACGGTTCCAATGCATCAGTGCTTTGTAATTGTCATACGCTAAATACATTCGACCGCCCATGTCATCTGGCATAACTAAAGCGGCAGTTACATCTACTTTTGGTAAATCGGTGCCATCCATTTTACGCAGGCCAAGTGCTTGCCAATCCGCAAGTGAGCGCTCTGATTTAGCCCAATATTCTAGCCACTGCTTACGTGTTTTAGTGCCGCGTTGTAATACGTAATTTGAATCAAACCCTTCTGGTAATTGCACCTGGCGACCCCATGTAAGGTCGTCATTCCAACCCGCTTGTTTTAAGTAATTTGCAATCGATGCAAAGGCATCAGCTTGGGTAGTCCAAATATCTTTGCGGCCATCTTTGTCGTAATCTACCGCATAAGCGTTAAATGAGGTTGGCATAAACTGTGTTTGCCCCATCGCACCAGCCCATGAACCTTTGAATTTGTCTAAAGTGATATGCCCTTCTTTAAGAATATCGAGGGCAGCCCACAATTGATTTTTGTACATGGTTTCACGGCGGCCATCAAACGCAAGCGTTACCACTGATGAAATTACATTGTGACCACCTTGGATTTTACCAAAGTTACTTTCAAGGCCCCACAACGCAACAATAAAACGTGCTTGTACGCCAAACTCCGCAGCCACTTGCTCTAAGATGTCTTTATTTTCAGCGTATAACTTACGTGCGCGGTCAATTTTCCACTGCGGTACACGTTTCGGTAAATAGGTTTCTAACGTTTCTTTGACTTCGGGCTGATTTTTATCTGCTGAAATCACCTTCTCTTTAAAATGAGCAGTAGCAAATGCATCTTCGATTAATTGGCTATCATAGCCTTTTTGCGCAGCTTCTTGTTTTAAGCCAGCTACATATTCATCAAACTGTGCTTGAGTCTTGGCTAGTGCCGACGTACTAATACAGGCACAGCATAAAATTGCAGCCAATTTTGTCATTATATGTTTAGTCACTTTCAACTCCATTTTGTTTTCTGTGCTCAGCTAATAAGTTTGCTTGTGGTGGCGGTATTTGCAAGTAAAACCCATTATCAGTTAACGCTTGCTTAACTTGCTCTAAATCAGCCACGCCTA
Organism: Pseudoalteromonas haloplanktis ATCC 14393; assembly: GCF_000238355.1. Lineage (GTDB taxonomy): Bacteria > Pseudomonadota > Gammaproteobacteria > Enterobacterales > Alteromonadaceae > Pseudoalteromonas > Pseudoalteromonas haloplanktis. The sequence continues at coordinate 366,948 of NZ_AHCA01000001.1, forward strand.
ACTGTACCCGCTTCGCTAAATTTATTAGCATCACATACTCTGGTTTGCCAAACATTGCCATTAAAGGTTCCGGAACCTTGCTAAAATCATCTCTTTTTTCTACAAAAAGGAAGGTATCCGCTTTTTTCTTACTTTTATATACCGCAGTCAGCATTTTGACCCTATAAAATCTTGCTTAACAGTGCTGCACACTATAACATGAGACTTATAATAAGTTAGAAAAATTAGATTGGAAATTTCAATTAAGGCCTTATTCAGCCTGTGTTTATCTAAAATTGATTTCTGATCATACAATTCAATTGAGCGTGTATGTCGGACCAAACTTTTGAGTTAAAAGGGAATCTTTTTACGTTATCAGTTTTACATCTTTATAGTACTGATATTAACCTTTTAGCAGAACAACTGTATGCAAAAATAGCCCAAGCCCCTCGTTTTTTTGAGGGTGCGCCTATTGTTGTAAATTTAATTGAAATAAAAAATAATCTTGTTGATTTTGTACATTTAAAATCATTAATTGAACGAATGAATTTTAATGCTGTGGGTGTGTGCAATGGTTCAGACGAGCAACATGCGCAAGCGAAAGCCGCAGGACTCTCTGTTTTAAATTATGCGCAAGACGTTAAGAGTGAACAAGTTAAGCAACAAAGCAATACTTCGATTGTTGAAAAAACTGTTTACCTACCTGCGCAAGTGATTAATGGCACTGTTCGTTCAGGGCAGCAGGTATATGCAAAAGACCGGGACTTAATCGTCTTTGGTGCAGTAAGTCACGGTGCAGAAGTTATAGCAGACGGTAATGTACATATTTACGGCACTTTGCGCGGCCGTGCAATTGCAGGTGCGCAAGGTTATAACGAAGCCCGCATTTTTTGCCAAAAACTAGAAGCAGAACTTGTTTCTATCAATGGTAATTATTGGATCAGCGATTCTCTGCAAGGTGAGTTCTGGGGCAACGCAGCACAAATCCAACAAAAAAATGAATCATTAGAAATTTCAGCTTTGGTTAAAGGATAAATCTTATGGCAAAAGTAATTGTCGTTACGTCAGGTAAAGGTGGTGTAGGCAAAACTACATCAAGTGCTGCTATTGGCACAGGTTTAGCTCTAAAAGGCTATAAAACAGTCATTATTGACTTTGATATTGGGCTACGTAACCTTGATTTGATCATGGGTTGTGAGCGCCGTGTAGTTTACGATTTTGTTAACGTTATCAATGGCGAAGCTAACCTAAATCAAGCGTTAATAAAAGACAAACGTGTTGAAAAATTATTTTTACTGCCAGCCTCACAAACTCGTGATAAAGATGCACTGACCCGTGACGGTGTTGAGCGCGTATTAAATGAGTTGAAAAAAGACTTTGACTACATTGTCTGTGATTCTCCAGCAGGTATCGAAGCCGGCGCAATGATGGCTATGTACTTTGCAGATGAAGCAATTGTAACAACCAACCCTGAAGTATCATCAGTACGAGATTCAGACCGCATTTTAGGTATTTTGCATAGCAAATCTAAGCGTGCTGAAGAAGGCCTTGAAAATATTAAAGAACATTTATTATTGACCCGCTATAACCCTGATCGCGTAGCCAAAGGTGAAATGTTATCAGTGGAAGATGTACAAGATATTCTTTCTATCCCTTTACTTGGTGTTATCCCAGAGTCACAAGCGGTATTAAGTGCATCAAACTCAGGTCAGCCAGTTATTTTAGACACTGAATCTGATGCAGGCCAAGCCTATGCAGATGCGATTAATCGTTTATTAGGTGAAACAGTTGATTTTCGCTTCTTAGATGTAGAGAAGAAAGGTTTATTCAAACGGATATTTGGAGGTTAACGTGTCACTACTTGACTACTTCCGCTCAGAAAAGAAAAACACAGCGTCACTAGCAAAAGAGCGATTGCAGATCATTGTCGCGCATGAGCGCTCACAACGTGGTACACCCGATTATTTACCACAATTGAAACAAGACATTCTTGATGTTATTCGTAAATACGTCAACATCAATACTGATGCAGTACAAGTACAATTCGATCAAAATGAAGACGACTTAGCAGTATTAGAACTCAACGTCACCTTACCTGACGAAGAGAAAAAACCATAAATAATTAGGGCGCACTTAAGCGCCCTTTTTTATGTTTACCTACCTAATAGCTTTGATTGCCAGTTGCTTGTAGCTCTCTGACGGGCCTTATTTCTATACTACCATAGCGAGCTGGCGGTATTTTACTAGCGACTTGAATAGCTTCATTGAGGTCTTTTACATCTAACAAGTAAAAACCTGCGAGCTGCTCTTTGGTTTCAGCAAAAGGGCCATCGGTTATTTCTACTTGACCACTGCGAACTCGTAACGTGGTTGCAATTGTGGTTGGCTGTAACGCCTGCCCCCCTAGCATATAATTTCGTTCACGCAAAGAGTCACCACAGGCAATGCATTCTTGATTTAATTCGTCCCATTGCTGTTGCGATAAAGTCTGCATTACTGCTTCATCGTAATAAACCAGTGCAACATATTTCATAGTAATACCTGCTTATTATTAATAATATAAATTAGTTGTCACTCGGCGTTGGTAACATTAGCATCCAACCAATACCGAACTTATCCGTTACTTGCCCGTATAAAGGTGACCAAAAAGTCTCTGCTAATGGCATCCTAACCTGACCGTCCTGCGATAAAGCAGCAAATATTCGACGCAGCGCTTGCTCAGAGTCAATCGTCAACGTTAGATTAAATCCTGAGTAATTAACTTTATCAACGCTATCGCTACACCCATCCGTAGCCAGTAGTTTCATATCGCCAATAGTAAACTCACTGTGCATTATTTTGTCATCAAAATTAGCGGGGATCGCTCCCTCAGGTATCGGCTCAGGGCTTTCATTAAAACGAAACATCATGCCTATTTTTGCATCAAGGTGAGTTTGATAATAAGTCAATGCTTCTTCACAGCGCCCAGAGAAAAACAGGTAACAACTTGCTTTCGCCTGATGCATAACAATACTTTGCTGTTGTCTCTTTTCTTGTTCAGCAATCTCACCATCATTATCTATCTCAGCGAAGTCTGCCATTTCATAAAATGGCCTAATTTCGATATCTGATTCTTCTAGCATCGGATTCGGGCACTTCTTAACCCATGCTATTGCTTCATCCATTGAGTCTATTTCCCACACCCAGTAACCTGCGATCAGCTCGTTCGTTTCAGCAAAAGGGCCCTTGGTTACTGTTCGATCAGTCTTACTAAAGCGGATACGATATCCCTCACTGCTTGGTCTTAAACCATCGCCCGATTTCATGATCCCCGCATCAATAAGGGCTTGGTTATACTCCCCCATTGCCGTCAACAACTCTTTGTCTGGTAAAGTGCCTGTTTCTGAGCTTGTTGTTGCTTTAACTATTACCATTACTTTCATTTTCATGCTCCTTTATGTTTTTAAATAAATTGCTTTCAGGTAATAATCGAGTGGCAAGGAAACAATTCGACAATTAGTTAAAAATTTTTATTAATATTTTTTAACTGGCAGATAAAGCAGCTAATTTGGATTTTAAAATGCGCTGCTCAGGGGCTTGTTTAGTCAGTGTTAAAGCATGTTTAAGTGCCGTGCGTGCCTCATCTTTACGCCCGACTTGGCCTAACAATTCTGCGTAAGTTGCAAAACACAAGTGGTATTTTTGCATTACTTTTTGCTGTAATAGCTGCTCAACTAACAACAGCGCAGCTTCAGGGCCATGGTGCATTGCAACTGCAACAGCGCGATTTAGCTCAATTACTGGAGAAGGTGCTACTTGTAACAGCAAAGAGTACCACGTCAAAACCTGCTGCCAATTGGTGTCGTTCGCATTGCAGGCTTGAGCATGTTCTGCGGCGATAGCAGCTTGGAGAGTATAAAAACCATATTCCCCCCCAGCAGTACTACTTTTGACTAATGCAATGCCTTCTTGGATCAGCGTTTGATTCCAAAGACTACGATCTTGCTCAGCGAGGAGAATAATGTCGCCTTGTTTATTAATTCTGGCATTGCGGCGAGATTCGTTAAGTAACATTAACGCAAGCAAGCCAGTTATCTCTTTGTCGGCTAAAAATGACTGTAGTTGCCGCGCTAAACGGATTGCCTCTGTGGTCAACTCAGTGCGTGTCACGCTATCTCCTGCAGAAGATGAATAACCTTCGTTATAAACCAAGTAGATAACTGACAGCACGGCGTCAATTCGCTCTTCCAGCTGTGCTTGTGGCGGAAGTTGAAAAGGGATATGTGCAGTACGAATTTTTTGTTTGCCACGCACAATACGCTGTGCCATAGTCGATACAGAGGTTAAAAATGCACTGGCAATCTGTTCTGTTGTTAAGCCACATACTTCACGTAAGGTCAGTGCAACTTGTACCTTGGTATCGAGCGCAGGATGGCAACAAGTAAAAATTAAGCGCAGCTGATCATCAGCAATCAACTGTTCATCAGCTAACAAAAACTCATCGTTGGCTAGGTCTTGGTCGGGAAGTTCGCTCGCTAATTGCGCCACAATTTCGCGATGGCGATGTTGGCGTCGTAATTGATCAATTGCTTTAAAACGGCCAGTAGAGACAAGCCAATTAGCAGGTTTGTTTGGGATCCCCTCTACTTGCCACTTAGTCATCGCGATACTAAAAGCATCATGAAGCGCTTCTTCTGCTAGCTCAAAATCACCTAACAGGCGGATCAAGGTTGCGTAAATGCGGCGTCCTTCATCACGGTAGATAGCCGCCAGCTTGTTTTTAACAGCTTCAGTTCTGACGAGCGTATTTTCTTTATTCATCAACTACCTAGCGCATTATAGTTTATGCTTAATCACTTGCATTTCAGCTTGGGGCTACAAACAAGCCACCTTTTGCACAAAACAGTAGCGCAGCGAAGCACAATTATCAAACAAAAACATGCTAGCATACACAGGCTAATTTATGGGATAGTTATCACTGCTGAGTAGATGAAGGCGAATAAAATGCACAATCAGAAAATATATTCTATGGCATTTGCCAAGGTTTACCCTTTATATATTAATAAAGCACAACGAAAAGACCGTAGCAAAGAAGAAGTAGACCGTATTATTTATTGGTTAACGGGTTATAGTGAAAAACAATTATTAACTCTACTTTCTAACAACACTGACTTTGAAACTTTTTTCAAACAAGCCCCACTCCTAAATCCTGCGCGTAAGCTAATTAAAGGAGTTGTTTGCGGGGTACGTGTAGAAGATATAACGGAAACCTTAATGCAAGAAATTCGCTATCTTGACAAACTAATCGATGAATTAGCAAAAGGAAAATCCCTAGAAAAGATCTTACGGGCATAGCTTCCACATCATTGCATAGCGAAGTCACTCTCATATCCACGTCACAACGAAACTAACGCCATTTACTTATTCTTACTTTAAAGGACAAGCTACTCCTTTATGCTTTAAGAATACTCGCCGCATCAAGTAATTTACTTCCCGCTTTTGATGTCACTGCATAGTTAAAACCTGGTTGAATACAGAACGAGCCATATTCTCCGGATTTACTCAACGCTAAAAACCCTACTTGAAACTGCTTATAATCGCCTAACTTATTTGCAATGCGTTCAACGGCAGCCTTGCAAGCCTGCGTGGGGGTCATGCCTTGGCGCATCATTTCAACTACTAAATGGCAGCCCACAGTTTTGATCATCAGCTCACCCATACCTGTTGCTGTTGCAGCTCCCACCTCATTATCAACATACAGTCCAGCGCCAATAATAGGTGAGTCCCCTACTCTGCCTGACATTTTGAACGCTGCGCCGCTAGTAGTGCATGCGCCTGATAAATCACCATTGCTATCAAGCGCTAACATGCCAATTGTGTCATGATTTTCAATATTGATCACAGGTGCATATTTTGATTCCACTAACCAATCTTGCCAGGCTTTTTTGGCTTTACTAGTCAATAGGTTTTGCTCTTCAAAACCCTGTGATTTAGCAAATTGAAGTGCGCCTTCGCCCACCAGCATTACGTGCGGGGTTTTATCCATCACTAATCGGGCAACAGAAATTGGGTGCTTAATATGTTGTAAAAATGCGACAGAGCCACAGTTTTGATTTTCGTCCATAATGCAAGCATCAAGCGTTACATTACCTTCTCGATCCGGGTAACCACCATAACCGACCGTCATCACATCTGGATCCGCTTCAGGGATACGCACACCCGCTTCCACTGCATCAATGGCTTTACCGTGCTTGGCGAGAATACCCCAAGCTTCTTGATTGGCAGCTAATCCATGTTGCCATGTCGATACTACAATCGGTTTAACCTGTACGTTTGCAACAGCTGCAGGTTTATTTAACGGCTGTTCTTGAGCAAATCCCTTAGCAGTCAAAGCGCTTGCACCTAAGGCAAGCATAGTTGTGATTGATTGCTTTAAAAACTCTCTTTTACTATTCATAGCTATATCTTTTGTCATTGTGAAGCATAAAGGCCAGCAGATAAATTGCTGGCCTTGGGTCTGTTAAAACTATTTTTCTAGTCCAAGTAACTCTATTTCAGCTATTTGTAATAGGCCGTCGTTATTGGCATTTTTACTAACACTCAGACGATAACTTAAAAAAGCAAAACCATTATTAAACTCAAATGAGCGCCGCTCTAAACGTTCATTCCAGCTTTCACCAATCCATTTCGATACAAGTGTCCATGTTTGCCCACCATCGTTTGAGCCTAATAAACTAAAGTTTTCAGGATCACGCTCTGGTGCATCATTAGCACTGGTGATAGCAAGTCCACTAACTGCTTGAGGTTCGCTGAAGTCAACTTGGATCCAAGCAGGATCTTCTTCTGTTGGCGGACCTTGCCAATCATTGTGATCAAGCCATTTAGTTTCATTATCATCATCGAATGCTTTATCTGCACTTTCTGTATCCCCGATACTAAAACGTGCGCTAAAAACATTGCCAGCCAAAGTGCTGAGATCGCTAAACGCATAATCAGGGCCAATCAAACCAACTTCTGCTATTTGCACTAACCCATCATTATTTGCATTTTTACTAATGGCTAACCGATAGTAATTATATGCCAGCGTATTTGCTACAGAGAAACTTCTTTGCTCAAGTCGTTGCTCAAAACTTTCGCCAACCCAAGAACCTATACTATGCCAATTTTCACCATCATTGGATGCTAATAGCATAAATGAATCAGGATCACGCTCCGGAGCATCACCAGCACTGGTCAGTGTTAACGTATTAACGGCTTTTGCTTGTGGCAGCATCACTTGTATCCAAGCAGGATCTTCAGCTGTAGGTGGACCCTGCCAGTCATTATGATCGAGCCATTTTGTATTTAAATCACCATCGAATGCCTGTGCGGCACCTTCGCTATCGCTAATACTAAAACGTGCGCTATAGCTTGCGCCTGACATTTTACTATGATCGGCTCCTGGTTGTTCAGGACCAATTAAACCAACTTCAGCGATTTGTAATAAACCATCATTATTCTTGTTTTTGGTCACTTCTAATCGATAACTATCAAAAGCCAATTGGTTTTGAAAAGAAAATGTTTTCCTCTGACCTCTTTCTTCGAATGATTCACCCACCCAGCTTGCAAGTTTTTGCCATGTTGTACCGGCATCGTTTGAGGCTAAGATAGCGAAGTTTTCAGGGTCACGCTCTGGTGCATCATTTGCACTAATAATCATTAACTGATCAACCGCGACAGGGCTTGCAAAGTCCATTTGTATCCATGATGGTTTCTCTTCACTTGGCGCTCCTTGCCAATCATTATGGTCTAACCATTTCGTTGCAGCGTCATTATCAAATGCTTTATCGTGATTTTCAGCATCGCCAATACTGTTACTTGCACTAGCTGCACCGCTGCTTGTATCGGTATGATCCACACTACTAAAAACAGGGCCAACCATTTGAATTTCTGACAGTTGAACTAAGCCATCATTGTTTTTATTTTTAGTAATGTTGAGGCGGTAACTCAAATACTTTTGTCCATTGATAAAGCTAAACTCTTGACGAGTAAGGCGCTCATCAAATGATGCACCTACAATATTTGCAAGTGTTATCCAACTTTCTCCACCGTCATTAGAGCCAACTACAGTGAAATTTTCAGGGTCACGCTCAGGAGCGTCATTGGCACTGGTAATAAACACACTATTAACCGCCTGTGGCGTAGCAAAATCAACTTGTATCCAAGATGGTTCTGCCTCTGTTGGGGCGCCTAGCCAGTCATTATGGTCAAGCCATTTAGTGTCAAGGTTGTTATCAAATGCTTTACTCGCGCTTTCTGCATCACTGATTGCATTTCTTGCTGAATAAACAGCATCGACTAAATTGGCTGACGTTGTCACTTCCTGCAATGGCCCCGTAGAGATCGCTTCATCGAATAATGGCAAAGACAAATCAACGATTGAATCTGCGCTCAAACCCAACTCAGTTGTTAAAGGATGAATACTGATGGCATCATAAATACGCTGGCGAAACGCTGCTAATGCTTCGCTATCTTCTAAAAGTGCAGCGCTGATATTTTGTTTTGCGTTGTCCATTATCAATTTTAGACTTTCAGATTCACTAAATTGAGCAAATGAAGCATTTAACAGCGAAAGTTTAATCGTTGCTTCATCGGCATATTGAGGCGGGCATTCTTGCTCAGCACTGTCGCTATCTTCACACGTTTCATCGCTGATGAAGTTTTCAAGTTTATCGGCACTGATCACTGGCATCGAAAAAACATTGGTATTACCGGTTTGCCAGCCCATAGCCCGCAGTAATAACGCTGACATCTGCGCTTTTGCCAACTCCATTAGCTCAGGCGTTGATACATTGCGCCCTTGTGCAATTTGCTGTTCAACCAGCTCTGTTGCTAGTGTAGTCAACGCGTTCACTTGCAAGTTAGTATCTGCAACTGCATCCGCATTATTTCCATAGGGCACTTGCAATAACCCCAATGTTGAAAATTCGGTTCCTGCAATTGCTGCATTGCTGGTTACTTGTGTGAATTCTGCATCACCACAGCGCATAGCATCACAAAGCATTGTAGCGTCTTCACCTGTAGCAATTGTCAATTTAACGGTGGCATTGATACCAAAACCTGCGTCGCTAGTCAGCTCAATAAAAAAGTCACCTTGTTGATCTGTTTTATTAGCCGTGCCTTGTGCCAGATTACTGCCATTAAGTGCTGTGACAGATACATCCGCATTCGTGACAATGCCTTTGATTATGGTTCCTGCGATTTGTGCATGTGTTATGTCTGGCGTGACGGGAACATTATTTGCTTGCGGATCATTGCTCGAACCACCACATCCGCTAAGTAAACTTGCTGCAAGTAACGAGGTTCCTGCAAGTTGAAATAGATTAAATTTATACATAATTTTGCCTTTAATAATCAGGTGTCGATAACACGTTAACTCGCCGCTTTCATTTGCTTTATTATTGAACGGCTGCTATTTATAAATGAGCTAATATATAGTTAACGTGTTGATATTAATTACTTATCAAATTTTGTAATGATCAGAATCGATAGGTAAGCCCAGCATAATAACGACGACCACTGTAGCTACTGCTACGAAGCCGTGCCTCGCTATCATCACCGTAATAGGTGCGTGATTCTTCTTCTGTTAAATTGATCACTGATGCTGAAAGCACTAAATTTTCCATCACACTGAATGACGCATTTAAGTCAACTTGCTGATAAGGTTCTTGCGATACGGTTAAGCCATCAGCTAACCCTAAAGCCATTTTTCCACGGCGGTTATAAGATGCTCGAACACTATAATTATCGTCTTCAAAATAAGCTGAAAAGTTAAATTGGTCATCAGCACTGCCTACTAAAGCTGACTCACCAACTTTTTCACCATCAACACTAACGTCTGCTTGATTGGTATCATTGAGGGTGTAATTGGCATTAATGCCAAAGCCATTCTCAAATGCGTGTTGAGCAAATAATTCAATGCCGCGTGAGGTTGCATTTGTGCCATTAGCTGTGGTTGTAAATGGCGATACAGTGATAGGTCCTGGCGGAACAATTTCTTCACCTGTATAAGGGTTTGTGAAACCATCAAATGGTCGTTCAGAGGTAATGATCAAAGGCACAATAAAGTTATCAACGTCCTTGTTAAATAATGCGATCCCAACAGCAGAGCCTATGCCATAATAATATTCAGCAGACAAATCTAATTGTACTGATTCAAACGGTTGTAATGCTTTATTACCACCAGAACCACTCCAACCTTGATCAACTGGGTTTCCTCTAAACTCTAGTCTGTCGTCAGCCCACTCTTGTGAGATAAAAGTGAGTTGTTCAGGCGCGCCTAAATCATTAAAAGGAGCCCGTGACATTGTTTTAGCCGCGGCAGCACGTATAACAAGTGAGTCACTCGCTTCCCAAACAAGATTAAGGCTAGGTAGAAAACGATCGTCTTTAACAGAGCGTAATGTAGTAGTTTCAACATCAACTAAACGTTCATCGCCTAAAATATCTTCTCCCGTGGCATCATTTATATCGTCTAAGAAGTAGTTAATTTTGTCTGATGACATTATTTGTGTTTGCGTTTCTACATAACGTACACCAACATTGCCGCGAAAATCGCCAAACGAAAAATCGGCTTGCAAGTAAGCGGCTGTAATTTCTTCTTCGATATCAAAAACAAAATCGGGTTCCCGGCGGGTATATTTAACATATTCATTAGTGACAATATCTCGGTACTGCTGCCAATTGATGGTTGGCATAGTATTGACTTCAAAGCCACCGGCAATATTCTTTTCAGACTCCTTGTTTAATATATCCTCAAGGTTTGGCATTCCGCCAATCCATTGATAAGCCACTTCATCTATTGCCCCTTGGCTAAATGGATCGAGATCACCACTGGCAATACGATCCGCACCATCTTGAGTAATAAAGAATGTGTTATTAGTTTCTCGATGCAAACTGGCTTTACGATGCTTTACCCCTACGCGTAATGTATCAACAATGCCATAAGCAATATGGTAGTCTAAATCGAGTTGACCATAATCTTCTTTTAAATCACTGACGATAAAACTTGAACCTGTTGAACCTGGATCGGGATCGCCAGCAATTCCTGCTTGTAAATTTGTCAGTAATGCAGGATCTGCATACATAGAAACACGATCGCCTAAGCGCCAACCTGCAAATGAGGCTGCATTTTCATTTTTACCTGAATCACTACGACTGCCAGGCTGGCCACTTTTATATGCCGCATTAAATGATTCTGATGGTCCACCGCTTGCTTCTGTACGGCCAAATTTACCTTTAAGGTCAAAAACATCACCAGCGTATTCAAACGCAAAATCATAGGTATCTGAGGTGTCTTTTTCTTCTGTATAACCACCTACGATCCAAGGAAATTCTAAATTACCTTCACTGCCACTTGCGCCACTGGTAAAGTCCATGCCAGTCACAATTGAACCGGTTTCATCAAGGGTCACCCCGGTTAAATAATCAGGGTTATATTTCCACTCAGGGATCATCAATTGAGAAGTCGTGCGATCTTGACCTAATTCAAAGTGAAAATGATTAAATGTGAGCTCTAAATTATCTGTTGGACGCCATTGCAGCGTTGCCTGTATACCCACCCGTTCGCGTTTTTCTTTAGTAACGCCGACCCCAGCAACTTGAGGTGCCCAAACGCCATCATAAACATTTCCATACGCATCTTCTAATGCATCAAAACGTCGAGTACTGTCAGTTATTTCTTTACCATTTGTATCCGTTGCCGGTAAATCACTGCCTGTTGCCCAGCGCCAACCTCCTGCACCAGACATATCACCTGTGAGAGTACGATTTGTGCGATCTTGCTTTGTATAGCCCAGTAATAGGCCGAAGTTTTCATCGTCGTTTTTCCATGAGTAAACGCCGCTAAAATTAGGCTCATACTCTTCGGTCACATCTGCATATGTATATTCAACGTTAAATGCACCAGAGTTTGCTTCCATATCTAAGGGAGTGCGACTATGTAAAATAACCGTACCACCGACACCGCCTTCATCTAAGCGAGCTTCTGAGGATTTAAAAACTTCAACTGATTGCACCATTGTCGAAGGCAATAAAGAGTAGCTAAAAGAGCGAGATGGAGAGCCTGGTGATGAAGCAATAAAGTTTCCGTTAAGTTGTGTAAGAGTTAGATCAGATGACAAACCGCGAATGCTGACATTTTCGCCCTCACCACCACTGCGTGAAATCACCACACCTGGAACACGTTGCAATGAGTCAGCGACATTTTTATCGGGAAATTTACCTATATCCTCTGCTGTGATTGCGTCTACAATCGAATTAGAAAGGCGCTTAATTGATAAATTCTCCGCCATAGAAGCGCGAATACCACGAACTTCTATCACTTCTAAATCATCATTCTTGGCACTTTGCTCATCATTTGCAGCGGCTGTATTAAAGCTTGCCATAACAGCAAGTAATAGTGCTGACTTCTTAAATCGCCTTGAAAGACCTGAAGCTCCTCGGCTGTTATTATTATTCATGTCTATCTCCAGTTTTGTGTGCGTATTTTGTTGTGCTTGTTATATGACCCTGACATGACGGCACCTGATTATGTTCAGATGATTCTGTTCGGGGTTAACATGTTGTTAAACTACATTTCAAGAATAGGGGGCAGTTAACGGAAAGTGATAATAGAAATTCGGTTGCTAGTAGGACAAAATCGGCGCATAGCATAAAAATAGATCCAATTAGTTGTTAGCTAATTTATAGTGGGAAAACTGAAAACAGCATTAGCATTGCGTTTTTTAGTATCAAAAATGTACACAATAGAAATATAACCGCATGAATTTAAATGCTATATTTTATTATCACATTGGCCGTGATAATACTAAATAATTTATCAAAGCCAATCACCTTAAGATTAAGGAATTACTCGATGGGTAAAAATTTAGAAATTTGCTTAAATGCAGATGATCATATTAATCTCGTTAATAATGTAAAAACTGCATTCAAAGCAGGTGCGAGTCGCATCGAACTGTGCGGTGCAATGCACCTCGCTGGATTGAGCCCAACAGTAGAGGAAATTGAATCTGCCGTATCTGCATTACCTGCAAATGGCGAGTTACTGGTGATGGTAAGGCCAGTCGCTAATCAGTTTAATGTTGATGCCGCATTACTTAAAACCATGACAAACCAAATCTCGCGCGCTGCAAAATTGGGTGCCACAGGCGTTGTATTTGGCGCAATTGAAGGTAATAAGCTTGATATTACTGTGACAACTGAACTGGTTGAGTGCGCTAAACATTATCAGCTAGCAACCACGTTTCATCGGGCTTTTGATTGCATTGATGATAGTCGTAGTGCTATTAATACTTTAACCGAACTTGGAGTAAATCGCATTCTAACTAATGGCACCCGCTGGGGTGAAAATAAAAATATCTCACAAGAGCTTGATCGGTTACAGCGTATTATTGCTAACGCGAAAGGACAAATAGAGATCGTTATTGGTGGTGGTGTCACTGCTCAAAACGCGCACAGCTTATGGCAACTTGGCAACGAAAATGTAATCTCATTACATGCCTACTCAGGGGTACTTAATAGTTGTGGTTTGGTAGACCCATCATTAATTAACTCAATTTTACAAACATCAATTAACGAGCAAACATCCCATGACTAATCAATCCCACGCTGCGTTATTCTTAGGTATTGATGGCGGTGGCACTAAATGCCAAGTTCGACTTGAAAACGAGCACGGGGTGTTATTGGCACTTGCACAAAGTGGCCCTGCGAATATAGCCACTTCAGTAACCATTGCTCAACAATCAATCCTTGCAGCCACAGCATTGGCACTACAAAAAGCAAACTTGCCAGCCACCGCCATTGCTAGAATTCACGCTTATGCAGGTCTTGCTGGCGCAGGACTCAATGGTGCAAAAAGTGCTATGACACTCTGGCAACATCCATTCGCACAATTTAATTTCTCTACTGATTTACATATTGCTTGCAAAAGTGCACATGGTAACAACAGTGGTGCAATTATTATATTGGGTACTGGATTTTGTGCAGGGGCAATAAAAGATCACCAAATCATAGAATTAGGCGGTCACGGCCTACTTTTAAGTGATGGTGCAAGCGGAGGTTGGATTGGCTTAACGTTATTTCGCTATGCATTGGAAGTATTAGATGGTCTGTCACCTTCGAGTCCATTAATTCAGTGTCTATTGAGCGAACTTGGATGTAATACGAGCAATTTGCTAACAGAACGGGCTCTGAACGAAAAACCCGCCTACTTTGCAAGCTTTGCTCCTTTAGTGTTTAAGATGCAAGATGACCCCGTAGCACAATTAATACTCTCGCAAGCAGCCAAATTTATTACCCGCTATATCGAACATTTAGTTAAGCTTGGCTATCAAAGGATTACATTGATGGGCGGTACCGCAAAAGCAATTACGCCTTGGTTATCATACACAACACAAAGCTATTTATGCGATGCACAACGCTCGCCTGAGCAAGGTGCAATTCAATTAGCTAAATTGCACCTTTAACGTTCAATATGAGCACGCATCTGCGATGGAATTTCACCAAATAAGCGCCTGAATTGCTTACTAAAATAACTAGGTTCAGCAAAGCCACATTGATAAGCTATTTGTGAAATCGGTAAACGCGTTTCAACCAGTAACTTACGGGCATTTTCGAGACGTATTTCATTAATAAATTGGTTCGGTGTTTTTGCCAAATGTTTTTTAAAACGCCGCTCTAATGCACTTACAGATAAATGCGCAAGTTCGGCCAGCTCTTCAATACAAATATTTCTATGGTAATGTTCACGAATATAATTAACCGGACCTTCAATGGCTCTAACATTAGAAAGTGCCTTGGAGGTTTTCTGTAAATGGCGAGTTATGCCGTAAGTCCCAAGTATGTTGCCACCATCATCACAGATCATTTTTTTCGACGTTGAAAACCAAGCTAATTCACCATTTGATGTCTGATTTAATTCCAATCGGTCTGTAACAATGTAGCCATTCATAACACGTTTATCATCATTCACATATTGAAATGCAAGGTGCTTTGAAGAGAAATCAAAATCCGTTTTCAGTAAAATTTGCTCTAAAGACTTATAACCTTGATGCTCAACAAAGTGTTGATTAGCATATAAAATTCTACTTTCAATATCTTTTACCCAAAATAGAATATCAGGTAATAAATCAAATGCAGCAATTAATTGCTTCACACCAGCCTCATCTATGATCGTGTCAAAATCCATCCTATCAATCTCTGCAATGCTAAATTCATTAATAATATAAAACGCCGATTTTATTGCATTGTCAACCGAATTTATATTACCCCTACTGTGAGGCATTCCCTATTATTAATAACATGATATTAACTAACTTCAGTTGTCAGTACTGAAATGGAACTTTTAATGAATAAAACAAAAGTCCGCATGGGCATGGTCGGTGGTGCACAAGGAGCCTTTATTGGGGCGATTCATCGAATTGCAGCTCGTTTAGATGGCTTAATTGAATTAGTCGCGGGTTCTTTTAGTGCTGATCCAGCTCGCAGCCAAGCAACAGCAACCATGTTAGGTATCGATCCCAGTCGCTGTTATGACAGTTATCAGCAAATGTTTATTGAAGAAGCTAAGTTACCTGCTGATCAACGCATTGATTTTGTCGCGATTGTAACACCTAACCATTTGCACTTCCCCATCGCAAAGCTGGCCATTGAAAGTGGTTTTCACGTTTTATCTGATAAACCAGCGACCTTGAATTTACAAGAGGCCTTGTTATTAGAGCAAATCGTACAAGCAAGTGATTGCTTGTATGGCTTAACCCACACTTATACGGGTTACCCGATGATCAAAGAAGCTCGCCACCGTATTGCTCAAGGTGAGCTTGGGACTATTCGTAAGGTGGTTGTTGAATATAGTCAAGGTTGGCTTTCTAGTAATGAAGACGAGCAAGCTAAACAAGCTAAGTGGCGTTTAGATCCGCAACAAGCTGGTATTAGTTGTTGTATAGCCGATATTGGTGTCCATGCTGCAAACTTAGCTGAATATGTCAGTAATCTAGAAATTACTGCATTATGCGCAGATCTAAACCAGATTGTACCAGGTAGAGCGCTTGATGACGATGGTACGGTATTACTGCGCTTTAACACAGGTTGTAAAGGCGTGTTAATGGCAAGCCAAGTTGCATTAGGGGAAGAGAATAACCTTAATTTACGTATTTACGGTGATAAAGCCAGTATTGAGTGGTCGCAGATGGAGCCCAATAGTTTATGGCTTAAAAGTCATAACGCACCAACAACATTACTACGTGCAGGAGTCGCATTAAAAAGCCAAGCTGCTCAAAACGCTTTACGGGCTCCCGCCGGTCACCCTGAAGGTTACCTTGAGGCATTTGCAAACATCTATGTCAATTTTGCTAAGCAGATCGAAGCGAAAAAAGCCGGAAGCTTAGCCGCTAACGCTGACTTCGATGTTCCTGGTATTAAAGAAGCCATTCGTGGCATGGCATTTATTGAAAATGCAGTTGAGGCATCAAGCAAAGACACTAAATGGCAACCATTTCAAATTGGATAAGCAAACTATGAAAAAAATAAAAGGCCCAGCAATATTTTTAGCGCAATTCATCAGTGATGAAGCCCCTTTTAACGACTTTAAAAGTATTTGTCAGTGGGCAGCCAGTTTAGGTTATAAGGCAATTCAACTGCCAACATCAAACCCCGCGATATTTGATTTAGAAAAAGCTGCTCAAAGCCAAGATTACTGCGATGAGGTGACTGGTATTGCGGCACAAGCAGGGCTTACAATTTCAGAGTTATCAACACACTTACAAGGTCAATTAGTTGCAGTACACCCAGCATACGATGAAATGTTTGATAACTTTGCACCAGAACAATTACGTGGCAACCCTGCGAGTAGAACCCAATGGGCGATTAAGCAATTAAAGATGGCAGCCAAGGCCAGTAAACAGTTAGGTTTGACCACCCATGTTACTTTCTCTGGTGCTTTACTTTGGCATACCTTCTACCCTTGGCCGCAACGACCACAAGGCCTAGTTGACGCTGGGTTTACTGAACTTGCTAAACGTTGGCTGCCAATACTTGATTACTTTGATGAAATGGGCGTGGATGTTTGTTACGAGCTTCATCCTGGGGAAGATTTACACGATGGTATTACCTTTGAGCGTTTTTTAGCCGCGACTAATAACCATCCACGGGTAAATATTCTTTATGATCCGAGTCATTTTGTTTTACAGCAACTTGATTACCTTTCGTTTATCGATATTTACCATCACAGAATAAAAGCATTCCACGTTAAGGATGCAGAGTTTAACCAAAATGGCCGTAGTGGCGTTTATGGCGGCTACCAAAATTGGCAAGACCGTCCAGGCCGGTTTCGCTCATTAGGTGATGGACAAATTGATTTCAAAAGTATTTTTAGCAAGTTAACCCAATATGGGTTTGATGGCTGGGCCGTTTTGGAGTGGGAGTGCTGTATTAAACACCCTGAAGATGGCGCCCGTGAAGGTGCTAAATTTATACAAGATCATCTGATCCGCCCAACAGCTAAAGCATTTGATGACTTTAGTGCAATGGACACTAATGATGATCGCAATAAGCGGATATTAGGCATTAAATAAACAGGATCACACACAATGAATAATAACAATAATCACCGTATTATTTTTCGGCTTTGCTGTATTGCACTGATTGTTACATCGATGACATTTGCAATAAGGGCCGGTATCTTAGGTCAATTAGGCGAGCAATTTGGCCTCACGGGTGCTCAACTAGGCTGGGTCAATGCCATGGCTTTTCTGGGCTTTCCGGTTGCAACTATGCTCGGTGGCATTATTTACAATGCTATAGGTGCTAAGAAACTAGTGACACTGGCATTTGTTTGTCACTTAGCAGGGTTGCTTTTAACTATCATTGCAGAAGGCTTTTGGGGATTACTTATCTCAACCTTTTTAATTGGCTTTGCCAATGGCTCAGTTGAAGCTGGTTGCAACCCTCTCATTGCACAAATGTATCCAAAGAACACTACAACCATGTTAAACCGTTTTCACGTGTGGTTCCCTGGTGGCATAGTTATCGGTGCACTGGCCTCAAACGTGATGACCTCCTTTGGTTTTAGTTGGCAATGGCAAGTAGCGTTAATCCTTATTCCAACCATAACTTATGGTCTAATGATGATTAAAGCACAGTTCCCACAATTTAATACTCAACTAAATTCAACAACTAGCAACTTAAAGCATCTACTTTCGCCTTTATATTTGTTTTTAATTATTTGTATGACCCTCACCGCTGTAACCGAATTTGGCACTCAACAATGGATTGAGCAAATTCTTGGCTCATCAGGTGCCTCGCCTATGGTGATTTTGGCACTAATTACAGGGTTAATGGCATTAGGGCGTTTCTTTGCTGGGCCTATTGTGCATCGCTTTAGTCCTTCGGGCGTACTGCTGGGTTCAGCTGTGTTTTCAACCATTGGCATATTTTTAATGAGTCAAGCACAGGGTAATGCAATTTACTTTGCCGCCGCTTTATTCGCTATTGGTGTGACTTACTTTTGGCCGACCATGATTGGTTGTGTTGCTGAATACACACCAAAAACGGGGGCACTGGGAATGTCTTTAATCGGTGGCGCCGGTATGTTTGCGATGAGTTTGTGGAACCCAGTAATTGGTTATTGGATTGACAATGCCAAACAGCAAGCTCAGCAAACACAACTCAGTACAGAACAAATAGAAATAGTTGCGGGGCAAGCTGTATTACAAAACCTGTTACTCTTTCCAATAGTACTGGTTGTGGTCTTTATTGGCTTTCACCTGTTTATAACAAAACAAAAAAATGTAGAAAAACACGTTTAATAGCAATACGTCACACACAAAATAAAGGGGTACTTTATGCTTAAAACAATTTCAGTATTATCCATTGCACTGGCATTTAGCAGCGTAGCATTTGCCAAAACAGCTGATAACCAGCTGAGCAAAGAAGAACAAAAAGCAGGCTGGCAATTACTGTTTAATGGCCAAGACATGTCGCATTGGCGTAATTTTAAAAGTGATACGATCAGCTCAAAATGGATAATTGACGATGGCGCTATGCTACTAACCAAAGGTGGCGGTGATATATTAACGAAAAAAATCTATGAAAACTTTGACTTAAAGCTTGATTGGAAAATCAGTGAAGTCGGCAATAGTGGCATTTTTGTCCTAGCCGATGAACTTGGTAAATATATATACTCGCACGCACCTGAAATCCAAATTATCGATAATGAGCGCCATTCTGATACCAAAATTGACTCTCACCTTTCAGGCTCTATTTATGATTTGCTAACAGCACCGAAGTCGGCCCATAAGCCTGCAATGCAATGGAACACGGTACGCATCAAAATGCTCAATAACCATTTACAGGTTTGGCAAAATGGCGTTAGCACAACCAGTATTGTTGTTGGCAGCAGCTCATGGAACACCTTAGTTCAAAACAGTAAATTTGCGACTTGGTCTAACTTTGCCACTGCCAATAAAGGCCGTATTGGCTTACAAGATCATGGTGACAAAGTGTGGTTTAAAAATATTAAAATTAAGGAGCTATAATTATGTCAACGTTTGATCATAAAGTGTTAGTTGTTGGCTCTGGAGCCGGTGGTGCTATGGCTGCATACACCCTGACAAAACTAGGTCATAAAGTATTATTACTTGAAGCAGGCCGTAATTACGACCCTAAGACAGAAAGCCCCATGTTTCGTCGTAACAGCGAAGCTCCCCTGATGGGCGCAGGTAACAAAGATAAAAATTTTGGTTTTTACGATGCCACCGTTGATGGCGGTTGGCAAGTACCAGATGAGCCTTATACCAGTGCTAAAGGCAGTGATTTTTATTGGTGGCGTGCGCGTATGCTCGGTGGTCGAACTAACCATTGGGGTCGTTATTCATTGCGCTTTAGTGAGCACGATTTTAAAGGTAAAAGCCGTGATGGTCACGGCGCAGACTGGCCATTTGAATATGCTGATTTAGCTCCTTGGTACGATAAAACAGAAGAACTTGTAGGAATATGTGGTACCAATACGGGCCATGAAGATATGCCTAATTCATCGCCAGGTATTTTACAGCCACCACCTAAACCTCGTGTACCAGAGCTATTAATAGCAGCGTCGGCTAAAAAACTAGGCATTGATGCTGTGCCAATGCACCGCGCGGTTTTAACACGCCCGAAAGATGACCGTATGGCCTGTTTTTATGCGACTCCTTGTGGCTCTGGTTGTTCTATAGGAGCAGCATTCCAAACCACAACATCGCTGCTACCAATGGCAAAAGCAACCGGTAATTTAAAAGTAATAACCGACGCCATGGTTAAATCAGTCAAGGTTGATGAGCAAGGAAAAGTAACCGGAGTGAGCTATGTTGATAAACACACAGTAACAGAGCATGCCCTTGATGCAGATGTGGTTATCTTAGCGGCCAGTGCCTGTGAATCAGCACGTATTTTATTAAACTCAAAGAATAAAAAGCACCCTAAGGGCCTGGCTAATTCAAGTGGTCAAGTTGGCCGAAACTTAATGGACTCGACCGGTGCATGGTTAGGTGCACAAATTCCAGCACTTAAAGGTCGCCCACGCTATAACGAAGATGGCCATACCGCCAATCACTTATTTATTCCGTGGTGGGGTCACCAAGCACAAGCAAACAATGAACTGGATTTCCCACGGGGTTATCACTTTGAGCTAGGAACAGGGTTTGGACAACCTGGCTCCGGCGTATCGGGTGACAAAAATGGCTATGGCCCTGCCCTTAAACAACAAATACGTGATGCCTATGGCTCGTATGTAGGGTTTGCACTACGTGGCGAAATGTTACCTAACAAAGATACTTACATGGAAATAGACGAAAACGTCAAAGATAAATGGGGTATTCCGGTTTCAAAATTCCACTTTAAATGGTCAGACAGGGAATTAAAGCAAATTGAGCATGGCTTAAAAACCGCGAAGCAAATCCTAGAAAATATGGGTGCAACCGTTGGTGAATTGCCACCAGCTGAAAAAGCGATTTCAAAAGGCGGTGAAATCATCCATGAAGTGGGCACAACCCGAATGGGTAGCTCAAAGCAAGACTCTGTAACAAACCAATGGGGTCAAACATGGGATTGTAATAATCTTTTTGTAATGGATGCAGGTGTATTTGCGTCAAACCCTCACAAAAACTGTACGCTCACCATCATGACACTGGCAATGCGTAATTCAACTTGGCTTGCTCAACAAATTGATAACGGGGTACTTTAATTATGCATCATCGTAACGAACACGACTCATATAACTATGTTTCTAACATGAGCCGCCGTGAGTCATTAAAATGGCTTGGTTTATTAGCTGCGGGCTCTGCTGTTGGTTTAACTGCTGGCTGCACAAAAGCACTTGAAGATGATGTGCCAGTTTCTGCAAAAGAGCATTGGCCTGATTTAGATATTAAGCCTGTGACAGCTAAAGGCTATGGTCAAGATCCTAATTTGGTGATGCCACCAGAATCACCTTGGCCGTTGACATTAACAGCAGACGAGCTTACCTTAGTTGCCCTATTAGCTGATTATATCGTACCGCGTGAAGGGGCTATTCCTTCAGCCAGCGAGTTACAAGTACCCGCGGTGATCAATGAGTGGGTTAGTGCCCCCTATGAAGGCCAGCAACGGGACCGAATTAAAATCTTAAATTCACTCGCGTGGCTTAATGACGAAGCACAGCTGCGTTTTAAAAAACAATTTGTTGCACTTAATGAGCAACAACATCGTGCAATCTTAGACGATATAGCGTTTTTGAATGAGCAAACACCCACGCAGTTTAAGCGTATTGGAAAAGCATTTTTACGCTTTAAAGAATTAGTGCTCGCTGCCTTTTTCTGCACGCCTGAAGGCTGTAAAGACATAGGTTATCTGGGCAACGTACCGATTGCAGGTGATTACCCTGGACCATCTGACGAAGCAAAAGCCCATTTAGATACTGTTTTAAATGAGCTTGGTTTAAGTGAATTCGCTTATAAGGAGCTGTGATCACAACATAGAGTTTTACCCATCAAGTTAAGTCTCTAACCATTTATTAGCGTGCTAAAATGGTTAAGATGCTATTTGCCCAGACCAAAGCAGGGATTTATTCCCTGCTTATTTTTTAGGTATTTTATTATGTTTAAAGCCAGCTATTTACCATTTTTTAAAGCTATCGTAAGTCTGTTAGCCATACTTGCACTGCACTCTTTTCCTGCCTCTGCAACTACTAGTGAGCCTGTTAAAGTCAGCGTGCAATTGTGGTCGGTTAAAGATGCATTAAAAGCTGATTTTGATGCAACCATCACAGCGCTTGCAGAGATGGGCTTTCAAGGGCTCGAATTTGCAGGTGATTTTGGCCCTTATAAGAACAACCCTCGTGCACTTAAAAACAAACTTGCAAGCTTAGATTTAGTGGCCAGTAGTGCGCATATTGGTTTTGATGCATTAACGGATAGCCACTTGATGGAAACCTTGCTGTTCTATAAAACACTTGGAGTAACCACTTTGTTCGTGCCGTGGGATGAGCGCGCTTGGGATCCTAAAGGTGTAATGCAACTATCAAAGCAACTCACAGAACTTAATAACATTGCGCAAAAATATGAGATGAATATTGGTTTTCATAACCATAATAGAGAGTTTGAATCATTCAATAATGCAACTTATTGGGATGCAATTGCTACTAATACTCCTACGAGTTTGCCACTGCAACTTGATATTGGCTGGGTGCATTACGCAGGCAAAGAGCCGCTTTATTTCATCAAGAAATACGCAGGTAGAACCTACGCGACACACCTAAAAGTTCGGACCCACGAAAATGACGGCTTAAGCCCTATTTTCGGTGAAAATAATTATCCTTGGGGTAAAATAATACAGTCGCTAATTACTGATGGCGCCACCAAGTGGTTGGTTGTAGAGCAAGAAGAATATCCAGACGGTTTAACTCCTCTACAAAGCGTTGCTAAATCAAAAGCCAATTTAGATAAAATACTACGCAGCATGTAATGTTGAACGTTAGGAACTCGCTTAATAAACGAGTTCCTATTTTATTACACATCCCACTCTTGCAGTGCATCTTTAACGTACTCATAACGCCATGAGTTCAGTAGATCCGGTTTAGGAGAATTTGCGCGTTGCTCTGGGGTTAGCTTCCAGTTCCAACTTATTAACTGGTTTATTTGCTTTTTAGATGCCAGTACATCTTCAGGTATGCCCTGCTCTTTCGCGGCTTTAGTTATTTTTTGTTTAATGTCTTTAGCTACTTTTTTATAAGCTGGAAAGTCAATCAAGCGTTTTAGTGGCTCAGGAAAATCTGACACCGGCACTACCTTGGCTTTTTCTATACACTTTAAAATTTCAACACCAGAGCGGTTAACTTCGATATTTTCAACTTCGGGGATGCTGCGTAATGCATTTAGACTGCTTGGTTTACGTTTCGCAATTTCAACCAAATTATGTTCTTTTAATACAAAGTTAAGCGCTAAGTTTTTACGAATAGCTTTATTTCGTCGCCATGCTGCAAGCTCTCTTAGTACCGCAAGATCCGCAGGTTTCAATTGCCATGAATTCTTTATATCTTGATACAAGAGTTCGTCTGGCGTTTGATAGGCACGTTTTTGCGCCACAAGCTCACTTTCATTGATCACAATATCAAAAAATTCAGCTTCATTGATTTGCTTAATAATAAGGTCAAAACACGGTAATAGATGAAATACATCAGCCGCGGCATAATCAAGCTGCTTAATTGTCAGTGGACGCTGTAACCAGTTGGTACGTGACTCACTTTTATCAATTTCAATATCCAGTAAGTTTTTAACCATATGTGCAAAGCCCATACAGTTACCGCTACCTAGTAATTGCAGTGCAAATTGCGTATCGAATAATGGCATCGGCACAAAACCGGCATATTTTTGAAATACTTCAATATCTTCAGATGGGGAATGCAATACTTTAAGAACAGTGGGATCGCGTAAAATCTCCCAAAAATCAAATAATGACAGTTCAGCAAGGGGATCAATTAACGCTAAATGCTCGCCATCATATACTTGAATAAGCGCCACTTCAGGATACAAAGTACGCCGGCGCATAAATTCGGTATCAATTGCTAAGATAGGCTTGTTGCGAATTTGCTCAACAAACTCATTTAATTGATTTTGGGTTTGGATCAATTGATATTGCACTTAATCTCCTACAGTAAAAAGCCGACAATGATGTCGGCTTTTTAGCTTGCTAATCTTTCAAGGCTCGTCTGAGTATCTTGCCAACGTTTGTTTTTGGCAATTCATCCCTAAACTCAACCAGTTTCGGGACCTTGTAATTAGTTAAATTATCACGACAGTGGTTTATTATATCTTTTTCAGTTAAAGATGGGTCTTTTTTAACTATAAAAACTTTAACTTGTTCGCCGCTAACATCATGTGGGATGCCAATTGCCGCAGCCTCAAGCACGCCGTCATGCATTGCAATCACTTCTTCAATTTCATTTGGGAACACGTTAAAGCCAGATACAATAATCATATCCTTTTTACGGTCAACAATGTAAAAGAACCCTTCATCGTCATAAGTAGCAATATCGCCAGTTGCAAACCAACCATCTTGCAGGCATTCAGCTGTTGCATCTGGACGATTATAATAGCCAGCCATAACTTGCGGACCTTTGACCCAAAGCTCACCAGGCTCACCTTTGGCGGCTTCTTCACCATTATCTAACATCAGTTTTAGCTCTGTACTTGGCGCTGGTAAACCAATCGAACCATTGTAAGAGTCTAGATCATATGGGCTGACAGTAACCAATGGCGAACACTCTGTTAAACCATAGCCTTCCATTAGTTTACTGCTGGTAATTTTTTGCCATTTTTCAGCAACAGGGCGCTGTACAGCCATCCCCCCACCCAATGACATTTTCAGACTTGAAAAATCTAGTTCTGCAAAGCCAGGGGTGTTGAGTAACCCATTAAATAACGTATTTACACCGGTAATCGCGGTGAATTTATGTTGGCTTAACTCTTTTACAAAGCCTTTCATATCACGAGGGTTGGTGATCAATAAATTTAAGCCACCGTATTTCATAAAGGTTAAGCAGTTAGCTGTTAGCGCAAAGATATGATAAAGCGGTAATGCAGTGACCACGACTTCTTTACCGCGCTCTAATACTTTATCTAAACAACCTGATACTTGCTCTAAATTACCGACCATGTTGCCATGGGTTAGCATTGCGCCTTTAGAAACACCCGTTGTACCACCGGTGTATTGCAAAAATGCCAAATCAGATAAGCAAACTTCAGGCTTATTGTAATCAGCTTCATTAGCGCCAAGTAAAGCGTCAAACTTAATTACCTTAGGCAGAGAATAGCTTGGCACCATTTTCTTGATGTATTTAACAACAAAGTTAACCACATGCTTTTTAAAACCACCAACCATATCACCGACTTGCGTAACAACTATGTGTTTTACATTGGTTTTTGGCAGTGCCTTTTCTAGCGTGTCAGCGAAGTTAGCAAGGATAAAAATTGCTGAAGTTTGCGAATCATTTAACTGATGCTCAAGCTCGCGAACTGTATAAAGTGGATTAACATTTACCACTACACAGCCAGCACGCAAAATGCCTAATATTGAAACTGGAGTTTGCAATAAATTTGGCATCATCACTGCCACTTTATCGCCTTTTTTTAACCCTAGATCATTTTGAATATACGCTGCAACACGCTTAGTAGCGCTATCTATTTCAGCATAACTCAATGTTTTACCCATATTGGTAAATGCAGGCAAGTCTTTGTAATCAGTGAAGCTTTTTTCAAACACTTCTAACAACGAGTTGTAGTGCTCAGGATCGATTGTTTCAGGCATACCCTCTGGGTAGCGCTTCAGCCAAATTTTTTCCACTCTTAGCTCCTGTTCTGTTTATAATTTATTTTTATTAAACCTTAAACTAAGTAAGGCAATTCCACAATTGAGCAATAACTCTAATTCTGCAAATATTCCCACATTTTGTGCAAATATACAATTAACATGCACCAGTTTGCAGCATAAATGCTTGAACGTGTTGTAAACATTCACTCGGGCTTTGCATATGACAATGATGTCCGCCCACAACCTTATTTACTATTAAACCTTTGTAATAACAACCATATTTATCTAAATTCTGCTTCACAAATGGATAACCTTGATGCCCTAATATTAATTGGCACGGCACATTTATTTCGCTTATAGCCGTTATACATTGCTGCTCGTCAAACCTAAAACCTGAATGATTTTTAAGCTTTGGATCCGTACTTAATAGCCAGCCTTGTTCACCTTTGATTATATTTCGCTCCATCAAAACTGTCACTAAATCAAGTGGCAAATCACTCACCTGCGCACGTGCTTGGTATAGTGTTTGTTTTGAGTCGTAGTATCTTGGCACTTTTTGCTTAATGCGATGGCGGTTTAAAATAGCCTTGCGTAATTGCGTCACCACTTCTTCGCTGGGAGTGGTGATAACGCCAAGTCCTTCAATCATAGTCACTGATTTTACTTTTTCAGCAAAACAACTAGCAAACAATCCTGCAGCCATTGCGCCCATCGAATGGCCAACCAAGTGTACTTTTGCAACTGAGAGTTTATCAATTAAATTATAAATATCATCTATATAATCAATAAAATAATAATGGGCATCAGCCCCACGCCAGTCAGACTTTCCATGCCCTGGAAAATCTATGCAATACCAGGTTGCTGATAATGTATTGTTTTCTAACATAGGTAAAAAACTATGACAGTTATCTAACCAACCGTGCAATCCGATCACTATCTCCTTGCCTTGGCCAAAGGTTAGGCCATGAAGTGTTAATTCGCCACTTTGTACAGAAAATGGATGCACTTTGTAACTCCTCTTTCTTTTTAGGTCGTTTAACGAAAAAGACATTTATTTATCATACAGTGGGTATACAATAACACCACATAATAAACAGGGTACAAAAATGAAAAAACAAATAAGCCTATTGGCATTATTATGCTCTGCAAGTGTATATGCAGAGCAAGCACCAAAGAACATTATTTATATGATTGGTGATGGTATGGGCCCCGCTTATACAACAGCATACCGCTACTTTAAAGATGACCCATCAACTAAAGAAATTGAAAGCACTGTATTTGACACTATGCTTACTGGTATGGCGCATACTTACCCTGATGATCATACTTATGTAACAGACAGTGCCGCAGGTGCAACCGCGCTTAGTTCAGGTCATAAAAGCTACAATGGTGCAATCGCTGTCGATACAGCTAAAAAACCACTTAAAACCATGCTAGAAATCGCCAAGCAGCAAGGCATGATCACAGCGTTAGTTGCCACTTCACAAATAAACCATGCAACGCCAGCCAGCTTTGCTGCCCATAATGAATCACGCCGTAACTATGACGAGATTGCCAATGATTACATTGACAATAAAATTGCGGGTAAGTTACCTGTCGATTTGATGCTAGGTGGTGGTACCAAATATTATATCCGCGAAGACCGTAATTTAGTTGAAGAATTTAAACAAGCAGGTTACCAATACAGTGATGATTTCGCTGCATTAAAAGATATAAAACAAATTCCTGCTTTAGGATTGTTTGCACCGGTTGCACTTGATTTTGCATTAGATAAAAACCCCACACGTTTAACAAAAATGACCAATAAAGCGCTTGAATTATTGGATAAAAATAAGAAAGATGGCTTTTTCGTTATGATCGAAGGCAGCCAGATTGATTGGTGCGGCCATGCCAATGATATTGCCTGTGCAATGGCTGAAATGGACGACTTTGCAAAATCAATTGAGCAAGCAAAAGCCTACGTCGATAACAACCCTGATACTTTATTGGTGATCACAGCCGATCACTCTACTGGTGGGTTAACACTCGGTGCTCATGGTCAATATAAGTGGGAAACTGAAATCGTAAAGGGCGTTAAAGCAACCGCTGTTACTTTAACTAAATTAATGAGTGAGTCTAGTGACTTAAAAGCAATTTGGACTGCAAACACCAGCATTGATTATACACCGGAAAATCAAGCTAAGCTTGAGCAAGCTAAAAAATTAGGTGACAAAGCACTTAATTTGGCAATTAAAGATATCATCAGCAATGCCAGCTTTACTGGTTGGACAACAGGCGGCCATACAGCAATTGACGTACAAGTTTTCGCTCACGGTAAAGGGGCTGAACACTTTACCGGTTCACTGAATAATACCGATATAGCAAATAAACTAATTAGCTTTATTGAGCAAAATTAATTAGGGTTTATGTTGTTTTTGTAAAAGCTCAAGAACAATATTAAACGGCAACGCCTTATTATATAAAAAGCCTTGTGCACACTGTATCTTGGCTTTTTTCACCACATCTTCATGCAAATCATTTTCAACCCCTTCCGCGACAATATTAAAACCTAATTCATCACAAATTTTTGCCAAATGCTGATACAGCATCACAGACTTGCTATTACCGTGTTCAGGTAATAAGCTGCGGTCAAGCTTAATAGTATTTACATTTAGTTTGGATAATACGGATAGGCACGAATAACCGGTACCAAAGTCATCCATTGCACATTCGATATTATGTTCATTTAAATGCTTTACTAAATCAATAGTCGCATCAAAGTCTTCAATATAGCTAGACTCCAATATTTCAACTTCAACTTGATTAGGGTATCGGCTAAACGCTTTTACTACTCGTTTATAACCACCATCGAGTAAATTTTGTGGCGAAATATTAAAGCTAATTTTTGGCTTAAAGCCATTTCTGGCAAAATTACCTAAATCAACTTCAAGCTGATCAATTACAAAATCATCAATCACCTGCATTAAATTATTATGCTCTAGCGTTGCTAAAAACCAAGGACCTACAACTTCACCATTGCTTTTAATTAGCCTCAGTAACGCCTCAAAACCAATGATTTTCTGCGTAGTGGGGTCAATTTTTGGTTGATAATAAAGGGCAAGTGCGCCACTGTTTAGTGTATCGGTCACTGCCTTTAAACTGTATTGTTCAACAAGCTTTTTAGAATGAGCACTGGCAAAGCTTTGCTCTGCTTGACCCTCTACACTTAACCCTGCACTATAGCGTTTTACTAAAATATCCAATGACTTGCCCGTAATATTAAGTCGCTTATTTGCCAGCACAAATGGGTAGTAAATGGCTACATTAAGGGCAATTAATAGTAGCTGCAGCGCAATCCCCGTCCAATTATGAGTTGCCATCCAACCACTGAGTATTACAGGGGTAAACCATGGAATACTTTCACTGCTACTGAGTACTAAAAATCCATTATCAATTAATAAAAAGGCAATCCCGCCATTCAAAATTGGCGTAAGTAAAAAAGGAATAATAAAATAAGGATTAAACACAATCGGCAGTGCATAAATCATCACTTCACTAATATTAAAGACAGCCAATGGTGCTGAAATTCGTGCAATACTTCGCTCATGCTCTGCATCTTTAATTAAATAGCACGCAATGATCAATCCCCATATACAGCCTGTACCACCTAGCAGAACAAAGACACTAAAAAAATTATAACTTGTTAATCCTGCTAACACTTCATAGTCAGTATAGCTAACTGGCGCTAAAATATGATAAGCGTTATCACCATGAACACCAAAAAACCACAAGGTGTGTGCCATTATCATCTGCAAACTAACTTTCTCAAAAGTACTGGTTGCAACCGCATCACTGATCATGGATGTTAAAATAAACTGATCGTGCTAATGCCAACTAGTTTCAAAGCTTTGATGGATGAAAAGTAACGTAATGAATAACAACAAAAAATTGGCATTAAAATGGAATAAAGAACACCGGATTTATTGTCAACATTAATGCCTGTTGAGTCAACATACACATAGCCAGTACTGGCGCAAAAACAAGTAACGACTAGAACAGGTGCTGCAATCGTATGTAACTGTAAATTTTTAGAAAGATAATAACTAAAAGAAATCAATGTGATGAGTGGAAATAACGCCCACACCAATAAGTTAAACTCATTAAGGAAAACATGATTACCTGTTTTATCCGCAATATTAAACCACTGATTTAGGAGCGTAATAACAGAGGCAACAATAAAGAATGGAATTAAAGCAATATACCCTTCGCGCAAAGACAATATAATTGTATTCGATGAAAGCTTTACAGCACTTTGATTAAATTGATTAAAAAACGTAGTGAGTAACACAAGTCGATCTTATTCTTTTTTCACCAACAATACCTAGTTTAGGAAAATAAACAAGCGAAATACGTTAACAGAAAGTGAAAAAAGCTCATGCTCATTTTAAGCGTAAATATCAACACCGATCAAGTTTTGTACTTCAGCTCGGCGTTCAAGGTTTGCAAACTCGGTGTAAGTAGAAATTGCACGACTTACTTTTGCAGTAGGTTGGTCATAAATTGTTTGTCGATAATTAGGCGTTAGTGTTTCACTGTGTAGTTTATCGGCAAGCGCAATACCTGCTTGGTTAGACTTAACAAATTCGACAGACTTTTTACCCTCGGCAACAGGCTGCTCTAACAAGCCTTGCGGTTTATTAGTTATACTCTGTTTTGTGGTGATTTTACCCGGGATATCTCCCGTGTAAAAACCTGAACCAATCGGTATAGTCACAGTTAGGTCTCGCTATTTAAGGTTATTAAATTATGTGCCATATTTAATAACCTTGCAAGTTGCGTTATTCGCGCCCTGGTAGTTTTTTCCAGGTCACTGTATCACGTACATATTTTGGCTGAGCTTGCGCAGCAGATACAGTACGTTGCTCAGCAAATTCATGGCTAACTGTGGATAACATAAAACCCGCATCGGGTAAGGTGATCTCGTTATTTAACTGTATATTCGCATTATTATGTAATACTTCAGGGTATGTTTGCCACCCCGTGCCAACAGCAATACCTTGTTTACCTTCAAGTGTTAACTGCGCTGGTTTCAATACCTGCTCTTCACCTTGTAATGTCATGATCCCCAGCTCATTTATCATATAGTGAGCGAAATAAATTTCCCCCATCCGTGCATCAATAGCACTTAAAACACTCACCTGCCCGGTCTGCTGATATGCTTGTTGCGCCATCATTTGCAAGGTTGATACTCCAACTAACGGTAACTTACATGCATAAGCAAGTCCCTGAGCAATCGCCACACTGATACGCACTCCAGTAAAACTACCAGGGCCTTGACCAAAACCAATCACATCTAAATCAGTTAACTTACAACTTGCTTGCGCTAGTAATGAATCAACCAAAGGTAATATCTTTTGGCTATGTTGCTGTGGGCACTCTTCAAAATGATGAAACAGCTGACCGTTATAACTAAGCACTAAAGACAGTGCTTCTGTTGAGGCATCAAGCGCCAATATGTTTATTTTACTCGCAGTTAGTTGCTCATTCATGGCAATTATTTCTCTAATTAATATGTTCTAAAAATTCGCTGGCAACTGCCAAACTTCGGGTGCGGCGCATTGGCGGTAAGCTTTTTAAGAATACCTGGCCATAGTGTCGTGTCACTAGGCGGTTATCACAAATAACTAATACGCCTTTATCTTTATTATCACGAATTAAGCGGCCAACACCTTGTTTGAGTGCAATAACAGCTTGTGGCAGTTGTATATATGCAAATGGGTCATGGCCTTGTCGTTGTGCATCCTGCATCTTAGCTTGTAATAATGGATCATCTGGTGCTGCAAAAGGCAATTTGTCAATAATAACACAGCTTAACGCACTTCCTCGCACATCAACCCCTTCCCAAAATGAAGCTGTGCCAAGTAAAACAGCATTACCATGGCGGGTGAATTTTTCGAGTATGATACGTTTAGACATTTGCCCTTGCATGTAAATAGGGTAATCAATTTGTGTACTTAGCCCCTCAGCCACCAAGTGCATCATACGGTAGCTGGTAAACAACACAAAGCAGCGTCCTTTTGCCGCTTTTATTAAATCTAAGGTAAGCTTCACGATTGCATGGGGCATATTTGCCGCGTGTGTCTCTGGTAAATAACGTGGTAAACATAAAAGTGCCTGCTGATAATAGTCAAATGGGCTGTCTACCATCATGCTTTTGGCAGGCTTTAAGCCTAGGCTTGCATTAAAATGTTCAAGGGCATTATCGACAGACAAAGTTGCAGAGGTAAATACAAAGCCAGCGCCGGTATCTTTCATCATTTGTGCAAATTTAACAGACACATTCAATGGTGTAACGTGCACAGTCAAATAACGGCGAGTGGTTTCATACCAATAACTGTAACCTGTTTGGCTAATATCGAACACACGCTCTAATTGACCTTTAAATGCGAGTGTACGCTCAAATGGGTGTTCTATTTTGTCACTTCTATCTAAACAATGTTTTAACACTTGATATAAAAAATCAAGGTCACTAATCACCCGGTGTAATGCGGCACAAATTTCTTTGCTAGCGAGCATTTGCCGCCAATCTCCCCGACTGCTATCAATGCCAAATTGTAACCGTAAGTCAGCGACACTGGTTTCTAATTTATTGAGCGTTTTGCCCAGTTGCAGCATATCAGGTATGTCTGCTCTATAAATTGCCCGCAGATCATTGATTAAATCGACCAGCTTTTTAGTACTGACACTTTCCCCAAAATAATCACTGGCTATTTCACTCAGCTGATGTGCTTCGTCAAAAATATACGCGTCAGCAGTTGGAATAAGCTCGGCAAAGCCAGTGTCTTTCACTGCCATATCGGCAAAAAATAAATGATGGTTTACCACCACCACATCGGCATCCATAGCTGTTAATCGCGCTTTACGAATATAGCAATCTTGAAAATCAGGGCATTCTTTACCTAAACAATTATCGGCGGTAGAGCTTACATAAGGTAAAACTTTGGCGTCTTCTTCAATACCAATACAATCTGCTAAGTCACCGGTACGGGTCTCACTGGCAAATTTAGCCACCATAGCTAATTGATGCATCACGTCTGAATCATCTGTCGGTACATGGGCAACATGCTGATTTAGCCGATAAATACATAAGTAATTACTGCGCCCTTTCAGTAAGGCGGTTTTTTTACTGGCACTCAGTGCTTTTACTAATTGCGGTAAATCTCTGTGGTACAACTGTTCCTGCAAGGCTTTAGTACCAGTAGAAATAATAGTTTTACCTTTAGATTTTAATGCAGGAGCCAAATATGCATAGGTTTTACCTGTTCCCGTTCCTGCCTCAACAACCAATTGCGTACGGTTCTTCAAAGCATCACTAACGGCCACCGCCATGTCAATTTGCGGCTGGCGCGGCGTATAACCATCCAAAGACAGTGCTAATGGCCCATCTGCACTAAAAAGCTGTTTGATAATAACGATCGCTTTACTAAAAATAATAGCTGGATTTTACGTAAGGTATGACTGTAGAGCAAGTCAATGCAACACTCAGTCAAATATTACTCCGTTGCATGCAATAATTTATATAAAAATAAACGAAATCGCATAACAAAAAGCGGTTTTCCTTGTGACTTATAAAAAAGACAGGAGTACCATAGCGCCACGGAAAAACTCCGCTAAATAGTAAATAGATTCATACTGTATTTGTAAGATTAACAAGTACTCTATGGAACATAACTATTTTATTAGGCTATATATTTTATTGGACTATAAGCACCTGTACATATTAATTAGGGTTAATCTATGAATGCTTGGTACCTCATCTGTTTTTTATCCGCACTGGCTATATTTATTGCTTTTGCTAATCAATACATCCTTAAGATGCAAACAACCATTGCCATCACTACAGGCTCAGTGGTTATATCATTGTTATTAATTTTAGCGGTTAAATTACAAGGTGACTCGACCGCATTAGAGATAACCCAAATCGTCTCAAGCATTGATTTTAATCAATTATTACTCAAAGGTATGTTGGGCTTTTTACTTTTTGCTGGCGCCCTTGAAATTAACCTTGCTGCACTTAAAAAGCAGCGCTGGGAAATAACAGCGCTGGTGTTATTTTCAACTCTCGCTTCAACCTTCATAATTGGTTATTTAAGTTTTTATTTATTCGCACTCATGGGGTGGCCTGTACCTTTTATTTACTGTTTATTATTTGGTGCCCTGATAAGCCCGACCGATCCAATTGCCGTACTTGCCATCATCAAACAAATGCGCGCTCCCGAGGGGATATCTGTGCAAGTTGAAGGCGAGTCACTGTTTAACGATGGTATTGGTTTGGTGATCTTCACCACCATTTTTGCAGTGGCATTTTATGGCACTGAAGCCACAGTGGCTGATATTGGTGAATTGTTTTTAGTCGATGCAATCGGCGGAATTGTATTTGGTCTTGCAATAGCCTTAGTGGGTCATTTTTTAATAATTAACAGCCGCGATGTAAATATTCGCTTATTACTTACATTAACCATTCCAACCGCCGGGTTTGCTGCAGCTAATATTTGGGAGATATCAGGTGCTCTGGCAATGGTAACCAGTGGCATATTGCTGGGTAATATAACCCGCACTAAAGCCACTGAACGCACCGGGCCTGAAGACACGCGTTATGTAAAAGACTTTTGGCATGCTACCGATAGCTTTCTAAATGCGTTATTGTTTTTGATTATTGGCATGCTCATTGTCACTATGCCCATCAGCCTTGCTGAAATTGGTTTAGGACTATTAATGGTACCATTGGTGCTATTTGCGCGTTTTATCAGTGTTGGCGCGCCGTTTGTGGTGTTCAAGAAGTTTAGAAAATACGACAAACACACCGTGAAAATCTTAACTTGGGGTGGTTTGCGTGGTGGCCTTGCGCTGGCAATGGCGGCAGCTATACCTCGCGATCAAGTATTTATTGGTAGTTCAGACCTACATAATCTGATTGTTATTGTCACTTATGTGGTAGTGATCTTTTCGATTATAGTGCAAGGCCTTACTATTTCACCGCTGATCCATAGTAGTATTAACTCTGCTAAGTAGTTTTATTCACGGCTAAAAAGGTTAACTTGCCTTTTTAGCCTCCTTATTTTTATACATATCGGCATCTGCTATTTGCAACAATTCTTCTAGTTCTAACGGCTGTCGGGGGTTAAACTCAGCAACACCAAACGAAAAACTCACAGTTGTCGAGCTGGGCAGTGACAAATTTAATGTAGCTGCACTTTTTTCTATTCGCGAGATAAGCCGCTGGCATTCACTCAGCGTAACCTGTGTCAACAAAAGCACAAACTCATCACCACCAAAACGACCGAATAGATCCGATTTACGGCACAATGAACTTATAATACTAGCAAACAGCTGCAGGACTCTATCACCTTCAGCATGACCATATTTATCATTAATTGGCTTAAATGAATCGAGATCAATAAAAATGACAATCGCATTAAACTGCTGTCTGATACACAAATCTAGATAGCGCTCAGCCATTAAAATAAAACCTCGTCGATTAGGAATATTTGTTAACTCATCACGAGTTGCTAATTGCATAATTGATATCTCACGTTGAGTTATCAGCGTAAGATCTTTTAATGCTTGTTTATCTTCATTAGAAAACGCTCGGGGTTTGATATCAATAATACAAAGCGTGCCAATACGCACACCTTCAGATAATTTAATTGGATAGCCTGCATAAAAACGTATCTTCGGTGTATTTAAAACCAGTGGATTATCTGCAAAACGGGGATCAGCAAGAGTATCACAAATAACGAGTGGGTCATCATCTAATATAGCGTGACCACAAAAAGAAATATCGCGAGGTGTTTCTTTAACATCAAGCCCTATACATGATTTAAACCATTGCCTATCTTCATCTACTAAGCTAATCAGTGAAATTGGTACATCAAATAAGTATTTAGCGAGGCGTGTAACTCTATCAAGTGATTCTTCACTTTGTGTGTCTAAAATATTTAGCGCTCTTAATCCTGCAAGTCTAACGTCTTCATTGTCAGGAAGTAATGGCTTATCCATCAAATACCTCAACGTACATATTTATTAATTTCTGTGTATATTTAATATAGCAGATTAAATAAATACTATGGATGTACTGAGCTTTTAGGCCCAAGTATCAAGATGTTTTTCGCCATTTTCATCTTCTGTTATTGCTGTTTTATCTGATTTTGGCTTTTTACCCTGCAATATTTCTTTTTGAAGTAGCTCTCTTTTTCTACGTTTTTCACGTTCAATTCGCTGCGCGTTCGAGTCTTTTACCCCCGCAATGTGAAAAGCACCTTTTGATTCAAGCTGTAAGCGAGTAATTTGCCCTAAATAAGGGATCATCATATCCATACGTTCCTCCTTTGGTTACTCTTATCATCGGCCGTTATAGCTTATTCTTTAATTTATGCAAAAAAAACTTGCCAGTTTAACCATTAAATGTTTTTCTATATGTGAAATTTACTTAAACAGATTAACAACTTTTGTTTATACACTGTAATGCAAAACGAAAGTTATTTAGGAAATATTATAATGCGCTTAAACCTGACAACAGTACATCATCACCACCATTCATCGGAATAACCTGTCAGGTCTTTCGCTGAGAGGTTATTCCTAAAAGGAACCTCTGGCGAATCAACATATAAAGATTCATTTTCGCCCTGAGGTTCCCTCGGGGTTTTTAGTTTTTAAATTAAAGGAAAATGAATAATGAGTAACAGCAACCGTCTACGTATCGCCATCCAAAAAGGTGGCCGCCTTTCTAAAGATTGCCAAGACTTACTAAAACAATTAGGTGTAAAACTTAATTTACGTGAGCAACGCTTAATCGCCCACTCAACCAATATGCCAATTGACGTACTGCGTGTGCGCGATGACGATATTCCGGGCCTTGTTATGGATGGTGTGTGTGACTTGGGTATCGTGGGCGAAAACGTGCTTGTTGAAGTACAAGCTGAGCGTGAACGTCAAGGCGTACCAAGTGAAGTAAACAAACTGTCTAAACTTGATTTTGGCTACTGTCGCTTAGCTTTAGCTTGGCCTCAAGAGCTCGGTAAACAAGATAAAAGCTGGTTTGAAGGTAAACGTATTGCTACCACTTACCCAGAAATTCTTACTCAATACCTAAAGCGTGAAGGTATTAACGCAAGCACTGTTATGCTAACGGGTTCAGTTGAAGTTGCACCTCGTGCAGGTCTTGCTGATGCAATTTGTGATTTAGTATCAACAGGTGCAACCCTTGAAGCAAACGGCCTAATACAAGGCGATACAATTTTAGAATCAAACGCCTGTTTAATTCAAAATAAAGATTTACAAGATACTGATAAACTGGCGCTTATCAACAAGCTTATGCCGCGTCTGCGTGGCGTTAGACAAGCTAAAGAAAGCAAGTACATCATGCTACACGCACCAAAAGATAAATTAGATGAAATTTGCGATATTCTTCCAGGTTCAGGCCAACCAACAGTATTAGCACTTGCCGGTTCTGAAGAATATGTTGCCCTACACATGGTCAGCAGCGAAACGCTATTTTGGGAAACGATGGAGCAATTAAAAGCACTTGGTGCAAATTCTATCCTCGTTATGCCAATTGAAAAAATGATGGAGTAACTCGATGCTGCGCTGGAATGAGGTATCCGCAGATGCACAAGCAGCGGCGCTAATGCGCCCTGCTGTAAGTGCGAGTGCTGAGGTAGAAGAAATTTGCCAAACCATAATGGCAAACGTAAAAGAGCAAGGTGATGAAGCCTTACTTACAATGGCAAAGCAGTTTGATAATCGCGAGGCACCACGATTATTAGTGCCTGTTGAGGAAATTAATAGTGCTGTTTCACTGTTAAGCCCCGAACTTAAATATGCAATTGATACAGCATATGCCAATGTTAAACGCTTTCATCAAGCGCAATTACCTAAAGATATTAAGTTAACCACTCAACCTGGCGTGTTGTGTGAACTAAAATATCAAGCGATTGAAGCGGTGGGTATTTATGTACCCGGTGGCAGTGCGCCATTGCCTTCGTCGGTTATTATGCAAGGTGTACTTGCACAGTTAAGCGGTGCAAAAACCGTGGTACTTGCAACGCCAGTGCAAGGTGATGCGCAAATCAACCCAGCAATTTTATATGCGGCTAAATTATGCGGAATCAAAACAATCGTAGAAAGTGGCGGCGCCGGTGCAATCGCCGCCATGGCTTATGGTACAGACTCTGTGCCCAAGGTGAATAAAATTTTTGGCCCTGGTAACAGCTTTGTCACTATGGCTAAGCAACTTGTCGCACAAACTATTCCCGGTATGGCAATAGATATGCCAGCTGGCCCATCTGAGGTTTTAGTTATTGCTGATGAGCGCGCTAACCCTGAATTTATTGCCGCTGATTTATTATCTCAAGCAGAGCACGGAGCGGATTCACAAGTTATTTTATTGAGTAACAGTGAATTGACGATTACCCGCACCCAACAAGCGATTGAACGTCAGTTAGCTAAACTATCACGACAAGATATCGCCGCTAAAGCACTTGCTAACTCATCGCTCATATTGGTAGATTCAATTGAGCAAGCATTTGACGTGTCAGCACTTTATGGCCCTGAACACTTAATTTTGCAATTAGCTGATGCTAACCCGTATTTAGATAAAGTGAAAAATGCCGGCTCTGTGTTTGTCGGTGACTATACTCCCGAGTCTGCGGGTGATTATGCGTCGGGTACTAACCACGTATTACCCACTTACGGTTATAGCGCAACGTATTCGAGCTTAAACTTACTTGATTTTTTCCGTACGTATACGGTGCAAACAATCACCGAAAATGGTTTAAAAAACTTATCTAAAGCAATACTCCCCCTTGCAGATGCTGAAGGACTTGATGCCCACGCCAATGCTGTAAAGGTGCGTTTAGAGGCTATGAATAGAGGCAATGAATAATGAGTAATAACCCTTTATTACCCGCAAATATTGATGCATTAGCAGCGTATAGTTCAGCTAAAAGTGAAAAACTGACCGGCACAACGTGGTTAAATGCTAACGAAAGCCCGTATGTAAAAAATATCGATATTAATATTAGTGATTTAAATCGCTACCCAGATCCACAGCCCGCTAGCGTGATCAATCGCTATGCTGACTATGCGCAGTTAAGCGCCGATCAAGTACTCATGACTCGTGGTGCAGATGAAGGCATCGAGTTACTGGTTCGTACCTATTGCCAACCGGCACAAGATTCGGTTGCTTTATTCCTACCAACTTACGGTATGTATAAAGTCACCGCGGATACCCATAATGTCGCGATTAATGGTTTAAGCCAAGCGCTGTTATTAGATGGCTCAGTTGATGACATAATCACAGCTGTGGGTAACAGTAAATTAGTGTTTATTTGTAACCCAAATAACCCTACAGGCAGCTTAACACCACTTGATAAAATCAAAGCGATTGCGACAGCCCTCACTGATAAAGCGCTGGTTATTGTTGATGAAGCCTATATTGAGTTTTGTCCAGAGCAAAGCGCGAGTAGCCTTATTAATCAATTTGCCAACGTGGTTGTATTGCGTACACTTTCTAAAGCCTTTGCATTAGCAGGCCTACGTACAGGCTTTACTCTTGCACAAGCGTCAGTACTTGCGCCAATTCGTAAAGTAATTGCACCGTACCCAGTATCAACCGTCGTCGCGAGCATTGCAGCCAATGCCCTAAGCCCAGACGCAATTACGTCAATGCGCCGCCAAGTTACTATTTTGAACGCCCTTAAAATAAAATTAAAGCAATGGCTTAGTGCGTCCCCTGCCGTATTAAATGTACTCAGTGGTGAAGGTAACTTTGTCACCTTAAAACTGGCCGATAAAAACAGCTTTAATACTGCATTAAAGCAAGGGTTAGTCATGCGTGCCTTTACCTTATATGGCGAAAATGACTGGTTACGCATTTCAATTGGTAATGAACAAGAATTAGAACAAGTAAAAATTTGGTTAGATGGCCTTAGCCAATCAACCACGCAAAAAGAGCAGGAAGTATCATGAGCAACCCGTATTTATTTATCGACCGCGACGGCACTATTATTGAAGAGCCAATCACAGACAAACAAGTAGACAGCTTAGAAAAACTGGCTTTTTTACCAAATGTGATCCCTGCCCTATTACAGTTGCAAGCTGCGGGCTATCGTTTAGTAATGGTGTCGAACCAAGATGGTTTAGGTACAGATAGCTTTCCTACTGCTGACTTTGATATCGCCCAAGATAAAATGATGGATATTTTATCAAGCCAAGGGATCAAATTTGACGAAGTGCTAATTTGCCCTCACTTTGATGAGCAAAACTGTGATTGCCGTAAGCCTAAAACAGGCTTACTTACCGAGCTTATGCGCTCTGGCAAAGTTGATATAGGCCGTTCATTTGTGATTGGCGATCGACAAACAGATATTGGCCTGGCGCAAAATTTATGCTGCGAAGGCATATTATATGACGGTGATTGGAACGCCATTGTTACTAAACTAACCACAGCAGATCGCCAAGGTCGCATCACTCGCAACACCAAAGAAACGCAAATTGATGTAAAACTCAATTTAGATCAAAATAAAAATGGTGAGATCAGCACAGGCCTTGGCTTTTTTGATCACATGCTGGATCAAATTCGTACTCACGCCAATATCGGCCTTGATATTCAAGCCAAAGGTGACTTACACATAGATGAACACCACTTAGTTGAAGATATTGGTATCGCCCTTGGTCTTGCATTAAAAGAAGCGCTTGGCACAAAATCGCAAATTGCCCGTTATGGGTTTGCGCTGCCAATGGATGAATGCAAAGCAGAAGCACAAATTGATTTATCAGGGCGTGCATCATTTGTTCTAAACGCTAACTTTAGCCGTGAAAAAGCCGGTGACTTAGATGTGCAAATGGTGGAGCATTTCTTCAAAAGCTTAAGTGATAATGCTGCAATTAGCTTAATCATGTCGGTTAGCGATGGTAACTGTCATCATCAAGTAGAAGGCTTGTTTAAAGCATTCTCTCGTGCGTTACGTATGGCTATTGCCGCTGACGCGAGCCAACAAACGGCAAGCTCTAAGGGGTGTTTATGATTGCCATAATTAATACCGGTTGTGCCAATATCAACTCTGTGCGTTTTGCTTTTGAACGTTTAGGGCGAACACCTGAGGTGATCACCTCTCCTGAGCAACTTAAAAACTTTGAACGCGCTATTTTACCGGGTGTGGGTCATGCATCCGTTGCAATGAAACGCTTAGTTGAAGGCGGTTGGCAACAAGCCATAAATGAATACCAACGCCCGCTAATGGGAATTTGTTTAGGTATGCAGCTTTTATGCGACAGCACTGAAGAAGGTAATGTGCAGTGCTTGGGTAAAATCCCAGGTCAAGTTAACGCCCTTGATGTAGGAAATTTAACCTCACCGCACATGGGTTGGAACAATTTAATACTGAATCGCGAACATGCGTTAACCAAAGGCCTTGATGAAAACGACCAAGTGTATTTTGTCCACAGCTTTGCGCATACCGTAAATGATGCAACCCTTGTTAGCGGCGAATACGGGCAAACGTTTTCAGCCATCGTAGCAAACGATAACTACGCAGGTATGCAATTTCACCCTGAACGTAGCGCAAAAGTGGGCACGCGTTTATTACAAAACTTTTTAGACTGGCAAGTTTAATCAACATTATAAAGAGAACTCAACGTGATTATTCCAGCATTAGATGTATTACAAAATCAAATCGTGCGTTTATATCAAGGTAAATATGATACCGCACAATTTTACCCATTTGAGCTTGGCGCTCGCTTACAAGAATATGCACAAAGCGGCGCAGGTAAGTTGCACCTTGTTGATTTAGAAGGCGCACGGGATCCAAACAAAAAGCAGTGGCAACATATTCAAGCCGCAACCAAAGCACTGAACGTACCCTATCAAGTTGGCGGCGGTATTCGCAGTGAGCAAGATGTAAGTGACTGGCTAAACGCCGGTGCTAACCAAGTGGTTATTGGCTCTATGGCCGTTGAAAAACGTGACGAAGTAAAAGCTTGGATTGAAAAATTTGGCGCTAAACACTTTGTTATTGCCCTTGATGTAAATAAAACTGACAGCGGCTGGGCCCCTGCTACTCACGGTTGGTTAAGTGAGTCTGAATTTGGCTTGTTTGAGCTAGTGGATTTTTATGTTGCACTGGGTGTGATTGACTTTCTATGCACGGACATCAGTAAGGACGGCACTATGACTGGCCCTTCATTTTCCTTGTATCAAGAGCTTGCACAACATAACAGTGACATTAAAGTGCAAGCATCAGGTGGCGTAAGCTCACTTGATGATATTAAAAAGCTAAAAGAGCTTGGCGTTGGTGGAGTTATTTTAGGCAAGTCACTCCTTGATGGTGCATTTAATGTTGAGGAGGCGTTGGCATGTTATCAAAACGCATAATCCCATGTTTAGATGTAAAAGACGGCCAAGTCGTTAAAGGCGTTAAGTTTAAAGGCCACGAAATCGTTGGTGATATTTTAACCCTTGCCCAAGCTTACAGTGAAGCTGGCGCAGATGAACTGGTATTTTATGAAATTAGCGCCAGTGTGGAAAAACGCCTACTCGATGTCAATTGGGTTGAAAGCATTGCTCGCCATATTGATATTCCTTTTTGCGTTGCCGGTGGTATAAAATCTGTTGCTGATGCGGCACGCGTACTTGAACGTGGTGCAGATAAAATCAGCATCAACAGCCCAGCTATTGCACGCCCTGAACTTATCAAAGAGTTACACGATGAATTTGGTAAGCAATGTGTAGTGGTCGGCATCGATAGCTTTTATGATGAAGTCACCGGCGAATATTTAGTATATCAGCTCACGGGCGATCCTAATGCATCAAGCCGCACACGCTACAAAACTGAGGAATGGGTTAAACGCGTACAAGACTTAGGCGCAGGGGAAATTGTTCTAAACTGCATGAACCAAGATGGCGTACGTAACGGCTACGATAACAAGCAACTATCTAAAATGCGCGCTTTATGTGACATTCCGTTGATTGCCTCAGGTGGTGCGGGCACCATGCAGGATTTTGTTGATGTATTTCAGCAAAGCCAAGTCGACGGCGCACTCGCAGCCAGTGTATTTCACAAAAATGTGATCAATATCGGCGAATTAAAACAGTATTTAACAGATAACCAAGTGGCGGCGCGACTATGCAACTAACTAAAGAAAACCTCACTCAAGTCGACTTCGCTAAAAGCGAACTGATCCCAGCCATTGTACAAGATGCTCGTACTGGGGTTATTTTAATGCAAGGTTTTATGAATCAAGAGTCTCTTGAGGTCACTTTTGAAAAACAAAAAGTGACATTTTATTCACGCTCAAAAAACCGTTTATGGACCAAAGGCGAAACCTCAGAGAATTACTTAGAAGTAGTGTCGGTCCATACGGATTGCGATTACGATTCAATCTTGGTGCTTGCAAACCCACTGGGCCCTACTTGTCACTTAGGCACACAAAGCTGTTTTGGTGATGATGCTAAACCAAGCTTAAGCTTTTTAGCCCAGCTTGAGCAAGTAATTGTCGAGCGTAAAAACGATGACCCTGAAAAAAGCTACACTGCATCACTTTTTGCTAAAGACTTAAGCCGCAGCTGCCAAAAAGTCGGTGAAGAAGGCGTTGAGGTTGCTCTTGCTGCCATGAAGCATGACAACGAAGAGCTAACCAACGAATCTGCTGATTTGTTATATCACTTAATTGTGTTGCTACAACGCCAAGGCCTTGAGCTGAAAGACGTTGTTGCATGTTTGCAAGGACGCCATAAGTAATTATCTACACGCGCTGAGCTTGGCTCAGCGCATTGTATAAAAGACTTTTTATAAGTAAGTCGGTATGGCTAACCCTATGAGTCGAAGATTGGCTTAAGGCATTTGTTGCTCTACTCTCATTTACTTCTCATTCCCTTCTCTTTGTGCAAACGATCTTTACATAGATTACTCACAAACAGGCCAATAGGCGATTCGCTTTAGAAGCACACATAAAGGCGAATTAAAAAAATATCTACTTCTCTTTAAACCTTTTCAACCGCTGTGTGCGACTAAACTAAAAACACGACATAAAAGAAAGGGAATAATAATGATCAACACATTTAGTCGACTCACTCTGATCGGCGCAGCGTTACTATCAGCTCAAACATTAGCGTGGAATGACGATATGACGTTACAAAACACAAAACAGCTGACACTTGATGCCACATCAACCTCAGAATTAAACGTAGAAGCCGGAGCTGGTTTTTTAAATATTGTTGGCAGTGATACCGACTCCATCACCGTTAAAGCTGAAATTTATCAACATCAAGCACATAATAATTATTGCCTTAATTTAGCTAAGAAAAACACTGCAGCGACACTCACCGCTGATAATTGTAATAATAACGAGCAACAAACACGCATTGATTTGACGGTATCATTACCGAAAACAATGACGCTTAATATTACCGATGGCTCTGGCGCAATTTCAATTGACACTACCTCAGCAACAAAAATACATGATGGCTCAGGTGAAATACACGTCCGTAATATTGCAGGCACCCTTGATATACATGACGGTTCAGGCTCGATTGAAGCCCGAAACATTACCGGTAATGTAGACATTCAAGACGGCTCAGGCAGTATTTACCTTGTAAACTCTCAGCAGAACATGAAAATTAGCGATGGCTCTGGCAATATTACAGTAAAAAATACTCAGGGGAATGTGACTATTAGTGATGGTTCTGGTGGTATTAATGTTGATAAAGCTGCAAGCTTCACTCTGTTGTCTGATGGTTCTGGTTCGGTTGCAATAAACAATGTGCCTAAGCAAAACTTATAATTTATAGCGT
The DNA here is from genome assembly GCF_000238355.1 of Pseudoalteromonas haloplanktis ATCC 14393. Taxonomy (GTDB): domain Bacteria; phylum Pseudomonadota; class Gammaproteobacteria; order Enterobacterales; family Alteromonadaceae; genus Pseudoalteromonas; species Pseudoalteromonas haloplanktis. Next base: position 411,589 of record NZ_AHCA01000001.1, read on the forward strand.
TATTTTTTAGTCTTTAATGGCATTTTTTCAAGCCCTTAGGTATCCTTTAGGGAACTTCGAAGGATTAGCTATTACAAAAGGATAGCGCACTATGAAAAAGTCTTTAACGGTATTATTTACTGGTATTATTTTAGCGGGTTGTACATCTTTATCTCCAGAGCAACAAGCGCAAATTGATAACCTCACCCCTTGTGAAAAAATCAATGGTTTATTAGGTTCTTACGATAAACGCTTTGAAGGTCTAAAACGTACCCGTGTAAACACTAAGTATATGGAAACCTGGACTGCTAAATATAATTTAGTGGGCGATCAATGTCAGATCACCGCATTAGATGCCAATACAGTGACTTATCGTTGCCAAGAAGAATATAAAGAGCAGTCTCAAGCTGTGGCAATTCATCAAAAAGCCGTTGATTTCACGCGTGAATGTTTAGCTGCGAATAACTGGCATGAGCAACAAAAAGAATCGGCTGAGTCATTACGTACTACCTTTGTACTTGATGAATCAACGCCTGTGATCTCAATTCATACAGGTAAAACGTTATCGCGTTCAACGCCGTGGTCAACGTCATTAGAAATTGGCAAGCCTGTCGCAGGAAAATAGCTACATTCATCCTTAAAGTCACACTACTTAACAACAAAAGGCCAACATAATTGTTGGCCTTTTGCTTGCACTAAATCAGTCATGAAAGTCTGCTGTTTAGAGCAACTTGATCTGGGTTGCAGGTTTGGGGGCTGATAGCTTAATTACGTGTCCTGCACGCATTAAAGTGAATTCTATCGGCGTGCCGGCTTTAAGCCCTTTAATGTAGCTGGTGATAAGCTCAATATTAGTTTTTTCTCCAGTGATCACATGCGGCCCTACCGCTAAAATCACATCACCACCAAGCGTTAAAGGTTGACCTTGAATAACAGCCTGTACTAAACCGCCTTTTAAACCCACTTGATCCGCAAAACTTTGCTTAGATACTCGCTCAATTAATAAACCTGAACGCTGTGGAATATTTAACGCTGCAGTAATACCACTGGGTAGCGTTGTATAGTGAGTACCAAACCAAATAGTCGGCCGCTCTATCAGCATTTGTTTAACAAGGTTACTACTGGCTGCAAAACCTAAGCCTTCATTACCGCCTGATTGTGTTTGAATATAACTGACTACACCAATCAATTGCCCTTTTTGGTTGAACATAGGGCCGCCTGAATTGCCCTGATTAATGGCTGCATCGGTTTGTAAGAACTCTAGTTTCAGATCCTCATCACTATGCGGGTGAATACGCCGACCACTTAAATGCCCGACCGTTAAGGTATGGCTCAAACCATAAGGAGTACCAATAATAAAGACTTCCTCGCCAATGCTTGTTTTATCTGAGTCCGCTATTTTAATGGCTTTAAAATCAGCCTCTTTGCTGATCAATTTAATAAGCGCAATATCAGCAGGTGCATAACTGGCCAGTACTTTCGCTTTAAAGTGACCACGGTTTGGTACATCTACAGTTAACTCATCCGCATCATTTACTACATGTGCTGCGGTTAAAATAAGCCCTTCATCATTAATAATGGAGCCTGTGCCTAAACTACTTGAGGTGGTTTTTACTGCGCGATCATTTTCAATTCGCTGTAAGTCGGTATCGGCATAAATAACCACCACTGATTGGTCGAGTTTTTCATACAAACTGCTATAATCTTTTGCGTTTGCCAAGCTAGTTACTAAGCTCAAGCAGACTATAAAGAATAATTTCATTACCTAATCCTTTTATAAATAGTAATGCTAGTAAACCTCAGACTCTTTAAAAAGTACAGCGAACAGTCCCATTATGGCAACAAAGAAAATTAAAAAACCAACATCTGCATATAAAACCGACTGCATTGGGCAATGCGATCGTCGTAAAGGTATTTGCGAAGGATGTGGCCGAACCAGTGAAGAAATTTTTGATTGGATTATTTTATCGGATAGCGAAAAACAAGCGATCTTAGCAACACCTAGAAAAGGCTAAAGGTTGTGACTCATATTCTAAAGCGACACTGACTCCTCTTGCTAATTTTTATTATTACCTTAATAACTGGGATTTCTATTTACCCAAGCCTAGTTAAGCCAACAAAAACAGTACTCACAACTTTCAGCCGATGAATTTGCCAATGCACAGACCATGATAGAGAAATGGCAAAGCATCATAAATAAAAACGGTACCCTTTATCCTGCTGATTAATAATTGAGATAATTAATTTATAAAAGAAAAAGGGCGCTACTCTGAGCACCCTATTACTTTGTACTCGCTACTTATTTTACGATTTTCATTTCGTCTAATAGGTTTTGTGCGTTATCTACTTTATCCATCACCCATAACATATAGCGTGAGTCAACGTGGATTGAGCGATTTAATGCAGGGTTATAATCCCAATCACCAATAATACTTTCATACACGCCATCAAACAGTAAACCTACCAGCTCAGCCTTACCATTAAGGGTCGGCGAACCTGAGTTACCACCAGTGGTGTCAACATTTGATAAGAAATTAACCGGTACAGTATTCATACCGCCCGTGTAATCGCCATATAACTTAGCTTTGATCTGTTTTTGCAGATTTTCAGGCGCATTAAATGGATCAACATTGGTATTTTTAGCAAGTAAGCCTTCAAGTGTTGTGAATGGAGTTGCGACTAGGCCATCTTGTGGTGAATAACCGCCAACAGTGCCATACGTTACTCGTAGTGTACTGTTAGCATCGGCATACACAGGTTTATTTTGTGCTTCATTAAACGCTATGATGGCGCTCATGAGCTGCGGACGCGCCGCTTGTAATTTACCTGCAAGTGCTTTGTCTTTGTCTTCCTCAGCTTTCATTACTGCAAAAATTGCTTTTGCGTATTGAATGAATGGGTCTTGATTTTGCTCAAGTTCCGAAAATGCTTGCTGAGATAATGTGATGCGAACCGCTTCATCATTAAGTGTTGAATTTGCATACATTTTATCTAGCAATGCGCTGTGCTTCGCGTTATCAAAGCCATTTTCTAGCTTAAAGACTTTATCAACTTCTGCAAAGCGCTCTTGCTTTGGCAAGGCTGCGTATAGCTCTAAAAAATGCAGTAAAATTGCTTTATCAACATTTGTATCAAACCGACGTGTCATACGTTTTAAACCGGCTTCAATGCGCGGTAAATCACGCTCTTGATAACCTGATTCACGCTCGCTATCCGGTTTTTGTTGCTCATAGGCAAGGCGATACAAACTGATGGCAGTGCTGATCATTTGTGAGCGGTGCACATAACCTAGCATACGGTCACGTTGGTTATGCTGCTGCGATTGAGCCACCAGCGTTGATAAGTCATTTAACACTGTGCCATATTGCTTTTTACGCTTACGGTCGCTGTTTATCCAAGTTGTTAAGTCTTGTTCAAACTGTTTTTTACGCTCATACATAGTGCCTTTATTAAAGCTTTCTATCATTGAACCGTAGTTTTTAATGTAGTTATTGTAGCCCGCTATCGTGCTTTCATAAGCAATGCGCGCTTTGCTACCGTCTTCTGAGTTTTCTTCAATCAAAGACACATACTTCGAATTATGCTCACGCGATTTTGGATAAGCTTCGTTAAATACATAATCAACTTCAGCGGCAATACGGTAACGGTTAGTTCGCCCTGGGTAACCTGTCACCATTACAAAGTCGCCCTCTTGCACGCCTTTAGCGCTTACACTGAGGTATGAATCAGGTACGTAAGGGACATTATCTTCACTAAATTCAGCCGGTTTGCCATCTTTACCTACGTACGCACGATAGAAAGAAAAATCACCCGTGTGACGCGGCCACATCCAGTTATCTATATCACCGCCGTATTTACCTACGCCCATCGCCGGTGCGTACGCTAAACGTACATCTTTAATTTCCAGAGATTTAATTAAATAAAACTCTAAGCCACCGTGAAATGAGTACACATTACAACGGTAGTTTTTATCTGCTTCACACTCGGCGACTAGCGCTTTTTCATTTTTATCTAGGGCATCGTAACGTGCTTTAGCACTGAGCTTTTCAGTCCCTTTGATCACTTTGTCAGTTACATCAGTAACAGTTTCTGTCACGTATACGCGAGAGCCTGGTGCCGCAGGTAAATCTTCAGCAGGTGTTTTTGCCAAGAAACCATTTTCTAATATATTGTTCTCAGGTGTAGAGTTGTACTGAATCGAACCATATGCGCAATGATGATTGGTAACGACTAACCCTTTAGGCGATACAAATGAGGCTGTGCAACCACCGAGGCTTATTACAGCATTCATTGGAAATTCGGTTAATTTAGAGATAGATTTAGCATCAATTTCCAGCCCTTTAGCTTTAAGAATCGATTCAAGATCTGGCAATTGATGAGGTTGCCACATCCCTTCATCAGCAAAAGAAGTACCAGAGACTGCAATAGCAAGCATTGCGATAAGAGGTTTTAAACGCATTTTTAGTCCTTTTTGTTATTTAAACGGCAGGTTACGCGTGAACACTTATTTGGGTCAATATTTCTGCGACTAAACTGCACTATTATAATGTAACAAAATATACACTGCGTTATCTTAAGCCCCTATTGTGCTAATAGTTTGACAATCCACGCAACTAAAACGACATAACACTGCAATCAAATTGTCATTCAGAGTCGCTAAGGTTTAACTACTCTTTAGTAATTCGGCCTAACCATGCCTACTATTCTTGTAATCAATCTAGCTCACTCTCCTGAGCGGTTAACAACCAGCCAGCAACAATTAGCCAAATATGGGCTGAGTTTTGAGCGTATAGATGCTATTGATGGAGCGATACTGACACCAGCGCAGCTAAATCGTCACTACAGCGCTGTACTTAATAAGCAGAACTACCACTACTCATTGAGCGTAGGACAGATTGGCTGTTACCTAAGCCACCGTAAAGCATGGCAAACAATAGTTGAAAGGCAGCTTGATTACGCGATTGTGCTCGAAGATGACTTTATCTTAGACACTGATCTCAATAATACTATCAAAAACATTGAACAACTCCCCTTTGATTGGCAGATGATAAAACTCTCTGCTTATCAAAACCGGACTCGCCCTGTTGCCTACCAAGTTCCTTTGCAGCATGAACAGCAGCTAGTCATACATAAAAAATTGATGACAGGCTGTTGTGCAACAGCTATTAGTTATCAAGGTGCCAAACAATTATTAGCGGCGACAGACACATTTGGCCGTCCTGTGGATTGTGATTTACAACATATCTGGGAAACACAGGTAGCTGGCTATTCGTTACTGCCCTATCCCTTTGCTCAAAATTGTGAGCAAGTCAGTGATATAAAATCGCGCAGTGCAGTGCGTGTTAAAAAATCATTTTTAACACGAAAAGGTCAGCAACTATCGAGTGCCGTGAAAAATAAATTTGCCACTGCAGACTTCGTTAAACACACCAAACATGCCTTATGTAACAGTGATTATAAAAAAGGAGCCGCAGCTCCTTTTATCAATAACGTTTTAAAACAATAACGCAGTTATTTTTTAGCTAAATTTGGGTGCTCGACACCCATCCACGCTTTAAATAACGCCATTTGCTCTGTGGTTGCCCCTTTACGAGCAACCAGCTTTTTGTCTTTATCAAAGTCTTCATTGAGCTCGAGTGTCGTCGTTTGCAGCGCATCGCGACGAATAAAATCAATGGTCACTTTATCGCCTGCTTTGAAGGTCTCTAAGCTTGCTGTTAAATCTTTGCCTACATGCTTTTTATTAATAGCGACAATTTTATCATCAGTAGTTAAGCCCGCCTGCCATGCAGCGCCATCACGACGTACATGCGTTAAGGTGAGTAACTCACCGCTATTTTTTGCTACAGCATCAATACTAGCAACCGCTTTAGCGCCTTTAGGACGTACTAACTCTAAACCCACTTTTGCAAACAAAGCATCAAAATCGATAGCAGCAGGTGCATCAACATTGTCTGCCCACCAGTTGCTGTAATCGCGACCAGTTAACTCTTTTAAGATAGCTTTAACATCATTGACACTAAAGCCATGAGGCATTTTATATTGACTATACAATGCACGGTGAACATCGCGGTAACTCTGTTTGCCTTGACTTTTATCGAGTAGATCAATATCAAGCGCCATCGAGATCAACGCACCCTCTGAGTATATATTAGTACTGTAATTGCGCGCATGGTCGCCGCCTTGGTTGATCCATTTGTCAAAGCTAGTTTCTGTGGCGCTTTGCACTTCGCGCCCTGGAGTCGCAAGGTGGCGGTTAACCGTTTTTGTTAAGGTATTAAGAAATTCATCAGTGGTTGATATACCTGCGCGTACCATTAAGTGATCTTCAAAATAACTGGTTGAGCCTTCAGCAATCCAAAGTAACTTATCAAAGTTCATATGTGTGTAGTCGTAAGGCACTAGACCTTCTGGTCTATAGGCTTTTACATTCCAGGTATGAATAAATTCATGAGCTGCCGTGCTAATAAACGCAAGGTAGTCTTCACGTGAACCAAAACGATCACGTGGACGCTGAATAATGGTTGAATTGATATGCTCTGTTGCGCCACCTGCACCCGATGTAGCGTGCACCATAAAGACGTAACGCTGATAAGGGTAATCATCCCAGATCACACTGCCTGTAGTAACTAGTTTCTTTAAATCTTTAAGCATTAAATCAACATCGTAGTTACCTTCGCCCCAAATTACCAGTTCATAATCTCGGCCATCAACCTTGAATTTATGTAACTCATTAATACCGGTTTCGATCGGTGAATCAACTAATACGTCGTAATCGGCGGCTTTAAAACTATGCTTAGAACCGGCATTGTCCATTCCCGATACTGAACGCCATGCTTTAGGCACATCAAGCTTTACAGTAACGGGTTCTTGGCGAAATGCTTCGCTAAACATGAAAAAGCCTGAAGCATCAATGAACGCGTGACTATCATCAATATGGCGTGCACGTTTACCCAGTTCATTCGCATAAACCTGGTAATCAATATTTACTTCTGTAGGTTCGTTAAGATGAACACGCCAAGTACTAGCATCCACTTTTTCCCATTTTAATGCTTTACCATTCTCATCTTTGGCCTCAAAAAAACGTACACCATTGGCCAAGTTTAAAATTTCATAACGGCCGGTACGCCAAGCTGGTAATTTTACATCTAAATGTGCTTGCGCGGTTTGTGGAAATTCAACACTCACATTACCTAAATGATGTTCAGGTTGAGTGACAGCAAGTGAATAATTAACATCGGCCCACACCGATTGAGAAAATGCGGCTAATACCGACAAAGCTAAAAACTTTTTCATAACGGTTCTTAATTCTTATATCCAGTGTTCATAATTGTGCTTGAGCCTAACAACGATGATAGGAAATGTGAATTAAAAGCGATAAATTCACGTCCAGATAGGTTCGATGAATAAAAATCATCAACAAAAGCTAAGTTTTTGACTTAGTGACTACATTTGTGCCGTTTTTGTTGTAAACTTAGTCCAATAAAGATTAAATCAATGGCGGAATTTTTAGTGTCACAACAGCTCGAAGTTTTAAATAAAAAACTTAAACAGGCCATTGATACTCGCATGGTCCTTGAACATGCACGAAAACACCAAGTAGACACCCTAAGTAATTTTGCAGCAAAACTCTCTTTGAGTTGTAAGGGCATGGATATCGAACTGGATAACCGCTTAGCCAAATTTCGCAGTGCCCTTAGCAAAGGCGTTGACTTTGAGGCTTTCTCTCCCCTTATCGATGAGATTTTGACGCTATTAAAAAGTCAAGAAGCCCAACAAGCCGCTCATCAACGTGAACTTCATAATAGTGTCCTTGATGCTGGTAAGTTATTACAAAAAACCAAAGGGTTACCTGAAGATGCGCGCAGGACCTTGCGCCATTTACTTGATCATGAGCTCAATAACGTACAATCAACGCGTGACTTTACCCCGCTGCTTAATCGTTTAGTGGCTATTTATCACCAAGCACTGCATGCCAAACTCACTTTATCTGATAGCCAGCAAACAGCCGCGCAGCCTTCATTAGCAAAAGAGTTATTAAATTTAGCGAACGATTTAGTTTTTGAAGATGAAGCAGCAGATCAAGTAAAAACAATTAAGAATAATATTTCTGAAACCGATTCTGTCGATGATTTGTTACGTGCAGCAATTGAAATAATCAAAATTATTGCTGGGAATATTAGTAAAGAGCGTCAATCAGCCCAAAGTTTTTTAGTTTCATTAAATCAAACTCTTGAAGAATTGCATCACTCAATCGTCTCTACGAGCAAACATTCTGAAGCGATGGGGGCTGAATTTGATGCGCTTAATAAACGCATCGAAGGTAAAATTAATAATCTAACAACGCAAACACAAAATGCCACATCAATTTCAGCATTAAAAGCACTCGTGGATAACGAATTAAAATCACTTAGCCAAGATTTAATCGAAAAAGAACGTCTTGAACAACAGGACCGAGAAATGTTACTTGGCAGTTTTCAAGAAATAAATCAACGCATTGGTAATCTTGAAACTAAGTTATCAAAATATAAAAAACGTTTGCATGAACAACGCTTTAAAAGTTTACTTGATAGCTTAACGAAATTACCTAACCGAGCTGCGTTTGATGAGCGATTTAACCATGAATTTCATTTATTTGCGGTGCAAGAGTCCGATGTCACACTAGTGGTGATTGATGTCGATCACTTTAAATCTATTAATGATAAATACGGCCATAGTGCCGGTGATAAAACACTGCAAGTGATTGCCAAAGCATTGCAGATGTCTATTCGTAAATCTGACTTTATTGCGCGTTACGGCGGTGAAGAATTCGTGTTATTAATGCCAGGTATGTCTTTAGAGTATGCCAGTCAACCTCTTGAAAAAATTAGAAAAGCGGTTAAGGGAATTCCGTTTAAGTTTAAAGATAAACAAGTAGAGATCACAATTTCAATCGGTGCTACTCAATTTAAGAAAGGCGATACACCTTTGAGTGCATTTGATCGTGCTGATGATGCTCTTTACAAAGCCAAAAAAACCGGTCGTGACCGTTTATGTATCAATAAATAATCACGACTCCCCCACTGCTTTCAAAAGCAAGGAGAATGCCTATGTTAATACAGTTAAACCCGACAGGTGTGTTAGATTTACTGTCGCAACTTGAAGTAGATTTATTAGAGCAATCATCCACCAGCGAGCGTTATAAGTTATTTAGAAATTGTGCTTTAGCTGTTCTCAATGTGGGTAGCCACACTGATTCAAGCTCAGAGATTTATGACAAATATGAAGATTTTGATATTCGTTTACTTAGCCGTGAACGCGGCATTAAAATTGAGCTACTCAATCCGCCAACAACGGCGTTTGTTGATGGTGAAATAATTACCGGTATTCACGAGCATATTTTCTCTGTAATTCGTGACATTTTATTTATCTGTCAAAAGTATGAAAAAGATTTAAGCGAACAAAAAGCCATTACCCATATGGTGTTTGACATGCTGCGCAATGCAGCGGCCCTGCGCGTTAATAGCGACCCAAGTATGATTGTTTGTTGGGGCGGCCATTCAATAAATGAAGTAGAATACAAATACACCAAACAAGTTGGTTACGAATTAGGCTTACGTGGCTTAAACATTTGTACTGGCTGTGGCCCAGGTGCAATGAAGGGCCCGATGAAAGGTGCTACAATTGGTCATGCGAAGCAACGAAACACCAACAACCGCTATTTAGGTTTAACAGAGCCGAGTATTATTGCCGCTGAACCACCCAATCCAATCGTTAATGAGCTGGTTATTCTGCCTGATATCGAAAAACGCCTTGAAGCCTTTGTACGTACTGCGCACGCTATTATAATTTTCCCAGGTGGCGCAGGGACAGCTGAAGAATTATTATATTTATTAGGTATATTACTTCACCCTGACAACGCTAAACAGTCATTGCCCGTTATTTTAACTGGGCCTAAAGAGAGTGAGAATTATTTTACTGAGCTATGCCAATTTATTGAAATGACGCTCGGCAAAGAAGCCCTTGATAAATTTGAAGTGATCATTGATAACCCTGAGTTAGTCGGTATCAAGCTCAAATCTGCAATGGCAAATGTTCGTGATTATCGTAAGAGCCAAGGGGATGCTTATTATTTTAACTGGACATTGAAAATCGATAATGAATTTCAAAAACCGTTTGCGCCTACCCATAACAATATGGCCAGCCTTGATTTGCATTTAAACCAAGAAAAGCAATTACTTGCCGCTAACTTACGGCGTGCATTTTCAGGGATAGTGGCCGGCAATGTAAAAGACGAAGGTATCCAAGCGATTAAACAGCACGGTCGCTTTGTAATTAGTGGCGAGCCGGCGCTAATGAAAGCAATGGACAGGCTACTACAAGCATTTGTTGAGCAAGGTAGAATGAAACTTCCAGGTAGTAAATATGTACCATGTTATGAAGTTAAGGCATAAGGGTAAATATAGTTGTGTCAGGTCAGTTACTTTTAATAGATGCGCTTAATTTAATTAGGCGCATCTATGCAGTAGATAGTAATCAAAATAAAGGCAGTGATGAGCAAATGATCATTACCTGCTGCGCGCGGGTTGCTCATGCCTGTGAAAAGCTTATTAAGATCACCCAAGCCAGCCATGCAATCGCTGTATTCGATGGCGATAAAAGCTGGCGTTATCATTATTACCAACATTATAAAAGTAGCCGTGCACCGATGCCAGCAACGCTACAAAACGCATTAGATAAGTTTAAACATGCGATTGAACAAACTGGTATGGTGGTGTTTACGCCGCTAAATGATGAAGCCGATGATATCATTGCCACCTTAGCCCATAAAATGGCTGACAATCAATTGTGCAGCACGATTGTTTCTACCGATAAAGGTTTTTTACCAAGCTTAAATAACTACATCAATGTGTATGACTATTTTAAAAAAGAGTATTTAGATCACGCTGCAATCGAAAAACGATTTGGTGTTCAACAGTCAAGATTAATTGATTTTTGGGCTATGGCCGGCGATAAAACCAATGACATTCCCGGCGTTAAAGGGATAGGCAGTAAAACAGCCATTGAAATTATCAGCAAGCATACAGATATTGCCCAAGCCACTGAAGATGAGACGCTATCTCCCGCTGTGCGTAAAAAATTAGCAGCAGGTATGACAGACTATATTACCTCTAAACATTTGGTGGCTTTACGTACAGATATTAATTTAGGCTTTAGTTTAAAGCAGTTAAGGCTCAATTAATCGCATTCTCGTAGCACTGAATTTGAACTATGCGTATACTCGGTTTAAGTCTCAGTGTAAGAGTGTAAAATGTTTAAGAAAGTTTTTCGCTATCTCATATTAGGTTTAGGTGTATATGCCTTGATCGCAACTTTGGTCATCACTTTTTATAAAGATGATCCACAGGCAATGATCTGGCAGGACCGAGAAGCATTCAATAAACGTTATATCGCTAAGTTAAGTGTAGAAACACCTACGACCTTAAACACTGTGTTAGAGTATTTAGGCAGTCCAGATCTAACTTTTGCTAAACGTGATAACGAACAAGTATGGCAAATTATTTTTTACCGTACACAACATGTCAAATCGGATGGGATCACCACAATGGACGAATGCACAGGTTTACTGTTTAAAAATGGTGAATTAATTTTATGGGGACCCAGTGCATTTGACGTATACGAGCAACACGGGTAATTGATTAACTATGGATAATCCCTGCGCACAGGATCTTGCAAGCCTTTTTGACAAAACTCATCAAGTGTTACGGTTTTATCATAACAAAAATCAATGGCCGCAAATTTATCCGCTTTTGTGCCAACTGGCTGAGCAGTATTATACGCTCTACCAAACACATCCAAATGCGATGCAAGCACAACTTTGCCTTTATGTTGACAGCCATGGTTACACAACGAATTTAGTCGTCAATCAATGTGTTATTATTTGTGCATTGTGTCACTCTTTAAGCTACGACAGTAAAATCACCCAGCTTCTTATTTGTGTGTGTTTAACCAATTATTTATGCGTGCAAACTCAAACCAATAAATTAGCACTGCGCCAGCCTCTCAACTTACAAGAAAAAAAACAGTGGCAATCGCGCCATCAGCTCGCAGTTAAATTACTACAGGCGGCAAATATACCAACAGCGCATATTGCAGGTATTTTATCGCGCTTGAATAAATATAAACAGGCACTGTTAAGTACGCCAAAAATCATGCTCTACGATGGACCAACGACCTTAGTGGCATTAGCAAATGTAATAGCTATGAACATTACGTATCGTACGCAAAACGACCACGTTGATATATACAAAGCAATTGCTGATATTTACATTCGTACCCCTAACTTGTTTGCACAACACGCATTAAAAGCATTAATTGCTCACATTGGTCCTTACTTACCAGGTGCTTTAATACAGTATCATGATCAGCAGTTGACTTATGTTGGAAAAGACTCTCGCCAACGTCATGTATTAATTGCATTAAGTGAGCAGCAAAAAGCGAAATGGTACAGTGTTAAAGCAAGATTAGAGTCAAACTCAAAGCAACGACCCAGTATCGATAAACGGTTATTATTTAGTGTATGGTTTACGGACCATATCGCATCGCCTGTCAAAGTTATTGATGCTGAAAAACAACAGTTATTACTGTTGATAAGCCAAGTTAAAATACAGAAAGAGTATTCATACAGTGCACTTGCTAAACTCCTGTCTCACCGCCGTACAACGATTGAATTACTACGTGAAGCAGTCAGGCCATATAATAAAGAACATTTAGCAGGGAAAGATCTACGTCACTGTTTATCAATGGTTGGTTTATATAATGCCCCCGCTATCATTCAACAGGTGCTGTTTGAACAACTTGTGAATCATCAAGCCCATCCATTGATGCAACATGTACAACTACGCTTACAGGCGATTATACGCTTGCTAGATCTACTTGTTAGTCATGATAAGCATAGTCAGTTTGAACTACTCGCATTACCCATTTACGGCTATGTAAGTTACTTAATCGAGCATTGCAGTACTACAATAAGCCGTAAAGTATTGCATGAAAAACAGCTAAAAAGTGATGTAAGTATGCCATTTTCTTGGTTATTTGGCGTGACAATTGATGATAGTGAACATTTAACAGCTTATCTACTTGAACTGCTAGGCGACAACCCATGGGCCCAAGCCCTATTGGATGCAGAGCAACAGCAAAAGCAACTTTTATCTACACAAGCGCAACTATGGGTTGCAATAAAATTGGTGGTAATCAAGGTATTTCAACCAAATGCTCAGCAAAGTCGTTGGCAAACAGATACTTTTGAACAGGTACTGAAACGACTCGATTGGCAATCCAGTAAACAATTTTACAGTCAACTACCCAGTTTAGGTTTGTGTAGTAGTGTATGAATACTTATTAGACATTGTGACTAATTAGGAGCGTTTTCACGGGTTTTACTGGCAAAAAGTTGAATAAATTGCTATAAAAGCCGCTTACATTTTCAAACTCATTCACGTAAATAATCTAACAAGCTATCGCAGTTTAACAATGCGACATATTTACGTGCTTCTCTAACTCGTAATAGGAAAAGTTCATGGCCAAACAAACCATCACAGTGATCAAAGGCGACGGCATCGGTCCAAGTATTATTGATTCAGCTCTTGAGATCTTAACAGCCGCAGGGTGCGATTTTGATTATGAATTCGTTGATGCAGGTCTTGCAGCCTTAGAAAAGACCGGTGAATTATTACCGCAAGAAACGATCGATACGATTGCACGTAATAAAATTACCCTTAAAGGTCCGCTAACAACGCCAGTGGGTGAAGGGTTTACTTCAATCAATGTAACTTTACGTAAGCAATTTGGTCTATATGCCAATGTTCGCCCTGTAAAATCTTTTATCGGCACTAAAGCGCGTTATGAAGATATCGATATCATCACTGTACGTGAAAACACCCAAGGCATGTACTCAGGCTTAGGCCAAGTAACCTCTGAAGATGGTAACGAAGCACAAGCTATGTCGATGATCACCCGTGAAGGTGCTGAAAAAATCGTTACTTTTGCATACGAGCTTGCAGTTCGTGAGGGCCGTAAAAAAGTAACAGCCGTTCATAAAGCGAACATTTTAAAATCAACGTCAGGTTTATTTTTAAAGGTCGCCCGTGAAGTGGCTGAACGTTACCCTGAAATTGAATCAACAGAAATGATCGTTGATGCAACGTGTATGAAGCTTGTTATGAGCCCTGAAGAGTTTGATGTCATTGTAACGACCAACCTGTTTGGTGATATTTTATCAGATTTATGTGCAGGTTTAGTCGGTGGCTTAGGTATGGCGCCAGGTGCTAATATTGGTGAAACTGCAGCAATCTTTGAAGCCGTTCACGGTAGTGCACCTGATATTGCAGGTAAAAACTTAGCAAACCCAACATCTGTAATTTTAGCATCTATCCAAATGTTAGAGCATTTAGAAATGGGTGACACTGCAGAGCGTATCCGTAGTGCAGTAGCAGACGTTATTAAAACGGGTGACCGTACTACTCGCGATTTAGGTGGTAATCACGGCACAACTGACTTCACACAAGCTGTTATTGACCGTTTATAATTAAAACGAATAATATAACCGCTAAAAAGAAAGCCAGTGTTTACTGGCTTTTTCGTTAACGATATTACAGTTTCCTGCGTCGTAAACTGATAGGTAAAAGTACTAACATCAACCATAGGATACCGCCACCGCTGGAGCCTGCACTCGCAGTTTGTTTTTGTACTGCCACTTGCAGTTTAATCACTGGCAATGTTTGTTCAAGACCATCGGGGGAAGTGTCTGAAACTGTCAGCGTCACAGTGTAACTTCCAGGCTCGCTATACGTGTGAGAAGGGTTAGCAAGTCTACTTACAGTACTGCTATCACCAAAATCCCAAGTGTAAGTATAATTATTAAATCCCCCTTGCAGATCACTAATAAAGTTAACCAATAAGCGATTTGCGTTATACTGTGCTTGAGCGGTAAATGGCACCTTTGGGGAAACGCTTGTTGCAAAAGACTGCATTTCATTATTGGCATCCGTGACAGTTACATGAAGTGTATAATCACCGCTGTGTTCATACATATAACTTATAGTTTGCCCTGTAGACGTTGAGCCATCACCAAGTTGCCATGTGTAATTATACGGTGCTTGCCCGCCTGAAATAACCACTTGTGCAGTGACAGTTCCTTGCTCTGTATTGGTATCAATACCTGTAATTGTAAGTGGCTCTGTTAGCAGCAGTGTCATCGTTTCTTGAAACTGGCGCTCTTGTTCATCTATGCGAGTAAAGCTCACTGTATAACTGCCATAATCAGCATACTGATGGTCAGGGCGTAGCTCTTCACTATTTTTTCCATCGCCAAACTGCCAGCTAAAACTATCTGTTGGTGTTAATGTCATCCCCTTAATTTCAAAGCTCACATCAAGATCATTGACCACTGCCGTGATCCCTGATTGCGCCGTAAAGCCTAACAATAACTCGATTGAGCTGTTATCTACGGCTTGATCAATAATGGAGAAGTTAAAACCGAGCGGAGACAATTTAACACCAGAAGCTGGCTGCTCGATAAAGCTATAATCATTAACATCAGTAAATTTCGTGATGGCTGTTAACTCTGTATCGCCCAGCCCCTGTCGCTGCCCATAAAGGCTAAATGCAGCATCACGTAATTGAATTGTGGTACTGGCAACTTCATCACTAGCCCCTTTAGTAATCGCATTTTGATCTGCATCGACAACTAATATGAAGCCCTCACCAACATGCTCTGGGGTGTTGTTATCTGAAAATTGTTCATTAGCAGACCAAAGTAGCAACCCCGGCGAATACTGTTCAGCTTGTAAGCCACTGTCAATTCCTAAATGGCTACGTAACTGCAAATAGTAATGCTGTGGTTTTGCATAAATGTGTTCACCCACACGGCTAAAACCAGTTAGTTGCACGGCAGGTACTTGCTCTGCGTTTTCTTGCCAAACGAGCGTATTCCCTTGGCTAATACTTAAATCATCAACCACAAAACCAAAGTAGTTGGTATAAACATCTGTTTTATACGTAAAGGCAAGGGTAATACTCTGTCCCGCGTAGTCCGATAAATCAAACCGATGCCGTAGGTAATTATTGGGTTGCTGTCTCCCAACGACCGCGCTTGAAGATCCACTGATGTAATGACCAAGTTGCTCATAAAAAGGATTATTCTCTTTAGTATACTGAGAAGCCATTGCTTGGCCATTAACCAGCACTTGGGCATAATCATAATGGTCTTCTATGCTGTAATACGCACTTAAATCTAAATAGGTTGGCACTTCACTCGCTGGTATATCTATTTTAAAGGCCATACTATGAGCAATATTATCGCCACTGCCGGAGTAGTATTGAAATCGGCCTTCTACCGCTTGATAAAACGATTCTAAACTCGCTGGCAAAGTGATCTTAAGTTGATTAAGTGCTGCAGAAGTACCGCTACTATGCTGAAGTATGTGTTGTGAGTTATTTGGAACTTCATCTAGTGAAATATTAACTTGATTTAACCAATTACCTTGGTATCGATTTTGTAAGTACTCAAGCGCATACGGACTAAACATAACCGGCTGTGAACCACTTGGGAAACCTGCCCAGCTACCGCCCGACATAACAGACCAAAGCGCAACCGGTTCACCAAGTTCACTACCGGTTAAATCATATTCATCAGGCAAGCCAAGATCATGACCAAACTCATGCACAACCACGCCAATGCCTGCATCAATTGGATTAATCGTATAACCAAATAAACGAATGTCGCTGTTACTAATAACAGTAGTCGAGTCCTCGGCATCGCCATACACATAATAGCGATGTGACCAGATAGCATCAGTGCCAAGAACGCCACCACCCGCTTCCTCACCAATACTTGAATGAAAAATCATCACATGGTCAATGATGCCATCAGGTTCATTGGTTATTCCATCACCATCAAGATCATCTAAGTCGGTCAAATCATAGTCAGCTAAATTAATATTAAATTGCGCAACTGCTTTTTCTACCGCTTCGTGTACTAGCCGCGGTGCATCAATATCATTATTATCGCCTTGACGTGCTCCATAACTACTGGCTTTACTATCCGCCCTTACCCAGCCATAGACATTGCCTGTAAAAGCTAAGCTTTCTCCTGACGCTTGCTGGTAATATTGATACGCAGTTTGCAATGTTTGCTGTTGCGGCCCTTTATAACCTGTAGTTGAGAACAACATTTGTTGATAGTGCTCGATACTGTAGTCTTCATAATACATATCCGTGTCAGCAGCAACAAAACCATGCTCATCATGGGGTAAATCCGCAAAGTCGACTAAAATAGCGAGAACCTTTACGGTATTCTTGTGTTCATTAGGTAATTGAGCAGACACACTTGCCATGCGCTTTGCTATTGTACGTTGTTGATTTAATAACGCAGGTATATGCTGCTTCTGAAAAAGGTGGGTTCCACCTTGACCTATATAATCATTTAACAGCGACTGAGTATCAGAGTGATCATTAAGCTGTCCTCGTTTATTTAGCCAATAGAGGATCCGTTCTTTGTTGATCACACCAATGTCGGTTGGGCTACTTGATTGTGGCTTTGCGATAGTTGGCTGAGTTAATAATGTCAGCATCAAGACAAAGAACCATTGTACATTTTTCACTTTATCACCTACTTCCCACTGTATTGTTGCCATCATAGCGAACTATTCAAAAAGGTACATGCTATTTTACGCTACAAGCAGTAAAACGGTTCACATATAAAAATCGCATAATTTCTTTTGTTTTTGTCATTTTAATTACAAATTAAAGCAACTTTAAAATGAAAAAACATTTATTTTGGAAATTTAATGCAAGTTTTCACATTCACAGTTGACATCGAATGACAAAAGCTTTAAAAATAAGGGTATTAAATTTAGTGAATGAGTTGTGCTTTTTATTACCTAATAGGTTGCACAATGTAACGCACCATTAAAATTTTTATAACAAAACAAATAGAAGAATAACAGCGCTATGAATAACCAACGTCACCTTATCAATGTACTCGTACTGGTCTTAGTCTTAAGCCCAGCGGGGATGTATTAAAAGGTGAATACGCTTTTTAAAAACCCCCGCCTTCAGCGGGGGTTTTTTTATGCATTTAAAATACAATGCCATTGCGATTAAATAGCGAACAGAGTCAATACTCTCGAACCGCTATTTTACAAAGGTATTAGGCACGCAGAGGAATGAGGATGAGTACACAACAATATAATGGCTCCGAACTAGTTGTTCAGGCATTAAAAGCATTGCGAGTAAAATATATATTTGGCTACCCCGGTGGTTCAGTATTAGATTTATATGATGCATTATTTCAACAAGATGATGTTGAACATATCTTAGTGCGTCATGAACAAGCAGCCACTCATATGGCCGATGGCTACGCTCGTGCAACCGGCGAGGTGGGTGTTGTATTAGCCACTTCAGGACCTGGTGCAACCAATTGCATTACAGGTATTGCAACCGCTTATATGGATTCAATTCCAATGGTGGTGCTCTCAGGTCAAGTGCCAACGAACTTAATTGGTGATGACGCGTTTCAAGAAACCGATATTATTGGCTGTTCACGCCCAATAGTTAAACATAGTTTTAACTGTCGTAGCGCAAAGGATATCCCTGCAATTTTAGCGAAAGCATTTTATATTGCCAGCACAGGTCGCCCTGGTCCTGTGGTTGTTGAACTACCGAAAGATATGTTAAATCCGGCACTAAAATTTGATTTTGAGTTCCCACCTGCAACAGAGCTGAGAACCTATAGCCCGAATACTAAAGGCCACCCAAAGCAAATTCGTAAAGCCGTTACCGCTATATTAGAAGCTAAAAAATTAGTTATCTATTCTGGTGGTGGTATTGTTATTTCTAACACCTCTGAGCAACTAACCCACTTGGTTGAGTCACTCAATGCGCCAATTACCAATACCTTAATGGGTTTAGGTGGTATTTCAGGTGTGCATCCTAATTTTATTGGCATGCTTGGTATGCATGGCAGCCTTGAGGCAAACAAAGCAATGGCCAATGCCGATGTGATTCTAGCATTAGGCGCGCGCTTTGATGATCGAGTAACCAACAACGTCAAAAAATTCTGCCCTAACGCGACTATTGTCCATGTTGATGTCGACCCAACATCAATTTCTAAAACAATTAAGGCGCACATTCCAGTTGTAGGTTGTTTATCAACAGTACTTGAGCAATTACAAACTGCAATTGATAAAAGCCCCATTAAAATAGACCGTAGTGCGCAAGAAGATTGGTGGCGTCAAATCATCAGCTGGCGTGAGCAAAAATGTTTGAGCTACAACCATGAAGGCGACAAAATCAAGCCTCAAGCGGTCATTGAAGCAATTTATAAAGCCACCCATGGTGATGCTTATATCAGCTCCGATGTGGGTCAACATCAAATGTTTGCCGCGCAGTACTACCCGTTTAAAAACCCACGTCAGTGGATCAACTCAGGTGGGCTTGGCACAATGGGGTTTGGCTTACCCGCAGCAATGGGTGTAAAGCTGGCATTTCCTGATAAAGAATCTATTTGTGTGACCGGCGATGGTTCAATTCAAATGAACATTCAAGAACTATCAACCTGTTTACAATATAACTTAGCAGTCAAAGTTGTGTCACTGAATAACCGCTCATTAGGGATGGTTCGCCAATGGCAAGACATGGTTTATGGTGGACGCCACTCATCGTCTTATATGGAGTCGCTACCTGATTTTGTCAAACTTGCCGAAAGTTATGGGCACGTAGGTATTCGCGTCAACACACTCGATGAACTACAACCAGCTATTGATAGAGCAATGTCGATAAATGATCGTCTAGTATTTTTAGATATTTTGGTTGATGAAAATGAACATGTCTACCCGATGCAAATTAAACTTGGGGCAGTTGATGACATGTGGTTACGTAAAGGAGTGAAAGCATAATGCGCCGTATCTTATCTATTTTACTTGAAAATGAACCGGGCTCTTTATCTCGCATTGTTGGCCTGTTTTCACAACGCGCTTACAACATTGATAGTTTAACCGTTGGCACAACTGACGATCATTCACTGTCTCGTATAACGATTACCACTATGGGTGATGATCGTGTGGTTGAGCAAATCACTAAGCAGGTAAATAAACTCGTCGATGTACTAAAAATTATCGATTTAACTGAAATGTCGCATATTGAGCGAGAGCTGCTATTAGTCAAAGTATTCGCGCAAGACGAAGCAAAACGAGCAGCGGTAACACGTGTTGTTGATGTATTTCAAGGGGCTATTTTAGACATGGGTCGTAATAGTTACACATTACAGCTTGTTAGCAGCACAGATAAGATTGAGTCGTTTTTGGATACCCTACGCCATGAAACCGATATTATTGAAGTGGTTCGCTCTGGTGCCGTTGGCATTGGTCGTGGTGATAAAGCGTTAAAAGCGTAACACTCATTTTCGCAACAAAAAAAGGGCTAACTAGCCCTTTTTTATTTAATCAATTTACTTGATTAAGGATTAACTTGATCTTTTAGACCTTTACCCGCTTTAAAGCTTGGGATAGTTGCCGCTGCAATTTGAATTTCTGCACCAGTTTGTGGGTTACGACCAGTACGTGCAGCACGCTCTTTTACAGAGAAAGTACCGAAACCAACTAATGCAACTGAATTACCATCTTTTAAAGAAGAAGTAACAGCACCAGTGAATGCATCAAGTGCACGTGTTGCTGCTGCTTTAGAGATTTCTGCATCAGTAGCGATTTTTTCAACTAATTGAGCTTTATTCATTTGTTAAATTCCTATTCGTTATTATTTTGCCTTCGCAAAACCTATCTTTATGCATTTTTTAAGTCTTGGCAACAGCAAAATGCCTTTTTTGCGTAAATTCTTAAAAAATGAGTAAATTTTAAATAATTGCCCAAATAAATATCGATTTAAACATTAACCAACAGTGAATGTAACCACTAATTTGGCAAATCAATATGACAATTTGTTTATCATTCCACTTTTTCGATAACTAAGGTCACTTCCCCGACCTCAATGCCAAACTTATCAATAGCTGTACGGTTAATCAAGCGCGATTGTGTTACCAAGTACATCCAATCATCTAAATTAACTTCAATGGTGTCATTTTGGTAAGGTAGTTCAAGCGTGTATTGCCAATGAAACACACTGCCATTACTGCTACCTTTAGCAATACCAATCACATCTGAGGCGGTGCCCGTTAGAGAATTATCGTCATTTAAGGTGATTTTCCACACTCGACGCTGAGTTTCGCCATCGTCGTAAACGAAATCTTCCTCTATCACGCCCTGATTGCCATCCCAGCTGGCGTTCATATCAACGACCATCTTGCGGGTTAGTTCACCGCTATAATCCTGCACAACGCCATAGGCTTTCAATCTGCCATTAAAAAATTGCTTAAAATTAAATTCAGGGCTGCTGCCCTGATAATGATCGACATCTGGCGCAACACAGCTGACTAATGTAATACAAAAAATGACTATCAATGCTAATGTTAACTTTTTCATTTTTGTTCCCCGATCAGTTGTTTACGCATTGCAGGCTGCGAAGTTTGCGGTGATAGCCAAATAGCTAAAAAGTGATCAGCAAACTCACTGTCATCAATACCACCCAGCTTGCTATCATTATGGTAAAAAGTGCCTTTACCTTGCTCATCCGTTATAAAAGAAAGTGTTTCTCCTTCTTTTATATCTGGCCATAGCGCTAGCAACTCTTTATCGTACTTACCAAGCAAGTCATTCTTTCCTAAATGCTGCCATTGTTCATTGGTGGCTTTAACAATGTCTTTGGCAGCAAAGTCCCTTAAATAGGTTAACGATAACTTGCTTGGGTGTTGGCCAAACTGATATTGACCTGAAGGAGTAGCAAGTTTTGCATCGTAAACATCCCAAAAGTAGTATTCAAAGCGACTCTGGCCTACTTGTTTGAACTGTGCTGCTAAGCTATTGATTGATAAAAGTAGCAAGAAGAGGGTAAATAAATAAACGGTAATTTTACGCATAACTCATCCTTTAAATAATAAATGATTGATACGTGATTAATGGCCATAGCGATCGTGTAAAAGAAGATAAGTCGCTATTTTTTTATTCGCAAAAATAATCAAGGTAAACATCAACGCCCAACTAAGACCATATACCAACCAAAAAAACCACAGTGGCTGGGCTATTGTTATTACCTCAAATCGCGCGCCAGCCCAATAACTTGCCGGTGCAAACACAGTACATAAAACACATGATAAATACCAAGGAAGCCTGGTTAGAAATTGCATTGACGTATTAACAGTCAACAACAGTGCGCTCCACAGTAATACCAACCAGATGGGGTAAGGGTTTGATTTAAAGCCAAGCAAATCAAATTGCACCATTATATATTCAAAGCACAGTGCGATACTAAGGCCAAGCAACAACAGCAGTGAATCTTGCTTACGTTGTTTCGATAACCACAGCATCAAAATAAGCACTGTCGCTATAGGTAAATTTGCCCTATTTTCAAAGAGTAAAGCCATAAACCAAACACTTTGGAACAGTGCAAAATTAATAACCGAGTGCAATATCATCACCAGAGTGGCTAAATCGGGGCTTACGCGCCACTAAGTGCACAGTACTGGTTGCACGGGTACGAAATGCCCCTTCGCAATACGCTAGATAGAACAACCATAAACGGTAAAAACGCTGATCAAACTTTACTTTGTCAATCTCTGGCCAGCTTGCAATAAACCGAGTACGCCAATCAGCCAAGGTTCTAGCGTAGTGGACACCAATGTCTTTAATACTGTGTACGACCATATCGGTTTGCTGTTTAATTTGCTTATTCATTTCATCTATGCAGGGCAAACAGCCACCAGGGAAAATATATTGCTGAATAAAATCGGAGTTTTTTAAATAATGCTGATAGCGTTGATCACCAATAGTGATTGCTTGGATCAACATTGCACCAGAGTCTTTCAATAACGCATTACACTTTTGAAAGAAGCCGGGTAAGAATTCATGGCCGACAGCTTCAATCATCTCTATTGAAACCAGCTTGTCGTAACGCCCTTCAAGCAGACGGTAATCTTGTTTCAACAATGTAATTTTATCTGCAAGCCCTAATTCGGCTATTTTTTGTGCCACATAAGCGTGTTGTTCATCTGAGATTGTCGTAGTCGTAACATGGCAACCATAATGAGTAGCAGCATGAATAGCAAACGCCCCCCAGCCTGTGCCAATTTCAATTACAGTGTCTCCTTGCTGTAAATCAACTTGCTGACAAATTAAGTCCAATTTGTAACTTTGCGCTTGCTCAAGCGTTGCCTCTTTCGTGGGGTAAACAGCGCACGAATACAGCATTTCAGTGCTTAAAAACGATGAATAAAGATCATTGCCTAAATCATAATGGGCGACTATGTTCTTTTTCGAACCGTGTTGCGAGTTTTTATTTTTAAAGTGATTAAGACGAAAATAAAGATTGCTAAAAAACGCAAATTTTTTCTCAAACGCATCCAGCTCAGCCTGATTTATCGCAAAAATCTCAATCAATGCGGTTAAATTATCGCAATCCCAATGACCTAGAATGTAAGATTCCCCCGCACCAACACTTCCAGATAAAGCAAATGCTTTATACATTAAGGCATCATGCACAGTTAACTGCACCTTCAACTTACTTTGATGGTCGCCAAAATGAACAACCTCATTACCATGTACTAAGGTAATATGGCCTACCTTTAGGCTATTAAACGCACCAAAAACAAGTTTTTTATATACTTTGATTAGCCAATCGTGCGATTGCCCACTTTCTAAACTGGACACTTTTTCCATAATTTCACCTAAAATTTAATTACAGTATCTCAACCGCCGTTACCTGAATGACCAATAAATGGCACACGTTTACAAAGCAACTTAAAAGCATGAACGTAAATACCTTTAAAAATACTCCACGTCATTGCTGGGAACTGTTTTAATAAACGACTGATCGCAGCCTTTGTTAATGTGTGTCGCTCAAGCCGTAAAGTGGCATCAAACAACAGCTGGTCATCTTTTTTATTTTCAATATGTATCATGGTGTTATCTTTATTAAAGCGGATATGCCAATGATAGTTCATATCAAGATCCATAAAGGGTGATACGGAAAAAGCTTTTTTAAAGTTCACTTTTTTTGCAAGTGGCACTAAATAATAGTGTCTTTCGTTCCACGGCGTGTTGCTCACCTCAGCAACCATGTGGGTAAAGTCACCGGTTGCCGTTTGGTAAAAATAGAAATTTACTGGGCTGAAATACACCCCTAAACAGCGTAATTGCCCTAACATATAAACATGAGTAAATGACTCTGATACGCCAAGCTGAGCAATTCTAGTAAGTGCGCGTTGGCTAATGGTGTGTTGTGGTTGCTCTGCGTATGCTAGGTAATCTTGTTGGCAAAATTTTAGGGCCTTAAAACCTTTCGTGCCCAACCAAGGGTGAACGCCATCTAAACTATCCGGTTCCATTAAATCAACCCACATCATATACATAGGGTACTTAAATTGATGTGCTTTAACAGCAAATCGGCGATGCTTAACATCGCCAACATAAACCGCGCTAGTCAAACTCAACCCCTAATTGACGTGCGACATCAACTGCACTTTTCACACCATCTTCATGAAAACCGTTGTACCAGTACGCACCGCAGAAAAAGCTATTATTTTCACCATCAATCAATGGTTTTTGCTTTTGAGCTGCAATCGATGCTTTGTTAAACACCGGGTGATGGTAAGTAAATTCCCGTAAAATTTTAGCTCTATCAATACCGTCACGATAATTTAAGCTCACGCAAAACTGAGTATCGCTGTGTATTCCTTGTAAAATATTCATTTGGTAAGTGACCACTGCGGCGTTGTCGGTGTGATCATTTAACAAGTAATTCCAACTGGCCCACGCTGCTTTTCGCTTTGGTAATAAACTCGTGTCAGTGTGTAGGATCACTGAGTTTTCAGTGTACGGAATGGCACCAAGTACAGTTTGTTCATCCATAGTTGGCTCATCCATTAAGGCCAGCGCTTGGTCTGAATGACAGGCAAAAATCACTTTATCAAAGGTTTCAGTACGCCCGTCAGCAAACTCTATAGTAACAATCTGCTCATTTCGTTTTACTGTTTTGATGTGACTATTGAGCTGAATTTTGTCGGCAAACCCTTTAATTAATGGCGCGATGTATTCACGAGAACCACCGGGGATCACATACCACTGTGGACGATTAGTAATATCTAATAGGCCATGGTTAAAAAAGAACTTTACAAAAAATTCAACACCCACATTGCTCATTTCTTTAATGCTGGTAGACCAAATCGCCGCGCCCATGGGCAAAATATAATGGTAGCGAAAGAACTCGTTAAAGCCATGTTGATCAAGCAAGGCGCCTAATGTTTGCCCTTGTTGGTATTGATTAGCTGCGTGTAATGACTTACACAGTTTATTAAAACGCACAATATCGCTGAGCAATTTCCAAAACCGAGGACGAAAGATATTACGCTTTTGGGCAAATAAACTAGTAAAGGTATGGCCATTGTATTCAAAACCCGTTTGTTCATTATGAACACTAAAACTCATTTGGGTGGGTTGGCGATTAACCCCAATACGCGCTAGTAACTTCTCAAAATTGGGGTAAGTACGGTCATTAAATACAATAAAACCGGTGTCTACAGCGTATTCTCGTCCATCGACCTGAACATCGACAGTCGCGGTGTGCCCACCAATGTAATTGTTTTTTTCAAATACCGTTATATCGTACTTTTTATGCAGTAACTGTGCACAGCTTAAGCCGGCTATACCCGACCCTATAATGGCGACTTTTTTCAACGGGTTAATCCTTTTGCAAGTTTTAGCCATAGCGACAATGGCAGGATACGTAAACATTTTAAAATGAGGGTAAATCGATAAGGAAAATGCACTTCTTTACGTCTTTTTGCCACGCCTTTAATAATATAATCAGCTGCTTTTTCAGCTGTTACAGCCATGGGCATTGGAAAGTCATTTTTGTCTGTTAGTGGTGTTTTCACAAAGCCTGGGTGCACTAACGTGACATCAATATCGTTTAAATCTATAGCCAAACTTTTCGCCAAATAGCTGACTCCCGCTTTTGACGCGCCATAGGCTTGAGAGCGTGGCAGTGGTAAATAAGTGACACTTGAACTGACCAGTACCAGCTGGCCGCCGGGTTTAATTTTAGGTAGCAGTGCCTCTAAGCAATAACCCATACTGAGTAAATTGGTTGTGACAACGCGGGTAAATAAACTGCTATCAAAATTACGTGCATCGTCAACATATTCACAATTTCCTGCATTTAAAATCACTCGGTCTAAATCAGGGTAAGCTGCTGTTGCAAGACGTATCTGCTGAATGTCGGTAGCATCGAATTGGCATGCTTGGATATTATCAAACTGTCCAAGCGCGTTTAATTTTTCCTGATTTCGACCACAGGCGATCACCGTATCACCTGCACTCGCGTATTGTTTTGCTAATTGTTCCCCGATGCCAGAGGTTGCACCTGTTATCAAAGTGATCATGACTGTGCCGCCCTTTTGTCTATGTAATTAATCACAGAGCCGAGCAAAGGAACATGGCGATACAATAACGCGCCAACATCAAAGTAATCTCGATGACTAATAATCTTTTCATCAACAAACTGCAAGTGGCTGTGCCCTTCAACGCTTATCTGCTGCGCACCATTAAGTTTTGGGTGCACGTATTGCATTGTCCAGTACACAAAGGCCTTATCGTCAGTGCTAATTGCATCACTGATAGTAAATTGGCAATAAGAAAGGTTACTATAAAGACCTGAAAAGTAGTTTGTTAGTTCAGTTAAGCCAGTTACCTGATGCAGAGGATCTTTAAATGTAATATCTTGGTGGTAAATCTGATTCAATAAACATAAATTATCTTTATTGAGTGACTGATAAACCTCAATAAATTTTTCCGTTTTGTGATTACCCATATCATACCTTAAATGCGTCAAGTGCTCGTTGTCGAGCCGCTTTATGATCTACAATTGCTGGCCAGTACTGATTTTTATCGCTTCCCTGCAATGCTAAATAAATATGCGGAAAATGAATATGCTTGCTCGGTACCGACGTAAGCTCCGGTACATACTTACGAATGAACTCCCCTTCTGGATCAAAACGTTCGCTTTGGGTAATGGGATTAAATATTCTGAAATAAGGCTGCGCATCACAACCGGTACTGGCAGCCCATTGCCAGCCGCCATTGTTTGAGGCAAGATCACCGTCAATTAGATGCTGCATAAAAAAACGCTCACCTTTGCGCCAGTCAATCAGCAAATGTTTGGTTAAAAAGCTAGCGACCACCATACGTAATCGGTTATGCATCCAACCTGTCTGTTGCAATTGCCGCATCGCGGCATCAACCAGTGGGTAGCCCGTTTTACCTTGGCACCAAGCAGTAAAATCAGCATCGTCGCTGCGCCACTGAACGGGATCATACTTTTCATTAAAGTTTTGGTACTTATTGAGTTTTGGGTAAGCCACGATTAAATGCCGATAAAACTCACGCCATACTAATTCATTCACCCAAGTAAATAAGTTGCTTTTAGAGCTGCTCAATACATCGATATGCTCTTGCTGTACCAAAGCGATTAATTGATAAACAGACACTACCCCCAACGCTAAATATGGACTTAAGCCCGATGTGCCTTTAATACTTGGAATATCTCGCTGATCTTTATAACTGAGTAACTTCTCGTTGATAAAACGGCTACAAATTTGACTAAGCGACTGGTCATCCACAGGCCATTTATGGGAAGAATTATCAGTGCTCAGTAATGCACAGCTCTGCCACGTAATTGGGCTGAACATGGTCGGTGGGGTCGTAAAATAAAAGTGTGAATCTTGATACTGTTTTAACCAGGCATTTTTAAATGGCGTAAATACTTTAAACATTTCGCCGCTTTGATTAAGCACAGTGCCCGGTGGCGCTATTACATCACCATCAAATAACAATAATGAGGTTCCAATTTCATCACCATGTTTTAAAAAAGCCTGATCACGCTTAACTTCGTTAATTTCATACTCTTTATTTGCATAGACACTTGATACTGCATGTTGCTGACAAAAGGCCGTTAACCGCTGAATGCAGCCGCTATAATCAACACCATCAATAATATGCAATTTAATGCCATTATCAGCCAATAATTGACCTAAGTAATCGAGTCTGCGTTTTAGTAAATCAATCTGGATAGGCGCAACACCATGACACTGCCATTGTTGCTCCGTGATGAAAAAAACAGCATTCTTACAGCCATTTTCAATAGCTTGATAAAGGGCCTGATTATTAAAAAGGCGCAGATCGCGCCTAAACCAAAATACAGTGTTCATTAAATTCCGTAGCGTAATTTTAGTTCGTTTGGATAAGGGTTAAAGTACACTTGTTTTGCTAAGTACTCGTTTGGGTGCACTTTTAAATGATGCTTAAGCAATGTCAGCGGTACATACAATGGCACTAAACCATCGCGGTACTCATCAATTGCATCACGCAGTTCTTGCTTTTCTATTTTGGACAGCTGCTTTTTAAAATAACCCTGTAAGTGCATCAAGGTATTACTATTATTTTTTCGAGATGCAGGCCTTTTCAATGCAGCCATCAAACCACTGATATAGCTATCTGCTAACGCTTCAAAATCACGCCCTTCGTAAGTGCCAAGTAAATTACCTAGATCACGATACGCTTGGTAATTGT
Source organism: Pseudoalteromonas haloplanktis ATCC 14393 (assembly GCF_000238355.1). Taxonomy (GTDB): domain Bacteria; phylum Pseudomonadota; class Gammaproteobacteria; order Enterobacterales; family Alteromonadaceae; genus Pseudoalteromonas; species Pseudoalteromonas haloplanktis. The sequence goes on from NZ_AHCA01000001.1 coordinate 440,280, forward strand.
GAGCCATTAACAGGTATTTATACTGCGCGTGAAACTGTGTTAAACGATGAACCGTTGCAGGTTGCTCGCGCAGTAGTTGCCAATTTTTGTAGGTGAACACTCGCATTACGAAGTTTTCACGTAAATGCATATCGTTTAATCGGCCATTTTCTTCACAAGGTAAGAGTGGGTTATGTGCCATTATTTGCTCAGCAAAAAAACCAACTCCTTCAGAAGTATTACCAGTGCCGGCTTCATTGTATATTTTGATCCGCTCCATACCGCAACTTGGGCTTTTAGCGCAAAATACAAAACCACTGAGCTGTGCAGATTGCTCGGTAGCAATACGTTTGCCGTATTCGGTCAACTTTGGACCAACATCTTCACTACCATCTGGACGACACACCTTGATAGTATCACCCACTTTGACTTGTCTAATAGTCGGCCTTGGGATCGGTAACCCAATCGCAACTTCCGGACAGAAGCGTTGATACTCGACATGTTTTGCCAGCTCATCCATACAGAAGTTCGATTTTTTATGACCACTGTCAAAGCGTACTTTTTCACCTGCAAGGCAGGCACTAATGCCAATTTTAATACTCGATTGCGCCATAATATTCCCAGTAAGTATTCCTAGTAAATCAAACTACCAATTGGATTAAGTAACTTACTCAAGCCTTTGTTAAAGTGTAGTGCACTGCTGACAACTGTGTAGCATAAACACCCATCTTTGGTTATTGGCGTATGTTGATGACGACCATCTAACCACATAAAGTCACCAGCAACGTAATCTCCCTCTTCATCACTAAATTCGCCATCAAGTAACAGGGTTAATTCAAAACCTGTGTGCGTATGCTCTGGGATCTCACCACCGGCGGCAATGTGCAATAAACTCGAACGCAGTGCACCGTCTTCAAGACCAATACGCGAACGCGATATTTTGCCCAGTTGCATAAACTTACTGTGCGGAATACGTGCAAGGGCCCGTGGCAATTGATAGCTATATTGTTTAGTGATAGCAACGGTTTGCGGTTGGACTTCATACACGTCATCAACGTCATCATTTTCTGTAATTGCCGCAAGTAATGACATAGCATCAGCACTGAGCTCTTCATCAATAGCACTTTGAGGTTGAGCAAAGATAAGCTCTGCATTTTGTGCTTCAAGTCGCTTCACTTTAGCATGACAGCATTCACACATTTCTAGATGAATTGCCACGGCAACACTCAGGCTTGCTGGCAGTGACGCATTACAATACTGCGCTAATAACGCATCGCTTGGGTGATGTTTAATCATGGCGGTCTCCCATTTCATTGCGTAATTTTTGTAACGCTAAACGTAAACGTGATTTCACAGTGCCTACAGGAATATTTAACTGCTCTGCTAGTTGTTCCTGTGACATATCCTGAAAATACACACCTTTAACCACGTCCCGTTGTGCTTGAGGTAACTTATCCAAGTAGTTTTTTATCTGCTGGGTTTCAAGGTGATCGCTAAATTCGTAGTCAGAGTTGGCATGTTGCTCTACCAAAGGCCAAATATCTTCACTGATATGCTCTTCTTTATTACTTTTCATTTTTCTCAGCATATCGAAAGAGGCATTTCGCATCACGGTATATACCCAGGTGGTTGCTGCACCTTTATCGTTATTGTACAAATGCGCTTTACGCCATACCGAGGTCAGCGTTTCTTGCACAAGCTCCATCGCTTGTGCGTCAGAATTAAATTGTTTAATACCAAAGCGTTTAATTTTAGGTGAAAAATAAGCAAATAAATAAGCAAATGCTTGTTTATCACGCTTGTCGGCGACAGCCGATAAGGCATCAGCGAGCTCTTTGCTCGGCGTTTCTGGCATGGCAGTATAGTTACCTGTGTTAGGTTCACAACGTGTAGCTGGTTGTTGACTTACCATCTTAATATTCCTATAAGTATTCTTATGTGTGCAATACGCGGCAAAAATACAGAGGGATCATATTAATTAGGAAAATTCGTTATTAATCACAGTATGGAGGAAAGAATGAATATTCGCAAAGTCAGATTCAAAGGCAAGTTGTTGTTTTTTATCAATTGAGATAGGGAGTAACTCAAGCCATCTGGCAACAACCCAATTAAGCTCATTAAAGTGAGTTTCGCGGTAAAGCTCATTTAATTGCTCATTACTTGCAAATAACTGCTGTAACGCTGTTTGTAAATATTTATCTTTATTTGCAAATTGACGAGGTTGTTGAAACCAAAATATGTTTTCAGTTGCCGATAGCTGACCATAACGCAGTTGTTGTTTATTTTCACATACATCATTAATTTCAACCACTGATGTAGCGACAACATCAATCAATAATTGCCCATGCTTATCTTGTGAAAAGTCGATAATATCCACTAAGCAACCGTACTTGGGAACATTGAGGTAGCTATCTATATCGTATTGACACAGCACAAATCCTTGCTCAGTTTTTAATGACTCTTTAACCATCTCTAGATAACGAGGCTCAAAAATACGTAACCGCGTATATCCGCAAGGTAGAATAAAGACGGGTAATGGAAAGATTGCACGTTTCATAAGGCTTACTACATCAATTAAACTTTGCATTACGTTACGTGCACCGCAGCGAATAAGATCAACGTTAGTGATTATTAGTAACCTACTGCGTTTAACCTAAGTTTAACCATTGCCCCAGATTACGCAGTAGCTCTACTGAAGCATAAACACTTAATAGGCTCACGACGGGTGCTAACATTAAAGCAAATAATCCAAGTTCGCTGCTCATTGTCTTACCCCTCAACCTTAGACGCACTATTGCTCACCACAGGGGACGGCGAAATTTCAACTGCATTAGAGTCAACTAATTGCTCATTTGGCAAAGAAAGTAGCCCGTTTAACATTTTTTGCGAATCACTGAACACAGATTCTTTTAATTTACTTTGTAATTCATTACTTGCACTTTCAATGTAATGAGCAATATTGTTTGTAAGTGTTTGAGTAATGTCTAATTGACCGTCATTTGCACTTACCTGTGTAGAACCAACCACCAAAAGTGCTGCAACCGATAGTTTAATAATGCTTTTCATAATGGTATTCCTTATTGTGTTATTAAGTTAGTCGCTATTACTTAATCAAAGGTTGTGCCAAGTGAAAATTATTTTTTAATACATTGAAATATATAAAGTTATTAAAATTTATTCGAAGTGAATTTTTAACATTAATTTTTTGACCAAAAAATGTAGTCAATTTAACCATTATTTAGGCTATTTTTTGGTGTTGCCAAGTTCAGCGTACACTTGTACACTGAAAGCACATTTTACTATTTCTGAGTACACTATGAGTGTTGTACCTGCTTATTCTGCCAAAGAAGAGCAACTGAATGCGCTTTCACACGGGGCTGGGGTTATTTTTTCAATTTATGTACTGTGGGAGCTGCTGACAAAATCACAAAGCGCTGCGCATATCATCAGTGCAATAGTTTATGGTGCAAGCCTATTTTTGCTATTTTTATCGTCGACACTTTATCACAGCAGCCTTGATCAACGTGCACGCGCTATTTATAAAAAATGTGACCACTGTGCTATTTATATTTTAATTGCAGGCACTTATACCCCATTTTTAGTGCTGTCATTAACTGGGCTTTGGTCAATTTTACCTTTAATATTTATATGGTTTTTAGCTTTGGGTGGTGTGTATTACAAATTATGGGTTACAAACCAAAACAAAAAAGTATCACTAGCAACCTATTTATTAATGGGCTGGTTTGCAGTGGCTATTATTTATCCGCTTTATTTAAATGTAGATGTAAATGCATTATGGTGGTTACTCGCAGGCGGGCTTTTTTATAGTCTAGGCACCTTGTTTTACAGTGCTAAACAACGCCAATTTAGTCATGCAATATGGCATGTGTTTGTGATTGCAGGCTGTGTTTGCCACTATGTCTCTATTAGTAAATACATTTATTAACGTAAGTAATACCAATCGACTTAAATATCTAACCATTCTAGCGGGCTAAATAAACCGCTAACTGCGTTATAAATGGTCAGTAATTTAACACGATTGGTATAAAAGTTATAAACCCATCACCAACGATAAATACGCATATTCACTTTACCACTTTTAAAGATGATCCCCTCGCTTAGCAATAGTTGATACTGCTTAAGGTATTGAGGGGACCCTTCAGGAAACGATATTTTACCTTGGCTGTTGATCACCCTATGCCACGGAATAACAGAGTCTTTAGGCATTAACTTTAGTAATCGTCCCACCAAACGCGCATTATTTGGCAGACCTGCCATCGTAGCAACTTGGCCATAACTTGCTACACACCCCTTTGGTATATTTGCCATAACCGTGTATATCTTGTCTTCTTTTGAAATATCAGTCATTAATAAATTGTTCACTTGCCCGCTTGAAACCTTGCCAGATCGCCCGTGCCACTGGCCCATGATGTACTGAATACTGCCTAAAGACTCTAATTTGAGCACTAAAAGTATGCTCTCTATCGACTACTTCAACACGTTGTAAAAGCCCTGAGTCAAGCTCAGATTGGCAATGAGCTAGGCTTATCATTGCCCACCCCGCCCCCGAAATTAAAAATGATTTCAATGTCGCAATATCATCAATTTTCATAATAGCAGAGCCTTTAGAGTAAGATAATCGCTCAGAATCAAAACTCATTTCACTCTCAAACATTGCCAAACACGGATAATCTTGCAATTGTTTATATTTGACGCGTTTAGGCACTAAGTTATTGGCGCATACGATACCAATATCAAGTTTCCCGATAGGCATACTTTCTAAATCGCCAGTGGCATGAAATAAATCAAACCAAGGGCCGATCCCTAAATCTGCTTGAGCTGTATTTACTTGCTCCAAAGAGGCAAAGCGTTTTCCGCTACTTACGCTAAACTCTGTACTTTGATACTGCCTAAAAGCATCACAAATAATATCGTTATATTGCGGGGCATGGCAAAGCTGCTCATAACAGATCTTAAAATTAGCTTCGTTTCCTAGTGCAAGCTCATTGGCTAACTGAGTTAAATAGGATTGTGCACTGAGTAATTGTGCTGCTTCTCGGTGAAAAAGCTTGCCTTTTTCAGTGAGCGATAACCGGTACTGATTACGATCAAGCAATTCAAAACCAAGCTCAGCTTCTAACTTTTTGATAGCAAGAGTGAGTGCTGGTTGAGATTTATGTAATGCATTTGCTGCCTTTGATAGGCTTTGGGTCCGCACTATCGCATCAAGCATTTTTAGTTGCACAAGGTTCATATTGTATTCTTACGCTTTATCATAAATATTATTTATGATCTTTTTAAAATTTAATAATTTTTATTTTATATGTTTGCGGCGTATGCTGCACTTAATTTATGTTTTCATAGCCACGGAGAAGACCATGAAACTGTTGCCAGTTTTAATTATATTGACATTAATACTGAGTTTAACCGCCTGTAAAGAAGCAAATACCGACACCCCTATCGAACAACCTATTCGACCAGTAAAGTTATTTGAAATTGACGCAAATTCTGATGAAACGATCCGCAGTTTCCCTGCAGAAGTCGTGGCAAACCAAGGATCATACTTAGCATTTCGAGTGAATGGCGAGTTATTAGAGTTTCCTGCTTTAGCTGGGCAACATGTAGAAAAAGACCAATTGCTAGCTAAACTAGATCCCGAAGATTTCCAACTCCAGTACGATGAACGAAAAGCACGTTTTGAGCTTGCGCAATCTCAACTAGAGCGAGTGGAAAAATTATTTAATAAATCCATTACTAGTCAATCTGAACTTGACCAAGCTTTAGCTAATAAACAAGTTGCAGAGTCAGCTTTGAAAATAGCAAAAACCAATCTTGATAACAGTGAATTACGCGCGCCATTTAGTGGTACAGTGGCAAAAGTATTTGTTAAGAATTATGAAAACATTCAAGCCAAACAGAATATTTTACGCCTTGAGACACGTGATTTAATGGACGTAATAATCCAAGTACCTGAAAAACTAATTGCTCGCATTGATAAAGATGCAAAATACCAACCCACTGTCGTATTTGATGGCTACCCGGATAAATCATACACACTCACGATAAAAGAATTTGATACCCAAGCAGATCCAGCAACGCTTACTTACAAAGTGGTGTTCTCACTGCCGGTCCCTGAAGACTTTAACTTGCTTGCGGGTATGACAGGTCGTGTGGATATTGATTTGAGTAAAATCACCCATTCGCAATCACATTATGCTCTGTTACCTGTGGAAGCTGTTTTCTCAGAGCCAACTGAATCAGCCAACAGTAGCTATGTATGGCTCTATGACAAAGCTACGGGCAAAGTGACTAAACAAGCCGTTAAAGTGGGGCAACTGCATCGCAGCGGTATCGAAGTGCTTTCAGGAATAAAACAAGGGCAAACCGTGGTTGCAGCAGGTGTTCATTACCTTGAAGAAGGAATGCAAGTACGCCCATGGCAAAAAGAGCGAGGCTTATAAAAATGAGTTTTGCTGAAGTTGCCATTAAAAATAAAGTGATCAGCTGGATGTTCGCGTTACTGCTCTTGATCGGTGGCGTGGTGTCGTATTTAGGGCTTGGCCAACTCGAAGATCCTGAGTTTACTTTAAAAAAAGCCATGGTGATCACCCTCTACCCTGGTGCCTCACCACAGCAGGTTGAAGAGGAAGTCACGTTTCCAATTGAAAACGCCATTCAACAATTACCTTATGTAGATTACGTTACCAGTATTTCTTCACCGGGCAAATCGCAAATATCCGTGGAGATGAAAAGCACCTATCGCAAGCAAGACTTACGTCAAATTTGGGATGAGCTCAGACGCAAAATAAATGATAACGCTTCCTCACTACCAAGCGGTGTCTACCCAAGTACAGTATTAGACGATTTTGGTGATGTGTACGGCGTTATGTATGCAGTTACTGGCGATGGTTATTCGTATGATGAATTAAAAGACTATGTCGATTATTTAAAGCGTGAACTGGTATTAGTTGAAGGCGTGAGCAAAGTCACCGTTAGTGGTGAACAACAAGCCCAAGTTATGGTAGAAATATCAACCCGTAAACTCGCTCAGCTTGGCATCGCTCCTAACAGAATCTATCAATTATTACAGTCACAAAATACCGTATCAAACGCCGGTAAAGTGCGAGTTGGGGATGAGTCAATTCGTCTCCACCCTACTGGTGAGTTTAACGATGTGACAGAGCTTGAAAATTTACTTATTTCAAAACCAGGGGCCAGTGAGCTTATTTATTTAGGCGATGTCGCCACGGTTTACCGTGAATACGCTGAAGTACCCAGCAATGTGATGCGTTTTAATCAGCAACAAGCCTTATTAGTTGGCGTATCTTTTAGTACCGGTGTAAACGTGGTTGATGTGGGTGATAATATTCAAGCGCATTTAGCGTCTTTAGAATACCAGCGCCCGCATGGTATGGAAATTAACACGGTCTATAATCAACCTGTTGAAGTTGAAAAGTCTGTTAGCGGATTTATTGTCAGCTTATTAGAGGCCGTTGCAATTGTGATCATTGTATTACTGGTATTTATGGGCTTTAAAAGCGGCGTATTGATCGGCATTATTTTATTACTGACCGTACTCGGCACCTTTATTTTCATGAAGCTGTTTGCGATAGATTTACAGCGTATTTCGTTAGGGGCTTTGATCATCGCTTTAGGTATGCTGGTCGATAATGCCATCGTTGTCACCGAAGGGATATTAATTAACCTAAAGCGCGGGCAAACAAAAGTGCAAGCCGCGACTAATATTGTGCAACAAACAAAATGGCCTTTATTAGGTGCAACGGTAATTGCTATCACGGCTTTTGCGCCTATCGGATTAAGCTCTGACGCCAGTGGCGAGTTTGCTGGTAGCTTATTTTGGGTATTGCTTATTTCACTGCTGTTAAGCTGGATCACCGCAATAACCCTCACCCCATTTTTTGCTGATTTAATGTTTAAACAAGCTGAAGTTAAAGAGCAAAACCAAGATGAAGACCCTTACCAAGGCGTTATCTTTAATACTTATAAAAGCTTATTAAGCAGTGCAATGCACTTTCGTAAAACCACCTTGTTACTAATGGTGGTACTGCTTGTCAGTTCTGTATTTGGCTTTAAATTCATTAAACAGGCATTCTTTCCAGCATCTAACACCCCGATGTTTTACGTCGATTATTGGCATACACAAGGCGCTGATATTCATGCAACCTTAGACGGTGTGGCCAAGCTTGAAGCTTTTTTACAAAAAGATGAGCTGGTTGAAGAAGTCACCTCAACAATAGGCCAAGGCGCACCACGGTTTATGTTGACCTACGCACCTGAAAAATCATACCCAGCCTACGGGCAATTGATCATTAGAGTGAAAGACCGTGAAGCCGTCGCCACTATGATTGCTAAAGTACGAGATTATGAACACAGCCATGTTTTCGACGCCAAACTTAAAATCAAGCGAATGGAAATTGGCCCATCGACGGACGCAAAAATAGAAGCACGTTTTTCTGGCGCCGACCCAGTAGTACTGCGTCAACTGGCAAAAGAAGCCAAAGCAGTATTTAGCCAAGATGCCGGTGCGTACAATATTCGTGATGATTGGCGCGAGCGCTCTAAGCTAATTCGCCCTCAGCTCAACGAGCAAAAAGCACGTCGTTTAGGGATTGCCAAAACAGACTTAGACCAACTGTTGTTAACCAGTTTATCGGGTAAAAAAGTCGGCGTGTATAAAGATGGCACTCAGCAGTTACCAATTATCGCCCGCTCTCCTGCAGAAGAGCGTTTGAATGTTGAAAGCCTGCGCGACTTGCAAATATACAGCCCTGTTCTTGGCGTGTTTGTCCCCGTTACCCAAGTGGTGGATGAGTTTGTTGTGGAGTGGGAAGACAGCCTAATAATGCGCCGCGATCGTAAACGCACCATTACCGTCATGGCTGATCATGATGTCATTGGTGATGAAACACCAGCAAAACTATTTGCCCGAGTCAGAGCAGGAGTTGAAGCGATTAAACTTCCTCATGGCTACGAGCTACAATGGGGGGGCGAATTTGAATCATCCACTAAAGCGCAAAAAGCCATATTTGGTTCACTACCATTGGGTTATTTGGCCATGTTTGCCGTGACTGTGTTGCTATTTAACTCTGTTAAAAAGCCACTGGTTATATGGGCAACTGTGCCGCTGGCCATCATTGGCGTCAGTGCAGGTTTATTGCTAATGAACGCAGCATTTAGCTTTATGGCTTTACTTGGTTTACTGAGTTTAAGCGGCATGCTGATCAAAAACGGCATTGTATTAGTGGATCAAATAAACCTTGAACTCAGTGAAGGGAAAGACCCTTACCAAGCGGTATTTGATTCTGGTGTAAGCCGTGTTCGCCCTGTGGCTATGGCTGCAATCACCACAATTCTAGGCATGATCCCACTGTTGTTTGATGTATTCTTCCAGTCAATGGCGGTGACTATTATGTTTGGTCTAGGTTTTGCCACGATACTAACGCTGATTGTTGTGCCAGTGCTTTATACCGTGCTGTTTCAGATTGAAGTACCAAAGAACAACTAACAAAAAAGGCCAAGTAATTTAAATTACTTGGCCTTTTTAAAAACATATCTAACTACTTTTTTAAACTCAGTGTGCCTGTTCTTCGTTTTGCAGTTGCACGAGGTTTATTAAAAGACTTATTGGCTTTAGATGGCTGTTGCGACTGTGCTTTTTCAACATACTTTTGAAAATCCCGTTTTTTAACATCGGCTGTGGCTTGCTTATTTTCATCTATCGAACGTTCTTCGGTTTTACCCGAATCCGCAATTGAGTCATTAATTTGTGCCATTTCTTGCTCAGTTAAATGGCGCCACTGCCCTACTTTTAAGCCTTTTAGCGTCACATTCATAATACGCGTGCGCTTTAGCGTAACCACTTCATAACCTAAGTATTCACACATTCTACGAATTTGGCGATTCAAGCCTTGGGTCAAAATAATAGTGAACTCTTTAGCGCCAGTTTGCGTGACTTTGCACTTTTTAGTCACAGTATCAAGAATGGGGATCCCGCCCGCCATTTTATTTACAAACTGGCGATTGAGTGGTTTATCAACGGTCACAACATATTCTTTTTCGTGATTATTACCAGCACGAAGGATTTTATTAACGATGTCGCCTTCGTTAGTTAAAAATATCAGCCCTTCAGAGGGGCGATCTAAGCGGCCAATGGGGAAAATTCGATCAGGGTAGTTAACGGCTTTGACAATATTACTTTGAATTTTACGCTCGGTAGTACAGGTTATACCCACCGGTTTGTTATAAGCAATGTACACACGTTTTGGCACTTGTTTAAGTGGTTTTCCATCAACAAGCACAACATCGCTAGCGGCGACTTTCACACCCATTTCAGGGCGTTTGCCATTAACAGTAACACGACCATCTTCAATATACTTATCAGCTTCACGTCGAGAGCAAAAACCAGTGTCACTAATAAATTTATTTAATCGTTTTAAATCTGTCATGGCCAATTCATCTTAATTTTAAAGGCCCGTATTGTAAACCAGCACTGAATATTTTGCGCGGTTAATTTATGTTTTGTAGAGTATCTTTGCGTAATTGGGCAACATCAAACCGATAGCTACTTTGATTTGTTTCTAATAGGGAAAGTTGTTTGAAGTCTAGAAAAGACCAATCAGTAATATCAATTAAATAATCATACTGATTAATGTTGTCTTGCGTGATCACCGCTAAATCTATCTCTATCTTGGTATTATTTTGCCAAAACAAATGCCCATTATGGTGATCAACCAAAGTGGTGAGCGCCCATCCTCCCATTAAATAATGCCCCCCCACACTGGCTGTCAGCTTTTTTTGTTTGATTAGCAGTATGTTATCCCGAAGCCAATCAAATCCACCAATTAAAAAAGGCTGTTTACGCTCTTTTATTGCCGTAAATGCACCTAATGCCATCAAATCTGACGCTGTCCAAATCACATTGATATTGGGGTAGCGTTGTATTAATTTTTCAGTCTTGGTCATGGCTTCCATTTTTGACCAATTTGCATAAACGATTTGATTAAGCTTTAAATTATACTGGGTTAAATAATCCATTAACCCGGCGCTTCGACTATCCGATTCAGAGCCATAATGACCATTAATAGCCACCACATGAGGCGTTAACGCTTGCTGATGTGCTTTTGATATTAGCGCCTTAGCTAATAATTTACCCGCCTTAAAGTTATCGTGATAAATTTCACCTAGCCAATTTTTATAAATTTGTTGTGGCTCCCCTATCGCTGCTTTTTCTGCTGCGGCAATTGTTTGCTCTAAAGTAATAAACTTGACGCCAAACTCTTCTAATAATGACATAGATTGCTCAGCGCCTGCGGGGTAGTTTAACAACACCACATAATCAGGCGTAGCGCGGTATTTTAAATATTTTTTCAGTTCAGCCAATTGTATATAGCGGTTTCCTTCGCCATAAATTACATCAAGCTTTACATTGTGCTGCGCCGCGGCTACCGCCATAATTTTTTGTACTTTTGTCCAAAAAGGCTCACCTTCTACTGACGGGTTCACAAATAAAATAGAGATTGCCGCAGCCCCCTTGGCTGCGGCACTAAATACAAATACTAAAATGACTAATAAATACTTCATAAAATCACCTTACAGACTGTCTATCCTTAGCATAGTCTAGAAAGGTTAACTTGACAGTTTTCTCCACACAACTTCGAGCGGCCCACGTTTAAAAAAGTGACTATAAAACTGACAAGCGACAAATTGGAGTATGGCAATAAAGGTAACCAACAAAAAATAATCTATGCGATTAAACGTTAAAGTCCAATCTGGATAAAGTACTTTAAACAAGGTGAATAAGATGAGTGTTTGTGTTATGTAAACAGAAAGTGATAAGCGACCTAAGCGCTGAAAGCCCGAGTAAAATAAGCATCCTTGTGAGTACTCTTTTACGACAAGGTGTATAACCAACAAGGCAACAAACAATGCAGCAAGCCAATTTATAGGCTCTTTTAACGCATAAGATAAGGGGGAATGTAAATACTCTAATACAATTCTAAATCCAGTGAAAACTAATGCAGCAATGCATACATACTTTACATACTGCTTTGGTAGACCACTTTTAAAGACTGCATTTTTGTATGCGTAGATACCAATCAACATTAAACCGGCACTCATCCATAAAGTAATGAGCGGCACGACAATGAGCATGATAAAAAATACCAACGCATTTGTGCTCATTATTGCTAACCAACTTGAATAAGTGTCTTGATAGGTTTGTATAAATTCATTGTCTGCTCGTGTTATTATGTGATTAGGCTCAACTAATAACAACAAGAACGACACGCATGAACCTATGACTAAAAACTGCCCCCCTCTTTTCAAAATAAAGGCATCGTCATGGTTTAGGTATTTACACACTAACCAGCCTGAGCATGCATAAATAAATAAAATATCACCTGCCCATAAAAAAAAACCATGTAATAAACCAATATAAGCTAATACTTTTAAGCGCTTCTTGAGTACCACTATATCTTGATAGTGCTGCCATTGAATATATAACGCAGCACCAAACAACAAACAAAATAAAGTTCTAAATCGCCCATCTATAAAAATCAGATTCGCTATTTGTAATAGGTGATCTGAAAACGGGGGAAATTGCGCGGGCACATAACCATATTCGAATAGCCCAAAGGTATACACATTCATGTACATCAAGCCCAATACAGCTATGCCACGAATGACATCCATGTTGTTATTTCGCATTACTTTTCACTAATCGTATTTATGAGTATTGGACCAGTTTAACGCACTTTCGTAGAGCTTAGGTAATCCTTCACTGGATATATTTAACAAAACAACCGCTTTTTCAAGCGCCCACCAGCTCCCAGTTTCATAGGCTTTGACTGTTGCTAAAATATAATACAGCGTATTTTTTTCTGCCATCAGGGCCGATTTTATGGGCTCAGGAAATGGGAGCTTCTCTAATAACTGTTCCATTGGTCTATCTAAAATGGCATCTAATAGTGAAAACAATCCCGTTAAGAAAGCACTGTCTGACTGAGAAGGCGCAACTTTCTGTGCAATCAATTCACAAAACCGAGCCCTAATAATGCATAGTTTAACCAACTCCGAAGGTTTTGATTGAGTCATATGGGCTGTAATTATGAGACTTACAAACTTTCTAATATGATCGTGCCCTAAGTACACCAACGCCTGCTTAATCGATGCTATTTCTTTTTGTACTGGAAATACACCACTATTTATTAATCTTAGTAACTTAAACGCCAGCGCCGTATCTAGCTGAAAAAGCGCCGCAATAGTATTAATGTTAGGGTTTTCTTTCATCGCCTGCGCGTAAATAGATAGTGCAAGCGTGTAATTCATATCAATATCTTTTTGCTCAACTACTACAGGTTTTGCAAAAAAATAACCTTGAAAATAATCAAAGCCCATCGCATGCGCTAACGCAAACTCTTCACCGGTTTCAATTTTTTCAGCAAGTAATCTAATTTTTTTATATTTACTTAAATGTTTAATGACGCCACTGATTGTTTCTAGTGGCGTAATTCGAATATCAAATTTGATTAATTTGACAAACTTAAGAAAGCGATCCCAGCGAGGCTCATAGATAAAATCATCAAGTGCTAAGGTATACCTTTTATGAAACAACTCACGACATAGCTGATAGTTCTCTTCTGTGGGCTCAATGGATTCCAGTAGCTCAAGAACAACATCACTGTTTGGTAAAAAAGTACATAGATCCATTTTTAATGAGTCAGGTCCTATGTTAATTAACGCTTTCTTACCAGACGTGATATGACGAGTACCAAAATTAAGCTGATTTTCCATTATCAACTTTGCCGTAGCAACACTTTCATCGATATTTGGAAAATGATTATTGGTACTATTACGAAACAATAATTCGTAGGCAACAACATGCTGGCGACGATTAAAAATTGCTTGGCGCGCAACAAATACTTGCACTTATCCACCTCAAACTTAATGACTTGATAATTGTCAACACGACAAAACCAATACTAAGTAATTAAATTATAATGTTATTGCAATCCATTATAGCTAGTAAGGTGATAAATAGCAGTATTAAATATAAAGTTTACCTATGTAGTCTTTTGCAATTTGAGACCAAGTAAAACGCGCCGCCGCTGCATTTTTCACAATTTCAGCCCATTGCTCTGGCTGTTTAGATTTCATTGTTAAAGCGGCTTCAAAACAGCTGATCAGCGCTTGGCTTTGTGTTTGTAAAGAATCACCACTAAAACTAAAACCATTTTCAAGATGAGAGATAGTATCGTTTAAGCCACCCACTTGATGCACTAAACAAGGTTGTCCTGCCCGCATAGCTAACATTTGGCTTATGCCACAGGGTTCAAAGGAGCTTGGCATTAAAAATAAATCGCCGATTTCGTACAACAACTCACCTATGTTATGTCCATAACCTTTTAAAAATAATAAATTGCTATTACGTGCCATTGCAGCTGTCATTATGTGTTCGAGTCTTGCATCACCGGATCCTAAAATAATCATCCGCCCTTGTTGCTCAGATAACATCTCACACAGCTCATCTAACACTTGCTGACTTTTAAACGGTTGACGCAGCAACAAGACTTTTTGGTCCGTGAGGCGCCCCACACTTGTTACTAAAGGACCTGTAACGGGTTGATTAATAAACTGCAACAGTCGTTGATGAGCAATATAGAAGCTACTTTGTAATTGGGCTTCTTTTGCTATCCAAACAAATAAAGCGCGCTCTATCTCACTATAAAGATCAGCTAACTGGTTAGTAGAAGGCTCAATGTGCATGTTATATTCACAGCCATTGAGTATGCCAACCACTTTATTATTTCGCTGGGCATTTTGTAAATCGTGCTCTAAACCTTCCCCTCCAAAGAAACCATTTTCTGGTTCACTTGGTAATAACACTTCACTGGCGTAAGTGGGTGAAACCAAATGTACTTTATCAGCGAGATTAATCGCACTGCGCATCGGATTAAAACAGTGCGGGTAACGCGGATCACACAGTAATTCACCATTATAACTAAGCGAAGGAAACCATGCCTCTAAGCTCGACTCATCACCTTTAAACGGCCTAATTCCTTGCAAGGCAATATTGTGCACTGTATAAACAGTACGTAAAGAAGAAAAAGAGACAAAACGACGGTCAAACTTTAATAGCACAGCCACACATGCACTATGCCAATCATGTAAATGCAATACATCAGGGCGACCTATCACACCTTGTAACAACGCTTCACATACGCTTGCATTAAATAAGGCAAACTTAGTCGCATCGGTTGAAAATGGTTTATCTCCATTATCATTACAATATACAGCACCATTGTGTTGACTAAACAATGAATGGGACAGCACAATTTGTCTAACTTGTTGCTGTCCTACATGTAATTGCCATACTTGGACAACATGAATACACCCTGCAAAAGGGACTTCTACAGTACCCAATTGAGTCCGCTCTAACGTGCTAAAACCATAATCAGGAATTACTACATCTACAGTTAAACCCTGCTCTGCTAGTGCGTTTGGGCAATCCCTGAGGACATCGGCAACACCACCGACTTTGGCATTTGGTAAAGCGTCATTTTCGGCCGCAACCATTAATACATGCATCTTTTTCTAATTTCCTACTACTTGTATACCCAAACCAAGCCCTTGAGCATTTCACAGCGACTACTCTCATCACTGTTACTTCTTAAAAGAGGCAACTATTTATCCAAAGTAACGCCTTGATATTAAGCCCCTGTGAAACGCTGAATTCTGCATCGTGAGGTGGCTTGGGTATATGTCTTTTTAAGCTAATTGTTTACTCTCACGTTCAAGACGCTCAAGCTTTTTTGACAGTTCAGTAAGCATTTCACGCGTTACTAATACGATGCCTTTTTTAGAGACCCTAAAGCCATTTTCTTCATCGGCTTTACGATCAAAACCTATTTCAACCCCCGCTGGCACTTCACATCCGCGGTCAATAATAGCACGGCGAATACGACAATTTCGTTGGATGATCGCCCCTGGTAATATCACAGACTCTTCAATAACACAGTATGAGCGAATATGTACATTAGAAAACAGCAACGATTTTCGAACCACTGAGCCTGATATAATACAGCCACCCGAAACTGTTGAGTCAACAGCCATGCCACGTCTGTCGTCATTATCAAAAATAAATTTTGCAGGTGGTAGCTGTTCTTGATAAGTCCAAATTGGCCAGGTTGGATCGTATAAGTCTAACTGCGGCTCTGGCATTACCAGTTCCATATTTGCTTCCCAAAATGAATCAAGGGTGCCAACATCACGCCAATAAGGCTGGCCTTCGTGGCCTGGATCACGAAATGGGAAAGCAAATACATTATGTTCTTCGATTATAGCCGGAATGATATCGTGGCCAAAATCTCGCCCTGAACCTTCATTCTCAGCATCTTTTTTCAACTGCTCAAATAAAAATTCAGTATTAAACACATAATTACCCATAGAGGCTAAGCATGTACCAGGTTTACCTGGAATAGAACTAGGCATTTTCGGTTTTTCGTCAAAACGTTTTACACGCTTTTCTTCATCTACGGTCATTACACCAAAAGTATCTGCGGCCTCTTCACATGGAACTTCAATACAACATACCGTCATATCTGCTCCCGTTTCTACATGTTTTGCTAATAACGCACCGTAATCCATACGATAAACATGATCACCTGATAAAATCATCACATACTTTGGTAATTCATGACGGATAATATCCATGTTTTGAAAGACCGCATCGGCAGTTCCGCAATACCACTCATCGCCATAGCGTTGTGATGCAGGTAAAATTTCAACTGATTCACCCAGCTCTTTTTTAAAGTGGCCCCAAGCGCGATTAACGTGGCGAATTAACGAATGCGACTTATACTGAGTGGCGATCCCAACACGGCGAATACCTGAATTAATACAGTTTGATAGCGGAAAATCGATAATACGATGTTTACCACCAAAATAAACCGCAGGTTTTGCCCGCCAGTTGGTTAACTCATGTAACCGTGAACCACGGCCTCCCGCTAAGATCAATGCATAGGTTTCTCGTGTAAGACTACTTATGTAGCGATTTGCATAACTTGGCATAATTATCTCCGTATTAATCTGTGCTATTAGTGGCTGTGTCGGCCATTTTAGATGTTGTTAATGCTTGTAAATGCCAAATATCATCGCTGTATTGGCCAATCGTTCTGTCACTTGAAAAAACGCCACTGGCAGCAGTATTTAAAATACTCATTTGCGTCCAGTGTTGTTGATCTTGGTAGGCACGCTCAACATTTCGTTGGGCTTGCACAAAACTGTCAAAATCATGGGCAACTAACCAAGGATCGTGAGGACTTTTGATTGCACCAATAATGTCGTCAAATAAACCGGGGTCAAATAAGCTAAAGTGACCACTTTCAAGTAGTTGCATTACGTTAAGTAAATCAGGGCTATTATGAATAATATGCAGTGGGTTATAACTTTGCTTTATACCCTCAATCTGCTCTGCTTGTGCACCAAAAAGAAAGAAATTATCAGCACCTACGGCATCACGAATTTCTATATTCGCCCCATCTAGAGTGCCAATGGTCAGCGCACCATTCATCATAAATTTCATATTACCTGTGCCTGACGCTTCTTTACCAGCAGTCGAAATTTGTTCTGACAAGTCTGTTGCAGGGCAAATAGTTTCCATCGCTGTTACATTATAGTTTGGTAAAAACGCCACACGTAAATAAGGCTGCGCGAGAGGATCTTTATTAATCACATCAGCAACATTATTTATCAGTTTAATGATACGTTTTGCCATGTAATAACCTGGCGCTGCTTTACCGCCTAATAAAACACAGCGTGGCACTAAGTTTTCGGTGTCGCCGCGGCGAATACGATCATATAAATGAATGATATGCAGTACATTTAATAACTGGCGTTTGTATTCATGAATACGCTTTACTTGTACATCAAAGAGCATGCTAGTATCAAATTCAACCCCACACCTAGCTTTAACTAAATCAACTAGACGCTGTTTATTTTCAAGCTTAACTGCTTGCCATTGCTGATGAAAATTAACGTCATCGTAATAACGACGTAATTGGCTAATTTGGGCAAAATCGCCTACCCAATCTTGGCCTATTTTTTCACTAATCAGCTGAGTTAACTTTGGATTACAATGTGCAAGCCAACGGCGCGGCGTGACGCCATTGGTTTTATTGTTGAATTTTTCCGGCCACAACTCATAAAAGGTTTTAAATAGACCTTCTTTAAGTAATTCAGTGTGTAAAGCAGCAACACCATTAACTGAAAAACTGCCCACAATAGCTAAATATGCCATTCTAACTTGCGGGTCTGGGCCTTCTTCGATTAATGACAAGGCTCGTTGTTTTGCAACATCTCCAGGCCACGCCAAAGCAACGTGAGCCAGAAAACGGGCGTTTATCTCGTAGATTATTTCTAGAATACGCGGCAATAAGCGTGAAAATAATGACACTGACCATTTTTCTAGAGCTTCAGGAAGTAATGTGTGATTAGTGTACGCCATTGTACTTGTGGTGATCTGCCATGCGCTATCCCAATCAAGATCATAATCATCAATCAATAAGCGCATTAACTCTGCAACCGCAATACTTGGGTGCGTGTCGTTCAGTTGAAAAACATGATGTTGCGCAAAATCAGTAAAATCTTCGCCGTGCTGTGATACCCACGCATCAACGATATCTTGTAGACTCGCCGACGATAAAAAATACTGCTGCCTAAGCCTTAGCTCTTTACCATTTTCACTGCTGTCATTAGGGTAAAGCACCATCGTAATTTGTTCAGCTAGGTTTTTATGGGCAACCGCATCAGAGTAACTTCCAGCATTAAACTGGCCTAAATCAAACTCATCAGTGGCTTCTGACTTCCAAAGTCTAAGAGTATTCACAATGTCATTTTTATAACCTGGGATCGGCACATCATAAGGGACAGCTAACACGTCTTCCGTATCTAACCATTGGCGATGAACTCGACCGTGTTTATCGGTATAACTTTCTACATGGCCGAAAAACTTAACACGCTTAGCTTGCTCTGGTGCGCTCAACTCCCAGGGATGTCCTTCACGTAACCAATTATCGGGCTGTTCAATTTGGTGACCATCTTCTATTGATTGGTTAAACATGCCATATTCATAACGAATACCGTATCCAGTTACGGGTAATGCCAAGCTTGCACAGCTATCTAAAAAACAAGCTGCCAATCGTCCTAAACCACCATTACCTAGACCAGCATCATGCTCAGCTTCAGCCACTCCTTCAATATGAGCACAATAGTTATTCAGTGCATGCTTGACCTGTGCATCTAAATCTAAATTTAAAATGGCATTACCCAGAGCCCGCCCCATTAAAAACTCCAGCGATATATATGCTGCTTTGCGGCGTTTCTCACTGTGTATTTGTTGCTTAGTGGCGCGACAACGAGCCACTAATCGATCACGGATAGTTAACGCGAGTGCGTTATATAGATATAGTTGAGACTTGCCGACTTTATCGCGGCCAAGGGTATAGTAAAAATGGCGAGATAAATCATCTTCAAGCGTACTTTCATCGATTAAAGGGGCATCTTGCCAGCTTTTTGCAATACATATTTGTTCACCGTTATTAGCCATTTCCTTGATCCTCTAAATTGCCTGTAAAAACCCAACTGCTTTGTGCAGCAACCTCAAACTCTTCGCTATCTTTAAGCTTTACTTGATCAACACTACTGATCGCCAAGTGCCAACCAGCCGATCCTTCAAGCACTGGTAACTGACATTTAACCGCAACATTACTTGCATTTAAAATAATCAATAACGCAGTATTCAACTGAGTATCTTTTAAGCTATACATCAAAAATTGTTTCGAGCCATCATGCCAGTCACTTTCTTGCATTGCTTTACTTTGCTCGGTATACCAGTCAACAGCAAAGCGTTTATCAGTATCATGTAAAAATACACTGTGCTTAAAAACACAATGTTGCTTACGGATACTAAGCACATCATCAATAAACCGCGTCAAGCTATGGTTTCGCTGTGACTCTTTCCATGCCAGCCAACCAGTGCGATTATTTTGGCAATACGCATTATTATTACCGCCTTGTGAATGCCCCATTTCACTGCCAGATGAGAGCATAGGTACGCCTTTTGAAAGCAACAAAGTGAGTAAAAAGTTTTTTTGTTGTTGTAACCGTAACGCTGTTATTTTTACATCATCGGTAAAACCTTCTACACCGCAATTAAATGAATAATTCGCGCTGTGACCGTCGCGGTTTTGCTCACCATTGGCTTCATTATGCTTATGCTCATAGCTTACTAAATCGGTTAATGTGAACCCGTCATGACTGGTGATAAAGTTAATGCTATTGAGCGGTCCTCGATGATTATGACCAAACAAATCAAACGAGCCATGTAAACGTTTAGCAAGCTCAGCCAACATATTGTTTTGGCCTTGCCAAAAACGCCGTACAACATCGCGATATTTATCATTCCATTCACGCCATGGAGCAGGAAAAGCACCAAGCTGATAGCCACCTGGGCCGATATCCCAAGGCTCAGCAATAAGCTTAACTTGGCCTAAGATGGGATCTTGATTAATGGCTTGTAAAAAACTATGGCTTTGACTAAATCCCTGTGCAGTGCGGCCTAAAATGGTGGCTAAATCGAATCTGAACCCATCAACCCCCATTATTTCAACCCAATAACGTAGGCTATCAAGGACCATTTTCAGACTAAATGAGTCATCTATATTTAAAGTATTTCCACAACCTGTATCGTTTATATAAACTGCCGGATCATCGTGTAACGTACGATAGTAACCTGGGTTATTTAAGCCACGCCAAGATAAAATAGCACCATCACTGCCCGCTTCTGCAGTATGGTTGTAAACCACATCCAAAATGACTTCGATACCCGCTTCATGTAGCTTGGTAACCATTTGCTGAAATTCAGCAATTTCATCAGTCACTAAATAATCTTTATGTGGTGTAAAAAAGTTTAACGTATTATAGCCCCAATAATTTTGGAGGCCTTTTGCTGTTAAAAACTGTTCGCTAATAAAGCTGTGTACTGGTAACAACTCTAATGTTGTAATACCGAGTGAGCGTAAATGTTCAATAAAGCTTGGATGGCTCAAACCTAAGTAAGTGCCTTGTAAATGAGCCGGAATACTTGGATGGCGTGCAGTTGCGCCTTTGACATGACATTCATAAATAACTGTTTTACCCCAGCTATGATTGGGCTTTTTACCTTGATAAGGCAATAACTGAACCACTTTAGACTTTGGAATATCAATCGCATTATTGACTGTACTTAAGGTGCCTATAGGCATTTGCCCATAATGGCGCTCACTCCATGTAAATTCACCAAACAAATCTTTTGCATAAGGGTCAATTAACAGTTTTTGACTATTAAAAAACAGTCCTTTTTTAGGTTGGTACTCACCATCAGCACGATAACCATATAAAGTACCGACGGCGAGCGGCGCTATATGTAAACTCCATATGCCACCTTCGTTATTATTCATTGCCAGCTTTAACACTTCGGTATGACCGCTGGCATCAAATAAGCACACATATAACTGTTTAGCCAAAGGTGCATACACAGCAAAATTAACGCCGTCAGCAAGTACACTTGCACCAAGTGGCGAGACATGTCCTTTATTTAGTTCAATTGATAGACTCATCAGGCACCTTTTTTAAGTAAACGGTCGCAAGCGCGGGTAATGAAATCTTGATGCTGTGTTGCTGGCCATGAGTTGCAATAGGTGAACTAGTAATTGTTTTATTGGTATGAGCAAATACACGCACGCTAGAGCCAAACAGTTGCTCATCATCGGTATTTAAAATCACTTCAAACTCACCAGCTGTTGGCACACCAATACAGTAGTCATGGTAAACTGCTGGCGTTAAATTACTGATCACAACCACATAATTACTGGCTTTTTTTGCAAAGCGAATAAAACTAAAAATACTCTGCTGGGCATTTTGGTTATCTATCCAGCAAAAGCCCGCAGGATCGGTGTCCAATTGATGCAGTGCTTCCTCACGACGGTAAACATGATTGAGCAATGTTATGGTTCGCTGCACGCCTTGGTGAGATAAATGCTCAAGCAAATGCCAATCAATAGATTGATCATGATTCCATTCATTTCGTTGCGCTATCTCACTGCCCATAAACAGTAACTTTTTACCTGGGTGTGCCCACATAAACGCGTAATACGCACGTAAATTTGCAAATTTTTGCCAATCATCACCTGGCATTTTTTCAATTAATGAACCTTTACCATGCACCACTTCATCATGGCTTAACGGCAGAATGTAGTTTTCACTGTAGGCATATACCATGGAAAACGTTAATTCATGGTGATGATGCTGGCGGTATAGTGGATCCCGTTGCATATAATGCAAACTATCGTTCATCCAGCCCATGTTCCATTTGTAGCCAAACCCTAAGCCATCATGATCGACCTGACGCGTAACTCCAGGCCAAGCCGTGGACTCTTCAGCAACCATCATGATCCCAGGATTGTTACCATAGCAACGTAAGTTAACTTGCTTTAAACATTCAATCGCACCCAAGTTCTCACGGCCACCGTACTTATTCGGGATCCATTGTCCCTCTTCACGACTGTAATCTAAATAAAGCATGGACGCCACAGCATCAACACGCAGGCCATCAATGGCAAACTCTGCCAACCAGTACATCGCATTTGCAACCAGAAAACTACGAACTTCTGGGCGGTCGTAATTGTAAATGTAAGTGTTCCAATCTGGGTGAAAACCTTGCCGCGCATCTGCATGTTCAAATAAATGCGTGCCATCAAAACAATGTAGGCCATGGGGATCACTTGGAAAATGCCCTGGCACCCAATCAATCAGTAAACCAATATTTGCTAGGTGGCATTGTTCAACAAAATAGCGAAAATCATCCAAACCACCAAAACGACTGGTTGGTGCAAATAAACCAACCGGCTGATATCCCCAAGAGCCATCAAATGGATACTCGCTGATCGGCATAAGTTGAATATGTGTAAAGCCATGCTCTGTTACATAGCTAATGAGCCTCTGTGCTAATTCTTGATACGTTAAATAACGGCCCTCTGCACCACGTTGCCAAGAGCCTAAATGCACTTCATAAATACTGATAGGCGCATCTACTGCATTACGCTTGCTCCGTTGTGCGCGCATTGTGTCGGTCAATTCAATCGCAGCAGGACGAGCTTGTAATACGGAGGCAGTACCCGGAGCTTGTTGCATTTTAAATGCAAATGGATCTGCTTTTTCAAGCACTTCGCCACTGAGCGTAGTGATCGAAAACTTATAACACTGCCCTTGTGTCAGCCCGGGTATAAAGAGGTCCCATACGCCTGACGCAGGATGAAAACGCATAAAATGCTGACTACGTTGCCAATGATTAAATTCACCGATCACTGAGACACTGCTGGCATTGGGTGCCCAAACACTAAAACGCACCCCTTCCGCAGCAGAAAATTCGATAAAATGAGCACCAAGATGACGATAAGCATGCTCCAACGTACCTTCGTTGAATAAGTACATTGCATTGTCATCCAAACTGCTTTCAAATCGATAAACATCTTCACAAACAACCTGACAATCGCTGTAATCAACCACGAGTTGATAAGCCGAGATATCTTTATTATTCAGTTGTAAAATAAATAAATCAGAATCAGGGTAACGTGTGCAAGAAAGTGTTTGCTTCGCCAGTTTAATACTTAAGTTTGTTGCTCCTGGCATATAACAGCGGATTTCACTGTGCGTATCAGAAATAGCATGTAACCCTAAAAAGCTAAATGGGTCTTTAAAGCAGCCACGCTTTAAGGCATCAACTTGTTGTTCATAGTGCTGTAATTTTGCAGATTTACGAACAAGACTGTTCATTTAATTTGTCCTTATGGAATGTATAGCATTGAGCAGTGCACTATGGCGGGTCAAAATATGCTCACTTGAATGCGTTAATACCCGACGCCAATTAGGGTACTCTTGATCTGTTCCCGGAATGTTAACTGGTAAGGTTTGCTCATCTAGGTCATCGAGCTGGATCGTAAATAACTTTGCGGGTGCATGTGCTAAGCCTAAAGTCACGGCATGATAAACATCGCTTGCGTCGCTGTGCTGCGTGAGTGAGTGTGCTTCACAGCTCGATAGAAAACGCAGTAAGCGTTGTTTTTCAATATCGCGCTCTGTTTGAAGTTGAGCTAATTGCTGTTCATCAATTAATTGATATTTCAATCTTAAAGTAAGATCAAGCCCTTGCCACCAACCAAAAAAAGGTGGCACATCATGATTTGCAATCATTAATAATGATTGCGAAGGAAATGACTGCGCAGTTAAAAACTCACCTTGATTATCTTTTTCAAAGTAAAATAAACCATTTGAAAAAATAGCTTTATCTGCAAGGGCGGTTTTCACTTCTGGAGGAACCACACCGAGATCTTCGCCAATCACAATGCATTCGTTTAAATGTGATTCAATTGCCAATACAGCCAGTAAATGTTCAAAAGGATAATAAACATAGCATCCATCTTGTTGCTGCTGATTTTCAAAACACCACCATAGACGACGAATTGCCATTACGTGATCAATGCGCAGGCCACCCACATTTTCCATATTGGCGCGAATTAACGCTTTATAGTAACTAAAATTGTTATCACTGAGCTTAATTGGATTAAGTGCGGGTAATCCCCAGTTTTGCCCTTGCTCAGCCCAAGGATCAGGTGGTGCCCCAACATAGGCCGAATCTGTAAATAGTGACTGTTGATTCAAAAATTCACTGCCATCACCTGCACACCCTACCGCTAGATCATTGATCAAACCGATACTCATACCGTGTTCTCGGGCACTGATTTGACACTGTTTTAATTGCACATGCGCTTGCCATTGTAAGTAGTTGGCAAATTCGGTATCTGTAACCTTCAATGTAGACAGCGTGGCTTCATGCAGCTTACAAAAATCAGCAAAGTGTTGTTTACGTTGTTCACTGCCATAAGTTTGAAAGTGCTGATACAATAATTTAAATGCAGCATACTTAAACTGATTTACTGCACTGTAGTCAATATAACGTAAGTCTTGTATACGCTGTTTAAACTCTTTAGCGGCATGGCTGTGCAAATAGCGTTCAAGTGCAGGATTATTACTGCTATCTACACACAAATCGATGGCTATATAAAGTGGATTTAACAATGCACGGCTATTTGGACTGTAAGGACTTGCTCGCTCTGGTTGCTCACAAAAAAGTAAATGCAGTGGGTTTAGTAAAATATAGTCCAACTGCTGCTGCGCAGATTGCTGCACTAGCGCCAGTAAATCAGCAAAGTCCCCTACACCAAGATCAGCTTTATTTTTTAAACTATAAAGTTGAATAGATAACCCGCTTTGCTTTTTATCACTTACTTGATAGCAATGTCGAGGTGTTACCCATAGCTGGGTGTGCTGTATGATATCGGCCACTTGCACATGTGCATCAACATAGCCAATTGGCAAACTGGGTAAAGGAAAAACGAGCTCTAAATACGTGATCCCGTTAAATACATAATCACCGCTACAATCAAGCGCAGCTAATGAATGTGTAACAGTCGGCAAATTAACACTGGAAAAAGAGACCGTACAGTCTTGAGCTAGCATACGGCTATCAACTCGCACTTTAACAGCAGGTTGCTCAGCATTGACTAAACTACAACTTGGCACCAGTTGTAGCCATTTATTTGCATCTAAAAGAACATTAAGATGATCAACCTGTGCCTGATCAGTGACATCAACACCACAGCATTGCAAAGCCTTACTGCGGGTTGCATTACTAAACACAACATGTTCGCCGTTATACTTAGTGTACTCATAGCCAATACCATGTAGATAAAATAGCTGTGAAAGTGACTCCATTAACCGCGCCTTAAATACGTTGTGTATTAACGATACTATTCTCTGTACCAAAGCTATTCGCAATATATCCATCAGCGTGATGATCATTGTCCCAAATAGTTCCATTAACTAAATAGCGAAAATGAAACTGTTGGTCGCTGGGTAAACGTTGCTTAAGCTTAAAACACTGCTCTTTTTTATTAAACTTCATAGCCACAGGCTGCCAATCAGTAAATTCAGCAACTAGTTGAACTTGATCTGCCTGAGGATGCTGAAATTCAAAGGTAACTTCAGCTTCATTTTTAGTTTTAAAAAATCGTTTACTTAACATAGCGGGCTCCAACTAAACCTTATGGTTAATTAATCCTTGCCACCGTGCCGTGCTCAACTACTCAACATATGCAGGGGGTTGTATTGTGTTTTATAACTTTGTTCAGTTAAACAAAGTTATATTGATGCTTTATGACAGTGCAATTAAATTAATGCTGCACCTAAAAAGTGCAATAAAATTGCAAAATGTTCACCTACTTATAAGCAATTAAAACAGGAGCAAGAACTAAACCAAGTTTTAATTACTGTCCAAATAGTGAACTATAAAGTAGTTAACAAATAGCATCTGGTAAAGTGAATTAATTTAATAGTTAAGTTGAGTAAACACTCGATAATCCGCGACACAACAGCGTTTAATGAAATTGCGCTTTCTTTACAAACCTATTGTAAAGAAATGTTTTGTTAGTTAGTCTGACAAACTATATACTGGCAAAAATGCACAGTACCTAATAATAAACTCATACAATTGGGATCAAATGGTTTAATGGAATGACTAAACTTTTTCGCTTACTCAGTATTACCTTCATTGCTATCATTATTTTTTGTTATGGCATGAATATATTATTAACCAAGCAAGTCAATACTATTAATCCGCAGCAATCGAGCATTGCAATCAAAGCATTCGATACCGCCACCACAGAGCTCACCATGCCCGCTTGGTATAACCCGATTCTAAGTGGTCATCATATCATCAGCAAAGATGGCATCGATTACTTACTCATTAAAGTCACCGATACACAGTTTATTACCGCACAATCATCATCGATGATCAAAGCAACCATTTTGTCACCCGTTAATTTAATTTTATTGATTTTAGTTGGTTTATTTTTTACCTGGTATTTAGGCAAACAGCTCAATAGCAGACGCGAAAAACAACTCATTTCCCAACTTAACTCACAAACTCAAAAAATAATCGACTCCTTTAATATACAACTTCCTAGCCTAGAACATCCGACAGAAATCACTCGTCTGAGCCAAGCAATTAATGCTTTAACCACGCATGTTGCTAATTACGCTCGCGAAACCCAAACAAGTATCTGCCAAGACAAACTCACATTATTAATTGACCGTCATGCATACATAGAACATCTTGATCGGCAACTCAATGGCGCAGAATTCAAAAGTATTCACTGTGCATTACTTTTTATCGATTTAGACGGTTTCAAACAAGTTAATGATTCCTTTGGCCACAGTTTTGGTGATGAAGTACTCATACAAGTTGCCGAACGCCTTGCCAGCGTATTGCGTCACCATAAGCTTAATGATGTCAACCCAACAAGCTTGTTAGAGCAAAACTTAGCACGTTTAGGTGGTGATGAGTTTTCTATATTTATTAATAATATAGATGTTGACTCAAAAGCGCTCGATGTGGCGCAACATGTGCTAAACGAAATAGAACGTGACTTTGTTCTCGGTAATAAGCTTATAAAAATTAGCGCCAGTGTTGGCATCGCGGTTTATCCCGACAGCGCCTCCACACCACATGCTTTATTGCAAATGGCTGATGTTGCAATGTATCGCGCTAAAACCGACGGGCGTGGAATTTTTAAAGTCTATTCACCAGAAATGGGGAATAAGATGCGCCGTTACCACTACCTGCTAGAAGAACTAAGGTTAGCGATTGCGTGTCAGAATTTTCACTTATCATTTCAACCTATCGTACATGTGGAAGATTGTGCGATAGACTACTTTGAAGCCTTAGTTCGTTGGGATCACCCTGTTGAGGGAGCTATTTCTCCTGTTGAGTTTATTCCTATCGCTGAAGAGTCAAACCTTATTTTAGAGCTTGGTGACTGGATCATGTTGGAATCATGCCGACAAATGTCGGCGTGGCACAACGCGGGAATGCGCAAAGTAAAAATTTCTGTAAATGTCTCAGGTATCCAATTAAAACACCGCCCTGTGCATGAGTGGGTAATGCAAAAGCTCGCTAAAACCGGCCTACCACCCAGTTCTTTGATGTTAGAAATTACCGAGTCAACCTTGATCACGGCAAGTGATACCATTATTAATGAACTTGAAAAGTTGCGTAAAGAGGGAGTCACCATCGCGATTGATGATTTTGGAACCGGGTTTAGCTCTTTAAGTACCTTAGCCGACTTACCTATTGATGTTATTAAGATTGACCGACTGTTTATTGCACAGGCCAATGAAAACCCAAAATACAACGAAATTTTAAACTCAATCAGTGAGTTAGGAGCAAAGTTAGGCCTTAAAATCGTTGCTGAAGGGGTTGAAGAAATTGCCCAATTTGAATTAGTAAAACGTATGGGGATCAGCTGCGTACAAGGCTACTTAGTTAGCCATCCCCAATCATCAGTCAATGTTGGCAGTAAAGTATTACAAGGTAATGTTAATCATATTGCCGCCACTGGAACTGGCGTGTGGAACCTCGAAGTATAATAAGGACTCATTATCACCCTCTTGCCATAGAAATTATATTAAAAATAGATAATAATACTCAGTAACTTAGTATCAATCCTAGCTTTCCATGCTCAAAAAAAGCCTTTATTCTCTAATCACCGTGGCCATTTTAGTTGCCGCTATCATTGTCAGTATGTCTATTTATACCCTATACAGTAAAAAAAAAATTAGTGTAGATCCTAAGTTAAAAGAAATATCGGGGATTGAATTTGATAAATTTAATCGACTGTGGGCTATAAATGATGGCGGTGATGATCCAAAACTCTATCGTCTTAACGAAGATGGTTCAATTGCTAAAGAAGTGCTGGTAACAAATGCTAAAAATATCGACTGGGAGGATATGACTCAAAACGACTTTGGTCATTTCTTTTTGGGAGATTTTGGTAATAATAAGCAAGAACGCAAATGGCTAACGATCTATAAAATCGAAAACCCTATTGATATTAAAGGCGATACTACCGAAGCCGAGATCATTAAATTCACCTACCCAGAACTTGATGGTAATCCTGTAGCGCCAGATAAGCGTAATTTTGATCTTGAAGCATTTGTTGCATTTGGCCGCCACTTATATCTTTTTACAAAGAATCGTACCGAACCATTTGATGGTATAACCAATGTATATAAAGTCGGCGATCACGCCGCTAACTTCGATGCTGAGTTAATTGATTCATTTAAAACCTGTACCACTATGGAGAAGCTATGTTGGATCACCTCAGCCGCGTTAAGTCCAAATCGTACTAAATTAGTCCTGCTTGATTCCACAAGTATCTGGCTTTTTGAAAACTTTAGCGGGGATAAGTTTTTCTCAGGCGATGTCTCTAGAGTAGACTTAGGGATTGTCACACAAAAAGAAGCGATCACTTTTTACGATGAAAATACCTTGATCTTTACCGATGAGGAATTTAAAGGCATTGGCGGCAATGCTTATGTTATTAAATTAGATGAAGTAACAAAAAAGATTATTCGTAAATTGCCTGAGCACCCCTAATATAGTGTGAGCTTTTACAGTTACACTTAGTTTAATCACCGCGAAAGACGTTCACTGTCTTCCTCTAAGCACAGCTTTACTATCGAAAAACAACGTTTTATTCAAGTATTTAACGGCTAAACTTAGTCTCAAGAATAACCGAAGACGTGGTTCGCTCTACACCAT
Organism: Pseudoalteromonas haloplanktis ATCC 14393; assembly: GCF_000238355.1. Lineage (GTDB taxonomy): Bacteria > Pseudomonadota > Gammaproteobacteria > Enterobacterales > Alteromonadaceae > Pseudoalteromonas > Pseudoalteromonas haloplanktis. The sequence continues at coordinate 470,032 of NZ_AHCA01000001.1, forward strand.
CAAGGTTGCCTATATCATCAAGCAAGTGACTGAGCTTTTCTAAATTCTGCGCTTGGACGACAGCAATAAGATCAAATTCTCCGCTGATAGCATACAGTTGTGAAATAGCATCTATTTGCTTAAGTTCTAAATTAGTTTTAGTGGTTAGTTTTTGTTTTACCTTTATGGATACGTGTGCAGACACCATGGCATTTAAATAGGCTTCACCGTAATCAACACTGTATCCTTTGATAACGCCTGATTCTTCAAGTTTTAACATGCGACTTTGCACTGTAGAGCGCGACAAGTTAAGTAGCCGCGCAAGGTCAGAAATACTCGCCCTAGCGTTTGTACGTAGTATAGAAAGTAGCTTTTCATCTTGTGGAGTTATCATATTGGTTATTCTCTTCACTATTTTGCATTTTATTTTAATCATTTTTCACAAAATAGCACTGCAAATTTAAACTTCTAACCAAGATAATAACCGTTGTAGATAATAAAAATTATTAAATCAATCTATTGCGAGTTAATAACGGCTTAATTAACTCCTTTTATGCAATATCACTTTTTTCACTTTAAGCCAGATTTAGGTGTAACAGATGCAAGTAACAAGAGAATTATTCAACGATGTCATGGTGCCAAACTATAATCCATCAGAGGTGATCCCTGTTCGTGGACAAGGTTCTCGTGTGTGGGATCAAAACGACAAAGAGTACATTGACTTTGCCGGTGGTATTGCAGTTAACTGTTTAGGTCATTGTCATCCAGCGCTTGTGAGCGCACTTAAAGAGCAAGGCGAAAAAATTTGGCATCTTTCAAATGTAATGACTAATGAGCCCGCGCTACGCTTAGCAAAAAAAATGACCGATGCGACTTTCGCCGATAAAGTCTACTTTGCCAACTCTGGTGCAGAAGCAAACGAAGCGGCACTGAAACTAGCGCGTCGTTTTGCGCTAGATGTTTACGGTGACGATAAAACACAGATCATCGCCTTCAATAAAGGTTTTCATGGTCGTACATTCTTTACAGTAACAGTAGGCGGACAAGCCGCTTATTCAGACGGCTTTGGCCCTAAACCTGCTGCGATTGATCACTGTGACTACAATGACTTAGCTGCATTTGAAAAACTAATTAGTGATAAAACCTGTGCGGTTATGATGGAGCCACTGCAAGGTGAAGGCGGTATCATTTCGCCAAATAATGAATTTATGCAAGGTGTGCGCGCGCTGTGCGACAAGCACAACGCATTATTAATTTTTGATGAAGTACAAACAGGTGTTGGTCGTACTGGCGCTTTATACGCATACCAAGACTTAGACGTAACACCGGATATTCTAACCACGGCCAAAGCGCTCGGAGGTGGTTTTCCAATTGGTGCAATGATCACCACAACGGCAATCGCCCAGCATCTTAAAGTTGGCACCCACGGTTCAACCTACGGCGGTAACCCACTTGCTTGTGCCGTCGCAGAAGCGGCTTTTGATACTGTAAATACCGCTGATGTACTCGCCGGTGTTAAACAACGTGAGCAACTGTTCCGTGATGGTTTAAATGCAATTAATGCCAAATTCGATGTGTTTAGCGAAGTACGTGGCAAAGGTCTATTATTAGGTGCAGTACTGAACCACAAATTTGAAGGACGCGCGCGGGATTTTTTAGTTGCCAGTACCAAACATGGCTTAATGAACTTAGTTGCAGGAACTAATGTAGTTCGTTTTACACCTTCGTTAGTGATCCCAATTGAAGACATTAATGAAGGCTTAGCACGCTTTGAACAAGCGGTTGCGGATGTTGTAAACGGTTAACCTAATTTAGCGCCCGCATTGGGCGCTAATGGAGCACTTTTAAATGCACGTATTACGTCCTATTACTGCCAGCGACTTTGATGCACTCAAGCAAATCGCCGTTGAATCGGGTCATGGTTTTACCTCATTACCCGTTAATGATGCTTTATTACTTGAAAAAATTGAGCGCGCTGAACGCAGCTTTGCTAAAAATATTAATCAACCTAAAGACGAAAGCTACTTATTTGTTCTCGAAGATAGCCAAACCGGCGACGTCGTTGGTACGACGGCTATTGAAGCCGCTGTAGGCCTTAATGTACCTTTGTATCATTATCATCTTGGTAAGACAGTTCATCATTCACGTACTCTAAACGTATACAACACCGTTGATATTTTAAGTATGTGTAATGATTACACTGGCTGCTCCGAAATATGCACCTTGTTTTTACGCGAAGATAGCCGCAAAGGGCTGGCTGGACGTTTTTTATCACGCTCACGGTTTTTATTTATGGCTCAGCACAGCGAACGCTTTGCCGATACTATTATTGCAGAAATGCGCGGTGTAAGTGACGAACAGGGACACTCCCCTTTTTGGCAATGGTTAGAAGAACACTTTTTTAGTATCGAATTTCCACAAGCTGATCACCTTGTTGGCTTAGGCGATAAAGTGTTTATTAGTGAACTGATGCCTAAATACCCAATATACGCCAACTTACTGAGTAAAAAAGCGCAAGCCGTGATTGGTAAAGTTCATGAAAAAACCAAACCAGCACTCAAGCTACTTGAAAAAGAAGGCTTTGAGCATCGTGGCTACGTTGATTTATTTGATGCAGGACCAACTGTTGAAGCCAAGCTTGGCAATATACGCAGCGTGCGTGAATCACTAGTATGCCCGATCTCAATTGGTGAACTCGATTATGTTGATGAACAAAGCTCAGACACCTTAGCGATTTGTAATCAAGGCGTCAGTGATTTTAGAGCCACGTTCACAAAACACGCTCATTATAATCACGCCAAGCACACCTTAATCATTAGTAACGACGTTGCCCACGCACTTAAATTAAAACAAGGGGATGCAGCACGATTCTTTCGTCTGTGATCTGCTTAAGGAAAGACTTATGAGTACCATAACTCAACTTATAAATAATCAATGGCAAAGCGGCCTTGGCCACGACTTTGTTTCTGTTAACCCAAGTAATGGTGAAACAATTTGGCAAGGTAAAACAGCCACTAAAGAACAAGTAAATGAAGCGATTACAGCAGCACGCAAAGCGCAATTCACGTGGGCACACACTCCTATTAGCGATAGAATTACAGTGCTGGAAAACTTTGTTGCTCAACTAAAAGAGCACAGCGAAGAGTTTGCGAACATCATAGCCTGTGAAACGGGCAAACCACTGTGGGAAACACGCACTGAAGTTGGCGCAATGGCCGGTAAAGTCGCTATTTCAATCAAAGCTCATAATGAACGCACAGGTACCACGGAAAATCCAATGCCAGGGGCCAAAGCGTTTATTCGTCACAAGCCTCATGGCGTTGTGGCCATATTTGGTCCTTATAACTTCCCAGGCCATCTACCAAACGGTCATATCGTACCGGCAATTTTAGCGGGCAATACAGTGGTTTTTAAACCCTCTGAACTAACACCAAAAGTGGCGCAATACACCCTTGAGTTGTGGCTAAAAGCAGGTTTACCTGCAGGTGTTATTAACCTTATTCAAGGTGAAGTAGAAACGGGTATCGCGCTTGCGAGCCACCAAGATATTGACGGCTTATTTTTTACTGGCAGTTCAAATACCGGTCACTTGTTACATAAACAATTTGCTGGCCATCCTGGGAAAATTCTTGCACTTGAAATGGGTGGCAATAATCCACTGATAATCAAAAATGTCGCTGATGTAAACGCAGCAGTACACGATATTATTCAATCGGGCTTTATTACCTCTGGACAACGTTGCACCTGTGCCCGACGTGTATTTATCGAAAACACAGCCAATGGTGATGCCATTTTAGAAAAACTTATCAGCGCCACTAAAAATATTATCGTTGATGACAGCTTTGCTCAAGAGCAACCGTTTATGGGCTCAATGATCAGTGAAAAAGCCGCTTTGGGTATGGTTAGCGCACAACAACAGCTACTCGATATGGGGGCTACATCGCTGGTTGAACTTAAGCACTTAAAACCAGGCACAGGCTTTGTAAGCCCAGGTATCATTGATGTCACTAACGTAACTGATATCCCAGATGAAGAACACTTTGGGCCATTAATTAAAGTGTACCGTTTCACTGAATTTGACAGTGCCATTGATGAAGCAAACAACACTTCGTTTGGTTTATCAGCAGGTTTGTTAAGCGATTCGAGCGATGATTACCAGCACTTTTTAAAACGTATTCGTGCTGGCATTGTTAATTGGAACCGCCCTATCACAGGTGCATCGAGCGCAGCGCCATTTGGCGGCATTGGTGCCAGTGGTAATCACAGAGCAAGCGCCTACTATGCCGCAGATTACTGCTCATACCCAGTCGCTTCGGTTGAAGCAGACACAGTAAATTTACCAGATACCCTAGCGCCGGGCTTAATCATTAAATAATGACTAAATGGCTATACGTCATTTTAACCACATTAAGGAATTAAAAATGCACACAGATGTAAATGCCCTATTTGACAACCTATGGCAAAATTACTTGTCCGTTACACCTTCGGCCGTTAAAGTTCATGAATTACTTGGTTCGACACAAAAAAATGATGTGATTAATGATCACATTGCATTAAGAACATTTAACCATGAAAAAATTGGCCTTGAAAAACTTGCTGCTCACTTTTTAGCTGTTGGCTATAAAGAATGCGGCGAATATCACTTTGAAGCTAAAAAGTTATACGCTAAACATTATGAGCATACAGATCCAACACAGCCAAAAGTGTTTATTTCAGAGCTGTTAGTTGAACAATGTTCACCACAGCTACAAGCTATCGTTAATGATATGGTAGCCAATATCGATGCAACAGCCGTGACGGCTGATAACTTTTTATATTCAGGTACTCACTGGCAAGTTAGCACAGACACCTATAAAAAGCTGTTAGCAGAAAGTGAATATGCAGCATGGATGTCGGCATGGGGTTACCGTGCAAATCATTTCACCGTCAGTATTAATGAACTTGCAAAATTTGATAATATTGAAGCAGTAAACCAAGCATTAAAAGATGCCGGTTTTGCGCTTAATACCTCAGGTGGCGAAGTAAAAGGGTCGCCAGAGGTCCTACTAGAACAGTCATCAACGCTTGCTGATGATTTCGCTGTAGAATTCAGTGATGCAAAAATGACAGTCCCGAGCTGTTTTTATGAATTTGCATTGCGTTATGAAAAAGCAGATGGTGAACTTTACACTGGTTTTGTTGCCGCTTCGGCCGACAAAATTTTCGAAAGTACCAATGCCCGTTAACACGTTTTAATACACCACTTAGCACTGAAATTTACAGGGCTAAGTGGATGTATAAAAATATATAGCAAGTACTTACAAAGTATTTATTCCCTTTACTATAAATATGATGGCTTGCCTGTAGACGAAAAAAAACGCAGTTGCTTTTTCCAACTGCGTTTTTTATTACTTTACGAAAAGAAATAACCGCTATAAAAATAGCGGTTTATAATCGTTTTCTAACTGCTCAAAAGAGAGATTACCAATAAAGCGACCAAAACTCAGCCAAGTTGCTAAGCCTCGAAGATCTTTAAAGTGTGGTGGAACAAACTTAGGGTCTTCAATCACCCCTAGATCATGTAACTGAGATATTAGTCTAAAGTCATCAATTGAAATCTTACCTACTAGCAGTAATGGTAATTGATCAATACGGCCTAGCTGGATAGCAACGCGTATTAAGTTATAAACCAACACAAAGCCTTTAATGTAAGCTATATCCTTTGTGAACGGCAAGCCCGTTGCCGTACTGCCACGAAAAACCCGCTGGGCAAGCGTATAACTTTCATCTTTACTTAATCCTTGCGCCACATAGTCTCGGTAAATATCAACAAACTCAGCACCGTCTATCACTTTCGTAACCGCTTGAATTCGATTAACAAGTTTTGCTAAACGACGTGGTGTAGATTTAAGCGTGATGATCTCAGTCAATACAGCCAGACCTTCTTGTGTCACTGTTGAGCTTGGGGTACCTTTACTCAAACAGGTTAAATAAGGCTGCGCTAAACCATTTTGCGTAGTGCCAACATGGATCCAACCTTCATGGACTTCTAGAATATCAAGCTCACGCTGCGAAAACTTAACATCTTGATTCAGTTTAATATTATTAGCACCAGCTGCGGCATCACTAACTATACCATCACTGATGATCACTTCAACATCAATACCTGGCATGCTAGTAGCCACTTGCTCAGCCAGAATTTTTACCGCAGCATCGGCGTCAATGTTTTTTGGATCATCCGGTAGAATATCTGCTGCTAGCAAGTTTTTAAGTGGCATCTCAAGCATATTAGCGAGTTCTGACAATGACGGCTCACCAGCATGAAAAAGGTCTTTAGGATGACCAAACAATTCCACCGATAAATCATGAAACTCTGGCGTACCTCGATACTCAAGCATATTGAGGACCGTTTTATATTCAGCACACATTTTACTCATATATTGTGTGATTGGATTAAGCTGCCCCAATTGGCTGATTATATTTCGATTAAGATCGGAAAACGCTTGACGTAATTCACTAGGTACAAACCCTAAGTCACGCTGCTGATAATAAGCTTTATCGACCAAAGGGTTTTTTTGGCATTTTTGCCTAAAAAACTCTTCTTTTATGCTTTTATCCCAATTAATCGCATCTAAAATGCGGATCGGTGTTTGCAGGGCGATTAATCTATCTGATAATTCGCGAGTTTTAAGTAATAACGCCTTATCTATCATGCTCTAAGCTCACTAATGAATGAGCCTAGAGCATAGGCTAGATCTGCGCGTTTTCAAAGCAAATTATCGTGTATTTTGTAGATTTACTGGGCTTGAAAAATCAGTAATACGATTTATGATTTTTCCGTCTTTGTAAACCAATAATGTCGGTACTTTATTAATTTTATTATTAATAAATAACCCATTACCATAATCTATGGTTAAAGGGTGAGTAACAGTAAATTTCGATTGGTATTCAGTAACAGCAGCTTGATCCGTCCATAATTGGCTAATTCTTGCTTCTACATCCAGCCCTTGTTTAGTAAGTGTATTCATTTGCTCTTGAGCTGCGACACAATTTTTTGCCATGTCTGGGCGTGTATCTGCTAAATACCAATCGCACCAAGTGGCAGTAAACAGCACCGCTTTTACCCCTTGCGTAGGAATATCTAACGCAACCGCTCTTTGCTGATGGGTTTCATCTAGCAAGTGCGTTTTTTCCACCACACCATCATGGGACAATAATCGTAATGTATTATCAAGTGCTTTATCTGCTTCATGTCCTTGAAATATCACCTTGCCGGTTTTATCTAGTAGTACATGAAATGGTGTCCCAATAAACTGATAATGTTGAGCAACCTTCCCGGTATCATCCGTCATAATTGGCATAGTTAAATTAAACCGTTTTTTAACTGCTGCTACTGCATCAGGGTCATCGTTAAGATCAATATTGATTGCGATCGTCTCTATCGTATCGCCATATTGTTCATAAGCATGTTGAAAATGTGGCATTTGCTCCATACAAGGCTTGCACCACGTTGCCCAAAATTTCAGATAAACGGGCTTTTTCCCCACTATTTTACTCAGCTCAAATGACTCACTTTGCTGATTTTTTAAAACTAAGTTATGGTCACTTGCAAACACATTTTGATAGCTCATAAAACAGCAAATGAATAATGCTAGCGTAATACATTTAAACTTCATCATTATTATCCTTAAAATAAATAAACCTTAGCATGGTAACCAAATAGGCGATTGTAAATTTGCGACAACTGTAACTTTTCGGCCAATTAAGCACACTTGGTATAAACTAAATAGCGTTGACTTACGTATTAACCACTGAGCAATGGTGTAAAGGAGCAACTATGAAAAATGATATCGAAACAAAACAAATATTAGCTGTGTATGAACAAATTATCCAACAAGGTGATGTCAATGACGATGGTAAACATTATAAAGGTTTAACCGCGTTTTCAGATATTGATGGCTACACCATTTACCTAAAAGGCAGCGGCGTGCTGCTTAGATTTGGTTTTCACAATACTTACCATCTTGACTATGAACATGAAAAACAAAAAGATGACTTTCTTAAAAAACTCGAAAATATAATCAATGAGATATAAGTGTGAACAATCGCAAGAAACGCCCTCAAGGAGCAGATAATCAACATAGCCTATTTATCGCACACGTTGTCCAGCAGTTACGTGCCCAGCCCAGTAAAGTGAACATTATTAAGCGAAACCTTGAAGAATATCGCCAACAACGTTTTCTTAAGCGTGGTTTCTTGACAGCTATTGAAAGATTCGATTGGGTATTCGAAGCCTCCGACAATATAGAGGATATTTGTCAACAAATTCTCGCAGATGACTACATTGGCAAGCGACTGCGCCGTTATCCTCTTTTATTCAAAGGGATCGTTAAATCAGATTAGCTATTTATCGTACCTAAACAGTAAACCACCGTTTATAGGTGATACCAACGCCCAAAAATGATAGATTGCGGCAATTTATTATTTTGAGAGTCTTGTCATGTCAAAAGCCGTCGACAACGCCAACTCAACTAACGAAGCGAAACCATCGGGATTATTTAACCGATTTTTAGCATCCGTTGAGTTTTTGGGGAACATGTTGCCCCACCCTATTACGTTATTTGCCATTTTTTGTGTGGCTATTATTATCTTCAGTGGTATTGCTGATTGGTTTGGCTTAAGTGCCATCGATCCTCGTCCAATTGGCTCCGCGGGTCGAGAGCCTGATGGTGTAATTGAAGTTGTCAGCCTACTGAGCGCTGAAGGATTACAACGAATCGTAACAGGCCTTGTTACTAATTTTACAAATTTTGCCCCCTTAGGTACTGTACTCGTCGCTTTATTAGGTGTGAGTGTCGCTGAACATTCAGGATTACTCTCTGCTGCAATGCGTGGCATGGTGATGGGAGCCTCAAAACGTTTAGTCACCTTTATGGTGGTATTTGCAGCAATTTTATCTAATACGGCTTCTGAGCTTGGTTATGTAGTACTCATTCCATTAGCTGCTATGATCTTTCATAGTTTAGGACGTCACCCACTCGCTGGTTTAGCCGCCGCTTTCGCTGGTGTGTCCGGTGGTTATAGTGCCAACTTATTACTTGGCACTATCGACCCTCTACTTGCAGGTATCACCACACCGGCTGCACAAATGATTGATCCTACTTATCAAGTTGGCGCTGAAGCAAACTGGTATTTTATGATGATATCAGTGCTATTAATTGCTGTGTTAGGTACTTGGGTCACTGAAAAAATTGTTGAGCCACGATTAGGCAAATATAATCCAGATGAAGCCAGTGCCGATTTAGCACAAAATAATATTGAAGGGTTAACCGCCAAAGAGAAGTCAGGTCTAAAATGGGCGGGGGTATCCTTATTATTAGTATCGCTCCTACTGGCGTGGACCATAGTGCCAGCCGATGGCATTCTACGTCACCCTGAGACCGGCTTATTCGCCCATTCACCGTTTTCTAAAGGGATCGTAGTGTTTATTTTCATTACCTTTGGTATCCCTGGCTTTGTCTATGGTCGTGTAGTAGGTACTATGAAAAACGACAAAGACGTGATCAATGCAATGAGCAAGAGTATGAGCTCAATGGGCATGTACATTGTATTAGTATTTTTTGCCGCCCAGTTTGTGGCGTTTTTTAAATGGACCAACCTTGGCACTATTTTAGCGATTAATGGCGCAGCCATGCTGCAAGCGCTGAGCCTAACTGGCCCTGAAGTGTTTGTATTGTTTATATTAATGTGCGCAGTCGTTAACCTAAGTTTAGGATCATCGTCAGCACAGTGGGCGATAACTGCGCCTATTTTTGTACCAATGTTAATGCTCATTGGCTACGCGCCAGAAACCATTCAAGCCGCTTATCGTATTGGTGATTCTGTGACAAACCTGATCACCCCAATGATGAGTTATTTTGGTTTGATCCTCGCCGTTGCAACAAAGTATAAAAAAGACATGGGAATAGGCACCCTTGTAGCCACAATGCTGCCTTACAGCATGATATTCTTTGTCGGCTGGGTGGTACTATTCTACCTCTGGGTATTTGTGTTTGGTTTACCTGTGGGTCCTGGCTCACCAACCTACTACACACCTTAACTAAATGCTCTTGTAATGCCAGCGTATGCTGGCATTATTAATTCAGCTATTTGTTTTTACTCGGTAAAAAATCTACACTGTAGTTTCTTAAACTAAACCATGAAACTATGTCTCGTTATATACTTTTTCTATTGCTCAGTAGTACCTTGTTTGTACCCTGGCAACTTTTCGCAAATCCAACGAAGCAACTCGAATCTGCATTTGCAACTTCGCTAGTATTAACTGACGGTGACAGTATTACTTTAGGCTATGGCAATTTTGATCCAAATAAATTTATTAGCCCGCACCATAGTCAAGCCAATGAAGTTGACTCTTTGGGTTTACGAAACCAATTAAGTCTTTATGCCATTCCCTACGACTGGGCTTTGGCTAAACCTATTTGGGGCTATCAAACGAAGTTACTCGCTCAAGTCAGTTATTTACATCAAGAACGAAGTATTCGCACCTTTGCTGACACGGTACCTGATCTCAACTCTGAAACCATGCAAAGCGCCAAACTTGGCATCAGTTTTGAAAAACCCATCAGCTCAAAATGGTTTTATCAAGGTAGTTTAAACAGCCACTATATGCATTATCAAAATGATTACGCATATTTAAGTGAGCAAAGTGAACAGCTATTAAAGCCACTTATAGAGGGAATTTATAACAATGTGCAAAGCAATGCACTCGTATTAAACCCAAGCGTTGCATTAATTTATCGTTTACCTCGCGATTGGGGCTACTACGAATATAAACTCAATTTTAATTATTATTACGGCTGGGCTCTGTCTCAGCCGCAACAATTAAATTCGGTTAACCCTGAAAGCTGGCAAACCCAAAATGGTATAAAAGCCACCTTTAATATGTTTAAATTTTATGATTTTCAGCAATCATTTTATATCAAAGCACAGCGCGTTGATTTAGGTGCAGATAGTAAAGAGCCACTTGGCACTGACCATTTTTATGAATATGGCTTTGGCGTATTATGGGATGTAACGAAATGGACTGATTGGTTCGAAAATTTCGGCATTGGAATTAATATTAATAATGGCAGCAACCTAGATGGCGGCAGCATCGTGTTTTATTTCAATGAACTTTAAAAAGCCCCTGCTTTCTAGTAGGGGCTGCATACACTTATTAATTAGATAGCTGTTTTGGTTTTATCCGTTGCTGCTTTTTGTTCTTCAACTTGAATAAACATTGCGTCTACCAACTCTATAATCTTTTCTTTTGCGTCAATAAACTTATCGAGGCCAGCACCCGCTCGATAGCTTGCCTGTGCAATTGTATTTGTTTGCTCAACATCTTTAACCCAAATATTTGCGTAAGACATATAAAGCGCGAGGTCCCAGTGCCAATTAGCGACATAAAATGCCACGGCATTACAGCCTTGTGCATCCACTGACTCAAACTCTGTTTGATATGCTTGGTGTTTCATTACATAGTTTGCAGTAATAACCTTCGTTTCTACATTGTGCTTAGCAAACCCTTCTTGTAACGCAGTAACAACACCTTCTTTTACTTGCTTATGCTCTGCTATACACACTGTTTTAGGTCGTTCAGCTTCAAAATGGCTAACATCTTGTTTTGCAGCACAGCCAGCTAGTGTTGCTACAGCAATAGCTGCTGCGGTAAGTTTAAGTAGTTTCATTTTATACTTCCAATTTTTATTATTTAGGTGTTCGTTATTGATGTTTTGTTATTGGGTACTATTACAACTGCCAAGCATAACTGAGTTTAGTGAAGAAAGTGCGCTGATCGCGCTCCACACTCTTTAATGAATCATCTTGGTAGCCTTTATCTGAATAGCCTAGATAAAACAATGTTTGTGCATTGATTTTATAGGAATAAACCAGCTGACTGCCGTAGTCTCGGTTTATTCTATTCACATTAGCGTAGTAAGCGTTTTGATTACGCTCGATATCTTCAAACTGTAAAATCAGTTTCAACATTGAGCGCATGTTGAATTTATAATAAACACGTAAATCTGTCAGATTAGCTGTAAATACATTATCACCTTGCGGGTTATCTAGACGGCTGTAACTATGCTCCAGCTGAACTTGCCAATGGTCGTTAATATCCCACGTAAGCTCTGGCTCTATGGTAAATAAATCACCTAACTGTTCATTGCTGTAGTCTATTTTACTGCCAAATTCACTGTACAGTGTTATTCGTAAATCTTTCGTTGGGCTAAAACCGCCATAGATAAAACCGATATTTTGATTATAAAAATTATCGTTATAGTTCTCGTTACGGTGGATCAAACCAAACTCTAAAGATGACTGTAATTGCCCTTTTAAAAAAATGTAGCCTTCATATTCTTCTTCCAACAAGCTGCCATCTTGTGCCCAAGTTTTGTCCCAATCAACATTATAGGAATATTCGGTTATCATCTCAGTTGCGTCTAAGTACCACGTTTGCCCGCCACCTAGTAGCGCTTTTTTATAATCCACTTTTTCTTGATAGCCAACATCGGTACGATAGTCTTCACCAATATCTTCGTAACTGGCAAGTAAACTATAACCCCGTTTCTCGCGAGAAAACTCGAGCTTATACGCCTGATCAGATTGATTTTCCTCTAAACCATACTTATCAGTTAAAAAAGCGGAATTTTTAGTGTCAGAAGTTGCAACTTGATACAACACACTATCTGTTTGATTAAACCAATAACTACCATCAACAGACAATACGGTATTGTGATAATCAGTCGCTTCACGGTGGGTACTCATTACCCCTATTGTTCCTTGCTCACCAAGATCATACTGGTAACGCCCAATGGAGGATTTTGATTTTTCAGCTAAATTAGCAAAGCCAGAACGTTGGTTGGTCGGCAATAAAATACTGGTATTCTCATCATCGGCATACAAAAACGCATAACTGTGTGCATTCGTTTTACCTGTTACCTTGGCCCCTACGTCAGGCTCAGCAATTGTACGAGTATAAAGCAGTTCGAATAGGCTACTTTTAAAATATGACGCGCCATCTAAAAAGAATGGCCGCTTTTCAGCGTAATAAATTGAATAAGTTGTATTTACATCCAGCTCTAAACTATCTGTCTCAACTTGTGAAAAATCGGGATTAATAGTGGCATTAATAACCGCATCCTGACTTATACCCCAACGTAAATCTAATCCAGCTTCTGTATCAATATCACCGTGTTGCCAATCACCAGGCACTGTGTTTTTCGTGTCATGACGAAGCGCTGTCAATGTGGGTGTTAATTGAATATTTTTACTGGGCTCCATAGCATTAAAGCCGGTTATTTTATCAAACTGACAAAAGCTGCATTTCACATCACGGTCAAAACCCACATTAGACAACTGATAAAGTACGTCGCGCGGGTAATTTCGCCACAGTGCAAATCCCCATGTCATATCAGCTTTATTTTTTGGAAAACGCAGTGCAGTGAATGGAATACGCATTTCAACCACATAACCTTGATCGGTTATTTGCCCTGCGCTATCCCAAATCGCATCCCACGAGGGGTCTTCACTCCAACCGTCGGTATCTGTCATGCGCATATCACCTTGCGCACCCAGCGGGTTTACGTAAAATTCATAGCCGGTACGCTCATCATTAAAGGTATCTATCATTAACGCAACGTTATCATCACTCCACAAAGTATCACGGTCTCGAAGTGCGGCACGAATTTGACTCGGATCATTATCATAAGCAACAAGACCAACATATAAATAGTTGCCATCTTCGTAAATATAAGCGTTAGTTTTTACTGGTGGCGTGCCTTTTTCATTAGGTTCATTTTGATAACGTAACGGCACTAATGTAGCTTGTTGCCAATGTGGTTCACTTAACTGACCATCAAGATCAATACCTTGATCAATATGTGCTAAGCTAAAATGTTGTTTTTCAGAAGCTTGGCTCAATTCACTAAAAAGAGTAAAAAAAGACACCCAAAAGATAAGAGTACATGGTTTTATTATTGATTTTATATACTGCATAAACATCCGTTTAAAATTTTTATCACTCTTAATGAGTAATTAATCGCACGGATTGTAATTCACGCAGGTACATTTGTTAATAGTTTGAATAAAAATTTATAACGATTATTCAATATTCAGGATAAAAGTATTAGGTCTCGATTAACTTCAGTTTATCTGCTACACCATTCCATGTATCTGCATCGGTAGGTGCAGGCTTAACTTCGGTAATTCGAGGCCAAACAAGGGCGAGCTCCGCATTCAACTCAGTAAACGCTTTTTGTGAATCTGGTAATTCATCTTCTTGATAAATTGCCTCTGCAGGGCATTCAGGGACACATAAACCGCAGTCTATGCAATCAATTGGACTGATAGCTAAAAAGTTTGGACCTTCATAAAATGCATCAGCTGGGCACACTGCGACGCAATCGGTGTATTTACACTTTATACAGTTTTCAGTGACTACAAATGCCATATTCTTGTTACGCCTATCTTATGCCCAATAACAGCGCTGGATCATACCCAACACCTGAGAAAATACAATAAATAATCGCTGCCATCACAGCTTAATTTAACGTAAAATGCTGAACATTGTGAGCAGATTGCTTAAGCAACTGCAAAGACACCTAACAGAGACTAAAATATGATACGTTTAACAGAAATCAAGCTACCTCTTGATCATGGTGATGATGCTATTGAGCAAGCCATTCTAACAAAGCTTGCTATTGATAAGAGCCAACTACAGAGCTTTAACGTCTTTAAACGTGGTTACGATGCCCGAAAAAAAACCGCTATTTTACTGATTTATACCCTCGACATTGAGGTTGCCAATGAAGCACAGTTGCTAGCCCAGTTCGCTAAAGACCAACATGTCAAACCCGCACCAGACACGCGTTATAAGTTTGTAGCACACGCACCGAGTAATATTCAAGAACGTCCTGTCGTTATTGGCTTTGGTCCATGTGGTTTATTTGCCGGACTAGTTTTAGCGCAAATGGGCTTTAAGCCCATCATTCTTGAGCGCGGTAAAGAAGTCCGTGAACGCACTAAAGATACATTCGGCTTTTGGCGTAAACGCACACTAAACACAGAATCAAATGTGCAATTTGGTGAAGGCGGCGCTGGTACATTCTCTGACGGTAAGCTTTACAGCCAAGTTAAAGATCCAAAGCATTATGGCCGCAAAGTAATTACCGAGTTTGTCGCAGCGGGTGCACCTGAAGAAATTATGTATGTAAGTAAACCGCACATTGGTACATTTAAACTCGTGACTATGATCGAAAAAATGCGTGCACGTATTGTTGAGCTCGGCGGTGAGATCCGTTTTAGCACTCGCGTTGATGATATCTTACTCGAGAATGGGCAAGTCACTGGCTTAAAACTCTCGACAGGTGAACAACTTAACACCCAACATGTCGTGCTTGCCGTAGGTCACAGTGCCCGTGATACATTTAAAATGGTCTATGACAAAGGTATTTACGTTGAAGCTAAACCATTTTCTGTAGGTTTTAGGATTGAACATAAACAATCCATGATTGATGAGTGTCGTTTTGGTCCTAACGCTGGCAACCCAATTTTAGGTGCGGCTGACTACAAACTGGTTCATCATTGTGAAAACGGCCGTACAGTATATAGCTTTTGTATGTGCCCTGGAGGGACTGTTGTTGCTGCAACGAGTGAAGAAGGTCGTGTAGTGACCAATGGTATGAGCCAATATTCACGTAATGAACGTAACGCTAACAGTGCTATTGTAGTGGGCATTTCACCTGATGAAGACTACCCAGGTCACCCACTGGCAGGGATTGATCTACAGCGCAAATTAGAAGAGCAAGCCTATGCGATTGGTGGTAGTAATTATGATGCACCAGCGCAGTTAATAGGAGACTTCTTAAAAGGCAAAGACTCAAGCACATTAGGTGATGTAAAACCCTCATACACGCCAGGTATTAAACTGACAGATTTAGCAAAGACCCTCCCGAGTTTTGCCATCGATGCCATTCGTGAAGCGATCCCCGCTTTTAACAAACAAATTCGTGGTTTCTCATCCAGCGATGGGTTGTTAACTGGTGTTGAAACCCGCACCTCTTCGCCAATTTGTATCAAGCGTGATAAAAGCATGCAAAGTATCAACACCCAAGGCTTATACCCAGCAGGCGAAGGTGCAGGCTATGCAGGCGGTATTTTATCGGCGGGTATTGATGGCATAAAGGCGGCTGAAGCACTGGCTCTTTCAATGATTGAGAAAAATAGCTAACAAGTCCCTCATAACAAAAAAGCCTGAGTTAAACTCAGGCTTTTGCATATTGGGTAACTTATACTCTTATTTCTTTAAAGAAAGTTTTGCGCCTTTTAAGCTTTTACGTACATTGGAGATACGTGAGCGGTTTTTAGCACGTGCTTCACCGGTTGCTTGCCCTGACGGTTTATTTGAGTGACTACGACGTAAATGCGACGGTTTTTTACCGATTTTTTCAATCAATACTTCACGGTTACTTACTTCATAACCAGGTAAATATTCACGTTGAATTTTTTGACCAATTAAGGTTTCAATTTCAAACAACATGTTTTCTTCTTCACGGCTGACAAACGAAATTGCCTGACCTTGTTTGCCTGCACGACCTGTGCGGCCAATACGGTGTACGTAATCTTCTGCAAGCCATGGTAGGTCAATATTAATTACACGTGGTAAATCATTAATATCAATACCGCGAGCGGCGACTTCTGTTGCCACCAACACGCGAACTTTGCCTGCTTTAAAATCACTCAATGCACGACGACGATTACCTTGGGTTTTATCACCATGACACACAGCTGCGGGTATTCCATCAAGGTTTAGTTCTTTAACTAATTCATCAGCTGTTTCTTTCATATTGACGAACACCAACACTTGCTGCCAGTTTTTCTTACCTATTAATTCTGATAGTAATTCTTGCTTACGGCGCTCTTCTACAGGGTAAACCACGTGATGAACCGTTGCTGCGGTGCTATTAGTTTGGTCAACACGGACGATTTCAGCTTGTTTTAAGACTTTGCTAGCAAACTGTTTGATTGCTGGCGGGAACGTTGCTGAGAAAAGTAGGATTTGGCGATCTTCTGCGCAGCCATTTATCACTGTTTGCATATCTGTGATAAAGCCCATGTCGAGCATTCGATCAGCTTCATCAAGTACTAAGTGCTGTACATTAGCAAGACTTAAATTACCTAAGCGAATGTGATCAAGTAAACGCCCAGGAGTCGCAACAACAATGTCTACACCCGCTTTTAAGCCATTAGCTTGGCCAACTGTGCTTACGCCACCAAATAAGCTGACTATTTTAAGCTGAGTGTACTTTGCAAAGTCGCGAAAGTTATTAGCAATTTGCTCTGCAAGCTCACGCGTTGGAGCAAGCACTAAAGCACGCGGTGCGCTTGTTTTTGTGTATTCAACTTCAGATAACTTTTGAATAATAGGCAATGCAAAAGCTGCTGTTTTACCTGTCCCTGTTTGGGCGCTGGCTAAAACATCTTTACCTTTACGCACTGCTGGAATGGCATTACGTTGAATGGGCGTAAGGGTGTGATAGTTAAGTTCATCTAACGCCTGAAGAAGTTCAGGGGCAAAACTAAAAGATTTAAAATTCATGCTGTATAACCTGCGGCCACATTATCAAGGGTCGCAAATTATACAGCAATTTCATGCAAGCAGTTAGTTATAACTTAACTAAAGTGCCTTTTAATGCCACGCCAGCCATAAGAGTCCCTGCACCACATTCATATTCAGTGCTGCTAACAAACTCACGTTTTTTATAAAACGACTGAATATTTACCACGGCATTCATGCCTTCTTTTACTGCGCGCTCTTGTAGGGCTTTAAGCGCGCTGAGCATTACCCATTCACATGCTTCTTGATCGCTTTTATTAAAGGCATTCGTTTTTTTATTGGTGATCACTTCCCCATAGCGACTGCTTTCTTTGGGGTGTGATTGGTCAGCAAAATAAAGTGGAATGTCTAATAATGCCTCTTTCGCTTTGCTCGAAGCGAGTAAAGACTGGATTGGGTACTTACCAATATCGTCACGAGCATTCGCTGCCACTGTTGTTAATAAAGCTGCGACTAAAAGTACACTATGAATCAATTTCATATTAATTTCCTTGTTGGGTATAAAACTTCCAAGCAACACCAAAGCCAAATGATACATTGCTGTTTTGTTTAACCAATGGACTACTGTGCTGTTTACTATCCGCT
Organism: Pseudoalteromonas haloplanktis ATCC 14393; assembly: GCF_000238355.1. GTDB lineage: Bacteria > Pseudomonadota > Gammaproteobacteria > Enterobacterales > Alteromonadaceae > Pseudoalteromonas > Pseudoalteromonas haloplanktis. The sequence goes on from NZ_AHCA01000001.1 coordinate 488,231, forward strand.
AATGAGTGGTATTTTACAAAACCACCCAACCAGAATTTTTTACTATCAAAATTCAATCCTACTGACAGATCACTGCCAGCATAACCTGATTGATTGTTAAATTCGCTACGAGCAAGGTGACTATCCGCGGCGGTTATTCCGTAGTAATAATTTAAATAGCGGTCATCAGCAAAATTTACGTTAGCACGAATACTGGCCGTAAACACGGACTCTGTGTAACTGAGTAACGGAGTTTCAAAGTACACACTTGGCCCATAATGCCAACCAACATTGGTTATCGAGCCAAAATCGGTTGCCATGGCTTTACGGGTAAATAAGCCAACATATAAGTGTTGTGCTGCTTTGGGTGTACCAATTAAATAATAATTAAGTGATGGCCCTAACTCAAACACCCAATCTAGGTCGTCCATGCCTTCACGAGCACTATTATCTTCGCTATCAACAGCTAAACTAACTGAAGCTGATAAGTCTAAATGTAAATTTTCCTGAGACCATAAATAGCCAGTAAAGCTATTACGATCGACATCCAGTTCATCACTTTGGTAGCGAATATACGGTACTGGCATGACGTATTGCTCACTTTGATCAGAGCCTAAATAATGAGGGATATCAGCCATAAAAACGCCACCACCGAGCTCTAATTTAGAAGCGGCAAAAGAGCCACAACTAAATAGCACAAGTAGTAGGTAAATTAGAACACTTTTATGCACCTTGATAACGCTTAAAAATCAGAGAAGTATTAATACCACCAAACGCAAAATTATTACTCATTACATAATCAGTCTGAATTTCTCTACCTGAACCGGTAATATAATCCAACGGCGCACATTGACTGTCTATTTCAGTCAAATTAATAGTTGGTGCAAACCAGTTATCCTGCATCATGTTAATACTGGCCCATGCTTCAATTGCGCCACAAGCACCTAAAGTATGCCCTAAATAGCTTTTAAGCGAGCTGATTGGTTTTGCGCCTAATGCGTTAAAGGTAGCGTGGGATTCTGCAATATCACCACGATCAGTTGACGTGCCATGTGCATTAACATAACCGATTTTATCCGCTGATAAATTAGCATCTTGCAGTGCCATTTCAATGGCCACTTGCATCGTATCAGCAGTGGGTTGCGTAACATGTTGACCATCTGAGTTACAGCCAAACCCAACGACTTCTGCAAGGATTGTAGCGCCACGTGCCTTAGCATGTTCATATTCTTCGAGAATAAGGGTCCCAGCCCCTTCGCCAATAACTAAACCATCGCGATTTGCGTCAAAAGGTCGAGGAGTCAATTTAGGTGTTTGATTTTTAGTACTGGTTGCATACAAAGTATCAAATACAGCAGCTTCCGTTACACATAGCTCTTCAGCCCCCCCTGCAACCATGACTTTTTGACGGCCAAATTTAATCGCTTCATAGGCATAGCCAATACCTTGTGACCCCGATGTACATGCAGAGCTGGTAGTGATCACTCGACCTTTAATACCAAAAAAAACGCCTACATTTACCGGTGCAGTATGCGCCATCATTTGGATATAGCTGGTCGCTGTTACCCCCGCCATCGATCCTGTTTCCATCATTTTTGCAAAGGCAATTAAAGGTTGTGTTGACCCTGTTGATGAGCCAAAGGACACCCCTGTAGAGCCATCGGTTAAACTTGGATCGTCTAATAAACCAGCCTGCTCCAGTGCCAGTTCAGTGGTGCGCGTTGACATAATAGCAACGCGTCCCATTGAGCGCACTTGTTTGCGTTTATAATGAGCTGGTTTAGTAAAATGGGTAATAGGTGCTGCAAGTCGCGTATTTAACTCAGGCAAAGAATCCCAGTCCGACATAACTTGCACAGCGTTTTCACCCCGTTGTAATGCTTCTTTAAATACGGGCCATTGATCTCCAAGCGCAGTAATTGCCGACATTCCCGTAACAACAACGCGCTTCATTAAACCATACCACCATTAACAGAGATAACTTGGCGAGTAATATACGCCGCATCATCGCTAATCAAAAAAGCCACTGTGCCAGCGACTTCTTTCACAGCACCCATGCGTTTTAACGGGATCATCTTAAGCATTTCATCGACAGGTAAATCATCCGTCATTTGCGTATCAATTAAGCCAGGAGCAACACAGTTAACAGTAATTTTACGCTTAGCAAGCTCAAGCGATAGCGCTTTTGTGGCACCAATAATACCTGCTTTTGCGGCACTGTAATTGACCTGACCACGATTACCAGCGATTCCAGACACTGAGGACATAGTAACAATGCGTCCGCCTTTACGCCCTTGTACCATTGGCATCACTGTTGGGTGCACAACGTTATAAAAGCCTTCAAGCCCAGTGCGAATGACACTGTCCCAATCTTCCCCTGACATCGCAGGAAAAGCCATATCATTGGTGATCCCAGCATTGCAAACCACACCGTAATACGCACCATGCTCAGCAATATCGGCTTCAATTTGTTGTTTCGCAGCCGCTCTATCACACACATCAAATTGCAATAAACTGGCATGTTGCCCTAATGCGCTAATTTCATCACAAGTTTGTTGTGCGCTTTCTATCCCAGTACGACAATGCACCGCAATATCGTAGCCATCCTCGGCTAAGCGTAATGCGATTGCCTTACCTATTCCTCGGCTTGACCCTGTTACTAAAATTCGTTTTGTCATTGTTGTTCTCTTATAAATTGCAGTGGGTCATGGGGTTGAAACACATTGATTTTAGCGTCACATAATGCTGTGTTATTGTTTTTTATACAGCATTCAAACACACTTAACCCTGAATCTTCTTGATATAGCTTCGCAACCATAACCTGTAATACTGAGCCAAGTTTAAAAACAGGGGTCTGCGTTTGGTATTTACGCGTACCAATTAAAAAGCCTATTTTAACCGCCTCGCCTTGGTCTTTAGCCAAAGCGCCTGCATATGCAGCAATTGCTTGTGCCATATACTCAGTACCAATATAACTTGGTACACCTTGTAAATCATCTGAATAAAATGCACTGCTTGGTGAAATAGTCACTTCGCAAGTAGCGCTATTTTGTTCATAAGCGATGAGTTTATTGAGCAAAATCATAGGGGCACTATGAGGTACTACTTGCTCAATATTATAGTTGTTCATCAATAAGTCCTAGTACTACACTGACATTATTACCGCCAAATGCAAACGAATTGGACAAGCAATATTTTAGAGGTTTTATAAAAGGTGAAGTTAATAATGCAATTTCACCAAGAGAGGGGTCTTTGTCACCTGAATTAAACGGTAACGTAGCCAAACAATCATTCTTAATTAAACTTAACCAACAAATCCCTGCTTCTATTGCCCCCGCCGCACCAAGGGTATGGCCGCTTAAATGCTTGCTTGAGCTAACTGGCGTATTGTTGCCAAATACACGATTAATTGCAAGTGACTCCATAGCATCATTTTGCTGTGTGGCCGTACCATGCGCGTTAATGTAATCGATCGCATCGGCAGTTATATTGGCATCACGTAAAGCCGCACACATCGCTTGCTCTGCACCACTGCCATCAGGTGCTGGTGCTGAAATATGATGTGCGTCGGAGCTTTCACCTCCCCCCAAAAACGCAACCGTTTGCCCTTGATTACGCTTTTTACTCATGACAAATAATGCCGCTCCTTCACCGATATTTATACCACTTCGAGTCAAAGAAAATGGTTGGCAAACAGCGTCACTAATTGATGACAGAGAATCAAAACCATTAACGGTCAACTGGCATAAACTGTCTACACCACCGCATATAACCACATCAGCAAGATCAGCTAATAGTAATGCCCGTGCGCTGATCATCGCTTTTGAGCTTGAGCTACATGCCGTTGAAATACTGTAACAAGGGCCACCTGCATGCAACTGCTTGGCAATATAGTGTGCCGGAGCGACCAGTGCTTGATCGCTATAACTGTAGTGCAGCGGCCATTGACCCGTTTGTTTAAACTGCTTACGAGAGCGTTCACCTTCATGAATCGATGCCGTACTGGTTCCTACCACTACAGCAATACGCTGCTCAGCAACTTTAAACTGCTCAAGTGTTGGCTTTATTTGCGCAAGTGCATCATCAATCAAAGCATATGTACGTAACATCGCTGATAAAGGCAGTGTTTTAACCATGCCAACATACGTTGATCGACCTGCAAATGCTAATTCATCCGTGGCTGTTAATGTATTGCTGTGTTGAGAATTTATACTATCGATGGTCTGCTGATGCCCTGTCCCCAAAGCACTCACAATCCCTAAATCATTTAACCAAACCGGCATCACTGCTCAACCCTTTGAAATTGTATTTTATAATCATGCTGAAAATTAATAAGTTGGGTTACAGGCCCCGAAAAATTAATAGTGATCAATAGTTGTTCATCATTGCTAATACGTCGCTCATCTTTACGTTCATCCATCACTGCCCCCCGAAGCCGTTTATTTATCTCATCAGCAGGCCAGTGCACTAGCATAATGTCAGCTAAGATAAAACGCGGATCAACCCCCGCTATAGGCAACATTTTAGTCGTTTTTATGGGCGCACCAAATGGCTTCTCTAAAATGAAAATAGGCATTCCTTGTGCCGTCATGACCACTAAATTTATACCTTGTTGATCATCAATACTTAACTGCGCAAGCAAAGTATGCTGCTGCTGTTGATGTGATACGTGTAAAACTTGCTGCCAATTATCGATAACTAACTGCTTAGGTGGATCAGCTAATTCAAGTGAGGCATTATCAGCAATCTCAACCTCATTCTGTGGTGCAAACTGTGTAGTACACGCAGTTAAAAGCATAACAATAACGAATGCTGTGATGCGTATTACGACTGGCATAAAGCCACCAACGTTGTCAGCCTGCGTTCGCTTTGCTTCACAAAGGGGTTTTCGGTATCCCATGCATAACCAGCTAAGATTGCACTGATCATTTCTCTTACCTGATGATTTTGCTCTGTATAAAAAATGACATCCTGAAAACGTCCGTCATACCAAGCGCTCACATAAGTTCTAAAACAATCCACTCCAGACTGCAACGGTTTACTGTAATCCGCCACAAAATCAACCTCTTCACCACGTAAATGACTATCCACTAACGGGGCAATCAAAGAAGCTGATTTAAGCGCAATAGTTACACCTGAAGAAAATACAGGATCTAAAAATTCCCCTGCATTACCTAATAAAGCGAAATTATTGCCCACTAAAGATTTTACATTGGCTGAGTAACCGCTAATACTGCGCGCGGCACCGATCGCTTCTCGTTTATTAAGTAATTGCGCTAAAAATGGATCTTGCTCAATAAAATCATTTAAACATGAAAGTGGCTCAACATCTTTGGCAAACCGAGTCGGCTCTGCTACAACACCGATGCTAGCAGTGCCATCACTAAAAGGGATCAACCAATACCAAACATCTTTATGAATTGGGTGCACATTGATTAAAATTTTATTGCGATCGAAACTATCATCCACAATACCATCTTTAAAATGACTAAAAAAAGCGCTGCGTACAGGAAAATTTGACGGCTGTTCAAGATCTAATAAACGCGGCAGTACACGCCCAAAACCACTGGCGTCTAACACAAATCGCGCTGTAACTTTGTAATTGTTTTGTTGCTGATCTTTTACTTCTAATTGAGCGCCCTCTGCCAAGTTGTGATAGGCGACAACGGTATGTTGATAACGGATCTCAGCACCTTGTTGAGCAGCACCATCGGCAAGGCATTTGTCAAAATCGGCACGTTTAACTTGGTAAGTAGTCCCTGGGCCTTGGCTAAACTTTTCAGTAAAATCAATACTTGCATGCTCACCACTGCGTTGAAACGCAGCCCCATTCTTAAATTGAAAACCCAGTGCTGCGGCATTGGAATGCAGAAGCTCAAGTAAGCCTGCTTGCTCCAAATACTCCATACACTGCGGTAACAAACTTTCACCAATTGAAAAACGAGGAAACAACTGCTGCTCAAGCACTAATACTTGCCACCCGCGTTTTACTAATAAACTGGCTGCCACCGCGCCAGATGGCCCGGCACCAATAATCACCACGTCGTAATGTTGATTTTCCGTATTCACCTATTTTTCCTTTCTTTTAGGCATTGCCAATGTCAACGGCGCCAAAATAAATATAGCGATTAAGCCGATCATAATTGTTAAACCAAAGCTATAGATTGCAGGCGTGATTGACATCGCTAACATTCCAAAGACCCACATGGATGAAACCGCTGATAAACTGATCGCTATAATATTTTCTCTACTCAATTGATTTACTTGATAAAAAATAAGGTAATCAATAGATAGCGCCATTACCAACAAACTACCAAGCAAATTAAAAATTGATAAACTACCTTGCAGCACACTGCATAACGATAAAATAATCGCGATAGTAACAGCAAGTACTGCCATTTGTTTAAACGCGCACACCACCCCAAATCGCCATGCAAACAAAAAACCAGCCAACAAGATAGCGCAACCTAGGGTAATAAGCAGTGAGTGACTATAGTGTGCCAGCCCCTCACTCAGCAACGCCACTTTATTGTAAACCAGCAAGTGCGGATCGGCGGATGCAGACTCTGCTAAAACACGCGTGGGCACATCAGTGACCATAAACCAACTGGCCACAAATTCGTCGCTTATCATTACTTGTTGCTCGATGAAAGGTGCTAAAGGCGATGTGAGTAGAGAATCGAGCGTTAACACCTTTGTAGAGACAATAATTGGCTGCCCGGTCATATTTTCTACTTCGGTGAAGAAACCTTGTTGCTGTTTTTCTTTCACGAGCGCACTATTTCGCATTTGCATCGCTGCACTTGGCAATAAATCGCTAAGCACATTAACTGTTGCATCGGGGTATTGTAAGCTAAGCGTAGTTTTAAAGCTGGCTAATTGCTTAAGCAATGCTTGTTCATCATCTGCAAACATGATCATGATTTGGCCATTACCTCGCCCTAATAATGATAAATGAAATGCTTCATTTTCAATCAACGTCTGGGGGCTTGCATTTAACAAGCGAACATCATTATTAAAGCTGACGGGGGTATGTAAATAACAGAGTGCGATCAACAATACGCTAGCGAGTAATACATAGCGGCGCAGTTTTAGCCAACACAGTAAGATTTTTTTGAGTTTATTGGCAATATTAATTATTGGCGCTGCAATGATAAGCTGATGCTGCCACTGTTGCGTAATGAGTAAAGTGCATAACCATGCGCTAAACAACCCCGCAACCACAAATACACCAACTTGAGCCAGTAATAACATAGGCGAAAAATATAAACTGGCGTAGCCCAGTGAAGTTGTCAGCAAAGATAAAAGCAGCGCGACCTTTACCCCTCGGCTATAACCATTTGCCTGACCACTGGACAAGTCCAACATGCCATGAAAAGAATAATCAATGGCAATACCAATAAGCGTAACGGCAAAGACTAAGGTGAGAATATGTACTTCAGAGAATGCCATTAGTAATACCGTTGCACCACCTAAAATTGCGCTCAAAACAGTCAATGAAGCAAGCCAAAGTGCAACACTTGAACGAAACACCCATATAATCATAGTGATCAAGGCCAGCAGGCTTAAAGTACCAAATAGAGTCATTTCATATTTGGCTTGGCTGGCATTGGCACTGGTATGAAATACCGCCCCAGAATAACGTACAGTGGTTTGCTCAAAATCTACAGCTAATTGCGATAACTGTTGTTCAATGCTTGCAGTGAGCTGCTGTGCTTGTTCAATACCAAAGGCATTATCATTGATCTGTGCAAATAACAGATAGTATTTGGCGTCATTATGTAAGACTGTTAAACGGTTTTCTTCTAGATTAAAGGTTTGTAGAGTTTGCATTTGTTGGGCTAAAAAACTGCCCAAACTCAAACTCGTATCAAGATGGATAGTGGTACTGACAAAAGGATCAGCAAGTTGGCTAAGCTTCTGATAATAAAAAGTATTAAATGCTTGTTGAGACTCAAGTGCGGCGCGATATTCTTGACTTAGTAAACGCCCAGCGTAAGGTGCATAAAATTGACTTAATACATCAATGCGTGGCACATTAAAACGCGCGGGTAGATCATTAGCAATCAGCCACTCGTTAAGCTTGTCATGCGCTTGTTTGGCATGTTTGCCAGTAATAGAAAACATGATTTGTTGTTTATTATCGGCAAAAAAGTGTGCTTCAACGTTGTCAATACGCGTATCAGACTGTGGCATTAAAGCTAAAATATCACTATCAATTTGCGGTTTTTGCAACACAATAACCACTGTTAATAAGAGTACCAGCGCCAACAACCAAGCGAATGCAATAAACCTACGAGCCACCTTAATTTATGTCCGAAGCTTCAGCGGTTGTAGGCTTAACAGGCGCAGAATAGTTAAAACGTATTATTGTGTAGTTAGCATTGTGTTCATTTAGTCGCACCTGTTGTACATTCCCAGCCACAACACACAACTGAAAACTGACAAACAACTGGCTTAATAGCTGATCTTTTGGCAACAACAACGAACAGCCTTCTTGCGTATCAGCAGAGAACGTAAACTGTGGCTTTAGCGCGTCTAAATCATGGCTGATTATTGCCTGTAATAAACTCACAAAAGGAGCCGCCCCCGGTTGTAGCACCACTTCACCTTGCGCATTCTCCAGATAAACTTGGCCATTTTTAATCAATAATGTATTCGTTACTGGTTTTGTCACCTGCCATTTCAGTTGCTCTGCATCTAATAGAAACACACCACTGGAAATAAAAGGCTTAGTGAAACCAGCAAAGTATTTTTCTTGGCTAAATTCCCCGGCTCTATTGGGCGGCTGTTCAGCTGCTGAAATCACTGTTGTTAATAAACAACTTAGGCAAAATAAAACGAATCGTATCATCAGATGACCTTATGCAGTTTTTCACTTATAACTGCTGGAGATACATATTGTAGCTCATGTGTTTGCACGTCAACAGCCACCTGAACAGTGGTTGCTTTAGTGAGTTTTTGCGCCGTTTGACTATCGGTAATTACATAATCGATACGTAAACGCGTTTCATATTCTTTTAAATAAGCATCAACACGTATTTTCTGCGCGAACGTCGCAGAGCTGACATATTTGATCCGCATATCAACAATTGGCCACGCATAACCTGACTCTTTCATTTGGATATAGTCATAATCAAATAAACGCAGTAGCTCACAGCGAGCAACTTCAAGGTAGCGGGCATAGTTACCATGCCACACCACATTCATTGGATCGCAGTCATGAAAAGGAATGTCAATTTCAACGTGCGCACTAAGCAGCGCCCCTTTACTATTCATACAAACTCCAGCGTTTATTTTGAATTGCTGCAACAGTAAACCTAAGTACACTCTCTAACGGGCGGTCTTCATCAAGCACTTCAAAATACTCACAAATATCGTTATACATTGTTTGTACGTCTGCTGTTAAGCTTGAATAATCAAGTTCATTTTGAGCAATTCGCAATCGCAATGCTTGCACGCTCGCCAGTAACGTACTGGCAACGACTTGCTCTGTTAATTGTAAAATGCGTAAACAATCACGGGCAGCGATGGTGCCCATACTCACTTTATCTTGATTATGGCATTCAGTAGAACGTGAAAATACGCTCGCTGGCATCGTTAATTTAAGTGCTTCTGCGGTGTACGCACTTGCCCCAATTTGTACCGCTTTAAAACCATGATTGATATAACGCCTTTCGCTGGTACTGGCTGACAAATTTGATGGCAAACCATTGTTATAGCGCGTGTCCACTAAAGAAGCAATTTGCCTATCCGCTAAATCAGCTAAATTTGCTACGGCGGTTTTCATACTGTCCATGACCATGGCAATATGGCCCCCATAAAAGTGCCCGCCATGGAGAACATGTTCGCCTTCGCCATCAATGATCGGATTATCATTAGCAGAGTTAAGCTCATTTTCAATCATTTGCCTAAACCAAGGTAAGCTATCTTGCACTACACCAATAACATGCGGCGCGCAGCGAATTGAGTAACGATCTTGTAGACGGTCCGCATTGCGAGGATGCTCAACATGGTTTAAGTCGCCCCGGATCCAACTAGCCACTTGTTGCTGACCTGGGTGTGGCTTAACCGAAAATAAAATATCATCAAAGTGATGACTATTGCCTTTTAAGGCGAGGCTTGCAAAAGCAGTAATTCGGCTGGTTAACTTAGCTAAATATGCACTGCGGTCAAACGCTAAACAGGCCAAGGCCGTCATTACCGCGGTGCCATTCATCACCGCCAGACCCTCTTTAGGTCTCAGTGTTAACGGTATTAAACCCAGCTCTTGCATCACGCTTAAACTATTGCGAATTTCGCCTTTATAGAATACATCGCGCTCACCCACCATGGCTCCCGCAACGTATGACAATGGCGTTAAATCACCACTTGCACCAACGGATCCTTCTTGAGGAATAACAGGCACAATATTATGATTTAAATAGGCCGTGAGCAGATTTAGCATATCCCAACTAACACCAGAATACCCTTGTGATAGTGACGCCAAACGTGTAGCTAATATTGCGCGCCCCTGTGCCACATTAAACACATCACCTAAACCACAACCGTGGAAACGGGTTAAATGCAGTGGTAATTCATCAACCAGTGTCAGGGGTACTTTAACTGTCACCGAGTCACCATAGCCTGTGGTTACGCCATAGATCACGCCATCTTCTTTTAATAATTGATCTAAAAAGGCCACTGCGCTGTTAATTTTACGCGCTAAGTGTTCATCACCAGAGAGCGCAACGGCGCCCTGCTCTAATGCAATATGCACAATATCTTCAATTGTTAAACGTTGCTTTCCAAATACTGTAGTTGCGAGATCCGACACCTTACTTCCCCTTCTTTTGGTCACGGATCACCGTGTGATCATTTTGCCAAAAATCATAAAAATTAAACCATTGATATGGATACAAAGCCGTATAATGAGCAAGCCGCGAGGCATAATCCGCTATAACTGTTTGTAATGCCTGCTGACGTGTTTTACGCGGTAAAACAAGTTTATCCGCGTATTTTTCAAATACAACACGATAGAACACGCCTTTTTGTTCGCTGCGATCTTTTAAACAAAATAAAAAGAATACCGGGCAATCAAGTAATGCAGCTAAAATAAATGGCCCTTGTGAAAAAGGCGCAGGCTTAGCTAAAAAATCACACTCTACTACTCGCCCTGCACTGGAGCTGCTGGTTCTGTCACCAACAATCACCACTATTTCACCTTGTTCAACTTTTTCTTTCAGCAAGATTGCAATATCAGGACCCAAGTCTGTCACTTGGATTAAATTAACGCTAACAGCAGGATTGATCCGCTGAAGGATTTTATTAAATTCAACCGCATGATGAGTAAAAACCAACACATTAATAGCTTTACTCCGGCGATGTTGGCTAAGCGCACGACACACTTCAAGATTACCAAGATGAGAACCTATAAACACTGCGCCTTGGCTCTGCTCATCTAATTGTTTATACAAAGCTTCATTTGTATACACAATGTCAGATTGCTTAATACGATTAAGCCATGCATCTATTTTATCAAATGCGCTATCGGCAAATGAGCGAAAATGGCGAAAACTATCACGCCAAGTTGCCTGCTTGTCCACGCCATTGTAGTGATTAACTTGGGTTAAAAATTGCAATGACGCTAAACGTGCCGTTTTCCCAGAGAGAAAAAAATACAATAAAACTGGAAATAACACTATCCACAAACCTTTGCGCCCAAGTACTCGATAAGCAAATAGCAAAGTTTGCATGCCAAACTGATTACCGCGTTCTTGCATTTTTGACCAATGTTTTACTGTCATTAACCTGCGACCTTGCGCCAAAGTAATCTAGGCATACGCACTAACATGCCAAAAAATAACCGCGTATGTAACCAAGAAATACCTAGGTTATCGTGCAGAGCGCGAAAATGAGACACGCCATCTTCAGGGTAAATCACGTGAGTTGGAATAAATGTAACGCGCGCACCTTGCCAATATAAGCGCACTAAAATTTCAATATCAAAGTCCATCCGCGTGCCTAATGCACGTTTATTCATTAATCGCTCTGTGTATTGCAGCGGATAAACCCTAAACCCACACATCGAATCAACAATATCAAAACTCAGGGTTTCAACCCATACCCAGAAATGAGTGATATAACGACTTAAATAACGATGCTTTGGTACTGAGCTATCGTAGATTGGGCAGCCACTGACTACATTTTCAGGTGCACTTTCACTGGCGGCAATCAATTTACTAATATCGTTTAAACTATGCTGGCCATCGGCATCAACTTGTATTGCGTGGCTAAAACCATTTGCAAATGCGTAGCGTAAACCGGTTTGCACCGCCCCACCTTTACCTTGGTTTTCACTGTGGGTAAGTAACCTTAAAAAAGGGTAACGTTGCTGCAGACTAGAGAATATCTGCTTCGCATCTGCATCACTGCCATCATCAATCATAATAATAGGTAATGACAACTCAGCCAGTTCGCTTAATACATCAGCAATCGCATGAGTATGATTATAATTAGGAATAACAATACAATACTGATTCATGATGGTTGCGATGCAAAGACGAGCCTACCACTGGCATGTTGGCCTTTGTCAGAATGATAACTGAAGATACATTTACCGCTTTTATTTCGTTCAAGCGTGAGATTAACCGTCATATTAGCCGTGGTGACAACCTGAAATTTAAGTACTTCTACATCATTTACTGTACTTGGAAATGCCAAATACTGCTGGGCAAATTTTACCGCCCAATCCAGTTGTACAACACCCGCTAAAATAGGGGCATCAGGAAAATGGCCACGAAAATAATCTAACTCTTCACTGATGTATAACGCCAAACTCACTTTGTCTTCTGACTGCGATAACACAGTGACATCTGGCTGGGTGTTATTCAGGCTTTGCAAAGTACTGCTCCATGGTTTTGATATGTAACTTAGCTTGGCTATTATAAGGAAGCGCTTGAATATAGCGCCATTTACGAGGCAGACAAACACGCTCAAATCGGCTCGATAAGAAATTAATCAGTAACCGGTTTAACGCCAATTTTCCCTGTTCCTCTAAATACTGCTGACCTGCTGCACTGAGTACAACCAACGCACCAATCTGCACACGTTTAGCTGGCACAACCAACGACTTAGCTTCTTGTACCCATTCATGCTTTACTAATTGCCCTTCTAATTCATCAAGATTTAGCCGTTTTTCTTCAATTTTGATGGTGCGATCTAATCGGCCTAACAGATGAAATTGACCATTACTGAGCAGTTCAGCGCTGTCATCTAACGGGACGTTTTTTTGTTGTAAGATATAAGAATTTAACAATAATCGGCCATGCACATTCACTAACAACTGATTACCTGAAAATGGCTGCCATGGTGTATTGATTGACGCATCTAATACTTGCCGATAGGCAATCCCACCCGTTTCCGTACTGCCATATACTTGCGTGATTGGTCGTTTAAGCTGCTGATATAGAGTCTCAGCATGTTGATTATTTAACGGGCCACCCGATGAAAATAACCATTGCAGCGAGGCGCTTTGTGTCATTAAAACGTTATCGTTACACAACCTAGCTAATTGCGCAGGACTTGAGACTAAAACAGCTTGCGGGCACGATTGTAATTTTTGAGCAATATGTTCAGGGTATTGCAGTTGGGTGCTATCAATAATGTGACCATTTGCTAAAGGCCATAACAAACGAAACAGTAAGCCATAGATATGTTGATGCGATACCGTTGAGATAAAGGTCAGGCGGCCTAACAACTGAAAGCTTGAACTCAATACCATCAACTCACGATTGAGAACATGCCATGATTTAACAATTGGTTTTGATTGACCAGACGAGCCTGAGGTATAAAACACCACCATCGCTTCGCTAGGCCAAGTCAACGTAATATTTGATGGGTTTACAACCTGTGGCTGTGTCTCAATATTTAGCAACCCTTGTGTAAATACCAGCTGACTGTCATCACCGCAAAAAATAGCACTTTGTTGTAAAAAAATTTGCAAAGTCTCAGGCTGACCGTTAGGCGGTAAAATAACGGTATGGCCGCGAGTTGCTAAGGCAAATAAGCGCACGGCAAACTGATAAGTATCGGGATGAAATAACACCACCTGACTGGCAGGTTTTAATTGCTGTAATTTACTTTGAAACTGCTTAATATCCGCAACAAACTCGCTGTGTGTGATCAGCCGTTGGTCGACAAAAAATGCAGCCTTGTCGTCAAATTGTATTGGTCTAACTGGCATTGTTCTTTACCTTTTGTCTTACTAACCACTCAATTGCCATAATTAATCCGATCAGAATATAAGCAATTAAACCATTATACAGCGTCCATACCGATAGCGATGTGTATAAACACGTGTACAGTGCAGCGCTGGCATTAATAATAAAAAAAACACACCACAATTTAGTAACTTGGCGAGTGTAACGGATACCTTTGGCGTCTAATTTAGGTTCACGAAGACGCGCAAAGCTTTCAATTACCGGGGGGCCAAAACGCAATGAAAACGCAAACGTAATAGCCATAACTGTATTTATAATAACCGGATACAAACGTAAGCCAATCTCAGTGCTTTGCCACGTTGAAATAGCCAACGCTATTACCGCCAGTACACTTGCAGGTAGGAGCCAAGGCATACGTTTTAGCAACTGACGGCTCACAACTAAACGAATAATAACTAAAGCAATCAATATCATACTGACATATTTCACTGACGTATATTGCAAACCAAAATACACGATAAATGGGTATAAGGTTAAACACACTAGCGCCAGTGTTATACTGATTGCCTTGAGCATAATAAAGCGCCTAAATAACTAATTTCTCAACTTCAGCAACAACATCTCGCACAGTTCTAACTTGCTTAAAGGCATCTGGATCAATTTTTTTGCCCGTGATTTCACGTAACTTCACCACTAAATCTACGGCATCTATGCTATCTAAATCTAAATCTTGATAAAGATGCGCATCAAGATTGATATCATCAGCTTCAATCTCAAACTCCTCAACAAGTATGTTATGTAAAACATCGTAAATTTCTGCTGCCGTTTTCATGCTTATTCCTACTTCTATTGTGCGTATTAAGATCTGTTATTTTCGATAAACTCAGCCAACGCATCAACAGATGCAAAATGGGCTTTTGTTTGTTCTGAGTTAGCGTCAATTTTTACATTAAACTCTTTTTTTATAGCCAAGCCTAATTCTAGGGCATCAATACTGTCTAAACCTAAACCGTCAACAAACAAAGGTTGATCATTTTCGATATCTGCAACTGTCATATCTTCTAAATCTAAGCTGCTAATAATTAATAGCTTTATTTTATTTTTTAATTCGCTCATAACGTGTTAGTTCCTCTGAAAAATAGTCTTGTAGTTGACGAGTCAAATACCGCGCTTGCATTGACGGTGGCTCGTCATTTAAATCATTATTATTTTTAAATTCAACTGATGTAAATTTCATCATAAAATGTGCCCGGGTAGCGGCCACTCTATACCACGGCGTGCCTTTTGTAAGGGTACTTG
This sequence comes from Pseudoalteromonas haloplanktis ATCC 14393, assembly GCF_000238355.1. Lineage (GTDB taxonomy): Bacteria > Pseudomonadota > Gammaproteobacteria > Enterobacterales > Alteromonadaceae > Pseudoalteromonas > Pseudoalteromonas haloplanktis. The sequence goes on from NZ_AHCA01000001.1 coordinate 503,710, forward strand.
GCTGCATAGTTATCAGTACACAAGCAACAGATGCTTTGCACCTGAGTACAATATTCGCAGCACCGCGCTTAAATTTTAGCCCGCTATTTGGCTGCGTACGTGTCCCTTCTGGAAAGATAATTAAATTGTTACCTGCCGCTAACGATGCTTGGCACTCAGCTAATAACTCTTGCGGATCTTGATTACTAATGTAACCAGTACTTTTGATTACGCCACGCATAAATAGGTTTTTAAATAAATGAGCTTTAACCACACAATCTGCATCTTTAATTACTGAAATTAACACAACGACATCAATCAAAGATGGATGATTTGCTAACACCAGCTGGCCTTTTAGATTGGCAAAGCGCGCTTTATCTTCAACACTAAAGTGGATCACCCCAAGGGTATGCATCATAGCGACAAACGCTTTAAAACAATAGTGTACCGTTAATCTTGCTTGGTATTTTCGCTTATCTACGGATGACTCAAAGAGTCTTTGCATGGGTAAAACCAGCAGTGTTAGCACAACGCCGCCAAAGCCAAATATGCTAAAGCACAATCCAGTGGCAAAGATCCGCCAAATATAATTTAGTTTTCCAATACAATTAGCCAGCATGAAACGTTAGCATCCATGCATCTTGGCTATTGAATAAGATAGTTTCAGGCGTTTTATTTACCAATGCAATGGCAAATTGGAGACTGATCGGCAGTAACTGTTTTGTATCTTCTGTTGATTCAAACTCAATTGGCTGAAGTGAAAAATAGCCCTCACCAGGTTTTGCCAATCTCAAGGATAAAGCAACACTATGATCAACCTGTAGCTCATCTGCAAAACACTGATATTCTACTGGTAATGCGCGATCAGCATGGCAGAGTATGAGCTGTTCACATTGCTGGGTATATAGGCGCGCGTAACTATCAAACAAGGTGCTAATGATACTTTCATTACCACAAGCAATAGCATTCATTGCAGCTGTATTATTATTAAGAATAGAAAAAATGCCCACTGCCGCGTTATGCACACTCAAACCAAACGCTGTGGGTGATAAAGCATCTTGAATACAGATAGCATCAAGCAAGCCTGCGGTTTTTGGAAGGTCACCATGACGAGATGAAAAGTTAACGGCAAGCGGTTGCTCACCTGCAACCTTGTGCATACAGTGCAAAGCCATTTTCATAAATGGACTTAAACGTCTGCGCTGCATCGGTGCAACCCAGCTTAAATCTATATCTTGGTAAGGAAGAGATTCGAGTCCACTAATTTGCTGCTCAGGCGCAATCCATACACTAAAATTATCAACAACAAATTCCACAGGCTGAATGGTCTTATTACTCTAAAAGGCGAGCCATTTTACCTATTACTCTACAAAATGCAAAATTTTGGTGCTTAACCGTAGATAAATTAAGCACCCATTCATATTTAGAGTAAAATCACTTCTTGCTCAACAAGCTCAGTGGCATGTTGACCAATAATTTCATGCTCTTCACGTTCATTGATCAAGGTTACTCCCAGCGCCTGTTGCTGCGCATTCAACGGCACATAAGGAAGCCTAAATACTGGTTTGACTGCACCTGTCATCATCAATGCGGTATTAATCGCAATTGGATTTGGCTCACAGAATAACCAGTTCATTAATGGCTGTAACGAGCTGTTTAACTCATCATTTTTTGTATCCATTAATTGGCGGAACAAACCAGGAATTAAATTAGACGTAACCGAGATCACACCATGTGCTTTATAGGTATGACGAGCATCGTGTGCTTCGTCGTCATTACCTGACCAACAGGCAATACCTTGTTGCTCATAATGATTAATCCGCTCATTACCACCACACTCTTTAACACCAATAAAGTTCTCGTGTTGTGCTAGAGGTTCAATAATATCAGGTGTTAAATCTTGGCCGGTGCGCCCTGCTACGTTGTAAATAAACGCAGGACCAATGGCTAACACACGCTTAAAGTGCTCTTTTACACCTGCAATCGACGTACGGCCATAATAGGGGTTAATTTGCAGTGCTGCATCCATACCGCTGGCAAAGCCATATTCTGTGGCTTTAATTGCTTCGCGCGTATTATTACTGCCTGTATTACCCACAATGATCAGCTTATCTGAATACTTATTAACACTGTGCGCGATCAGCATTAAATGCTCTTCCCAGTTCATTAACTGGCCTTCACCTGTAGTGCCACCAACCACAATGCCATCAACACCGGCAGCGATTTGCTGTTCAACTAAAAAGTCATAGGTGGCTAAGTCAATTTCACCACTGGTTAAATACGGTGTTTTAATCGCTGTTATAAGGCTTGCTTGTTTAATTTGTTCTAGGGTGCGCATAAAAAATTATTCTTAAAAAAACTTGCCGTAGTTGTAACATAAAAGTAGCCGTTTTCCGAGTGTTGCGTGGTTAATTAATTAAATTACTTGTGTTGTTGAAAGGCTTAGTCCAAAATAAACAACTGTATAAATGAACAGTATATTTATTTTTTAACTTTGAGTGCACTTTATATGCGTTTATCACGATTTTTAGCAACCCATTTTTATCACAGCGAAGAGCTATGCCATGCATTAGCGATTGATGAAGATACGCTACTGCATTGGCAAGACAGCGGATTATTCCCTAAACCCAGTTATTGCATTAAAAATCAATTAAGTTGTAGCTCATTCTCGGGGCTGTATGAATGTGAAGAATACGACGACTACTACCCGCGCGGCTGTGTAAACTGGGGGCAAGGGCTTGCTAAACAAAAAATAACCTCGTCAAGTCAAGCATTTAGTTTTTTTGCCCAACACTATATGGCCGCACTGAATAAACTCGCACAGCAAGGGTTTGAGTTTAATGAAGAACTGTTTGGCAGTGAAATTGAAGAACACTTACAACAAGTGTGGCAACAGTTTTTATGCAGTAAATATGGTGTACTAACACAAAACGGTTTAATTGATGAAATAGCCGCCGTTGATATTGGCCGCTTAGTGGTTGACGACATCACTGAACTGCGCACTAAAGCTAGCCTAAATCAAGATGAACGCACACGCCTCCACCCCGCCATGAAGCTACTAAACCGCGCACTAAGCCACGGCGCAGAGCACGAAAAACAACATACCCTACGTGCCCGTTATATCGATGCGCTGGTGCTTAAATATGATTTATCGGTTAAGTGAAGAAGGGAAAGGGGCTAGGTTCTAGGTAAAAACCAAAGCATTTCGCCGTTAAATTTATCACTGTAGGTTGTGGTTGAGAGCAACGAAACCCAACGATAAAAAGTTAAAGCAGTAAACCCCAACTAACAATAGAAAAGCCAAAATTCAGCGCTACGTATAGGGAATGTTTGTAACTTTGCCAGGTAACATTATTAATCGCCGTTTAGGTGTGTTATAAACCACCAAAATGGTGTTCAATAAGTTATAAAGCACGGAAGTTTTGATGAAAGCCTCAATTATTGAGTTCACAAGTTATAGTGGTAATCAAATACATATTGAATCAATCAACTACGATTTAGACTATTTAAAAGTAGTTGTTGTCGCTAATTCTAATTTACGAATTGAAATATGTTTTCATCAGCCAATTGGTTTTAGATGTCTCGATGAAGGTGATTTATTAGAGTTTTGGGCAAGCAATCAAATAACTAGTAATTGGCTTTTACAAATACATGATTCTGGTTGGTTCGCACAAGAAAGTAATCGCGCTGGCTTCTTATCCAAAGGTAATACTTTAAGTGAGTATTTGATTAAAGGCAGCAATGAGTGTTTAAATGTTCTAAGCACAGATAAGCCGGTAATAAGTTTGGTATAAATGCTTTATAATCGGGTAGCCGGAGGTCTCTAACCTCCAGCTCCCACACCACCCATCATGCGCTTTTTATTAACAGGAAGTGCGATGGGCAGTTCATCTTCCGTAATGAATATTGCTCCAAACTTCCCTCAATGATACCAAACCTTGTGAAGCTAAGTGACCACTACTGATGTCATTGTCATCCAGTAGCATATTACAGAGCTTTAGATCCACTATTAGCTGATAAGTATTTGCCATTAGGCGGTAGTGACACTATAGTAACACTATTTAAGTAGGGCATATTATGAGAGTAGAACTAGTAACAACTTTGAAACGTCAGGCGACTAAGATCTTATCTGAGCTTCACGCTTCTAAAGAGCCTGTACTCATCACTGAACACGGACAACCATCTGCATACCTTGTCGATGTTGATGATTTTGAATTCATGCAAAGACGTATGCAAATTCTAGAGGCTTTAGCGAAAGGTGAAACAGCAATAAGTCGTGGGGAAACACTCTCTAATATTGACGCTAAAGAGAAAATGAATAAATGGCTGAAATAGTTTGGACAAACCCCGCTTTAGAAGATCTAAACGATATTGCTGAGTATATTGCTTTAAGTAATTTGCAATCAGCAAAAAAATTGGTGGTAGAAATATTTGAAAAAATTGAACGCCTTGAAAGCTTTCCTGAATCAGGCAAAAAACCAATTGAATTAGCTAGTTTAAATTACCGTGAAATAGTGGTTAACCCTTGTCGCATATTTTATAAAATAGACAACGATAAAGTTATAATTTTACACGTAATGAGACAAGAACGAGAATTACGAAAATTCTTGTTATTAGCGTAATATACAACTACCTCATATAAGCCAATCCTTGCAATTTCTATCAGGTGCGTTGGCAATAACTTAAATACCAGCCTGCTTTAGCTGATCTTTAGTAAGCTTTTTAGAATTTGGCATTACCCTAAAATCGTCACTTTTCAGAACCGGTGAAAACGACCACTTTATTTTGAGGTTTTCAGTCAGGCCAGCTTGCTGAGTGCTATCAAAGCGTATTAAAAAAGCCTCGAATGAGGCTTTCAGATAATGGTTAACGACGTCTAGGTTGTGGACGTGGTTGAGGGCGAGGTCTTGAATGTACTGGGGGTCTCACCACTGTGACATTATTATAACGTGGGTAGCCTGCGCCATAATACATAGGGTAGCCATAGCCTGCGCCATACCCTACACCATAACTCACAGAACCACTGACTTGGGTGTTTTCACAACCGGCAAGGTTTGCTGTAAGTAAGATGGTAGCTGCACTGATCAACGCAATTTTTAAACGTTTCATTATTTTGCCTCCTGTTCAGTGATACCTAAAATTGCACCATTGGGGTCAGAAATAATGGCTAATAGTTCACCTTTTGGTTGGTAAACAATGGTTGCACCTTGTGCGGTTGCTTTTGCTAATACACTTGCTAAGTCAGTTACTGCTACAAAGTTTACCCATTTATCTCGTTGTTCAACTGAGGCGGGTAGTTTTACGATACTTGCCCTTAGCGCTTGTTGTTTTACTAAGTAAAAACTATCTTGGCTATTTGCCACTTGCTCGGTGCTGTAACCAAAGTTTTTATAAAACTCAACAGCTTGTTGAGGATTAACACTAAACAACTGTGCCCAATCCCACTTTTTAGCAATACTTTGGTGTGCTGTGTTGTTTTCGTCTAAATCAAGAAACGCGATAATAGCGCCTTGAGGGTCGGCAATCACAGCACGTTTACCATATAAAGCAAAGTCATGAGGTGGAAAAATAATAGACGCATTATGCGCAACAGCATCATCTACACTTTGTTGAACATTGCTGGTTGCAACACTGCCGATCCACAAAGCGTTTTCGCTTTTGTTATCTTGCGCTGGACGTTCAATAACACCTGCAATCGGTTGCTTACCGTCATAAAGTAAATGATAACGGCTATTTTGTTCGGTAAAGTCTTTAACAGACCAGCCGAAGGTAGTGGTGTAAAAGTCTAACGATTTTTGTACATTGCCAGTATACAAGTCAGCCCACACAACCTTCCCCTGGGAGCTTTGCTCAACAGTTATTGGTGTAGTGACCTGTGTTTCGGCCAGTGAACTAATACTATTAAATGACAGTAAGGGAAATAAAACAGCTAAACAGTACGTGCTAATTGGTTTCATAAATAAATCATCCTTTTTCAATGATTCTACGTTATTTAAACTGCAAGTCTATAAGTGATTGAGTTTTATTCAATTTAATATACGGCACATACAAGGCTAGTTAACAACTGCTTTTATTTTCCCAAAGTATGCTAATAGCATTGCTAATGCACTGGCAATAAGACTGGCCGTGGCAAAGAAATACACTAAGCCTAATGCACTGCCCCACGTATAAATTGCGCTAGTGATGGCAACGATAAGCACAGCAAAACCCATAAACTTTAATAGCCTAGTAGTTTGCCTTGTTGCCCGCTTCGTTTGGCCAAATACATCATTATAATGGCGTTGCAGTGATAAGCTTAGCAATATAAAGCCTAACAATTGCAGCAGTACTTGCAGTAATATCAACATCGCTAAACTCCATTTGCAGTTTGTTTTATAAGCGGATTAAAGGCATCTATACCGCTGCGTTTTTGCAACACAACAGCGGCAACAGCAAAGCCACCTGCAATTAACAGCATCGTTAAGTCAAACCCCAGCATTAACCAATCGTTATTGTGCAAGCTTGCTAACATACTGTGCTTAGTTGTCAGCATATTCACCAGTGGTATCAAGGCATAGGCCGCAGCTGCTAACCAGAGCATATTTTGCCAGGCTTTTTCAGCCACTCGTGCCAAGCAAAAACAGCAACACAGTGCAAACACTATAAATAAGCTGTGCATTTCCCAATGGGCACGACTGGCCATTTCAATGGGTAATAAACGGTTTGCCCAAAAGTAAGCGGCTATGGCTATGGGTAGGCCAACAACCACTGCGGCGTTGAGTTTGTCTATCACATTGATAAACCTAGATTGCTGTTTTTTACGTTTTTGCACCCAAATAATCATTCCAGTTGCAATCATTCCTGCTCCTAACAAGCCTGATAAAAAATACAGCCATCTTAAGTAGATGTCAGCAAACAAGCCTTCATGCAAATGCTCCAACACATCATAAACCTCTGCTGCACTGTATTTTTTTCCTGTAGCTTGTTCTATTTGAACTTGCCCGCCGACAGCGCGATAAGTAATAAGCGTCGCAAACTCGATGCCCTGCTGGGCATCAAACCACACTTCAAACCCTGGTTGCTCCGTGTTACGGTCTACCAACCCTAAGTAACTTACAGCCTGATCCTTAAAACGTGATTTCGCATCAATTAATGCGGTTTCAAGTGATAAGTTCGCAGCAGGTAACGCTATAAATTGCGTTGTTATGTTTTCTGCTTGCGTTTCATCATATAACTGGCGGTGCATTTTTTGGCCTTCGCCATAGGTTGCATCCACCACCGGCGCGAATGACACGCCCATCAATAAAATAAGCCCACTGTATGTAATCATTAAATGAAAAGGCAGTGGTAACACACTAAAAACATTATGAATATCGAGCCAGCTTCGCAGTCCTTTATTGGCACGAAAAGTAAAAAACTCAATAAATATTTTTTTATGAATAATCACCCCAGTGACTAAACCAATAAGCATGAGCATAGTTGCTAAACTAGTGACCAAATACCCGACAAAAATCGGCACGTAATGTAAGTTATAGTGCAATCGGTATAAGGTTTCGCCACCACTGGTTTCTCTGGTTGTTATCAGTTCCCCCGAACTAGGGGCAAGGTTTTTTTCATGCCACTGTCTTCGCGTTCCAGTCTCTTTATTGGCGGGTTGCAACCATGAGATATCAATATATGGATCACGTGCTGATGGGTAACTAATGTACCACTGTGCGCCGTCTGCTGCATGCGTTGTGAGTTGTTGTTGTGCCGTTTTAAGTATTGTTAAGTCATCAATGGGTTCATTGACAATGGCTATTTCGGGTTTCATCCAACGGTCTATTTCATTTTCAAAATAGCCTACAGTGCCCGTTACAAAAATAAAAAACAGTAACCAAGCAAATGCAAAGCCCGACCACGTGTGTAGCCAGCTCATGGATTGTCTAAATCGAGGTTTCATACTACTGCGGCCCCTGCAAATAGTAATTAAATAAGTGAAGTAAAATACATAAACCACATACAACAACAAAAACACGTAATGTTGTTTTAGTGGCAAATACAAATAACACGGTGATAAGGTAAAAAATAAAGCTAAGCATTAACCCAGTAATAATGCTGTTTGTTTTGTCGCTTAATAGGTGGTTTCCTATCAGTATAGCGCTGAGCATTGCTACAAAATACCCGCCGATTAACGCAATAAGCACGCGAATAGTTACATCAATTGCAGTGAGGTGTTTTTTTGTCAGATTCATTGATAAGCGGTAGGTGCTTTATTAAAGCACCTACCTCATTCAGGAGTTAAAATTTATATGACACGCTAAGGCGAATATCACGCCCTGGCTCTTTGATCCCTACTACACTTTCATAGCCTGGTATGTGCCCGTAATCAGCAACACTGCCGTGGCTTAAGTAAGATTCATCAAGCAAGTTCTGTACTGATAAATCAAACCTTAAATTTGTAAGCGGCTCGTAGGTGACATAAGCATCAAATAAATCGTATCCTGGTTTATTGATTGTTTCGAGCTCGCTCAACCAGCCAAGTTCAATTGAGCGGTGGAATACTTCAATATCATTAAGGCTGGCAACATGGTTATAGTTCAAACCAAACTTAATTTGCTCATTTACATGGTAGTTAAAGTTTACATTGATAGAATCGCCAATTGCATTGCCTAAACCACCATATTCGTAGGCGGCCATTTCAATACCATCGATATTAACCGTGCTGTAACCTGAGGCGTCATCGGCATCTGGCCACACAAATGAGGCATTATTTAATTCAACATCGTTATGGCTGTAACTTACGATAACATCAAAATTATCTCCTTGATAACCTGATACCAGTTCAATACCTTTGGTTTCTAAATCACCAATGTTTTCGTAAAACACCCCTTCACGGCCTTTAAACTTATCAAATACCACGTCGTTAATTACGCTTAAGTACATTGATGCTTCAAATAACCAGGTACCATCGTTATACACTAAGCCAAGCTCTGTGTTATCGACTTCTTCAGGTGATAAATTTTGATTTGGTGTAAGCTCACCAACAGTAAAGGCATCAGCTACTTGTCGGCCTCTGAGTGCTTGCGCATAACCAGCAGACAACTTTAATGACTCTGTAAAGCTATACTCAAAGCCAATGTTACCACTAACGCCATCTTGCTTGTCTGTCGAAAACTCATCTGTTGTAGTCACTGGCGCACCACTGGCATCGGTTTCAACTACCCACACACCATCAACTTGTATCCAATTGGCTTCTATACCGCTGTGATCCAGTTCATACGCGTCATAACGTGCACCAAAGCTAAGTAACAAAGCATCCGTTAGTTGCCAATGATCTTGCACATAAACACCGGTTACAGTGCCTTCTTCGTCAAAAATACCGCCAAAATCTTCATACGATTGCGAGTGCACTTTATCCACTTTTTGCTCTACACCATATGTCAGCGTATGTTGGCCTAAATCACTGGTATTTCGGATATCAAACCCCGTGGTTTCTATTGTGGCATCCCAAGTGTAAAGTTCGCGCTTAAAAGATGATTCGGTTCGATAAATCGTTGTTTCAAGGTTTACTGCACTATTTAAGTACCAAGCATGATTTAATACCATGGTTTCACGCTCTCCCCACGACATAAATAGTGGATCACTTTCAAGCGGAGCCCAGTTAGTCTGTTTACCAAACTCACCTTCTTCTTTGCGGTTTTCGTAACTGAGAGTTAAGTTTTGGTTTTCTGTCAATTCGGCATTTAGCTTAATAAATGCAAGGGTTTGATCGGCTGCGGTGCCAGGTATTTCTTCGCCATCACCGTCGTCCATATTGTCGCGGCTAACATTTACGTATGATGCTAACACCCCGACTTTGTCTGTTAACTTGCCGTATAGAGAGAGGCTTTCTTTGTGGCCGTCATTACTAAAGTAACTCGCTTTGGCAATACCACCAAATTGCTCATTATCACTGAGTAAGTTATCTGCACTTTTTGTTTTAAAGCGAATAGCACCGCCAACAGCGCCTGTGCCGGATGTTGCCTCACCTGCACCGGCTTGTACTTCAACACTTTGTAATAGTTCAGGCTCAATAGCAACACGGCCAATATGATGAAACAGTGTACTGGTTTGCGGCGCACCATCTACAGTTACATTAACCATAGAGTCTTCCATACCGCGTACAAATATTTTTTGTGCTATGCCTAGTGAACCACCCACAGTCACAGAAGGCGTATGACGAAAAATATCTTCTAAATCGTTTGCTTGGTAGTTTTCAAGCTCAAGTGGGGTAATTTCTGAATTTGTTGTAGCGCCAACGACTGTGATTTTTTCTATTTTCTTTTCTTGTTTAGACTCTGCATGAGCGTTAAAGCACAGCGCAAGTACAGCACTGGCAATACTGGTTTTTACAAACGTGTTATTTTTTAATACAGATGACATGAACTAGGTCTCAAATAAGTGTTAAATACTTAATTAAGAATTATTACTATTTAAGTTCAGTAATGATACGACTTTTACAATTGTTACATTTAAGAAATAGGAATCATTATCACCACTATTAACCCTCCAGCGGGATCGTTCTCTGCGCTGATCTGCGCTCTAACACTGGCTAAGTGACGTTTAGCCAAGGCTAAGCCTAAACCAAAGCTATCACCTTCACTGATCCGCGCGTCGTCGACCCTAAAAAATGGCTCAAATACTTTTTCTAAATACTGCTCAGGAATACCTGGACCTTGATCGCTTATTTGTAATTTGTAACAACCAGCTTCTAACGACATACTAATAGTAACTTGCTCACTTACTGGGGTATAACGCAGCGCATTTCTTATCACGTTTTCAATGGCTGGACACAAAGCGCGGTGGCAACTGTTTTCAATTATTGCACTGGCTGGTGCATTGACAATCAATTTGCGATCAGGAAATTCATAACGGGCATCTTCAATTAATACATCGAGCAGATCCACCAAATCAACAGGCTCTTGCTGAATAATGGGCTTTTCATTTTCAAGCCATGCAAGGGTTAAACTGTCTTCAACAAGTTTGCGAATATGCTTAGACTCACGGGTAATTCGCTCAAGATGCTGCTTACTTTCATGTTCATCAAAGTTTTCAACGGCAATATCTAAGCGAGTCAATGGCGTTCTTAATTCGTGGGATAAGTCTGAAATAAGCTGGCGTTGATTATTAATTAGCTCACCAATATGACTGGCCATTTTATCGAAAGTCAAAGCAAGCTGGGCAAGCTCATCTTTGCGGCCGCCTAAATATTTCGCCACCCTGACTGAAAAGTTACCACGGCTAAACTCTGCCGTCGCTTTCTCTAGTTGCTGTAAAGGCGTAATGATATGGCGATATAAAATAATCGATAACACCACTAAAACCAGCATGGGCATAATTATTTGCAACATGAACTTAGTTGTTGTCCAGTGATTACCTGGGCGCATACGATCAGGCAATTTTATAAGTAAACTGGCATTCGAGTCGGTAAATGGGATCTCCATAATGGGGTTTTGCTCAAAATACAAGTGGATCTTCCACTCTACGCTGCGGCCAAAATGATAATTACCGACTATCTCTTTATCAAACGTTTCGCCAGCGATATGCTTAACTTTAAAGCCAGCGATAGATATCCAAGTATTCTCCTGTGCTTTTAAATCTGCCAGCCACGTATTTAACTCGGTTGTCTTTCCCGCTGTATAAAGCTGTTCAGCATGTGCTCCCCACGCTTGTAATTGCGCACGATCTTGCTCTGCAATAAAGCTCATGCTTTCTTCGGTTTTTAAGGTGAATAGGTGTAATAAATAAAAGAATGAAACTAAACCAGTGACTAAAATTAGGCATAACTTCCAAAGTAATTTACGCTTCATTTAAAGCAGTATCCTTTACCATGCACTGTTTGTAAGCGCTCCCCTAGCCAGTTTGCTTCTGTTAGCTTTCTTCTTACTCGACTAAGGTGCATATCGATACTGCGATCATAAGCGCCTAACTTTTTATTGAGTACCGCTTGATATAAGTCTGCTTTACTGACTATTTGATTTTGCTGTGAAACTAACTCCCACAGCAATTTAAATTGGATCGGCGTAAACTCTAGCTCTGCACCATTAACATAAATAACTTGCTTGGCAGCATTAAGCATTAGGCCATCAATGTTTATTTCTACGTGGCTATTAGGTTGAACGCTGACTTGACTACGCCTGAGTAGACTTTCTATTCTTAGTAGCAGCTCTTGGGTGTTAAATGGTTTCGCAACGTAATCATCTGCGCCATGACTTAAACCTAAAATACGCTCTTCTTCAGCGCCTTTTGCCGAGACCATGATGACAGGTTGTTGACTGGTTTCGCGCAATTTTTTTAATAGCGATACACCATCTAATTTAGGTAACATTTTATCAAGTAAAATAAGGTGATGTTGTTGAGTCTGGGCTATTTTTAACCCTGTGACACCATCATAGCACTGCTCAACGTTGTAACCTGATTTAACCAATAAATCGGTGAGGTAATTATTTAACGTACTATCGTCTTCTATTAATAAAACTTTTATTTTTGACACCAGGACACCCAAAATTAATACAAACGATAATTGCTATTGTTTTCATAATAATCATTGAGCTTTGTAATGTAAATAATTACCTAGGTGCTTAAACAATCCACACAGTTTACGTTACGCTTTATAAACAAGTTTAAAAGCGATTTTTCCCATTAGTATTTTCAGGCTTCATAACTTGCTACACTAATCACGTGTCACAAAAGCGTGTAGAATCACGACTTAAAAATGAGCCAAACACTAAACTCACATCTTTTGATGGTTTAAATAAACAGCAGCCGTTAACGCGATGATTTCTTATTCTTGATGCTCAAATTGACCACGATACACTTCAAATACTTTTAACACTGTGTGTTGCGCCTTGCTAAGGCCATCAAACCAGGCATCAAATAAGTCATCATCATCTTGGTCGCTCAACGCTAAATATTGCGCAAGCAATTCAACAATATCATTGTGGGTGCAACTTAATGGATCTATTTGTTGTGCAAGCACACTATGATCACGACTACGTAATGTTTCCATCACCCTCTGATCTATCTCTTGGGTGTTTTCTTGGGCAGATTCACTCATAAAATTCTTAGCTCCTATATCCGACTACATATTATTTATAACAGGCTAATTCCCAATAGCTAGTTTTTTTGATCTAACTGCTTATTTTTTAATTTATTTGTGTAAATTAGCAGCATTGACGCCACTTCCTGATGTTTAAAATAGTATTTGCAAAGGCTCTTTGTTTACTATAAATTACCGTTATAATATCACATAACACTAATTATTTAGTAAAAGGCGTTTTATGAAACCAAATATTCATCCTGATTACCAAACAGTTGCTTTTCACGATACAGCTGCAGATAGTTATTTTTTTATCGGTTCAACGATCAAAACCGATCGCACCATTGAGCTTGATGGAAAAACTTATCCCTATGTGCCTATTGATGTTTCCAGTGATTCACATCCATTTTATACAGGTAAGCAAAAATCAGTGACTACAGATGGCCGCGTTGCTGCATTCAACCGTCGCTTTAAAAACCTTGGGAGCAAATAATTCATGAAAGTATTAAGTTCACTAAAAAGTGCAAAAAACCGTCCCGGCTGTCAAATTGTTAAGCGCAAAGGTCGCGTTTTTGTAATTTGTAAAGACAACCCACGCTTTAAAGCTGTGCAAGGAATGAAAAAGAAAGGCCGTTGATCTTTTATTTTTGAGTACATTAACTTACTAAACCAAAGTCAGCTTAAAGATTAGTATGTTAATGTGCTCTTGCAATTTCCATGTCATTCGTCGCAACATTTCCTTTACCTTGATACTCCTCTGCAACCCTTGCCATCTCTACTTTTTAGCTAAACAGTACAAAACGCTACATAACTATCATTCACTAAACAAAATTGAAACTTTAAAGTTGCCCATGTTAATCCAGTGCTAATTGCACTTAACAAGTAAAGAACCCATACCCACAATACAAAGATGGGCCTGTGGGAATAGAACAATAATCAACCGGGTGAAACAATGAAAAATCAAAATATACTCAGTGCAAGTATAAAGTTCGCTTTATTTGCTTCTGCAGCGTCGCTTTCAACTCTTGCTGTTGCGCAACAAGAAGACGGTGTAAAAAAAGTAGAGCGTATCGAAGTTACCGGCTCGCGGATTTTACGAGAAGGCGCAATTGCACCTGCGCCTGTTACGGTGATCAGTGGCGAAGACCTCGTTAACACAGGTGCCGTTAATATTGGTGAAGCATTAAATAAATTACCAGCACTAGGTAATACATTCTCATTAGCAAACTCTGGTCGCTACATTGGTACTGCGGGCTTAAATACATTAGATCTTAGAAGCATGGGAACAGATAGAACGCTCGTGCTTGTTAATGGTAAGCGACATGTTTCAAGCTCAGCTGGCTCTCAAGCTGTGGATACAAATGCAATCCCAAGTGTTTGGGTAGAGCGAGTTGAAATCATCACAGGCGGCGCATCTGCGGTATACGGTGCTGATGCAGTTACTGGTGTAGTAAACTTTATTCTTAAGGAAAACATTGAAGGATTTGATGTAAGTGTTACTAAAGGAGCTTCTGAACTTAGTGATTACAATAATGAAAAAGCTACGTTTTCTTATGGTACAAACTTTGATAATGACCGTGGTAATGCTGCTTTCTCTGTTGAATATTCATCACAAAATACGTTAAATGCTTTAGATCATCCTTGGACAGATGGCTCATACAGAGAGTTAAGAAACCAAGCACAACAAGACGACCCTACGCTCCCAGACAAAATTTACACTCCAAACGCAGGTTACTTCGCATTAAATAACTCTGGCGTATTTGATCTTGGCTCTGGTTTTGTAAATACCTTTAATCCCGATGGCACTCATCGTGATATTTATATTGGCAACAATGTAGACGGTGTTCAATGTGCTGACTGTGATTCATTCAATTTAGCTCAATTCACTGAAATACAACCTGCATTTGAGCGCTACAATGTTAATTTCAAAGTAAATTATGACGTTACTGATGATCTAAATGCCTACTTTGAAGGTAAATATGTAAACAGTGAGGGTGAAAGTATTGGCCAACCAGCTTTCTTCTTTTTTGACCCTAGAAACTCTATAAAAATTGATAACCCATTTTTAGATCCCAGTGTTAAAAGCCTAATGGAACAAGCTGGTGAAAATGGCGAAGGTGTTGATTCTATAATGGTTAACCGTATGATGACTGACTTAGGTCGTCGTATCGAAAATAACACCCGTGAAACGACTCGATTTGTAGCAGGCCTCAAAGGAACTGTATTCTCAGATTGGGAATTAGACAGTTCAATCGTCTATGGCGTAACTGATCTTGAGCGCGTTAACGGTGCAAATATGATCATGGCTAACTATTTTAACGCACTTGATGCGGTTGATGATGGCAATGGCAATATTGTTTGTCGAGATGAAGACGCAAGAGCGGCAGGTTGTGTACCTGTGGATATCATGGGTTTTGGTGCGCCTAGTCAAGAAGCAATTGACTATATCAATACCGTATCTGTAGGTACATCAAAAATCACCCAAACTGTTGTTTCTGCATCACTTTCCAACGGTGCTATTTATGAGTTACCAGCAGGCTATATTGGCTTTGCTGCCGGTGCAGAATACCGTAAAGAAAAAAGTGAAACGGAAGAGCCCGATAATGCGGTAGGTACCTTTTTTAATGCCCTTGGTGAAGATAAAGGTGAGTTTGACGTAAGCGAAATATATTTTGAAGCGTCAGTACCACTGCTATCAGATTTACCAATGGTTCAAGATCTTGTCCTAGATACTGCTGTACGTTTTGCTGATTACAGTACTATTGGCAATGCAACAAGTTGGAAGCTTGGTTTAGATTGGACGGTAAATGATCAGATGCGCGTAAGAGCAACGCAATCAGAAGCCTTAAGAGCGCCTAACATTGGTGAAATTTATGGTGCTGCAAGTCAAACTTTCTACAACGTTGACGACCCATGTAAAGCTGATAATTTAAATGATTTACAAAATAGCGATACTCGTCGCGCAAACTGCGCTGCATTAGGTGTACCAACAGATTTCAATTCTGATTACGATTCAGCTACATTAGAAGGTTTAGTTAGTGGTAATCGCGAAGTACAAGGAGAAGAATCTACAAGTACAACCATTGGTTTAGTATATCAACCAAGCTTTATCGAAAATGCTGTATTAACAGTTGACTATTGGAAAATTGAACTTGAAGACGCGATTTCTACAATCGGCTCACAAGACATTCTTGACCGTTGTGTAGATAGCAGTACTGGTATTGATAACCAATATTGTAATTTAATCACTCGCGACAGCACTTCAAGTGAAATTACATTAATTCAAAACTCTGTACTAAACGTTTCAGGACAAGACGCATCTGGTGTCGATTTCGAGTTAGGCTATGATTTTGATGCACTAGAAGGTAGCTTTACTACTCGCCTAATTGGTACTTATTTAATAGAACGTAAGGTCTATGCATTCCAAGATGAACCTGATGAATACATTGAGTATGCAGGCACTACTGGTGAATCTCAATGGCAAGCAAACTTATCTCTAGGTTATAAATATGAAAACTTCTATACAACATTTGATACCCGTTATCTAGAAGAAGTCAGTATTTATACAGACCAACAACTAGAGGATAACCCAAATCCAAGTAATTTATTAACCTATGGCACATACTTCATTTCGGACGCCACTGTTGGTTATAACTTTGAAAATGGCTTTGGTGTAAAAGTAGGTGTAGATAACTTATTCAACCGTAAACTACCATTTGGTACGATTGGAACAGGTTCTGGCACTGCTAGCTACGACAACATTGGTCGTTTAGGTTATTTAAAACTATCGTATAAGTTTTAAAACAAATGGCACATAACATGTGCCATTACTCTCCCAACAAAGCCTAATTTGATTAGGCTTTTTTATTAAATTAGTAATAAGCGGGTTTATCACTTACCAAATAACAGTTCCCAAAAACCGGGAGGCTCATGTAATTTATGATATTGTTTACGCAGTCCATTAATCGATTTTAATGGCCCTTTAGCAGCATTTAACCCTTGCTCGTTTGCGAGTTTCTTGGCAAGTTCTGCTTTAGACAGTACTTTATCTAACCCTTGTAACGACTGCGTTTCTTCGTTGTGGAATGTCGCTGTTTTAGCACGTTGCACCAACGCAATAAATTCATCAATTGCTTGATTAAACTCACCTAACTGTGTGGCTTCTACACTTTTCTTATAGGCTAACCCCATATTTTTCATATTCGTTTCAAGATCGAGTGTCTCGCCAGCATATAAAACCGGGGTAAAAAGTAATACAAAAAAACATAACAGTGTTTTCATTTAAAACCTAACTGACTTAAAAGTAATTACACATATTGTACACCGCTATGCGTATGAATATAACCTTTACCTAAATGGGGTCAAGCTATGAGGTTTACCGCTGCTCTGCTAAGATAATAATTAAATTGAATAATTAGTTGAGTGTTTATTTAATGCGATTATGGCGTATTTTTTGTATTTATTCTTTATTGTGTTTTTGCGCAACTACGCATGCCACTGTTAATGTTATTTTTATTAATCCAGGGTTTGATAAACAGCCTAGTACCGACGCGCAGAGTACCGGTGAATTCTGGTATAAAGTATCTAATATAATGCAAGCTGCCGCAGATGATCTAAATATTACTCTCACAACCCATTTCGCCAATCGAAATCATATAACAATGAAAGCACTTATTGCAGATGCAATAAAGTCTAAGCCCGATTATTTAATTCTCGTTGATGAGAAAAAGGTCCTCAGTGATTATTTAACCACACTCAACACACATGATATTCCGATTTATTTTTTATTAAACAGACCTGATAAACTAAAGCTGAGCACTCTTAAGCAACGTAATGTCCACGTCATTGGTAGTGTAGTGCCTGGAAATCAAGAGGCTGGTAAACATTTAGCAACTTTACTATATCAACAACATAGCAAGATTAATTCAGGGACAATGAATCTCCTCGCATTACTTGGCGATTACACCACACCTGCGGCAATTAAACGACGTGCTGGTTTAGCTAACTTTCTATCTGAACACCCTGATGTGACACTTGTTGCAGAAGATGTTGCTCATTGGTCAAGGCAACAAAGCTATACAAAGACCTTTGCATATTTACAAACAGTGCCAAGTATTAATGCGATTTGGTGTGCCAATGATGCTATAGCCTTTGGCGCTGCCCATGCATTAAATGCGCAGCAACGCAGAGACACTGCTGTCGTAGGTGGTTTCAATTGGGATAGCGCACCTGCTGAGGATACATACTTAGACATTTCTATGGGCGGGCATGTATTATTGGGCGCATATGCGCTGTTAGCTATTTATGATGCGACTAAAAGGCCACAACAATTTGCCATACAGCACGAGGATTTAACCTTTTTTACACAAAAGAAACCGATGCTCCAGCCGCTTATCGAGCATATAAATGATGGCGAATTAGGTAAAATAAACTTTCTAAAATTCGCACGTAGCCAAGCAAACCATTTGATATTCACTGTCGAAAATCTATCTAAAGAGCTCAAAAACACACTGTAAAGGGGCTTTACAGTCATTTTTAAGCACGCTATACATTATTCGCTATTCGACAACCATAAACCTTGATACGGGCTAAGCTCAATAGTTTGTAGATCGTCAGACAGCTGAACTCCTTCGATTAATTCGTACCAATGTTCTGTTGCGATTAAATTTAGATCAGCTAACAATAATTGCTGCGGTTGAGCACTGACATTATAAACGCAAAAAATACTTTGCCGTCTGTCGATACTTTGTCGCCAAAAACCAAATAGTGCGCCAGTTAAATGTAGGGTAAACTGAGTTGCATTAGGATGAAATGCAGGCTGCTTTATTCTAACTTTCAATAACTTACGAATGTTTTCAAACACCTGTGCATAGTGGCTACTAGTATCCGCTAATTTGTTAAGTAAATCAGCTTCTTGCCAACGGTGACGATTCACTGAACGGTTATGCTGAGTGTTATCAAAACGCACATAATCATTGGTAGTTCCCATTAAGCTATGGATATAAAGCCCTGGGATCCCCTCCAGAGCAAACATAATGGCATGCGCACATAAAAACCGTTGTAGTCCCCACTTGTCTGGCCCTTGATGAGTTCCCTGCAACGCATCAAATAAAGCTATATTTAATTCATAAGGTGAGCTGGTACCATTTTCAGCAGTGCGCATCGACACTTTACCGCCAAAACGACTGACCGTAGTAACCATTTTCGCTACTTCATTGTGATCTAATAACCCCTCAACAGGTCTTAAGCCAATACCATCGTGTGATGCAATAAAATTAAAGTATGCCGTGCCATTTTGTGCCGGCGGCATACTCATCATCCAATGTTTCAATGCTGCGCTGTCACCACTTAATAAAGTGTGTAAAAGTAAAGGCGGGAGTGAAAAGTTATAAATACAGTGCGCTTCATTGGCATTACCAAAGTAAGATAAGTTTTCACGATTAGGAATATTGGTTTCTGTGATGATCACCACATTGGGCTCTACGTGCTCAATTAACGTTCTCAGTAGGCGGATCACCTCATGAGTTTGCGGTAAATTAATACAGGATGTATGCAACTGCTTCCATAAAAAGGCGACGGCATCTAAACGAAAAATTCGTACCCCATTGTCCAAATAATGACGAATAATACCGACAAACTCATTTAATACTTCTGGATTTTCGAAATCAAGATCAACTTGGTCATGGCTAAACGTACACCACACATGGCGATCTCCTACTGCCGTTTGCACTGTATTTAATAATGGTGATGTGCGTGGTCTAACAACCTGTGATAAATCATCTGCTAGGCTTGCCGTTTTAAAATAACTTAACCCCGGCTCCTTGCCCTGTAAAAAGTTTTCAAACCACCGGCTGCGACTTGAACAGTGATTGATCACTAAGTCTGCCATTAGTTTCACATCGTTCGCAATTGCTTGAATATCCTGCCAGCTCCCGAGTGACTCGTTCACCTGTACATAACTCATCACCGAAAACCCTTCATCTGAGCTATACGGATAAAATGGCAGAATATGTAAAGAATTAATATAATCTGCACACTGAGTTTTAATAAAGCGATGCAAGGTATGTAATGGTGGCTCTATTGGGTTTGGCACAGCATCTGCAGCATCATTAAAGCGCATGATAGAATCACCGTAGGCGATTAAAATAATATCCTGCTCACTCCAGCGATTTTTATGAGGTGTAGGATCACGAACCGCATCATCTTTTAGCATAGTAGTAATAAGCTGGTTTGCTAATTGTGATAGGCTTACACCAAGATTACTGTCAGCGTAAATTGTTTCTAAGTGCTGCTCAACGCGTTGCTGTAATAACTCTCTGCTCATTATTAACCTCTTTGTTCACTTACGATGAAAACTCTTTATTATCAAGTTCAACCGCTTCTTCCAAACGCGCAAACACATCTGGCATCGCTGAAGCTACGCGGTTCCAACTTGGCACAAACGGCGCTTCCATCGGGTGTTGCAAAAAATGCTGCCCTGCATTCATGATGTTTTGTGCGAACATTTCAACGGCTTTTTCTTCTTGATGAATATCGAGCTTTAAACCATTCATCATGGCATCGTTATGGTAGGTTTCGATAAAATCCAGCGCAATTCGGTAATACGTTGCTTTTAGAGAACGAATGGTTTCAGTGGTAAATGTCACCCCTTGCGTGGCTAACTTACGAAATAGCGCTTTAGTAATGTCTATCGACATTTTCGATAGGCCAGCCGCTTGGTTATCCAATGACAAAGTTTGGTGTTTATGATCATAGTTATCTGCGATATCGACTTGGCATAAGCGATTGTGCGAGTAGTTACGGTACATTTCTGATAATACGCCAATTTCTAACCCCCAATCACTAGGTATGCGAATATCGTTTAATACATCACGGCGAAACGAAAACTCCCCCGCCAATGGGTAACGAAATGAATCCATATACTCTAAATAATCGGTGCTGCCTAAAATCGTTTTAAATGAGCGTAACAATGGCGTTACTAATAAGCGTGAAACACGGCCATTGATTTTGCCGTCTGCGGTTCGCGGGTAGAAACCTTTACAAAATTCATAATTAAAGCGTGGATGGGCAACCGGATAAATTAACCGTGCCAATAAGCTACGGTCATACGTTAAAATATCACAATCATGTAACGCTATAGATTCGACTTTTGCGGTTGCTAACTTATAACCCATGCAATACCAAACATTACGGCCCTTCCCAAGTTCTCGCGGCGCTACACCGAGCGTTTGCAATTCTTTGTCAAGCGCTTGCAAGCGTGGCCCTTCATTCCATAAAACACGGTGGTGTTGGCCAAGCTCCGCAAAAAATTGTAACGCATGACGATATTGGCTTTCATCAGCTCTATCTAAACCAATTGTAATTTGTGATAAATAAGGCACATGTTTAAGCTCTTTGATGATATTTTGCAGTGCAGGACCTTCAAGTTCACTGTAAAGAGATGGCAAGATCAAACCCATTGGTCGTTGCTCTGAAAAACGAACCAATTCAGCTTCGATATCTTCAAGTGGTCGATCGGCAATATTATGTAACGTTGTAATGATGCCATTTTGATAAAAATCAGCCATGTGATTGCTCCTGTTTAGACGCTAGTTGCGCTTTGATAACACTTAAATCGGACACTTCGTCTATCCAACCTTGCGGTGCGGGATGTTCACTGAGTAACCAAGGTTTATGAGCTAACTTGGCTTTTGCTTTACTTGCTGGGTTATTAATTAAAATTGCAATATCTGCTTCGTCGAGCATCGCCATGTCGTTTTGACTATCACCTAAAGCAATGGTGGTGAAAGAATAGCGATAATGTTGTTTAAACTGATTAAGTAGCCAATTTTGAGCAATCCCTTTATTAGTATTGCGATTAAGGTGAATAAAACGCCCACCTATTAACACCTCATACTCAAGCGGTTTTATCGCTTCTAAAAAGTCCAACAGTTGCTGCTCTGTCCCTTGCCAAAATAACGGATCTGAATACTCCCGAATGCGTGCAAGCTCACTTTGCTCAATACTCAGCCCCGTAATTTGACTGACTTCTTGTGCAGATAATTGACTAAATAAACGATAATAATCACTAAACTCATGAGCATGAGTATGTAGCTCTTGCTGTAATTGCTTACAACTAGGCGATAATGCATAACGCCAATGCTCATCGAGCTCTTCACATCCTATGGGTTTGAGGTCAAAATAAAATTTAGGGATATAAACTGCGGAACCGTTTTCGATTATAAAAGGTTGGTTATGCCCTAATGATTTTTGTAATGCATTTACCTCTGCAAAAGTTTTACTAGTATTAAAGATAACAGTAATACCAGCTGTCGTTAATTCTGTTAAAAACGGTTTTATTTCATCGCAGTGGTAATCATTATGATCAAGTAATGTCCCGTCTAAGTCGGTAAAAATAAGCGGCATGGAGGTATCATCAGCACGTAACTTCATAGACGCAATATCACGCGACTTATCTAATACTAATAATGCATCAGCATGCTCTGGTAACTGGCTTAAGTTTTCTCGGGTAATTCGCTCAAAATGAGAGATAAAACGCACTAGCTGCGTTTCATCAAATGTGCCTTTCCCCGCCCCTTTTTTATTTAATAACTTTTGTTCTTGCTCTAACCGCCAGCCATAGACATCTGCAAACGACGGCGCTTTAAGCATTACCGTGTAATCAATCATAGCAAATACATCTTGGTACTCATTGGCTAAGCAGCTATTCACACAACGTCGCCAAATCCCTTCTGAGTCTTCATGTTCTTCTAATTGATTTACGGGCTGATGTAATTGATACGGCTGCTGTGCTTCACTGCCAACGCACCAGCCTTCAAAAATGATAATATCTACCGCTAGCTCAGTGACAGGCCATAACGATTTTTCAATCGGATCGTCTGTTCTCTTATCAAACTTAGGCAATGAAACACTGCTTTTACCTTGTAACAATTCGCTGAAAGTATGTTTCATTAAAGCGGTATCATGGGTACCTGGCACACCACGAGTGGCAAACAAAGGATGAACATCTTGTGCCAGTTGCAAACGATGCTCTCGGCTGTGATAAAAATCATCAATCGATATCGCGATACTGTTTAAAGTCGTATTACAATTAAACCAAGTAACTAAAAAGTCAGCTAGGGTTGATTTACCCGAGCCTTGACAACCGTTTATAGCCACCAGCATTGGTCGCCCAGTTGGTTTAAAACGAAGAATATCTTCTGCTAACGGCACAAAATACTGCTCGCTTAAATATTGGTATTTAAGGGGTAGCTGATGCTTTGCTAAAAACGGGGTAATATCCACAATATTGGCCTCTTGCATAATCGCTCCTGATCAGTATGACACTGTTAACAAGATAAATGCAGTTAGTAGACCACTATTTAAATACCTTTAGTTTTAATGAGTTAAAAAAATAGCGCATTTAAAATGCGCTATTATGGTGCAATATAATTGCTATATGAGCAGTTATTAAGCAGGCTTTTCAGCCTTTGGTAACACTAAATTAAGTACGATGCCCAAAATTGCGCATAAGCTAACACCTTGCAAGCTAAATTCACTGCCACCGATGTGCATACCGCCAATCCCACACACTAAAATTAACGCTACAATACTTAAATTACGTGGGGCAGTTAAGTCTTCCCCCGATTTAACCAGTGAATTTAAGCCTACTACGGCAATTGAGCCAAACAACAAAATCATGATCCCGCCCATCACTGGAACAGGGATCGTTTGTAAACCAGCACCCATTTTAGCTACGAATGCTAAAATAATGGCGATAATAGCCGTCCATACCATTACTTTTGGGTTGAAATTGCGAGTTAACATCACTGCACCTGTCACTTCTGAATAAGTTGTGTTGGGTGGTCCACCAAAAATTGATGCTGCAGTAGTAGCTAGGCCATCACCAAACAATGTGCGGTGTAAGCCTGGTTTTTTCAGGTAGTCTTTATTGGTGACTTGGCTAATTGCCATCATATCGCCAATATGCTCAATCGCCGGTGCGATAGCAACCGGTACCATAAACAACACTGCCTGCCATTTAAATTCTGGCCACGTAAATGCTGGCATTGCCAACCACTGCGCATCAGTTACAGCATCAAATTGAACGATGCCCATCACTAAAGACACGCTATACCCGGCTATAACGCCCGCTAAGATAGGAATTAGTTTAAATACGCCCTTGCCCCATACTGCAAATATCAAGGTAACTAACAAAGAAAATGCGGCGATCCAAATTGCTTGACCATAAGGGATCAACTGTAGGGAGCCATCACCACTTTTACCCATAGCCATATTCACGGCAACAGGAGCAAGCGCTAAGCCAATCACCATGATCACAGGCCCCACAACGACTGGCGGTAAAATTTTATGTAACGTTGCAACCCCTTTGAGCTTCACTAAAATACTTAGCAACATATACGCGCCACCTGCGGCCATTAGCCCTCCCATGGTCGCAGGCACACCCCATAATTGTACACAAGCAATGATAGGGGCTATAAACGCAAATGATGATGCTAAGAATATTGGCACTTGGCCTTTAGTAACAATATGAAAGAGTAAGGTACCAATACCCGCTGTAAATAGCGCAACATTAGGGTCTAAACCAGTAAGTAATGGCACCAAAACCAAAGCACCAAATGCTACAAACAGCATTTGTGCCCCGGTTAATATGGTTTTGATTGAGAAAATCGATTTATCCACGTTTATACAGTGCCAAAAATTTTATCGCCCGCATCCCCAAGACCAGGAATAATATAGCCTTTTTCATTTAGGTGACTATCTAGGGAAGCTGTAAATATTTCCACATCTGGATGAGCAGCAAGTGTTTTTTCAACACCCTCAGGTGCAGCAACAAGCACAATCACTTTGATTTCTTTACAACCGGCTTTTTTTAACATGTCGATAGTTGCGATCATCGAGCCACCAGTTGCTAGCATAGGATCAATAACCAGACTTAAACGTTCATCAATCTTGCCAACCAGTTTCTCAAAATAAGGAATGGGCTCTAAGGTTTCTTCATTACGTTGCAAACCCACAACGCTGACTTTAGCGGCAGGTAATAATTGCATTACGCCATCCATCATACCAAGTCCAGCACGCAAAATTGGCACTACGGTGATTTTTTTACCTTTGATATGCTCAACATCTAATTGATTACCATCCCAGCTGGTAACCTGTACTTTTTCAAGCGGCAGATTTTTCGTTGCTTCATAAGTTAACAACGTACCCACTTCAGAAGAAAGTTCACGGAAACTCTTGGTACTGATCCCATATTCGCGCATAAGGCCAAGTTTATGTTGAACAAGTGGATGATTAATTACATGAATTGTCATAATAATGCCTAAAAGAAAAATAAATTGCGCTTATTTTAGCTTAAAAAATGCCATCAGACTTCAAAAAAGCATGAACAGTGCAATAAAAGTCGAATCAACTTATTCCAGCCCCACTGTTTTATCTCATTTAACGCAATAATTGTTCTTTTTTGAAGTAACTACACTATAATATGGCTATAAAAAATTTGCTTACTCGGGTTTTATGTCAAAGTTTGCTATTGAGATCATACTCAGTGTTTTATTAGCGGTAATACCTACGTTAGCAGAGGCTAAAAAAACATTAAAAGTGCAGATCATGACCGACTTTGCACCTCAAGTAGATGGTGACTCGCATAATATTGCTACTCAGTTCATGCTGGATATCGAAAAGCAGCTCAATGGTGCTATCGCTCTAAACTTTATTCCTGCAAGTAGGCTAAGAGAATGGCAACAACTACACACCCTGCAAGACGTGTGTTTGTACAATAAAGCCAAAACACCCGAACGCCTTAATAATGCGCTTTTTAGCCATTACCCCATTATGGCTTTTCCCGCAAACCGCTTAGTGGTTTATAATCACCCAGAATTACCACAAAGTGTCAGTTTAGAAGACGCTATAAATAAATATAAGCTCATCATCGGCATTACATCTGGCCGTGCGTACGGCAGTGAAATCGATGATTACATACGTAAACACCCAGACTCATTTATGACCTTAGCTGGTACCACTAGTGCTTTACGGCTTAGCCAAATGTTGTTCCAAAACAAAGTAGATGCCATTATTGAATACAGTGCAGTGTTTGTTTCTCGCCACGGTAAAGATCCAAGAACCACTGATATCCGCTACCTAAGCGTTGCAAACAGTAATCAGGCAATATTCGGTTATATTGCGTGCTCACGTTCAGACCAAGGCCAGCAAGCAATCGCGTTATTTGATCAAGCACTGCAATCGGCAAGTCTTCAACAAGCAATTATTACCAGTCACGAACACACTTTTGTTCCCCCCGAACAAACATTATTGATCAACGCATTAAAAAGCGCATTTAAAACACCAAAGCCATAACTAGTTTAAAATTTGTTCCATCACCCAGCTTGTATGAGTCGCTGAATGGCCTGTAGAAGGATGAGTGATGTTTTTTAGCAGTGCCGCTGCCATATTTTCAACGTGGTACTGCTGAATATGAGTCGGGTTTG
Organism: Pseudoalteromonas haloplanktis ATCC 14393; assembly: GCF_000238355.1. GTDB lineage: Bacteria > Pseudomonadota > Gammaproteobacteria > Enterobacterales > Alteromonadaceae > Pseudoalteromonas > Pseudoalteromonas haloplanktis. Next base: position 530,215 of record NZ_AHCA01000001.1, read on the forward strand.
CTATGTTGTATTGTATTTCACCCGTTTCGTTAATAACAGAAATGGCTTGTTCATCAAATACACTAAAGCTGATCTCGCCTTTTTCGCCATACACAGTAACAACATCAAAACGTGAAAAACCGCCAAAATTCCAGCTGCCCGAACCGGTAATGCCATTTTTATGTTGCCAACACGCTGTAATTGCATCAAACGCCTTATACAAACTTTGTTGGTTGCAAGCAAGCCCTTTGACATGCTCATAATCACCAAATAAATAGCCGAATAAATCAAGGCCATGACTGGCTAAGTCATCAAAATATCCCCCAGGGGCAATGGCTTTATCCGTTCGCCAATTATATTCACCTGACTTATCTTGCTCACTGGCGGCTTTACTTAAATGCCAGTTAACATGACGAACTTGGCCAATTTCACCAGCATCAATCAGGCTTTTTACTTTATTAAAACGCGGTAAAGAGCGACGATAATACGCCACATATAACGGAATGTTTTTACTCGTAAAGGCTTCAAGAATAGCTTCACTTTGCGCTAACGTTGGCGCGAGTGGTTTTTCAATGCAACACGGTTTACCTGCTGCAGCTACTTTTAATGCCAACACCTTATGGCTATCGGGAGGGGTTGCAATATACACAGCATCAATCTCATCACTTGCAATCAATTCATCGGCCGTTTTAAATACCAAAGGCACATTGTGACGTTTTGCATAATCCTCAGCAAGTGCAGTGTCTCTGCGGGTAACGGCATGTAACACAAAACCTGCGGTGTGTTGATACGCAGGGCCACTTTTCACCTCTGTTACTGCACCACAACCAATCATTCCCCAACGAATTTGTTTCGTCATGCAAGTTTGCTCCCAAAATTTATTTTTGTAATTTGATATTGTTTGCGCATATAAGCATTAACTTTTTTGTGCGCTGGGCTCCAGCCCATTAAAAACCGATAAAAATCAGCCCAAGCAACCGGCCATAGTGTTTGCCACGCGTTAAGAACAACAGCTGTATACTCACTGTGACCAAACTGCTGCATAGCACCACTAAAGTGACGAAAATAACTCGCTAAATAGTCATCAGCAGTATCCTCAAGTTGCTGCTCATTTAAACAGCTACCCAAAAAATACATAACGTCAACAACACCAACGCCACCACCAGTATATTGAAAGTCATAGCCTAAAACATCCATCGTCGAATTATTAACAGCAAAATTCGCAAGTTTTGCATCACCGTGAATAAGCGTTTGATACGGGCAGTTACGCAATATTTTATCTATTTTATCTGCGTGCTGCTTTAATGTGCTTTCGTGCATATTTTCATATTCATCTGGGCGTGTTGCTAAATGCCAATAGTTTCCCTGCAGCCAAAGGCCATCGGGGTTAACTTGAAAGTGAAAAGCATGAAAATACCCTAGCCATTTAATAATTGCTGCTATATGTGCGTCAGTTTCTTGCGCACAAGTAAAACCTTCAGCTGCAAAATCAGCAAACACCAATACCTTTTGCGAGTCATGCTTTATAGCCTTAAAACAACTAAGCGCCCGAGATTGCGAAGGTAATTGTGGTGCATAATGCAGGTACCAATTGTATTCAACATCATAAGAGCAATGCTTACGATTAATTGCAAACTCAGTTTGTGAAATTCGCGGGTGATTTATCTGATCGGGCACACTAATCGCTTTAATAACACATGCTTTTTCATCCAATCGACAACGCACTATTTCACCACAGCCACTCCACAATGAAGTAATCGTTTCGGTGATTTTAATATTCTTATAATGAAGACTAATTAAAGGCAGATAAAAAGACATACACACCAAGGTTTACACAATCTGCGTGTAGTATGGCATAAACGGTTGCAAATTAAAGGGCTTAGATAATAAGAGTGTGATGTTAAGCTAACAAAAAAGCCCAGACAAAATTGCATGGGCTTTAAAATAAAAGCGCCCTTACTGCTGGGCGCTTACATTGTTGAATTAAGCTAACTCAAATTTTACTGATTTACTGCCGTTTTTAGTGGCTGTGGATTTAGCGGCTGTGCGTTTTCGTCGAGTAAGTTCATATCAAAATCAAACTCATCAACACGGATTGCGCGCTCACGTTTTTTGTTGTAATCAATCAGTTTAGCGTATTCTTCCTCAGTGATTACGTTCGCAACGAGTGCATTATCTAACGTTAGCGCAAAACGAATACCCGGTTTGATTGTTTTAGCACGCAAGGCTTTTTTCACTTTTGCGAGTAAATCTAAACAGCCCATTTTAGCTTGGTATGCTTGCTCGTTAATGTAATGACCATCACCTTCAACAGGTTTAACTAAGTGCGTGATTTGCTTTTTAAAGGCAGTATCAAGTTGCGCTTGTTTGGCTAATTCACGAACTAAGTCATCGCTGATTTTTGGCATTTTAGTTGCGTAGTTCATGGTGATGAAACGCATAAACTTACGTGTGCCACTTGCTGGGAAGTTATCTAAAAACTTGTGCAATGCTTCTTCAGCGCTTTGCAGAGCAAAACGAGTTGCATAGTGGAAGTATGGCGCTGCTTGCTCGCGTTCACTGCTCGCTACTTTTTGCTCGTAATATTTGATAGATGCCATGGCCGCATAAAGGAAACTCATTACGTCACCTAAACGAGCGGATAACATTTCTGCTTGCTTAAGCTTGCCGCCCAGCACTAATAACGAGAAATCAGCGTAAACAGCGAGTTTTGCTGATAATTTTTGTGCTGCTTTTTCATATTCACGCACTTCAGGAAGTGGTGAATTAGCACCTGCGGTAAACGGTAAAACACCTAAGCGGAATGCACGTAAGCTGTTAGCTACACTGTAACCCACTGTTTTACGCAAGATGCTGTTAAATTCTTTATCAGCGTTTTTATCTTCACTATGGATCGATTCAACCATAGATTGTAAATATGGGTGACAACGCATCACACCTTGACCAAAAATCATCAGGTTACGGGTGAGGATGTTTGCGCCTTCTACCGTAATGGCAATAGGTTGTGCTACATAACCACTGGCTAACGTGTTTTGTGGGCCGTTTTGAATCGCTTTACCCGCTTGGATATCCATAGCAGAATCGAGTACATCGCGGCCAATTTCGGTCATATGATACTTAGCAATTGCAGTAACTACTGATGGCTTTAAGCCCATGCCTAAACCTTCAGTTGTCAGCACACGCATCGCTTCTTGAAGGTACGTTTTACCTGCAATATCAGCGAGTTTTTCTTGAATACCTTCAAACTGACCAATCGCTAAACCAAATTGCTCACGCACTGCAGCGTATTCAGAAGCACCTTTAAAGGCCACTTGTGATGAACTTACACCTAACGCAGGTAGTGAAATACCACGACCAGCACCTAAACAGCTAACCAGCATTTGCCAACCACGGCCGATGTTCTTTTGACCACCAATGATAAAGTCCATTGGTACAAATACTTTATCACCGCGTGTAGTCCCGTTGTAAAAACGAATCCCCATTGGATCATGACGATTACCAAGCTCTACACCTGGGTGATCTTTTGGAATAAGTGCACAGGTGATACCTAGGTTTTCTTTACCGCCTAGCAATCCATTAGGATCAACCACTTTAAAAGCTAAACCTAGCACTGTCGCAATCGGTGCAAGTGTGATGTAGCGCTTGTCCCAGGTGATCTCAAGTCCAAGTACTTCTTCACCGTTGTGCATACCTTTTGTGACCACACCGATGTCAGGAATACCACCTGCATCAGAGCCCGCTTCTGGGCTGGTTAGGGCAAAACAAGGAATATCACGACCATTTGCAAGGCGCGGTAAGTAATGTGCTTGTTGTTCTTGTGTACCAAAATGCAGTAGTAATTCACCCGGACCTAATGAGTTTGGTACCATAACAGTTACCGCAACAGCCGAACTCTTAGTAGCGATTGTGCCAACAATGGTTGAGTTTGCGTAAGGGCTAAATTCTAAACCACCAAATGACTTAGGAATGATCAGTGAAAAGAAACGCTCTTTTTTCAGAAAATCTAAAATGTAGTCAGGTAAGTGGATACCGCTTTGAATTTCCGTGTCGTCGATCATACCCAGTAACTCTTGTAATGGGCCATCGATAAATGCTTGCTCATCGGCGCTTAAAACCGCAGCGGGTACCGCGCGTAAAGCCTCAAAATCAGGCTTACCTTGGTAGATAGAGCCTTCTAACCACACATCACCTGCATCTAATGCTTCTTGTTCTGTAATTGAAATACTTGGTAATACTTTTTTTAATTTTGTGCGTAAACTCATGATTAACTCATCCGACCAGATAATAATAACCCTATTACGTCATAAAAATGAGATTAGATCAATTGCTCTAACCATTTTTTTAACAGTTTTTTCAATTTATTTTTATCGGCAGGCGCTAAGCTATTGAATAAAAACAGCTAACACGTGTACGCTGAAATGAAAAATAAAGCCAGGTAAACAGTAAATATTTAAAACTCACTTTATAGCCACAGGAACCCTCACAAAAAACAGACCATAAAATTAACAATTAAAACCATTTGATAATTAATGCAACTATTATTTGATATAAAAATATCAAAACATGATAGAAAATCACAACTTTTAATACCATTAACGTGACAATCTAACATTGGGAATGAAGCAAAATAAGTTCTCTACCGAAATATAATATTAATAATTAAAGGGTTTCTTTATGTCTGGTAGGTATTTTAAACAAAGTCTAATTGCAACTAGTATTGCAAGCGTATTATTAAGTGGTGTTGCACCGCTTACAGCAAACGCTGCAGAAGCTAAAGATGATGTAGAGGTTATTGAAGTAAGAGGTATTCGTGGTAGTACCGTGGCCGCAATTAACACAAAGCGCTTTGCAGCATCACAAGTTGATGGCATTGCAGCAGAGGATATTGGTAAATTACCTGATGTCACCATTGCAGACTCACTGCAACGTATCACCGGTGTGCAAATTGAGCGAGTGGCCGGTGAAGGGGGACCAATCGCGATACGTGGTTTACCACAAGTTGATACCACATTAAATGGCGAAGTATTTCTAAGTGCGACGACAATAGACAGTTCAGGAGCTGACTTTGGTGACTTACCATCCCAGTTATTCTCTGGTGTAGATGTCTACAAATCAGCAACATCGAGTAATAGTGCCGCGGGTATTGCCGGTTCAGTTAACTTAAAAACACGTCGCCCTTTTGATATGGATGAAGGATGGGTTGTCTCTGGAGGTGCTGAAATCACGCGCGGCTCTATCAGTGACGAAACCGATCCTAATATTAATGGCTTACTCAGTTATAACAACGGAAAAGTAGGTTTCTTATTCTCTGCGGTTACTTCTGAGGCAAACTTAGCAAGCGACTACAACGGTTACAATGACACCTCTGAAAATGGCGGTTTAGGTTGGACTGAAAACAACCATACATGGGGCGAGCAACCGGCAGAAGGTGGCGAAGTTTACAACATCATTCCACATGGCTTTACCGCGTTTAATAAAACAGAAGAACGTAAGCGTGATGCCGTGCAATTTTCTTTTCAAGCTGACTTAGGTGAAGGCTTTGAGTTAACCGCTGATTATTTTTATACAAAACAAGACAGGTTTAATGCTCGCCGCGGCTTTAACCACAATAGCCGTTGGCAAACATACGCCAATTATGCCTATGCTACAAATTCAACAGGTGACACCTTTACTGATGCTGACGGCAATCCTTGGCAAGGTGTCGATGCATTTAAAATGCGCCCTTACCGGATGCAGTCATTCACGCAAGCTAATGGTAACGAAGAAAAATCGCAGAACTTTAACCTCGAGCTTAATTATGACAATGGTGGCGCATTAACAGGTCAAGTGAGAGCAACCTTTGCCCGTGCGACGGCTAAGATGCGCCACGGATATGGTGAAGGCGATATTTTAAGTATCGATCAAGGCAGTTTAGTCACAGGTCCTGGTGGATTAAACCCAGCCGAGTTCTGTAATAATGGTGAAGCAATCATAGGTGACCAAGGGGGTTGTAACGCCCTATATTCACAAGGGATAGAGTCAAATGATTTCTTTATTACCTACGATGCGGCAGGAACACACCCTGCATTTGGTGGGTTTGATCAAATGGTCAACGGCGGTAAAGGCATGCGTAGCGTTGCCGACTACATGGCCGATCTAGACTCCTACCATGTAGGCGCATTTTCATCAGAAGGAAATACCGACGATGAAGGTGAAATCAATACCTTTAGCACCAAATGGAATTATGCTTTAGAAGATAACCCATTTATAACCAGCGTTGATTTTGGCCTACGTTACTCTGAACGTAAAGTAGATCACGACCAGTTTACTTATACATCTGAGTTTGGTGATGGCTGTGACATTGCCCAGTGGAAAGCGGTGGATCAACAGTACAATGGTGCGGCTGAGGGCGATCCCTGCTACCAAGTACAAGGAACAGGTGAGCTGGTTAATGGTAGCTGGACACCTTACACCTTATTACCCCCTACCCGCCTCGATCAGCATGCCTCTGTTTCATGGCAAACAAACTTTGGCGGGGTTACCGGTATTCCCGGTGTTTGGTCAATTGATCCTGATAACTTCCGTGATCCACGTCAATTCCATGAAGATGTATTTGGCAATGTTGCCCGCACAGAAAATGGTGGCTCAACTTACGATGTCGCTTTAGATGAACTTAGCTACTTTTTACAAGCCAACTTCGAGTACGAAGCACTCAGCGGTAATATTGGTATGAAAGTAGTTGAAACTAATCTATACGTAAAACAGAACCTCGTCGGTCCTAACCTGCCGCATTCAGGCTTAGGTCCTGATATTGGTGATACTGTAACTGATCGCAGTTATACTGATTACCTCCCTTCTGTAAATTTAGCTTACTCTGCCACGGACGATATTATCTTACGTGCTTCTTGGTCTAAAAATATGCAGCCTCTTAACTTAGATCAGTGGGGTGCGGGTAAAACAGTCGGCTCAGTATTTGATGACAGCTGCGGCTGTATGCGAGTCGTTAACGGTACATTAAACGGCAACCCTGCACTTGACCCTTGGCGCTCGGAAAACTATTCACTTTCTGCTGAATGGTATATGGGTGAAGCATCGATGATGTATGTCGCCACTTATGATATTGAAATTGAGAGCTTTACCGAAAGCTCAACCGTAATGATTGATGAGCCCGACTCTGATGGTGTAAGCCGTGGACCTTGGCCATTTACAGCCAACGTACAAGGTAATGGCGGTGGGGTTACCGGTTATGAAATTGGCACTAAACTAGCGTTTGGTGATGTATTTGAGACTAATAGCTTTATCGATAATTTTGGTATCGATGCAAACTATACTTACAGCGATAGCTCACAAGATACTAAAGATGTACATGGTAATGACTTGCCTTTTGTCGGTATGTCTAAAGATACCTATAACTTTGTCTTATGGTATGAGCAAGATGCATTCTCAACACGCCTCGCTTATAACTTTAGAAGCCCACGTTTGATCACCCAAGGTAGTGCTTCGACAGGTGGTCAGTCACTTTACCAAGATGATTATGCGCAACTTGATTTGAACGTAAGCTACCACTTCGATGAAAACATTACCGTGTATATCAATGGTTCAAATATCACTGAAGAAATTCAACAAACTTACGTAGAGTTTTCTGGCCAAAAAGCCTTCCAGAATGTCTATGAAGCACGTTGGACATTGGGTACGCGTATTACCTTCTAGTCGTTTTTTTAGCTAGTAAAATGCACAATAAAACCGCTAACAAATTTGTTAGCGGTTTTTATACTAATAACAAGAGTACGCTAATGAATAGCTCACCGCTAAAAAAAATCAATAATCTTGTCATAGTGGGTGGCGGCACCACTGGTTGGATGACCGCTGCCGCATTAAGCCAACACTTTAAAGGGCAAGCAATTACGATCACGGTAGTTGAATCCACAGTGCTTGGCACCGTAGGGGTTGGTGAGGCAACCATTCCAACGCTTCGACGCTTTTGTAATGCACTGGGTTACAGCGATGATGATATTATTAAAGCAACCAACGCAACATGTAAATTAGGGATCGAGTTCCAAGATTGGTATCAACTGGGTAGTCGTTTTATACACCCATTTGGTTTGTACGGACAAAGCACCAAAGAAGTCCCCTTTCATCACTATTGGTTACGCGCAAAACAGCATGGTCACCACGTGCCCCTAAGTGCGTATTCATTAGGCGCCAATTTAGCTCGGCAGAATAAGTTTTCCCCTCAGCAAAAGCCGCCCACAAACCAACTTGAAGTATTTGATTGGGCCTATCATTTTGATGCCAGCTTATTTGCTAATTTAATGAAAAAACACGCTCTATCACTAGGAGTAAAGTTAATTGATAAACAAGTCACGCAGGTAACCGTTGCGCAGAATTCGCAGCAAATTAGTCAGCTCTTATTTTCTGACAACAGCCGATTACAGGGGGATTTTTTTATTGATTGCTCCGGTTTTAAAGGTTTATTACTGCAACAAGCTTTACAGGTACCTTACATAAATTGGAGCCAATGGCTGGTCTGCGATCGGGCATTTGCAGTGCAGACACACTCCCATAAACACATAAACGCTCGCACAATCGCTAAAGCCCATAGTGCTGGCTGGCAATGGCAAATACCGTTACAAAACCGAACTGGAAACGGAATTGTTTATTCCAGCAAATATTGTACAGATCAACAAGCGCTTAATACTCTAGAAGGCTCACTAACTGAAGCAATGATCAATGAGCCTAAAGCGTTGTCTTTTACTCCAGGTCGGTGTAAGCAGGTATGGCAGGGTAACTGTATTGCCATAGGTTTAGCAGCAGGATTTTTAGAACCATTAGAGTCCACCAGTATTGCTTTAGTTGAAACAGCGATAGCGCGTATCCAGCAGTTACTGACGACGGGACAATATACTGCGCAAACACAAAAACAGTTTAACGACACAACTACACTTGAGTATGAACATGTGCGTGACTTTATTATTTTGCATTACAAACTAAACCAGCGAACAGACTCTGCAATGTGGCAATACTGCCGAGATATGCCAATTCCAACTAGTTTAGCGCAAAAAATGCAGGTATTTAAAGATACTGGCCATGTACTGCCACGTGCATGGGAAATGTTTGGTAAAGACAGCTGGCTGGCTATTTTTGATGGATTTAATTACCTACCCGAACACTATCATCCGCGTGCCGATAACATGCCTGCGCAATATCTAATAGAACAATTAAATTTTATGCAAAACACCATTACAACACTTACTCAGCAAACACCAACACACAGTGAGTTTTTAAGTAAATTTACTCAAAGCACTTGTTATTAACCAAGGTAAATAATCACGATGCAATTAACACAACAACCCATAACAAAAATAGTCATTGCAGGTGGTGGCACTGCCGGTTGGCTCGCAGCCGCAACATTGAGCTACGCACTTAAAAAACAAGCCGTTGAGATCACATTAATTGAATCAGATGAAATTGGCACCATTGGTGTTGGTGAAGCGACTATTCCACCGCTTATCGCCATTTTAGAAAGTATCGGCATTGATTTAACTGACTTTATCAAACACACGCAAGCCACATTTAAGCTCGGTATTCAATTTACAGATTGGTACAATAAAGGAGAGGCTTATTTTCATCCGTTTGGCACCTTAGGTCGTAATATAGATGGTCACGATTTTTATCAATGTTGGTTAAAAGCTGCCGCCGAGGGTGATTCCACACCACTAATGGCGCATTCTCCAGAGGCTATATTGGCTCAACATAATAAATTTTTTATCCCCCACGAGGCACACAATACAGCACTGGGTCGCGCTCGCTTTGCCTTACATTTAGACGCTGGTTTAATGGCACGTTATTTAAGGCGTTATGCCCAAAACAATGGCGTAAAGCGCATTGAAGGGGTTATCACCGATGTGCACCAAGATAATACCGGAAATATTTCTCATTTACATGTCAATCAACAGTCTGTTACTGGGGAGTTTTTTATCGACTGCTCTGGTTTTAAAGGCCTTTTAATTGAACAAACTTTGCATGCGGGTTTTGATGATTGGAGCGACTACCTGCCCTGTAACCGTGCCGTAACGGTACAAACAACTCACAGTAAAACAATCAGCCCTTATACTGTCGCAAAAGCACAAAACGCAGGCTGGAGCTGGCACATTCCCTTACAACATCGCATGGGGAATGGTTACGTATTTTGCGATAAATACTGCACTGACCAACAAGCGATAGACACACTCCTTGCAAACGTCACTGGTGAATTGCTAACCCACCCCAAAGTAATTGCCTTTAAAACCGGGGTCCGTAAACAAGCTTGGCTTAAAAATTGTTTAAGCCTCGGACTCGCACAGGGGTTTATTGAGCCTTTGGAGTCAACGGCTATTCACTTAGTGTCAAAAAGCTTAGCCTTGTTCATTAAAATGTTCCCTGATAACAGTGACACAAATCAAGTGATCATAGATGAATTTAATCGTCGTATTCACCAAGACTACCTTGAGATCCGCGATTTTTTAGTGCTGCACTATTGCACAACGGCACGTAGCGACACGGAGTTTTGGCAACGTTGCGCCTCGATGGCGATACCGCAAAGCTTGCAACAAAAATTAGCTATCTTTAAAGTCGCGGGCACATTAACCCCAGCGGCTGAGCAATTATTTCAACCCACAAGCTGGTATGCGGTGCTTAACGGCATGCAAGTGATGCCATCACGGTATAATCCGGTACTTGACTCACTCGACAGCAATAAGCTCATCCAAAGCTTACACCAAGGCAGTGAAGCGATTGCTCAGGCGGCCTTAACACAGCCTAGCCATGCTGACTTTATTACGCGGTTTTGTGATGCCAAGGAGATTTATCAAAAGTCAGCGTAGTGACCTGAAGTTAGGTTTAATAATACTGATGGAGCAAGTGCGATTTCAAGCCCGCGCTTGCCTGCACTCACGTAGATAGTATCAAATTGCTGTGCACTATTATGAAGATAGGTAGCAAGACGTTTTTTTTGCCCCAACGGGCTTACACCACCAAGAACATACCCTGTACTATTTTCAACTTTTTGTGCAGCTGCCATGTGTACTTTTTTAGCCCCACAAGCTTTTGCTAACAGCTTTAAGTTAACTTGCTGTGTTACCGGTGTAATTGCCACAATTAACTGCTGTGTATTCGTTTCAAGTACTAAGGTTTTAAATACTTGCGTGGCTGGTAAGGCTAACTTTTCAACCGCTTCTAAACCAAAACTTGTCGAATTTGCATCATGCTCATAACTGAGCACTGTAAAGCTGGCTTGGTGTTTTTTTAAAAGCTGTGTTGCGGGTGTCATCGTTATCCCCTGTAAATTGTATTCGTCAAATAATAACAGTCCTTAGCAGCCATCAATAGCAACATAAGGCAATGATTTGCATAATTTATAACCTGCTCATTGGTATTTAACCACACAGCAACGAGATAATGAATAAATAAAGCTCCATTGTTCATATTGCTCTAAATCAGAACAGCAAGACCCCATAATAGAAACTAAAAATATTCTATGAATTACCTATAAAACATAAACTTAAATAACCTATAACATTAAAGCCTATACAGGAGTTGCGATAATCAGGTGCACTTAGCGGTAACTTTTGGCATTATACTCCCCTAACTTCACCCATTAGGGTAATAATAGGGATAATAATGTTTTTAGATTACTTTGCTTTAGGGATACTCATCTTTGTTGGTATCTTTTTATTTTACGGCATCATCGCGCTGCACGACATACCTTACGAAATCGCTAAAAAGCGTAACCACCCACATCAAGATGCCATTCACTACGCCGGTTGGGTAAGTTTATTTACCTTACATGTATTGTGGCCATTTTTATGGATTTGGGCAACGTTATGGCGTGATGACCGAGGCTGGGGTTTTAACCATTTACAACAAGAGCACGATGAGTTAGCTACCAAAGTAGCGAATTTAACAGCAACCGTTGAAGCGTTGCAGTCACAATTAAGTACTAAAAATAATGAAGAAAAGAGCTAACTAATGGATTTACTTTTAATACTAACTTATACCGCTATCTGTGTTGTCGTTTTTAAAGTGTTTGATATTCCATTAAATAAGTGGACAGTACCGACCGCTATGCTTGGCGGTATTGTACTAATTGGCACCTTGATATTAGTAATGAACTATAACCATCCACATGCCAATATTGCGCGTAACGTTTATGTTACTACACCTATCGTGCCAAATGTACGCGGTATAGTGAAAACTATCACTGTTGAACCAAATGAAAAGGTTAAAGCCGGCGATTTACTATTTAGTATCGATGCAACTCCCTATCAAGCAAAAGTCAATGAAGCAACAGCACAATTACAAGATGCAATTCAAGCCGCTAAAGGTTTAGAAGCATCATATAAATCAGCACAGGCTAGCACTCTTAGAGCTAAAGCTGAGTATTTGCGTAGTAAAGTTGAATTTGAACGCTATGAAGAAGGCGCCAAAAAAGGGGCGTACTCAAAAGGCAGCGTAGATAATATGAAAGGTGTTTTTTACGCAGCTAAGGCAACCTATGAGGCAGCTCAAGCCGAAGAGGAACGTCAACGTATCGCATTCGAATCAAAGGTAAATGGCAAGCAAACTATCGTAGCACAGGCTGAAGCCCGCCTTGAAGAAGCACAGTTTAATCTAGATAGTACCAAAATTTATGCGCCTACAGACGGTTACGTCACGCAACTAACCTTGCGCCCAGGTATGATGGCTGTGCCTATGCCTTTGCGCCCTGTGATGTCCTTTGTTCATGATGAAGAGTCGCGTTTTGTTGCTTCGTTTAGACAAAACTCAGCACTTCGTTTACAGCCTGGCTATGAAGCTGATTTTATTTTCAAAGCTATTCCAGGTAAAACGTTTGCAGGAGAAATTGTATCTGTGCTTCCTGCCATGGCTGAAGGTCAGGTACAAGCACAAGGCACACTGATAGGTAGCGAGTATTTCCACCGAAATGGCCAAGTGGTTGTGGTATTAAAGCTTAAAGATGATATAAGTGAGTATAATTTACCAAAAGGAACCAGTGCTGAGGTAGCTGTCTATTCAGATCACTTTGAGCATGTATCTGTAATGCGTAAAGTATTGATCCGAATGAAGAGCTGGCAAAACTTTTTATTCTTAGATCACTAACAAGTAATATTAATGAATAAAAATGGCGCCAATTGGCGCCATTTTTTATTTAAAACGTTAAGAAGTAACTTACTTAGTTAGGTCATCAAAGAACTTTTTTACACCATCAAAAAAGCCTTTTTCTTTTGGACGATTTTTAGAACCATCCTTACCCATACTTACTTCAAGCTCTTCTAATAACTCACGCTGACGTTCATTTAGGTTAACTGGTGTTTCAATCACCACTTTACAGATCAAATCACCAACAGCACCACTGCGTACAGACTTAACGCCTTTACCACGCATACGGAACATCTTACCTGTTTGGCTCTCAGCGGGGATCTTTAACTTAGCACGGCCATCAAGCGTTGGCACTTCAATTTCACCGCCTAATGCAGCGGTAGTGAAACCGATGGGGACTTCACAATAAAGATTATTACCATCACGCTCAAAAATACGGTGTTCACGTACAGACACTTGCACATACAAGTCTCCCGCTGGTGCACCATGTACCCCAGCCTCACCTTCACCAGATAAACGTATACGGTCGCCCGTATCTACACCCGCTGGAATTTTAACTGATAAGGTTTTAGTTTTCTCTACGCGGCCTTGACCATGACAGCTATTACATGGATCAGAAATTATCTGGCCTGTTCCCTGACACGTCGGGCAAGTTTGCTGTACTGCAAAGAACCCTTGGCGCATTTGTACTTGGCCTGCACCGTGACATGTTGTACATATCTTAGGTTTCGAACCTGCTTTAGCACCACTACCATCACAAGGTGAACAGCTTACCCATGTCGGTACTTTAATTTCAACTTCTTTACCACGAACCGCTTCTTCTAAGCTTAAGTCCATGTTGTAACGTAGATCAGCACCGCGTTGCTGGCGCGATTGACGACGACCACCGCCGCCACCAAAAATATCACCGAACACGTCACCAAAAATATCACCAAAATCACCTTGACCGTGCCCACCATGATGGCCGCCACCGCCGTTTTCAAACGCGGCATGACCATATTGATCGTACATTTGGCGCTTTTGGCTATCGGTGAGGATCTCGTAAGCTTCTTTTACTTCTTTGAACTTAGTTTCAAGCTCTTTATCGCCTGCGGTACGGTCTGGATGATATTTCATCGCTAAGCGTTTATACGCTTTTTTAATGTCTCTTTCGCCGGCATCTTTCGCCACACCAAGGACTTCATAATAATCGCGTTTTGACATATCTATCACACTACTCTTTTTATGCTACTGCAGCATTGCTGCGGATAAATCGATAAATCTTATCGATTTACCATTGAATTTTTTAAACGAAGTCTGCACGTCTTTACATGCAAAAGGCGCGTCAAGCTTATGCCTGCGCGCCTAAGTTGTTCATCCTAACTTAAATGACGATACCAGTCATCGTGTTTTCAGTTAGGCGAAGCGCTCGCAACAATTACTTGTCGTCTTTCACTTCTTCAAACTCAGCATCAACAACATCGTCATCTTGTTTAGCTGATTGTTGCGGTTGCTCACCAGCGTTACCGCCAGCTTGTTGAGCTTTCGCTTGTGCAATTTCCATTAATTTTTGTGACTTTTCAGCAAGTGCTTGAGTTTTAGCTTCAATCTCTTCTTTGTTGTCACTCTTAATGGCTGCTTCTAAGTCAACAACAGCGGCTTCGATAGCCTCTTTGTCTTCGCTTGGTAATGCATCGCCAGCTTCTTCGATTTGTTTGCGTGTACCATGAACCAATGCATCAGCTTGGTTACGAGCTGCAACTAGCTCTTCGAATTTTTTATCGTCTTCTGCGTGTGCTTCAGCATCACGAACCATTTTTTCAACTTCTTCGTCGCTTAGACCCGAAGATGCTTGAATAGTGATTTTTTGCTCTTTACCTGTATCTTTATCTTTTGCTGATACATGTAAGATGCCATCCGCGTCCACATCAAAAGTAACTTCGATTTGTGGTGTACCACGTTGCGCTGGACGAATACCTTCTAAGTTAAATTGACCTAGAGATTTATTGTCGCTAGCACGTTTACGCTCACCTTGCAGTACGTGGATTGTAACTGCAGCCTGATTATCTTCAGCGGTTGAGAATGTTTGCGATTTCTTAGTCGGAATCGTGGTGTTTTTCTCAATTAATGCAGTCATTACTGACCCCATAGTCTCAATACCTAGAGATAATGGTGAAACGTCTAGTAATAATACATCTTTAACATCACCCGCTAGCACACCACCTTGAATCGCCGCGCCAACTGCAACAGCTTCATCAGGGTTAACGTCTTTACGTGGCTCTTTACCAAAGAACTCTGACACTGTTTTTTGTACAAGTGGCATACGTGTTTGACCACCGACAAGGATGATGTCGTTAATATCACTTACAGATAAATCTGCATCAGCAAGTGCACGTTTCAGCGGTTCAATTGATTTAAGTACTAAGTCTTCAACAAGTGATTCAAGCTTCGCACGTGTTAATTTCACGTTCATGTGCTTAGGACCTGTTGCATCGGCTGTTACATACGGAAGATTTACTTCTGTAGATTGTGCTGATGAAAGTTCAATTTTTGCTTTTTCTGCCGCTTCTTTTACACGTTGCATTGCAAGTGGATCAGTTTTTAAATCTAAACCTTGATCTTTCTTGAATTCAGCTACTAAGTAGTTGATAACGCGGTTATCGAAATCTTCACCACCTAAGTGGGTATCACCATTTGTAGCAAGTACTTCAAATGTATGCTCGCCTTCAACTTCATCAATTTCAATGATTGATAAATCGAAAGTACCACCACCTAAGTCGTATACTGCAACGATATTCTCGCCTTTGTTTTTGTCCATGCCGTAAGCAAGAGCAGCAGCCGTTGGCTCATTGATGATACGTTTAACTTCAAGACCCGCGATACGACCCGCATCTTTGGTTGCTTGACGTTGTGAATCATTAAAGTATGCAGGAACAGTGATAACTGCTTCCGTCACAGCTTCGCCTAAGAAGTCTTCCGCTGTTTTCTTCATTTTTTTCAATACTTCGGCTGAGATTTGTGGTGCAGCGCGTTTTTCGCCGCCCGCTTCAACCCATGCATCGCCATTATCTGCTTTGATAATTTTGAAAGGCATGATGCCGATATCACGTTGTACTTCTTCGTCTTCAAAACGACGACCGATTAAACGCTTAATCGCAAATAATGTGTTTGTTGGGTTTGTCACTGCTTGACGTTTTGCAGGTTGACCAACTAATGTTTCACCATCTTGCGTGTACGCAATGATCGATGGTGTTGTGCGATCGCCTTCCGCATTCTCAATTACGCGTGCTTTATCGCCATCTAGTACCGCAACACAAGAGTTTGTAGTACCTAAATCGATTCCAATAATTTTACCCATGAATCATCTCCAACTTCAAAATTCGTTAATACGTTCGATGACTAGTAAATAGGGATGCTACAAACTTAATTCAACAGTAAAAATGAAAAAAAACTGATTTTTTATAATTTATTTTCTAAAAAACCCGATTACTTGCCTGTAATGGTGTTTTTTACAGCAACCATCACGTTTTTAACGACTGGTCTGACAAGTTTTTATGTGTTATAAAAATATCAATTAATAATAAACACCTCTAAGGATCACCATGCACTTTGATCAATTGCTGCAACAAGCCGCGCTGATTGGCAAACAACCCGCTTCTGAACAAGCAAATGCTACCATGCAGTTTCCCGCTAACTGGTGCCAAGGTCGAACAGCTTTTGGCGGTTTATCTGCCGCACTACTTTATCAAGCAATGCGACAACAAATTGAACCAAGTCGTCGTTTACTTTCTATAAGCACTAACTTTGTTGGGCCTTTATTAGCTGACACTGATTTCTCACTCGTTATCGAAATCTTACGTGAAGGAAAAAGTAGTACCCAAGTATTGGCAAAAGCGGTGCAAAATGATCAAGTAAGTGTGGTTGTACAAGCTTGTTTTGCAAAGTCACGCGATTCTGCAATTAATGTACCGGTCACAAAGAAGATGGATCTCAAGCCTGTCGATGAGCGTTGCATTTTACCTTTTCAAGCGGGAGCGATGCCTGAGTTCTTTCAACATGTCGACTTATGCCCGCAACAAGGCAGCATGCCGTTTACAGCAGCTAAAACATCACATTTAGGCGGCTGGATGAAGTTAAAACAGCCTCCAGCACAATTTAGTGAAGCCCATATTATTGCGCTAACAGATGCATGGCCACCAACTTTGCTGCAAATGTTTAATCAACCCGCGCCTGCCAGTAGTATGTCGTGGTATTTAGAGTTTGTAACAACGCCTCAGTTAAGTGCAGACGAATGGCTTGGATTTGAAGCAATCACGCATCATTGTAAAGATGGTTATGGTTTAGAGGATGGCTGTATTTGGTCGCAATCTGGTGAGTTGCTCGCACTTACTCGTCAAACCGTTGCATTATTTGATTGAGTTTGGTGCAGTAACTTGCGCGTAGTCACTGCCATCAAACGCCATTATTTTACTGTATTCACCACTTTCAATGATATGGGTCAGCCCCATATCAAAAATCTCTTGCAGCACTTTACTGGAAAAATAAGCCGGGCGAGGTGCTGCAGGAAAAATAGGGTGAATTGTAATGGCTTGAATTGGGTGTGTTTTTTTATATTGCTGCAAATAATATAAAAACACCCGCTTTTCCAACACCACGACATCAACCCATTCTTTCATTAAGTGATCAACTTGTGCTGCTTGATAAACCACTTCTTCATAAGAGCGTAATTTAGTTGTTAACGATTTAAATGGCGCAGGAAGAAATTCGGTGGCATGTTGAAATGCAACCACGCTTTTGCCTGATAGGTCATACACGCTATTAATTTTAAAGTTATTTTTCTTTAAACTAACAGCGACATTTTGATAAGCCAATAAACTCTTACTTGAGTAAATTGTAGAGCCAGTTACCCCTGCATAGTTCATAGCTATATCGACATTCTTTTTCTCAAGCGACTGCCCTGCTCGCTTATTGGACATATAAACGATATCGAGATTGGTGATACCTTGATTTTTAAACGCTGATTTTAAAATTTGCAATTGTAAGCCACTGTCATCGTGACTGAAGACATAAGGTGGTACAGAGGGGCTTACAGCAACCGTGATCCTTTCGCTAGGCATAGGAGCAGTTAAGCTCAAAGCAAGTCCACTGTGTAAAATTAAATAAATCGCTATAAAGTATTTCATTTAACCTCTTTGAATATATGCTTTTATTAATAATAGAACAGCATAACGGCATTCTTAGTAACTTAAGCTCATGTTTATTAGACTAGCCTAATTGTTCCAATCTCGCATTTGTATTTAGCCCTGAATTAATGCAAACTTGGTTTAATTTATTTCTCCAATGGCGACTAATTTGCAAACTGCTTGCCCTAATTGTGACCTTATAATTGACATTCCACGGATAGTTGCAAAGCAAATGGCCGTCTGTCCACATTGCCATAGTAAACTCTGCGCAGCAAATATTAATTATGATAGTCGTATAGTCGCGCTCAGTATCAGTGCTTTACTTATGTTGTTAAGTAGCATGTTTTACCCATTTATTTCATTTAGTAGCAATGGTATAACCCAGACAATTACGCTACCCGATGCAGCAAGGATCCTATTTAACTACGACAGTGACTTATTAGGCCTATTTATTGATATCAGCATTATTGGTTTACCACTGCTGTTACTTCTTATTCTTATTCCTTTGCATTTAGGTGTTTTGAACGTATTGCCACACACAATTGCAAGACGCCTACTTAAGTTTACGTTAGCGCTGGAACCATGGATCATGTCTGAGATATTTTTAATTGGCGTCTTAGTCAGTATGGTAAAGATTATGTCACTTGCGGACATCAGTTTTGGGGTTAGCTTTTGGGCGTATGTCGCATTTGTGATCCTCTATATTGGCGCATTAGCACATTTAAATAGAGCACGGTTATGGGATCAAATTCAACCGCAAGCAAGAATTGCTACGGCCAAACTATCATATCGTGCAATAGATAACGATATTCGCGCTTGCCACGTGTGTCATCAACTTAGTGAAGGTGAATATTGTTCGCGCTGTAATAGCAAAACCCACGTCCGTAACCCTCACAGCGTGCAAAAAGCCGCAGCTTGGTTATTAACCTCTGTCGCCTGCTATATCCCTGCTAATCTATTTCCTATTATGTACACCACCAGCCTTGGGGATGAATCTCCCTCAACATTGATTGGTGGGGTAGTTGTGTTATGGCAAGCGGGTTCTTATCCCATCGCGGTGATTATTTTTCTAGCCAGTGTGGTTGTACCTTTAGCTAAAGCGCTGATTTTAAGTTTTTTATGCTTTTTGGTGAGTAAACCCGCCACCCCCCAAACTAAAGGCTATACAAAAGTTTATCAATTAACTGAATTTATTGGTAAATGGTCCATGATCGATGTATTTGTTGTAGCAATTCTAGTAGCCTTAGTACAATTAGGAAACTTAATGTCAGTGACTCCAGGTATAGGCACTGTATTTTTTACCATCATGGTGATTTGCCAAATGTTGGCAGCACACGCGTTTGATCCTCGGCTATTATGGGACTCTCCAAGCAATGATCACAAACCATAAATTTAGAGAAACAGCATGAGTGAAACCGCCAATATAAAAAAAGAACCAGTTATTTCAGCTATTTGGATAATCCCAGTTATAGCTTTACTGGTTGGCGCATGGATGCTTTACCAGTACCAAGCAAACAAAGGCGCGACTATTTATATTTCAATGCCTCATGCCGAAGGGATCATTGCTGGCAAAACAGAAATTAAAGTTCGCAGCGTAAAAATTGGCCAAGTGGATCACGTACGTCTGTCTGATACAAAAAATAGTGTAATTGCCCGTGCCCAAATAGATAAACATTATGACGGTTTACTCACCGAAGACGCTAATATTTGGGTTGTTAAACCACGTATTGATGAAACGGGGATCAGTGGCATGAGTACTTTACTTTCAGGGGTGTATTTAGAGTTTTCCCCGGGCGAGAGTACTAAAACAAAAGAGCACTTTGAACTCCAAGAAGAGCCTGCTTTAATAGGTAAAGACGTAAAAGGTGGGCGTTTTACTTTACTGAGTTACGATGCTGAAGTAATGGATGTCGGCACCGGCATCTTTTTTAAGAACTATAAAATTGGACAGGTCGAAACGGCAACATTTGATTGGCAAAATCAAGCCATGAAGTACGGTATTTTCGTCAACGAACCTTATCAAAACCTGATCACTTTAAATTCTATTTTTTGGGTTAATTCAGGTGTTGAGATTGATTTATCTGCCGATGGCATTAATGTCAAAACTGGCTCATTAAGCAAACTCTTAAAAGGGGGCATTTCTGTGGGCTTGCCTGATCAACAGTCGCCAGGAGAGTATGCCCAAGAAGGCCATAACTTCTCTCTAAGTAATAGCTACAAAGATGCCCTTGAAGAGCGCTTTTATGATTTTGATTATTACTTAATTGAGTTTGAACAGTCTATCCGGGGTTTACGTGCCGGTGCACCAGTAGAATACCGTGGCATGCGAGTAGGTACTGTGGTTGAAGCCCCTGCCAATGTGATTATAGATGGTAAACCAGCTCACTTTAGAACCGATAGTACCGCTGTGCCTGCACTGATCAAAATAGAGTATGGCCGTATGTATCACGACAGCGTATCCGCAAAACAGTTTTGGCAAAGTAGTGTCGATGGCTGGATACAAAATGGCTTACGTGCTTCTTTAAAACCAGGCAATTTACTCACCGGTGCGGTGTATGTTGATTTTGATATTTATCATGATGCACCGACAGCAAAACTAGAAGCGCTTTCGCAATATCAAGTATTCCCGAGTATTTCCAGCGGAATTACAGTACTTGCCGATCAAGTTTCAGATGTATTAAATAAAGTAAATAATTTAAAAATTGAAGACAGCTTAGCACAAATTGAATCCGCATTTGCTGATTATCAAGCTCTAGCCAATGAAATGCGTACGTTATTAAGCCAACAAGATACACAAAATTTACCCGGCGATATTAATCGTAATTTTGCTGAGATGACCAAAAGCATGCAGCAATTTGATGTCACCATGAAACAATTTGAAAAAACCATGGCCAGTTACCAGCAAGGATCTTCGTTTCATCATCAATTACAACAAACGTTGTCTGAATTTAAACGTTTAAGCGAAGAATTACAGCCTCTTACCCGTGGCTTGAATGAGCAACCGAATATGTTTATTTTTGATAAATCACTGCCTGCTGATCCTACCCCGAGGAAACAATAATGCACATGCTTTTACGACCTAAAATTTTTGCTGTTATCGGGATACTATTTTTATCTGGCTGTAGTCAGTCGCTTAATGCGCCAGTTGAATATTATCAATTTGAGCAAACCATACAACCAATGCAACGTAGCTCAATCGACACCGTCGCTCAATTGCGTGTCAGCACTGTCAGTTTGCGCGGTGCATTGAACAACCGTGGCATTGCTATGAAGCTAGACAATAACCAAATGAACGCTGCAAATTATCATCTCTGGAGTGAAGCTCCGGATCAAATGCTGACCGCCAGTGCTCATCAAACGCTTTTTACCGCTCTTGATAATTGGATGGTGGTAAAAGGGTTACCTGTTATCACCGATAAAGATCAGCAAAGTTATTATGAGCTAGAATATGAGCTTCATCATTTTAATGGCGATAAGCAAGGAAATGCCGATATTTCTGGGTTGTGGCGTTTATATTACACGTCGTTTGAAAAAGGCCGTTCATTGCAAGCAATCCATTACTTTAGTGAAGTTAGCCCATTAATTGATGATGACTATGAAGGTTTGGTCGCCAGTTTAGAATTAAACTGGCAAAAGGTTAATGAGCATGTCGCCACGACGCTGAGTTCACTTATTCACAAATAAACACCACCAAAGCAGTGCCATTATTATTCAGCACTGCTTTGCCTCATACTGAAAAGCTCAGTTTATTTAACAAACAATATAACGATGGTAGCAGAGTATACAAGGATCTAAACGTTGTGTTTGCATATCGCACTTTCCTGCTAATGATAGCCAACATCAGAGCAAATTAAAATGCGGCACTATCAACTGTGCCAGTATAGTTCAAACAAGCAGCCACTCTGTGTTGTTGCACTGGCGAAAGTTCTGTAAACGCGCAGTAACGGTACGCTAAGTGTTCATCGCTCAAGGTGATCAACGCATCTTTTAATAATTTAACTCGAAATATAAATGCGTGAGAATTAAAAGCGCTATGGTAATAAATACCTGTTAAATGCTCTATTACTATTTCACAACCGAGCTCTTCTTGGCACTCACGTATCAATGCCTGATGTACTGTTTCGCCCATATCTAAGGCACCACCAGGTAATCCCCATCCTTGCTCACCGTAGCTTGCCTTTAACAGTAAAATATCACCACTGTCGTTAGTGATCACCGCATGTGCGCTCAGGCGATAAAAATCAGTAAATGACATAATTTCCTCGGTTTCAACTAATAAAAAGCCCCGCAATTGCGAGGCTATATCAGCTATTACTCATGATTAATCTTTACTACTTGCTTACCAGTAAAGCCACCATCAATTTGCCTATTAAGCGCCTTTGAAATGCTCTTAGTGCTGAATTCAACATCACTGATCTGTGGAATTTTAATATTGCCGCTGGCTAAATTATCAAGCAATAAGTTACCCATAAAACTCATTCTTTGCTGGGCGCATAAACTATTGGCAAGCCAAGCACCGCCTAAAGAGACTATGCCTATGTTTGGTGCTCGTCGATACATTAGCTCTTGCTCAAATTTAGGTAACGGATTTAAACAGGCAATACGTCCACAAAAGCGCATTAATTCAACATTTCTAACGGTGGTTTCTCCGCCAATAGAATCAAGTACGGCGTCAAAACCTTGTGGCCCAAGTTCTTTACGAATTTTATCGCTAAGTTTCTTATCGGTGTAATCAAAGACAACATCCGCGCCAAGTTGCTTAACCAGTTTATGATTACGTTTACTCGCGGTTGTAAAAACCGTTGCACCGCGTTGCTTTGCAAATTGAATCGCAAATTGACCCACAGCGCCAGCCCCCGCTTCAATTAAGATAGAATCACCTTCTGTTAATTGCAGCTTATCTAAAGCAACTAATGCCGACATACCTGCACATGGTAACGTTGCGGCATCCTTTAAATTCACTTCGTCAGGCACTTGAGATACAGCAAAATTAGGGACTTTTGCGTATTGAGATAACACCCCTTGCTCACCAATATTACCATGCCACATGACCCGTGCACCAACGCTTGGAAAAACGCCTTTGCTTGCTTTTACTACCACGCCAACTGCATCAAGGCCCAGAATATGTGGATACTCCCATTTACAAAACCCCTGTTTTGCAAAGCAAGCATCGACTGGGTTTAGCGCCACATATTCAACTTTTATCAGTAGCTCGTTATCGACAACGTCAGGCACAGGTAATTCAAGCTCAGATAACTCTATCTGTTCATTAGGTTCAAGTAACGCAATCGCACGCATTGTGGCGGGGATTGTTGATAAAAGATCAGTATGTGGCATTAAAAACTCAATTTAGCTTAATTAACTAACGCATAACTCCAACGTCCATTAAATACTTGGTAAGTATCGACTTTAGCAAGTAATGATGAAATCGTTGAGTCAATTGCATTTTCCTGCGCTATTAAAACATCCTGTCGCGCATCTAACAACTCTAAGTAAGGGATTTGTCCTTCTTGATACATGGCTTGCGCTTGTAAAAAGGCATTATTAGCAAACTCATAACGTGCTTTGGCATAGCCTTGTTGTTGAGTTTGTTTGACTAATAGCTGCAATGAAAGTTCACTTTGCGTCAGGGCATTTAACACCACTTGTTGGTATTGGCTATAAGCGGCTTCACTTAAGTATTGTTGAGCATCACGTTGTGCAAGTAACGCAGGGTAACTTAGCAAGGACCACTCGATCTGAGGCGACACTTGCCATTGTTGTACGGTATTAGAGAGTTGATTGTTGCCTATACTCACTACGCCTGCAAATGCCGTTAAACTAATATCAGGCAGCAAGGCTTTACTCGCAGCCACACTTAATGAATTAGCTTGGCTAAACTCAAATAACGCTTGGCTAATATCAGGTCGCAAAGCAATCGCATCACTGGGCGTTGCCAAACTCACAGTAAACGCATGTTCGAATAGACTTAGCTCATCAACTAAACTTAAATCGCCTGGTAGTTGCCCTGTTAATGTTGCCAGCGTCGCTAAATCACGAAATTGCGCATATTCAATTTCTGGCAACAGTGCCTGCTGTTGCTTTAATTGTGCCAAGGTTCGATTTAAATCCAGCTCATTTGCCACACCTTCTTCAACCCGTGCTCTAAGCACAGCAATACTTTGCTGTAATGCTTCAATTTGTAACTCAATGATCTGCTGTTTTTGTTTATTACCTTGCAAACTCACAAACCCTTTAACCACAGAGGCAACCACTTCAATATGCAACGCTCGTAACTGCTCGGCTTGGCTCATCGCCCCTGCGTTAGCAGCATCAACAAGCGCGGTGATCTTACCAAATAAATCTAGCTGCCAATCAAGGTTTATATTAGCGGCTGATTCTCGGCTGTACAGATCACCAATACGTGTGCGCGTAGCGTCAACAGCCACTCCTCCTTGCGGTAAGTACTGAGCTTTTTGCCCACCTAAACGAGCAAGTGCACTTTTTAGCTGTAATTGGCTGGTGCGTAAATCATGGTTATTAGTGCGCGCACTAATAACCAAGTTATTTAACTGACTCGAGTTTAATTGTTGCCACCAGTTAAGCTCATCTTGACCTTGTAACTGCTCAGCTATTTGCGTTTGTGCGATAAATTCTTGCAGTTGCGTTTGATACTGCTGCTCATCAATTTTGCTCGCGCAACCAGTTAATAGACCCGCAACAACAAGAGCGGTTAATTTATACTTCCTCATTACTTTGCTCCTGTGTAATTACTTTACGCGTTTTGGTGACTAAGATATAAAAAACCGGTGTAAATAATAAGCCAAACACGGTTACTCCAATCATCCCAGAGAACACGGCATTTCCCATTGCATGGCGCATTTCAGCACCGGCTCCCGTTGCTAATACTAAAGGGATAACACCCGCAGTAAACGCAATTGACGTCATTAAAATAGGGCGTAAACGCATCCGACACGCCTCTAAAATGGCATCAAAATGACTCAACCCATGATTATTTTTATCCCGCGCAAATTCCACCATCAATATGGCATTTTTAGAGGCCAACGCCACCAACACAATTAAGGCTATTTGAGTGAAAATGTTATTGTCTGAACCCACTAACCACACGCCCATTAAGGCTGAAAATATAGTCATTGGGACGATTAAAATAATCGCCAGTGGCAAACGTAAGCTTTCATATTGTGCTGCCAGTACCATAAACACGAGTAACACTACTAATGGGAAAACATACACCATAGTATTACCGGCAAGGATTTGCTGAAAGGTTACTTCAGTCCATTCATACTCAATACCGCTTGGTAAATTATCAGCCAAAATACGTTCAATCGCTTGTTGTGCTTGATCTGAGCTGTAACCTGGCGCTGGACTGCCATTGAGTTCTGCACTTGGGTAACCATTGTAGTGCATCACTCTATCGGGACCGGTGCTTGGTGTAGCTGTTAACACCGAACCTAACGGCACCATATTGCCTTGGTTATTACGTACTTTTAGATTCAAAATTTGCTCTGGATCAAGACGATAATCCGCATCTGCTTGCGCATTTACTTGGTAAGTACGGCCGAATAAATTGAAATCATTCACGTACATTGAACCTAAATACACTTGCAGCGCATTAAATACTTCATCCAACGGAATACCTTGGATCAACGCTTGTTCACGGTCGATATCAATATCCATTTGCGGCACTTGTATTCTAAAGCTTGAATAAAGCCCCATTAACGCGGGATCTTGCTGCGCTTTGCCAATCACTGTTTGTAAGCTGTTAAATAGTGTTTCAAAGCCCTTATTTCCGCGGTCTTCTAGTTGCAGTTTAAAACCACCCGTAGTGCCTAAGCCTTGAATTGGTGGCGGCGGGAATACCGCAACAAATGCTTCATCGATTGCACTAAAACGTTGATTCAATTGTGCCGCAATCGCCATTGCTGACATACTTGGATCACTGCGTTCACTAAATGCTTCCAGTGGTGTAAACACAATGCCGCTATTAGGGCTATTGGTAAAACCATTGACGGATAAACCAGGAAAAGCAACAGTATTAGCAACACCCGGTACTTGCAGTGCAATCTCTTGCATTTGTTTAACCACATCTTGGGTACGCTCTAAACTGGCCGCATCAGGTAACTGGGCAATAGCGACGAGGTATTGTTTATCTTGCGCCGGAATAAAGCCACCAGGCACCGCATCAAACAATTTAATTGTGCCGCCAAGTAATACCACATAAGCCACCATCACAATGGCGGTCATGCGCATTAATTTTTGCACCAACTTTTGGTATCCCTTTGCACCACGGTCAAATACACGGTTAAAAGGCGCAAATAGCCAACGGCCAAATAAACGATTCAATAAGCGTGTTAGTGCATCCGGTTTAGCATCATGACTTTTTAATAACAGTGCCGATAATGCCGGTGATAAAGTCAATGAATTGAAGGCTGAAATAACCGTTGAAATAGTAATCGTTAAAGCAAACTGCTTATAAAACTGCCCCGAAAGACCGGTAATAAATGCGGTAGGAATGAACACTGCGCAAAGCACTAAAGCAATCGCAATAATGGGCCCTGTCACTTCTGTCATCGCTACACGGGTGGCTTCCAACGGTGATAACCCTTGTTCAATATTTCGTTCTACGTTTTCGACCACCACGATGGCATCATCAACCACAATACCAATGGCCAATACTAAACCAAATAACGACAGTGTATTAATCGATACACCTAACCATTGCATCACCGCAAAAGTACCAATCAGTGACACTGGCACCGCTATCAAAGGAATAATCGACGCACGCCACGTTTGTAGAAATAGCACGACCACGATAACGACCAACACAATTGCTTCGAGCAACGTAGTGATGACGGCATCAATTGAACCTCGCACAAATACAGTCGGATCATAAACAATGTCGTACTCAACCCCGCTTGGGAAATCTTTTGATAAACGCGCCATGGTTTCACGTACTTGATCAGAAAGCTCAATTGCATTAGAACCGGGACGTTGAAATATCGGCATTGCCAAGGCTGGTTGATTATCCAGCTCAGCTCTGAGTGAATAGGTATTTTGGCCAAGATCAACACGTGCAACATCGCTTAAACGCGTTAATTGGCCTTGCTCACCCACTTTAATGATCACCTGCTGAAACTCTTCAACGCTATTTAAGCGCCCTTTTACATTTAACAGTATTTGAAATTGACTATCCGTTGCCGCAGGTTGCGCGCCTAAACTGCCCGCTGCTACTTGCTGGTTTTGCGCGCGAAGAGCCGTGACCACATCCATTGCCGTTAACTCTCGTGCCGCTAAGGCATCTGGGTTTAACCACACACGCATGGAATATTGGCCGCCGCCAAATAACTGCACATCACCCACACCACTTAAGCGCGCAATTTGGTCTTTAATATACAGATCAGCATAGTTTGATAAGTACGCGGTATCGTGCGTTTTTTCAGGTGAATATAAATGCACTACCATGGTTAAATCTGGTGATGACTTTTCTGCCACTACACCTAAGCGCTGTACTTCTTGCGGTAAACGCGGCAAAGCACTATTTACACGGTTTTGTACTTGTACTTGAGCACGATCGAGATCTGTACCAAGTGCAAATGTCACTGTCAGCGTCATACGGCCGTCACTGGTCGCTTGTGAAAACATATACAACATGTTTTCAGCGCCATTGATCTCTTGCTCTAATGGTGTTGCAACGGTTTGCGCAATCACGGTCGGGTTTGCACCAGGGTAATTAGCGGTAACCACTACTGTAGGTGGTACAACTTCTGGGTACTCACTGACAGGCAACTGAAATAACGATATCGCACCGGCAATTAAAATCACCAATGACAGCATGGCTGCAAATATCGGTCGTTGAATAAAAAAGTGTGAAAATTTCATTATTCGTCCTACTTCTTAGCCATCAGGGTGTGCTGCGCGGTTGGCGATAATGTAAAAGCCACACCTTCGGTGTCTAAAGTCACCGTATTTGGTGCGATAGGCATGCCAGGACCCACGCGTGCAGGCCCATTAACAGCAATGACATCGCCAGCTTTTAAGCCAGCGGTCACAGCACGAAAACTGCCATATCTCTCGCCAGTTGTAACAAGCTTATATTCAAGGATATTGCCTTCACCGACAGTCAGTACAAAGCGGTTTTTTAGATCAGTCCCAATGGCTTTATCAGGCACGATCACTTGTTCGGTAATATCATTTGCTGCTAATTTGATCCGCGCAAATGACCCTGCTCGTAATCCTGTATTTTCATCAAATCGAGCTCGGACACGAAGCGTGCCTGTTGCTGCATTAATTTGGTTATCAATGAAATCGATATAACCGGTGTGCGCAAATGTACTTTGCCCCACTTTCTGCATCACCACTTGTTGATGATCTGCTGCAGCTACCTGTGAAAATGAGTGATTCCAAGTACGCTCATCAACATCAAAGTAAGCGTACATAGTCTGGTTTGAGACAATTGAAGTCAGCACACTTTGTCCCGCCAACACGTTATTACCTTTGGTAATGTTAGCGCGAGAGATCACACCATCAATTGGTGAACGGATATCTGTAAACTCTAAATCTAAATTAGCCGCAATAAGCTGTGCTTTTAAGGCCGCAAGCTGTGCTTCTCGTTGCTGTAACATTGAAGTACGTGATTCAGCTTGCTCTGTCGAAATCGCTTTACGCTCGGTTAATCGTACAGCTCTTTTAGCTTCACTTTGCGCTTGTGATAATGCGGCCTCTGCACTGGCTACTTGCGCTTCTAAACTTGCCACTACTGCCGCATAAGGACGAGCATCCAGTTTAAACAATAAATCACCTTGCTTTACAGTATCACCTTCATTAAACGCAATTTGCTCAATAACACCTGCCACACGTGGCATAAGAGACACTTCTTCGGGCGCTTCTAAACGCGTGGTATAGGTATGCCAGTTTTGCACTGGCTTCACTAAAACTTCAGCAACATCAATTGGCTGAAGATGTTGTTGGTTACTTTGCTGGGCTGGTTCTTCAGCACAGCCACTAAGAGCAAGTGATGCCCCTAAAACGGCTATGGCTATTAAGTGTTTGTTCATGACGACGCTCCTTTTTATATGTTTTTTCATATTACGGAACAAACCTGTGGACAAAAACCGTAGATTTTTAAATTCATTAATGCCAATATGGCATCAATTAAATTTTAGTGAGTAGCCAATGGACACCACGAGTCGTTTATTAATGTTGTTAGAAGTGGTTGAGCGCGGCTCATTTGCCAAAGCAGCAGAAACCCGCAATATTGATCGCTCCGTGATCTCAAAACAAATAAGCCGCCTTGAAGATGATCTCGGCGTACGCTTACTTAATCGCACCACCCGCTCTTTTTCATTGACCGCCGCAGGCGCTGAAATGGTGAAAAAAGCCGCTGAACTGCGGCAATTACTTGGCGAAACCGTTCGTTTAGCAGAGAATTATCACCAAGAGCCACGAGGCGTATTAAAAATAACCTCTTCAACAATCATTGGCAGACGCTACC
The DNA here is from genome assembly GCF_000238355.1 of Pseudoalteromonas haloplanktis ATCC 14393. GTDB lineage: Bacteria > Pseudomonadota > Gammaproteobacteria > Enterobacterales > Alteromonadaceae > Pseudoalteromonas > Pseudoalteromonas haloplanktis. The sequence continues at coordinate 559,963 of NZ_AHCA01000001.1, forward strand.
TGCAGCCCGTTATTAATGATTTTCAAAAACGTTTTCCGCAAGTGGAAGTCGAGTTACGGCTTGATGATAAGTTAGTTGATTTGGTGTCTGAAGGGTTTGATTTAGCGTTTCGGGTCGGTGAACCAAAAGACTCATCACTGATCGCACGTAAAATTGCCCGCAATAGGTTGCTGTTATTAGCTGCTCCGGAGTTTATTAACACGTATGGGCTACCATCTAAAATAACAGATTTAGCTGATTTACCCGCGGCAAGTTATTCAAGCACCGCGTTACGCGTTGAAGGAATTCGTTATGTGGATCAATATGGGCTGCCGCAAGAGCAAAAAATTAAAAGTGTATTTAGAGCCAATGATGCAGAAGTACTGCTCGACAAAACCCTTTCCGGCACGACCTACGTGCTGGCACCGGCATTTATTATTGGTGATGAAATAAAACAGGGGCGTTTAGTGCCATTGTTAACCGACATCAAACTACAAGAGTACAGTGCTATGTATGCGGTTTACCCTCACCGTGATTTACCAGTAAGAACACGGTTATTCTTTGATGCTATCCGAGAGCACTTGGGTAAAGACACTCCACTGTGGGAAAATAATATTCCAGAATTTGCACAGATGTATCAAGGTAATTAAGAAACTTGCTCTAAATTTGTTGAATAGTGTATTTGCTCAGCAGATACGTTATTTCTGCCACCTTTTTTAGCTTGGTAAAGTTGCTTGTCTGTTGCTTTGAGCTGCTGTTTTAACGTATCGTTATTGCGATACGCCGCTAAGCCAATACTAGCGGTTAAACGGATCTCTCGGTCACCAACATTAATCACGCAGTCTTGTAAGGTCACTCTTATCTTTTCAGCAAGTTGATAACTTTCTTGTTGACTAGAATTGGGAATAAACAGCGCAAACTCCTCTCCCCCAACTCTGAAAACTCGTCCTTTATTGACTACCTCCTTGAGAATACTCGCCACCTTAACTAACACTTGGTCACCTACATCATGACCAAACTGATCATTCACTTTTTTAAAGTAGTCAAGATCAAGCAGCATAGTAAACAAGTTGGTTTTATTTTCTAGCTCCACTTCAAAGTAGTGATTCATTGCTAAGCGATTACCGGTTTTTGTCAACGGGTCATACAAAGCAAGGTTTTCTAAGCGTTGTGCAAATTGCGCGCGACTGGCTTCAAAAATGTGTGCAATAACCCAGATCCCAACATAGCTAAAACTCATATTTAAACTTAAGTTAAGATCTGAAAATGGCGCGAGGGAGGGTTTACTTATAAATACGCTAGTTTGCACACATGCTAATAAAAGCGATAAATAAAAACCATGCTTGCAGCCTAATAATAAGTAGTAAAGAACTGGTAACGTAAAGGACCAAACGAATAAACCATTCTTCATCGCGGCTAAATAGGTGCCCAATGTGACTAACAGCGTAATGCATAAACATAACACTAACGGTTGCCATGTATGAATTTTGCGTGTACGAGCATAATGAAAAGTGTAAAAACAATAAACAGCAAAAATTCCTTCTAAAACTCCTAATGGATAGAAGTCATTCACAAAAAGGTTAAAATAGGTAAAAATACTCGCTAAAATTCCAAAACAAAAGCATACCCACTTTAGTAGGTTTTCACGTAGTACTTTAACGCTATCAATCGCTGCGATATCCATTCGAAAAACTTAAATTTAATAGGTAACAAAAAAGTTAGTCTAACGGTTAATTTACAGAGTACAAGCACTATTTATGTTTAATAAAGCAGGCGCTAATCATCGGCAATTAATTGATCAATATCTTTTAGCATATCGGCAAATTCATCGTTAGCATGCTTAAGCTGTTGCGCTGTCATCGTCGCTCTTAAATTAATTAAAAGTTGCACATAGCGCTTTGAGTTGTTGGTGTCTAATTGTATCAGCTCGTCGCTCATATACGCTTCACGCTCAGTGATCACTTCAGCTAATTGGCTAATAAACTGCTCACGGCTCAGTTGCGGATCAAAAAATACCTGCTTAAGCTTATCCAATCGGGTTTGCTTATAACTATGCCATAACAAAAATGTACTCTGGAATTCACTGTTTGCTTTGCTGATCAAAGCCTCTTGCTGATCATCAATAGAGCCTAGCCAATCTTTGTAGGTATCTAACTGACGTTCAAGGCGATCTTGGGCACGTTCTGAGGCTGTTTGTTCATTGAACTCTGCAATATCATCTGCCATATCTTGTGCTATAGCATCAACAAATTCCTGTCGCTGTTGCAGTGATAAAGTGAGGGCAAGCTCGATCAAATCATCTTTAACATACAAGACCAATGTTTGCCAATGCTGCTTAGCGCCTTGAAAATGGGATAGCAATGCCTGCTCTGATGGGGTATCGGTTAGTAATTTTTGTAATGACATTAAATCCTGACGATAAAGTGGCAGTTGAGTTTTACGATGCCAATCTCGGCTTTGTTTAATTATTGCTTTAGCCTGTTTACTTTGCTGTTTTGATAAATCGACATAATCATCAATCCAAAACGCCGAGAGCCAACCTATATTATTGTAGGTAAAGGTTGCAGAGCAACCTGATAAGATTATTAACAGCGCGCCAACTACTGCTACTCTGCATTTTAAAATAATAGTTGCTCTAGACATTTTTTATTTTCTTATACAATTAATAGCCCTACGTTAATCAACTTATTCGTCGCTGTAAATAAATGACTAGAAATAAAACTAAACAAATAGAAATAATTATCATTTAGTTGTTGACACCCAGTTAAATCAAAGTAATAATCGTTCGCATCAACACAGAATAACCCAACTCTTTAAGCCTTCGCTTATTGTAAGGCATGGGAACGTACCGACCTCAGTGCCCTAGGGAAGATCACCAGCAAGGATGCTGGCCCCTTATACCCAAGATGCAGAATTCATATCTTGGCTTGGGTGTATTAACGTTGTTGATGAAGCCTGTGCTGCTTCAATGAAACACTTTACTCGACCCAAAGTGCTTTATAACAAACACACTTACTTGCTACATTGCTCATATCGGTGACGGTTGATATGAACCCAAAAAGCCCCGCTGGGGCTTTTTTTATTCCTTTAAATTTTCTATAAAATCTGTATCTTATGTGCATTCTTTATCATTTATAGTGCGAAGCTGGGCAATTGTGGTTGTAAGAACTAAAATTAAACAGTAACAAACTGATTGGAGGTATTGTCATGTGGCAGCCTAAGTTAAATATATTGTTGATGGTCGGTGCACTTAGCATCAGTGGTATTGCTCATGCAGGGCTTGAAGAAGGGATCCTCGCCGCCAATGAAGGGCAATTTGAAGAGGCTCTAAAGGAGTTTCGTTATCTGGCAGATAAAGGCTATGCACCGGGTATATATGAACTTGGCCAACTCTATGAAGGTGGTTTTGGGGTAACCCGTGACTATCATAAGGCCGCTGAGCTTTACCAACAAGGCGTTAAAAAACAGCATGTTGATTCTATGTTTGCATTGGCAGTACTGTATCAAGAAGGTAAAGGCGTAAAACTTGATAAACAAATGTCAGTTAAGCTCTTTAAACAAGCCGCTGAAAAAAATATGCCTGCGGCACAGTTTAATTTAGGTGTTATGTATGCCAATGGTGATGGCGTTGCCCAGGATTATAAAGAAGCTATGCGCTGGTATGAAAAAGCCGCTGGTAATAATTATACTCTGGCACAATTTAATATGGCGCTAATGTATTTTGAAGGTCATGGGGTCGAAAAAATATAGAAAAGTCATATATATGGAATACGGTTGCTGAATACAACGGTAATTTAGATGCAAGCCATAGTCGCAAGTTAGATGAACGTAAACTGATGCCAGCGCAAATCACTGCGGCCAAAGAAAAAGCCGATGTCTTGTATGAAAAAATTCTTGCTGGCCTCTATGCTGGCGAAGGAAGGATGTTTTAACAACAGATAATGAAGCTTCCAAGCTGTACTTAGCCCTTCACGGGCGTAAGTACAGCCATTTTAAAGCTTTCATCAACAGTTTATTCTGCGACAACAGTAAATTTAATTTAGGGTTAAATCCACCCGTTTTTAAAGTATTACGGGCATGACTAAAAGTTAAAAAGCCTTCTCTACCATGATAGTTCCCCATCCCTGATGGACCCAAACCACCAAATGGCGCATCGTCAGCGGTCACTTGCATTAATGTATCATTAATTGCGAATGTACCACTTTGAGTGTGTTGCTGAATATGTGCATTGATTTGCCTATTTTGCCCCATTATATATAAAGCAAGTGGTTGAGGGCGTTGATTTATATAATCAATTGCGTGGCTTAATTGCAGGTAAGTAACAATCGCAAGAATGGGCCCGAACAACTCCTCCTGCATTAACTTCATCTGGTCGTTAACGTCCGTAACAATGTGTAGGCCTAACCTATGTTTGTGCGCATCGCTTTGATTTTCTTCCAATGGTTTGATTATTTGTGCGCCGTGCTGCTGCGCATCCGCTAATAAATCTGTTAAACGTGCGAAATGATGGTCATTAATAACTGACGTTAAGTTTTTACCTTCCACGCCTAATTTATAATGCTTTTTATATAAACCACACAGGCTTTTCACTAATTGATGCTGTAACTTCTCAGGCACTAAAACATAATCTGGTGCAACACAAATTTGCCCTGCATTGGTCATTTTACCAAAGAGAATTGCTTTAGCCGCTTTATCTATATCGACTTGTTCAGTAATAACAACTGGGGATTTTCCGCCTAATTCAAGCGTTACAGGTGTAAGATTGTTACTTGCAGCTGCCATAATGTGTCGACCGACAGCTGTTGAACCAGTAAAAAATAGGTGCGCAAAAGGTAAATGGCTAAACTGCTGGCTTAATTGTGCTTCCCCTTCGATTACAGCACAGTAGTCACTGAGTTCACCACTAAATAACTTTTTAAGCACTTGATTAGTATGCGGTGTAAATTCACTGACTTTTAACAATACCCGATTGCCTGCAGCAATCGCGGTGCTCACTGGTACAACCGCTAGTTGAATAGGATAATTCCATGGCGAAATAATTCCAACCACACCTTTAGGTTGGTAGCTAACTGCAACTTTTGAAGGGGCTAAACTCAGTCCGGCTTTACGAGGCGACTCTTTCGCCCATTTAGGCAAGTGTGTAATTGTATGGCTGATTGTTTTGGTAGTGGGTAAAATGTCGCCCAACACAGTATCAAAAGCAGTACGATAGCCAAAGTCTTTTGAGCTTGCAGCAACAAATTCGGCTTCTAGTGTCAATAACGCCCGTTTTAGGGATTTTAATAACTGGATACGCTTTGCGATTGTTAAATAAGGCTGCTCATCAAAATGCCGCTGCATTTCATCAAACTGCGTTTTTAACTCGCTCGTGGAGGCTGTAACAGTGTCAGACAAACGCATACTCATAAACTAAGTCAATGTATACGCACTATAACTGTGTTTCTTAAAAGGGGCAAATATTGGCTGGGTGATAAAGAGCGCTATTTACAGAACAATAGCGCTCTGGCTGGGTAAACTCCAATAATTTAGCTAAAGCTAAAAATTAAATATCAATGCTGCCAAGGTCATCGTCACTAAGGTGATCAACACAATGGCTATTAAGTTCAGTACAAAGCCTGCTTTGATCATATCGCGTATTTGTATTTGTCCAGAGCCAAATACAATCGCATTAGGGGGAGTAGCAACAGGCATCATAAACGCACAGCTACACGCAATCGCTGCGGGAATAACCCAGACTAATGGTGTTCCCGTCACAGATTCAGCAACAGGTCCCAGCAAAGGTAAAAACCCTGCAGCTGTAGCCGTATTACTGGTGATCTCAGTTAAAAAAGTAATTAAAGTAGCAATCGCAAGTACACTCAGTACTAATGGAATAGCACTAGCCCCTTCAATCAAGTGGGCGATGTACTCAGCCAAGCCCGAAGATTTAATTTGTGCAGCCAGTGTTAAACCACCACCAAATAATAATAATACGCCCCAAGGTACACCAGCAGCGCTTTGCCAATCTAAAATACGTTCATCGCTGCCTTTATTAGCCGGTAGTACAAATAACAATAACGCAGCAGCAATAGCAATACCGGTATCTGATATTTTCAACCCAGTAAAATCAGCGATCAATGGTCTGAAAATCCAACAAATTGCAGCGAATAAAAACACCCACAACACGCCTTTTTCTGCGCGCTGCATAATACCCAACTCCTTGAGCTGCGAGCTAAACAGTGATTTAGTATCCACTTTTTTTGCATTCTTGGCTTGCTCATCCACTTTATAGGCAAACTTAGTCAGCCATATCCAACAAATGAGCAACATAGTCAGTGACAACGGCACACCCACCATCATCCACTGGGCAAAGCCAATTTCAATTTGATAGCTATCAGACAGATAGGCTGCCATTAATGCATTTGGCGGAGTGCCTATCAGGGTTGCAATACCACCGATACTGGCACCGTAGGCAATCGATAATAGCAACGCTTTACCAAAACCATTATTATTTGGGTTAGATTTTTGTACTAAATGCGTGATAGACAACGCAATCGGTAACATCATGACTGCCGTTGCGGTGTTTGACATCCACATCGACAAAAATGCGGTAACTAACATCATCGCCAAAATCTGTAAACTCGGTTTAGAGCCTGCATACAACATAGTGCGCAGCGCAATACGTTTATGTAAGCCCCACCGCTCCATTGCGATGGAAATTAAAAAACCACCTAAAAACAAAAATATCAGTGGATGAGCATAAGGCGCAGCGACACTTTTTATCGCCGCGATATCAGCCAAGGGTGAAAACACCAATGGCAATAGTGCAGTAGCAGGAATTGGCACCACTTCACTAACCCACCATGATGCCATCCAAAACGCGAGTCCAGCCGTACGCAGTGCAGCAACACTCATACCGGCAGGTGGATCAATTAAACACGTTAGCAACATCACTACAGGGCCCAACAGTAACATAGCAGCTTGCAGTATAGGGTTTTTATCTGGGTTGTTCGCGGTTATTGAATTACTCATATATCACCTCTTAAAACTTGTACTTTAGGCCAAGTGCCAGACTGCTATCGGATTTAGTGTCTAAATCAAGATCACTATAAAATAAATAGCCCGTTGTTTGTTTATCGAAAAGATAATCAACACCTGCAGTCCATTGTTGGCCGGTCTTAGTATCGATATGATGAATTCCCGACTCATCTCTAACAAACTGCACTTTTGGCAGCCATTTATCTAGTTTATAACTAGCACTAAGTACATAGCCATTACCTGATTTATCACCTAATTCAGCGGTTTCACTACGTTGAATGATTGCGCCTAATTGTACGTTGTCGAGCAGCCATGCTGCAGCGATACGAGTAGCAGTAATGTTATTGAGTGAGTCAACATGGCTTAGTGCAAGGTAATAATGTTCATTTTTTAAATTACGATCCCCGTACATAACTGTGGCAGCAAAGCCATCCTTGCCACTAATGCGGTCATCTTTGGGCGCATAAGTTAATGATAATTGCGCACCAGCAAAAGATTTCGAGGTATACGTAATAGTATCGCCAATTCGCGCTTGGCCTGGCAGTAATTGCGCTATATCAGCTTGGGTTTCATTAAAGTTGTCAATTTTCCCTTCTGAGTATTTAAAACGCGTATCGTTACGACCAATCACCACTTCACCAAAACTACCCGCTAAACCTAAGTAGGTGTTTCGTGCGCGAAAAGGGTCCCCTAAATCATCGTTTTCAAAGCCTTTAACTTGCACTTCATATTTGAAAACCACGTTAAGAGAATCACTCAGGCCATGCTTTCCTTTGATACCAATCCGCGAAAAAGGCGCATCAATTTGTGTGCCTTCTTTTGCAAAACGCATGGTGCCATTATCTGTTTTTGCTATTTGCACTTCGGCTTTGCCATAAATATCGTATTCAACGGCGTGCGCTGTATGCGCAAAGCTTATAACAGCGAGGGCGCATGCAGCAGATACAGAGGTCAGTTTTTTATCTGTTTTTATCATTGTGTGCTCTTATTATTAGGATTGTTTGTTGTTCCTAGTAATAAAGGCAAGTTTGCTGCCAAACTTGGCATTCTTATATAAACTGATTAAATTCAATACATTAAAATTTTAAACTATTTCAAAGGCGATTAAAGTGTGCGGAAATCCACACACTTAAAAACCAGCTTTGTCACTCATTCCACCCATGCTAATCAGTAAACATATCGCGGTTAAGTGCATATTTACTCATTTTGTCATACAAGGTTTTACGCGCTATCTGTAACGTATTCATGGTATCTTTAATACTGCCTTGATGACGTTCAAGCGCTTCTTCTATTAAAGATTGCTCATAAAAGCTCACTTTTTCCGCCAAGCTCAAATCCTGCGATAAATCATTACCATTACTTAGGCTGGTACTAGGAAACGCTAATTCAACACCGAGTAACACAGCGCGCTCTGCTTGGTTTCTTAGCTCTCGAACATTACCTGGCCACTGATAGCTTAATAGCCGCTGTAATATATCACTGCTTAATGGCGCAGGGGGTTTATGAAAGCGCGTTGCCGCAATTGAGCTAAAGTGTTTGAATAGTAATGGAATATCAGCTTTTCTATCGCGCAATGCAGGAATGCTCACTTTGACCAAATTGAGTCGATAATATAAATCTGCACGAAAATCGCCTTTTTCAACCAACGCCAATAAATCAATTTTCGTTGCTGCAACAATCCGAATATCTAAATCAATGGCGATATTCGCCCCTACAGGGGTGACTTTGCGCTCTTCTAACACGCGTAGTAATTTAACTTGTAAAGAGGCTGGTGTGCTTTCTATTTCATCTAAAAAAACCGTGCCACCTTGCGCAAACTCAAATTTACCTTGGCGACTTTGCGTAGCCCCCGTGTACGCTCCACTTGCTGCGCCGAACAGCTCGCTTTCTATTAGTTGCTCGGGCACCGCGCCGCAGTTAATTGCCACAAAGTTACAATTTGAGCGACTACTTTGATCGTGTAAAAAACGCGCCACTAACTCTTTACCTGTGCCAGTTTCACCTTCAATCATCACATCCGCGGGGGTATCGATCACCGCATTGAGCAAATGCATCATTTGCTGCATTTGCACGGTTTCCCCAAGAATACATACACCCGGTGCCGAGGTTTTTTCAACTGCAAGTTTTAACGCCCGGTTCTCCATGACTAAAGCTCGCTTTTCACATGCCCTTGCAATGCAATCGAGCAACTGCTCATTAAGCGGTTTTTCAAATAAATCATAAGCGCCTAACTGCATCGCTTTAACAGCAACGGTGACATCAGCAAAGCCGGTTAAAAAAATCACCGGCAGCTCACTATCAAAGGCTTTGACTTGCTCTAAAAAGGTTAGCCCATCCATTTTTGGCATATTAATATCACTGAGTACCACGCCATTAAAACGACGATTAAGTTTTGATAAAGCACTGAGTGGATCACTAAAACACTGTACCTGATAGCCTTCTAACGTCAGCAATTGGTTAAGTGAATCACGGATCATCTGCTCATCGTCAATGACAAAAACCTGTTTACAGTCAATTGCTAGGGTATTCATAACGCTCCTTTGGTATTGGCTAATGTGATAATAAATTGCGCGCCACCATGTGGGCGATTGTGTGCAGTTAAACAACCATTAAAAGAATTAATTATTTGCTTTGAAATAGATAAACCCAAACCCAGACCATTGCTTGACTTAGTACTATAAAAAGGCTCAAAAATTGTCCCTAAGGCATGCTGTTCAATACCAGGACCTGTATCTAGAATCGAAAGCTTTACACGTCCCTCAAATTGTTCTATTTCAAAACTAAGCTCACGCTCAGGGCTTTGTGCCATTGCATGACTGGCATTAGTGATCAAGTTGACTAATACTTGCTCAAACTTAACCCCATCAACCCACACCTTTATTGAGTCTGCAATCTGCGCATCTTTAACGCTAACATCATCGTGTTTAAGCTGGGGTGAGGCAATCACCATGGCATTTTTTAAAAGCTGTGCAAGAATTTGCTCCCTTAGTTGGGTTTGCGCAGGCTTACTAAAGTGTTTTAATTGGCCAACGATTTTATGCACGCGTTCGATCAGTGATTGCACAATTACTATATTTTCAGCAGCTTGTGTTACATCACCTTTTATAATTAAGCGCTTTGCACTGACTAAATAGGTGCTCATGGCACTCAATGGCTGATTTATTTCATGATTAATACCGGCGCTCAACTGACCTATGGTTGCCAGCTTTGCAGATTGAACTAACGCAGTTTGCGCTTTCTCAAGTGCTTGTGTGCGTTCAATAACTTCTTGCTCAAGGCTATGGCGCGAATAAAGTAGCTTTTTGTAACCAGCAAAACGAGCCATTAGAGCATAAAAACCCAATAATACAGAAACATAGATCACGGTTATCCAAACAAGCCGCGGGAATTGTGCAATATTCACTAAAGACATATCCACCAGCACCGTCATCTGTGCTTTAAGGCGATGAATTGCAGCCGTTGCAGGCACATATTTACTTCGCTTATTAGCTTCACTTATCTGTAGTACAGGAACCCCCTGACTATTGCGTTGCTGTGCATCGATCACCTTAGGCATGTAATCTAAATAATGGCGGCTGCGAGTGAAGTACTGCTGTTGGGCTGCATCAATTGGCTGCATTGTATTTAGCCGCCATGATTGAATGTCTGACATTGCAATAACATTATCGGCTAAACTTAAATAAAAATGGCTCGACTGTGAGTTATTCAGTAATTGTCGATCACTCTCAAACTTCGACACATTTACTTTTAACACCACCACACCAATTACCTTATTGCCATGATGAATTGGCTCTGAAAAATAAATTCCTCGTTCGTTTGAGCGAAGTCCCAAAGCAAAATACGCGACTTTCTTACCTGCCAAGGCTTGATAAAAGTACGGTCGAAATGCAAAGTTATTGCCAATATAAGTGTAATCCAACTGCCAGTTGCTAGAGGCGACTACATCTCCTGCATTGTTGAGCACATAAACATCTGACGCGCCACTGGCTTGTTGAATATCAGCCAAGTAATTATTAATCGGTTGTACAGCTTGATTATCAGCATCTAAATTCATGTCACTAATAAACGCTGTGAGTAACTGGTTATCAGTCACTAAATGGGGGATCGCAGCAAAGCGAGTAAGCTCTGTCTCAAGGTAGTGGCTTAGTTGGTTAACCTGGCGCTGTGCTTGTTGTTGTGCTTGTGTTAAATCATAGTGTCTGCCAAATAAAAAACTGACTAATAACAACACGATTAAAATGGCAACGGCCAATACTATTTTTCGAGGAACATGCAGCATGAGCCACCAAAAGGCGTATTGCTACGCCTTAATAATTTAAAATTTGACTTGGTAGTGTACCGAGTATTCACTGCCGACACCAGCAACAGCACCATCGGCCATTCTGGGATCAAATACATTATAGTGTTTATTTAATACGTTATGAGCTTTAAAGCTAAGTTGGCTACTCGTTGAAAATTGCCAACTGAGAACTGTGCCAAGCAGCAAATACGCTGGCTGCTTAAAACTAAGAGTATTCGGGGTAGCTTGTACATTCACCTCGTCACGCCAAACGCCATTAACACTTAACAACCATTGCTCATATTGATAATTAGCGATAATACTGGCAAAACGTTTAAAGGTGGGCTGCATAGGGGTGTCAAAATACTGGGTGTAAGTCGCTTCTAATGAAAAATCGCCGTTTAAGCGCAGCATACTATCGAGCTCAAGTCCCCGGTTTGTGTCATCAAGCTGATTTGCAAAGGTAAATTGAGTATTGTCTGCAGTCAACGGCACAAGATTTATAAACTCGTTTAATTGGTTGTAAAACAGCACTGAATTAATATGCCAATCTTGGTGCTCGTAACGCCACACCAACTCCGTGGTTTTTACATATTCTGATTTTAAGTTTGGATTACCAAGTGTCACATCATCATTAGAATACAACTCATTCGTTACAGGCGTGCGAAATGACTCGCCATATTGCAATTTTAACGTATGTGCTAAAGCGGGTTTGTAGATTGCAGCGATACGGGGAGATAAGTTACTGTCGATGTCTTTAACGTCATCAAAACGTGCCCCTAAAAACAAGCTAAATTGCTCGGAGTAAGGTACTTTCACTTGCCCATAAACACTACGGGTTTCAAAAGTCGACTGTAATTGCTGAAATGGTGCATACTCTTTAATAGTAACAATACCACCTTGGTAAAATGGATCGGCTGCTATTATTGCCCCGCTGTTGGCATCATAATAATTAGTACGGACATCGGCTTGCTGCTGCTTTGCATGGCTATATTCCAACCCCGAATTAAATAACCAACCATTATCAAACTCATGACTGGCATCGAGATTAATCGTCAAGTCACTGGTACGCCATGCAGGGCCAATAAATGAGTCATAACTTGCCTGTGGCAGACTCTCTGCTGGCGCAATTAACCCTGCACTTTGTATTTGATGCTGGGTATAAGCAACTTTACTTGAAAACATACTTGTATCAGTAGCAAGCCAATCATAGCTTAGGGAGATAAATGCATTTTCACTTTTGTGCTGGTTATCCTCAGAGTAGCCACCTAGGTTTAAAAAATCATTCAACTCAACTTGATTATAGCGCCCTCTCACAGCAAGCTTTTCAATATCAAGCCCAGCTTCTAGATAAATAGATTGCAGTGGATCTTTGACCCCTTGCGGGTAGCGCTCGCCGCTTTTACTATTATAAGCACCATTAGCAAAAAGATGTATTTGCTCATTAACTTGATGACTAAGCGAAAATGCAGTACTTGCTTGGCCTACATTACCCACCGCCACAGATAGTTCATTGTCTTGGCTTTTAGTGATAATGTTCATCACCCCTAAAAATGCATTACTGCCGTAGAGCGCAGAACCAGGACCACGAATAAACTCTACCTTATCAATCACTTCAACAGGAATAAACGGCATATAAACAGACGCTTTACCAAATGAAGATTCATTCAAACGCTCACCATTGATCATCACTAAGATATTACCGCTATCAAGGTAGACACCACGGGCATGATCTTTTGGCACTGCACCAACCCAATCACCACGAGTGGATTGCATCCCAGGCACAAAATTCATCAGTTCAAAGGCATTATTAACGCCAAGCAGCGCTATTTTTTTACGATTAAATACAGTGATTGTTGAAGGGGCTGAGGCGAGTGTTTCTAAGGTTTTTGAGGCGATATCGACGTGAACCTCAAGTAAGTCTTCAAAGCTCAATGTAAACAAGTCATCCGCTTGGGTTTCCGTTGCCAGTATGGAGGTTGTGTAAATACACAAAAAAAGACATACCGTTTGCTTTAAAGTCATTACGCCGTTTTACACCTATATTTTTTATTATTAAAGCTACATTTTAAATAACGTAGCATTTACAATATTAATACAAATGTGAGACGGCGCGAGCTTTTTCTACTAATTTTATAAATTTAAGCTGTTGCAGTCGCTTGCTTCGCTTTTAAATATTTATATAAACCAATTAACGAAGCTGCAATCCAAAATATTTCAATCACAAAACTTGCTAAATTAAAGTTATAACAAAGACTTATAAGCAGTAGAATAGCACCTGACAAGTTCATCATATTATATACTAGCCCTGTTGGTGTGGCCTTACCTAGTTGCAGCATAAAAAACGCGCCAACCACTAAAAACGTACCAGTCATACCAACAATATCAAATAAAAGTGCAATCACGGGTGTCCCCTATCCTTTTTAATCATACCCAAAACACTGGCCCATTCCATGGGGAGGGTTGTTTTCAATCATTGAAACAGCAAACCGAGTAAGTTTAGCAGGGTATAAAAATAGCCACAGGATAAATGTCCGCTATTAGGGGGTCATTTAAATGTAACTTTGCCACCGATCATTTTATACGCAGGGGCGCCGCGGATGATTGTTTCACGAGCGAAGGGGCGTTCGCATTGTGGGCAAATACAGGGGGCTTTGGTGAAATCTTGGCTGATGCGTTCGATAAAACATTTAACTAAAGCCCCCTTGCCACCTTTACGGTATTTGAATAACTGGGCTTTACATTGACTGCAAAAAATATCGACGGTTTTGCTGGGGCCTTTTTTATTCGGTTTTGCCATTATTTAGTTACTTCTACTACAAACACGCTAGCCAGTAGGATAACAGTTTATGGCCATAGACCCAAAATCAAGCCCATTAAGGTAAATTGCAAAATATGATAACCGCTATTGATCAAAAATAGTTTTAATGGCCGCTGTTCATAAATATAACTCATTCCCAAAGCGCTACTGATCCAACATACGCCAATAGCAAAGCCAACCCCCACAGCCACCCCTAAATGCGGGTTAGGGCCTAAAAACAGTGATAAGCCAAATGCAATAAACAACGATAAAACAAAACCACCTCCAAAAACCCATTTCGGATCGGTTGCTTTTAAATCCAGCTCAGTTAAACCACACCCTTCTAGCCATGCTCTTTGAAATAGCCAAGGTGAATACCAAATGCCTCCTAACATAAAAGAGGACATACCTGCTAAAAATACCGCAGCAAAATCTAGTTGAGATAAATCCATAACGACTACTTATGCAAAAAATACATCGATAATTTCACTGTAGTTAATGAACGCCATTGCAGCAACTATCTAGCAATGAATACTGCAAGGCCTTACTAGGTATAAAAGGGTTAAGACGATTAAAAGCGCCGAGGGTATTAGCGCTTTAATTGCTCTTGCGGGGTAATCTAACTTATTGCTGCACTGGTTTTTTTTGTAATTTTCGCTGTAAAGTACGCCTGTGCATATTAAGCTGGCGAGCCGTTGCGGAAATATTACCTTGGTTAGCGTGCAGCACTTGCTGAATATGCTCCCACTCCAGTCGCTCTGCTGACATAGTGTGCGCATCTGCAGCAACGAGTTCGTTAACGGGCTCGGTTTTGCCAGCAAGTGCACGAACTAAGGTCAACATATCTACAGGTTTCGTTAAGTAATCATTTGCCCCTAGTCGCATCGCCTCTACAGCGGTAGCGATACTAGCAAACCCAGTCAGTAACACAATATGTGCCTCAGCCAATAATGTACGCAGCGGTGTTATGAGCGTCAGGCCATTATCATCGGCTAATTTCATATCGAGTAAAATATGGCTCGGGGTATACTCAGTTGCAACACGAATTGCCTGCTCCTTATTGTGAGCAAGCTGACATTGAAACCCTTGCTTGGTTAAGCGCCGTGCTAAAGTATTGGCAAGATTAATATCATCTTCAATAATTAATAATTTCATGCATTCTCACTGACTTGATTGCTGACTGTTAATTGCACTTTAGCAACCGCACCACCTTGCGGGTGATTAAATAATGTTAGCGAGCCCTGTAAGCGCTCAAACGTTACATTCGACAGCATAACCGCCAGTCCCATACCTGTTTCACTGGGCATTAGCTGGCCCCCTAGTTCCGCTAATTGTGTCGCGCTAAAGCCCTTACCAAAGTCGCGGATGATTAAACTCACTGATTCAGGGCTGTCAGTGTTGTATTGCCAGTTTATTTCTAAGCATTGTTGCTTAGCTTGCTGATTAGCAAACGCGGCATTTTGTAACAAGTTTAAGATTGCTGGCAGTAACATTACGTCATTAGCGATTGAGCAATTAGGCGCCTGATTTAGCCAATTAAGCTGTTGATCTGGGTATTGTAACAACATGGTATCTGTAATTTGTTGCGTCAACTCGTGTAAGGACACCGTGGCTGCCACACTTTGTGTACGCAATTGAGATGACAACACACGAAACTGCTCTAATTGCAGTGCGCATTGCAATAGCGGTTGCTGCATGTCTTTAACAATCTCATTATCCGGTTGCTCTTCAATCAGTTCTTCATAGAGTAATTGTAAATTGGCAATAGGGCTGGCTAATTGGTGGGTAATTTGCGCTGCAGCACCATCAAGCATCACTAATTGCTCTGCGCGCAGCTGTTTTTCGCGAACACTGGCAATGGTTCGCTCTCGAGAGTGTAAAGCACGGTTCATGGTGCCAATAACCAATGCAATTACGCTGGCACTGATCACAAAATTCACCCACATACCTACAAAGTGACTGGTCATTTGCATATGATGCATGCTGTGCTGCGGCATTTTAAATAACAATATACTGTATGCGGCAATCGCTAATATTGCAATGTAGGCTAACCCTCTAGCGCTAACACTCACAGCGGCAATCATGATTGGTAATAAAAGTAATGATACAAAGGCGTTTGTTGCGCCGCCACTCAAAGATAACAGAACAGCTAAAAACAACACATCGGCTGTCAATTGCATCAACATACCAAGTTCTTTGGCTTTACTGACATTACGATAAGCAATCACACTTAAGATTTGAAATACCGCTTCAAGAGCAATAACCACCAGCAAAGGCAATAAGGGAATTTGGTGCTCTAATAGAAAATAGACACTAATGACCGCGATAAGCTGAATAGCAATTGCGCCACTGCGTAACATCAGTAAACGACTGATGGCCGGATCGGTGCGCATTAAAAACGCCATACATAACTACCTAAAAATATGCCTAATATAAGCGGGTTAAACTAATCATCATCCATAGAAATGCTAAATACCGCGCACGGTGTGCCTTGATGAAACACCATTTTCCATTGACCATCACTTAAGCGCCAAAGCGACATACGTAGTGAATAATTAAATTCCGCCCGTGCAGAGCGTCGAAACGCTGCTTGATAGCTTAGTTGGGCAATGTCATCACTGAGCATGCGGCCTTTAAAATGTTGATTATAAAACTGCGGTACTACTTCTGTGGGTAGTCGCGTTAATACTTGATATTTATTAAACACCGTGCCATTGGCTGCGATTTCAATAAAATCATCATCAAGCAATGCATCAAGAGCCTGTTCAGATTGACGAACCTCTGGATCTAATAATTGCCGCTCAGCATCAATCAAATGATTAAACAATGACGCCTTAATTTTGCTGCCCATGGGAGTTCCTACAATTGTTTATATACTTGCCCTGCTTTCATCACAAACTGTACATTTTTCAATGTACTTATGTCATCAAGCGGGGATCCATTGACACTGATAATATCTGCTTGTTTACCAACACTCAACTGCCCTAGCTTATCTTGTTGGCCAAGTAACTTGGCGGCATCAATCGTCGCCGACCTAATGGCTTGCTTTTCAGTCATGCCGTATTTTACTAACCATTGAAATTCATCGGCGTTATTACCGTGACGCGACACGCCGGAGTCTGTGCCAAAAGCGATGTTAATGTTGTTTTTTAACGCCAATTTAAACGACGCTTCGACTTGTGGCACCACAGCACGGACTTTATTGGCAATCGCCACTGGCAAATGAGGGTTACTGAGCACTTCTTGGCTCACCGTTTGCCCTGCTAGTAATGTAGGTACTAAGTAAGCATTATGTTTTTTAAACAGTTTAATGCTCTGTTGATCCAAGTAAGAGCCATGCTCAATTGAATCAACACCTGCTCGCAAGGCTGCTTTTATGCCGGATATGCCATGAGCGTGCGCAGTGACGCTACGCCCTAAATTATGTGCGGTATCAACAATTGCCACAAGCTCTTGATCTGTAAATTGCTGACTCACACCTGCAGCAGTATTACTTAATACGCCGCCCGTTGCGGTGATTTTAATAACATCAGCCCCTGACTTTATCACTTCACGTACAGCACGGCGACAATCATCGGCGCCATCACATACTCCAAGGCCGTCACTAATCACATCGCTAATATCTTTACGGTAGCCATGTAAATCAGCATGGCCCCCGGTTGGCGTAATGGTATCGCCTGCTGCAAATATTCGTGGCCCACTAATATCACCGCGTTCAACCGCTCTTTTCAGCGGGAAAATCACTTTATAACTGCTACCTAGATCACGTACTGAGGTAAAACCCGCATCAAGACTACGTTGCAAATACTTAATTGATCGCAGTGCATAGTCTGCTTCATATTCAGTAAGCCACCGATGAGGATTCACGTTTGCATCGCGTTCAAAAGTCACATGTACATGCATATCAATTAGGCCGGGCATAACAAACTGATCTTTTAAATCAATGATTGTCGCATCCGACAAACCAAGTTCACTGATACTAACATAACCTTCTTCAATGCGGCTGATCATGGCATTTTCTATTACTATGGTTTGTTGTTTTTCTAACGTTTGTTCAGCGCCAGATAACATTGAACCTGCGTAAATAACCTGTTTTTGTGCTGCAAAGCTTGACGCAGAGCAAAGCATTGCGCCAAGAGAAGCTAAAGTAGTGATTAATTTTTGTTTCATGTTTACCTCATTTTTCTACTACCATTAGCCTAAATTACGTTTGATTACCACTATTTACGACATAAACGCAGCGATAAACTAGTCTTAGATGTGGATTTTTGGTATAAATCAAACATAGATGACACATGTCTGACCACTTAAAGAGAGCACACTATGACTTACGCACACATTACCGGTTGGGGTAAATGTATTCCACCTGCGCGTATTAACAATGACGAAATCAGCCAATTAGTTGATACCAATGATGAATGGATCACCTCACGTACTGGCATTAAAGCCCGCAGAGTAAGCCATGTAAGTACTGCAGAGCTTGCCACTGTGGCAGCTCAACATGCTATTGCCTGTGCAGGCATTGAAGCTAAAGACATCGATCTTGTGTTATTAGCAACGTGTACACCGTCAACAATGGTGGCAAACACCGCTTCATTAGTACAAAAAAATATTGGTGCCGTCGGCGCAGCCGCTATGGACACCAATGCAGCTTGCTCTGGGTTTTTATATGCTCTGCAAGCAGCAACGGCACAAATTCAAGCCGGTATGATTAAAAAAGCAGTGGTGATCGCAGCTGAACGTATGACCTGGTACGTAAACTGGGATCGTCGCGACAGTGCCGTGCTATTTGGTGATGGCGCCGGTGCAGTGGTACTTGAAGCAGCAGACACGCCTGCGGGTTTACTCGCCACAAAAACAGGCTGCGACAGTGAAGATCGTGATATCTTACACATCACTAATTTTGGCAGTGACTTAGATAAATACCAACCCGTTGGACCGTCTGATTTATTGTTTGAAGGGCGCGAAATTTTTAAACGCGCAGTAAAAGGCATGAGTGAAGCTTGTGATGACGTACTCACACAAGCGAGCTTAAAGCTTGATGACATAGATGTATTGGTGCCACACCAAGCAAATTTACGAATTATTCAAGCCATTCAACATCGCTTAAACGTGCCTGATGAAAAAGTAATGGTTAATATTGGTGAATACGGTAATACCTCAGCGGCAACCATTGCAATCGCATTATGTGAAGCTGTTGAACAAGGATTAATAAAGCCCCATGCCAATATTATGTCTGCTGCATTTGGGGCTGGCTTAACTTGGGCTGCCAGTTACATTAAATGGGGTGAACGTGTCACGCCGATCAGCACCAGTGACGCCACACTACCGCCTTGTGATAAAACGGGTTTAGAATTAGTCGCACCAGCAGTAGCTGCGTGCAAGGGCACAGATTAATCACATACATTATCGATTAAAGCGCGACTTTCGCGCTTTTTTATTGGAATAATATGAAACTACTCGCTATTCATCACGTTGCTATCATTTGCAGTGACTATCAACGTGCTAAACATTTTTATACCCAAATCCTCAAACTCCCCATAATTCATGAACAATATCGCGCACAACGAGACTCTTATAAGTTAGATTTAGCACTTCCTGATGGGAGTCAAATAGAGTTGTTTTCCTTTGCAGGGGCGCCAAAGAGGCCCAGTTACCCTGAAGCACAAGGGTTAAGGCACCTTGCTTTTGCAGTGGCTGATATAAATCATGCAAAGACTTACTTAGAAAAACATGCAGTAGCAGTAGAAGAAATAAGAGTTGATGAAATCACCGGGAAGCGTTTTACATTTTTCGCTGACCCCGATGATTTACCGCTAGAACTTTATGAAGCTTAGTGAAAGCGACTTTCTAGATAATTAAATACGGCGCGAACACCTAAAGCTTCACCACCGACAGGGCGACCCGGTAATGGCCGTAAGTTCCATGCCATAACATCAAAATGCACCCATGGAGTCGTTGGCTCGACAAATTCTTTTAAGTATAAAGCCGCAGTGATCGCACCACCAAATGGGCTACTCGCGCAGTTAGCCATATCAGCCACATCACTTTTTAACAAACTTCTGTACTGTTCGAAAAGTGGTAGCTGCCAAACCGGATCGCTTACTGCAATACCTGCATCAATAATACCATTAGCAACATCACGATGAGTTGAGAAAAGCCCTGGTAATTCAGTTCCTAATGCAATACGGCATGCGCCCGTTAACGTTGCAAAATCAATCAACAATTGAGGTTTATCGTTTTGTGCTTCGCTTAAAGCATCACACAATACGAGTCGGCCTTCAGCGTCAGTATTATCAATTTCAACCATAATGCCTTTACGCGTTTTAATCACATCACCCGGGCGAAAAGCGTTGCGTGATACCGCATTTTCAACGGCAGGAACCAATACACGTAACTGAATAGGTAACTTTGCAGCCATAATTAACTGTGCTAAACCAATAACATGTGCTGCACCACCCATGTCTTTTTTCATGTTACGCATGCCCGAGCTTGGTTTTAAATCTAAACCACCAGAGTCAAAGCACACGCCTTTACCCACTAACGTGACAAGCGGAGCATCATCCGCGCCCCAACGTAAGTCTAATAAACGTGGTTTGTTCTCACTGGCACGACCCACCATGTGGATAGTGGGATAATTTTGCTCGAGTAGCTCATCACCAACCCACTCATTGAATCGGCCATTGTAAGTATGTGCAAGATCAGCCATCACTTGCGATAAATGCTGTGGCATCATGTCTGCTGCAGGTGTGTTCACTAAATCTCGGACCAAGTTGATAGCATCTGCTTGCTGCTCAAGACGTGTAAATAGTGCCGCATCAGCTATCGCCAATTGCGCTTTAGCAGCGCCCTTCGCTTTATATTCACTAAACTCATAACCGCCTAACATAAAGCCCAGTGCAATCTGTTCTAATTGTTGTTCGCACCCTTGCACTTGATAAAGACCCGCAGGCAACTTGCTCGCCAAATCACCAGCTAACCAAAAATCGTCAAGGCTATTGACTAAACAATACACCTGACTTAGCGCAGCAGTTTGTGGATCAACCACCAAGGCAATTCCTTGCTTAGCGAAATCGCAGCTATTTAACCAGTTTTGTAAAAAAGTAGATTGCTGCTGTTGCCATGCAGCTAAGTCATTTCTAACAACAAAAGACAGTGGAATACCCGATGTACTATGACGAATTAATGTACTCATTAAATGACTCGTTTAAAATAATAGGATGATCAAGCATATCAATAACACAGCGTAAAAGGTATAGCATAGTGGCTATCCTTTTTAGTGTATGACATTATTTTTTTACAGTTGGTTTTACAACGGGCTTTGCAGCTTTGCCATTCGCGATTTCTTGCTGTTGTTGCTCTTGGGCAATTAATCGATCAATGTCTTTGAGTGGCTTATTGATGTTAAATGAACTCGGTAATACATCCACCCCCACCCAGTGGCCGAGTTTCACGACTAACGGAATTGTAATCGGCGCAAACGGTAGAATCGCAAAAATCCCTAATCCTAACCCTTTAAGAATATCTACAAACTGCGCATTAGCTTTTTGTAAATCTTCTTTACTAACTTCGCCTTGGGTGTAGCGACGATAAATGGTGAGCATTTCTTTGGTTTCTTGCTTTTCTTGTGCCAGTGCTAGTTTAAGTGCCACCATAGCCCGCTTGAAACGCAGCTGTTGGCGCTTTTTACTAATTTTTGCCACTCTAATTGGGGCACGATGGATAACTTTATATAGTCGCATAGTCGCTATTCTCACATAGCCTTAATACTTCACAAAGCATAATTTGCTCGAATAAGTTTAATTAGTTCCACGCCGTACCTTGACTACCAAAGTAAGCATTATCAAGTATAATACGATTAGGCACACCCCACTATTTGATAACTGTAAATAATGATGAAAACGCAACAAAATGCACAAACTATTACCACCGTAGGTTGTTCAAAGAAGCCTATTAGACCTGCTTCGGATGAATGCTGTGGCGGCGGCAGTTGTTGTCCATGTGTTTGGGATGAATACAAAGAAAAATTAAAGGTATGGCGGTTACAAAACGCAGATAATAACGATAACGAATAGCAACCGTCTCAAAACCGCATTGAACAATTTTTAACCCCAACAGGTCACTTTTAAAAAATATTTATTTATTTTTTTATTAATTTCAGCGTAAAAACAACCATTTCTGCACTACTTACTATTTTCCCATAGAAAATATCGTTGCTTTTCATATGGGTAGGTCACTTTCAATTTTCCTCCATCAAAAATATAAAAAATATCAATATTTTTTAACATCTTGCACAACTATTTAACAATCTGTATAAGTTTAACGAGCCATTTGCCTTGATAAAAGTCAGCTGGTCACATAACTATTACAATTCTAACTGGGGAAATTAGAATGCAATTGAAAAATAAAGCGTTAACTCATGCAGTTAAACTAGCTCTAACCGCGACTACCGCGAGTCTCTTTATTTCAGGAACTGCACTTGCAGCAGATGAACAAACTGAAACCACTAAGGTCAATAAAAACGTCGAAAAAATTGCTGTAGTGGG
Source organism: Pseudoalteromonas haloplanktis ATCC 14393 (assembly GCF_000238355.1). Classification (GTDB taxonomy): domain Bacteria; phylum Pseudomonadota; class Gammaproteobacteria; order Enterobacterales; family Alteromonadaceae; genus Pseudoalteromonas; species Pseudoalteromonas haloplanktis. The sequence goes on from NZ_AHCA01000001.1 coordinate 582,584, forward strand.
CACCCGCTCTGCACCACGCTCGATTGGGGATTCACCCGTACCTATTGATATCATCGGTGGTGAAGAACTAGGTAAATCAGGTAATACTGATATGCTTGAGTTACTAAAAGGTGCCATTCCATCATTAAACGTACATTCAATGCCAATTAGTGATGCGGCATCTTTAGTACGTCCTGCCAACTTACGTGGTCTACCATCTGACAGCACATTAGTTCTACTCAATGGCAAGCGACGTCATCGTGCATCTGTTATTGCCTTTTTAGGCGGCGGTATTAACGATGGTGCTCAAGGCGCTGATATTTCAGTGATCCCAAGCATTGCTTTAAAACAAGTCGAAGTATTACGCGATGGCGCAGCTGCACAATATGGTTCTGATGCAATTGCTGGGGTAATGAACTTTGTACTTAAAGATGCCTCAGAAGGCGGGACATTTGAAGTTCGCCAAGGTGAATACTATGAAGGCGACGGCGATACAACACAAATCTCAGGTAATATAGGCCTACCATTCACTGACAATGGTTTTGCTAACTTAAGCTTTCAATACAAAACAGCGGATGCTACCAGCCGCTCAGTACAACGTTACGACGCGGCAAATTTAGCAGATGCAGGCGTTCCAGATATTGCACCACTTACTCAAGTATGGGGGGCACCAAAAGTGGATGACGATATATCAATTTTTGGTAACGTTGGCTTAGAGCTGACTAATAACTCTGAGTTTTATATGTTTGGTAACTACTCAGAGCGTGATGTACGTGGTGGTTTTTACTATCGTAACCCGCATACTCGCCCAGGAGCTTATTCAAACGACGAAGGTCAGACTCTTTTAGTTGGCGACTTAACGGGTGATATGAGTGGTAATTGCCCTACCAATATCATGATTGATGATAATGTCCTCGACAACCCAGATTATATAAATCAAGTTGCAAATAACCCTGATTGTTTTGCGTTTAATGAAATTCTCCCTGGCGGCTTTACCCCAAACTTTGGTGGCAATATTACTGACACTTCACTCACGATGGGGACTAAAGGTGAGTTTACTGGCGGGATGTTAGAAGGCGCCTATTATGATTTAAGTGGTACCGTTGGTTTTAATGAATCACGTTACTTTATTTATGACACAATTAATGCATCGTTAGGCCCAGATAGCCCGCGTGATTTTAGCCCTGGTAAATATTCACAGTTAGAGAAAAACTTTAACTTTGATTTAGCAAAAGGTTTTGATTGGGGTTTAGCATACGATGTTAACGTAGCAGGTGGCCTCGAATGGCACGAAGAAACCTTTACAGTAACCTCGGGTGATGAAGCATCTTTTACAGCAGGTCCACTGACTGATCAAGGGTTTGGTATTGGCTCAAATGGCTTCCCTGGTTTTAAACCATCGGATGCCGGTGAGTATACGCGTCGTAACTATGCCGCATACGTCGATGTAGAAGCACCATTTACTGAAGACTTCCTAATGGGCTTAGCGCTGCGTTATGAAGACTACGACACTTTTGGCTCTACCGTTAATTATAAATTAATGGGTCAATACCACTTAACTGAAGATTTAAATATTCGCGGTTCAATCAGCACTGGTTTTCGTGCTCCCACCGTTGGTCAAGCCAATGTGAGTAATGTGCAAACAAACCTAAGTAGTGGTGTATTAGTTGACTCCGCCTTATTACCACCGACCAACCCTATTGCCGTGCAGTTAGGTGGAACCGAGCTTACCCCTGAAGAGTCACAAAGCTATACTTTTGGTGCAGTTTATACATTAGGTGAAGTATTCTTAACCCTTGATTACTACAACATTCAAGTTGAAGATCGCATCAGCCAATCTGAAAAAATTGAACTAAGCCAAGCTGATAAAGATACGCTAGAAGAAGCTGGCGTGCCAAATGTACAAAGCTTAGCGCAAGTAAGCTTCTTTACTAATGACTTTGACACAACCACCCAAGGTGTTGATTTTGTTGCAAACTACGCCACAGATTTACTCGGTGGAAGCTCTACATTTAGTTTAGCGTACAACTGGAATGAAACAGAGGTGACTCGCTCGAGTGACATTACAGGCCCATTTAAAGTAAGCCGTCTTGAAAATGACTTACCTAATCATCGAGCAACTTTAAGTTGGTCACAACAATGGGAAAGTTTCTCAATGTTTACGCGTGCAAATTATTTTGGTGAATACCAAGGTGTGCACGTAGATTATGATCAGACAGCAAAAATGGCCGATGCAGCGGTTACACTTGATGCTGAAGTCACTTACTTTTTCAATGACTCAATTAGCTTCTCGGTAGGTGCACAAAACCTGCTTGATCAAGACGCTGAGAAACTTGACTTTAGTGGTGCTGATGAATTCATTCCAAATAATAACTGGGGCGGAAAATACTACGAAACTTCCCCATACGGTATTAATGGTGGTTTCTACTATGTGAAAGCAACGTATACTTTTTAAGCGTAGCTAAACAAAAAAAACCAAGGCGAAATGCTCAAGACATTTCGCCTTTTTCGTTTTATAGTTAGATAAAAACAAACAGCAGTGACGCATGCTACTAGAAAAAGCCAATCAATTACTTGCCGAAAATAAACTGCAAGAGGCAGAGTTTCACTTTAAAACCCTGCTAAGCACCGACCCGCAAAATGGTGAAGCTCTGTTTGGTTTAGGCCGTATTGCCCTAAGATTAGAGCGCTATGACGCCGCGGTGTATTTACTACAAAAAAGCTGTGAAAGGCTGCCTAATATGTTGGAGCCACTGCATGCTTTAGCAGATGCATTTAATGGCGTTAATTCGCCAAACGATGCATTAACGGTACTTGAGTATGCAAAAAATATTGCCAGCCATAACCCAGAGCCACATTATTACCTAGCACAGCATTATTTAACCCATGGTGAAATAGACAAAGCACACACCACTTTTGCTCAAGCCCTGAGTATCGGGCTGTACCCAGTGACTGCATATATCTTGTTTGAGTTAGTACAACTAGGGCGTTTTGACAAACAACATAACTACATCAGTAATTTACATCATTTACTAACACAAACCAATAATCTGCGTTTAAAAATGGTCTGTTATTACGCCTTAGCGAAAAGTTATGATCAACTCGATGATCTAGAACAAGCTGCAAATTATTATGAATTGGCAAATAAGCTACAGCTAAAATTAAGCGACTTCAATACTGAACAATTAACGCCGTTTTACCAAAATATTATGCGCCATCACCCCAAGCACTTGTTTTCAACAGTTAAGCCAGGGTTCAAAGGTACAGTGACCCCGGTATTTATAATTGGCATGCCGCGCAGCGGTTCAACATTATTAGAACAAATTTTGGCGTCGCATAGTGAATGTGCCAGTATTGGCGAAGACCGTTGTATTAGTTCACAGGTAGTGCCATTTATTGAACAACAAACCAAACTCCCCTATCCAGAATGCATCAGCGCATTAACCCCGCAGCTCATTGAGCAAGCACGTGCCATTTATATTACGCGGTTAAAACACGCTAAGCCTATTCGGGCATTTATGATCAACAAATTACCCTCGAATTATCAATCACTAGGGCTTATTTACTTATTATTCCCTAATGCTAAATTTATCAACTTACAGCGTGATTTCAATGCTACTGCCTGGTCTGTATACAGTAATTACTTTGCAGAAAACGAGCCGTATTTCTGCTCGCTATCAGAATTTAAACACTACTTTGAGTTATACCAAACCTTAATGACGCACTGGCAAAACGTGATACCCAATGCCATATTGGATGTTCAATATGAGCAGTTAGTTGAACAACCTATCGACAATTTAAAGCGCGTATTTTCATTTTTAGGTGCCGAGTTTGAATCGCAATGTTTGGAATTTTATAAATCCAAAAGTGCTGTTACTACACTGAGTAAAGCGTCAGTTCGTCAACCACTCAATGCAACCGCTATAGAACGCTGGAAACGCTTTGAAGCGCCCCTTAAGGCGCTATTGAATGCTGCTCAAACCACACAAGCAAATCCTTAAATTGGTCTAGTTTAGCACTCGGGTGAGTCAGCATATTAATATGATCATAATCAAACTGGTGGCCGTGTTGTTTGCCGTACATTTGCAACGTCTGAACACCAAGCCCTGACTCTTCAATAAATTTTTCAATATCAATTTGCTGCGCCAGCGCTTTATCTTTCACGCCACCAATATGTAAAGTAGGCGGTAATGTTAAGCCAGCGACTATCTGCGCATAATCGAAACCATCATCAGAATCAACCCACGGTTTACGCTTCGCCCATTGCATACTTTGATAATGAGATTTTTTGGTTTCGTCATCACTGCCCCATTTGAGCTTTCTAGCCGGTAAATAACCATGCTTTTTTGCCAGTATTGGCGCTAAAAAATACCAGATCAGATTGCCTTGCAAATACTTTTGCGGATGATGATTGTATAACGAACGTTTCGTGCCAAAATACGCACAGGCTTTTACATCATTAATGTATTGAGGGAAACGCGCAAACACACTGTTCATTAGTACGCCGCCCCAAGAATGAGCAACCCAATACGCCGGTGGTTTCCCCTCGCGCTCGGTAATACTCGCAATGAAAGCGGGGATATCTTCAACTATAGCCTCTGTCTGCCCATAATCAGCATATTTTGAAATAGCCGGTTTACTTTCACCTCGCCCTCTTAAATCAGCCACATAGCACACATAGCCTTGCTCAGCCAAAAAAGGCGCTAAACCCTTATTTGAGTGGGTGTAAAATATTTTGCCATTTTCCACTGCACCATGCATAAAAAATACAGCAGGGCCTGATTTTTTACTGTTATCTGCAATTCTGCGCAAATGTAATGTTTGTTGCTCGGTAAGTTTAATAAACACCGATTCTTGTACAATCGCCATTTCAGTTCCTTGTTGTCATTGTTTTGAACCGTAACTCATCCTACCAGTATTTTAAACAAGATCACACGCTAATGTATTTCTCTGGTAAAATAACATTTTTGTTTGCTAAGCTAATTACCTGTTATGAAATCAACGCCATTAAAATCAAAACTCCATCCTCGCAATCGCCATAACCAAGGTTATGACTTAGCGTATCTAACGTGCCAAGTGGCGGCGTTAAAGCCCTATATAGTGATCACCCCAAATGGCACTGAGAGTATTGATTTTAGTGATGAGCAAGCCGTCAAAACACTCAATCAAGCACTGTTAAAAGCTTATTACAATGTTGAGTTTTGGGATCTTCCAGCAGGTTATTTGTGCCCGCCAATTCCAGGACGTGTAGATTACATTCACTACCTTGCTGATTTATTAGCCGCTGACAATAACGGACAAATTCCCACCGGCAAACATGTAAAGGTATTGGATATTGGTACCGGTGCCAACCTTGTTTACCCGCTTATCGGCAGCCATGAATACAACTGGCATTTTACCGGCAGTGATATCGACCCTGTGGCAATTAAACTAGCTAAGCAACTGGTACAATTTAATCAACGTAAAATCACCATCAAACAGCAAAAAAACCCGCAGCAGATTTTTAATGGTGTGATTAATAGTAAAGATCTATTCCATCTGACCCTGTGTAACCCCCCATTTCACGCAAGTGCAGAAGAGGCCAATAAAGGCAGTGAGCGTAAATGGAAAAACTTAGGTAAAAGCCCAAGTAGCGCACTTAATTTTGGTGGCCAACAGAATGAATTATGGTGTGAAGGTGGCGAGCAGCAATTCATAGTTAATATGATTATTGAAAGTGAGCAATTCGCAGAGCAATGTATGTGGTTTACCTCACTGGTATCTAAAAAAGACACGTTACCGGCCTTACACGCACAGTTACAAAAGCTGCCTGTTGCAGAGGTAAAAATAATAGAGATGGCACAAGGGCAAAAAGTGAGTCGCTTTATTGCTTGGAGTTACTTTGATCAAGCCACCCGCGCAGAAATATGCCAACAATTTACAGCCTAGGAGACACTATGATTGATTTTCGTTCTGATACCGTAACCCTGCCATGTAAAGCCATGCGTGATGTTATGCACACAGCGCCGTTAGGTGACGATGTATATGGTGATGATCCCAGTGTTAATACACTTGAAGCATTTGCTGCACAGCGCCACGGTTTCGCCAGCGCGCTATTTTGCAGCTCAGGCACGCAAGCTAATTTACTGGCGCTAATGGCCCACTGTGAACGAGGTGATGAATATATTTGCGGGCAAAATGCACACAACTATAAATTTGAAGGTGGTGGAGCAGCAGTCCTTGGCTCTATTCAACCGCAGCCAGTTGAGAATGAAAGTGATGGCAGCCTATGCTTTGACAAACTTCGCGCTGCTATTAAACCCGATGACTTTCATTTTGCGAATACTCGGCTGCTCAGTTTAGAAAACACCATAGGTGGTAAAGTGTTAACAATTAGCTACTTAGCTAAAGCACGTGAATTTACCCAAGCGAATAAATTAGCGCTCCATTTAGACGGTGCGCGGGTTTATAACGCAGCAGTTGCACTGCAAGTAGATATTACTGAAATCACCCGTCATTTTGATTCAGTGTCTATTTGTTTGTCAAAAGGGTTAGGCGCGCCGGTTGGTTCATTATTACTTGGCTCTGTTGCGCTTATCAATAAAGCAAAACGCTGGCGTAAAGTACTAGGTGGCGGCATGCGCCAAGCGGGAATGCTCGCTGCTGCAGGGCACTTTGCGCTTGAACACAATGTTAGTCGCCTAGCAGATGATCACGTCAATGCTCGCTATTTAGCGCAGCGACTCAATGAAATTGAAGGGTTTCACGTCGATCTAGCAAAAGATACCACTAATATGGTGTATGCCCATGTTGCCGATAATCTCGATATTCACGCCCTAGCACAGCAGCTAAAAGCGCAAGGCATTTTATTCAGCCCAAATAAAACCTTACGGTTAGTGACTCATTTAGGTATTACTCGCGCTGATATTGAGCTATTTATAGCTAAATTAACTGCTGCGCTGCATGTTTAACGCCGCTTTATAATGTTTGCGGCATACTGATACATAGCGATCGTTGCCGCCAATTTCTACTTGATTACCGTCGGCAATCGCAGCACCGTTTTCATCAGTACGTAATACGTGATTCGCTTTACGGCCACAGTGACAAACGGTTTTTAACTCAATGAGCTTGTCTGCCCAAGCCAGTAAATATTGAGAGCCACTAAATAACTCGCCTCTAAAATCATTACGTAATCCATAACACAATACGGGAATACCTAACTCATCAACCACATCGGTTAATTGCATTACTTGCTCGCGAGATAGAAACTGGCATTCGTCCACCAGCACGCAGTGACGCTTTTGCTCACCGTTAAGTTGTTTGATCAGCTCAAAAACATCTTTTTCTGCATCAAAGATGTGCGCATCAGCTTGTAAGCCAATTCGCGATGACACTTTGCCAACGCCCGCTCGGTCATCTATCGCGGCAGTTAAAATAACCGGCTCCATGCCGCGCTCGCGATAATTAAATGCCGATTGTAATAACGTGGTAGATTTACCTGCATTCATTGCAGAATAATAAAAGTACAGCTGTGCCATCTATTTACCTTGAACTGATCACCATAAAAAAGAGCGAGTATGCTAGCGCATATTCGCTCTTTCGGCACCCGTTTTTAAGTTTTAATTAAAAGCGATAAGTGAAACCTAAAGCGGCCCTGAATTCACTGTCTTTATCAACATCAAAGGTTCGTTGCCGCATTTCAGCAAAAATACGTAAATCTTTATTAATTTTAAAGTCATTACCGATTACATAGGTCAACTCTTTACCTCCTTCTAGATCATCAGCACCTTGGGCATATTCAACACTGGCATATAAACGATGTTTAGAATGCCATTTATAACGCCCACCTAAAGCCATGTTATAACTTGTGCCGTGTTGCAGCTCATCACTCATTTGGTGTCTGGCAATATAACCACCTGCCGATAACTGCTTGGATAATTGCCATTGAACCGATGCTAAATTAATTTGGTATTCGCCTTCTAAGTCATACTCTGCCGTTTGTGTGGCTAACTGCAAAGAGATCCCTTTAATTGGTGCATAGTCAGCGCTCATTCCAAAACCAACATCCATGTCTTTACTGGCAAGTTTTAGTCGCTTTGAGCCAACCCGAAATGACGGCTGTTCGTCAAGCTCTCGCGGTAAATTAAGTTGTGAAGTGATCGCTAAATCCTGCCACTGGTATTGATACTCAATTGTATGCTCTGGGCGTTTAGTATTTAACTCATTACGTGTGTAATGCACTGTTGAACCAATGCGGTGACTACGATCAAAATCATCTGCATCTTTGATCAGCGCATTTTGTTTGCCGTACTGTAATTTACCAAAGCGTCCTTTTACACCAATGTACGCTTTGCGGGCAAAAATAAGAGGTTCATTATCTTTATCTATGTTAGTACCAAGTTCTATACGTCCGTATACCTGCGTTTTATCAAGTTTGTAATGCCCCTTTACACCCACACGACTCCCATTATCGCGTAACTGCCAAGGCGACGGTGTATTTGCTGTGCTTGACTTAGCCTCTTTCTTATCATATTGCAGCAACACTCGCAGTCGAGCATACAATGATACGGTTGTATCTTCATTTTTTAATAGCGTAGTCGCTGAAGCTTCGCCTGTATATGTAGTCGAAAATAGTAAACTGCTGAAAAGGGCGAATGATGGTAGTTTAGATTGTGAAAGGTCAATTGGTTTTAATACATTATTAGTGTGCATAAGTTGCTCCTTGTTTAATTGAAGCAACTTTACACGCAGCCTACTTACCGATTTATTAGCACCTTGGTAAGCTTAACGTAAGCTTGTGCACTAACTATCCGCTAAAGGGTCTAAAAACCAGATCTGCGGCGATTTTTGACATAAAGTAAAGATTCTCTCTAGCTGTTTTTCAGCCTTTGCTAAATTTAAGGTTAAATTTTTACACCCATAAAAACCTAAAATACTGTGCATAGGTAATACTGTATCATTACGTGATAAATCATTGGCGGTATCCGCTTTTAACGGCAACGGTCGTGCCGCTAAGATCGTTTTATCACTAACACTGGCTTTTGCCGCTGAGGCTCGCATATAGCCGAGTACTTGATTGTCTTGTTGTACTAATAACCATTGCTGTGTACTGTCTTTACCCAATGCTATAAATGTTGATTTAGCTTTGAGTGTCGTAACAACGGTTGCATCATTTGCAGCCGCACTGTGTAAGGTTACATCCTCTACTGTATAGTAAGCTAAACCAATAAATTGTAACGGCTCAGCAAAATCTAACCGCGGATCCCCAGGGCGTTTTATTTGTAACGCTTGCCATTGCAATTCATCACTGTGTAACTGCCAACGGCTCGCAGTATATTTATCAACCCCTTGGTATACAGTACCCGATCCATCATTCAGTGAGCGTTTCGCGTCAGTTAATAGTTGCTGCTGCGAGGAACTAGTAAACCAGTTATCAAGTTTATTACTAAGCTGATCTATTGCATCGCGATGATTATTTTGTACTTGGCGAGTCATGCTACCGGGGTCGTCTATTAACTGTGTAAGTTGGCAACCCGATAAAACAATACTGAATACGGCCAATGAGATGAGTTTCATGTTATTCCCCTGTGTCCATGGTTGTCACTGTTGAGCCTGGTAGTGTCAAAACAACGCCAAGACCACCTAGTGATGAGCGGTATAAATTAATCGAGCCGTTATATAAGGTAACAATATCTTGCACAATATTTAAACCTAGGCCAGTACCTTGCGTTGTTTCATCTAAGCGTTGACCTGCTTTAAAGGCTTTTTGTCGGCTCTGTTGCGCGATCCCTGGCCCGTCGTCCTCAATGTTAATTGTTAAAGTATGTTCATTTAAAACAACGTTGATCAAAACTTGGTTACGGGCCCATTTACATGCGTTATCAATAATATTACCGAGTAATTCATCAAGATCATGTTGATCCCCCCGAAAGCCATTCTGCGGTGCTGATGAAAAACGGAGCGTTAGATTCCTTGATTTATATAATAATTCCATTGAAAACAATAACTCACTAAGCGTATCGCTAACATTGCACAGCGCGGCTAATTGATTGACAGAGCCCGCCAATCGCGCTCTTGCAAGGTGAGTGTGGGTGCACTGCTTAAGCTTTTGTAGCTGTTCATCTAGTAACTGCGCTTGGTCTGCGGGTAATGTGGGCAATTGGTTCTGCAGCACTGAAATAGGGTTTTTCAATGCGTGCGCTAGGTTTGCCGCTTGCAACCTCGAACGCTCTAAAATAGCACTATTGTGCAGCAGTAAATTATTTATTTCACCGCGAATATCATACAATTCACTAGGCACGTCGATGTTTATATTATTCGCTTGGCCATCTCTGATCGCTTTAATTGCAGTACTAAATCGACTTAAAGGTTGCATTGCTACTTTTAACTGCACAAATATCGCTATTAAAAAACCAAACGCTACAAGCGTTAAAGCGCAGGCCAATTGCCAAGTAAATTGCCAAACGTCATTAGTGATATTGGCAACTGGACCACTTACCAGCACATGAAAGTGACTATCAAGCGCTGGGAATGAGATTTTTTGTACAATCGCACGCAAAGCTTGGCCAGCAGGTCCCGTAAACTCAATGTATTTAAGGGTTTCATCATCTTGGATTTGAGTTAATCGAATAGGATCGCCCGAATACAAAGAATCCGATTGATACATTACTTCTTGTTCATCATAAATTTGCCAATACCACCCCGAAAACGGCTCATTAAATTTAGGGGTTGATGAGCGCCACGCTAATAGTAATTGTTGCTTGTCATCAAATTCTGCTGCTGCAACCAAATCATGCATTTGATCAATTAGTACTTCATCAAAACGCTTCACTATATGCGCATTAAACAAGCCAATAAGTATCAGTGCTACCACCACTAACGTCACACTGCTGCAGGCAAATGTCGTAAGTAGCAACTGCTTTTTTAACGAGCCGACCGGTTTACTCTGCGTCATTAATTACATACCCTTGGCCACGGCGTGTTTGGATATGCTCTGTACCCAGTTTTTTTCTAACGCGATTAACAAGCACTTCTATCACATTGGAGTTATGTTCAAAATCCATTTGATATAAATGCTCTGTTAACGTTGCTTTTGACACCACCTGCCCAACTCGATTAATCATATACGCCAACAAACGGTATTCAAGCGCACTTAAGTCTAAATGGCGACCATATAACGTAGCTCGTTGACTTGCCGTATCAAGCTCTAAACTACCACACGCGATAACACTGCTGGCATGCCCGTGAGCGCGTCTGACCAGAGCTTCAACCCTTGCAAGTAACTCTTCCATTTCGAATGGCTTGATCAAGTAATCATCTGCGCCTGCCCGCAGCCCATTGACTTTTTCACGCCATGTATCACGGGCAGTTAAAACCAAAACAGGCATTTTATTACCGCCTCTTCGCCAATCCGTTAAGACACTTAAGCCATCACGGCCAGGCAAGCCCAAGTCCAAAATAGCAATATCATACTCTTCAGTATCACCAATAAACCATGCATCATTACCATCATGAGATACATCTACGGCAAATCCATGCTTATTTAATGCATCGCTGATCTGCTGTGCTGCTTGTTGATCATCCTCAACGACTAATGCTCTCATGGTTGCTCTCCTTGGTTATCTTTGTTCAGCACAGGTTGTTCTCCTTGTGTCGGTGTTGTAAGTGGGTTTAGCGAATTAAGCACGTCAATTGCGTTATCTAGCCCCCACTGCTGATTTTTCTCAATCGGGGTAATTTCTGCAAAACTGACCGGATCATAAAAACGCACTAATACCTGGCCACGTCTATCCAGCACTTTTAACTTAAATACAGGTTTGCATTGCAGGTTATCTGCTTGGGCACGTAGTAGGGTTTCATCTTCGCCAAGGCGTTTTGTTTTAACTTCTTTCATAAATGCAAAGAATGCATTTGCTGAAGGTTTTTCATCGCATTGAGCCACCACGCTACTGCTATGGCATAAAAATACCAATGCTGCGGTGCAGGTAAGATTTACGATTTGTCGCTGCTTAGATAAAAGTATAAACACAGTAAGCCTTATATTCGCTTATGAGAAAAATCACTCGCCATCTGTAATTGCTTGAAAACAAGCTCTATTTCCAAATTGCAAAGTATAACTAGCAGTACCTTACAACAAGCTTACAAGCTACAAAGTGGTCTAAAAAGCCACTTTTTGTGCTAAAAAATATTTTAAATTTATTTAAATTATTTTTTATCTTTAAATACATCGACTTGAATTTATTTTACCCCATTTTGATACAACCTTACAACAAGCTTACATAATCCATCAGCTTTGTGTCATGGCACCCGCTCTACTATGCACCTCAACGAAAACACACACCCATTTAATAAAAGGAAACTTACTATGAATACTACAAACCAACACACACGCATCATTAACGCTAAACAATCTTTTGTAACACGTAGAGTGGCAACTGCTGATATGCAAACGCTTGTCTGTGGTGATGTAAAACCGCAACTAGGTGATTTAGTATTAGTTAAGGTCACTGAGCTGGGTCATCATAAACGCTCAGAACGTGTCGATGGACGTCGCGCAACTATCTATGAAGGCGATGAAATCATCCTGGCGTACGGTGACCGTTATGCACCAGACCAATTTGAGTCGCGCATTCCAGAAGATTTATCACCCTGTCATATGGTTGCAGCCGGTGGTATTGCTAGTCAGGCATTATGCTGGCATAAACGTATTTCAGGCCCTACCTGTATAGAGCCTATTGGTTTGATAGCCAATAAGGATGGCAAAGTACTTAACCTTGCACAGTATCGTGTTGAGCCAACACCCAGTAATATCGCCCATATCCCCAGCACTATTGTGGTCGGTACCTCGATGAATGCAGGTAAAACAACCACGGCAGCTAATTTAATTCATGGCCTTAACAACGCAGGCTACAAAGTCGGAGGCATGAAAATTACCGGTACTGGTGCTGGCGGCGATTTATGGTTGATGCAAGACTCAGGGGCTCATCAAGTAGTTGATTTCACCGATGCTGGGTTCCCCACCAGTTTTAATATTGGCTTTGATAATATCTTGGATGTATATCATCGTTTAGGGCAATACTTAGTGTCGCAAGGTTGTACGGCACTCGTCGTCGAAATTGCCGATGGTTTATATCAACAAGAAACGCGTTTTATTTTGGAAAATAGCGAATTTAAACGTCAATTTAATCATGTCTTATTTGCAGCCCGTGAAGCGATGGGAGCGCAAAGTGGCGCAACCTGGTTACAAGAACAAGGCTATAACGTGCAAGGGATCAGTGGACAAATTTGCGCCTCACCACTGGCCCTACGTGAAGCGGCCAATATATTACAGCTTCCAGTGTTTGATTTAGTTGCACTGCGAAACCCTCATATCGCGCGTACTTTATTAAACCCGAGCCCCCGTAAACAGCTTGCTTAATACAATAAAGGTTAATCATGACGCTGCATTCACAACGTTTACCAGCCATTTTCGTCGCATCGCGACGAGTATGGCTGGTAGTTTTAGTCACACTAGGGTTATGCCAAGCAGGCCTTGCCATTGCCAGTATCTGGCTATTGCAAAGCTTATGGGATAATCCTTTGCTTACACAGCCATTACTGTTGCTATTAACATTAACTGTGGCGCTGTTTTTTTTACAGCTAGGTCAGCACCGTATTGCCGAGCAAGTTGCTCAGCATTATTTAGTTGATGCAAGAGAGGTGTTATATAGCCATTTAATGTCAGCATCAAATGATCGTCTCCCCGCCCGCCTTGGAGTGGCCATGAATCGTCTGATCACCGACAGTAATAGTTTAAAAAATTGGGTAGGCAGAGGTATAGCAAGTGCAATTTTTCAAACCTGCGCATTGCTTGCGTACTTAGTAGTGTGCGCAATTTACTGGCCCAAAATGCTATTTATTTTATGTTTAATGACGGCACTTAGTATCATCATCACATTAATGTGTCGTATAAAAATAACCACCTTAACTTTGGCTATTCGTCAACTACGTGGGCGTTTAAGTGGTCATTTATGCGAACGTAGCTTTGCTCCACATACGGTACTTAATATCGCTCAATTAGGGAAAGAAACACGCCATGTAAGCAAAAATTCGCAACGCCTCGGTGATGCTATGGTTGCCCTCACGGTGCCCGGTAGCTGCCTAAAGTACCACAGCTTAGTGTTGAGCCAATTAGCATTCATTTTGGCAATTTTTAACTCAGATGGGCAACTAGATAAAAACCAATTACTGCCTGTTTTACTATTATTCGGGCTGTTTTTTGCGACCTTAAGTAGTTTAAATCGCGCCAGCTTTGATTACTTTGTTTTTGCTGTAGCAAAGCAACGGCTAAATATTGCACTAGCGAAGGCAGATAAAATGCCCATACAGAAAACCAATAAGTTAACCCGCTATGTGCCCTTGGCGGTAAAATTAAAACAGCTTAGCTACACTGGGGTATTTGAGAACCTCAATTATAGCGCTACTGCGGGTCAGCGAATCAATATCTATGGCGCCTCGGGCAGTGGTAAATCATTATTGTGTGCTTTATTTAATAAGCAACTCAGTCCAAGTAGTGGACAAATTGTCCTTGCCGGCAGACGTATTGATTGGTTACAACCACGGCGCTTACAACTATGTGTTCAGTTAATCAGCCAACACTCCCAACTCTTTAAAGGCACATTATTAAGTAATATTCGTTATGCAAATCAACGTATACCACTGACAACAATAACGGCACTGGCTGCACAATTGGGTATTAACAACAGCGAACTGATGCAACCTGTAAACGAGCTGGGCCGGCATTTACCATCGGGTTTGAGGATACGTACTTTACTTATTCGTGCGTTGATCAAGCAACCTGGGCTGTTGATATTAGATGATCCAAGTCTGCTGCAAGAGACGGCACTATTGCAACAATTATTAAGCGACCATGAGCTGGTGAGTGCCACCATTATACTGTGTCAGCAACAGCAATCGACACTTTCTAATATCGATCAGTACTGGCCAATTGATTAGTGTTACCCGCTTTACTGAGCTGCTCAACATACAACTTGGCATTATCTTGAGCGGCTAAGGTGTGCCAAATACGCTGACTAAGAGATTGATTTTCATCGTAGAATGTTTTTGAAAACACTAAGTAACCGTGCTCTTTTGTAATTGGTGGATAAACCATTTTCAGTGCTGTATTTTGGTTCTTGCTAACAATTTTACGACTCCCTATTTGGCAAAGCTTGATACTGGCATCAGCCACTCCTCGCTCAATTAACTCAAGCGCCTTTTCAACAGAAGCGGTGTGTTGTATAAAAAAAGGTTCTTGAGTCATGGCTTTATTCAATTTATAGCCACGAGGGAGCGCTAGCGTGAATGCTTTAGTTTGAAATACTTCGCGGCTTTGCCATTGTTGATGAAACCTGTTACTACCAATTAAGCAACTGCTAAATTCACTGACGGCACGTTTTGAGTCGGGTTGCTGCGTTTTGCTCAGTGGATATTGACCAAACGAAGTACGATCTTTGCGATATGCTGCTATAACCGCATTGACTTTATTGCTACGTAAGTCAGTTAAACATGCTTGCCAAGGCTGTCGTACATAACGGATGGATACTTGATCAAGCTTATTATCAAGGCGCTGAAATACGGCTAATAAAGCATCTGGATCATCTATTGGCACATCGCTGCCTTCATTTAAAAAGTGTGATGCGGATCTTGTATCTTCATAACAGTAAATTAGCTCAGTTGCTTTTGCTTGCACGGCAGTTAAGTACAACACACAAAAACTACAGAGTAAAACAACACACCAACGGTTCTCCCTAACACATTTGTTTTCTTTCATTTTATCTGTAACCCTTAGACATCAATAGCTAAAGTGTAGACCGAAAAAACAAATTGGTTAGCCGCTTTATAAAAAAGTTTAAATAACCTGCAAGCAGGTCAAATAATTCCCTCATGTTCAAGTAACCATTGTTTGCGATCTAACCCCCCGGCATAGCCTGTAAGTTTACCATTTGCGCCAATAATACGATGACATGGCACAATAATACTGATCGGGTTTTTACCATTGGCGGCCCCCACTGCGCGTACTGCTTTTGGGTTATCTAAGGCATTAGCAATATCAGAGTAACTGTGCGTCTTACCAAATGGCACGGCGCAAAGCGCTTGCCAAACAGCTTGTTGAAAAGCCGTCCCTTGCGTCGCTAAAGTAACATCAAAGGTTGTCCGCTTGCCTGCAAAATACTCATCAAGTTGTGCTGCACAATGTAAAATATGTGGTTGCTCAACCTTAGCAAACGAGGTTTCTGGGTGATCCATGATAGGATAAAAGCCCACATAACTTATTCCTAACTCACTGCCTTGAATAATAAGCTCATCAATCGGAGTAGGAATGCGTGTTTGAATAAGTGTCATGTTAGTTGCTGCCATAAATGGAAGGTTAAATAAGAACGAAATGGTGCGCACAATTCATCATTAAAAGGGGCTGCCGCAGCTTGGGCTTTTTTAACACCTAAGTCTCCCGCGAGTAGAATATCCGGCTGACTTTGCCCACGTAGTTTTGCATAATTGACAGTCCAAGGGCCTATTCCTTTGAGTGCCAACCATTGATCCAGCTGCTGACAGTCAGGGTTATCGGCACAAAACTGCGCTAAATTACGTAGCGCATTTTTACGTGCTTGCGGCATTTTAAAAAAGCCCAATTCACTGTTGGTCACCGCCTCAGGAGTGGGAAAATACACTCGCTCGGTATCTCGCTCCCCTAATTCATTGACCAACTGAGTGACTAGATTGTGAGCAGCAGTCACACTCACCTGTTGACCGAGTACTGCGCGAATACCCGCTTCGAATACAGACCAAATGCCGGGTAAGCGTAACCCTCGTGCTAAGGCGATTGCACCGTGCAGCTGTGCGGCTAAGTGCTGCTCAATCTGCGCTGTGTCGGCATCTAAATCAAGCACTCTGCGGATCTCACTTAAAATAGGCTGTAAAAACCGAGGCTGGTCAATATCAATGCGAACTAAAAAATGGTGTTTATGCTCAACATATTCAGCCGTAAATTGGCCTTGGCAATAATCGTTTTTAAAACTGCGGCCATAACTTGTATCAGTTATCCACTCCATAGGGGAAATAAGCCGTCTATGCAAAAATTGCTGTAGCGCAGCCCAATTATACGGCGGCCGAAATGGTAATTTAAGGGTCAGCACTGCACTTTTAGTACTTTGCTTGCCACGTATTTTTGAAGGGCAAATGTGCAATTGCTGTAAAAACGCATCATTAAACCGACGAATACTGTTAAACCCTGCCGCAAACGCCACTTGGGATACGGGTAAGTTAGTTTCTTGTAATAACTTTTTAGCGAAATGGCACTGATTAAATAACCGATATTGAGTAACTGAAATACCAAAATGCTGTTGGAATAACTGCCGTAGATAGCGGCTGCTGACGCCTAGTCGTTCAGCTAATTGTTCACAGCTTTGCTGCTTTGTTAAATCATTATCAATTAACTGCTTAGCACGAAGCGCCGTGGTTTTTGTGCCTTGCCATGCGCTACTGCCAGGGGCACTATCTGGACGACAACGAATACACGGACGAAACCCAGCCTGCGCCGCATTGTGTGCATATTGAAAGTATTCTACATTTTGCTCTTTTGCGGTAGGGGCAGGACAAATTGGCCGACAATAAATACCGGTGCTTTTTACAGCGATAAAAAAAAGTCCATCAAAACGATGGTCGCGGCTTTGTCTGGCAAGTTGCCAATGGCTAGTATCCATAAGGTGCTCTTAACTGTACATCTGCTAATAGAGTACGTGAAAAAACACAGTTTACTAGCCATTTTCGGCACTCAACCTTTATTTGCTAATAGCAGCCAAATAACGACGTTCAACTTCAGCCCAATTTATTACATTATAAAAAGCGGCAATATATTCAGGGCGACGATTTTGGTACTTCAAGTAATAGGCGTGCTCCCACACATCTAAACCTAAAATCGGCGTATGACCATGCATCAAAGGACTATCTTGATTTAAGCTACTTTCCACTACAAGTTGGTTATCTTTATTTACACTGAGCCACGCCCAGCCGCTGCCAAAGCGGCTCACCGCTGCGGCGGTAAATGCATCTTTAAAACTGTCAAAGCCACCAAGCTGTTCATTAATTACATCTAACAAGGTGCTAGTTGGTTGACCACCACCATGTGGACTCATTACAGTCCAAAATAGCGAGTGATTCGCATGCCCACCACCGTGCTCCTGCACTACTTTTTGTAATTCAGTTGGTAGCGTCGTTATTGTGGTTAATAGTTCATGCACATCAGTATTTGCAAACTGGGTATTTTCAAGTGCGGCATTCGCTTTATTTATATACGTTTGATGATGCAAGGTGTGATGGATCTCCATCGTTTTTGCATCAAGGTGTGGTTCTAATGCATCATATTCATACGGTAATGGGGGTAATGTAAACGCCATAATTGCT
Organism: Pseudoalteromonas haloplanktis ATCC 14393; assembly: GCF_000238355.1. GTDB lineage: Bacteria > Pseudomonadota > Gammaproteobacteria > Enterobacterales > Alteromonadaceae > Pseudoalteromonas > Pseudoalteromonas haloplanktis. The sequence goes on from NZ_AHCA01000001.1 coordinate 600,983, forward strand.
CCTTTTGGACTTAAGATAAATGATCAATGCACTGTGGCAGTTTGATCCGGGGTGTAGCTTAACGTATTGTTTATTTGTGCTATTAATTGCGGATAGTGACTGTGAGACTTTGCAAACTGCACCAACTCGATGTAGGTCTTATGGTGATGATGCACAACCACAGTGCGGACAGTTTGACATGGATGCTGGCATAAATGGCTCAAGGTGATATGAACATCACACAACCACTGACACGCTTGCTCCGTTTGATTCATCGCTTTATAGGTATCAGCCAAATTATGAGCCGCAACCACTAATGCAGGGCAACAATGCTCTATTGCCGTGAGCACTAGCTGGCATATTTTGGCTTGACTAAATTGACTTAATAACCGAGAGGCTAAGGTATGTGCTGTGGTGTATTTATCGCGAGCTTCAAGTAACGCCCCCCGTTCAAAGGCATAGTTACCCGCCATAATATTCGATTGCCAAGGACTCAGAGCCTGATCAACGCAAGGGAGCTCTGTAAATGGTGTACGCTGAAGCTGTGTCATAAAAAATCACCCGCACAGATTAATGATGTGTTTAATTTACACACCGAAACAACCTAATGCAAATGATTTTTATTTATATTTCTTTTATTTTTTATTTGTTCGCAAAGTCAATTAATGCTTGTCCGGTTAAGCGATATATAATCCACTCGTTTTGCGGCAGTGCCCCCATGCTGTTGTAAAAATCTATCGCAGGCTGATTCCAATCAAGTACCACCCATTCAAAACGCCCACAATCTTTCACCAATGCTTGACGCGCTAAATGTTGCATTATCAATTTTCCCGCGCCTTTTCCACGACTATCAGGACTAACATAAAGATCTTCTAAATACAGACCATTTTTACCAAGCCAGGTAGAATAATTATAAAAATAAACAGCAAACCCGATTGGCGTATCGCCATCCAGACAGATTACGCTATGTGCGGTGGCGCCTTCGCTAAATAAGGTATTTAAAATGGCCTGTTCACTCGTTTTGACTGCATCAGGCTCTTTTTCATACACTGCAAGCTCGGTAATGAAATGTAAAATAGTTGCCGCATCGCTAGGCGCCGCCTCTCTTATAATAATGTCTGTCATAAATTCTCTTTATTAATACTGCTCGAGTTTATCTTTGAGCGTTTGTAATTGAATTGGTTTAGCAAGGTAATCATCCATACCGCTGGCTAAACATTGCTCCTTGTCTTCATCCATTGCATTCGCTGTCAACGCTATAATAGTAATATGCTGATGCTTGCTGCCTGCCTGCCCTGCTCGAATAGCCCGAGTGGCATCAAAGCCATCCATGACTGGCATTTGGCAATCCATCAAAATCAAGTTAAAACGCCCTGCGGGTGATGCCTGTAAAATATCGAGCGCATGTTGGCCATTTTCCGCCAACGTTACCTCATAATTTAATTTTCCTAACATTAACTTGGATACTTGTTGATTAATTGGGTTATCTTCAACCAACAAAACATGCAGATTTTGCTCATGACTACTTCGCAAAGATGAAATATAACTGGATGTAACTAAGGGTAAGTCGGTTGAACCACCACCATGAGTGATCACAGCCATGGCACTCATTAAATCGGCCGTTGTAATAGGTTTTGGAAAGTACGCTTGAAACCCTGCATCACTAAATCGTTGAGCTCCTTCCATACCGGCAATACTGGTCATCATCACCAATGGCATTGCTTTAAAATCATCATCCGCTTTTAATTTTCGGCATAAGGTTAAACCATCCATTTCAGGCATTTGCATATCCAATACCGCTATGTCATACAAACTGCGTTTTTCAGCGAGGCGTGTTGCGCACAACTGCAAAGCCTGCGCAGCATTGCAGGCAAGCTCTACTTTTGCCCCCCAGTGTGCAAGTTGCTGGCTTATTACAATCCGATTGGTTTCGTTATCGTCAACCACCAAAATAGTAAGCTGCGTCATATCTATGGTCGGTATACTGCGCTCTGTTTCTCTTCCTTCTTCTAGCATCACTGTCGCTGTAAACTCACAGCCTTGACCCTCTTCACTGACTAAAGTGACTGCTCCCCCCATTAACTCACACAATTGTTTACTAATTGCTAATCCAAGCCCAGTGCCACCATATTCACGGGTGGTTGACGCATCTACTTGTGAAAATGGGCTGAATAAATCTTTTTGCTTTGCTTTATCAATACCAATTCCCGAATCTTTAACGCTAATACTAAGCTGATAATGGTCGGTCATTTTAGTGATAGCGGCGGTGATCACAATCTCGCCTTGAGGAGTAAATTTAACAGCATTACTGAGTAAGTTTGTTAGCACTTGACGAATTCGTCCCGGATCGCCTCTAAAATGGGTTGGTACTACAGCGACTAAATCAAGAATGATTTCGATATCTTTATCCTGCGCCGCAAGAGCTTGAGATTCCGCTACCTCGCCGAGTAAATTACAAACATTGAAGTTGATACTTTCAAGCTCGATTTTCCCCGCTTCAACTTTCGAAAAATCTAAAATATCATTGATCACCGATAGCAACGAATGCGCGCTATTTTTAGCGATTGCCACTTTAGTTTGCACCGGTTTTGTTAACTTCTCTAACTCGATCAGCTCTAACATCCCTAGAACGCCATTCATTGGAGTACGTATTTCATGGCTCATGGTGGCTAAAAATTGACTTTTTGCAGTTGCAGCCGCATTGGCTTTACTCAACGCAATTTTTAACTCCTCGGCTGTTTTCTTACGGCTCTGGGACATCAAAACGCTGCCAACCAGAGTTGCCAGCGAGCGTAAATAGGTTTCTTCGTTTTGACTCCACGTTCGATACTGGCCAACACTTTCAGCGCATAACACCCCTAAAATACCTTCGCCGGTGGAGATCACGGCATCAAGCATCGAGTTAATATTTAAATCTGCAATATAGTTATCAACCAGCTCTACGGTGGCAGGATGCGTATTCACATCATTAATTGCTACTAAACCGTGCTCGAAAATTGCTTGATAATAAAGTGGGAAATCGCAGGCCTTAAGTACTAAAGAATGTTCTACAAACCCCTGCTTATCAATAAATAAACTCATGCAGTACATCTCTTCGCCTAATTCATCGAATAACCACACCGATGCTCGCTGTACGCCCAATACTTCACACATTGACTGCGCGACTAAGTTTTTCACCTCATCAAAATTACCAGCCAATACCGCTGCGGAGACAGTTAAACTCGCTAAATTTTTATTATACTGGTTGGCCTTTTTACTCTCTAATTCAAGGCGTTTATAGGTATCAATATTTTGGAATGAACCATACACACGAATACAACGACCGTCTTTAAATTCAACTTGACCAATTGATTTAACCCAGCGTTCATTACCAAGCGCCGTCACTATAATTAGCTCAACTTCCCAACTGCTCTGAGTTGCTATTGCGCTTTCAAATAATTGGCTGATCTTTTCTCTGTGTTCACCTTGCTTATAAAAACCCAGTGCTTGGGACACCACAGGTTGATAATCAGTAGCAACTTCATGAATTGCTTTTACCTCGTCAGACCAATACATAGTGTTGTTTTCTAAATCAACTTCCCATGCACCTATTTGGCCTTGTTTACTCATAGCTTCAAGCAAACTCTGTTGACGGTACAGCTGTAGTTGAGTGTGGTATCGTTCGGTAATATCATGAATAAATCCATCTAAATACAAAACGTTGCCATTGTGATCATACACAGCTTGACCTTTTTCATGTACCCAATGGATACTGCCATCAGAAGCGACCAAACGGTACTCTAATGACCATGGCAGATGGGCATCTATATCGACTTTCACTTTCTCAGCAACACTTGCAACATCATCCGGATGAATTAATTCAACAAAGCTCAATTTATAATTATCAACTAAATCTGTTGGTTCATAACCGGTGATGACCTTTATTTGCTCACTCAAATAGAGCATGCTCCATCGCTCATCATATTTGCAACGATATACAATGCCAGGGATATTCCCGACCAAAGATACAAATCGATCGCGACTTGATTGCAATTGTGCTTCGGTCTCTTTTCGCTCGGTAATATCAAGGTGTGTACCTATCATTCTTTTTGCCGAGCCATCACTGTTGTATTCAACTATACGCCCAGTGGTCAGCACCCATACCCAATGCCCGAGACGGTGCAACATGCGAACTTCACAAACGTAATAATCACTTTCTCCAGCAAAATGTTGTGCTAACAGCTGCTGTGAAATAACTAAATCGTCTGGGTGGGTATATTTAACCCATGTATTAAAATCAGTGGGCTGCAGCTGTTCGAGTTGATAACCAATAATACTCGCCCAACGGTTATTAAAGTACGCTTTACCGGTATCAACATACCAATCCCAAATCCCTACAGCGGTGCTATCGAGCACTAACTGTAATTGTGTTTTGTGCTGTTCAAGCTCTAATTCTTGTAATTTTAGTGCAGTGATATCGGTACGAATAGCGATATAGCTTTGCGGCAGCCCTTGTTCATCTAAAAAGGGGGCGACAGTAGTATCGACCCAATAAAAAGCGCCATTTTTCGCCCGATTACAGATTTGCGCATGCCAAATTTTGCCCTGTTTAAGGGTTTTGTACATACTTTTAAAAAAGCCTTTTGGATGAACGCCTGAATTTAACAAACGGTGATTTTGACCAAGTAACTCACTTTGGCTATAACCACTAATTTCACAAAACTTTTTATTTGCGAACGTGATCTGTCCCTTTATATCCGTTACAGCGACAATGGCATGCTCGTCTAGTGCACTTTTTTGCTCCGCTAATTGTTTCAAAGCCCGCTTGAGTGCAGTGCTTTGCTCTTCTAATCGTTGTTGCTGTTGAACTTTACTACTGACTAAGTGTTCAAGATCAATCGATAACTGATGTAATTCACTGCTGTCATCAAGAATAGGAATATTGGTACGCTCACCACGGGTAATTTCAGCACTGGCATTAGCAAGGCTAATAAATGGCCGCGATAATCGTCGCCCAAACCACCACGATAAACTCAAAATCACTAAAAATGCCAAGCCATTGGCAAGCACAGCAACAAACTTATAATCACTGGCGCTTTGCAACATCACAGCAGCTGGCTTTTCGACCAATAACTGCCAACCTTTTGCATTTGAAAAGTTCAAGTCAGTTAAAATAGCATAGTGCAATGTGTTATCTGTTTTATGATAGGTAAAAACGTGCTCAGTATTTGCAGAATTAGTGAAAAAATCTGCCGCTGGTAATGAGTTAGGGTGTAATTGAGCCCCCGTTATTTCACCACCGTTGACAATAAAAAAAGTCAGTTCTTCATTATCGTTATGAATATGTTCTAGATTATTAAGTAGGCCTTGGAAATTTACATCCACGAGTATAATTGTATGTAAGCCGCGTTGGTTATCTTCCATCGGTAATGCTACAAAATGACGTGGTTTGGCGCCCGCGGAAGATATAAAGACACTTTTTTGACCTTGTTCAATGGCCGCTAACATAGCAATTAATTGATCGCGATGTAAGGCAGAAAACGCACCGTTATTCACTGGATTTGGGGTATTTAAAGGGTCAAAAATAATGTGAATTTCATTTACAAAATCATACCGAGCAACAAATTCATCTATCAGTAGCTGTTTGTTAAGCTGGCTATGACTGAGTTGATCATTTAATAAATAGAGATCTTTAATATGATCAGCAAACCAAATATTTGCAAATTGCTTACCAATACTACTTAATTCGCCAAGCTCTATTTCAGCACTTTGTTTAAGGGAGTTACTCACATGTTTAAGGCTAAACCAGGACATTAAAAATAATGGCGCAAGCGCAATGACAATAAAAGTGACAATCAGCTTCGTCCGGATGGATTGCCCTTTATTCTTTATCTGACTATTTAGTCCCATCACATTTCCATTTTCAATATATTTAAACACTTACGTAAGTAGTAACTCATATTAATGCACTAAATAACACAAGACGCAAGTTTATGCGCCTTGTGTTTAGGTCATTACTTACTAATGTTATTTTTCCGGTAAAACTGCTGACTAAATTTTGTGTAAAGCACCGGCAATACAAATAAAGTCAAGAACGTGGCAGTAAATAACCCGCCTACGATCACCGTTGCTAATGGCTTTTGGATTTCAGCACCAATACCGGTTGAGATTAACATAGGGATCAACCCCAGAGCCGAAGTTAGCGCCGTCATTAACACAGGTCGTAACCGTGACAATGCGCCATTAAAGGCAGCGGTATCTAAACTATCACCACTTTTAACGCGGTTATTAATACTCTCGACCATTACCACACCATTGAGTACAGCCACGCCAAACAAAGTAATAAACCCTACAGAACTGGGCACCGATAAGTACTGGCCTGAGACATACAACGCAACCACACCACCTATCACCGCTAATGGGACATTCACTAAAATAAGCAATGCTTGACCAACGGAGCCAAATGCAAAGTATAACAGCAGTGCTATTAACGCCAGCGAGATCGGAACAACGATTGATAAACGCTGCTGTGCCCGTTGTTGATTTTCAAACTGGCCACCAATACTGATACCATAGCCTGGCGGTAAATCTACTTGCTCACTAATGGCGGTACGAATATCGGCTACCACAGATCCCATATCACGTCCTTGTACATTAGCTTGGATCACCACCCGGCGCTGAACATCATCACGGCGTACTTGCGGCGGACCAGATTCAATATTCACTGTTGCTACATCTGCAACCCGTACTAAGGCACCTGTCGGGGATGATAAACGCAAATCTGCAATTGCCTCGGGGCTGTTTCGAAACTCAGCACCAATACGCACATAAATATCATAGCGCTCATTGGCATTAATAATTTGCCCTGCCGCAACGCCGCCAATACCATGCTGAACTATAGTCATTAAATCGCCAACAGATAGACCATAGCGAGAAAGCGCTAAACGGTTTGGCGTGATCACTAATTGTGCTTCACCAGCTATTTGCTCCATTGCTACATCTTTTGCGCCAGCAACACCTTTTACTGCTTGCTCGATGGCTTGGCCTTTACTGACTAATACATCGAGATCAGCGCCAAACAGCTTAATTGCCAATTGCGCCTTAACCCCAGACAGGAGTTCATCGACACGGGTCGCAATAGGCTGAGAAAAGTTAAATAATAACCCCGGGAATTGCTCTAGCTTCTTTTCCATTAACACCTGCAACTGGGCTCGGTTATCAGCCGATTGCCATTCGCTGACCGGTTTTAGTCCTAAGTAAATTTCAATATTATTTACCGGCTCTGGATCCCCCCCAACCTCAGGGCGGCCAACCCGGCTTAGTGCATACTCAACCTCAGGAAATTCAAGCAATATTGCTTCAAGTTTTGGTGCAACCGCCAATGCCGTATCTAAACTTGCCGAAGGGGCTAATGTCACTCGTAAGTTGATGGTGCCCTCTTCAAGTTCAGGCACAAACTCGGTGCCAAGTTGCGGCAATAACACGCCCGCAATTACCACCAATGCCCCCGCTACGGCAATAACTGTTTTACGCGCATTCATTGCCCAGCCCAAACACAACTTGTAGGCTTTATCTAATGGTTCCAATACCACACTGCGCCTTAAGGTCACGCCATTAGCAAATAGATACACGGCAAGTGCAGGCACAATCACCAGTGCCACAATGACCGCTGCGATAATTGCCAGCATAATACTGATCGCCATCGGCTGGAATAACTTCGCTTCAACCCCTTCAAAGCTAAACAACGGCATAAATACAACCAAGATGATCAACGCCGCAAAAAACACCGGACGTGCAACTTCTTGTGCAGCTGAGTTAATACGTTGAATAGAGTTAAGTGATTTAGTTGTTGGCTGTGTTAAATGTCGGAAAATATTCTCTACCATAACCACTGAGCCATCGACTAGCATACCTATCGCAACGGCAATCCCACCCAACGACATTAAATTAGCAGAGAGTCCAAACCACGCCATTACACAAAGCGCTAGACCAATTGAAATTGGGATCGATAATAAAACCAATAGTGTGGCCCGTAAATTCATTAAAAATAACGCCAGCACGACCACTATAAACACAAATGCTAATAGCAGCGCATCAACCACAGTATCAACCGCTTTGGTGATCAAATCGGCTTGGTCATACAGCGGCTCAAACGTAACACCGTCAGGCAACGCTTGATTGATTAGTTCAATACGAGAGGTTATGCCGTCAATGGTTTGTTTAGTATTGGCGCCAATGCGCTTTAGCACCACACCTGTTACCACTTCGCCCAGAGAGGTAATGTTACCTTGTGCATCTTTGGTACTCATCGTTGCCGCGCCTTGACGAATTTCGCTGCCTAATGACACCTCAGCCACATCAGCAATGGTTACAACCGTGCCATTAATGGTTTTTAGCGGCGTTTGCGCTATTTCTTGTAAGCCCTGTTTACCTGCATTAAACCAGCCAGTTCCACGGATCACTAATTGCTCTTGACCACGGTTCATATACCAGCCACCGACATTGGTGTTGTTTTCTTCAAGTGCGCTCACAACTTGTTGCTGATCTAATTGATAGGCAATTAACTTGTTTGGATTCAGATTAACTTGATATTGACGCACATCGCCACCAAAGGACAGTACTTCTGTTACCCCATCAACAGGTAAAATAAGCAGTTTTACAATCCAATCGTTTAAGCTGCGCAGCGCCATAGAATCTAAACCAGACTCAGGTGAAGCTGCCAGTAAGTATTGATACACTTGGCCAAGCCCTGAGGTATTCGGCCCCATTTCTGGCAAACCAATGCCTTCTGGGATCAACTCTTTTGCTGCTTGCAGGCGCTCAAATACCAATTGCCGCGCAAAATAAATATCTACCCCTTCTTTAAACACCACAGTTACGCCAGATAAACCGGTTTTTGAAATCGACCTAACTTGATCGACATCAGGCAGGGCATACATCACCGCTTCTATAGGATAGGTGATCAACTGTTCAACTTCGACAGCAGCTAAACCCGGTGCTTCGGTATTAATCGCTACTTGTACATTGGTTACATCGGGAAACGCATCTAAATTTAATTTAGGGATCACCACCGCACTCATCGCAACTACTACACACAACGCTAAAAATACCAGTAGTCGATTTCTAATAGCAGCATTCACTATTGTATTAAACATATTCGTCGCTCCTAATGGTTATGCGGGTCAAAGCCGCCTTTCGCTTGCTCTGATGCAACAAAAAAAGCGCCTTCAGTCACCACTTTAGTGCCCTCTAGCACGCCTTTTATTTCACGAAAACCAGCAAAGCGTTGGCCTAGTTCAACTTCTGTCGAAATAAGCTCACCATCTTCATCTTGGACAAACACCGCCCAATCACCGTCAGGGTTTCTCAGTAATGCTTGCTCAGGCACTGCAAGTACTTTTTGCGCAGTGGCAAATTCAAAATACACATCACTGAACATACCCGGGTGCAAAGTATGTTGACTGTTTTTAACACTTAAACGCACCACCCTTGAACGGGTGGCTTGATCTATCGTATGCGCTTCTTGGATCACCGTAGCTGGGTACAATACTTGGTTTACTTTCACTTGCGCCGTAGCCCCTTTGGCAATTTCGATTGTTTGATTTGCGGATAATTTTGCCTCAACCCACAGTAAACTTTCATCGGCAATTAACATCAGCTCAATGCCTGCATTGACTCGCTGGCCTTGGGCAAAGTTATCACTGAGTACAGCACCTGATGTGCCCGCGTAAAGCGTGTATTCACCTAGTTTTTCAGCGGCAATATCTGCACTTTGTGCAATCGCTTTAACTGATAAACCAAAGGCTACCAGCTGACTCTGCGCCACCTCATATTCAGCTTTTGCCGTCAGTAAACGCTTTTCACTCACGGCCCCTTTACCCATCTTTTGCACTCGTTGCCACTCTGCTTTTGCTAATCGATAAGTGGTTTGTGCACTGGCAACCTCAGCACTAAATAAGCTGACCAATGGCGCGCCTGCTTTAATGTGCTGGCCCAGCGTTGCATGACGTTTCACCACGATTGAATCAACCCGTGGCGACAACACATAACTGCTATAGCCATTCGCTTTAATTTCGCCAGGTGCGTACAACTGTGACTTGTAGTTACGTTTTTCTAATGTGCTGATCTGCACATTTGCTAAACGCATCTGAGTCGCAGTTAAACGTACCCCACCTGTTTGCTCGTGCTCTGGCTGCTGCGGCGAAACCGCTTGTTCAGGAGTGCTGTCGTGCGGTGCTTCATCGGCTTCGTGCACGTGCATAGCTTGTACTTGTGCTTCGCTGTGTTCATGCCCGGCTTTAGCATGATCAACATCTTGCGGCACAGATGCGGCTGCCTGTAACACGTTGGCAAACATAAATACGAGGGTAGAAAAAGTAATATTTAAGCGCTTCATAAGGCTGCTCCATCAATCAGGGGACGTGTAAAGGTGGTAATATAATTGCTAAGTTGGCCACTTTGGGTTAACCAATCAACGCTCGCCAATTGGCTTTGCTGAACAATATCAACCCCGGCAAGTAATCCTGAAATACGTTGTTGACGCATGGTTAGGTATTCAGCAGTACTGATATCACCGCTTTGCCATTGTTGCTCAATCAATTCAAGGCTGCTGTCTGCATTTGCTTGATTTATTGACTGCCAACGTTTTACACGCAGCGCATACGCTTGCATTACCTCTTTGCTCGCTTGTGCTTGAAATGTCATGGTGCGCTGTAATGCGCGATATTCAGCTTCTTTAGACATCGCCAGTAATTCAGACGCTTGGTATTCATCACTAAAGTTATTGAAGATATTCAGCGGCATAGAGAAGTTTAAAGAGACAATATTATCGTCGCCATTTTTACCCGCAGCAATCCCTACCGTGGGTTTCACAGCGCGCTCAGCTTTAATCACTTGCACCTGCTGACGCTGGTATTGCCATTGTGACTTCACCAATAATAGCTGCGGATGTTGCAACACATTATCAGTGTCTATATTGGTTTTAATACCAGTAAGTAACTGCTCAGGAGTGAGCGTGGTGTCTTCTTGCCATGTTGGTAACAACACTTGTACTGCTAATTTAGCATCGGCATAGGCACTGGCTTGTTGTGCTGTTTGATTCAAAATTTCAGACAATGAGTACAAGGCCAGTTGCTCATCAAGCAGCCCTACTTCCCCAGCTGCTCTACGGCGTTTAATTACACTAACTAAACGCTCTAGCTGCTGCTCTTGATCTTGTGCGAGTTGAAAAGCCGCTTTGTTGCTACGCCAATTGATAAGCGCAATCATGGTTTGTTCAACAAGTTGTAAATAGCTAAGCTGCAACTGCTGTTGCTGCGCCATTAGCATTAGCTGCGCCGCAGTTAATTGCGCACCTTGTTGATCATTAATATCAAATGTTTGACTCACCCCGAGGCTAAAGTTATTTGCATCGCCCTCTCTTTCCAAGCTCGACTCAAGGTTTGGGTTATACAACGATTGCCCTGCAGCACGAACAGCCGCCGCGGCACTTTGTAACTGCTGATAATCAGCTTGTAAATTTGGATGTTGTTTTAATTGCGTCAACAACCAGTTTAAATCGCTAGCATTAGACGTTGGCGCAGCCAATGTTTTCGAAGCTGCTAATACAGCCACACAAAGGCAAGCAAACCGAAACGGTTTGTTTAAATTCATAACGTATACTCTTACTAAATAAATCGGTGACCAAAATAATGGCCAGCTAAAAAGTTAACTTAGTAAGGTAGCAATAGGAGGGCGTAAATCAGGAATGAGTAAACGAGAGTTGAACGCAGGATCGTTCAAACTAATAATATCGTAACTAGGTAAATTTGCAGGGTGTTGCCATGGTTCAGTAAATAAAACAGAAATATGGCAGACATGGCAATGGGCATCATCAGCGTTATCAGCCAGTGCTTGGCTTAATTGCTGGTGTTGCAGCTGATGAGTATCATGATCATTATTAATCATGCAGTGTTGATCGAGTTCGCTTTGCTGATGTAATAATTGCGAAGTGGTATTAATAGCAGTGTTATGATCAGCCACGTCAAAACTGTCCAGCACAGGCTGAAGAAGTAAAAAGGCTAAAATAAACAACACTGATTGCTTCAAGCAATAAACCCATAGAAATGATCTGCCAATAACTCTAACAGATTTTATTCACCCAGCAAAGAATTTAACCACTTTGCCAGTTTTTCCTAACACTGGCTAATTTAGCAACCGTCATTTAATATTGTGAAATCAGCATAATAAAAATACAGAGAAGCACTAAATATGGGCCACCAGCATTCCCACAGTCATGACACTGACAACCAAAGTGACCGCCAGTTAGGCTTAGCTGTATTTATCAACGTGTTACTAACGGTAGCCCAAGTTGTCGGCGGTGTGGTATCGGGTAGCTTGTCTTTAATTGCCGACGCTCTGCATAACTTAAGTGATGCAGCAGCTATATTTATTGCCCTCATAGCCCGTAAAATTGGCGGTAAACCAGCGGATGAGCGTTATCACTTTGGTTATAAGCGCGCAGAAATTTTAGCCACATTATTGAATAGCACTACGCTTATAATCATAGGTGGTTTTTTAATTATCGAGGCGATCGAAAGTTACTTTAACCCAACCCCAATTGATGGTTGGATTGTTGTTTGGGTGGCCGCATTGGCACTTGTGATTGATATTGGTACGGCGATACTCACCTTCCACGCTGGCGCTAAAAACAGCATGAATATTCGCGCCGCATTCATTCATAATATATCAGATGCGATGGCGTCTATTGTGGTGATTGTAGCGGGATCATTGATCATTCTTTATCAGTGGTACATTGTTGATTTAATAGCGACAATTTTAATTTCCGCTTATGTAATTTATCACGGTGTGTTGTTACTCATTGAAAGCTGTAAAATTTTAATGCAAGCCGCCCCTGACGACTTTGACCGCAACGAGGTAAGCGCTGCGCTGTGTAAACAGTTTGCGATTAAGCAAGTACACAGCCTTAAAGCTTGGCAATTAGATGATAACCAAACTTGCTGCGAACTAGTGCTAACCCCATTTGCTGAACTGGTACTTGCTGACGTTAAAAACTATTTGCATGATGAGTTTGCTATTGAGCATTGCATTATCGAGCGTCGCGAATAACGACAGTGTTGTGGATAATCGTTGCATTTAATCGAATTTTATTGAAAACAGCTCGCGTTCTCATTTATCATCGTATTTTATAATACGTTCAAGGTGTGTGAGTTGTTAAAATTATGGCTACGTCGTACTCATTTAATACTAACATTGGTGAGTGGCTTATTTTTAATTTGTTTAAGTATTACTGGTGCACTACTTGTGTACGCCAAAGACATTCAACGCCTTGTACAGCCAAAGCTGTGGACAGTAGATAACCCCACCAATAATAGTGTGATTGCCTACCCTGTTTTAATCAACACCCTCGCGTTACACACACAACAACCCATCACTTTACTAATGCCAGAGCAAAATCCTGCTTATGCATGGCAAGCGCAGCTTGCCAACAAACAATACGTCAGTGTGGATCCGTATACTGGTGCAGTTATTCATCAGTATGATTATTACAGTACGATTTATGGTTTTACAATGGCACTGCATCGCTGGTTACTTTACGAAGACGGCAACGGTGATCGGCCATTGCGAAACTGGGTATCGGTTTGTGCGCTGATTTTTATTATTAATATGCTTGTTGGCGTCTATATTTGGCTAAAACCCAAAAACCGCTTAAAACGTTTGGTGATCAAACCAAAAGCAAAACTCCGTATTTTGTTATATCAATTGCACACTGTCATTGGTATGTATCTATTTATCCCATTGATATTAATTGCTTTCACTGGTATGGCCTTTAATTGGAAGACACAAACCCAAGCAGTACTAGAGTTTGTAACTCAAAATCAAGTTGAGCCTCGCCCTCCTGCCCCACGCATTGATGTGCCAGACAACATCGATCGAGATAACTTAGCTGTCGCATTACATAATGCTTTACGCGCCTTTCCTGATGCGGAACTGTTTCGTATTTACATGCCAAAAACAGCTAATGAACCACTTGCTTTAAGAGTCAAAAACCCAGGTGAGAGTCACGCTTATAGCTGGGTATGGGCAAATCAATATACTGGCACTGTAGTGCAATCTTATGATGCCTCACGCGCTAATTTCACAACCCAAGCATGGAATTTTCGATATAAGTTTCATATTGGCGACTTTGCAGGGGCATTAGTGCAAATACTGTGGTTATTCATCGCCCTCACCCCTGTACTATTTACTGTTAGTGGCGGTTACTTTTGGTATAAGCGACATTATCGTTAAGGTTGTCTCTAAAACAGTTAACGCTAGTGGTTAAAGCGTAGCTGTGGTAGATGTAGCAAATGGCTCCATCAACTGCTGCGCTTGGTCGGCTTTATTGCTTGTATCTGTATGAACGATTAACACCCACTTTCCTGTACTTGTTGCCCTCCGTACATCACTTATCAGTGGATCATGATCGGGGCGGATTGAAATAAAGCCTGCGACCAGCAAGGCAATAAACACACTGATAGTACAAATTCCAGCGTACGTTTCAAATACAAAATTTTGCATAAATTCTACGTCAACAAAAAGAAAAACACTGCTTATAAGTATGCCTACAACAAGCCCTATCACTGCATAGAATAGGTGCGTTTTTAGTAACGTTTTTCCTATGTTCTTATCTTCAGGCTCTACTTTTTCATCAAAAGCTTGGTCGTAAGGAGAAATGAGATTTATGTTACTTTGCTCAAACTGAGTGTGTTGGCTCAAAGTTTCAAATGCTTTATTTACTTGCTCTTCACTATCAAAAATAGCCGCTACTTTAGTTGCATGTTCTTCGTTATTTATCGTGGTTGTCATCTTTCACCTCCGGGCGAATTTAATAGAGAATTACACCAATAAAATCAACATAGCGTATGCTGCAAAATAAGTACCGTTTGCTTTACACATTATGCGAGTAGCATGTTTCCTAATACGATTTATATAAAAAGCAATTAAGCTATTGATTGACAATATTTAAAATAAATATTGTCATAGTTCAAGAGTAAAACACAAAGCAGGCTTTCAAGATTTGTAGTTTATAAGTGGCATCACCACCACGTAAAACTTACATAATACGGTAAATATTTCAGTTCAACGAATACTCCATGCATGGTAAATTGACTGGGTCTCTCTGGTGTACCGATCTCAATAGCAAAAAGACAATTGATAATAACTATCAATTACCTTGCCTTTACACTTCTTTACACTTATTATTGCGCCAATAAAAATAGCAATATTTTCTCGTTAATTACCTTAGGGATCTTCATGTTAAAAACCTCTTTAAGCTTATTAGCCCTCGCTATAAGCACTACCACTTTCGCTGATGACACAATTAATAAAAACCAACTAACCGACGAGCAAATGGAACGAATTATTGTTTCTGGTAGCCGTGTTTTTGAAAGCATTGATGAAGTCCCTGCATCAATTACCGTAATCAATCAAAAACAAATTGAAGAACACTTGAAAGTAAACCCTGAGCTACAGAGTTTACTTGCGCAGATGGTGCCTGGCCTTGCTCCTGATACAGGCAGTTCAAGTAATACCGGGCAAACACTACGTGGGCGTGCGCCATTAGTGATGATAGACGGTGTGCCGCAATCAACACCACTGCGCAATGGCTCTTTAGGTATTAAAACCTTAGACCCAAGTGCCATAGCCCGTATCGAAGTGATCAAAGGAGCAACCTCTATTTATGGTAATGGTGCATCAGGCGGTATTATCAATTACATCACGAAACAGGCTAAAAGTGATGATAAAACAGCAGGTGAAATAAGCTTATCGAGTCGCTTTAGTGCGGTAAAACTTGAAGAGAGTGCGGGTGCTAGAGTTTCTGCTGCAATTAATGGCCGTGCAAATAAGTTTAGCTATTTAGTCACCGCAAGCTATGAAGAAAATGGCGTACAACGCGATGCAGAGGGTGATATTCTCGGTTTGCAATACGGTTTATCAGACGCTGTCACGCAAAACTATTTTACTAAGTTAGGTTACGATTTTAATGATGATAAGCAATTACAATTTAGTTATAACTACTTCAGCTCGCAACAAAAAACTGATCTAGGTGATATCACCGGCGACATGAGTGTTGGGGAAAAAACCTACGCAATTCATGTACCAGTAGAATTACAAAAACAAGGTAAACCACAAGGTCCTGAAGGCAACGAAAATATCACCTTAAAATACACCGACTACGCGCTGTTTGAAAATACCCAAATGACCTTAGATCTCTACATGCAAGATATTGAGAATGTATTCTTTTATTCACCAAGCCTTGCCAATCCTGACGAGAACTATGACGGTGGTCAGTCTGTTATCAGCTCCGATAAAAAAGGCGCGCGAGCAACATTTAACACACAAATTGATTTTGAGTCTGTAGCAGCTACCTTCATTTATGGTATTGATGCACTAAACGATGTGACTTCACAGCCATTGGTCGATGGACGAGTCTGGGTACCTGAAATGGATATGCAAAGTGTCGCTGGCTTTTTACAAACTAAATGGGTAATTGCGGATGATCTCATAGTCAAAGCTGGTGTGCGTCAAGAAAGCATCGACTTAAGCGTAGATGATTACCGCACACTTAAACTATGTAAAACACCAACCCAGTGCTCTGTGCCAATTAACGTCAAAGGGGATACCATTGATTACGACGCCACTACCTATAATTTTGGCATTAAATACAATCTGAATGAAAAATTCAGCCCATTTATAAGTTACTCACAAGGCTCTGATATATCAGATGTTGGCCTACTACTTCGCGCAGCCACAGTGAGCGATATTGGCCTTATTCAAACGCAAGCCTCAATTATAGACAACTACGAAATTGGTTTTAACTCACAATTTGACACTCTTCGTATTGAGGTCGCAGCCTACCGCAGCACTTCAGAGCTTGGTACTAGCAATCAATTTAATGAAGTAACCGGCGTTTACGAACCTGTACGTGCCCCACAAGAAATTTGGGGTTACGAAGCACTGGTAGATTATACTATTGCCGCGAACCTTAAATTACTAGCCACGTATAGTTATGTTGAAGGCAAAAACACCGAAGCAGATATTTACTTAGGCTCAAAACAGATCAGCCCGCCAAAGGCAACTGCAAACCTAAACTGGCAACCGAGCGATGAAATGTCATTCACTTTAAGTTACCTGTATGTTGGCGATAGAAAGCGCTTTGGTGCAAACGATGATGGCAAGTATGTGGGTGACCAAGGTCCTGTCGATAGCTACAATATCTTTAACTTAAGCGGCCAATACCAATTTGCTAATAATTGGCAAAGCTTTGTAGGTATTGAAAACCTATTTAACGCAGACTACTTCCCAGCACGTGCACAGTCTTATACATACGGCGGTTACAATATTAAAGGACTTGGTACCACAGCTACAGTCGGCGTTAAATATCAATTCTAACCCCTGATCACCTCACTCGTTCATTACCGTGAGTAATGAACGAGACTCTATTAATTTCACTTCTAACTTTCATAGCACCTGACACCTAAAGAAGTGTCTACTTTTATGGAGTCAGAGCATTCATCTTTCATCTTTCATCTTTCATCTTTCATCTTTCATCTTTCATCTTTCATCTTTCATCTTTCATCTTTCATCATAAATATAAATAGCAATCTGTTCATAAAGCAACCAACAATGCAAACTTAAACGAGAATCAAAATCAATAGTAACCGACTGATTTTCAAGGAAAATACTTGCAATAACTGATTTTTATACTACACTAGCAGCATTAAGCATTCTAAGAGGCCACCATTATGAAAGGTAATCAAAAAGTTATCGACAGCTTTAACAAGCTATTAGCCAATGAACTTGCTGCTATTGATCAGTACTTTATCCATTCTCGCATGTACGACGATTGGGGGTTAGATAAACTTTACGTTCGCCTTAACCATGAAATGGAAGAAGAAAAAGACCACGCCGACTGGCTAATCAAGCGTATTCTATTTCTCGAAGGTGTACCAAATATGACCAAGCGCCGTGATTTAATTATTGGTCATGATGTGAAAAGCATGATGCAAAACGATCTAACTTTAGAGCTTGAAGTTGTTGAATGCGTTAAAGAAGTCATTGCTGTATGCGAGCAAGAAAAAGATTACCAATCACGTGAAGTCTTAGAGAAGCTGTTATTCGACACTGAAGAAGATCATGTTTATTGGTTAGAACAACAACTTGGTTTAATTGATAAAATTGGTAGTCAAAACTACCATCAATCACAAATGGGCGAATAGGAGCTAGATTATGAAAGGCGATAAAGACGTTCTTGTTGCATTAAATAAAGTATTGGCAAATGAGTTAGTCGCAATTAACCAATACTTTTTACATGCCCGTATGTTTAAAGATTTTGGCTTTACTGCGTTAGATAAAGCCGATTATAAAACCTCAATTCAAAAAATGAAAAACGCTGACCGTTTAATTGAGCGTATTCTATTTTTAGAAGGCTTACCTAACCTTCAAGATCTTGGCCGTTTACGCATTGGTGAAAACAGCGAAGAAATGATTGCTTGCAATATGGCCTTTGAACTTGATTCACTTGTTGATCTTAAAGACGCAATCAAACTTGCTGAAAGCAAAAAAGATTATATCAGCCGTGAAGCGCTGGATAACATTTTGAACGAGCAAGAAGAGCAAATCGATTGGCTTGAAACACAACAACAGTTGATCAAAAGCACCGGTATTGAAAACTACCTACAATCGCAAATGTAATTTATTAACTATTGCAAAAAGCAGCCTAGGCTGCTTTTTTTATGCCTAACTTTTAAGCATTTCGCAACATGAAAAATTATACCAATCGTGTTAAGTTACTGACCATTTATAGCGACAGATAAATGGAGTGATAACAAGGCATAAATTTTGACATGTAGTTGTTCTACATGAAAAATTTATAACGCAGTTAGCGCTTTATTTAGCCCGCTAGAATGGTTAAATATTTAAGTCGATTGGTATTACAACGCATCCTCTATTGGAAATAGTGACATAAACCACACCTGAAAACGACGCCATCTAGATGTTTGTGGTTCATTATCAAATGTTTCACCTGTCACTGTATCATGCCATAGCAACTTATCTTCCGTTGCACTTTTGAGTGTTAATTGCCACGCAAAAAGATCCATTTTAGAATCAACCCAATCACTTAGCATCATACTCAGTTTTTCACTGTGTACCAGCACCCCCATTTCAGTGTTTAAATCAAATGAGCGAGGGTCTAAATTAAGTGAACCAACAAAAATCAGGCTATCATCAATCGTCATAGTTTTAGCATGTAAACTCGCTTGCGATGAACCTGTTTTACGCATTTTATTATTTGGGATCTCAAGTGCCGCTAAATCGCTGGGCTTTAACTCCCACAATTTCACACCACCGCGTAATAAAGCTGCACGGTAATGACCGTAACCGGCATGTACAGCAGCAACATCTGTCGCCGCCAACGAATTAGTTAGTACAATGACTTCAACCCCTTGTTCTACCCACTCAGTTAATCGTTTAACACCTTGCTCTTGCGGAATAAAGTAAGGAGAAACAATAATGACTTTGCGTTCAGGTTTACCCATCGCTTTAAAAAGGTGCGGTGACATATTGGCTGAGCGCTGCTCTACTTCATTGAGTAACTTATCAGGGTGATCATAAAAAATCTCCGCCTTTTGCCAATCCAAGTTTAAATGGCCAGTACCAAGCATTGTAACCAAATTACTAGCTCTTAAACGCTGTACATAGTTACTTTCATGATTTTGCTTAACGTAGTTATCTAAATAGTCTCCCACCTTCTGCAATGCCATATCATCACTTTCACCTCTGAGAGACTGGATCGGGTAAGCCAGTTCATGATTCCAATAAAGATCAAAGGCAGTTGAAGCCTCAGGTACAATTTTACCAACCGCTAACACATCCAAGTCAATAAACTCCGCATGGTCCTCAGCAGCGTAATAAGCATTACCCATATTCCTACCACCGGTGATAAATACTTGATTATCAACTATAAAACTTTTGTTATGCATGCGCCGTGACAACAGCTTAAAATTAGTAATAAAACCAAGAGCTGGTAGGCTACGATTAGGAAAAGGATTAAATAACCGAACGGAAAAATTTGGATGATGAGCTAATGCACCTAGATCAAAGGCACTATCTGCTTGAGACATATCATCGAGTAACAATCGAACTCTTACGCCTCGTTTAGCTGCCGCCAATAAATAAGCAGTAAATAGCTTAGTCGTTTGCTGACGATGGTACAAATAATATTGTACATCAATAGTATGTTGCGCCGACTCAATTAACGCTAAGCGCGCTACAAAGGCATCAACCCCATCAGCAAGCGGATAAAAACCCGATAAATCAGTGTGGTTATAACCCACTAAATCTCCTAAATTACTTTGCTTATCAGCATCAATAGCATAACTGGGAATAATCATATCTCTAGATGGTAAACTTGCGCAACCAAGCATGCAAATTAAGATACTAAGCACACATAGCCATTTAGGCAAATCTTTAAAACGCATTGTAAATCCAGCAATCCCTACAGTGTATTAACTATAACGTGGAATTGCAGATACTGAAAATAATGGCGAAAAATAGTAGGAATAAGAAGGATTAAGCAACTTGATCGGTAATATCAGCAATTTCAATAAGCTTACGATTGAGGATCTTTTTAGTACAGCCGCAGCATTTACCGCACTGACTGCCGACTTTAAGCTCTTTGGAAAGCTCGCGCATAGTTGTCGCGCCGTCGTCGATTGTTTGTTCAATTTTTTTATCTGTCACACCGTGACATAAACAGATATACATGAATGAAAAACACTCTCACTTAGATTTGAAACTGCATATTAATCTAAACGTAAACAGTTCGCAATTAGTATTTTGTAAAATTGAGAATTATTTTCATTTTTTGGTCAGCGCCACTTAAATTGAGAATTCGCGGCAGCTTGAGAATTGTTTTAATTTTATGCAATTTATGCCACTCAAAATGAGATTTATAGATCTTATTAAAGCCTTCTGTTGTGCCATATAAATCGAGATTCATTTATTTTAACAAGCTTCTAAACTGTGCCCTTCAAGTCGAGATTGATTGTTCTCATGAAGCTCTTAAATTTAAGTAAGATTAGCTTTGGTAAATAAGTAGGTGAGTTTATAAATTGATCTTATAAAGGCTTTAGAAGCCATTATGAATAAATATGGGATTTATAGAAGTGTTTCTATTTCCGGTTTGTGCCACGAGCTGTCATTCATGATTAACTCGTTTTTGTCCATAGACGGGTTATAAATATAACTCTCCTGCGCCCTATTGTGAGCTTGCACAAATACTTAGTGACAAGTAGTGCCGCCGAAATCATCTTACTTTTGTTCATGTTTGACAGTAAGTGGCAGTGACAGCCCCCCCTATTTTTAGTTTCACAACAAACACTCCAGTCTCCTTTTTTCGTAACTATGTAGCTATAGTATTTAACGGCAACCAATATTTGGAGTTCTGATTACCTACTAAAGGTGTCGTTTTTGTTCAATCTATTAAGCTTCCCATCACCTATTATTTGCAGCATATAAGGCAGCACATCTTCTTTGGTGCGTTTCTTTTTCGCAATAATGCTACAGCTATAAGCAGGATCAACACTCATGTTAGAAATTAGGCCAATTGAAAACTTAAAAGTAATTAACGAACTAAAAATACAGTATTTTGAAAAATCGACAGCGCCACTTGATGGTATGTGGCACTTTGGTTTTATTCCCATGTCTTCTCATTTTGGTTTTTATGAGGACGATACTTTAGTTGGGTACTGCTGCATTAACGGAGATGGCTATATGTTGCAGTTTTATCTGTCGCAGGCAGCCAAAACTAAGGCGAAAGAACTGTTTACTTTGATTGCAGAGCAAAATAGCTCAGTGATTGGTTCCATTAAAGGTGCATTTGTGAGTACAGCTGAACCTCACTATCTATCACTTTGTTTAGATAATTCATCTTCATTTAAAGTAAATGCTTTAATGTATCAACAAGTTACACCATTTATTTCTGAAAACGTAACAAACTTGAATTTAACTCTTGCAAGTCAGGAACAATTGGCTGAGTTCGTTGAATTTGCAGTAAGTAATATTGGTGCTCCAGCACAATGGTTGTTTGAGTACTTCAGTAATCTAATAAAACGAGAAGAGCTTCGGGGATATTGGAGGGATGGGAAGTTAGTAGCAACGGGTGAGTGTCGTCTGTTTGATGAACACCAGACTCAATATGCAGACTTAGGAATGATTGTAGCAGAGTCAGAACGAGGTCAGGGGATTGCCACTCGTGTACTAAACAGTTTGGTAAATGTAGCCAATGAACGCGGCTTAATTCCTATCTGTTCGACTGAAAGTGGCAACTTTAGCGCTCAAAAAGCGATACAGCGAGCGGGGCTTGAACCATTAAACCGAATTATCCAGATTGAATTTGACAATTAATAGTCAGTTAATGGGTAAGCCCTTGAGCCAATCTGCTCAGGGCTTATTTATGAAAATGCTAACCTAGCGTATAGTGAGAGTAGATACCGCGAACTGATTGAGAATATTATGATCCATTGGTTAAAGCCTTCAAAAATACCAGAAGTTGCCAAATACATTGAGTGTTATTGGCTTATTGAAAAACTTCCCGATGCCAAGAGTTTCGATTATCCGAAATTAAACCCAGATCCATCCGCTCATCTGATCATTTCTCCCGCTAAACAGCATTACTATTACAATATGAACCCGGGATCGGCTGGTGGCAAAGGAAGCCACTGGTTGTTTCCCCATCATCAAACGCTTCAACTTGATCACTCAAAACCTTTTATCCATCTTGGAATCAAGTTTCGTATTGGCGCTTTTTATTCACTGAAACTATTCTCAGGTCAACAGCCACTGCTTGATTGCGTTGAAGAAGTTCAGCTAAGTAAACTGTTTTCTGAGCTGTCTGAGGGAGAGATGAAACTAATTGAGCTGGCACGAAGTGATCCAGATCTGTGTTGTAACAAATTGGATAGTTTGTTTTTGCCGTTGGCTTTAAACAGTCATGAGGATCAGCACAGCGAAATTACACGCAAAGCTCTTCAGACGTTAGACTCAGGATCAATTTCTGAACTGGGTAACCATCTATATTGCTCACAACGTACAGTAGAAAGAAGCTTTAACAGGGTGACAGGTTTAACGTTAAAACAGTGTCAGTCTATGAATAAACTTGAGGTTATGCTGGAGTACCTTTACCAACGTGATTCTGATGATATTGATTGGGTCGAGATTGCATTTCGGTTTGGCTTTAGCGATCAACCTCACCTCATTCGCTACTTAAAAAAACAAATTGGCGTAACACCTAAAACATACGAAAAAGAGCGTGGTTTAACGATTGATGTGTATGGTGGTGTTAGCTCTACGTAATCTGTCGGAAATGTTCAATCAAATCGGTTGTCGTTCAACTATTATGCCCCGAACGATTTGATGAGACAGTAATATGAACAACTTAGCTCCTACCCTTGAGCAGCTTGGGTGGAAACCTTTTTTTCAGCAACAAGTAAATCTAAAAGAGTTAAGCAACCTAACCATTGGGCGGGTTGCTGAACAGCACAGAGACCGCATTATAGTGGTGTCCCCGAAAGGACAATCAAGTTTAAGACCTATGCCTTTTGATAAAAGTGTTTGCGTAGGCGACTGGGTACTATTTGATGACACATTAAGAATATGTAAGCGCTTGGAACGCCAGTCTTTATTTGAACGAAAAGCACCAGGATCAAAAGTGTCAGCACAGCTCATCGCTGCCAATATTGATACCGCCATGATTGTCTGCTCTGTCAATTATGATTTTAGTCTTAACCGAATAGAGCGGTACTTAGCCAGCGCTCGAGAAGCTAAGGTTGAGCCAGTAGTCATCCTTACTAAAGCGGATTTATGTGAAGACTCTGATATCAAACGACTACAAGTTCAAAAACTCGACCCAATGCTTGTCGTTTACACCATAAATGCGTTGGATAAGCAAGATATCAAGCAGCTTGAAAGCTACTGCAATAACGGTAGTACTCTGGCCTTTTTAGGTTCATCTGGAGTCGGAAAATCGACTCTGGTTAACGCGTTAGTTGGTTATGAGTCTCAGCAGACAGGCGAAATTAGGGAAGAAGATAGCAAAGGCAGGCATACCACGACACATAGAGCATTAAAAGTTCTTCCTCAAGGTGGGATTCTTATGGACACACCTGGAATGCGTGAACTACAGCTCAGTAGTTGCGAACAGGGAGTGAGCGAAACTTTCAGCGAAATAGGTGAATTTGCAGATAAGTGCCGTTTCTCTGATTGTGCGCATATGGCTGAACCCGGGTGTGCGATTCAACAAGCAATTAAAGATGGACTCCTGTCAGAACGACGTCTGCATAGTTACCAAAAACTGATGCGAGAACAGGCTCTGAACGGAGCATCGTTGGCAGAAAAAAGATCGAAAGATAAGGCATTTGGGAAGTTAATAAATAGCACTCAGAATGCATCTCGGCAATATAAAAAAGGTTATTAACAGTAATTCGCTCCATTACAGAGTATTGAAGCGTCAAACAATGGAGTTGGGTTCGTTGACTTTTTAGATATATCAATTAAGAACAACCTCGTCTCCCTAAGATATTAATTATTGAGGAAAATATGATTAGACCATTACGTAAAGATGATCTAGATAATGCTGTATCTATCTGGTTTGCAGCATCTATTAAAGCGCACGACTTCATTTCAGAAGAGTATTGGTTTTCACAGAAGCAGAACATGCGAGATTTGTATCTACCCAATTGTGAATCATGGGTTTATGAGTCGGAAGGAAATATTCTTGGCTTTGTTTCTCATTACGAAGGGAGCATACCTGCTATTTTCGTGGATCCAGATTCACAATCTTGTGGTATTGGGACACAGTTACTTAATCATCTAAAGGGTAAGTATAGTGAACTAACGTTAACCGTTTACTCAGAGAATGAAAAAACACATGAGTTTTATCTTCATCATGGTTTTATTGATGTCGATAAATGCATCTGTGAACATACAGGAAAAGAGCAATTTGAAATGCGTTGGTCAAAAGTAGGTAATGTATAATTAATTCAGGTAAGTGGTCTGTGCGACCACTTATTGAATGAGCGAAAATGTCCACTTCCGTCTATCTTACCTACAACGATAAGCGCTGCTTGAATGCCGTTTGGGATGCTAAAAGTTTAACCAAAACTATGACAACGTAACATTATCGTAGTTTAGGTGCTTGATATAAAACCTGCGCTTTAGTTACCACTAATGAAAGAGAGCAGAAGTTGATCAATTTCATTATTAACGCCGCCAACACTACTATTATTTAAAATTACGTAGCCAATATTTTTGTCAATTACTGCACGTGTTAATGATGTCCAACCCCGATTAAACCCCGCAAAACCTAAACTACTATTTTCAGTGTCTACGACATAGCTCATGCTCCAACGTCCACCTGTATGAGGCTGGACTTGGATCATATCTGCAATAATCTTATTTGATAAAATATTTGATCCTATGTAATTACCTTTATCATTTTTTAACACTGCTTGATTAAATTTTACCAAATCATCCGCAGTGGTAAGGAAGCCAGCAGCTGCAGTTTCCGTGAAATAAACCATCGGGGTTTGGTTGCCATTTTCATCATAAGGACGAGCAAGTTTTGCTTGAGGAATATTAGTAATATCAAACGAGGATTCGGTCATTCCAAGTGGTATCAGAACGTTATTGGCCATAAAGTCACTGAAAGATTGATTAGACACATCTTCAATTAACAACTGAACTACCGTATAACCACCACCAGAGTATGACCACTTAGTGTTTGGTTCATGAATAATTTTAACAGGTCCATCACCACTGTTATTGCCCTCTAAAGACTCAACGAGTGTAGGCAAAGGATCTTCAGCACTTAATCCATTATATCCACTTAATGATAATCCTGAAGTATGAGAGAGAATATTGCGCAGAGTAACCTTGCTAGAGTCAAATTGTGAATTTGGAATTTTCCACCTTTTTAGGTAGTCATTAACTGGCTTATCTAAATTAATCTTACCCTGTTCAACTAACTTCATTACCCCCCAAGCAGTAATGACTTTAGAGACGGAACCAATATTAAATACAGTCTCGCGAGTGATTGGGGTACTTTTATCAATATCTGCATAACCATAATAATATGAACCTATCACGTCTTTACCGTGAACAATTGATATAGCAATACCACGAGCTTTGCTGTTTTCAAGAATTAATGGGATCTCCTTGTTTAACATGTCAGCAAACTCTAAGTTTTTGGTTTGTTCAGCAGATAGTGAAAAAGATGATATAAAAAATATGATTAAAAATGTCAGTTTACTCATGGGCATCCTTATCCTTATAACGAGCCTGTAAATTAACTCGTTTTTTGATTTATTTTTATTAATGGATCAACCATAGCTAAGTTGCTATTTTGATTCAATCAGTTACTTTGATGTTTTGTACAACATAAAATGGATTTGCTTATACTTTCGTATTGTCGATTTTTTACCAAATATTACTGATCCCCTCTTTACTTAAAACATCCATGAACTCACCAATGCTTAGTAACTATACGAGCCCACGGTTAGCTATTTATTTAACTCTTTGTCATCAAAACACGTTCAGATAAGCTTATAGTCATAAAACGACTGTGCGGATCTTCAAGGTAGTCTGAAAAAGGACCGCAATAACTAAAGCCAAACTTTTCATAGAGGTTTCGCGCAGGTTCAAAATACGCTTGTGAGCCGGTTTCTAAGCTGACCTTTTGATAACCTTGCTCAGCAGCAAAGTTCAGCGCATGCTGAAGCAGCTTAGTTGCAACGCCTGATTTTCTAGCTGAGGTGCTAGTTCGCATTGATTTCAATTCAAGGTGCGAAGAGTCGAGCTTTTTAACAGCTAAACAGCCTTGTAAATTACCATCAAACCAGCCACTAAAAAAAGTAATATCTGGCGACTTTAGTTTATCAACATTCAGCGCATGTACACTTTCGGGTGGAGACGTCGCATACATATCGGCTAAATGTTCTTCTAATAACTTAATAACGTCACCTGACGATAAATCATCTATGGTGATTTTCATAAATTCATTGTTCCCATACTTTTTATTAAACAATACGCTTAGAATTAGTCAGAGTAAACATGTAGTTAAACGAACCATTAGAATAAACAGTCGTGTTACCTATACTTGATATCGTTTAAACCAGTTTTAGCAAACAGCATTTGACAATGCCTGACTTTTCACACAGAGAAATGTCAGCGATGAAAACCAAAAATACTCGCTACGTACTCATGGTTGCGACTGCCTATCCTTCTCTGAATATTATTTTTACACAAGTCAAAGCATCTCTTTAAGAGACTATCCCGTGTCTGTACCTTTACTCTAAAGCTATATTATGGCAAAGTGCGCACTTCTCGGGGGAGTAGCCTGCTTGACCGCTTTGTTATTAAAGTGCGGCAAGTAAACTTATCAACATAATTGCACCGCAGTGCATGGTAAGTTTGTAATGTAGCAAGCATTATCGGCAAGACCTGGGTAAACACTATCCTCATGGCGGGAGATAGGCGTTTACCTTTGGTTTAATGATCCCGCCTTATAGAAGTAAAATGGATACCTTTATCACATCAACCGTCACCGTTGCCCTAGCTGAAATAGGCGATAAAACCCAGCTTTTATCCTTATTACTAGCTGCCCGCTTTGCCAATAAAACCGCCCTTATTTTAGGTGTTTTGGTCGCTACACTGATTAATCATGGCTTATCTGCATGGTTTGGAAACTATTTAGCAGGAAGCTTTACATCTGAATACTTACCTTGGATTGTTAACGGCTGTTTTATGATTGTTGGCTTATGGCTTTTGATCCCCGATAAGGATGAAGAAGTCAGCAATAAATACGATCAGTATGGGGCTTTTTTAGTTGCTTTAGGGCTCTTTTTTATTGCTGAAATTGGCGACAAAACCCAAATAGCGACGGTGTTACTTGGGGCGCAATATCAATCTGTATTATGGATCACAATCGGCACAACTCTAGGGATGTTGCTTGCCAATGTTCCCGTTATTTATGCGGGTAATGCGCTGCTCAAACGTATTCCACTGGCAAAAGTAAGAGTGATGGCTGCTTTGGTTTTTGTTGCACTGGGTTGCTATGGCTTAATCACCAGTTAATTATTTATCTGTATACCCAAACCACCTCAAAATGCGAGCGTCGTTGGAATTAAAAGCGATTTAGGCAAGGCATTGATTGCGAGTAATAGTGGTTCTATTGTTAAAATCAATAACGCAGTATAAATCGCATTTAAACCAACCCATTGGGCATCTTGAGGTGGTTTGGGTATCTTAGCACTGGCGAGTACACCGTTGCCAGTGCTTGGCCAATACTAAAAGTCTGTGTAGTAAGCAGCAGTATACTAACCGCTCCCATAATACCAAACCACTATAATAATGACGGTTGCTTACGTTTTACTCTTAGCCAATTCATATAGAACCCAGCCCAAGCATGCAAGTTAAACCCTTGCTTTGCTTTCATAAAACCAAGTTATTTAAAATGTGTATTTAGCTGACAAATACACTCGGCGCGGCTCGCCGGGGAAGTGCCCTGCTCGGGTGATGAAACCACTTGATGCATACTCTTTATTAAATACATTTTTCACTGATAGCTGCCAAACCCACTGCTGATACTCAGTTTTCCATGCCATGTTATAAACGGTATACGGCTGAACCTTATAACCATCAAGACTCACCTGTTCGTCAACATAATCAAGCCCCGCCGCAATTGACGAGTATAATTGCGGCAACTCATAGCGTGTCCATAACCCTGCGGTATTTTGCGGCGCATTGGCAAATTTATCGCTACCATTTGCTTGCGCTGAGAACTTTTCGCTTTGCTCTACAATACGGGTATCATTATAAGCATAGCTTGCTGTGATCACTAAACGGTCGGTAACATCACCAACAATTTCCAGTTCAAAACCACGGCTATCAACTTCACCCAGCGCTTCCATTTGATCAATCCCCGTATCAGATAGCTCTGTACTGGCTTGTAAAATGTTATTACGAATGATCCTATAGGTTGCCATATTCACCGCTAACGAATCATCAAACAGCTTAGTACGTAAACCAAGCTCGGCGATATTACTGTGTTCAGGTTTAAACGGCCCACCCACATCAGAGTTCTGATCACTAGCTGATTGTGGCATAAAACCGGTGCCATACAGTGCATACGGGAAGAAGGTATCGTTTAAGTTATAACTAGTGCCAATACGGTACGTGACATCGCTGTCTGAAAATTCAATGTTATTAAGCAGATCGGCGTCTTCAAAACGGTCGTACCGTAAGCCAAAAGTGACATTCCACAGCTCGGTTACATCCACTTGATCCTGCGCATAGACACCTACACGAGTTGATTCGGTTGTTGATAAACGCGGTGCCACGCTCTCTAAATCATAGTCCTCTTTTGAGGTCAGCCCGTATTCAGGAGTTAAAATTGAGATCCCTGGCACTGGACCACCTTTACTGGCTTGTACAGCTGTTTTATAAACGGCATCAAACTCATGCTTGTACCAATCTACGCCCACCAGCATGACATGCTGCATGGCAGCAAGCTGCGTTTGTGCAATTAAATTGGCAGTAAAGCTAAGTCCGGTATTTTCGCGTTGTTGATCACGAAATTCACGCTCACTCCAATCCAACACGCCATCAGCATCGCTATCACTTAGTCCACGAGGTTCATGATAATTTTGATTTGCTTCATTTTTAAAGTAACGCGCAGTTACATCTGTGCTAACTACATCATTAAACTGATGTTTAAAGCTGGCTTGAAACACATCTGCAAGCACGGTTTGGTAATCCGTTGCTTCATTATGATTCCAACTAATATCAGCAATAAAATTACCA
The DNA here is from genome assembly GCF_000238355.1 of Pseudoalteromonas haloplanktis ATCC 14393. Lineage (GTDB taxonomy): Bacteria > Pseudomonadota > Gammaproteobacteria > Enterobacterales > Alteromonadaceae > Pseudoalteromonas > Pseudoalteromonas haloplanktis. Next base: position 630,842 of record NZ_AHCA01000001.1, read on the forward strand.
TTTTCATCCACTGGCACCCCGCGTAACCGTGCCCCACCTAATTCTTGATCAATATGAGTGTACTGCAGTACTAGGTTTGTGGCGTCGGTAAAATCAAAACGATAGCCTAAGTCAACTATGGTATTGTCTTCGCTGGTGTTCTCACGAAATGGTTTATCTGAATCTTTATAAAGACCCACTCGGTAGGCTTGTGTTTGCGCGTCATTAACACTGCCAGTGGATTCAACAGCCGCGCTAAAAAACTCATCATTGCCTACTTCAAGTGCTAAAGTTGTGCTGCTGGTATAACTTGGCTTTTTGGTCATGTAGTTAATGATGCCACCGGGATTACCGCTGCCGTAGACCGCACCACTTGGGCCTTTTAGAACCGCCACTTGTTCAATATTAAATAACTGCGGTACTGCAAAGCCACTAAATGGATCGCCTTTTACACCATCGTATAAAATTTCATCTTGGCGAAAACCACGAAACGTCACCCCTGAATAACTAAAGCCATTTACTCCTGCAATATTGCTATACAGATCGGTTACCTGACGTGCGGCCTGATCGCTAATTAAGGCTTGCGGAATCACCTGAATAGACTGTGGAATTTTTTCAAGGGGCGTATCAGTGCGAGTACCAAATGTCGACTCAGTAGGCCGGTACATTGAAAAAGCACGTCCCACAACTGAAATAGTTTCTATGTCTTTTTCTACAACACTAGCTGACTGGTGATCGGGTATTGGATATGGCTTTTCTGCCGCCATTAAAGCACTTGATTGAAAAATAGCTCCTGTCGCAAGCATCATTAAAGAAGAGTTCATTGATATTTCCACAGCAAATAATTGCTGTGCATGATAATGCAAATTAATATCATTTACAACATCAGTGCTATTTACTTACACAATAACAGCCTCGGGTATCTGATATTGACAGCTTACTATTAAACCCGGCACTAAGATTATTGATTGCCAGTTCAACAAAACCGTCGCTAGCTGAACAAGCAAGTCCTGCTGATAAAGGGCCAGCATAAACAAGCTCGCCTTGTTTATCTAACAATACCGCAGCAGGTGTATTAGGCACTAACTTGGCGCTAGCCAAATCTCGCTCAATGATAGCAACGCTAATATTTTGCTTTAGCGCATAAGCGTTTAATTGTTGAATATGATTTTCAGAGCGCCGTGTACATGCGCATTCTTTATCAATAATAATCATCAACCTAGCTTGATCACTTGGCCGCCAATCAGACTCCATTTTAAAACGCTTTAACCAGTGTGGTTGATGTAATTGCCACTGCGGATCAAACTCCCTAAGCCCTGACAGCTGAAAGTAGATTAATGCAGCAATCACAAATGCTAACCAAAGCCCAATCACAGCCAATAATTTATACTGTGATTTACTTAAACTTAGCAATACTTTGCTCTAATAGATCAATACTCACATCGATCATTTGTACTTTTGCAGTTAATAACTCAACAATTTTTGTGTCTTGATCTTGGCTAGAGCGCAAGCTATCTGTACCCGAGGCGATCCGCGCTGTATTGCCAGCTTGTTCAGCAACCACCCGCGCAACTGATTCAGCACTACTGGCGACAGTATTTATCTGCCCAGACACACTTAAAATATTATCTTTCATCGTACTGCTAATTTGCGTGAGTTGTTGTACTACATCAATACAATTTTCCATCGATTGCGTTGCGTTACGGCTATTGCTGACCAGATCTTTAAGCGTGTTGGCAATTTTATCAGTGGTCGCTTTACTGTTATTCGCTAATGAGCGTACTTCGTCAGCTACTACAGCAAAACCACGTCCTTGCTCGCCTGCTCGGGCTGCTTCAATCGCAGCATTTAAAGCAAGCAAATTAGTTTGTTCTGCAATACCTGATATCTCACTTAATAAACTCGATATCACCTCACACGCAAGCGCAAGGTGGTTGATTTGTTCTTCGGTATGATTTAAATGATGGCGTAGCTCTTGGCTTTTGTTATCTGTTTCTTGCACTTTAATTAAGGCATCACTGGCCGCCAAGGTAATAGTGTCAACTTGTTGCTTTAATATTTCACTTTCTTTTTCTACTAATGTAAAGCCTTGGGCAACCTGCTCACCTGAAACAGCTATATTATTAGTTTGCACCGTACGACTCGTGGCGGCATCAGCCAGCTCATCATGCACCGCCACCAGCTCTTGCGAATTACTTTGCAATGATACTGATTCTGTTTTCACTTGCTCAATTACTTTATTAAGCGTATCCAACAGTGTGTTAAAACCTTTTACAGCATCACTTTTCGTATCATCAGCACGCACAGATAATTTTATATGAGCTGGATCTTGCATAATTTCTTCAGTGGCTGAACTAAGTGACATGCCACCGCGGCGCTCTCTTTGCAATGTTTTTGCTATATAGCCGGCAACAAACGCTTCAACAATTGCATACCCTGCATGAATGAGAACAGTAGTAAAAGCTAAACGGTCCGGATCAAAAACATAAAAACCCGCCCCTTGAGTTTGTAAGAAATAAAAAGATAAGTGGTGAATTGCAACAAACACTATGGCAGTAATAAAGACTCGCCACTGCACAAACATGATCAATACTGCCATTAAAATGAATATTTCAAAATGCACTTCAATTAAACCAAAGGTTTGTTGAATATGTAAAAATGAAAACATCATCATCGCCGCAGCAACTACATGAGGTGTTAGCGGATTAGTGGGCTGAGTACGTAATAGCCAAATTGGAAAAATCAACAATGGTAAACCAACAACAAATGCTGGCACTAAAGTTGAAAAATACCAGCCGACAGCCAAAGACTCAATAAACAACAAAGTAAAAATAGCTGTAAACAATCGACTCACACTAGACATAGTCACTCCAAGCAAATTCTATAAAGCATCCGTGCGGTTAAAGCTCACAATATTCGGTTACAAAAGTCGCCACACACGCTGACTTTTGTTGAGGTACATTATAATTATAGAGCATTAAATTACTTTACAATTTTTAAAATTTCTTTAAATACTGGGGTGGCTGCAATATCAGTCCATTGAAAAATTACACTTTCTGCACAACTTATCACCGCTCCTGCTTGTCTAAGTTGCTCAATGGCCAACTCTCGATGTAAATCATTACGTGAACTGACGCCATCGGCGATCAAAAATACTTGATACCCATTTGCCAATAAGTCAAAACATGTTTGTAATACGCAAACATGAGCTTCCATTCCCACCACAATAATTTGCTGGCGCTGATAAGTTGCCAGCTGTTCTAAAAAGCCTGGCTCTTTACAAGCACTAAAATGTGTTTTATCAAAATAGTTAACCTGCTTAAATTGCTGTTGTATTTGCAGATCAGTCTCACCGAGGCCTTGTTTATATTGCTCAGTGAGCAAAGCTGGAACCTGCAGTAACTCAGCCGCTTTCGCTAATTGCATTGTGATCTGTTTTACCTGCTCGAAACGTTTCATAGCCGGTTGTAATTTTTCTTGGATATCAATGACTAATAGTAGGCTTTGCGCTGCCTGTGCGTTAAATGAATTTAGCAACTTTAGCTTCCTGTAAAATAACCATAGCGATCACCCTAATGCATTTACCATTACCGTATAACCTTATGCTAGATAATATAGCGTATCAATAGTAGGTATAGATTAATGCAGTTAATATGGCTAATTCTTTAATTGAACAGCAAATTGTTATGCTATATTTACTCACGACTCGCGTTTTTTACTAAATTGGAGTAATAACATAAGTGCGGCTGTGCAACGTGTATCTTATTTTATTCAGTATCATTCTCTGTGTGTGCAGCATGACTGCAGGTGCTCAAAATTATGCTCAACAATTACAGCGTATTTCGACTGATGAAGGACTATCACAAGGCCATGTCAGTAGTACATTGCAAGATAAGCTTGGTTTTATTTGGATTGCCACTCTACAGGGCTTAAATCGTTTTGATGGCTATCAAGTCAAAACCTTTTCCAGCAAATACAACCTCGATCAATTGATGATTATTCTCTTATTTGAAACAAGCAACGGCGATATATTTGTTTCGACAGAATACTCTGGTGCGTTTCTAATCGACCCTGTCACACTTGAAGTAGAAAAAGTTTACTCCGGTAAATTAAATGCTGAAGATAGCCGCTATTCTCCTATTTTGGCTATTACTGAATATCAACAGCATTTTTATTATGCAATTAATGAGCATGTGTATATTTTTGATATTAAAAATAATACATTTAGCCACGAATTTTCGCTCAATAAAGATGATCACATCGTGCGGGCACTGACCATCCATGATAATTTTTTATATATCGCCACAAGTGATGGCTTATACGCTAAATCACTCGTTGACGATCATATAACTAAGATCCCCCTTGTTGCTAAAGATAAGCTCACTGCAGATAAAAACAATACCAAGTTTTTAACTGTTGATCCGCAGCTAGGCTTATTAGTTGGCACGGTTGAAGGGTTATATTCAATCCCCTTTGATGATAACAACCGTCTCAATTTTGATGCTGTTGCTGCACTATTCCCTGAGCATAACATTTGGGACTACGTCAATACCCCCTATGGCGAGTTTATCGTCACAGAAAGTGGCTTGTATCAATATCACCGTAGTACAGGTAAAAGCGAATTTTTATTGCGCTTTGACCAAAGTAAGTTTCATATGACAGATAACACCATTCTCGACATTATGGTCGATAAAACAGGGCTTATGTGGTTAGCATCACGCTCTCAAGGTGTATTCACTTGGTCAAGTTTGGCTCGACGTTTCGGTAATGTGCAAATCACTGCCGCTGATAAACTACATAACAATATTATTCTTGCTATCCATCAAGACAAAAACAATATCTGGTTAGGTACTGAAAATGGCTTAGCTAAAATAGCAGATGATGGCACAACCAACGGCACTTTTCTAACCAGCGATGATAGCAAAGCATTTTATGGCCAATTTGGAGTGTATGGCATTGCTGGCGCTGATCTAAATGAACCCGGTCGTTACTTATGGTTACTGTTATATAACCACTTAGCTTTATTTGATACTCACACAGAACAACAACTGCCATTACCGATGGACGAAGCCAGCAAAAATATTTTTCAGCAAAGTCCAATCTATGGTTATCATCAAATTGACGATGACAATTTTGCATTTTTTAACGATGATAACTACTTTCTATATATGGGTAAAACAGGCCATACTCGGGTAATAAAAGGTCTAAAAGAACAATTAGATACAAAAAATGCACATCGATTTTTAAAGCCATTACCAAGTCACCCTGAGGATTATTTACTCAGCATGTCAGGGGCTTTATATCGCTATAATGAAAAAACCCAATTGCTTACCCTAGTCTACGCTGTCGAAAACTACAATCCATTGAATTATGTAACAATAGAAGATTGGGTGATCGATTATAATAACACCCTTTGGTTGGCCTCAAACCAAGAAGGACTAATAGGCATTGATGCCACCAGCTATGATATAAAATATCGCGTTAATACAAAAACGGGTTTAAAAGCCAAGGCATTGGCTGCTTTGCAAATAGACCAATTTGGGTTTTTATGGATGAGTAGTAATAATGGCCTCTACCGACTCGATTTAAGTTCAATGCAAGTGCATGCATACACAGTAAAAGATGGGCTTACTGTCAACGAGTTCAATTTTGACTCACACCTGCAACTAGCTGACGGGAGGTTAGCATTTGGCAGCACTCGCGGGATGTTGACTCTCGCACCGCAAGATTTTCTATCAGTGCCTGATGATCGTCACAACGCAACAACTGAAATCACTGATATTACGTTGTTTTCACGAGCACTGAATTATCACCCTCAGCAATATGCAGAGCAAACATTAAACCTCAGTGATGAAGACATGGGACTGGAAGTTAGTTTTTCAAACTTTGACTACCAAAATGTCGATAAAACACGTTTTAAAGTCATGTTGGAGGGACCAAGCTCACTTAGTTATGATGAATACACAAGTAATAAACTATTTTTTACTAAACTTCCCCCTGGTGACTATACGCTGTCGATTGCAGCTTACAATTTAAATAGCGCAGGCTTAGGAGAGACAAAAACCCTTCATTTTAATGTGGCTTACGCTCCATGGCGCTCACCTTTAGCGATCAGTTTGTATACTGTTATTATCTTGGCAGTATTATTTTTCATTTTTTGGCAATACCGCGCTCGCCAAGCCGTTACAAAGCACGCCCATGATGAAATTCTGCAGTCGCAACAACAAACTGAGTTGGCATTAAATAGCAGTAAAAGTGGCGTATGGGAAGTCGACATTAATGCTCAGTGGATCACTCAGCAACGGCTCAAGCATGAGCTAGGCTATAAAACATGGCCGCAGAAACTAGGATTTAATGCCTATTTAGCCCTTATTCATCCAGATGATCAGCGTCAGTTTAGCAATGACTGGCAAGCATTCTTAAATCAAAGCAGTAATGAGCAATGGCAAATAACCTACCGCCTTAAGCATGCAAAAGGCCACTGGTTATGGTATCAAGATATTGGCAAAGTGATTGAAACCGATGCGCAAGGTTTCCCCTTAAAGCTCACGGGCATATACACTAATATTACCGAGCAACGTGCCACAGCACTGCAGGCAGCAGTGCTTGGTGAAGCATTCAGCCAAATCAACGATTGGCTGCTTATTTTAGATTCTCAGCTGCTGCCATTTTCTGTTAACAACAGTTTCGCAGAGGCTTTTTCTATCCAAGCAAACACCGCAAAACTTGAGCTAAAACGCTTTTTAAGAGCAATGGGTAAAAAACAATACCTTGATTTTATTAACATTCTAAAATCACTATCACCAAAACAAAATTGGCATGGTGATGCTTATATCAAAACCAAAACAAATCCATCACACCCAATTCATATTAGTATTACTGCCGTCGCAAAAGACACTGAGGTCGTGAGCTATTACGTGGTGGTGATTTCAGACCTTACCGAGCAAAAGCGTGCTGAAAATGAGCTTCGCTATCTGGCTAACTACGATCCATTAACTAAACTGCCAAATCGCTCATTAATGTATCAAAAGATATCCCAAGCAATTAAAGACGCCGATAAACGTGCCTCGCTTGTTGCTCTACTTTTCATTGACTTAGATAAATTTAAACCCGTCAACGACTCGTTTGGGCATGCGGTAGGCGATCAACTGTTATGTGATATTACTAACAGAATGAATAACATGCTGACTAAAAATGCCATTGTTGGGCGCCAAAGTGGTGACGAATTTTTACTACTAATTAAAAACTTAGACTCACCACAAGGTTTAAGTGAATTAGTTCGAAGCCTGACAGAGGAACTTGCAAAACGTGTAGTGATCAATGATTTTGCCATCAATATATCAGCCAGTATCGGTGTCGCTTTATACCCATTTGATGCCAATACCACCGATGAACTTATTCGTAATGCCGATATTGCAATGATGCATGCAAAACAGTCTGGACGTAATGGCTTTAAGTTTTTTACTGAGCAAATGAATAATCAAATCACGCAAAAATTACTTCTTGAAAATGCTTTAAAAGATGCATACAAAGATGATTTATTTTTTAATAATTACCAGCCTATCGTAAATACTAAAACAAAAAAAATAAATGGTGTAGAGTTGCTGATGCGCTGGCAACATCAAGCTAAGCTGATCTCACCAGCCGTATTTATTCCCATAGCTGAAGAAACTGGCTTAATAAATGTACTCACTGAGCAAGCGCTTGCGCGTGCACTTAAAGAGCTAGCCCCCCTATTTAGAGCTAATTCACGTTTTTATTTATCGCTTAACCTCTCACCGATGCATATTTTAAAATCCAATTTAACCGAACGCTTACTGCTTATTCTCAATCAGCATAATATAAAACCAAGCCAGCTGCGCTTAGAGATCACCGAGAACACCTTACTTGATGACAAAAATAAAGCCGCAAAGCAATTACATGCACTTAGAAGCGCAGGTTTTAAATTATTATTGGATGATTTTGGTACTGGTTATTCGTCTTTAACCTATCTGAGCCAATTTCCAATTGATGTCATTAAAATAGATCAAAGCTTTGTGCGCAATATTGGCTTAGATAGCAGCAACGAATCAATTATCAAAACAATTCACACATTAGCTGAAAACCTAGGTTTATATTGCATTGCTGAAGGCGTAGAAACTATTGCACAAATGCACTTCTTAAATCAGATAGGTTGTGATGACCTACAAGGTTACTATTTCGCAAGACCAACCACAGCAGCTCAGCTAATAAATGACGACTATATTCAAACCGTACATCAGCAATTGCATACTGCTTAATAAGTTCTAAGTTAACGCGACTTAGCGATTGCCCCACTTTTTAAGGCAGCGATACAATTGACTACGCTCAACTGGTTTAGCTATAAAATCATTCATACCGACTTCGAGGCAGCGCTTTTGATCCTCTTCAAACGCGTTGGCGGTAATAGCAATAATAACCACGGGGCCAAACTTATCACTGTTTTCACGGATATGTGTCGTACATTGATAACCATCCATAACCGGCATTTGGCAGTCCATCAAGATGATATCAGCCCTATTTTGCTGCAAACTCAGTAATGCTTTTTCACCATCGCTGGCAATTTCAAGCTCGCAATGAGTTTGTGTCAGCATTTTTGATATCACAATTTGATTGATCGGGTTATCTTCAACTAACAACACTTTTACCCCTGATAGATCAGGTAAAATGGCTTGCGTATCATCAACCGCTTTATGCTCTGCAACTGTCACAGGCAGAATAATGGTAAAACAACTACCCACATCTTTTTCACTGTCTAAACTGAGTTTACCATTCATTAATTGCACAATACGTTTGCAGATCACCAGCCCCAACCCAGTACCGCCATACTCTCGGGTCGTCGAAATATCGGCTTGCGTAAACTCATTAAACAAAATGCTTTGTTGTTGTTTTGAAATACCTATGCCAGTGTCTTTAATGACTACAGACAAATTGCCATTTGAGTAGTCTATTTGCATGGTAATCTTACCCATTTTGGTAAATTTACCGGCGTTACTCAATAAATTATTAACGACTTGGCTTAGCCTGAGTGAATCGAGTTCTACTGCGTCAGGCACTGCCGCTGTCATCGTAAACTCAAATTCAACCTCAGGGCGTACACCGGTATCAGAAAACACCTGCGCAATTTGGCTAAATAGCTGGCGTATCGGCACTGTATGAATATCAAGTTTGAGAGCACCCGCTTCAATTTTAGAAAAATCTAAAATATCGTTTAAAATCAATAATAAATTTTTTGCGCTTTGTTGTACCATTTGCAGTTGGTCACGGTATTCTGGCTTTAGGTCATTTGCATTAAGTAAAATATCGGTCAATCCCATAATTCCATTCAGTGGGGTGCGAATTTCATGACTCATATTGGCTAGAAATTGTGATTTGGCTTGGCTGGCTTGATTTGCAACCGCAACAGCTTTAATTAGCTCATCTGTTTTTTCATTAACTTGGTATTCCAGTTGCACATTAAAATGCTTCAAGCGCTGGTTGAGCGCAGCATTCTCTGTATTGACTTGATCTAAATCTTTAAAGTTGCTTATTAATTTAAATGCTAAGGTTGCAAACTGTTGTTGTAATCTAAACACTTCCAGCCAAGCATTATGCTTAGTGTCTAAATCTCCTACATCAGCCTTAGGGTCAAAGGCATCAATTTGTTCTGCCAACTCATCGATAGGCCGAACTAACCAACGGCTCAATTGAGTAATAAATATGCTGATCAGAATAATCACCAACACTGTCAACAACAGTGATTGCCCCCATGCACTGGCAGCAACTAAATTGGCATACTTACGTGGTAATAAACTGGCCACATACCAACCTTGCTGCTGAGATAAAACCACCTTCACATAATATTGCTCACCATCGATGGCGGTGGTCATAATCGAATATTGATTACCCTGTAGGTGCGTAAAGTCTTCGCCAGAAAGTTGAGCCAGCACTTGGTAGTGAGATTCCAACGTACTAAAAACCACCTGTTTTTTGGCATCAAGTACTATCAACTCGCCTTGGTTATCAAATATCGTTGGTCGAAATTGTTCGAATGACCCCAATATTAATGAGCCTTCTACCACTCCCTGAAAACGCTCGTTGATATACACAGGTGCAGACACGCCAACAATCGGAATATTACCAAAGCCTCGGCCTCGAAAAATATTAGAAATATAGCCATTTGGTGAATCTTTGCCTTGAATATAGTAATCGCGGTCGGCCACCGATAAACTACTGCCTTTTAAACTTTCCTGTAAACTAAGCGGATTAAATACACGTGCAATGGCGTTTTCATCGGTCACAATGGAGCTAAGAAAACTAGGATACAGCGTCATTAAATGCTCCAGTGCAACTTCCCGCGCAACCCCCTGCTCAATCGCTTTGGCAGTTAATACAATGCCACGGCGATAATCATTTAAATACAGGTCTATTTTAGCGGCAATATCCTCTGATTTTTCAGACAACTGTGCCTTTACTTCATACTCGATACGAGCGTAGTGATTATTGGTCAAGGCAATAGAAGTAAGAAGCACGACCAAAATGATCAAAATACTAACGATGTAATTGAGGATTTGGTACAGTGAATAAGCGCGTTTTTGCCACGCTTGCTGAATAAAGAAAAAGCTAATTAAATCAACAACACATAATATTATTGCCGCATTTAATAGATACTTCACCAGTGCTGTAACCGTTGTTAGCCAAGGCAGTGCAATAATAAAATAGCCAATCGCAGCTAAGATAGGAATACCAATCACTAGCCAATATATTATGCCACGCACAAACAATAATCGTGCTTTTCTCTGGCTGAAATAATAAAGCCAGATCACTTCACCAATAAACACCAAGGACGGCCAACAATGCCCCCAGCGATAAAAAATGAACATTGCACTAATTACACAAGCAATTAACGCATAACGCAGGCCAAACAATAGCAAGCAAATTAAAACAAAAAACTGGCCAAATAAAAATTCAGAGCTATCGAGAAACCAAAAGGGCAGTAGATTTACAAAACCAGCTAACACACCTAATAAAAGGGAACAACAAAAAGCAAAATAACGGTGCTGAAAAACTGGCAATGAATTGTCCAAAACAATAAGGGGTATACCTTAAAGTAAAAGAAAAAAACCACTTTGCCAAGTGAACGAGCGATTATTATTTAATGCTTACAACCATTACTTTCAATTTGTAACACACTGATGGCTATTTTAAATTGTTGTGCCAACAACTGCTCAACCTTCAGTCGGCATGCTTCGTCATGTTTTTCCTTTGTACAATGCTGCTTTAACACCACATGTGCACCGACTACAAGATCTTTATCACGACGGCTCACCGTCACATTATGCACATTTTCCACGTGTTCAACTTGACCAATTGCTTGCTCAATATCAGCCACATCAGGCAGTTTAGCTTTATTTAAACGTAACCCTTTCACACAGCTAATTATCACCTTGATACCAGTGAACAACACAAACAGCGCAATCAACATACTCGATAAAATATCAATCACGCTCCAGCCAGTGAGGTAAATAAGTACCCCAGCAATAAAAGTAGACACGGTTGATATTAAATCAAAAAATGAATGTAGAAAAACGGCATACACGTTAATACTAGCCTTGCGGCCTTTATATAATACCCAAGCCGCCGCACCGTGAAATAAAAAACCTGTCGCAGCAATGACCGACATTAAATAACTATTAACTTCAGGTCCCAGCCCTTCATGATGGTGTAAAAATCGCTCCCCACCTTCATATAAAATCACTAAACTGATCGCCAAGTACAAACAGCCGTTGATCAAACCACCCGTTAACTCTGCTTTTTGATAGCCATCATTATAATTTTTAGCCAAATGAATTGCTAAGCTAGAGGCAATTAACGCTATAAATAAAGAGCTATTATGAACAAATAAGTGCCCCGCATCGGCCAGCACAGCTAACGAATTAGCAAAGTAAGCGCCGATAACCTGAATAACCATAAATGAACAGGTAATAGCGAGTGCTATTAATAATCTGCGGCGAGAAGCTTGATGCGTTGTAATGTCAGTCATGAAAAGCGGTTTTACCTGTGCTTAAGTGTGCTAAAAATCATCATTCTAAGAAAGATCGAAAAGGGGGTAATGATATACAGTATCAATTGTAGTACTTCCAAGACTCAAACGCACTATAAAACTTAATATCTCGCTAATTTCTCTATTAAACGCACAATTAAAGTACCATTTTCCTATAATTGAATGTAAGCTACATATGTTAATAGGAGGTTGGAAAACCAGTGAAACAGTATTCAGTCGATGAAATTTGGCAATCATTACACGCATTACCAATTGCAATCATGCTGTTTGATGATCAAGCTGATACGTTGCATGCAAACGCTTCATGCCAGCAGTTATTTGATTTGATGCCCACAACCAGCCCCGTTCAACATGCCTTTGAACATTTCTCTATTTTACCTTTATGCGAAAACAGCCCCATTGATTTCAAAACGTTTTTAACACCTAAAAACAGCGCTGAACACAATTTCAAAATTATAAAGAAAAATACCGCATTGGGCATCAAAGTTACCTACAGTTTAATTGCACCGCAATTAATGATGCTCGCCTGTGAGCCACATTCAATCACATCCCAGCAAGCTGACTTTGACGAAGTTATCGCAAAAATTTCAACCCAGCTTATCGATATACAAAGTGACAATTTAGATCAACAAATCGAAAGCGCTTTAAAAGCCATTGGTACATTTTGTGATGCCGACCGCAGTTACTTATTTCAGTTTAGTGAAAACGGCAAAGCCATGAGTAACACCCACGAGTGGGTCAATACACAAGTCAAACCATTTAAAGAAAAACTACAAGGTATCTCACAAGATTTACTGCCGTATTTTTTTGCTACGATGAACGAAAAACACGTTTTCAACGTGCCAAATGTTAGTTTGTTGCCCGCAAGTGCTGTGGCTGAAAAAGCTGAATTTGAAGCTGAAGGTATTAAGTCTGTTTTATGTATTGGGCTACGCTCGGAAAACGCTTTATTTGGGTTTATTGGCTGTGATTGCGTAACACATATGCGTAATTGGACCGACACCGATCTGATGCGTATTAAACTCGTAGGTGAAATTATTGCCAATGCGCTCAAAAATGTTTTTTATAAGCAACGTCTAGAACATATTCAACAACAACTGCTATTAGCCAATAAAGAACTGCAAACACAAGCTAATCTGGATAGCTTAACAAACATCGCCAATCGTCGCTGCTTTGATCAAACCTTAGCCAATGAAATCCAACGCGCGACACGATCTGCTCAACCCTTAAGTTTGATCATTGCAGATATTGATTATTTTAAGCTGTACAACGACAATCACGGCCATCAACAAGGTGATGAAGTACTCAAACAGGTAGCTCAAGCACTGGATAGTTTGTGTAAACGCCAAGGCGACTTAGCAGCGCGCTATGGTGGCGAAGAATTTGCTATCGTACTACCCAGTATAGATAAAACCCACTGTTTAAAATTCGCCAAGTTACTACAACTGCAAATAAACCAATTAAAAATTGCTCACCCAGACTCTAAAGTCGCTGATCACCTCACCATGAGCGTAGGCTGCTACAGCTGCTACCCCGACCAAAAAACCACCGCAGATATGATGATCCTCGCCGCCGACAGCGCATTATATTTGGCAAAAAACTCAGGCCGAAATCAAATTCAGGTGTTTGACGAAGAGCATTAAAGCCATGTGCTTATAGCTGTGAGTATACCTCGTGACAAACCAAAGCGTTGCATGTTGCTTAACAGCCTCCCTTTATAAATTCAACAATTCTCCAAATACCCTGTACTGTAGGTCGTGCTTTAGCGCGAAAATTAACTGGGTTTCAAACAAACCACGGTGTTAACAATCCGTCCAGGGAGCTTGGTTACATCGGTCATCCATGACCTCACTTCCTCAGGCTGCGCTATTTACTAGATAAACCGTTTACTTTAGGCGTCCTGCCTTTCGCCATAAAGGCCTGCTTCGCAGTTCAAAAATATTCCCGATATTTTTGTCGGTCCCTCGTCACCTAAGCTACCGCTGTTGTAGGTCGTGCTTTAGCGCGAAAATTAACTGAATTTCAAACAAACCACGGTGTTAACAATCCGTCCATGGAGCTTGGTTACATCGGTCATCCATGACCTCACTTCCTCAGGCTGCGCTATTTACTAGATAAGCCGTTTACTTTAGGCGTCCTGCCTTTCGCCATAAAGGCCTGCTTCGCAGTTCAAAAAATATTCCCGATATTTTTGTCGGTCCCTCGTCACCTAAGCTACCGCTGTTGTAGGTCGTGCTTTAGCGCGAAAATTAACTGAATTTCAAACAAACCACGGTGTTTACAATCCACCCATGGAGCTTGGTTATTTTAGATCAAAATGCTCAGTAATTTCGTATCTCTATGTCAGCTGCACTGGGGTTTCTGCGATCCCTTGGACATTGGCTTGTAAAATAAACACAGCGCCGCTGTGGGGGTACTTTTCTAGCATATCTCCACCTAGGCCGGTGCGTGCGGATGTCACAGCGATGCTCGTGAGATCATCGCCAAAAAAGGTTAGGCTGGTGATGCGTGGTGCGGGGAGTCGGTAGAAGCTGCTCACTGAGCCTTTTTCATTAAAACGATACAAGCCATGACCATTCCAAGATGCAACCCACAGGTGGTCATCGTTATCTACTGTCATACCATCTGGAAAGCCCATTGACTCGTCAAACTTTGCAAAGACTCGTTTGTTGCTCAGCTTTCCCTGCGGGTTTAAATCAAATTGGTAAATAGTGCGCGAGGAGGATTCTGTTGAATATAAAATACGGCCATTTTTACTGATTGCAGGACCATTACTGATCACATAGTTTGTATCCACTTTTTGTAAGCTTTTGCCATTACCGAGCCGATACAGCGAGCCTGAGTTTTGCTGCTCAAGCTTGTCCATCGTGCCGAAAAACAAATGCCCGTGACGATCAGTTTTAGCGTCGTTTAAACGATTACCTGAAGGCTCATTGAGTTGATAATACAGTAATCCTCTTTGTAAGGTGTTGCTATCGAGGTAGTAAATTGCATTTTCAAATCCTGCGATAAGTTGTTGGTCCTGAGTTTCCATTAACCAACAGATAGGCTCCGGCATGTGATAAGTGTGTAATGTTTGCTGTGTAAAATCAAACCGGTATAGCGCTTTACTTAAAATATCAACCCAAAATAAGCTGTTAAAAGAACGGCTATAATAAGGCCCTTCACCAAGTAGGCATTGGCAAGGGATAATCATTTTTATTGCGTTAATTACCATGGAAACCTTATTTAAAGCCACATTAAAGGGCAACCATATTAACGGTGAATAAAAATAAGTGCTAGGCCAGAGAAGGTCGCAACTAAGATAATTAATATACGAGTGGCCTTTTCATTGATACTGTTGTTAACAAAATAGGAAGCCCCCCAACCAATTAGAATTGCCGGTAAGCACTTTAAAAATAACATAATATCATTCATATCAGCGGAGCCTGTTACTAATAAAGCAAGAATTCCAAACAGATTAATGAATACAAAAAAGATACTGAGGTTTGCTTTAATTTTATCTTTATTTTGTGCTTGATACAGCAACCCCATTGGTGCACCGCCTGCAGAAGTTGTGGTGCCAATAAACCCGGATGCAATAGACGCAACAAGGTTAGATAACATGGTCAATTTAGGCGACCAACCCGTTAAAGACAAACCAACAGCAAGTAATAAACAACTGCCTAAGAGCAGCCGATATTGATCAGAGTCAACATACACCATTACAGTGGCGGCACTGAGTACACCGAGTGCTCCACCAAAAATGGAGTAGCCTGTTTGCTTGATATCAATTGCGCCACGATGCTTGACGGTGAGTAAAGCTGTGATCAAAAGAGCATTTAGGATCATAGGAGCGGGTACTAGCTCGGGCATCAACCAGTACAAAACAGGCACGCACAGTAAGCCCAGACCAAAGCCAATAACGCACTGTAAGCATGCTCCTATTATTAATATAAAATAAACGAGTACAATATCGGGCAACGCATTTCTACCTTTTAAGCTGGTTTTGACTAATATACAGCCAATATTATTCTAATATTATAATATGATTACCGATAGGTAAATTTTTTTATTGTTGTTAAGTCCAACCGGCATCCACAACAAGTGATTGTGCGGTCATCATTTTGCTGTCATCTGCCGCTAAAAATAATGCCGCATTAACAATATCATCAGCCTGCAATGTTTCATTAATGCACTGATTGTGCCTAACATCTTCAATCATTTCTGGCGTTAACCAGTGTGTAATTTGACGCTCTGTCATTACCCAGCCTGGTACTAAGGTATTGATACGAATGTTGTCTTTGCCGTATGTTGCCGCTAATGAGCGAGTAAGTCCTTCTATGCCAGCCTTGGCCGTTGTATAAGCTGGCATGCCAGTTTGTTTTACACGCCAACTCACTGAGCCCATATTAATAATGCTTCCACCACCAATGCGTTGCATTTGCGGTGCCACTGCTTGTGCTGAGAAAAAACATGGGCGAAGGTTTACGGCAAGTTTATCATCCCAATACTCAACACTCATACTATCTGCAACGTGACGTGTATCGTCAGCGGCATTGTTGATCAACACACTGATTTCGCCTTGCATTTTTCCGGTTGTTTCAATGGCTGCTTTTAATTGCTCAATATCACGTAAGTCACAGTATATATAATTAGGATCATAACGATATTGTCCTGCAAGCTGTTTACATAGCTGCAGACTTTGTTGTTTAGCAATATCAATAAACGTTACTTTTGCATGCTGCTGACAAAAGCGTTTCACCATTATTTCACCAATACCTGTGGCACCACCGGTAATAAAAACACTCTTACCAGCGAGACTTGGATAAGTTGTGATGTGTGTTGTTGAAGTTGGCATGATTTCCTTAAATATTAAGATTTAACAAAACGCGCTTATTTCGCTATGTGCTTTGCTTCTTTATCAGCAATCTCTTTTTCAATGAATGACATCGCTTCGTCAATCATATAGGTCATCATATTTTTAGCACGCTCTGGTTCACCATTTAAAATTGCTTGATACACTTTAAAATGCTCATCAGCAATCGCTTTTTTACTGCCCTTGGCAGGTGTAGTATGCTGAATACTGACATTTAATGCGGTGCGAATAAAATCACGTAACTGAAAGAAAAAGCGATTACCGCTGGCAAATAAAATAGCGGTATGAAAAGACAAGTCAGCTTCATGGATTTCGCCATCAGGTGCATCAGCAGCAGCTTGCATATTCTCAAGAGCAAGCGCAATTTCTGCTATCGCTGCTTTGTCACCACGCCTTGCAGCAAGGGCAGCCGCTTGTGGCTCAATCGCTAAGCGCACTTGCAAGAATTCTTTTAATACATGCAGCGAAGGGCTGCTTTCAAGTAGCCACTTTAAAACACTGGTATCATATAGATTCCATGTATTTGCGGGCTCGACACGAATACCTTGACGTGGTCGCGATGAAATAAGTCCTTTTGCTGCAAGCATTTTAACAGCTTCACGAACAGCAGTACGGCTAATGCCATACTCTTCACATAATTTTGCTTCAGTCGGCAAGCCACTTTCAGCGGTATAATGGCCATTAATAATCGCTTTACCTAGCTCGTTGGTTACCTGTTGTGACAAATTTAAATTTTCAATGCGTGCCATAAACAAACAGTTCCTTTATAAATACTTATTGTATGATACTACTATAATTTTCCTGCGTCATCTTCCAAATCACTTACTGTGTTTAAAGAGGGATATTTTACCTAATTAAGGTCTTTAACCTATTAAAGCAGTAATTTTAACAAATATCTTTCATTTAACTAATTTGTATTATAATATTTTTATTACACACAAACTTACCGAAGTTGACTTCGGGCTTAAATGGAATCAAAGATGATCGAATTAAGTACACTAGACTGGCTGGTGCTAGCAGGGTTTTTTGTCTTGCTATTGGCCGTTGTCGTCGTCTCCATGAGACAAAAAGAAGAAGATACTACAGATTATTTTTTAGCGGGGCGTAATGCCAGTTGGTTGGTAATTGGCGCGTCAATATTTGCATCGAATATAGGCTCTGAGCATTTAGTTGGTCTATCTGGCGCAGGTGCACAGTCTGGCATGGCGTTAGCCCATTGGGAAATGCAATCATGGATAATATTATTACTTGGTTGGGTGTTTGTGCCCTTTTATTGGAGTAGTAAAGTTTATACCATGCCGGAGTTTCTAGAGCGCCGCTTTAATTCTAAATCGCGTACTTTTTTATCGGTTATCTCGTTAATCAGTTATGTACTCACCAAAGTCGCCGTGACTGTTTATGCTGGGGGGATCGCGTTTAAAACAATTCTCGGTATTGAAAGTATTTGGGGCATAGACTTTTTCTGGATATCCGCTATAGGCTTAGTCGTGATCACCGGTATCTATACCGTTCTCGGTGGTATGAAAGCAATAATGTGGACCTCGGTGCTACAAACCCCTGTGTTGATCATCGGCTCTGTGGTTATCTTAGTTGTTGGTTTGGATAAAGTCGGTGGCTGGTCAGAAGTAGAGCGCTTAAATGATGTAAACATGCACTTAATTCGCAGCGCTTCCGATAAAGAATTCCCATGGCCGGGCATCATTTTTGGTTCATTCATCATTGGCTTTTGGTACTGGTGTACTGACCAATATATCGTACAACGGGTACTTTCAGCCAAAGGCATTAAAGAAGCCCGCCGCGGTACTATGTTTGCAGGCTACTTAAAATTACTCCCTATTTTTATCTTCTTAGTACCAGGGATGATAGCTTACGCATTAAAAGCGAAAGGCATAATTAGTTATGACAGTGCCGATCAAGCATTTCCTACACTGGTCGCAGAGCTACTACCGTCGGGTGTTAAAGGCATTGTAATTGGTGGCCTTGTTGCTGCATTGATGAGTTCGTTAGCGTCATTATTTAACTCATCAGCTACCTTATTTACTATCGACTTTTATAAGAAATTCAAACCAGAATCAACTGAAAAACACCTGTTAAAAGTAGGTCGTTTAGCAACCGTTGCAATAGTTATTTTAGGTTTATTGTGGATACCTATTATGAGTTTAATTGCAGACGTACTGTATGAATATCTGCAGAGCGTGCAATCACTGATTGCTCCTGGTATTGCTGCGGTATTCTTATTAGGTTTATGCAGTAAACGTATCACTCCAACGGCTGGTTTCGTTGGTTTAGTATCTGGCTTTATCTTGGGTATGATCCGCTTAGTGTTATTGCCATTTAAAGATGATTTAAGCGGCTCGTCATTTGCGTGGATCACTGATATGAACTGGTTGTACTACTGTATCTTGCTGTTTGTAGTCGTGGTAGTACTGATGATTGTGGTGAGTATTTTCACAAAGCCTGCCAGTGATGAACAACTCAAAGGACTAACCTTCTCAAGTCTAGATAAAGCCACTTTAAAAGAAGTAGCAGCTGGTTTAGATAAATGGGATTACATTCATACCGCAGGGATCATCGGGATCACGGCATTTATTTACTACCGTTTCTGGTAAAACTTAATTCCAACCTTTTAGGGTGCCAATGGCACCCTTTTTTCTGTTAAGCACTCAGGTATTAATCTGGCTGCTCTGGTGATAAAACCGGAAAACCATTTGCATCCCATTCGATAATACGCGCTCTAGCATGGCGATTTGGGTCTGTTAAAGGCGTACCTTTAAGGTCTTTATAATCACGACTATGGTAAATTAATAAATCTGTCACGCCATCTTCTGCTTTTACAAAACTACTATGGCCTGGACCAAAACGCCCTACTGCTTCATTGCTGGCAAATAATGGCTGTTGCTTTTTATGCCAGCTTGTCGGATCAAGTAAGTCAGCATCTGCATCAGCCCATAACAAGCCCATTGCATAACGATGATCAGTCGCACTGGCAGAATACGTAAGTAGCACTTTTCCCTCACGCACTAACACAGCAGCGCCTTCATTCACTTTATAGCCTTGTACTTCCCAATCCAGCGTAGGCTCTGTTATGGCAACAATTGGCTCTTTGATTGACGTGGGTGAATCCATTTCGGCAATCCACAGTGCGGAATTGTATGTTGCAGGTTGGTTTTGTTGCGCCCAGACAAGATAACGCTTTCCTTGGTGGCTAAATGTTGTAGCATCCAAAGAAAAGCTATCAAGGTGCGTTTTCAGCTGCCCCATTTCTTGCCACTGCCCGTCCATCGGGTTTTCACTGTCATTTTTAAGTACAAACATACGAATACTAAACGGCTTTTCAACATCGCCCGCTGCAAAGTGAATGTACCAACTGCCGTCAACCTTATGCAGCTCTGGCGCCCAAATATTGGTACTCATAGGCCCTTTGTCATTTTTATGCCAAATCACTTTTGGCTTCGCAAGCTTCAAATCATTAAGTCGACATGCTTGGCGTAGCTCAATTTCGTCAAATTTAGGGGATGTGCCAATGAAGGTATAACAACCCGTTTTTTCATCACGGACTAACCAAGGATCAGCACGTTGCAATACAATTGGATTATCGATTGGTGCTACACTGGTACTGCTATTAGCATCTGCATAACTAAATGTTGGCATGGCAAGTAACATACTCACAATGGGAAATAGAGAGCGTTTTTTTAGCATAATTTTTATCCTGTTATTTGTCTTGTTTTCATTGTTAATATTGTATTACATATATTATAGTAGCTGAATAAGTGTAATGATTAAAATAAAAAAGGTAGCAACTATGAAACATGCAAAAAAACTCATCCAAGCAGGTAAATTACTCGGTGTAAGTACACTACTTTGTTTAGCGAGTAACGCCATGGCTAAACAAGTTGAAGTACACGATCCGGTGATGACCAAAGAAGGTGACACTTATTACGTTTTTAGCACGGGTATGGGCATCACTTATTACGAATCAAAAGATATGAAAGAGTGGCAGCTTACTGGTCGCGTATTTAAAGACGAGCCAAGCTGGGCAAAACGAGTGGCGGCAAGTTTTGATGGCCATTTATGGGCCCCCGATATCTATCAAAAAAATGGCAAGTTTTACTTATATTACTCAGTGTCTGCGTTTGGTAAAAACACCTCGGCGATTGGTGTAACGGTTAACGAAACCCTAGACCCTAAATCACCTGATTATAAATGGATAGATCACGGTATTGTTATTCAGTCTGTGCCTGAGCGCGATAACTGGAACGCGATTGACCCTGCAATAATTGAAGATGATAACGGCACGCCGTGGATGAGTTTTGGTTCGTTCTGGGGCGGTCTTAAATTAGTTAAACTTGACGATGATATGGTACGTATTGCACAGCCGCAAGAATGGCATAGCATTTCAGCACGTCCAAACACCGAGCACGGCCCTGTTGAAGCGCCCTATATCTTCAAAAAGAATGGCTACTACTATTTATTTGTGTCGTTTGATAAATGCTGCCAAGGTTTAGACAGTACTTACAATGTCCGTGTAGGACGCAGTAAAAACGTTGCAGGGCCATACCTTGATAAAGAAGGGCGTGATCTTAATCAAGGCGGTGGCTCACTGGTAATTGAAGGCAATAAAGACTGGGCAGCACTTGGCCACAATGCCGCCTACACCTTTGACGGTAAAGATTACTTAGTACTTCATGCCTATGAAACCGCTGATAACGGCTTACAAAAACTGCGTATTCTACCTATGACATGGAGTGATAACTGGCCTGTGGTGGATAGCAAAGATCTGAATAAGCGTAAAACCAAACTTATTGAAAAGTAACACTAAGTAACGCAAAAAAAACCTGCACGTTGCAGGTTTTTTATACTGTATTTTAATCCTTAGTGTGCATCTTAATTAAAGTCAATTAAGCTGATATCCATAAAAATAAGCTGCTCACTATCTGTTGCTAAAGACTCATTGAGTACAGTGCTATAAATATCGTAGGCAAGATGGGGTAAAATCAAGAGTTCATACCGGCTACCCTTTGTCATCAGCATCAACGCTTCTTGTAAGCCTTCGATTGCTTCGGCTATCTCATATTCGGCCAGCTGCTCAATTTGCCGAGTATCATAAAGCACATACCCTGTTGCAGTCATCACACGTTGTTGCACCTTAACAGTGGCATCCCATGACGGAGAATCACCACTGCCAAACTCAATTATGCGATACATTAAACCAGAACTTGTTACATGCACGCCCGGTTGAGCTATATATTGCTCTGCAAGCGGGTAGCGAGCGATACTGGCTCTAGAATTAACATCGTTGTAATGGTGTAAACTCATATTCACCTGCTACTTATTATTAATTAAGCGAATACCATAAATACCACCGGCAACAGAGCCCTGCTCGGCGCTAAAACGCAGAGTTAATGACCTTGTTTGTTTCATGGCATCAGTTAATGGGTAATCAATGCTATAAAATTCTGTGTCAGTTTGCTGAGCCGGCAAACTTACTTTTGCCAACACCTGTCCATTAATAGTGATGGTAAACTTACGGCCTACATCGGCATTAAAGTAACGAATACGCAGTGCCACTGCTTGCTGATCTGGGTTGGCTAATGTGTATTCAAACCAGCCTGTTGCATCACGCCAATGGTGGCCATTATTCACGCCTGCGCGGGTGTTTTCGCCTTTAAAGTCATGCTCTACTTCAGGCTGTTGCTCACCCGGTGTAATTTGGTCAACCGTCAATAATCGTAACTGCTCTTTTGCGTGTTCTGCTGCTTTTGACTCTTTTACAAATTGGCTGAATTCAGCTTCACTTTGCTGCGGCCAATAAACTTGATAGCGACTATCATGCAGCCTAAAGAACGGAATTAACTGAGTTGTTTGTGTACTTCCTATGCCCTGCTGAGCAATAGCGACATTTTTATCTGTGGTAAAAGCCAGCTCAGCACTTGGAGCACGCTTTAAGTCAGCAATGAACTGCTCAGGCTCACTTAGCATAATAGGCAGTGCATCAGGTGGACACGTAGGCCCCGCAGCAATATGGCCCATGCGGCTGTTATCTGCCACAAAATTTAATTGTTCATTTTTAAATGCCTGAACTTTGGTAGCCATAACCACAGGACCATACAACACAGCGTAATAATCTTGGCCATCCGGCAGTTGCTCTGTGTACAGCTTTGGCGCTAAAGTAAAAGTTAATTTGTCGCCATCATGCCAGTCATGTTTGATGGTGTAATAGCCCTGCTCTGCAATAGCATTGATTGCTTTGCCATTAAGTTCAAATTGCAATTCATCAGCAACCCAACTTGGTTTACGAATATGTAACTGTGCATTGGCATTATAGTTTTTGTCTAATGTATTAATAATTAACGTAATATTATTAGCATCAGGAAAATGACTTTGTTGAGTTACTTTTAAGCCTTGTTGCTGCCATTGTAGCGTACTTGGAATAAATAAATTTACCCATAAACTATCATCATGCTTACTGTAGATAAGCTCACCATATTTACTGTGATTTTCAATACCCGAGCCAACACAACACCACATAGAATCTTGCACCGATGAATACATACGATAGTGCCCAGGACGCATCGAGGTAAAGTACACTAAACCGCCATGTTCAGGGTGCTGCGATGATAAAATATGGTTATATGTGGCGCGCTCATAGTACTCTAAATAACGGGTATCAGCGGTTTTTAAAAACAATAACTTACTAAGTTTCATCATGTTGTAAGTGTTGCAGGTTTCTGGGCCTTCAACGTCTTCAACCATAGGGGTAAAGTCTTTTTTATCGTGAAAATGCTCACGTACACTGTTACCACCAATGGCCACTGAGCGCTCTTTAGTCACTGTTTGCCAAAAGTAATCTGCGCCTTGCTGCCATGCTTGATCGTCACTGGCATCGGCTACTTTCAACATACCAATAATTTTGGGGATTTGAGTATTGGCATGTAAACCATTTAGCTTATCTTGTTTTTCTAAAAGCGGATCAATAATGCTGTTATGGGTAAATTGGCGCGCTAGTTTTAAGTAACGTTTGTCATCACTGATTGTTGCCATATCAGCAAATACCGCATTTAAACCACCGTATTCTGAATACAGCATCTGTTGAATTTGTTCATCGCTTAACTTAGACGTTAAGTTTAAAAACCATTCGCCTAAATCAAACAGCATTGTTTTTGCTTGCTCACTGCCTGCAATCAAATAAGCATCACGAAGACCATGAAATATTTTGTCTATGTTATAAAGCGGCACCCAACGATCATTTAAACTAAATAAATCGGCTTTAATATTGCCATTGCGTATCTGTTGCCACATTGCTTGACCATCAGGAATACCACCTAAGTAACCGTTATTAGCCTGTTGCGCTCGTTGTAGCTCATTTAACATGTAATCTAAACGACGCTTTAATTCTTCATCTCCCGTGGCCGCCCATGCAAGGCTTAACGCTGATAAGTAGTGCCCACCAATATGACCATCAAGTCCTGTGTCTTCCCAGTTACCATATGATGGCGCTTTTTGCTCGATACCTGCTTCACGCAAGTATGGAGCGAGTAACTGATCTGGGTGTAATGCGATTAAGTAACGCACATTCGTTTGTTGTGCATGTAAAAAGGGACCTGCCCCTAAACTTACTTGATCAAGTGCAAATAATTGCTGCTGGCTCGTTTTATCAGCTTGTTGCGCATTAAAAACGTCACTCGCTGCAGGCTGGCTTTGCTCGCTGCACGCACTTAGCATTACTAAAATAGCAGAAGCACTTGCCAACTGACGCAAGCGAATTTTTATTGCTACAAACATATGCAAAATCCTTATTATTTACTTATTATTTTTAGTCGCGTTATTTCGGTAGCTGCTGCTTTATCACCATTTCGGTATAGTATTGATCGGTAATTTTGTATTTATTTAAAATAAACCCAAGTAATGCGTGGAAAACCCCAGGAATAACCGTCAGCATTAACGCCAAGCCCATCAGTGTAAATTCAGATTGTTCGACATTAGGCTTGTACTCGAAAAACGCCAGTAATAAACCACCGGCAAGACCTGCTAAACCACCACCGGCTTTTTGGCAAAATGAGATACCACCAAACGACAAACCTGAAGCACGCACCCCATCCTTAATTTCCCCGTAATCAACGGCTTCGGCGATTGCAGACCAAAAAACTGGCGCATGTAAATCAACCACAAAAGAAAGGATAATGTATAAAACAAACGCAAGGTATACATCACCGGGTTGCACAGCAAAATACATCACAACAGAAATCACCAGCACTGCGATTTGTGATTGGCGGAATAGCTTCATTTTGCAATAGCGCTGGGTGATCCAAGTACTGGCAACCATTGACACTATTGAAGCTGCAATACCGGCACTGGTAAACGCCCCCGCAAGAGTCGGCTCGCCTAAATAGTAGGTAGCGTAATACATAGCCACACTGCCGCGAATCGCATAACCTAACGTGCCAAGCACACATGCTGCACACAATAATAACCACTGGTCATTTTTCAGTAGAGCTTTAAATTGAGTGGTAATACTTTCAGTTTGGGGTTCATGGGTAATACGCTCACGCGTGGTAAAAAAGCAAAATAAAAATAAGGCTACACCGCAAGTTGAGACTAAAATCATTGCCAGTTTATAACCATGAGCAATATCGCCACCGCCCCACATTGATGCTAATAACGGCACAGAGAAGACAATTATAACGTTCGCTATTTTTGCAAAGAACATCCGATAACCATTGGCTGATAAACGCTCTTTAGGATCGGCGGTAAGTACACCAATATAAGAAATATAGGGAATAGCCACACCAGTAAACATTAACGTTGCAAACAGATAAGTAAGGTATGCCCATACTAGTTTCATGTTGTAATCAAAATCTGGGGTCGTAAATAGTAGGACGATTGCAATACCATAAGGCACGGATAAGAATAAGAACCAATGGCGGAACTGACCCCAACGGGTTTTTACTCTGTCTGTAATTACGCCCATTAATGGATCTGTAAATGCATCAACAAAACGCGCCACTAAAAATAAGATACCCATATCAACAGGGTCAAGGCCATAAATGTCAGTGTAGAAAAACGACATAAAATAAAATAACGCAGCAACCATCACATTGACTGCCATATCGCCGGCACCAAAACCGACTTTTTCTACCACTGATAACTTTTGATTTTCCATACTACTACCTAACTTTTAAAATAAGCGCTAGCGCCTATTTAAAATAAAAAAGGCCAACCTGAGGTCTGCAAAGCTAGTTAAGCCTTGAGAATGCCAGATGACAGCCACTGCACTCGTTATTTTTGTAAATTAAATGCTAATTACATTGATAGTATTATCATACTATTATGAACGCAACTATTTTCGACCGCTGAACAGTGATTATACCAATCGTGTTAAGTTACTGACCATTTATAGCGACAGATAAATACAGTGATAACAAGGCATAAATTTTGACATGTAGTTGTTCTCGGCAATTGCTCCTGCATTGCTCTACCTCCTGCATCCATGCAGTCGTACATGAAAAATTTATAACGCAGTTAGCGCTTTATTTAGCCCGCTAGAATGGTTAAATATTTAAGTCGATTGGTATTATTTCATTATAAGATTTTTGACAGAGTAAGTTCAGAAAAATGTGCGTGGTCACTTAACAAGTAATACACTTCAGGATGAAATAAGTCGAATAAATTAATAGCGTAAAGCATAAACCCCAAGTTTAACTGGGGCTTATGCTTTGCTTTACAGCTTAGAAAGAATAACGCGCACCAATTGCAAAGGTACGTGAATAAATTCCATTGCCGAAATTATAAATATTCTCGTTACCTTCACCATAATAACTTTGATATACATCATCTAAGATATTGGTTGCATCAAATGTCACTACGAAGTCATCTGTCACATCATAGCTAAATTGAAAATCTAAACTTTGCTCTGGGCGACTCCAAAACTGTAATGGGTTAGCAAAAATTGCAGCTTCGTTCCCTGTATAGAATTCAGAGCGCCACACATAGGATAAACGCATATCGAACGACTCTCGTTCATAGATACCTACCACGCTATAAGACTGATCAGATACACCAGCCATTTTTGAATCAACATAGCCCGTAATATTACCAGCCTGATCAAACTCTGGGGTATCTTGCGATGAATCAAGCAGTGTAAAACTTGCTTGTAAACCAACCCCTTCTAGCACATCCGGTAATCCTTCTGGGAAGTAAACTAGGCCAAGCTCTAAACCAGATAGCTCACCATTTGAGGCATTAACTGGTGCACTCAAAACATAAGGACGAGTCACGCCATCGTCGCCTTCACGCACGACGGTTTTACGCCCTGGTACAACAAGGCCTTCAATTTCCCGTTTAAAGTATGCACCATACAATGAACTCGATTCTGCAAAGTACCACTCTAATGAAGTATCATAATTTTTTGATTCTGTTGGCTGTAGATCTGGGTTACCACCATTACCAGTACCATAAGTGGCACCTTCGGTAAGTGGATCAAACCAGTATTGCAACGCATTTAAATCTGCAAAATTTGGCATACGTAGAGTTTCAGTATAAGAAACACGGCCAACAAGGTCATCGGTAATGTTCCAGTTCAATACTAAGCTCGGTAGCACCGAGCTTACATCAGCATTAGCAGAACTTGACTCAAATACATTAGTATTTGCGCCAACTTCAGCGGTAAATTGCATGTCTTGTTTATATTCAACATAACGCACACCAAACTCACCACTGATATTTTCAGTTAAGAAAAAATTTGTAGTGGCGTATAACGCGTACGAGTTTTCTTCGATATCAAATGTTTTATAAACATTTTCTGCATCTAAGTTATATACACTTCGAACTGCACTGGCGTTATCGAGCATATAGCCACCATCTGCGGTGATAAAACTATTAAATACATCGGCTCGGCCATCAAAGTAATCATCAACTCGAAATACAATACCTGAGCCATCGCCTGCAGCGCCCGCGGCACCTAGCTGCTCAATCAAGCTAGAAACAGAAGTAATTAAAGGACTATTATTTTCATCCCTTATAATTTCGTCTTGTGCGCGAGTAAACTCTTCAGCGGTGCGTTTTTCGTAACGGCCACCAAATTTAACTTTATCGAAGAAATTACCACCGACTAAGTACTCAGCATCAAAGGTAAATGTTGTTGAGTCACCGCGGCTTCCGCCGCCATTATCATAAACTGTTCCCGCATTCCAGTTGCCAATTGCGGCCATATCGGCTTCATTTACCGCTGTATTAGGATCATCCCAAAATGCGATACCCGGAACGCCATCATTATCGTTAAAATCAACATCTAGGCCAGGTGCAACACGATCAAATCGCATGGCAAAGAAGTCTGTTTCATACTCACTTTCTTGATAAACAACCTCAGTGTTAATGGTTAAATAATCACTGGCTTGCCACTGTGCACCAAGTGCATATAAATAGCTGTCTGTTTTACCATATGAGAAGTCGCCGCTTTGGAACCCCCCCGCAGCAATTGCTTGCTTTTCTTTAACTACATTAGTGCCGTCAAAAATAGTCGGGGTATCAATATTACCGTTACCGTTTTCAAAGGTATTTGAGAACCACATCGCATTTTGAGACTCATTTTCATAACCGGTGTAAAAGCCTTCAGCGGTGATTTCTAGCGTATCTACTGGTGCCCATTGTAACGAAATAGAAGCCGCTGGGCGTTTACGCAAACCAGTAAACGAGGTGCCAAATATTGCATCACGAGCGATTAAATACTCGGTTGGCTCACCCTCAACATTTAATGTAGAACCTGGTGTATTTGGTAGACCATTTTCTTGCCCAGGCTCCCAAATTTGATTTCCCAGTGAATCATATTCAGGGATACGCGAATACGGTGAATACATTGCTTGCGGATTGTTGGTAAAAAATGGAAATGCAGCACCTGCTGTTATCGTGTCATCACGATAATGAGTCTCAGAGTACGACACATTAAACAGCGCGCCAAACTCTCCTCCACCATCAAGTTCCCAGCGGTTACTTAATAATGCACTCACATTTGGGTCAACTTTATCCGGTTGATCAGAATAAATACCGCGGGCAGCGAGAACAACTTTCTTTCCGTCAAAATTAAAAGGACGATTAGTTTTAATATCGATTGAACCGGCAATACCACGCTCTACCTGATCAGCCGAACGCGTTTTATAAACTGTAACGCCCGATAATAAGCTCGCCGGAATATCTTGTAGCGCGACATCACGACCTGCGCCAGTAAAAATATCTCGGCCGTTAACGGTGGTGTGCACATCGGTCAAACCACGTATTGATACTTGACTTACTTCACCAGCGCCACGGCCTGTGGTTTGTACACCGGTTACCCTTTGTAAGGCTTCAACAACATTGTTATCAGGAAACTTACCAATGTCTTCAGCAATAATTGAGTCTACAATTTGTGTGCTAAAACGTTTTTCTGCAAGTGCTTTATTTAAGCTACCGCGAATACCTTGAACTTGAATTACTTCTAAGGAATCATCTTCTGCTGCGGGGCTATTCTCTTGTGCTTCTTGGGCAAAAGATAATTGGCATGTAAGAGCCAATACAACGGCGCTAGCTGTGTGTGTTCGTTTAAACATTAGCGATGTTCTCCAGTTTATTTTTGTCACGACTACAAATGTGTGATTTTTATAATCGATAAGCGACCCTTTCAACGAGCTTATGGCCAGGCAACACGTTGAGTTAGTCTCTATTTTATTATGTTAATATATTGCTGCCCGGACTTTAATCATATTGTATGATTATTTAACAGTCAACATCAATAAAGCACTTTTAGTCTGTCATTTTCATAAAGTGGCAAATAATAATTATTACTATTCACCGTAATGCTAATTTTTTTAAAAATTCCGCACATACCTACTGAAAAATAAAATAGCCAATATAATCAATAAATAAGATTAATAAATAATAACGAAATGATGGTCAATTTTGTTTGTTTAGCCGTAAATGTTGGATTATATCAATAACATTCTATTTACGTGCTCAAATTTAATGCTACTATAAATAAAATTACTATAATACAAATAAGCTTTTTGACTGACTTATCTCATTCTAAGCATTAATCTCAAACGCCTATTAATTACTTGAAGTAACGCGCGTTTGTTTTCATTACCATGAGGATTTTTATGTTTAAATTTAGCTCTCTAGCATTACCTATTATGTTTACCAGCGGCTTAGCTATGGCGCAAAACCCGCTATTTACCGATGAATTTACAGCAGATCCTGCCGCACTGGTACATAAAGATACTGTGTACCTTTACACAGGTCATGATGAAGCGCCAAACAATGATGTATTCTTTGAAATGCATGACTGGCTGGCTTTTTCTTCTACTGACATGGTTAATTGGAAAAAACATGGCCCAATAATGAAAGCCACCGACTTTAAATGGGCTAAAGGTGATGCATGGGCATCACACATGATTGAACGTGATGGCACTTTTTACTTCTTTACCACAGTTCGTCACGATGAAAGCAAACCTGGTTTTGCCATTGGCGTTGCGACATCTAAATCACCAACAGGCCCATTCAAGGATGCAATTGGTCATGCATTAGTCACCGACGATATGACCAAGCATACACCTAATGATTGGGATGATATTGATCCCGCCATTTATGTCGAAGAAAACGGTGATACATACATGTTTTTCGGCAATCTCGTTCCCAAATACGTTAAGCTCAGCGATGATTTGCTAAGCCTAGATGGTGAAATTAAAACAATCGACTTACCCAACTTTACTGAAGCCCTTTGGGTTCATAAGAAAGACGACAATTACTATGTTTCTTATGCGTGTGAATTCCCAGAAAAAATCTGTTATGCAATGAGTAAAAGCATCAAGGGCCCATGGCAATACAAGGGCATACTCAATGAAATTGCTGGAAACAGCGAAACAAACCACCAATCAATTATCGAGTTTAAAGGTAAAAGTTACTTTATTTATCACACCGGTGCGGTGCCACCAAAAGACGGTAAACCAAGTGGTGGACGGTTTCGTCGCTCAGTCGCTATAGAGCCACTTTACTATAATGCAGATGGTACATTACAACGCGTCATTATGACCACTGAAGGCATTGTTGAACCTCAGTAAAACGGATTTTTGTCGAGTAAATTTAACCTTGCTCGGCAAATTTAACGATTCTTTAAAGCTGAAGAATCGCTTTTAAATAAAGTAATGGTTTGAATTTACTCTACTTTATTTATAAATTTAAGTGTGACATAAACGCAAGCTAACAATTTGGTTAGTTTATAGATTTATTCGTGCAATTAAATTAGTATTATAAAATTATAATAATTAGTTTAATTAACTTTTTTAGAAGTTATAGGTACTTGTCGGATCAACCAATAAACAAATATAACTATCTCATTCAACAGGACACATACAATGAAACTTAATCAACTAGCTGTCGTAATAAGCTGCGCTTTTGCAGTCTCAGGCTGTGGCTCAGATGGAAACTCAGCACCCGAAGGTGTTTTAGCTTCGCAACCCGTTGTTACTGCAAAACCAACTTTAAATAGCAGTGTGCAATTTAATGATGATGGGAATGTGGCAGTAACTAATGTTGCAGTACATGATCCATCAGTTTTAAAAGTCGATGATACTTATTATATCTTTGGCTCACATTTAGCGGCCGCTAAATCAACCGATTTAATGAACTGGGAAATGATTTCAAGTTTATCTGCTAATAATGCAGTAAATGAAAGCCCACTTTTTGACTTTAATTACACCACTGAAATATCAGAAGGGATTGAATGGACTGATGGCTTCACAGGTAACTGGGCTGCTGATGTAGTTCAAGCACCCAATGGTAAGTATTGGTTTTACTACAACCACTGTGCACAAGATAACCCAGATACTCCAGATGTGGTTGATGAAGTGTGTTGGAACCGCTCTTATTTAGGCTTGGCTCAAGCTGATACCATTGAAGGGCCTTACATTGATCAAGGAGTATTTTTACGCAGTGGCTATCGAAGTGCTGATGAATTTACTGCATACCCCCTTGATAATGGCCAAACGACATGGAATGGCGCCGTTGATCCTAATGCTATCGATCCCGCAGCCTTTTATGCTAAAGACGGCAGTTTATGGATGGTATACGGTTCATACTCAGGAGGCATATTTGTCCTTGCAATGGATGAAACAACGGGTAAACCGCTGCCAGGCCAAGGTTACGGAACTAAGTTAGTTGGGGGTGACTATAGGGCTATCGAAGGGGCATTTGCCATGTACAGCCCAGAAAGTGATTATTACTACCTGTTTTATTCTGTCGCAGGGTTTGCTGCAAATGATGGGTATAACGTACGAGTGGCACGCTCAAAAACGCCACAAGGTCCCTATTTAGATAACGCTGGCAATGATATTGCTGCCGCTGCTGGCCTTGAAATCGGCGAAAAACTCATTGGTGGTTTTGAGTATACTCAAGAGCTTGGTGAAACAACTCCGGCTTGGGGCTATCAGTCACCAGGGCATAATTCTGCTTACTATGATGAAGCTACTGGCAAACATATATTTGTAACTCATACTCGTTTCCCATTGAGTTCATCTGAATTTCCTAACAATGCTGAAGCGCACCAAGTTCGTAGCCATGAAATGTTTATCAACCAACTTGGTTGGCCGGTACTATCACCTCAACGCTATGTGCCACTAGATGGTGACAATGTGTTAGCGCTTGACGAAATTCAGGGGTACTACAAATTCATAAACCACGGTACTGCTGTAAACACCAGCGCCATTCGCTCAACCTATATTGCGCTTAATGCTGATAACTCAGTAACAGGAAGTGATAAAGGAACTTGGTACCCTAGCGACGATACTAATACCAATATTAAACTCGTTTTAGAGTCAGGTACTTACTTTGCTGTAGCAAAATGGCAATGGGATGATGCCAACAAAGCATTAGTCCCTACCCTTTCGGGTGTTTCTGCAGAAGGAGCAACGGTATGGGCAACAAAAGTCGATGATATAACCGCAACTAATGATATTTTAGCCACTGTTGCGCAAGCTTTAGATATTAAAACTGAATTAAGTATTACTGATGAAGGTTATTCATTACCTACACTTGCTAAAGATGGCGCACAGATCAGCTGGCAAAGTAGTGACGAATATTACATTGGGAGTGACGGTACCGTATTTATCCCCACCCCTGATCGCGGCAATAAATCCGTTGTGTTAACAGCTAATATTGAACTTAACGGGCAAACCACAAGTAAGACCTTTACGGTAAACTTAACTGCGCGCCCAGAATTTAAAAATGCGATTGCTCACTATTCATTTGAAAATGCCCTGACCGATGATTTAGGTAATTTAGCAACGGCCACAACCACGGACAATAACTTACTAAACACAGGTGCAGGTGTTGAAGCTTATGCTGCAGGTAAAAGCGGTCAAGCCTTTAGTTTTGATGGTGCTACAGGGGTTAGATTACCTGATAACTTAGTAACGACAGCACAGTACACTATTTCTTATTGGTTAAAACCAACGGTATTAACGGACTTTACACCATCGTTCTTTGCAGCAACAACCGCAGATAGATGGATGAGCTTGATCCCAGGTAACACTCACTTCACCACGACTCCTATGTTGTGGAGTAAATATTTAGATGATGCAGGTGTTGAACAATGGAATCAGATTATTTCAGCAACGCCTGCCCCGCTTGACTGGACTCACGTTGCTATTACCTATGCAAATGGTGAAGCTAAATTTTATCGTGATGGCGCTTTAGCTGGTGCCATGCCCCGTGCTGACTTTTTCAGTAATGCAACTGGTAACTTTGCACTTGGCGTTAACTATGGCTGGGATTTACCATTTCAAGGTGAAATTGATGAGCTAATTGTGTATGACTATGCATTGGGTAACTTAGATATTAATGCTGCGGCAATTAATAACTTAACTGACCCAACTAAGTTTGCAGACTTTGTAAAAGAAGCCCTTGATTTAGGTGATACTACGGCTATCCGTGAAAGCTTTACCTTACCGCGTGTTGGACCCTTTGTGTCTGGTATTAGCTGGACATCAAATAACGAAGAGTATTTAAAACCCGTTAATGGCACAGCCATTGTTAATCAACCAAGTGCGCTTGCTGGCGACCAAATAGTGACACTTACTGCAACAATTAACTATAAAGGTTTTACAGATACTAAAAGCTTTGATGTCACGGTTAAATCACTCGCGCCTGCACAGTATAGTTTTGAAGGTGATTTAGCGGAACTTGAAGGCGCTTATGGTTCAGGTAAATCAACTGGCAACCGTATTGATAATCAAGGTGGAGCGGTCACTTTTACAGACGGAATTATTGGCCAAGCAGTACACTTAGATGGCACTACAGGGGTAAGATTACCTGACAACCTGATCACCACCAATGACTATTCAATTTCATTGTGGTTAAAACCTGATGCATTTACCAGTTATACCACCGCATTTTTTGCTGGTGCAAATTCATCTACATGGTTGAGCTTAGTCCCTTCAATGGATGGCACAAACAAAACACGTCTATGGGGTACTTCCGGTGCGTTCTTTGATAATGGTGAACTTGATACCCGTATCCCACAAGGTGAGTGGACTCATTTAGTGATGACAGTAGATGGTAGTAATGGTAACACCTTAAAAATCTACGTTAACGGCGAACTAAAACTTGATACGGCAGGCTTCCCCCGCGTATTTACAGTTGCTGGTGAAACCAATGAGTTTGCACTTGGTGTAAACTATTGGGATACACCATACAACGGCGCAATTGATGAGCTAAAAGTATTTAGTGGTGCAATTGACGCTGACGCGATAAAAGCATTGTTCGATGCTGCAACAGCCGCTGAGTAAGCATTATTTGTTGAGGTATACCTCAAATTAAAAAATGTTGTATAAGCCGAGTGAAAACTCGGCTTTTTTTTTCTAAATAATTAAAGGATCTGTCCCTTCAACCGATAACAGGCTATCTTTATCTATCAAGTAAATTAGTATGAGCCTTAATCCACTATCAGCAAGTTTAACTATCAAAAACCACACCAATAACACTCAAGAAGTCGCGACGGATAAAGGCTATAAGTTAACATCAACAGAAAGAGATAAACTCTCAGGGCGAGCAGCACAGCAAACTGCTGAGCAAGATAAGAATAATGATTTACCTGAGTATATTCAAAAAATGATTGAGCAACTTGAAAGACTCAAACAACAACTAGAGCAAGCTAAAGAACAACTGAGTAAATTACAAGCGCAACAAAATCAAGATGATGAAGCTGTAAAAGCGCAAGTAGAAATGCAAGTTAAAATGGTGATGGAACTGCAAACGCAAATGATGACCTTGAGCCAATCCATCGGCGAAGCCATGAAAGATGCCGGTGTTAGCGATCCAGGAGTACTACTGAGTGCCATGGCATGATGCTGATCCGTCACTTTAGAGCATACCCTAAAATTATCTTATATCATGGCATTTAAATCTTTTCGCGCACATAAAAAAGCCACTAACAAAGTAGTGGCTTGGTGAGAGTCGAACTCATTGAATAACTAATTTGGCTCACGAAGATGGAAAATTTGGCACTTGTTACCCAAATTAGGTTGTTGTGCAAAGTTAGTGTTTTCCGCAAGGCCGCAATCACTTAAACCAAGCGCTTGATTTGTGTAACGGTTGATCAACATCACCCCGCCACCATCTACTGGTGCAATTCGCCATTGTGCTGTTTTGGCTTCACACGAAGCCATTTCAACATTGGCACCGGGTACTAAGGCATTGTTTGCCACCGCGGCACAAAAATCACTGTTAAGGTCTTGTTTTAAAGCAACGTAACCAGTATCTGTTGGTGCAAAAAACCACTGTTGGGCATCGCTATGGGTAAATGCTTGTTGCTCAACATTCGTGCCTGCTTTAACAGGACCTGCAACGCTCAACGCTTTACCGCTTTGTTGGCTCATTACTGCCACGCTGCCAACTGGCTGTAATTGCCAGTCACCACATGCCGTGTCTTTGCCTTGTTGTAACACGGCTTGATTTTGTGCGGCTGAACACCCTGCTACGGCTAATGGTTTTTCAGTGTAGCGATTGGTAATGGTGACATTTCCATCAGTACTTGGGGCAACTTTCCATTGTTGGCAGAAGTTGTTACGCCATGCCGCAGATTGCGTTTTCGCATTATCAGCATCGCTACAATTAGCCAACTCTAAAAACTTGCTGTCTTCGCGATTAGCTAAACGGACAAAACCATCTGTTGTGGCATCAATCACCCACTGACCATTGGTTGCAGCACATTGACGCTGCACAGCACGCGCATCTTGAGGATCGGCTGCAATGTCTAAACACAAACCGCTAGTTGCATTTACTAGGTTATAACGCTGACCTTGCACACGAGTAACCAGTGGTCCGTATTCGCCTGATGGCGGAGCCACTTCAACACCCGGTGTTACAGGTTTTGCAAAGTTTGGCGTGCCATCATCATGCCAAGTAAATTTTTGCGCACGTAAAGAACGTGTGGCACTACAACCATGTTCGACTGAGTCATTGCCGTGATATACCAGCCAATCTTCACTGCCATCTGGAGAAGTGAAGAAACCATTGTGACCAGGGCCAAATACTTCAGTGGTACGTTCAAATACGGGTTGATCAAACTTTTTCCAGCTGTTTGCATCAAGCGGATCATCACCAACAAGTTCTAACATCCCTAACTTATAATCTGGCGTGTTACAAAAACTTGCTGAGTAAGTCATAAACGTGCGACCGTTATGCTGTAGAATTTCAGCACCTTCGGTTACTTTACGCCCGCTGATCTCCCAATCAAGTTCAGGACGTGTGATCACCGTGTGCGGTGAGTTCTTTTTCAGCGTCCATGGGTTTTCCATTTCAGCAATAATATTGAGCTGTTGATCGCCCTGCCACTGTGAATAAATAACATAGAGTTTATCTTTGTAACTTAAGTAGTTACCGTCGATATTCCATACGTCAGGCATAAGTGCGCCTTTGTACTCATACGGGCCCATTGGGTCGTCACCAGCACTTTCTAATACATTAAGGTGCTGATTATCTAATGTGCCATCAGTGCCAGCTGTGTACATCATGTACCAACGGTAGCCATCAGGGCCTTTAACACGATGAAATTCGAACGCCCAAAAATTACAACAGCGCGCAGGATCGGTCGCTGACCATACATTTACTGGGGTCGCATCGGCAAGTCCAGCTAATGTCGGTGACTTACGCATCACCAACTCAGATGTCCATGTTGTTGTAGTCAGGTAATAGTTACCATCCCAATACTCAAGCCATGGATCGGCACCATTTGGAAACAGTGGATTAGTGAACACGCCATCGTCTTGCGTGGGTGCTTTGGCGCTCGTAATTGGCGCCTTATCTGCTGTTTTTTGTGTGTTAGCGCTGGTTGTAGATCCACAACCACTAAGCGAGCTTAAAGACAAAGCAAATAAGCCTACAAGGCCAGTTGCTTTAGCGGTACGCTTTAACTTAGTGCGCAAGTGATGTTGTACATTCATTATAGTTATCACCCTTAGTTATTATTACAAACCCACTATTGGGGTTTAATTTTATAGAAAGCTGTTTTGAGTCGAGCTGTTGCGTCTCAACCTCTGTTAATTTTTTACCTGCGCTTAGCAGCTGTGCTGAGCTAAAGTGGCTAAAACTTAAGTCAATATCTAGCGTTATAGTGTTATCTTCAGCATTGATCCCAGCTATATACCAGTTGCAACCACGGCGCCTTGCCATTACCACATGCTCACCGGGGCTGCCTTGCAATAAGCGAGTTTCATCCCACACTGTTGGCAACGACTGTAAATAGGTTTTAACGGGTGCTGACACCTTTGCCATTTGCTCAGGGGTCGTAACTAAGTGCTGCACGCCAGAGGTAAATAAAATTGGCAACGCGAGCTGAAAGGCATTATTGGTTTTGCGTTCAATAGTAGGAATATCGCCAAGCACCATAGGTGTAAAATCCATTGGATCAAACACGTTACGAGTAAACACTAAGGTGGCGGCATGTTGCGCTTCTTTATCAGCAAAGGCTTGGAAGAAACTGATCATTTCAAAACCCTTTACGGCTTCTGAGGTCATGAGATTAGGATAGGTTCGCTGTAGCCCCCGAGGTAAGGTAGTGCCATGAAAATTGACCATTAACTGATGCGCTGCGGCGTCTTGCAATATTGCTTCGTAGTACGCCATCACCGATGAGCCATCTCCTGGAAAGAAATCGACTTTAATGCCTTTAATGCCCATCGCCTGCAGTTTAGCAAAATGCTTTATGCGATCAGCGTGAGTCAGTAATGCACTTTTAGGCGAGTAAACCGTGTTATTCCACGCACCTGATGAGTTATACCACACCCATAAATCAACATTTTTTTGCTTAGCATAAGTTGCCAGCTGCTGTATTTTATCCCAACCTATTTTTTGATCCCAATCCGCATCAATCAATACATATTGCCAGTGCATATCTGCTGCATAGTCAATAAACTGCTTTTGCACAGGGAAGGTTGTAAAGTCATCTTTTAGTAAGCCCCAGCTCCAAGCGGCAATACCCGGTTTAATAAAATCAGTATTTTTTAGCTGATTAACGCGGGCTAGATCAGTCCCTAGCGTTGATTCTGTGATAGTTTTTAATGAACCTATAGCAAGAATGCGCCACGGCGACAATAATGGCAGCGTATGCTCAGGTAAATAGCCACCACTGGTGATTACTTCACGTTGATCAGGAAAGCGAACTTTAAATTGCCCTTGACTACTATTGCTTAAATTCGTGCCACTGTAATAGTCAGGCCCACCCGCTTCTGACACTAAAATGTACTGTTCATTGTGTTTAAACAACGCGGGATACACCCAGCCATTATTAGTGATTGCAGCGGTCGTCACTGGTGCCGCTTGTAAGTATTCTTCTTCGTAGGAGGGATTCGTATTCATCCAACCTGTTTGTGCTTCAGCTTTAGGTTGAAGCCAGGCAAGCGTTTTATCTGGAAAGTTAAAACCAGTTTGTTCACTCATTACCACACGTGTATCTGTGGTTTCGCCGGCTAATTCATAGCGAAATGCAACTCCGTCATTACTGACTTGAAAGCGAATGTTCAATATTTGATCTTGCTGATTAGTCACGCTGACAACAAGGCTGTTAGCACGATAATCAACAAACTGTTGCTTACCAGTAAAAAGCTCATAGCTGTCATTTACTGTGAGCTGTTTTAAAACTGCAGCTAAGCTCAATCGCTTAGTAAAGTCAGTATT
The DNA here is from genome assembly GCF_000238355.1 of Pseudoalteromonas haloplanktis ATCC 14393. Classification (GTDB taxonomy): domain Bacteria; phylum Pseudomonadota; class Gammaproteobacteria; order Enterobacterales; family Alteromonadaceae; genus Pseudoalteromonas; species Pseudoalteromonas haloplanktis. The sequence goes on from NZ_AHCA01000001.1 coordinate 669,934, forward strand.
ATTAAGCGTGATACCTAATAAAGAAGGCTCAATGACCTTATCGCTACGTGACCGTACTTGATAACTTAGCTGCCCTTGTTCATCTAAATCAACCAATACAGTTAACTGCTGATCCGGGCTGCGAATGGTCGCAATCTCAGTCGCTTGCGCCACAGTTGTGATCACTAAGGCTGCAAACAGCAGCCCTATTCGATTAACAAAACGCATTATTTAGTACCAAATTCGTACACTATACGGGTTGAATAAACTTCACCCGGTAGCAATGTTGTGCTTGGGAATGTTGGCTGATTAGGCGCATCTGGGAAGTGCTGTGGCTCTAAACAAAAACCACTTCTTAATTTATGTACTAAACCAGAGGCTTGTTTGCTACTGCCATCTAAAAAGTTGCCCGAGTAAAACTGTACCGCTGGCTCTTCTGTATACACAGTCAAGGTACGCCCTGAGCTTGGTTCATACACCTTAGCCGCTTCAATCAAATCATGATTAGGCTGGCTTTTAAGAACAAAGTTATGGTCATAACCTTTGCCAAGCTTGAGCTGCTCATCATCGGCATTTATTTCTTTGCCAATGGCTTTTGGATTTCTAAAGTCAAACGGCGTGCCCGCCACTTGCATCAACTCACCCGTTGGGATCAAACCGCCATCCACAGGCGTAATTGCATTTGAGTTAATTTGCATTTGGTGATCAAGAATATCGCCCTTACCTGCTAAGTTAAAATAGCTATGCTGGGTCATATTAATGATGGTTGGCTTATTGGTTTTTGCCACAAATTGCATATCTAGGGTATTTTTGTTGGTCAGTGTGTAGGTCACTTGTGTTGTAAGCTCGCCAGGGTAACCCTGGTCACCATCAGGGCTCACTAAACTGAGTGTGACACCCGCACTGTTTTCTGTACTAAATGGCACCATAGTCCAGACTTTCTTATCAAAGCCCTGTACACCACCGTGCAAGTGGTTATCACCGTCATTAGTGGCTAACTGATAGTCGGTGCCATTTAAGCTAAATTTACCATTAGCAATACGGTTACCAAAGCGGCCAATGATCGCGCCAAAGTAAGTGGTTGCATTGGTATAATCTGCTAAGTTATCCAAGCCTAAAACAATGTTACCCATGTTGCCATTGCTGTCTGGCGTTTCGATGCGCGTTATGATGCCCCCATAATTGATCACATCAACGCTCACACCATTGCTATTGGTTAAGGTCACTTGGTTGATCGGAGTGTGATCTGCAAGCTTGCCATAAGCGTGCAGTAATGCAGAAGGTGAATTGCTCATATTGTCTCCTTGGTGAGCACACGCGGGGGTTAAGGCAATGCCAAAGGACACTGCCACTGCAAAGATACCGCGAGAGAATTTTTTAATAGATGCTGACGACTGATGAACCGCTGTTAGGCGCTGAGTTACACATTGCAATGACATACCACTAACCTTTTTATAATTGTATTTATACTTTTATAATACAATATAGTAGTGAATTGCAAATTTATTCGCCTAAGTTTCTAGTTGTATTTTGCCGTCTTTAACTAAAATACAGTCCATACCTGCCGCCGCTGCTGCCTGATAACCTATTTGCGTGTCTTCGAACACCACACAATGATTTGGCTGTACACCAATTTGTTTGGCAACGCTTAAAAAGGTTTCTGGGTGTGGTTTACCGTGACGAACATCACTGGCCGTAACTAACGCATCAATTTTATCGATTAACCCGGTATGAGTTAAATGGTCGATGGCATGTGCGCGATCTGCACCAGTACCTACGCCAATTGGCATTTTGCCATGGTAATAATTTAATATATCGACAGTCTCAGTAATGATTTCTGGTTGCTGGTTTAAACCTAACCAAAATTGGTGTTTTTGCTGCGCAATTTCATCCGCATTATGGCTAAGGCCAAATTTTTCATTGAGAATATCAACGGTTGCAAGCGTTGGCACGCCACCTAAACCATACATATAGTCGTAGTCAAACGGATAGCCAAAAGCCTGACAGGTCAACTCCCAAGCTTGCAAATGTGCGCCCATCGAATCGATTAGCGTGCCATCCATATCAAAAATAATGCCTTGGTATTTTGTTAGATCTAGCATTGTTACTCCTAAAATTAAAAGCACACAATAGCATAAGCCAGCGCTAGGCTGGCTTATGAACACAACATATTATTGTCTACTTGCGCTATAAAATTATAAGCCGCGCTTTAGCATGTAATACGCTGCATTATGGCGTAGTTCTGTTTTGAAACCACGGATGCTGGTATCTGCATCAATGATCATGGTTTCAACACCCGCCATTTCAGCAAAATCAACAATCATATCTGTAGTTACCGCTTGGCTGTATGCAGTGTGGTGTGCACCACCAGCATGGATCCACGCAGCAGACGCTACTGATAAGTTTGGTTTTGGTTCCCACAATGCTGACGCCACTGGTAAGTGTGGTAATTCAGCCGGTGGGTTTACTGTGTCAACTTCATTAATTAGAATGCGGAAGCGGTTACCCATATCAATGGGTGAAACGTTAATTGCCGCACCAGCTTTAGCGGTAAACAATAAACGACCCACATCACATTTCACACCAATTGTATGGGTGTGAACTTCTAGACGCGGTTTTTGCGCTGCAATTGATGGACACACTTCTAACATATGCGCACCAAGCACTTGATCAGTATCGCCCATGTTATAGGTGTAATCTTCCATGAATGAACAACCGCCTTCACGACCTTCACCCATTACTTTCATAATGCGAACCATAGCAGCTGTTTTCCAGTCACCTTCGCCGCCGTAACCATAACCTTTTGCCATTAAGCGCTGAGTCGCAAGCCCTGGTAAACCTGATAAACCTGATAAATCTTCAAAACAGTTAGTGAATGCTTTAAAGCCACCTTTTTCTAAAAAGCGCTCCATTCCAAGCTCTAAGCGTGCTTCATTACGTAGCATCGATACTTTGTAATCATCTTGCAACGTTTCATCGCTTATCACATAGTCAGTTTTGTATACTTCAAGCTGCGCATCTACTTCGGCATCAGTGACGGTATCAACAACTTTAACGAGCTCCGCTACGCCAAAGGCATGTACTTCATAACCAAACGTGATTTGTGCTGATACTTTGTTACCTTCAGTAACCGCAACTTGACGCATGTTATCGCCAAAACGTGCCACTTTAAGTGTCTGGCTTTCAGCCCACCCTTTTGCTGCGCGGCACCAATCATCAATTTGCTTCTGTACGTCAGCGCGTTGCCAGTGACCTGCAACCACTTTGCGCTCTTTGCGCATCACAGTGCCGATAAAACCAAACTCACGATCACCGTGGGCACTTTGGTGCGTATTCATGTAGTTCATATCAATTTCTGACCACGGTAACGCGGCATTGAATTGCGTATGAAGGTGAAGCCAAGGTTTACGCAGCTCGTTTAACCCGGCAATCCACATTTTTGCAGGTGAGAACGTATGCATCCATAATACTAAACCCACACAGTTAGGATCGGTGTTGGCAGCTTGGCACACAGCATGAATTTCTTCAGGCGTTTTTACTGTTGGCTTACACACTAAGTTAACCGGTAAATTAGCTTCGCTATTTAGACCCGCAACAATTGCAGCGCTATTATCTGCAACAGTGTTTAACACTTTTGGGCCATATAAATGTTGTGACCCAGTTACAAACCATACTTCTTTCATTGACGACGGCATATATAAATTCCTCTTGTACTTGTTAGCCACGGTTACTTTGGCCGTAGTAGGCATCTTTACCGTGTTTTCTTAAATAATGTTTATCCATCACAGACTTCTTAAGTGCACCGGCATTGTGATCTAGGGTGCGAGTTAAGTAAGCCATGCGAGCAATTTCTTCTAGTAGTGCTGCGTGATACACAGACTGCGCAGCATCTTTGCCCCACGTAAACGGTGCATGTCCTGCCACAATCACCATAGGGGCCGCTTTTGGGTCGCGGTCTTTGTACGCATCGGTAATTTGAATACCGGTCTCAAGCTCATAATCACCATTTACTTGCGCATCAGTAAGCTCACGAGTGCAGGTAATGTCACCGTGCACATAATCAGCGTGCGTAGTCCCAAAACATGGAATACTTTGCTTTGCTTGTGCCCATGCAGTGGCATACGTTGAATGAGTATGCGTTACGCCACCAATGTCATTAAAATGGCGATACAAATGAATGTGGGTTTTGGTATCTGAAGACGGGCGCATATTGCCCTCAACGATGTTGTTTTCTAAATCAACAATCACCATGTCTTCTGCTTTCATTTGGTCATACGATACACCACTTGGTTTAATCGCAATCACGCCTTTGTCGCGGTCGATTTGCGATACATTACCAAAGGTATAAATCACCAAACCACGACGTTGTAATTCCATATTTGCTTCGAATACTTCGCGCTTTAATTCTGTGTAGCTCATGCTTTTGCTCCATCAACATACTGTGCTAACGCTTGATAGTTAGCATAGAGTTCGTTATAAACTGCTACTCGCTCAGGGTTCGGTAGGTATTGATGACACACAGCTGAAGCCATAACTTGCTGAGCATCTGCAACGCTTGCATATTCACCAGCAGCAACTGCGGCCATAATTGCAGCACCAAGCGCACAGCTTTGCTCGCTTTCAAGCACATCAATTGGACAATTCCATACATCTGCGCAAGTTTGCATTACGTAGTCAGACTTTTTCGAAATACCGCCAATCACCACCACCGACTCAATCGGCACGCCTTCATTTTGAAAACGCTCAGTAATGGCGCGAGCGCCAAAGGCCGTCGCCTCAACTAATGCTTTAAAGAACTGCGGCGCATCAGTGCCCATTTTCATGCCCGTCATGGCCATTGCTACGCTTTGATCAGCATCAGGAGTGCGACGACCGTTGACCCAGTCAAGTGCTGTTACATCAGTGTTTTTCACCGGTAACGCACTGGCAGCTTTAGATAAATCAACTAAAATTGAATCTTCAATTTTGCTGATCAAGCTTTGTTCAACGTCGTTTAGATTTGTTAATTGGCGAGTTGGCCATAGCATCAGGTTTTTAAACCATGCGTATAAATCACCAAACGCGGATTGACCCGCTTCAAGGCCAATCATGCCTGGTATTACAGAGCCATCAACCTGACCACAAATACCTTTTACACAGGTATCGCCAAGTTGTTGTTTAGAAGTAACGGTAATATCACAGGTAGATGTACCCATTACCTTAGTCAGTACACCTGGACGCACATTAGCGGCAACTGCGCCCATGTGGCAATCAAAAGCACCGTAACCTACCACTACATTTTGTGATAAGCCCAACTTCTCAGCCCATTGCGCAGTTAATTTACCTGCAACCTGATCGCTTGGTTGAGTTGTTGCATTAAGCGTATCAACCACACCGTCTAATAATGGGTCTATAGTGCTGAAAAAACTGTTTGGTGGAAAGCCACCCCATTGTTCATTCCACATTTGCTTATGGCCTGTAGCACAACGACCCAGTGTTAATACTTCAGGGTGTGTGGTGCCACACATTAATGCCGTCATCCAGTCACAATGCTCTACCCATGAGTAAGTCGCCGCTTTTACGGCTGCGTCATCTCTGAAGATATGTAATGCTTTGGCCCAGTACCATTCTGACGAATAGATACCGCCCATATGTGAAAGATAGTTAACCTCGTTATTGGTTGCCGCACGAGTGATCTCATTCGCTTCTTTGATCGCTGTATGGTCTTTCCAAAGAATAAACATGGCATTTGGGTTTTCAGCAAACTCTTCTGTCAGTGCTAAAGGTGTGCCTTGGCTGTTAATTGCCACCGGCGTTGAGCCTGTAGTGTCAAAGCTCATACCAACAACGTTATCTGCAGTACCTGCTGGCACTTGTTGCCATAGACCATTTACAACCTCAATTAAGCTGTCGATATAATCTTGTGGGTGCTGGCGAAACTGGTCTTTACTCGGATCACAATATAAGCCTTGTGCCCAACGCGGATAATTTACTAAATGGCTAGCCAGCTCTTTACCTGTGGTAACATCAACAAGCAGTGCTCTTACTGAATCAGAACCATAATCTAAGCCCAATGTATAACGAGACATAAATACCTTTCACTAATTGGATACTAACAATGTTAGTCATTACTGTTATTTGTATGATAATATCAATAATGACAGGTTGTAAAGGTATTATAAAAATATTATTAACAGATTAATTCTGAGATATTAGTGACGCCTGCGCCCTTTAACCTCATGTTTTGCACTAATAAGGGGCTTTAAACCATGTCAAACGCAATGCTAAAAGCCGTTAATTTATTTTGTATGATGAAAATAGGATGTCTATGTCTAGCCAATTAGAACAATTAAAAACCATGACCACTGTGGTTGCTGATACCGGTGATTTTGAAGCGATCGATCAATATAAACCGCAAGATGCCACAACAAACCCATCGTTATTGCTCAATGCCATTAACATTGAAAAGTATCGTCCACTGGCTGTTGAAGCCGTTGCTTGGGCTAAGCAACAAACCAATGACAAAGCACAAGTGATCAGTAAAGCCGCAGATAAGTTATCAGTATTGATTGGTGCAAACTTAATGGCGCAAGTGCCGGGTTTAGTATCAACTGAAGTTGATGCGCGCTTATCGTTTGATACGCAAGCAACCATAGATAAAGCACTTGAACTTGTTACGCTATATAAAGAGCAAGATATTGATACCTCACGCGTATTGATCAAAATCGCCTCTACATGGGAAGGTATTCAAGCAGCAAAAATACTTGAACAACAAGGTATTCGTTGTAACTTAACGCTGGTATTCGCGTTTGCTCAAGCTCGTGCCTGTGCTGAGGTAGGTGCATACCTAATCTCACCATTCGTTGGTCGAATTCTTGATTGGTATAAAGCCAATAATGCTGATACCGACTTCAGTGGTGCTAACGATCCTGGCGTGCAATCAGTGACGCACATTTATGACTTTTTCAAAAAGCATGATTATAAAACCATCGTTATGGGCGCAAGTTTCAGAAACATCAACGAAATTCAACTACTAGCAGGCTGTGATCGATTAACTATCAGCCCTGGTCTATTGTCAGAGCTGGCAGCAACAGATGCGCCTTTAGTACGTCAACTTACTCCTACAACTGAAACAGTTGCGGCGCCTGAGCCTATGAGTGAGCAAGCTTTCCGCTGGGAAATGAACCAAGATGCAATGGCAACAGATAAACTAAGCCAAGGCATTCGTCAGTTTGCAATTGACCAAGAAAAGCTTGAAGCCATTTTAGCTGAGCTAGTCTAAATCATTAACTAAATTGCGCTCTTGATGATCAATCATTATCAAGAGTTCGAATTAAATACATAAAAAAGCCCGCTGATTTAATTAAATCAGCGGGCTTTTTATCAGGTAAAACTTTTAACTTAGATGTCGCTTAATAACGCATTTGCTTTAGCAACTAAGTTCTCAACGGTAAAACCAAAATGCGCTAGTAATACCGCACCCGGTGCTGACTCACCAAACGTAGTCATCCCTAATACGTCGCCATCTTGACCAACGTACTTATACCAAAAGTCACTGTGCGCAGCTTCTACAGCAATTTTAGCAACGCCTGCTGGTAACACACTTTGGCGGTAAGCTTTATCTTGCAAATCAAACTGATTGGTTGATGGCATAGAGACAACGCGAACTTGCTTGCCTTGAGCTGTAAGTTCAGCTGCCGCATTAACCGCTAATTCGACTTCAGAACCAGTCGCCATTAAAATTAGCTCTGGTGTTTGCTCACACTCAACTAAGGTGTAGCCTCCTTTTGCAACGTCAGCTACTTGCGCTTCGTTTCGGGCCATTGCTTTAGTTCCTTGGCGACTAAAGATCAATGCACTTGGACCAGCTTGTTTGAGTAAAGACTGACTCCATGCAACGGCTGTTTCAACCTCATCGCATGGGCGCCACGTTGTCATATTAGGCGTCATACGCAAATTGGCAATTTGTTCAATCGGCTGATGGGTTGGGCCATCTTCACCTTGACCAATCGAGTCGTGGGTGTAGACAAAAATGCTTTGCGCATTCATTAATGCCGACATACGCACAGCATTGCGTGCATATTCCATAAACATTAAGAAGGTAGCGCCAAATGGGATAAACCCGCCATGTAACGCAATACCATTCATAATCGCGCTCATACCAAATTCACGCACACCATAAAATACATAGTTGCCCGCATCATCATCTTGTAAGCCTTTGGCATCAGGCCATAAGGTTAAATTTGACCCTGCTAAATCGGCTGAGCCCCCCATTAATTCTGGCAAATGGTCAGCGAAGAAGGTAATAGCATTTTGTGATGATTTGCGCGTAGCAATGTTTTGCATATCGTCTTGGCACTTTGCAATGTATTGATCAGCAATTTCTGCAAAGTTGCTCGGTAATGATTTAGCTGTTACACGACGATTAAACTCTTTACTTAGCTCTGGGTGCGCTTTGCTGTAAGCGGCAAACGTTTGTTGCCATGCACTTTCTAAGTCTTGTCCCTTAGCTTGCGTGTTCCACTCATTATATACATTTTGTGGAATTTCAAAGGCTGGATGTGGCCAATTTAGTTGCTCACGAACCGCTGCAATTTCATCATTGCCAAGTGGTGAGCCATGACAATCATGACTACCTGATTTATTAGGTGAACCAAAGCCAATCACCGTTTTACAACAGATAAGCGTTGGTTGCTCAGGGTTCGCTTGCGCCGCTTCAATCGCACTGGCAATCGCTGCCATGTCGTGGCCATCAACACCACGAATAACTTGCCAACCGTATGATTCAAAACGCTTTGGCGTATCGTCAGTAAACCAGCCTTCCACTTCGCCATCAATTGAAATGCCATTGTCATCCCAAAAGGCAATCAACTTTCCTAGCTTTAACGTACCGGCTAATGAACATGCTTCATGAGAGATACCTTCCATCAAACACCCATCGCCTAAAAAGCAATAAGTAAAGTGATCAACGATATCAAAATGTGGCTTGTTAAATTGTGCCGCTAAGGTTTTTTCAGCAATCGCCATGCCTACCGCATTAGCAATACCCGCACCTAATGGCCCTGTGGTTGTTTCAACCCCTGGCGTATAACCGTACTCTGGGTGGCCAGGCGTTTTTGAATGTAATTGGCGAAACTGTTTAATGTCTTCAATGCTGACGTCATAACCACTTAGATGCAATAGCGCATATTGCAACATGGAACCATGGCCATTTGACAATACAAAACGGTCGCGGTTAACCCAGTTAGGGTTTGATGGGTTGTGACGGTGAAAATTTTGCCAAAGTACCGCGGCAATATCGGCCATTCCCATTGGCGCACCTGGGTGGCCAGAGTTAGCTTTTTGAACGGCATCGACAGCAAGCATGCGAATTGCATTAGCAGATTGAGAACTGGGCAGAGTCATCTTTTCTTATCCTGTTAATATTATATTATAAATAATATCTCAAAATGTAATATAAATAGCAATCAGAAATCACCCTAACTCGCTAAAAACTGCATATTAGGCAACCTAATATGCAGTTATCCTAGTCATTTTCACAGAGCTTAACTATTTTTTGTACAAAGAAGAGTAAATGAGAAGACAAAAGACAACGAGCTCATTCATCCTAGCATACGCTGTAATAAACCATCTTTTTTTATAAACTGGTGTACAAATGCCATCACGATATGACCAGCAATAAGTACAAGCAAAGTCCATGCAATATAAGGATGTAACCCCCCTATACTGGCCAGCCATGCAATACCATCACTTTTTGCAACTAGTTGCACACCAAACACGGTTAAACCATAGCCTTTACCCACCATATAGGCAAGACCAGTCACAGGCATTAACACCATTCCTAAATATAATAGCCCATGCCCTACTTTAACAAAAACAGCCAACTGTTCGTCGACAGGCGGTCGATTTGCACGCTGTGACATAAACCAGCCAATGCGCACAATTATAAGTACAAGCAATAATACACCAATCGATATATGCCAGGGTACAAGCACTTGACCTACCCAATGCTCCCCCTCATTAATACGGTCAAATAGCTTTAACATTTGCCAAAAAATAAGCACCGCCATTGCCCAATGAAAAAACCGTGAAACCGCGCCATATTTTTCTTGTGAGTCATAAAGCATTACACTCTCCATTATTTATCTACACTTTATTCAATATAGCCTGCTTCCGTGTTTTTAGCACCTAACAGAGCAGCGCGAAAAGTAAATGAGAAGTAGCCCCAGGTTACAAACGTCAAGCTTGAAGTCGCCGATAAACACCTTCTTAATTGCTTGCGAAGTTGGCTGTGTTGTAGGTCGTGCTTTAGCGCGAAAAATGAACTGGGTTTCAAACAAACCACGGTGTTAACAATCCATCCATGGAGCTTGGTTACATCTGTCATCCATGACCTTACTTCCTCAGGCTGCGCTATTTACTAGATAAGCCGTTTACTCTAGGCGTCCTGCCTTTCGCCATAAAGGCCTGCTTCGTAGTTCAAAAATATTCCCGATATTTTTGTTGGTCCTTCGTCACCTAAGCTGCCGCTGTTGTAGGTCGTGCTTTAGCGCGAAAATTAACTGAACTTCAAATAAACCACAGTGTTTACAATCCATCCATGGAGCTTGGTTACATCGGTCATCCATGACCTCACTTCCTCAGGCTGCGAAACTCCGTTTCGGTCCCTCGTCACCTAAGCTGCCTGTGTTGTAGGTCGTGCTTTAGCGCGAAAAATGAACTGAATTTCAAACAAACCACAGTGTTTACAATCCATCCATGGAGCTTGGTTACATCGGTCATCCATGACCTCACTTCCTCAGGCTGCGCTATTTACTAGATAACCCGTTTACTCTAGGCGTCCTGCCTTTCGCCATAAAGGCCTGCTTCGTAGTTCAAAAATATTCCCGATATTTTTGTCGGTCCTTCGTCACCTAAGCTGCCTGTGTTGTAGGTCGTGCTTTAGCGCGGAAAATGAACTGAATTTCAAACAAACCACAGTGTTTACAATCCATCCATGGAGCTTGGTTACATCGGTCATCCATGACCTCACTTCCTCAGGCTGCGCTATTTACTAGATAAACCGTTTACTTTAGGCATCCTGCCTTTCGCCATAAAGGCCTGCTTCGCAGTTCAAAAATATTCCCGATATTTTTGTCGGTCCTTCGTCACCTAAGCTGCCTGTGTTGTAGGTCGTGCTTTAGCGCGAAAATTAACTGAACTTCAAACAAACCACGGTGTTTACAATCCATCCATGGAGCTTGGTTACATCGGTCATCCATGACCTCACTTCCTCAGGCTGCGAAACTCCGTTTCGGTCCTTCGTCACCTAAGCTGCCTGTGCGGCAGTGAACCTGCAATGATGAAATCCGCCGTGTTTTTGGTTTTTCTAAGCTGCCTGTGCGGCAGTGAACGTGATATTGATTTTATAGAAGTGGGTAAACGCTTTCTAAGCTGCCTGTGCGGCAGTGAACGTCCATGCCTATGAATATCTTTTCACCTTGCTTTTCTAAGCTGCCTGTGCGGCAGTGAACTATACATAAAAAAGCCGCATACGTCACTATGCTTTCTAAGCTGCCTGTGCGGCAGTGAACACCCGTCCTTTCAATTTGAGATTCAACTTGATTTTCTAAGCTGCCTGTGCGGCAGTAAACTATTACATGTTTGAACCAAAAGGCTCGTATAATTTCTAAGCTGCCTGTGCGGCAGTAAACTGGCAAAGGCAATGGCAGCAAGTGAGTTGTTATTTCTAAGCTGCCTGTGCGGCAGTGAACGGAATACCAGCATAAAAGTAACTTACAACAAGCCGTTAGGTTAAATATTGCTATTTTAACTTATAAAAAACGACCTATTATAATTCATTGTTTTTATAGTAAATTTTTAAAGAGCAAAAATAAAGGGTTAAAGCCAAGGTACGGTAGCGGTTTTGCTTAATCCATATGAATCAAATTTACCATCAATAGGTTTATCTTTTAACTCACTAAACGCAAAGGATTTGCGATGTATTTGTTCTGTTGAACTACTGAAAAAATTTAGGTAAAGATTCTCAGCAGCGCTAAGCATACATTTCACATGGTTTAATAAAAATGTGTACTTTGTTTTGAACTAAACATGGCGCGGGCTCTATCCTTACATAGTGGTGAGTTTAACCATATTAGGTATTCACTTTGAGCTTGCTAATCTTAAATTGACAACGAGAGTCAAAACAAAATTTCTTTTCTGCCTGAACTATTTGCTTTAAATCAAAAATTAAACATGCTTTCTGTGCGCATCTTGAAAAACATGACCATAATCTTGCTATCGTAATTATCTTACTGACATACTTTGTCACGATTTTTTACTAGGTGAGCTCGCAGCTCAATGGTAATCTTAGCCAAGTTACATTTGTACATAATAAATAAACAACGTTTTGTAACGCCGCCATTTGGCAATAATCTAAGGAGAGTATCTATGGACCCTATCGCGCAAATTCTCAACATGTTATTTACTGTTGAAGCGTTTTTACTCATTTTTGTTTTAGTGCTGCTAAAAAGCAGTGTGAAATTTGTACCGCAAAACCGCGCATGGTTGATTGAACGTTTTGGTAAGTACCAATCAACCAAAGAAGCGGGCTTAAACTTCATTGTGCCATTTGTTGATCGTATTGCAGCTGATCGTAGCTTAAAAGAGCAAGCACAAGATGTGCCTTCGCAATCTGCCATCACCAAAGACAACATCTCACTGATTGTCGATGGTGTATTGTATTTCCGTGTACTTGACCCGTACAAAGCCACATATGGCGTTGACGATTATGTGTTTGCAGTAACGCAACTTTCGCAAACCACCATGCGTTCTGAGCTGGGTAAAATGGAGCTTGATAAAACCTTTGAAGAGCGTGATTTACTCAATACCAATATTGTTGCAGCCATTAACCAAGCCGCTGAGCCTTGGGGTATTCAAGTATTACGTTATGAAATAAAAGATATTGTGCCACCGCAATCGGTTATGGAAGCGATGGAAGCGCAAATGAAAGCGGAGCGTGTAAAACGTGCGCAAATTTTAGAATCAGAAGGTGACCGACAAGCCAATATCAACGTCGCAGAAGGTAAAAAGCAAGCACAAGTATTGGCAGCAGAAGCTGAAAAAGCCGAGCAAATCCTGCGCGCTGAAGGTGAAGCAAAGGCAATTATTGCGGTTGCTGAAGCACAAGCGGATGCACTGCGTAAAGTGGGTGAGGCGGCGGATACTGAACAAGGTCAAAAAGCCATCCAATTAGACTTAGCGACCAAAGCTATTGCAGCGAAAGAAGCGATAGCGCGTGAATCTTCTGTCGTGTTACTACCAGATAACGGTACTGATGCCAGCTCAATGGTGGCACAAGCAATGTCAATTATTAATACCTTAAATACCAAGCAAAAAGGTTAATTATATAGGAGCAAGGTATGCAGTTTATTATAGATAATTTACCGCAAACGTTGATGATATTAGGCGTATTAGCACTAATAATAGAAGTTGCTGTACTTGGCATGTCTACGTTTATATTGTTGTTTTTGGGTATTTCTTTATTTGCGACAGGCTTAATGATGAACTTTGGTTTATTAGATGCATCATTAACAACAGCACTTTGGAGTAACACACTAATTACCGCAGCTTGTGCATTATTATTGTGGAAACCGCTTAAGCGAATGCAAGAAAACGTAGATAGCAAAAGTGTGAAAAGTGATTTTGCCGACCTTAATTTTGTGCTCACTAATGATGTTAATGAGTTAGGCCTTACCACTCACCCGTACTCAGGAATAACCTGGAAACTAAAAAGCCAGCAACCGCTGAGCGCCGGCACCCATGTAAAAGTGGTAAAAAAGGAAGTCGGCGTAATGTGGGTTGAGCCTCTAATTTAAGTCTCTGCACTTTAGTATGTAGCGTGTGATCAGTTTCACGCTACTTACATCCTCTTTTTATAAAGTAAACCAACTTGGTTACAAAACAGCTGCAATTTACGTCACAATCACGTTAAAAATATAAAGCGAACTTGATAAAAAATTGTTAACCGTTGATTTAATTTACAAATAAACCCGCTTCAATCTGACTGCGAGCTGAATTTTTACTTGTTTCACACCACATTTATCGCTAGTTTAGGCTATTATAAATTATAAAAATAAAAAGTACACTATGATCAGGGTTGAAAATCTTTGCCGTACTTATGGTGCTGGCGAGACGCAAGTAACAGCATTGAAAAATGTGTCGTTACATATCAAGGAAGGTGAATTTGTTGCTGTGATGGGAGCGTCAGGCTCAGGTAAATCTACCTTAATGAATATTCTAGGCTGCTTAGATACTCCTTCATCGGGTAATTATTTACTTTCTGGTGAAAGCATTAAAGACATTGATGATGTCAGTCTGTCAGCCATTCGTAATAAAAAAATTGGCTTTATCTTTCAGACTTTTCATTTGCTTACCCGCTTAAGTGCACAAGAAAATGTCGCGCTTCCACTGCGCTATACTGACACCCCAAAACAACAAGCAAGTGAACGCGCACTGGCAATGCTAGATAAAGTAGGCCTACGTGCTCGTGCTCATCATAAACCCTTTGAGATGTCCGGTGGCCAACGCCAACGTGTCGCCATTGCCAGGGCTTTAGTGAACGAGCCTAAAGTCATTTTTGCTGATGAACCTACAGGTAACTTAGATAGTAAAACCTCCCATGAGATCATGGAGCTGCTTTGCTCGCTTCATCATCAAGGTCATACCTTAGTAATGGTAACCCATGAGGAAGATATTGCGGCCTATGCAAAACGTATTATCCGCATGAAAGATGGGGTCGTAATTGAGGACAGCCAATGTTAATAAAGCAACTCATTAAAACCAACCTAGTGTTGTCACTCATTTTAGGAGCATATTCCAGCTTTGCACAGAGCAGTTTGCTTTTAAGCGGTGAACTCAAAGCCAGTGAGCAGCAACTTTTTTATGCCCCTAAATCTGACAATTGGCGAGTACAAGTTCAATGGATGATGAAAGAAGGCGACATAGCCCAGCCAGGTGATGTGGTGGTGGTATTTGACAGTGGCTCGATTGCCAGTGAAATTGAACAAGACGAAGTCAGTTTAGAAGCTGCAAAAGAAGAGTTGGTTCGAGTAACCACCAGTAATGAAGAAAAACAAATTGAAGCCGAGTTTAACTTTAAACGTACCGAACTTCTGGTTCAACGGGCACGTATTGATGCCGCAATCCCACAAGCAAATTTAAGCACTTATGATTATCAAAAAAACCAGCTCGAATTTGAAAAAGCCCTGATCAATAGACAGAAATCAGCACAAGAACTGCTACAAGTTAAAACTGAAAATAAAGTAGCACACAATAAACAACTGCTCACAATTGAGCAATTAGAGACCAACTTACAATACAATAAAACACAACTGGCCAGCATGAGTATCAAAGCACAACGCTCGGGGCCTGTGTTGTATGCAAACCACCCATGGAATGGTGAAAAAGCCTTTGTAGGCATGACGGCACAACCAGGCTGGAAAATTGCTGAAATTCCTACCATGAGTGAACTGTATATCGAAGCCTGGGTGCATGAGGTTGATTATCAGAAACTCAAGCTCGGCCAACCAGCCAAGCTGTTATTTGATGCCTATTTACAGCAGCCATTGCAAGCCACGTTAACTGAAATTTCAACCCAACCGGAAGAACGGCTGCAGTGGGGTAAAGACGCCTACTTCAGAGCTCGCTTTAATTTCAGTGCTCCAAAATTAACGTTATTGCCTGGTATGAGCGCAAAGCTCACTATTAGGAGCGAGTAAAAATGAATAATCGCCTCTTTTCTAAAGCCTTACTAGTAAGCTCAGCCCTATTTTTAACTGCCTGTAATGAACAAAACGAGCAAAACTTCAGTGTAGAGCGCAGTGATATTGTGTTGAGTGTTAAAGCAAATGGCGAGCTTGAGTCATCAACCAGTGCAATTATTGCCCCCCCTTCTGTTGCCCGGATGTGGCAATACCAAATTAAAACCATGCAACCTGAAAACAGCCATGTAAAAAAAGGTGATGTAGTGGTCTCGTTTGACGACAAGCAAGTTCGTGACAAGCTAATCGATAAACAAGGGGATTTAGAACGCGCCAAAAAACAACTCGAAAACGCGCAAAATAAAGAGTTAATAAAAGAACAAGAGCTAACTCTGCAAGTCGCTGAAATGAAAATGAATTACGACAAAGCCAAGCGCAAGGCTGAAATAGTTGATAATTCCCGCTCCGAAGTCGAACGCAAAAAATCACAGATTGATTTTACTATTGCGAGTAACGATTTGACCCTCGCAAAAAGCAAACAAGCGTATCAGCAACAAAGCAAAGAGCTCAACTTAAAAATGGTGCAAAGTAAAGTTGCTAGGCTACAAAGTGAAGTTGACGGTTACTTACAAGATATTGAACGTCTAAAAGTAAAAGCACCAATAGATGGTCTAGTCATTTACAAGACCAATTACCAAGGTGAAAAATCATCAATAGGCGAAAGCGTACAATTTGGCCAACCAGTTATAGAGCTTGCAGTATTAGAAAACATGCAAGTAAAAGCACAAATTGACGAGCCTGATAGCGGTAAAGTTGCCCCTGGTCAAAAAGTTAAAATTACCATAGATGGCAGTACTGAAATTGTTGTTTCCGGTAAAATTGACAGCCTTGGGCGGGTATTTAGAGAAAAGTCACCACAAGATAAACGTCGTATTGTTGATGCCATTGTAAGTATTGATAACCTTGACACCAGTGTGATCCGCCCCGGTCTTACAGCGCGTTTAGAGATCACCACGACTGCATTATCGCAAGTATTAAGCATTCCATTGGCCAGCATTCAATACGATCAACAAGGGCCATATGTCACAACCACTAAAAATGCTCAACAATTTATAGAGATCAGCCACTTTACCGATAATCTTGCGGTGGTGAAAAGCGGTTTAAAGGCCGGTGACGAGGTAAAATTATGAACATACACTTCACTCTAAGTTTATTCGCTTTGATCATATTAAGCGGCTGTTCAAAAGACAATTCTGTACAAAATGCTCTCACTTATACTGTCAGCAAACATCAATTTGAAACAGTTGTCGAAGCGAAAGGTCACTTGGTTGCAGCGAATGAAGTCATTATTACTGCGCCAGCCTCAACACGTGGACCGCAAACGTTAGCGTGGCTGATGCCTGAGTATACGCAAGTAAAAAAAGGGGATGTAATTGCTCGCTTTGACGGCGATCAAATGCGCCGTCAAAGCCAAAAAAATACCAATCGGGCCGCCTTAACGGCGCAAGATTTAACACAAAAATCAGGTGAAATAGATAAAGATAAAGCACTTTTAAAGCATGATATTGTTTTGGTTAAAGAAGAAAAGCAATTTGCCGAGGACTACTCTATTGAAGATGAACGTATTCGTTCAAAGCTGGATATTTTAGAGTCACAACAAAACGTTGAGTTTTTAAATGCCAAACATGATTATTATGATTGGCAAACAGGTCGCTTTGCACAAAGTGCTGCAGGCGAACTCATGCTCTTAAAAATGCAAGAGAATCAATATAAACAAAAACTTGAAATGCTCAACACAAACTTATCTCAATTAGAAATTGTTGCTCCACATGATGGCTTATTAACCCACAATACCAATTGGCGGGGCGAAAAACCTCGTGCCGGTGAAACGTTATGGCCTGGACAAAAAATAGCCGCACTGCCCGATGTTAGCAAAATGCAATTAGTACTGTATGTTTCTGAACGTGAAGCCATTGACTTAGCCCCCGGACAGCCCCTGCAATTTCAACTAATTGCTTTACCTAAGCAGCAATTTAATGGTGAGCTGATAGAGGTGTCACCGTTTCCTAAGTCGATTAAACGTGGCGATCCACAAAAATATTACGAGCTAAAAGCCACTATTAACCAACAAACGGCTGCCTTGCGCCCAGGTTTAAAACTCACTGCGCGTATTTTAGTGACTCCATTAACTGAGCGTTTAATCGTGCCAAAACAAAGCGTGTTTACCGAACAAAATGCTCACTATGTCTATACTGAAAAATCCGGCGAGTTTATCAAAACGACTGTTACACTAGGTAAACATAATCTGAGCCATGTTGAGATCCTCGATGGTTTAGCAACTAATGATGTTATCTCTCTCATAGATATAAAGGACATCTAATGAAGTACTTAAGTTTATTTGTTGATACCACTTTAGAGCTTGCCCAGCACAAATTGCGTACCCTACTCACATTATTGGGAATGATTTTCGGGGTCGGTGCAGTAATAGCCATGCTAAATATTGGTGAAGGCGCTGAGCGCGAAGCCATGAAAATGATTGACTCTATGGGCTTATACAATCTAATCGTTAATGCCAAAGAGTTTGATGAAAAAGAGCTAAAAGAGCAACGTAAACACTCTGCAGGTTTGAGTTTGCGTGACGCTCAAGTGGCCCACGACTCACTGCCGTTTATAACCGCATTTTCCGCACAAAAAAACATCGAAACCTACCATGTATTTAGCCAATACAATAACAGTGATGGCCGAGCGGTGGGGGTTAGCGCTAATTATTTTCAACTCTCCCACTTTGAGCTATTTCAAGGCAGAGCACTCAATCAAGCCGACGATGAAAACTTTGCGCAAGTGGCTTTATTAGGCGCCAACACTGCAAAGCAATTGTTTCCACTAGGGGATGCACTCGGCCAGCAAATAAAAATCAACCACTTATGGTTTGAGGTAATTGGCATCTTACAAGCACCTTATTTAAAGAAAAAAGAATTTCAAGGGGTTAAACTCGGTAATGAGCAAAATCAAGTGTTTATACCTATGAGTACCGCTGTGCATCGCTTTGAAAGTGGTCTGCTAGATAGTGAAGTAAGTAGCTTAAAGCTGGCGATTGATAAGTCAGTTGACCCTATTATTGCAGCTCAAGCGCTGGAACATCTATTAAGAAATCGTCACAGCGATATTGACGATTTTGAACTCGTTATTCCCGCCGCGTTATTAGCGCAGCAAAAACAAACACAACAGATTTTTAATATTGTGATGTCGTGTGTAGCAGGAATTTCTCTGTTAGTCGGCGGTATCGGCATTATGAATATCATGCTAGCCACTGTGCTCGAGCGCACTAAAGAAATTGGCTTGTTACGCGCCGTAGGTGCCACACAAAAAGATATTCGCATTCAATTTATTGCAGAGAGCTTTACCATTTCTATTTTAGGCGGCTTGCTCGGTGTGGTATTTGGTATCGCGCTATCTGAGATCATTTCTATCTATTCGCAATGGGCGGTATCTTGGTCAATGACGGCAATTGTTTTGTCATTTAGTATCTGTGCGCTCGTTGGGCTTATTTTTGGTGTATACCCCGCAATCAAAGCGTCGCAACTTGACCCAATAGAAGCATTGCAAAGCGACTAAGCGCATTTTTTTGTAATTAGAGGTTAAGCTTAACTGTGTCTCGCGGATCACGTTTAAAATTGTTAGCATGGATAAAACAATGAAGGAGTGAACATGGCTCAGTTAAACCATGCTTTAGTCGTAGAAGGCGGTGCAATGCGCGGCATTTTTGCCACCGGTGTACTCGATGCCTTTTTAACAGCTCAATATCAGCCATTTAACCAGTGCTTTGGAGTATCTGCGGGAGCGACCAATATTGCCGCCTATTTATGTGGCCAACATAAACGTAATCATGCAGTGATCACTGACTATTCTTGTCGCCCTGAATTTATTAATTTACCGCGCTTTATACGCGGTGGTCATTTATTTGATTTAGATTGGCTATGGCAACAAACAATTACAGATATTCGCTTAGATTTAGCCTCTTTTACTGAACAAAACTGCAAGTTTTACATTGTTACTACAGCCATTGAAACGGGCCAAGCGCACTATTTAAAGGCAACGGCGAATCAACTAGAACAACAACTCAAAGCCTCATGTGCAATTCCCATTGCCTATCGTGATTACCCAGCAATTGATGGCATTGCGATGACCGACGGCGGCGTTGCCGATTCAATACCCGTGCGTAAAGCTTATGAAATGGGAGCCGAAGAAATCACCGTGGTGTTATCGCAACCTCTAGGTTATCAAAAGAAACCCACCAAAATGCCTTGGCTAATTAAACGGCTTTATAAGGAGCACCCTGCTCTTGCTCACGCATCCATCATGAGAGCTGATAACTACAATGCCAGTATAGACTTCATTCATAACCCTCCTGCTGGGTGCAAAGTGAATATCATTGCACCGCCTTTTCATTTTAAGGTGGGCCGAACGACTAAAAACTATAGTAAGCTCAGTTCAGGTTATGAAATGGGCGTTACAGCAGCAGCCCAGTACTTTAAAAGAATGCTTAGCAACTAATAATTCATCCACTGAACTTTTTCTGTTCAATAATAACCTATACTGGCATAGTAACTACATCAACAGTTAGTAAGGAAACCTGTATGAATGCTTTTACTAAGGTCAAAAATGCTTGTATGTATTTTATCGCCTTGACCACCTACCTTTTCTCTCTCAATAGCGTTGCTGTTGAGTGGCCTCAAGAGGTGGATACGTCTGAGGGGGTTATTGTTGTGTACCAGCCACAGCCTGAAACACTCAAAGGTAACGCTCTTACCGCGCGCTCTGCGATGTCCTTTAAATTAAAAGATAGTGATCCAATTTTTGGAGTTTTTTGGTTTGACGCCAAAATTGATACAGATCGCAGCAATGATAGCGCAACGGTTCATAATATCGATGTTACCAAAGTACGCTGGCCTGATTCAAAGGATGCTGGTGAACAGCGCTTTACTGCGGCGGTTAATAATGCGCTCAAAGAGGTGCAATTTGTCACCTCTCTTTCGCAACTCACAGCCAGCCTTGAAAGTGCGCAAGCCGCTGAAAAAAGCCTTGCGGAAATTAAAAACGATCCCCCAAAAATAATTTTTGAAGAGCAATTAGCTGTTTTACTTAGCTTTGATGGTGAGCCTAAATTCAGCGCTATTAAAAACACTCCCTATGAACGCGCCTTAAATACCCCTTTGACAGTAGTACGCGATACTAAATCAAAACAAGTTTACTTAACCAGTGGCGCCTTATGGTATCAAGCAAAAGATGCCAAAGGGCCATACGTTGAAACAACCTCTCCTCCTGCTGATTTAGTAAAGATGATTCCAAAATCAGAAGATGTTACTCCACCAACTCATACTCCTCCCAAAATAGTTGTAGTTACACAAGCAGCTGAGCTGATTTCAACAGATGGAACCGCTAAATGGAAAAGTTTAACAGGCGGGGAGCTTATGTATGTATACAACACGGAAACGCCGTGGTTGCGCGATTTAAAAACGAGTAATATGTATGTGCTACTATCAGGTCGTTGGTTTCGCGCTAAAAAACAAACAGGACCTTGGACTTTTGTTAGAGCAGATGAACTGCCTAGCAGTTTCGCTAATATACCGCCTGACTCTGATTTAGGTGGCCTACGAGTGTCAGTTGCAGGCACTGATGAAGCTAATGATGCAATGCTCGATGCACATGTCCCACAAACAGCCGCAATTAGCCGCAAAGATACCAGCTTAACTGTCACTTATGACGGCGAGCCTAAGTTTGAGAAAATCCCCGGTACTGATGTCGCCTATGCAATTAATACTGCATCTCAAGTTATTTTGGTTGCTAAAAAATATTATGCAGTTGATAACGCTGTTTGGTTTAAAGCTGATTCACCAAAAGGTCCTTGGCAAGTAGCCGATGAAATTCCTAAAGATGAAATTGCAAAAATTCCACCCAGCTCACCTGTTTACAACATCACTTATGTTGATATTTACGAATCAACACCTGAAGTGGTGTATGTAGGCTATTATCCTGGTTATATGTGGTCGTACCCGTATTATGGCGTCCCTGTGTATGGCACTGGTTGGTATTACCCTCCTTATTGGGGAGGAGGTTATTACTACCCTCGCCCACCAACTTGGGGCTTTAACGTAGGTTATAACCCGTGGACTGGCTGGAACTTTGGGGTAAGTTGGAGCAACGGCTTCTTAAGTATAGGTATGGGCTGGAATGCAGGTTTTGCTAATGGCGCACGCCCACCAATCTACTGTTGCTCTGGTTGGTATGGTGGTGGCTACAGAGGGCCAACTATCATTAACACGGGTGATATTAATATTGGCAACAATATTAACGTGGGCAACCATACTAATATTGGTAATAAAATTAATCGCAAAGACAACACCTTGATCAGCGGCAATCGTGTTAATAACTTATATAAGCGTCCTGAAAATAAAGATCGAATGGCCTCTAAAGATCAAGTTAAACGAGACTTTAAAACAGCTCGTAGCAACCTTGATGCAAAAAACAATGTGTTTGCTGATAAGCAAGGCAATGTTTTGAAACACGATGGTGATAAATGGCAACAACGTAGTGAAAATAAATGGCAAGAACTTGATAGCGCGAAGCAACAGCAAATCAAAGATAAAGCCAGTAATATTGATCGTCAGCAACTACAAGATAGAGCCAGTAATATCGACCGCGATAAAGCGCGCTCAACATTACAAAACAGTCAGCTTCAGGATCGAGCTCGCTCACTGCAAAATCAACGTATGCAACAGCTTAATAACGCTAACCGTGCCCGTCAACAAGGTATGATGCGTCAACAGCAAATGCGCCAAATGCCTCGTCAATTACCCCTGCGCGGCCATTAAATAAAATAGAGCTCAAAAGAGCGGCAATAATAGCCGCTCTTTTTGTTTATAAATAAAACCCTGAGAAAATAGAGCACTGTTTAGCTCTATAACTCAACCTATTAATCCTCAGTTTGAGGTGCGCTAAAAGCTTTGCTATAAAAACCAGAAGAGTCAAAGCAACACACTCTTTTTTTGCCGGAAGCTAACATATTACACGCATCATCAATTCGTTTGTTCCTCGTTTTTTGCTGCTTTGCTGATGTCACCCAATGGATCCAATCTAAACGAGCAATCGTGGTTGTGGCCTGCCAAGTCGTATAGGCTTGAGCAGATGCCCGTAATGCATTGATAAAGTCATCGGGCACGCACGGTTCTGGTTCCTTAGCAACAACCTTAATCTCAAATAGGGCATCCATACCTATCACCGCACCGGATAACGCAAGTTGACTATTATCAATACGTAGCCAGTGACTTTTTTTACCGTCTGGCTCTAACAGGGCTTCAAACGCATAACCATTGATAGTAGCCAGCACGGTAATACGCCCACGCCTAGCCAATATAGCGCTTACCTCGTGAGGTAATACAACAAAGGCCCATGACTGGGCGTTATTTGGCCGCAATGGTTGAGCGGTAAATTGCGCGCTCGTGTGGTTCTTGGTCATCTATTTCATTCTTAAATGTTAGCTTTGGCTAAAACAGCCACCGCCGTACCGGTTAACTTTACAAGATCTATAAAAACATAAACCAGCTATACTTTAAACTCATTTACTTGCTGTTGCAGGGTTGCAGCAAGCATAGCCAACTCTTGTGATGCTTGTGCATTTTGCTGCGAGCTTTCACTGACAGAGGCAATACTGGCACTAAACTCATTAATATTACTGCTCAGTTCATTCGCAACCATTTTTTGCTGTTCCGTAGCAGTTGAAACCTGAGTGTTCATATCAGCTATTTCGGTTACTTCTTGGTTTATTTCAGTCAAAACTTGCGATGAATACTGCGCATGATCAACACTTTCTAGGGCACTACTTTCAGCACTCCCCATCGCGCTCACCGCCTGCTGAGCCATCTCTTGCAATTTGCCGATCATTTCATTTATGTTTGCGGTGGCTTTTTGCGTATTATGCGCAAGCTGTCTCACTTCATCGGCAACCACAGCAAAACCTCGACCTGAGTCCCCTGCTCTTGCCGCTTCTATCGCAGCATTAAGTGCCAGCAAGTTAGTTTGCTCAGCAACCCCCTGAATCATCATCACTACTTGATTTATCTCGTTAGTTTGCGTATTCAGATCGGTAATTAATTGCGTATTCGCATTCACCAATTTAGACAATGTTTGAATTGAATTTATATTATCAGCGACCGCTTGCTGTCCTTGCTGTGCTTTATGATCTGCATTAGTCGCTTTATCTGAGGTTGCCAACGCATTTTGCGCAACTTGTTCAATAGCGCTGCTCATTTGCGTAATGGCGGTAGCAATCATTGCTGATTGCTGCTCTTGCTCAGTAGCGGTTGTTGCAACTTGTTCACTGATTGAATTCATTTCTTCAGCAGCTGAAGAGAGCGTTAGTGTTGCTCCCGATACATCGGTTACTAACGTATGAATACGTGACAACATGTGATTAAAGTTACGTGCAGTGTCTGCAATTTCATCTTCCCCAAGTACATTTGCCCTGATGCGTAAGTCTGCGTTATTCGCTATTTGACTAATAGTATCGCGCAGTGCCATCAATGGGTTTTGAATCGAACGATAAATAAAGTAACCAATCACTAATAGTAAAATGATTAATATCGATACCAATAGTTTCATCACTAAACTGACTAACGCAAAGTTTTTATCTGCTTGCTCTTTGAAATTATTCGCTTCGTCTAATTGCAGCTCTATCAATGTTTGATAGCTTGCGCTTAGAGGATCAAATACATTATATAAATCAGCTACAAACTGCTCTTGAGAAAGTAAACTAAAATTCCCATTACGTATTTTAGTTAACAACACTTGCAGATGCTGTTGAACAGGAACCAATCTTTGCTCAACGACCGCTGTTAAATTTTTTTCTTGATCCGTTAAGTCGGTACTGAGATAACTACGCCACTCTTCATCCGCTGTATTTTTAGCTTCTTGCACAGCCGTAAGTAACGTTGTCTGACTAACCGTACCTGCTCTATACTTATGAAATAAATCAACAATATTTACAGCGTAGTTATCCGATACCGCTTTGATCTGCTTCAAGGGGACAATACGGTTATCATATAAATCATCAATTCCTTTAACTAACCCCCCCACCGTATTAATCAAATATATCGCAGTAACTGTAAAAATTATTACCGGGAAAAGTGCTAATACAATCAAACGAGTACGAACCAAATAATTATTTAACATAGTATGCCAATGACTACATAGATTGTAATTTAAGTATAATCACAAATTCGCAGGCTTCTCGTTATTTTGTAATCTTTTTTGCAATAATTAAAATATGAGAACTTTGCTATACTCATTGCATTAACGTTAAACACAACTATAAATTATGAAATTGTATGCTTCACACCTGTTTGTACTCTTCTTTTCTTTGCTGTTTGTAAACTTAGTGCATGCAAATGAGGCTGTGGTTAATCTTCATTTAGCGCGACCAAGTATCGGTGACACGCCTAATAATCGTTATATGCACGAGTTATTATCACTGGCTTTTGCACAGCAAAATAAAAAGGTTAACTTTTTATATACTGTTGAACCGATGAATAAAAAACGCATCGTGGAAGAGCTACAAAAACCGAACAGTATTAATTTAGCTTGGTTATCAATTCCACAAGGGAGCCAACCTACATTACGACACACATCATTGGCACTGTATCAAGGTTTACATGGTAAGAGGTTGCTCATTATTAACAAAAACCAACAATCACGCTTTGCTGAAATATCTACAGTGGAGCAACTAAAACCTTTAATCGCTTTACAAAAGCAGAGTTGGTCAGACTATGATGTATTAATACGTAACGGCTTTACTGTTAATGGAGAGCTAAGCTATGCAGGGATGACGAAAGCACTCGAAACTGGTTTAGCGGATCACTTTCCTCGCTCGGTGTCTGCAATAACAGCTGAAATGAGCAAACTTCAACATCAAAACTTGATGATTGAACCAAGCATTATGCTGCAGTACTCCAACCCTTACCATTTTTACACTCATAAACAAAACGATGAAATGTTAAAGCAATTAGAAGCTGGCTTATTAAAAATACAGCAAAATGGTCAATTTGAGTTACTGTATAACCGTTATTTTGCTGATAAAGAACGTCAGTTACAATTAGCAACGCGGAAAATATTTGTTTTACAATAAGGGCTTATATTATGCTTCAAACACTGATCAGAATATTTACCTATTTAATTGTTTTTGCTTTCGGTTTTGCAGCGGGTTTATACTCTCTTCCGATCCTCACCGCGCCTGTTGGCCCAAGTAAACTAGAGCTCGCCACCCATGCGCAACACGCATTATACCGTGGTGAGTTTAAAGATGATCTAGCCGGCTCTGATAGCTTCCATTATGGCAAGGGTGAAGTTAGATTAACGAATAGCACGATTTCTTTTGCTGGTACTTTAAGCCCAGGGCCTGATTATCAGCTCTATCTCGCTAACCGCTTTATTGATAACGAGAATGATTTTTTAGCTTACAAAGGCACCATGACACGGGTTGCTAGTATAAATACCTTTGATGGCTTTTTAGTTACAGTGCCGCAAGGTATAAATATTGCTGATTTTAATACCGTGATTATCTGGTGCGAAAGTTTTAATGAATTTATCAGCGCTGCCCAATATCAATAAAGTTATCGGTTTGGCTCAAACCCATCGTAATGCGGCAGGTCATCATTTAGTCGCTCCCAATTAGCCTTTGAACTGACAAAATTATGACTGATTGGACGCTCAACAATATCACTGTCGAGAATGCCTAGCCGTAATCTTAATCGGCTACTATCATCGCGGTTTTCGCTGAAAACGGGGCTACCGCAGGCGCTGCAAAAATAACGAATGCGGCCCGGTTTAAACTCAAAAGCCGTCAAATTATTTTGCCCTTGGGTAATGCTAAAATCAGCTCGATTAATAAATCCGTTAGTGGCAAATGCGGTACCGCTCGATTTACGGCATAACGAACAATGGCAGTGAATAATACTATCTATTGGACCATTGATTTGAACTGCCACTTTCTTACACAAACAACTTCCTTGGTACATAGCCTTGCTCCGATGTTTTTAAATATACCCTACTAAAAAGTATACCATCTTATAAACAAAAAAAGTCGCCTTTGGAGAGGGCGACTTTGGAGAATAACAGTCATGGGTGGAATACCCAAGTGACCTCAAGATAAGAGTTTCAGTTGGAATTAAAAGCGATTTAGACAAGGCATTGATTGCAAGTAATAGTGGTTCTATTATTCAAATCAATAACGCAGTATAAACCGCTTTTAAACCAACCCTTTGGGCGATTCACAGGAACTTACTCTCTGCGTTGTGACTCCTAAAAAGGGCTGACCATTCTTGCGAAGTAACGCCTTGATATTAAGCCCCTGTGAAACGCTGAATTCTATATATTGAGGCCACTTGGGTATCAACTGTTAAATCATAGACATATGACTGCTAAATCAAGAGTTTTTTATGCAGCTTCTGTGTTTTGCTCACTGTGGCGAATTAAGTAATCAAACGCCCCTAAGCTTGCTGTTGCGCCACTGCCCATCGCAATGATGATTTGCTTAAATGGGGTATTTGTCGCATCCCCCGCGCCATACACACCCGCCAGTGAGGTTGCCCCTTTGGCATCCACTAAAATTTCACCAAATTGACTAAGCTCAAGCGATGAGCCTTTCAGCCATTCGGTATTTGGTATTAAACCTATTTGTACAAAAATACCTGCGAGGGCAAGGCGCTTACTTTCACCTGAGACACGGTCGGTGTAGTTCAAACCAGTCACTTTTTTACCATCACCTAACACCTCTGTGGTTTGTGCGTTTTTAATAATGGTAATGTTGCTCAAGCTATTTGCTTTACGGATCAGTACTTCATCGGCGCGTAATGTATCTGCAAATTCAAGTACCGTCACATGCTCAACAATATTTGCTAAATCAATTGCAGCTTCTATTCCCGAGTTACCACCACCGATAACTGCCACAGGCTTGCCTTTGAATAAAGGACCATCACAGTGTGGGCAATACGCAACACCATGACCGCGGTACTCTTGCTCACCCGGTACATTCATTTCTCGCCAGCGGGCACCGGTTGCTAAAACTAACGACTTAGCTTTTAAAGTAGCGCCGTTTTCTAAAGTGATTTCATACTTATTATTAACACGCTCAAGTCCAGCAGCGCGTTGGTTATGCATTACATCAACGTCGTACTCTTTAACATGTTCTTCAAGCTGAGCAACCAATTTTGGCCCTTCAGTTGCTTTAATTGAAATAAAGTTTTCTATCGCGAGTGTATCTGCAACCTGACCACCAAATCTATCGGCAACGATACCGGTATTTAGCCCTTTGCGTGCAGAATAAATTGCAGCTGATGACCCTGCTGGCCCACCACCGATGACTAGAACGTCAAATTCATCTTTCTCACTCAAAGCAGCCGCTTGGCGAGCCGCCCCTTTTGAATCAACTTTATTTAAAATATCAGTTAAGCTAATTGCACCTTGGCTAAATGGCTCACCATTTAAATACACCGCCGGTACCGCTAAAATATTGCGCTGCTCAACTTCATCTTGAAATAAAGCCCCATCAATCATGGTGGCTTTTATCTTGCTGTTTGTGACTGCCATTGTATTGAGTGCCTGTACAACTTGCGGGCACGTTTGGCAGCTTAAGCTGATATAAATTTCAAAGTTTAATGGTTGTTCAAGTGATTGTATTTGTTCAATGTCTTCACTTTTAGCTTTAGTTGGGTGTCCGCCAGTATGTAAAAGTGCTAACACTAAACTTGTAAATTCATGCCCCATAGGTACACCTGCAAAAGTGATATGGGTATCGTTTATCGCTGAGTGCACAACCATAGATGGACGACGAGCGTCGCTGTCTGGGTTGTTTGAGACCGAGATTTTATCGCTTAACGTAGCGAGATCATTCGCTAAGCTTTCGATTTCTGTTGATTTTTTGCTGTCATCCAAGGCGATAAGCAGCTCAACAGGTTGAGTAAGCGATTCAAAATGGCTTTTTAATTGGTTTTTAATGTTGTTGTCTAACATGGCTCTGCCCTTGTTTTCAGCAAAAGGAAACCCATCACACATGCTAATGTGCTTAAAAACTAATGTGATGGGTTACGAGATATAAGCGCGACTTAATGCAGCGCTCAATGTAGCTTAAGCTACGTTTGGCAAATTAAATTTTGCCTACTAAATCAAGTGAAGGAGCCAATGTTTCTTCACCTGGCTGCCATGAAGCAGGACATACTTCACCGTCGTGAGTAGCAATGTACTGAGCGGCTTGAACTTTACGTACAAGTTCTTTTGCGCTACGGCCAATACCTAAGTCATGCGTTTCGATAACTTTGATTTCGCCTTCTGGATTCATTACAAATGTACCGCGAAGTGCTAAACCTTCTTCTTCAATCATCACACCAAAGCTGCGCGTAATACGGCCAGTTGGATCACCAATCATTGGGTAAGTAATTTTACCAATGGTGTCTGACGTATCGTGCCATGCTTT
The DNA here is from genome assembly GCF_000238355.1 of Pseudoalteromonas haloplanktis ATCC 14393. Classification (GTDB taxonomy): domain Bacteria; phylum Pseudomonadota; class Gammaproteobacteria; order Enterobacterales; family Alteromonadaceae; genus Pseudoalteromonas; species Pseudoalteromonas haloplanktis. The sequence continues at coordinate 699,154 of NZ_AHCA01000001.1, forward strand.
ATGAGTAAAGTGCGTGTCAGTAGACACTGAGTATACTTCAACACCCATTTCTTGAAGTTGTGCATAGTGATCTGCAAGGTCACCTAATTCAGTAGGACATACAAATGTGAAATCTGCAGGGTAAAAGAAGAAGATTGACCACTTACCAAGTACATCTTTTTCAGATAGCTCTACAAAGTCACCATTGTGGTATGCAGTTGCGTTAAAAGGTTGGATTTTTGTGTTAATTAATGAAGTGCTCATAGTATTCCTCATTTATATATTTAAAAGTAAAAACAACACAGCTCACTGTGTTGGCTTGAGTAATACAATAAGGCGTTTTATTAATTTAATAAAATTGATTGTTTAGATTAATTCAATCGTTTTTTAAGATTGATAGTAAAACTACGTTGTTGTTTGAGTGATAGCGCTAAAGCTTTTTTGTGTCCAGTGCTACAATGTCCCAAAAAATATCGTTGATCTCTATCCTTTGTTAACTTTAAGGTAAGCCATGAATAAATTCAGCAATCATATCCAATTGGGCTACTTAGGTTTACTGCCTTTTTTAGCCTGTCTCGGTTGGCCATTATTAGTCGGTACTAATAATTTTAATATGCAATTTTTTACTTTTTATAGTATCGCTGTTTTAGCGTTTATGAGTGGTAACCTATGGCATGCAGGCCAACAAAGTCAGCGTGATGCAATTAAAGCAATCGTACCGATTTTACCATTGGGCTTTTTAGCCTTTGTCCCGCAAAGCATCACTTTAATTTGGTTAGCCATTAGTTTTTGGCTTGTCTTACTCTTTGAAAAAACCAGTCCGCAATGGCAAAACTATCATGCGGATTATCAAAAAATGCGTTTTGTATTAACCTCGGTCGTATTTGTCTGTCATGTATTAGTTATTGGACTGAGTTTATACCCGAAATAACGCGGCTCTATGGTGCTGATACGGCGTTTACTGTACCATCCGTGCACTGCTTTTTGAGGATAAATTATGATAGACCAATTACGCCAACAGCTTGATCAACTGGGTGAAAACTATGTGGAAAAAAACGCTCATTTCAAAATTAAAGTGATCCCGTTTTTTTGTGCTATACACATAAAAAAAGACCATAAAAGTGAAAACAGACTATCTTTTTATTCTAATCAGTGGCTTGAAATTGCACTTGTTATCATGTTTTTATTATTTGGGTTAATGATTTTTGATCCTGAGGCTGGTTTTACTAATGGGCCCATTCATATCGCATTCGCAGTATTAATCACATTTAACTTAATCATTAAGCAGATTGCTATAGAAGGCCTTAAAACACGGCTGGCTTTTTGTCGCCTTTTAGAGAAGTCAGCTAAAACCTCATAAAACAGCTAAGCATTAGCCTGATGTTCTGCTATATATTAAGTAAATTAATGTAACTTGGTATAGCATGAAACATCCATATTGGCTTGTTATCATATGGCTTATTGTACTTATATGTTCAATGTGGTTGCTCAATGTTGAGCAACCACAATTTGATACCATTGAAGAATTATTTTGGGCTGCGATCTCAGTTTCTCTAACTTTGCAAGTTTACTCATACCTCAGCAATAAATTACTCATTTATGCATGGGTATTATACTGCTCAGGCCTGCTTCTTGATTTACTTGACGATATTATAGATACGCAGTTATTCCCATTATTAATCTTTGACACAACTTTAAAAAACAGTGGCTTTCTACTTACATGTACCGCTTTATTATTACTTATAAAAGAAAAGCGTACAACGATATCTTCACTCAATGACGAAATTCAAACGCGACAAGCATTACAGGAACAACTAGAATACGATGCAAGCCACGATAAGCTCACTGGCTTAGGAAATCGTCGTGCTTGCTTTGCACGCTTTGAACAACTACAGCAACAATATCAGCGTATTTTTTACTTTGATTTAGATAACTTTAAATATGCTAACGACCACTATGGACACCGACAAGGTGATCTCATTTTATTGGACTTTGCCGTGCGATTAAGTGAACAATTCGATGCGCAAAATTGCTTTCGATTAGGTGGTGATGAATTCGTTGCTTTTTGCAATGAAGATACCCCAGACATTCAACATTTACGTCAACAATTAACATCAATGATAAAAACATATCAAGTTGGTGTCAGCATTGGGTTCGCTGATTTAAATAGTGATAGTCACCCTGATCAAATATTACATATGGCAGATCAAAAAATGTACCGCGATAAAAAGTGTAAATCAATGCGCAACACAAGTCGCACTCCTCCCCCATAATTTTGTTACACTAACAGAAATTATTAAGCCTTTCATATGGCATATTTATGTATTTAGATCCAAATTGGCGCATCCTCACAGTTGGTGATGGCGACTTATCGTTTTCTCATGCTTTACATACCGGTATTAAACCAAAAAAATTAGTCGCCTCAACCTATGATGATGCTATCACGCTTACTCAAAAATACGCTGATAACGCATTAGCTACGCTAGCTGCAAGTAATGTAACCGTGCTAAATGGTTTTGATGTAACAAACCCAAAAGCGTGGCAACGCCTAAACGGCGAGTTATTCGATGTGGTGATTTTTCAATTCCCGCTTGTTCCAGCATTTGTTGGGGAAACGGCTTTTCGTGAAAACACCACCAGTATAAATACACTTAATCGTGCGTTGTTACACCAATTTATCAAATACGCATCGAACTTCGCTCTCGATAATAATGGTCCTATGCTTTGTTACATCACCTCTAAAGATGTCAAGCCATATCGAGAATGGAATATTGAAGGCACTTTAAATCATGGTCTAGCCTCAGCTTATCTAGGGCAAATGCCATTTGATATCAGCTCATTTCCAGGCTACAAAATTCGTAACGTTGACCGAGATAAACATGTTAAAGACACCAGTGGGATCAGTTATGTTTTCAGTCCTAAAAAAGTACCTGAATTAAAGAGTAAGTTAACCATACCAACCTACTTAAACTCGGACAGTTGTGCACTTTGTCGAGTCGGCCCATTTCACTGCGAAGAAGATAAACAAAAACACTTATTAGCCAAAAAGCACCGACAAATGTTAGCCTTTGAGGCAGACTGGCAAGCTTGGCTTGCACAATTTAATCACCAGGAGCAGTCATGAATTTTGTAATCGTTGGCACCAATTTTATTAGTGATACACTACTTGAGGCTGCAAAAACCGTCAGCGAATTTACCCTTTATGGGGTGTGCTCGCGAGCCTACGCAAGTGGCGAGGATTTTTTAGCTAAACATGCAATCGCTCATGCGAAAGTCTTTACTAGTATTGACCAAGTGTGCAGCGATGAAAATGTGGATGCCGTATATATTGCTGCACCAAATAGCCTACATAAAAACTATGCAGTAGCGTGTTTAAATGCCGGTAAACACGTATTAGGTGAAAAGCCCGCTGCTGCTAATAGCCAAGAATTAGTCGCTATTTTAACTGCAGCAAAACACAATAATCGTCTCTATATGGAAGCGATGATGACTACCCACTTACCTAACTTTTCTGTGCTACGCCAAGCAATAGAGAAAATAGGCACACCTCGTAAGTACATTGGTCAATATAGTCAATACTCATCGCGTTATGACAAATTTAAAAATGGCGAGCGCCCTAATACGTTTTTACCTGAGTTTGCCAATGGCGCCCTCGTCGATTTAGGGGTTTATCCGTTGTATATTTTAATTGCACTATGGGGCGCACCAAACGCTGTTCAAGCCAGTGGCGTATTACTTGAAACTGGCGTTGATGGCGCCGGTGATGTATTACTAAATTACAACGATAAGCAAGCGGTGATCAGCTATTCCAAAATATCACAAGGTGATAACTTTACTGAGATCCAAGGTGAGAAAGGCCGTATTCGAATCGAGGCTGTATCACTGCTAAAACGAATACAGTTTATCGCAAACGATGGCACTGTTGAGGAATTATCACTACCATTCGAGAAGCATTTTATGCGTTATGAAGTTGCCCACTTTATTGAAACTACGAAAACGGAACAGTTAGAGTCAGCTGTTAATACACATCAGCTAAGTATTGATGTTATGCATGTTCTTGATAAAGCTAGAGCACAGCTTGGTGTCATTTACCCAACCGACTTACAGTAAATATCGTGCCGAGTAAGTCTTCAGTAATTTACATATATTTCGCTTTAGCTTGCAAAACAATTAAGGCTGTATAACAACAGCCTTAAACTTTCCGGTAATTAAAAACGATAAGTAACTGAAGCACCTAAAGTTTGTGGGTTTACAACAGAGACATAACCTGTCGGGTATCGGCCACTGACAGGCTCTACACTGGTATAACCTTCTTCATCAAAGGCATTATTGATATAAGCGCTAATTAACCAATCCTCGGTGTCATAGCTTATTGTAGCGCGAGTCATTGTGTAATCACCTGCAATACGCTCTTCGGTGTTAGTAAGATCACCGTAATATTCATCAACATAATTTGCACTGACATTAATTTTAAAGTTGTCAGTAAACCAATGAGACAGACCTAAACTGGCCGTAAATGAAGGGGCTGAATTAAGCTCGTTACCGACAGCTTCAGGGTAACTCTGCGATGCATCGATTTTAGTTTTTAAAAGGCCTAAACCACCATGCAATTGCCACGAGTCCGTTAACATACTATACGCTTCGACTTCGAGGCCATAACTATGGGCGTCATCAATATTTGTGATTTTACGTTCTGAACTTAATGCTTGATAGCCGTCAAAGTTATTGTAGAAAACATTCGCACTGATATTAATGTCTCCGTTTTCTAGAACACTTCTCGCTCCCACTTCATAAGTGTTTACCGTTTCTTCATCATAGTAATAATATTCTTCCGCGGTAAAATCGAGAGCGCCGCCGCCCGCATTGTATCCTCGTCGTACACTTGCTGATAATGTTGTTTGTTCGTTTACTCGGTATTGAAGTGCTAAAGTAGGTAACTTAATGGTATTTGCATTATCTAACTGCTCAACTAACGTATCTGCGCCATAAGCCATGTTAAAGTTACGCAGTTGCTCTTCTCGCTCAATACGTAACCCACCTGTTAAGGTAAATTTATTAGTCAAGTTAAAGCTGGCTTCAGAATAAACGGCCATTGAGTCACTGCTGTCATCACCAAAATAATCGGTTGCTCCAACACTGTCGAAATCCTGATCGCGATCGAAATAAGCTAAGCCAATAAAGCCTGAATAAAAGTCACTACTTAGGCCGAAGTTTAATTTACCATCAATAGTAATGTTTTTTTCATCCATAGTAACATCAGATTCTGCTGTTTCTAGTGGCTCATAAGCTTCAAAGGCCCAGTGGTAATCCATATACGCCACGAGCAGATCCACAGAGAAGTTATCATCAATCTTATATTCAAAATCAATTTGTGTTGTATCTGAGTCTGTATCCATAATACGTTGAAACAGTGGTATATAATCTGTTGGCTTGTCAGCTTCATAGTAGTGACGACCAGAATTGCCTTTTTCACTATAGTTTGAATAACTTAGTTGAATTGATAAATCATCAAATGGAGTATAAAGTAATTTTGCTCGGGTGCTTGAGGTGTTTAATTTATTGAGATCGTGATCAGTCGGGTTTGTTTCATAGACAGTTGGATTACTGTAAGTTTCACCATCAACATATTGAGTCGACAACCTAAAAGCAAGTACATCTTCCACTAATGCACCAGAGACAACAGCTGCGGTATCAAGGTAACTATCTTGGTTGCGGTACCCTACTCGTACTGCGCCTTCAAAGTCTTGGGTTGGTGCTTTGGTTGTCATATATACAGCACCAGCAATACTATTACGGCCATTACTCGTAGACTGCGGCCCACGATACACTGCTATTTGTTCCATATCCCATAAACCGGTATCACCGGTTAGATCAGCAACAAATGGCTGGCTTACACCATCAACTAACGTTGATACGCGCGCTTTTGAACCACCTGTAAACGAATTAAACCCAGTTGCACCACCATTACCCGACACACCACGCATATCAGGGACTGATCCTGTTAACACAACGACATTAGCCATTTCTGCAAGTGCTTCTGAAACAGATGCTAACTGACCATTATCTAATAATGAATTATCAACTACCGCAACTGAAGCGATTGTATCTTTTAGAGATTTTTCTATCTTCTCGCCGGTAACAACAATTGTGTCCATTGATTTGCGGATACTGTCATCATCTGCATATGCTTGAGTTTGCGTTAAAAGCAAAGAGCTTGTAATAATTAAAGAGAGTTTATTTAGTCTAATTGGGGCAGCCAATGTTATTTCCTTTAGTAAGCAGTGTTAAATTGCGCAAGGAAAATAGCACAGCAAAAACCCTATTGCAATTGAGTTTAATTATCATTTAGAATGGCATTAAAAATACACTATTAATCAATTATGCTTTTACTTACCGTCATTATTCTATTAATTGCAGCATCTATGCTTTATGGCTGTAATAAACACCAACGTTTATTTAAAAAACCACTTAAAAAGACATGTAAGCCAATAGCTTACCTTCTTATATTGGGTTCATTTGGAATTGCAATATTTACCCTGCAAAGTACTGCAGCCGTTTTCTTTTGTATTTTTATACTGATGTTAGCGCTGTTAAGTGTGCCTTTTATTTGTTTAATCAACGCGAAGGAAAGCAGCAATGACAGACGTTAAAAACTCAAGAAAAGAACCGACCTGGCTTGGCAAAAGCTTGGCTGGAGCGCTGCTGGGGCTATTGCTAGCTTTTATTCTAATGGCATTCTTTGCTTGGTATGGGCCCGGCGGAATAGATGCTAGAGACAAAGTGCAATTTAACATGTGGATGATCCCATTGCTCTGGTTGAGCATATTCAGTCTTACCTACCTCTTTAACTCCAGTAAACAAGCTTGGTTAATATTAGGTGGCTTAAATATGGTGTTATACAGTTTATTTTACATATTACGAGGCGGGCTATGAGAGTCAGACCAGATATTTTACGCACCTACCAAGGTGTGCACACATGGACAGGTATTATTGCCGGCTTAGTATTATTTATCGGCTTTTATGCCGGCAGTTTGACCATGTTCAAGTACGAAATTCAACAATGGGCTGAGCCTATTAGCGTACCAGTCACAGATCCTAAGTCTACCAACTACCAAGCACTTATAGATAAAGCCATCGAGCAATACCCAGCGCAAATGGCCGCAGGCTTTGAGCTTGACTTACTTACAAGTGATGCCCCCTTATCTTGGTACACGCAAGGTCAAGCAAGAGGGATGGAGCTCGATAACCAGCTTCAAACTGCTCACTTACATGAGCAACAACTTGTTTTAAATGAGCAAGCAGAACATAAACTTGCAGACTTAATTGATTACTTACATCGCACAGCAGGATTTATTGGTGAAATTGGCCATGATCAATCTGGCGTTTACATTCTTGGTATTGCTGCTGGACTGTATTTTCTAGCTTTGGTATCCGGTGTAATCATATTGCTACCAACCCTAGTGAAAACATTTTTTGCGCTGCGAAAAGAGAAAGGCCCAAGCCGCTTTTGGTTAGATAGCCACAATTTAGTCGGCATTGCGAGTTTGCCATTTCATTTAATAATTGCGTTTACTGTTGTTGTTTTTGCTTTTCATGACTTAATTTATGGCGGTTTAGCTCAGTTTTATGGTGACAAACCACTATTTGAGCGTACCCCACCCGCAGCACAGGCGTATAACATCAGCGAACTAACACCCATTGATACACAAATACTCGCGGCTAAACGCTATGCTCCAGGTTATGAACCCATACATGTTAGTTACAATGCTTTAAGTTCAACTTCTCCTTCAGCGCTATTTAAAATGAGTAATAAAAACGCTGTAAGCCGAGGACCAGACACCGATTATTTGGCCATTAATCCATATAGCTTAGAAGTACTGTATACAAGTTACCCGCAAGGAGAAGATAGTTTTTGGGGCAATTTTACTGCCAGTTTATTTTCTTTACACTTTGGCACTTATGGGGGTGACTGGGGGCGTTGGGCTTACTTTATAATGGGGTTGTTCGGCGCATTTCTTTTTTATTCAGGCAATTTACTTTGGCTAGATAAACGAATGAAAAAAGATGCGCATAAAACTAGCACACACGTCATGGCAAAATTAACGATTGGCGTATGTTTAGGATCCATACTCGCTGTTGTTGCAGTATTACTGTTAGCAAAATGGGCTAACTTACTGATAGGCAACATTAATCACCATTATATGCTGTGTTATTATCTTATATTCTTTATTTCCTTAGCCTACAGCTTTAAACAAGGAACAAACAAAGCAAGTTATAATGGCTTAATAACGTTATCTATTTTAACCGCTTGTTTACCCATCTCAAGTGCAATTCAAGGCTTGAGTGATTTGGCTCTTCTACCCTATTACAATGGCTATTCTGTTGATTTTATTGCCTTAATATTCTCAGCCGGGTTTTTCTTTATCGCTAAACGCTTAAAACAGAAATCCGTTAAAGATAAGATAATTTTAGACCACAAAACCATTGAGTTTGTAAGGTAAATGAAAACTCGCGTATTGTTGAATACGCGAGCCTTCGCCACTGAACGGCTGCGATTTATCGCAAATATATAAAATTTTTACATTAATCTGTACACTCTGCAGATAATTTCCTTTTTCATTTTTTATACGCTATGTCCCGAGTTATTCCTCCTTTTTTCATCGCTGTTATTTGCGTACTGTTAGCCATGGTTACAATCCAATCAGGGGCCTCTATTGCTAAACAGCTTTTTCCTTTAATTGGCCCTGAAGGTACAACCGCACTGAGACTTGGTTTTTCTGCTGCTATTCTGTGTCTTGTATTTCAGCCTTGGAAAGCATTTCCGCCTTTAGGTCAACGCATGCCTATTGTGATCTATGGTTTATGTTTAGGGGGTATGAACATATTGTTTTACTACGCCATTGCACGTATTCCTTTAGGTATTGGGGTGGCGCTTGAATTTACAGGTCCACTTGCTGTGGCGTTATTATCATCACGAAAAAAACGAGATCTATTTTGGGTTGCCTGTGCTATTGCCGGTATTGTTCTGCTACTACCTGATATGAGTGGTGAAGAAAGTTTAGATCCTGTGGGTGTAATTCTTGCGCTCGGTGCCGGTGCCTGCTGGGCAGGTTATATATTATTTGGCAAGAAAACCGGAAATCAAGGTTCTGGTGGCATGACTGTCGCGCTTGGCATGAGTGTCGCTGCAATTGTATTAGTGCCTTATGGCGCCATAAATCAAGGTATGGCGTTACTAAGTTGGGATGTATTGCCTTTAGGTATATTGGTCGCAGTGATGTCAAGTGCACTTCCTTACACACTGGAAATGGTGGCACTGCGTAATATGCCTGCGCAAGGTTTTAGTATTATGATGAGTTTAGAGCCTGCCATTGCAGCGATGGCTGGGTTTATAATTTTAGCTGAGCAGTTGAGTATTTGGCAGTGGCTAGCGATTTTATTAGTGATTATCGCCTCTGTTGGCAGTTCAATATCTTCCTCTAAAAAAGAAGCTTAGCGAACTGCCAATAGAGCGCATAAAAACTCTGACACTTTATTCAGGCGGTGGTAATTCAGACACAATTTGATTGCCACCAGCGGTTTTGGCTCTGTACATGGTTTGATCTGCAAATTGGATGAGTTGCATATCAGTACTGCCATTTTCAGGGTAACTCGCAACCCCAATACTACTTGAAAGCGTTAATTTTCTGCCATCAATAATAAACGGCGATGCACATTTAGAACGTACTTTTTCAGCTACATGTAAAACATCATCACGGTTAGTAATGTCATTTAATATCACCACAAATTCATCTCCGCCAAGACGACCAACAGTATCTGACGCACGCACACACTCAAGTAATCTTTCTGCTATTTTTTGTAATAACTTGTCCCCGACTAAATGCCCGTACGTGTCGTTCACTTCCTTAAACCCATCTATATCAATAAACAATAGCGATAGTTCTACTGGTCGACGGCTAGTGGTGGCTAAACTATTTTGAATACGATCGAGTAATAATGTACGATTTGCTAAGCCAGTGAGCTGATCGTGACCAACCAAATGTTGTAATTTTTTTTCGACTTCTTTGCGTTCAGTTATATCATGTGCAACAGCAATTCTCACTTGATGCGATGCTGACCATCTAACTGACCACAATATATACACTACTTGTCCATCTTTTCTTACCCAGCGATTTTCAAAGCGTGGCTTAGCGACACCTGACAATAAGGTTGCAACCGTTTCAAGGGTGATTTCACGGTCCTCTTTATAAACGAAATCGATCATTGGCTTACCAACAACTTCTTCAGGCTTATAACCAAAAATAGTCTCAAATGCGGCACTCACTGCAATAAAGCGCCCTTGCTTATCAACCACACAAACAGCATCAAGCATCAGCTCTAATACATCGGTTAGACAAACTAATTCATTGTTTTTCATTCATCCGCCTTTAACGGTAACATTGCAGATTTTATTTTATCTAAAATACACTTCATAATTATTGAAACACACAGAACAATCAAAAAATAGCTTATCGGTGGGGGTTAAATCTGATTAAGCCAATTAACACATCTGCCGCTTGCCAACTATGAGCTTTATATTAAATATATACAAATACTAGGCCAACATATTTTTTCATTGCTGTAGGTAAACGTACCGATAGTAATTGCAACGTTGCTATTGATTAGCAATAAATACAACTACACTATGACTATTTGTACAATTAATTATTGCGCTTGCATAACTTTGTCACTGCAAATATTTTCCGTGCGAAGAATTTTGTTGCTTCGAGGCCATCAAGTTGTGACATAACGCAATCCATAAAAATATCGCTTACTTTAATCTATAACGACTTAATACTCTACGATAAATTTGCGTACTGCATTGATTTTACATCACTCACACTTGTTAGCAGAGTCACATTTTATTTACGTATTTATTCTATTTATGATTGTTTACATTACATAAACGATCGTATAATAACAATCATTATCATTGCTCATATTAATAACAATTCGGAGTTACATCGTTCATGGTCATTCGTTCATCAAAGTTAGCATGTGCTGTAGCCTTTGCTATATCAGGCGTTACATTTAGCAATATCGTACACGCGGACGATATTTCAAAAATTGAAAAAATTATGGTGAAAGGTCAAAAAATAGACCGTACTTTACAAGACACCCCTGCTAGTGTGGCTGTAATAACGAGCCAAACCATTGAACGGGAAAATTTGAATGATTTTTATGACGTATTAGCCCGTACACCTAATGCATCAGGTACTGACGGCTCTGGTTTTAATATCCGTGGTATTGATGCTTTTGGCGTTACTGATGGTGGCTCTGGTGGACTTGCTAGTGTCTATATTGATGGTGCACCTGTGCCGTATCGAATCATGCAGCAAGGCGGATTTTCTACGTGGGATATAAGCCAAGTAGAAATACTTCGTGGTCCACAATCTACCCTACAAGGGCGTAACTCACTTGCCGGTGCAGTGGTCATGAAAACCCGTGATGCAGTGCAAGAGTATGATTTTAAAGGCCGCATTGGTATGGGCGAGTACGGCACAAAAGAAGCAGCGATGGCCTTTGGTGGTGGCTTAATTGAAGATGAACTGGCATTTAGAGTCAGTGCCGAAAAACGCGATTTTGATGGTTATAATACCAATGTTGCTACAGGCGACGAATCGGATTTTGACAACAATGAGTTTTACCGCGCCAAATTGCGTTATACCCCATCAGCTTTACCTGAGTTTGAAGCACAATTGAGCTTTATGCACAGTGAAAACGAAAAAGGCGTTGATTGGGTAATGGTTGAAAGTGGCCATGCAGACTACCCAATCAATAATATTTACGATGATCGATATGTCTATTTAGACTCGCCAACATTTGAATCCACAGACAGTGATCTCTATATCCTCAACCTTAATTATGATATTTCTGATGAGTGGTCTTTTGCATCAATTTCAACTTATTCTGACGCAGAGTACGGTTACGAGTGGGATGGTGATGCGAGCATGCAAGCACCACAATCTATTTTAACGGATACCCGCACTGACGAGACCACCACACAAGAGCTACGTTTTACCTATGAAGGTGAAAAATTATCTGGCTTAATTGGTTTTTATTATTCTGACTTAGATGTTTTTGATAGCAGTGGCGGTGAACGCGGTATTACATTTGCTCAACTAGGCGTACGTAGTCTATTAACTGCGCCGGCAGAATACGGTGGTTTGGGTTTACCGGGTACTTTAGCTGATCAAGTTTTGCAGTTCTATACCGGCGCTGATCCGGTTTTTATCGGTCAATCTTCAGATTTTACACAAAAAGTAAAAACCAAAGCGCTGTTCGCCGATTTTACTTATGAAGTAAACGAGTCGTGGGATATATTTGCAGGCCTGCGTTATGATAAAGAAGAGCAAGCTAACGGTACGAATGCCGATATCTATATTACTGAACAAACACAAAATGCACTGCCTCAACCTGAAAGCTTTGCGGCAGATCCTATGCTTGCTCAATTAATTGCCGGTATCAATCAGCAGTTATATGCGATGGCTGATGGCGCTTCAGGGGATGAGCCCGTAGAGGATGCCAGCTTTGATGCATGGTTACCTAAACTTGGCGCGACCTATCGCGTCAACCAAGATATTTCGACTAGTTTTACGGTTCAAAAAGGTTATCGTTCAGGCGGTGTTGGCACTAATATCGCACAAGCCACCCCTTTTACCTTTGAGCCTGAATACACTTGGAACTATGAGCTAGCGCTGCGCTCTGTATGGCTTGATGATAAGCTAGTTGTTAACGCCAATATGTTCTACCTTGATTGGACCGATCAGCAGGTATCAGTGTATTTATCGGGTAATCAATATGACCGCGAAACACGTAACGTAGGTAAATCTCATGTGCAAGGTTTTGAAACCGAAATCAGTTATGAGCTATCCCCTGCAATTAATTTATACGGCGGTATTGGTTATTCTAAAACCGAATTTGACCAATTCAGCGCGACTTTTAATGGTGAAGAACAAGACTACAGCGGTTACTCATTTGCAGGTGCGCCAGAGTGGACAGCACTACTTGGGCTAGACTATGCAAGTGAGGACGGCTTTGTGGCTAATCTTAATACCAGTTATACAGGCAGCTCACAACGCTTGGCAACAGCCCTTGAGCCTAGAAATGATGCATATTGGTTAGTTAACTCACGTATTGGCTATCAGTGGGAAAACTACGGTGTGTATGCCTTAGTAGAAAACCTGTTAGATGCAGAGTATATCGCACTTGCGCCGGCAGGATTTGATAATCAAACTTTAAGTTCACCACGTACTGCAAGTGTGCGCTTTGAAGTTAATTTCTAACTAAAACTGCTGTGTGGTAACTAATTATAGTTGCCACATTCTAGGGGCAAACTAAAAATGAACATGAAACGTACATTTTCTGCGACTAAACGACGCCACTTGATGGCCTGTCTACTGGCGTTAATTACTGCGGTTGTGATGATCCCAGGGATGACGACCTACTTACCATTTGCAATGGAAGAACAAATACTCATTCCAATTATGCTATTTCCCTTTATTTGGGCGGGATTATTTATTTACGCGTACATGGCTGAAAAAGCATGGCAGCCATTTGTGGTTATGCTATTAATCATCTTAAGTCATGCTGGCTTGAGCTTTATGGCTTTATCGGGGGCGCAGGGATGAAATCTATTTCGTTAAAAAAGTTATTTTTGCTGCATAGCTGGGTTGGCATTGTCACTGCTATTTTACTTTTCATTGTATGCTTTACTGGCGCTTTGGCCGTACTTAGCCGCCCTGAACTTAAAATTTGGGCCAACCCTGAGCTGCATCAGTTAAATTCAGTGCCAAGTGAAAAGGTAACCGAGTTAATCAATCATTACCACACATTAGTACCAAAAGAGTTTGGTGAAAACATTCATGTTTACTTACCAACAGGCCATAACACACACTTACTCACTATTTTATTCGAATCTCACGATGGCGATGAAAACTATGAGGAAGAAGCGGCGTATGCCTACCAGTTTGATCCTCGTAATTTTGAATTAGTAAACGAATATTATGGTGCAGCTGGTTATTTTTACGAACACCGGAAAACTGATGCGCCCTCTTTTATTGGTCATTTTCATGCAGACTTACATTTAGGCCGACCTATTGGCCTGATACTTACGGGGTTTTTAGGCTTAACTCTATTGGTTTCAACAATCACCGGGTTATTTATCCATCGCCAACTCATTAAAGAGCTATTTACTTTTCGGCGTAAGAAAGAGCTTGATGTCGTTGTTAATGATGCACATAAAATTATGGGGATTTGGGGCAGCCTATTTCATGGCGTTATCGGATTTACGGGGGCTTTTTTAGGTTTAGCGACAATAATATTACTGCCCGCTGCGGCATTTGTCAGTTTTGGTGGCGATCAAGATAAATTGGTCGCAAAATTCACGGCAATGCCTGAGCCTATTATTACTAATGACTATCAAGCAACTGATATCAATGCGATTTTAATTGATGCACAAGCGCGCTATCCAAAAGCTAAAGTTATAGATTTAACCATTATGGCGCATAATGATGCCAATGCTGAGGTCTATTTACGTTTGATTGGTGGTGATGCGGTTGCTTCACAATTGCTGCACTATCATGGTAACGGGGAATTTAGTAAATCAATGAGTAGCTTTGGTGATATTCCAGGCCCTGCTATTAAAGTATTAGAGCTCTTGTTTCCCTTGCACTTTGGTAACTTCGCAGGCATTTTTGTCAAACTGGTCTGGGCTTTGTTAGGCTTAAGCACCGCACTATTGCCGCTATCGGGCATGATGATGTGGTTGGCAAAGCGTAGCCGTGGCAGCAACCCGACCTTATCAGAACTCGCTTACCAACGCTGGAATCGGGCGATTATAGGTAGCTGTGGCGGTTTAGTACTCGCTACTGCTATTTTGTTTCCGGCGCAAGTGTTGTTAAACAACCTTGTACCAGTACACATGCATAACGCTTATTTTGGGCCGCTATTCTTTTATTCATGGCTGGCTTGGTGTTTATTGGCTGTGCTACCTATTAATTATCATCGCTATTTACAAGTAACGATGACCCTCACAGGACTTGCTTGTATGGCCGTGTTACCACTGAACTTAGCCCTTTCAGCAAGTCATGCATTCTCTGCCAATAACGTGCTCGTAACTGTTGTTGATATTAGTTTCTTGTTTATTGGCGGCTTATTTATTTATCTAAGCCAACGCTTAGTAACCAAGCAATTAAATGGGGTCACAGCTAAGGCCACTGACGAGGTAATTGTATGACATTCATCTACCTAACATTAGGGTGTTTATTATTAGTCGCAAGTAGCTTGCTGCTCAGACATGCCAGCAGCGCTAGTCGCAGGTTATCTCTGCTGGTTTTTTGTGTTGCCACAGCCTGTTTTATTGCTGTATACGGCAATATAGCCGGTGTGTTTATTGCCGTACCTACGGCACTGTTAATTGGCTTATTGACGGCATTTTTGCTCGGTAAAAAACCTCAAAATTAAATACTGATACGCCCTAAATATGATGTTTAGGGCGTAATTCCCTCCATACACCGTTGACATATTCTTTGCTGACAGCAAAGATATTAGGATTCCAAGTTAGCTGTACAATTTACTTTGTGTAAATGCCAAAACCAGCTGTTGATATAAACTCTCTACACTCGGTTTTTCGTTGATATGCGCTAGCAAGCTAGTATGAGCTGACGCTTGTACACGTTCTTGCTTATCGCACAATGCATAGCATAGATTTACCGGTTTAATGATTTCTTCAAGCAATACATCAATTAAAATGAACGCTTGTGCAAGCACAATCTTGCCGCCACCTTTTTTTAAGATCACTCTTTGTGCAGTACCGACAATTTTTTTGCCATTGATGTTTATATTATAATCACCATCACAATATGAAAATGGCGTTGCATGTGCTTGACTTAACAGTCCAAATTGCCTGAAGAAACCCTGTAAAACGGCACATAAATTTTCATAGGCTTGAGTAATCGAATAAGGTATCTGTGGTGACCAGGTATATAGATGAGAGAGGTTAATAATACCTTCACATTGCGGTACTGGTGCGCCCCCAGTTTTACGCGAGTGAAGCTGCCAACCATGCGCCATTAAGCTCTTTGTGAGCAGTGCTGTTTCAGGCCATTTTTTGCCTGCAGGTAATACTAAGGTAGGCGCTTTTGATTGCCATAACAACAAACACTGATCAAGCTCACCAGCTTGCATTTGCGTTATTAGCTGAGCTTCTTTTTCAAACACAGCCGCCACAGTGGTATTACTATAACGCAGCAGCTTATTACGGCTTTTACTCATCGATAATTACTCATATAGAGGAGGAAACTAATCTTAAATGGCTTTTCTCACATACTAGGCCACTTTATAGATCACGGTTGCAATGTGGACTCGTTAACATCGTAATAATGCACTAGAAAAGCCAATGCCCTTACACACTGCTATTATAGGCCCCTCATTTTCTTACATTCACTGAAAACAGGTCACTCTACGCTAAAGTGGGAGTAAGCATACATCTATGCAATATATAAAAAAAGCCGCTGATGTTGATGAGTTTAGGTTATTTTTAGAATCGAGCTGACTATATGGTTGGGTTCATATGTTAGCCAATCTAGATGAATACGCAAAGCCATATATCTTCGCCTGACTTGGGTATATACTTAGCTTCATGAGTACACGTAATGACAAACTAATGACAGCACCAAAAAAGAAAAGTAATTTTTTCAGTAACATCATTTTTAATATTATTTTACCCGCAGTGATCTTAAGCCGCTTTAGCACCCCCGATACATTAGGCCCCGTGTGGGCTGTAGTAGTAGCGCTTGCTTTTCCACTGTTATTTGGTTTATGGGAGCTTAAGCAATCAGGAAAAGTAAATTTCTTCTCAGTACTTGGCATTATTAGTGTACTGCTAACTGGTGGTATTAGTTTATTTGAATTAGATCCCGCTTATATAGCGATTAAAGAAGCGATGGTGCCTGCTATTATCGGGGTTATTGTGCTAGTGAGCCAATACACGCCGTACCCATTAATTCGCAAACTCCTCATTAACCCTGAACTATTAGATATTGAAAAACTCACTCAGTCACTTGAGCAACAAAACAACACCGCTGTGTTTGATGAGAAAATGCGATTAGCTGGTTTTATTGTAGCTAGTGCATTCTTTTTGTCTGCGACACTTAACTACTTTCTTGCTAAAAGCATTGTTGTCAGCATGCCGGGCACCACAGCCTATGCAGAAGAGTTAGGCCGCATGACATGGTTAAGTTACCCGGTGATTG
The DNA here is from genome assembly GCF_000238355.1 of Pseudoalteromonas haloplanktis ATCC 14393. GTDB lineage: Bacteria > Pseudomonadota > Gammaproteobacteria > Enterobacterales > Alteromonadaceae > Pseudoalteromonas > Pseudoalteromonas haloplanktis. The sequence goes on from NZ_AHCA01000001.1 coordinate 716,427, forward strand.
TAGCTCCGACCATGATATTACTTGTCGGTGCTATTATTTTCACCTTCAAACAAATTGGAAAATTAACCAAACAACCAATTGATGAATTTATTTTACAGTAATTCGGCTATTAGCCTTTAGCTGTACATTTTAATAAATCGCATTACGCAATCAGCTGTTTTGCGATTTTTTTTAAAGGGCCGGTTAAAAATAATAGTAAAGCGCTAATTTAACGCCGTGATCGTCTTGTTGCCAACGACTATAATTAAACTCTGTGCGCAGCGCAAAATCTTTATCTAAGGCCCAATGCCAGTTCAGCTTTGCTTGGCTACGCTGAGCTTGCTGATTATTCGCCAACCATTGATATTGGCCACTGGCAGCAAACTTATGCGCAGGATTCAATTGCCAAATTATCCCCGCTTCAACCCCTACAGCAGGGGAAATACCGGCACTAAAATCACCGCCATTAAAGCCAACCGTGCCAAGTAAATAAGCATGCAAGGCGTTAGGATCACCAATTGATTTTCCATAACCACCTTCAACAAAGCTGCGCCCTATTCGCTTGGTGTTGCCAGCCGTTCGATCAAAACCCAGCCGTAAATTCCATGACCAAGTGTTAAACACTTGATTGTCAGGCGCTAATGACATTGCATCGATTAAATAAAGGTGCTCAAGCTGTAAATGCTCTCCTGTATAACTGGCATTGATATCAAAGAAGCTGATCTGTGCGCCAGGTATAAATCCAGCAGAGCTGTCGAGTAAGTCATGATAGGCTAATCGATATGCAAGCTCTGTGGTTTGCCCGTAGTTTTTAGAGTCAGAGCCTATTAAAGCAACGCGTGCAGAGCCATGTCCTTGCTCTGGTGACACTTCAGGTTTTGTCGGTTTAGTTAACGGCGATGCAATTTTATACTGGCTGCGCTTTCTCAGCAGTTTAGTTAAACGTGGCGCAATATCATCACGGTTTAAACCTTGATCATAAAAGTTAAAGTTAAGCCACTCATAAGCCACTTCATAAATTGCGACACTGCGCTGCGCTGAAAACTGGTTGCTATCCAGCTCTTCACCTGCCATTAGTTGCTTGGCTGCTGCAAGTTCTTGCAAAGAAAGCTGTTTTGCATAATGGTGCAATTTAGTACCAAATGCAGGGCGATAAGCTGGCGTTTGGAGTAACCCTTGCTCATTTAGTAATGCAACTGTATCTGAGGGAATTGCATGAAGGTTAAACGAACTGGTTAAATCAAGATCATCGCGAGCCAGCTGTAATAACGCCAGCAACTGGTAAGAGCAATTTTCGTCCGCAAAGTAATAATCAAACGTCGCCAACTGCATTTCCCATAAATGCAACAGAATTCGCTCAACCTCAGCTTCAGAGAAGCTCAACGGGTACTCCCAGATATCTCGCGACTCAATATCACTGTATTCGCGTACTTTGCGGTAATAAGGCATTAAACTAAAGTTGCCGGGATATTTACCAATCAATCCTTTTAATGCGTATAGGGCTGCATTGTCATTGGCATCTGGCTCAGCTGCAAAGTTTACTGCAAAAGCCACCAACTCTTTGTGACGTGTTTGATCTTTGGCATCTATGCGCAGTAAGGTGTGACCAAACATTGATGAAGGGCTATTCATATAAGCAGTTGGAAAAACCAACGTCATCGCCTTGGCATTGATAAGTTTACGCCACGTTTCAAGCTCTGAGCAATCAAGTGCTGCCCAGTCATTGGTAACCTGTGCTTTTAGCCATTGGTAGCGCGCTGGAAACTGGCAGATAGTCGTTTTATTTTGTTGTTTAAATGCCTCAAGGGTCGCTTTCAACTCAGCTGCGGGATCTGTTTTACCTAAAGGAGATATAAAAAATGCAGTATCGTCCACATCGCTTTCAAAACCACCGGTAAGCTGTGGACGATAATGACCCAGCTTTAACCAGTACGGTTGTGTCCAAAGAGGCTCAGCAGCAACAGGTTTAGCAAAAGTGGAAAAACAACAAAGTAATAATAAGAGCGCAAGTAAATTTTTCATCGTCACATACAACAAAAGCCCCTATTGGGGCTTTAAATAAATTTATATTCAGCTAACTAATTAAGATAGCGTGTATGCTGAAAGTGATGCGTCACTTGCTACAACTGAGTTTAGGTTTTCTAAAACAGTTTGTGAAGTCACATTTTCTGATGTGAAAACAGTAGCAAATTGGCTTTGAGCTAATGCATTAAACGCCGCTTTATCTTGCTCTTGAACACCCCAGATCTCAGCTAGCGTAGATAACGTTTCGCCTTCACCTTGTGACATATCGCGTGCTAATTGTTCCATATTACCATCGATAAATTGGGCGATTTTTGCTGATGAGGTAACAGTGCCTGTACCATCACAACCAAGCGTACCAAATGTAATACCAAATGTTTGGTTACCAGAAGTACCGTTAGTAGTGGCGCCCAGTATTTTTACCGCTTTACCGTCTTTACCCGCAAATAACATTGAACCCAAACCACAACCAATGTCTTGATCGGCCATTGCATTTGAGAAAGGAAGAAGTGAGATAGCTGCTACTGCGATTAGTTTTTTCATTTAATAAGTCCTTATATTTTATATAGCTATTGTTTGAGATAAACAAAAGCCGCACAAGGCTAGCACAATAAAAAATTAAATAAAGAACATTTTACCCTAAACGGCAACATAATATTATAAGGCTATGTCTAACAAATATGCTTTTTATAAACATTAAAGGCTTCGGTGGATTAACACGCGTGCTAATCCACCTTGAGCGATTAAGCAGTATCGAATTAATTTAATTCAATTATCGATACAGAGCCTAAAGGGTCAACCATGTAATCTTCGCTTGGTTCGCCCTCATCCGCCGTGATAATAAGCTTACCATCAGGGCTGAATGTCACCATATCTGGCAGTGAGCCAACAGATGAGATCATTTCAAGTTCATACGTTGTAGTATTAAACATCGCGACCACACCCGTGTCAGTTTTAACACCTGACTCGATTGCTGTTGCAAGTTTGCCATTGGCAACGGCCACAGAATTTACACCCGCGCCATAATAGCTGATATCAATAGTTGTCAATGCAGCAATAGCCGCAGGGTTTGCAAAGTCAACGACTTCGATACGCGGTGCACTGAGTAAACTGCCATTATTGACCACGAATAAGCGTTTTGTTTGCTCGTCATACGCGGTAATTTCTGCAGCACCTTCGCCACCTTCCAGTAATAAACGCGACGCAAAATCAAACTTACCTTCGCTGTTTTCACTGTAAACGGTAATATTACCACTGTCTTCATTGGATACTACAAGTTGAGCTTTACCATTTGGACTTTGCGCAGCAGCAATAAAGAGTACACCTTCTGGTGCATCATCATCTTGAGTTACTAGCATTTGTACAAATGAAACCGCGCTTACGTCTGTTACATCATAAACAGCCACTGCATCAGCACGCTCTAAAGCAATAAAGGCATAACGCTTATCGCCCACCATTCCTGTGGTGATACTTTCCGGCTCAGTGCCTTTTGCATCACTACGATCGTCTGGGTAAACACCGGCTTTTTGCGCTTCAATAGCAAGCGATGAACCACTATCAAAAACTTGCTCACCTGTATTGCCGTTGTAAATTGAGAACGAACGAGCGCCAAAACTATATAGTTTGTTATGGCTTGATGCTGGTGCATCAGAATCAACATATTGTGATACTAATAAACGACCAAGTTCATCATCAGTTTGCAGCATCGACGTATCCGTAAATACAGATTCATCAAGTACAACATCTGCAACTTTTTCGCCTTCTTCAAAATTAGTAAACCAATCTCGCACATCACCTTCATTCGCAGTTAACACATAGTGCGTGCCGTCTTGCTCAAACGTAGCAATACCATCTGGCTGATACATGCCAACTACATTTGCGCGAGTTTGTAGTTTAATGGTGTCGTCTTTATCGCTGGCATCTATTTCATTACCTTGTTGACCGTAATCTTTAAAACCCAACGGAAAAATATCAGTAATGGTTTTATTTACTAAATCAACTTTAGCTAAACCATTGTTCTCTTGCAGTGATACCCAAGCTGTTGATGAGTCAGCTGATACTGCCACATACTCAGGCTCAACATCCGTGGCTAGATCAGCGCCTTTACCAAATACGCGGAATCCTTTACTTTCAAGCTCTGCTTCTTGGTTATTAAATGCAGTAAAGTTAAGTGTTGTTGCAGTTGCGACTGTAGCTGGTGTGGCAAAGTTTTTTCGACCAGGGCTGGCGTATAGCTGCGGCGCATTGCCTTCATCCAAGTCAATAAACTCCATTCCATCAGGGAAGCGGCCATAACTGTTAACATGGAAATCGCCATAGCTAACCTCTTGATGTACTTGTCCTTGATATTTTAATTTTATGGTCTCGCCTTTACCTAGGCCAAAGTCTTCATTGTTATTGAGAATAGCTGTGACTGGTGCACCATTAGGTAACGCTGCCCCCTCAAGTAAATCAGGTAATAAGACTATAAAACCGTGGCCAGGGATTTCAGTACCAGCAGGAATCGTCATGCCCGCTTCATTATTGGCTTCTCGATCTAAATCGACTAACTCCCAATCACCTTCAGCAAATACAAAAGTTTCAGACGATTTATTATAAAGTTCAACATAATCAAAATCGGCATCATCACGACCTTTAGAGACAACTTCATTGATAACGATGTCAGCAGCGGTTGCGCCTACAATCGCATCGGGTAGTTTATTTGCTGTACCTGGCGTTGCTTCTAAGGGCTCTTCTTGGCTATGCCATTGGCCACCATCTGGTAAGCGACCCCACGTTGAAACGTGGCTGCCATCATTCCAGTGAGCACTGTCAACGATGTTATTATTATGAACGAGTAACGCTGTATCACCTTTGCCTAACCCAAAATCTGTATCACCCTCTTTCGCAACTAACGTAGTTGCTGGTGCATCAAATGGTACACTCGTTTGATCCGTTGCGATCAATAAAAAGCCACCAGCAGCAATGGTTGTACCTTGCGGTATTTTAATACCTGGCTCTAAATCAACTTCAAAACCTTTTAAATCATTCACAGCCCAGCTTGCATCTGCAAAGGTAAAGGCTTCATCTGAGTTATTATATAGTTCAATATAATCAAAACCACCGCCATCGGAGCGTACTTCATTAATAACAATTTGCCCGGCACTTGGTGGCTTAACAATAGGTGTAAATGTTGCTGTAATTGATTTGTGATTATCCATAGTAAGCGTTAATGTTGATGCGCTGTAGTCAGCAGCACCAATATCACCACTCCATGATACAAATTCGTATCCTTGAGCAGCTTGTGCGCTTAACATTACAATTGAATCTGGCTCATAGTCATTACGTTCGGGCGTAGTAACAACATTACCGGCACTTTTCGGGGTAATTTCTAGCATCAGCTGATAGCGTGTTGGCTCTAGATCATTATTATCTAATTCATCACAGCCGCTAAGTGCACTTAATATTAACAAACTGCCCACAATTGGTTTTAATTTCATGATTTTTCCTTGGTAATCATTATATTTTTAATTGTCGGCAATACCCTATAGCCTAATCTTGACAGTTAGATGTAAAATAAATGTCACCAACATGACACTTTTTGTTGAATTGCTTCACATGATGCAACTGAAGCAATTCAATTTCATTTAGCCGATAATAGCCCTTTGAACAGCCTATATATTGAACTCCTCATTGCTAATTGCTGCCGTGGTTTTATATAATACCAATCGTGTTAAGTTACTGACCATTTATAGCGACAGATAAATGGCGTGATAACAAGGCATAAATTTTGACATGTAGTTGTTCTACATGAAAAATTTATAACACAGTTAGCGCTTTATTTAGCCCGCTAGAATGGTTAAATATTTAAGTCGATTGGTATAAGTATGGTATAGATACTCGTGGACGTTGCTGAGAGGACATACAAGCTGAGTTTAGCTATTAATAAGTTACGTTCATTACACCTGTTTAGTAAAGAATGATACGTGAGCTTAAATGTGGATTCTCTTGACTTATTAAACATAAAAAACGCGGTAAAAACCGCGTTTTTTATTACTTTAACTACCTCAATCATTCGCCAGTGGCTGTGGGGTCAACTGTCGCTTCATCATTAAGGAGATACTTGTCCAGCCACTGCTCCTGCTCCCACAGTACATGCAATAAACTTTTACGGGCGCGGTAGCCATGTGCTTCGTACGGCAGCATTACTAAACGGGCTTCTTTACCAAGGCCTTTAAGTGCTGCGTACATACGCTCACTCTGCATTGGGAAGGTGCCGTGAGATTAAGAGTGGGTCTTCTTGCTCTCACGTGATTATCTTTAAGAACGCGATATAAAATCGCGACTACTCGCCTTCTGTTCGACTGTCACTTAATAAATACTTGTCCAGCCACTGCTCCTGCTCCCACAGTACATGCAATAAACTTTTACGGGCGCGGTAGCCATGTGCTTCGTACGGCAGCATTTCTAAACGGGCTTCTTTACCAAGGCCTTTAAGTGCTGCGTACATACGCTCACTCTGCATTGGGAATGTGCCGTGAGATTAAGAGTGGGTCTTCTTGCTCTCACGTGATTACCTTGAAGAACGCGATATAAAATCGCGACTACTCACCTTCTGTTTGACTGTCACTTAATAAATACTTGTCCAGCCACTGCTCCTGCTCCCACAGTACATGCAATAAACTTTTACGGGCGCGGTAGCCATGTGCTTCGTACGGCAGCATAACTAAACGGGCTTCTTTACCAAGGCCTTTAAGTGCTGCGTACATACGCTCACTCTGCATTGGGAAGGTGCCTGAATTAGGGTCTTCCTGGCCGTGGATCATCAGCATAGGTTCGTTAATTTTCTCAGCATGGAAAAACGGTGACATATTGGCGTATACATCTTGTGCTTGCCAAAAGTCACGTTCTTCGCCTTGAAAACCAAATGGTGTAAGTGTGCGGTTATACGCGCCGCTGCGAGCAATGCCGGTTTTAAATAAATCGCTGTGGGCTAATAAATTTGCCACCATAAACGCACCATATGAATGGCCAGCTATAGCAATCTTATCTTTGTCTGCTATCCCTTTTTCCACCAACACATCGACCGCAGCTTGCGCACTTGCTACTAACTGTTTTCTAAATAGGTCATTTGGCTCTTTGCCTTCTACACCCACAATCGGCATTTTTGGGTCGTCAAATACCGCAATCCCCTTGGCAAGGTATGGCATCGGTCCCCAATAGCCTACATAGGTAAACTCATAAGGTGATTCTCGCACTTGTGATGCAACTGCTTTATCTTTGTATTCAAGCGGGTATGCCCACATTAGCACAGGTAATGGGCCCTGGGTTTTATCGTAACCTGGCGGTAGATACAGTGTGCCAGAGAGCTCAACACCGTCATCGCGTTTATAACGTACGAACTCTTTTGTGACACCTTTAAATGCCGGATAAGGATGCTCAAACGTAGTGAGCTGCGTTAAAGTGTCGTCATCTAAATCACGAATGAAAAAATTCGGCTGCTCTGTTTTTGATTCACGAATAGTAATTAACCGCTCACCTTCATCATCAAGCATAGCGCGCACACGCTCATAATACGGGGCTTGAGATTGCCATAAACGTTTGCTGGTGTTGGTTTTAATATCATACTGATCTAAAAACGGCACATTGCCTTGCTCTGATGCACCATTACCACGTAAGAAAATATAACGTCCGCCCACAACTTTAATCACACTGGCACCAAGATCATTATGTTCATATATAACATCGCCAGGATCTTTATAAGCATCATTGTAACTGCGCTCAGAAAATAACACACGGTTGCGATCAGCATTACGCGGTTGAATAACATAAGTACGTAACTGACGGTCGCTAAAGCGCCACTCGGTTAATAAAGCAACGCTTTCATTTGCCCATTCAATGCCTGCAAAACGACGTTCAACTTTAGCAAATAGTTTAGGTTCACGCTTAAATGGCGAGCGTAAGCTATATAAATAGTCATGATGAGGTACATCGGTTTTCATATCGCCGCCATCTTGAGCTTGCGCCCAAATCACTTCAGCACCTTGATCGGCACGCCATTGAAAATCGCGGCGTCCCGTGCGCACACTGTCATACCCCTGTGGTATATTGTCGGCAAGCGGCTGTTTAGCAAGCTCTATCAACGCATAACCACGCATTCCCCACACCTGCCATGTGGTTGCAAAACGGCTGTAAGGCACTTGATAAGAAAAGGGTTCATCGATACTCGCCACTAAAATATTGGTCGAATCGGGTGAGATTGAAAATGATTTAAATAAAGCAGGCTGACCAATTGCAGATGCTACACCACTCATCGGGATATAGCTTAATTGCCCTTGACCATAAAACTTAAATTGTTGTTCATCAAACGGGTTACTTAATAAATTTTGATAAGTGCGTGCTGGGGCTTTTTGACCACTACTTTGTTGAATAACCGGCACTACGCTGTTGCTATCATTGGTCAATCTTGGCTTACCTAAGTTAACAGCTAGGTTAGCGACAATCGCTGTACTATCTGGCAACCACTGATAAGGAGTAGCAGTTAACACTGAATTAAGTGCCACATCGGATAGCTGACGTGCTTGTTTGGTTTGTGTATTATAAACCCATAAGTTTGCGTGTGTCGGCTGCTCAACAATAAACGCAAGGTATTCACTGTTACTTGACCATTTTGGCGAGCGGATCACCCCCTGTGGTAAATTATTAACTTCTACCACTGTGCCAGTTGCAATGTGCTTTAACTGCAAGCCACTAAATTTAGTACGAGGACGAGAGCGGGAAAAGTTAGCTGGATTTAACTTTATGCCAGCTAGTTTGAGTTCTTCTTTGGCTAAATCATCCAGTGTTTCTATTCGTTTACGATCAAATAGCGCCAACCATTGACCGTCGCCCGATAAATAGCTGCTAGGTGCGAGTTTAGCATCGACTAATGCCGCTAAGTCGCTAGAGGGGGTTTGATAGCCTTGTGCAGCAAGTGCCGAGCCTGTAACAGTAACACTCAACACGAAAGCCAATAAAAGCTTGATACCTTTCATGGTTTATCCTTCGGTTTTTATTATTAACAGCTGTATCTAAACATGTTTTGCTGCATTCATAAAGTTTTTGCGCCCGTTTAGTTAACACAGTCGATTAGGTGACTTATAAGCTCAAACTGCGTTAAACTGGCAACTTAGTACAAGCAATAGCTGACGCAAATATTAAAATGAAAACAAAAGCCGATAAAATTACTATTTTTGACGTTGCCAGAGAAGCGAAAGTGTCTAAATCCACGGTTTCCTTAGTGCTGACGCAAAGCGATAAAGTCAGTGATAAAAGCAAAGCAAAAGTCTTACAAGCAATTGAGACTTTAGGCTATGTTTATAACCGTGATGCGGCCGCGCTGCGCAGCCGTCGCTCTAACTTAGTTGCTTTAGTGATCAACGATTTAACCAACCCTTATTCGGCTGAACTTGCTGTTGGCTTAGAGAATCATATTCACGCATTAGGTATGTTACCTATGCTAGTTAATACGGCTGAAAATGTTGAGCGCCAAACCCAAGTTGTGAAAACACTGAAGGAATATAATGTCGCTGCATTTATTATGTGCCCGGCTCCTGGCACGACCCAACAATGGGTTGACGAACTTATTGAAAGTGGCTTTGCTGTTATCCATATAATGCGTGAGATACCGTTTTGCGGCGCGCCAACAATATTGCCTGATAATAAAAAAGGCACTCACTTAGCAACTTGTCATATTTTACAACAAGGCATTACAGACATTGCATTTGTGGGCGGGACTGATGATATTTCTGATCATCACGAACGATTAAGTGGTTTTCACAGTGCCCTACAACAATTTAGTTTGCCTCAAGATAAACCGGTTATCACTGCAGCGACTAATCGCCAAGGCGGGCGGGATGCGTTTAACGCTCTATACGCGCACCACCCTGACACGCAAGCCATTATATGTTTTAACGATGTCATCGCCTATGGTGTTATTGAGGCAATTCGTGAACAAGGCTTAACACCAGGTAAAGATATAAAAGTAGTTGGCTTTGATGACTTAGCCGACTCATGTTTAATGTCGCCATCACTGAGCAGTGTCACTATAAATGCAGATGATATTGGCAAGCGTACATGCCAAGTATTACAAGAGCTACTCAATAACAGTGTGCCTGCGGTACGTACTTTAGTAGATGTTAACTTACAAATAAGAGAGTCCAGTCAATGAAGAAAGTATTAGTAATTGGCTATGTGTGGCCTGAGCCAAATTCATCTGCTGCGGGCACACACATGATGTCGCTGTTAAACACATTTAGATCACAAGACTGGCAAGTAGAATTTGCCAGCCCAGCACAAAAAACAGAGCATATGGTGAACCTTGCTGACTATGGCATCAGTAGTGCAACAATCGCCCTTAATTGTTCAAGCTTTGATGAGTATATTACTAATTATGCACCTGACATTGTGATGTTTGATCGCTTTATGATGGAAGAGCAATTTGGTTGGCGAGTAGATAAGCACTGCCCCCACGCTTTAAAAATTCTCGATACTGAAGATTTACAGTGCCTGCGCAACGCTCGTCATGAAGCCCATAAAAGTAATCGTGAATTTAGCTACAGTGATTTACACTCGGATATCGCTAAACGTGAAATCGCCGCTATTTTACGTTGCGATTTAAGCTTAATTATTTCAAGTTTTGAAATGCAGCTACTTGCTGATGTCTTTCACGTTGATAGTCGGCTTTTACACCACTTACCCTTTATGGTCGACTTAGCCTCATTACCTAAACAAACAAAGTCGTATGATGATCGCCAGCACTTCATGACGATTGGCAATTTCCGCCATGCGCCTAATTGGGATGCCGTGCTGTACTTACAACAGATCTGGCCACTGATACGTAAACAACTACCACATGCTGAGCTACACATTTACGGCTCTTACCCGCCACCAAAAGCGACGGCACTAAATAATCCAAAAACAGGTTTTTTAATTAAAGGCTGGGCGGACGATGCCTATAAAGTGATGCAAGATGCTCGTGTTTGTTTATCGCCACTGCGTTTTGGCGCAGGCATTAAAGGAAAGTTACTAGAGGCGATGATCATGCAAACACCGAGTGTCACCACTGCAATTGGCAGTGAAGGTATGCACGGTGAATTACCTTGGCCAGGAGCGATTGAAAATGACCCACAACGCTTCGCGGACGCTGCTGTTGCACTTTATCAGGATCAACTGCAATTTTTAAATGCACAAAAAAATGCTCATGCGCTACTAAACGTACAGTATGATAAAACATGTTTAGCCACTCATTTTATCAATAAATTGGCAGCTATTGAATGTGCTTTAACACAACATCGTGAGGCTAATTTTACCGGTCAAATGCTTAAACATCACACTATGCGCAGCACCCAATATATGGCGCAATGGATTGAAGCAAAAAATAAGTAAACTAGGTTAAAAAAATACTAGACAGGCGGTGATTTGTGTTTACAATCGCCGCCACAAAGTTAGGCAAATTTAGATGTATTGTCTATATTTTTTAACTGAACAATTTAACCTCTGGTTCAATACCGATTTGAAAACCGCAACCTTTACAGAAAAACGCAAATTTATCGTTAAGCTTGGCAAAATGCTTCATAAGTATGGCACCCCAGCTTATCGACTTGAAGCCCACTTAATGGAAGTGGCGACGTACCTTGATCTTAAATCATCGTTTGTCATGTCACCTACTTCAGTCACTTTTGTGATCTGGACTGACGGCCACGAAGATGAATACACCCATGTGGCACGGGTAGATCCAGGCGATCACGATTTAGGTTCATTGGCTGATACTGATGATCTCGTCAATAAAATGCTCAATGGCGAACTCACTCTGCAAGAAGTTGATGTGCAACTAGATGCCATTTATGCGATGCCAAACCCTTATAATCGCCTTGTAACGGGTATTGCATTTGCCACATCAGGCGGTGCATTTGCGATGCTAATGGGTACGAGTTGGAATGACGTATTTTGGTCCGCGTTACTCACTCTGGTGGTGTATTTATTTGTACTGTGGTCAAGCCGCTCTAAGCGAGTTGCCCATATGCTTGAACCTTTAGTTGCCATAATTTCAGCAATTTTAGCCTGTGCTATAAGCGTACATTTAGATGTCGGGATCAATATTCGCTTAGTGGTGCTTTCTGCCATCATTGTCTTTATACCTGGGCTTGCCTTAGCGCTGGGGCTTGCTGAACTTGCAGCACGGCATTTAGTATCTGGCACCGCCAGGGTAATGGATGCCTTCATGTTGCTGTTTAAGCTTTATTTTGGGGCTTTTATTGGTATTGCTATTGGTTTTGCTTTATTTGGTCAAGTTGACTTTGTGCAACCCGAACCATTACCAAAGTGGACTGCATGGCTGGCAATATTTTTACTTTGTAGCAGCTTAATTGTTATTTTTAGAACCAAACTAAAGCATGCAACTTGGTCAATTGCCTCAGGCTTTATTGCTTATGGTACCAGTATTGGCTCTGCAATGTATTTAGATTACACCTTAGGGACATTTGTTGGCGCATTTGCTGTAGGGGTTTTTAGTAATTTATTTAACCGTATTGCAAATGCCCCCGCATCCATTGTGGCCATGCAAGGTCTGATTGTGCTGGTCCCAGGGAGCAAAACCTATATAGGCTTAAACTCATTAATTGAAGGGCAAGATTTTGTCTACGCCGAGCATATCGGCCAACAAACGTTTTTAATATTTATGTCATTAGTTGCAGGGTTGATCTTTGCCAACGTCGCACTCCCACCGAAAAAGAGTTTATAAACCCATTAAGAGCCTAATTCACTAGGCTCTTAATCTAAAATTAAATATTAACCCGCCGCACTTCTTTACTGTATCAATTGCTATGCTTTACCTCATTGACTGCTTATTACAAAACACCTACTTGTAGAAAGACACACCTTGGTATAGCGCGTTAATATCGACAACAACTCCAATTACCTTTCAATTTTTAATCAAATAGTTGTGAATTACAAAAATCTAAAATACAAAATTGATTAAATAAACTTAACTTATTAAATAAAAAACAAGAAAAGATAAAACAAAAACCATTGATATTGAACAACTTTAAATAACAAAGCAATCATTCCTCTTTAAAATTCATTACTTTCACAACTATTCACTCCGATTCAAGACTCTATTTTTTAAAAGGCGTTTAATAGAGTCACAAACAAAACAGCTGCACTTATTTTTGCATGCGAAGCGGCCGTCATAAGCTAATTACTTAGTCGCCTATGTTTGTTTTTAAACAAGGGTCTTACCAAATTCGACAATTAAAAATGACTACATACGTACGAATGGTGAGCCCTCATTTGACACAACAAAATGAAGTTTTGATTCAAGGGGAATCGAGGATGTTAAAAGTAAAAATAAATAAACTGTATTTAGCAGTGACTGCATCACTAGTTACATCGGCATTGAGTTTACCTATGGTAGCGCACAGCGCTGAAGCTAAAAGCACTGACGAAGTGGAAGTGATCCAAGTTCGCGGTATTCGCGGTAGTGTTGTTAAATCACTCAATACTAAACGTTACTCAAATGCAATCGTAGATGCAGTTACCGCAGAGGACATCGGTAAATTCCCCGATCAAAATGTCGCAGAATCATTACAGCGAATAACCGGTGTTTCAATTAGCCGTAACTTTGGTGAAGGTGAGCGTGTGAGTATTCGTGGTACCAGTGAGAGCCAAAACCGTACCTTATTAAATGGCCAAGCCGTTGGCTCTGCCGATTGGTGGACAAACTCTGCCGCCAGTCGTGGTTTTAACTATACGATGTTACCGTCTGAAATAGTCTCTGGGTTAGAGGTATACAAGTCGCCCGAAGCCGATATTGATGAAGGTTCAATTGGTGGTACTGTTATTGTACGTACTCGTAAACCACTTGATTTAGAAGCCAATAAATTTGCCGGTTCGGTACTTGCCCAGCACAGTGAAATTTCAGGCGAAACCGACCCACAACTTTCCGCTATGTATAACTTTAAAACGGACGATGAAACTTTCGGTGCGCTTATTTCATTAGTACGGCAACAGCGTAACTTACGCCGTGATGGAATTGAATCATGGAGCTGGGCAAAACGTGACATCACTTTAGCAGATGGTACTGAGTATAAAGGCGTGTACAGCCCTGGTGGCGGTGGTTCTGCAATGTTTTTACAAGAACGTGTACGTACCGGCATTAATTTAGCAATGCAGTACCGCCCTACCGAGCAACTTGATTTAACTTTTAATGCCCTTGATTCAACCCTTGAAGCAAACAATGAAAATCAAAACTTTCTTTGGTTACCGGGTTATGGTGGTTCGCAATACACTGACGTCACGCTAATCGAAAATGAGCAGGTTGGTACTATGCTTGTTGGCGGAACTTTAGGGTTATCACCCACTGCAAATAACATCTTAGACGAAACCAAAGTACGTAACTCTGAAATCAAAACTAAATCTTATGATTTAAAAGCCGATTATCAAGGTGAATTGTGGCTAACCAGCGTCCATGTTGGTTACACCGAAGGGAGCGGCGGCTCTCAAGCTGACCGCAGCGTAGGCTGGGAGGGGAACTATGTACATAGCTTTGATACTTCCGCGGTTGAAGATGTACGTACTACTTATGGCGCAGATCCAGCTGACGGTAAAAACTGGGATTTAGGGTTCTTACGTTACGACAGTAATGACGCTAAAGACGATGAAACTTACCTGCAAGTCGATTTTACGCGCCCTGTTGACATCGCTGTCTTTAGTAAAGTGAAATTTGGATTAAAATATCGTGATCATTCACGTTTTAATACTAAACACACCACTGATAACCGTACTGATCTAGGCTGGAACCTTGCTGATTACTCATTATCAATTCCGTCTGATTATTTATCAGGCCTTGGCTCTGACGGTACTTTACGTAATTATGCTATAACCGACTCTGATAAAGTTCGCCGCGAAGGTGATGCGCTGGATTGGAACTACCGAGTGCTCAAAGCCAGTACTTTTGAAGTTGAAGAAAAAATTACCGCAGGTTACGTAAAAGCAGATATCGATGTTGAAGGTATGCGCGGTAACTTAGGTGTACGTTTGGTACAAACACAACAATCGACTGCAGCTTATGTAGGTGAGAGTGGTTCTGAAGTATGGACTAATGATGACCGCGACTATTTTGATATTTTACCAAGTATCAATCTAGCGATCGATCTAGATGACGATGTGCTACTGCGCTTTAGTGCTGCACGTGTGATGTCTCGTCCTGATTATGCAGCAATGACGCCATCAACGTCGTATAACCTTGAAACTCAAACAGGCAGTGGCGGTAACCCAGATATCGATCCATATCGCGCAACGCAGTTTGATACTGGTGTTGAATGGTATTTTAGTGACGCAGGTTTATTCTCAGCGGTGGTATTTTATAAAGATATTCAATCATTTTTAGATGTTACACCTAACCTTGAAATACATGAGGGCGTTGAAATTTTAGTAAACCGCCCTACAAATGGTCGCTCAGGTCGTATCCAAGGCCTTGAGCTTGGTTATCAGCAAGAAATTTTTGATGGTTTTGGCCTAAATGCTAACTATACCTTTGTTGATGGTGAAGCTAAAGATGCCGATGGTAATGATACAATCATTCCTGGTAACTCTGAACATACTGTCAATTTAAGTACTTACTATGAAACAGAAACCTTTAGTACACGTATTTCATATAACTTCCGTACTGGCTACAACTCAGGCCAAGGTCATGGCTATGTTGATGATTATGGTCAGGTGGATGCAAACTTTACCTACAACGTAAATGATAACTTAGCCCTGGTATTAGAGGCAATTAACCTTACTGATGAACATACATTCAGTTACCAAGAAGAAGGTGTTCAACAAGCGTTAACAGGTGTGTACGCAGATGGCCGCCGTTTTGTAGCCGGAGTGCGTTTTAACTTTTAATTACCCAGTTGTCGAACTCCAAGCTAACACAGGTATTCGACTCTCGCCAAGGATGGCAGGCCCCTATGCCCAGGGGTTTAAAGCAGGTAACCTTTTGGTTCCCTGCTTTTTTTATTAAATACTTGATAAGTTCGCGCTAGTAATAATAAACAAAACAAGTACAATCAATAGGTAAAAACGTTACACGAACAACATTGGCGAAGCATACTAGGTGTCAGCACACACAGTTATTAAACACACTCAACACACAGCAGGACTTTGTCGCTACAAATTCTTATTTGGATTGCTGTGTCTGCTGTTTATGTCCGATATTCGTGCTGACTTACTGAGTGCGACCCTTGACTACCATCAAGGAAACTTCAAAGAAGCACAACACGAATTTCAAAAGTTAGCGTATTTAGGTAATGCCGACGCAATTTATAATATCGCTGTAATGAATTTGCACGGCCAAGGTGTTGAAAAAAACAAAGCGCAAGCTTATGCCTGGTTTAGCTTAGCAGCAGATTTTGGGCTACTCGATGCACGCGATACAGCGATGCTTATTGCAAGACAAAGTAATAATAAACAACCCCTTGACGACGCATATAATGCCTTATTAAAGCAACTTAGCTTTCAATGGTACGATCAACAATTACGGCCTGAGTTAAACGCCAGCCCCGCCCCACATGCAAGCCCACAGCGTAGCTACACTGTAGAACCCAAATACCCAGAGCACGCGTATCAAAATGGTATCGAAGGCTGGGTATGGCTTGAGTTTGATATAGATAAAAGTGGTGCTGTAACCGATATCTCCTTAATTGACTCCTACCCAAAAAAAACCTTTGATCAGGCCATTATTAATGCAGTAAAACGATGGCAATATCAAGGCGATAGCAAAACCTTGCCCTACTATAATCGTTCTTTGTTGTATCACTTCACCACGTTTAAGGGGAAACAATATGAACAAAGCTTTAAAAGCCAACAGCGTGAGTATAATGAGAAAATTTCTGATTTAATTGATGCCGCAGAGCAAGGAAATGCCTTAGTACAGTATTACATTGCTAATTGGTTAAGTTCAGAGGAATACAACGCCAGTCGATTATTAAAATACCACTGGCAACAAGCCAACGCCAATAGTGAATTATTACTGCGCTCGGCTGTTAACGGCTATGCCAATTCGCAATACCGCATTGGTGCGAATATGTTACGTGGTGAATATGGTAAAGTAGATCGCGAAAAAGGTTTAAATTGGATTTTACTTGCCGCTCAAAGTGGTTTTGCTAATGCACAGTATCGATTGGGGCAAGAACTGTTAAACAGTCAATATGTTGATTATGCACCTAATAAAGCCTTAACCTGGCTAAAAGCTGCAGCGGCGCAAGGATTATTCAGTGCTAAACGTGAACTTGCTTTATTACTCTTTGAATTAAAAAAGCCACCGCAACAAATCAACGAGGCCTTAAACGCAGCACTAGCTGTTGATAGTGAACACCCACAATTGTTATTACTTAAAGCGAAAATTCAAGCCGTCAGTAATAAACCACTGGCAGCTCAAAAGCTAGCTGCTAGTGCCCTTGAAGAAGCTCGAAATCGTAATTGGGATCAAAGCAATATAGAGCAGTTTATCGCGACACTGCCTTAATAGCTTTATGCAATAGAATATCTGTTTCAATACCATCCACTTGACTAAACACCACTTGGCGCCCATCCACCGAGCTACTAATATTTAGGTTAATATCGATATCAAAACCATACACCCCCAATTCTTTTATAAACACATTACGTTTTTGCTCAGTTAAATAACAGTACAGTGATAACTGGTGCCCTTGGCGTAATACATAGTAAATGCCGTGTTTAAATACCGCAGGTTTGAACAACTCAAGAGAGGGTAACAGCTGTGCTAGCGGAAGTTGCTGCTCCAACGCCGCGGATAAATAGTTACGCACCTGCATTTCATGCTCTAAATACGAGTTATTAAGCTGCCAAAGTGGGTGCTCATCATCAAGGCTTTCAAACGCGACGTTATCCTTTACTAAGGTGTTGCTTGTCAGTTGAATATCATAACGCCAGTCCTGCCATTGCAACTGCTCATTTGCACTTTGCTCATTTCTAACTTGGTAGTAAATACTGTGGCTATCTGCTGACCAATGCACACCATTTAATTGCTCAAAACCAGAAATAATAGGAACTAATCGCCGTGAAAAAGTATTGATCAAATAGATATTTTGTTGTTCATCCGCCAATAACACATTATCGCCATTCGGTGAGAAAAGCAGGTATTTAGGGATAATATCACTGGGTAAGGTAGCTATTAGGTTTGCGGTTTTGCGTTGTTTATGTTTTAACCACACCTCAATATGGGTAAAGCCTGTGATCCCTCTGCGCTGCAAAGAAATAAATGCCGTTTGTTGTCCGTCAGCAGATACAGCGGGCAAAATGTCCATGCGCGCAGACGACGATAATTGCATAGTATTTTGAATACTCGGAGCATCTTTACTTAAATCGAGTTCTATTTGATACAAATTAACTCGTGCTTGTCCTTGGGCATGCGCAATATCGCCGGTTCGCAAATTCACAGCTAAGTCTGCGACAAACCCCAAAGGTTGGTGAACTAACTGTTCATTACCTTGATAATCATAACGGCGTAATGCATCATCACCGAGCCAATAATAGCCCTGCTCACTGTCAAATAATAATGGCGCATGGCTGTGCCGACTGCGCTTTATTTCAGTGCGCTTCAGTGATTGTGTTAAATCCACTTCACTGACACTAAACCAGCCTTGATCTTTTTCGAGGATCAGCATTTTTTGCTGTTCATTGATATCAAACGTCAGTGGCTTAAAATCTCCTACAATCTGCTGCTCTAATAAGGTAGGCGCAGGTGAAAATGCCAAGGTATATTTGACTAATCGAGGCTGCTCATCTTGCCAATGTGTCGTGTAAATAGTGTTGTCGTCGACCCAATGTAATTTAGTCGGCCCATGGCGCTGCTGGCAACGAGTGAGTTTAAACTCAGGGCTTAAACGCCATGTTTCAATAGCATTAGAGACAGGAATAACTCGAATGTCGCAACTTAATGGGTCATACCTAAAATAAGCCAGCCACTTTCCATCTGGCGACCACACCGGAGCCTCTTCTGAATAACCTGAGTTTTTAATACTGTGGACAGTCTTACTTTGTTGATCATAAACAGCTAAATCAAATTGGCTTTGTTGATCATTAGATTGGCTAAACGCTAAATAACGGCCATTAGGGGAATAACGTAAAAAGACTTCAGCACCAGGTGCTGACGTGATCCGTGATTGATACTCATAATTCAAACTGGGTGCTTTTGGAGCAAGTAAGAACTGACTAGCAAGTGTAACAATAGCTCCTAGCACTAACCCCAGCGTAAGAAATAAAGCCGAAGTACGCGGGGTGACTGGAGTCACTTTATCTAATAAAGTCGGTGCATCACTAACGTTGGCAATAAGCTGATAACCGACACGCGGAACTGTGCGAATAAACGTTGCAGTATTTTTATCATCCTGCAGACTTTTTCTAAGTTGAGTTACCAGCTGACTCACTGAGTTATCGCTCACTACAACATTAGGCCAAAGCGTGTCCATAATTATATCGCGCGAAACTGCGCTGCCTTGGTGCTCTAGTAACAACTTTAATAACACTAACTGCTTTGCTTCGATTGCACGCCAACGCCCTGCTACCTTTACTTTTAGGGCAACAAAATCAACGAGTACATCGTTGAGGAGTAACTGTTTTAGTTCGGTTGTTGGCATCGGTTAATTTTACACACGTTAATCTATGGTTAAATCAGTCAAGAAAGCGTACTATATACAAATACGGTACATAGTAGCATAGTCCCTTGGTGTATTCTTATTTTATAGGTAGTTATCACTGCTAGTTTTTCTCATGTTGTTCAAGTTGGGTTTAGTATGACAATAAAAATAAAAAAACTTGTTAACATAGCGCTCATTGTCAGCGCATTCAACACACTTAACGTACGTGCTAATCAACCCCTTAATGCAGAGCAAGATCAGTTAGAAACAATTCAAATTCGCGGCTTTCATGACAGCGCTATCAAATCACTACGAGATAAGCGTGATAGTCAGTCAATCATAGAGGCAATCACCGCACAAGATATCGGTAAATTCCCTGATAAGAATGTCGCGGAAGCCTTGCAACGTATCACTGGTATTTCACTCTCGCGTGTTCAAGGTGAAGGTGAACGAGTGGGAGTTCGCGGCACAACACCCGAACAAAATCGCACTTTTTTAAATGGTCAAGCAATTGCCTCTGCGGATTGGTGGATCTCAACCCAGCCTAATCGTGGCTTTAATTACACACTATTACCCGCTGATCTCGTATCCTCTTTGGAAGTCTATAAAACCCCGCAAGCAGATCATAATGAAGGCTCTTTAGGCGGCTCTGTTAATATTAAAACGCAACGACCTTTGCATACGCAAAGTAATCAGTTTGTTACCAATGCACAAGTGCAATACAATGATTTATCAGGTGAATTTGATCCGCAGCTCGCTCTGTTTTATAACTGGACTAACCCCAGTAAAGATTTCGGTACCTTGATAACCTTTACTCGCAACCAACGCTCTTTACGTCGTGATGGACTTGAGTCGTGGGGCTGGCATGAACAAAGCTTTCAACAACATAGCGATGGCACTTTATCTGCAAGCGACGCTGGCACGGCTGATATTAAAAACATTTGGACACCCGGTGGTGGTGGCTCAGCAATATTTCAGCAACAGCGCATATTGACCAGTGCCACCGCCAACTTTGAGTACCAGCCTAGTTTAGATTGGAATATCCAACTTAACACGCTGTATTCTGTTTTGAACGCCGATAACAATAACCAAAACTTTTTATGGCAGCCTAGTAGTGTATTTGCCCGAGGCGGTCGTATCAGCGATGCAAGGATCATTGATAATACGCTTGCTTTTGCGCGCTATTCAACAGTCCCCGAGCAAAACGAGCAGAATTTACCCTTTAGTACCGCCATGGAAGCAATTTGGCGAGAGTCCGAAATAAGCACCAGTAGTGTGCATTTAATTGTCAGTCAGCAAACACATCTTTGGCAAAACCAATACCAAATCGGTTTTACTAAAGGCGGTGGCGGTTCAAAACAAGATCACACCTCACAATTTTCAGCCAATACAGCTTATACCGTTGATACCACTGAACGTAAAAATATAATCGCAAACTATGATGTGTCGCCTCTTGATGCCCAAGCTTGGCAATTAACGCAAGCGCGTAACGACAGCCAAGATTCAAACGACCAAGAATTATATATACAAGGTGACTTTGAACGCGCAATTGATCACTCAATCATCAGTGCTATAAAAATAGGTAGCAAGTACCGCGATCATCAACGCGATTTTATTCGTTTACGCTCACTCAATGGCGATTATGACGGTATTGCTCAACAATTCGGTTGGACACTTGCTGATTATCCCGCAACTTTTCCAGCTGGTTTTTTATCCAATATAGGCAATCAACAAACTCTCAAACAATACAGTTATGCCGATATCAACGCACTCTCAGATGACTTTAAAACTATCGATTTTGTACAACAAGAAGAAAAAGCCAGCCGCTTTGATATTCAAGAGCGTACTATCGCAGGTTATGTTAAATTAATGCTCGATGGTAATGACTATCGTGCTAACTTAGGGGTACGCGTTGTTAATACCAATCAAGATGCTGGTGCTTATAAACGTATTGGCTCACCAATTGAGCAGCAAGAAAACTTTGTGTGGCAGCAACACAGTAAAAACTATATAGATATCTTACCCAGTGCCAATATCAGTTTTGATTTAAGTGAGGACTTAATTGCCCGAGTGAGCGCCGCGCGAGTGATGTCACGTCCTCAGTATAACCATTTAATGCCGTCAACTAATTACAATGTCACCCAAGCGCAAGGTCAAGGCGGCAACCCTGACTTAGATCCTTACCGTGCCAATCAGTTTGATTTAAGTGTTGAATGGTACTTTGACGATGCCGCGTTGCTTTCGGTTGCATTGTTTAACAAAGATGTTGAATCCTTTGTCGAATTTAAACGCACCATTGAACAACATGAAGGTATTGATATGACCATAGACAGGCCAATCAATGGCAGTGGCGGCACAATTCGCGGCGTAGAAATTGGCTACCAACAAGAACTTATTTATGGTTTTGGTTTGATCACTAACTATACCTTTGTCGATGGCGACCGCACAGACAGTATCTCAGGGCGAGAAGATTATGTGCCAGGCACTTCAAAGCATACAATAAATTTAGCCAGTTACTACGAAAATGACTGGTTAAGTTCGCGTTTGGCGTATAACTACCGTACTCATTTTGCCACAGGCGTTGGTGAAACCATGATGGATGACTTTGGCCAACTTGACGGCAGTATTACTTTCAAGCTCTCTGGCAAGCTTGATTTTGTAGTCGAAGCAATTAATCTCACCAATGAAATCACCTACCTGTATGAGCGTAACGAATACGCACCAACAGGTATTTATCAAAATGGTCGTCGTTTCTATTTTGGTGTTCGTTACAGCCATTAATCGATAGTCTTTGGTGGTTAATCGCATATTTTCGTCATTGACGAGCCATTGATATATTCTGTCCTGATAATTAAAACAAGCGAAGGAAAAACCATGCTAAAAACTAGCTTAGCGCTAGCCATTGGACTTTCAAGTTCATTGGCAGTTGCTGCCACATCGTTAACTGTTGAAGATATTCCGAAAATTCAATCTGTGCTGCAAACCAGTATTAGTCCTGATGGTGATTCAGTGGCATTTACCCGCTCTGTCCCCCGTGAATTATACGTCGATGAAAATGGCACTAATTATAGCGAACTCTATGTTGTTGATGACGAAGGTGTTGAGCGCCCTTTCATTACAGGCTCTGTAAGTATCAAAAGTATTCAATGGTCAAACGACAGCAAAAACATTTACTTTTTAGCTAAGCTAAAAGACGACAAATTCACCGCTTTATACCAAATTCCGGTCGATGGTGGTCAAGCGCAAAAAGTGCTATCACTAAAAGACACATCCATTTCAAGCTATCAGTTAAGCCCTAACAATAAACAACTGGCTATTTTAGCTATGCCAGCAGCTGATAAGTCAGAGAAAGAGCTAAAAAAACTCGGCTTTATGGCTGAAGTCTATGAGCTTGGCTTAAAGGATAAACAACTGTTTATTGTTGATTTAGCCAAAGCCGACAAGCCATTAACCCCAACACCGCTAAACGTTGCTAATTATGTCAGCGATGTAAACTGGGCTGCAAATGGCGAAAAGTTGCTAGTTAAAACCCAGCCTACAGCGCTGATAGACGATAAATACACTAAATCACAATGGCATTTATTCGATATTGCTAGCAACCAAGTAACCATGTCATTTGCCACTGAAGGTAAACTTGATGGTGCTGAGCTTTCTCATGATGGCCGTTATATCGCAATCTTAGGTGCTGAAGATAAACACGATCCGGCTACTGGTCGCTTATTTTTAGCCGATACTAAAACCGGTGAAGTAACCGACTGGTTACCCAATTTTATGGGTCATGTCGTTGATTTTGAATGGTCTAATAAACGTAATACGTTAAACTTTATTGCAAATGTAGGCACACACAGCTTTGTAGCCAGCATTAAAACTGGTTCAAACAAGTACAAAAAGATTATCAAAGAAGGTGAATTCATTGCCTCAAATCTGAGCATTTCAGATTCCGATAAAACCTTAGCACTGCGCGGCAACACTGCTGTGCACCCAAATGAAGTGTTCATTATCCGTGGCACTAAAGCTCAGCGTTTAACCGATTCAAACACATGGTTGGGTGACAAACGTTTTGCAAAGCAAGAAACTATCTCACTTAAAGCCCGTGATGGTGTGGAAATTGATGGTGTGCTTGTCTACCCGCTTGATTACAAAAAAGGCACACGTTACCCATTGATCATGTCTGTACACGGTGGTCCTGAAAGCCATGATAAAGATGGTTGGGTAACTAACTATTCTCGCCCTGGTCAAATGGGGGCTGCACGAGGTTATGCTGTGTTTTACCCTAACTACCGCGGCTCTACCGGTAAAGGGGTAGATTATTCTAAACTAGGCCAAAACGATTATGCTGGTAAAGAGTTTGACGACTTAGTTGATTTTAAAGATCACCTTGTTGAAATGGGCTTAGTGGATGCAAAACGTGTTGGTATTACCGGTGGTTCATACGGTGGTTATGCATCGGCGTGGGGCGCGACTAAGCTGACAGAACACTTTGCAGCGAGTGTGATGTTTGTGGGCGTGACCAATCAACTTTCTAAGTTTGGTACGACTGATATTTCCAATGAAATGAACCTTGTTCACGCTCGTTCATACCCGTGGGATAAATGGCAGTGGTATTTAGAGCGCAGCCCTATTTACTGGGCTGGTCAATCGAAAACACCGCTACTGATCATGCACGGTAAAGACGACCCACGCGTACACCCAGCGCAATCAATGGAGCTTTACCGTTATATGAAAGTGCAAGGTAAAGACGTGCGCCTTGTTTACTACCCAGGTGAAGGACATGGTAACCGTAAAGTTGCTGCACAATACGATTACAGCTTACGCTTAATGCGTTGGATGGATAATTACTTAATTGATGGCAACAAAGATATGCCAGCGTTTGAAATTGACCATGCAGCCAAACTAAAAGCGGTAAAAGACGCAAACAAGTAATACTTAATCTTATTTATTGACAGGCCAACCACAGTGTTGGCCTTTTTCATTTTAACCTGTAATTTTTACATTACACGACTAATAACTCGGAATGAAAAAATAAAATAACCTGATAAAACAGAGCTTTAAATTGTGGCTTATCACTTGCTTCTATTAATTGTACATAAGTTATAAAAGGGCAAATTATGAATATTTTTGAAGCACTGCGGAACGATCATGATAAACAACGTTCGCTTGTTGATGCGCTTATTGAAACGCATGGAGATTCCCCCAATCGCCAATCGCTGATGGATAACTTAAAACTTGAACTAGAAGAGCATGCCAAGTTTGAAGAACGTTATTTTTATACTCCTTTAATGTTTGATGACTTAACCCATGAAAAAGCCCGCCATGGTATCGCCGAACATCATGAACTTGACGAGTTAATTGAACAACTTGAAGAAACCGATATGAGTTCATCGGCATGGCTGGTAACGGCAAAAAAGCTTCATCATCTTGTTCATCACCATCTAGCTGAAGAAGAGCATGAAATCTTTCAACTCGCAGGCAAAGCACTAAGCGAAGAACAAAAGCAGAGTTTAGCAGTAAAATATAACAATGCGATGAATTAAATTGTCCAAGGGGGGATGCGTCCCCTCGCTATAACACATTCGTGTCTACGGTGTTTTGCTCATTAAACATTTTCATGACTAAGTAAAAAGCCAATATCCTCATCACCAGATTTTTGCCTATATCACCAACCGCCATTTTAGCAAGCAACTCCCCTACCTGACTTTAAAGTGAATATTATTCACTAAATGTAAATATTTTACTCACACAATTGAACATGCAACTGATAATTGTTATCATGCCGAACATGGTTACTAATTAGATTTATAATCTTTATTCTTTTCATGAAGGAAGTACAATGAAATCCCGCCCGCTTTATTTGGCCTCACTGATCAGCACATTATTAACCTCTACAGCCCTTATTGCTGATGATGATACTGCTGAAAATATGGAAGTTATGGTTGTGACCGCATCAGGTTACGAGCAAAAATTAATTGATGCACCTGCAAGTGTCTCGGTTGTATCTCGCGAAGATCTCCAAAATAAGCCATTCACCAGCCTTGCTGATGCACTTAGAGATATCGAAGGTATTGATGTCGGTGCGGGACAAGATAAAAACGGTAACATCAGTATTACTATGCGTGGTTTACCAGCTAACTATACTTTGGTACTTATTGATGGTCGACGTCAAAGTGATGTAGGTAATATTGGTCCAAACAACTTTGGTAATAGCCAATTTATGTACATGCCACCACTTGAAGCCATTGAGCGAATTGAAGTGGTACGTGGACCAATGTCAACGTTATACGGTGCTGATGCCATCGGTGGTGTTATCAATATTATTACCCGTAAAAACCTTGATACTACTCATGGTAGCGTTACTGTAAGCAGTAATATTCAAACCGACGATCAATACGGTAATGATAACAAAGTTGATATGTACTTAACTGGCCCAACTGGTGTTCAAGGCTTAACCTACGGTATTCGTGGAAGTTTTTACGACCGTCAAGAAAGTGAACCAACATACAGTGAAAGTTTACCATTACCAGATGGCAGCATGTGGGTCGATGACGGTAGCTTTGGTGATAAAAAAATTGTCGCGGCACGTAACTGGAATGCCGGTGCAACAGTAAACTACCTGATCAATAATCAAAACGAAATTACGTTTGAATACGATATAGCTAAACAACGCTATGATAACACCGAAGGTCAAACTGGTACGTTAGATAGTCCTGTGAGTTTATGGCGTATTAGTGGTGGAGTTGTGCAACCACGAGTTGGCTATACTCCTTATCAACGTGTAGAACGTGAACAATTTGTATTGGCGCATGTTGGTCGCTACGATGCGGGTACACTCACCAGCAGCATCACTCAAAGCAGCAGCGAAAACTTTGGTCGCTCATTACCACTGACAGTACAAGAGCGCTTAGGTGTTCAAGCTATTTGGGATCAGGCTGTACAAGATCAAGGTACCGACAAGCCTGATTTAACGGATGAAATATACGCCCAGTTAGATGAAACTTTTTTACCTCGTCCACTGCGTACTTTAAAACTTGATAATTTAATTATTGATACCAAGTTTGAATCAAGCATAGATAACCACTATTTTGTAATTGGCGCGCAGTATTTTGATGCCGAAATGGAAGATGGGGTTTTTGGTATGTACGGTGATGGCTTCCGTGAAGGGACGACTCAAGATCACCGTCAAACAGCTGTATTTGCTGAAGATAACTGGGAAATCACATCGGATCTAACGGCTACTTTTGGCGCACGATATGATCATCATAATATTTTTGGCTCACAAGTCAGTCCGCGTGCTTACTTAGCTTACTCACCTGCTGATGAGTGGACGTTTAAGGGCGGTATCAGCACAGGTTATAAAACACCTGAGCCAAACCAATTATTCTCAGGGATCACTGGCTTTGGTGGTCAAGGCACAAAACCATTTGTTGGCACACCCGACTTACAACCTGAGACCAGCGTAAACTACGAAATGGCCGCTTACTTTAATGGTAATGATAACTTTAGCGGTAATATCACTATGTTTTACAATGATTTTAAAGACAAAATCATTAACCAAGACAACTTACCTAACTGTGAAATAGCCATCGGTGATGAGCCATGTGTTGAAATTGGTGCAGGTTGGGCTGATATTGGTAGCACGACATTTACTCAAGCAGCTAATGTTGATAAATCAGTCACTCGCGGTGTTGAAGTTGCTGCTAATTGGCAAATTATTGATACCCTAGCACTACGCGGTAATTTTACTTACACCGACAGCGAAGTAAAAAGTGGTCGTGATGAAGGGCTACCGTTAGTTAATACACCTAAAAATATGTATAACTTAACCCTTGCATGGAAACCATTAGATGATTTGAGTATTTCACTTATTTCTGAAATTCGCAGTGATCGTTACCGTGGTACAGCCAATGTGTCTGGTCCACAAGGCCCTGAAACTCAAAAACTGTATTACAAAGCTTATGACTTATACCATTTAGCTGCGAGCTATAAAATTAATGAAAGCTTAGCATTAAATGCACGTATCAATAATCTGCTAGATGATGATCTATCAAGTCGCACTTGCTTACTTGCAGCATCTGAAGAAGAGTACGAATGTACCTCAGATTATAATACCACCCAAAAAGCACGTAGCTTCTGGGTATCTATGAGCTATAGTTTTTAATTCATAGTTGTTATAAACACAAAAGCCCAGCATCGCTGGGCTTTTTGTTTTTTTAGTTAAATTATGATTTTACGGTAAACTTTGTATCTTCATCACGTAGCATATATAACGCAAAACAAGCTGCCCACATTGGCCATGCGGCGAAGAATAATAAGTTATTAAAGCCATCCAGATACTGCGCGTATGATGACAGTGTCGACGCGCCATGCATCAAAAATATTAGTCCATAAGTAATACGCTTTTTAATACCAGCCATAAAACCGAGTACTAAAATCAATTGCAATGCACCTAGAATATAGGCAACTATGTCAGTAGAGCCACTGATCCCATAGAAGTGCTCAAAAATTCGCGCGCTGTGCCCTGGGTTTACAAACTTATCTAAAGTCCACATCAGCATTACTACAAATACGCCTAAGCGTAATGAAAAAAGTGACCACTGCAGACGATTTTTTAGATCCGATGAGAAAGATTGAGACATTAAATTTCCTTAAACAAGTATTGTCATTTCAATTAGTGAGTTTAACAAGACCGTGTAAGCCACATTTTATTACACATAAACTTATTTATTTTCAGCATTCGGCTATGCTAATTAAGTGATTAATATTTAAAAAAGTAATAAAAACACTGAAATATATTTCTAAAAGCCAAGGTCTTTATTCCCGTAACTGATATTTAACAGCGGTAAATACATTTGAAATACACCTATTTAGCTTTATCCATCGCCATAACTTTGCAACTGCCAAGTGCCTTTGCGGCGCAAGAAAGTTCTCAATCAACGACCAGCTCAATTATCGAAGTGATTGAAGTCTCTAGTCAGGTCATAAATGAGCAAGGCTTTTCGCCAAAGAATACATCTGTTGATGGCCCGTTTGGTGATAATTTAGCACTGGCTGATATTGCCCGTGCAGTCACCCCAATCACCAGCGATATGATTGAACAGCTTAATATCACCACTTTACAAGATGTATTAGCGGTCAGCCCAAATAGCTATTCAGCCAGTGGTTTTGGTGCACCAAGCTTGCCTACTCTGCGCGGTCAATTAGGTGAGCTGTATCAAGACGGAACTCGTCGTCAAGCAGGTAATAATGGCTTTGGTGTGCCGCTGTCGTTTAATGCAATAGAGCAAATAGATGTAGTAAAAGGTGCACCGCCGGTATTATTTGGTAGCAGCCAGCGTAATGGCGGTTTTGTTAACTTGCACTCTAAAGCAGCCAATACACAAACGGCACAAGGCAAAGTATTACTTTCTGCCGGACGCTGGGATCAATACCGTGCCCAAGTTGATTACAGCGCCCCCATTGTTGAAGGAAAAAGCGGTTTTAGAGTCAGTGCAGAGCACGTTGATAACGGCAGTTTTTATGATTATGCCGGCCTTAAAAGTGACAGCCTGTTTGCTGCGCTGCGCTTTTTACCCGACGATAAAAGCAGCTGGGATATCAACTTTGAACTATACCAAGTCGAATTTACCGACAACGCCGGTATTAACCGCCCTACCCAAGCCCTGATCGATGACGGACTTTATATAACTGGCCAAGGTGTGCAAGCTAACGGCAGCACCATTGCGGGTGCTGGTGCGATTGTCTCACCCACAGGGCAGGTTGTGATCCCACGTAGTACCGTACTCACGGATCCTGAAAATCAAAATGAAGCCACCACGTATTTGCTACACAGCATCTACAAGCGTGAGTTATCATCACAAACCACACTTAAAAACATTAGTTATTTTCAGCACTTACAACGTGATGAAATCGCGCAAAACAGTTTTGTGGAAATTATAGATGGCGCAGATACGGCGCAAAACCGCACAGAGGTAAGCCATCAATGGAATAGCCAGCAAAGTAGTATTTTTGCCTTTGATGTGCGCTTTAATAAAGTAAAAGGCTACAGCCAATTTACCACCGAAGCCGACTTACCGATTGATTTAACAGGCCCACTTGAAAACCGTCGCATCCCTTTAACCGCTGAGCAGCAAGCACGACTCGTTGAGCTGCGCCCTGGCGTTTATGTATCCCCTGGTGGTCAATACGATATAAATAATGATGGCATTGGAGACTTCTCTCTTTCAGACACTACCGACTCCACCAGCTGGCAAACCGGCATTGCAATACAACACGACAGCCAATGGAGCAACAGTTTACGCACTAGCATTGGGTACCGCCTTGATTATTATGATGTAACCGCGGGCGATCCGATTGCACCACAAGGACAAATTGCAGCCAGTGATAGTATTTACGAAACATTGCATTCAGGCCAAGCAAGTATCAACTATAAACTCACTGATGAACTGACCAGTTACTTAGCGGCTAGTTATAATCAAGCTACTTCAAACAGCATGGCAGGCGGCACTACGCTTGGCAGTGATAATAAAATCAGTGCACAAAATTTTGCCACCGATAATACCCTTGCTGAAATCGGTTTAAAGTACAGCCCAAATGACAACCCATGGTATATAGATGGCGCATTATTTAACCAGCGTCGGAGCTTACGAAACCGTGATGGCAGTAATACCGGTATCCGCACTCAAGGTTTTGAGACTCAAGCTTTTTATGATGCACAACCATTTTGGTTAAGTGCCGGTTACAGCTATATTGATGCCCGTTACGATAACTCTGCTAGCAGCCAAGATTCTAGCCAAGTGGCTGATGCCTTTGACGATTCACGCCCAGATATCATTAATGGTACAGGTGTTGGCGCACCTAACTTTGCCTCCTTTGCACCGTCAACTCGTCGTGTGCAAGGCATACCTGAGCAATCGCTTAGCCTCAACGGTGGCTGGTTTATCTCTGAACAATGGCAAGTTGGGTTTGGTGGTATTTATACGAAAAGCTACCCGCTTGATTACTTGGCCACCGTGAATATTCGCGATCAATATACGATTAACCTCAATACTAGCTATGAAATAAGCCCGCAGACAAAACTACGTTTAGATGTTAATAATGTCACTAACCAAGATAACTGGCGCCCTGTATTTGAAGGCGGCTACTTTGGCTCTACCTTAGTATTTCCTGAGTTACCGATTAATGCCAAGCTGACTTTTCAGCACAGCTTTTAAGAGCGAAAATTATGTTTAAAAAAATTCTAATATTAGTTACTGCACTGCTCGCTATTGGGCTGTTTTTTCATTTTGATTTACATCAGCTATTAACCCTTGATGGTTTAAAAGGCTCAATGGATCAATTCAACCAATACAAAGCGCAATCACCTTTACTCGTTATTGGCGGGTTCTTTTTACTTTATGTGGTGGTAACAGCCCTTTCATTACCCGGTGCCGCTATTTTAACCTTGGCAGCGGGTGCCTTATTTGGCTTAATTGAAGGCTTACTAGTTGCCTCATTCGCGTCAACCATTGGCGCCACCTTAGCCTTTTTAGTGTCGCGTTATTTATTACGTGATGCGATTAAAAAGCGCTTTCCTGAGCGTTTAGCGGCAATTGATGCAGGCGTTGAAAAAGAAGGTGGTTTTTATCTCTTCACACTTCGTTTAGTGCCGGTATTTCCGTTCTTTTTGATCAATTTATTAATGGGTGCCACCGCAATTAAGTCATGGACTTTTTATTGGGTAAGTCAAATTGGTATGTTGGCTGGTACTTTTGTATTTGTAAATGCAGGGACTCAATTAGCACAAATAGATAGCTTATCGGGCATTTTATCATTTGATTTGATTTTATCATTTGTATTACTTGGCGTATTCCCACTTATTGCTAAAGCTATCCTTAATACCATTAAAAAACGTCGTGTTTATAAAAACTATACAAAACCAAAACAATTTGACCGTAACATGATCGTCATCGGTGGGGGTGCTGGCGGCCTAGTAACCAGTTATATTGCCGCAGCAGTAAAAGCCAAGGTTACCTTAATTGAAGCTGGAGAAATGGGCGGTGATTGCCTAAACTACGGCTGTGTACCCAGTAAAGCAATTATTAAAAGTGCCAAAATAGCCGAGCAGATCAAACACGCCGACAAATATGGCTTAGAAAACAGCGCGCCGCAGTTTTCGTTTAAAAAAGTAATGGCCCGTGTACATCAAGTGATTGCTGATATCGCCCCACACGACAGTGTTGAACGTTACACTAATTTAGGCGTAGAAGTACTCAAAGGCTATGCAAAAATTACCGATCCTTGGACGGTGGAAATTAAACTCAACGATGGCGGCACACAAACCTTGACCGCCCGTACCATTGTAATTGCCACCGGCGCACGCCCGTTTGTACCACCACTGCCAGGTATTGAAGAAGCTGGGTATGTAACAAGTGATACCTTATGGAGCAAATTTGCCGAGCTTGATGAAGCGCCTAAAAAGCTGGTGGTGCTTGGCGGTGGGCCAATTGGCTCTGAGCTTGCGCAAAGTTTTGCACGACTCGGTTCATCAGTTACACAAATCGAAATGGCCGAACGGGTGATGATCAAAGAAGATAGCGAAGTCTCTGAGTTTGCAACTCACGCCCTTAAAGCCAGTGGTGTTAATGTATTAACCAATCATCAAGCATTACGCTGTGAAAAACGCGGCGAGCAAAAATTCATTATAGTTAAGCATGCAGAGCAAGAGCTTGAAATTGAATACGACGAGCTACTGTGTGCAGTTGGCCGCAGCGCCCGTTTGAGCGGTTATGGTCTTGAAGAGTTAGGTATCGAAACCAATCGTACGATTGTTACCAATGAATACCTAGAAACCCTCTACCCGAATATTTTTGCCGCCGGTGACATTGTCGGCCCATATCAATTTACGCATGTTGCCGCCCATCAAGGGTGGTACGCCGCCGTAAATGGCTTATTTGGTAATTTGAAGAAGTTTAAAGTGGATTATCGGGTGATCCCGTGGACCACCTTTATTGATCCTGAAGTCGCTCGCGTAGGTATAAACGAGCAAGAGGCAATTGAGCAAGGGATTGATTATGAAATTACTCGCTTTGAATTTAAAGAGCTTGATCGCGCCATTACCGACAGCGCTACCCAAGGCTTTATTAAAGTGATTACGCCAAAAGGCAAAGACAAAATACTCGGTGTTACTGTGGTTTCTGAGCACGCGGGAGATTTAATTGCTGAGTTTGTTCTGGCGATGAAACATGGTTTAGGACTGAATAAAATTTTAGGCACTATTCACAGTTACCCAACGTGGGCTGAAGGTAATAAATACGCCGCAGGAGAGTGGAAGCGTGCCCACGCACCGCAAACAGTACTCAATTGGCTAGAGAAATACCATACTTGGCGCCGAGGATAATTAAATGAAGTATTTAATGATGTTACTGCTATTTTGTTTAGCGTTTAGTACACAAGCGAATGATGAGTTACATCAACCTTGGCAACAGTTATTAAATGAGCATGTTAAACCAATCAACCACGGTGCGAGCACCGTGGTTGATTATGCCGCTATTAAGCAGCAACACAGCGAATTAAAAAGCTACCTAGCGTCACTCAGTGCCATTACTGCAACCCAGTTTGCAAGCTGGGACAATCCTAAGCAACTGGCTTTTTTGATCAATGCATACAACGCATGGACGGTCGAACTAATTTTAACTGAATACCCACAGGTTAGATCAATCAAAGACTTAGGGAGTTTTTTTAGCTCCCCTTGGAGCAAAGAGTTTGTATCATTATTAGGCGAAAGTCGCAGCTTAGATAATATTGAACACACGCTTATTCGTGGTAATAATAAATACCGTGAACCGCGTATTCATTTTGCAGTTAATTGCGCCAGTATAGGCTGCCCAGCCCTACGCGAGGAAGCCTATACAGGAGCTAAACTTGACGCTCAACTTGAACAACAAACCACGCGTTTTTTAGCTGATACAACTCGCAATTACGCAAAAGATAATACCCTCTACCTATCATCGATTTTTAAATGGTATCAAGCAGACTTTGCAACAGACTTTCGTGGCGCACAATCGTTATCAGCATTTACCTTATTATACTCAGATGCGCTAAACTTAACGCCAAGCCAACATGCTAAACTTGAAAGTAACACCATGAAAATTAAGTTTTTAGATTACAACTGGGCATTGAATGACAAGCAGTAATTACCTGTTATTACAAGCAAGGCGTATGCAATTTTATGCCTTGCTATTTAGTGTGATGCTTAGCCTTGTATTTTCATCAAACAGCACTGCAAAGCAGTGGCAGAGCGTGCTCGATAACGGCCAAAACCACAACGTCTATTTTCATGCTTGGGGGGGCGATCCGCAAATAAATTCTTATATTCAATGGCTTGCGCAACAAGTTAAACGGCAATACAATATTGATTTACACCATATAAAACTCACCGATACCAGTGAAGCTGTGAGCCGTGTTTTAGCCGAGAGATCAGCAGGCAACCACAGTGATGGTAAAATCGATCTGATATGGATCAACGGTGCAAACTTTGCGGCAATGGCAAAACATGGCCTACTCACTCCTGATTGGGCAAATCAACTGCCTAACTTTGCCCTCACCAACCCCTCTCATAATCCAGCGGTGAGTTTAGATTTTGGGGTACCCACACAAGGTATGGAGTCACCTTGGGGGCAAGCGGCACTTACTTTTTATTACGACAGTGCAGCAATGACCGCTCCACCTAAAACCATTAACCAATTACTCAGTTGGAGCGCCCAACATCAAGGCCGATTTACTTACCCAAGACCGCCTGACTTTATTGGTGTGAGTTTTCTAAAGTATGCGTTAATTAGCCTCACGCCCAAGGCACAACAGTCTTTACTTTATCAACCCGTCAGTAAACAAAGTGCCGCTTTATTATTGCCTAATTTATGGCAGTTTTTAGATGCACTGCATCCTAATTTGTGGCGTTCGGGCCAATATTTTGTCTCTAGCAGTACCGCTCTTCGGCGTTTAGTCGGTGATACTGAACTGAGCTTAGCACTGACGTTTTCAGCGTCTGAAGTACCCGCTGCGGTAGCGCGTTTTGATTTACCTACCAGTATTCGCAGCTATGCCATGAGTGATGGCAGCCTAAGTAATATTCACTTTGTTGCTATTCCCTACAATGCCGCTAATGCAGACAGTGCTAAGTTAGTTGCGAATTTTATGCTTAGTGTGAACGCTCAAGCTAAAAAACAACACCCTGAAATATGGGGTGATAATACCGTACTTGATCTAGCCACTTTGCATCCTGAGCAAGCTGCACAATTTCAATTATCAAATCCGCACCCGAGCAGTTTAGCGCCAAATCATCATAGCCCAGCCCTTGCAGAGCCTCACCCAAGTTGGGTAAAAGTCATTGAACAGCAATGGTTAACCCGATATGGAGCGCAGTAATGATACAGCCGCGTGATTTATTTACTCAAAGCATACAATTAAGTCCTGCGCTATTAATGGCGCTTTTGGTGATCCCCGTTGTTGGTGGGTTAATTGGTGTGTTATTACCCGCGTTTGGCTATATCCCTGCACTGGATAAAACCACCTTCACCCTGAGTGGTTTTTATTCGTTATTTAACACAGCAGGATTTGGCACTATGCTGCTGTTAAGCGCCGTTAGCAGTTTGGTAAGTACATTACTGGCTTTTACGATCACCGTGTTGATTTTAGCCTGTTACTTCAATAGCCCTTGGCTATACCGGATCCAGCGTTTGTTGGGGCCTATTTTAGTGATACCCCATGCGGCTGCCGCCATTGCGATAAGCTTTTTGATCACCCCATCGGGGATGATGTCACGATTGTTCTCCCCTTGGCTTACTCAGTGGCAAAGCCCAGCTGATTGGTTATTGCCACACGACCCATGGGCAATAAGCATGATTTTAGGGTTAACCTTAAAAGAGCTGCCTTTTTTGTTACTGATGGCACTAGGAGCCCTCGCTCAAGCTGATTTGGGCGAAAAATTACGCGCACAGCATAAAGTGGCCATGAGTTTAGGCTATTGCCCTATGACCGCATTTTTTAAAGTTGTGCTACCCAACCTATACCCATTTTTGCGTTTGCCTATTTTAGCTGTGCTTGCCTATGCCAGTGCCAGTGTTGAAATACCACTTATTCTTGGCCCTAATGCTCCTCCTACTCTCGCAGTCGCTATTATGCAATGGTTTAACGATGTTGATTTAACTTTGCGTATTCAAGCCTCTGCGGGGGCAATCATGCAATTACTGTTGACCATGACCTTGCTGCTTAGTTGGTGGCTACTGGAAAAGCTTATAAAAAGGTTTAGCTATAACAGCTTAATCAATGGCAGGCGCGAATATGCCGGGCAGCTTATTATGCGGTTTACTCAGCTATTAACAGTTATTTTGCTCACTGTGATTATGCTTTCATTAATAGGGCTTATTTTATGGTCATTTGCGGGTTATTGGCGTTTTCCTGATGCGTTGCCATCACAATTTGTGTTACTGCATTGGCAGCATGCTTTACAACACATGCAAACACCGTTACTCAACACGATTACAATCGGGTTTATTGCTACTTTTGTGGCTGTTATTCTGACCTTATCTACCTTAGAAGCAGAGCAATTACGCGCGCGTAATTTATCAAACTTTGCCAGTTTACTGATTTATTTACCTATGCTTATCCCAAGTATTGCGTTTTTATTCGGCTTAGTTTGGCTGCAAGAGCAAGTTGGTAGCCATCATGCCTACTTTAACGTTATTTTTGGTCACTTATTATTTGTACTGCCCTATGTGTTTTTATCATTAGCAAGTAGTTACCGGCGTTTAGACCCTCGTTTTTCATATCTTGCAGCAAGCTTAGGTGTCACGCCTAGCAAGGTATTTCTGCGGGTAAAATTACCGCAGTTATTAGCGCCTATTCTGATTGCCTTCGCACTTGGCTTAGCGGTGAGCTTTAGTCAATATTTACCCACCCTGCTCAGTGGCGGCGGGCGTATTAACACCATTACCACAGAAGCTGTCGCCCTTGCCGGTGGAGCAAGTAGACGCGTCAGCGCCGTTTATGCATTAATGCAAATGCTATTACCGGCTATGGCATTTTTACTTGCTTGGTTTATTCCTAAACTTGTTTTTACAAAACAAAATGCAGCGCACTATGTATCAACATCCAGCACTAAAACAACACCCTAAGGCCTAATATGCAGTCGTCACTGAATATAAAACAACTTACTATTTGCCGAGAGAGTACACCGCTACTGTCTATCAATGAATGTATAACAGGCGGTGAAGTGCTCAGTATTATGGGCCCTTCTGGCAGTGGTAAATCCACTCTACTAAATTGGCTTACGGGTATGTTGCCACATGGCTTTAGCGCAAAGGGGAGCTTATTTTTAAATGAGCAAAACATTACGCAGTTGGCCAGCCATCAACGCCATGTAGGCTTGCTGTATCAAGACCCTTTGTTATTTCCGCACTTAAATGTGGCCGATAACATTGCCTTTGCGATGCCTAAAGGCAATAAAAAACAGCGCATAGAAAAAATTAACGATTCACTTAAACAGCTAGGATTAGAGGGCATGGCAGCGCGCCACCCACAGAGTTTATCCGGCGGGCAACAAGCAAGGGTTGCACTTTTACGTGTATTACTGAGCGAGCCTAAAGCCATTTTACTTGATGAACCGTTTAGTAAGCTTGATGCAACACTACGAGAGGATACCCGCGAGCTGGTATTTGCACAAATTCGCCAACATCAACTACCGGCATTAATGGTCACTCATGATATAAGTGATGCACACGCTGCCGCTGGCAAAATTATTACCCTAAGCGCTGATGAGCAGGAAACACGATGCTAGATAAATTTATAACCCCTGTTATTAAACCACTATTAAAACCGGTCGTGATAATACTGGATAAATGCGGCTTAAATGCCGATAAACTTACTGTTATTGGCTTTCTGATTGGTCTACTCGCGCTGCCACTCTTAGCCTTTGAATTATACTATGGTGCTTTACTGGCAATCATTTTTAATCGAATATTTGATGGCCTAGATGGCGCGTTAGCTCGCCATCAGCAACAAAGTTCATCTGCCGGTGGTTTTTTAGATATTTGCCTCGACTTTTTATTCTACGGCGCCATTGTGCTGGGTTTTGCTTTAGCCGATCCGGTGCAAAATGCCCTTGCCGCGGCAATATTATTGCTGGTATTTATTGGTACCGGTTCAAGCTTTTTAGCCTTTGCCATTGCCGCTGAAAAATTTAACTTAGCGAAACCCCAGTTTAAGTATAAAAGTTTTTATTATTTAAATGGTTTAACTGAAGGCACTGAAACCATCGCTTTTTTTGTGGCATTTTGTATTTGGCCGCAGCACTTCACTTTACTTGCTTATAGTTTTGCTGTGCTTGGCGGTATTACTATTTTTACGCGCATTCACGGCGGCTATCATACCTTAAAGCAGGTAAATAATGACGAATGAAACCTTATGGCGATTGGGCGCGTTTCTTACTATTTTAGCGGTTATGATGATAGTAGAAGCAATGCGCCCTGCTCGTACATCACCGGTGGCAGCAGGTAAACGTTGGTTTGCAAACTTTTCCTTAGTCGTACTGGCTTCAGTACTGGCTCGACTAACCATCCCCATAGGGTTAACCAGTGTTGCCCTTTACTGCCAACAACACTCAATTGGTCTGTTTAATCAATTAGACTTACCTTTTGAGCTGGTGATCGTAATCAGTTTACTGTTACTTGATGTGGTTATTTATTGGCAACATCGGTTATTTCATAAAGTGCCGCTGCTATGGCGTTTACATCGGGTACATCATGCAGACCCCCATGTAGATACCAGTACTGGGCTGCGCTTTCATCCTATTGAAATTGTCCTCAGTATTGTTATCAAACTGGTTATTGTCGCCGTGTTTGGCGTACCAGCAATTGCCGTATTAATATTTGAAATTGCCCTCAACGGCTTTGCCTTGTTTAATCACGCCAATATTAGCCTGCCGACTAAACTTGAACGTGCATTGCGTTATGTGCTTATTACCCAACAATTACATCGCATTCATCACAGCCAAATTCCGGCTGAAACTAACAGTAACTTTGGGTTTAGTGTCACTTGGTGGGATCGCCTCTTCGGCAGTTATAAAACCACAGCGCAGCAACCAGACTCGCAACTAACGATTGGTTTAAAGCAATACCCGACAGAAAAACACCATACATCTTTAATTGCATTATTTTTAATGCCATTTAAAAATTAAGCAAAGATAGGCACCCCATATTGATATCCAGCAATTTGCTGGTATTATAAACAATTATGTAAATAATTTATTTGCCAACAAACGCTTAGTGTTTACAGTTATAGACAATACCAAGGTAGGTACGAAACACCAACGCCCTTGGTAATAAACAAAGCTCTTCGTTAGCTTATCATTGATGTATTCACTGTTAGTAAGGAACTAAAATGGCGAGTATTAGTGATCCTAAAACAATTATTTTAACAAGCTTAAATAGCCCGTTCGTTGCTCGTCGGCTAACAACATCTAACACTCATAGACCTATTCTTGTTGACCGTTTATTTTTTACTTACTTCCCTATAAATTTAAAGTTCCTATATATTTTAGTGGCAACAAATACGGATAAAATTTACTACAGTTACCAGAGGGTAAGTCATTACCTGAATACTTCATTTAACAAACATGAAAGGATTAGTCATGAAATATCAAATGATTAGCATTTTATCACTGCTACCTTTAGCGAGTGTGATAGCTGCTGAAGAAAAAGCAGTACAGGATATGTCAGATCCACTGGCAATTTACACTCAAGTGGGGGCGGGAGTAACAGATAAGGGAATTAATCTCAAAGTAGGACAAGCCTATGATACCGGAGATAGCACGACGGCGGCAATGAACATTATTGAAGTGAAAGGAATTTTAGGCGATACCTTAGGTTGGCAGAGTGACAACCTGACAACCAATTCAATCGACTCATTTCGATTTCGTAACTTCACCACTACACTTACTAATGGTACTGCGACACAAATTGATGCAAACTATAATTTACGAGGTAACCTCACTGCGGAGGAAACCATGGATGTATCATATAGTTTTATTAAAGCTCTTCCTCCTAAAGGCAAATTTACCTTTTACCCTCTTGCGGGTGTAGGTGTTTCAGTTGGTGAAAATGCCTTAGAAGATGATGGCTCTATTGACAGTGGTTATTCAACTATGGGAGTCTACGGCCTTATTGGTATGTACTCGAAACTAGCAATAACTGATAAAATCTGGATCAACTACAACCCATTTTGGTTATCAACAATTGCAGGCTCTGATAACTATAAAGATAATTACTATGGAGTAGATCAAAGCCATATTTTGACCCATGAATTTGCACTTAGTTATCAAATAAACCCGCGAATGAATTTACGTTATTTTGCAAACTGGAATGAAAACGTCGATTTTTTTGATGGCGACCAACGTATTGAGTTCAATTATCAACTTTAATACCCTCATTACTCCAACCAATTCATCGCCTAGTCACTGCGCTAGGCGTAAACTTATAGAGTAAACATGCTATCTACTTTTGCTTTTATCCGCTCAATTAGTCTTTGTCTACTAATTTTAGCATTCACTTTCGCAAGTGGTTGTACAAGCCTTACAGAACAGCAACGGCTGGATACTCAGCAAAAAATAATCGATAAAAATCAGCAGCTTTTAGCAATATTCACTAAAAAGCAACCAAGTATAAGCAATGACTTACACAATGCTGTGGGTTATATGGTCTGTGAAACAAACCGCATGATGTTAATCGCCCTTGGTGGTCAAAGCGGTTTATGCTTATTAACAGATAACAGTAAAGGCAAACAGACAGTTCTCGATTTAAACAGCGTTAACTTAGGTGTCGGCTTAGGGGCAAGTCATAACCAATATCTAATTACCTTTCAAGATCCCGATGTCATGTATAAGGTTAAGGATGGTCATTTCAGCATCAAATTAAATAACGTTACCAAAAGTGTACAAACAAGCCCAACGACAGCCATAAATTACGAAAGCAAAATAAACCTATACTCTCTCAATCAAGAAGGTTCGATCGCTTCTTTAGCTGTTGGTGCTTTAGCTATTACCCCCAATAAGTCACTCAACGATCCCGAATTTGCACTAAGCAATATACCCACAAAAACAACGCAATCTCAAACCACACAGTGGCCCTACGCATTGCCTTTTCTAGCAGATCAGGTTATTGCTAAAGGCTACCAGTTACCTAAACCTTACGGCATGGGTTTTACTTATGTGAGTGTTGAACAACAGATGTCATTAACCCAGTTGCAAGTTGGCTTTAATGGCAATGGTACGCAACCATTTGATTTTGTAAGCTTTGACACACCGATCACCTCACTCACTACGTTACAATTAAAAGCGGATATGTGGGTACTACCATTTATGAATGTATTCGCCACAATAGGAAAAGTTGAAGGTGATTTACATGCCAATGTACTCATTGATGGCGACACTATGCTCGCCCAGCTAGGAGAAGATTGTCAGGGTTTTATCAAACCTCTGAGCTGTCGTTTACTCGAAAATAAACTCTTTACCTTACCTATTCGCGCTAATGTTAATCCTACTACTTACGGTATCGGAACAATT
Source organism: Pseudoalteromonas haloplanktis ATCC 14393 (assembly GCF_000238355.1). Classification (GTDB taxonomy): domain Bacteria; phylum Pseudomonadota; class Gammaproteobacteria; order Enterobacterales; family Alteromonadaceae; genus Pseudoalteromonas; species Pseudoalteromonas haloplanktis. The sequence goes on from NZ_AHCA01000001.1 coordinate 757,680, forward strand.
ATCGCAGGCGCGTGGCAAGATTGGTTTGTTACATTGCCAGTAAATATAACATGGAGTCAATCCAGTCGTAACGTATTAGATGGTCGCTCAATTACTATAACCCCCAGGGGGGGACGTATTCTTCATTTACCTCGTCTTGGTCGTTTATCACTATTCTTGGGTGGCAATTATTTAGACAGCCACAATACAGTTACAGGCAGCTTAACAAGCGAAGCTGGCTTCAGCCTAGATTATCAAGTAAGCCAAGCCAATGTTGAACGTTGGAATCTAGTAACAGGTTTTAATTGGGATATCAGCAGCAGCTTATCACTGAATGTAGAATATAATGGGTTTATTGGCGATCGCGATGCGATCATTGCAGGACTAACTATTCGTTATTAATCAAGGAAAGTGTAATGCGTAAATATTCAATATCATTATCCAGCGTTTTTGCGTGCTTATTGATAAGCCCAGCCGCGAATGCTGATTTTCTTAATGAGTATGTGATTGACCCTGAAGATGGTCAACTCGATGCCAGTCGTTACATTTCACAAACACCATTGGGCTTTTTACCCGTTCCGTCTATTATCACTGAGCCAGCTGTAGGGACTGGTTTAGCATTGATGGGATTATTTTTCCATGATACAGATAAAAACAAACATACTGAACACACAGAAAAGCCTTTGCTACCAAAAAGTATCAGCATTGTTGGAGCGATGAAAACAGAAAACGGTACTTGGGGCGCAGGCGTTGGTCATATTGCCTTTTGGCAAGAAGATACCCTCAGATACCGAGGCTTTGCAGGTTACGCTGATATTAATTTAGACTTTTACTCATTAGCGGGTCGCGAACTAAATAAACCAATTGCACTGAACTTACATGGCCCAGGTGTGCTACAACAACTCACCAAACGCATTCCAGACAGTAATTTTTTTGCTGGCGTTAAACAGTTTTACCGTGGTGTTGATATCGCCCTTGCCGAACCTTTATTAACTGGTAATAATATTATAGATGAGCAGTTAGCAGCGCTTGATAATCAACTCAGTAAAAAAATCACTACCTCTGGGCTTGGTGGTGTATTAGAATTTGATAATCGAAACAACCCCTTAAACCCAGAAAAGGGCTTTAATTATCGAGCTGAATACATGCTGTTTAACGATGCTATTGGCAGTGATGTGGATTATCAGTCAACGCAAATTAAAGGCCTAAACTATTGGCAACTAAGTCCAAAAACTAATTTTGCCTTTCGTTATCAATACGATGGTGTGTTTGCCGATGACGATACCAAATTGCCCGTTTATGTGCTGCCTTTTATAGACTTACGCGGGATTGCGAAATCTCGTTATCAAGGCACTGATGTGCTAGTCACCGAAGTTGAATTAACCTATAAAATAAATCAACGATGGCGAGTTAACGGGTTTACAGGCCTTGGAAAAGCAAGTTACAGTTTTTCAGATATTGGCAGTGCTGACTCACAAACCACCCTTGGTGCAGGTTTTCGCTATTTAATTGCAAAACGCTACGGCTTTACAATGGGCCTTGATATAGCCAAAGGCCCCGAAGAAAGCACCATTTATATTCAAGCTGGTAGTTCATGGTAAAACTGCACACACACAGTGGAGGAAGCAACGCTTCCCTCACTGACTACAATTTGTCCTAAACTAAGTAATCACGCTATTTTTTATAGATAACTGACCAATCATTTTTCATATCAACAACGACCCAGTTGTCTTTTTTCGCTTGTACTAATGCTTTATCTAAACCACCAATTTTTGAGCCTTTATCATATGCCCATTCACGCTTTTCGTCGGTATGATGAATCAGCATAGAGAAACGTTCGCCAGAACCGGCCTTAGTCCACTCAAGCATTTCTCTGTCGCCGTCAGAATTGCCAACAGCAATAACAGGGCGCTTCCCTATTGCTTGATAAATACCGATAGGCTTACCTGCTTTATCATCATTAAAATCTAATTTTGGCAATCTTACAATTTGTGGAACACCATCAATCACTTTATATTCTGAGGCGACACGGCTACCAATAATTTGCTCGCTTGGAATACCATATACAGCGGGAGCCCAAGCACGCATAAACTCAACTCCGCCACCAGAGACTATAAAGGTTTTAAAGTCATGATCACGTAAATAGCTTAATAGTTCGAGCATAGGTTGATAAACCATATCCGTAAAAGGCTTGTTCGTGACTGGGTGTTTTGCTGAGCTCATCCAGGTTGAAACTTGTTGCGTAAATTCATCGCTGGTGATGCCTGTATGAGTATTCATCACTAATTCAACTAAGTCTTTTTCAGTCATGTGAGCAGGCATTTTGCCTTTTAGAATATCAGCATATGGCTGTGTGGTTTTCCACTGTGGATGCGCTGGTGCCAGCTTTTTAACTTGCGCTAAGGCAAAAAACAGTTGGAAATAAGCGGGTTGCTCTGCCCACAGCGTACCGTCATTATCAAATACCGCAATCCTATCAGCAACAGCAACAAAGTCTTCAGAACCTTCCGTCGTGGTTTTTTTCACAAACTCCATGATTGCACTTTTGCTTGCCCCTTCCTGCCATGACGCTAAAGGCTCGGCTGTCACATAGGCAGTAAAAACAAAACTGGCTATCAACAGTAAGGATTTAAATAATTTCATACAAACTCCTTTTTAAAGGTAAAAAGCCAATTTCAAATGAAATTGGCTTTAAATTTTATTATCTAACTAGCAATAACGTTTAGTTGCGCGGAACTAACGCATCTAGTTCAGCCAGTTTTTTCAGCGCATCTTGCTGTCTAAATGTGTCATAGCTAATGTTGCTTGAACTTAAGCTAGAACCCATTTGGAAAGGATAATCAGGAATAGTCTTTAAGAATTCCATAACCTTCTGCTGTACTGGTACAAATAACCACATAGTGTTTTCTGCATACCATTTTAAGTACATTCCAGACTCAAGCGCACCTTTTTGATATGGGTCTTGACGAAGGTTGATGATTAACGGCCATGCAGGAGTTTCACGAGTTGCCGTATTAATACCACCAGAAAGTGTTGCGAAGTGAATTTTCCAATCATTCCAACGTACCGCATTTAGCTCGCCCGTTGCACCAAAGTAGAAGATGCTATCACGTGGTGATTTATCTACTTTACCTTCAAAAAACGGCTTCATGTTGTAACCATCTAGGTGAACACGCCATTTTTTACCATTTGCACGGTAACCCTTTTTCAGTTTTTCAACTACATTAGGCTCACCTGCCGCTGCTAAGAAAGTAGGCATCCAGTCTTCTTGCGAAATGATATCGTTGATAATTGTACCTGGCTTAACAGTACCAGGCCAACGAACCATCATAGGAACACGGAAACCACCTTCCCATGTGGTGCCTTTCTCACCGTGGAACGGTGTTGTACCACCATCAGGCCAGCTAATAGTTTCTGCGCCGTTATCGGTTGAATATACAACAATCGTGTTATCTGCAATTTTAAGCTCATCAAGCTTATCAAGTAGCACACCTACGGCTTTATCATGCTCAGCCATACCATCTGGGTATAAACCTTTACCCGTTACGCCAACCGACTCTTCTTTTAAGTGAGTCCAAACGTGCATACGTGTTGCATTCATCCACATGAAGAATGGTTTTTTCTGTTTAACAGCGCGTTCCATAAAATCTAAACCAGCAGCCATAAACTCGTCATCCGCATGTTCCATGCGTTTTTTAGTTAATGGACCAGTATCTTCAATTTTACCGTCAGCAGTTGCTTTAAGCACGCCACGAGGACCATATTTTTTACGGAACTCAGGGTCTTTAGGGTAAAAGTAACCTTCTGGCTCTTCTTCAGCGTTTAAGTGGTACAGATTACCAAAAAACTCATCAAAACCGTGGTTAGTAGGTAAGTGTTTATCTTGATCGCCTAAGTGGTTTTTACCAAATTGGCCTGTCATATAACCTTGTTCTTTTAATAAATCACCAATAGTTGGTGACCAATCAGGAATACCATGGTCAGAGCCCGGCATACCAATTGTTAACAAACCAGTTCTAAACGGGTGTTGTCCTAAAATAAACGATGCGCGGCCTGCGGTACATGATTGCTGCGCGTATGAATCGGTAAACATTGCACCATCTTTAGCAATGCTATCAATATTCGGCGTTTTATAACCCATAATACCGTGATTGTAAGCACTGACATTATGTACACCAATATCATCCCCCCAAATAACCAATATATTTGGTTTGTCTGCAGCGTGCGCTGAACCAACTCCCATCGCAAGTGCTGCAACTGCAACTAATTGCTTAATGTTCGATTTTATAGAAATCACCTGTATACTCCTTGTTATAAACAAACGTAATTACATGTCTAATTTTATAGACTAGTTTAAAGCTATACTATTTCAACTATATTGCAACGAAAAATTATCATCTGTTATGTTTCATATTTAATACACTCTGTAATTATATATGTATAAAAGGTACACGGGTAATTATTCTTGTAAAATAAACACTTCTTGCAACTGAGCCCCTCAGTAAGCTTTACTATGCTACTCCTGTACTGGTATAAATAAATAGAGAAACCAAACGATGCTGTTCGCACAAGGATAATTATAAATGCGATTTCTATTTTTAATCATATGGCTATATGCTCTCTTAGTCCCCGATACTGTTAATGCTAACGAACAAACATGTATTTCATGTCATAAAGAGCAGGTGGAAGATTGGCAACGTTCAGATCATTTCCATGCAATGGAAACCGCAACGTTGCAAAATGTGTTAGGCAACTTTAATAACCAAACTCTAGATTACCAAGGCCAACAGGCTCGCTTTTACACCGACAATGAAAAGTTAATAATCACTATGCCCGATCTAGACGGTAAATTAACAAATTACCCTGTGTTGTATACTTTTGGCTATCAACCTCTACAGCAATATATGTTCGACATGGGCAAAGGCAGAATTCAATTATTTCCATTTGCTTGGGACTCTCGTTCAAAGGACGAAGGCGGTCAACGTTGGTTTGTACTTCACCCTGAACAAAAAGAGCATGATTTATTCCATTGGTCACAAATGGGGCAAAACTGGAACCATATGTGTGCAGATTGCCACTCCACTGACTTTAAAAAACAATTTGACTTAAAAACTAACGAGTTTAATTCAACATTTAGTGCCATGAATGTGAGTTGTAACGCATGCCATGGCGATTCAAAGCAACATATAAACTGGGCAAATGGCGATACAAAGGTTAAGAATAAAGGCTTTGCGATTGATATCAGTAAGAAGACGCCACTTTTTATTCGTCAACCAGATGGAAGCATGAAAAGTGCGCAGCCACTTAAAGATTCACAACAGATTCAAGTATGCGCTACATGCCATGCAAGACGCAGTCAATTAAATGATCGAACAGAACCACATAATTTTTTAAAAGAATTCCAGCCATCGCTGATCACACCCGAGCTCTACCATGTTGACGGCCAAGTGTGGGATGAGGACTATGTGTGGGGTTCTTTTGAACAAAGTAAAATGTTTGCAGCAGGTGTCACTTGTAGTAACTGCCATAATCCACATTCAGGAAAGTTAAAGCTACCCGCTAATCAAACATGTACTCAATGCCATACTAGCGAAGTATTTGACACTCCTGATCACCACGGCCACAAAGTTGATACCACCGGGAGCCAGTGTGTTGACTGTCATATGCCGGCGACAACTTATATGCAAGTTGATGCCCGACGGGATCATAGTTTTAGAGTCCCTCGTCCTGATTTAACGTTGAAAACTCAAGCTCCCAATGCATGTAATAGTTGCCATCAAGATAAAACCCCACAATGGGCGGTTAAAAATATCAAAACATGGCATCCAGATTCAAAGCATATGGGTAGCGATCATTTTTCATTAGCATTTCATGCCGCAGATAACCGCTTACCCAATAGCTCAGCAATGCTGACTAAAATTGCGCAAAATAAAGAGTTTCCGAATATCATTCGCGCATCAGCCTTAAGCCGCTTGGCCAACACAGCAGACAATAATGCTGTTGTCGCTATCGTCAGAGCAGTAAAAGAAAATGAAATTTTAAAGCGCCAAGCTGCTATTACAGCGGCTATGCCCTATGAGATCTCGCAGCGCTGGCGAATGATTAATAGCTTACTTGATGATGAACATTTAGCTATTCGTAGTGAAGCCGCAAGAGCATTAGCAGCCATGCTCGTTGAGCCATTTCCTGGTGGGTTAAATGAAACAGATACACAGCGCTTAAATAATGGCTTAAATGAATATAAGCAAACCCAAACTTACCAAGCTGAACGTGGCTTTTCGCACACTAATTTAGGTAACTTAGCGCTCGAACTAAACAAACCTGAACAGGCAAAAGAACATTATTTAACCGCAATACAAGTTGAAAATATCTTTATTCCGAGCTATGTTAATCTAGCTGACTTATATCGTACTCAAGGTGATGAAAAGGCGGCAAAAAGTATTTTACTACAAGGACTAGAAATAAACCCTGAAGCTGCTGATTTACATTATTCACTAGCAATGAGTTATATCAGGACTAAAGATAAAAAAACGGCATTGCCGCATTTAGCAAAGGCAGCCAGTTTCGCTGAAAATAATGCGAATTACAGCTACACTTATGCTTTACTATTGCAGGATATGGGTCAAATGGAACACGCCTTAATCGCTTTACGAAAGGCATTTCAAATTACCCCTAACAACCCCGATATTAGCTACAGTTTAGCGCAAGCCTACTTAGCTAAAAAGCAATACGAAGAAGCATTAAGATATGCTAGAAACTTAGCACAATTAGTTCCTGGCAACCAACAAATACAAGAGTTTATACAACAAATACAAATGATGCAGAGCCTAAATCATTAAGGAAAAGAGCATGGAGACACTCGCACAAATAAAGCAATTACAAACACAAATGGCTAGCAGTATTATAGGTCAGCAAGATGTAATTGAACGTTTATTAATTGGTTTACTTGCCAATGGTAACTTATTGATTGAAGGCCTGCCGGGTCTTGCAAAAACCCGTGCAATAAAAGCCTTAGCTAAAAACATCGACAGTCAATTTAGTCGAGTGCAGTTTACTCCTGACTTATTACCATCAGATATCACTGGGTCTGAAGTCTATTTCCAAACGCAAGATGGTGGCGAATTTAAATTCGACCCAGGCCCATTATTTGCCAATATCGTCCTCGCTGATGAAATTAACCGTGCGCCAGCAAAAGTCCAATCTGCACTGCTTGAAGCAATGGAAGAAAGACAAATAACGGTTGCGGGTAAAACCCATAAAATGGACCCCCTGTTTATGGTATTAGCCACACAAAATCCTGTTGAACAAGAAGGTACCTACCCGTTACCAGAAGCTCAGATGGACCGTTTTTTAATGCAAGTCAACATCGTATATCCTAGTGTAGATGACGAAGTTGACGTTATTGGGTTAGTTCGTCAAGAAGAACAAAGTCTTTATAATACCGCCGCTGAAGAACAAACTGACAGCATCGAAAAACAGCTATTACCGCAACAAGTCATTTTTGATGCCCGCAAAGAAATTGCCAATATTGCAGTAAGCCCCGAAATGGCACGCTATATTGCCGATATAGTATACGCTACTCGTACGCCTGAAAAATATGACGAAGAACTTGCCAGTTGGATCGATTTGGGTGCTTCACCTCGAGCTTCAATCAGCTTAGATAAATGCGCTCGTACCCATGCATGGCTTGCAGGTCGTAATGAAGTGCTGCCTGATGACATTCGTAGTATTGCTGTAGATGTATTACGTCATAGATTAAGTTTAAGTTATCAAGCACAAGGTGCGGGTATACAAAGCCACGATGTAATCGCCAAAATAATTGAGTTAGTTGCCCTGCCATAAGGAGCATGACATGGCTGTTTCACAATCGCACTTAGACCAGCGCATATATAGTGATTTTAAACAATTAAAAAGTCTGCAAAGTCGCGCTCGAAAGCTTAGTTTTTTACCTAAACAGCGCAGTAATAGTGTGTTGGCAGGTAGACATAGCTCTCGTGTTCGTGGCCGTGGTTTAAGTTTTGAAGAACTGAGAGATTACCGTGTGGGCGATGATATTCGCAGCATAGATTGGCGGGTTACTGCGCGCACTGGAAAACCGCATGTACGTGTTTATGCTGAAGAAAAAGATCGCAGTGCTTTGATCCTGATTGACCAACGCGTCAATATGTTTTTTGGTTCAAAACTAAATATGAAATCAGTCACCGCCAGTGAAGCAGCAGCGATCTGCGCTTATAGAATTTTTGAACAAGGCGATCGGGTCGGTGGGGTCATTTTCAACGACACTGAGATAAAAGCTTTTAAGCCCAGTAAAAAGCCGCAAGCACTTGAGCAGTTTATGCACAGTGTCAGTGATTTTAATTTAGCCCTTGATTGCAATCTCCCCAACCCCACTCCCGCCATGACTTTAAACGAACCTCTCGCAGCGGCAACGAAACTGGTTAGTCACGATCAGATGATTATCATTATCAGTGATTTTGATCATGTTGATTTAGCAACCGAGCAATACCTTGCGCAAATGGCAGCACATAATGACGTAATTTTATGTTTAGTAAGTGACGATATTAATCACCAACTTCCTAACGATTTAACACTAAGCGTTAGTGATGGCGAACAGCAAATGATACTTGATACGAGCCATAGAGATGTGCATCAACGGATGCAAGAGACATTCACAAAACGTACTAATAAAATCAAAAATTGGCAACTTTCTATCGGCGTTACTGTTATTGAGCTAAGCGCTTGTGAAGATACGTTAAGTCAATTTTCAAGTGCATTTGCAGTAGGTTAGAGATGGATAATCAAGATTTAGATAACCTCGAGCTCTACCAATTAATGGCGGAAATCAAACCCGTTACCGAACCTGCAGCAATTTCTATGTGGCCTGAAGGTCCTGGGTGGACTGTACTTCTTGGTACAGTTATATTAATTGCTATTACTCTTCTTGCACTGCAGCGCTTTAAACGCTACAAGCAGCGCCATCGTTTTTATGCAATTGATGCAATAAACAACTTAGCCGATGATAGTAGTGCCTTAGCTATCAGCAGTATTTTGAAGCGCTGTGCTTTAAATGACTTTGAACGTTGCGAAATAGCCGCACTAACCGGACCACAGTGGAGTGAGTTTTTAAATACACATTGTGATAAACATACGCATTTTACTGACTTTTATACACTAACAGCAGATCATGATCGCGCAAAACTCAAACAACAAGCCATTACTTGGCTCACTTACTACAAGGTGACGCCATGATCATTTTTAAACACCTATGGATGTTTAGCCTCTTAATCGTGCCCATATTATTAGTATGGTTATTGCCTGCATTTAAACAAAAAACCTTGGCAATTAGGATCCCATTTTTTTCCTTAGCGCATCAAGCCAGTGGCGCAAAAACCACACAAGGCGAACACAGTAATAAAAAATATTTATTTATTTGGTTAAGTGCCGCTTTAATTTGGTTGTCACTTGTTGTTGCACTTGCAAATCCCACGCAACTTGGAGCGCCGGTTAAAAACGAAACAACCAGTCGAGATATTATGTTAGCCATTGACTTATCTGGCTCGATGGATGAACAAGACTTTCCTAGTAACAATGGCGAGCGAATTCAACGCTTACAAGCTGTAAAAAATGTAGTAAGTCAGTATATCAAAGATCGTAAGCACGATCGTATCGGGCTTATTGTGTTTGGCACACAAGCTTATTTACAAGTGCCCTTTACTCAAGATTTACAAAGTGCAGAGCAATTACTTGATAATACCCAAGTGGCTATGGCAGGCCCACATACTGCGATCGGTGATGCAATCGGGCTTGCATTAAAAACCTTTGAATCATCTAAAGTAGAAAACAAAGTACTGATCTTATTAACCGATGGTGCTGATACTGGTTCACGAATGTCCCCTTTAAACGCGGCACAAATTGCAAAACAATCGCAATTGAAAATTTTTACTATTGGGATTGGTGATGAACATGCCGAAGGCCAATATCGCGTTGATTTTGCTACTTTAAAGAAAATTGCCAGTACCGCCGACGGGCAATTTTATAGTGCACAAGACAGTGAATCATTAGAAAAAATTTACCAACAAATCGATCAAATAGCGGCTGTAGTAACTCCGGTAATTACAACACGCAAAGAAACCAGCTTACTACATATACCGTTGTATTTTGCTTTATTGGTTTTTGTATTAGCGCTACTCGCTCAAGTAATTATTGAGCTTTCCAAGCAAAGGCGACAAACAAAGGATGTTGAACATGTTTGAGTTTCACTTTTTGCGGCCATGGACCTTACTGCTGTTACCCGTTGTTATTTTACTTTGCTACATCATCCGTAAAAACCAGCAAAGCAGTAAACACCATACCCATGCTATAGCCACGCATTTAGCATTAGCATTGACACCAAAACAGCGTTTATTTGATAAATTAAAACCTATCGACTTTACCTTAGCCTGTGCAGTGCTATTAATAATCGCTTGCGCAGGCCCTGCTTGGTTTAAACAAACAGATGACAATAGCGATAAAGCGCCGCTCATTGTTTTATTAAAAGTAACTGAAGCCATGCAAGTAAACGATGTATCGCCGACTCGCTTAACCCGCGCTAAGCAAAAAGTTGCTGATTTACTTAGTTATCGCAGTGGTGCTAAAACCGCACTGTTCGCTTATGCCAGCTCCAGTCATAATGTACTGCCTTTTACTGAGGATAGTAGTGTTTTTCAACCATTTTTAGTTGCCTTAGCACCAGATGTAATGCCAGGAAATCATAGTGTAAACGCCGACAATGCAGCTACTGCAATGCAACAAGCAATCACGCTGTTAGAAAAACAACCTTATGCCAGCATTGTGTTAATAGCCGATGATATTAGTCAAGCGCAAGTTGCAGCCTTAAATAAGTTACAACAACCATTTATTTGGTGGCAAATAGCTACAGATAACGGCGGGGTTATAAATTCAACTGATGGTCAACTTCGCTCTGATGAACAAGGCCAAGCGTTGATCATTAAACCTAACTCGAATACTCAGTCATCTTTACAAACGGTAACACACCAAGCACTTACACTTGATATGCAAGATGTTATAGCAATTGATAACTTTGTAGAACAAAATTATCAGCGTCAGCGTGATAACAACAACACCAGCCCTTATCAGGATATGGCATGGTATTTCACATGGCCCGTGCTGTTACTTAGTGCTTTATGGTTTCGAAAAGGCTGGACTTCAATAAATATAGAAAAAAAGCCGCACCAAACCATCCAAACGATTAATCATATTGCGGTATTATTTTTAGCTGGTAGTTTATTAGGTTTTCCAAAAACGAGTTATGCCAGCACTGCCGACTGGTTTTTTACTCGTGATCAACAAGCAATGATGGCTTACAACAACCTTGATTTTGCTCGCGCTGCGACGCTATTTTCTGATCCACAATGGCAAGCAAAAGCATTATTTGAACAGGGTAAATATACCCAGGCTGCTGAAGTTTATGGTTCTTTAGGGACTATAGATGGATTTTACAACCGTGCGACAGCCCTCTTAAAAATACAAGAATTTGAAGCCGCAATAGCAGGCTTTAAGCAAGTGTTAAAACAACAACCCGAACACCTAAATGCACAACGAAATCTAGCGATTGCAGAGCATGCATATGCTGCTGTGATTGCACAAGCTGGCGGTGTGGATGCAGAGCAAAGTATCACCACTGAGGTCGATGGGAATGAAGTAAGTGAGAAGCAAGATGGCAATTCCCAAGATTACCAAGTAACAGACTCTCTTTCTCCTGATGCAAAAGAGCAATGGATGCGCAGTGTTGACTCAGAAATGGGGGACTTTTTAAAAAATAAGTTTGCCACAGAAGCTAACGCTCAAAGGGGGCAATAATGCGATTACTGTTAATTTGTTTACTGGCTTTTTCTGTATTGCCAAGTTTAGCTGCTGAACCAAAAGTAACTGTCAGCATTAGCAATGAAAACCCACTGGTTGGCCAAGTAACGACCGTCAAAGTAAAAGTTTTAGTGCCAACTTGGTTTGCAAAGCCGTTGTATTTTGATGAAGTCGACACGCTGAATGTAATTAGTGTAAAAGGCAATAAAAGTACCTATCCAACTTCTGAGCGTATTGGTAGCGCAACGTGGACAGGTGTTATTAAAGAGTACCCCGTGATTGCAATGACCCATGGCCGTTTTGAATTAACACTACCAACATTAAAAATCCACTTCGTGGATGAAAATAGCCAAACAATCAACCGCGAAATAACTCCCCCACCCGTCTCCTTTAACGCCACGCTACCGGAACTTGCTAAAACTCTGAACCCCATCATTATAGCTGAAAATATTACGCTAGAAGAAGATGTTAATATACCTGACCAATTGATTGCAGGGCAAAGCATACAACGAAAAGTGAGCGCAACAATTACCGAAAGCTCGGCGTTATTTATTCCGCAGCTAATGAATAGTACTAATACAGAACAACAGCAAAGCTACCCTATCACGGCCAGTGTTAGTGACACCCTCAATGACAGAACGGCTGCATTTACAGGTGTACGTACCGAACAGCAAGATATTGTCGTGAAACAAGCAGGTAATCTCACTTTACCTAGTATTACTATAAGCTATTACCAGCCTAGCACTGACAGCGTGCAAACCGCTGAAATTAAAGGCAGCGAAGTGAGTGTAGCCAGTGCACCCGCAAGTTTAACAACATGGTTATGGTGGCTTGTATTAGCCCTAATTGGCTTAGTTATTGTGTGGGTGATCTATCGTATCGCTCAATTTTACTGGCTGCGCTACCAACAAAGTGAACTTGCTCATTTCAGACAAGTAATTCAGCACACTGGTGTGAATAAAGCACACTATAGTGCCTTTATTACTTGGCGAAACAGCTGGCAAAAGGTAATAGATAAAAATAGAGCTTTACAACAACAAAACCAATCGATAACTCTTGATTTTGAACAAGCACTGTATAGCAATAAAGCATTACCCCATGATTTTACCGTACAGTTAAAACAGTTCAGAGTGGCGCTAAAAAATGAAAATAAGCAACAAAAAGATGTATTAAGCCCACTCAACCCTTAGATTAAGAACTGAGTTTTGTAATGCCTGCAACTGAAGCGCTTTACTAATTATTGCTAGATTACTGAAAGTCTATCATTTAAATTAACAACTAAAGCGCTTACACTAAGCCTATGAAACGACTATTCAATTAGGAACTATTACATTGATCAAAATGTTTACACTTTGTTGTATCAGCTTTATGTGTATTTCTTTTTACAGTTATGCCAACAATGCTTATGAAGATCATGTGATAGCCCCCACACAAAAACAATTGGATAATCAAACATCCAAGGCTGATAAGCCTATTTCTTTTTTACCAATTCCGACATTTATAACCGAGCCTGCTGTTGGCCCGGGGCTGGGCATTGTCGGGCTTTTTTTTCATGATAATAAAAATAAAAAGCCAAAAAAAGAAGGCACAACGCTCCCGCAAAGTATCAGTATTGTTGGCGCATTGGCCACTAAAAATGGTACCAAAGGCGGCGCGCTAGGTCATGTAACATTTTGGGATGAAGACCGCATTCGCTATCAAGGCATTATTGGCTATGCCAGTATTAATCTTGATTTTTACACTTTCTCCGATATTGACTTATTCACTCCACTATCACTCAATATTAAGGGGCCCGCGGTACTACAAAACGTAAAAGTGCGTTATCAAGACAGTAACTTCTTTTTTGGCGCTAAACAGTTATATCGTCATGTAGATCTAAGTTTAGCTGACCCTATTTTTCAAGATATCAATATTCCTGACGAGTTGTTAAATCTGCAACTAATACCTGAGATTAACACTTCAGGCTTAGGCGCACTGATGGAGTATGACAGCCGCGATAACCCCCTTAACCCTGAGCAAGGTTTAAACTATAAAGCCGAGTACATGGTATTTAACCAAGCAATTGGTAGTGATATAGATTACACCAGCTTTAAGTTTTCTGCCTTAAACTACTGGGCATTAAACGAAAAAGCCAACTTAGGCCTGCGTGTAGAATTTGATACCGTAAATAATAAAGATGATAGGCAACTGCCAGTCTATATTCCTCCTAGTATCAGCTTACGAGGAGTATCAGCTTCTCGTTATCAAGGGCTCAATGTCTTGGTTACTGAATTTGAAGGCAGTTATAAAATCACCGATAAAATTAAACTCAGTGCATTTACAGGCATGGGTTGGGCAGCAGAGCATTTTTCAACCCTGACTGACGCAAATACAATAAACACTGTTGGCATGGGCTTTAGATACTTAATAGATGAACATTATGGGATCAACATTGGTTTAGATGTCGCTCACGGCCCTGAGCAAGATGTTGTGTATATTCAAGCAGGATCTACGTGGTAAAGTAAACAGGCATAAAATATGCCTATTTAAGTTACAGTAACATTCCGCCAGATACTTCTAAACGCTGCCCAGTCATCCACCGGTTTTCATCACCAAGTAATTGTGCAATCATCGCTCCAATATCAGCAGGTTCACCGACTCGCCCCATCGCAGTTATTGAGCTTATCCTATTATTTATTGCATGATTATCGCGAACGCTACCACCACCGAAGTCAGTGGCAATTGCTCCAGGGGCAACCACATTTACGGCAATATTACGATGCGCAAGCTCTTTAGCTAAATACTTGGTCATCACTTCTACTGCACCTTTCATAGTCGCGTAAGCGGCTTTACCGGGCAACGTAAAACGTGTCAGCCCTGAAGATACATTAACAATGCGACCACCGTCAGCTATATGTGGTGCAAGTGTTTGGGTTAAGAAAAACGGCCCTTTGACATGTACGGTCATTAAACTGTCAAACTGTGATTCAGTAGTATCCATAAATGAATTATCTAAACCAAAGCCAGCATTATTAATTAAGTAATTAAACTGCGGTTGTTGCCAATGGCTGTGTAACACGTGTTGTAATTGAGTACTGAACTCAGTAAAACCAAGTATGTCACTCAAATCTAACTGAATAGCCACAGCTTTAGCCCCTAATTTAGCAGCGTGTTTGACCACCTCATCAGCTTCTTGTTTATGGCTGCGATAGGTAAACACGCTATCGATTTGCTTTTTAGCTAAGCTAAGCACAGTATCTTTCCCCAAGCCCCTGTTTCCGCCAGTGATCACCGCAACTTTATTGTTCATAATTACCTCCTGCTCTAATGTAAAAACCAAGGTGTTACCTAGTCCATAGAAATAAGTATATTTAGTCGACTAAACAAGATAAACACAGTATATTTGATTGCACTGTTCAAAAAATACTAACAATAGTTTACATGAACGAACTCAACGCAATGCGTATTTATATCCGAGTGACTGAACTGAAAAGCTTTTCAGGTGCAGCCACTAGCCTTGGCTTACCTAAATCATCAGTTTCATTAGCAGTACAACAACTTGAAGATATGCTATGTACACGGCTGCTAAATAGAACGACTCGACGAGTAACCACAACCAATGACGGCGAAACATTTTATCATCGTTGTAAAGATATACTGGCTGATATGGAAGAGCTTAAAACTTCTTTTCAGCACTCAGCACACCCTCTCTCAGGACGATTACGTGTTGATATGCCTCAAGCGCTTTGCCGTAATTTAATACTTCCGAAACTACCTGCTTTTCTAAAAATGCATCCCGCCCTTGAAATAGAATTAAGTAGTACCGACCGCAAAGTTGATCTCATTGAAGAAGGTTTTGATTGTGTTTTACGGGTCGGCGAATTAACAGATTCATCGCTAATTGCAAAAAAATTAGGGGAATATAAAATGATCAATTGCGTTAGTTCTGCCTATATTACTGAACATGGTGAAATCACTGAGCTGGCAGATCTACATACCCACTTTATAATTCGTTATAGCCAAAAATTAGGGCAATTTGATCCGGGATTTGAGTATGTTGATAAACATGGTAAAGCACACTTAATCGCAATGTCATCACAATTAACCGTTAATAATACTGATGCCTATAAAGCAGCATGTATTGCTGGTTTAGGACTAATACAAACACCTAAACTTGGCGTGATAAACGAGCTTAATAGTGGTTTGCTACACGAAGTATTACCGCAATATCGTTTGCCAAGTATGCCAATTAATCTACTTTATGCTAATCGCCGCCATGTGCCAAAACGTACACAAATATTTATGGACTGGCTAACAAATCAATTACAGTCCATAACGCACTAACAAAACTTTAACTTAACTGCACAAATAAGTTTTAGAGTATTGTCCTTAACTATGTAAAGATGTGTATTGATCTGTTTAATAAAATCGATGAGGGATTCTATGTACAAAATATGGTTATTAAGTTTATGCTTGATATTCTCAGCTGTAAATTCACACGCTCAGCAAGCCACTGAGCAACTAAGTTATGACGCACAATTAACAGATTATAATTACGATTTCGACATAAGTTATTTTGATGTTGCCTCGCAAGGGTTGGCATTAAAAATGGCGTATATTTACCTACCCGCCAAAGGCGATAAACCCATTGTTACTTTAATGCATGGTAAAAACTTCAACGCCCATTACTGGACAACAACTGCAAACCACCTGCAAAAACTGGGTTACGGAGTGCTTATTCCAGATCAAATTGGTTTTGGCAAATCATCTAAACCTACAAATTATCAATATTCTTTTGCAGCTTTAGCTCATCACACCCACGCCTTAATGGCTTCTTTAAAGATTGAAAAATCAATTGTATTAGGCCATTCAATGGGCGGTATGCTGGCGAGTCGCTTTGCATTAATGTACCCAAGTGTCACGACAAAATTGATTCTGCTTAACCCCATCGGGCTTGAAAACTACCTTGATTATGTGGATTACAAAGACACTGACTTTTTCTATAAAAGTGAGCTTGCAAAAACACCCGCAGGAGTGAAAAAGTATCAGCAAAAAAATTACTATGACGGTAACTGGAATAGCCAATTTGAAGCACTGACACACTTTATAACAGGGCAAATTCAAGGCCCAGATAAAGAACAAGTTGCATGGGTAAACGCTAAAACCTATGACATGATTTTTACCCAGCCAGTTATCACCGAGTTTAGCAACTTCACTATGCCTGTGAAGCTTATAATTGGTACGCGCGACAGAACAGGCCCTGGCCGTAACTGGAAAAAGCAAGGTGTTGATTATGAACTTGGCCGTTACGATAAACTCGGTAAATCAGCGGCAGCATTGATACCCAACGCACAATTATTTGAGCTAGAAAACTTAGGTCATTTACCGCATATAGAAGACTTTGAACGCTTTAAAGCCGTATTTTCAAAAGCGTTAGAAACTAAATAGTGCCTGTGGATATAAAAAGGCTAAAAAGCTTTGTTAGTGTCGCTAAGCATAAAAGCTTTTCACAAGCGGCAAACGAACTACATACTGTACAGCCTGCTATTAGTCGCCATATATCAGCATTAGAGGCTGAGCTTGGCGTTAGTTTGTTTAATCGCAACTCTCGTGATGTGGCAATAACACAAGCAGGTGAACAGCTTTTAAAAGATGCGAGCGCAATTTTGGCACTTGCTGAGCAAGCTAAAACACACGCACAACTGGCACACAACGGGCAAATAGGCACGCTTAATATCGGCTATTTAGGGCCTGCCTGTTTATCGTTTATGGCCAGTTTGGTCAGACGCTATAAATTACAGTTTCCAAAAGTACATGTCACATTATTTGAAATGACAGCAACCGAACAGATTGACGCACTGAATAATGAACGAATAGATGTTGCATTCTCGCGAGAGCTACCGACCTCGATTAATACTCAATATTCCAGTCATAATATCTATATTGATAAGCTCGTTGCTATTGTTAATCAAAGTCACAAATTTGCAGGTAAAAAAGCAATCAATTTAGCGCAGCTGAAAACTGAGCAATTTATTATTTTTAACCGTGATGAAGCATTGGGCTTATTTGACGAAACAATTACGCTGTGTAAGCAAGCGGGGTTTTCTCCCAACCTTGTCAGCCGCCCGCGACACATGCAAACACTCTTAACTGAGGTAGCCGCAGGATTAGGCGTCGCTATTGCCCCTTACTGTGTGAGCAAACTATACAATGCAGGCTGTCATTTTCTTGCCTTAAACAATGTAACCACGCAGATACCGTTACAAATCCAATATAAGCATAATCACCCCAGTGCAACAGTAAATGCGTTTGTCGAAATTGCCTTGAATGCACAAAGTGACATACAACAAAGTATGACTAAACACCTCTAAACAGATCAAAGCAATATCGAAATACAGCGATGCGTTTACATAGAAACACTCATTAATTGCCTAACGAGTGCCAAAGCAGTTAACTACACAAGTTCATGCTTACAAAAGCATTTTTGGTAAGGTTGATAGCGGTCATATAGCCAATTAAATATCAATGTATACACCAGAATAAACACTAAAAAGCCTGCTTCTAAGATTGTCGCGGCTAACCAAGTTATATCTAAATACCACGCCAATGCAGGCAATGTAATTATTACCATTCCCAGTTCAAAACCTATTGCATGAGCAATACGTGTCGCTAACCCTCTTTCTATGCGATTAAAGCCCGCTAACTTGTCGAATATAATGTTGTAAATGTAATTCCACAGCATCGCAAATAACGATAAGCCAATGCCAACAATTGTCATTTTTCCCGCATCAAAGTCGCCAACCATAACCGACGTGGGTATAACAATTGAAAGTGCGATTACCTCAAAAAGCAGCGCCTGAAAAATCCGTTCAATAGTACTCATTATTAAAAAATGCCTGTATATAGTGACTTGGCCGCTATTTTCATCCATTATTTAGATATTAAGTAGTTACATAGCATCTATAAAAACGATATGTTTAGCATCGAACAACTTCACGCATTTGTCACCACCGTCGAAACCGGATCGTTTTCGGCAGCCGCTCGTCGTTTAAATAAAGCCCAGTCAGTCGTGAGCCAACATATCATTAACTTAGAAATAGACTGTAACGCCACTTTATTTGAACGCGCTGGGCGTTACCCACAACTCACCGAGGCAGGTAAAAAACTACTACCGCAGGCAATGGCACTGATCAATCAACATCAACGGTTAGTAAACTCAGCCTTAGCATTAAATGACCAAACACCACGTGAAATCACCATTGCGCTTGACGAAGGGATCCCATTTAAAATCATCGCCAATACCATTACAGAGTTACGAGAGAAATACCCTAATGTATCGCTTGAATTTTTAAATGCATCCAGTCTCGACATCATCGATATGCTAAAAAGCGAAAAGCCATTAACAGGTATTATTTTTAGTGAATTGAACATTCCTAGTTATTTAGATTACGAATGTTTGGGTGCTGTAAAGTTTGATTTATATGTTGCCAAATCTCACCCTCTCGCAGGGCAGATTTGTAAAAATATGGATGGCTTGCGTTTACACCGGCAACTCCTGATCCGCTCTCGTAATACGCAAACCAGTAGCTTTCAACTAAAAATAAGCCCCGACATTTGGTATGCCGACAATTACTTTGTATTACTTGAACTGGCAATCCAGGGGCATGGTTGGTGTTTATTGCCACACCATGTAGCCGAAAATGCAATACACAGTGGCGAGTTGGTTAAACTACCTCTGGAATTTGAAGAAATGGGCTGGACGGCCAATGTTGATATGTTGCAACATCAACGCCACAGCGGCCAAGAAGTCTTTAAAGTACTCAGGAATTTATTGCGTAGCTTATTATCAATTTAATTGATACTAAGCTACCTAGAGCAAAAACTTACCAGGTTTCGTAAATAGATCGTATTTATTCAAAATCCCTCTTCATCGCTGGTAACAGTAACCGTTAATTCTTCATCCATATTTTCAAAAACCAAAAAGTTAATCGGCTTACAACACACTTGGCAGTCTTCAATGTACTGTTGATCGACATCAGATGGATCAAGCAACACGTCTATACTTTCACCACAATACGGGCATGCTATCGTTGCTTCAGTTAGTTGATTCATTGCTTATACCTCGCGTATTGAGTCACTATGTCCATTACAGCAACATCAAGGTGCATTTCTTTGTGATGGATCTTTATTGAAGCTTTTAACTAACTCATTGGGATCAACTTGCGTTTTATACTCGCGGGTTGCTTGAGCCCACCAAACCATCTGACTAAACGTACGGCCAAAATAATTAAACCACGATGCCTGCTCTGCCTCTTGTAGCAGCGTCCCATCGGCTGCAAAAACGTCTTGCGCTTTTGGTACATGGATCATTGCCGATACAGGTAAACAACCCAGTTCCGATAAATAAGTTCGCATACCAACCGCCGCACGCATGCCTCCCCACTGCCCTGCCGAATAAGTCACAATGGCGCTTGGTTTATACGAAAACAAAGAACTACCAAAGTGATTTAACAAGTTAGCTAATGCGGGACTCATTGAATGATTATATTCAGGGCTGATCATAATGTAGCCATCTGCTGCGGCAATTTTCTCTGCCAGCTCATTTAGCTTTGTTGGTGCTTTACCCTGCGGATAAGAGAAGTGTGGCTTAAATACAGTATCAAGTGGGTATTCCAGCGCATCTATCAGTTCTATTTGATGATCTGGATATTGGCTGTTAAGACATGCTAAACACGCTAGTGCAACACGCTCACCTAAGCGAGCAGGTCTCGGTGGTGTGCTGTCACGTACAGTGCCTAAAAAAACTAAAAATTTCATAACTTACAACTCCATCTGTTGTTTGGGTATCGCACAAAAAATGCCCGTGTTTTTCACTCACTTAAAGTAACATCCACACTCTTTAATATAAAAACATTTATTACAAGATGTTTATTATTTGCTCAAGTAAAGCGTCGGTTGTCCACTCAAGTCCGTAATATGGAATATCGGGCTGGTAAAAATAGCCTTCTCCTCGAGGCCTATCTACGTACACTTTATTAGGAATAATCACTTTACTCAACCCTGATGGGGTATCAACAAGCCTGACGTCCATATACATTGAGTCTGCACTACTTGGCGCACCAAATAACACAGTATTCGAAAAAAGCTTAAAGGTATCAATAGCATCAAGACAAGCGCTGGCACACTGCCCAGGTACTATCACCA
The DNA here is from genome assembly GCF_000238355.1 of Pseudoalteromonas haloplanktis ATCC 14393. Taxonomy (GTDB): domain Bacteria; phylum Pseudomonadota; class Gammaproteobacteria; order Enterobacterales; family Alteromonadaceae; genus Pseudoalteromonas; species Pseudoalteromonas haloplanktis. The sequence goes on from NZ_AHCA01000001.1 coordinate 778,704, forward strand.
TAGCTTTGTTTTTAAAATCACTGTCTGTAACCTCTCCTGCACTTTGCTCAGCAGGCAGGTTTTGCTCTACATAAAAAGGCATGCCTTTATCTAACGATACTTGCATACCTGCTGAGACTTCTTTAACCATTTCATACATTTCAGGCTGATCTTTTAGTACTACCTTCAACACCTCAACGTGCTGAGTATTATCTTTTGAGGCTCGCCACCACACTTGGGTTTTTGCGCTTGCTTGTTCTTTTCGATAACTCACAATTTGTTGCCCCCATAACTGCTCTGCGACTTTTACATTCCAATAAGATGAACCACCTTGGTTATGGCGCAAATCAAGTATCACGGCTTTAGCAGTCAATAACTGCGCACGTTGTGTAGCTAAATCAGCAAACAGTTGTTTATAGTCAGCCTTTTGTTGCTCATTAGGCGCAAATGTGGGCATGGCTACCCAAGCAATATCTTTAGTTGGCCAATGTAGACCGACGGCGAGTTCATCCCCATTATACGCGTTCATTAAATGTTGACGGACGCTTTTAGGGCGTTCAACCCACTGTAATTTAACGCTATAAGTGCTGCCATTGGCTTTTGCAAAGTCACAGCTTTTAAGTTGGGGTAAAAATGGATTGCCGTCATCAATAAGTAACCGCCGGCCTTGATTCCACCAATGACCGGGTTGCTCAACCTGACCATGAAAAGTAAAAAGGGTTTGCCGCATTAATGGCTCAATTGGCGTATTATTACAGCGTATTACTTTATCGCCTTTAGTAATTTGACTATGCTCGCTGTAATACACTTTTAAGCCATCACCTCGCCAAACAGCCGCAAACCCGGGCCAGCGCCTTGGTTGTTTTAGTTGTTCTGGTAAAATAGCTACGGCTCCGGCATGACCATCTTGTAAGACAGTACTAAAACGCGCAATTGCTGCAGCATACCCTTGAGCATTCGTAACCTGCTTTGCAAGCGCAAGACCTTGGCGCTTTGCGCTCTCAAGTAGCTTAGGAAAATCAGGGTTCTGACTATCAAACATACCGGGGTGGTTTTCAACTGATTGTTGATAAGCCGCTTCAACATCACGCTCAGCTGTTACTTGCCATTGCGCTGCTGTAGTGGGTAGGTTCTCTAAAGAGCTTACATTATCTTGTGCGTAAACATTTGCTGTCAAAAGAGGTGTACCAATAACGAACACCTTTGCATACGACTTAATTATATGTCTCATATAAATCCTTTTTTATTATACTCTAACTCACTGATACCAAAGTAAAAGGAAATACAGTTATTAATTACTAACCTTACTTTTATACCCAGCTTTAAAGTTACTTATTTCTTTCTCACAGTATTGAGCCGCAATTTTATATAATTCTCTAAACTCTTTTTGTTCATTTTTATTAGTACCTAATTCAACAGTTAGGTTCTCGATTACACTCGTGAGCAAAGTCAATTCATCGTATTCTGAATCATTAATGTTATTACTGGGAATACTCCTTAAACACTCCGAAACTTCCAGAAATAAATTAACTTCATTTTTCACTGCAATATCGTTATTAGATTGTGCAGAAAAACAAATGAGCAAAATAAAGAATAATATGCCTACTTTCATGTGAATTCCCTACACTGCATACCAGTATGCAGTGTCTTCGGTTTAATTTATTTTTATTAATCAGCAAACCATAACTGAGTTGCTGTTTGGATTCAATCAGTTACTTCGAGTTCAGGTCAGTAACGTATGCTAAAAGTATTTCTACGTTATCCCTCTAGGCGAGTATTCCCTGCCTTTTGAAAAGCAAAAGCGTAGCCAGTGGCCACGCTTTGCATTACTCAATTAAATTACAGCTTCGCTTAAATCTTGTTTAAAAAAAGCCGAGTGGATCTTCGCTATAGCTAACCAGCAGGTTTTTAGTTTGCTGATAGTGATCAAGAGCGAGTTTGTGAGTTTCACGGCCGATACCTGACTTTTTATAGCCGCCAAATGCAGCATGGGCTGGGTACATATGATAACAGTTAGTCCACACTCGGCCCGCTTCTATCTTACGGCCAAAGTGATACGCGCGGTTCATATTGCGGCTCCACACGCCAGCCCCTAAACCAAACTCAGAGCTGTTTGCAAGTTCAAGAGCTTCTGCTTCGTCTTTAAAAGTCGACATGGAAATAACCGGACCAAAAATCTCTTCTTGGAACACCCGCATATCGTTAGTGCCTTTTAACAGTGTTGGTTGAATATAGTAACCACCATTTAACTCATCACTTAACTGCTCAACATTGCCACCGGTGAGCACTTGTGCTCCTTCTTTTTTACCAATTTCAATGTAACTAAGAATTTTATCAAATTGCGCTTGTGATGCCTGTGCGCCCACCATAGTTTCACTATCAAGCGGATTACCGCGTTTAATTTGTAAAGTACGCGCTAATATCCGCTCAATAAACTGCTCATAAATGTCTTCTTGAATAAATAAGCGCGACGGGCAAGTACAAACTTCGCCTTGGTTAAAATAGGCAAGCACCGCACCTTCAATGGCTTTACTTAAAAATGAATCATCTTTGTCCATAACATCGTTAAAGAATATATTAGGAGATTTCCCGCCAAGCTCAACAGTAGAAGGAATAATATTATCAGCCGCACATTTTAAAATATGCGAGCCAACGGGTGTTGAGCCAGTAAAGGCAATTTTTGCAATACGAGTACTGGTTGCCAGTGCTTCACCAGCTTCTTTACCAAAGCCATTCACAACATTTAAAACCCCTGCAGGAAGCAAATCGCCGATGATTTCCATTAACACTAAAATAGAGGCCGGTGTTTGCTCTGCTGGTTTTAGAACTACACAATTCCCAGCGGCAAGGGCGGGCGCGAGTTTCCAAGCGGCCATTAGAATAGGAAAATTCCACGGGATAATTTGCCCAACAACACCTAAAGGCTCATGAAAATGATAGGCAACAGTGGTCTCATCTATCTCACCTATTGTCCCTTCTTGGGCGCGAACACAGCCAGCAAAATAACGAAAGTGATCTGCTGCTAATGGAATATCCGCCGCTAAAGTTTCGCGAATGGCTTTACCGTTATCCCAAGTTTCAGCCACAGCGAGTAACTCAAGGTTTTGCTCAATGCGATCCGCAATTTTTAATAAAATATTGCTGCGCTCAGTGACTGAAGTTGTGCCCCATGCTGTTTTTGCTGCGTGTGCTTTATCAAGCGCAAGTTCAATATCTGCTTTGTCTGAGCGTGGTATTTTACAAAATACTTTACCGTTAACTGGGCTTATATTATCAAAGTATTGCCCGTTTACAGGCTCAAGCCATTGCCCACCAATATAATTACCATACTGAGATTTAAAATTTATAAGCGCGCCATCGCTGCCTGGGTTTGCATAAATCATTGTGTGTGTCCTATGTTCAAGTTGTTGTTAAGTTTGTTAAGTTCAAGCGGAACTTATTGGTTATTTATCCGCCATTAATTGACATTAGCGCATAACAGGCATACAAACATGCTTAGCGGTCCAAAAAACGTGTCTATGTGTCCAGACCTAAAAAAGGAAATACTATGGCAGCCTATCTAGCAACAAAAAACCTCAAAAAGCAGCGCCAAGCGGTTGATGTACTTATTGAAAATAAAGTGACTTTTGCTGCAGAAAATGCCGAACTCAGTATTTACGACACCTATCAGGATGCACAAAAAGTAGCACTTCACTCCAGCGAGCTCTTGTTTTGCGGCATGATCAGCGGTAAAAAAATCATGCACGTAGGCGACTGTGACTATCACAAAGAGTTTTTGCCGCAACAATCGTTTGTCTTAGCGCCAGAGCAAAGTGTGTTGATTGACTTTCCAGAGGCGTCAATTAAGCAACCAACCACCTGTTTAGCGATTGAAATTAGCCGCGATAAAATTAGCCAAGTGGCTGATGCACTTAATTTACAACAGCACATAAGTAGTGATGATTTTTTTCACTATATTCCTAAACTTGTGCATGGTGTGCATAATCAACAAACCCAGCAACTACTGGAGCGTATGGTGGGTTTATTTAGTGAAAACGAGCAAGATCGTCCGTATTTAATTGAGCTATCAATTAATGAGTTAATTACTCGCCTTTTGCAGCAGCAAAGCCGCGATTTAATGCTCGCAAATTGCCAAAACCCCGTTATTAACTCTGCTCTTAACTATGTAGTTAATCACATAGCAGAAAACCTCAATCAACCTCTTGATATTGACATATTATGCAAAATAGCCTGCATGAGCCGCAGTAAGTTTTATCAACAATTTAAGCTCGCATTTGGATTAAGCCCCGCGGCATATCAACAACAACTGCGACTGAAAAAAGCACGCAAATTGCTACAATCGGGCCTGCAAGTGAGTCAAATTTGTTATCAGCTAGGCTTTAGCAACCCCAGTCACTTTAGCCGCTTGTTTAAACAAATGTTTGGTGCTCCTCCCAAGCACTACAAGCATTAATATTCAGATAATAAGAATTTTTAGCTAATTTAAAAATTTTTATTGACTCAAACGCAATTGCAGATTATTTTCCCGTCGATGTTTTTATCGGCATAACAATAGCGGCATGCATCCCCTGCACCGTCTGGCGCCAAGCCAACGCACTTCACTGTGTCGCATTGTGCTAAACCCACCGCGAAACCCAACAGTGACGTCTGCGTGCAAAAGCAGTGACTTGGAATATCAGCCCTTGGGCTAACATTCTTTGTTTTTGTTAAGTAGCTTGAGCCAATCACTCAAGTACTTTTTATTTTGTGAATACTTAAATGCTTGAACCTTCTGCGTTAAGTCTTGTGCCGCCGATTGTAGTGGTGGTATTGGCGATCGTACTACGTCGCCCAATTTTATCTTTGCTGATCGGTGCCTTAGTGGGCCTGGCTATGCTTAACCCTGTTGAAATGCTAAGCAATTTTGCCGCGGCTTCACTAAAAGTGATGGTCGATGAAACAATTGGCTGGTTAATACTTGTGTGTGGTGGTTTTGGTGCGCTAATAGCATTATTAGTGCGCACTGGCGGCGCCTCTGCATTTGGTAGTTTTGCACTGCGCTTTTGTAAAGGGCCTCGTTCGTCATTACTCATGACCTACGTACTGGGTATCGTTATATTTATCGACGATTACCTCAATGCGCTCACCGTAGGTGAAACCATGAAGCGCATTACCGATAAATTTAAAATCAGCCGTGAAATGCTTGCTTACGTGGTCGACTCGACCGCTGCACCAATTTGTGTATTAGTCCCCCTATCAACTTGGGCAGTATTTTTTGGCGGTTTATTGGTTGATAACAATATCGCAGGTGAAGGACAAGGTATTGCAGTTTATATGCAAGCCATTCCTTACATGTTATACGCTTGGTTTGCAGTACTGATTGTGCCATTAGTGGTGTTTGGGGTGATCCCATTATTTGGGCCAATGAAAAAAGCCCAACTACTTGCAATTAAAGAGCAGCCGCAAGTCGACCCAGCGCAATACGAAGACGTACAAACAGCTGATGAATATGCAGTAAAAGCGGTAGAAGAAAGCTTTGAAAGTGCAGATAGCCACGGCAAATTGTACAATTTTTTGCTACCGATTTTTTTACTCGTTGCGTTTACGGTGTATTTTGAAATCGACGTATACAAAGGGTTACTAGCCACATTTGCTGTGACAATCCCTTTTTATATGCTGCAAAAGCTCATGCCCTTTGCTGAAATGATCGAAAAAATGTTAGATGGCTTTAAGAGTATGTTACCCGCCATTGGCACAGTGATCGCCGCATTTATTTTTAAAGATGTCTGCGATCAATTATTGCTACCGCAGTTTGTGATTGAGTCACTTAGCCCATTTATGACCGCAGGCTATTTACCTGCAGTGGTATTTTTGGCAATGGCTATTTTAGCGTTTGCAACGGGTTCAAGCTGGGGAATTTTTGCGGTAACTATTCCTATTGTAATGCCACTTGCCATCGCGGTTGATGCCAATATACCGCTGGTGATTGGCGCACTGTTATCGGCTTCATCATTTGGTAGCCAAGCATGCTTTTACTCAGACTCAACGGTCCTTGCAGCCCAAGGCTCAGGCTGTAATTTAATGAGCCACGCAATTACTCAATTGCCGTATACACTCATCGCAGCAGCCTGCGCATTTGTCGGATTTTTAGTGATAGCTTAGGCCGATAGATTTAAGAGGAAAGTTGGCAAGGTTAAAAATAAATCTAGCCTTTTCTAGCGCGGGAAATAAATACCCGCGCTATTTTTTATGAAGGAAACAATCGAATTCTAATAGCGAGGCTAAAAATTTAGTGATAGCTTCAATCTGGTTAAAAGCTTACGAGTAAAACTCAAAACACTAACAACTTAATCCTTTCACCTTGCCTACTTTCTCATCGCAAGCTTTGCTGTTTTAAAAATTAACCCGACTATTACTTGTATGTACTCCCCTAAAAAGCGGATAATTGCAGCTAAATGAAAATACACTGACTAAGTCTAGCGCAAACACCTGCAAGCCTAGCTTATTAGTGCGCACTAAGGTGGACCAACTCAATGGAAATTAAAGTTAATTTTCTCGATAATCTTAGGTTAGAAGCTAAGTTTGACGATTTCTCAGTCATTGCGGATCAACCAATCCGTTATAAAGGCGATGGCTCTGCGCCGAGTCCTTTTGACTATTTTTTAGCATCGTCGGCTTTATGTGCTGCGTACTTTATAAAAGTGTATTGTAATGCCCGTGATATCTCGACCGATGGCATTCGTGTTGCGCAAAACAACATTGTTGATCCGGAAGATCGTTACAACCAAATTTTCCAAATTCAAGTTGAACTGCCTGAAAGCATTTCTGAAAAAGACCGTACCGGTATCTTGCGCTCGGTTGACCGCTGTACCGTTAAGCGTGTTATTCAAACTGTGCCTGAGTTTAAAATTGATGCAGTAGAAAGCCTCGATAACGATGCACAAGCCATGCTGATGGCAAAACCAGAAGGTAGCGAAAGCACCTTTATCCTAGGTAAAGATTTACCCCTTGAGCAAACTATTGCTGATATGACCGCGATTTTGGCCGACTTAGGCATGAAAATTGAAATTTCATCGTGGCGTAATATCGTACCAAATGTATGGTCTCTGCATATTCGTGATGCGGCCTCACCAATGTGTTTTACCAATGGTAAGGGTGCCACTAAAGAAAGCGCATTATGCTCTGCCCTTGGCGAATTTATCGAGCGTTTAAACTGTAACTTTTTCTACAATGATCAATTCCTTGGTGAAGAAATTGCCAACAGTGAGTTTGTCCATTACCCAAATGAAAAGTGGTTTAAGCTCACCGATGACGATTCACTGCCTGAAGGCATTTTAGACGACTACACGCTAAGCATTTATAACCCTGAAGATGAGCTGTGTGGCTCACACCTTATCGACACTAACTCAGGCAATGTTGAGCGCGGTATTTGCTCTATCCCGTATGTGCGTCACTCTGACGGCGAAACCGTGTATTTTCCGTCAAACTTGATTGAAAACTTATTTTTAAGTAACGGCATGAGCGCAGGTAATAACTTTGCTGAAGCAAAAGTACAATGTTTATCTGAAATTTTTGAGCGTGCCGTTAAGCGCCAAATTATCGAGCAAGAAATTGTCTTACCCGATGTGCCTGACTCGGTACTTGCTAAATACCCTGGCATTGTTGCCGGTATTAAAGGGCTAGAAGAGCAAGGCTTTCCAGTTGTAGTAAAAGATGCCTCACTGGGTGGTCAATTTCCTGTGATGTGCGTTACCTTAATGAACCCAAAAACCGGTGGTGTGTTTGCTTCATTTGGTGCGCACCCAAGCTTTGAAGTAGCCCTTGAGCGCAGCTTAACTGAGCTATTACAAGGTCGCAGCTTTGAAGGGTTAAATGACGTACCAAAACCAACCTTTAACAGTATGGCAGTATCTGAGCCTGAAAACTTTGTTGAACACTTTATTGATTCAACAGGTAAAATTTCATGGCGTTTCTTTAGTGCTAAACACGATTATGACTTTGTAGAGTGGGATTTTTCAGGCACTAATGAAGAAGAAACCGCAAGCCTATTTGGCATTTTAAAAGATTTAGGAAAAGAAGCCTACATTGCTGAATTTTCAGATATTGGCACCGCTTGTCGTATTTTAGTACCTGACTATTCAGAAGTGTATCCTGTCGAAGATTTAATTTGGGATAACACCAACAAAGCCCTAAAATACCGTGCAGACATTTTAAATCTGCACAGCTTAGATGAAGACCAACTAGCCGATTTAGTTGAACGACTTGAAGAAAGTCAATTGGATAACTACATCGATATCATCACCTTAATTGGTGTTGAGTTTGACGAAAATACAGTTTGGGGCCAGCTAACGATTCTTGAGCTTAAATTGCTTATCTATTTAGCACTGGGTGATTTAGAAGCCACAATGGAACTGGTTGAAACCTTTTTACAGTTTAACGACAACACCGTTGAACGCGGGTTATTTTATCAAGCCATGCACGCCACACTCGAAGTGGCACTGAGCGAAGACTTAGAAATTGAAGACTATATTCATAGCTTCACTCGCATGTTTGGTCAAGAAGTCATGGATGCTGTGGTAGGTTCAATCAATGGCGATGTATTGTTCTACGGTTTAACACCGACCAATATGCAACTTGAAGGGTTAGAGCGTCATCAGCGCTTAATTGATAGCTACAAAAAACTACACGCCGCACGCGCAGCAAGCGCTAAATAACAGTGTGAGCGCGAGGTAAACTCGCGCCTACGTTAAGTGCTTACCCCATACCTGACGTAGGCTCGGCTTTATGCCGCGCTAATCACTTATTTAAGCACCGAGCATTGGCAGGTGCTTTATTTTTTTATAACGCAAAGCCTGCGATAAACAATGCGCAAGCGCTGTTATCGGTAATGCGTGCTGTAACTCAAACACCAAAGCACGATTACCTTGATAGACAAAGGTGTCACCGTACAATTCCTTAAATGTCTCCACCAGCGTAGTGTTACAGTTAAAGTAAATACAAAATTGCTGCGGTGCTTTGTCTTTATAGTCAAACCTGATTGTGGAACCAGTTTTTGAAATATAACTCGGCTCACCCCATTTCAGTGTTTCTTCAAGTTCAGTAATACCCTGCTCTTTCGCGACCTGAAAAATCAACGTTCTTACTTCATCCAATATCACAGCAACCGCTGCTGGGTAAGTGGTGAATTTTTGTTTTACCCGTTTATCCATTAATAAGTATCCTTCGTAGCCAGAGCAAACACCAATCGAAACAAATGTATCATTGTGTATCATTTGTTATCACACTGATGCCAGATTGAAAACTTTTAGTGATAATAACGTCGCTGGAATATTCATCAAATACATAACCACGCTTCATCAACAGATTATTTTTTGAATTATTTCATAGCATCCTTTTATCATTTTGGAGTTTCTATGTTTAACAAAACTAAAATTGCCGTAGTCGTTACGAGCGCACTTTATGCTGCCTCAGCTGCAACTGCGAGTGATGTTAATAACAATAATGAGCAGTGGGCAGCCCCTACAAGTCAAACTGAAATTAAAGCGCAACCTGAATTAAACTGGCCAAATAAACTCAATCAACAAGTAAAAAAACAAAACACGATTTTTAAAGCCGAAAAAGATATCACAGGAACACATACCTATATAGTACAATTGGAAGACGCCCCTATCACCTCTTATGACGGTGGTATAGCAGGTCATACAGCGACTAAAAGCCTTGTACAAGCAGCCCGCTCTTCAAATCGCCCACTGGACTTAAATCAAACAGCGCTGGCTCAATACCAAACCTATTTACAACAGCAACAAACAACTGTGCTTAATAACGCGCAAAAGCTACAAGGTTTAAGTGTTCAATCTGAGCGCTCTTTTACCGTGGCACTCAATGGTTTTACAACTCGAATGACCCAAGAGCAAGCACAGCAGCTTGCTAAAGTTCCTGGCGTAAAACATATTAAGCGCTCAGAACTAAAACAGTTACAAACGTTTAATACGATTGAAGAAACAGGTGCACATGACGTATGGGCTATGCCAGCATCTGGCACAGGTAAAAACTTAGGTGAAGGAATAGTTGTAGGTATCATTGACACAGGTATTAACACCGATCACCCTTCATTTGCTGCCGTTGGAGGTGACGGTTATCAGCACATCAATCCGCTCGGTGCTGACAATTATTTAGGGGACTGCCAAGCTAACGCTTCGTTATGTAATAGCAAGCTCATTGGCGTATACTCTTACCCTGAAATCACCTCAACTTACTCAGATCCAGTTTATGAAGAGTCTCGTCCAGAAAATGGGGAGGATTACCATAGTCATGGTTCACACGTTGCAGGTACTTCAGCAGGTAATATTCTATATAACCAAAAATACTTGCTCACGGAAGCTGTAACACAAAGTAATGGTATTCCAACTAATTTAGAATTTGAGCAAGTGTCTGGAATGGCTCCACACGCTAACCTAATTTCCTACCAAGCATGTTTTGCTGGTAGTGCGGGTGATCCATACTCTGGTTGTCCTGAAACTGCAATCATATCTGCCATTGAGCAAGCAGCAATAGATAATGTAGATGTGATCAACTTTTCAATTGGTGGTCTAGAGCAAGACCCGTGGACAGATCCAATCGAGCAAGCTTTTTTTAACGCTGCAAAGAGCGGGATATTCATTGCAGCAGCAGCTGGTAACAACGGCCCTGAAATAATGAGTGCTGATCACTCTTCTCCTTGGTTAACGACTGTAGCAGCAAGTACACCTAGTAGCCGTATAGCTTATGCTGATAAATCTTTAACCAACATGACAGGTGGAGATACGGCTGCTCCATCTGATATTAGCGGACGTTCAATCACCTTTGATGAGTTAACAGGATTAGTCGTTAATGCTGCTGACTTTGACAATCCAAATGAAACAATTAAGCCTTGGGTCGCTAACTGTGATAAAGAATACCCAGAAGGTACATTTGATTTTCCTGATGATCCAGCCACTCCAGAGATTGACGAGTCTGAGCAAGCTGTAATTGTAGTCTGTAAACGTAGCTCTAATCCATTGTATTACAAAGGTGTTAACGTTGCTAAAGGGGGAGCTGAAGGATTAATAATCTATAATCAATCAAGTTTTTATGACTCCGCAGCTTTACCAGATGTCCCGCACCCAATCCCGGCGATACACATCAAAAACACAGACGCCCAAGACATACTTACTTGGCTCTCAACAGGTGATAGTCATATTGCCACTATCACACCAACGGCTGCAGAAATCGAAGACGTTGATGGCCATAACCTTGCTTATTTTTCAAGCCAAGGGCCTTCATACTTTGGCCTAAACACCTTATTTGTCGACATTGCCGCACCAGGAGTCGATATCTACGCGCCTGGTTCAACCGATCAACCCTTCACTGCGAACCCTGGGACTGCCGAATGGATGATGATGTCAGGTACTTCAATGGCAAGCCCGCATGTTGCAGGTGCCGCAGCGCTATTAAAGCAGTCTCACCCAGATTGGTCACCACTTGAAATCCAATCAGCATTATTAATGACTGCCAGCAATGATCTGTATTCGTCTAAATTCTTAGCTAGTTTTGAGTCGAGTGGCTATAACTCATCAATGGGTGAATCTGGTGCAGGTAGAATGCATGTTGATCTTGCTGATAAAGTGGGCCTTGTGCTTGATGAAAGCATGGAAAACATGAAAGAAGCTAATCCAAATCTAGGCGGCTTTGTTGAAAACTTAAATACGGCTTATATGGTTAACACTGACTGTGTTGATGAATGTAAGTGGATACGTACTTTTAAAGCTACTGAAGATGGTAGCTGGGCAGTAACAACTGACGCCTTTACTGATGGATTTGAAATAGAGGTTACGCCAAGCGAATTTACCGTTAAAAAGGGAGAAACCGTTTCTCTAATAGTAACGGCAAAAACTATTCGCGCACCAGGTATCACAGGCCAAGTTGATTATATCGGTAATCAAGGGCAGCTTGTACTTACGCCAGAAAAGGCTGAATCACCAAAACTTGAATTACCTGTTTGGACTTACAATGGCGATACGGGTCTTCCTGACTTTGTCACGATTGAAGCACATCGTACATCAGGTGTAGAAACAATTGGCCCTATGATAACAGGTGATATAACTGATTTTGCAAGCAAGAGTTATGGTTTTCAAAAAGCTGATATCGCTACAAAAGTTTTACAAAAAGATTCAACTGAAAATGATCCGTTTGATAATCTAGATGAAGTATTAGTTACATTCAGTACAGTACCAGAGAATACGCCGCTTATCATTTCCCAAATAATTGGTGATGATACTCAACGTAAACTTATTTTTATGGGACAAGACAGTAATGGTGATGGCATTCCTTCATGGGATGAAATACTTTGTATGTCCACAGCTTACACTGTAACAAACACCTGTGCGATCCACGATCCAGAGGAAGGTCAATATTGGACATTAGTCTCGAATGTGTATAATTCTGATCCTCGTGAAGTGAGCGTTGCTAGTGCCGTTTTAAGCACTGATGCAGGTAACATCACAGTAAGTGCGCCAGAGAAAGTATCAGGTTATCAAGATTACACCATAGACGTTGGTTACAGCATTCCAGAGATGGAAATAGGCGAAATCTACTTTGGCGGCATAGATATTGGCTCAAACCCTAGTGACATAGGAAATGTTGGCTTTATCCCATTAATCTTGTCGCAAATTGACGAAGATGTCAGCTTCACAGCCAGTAAAAATAAAGCAAAAGTGGGTGATATCGTTGATTTCAATGTTAAAGTGATTGCCAATAATACTGAACATGCTCGAAACTTTGCACTTGATCTAGCGCTACCACAAGGTATTGAGTTAATAGCAGAATCAGTAATTGCATCACATTCAACACCAGGTGAAGTGCTAGTAAATGATCAAACATGGCATGTAGAAGGAACGCAAGAATCAACCAAAGATGTTGACCGTAACTATAAAATTACCACCAATATCACAGATGAAATGTGTTCTTTACGTGTGGCAGGGTCACCGACTCCAGGCTATCTAGATCTACGTCAATATGGCTGGCGTACACTTGTAGAAGTTGAAGGTACGTACTCAAACAGCTTTGAATTTTCATTACAGGAACTAATGAATACAGAGCAAGATGTCAGCTTCCCGTTCTTTAACCTTGAGAACTATACATCATTAAAAATAAGCCCTGCAGGCGCTATCTATTGGAGCTCTCGTCGTCTGCCATCAGCGCATACACCGTTTCCTACAGGCTCAAGTATTCCTACACCGGAACACATGATTGCACCATACTGGGTTGGCGATAACACATTAACTCGTTTTGATGCTCTATCAGGCCAATATGACCTCAATGCAGGTGTTACACCTAGTTATACCAGTGATCGTGAGTGGCTAGTACTTGAATGGGATAATGTAGAGCGCCGTAATACTGATGGCCAATCTGTCGACTTTGAAGTGTTCTTACGTACCAACATCAATTATGAGCCTGGCGAATACGAAATGATGTTTGCCTACGACAACCTTAGCATGGCAGATGAAAAAGGCAGTATCGGCTTTAAGTCATACGCAGGGCGCACTGTCATTAACGGTTCACCTGTTGAGCATTACTACGGTGACGGTATTGCATTTAATGATTTAACAGACGTATTAAATGACGAACTCGTAGTATGTATGGATTATACAGGTCCTGAAGAGTCACAATTCAATGTAGCATTCCAAGGATATGTCACTCAAGCTGCTGCAGGTCAAACAACCACTATAGAACTCAAAAATGGTCTAGAGGGTGCTGAACAAGAAACCTTAACAGTGGAACTAGAAGTAGCTGGTAATATTGAACTGCTACCAGTTGCCGATATGGAAACTGATGCAGGCCAACCAGTCAGCTTTACTGTAAATTACACAGACAAAAATAAAGTAAGCAACCTAATAGAGATTGAAGGTGATCACATTACTTATGAGGTCTCTGGTAATGAAACTGGCAGTACAGTGACTATCACTCCAGATATTGGGGCGGTAGGCGAACTTGATCTTATTCTGCATGTACGTGATAGCGTTTCTACAGGCGATGTAGCAAGCCAGCCATTCGTACTTTCAGTGAATAAGGTAAACACAGCTCCTACCGTAATAGTTCAAGCTGAAAACTCGTTCTTAGGTGAAGTTGTAATCCTTGATGCAAGCAAATCAACCGATACCCATGATGAATTAAGCTTCAGCTGGACACAGGTTTCTGGTCCGAGTGTAACCTTAAGTAATTCTGATCAAGCAATAGCAAATTTCAGTGCAACGGAACTAGGTGAATATGTATTCAATGTAACCGTAACTGATGGCACCTTTACCGTTGCCAAAGAGCTAAAACTCACCGTTGTTGAAAAAGAGCAGCCACCGGTTGAGATCGAAAATACAGCACCTGTGATCATCGCTAAAGGAACCAACACCACTGTTGGTAACTTTGTGACGCTCGATGCAAGTCAATCAAAAGATGCTGAATCTGATGAACTAACTTACAACTGGGAACAAACAACAGGCAATACTGTAACGCTTGCGAATAGCAATACAGCAATCGCCACATTTAATGCGACACAAGCTGGTGAGTATCAATTTATCGTCACTGTCAGTGATGGTGAGTTACAAAGCCAACAAAGTGTCACTGTAATGGTGGATGAAGCCGTTGAACCTGAAGAAGACAAAGATTCAGGCTCAAGCTCTGGTTTGCTACTTATGTTACTGGCCATTCCAGCCGTACTACGTCGTAAATTTAACAAGTAAGCTTATCAACTGCGCTGTGATTGTAGCAGCGCAGTCAATTAAGTATTTAATAATTTAGTTGTCACCAATGCCAGTGCGTTATGTCGCTGGCATTTTTATTTGTACACTATTCTAAAGACCCTACTGCATACAGAAAATGATCCGTTCCTCTTGTACTAACTGTTGTAAATCAATGCCAAGTGCTCGGTAACTTCGAATAATGACATCGGTGCAAACGCCAATATTCGCAGGTACGTCACCGTTTGGATAAGCAATGCGATGATAACTTCCATCGTAACGTACGTTTTGAGTTGTTCTATCATTTGCCGCATTTACCAATCCAAAAGTAAATGCATTGCTATAACTAAAAGCAGAAAACAATAACAGCAAAAACCAAAGTACATAAGTCATAGTCATTCCTTGTAAATTCTAACGTTCTTTAAACTTCAATAGCTATACAGTCATGACTGCTTATTCTCATCCAATATATTCATTAGTCGCTTTAACTCTCGAAGCACCAGCATAGGTTCATCATTTTGAATGTAATGACCGCTTTTTTCTGTTAATACACTGCGCCCTTGGGGGAACTCAGCTGCCCAACTCTGCCACATCTCCCCCCACATCAATCGGCCCTTGTCTGTAAAAAACAAATTACTCGGTTCAGCCACTTTGCGTACTGACGCAATAACGGTGACAGGTATATCTTTAATCTGCGGATAATCTGGTAATGGCCGTTTACTCCAAAAATCTAAATATTGATTCGACATTCCATTAGCCATATCACTTAGTTTTATTTGCGCGATTTCTTTATTTCCCTGTTCTAAGTTTATAGCACGTAATATGTCTACATCATGCTCTGAAGACGGATCGAGCATAAGTAAAGCATTTAGTTGCTGCGGGTATTTGGCGGCAAAATCTCGCGCGACACTCCCCCCATAAGAATGCGCAACAAGTATTACTGGTTTTGAAATGTCCAACGCCAACAAAAACTCACTAAGATGATCAGCATAATCCATTGACGTAAAATGGCGTTTAATTGCGGTTGAGTTACCATTACCAACACGCGAGTAGCGAATCACTTTCGTATGCTTCGCTATGCTGTTAAAAACTGGATCCCAGTCACCTAAACCTGCACTCCCTCCAGCCTCAAGCAATACAACTTGATTGCCAGCTCCAGCAACTTCATATTCCAAGTCAAAGCCATCTACCTTCACAAATGCGGCTTTAGCATTTGCAGCAAACAATAAAAATAGAGTGAGTAGCAAAAAGCTATTAGTATTAACACTTAAAGATCTTAACTGCATTGTATTTTCCTTTTACATTTCAATTTAGGTTTGGCTATTTGAAGCAAAATGCTCACTGAGCATCTCCTTTATTTCAAGTTCACTTCGCTTAATCTCTTTTATAATTGATTGTCGATTCATTTCCATAAACAGCCAAAGTTTAACTGCAATTTGCATCATTAAACTACTCACAAAACACACAGCCCAAAGTAATTGCTGATCGGAATTAAAAAATTGATACGCTGATATTATAAAGGCAGCTGTGAGTATAAAAGCTAGCATCGTACCTAAAATAGTCCAGCGGCGCATGCTTCCCTGATATATGCCACTAAGTTGCTTAAATAAGCCAGAATCAGACTCTAGCACTGACTCTAAATTGTGTTGCTCCGCCTGTAAACTTTGTTTAATTTTCTCATCTAAATTCATTATTCTCTCCAATTATTCATTTAAGCCTATTGCCAATTGTGCTCTTGCTCTATGTAAGCGTGATTTCACTGTACCAACCGCTACATCCGTTATTAAAGCAATGTCACTAATTGACATTTGCTCAAGATAAAACAAATAAACACTGTGCCGCTCAGTATCCGGCAGGCTATTTATTAACTTTACTAAATCTATAGATTGCTCATTACTGCTCGTCATATCTCTTGCTTGTTCGTGTTTGTCAGGCTGAAAACGCTCCAAATGCCTATTTTTACGGGTTGTATCTATAAACTTGTGATACACCACCCTAAATAACCATGCTTTAAATACACTTGGTTCTTTTAGTTTACGAATATCTTTTGCCACCACAGACCACGCTTCTTGCGTAATATCTTTGGCTAAATCCGTCTGCTTACATAACTTCATCGCAAAGAGAAAGCTGGGTTGATATAAATGCCTGCATAGCAAATTAAATGCAGACTTATCTCCTTGCTGTGCACTAATTACAGTTAATGTTATTTGCGTCGAATTCATGTATTTCCCTAAGTTCTTTTCTACAAGACGGTTTAGCTGAGCAAAAGGTTCGCAATTATTTTTTTCATAAAAAAGCCCAAGCAATTGCTTGGGCTCATTATAAATTTACGCTTAAAGCACTTCGTTACTTTTGCAATTTAATACTATCAAAGTGCATTTGTAAGTCTGTGACTTTTGTTTGCTTTGGTAAATCTGCAAATGGTTTATCTGCAAATTTACTACCACGTAATTGCACATTTAAACGTGCCGCTTGTGGATTAAGCATGGTTTGTTTGTAGTAATCTTTGATATCTGCAAGGGTTACTTTTTCAACTTCTGCGATTAACTTTTCTTTTGAATCAAAATCAAAGTTTTCACGATACCAATCACCAATTAGCGGGCCCATCTCATCACTTAAGTTTTTAGGTTGCTCTTTCAGTGATACAAGCGTGGCATTTTTAAGCTGAGCAAATGTTTCTTCACTCATATTATCAAGCTCCACAGCGTATTGTTTTTTAAACGTCTCGAAACGAGCCTGCATCTCTTTAGCACCTTTCACTGGCGTTTGAATAAACAAACCAATTGCAGAGTAATCTTCAATAGGACGAGCAAGAGCTCCAACGGCATAAGCTAGCTGTTCTTCAGTACGCATTTTGTCAAACGCGATGGTTCTAAAGTGATCTTGCAGTACTTGCGCTTGCGCTTTTTGTTTATAGCCTGGTACTGGATGCACTGTCATATCAATAATCGCAACATCTGCTACATCAATATCTTTTTGCAATACAATGGTTTCACCAGGCTGAGGCAACCATGCTTTACTACGCGCAAATGCTGTTGTTTTATGCTCTTTAGGTAACACTGCGCTCAGCTCTGCCGCAATCGCCTCAACATCTTGCTGATTGTAATTACCGAAGGTAAACACACGTAGCTCGTTATTGTTGAAGGTATGCTGCTTAAGTTGCTCAAAATCAGCAAGGGTAATTGATTGGGCGGTTTTAATTAATTCGTCCGTATCAAAGCTGCCGGTTCTGATCAGCTTTGAATACTCATCAAACGCTTGATAAAACGGGAATTGCTTTTGGGCATTTAGTAAGCCACGCTGGTAACGATCAAGTGCTTGCGCAAAGCCTTGCTCTGTGACGGGTACATTAATATTCTCCAACGCTTGCGCAAGCAATACATCTTGCTTATCAGTAAAACCGCTTAAAGATAAAATTAAGCCATTACTTGCTTCTATGCCAACACTCATACCCGCTACAGCCGCTTCTGTGCTCAATTTACTTTGCTGTAAGTTGTATAAATCAGCCCATACAGAGTACAGCACTTTTGCTTTGATATCTGTCAGTGCATCAGGTGTATTAACATACACTTCAACTAACCCTTTTGGTTGCTCGGCAAAGCTTTGGCTCGCTTGGCGCCATACCTTAACTCCATTTTTATCGTATACGAGCTGCGGATGTTTTTGTTGTTCAAAATCAGCTGTTTTAATAGCAAAACTTTCAGGGAGTAGGCGGTTTACTGTAGGCAGTGCTAGGTCAAACTCACTTGGCTTACTCCAGCTTGCAATTTCTGCTGCGCTAATATCTTCAATACGGTATTTACCATCGTAAAAATGCAGCTGTGAATCTGTTTCTTCTTGTTTAGATGTATACCAAATACGTAATGTATCGGCATTTAACTGCGCTAGTACGCGGTTGATTGCATCGGCATCGAATTTTGCATAATGATACGGCGCATTGATAGCATGATTGATTGGGTACTCTTGCATACTACCTGCAAGGTTGCTTACATAACCAAACTCATCACCTTTTTCTAAGAATTGAAATTCGTTATTAAGTGACGTACGAATTTCATTAAAGTATTTACTATCAACCCCTTCTTTTTTGATCAGGTCAATATATTGCATGATAGTCGCAACGATTAATTCGCGGTTTTGCATACCTTCGTCTGTTAATTGCACATCAACTGTCAGCGCACCATAGTTACCGTAATGAGTCGGTGTTGCACTTGCAGAAAGTTGCGACACCCAGCCTTTATCACGCAGGATTTGTGCTGGGCTACCCTGCATTTCATTACTTAGTAAGTAGGCTACAAAGCGATTAGGTTTAACGGCAAATTCATCACTGTTATCAGTGATAGTAAAATCAAGTTGTAACTGTTTTACATCTTCATTTGGCGCATAATGGACACGCTTGCCGCCGACATTTTCAAAGTCTAACTTTTTAGTAACCGTAGGTTTTTCAATTTTTTTATCTTCTATATCAGCAAAATATTGCTGCGCTTTTGCTTCCATTTCACTTAATGGCAAGTTTGAAATCATTGCTAATTTCATGATATTAGAAGAATAATATTTATTATAAAAATCAACAGTTTCTTTATGTAATGAACTGCCCTCTTTATCACCAAGCGTTTCAAGGTTACCAATCAAAAAGCGATTAGCAGGGTGATCGCCCATCATTTTACGGGCCAATTTAAACTGGCCAAAAAAGTCCATTTCACGGCGCATAGACCACTCAGCATTGACCGCGTTTTTTTCTTTATCTGTGTATTCCGGGTAAAGCTTAGGTGATTTGAAAAAGTCAGCAAAGCGATCAAGCGCTTCATCATAGGCGTCATTATTTACTTTAAACATGTAATTAGTGATATCTAACCATGTGTAAGCGTTGTGTGCACCGCCATTTTTGGTCATAAAATCAGAGTAGCCTTTGGTATCAGGATAGCGCTCCGTACCTAGAAACAACATGTGTTCTAAATAATGCGCCATACCTTGTTGGCTCATTGGGTCGTGTAATAAGCCTACACCTACACTCAACGCTGCCGCAGATTTTTCGGCGCTGGGATCTGAGACTAAAATAACTTCAATTTCATTTGCCAATTTAAGGGTTTTATATTGACGAGTATCATTTGGACTAACTATTAACGTATCTGACAATAGTGCGGTTTGGTGCGAAACTGACGTAGTTGTAGTGCCACAGCCAGTTAGTACTGCTAGGGCAATTGCGCTTAGCGTTATTATTTTTTTCATAATGAGAAGTATATCCATACTTAGTGTGTTGTTTGAATGTTCGGTAAAATTGATACCACTTGCAATCATTTTTCTAAATATTTTGTAACACATTGTGAATTATAAAGACATACTGCTAGTCTTAACCCTCTGTAATGAAAAAGGTCATAATAATGGAAAAATATGTTTTGCTCGCCATGTTTACTCAAGTACTGCTCACTTTTACAGTGATGATAGTGATGGGCCGCCGGCGTTTTGCTGCCGCAAGGAATAAAACAATCTCAATGCAAGATTTTGCGACTATGCAATTAGATAAAGCTGGCGATGAGGTCCATATTGCGGGTCGCAACTTTATTAACCAATTCGAGATACCGGTGCTGTTTTTTGTTGCCTGTGTGACAGGCTTGCAACTCAATGCCGCGGGTTACGTGTTTGTCGCTTTAGCGTGGGGGTTTGTGATTTCGCGGATCATTCACAGTATTATTCATTTAAGTAGCAATAGTGTAAAACCGCGTTATTATAGCTTTTTGCTTGGCTGTATATTGGTTTTAACTATGTGGGTATTATTAATAATGCGAGTATTTGCGCTTTAGCTGCCAACTGCTATCGGGCCGCTAACCCGATAGCACATACTTTTAAGCTACACGTCGACGTTTAAAGCCCAATAGCATTAATGGCAGAAATAACCATCCCATACTACCGCTTGAACTATCACTTGGTTGAGTTGGCTCAACAGTATCTACCAGAGTATTTTCTTTTGGTGATAGATTTACTGATGAATTAGGGTCATCGTCCAATACAACCACACTGTTAATCGCCACTAGGTTAGTAATTGCAATACTCGTATCTGCATTTGCACACTGTTCTTCAGTGATATCAACTACAGGAATTTCACCGCAATGCACTAGCGCTTCTATAGTATCCAATACAGCGTAACTGTCAGCCGTAATTTGACCAAAAACAGTAAAACCACCATTTTGCACATCTAAATTAGCGCTATTATCTTTTAAGTTAAAAAACCATTGGCTAGTAGCGCTATTTTCATTACTGCCTAGTTTAGCCATCGCAATAGTACCCTTTACATTCGATAACACGGGCTCATTCGACACTGCGGGAGATGTTTCAATCGCTTCAAAATCATCTGTAAACGCAAACCCGCCCCCTTGAATGATGAAGTTCTCTATTGAACGATGGATCACTGTTTGATTGTACGCTTCACTCTCAACATAGCTTAGAAAGTTCGCCACCGTCTTTGGAGTATGTTGATCAAATAAATCTATTTTAATAGTCCCTTGTGATGTTTGCATTTCAACCACAGTCGCGTTACTTGCGAACGCAGCAGTAGCTAGCAAAGTGCACAGTAATTGTTTTTTCATTATTTCAAGTCCTGAAGAATGTTGTGTTTATGTAAAATTAATGAAAATACTAAAGAATTAATGCACTCAACGCGATAGCAAAACGTACCTTTAAACAAATCAGACCAAATTGATTACACTTAAATTACATATGGTTACATTTAGTTATTATTCACCTACGTTATAAATAAATTTTATTTAAAACGAAATCGTCTCAACAGGCTGCTTTATTTTGTTAGTATTATTTTTAACACTAAAACACACACAACAGGATTTACCACCATGTCACATAATGAACAACAGATATGCGATTTCGGCTTACATCAAGGTCAGGCATACACTAAGTTACCTGCAAGTTTTTTGAACTGGATGGTGGGCAGTAATCATGAAAAATCAGCACTAGCAGAGCAGGAATTACATCGACGCCAATTAGCCGCAACCGGAAAATTAAATTACCAAGACGATACGAAAATAGAATAATTACGTTATTTTGCAATAAAACTAGTTTAAACTATGCGCTTAATGAACAGCGGAACACTGACAACACGGGTCACATTATGCGCATATTAATCTCACTCTTTCTATTGCTAAGCATCAGTGCATGCAGTAACAACCAATCAGCTCCTGACACACTCTCAAAAACCAATAATATTCACTATCTCACCGTTTTACATACCAATGATAACCATGGCCGCTTTTGGCATAATGAAAAAGGTGAATATGGGATGGCCGCACGTAAGACCTTAATTGATCAGTTACGCAATAATGCTATACAGCAGGGCCACGCAGTATTATTACTTTCTGGGGGTGATATCAACACCGGGATCCCTGAGTCTGACCTGCAATATGCAGAGCCTGACTTTAAAGGTATGTCGTTAATTGGTTACGATGCCATGGCAATTGGTAATCATGAATTTGACAACCCATTAAGTGTTTTAAAGCAGCAACAGCAATGGGCTAACTTTCCGCTGTTATCCGCTAATATCTTTGATAAAGAAACGGGTAAAAATGCATTTCAGGCCTATAAGATTTTTAATAAGCAAGGCCTAAAAATAGCCGTTATTGGCTTAACAACAACTGACACAGCTAAAATTGGTAACCCCCAATACATAGGTGGTCTCGAATTTAAAGAGCCAATTGCAGTAACTCAAGCATTAGCTGATAAAATTAAAACACAGTATCAACCTGATGTTACTATTGCAGTAACCCATATGGGCCATTATGTTGACGCAAACTATGGTATTAACGCCCCTGGTGATGTAACTCTTGCTCGCTCTCTTTCAAAAAATACCCTTGATATGATTATTGGCGGCCATTCTCAAGAACCTATTTGTATGGCGAGTGAAAATATTAACGATGACAACTTCAAGCCCGGTAATGCATGTAAGCCTGATCAACAAAATGGCACCTGGATCATGCAAGCCCATGAATGGGGAAAATACGTTGGTAAAGCTGAGTTTAAACTGGAAAATGGCCAATTAACGTTACTTGATTATAAATTACTCCCCGTAAATTTATATATTCATGAAGAACAAGCCGACGGCACAACACAACCTGTGCTAGCAAACGAATATATAACTCCTAATCCTGAACTAAAAGCATTTTTGGCTGAATATCAAGCAAAAGGGGCAAAGCAAATTGAAGGGAAAATAGGTTATGTTGATGCCAAACTTGAGGGTGACCGCAATAAAGTACGCTATCAACAAACCAACTTAGCTCGTGTTATTATTCAGGCGCAAATGAATGTGGTTGGTGCAGATTTTGGGATCATAAGCGGTGGAGGAGTACGCGACAGTATTGCTGCGGGCGACGTTAGCTATAAAGATATTTTAAAAGTTCACCCTTTCAAAAATCGTATTGCGTATATAGATTGGCAAGGCCAAGAGTTATGGGAATACCTAGAAGTTGTTACCCGCTTTCCACCTGATTCAGGGGCTTACTTGCAGTACCATAAATTAAGTTTTGAACGCAGCGATAACGCACTCACCAAAGTGATGATTAATGGTCAAGCACTCGATAAAACTAAAACCTATCGTATGAGCATTAATAGCTATAATGCATCTGGTGGTGATGGCTATCCTGTATTAATGAAGCATAAAAGTTACGTCAGTACAGATGAAACTGACGCGCAAGCGCTGAAGCGTTTCTTTATTGAAAATAGCCCAGTCAATGCGAGCAAATTTTCTGCACAATAATATTCCGGCTGATCTCATTATGACTTGAGATCAGCCCTTCTCTACTTACCAATCACTTCAATATCGACACTTTTAATATTTGATAGTCCATAGCTATGCAACCGCGAACGCGAACCTTCACCATGTGCTTTAGGCGGGTAATAAATATCTTTTAACTCTGGGTTTTCGATGAGTAGCTCATCCAGTGCAGCTCTGATCTCACTTAACGTTTTTTCCAAGCTATTAGAAAAGTTAGGCCGTTTGCGTATCGTATGCCCAAGTTGGGTTAATCGGTAAAAGTACTTATTCGCCAATTCAATTAACTCATCTGGCAAATCTTTATTTTGATTAAGTGTTACATTTGGATGCGCAACACAAAACTCGATCAAAGCTAAATAAAAACACAGCGGCTTATTCGCCAGAGCAACTGCCAATTCGTTGTTAGTATTCAACCCTAAGGTTTTATTATTTAAATCAATTCTAATAACTGAAACGACCTGTTCAGCTTGCTCCGAATTATTTTGACTAACGACTGCTGACAATTTATTCATTTTTATATCACGTATTCTAACTAACGCAACAATCGATACTGATGCCAAAGCAGCGAACAATAACACCACAATAAAAAAAGCAGCGCTATATTGATGTGCAGGCGAAAAAACCACAGCTATATTTCGACTTGGAGCAACAAGCTCAATGGTCGTCATCCCTTCATCGATAGCTTTATTAGCAATACCATCTATGGCAATCACTTCAACTAGGTTTATAACCGCTAGTTGCTGATTAAGTTGTACTATATATTGCTTAATATCATCTTCATTACCTGAGTGACTCAAAAACGCATTCGCCAAATTGATATGCGGTAAATCTAATGCGATTCGATTTAAAATCTGTAGCTGAGCTATTCTTTCTTGTTGTTGCGTTTGTAATGTATTTGCAGTAAAAAATACAGCTAGCAACATACTGAGTACACTGCAAAATATACTGATATATTTTTTCATTTTTGCTGACCAACAAAATGCGCTGATTGGCCGTCACATTGCCAATAGGATTCAACATGATTGAAATATTGCGAGTTTTGTTCTTTTAATAATGATATTAATCGCTCTTGTACAGCGCACAAAAGATCGGTATTTTCCGATTGCATCTTTAAGTACCAACGGCTGCCACTAATATTATCGCTAATAGGTGTAATGTAATTTCTTGAAAACAATGTTTGATCGCTGTCTTGCCAGTAAGATGAGATTAAATCTACACTCCCAGTTGCTAACAACTCCCTTAATTCTTGATGAGAGCTTGCATAAACTATCGTTAAGTTATCCATATTAATGTCTAATTGCTTAAACATTTGTTTGGGTAATATATGCCCAGAGCGGCTCGTGGGATAATCTAACAAACCGATCCGCTTATCTAAAAAGTACTGTTTTTCTATTTTTGGCTTTTCTTTGCTGGAAATAATAAATGCCGTATAACTAGGAAACCCAACTACTGCTTTATAGTTGTAAGTGGTTTGCGCCATAAATGCATCCATTAGGTTTTCTTTCGCAAGGATCAGATCAGCTATTCCTTTACCTAAAAAATCGATAGTATCTGATGATTTATTTCCCCAATAAGTTGTTACTTCGCCATATTGTTTTGCCACTACAGCATCATCACACAAAACATTTGTGACATCATTCGCCATTGCTTTAATTGGTACATAAACAATGAGTACATTTTTATTAGCCGAAGAGGTTGTTTGACAACGTACTGATGTGTCTATAAAAGTTGTGATCTTCGTATTACCACTAGGCGCACTAATATTTCCTGCCCACCAAAAAAAACCTACAAACAGAAACAAAACTGTAACAATCAGTGTTTTTAAAGAAATTAATCGTACTCGATTCAAAGTTTACTACCAGTGTTAATTATTCCCTCTCTATTTGACCAATTTAAATTACTTATTACAACAAGTAATTTTACTTAACAAACTTAAAGCATTGTTTTTTATTAAATTGAAATAAGAAATTATGAATTTTATTGAGTCCTTTCTATCTTGCTAGAAAATCAGGACAATTGATTTTAGAAATATTGACTCAGTTATAAACTACAGTTTGGAAAATGACAGATGTTACAAAGAATAGGTAACTTATTGATCAGTGCGAGTAGCTTGATTTTGTTATTCACCAGTAATAGTGTTTTGGCGTGGGGACAAAATGGACACAGAATTGTTGCGCAAGTAGCCAATTACCATTTAACACCTGCCACAGTTAAAGCATTAGAGCCTTTACTTGAAGGCGAAAGTTTACCACAAATTGCCACTTGGGCTGATGAAATGCGTTCCGCGCCTGGCGAATTTTGGCAAAAAAAATCATCGCGCTGGCATTATATCAATGCTGATGCTGCAACGTTAAAGAATCCACCTCTCCCTCACTCTTCAAAAGAATCAGTCTCTAATATTCTTGATGCCCTACTTTTTAATATTGCCGTATTAAAAGATACCAATAGTTCAATTGACGCGAAAAAATTCAGTTTACGCTTTATTGTTCATTTAGTTGGGGACAGCCATCAACCATTTCACGCAGGTAGAAAAGATGATCGTGGTGGCAATAATATTTCTGTCACATTCTTCGGGCAGGATACCAATTTACATAGTTTGTGGGATTCTAAACTTATCGAAAATGAAAATTTATCCTACACTGAATTTGCAGACTTTATAAATACAAATAATAAACAACTAATTGCTGAGTACTTACAAAGTACGCCAGTTCAATGGTTACAAGAATCACATAACATAGCTAATTCTATTTATAATCAGCATGAAACAAAGATCAGTTACCAATACATCTATAAAAATATGCCAATTATAAAAACCCGCTTACAACAAAGCGGAGTAAGACTTGCCGGATTGTTAAACTTAATTTTTGACAATTCTGCACAACCATTAGTGAAGGCACTGAAGATGCCAGCTAATATTAATTAAAATCATTAGATTAAACACAACCTTAACACGGGAAAACAACATAATGAAAATTCAACTACGCAAAACAGCACTTTCACTCGCTATCGCAGCTTGTGTTGGCGTAAGTGGTGCAGCGTTTGCAAATGAGACGACCTCTGCAATTAAAGGTCAAATCAAGGGGCCTAACGGTAATCCTGCTGCAGGTACTAAAATTACTATCGTGCACGTTCCATCAGGTTCAACCAAAGAAACTGAAACCAACGATGCGGGTTACTTCACTGCAAAAGGCCTACGTGTTGGCGGACCTTATAGTGTTGTAGTTGACTCAGATGTATTCGCTGACCAGTCATTTAATAACATCAACCTACAAGTAGGTGCTGACTACCCAGTAAATGTAACTTTAGAGCCACAGTCTAGTATTGAACAAATCGTGGTAACTGGTCGCGCTATTAGCACAATGTCAGGTGGTACAGGCCCAGCATCAACGTTTACTTTAACAGATCTTGAAAATACGCCAGCTATTAACCGCGATATTAAAGATATCATCCGAATCGATCCTCGAGTAACAATTGATGATAGCCGCGGTTCTATTAACTGCGGTGGCGGTAACTCTCGTTTTAATAGCTTAACTTTAGACGGCGTTCGTATGAACGATAACTTTGGCCTAAATGCTAGTGGCTACCCTACAATTAACGCACCTTTCTCTTTTGATTCAATCGAGCAAGTTGCGGTAGAACTAGCCCCATTTGATGTGCAATACGGTGGTTTCACTTCATGTAACATCAATGCGGTAACTAAGTCTGGTGGCAATGAAATCCACGGTGGCGTATTCTTCGACTATACGAATGACTCAATGAAAGGTGATTCAATCGAAGGGGAAAAAATTGATAACGGTAACTATAACGATAAACGTTATGGTTTCAACGTAGGCCTCCCGTTAATTAAAGACACGCTTTTCTTGTTCACTTCATATGAAAAAAATGAAAGCATCACTGAGTTTAACTACGGTGCTTTAAATTCAGGTGCAGTAACCAGCAGTGATATTACTGATGTTCAACGTATTGCTCAAGAAGTGTATGGTTATGACGCAGGTGGCATGCCATCGAGTGCACCTGTAGAAGATGAAAAAATCTTTGTTAAACTTGATTGGAATATAAACGATAATCACCGTGCTAACTTAATCTATAATTACAACGACGCATTTACATTTAGTCAATCAGATACAGGCAACAGCAAACTAAGTCTTAGCAATCACTTTTTTGAAGAAGGTGCTGAATTTACCTCAATCATCGCATCTGTATACTCTGACTGGAGCGATAATTTCTCAACTGAAATTCGTTTTGGTAAATCAGAATTAGACAAGCGCACTGAATCTATTGATGCTGCTAGTAGTTTCGGTGAAATGCAAATTAAAACCGCAAATAACGGCACAATTTATATCGGTCCAGATGACTCTCGTCATTCAAATGATTTAAACTATGATACCACCACCGCAAAATTAGCCGGTACTTACTACCTTGACCAACATACAATTACAGCGGGTTATGAATTTGAAGAGCTAGAAATATTTAACTTATTTGCTCAACAAACACAAGGTGAATGGCGCTTCGACAGTGTTGAGGACTTTGAAGGCGGTCAAGCATCTTATATTGAATATACTAATGCAGCAGGTACGAATAACCCTAATGATCTTGCAGCAAGTTTCTCATACGCGCAAAATACTTTTTATATTCAAGATGAATATAGCTTTTCTGATATAGATGCATCATTAACCATTGGTCTTCGTTATGACAAATACACAAGTGATGATGCACCTAACTATAACTCTAATTTTGATGCTCGATATGGCTTTAGCAATCAATCAACGCTTGATGGTGTTGACTTAATTCAACCGCGAGTAGGCTTCGAATGGTATGCCACTGATGCACTAGAAGTACGTGCTGGTTTAGGTTTATATTCAGGCGGTAACCCAAATGTTTGGTTATCTAACTCTTATTCTAATGATGGTATTACAAATATATATGTTAGACGTCCTGATGGCGCTGATTTAACAACAACACCTAATGTAAATGGCGGCGCACCTGGCTATGAAGTTCCGCAAGACATGTATGATGAAGTGGCTAACAGTACTGGAGACGGTCCTGTAAACTCAGTTGATCCGGATTTTGAAATGCCTTCAGAGTGGAAATACTCTGTTGGTGCAACATATACAACTGAAAATGATTATGTAATTGCACTTGATTACCTTTATACAAACCGTAAAAACTCAGCTACTTTAATTGATTTAGCGCTTGAAGATTCAGGTAAGACTACTTTTGATGGTCGTCCTATCTACCAAAGAAAAGAAGACGTTCTAAATCCTGATAAATACCGCGATGGTGATTTAATGCTTACCAACGTCGATGGTGATAGCGGCGACTCTTCGATCATTTCGGCAGCAATCAGTAAAGCTTACGACAATGGTATTAGCATCCAATTTGCTTATGCATACACAGATTCTGATGATGTAAACCCGATGACGAGTTCAACGGCAAGTTCAAACTATGGTAACTTAGCAACCTCAAATCCTGGAAACCCTGGTGTAGCAACATCAGATTATGAAATCCCACATCGCTTTACCATGACTCTTGGTTACACTAATGAATTCTTCGATGGTTATAGCACGCGCTTTAACTTATTCGGCGAAGCATACAAAGGTCTACCATACAGCTATACGTTTAATGATAGTGATGAAGATGGGTTCGGTGATTACAATTCAAATGGTTCTCGCCAATTACTTTATGTACCTCTTGAAAACGATCCTAATGTAACGTATGACATGACTGCTGCTGAAATTGCAGACTTCAATAAATGGATTGGTGATAATGGTCTTGAGCGCGGTCAAATTACTGGCCGTAATAGCCAAAATGCAGATTGGTTTGTGAAGTTTAACTTTAAAGTTAGCCAAGAAGTACCTGGCTTCATGGAAGGCCACAAAGGTGAAGCTTACTTTGTTATCGATAACTTAACTAATATGTTAAACGATGACTGGGGCGTATTAAAGAAAGGTGGTTTTGTAGGCAATCCTGTCATCTCAACATCTGTTGATGCACAAGGTAACTACACATATTCAGGTTTCTCAACTGCGTCTAATACATCTGTACAATCAAGTGCTTCTGTATGGGAAATGCGTGTAGGTGTTAAATACACTTTCTAATCTAAGCGTTTTATAACTTACTTAGTTAAAATAAAGCCCATCATTTGATGGGCTTTTTGTTCTACTCCGCTAATTTACTCGTTAACTTATCTAAACAGCTGAGCAAGGCTTGATATTCCGCTTTATTTAAGACCGTTAATAACTCTTGCTCCCACGCTAAGGCATCTGGTGCTAATTTTTGATATAACAGCCTTCCCTGCTCACTGAGTTGTAATAAGCTGGCGCGCTTGTCATTTGGGTTAACTAAGCTCACCACTAATTGCTTATCGATCAGCGCTTTTATCGCCCTTGATACGGTTGACTTGTCCATAGCCGCTTGCACACATAATGCTTTGGCGTTGCTCTGCCCAAACTGGGCTAAATTAAACAAAATACGCCATTGCGGAATTGTTAAATCACTTTGCTGTTGGTAAACAGGTGCAAACTCCTCACTCATTTGATTGGCTAAATTAGCTAAACGGTAAGGTAAAAAAGTATCTAGATCGAGCGCCATCGCATGCCTCTTTTTCTTTATTTACAAGTATGCTTTGCCTGTCCATAAATATGTACACTTGCAAAAAGCATGATGATTGAATTTAGTCTCACTTGAGAGTATCTTACAGTAAAACACAAAGGAGTCGAGTGATGACGAGCGAATTAAAATACATGACCGGATTTGGCAATGAGTTTGAAACCGAAGCCTTGCCAGGTGCCCTGCCGATTGGCCAATTTAGCCCACAAAAAGTCAAATATGATCTGTATGCTGAGCAATTTAGCACTACGGCATTTACCGCGCCCCGTGCAGATAACCGCCGTACGTGGATGTACCGTATTCGCCCGTCAGTGGTACAAGGTGATTATAAGGCTATTGATAATGGGTTAATTCGTACGGCACCCATCACAGAAGTGCCAACACCACCTACCATGTTACGTTGGGATCCTATTGATATTCCCAGCGCACCGACCGATTTTATTGATGGTTTAATTACCATGGCTGCAAATGGGTGTGCTAATAGTCAAACTGGTATTGGCATCCACGTTTACGTAGCGAATAAGTCGATGACTGATCGCTATTTCTACAATGCAGACGGTGAAATGCTGTTTGTGCCACAACAAGGTGAGCTATTACTTAAAACTGAATGTGGTCATTTAAGCATTAAAGCCGGCGAAATTGCGGTCATTCCACGGGGGATTAAATTCCAAGTAGTACTATTAACTGACACAGCACGTGGTTATATTTGCGAAAACTATGGTCATGCCTATGTTTTACCTGAGCGTGGCCCTGTGGGTGCAAATGGCTACGCCAATGACCGTGATTTCCACTACCCGGTCGCCGCCTATGAAGATAAAGAAGGTAACTTTGAATTAATCGCTAAGTTTAATGGCAACATGTTCAGTTGCGATATTGGCCACTCCCCTCTTGATGTTGTTGCGTGGACAGGTAACAGCGCACCTTATAAATATGACCTCGCACGCTTTAATGTGATGAATACGGTAAGTTACGATCACCCAGATCCATCAATATTTACTGTACTCACATCACCATCCGGGACTGAGGGGGTTGCTAATATTGACTTTGCTATTTTCCCACCGCGTTGGATGGTTGCAGAAAACACCTTCCGCCCACCTTATTATCATCGCAATATCATGAGTGAGTTTATGGGCTTAATTGAAGGCGTATACGATGCTAAAGAGCATGGTTTTGTTCCCGGCGGCATGAGCTTACACAACTGTATGTCGCCCCATGGTCCTGAGGCCGATGTATTTGAAAAAGCCTCTAACGCAGCACTTGAGCCGCAACGCTACGAGAACACCCTCGCATTTATGTTTGAGTCTCGTTATATAATTTCGCCAACCAAATATGCCCTTGAAGGCAAAGAGCGCCAACCTAACTATACTGATTGCTGGCGCACAATTAAAAAACACTTTAAAGCTTAAAAGGCCATTTTAATGAAACTTTATACTTATTTTCGCTCATCTGCCGCTTACCGTGTTCGTATTGCTCTTAACTTAAAAGAGATTGAACATCAGCTGGTCACTGTTAATTTATTAAAATCAGAGCAGCAAAGTGAACAGTACCTTGATAAAAACCCACAAGGTTTATTGCCTGCGCTTGAGACAGATCAAGGCGTGTTGGCACAATCAATGGCAATATTAGAGTACCTTGAAGAAACCTACCCACAAACCCCGTTATTGTTTGGTGATGCGTGGCAAAAAGCGCAGATCCGCAACCTATGTTACGCCATAGCGTGTGATATTCACCCTATTGATAACCTACGTGTACTGAAATATTTAAGTAATGAATTAGGTGTTGATGATGACGCTAAAAATGCCTGGTATCGTCACTGGGTTGAAGTGGGTTTTGAAAAGCTAGAGCGACTACTCGATAATGACAATGACTTCTGCGTAGGTGATAAACCAAGCCTTGCTGATGTGTGTTTAGTACCGCAAGTATTTAATGCCTATCGTTTTAACGTCGATATGACTGCGTATCCTAAAATAGCAGCCATTTATGAGCGCTGTAATAAGCTAGACGCATTTATTGATGCTGCTCCTCAAAACCAACCGGATGCAACTTAACCACTTAAAGCACTGTGTAGCACAGTAACATGCTCTATTAAATCCAAGCCCAGATCAGTTAAATAACCGCCATCTGGGCTATCAATAATACCTTTATCAAATAACCTTTGCGCTGCACTGCGCAAGCTCTCATCAGCATCACTGTGAAGTTTTATTCCTTGCATTTTACTCGTCAGAGGAAACTTAGCGAGCAGTGTAAATTCGTCAATCATTGTTTGCTTAAATTGCATGTGTTCACCTTGCTTTTAGAAAATTATTTTTTTGTTGGTTATTTACCCTAACACGCTTTAAGCTTAGTGTAGTTATTTTTTTATGCAAAGGCTGAATATGAGAATTTCAAGTATTATAGGTGTTTGTTTTATTTGTTTTATTTACTCAGTAAGCAGTTTTAGCAATACGCCAAAAACAACATTGCTACTCAATCCGCAACAAGCGATAGATCAACATTCAATTTGTTGGTATGAAGATAAACGCTACAGTGAAGGGGCTATTATTTTAATGGCTAATGTACGTGTGATCTGCACAGCAAAAACCCCAAGCCATAATAATAGTCCATTGACTTGGCTCATGCTCAATGAGCAAAATGAAATCATTTACCCAAGTATGCCTAAAACAATTCGAGTGAACTAATACCCACGCGCAGAACTAATTGGTATCAACGCCGGGTTACGCTACAATAGCGCGACTTTTAACAAACAATAGTGAATTATGAATCAACAAGCAAACAACCCATTACATGGTATTACACTTGAACAAATAGTCGTAAAACTCGAGCAGACTCTTGGCTGGAGAACAATGGGTGAGCACGTTGATATTCGCTGTTTTAAATCAGATCCGAGCGTTAAATCAAGCCTTAAGTTTTTACGTAAAACCCCTTGGGCCCGCAGCAAAGTAGAGCAATTATACTTAGATCACTGCGTAGACTCACAGGGACCAAGCGGTGGTTTTGTTTGGCCAAGTATTAAAAAGAAATAACTCGCGCGTTATTCTATCTGCTCTGTGCAGATCACTGCCAGTGATTGCGGAGTAATTTCAATTATGAGCTTATCGGCGCTTTTAACTTCGCCATCAAGCACGTATTTTATTTCCTCCGCTGCCGATATTTCAACACGACGCGCGTTAGTATGATGTGAATTAATAGCAAAATGCGCCTGAGTGATACTACTAAAGACTAATTCGGCAATACTTAACACATTGGCTGATGCGTCTTGGTTTGGTGTAAGCCAATTTACATCGAGTAAACCATCATAGTGATCGGGCTGTCCCCCGCCTTGTGCTAGTAATGTAGTAAAAGGAGCTGCATTAGCGACAATTAAGCTATTGGTATGTATTTGCTGTGGCTGATTATCATCAAGCTGTACAGTAAAGTCTTGAGCTTTTTGTTCACCTAAAGCCTGCCAAAACCCTTGTAAATATGCGAACTGACCAAGTTCATTTTTAGTATCACGATCAGCTTTTTCAATCATATGCTGTTCAAAACCAATGCCAGCTAACAGCAACATCAGCTCACCATTACAGTATGCAGTATCCATTAGCTTAGTCTGTCCGTCTATAATCAAGTCACAAGCTACTTCAACAGGGATCAGCTTAGACTTAATACCCATTAATACATGTGCCAACGCATTGGCCGTTCCCAGCGGAATAATACCGAGCTTGCAGTCACTATTAACGAGTACACTAGCAACTTCTGCCACTGTACCATCCCCACCACAAGCAATGACCATATCAGGGGATTCAGCGATAGCCTGTTTGGCCAGCACAATACCGTTTTGTTCTTGTGATGTGCAAAGTACTTTTAAATCATAATAAGCAGATAAGCGTGCAACAATTAGATGCTCTTTTTGTTGCCATAATTTAGTCCCAGAGACTGGGTTTGCAATTAACACCGCTTTATTTTTTATTAATAACTCACCACTTCTATGACGCTTAACAAGTTGACGTAATTGATGTTTATTTAAATTTGCTGTTGCTCGCGTTTCTTTTATTTGCGCCAGTACTTGATGTACATCAGCATTTTTATCCTGGCTCAATAAATAAGCGGCCATTACAAACACTGAGCGCCCACGCCCAAGAGCACAGTGCACCACAACTCGGCGGTCATTTTTGATATGATGGGCAATCCAATTAATTGCTTGATTTAACTGTGAAGACGTTGGCGCACGGTGATCAAGTACAGGGATATTTAAATAATTTATATTTTCTTGCGTTGATGACCATTCCAGTCCATCAAATTCACAAGTTACGTCTAAAATAGCCGTAATACCGTTATCTTTTAAACTATCAATATCTGAAGGGAACAAACGACAAGCAAGAAATAAATGCTCATTAATTTGCTGTAACGGCGGTACTTTATCCTGTTTTCGGCTCCACGCATTGTAGACTTGTGCGCCCAGTAAAAATGGAATAAATGCCCAGCGAATATAAAACGGAATAACGCCATTTTCACGTTTACGGAAGATTTTTGCGAGATTAAAAATATAGGCACCGCTAACCAGTAATAAAGACAGTGCAGCCCAATAAAACAAAACGGCAAAGTAACTAGGACTCACCTGCCAGCCCATAACAATAAATACAATTGCCAATACTAAATAGCTGATTGCTGCCCACATACCTATTCCTTTTTTTATTAGTTTTAGCGTATAGACAAAGCAATCTGTACGCCACTAACAGAGAAAAGTAAATTTATCTTACTTTTCATAACTTTAAACTATCACCTATTTAATACTGTGATTGCTTACTTTGTTAACATAAGTTATTTTTACACGCTTATACAACAAACTTACATAGTTAAAAGCATAGAGCATAAATTGCTACCAGCCATAAAAAAACCTAGCTTATAAATAACCTAGGTTTTTTTATGGTATTAGGGCTGCGCCGTTAAACGTCGATTTTAGTCAACCAACCATGCTTATCTTCTGCTTTGCCCCACTGAATATCATTCAACGCTTGGCGTAAACGCATCGTTGTTGGACCTGCTTCACCAGTGCCAACTTTATACTCTTTATTATTATGGATAAAAGTACCAACAGGAGTGAGTACCGCCGCCGTGCCTGATAACGCAGCTTCGGTGCCAGGTTTTGCAGCACGCTCTAATAACTCAGTCACGGTAAAGTTACGCTCCGATACTGTCATCCCTAAATCTTTAGCAATTGTTAGAATACTGCTGCGGGTAACACCGTGTAAAAATGTACTGTCGAGTGCTTTGGTAATGATCTCATTACCATCAATTAAGATAAAGTTTGCAGCACCGGTCTCTTGTACATCGCCACCAGGGCAAAATAAGATTTGATCGGCTTGATGTTGTATACGAGCTGCTGTGATCGGCGCTAATGCACTCGCATAGTTGCCACCACTTTTGATCATCCCCATATGAGGTGCACAGCGCATTCCATCTTCTTCTAACAATACTCGCAGAGCAGTCGCCCCACCAGCAAAGTAATCACCTACTGGCGATAATAATACATACAACAATGAGCTAAGTGAAGGAACAGCCGCTTTACCAATCGCAGCTTCGGTGCCGATATGAGTCGGACGAATATACATAGAGCCAGGTGGCAAGGGTGTTTCATCGGCATACTGACGCACAATATCAATAATCATCTTTTCAAGCATTTCGCCATCAACTTCAGGCAAGCTTAATAAATGCGAACTTTGCTTCATTCGTGCAATGTTAGCATCCATGCGGAAAATATAGACTGAACCGTCTTCATGGCGAAATGCTTTTAAACCTTCAAAACACGTACTTGAATAATGCAGAACATGTGCCCCAGCATGCAGTTCAATTTTATCTGAAGGAACAACTGAGCTTGCGCTCCATGCATTATCAGTAAAATGAGCTTGAATCATCTGCGGCATAAATACTGTACCGAATGCGGCCATTTTAATCTCTCTTATGTGGTCTATTTTTCCTCCATTGTATGACATTCATGCACCGTTTAACCATCACTAAAACAAGGCATTTACTATGAAAAGGTGATTTTTTTATGGTTTGCTCGAAGAAATAGTGTTTCTTGCTGAAATTGCAGTATGCAACACGCCTGAATGGATAAATAGTAAGCAATATTAATGTCAACTTAAAGTTGATCCTAGCAACTTGCTAAGCCGTATTTAGCTGCTAGGCTAAATGATGAAAAATAAAGTTAAGCCCTCATCATATTCGTTTTTTGCATCCACTTGACGTTATCAAACGTTTACTTAATGAAAAGAAAAATAGGAACTCTATGGAAACCGACGAATTGTTACCTTTGCTAAGCGCAACCGCTCAGGGCAATAAACAAGCATTTGCCAAACTATATAATGCGACTAGTCCAAAACTTTTTGCGATTAGTTTAAAAATGCTCAGTAATCGTGCTCATGCAGAGGAAGCATTACAAGATGCATTTGTAAAGATTTGGCATAACGCATCAGAATATCAAGTGACTAAAGGGACTGTGATCAGTTGGATGATCAGCATTGTTCGATACCGAAGCTTAGACTCATTGCGCTATCACAAGGTACGCAAAGAGCAGGCTTTAGATGACGACTATGCTAGCGCCGACGATATCAGTGATCTGCCATTAGAAGTTGATTATGAAGATGGCAGTAAACTCGTTGATTGCATAGAGCAACTAGATGAACAGCAAAAACAAGCGATCCACTTAGCCTATTACAAAGGCTTAACTCACAGCGAGTTAGTTGATCATATTGAGACCCCGCTTGGTACAGTTAAAAGCTGGATCAGACGTGGCTTGCAACAGTTGCAAAGGTGCTTAACGTTATGAATTATGACAACCAAAAACTCATCGATATGCTTGCTGCAGAGTATGTATTGGGCACCCTTAAAGGGCCTGCGCGCAAACGCTTTCAACGCTTAATGCTCACTTCTAATCGAGTCAGAGAAGCAACATGGATGTGGGAGCAGCACTTAAATAATTTAGCCAGTTCGATAAAATCAGAGCCACCAAGTGATGCTGTTTGGCAAATTATTTCTCAACGGATTGACGCTAAGCCAAGCATAGAAAAAGTCGTACCTGAATCTAATGTGATCAAACCAAAAGCGAGTATTTGGCAAGCATGGTCGTTAATCGCAACTGCGGCGAGTATTGTATTAGCATTAATTATTTGGCAACCGCAAGCGCCGCTACAACAGCAAACTCAGCAAATAGCTTTGTTTAAAGATGCATCAGAGCAGCCCCTTTGGTTTATTGATATTGATGAGCAGAATTTATCCATTAAAGCCAGCGACAAGCTGATTGCCAGAACAGACAAAGATTACGAATTATGGATGATTTTAAAAGGTCAAGACACACCTATATCGCTTGGTTTACTGCCGAAAAGTGGTGTTAAATCGCTATTAAAAGATAGTCGCTTTAATGCTCAAGACATTGCACTTTTAGCTATCAGTTTAGAGCCGATAGGTGGCTCACCCAATGGCCTACCTACTGAAGTTGTTTTCACAACTGAACTAATATTATTGTGAAGCCATAACTGAATACATTCCTACACTTTAGCCAGCGCAAGCTGGCTTTTTTATAACGCGGTTAAATAACAAGAAAATAAAAAATACTCTAAAACCACTCAAATCTGCACATTGAGTTTTACATTTAATTAAACTAATTTACGTTTCTTTGCATCCAATCGAATCTGCTAACCGTTATAGCTATGACCACTCTCTAAAACTAAAGGAAAAAGTCATGAAAGCTTTAACTCCATCAATATTAGCAGTTGTAGTATGCAGTACCTTAGTAAGCGCCCCAACTGAGGCGTCAAGCCACCGTGAAGCACCGAATATCAGCCGCTTTCCAACGTTAGATTCAACCGATTTTTATGCATTTAATAGCTATGAGCAAGGCCGTGGCGACTACGTTACGCTTATCGCCAACTACATTCCACTGCAAGATGGCTATGGCGGGCCAAACTACTTTGCAATGGACCCTGATGCCACTTATAGCATTCATATTGATAATGATGGTGATGCTGTTGAAGATATCACTTTCGCATTTAACTTTAAAAGTATGCTGCCAAATGAAAACCAAGGGGTGGCATTAACTGTAGGCCCTGAAGATAATCAACGTACAGTGGCAGTGCCATTGAAAAATGTTGGTGGGGTTGCTGCGGGTAACAATGCAGCGGTGAACTTTAGTGAATCATACACTATGACCATGATCACCGGTGAGCAGCGCACAGGCAGTAAAACCATGCTGACTAATACAATGACCAGCACTAATGAGTTTCATAAGCCGCTAGATTATATTGGCGATAAAACATTCTCATCAATGGATGGTTATAAAAGCTACGCAGCGCAATTTGTTTATCAAGTTGCCATTCCTGGTTGTGAGGGTATGGCAAAAGTGTTTGTTGGCCAGCGCAAAGACCCATTTGTGGTGAACCTTGGCAAAACCTTCGATTTGGTAAACTATGTACCTGTTGAAGGCGACAGTGCGCCAGGCGCCGGTGATGGTGAAGGTTTCCCTGGTGGCATCACCCAAGATGTAGCAAACGATGACTTAGCGGATAAAAATGTCACGGCTATTGCTGTCGAAGTACCTAAAACCTGTGTAACTGGTGAAGGTAATGGCACGATTGGTACATGGACTACAGCCAGCCTGCCTCAAGCGCGTATTTTAAACCCAAATGCTAAATTTGCTAGCAATGCTGCTAATGGTGGTGCATTAACTCAAGTCTCTCGCTTAGGAAATCCGCTTGTTAATGAGTTAGTTATTGGCTTGAAAGATAAAGATACGTTCTCTACCTCTGCACCTAAAGATGACGGACAATTTATTGACTACGTCACGCACCCATCTTTACCTGAGCTGTTAAACATTTTATTCAAAGATGCAGTTAACAGCACCTTAGGTGCCAACCTCGAAACGCTAGCACCGACTAATTTCCCACGTAATGATTTAGTTACTGCGTTTTTAACGGGCTTCCCGGGTGTAAATCAGTTAGCGACGGTAACCGGTGCGGAAATGTTACGTTTGAATACTGCAATCGCAGCAAAAGCGCAGGCAGATCAATCTGCCTTTGGTGTAGCAGGTGATGATTTAGCAGGTTTCCCAAATGGTCGTCGCCCTGGTGATGACGTGGTTGATATTGCACTTCGTGTGGTGATGGGTCGTCTATGTTACCCAATCCCAGTTAACGGTACTGACACAGATTTAGGCCTATGTACTTCTGATCAAGCCAGTGTTGGTAATGTACCGTTTACAGATGGTGCGCCACTTAACGCAACCATGATGGATGCAAGCTTCCCTTACTTAGCAACACCGCTTGCTGGGTCTAAATAAGGAGAACACTCATGCAACACTTTAAATTATCACACCTAGGGTTACTGCTTGCTGCGCTTACGCTCAGCGCCTGTAACGATGACGACAGTGACAAAGTCACTACGCCACCTAAAGTCAATAAAGCACCTACAGCATCCGCTGCTATGGTGACCACACAAACTGAAGTCGCAATTGCAGACATGCTTGAAGGCTCTGATCCTGAAGGTGACAACCTAACGTTTAGCTTAGTGACGGAACCAATGTTAGGCACAGTGGTAGTCAACAATGATGGCAGCTATACCTACACACCTAACCTTGAAACTACCGGTTCAGACAGCTTTACCTTTGCAGTAAGTGATGGTGTAAACAGCCAAGTAACAGCAATGGTCGATATTACCATCGAAGCACTAGAAGTGGATTTTGCGCAATTTGGCCGTGCTGCATTTAACCAAACTGCAACAGATAAACCATTGAGTGTAAATGGGCGGATATTCACCAACGCGGATGAACAAGCTAACTTTGATGAGCTATTAACAGATAATTAAGCTTTATTTCAAAAAACTTGCCGGCCACGGATGGCCATTTTAGGAGAACACTATGATCACTCGTGTGCTTATTTACATAACTTTAATCGTGCCTTTTCATATATGGGCTGAACCTTATATTCCTAGCGGTGAAACTGTAATTACTAAAGCACGTTCAACTAATATTGCTACACTCAGTACAAATGAACTCATGGCACTGCTACTTCGCAGTCAGCAAGTAGGACAAACAGAAACCAACCAAGGACTGCTAAAGGCACAACTGCATGAACGCTTTATACAATCACCAACAGCGGATATTGGTTACATGTATGCACGTGTATTACAGCGCGAGCACTTATTTCCAAAAGCATTATTAGTTACTCAAGAGGTGTTACAGCAACACCCTGATCATATTAATACACGGCTACTACGCGCTAATATGTTAATGGTACAAGGTAAATTTTCTGCAGCTAAAGAGCAGTGCTTGCAACTTGTGGGCCTGACAACAATCGATGTAGTTAACACCTGTGCGCTTGATGTATTAAGCCAAAATGGGCAATTAGCACAAAGTTACCAAAGCTTGAAAAATAGTAGTGTGCCGCACAAACAAAGTGATACTACACGCCATGTATTAGGCGAAATGGCACTTCGATTAAATAACCCAAAGGCCGCACTAAACCATATAAATACACTTTCTTTAGCTAACGCACCGGTAAGCCTGGTGGTGCTTTGGGCGGATATTCAGCTAGCTCTAGGTCATTATCAAAAAATACTTAATACCATCCCTTCACTAACGAATGATAATCAAAACCTAGAGGATGCACTGTTACTGCGCCTAGCAATTGCTGAACAAAACAATACAAAAAACCCACAAAACAACTGGCAAAAAATCATGGCGAAGCGTGTAGAGTTAAGAGAGTTACGTCAGGATGAGTATCATGCCAGTGATCTTGCTCGCTATTATTTAGATCTTAATAAACAGCCAGACAAAGCCTTGTACTGGGCAAAAGTTAATTGGCAGCACGCTAAACTTGAGTCTGACCAACAATTACTTAAACGTGCACAGGGAGCATCGCTATGAAACAGCTATTTATCATACTTCTCTATAGTGTTTTTTTTATGCTCAGTAATGTTGGGTATAGTCACCAACTCAGTACCAGTTACTTAAATTTAGACTTAGTTGAATCAAACGATGAAAAGCGTCACTTCACGGGGAGTTGGCAAGTAGAGCTGGCCGATTTAGAACAAGAAATTGCTTTTGACTTAAATGCAGATGGCTATATCACATGGCAAGAAATAACCGCAAAGCGAACGGCTATCGATACGTTTAGCGCAGCCTCATTAAATGCCACAACTCTAGATGAGCAGCCATGCACAATCTTTAGCAGCGCATCTTTAAAGCTTGATTCTCATTTTAATCAACCGTTTGTAGTGATCCCACTGAACTTTAATTGCGCCGCTGACAGTACTTTCACCCTTAGTTACAAGGCATTTTTTAACCTTGATGCAAACCATAAAGCAATAACCACTATAGAAAACCAAACTCGGGTGTTAAGTGCGGGATATTCTACGCAAACCTTTGACTTAACTGGCAGCAGTTATACCGAAACATTTACCCAATATGTTTATCAAGGCATATTGCATATTTGGATGGGCCCTGATCATATTTTATTTTTAATCGCACTATTACTAACCTGTGTATTGGTTCGCAAAAACAACACATGGCAAGGTATTGATTCGAAAATCGCTATTTTTAAGCACACAGCCTGGATTGTGACTGCATTTACGTTAGCACACTCAATTACGCTAACTGCAACAGCCATGGATTTACTCTCACCTAGTAGCCGCTGGGTAGAGTTAGGTATTGCTGTTTCTGTATTATTTGCAGCACTTAATAATATTTGGCCGCTCATACTGCGATTAGGCTGGATCACCTTTGGTTTTGGCTTGCTACATGGAATGGGGTTTGCCAGTGTATTGGGGGAGTTTGGTTTATCTAATGACTATCAATTACTTAGCGTGTTAGCCTTTAATTTAGGTGTCGAGGTAGGCCAATTGGCTATTTTAATTGTCGCACTGCCACTACTTATTTGGGCAAGAAACCACTCTTGGTATCAAAAATGGTTAATGCCTGCAGGTTCATTCGCGATTGCACTTATCGCCATGCAATGGTCAATTGAGCGGCTCTAGTGACTCAAAGGGCGTAAGTAATGTTTTCATCGCTGGACGTAATGCAACGAGTAACCCCGCTTTATTAATCGAAGGGTTAAGTGTTTTGCGTAATAACAGCCCGCTCATTACAGCAAACATCACTTCTATACGGCTGTCTATCTCAGCCATTGAGGCTAATTTTAACGGGCTCCTTTCACCAATCAGCAAGCTGCGCATTTTCTCTCGCGCCAGCTTGTCTGACTCTCTAAGTAATAGAGCTACTTTTTCATTACGGGCTGCTTCAGCTAGCATTTCTAAATCAAGTGCACCTTGATTTATATCAGTATGGCGCTCTACACCATTATCAAGTCCATCCAATAAAATGGTGACGAGATCACCTGGTTGATCCTCAAACTCTTGAAATATAGAAAACATTTCCTCCATATCTCGTTCGATAATAGACTCAATAATCGCTTCTTTACTAGCAAAGTAATTATAAATATGACCCGTGCTCATGCCCGCTGTTCTTGATATTTCAGCCATGCCTGCGCCATGATAGCCCTTACGCTTAAAGCAATCTGCGGCAGCTGCTAAAACTTGCTCCCTACGAGCATGTGCCAAAGCGGGATCTGTTTTTCTTTTGGTTTTGGTATTCATGGTGTCCTCGAAAAGCGCTGCTTTTCTTTTTTAACCTGATAAATTTAAACTAGTTTACATGATCTTAACTACTGGTCTGTTGCTATACAACTAAAACCATGCAAACTAGCTTTAAAATAAGCCAATACAAGCGTTATTCAGAACGCTGCCAGCCACCACCTACAGCCTTGTACAAGCTTATTTGACTGGCAATAAATGCTTTTTTCCCAGTGATCAACTGCTGCCCTGCACTCACCCAGTTTCTTTGGGCATCGAGTACTTGTAGATAACTGTCCGCCCCTTTTTCAAATCGAGCTTGCGACAGAGTAAACGTTACTTGATTGCTATTATAAAGCTCTTCAAGCGCTGCCAACTGTTGCATATACCCTTCTCTGTCAGCCAACGAATCTGAAACTTCTTTAAAAGCCTGTTGAATGGTCTGCTCATAGGTCGTTAAAGCAATTTGTTGCTGCGTTTGCGCCACATCTAAATTAGCTTGATTTCGACCCATATTAAAAATAGGCAAATTAATGGATGGCACAAAACTCCAAGTCCCAGAGCCAGATGAAAACAAGTTATCTAGCTCGGCCGATGCAGTACCGGCATTTGCTGTCAGGCTTATACTAGGAAAAAACG
The DNA here is from genome assembly GCF_000238355.1 of Pseudoalteromonas haloplanktis ATCC 14393. Taxonomy (GTDB): domain Bacteria; phylum Pseudomonadota; class Gammaproteobacteria; order Enterobacterales; family Alteromonadaceae; genus Pseudoalteromonas; species Pseudoalteromonas haloplanktis. The sequence goes on from NZ_AHCA01000001.1 coordinate 822,030, forward strand.
CGGCTTTTGCTACACCTATATTGGCATTTGCTGCTAGTAAACGATACTCAGCCGCTTTAATGTCTGGGCGTTGCTCCAATAATTCAGATGGCATACCAACCGGCACTGCGGGAAAGTTTAAAACTTCATCTAAACTCTCAACAGGCAGTAAATCAGGCTCTACAACTTGGCCAACCAATAAATCCAATGCGTTTTTATCGCGTTTTAATAAACGCTGATAATTAGCAATATCCACTTTGGCAGTAGCAACCGTACTTTGCACTTGGGCAAGGCTGAGTTTAGACGCCGCACCAAGTGCATAAGTTTTTTCCATTAGATCCAATGACTCTTGCTGACTTGTAAGCGTCTCATAGGCAAGGGCTAACAATTCTTTGTCCGCCGCATAATTGAGCCATGCATTCACCAGCTCAGAAATTAAACTAATTCTTACACTGGTTTGTGTTTGCTCTGAGGCATATAAAGTCTGTAAAGCTTGATCTGATTGATTACGAACCTTACCCCACAAATCTAACTCGTAAGCAGTCATCCCCACTGTAGCTGAATAACTTTCGCTTATATTTGCACTCCCCGTTGATGATAAATCCGCAGGCAGGCGCTGACGCGTCCCCGAAGCTGAAAAATCAATCGAAGGGTATAAAGCTGAGTCTTCAATTTGGTACAAAGCTCTTACTTGCTGCACATTAAGTGCAGCGAGTTTGATATCTTTATTATGGATTAAGGTCTGTTCAATTAGAGCTTGTAGTTTTTCATTATTGAAAAACTGCTGCCATTTTAAATCAGCAACATTACCTTGCCCAGCTTCCACTGCGTAATTATCAGGTACTGGTAATGGAATGTCTTCAAGCTCTGGGGCCATCTGACACGCGCTTAGTACCAACACACTCATGCTTGCTAGGCTCAATGCTTTAAACTTCATTTGCTTGCTCCTGCGCTACAGCCTTGTGTTTGCCAGGAAAAACTCGTCTGACTAATACAAAGAACAATGGTACAAACACCACCACAATAATTGATGACGCAAGTGTGCCACCAATAACAGAGATACCCAGCGCATTTTGCGCACCAGAACCTGCACTTGAAGCAATAGCCAGTGGCAATACGCCGCAAATAAACGCCATCGATGTCATCATGATAGGACGAAGACGTAACCGTACTGCCGCAATTGCAGCCTCAACTAGGCCCATTCCTTCATCCATTTTATGAATAGCAAATTCAACAATCAAAATAGCATTTTTAGATGCAAGCCCGATGGTCGTTAATAAACCGACTTGTAAGTAGATGTCATTCGATAAATTAGCAACAAAGGCCGCCATTGCAGCACCAAACACCCCTAAAGGTACAATCATCATTACTGCAGCTGGCACTGACCAACTCTCGTAAAGCGCCGCCAAACATAAAAACACCACCAGTAATGATAACGCATACAGCATTGGAGCTTGGCCACCACTTAAACGTTCTTCGTATGAAATACCCGTCCACTCAAACGCTATACCTGATGGCAACTGTTTAACTAGTTTCTCCATTTCATCCATCGCTTGACCAGTACTGTAACCAGGCGCTGCTGAGCCTTGAATTTCCATTGCTGAAAAACCATTATAACGTTCAAGACGAGGAGAACCATAAGTCCAATATGACTGAGCAAATGCTGTAAATGGCACCATCTCACCACTGCTATTGCGTACATACCATTTATCTAAATCTTCTGGCACCATACGTGACTCAGGTGTGCCTTGTAGGTAAACTTTTTTCACACGGCCACGGTCAATAAAGTCATTGACATAACTACTACCCCACGCTGTAGACAGAGTATTATTGATATCAGCCTGTTTAAGGCCCAGCGCTTCTGCTTTGGCTAAATCAATATCAAGCTCCAGCTCTGGTTTATCTTCTTGACCATTGGGACGTACACCAGCGAGCACTGGGCTTTGTGCAGCCATGCCCAACAACATATTACGCGCTTCGAGTAGCTTATCGTGACCAAGCCCTACACGATCTTGTAAAAACATAGTAAAGCCATTAGCAGTACCCAGTTCTACAACCGCAGGTGGTGGGAAGGCAAACACAAACGCTTCTTTTATGGTTGAGAAATAGCCCATGGCTTTACCTGCAACCGCACCCACTGATAAATCATCGCGTTGACGTTCATCCCAGTGTTTTAAACCAACAAAGCCAATCGCCGCATTTTGACCAGATCCTGCAAAACTAAAGCCTGTAACACTAAACACTGAACGTACCGCTTCAGATTGATCTTCTAGGAAATGCTTTTCCATTTTTTCCACAACTTTGAGCGTTTGCTCCGTTGTCGCACCCGCAGGTAAACTTACTTGGTTAAACAAAATGCCTTGGTCTTCGTCTGGTAAAAATGCAGAAGGTAATTGTGAAAAGATAAACACCATACCGCCTACAATTAAGCCATAACATAAAAGGTAACGTTTGCTGTGTTTGATCATGCGCCCAACAAAGCTTTGCGCACCACTATTAGTTTTATCAAAGCCGCGGTTAAAACCAATAAAGAAACGACCAAACAATGACTTGTCATTATGAACGTGACTTGGCTTTAACATAGTTGCACACAATGCTGGGGTTAAAATAAGTGCCACTAACACAGATAAACTCATCGCAGTGACTAAAGTCACCGAAAACTGACGGTAAATTACCCCAGTTGAACCCGCAAAGAACGCCATCGGTACGAATACTGCCGACAACACCATCGCAATACCCACCAATGCCCCTTTGATTTCATCCATTGATTTACGTGTTGCTTCAAGCGGTGACAGCTTCTCTTCAGTCATTACCCGCTCTACGTTTTCCACCACAACGATGGCATCATCCACCAGCAAGCCAATCGCTAACACCATGGCAAACATGGTCAAGGTATTAATTGAGTAGCCCAATACTTGCAACACAGCAAACGTCCCTAGCAAAACCACAGGTACGGCAATGGTCGGAATTAGCGTTGCTCTAAAGTTTTGTAAAAACAGATACATAACCAAAAATACCAACACAACGGCTTCAATTAATGTACTGACTACTTTTTCAATTGATAAAGATACGAATGGCGTTGTATCGTAAGGCACAACACTGGCTAAACCTTCCGGGAAAAATGGCTCTAACTCAGCTAATGCAGCTTTTACTCCAGCGGCTGTATCAAGCGCATTTGCACCACTTGCCAGTTTTACCCCTAATCCAGAGGCGGGTTTACCATTAAAACGGGCAACAACACCGTAATTTTCACCACCGAGTTCAACTTTAGCTACGTCGCCTAGACGCACAACCGAGCCATCTGGATTGGTCTTTACAAAAATATCTCTAAATTGATCTGGGGTTTGCAAACGACTTTGTGCCGTCACTGTGGCATTTAACTGCTGACCCGAAATAGCCGGTAACGCACCTAATTGGCCAGCTGATACTTGCGCATTTTGCGCGCTGATCGAAGCACTAACATCAGACGGTGTCAGTTTATACTTTTGCAGCATATTAGGATCAAGCCAGATACGCATCGCATATTGCGAACCAAATAGCTGTACTTCGCCTACCCCATTAACCCGCGAGACAATGTCTTGCACGTTCGATGCAACATAATCACCAATGTCGATGTTATTCATGCTGCCATCTTCAGATACAAAACCAACCACCATTAAAAAGTTACGGGCAGATTTAGCCACCGATACACCTTGGCGCTGCACTTCTTGCGGTAATAATGGCGTTGCTAAAGCAAGTTTGTTTTGCACTTGAACTTGTGCGATATCAGGATCGGTATCAGCATCAAACGTCAGCGTTAACGTGGCTGAGCCGTTTGATTCCGACGTTGATGACATATATAACAGGCCATCCAAGCCTTTCATTTTTTGTTCAATAACTTGTGTTACCGTATCCTCTAAAGTACGCGCTGATGCCCCAGGATAATTTGCTTGAATGCTAATGGCTGGCGGCGCAATAGAAGGATACTGAGCAATAGGTAGCCCTTTGATTGCAAGTATACCCGCCAACATAACTACAATGGCCAATACCCATGCAAAAATAGGCCTGTCGATAAAAAATCGTGACATTAAAATACTCCGTTATTGAGTTTTAGCAGTTTCGGCTGGCACTGCATTAACAGGTGCGCCCGGCGCTATTTTTTGTAAGCCTTCAACAATTAACTTGTCACCATCATTTAAACCATCGGTGATCAACCAATTAGCACCGACAGTACGATCTGTTTTTAATACCCGAGGCTCTACAGTGTTGTCTTTACTAACTACCATGGCAGTTGGCTCACCTTTGGTATTACGGCTAATACCACGTTGCGGCGCTAAAATAGCGTTAGCTTTGACGCCTTCAACAATCACAGCTCTCACATACATGCCTGGTAATAATAGTTTTTCAGGGTTTGGAAATTCAGCACGCAACGTCACTGAACCTGTACTTGGGTCAACCGTCACTTCAGAAAACTGTAAGGTACCTTTGTGTTGATACACTGAGCCATCTTCCATTTTTAATTCAACCGCTGAATGGATAGCAAGATCTTTGTTGAGCTCACCATTAGCAATGGCTTTTTTCAAACGTGTTAATTCACTGCTTGATTGGGTTAAATCAACATAAATAGGATCAAGCTGCGTGACTGTAGCAAGTGCCGTCGCTTGGTTAGCACTGACCAACGCTCCCGCGGTCACATTAGATTTGCCAATTTGACCACTGATTGGTGACTTAACCTTACTGTACTCTAGGTTAATTTGTGCAGTCTTTAGTTGCGCTTGTGCAGTTAATAAATCAGCTTGAGCACCTTTATAGCTTGCATCAGCTTCGTCAAAGTCTTGCTGGCTTACGGCTTTTATTTTTAACAGCTCATCATAACGCTCTGATTTTGCTTTAGCGTTAGCGATACTCGCTTGCGCTTTGGTGATCGCCGCTTTACTCGTTGCAACCTGCGCTTCAAACGTCGACGGGTCTATTTGATATAACGCCTGTCCTTTTTTAACTTCAGCCCCTTGAGTAAATAAACGCGATTGGATAATCCCGTTTACTTGCGGACGAATTTCAGCCACTTGCGAAGCGGTAACTCTGCCCGGTAACTCTTTAGTCAAGGTTAATGGTTGACTCTTTAAAGTGATCACCCCAACCGGAATTGCTTGTTTAGCTTGCTGACTGACTTGAGGACTTTGATCGCAACCGGATAAAGCAACTACACTTGCCAAAGCGGTAACAGTAAAAAGAACGACGCGTGAACGCTGCATGTTAACTACCCTTAATTTAGAATGAACGATCATTCTAAATTAATTTATTGCATTTTCCAACGTTAATTGAGAATTATTTTTAAAAGGTATAAGGGGTGTAAAGGCTTGTAAAAATGCTTGACTGTGCGCTCTAAGTCAGTACAACTCGATAGCCTAAATAGCCGCAGTGTGTCATAACGGCTACTTCTTAGGTGCTGTAAAATTAAGTATATGAAAACACTTAAATACAGAGAATAGAAACCACTAAAAGGTAATTTAAAATTATTTATGTGCCAAATGACATGGCATTATTGACGCTGTTTAGATAAGCATGAATTGCACAAGGGCATCAATTTAAAATGAGCGACTGACTACTGCACAAGTAGCTCATTTATAAAATGAAGAAACTTACTGAATTGTTGAAATATTCACATTAAGCTGGGTAATTGCACAACCTGTGCTACTTGAATTTAAGCGATGATATTGGGTATTTTTACTCGCCGTTAGCGTTACTAAAAACTGATCCTGTTGGCCGACAGCCGTTTTGTCTTGGCTTAAACACATCGCTTGAGTAAGGGAGCGCAACTTAGCATCCATTAAAATATTACTAAAACGCTGCATCGGTAAAGGCGGCATTTTAATTGCAGGTAACGCATTATCAATACTACGCTGACTTAATAAAAAGGCATCATTCTTTATTTCAATTACAGCACCTGAAGGCCAATAATCAAATTGAAATTGCTGTTTCGCTTTTGATTTCACATGCACCACACCGCGCTCACCTAACACAGTTAATACATTACTTTGGGCCGATTTTATCACCACCAAGCTAGTCTGTTCATCAATCCCTAATCCATCTGTTTGCTTACTGGCTGATAAAGAAGTAGCAAGTCCCACGCTGCGGTTCTTCTCGCTAAAATACGTATCCAGTAAAGCAAATGGGACACTGCCTAACCCATGTCCTAAAACGCTTTGTTGGCCTTGCAACGCAGCTAAACTAGAAATTGGTTTAACAGTAACACTATTGCCTGTCTGCTCCTGCTTTCCTGACAATAAGTTGCCACTAAAGCCCGAGGTTATTAATACTGGCGCATCAGCAATTGCATCAGTCCACGGGTAAGCATTCCCGCGAGAATCAAATAAAGCAGCCGTTAAACGCTGCTCTGTAGCATTATCAAATTCAGTCCCGACTAACATAATGCCCGTGCTTGCTTTGATCCGCGCCGTAAGGTGCGCTACACCCTGCGAGCAGGCTGCTTGCTCTTGGGCAATACGCGTTGGATATACACGCTCACGATTATAAACATTCGCCTGTGCTCGGTAGGTTGTTAATTGATCACATTGCTTTTCCTGTAATGCTGATACAAGCGAAGGAGTTAAAGGCAGCCATTCAATTGCCACTCCTGTTTGTGATAATACCGTTTCATAATAATTAGCATCAGCATAAGGGTCTCGAGCACCCGTCGTCAGTACTAATAAGCTGGGTTGCTGCGATTTAACTTTTAAACTCGCCGCAATAAATTTATAGCTGTCGGTTAACCACCCTTGAGCTTGCTTGCTGTGTTCAATATCAATATTAAACACCCTACTTTGCCCATTCGGCTTAGCAATTTCAAGCATATCAACAACGTACTCAAATTCAGCTTGCGATAACTGGCTTAACTGCTCACTTGCTATATCGCGCCACGCCCAGAGCAATTCTTGTTTACTAAGCGCTGATGGATGTGTTGTTAACAATCGCTTTAAACTGCTCACTGTTGGCGCCAAACGGCTTTTATCTGCCGTTGGCCAGTGACTCTGTACATCATCAATTACGTGCGAAGTTAATAAGTACACTGCCCCTTTTTCATTCCCTAATGGAGTATCAATATTACAAAACTGGGGAGTTAAGCTAGTGCAGGTTTCAATTGCACTGCCCATAATGATCAACGTTTGTTCTTTATTATCGGCAAACGTTACATGCGATTTTAGTAAAGCAAACAAAAACAAAGCGCTGCTGTTAAAGCACAAAAGCAATACACGCGAAAAAAGCGGCATGAAATACCTTGAAAAAATAATTAAACACGGCTTATATTGTTAACTATCTAATCTGCAACAACAAGCAACGTTTTAAATAACCAACCTTATTTTTCTCACTGTGCGTCATTGTTACTAGTCGCCAACGAAGTTACTTTTGACACTAACAACTGCTCAACCCTTATGCCTTCGACATCAACCACTTCAAACTTAAAACCCGCATATTGGATGTATTCAGCGCGTTTTGGAATACGCTTCATTGAGTAAATTAAGTACCCAGCCACGGTTTCGTAATGCATTTGATCGGGAAATTCGTCGATCTCCAAAACTTTTGCCAGATCTACAACAGGGGTTAAGCCATCGACTAACCACGAGTTTTCGTCTCGCTCAATGATCAGTTCATCTCCGGTATGAGTTATCAAATCGCCCATAAACCCTTTCATTAAATCTTTTACTGTTACAATACCTACCACTAGCGCATATTCATTAACCACCACAGCAAACGGTTTAGCTGCCGCTTTAAATGCGTTTAGCGCTTCAGATAAACTGAGTGTTTCTGGTAAATAAAAAATATCTTTCTCAAGCATCTCGCTGTTGATCTTTGCTGCATCTCCCTTGAGTACTTGGCGTAAGATATCTTTCGACTCGACCGAGCCGATTAATTTATCTAAGTTACCATTGCACACTAAAAAATGATTATGAGGGTGCTCAATAATTTTACTGGCAATGTCCGCACTCGCTTCATTAATATCAAAATAAACGATTTGGTCTCTAGGTGACATAACACTCGATAAAAAGCGCGCTTCTAAGTCAAATACGTTACCAATTAAGTCATACTCTTGCTGCTGTAAACTGCCGTATTCAGCACCAGCGTCCATCATCGCAACAATATCTTCGGTGGTGACGATATCTTCACGCTCGGCGGGTACTTTAAATATTCTTAAAATAACGTTCGTTAAGCCGTTAAAAAACACCACTAATGGAGTTAATGCAAAGGTAACCCAACGCATTAAGGTAACCAGCCTTACAGCCACAGCTTCTGGCATGATCATCGCTAAACGCTTTGGCATTAAATCAGCAAATAGAATAAATAATGAGGTAATCGTGAAAAACGAAATTAAAAAACTAATTTGTGCTAACAGCGGCCCTTGGTAAACCATCACCAACACACTTTCTACATAAGGTGAAAGTGCCTGTTCACCAACAATACCACCTAAAATGGCGATCGCATTTAAGGCTATTTGAATCATGGCAAAAAAAGCGCCGGGTTGCTCTTGCAGTTTTAAAACAGCAGCCGCTTTTGCATTCCCTTCATCAGCCATAACTCTTAATTTAATTTTACGCGATGCAGCAATGGCGATTTCCGACATCGCAAACAACGCACTGATCAAGATCAACAAACCAATCCCGATTAAGTCACCCATTTATAACTCCAAAAATAAGCGCTTTTATAAGCAAAAGCAGCTGGATTATAGCCCCTTTTAAAGGTTCGGCAATTGAAATTTAAGTAATATTAAAAAGCTTTTAATATCAATTAGCTAAAAGTGATTTAAAGCTTATTGATAGGTACTAAATGCGCTGCTGAGTCTCGTTTTGGTAGGATTGTCTAATTGTTTATTACACGCAAAGTAAAGCCCTGGTTGCTCCAGATCCAATCGTAAAACAGGTAATAACTTATCAGCCATATCACCTTTTGCTTGTTCGTATTGCGCACGTTGCTCGGGTAAAACAACCATATCGATGCTGTTTTTACGGTTTTGAACTATTTGGAAAATATTATCAAAGCTACTCATTAACATCAGGTTTTTACCTTCTTCAAAACCTTGTGATAATAAATAATGGTGGCTGTAATTATCTTTTAATACCGCAATACGATATTGCTTTGCTTGCTCCAAGGAAGTAATCGCTATATTTTTGGAGTTTAAGGCATATAAATAAGCGTCTAACTCGGCTAATTTTGCAATCCAAACAAATTTATTTTCACGGGAAATTGAACGCGTCATCGAAAAAATACATGTCTGCGGATCACGCAGCGCCATGTTAAATGCTGTACTCCAGCCATTGACTGATATTGCATAATCAAGCGCTGAAGCATCTAACACTCGGCGTACTTTATCAGCAATATCCCCCACTAGTTGGTTATTTTCATCAAGGTATTGGGCAGGTGGAAAGTGCTCAGTCACTATATTTAATTTAGCGACACTTTGACTACTAATAATTATGAATAAAAAACAACACCACTTAGCCACTATTTCCCCACAAATTATTATTTTAAGTTTTGATTGAGCGTAAATTAAATATAACGGGGAATCACTGATTTGTGAATTAAAAAAGCAGCATGTCATTGCATGCTGCTTATTTTTATTTTACTTGATTCATCGCATTAATTAAAAAAGCGGAAATTTTCGCACCTTCTCTCAGCGTGGTTTCAGAGCTTGATTGACCAACAAGCGAGCTATCTGTAAATGGTGCGATTTCCATCATATCTGCGCCAGTTATCGGAAACTCATCAGCTAATGCCACTAATATATCTAATGCATGATTAGGTGTTAAGCCGTTACCTTCAGGTGTACCCGTTGCCGATGCAAACTCTTCATCCAACGCATCGATATCAAAACTAACATAAAGCTCATCCACATTATCTGCCTTTAACTGAGCAATCACCTCAGCCGCAACCGCTGGTGCACCACGTTCAATGATCTCATGCGCCCAATGTTGCTTAATACCGAATGTCGATTCCCAGTGCTCCTTAGGTTTACCACTTGAACGAATACCAAATTGAATAAGGTGATGTGGTGCAGGCAAGAACTCTAAAATATGAGTACACCATGAGCCAAAACATAAATCGATACCTAAACGCTCAACAAGTAAATCTGTATGTGCATCAAAATGAATAATCGCAGTACGTTTACCTTGCTCACGCTTGGCTTTTAAATAAGCTTTTGTCAGTGGGTAACTAATTGAGTGATCGCCTCCAATACCAAAAATACCTTTATCTTTAAAGGTTGCGTAAAAGCTGTCGCAGACATCTTCCGTAATAGATAAAGGGCTTACGTAATACTCACTGTTTGGGTTGTCGTACAATGCTTTTTGGCAATTGCTGATAGTTGCATCATTTAAGTATTTATCATGCAATAAATGGGGAATAACCCGCACATCGCCTAAATCAAATGATTTAGCCTGTGGCTGTTGATCAATTAAGGTGGAACGTAAAAATAACGGCCCCCAGTTAGCGCCACGTAGTATTCCACCACCACAATCAGAGCTGATCCCAAGCGTAACAGCTTTGTATGGGCTGTTTGATAAAGTGTCTAACGAGTCACGCCACAAAGTATCTACATTATCTTCTTGTCCATAGAGTTTCATGCGCAGTGCAGCTTTACGTTCTTTTGCGGTATTCACCGTAAAAACACCATCACCAGGTGGGCATAAACAGTGCTCAACTTTGCTTTTAAATGTTTGCCATTGTGTGCTCATAACGATTCCTCACTTTGCTCTTTTGCGTAATTATGCAAAAAGAAAACTGCTAAAAAATAAATTTAATAAAAGCTTCATTTAGCGTTGTTGGCCCAAAAAAAGTGCAAATAGCCAAACCAGCCTCACCTTCTAAAAAACAATTTACTTAATATAAAACATAAGCTTAACTTTTATTTTCAAACAGCGTATAAATTCAAATTATATACTCAGTAAGATAGATATAGTGTCTATACAGACAAGTCAACCGGCTTGGCTATTGCATCGCTGTGCTGACTGCTTGATTATTCAAATGCAATGAATAAACCTTAAAGTCTATTTATTTTTTAAGATTAAACGGGTAGCTAAGCAGTTGGTTATCAGACAGAGCACCCCCTATTTTATAAAAACGGACATCCGTCCTGTACAGCATTTAGCATTCTGGTAATTATGCTAAATTGACAACGACTCTTTAAAAATTAACGTGGCTATCACGTTAAAAGCAAAAGTAATAATAAGGCTTCGCTATGGAAAAGGTATTTCACTTAGGGCTCACACGTAACGACTTACAAGGCGCGACATTGGCAATTGTGCCAGGCGATCCAGATCGTGCAGCCCGTATTTCTACGTTTCTTGAAAACCCCACATGTCTTGCTAAAACCCGTGAGTTTCACGTTTATTTAGGGCAACTCAATGGTCACTCTGTGGTGATTTGCTCAACCGGTATAGGTGGCCCTTCAACATCTATTGCTGTGGAAGAGCTGGCACAGTTAGGTGTTGATACGTTCTTACGTATTGGCACAACAGGCGCTATTCAACCACATATAAATGAAGGTGATATCTTAATTAGCCAAGCTTCTGTGCGTTTAGATGGCGCAAGCCAGCACTTTGCACCACTTAGCTTTCCAGCTGTATCCGACTTTTTTAGCACTCAAGCAATGGTTACAGCTTGTGGTAATTTAGGGATTGATTTTCATATTGGTATTACTGCATCAAGCGATACTTTCTACCCAGGGCAAGAACGTTACGATACCTACTCAGGTTATGTACCAAAAGCGTTTCAAGGTAGCTGTGAAGAATGGCAAAAACTGGGAGTCATGAACTATGAGATGGAATCAGCAACACTATTCACTATGTGTGCTGCCCTTGGTTTAAAAGCCGCTTGTGTCGCAGGGGTATTAGTCAATCGTACGCGTCAAGAGATCCCAAATGTAGATCACGGCGAGATTGAGAAGAAGTCCGTCGCCGTGGTACTCGAAGCTGCTAAATTACTGTTGGTCTAATCTTCAATGGTAAACTGATGCTTTGCAGTGCTGGTAAGTCATTATAACTTGCCAGTACTGCTTGACTGGCAGTTAACTGATTTTCCTTGCCTTGCGTTTGCAATAACTCAATCCCTTTGACAACCTCTTTACTCATTGTCAAACCAGCTAAATGTAGTTGGCTTACTGCACTTTGTAGTGGCGATAAACTTGGGCTATACGCTGCATTCTCAGCATAACAGCCATAAAAATCACCATTTTCGAACGTGCTAATTTTAACCGCGCTATAATTTCCCGAGTAAGGAACGTACGCTGCCAACGCGCAACTGAGTAACTGCTCATCAAACTCAGTCGTTACAGCAAACCCATGCAATTGAGGTGCAGGATTAAAGAGGCTATATGCATTACCTAAATCCTGTGGGCCAAATGCATAAGGTAATAATTCGGTTAATTTAAACTGCTGTTTTGGCAGTAAAATATCAAAGCTCTGTGCATCTGCCAATTCATTCATAAATTGGCGGCAATAGCCGCATGGTGCATCGCTGATGGCAATTTTTACAATTTTTTTCGCCCCATTGAGCCACGCATTATTAATAGCAGATTGCTCCGCGTGTACCACAAGGCTTAATGCCTGCTGGGTAAATTCAACATTCGCGCCAAAATAAAAATGTTGCTCACCTTGTGCATCAAGACCGCACACTATTGCACCTACAAAAAATTGCGAAATAGGTGCAACGGCAAACTGTGCCGCAATAGGAAGACAAGCACGTAAAATTACATCCACCGGCTGGTTATACTGTTGACACAGAGCTGCCACATCAGTGCTGGGTAAAATACCCGCATGGCGTTTTATTGTTAGATACAACTGTTGTTGTTGCCCAGCACTAAAGCTAAAAGCAGTGGCTGTTTGAAGAGATGTTGTAGGCATAGACTAGTTTCATAATTTAATGGCTAACTAGTCTAAAATGTTCAACGCTTAAATGCTAGGTTGATTTACTAACCAATTTTTAGCGCTATTAAAACAATCAAAGTTTTCGGCTTTAATATCGAAACGTTTTGCCTTTTGCAAAAACAAATCGTGCATAAAGCCATCAAAGCTTACTACTCGCGCAACAAAACAACGAGCTAACCAATTTGAAATTGCTGGCATTATCGTTATCAAATCACTTGCGGGAAATTTATGGGTCAACTCGGACACATCAACCAATAATTTATTGCTGCCATACATAGACACATACTGCTGCGCTATTTGATAAAAATTTATCACATCCTGTGCACTTGCTGTCCCTCTGAGCGTCATCATGATCAACGACGTGGATGCATCATAGGTGATGCAAGTAGACACATTCGACATTTTACTACTCGGTAATTAACACACTTGCCCCAATGGCAAAACAGCCGACATTCTAGATAAAATATAAAAACAGTCAATATCTAACAATAAATCAGGTCTGACCAGAGCGCAAAACCAACCCAAAGGATTAGTTTTGTTGCTGAAATGATACTAATGGCGCGGTGAAAAATAACAATTCTTCGCTATACTAAGTAAATGCTGTATACAAGGTAAGCCCCTCATTATGATACTGTCGTTCTTTTTTCGTATCGTCGCATGTGTATATTTACTAATTTTTAGCGCAATACTTTTTGCAGCGCCTCTTACTGACTCTGAATATGAAGAACTCAGGCAAAATATTCGCACTGCTTATGCTGAGAACCCGGTCACTGCAATAGATTTCACTAACACTATTCTAGATACCAAAGAGCTCACTCTTGAACAACAAATTAAAGTACTCAATTACAAAGCTTGGTTCCAACTAGAAACTGATCAACTTGAAGAAGCAATGCGTACTTTGGTCACTTATAAAGCCATGACCTTACGTTCAAATGATCCCACTTTAATCTATGGATATTATAATATTAGCGGTGGAATTTACTCTAAACTTGCTCTGTACGAACAAGCACTTAATTACTTTTTGCAGGCCCTTGAACAAGCCAATTTACGAAAAAAAGAATTAGTGCATCAAACTGAAAATAACATTGGCGAAGTATACCTTGCATTACATAAGCTTGATGAAGCTGAACATGTTTTTACTCAATACTATGAATACACTAAAACACTCAATAAGCCGTTAGATTTCTCGATTGCAATGACCAATTTAGCGAAAGTGATGGTGGCAAAACAACAGTACCAAGCAGCAAAAGAGCTACTTGATCGTGCAATAACATTACAACGGGCTAATCAATTTGATTACCATTTATCGTGGAGCTATCAATTATTAGGTCAAATTGAACGAGAAACTGAAAACTATCCAAGCTCGGTAAATTATATACAACAAGCTATTTTATTATTTACCAATAGTGGCACGCCTGTTGAGCTGATCAACGCTAAGCTATCGCTTGCTAAAACTTACCATCAAATGGGCGAAACAGAGAAAGCAAAGCTGTTAACTCAAGAAATACAACAGCAAGCTAAGCAACTCAAAAATTTAAGTTTAACCGCCACTGTAAGCGAATTTTCAGCCTCACTCTCAGAGTCGACCGGGGACTTTGAAACTGCTTTAATCGCCTACAAACAATATAACCAAAGTAAACAAGCGCTGTTACTGCGCCAATCTAATGTAAATTTAGCCAAAGCAATCGCTGAAGTGGATATAGCAGGTAAAGAGTTAAAAATAGCTAATCTAACCAAAGAGCAACAAATTAAAGCAACAGAAGCAAAAGCATTCAAAGAGCTATCTTTAACCATCACAATTTCATTAGTGGTACTACTGCTTGGTGCCATGTACGCCATTCGCAGTGTTCATAATCAAAAGAAAGAACTGGCAAATACCTTAGAGGTGCTCACCAACACACAATCTCACTTAATCGAGGTTGAAAAAATGGCTTCGCTCACAGCACTGGTTTCCGGTATGGCTCATCAGTTAAATACACCCATTGGCACTATTGTTACGGCCAGTTCGTTTATTCAAGACAACTTACAACTACTTGAACAAAAGTTTCACAATAAAACACTCTCTCCTAGTGACTTTAATGTTTTTATTCAACAAAGTAATACAGCTAAAGATTTAGTGATCAGCAATATTAATCGGTTAGCCACCATGATTGAAGAATTTAAAGCGTTAAATGTCTCCATTGCGTTAGATAAACCGATGAGCAAGATTGAGCTGAGCAGCTTTCTCACTGAACGAATGAGCACATTACAAAGTTATCTTTCTAAAGAAATTAAATGTGAGTTTAGTGGTGCAGAGTTAAGCATTACTACGTACCCATCGATCCTGGGTGACATATTTAAAACCTTAGCCATTAATGCTTATGAACATGGCTTTAATAATACTGACAATGCATTAATCAGCATTGATATTCAACAGCGTGATGACCAAGTGATCATTGTTTTCCAAGATAATGGCAGTGGGATAGATAACGCTATCTTAAAAGATATTTTTACGCCGTTTTATTCCACCAACCCAGGCGGAAATCATTTAGGGTTAGGACTGAACGTGGTGTTTAATGCGGTAAAATCTAATTTATTTGGTAATATATGCGCCGAGCCTTGTGAGAACGGCGCACGGTTTGTGATCACATTACCAATTGATGGCCCCAAAGCTGCAAAAGAGCACAATGAAGCCATAAAATAAAGGCACTAACCGGTATTACGCATACCTGCAGCGATGCCTGTCATAGTGATCATCAGTGCATTATCAATATCACCCGAGGCACCTTCTTGCGCTTCACGAGAACGTTTAAGCAGCTCTACTTGCAGTACATTTAGCGGATCAGTATACGGGTTACGTAAGCCAATTGACTCTTTGATCCAAGGTTGATCAGCCAGTAAGCTTTGCTGCGGGCTTAATGATTGCACGAGTGCAATCGCCTGCTTAAGCTCTTGGCGTAGTTTGTCACCCAGCGGCTTATATTGCTCCTCAACAAGAGCATCATCATAATGCGCGCTTAACCAGCTATCCGCCTTACTAAATACCATTTCGAGCATTTCTAAACGAGCGCGGAAAAACGGCCATTGTTGACTCATTTCATTTAGAGTCTCCACACCGTACTTTTCAAGTGCAGCTTGTAAGCCTGTTAACGCACCTAACCATGCAGGTAGCATAAGGCGGTTTTGACTCCATGCAAAAATCCACGGAATTGCACGTAAGCTCTCAACACCACCATGCGGATTACGCTTAGCTGGGCGCGAACCTAAAGGTAACTTACCCAGCTCTTGCTCCGGTGTAGCCATTCTAAAGTAAGGAACAAAATCTTCGTCAAAACGCACGACATTGCGATAATGCTCGCATGATTTTTCGCTGATCAGCGCCATCACATCACGCCATTCTTCTTTCGGCTCTGGCGGTGGTAATAAGTTACTTTCAAGCACGGCACCGGCGTAAATATTTAAGCTCTCAAGCGCAACATTTGGTAAACCAAACTTAAAGCGGATCATTTCACCTTGCTCAGTAACACGTAAGCCGCCTTTGAGTGAACCCGGTGGTTGTGAACGTAGGGCTTGGGCAGCAGGTGCACCGCCGCGGCCAACCGTACCACCACGACCATGGAATAATACCAGCTCGATACCGCGTTCTTCTGCTAAATGTACTAGCTTATCCATCGCTTCATATTGGGCCCAACCAGCTGCCATCATGCCTGCGTCTTTGGCTGAATCAGAATAGCCGATCATCACGTTTTGCACGCCCTCAGCTTGACCACGATACCAGTTATTATCTAATAACTGCGTGATCACATCGCTACCAGCGTTTAAGTCATCTAAAGTTTCAAACAATGGCGCTACAGGGAGTTTAAAGCTACAGCCACTTTCTTTTAGTAACAGTTGTACAGCTAATACATCAGAGGCTGTGCGCGCCATAGAAATGATGTACAAACCAAATGTTGAGGCATCTTGCTTAGCGATCACATCAAACGTGTCGAGCACTTCTTTGACATCTGCACTTGGTTGCCAATGTTTAGGAATAAGTGGACGTCGCGAGTTAAGCTCTGCCAGTAAGAATGCTTGCTTATCTTCTTCTTGCCATTGGTCGTAATCACCTAACCCTAAATAACGGGTTAATTCTGAAAACACATCGCTGTGACGTGATGAATCTTGGCGTACATCTAATTTCGCTAAACGGATCCCAAAACTATTGATACGGCGTAATACGTCAAGCAGTAAACCATTAGCAACCACGCCCATGTTGGTTTGTAGCAATGAGCGATAACAAGTTTCAAGCGGCTGCTTTAACTGGTCAATATCAGTCACGACATCTTGTGCATCTGTGCGCTTATTCATGATCTTAGCGCCAAGGTGAGCAACAGTCTCGCTCACTTGTGCTTTGAGTGTTTTTAGTACAGCACGATACGGTTCAAAATCTTGCCCTGCTAATTCAATAAGTTCATCACTGGCTTGTGACATTGAAAGTTCAGTACTGAGGGTCTCGATATCACGGCTGTACAAATCAAGTGCCATCCAACGCCCATGATCAAGTACTTGCTGAGTAACTTGGGCAGTGACAAATGGGTTACCATCGCGATCGCCGCCCATCCAAGAAGTAAACTCTATTGGGCTATAATCATTAGGTAACTCTAAATCCAGATGCTGTTTAACTTCTTTACTAAAATCACGTAAAAAACGCGGCACAGCGTGCCATAAACTATTTTCAATTACTGCAAAACCCCATTTTGCTTCGTCTATTGGGGTTGGGCGTGAGCGGCGAATATCATCAGTATGCCAGGCTTGGCTTATCAACTGAGCAATACGATTTAAAATATTTTCCCGCTCATACGGTAAATTATCGGTACGCTCAAGCGCCGCTAAACAGTCACTTAATTCAACGTGTTTATTTATAATTGTACGGCGGGTTACTTCTGTTGGATGCGCAGTAAGCACTAAATTGATATGCAGTTTTGCGAGCGTGTCTGCTATTTGATTTGGATTCACTTTCCCTGATTGTGCTTGGCTAGCCAATACTTTTAAGGTTTGCGTAAGCGGGCTTAATTGGCAAAAACCAACATCATTAAAACGTGAGATAGTGTGAAATTGCTCTGCAACGTTAGCTAAATTTAAAAAATGATTAAAAGCACGAGCTACCGGTAGTAACTCTTCATCGGTTAAAGCATGCAGAACATCAATTAAGGCTTGGCGGTCTTGCTCGTTTCCTGTGCGTGATGATTTTGCTAAAGCACGAATTTCTTCTACTTTATCTAAAATCGCTTGTCCTTGGGCGTCTTTAATTGTTTGGCCAAGTAATTGACCCAATAAATTAACGTTCCCACGCAAGGCGGCATATTGTTCACTCATTCCTGATACTCCGTTGTTGATATTTATACCATAAAGGCATTCTTAATAAGCAATGTACGATTTTTAAAATGTGGAGTGTGAGATGTGCTAAAAATCGGCATTTTGCTTACCTTTATATTTGTAAGATCCTATTAATATCATCCTAGCGGCTAATTTAACAGATCCAAGGCTTATTCTATTTCGTAACAAGAAATAATGTACCGATCAATTTTAGGTAAATCATGATCATTTTTTACGATGGTAACTGCCCATTGTGCGCCAAAGAAATGCGCTTGTTAAAAGAGGCTGATATATATAATAAAATAACGTTAGAAGACATTAATGCCAATGACTTTGAACAACGTTTTAATTACATAAAGCACGAAGATGCACTGGCTTTTTTACATGGTCAGCAAGACAACGGTGAAATGATTTATGGCTTAGATGTTACTTTTGCCGCATGGCAAACGGTTGGCCGCCATAAATGGTTAACAATATTGCAGCTACCTGGTATACGTTTTATGGCAGATCAGATTTATAAAGTGTTTGCAAAATACCGCTCACCGATTGCCCGATTAACGTGTAAATCTACATGTGGTATAAAATAATGCCTGCAAGCTATATTTTATTTGGCGCAAGCAGTGCCATTGCTAAAGCTTACATTGCCCGCATAGCTGAAAATACGCCCACCGCAAACGTGATTTGTATTAGCCGTTCATCACTTGCGCTATCACAAAATACACTGCAGGTTACCCAGTTACAAAGCGATTACTCTCGTTCCAGCTTACAGAGTATAAGTGAGCACTTACGCTCTCATCATATTATCCCTTCACAGGTGATTATCTTTAATGGTTTACTCCACTATGCTCAGGCAATGCCAGAGAAAAAATTAGAAGACATAGACGAAACGTACTTCTCTACCTTGCAAAGCAGTAACGCACTAACCCCAATTTTATGCATACAAGCCATATTGCCATTACTTGATCAACAAACGCCCTGCACAATAGCTGCGCTCAGCGCCCGTGTAGGCAGTATCGACGACAACCAACTAGGCGGTTGGTATAGCTACCGTGCCTCCAAAGCGGCGTTAAATATGTTGTTTAAAACAGCGGCGATTGAACTGGCTCGCAGAGCAAAACAAACGAGGTTGGTGTTATTTCATCCGGGTACTACCGATACTGAGTTATCAAAACCATTTCAAAGAAATGTTGCCAAAGGCAAACTCTTCCCCCCTGAATTTGTGGCTGAGCAGCTTTATACCCTTTTACAGCAACCAGAGCAGCTAACGGATATAGGCCAACCTGCTTATATTGATTGGCAAGGCAAACATATCAATTGGTAAGGATTTTTATGCATTTCACAAAACAACAACTTAACGAGCTAGCGCCGCGTTTTCGTACTCAATTAATCAACTCGTTATCAGGCTTTAAAAGTGCTAACCTCATTGGCACACAAGATAAGCTCGGTAACACCAACTTAGCTATTGTCAGCTCGGTATTTCACTTAGGCGCACACCCACCTTTGGTGGGTATGATCATGCGCCCGCACAGCGTACCGCGTCATACTTTTGAAAATATTATAGAGACTGGTGTTTATACTATAAATCAAGTGAATAGCGAGATTTACAGCCAAGCCCACCAAACTTCAGCCCGCTATGATAGGGATGAGTCAGAGTTCGATGCAACCGGTTTAAAAACAGAGTATTTGAATGACTTCGATGCCCCATTTGTTTTACAGAGCCGCTTAAAATACGCCGTTAATTTAGTTGAACATCAACATCTAGCTATTAATGGTACCGAGCTGGTGATTGGTGAAATCATCGATTTACATGTCGACGGTGCTGCAGTGCAAGAAGACGGTTTTATTGATTTAATGTCGATCCAAACGGTAGCCGTCAGTGGCCTTGATAGCTACCATACAACGCAAGCACTCAGCCGCTTACCTTACGCAAAAAAATAACTTCCGATCCACAAACTAATACCACTGAGCAACCAGCACAATGCATAGTTTTGCCACAACTGTGCATTGTTATAAACCTTTTGTGGGTTGTTTTTATCAACCAATACGCAACAGGGCAGACCTTGTTTAAATCGAGAAAATAGCGTTTTATCATAACTTATCAACACGCTATGTAAGTGGCTATTAAACCTAAAACTAACTAACATTGACTGTTGTGGCAGTAATTCATGTGCGCCAATACGCATATTAACTGCATTGGTAATATCATCAATTTCACATACTCGCCAACGCTGCTTATTGACTTTGCATTTCAGCCACCTAAAAATAGGCAATAAGCCTGCACCAACAAAACAACCACCCAAAATAAAAAGCATGGTGCTCATTATTATTAACCTTGTAAAGATTGATACACGTGATATGCGGCTATCAAATCACTCAACGCCGTACCCACAGATTTAAACACCGTAATATCGGTTTCATTAATACGAGCATAGACGTTTGCTTTCGCTAACTCAGCTAATTCGGCGCATAGTTGCTGCTCGTTGAATACCCCTTCCTTTATTGGAATAAGTAACTCACCGGCTTCGCCTAATACATTTGCTTTGCTATCAACGTAAACGCGACTACGCGTAATTGTTGCCGTATCGCATTCTCTTGCGTCACTATGGTGGTTACCAATTAAATCAATATGGGTGCCTGATTTTAACCAATTGCCATCAAATAATGGGGTTGCACAGCCCGTAGCACAACTGATCACATCTGCACTGTAAATTGTGGCCTCGTTACTTTGCCCTATTACAAATTCGACTTCAGTAAACGCCCCCTGCAAGCGACTTTGTAAAGCTAATAGCTTTTCTTGATTGCGAGCAATTAAAGTGACTCGTTTAAAATTGCGTACAGTCAAATGCGCTCGCACCATATACTCGGCTAAGTTACCACTGCCAAAAAAGACTAAATGTTTACTATTCTCACGGGATAAATAATGGCTGGCCAGTGCAGACACAGCTGCTGTGCGCCATAAAGTAATACGCGTACCATCAACTAAAGCTAACGGCTCGCCATGCTCTCGCGAAAACAACATAATTTTAGAATACAAAGACTCATAGCCAGCTTGGCTATTTTTAGGAAAATACGTAAAGGCTTTAACACCAATTACGTGCTCGTTCCATGCAGGTAATACTGCAAACGCATCATGGTTTGAATCACTATTATCAAGCTCATACACATTTCGCTTAGGCATACTAAAATCGCGAGCAAAACCTTGCTGCATTGCGGTTAATAAACGCTCAAAATTAAGGGCATTATCGATCTGTGCTTGTTCTATAACTTGCATTGTTATAGCTCCAACTCAAAAGGTTTAGGGGCATGTGTTAAAATCTCATAGCCCGTGCTGGTAATTAAGATGTCTTCTTCTAAACGCACACCACCAAAATCAGGGATATAAATACCCGGCTCTATGGTGATCACATTGCCAACCTCTAATATGTGCTTGCAATTGCTATTGATAAACGGCTGTTCGTGTAAGAAAAGCCCTACTCCGTGACCAAGCCCTTGCCCAGCATAATCCCCAAAACCAGATCCATCGAGTATGCGTTGTGATGCATTTTGTAAGTCAATGCAAGGAACGCCAGGTTTAATTAAATCAATCGCAGCTTGCTGCGCTGTCGCTACTGTATTGTAGATTTTCGCTTGTTTAGTTGATGCCTGACCTAATACGTAGCTACGGGTCATATCTGAGCGATAGCCGTTAACAACAGCGCCAAAATCGAGGGTAATAAAATCACCTTCTTTAAGTACGCGATTACTTGGGCTGCCATGGGGTAGCGATGTACGCTCTGCAAACATTAAAATTGTAGCGAACGCCATGCCTTCTGAACCTAGTTTTTGCATTCTAAATTCCAGCTCTAGTGCCAAATCTCGCTCACTCACCCCTTCTTTAAAATATGGCAGGGTTTGCGCTAACGCTTCATCTGCGATTGCAGCAGCCGCTTTAATTTGTGCAATTTCCCACTCATTCTTGATCATTCTTAGGCGCTCAACCAAGCCTTGCACCGCCACCGTAGTGTGACTCGATAATTCATCAGCCACTTGCTGCCACACCGCCACATTAATAAATGCGGCATCAAAGCCCAAATGGCTGTTAGCAGGTAAAAAGCGATTAATACAATGGCCCAAACTTTCGTTATCACGGTCGCGGCTTATCACTTCAAAACCTTGGCACTCAGATTGTGCGCGCTCAAAGTAACGATAATCAGTGATCAATACACAACGTTGTTGCGTGACAATTGCATACGCGGCATTACCACTAAACCCGCTCAAGTAGCGAATGTTCTCATGCCCTAACACTAATAACGCCGTTAAATTCTGCTCTGCCATACATTGTTTTATTAATTGTTGGCGTGCTAAAAAATGATTATTCATCGAAAAATAAATCCTTGCTTTAGGGGATCTGTTGGATCAATTAAGAATGTATGTTTGCCTGTAACAAAAGCTGTGCCTGTAACACGTGGAATAATTGCAGTATGTGTTTTAACATTGCATGACTGTTGAATGCTCACGTTAAACACTGAGCCCAAAATACTTTCAATGTTAACACTTTGCCCTACCGCCAACTCACCTTTTGCGAACGCAAGTGCAGCGCGGGCACTGACGCCTGTACCAGTTGGGCTTCTATCAAGCTCACCTTCTGCAAATATACATACATGTCGGCTAAAATGATTGCTTTGTGATACCTGACTATTAGAGTAAAAAATAACCCCGTATAAAAAACCAAGTGCCTGATCAGTTGGGTGCTTTGGTTGATATTGTTTTGTTACCTGCTGTTTAATCGCTTTACCCAGACTAATGATCTGTTCATGATTATCTGCTGCTAAGCTTAAATCAACAGTATCAGCGTCAACGAACGCATAATAGGCGCCACCAAATGCAATATCACAGCTAACCTCCCCAACCATAGGCAATGTAACTTTCACGTCGAGCTTATCGACAAAACTGGCTACATTATCAAAAGATACTTGCTGTAACTGAGCATTTTTAAGCTCTACATACGCGGTGATCAGCCCTGCTGGGGTATCAATACGTAACTCATTAATTCCATCATTAAAATGAGCAATAGCACTGTCTTTTGCAGCCGTTGCTAAGGCTATAATGGCATGCCCGCACATGGTGCTATAACCTTCGTTATGCAGAAAAAGTACGCCAAAGTGGCTACTCTCACGCTCAGGAGCCGTAATTAATGCACCGTACATATCAGCGTGCCCGCGCGGCTCAAACATCAATGCTTTTCGTAAGTCATCAAAACGCGCCAAACAATCAGCACGCTTCTGGAGCATAGTTTGCCCTTGCACATCGCTAAAACCATCAACAATAATCCGAAGGGGCTCACCACCGGTGTGCATATCAAGTGTATTTATTGATAACCAATCATTATTTGGCTGTTGCCAGTGAGAGAATAAAGTATGGGTCATATGTCACTCTTTTTATTTTTGTATACAGTATATCTTTTATATTTATACTGCAATCGTTTCAACTCTAGTAATAAGAAAAATGCCAAGTAGTTACCTACTCAGCATCAGGACTGTGTTACTCACAATGAGAATGTGCTTAAACATTTTGTCAGTTTTAGCTTTCGCTTGTTAGGTGATATGTACTAAAACGACAACTTACAGCCACTTACCAGGGAACTTAAAATTCTATACGCGCGGTTAACGATACATACCGAGCGCCTTGTCGGCCTGTAACTAAACCATAATCAGGATTAAGCTCTAAGCCATTATCACCGTACTGAGCGCGTTCCTCATTTATTGATAGTGCGCTATCACCATCAAATAAGTTATAAACGGTGCCTTTGAGTGTCATATCAGAGCCAAAAAAGTCAGTGTAATAAGTAAGCGACATATCTACGTTAGTTAACCAAGGTAAATTGCCTTTACTACCACGAGGCGCTGGGTTACCGTTTTCATCATAATGCGATGCTTGGTCGTAGTATTTACTAATACACGCATCCCAAGGATTGCCTTGCTCGCAGCTATCTACACCTTCAGGGTGAACTGAGAAGTAACTTTTTGGTCGACCCGATGTTGTTCGCGCAACTAAGCCAACGGTTAATGAGTCGGTAATATTGTAGGCACCGCTAAATTTAATCGCATGGCGGTGATCGTTTGGTAAATTACCATAGCCATGATCCATCAAATCGCCATAGTCATAAGAAGTTGTCCAGCCCGGATCTGCTTGATCGTTGTCGGTTTTCACTAAGCCCTCAGTATTACCGTAACTGTGTGACCATGTGTATGATGTGTTGATCCGTAAATCATCGGTTACATTGCCATCTAAAGTAAATTCAAGCGCCAAATATTTACGCTGTGCTTCAGGTAATGCTAGCTCTTCAGCACTTAAATTCACGTTATCAACTTGCCCATCGCCATCAAAATCATACGACATTTGGATCGCTTCACCTGGGTTATTAAGCACATAATATGAACCTTGACCTACGTTATCGGTGATCCCCATCTCGGCTAGTTTTTTAGCAAGTACAGGACCCACATCGGTGTCTTCAACACTGCGACCTAAATCACGATAGATTGCACGTACACCCGCCGACATAGTATCAAACACTTCTTGCTGATAGCCTATCGTAAACTCATCACTGTACATTGGCTTCAAAGAAGCAGAAGCAATAAGTCCAGGCTCTGTAATGCCACGTTGACGCCAGCGTCTATCACGTAACATATCACCTCTGCTAGGTGAACCATCCGCTAATAAAGTAGGTGAGCCATTGCCTTCTAATTGATCTAATTCGAAATACTCAAACCACTCAATAGATGCCGATCCTTGAGTAATATTCATGTTGGCCGAGACAGGCTGAAAGTAGCGCCCAAAAGTTGCGAATACTTTAGCACTACCATCACCACTTACATCATAGATAGCTTGTAAGCGCGGTGCTATTTGGTTATCAATATCAACAAAAGCGCGGCCATCCGATACGGTGTTTTCAAACTGACTGTAACGCAAGCCCATATTAAGCACTAAATTATCAGTTGCTTGCCATGAGTCATTAATATAAAACGCTAACGAAGTGGTATCTGAATCAACTTCACGGCTACGAACGCGTCGCTCGATAAAGTCACTGCCCAGCGCTGCACCCGAGATATCATTCTCACCTGCGGTTTTTATTGTCCACCAGCCTTGTGCATCACCCACCCCGTTTTGACCTTCAAAGTAATCAACTTTCACGTTGGTGTAGTCAATACCAAACTGAATTGAATGCATATCCAGATCCCAATTGAAGTCAATGCGGGCTTGATCACGGATATACTCTTCTTCAGTGACAGATGAGTTTGTGTGCTGGCTTAACGTTACAAAACCATTTCTCTCATCCCAAACACCAGGATTAGGTGAAGCAACAACATTTTCAACATTTTCAGTTACACGACCAACCACCGCTGATACCGAAAACGTATCTGTAAGGTAACCGTTATAGTTAATACTATATACATTGCCGCCATCTTCGCCTGGCGCATCCACGCCTTGTTGGTCACCTACCACATTATCTTGCCAGTTATAAGCGAATGTTTTGTCAGTCCAAGTGCGTTTATTATTCATCGCAGAGAAACCCACAGAATGGTCTTCGTTTATAAACCAATCTACCTTGGTAAACCAACGGTCTTCATCACGCTCAAAATCAGAGAAAGTTGTTTGCCCTGCGCCCGTTGATTCTTCACGTCGCGGTGCAAATAAACCATAAAAGAACAGGGTATCTTCAATAATTGCACCGCTTGCCCACAGTTGTAGCTCTTTAAAGTCGTAACTGCTTTGTTGTGTATTAGTACTTATAGTGCCGCTGTCTTGAAATATTGAGTCATGCTGACTGCGCAGGCTGTCTGGATCCCAACGCACCTCAGCACCAAATTTAAAATCATTATCACCTGATTTTGAAACTGCATTGACAATACCACCTAACGCGCCACCAAATTCAGGGCTTACACCACCCGTTTTAACTTGTGTTTGCGAAATCGCTTCCCAAGGTAGGCGAATAGAGCCTAAGCCTGTACGAATACTCGTTACGTTTAAGCCATTAAAATAGTAGCCATTTTCAGCCGCAGATGAACCACCAAAACTTGACGCACCATTAAAGCTTGAGCCACCTGGAGCTGCTGTACCTGGCGCTAATAAAGCAATACTTTCAAAGCCTGTGTTTACTGGCATTGCTTTAAGTTCAGCATCGCTAAAAGTTAGCCCAGAGGTAGAAGAGGCCATATCAACACGACGTATAGCAGCACCAGTTACAGCGATACGCTCCATATCTGTTCCGGCTTGAAAAAGTTGTACATCAAGAATAATGGATTGACCAATGGTCACAGCCACATCTTCTTCAACCATTGTTTGATAACCATCTTTCACAATAGTGACATCATAAGTGCCCACTGGCACATTACGCAGTAAATAATCGCCTTCAGCATTACTTGTAATGGTATACACAAGACCTTTCGTTTTGTGTTTAAGGGTAATTTTTGCACCAATCAAATCACTGCCAGATTGCGCCACAATATGACCTTTTACAATACTACTGCCATCAACGGCTTGCGCAGCAGGCGCCATCATTAATGCAGCAGTAACCGCCGTTGCTAATAGGGTTTTTACACCCGCTCCCCGAGTTTGCTTTTTATTATATGTAAACATGAAAATGTTCCTTTGATCCTGTTAATTTTTTGTTGTCTGTCTAACCTCTGACGCAAAAAATATACACCCATTACATATTGTATACAATATTAAATATACATTTATTTTTTAAGATCGTCTTAAAATACCATGTTGTTAATCGCAAGCTGTGCTGAAACATCACCATGAAAAAAATTAAAAAAGCCTGTTATTAAACACTTGTGTGAAATAACTGTGCAATTTACACGCTTCGTTCTAAGCTTATACGCTCAACAAAAAGTGCAGAATCAGCAAAAATTAAAAGGACTCACATGCAAGAGCAGCGCTTAACCATCAAAGTCATGTCTAAAGAAGAAGTGAATATTGCCGTTGAATGGGCCGCGCTAGAGGGCTGGAACCCAGGTCTGCATGACGCACATAGCTATTACCAAGCAGATCCGCATGGCTTCTTAATTGGCTACCTTGGTGATGAGGCTGTGGCAACCATTTCTGTAGTTAAATATAATAGTGACTTTGCTTTTTTAGGCTTTTATATCGTTAAGCCCGAATACCGTGGCAAGGGTTATGGAATGCAAATTTGGCAAGCAGGACTGAGCTACCTAAAAGGGTGCAACATTGCCCTTGATGGGGTAATTGAACAACAAACTAATTATAAAAAATCAGGGTTTTCATTCGCCTACAATAACATTAGGTTTGCCGGAATCGCTGATGGTCAACTAGCAAAAAATGACCATATCATTGAGCTTGCAAGGCTACCATTTTCTGCAATAGCCGATTACGAAAAACCCTTATTCCCCGCTGCGAGAGCTGACTTTTTACAAAGTTGGATAAGCCAAGTTAACTCGCACGCGTTAGGAATTTTAGACAACGATAAATTAGCCGGTTACGGTGTGATCAGAGCGTGTCGCGAAGGGTTTAAAATTGGCCCTCTATACGCGAACACTCCTCAATTAGCTGAGTCGTTGTTTCTCGCATTAAAGGCATCAGTTCCTACAGGTGAAACTATCTACTTAGATGTGCCTAATATAAACCAAGCCGCAATGGCTTTAGCGCAACGCTATAATATGCAGCCATCGTTTGAAACAGCCAGAATGTATACACAGCAACCCCCCACTACCCCTTTAAGTAAAGTGTTTGGTATAACTTCTTTTGAAATTGGCTAAGCCTAGCACCTATTTATAGCTGCAAGTTTCTCGCGCAGCTTTTGTCTTGCCAAGCATTCATTATTAATCTTTATATTCATATTTTCACAACAGCGAAATCGGCCTTAAACATAAAATGCGAGTTAAGTCACTTTAACGTGGCTCATGTTTGCTCTGCCGTTTTTACTTTCTAAGTACTTTTATACACAAGCTTTATGGAACACTGCTGCTCTGTTAATTCTTACTAAACTCTAAACTAGGTGTCAGATTTATTTTTATCTCGGCTTTGCCAAAGCTAATTTAACTGATACACTCAAACTGTATAATGTATACAATATATATTTATAAGAGGAATGATAATGGAAACGAATAGTAAAGATTGGCGATACACTGTTATGCCAGCTGTATTTACATGGCTAAAAGAAACTGAATCCGGCACTGTTGAAATTGACCTTGAAGCAACACAAAAATACGCTGCAGATATTTTAAAAGTGCAAGGAAAGGGTGGCACTCGCATGGGTGGACTAGTCGGCTCAGGTACACTCGGTGAAAATAGCTATCTAAGCGCGGAGCAGCGCCTTTCTTTACTAAAAGCCCTATCAAGCGTTGCGAAAGAGTACAATGTGCCATTGATCAGTGGCGCGGCGGCTGAGACAAAAGAAGAACTTGCCAAAATAGTTACAGAGCTTGCGACTGTTGGCGTAGATACAGTTATGGTGATGCCACCAAAAACAAAGGAAGCGCCTTGTGATGAACAAATGTATGCGTATTACGCACTTGCAGCAGCGGCTGCAAAAGCAGCGGGCATAACAATAATGCCCTATAACAACCCTGACGCAGCCGGCTATCATGCGCTCTCAACGGATCTACTTACAAGACTTGCCGCCCTGGCGGAAGTCACTGCACTTAAAATATCGACTATCGACGTGTCAGTTATTGAAACAATGATGCTAGAGAACAAAGACTTAAAAGTATTGGCCGGTGTTGACACTGTGACTGTTCATGCAGGCCTTGCTGGCGCATGTGGTGGCATTACAGGTGTTGGGTGCATATTCCCAAAAGCGAGTATTACTATGCAAGAGTATGTAAATAGTGGAGAGTGGGCTGAGGCAAATAAAATATCTCAGGCGATGAACTCCCTATCCTACCTTGATGCACAGCCATTACTTTTAGAGTACCTTAAGTTTGCTTTTGGCATTCATCATAATGATCTAACTGGTGGGCTTCGCACTTTTGGCAAGAAGTTAACCCAACAGCAAATTGATGATGTTCACACAAGGTATTCCCTAGCAAAAGAACGACTTGAGATCCTCGATTTACTAGACTGATCTTTTAAAGTATTCAAATAGCAAACTCCGTTGTTACGGAGTTTTTTTATCTACTATTTATTCAATATTCATGCAAATTAAACGTCATAAACACACTAGAGATACCACTGTTAAGATGGGTGTCTAGTTTATTCTCACTGACAGCGATGTGATCGCAATAAGGGATTAATAAGTTTTTGCTGTAATTAACTTGCACAACAGCCGCATCGACAGACGAAGTAAACGGGTTTGTTTATTGATTTTGAATTGACCGTCCATTTATAAAAACGGTCAAAAAGAATACTAGTGCCTATTGACAGGGTTAAGGCTCATATGTGTTAACCCTTTGCAGAAAAGGATTCATGATAAGTAACGATTCCTTGAGGTAAATCCTCTTGAAATAACAAGGCTTGAAAATACTCCGGCGGTACATCTGGAAGAACCAAGCCTCCTCTAGGCTTGAAGCCAAAACGATGATAGTAATTTGGGTCTCCGAGCAATACACAACCTTTAGCTTTTATATTCTTTAGCTCTTGAATGGCTGCATTCATAAGCTTCGAGCCAATACCTTTACTCTGATTATTGGGAAGAACTGAGATTGGGCCCAGACCATACCAACTATCTGTACCATCAGAAATAGTTACAGGAGAAAGCGCCACATGACCAACGACATTGCCTTCATCTTCAGCAACGAGAGAAATTGATAATGCACCAGATTCACGAAGTGCTTTAACTATAAACTGCTCCGTATGATCGGTATGTGGTGCCTCAAGAAATGCGGCTACAGTAATTTCATGGATACTTTGAACATCGCTTGATTGTTCTTTTCGGATACTAATACTCAATCGGATATCTCCTTGAGGGTTAACGAGCCTGTAGAATAACTCGTTTTAATTTATTTTTATTGATGCATTAACCATAGCCAAGTTCCTATTTTGATTCAATCGACAACTGACTTTTACGTAAAATATAAAAGAGGATTTGCTGTTGCTTTAATTGTGTTTTGGAAGGTATAACAGGTGTCTGAGTGGCTTATTTTAGATGGTAAGGGCTTACTCAATTAGTGCATCGCGTTTTCACATATCAATATAAGCCTTCAAGTTCATCCTCATTTACTTCTCATTCCCTCCTCTTTGTGCAAAAAAACTTAGTGAATTATTCACAAAAAGGTTAAAAGGCGCTGCGCTTTAGAGTAATACAGATTCTAAACCAAAAAATTTACGCGGCTGGGTATACCACGACCTAATAGCCAACGCTTATCAGCTAACGGTGGATTTAGATCACTGGATCCGCCGTAGGATAAGAATGTGCTACTGGCTGCAATGACGCTCTTTGCAAAGGAATAGCACGCACCAAAGTACGCAGTTTAATGAAATTGGGTGTTAGCGAACGACTCGCCATTGCATGTGGTATCACCAGTAAAGGTCCTTGTAGAAGCTCAAAAACAAAAGGAATTAACATTGCGATAGGCAATGACTATCTAGCGTCAAAAGGTTTAGCGTCATTGAGAGATATTTGGATCAATATTCATTACGGGAGATGAACCGCCCATTGCGGACCCGCATGATGGGTGGTGTGGGGGCTGGAGGTTAGAGACCTCCGGCTACCCGATTAGAAGTATTTTACTACCAACCCTCTAGGTAAGAACCTATTTCTTTACCCTTTGAAATATCATCTTGATTAATAAAGGCACTCTTAGTTTCAGGTTTGCGAAGACTGTAACGATGAAACAAAAAACATAATCCCAAATATAGTAACCAGAAAAATATAAGTACCCCAACAAGTAAACCAGTCTTCGCTAATAAGCCTAACCCATCTCTGAAATAAATTATTGGAGATCCTATTAAACATACAAGCCAAGATATGTGCATGAATGAGGTCTTGGCTGCGATCTTAAATACGGTAAATGAATACATTGAGGCTTAATTAACCCTTTGATACTTCTAACGCTTAAATCAGCCGCGCTCTTGAGCGTCGGCTGCATTTACTTGTTCAATGTTTTCAGCTTCTACCTTGGCCTTTTTGAAATCTATATTTGCAATTGATTTTGGATATGGAAGTCGTCGACCCCAGATAATCCAATAACCATAAAGCATATTCAAAATAAATATGGAACCCATAAAATATGGAGCGAACCTTCCGAACACTTTGTACTTCGCTCCCTCCTCAATTTTTTCTACGGCATTTGCAAGCTGCTCGGGAGATAAATAGCCAGTAAGCGCTTTAGATACAATCTCCCTTGTTATCGTAAATTCCCCAGACATTGAAAAAATAAAATAACCTAGCCCACCAAAAATAACGGTGATAAATGCTGTGAAAGCTAACTTTGAACTCAGCGAACGCTCTCTACGATGACGAACTGGTGTTGTTAAGTCCATTAATAGAAATGCTGAATTTCCTCCCGAATTTACACATTTTATACCTTGAGGGGCGCCCAACACCGTACCGGACACAATCACATCCGTACTAAATTTCCCAGTGTGTAAAATTTCCAGAGAGAAACCATCGTTGTGGTCTAAAAATTCAAAACCTACCTGAACTACTTTATTGGATATCTTACTTGTCTGGCATGCTATGACGTCACGACTTTTCTTTAGAATCTGAACATTTAGTATTTCAATCTCATCCGAGTCATTCAGCTCGATTGTTATAGGTTGATTTTCAGGTATATCACTGCGAACTATTGGCTTTCTACCGTCGTTCCAAAACCAAACAATAGTGGATTGAACTCCATCCACTTTGTGTCCTTTATAATAAACTTCAATGTCATCAGGAGCATCAGAAGAACGCTGTATTTTCCTAAGTGTCTTGTACATAAACTTAGGAGACTTTTTCTCTGAATAACGATGTGCAAAGAATGCAGTCGCTATAATACTTAGTATCCCAAGGATAATTCCAATATTGTTACTAATATCTTGCATTTTCTACTACCAAATTGTTAGACGACTGAATTAATGGCATTGAACGCCGCATTAAGGTGTGAGCAACGCAACCACGAAACCTAACCATACCACCGTAAACACAAAACCCAACGATGGAATGAAAAATGCCAAGCGTTGGGAATCACTCTTAAATGCATTGATACTCATTGAGCCTCCTCCCCAGCATCGCGATTATTCGCTACGCTGAAAAGGCAACCAACCTTACAGGAGAAAGCTCAATGAACTTTTACAATAACATGCATCCATATTATTGTGGAATCGATTTACACGCGCGATTACTTTACGTCTGTATCATTGATAATACAGGACTTATCCTTGTTCACAAGAAAATTAAAGATGATCCTGACGCACTGCTAAAACTACTTAAACCGTATATCGGTGATATTGTGGTTGGCGTAGAGTGCATGCACTGCTGGTATTGGGTCGCTGACTTTTGCAAAGAACACACGATCGACTTTATCCTTGGTCATGCGCTATATATGAAGGCGATTCATGGCGGCAAAGCCAAAAACGATAAAATTGATTCGTATAAAATTGCCAAACTCATCCGTGGCGGTAACTTCCCGCTTGCTTATGTCTATGACAAAGATATGCGTGCTACGCGCGATTTATTGCGCCGAAGAACCAAAATTGTTCGTCATGGCGCTGATTTAAAAGCCCATGTCGCTAATACTGCCAGTCAGTATAATTTACCTGCCCACAATGTTAATTTAAAGAACGTTTGCGACAGAGAAAAGATGCGCTATTACTTCCCTGATCCCGTTGTGCAACGCTCTATTAATTTAAACATGGCCATACTCGATTGCTATCATAAGGAGCTTAAGCCTTTAGAGCATTACATTGAACAAATGGCTAAACAACACAACCCTGTTCACCTTAATATCTTGCAAACAATTAATGGTATAGGCCGCATTCTAGCACTCACCATTATTTATGAAATTGGTGACATCAATCGCTTTTCCAGCGTGCAAAAGTTCGCTTCATACAGTCGGTTAGTCAAATGCAAAGCGGAGTCTGCTGGCAAAACCTATGGCACCCAAGGTAATAAAATTGGCAATGCACATCTCAAATGGGCTTTCTCGGAAGCTGCAGTATTACTGCTGCGCCACAATCATAACGCCAACAAATACCTTGAAAAACTACAAAAGCGAATGAGCAAAGCCAAAGCACTATCAGCGCTTGCGCATAAGCTGGGTCGCTGTGTTTATTACATGCTTAAAAAAGAGACGGTATTCGATGAAGCAAAATTCTTAAAGAGTTAGTCACGGTACTGAGTGAGCTGAACACCTAACTGGATATAAGGCTGAGCATCAATCAATTGGGTGAGTTAATGACCAACAAGGTTTAACCTTATTATATGCCTACAGACCTAAGCCACTTGCCTTGATTAGACGCTCAGTACGCGTGCATTAATACAATAAACAAAGTCGCTTACACCTGACTTGAGCCTGAAACTAACTGGATCACCAAGATGAAACCAGCCGCCTTGAATAGTGCCATGATTAGGTTAACCGATGAATGTCTAGTGCCCCTACAAATCCATAAGGATATGGAAAAAGTAGGCTGCGATGAGATCGCAATAAGAGAGCCTCTATATGTGTTTGCCGTAAGCAACTTGCTTAATAGCCACATCGACAGACGAAGTAAACGAATTTGTTTATTGATTTAGAATTGACCGTCAATTGATAAAACGGTCAAAAAGAACACTAATGCCTATTGACAGGGTTCAGGCTCATATGTGTTATATGCGTGCTAGACTATTGTAGATTGCACATAGATATAAATACCCGCAAGGACAATAAGCCCTATACACATGCAAGTGACAAACTTTGTCGTTCTATAAGCTTTTTCTCCAGACTTTACGACCTCCCATTCATTTTTTAACAAAACTTGAGATTCAGTAATAACTCCATCAATTTTACTTTTTACAAAGTCTTTATCACGCATTTCTCTAGGGCTAGAAATGTAACCGTCTAATTCTTTTAGTTTGTCTATCAGAATTTTGTCATCTTTGACGTTTAGCCGCATCATTATTCGATTATAGCACTCAGAGTAGTGTTCAAAATCTGTTGTGATTAGCTCATTAAATTCCAATAACCACTGACGGCCTTTATATGGTTCTGCTTTCTCTTCTTCTGAAATTTGAGTAAGTTGCCATTTACTTGAGATACGATCAAAACTTGCAGTCAATTTAGCAATGTCATCACGTAACGCATCTATCCAGTTTTGGCGGAACTCTGAGATTTTCCCCTCTTTTTGGTTAATCAGAGAAACAAAAGAAAATATACCTGTTAATAAAGCACCACAAATGACACCAAGTGGAACAAACATCGTACTCGTAATTTCCATCAATACTCCAAATTTAGTGTATAAGCATATAACAGCTTATAGAACGTCACTTTGGGGGGTTATAACACCCCAAAACGGCGTATATTACATGGCTTAATAATTCCACTAAACAACTCCAATGTAAACAGACAATTACGTATGTTATAAAATTATCGCTGCTAAAATACACCAAAACGACTTTTAATAATGTTATTGGACAAAACACAAATTACTGTCTATACATACAGTACCACTTGGAAAGTTGAAAATTATTTATGAAATCTCTTTTTCTAAGCATGATTAAAGATCATATGTATAGCAAGCAAGCGGTATGCAAAGAGGAGCACTATTGAAGCTTACCTGTTTTGGATAGCTGCCTATATCCGTTTTAATAATATGCAGCACCCAAGCTCTATGGGAGACACTCAAGTAGAAT
Source organism: Pseudoalteromonas haloplanktis ATCC 14393 (assembly GCF_000238355.1). Lineage (GTDB taxonomy): Bacteria > Pseudomonadota > Gammaproteobacteria > Enterobacterales > Alteromonadaceae > Pseudoalteromonas > Pseudoalteromonas haloplanktis. The sequence goes on from NZ_AHCA01000001.1 coordinate 856,989, forward strand.
TGTATTTAAACCATCTAGTAAACTCGCAAAATGTAGCGCAAGGCACACAAGCACAGGCATTGAATGCGCTAAGTTTCTTATATAAAGAAATAATTAAGTGTCCCCTCTCATTATCATTAAACTTTGTAAAAAGTGAACGCCCAAGAAAATTACCCGTTGTGCTGACACAAACAGAAGTTTCAATGCTATTTAAATACTGTATGGCAAAACATTATTTAGCGTGCGCACTACTTTATGGTAGTGGAATGCGGCTAATGGAAGTATTGCGCTTGCGTGTGCAAGATATTGATTTTGACTATAGCTGCGTCCGTATTTGGGATGGCAAAGGAGGAAAAAACCGTGTTGTAACGCTTGCAACTGAGCTCATACCGCAAATACGGACACAAATTCAATTAGTAGAGAGTTATTTACAGCTAGATCTAAATAACCCGCTATTTTGCGGCGTGTTTATGCCACATTTATTACGTAAAAAATATCCAAATCATGACAAACAGCTGGGTTGGCAGTATTTATTTCCATCTTATAAACTCAGTATTGATCCCCAAAGTAAACAGTTAAGAAGGCATCATATAGATGAAAAACAATTACAGCGCGCGGTAAAAAAAGCAGCTCGTGATGCACAGATTAATAAACACGTTACCCCGCATACCTTACGCCATTCATTTGCAACGCATCTATTACAAAGTGGTGCTGATATTCGAACGGTTCAAGCGCAATTAGGCCATAGCGATGTGCGAACAACTCAAATATATACACATGTTTTACAACAAGGTGCCAATGGCGTGATCAGTCCATTCTCGAGGTTATAAAACAGGTAAAAAGGACGGCCGTATATTTTTGTCAATAAATTTAACGCGCTAAAGCACATTATAAAAAATGTGCTACTAAGGGACTTATTTAAAACTACCTTTTTTCATCTTCTATTTTAAGTAATAGCTTTTTAATGTCGTTTTTGGCGCCTAAGATATGTTTTTTCAAAAAGTCACAGGCTTTTTTAGTGTCCTTTGCACGACAGTGATTTAACAATGTACGGTGCTCTTCGGGTGCGGTGGTTAAGCCACCGGCAAGTAGAATATGCATGCGTACGTAGCGCTCTGAATTTTTACTATACATATCTACCAGCTCACGGGTTTGTGGGCGTTGTGCGCGGCTGTATAGTTTGCCATGAAAACGGCTGTTTAAATCGCCTGTGGCAAGGTGGGTATCACCCGCATCCATGGCGCTTTCAAGCTCAGTTAAAATAAGCTCAGCGTCGATTAAATCTTGATCTGTTAAACCGTCTATTGAATGGCTCAGCAGCTCGGCTTCGAGTAAGGCTCTTAAATCAAAAATTTCATCAATTTGTGATGCTGAAAGCTCTGTTGCCGTGGCTCCTTTGTGCGCTTCGAAGTTTACAAGTCCTTCTGCTTCTAGCTGAAGAAGTGCTTCACGTACAGGAATACGACTTACATTAAGCTCAGCAGCGAGTGCGGCTTGACGTAGCGGATCACCGGCTTTGATCTCACCTGTTAAGATTTTTTCACGAATTGCTTCTGCGACTAGTTGGGTACGGGTTTTATGTTCGATAGCCATGGTGATCCTCTTACATTGCATTTAGCATACATTATACCCAAGTTCGCCTATATGCCAAGTGAGAATCTGCCTGAACCTCTCTATAAATAAGGAAAGCGGGAATATGCAATTTGCCTTTCCCGCTTAAGACTAGTTATGCTTGATAACAAATTGGTCGCATAAAACGTAACATTGCATTTGTGCCCACAGAGGTACTGCGTACATCGGTTGAACTTGGGAATGGCCCTCCGTGGTTCATTGAACCGCACACTTCAACACCTGTTGGCAGCTGATTCTTTATCAAACGGCCAACTTTATATTGCAGCGCTTCGATAAGGCTGTCGGCGTTGTTTAAGTCAGCTTCCGTGCCATGAATACTGGCGGTTAACTGCCCTTGTAATTGGTTTATCAATGTCATGAGCTGCTGTTCACTGTCGTAGCGCACCACTAACGCAGCGGGGCCAAACACTTCTTCATGCAAAGCTGGGATTGCCAAATAATCATCAGCATTACAAGCAAATACATGTGCATTAGCATGAAATTCATGCGCCAGCTTGCCTTTACCTAGCAGGCTAAGCTGATCAAGCTGAGTTCGCTCTGCTATTTGGTGTTTAAAGGTTTTAACAATCCCAGGAGTGAGCAAAGTGTCTGATGGGGCATCATTAATACACGCTGTTATATGTGCTTCGAGTTCGTCACACCCGGTTGGTACTAACCAAAGCCCTGGGCTGGTGCAAAACTGCCCGTTCCCCATCAGCATTGACTGGCAAAGTGATTGTGCCATCTCTTTGCTATGTTTAATGGCTTTATTGGGTAAAATAACTTGTGGATTAATACTGCCAAGCTCACCATAAAATGGGATCGGCTCTTCACGCTTGGCAATTGTTGCTTGCAGCTTACTGGCCACATTAAATGAGCCTGTAAACCCCACCGCTTTTATTGCCGGCGCAGCCACTAATTGATGCGATGTGTCGTAAGCTTTACTTTGTACCATTGCAAACACGCCTAACGGCATTGCACATTCTTTAATGGCTGCAAGCGCCGCACGTGCCATCAACTCACCCGTACCTGGGTGCGCGGTGTGGTTTTTTACAATTACTGGGCAGCCTGCTGCAAGGGCTGCGGCGGTATCGCCGCCCAGTGTTGAAAAGGCGTACGGGAAATTAGATGCACCAAATACAGCCACCGGCCCCAGCGGTAAATAGTTAAGTTCAGTGTGTGGCTTTGGTAACGGTGCTCTGCAGGCATCTGCCTCATCCACTATTTTTAAACCCAATGGCGACTCAGGGTTGTCACGCAATGCATTAGCAAAGGCTTTAAGCTGATTTACGGTGCGCATACGTTCACCTTGTAAACGTGCCAGCGGCAAGTTGGTTTCTTGCTGTGTTTGCTCAAGTAACTCATCACCAAGCGCTAAAATATGATCAGCAATACATTCTAAAAAATCTGCACGTTGTGCAAAACTGGTTTTACGATACTCATAAAACGCCGATTGTGCGGCTTCTATTGCACTGTCTAACTCAGTGGCGCTGAGATTAAAAAAGCGCGTTGCGAGTGGTTCATTACGGGCGGGGGAAAATGCGTTAAATTCACCATTTCCAGAATGACCGAGCCATTGCCCTGCTACTAAACTTTGTCCTGTTAATGTCATGCTTTGCTCCTCATTAAATTACTTGAAACCCAAATGCGTATGGGTCATCGTCATCTACGGTGATAGCACTTGTGCCCGTCACCCTAGACCAACCTTGAATACTTGGCAGAATGGCTGTTATGCCTGCAATCTCTGTTACATGTTCAATGCAACCAATAAACTGACTGCCAATATAACTTTCGTGAATAAAATTTTGCCCTTGAGCCAACTGCCCTTTGGCAAATAGCTGCGCCATGCGAGCGCTGGTGCCTGTTCCACATGGCGAGCGATCAATGGCTTTGTCGCCATAAAAAACAGCGTTTGCGGCATCTGAATTGGCATTTTTGGGTGTGCCAGTCCATAAAACATGGCTGGCACCTTGAACGGTTGGATCAAGCGGGTGTATGCATTTTATTTGCGCGTTTATTGCATCACGCACTAGCGGGCTATATTGCAAAATTTGCCCAGCCGTTAAATGTTCAATGCCTTTATAATTACCTTGCGGTTCAACAATAATGTAGAAGTTGCCGCCATAGGCGATATCTACTGTCAGCTCGCCCAATTCAGGCACTTCAATAACAATCGACTGGTGTGCTAAATAGGCAGGAACATTATAAATTTTTACCCACTGCACTTTGCCATCGGTCATTTCATAATTAATTTGAACACGCCCAGCGGGTGTGTCTAACAGCAAGGTCCCTGGCACTTTAGCCTGTAATAAACCATGCTCTAAAGCAAAGGTAACAATGCCCATTGTACCGTGGCCGCACATAGGTAAGCACCCTGACGTTTCAACAAATAAGATAGCGGCATCGCCATCCTCTGTGGTAGGTGGATATAAAAATCCGCCCGACATCATGTCGTGACCGCGAGGTTCAAACATCAGTGCTTGGCGGATCCAATCGTGATTTTGTAAAAAATCTTGGCGTTTCTCACTCATGCTCTGTCCGCGTAATTGCGGGTGGCCACTGGTTATAAGCCTCACTGGGTTACCACAGGTATGGCCGTCAATACAAAAAAAGCTTCCTTTACGCATCACTTAGCCCACTTTAAATTTTGTTAAGTTTGTAGGGCGTGCTATAGCCTGTGCGATCGTGCCGTGAACAGCTTTGTTGATCAGTTTATTGCTCATGTTTGCTGTTGTTGCAAAGTCAAAGGCGTCGTCTGCACTAAACTGAGTCATTACTACTGCACAGACTCTTTGCCAAGTTACTGTCATTTTAATTACCTGATTGATGTTTAGGCTTGATATCATAGGTATATTGTATACAATAATCAATATCCCACTTTAACATTTTCTTACTTCATTCAGAGTATGGGGGTGTTTTAAGGGCTAGATGTTTGACTAATACATTGATAACAAATAACTAAAGTTAAATTTTAAACGTTAATAAACTTTCTCTTTTGGGCAATTAATAACAAATGCAATTAATCACAACTCGGCATGCTTTCGGGCGAATCAGCAAATTGCATAATTGAGGGTATACATTTTGGAACATCAAAAAACACAGCATGTAGCGGTAGTTGGGGCGGGGATCATTGGTATTTGCTGTGCGTTAAACTTGCAACGCGCTGGCTTTATGGTCACTTTATATGATGAAAATGGCTTAGCCCAAGGCTGCTCAAAAGGCAATGCGGGGCATTTTGCTACCGAACAGGTTTTTCCACTTGCGCATCCATCACTATTAACAAAACTACCGGCCATGCTATTAAACCCATTAGGGCCACTGCACATTGATTGGCGTTACATATTCAAAGCCCTGCCATGGTTTTGGCAGTTTATTAAAAACATGCCTACAAAAACCTATCATGCAAACACACAAGCACTTAAGGCATTAAACCAACAGGCGATTCCTGCTTACGAACGACTGCTAAATGACTATGAGTTAGGGCATCTGCTAACTAAAAAAGGCAGTTTGCTCACCTTTGAGACCACTTCACTCAACAAAATTAAAAGCTTATTACACAGCTATATTGCACAGGGTATAAATGTTGAATTACTTGATGCTGAGCAAGTTCAGTTACTCGAGCCTAATTTATCGAAATCAATTCGCTACGCGTTATTGTTTAAAGACGTTGCCCACAGTGTCGATCCGCACTTATTTTGCCTTCACCTCGCTGAGCAGTTCAGTACCTTAGGTGGGCAGTTCTGCCAACAAAAAATAACGGCTGTACATCAGACTACACAAGGCTATGAGCTGATCAGTCAAACGCAAACAAACATGGCCGATAAAGTTGTTATCGCAGCAGGTGCGTGGAGTAAAGCGTTACTAAAACCACTCGGTTATAAAGTACCACTTGATACTGAGCGAGGTTATCACTGCATGTTGGCAAGTGATTATGGACTTGCACGCCCTGTCGCCTCAGCCGAGCGCAGCTTTATTATGACACCAATGAGCCAAGGTTTACGCTTGGCAGGCACGGTGGAATTTGCTGGAATAAAACGAAAAATGAATAACAAGCGTGCCTTAGCATTACTGCCAAACGCTAGGGCGCTGCTTCACACATCAACAGCTTCGTTACATGCAAAAAGTACCTGGATGGGTTGTAGACCATCGCTACCGGATTCGTTGCCCGTTATTGGTTGCGCCCCAAACCACGATAACCTGTACTTTGCTTTTGGCCACCAGCACTTAGGATTAACCCAAGGCGCCGTGACCGCAGAGCTAATAACCGCCCTGTGTTTAAATCGCCCGCCGCAAATAGATATACACCCTTATTGTGTGAGTCGCTTTTCAACGCAACCCGCTTGCAGTAAAGCACAGCCACACGCACAATAGCCGCATATAAATAAAGGAGAGCACCATGACAACATTCGGAATTGGTACGCAAACAAAAGAGCAAGCACTCGCCAGTTTAACCAATATGACTGACGACTTAACCCCTATTCAGGCTGATGAGCATTTAGCGCGTATTGCCAAAGCACAAGCCTACATGCAAGCCAATGGTATTGATGCCATCTACTTAAATGCAGGCACTAATTTAACCTATTTTACTGGCATGCGTTGGTACGCCAGTGAACGCATGGTTGGTGCTATTTTACCCGCCAAAGGCGACATACAATACATTGCCCCGTATTTTGAAATTGGCTCTCTAAACGGTTTTAAGGTCATTGATGGTCCTATTCGTGGTTGGCAAGAGCATGAAAACCCGTATGAGCTCTTCGTAAAAATAATCACAGAGATGGGCATTGCGGCTAATGGCACAGTGGGCATTGATGAAAGCGCGCAATTCTTTATTTTTGATGGTATCAATAAAGCACAAACCGGCTTAACGCTTATAAATGCGCAACCTGTCACTGCACATTGTCGTATGCATAAATCAGCGAATGAGCTGGCGCTAATGCAACGCGCAATGGATATGACCTTAGCCGTGCATAAAGCTACGGCCAGTATGCTTTATGAAGGTATTAGTACGACTGAAGTGGAAGCTTTTATCAAACAAGCGCACCAAAAAGTAGGCGCGCCAGGTAATTACTTTTGTATCGTATTATTTGGGCTGGCAACGTCATTTCCTCATGGCGTAAAAGAGCCACAAATCCTTAAAAAAGGCGATATGGTATTGATTGATACCGGTTGTAAAGTGCATGACTACCTATCAGATATCACCCGCACGTACGTTTTTGGTGAAGCAACACAGCGCCAACGCCAATTTTGGGATTATGAAAAAGCCGCACAAATTGCCGCCTTCAACGCCGCAAAAATTGGTGCGCCTTGTGAAGCAGTTGATGCCGCCGCGCGCAGCTACTTAGCCGCGCAAGATCTAGGTCCTGAATATCAAACGCCAGGTTGCCCGCACCGCACAGGCCACGGTATTGGTTTAGATATTCACGAATGGCCGTATTTAGTGGGCGGTAATAAAACCCCACTTGCAACAGGTATGTGTTTTAGTAATGAGCCGATGCTAGTTATACCTGATGAATTTGGCGTGCGCTTAGAAGATCATTTCTATATGACTGATAACGGGCCGAAATGGTTTACTGAGCCTGCCCATAGCATCGAAGACCCTTTTGGTTTAGCTGAATAAGTTAATCCAATATAACGACTGCACGGTAAACGCTTACCGTGCAGTTTAAGCACTTATTTCTGTACATTGAAAACTTCCGCTCTTGAATTAACCCCTCCCGCCTGCATATAGACCCGTACACACTGTAAAAAATAGGCTCACTCATGAAAAAGCTAAAAATCGACATCGTTTCAGACGTAATGTGTCCGTGGTGCATTATTGGTTATAAAAACCTTGAAACCGCATTAGCGCAATTAAGTGACGAATTTTCAGCTGAGATCAGCTGGAAGCCATTTGAGTTAAACCCTGATATGCCAATTGAAGGACAAGATTTAAATGAGCATTTACAACAAAAATACGGCCTGAGCGAAGAGCAAGGTGATGAAAACCGCAAACGTATTTTAGAGATGGGTGAAAAAGCAGGCTTTACCTTTAATTTTGACGGTAAACGCATCATGATCAATAGCTTTGACTTACATCGCTTACTCACTTGGGCTGCCACTGAAGGCAAACAAACCGAGCTAAAACTCGCTTTATTTAAAGCCCACTTTACCGATTTAATTTTCCTGAATGAGCAAGACAACCTACTTGATGTAGTACAAAGTGTTGGTCTTGATAGAGCCCGCGCAAAAGAAATTTTAGACTCAGGCGAGTATTTCCAAGAAGTACGCAGCGAGCAAAATGCGCTACAGCAAATGGGCATTTCCTCAGTGCCAACCTTTATCATTAACGATCAATACGCCCTCACTGGCGGCCAACCAAGCGACGCATTTGTGCAAGCATTTAAACAAATTGCCGAGCAAGAAGCGCAGCAACAGCAGTAATAAAGTGCAAAGCCACGTAGCGTTGCGTGGCTTTTTAGAAACTACGATCTACCAATTATATAAATATTGTAGGCTAATTGTACGGCCTCGTCCTGGTATTGAGCTGGTATTATTGCCGTTTCGCTGTAACTGGCTATAAACTGAAAAATACTGTTCATTGAACAGGTTTTCGATGCCAACTTGTAATTTGCCTTGTCCGAGTTCTACTTGGTTTGTCCAATCAACAACCGTGTAACTATCAACATCACGACGACCAAACGCATTATTACCATCAATACGATAGTCTTCTCCAGCGACATAGAGGGTCGTTAAGCTACTTATCCAACCATTGTCGTTATCATAGTCAATTTGTGCGGTAAACTTGTTGGGTGGAATACTAAAGCCATTCATTGGTTGAAATTGCTCTGCATTTTGACCTCGCTCTTCCCCATCTATGTAGCTATAGGCTAAAGAAACATTAAATGCATCTGTTAATAAAAAATCAGCCGTTGCTTCAAACCCATCAATTTTTATTTCATTACGGCTGACGCTTAAGCCCATTCCTTCACTTTTCACGCCGCCAAGCTCAGATTCAGATTTAAACACCGCGAAACTTAATGCGGCTGAACCCACAATGCCGCGCCAACCTGCTTCATAATCAGTGGTTTCAATCGGCTCTAAGTTTGATTGGCTTAAATCGAATTGGCTATTTGCATAGCGAATCTGTAAACCGATATCCGGCAACTCATAACCTTCATTAGTTGCAATATAAAAAGTATGGTTATCAGTAATATCAAATGTCGCACCTAGATTATAAACAAACGAGTCGTAATCATAGCTACTACCATTGATAGGCACATTTTGGCCAAGTGTGGTGAATGAATCAAAGCTTGCATCAATTTGCTCGTAACGCAGACCGCCTTCAAGGCCAATACTGTCCGTCGCATCCATTCTTACTTGCGCGAATGCAGCTGCCGTTTGATGTGAAATTTCAGGGACAAACGCTTTATCACCCATTTCTTTAAAAACAAGGTAATTACTATTGTCATAAACATCGCCATCATAAGTTGTCACCGGCATTTCGCTTCGTTCGTCTTGCGTATCAATCCCCCAGTCTAGCTCGATATTTTTTGCGAGCTGTGAGTTAACAGTTAGCCGTAAACCTAAGTTTGAGCTTTCAAGATACGTTTGCGCTAAATGATTCCATGTTGCAAAGGGGCGACCATCAAATGGTGAAAAGCGCGCATCATAATCACGGTAATAAAGCTGCGTTGATAATTTATGCTCGTCAGACAACTGATTTTGGTACTGAACATTAAGCACTAAATTATTTATTTCATTTTGCTTATTAAGCTCAAGACCTTTTATTGATTGTGCTTTACTAATATAAGGCAGTGTTTTTACCGTTGGATCTGAGGCATAATCCGAGTCTTGATCTAATACATAAGCAAGCGCTGATAAACTTAATGTTTGCGCTCCCCATGTTTTACTTACTTTAGTATCAAAACTATAAATTGTACTATCAAAGTTATCACCTTGACTTGGCTCAGGCGCTAAACGATCACCATCTGCATCATAGAAACCATTTATTTCTTCTATACTTGCACCTATACGATAAAGCCAACCATTCGCTTCACCACTAAAAGACTGAGATACAGTATAGCTGGTCGCATCTGAACTAATTTCTTCCAAGCTAGTTTTCACTTGAGCACGGGTCTGTGCCTGTGTTTGCGCTTGCCCTGCTTTAGTATAAATATAAATCACACCGCCAGTTGCACCACTGCCATAAAGTGCATTACCGCCACGAAAAACTTCAATTCGATCAACTTGTTCGGGGTGTATATTATGTAAGTCACGAGAGATATTACGGTTCGTGTTCATTGGCACGCCATCGATAAGCACAAGTGCATTACGCCCGCGCATAGTAGTACCAAAGTTTGTCAATGCAGGTGTTGGCGGAGCCATACCCGGTACTGTTTTTGCTAACACTTCAGCTAAATTTTGTGCATTTGCGAATTGAGTTTCTAATTGTGCTTGATCAATCACTGTAACATTGCGCGCGATAGAATTTAAATCACTGGCCATACGGTCGGCCTTGATTTCAATATGTTCAACATCATCAGCAAAACTATAAAAAGGCACTACGGTGAATAAAGACGAGAGGGTTAAAGAGATTATGGTTTTTTTAATTAACATGTATTTCACTTATTGTAAGTAACTTAAAAATGGATAACTGAAAAACTATATACCAATTCCTAAAACTTAAGGATGTAGCTATTTCAGGGATTAAACTATAATTAAAATGATAACCATTATCAATAAACGGTTATTTATTGTTGTCTTAATATCTACCCGTTACATTCCTTTACAGTGCAACGTTGCTATTTTTATTGTGATTTTATAACTCGTGTTATCCTTAGCAAAAAACAGCGAGGCATATCTGCTGCGCCAATTATAAAAATGGAGAACGTATGAGTAATTCTTTCAAAGTGCCGCATACTTTGATTTTACTGCTAGGTATGATGGTCACTGCGTTAGTTGCTACCTGGTTAGTACCACAAGGTTTTTTTGACACAACACTCACCGAGTCTGGTCGGGAAATGGTCCTTGCTGGCACCTATCAAACGGTTGCAGAGCGTCATTATTTAACCCCTTGGGATTTATTAACGGCAATACCGCGGGCATTTGCAGCGGCGCAAGATGTGATCTTTTTTGTCTTAATTGTTGGCGGTGTTCTGGCCATTGCTCGTGCTACTGGCACGGTTGATGCGTTGATTGGGCGTTTACTTGAGCGTCATGGTAAAAAGCCGCAACGACTTATATTTATGGTGGTTTTTTGTTTTGCCTTGGCATCAAGCAGTATTGGTACAGCGGGTGAATACATTCCGTTTGTACTCATTCTTGTGGCTTTATGTAAAGCTATGCGCCTTGATGCAATGACTGCGGTAGGGATGATTGTCGCCGGTTACGGGATTGGTTATGGGGTGTCTGCGTTTAACCCATTCACAGTGTTAATTGCCCAGCAGATTGCAGAAATTCCTGTTTACTCTGGCTTGTGGTTACGTTTAGCGATTTTTGTGCCCTTTGTGCTGATTGGTTTTCATCATGTATGGCAATACACCAAGCGTGTTGCCGATGATCCGAGCAAGTCGATGATGTTGGATGTTCCCTGCCCACTTAATGATAAAGCCACACCAACCTACCCTGAACTTGCACTGCGTCACAAACTGATTTTAGGCAGTTTTATCATTACGCTTGCCATTGCGGTATGGGGCATTGCCACTAAAGGTTGGTACTTATACGAGTTAGGCGGCGTATTTATTGCGTGGGGTGCTGTGGTTGCAGTGCTTGGTCGTTTATCGGCAGATGAAACTGCAAACCGCTTTATTGAGGGTGTGTCAGATTTAGTCACCACGGCTATTTTAATTGGTGTTGCCCGCGGTATTGCATTAATTTTAGAAGACGGGCAAATATTGCATAGTTTAGTACATGGTATGTCGCTGCCATTATCCTATGTGAGCGCTGAAATATCAGCCATTGGTATGTTAGTGATTCAAACTGTGCTTAATACCTTTATTCCGTCAGGTTCTGGGCAAGCGTATGTCACTATGCCACTTATGGCACCACTGGGCGATTTAGTCGGCGTACCACGCCAAGTTGCTGTGCTTGCCTATCAATTTGGTGATGGCTTTTCAAATATGATTATCCCAACGAATGCGGTATTAATGGGGATTTTAGGCATGGCGGGTGTGCCTTATGGTCACTGGTTCCGCTTCTGTTTACCACTGTTGATCAAGCTGATGGTCGCAGCTTCCATTGTTTTAGTGCTTGCGGTGATGTTTGGTTATGGCTTAGATGTACAACCAAGTGCCGTTGGTGGTTAAAAAACGCTGCGCTTTAGAGAAGTAATTGTAAAATAGGGTTAGGCTCTAGGAAGTGATTAGGTGCTAGGGGTATTCGAAGCTCGTCGCTCGAAACCCGTAGCATTTTTTCTTCTTATTTACTCTCATTCACTTTAAGTTCTATAAAGCACTTTAACTACATGCCAACCAAACTTGGTTTTAACTAAATGTGGTTCTAATATTTCTGCGCCAAAGGCTACTTTATCAAACTGTGGCACCATTTGGCCGCGTTTAAATTCGCCTAAATCACCGCCTTTTTTACCCGATGGGCAAGAGGAATGTTTTTTAGCGAGCACATGGAACTTAGCGCCTTTTTTTAACTGCTGGATTATGTCTTCAGCAAGCTCTTTATGCTTAACTAAAATGTGTAATGCGTGTGCGGTGCTGGCCATGATCTATCTCTACTAAATTAAACTGCTGTGATTTTACCACAACAAATATGCAATGTTGATTATCACTGACCATAATAGCCAATCAAACGAATGGCTATGCCTATTTCATCACGGTAATTCAGCTCTTCTCGGTACTCTAGAAAGGGCTCTGCCTCAAAAAATAACCAACTATACTGAGCTTGTTGTCGATACCGATACGAGAGCGTATAACGGGTTAAATCGTCAAAACTATTTTGTACATTGACACCAAATACCATCGCTCTTTGCGGGTCGGGTATATAACTTAAATACACGCCCGAGCGTAATTCACTATCAATTTCATCGGCAATTTCACGGTAATTAGCTGAAATATTTAGCGAATAAAATTCATTTATTTTGGTGTCACTAGCGAGCTTTACAAAATAACCAAAGCCATCTGAAAAATAATACTCACCACCAGCGGAAGCAATATACTCGGTGTTATTAAATTCTTTTTTCCAACTAACAGCACTGCGGCCATATAATTGACTACGCGATACACCGATACGGTTTTCAAATTCTAGGTTTGCGGTACGCTCAATGATAAACTGCAACGCAGCATTTATCGTTTCATCGTCTTGCTCTAAAGCTGAATTGGTTTCAAATGGGAGGCGACTAAATTCATCAGCGTCGTTATCAATTATGAGGTTTATGCGGTTTTCCCAGTTAGGTAAGCTTAAAGACACTTTAAACCGGGCTTCGGTATCGGCTAAGTCTGCACTTCTTGGTGCCCAACCTAGATGCAAATACCCCTTAGCATGAGCGGGGCTTTGAGTACTGTCATCACTTAACAGATCATCTAACCACTGTGCCGTATTTTGCATGCGCAAATTAAGTTTATCGCGCATATCAACCATCACCGGCGTATCATCACTTACCTCATTTTTGGCAAACGCACCTAGGCTGAGTAACAGTGAATACAGCACACATAATTTCACTAAAGAACCCAAAGCACGATGCCTTTAATATTTATCACAAATAATGCTGATCATACTCATCACTTGGCAGCACGCAATAATTATATTGACCAAATAATCGATAACGATTAAATGCAATACGATCATATGACCAATCGCGTATATTTTTAGGTATTATTCGCAAGATTTTAACACTGCGCCACGGCCCACCTAGTTGTGATACTACGTTGAGTACCCCATCACTTTGTGTGATGCATTGACTGTTTTCAACATAAATCATGGTTTTAAAACTATCCGTTGGGTAGCAAAAGTGCGTGAGGATTGCTTGGCCTTTTAAAGACTGCACACTACATAATTTAAAACACAGCTTTTTATCGTGTTTAATAATAAAATTACACCATGCATTACAAAGCTTACACTGCCCGTCAAAGAGTATTATTTTATTGTTTTGTATAAGCTGTTGAGCATTTAATTCACCCATACTTAGCCTTTAATTGAATGTTTATATCAATATTTATGTAGCTCTATTCACACCAACGCCCTTGTTTTTGCATTATCAACAATAAATGCGCGGCACTCCACGAGAAATTAGGCGCGCCTTGTTGTTCGCCCGTCAAAGGATTGTAATTTTCGCGAATAGGGGCACTTGCCAATAAGCCATCAGCATGAGTAAGTAGTTGCTCACTGAGTTGCTGCGCTTTTTCACAGTAACCGTAATGGCTCATGCCCACCAAACCAAAATACAGCTGATCAAGCCATACTCGACCTCGCCAATAGATATCTGCACCAAAAGCAGGGTTGCTCAAAGCCGCGCTGCCAAGTGGTACGTAGGTATTGAACTCTTTTTCATCAAGCATTACATCAACCACTTGCTGCGCTTGTTCAACCGTGGCTACTTGATTAAATAGCGGCGACCAGCCTTCAGGGCCTTTGCCGCGCTTAACTAACGGCTTGCCTGCACAGCCACTTGCTAACGGTTGTGCTGCTATTTCAATGTCATAATAATAGCCTGTTGTTTTATCGAACATACATCGATTTATATACGCTCTTAGTTTGGTTGCTTGTTTTAAAAAATAACTCGCTTGGCGCGGATAATTCAGTTCTTTAGCCATTTTACTTAAATAGCGATTATCCGCTGCCATATAGGATGCCTGATCGACTGATTCTTGCAGTAATGAGTAGCCAATCAAACGCCCAGATTTATCAAAATTTTCGGCAAAACCTACATGCCAATCAGTGGCGTTTTCGCCATTTTTTATATACCTGTCGAGTTGTTCACTGCTGATAAAACCAAACACCGCTGCATCATCTCGGCCCGACTCCCACGATGCCGCCGTTTGCGCAGGGATCTTTATCTGTTTTTGTGGATGGGCAATAAGCTGATCCTTATAATTTTCAAGACCACTTTGCGCAGCCCAACCCGTTGCTGTTTGCATCTCAAAGCGTAATTTACCGTCATCCGTTGTATGAGCCTTATCAACTGTTGCGCCATACTCTGGCACGCCATTGCCATTGTGATCTCGATTAGTTAGCCACCAGTTTCTATAGCTGACCAACTTTGGGAATATTTCCGCAAGCCACTGCTTATCATTTGTGTATTCATAAACTTGCCACACAGCCCAAGCGGCTAAACTGGGTTTAGTATTACGTTCGTTCCAGTTAGTCCCATCACCACCCCGTTCAGGGCTTAAATTATAAGCCACTAAATCAGGAATAAACCCTAAATCCCACGGTCTTACAGCATCATTTGCTGTTATTTGGTGCTCAAATACCGCATTGAGATTTTGCTTTGCAAGTGCTGGGTGAAAAGTCGCCAGGGCAAAAGCGTGCTTATAACTATCCCACGGCCAAGTTTGATTACCGGAAAACCAGCGACCTGTCACGGCAGGACTTACGGTATCAAAGCCCACAGCACCGGCTTTAGAACGCCAATTACCAATCAAGGTTTCAATACTTTTTACCGCCAAGCGTTGATGAATGTGATCATTATTTACAATAGGTAGAGTTGCTTGTTTGATATAATGTTGCCAACGTTTTTTACTGCGTGATAGGTAGTTCTCTGGTTGCTTTAAAATATCAGCAATCTTGGCCTGTTCGCTCGCTTGCTCTTGACTATCAAGTAGGTATGAGTACGTAGTATAAAAAGTATGATTACCAGCAATATTAGTGTGGCTGATATAGCTCAGGTTGTCGTAAGTGGTGTTAACTGGCAATGTTTTATGTAATTGTAGCTGTGAGCTACCCGAGGTGAGTATCTGCCCAAAAGCACGTACTTTACCAAAGCTCAACGTTATACTATTTTTTGTTGCTTGCCACTTTGGCTGTAATTGTGGATATACCGCAAACGGTGAACGCGCATCATTTGACTTGCCATCTTTAGCACTCAAATGACTAACAAGCTGCCCTTCGAACTGCAGAATAAGTGGCTTAGATGTGATAATTTGGGTTTTCACCAAAGACGTACGATTTGTAACAAAACGCAAGGTCAAGTTGATTTCCACCCCGTCACCTCTAAGCTCTTGTACTAAAGCTCCAGGCAGACTGTACGCCTGCATTGTGAGCTTAGCTTTATTAGCATCATTAATTTCACCACCTTTATAAACAGTGAGTTTTTCAAAATATGGGGCTACGAAATTGAGGTATTCTTCGGTGATTATGGCAGGTCCTGTAAAAGCGCCTGCATTTTCACTGCTTGGCAGTAAATGCCCATGCCATGCACCTAAGTCAAATAATGGACTAAAGCGTTGATGATCGCCTTGCTCAAAGTCTTGCATGTAATATGGACTTCCCGTGCGATCAATTAAATTTTTATAATGACTATTTTCACCGCTCACTGGGTCATTTGCTGTGGCTTGTAAGCTCAACATCAGCATGGCAGCTATTAAAATAAGTCGCTGTTTAAGTTTCACTGTGGGTATCCTTATTATTTCGCGCTAGAAGGTAAAAACCAAAGCCAGTGAAAAGCGCGATCACTGCAAATAATAGCCACATGAGTGCCGGACGTTGCAGCTCTTTCACTAAGTAACCATAGCTCCAACCTGATAAAAAACCAGCAAATAAAAAACCCAGCGCCATAGATACAAAATAATAACCCATAAACATTGCAGCGCTATCTTTAGGGGCTATACTGGCAACATATTCTTGGCTTTTTGGCGAGGTGAGCATTTCACCCAAGGCAATCAATAAAATAACCGTGATCATGACCGCCCCGCCCAGTTGCGTCATTAATAAACCCGCGCTCATTAGCAATAACACTAAAAAGGCACCCGCAGTCACAATCAAACCACTGATCAAAACCGATATCACCTTAAATCTTTGGCATTTTACACTAACGATTATTTGTAATAATACTATGGCCGCAAAGTCTAAATTAATCAGGTACTCGGGATTAACTTGTCGGTAAACCAGCCATTGCTGGGCAAGTTGTTTACTTTGTTGCAGGGTAAAGTCGCTAGTGGCTATTTGCTCAATAAAAAGCGCTATTTCGCTCACTGGCACGTTTACTTTTAAATGCACTAATTCAAGGCGTATTGCTTCAAGCTCAGTGCTCGCTAAAGGTGATGAAGATGCATAATTAACTGACAAAAGCTGAATTTTTTCACTCAATGCTCCACTATCAACAAACGCAAAAAAATCCACTGTTGATTGACCAAAGTAACTGAGTAAAACAACTAAGTCTTGAGTGTTTGTATAATCGCGTATAAACAACGGTAAAGTGTAAAATAGCTGATTATACACAGTCCAAAACCCTGTCAATATGGCTAAGTACAAGGCAAAATTACGGTTACTTACCCGCACCGGCTGTAAGTGCCATTTATGGCTTTGCTTAGTACTGACACTTTTATCCCACAACCAGTTTGTCCCTAACCATAGAGCAATTAATACAAAAGCTTGCGTATAACTGAGCCAACTCACGCCTGCGGTCATTAGAATAATCACACAAGTAAATAACAACAATGCAAAGCGGCTGTTGCCTAATACTTGTTGAGCTTGTTGAAATACCTGCTTAAGGCTGGTATTTGCTTGCGAAGATGGGGTTGCTTCGCGATAAAATAGCAGCGGAATAAAGTTAAGCAAGATCCACACGGCCGACATTACAAATACCGCATCCCAGCTGATCGCACGCATATAACCGGCGACTAATGGGCCAATAAAGCCCCCCAAATTAACCATAGTGTAAAAAATACCAAACCCTAGGCCACGGTTAGTATCATTCGTGCTGCGACTTATAGTACCAACCACGACAGGTTTAAAACACGCCGCGCCAAATGCCACCAACATTAAAATCATAAAGAACGAATTAAAGTCCGTTACTTGGCCTAAAAAGTAGTAACCTGGCGCCATAATTATAAAGGAAATTATAAACAGCCTTTTATAACCATACCGATCAGCCAGCGCGCCTGTTAACACCGGTAATAAATATAAAAAGAAAGGAATAATACCTTGCACAGCACCACGCTGTGCATCATTGAAGCCCACCCCACCTTGTTCAACTGGGGTAGTCATATAGACAGATGAAACCGCAAAAAAGCCATACCAAGCTAAGCGTTCAAAAATTTCCATGGTGTTTGCAATATAAAAAGCTAAACCAAACCCTCGCCAACCTTGGCTTTGCTCACTTTTAGCGCATGGCTGTGCTGTTGATTTTAATTGTTGATTATTATTCATAGTTTACTTTTATTATCAAAGGCAGTATTTTATATTGCATACAATATACAAATAAAACAACCGTCACAATGAAAAACTTATCTCTCACACTCATTACATTACTGCTCATAGCTTGCCAACCACACAAAGAGGTTAGCTCAGCCAGTAATGCCGCACCTGCGTCAACGCTTGCAAAACAAGCAACCTCCCTTAAGGCCGATATAACCGTACAAGGCTATACCAGCACATTACAAAACATAGATATTAAGTTCTTAGGTAAGACCATCCCCTACACCTACAGCGATGGCAAAATTGGTAATAGCCGAGGCTATGATTGGTGGGTAAGTAAACACTTTGCGCTGAAGAGCGATCTACCAAAAGAAAAAGTAACGCTTTATTTAGAGCTTTTAGAAATGGCTTATCCACACTATGTTGCGCTATTCGGTATGGAGCCACCTAATATTGAACGCCAACGAATAGCCGTGGTTTACGGCAGTAGCCGTGCAAGGGTGCGTGAAGCCATGCTTGATGATGGTTTTTTACGGGGCGTTCATAAAACCGCGGGCGGCGAAACCATGTTTTATAACCGCGCGGGATATAACTTCCCAAGCCATCGTGAGCACCACCAACGTTATATTGTGATTCACGAAACCATGCATGCTTTTCATATGGCTTTAAATGGCCACTCAACCTGGGCACCTAATTGGATCACAGAAGGCTTAGCCGATTCTGTGGCTCACCATGTTTACGATCCAAAACAAAAACAACTCACTGTAATGGTGTTCGATCGTGCCCCTATGAATTATATTGAAACAGGTTTAAAGCAATATTACAGTGCTAATAAACCCACTATTGAGCAAATAAACGATGATCCCGCACTCAAACGCGGACTTAATTTCTTTATAATTCATTACCTTTTAAGTTCACCAGAGCGTGCTCTTTACTTTGCTTCATTCATTGAACAGCTTAGACTTGCAAACCCTCACAGCGAAGCCACTCTATCCACCGCTAATTCATTACTTAAAAAAACCTTTAAAGATTGGCAAGCAGTAGAGCAAGGCTTTGCAGAGTTTGTGCAAAATATAAAACCCAGTTTTCATATTGTATCAGGCCCGTGGGAGCAAAATGGCAACGCATATTGGCTTCGCAACACTGATAGCAGTGAACGTGCACGATTAGATATAAATCCAGCCAACACGGCCACTCACCCTATCATGGATTTCCCTGCGCCGGCCCAACATCCACTGATTAATCTTACAGATCAAAACCATGTTGCAGCATTAATTGAGTTTGAGCCATCACATATTCACAGAGGTGAAATTGGCATAGCGCTTCAAAAAGAGCGCAGCAAGCATAACCAACAATACCGGACAACATTTATAGGTGAAGAGCATGCAAATGAAGATCAATTCCTTGCTCTCAACGTTATTGACGGTGAACATATCTTGATCACGGCCAGTAATATCGATGAATTTGCAACATTGCAAATAGCTTTAGCACCGCAAATTAAACACGCAATTGCGAAAAGCGGTGTGCTTGGGCTAAATATTGCTATAGAGCAATCAATGCTCAAGGTTAGTGTGAAAGCTGAAAATAGCAAAATAGTTGAGCAGTCGTTTTTAGTGCCTTTACCCACCAGTTTAGCTGCAAACTTAGATGCTAAAAATATCAGCTTATTAAGTAAAAATAACAACCATGCAATCACCCCCTACCTTTTTGTAGAAAATTCAATAGAGCTGTCACCTTCTAACTCAACGCAATTAACTAACCCTTGGTTGTTTGAAAACGACAGCCTACTTAGCCGAGCCTTTCAAACCTGTCAGCAACATAGATCTCAACTAGTAAACTGTGACACTGAGCTTAGCGATCTACTAGCAAAAATACCGTCGCGTGATCACCATAGCCGTGTTGAAACCGAGTTAAATTTCATTATGGAGAACTATAAGAAGCGCTTAAGTAATAATGGATTCAAAACGTTGTCAGGAGTAAATACACATATTTACTTTAATGAGCAACAAGCATTTTTAAGGGTGGTTAACCCAAGCAATTCAGCGTTAAGCATATCAGCACAGGTAAGTTTTACTAATAATGATGCAGGGATCATCAGTACACAGCAGATTGACCAAGAGTTACCCGCTGGTATTCATAATCTCGACTTAACCTACCCCAAAGACGCAGATGCGATTGTAATTGAGCAGCATCTACAATGGCAATCACTTCACTATAGTGCAACTTTACAGCAATCGACAGTGCCTTTTAATGGTGTAACACTCAACATTACACACACACAAAGCGATACAGGAAGTTGGTTATTCAATGCTACATTATCAGGTCCTTATTCAGGTAAAACGTCTGGCAACTTAATTTTATCAGCTAGCTCTTTTACACAAGCAACTGCGGTAAACTCACAGCAACAAACAGTTAAAATCGCCCCTTATGAACATAAGAACTACCGCTTTGAATTAGCACCAAATGACACTTTGGATTTAGTAACGATTACCGCCCTTTTAGATGTTGATGGTGAAGAAATCAAATTAGTGAAATATATCAACTTAACACCGTAATACATAACTAAAGTGCTTGAAGCGTTTTAGGGTATTAAACGCTTCAAGCACTACTGCTTCATTAACCTGTGTCATAACAACAAATGTATTATTTTGTTACTTTTGTTCAATATACCATCAGCTAGCCGAATTCCCCCTGCCTGATCATGTACCTAATTACATTAAGTTATTTAAAAATATAGAAAAATTAGGATTTAAAGTGTAAGTTTAGGTATATTGATTTTGGTCATAATTACGGATATGATAATGGCTATCATTTACAATTACCATTTCGGACACTCTGTATGAATTCATTATTTAAATCAGCAACAACGTTAGGTGTAAGCCTTCTTTTAGTGTCAACATTTGTTGCACAACCAGTCCTTGCTAATGGCCCAATTGGCGAGCATGTTAATCACCTACAAGCGAATATTAAAGATTACTCTGAAGAAGTTGAATGGATGATCGGTAAAGTCGACACCATGGTAAGCGCTTACGAAAGCAAAGGCGCAAAAGCAGTAAATAGCGATGATTTAATTGAATACTGGGAATCAGTAAAGTTTCACAGTGCTATTGAAACTAACTATGTGCCAGTTTACGCATCGATTTGGCAAGGTATTTATGGCGTAAAAATGGCTATTGATGACAACAAGCCAGCAAGTGAAGCTCGTAAACAACAAGCAGCGATGGATTCTGCATTGTGGCAAGGCCTAGGTGCTGTTAAACTTGCAGCACAATTTCAACAAAAAGGCTTGCTAGATAACATCACCACAACGGCAACCGAAGGCATGACACAAAGTGCCACCATTGATGAAATCAAACATAAACTTGATCGTGTAGTTGCAAAATATGCTGAGCGTTTAAGTGATGAAGCAACGAGCATTGTTCACGATACATACCTTCACTTATTTGAAGGTGTTGAAGGTACACTAATCGCAAAAGATGCGAAACTAGTTGAAGTACTAGAAAAAGATTTTAACGTAACCTTGCCTAAAGCAATCGCGGACAACAAAAGCGTTGACCAAGTTCGCGACGTGATCGTTGATATGCAAACAAAATTAGACCGCGCTAAGGTATTACTTGAAGAAGCCGAAAAAGCGCGTAAGGATGTATTTTAAGTGAAGCGTAGGACCTTTATACAAGGCCTAGCTGCGTTAGGGGCTATTGGTTCTTTACCATTGCCTCTTTCTCACGCACTAGCTGCCAGCATAGCAAACCCTGTATCTGTTGATGACTTACCAAAGCTAAAAGGTCAACTGACTTTATACTTAGGCCGTGGTGAAGGTGGTTTGTACGAAAATGTGCTGCAAGCAATTGAGAATAAAAATCCTGATTTTAAATTAAACATTCGCCGCGGGCCTACTGCTGCTTTAGCAAATACCATTGTTGCAGAAGCAAAAGCAGGTGTGCGTAGAGCTGATTTATTTTGGGCTGTGGATTCGGGCGCTATTGGTTTAGTGTCAGATGCCGGTTTAGCTCAAGCACTGCCTAGCGATCTATCAGCACAGTTACAGCCGCAATTTCGCTACAAAGACTGGGCGCCAGTAACTGGGCGTATTCGAACACTTCCATACAACACCGCTCGTTTAACTAAAGAGCAAATTCCTAACAGCATCATGGAGATTGCTGATAGTGATTTAAGTATTGGTTGGGCACCGGCTTATGCATCCTTTCAATCATTTGTAACGGCCATGCGTATCCTTGAAGGTGACGATAAAACAGCCAAATGGCTGAAGAAAGTCAAAAAACGCGCTAAAACCTACGCCGGTGAACTAGGTGTAGTAATGGCAGTTGAGCGCGGTGAAGTAGATATTGGTTTTGCAAACCACTACTACACATTGCGATTAAAATCAGGGAAACCGGACGCTAAGCTTGATCTTGCATTTACTGAACAAGATGCAGGTTGTTTAGTCAATGCTTCGGGGATTTTAGCGTTAAGCGAAGATCCGCTGGCAACCAACTTTATGCGATACCTGTTAAGTACTGAAGTGCAAGGTTACTTAGCCCGTGAAGCCTATGAAATTCCGCTCGTTAATGGCGTAGACCAACCAAAAGGACTGCCTTCTTTAGCAAGTGTTTCGCCTCCTAAAATTGACCTTACTCAGTTAGCTGATTTACGGCCAACTATAGACTTGATGCGTAATAGCGGCGTATTGTAATGCGATTACCAGCTTCTTACCCAATGGCGCTGCTTGCAGCGCTCATTACCTTGACCCCTATTTTTATTTTAATAACGCTGGCAACTGACGCCAGCTCTTTTTTTGATAGCCATAATCTAAAAATTCTTGGCAACACCCTCTCCCTCATGGTGCTCACCGTCATTGGTTCAATTTTAATTGGCGTGCCTTTAGCTTTTATTAGCGCCTACGTGCAATTACCCTTTAAAAAATTCTGGCTGGTATTTTTTGCCGCTCCTTTAGCAATTCCCAGTTATATTGGGGCGTTTACTTTATACGCGGCTTTTGGTTCTGGTGGAGAGCTGCATAACTTACTTGGCATTGAACTGCCCGCAATGGATGGATTAACTGGCGCAGCCATTGTAATGACACTGTATACCTTCCCGTTTGTAATGATGACGACCCGCTCATCTTTGCTTAGTTTAGATGCAAGTATGGTTAATGCAGCCCGTACTTTGGGTATGTCGATGACCGAAAGTGTATTTAAAGTTATTTTACCGCGTGTAGTAAATGGGATCGCAGCAGGCTCGTTACTTGTAGCACTGTATACTTTGTCTGACTTTGGTACTCCTGCCATGATGCGCCTCGATACATTTACGCGAGTCATCTATGTTGAATATAATGCCTTTGAACTGAGTCGAGCAGCCATGTTGTCACTGCAATTATTAGTGATCGTTGGTTTTTTACTGTTGATTGAATCGCAAATCAAAACGGCCAGCGAGCGCCATGGCAAAGCATTAACTTTATTCCCAACTAAATGGCAACTCGGCGCTATGTTCGCCACTTTTGCGCCTGTACTGCTGTTAGCCATCGGCTTACCTTTAGCTATTTTTTCGCTATGGCTTGCCCGCGATGGTTTTAGCGCATTTGATTTTAGTATTGCGTGGAACTCTGCTTATGCCTCCGCCATCGCAGCTGTAGTGGCTGTTATTGTCGCAATACCTGTTGCTCATGCGGCGCTTAGCGGTAAAACAGGCCGAGTTATGGAACGTGTAACTTATTTTGGTTTTGGTATTCCTGGTATCGTCATGGGTACCGCATTGGTGTATGGCGGCCTGCAACTACCGTTTTTATATCAAACACTGGGGCTACTTATTATTGCCTATATGCTACGTTTTCTGCCGCTGGCTGTCGGCTCGGTGCGCACCAGTACCGAACACCTCGATCCTAGTTTAGTTAAATCAGCACGGGTTCTTGGTGCCAGTCCACGAGAGGCATTTACGCGTATCACCTTGCCACTGACTATGCGCGGTATTATTGCCGGCGCTGCATTGGTATTTTTAGAATCAATGCGCGAATTAGAAGCCACACTATTGCTTGGCCCAACTGGGTTTGAAACGCTATCAACTTATTTATGGCGTGTTTATGAAGCAGGCTACTTTGGTCGTGCAGCTATCCCTGGCCTATTGTTAGTAGTGATTTCTGCTTGTGGGTTAGCTATTATGATGTCTGGCGAAAAACGTAACCAACTCGAACACTGAGGATTGAAATACACATGCTATCTGTAAGCCAGTTGTCTATAGATTATGGCACCAACCGCGTAGTAAGCGAGCTAAATTTATCACTCGAAAAAAGTGAAATCCTCATGCTAGTAGGCCCTACAGGCTGTGGTAAAAGTACCATTTTGCAAGCACTTGCTGGACTAATCCCAATCACTGAAGGAGAAATAAACTTAGGCAAATGGCGGGCAACGCCAAAGCTTACTGTGCCACCTGAAAAACGCAGTGTGGGCATGGTATTTCAAGATTTTGCGTTATTTCCGCATTTAACTGTTGAGCAAAATATTTGCTTTAGGTTAAAAGACACCGCAGTAGCCGATCATTGGATCACGCTACTTGGTCTTGAAGCGTTCCGTAATAAAAAACCGTCAACCCTTTCTGGCGGTCAAAAGCAACGAGTTGCCCTTGCGCGTACACTTGCCCATCAGCCCGATTTTGTTTTACTTGATGAACCACTGTCAAATCTTGATGCCGCATTAAAAGACATGCTGCGCTGGGATATTCGCAATGCGCTTAAAAAAGCTGGCGTGCCTGCTATTTGGGTTACCCATGATCAAGAAGAAGCCTTATCTATCGGTGACCGTGTGGGGGTTTTACAAGCTGGTAAAATTCAACAACTCGATACTCCCGAGCACTGCTTTAGCATGCCAAGCAATCGTTTTGTGGCGCGATTCTTAGGAGAAGCGAGCTTTATTCAAGGTCAATTTAATCAAGGTATAGCCCGTACAGATATCGGAAATGTTCCGGCACACGGTGTAGACTGCGAACACGGTGATGTAGACGTATTATTACGTCCCGATGACGTAGTTTTAGTTCAAGGTGAAACTGGCAATAACGGGGTTGTAGTATGGGTTCGCTTTGAAGGTGGCAGCCGTTTATGCGCCGTTGAGCTTGATTGTAAAACACAGGTTACGAGCCGCGTAAGCCATGAAGTCGTCGTAAACCCTGGCGATAAAGTACATGTTTCGTTAAGCACGTCTCACCCATTAGCTGTTTATAAACGCGAACAATAAAACGAAAAAAGCCCATGGTTATGGGCTTTTTGATCATTTTATTTGACTGTTATTCGCGACAGCCTTGGCTGTTAAAATCAACCACCAAACTGGCACCATTACTATTCCCTGCCACTTTTAAGTAGCCCCAATATTCATTTTGACCGGAGATAAAAATACACTCTGCGTTACCGTTATTAGTTGAATGCGCTACTTCGTTAGACCCATTTGGCCAACCACTTGCCGCATAGCTTAAACTAATATCACCACTGCCATTTGCGGTAGTGATTGCAATGCCACTTTGGCTTTGCACATCGGCAATACTAAACCACATAGGATCCGTGTTTCCTAAACAAATCACTTCACCATCATTTAAACGGCCACTACTGCGACTCCCTTGTGTAGCACATACATCGGGTACATTCGCGGTTGCTTGGGTAAACGACGCTGTTAGCTGAACATTATCAAACGCATTGTAACCGCGCAGCATTATTTGGTATGTACCTTGTTGGGCTGGTTCAATAACACATTGCTCATTATTGCCACCAAGATAAGGGCGACAATCGTAAATAGCTTCACTTGGTGTGGCTTCATAACTAACATATAAATCTGCATCACCTGTGCCGCCTGCAATATTAAAGGTAAGCTCACTTGCACCTTGCGGCACCTCAAAAGTGAAGTACTGCAGTTCGTCCTGCTGGCCACTCACATTAATTGATTGACCATTTTGAAGTATATCATCTCCACCACTACTACTTTGCTCGATACTCGCAGTTGTCGTTACAGATATACTTGCACCTTCGTTATCAACGACCGTTAGACTAACACTGTATTCTCCGGCACTGGTATAAGTGTGCAGTGGGTTTGCTTCATTAGATGTACTGCCATCACCAAAATCCCATTGGTAACTTACAATAGAACCATCGCTATCTATACTACCGCTGCTAGTAAAGCTAATTTCATTATTTTGTACACCGGAATAAGGGCCATTTATTTGTGCTGTGGGCGTACTATTGGTTGGAGTGCCTGCAACAAAATCATCACACCATTGTACAAATTCATTCTCGTAACTGTTAGCCCATTGGACTGTTTTAGCTTTGTAAGCACTCCAATCACCCACGCGAGTATGAGCAAGCATGGCATTTACTTCATCGTTATGGCGTTCAAACATAAAACGTACCGCTAAGTAACCCCAACGGTAAATTCGATCTTGATCAAAGCCATCATAAGTAGTGGCAAAAATCTGTGCGAGTGTAAAACGTGAGCCATCGCTAATGGTCGCTTTTGCTGCATCGTTGTTATTTAAATTTGCAACGTATTCTGCAACACCTTCAGACCACCACACAATATCTTCTGTGGGTGAGTTAAAATTACCATATAAATCAAAGCGACCATCCAAGTAATGCACATATTCGTGCTCTAAGTTCCAAACATAGTGCTCGGCGTTGGCATAACTTGCTTCATAGGCAATAAAGTTTGCTTGATTACCTACAACTGATGGATCGCCTTCTAAATACATCCCGCCATTATTGGTGTTAATACCAAAAATAGCGCCTGCGTATTTACCATAATCGTCGCTGCTATCAAATATATTTACTTGTAAAAAGCTGTTGTTGTCATCTGCAACAGGCGTGTTGTTAGTAGCGAGCTTAGTATGAAATAATCCCTCTTCAGCGCCCATTGCGTCACACGCTGCGGCATGCTGAATGGCGGTCATGTTTTGTGAGCGAATTTTAATGGTACTGCTACAGCTATAACTTTGCGACAAGGCTTGTGCAATTAAATCATCAACAAAGCCACATATGCCATAATCATTACAATCAGCGTAGTAGCTTACTGAATCTGCCGCTGCAAGCCATACCGCGTCGCCATAGCCAAAGCTGCTATAGGTGCTAAAAATTGCCTTTAAGCCGTTATCAACAGAGGTTTGAATGGCGGTATTTGAATACTGTTTTAACCTTGCAAGTTCACTGGCTGCATTAACTATTAAGTATTGTGCATCAGAGCCAATCATCCATTGCTTTTGCGTAAATGCACTGAGTTTAGCGACTAAGTCAGTATCTGTGCCAACAGCTGTAACAAATGCATCATTCCACTGCCCGCGATAAAGCAAAGTAAAAATGCCATTTACTGCGCTGCGCATATTCCATTTTGCAGCATAGCTTTCGTTAAAACGGGTTAGCCACTGTTTAACAACACTCAAGTAACGATGTTGTTGGTCAGCACTGTCCATAGTGATGATCACTTCAGAAAGGGTTTTGCCGTGACCATCGTTATCATCATAAAAATGGCTATTATTAACAAACGCGTCAATTGCATCAATAACTGCGGGCGTTACCCATGTACTAAAACTGACACTGTCGTTATAAAATTCAACATAAAAGCCAGCACGTAAGTATAAAAATAACGCCTCTAACTCAATATCCCCACCGCCAGCGTAAGTCTGTGAGAGCGACTTAGCATGATTGGCTACGGCATACATATTATCAGAGCTAAATACTTGCCCCTGAATTGACGCAGAAGCACTAAAAAGCTGATTAACACAACTCGTTCCTTGGCTTTTTAGCTCAGTAATAATGCTGCTAGTGCTGGCAGTAGCAAGTGCCGTTAAGTCACAACTCACTGTGGCTGCCTGACTACGCATCATCATATTAGTTAACTGTTGCGGTTGTGTTTGTAACTGAGCAATGGGCGCTTTGTCATTATGATGGTGCTCAACACCATGATGGTGAGCACGATCGACAATCGCTGTTTGTGGCGTAAATAGACGCTCATTAGTGGTGTTTGCAAGTGCAATCGTACTTGCTCCAAGTATCGGTAGCGCCAGAATCAATGTATTAATTTTCATAATTTACCTTTGATAATTTTTATTATCTCAATCCAGAACGGGTTATTGAGGATGCAATTTGTAACATTTAATTATCATTGTATACAATATATTTTATATAACATTAACGAATATCAATATATTGGTTTTAGCAAATAAATAAAAAGTAATACTTTACAACTACATTTAGGCTGCTGCTAAAAACCTGAAATATACTTATAAAAGAGGGAGTAACGGAGGGGTTCACCTAAACGCTGGTTAAAACATTAAACACCTTAACCAAAGTTCCGATTCAATGTGGTTGTGTATTAGGATTTTTCTTTGGTACTCATAAACTGTTTAAATTGCTTTATAGGCATTGGTTTACCGTATTTCCAGCCTTGACCAAACTGCACACCTGCTATTTTTAAAATAGCTTCTTGCTCTTGAGTTTCAATGCCCTCAGCAACACAGGTGTAACCAAGTTTGCTCACTAACTCCATAATATAGGGGATCATTGAAGCCTTTAATCCAGCAGTCGCAATATCTTGTACAAAGGTGCGGTCAATTTTAAGTTGATGAAAACTTAAATTTTGTAAGTTAGCTAAATTCGAGTAACCCGTACCAAAGTCATCGATTGATAACGTAAACCCCGCATCGGCTAAACTTTGTAAGTGGCCGTGGGCAATATTTGAATCAAGATACTCATCTTCGGTGATCTCTAAACAAATACTAAATCGGGACGCTAACAATCCAGGCATCTGTATCAACTCTGACAATTTACCTTGTTGAACATCATAGGGGAAAATATTTAACGAGACTTTAAAGCCATCAGGCAACTGAGACGCCTCACTCAATTCATCTAATATGGTAATAACCATTGCTTGGGTAAATACCCAAGTTTGTTGATGCTTACGAATTAAGGGAATAAATTCATCGGGAGTAAGCATGCCAAATTTGTCTTTAAATCGTGCTAAGACTTCACACCCTATCACCTGCTGAGTTTGCAAATCTATGATGGGTTGGTAAGTCCAATAAAAAGACTGATGATACAAACCTCGACGCACCCTACGCCATGTTGAACGTTTGGTCGCCATATAATAACTTGCCAATAAGCCCGCTGATAAGCCCGCTAACACACACAATGCAAGACAGATTAAAAACAGCATACTTTTTTGGCTAATGTACTCCCGCCACGGGGAAAATACCGCAACACAATAATTCGGGGTCACTTGACTACACACCACTAAGCTCTCATACGGCAGTACCATTGAGGAACTTATTTTTTCGTACAGGCCTTCGACTCCAGTCAAGTGGTTAATCGTTTGCTTAGTTTTGAAAAATACCTGCCAATTTTTAGCGCGCACGCTGTGCAAGTCAATTTTGGCGGGTTGAATAATAGCGTTGTAATTATGTTGGCGCACAATAATAGCCTGCATGATGCGCTCAGGAAATAAAATCAGAGAAAATGCAGGAGCGAACCTAACTCTGACACCATCACGCTCGATATAATCAGGCGCTTTATCGTTGAGTGGCGTTGCAAGTAAACCGTTTCCCGCTGTGCAAACTAATTTATCGTTTTTAAAAAAGCCAATATCGATCAAATAAGTGGCATCAAATAATGCTCTTCGCATAGCCAATAATGTGGTGTCATCGCATTGTGTATAATTTAGCGCATTTAAAGCTGACAGTAACTTTTCACGTTCTGTATCAACAGCCTCAACATGATTGATTAATAAAGCTGCATCCGCTTGTATTTGATAGTTTAATCGCTGTCCCGCTAAGATAGCCATAATAACAACACCAAAAATACACACCAGAAAACCGACTAACCCTGCAAACAATGATTTTTGTTGGTACTTTTTCATGAAGGCTACGTCACTATCCCATTATTGTTGTTATTATCGTATTTTGAAGTTTAGGTTAATTGGTGAGTTTTAGCTATACTAGCTTTTAAGTAAATAAAATTTATTCGTTTAAAATCAAATTCATTACCAAATCAGTAACAACTAAAAACAATACTTTTGGGTTAATATCAAAACAATACAAAAACAATACTTTTTTATTAATAACAATAATAAGAAACGACCTTCTACCGCTTCTGCCTAGTGTAATTAACACTTTGATTTAAATTTAAATATGTTAATTTATCGACTATATCAAGTTGGCTATTTCTGAGAGCGGTATGAGTAAAAAAAATCATTGGACATTAAAAAGCATCGCCAAAGAACTCGGCGTTTCAAATGCCACAGTTTCCAATGCCTTTAACCGCCCAGATCAACTATCAAAAAGCCGACGCGAGTCAATCTTAGCCGCTTGTAACGAGCTTGGATATTTTGGACCAAATAAAGCAGCACAATCATTACGCCGTGGTAAATTTAATATTGTCGCACTGGTACTCCCCGACAGCATTGAGTATATGGTGTCAGACCCTGTTGCCAGCAGTTTTATGCGTGGCGTGGCGTCCATACTCGAAAAAGACGGTATCAATCTTTTATTATTTTCGGGTAACAGCGATAGTCTAAATAGTGTCATTGATTTTGTTGATGGCTTTATTTGTTATGGTCGCCCGCGTAATCAATCATTAGTCGAACAGCTAAAAACGGTGCCTAAGCATGTGGTTACTGTTGATTTTGATATAGATAGAAATGCCTCAGTTAATATCAATAATGAGCAAGCAAGCTACGAAGTAGCAAAACATGCTTTACACAATAAACACGATCAGGTTGCAATACTAGGGCTGCGTTTATTGGATGAAAACGTACTGTGCCGTGTCTATGATCACCATGAATGTGAGGCCGGCCAATCTATAGCTCACCAACGTTTACGTGGTTATCAAAAGGCACTAACTGAGCTTGATATTCCCATTGCAGAAGACCGCATTTGGAATATTCCTGAAAGTAGTGAACGCTTTGCAAGTATTGCAGCTAAAGAAGCTCTTTGTAGCTTACCTCGCCCTAATGTAATGCTGTGTATGAGTGATTTAATAGCCCTTGCAGCAATGCGTGAAGCTTTGAAGTTAGGTTTAAAAATACCCGAGGATATTCGGATCGTTGGATTTGATGGTATAGATGAAGCACAACGGTTTGTTCCCAAGCTAACCACTATCCACCAAAACAGTGAAGAAAAAGGCGCTTTAGCCGCCAATTTATTTATTACTAAAGAAGAACAAAAAGCACTTATTAACTACGAGTTACAATTAGGCCAAAGTGGCTAATAAGTGCCTTAATTAAACTAGCTTAATAAATCGCTTAATGATGTGGTTATTTGTTCGTTTTCATTTTGCTCAATGATTAAAGCTTCGCGGCTTTCGAAGTTAACTTTGAGCTCTATTGCTTGCTCACCTTGCTGCCATTTTAGGCTACAGCAATTACCACTACCTGCAACATTAAACTCTCCGTTAAACGCACTGCGCGTATTACGGATAGTGATTAATTTTAGCAATCCTTGTACAACCGGTTTGGTCAGTGACTGGTCAATAATATTCGCATCTAAATAAGGACGGTTAATATCACGACCGACATTAGATGTTGCCAGCAATTCCATATCGTTTTCACACGCGAAAAGTCCGCCGTAGTAGACCTGAGGTACACCTGGTGCAAAAAATTGTATGGCACGAGCTAGCAGATAATCAAAGTCACTTGTGCCTAATGCATTATAATACGTACAATTTACTTGGTATAAGTCGACATTGCTGGCAGCTGCGCCTGTTGCTTGACGACTTTGATCGTGACTATTTGCATGAATCGTCTCAACCAAGTTATCTATTTGTGCTGCATTTAGTAGCCCCGCTTTATCACCCATTGGCCCTGCATCTATGATGCCTATACCATCATGGGTATCCAGAACCGTTAAACAGTTTCGAGGTGAAATTCCTAACCATTTCACCAACGCGTCACTGTTGTTGGTAAATAAACTATGTAAAATTAGCGGCGGTAAGGCAAAGTCGTAGACCATGTTCACACGTTTTGCGACTTCAACCTGAGTTTGATAATGGCTATGGATCTCAGCAATTGTTTCCATCCCCAATTCATTCGCTTGAGCTGAAAGTTTATCCAGATAATCAAATGTTTGATCAAGCATAAAGCAATTGGTACCCGCTTTTTTTATCGCATAGCCTGCTGCATCTAACCGAATAATATTTACGTTATTTTGCGAAAACTTTGTCAACACATTATCTAAATATGCAATCCCCGCACTAGACTTAACATTTATATCGATTTGATTGTCGGTAAACGTTGTCCAAAACTCATACGTTTCCCCGTCTTCACAGGCTATTGGCGTGAAGCAACTACCTGGGCGCGGGCGATAAATAGCTTGTTGTTCAGCGTCGCTCATACCTTTAGGGAAAACATCTTCTTTTGTTAAAAACAAATCCCAATAAGCTGATTTTTTGCCATTTTTTAGCACGTCTTTAAATTGAAAAGATTGCGCTGACACATGATTAACAATCAAATCAGCCATCAAATCATACTCTTTACCTAGAGTTTGAATGTCTTGCCATGTACCAATACGCTCATCAACAGCGCTATGATCAATTGGGTCAAAACCGGCATCACTGCCATCAATCGGGTTATAAAAAGGTAATAAATGCACCCCACCAAAAACGCCTTCAAGGGGGCCATTAAGTAAGTCAGTTAAAGCGTTAATGTCTTTACCCGTAATTCGATCTGCGTAAGTGATCAGTTGAACTTTATTCTTCATCATGTGTAAATACCAAGTTGAATCTTAATCGATTAAGATATATCTTTAACTACGAAACCAATTTTTACAAGAAGTTTTTACAACTTTGATACAAAGACGGGCTAGTTAAACTATGATTTAGTAATTAATCTATTGAGTTAATTACTAAAATGCTTAACTACCTGACGAGGATATGAAGATGAACAACACACACACACTCGTTAGCAATACATCATTGCAACACATACGCTGGTTAACATATATGATGTTTTTTATGTTTGCCATGACCTCAGATGCGGTTGGCATGATCATCCCAGAGTTAATAAAAGAGTTTAATTTAAGTATGACACAAGCAAGTGCATTTCATTATGCACCTATGGCCTTAATAGCCTTAAGCGGCTTATTTTTGGGATTTTTAGCCGACAGTTTTGGACGAAAACAAACCATCATGCTTGGCTTATTCATATTTTCTATTAGTTGTTTTCTGTTTGCGATAAGCAGTAGTTTTATTATCTTCGTGATACTTTTATGCCTTATTGGTTTGGCCATCGGCCTTTTTAAAACGGGCGCTTTAGCTCTGCTCGGTGACATATCACACAGTAACAATGAACACACTAAAACCATGAATAAGGTCGAAGGTTTTTTTGGCATCGGCGCTATAGTGGGCCCTGCTTTAGTCAGTTTTTTATTAACTCAGCAAGTCAGTTGGACATACTTGTATATTATCGCTGGTGTTATGTGCTTAATCCTCGCAGTACTGGCATGGCGTGCAGAATACCCGCCCGTAGTTAAAAGCGCAGAAAAACCGACCTCATTTACCACAACCATGAAAATGGTTAAAAACCCTTATGCTTTGGGCTTTTCACTTGCTATTGCATTATACGTTGCAACCGAAGTGGCTATTTATGTATGGATGCCAACTCTATTAGCTGACTACACTGGTTCTTGGACCTTAATGGCAACGTACGCTTTAACAATTTTCTTTATCTTACGCGCTGCTGGTCGCTTTATTGCCGTTTGGCTGCTTAATCGCTTTAGCTGGCAAAGTGTTATGGTTTGGTTAAGCTTAGGGATTGCCCTTTGTTACGTGGGTACATTGATTGGGGGAGTGAATGCAGCAGTCTTGCTATTGCCTCTTTCTGGCTTGTTTATGTCTATGGTCTACCCAACTCTTAACTCAAAAGGTATTTCATGCTTTGCTGTACAACAGCATGGAGCGGTTGCAGGGGTTATCCTCTTTTTTACAGCCCTTTCAGCAGCATTAGCCCCCTTATTTATGGGTATGATCAGTGACATGTTTGGTCATGTAAAATATGGCTTTATTCTCGCTACAGGGTTCGCCGTATTATTATTTATAGCCATGCTGTATAACTATTTTAAAGATCCTTCGGCAGCGGCTTTGCACCAAATCAGCTCCGTAAAAGAATAATTTGATGTAAAAAGCATCAAATAAAATGTCTTTAAAAACAATATTAGTTAAGAAAAACACGATTTATCAGCAAAAAAAAGTTGCTTAATGTAAAAACTTTGTTATTTTTACTTAATCGATTAAGTAAAAATAACAACCCGCTGGGTAAGTAATCAACGAGGCACACAATGACAACATTCAACACATCACTATATTTACTTAGTTCTCTCGCTTTAGCTGTTAGCCAAGGGCTATACGCTGAAGAAGCACAAAAACCTGACCAAGCCCAAAAGGGTTTAGAAACGATTGTCGTAACGGGCGTACCAAAACGTACAACCATCATGGAGTCTAGCGTATCAGTTAGCAGTGTATCTTTAAGCGAAATTGAAGTGGCAACACCTCGTTCGACAGCTGAAGCATTTCGAATTATCCCCGGGGTTCGCTCAGAATCAACAGGTGGTGAGGGTAACGCAAATATCGCTGTTCGCGGTTTACCTGTCGCATCTGGTGGCGCTAAATTTTTACAATTACAGGAAGATGGCCTTCCCGTAATGCAGTTTGGTGATATTGCATTTGGTAATGCTGACATCTTCATGCGCCTAGATAGCACAGTGCAAACTGTTGAGTCTATCCGTGGTGGTTCAGCATCGACAGCCGCCAGTGATGCCCCAGGCGGTATTATCAATCTTATTTCAAAAACAGGTGAAGAAGAGTCAGGCAGTGTCGCAACAACGATTGGTTTAGACTATGACTCTTTAAGAACTGACTTTGAATATGGCACCTACTTAAACGACAGTGTACGCTTTCATGTTGGTGGCTTTATTCGCCAAGGCGAAGGTCCGCGTGAAGCTGGCTACACAGCAAATAAAGGCGGTCAAATTAAAGCCAATATCACGAAAGAGTTCGATACAGGTTATGTGAGACTTTACTACAAGCATTTAGACGACCAAAGCATAGGTTACCTACCTATGCCTATGTACTCTGATGGCAGTTCAATCGAAGGGTTTGACTCACAGTCAGATACACCACATTCAGCTCAGTTTTTATCAACAACACGCCTTGATGGTGATAACCAAATAAGTCGAGGAGACATGCGTAATGGTATGAATCCACAAGTTGATGCCGTTGGCTTTGAAGCTGCTTTTGACCTAGATAACGACTGGCGTATTGAGAACCGCTTTAGAAAATCATCAGTCAGTGGCAACTTTATTTCATTGATCCCTGCTGAGGTTGGCAACGCAAACAATATTGCCGCAAGCATTGCTGGCGCAGGTGCGACATTAAGCTATGCAACAGGTGGTTCACAAGGACAAGCATTTACCGATGACCTTGCTATGCGTATTCATACTTTTGATGTAACCATGAATGACTTTGGCTCTATCGTTAATGACTTAAAACTAACAAAAGAATTTGGCGAAGATACCAGCCTTACATTTGGTTATTATGCATCAAGTCAAACCATTAGCATGTCATGGCTGTGGAACTCTTATTTAATGGAATTAAAAGGTGATAATGCTGCTTTATTAGACGTATACGCAGCGAATGGCGAGAGTTATTCTGACAGCGGTTTATATGCATACGGCACTCCTTTCTGGGGCAATTGTTGTCAGCGTAACTACGATACTGACTATGAAACACGCGCCCCCTATGTGGCTTTTTCGACAAAGTTAGGTGATGTAAGTATTGATGCCAGTGCCCGTTATGACAGTGGTGAAGCACGCGGCCATTATGCTGGTGCTGTAACATCAACAGTTGATATGAATCGTGATGGGTCAATTTCAATTCCTGAACAAAATGTAGCTGGTATTGATATTAGCAACCCAAGTATTGTTAATTACGACTGGGATTACGCATCCTATTCTGTTGGTGCAAACTACCAAATAGATCCAAGTTTTGCCGCTTTTGCCCGCATAAGTCAAGGTGGTCGCGCCAATGCAGACCGCTTATTATTTGGTAAAGTGGCAACTGATGGCTCTGTGGCTGATGAAGATGCTGTTGATGAAGTAAACCAGTATGAGTTTGGTGTTAAAAAGCGCTTTGATTCATTGTCTGTTTTCGCAACCGCATTTTATGCTGAAACAGAAGAGCAAAACTTTGAAGCGACGTCACAAACCTTTTTCGACCGCGAATATGAAGCAAAAGGGATTGAACTTGAATCAACCTATTTTATAAGCGCTTGGGATTTTCGCGGTAACCTAACTTGGACTGATGCTGAAATAGCTAAAGATGCCTTAACACCTGATGTAGTCGGTAATACGCCTCGCCGCCAAGCAGATTTAATTTACTCACTTATGGCTCGTTATAACTTTGAACAAGGTTCTGCTGGCTTGAGCTTTATCGGCACTACCGATGCATATGCGCAAGATAGTAACGACCTTAAGTTTGATGGCTATACACAGGTAAATGGTTTTGTAAGCTATGACTTAACAGAAAACCTTAATATTGCATTTAATGTTAACAACCTCTTCGATACAGTGGGTATTACTGAAGCTGAAGAAGGCAGTGTACCTGAGAATAACATTATTCGAGCACGTGCAATCAACGGCCGTACTACATCACTCACATTAAAATACATGTTTAACTAATTAAGCTCACCTCCCTCTGTTTGTGCCCAGTCTCTAACTGGGCTTTTTAAGGTTTCAGAACATGAACAAATTACTAAGTTATGGCGAACTACTCATAGATATGTTGCCTCATGACAATAGAAATTCAGCCTACTCTCCGATACCAGGCGGAGCACCCGCTAACGTAGCTGTCGGCTATGCAAAACTTGGCGGTAGCGCTACTTTTTGTGGTGGTATGGGGGATGATAACTTTGCAAAACAATTAACAAAAGCGTTAATTGAGTACAACGTTGGCACTGATTACTTATTCACCATTAAAGATTCCCAAACTGCCATGGTCATTGTCAGTTTAGATGAGCAAGCCGAACGCAGCTTTAACTTTTATCGCCATGAAACAGCTGACTTATTAGTTAATGAACAACACCTAGAACAAATTCAGTGGCAGGATTTCTCTGTACTGCATTTTTGCTCAAATACCCTGACCGATCCCCTCGCAGCAAATGCGACCGTAACAGCGTTAGAGTATGCTTGTCAGCATAATATATTAATCAGCTTTGATGTTAACTTACGTTATAGCTTGTGGAAAACCCCCGACCAAATAGCGAAAGTTATAGCACGCTGCTATGGTTTTTGTGACATCATTAAATTATCCCGAGATGAACTACAATTCTTAGCGAATACAAAAGGTACAACTCCAGATTGTTATCTTGAAGAATTACTCACTCTGGGAGTTAAGCTAATCTTTGTAACTGACGGGCCTAACCCTTCCAAAGCAATAAGCCGTAAATTTTCTATAGAACAAAATGCCCCTAAGATAACAGCATTAGATACCACCAGTGCTGGAGATGCATTTATTGCCGGTGTTTTGTATTATTTCCACCATTTCAACTCGAACAGCCCAGTAAATGAGCAAATTACTAATGAGAAAATTGTCGCCCAAGCGATGGCTTTTGGCTTACGTTGCGGTTCAAAGGCATGCTTAAAGAAAGGGGCTTTTCCGGCATTACCCATTTTAGACGATGTAATTTAATCCACCTTACAGTATAAAAGCTATGCAGTAACTATGTTACTGCATAGCATCAAATACCACTTTACTATCTACTATTTGCTCAAAATGAGTAATTTTTTGATTTCTGAGCTGCCAAATGTGCACAACTCTTGCCTGCATTTTTTTACCTGTTTTAATATACTTACCTGAATATGTGCCATACACAACAACCGTATCATCATCAGATAAGTAATTTTGCGGTGTGAACATATAGTTATCCCATTCACTGGCAAGCTTTTGAAAAACGTGTTTCGCAATATCATCCACACCGTAGTAGGTACCGGCATAAGCAAAACCGTCAGCTTCTTTCCAAATAATGGTATCACTTGCATGAAGCGCGAAATTCTGGCTATTCTCTTGCGATGTTTTTCCTTTATACGTACTTTTAATAATGTCTAAGTTGTTCATTTTCGCCCTTCAACGATAAAAAGTTAACTCGGTATTACTACGATGTAAACCGAAAAATATAACGATAACTTAAAACTTCCAGCGCATTAGCCAAGAGCAAGTGATTGTCGCAAATAGTTGGACCATTGAGCCGTTTTTCCATAAAAACTTGCGATATCAGCGTGTTGCCATTGACAATTGTCAAATTCAAATGCTGCACTAGGAAAGCCCTGCCCATTAATTTCACGTAATAAGCCTCGGCTTTGCGCGATATGTTGCGCTGTTGCATCCCCCTCAAGTGCATTAAAGTGAGTTTCGAAAGTACGTTTATTTAAACCCAGTTCAGCTGCAACCTCAGTAAGTACATTAAGCTGCATTATGTTTTGACCCTGAGCATAATAGGCATGCTGAACACTACTTAACATTTCACCAGCCGAGATTCCAAGTTCTTGCGCAGCTAATATAGCTGTAATAGCCGGGGCCGAGTCAAGAGTAATACCGCTCATCTTTAAAAGCCCATCGGTATAATTAGTACCAAACAATTGACCTGTTTTTTGTGCAATAATGCTATCGTTTTTAATTGCAAATTCACGCCATGCTGCACTAACCGGTTTTACATTGTGTCCAGTTAGCATACCACCGTTATGAATTTCCACAGTTAAACCAACTGTGCTTTCAGCCGCGATAATCAAAGGTACACTTGCGTAAGTCCAT
Source organism: Pseudoalteromonas haloplanktis ATCC 14393 (assembly GCF_000238355.1). Taxonomy (GTDB): domain Bacteria; phylum Pseudomonadota; class Gammaproteobacteria; order Enterobacterales; family Alteromonadaceae; genus Pseudoalteromonas; species Pseudoalteromonas haloplanktis. Next base: position 895,675 of record NZ_AHCA01000001.1, read on the forward strand.
CCACATAGTGGATCAACAATAATATGTAACGTTATTTTTTTCATAAAGTATTTCCTATTAAAATAGCTACTTAGCATAGTTGCGCTTAGTGCCATTGCATTTCGCCCATAACCACTTTCGAGCTTAAATCTAAAATACTTTTTGCACCTAAGTCTGGATACGCTTGAGTCATTATCTCTACAAATTCAGCTGAATTTTTTGCACTTTTAGCTGCACCATCTGCTTTATTTAAATAATCTTTCATGAACGAAACAGCTGAAAGGTCTTGTTTACTACCAGCTAAAAAATGACCGGGGATCACCACTTCTGGTGCTAAACCTTCAATATTAGTCAAGGTTACTTGCCAAGTTTTACGCTCTGCTACAGTGCTAGAATCAGCTAACCATGCATGCATTTTATCAAACACCACAACCCCGCCGACAACTGTTTTTATAGATGGTATCCATAAATATGTATGCTTAGGGTCGTGCTGTAAATTTTTAATAAAAATATCAGTACCATCTATTGTTAGTGAATTTGATAGCGTCACCTCTGGCACAAAAAGTTGTGTAGGGGCATTGGCTTTTAGGATTGGTCCCCAGTAGTTTAATTTGCCTTGCATTGAATGTTTAATATTGTCTACCGTTGATTTAGTCGCCAATATTTTTGCATTCGGAAATGCGGTTTTTAATACATCTAAACCAAAATAAAAGTCAGGATCGCTATGACTAATAAATATAGTGGTCAATTTTTTTCCGCTTGCTTTTATCTTTTCAACGAGTGCTTGTGCATCGTTACGTTGAAACTGCGCATCTACTAATAACACTTCGCTATCACCACTGATAATGCTTGAAGACACAGCAAAAATGCTTTTATTTTGTGGGTTGTATATATCTACAGTTACTTGGCTTTGAGCTAGAACGGGCTGTGTTAATGTGCTTGCTAATAAGGTGCTTGCTAAAACTTGTTTAACTTTTTTCATTTTGAGTATCCTATTTGTTATTTCGTTAAGATGAAGCTATTGTATGTTGCAGTTTAAGAGTTAAAAACTAGATATAGTGCAACCATCTGTTGCATATTTCGGTCATATAGGAGAGTGAATGGATAGGATAATTGCAGCAGATGTATTTATTAAAATTGTAGAGCAAGGAAGTTTTGCGAGTGCAGCTCGTGCTTTGGATATGTCTAGATCGATGGTGACACGGTATTTAAATCAAATGGAGGAGTGGGCAGATACACAGTTATTACATCGCTCTACCCGTAAATTAACACTCACACAGGAGGGTGAAAAAATACTTAATTACTGTAGAGAATTAGTTGCGATTGCCCAAAATATTAGTTCGCCCATAGAAAGCGACAATGCCATAAAAGGGTTAATTCGACTTTCTTGTTCACCATTTTTAGCACATGACGTACTACCAAATATGATACAACCGTTTTTAAGCGCCCATCCAATGGTCAGTATTGATATTCAAATAAGTAATCACGTTACAAACTTGGTAGAAGACCGAATAGATTTAGCAATTAGAATCACCAATGATTTAGATCCCAATATAATTGCGCGTTCACTAGGTAAATGCCATTCAGTATTGTGTGCAAGCCCACCCTATTTAAAGAAAAACACGCGACCTGTTACTATCGATGATTTAAGTCGGCATAATTGCTTAAACTATTCACGGTTTGAGAAAAGCGTGTGGCACTTTACACATAAAAAACAATCTCTATCTGCCGCCATCACAGGTAACTTTAGCGCTAATGATTCAAGCTTACTACTCAAAGCAGCTCTTCACGATCAAGGCATAACCTTACAACCAAAATTTGCCGTGCAAAATTACATAAATAATGGTCATCTTGTTCACTTACTTCCACACTTAATACCAAAAACGTTAGGCATATATGGTATTTACCGTTCTCGAAAACATCAATCACTTGCACTGCGTGAATTTATTGATAATTTAGTGATTTATTTCGATCAACTTGATACCTAACAAGAGATTTAGCCCTTAAACCTCTCTATCGCTGCAGTGCTACTTGCTAAGAGAAGCTTTTCAGCTGTGTATCAACTAACACATTAAGAATTCGGTCTATCACAAAGATGATTATTTATTAGTCGTTACATATGTGTAACCTAGCTCTTAAGTTTAAAAAACGCTTATCCCGCACACTGAAAAGATATAGATACACCATCCGTTGTGTACCACAGCGTTAGGGGTGCTATTCAAGCAATTTAATTTTAGCGCACAAAAAACGAGCTATTTAATAGCTCGTTTATATTTAGCCAAATAACATAAGAAATTATATTATTTAAAGGTAATTATATTGCAGGTTTAGCCTTATGCTTTGAATGCACAACAGCAAGCCCTATTAGCCCTACTACCGTAACAACGGCACCAATTGGCTTGCCTAAATCACTTGATAAGTTAAAGCCTATAGCTGCGGTCATAATGTACGAAAGTGTCACAGCAGAAGCGATTACCGCAGGTACACTTGCTATCCAGTGGAACGCACCGCGATCAAATAAGTACTTAGTTGCAAGCCACAATACACTCGTCGACAACAACATATTTGAAAATGCAAAGTAGCGCCAAATAAGTGAAAAATCGAGTTTTGTCATAAAGTAAGCTATGGTCAAAATTGGCAAAGCTAACAATAAACGGTTACGTAGACTTTGTGGAATATTAAAGGCATCAACAACAGTCAAACGCAGTGAACGAAACGCTGTATCGCCTGACGTAATAGGGAAAACAGCCACCGCAATAATTGCCATAATACCACCAAGCACGCCTAAGTAACTATTGGCGATGTGATTAACCACAAGGCCAGGGCCACCCATATCAAGCATTGATTTTAAGCCTGCATAGCCCTCTGGAAATGCAGCAATACCGGCAAGTGCCCATACACAGCCGACAATGCCTTCACACATCATGGCGCCGTAATAAACTGGACGTACATACTTTTCATTAGTTAAACAGCGGGCAATGATAGGCGCTTGCGTTGAGTGGAAGCCACTGATCGCACCGCAAGTAATAGTAATAAACAATAATGGCCAAGTTGGTAATCCATCGGGGTTCGGCGCTAAGAAGTCATGAGCGTGATCGGCTTCAAAGTAGGCCAAAAAGTCACCCGCAACAGGTAGGTGTGGTGCATTCATTAATAACGACACAGCAACAGCAACTGTCATTACAATCATTAGCAAGCCAAAAATTGGGTAAAATTTAGTAATGATTTTATCGATAGGCAGTAAAGTGGCTAAAAAGTAATAAGCTAAAATAACCAATACCCAAAAGGTGTTGTTAGCTAAAAACGTGTCTTTAAATAGGTCTAAGTTACTTAACAAACCTGCTGGGCTCATAATAAAAACCACACCGACAAAAAACAGTAGCATAGCGGTAAATATGAGCATAAAGCCTTTAAATACAACATTGTAGTACTTACCGGCTATTTCTGGCAAACTTTTACCGTCTTCTTTGATGCTCATCACACCTGAGAAAAAGTCATGTACAGCGCCGCCCAAAACATTGCCGAGAACGATCCACACTAATGCCACGGGACCATATAAAGCACCAAGAATAGGTCCAAAAATTGGCCCTACACCAGCAATATTTAAAAACTGAATTAAAAAAGCACGAACAGGATGAATTGGCACATAGTCAACACCTTCGCTAAATCGTGTTTGCGGTGTTGCTGCTTTTGGGTCCATACCCGCTTGTTTTTCTACAAAGGGGCTATAAAACTTATAACCCAATATTAAAATTGTTAAACAGATAAAAAAGATGATCATTAGCACGTTTTCTCTTTTTGTATGAGTGATATAGAGCGTATTGTCGGCCGCTCCGCCTTTCGATCCATGAATAATCGACGCACGTTAACAGGGCTTATGAAAATGCACAATAAGACTATGTGATAAGAATGCTATTTACATCGGTACACAGTGTTCTGGCAACAAAAAATAGACAAAAAAAAGCGGCTTTTAAAAAACCGCTAACAAAATATTACTAGATCAAGCTGGATCCATAAAATCATTAATTTGCTTATGAGTTAATACTGGCGTGGCTCCTTGGCTCTGTGCAACCATCGCGCCCACGGCACATGCAAAGTCGACACTATACTGGGGGTCATCACTACTACATAATTGATATATAAGTGCGCCAAGAAATGAATCACCTGCACCAACGGTATCAACGACACTAATTAAATAACCTGAGTTATAGTAATTAACACCTTTAATTGAAAGCAATGCGCCATGACTGCCTTTTGTTACACATAAATAATCTGTGTTGGTTTGTTCAGCAATAAATGCTAGGTTCTGCTCCAATGAGTGATATTTACACCCCAATGCTTTTGCTATTTCATACAACTCATCATCATTAAGCTTTATAAAATCAGCTTTTTTCATCAGCTTTAGTAAGGTGTCGAGCTTATAATGTGGCGCACGTAAATTTACGTCAAACACCTTAAAGTTCGCGACATTAAGCAACTGCTGTAAAGTATTATATGAAACTTCGCTTCGCCCTATTAAGCTACCAAACACAAATACATCATCACTGGACACTTTTGTTAATAGTGAATCAGTTAAGGAGATGTTATCCCATGCGGTGTCTGCAATAATTTCATACGTTGCACTACCACTGCTATCTAGGGTTACTTCAACTGTGCTGGTAGGCTTATGTTCATTAAGCGCGATGTAATCACAACTCACTCCTCTTACAGTGATCTCACCTAGTAACTCTTGCCCTAATGCATCTTTACCAACAGCACTGATCATATCAGCCTTTATACCCAGCGCATTAATGCGAACACACATGTTCAAGGGGGCGCCACCTAATCGCTTATCTGAGTCAAAGCAATCCCATAACACTTCACCAAAACAACTAATTGTTAATTCGCTTGCCGCTTTTTGTTTTATCAATATGCTCATTTTCAATTACTCTTTTTAGCTAAAGTGGCCGCCATTACACTTTTTATTTGGCTACTCGGTGCATAGAGCGCTGCAATAGCTTGAGCATAGTGACTAACAAACTGTTCGTTATTTACTAAATCGCCAAAAATACTACTAAGCTCAACAAATGAAGTTGTGTTTGTAGCGGTCAACTTTGCAGCAGCGTTAAGCTCTGCAGCCATCACATCATGAATTTCTAACGCTTTACTTTGTTGGTTGACTCTCGTGTCACTGTATAAACACCAACTAGCAATTACCAATGTTGCCAACGATATATCCCTATTATTAGCAAGGTTATCAGTGATAGTAGCGATTAAGAATTTGGGTAACTTAGCCGAACTCTCAGAGCAAATACGCGATAAGCTATCTTTAATATTTGGATTAGCAAAACGCTCAATTAGGGTGTCTTTATAGCTCTCAATATCGATACCTGGTAGTTCATCCAGCAATGGGGTTACTTCTAAATCCATAAATGCACGCAGATATTGAGCAAATAATGGGTCAGAAACCGTTTCATCTATGGTGCTGTAGCCATGAAGCTCCCCTAACAAACCAAGTACCGAGTGACCCGCATTTAATAAGCGGATTTTCATTTTTTCAAATGGGGTTACATCGCTAACAAATTGCGCCCCAACAGTATCCCAGTTTGGGCGACCATCACTGAACGTGTCTTCAATCACCCACTGGGAAAAAGACTCACAGGTAATTGGCCAAGCATCGGCAACACCATAAGCTTGAGTGACGTAATCGATATCTGATTGCTTTGAAATAGGGGTTATACGATCAACCATTGCATTAGGAAAAGCAACATGCTGCTCAATCCATTGAGCTAATTGACTATCTTGCTTATGGGCAAACGCTAATAACATTTTTCGTGTGACATGGCCGTTATGTTGAATGTTATCGCATGATTGCACTGTAAATGCCGCCATCCCTTGCTCCATACGTAACTTAAGTGCTGCGGTGATGTAGCCAAATGCAGTGTTCGGTTGTAATGGGTTTTCAATATCATGAACAATATCAGGGTTTGCATAATCAAACTCACCCGTTGCAGGGTGAAAGTTATACCCGCCCTCTGTAATGGTCAAAGACACTATCTTAGTGTCTTCATGGGCCATTTTATCAATAACAGCTTGTTTGTTTTCTGGTGCAAACAAAAACTCCACCATTGCACCAATAACCGTGTTATCAACACGACCATTAGGGTGACGAATTGTTAAAGTGTAGAGGTTATCTTGCTTATTTAGTACATCGCGTAAACCGCGATTGGCTTCTAATAAGCCGACTCCACAAATTCCCCACTGCTCATTACCTGGAGTTTTGAGTAACTCGTTAATGTATGCAGCTTGATGTGCACGATGAAAGCCACCGACTCCAATATGCACGATACCCGTCGTTACTTTACTACGATCGTAAGTGGGTACATCAACATTACTTGGTAAGGTTGTCATACTTTGTTGATTGAGCTCAACAATGTGAGTGTGTTGTGATTGGTTCATGCTGTTGTCTACCTTACTAAACAAAATTACGATGCTGTATTCAATACTTTATGGCGTTTTAACGACCAATAAGCACTTGCAAAATAAAGGAGCGTGCAAATAAAGCACACTATTTCAAAAAGTGATTTGTTGTCTTTATAAATGCTCATAGTGTCGCTAAAAAACATCACTTGGCTGGCAAAGATAACAATAGTGACTAACGATAATGTAGAGACTGTATTTAATACTTTAGTGAATACCGAAGAGTCGACAACCACTGGTGAAAGTGCCTTTGCTGTTTCTTGCTGGTAAGCTTTAATTGCGTGTAACTCTTGTTCATCAGCAACAATGGCATCGCTATAATCTTCATCTGCTCCGTACTTTTTGGCTAAAAGCGTATAAATAACAATGGTGAACAACCAGGTGGGAATGAATAAATAATAAAACGACATAACATCAAGCGCATTTAAACCAAAGCCAAATACTAATGCTGCTGCCCATGAACCAATAGCTGGCACATTACGCGTAATATTTTTATATTTAGCCCAATAACGCGTTAAACCAATTCTAGGAAACAACACATGTTCAGCAAACACGATGCCGCCAACAGGGACCACAATTAAACCTGCATAGGTGAGCAACGGTAGCATTTGCGAAAACACAAATGGAAAGCAAGCAATAATAACAGTAACAACACCCACAACTGCTGTGGTGCGCTCACGCGAATGGTTAGTAAAAATAGATTGTGCAGCAAGTCCAGCTCTATAAAGGTTAGCGTTTGCAGTAGTCCAGCCAGCAATAATAATGATCACAAACCCTGTCCAACCAAGCGCGTGATAGGCAACATCACCAGGATCAAGCGCTGAAATAGTCGTTTTAAGTAAAACAGCAGCCCCAGCTCCCATAATGCCTGCAGAGATCCACGCTAAATAATGACCAAAGAACATCCCCACGCCAGAGAACAAGCCATAGCTTTTACGTTTAGCAAATCTAAAAATTGCCATATCAATCAAGCCAAAGTGAGTAATTGAATTAGCAGCCCATGCAAAGCCAATCACTTCAAATAGCCCGATACCGGCTTCACCATCCGCATTTGTGCCAGTCCAAATTGAAGAGTCACCTATGGTGATAAAATCACTAAAACCACTTAATGATGTTGCACCTAGCACATGATTTGATAATTCAGGAAACAGCGCAAACGAGCCACCAATAAAAATAACAAACAACCAAGGCGCACATAGTTTAGAAAAGTCGGCTACGGTAGAAAAACCATACATTGCAACAAACACCACGATAGAGCCAACAGCCAGCACAATAGCTACAAACCAAAAGCTATTTGGATACCAGTTTAACTGGGCAGGTATATCAAATAAAAACCTAACCGCGGTGGAAGATACCGTGATCATCGCCGCTGATATCACACTAAATATAACCACGTTTGCCCAGTTATAGAGCTTGGTCATTGAGTTGCCTGCAATTTTATTTAAATAGTTATATAAACTTAGTCGTGTTTCTACGGCAATTGGCGCTGTCAGTAACCACCACGAGCACATGGCAAGCAAGTTACCGATCAATAGGCCTAATAGAATGTCGATTGTTGAAGCACCAAGCGCAACAAATGTTGCACCAATTACAAACTCAGTGGCGGCCACATGCTCACCGGCATATAAGCCCGCAAAATGTTTCCAACCATGAAGCTTATGTTGAGCAACGGGTAGCTGCTCTTCATTTACCTCACTATAATTAGGTGCGCTTTGATGTGTTGTCATTATCACTTCCTGTGCCCATACAATTACTCGTACCCTTGTTCGAATAACGGCTTAAGGCGTGTTATAAATTTTTATGAAATATTTTTCAGAATTTGTTCAGCCGTATACTCGTTAGTGATCAACGCATTGATCAGCTTACCTTTTAAGGCACTCGTAATTGCTGTAACTTTTTCTGGGCCGGCCGCAATGCCAAATACAGGTTTGTCGGCATTAATTTGTAAGGGGGCACTTAGTAAACACTGCATTAGCGAATTATCAATAAGCTCACCGTTGTTATCGTAAAGCCAACTCACTACCTCGCCGGCCACGCCTGTATTTTGAAATGATTGCAATTGTTCAGGTTCAATAAAGCCATCCATCAGTAACGGCGAGCTCTGAGTCATATGACCAATACCAACAAAAGTCGCATCAGCATTTGCTGCTAAATTAAAAATATTTTTAACGGGAGCTAAATCATGCAACAACGCTTTTTGCTCGTGTGTTTGTGCAAATAACGGTAGCGGTAATGGAAAATGCTTTGCATTCACTCGATTAGCCATACTCACTACAATATCGAACTTTGAAGCTGAGCCGTCTTGCATCATATTACCCACGATAGAAACCAAGTTATGCTGCTCACATTCCATATTAGGTAACTCGTCGATACAGGCTTTTAATGAACGCCCGGTTCCAAAAGCAAGTGTTTTAGGCTGCTTTGATTTTAAATAGCGCTCTAAAATTTTTGCTCCACTTTGTGCAAGGCCATAGGTAGAATTTATATCTGACGGATCACTCGGCGCTATTTCACACTCTAATAAATTAAATTTACTTTTAAGTTGCTCAGCAAGCTCCATGCACCGGGTAATAGGATGATCTAACCGTACCTTGATCAAGCCTTCACTGACAGCAAGTGCGACTAAACGCTGTGCCGATTGACGTGATACATCTAATTTCTGTGCTATTTCGTCTTGCGTATTTTTTGCAACATAGTAGAGCCATGCCGCACGTGCAGCATCTTCTAACTTTTTTAGTTCACTGTTTGATTTTTTGTTCATAATAATGACTTACGTTTAAGTTCTGGGTAGGCAATAAAAAAAGACTGCCAGTGTTCGAGTAGAGCAACGTCTGGGAAGTTAATATGTACGTGATTGACACCGGTTTCTAAATGCTGACCGCCAAAGTAATGCAGCACTTGCATACCCGCACTATACCCAGCTTGAATACCCGCGCTGCTATCTTCAATTACTAGACAGTTTTGCGGTGAAACTCCCATGACACTCGCGGCATGTAAAAATAAATCCGGTGCAGGCTTACCAAATCTAACTTCTTCACTGGTAAAGACATCTGCAAATAAAGCGTCTAACTGAACGGCATGCAATGCTTTTTGCGTTCTTGGTAAACTACTGCTTGTAGCGATACAAAAAGGCACATTTAAATTCAATAAGATATTTTTAATACCTGCTGTAGGCTGCAAATGATCCGCAAACATAGCGACTAACGCTTGCCTATAATCATGCTCAAATTGATCAGGTAACTCGACACCAAAAGCTGACGTTATCTTTTCGCTGACAGTCTTAAAGTTACAACCTAAAAAGTGCTGTTGAACATAATGCATGTCGATATTGATCTTTAATTTACTCAACATTTGAATTAATACATGAGCACTTAGGATCTCACTATCAATAACAACACCGTCACAATCAAAAATAACTAGCTCTATATTACTGGTCATTTGCCACCTTTTAGTGCAATTAAACTAACAACTCACCACTTTGGGCATTAGCCCAACCGATGGGCATATTCTCTCTTACACATAAGAATGTCAATAAAAAGTGAATAGGTAATGCACCAATATGAGGTTTATCGCCGTTTTTATGAAATAAAAGTCAGTAGTTTCAAGGTACTTAGCATTAATCACTAGACTTAGGTCTAAGAACTAGCAATTAACTCGATTCATTCAATCCAAAATACAAATCACACCAATCTAAACAATCAATTTTACCGAACGAAAAACAATTCATACACTGAGCTCAGTTAAAACGTTTGCACGGCGCAAACGAGTAAATTACATGAGGTCAACTATGAATACTCAATTGAACAACACAAACAAAAAATCACTTCTCACACTAAGTGCACTTACACTAGCAATGGCACTACCAGTCACTGCCGCAACGATGCTCACAAAAGACAATGGCGCAGCTGTTGGCGATAACCAAAATTCAATTACTGCGGGTGAGCGTGGCAGTGTATTGCTTGAAGATGTGCAGTTAATTCAAAAGTTACAACGCTTCGCACGCGAACGAATTCCTGAGCGAGTAGTCCATGCCCGAGGTACAGGCGCACACGGTGTGTTTGTTGCGAGCAAAGAATTAGACGATTTAACTATTGCAGCTCCATTTAGCGAAGCAGGTAAAGAAACTGAAGTATTTGTACGTTTCTCATCCGTTATTCACTCAAAAGGAAGCCCTGAATCCTTACGTGACCCACGTGGCTTTGCGACCAAGTTCTACACTGATGAAGGTAACTGGGATTTAGTGGGTAACAACCTACCTGTGTTCTTTATTCGCGATGCGATTAAATTCCCAGATATGGTGCATTCATTAAAACCATCGCCGGTTGATAACATTCAAGATCCGAATCGCTTTTTTGACTTTTTCTCATATGAGCCGGGGTCAACTCACATGCTGACTTGGGTTTACAGTGACTACGGTACACCAGCAAGCCTTCGTAAAATGGATGGTTGGGGCGTTCACGCATACAAAATGATCAATAAATCGGGTGATGTTAAATACGTAAAATTCCATTGGGTAAGCCAACAAGGCATTGATAATTTAGATGCTAAACAAGTCGCTAAAGTACAAAGCCAAGACTTTCAACACTTAACACGTGATCTATATGAAGAGATAGGCAAAGGTAACTTCCCTAAATGGGATCTTTACATTAAAACCCTTGATCCATCACAGCTTGATGACTTTGACTACAACCCATTAGATGCAACTAAAATGTGGTTAGATGTAAAGGAAACAAAAGTCGGTACTATGACATTAAACCGTATGCCAACTAACTTTTTCCAATCAACTGAACAGGTTGCAATGGCACCGGCAAATATTATTCCGGGTATTGAGCCATCTGAAGACCGTTTGTTGCAAGGTCGTGTGTTTTCATACGCGGATACACAAATGTATCGCTTAGGTGCAAACCACCAACAACTACCTATTAACCGAGCAAAAGTTGATGTGGTTAATTACAACCAAGATGGCGCGATGAATTACGGTAACACCACCAGCAATGTGAACTATCAACCAAGTCACGAAAATGTGAGTGAAAACCCAATAGCCCGTAGAAGCCAAACGCAGCTTAAAGGCTACGTACAACAAGCCGCTATTAAAAAGCAGCAAAACTTTGCTCAAGCAGGTGTGTTATACCGTGGGTTTAGCAAGCAAGAACGTACTAACCTAATTAACAACCTAGCGGGTGATTTAGGCAAAGTACAAAACAGCGATGTTAAACACAAAATGCTCAGCCACTTTTACAAAGCCGACACTGAATATGGCACACGTTTAACTAAAGCCGTAAACGGTGACTTGAAAATGGTTAAGCAACTGGCGGCAAAACTTTAATTATTAAAGTAATTTAACTCCCAACCTTGACGAGGAAACTGAGGGTCTGTTGACCTTTTATGATTAAATTTGCAGCAGTCTGTTTGGTATTTAGGCAAGGCAGCGCCTATGTAGTGTGGTTATTCCCCATAAATAGGCGATAACGCAGCATTAATGCCAAACAGGCGCTGCCCTTTGGGTTCTGCCTCGGGGCGATTTACTCTTTGTTACTTACATGGATGTAAGTAAGGGGCGTGAGCAGGACGCGGAAGCTTTGCTCGGTTTTTACTTAGCCCACTAGGTTACAAACCTCGCGCCGCGATTAAACCACCCCGAGCTTGAACAAATTTCAATCTACAAAGGTCAGCAGACCCTGGCCTTCCTCTTTTTTAAGGACACACTTTTTTAAAAGGCAATCTGATGCGTAAATTCTTTATTATTCTAATTACTGTTTTAAGTTTTAACTCTGTTGCAAATGAACCAACAAACACCGACACGCAATCACAATACGATAACCTACTTGCCTACTATTTTGCAGCAGCACGAACAGGTGATGAGCAAGTCATTAAACAATTCGTAACCGCTGGTATTCCAATCGATAGTTATAACAATAAAGGTTACACCGCCTTAATGATTGCAACCTATCACGGTCACAAAAGTACTGTCGATTCATTATTAAACTTAGGCGCCAATGCGTGTCTAGAAGACAACCGCGGTAACACAGCACTCATGGCGGCTATTTTTAGAGGCGAATTTAGTATTGCGAAAACCCTAGTAAGCCTAGATTGCGACACCGAGCATGCCAATAAAGCAGGGCAAACAGCTGAGCAGTTTGCTCAAACCTTTGGTCAAGACAAAGTGCTTGAATTATTAGATTCAATAAAACCAAAGCAATAAAAGCCCTGCAGGGGAAATAACAGGGCTTAGCTATTTTGGTTAAAATGTAATTAATTTATTCGAATGTCACCGTCACGATGTTCGAACATACATTTTCTGTAACACATAGTTGGTAGTCATATGCAGGTAACGTGGCATTACGAGCAAAGCCACGATAGCGACCAGTGTCTGCGGTTGTACCAACCAACTCGCCATTTCTATATACACTAAGTGTTTGCTCGCCAACTTGTGGCCAACTTAACTCTACGCGCATAGTATTAAGGCGTGTTTTGTTCGCACGTACTAAGCTCAATTCAATTTCAACATCACTCACAACCACTGTTTGCATTGATGTATCAGTATTGCCTTCGCTATCAGTGACCGTCAGGGTTACTTCATAATTCCCAGCTTGCGCATAGGTATGGGCTGGGCTTGCATCTGTTGACGTAGCGCCATCACCAAAGTCCCAGCTCCACTGCGTGATATCGTTATTTGCATCACGGCTAGTGTCTGTAAAGCTTACTGCAAGGCCTTGAGTGTCAAACTCAAAACCGGCCTCTGGTGGTTGCGAGCTAACTTCGCCAATAGCACTAAAGGTCAATGACCAATTGTTTAAAGTACCCGTGTCAGCTGCAAAGGTATCTTCGACATATAATGTCCAATCACCCGTTGCCACTTCGCCATTAAAATCAGCCAGTGCATAACTTTGTACTAAATCATCAGCACTCCCGCCTGATTGACTATGCAAGGTTGACGTGGTGCCTGTTGGTGAAGTTAACGTAACAATTAAATCACCAATATAACTATGTGAAATATTAATATCTGCTTGAGTCGCAAAAACAGTCAGCGGATCATTTACTGTGATCACTGAACTGATACCAGCCACATCGTTATCGGGAATATCAACTGGGGTTTCATTTGTGTAAGTGAAATCATTTAAGCCCACAGGGTCAACCAATAAACCTACTGACTTTTGCTTAGCAAGCTCACCTGAGCTGCCATTTACAGTAAAGTTATAGCTTCCCCATTGGGTAGATTCTAACGTGGGTACCGTTAATGTTACGGTATCGCCTGGCATTGCGGTTGTTGCAGATAAACTCGCCTGCGCCAAATCACTCACTAACTCTAGATCAACAACGCCACTCCAATCTGCTATGGAGCCAATTTCGAATGTATAGGTTGCCGTTTCACCGGCAGTGATCTGCTGACTAGTTGGTGTTACAGATAATTTAAAACTTGGTGTTGGATCGGCTTCTTCAAGCGCTCTATTAGCATTAAGGCGTTTACCTGATATTGTTTTACCTTGTAACTGGGTGTTGTCATCACCACTGCTCATTAGCAACTGTTTAAGCTCACTTGTTGATAGGTCAGGATTTAGTGACAACACCAAAGCCGCAACACCCACAACATGCGGCGTGGCCATTGATGTACCAGAATAAGTTGCATAACCATTACCTGGTACAGTTGAATAGATAGCGCTGCCTGGTGCACCAAGATCAACACTGGTTAAACCCCATTGAGAGAAATCAGACATGCTATCGTTACGATCAGTACTGGCCACTGACAACACGCTTTCATGCTCATAATTTGATGGATAATGTGGATTTTGATCATTATCAACGGCGTCATTACCTGCAGCGGCAACAAATAAAATGTCCGCTTGTTCACTGGCTGTGATCGCATCAGCAAGTGCTTGGCTAAAACCACCACCGCCCCAGCTATTATTCAGTACGCGAACATTCACACCATCATTTTTTAAGCTCACCATGTAATCAATACATTTAATTGCATCGGATGTAGAACCTGATCCTGACGCATCTAAGAATTTACAACCAACGATCGCCGCTTCATGGTTAACACCCACGATACCGTTATTATTATTGCCTGTGGCGCCAATAGTTCCTGATACATGCGTACCATGACCTTGATCATCCATTGGATCGCCAACATTAGTTATGGCATTAATACCATGCACATCATCTATATAACCATTGCCATCATTATCAATGCCATCGCCCGCTATTTCATTCGGATTTATCCACATATTAGCCATTAAGTCGCTATGACTGTGATCAACACCGGTATCAATAACCCCAATAACAACATCTTTACTGCCTGTGGAGATTGACCAAGCCTCTAGCGCATCAATATCCGCATCTGCGGTACCACTAGATTGGCCTTCATTATGTAATCCCCACAGCTTTGAAAAATCAGGATCGTTAGGCGCACTGGCAATACTCACGCGATAATCAGGCTCAACGTACTCTATCGCAGCATGGGTTTGCAGCAATTTAATCGCTTGCTTGGTGCTCATTCCTGCAACTTCAAATTTAGCTAAGCGGCCCGATAGAATCGACGCATAATTGTCATCGACCCCATCTTTATTTAAATCACTCACTTTTGCTTTTACTAAACTGCGAGCTTGACTGCGCATAGCCTGCGAGGTGCCTTTTTTATACATTACAAGTAACGAATTTTCAGAAGCGCGAACTGTTGGCTCTGCGGACATAGTCGTCACTTGTGCTGCTGCTAAACATGGCAAAATTGCCAAACTTAAAATAGATAATTTAGTTTTCATATTCTGTATCCATAGTTAGAAATATCAACTTGTCGCATAAATGCAACTACGATTTGCTAACTTCACTACTTTTGAAATATCACATGGCAAGCTTTATAAATGAACAGAAAAGCCATAACACACAAGAAAAATTCGCATGATCACTAAAAAATCAGTCATTAACACTATTTTTACAGGCTGAGTTGTTAACAACACATTCATTTTTATGAGTTAAGGGCACTACAAAGGCACTTACTTAATCCCATTATTTTTTACCAACTTTTATTTAAAATGGGTAAATAAATTCAATAAATAACATAACCAACTGAAAATAAAGCAAATTAAAAACCCTAAAAAGAGATGATTTAAGTCTTTTTCAATTCACCATAAAGTGATCATTCGTTGATCACGGTAACTAACGAGTGCGAGCAGTCAACTGCCACCACAGCGGTACTGTTATCAACATCACTCTTCACTCTCTTTTGCAAGAGTGAGCTTTTTTGCTCTTGATATCACAAAACTTAATCAGCAAGGCATGCTGAAATACAACAACGCAGCTAGTTTGGGTGCTCAATAGCACTGAAATAGTCGCTTTAATAATTATAAGTTAAGGAAAAATCATGAAGTTAAAGAAATCATTATTAACATGTGCAATCGCAATTGCATTAAGTTCAAGCTTTGTGGCACACGCAAATATTGATGATAAAAATCAATCAAGCTCCGTATTAGCAAGCCAAGTCTCTAGTACTGCGGTGGGTAATGTACTCACCATTGAACAAACCTCATTGCAAGGTATTGGTAACGATGTAATGGTCACGCAGCAGGGCGATGGCCTTGAAGCAAACATAACAAGTTTAGGCGATAACAACAGCATTAGCGTTGATCAAAAACAATTTCAAAACTTGTCGTTAACCTACACCACTGGCGATAACAACACATTAAGTCACACTCAAGATGGTGAGGTTAATGGCGCATTGTCTGATATTACGGGCAATGATAACACCGTAACAGTTGCGCAATACGGTACTGGTTTTTTTGGTATTAATAACGAAGCGATTAACGTAGTTCAAGGTGACAGCAACGATATTGAAGTAACCCAACAAGATGGCGGCCATTGGTTCTATAACTTTGATTTGCAAGGCAGTGGTAACCAAATTAGCGCATCACAAGCGGGCCTTCTAAATGAAGCCACGCTGTCGCTGATCAGCGGTGACGAAAACACCATTGAAGTGACTCAAAACGGCTTGTTTAACGCTTTTACACTCAATGAACTGGTTGGTAATGCTAATGAAGTTGTGATCGATCAAGACGGTAATTTCAATGCTGTTACCGCTTTATCTATGCGTGGCGATGATAACAGCTTAGAGATTGAGCAAGCGGGTGACTCGAATACAGCATCATTCGCGGCTGTTGAAGGTAACGATAACGACCTAGCACTCGATCAAGAAGGCAACAGCAATAGCTTTACTTCAGAGTTATTTGCCGGGAATGACAACCAGGTTTCTGTTGATCAGCAACAAGATAATAATCAAGTCGGTGTTGATGTACTCGGTGATAACAACGAACTAACGGTAATGCAAAACGGTGCAATGAACGAAACTTACCTAGGTGCGATCGGTGCTGATAATGAGTTTTCAAGCACACAAATTGGTAGCGAAAACAGCGCCCATATTGCTAACTTTAATGGTGACGGCAATGATGTTGATTTAGCGCAAGCTGGTGATATGAACACCGCATTGATCCAATCTTCATACCCTGACACATCACTTACATCAAACGATAATGATATTAATATCAATCAACTGGGTAGCACTAACGAAGCAGTTATCACCTTTGCAAGTGTAATCGACAGTAATAATAACACGGTCGATTTTGTACAAAGTGGCGACCTAAATGCGATAGATTTAGTCATGGAAGGTAGCAATCACTCAATTGATATTGCTCAACAAGGCGATATGAATATGGTTGCTGGCATTGACGGCGGTGCATTTGTTGTTGGTGGTGACAATATCAACTTTGAAGTATCACAAGTAGGTAACGGTAACTTGGTCGAAGGCTACATTACCAATTCTAATAGCTCAGTGATCATCACCCAAGTAGGTGATTACAACACAGCTACTGTGACCCAAGAATAGGGATATTGGGGGGCATGCCCCCCCATATTGAAACAGATGTTAGTGAAAACCTTTATTACAGCCCTAAGCTTACTGTTTTTAACCACATTCACAGCCTTATCTCAAGGTGCTGAGGAATTAGAGATAGATGGCCTAGTGCTTGATCGCAGCATTAGTCGTTTTGGTCACCAATTTTATTTTGAATTTTCAAATCTTTGGCGCGATCTACCTTCAACTGCTGGTTTTAATATCGAAATAAAAGAAACAGTACTTCCTCGTGCGGGCACGCAACTGACCTTAGTAATGAATAATCAAATTGTATATATCACCTATTTAGGCCGTCGTTTAGAGCCAATAGATGAGCGTGTGGAACACGCTTTATACAGTGTAATGGATGCAATGGCGCGCTCTAATTTACATAAAGCGTCGCCTGATATGGCAAAAAATGGATGGTAAAATGACCCCCTACTCAATAAAAAATATAACAACAATAATAGCCCTGTTATTTCCCTTATCAATCTCTGCCACAGAGCTTGTGTATACGCCTATTAACCCGAGTTTTGGTGGTAGCCCGCTCAATGCCAGTATGTTGCTCAACAAAGCACAAGCACAGAACAAACATAAAGCGCCAATCATTGAGCAAAGCTACGCGGAGAAATTTCAAGACTCACTGGAGCGAACTTACCTAAATCGTATGGTAAGAGAGATCACCGATATTGCCTTTGGTGAAGATATCGACGAAAGTATTTTTAACCAAGACTCAATTTTTTTAAGCGGCGATTATGAAATTCAAGTGATCACCAGTACCGTAGATTCAATAACTGTGCGAATCACCAACACCACCGACAACAGTGTTGTGGTGATTGAAGTGCCGAGGTTTAGCTAAATGAAATCGCTATTCATTGCAGTACTCAGCCTTACTTTATCCGCATGCAGTAGCATGGGTAATTTGATCCCACCATCACAACAACAAGCAACCAGTTTGGAGCCAACGCAAACTTTCCAAGCATTACAAAAATTGCCTACCCCAGCGGGCAGTATTGCGGTTTCAGTTTACTCCTTTCGCGATCAAACTGGGCAATATAAACCACAAGGTAATGTCAGCTCTTTTTCAACCGCAGTCACTCAAGGCGCTAACTCAATTTTAATGCAAGCGCTACACGAATCAGACTGGTTTATACCCGTGGAACGTGAAGGCTTACAAAATATCCTGACTGAGAGAAAAATTATTCGTGCCGCGCAAGCAGAGCAACCCAATGCGATAGAACTACCCCCCTTAACCACCGCCAAAATAATTTTAGAAGGCGGTATTATCAGCTACGACACAAATGTAAAAACCGGGGGTTTTGGGATGGAATATTTTGGTATCGGCGCATCAGAACTGTACCGAGAAGATGCCATATCAATTTATTTACGCGCCGTAGATGTGCGCACCGGCCAAGTATTGCTCTCAGTCGCTACCAGTAAAAAAGTACTTAGCCAAGAAATGCGCGCAGGCTTTTTCCGTTATGTCAGTTACAAACGTCTAGCAGAAGCCGAAGCCGGTTTTAGTGATAACGAGCCGATGAGTATTTGTGTAACCCAAGCAATTGAAAAAGCCCTCAGTGATTTAGTTATCAAAGGCATCGACAAAGGCATATGGGCAAGCAAGCGTAGTTGATCCCCCAACGACAGCCTTAGTAAATAGTTAACTCTGGTGCTAAGGCTGTATACTACTGACTATTAAACAACCTAAAGGCTCAGCCCAATAACTAACTTGGGGAAATCCCCCCTGCTAGTAGTTATTGCCAACGGCAATACATAATCCTGCGATACAAAAAAAGAATAGCCACGACAAATGCTTGCCTCGGGTAAATGCCAGCGACATTACACCACTTAGAATAAACACCACAGCGATAATATGCAGGATATCAATACTGTAATTACCGCTGGAGTATAATATACAGCAGATGATAGCCGCAAAGCCCCACCAAGCAATGGTGGTTAAGTGCCAAGCAAATCGCAATACCCGTTTTGTAAACCAATCACTGCCTAATAATTTTGGTAAATTGTCGCGTTTAAATAGGCGGATCAAAATATACTTTTCACCCAAGTATGAGTGAATAATTCCGCAAAATAACAGTAAAAAAGCTGCTGCTTCTAACATTATGATCCCTTGTTCTGATTTAAAATAGCCTAACCTCTAATACCTTACGCATGTTCTCGAAGTAATTGAGCTAAAGCGGCAAGTTCATTGTCGTCAGCTCTTTCACAATCATGGGATGATAAATACCCTTGGTACTTTTCTATAAATGGCCCAAATGTCGGCTCTATATGGTGAAAATCAGATCCACTACCGGTACCATGCATTGGCGATAACTTACTATGCAAGTGATCAATTTCATATCCTTCTAAAAACATACCGGTTCGCCCCACACCTTCTAGTGCAGAGTCTAAAATAAGGGCTACTTTTTTAGTTGCTACAATCAATTTTTCAAGTACGTGATCAGATTGCGCAAAGGCATAGCTGGAAAGGTGCTGTTTAGGAATAACCACCGTCGCCCCTTTGGTATTTGGGTAGATAGTTAAAAAAGCCAAATGTTCATCGTCTTCCCATACTTTATGGCAAGGTTCTTTACCCGAAACAATATCGCAAAATACACATTGCGTCATAATTCATCCTTGATCTTTCTATATTTTTTATAGCCACTCAGTGACTAATGCCATAAAAGTTGAAGTTGAAAACAGTATATTAAACAGCAAATGTACCGATTGCAATTACATCCACCTTTTTGCTTAACGCAGCTCAGTTAGTTCTGCAATGGTAACCTAATCGCCATATAACGCTGTGCCCAATTAGATAATTCGATGCGATTGCGTGAATTAGTTTTTTTAAACGCGCTATAAAGGTGGGTTTTTACGGTGTGATCACTAATATTCAAACGCTCGGCGATACTATGATTATTCGCCCCTTGTGCGAGTAAGTAGATCACTGATTTTTCACGTTTAGTTAGATTTGATAATGCTTCAGGTTCACTATCTGCATCGTGATTAGATTGCGGCTCAAAACGACTTACCATAGCCAGCACTTCATTAAATGTCGCTGATATTATCTTGCGGCTAAACCAAAGTTCATCATTGATTATCCGCATTAACCCTTTGAATACATCTTCGGGTAAATCATTATTATAAAAAACACCTTTAAAATTATTAAGTAACAGGTTTTTTTCACAAATAGCATCTGACTGCGCATTAAACACAATAACTGGTTTCACTTTAGCCAATGCCAATAAATCTGCTGGAATTAAGTTTTGCCAATTACAGCCATTGCTATCAATTAAAAAAAGGTCAAACTCATTGCGATTGTTACAGTGAGGTAGACTATCGTCCATCTTCACTTTGCTAAAAAAAGCATCAAGAATTTTAATTAAGTAGGGATAGCACTGCGAGCGAACAGGCATTTTTAAAACCGTTTTAATAAATACAGAGGTTGGTTGAATCATTGCATCTCGTCCTTGAAACATTTTGTTTACAATACCTAAATCAACTACAACATTCAACCTGTTTTTTATTCAAATCCATTGATTTATAAAGAAATAAAAATAGCTAAACGTCTAGACACCTAACTATTAAGAATCTCTTGCAACAACCCTTTTTCATTAAATTAAAAACAAAAAACAACCCTTTGTTATTAATGAATTATTTAACTAAATTATAAAATCGTGACGTAAGTTACGAGTTCTAAAATTAATACCCATTAGATCAATACCCAAAGCCGCTATGTGTGAACTAGCGGCTTTTTTAAATCACATTTTGAGCTAATAGCTGTCCTTGCGACTCGCTCTCTTGGCGCTTTAAATAACTAAATAATAATAAACAACTCAGCGCAAGACTTGCCGCGATAAGCGAGCCAAGTGTAGCAAAACGAAAACTAAACCACTGTGCAATTAAACCCGTACTGGCAGTACCAAGCATCACCCCTACTTTAATTGCATTACCATAAAAAGCAGAAGTAAAACCAATCCGTGACGGCAGCTGTTCTTGTAAAATTGTTAGACCGATACCCGCAAAAATGCCATAAAAAATAGCATTAACACCTTGCAGTATGAAGAATTGCCATACTTGGTTGGCAAAAAATACACCAAGGTAGAACAAAATAGCACAGCTAAAAGCAAAACCTAGTAAGGTTGTTTTAGTGATGCGTTTGCTGAGCTTTGCGGTATACAGCATTACAGGTATTTCAATTAATGCCACCATGCCCATAAATATTCCAGGCATATTATTGGCAAAGCCCAGTTCATTAATTGTATAAAGCGGTAAGGCACTGGCGTACATAATATTGCCAATTGAGCCAAAGGTTATAGCAGCACCTAAAGCCCAAAACGATAGATTGATAGGCTGATTTGGCTCAGCCTTTTTAGCTCTGTCGTTAGCATCAGTGCTTGGCAAAAACTTCATTGCAAAAATTAATGCCAGTAATGCAAACGTCGCCGCGGTATAAAATGAGCGGCTAAAAGCAACGCCTGACGCAAGTAGGTAACCAAGTGGTGGGCCTGCGACCCAGGCAAATGAAATAGCGGCTCTTAGGCGAGTATTAAACTGAGTGATATCAATATGTGCTTGCTGATCAGCCCACTGGCGAGCAATGGTCATAACTTGCGGTATCGCAGCGTTTCCCATCGAGAGCAAGAGAACTCCGGCTGCAAACACTTGCCAAAAAGACGTTGCGTTGGCAAACACAACTAATGCCATCCCCATGCCAGAGACCGCGATCATAAACATCTTTTTAGCACTCACCCCCTTATCAGCCAACCCACCTAACCATTGACTAAAAAGAATGCCCATCAAAGTGACCCCTGTGGTGTATACACCCAAATAAATAGGTGGGCTTTGTAAACCCTCAACAATAAACAAACTCATAAGTGGATTAACAAATGCGCCAATTAAGCCCGTTAATAAGCTTAATAAAATAAAAACCACACCATATTGTTTGAATATTGACTTCAAGAAACACCACACAGACCTAAAAATAAGCCGCGCATTATACGCAGCTTTAAGTAATATTAAAATACAAATTGGATTATTAATTAATCAACATCGACGCTACAATTAACCAGAAAACCTTCCTCATTACGCAATAAGCTATCCAAGTGCTCAGCAAGCAAATTATGTGAAGCTGGTGCTAGATGGATCCCTTCATTAGGGCATGGATTTACTAGCGAATAAGCATCTAAAAAATGACATTGGTGTAATTTTGCAATCTCAGCATAGCGTGGTGCTAACTGTTGCGATTTAATTTCAGCACCAGCGTAGATACGTTGATATTGGCTAACTTCATAAACTTTAGACGGGCTAATAACAATACGTTTTGGTAGCCTAATATTGGTATAAAAGTGAGTAATCTCTAGCAGTAACTTATTCAACCCTTGCGCTATTTGTTCAGGCGTTAAATTAAAGCGGGTTTTTAAATCATTGGTACCAAGCTGAATAATAATCACATCCAATTGATTTTCTTCAAGATAAGGCTTTAAATATTTTAATCCAGACTTATCTCCGTTGAACGGCGGGTTATTCACCAAAGTACGATTAGGCTGCCCTGCTTCAATAACTTCATCACCCTCTCTCATTAACTGCTTTAATAAAGTAGGCCAGCGTTCCCCCTCAGCCAGCCGTTTGCCATCAACCGGTGAAATTCCAAAGGTATTAGAATCACCAAAACAAAGGATATTCATCTAAAACGGATTCAATGTATAACCTTGTTGCTGCAACTGCGCATGGGCAGTCATGGCTGAAAGCGCCATTTTCACTCCAGGTATTAGTTGCCCAGCCGCCACTTTCATATGAGTTGCCGATTGCCCACACACATACACAACTGTGTTATTAGCAAGGAGTTGCTCAATCAAAGATTGGGTTTTGTTATCTTTGTCAAAACGCGCTTTATAAAAGCTATTTTCAAGCACATCAACACTCGCACCACCATGTACAACTAACGCCAACTGAATGTTTTCTGGTTTTACTCCATGGGCAACATGCATATTGATAAAACGCGCTAGCGAGTTAATATGATTATTTTGTGAGCCCTTTGCAGCGCCATCGCCTACATCAAAGGCAATCTTAAACTGTGCTTGACTCAAATCAGAGACATGAGCTGGCACGTTATAAAAATAACCATAGTCTTTAATTACAGGAGCTGGCTCGTCTGCCAAACAAGTTAGGCTAGTTAAGAGTAGGCTTAAGCCAGTAAGTAACGTTTTCATAAATCATCCTTTTTACTTTTTTACTTAGCCTAACGCTAATTAGCATAATTAACTAGCCTGAACATGCGAATGGGCTTTAAAAGTCATCCCTAAATAATTGAATGTATGTTTAAACATATCAATAAATGCATCCGGCGCAGTCGCAGATGCTGCATTAGACAGAATTGAAAACTGTTTTTGTCTTAAGGTTCTCAGCTTTGGCTTAAGTGCTTCGTCATCCATATAGTCGGTAATTCTATCCATAAACGCCTTCATTTTCGGTGTCGTACTATACCAATACACAGGGGATGCAAACACCCAGTGTTCATAACGTAATAGCACCTCAAACAGGTTATAGAAATCATCATTTTTATATTGCTTATCATAGCGATAAGGTGAAATAACATAGTCATCTAAGCAAAAAACAATGCCACTTTGTTGTTTGCTATACGCATTAGCTTGTGCGGTGGTATTGCCATTTTTACGGCCACTTGAATAAATGATTGCGGTATTATTTACTGATTTGTCTTGCATTGAGTTAACTCCTTTTTTTATGATGGAGCAAAGCTTAAAACCTCAAGTTAACTTAAGGTCAACAAGCAATTTAGAAACTTTTTTAACAAGAAGAAAAACGATGACCGTTCAACAGAAAAAACTCATCGAGGCTAACTTAACAGTGGGCTTTGTGGCTAAGCGCAGTGGTGTAAAGGTATCAACACTACACTTTTACGAAACGAAAGGGTTAATACGTAGCTGGCGCAATAATGGTAACCAACGCCGATATAAACCAGACGTGCTACGCCGCGTTGCCGTTATAAAAGCGGCTCAAGCAATGGGTATAACGCTTGAAGAAATAAAGCAAACTCTTGCCACCTTACCCGACGAACGCACGCCCACCAAAAAGGATTGGTCAGCCTTGTCTAAACAATGGCAAGCCCAACTTGATGAACGCATTGCCTTTATGCAGCGCTTACGCGAACGAGTCGATGGCTGCATAGGCTGCGGCTGTCTGTCGATGGACAAATGCCCTATTTATAATAAAGACGATTACTTAGGTGATATACAAAACGGTGCAGTATTATTGAATAACAACTAAATTATAATCAATTTGTCAAAGCTTACAGGTTGTGTAAATAGTAAAACTTTGGCCTTTATTTTCTGCAATAGGTATATCGTATGTATGCGGCTCTTGAGCAATATCACACACAAGATTGCCTAATAGTTTAACAAGCGTTTGACTATCAGGATTCAAGGAAATAATTGAATACCATATAATTACGCCCTCTGGCGTACCATCATCAATATAAATATGTTGATGAACGGACTCGTTATCAAACATATTACTTGGTTTAGCCGTCCTAATTACCTTTTCTGGAAATGAAAAACGACCATAGTGATCGGTAACAGACTTATCAATATATTCCTTGCTATATGTAAGCGACCTCAGCACCTCTACTCCTGCTTGAGGTTTGCCATCACTTAACAAAACACCTTTAACTGGCGCTGATAATACATAATCCTGCTTTTGAAAAAAACCAAACATATCTGCGTAAGCCTGCATTGTCATAAGTAAAATGAGGGTACTTATTGAATAAAACATAAATCTGCGCATTAACATATCTACTTTCCCTTATTTTTCTTCATAGAGCCTAATAATGAGATATCACTCAAATGGAGAAAGTAATTCTAATTACCTGATAACAAAGTTATGTGGCATCTATTACGGTAGCTAAATCATTTTGCAATTAACTACAGATCTACCATAAAAAACGATGTGAATTTTTGCCACAAGGTTTTGCCAAACTTGATCTCGCTTTCAGCTTTTATGTTATCTGCATATTTCCATGGAAATTTAAAAATATCCGGTGTTGTTAGCTTTTTAATAGGTTTACTCATTAAAAGGTTATCGAGCTGCTCCTCGTCATTAAATTCTTTTCTCAACTCGTCATCCGCTTTAGACATGTGTTCTGGTCAACTCCAGCCAAATATTTCAATATACTCATAGTATTCCTTTATAAACCTAGGCAGCATTTGTGCTGCCTAGGTTTGAATTCCTTTTCTGATTGTTAACGTATCATGGACCCTGAAACTTAAGCAGTTTCACGGAAAGCCGATAAAAAGTTGAAGCGCAAGGTGCTTAGCTTTATATTTCCACGTTAATTGCTCTATGCGCTCAGGCTCTGCTTTCCAATGCTGCCAAGGTTTGATTATTTCTTCCTGCTCTCTACCTTTAAGCCAATCGAAAGGAAATGCTTCACTCAGAATTTCCTCTTCAATTTCTAATTGCTGCGAAAACGAAAATGAGGACCAAAACTCATCAGGCCGATTATTCCTCTTATCAAATTCAGCTGTAATGGGGTCTAAATGTCGGTGTTGTTCATATACCGGCACATCGGGCAATGGCTTACTTAAATCCATAAAGCGCACATAACACTCCCATAATAAATAACAATGGACAGGATTCGCTGAAAGCTCTACAACTGAACCGGTAACAGTTGTTTTAGGGTACTTCTCTTGGTCTATATGACTAATTTCTGGAAAGTAATTCATCACACCCGGCGCGCCCATTTTCGAGGTTAACCTGCAAACAATCTCTTCCCATTTAAAGCAACAGTTACCTAAGTCATCTCGTTGTTCACAACCTGGTATATCAAAAGTAAACCCGACCGTTTGGTTTTGCCTGTCAAGGTACATCATCTTATCAGGTATATATCTAGCCGTTATTGGTAGTAAATTTAAGAAGAATAAGTTCCAGCAAAAGGTAACAAGTGGTATCCACCACTGAAAATTTTCACCTTCATCATAAAATGGAAGTGATAAGATACTAATTAATGTAACAAAGCTTAATACAGCACCAATAGCCATTGGACCAAATAATATGGCTTTTATAGGGTTATTACCACAAGGTGCTATTTTATATTGCTCTTTTTTATTCGCGTAAATGCGCCTATCTTGATTTAGCCAACGTCGGAAAAAACATAATCCTCTAAATTCGCTTCCTTCATTTATTATTCGGTGCGCTTCAAAAAAACGATTAAACTTCGTTTTCTTTGGCATGATTCCAACACCAAAGTAATTATTCTTTTGCATCAGGTTCCTTATGCGATTGCTAAATCAGGTGAGGCATTTTCAATTGGCTTTTCAAACGCATCAAAATCTATCGGCAAAGTTAGACTTTCGTTGTAAATAAGTGTTGATGTTATTTCAACATCAAACACACTAATGTTCGGTGATTCAATTTCAAACTCATAGGTGGCTGCATTTAAGCTCAGACTATTTTCATCAAATTCAGATAAATACTCTTTAGTGCCTTCAACCCAGGTTGCTTTTTTATAAACATTTAACGTTGTTGGATGCCGCCATGAGTATTTTACATCTAATAGCAACTCGGATTTACCAACTATAAACATGGGTAATTCAACTTTTACTGTATAATAATTACCACCATCAAAAAAAGTAGGAGTATTAACAGTCACCTTAGGCGAGAATAATACACTTTGGATATATTTAAAATATTGGTTTGGGTCTGAGAAAGTATTGTAAATAGCGTCCTCTTCACCAGCAAATACGCCTCGCTTATGTTTGGCAAACGGGCCAAACTTTGCCCAAATCTCTAGTTTGCTATCTGTCAACCACACAGCAAGTAAACTAAATACGATAGAGCCTAATAATAATGCCCACCCCCATGGTCCAAGACTTGCGAATAGTATAGTGTGTATACCAAGCCCTATACTGAAACCTGCTGCTGCAAACATAGCAATACCGGCATCAGTGTCACTTTTACTGATTAGTTGGTATGCATCTACGCCTTGAATTACGCCCATGAGTATACCCATAGCACCAGCAAAACCTCTCAATATTGTTAATTGAGCGTTGTTTGTTGCAAGTATTGAAAATTTACTTACTACATTTTTTAATCTAGATTTTGTTAAGAATTTATTCTCTAAATCTGATGAATACGCTTCCCAGACACTTCCAACAGCAGCTAAGCTAACCCCTAATAAGGCTATATTTTTAGAAATTTCATAGGGAGTGCCTTTTTTAAACTCTTTTTCATAATCATTATAAGCAACATAACTGCTATAGCCGGTCAAAAATAGTAAAGGGATAGACACAAAACGCCCTGCTGCGAGTGTTATGCGTTTAAGCATAATTTTATCTAAGCCTCGATAATGAAACTCTTCGCCAAGACTTCTCGCGGGGCTGTCGAATAATACTTTGGCGGGAATATCATTTTCAGGCAATGTGAGTACATAAGATTGACTGCCAGACATGAGAGCAGCTAGCGTTTTTTGCTCTAATACCATTTTTGCCATTTGCGTCACTAAAGCAATTGTTTGTTTAAATAACCGTTGGTTACTGGCATTAATACCATTTGCAAAAAGAGGCTGCTTTAAAGCTTTTGCGACTGTAATAACTTGGTTTGTATTGGTAGAGGTAATTTTCCCTTTTTCTTCAATGGCTTTGATAATATTTCTAAATGCGCTACGTTGCTTTTTAGTTTTTAAGTCATTTAATAGCGGATGACTTACAATATCCATATTCAATGCAAAACGCCCTTCGGGTACTGCATTTGCTGGGTGTATTTGTAGGTTTTTAAACTGTGCAATATTGCGTGACTTACTAAAGCCACCAATTAAATGGTGATACTTTATTCCCTTTTCTGTCAGCTCTTTGCCAAAAGTAGAAAACACGCGTTCTTGTAAGCCCAACCACTCATTTAGGCCTTTTGAGACAACATCAAGTACGTTTTTATTCAATAAATAAGCGGGTATAAACGGTAATGAAAGCTCTTCTTTAATTTTGTCATGATCAAACTTTTTAGGATTGAACCCTTCAACCGTATTGGATATTAAGTCTTCATCATAATCTGTGTTAACTAAGTTATCGCCATAGGCGTCAGGATGCACACAAAACTGCTTACTAAACCAGTTATCTCTAGTTTGTGTTACCTCAAGCACCAGCGCTTTATTGTCTTCAAACTGCTGATCTATTCGGTCGATCAGTTTTTTCTTTTTAGCTTTATCGCATAGCGCAGGCAAATAAGCTGATAACGTGGATTTGGGTAAGATAAGTGTGATTAATTGCTCACAAATCAATTCAGCAGCAAGGCCATAACTTAATACGCCAGCGGTGGTGAAATCTTTCACTAAATCTTCCCACTCTGCTGGTGGGTCAATATTAATTTGTTGGCTTATCTCATGTAATGTTAACTTTTGTGCTTGGCAATTTAAATAATATAAATCGTAGAGCTTTTCTCGCGCATCTAAGTAACATTCAACAGCATCGGTCACTGAGGTCGGGTTGGTTCCTAACAGGTATTTTTCTAATTCCTGCTCAGACACTTCTCTAGCAGCTTTTCGTGTATTTCTGCTTTGTGGGTCTTCTTTTTCAAACGGCTTATGCATCGTTTTAGGTGTGCTGAGCGCCTGCTTTTGCCATAATTCATCATTAAAATACAGCTGATGAGCGAGCATTGCTGATTTATAATACCCATTTGATTCAAGTTCTGCTTGGTGGTTTTTTAAAGCATTCACATAATAATCTGCAGTTACTTTTTGCGCTTGCGCAATACCTAAAACATCATGTATGAAGACGTTTACTTTACCACCTAAAACATTCATATTTTTAATAGCGCCCCAATTAGGAGCGCTACTTAAATCCAATGATTGCATTCTTTTAGTGCGGTAGCGGCTCGCTGTTTGAGAATCATCACACTTGCTCAGCAAGGGCTTTTTGCTAAGACGAGAATCACTTTCATACATGCCACCTAATGTGGTGATATATTCCCAAGACCATTGCACTCGAGAAAAAGCAATTTGAACATCTGGTGTCTGCGCCGCTGCGGCTGAGCCAAATAATCCTATTATTTTGCGAGGTAATAAAATATCTTGATTAAATACACTCGTATGTGGCCTGAAATCCTGACTGTGGTGCAGGGATAAATCAACATCACTCAATTGCTTATCGGCTAGCGCTGCAATCTCTCGCCACAAAAAACCATTGATATAGATATAGTAATAACCGTATGCAGCATTTTCCTCAGGTAAAGGTCTGAACTTATCCATCGGGATAAATTCAGGCGCACCCGCTTTACTTTTATCTAGTGTGTAGTCTTTAAATACGAGTGGCGTTATTGTTACAAATGTTGGCTTTTGGTCCGCTGCTAAGTCTTGTGACTTTAGCTTTTTAGCGGCTTTACCAAAAGGAATGCAAAGCTCTGGGCCAGAAAAACTCTGCAAAAACAGGTTTAAGCTACAATCTTTAGCTTCATCAACAATCCTAGGGGCGTATACATATTGTGTTGTCATTTAAACTCCCTCATCAAAAACTTGATTATTATTAAATGCACCTTGAGTAACGGTGAATTTTCCTTGGCCAATTAAATTATTATTTGCGTTTGTTTCAACGATAAAAGCAGCCTCTGCTGGATCTTCGCTTTGTGTATCTAAATCCCTTACTTGCACGCTCAACCCTCTTGGGGCGGGGCCACCCGGTTGCATCAGTGGCATAGGTGGGGTGTTTTTAGAGTTAGAGATCATTAAATCGCCTTGGCGTACGGCGGGTTTGCCTTCTATGAGCACGTTAAATGAGCCGAGTATAAATTCGGCTTCGCCATCATTGGTGCCACTGATAATGCCTTTTTTATTACCTGGAGAGTCGCCTGAGCTTTGTGAAAAGGTGCTTTTTATATTAGCGGCACCATTGCCATTTACTTTTACTGAGCTGGCAACGTCAGTTACATCGCTGGCTTGTGCTTTGTTAGGGTAAGGTATTGGCACAACACTTGGCCCTACGGTAGTTAAACATACGTCAATGGTCATTAATTTTCCGCCACTATCAGTATGAACAGCGGTGCGGCCATTTATAAGCACATTTTGCCCTGATACGGTGGCGGTTTGAGCCGCCTGTGATTGAGTGTCTTTGGTGAGCTGCTCTTGGTTACCAGCTTGCCAACCTAAATGCGTTGATACTAAATCTAAGAATGCTTGCGCGTTACTAATGGGTTTATTTACATCCATATTGGTTTGCGCCTCGTTCCATGGCAGCCTAGGTTCGTTTTTTTGGTTATCCCATTGTGGTGGTGGAATAATGTAATCAGGTATAAAAATATTCACCATTTCACCAAGGGTTTTCTCGCGGTATTTGGGTCGGCCAATTTCGGCTAGAAAGGCGGCGTCACCACTGGCTTTATCTTCAAAGATAGCAATGCCGTTGGCTTTGCCTAGTGCGCCATTACTGCGGGCGCTATTGTTAAGCCCTAACAGTGTTGGGTTGTTATGTCGCCATGTGACTGAGCCACCGGTGCGCACATCGGCGATCAGTGCGTCAATATCATATTGTACGCTGCCTGTTTGTTTGCCTGCTGCGGCGTTAATATAAGGCATTAGTTTTCACTCCTTGAAATTTTGACTAGCTGCTCATTAGGTGCATTAAAAATAGCAAAAACCTGCTCAAGTGTACGTGTAAGGGGGTTGCATAAATAGCTCTGCGCTAAGGTCAGTGCAGCTAAAGTGTTTGCAGTTCCTTGAAACCCTAAGGTGGTTACAAGCTCTGCACTGTCGATAAGCGGCTGTCCTTGTTGGTACAATTTTTGTGTATTAGCGTACCATTTTTTTTGCCATGCAAGTGATTGATCACCTGCAAATATGTAGCTATCTTGACTAGTGCAATTGGCCTGTGTGAGCTGTGTGCACAATGCTCCTTCATAGATATGTGCATTAAGGCTACCTTGAGGATGTACTAATAAGGCGTATCCGCCTTCACCGTTGATCACCCCTGGCGGACCATTTAGCACTTGCACTGTGGTGTGTTTGGCTTGCTCACTAACAAACTGATAACTAACACATGAATCAACAGCAATGACTAACGTGTCGTTGCTAAGTTGAGTTAAGTCACAATAAGCCATTTGCGTATAAGCCGGGATTTGTTCAGGGATATACTCGTTGAGCAGCTCATTGAGTATTTCGTCTGCGATAACAGGTTGTGCCAGTTCATCAACTGGCAGTAAAAATAGCATTTGGCTGATACGCTCGGTTTGCCTAAGGGTGGCAATATCTATTTGCTCAAGTAGATGCGAGAGCATTAATATGCAGCGCGTTGCTCTATCAAGTTGCGCAAGCTCTTCTATTTCAACAAAAATATACGGCGCATCTAAACTAATATCACACCTAATTAATGCTTTACTAGGCTTTGAAAACAGCATTTTATTAGCCACTGCTGTATATAAGCTGCTTGGCGTACAGCCGGCAGCATTAATATGATAAAGACTGTCAAAAGTAAGTTGTGCCATATTATTTTTCTTCACCGCTATTATGCACTGAGGCAACCAGTATCTGGCTATTTGCGCCGATTTTTTTAATACTGATATGGCCGCGCCAAAGCAATGAAAAACATTGGGCGTCAGCGTCAATCACTAAGGTATCGCAACGCATACTTAGCCGCTCGCGCGCGAGTGTATTTACAACTTCCACTATAGGTGGCAAGTGTGGCAACTCTATACGTTGCTGTTGTCCATATTGCTGCAAAGGGTAAAGCCCAGTTAACTGACATGCCCAGCCTTTGCTAAACTCAGCATCAATTTGCTGATCAACGGGCGCTGTGTTGTATAAATCTTTTGGTTGTGCGGTTTTAAACGGGTACTCCCCCGCCATTAGGGCTGTTTCGTCTATTTCTGGTAAGCGTTCAACTCGTGGCGACCAGTGACTTGGTATTGCTGCAAAGCTTGCGACCGGTGTGATGTGGCTTGGTTTTCTGAGTAATGAGTTAGCGTATTCAACACTGGGTAACTGCTGGCCAACCGCGTGCTTATTTTTAAGTTTAAAACCACGGCCGATTGGGTTTTCTAAGAACGTGTTGCTCTCGTTATTTAGCTCTTTGCCACCAAAAGCCTGCATATAATTGAGTGCCACTGGGGTAATAATATCTGGATCTGTAGCTACTGGCCCAAGCAACGAACGTCGCCAATAACGTGCTCCGGTTACGCGTAAACGTTTTTTAAATAACGGCTGAGAGGGAGAGTCAAGCCCTAGCTCAACTTCAATGACGCGCGCGTCTTTACCTTTTGGTGGATAAGCAGTGCAATTACCGTACACTTCAAAACCCTGTTTAAAAGCAACCTGTTCGTTTACTTCACAAAGAGGCGAATTACTGGGTTCATCTTGGTAATCATCAGCAATTATAATTTCAGGGCCAGGCTCAATTGCGGTTACTTTACCTTGCTCATTAAATTCATAACTTTGTTTAACAAGTACAATTTGACCTTCAGTACTATCCTCTAGCCAGCCGCTGAAAGTACTTGCTTGCCAAGATGAAAAGTTATGCAGCATGGTCGCCCTCCGCTTTTTCACTTAACAAACTTTGCCATTGCGATGCACTTTGTTGAACGTGAAATAACGCGCATGCACTTGTTAAGTCAAAATGTGGCGCAATAACGCGTTGTACGATAGATCCTGCTAATTTTTCGAGTTTTTGGACGCTATTGGCCTTACTAAAACTTATTCCCATCAGTAATTGCTCACCTTTTTGCATTGCAAAGGCTTGCCTTGCGTGCTCAGCATCATCAAGGTTAATTCCGCTTTGCGGTTTTACTTCACTGTTATCACTGACGACTGACATTTTTTCAGCTTTGGCAAGCGGTCTATCGGTTAATATAAGCCAAGCGGCATAAGCACTTTGCTGGGTGACGGCGACTGCCATTAAATCCATCACTAATGGCAGCGCTTGTTTATAAACAAAATGACTTAATACAAATAAACAGTGATCAGGGTTTGCTTTGCAAAATAATGCACAAGGCTCGTACCAACGGCTGTCATTAAGTAAACCCGCTAACGCGAGTAATTGTGCTTTTTGGAGTTCATCAGCGGTTTTTGCAAACACTTTAAATAGTTTATCGCTTACATCTTCATGCCCTGCACAATAGCTATTTACCAGGGTAGCAAAGGCTATATTAAAGTCCTCATGTAATATTGCAGCATGTGATTCACTAATGGTAAGTGGTTGTGAAAAAACTATTTTTTTTACTACTTCAGGGGGTTGTTCTTTGCCTTCAAGTATACTGGTTCGTAGCGCTTTTAAGCCATTTAGCTGCCAATGATCTCGATGGTGTTGCAACAACTCAAAGTGAGCTAACTGCTGGGTGTTTCTAAGGTTATTAAAGTGTGCAGTAATGTCACTCACCGGCGAATAAAATAAATCACAGGCAACTACGCGATAGATATCACTATGCTCGTCATTGTTAAGCGCCAGCTCGCACAATGCTTGCCATGTCAGTTCGCTGACTTGAGTTAAGCTTTTTCCAGCAAAATAGTCCGTTGGCGCATCACTTTTCAAGTCGCTCAACGTATATAAATGATTGAGTAACTGATTGTCGATCACACTAAAACGAGCGAGCGAAAATCCCCCTTGTTGCAACAACTTTTGCCGATGCTTTAACAAAGTAGTTAGGCGCTGTTTATGCAGTTTTACTTTATACACAGGTGCAAACATAGTGCTAGTTAAGCCTAATTGGCCAACCAGCCAAGGTTAAATCTTGTTCACTATTCGCTGTTATATCTCGCCCTTCAAGCACGATAGTGCCATCAGCAAATACCTCAATGCTGCCTTTGGCTGTTTGCAAGCTAACACTTTGCTGTGCTGCAATCACAATGTGGCCTTGAGCATTATTGATCTGCGCTGCCGGTGCTTGATCAGGTTGTGCTAATAGTGCAGTTACAATAAAACCCTGACCGGTATGCGCTAATAGTACATTTGCGCCAATCTCTGCTGTGCTGACATGGGCACCTTGAGCCACTATTGAGTATTCAATATCGTTAATCACCACCGCTTTAATACGACCAAAGCTGTCTATGCCACTCACTGTAGCAAGGTGTTGATCGTGCTTAAAAATACTTTGAATGTGTGCACTCATCACTATTCCTTAGTTATTACTAATTGCACTGCCTTTCACAGCAATGTTGCTCGCTGATAAGGTGATTGTAGTGGCGTCTATAGTTAAGTTGCCTCCTGCATCAATCTCAATGCTGGCGCCTCCTTGGCTTAATTGAATTGAACCTCGGCCATCGGCTTTAATCGTGATATTAGCACCACTACTAATATCAATATCGCCATTAGGTGCTTGCAGCGCTAAGTTACCGTCAACCGAATAAACGCTAACATCTTGATCCCCTTGTAGTTTAAGTTCCTGATCGGCTTTAAGTTCTAAGCTGCCGTCGGTTGCTTCAATGCGAGTGTTTGCAGTGGCCTTTAGGGTAAGATCCGCCGCGGAATTAACGGTAATATCGCCTTCTCGGGTTTGTATTTGTAGATTATTTTCAACTCGCGTAGTGAAGTCATTAGCAACCGTAAACGTAGCGTCATTTTCAGCAACAAATTGTAAGTTCTCTTTGGCTGAAATTTTCACATCGCCATCTACAGACTTAAGCGTTGCCTGATGAGCACCATTAGTGGCATCAAGCAGTAATTGGTTTTTATTATTTTTATTAGCTAGACTGATTTTTTCTTCGCCGCTTTTATCATCCATTATCAAGCTATGACCCGCTTTAGTAACGAGTTTATTTTCAGTTGGATTTTGGCTTGTTACCGGATTTGGAGCATTTTGGTTGTATAACGCACCTAGAATAATGGGTCTGTCTAAATCGCCATTTTCACCGCAAACTAATACTTCAGTGCCTTGTGTGAGCGGAAAGTGCATGCCATGACCGCTGCCGCCATAGGGCTGCATTAAGCGTGTGGGGCGACTTTGTTGACCTTGACCGTCTTGATTAAAGGGCAGTTTTACAACGTAATTCCCATCATCATCAATTTCTTGCTCAATCAGTGCGTTAAAAGTTGCAAACACACGTCTTTCTGGCAGTAAAGGTGCTTTGAACTGTTGATCCGACGGGATCAAGTATGCTTGATTTTTATAGGTTAACCCTTTGACATTAGCACCATATTCCACACCGGCTTGTTGGCTGCCTTTATGATCAACCCGCACAACCAAATATTGGCCATTATGATCTGTATGATCATAAATAGTTAAAATCATTCCAGGTCTAAGTGCTCTGCAATCACTGTCGATAATCAATTGCTCGCGTTGACAGTCAAATGCTTGCTGGCGAGTTGTAGCAAGCGTACTACCCTCGCCTGATGTAGCATAGTTATTACCATAATGACTGTCTTCACCAAACCCTGGTTGCGACGCGCTATTTTGCGCCGACACTTGTAAATTGCCTGGGGCACGATAGTTATAATCGTTTAATGTTGTGCTTTGCGGCTGGAGCTGGCCTTGACGGCTGATCGCGAAGATTGTTTCGCTGGTGCGTACTTGTCCAGATGGCGGCACATAACTTAAATTTACCTCATCAAAGCTATTCGCTATATCTTTACTACTATTACACACTTTAAAAGTACACTCTGCGCCAGTTTGCTCTACAAAACTATAAACAAAGCCATGTTTGCGCATTAAACGTGTCACAAACTCATAATCGGTTTCATTATATTGTACAGTCATGTCGAGGCTGGGGCCGCTGGCCTGCATACTAAACTTTTGCATTGGAAAGCCGGCTTTAGTAAACACACTTTTAATGATGGCCGCGGGATCCATAGCCGTAAACACACGATTAGAATGTTGATGTTTAAGCAAGGTTAAATAAGAGCTCAACACTAACGTGTAATGGTAGCCTTGATGACTTTTACCATGAGCGATAAAACGGCTCAGCAAACCTGAAATAGTGCGATCAGTCATTGACCACACTAAACTTAAACTCGCATCTTTGCCGAGTAATGATTGCGCTGTTAGATGCTCCTGACTCAATACTTGAATACTAAATTCATAGTCTTCACATAGGCTATCATTAGCCGATGTGAAATCAGTTACCTGCACCATGCCATCGGGTAACCCTTGTATACTTACACTAAAATGACTGGTATTTGCTTTGTGTTCACCAAAGATGTCCATGAGTCCCATTTTCTATCCTTTCGTACCTATTAAATTAGGCGTTATCGGCAAATATTGCGGTGATCTCATCTTGCTCATCAACCGTTAACGTTAAAATATCAGGCATATCTTCTTGCGCCATAAATTCCAAAATAGATTTAGCAATGCCTGGTAGAATTTGTCGTTCGATCACGGCATTCACCATCCGTGCACCACTATCTGATAACTGACACTGCTGAGTTAATTTGTTTAATACACTTTCATCAACACGCAGCTGCATTTTATGATTAGTTGCAAGGCGGCTAGCAATAGCTTCTAGCTTGAGGCTAACAATTGCTTGCAGCGCCTCTTTATCCAGCGCTAAATAGGGCACTACTTGCATGCGTGCCAGTAAAGCTGGCGCAAAAAATTGTAGTAACTGCGGCTTAATTAATTCACTTAATGCAGCAATTGACGGCACTTGCCATGGGCTACCATCTTCATTAATCGGTGCATCCGTTGGGTTTAGTGCGTCATTAATGGCTTGTTGATTTTCGGTTTGTTGATCGTGGGACGTTTCCTCATCACCTTGTGGGCTTAAATCAATAACTGTAGGTGGTGTGCACGCATCTATCAGCTCGGCTGAGCCTAAGTTAGACGTCATAATGATCACCGTGTTTTTAAAGTCAATTTCGCGGCCTTCACCATCACGCATAGTGCCGCGCTCAAACACTTGGTAAAACATGTTAAGTACATCTTTGTGCGCTTTTTCTACTTCATCTAATAGAATGACTGAGTACGGGCGCTGTCTTACCGCTTCAGTTAAAACGCCGCCTTCGCCATAGCCAACATACCCCGGTGGTGAGCCTTTGAGTTGCGATACGGTATGCGACTCTTGATATTCACTCATGTTTATAGTGGTTAAAAACTTTTCGCCGCCAAATAACTGTTTAGCTAAACAACGTGCGGTTTCAGTTTTACCAACCCCAGAAGGCCCAGCAAGCAAAAACACCCCTAACGGCCCTTGCTCATTACTGATCCCCGCTTTGCTGACCCGTAATGTTTGAGCAATTTTAGCCATACCCGCTTGCTGACCAATCACTTCTTGACCAATTGCCGTTTCTAAATTAATTAAATTACTGATCTGATCTTTAACCATCGCCCCCACTGGCACGCCGGTCCACTGAGAAATGATCTGCGCGACCGCATCGGCATCCACTTCACTAAATAAACCGTTATCTTGGCTATTTTGCTCTTTTAAGGCTTGGCGTAAGCTAAGCAGAGCAGCGCTGTCTTGCTCGCTTGCATTAGTTGCGTGTTTAAATTCGTTGATCTGGCTTAAAGTGGCAATTTGTGACTCACGGGCACTGGTTAATGCTGCAAGTTTTTCTTGTGAAGTCGTAAGCTCCTGTTGTAAATACAATAGCTTATCCATATCAACAGCAAGCCCTTGCTCGCTTTCACTGGCGATACTGGCAATCCGAGTTTGCAAGTAATTAATATGCTCTCGCTCTGATTCAATCGCTGCGGGATCGGTTGCAAACGACATTCTTACCCGAGCAGCAGCGGTATCCAATACATCAATTGCTTTATCTGGTAACTGCCGGCCAGTTATATAGCGAGCTGATAACACGACGGCGGCTTCAATAGCATCATCGGTAATTTGGGTATTATGATGTTGTTGGTATTTTTCCTTTAAGCCCGCCAGCATCAGTTGCGCTGCTTGCTCTGTAGGTTCATCAACTTTGATTAATTGAAAACGGCGTTCCAATGCAGCATCACGTTCAAAGTATTTTTTATATTCACTCCAGGTGGTTGCTGCTACGGTGCGCAGTTCACCACGGGCAAGTGCAGGCTTGAGCAAGTTAGCCGCATCACTCATACCCGCATCGCCACCAGCACCAATTAAGGTGTGTGCTTCATCAATAAACATAATGATCGGTGTGGTTGAGTTTTTAACTTCATCTATAACTGTTTTTAAACGGCGTTCGAATTCACCTTTTACGCCCGCACCCGCTTGCAATAAACCCATGTCGAGCACTAATAAACGTACGCCTTTTAATTCATCGGGAACTTGGCCATCAATAATACGTTGTGCAAACCCTTCAACTACGGCTGTCTTACCAACACCCGGATCACCCACTAAAATCGGGTTGTTTTTACGGCGACGACATAATACATCCACCATCATGCGGATTTCGTCGTTTCGCCCAAGCACCGGATCGATTTTTCCTTGCTTGGCTTTGTCGGTTAAATCTTCACAATACTCATCAAGTGCTCCCCCTTCACTTTGCCCGCTGCTGTGCGCTTGCGGCGCTGTTTTTGCCTGCGGGTTTAAACGTTCACTTGAGTTTTGGCAAATTTTATCAAGGTTTTCAGCTAAAAAGCGTGAATCAATTTTGTCTAGCAGTGCCGGTAGCTGTAACACAGGGCTATAAGGTAATAACTCTGTTAGCGCGTCAATTAGCGCTGCGCCGTTGATCCAATCGCTTTTATGCTGCACATTCGCACTTAACCATGCGCGCTCTAACCATTCATATAAGCGACGCGAAAACACCGGCTTGCTTTGATTACCCGCAGGTTGGCGATTTAAAAAATCCAGTAATTCATGCCATACCGCATCTTGGTTGATATTAAAGAAATGAAAGATTTGCTCTAAATCACCGCTACTGCCTTCTTCCATCAACTTAATTAATAAATGCTCAGGTAGCACTTCAAAGTGGCTGCGACTACTGGCAAACCCTGCGGCAGACTCAAGTGCGGTCGCGGTGTGGCCATTTAGCTTGTCGATAAGTTGTTTAATGCCTTTTGCATCCATTGTTTTGTCCTTAAATCTGATTACTTACTAATGTTGATATTGAAGATGGGTATAGCTGTGCACGGTAATATTTGCCGCAGCACTTCCTAAATAACTGTTGTGCCCTAATATTAACGGTGATACGCCGATTGCCTGTTGCTCAACAGCCTCATTAGCCACTTTTATTTGGCAAAGCCATTGCACATTATTAGGCAAGTGAGTAGTTAATAGCGCCGCCATTTTTTTACCTTGCTCATGCAAAGGGTTTAAACTAATCGCAGTTTTACTGTCTACAGGGCCGATCGCTATCGTTAAAATACTGCCACTAACCAACACTTTATTACCTAACACTGCAGAGCTACCGAGCACCATTTGCGAGTCATCACCAAAGGTACTTGGGGTGTCAATGGTTTGCCAATTGGCTCGGGTATCATCAACATGCAGCTCATTTACCGCTAACGTGTGTTTAAGTAACTGGGTTAATCCAGCAGCGCTGGTTTGTTTTAAGCTGGCAATGCCGCATTGCACTTTTTGATCTGTTTTTGTTGATAAAATAGCTTCAATTAAATGATCAAATTGCTCTGCACCACGCCCTGCAATATTGATTTGTGACTTTTTCCACGCCTGAAACAGCTGACAATAAAGAATATGATTAAACATATCTAAAAATTGTCGAACTCGGTCACCACTTTCATCATCACTGGCAGCTTGCTCTAATAGGTAATGCGGCATGGGCGCATCAACTCCATACAAACCCAAAAATGACGTTGATAAACTGAGGCGCCCGCGCCCGTGATTATCTAAGCTGCACGCACGTACATCAGTCGCAGGAAAGCCAAGCTCTTTATAGGGTTTAAACATCACCCGCTCGCTGATCCCTTTTTCAAGTTCTTGCGGCGTTGCCCAATGCTTTTCAATTAAGCTCATGGCTTTAAATAGATTAAACTGCCAAGGCTCAGCAATTAATTGCTCAATCGGTTTTGGCAATTTGGCCCACACTGGGTGCTTTATGACGGGTTCATGCATACTCATAGTTGATAACTCTTGCCCGGCTCAATATCCCAACACCAAGTTTTATAGCTAGGGATTGCATTTACACGGGTTTGTACACTTTCATTAATGGGGGCGTACATTAAAAAGAACTGATGCAACATATTACAAAAATGATAAAGGTCGGCATCACAAACAAATTTACTTTCATCAATATCAATGAGTACATCCACGCCTTTGATGAAAATTCCACGTTTTATTTGACTGATCGGAGTCGCTGTTATTTTTTGAATGCTTTCAATACGTAAACGGTTTTCAGCTTTCTGCGACCAATCAAACAACACGAGTAAACGTTTCAGCTCCGTCACTTGGGTAATTTGCGAAAACTTCACATTGAGTAAACTAATGAGTTGCCAATGCTTTGGTTGATCAGGACAAGAAAGGTAATTAGTTGGCCTAATTACATTTTCAACATCCACAATACTCGGCATATCGCGGCCACCAATATTTAGGTCACCTTCTTGTAATAATTGCCTCGGCCAACCTGCATTAAATGCTGTTAAATCAACAGAAAGTGTTTCTTTTTCATCATTTAGATTAAAAGGCAGTTGTAAATAATGCGTTGGCGCAGCGGCGCCTACATCTTTGGTTAATACGGTAAAAAGTTTTTTTTCATCTTCAAATACACTTTGATAACGCGGCGTATAATCATAAGTTTTACCACTGAGTGAGTTACGCCCCATTACTGAATCAACCGTGTAGCTAAAAATATGATCAGTGCGGTTTTGATCTGCAGTGATCATATAATCAGTTCGATTAGGCTCTATTCTGATAGGCTCTGCCGCTTGCGAGAATAAATTAACTGCTGGTACACAGTTGATAAGTAAATTTTCGCGGGATAATTGGTGTCCGGGTGGCAATTTACTCGAACCACGAAATACAATTTCAAAACGGTCTATGTGATCAGCAAACTCAACCCCTTGCAAACCAGTAAAAGTTAAAAAGTGAAAACGATCTTTACCATTAAAATAGTCAAGTAATAATGCATAACCTGGGTGACTTTGCTCGGCACTAGGTAAAAAAGCCCCATCAATATTTAAGTAAGTAGCGCTACAGCCTTTTACTTTAAGCTTTTTATTATGCTCAAAATGCGCAGGACCAAAATCAAGTTCGGCTTGTTTTTCTGCGGTTTGTAGTAACTTAAATAAAGAGCTGCACAGCGGAGTATCACCACGTAAGTAAAACTGCAAGTTT
Organism: Pseudoalteromonas haloplanktis ATCC 14393; assembly: GCF_000238355.1. GTDB lineage: Bacteria > Pseudomonadota > Gammaproteobacteria > Enterobacterales > Alteromonadaceae > Pseudoalteromonas > Pseudoalteromonas haloplanktis. The sequence goes on from NZ_AHCA01000001.1 coordinate 937,119, forward strand.
GATAAGTCATAATTTTTACGCTCGCCTTGACACACAAATCGTAAACCAATGCGCAGCTCAGCGCCCAAATGTGATTCTTGGTATCGCACATGCTCAACATCAAATGGCGCGACCGTTAAATTATGAGTCGTGGTAAAAGTAATGTTTTTATGATCAACAACAGCCTTACCTGCTTTTAATGTAAGACCTTTTTCAATCAAGTGGGTCTTTTGCATTGCCAATTTAGGACTAAATTTTACCACCGTACTTGACGGATAATAACTGAGTAAAATAGGACATAATTGACGCAACACCTGCTCAGACACTTCAGGCACTGATTCGTCCAAACGTTTTTGTGTGTGCGCGGTTAAATACGCCATACCTTCGAGTAAACGTTCGATATGCGGATCGCGATCTTTTAAGGCATCAATATTCAACATGCCCGCATGTTCAGGATAGTGTTGAGCAAACTGTTTACCGGCCTGCGTTAATAAACGCATTTGTGCATCAAAATACTGTTGCATAAAGAATATCCTTATAGTTACTCGCCATTTCTAGCGTGCTGCATTACATCAGCTTTACCACCCGACTCAAATCGCGTGTTTAACTTAATACATTGACCACTGGTTAGGAATGCTTGAATATCCAATCGGATCACGCAATTTTCTTCACGTATTTCCATTGGAATTACATTGGCATAACGCACTCTGGGTTCGTATTTTTCAATCAATTTCTTAACCTCAAACGCCAAAGTATGCTGCGAGTAAGGCAGCCCTTCGTAAATGTCTTCCACATCAGGCAAACCATAATCAGCCAAATGCTTTAACACCCCACGGCGTGCATTTAACAGCTCATTAAGGTGATTACAGACACTATTTTGCTCATCAGTTTGAAAACCCGGATGACCATTACGAATGACAGGTTGAGTTAAAAAATCGAATAACGCCATAAACTTACCTCGAATAAAAGGATATGCTTGCGCATATCCTTTAAAAATTCTGATTTATCGACCTTCAGTCCATGAATCAGAGAACTCGATGTTGCCATCAAGGTATGTCCAAGTAATGCGTTTATAGCGTAAACATACTGTTTCAAGGTGCGGATAACGCTCCTTGTCTAAGTCTTTTACGTTGTGCATTGTTGGTGAGATTGACGTAATTTTTACATCTTCCAACTTGTGGCAGAAATACTCACGTTCAGTCCCTGTGTCATCGATACGGTACCATTTAAGCTCAAGTTGCTTAAGTGTTTGACCGTTCGAGCACGCTTTATATAGATACGGTGTAGCTGCATCTACCGCTTTAGTAATTACAAACGGTTCATGCTTACGTGTACCTGTAAGTTCACCCGTGTCGTTATCTGTAGGAATGCGAAGTTCATGATCAAAGTGTAGGATCTCAATTGAACCTTCACGCTCTGCAACAGTTACAGAACCTTTGATGTCATTACCTTGGTCATCCTTTAACCACATATACGCTGGAATTGCCATTTCATTATTCTCCTTTTAGAATGAAGTGTTTCCTGTTAGTTGGCATTGGCATAAACAACCATGTTTATGCCCCCCAAAAAGCCCTCTGCTTCATGCCACTGGGGAACATGTCCCAAGTTGGGTGCAACCAACTTGGGGCAATCTTTTCCATCTACATTTTTTACACCAACCAGCTACTCACCAAATTGACGTATTTACACTTTAAAAGCCTGCGTTAAATGCGTTTCATCGGCGGCTTGGCAGTTCATTTTTCGCCAGGCATCTGCCCTACAAGTGCTAAACGCACATCAATACCTTCCACTTGGAAATGCGGCACAATGTAAGTACTAACACGGTAATAACCTGGGTTCCCTGGGATCTCAGCGACCGTTACTTTGGCATCTTTTAACGGATGCGTTGCTATTAACGACTCATCAGGGTTATTCATTTTTGTAACTAACGCGCCTAACCAATCATTAAGCTGCTGCTCTAATTCATGGCGTGGTTTGCTTGAACCAATATTTTCACGCTGTAACACTTTTAAGTAATGTGCTATACGCGACACTAAGAAGATATACGGTAAACGTGAGTTAATCCGCGCATTTGAAGTGGCTTCTGGCGTTTCTAACACTTGTGGCTTTTGCGCACTATTCGCAGAGAAGAAACACGCAAAATCAGAGTTTTTGTAATAACTCAGCGGAATAAACCCTTGGTTAGCAAATTCAAGTTCTTTAGTCTCTGAAATAAGTACTTCTGTTGGGATCTTAGTTTCAGAGCCTTTACCTGCTTCAAATGAGTGAAGTGGTAAATTTTCAACTTTACCGCCGGATTGAGGACCGCGAATATTTACAGCCCAACCATTATCATGGAAGCTGCGAATAATATTAGCGGCAAATGCAAACGTTGCGTTCCCCCATAAATAGCGCTCATGATGTTCGCTATTTACGTCTTCTTGGTAGTTAAAATTACGCAGTGGATTAGTCTCGCCATACGGTAAGCGCAGTAAGAAACGTGGGAACGCTAAACCAATGTAACGTGAGTCTTCTGATTCGCGGAAGTTTTTCCAACGTAAGAATTCAGCGCGTTCCATGTACGAGCCAATATCTTGAATTTTAGACACTTCATCCAATGAGTCTTTCAAGAAAAACTTCGGTCCTACACTACCCATAAACGGACAATGTGCCGCCGCTGATACGCGTGAGATCTCTTGCAGTAATGACACATCCGGCGCAGAGCAGTCAAACTCAAAGTTAGATACCATTGTCGATACGGGCTCACCACCTGGGGTGTCGTAATCTGAGGTATAAACATGTTTATATAATGCAGACTGGGTGGTATCTGGCGCTTCTTCAAAATCATCACGCAGGGTTTCTTTATCTACATCGAGCATTTCGATTTTGATATTGGCATTATTTGGCGTACGGTTAATTAAATAACGTAATGAACGCCATGCAGACTCCATTTTTTGAAAGTTCGGGTGGTGTAAAATCTGATCTAATTGCTGCGAAATAATGGTATCAACTTTAGCAATATAGTCATCTAACAATAACTTATCGATACGAGTAACGTCTTGGCCACTGCTACCTGCCATATCTAAAAATACATTGATTGCAGCTGTTAAACGCTCATTGGCACGTGTTTCAGCAAGGTTGCTAGCATCACGAAAAGTATCAAGTTTAATTTCATCTGCAACTGGGGCTATATCAACCAGATTACATAGGCTTTCGTAGGTTGATACCGGTGCTTGTTCAATAGTATGAGCAGCAACGTTTAATTGTTCTTGCATTGACATGGTAACGTCCTTATTCAGTAACTGGGTGTTTTTCGTCTTCAGAAGCAAGCGGAGCAATTTCATCCAGCTTAGCTTTTAACTCATCTAGCTCAGGCTGGTTTTGTAACACTCGCTCAAGCTCTTTACGTAATGATGAGTTATCCAGAAGATTCGATTTCAAGTCACGTAGTAAGTTACGCATTGCCATCATTTTATTTAATTCCGGTACCTGCGATGCGACTGATTCTGGATCAAATGATTTAAACGAATCAAACTGTAAATTCACGTTAATTTCGCCATCGCCTTTGATTTTATTTGCTACCTGAAAATTAGCTTTTGGCGCCATGTCTTTAAGTACTTGCTCAATATTATTTTTATTGATCGTCACGCGTTCGCGTTCAGCAAGCTCTTGACTGTTTTGGCCATTAGAGTAATCACCTATCACCAGCATTTTTAATGGCAATTCACTTTTTTGCGATGCCCCGTCGGTATCAAGCTCTAAAGAGATATTGATCCGAGCTCTTGGGATCTCTTTTTGAAATGTATCTGTCATGTTTTTTCCTTTGCAGTTTGTTTGCTAAATTCCAATTAGCCTCACCCATTAGTCAGGCTCTTGTAACTATATCCATGCTATTGCTTGAGCTGGATTTGTTACCATCATTCGCTGACTAATTTGCTTAGCAGCTAAACTCATTTCATCACCTTCTGCCAAAGACAGATTGGCGTAACATTGCTTGGCAAAACGCCATACTTCCATGCAAAAATGTTGTTGCCACTTCGCTAATTGAAAAGTTTCAATTTGCTCAAGTAATTCGGTTAAAATTGCCAAAGCATGTTCATGGTGGTCCGCTTTGAGTAACAGTTTGGCTTTTAAGAGTTGGCTTTGTGCTTGGTCAAACCCAGTTGGGGTACTCAATTGCTCAACCTTGCTTAACGCCGTACTTAGTTGCCCTTGCACCACTTCTTCAGCCAGTAAGCTATAGTGCTCATCAAAAACATTACCCTGTGAGCTGGTGCTTTCAGGCGTTTGTGCATTGGCAATTTCAAGTAGTGTTTCTTTATTAGCTGGGCTGCATAACCCTGTGCCATCGTCATACTGTAAATGAGTTAATAACGGAAACTGACTGGTTAAATTTATCAACTGCTGCTCTAGCCAGTAACTCAGTTTGCCTTTATTTAATTGCTTTAATGCACTTAAAACTAACATTTGTAAATTGAGATTAAATTGCATTGCTCCTTCCATAAACAAACCTTCGGCAAGTAACAATGCTTGCTCTGGTTGCTCACTGGCCAACGCATTTTCAATCGGTGCAAACGCTGCCGCTCTTGGCGCTGGCAGGCGTGTTTTGCCATTTTCATTGGCTGGGATCTTTAAACCGGCCCAGCGGGCTGCACGAGATAATTTAATTACCCGTTCAACATTATTATGCTCTTTGTCAAAATTCAGTAATTCACGAATGGCCGACAAATATGCAGTATCACTGCTAATATCGGCAACGCTGATACTCGTCACCTGACTACTCGACGAACTAACAGGCGCAGCAACATTAGTCGCAGTTGTTTCTTCTGGTACTTGTTGCTCTGTAACGTCTTCACTAACAACTGGCGGGGTGACAACTTTTGCAACTGGGTTGCGCTTCATTTGTTCGCCTGTCCACTCATTTAAAGTAGATAACGGACCTGACTCACTGTCTAAAAGTGGCACCGAATATTGGTTGTAAGCGGTTAATACCGCATCTAATTCAGCCCATTGCTCTGGTGTTGCACTATGGCTTTGAGCGATCCCCTTTAGGCGCTCTTGCTGTTGTAAAAACCAAGTATTTACTGCACTGCGCATTCGCTCTTTAAGTGGGTGCACGTCATTAGTAAAGTCAGCCAATAATTGATTAAAAAGCTGGATTGAACTAATCAGTCCCTGCACGCCAAACTCGCTAGTTGCAGCAAGGCATAAGTAACTAACAATACGGAGATCTTTACTTTTATTTTGTAATAAGTCAGTGGCTTGAATGAACATCACTTTAAAGTCAACTTCACCAACACCAGACGAAGATGCTTTGAGACTTTTAAATGTTTCTTCATATTTTAAATCTTCACCACAAGGTAATCCTTGCAAAGGCGCCGTAAGTTCATCCAGCCAAAGCTGCCAGCTATTATGCGTATGGGGGTGTTTTAAACTCATGCTTTGCACCACCGTCTTAAGGCATCGTAAACACTCATATTATCCATATCTGCAAAGTTAAGGCTGTAATCACTTGGTATTTTGCTCAATGATAAATTTGTTAAATCAATTACTTGTGTTGATTTATCTTCATTTAGCCAAACTGAGTTAAAATAAGATGCCGGCACAGGTCGACAAAAAATCGTTAAGCTAGGTGCATCCTCACCGCAGCCAAGTTGATAGAAAAACCATGGTTGCCAATTATGATCCGCCACGACAGATGCCACTAAATGCAACCAAAACCCTGCAACTAACGCGCTTTCATGGCTAAACTGTGGCATAGGTAAACGAATGCCAAATTGACTACGTAAACAGCCCCTATTAGCTATTGATTTTAATACCGCTGAGAGCTCTTCAATCAAGACTGCACGCTGGTGAACATCATCCATTTGTAAGTGTTGCCACAGCACACTCATCGGGATCATTCGCAGTTTATCAAGCTCTTGGTTTAAATTAGGTTGCTGTTTTAGTGCATCAGCCACTTTATTGTACGCCTGAGCTTGCAACGCCATAGCATCGATTGAAGGTGCTTCTTTGATCCGGTCGTTAACACCAATCAAGTGTTCAATTACATGACTTGCAAACAAGAACAAAAAGGCGGGATGGCGCTTATATGTATCTAATCCACTGTGTATAAATGAACTAAAAGGATAAAAACGACCACTGCTGTCTTTGCTCGGTTGCAAAATGCCCAGCAGGCTACTTTCTTCGCTATTGCCAGAGACAAAAAATAATGATTTAACGCCATTCAGCGCGCTCACATTAGTTGCCTTACGGCCACGGTTAAGATGCGCAAAGCCTTCTTGTAACCAGTGATCAAACGCCACCGATTCACGAGATGAAATGTTTAACTTTACAAAATCAGGCCGAACGGGTGTTTTTCCCATATACCCATAGGAAAACTGTTTAACCAGTAGCGGGGATTTCTTTTTGGTAAATAAATTAAACATATTCACTCCTACTGTACCGAAGTAGTATTCGACTGCGCATATTGCGGCGATTTCGAAAACAATGAGTTCGGTAAAGAGAACGAAGTCAGCATATATTTTGAAAATATCCCACTATTGCGTCCTGACTTTAAAGAGAACTGAACCGTTAATTGTTGCTCAGATTTATCCTTTAATTCCCAGGTAGCTAAAAACTCAGTCCCTTTTATCCACTTCACATTCGCATCATTAAGCACTTTAAGTAACGCCCAAGGACCATCTTGTTCGATGCTAATGCGGGTACCTTTATTATCTAAACCATAAAGAATTGCTTTTTCTGCTGCGCCTCGTCCAGGCCAAGAGAAATTACGCCACTCTTCAGGTTCATTACGATAACGATAGCCTTGCTCTGAAAAGCCTAAGTAGGTTTCACGAATGCCCTTTTGAGGAACTGGCATCATTTGAAAATTAAAACCAGCAATATCAGCTCCACTGGTAAATAACGAGCGTGTTACTTTATTTGCTTTTGTTAGACCATCAAGTAACTCGTTGCTAAAGCCAATACCAACACCATTCCACTGTTTTTCTTCCCATACACCACGACGCACTTTCATAAAAGGCTTTAATTGGGTATTGATAAAACTCCATAACACACCCGTTTCACTGTTTAAAAACTCAGATACGTCAGCAATAGCAGCATCAGGCCCCGTTAAATTAAACGGGTACTTTCCAGCAATACTGTTGCTATACATGGTATAAACTTGATTTTCCCACTCTTCGTTTAGTTGACTACGCGCTTTGGCCATAATTGTGGCGATACCACCTTGCAGCGGCGCTTTAAACAGTTTGTCTAATGTTTCTTTGGTTTGTGGATCTAAGGCGCGAGTTTGACTTTCGATGATGATCCATGACGATTGCAAAGCATTTGTTTGATTATTTCCAGAAAGTAGATCTTGAACAAAAATCATAGCTTGACCATCATCTTCATTACTCGCCGCCATCGCCTTGATATCGGAATGAATGCTACTTAGTGAGCTAATATATTGCCCCATATAATCTGAGCTACGTTTATTTTCGTCATTTTGCGTAAAACGACGCAGATCAGCAAAGCGAGACTCCAATTCAGGGGCTCTTACTGTACTCATTTGTGAGAAATCTGAACTGCCCATTGCTTGTTTAGCGAGTTTGCCTTTTGCCGCTTTTTTCTCTGCAACATCGGCGGCCCCCGCAACTATGGTCGCAATTTTGTCATTGCTTGCCGTCACTGCTGACGGCTCATCAGCAACCATAATGTTGTCATTCACCATTGCCATTAAATCTATTAACGGGCCATCGTTTGATGAAAGACGAGCAAAATCAATGCTGGCGTCGTTGAGATCTCTAAATGCTGGTACTTCAATACTATTTAAAAACTCAAACCACGTATTGCCGTAATCTTTAAAGTAATAAGCACGCATAGCTTTTGCTAGGGTATCAGCTTGTGCTTCATCAACCGCATTTTGTCCTTCTTCATTGCTGGTTCCCATTACCCAATCACCTGAGAAAACCAAACGTGAAATGCGTTTAATTTCAGGGTATACATACTCACGCCAACCCGCATTGCTGTATATATAAGGAATTTCATAGTCGCTTTTTAATACATCACGATTATTAGCAGACATAAATTGATTAAGCTGCAATGCTTTTTTACGCTCAGCAAAACTCGTGATCACTTGCTTATAAAGGGGCTCGGCTTCTGGTTGCGTGTTTAAACTTTCACGTGCAATGTAAGTGGCCGTTTCATTAGTTTGCCAAAAATCAATCTTTCCAGGCTGCTCTATATCTTTACTTACATTAGCTAAATACACATCTAGTAATGCCGTTAACTGATTATAAATTGGGGAATCTTGCTGCGCAGTTAAGTCAATATTAAAGTGCGTGCTAATAAAGCTTAGTAGCTGCTCTTTCGCAAATTCGTCATTTTTATGCTCTGGATGTGCACTGAACATTAAATGCAATTTAAGTGCATCGTAATATGGTTGACGAATACCCACTCGAGACTCTGCTTCGTCTGAGTTCCATAATCCTTCATAGTGCTTTAATTGTGCTAGAACATGTTTTTCCGCAGGAAGTGTGATCAGTTGATTTAACTGATTAAATAATACATTAGCTACACTTTGAGCTGTTTCGTCACCTTCATAAATACCGAAAATAAAATACCACGGCAGCGTCGTCTCATAGCTTTTAAGCTCTTGATAGTGTTCAAATAAAGCAAGTGTCGCAGCTAATTTCTGTTCAGCCTTCGCCTTATTTACATTCACTTCAACCACGGCTTTTACGCGGGCTTCACCTTGATTTAGTAATAACTGATTACTGGTATAAGATGTGATCAACAAGGCGGTAATGGCGGCGATTGAAGCAAGCCCAGTGGTCACCGTTAGGCCTTTTAACCAGCGGCCAACTAAACGTTTTTTTCGATTCCCGCGGGTTAAATCTTGCAACTTGAAAATAACGTCGTTAAACACCCGGTTAATAAAGTAGCTTTGAGTAATCGTTTCTTGTTTTTGCTCAACAACTACCGCACCAAATTGGTCTCGTACGCCGTTGGTGATACGCTCTATTGGCGTGCCTTCTTGCGTACCTGAGGTAAAATATACTCCGGCAAACCAAGGTACCTCTTGGTACGGATTGGCTTTAAATAGCAAATTTACAAATTCTGTTAGTTTGGTTGAGGCTGACTTAAATTGATTCGGAAAATCAAGGATCAACTGCTTACGATGCTCATTACGTTCACGTGCCACTTTACTTAAGCGTTGTTGGCATAAACGCTCATAAAGCTCATCCATTCTTAGCTCGAACATCTCCGCAGGGTCGGTTTTTTGATCTTCACTAATATCAAGTAAATAGGCACCCCAGACTTGCTCACGTTCTTTTTCTGTCAAATCGTTAAAGAAAGGTTCAAAACCACTGATCAAATCGGTTTTTGTAAACGTGATATAGACTGGAAAAATAACCCCAAGCTGCGTGATCAACTCTTCAATACGTTCACGAACGAGTTTAACGTGATGACGAATTTCTTCACTATCAGAAGTTAAAACATCGGCAACACTAATAGCAACCATTACCCCATTAATCGGCAATTTTGGACGATACTTTTTCAATAAGTTTAAAAATGATAGCCACTCTTTATTTTCTGATTGCTCAGTTGTATAACGTCCCGCGGTATCAATTAAGATCGCTTGATCTGAAAACCACCAATCACAGTTACGTGTACCGCCAAAACCTTGAATATGCAATTCGCTAGAATTTGAGTAAGGAAAATGTAAGCCGGAATTAGCGAAAAGTGTACTTTTACCTGTCGCCGAAGGACCAATAATCATATACCAAGGTAATGCATATAACGCGGTATTGCCTCGATAGCCAGCGCCTAAGTGCGATGCTTTTAATGAGCCAAGCGCTTCTTGCATCTTTTCTTTTATTTCATCAAGCTCAGCACTCGAACCGGCATTATGACTAGCTAGTTCTGAGGCTAGTTTGTCACCAGATCGTTTTGTCCATAACCACCGCGTAAAAATAAATACAAGGAATACAGCCGTCACTGCTCCCATAGCAAGTAATTTCTTATCTGTGGTATCTAGGCCCACCATGCGTCCTGCGAACCACACAATACTTAATACAGCAATCAAGCCGATTAATTGCCCCGTTGCACGAGATGACACTAAACCCAGTAAGAAATGCACTAGGCCACTTTTATTAACTCTTCCTTGCATCGTATTACCCTATCGTGTCTCGTTGGTTTTATTCAATTGCGTGAGCACTTCCACCTGGTTATTGATGGTTTGTGTACTTTGTGTGGCTTGTTTGTTGATCACAAAATGAAAGCCTGCAAATAATGAAGCGATTGAGCCCAAACAAATCGATAAAATGACCCAATAAGGCACATTCCGCCCAACCTTCATTGCAAACCCTTCAGCAGGTACACCATTGTCAGAAAGTTGCCCACTAGCAGTGCCTCTGACATCTTCAATTTGTGCGCGAATATCAACAATTAACGCTTTTAGCTGCTCTATCCCTTTAACTTTGTAGATCCCTTCAAAACCCAGTTGCAAACAAATGTAATACACTTCTAAAGCGGCAAACTTATTCTCACCACCGGTGCGCAGCTTCGCTAAGCGTTCAAAAAACTCTTCACCTGCACGGTTATTACCAAAAAACTCTAGCTGCAACGGTCGCGACATCCAATCCATACGAAAATGCGCCCCCGAGCTCATCACAAACTCATCACACATAGCTGTGAGTGCAAACTTTACTTCTTGCATTACACTGGTTGTCACCTGCTGGGCATAACAATGACGTTCAAATTCATCAAAGCTATTTAAAAGCTGCTCGCGAAAATCATTTAGTTCCAGCTCTGTTGATTGTTTTAACTTTAATGGCGATAACGCATTAATAACTGGTGATATACATGCGATTAAATCTTGCTCTTGTGATTGTTGTTGCATCATTCCACCTAACTTAATTACGCGCGACAGTGACTATTTCGATTTGCGCAGCTTGCAAACCAAACGGAATAAATAAACTCAATGATTGCTCTTCAATAATTTGCTGCCAAATATAACCATGCGATTCAAGGCGGAAATACTCATAACCGCTCTTTATTGCTAATTTATTTGGCGGTCGCTGACAATGCGTTAATTGCACACCGGCAAGCGCAGATGAAATCATAATATCGAGCTTTTCTGTGGAGCCCACTTTAACTTGATCACTAAACGTTTCAATCCACTTGGTATCTTCAGCTTCAAAGTACACCGCTAAGTAGAAGTCATTATGCTCAAAGATTGCCGAATCAATAGTGGCAACTTGATAAATTGCGTTAGAGACTTTTTCAAGCTTAAGACCTGCCATTTTCTTCGGCACTACTCCTTCGAGTAATTTGGTCAATAACTCATCTAGCTTGCCAAATACATGACTAAGTTGCTTATGTTGGTACGGTGGAACTTGGTTAACTAAATCGCTGTGTTCAAACATTGATACTGAGCTTATCAAATCAACCAGCTCGCAATACATGCGCTCAGGATGCACTAAAGAAAGGCTTTTTAAATGATCTAAACGTTTAGCCGAAGGTGCCATTGCATTGAGTAATAGAAAGCTATTCATCTCATTTGGTCCAAAATCAGTGACTGAACCAAAGTTTTTTCTGCGCCCAAGTAATACATTCACTTTTGCGTTAACCAGATTGGCGGTACGATTTAAAAGTTCGGTTAAATAAACTGATGCACCGATGTTTAATAGCGGTGGTACAAAATGTTTATTGACAATAAAAGAGCCATCTTCAGCACAAGCAACTTTTAAACACGCTAACGTATCAAAATATGTTTTTACATCACTATCGGTCAATAAAATGAACTTCGGATGGGCTATTAATACTTCGCGATTACGAGCCGCATCATGGCTATCACTTAATTCAATGTAATCCGCATGGTAAGCACTTAATTGGCCAGTAGTTGCATACCCTTCAATGTTGCTAACCACTTTATTAGCGGCAATAGCTATATAAATTATGACTTCATCAGTATTAGGATCTAACTCAAGCTTTAACTCATCATGTTGCTGACGATCAAAATCAAGCAAGCGACCATTCTCAAGTAATACTTTGAAGCTATTAATTTTCAACAACCCGCGCGACAACGCTGACTCGTCAATTGCAAGATGTTGTATACCAAATAACAAAGGTGAAATTAGGTTTTGTCTGACAATTTGATTCTGCTCATGATATTCATCAAATAACTGAAAGTGCTGTTGTGCTAATAGCACACCTTCAGCCCAGACAGGTTTTGCAGGGGTTTTAATACTCATTACTGTGCCTCTTCCACATCAGGCAACTGCACTTCGTTATTAGTGATCAACACATCCAACGACGTTGACAATTTCACAGGACCATCACCTAACGCGTAGTAGGTTTTCCATTTATCACCTTGACGATCCCTAAATAACGCAACAATTGCTACAAAACGGGCATTTTCTGCTTGTTCAAAAGTAATATTGGTCTTCTCTGCTGGGTTTATTGTTCTCTCCTCCAGCGTGATCAAGGTATTTGCCAATACTGACTTATCTGATTTCCAAAGCTCTTCAAAAGTCGCCGTTTTGAAGCTCTGAATATCAGATAATTGATATACTCTCAGCACTACAGGGAGTGCTTCATCAAATTGATTTAAATTTAAATTGTCGGTTGCTGTAATGTCTAATTCAACATTCGTACTCATACATCCGGCTAGCGACATTAATAACACAGCCAAAATTACTTTATTTATTGCGAAACGCATTTAATACCTCATTAGATATTTTTAAATTGATTATTCAGTTTTTACAAAGGATCTCTTCGTAAACAGGACAAATAACCCGATTAAAACGCACTGAAGCGCAATCAGACCATCGGTTACTGTTGAGAATCCTATTAAAAAGACTTGAACCTTTATTCTCTTGATTTTCAACAGCTAAAGATTTAATAACGACATGATCAGTGGATGATATTAACTTTGAATTTAAAACTATTAATTCTTTAATATAACTGGATATATTTTCATTAATTAAAATAATGTTGCCATCATTTTTTGGGGGATTGTTTAAAAAAAAGAAAAACTGATCCAGCACAGACTCAGAAAACACACGATGCGCGGGAATACCTGTTTGATCAAGTAAGGAGGAGATATTACAGGTTAGAGACCAAGCCAATGAGTATAGGCTATCAACCTGATTTATAAAATCTTTTTTAGTCATCTAATCATCCTTGATTTAACTTAACAAGTGAAAAATTACGCCAACACCGTAGCTATTCCGTCCTTAGAATGGGCGCATAATACAAACATAGTTGTTAAAATGTCAACTTAATCTAACGTAAAAATACAACAATTTATCAAAAAAACTGGATTCTAATAACAAACGATTAGTTATATATAACTTTCAAGCTGAACCCATTATGAACTAATAAAAATTCAGTATAATAATCTCGATTACAAATATTTAATTGATTATCTATAGCGTAATGTGTATTTTTACACGAATTATCGACCAAGGTAAGAAAAGGACAAGGACATGTCTCAATCACGATTATTGTTAGATGTTAATAATAAGACAATGAACGTAACACAGGTAAATGGCATTGAGCGCCTAAATAACAGCTTCACGTTTGACCTTATTTTCGACACTCCATATAGCGAAGAGTTTAATGATCTCACCTCACACGCTGCATTAATTACATTTGTAAATAAAGACAATTATTATCGGCATCAATCAGGATTAATAACTCAATGTACTGATTTAGGGTTATACCTTGGGCAAAAGCACAAAAAACGTCGTTATCGTGTCATTGTTCAAGATAGGCTAAGCACCCTAAAAACCACCACCAACAGTAAAGTCTTTATCAGTGTTAATTTAAAGGATGTGCTGCAACATCTAGCCTATCAAGCAGGCTATGCAACGAGTCAAGTTGACTTTAGAGTCACCCAATCACTGGCCGATATGCCACAATGCGTGCAGGCTATGGAAAGTAATTGGCAGTTTTTTCATCGCTTACTGTCGCTGCACGGCTTATTTTATTGGTTTGAAAGTAAAGAAGGTGCTGAAATACTCGTAATAAGCGACAGCAATTTAAATAGCCCCTACCTTGAACGAGGTATATTACAAGTAATAAACAGTGCCGGAATGAATAACCAAGATCAGCAAGATTTTGTTGGTTTTATGCACGCGCAACTAAGCCAATCTATTTATAATAACGCCGCAAGCAGCGCAGCATACGGGCAGTTTAGTACGGTAGCTAGTAACAGTCAGTCATTCTTTGAGCCATGTGCTCCTTCACAGTCCCAAGCCAGTGCGCAAGCACAAAATTTTAGCAATGCGCTCGCCAGCTTAAATAAAATAGTCACTTTAACGGGTAACGTGTGTGATTTATTTGCAGGATGCTCAATCTCATTAGATGACCATACTGGCACTGGTACTAGTAGCGACTTGATGTGCATTGCTGTTGAGCATTTTAGTACACAACCGAGTGATGAAAGTAGCCATCAGGGGCTAACTAAATACAGCTGTACAGCCCACTTTATTGAGCGAGGCACCCCCTTTAAGCCGCTCCCGGTTCCCCATCAAGCAAAACCGATGGCATTTCCTGCGAAAGTAGAGTCATTGACTGGCAATGCATTTATTGATGACAACGGACAATACAGATCTCGCGTTGATTTTGACAAAACAGCTAGGCCGATTACGCAATCAAGCCCTGCACTACAAAAACTGGCGCTGTATGCGTGCCAAAACCAGCCCCAAGCCACAGGTTGGCATTTTCCATTAGTCGGTGACTCAGAAGTATTGATTGGCTGTATTAACAACGACCCAAATCATTCATTTATTATGGGTTTTGCACTAAATAGCGATCAACCCAGTGTTGTCACTGCCGCCAACCCAACGCATAACCGATTATTAACTGCAGCCCACAACGAATTATTATTTGATGACGACGACAATGAGCCAAAAGTTATTTTGCAAACCCTTGCCAGTGAACATTACTTTGAGCTAAATGCCAAACAGTCGGGACGCCAATTCATCGAATGGATTAGTCAGTTAGGCACCATTAACTTACATGCCGGAAAAGATCTCTGCCTAGAAGCCGAGCAAAACAACGTACAGTTTGTTATCAAAAACAATCAATTTATTGATGTCAAAAATGCAGTGACGCAACAAACCAACAACGGCAACATCAATTACCAAAGTGCCGGCAATCAAAACATTAACGGTAAAGAAGTCAGTGTAACAGCAGATCAAGAACTGTCATTAGTCTCTGGCCGTGCGGTAAAAATAAACGCACAAAGTGACATTGTACTTAAAACCAATAACAGTAACTTAAAGCTCAACGTAGCAAACGGCTCAACATTCTTACAAACCAACGATTCAATAAACATCACAGGCTCTGGGCAAGGCGATTTAATCATTCATAACGCCGGCGGCGAAATTAAACTCGACCGCCAAGGCAACGCCACCATCATCGCCACCAATGTGCTCACACTCGACAGTAACCTCATCACCTTTGATGGGCCGGTTGATTACGACATTGAAAGCCCACAAACAGCTAGTAGCCCAAGTGCCTCAAATCCGGCCAGTATTAGTCGTATTAATAATGTAAACATTAACGATTCAGGGGTTGCGGCAACGACTGCCAGTGTCGTCGATTTAGAATATGTATATCAAGACGGCAGCCCGGTGCAGAATGCCCCCTACACCATCACCTTCGATGATGGCACACAAGCTACCGGACAATTAGACGGCAGCGGTAAAGCGCAACTCACCAATATTCCAAACGGCCAGTTCAGTGTTAAATACGGTGAAGATAGCCGTGATTTTCAGCCTGAAGATAACACCACACCAAACCCATTGTATGGGCAAATAACCACCGCCGATGCTGTGCAGATGATCAATAGCGGTAACACTGCGAAACTGGAAGAAGCAGGCAATTTAGCCAACCAAGCAGGCGATTGGTTATGGGGCACACTGCAAGGTGACTTTAATAAAAACCCCAGTACCTCACAAATCGTTGTTGGTACGATTATTTCGATGATACCCGTAGTTGACCAAATCATGGATATTCGGGATATTTGTGCTAATACCATGCTGCTCACGGATGATGACAAAGCAAACGACAGCGACGGCTGGATAGCCTTTACTCTCACCGCCATTGGCTTAATTCCACTCTTTGGTTCTGCTGTAAAAGGCGTGGGTAAAGTCGTCATTAAAAACAGTGGTGAGTCGATGGAAGCCGCCATTGCAGTGTTACGCAAGCTCGGCAAAGGCGACCCAGTAAAATACTTACGGGAAATAAACTGGCAAGATTTAGGCAAACAAGCAGCCAGTGAAGTCAAAGCCGTAATCAAAGGCTTTAGAGATACATTACAAGAAGTCTCAACCAGCTGGAAATACGACCTCCTACTGCCAGACTCGGCCATTGACGGCATGCAAGCCATGGTCAAACAGCTTGATGAAGTCACCCCGCAAATTGACCAAGGGGTAAAAAACGCCGCACAAGAAATTGGCAATCGCGTAAACAAAGCCCTCGATGAATTCGAACCACCGGCAAGCACGGGTGTCGTGGGTAAACCGAAGAAAACAGTAGCCAATGAGCTTGAAGCGCCGAAAGGGAATGACTTGAAGGGGGCGGCAGCGCTTAAGCGAGTCAGAAATCCTGCACTTGATGCCCATTATAAAAACTTAGCGGGGTACGAAGCCGCCTATAAGAAAAAACTAGCAAAAGCGATTGAAAATGGCGATTCAAATCGACGTATTGGCGCATTTAAAGCGAAACTTACTGAAGTTAAAGGTGAACGAGCAGCTAGTGCTTATATGGAAAAACACTTTTCTAAACCGCCTCCTCCTGCACAAATGGAGCTAGGCTTTGGCCCGGGTCCTGGCGTTGACCAAATATGGGCGAAACGTGATAAAGACGGCAATGTACTCGAATATTTTATAGTTGAAGCCAAAGGGCCTGGTGCTAAGCTACAAGAAACAAGTACCAAAGGAAGGCAGATGTCTGATAAATGGATAAAAGCTAATATGCAAGCTATGAAAAACTCTAAAAAGTACCCAGAACGGAACCGGCTTGGTCAAAATTTGTTAGATGCAATAGAAGATCAAGAGCCAGATATTAAAAAATTGGTGATTGAAGCTGTTGAAGAAAGTGGCAATGTAGTTGGTGCAAAATTACAACCCTTACCTTAGAGAAAGTAGAAATGTTAAAGTTAAATAAGTTTGAAGAAGATTATGAGCGTGTTTTTAAACGCGCTCCAAAAGTATTAGCAAAGCGGGAGCCACAAATACACGACTTAAATTTGAGTTCATATGATAGACAGCAGGCAACCTTTGTAGTCACGGGTAAATATATTGAATTAGCTTATTTAAATTATTGGCTTGAAAATTTCGATGAAGTAAAACCCTATTTGAAAAAAGCCGCTCCTTATGCTTTTTTACGTGGATTTGATCCTGAATTAAAAACCCACAATAATGATTGGACTATACAACAAGAGCTTAATATTGTCACACTGTTTGCTGAGCCAGATGTCATTGAGAAATTAAGTAACAGTAACTGGTCATTACCGAAAGGCAATATTATCAATCAAGCATGTTATCTTTACGACCACCTTCTAATGCAAATAGGCACAGGTCAAACACCCACTCAATCAGATATAGTTGCAGCGCTAAGTGAAGCTAAAACTACCAAAGACAAAAACGTGCAGCAATATATCCTCCCATTATCACAAGCCATTAGTGCGCTTGTTTCAGGTGATAAGGCATTATGGCAGTCATCAATTGACAAAGCAGTGGCTTGGCATGCTGATGAATGTAAGTTTGGTGACTACAAAGACATGATAGACGGGTTTATTTGTTTAAATGCCCTAACCATGGCTAAATTGGGCAAAGATATGCATGATTGGCAGTGCCAAACCGATTCACTCTATTTACCTTTATTTTTAATTGATTAATGCATTAATCACAACACGAACAGAGTTTATATATTATGAGCAGTTTAATTCATTTATCATTAATCGACGAAGACACTTACCCAACACAACTTAACGGTGATGATGAAAGCAAATACCAACAATTACTTGAAATTACTGAAGAAGAAGCCATTCACTGGCAATCAATCGAAATAAACCTGCGCGGCTTTGAACCCGCACTGCAATTATGGGACGCTATCGCAGGTAATAGCCGTTTATTACTGATTGCTAGCTTCAATTTTTTTCCCCATAAGCTGCTTCCGCCTGACGCTGACATTAGCGGCACTTTCGGCTTTTTCCCAGCCGATATGGTGAGAGATTTATATGACATAATGCAACAAGAATATAGCTTCGATATTGATAGCTTAGAGGGGCAGCACATTATCGCTGAAATTGAAAAAGATGGAATCGATGAAGTAAACCCCGAAGCCTATGAGCTAGTTCGAGATAAATACTTTGTAACCTTTAGAGATGCAGCTGAACAAGGTAAATCAATCGTCGTGCTCATTGAGCAATAATTAGCTTATACTAAAAACACTAAGGACACAAAACATGGAAGTTAACAAAACCCGTAGCAAGCTAAGTCTAACCGCCTTACTTTTTTCAAATAAATTTATCAAAAGCCCTGTTATTCGTATCGCGATCATCTTCGCCATCATTATCGCGTGTTTGTTAATGATCAAAGTGGCCATTATGGCCTTTTACATCACGGTATTTCTACTAGTCGCTTTTTTGATCTGGACTGGCTGGAAGCGATTTACGAAACTTAAGCATACTAAATCGCTCAATTAGATCTTAGTGTGTTGTTAAGGTGTTTATAACGATAACGACGTTATACATTGAATTCAAACCGTGCAACCAACACACTAATTTAAAGGAATAACCCGCTCTTTAACAACATGGATGTTGCGAGGCTAGGCGCTACAATCTTTTAAGGATTAACGCCCTAGCCTTTCATTAGCTTCTATTTAATAAACGCTTGAATACTCTGCAATAAAAGGCATAGGTAAAGTCGTCATTAAAAACAGTGGTGAACCGATGGAAGTCGCCATTGCAGTCCTACGGCTTTTTACCCAACGAAAGTAGGCAAAGGCGACCCAGTAAAATACTTACGGGAAATAAACTGGCAAGATTTAGGCAAACAAGCAGCCAGTGAAGTCAAAGCCGTAATCAAAGGCTTTAGAGATACATTACAAGAAGTCTCAACCAGCTGGAAATACGACCTCCTACTGCCAGACTCGGCCATTGACGGCATGCAAGCCATGGTCAAACAGCTTGATGAAGTCACCCCGCAAATTGACCAAGGGGTAAAAAACGCCGCACAAGAAATTGGCAATCGCGTAAACAAAGCCCTCGATGAATTTGAGCCACCTGTAAATACAGGAGTGGTAGGTAAACCGAAGAAAACAGTAGCCAATGAATTAGAAGCCCCAGAAGGGAATGATTTAAAGGGGGCAAAGAGCAAAGAAAGTAAGCAGATTTCTAATAGCTTATTAATTGAAAAGTATGCAAATGAGTTCTCTACGTTAAGCCGCAAGGATTTTAGAACATGGAAAATAAAGCTTGCAAATGAAGGGTTATCTTCAAGCGAAATACAGGATGCTATATATTTCGGCTCTTTAAAAAGTGGCAAAAACATGTGGGGAGACAATTGGAAGAAATATTATGAAGAAATATCAGGAACTAAATACCCCGGACCTCCGAATCATGCTCACCATTTAGTAGAGAAGAAAGGAGGTGGTAAATATGGTGTTGCAAATCGGAAAATTCTTGAAGATGTAGGTATTAATCCTTTATTATCTAGGGAGAATTTTGCTTGGGCACCTAACATAAAAGGACAACATGGATTAGAGCCTCAGGCTCAACTGAATGAAATGCTGAATACATCTCAAGGCAATAAAAAAGCGATACTCAAAGTATTAGAGCAATGGGCAACAATATCAAAAGGTAGAACAATATGAATCTTGAACAAGAAAAATATCAACTTGTCGAAGATCTAAGTGATATTTATAAAGCGCTCTTGAAAAAGTTGATTCACAAATATAAGGACATAAATTCAATAGCTATTCATTGTGATTCAGGCTTTAGTGCATTTGGCTTTTCTTGGAACTCTAATGATTATTTGGAAAAGAAAAAAGAAAAATATCCTGAAAGCGATTGGCTAACAGTCAAATACTCTGTATCTGAATGGGATAATATTTTTTACGAATATGAGAAATTTAACGACATTAATGAAAGGATAGAAGAAATATTTGATGACCTTTATGATGAAGATCTAACAGATGAGCAGATAACCCAATTTTTTTGCGAGATAGTTCATAGGGTGCTATTAGAACTTACGAAAGTATTTCTTGATCATTACACTCCATTTATTTCATTACAATTTAACGATCCCAGTGATAAAGAGATCGACATAATGCTAAAAATCAATCAACTATTAGCGAAGAAGCATAGAAATCTTGAATTTGAAAATTATTTAGAAAGAATATAGTAATTTAAAAACGCTTATGAATGAAGAAGCTCTCTCCCTAATTATGACATTTTCTAACGCTAAGGACAGCACATGCAACCAAACATTAAAAACATCCCCCAACAACTCGGTCAGTACCTTTATCAGCAAATTAATGAGCCGTGGCTAGAGGCACAGCTTGTTTTAAATTGTGAAGATGAAAGCGAGCTTGAATGCACAGCTCACTTTAAGAAAGCAGATAACTCAAGCGAACACCCAATCACTGTTTCTGACGCAATCATTGAGTTATTCAACACCCTTTTTGAGAATGCCACTAAGCACCAACCAGAAAACTGGACACGCGCTATTTTTACCATTAATCGCCAAGGTCAGTTTAACCTGAACTTTGAGCGTGATAATACCGATGATGACGTTATCACTGCACAAAGTGCACACTAAATTAAACAAGTAAATTACGCTAATGCAAAACACTAAGGACGCAAAACATGGAAGTCAATCCCCCGCAGCAAGCTAAGCCTTATGCCTTGCTGTTTTAAAAAAGCTCAGTTATTCATATCACGCTCTGCATCTTCTTGTGATCACATGTTTGCTAATGATCAGAGTGACTATTTTAGTTTTCTACATCACTGCATTTGTATTAATTAGCTTTACAGCTTGGAAACACTTTACTAAATATAAGACTGTAAGAATCCTGAGCTAGTTTTTTCACTGTTCCATTATAGTAGTCATAAAGTATTTATTGTGATTATTATAATAAAACAGCTAAAACCCAGTATTTTTTGCAACTATTATTTGAACCTTAACCTGATACATACTAAAATGCAGACTGATTTCAAATAAAGTAAATATTAAAGTCATGGAAGACTAAAGTAGATACATAATCTCCCTTTTCTGTTATTCCATACTTTACTATTACTGTCAGTAATATAAACAAAGATGTTTATAATGAACAATTTAATGGAGTAATTATGAAAAAGTTAAGTGCGTTAGTTGCAATAGTGATGCTGTCGGGTTGTTCAAGTAGCCCTGAAATAGAACCTCAACCAACCCCAGTAGAACAGCCAATCGTTGTTGAAGAGCCACAAAGCAACACAATCTCTTTAACAGTGCTCACCTCTCCTGAAGATGCACGTATTCGTATCATGAACATAAAACCAAAATACGAAGCTGGCATTGAGCTCGATGAAGGTAAATACGACATCGAAGTCACAAAAGATGGTTACCTCACCTATAGAAAGTGGGTTACTGTTGACAAAAAAACAATTCTAACCATTGAGTTAGATAAAATTGAAGCAAGCCAATCAGCGCTATAATTGCTAAGGATGGCAAGCGTACCTTGCCATCAGTGCTTTTAAAACGACATGTAGTTTAAATACAAAGCCACAGTTTTATACAGTGCCTTTTATATGATGCTGTTAAAAACCATACGGTGAATATGAAAATAGCCTACCTAGTCTTTGTGAATAATAGCAAGCATGTTTATTCAATAGTGACTTCATTAATAATCATTTGGCACTGTGCTTCGCTCATAAACTTTGCTACTGGATAATTCCAGTTCGCTTCTGCTATAGCTGACTTTGCCAATAATGGGATATCAGAACGTTTGATCTCTTTTAAATTGAGCGGAATAGCTAAGTTAGTGAGTAACTGTTCAAGTGTAGCTAAAAACATTGCAGCTTTTTCTGAACGTGTTTGTTGTGAGCAAGTTAGCTGACAATAATCAGCGATATCCGCTAATTTACCATCTATCGTGCTACCATAAAAACGCAAAACCGACATCAGTACTACACTATTAGCTAAGCCATGCGGAGTACCATAATGAGCTCCAAACTGATGAGCTATGGCATGAACATAACCAACCGATGCACGGGTAAATGCCTGACCCGCATAGAATGAAGCTAATAGCATCTTTTCACGAGCGGCTAGATCATCCCCTTTTTTATGTACGATTAATAAATTTTTTAAAATAAGATCAATAGCCTGCAATGATCGCTCATTGCTAAATGTCAAACCGTTAATACCTATATAAGCCTCAATTGCATGTGTAAGAGCATCGATGCCTGTAGTCGCGGTAATATGTGCTGGTACTGATTGAGTAAGTTCGGGTATTAATACAGCGTCACTTGGTACTAAAGTAAAGTCTGTTGCTGCATATTTTTGCTGCGCATTGGGATCATTTACCACTGCTGCTACCGTGGTTTCTGACCCTGTACCTGCCGTTGTAGGAATCGCACATAAAGGGGGGAGTCTTTTTAAAACCTTAAATAAACCTTTTAATTGCTTAATTGATTTTTTAGGTTTAACTGAACGAGCCGCTATCAATTTCGCGCAATCTATCACTGAGCCTCCGCCAATAGCGATGATCCCTGTACAACTTTTAGAGTTGTAAGTGGCGAGTCCATTTTCTACATTATCTATAGTTGGGTTAGGCGCAACATCGTTATATAGGTGCCATGTTATAGTTTGTTCATCAAGCAAATTGAGTATTTCATCAAGCACTCCAAGCTTTACTAACGTTGTATCGCTTACCACTAATAAAGGTTTTTCTTTTGGCCAGCTTTTTAACCACAGCGTAAAACCACTGTATCCTGTATATAAACGTGGATTTGGAATACCTATAAAAAGTACAATACACTTTAAAGCAAAGTGATAACAGCGATAAAAGAAGGACATAATAGTAACCTTATGAAAGCCATTACCTAATGCTGCCCTAAATCAACTGTGTTGCCAATAATAAAGGTATGCAAGCGCACTGCAGTTGATAAGGATCATTAGCCATAACATAGCAATAAATGGACGTTTTTTTGATTTATGCCGAAACCACTGCTGTGCTAATAATGCCCCCGGCCAACCACACAACACAGCCAGAATATGTAAACTCCGCTCAGGAACTCTGACAGTTTGATTTACAGGGTCAATTGCTAAACGTTTATCCCATTTATAAACTAAAATGGTGATCGCACTCATAAACATATAGACACTTGAGACCATCATCGGCCAGTATTCTAAAAACCCACCGATCGCTAAAACAGCTAAAAAACTGCTCGAAAACAACAATAATACTTTTTTTATTAACAAACGTTAACCTATACTGGGATTATAGAAAATAACAAGATTTTTATTATGTCATACTTAAAAACTATTTTACTAACCCTTTGTTTAACTTCGAGTGGCTTCGCTTTAGCAAATGATTCTATAGAGATTGCTAAAGAGCTTGCAGTATTTAAACCTTACTTAGGAACTTGGCAAGCTGACTTTAAGGTTGAACCAGGTAAGCCCCCTATCCAAGATGTTAGTGCGTGGGAGCGTGCTTTAAACGGTAAAGCCATTCGTACCTCGCATTCTATAAACGAAGGAGTTTACGGTGGAGAGTCGATGATTTTTTGGGATAGCAAAGAACAATCGATTGTTTTTTACTACTTCACCACTGCTGGTTTTTATACAAAAGGCACTATGAATGTGTTGTCGCCTACTAAATTTGTTGCATATGAAACGGTGACAGGGTCGAAAGAGGGAATCACAAAAGTACGCTCTACTAGTGAATATAAAGACGATAAATTTATTGTCCTTACCTCTTACTTAAAAAAAGGTGAGTGGACCAAACCTGAAGAGCGTATATATATTCGCAGTGAAAAGGAAGTGAAGTTTAAATAACGGAACAAAAACTGCGTTAGCGCGGGCTTTCACCCGCGCAAATATACTTACTTAGCGAACTTTTTAAACGGCTCATCTACCGGGGTATTTGCAAGGTGATTTGTATAATTACTCATCACTTTTTGAGATAACCCTAACACAATTTCAAGTAATTGCTGCTGTGCATAGCCTGCTGCAAAAAACTTTTCAATTTGTTCGTCGCTGATCACACCACGGTTTTGCGTCATCGCAAGTGTAGTCTCACGAAGCACTTCTAACTTTTCATCTGCAAGCGGGGTTTTATTAACCAGTGCATCCACAATATCTTGATCTACTTTCATACTAGCTGCAATCGCGCTGTGTGCAGGTACACAGTAATGACATACATGCTCAACATTAATTGTTTGCCATACAACAGTTAATTCTTCAGCATTGAATGAGGTATTTTGGAACAATTCATGCAAAACTTGGTAGCCTTCAAGCAAAGTAGGTGCCTCAGCCATTACTGCATGTAGGTTAGGTAGCATACCAAAAGCCGCTACTGACTTTTCCATTAAGGGTTTTGCCGCTTCAGGGGCGTTATCTTGCGTGTATAAAGTAAATTCAGCCATTGTTTAACTCCAAATTAAAAGTGTTTAAGTATGTTCAAACTCATACTATTTGATTTTGAGCAACTGTTCAAGTTAAAATTGAACAAGTGTTCAAATAGAGTAAACGTGTGATGGCCAATAAAATAAAATTCGAACGTGATGAAGTAATACGTACTGCAGGACAACTGTTCTGGCAAAAAGGCTTTAATGCCACATCAACACGTGATCTGCAAAATGCTATTAATATGCGCCCGGGCAGTATTTATGCTGCTTTTGGTTCAAAAGAAGGTTTGTACAGTGAAGCAATCAAAGATTATGCCCAACTAATGCAAGGCCAATTAATTACCGCACTCAATGAACATGAAAGTGTACTCAACGGATTAGCTGCTTTTGTTAAAAAGGTTCTAATTGAAGATGCTCAGTGCGCGCCAAGTAAACTTTGCATGCTAGTTAAAGCCAATTATGAGTTCACCGAAGATGAGCCAACATTGAAATTATTAAGCACTGATCTTGCAAATAAGTTTGAAGCATTTTTAACAGCTCAATTTGAAAAAGCTCAACAATATAAAGAGCTTGATACTAAAACTGCAGCGGTTGAGTACGCAAGGTACTTTCAAATCCAATTCACAGGCTTACGCAGTTACTTAAACAGACCAAATACACACGCATTAGCTGGCCCCTTGATCGAGCAAATGTTCTCATCAATTAAGCAACTATAACGACCAAGTACTTTAGAAATAAGCAACTAAAAATGGCAGTAACGATGTCACTGCCTTTTATTGAAGTTTAGGTTTTTAGCTTATTGAGCTCGTCATCTTGTTGAGCGACTAATTTATTAAGCATTTGACTGCCATCTCCCGCCTGCGTTGACAAATCGGCCAGTTGCGAAGCAGCATCAGAGATCAATGTTAAATTACGATTGATTTCCTCTGTAACAGAACTTTGCTCCTCAGCAGCAGTGGCAATTTGAGTAATTTGATTGGTAATTTCTTCCACTTTGATTACTACACTATGCAATGCATCAAAGGCAACGGTGGTTTCATCTACTGCGGTTTGTGCTCGTACCACACCTTGCTCAATCACCGTTGATGCATTACCAACTTCAAGTTGTAAATTATCAATTAAACCACTTATATCGTCGGTTGAGGCACGTGTTTTTGAAGCAAGCGCCCTGACTTCATCAGCAACTACAGCAAAACCTCGACCTTGCTCACCTGCACGAGCCGCCTCAATAGCCGCATTTAGAGCGAGTAGATTGGTTTGTTCTGAAATTGTGCGGATCACATCTAAAATCTGCGTAATATCGTTACTACGCGAAGCAACTTTTTCAACCGCCTGATTAGCTTGTTTTATTTCATCAGACATCGTTTTAACTTGTGATACCGCAGACGATAAACTCGCTTCACTGCGTATCACTAAGGTATTAATTTCATCTGCCTGTTGCGCTGATTGCTCTGATGCGCGAGCCACCTCTAGTGCAGTCGCACTCATTTCATTCATTGCCGTAACCACGCTTTCAATTTCTTGAAATTGCGCTTGTACATTCTGTTTTGTATCAACTGCAACATGAGCTGCAATTTCTGCTTGCTGCTTAGTTTGCCCAGATACATTTTTTAATTGCGCAATTAAATCACGGAGCTTTTCTAAAAATGCGTTAAAGCCAATCGCCAATGCAATTAATTCAGCATGTGTATCAACACTTAAGGTTTGCGTTAAATCGCCTTCACTACTGGCCAAATTATCAACTCGCTGCTGGATCTGTTGTAATGGCGCCACAATACTCTTAATAACTAAAGTCATAATAATAAATGCAGCCGCTGCTATCACTAAACCCGATATCAAAATTAGCCCACCTAGGGTGTTAGCATTTTCTTGCATGCTTTCACTAAGTTGTTGCGGACCCTGTAATGCCAAGGCTGCTGGCACCTCCACTAACAGTGTCCACTTTTTTTCTGCTAGTTTAATTTCAATTGGATAGTTAACTAAGTACTCGCTAGCCACCTTTTGTACATTGGCCTGATTATTTAAGCTACTGTAATAATTAAAAATAGCAGCTGGTACGGCTTCTTTAAATGGTCGTCCTAACTTTTCTTTATAGTGGCTGCTACCCACAATCAAATCAAGTGAACTGAGCAACGTCACACGCGCTTGACCATTGTATAACTCTTTTGATAATTGCTCAGTCATAGTTTGAAAAACAGGCAGGGTAATATCAACACCACTTAAACCAATAAACTGGCCGGAACGTAATATCGGCACAGTCAATGAAGTCATCATTTCTGAATACCCTGGTGATATCTCGTATAGATAAGGTTCCATTATGCAGGGTTTTTTATTGTCTTTGGCACATAAATACCATTCGGCTTCGCGTAGGCCAAATTCGTTTAAGGTGGTTACGTACTTCTCTTTGGCATCTTCCACAACTTGCTGTTCAACCACCCCATCACGACTGCGCGTAAAGTAAATCTCTAACGTACCTTGTCCTGCTACAGAGTGATCATAGCCATTGCTATATTGTTGATCATTACCATCAAAACCATCGGCCTCAAACTGAGAATAAATAGATGAAAGCAATGAGTTACCAGTAATGATTGCACGGTTTATCTGCTCTACTGATTCACGAGTCAAAGTATCTGCTGCACTTTGACTGCTTAATGTAGCTGCTAAAGAAAATGGAACACGGTACGCTTCGTTGATAAATCCAGCAACTTTCTCACCGTAGGCTGCAGCATTAGTGACCAGTTTATCTTCAACTTCTGCAACAATCAGCTTTTCAGCCTGTACTGAGAGTACTTCATTACTACTTGAAAGTTGCCACCACAGCACACTCGACAATACCAGTACTGTTAAAAATATACTGCCTAAAGTGAGCCAAAGTAATTTTTTTGCTAACGCTAACTGCCGCATTCCTGTTTTCCTCTAATTAAACTACATAAAGAGTTTAGTCTAATTATGAAATGATACAGTAGATTATTGAAAAAACTTGATTAACTGACCGCTCCAGATTGGCAGTCTGTTTAAATAAGGTAATCGTGGCATACCAACTTAGCAGTGCTAAGCTGGTATATAAAAAATTAAATTACTGATAACTCAATCGCAATATTGCCACGGGTTGCATTTGAATAAGGGCAAACTTCATGCGCTTTAGCAACTAATTGCTCAGCTGTGGCTTTATCAACATCACCCACAAACACTGCTAACTTTACTGCAATACCAAAACCACCCTCAATTGGACCAATTGACACTTCTGAGTCAATACGGGTATCTGCCGGCAGTTTTACTTTTGCTTGGCCTGCAACTAATTTTAATGCGCCAATAAAACACGCGGCATAACCTGCGGCAAATAATTGCTCAGGGTTTGTACCTTGACCATCATCGCCACCTAAACCTTTAGGCGTTGAAAGTGCCACATCTAAACGACCATCGTCTGATTTTGCGGTGCCTTCACGGCCACCTGTTGCTGATGCTTTTGCTGTATACGCGACTTGTAGTAATTCTTTCATGGTGTTTTCCTTGTTTAAGTGGAATCAAATTTATTTTGCATGCAAAACAATAGACCAATTTATTGAACATTGCAAATACTTTGCATACAAACTAAAATGCAACATCACTATTCGAGAGTCGCTATGAAATATCCGCAACTAAAATTAGATAATCAACTCTGTCATCGTTTATATATGGCATCCAACTCTGTGGTACGTGCATATCGTGATGCACTCTGTACACTTGAACTGACCTACCCACAGTACGTGGTGATGATGGCGTTGTGGGAAGAAGATAAAATAACGATTGCGCACTTACTGCAAAAAACCGCCATAGACGGTGGAGCCATGACCCAAATTTTAAAAAAAATGACCGATAAACAGTTAGTAATGGTTATTAAAGATGAGGATGACAAGCGCAAAAAACGTGTTAAATTACAGCCACAAGGAATAGAAATGCAACAACAAGCAACTGCTATTCCTCAGCAAATACGCTGTCAATTTCCTTCAATCAATGAACAAGAGGCAATGCAATTAATTACTCTGCTCGATAAACTCAATACTGATTTAGCGTAACAAGTAATAATTATTATCAAAAAATATTTGATAGTGATTCAGTCATAACGCCCTTTTTCTATTATAAAGCTGCGCTATAGTGTGCAGATAGCATATGATTTAACGGAGCAAAACATGAAAGCCATTGGTTACCAAACAGCAACAAAAACACTTAACGCAAACTCTTTTACAGTGATTGAACTACCCACACCAACGGCACAAGGCCATGATTTATTGGTAGAAATAAAAGCAATTTCGGTCAACCCTGTTGATACTAAGATTCGTGCTAATGTCAGCCCAGATGAGGGCCATAAAATCATTGGTTGGGATGCGGTTGGTATAGTGAAAGCCGTAGGCGATAAAGTGAGTCTTTTTAATGTAGGCGATCGCGTATATTACGCAGGTGACTTAACTCGCGCTGGCAGCAATGCTGAACTGCAACTGGTGGATGAACGCATCGTTGGCAAAGCCCCGGCTTCTTTAAATGACGCTGAAACTGCGGCACTGCCATTAACCAGCATTACCGCTTGGGAATTATTATTTGACCGTTTGCAAGTATCACGCAGCAAAGATGCAAAGCCTGAGTCATTATTAGTAATTGGGGCTGCAGGTGGTGTTGGCTCAATTTTAGTACAGCTAGCAAGACAACTTACTAACTTAACGGTTGTAGGCACTGCATCTAGAGCTGATAGTGTGAAATGGCTAAACGAGTTAGGGGCTGAACATATACTTGACCACTCAAAAGGTTTAGATGCACAACGAACGGAACATAGCCTTGGGGAGTTTGACTACGTTATTAGCCTCACACATACCGATCAACACCTTGATGAAATAGTTAAAGTGATCAAGCCACAAGGTAAATTGGCGTTAATTGACGACCCAGCCAGCTTTGATATTTTAAAACTTAAACGTAAAAGTATCTCGCTACATTGGGAGTTTATGTACACCCGCTCAATGTTCCAAACCAAGGATATGATAGCGCAACATGAGTTATTGACTGAGTTAGCCCAGCTGGTTGATAACGGCACCATCAAAACCACCTTAGGCCAACACTTAGGGAAAATTTGCGTCGAAAATTTAATGAAAGCGCACGCAATATTAGAATCTCATCAGTCACGCGGTAAGTTGGTGCTTGAAGGGTTTTAGTTAATCTCAATCGCCCTCTTAAGACAAGTAACGAATCATTGCAGAGGGCATGTTACTTACTTTAAGCGACTACGGTTTATACGTCTGAATTCGCTTTAATTTTAAAACGTATTCAATATCTAAACCAAGTTATAAATAATGAACAACTCTACTCCTCTTAGCACTATAGATACGCATCATAAAAGTGCAAATCATCTCGTATTTTTCACTACATTAGTGCCTCCCCATTAAATAAAAACAATACAAAAGTCATAACCCACTGTTCTAAAATAACTAAAAATAAGTTTAAACTCTGGCACAAATTTTTCTTATATAAAAGTGACTCATAAACCATGAGTTTTAACTTCATTATCTCGTCTACAGGGAGCTCGAGCTATGACTAACTTTTATCACATGTTGTATTTATTATGGCGCTTAGACATTAGTATTTGGCATGTTCACCATGCTAACGATCCACACACTACATCTGAAAAGGAGCGCAGATATGTTAAATAATTATCCGCACTTAGATGAAGCGATCAAAAAATTATCGGTGCATCAATTAACGATCAGTGAAGCATCTGAGCACTATAATTTACCGAAACGCGTTATTTATAAAGCACTGCGTCAACAGCAAGCAAGAATATCGCAACAGAAAACGTATTTACTCGCGGCTCAAAAACGTTTGCAACACAGCTTGCAAACAGTGGAGCTAGAGTTAGCTAATTTTAATTAAACCATCGCAGGCTATTTTCTGTATAGTTTAATCACTTACTATAAGAAAATTACGGGATGATCATGACAGCAGTAGAAGTAAATTTTGATGGCCTTGTTGGTCCGACTCACAACTACGCGGGATTATCATATGGTAACGTTGCATCATTAAGTAATGCAGCCAGTTACTCAAATCCAAAAGAGGCGGTGCTGCAAGGCCTTGCAAAAATGAAGGCAATGCATGATTTAGGGCTGACCCAAGGTGTTTTTGCCCCGCATGCCAGACCCGACGTCAACGTATTACGCCGCTTAGGCTTTACAGGTAAAGACAGTGAAGTGATCAGTAAAGCATTTAAAGCTGATCCGGTACTTTTACGTGCCTGTTATTCTGCCTCTGCAATGTGGACTGCAAATGCCGCCACAGTTTCTCCCTCCGCTGATACCCTCGATGGCAAAGTGCACTTTACTGCAGCTAATTTGAATAACAAGTTTCACCGCTCGCTAGAGCCGACAACTACAACTCGCTTACTCAAAGCCATGTTCAATAACGACAGCTACTTTAGTCATCATGAGCATTTACCTGATCAGGGCTTTTTTGGTGATGAGGGTGCCGCCAACCATACTCGCCTGACAGACGCGCATGGTAAGCAAGGGTTAGAGCTATTCGTATTTGGCGCTAGTAGCTTTAATAGTGCTTTACCTAAGCCTAGTAAATTCCCAGCCCGTCAAACACTTGAAGCATCACAAGCTATTTGCCGGTTGCATCAACTAAAATCATCAAGCCAATTATTACTGCAACAAAACCCCGCAGTGATTGATCAAGGTGTGTTCCATAATGATGTTATTGCTGTTGGTAACGCTAATGTGTTGCTCTGCCATGAACAAGCTTTTTTAAATCAAGACAATGCTTTACAACAAATTAAAAACGCTTATCTAGGTGAAAAAACTCTGCATATAATTGAAGTACCCACTGCAAAAGTCAGTATTGAAGATGCCGTCACCAGTTACTTATTTAACAGCCAGTTAGTGAGTTTAGACAATGGCAAAATGTTACTCGTAGCACCGCAAGAGTGCCATAATAACAGCGTAGTAAATACCTATATTAATGAGCTGATTAGCGCTGATAACCCAATCAATCAAGTGCAATTTTTTGACTTAAAACAAA
Source organism: Pseudoalteromonas haloplanktis ATCC 14393 (assembly GCF_000238355.1). GTDB lineage: Bacteria > Pseudomonadota > Gammaproteobacteria > Enterobacterales > Alteromonadaceae > Pseudoalteromonas > Pseudoalteromonas haloplanktis. The sequence goes on from NZ_AHCA01000001.1 coordinate 968,728, forward strand.
GTATGCAAAATGGCGGAGGCCCCGCATGTTTGCGCTTAAGAGTGGCACTAAATCAGCAAGAGCTAGCGGCTGTTAACCCCGACGTAATGTTAACGGATAGTAAGTACCAACAATTGAGTCTTTGGGCTAATAAACATTACCGTGACAAACTCAGTAATGATGACTTTGCCGATCCAAGCCTATTACTTGAAAGCTGGCAAGCACTCGATGAGTTAACCCAGATTTTAAATTTAGGATCTGTATATCCATTTCAGCAGTAATGCGTATTACCAATCAACACTTCACATTATGAAATCGTCACTGAGCCCCCAGTTGGGGGTTATTGCTGGCAAACTTGTGGTTATATAAACTTATCAGCACAGACTGTTTTTTAGTAATAGTCACTGTGACCTTGTCATGTTTTTAAGCTCTCCTCAGAGCTGGCTAGATAACCTACTAATATCAAAAAATTGATAAAAAATAATTTCATTAATATATTTACTTCGCCTTGTTTTTCTAAATCTAAGACTTGCATGTTTGCTCCTAACTTTATTGATGCGTGGCCTTAACAACATAAAGTTACTGAGCGAATGTGGAACAAAAATGGAGAAGCTATATGAATGTTATTCAATCATATAGCAGTTAACTATTAGCAACCCATTTAGCAACCCCTAGTGCTTCCATAATAAATTCAACCGATAAAGCAGCCAGTATCATACCCATTATACGTGTTAGAATTGATGCGCCGCCCGGGCCAATTAATTTTAAAATACGCTCTGACAACAGTAATAATATGAGTGTAATCAGCAAAATAACGATCATAGTAAAGGTTGTAATTAACTGCTCTTGCACGCTGTAAATATGGTTATCTGTAATCAAAATAACAGCTAAAATGGCTCCTGGCGAAGCGGTTGCTGGAATGGCTAAAGGAAAAATTGCAATGTCGTGTTGTGGCTCTACATCCCCTTTTGGATCAGGATTTGAGAAGACCATTTGCAATCCAAACAAAAATAAAATAATTCCCCCAGATACTTGAAATGAAAGTAAACTGATCCCCATTGCCGCCAATAGAAACTGGCCAACGACAATCGCACCTATCAATACTAGTGCAGCATAAGCAACCGTTTTAAAGGCCGTTTTTCGACGCTCTGCACTGGAGAGTTTAGCCGTTAAAGCAGCGAATAATGCCATTGTCCCAATAGGGTCGATAGTCGCCCAAATGACTAAAAAATCGTGTAAAATTTTATCTAGCATGAAAGCCTAACATCTCTATAAGTATATATTTAGCCTAGCAATAAAGTGCTTTAAAAACACCTATATTTAATACGAATTTGGCTAAATAACATTTTCTGTCAGTAACTCTCTAAAGAATAATAAACCAACCTGTTTTACAACTGCTGATATTTATAAATTCAAGCTGCATTAAGCTTTAACCTCTACACTGATGCCAACACTGAGAAAAAAGGTTAAATTATGAATATCAAAACAACATTATTAAGTAGCGTCATTTTAGTTGCACTCACGGCATGTGGTGGTTCAGATAACAATGACTCACCTACACCACCGCAATCTGCAAAATTTAGCTTGGGTGTCTCTGATGCACCTGTTAGCGGCTTACAAGAAGTCAATGTCGTATTTAACTCTATTACTCTTAAGCAAGCTAATGGCGCAGATAATATTACCTTTGAAACACGTAAAGCAGATGACGAAACTAAACCTGAAATGGTAAACCTGCTTGATTACACTGGCGATGATATTTTCTCATTATTAGATGACGAAGACGTACCCGCAGGGGAATATTCATGGCTCCGTGCCGATATTATTAATGGCGATGAAAACGATCTTACTATGACCTCACACGTTGTGTATGAAGACGGAAGCATTGCACCTTTGGTTGTTAAACGTAAAGGTAATGACGGTATCGGTGAAATCCAACTTGACGGTTTTACCCTAAATCAAACTGATAATGATTTTGTACTTGAATTTGATTTGAAAAAGTCGCTTGTAGATCCACAGAGCAGTAATGAAATATTCTTAAAACCTCGCGGCGTTCGTTTAGAGAACTTAGCTGAGTCAGAAGATATTGAAGGTACTGTGAGCGACGCACTTATTGCCAACTGCGAAACAGATAATATCGCACTAGCAGCTGAAGATGGCTCATTCGGTCATGCAGTTTACCTTTATAGCAGTGATATAGCCGAGCCTCTGGATAATTACGAAGTAACCGAAAATGAAACACCTATTGATGCGCCATTGGCAACAGCCGATGTGGTATTTGATAGCGACGACAACCAATATGAGTTTGAGCTTGCTTTCATCACCCCTGGTGACTATCAATTAGCTTACACTTGCGCGGCACACATTGATGATGCTGAACAACGCGATGAGGCATTTACGCTGTACCAAGTTAAACCTGTTACGGTAACTGCGGGTGATGATCTTGACGTAACTTTCACTATTAGCCAATAGTGACTAGTAACAATAAAATCGGTTCTGTATAAGTAAAAAAGCCCGTCAACTAACACTGACGAGCTTTTCTACTTTCAGATACCTTCAAACGCAACGGTTATATTTCTTTGTTAACAGAAATCGCCGATGCCATCGATTCAGCAATATGCAAAGTGCGCTGCGGAAATGGAATTGTCAGCCCTGCTTGCTCAATAGATTCTTTAACGCGTTTATTAAGATCCCAAACTGTTTGCCAATAATCGCCATTGACTGTCCATGCCCGTAATTGAATATTCACCGCACTTTCACCGATTGATGCCACCATAACTTTTGGTGCAGGTTCAGCCAATAGTCGACTCTCTGCTGCGGCAATATCTTTAAGCACATTTAAACCATCATCAATTGAATCTGCAAACGAAATTCCTACCACAATATCCATGCGTCTTTTGCCATTGCGGGTGAAGTTTTTAATATTGCCCCCCCACACTTTGCCATTGGGTGACGCGATATACAGACCATCATTGGTTTTAAAAATAGTGGTAAATAAGTTTATTTCGCAAACTGACCCCACAGTACCACTAGCATCAACAAAATCACCTACTTTAAATGGTCTGAGTATCAGTAACATGATACCTGCAGCTATGTTACTTAAGGTATTTTTAAGCGCCAAACCAATCGCTAAACCAGCAGCGCCCATCAGCGCAATTAAACTTGCTGTGTTAACACCAAAAATATCTAAAATAAACAACCCGGCAATGATATACACCAAGTAGCCCGCCACACTCGATAAGATCGGCAGTAAGGTATTATCCACTTTCTTAAGAGGTGACTTAGAGTTTTTAATTGCTTTTTTAACAGAGCGCGCAATAAGCGCACTCGCTATAACAATAGCTAACGCTAAAATCAGTTTATAACCTAAAGTCATTATGGTTTCTGAATGGTTTTGCCAAAATACTAAAAGCTTATCTTTCACGTTTTATTTCCGATAATAATTGCTGTAACTCAGCACAATATAACAATGAATAACCTTAATCGTTACTCTCTTGAAGGTCACTATAGTTGCATTGATGGCCTGCCAATGACTTGACTTAAATTTAACCACCCTAAAAAGCTGCGCGAGTATATAGCTATTGCACCATTAAAACTAGAATTTTTAGCATATTTTAAAATCATAAATAAAGCATATTAAAACAATGAATTAGATTTCCTCTTCACACATTATGTCGTTTAAATTAAGCCCTGTTATAACTTACCCAGTCAATGTTGGTACCGGTAAATTAAGTATAAAATGCCCAAGAGCGGGCATTTTATACTTAAGGAGTTAGCTAATGACTACAGCTTAGCCTTGCTTGCTTTAACAGGTTAATTGATTGGATAACCTGCGCAATAATGCCATTATTTATTTCTATGTTTTGCGGTTTACTTAATTTATCTTTATTTTTCAGCGCAGCAATAATCGCTAAATAGCTGGCTTGCCATTCATTGATTGTTAAAAATAACTGCCGGTTATCGTTCAGTATTTGCTGCCACCGCAGTAACTGCGTTTGCAGTGTTGCTAACTGTTGACTGCCACACTGTTGTTGATAATCCGCAACGGCATAATCAAACTGTTTTAACGTTAAACTTTCTACCGGTAAAACATCCACTAATTTGTTTAGCGGCGCTTGTTGGTGATAGTCACCTCGTAAAAAGGCTAAGTGATGCAAAGTATAATAATGCACAGGCTCAATTAATTGACTAAACGTAATTAAGGCATTCACATCTGCATTTGTCACTGCAGGATGTTGCTTTAATCGCGTAATAAACTGTTGTTGATGCAATAAACCAAGTTGCTGGGAAGCAAATTTGTCCATCACACTAAGACGTTTATACATGTCTCGCTCATCAGTTAAACTTGCAGGCGACCAAAAACGTTCACCTATTGCATAAAGCCTTGGCCAAATACGTGAGTCTAAGTTATCACTGGTGATGAGTTCAGCCCAAGCAGTCGCTTCACCACCAAGCACCTTGCCTGTTTTTTTGCGTTGCTGCTCATCTGCTAACGCTTGATTCAATTGCTTTAATGACGGTGTATCAATAATTGCTGCATTAAATTCATAAGGTGTATTACCAATCATGGCAGGTTCACTCGACGTTTCATCAAGGCTGACTGTCAATTTAGTTGGTCCCAACCAAGTATCAATCTGTAATTGATAATACTCAGCAACTTTATTGACCTTTGCGGTAATAAAACGGCCCTTGCCTTTAATGCTTACTTTACTATGTAATTGACCTTGCTGATTGGTAAAAATAGTGGCGTTGCCTACTACGGCACTGCCTTTTAAACGAGTTAATGTAAACTCCACCGTTCCTAAAATGTTTTTTGCTGTAACACTTGTTTGTGGTGGTTGGATCGGGTGATTACGGTAGTGATAGCTTGTCCACTGCGGTTGATCGATATAAAAACCACTTGAGAGTAATCCATCGAAGCCAGCACTCGTAATATCACTGAGTGAGTGATGCCCGCGCCATGACTGTACAAGGGTATTTTTTGGCAAACTAGGATGCAGTACTTCATCCCAACCAATCATTTGCTTGTTGTGTTTTGCTAAGATTTTAGCAACTCGTTGGTTAAAGTAAGCATGTAAAGCATGGCTATCCGCTAATTGTTGCTCAGCCATATAAGCTTGTATGCTCGTATTCTTTTGCCAATCACTATCATCAACTTCATCGCCGCCAATGTGTAAGTATGGATCAGGAAATAGCCCCGCAAGCTCAGCAACCACTTCGTCAATAAATTGATAAACCTTAGGGTTACTTGGATCGAGTAATGGTTCAAACACCCCCCAATGCCTTTCAATGTCTATACGGGTTGTACCACTACCTAACTCTGGATAGGCAAGCACAATAGTACTTGCATGTCCTGGCACATCAAACTCAGGGACGACACGGATACCTAATTTAGCCGCATACGCAACCACCTCTTTAATTTCGGCTTGGGTGTAATACAAGCCATCAGAAGCGTGTTGATGTAATCTAGGGTAACTGTGTAATTCAATTCGCCAGCCTTGATCATCGGTTAAATGCCAATGAAATACATTAAACTTTGCTGAAGCCAAACCACGTAACGTACGTTTTACATCTTTAATCGGTAAAAAGTGGCGTACCCCGTCAAACAGTAACCCTCGCCACGGATACGTGGGGGCATCTGTGATTGTGAGATTAGTCAGTTCGCGAGGTTTTTTTGCACTAAACAATAACTGCGATAAGCTCGCAAGACCACGTAACATACCATACTGATTATTGCTGGTAAGCTTAATTGAGTTATCAGCGATAACAATTTTATAGCTTTCATCCATCCCTAAATAAGGCAAAGGCGCAGCACTTTGATTGATGCTTATGTGTAACTGTGCCTTTTCAGCATCACGCCAATCAAGCCGTGTAAACTGCTCGGCAAACGTTGAATTAAGCAGTAACGGCCTTAGTAACGCTTGCTGCTGTTGACTAATATGCACACCTAGGCGAGCATTTAATTGGCTTTTACCTGCAAGCATCTGTATTTCTGCAGGCATTGGCATCAGCACAGCTTGAGCGCGCGCCTCGATGAGAAACAGTCCAACACTAATTAAAGCGCTCAAAATTAATTTATTCATGCTGCATTTCCTCGCGTTGTGCCTGCAAAATAGCCAGTGCTTGAGCTGATGTATGAGTTTGTACGGGGGTGAATATAGTTACAATGACGGCGCATAGCGCAGAAGCTAAAGTGGCAGGTATAATGGGGTTACCCCAGTACACTAACCAACTTGGGGTGACAATTATTGCCAATGAAATAAGTAAAGATACCAACAATGCAGTTATTGCACCTTGCCAATTAAAACGCGGCCAAAAATGACCAAATAACACGCATACACATAACCCTGACATTAACGTAGCAATCATATTGGTGATGTAACCAATCACATCATTAGTTAATAGCGCCAACAATAAAGCAATGCCAATAGTCACCACCAAACCGATACGCGAGAGGATCACCACATCCTTGGCATGTGGCATACGTTTGAACACTAAACTGTAGATATCACGAATTAACACGCTTACCGCAGCGATAGCATCTGAGCTGGCACTGGAAATTGTCGCCGACAAACCAGCGATGATCACCAATGCAGCTAAACCAAACGGTAATAGTTCAAACGCCATATAAGGGAACGAAAATGCGCTGTTTTCTAACGTCGGGTTAAGGGCATACGCTGCCATACCAATAATGGCGGGTACAATGGCAAATACTAAATACAAGCCACCCGATAGATAAAATGATTGGCGAATACTTTTGACATGCTTACCTGAATAAATACGCTGGCGAAATGAGGGCGCAACTAAAACACCGATTAACACGGCAAAAAATAGCGATAAGCCATGCACAACACCAATGTTATCCAATGATAAAAAGCTACGATTAACTGCCGGTTGGGCATTGGCAATCTGGGCTATACCACCTACTTCATACAGGGCAACCCCTGCCATTGTGAAAAACCCAACAAATAGCACTAATGCTTGTATTGAATCGGTCCATACCACAGCAACATAGCCGCCGATCACTACATAAACACTAAACCCTAACGCAATCAATAGCTTTGCAGTAAATGGCGACAGCCCTGTCAGCCATGCTAAGTACATACCGCCACCAAGAATATGTGCTCCTAACCAACCAATGCTGGCAACAAAAATAAATACCGCAATGGTATTTTTAACTACGGGGTGTGCGCCAACGTAATAAGAGATCTCTTCACTCATGGTCATAAATTCATGTTCACGCACTGGCGCAAATAGTTTTGCCAGCAGTAAAATACCGCATGCACCACCTAAGCCATAAATCATCCCGGCCCAGCCATTTAAATAAGCAAAACCAACCGCTCCCATGGATGAGCCAGTCCCCACCATAGTAGCAACAGTTGTACCAAGGGTGAGTAAAAAAGGCAGGTTGCGTCCGCCCAATAAAAAATTATCACCGCCTTTGGCATTGCGGCTGACCCACCAGCCAAACCAAATCATAAACCCTAAGTAGCCTAAAAAGGCCATTAATAATTGCCACTTCATAAGACACCCTGCTGCACCAATCCACGTTGCGCCTAGTTATGGCACTTATAATTATAATTACGCGGTTGATGTTAATTATTATTTTGTTGATGACCTAAGAGCGATTATTATTTTTTATGCTCTTAGGTATAAATTTTGATGTTGGCAGGGGAAGTTAAGGTGCTTTATAACACGTTACATCCACTTCAACTTTACAGTCGACCACTAAATCCGCCACCGCACAAATACGTGCCGGTGGGTTAGCGCCAAAGTACTCTTTAAAGACTTTATTAAACGACTGAAAATAACGCGAGTCAGTTAAAATAACCGTCACATGCACCACATCTTCGAGGCCATAGCCCGCCTCTTTCATAATGTCGAGGCAGTTTTCAATTGCCAGTGTTGATTGCTCAATGATACCGCCTTCAACCACTTCGCCGTCTTTCATTGGCGTTTGCCCTGATACCATCAGCCAGCCACCCGCTTCTACTGCTCGGGCAAATGGTAAGTGTTGACCACCCGTGCCTTTCCCGCCTTCAATACCAATGCGTCTGATCATGATTACTTACTCCTATGATGTTAAAAATTTACCCGAATACGCAGGTAGGATCTGTTTATCTATTAATGTTGCTTGGCCGTTGGTCCACACGCGGCGAATACCTGAAGCTGGTAGTTCTGAATCGACAAATGTTGCGTTATCAATAACCTCATCGGCATCAAATAGCACTAAATCGGCAAAGTTACCGACTTTGATCACGCCACGATTCGCTAACCGATAATTAGCGGCACTGAGACCGGTCATTTTATGGATCGCTGTGGCTAATGAAAAAACCCCTTGCTCTCGACTGTAATGTCCTAAAACCCGGGGAAATGAGCCCCACAAACGAGGGTGTGGATGCGGATCGCACGGTAAGCCATCAGAGCCAATCATGGTTTTATCAAACGCGAGAATAGTTTTTACATCGTCTTCATTAAGGCCATGATAAACCGCTCCCGCAGGTTGCAGGCGTTTCGCCGCATCAAACAAACTAACACCCCAGTGCGCCGCAATATCGGCTAGTAATTGTTCAGCCATTTCAGGGTGAGAGTCAGACCAAGTAATAAAAATATCAAAGTCATCGGTCACTTGATTTAAATCTAAGGTGCTGGAGCTTGCTGCATACGGATAAGCGTCACAACTGCATTTGGAATGCTCACCTTGCTCGGAAAATTTGGCTAATAACTCGGGTGCACGCCCCCAGTTATTTTTACCTGCACATTTAAGGTGCGAAATGATTACTTTGATGTCAAAGGCTTGCTCCATTGCAAACGCTTCATCCATCGCCTCAAGTACCGCATCAAACTCGGTGCGTAAGTGCGTGGTATAAAGAGCATCGTGTTTTTTTAAAACCTCGCCAAACGCTTGCACTTCAGAAGATGGCGCCTGATTAGCATTTTTATACGCAAGGCCCGTACTCAACCCCAGTGCACCTTGGCTGAGTGCCATATCAAGTTGCTGCTGCATTAAGGCTATTTCTTGTGCTGTAGCTGCACGTAGTAAATCATCCATCACATTATTTCTAAGTGTTGTATGTCCAACAAGCGCTGCCACATTCACATTGGCTTTTCGCACATTATAGGCAGCGATATAGTCGCGCATTTGCACAAACTTAAACTCTGTTTTATCCCCTAATAAGTTCATCGGATCAGGCGCATCCGTGGCCAACTGAGCGGGTGCGGCACTAATGCCACAATTTCCCGTGATAACCGTGGTTACTCCTTGGCTAATCTTAGCGGCCATGTCAGGGTTTCTCAGTACCTCTAAATCATCGTGAGTATGTACATCAATAAAACCGGGAGCTAAACACAGCCCCTTACCATTAACCGTATCTAATGCTTGGTATGCAGATAACTCACCCAGCGCGACAATCTGTTGCCCTTTAATTGCAACATCCATGTGCACAGGCTCATTACCTAAGCCATCAAATACTTTTGCTTGATATATAATAGTGTCTACTGGTTGCGAGATATCGTACTGCATTGTTAATCTCCTAATGGCGCGCGGTCTGGTCCTTCACGATATGCATCTAACTCATGTTTAATACGACGAAGTTTTTCACGAGATTTTTTCTGCGTTAAAATAGCCACTTCACTCGCCAAAATATCTACCGCAGCAAGCATGGCGTAACGAGCTGTACTTGGTGTGAAAATATAATCTGATTCGTTTGTTTTAATCGGCAGGTGAATTGTCGCTGTATCAGCAAGTGCGCTATCAGGACAAATGGCAATCACTTTTGCGCCGTAATCTTTGGCAATACTTGCAGCATCAATAAGATCATTGGCAAGCCCTGTTAACGACAACACAATTACAACATCGCTCACGTCAACGCTCGCTGCTGTCATCCGCATCATGACAGGATCACTATAGGCGTTACTGAGCACATCGAGTCGAAATAATCGATTATGGCACTCTTGCGCCACTACAGAGCTGCCGCCGCCAACACCAAAAATAAGTGTATGACGACTACCCGCTATACAACGTGCAGCTTCTTCCACTAAAGACTGTTCAATCAGCCCAGCATTGATATCGAGAATATCGTGAATTGCTTGATAAATTGCCGGAATATCTTCACGTACGGAGGCGTTTTCACTAATAAAACGCTCACCTACTGCCAGTGATTGCGCAAGCTGGAGCTTCATATCGCGTACATTGTTGCAACCTAATGCTTTTGCTAAACGTGTGATGGACGCATGACTCACTTTCGCACGTTGTGCCAAATCACTGATACTTGCTGAGGCTGCATATTGCAGATCAGTTAAAATTAATTGGGCAACAAGTTGCTCTGATTGGCGTAAATGGCCTAAGCGTTCTTTAATTCGCGAAACAATATCCAATTATTTACTCTCCTAAAAATACGTATCAAAGATATCAATAACGTTATAATTATCATCAATGACATTAATATAGCGCCATTTATCAAATGTAAGGCATGGGTGCGAAGTGGCAAAGGCAATAATATCGCCCACTTCTAGTTGCTCAGTGATTGGATAAGTTAGCATCGCGTGCTGATCCATTATTTTTTCTACTTTCCATTTGGCCCCCGCAGGTTTTACTGTGCCTGATTGATCAACATGTAAGTTAGGAATAGGTAAACCGGCATCAAAAGCGACATCTCGCTTACCCATACCAATAATGGCACGACCGGGCTCTGGCAATGATTGCACGTATGCCCAAATTTCTAAGCAGGACTGTAAATCACTGCCAATATTACAAGCTAATGGATTACGCGCTAACACACTTTGCTGTGCTTGTTCATAAATCCCTTGATCATGGGCCACGTAACAACCAGGGCGGATCACTGGAGTCATGTTTTCCAGCATATTGGCAGGGGCAAAGGCATCACAGACTAAGTCGTACCATGCAGAGCCACCAGCCGTGATTATTACTTGTTCTGTGGCAAAAGCTTGCTGAGCAATCAAATCTTTGCATTTAGCTACGGCAGTCGCTAAAAATGCAGTCACTTCATGTTGAGTACTCAATACGCCTTCATATACTTCAAGACCCGCAAGCTGTAATGAGGAATACGACTTAATATGCGCGGCCAACTGCTGTAGCTTTTGACTATCAACAACCCCACAACGCCCACCGGGCACCCCTAACTCGATCAGTAGTTTAAGCTGTAAACCTTGCTCATTAAAAAATTCGCCCAAGGTTGTGACATTGCTAACATCATCCACTAAACAATAAAAATCAATTTCATACTGTTTTAATAAATAACTAAGTTGCAGCATATTGGCTGTACCAACTAATTGATTTGCCATAATAATGCGCTTTGCACCTGCGCGAGCAGCTACCACCGCTTGCGGCACCGTTGCAATAGTAATAGCGTAAGCACCGGCTGCTAACTGCTTTTTGAAAATCCCCGGTGCCATAGTGGTTTTACCATGGGGTGAAAACTCCACCTGACTTTGTTTGGCAAACTCTGCCATCCACGCAATATTATTATCTAACCTCGTTTGGTAAATACAGGCGCAAGGCAAGCTAATTTGCTGCAACGCAACATTGTAGTCCCCATGTATGAGTGCATCGCTATTGCCTAAGCCTTTATTCACACTTGCGATAGTGCCAGCATCTTTTGTGGCTAACTTTTCCATAAATAAAACTCTTATTTTAAATCATTACCTTAGAGAGCAAGGTTACAGTAAAGCTCAAAAAATTATCAATTGTTAATGTAATTGTTATTGCATTGTGTTTGAAAGTAATGTTAATTAATAACAGAAGAATAGTCAACAAGTGTTACAAATTAACAGAAAATAATAATCAACGCCTAAAATACAGGATAAGGTACATCAGCATGAACATTAAAAACCGTCGCCCAGCCACTCTAAATAGAAGCTTAACGGCAAAAGCTATCGCCGCCATCATTTGTGGTTCCACAAGCTTTGCGGGAGTTGCTGCGGATCAAGTACAAACCGCAAATGACGATATAGAAACCATTGAAGTACGTGGTATTGCCGCCAGTAACAAACAAGATATTAACAATAAACGTTTTAGTACTGGGGTAATGGACTCTATTACCGCAGAAGATATTGGTAAACTGCCTGATGTAACGATTGCTGATACGCTGCAACGTATCCCCGGCATACAAATTCGCCGCTCCGCTGGCGAAGGGTCAACCATAAACGTACGTGGTATGCCACAAGTAACAACCCTTTTAAATGGTGAGCAATTTTTAAGTGCTGGTTCAATTACAACTTTGCAACCTGATTTCACTGATGTCCCCGCCGCATTACTCTCAGGGATTGATGTGCTTAAATCACCTCAAGCTGACACGCTAGCCGGCGGTATCTCAGGTACTCTCGATTTAAAAACACGCAGACCCTTTGATCTTGACCAAGGCACAACATTCTCGTTAACTGGGGAAGCAACACGCGGCAGTCTTTCGGAGCAAACAGACCCAAAACTAGTGGCATTTGCCGGCTACAACAATGACAAGTTTGGCATTATTGTCACGGCAGCTTATGACGAAAGCACCTTAGCAAACTACCGTAACGGCACCATTTTGACCTCATCTGAAGTACAAAATGAAACTGACAGAGACTTTAACGGCGATGGCGATTTTAACGACAGCTTTTACAGCCAACGCTTTTATGGTGTGATGGACCGTGAAACCGAACGTGATCGTCTTGGTTTAAACACCACCATTCAATACCAAATTGCCGATACACTGACTTTTACCGGTGATCTGTTTTATACCAAAATGGATGACGCCGACCGTAAACAAGGTGTGATGGTTGATAATGCTCGCGGTTCTATTTGGGCGTATTCTGATAACTTTATTCCTCGCTTAGATAATGAACAAGGCGGACAAATATACACAGTCAACGAAGCTGACTTAAAAGTTCGCCGCGTTAGTGCCTACTCTGAAAGTTTAACGAACGATCGTGAATCAACTAACGCCAGTTTTTTATTCGAATACCAAGGCGACGGGCCACTCTCTGGTGAATTTAGGTATATTCATGGCGAGGCTGAGCGCAGCCATACTGAAAATGTAGCCCATGGCTTCTTAACCTCTGGCGCACAACATGGGTTATTAAAAAATCATGGTGATGGCATTACCCCTGTAAACCCTAATGGTTACGGTCCAGAAGAAGTAGATGTGAGCTTCTCACGCAGTGGCGAGTATCTCAGCCTTGGTTTTGCCGAAGGGTTTGGTAACGATATAAGCCAATATAATCTGGTTTCAACCTACTCTGAAAATAACTTTGAAGAAGAAGCCAGTTTAGATGTTGCCCGTATTGATGGCCATTACGCCTTTGAGACCGATCATCTACAGAACTTTGATTTTGGTCTGCGCGCATCAAAACGTGATGTGGAGCGGGAAACTTATATTTTAGTTGCGCCATTTACCACCGGCAATATTAGTGCTGACGTAATGTGGAAAGATTCCGGCGCCTCATTGGGTGATACCAACGGCGATGGCGAAAATAGCGTTGCAGGTGGTGATTTAACACTTGGTAAAACCAACTTCTTCAGCGATATGCCTGATGGTTGGGTAAATCAAGTCAATGGGTTAGGTCCTGGCGGCACAGGACATAGTTTTTATTTAGTAGACCCTAAAGTGATGGACGACCCAATGGCATTTCAAAATGCTATTTACCCGGGTAATAAACGCTTGGCTAACCCGTCTCGTACTTATCAAGTGAAAGAGCAAACCCAAACCGCCTACTTTAAAGCGAATTTTGCTGGCGAATTAGGTGATTTAAGTTATACCGCCAATATCGGTGCGCAATACATTAAAACCGAACTCGACATGCTGCAAAACCAACTCGGTTCAGAGCGCCCTTGTTCATTATGTACCGCCAGTGAAAAAACCGGTGAAAAATGGTTAAGCAGAGATTACTCTGATTTTTTACCATCAATGAACTTTAATCTAAACGTAACGGACGACGTAATTCTTCGTGCCGGTTATGGTAAAACCATGACCACGCTCGATATTGGCAAGCTCGCAGGTGGTGTCAGTGTTGGTAGAACTCGAGCTGGTGATGTGCTTGCAGCAGAGTTAGGCGTAAGTCCAGATCTATTAGTAGCCGTACAAGGCCGCCAAAATGGTAACCCTGATCTAGAGCCATGGCGCGCAACTAACTATAACCTATCTGCTGAATGGTATTTTAATGACAGTGGTTTACTGAGTATTTCAGCCTTTTTAATGGATATAGAGTCTTTTGTTGAAAACGGCATTGTTATGCAAGGCTTACCCGATATAGATGGCGTTATTCGCCGTGAAGTCCCCGTTACCACAGAAGTTAATGGCCAAGGCGGTGATATAAAAGGCTTTGAAGTGGTTTATCAGCAAGCGTTTGACTTTTTACCTGCACCATTTGATGGTTTAGGAACGTCAGTTAACTTTACTTATGCGCCAAGTGACAGCGCTAACGTTGATGTCTACGGCGAAAGCTTACCTATTCAGGATAACTCAGAAAAATCAGCCAATGCCGTGCTTTGGTACGAAAAAGGCCCATTACAACTGCGTCTTGCAGCTAATTACCGAAGTGATCGTTTAGACAGCTTAAGTTCGCCAATGGGCGAAGGCGTAGTGCCATTTTGGACCGACAGCACACTATACTTTGATATGTATGCAGGCTATGAGTTTGCTGAGGACATGAGTATTTATACCTCGGTGAGCAACTTGACCGAAGAAAAAGAAGATATATACGCGCAGTGGTCAGATCATGTGATCACTCAAAATATCTTCGAGCGTCGTATTACCTTTGGTATTCGTACTCGTTTTTAATATTTTCTACTATAACGAGCGCAACAAATTTGGCACACTTCTGCCCAGGAGATTAAAAGGTTAAATTAACCTTTTGCCAAATACTTAACCAAGGTGGTTACACTCCCTATGTAATCACCTTGGTTTATTTAAGCCTTTATCTACCCCACCATTTTTTATGCTAGTATCTATTAGCTCTCAAATTCGACACGCTCACTAACAGAGGTTAACCATGCGACTGCGCTCACGACGAACACTTGCTTTTCTCACTTGTTTTACGCTTGCAGCCCTGACTTTACAAGGTTGCTCTAAAGCCCCCTCAAGTACGACAGCTAAGGTAACGGGCGGTACAGTACAAGGAAGTGAGTCTGGTAAAATTATTACTTTTAAAGGTATACCTTACGCAGCTCCCCCTGTAGGCGATTATCGCTGGCGCTCCCCGCAACCTGTGCCCAAATGGCAAGGTATTAAGCAAGTCGATCACTATGCACCTGACTGTATGCAAAAACCCTTTGTAGACGATGCCGCCCCTCTAGCCACACTACCTGCGGAAGATTGCTTGTATTTAAATGTAATAAGACCGGCTAAACAAAGTGAAGCGGGCTACCCTGTAGTCGTATGGTTTTATGGCGGTGGTTTCGTTAACGGCGGTGCTTCTGCTGAGGTTTATAGTGGTGACAGTTTTGCTAAACAAGGCGTGGTGTTTGTTAGTTTTAATTACCGTTTAGGTCGATTTGGTTTTTTTGCACACCCAGCACTGAGTACTTTTGAAAATGATGCACTCGGTAATTATGCGATTATGGACCAAATAGCTGCTTTAAAATGGGTTAAAAATAACATTGCTGAGTTTGGCGGTGATCCAAACCAAGTAACTATTATGGGCGAATCCGCCGGTGGTAAGTCAGTACACGCTATGCTGCAAGCACCGGGTTCGCAAGGGTTATTTAATAAGGCTATTGTTATGTCGGGCGGTGGTCGAGAGTTATTTAACCTATTACCACTGCACAGTGATGATCAACAAGTCTTATCCGCAGAGCAAGTGGGGATTAATTTTGCCGCCCAACATCAAATTACTGGCAGTGATCAAAGCAGCCTAAAAGCCCTGCGTGAACTGCCTGCTCAGGCTATTGTTGGTAATTTAAACTTAAGTACTTTAAAACAAGAGAATGATTCGCTTGTAACTTACTCTGGTGGGCCTATTCTAGACGGTATACTCATTACGAGCACCAACAGCGAAAACTTACTCAATGGTCAGTTTAGCAAAGTGCCATTAATGGTCGGTACTACCAGCCATGATATTGGTAATGCAAATTTTGCTTCTAAACAGGCTTTATTCGACAGTTTTGCTGATAATGCCAAACAAGCCCAGGTAGCCTATGATCCTGAAAATAATAAACCGCTGGCACAGCTAAATTACCAGGTTGGCCAAGATAAGCTAATGCAAGAGCCAGCCCGTTTTACTGCACAACGCTTTAGTAAAAGTGGCCAAAATGCATATCTTTATCGGTTCGCATATGTGGCGCAAACGCTAAATGTAAAAGGAGCAGCCCACGCCAGCGAAATCCCTTACTTTTTTAATACGGTAGCAACTAAGTATGGTCACGTTACCACTGAACAAGATAAACAAGCAGGTAAAACCATGCACCGCTATGTGACTAACTTTATCAAAACCGGTAACCCAAATGGCCCAGGCTTAATAAATTGGCAACCTTTTCAGCAAGCACCTAAAGCTATTTTAGAGTTAAATAACTCAGGTATTGCTGAGTTTGTTACTGATCCACTGGGGTTGCGGCTCAATGCAACACAAGCGAAAGTAAAACAACACTAGCCCTTTACTTGGATGTACTCTAATGCGGTCATTTTTTTATAGCTCACATTAGGATGCATAATGTGCGCAGGCTCAGGATCAACCACTTCGATAGGAATGTCATAACTGCGTGCAATCTCCAGTGCCATTTGAGTGATATTGACGCTAAACGAGGTGCCCATAAATACAATTTTATCGGCATCTACCATACGCTGCTGCGCTTCGCTAATACGGTAAAGCTCAGTATAATATTCATCAAATAACAGCACAAAAGGCTTTAACGATTGGTTGAGTACCGGCTGGTGGTTTTCAATTTTAAACAATTCAAACAACGAATCATGTAAACGGCTTTCGTCTACGTTATCCCAAGGGGTCGTTTGTGGTGTGACATCATCGCCCTGATGATGAAACAACGTCATTTGATCAAGCCGGCCATGAATAGCAATGTAATTAGTATTCCCTGCTTTACCGTCTAGACCATCAATATTTTGCGTGATTAAGTTTTTATCACTCAGCCAATGATGCACTTCGTTAGGGCCATGATTGCGATAAGTAGCAAAGCGATGGTAATACCACGCTAAAAATTCTTTTGGATTATTTTCATACATTGCGCGAGTGGCCATTTCCATGGGCGTATAATTTTTACTGCCGATAGTCCAATAACCATCTTCGCCACGAAAAGTAGGAATGCCACTGGCAGCACTTACCCCAGCACCAGTGATATATAGAGTGTTCATTATTATTGCTTATTAAAATCATAATCTTGTTCAATAAACTAGCGTAAAAAGCCCACTAGATGAAACGATATTATTAGTTTTGAGTAATTTATCAACCTCATTTGATAATAATATTAAAAACCATTACCATTCACCTGAAATTGTACCAAAAAAGTATTCCCGCTCATTTTTACTAGGAAGTAGCATGAAAAAAACGCTTTTGTCCCTCGTTATCACCAGTTGCATCAGCCCTTTAATATTTAGTCCGTACGCAATTGCCAACCAACATACTGATGAAGGTATTGAACGTGTGGTTGTAACGGCAAACAGAACGCAAACTGCCATTAGCGATATTGCCGGTACGGTCTGGTTAGTAGATTTAGAGCAAATTGAAACGCAAATTAATGCCGGTGTTGATTTTAAAAATGCGTTAGCGCAGTTAATTCCTAGCCTAGATTTAGGAAGCCAAAGTCGCACTAATTATTCTCAAAACATGCGTGGCCGCCCTATGATGGTGATGATTGACGGCGTATCATTAAATTCATCTAGGGGTTTAAGTCGTCATTTAGACTCAATCGACCCTTTTAATATTGCACGCATTGAAGTTATCTCTGGCTCTACCGCAATTTATGGCGGTGGAAGTATTGGTGGCGTTATTAACATTATTACAAAACAAGGTGATGGTACTACCGAGCTAAATGTAGGTATTAAATCCGGTTTTGCTGGCCATGACGATTTAGATAGCAAGTTAGCAGCTGCCACCAGCTGGGAAAATCAACGCTCAAAAGGACGCATCTCGTTAGCCTATAGCCAAGTGAACGCTATGTATGATGGCAACGGTGAACCGATCATGATGGACACTACACAATCAGGGCTGCAATATACGCGCTCTTTAGATTTGATGGCTTCAAGTACACTGATGATCAATGATCAGCAGTCGATTTCGTTTTTAGGTCAATACTATAATAATGAAAGCGATGGCGAACATGGCTTATATTTTGGCGATAATTCAGGCTCATTATTTGGTGATATGAGTGATGTGGGTATTCGTACCGGACTTGAATCTGAGCATACCCCACAAACTAAGCGTAACTTATTTAATATAGATTATCAGCACCGAGCATTTATGGGCCAAAACTTAAATATTCAAGCCTTCATGCGCTCTGAATATTTTGATTTTTACCCGCGCCCTCGACTAAATGCAACACAAAATGCAGTCGCTAGTTTTTCCAGTTCAGAGCAAAGTACCGACGCATACGGCTTTAAATTTGTACTAAACAAAAAATGGCAATCGGTTGATCTCGCTTATGGTTTTGACTACGACAGTGAAGAGTTTGATGCGATGCAAACCTACTATGATCCTATAATTGCGCAAGCCAGTGGCGGCCTAAATATCCAGTCGTTATTTAGTGTCGACCGTTACCCTGGTTTTGAAGTAGACAGTAAAGCATTTTTTGCACAACTAAGCTGGCAAGTTATTGAGCGTCTTTCGTTATCTGCCGGTGTGCGGCAGCAGAATTTGAACAATACCGTATCAGACTTTGTGTCCGGCAGTGCCGCCACTAAAGTAGCCCAAAACAAAGCTCAATCAGCTGATGCTATTTTAGGTGGCTCAACCGATTATGATGTAACCCTGTTTAATTTTGGTGCTGTGTTTGATGTCACTGATAATCAACAAATATGGACTAACTTTGCACAAGCATTTGAACTGCCAAATGTTGCCAAATACTACGGCAAAGGTAAATACTTACCCGCAGATGAGAATGGCCACCTAGCTTTACAAGACGGTTCAACGGTCAGCATTGGTAATTCACGCCTCAAAGGAATAAAAACCGACTCTTACGAATTTGGTTGGCGTTATAATAATGAAAATCTATCCGCACAATTGTCTGTGTACCAAAGCCAATCTGATCAAACAATTGTTACGAATAGCAAAACATTACTTATAGATGTAAAAGAAAGCCCACTGCGTACTCAAGGTATTGAAGGTCAGATTGATTATGATTTTAATGCTGCATTTCGAATCGGTATGAGTAGCCATTTAGTCCGCGGACAGAGTAAAACAACTCAAGGTGAATGGGCTAAAATTGATGTCACTAAAGCCAGTTCATCAAAACTCACCAGCTATGTAGCATGGCAAGGTGATACTTTAAAAGCTCGTTTACAGTCAAAATCAATGTTTGATTTAAGCGATGATGCCAGCGAGTTCAACGTTAATAACGAAGATCGCCAAATTGATGGCTACACTGAGCTAGACTTAATTTTTAATTACCCATTGTCAGTAGGCACGGTCAACTTTGCCATTACTAACTTATTAGATGAAACATACACAACACAATGGGGTAAACGGGCTATTTATTTCTATAGCCCAAGCTACGGACCCGCTGCACTTTATGATCATAAAGCACGTGGGCGTAGCTACACTCTCGATTACAGCGTAAAATTTTAAAGGAAAGTTAACAACCCAAAACGCTGCTACTTTGCAGCGTTTTGTATTTTATAACCAAGCACTTTATTACTTACTTGCTGCTTATTATCCATGCCGCCAATGCGGTATAAGCTCCCTTGATATTCAAGTAAACCACGGTGATCCATGCTCGCAATTGTGAGCGGTGTAAGTATTTGCCAGCTATTACTTGCTATATCAAAGCGCCAGACATGGTTACTCGCGGGGGCAGCTTTGCCGTTATAGCCCATGCCATTGTAGTTATAGGGATTATTTGAGCCTGCTTGCATATAGATAGCGTCGTTAAAGCTGGTGGCTGCCATACGATAATGAGCTGTCCCTGTGGGATGTGGTAAAGTGCGCCAATCAATTTTTAATGGGTTACTCTCATCAATCGTGCCTTTTAAACATTGCGCAACCGCGGCAAAAGAGCGGCGTTTATCAGCATTCGCTTGGGTTTTTACACCATCACACACCACAATCGTATTACCGCTAATTGCTGCGGCTTGGCCAAATACCGGCTCACCTAAAAATGGCGAAGCTTGCTGCCATGTATCTGTTTGCGTGTCGTACACTTGTACTAAATTTACATTGCCATCGTTATACCAGCCACTGACCAAATAGATATAGCGCTGTTGGTAGCTCAATGCCACACTGTCATCCACTGGTACCGGCATATTGGCAAGTTGAGTATAGCGGTCATTTTTTAAATCATAACGATAGACATCTGGGCTGGATATTTCTGTGTGATCACTACTTACCGTATAGCCACCGAACACGTAGGCATATTCACCAAGTCCCACAGCCGTACTGGCTAAACGCCCTTTGGGTTGTAAACTACTGGGCACAGGTGATTTTGCCTGCCATTGTTTATCACCCAGCTTTAACGCCCACACTTTGTTATGCACGCTGTGGTGATCTTTATTTACACCTAAGCCCATAAAACTTAAAAAATACGGTTGCTCATCAACGACAACTTTTGCGACTGCATTATTCGCAACAGGCTCTGGTAAGGTAGGTAAACTTGCCAAGGCAAGGGAGAAAAGTAGACTCATAAAAATCATTCAAAAAATTGAGGTATGAGTAAGAATAACATAACCTCAGCAGCATTAAACTGCTGAGGCCAGAGGCTTGTCAGCTTAACGTAGCACTATTAGTGGGAGCTGGGTATTTTCAATCATCTTCATGGTATTACTACCCAGTAGCACTTGCCTAAATTTAGAATGTGCAAACGCCCCCATCACCACCATATCAACTGCATGGTTTTGTTTATAAGCCATCAGTGAATCAAAAATATTGCCTGTTAGATAACTCGCTTCAACCTCAAAGCCATTCTCGACTAACAATGCTTCAGCCGCTTTAAACTTACTTTGCTGGTCGCTGACATTATTTTTAACCGTCACTAAATGACACTTTAAGCCTTGCAGTAATCCGCCTTCAATTATCCGTTGTACAGCTTTGTCGGCAGTCTCTCTAGCGTCATAACAGAGCAAAAAATTTTGCGGCTGGATAAAGTCTTGATTGGTAATTAACACTGGCGTATGGACTTGACGAATAATCTGCTCAATGTGTGAACCCAGTGCTTTAAACGATGCACTATGACCTTGCCCACAGCGGCCAAGTACGATTAATCGAGCATCCGTTTCAAGGTCATAAATGGCATCGCTGATCGTGCCATGGCGCTGCGTGCTATCAACCAATTCATGACCTTGTGCAATAGCTCTTTGTGTTGCATGCTCTAGTAACTCTTTGCCTAGTTGCAGCGCAAGCTTACTGTGTTGCTCGTCCAGTTCAGTCATTTGTTCAAGCAGTGCTGAACGAGCGCCAAAGCCAATTGCACCACTGAGGTTTTCATAACGTGCTTTTTGGTCTTTCTCAATAGCGTGTAAAAGTAGCAATGGCTTAGCCAGCTTGCCTGCAGCCCAAATGCCCGCATTACACACCGACTGCGTGTAGTTTGAGCCATCAATACAGGTAATTACGTTTTTCATATTTAACTCCTTAATGGCCAGCCATTAGTTTTTCTACTTGCTCTGGATCGTTATGAACGGCAAATTTGTCAACCATAGTGGCGGTTGCCTCACTCATACCAATAATGTCAACTTCAGCGCCTTCGCGTCTAAACTTGATCACCACTTTATCTAACGAGGTCACCGCCGTGATATCCCAAAAATGCGCATGGCTTAAATCAATCACCACTTTATCGACGACTTCTTTAAAATCAAACGAGGCAATAAATTGCTCACTCGATGCAAAAAACACCTGACCGATTACATTATAGGTACGCTGCTTATCATTTTTCTGAGTTTGCACCACCATAAAGCGGCCAATTTTGTTAGCAAAGAATAATGCTGACATTAGCACCCCAACCAATACACCTATAGCTAAGTTATGAGAGGCTACCACAACAGCAACCGTTGCTATCATGACAAGATTACTCGACAGTGGGTTGGTTTTTAGATCCCGTATTGAGCTCCACGAAAAGGTACCAATTGATACCATAATCATCACCGCCACTAATGCAGCCATAGGAATTTGTTTTAGCCATTGATCTAAAAACACCACCATAAACAATAAAAATACGCCGGCAGTAAAACACGATAAGCGTCCTCGCCCACCCGATTTAACATTAATGATAGATTGACCAATCATGGCACAACCTGCCATACCCCCCATTAAACCAGCGCCAATATTAGCGACACCTTGGCCTTTACATTCTTGGTTTTTGTCACTCGGCGTATCAGTTAAGTCATCAACAATGGTTGCTGTCATCATCGACTCTAATAAACCAACCACAGCCAAACCAATTGAATAAGGCAGTATAATCACCAATGTTTCAAGGTTTAACGGTACATCTGGCCATAAGAAAATTGGCAATGTATCAGGTAACTCGCCCATATCGCCAACAGTGCGAATATCCATGCCCATAAACATCGCAAATACGGTAAGTGTCACAATACACACTAATGGAGAAGGTATTGATTTACCAATCACTGGTAAGTAAGGGAATAAATAAATGATCCCTAAACCCGCAGCTGTCATGGCATAGACATGCCAAGTCACGTTGGTAAGCTCAGGTAATTGCGCCATAAATATTAATATAGCCAAAGCATTTACGAACCCTGTTACCACAGAGCGCGATACAAAACGCATTAAGCTACCAAGCTTTATAAAACCGGCAATAATTTGAATTACCCCGGTCAATAGCGTTGCAGCCAGTAAGTATTCAAGGCCATGATCTTTTACTAAGGTCACCATTAATAAAGCCATTGCACCGGTTGCTGCTGAGATCATCCCAGGCCGGCCGCCAACTATGGCGATAATTACAGCAATACAAAACGAGGCATACAAACCCACTTTAGGGTCAACACCGGCAATAATAGAAAACGCGATAGCCTCAGGTATTAACGCTAACGCAACCACAATACCCGCAAGTAAATCCCCACGGATATTAGAAAACCATTCGAGTTTAAATTTTTCGAACATAGAAAACCTTGTTTTATGTGTTATCAACTCACGCTGTCCACTCATGGCAGTTAAAAGTTCACCTACAGAATTGTACCTACTTTGATAGGTAAATCGTTTAACCTAAAGTAAAAGCATGATTGATTTTTTGAAATTTTATAAAGCACACATCCAACACAGCAATACCGAAGTAAAGTAGCTAGTGAAAGTTGAATTATGATGTTTTAATATTTTTTATGGCGCGAAAAAGCACCTGCTAAGAACAGCAATTGATAGCCACTATTGAGCATGGCAATTTAGAGAGGGGGAAACCTAGGGCGGCGTAATGCGCAAAATATTGAGCCTCATAACATAAAGTTGCTGAGATAGTAGGCTAATCTACCACTAAAATCAATTGTGACGAGCTCCCAACTTTTAAACTACTATAACAAGGTGCTGTAGTATTCCTATATTACCCATTCAATCCTTCGTTATGTTCTACTAAATACTCCATGTATTTAAGCACTGTACAAAATAGCACTTAAATACATGCTCACACTCAATACAAGGAGCTAAACATGGCTAAAGTACTAATGATCACCGGTGACTTTGTAGAAGACTATGAAAACATGGTGCCGTTTCAAGCATTACTGGCAATGGGGCATGAAGTAGATGCTGTCTGTCCAGATAAAAAAGCGGGCGATATGATTGCCACCTCTATTCATGATTTTGAAGGCGACCAAACCTATACTGAAAAACGCGGTCATAATTTTGCACTCAATGCGACATTTGCCGATATTAATGCCGCAGATTACGATGCTTTATATTTGCCAGGAGGCCGAGCTCCGGAGTATTTACGCTTAAACGCAAAAGTGATCGAAATCATTAAGCACTTTGCCACAGCAGGTAAACCTATAGCCTCTATTTGCCACGGCCCGCAATTGCTAACAGCAGCTGGAGTCATTGAAGGTAAAAAAGTATCTGCTTACCCTGCTTGCCAACCAGAAGTAAAAATGGCGGGTGCCGAGTACGTTGAATTACCAATGGATGGCGCCATTACCGATGGCAAGCTAGTGACAGCGCCGGCATGGCCTGCACACCCTGCCATGCTTAAGCAATTTGTGGCATTACTATAATCTAAACCACAGCATCAAGAGGTCAACTATGTGCCAACTTTTTATTAATGCCGACAGCCGTTTATGGACCTGCCGTACCAAATCACTGCGGATAGATGGTGTTGTTACATCGATTCGTTTAGAGGAGTTTTTTTGGGATATTTTAGAAGAAGTGGCCTTTCGCGATCAAATGACCGTCAATCAGATGATCACAAAACTCTACCTTGAGTCTCTTGATGCTGATCACGATATTGGTAATTTCACCTCATTCTTACGTGTCTGTTGCTCACGTTATTTGTCGCTGGTGGCTGATGGCAATTTAAACCGTGAAGACAACAAACCATTAAACGATATTGACGCAAGTAAAGTGTTAGAGCAAGAGCAGCTACGCACCAATTTGCGTAAAAGCCGCTATATCGATACATCACTAAAGTCATCGCTTAACTAATTATGTCGCACTCATCACTTATTCATGCTTTAAAAGATATTGTAGGCAGCCGTTATGTATTAACAAGTAGTCGCGCTACGGCCCCCTATAGAAAAGGATTTAGAGAAGGCCATGGCCCTGCGCTGGCGGTTATAAAACCCGCTACTTTGTTACAACAATGGCACGCATTACAAGCCTGTGTAAGTGCAAATGTCATCGTTATCATGCAAGCCGCAAACACAGGGTTAACCGGAGGTTCAACGCCAACTCAAGGGTGTGATCGCAACACCGTGATTATTAACACCAGCCGTATTAACGACATTCATGTATTAGCCGAGCAGCAACAAATTATTGCCTTACCCGGTGCCAGTTTATTCTCATTAGAAAAAGCACTGGCCCCATATGGCAGAGTGCCGCATTCAGTTATAGGTTCGTCCTGTATAGGGGCATCTATAGTCGGCGGGGTGTGTAATAACTCGGGTGGAGCATTAGTTGAACGTGGCCCAGCCTACACAGAGCTTGCTTTATACGCACAGGTTAACAGTGATGGCAGCCTAAGTTTAATTAATAATTTAGATATTGAACTGGGCGACACACCAGAGCAAATACTCACCAACTTACAAACAAAGCAATATAGCCAGCAAAATATAAAAACCACGACCAAACAAGCATCCGATCATGAGTATGCACAGTGGGTACGTAAAACTGATCTCGATACCCCTGCTCGCTTTAACGCCGATCCACGACGCTTGCACCAAGCAAGTGGCTGCGCTGGCAAACTTGCGGTATTTGCTGTACGCGTTGACACCTTTGCCAAAAACGAACAAGAGCTCACTTTTTACCTTGGCACTCAGTCTACCGCCGCACTACAGGCAGTACGTAAAATAATGTTAGAACAAGCCAGCAGCCTACCTGTTTATGCCGAGTATTTGCACCGTGATATTTTTGAACTAGCCGATAACTACGGGCGTGATACAGTGTTATTAATTAAAAACCTTGGTACTAATTGGCTGCCTAAATTTTTTAATATTAAGCGCCAACTCGATGCTGTCTGCCAAAAACTACCTTTTCTACCGAAAAATGCCGTTGATAAATTGGTTTATCGCATCGCTAAATTATTTCCAAGCCAAACACCGAGCCAGCTGCAACACTGGAATACACTGTATCAGCATCAACTAATTTTGACCGTCAAAGGTGAAGCGCAACAGCAAACACTCGCTCTGCTTAAAAAAGTACAACAAGACCATCAAATTAATTTTTTTCAGTGTAGCGAACAAGAAGCAAAAGCAGCGTATTTACTACGCTTTGCAGCCGCAGGCGCCGCAGTACAATATGCAAAAATAAACCATCATGAAGTCGAAGATATCCTCGCGCTAGATATTGCATTAAAACGCAACGATAACCAATGGTTTGAAAAGCTACCGCCAAATATTAACAACAAACTGATGGGTAAACTCTATTACGGTCACTTTTTATGTCACGTTTTTCATCAGGATTATTTAGTTAAAAAAGGCGAAGATCCAAAAGCAATCAAAGCCGCTTTACTTGAGCTTTTAGAACAACGCGGTGCACAATATCCAGCAGAGCATAACGTAGGGCATCATTATCATGCCAAACCCGCGTTGGCTGAGAACTATCGCAGTCTAGACCCAACTAACAGCTTAAATGCTGGCATTGGCGGCATGTCTAAAAAGCGTAATTACACTATTTAGAATTAGCCACAATAAAGGGAGTTATACCTTGCAAAGCGACGCTTTAATTCGTTAATCTCACATACTTCTCGGCCAGTTCATCTAAGCTTTCGCGATAAACTGGATCGGGCTTGATGCAATCAATAGGGCAGACACTTACGCAGGTAGGCTTATCGTAGTGGCCTACGCATTCAGTGCATTTGGCAGGATCGATTTGATAGGTTTTAGCGCCCATATAAATGGCTTCATTTGGGCACTCGGGGTCGCACATATCACAGTTAATGCATTTACTATTTATGAGTAAAGCCACTTTTTGTTCCATTCTTATAAAATCTTTATAAAACATAATGGTAAGTTTAATTTTGGATCTGTACAGGCTAAATTTCAGCCTACTTTAGTTTAATAAAAAATCACTTTTTTTCATTAAATCGTAACACAAATTCGTAACACACCATTTTATCTTTAGGTCTAAATTACAGCCGTAAATTATACCTTCTATTCTCTGTTGTTTTGTTGTTCTTAATCAATAAAATTCGCCGTAAGGCCTTTATTTGTATAGGTTATAACAAAGTGAAGAACTCTTTATCAACGCTCACCAAAGCTCAGTACACGAAAGCAAAAATTGAATGGAAGCAACTTAAATCGCCATTTTCTATGCAACACATAAATCGCTGTGTTATTTTGGCCTCTAAAATCATCTTTTTTGAGGAAAAAGAAAAATTAAAACAAGAGGTTAAGAATAAAGATACAAAGCGATTATCGAAATATGAAGCACAACACAATCTTCGTCTTATATTTACCCTATCTGGAACCGTATCTTTTTACTCAGCTTTTCCTAAATCGTCTGGTATTGCCAATACCAAATTAGGTGAAGCACCTGAATTAACAATAGCAAAAGCGCGTAAGCTCACTGAACAAATGAAATATGGCGTTTTAAATAATCATAATATTAAAACTGTGTTTGATGCTTATGAACAAAGCTTAATAGAGCGCCATAACACCGCACCCACTAAATTTGCAGCTTCATCGCTCAGAACATATCAATGTAGAATAAAAAAGCTTCGGCATCATTTTCCGCTTAAGCGTGCATTCCAGTCTCTTACAGCTGGAGAGTTAGAAAAGATTGTAGATTTAATTATCAAGGCAGAGTCCAATAACCAAGCAATCGAGCTTTTTGCACAAATTAGAAGAGTATGGCGATTTGCCAAAAATAAATTTAACTCAGGTAAAAACCCAGCTGCTGATATCGATGACTTTTACGTATCTGATCGTGTAGAAAGCCCCCGTCCTTGCCAAGTTTATACAGACTTAGATTCGATAGCTGAATTATGGATAAATCTAGCATCGGCCCCAAATGTACATCAAAAAAATGCTGCGCGATTTATGATTTTGACAGGCATACGCCCTATTAATATTCCACAAATGAAGTGGGAGTGGCTCAATAGTATCGACTTTCCAACCTTAATTACCTTTCCGACATCTGTTGTTGGGGTTCGTGGAGAAATGAAAAACCAAAAAGAATATAAGCTGCCATTAACCAAGGCCATGCGCGCCATTATTTTAGAACAAAGAGCTTGGATGGAAAATGCATTACCCAACTGTAACCCTGATCATATATTTCTTCAGCCTCGCGATCTTAACAAACCATTTGCTAAAAGGTCGCTGGATAAGATCATTAAAGATTACTCACCTGTTGATGCAGTAAAAGGAGATAAAAGAAATATTGTAATGAAAGGATCTGCAGGTGCATTTTGCACAATGTGCCGAAGCTTTTTTAAATCCAACGCAAAAGCGATTATGGTTGCCAACGGCTATCATTTTAAACACGCAGAGGAACTCACCAGACTCGCGCTTCATCACCTCAGAAAAGAGGACGATCCAAACGGCTTGAATTATGATAAATCTGAAGAGCTATTTGGCACTTCAACAAAGCTAAAATTTAATGTATTCAAAATTCATGAAGCCAGTATTTTAAAAAGAGCGAAAGAACTCGAAAGCCAAAAACTCAGACTTACAGGTATGCAAAGTAAACAAGCTAAGAACCTAGAAGAAAACAACCAAAAGAAAGCCCTGAGAGATAGGATTAAAGATCATCTAGTTTATAAACGAGGTTATGTAAACTTCATTAATCAGCCACTTGGTGATACGGGCAGAGTAGCAAAAGATTTGATCTTAACCAAAGAAGGAAGAGCTGTCGTTGAGAGGTATTTAAGTGACCAAGAAGCCAAAGCAAAAAAATAATTAAAAAAGTTTAATTTCGACTTACCAAAGTTTTTGTAAAAAAAATTAATTTCATATTATTGCCTTATTAGAGCGATACCTCATCAGTTATTTGATGATTTTAACTTTTTTAAGGCTTATATATTAATGGCAACATCAGTATTAAATTCAATAAAACCATGTGAGGTCACGATTAAAAGTCGTGACCTTTGCATGGCTGAATTTAATGCATTTAAGCCACCGTATAATGACGAGTCAATGGAAGAGCTAGCCAGTCTTGCCACTATTATATTGGCGCAAGAAAAAGGAAAAAGGCTTTCAAAATATCAGCTTAAAGATAAAATAAGAATTGTATTCCAGCATGATGGCATTATTAAATTTTTTACTGATTTTAAAAAAGAACATGGCATAAAAAATATCAAGCTTGGTGATTCTAATGATATGAGTTTTTCAGCAGCAAAATTAAAAGCGGCCGAAATATACAAAAAGAATACCTCTAATTACACATTCGAATTTGTAGTGAGTAAACAAATAGAAAACTTACAGGCAATTAATAAACATAGCCCTAGCAAGTTAGCTGAAACCACAGTAACAACATACACCTCTTACCTTAATGCAATTCAAAATGCCTTTGGTAAAAATACGTTATTTCAAACTATTACGCCTAAGGTAATAGAAGCAACGCTTGACCAACTGCTAACAGAGAAAAGTGGTCCGCATGTGGCTAAGTTATTCGAGCAGATGAAAAAACTGTGGGTGTTCGCAAAAAATAAATATAATAACGGCACTAATCCATTCCTAGAGATAGACAATAATTATATATCTTCTCGAACGGCGAAGCCTATTCCTTGTAAGGCATATACTGATATATCTCTAATTTCTCAGCTATACATAGGCCTAAAAGCGGCTAAAAATAATACATTAATAAATGCCGTACTACTGATGATGTTTACTGGGCTAAGGCCCATAAATATTTGTAATCTGCGTCTGTCGTATATAGATGATTTAAATAATCCTAAATTTTTAACGTTTCCTGAAACAACCCATACCACTCGCGGTGCTATGAAAAACCAAAAAGAGTTTAAAATACAGCTCACATCCGAGATGAAAAAAGCGATACAACAAGAATTAAAATTAAACCCAGACAGAAATCGCACCTATTTATTCTGCAAGGTTAAAAACGGCTCAAACCCCATAAGTAAAGAGAGTTTAAACCGAGCTCTTAAATATCATGCACCAAAAAACATGGTGGCGGCCCCGCGAGATAACATAAATATAAAAGGCTCAGCCGGAGCATTTCCAACACTGCTTCGCAGCTTCTTAAAATCGCATATGAAAGAAGTGCTAACTAAAAAAATTGGGTCATCAACAATTGCTGAAATTGAGTCTAAAAAAATGCTTCATCACTCTGTTTCAGAGCACGATCCGATGAGTAAACATTATGACCACTCGAATAAAATATATAACACTGATATTAAAGCACTTTATAAAAACTTTTCCCTATTTGAGAAGGAAATACTTAAAGAAGTAAAAATACAGGCTAAGTTAAAAAACAAAACGGCTAAAAAATCATTTTTAAAATTTGATTATTCAAATAAATTTATCGTCAAAGTCAAAAGCACAGTAAGTGCTTATTCCACTATCTGGGGCAATATACTTCAGCAAACCCAAAAGCTTAAAAAGAGCCGCCCTTTGCAAATATTAGAGTAGCGTTTACTTAAAGCTATATAACGTTGTCTTTGCTTACTAACCTAAAATGAGCTTTTATTAGGTGGTGCAGATTGATTTCTTATAAAAGCAGGAATATCAAAAATATCAGATGCTTTTGGCTGAATGAACGGCTATTGTTGGTGGTACAAAGCCATCAATTGTATTAGTTCAGACACATTGAGTCCTTTCTGCATATTCTCCCTAGCTTTGATCACCCAATGGCATTAACTTTGATCGCTTATTCTCATTAAGCTTTGAT